>NZ_FOEF01000066.1 GCF_900110575.1 Amycolatopsis saalfeldensis
GTCACTGATCAGCTGGCCTGGTCCGTGGTCACGAACATCGGTGCCGGGTCGATGAAGACGAATCCGTGCCCGAAGGCGCAAGAGGTCGGCGAGGCGATGATCGCGCATCTGAAAGGCACTGCCTGAGTGCCGAGGTGGAGGCCCGGTCGTCGCCCGCGTATCGGCGGACACGGACGACGACCGGGGATCAGGTAAGGGATGCCGGCTCTGCTCGGCATAGCGATCTTGGGCTGGGCCTGGGATTGATGCGGTGGGATCCTCCGTCTGGAGGATGGAGGGTGAGGAGCGCCCGACGCCTGGGCCGGACCGACGCGGTACTGCTCGGTGATCTGGCGGAACAGGGAGCCGCTGACGCTGCCGAATCGCCTGCCAAGGGTCAAGGAGTCTGGGTGTTCAGGAAGTTGTCCCGTGTCGCTGTTGCGCTCGTGCCGGTGGCGGCTTCAGTGCTGCTCGCCGGGTGCGGCGGCAGCTCGAATGGCGCTGCCGAGACGAGTCCTTCTGCTGCGCCCTCGTCGGAGGCCGGTGACTCGTTGCTGAAGGTGTCGGCGCCCTTGTCCGCGGATGGGCTGATCGACAACCCGTGCTCAGCGCTGGGTGACAGCCAGCTGACGGATATCGGGTTGCTGACCAATGGGCAGGCGACGGCGGATTCGCCGAAGTTGTGCCGGTGGAAGTCGTCGAGCAATGAGTTGAACTCGATCAGTCTGTCGGCGGTGCCGCAGAACAAGGGCGGTATCAGCGATATCTATGCCCAGAAGGCGCAGTCCGCGTACTTCGAGCCGGTCAGCATCAGCGGGTATCCGGGTGTCTATGCCAGTATCAGCAGTGGGCCGAACAAGACGGACCCGTGCCCGATCGCGAAGAAGGTCGGGGACGGCGTGGTCGCGCATCTGAGGGGTGGTGCCTGAGTGTCCGCGTTGAGTCGTTTTGCCGTTTCGACACAAGGGCGGCATCAGCGATATCCACGATCAGAAGGCGAAGCAGGCCTAGGTATCCGGGTGTTTTCGCTGACACGCAGGACGGGCGCGCATCGGGTAGTTGCACGTTGTGGGTCGGGGTCACTGATCAGCTGGCCTGGTCCGTGGTCACGAACATCGGTGCCGG
>NZ_FOEF01000065.1 GCF_900110575.1 Amycolatopsis saalfeldensis
TGAGACGTGATGCGTAGCCGTTTGAGGCGAAGTAGAGTGATCCTATGCTGCCGAGAAAAGCCTCTAGTGAGTGCATGCACGGCCCGTACCCCAAACCAACACAGGTGGTCAGGTAGAGAATACTAAGGCGATCGGGTGAACTGTGGTTAAGGAACTCGGCAAAATGCCCCCGTAACTTCGGGAGAAGGGGGGCCAAACATCCTGAAGCTCTTCACGGGCTAGGGGTGGGTGGCCGCAGAGACCAGCGGAAAGCGACTGTTTACTAAAAACACAGGTCCATGCGAAGTCGCAAGACGATGTATATGGACTGACGCCTGCCCGGTGCTGGAACGTTAAGAGGACCGGTTAATCCCTTCGGGGGTGAAGCTGAGAATTTAAGCGCCAGTAAACGGCGGTGGTAACTATAACCATCCTAAGGTAGCGAAATTCCTTGTCGGGTAAGTTCCGACCTGCACGAATGGCGTAACGACTTTCCGGCTGTCTCAACCACAGGCCCGGCGAAATTGCACTACGAGTAAAGATGCTCGTTACGCGCGGCAGGACGGAAAGACCCCGGGACCTTTACTATAGTTTGGTATTGGTTTTCGGTTCGGCTTGTGTAGGATAGGTGGGAGACTGTGAAGTCATCACGCTAGTGGTGGTGGAGTCGTTGTTGAAATACCACTCTGGTCGAATTGGGAATCTCAACCTCGGACCATGATCTGGTTCAGGGACAGTGCCTGATGGGTAGTTTAACTGGGGCGGTTGCCTCCTAAAGAGTAACGGAGGCGCCCAAAGGTTCCCTCAGCCTGGTTGGCAATCAGGTGTTGAGTGCAAGTGCACAAGGGAGCTTGACTGTGAGACAGACATGTCGAGCAGGGACGAAAGTCGGGACTAGTGATCCGGCACCACCTGGTGGAAGGGGTGTCGCTCAACGGATAAAAGGTACCCCGGGGATAACAGGCTGATCTTGCCCAAGAGTCCATATCGACGGCATGGTTTGGCACCTCGATGTCGGCTCGTCGCATCCTGGGGCCGGAGTAGGTCCCAAGGGTTGGGCTGTTCGCCCATTAAAGCGGCACGCGAGCTGGGTTTAGAACGTCGTGAGACAGTTCGGTCCCTATCCGCCGCGCGCGTAGGATACTTGAGGAAGGCTGTCCCTAGTACGAGAGGACCGGGACGGACGAACCTCTGGTGTGCCAGTTGTCCCGCCAGGGGCATGGCTGGTTGGCCACGTTCGGAAGGGATAACCGCTGAAGGCATCTAAGCGGGAAGCCTGTTCCAAGATGAGGTATCCCACCCC
>NZ_FOEF01000062.1 GCF_900110575.1 Amycolatopsis saalfeldensis
GATCGGGATGCTCAGTCCCGACACCTTCGAGCAGTCACTCCGCACGGCCGCCTGAACCCTCTTAAGCCCCTGTCCACCATTCGGGGTGAACCTCACAGGCGATGTTCGCAGTGTTGATCCGCACTAACTCGAGCCGGACTCGGCCCTTGTCTTACGCAACGCTGCAGCGCATCCGAGGGGTGCTTCATGCCGCGCTCAACGGTGCGATCCGCCGGGGACTGCTGGATCGGAACCCGGCACATTGGATCGAGCTTCCCTCCGGGCGCCGGCCGCGCGCTGTGGTGTGGACTGAAGGCCGGGAAGCGAACTGGCGCCAGACCGGCGAGAGGCCGGCCGTGGCCGTCTGGACTGCGACGCAGACTGCGGCGTTCCTGGAGAGCAGCTACGACCACCCGTTGCATGTGCTGTACCTGCTGGTCGCGCTGCTTGGGCTGCGTCGGGGTGAAGCGGCGGGGTTGCGATGGTGCGACATCGATCTGGACGCACGCGTGCTGCAGGTGTCGCACCAGGTGCAGGACCACAATGGCCTGACCGTGGTCTGCCCGCCGAAGACCGAGAGCAGTGTCCGCGTCCTCGCGCTGGACAGTATTTCAGTATCAGCGCTGCGTTCCCTGCGCGCGGAGCGGAGACGTCGGCTGCCGGCTGGTGCGGCGTTGACGGGGTTCTTGTTCGTCAACCGGTGCGGGAATCCGATGAGTCCGGGCTATGTCACCCATGCCTTCGGCAAGCTCGTCGCTGAGGCGGATCTGCCGCCGATTCGGCTGCATGACCTTCGTCATGGTGCGGCGAGCTTGTCGCTGGCCGCTGGGAACGACTTGAAGGTGGTGCAGGTGATGCTGGGGCATTCGAGCATTGTGCTGACTGCAGATACCTACACCAGCGTGCTGCCCTGCCTGGCACATCAGGCGGCCGAAGCCACCGCCAACCTGGTCATGAAAGCGGCGCGGCGGACGGCGAAGAAGGTCCGCCGCGACTCCCGGAAAGCCACGCGTCACTATGGAACGAAGAAGAACCGCAGGCCTGGGTCGACGCGGAAGTCGGCTCACAAGATCCGTGTGTAGAAGGGCCCTTGCGCGCCAGCTGCTCTGAGCGCCTGAAGAAGATCGTCGACGCAGCCGAGCCACCGATAAGGGTGATGAGACCGTAGATCGAAGCGAATCGCCGGAGGCCGTCGACGGCAGTCTCAACCCCGGCTGGCTGATCGTTCGGACTCCAGGTTTGCAATGGTGAACAGATGGCCGTCTTGTGCCTGTTTTCGGCGCTACAGGAGATGCTAAAGGCGTTGAGGCAGCGGGAACTGGACGTCACCGCAGCGGCCATGCCCTGTCGGCGGCCTAGAAGGATCGAGCGACCGGCGGGACCGGCCACATTCGGCCCCCCGTCGGTCCCACCCATGATCGAAGCCCACCGGCAAGATCCTCGCGATGGAGGAACCCGCAGGTGGGCTTCGATTCAGTGGAGTGCGCCATCAGGGACTCGAACCCCGAACCCGCTGGTTAAGAGGGGCGGCTCGGGCTCGCCTCGGGCTCGCCAGTGCCGGACTCTGCCGTCGAGTTCGTGGGTGCTGCGTGTTGCTTCATGGGGCCGAGGTGTGAAGCTGGAGGCGGCCATCCTCGATCATCTGATGTTGGTCGCAGGTTCGAATCCT
>NZ_FOEF01000061.1 GCF_900110575.1 Amycolatopsis saalfeldensis
GCGCAGCAGATCGCCTCGGCGCTGGGCAAGGGCGCTCCCGCGCCGCTGACGCGGAAACCCTTGCCCCGCACCGATTCGTCCCGCTGGGCGTGCGCTCGTCAACGCACCACACGACCAGCCAGGAGGCTCACCATGTCGTACCTCGAACTCGATGCTGACCACCCCGAGCTCACCCCCGCGCCCGCAGGCAAGGCGTGGCGGTACTGGGTCGGCTACTACTGCCCGCGGGGGACCGACGGCCACTTCGAGCTGTTCGCCGACGACGAGTACGACGGCTGCTGCGGGTCGAAAGGCTGGGACCTCTACCTCGACGCCACCCCCGGAGACACCAGCCTGCCCGAGGGGCAGTGGCGGCTGGTCGCGGCGTCGGAATGACCCCCGCCACGCGGGCACCACCTCGAGTCCCCGAGCTGGTGCCCGCGCGCCCCGTCGTCACGTCGGCGCCGGTGGACACCTGCACCGCAGCAACCCGCCCAGGCACGGGGCAAGGGCGCTTCGCGTCGCCTGCGGCGATGCCCGCACGCGGTCACCCCTGCCCGTACCCGGTCGGCCCGCTCGGGGTCGCGCTCGTCCACGACGCGCTCGACCGGAAGGCCCGGCCATGCCCCAGAGCAATGACTCCGCACCAGAACCCGCGGCGGTGACCTGGACACCGCCCCAGTCCGAGCAGATCCCCGCCCTCCAAATCTCCATGGGCCGCTGGCTCAGCCACCCCACGTTCCTCATGACGACCTGCGGCGCCCTCGAAGCCGGCCAGGGAACGATCGTTCCGGCGGCCGACACGCCGCTGGAATCCACCGTCATCCTCCACGCTGAAGAGGCCAACAGGCTCAGTTCGGCGCAGCCGTTCACCCTCGACGCGGAAACAACCGAGGACGCACTCGCCGCCGGCGCGGCTTTGCCGGACTGGTCGGTCGAGCCCGACGACCTGCCGGCGCCCGAAGGGCTGATGGTCTTCGACCGTCCGATCGGTTACTGCCAAGGTCGCGCCCGGGTTCCGCTGCCGGTCGTCGCGTGCTCCTGGGGACCATCTCCGCAGACAGCACCGCCGGGCGGCGCGGTCTGGGTGACGTTCTGGTCGGCAGGCGACCGCGAATCGCTCATCGCCGAGTCCATCGCCCACGGCACCCCGCCCGCCGAAGCCCGCTACAACGTCGAGACCGGAACCCCGCCACTGTTGTGGGCAGACGAAGCACTGGTGTGCTGGTCGGCCTCCGGAACCCCGATTTTCACCCCGACGAGCCGGTGCGTGCCCACCGACGAGGTGACCGGCATCGTGGTCCACCAGGAAGCCGCGCCCTGGCTACAGACGGTCTTCGCGGCCTGGAACTTCATCCGGAACCAGGTCGTCGAGATCACCGAGGCACGCGCACCCCGGGCGGAGCGCCGTCGCGCGGAGCGGACGGGAAAGCCCCTGCCCTCGGTCCGAGTGGTCAGCGCCCGCCGCCGGACAAGCTCCGCGCCGCCGTCCGCGCCGACCGGCCGCAGCGTAAGCGTCCGGTTCCCCGTCCGCGGGTTCTGGCGCGATCAGCCCTTCGGGCAAGGCCGCTCGCTGCGCAAGCGCATCTGGATCAAGCGTCACTGGCGCGGTCCGGAAGACGCCCCGGTGCGCATCCGCCCGGTGGTCATCGTGGTCGAGAAGCCGACCGACCTGACCGAATAACGCAGGGTCCGGGGCGCGCCCTGCTGGGCAGGAGTCGCGCCCCACTCGGCCGCCGAGTCCTGGCCACCCGTTTCCCGCCCGGTGTGGTGTTTGGACGCGCCGAAGCGCAGCAGATCGCCTCGGCGCTGGGCAAGGGCGCTCCCGCGCCGCTGACGCGGAAA
>NZ_FOEF01000059.1 GCF_900110575.1 Amycolatopsis saalfeldensis
CGGAACTTCCGCAATGAAGGCGTCGATGCCACGCACAATCCGGAATTCACGATGCTCGAGGCGTACCAGGCGTACGCGGACTACAACTCGATGCGGAACCTCACACGAGAGCTGGTGCAGTACGCGGCCGAAGCGGCGTACGGCGCGCAGATCGTGCGCCGGGTCGACGCCGACGGGCGTGTGGTCGAGCACGACATCTCCGGTGACTGGCCGGTGATTCCCGTGCACGAGGCCATTTCCGCGGCGATGGGCGAGGAGATCACGTCGTCGACGTCGGTGTCCGAGCTGCGTCGGCTGTGCGCCGCGGCGGGGGTCCCGGTGGCCGAGGAAGCCGGCCACGGCGACCTGGTGCTGAAGGCGTACGAGCATCTGGTCGAGGGTCAGACCGTGCTGCCGACGTTTTACACGGACTACCCGACCGACGTCTCGCCGCTGACCCGGCAGCACCGCGTCGACCCGCTGCTGGCCGAGCGCTGGGACCTGGTCGCGTTCGGCCTGGAGGTCGGCACTGCGTACACCGAGCTGACGGACCCGATCGAGCAGCGGCGGCGCCTGGAAGCCCAGTCGCTGCGCGCGGCGAGCGGCGACGTCGAGGCGATGGAGCTGGACGAGGACTTCCTGCAGGCGCTCGAACACGGCATGCCGCCCACCGGCGGCCTCGGGATCGGCATCGACCGGCTGCTGATGATGCTCAGCGGCGCGTCGGTCCGGCAGACGGTGCTGTTCCCGTTCGTCCGCCCGCACGGCTGAGTGACGGTGCGGTCGCTGGTCGTAATCCTTGCTGTGAAGCGAAAATCACGGCTGTGACACCAGCGCGCGCGACGTCGCACTTTGTCCCTTAGGGTGTGGCGGTGCGTGCTGCGCGAATCGCTGCGGTGGTCCTGTTCATCGTCGGACTGGCGGCGTATTCCGCGTGGTTGCTGGAGTTCGTGGTCCCGACCGGGTTGTCGCCCGTCGACCGTCCGGCCGAGGACCTGCTGGGCGCGGACGTGCTGTTCCGCGTCGCGCGCGGGGTGGCCGGGCTCGCGTTCGCCCTGTCCGGACCGCCGTTGATGCGGCTGGCCCCGGTGCACTGGACCGGCCGGCTCAGCGCGATCTCGGTGTGCCTGTTCGGCTTCCTGATGCTGGCCGACGCCGCACGACCGGGGACGCGGGCCGTCGACGTGGCGGCCAACCTGGTGTTCGTGGCGGGCGCGCTGAGCCTCGTGTTGTGGTGGCCGCCGCGCTGGCGCGAGTGGGCGGTCGGCGGCCTGGCGCTGGTGCTGGTGACGTGGGCGCTGGTGCTGGTCGCGGGGCTGCTGGGGCCGGGGCACCTGGAAGGGCTGTTCACGCGGGCGCAGCTGGTGGTGCGGACGGTGCTGCTGGCCGTCGGCGTCACGTACGTCGCGGTGATGCCGGCGCCGCGGCGGCTCTGAAAATTGTCGGTGGTGGCTGGGATGCTTCCGGAGTCCGGGTGAGACCCCTTCTGGAAGTGAGGACCATCATGGCGGGAAGCGTCCCTCCGGTGACCGACGAGCGCAGCGGCCTGCTGGCCTACCTGGCCCAGCAGCGCCACGTGATCCGGATAGCGGCACACGGATTGTCGGACGAGCAGGCGAGAGCCGTGCCGAGCGCCAGCGAACTGAGCGTCGGCGGCTTGGTGAAGCACGCGGCCAACACGGAGAGCGGCTGGATCGACGTGGTGCTGCAGCAGCCGCAGAAGCCGTTCGAGGACTCGATGGCGGATTACTTCGAGCACTACCGCCTGGGGGAGTCGGAGACGATGGCGTCGGTGCTGGACCGGTACGACCGCGTCGCCGCCCGCACGGAAGAGGTCGTCGCGGGCATCGCGGACCTGGGCCAGCCCGTGCCGGTGCCCCAGGGCGTGCCCTGGTACCCGAAGGACGTGGAGGCCTGGTCGGTCCGATGGGTCCTGCTACACCTGATCGAGGAGACCGCCCGCCACGCCGGCCACGCAGACATCATCCGCGAGTCCCTGGACGGCGCCACGGCAATGCCACTGATGGCCGCAGCGGAAGGCTGGCCGGAATCGGACTGGCTCAAACCTTGGCAAGCCACCCCGATCTCCGGTTGACGGTTTTCTGATCGCCCGGTTCTCGGTCGCCGGTTCTCTGGTCCCTGCCCTTTCCGGTTGCGGCCTTTGTCCAGCGGGGTGCGGGTTGGTCTCTGGCCCCCCGGGGCATCGGGTTGCCAGCGGGGTGACCTGGACTCTCGGGCAACCGAGTAGCCCTGCGCAGAGCCGTGCGTTGCGGAAATGCCGTGCGGTTGCGGAAGAGACGGGTGTCGCGGAGGTGCTGGGTGCCCTGAAGGCGCCGCGCGTGGCTGCTGGGCTGGGTGTTGTGAAGGTGCCGTGTGTGGCGGATGCGCCGTGCACAGCGTAGGTGCAGTGCGTGGCGGCGCGGCTGGGTGTTTTGAAGGTGCCGGGGGCGGTGGAGGGGCTGGGCGGTTGCGGGAAGTGCGGTGCGGAGCGGAGGTTCTGTGCGTGGCGGCGCTGCTGGGTTTTGTGGAGGTGCCGTGCGCGGCGGAGGGGCTGGGCGGTTGTTTTGCGTGGCGGCGCGGCTGGGTGTTGTGGAGGTGCCGTGCGTGGCGGATGCGCGGTGCATGGCGGAGGTGCCGTGCGCGGTCGAGGGGCTGGGTGTTGTGGAAGTGCTGGGTGCGGTGGAGGTGCTGTGCATAGCAGAGAGGCTGGTCGCTGCTGAAGTGCTGGGTCCTGCGCAGATGCCGTACGCGGCGGGACTGGGTGGTGCTGAAGAGCTATGCGTTGCAGAGGAGTCGAGGGCCCTGTCATGATTTCCGTGTAAGCCACGGACGATTTCTTCTTCTATTCTAGTGGAGTGGGAGTCGGTCTGGGAAGAGTGCGGCGAGGGTGTT
>NZ_FOEF01000057.1 GCF_900110575.1 Amycolatopsis saalfeldensis
GTCGAGCTGCTGATCCCGGACTTCAATGCCGATCCCGGGCAGTTGGCGGAGGTGTTCGGTTCGCGTCCGGAGGTGTTGGCGCACAACGTGGAGACGGTGCCGCGGATCTTCAAGCGGATCCGTCCCGGGTTCCGTTACGCGCGGTCGTTGGAGGTCATCACCCGGGCTCGTGAGGCGGGGTTGGTGACGAAGTCGAACCTGATCCTCGGGATGGGCGAGACCCCGGACGAGGTCACTGCGGCGATGCGGGATCTGGTCGACGCGGGGTGCGAGATCTTGACGATCACGCAGTATCTGCGGCCGTCACCGCGGCATCACCCGGTGGATCGGTGGGTGAAGCCGGAGGAGTTCGTGGAGCACTCCCAGGCGGCGGAGTCGTTGGGGTTCGCGGGTGTGATGGCGGGTCCGTTGGTCCGCTCGTCCTACCGCGCGGGACGCCTGTACGCGCAGACGAAGGCCCACCGCGGCGAAACCCTCCCGGACCACCTCTCCCACCTCGCCACCGAGGGCCCGGCCGCACAGGAAGCCGCCTCGCTGCTCGCCCGCTGATCTCAGCCCCATGGAGGCCCGCTCGACCGCCGAGCGGGCCTCTCGCCGTTCCGAGGCCCGCCACCCCTACGGGTCAGCCCCCCAAAGTCACCCGGACTCCCGTGGATCCACTCACCGATTCCAAATAGTCAGTAAAGTGATTCCCATGGCTTTGGTAACGGATCTCCTGAACTGGCTGCAAGGACTCCCGGAACCGGGCCTTGTCGCGGCGGCCGGCGGGCTGGTGTTCGCCGAGTGCACCATCGGGCTGGGCTTCGTCGCGCCCGGCGAGTCGGGGCTGCTGGTCGCGGCGACGACCGCCACCACGGTGTCGCGGTTCCTCACCCTGTGGGCCGTCGTCACGGTGTGCGCGGCGCTCGGCGACTCCGTGGGCTACGCGCTCGGCCGGCGCTTCGGGCCGCGGCTGCGCGAGACCAAGCTGATCCGCAAGTACGGCCTGGACGCGTGGGACAAGGCCGCCTCGGTACTCGAGCGGCGCGGCGCCTGGGCGGTGTTCTTCGCGCGCTTCCTGCCCGTGCTCCGAACGCTGACGCCGGCGGCCGCGGGCGCGTCCGGGCTGCCGTTCCGCAAGTTCCTGCCCGCGACGGCGGCGGGCGCGTTCTGCTGGTCGCTGGTGCACATCAGCATCGGCGTCGCGCTCGGCGAGGCCGCCAAACAGGTGGAGGGCGCGCTCAGCACCGGTTTTCTCGTCGTGGCCGTGGTGGTGATCGGCGTTCTGCTGTTCTTCCTCCTCCGGTTCAAGAAGCGCAAGGCCCTCGCCACCGAGGAAGCCGAAGAGCCCGCCCGCACGACCGGCTGACCTTGGCCGGAGTCACACCCGCGGACCTGCTCCCGCTGGTTACATTCGGCGGTATGACGCCACTCGATCTCCCCAGGCCGATCGCGTTCGTCCTCGGCGGGGGCGGCAGTCTCGGCGCGCTGCAGATCGGCATGCTGCGCGCGCTCGAGGAAGCCGGCGTGACGCCCGACCTCGTCGCCGGCACGTCCGTGGGCTCGCTGAACGCGGCCGTGCTCGCCCTGCCCGGCGGCAACCGGCTGGAGCGCCTGCGCGGGATCTGGGCGCACATGACCAAGCACGAGGCCTTCCCCGGCGGCGTGCTCAGCCAGGTGCGCACGTTGCGGCACAGCAAAACGCACCTGTTCCCCAACACCGGCCTGGAGAAGATCGTCGACGGCCACCTGGGCGCCGGCCGTCGCTTCGAGGACCTCGCGCTGCCGCTCGGCGTGGTGACCACGGACGTCGACACCGCCGAGCCGCTGCTGATCCGTTCCGGGCCGCTGCGCGCGCCGCTGCTGGCGAGCTGCGCGATCCCCGGCATCTACCCGCCGGTCGAGCACGAGGGCCGGCTGCTCTACGACGGCGGCCTCGTCGCCAACGTGCCGATGCGGCAGGCACTGGCCATGGGCGCGAAGTCGCTGGTGGTCCTCGACTGCGCGTTCCCCGGCAAAATGCCCGGCGCCCCAAGGACGTTCGCCGAGGTGATGATGTTCACCGCGATGATCAGCATGCGGAACCAGGCGGTGCTGGAGGCCCCCGTCGCCGCGAAGCGCGCACCCGTCGTCTATCTGCCCGGTCCGGCCCCCGTGCGGGTCAGTCCGTTGGACTTCACCCGTACGGAGGAACTCGCGGACCAGGCCTACGGCGCCGCGGCCGGGTACCTGAAAGAACTCCAGGTGGACGGCCCCGGTCTTTACGGTGCGCCCGGGCTGGTAACAACGTGATCCACGCCACTGCGATGCACCTATCCGCTGCGTGGAGCGTCTTGTCAATCGCGTAGTTTTGGAAAAGAAGAAGCCTGCTGGTCCGCGATCCCCCACAAAAGAGACAAAATGTTCCCGAAGAAGACTTTACTTTCGGTTGCCGGAGTCCTCGCGGCGACCCTGCTGGTCTCGGCCTGCTCCTCCGGTGGGGACACCGCGGGGACAGCCGCCGCCCCGGGGGCTCCCGGTGCCGGCTCCAACCAGTCCGCGCCACCGGCGACGGTGACGATCGAACCGGCGAACGCCGACAACATCAGCCCCACTACCCCCATCGTCGTCAAGGCCGCCAACGGCAAGCTGCTCGACGTGACCGTGACCAGCGCCAAGGGCAAGGCCGTCGCCGGCAAGGTCGCGACGGACGGGCTCAGCTGGACCAACACCGACGTCCTCGGTTACGGCGGCACGTACAAGATCGTCGCCCACGCCCAGAGCACCGACGGCAAATCCATCGAGAAGGACGGCCAGGTCACCACGCTGTCGCCGACGAAGCAGGCGAACGCGAACCTGATCCCCGCGCCGTCCGCGGTGAAGAGCAGCGGCGTGGGCGTCGGCCAGCCGATCGTCTTCAGCTTCGGCGTCGCGGTGAAGGACAAGGCCGCCGTCGAGAAGGCGCTGAACGTCGAGTCCTCGCCGAAGCAGGAGGGCAGCTGGTACTGGATGGACGACAAGAACGTCCACTACCGGCCCAAGGTGTACTGGCAGCCGGGCACCACGCTGACCGTCACGGCCAAGATCTACGGAGTCGATTTCGGAAACGGTGTTTTCGGCGCGGAGGACCGCACCGAAACGTACAAGGTGCACGATTCCTGGATCGCCAAGGCGGACGGCAACTCCGAGCAGATGCAGATCTTCCACAACGGCAGCATGGTGAAGTCCATGCCGATCTCCATGGGCAAGGACGCCACCCCGACGCACCTGGGCGCGCACGTCATCTCCGACAAGCAGGCGAACTACACGATGGACTCCTGCACCTACGGTGTCTGCCCGCCGGACCCGAAGGCGTACCGCTCCGACGAGAAGTTCTCCCAGCGCATCTCCAACGACGGTGAGTTCGTCCACGAGAACCCGAACAGCGTCGGCCAGCAGGGCAGCTCCAACGTCTCACACGGCTGCATCAACCTGAACGCCGCGAACGCCGAATGGTTCTTCCAGAACTTCGGCCTCGGCGACGTCGTAGAGGTAACCAACTCAGGCGGCCCGCAACTCCCAGTCTGGGACCTGTACGGCGACTGGTCCAAGTCCTGGACCGACTGGCAGAAGGGCTCCGCCCTGTAAGACTCTCTTTTTTGGGGCAGGCCACGAGAAAGGCGCCGGAGCGAGTTGGCTCCGGCGCCTTTCTCGTACGCTCGTTCCGATCTCGGTGCACTCGTTCCGATGTCTTTCGCGTGGCCTCGGTCTTGCCTGATCTGCCCGCCTGCGCGGTCCGCACCGCCTTTGCCCGGTCTGGCGGGCCCGTGCCTGACCTGAGGGCCGGGCTCGTCCGCCTGCGGATGTGCCCGGCCTGCGCGCTTGCCTGGTGCGAGCGGTCGTCCGGTCTGCCCACTTGCCCGGCACACACGGCTCGTTCCTGTGCGCCAGCGCCGCATCGAGGCCACTTCGCAGAAGACCTCCAGGCTGGAGGCGAACCACGAGTCGACAAGCCGCCTTGTGGAAGTCGCTTCCCAGGGCCACCCAGACGCCGCTGGCCGGCGCTGGTGTCGCATCGAGGCCCGCCGCAGCCGTGGAGCAGCCCTGTCGTCGCCGTAGAAAACAGCCGTGTGTCAACAAAGCCGACGAGGCAGGCCCCATCCGCGTACAGGGACAGCCGAGAGTTCCGCCTGCCGTCTGGCTCTGTGGGTCGCGCACCCCGGCCCATCACAACCTCGTAGCCGGCCCCGGTTCCAGCGCTCAGGAAGGCCGACTCATAGCAGGCTCCGGTTCCTGATTATCTGGGCGAGCCCGTTTTCGGGGAAATGGCCGGATATGGCAGTAGGGCCCCGGGAGAACCGTTGCGGGTTCTCGACCGGGGCCCTGACTGTCTAGGTAAAGTTCGGCGGCGTCCTACTCTCCCACAACCCTTCGGTTGCAGTACCATCGGCGCTTCCAGGCTTAGCTTCCGGGTTCGGAATGGGACCGGGCGTTTCCCTGGCGCTATAACCACCGAAACACTACGAAACAACACACACCCACCACCAGAATCGATGGTGCCGGTGTGGTGTTTCAGAGCTGTAGAGTGGATGCGTAACATCTTCGTGGGCAAGTCCTCGGCCTATTAGTACCAGTCAACTCGACAACACATTACTGTGCTTCCATTTCTGGCCTATCAACCCAATGGTCTCTTGGGGGCCTTAACCCACAGGGGGTGGGAT
>NZ_FOEF01000055.1 GCF_900110575.1 Amycolatopsis saalfeldensis
CCGGCAGGGTCTCCTTTCTCGTATCCGAGATGATGGGTCATTTCAGCGTCCAGTGCTCGTTCGAGCACCGCCTTGGTCATCTCGTTCAGCAATTCTTGCGCGCCCAGCGCCCCGCCATTCGCATACGCGTCTTTCACCAGCGCATCAAGCGTTTCCGACGGCAACACCCGAGCGAGTGCTTCGCCGGCCGCGGCACCCGCAGCCCGATCAGGCGATGTGTTCTCAGTCACAGATAGAGCCTTTCTGGGTCGCCGTCAGCGATCCCGATCTTGGTCCATCCGTGGCTTACACGGTTGTCATGACACGGCCACTTTGCCGTGATCAATCGGTGTCTCCGCACCATCACCCGGCTCTCCCGCGACACTCCGGCAAGAGACAGCGGGAGGGCTGTAGCCTACTCCGACCTGCTCACAGTGCCGCCGAACACGATCACCAGCAACCCCGCCCCGCCGAACACGGACGCGTGCTCACCCTCAACACCGCCGCACTACCCCAACGTCCTCACCCTGAATGCCGCCCAACGAGGGTGCAGACGGCGATCTGGGAGTTGACGATGGCGGGATGCCCCGGGGCAGCTGCGGCGAGCTGGTCAAGGTCGCGACGCAGGAGGCCGGAGTCGCGGCCAGGGTCCCCACCGGACGCGGACGGTGGAGGTCCTGGCCACCGAATATGACCCAGGCGTGGACGATGGCGCGTCGCAGCGGCAGAGTCGTGTGCGGGAGCGTGTACCGGCGGAGCCCGTCACACAGGGCGAGCGCGCTGCGGGCGGCGCCGGCCAAGCCATACCCGGCGACGGCGCTGACGCTGCAGGCGGCGTCACCGAGTACGAGGAGTCCGGCGGGGAGGCGGGCCGTGCGGTGGACATCGCGGCGGCGGCAGCCCAGGACGCGGAAGCGTAGGACTGGCGAGGGGTTCGGCGCTGGCAATGAAGCGGGCGATGACGGGGCTCGCAAGGTCCGGGCGAACGCGGCGAACCCGTCGCCGAGCCCCGCCCGTCCTCGCATGAAACAGCACGTCGAGCGCAGTGGTGTTGAACAAATGCAGATACATATGGGGTGTGGATATGCAGAACATCCAGGAGGCGTTCGCCGCGCGAGACACGATGCTGACGCGGCTGATAGAGAAGTACGGCGCGGGCCGACGAGACCTGATGGACCTGGGTGTGACGGACTACGAGGCGCGACGATGGTGTGCCACGGTGGCGCCGACCGTGCTCGCCCCGGGACAGGCAGTGGAGATCGGGCCGCTCGGGACCGGCCTGGCCGACACGGTTGCCCTGGTGCCGATGGGACAGCTAGGCCGTCGCTACCTGACGTACGACGTGTACCTGCGCAACGCGGGTCTGCATGTGCAACTCCGGCTCCGCGCGACGCACCTAGGCTGGTCGGAGAACGGTCAGATCGCGGTCGTGCGGCCGATCACTCGCCGCTGGCAGCTCGGGTCGGCCGCGGCCATCGCGACCGCCCGGGTCACGCACTGCGCGAAGATACTTGCCGAACCCGACGTTCATCACGCATGGCCTCGGCTATCCACCATGGTGGAACTGGGCGACCCGATCACCGTCGGACTGCCACTCGGGTACTCCCCCGGCCCGACCGGCGGGGCGCCGGCCATCCCCGGTGTCCGGCACTATCTGCTAGCCGACCTGCTCATCGCCGCCAACGACGGCAGCACCGTGAAATCCACGCCACCGCTCCGGTAGCCGTCTACTGCGACGCTGGGTTTCACGCCCGAGAAGACATCGCCTGCACCCCCGCGCGGGCATCACGACCTTGCCGGGCCTGTTCCTGGGCCGACCTCGTCCGACCCCCGACCCCAATCACACCGAGCCGAAACCGGGAGCCCGAATCGATGACCACGCCGGCCAGCCACCGCGACCACGTCGCTCCCGCCGACCTGCTCACCGCCTTGCGCACCGCTCGTGCGGTCGGCGCCGACGCAATGACGGCCACGCTGGACGAACACGGGCTACGCGCGCTCGACGGTGGCCGTAACAACGACGTCTTCGCCTGGACTGCGGCCGGCACGCCAACCTGCATCAAGCTCTACAAGAAGACCGACCGACAGCGCGTCGAGCGTGAATGGCACGGCCTGGCACACGCCGCCGGCCTGGGCTGCGCGCCCGAACCGCTGTGGCTCGACGAAAACGCCGACGCCCCTGCTCTCGGCATGACCCTGCTTCCCGGCTCGCCGATCCTCGACGTTCTCGCCCCAGCGGCCGCCATCAACTCGATGGCCGAGACCACTCGCGCCCTGCAGAACGTCCCTCTGACCGAGCCGCTAGCCACTCTTGAGCGCGTCGACTCCATCGGCCACTACGTCGCCCGGCTCACCGACGTCTGGCCGAGCCAGCTCGCCGACACCACCGACGCCGCCCAGACCGCGGACATGCTCACCCTCCTGCACCGCTGGGAAGACAGCGGCGACGCCGAACTACTCGCACAGCCAGCCACCCGCGTCTACTCCCGCGGCGACGCGAACCTGCTCAACTGGCTCCACGATGGGAAAACCACCTACGTCGCGGACTTCGAGTTCAGCGGCTTCTCCGACATCGCCGTCGACGCCGCCGACCACATCGAGCACATCAGCGCCCGCGTCATTCCCGACAACGTCTGGACCAGCGCCGAAGCCGACCTCGGCGTCACGCCGGACAACCGCGCCCGATTCCACGCCGCGCAGCGCACCATCGCACTGCGGTGGCTAGCCGTCCTGTGGAAGCAGCGCACCAAACGGGTCAAGGATTTCACCGCGCAGCGCGAGCGCGTGCGAGCGCTCCTCGACTAGCCTCAGTGCTCGCGTGGTCCGGGGGCGTCGGTTTCCGTTCTGTTTTTGGACGATCGCATGTCGAGATGGGCCGATGCCCATCCCAAGTTCGCGTCCGACGTCACGAGCTTTTGTTGCGTTCCAGGAAAAGAAGACGCCCGCGAGTGAGCGGCCGGAATCAGCCTGTTCCACCGACGCCGTTACAGCAATCATCGCCGACTGCTTCGGCAGCATGGATCACGGCATAATGATCAAGATCCTGGCGGAGAAGCTCCACGATAACCGGCTTCTCCGGCTCGTTCGCAACATGCTCAAAGCCGGGTACCTCGAAGACTGGGAACACCACGACAGCCTGAGCGGGGTTCCGCAAGGAGGTTTATGTTCAGCTGAACATAAACCGCCTTGCGGCGTTCCGGTCACCTCACGCCGCGCCACCCCGTCGCTCATCACCCCGGCCCGCAACATCGCGCGCACGAGCTTGAGCACAGCTTGGTCGCAGACGCGTTCCTCGACCGCCTGCATCAACTTGTCATGCGGAATCGCCGAAAAACAATTGGCGATGTCCGTCTCAACCACCCACCGCCTGCCCCGCCAGGCCTCATCCACGAGGACCTGCAGGCCATCATGCGCCGCGATCTTCGGACGGAACCCGAACGAACACGGCAGAAAATCGGCCTCGAAGATCGGCTCGAGCACGATCTTGCAGGCCGTCTGCACGATGCGATCCCGAACAGCGGGAATCGACAACGGACGCTGCTCACTCGTGCCGGGCTTCGGTATCAAGACCCGGCGCGTCGGCAACGGCCGATAGCTGCCCTCTCTCAGTTCGGAGGCCAATTCGTCAAGCAACCGGGAAACCCCATACAGCTCGACCTCAGCCAAGGTGGTCTTATCAATGAGGTGATCTCACCAAGATTGTGGGCTGGCTTGTTGAGCCTGTGAAGCTGCTTGTGCTGGTGAACGGGTGCGCTGGCGAGCGGTGAGCCTCAGAGGTCGGGCGGGAAGCCCCTGGTAGAACTAGATTTGCGAAGATCAAGTCCTGACCAGAAGGCTCCCCGTGATTGCTTATCGTGCCATGCTCGACGTGTCCCGTGAACTGGCCCAGTACCTCAGCCGGCTTCTACGTGCCGAACGCCGCCGACGTGGGACCCGCAAGAACAGCAGGGTGTTGACCTGCTTTCGACAAGCGGTGCTGGGGTTGCGCTGGTTCCGCCAGGACGCCGACGTGACCGCGTTGGCGCGAGATCACGGAGTCTCCCGCGCCACGGGCTACCGCTACCTCGACGAGGTCATCGCGGTGCTTGCCGACCAAGCGCCGGATCTGCACGACGCCCTGGAACGAGCCAAGGCCGACGGGCTGGCGTATGTGATCCTCGACGGGAAGATCTTCTCCGCTGACCGCTGTAGCGAGAAAACCATGAGCGCCAAAGGGAAACAGATCGACCTGTGGTACTCCGGGAAAGCCCACGAGCACGGCGGCAACGTCCAGGCGCTTACCGGGCCAGACGGTTTCCCTCCGTGGGTGGCCGATGTCGAACCCGGCTCCGTGCACGACCTCACCGTGGCCCGCGAACACGTACTCGGCGCCCTGTACTGGGCCGCATCCCATCTCGCCCTGCCCGCCCTGGCCGACGGCGGCTACGCCGGCGCGGGGATCGGCGTACACACCCCGATCAAACAACCCGCCGGCGACCAGGTACTCGACGTGGACAACCGCACCCACAACGCCCTGCTGCGCGGCCTGCGATGCCTGGGCGAACGCGGATTCGCCATCCTCACCGGCCGCTGGCGCACGCTCCAGCACATCACCACCAGCCCCAGCAGAATCGGCAACATCGTCAAAGCCGCACTCGTACTCACCCATTTCGAACACAGCCGACTCAACTGAAAGTCGGTGAGATCACCTCTATGAGCCGCTCGGCGAGCTTCATGCCGATCCGGCATTCGCCGGGAACAGAATGTGGTCGTGAGATCGGGTCCATCCCCACGTGAGCAGGGCGTATTTGGATCAACCTGTCACGGCCTGGCGGCCCGGTGGTTTCATCCCGGCGTACGCGGGCGCGTGAACCACTGCAGGACAACGGAAACCGGAGGAGAGGTCATCACCGCGTACGCGGGCGCATCCGAGCATCGAGGGGCCGTTCGCCCTGCTCACGGGTCCATCCCCGCGTACGCGGGGCGCATTACGCCTATCACCCGAACACCCTCGGCTTCTGGGGGGCCATCCCCGCGTGCGCGGGGCGTATCTCGCCGTGCTGAGCATGGCCGCGATGGCCGCGGGTCCATCCCCGCCTATACGGGATGGACCCGGCGACGCCCAGGTGTCGGCGATCGAGGCGTGTTCGCTCCGCACTCGGGGATGGATCCGAGAGGAGGTCACATGCTTCCCGCGTACCTGGGAAGGGCCCCGCACCTACACTTGCCATGCCCGCGGCTCCGGCAATGGCGGTGCGCCCCGCGCGCGGGTATGGGCCGGGGATGGTCTCACGCAAGGAAGTCGATCGCGGTACCCGCGCGTTGAGCCTGCGCTGCGTGGAAAACCGACCACGCCAACGCCAAATCCTGCCACGGCAACCCGACCGGCGCGTACACCGTCACCTCGTCGGAGCTGGCCCGGCCGTGGTGCTCGCCACGAAGCACCTCGCCGAACGTGGCATCGGCGTCGTTTTCACCCAGCCCGGTGGCCGCCAACGCCCCGGTGCGCGCCGCAAGTACGCGGTCGTCCACCACCGTTGTCGCCGCAGTCAGAAGCGCCGCTGTCAGCTCGATCTTGCCAGGCTCGTCCGCGCCCAACGAGGTCACCTGAGTTCCGGCCGGAACATCGGCCACATCGAGCAAAGCGATTCGAGACCACGTCGCCAGCACGACGATGCCGCACGCCGCGGCCACGTCCCGTGCCCCGTCGGCAACGCGCGCAGGCACATCCCGGCTCGGCGGGAATTCCACCGATCGTTCCGGTGAGGCGTCGTGCACCACCAACTCGCGCACGGCTCGCAGCCGGGTGAGCCCTCGGATCACCATCGTGGCTTGCGCGCCCGCACCGATGACGCCCACGACGTCCGCGTCGGGCCGCGCCAGCTCATGCGTCGCCAACGCCGCGGCCAATCCCGTGCGCCACGCGGTCACCGCACTGGAGTCCAGCATCGCGAGAAGTTGTCCATCGGCGAGGTCGTGCAGGCACACCACACCGCGTAGCGCCGGCCGCGCTCCCGGGAATTTGGCGTTGACCTTGACCGTGTACGCCGGCACGCCGTCGATCAGCCCCGGCAACAGCGCGGTCGCCGTGCCCGCTCCCGGCAGCTCGGTGCGCGCCCGAATCGGCGTCACCACGTCAGAGCCGGAACGGAAACCCGCTCGCAGCAGGCCGAGTGCCTCGTCGACATCGAGCAGGCGCTCGACATCAGACCGGGTCAGCAGAATCGTCACTGCGCATCCACCTGGGGAACCACGGGATCGGCGTCGCCCTGCGCGAGACCGGTCCTGCGCAACAGCACCGATGAGACCACCGCGCCCAGCAGGCAGATCACGCCGCCCCAACCAAGAAGTGCTGCCACCGTCACGCCCACTCCCTGTAGAACGCCAACGGCTGCAGTGCCCACAACAACCCCAGAGTAGGCGACGCTGCGGCAGGTCGCGGACACCCGACCCAGCAACGGCGGGGCGACGATGCTCTGCCGATAGGTCCGCCAGTACACGGTGTAGCTGATCGTGGCCGCCGACTGCACGCAAAACATCACGCCCACACCCCACGCGGTGTGCAGCATCCCTAGGCCGACACCTGAGGCCCCGATCGCCAGCGCGGAGCCCGCCATCGCGGGCCGCGCCGGCCACGACCTGGTCCACCGGTTCACCACCAGCGAGATCACGATCGAACTCACGCCGACACCGACGACAACCATCGACGTCACCGCCGCTGACAGGGAGAACTCCCGAACCAGCCGCGTCAGTACCAAGGGCTCAGCCGCGCCGAGAGTCACATTGATCAACACGCTCAGGCTGATGCCCAGCCGCAACGGTCGGTTGCGCGCCACCGCGCTCAGGCCGTCCACAACTTGCCGCCACATCGACGGACCACGTTCGGCCCGTTCAGTGGTCCCACCGCCGCGACGCCCCGCGATCGCGCCGGCGAGCACGAACGAGACCGCATTGACCCCCATCACGAGCGCCAGGCTGCGAACGGTCACCACCACGCCGGCAACCATCGGGCCCAACACGGTGGCGCTCGCCCGCGCCGTTTCCAACAGCGAGTAGCCATGCCGCACCTGGTCAGGCCGGACCAGCTGAGGAACGCCGGCGTCGGCGGCCGCGGCCGAGACCGCCGAGAACAGGCCCAGCGCTGCGGCCACGCCCAACGCCGCCGGGTAGCCACCTCCGCCCAACACGACGGCAGCCACCCCGGCGGTCACGACGAGCGCCGAGCCCGCGTACGAGCCGAGCAGCAATCGCGTCGCCCCGTACCGGTCCACCACATGCCCGACCAGGAATCCGCTGGCCACGGTAGTCGCCATGATCACCGTGCGAAGGAACGTCGCCGTGGCCGCAGGGTAGCCGAGCTGCAGCAGGACCAACGGAAGCGCGATCGCGTAGAACTCGTCGCCCACCGTGCTGACCACGTAGGCGCTCAGCGCCCGCCAGAAGCGTGTGCCCATTGTGCCCTTTGTTCGATCAGAGACTGAAGTAGTCGACCTTCAGACGCGGAATGTAGTTCGCGACATCCGAGTAATAGTAGATGATGTTCTCGCTATACTGATCGAACGAGTGCTTCAGGTCGTGGAGATTGTTGACGGCGATGTGCGCCCGGTCGGCGAGCACGAAATCCCGCCCCTCCAGGGCCTCCTCCACCAGGCCGGTGTGCTCCGCCTTCACGTCCTCGATGACATGCGACGCGAGCGGATCAAGGCATCCTTCCGGGAAGCCGTATTCGACGGCTAGACGCTGCAGTGCGGTCGCCCCTTCGACTGACTCCGCGCCACGCGCCTCGAACAGCTTTGTGCACGCCAGATAACCCAGGGTGTCCTCGCGTGCGATCTCGCACAGGTTGTTCACCAACGACCACGTGCCGATCAGCGGGTGCGCATCCTCCACCTGCTCCGCCGGAACGCCCATGTTGACCAGACTTTCCTTGGCCATCCAGGCGTGGTTATACTCCTCGCTCAGATACTCGGAGAGCAGGTGCTTCCACTGCGGGTCCGTGCAGTGCGCGATCGCTGTCGAAATGTGCCGACTCGCCGAGTTGATGTAGTGGTAGGTCTCCAGAATCAGCCCGAGGAACACTTCCTTGCGATAGTCCAGGTTCTCCAACCCCGACCACAGCCGGTGGTATCCGATCTGCTCCGCCCACATGCCGGTGGACTTGTCGATCTGGTCGATGAACACCGGCACCGGGATGCGGTCTAGCTCGGGCCGCTCCTCCCGCAGCAGCCCCTGCTCCGCGAACGTCGTCACGATCTCGAGCGCGTCCCCCGAGCTCAGACCTGTGATCTGGCTGATCTCAGCCACCGAGTGGCGGCCGTCCAGGTAGCGCTTGAAGTTGAGAAACGTCTTCAGATCGGCACCCTGCTGCTCGATCTCGAAGTGCTGGTCACCGACGATCATCAGCGTCGGACCGCCGACCTTCGGCATGAAGAATGTGCAATGCCTCAGCTGCGGCTTGTAGGCCAGGTCGAGCTGCTGCCGGCCTTCCAGTCCCTGATATGTCGCTGTCACGGTCATCTCCGTACTCACATCACTCGTGGACCACTATAGCTTTGCGGGATCCGTGGCCCCGGCGGAGACTTCCGCCGGGGCCACGGACATACACTCTGCGGAGCTGGATCAGCCGCTGGTCACAGAGCCGCGGATCTTGCTGATCTCCGGCTTGTCCACCTTCTTGATGGTGACGGTCATTGAATTCACCTCCCCTTTTGGTAACTGGTCAGGTGGTTGGTTCGGCGTGTCGCGTGGTTTGATGGTTTCCTTTGGGGGACAATGGTTTGGTGCCGAAGCCAACGTATGACGAGCTTGCTGAGCTGGTCGTGCGTTTGGCGGCGGGCAACGCTGAGAGAGACGTGTTGATCAGCGAGCTTCGGGACGAGGTTGCTGACCTGAAGCGGCGGCTGGGGATGAATTCGCGTAATTCGGCGAAGCCGCCATCGTCGGATGGGTTGACGAAGCCGGCGCCGAAGTCGTTGCGGCGTAAGAGCGGGCGTAAACCTGGTGGGCAGCAAGGTCATCCGGGGTCGACGTTGGCGCAGGTCACCGATCCGGACGAGCTGATCCGGCATGAGCCGGGGGCGTGCGGTGGATGCGGCTCGGGTTTGGGCGACGCACCGGAGGTCGGTGTGGAACGGCGGCAGGTGTTCGACCTGCCGCCGATCAAGGTCCGAGTTACCGAGCATCGGCTGGTGACGCGGCGCTGCGGATGCGGGCAGGTGAGCGCCGCAGCGGCTCCGGACGGTGTGAACGCGCCGGTGCAGTATGGGCCGCGGATCACTGCGATCATCGTTTACCTTTATATGGGGCAGTTCCTGTCGAAGAAACGCACGGCGCAAGCCTTGTCGGAGTTGTTTGGCACCCCGGTCTCCGAAGGGACCGTCGCCGCCGCGACCCGGCGTGCCTCCGGTGGTCTCATGGGTTTTCTGGAGCTGGTGCGCGGCAGGATCGCCGCATCACCGGTGGCGCATTTCGACGAGACCGGGTTCCGGGTCGAAGGCAAGCTGCACTGGGTCCACTCCGCATCGACCGGGAAGTATTCGCTGATCACCGTGCACCGCAGGCGCGGCATGAAGGGAATGGACCACGCTGGTGTCTTGCCGGATTTCGCTGGTGTCGCGGTGCACGACGCCTGGCCGTGTCATGACAACCGTGTAAGCCACGGATGGACCAAGATCGGGATCGCTGACGGCGACCCAGAAAGGCTCTATCTGTGACTGAGAACACATCGCCTGATCGGGCTGCGGGTGCCGCGGCCGGCGAAGCACTCGCTCGGGTGTTGCCGTCGGAAACGCTTGATGCGCTGGTGAAAGACGCGTATGCGAATGGCGGGGCGCTGGGCGCGCAAGAATTGCTGAACGAGATGACCAAGGCGGTGCTCGAACGAGCACTGGACGCTGAAATGACCCATCATCTCGGATACGAGAAAGGAGACCCTGCCGG
>NZ_FOEF01000054.1 GCF_900110575.1 Amycolatopsis saalfeldensis
GTGGTGGGTGAGGAGGTTGAGGTGACGGTGGAGGAGTCGCGGTCGGATGGTGCGGAGGCCACGGTGTGGCGTTTCCGCGAGATCGGCTGACCGGTTCCGAGCGGGCCACTGACGGCCGCCGACGCTCCATCACGGTGCGTCGGCGGCCGTCGCTCCGTGCTGCCAGGGCGCCGCTGGTGACCCCCGCACGGGTGATTCGCAAGGTCTCCTCCGGCGGATTGTCGTGTAAAATCGCAGGTCACGAAGAGCGTGGCACGGGAATCCCTGCTGTGAGGTGACTTGGTGAAGAGCTCGGTTTCGCTGGAGACCTCGGTCGGATCCGCTGATGCCGCCGAGGGGATCGACGCGTGGCAGCAGGTCTGCTCGGAGTCGTTCCTCGGTGACACTGTGTGGCCTGCGGCAGCGGCGCGGTCGTTCTGCGGGACCATGCACCGCCGCTGGATCGACGACCTCTTGATCGTCGACTTCGAATCGTCGGGTTTCGGCGCGCGATTCCACCTCGATTCGGCTGCAAACGACTACGTCGGATTCGGCATATCCCCGAAGACCTATGGCGAGTGCGTCACGTTGCGAAACGATCGCGTGGTCGATTCGTGGCGCACCGAATATTTTTGGGATAATGCGGCGATCCGGGAGTACGTGCAGCTCGGCCCGGGCCGGACCTGCCTGGTCTTCATCCCGCGATCGACGATCTCCGCCAACAGCAGGAGGCTACGGCTGAATCCGGACCTTCGTGACAACAGCTCGGCACTCCTGCCGGCCGCCCGGATGCTGAAGGCCATGGTCGCGTCGTTGCGGGATCACCACGGGCTGATCGAGCCGCGGGACGCGGTCGGCATCCGCAACGCGATGGTCGAGCTGGTGGGCCGGCTGGCCGTGCGAGCCGAGCCCCCGATGTCCAACGCGGCCGTGAGCTCGGCGATGCGCCAGAGTGTCGAGACCTGGATCGACAGGCAGCTGGCCAGCGGTCCGGTGACGACCGCCGCCGCCGCCGGCGCGCACGGCATCTCCGAGCGGTCGTTGCACCGGCTGTTCGAAGGAACCGGGACGACGTTCGCTTCTCTGGTGCGCTCGGCCCGGGTGGCCCGGGCGCGCGCCGATGTGATCGGCGGCGGAGACTCCTTCCAGGCCATCGCCATGCGGTGGGGATTCTCCGATGCGAGCCATTTCAGCCGGGAGTTCCGGCGGTTCCACGGCAAGTCGCCGCGCGAAGCGCGAGCAGAAGCGCTGGACAGGTAGTCCGGATACCTCGCCGGGCCGGCGGACGGCAAAGGTGGCCGCCACGATCTCCCGGACCCATCAGAGCAGCGTCGGTGGTGATGGCAGATGCGGTCGAGTTCGAGGGTGAAAGGGACAGAACCAGGGCGAACGGCCCTCATTTCAGCGCCGGGTGTCGCCGCGGTGTGGCGCGGCCGGTTCTCCAGGCTGGACGGTCACCTCGACCGGCTCTTCCGCCAGGGTGAGCGTCTGCGCACGACGCCACCGGAGACGTGGCAAAAGATCCGCGACATCATGATCGAGACCGTTCGGCCGTCCGCGCTGCAGGACGCCTACGTTCAGATCCGCAGGTCTGGTCGTGCGCCCCGAACAGCAGGAGACAGGCGGAACCGACGTCGTCGTTGCCCGCGACACCCGCCGCGTCCCGCCCGGCGATCTCTGCCGTGCCGACGAGATCTTCCTGACCGGCACGGCCGGTGGCATCATGCCGGCCGCCGGCCGTGCCGGAGCCCCGTCGGCGGCGGCACCATCGCGCCGGTGACCACCAGGATCCGGGACCGGTACCGGAACTGCATTCCGATCCGGCGTTCCCTTCGCTGTCGGCTACCACCAAGCCGCCGCCACGGCGAGCCTTCAGCCTCGGTTCCCCAGCTTGCGGAAGTCCCAGCTGACGATCTTGCGCGGTGTCACGCACACCCAGGCGTGGGTTCCAGCGTGCAGTTCGGCGACATCGCCGTCCAGGTACTTCGCCGCGTACTCCTGTTCCATCGGGTCAAGCCGCGTGTCGGGAGTGCCGATCCTGGGCGATTCGCCGACCACGGCCGCGTCACCGATGATCTCGGCACCTCGCAGTTCCGTGAAGCCGTGCCCGGCGTCGACGACAACCGCGATCCGCGGGTCGTCGCGAAGGTCCGAATGACGCTTGCTCCGGACCAACGAGCTGAGCCACAGAGCGGAGCCGTCCCAGAGGAACCACAGGGGAGTGGCGCGAGGACCGTCGCCGCTCATCGTGGCGACGCGGCACGTCCGCTCCGCGCGCAGGAACTCCGCCAGCTCCCGGTCGTCCATGGCCAGGGTGCGCGCGCGGCGTTGCTGGTCGGTCATCGGGATACTCCTTCGGCCGGCGGCTCCGGCTGACCGGAGAGCGCGATCATGACGTGCTTGGTGCGGGTGTGATCGTCGAGCGCATACGTGGACATGTCACGCCCGTAACCCGAGCTGCCGAAACCCACCCAGGGCATCTCCGAAGCCGTGGCCAGGTGGGTGTTGGTCCACACGGTGCCGAAGTGCAGCTCGTCGGTCACGCGCAACGCACGGGAGATGTCGTTCGTCCAGACCGAAGCGGACAACCCGTAGTCGGGCGCGTTCGCCTTCGCCGCGGCTTCTCGCTCGCCGGCGAACGTCTCGACCGACACCACGGGACCGAAGATCTCCTGCTGTGCCACCTCGCTGTCGCTGTCGACGTGGCTCAGAACGGTAGGCCGGTAGAAGTAGCCGGCCCGGTCGACCGCACCTCCTCCGGTGGCCCGCACCGCGCCGGCCGAGATGGCGTTGTCGACCATCCGGGTCACGCGCCGGCGTTGCGTTTCGCTGATCAGCGGTCCGAGCTCGACCTGCCCACCTTCTCGCGGATCGCCGACCACCAGTGAGTCCGCGGCCGCGACGAGCCGTTCGGTGAGCTCGCCGGCAACGGACACGTCGCACAGCACCCTGGTGGCGGCCCCGCAGTCCTGCCCGCTGTTCCAGAAGCCGGCCGCGCGGATGCCGGCGGCAGCCGCGTCGAGATCGGCGTCCGCGAAGACGACGACGGGCGCCTTGCCGCCCAGTTCGAGATGCAGGCGCTTGGTAGTCTGCCCTGCGGCGCTGGCAACCGCGCGGCCTCCGCGCACGCTGCCGGTGAAGCTGACCATGTCCACTCCGGACATCGTGGACAACGACGCTCCGACGTCCGGCCCGTCGCCGAGGACGACGTTGAAGACGCCCGGTGGCAGGATGCCCGAGGTCAGCCCGGCGAGCAGGAGCGCGGTCAGCGGTGTCAGCTCGGATGGTTTGAGCACGAGGGTGTTGCCTGCCGCGAGTGCCGGTGCGGTTTTCCACGCGGCGATCATCAGCGGGTAGTTCCACGGCGCGATCGCGCCGACCACGCCCACCGGCTCGCGCCGGATCACGGAGAAGTGACCGCGGAGGTATTCGCCGGCAGCGGGAGCCTGCGCTGTCCGGGCGGCACCCGCCATGAAGCGGAAGATGTCGCTGGACGACGGGACCTCGACTTGCGAGACCGTCAGCGGTTTCCCGGTGTTCAGCGACTCAGCCTCGGCCAGCAGTGCCGCGTTTTCGTCGATGGCGTCGGCGATGGCCAGCAGGGCCTCGGCTCTTTCGCCCGGAGTGGTGCGGCGCCAGCCGCGGCCGGCCTCGACCGCGGCTCGAACTGCCTGGTCCACTTCCGCCTCGCCGCCGTCGGCCACCTCGCACAGCACGTCGCCGGTCGCGGGATTCAGTACTACTCGCCGGGAGCCGGGGCCGGTGAACCGGCCGCCGATGAAATGCCCGGCCGGCAGGGAATCGATCGCCGCGGCGCCGTTGCCGAGAAGGTCGTTTTCCGTGGTTGACATCTGCACCTCGCTGTCGATGTTCGTTCGGTCCGTCCAGCCGGTCCGCCCGGCTCGTTACTCCTTGCCCGGTGTCGCCGATGGGGGCACGGAATCAGGAGTTCCCAGCGCGCCGGCCAGCGGCTTCGATCGGTCGGCGACGTGTTCGGCGACAACGCCGGTGCGATGGCGCTGATAGAAGTAGTAGAGCGCGAGTCCTGCCGCGACCACCAGGCTGCTGAAGAGGAAACCGCTCCATTGCAGATACCAGTGATAGGGAGGTGCCGGGTTGAAGATTTCCTGCCGGGGCCAGATCAGGTTGATGAAGCCGGCGATGAGGTAAACGAACGACGCGATGGTGATGGGCGTTCCCCACCGGCCCAGATGAAAATAGCCTGACTTGGCGTGCTCCGGCGCGGGCCAGCGGCCCCGCAGCCGTGCGAACAGCATCGGGCCGACCACTCCGAGGTACGCGAGGTACATCAACGCGACGGTCATCGACCCGATGACGCCGGCGATCTGCGGCTGACGAACGTTGAGGACCAGGATGGCGATCGCGATCACTCCGATCAGGATGGTCAGGGTGATGGGCGTTCCGGTTTTCTCGGAGACGCGGGACAGCCGCGCCCCGAAGGGGAGGTTGTTGTCGCGGGCCATCCCGAACGTGACCCGGATGGCGAACGATTGAACCGCGAGCGCGGCGGAGATCAGGGCCATCAGGATGACGATCAGTGCGATCTTGCCCCACGTTTCCCCGAAGACGTCGATGATCATCGCGGGCAGCCCTCCGCTCGCGTACCGGCTGGAAGCCGGGTTGGGGACGGCCATCAGCGCGACGGTCGTCAGCACGAAGAAGGTCACCGCCGCGGCGCCGACGGCATAGAGCATTGACCGGGGTGCCGCTTTGCGTGGATTGACTGTTTCCTCGGCCATGTCCGAAGCGGCGTCCATGCCGGTGAGAGAGTAGGCGGAAGCGATCGCGGCCGCGAGAAACGCCCCGGCGTAACCCCAATGGTGGGAGGTGCCCGTATCGGCGGTTTCGAAGAGCACGGCGGGGGATCGTTTGGCTTTGAACAGGAACGCGATCACGAAGACGATCGAGGCGATGATCTCGATCCTGATACCGATCTTGTTGATGCGCGATACCGTCCGGGTTCCCACGCAATTGAACAGGCAGGAGATCCCGATGAAGACGGCGCCGAGGATGACGGTGTTCGCGGCGAAGTCGTACTGTCCCTTGCCGTCGCCGACCAGCTGGAAGCCCTGCCAGAGCTGAGGCATGATCAAACCGAAGGCCGGCGCCATCGAGGCGAACGCGACAATCACGGCGATCACCACCAGCCACCCGGTGAGCCAGGGCGCGATCTTCGATCTCGCCAGCGCTTTCGACCAGTTGTACACCGAGCCGGCCACCGGATAATGCGCGGCCAATTCGCAGAACAGGAAGGTCACGAGGAGCATGCCGCCGACGACCATCGGCCAGCTCCAGATGAACGCCGGTCCGCCGAGCGCCAGGCCGAGGCCCAGGACGATGGCCAGGTTCGAGATCTCGGAGAAGTAACTGAACGCGAACGCGAACGAGTCGAAGGTCCCGAGGGTGCGGCGCAGGCGTTGCTTGTATCCGAGTGACTCGAGATGAGCCTGGTCCTCATCGGTGTGCGATAGCTCGCTGGAAGCCATCGGACCTCCTTGATCGATACGGTCGGCGGGGCGGTGCGGTTGCTGTGAATGGAGCTCCGCATCTCGTTGTCGGCCGGCAACGCGCCGGCGGATCTCGATTTCCGGTGAGCGCCGCCAGAGGATCGGCGGGCGCACCTTGTCGTATTCGTGGTGGCAATCATGTGGCCATGGCGGTCACGGTAGTTGGACGGGTACGCCATGATGTGGGACTTCGATGCCACGGCGGCGCTGCGGCGGCCGGTTGGCGTCTCGGTCCCGAAGTTTGGCGGTGCGAGTCAATCGCGGCACCCGGGAACGCCACATGCTGGACCACCGAAGGCGCAAAGACCCCACGGCCCGGGCGGGCCGGTCAGGAGGACGAAAGTGGGACGAGTCGAGGGCAAGGTCGCGTTCATCACCGGCGCGGCGCGTGGACAAGGGCGGTCGCACGCGGTCCGGCTGGCGGAGGAGGGTGCGGACATCATCGGTGTCGACATCTGCCGTCAGATCGAGACGGTGCCGTACCCGCTGGCTGAGCCGGAGGACCTCGCGGAGACAGTCCGCTTGGTCGAGCAAACAGGACGGCGGATGTTCGCCCGGCAGGTGGACATCCGGGATCTGGCTGCGCTGGAGTCCGTTGTCGCCGACGGGGTGCGGGAACTCGGCCGGCTGGACATCGTGGTGGCGAACGCCTGCACCCTCAACGGGTTCATCGAGTCGTGGAAGATCACCGAACAGCAGTGGAACGAGCAGGTCGAAGTCGGGTTGTCCGGTACCTGGAAGACCACGAAAGCCGCCATCCCGCACCTGATCGAACAGGGCGAGGGCGGCTCGATCATTCTGATCAGCTCGACGTGCGGTGTGGCCGCGGAGGTCAACATCGCCCATTACGTGGCTGCCAAGCACGGCGTCACCGGGCTCATGAGGGCGCTTTCGGCGGAGCTCGCCCAGTACATGATCCGGGTCAACTCGATCCATCCGACCAACGTGCGCACCACGATGTGCGATAACGAGCATCTGGTGAACCTGTTCGCAGGCGGTCGCCCGGGCGCCAAGTTCGACGACCCGGATGTGACCCGGGCGTTCATGGACATGGAGTCGATGCCGGTCCCGTATCTGGAGCCGATCGACACGAGCAACGCGGTGCTGCACCTGGCCTCCGATGAGGCCCGCTACGTCACCGGCACGACCCACGTGGTGGACCTCGGCGCGCTGTCGGTTTTCAAGGTGCCGCACCCGCAGCCCTGACCGCGATCGCCGGCCACCGACCTCACCCGGAGGACACACCATGAGCGAACCGGAATACCAGAACTTCATCAACGGCTCCTTCGTTCCCGCGGAGAGCGGGCGTTGCTCGACGTTGATCGATCCGGTCACCGAAACCGCCTACGCGCGCGCTGCGCTCTCGTCGGCGAACGACGTCGACGCGGCGTTCGGCGCCGCTGCGGCAGCGTTCGCCTCGTCGTGGCGGAACACACCGCCGGCCGAGCGGCAGCTCGCTCTGAACCGGATCGCCGACGAGGTCGAACGGCGGCTCGAGGAGTTCGCCGCAGCTGAAGTACGCAATTGCGGCAAACCACTGGAGCTGACGCGTACGCTCGAAATTCCCCAGTCTCTGGATGCCTTGCGGTTTTTCGCGGGGGCTTCGCGGGCTCTCGAGGGCAAAGCGGCCGCGGAGTACCTGGCGGATCACACGTCGTGGACGCGACGTGAACCACTGGGTGTGGTCGGGCAGATCGTGCCGTGGAACTACCCGCTGCTCATGGCGTGCTGGAAGATCGGCCCGGCGCTCGCGGCGGGCGACACCGTGGTGCTGAAGCCGGCCGAAACCACGCCGGCGTCGGCGACGTTGCTCGCGGAGGTCGCCGCCGAGTTCCTGCCGCCCGGGGTGCTGAATGTGGTTCTCGGTGATCGCGAGACCGGCCGTGCGATCGTGTCGCATCCGACTCCACGCCTGATCTCGTTGACCGGCTCGACCCGGGCCGGTGTCGAGGTCGCGACCGCCGGTGCGCGGGATCTCAAGCGGATGCACCTGGAACTCGGCGGGAAGGCACCCGCGGTCGTGTTCGCGGATGCGGACCTGGCCGCGGCCGCTGCGGGGATCGCCGAGGCTGCGTTTTTCAACGCCGGGCAGGACTGCACCGCGGCGACCCGGGTGCTGGTGGAGCAGTCCGTTGCCGCGGAGTTCACCGCCGAACTGGTGGCCCGCGCCGGCGAGCTCACGCCGGGTGAGCCGGACGACGGGAGCGCATTCCTCGGGCCGCTCAACAACGCCGACCAGCTTGCCCGGGTGGAGGGTTTCTTGAAGGATCTTCCCGGTCACGCGAAGGTGCTGGCCGGGGGTCACCGCCTGGACCGGCCCGGCTACTTCGTCGCGCCGACGGTGGTCGCCGAGGTCACTTCCGAGGACCGGATCGTGTGCGACGAGGTGTTCGGTCCGGTCGTCACCGTGCAGGTGGTGGCCGACGAGGCGGAGGCGGTGGAACGCGCCAATGACACCGTGTACGGACTTGCCTCGAGCATTTGGACGACGAACCACGAGCGGGCTCTGCGGGTCTCGAAGGCGCTGGAGTTCGGCTGTGTGTGGATCAACACGCATGCGCCGGTGACCGGGGAGATGCCGCATGGCGGCTTCCGGCACTCGGGGTACGGAAAGGACCTGTCGGTGTACGCGCTGGAGGAATACACGCGTGTCAAGCACGTGATGAGCAACGTCGCACCCCGGAGCGGGCAATGAGCAGCACCGACGCGACGATGCCGAACGAGACGGCGCCGGGAGGGGAACGCTGGACCGTCGACGCGCGGCTGAGATTCCAGGCGGCCGCCTATCCGGACAAGGTGCTCACGACGGTCGACGACGTCACCTACACCTACCGCGAATTCGACGAGGCGACGGAACGGCGCGCGGCCGGCTTCGCCGCGCTGGACATCTCGGCAGGCACAACGGTGTGCCAAATGCTGCCCAGCGGCATCGACTACCTGGTGAACTGGCTCGCCCTGGCCAAGCTCGGCGCGGTCAACGCGGCGATCAACACCGAGTTCCGGGCCGGCGCGCTGGTGCACATGATCACCGTGACCGAAAGCGACACGCTGGTCCTGCACGCGCAGTACGTGCCGGTCATCGAGCCGGTGATCGGGCGGCTGACCCGCATCCGGCGCATTCTGACGGTCGGCGACCCGGCCGCCTTCGCCGGGCTGACCGGACGGGATCGGGTTCTCGTACCGCTCGAAACGGTGGCATCGGATGCCGGCGTCGCGCCGCGCACCGCGTCGATCGCCGATCCGCTGATGGTGCTCTTCACTTCCGGCACGACCGGGCTGTCGAAAGGGGTGGAGATCAGTCACGGGTTCGCGTTGCACTTCGCGTCGGAGCTGATCTACCACTGGGAGCTCACCGAGGATGACGTGCTCTACTCGGCCTACCCCATGTTCCACGCGGAAGCGACGATCTTGACCTTCCTCGTCGGCGTGCACGCAGGTGCCGCGTCGGTGATCCGGCCGAGGTTCAGCGTGTCGAAGTTCTGGGACGACGTGCGTGCGCACGGCGTGACCTACACAACGCTGATGGGCGCGGTGATGACGTTCCTGTGGAAGCAGCCGGAACGGCCGGACGATCGCGACAACCCGCTGCGGGTCGTGTGTGCGGCGCCGACTCCGGATTTCGCGCCGCAGTTCGAAAGGCGCTTCGGGGTGAAGTGCGTGGAGGCATACGGCGCCACCGAATGCTGCCATCCGATCCACGACGACGTACACGGCGAGCACCGTCCCGGCGCGGTCGGCAGGCCGTGCGTGCATCACGAAGTGCGGATCGGGGACGACCTCGACCGCGAATGCGCGATCGACGAGATCGGGGAGATCCTGGTCCGGCACCATCAGCCGTTCAGCGGTATGACCCGGTATGTCGGGAACCCGGAGGCGACGATCGAGGCGACGCGCAATCTCTGGTACCACACCGGCGACCTGGGGTCCCGCGATGCCGACGGGTACATCCGATTCCTCGGCCGGAAGAAGGACGCGATCAGGCGGAGGGGAGAGAACATCTCGGCGTACGAGATCGAATCCGCGGCCGATGAGCACGAGGCCGTCCTCGAGTCCGCTGTGGTCGGAGTTCCGTCCGAGTACACCGAGGACGAAGTGAAGGCGGTGCTGGTGCTCCGGCCCGGTGCTATCGGCTTCGAGGTTCGGAAGTTCCTGGATTGGCTCTCGGATCGCGTGCCCAGGTACGCAGTTCCCAGGTACGTCGAGGTCGTTTCCGAACTCCCCAAGGGGCCGACCGGGAAAGTGCTCAAGAACGAAATGCGCGCGCAGTGGCGTTCGGCCGAGGTCTATGACGCCGAGGCCGGTTCCCATCTTCCGCCCGAAGAGGCGAATTAACACCCGGATCGACGAGTAGGGTAAGGATTTCGTCATGGAGATTGTGGTTCCGCCGGAGTGGTCTCGCGACGCGAGCCTGTCGAGCCAGGTGTGGTTCGGGATGGATGCGGCGACGCGGGGGATTGTGCATGACAGGTGGGGTTTTGATGCGTTGGTGGAGTTGGAGTTCAAGTTTCTGCGGACGCATCAGGAGGCGCATTTCCTCGACGGGGCGGCCAA
>NZ_FOEF01000050.1 GCF_900110575.1 Amycolatopsis saalfeldensis
CCTGCTCCTGCTCCTGCTCCTGCTCCTGCTCCTGCTCCTGCTCCTGCTCCTGCTCCTGCTCCTGCTCCTGCTCCTGCTCCTGCTCCTGCTCCTGCAGCAAATCCGACCGGCTCCGCGACTGGACCTCCGGCCCAGCCCGCGGCTCCGACTCACTGCGCGACCTCGACTCCGACCAGCCCACGCCTCCGACCGGCTCCAGGACTGGCCCCATGCCGAGCCCGCGCCCCCAGCGCACTCCGCGCCACCGGTCCCGGCCATCCCCGCGACCCCGGCTCGCCCCGAGGCACAGGCTCCGGCCCACTCACACTCCAGCCAGCGCGCGACCCCGGCCGACTCGGCGACTCAAGCTCCCGCCAATCCCGGAAACTCGGGCCAGCCAGGCGGCCCCGGACAGCCCGCAGCCCCGGTTCCGGCCAAACCCCACGACCAGGGCCAGCCCGGCGACCCCGCAGCCCCGGTTCCGGCCAACCCACGACCAGGGCCAGCCCAGCGACCCCGCAGCCCCGGTTCCGGCCAAACCCCACGACCAAGGCCAGCCCAGCAACCCCAGCTCCGGCTTGCCCCTCGAAGCTCCGGCCCAACGAGCCCGGCGACCGAACCGCCGGAGGCACTCAGCCCTACGTCACCTCCCCAACCAACGCACCCCCATCCGTCCCAGCCCTGGCTTCCACCGGTCGACGAGAGCCGCACCCGACGTCCGGCCGAGCACCTCGCCGAGCTGCTCACGCATGGCTGCGCACCGCCTTCACGATCCAGGCCTCGGCGGTGCCGCGTGTGGCGGGCGCCCAGGTGATCGCCCAGCCGCCTTCGGGGCGGGGGGCGGCGCTGAACTGGTAGCGGCCGAGGTCGTTGTCCACCAGGCCGAAGGCGCCGTGGGGGTATTCCGCCAGTACGGCGTCGCGGACGGCTAGGTCGACCAGGACGGTGCCGAGGCGGGGGCGGGCGACGGCGGAGCGGATCACGTCCAGGTTGCCCCAGGCCTGGGCCGGGATCAGGCCGCTGTCGTCGGTCTCGATGCGGACGGCGGGGCCCGGGCCGGGCGGACGGTCCGGCAGGCCGTCGAAGACCCAGCCCGGCAGCGCGCTCAGCAGGCCGGACCGCAGCCGCGCGCGACGGCCCAGCTTGCTCATCACCGTGGTGTAGTCCGCGTCGCCGAAGAAGCGGACTTCCCATGGTTCCGGGCGCGCCGGGAACACGCCGGTCACCACGCCGCGGATGAAACCGCCGCGCAGCACGCGGTAGAGCCCGACCGCCTCGGACGTCACCTGCCCCTCCGGCACCAGCCCGAGCGCGGCCATGCCGGCCACGAACCGCGTGTACTGCTCGACCTCCTCGGCCAGCGCGGCGCCGATCGCGGGCCCGAAGGACTGCCGCACCTCCTCGGCCAGGGTCAGCTCGTTCTCCACCGACGAGACCGAGCCCGAATCAGGGCCCGCGCCCGGCTCCGGACCGGCCACCAGCACCGGCGGGACCTTGAAGTGCGGGTCGTAGAACTCCATCACCGAAGGCCGCTCCGGCACTTCGGCCCGGAGCGGCGCGATGACCTCGTCGATGACGTCGAAGACGACTGGCGCTGAACTACTCACCCCTGCATTGAACACCCCGGCACCGACATTTTCTCGAACTTGTGTTCGAGTGTCGGCCTCCGTGCGCCGAGCGGTCGCCTCAGCGGCCGACCCGGTCAGATCGTTGAACAATCCTCATGGTCGGCGCGAGGAAGTACACGCTCACCAGCAGCAACCCGACCACGGCGAACGTCAAGTGCAGCCCGATCCCGCCGATCAGCCCGCCCATGAGCACCGGCCCGGCCAGGAAACCGAGGTACCCGCACGCGGCGACGGCGGCGATCGCCCGCCCCGGCGCGTCCGGCTGCTTGCGCCCCGCCGCGCTCCACGCCAGCGGCACGATCCCGGACACGCCCAGCCCGACGACGGCGAACCCCGCGATCCCGGCCCCCGGCACCGGGACGGCCACCACCAGCAGGAAGCCCGCCACCGTCACCGCCGCCGCGCACCGGATGAAGGGCACGACCCCGAATCGCTCCACGAGCCGGTCCGCCACCGTCCGCACGCCGATCATCGTGATCGAGAACGCGAAGTACCCCAGCGACGCGAAGGCGGCCGAAGCGAGGGTGACGTCGCGCAGGTACACGGCGCTCCAGTCGTTGACCGTGCCCTCGGCGAGGAAGCCGCAGAACGCGATCACCCCCAACGGAATCAGCGCCTTGCTCGGCAACGCGAACGCGGCCTCGCCCTGCCCGCGGTCCGCGCCGGGCAGGAACCTCGTCGACGCCCACAGCAACGTCAGCAGCAGCACCGCGCCGGCCGCGGTGAAGTGCGCCTGAACTGGCACACGCCACGTCTCCATCAGCGCCCCGACGCCGGAGCCCGCCAGCCCGCCGACGTTCCAGAACGCGTGAAAGCCCGCGAAGATCGGCCGCCCGTACGCCTCCTCGACGCGCGCGGCGTGGGCGTTCATCGACACGTCGAGCAGGCTGTTGCCGACGCCCAGCACCGCCAGCGCCGCCACGAACAACGGGAAGTCCGGCGCGAACGCGGCCAACGGCAGCCCCGCGCACAGCACCGCCCCGCCGAAGACGACGCCGCGCCGGCTGCCGATCTTCGTCAGCAGCGGTCCGGCCGCCACCAGCGCGACCACCGAGCCCGCCGCGAGGCCGAACAGCCCGACCGCCAGCTGGCCGGCACTCAGCCCCAGCTTCGCCTGCACCGCCGGCACCCGCGCGGCCCACGTCGCGAATCCCGCGCCGCACACGGCGAAAACCACCGACACCCCGGCCCTCGCCCGCCGTGCGGAAGCCTGTGCCACAGCCAAAATCCCGCCCCAGACAAGAAAGCGGGGCCACCCGAGCGAACCCGGGTGGCCCCGACGGAACCGTCCTACTTGGCCTTTGCGGTACTCGCCTTCTTGGCGGGCGCCTTCTTGGCCGCAGTCGACTTGGTGGCCGCCGACTTCGTCGCCGTCGACTTCGCAGCCGCGGGCTTTCGCGCCGGTGCCTTGCGCTTCGGCGCCGGCCCCTTCGCCCGCTTCTCCGCCAGCAGCTCGGCGCCGCGTTCGGCCGTCAGCTCGTCGATGCTGTCGCTCTTCCGCAACGTCGCGTTGTACTCGCCGTCGGTGACGTACGGACCGAAGCGGCCGTCCTTGACCACCATCGGCTTGCCCGACACCGGGTCGTCGCCGAGCTCCTTGAGCGGCGGCTTCGCGGTGGCGGAACGGCCGCGCTGCTTCGGCTCCGCGTAGATCTTCAGCGCCTCTTCCACCGTGATCGAGAACAGCTGGTCCTCAGTGGACAGTGAACGCGAGTCCGTGCCCTTCTTCAGGTACGGCCCGTAGCGCCCGTTCTGCGCGGTGATCTCGTCGCCCGACTCCGGGTCCTTGCCCACCACGCGCGGCAGCGAAAGCAGCTTCAGCGCGTCTTCGAGCGTCATGGAGTCGATCGCCATCGACTTGAACAGCGAGCCCGTACGCGGCTTCGGCTGCTTCGCCTTGGCGGCCTTCTTCTGCGCGGGCGTCGCGTCCTCGGGCAGCGGCTCGCCTTCCGGCAGCAGCTCGGTGACGTACGGGCCGAAGCGGCCTTCCTTCGCCACGATCTCGTGCCCGCTCACCGGGTCGGTGCCCAGCACCCGGCCTTCTTGCGGCGTCGCGAACAGCTTCTCCGCGATCTCCGGCGTCAGCTCGTCCGGCGGCTGGTCCTCGGGCAGGTTCGCGCGCTGCGACTGACCGTCCACCTCGCGCTCGAGGTACGGCCCGTAGCGCCCGACCCGGACGACGACCTTGTGCCCGTCGGCGTCGTTGAACAGCGGGATCGAGTTGATCTCACGCGCGTCGATGTCCTCGACGCTGCCGTCGACCAGCTTCTTCAGCCCGCCGAGCCGGCCGATCGAGCCGTCGACGCCCATGTCGCCGCCGAAGTAGAACTTCGACAGCCACTGCGCGCGCTGCTCGTCGCCGTTGGCGATGCGGTCGAGCTCGTCTTCCATGCCGGCGGTGAAGTCGTAGTCCACCAGCCGCTCGAAGTGCCGCTCCATCAGACCGATCACGGCGAACGCGACCCAGGAGGGGACCAGCGCGGACCCCTTCTTCCACACGTAGCCGCGGTCCTGGATGGTCTTGATGATCGACGCGTAGGTGGACGGCCGTCCGATGCCCAGCTCTTCCAGCTTGCTGACCAGGCTGGGCTCGGAGTAGCGCGCCGGCGGCGACGTCGTGTGCCCGTCCGCCGACAGGTCGGCCGCGGTCAGGCCCTGGTCCTTGACCAGCACGGGCAGGCGGCTCTGCTTGTCGTCGGCCTCGCCGCCGGCCTCGGTGTCGACCGCCTCGACGTACGCCTTCAGGAAGCCCGAGAAGGTGATCGTGCGGCCGGAAGCGGCGAACGTGCACTCCTCGCCGGAGGTCGCGGTGCCCACGATGCGCACCGACATGGTGGTGCCCTTCGCGTCCGCCATCTGCGACGCGATCGTGCGCTGCCAGATCATCTCGTACAGCCGGAACTCGTCGGAGTCCAGCTCGCTCGCCACCTGGCCGGGGGTGCGGAAGACCTCGCCCGACGGCCGGATCGCCTCGTGGGCCTCCTGCGCGTTCTTGACCTTGCGCGTGTACTGGCGCGGCGACGGCGAGACGTACTCCTTGCCGTACAGCTGCGTCGCCTGGCTGCGCGCCGCCGAGATCGCCGACTCCGAAAGCGTCGTGGAGTCGGTACGCATATAAGTGATGTAACCGTTCTCGTACAGCTTCTGCGCGATCCGCATCGTGCGCTCGGACGTGAACCGCAGCTTGCGGCCCGCCTCCTGCTGCAGCGTCGAGGTCATGAACGGCGCGTACGGCTTCCGCGTGTACGGCTTCTCTTCGACGCTGGAGACCTTGAAGTCACGCTTGTCCAGCGCCTGGGCCAGCGCCTGCGCGTCGGCCTCGGCCAGCACGCGGATCTCGGCGGACGAGCCCTTCAGCTGGCCGGTCGAGTCGAAGTCGCGGCCGGTCGCCAGGCGCGCGCCGTCGACCGAGACGAGCCGGGCCGGGAAGTTCCGCGGCGCGGCATCCTCACCGGCATCCATGGTCGCCGAGATGTCCCAGTACGAAGCCGACGTGAAGCGCATCCGCTCACGCTCACGCTCGACCACGATCCGGGTCGCCACCGACTGCACGCGGCCCGCCGACAGCTTCGGCATGACCTTCTTCCACAGCACCGGCGAGACCTCGTAGCCGTAGAGGCGGTCGAGGATCCGGCGGGTCTCCTGCGCGTCGACCAGGTCGACGTCCAGTTCCCGGGTGGCCGCCGCGGCCGCCAGGATCGCCTGCTCGGTGACCTCGTGGAACACCATGCGGCGGACCGGCACCTTGGGCTTGAGCGTCTCGAGCAGGTGCCAGGCGATGGCCTCGCCCTCACGGTCGGGGTCCGTCGCGAGGTAGAGCTCGTCGACGTCCTTCAGCAGCCCCTTCAGCTCGGTGACCTTGGACTTCTTGTCCGGGGTCACGATGTAGAGCGCCTTGAAGCCGTTGTCGACGTCGACGCCGAGCCGCGCCCACGACTCGCCCTTGTACTGGGCCGGGACGTCGGCGGCACCGCGGGGCAGGTCGCGGATGTGCCCGACGGACGACTCGACGACGTAGTCGCGCCCCAGGTATGGGGCGATCTTGCGGGCCTTCGTGGGCGACTCGACGATCACCAGGCGCCGACGCCCGGCGGCGTCCGACCCGGTGCCGTTCTTCTTGGTCCGTGCTGCTGCCACGCTGCCCTGCTCTCCGCTCATCTCCGCGCCGTCGCCTCGGTGGCGACGGCACCATCCCTACCCCTCGACGAGGGGTGCTGCGCCCGCGTCTCGACCTGTCAGTGTGCACGCTCCGGAGAGCGTCACCACGGCTAGGTGGCCTGACACGCCGTTCGATCCCTGTTCACCGGATCGCCGCTGACCTCGGTGATGTTTCCTTTCCACACCTAGCACGTGACGTCCGACACGTGCCGCGCAGGGTATCGCGTAAGCGCCTGGATACCCTCCGTTCGACGGTGGTGGGCCCGAGGTCGGCAACGCTTCACTTACTACCTCCTCGAGCCGAAAGGAACCACCATGACCCGACGCCTCCTCGGCGGCGTGCTTGCCGCGATGGCCGCGTTCGCCCTGGTCACCGCACCTGAGGCGAGTGCCGCGACCACCACGTTCTCCGGCACGGTGGCCCTGTCCAACTGCTCCGGCTCGGTGGTCAAACCGGCCGACACGCCGGACACCGCGCCGGCGCTGGTGATGTCGAACGGGCACTGCCTCGAGTCCGGCTTCCCGAATCCCGGCGAAGTCATCACCGGACAGGCCTCCAGCCGCACCTTCGACCTGCTGTCGTCGGACGGCCAGAGCACGCTCGGCACCCTCCAGGCGAAGAAGATCATCTACGCCACCATGACCGACACCGACGTGTCGCTCTACCAGCTGACCTCGACCTACGCCCAGATCAAGCAGCAGTACGGCGTTTCGCCGCTCGAGCTGGTCACCACGCACCCGACCGCGAGCACGCACATCGACGTGGTCTCGGGGTACTGGAAGAAGATCTACTCCTGCTCGATCGACGGGTTCGTGCACGAGCTGCACGAGAACGGCTGGATCTGGAAGGACTCCATCCGCTACACGCCGGAGTGCAAGACCATCGGCGGCACCTCGGGCTCGCCGATCGTCGAGACCGCGACCGGCAAGGTCATCGGCATCAACAACACGTCGAACGAGAACGGTGAACGCTGCACGCTGAACAACCCGTGCGAGGTCGACGAGTCCGGCAACGTCACCGTCCACCCCGACACCAAGTACGGCGAGGAGACCTACGGTATTCCCGCCTGCCTGAGCCCGGCGAACGAAATCGCGCTCGACCAGGCCGGCTGCACCCTGCCCAAGCCCTAGCCGGCCACCCCCAGCAAGTACTGAAGGGGACTCTCGTCGCTCTGGTCGCGACGCGGGTCCCCTTCGGCGCGTCCGACGGCCCGGGCCCGGCGGGAACCCTCGCCGCGCCTGCCCCGTCGACGGTCTCCTTCAGCCCGCGAGCCGTCACGGGCGGTTTTGCCGTTCTGAGCGCCGTCGTCCTCGCCCGGCGCGCGACGACCGCGCGCGGCGGCACCACGACGGCTCCCCCCGGCCCTGCCGTCCTTCTCTCCACTCTCCTCGTCACCGTCCGAGGCTCGTTCACGCACAGCGTCCTCAGCGCAGTCCTCGGACCCGCTCAGGCCGCTTTCCCGATCGGGGTTCGGATCGCGGTTGAGGTCGGGCCACGCGGCCTCGGCCCCGGTCGGCGGCTCGCCGATCAGCTCGACCAGGCTGTCCAGCCGGCGGCGGCCGTTCACGCGGACCGCGGGCGCCTCCGCCTTCGGCCCCAGCAGCCGGGCGTGGACGCCCAGCGGAGCCAGCGCCGCGAGCAGCCCCTCGTGCATCCGCGGCGCCAGCGGGTCGACGCCCAGCAGGTAGCCCGACGGGCCCGGCCGCCCGCTCGCCAGCGCCCACATCCGCAGCATCGCGCCGCTCAGGCGGAAGCCGTCCGGGACCGCCTTGCCCGAATCGTCCTCCGCCGGGCCGGTGCAGCCCGCGCGCAGCCACCGCAGCGCCAGGGGCAGGAGGTCGACGCGGAAGGACGTGCGCACCTGCGGGCTGCCGCATTCGGCCACGGCCACCTGCGCGTCCGCGCCCCGGCGACGGCACTCCCGCGCCAGCACGTGCGCGCGCCACGGCTCCTCGACCACCACCGACAGCCGCGCCGCCGTTCGCCCGAAGCCGGTGATCTGCCCCTGGCCGCACAGCAGCCCGGCCAGGTCCGGGAGCCCCGGGCCGCTGGCCTCGGCCGAGAACAGCGAGATCGTCCGATCCACGCCGATCATGATAGAACACAAGTTCGATTGGACGCGAGAGGCGCGGACCGGTTTTTCGCCGGAAGAGTGACTTACTGAGGAGCCGGCGGCACCACGAGCTGCTGACAGCCGGGCGCGCGCTTGCCCGCCGCGCTCAGCTCCGGCGTCGCGTCAAGGGCCTTGAGCAGGTCGAGCTTCGCGACCTCGTCCAGGGTGCTGCGGGCTTCGCCGAGCGCGGCCCTGGTCGCGTCGGTGTCCCGCGCCGAGTCGATCCGCTGCCGCACCTGATCGGCCCGCTGGCGCACGGAAGCGAAGTCGTGCAACAACTCCCCGCGCGCCTGCTCGTCACCGGCGAGCGGTGGCGGGCCGAGCCGGTCGAGGCCGGCCACGGTCTCGTCGATCCCGCCGACCACGGAGGTGAGCAGCCGGCTGGACGTCAGCGACGCCTGTTGCGGGGAAGTGGGGTCGACGGTCGGCAGGTTCGAGAGCGTCCGCACCAGGTGCGTCACCGCTCCGCAGTAGCCGTCCGCCCAGCTGGCGGCCGGATCGGCCGGGGAAGTGCCGGACTGGCTCGAGGTGTCCGCCTGACCACCCTGGCGGGCCTGCGGGGACACCGGCGGCTGCTGCCCGCAGCCGGCGAGGCCGATCCCGATACCCGTTGCCAGCGCGGCAAGAACGCTCAACCGCGGCCGCACCCGCACACCTCCTGCCCGTCGAAGTCCCGGCCCCGACCGTACCGACCCGAGAATTATTCGCAAGCCTTCGACCATAGTTCGGGAAGAAGTTTCCGCCGACGCGACCGGGCCCGGCACGCCGTGTGCGTACCGGGCCCGGTCGGGGTTCAGCCGTGGCGGATCAGGCTTTCGCCTCCGCCGGGGTGTCGGCGATCACCGTGCCGCGGCGCTTGGACACCACGACCGCGGCGACGATCACCGCGAGCGCGACCAGCGCGATCACGATGCGCCACGTGGTGTTGGCGCCGCCGCCCAGCGTCAGGCTGACGACCGCGGGCGCGATCAGCACGGAGACCAGGTTCATCACCTTGATCAGCGGGTTGATCGCCGGGCCGGCGGTGTCCTTGAACGGGTCACCGACGGTGTCACCGATGATGGTGGCCTCGTGCGCGTCCGAGCCCTTGCCGCCGTGGTTGCCGTCCTCGACGAGCTTCTTGGCGTTGTCCCAGGCCCCACCGGAGTTGGCCAGGAAGATCGCCATCAGCGTGCCGGTCGCGATCGCGCCGGCCAGGTAGCCGGCCAGCGCGCCGGTGCCGAGGCCGAAGCCCACGGCGATCGGGGCGAACACCGCGAGCAGGCCCGGGGTGGCGAGCTCACGCAGCGAGTCGCGCGTGACGATGTCCACGACCTTGCCGTACTCCGGCCGCGTGGTGCCCTCCATGATGCCCGCGATCTCGCGGAACTGGCGGCGCACCTCCTGCACCACCGCGCCGGCCGCACGCGAAACCGCGTTGACGGCCAGGCCCGAGAACAGGAACACCACCGCCGCGCCGACGATGACGCCGACCAGCGTGGACGGGTTGACCACGTTCGCGATGAACTGGCCGGTGCCGCCGACCGCCTTCGTGATCGCGTCCGAATAGGACCCGAACAGCGCCGTGGCCGCGAGGACCGCGGTGGCGATCGCGATGCCCTTGGTGATGGCCTTGGTGGTGTTGCCCACCGCGTCCAGCTCCGTGAGGATCTGCGCGGCCTTCTCGTCGACGTCGCCCGACATCTCGGCGATGCCCTGCGCGTTGTCGGAGACCGGGCCGAACGTGTCCATCGCAACGATGACGCCGACGGTGGTCAGCAGGCCGGTGCCGGCGAGCGCGACGGCGAACAGCGCGATGCCGCCGCCCAGCAGGTACGCGCCGAAGACCGCCGCGGCGATCACCAGCGCGGTGTACACAGCGGACTCGAAGCCGACCGAGATGCCGGACAGGATGACCGTGGCCGCACCGGTTTCCGACGTCTTGCCGACGTCCTGGACCGGCTTGTACTCGGTGCCCGTGTAGTAGCCGGTGATCTTCAGGATGATCGCGGCGAGCACGATGCCGATGATCACGGCGACGGTGGCGATGACCGCGGGGTTGCCGGAGGTGCCGGCGAACTCGGCGCCGAAGTCGGAGAAGCTGCTCGGCAGGTACACGAACGCGGCGATCGCCGACAGCACCGCGGAAATCACCGCGGAGATGTAGAACGAGCGGTTGATCGTGACCAGGCCGCCCTCGCCGACGCGCGCCCTCGTGATGTAGATGCCGATCACCGCGGTGATCACGCCGATGGCGGGCACGATCAGCGGGAAGATCAGGCCGTGCGCCCCGAACGCGGAGCTGCCCAGGATCAGGGCGGCGACGAGCATCACGGCGTAGGACTCGAACAGGTCCGCGGCCATGCCGGCGCAGTCACCGACATTGTCGCCCACGTTGTCCGCGATCGTCGCGGCGTTGCGCGGGTCGTCTTCCGGGATGCCCTGCTCGACCTTGCCGACCAGGTCCGCGCCGACGTCGGCGGCCTTCGTGAAGATACCGCCGCCGACACGCATGAACATCGCGATCAGCGCGGCACCGAAACCGAAGCCCTCCAACACCTTCGGGGCCTGGCCGGTGTAGACCAGCACGACTACCGCGGCACCGAAGAGGCCGAGGCCGACGGTGATCATGCCGACCACGCCACCGGTGCGGAACGCCACGCGCATCGCGATCTCGCGCCCGCCTTCCTCACGCGACGCGGCCGCGACGCGCAGGTTCGCCTGCGTCGCCAGCCACATGCCGAGGTAGCCGATGGTGAACGAGAACACCGCGCCGATGAGGAAGAAGATGGAGCGCCCGATGCGCTCGTTCCAGTCGTCAGCGGGGAGCGCGAACAGCAGCAGGAACACGATCACGCCGAAAACGGCCAGCGTGTTTCGCTGCCGTTTGAGGTAAGCGGCCGCACCTTCCTGCACTGCCTTGGCGATGTCCTGCATCTTGGCGGTGCCCTGGCCCGCGGCCAGCACCTCCTTGAGCAGCACGTAACCGATGGCGAGTGCGGCAAGGGCGACCACGGCGACCACACCGACGATGGTGTAGCCACCCCCGGTGAGCGTGATGCCGCCCTCCGCGAGGAACTGCCGGGACATTCGTCCTCCTGGGAACGCCGTTGGCCAGCGCGAACTCGTCGTCCCCGGCGTGCCTGCGCTGGCATTGGATCTGTACCGAGCGACACGCTAGCCGTGCGGCAATGCACGTCTCACATGACTCTCGCCACAGACGGTGTGGATTGCGGGAGTGTATTGGTAGTGCTCAGCGGCCCGGCAGGGCGTCCCGGACACAGCACATTCCGTAACCTTGTGTGATTGCTCACTGGATCGATCTCGTCTCCGCCGAACCGGTTCTGTCGGTGCCCTGTGCCAAGCTCTGTTCGTGGTGGGAGAGCGAGGACGGAGGCTGCTGAGCCGGGTCACAGCCGGGATTCCTTCGAGTGAGAATCCGGTGACGCACGTGGCCGAGCTGCCGGCGCGCGCGGCCGTTTTCGCGCCGTGGCCGGAGTGGGCCGCGGGCGAGGTGGTGTCCGCGTTCACGGAGGCCGGGGTGGTCACGCCGTGGGCGCATCAGGCCGAGGCGGCCTCGCTGGCGAAAGCGGGCGAGCACGTGGTGGTTTCCACGGGCACGGCGTCCGGGAAGTCGCTGGCTTACCAGCTGCCGGTCCTGTCCGAGCTGGCCGACGGCTCGGGCACGACCACGCTGTATCTCGCGCCCACCAAGGCACTCGGCGCCGACCAGCTGCGTTCGGTGTCCTCTTTGGACATAACGGGCGTGCGCGCGGCGTCCTTCGACGGCGACACCCCGATGGCCGAGCGCGACTGGGTCCGCGCACACGCGAACTGGGTGTTCACCAACCCCGACATGCTGCACCGCGGCATCCTCTCCGCGCACGGCCGGTGGGCGCAGTTCTTCCGCCGGCTGTCGTACGTCGTGGTCGACGAATGCCACAGCTACCGCGGTGTGTTCGGCTCCCACGTCGCGCTGTTGCTCCGTCGGTTGCGGCGGGTGGCGGAGCATTACGGGGCCGATCCGGTGTTCGTCGCGGCATCGGCGACCACGGCGGATCCGGCGGCGTTCGCGTCACGGCTCACGGGCGTCGAATGTCAAGCGGTCACCGACGACGCGTCACCTCGGGGTGCACGCACGGTAGCGCTGTGGGAGCCGCTGCTGCTCGAGGAGCTGACCGGCGAAAACGGCGCGCCGGTGCGGCGTTCGGCGGGCGCGGAAGCGTCGCGGATCCTCACGGAGCTGGTCGTGGAGGGCGCGCGTTCGCTGGCGTTCGTCCGCTCGCGGCGCGGCGCTGAACTCACGGCGCTGGGCGCGCGCCGTCTGTTGTCCGAAGTGGACCCGGCGCTGGCGGAAACCGTGGCGGCGTACCGGTCGGGCTTCCTGCCGGAGGAGCGGCGCGCGCTGGAGGCGGCGCTGTTGTCCGGACGGCTGCTGGGAGTGGCGACCACCAACGCGCTGGAGCTGGGGGTCGACATCGCGGGCCTGGACGCGGTCGTGCTGGCCGGCTACCCGGGCACGCTGGCGTCGTTCTGGCAGCAGGCGGGGCGCGCGGGCCGTTCAGGCGACGAGGCCCTGGTGCTGTTCGTGGCCAGGGACGACCCGCTGGACACGTACCTGGTGCACCACCCGGCGGCGCTGCTGGACCGTCCGGTCGAGACGGCGGTGCTGGACCCGTCGAACCCGTACGTGCTGGGCCCGCAGCTGGCGTGCGCCGTCGCCGAGCTGCCGCTCACCGAGCCGGAGCTGGCGACCTTCGGCGGCGATGCGGCGCGCGCGGTGCTCGCGGACCTGGCCGAGGAGAAGCTGCTGCGCCGCCGCTCGAGCGGCTGGTACTGGACCTCCCGCGACCGCCCCCACGCCGAAGTCGGCATCCGCGGCTCCGGCGGCGACCAGATCGCGGTGGTGGAAGCGGACTCCGGCCGCATGCTCGGCACCGTCGACCCGGGCTCGGCGTGCTTCGCCGTCCACCCGGGCGCCGTCTACCTGCACCAGGGCTCGTCGTACGTCGTCGATGAGCTGGACCTGGAGACCGGGCTGGCACTCGTGCACGCCGAGGACCCGGACTGGAACACCTCGCCGCGGGAGATCGTGGACATCTCCGTGCTGAGCACCCAATCGCAATGCACGCACGCCGGCGTCACGGTCTCGCTGGGCGAGGTGGCGGTGACGTCGCAGGTCGTGGGCTACCTCCGCCGCCGCCCGTCGGGCGAGGTGCTGGACCACACCCCCCTGGACCTGCCAGAACAAAGCCTCCACACGAGGGCGGTCTGGTACACGATCTCGAACGACCTGCTGGGCCCACCCAGCGTGACGAGCGGGAGGACTGGTTGGCCCCTCCGCGCCGCAGCTTCGGTGACCGGGCCCGTTGCCGGTACTGAAACCTCGCCGTCGGCGCCTCCACTTCCGGCTTTGACCGAGTCCGCGATGCCCGCCGCGACCGGGGCCGAGTCTCGAGTCGGGACCGAAGTTGCGGCCCCCACCGCGACAGAGGCCAAGCCTCGAGCGGAGACCGAAGTTCCGGCGCCTACCGCGACAGAGACCGAGTCTCGAGCGGGGACCGAAGTTGCGCCTACCGCGACAGAGGCCAAGCCTCGGATGACGACCGAAGTTGCCGCGCCCACCGAAACAGCGACCAGGCCTCGGGCGGAAACCGGCGGCACTTCGGCGCTGCTCACGACCGGGGCCGAGCCGCCGATGGGGCCCAGCGCGGCAACGCTGGTCGCCGCAGTTGCCAAACCTCCGGTGGGGACCGAGGAAACCGAGGCCGCGCCCACGGCGGGGACCGGGAAACCCGCGCCCTCCGCTGAAACCGGGGCCGAGCCATCGTCGGAGACCGGCGTGGCTGCGACGCGCCCTGCGACCGAGGCCAAGCCTCCAGTGCAGAGCGGCAAGGCCTTGGCTCCTGTCACGACCAAAGCCGACGCACCAGCGGGGACCAGGAAGGCCGTGGCGCCGGCTACGACCGAACTCTCGCTGGGACCCGAAAAGGCTGTTGCAGCCGGGGCCCAGCCATTAGCAGGGACCGCAGAGACTACGGAGCCCGTTGCAGCCGGAGCCAAACCTCCAGTGGGGACCGAAGAGGCCATGGCGCCCGTTGCGGCCGGAGCCAAACCTCCAGTGGGGACCGAAGAGACCATGGCACCCGTCGCGACCGGGGCCGAGCCATCGGTGGGGACCGAAGTTGTGGCGCCGGTGGGGACCGGGGGCGCCGGCAAGGCACCGGGGGGTGCCGGGTTGATCCCGGCACGCGTCCCCGGTGCCCTGCATGCCGCCGAGCACGCGGCGATCGGCCTGCTACCGCTGTTCGCTACGTGCGACCGCTGGGACATCGGCGGGGTGTCTACCGCGTGGCACGAAGACACCGGGGAGGCAACGGTGTTCGTGCACGATGGGCATCCCGGGGGTGCGGGATTTGCCGACCGCGGTTATGCCGCGATTGTCCCGTGGCTGGCCGCTACGCGGGAGGCGATCGTCTCCTGCGAGTGCCCGACGGGCTGCCCGTCCTGCGTTCAGTCGCCGAAGTGCGGGAACGGCAACGATCCGCTGGACAAGGCAGGGGCAGTGGCCGTACTGGATACCGTGCTCGGGGCGTTGCGTCAGCACGGGGACCAGTGTGGCCACGGTGGTGCGTGAAACTTCGGGTGGTGCGGGCTTTTCTGCCGGGTTGGGACCGGTCAGGCGGCCGAGGACTCCACGAGCAGGGGAGCCTGCTCGTCGGCCAGGGCGCGCACGAGGACGTCGTGAACCTCGTCCGCGTCCGGCAGCTGCCAGCCGCAGACCTCGGGCTTGACCCGCCAGTGGACAACACCGTGCTGGAACGGCGAAGGCGGCAGCGGGATGTAGCTGCCGACGCTGTGCCACTGCACAGTCGCGTGCTCGGCGAGCTCGGCCGGAATGCGGTCGGCCGCGGTGGTGAGGAACAGCCAGCGGCCGTTCGGCATCGCGACGATCGGGGCGGGGTGCCCGAGGGTGCGGAGCAGACGGGCGGCGCTCTTGCCCAGCTCGTCGTCCACCTCGATGGCGTCCAGCACGGTGCCGGTGGCCACGAGGAGGCTGTGGGTGCGGTCGGAGAACCAGGTGGCGACCTCGTGGGCGTGCGTGCCGATCAGCTCGCGCCAGTTTTCGCGCACGGGCGCCGGCCGCTGCCAGGTCAGGTCGTCCTCCTCACCGGTGATCGGCGCCGGGGTTGCCCCCGGGAGCACCGGCCAGCCGCGCCAAGCGAGGCCGATCGCCTCCGCCCGCAGTTCGATGCGGAAGGCGCTCCGCCAGCTGTCCGGCCAATTCGCGTCCAACATTGCTTTCCTGCCTTCAAGTTCGGTTCTCGCGCCGTCCGGGTCGGGGCCGTGGTGGCGCATGTCTCACTAAACGGCAACTTGCACATTGCGCGGAAGGGGCACGCGACAACCGGTGGTTACTGGGCGATGAACGCCCGGTAGTCCACCGCCCGGCCGATACCGACCAGCCGATCACCGTCCGCCGATGACCCGCTCGGCCACCGCTTACCGGCCTCACCACCGGGTTCGACACTTTCAGCCCCTGCCGCTCGCCGGTTGGGGCACAAGCGCCGTTACTGGCTTTGACCTGGCCTTTCGACCGCTCGCCGTGCACCACCGACCGCTGCTCGCGACCGTCCACCGCTCGTCGCCTGCCTCCTTCCCACCGCACCGCCGGTGATCAACTCGACGTTCCACTCACCGGCGCAACCACCCCCACCCCCACGACGACGAACGGCCGACGACCCACTCGCGCCCGGCCGTTCCCGCCCGATCCGACCCGGTCAAGCCCGGCCTGCTAGCCAAATCCGCCGGGCCCCGCCCCGCCCCGGCTTGAGACTGGGCAGTGGTCCGGACCCGACCGGATGGGCAGCCCGGCCGACCGAAAGACCCGGCCAGTTGGCAGGCCAGGCCGACTGAGAGCCCGGTCAGGCAGACCCCCGGTCGGCTGCTGGTCCGGTCAGCTTGCAGGTCCGGTCCCCTGGGACAACTGGGCGAGCCGATCGGGCCTGCCTGCCTGCCGGCAGGCAGGCAGGCCCGGTCCCCCGGTCCCCTGGGCAGCCCCGGTCGGCTGGCAGGCCCAGTCCCCTGGGATAGCTGAGCAACCCGGTCGGCTGGGCTACCGGGCTACCGGGCTACCGGGCTACCGGGCTACCGGGCTACCGGGCTACCGGGCTACCGGGCTACCGGGCTACCGGGCTACCGGGCTAC
>NZ_FOEF01000049.1 GCF_900110575.1 Amycolatopsis saalfeldensis
CCTGTACCGCCAGAACTTTCAACAACCCCCCATGCGAGGAGATGTGATATCCGGTATTAGACCCCGTTTCCAAGGCTTATCCCAGAGTACAGGGCAGATTACCCACGTGTTACTCACCCGTTCGCCACTCATCCACCACCGAAGCGGTTTCAGCGTTCGACTTGCATGTGTTAAGCACGCCGCCAGCGTTCGTCCTGAGCCAGGATCAAACTCTCCAACAATGAACAGTTCGATCGAGACTATTTTCTCAATCATTCTCAAAGAAAAACCCCGACGAGGGGGTTTCATATAAGCTCTACTGGCTTAGTTCACTAGCACACTGTTGAGTTCTCAAGCAACACACTTAATTGCTTCAAGCGATCTTCATAAACTTTTGGTCGAGCATGCCTGTACCTACGGTGTTAGTCGTAGGGAGTCGGCGGCCGCTCGTGGGCCGACGCTGAACGTTACCTGGTCCGTTTCGCGGTGTCAACCCGCTCGGCCCTGGCGCCTGGCCCGTGGGGCTTTCGGCCCCGCCGGCCCGGTGTTCCTGGCGACGAAGAGAAGATTACATGGCCCGGAACCCTCCGAAAACAGGGGGGTCACTTAACGCCATCGTCGCAGGTCAGGACCCAGAAACGGGGCCTGACGGCAGCTCGTGCAGGTAGCTCGGCGGCACGCGGGCCGGTGCGACGCGTTCGAAGTCGGCGGCCAGGGCCAGCATCCGGCCGTCGGACCACCGGGCGCCCATGAAGGAGATCCCGACGGGCAGCGGCCCGACGAACCCGGCCGGCACGGTGACGTCCGGGTAGCCCGCGACCGCCGCCGGGGTCGAGGACGGGATCACGTCGTTGTCCCCCGTGGCGCAGTCGGTCTTCCACGCGGGCGGGTTGGTCGGCGAAGCGATGGCGTCGAGCTGGTACTTCGCCAGCGTCTCGTCGAGGGAACGGCGCGCGAGGTCCGACAGCTCCGCCCGGCCGGCGCGGTACCCCGGGTCGTCCGGGCCGGGCGCGGCCAGCGCCCGCTCGAACAGCTCCTGGCCGGCGAAACAGGTCCGCTCGAGCGGGTCGGCGCGGTTGTACGCGATCAGATCGGCGAGATTCCGCGGTCCCGAAGGGCGCTTCGCCAGGTAGGCGTCGATGTCGCGGTGGAACTCGGTGAGCAGCGCCGGGAACTCCAGGTCCTGCAGCCGGTCCTGGTACGGCAGGGTCAGCTCGACGACCTCCGCACCGGCTTTGACCAGCGAATCCTTCGCCCGCGATATGACCGCGTCGGTTTCGGGGCCGAGTACGGGGAGACGCCAGAGCCCGATCCGTGCGCCGCGGAGCGCGCCTGGGCGAAGCAGCTTCGCGTAGTCCGTGGGCTGCGTCGATGGGTACAGGGCTGTCGCGGGATCGGAGGGATCGCGACCCTGCAGCACCGAGAGCGTCAACGCGACGTCGACGACGTGGCGCGCGATCGGCCCCGCTGTGTCCTGCTCGGCGGAGATCGGCACCACCCCGGTGCGGCTGACCAGCCCGAGGCTCGGCTTGTGCCCGACGGTCCCCGTCATGCCGGCCGGGCAGACGATCGAGCCGTCCGTCTCGCTGCCGATCGCGACCTGCGCGAGCGAAGCGGCGACGCCGGCCGCGGAGCCTGCGGACGACCCGCATGGGTTGTGGTCCAGCACGTACGGGTTGTGCGTTTGGCCGCCGACGCCCGACCAGCCGGAAGTCGGCTTCTCGGCGCGGAAGTTCGCCCACTCGGAGAGGTTCGCCTTGCCGAGGATCACCGCGCCGCCTTCACGCAGGCGGGTGATCAGCGTCGCGTCGGCCGCCGGGCGGCTGCGAAGCGCGCGCGAACCGGCCGTCGTCCGCTGGTCGCGGGTGTCGACGTTGTCCTTGACCAGCACCGGGATGCCGTCGAGCGGCCCGCGGACCCGGCCGGTGCGGTGCCGGACGTCGCTCGCGGCGGCTTGCGCGAGCGCCGTCGGGTTGAGCGCCAGCACCGCGTTCACCCACGGGTCCACGGCCCGGATCCGCTGGAGGTACGCCCTGGTCAGGCTCACCGCGGTGAGCCGGCCGGACGCCATCCTCGCCTGGAGCGCGGGGATGTCGGCGGAGTCGAGGTCGAACCCGCCGGGCCCCGAAGAGCCCGCGGAAGCCGGTGGCGCCGTCATCGCGGCGACGCCGAGTGCGGCGACCAGCGCCGAAAGGATTCGGAACACCGGCCGCCGCCCCATCAGAGCACCGGGAGGAGCGTGCGGAGCTCGTACGGGGTGACCGCGCTCCGGTAGTTGTCCCATTCGACGCGCTTGTTCCGCAGGAAGAAGTCGTAAACGTGCTCCCCGAGCGCGTCCGGCAGCAGCTCCGACTTCTCCATCTCCGCAAGCGCCTCACCGAGGTTCTGCGGCAGCTGCGCGTACCCGGCCGCGCGGCGTTCGGAGTCCGACAGCTGCCAGATGTTGTCCTCGGAAGGCGGCGGCAGCTCGTAGCCCTTTTCGATCCCCTTCAGGCCGGCGGCCAGTATCACCGAGTAGGCCAGGTACGGGTTGCAGGCCGAGTCCAGCGTCCGGATCTCCACCCGCCGGGACGACGCCTTGCCGGGCGAGTACATCGGCACCCGGACCAGCGCGGAGCGGTTCGCGCGGCCCCACGAGACCGTGGTCGGCGCCTCGCTGCCGTGGATCAGCCGCTTGTACGAGTTCACCCACTGGTTCGTGACCGCGGAGATCTCCTTGGCGTGGTGCAGCAGCCCCGCGACGAACGCCTTGCCGGTCTCCGACAGCTCGTACGGGTCCTCCGCGTCGTAGAACGCGTTGCGGTCGCCCTCGAACAGGCTGACGTGCGTGTGCATGCCCGAGCCGGGCTGGTCGGTGAACGGCTTCGGCATGAACGTGGCCCGCACGCCCTGCGTCAGGGCCACCTCCTTGACCACGTAACGGAAGGTCATCACGTTGTCGGCCATGGTCAGGGCGTCGGCGTAACGGAGGTCGATCTCCTGCTGGCCGGGCGCGCCTTCGTGGTGGCTGAACTCCACCGAGATGCCCATCGCCTCGAGGGTTTCGATGGCGTGGCGGCGGAAGTGCGTGGCCGTCGCGTGGCTGGCCTGGTCGAAGTAGCCGCCGTTGTCGGCCGGCTCCGGCTCACTGCCGTCGTCGGGGAGGTTGGCGAGGAGGAAGAACTCGATCTCCGGGTGCACGTAGCAGGTGAAGCCCGCTTCGCCCGCCTTCGAGAGCTGACGCCGCAGCACGTGCCGGGGGTCCGCCCACGACGGCGAGCCGTCGGGCATCGCGATGTCGCAGAACATGCGCGCGGAGTACGGGCCGCCTTCCGGGGTCTCCCACGGGAGCACCTGGAACGTCGACGGGTCGGGCTTCGCGACCATGTCGGACTCGTAGACCCGGGCGAACCCCTCGATGGCCGATCCGTCGAACCCGATCCCCTCGCTGAAGGCGCCCTCCAGCTCGGCGGGCGCGACCGCGACGGACTTGAGGAACCCCAGCACATCGGTGAACCAGAGCCGGACGAAACGGATGTCGCGCTCTTCCAAGGTGCGGAGCACGAACTCCTGCTGGCGATCCATGGCCGCACCCTAACCAGAGCGTGTTAACGGGATGTTTCGCGACGCGCCGGAAGTGTCGGATCTGCGTGAACTCCCCCTCACCGCGCGAAAGTGAGCTCACGTTTCCCGGATCGGGTGATCGACACCGAGGCCACCGACGCGATCACCGCCAGGCCCGCCGCGACGTACCAGGCCAGCGCGTAGTCGCCCAGCTGATCGCGCACGGCGCCGGCCGCCGAAGCGGCGAAGGCCGCCCCCACCTGGTGACAGGCGAAGACCCAGCCGAACACGATCGGACCGGCCTCGCCGAACGACCGGATGCAGAGCGCGACCGTCGGCGGGACCGTGGCCACCCAGTCGAGTCCGTAGAAGAGGATGAACGCCCACATGCTCGGCTGGACGGAGTCCGTGAGCAGCTGCGGCAGGAGCGCCAGCGAGACGCCCCGCAGCGCGTAGTAGACGCCGAGCAGCAGCCGCGGGTCGACGCGGTCGGTGAGCCAGCCGGACGCGACGGTCCCCACCACGTCGAAGACCCCGACCAGCGCGAGCAGGCTCGCGGCCGTCGTCTGCGGCATGCCGTGGTCGTGGGCCGCGGGGATGAAGTGGGTGCCGACCAGTCCGTTGGTCGTCGCGCCGCAGATGGCGAAGCCGATCGCCAGCAGCCAGAACGACTTCGTGCGCGCGGCCTGGAAGAGGACCACCAGCGCGCGGCGAGCCGAGCCGCCCTTCGGGACCGGGCGGGCCACCTCGGCGTCGGCCGGCGCGCCGAGCGCGGTGGTGCCGATGTCCGCCGGGTGGTCGCGGACCACGAGCAGCACGACGGGGACCACGGCGAGCGCCGCGATCGCGATGACCAGCGACGCCGTGCGCCAGCCGTTGCCGACGGCGAGCGTGGCCACGATCGGCAGGAAGACGAGCTGCCCGGTCGAGCCCGCGGCGGTCAGCACCCCCGTCACGGCGCCACGGTGGCGGACGAACCAGCGAGTGGTGACCGTGGCGGCGAAGCTCATCGCCATCGAGCCCGTGCCGGCGCCGACCAGCACGCCCCAGCACAGGATCAGCTCCCAGCTGGTGCTCATGAACACCGTGCCGCCGGCGCCGAGCGCGACGACGAACAGCGCCGTCGCGGCAACGCGGCGGATGCCGAAGCGCTCCATCAGCGCGGCCGCGAAGGGGGCGAAGAGGCCGTACAGGACGAGGTTGACCGAGACGGCGGCGCCGATCGTCGCGCGCGACCAGCCGAACTCCTCGTGCAGCGGGTCGATCAGGACACTGGGCGCGGCGCGGAAGCCCGCGGCGGCGAGCAGCGCGACGAACGCGGCGGCCGCCACGAACCAAGCGCGGTGGACACGGGGAGCAGGACGGGTTTCGACGGTCACAGCAGGTGAGTCTGGTTCGTCGACACGCCGCTCGACAGTGGCCTGAAGGACACTGTCCGAAAAGATCGGGCCACCCTAGTACGCTCATCGCCATGCGCTGCCGACGGTTCCTGCCGGCGCTGCTGCTCCTCGGGCTGGTCGGCAGTTGCTCAGCGTCACCCCCACTGCCGGCCGGCGGCGAGTTGCTCGGCGCCGCGAAAGCCACGTTCTCCGACGTCCGGAGCCTGCACTTCGCCGTCGACGTGAACGGCGTCCTGCCCGGCCGCCCGCTGCGGCAGCTGGACGGTGACGCCACCCTGTCCGGCGGCGGCCACGCGACCGGCCAGGCCCAGGTGCAGAACGGCGTGCAGGACCACAAGTTCGACTTCGTGCTCGACGGGAACACCGCCACCACGAAGGATCCCTCAGGCCAGTCGTGGACCGGGACCTCACCGTTCGAGGTGGCCGGTTTCCTTGGTGCGAACGGCAGTCTGGCGCAGCTGCTCGGCGCGGTGTCCGGGGCTCACACGGAGATCCGCGAGACGATGCAGGGCGTGGACGCCTATCGCGTCGGCGGGTCCGTGCCGGCCGCCGTCGCCACCCGGTTGCTGCCGCAGATCCACGACGACGTGCAGGTCAAGGTCTGGGTGACCGCGAGCGAGCCACGCCGCTTCGCGCGGCTGTGGCTGCAGGTGCCGCCCGCGACCGAACGGGACAGCCCGGTGATGTTCGAGGTGACGCTTTCACAGCAGGACCCGGCGAGTCCCGCGACACTCGGCTAGGTGCAACGGGTGCCGGCGGCGATGCCGGTCCGCAGGTAGTCGCCGACGGCTTTGTCGACGCAGGCGCTGCCGCTGAGGAACGCCGTGTGCTGCGTGCCCTCGAAGGTCAGCAGCGCGGCGCCCAGGTCCTTGGCCAGGTCGACGCCCTGCTGGTACGGCGTCGCGGGGTCGTGCGTGGTGGACACGACCAGCACCTTCGGCAGGCCTCGGGGCGCGGCCGGCCGGTGCGCGCGTGACGTCGGCGGGACCGGCCAGTTCGAGCAGATGTCCAGCTCGCTCGTGTCCGGCGTGCCGCCCGCGAGGAACGGTGCGCCCGCCAGCATCTGCCGGTGCGCCGCGTCGATGGCCGCACGGTCGGTGACGCGGGCGAAGTCCACGCAGCGCACGGCGAAGTACGCGTCGATCTCACCGCCGTAATGGCCCTGCCGGTCACGCTCGTAGTAGCTGTCGGCGAGGTCCAGCAGGTTCCCGCCCTGGTCGTGTTCGAGCTGCGACAGGCCCGCGGCCAGGTAGTCCCAGCGCTGCCGCGAGTAGAGCGCGGCGCTGGTGCCGGTGATGGCGTCCTCGAAGGAAAGCTTCCGCGCGCCGCGGGCCGGGACCGGCTTGGCCACAAGCGGGCGGGCGAGCCGCTGGAACGCGGCGGTGGGGTCGCCTTGAAGCGGGCAGCCGGGCCGCGGGGCACACCACTTCGCGAATTCCGTGAACGCGTCCTGAAAACCCACGGTCTGCGTGATCAACGCGCGTGGGAGGTCCAGCGCCGGGTCGATGGCGCCGTCGAGGACCATCGCGCGGACGCGGGTCGGGTACGCCTCGGCGTAAGCGGAGCCGATCTGCGTGCCGTAGGAGTAGCCGAGGTAGGTCAGCTTCGGCTCGCCGAGGGCGGCGCGCAGCACGTCGAGGTCCTGGACGACTTCGCGGGTGCCGACGTGCTCGAGGAACTCCGCGCCGGTGTGCCCCACGCAAGCGGCGCCGTAGTCCTTCGCCTCGGCGAGCTGCTTCGCGACGCCCGCGGGCGAGTTGTCGCTCTCGATGTCCGACGCTCGGTCGGCGTCCTGATCGGCGTCGGACCGGCAGGTGATCCGCGGCCGGCTCGCGTGCACGCCGCGCGGGTCGAAGCCGACCAGGTCGAACTCCTTCGCCAGCTCGCCGGCCGGCTGGACCAGCGACGCAGCCGCCATCATGCCGGATCCGCCGGGCCCGCCAGGGTCGACGACCAGCGCGCCGACGCGTTTCGCGGCGTCCGTCGCGCGGTGCCGGAGCAAGCCGACGGTGACGGTCTCGCCGGTCGGCTTCGAGTAGTCCAACGGCACGGTCAGGCTCGCGCACTCGAGCGCGTTATCCGCGTACGTCTGCTTCTCGAAGTCGTTCTGGCCGTACGGCGTGCAGGCGCCCCAAGCGAGCCGTTGAGTGGTGAACCGGTCCAGCGGGCCGGGACCGGGTTTCGGCGAAGGGGGCGACGCCGAGCACGCCGTGGCCGCGAGGGCTGCTGCCACCACGGCGGCCAGGCGTCGCACGGGTCAGCTCCCGGCGCAGCGCGTGCCGTCGGCCGGCGTCGTGCCGTCCAGGAGATACGCGACGCCCACCTTGTCCACGCACGAGTTGCCCTGCAGGAACACCGTGTGCTGCGTGCCCTCGAAGGTGAGCAGCGAGCCCTTCAGTGCCTTCGCCAGGTTGACCCCCGCCTGGTACGGCGTGGCCGGGTCGTTCGTGGTGGAGATGGTGAGCGTCTTCGGCAGGCCGGCGACGTTCGGCTCGTGCGGCTGCGAGGTGTTCGGCACCGGCCAGAACGCGCAGGCGTCGCGGGCGGCGCTGGCCTGGCGGCCGTCGTCCAGGAACGGGGCGACGTGCACGTACTTCTCCTGGGCCTGCAGGATCTGGTTCGGGTCGGTGACCCGCGGGTCGTCGACGCAGCGGATGGCGGTGAAGGCGTCCTGCGTGGTGCCGTACTTGCCGTTGGCGCCGCGCTCGTTGTAGATGTCCGCGAGCTTCTCCAGCGTCGAGCCGCGCTGCTGCTTCAGCTCGTTCAGGCCCGTGTTCAGGTACTCCCACAGGTTTTGCTGGTAGAGCGCCTGGATCGCGCCGGTGGTGGCGTCCTCGTAGGACAGCTTGCGGCCGTCGCCGACCGGCACCGGGAAGTCGATCAGCGGCCGGGTCAGCTCCTGGAACGCCTGCACCGCGCCGGCCGCGTTCGGGCCCAGCGCGCAGTCCTGCCGGGCGGCGCACCACTTGGCGAACTCGCCGAACGCCGTGCCGAAGCCCTGGCCCTGCGCGACCAGCGAGTCCTCCGGGCTCTGGTCCGGGTCGACGGCACCGTCGAGGACCAGCGCGCGGACGTTTCGCGGGAACGCCTCCGCGTACGTCGAGCCGATGCGCGTGCCGTACGAGTAGCCCAGGTAGGTCAGCTTCTGGTCGCCGAGGACCGAGCGAAGCACGTCCATGTCCTTCACGACGTCGCGCGTGCCGACGTGCGCGAGCATGTCGTCGCCGTACGTCGTGCGCTGGGCGCACTTGGCGGCGAAGTCCTTCTCCTGCGTCTCCTGCTTCGTGACGCCGGCGGGCGAGCCGTCCGTCTCGCTGTCGTCCGCGCGGTCGGCGTCGCGCTCCTTGTCGGTGAGGCAGCGGATCTGCGGCTCGCTGGCGCCGATCCCGCGCGGGTCGAAGCCGACCAGGTCGAAGCGCTTGCCGAGGTCGTTCTTGCCGACCTGGTCGAGCAGGCCGGCGGCCGCGACCATGCCGGACGCGCCGGGGCCGCCCGGGTTCACCACCAGCGAGCCGATCCGGGAGCCGGAGTCGGTCGCCTTGTGCCGCAGCACGCCGAGCTTGATGGTCTGTCCGTCCGGTTTGTCATAGTCCAGCGGGACGGTGAGCCGCGCGCACTGGATGTCCGCCGCCCGGAAGGCGGACTGCGCGTCGTCCGAGGTCGCGTAGGGTGCGCAGTCGGCCCAGGTCATGCTCTGGCCGTAGAAGCGCTCCAGCCCCGCGGGCACCGGCCCCACCGGTGCGTGCGATTCGGTCGCCGGCGAGGGCAGGGCCTGGCCGGTGTTCGACGAGCACGCCCCGAGCGTGACGACGAGCAGGCCGGACAGCCCGAGAGCGGCGATTCGGTGGGCACGAGGGCTGGCGCTGACATGAGGGGGCACGGTTTGATCGTGCCATCCGGCCGCGGAACTCCGACGCACCACCGGCGCGTTGGGGAGTTGGGGCCGGCCGCGGTCCGCGTACAGAGCGACGCGGCGTTATACAGGACGGGAGACCAGGGGTGGCACTGATCAGCCGGGTGGGCAAGCGGCTCCGCCGGATCATTCAGCGGCCGGGCAGCGTCGAGCTGACGCGTTACGAGGCACTGCTGCCCGCAGTCGAGAAGCTCGAACCCGAGCTCGAAAAGCTGTCCGACTCCGAGCTCACCGAGCGCGCGGGCAAGCTGCGCGAGCGCCTCGACGGCGCCACGGCGTTCACCGACGACCAGCTGGTCGAGGTGTGCGCGCTCGGCCGTGAGGCGGCCCGGCGAGCGCTCGACGAGCGGGCGTTCGACGTGCAGGTGCTCGGCACCATGGGCCTGCTCAGCGGGCACGTCGTGCAGATGGAGACCGGTGAGGGCAAGACGCTCGCCGGCGCGCTCGCGGCCGCGGGCCACGCCCTGCGCGGCAAGCGCGTGCACGTCGTCACGGTGAACGACTACCTGGCGCGACGCGACGCGGAGTGGATGGGCCCGGTGTACGACCTGCTCGGCGTGTCCGTCGGCTGGGTCGAGCCCGCGCACTCGCGTGAGCAGCGCAAGGAGGCGTACGGCAAGGACGTCACGTACGGCGCCGTCGCCGAGATCGGCTTCGACGTGCTGCGCGACCGCCTGGTCACCGAGGTCGACGACCTGGTGCAGGGCGCCCCCGAGATCGCGATCGTGGACGAGGCCGACTCGGTGCTCGTCGACGAGGCGCGCGTGCCGCTCGTGATGGCCGGCTCGATCGACCACAACGACGCCGACGAGGAGGTCGCGACCGTCGTCCGGCGGCTGCGGCTGGGACTGCACTACGAGACCGACTCCGACGGCCGCAACGCCTGGCTGACCAGCGCCGGCTCGTCGGTGGTCGAGAAGTCGCTCGGCGGCATCGACCTCTACGGCGACTCCGGCTCCGACCGGCTCGCCGCGGTGAACGTCGCGCTGCACGCCCACGCGCTGCTCACCCGCGACGTCGACTACCTGGTCCGAGACGGCAAGGTGCAGCTGATCAACGCCGCCCGCGGCCGCGTCGCCGAGCTGCAGCGCTGGCCGGACGGCCTGCAGGCGGCCGTCGAGGCGAAGGAGCAGGTCGCGGCCACCGACCGCGGCGAGATCCTCGACTCGATCACCGTGCAGGCGCTGCTCGCGCGGTACCCGGAGGTCGCGGGCATGACCGGCACCGCCGTGGCGGTGGCCGAGCAGCTGCGCGAGTTCTACCGGCTCGAGGTCGCCGTGATCCCGCCGAACACGCCGAACGTCCGCGAGGACCAGCCGGACCGGATCTTCGGGTCGCCGTCGCAGAAGCTGCGCGCGATCGAGGAGGAGATCCGGAAGGTGCACGAGACCGGGCGGCCGATCCTCGTCGGCACCCAGGACGTCGCCGAGTCCGAGGAGCTGGCGGACAAGCTGGCCAAGGCCGACCTGCCGTGCGTCGTGCTGAACGCGCGCAACGACGCCGAAGAGGCCGCGATCATCGCCGAGGCGGGCAAGAAGGGCGCGGTCACCGTGTCCACGCAGATGGCGGGCCGCGGCACCGACATCCGGCTGGGCGGCACCGAGGGCGCGAGCCGCGAGGAGGTCGCCGAGCTGGGCGGCCTGCACGTGATCGGCACCGCGCGGTACCCGTCGAGCCGGCTCGACGGGCAGCTGCGCGGGCGCTCCGGGCGTCAGGGCGACCCGGGCAGCGCGATCTTCTTCGCCAGCCTGAACGACGACCTGGTGCTGTCCAACGCGCCGGACATCCCCGAGGGCATCGACTCCGACTCGGAGACCGGCGAGGTCACCGACCCGGCCGCGCACCGGCAGATCAACCACGCCCAGCGCGTGGCCGAGGGCGTCGACCTGGAGATCCACCGCAACACCTGGCGCTACACGCGGCTGATCGAGCGGCAGCGCGCCGAGCTGCTGGAGCACCGCGACAAGGTGCTGCGCACGGGCCTGGCGGCCGAGGGCCTGGAGAAGGCGCACCCGGAGAAGTTCGCCGAGCTGAAGGAGAAGCTGGACGACGAGGCCCGGCTGGAGCAGCTGGCCCGCGAAGTGCTGCTGTTCCACGTCGACCAGCTCTGGTCCGACCACCTCGCGTACCTGACCGACGTGCGCGAGAGCATCCACCTGCGGGCGCTGGCCCGGGAGACGCCGCTGGACGAGTTCCACCGCGCGGCCATCCCGGAGTTCCACAAGATCATCCCGGAGGCGGCGACGCGCGCGGCGAAGACGCTGGAAGAAGCCGAGATCACCGACGACGGCCTCGACCTCGCCGACAACGGCGTGCGGCGCGCGAACACCACGTGGACCTACCTGGTGCACGACAACCCGTTCGACTCGGACTTCGAGCAGACGATCAAGCGGGTGCGCAGCATGATGAAGATGAAGAAGGCCTGACGCGCCTGGTGCGCGACCCGGCCGCCGGGGGTTTCCGGCGGCCGGGTTTTCTTTTGCCCACATTCGCTCGGCTGGGGGTGCCGCGGTGGGACAGAATGGCGGCATGCCGCAACTGCGCATCGCACTGGCCCAGGTCAACACCACCGTCGGCGACCTCGACGGGAACACCGCGCTCACCGTCGAGTGGACCCGCAAAGCCGCCGAGGCCGGCGCCCACGTCGTCGTGTTCCCCGAGATGTCCCAGACCGGCTACCCGGTGGAGGACCTGACGCTGCGCCGGACGTTCGCCGACGCGTCCCGCAAATCCGTCGACGAGCTCGCGCGCCGCCTCGACGAGGCCGGCTGCGGCGAGGTGCTGGCCTATGTCGGCTACCTCGACTTCGACGAGGTGGGCCCGCGGGACGCGGCCGCGGCGCTGTACCGCGGCGAGGTCGTGGCCCGGCAGTTCAAGCACCACCTGCCCAACTACGGCGTCTTCGACGAGCACCGCTACTTCAAGCCGGGCACCGAGCTGGAGGTCGTGCGGCTGCACGGCGTCGACGTCGGCATGGTGATCTGCGAGGACATCTGGCAGGACGGCGGGCCGATCTCCGCGCTCGGCCGCGCCGGCGTCGACCTGGTGGTGTCGCCGAACGCCTCGCCGTACGAGCGGGCCAAGGACGAGCAGCGGCTCCCGCTGGTCGCGCGCCGGGCCGCGGAGGCGGGCGCGCCGCTGGTCTACACCAACCAGGTCGGCGGCCAGGACGACCTCGTGTTCGACGGCGACTCGCTGGTCGTCGGCGCGGACGGGGCGCTGCTGGCGCGCGCGCCGCAGTTCGTGGAGCACCTGCTCGTGCTGGACATGGAGTTGACCGCGGGCGGCCACGCGGCCGACGGCGAGCTGGCGGGGCTCCACGTCCGGCGCCGGGTGCTGAGCGAGGAACCGCTGCCGGCGTACCCGCCGTTGACCGAGCCAGTGATCAGCGAGCCGCTGTCCGACGAAGCCGAGGTCTGGTCGGCGCTGGTGGTGGGGCTGCGCGACTACGTGCACAAGAACGGCTTCGCGTCGGTCACCTTCGGCTTCTCCGGCGGCATCGACTCGGCCGTGGTGGCGGCGCTGGCAGCCGACGCGCTCGGCGGCGACAACGTGTACGGCGTCTCGATGCCTTCGAAGTACTCGTCCGGCCACTCGAAGGACGACGCGGCGGACCTGGCCCGGCGGATCGGCGCGCACTACCGCGTGGAGTCGGTCGAGGACATGGTTTCGGTGTACGTGAACCAGCTGAAGCTGACCGGGCTGGCGGAGGAGAACATCCAGGCGCGCACCCGCGGGATGCTCCTCATGGCACTGTCCAATTCGGACGGCCACCTGGTGCTCGCGACGGGCAACAAGACCGAGCTGGCCGTCGGCTACTCGACCATGTACGGCGACGCGGTGGGGGCGTTCGCGCCGATCAAGGACCTGTTCAAGACGCACGTGTGGCGGCTGGCCCGGTGGCGCAACCAACTGGCCGCGGGCCGCGGCGAGACCCCGCCGATCCCGGAGAACTCGATCACCAAGCCGCCGTCCGCGGAACTGCGCCCCGGCCAGGTGGACACCGACTCGCTGCCGGACTACGCACTGCTCGACGACATCCTCGACGACTACGTCGAGGGCGACCGCGGCTACGCCGACCTGCTGGAAGCGGGCTTCGACCCGGAGACGATCGACCGCGTCGTGCGCATGGTGGACAAGGCGGAGTACAAGCGGCGGCAGTACCCGCCAGGCACGAAGATCACGTTCAAGGCCTTCGGCCGCGACCGTCGGTTGCCGATCACGAACTCTTGGCGGGAACGGAAAGCCTGACCTGGTGGGGTGGGTTCGGCTGGGTTGGCCTGGCTTCGTCGGGCTGGTCGGCATTGTCTGCGGCGGGTTGGTTCGACGGTGGGCAAGTCGGCAGCAACTCTCGGCGGCGGCCCGAGGTGACTGCCGCCCAAGCCTCGGCCTGGGCTGACTGGGACCCGAGTCGGCTCTGGCCCGGGCCGACAGTGGGCTGCTAATCGCCCGGGCTGACTGCGGCCTGAGTCAGCTGCGGCCCATGGTCGTTACGGGCCAAATCCGCTCGACAGGGCCTCCCTTCGCTACGCGCGTTGGGAGGCCCTTTCCTTGACGGTTCCCGGCGGAGCCGTCACGGTTGCTGGCGGAGGTGACCAGTCAGCCGGGTCAGCAGCTCGACGGATCGGACCAGTTCGGCGCGCTCGGCTGGGTCGAGGGCGTCGTCGATGGCGGCGGCGAGGCGGTCCGCGCGGGCTCGGCGGTGGCCGGCGAGCCGGGCGCGTCCGTCGGGTGTGATGTGCAGGACCACCTTTCGGCCGTCGCTCTTGTGGGGCGCGGTGCGGACGAGCCCGGCGTCGACGAGGTCTTTCACGGCTCTGGCCGCCGTCTGGTGGCGGATTTGGCGCCACTGCGCGAGTTCCGCCGTGGTGGCGGGGCCTTCGCGATCGAGGTGGCCGAGCACGGCCGCTTCACCGGACGGCAGCGTGCCCGTCGTCCTCGCGGCGCGGACGAGGTGCCCGACGGCCGCGCGCAGGTCCTCCGCCAGGCGGTCGCTGTCCACCGCCGCCGTCACCCCGCCAGCTCGACGCTGTCACCGACGGGGACTTCGGTGACGGCCACGCCGGTGAGACCGTCTTCGCCCAGCAGGGTGGCGGTCGACCGACGGCCCAGGTCACTGAGCATCAGCTCGTGGATCTGGATGACGCGCGCCGGCCGGACCGCGCGGACGAAGTCGGCCGCCTCGCCGAGCTTCGTCCACGGGCCGCTGGTCGGCAGGAGCAGCGTCGACACCGGCGCGTCCGGCGCGAAGTAGGCGTCGCCGGGGTGGAACAGGGAGCCGTCGACGAGGTAGCCGACGTTGTCGACGTTCGGGATGTCCGGGTGGATCGAGGCGTGGCGCTCGCCGTGCACGGTGAGCCTGAAGCCGGCGGCCTCGATAACGTCCCCAGCCGCGACGGCGCGCACCCGGCCACCGTGGTCACCGAGCTTCTCCAGCACGGCCGACGGCCCGAAGACCTGCAACTCCGGCTGCCGTTCGAGGGCTTCGGCCACCAGGGCCTCGTCGAAGTGGTCGAAGTGCTCGTGAGTGATGAAGACGGCCCCGGCACGAGCGATGGCGTCCTTCGCCCCGGGCGTGAGCGTGCCCGGGTCGAACACGATGGACGGACCGTCTTTGACCAGTTCGACGCAGGCGTGGGCGTGTTTGGTGAGGCGCACCGGGGTCTCCTTCTCGTAGGTTAATACAGCACGACTGTACACCTTTGCTGTATATCTGACTGAGGGCGTTCGGACGGGCGGCTTTTTGTCGGTGGTGCCTCGTACCCTGATGCGATGACGGTTGCGTTCACCGTGTTCGACACCCCGATCGGCCCGTGCGGCGTGGCCTGGCGTGGTGAGTTGCTGGTGGGCACCACGCTCCCGGAGGGCACCAAGGCCCGTACCCGCGCCCGGCTCCGGGCCAGGTTCCCGGACGCGGTGGAAGTCCCGGAGTCGGAGATCGGAGCGAATGTTCCCGGTGGCGGCCTTTCGGCTGGGACGGCTAGCGGGCTGGGCTCTGGCGCAGGGCGCGGGTCGGCGTCGGAGGCAGCGCGCGAACCAGCACCAGAGGCGGGGTGCGCGTCTGCGCCAGACAGAGGACACGGTGCAGTGGCACGGCACGGGCTGGCACCGGAGGCACGACGCGCACCGGCGACGGCAGCAGGGCACGCGTCCGCGCTGGGCGCAGGGCACGAGGCCACGCCAGAAGCAAGAGACGAGCTGGCACCGGAGGCACGACGCGCACCTGCGACCGAAGCAGGGCGCGAGTCTGCGCTGAACGCAGGGCACGAGGCCACGCCAGAAGCAAGACACGGGCTGACACCGGAGGCACGACGCGCACTGGCGACAGAGGCTGGGTCCGGGTCCGGGTCTGAATCGGAGGCGGGAGGCGAACTAGCGGCGGAGGCAAGGCGGGGGTGGGCGCTGGAGGCAGGGCTTGGGTCCGGGTCCGGGTCCGGGTCCGGGTCCGGGACAGAGACAGGGACAGGGCGTGGGTCAGCGCCGGGGGCAGGGCGCGGGCGGGTGCCGGATGTGGTGCGGGTGGCGGTGGCGGGGATCGTCGCGTTGTTGGGTGGGGAGCGGCGGGATTTGGCTGAAGTGGGGCTCGACTTCAGGGGGGTGCCGGAGTTCAATCGGCGGGCCTATGAGGTCGCGCGGGCGGTTTCGCCGGGGAAGACGGTGACTTATGGAGACATCGCGCATCGGCTGGGGATGCCGGGGGCGGCGCAGGCTGTGGGGCAAGCCATGGGGAACAACCCGTTTCCGATTGTTGTGCCTTGTCACCGGGTTCTGGCCGCAGGTGGCAAGGACGGCGGGTTTTCGGCGCACGGCGGGGTCCGGACGAAACGGACCATGCTCGTGATCGAAGGAGCCATCGCCGATGAGCCGACTCTCTTCTAACGGCCGATTCCGTTCTGGAGAAGGCGAATCCGACTGACGGTCCCGTGACGGCGGACGGATCAGGCGGCCGGCTAGAAGTGTGGCCGGCCAGAAATGCGGTTGGCCGGGAGCGCGGTTGGGGTTGGCCGGAAGCACGGGGTTGGCAGAGGTGCACGGAGCAAATCCGCGACCGCCCAGCTCCTCCGCAGCGCTCGACTCGGCCGTGTCATGACAACCGTGTAAGCCACGGATGGACCAAGATCGGGATCGCTGACGGCGACCCAGAAAGGCTCTATCTGTGACTGAGAACACATCGCCTGATCGGGCTGCGGGTGCCGCGGCCGGCGAAGCACTCGCTCGGGTGTTGCCGTCGGAAACGCTTGATGCGCTGGTGAAAGACGCGTATGCGAATGGCGGGGCGCTGGGCGCGCAAGAATTGCTGAACGAGATGACCAAGGCGGTGCTCGAACGAGCACTGGACGCTGAAATGACCCATCATCTCGGATACGAGAAAGGAGACCCTGCCGGGAACGGTTCCGGGAACTCCAGAAACGGCATGTCCCC
>NZ_FOEF01000048.1 GCF_900110575.1 Amycolatopsis saalfeldensis
GTCAGGCGGCGAGTTTTTTGAGTTCCTTGGCGGCGGCGGCGGGGTCGGGGGCGTTGTAGATACCGCCACCGACCACCGCGACACTCGCCCCGGCGTCCCGCACCGCCCCGATCGTCGCGGCCTTCACCCCACCCGCGATCGAGAACGCCACCCCCGCCTCCCGGCCATCCGCCAGCAACCGGTCAATGCTGTACCCCGGCCGGGCCTGCTCATCCAGACCCGCATGAATCTCCACGAACGACACCCCCAGCTTCGCCACCTCCCGCATCCGCGCCACCCGCCCCTCGGTCACCGCGATCATGTCCGCCACCACCTCCTTCCCATACTTCCGCCCCGCCGCCACCGCACCCCGCACCGTGTCGTCATCCGCCACCCCCATCACCGTCACCACATCCGCCCCCGCCTCAAACGCCAACCCCGCCTCCAACTCCCCCGCATCCGCCGTCTTCAAATCCACAAACACCACCTTGTCCGGATGCGCCGCCTTCACCGCCGACACCGCACCCATCCCCGCCGCCTTCACCAACGGCGTCCCCAACTCCAAAATATCCACAAACTCCGCCACCCGACGCGCCAACCCCAACGCCGAACCCAAATCCACAACATCCAACGCCACCTGCAACCGCATGACGAACTCCTCACGGTAGAAAGGGAAAAGTGCTCCGTACCCGACCGCCACGCACCGAACGTGACAGGCCACCAACCATCACCCCGGCGACCGCACCCGGCAACACCCGGCCACATGCGCAAATACAATCCCCTGATAGGCATAATCAATAGCCGCCCGCCGCGGTCGGGTGATTTACCGTGGGCGCGGCTCCCGACGAGGGGTTGCGGCCGGAAGCCGGTCGTCCCGCGGCTGCGCGGTCGCCGCCCCGCTCGTCGCGGCGCGGCCGCCGTTCGTCCGTGGTTCGGCTCCGGTCGTTCCCGATCGGTTGCCACGCCCGGCGCGAGCGGAGAAGCTGTCGAACAGAATAGCCGAGTTCAGAGCGGACGATACCGACAATCGCACGGGCTGAACCCTCGGCGGGCAACGCAGCCTGCTAGCGCGCGGCCGTTGTCACCGGTCGACAGTGAGGGAGGACGCCATGAGGCGCGAAATTCCGGATTCACCGGTGGCCGGGGTTGGCGCCGATTCCCGCGGCCGGCGTTGACAGATGTTGATTCACTGCCTCGGAGCCGCCGCGGGCGGCGGTTATCCGCAGTGGAATTGTGCCTGCGACGGGTGCGTCAAGGCCCGCGCCAAGCCGGAAGCCGCGACGGCGCACGCGGGGATCGCGGTCTCCGGAGACGGCGAGAAGTGGTTCCTGTTCAACGCCACCCCGGACGTCCACCATCAGATCGCCGCGGATCCGGCCCTGCATCCGGGTCCGGGCATCCGCGAAACACCCGTCGCCGGCGTCGTCCTGACGGACGCGGAGTTCGATCACACCATCGGCCTGCTGATGCTGCGCGAGGGGTCGTCGCTGACGGTGTACGGGACGAATCCGGTGCTGGAGGCGCTGAACTCGTGGTTCCCGGTCCGTGCGCTGCTGGGCGACTACGCGGACCTCACCTGGACCCAGGTCGGCATCGGCGAGCCGCTGGACCTGGACGACCGGCTGCGCATAACCCCCTTCCTGACCGGCGCCAAACCGCCCCGCTACGTGGGAACTTCGCGACTGCGCACCTCGTCGCGGGAGTGGGAAGTGGGCTACCGCCTGGAAGACAGGGCGACCGGCGGGACCGCGGTGTACGCGCCGACGTTGCCCCGGTGGGACGAGAAGTTCGCCCGCCAGGTGGCGTCGGCCGACTGCGTCTTCGTGGACGGGACCTTCTGGACGGACGACGAAATGTCCAGCACGGGCGCGGGAAGCCGGACCGGGCGGTCGATGGGGCACATGCCGGTCAGCGGGACCGAGGGTTCCGCCCGCGCGCTGGCCGGGCTGCCCGCGAAGCGGAAGATCTACACGCACATCAACAACACGAACCCGATTCTCGACGAAGAGTCCGCGCAACGGCGCTGGGTCACCGACTCGGGCATCGAGATCGGCCGAGCCGGCTTGGAGGTGGAAGTATGAACGCCAGGTCTGCTGAAGAGTTCGAAGCGCACCTGCGATCGATCGGCGAAAAGCGGTACCACCATCTGCACCCGTTCAACGAACGGATGCACGCGGGGGAGCTGTCCGAGGCGGAGTTCCGGGGATGGGTCCGGAATCGCTTCTACTATCAGCTGAACCTCCCGAAGAAGGACGCGTTCATCCTGACCAAGCTCCCCGGCCGGGACGACCGGCGCCGGTGGATCACGCGCATCATCGACCACGACGGGCGGACCGGCGACGAGGGCGGCATCGAAAAGTGGGTGCGCCTCGGCGGAGCCGTCGGCTTGAGCCGCGAAGAATTGTTCGACGTCGACACGGTGCTGCCGGGCGTGCGGTTCGCCGTGGACGCCTACGTGGATTTCTGCCGCGAGAAGCCGTGGCTGGAAGCGGTGGCCTCGGCGCTGACCGAACTGTTCGCACCGGGTCTGCTGAGCAGGCGGATCATCGACGTCGAGAAGCACTACCCGTGGATCGCGCCGGCCGGGCTGGAGTACTTCCGGGCGCGGCTCGTCCAGCAGCCCAAGGACATCGCGCACCTGCTCGAGCTGGTGATCGAAAACGCCGGGACCAAGCAGCAGCAGGACGCGTGCGCCCGGGCGCTGGAGTTCAAGTGCGACGTGCTCTGGAGCCTGCTGGACGCCGTGGAACTCGCCTACCGCAAGAGTTCGTGATGGACGCGCCCGAACTGACCGCCGTCCCGAAGCTGGCGACGAAGGCGATGCTGAAGCACGACAACGTGCGGGACGTGGAACTGCTCCTGCTGCCGGAACGAGTGGTGCTGCTGAACAAGTCCGGAGCGGCGATCCTGGGACTGTGCGACGGCAGCCGGACGGTGCGCCAGGTGGTCGACCAGCTGGAGCACGACTTCGAGGCCGACGATCTGGCGAGCGACGTGATGAAGTTCCTCGAGGACGCGCGGGGACGAGGCTGGGTGGTGGTCGCGTGAACGGGATGCCGCAACCGTACGGCCTGCTGGCCGAAGTGACGCACCGGTGCCCGCTGCACTGCGTGTACTGCTCGAACCCGTTGGCGTTGCTCGACCGGCAGGACGAGCTCGGCACCGAGGACTGGCTCCGGGTGATCCGCGAGGCCGCCGGGCTCGGCGTCGTGCAGGTGCACTTGTCCGGTGGCGAACCGTTGGTGCGCGGCGACCTGGAGACACTGGTCGCCGAATGCCGCCGCCTGGGCCTGTACACGAACCTGATCACCAGCGGCCTCGGCCTGACGAAGAGCCGGGCGGAAGCGCTGGTCGCCGCGGGGCTCAACAGCGCCCAGCTGAGCATCCAGGGCGACGCCGCCGAGTCGACGGACCTGGTCGCCGCGAGCAAGCGGTTCGACAAGAAGGAAGCCGCCGCGCGCATCATCCGCGACGCCGGTCTGCCGCTGAACATGAACGTGGTGCTGCACCGGCTGAATCTGGACCGGCTGGACGCGATCATCGACGTCTGCGTGGCGTGGGGCGCCGAGCGGCTGGAGCTCGCCAACAGCCAGTACTACGGCTGGGCGTTGCGCAACCGCGACCTGCTGATGCCGGGCAAGGCCCAGCTGGACGACGCGGTGGCCGTCTACGAACGCCGGAAGCAGGAGCTGGGGGAGCGCATGGAACTCCTCTGGATCCTGCCGGACTACTACGAGCCGTACCCGAAGCCGTGCATGGGCGGCTGGGCGCAGAACGCGCTGACCGTCGCGCCGGACGGCACCGTGTACCCGTGCCCGGTGGCGGCGGAGATCACGACGATGGCCTTCTCCTCGGTGCGGGACCACGATCTGGCGTGGATCTGGACGAAATCCGAGGCGTTCCAGGCATTCCGGGGAACGGACTGGATGCCGGACCCGTGCCAGAGCTGCCCGCGCAAGGAAATCGATTTCGGCGGCTGCCGCTGCCAGGCGTTCGCACTGACCGGCGACGCGGCACGAACCGATCCGGTGTGCATGCATTCGCCGGACCACCACCTGGTGCAGGACGCGCTGGTCCGTGCCAACCAGGACAAGGCCGAGGCGGCGGAACTGGTTTACCGGCGCCACACGGTGACGACGCGGGGGCACTGAAGGTCATCCGGGACCAAGCGAACCGGACCGGTCGATGGAAGGCGCAGGGCCCCAGTTGCAGTGGCAGACTGGGGCCTTGCGCCGGCTGTGGTCGCTGTCAGCCCCGGTAGAAGTAACCCGTGACTTCAGCGCAAACCTCGACGACCGTGTACTCCGGTGATTCCCACTTCACGGTATTTCCTCCTGTTCGGCGATTCTCGCGAGCGCTTCGACGCGAAGCATCTTTGAATCGGTGAAAGCGGGGCTACCGAAATGGAACAAATGGCCTTGATTCGGTGACGAGCGGTGCCGTCCTCGTCATGAAGGGGTCGAAGCTCGTTGTCCGGTAAGGCTTTGTGCTGCGGGCTTCAGCGCCGGACGGCCGTCGACCCCGCAGGTGACGTGCTGCACACCGTTCATGTCGGCAGGGCGCACGTTCGTTTCCCGCGGATTGACCGGGCGGACAGGCCAGGGCACGCTCATGGCGCACCGCGAGTGTGCTGACCGCACAGTACGACGGATTCCGGAGCGAGAGGGGAAATCGTGGTTCTTCCATCAAAAATGCCTCAGCTCGCCGATCTTGATCTGCTGCTGTCGGTCGAACGCTACGGCAGCGTGGGGAAGGCGGCGCAAGCGCACAGTCTTTCCCAGCCGGCGGCCAGCATCCGGATCAGTGCCATGGAACGCCGCCTCGGGCTTCGGCTGCTGGAGCGGTCACCCACGGGTTCGAAGCTGACCGAGGAAGGGGAAATGCTCGCGAAGTACGCCCGCAACGTGATGCACGCGGCGCGGGAGCTGCTGGAGTTCGGGTCCGGATCCCAGTCCGCCGGCGCCGAGCGGCTGCGGCTCGCGGGCAGCCCGGGCGTGGCCGAGCACCTGATCCCGGAATGGCTGAACCGCTCCGGGTTCTCGTTCGGCGAGGTGCGGGTGGAGGTGCAGACCGGCGGCGTCGACGAGCTGCGCCAGCTGATCCGGGCCGACCGCGTCGACCTCGCGTTCGTCGACGGCTGGGGCCAGGCCGGAAGCCAAGTGCCGAAACAGTTTCGCGAGGACTTGGTCACCCAGTACATCTGCGACGACCGGCTGGCCGTGGTCGTCGGCGCGCTGCACCCGTGGGCGCGGCGCCGCGGCCCGGTCACGGTGCAGGAGCTGGCGTCGGCTCAGCTGGTGCTGCGCGAGCGGGGATCCGGGCTCCGGGAGTTCACGGACGAGCTGCTGGGTTCGGCGCGCGCATCGCGAAGCTACGTCGAATTCCCTTCCAGCGCGGCGGTCAAGCAGGTGGTCGCCACGGGCCAGCGGGTGACCGTGCTGAACATCTCCACCGTCCGGTCCGAAATCGCGGAAGGCCGGCTGCGGCTGGTGCCAGTCGATCAGGAGATGCCGGCGAAGCCCATTTACGCGGCGTGGAGCGAACGCCGGGGGCTGCCCGGGCATGCGCGCGAACTGGTCGATATCGCGGCGTCGAAAGGCAGTCCGATGCCAGGCGACGAGCTTGGCCCGAAATTCACGAGCACAGGAGGAATAACAGTCGATGTCCACTCTTAACAAGATCGCTCGCATCATGGTCTCCGAACGGCGCGGCATCCTCGCCGCCGACGAGAGCATCGGGACGATGTCTTCCCGGCTGGAAGGGGTGGGCGTCAAGGCGACCGAGGAAAACCGGCGCGTGTACCGGGAGCTGATCGTCACGACCCCGAAGCTCGCGGAATCGGTCAGCGGCATCATCCTCGCGGACGAGACGTTCCACCAGAAGCTGTCCAACGGGCAGACCTTCCCGGCCTTCCTCGCCGAGCTGGGCATCCTCGCCGGGATCAAGGTCGACACCGGGGCGAAGCCGCTGGCGGGCGCACCAGGCGAGAACGTCACCGAGGGGCTCGACGGGCTGCGCGACCGCGTGCGGAACTACGCGGCGCTCGGGGCGACGTTCGCCAAGTGGCGCGCGACGATCACGATCGGCGACGGCCTGCCGTCGGACCGCGCGGTGCGGGCCAATGTGCACGCGCTGGCGCGGTATGCCGGCCTGTGCCAGGAAGGCGGCATCGTGCCGATCGTCGAGCCCGAAGTGCTGATGGACGGATCGCATTCGCTGGCGCGGTGCAAGCAGGTCACGACGTCGGTGCTGCGGTCGCTGTTCGACGAGCTCAACCTGATGCAGGTGCAGCTCGACGGCATGGTCCTCAAGCCCAACATGGTGGTCGCCGGGAAGAAGTGCCCACAACAGCCGTCGGTCGAAGAGGTCGCCGAGGCCACAGTGGACGCGCTGCGGGCGACGGTGCCGACGTTCGTGCCGGGCATCGCCTTCCTGTCCGGCGGGCAGAGCCCGGAAAAGGCGACCGAGCACCTCGCGGCGATGCAGCAGCTCGACCCGCTCCCGTGGGAGCTCACCTACTCGTTCGGACGGGCGCTGGTCGGCCCGGCGCTGGAGACCTGGCGAGGCGACAACGGCAAGCGGGAAGCCGCCCAGAAGGCGCTTTCCGACCGGGCCGTGGCGAACGCCGCCGCCCGCTGAGTGGCCCAGGAGAACGCTCGGCCGATGCCCGCGGACGCGGCACCGGCCGAGCCGGCCTTTTCCCGGCGCTTCGAGCGTCGGAGCACTTCACCCGCCGTCGCTCGTGCACAGGGATTGATGTCGATGAGAGCTCAGGAACGGGGAACCTCCGAGGTTCCCGGCCACCCCATGACGAGGGAAGGGACGTTCGCCGGGAACAGGGGACTCGACGACGCCCTCGCCCTCGAACTCGTGCCGGTCACCGAGGCCGCCGCGCTGGCGGCCGGGCGATGGGCCGGGCACAGCGGCGAGAGCGCCAGACTCGCCGCCGTCGACGCGACGCACACCGGCCTGCGGTCGGTGCCGATGCGCGGCGCTGTCGTGCTCGGCGCGGGCGCGCGCGGAGAAACGCCCGCGCTGTTCCACGGCGCGGAGGCCGGCGACGGCGACGGGCCGGAGTGCGACCTCGGGATCAGCGTCGGAGACGGCGCGCTTTCGGAGTCGCGGGACGTACCGTGCGCGCTGACCGCGATCGCGGTGGCGGAGCGTGGGGCGATGCTCGACCCGTCGCCGGAACTCGACCTGGAGAAACTGGTTGTCGGCCCTGGTTTCGCCGACGTCGTCGACATCACCCGCCCGGTCGCGGAGAACTTGCGGATGCTCGCCGCGGCCAAGGGCGTTCGGGTGTCCGATGTCGTCGTCGCGGTGCTCAACCGGCCCCGGCACGGGTCGCTCGCGCGCGAAATCCGGGATGCCGGCGCGCGGGTCCACTTGCTGGAGGGCGGCGAAATCGCGGGAGCCGTCGCCACCGCCCGTGCCGAGCGTCAGGTGGACCTGCTGCTGGGCACCGGGAACGCGGCGGAGGGGGTCATCGCCGCGGCCGCGCTGGCCTGCCTCGGCGGATCGATGCAGGCCAGGCTGGTGCCCAAAGACGCGCGAGAGCACGGAACCGGCGAGGTCCTCCGCACCGAAGACCTGGTGCGCGGGGAGCGCGTGCTGTTCTGTGCCACCGGGGTGACCAGCAGCGAGCTGCTGCGCGGGATCCGGAACGACGGCGCGGGGCGTGCCATCGCCCAGTCCATCGTGCTGTGCTCGAACCCGGTGACGGTGCGGACGGTCCGATCCGAACACCGGTCCGCCAGGCAGTCCGGGCATGGCTGAGATCGCCGCCTCGGCCGGCCGTGCCGAACCTCTTCTCGCCCGCTACCGCGGGCTGATCTGCGACCTCGACGGCGTCGTGTACCGCGGTGCGACCGCGGTTCCGCACGCGGTCGAGACCTTGAACCAGGTGACGGAGCGCGGCGTGCCGGTCGTCTTCGCGACCAACAACGCGTCCCGGGCACCCGCGGACGTCGCCGGCCACCTGCGTGAGCTGGGGATCGCCGGGGCCGGCTGGTCGGTGGTCAACAGCTCCCAGGCCGCCGCGGCCTATCTGGCACGGCGGCTGGCTCCCCGAGCGCGCGTCTGCGCGGTCGGCGGGCCGGGAGTCGTCCACGCGCTGGCCGAAGCCGGGCTGACGCCGGTCCGGGTCGCGGACCTGGAGGGCGCCCCGGTCGAGGCGGTCGTGCAGGGGCTGGGGTACGATATCACCTGGCGCGAGCTGGCGGCGGTCGGCTACCTGGTGGAGGCCGGCGCCGCCTGGGTGGCCACGAACGTCGACCGCACGCTTCCCACGCCGTATGGGAAAGCGCCGGGCAACGGCGCGCTGGTCGCGCTGGTGCAGACCACGACCAGCGCCTCCCCGCACGTGGTCGGCAAGCCGAAGCCGGCCCTGTTCGACCTGGCCCGCGCCCGGCTCGGCACCGCACCGCCGGACACGCTGGTGTGCGGGGACCTGCTGGGCACCGACATCGAAGGCGCCAACTCCGCGGGCCTCGACTCGCTCTTCGTGCTGAGCGGGTCTTCCCGGCTCCGCGATCTGGCGTTCGCCGAGCGCGGAGCGCGGCCGACGTACGTCGCTGCCGACTTGAGCGGGCTGCTCGCACCCGCGCTGCGGCTGGACTACGCCTCGGGTCTCGTTGAGCTCGGGCCCGACGACGTTCCCCGCCTGCCGAGTGTCGGCGACAACGGCGGATCGCTCCAGTCCGTCGTCACCACGGCGTGGGCGGCCCGAGACGGCGGCCGGACCATCTCCGACGACGCGCCGCTGTGGGAACGGATCGAAAAGCGGCTCGGCGTCGCCGGTCCGGAACGACCCACGCCGTGATCCGGGTGCTGCCGCGGGTCAATCTCCGGGCAGGGCGGGCGGTTCGCCGGTGCGTTCGTACTCCGACAGCAGGTCGATCCGGCGCTGGTGCCGCCCGCCTTCGAATTCGGCGGCGAGGAACGCGTCCACGATGCGCTCGGCCTCTTCGGCTGTGTGCATCCGGGCGCCGATGCCGGCCAGCAGGGCGTTGTTGTGCCGGCGCGCGAGCACGGCGGTCTCCACATTCCAGGCCAGCGCGGCGCGGGCCCCGGGCACCGTGTTCGCGGCGATCTGCTCCCCGTTGCCGGAACCGCCGATGACGATGCCGAGGCTGCCCGCGTCGGCGACGACGCGCCGTGCCGTCTCGATGCAGTACGGCGGATAGTCGTCGCCGGCGTCGTAGCGGATCGGGCCGACGTCGGTCACTTCGTGGCCGAGGCGGGAAAGCCGCTCGGCGAGGTGGGCCTTGAGTTCGAGTCCGGCATGATCAGAGCCAAGGTAGATTCGCACGACGGCGAGTCTAATGTCGCCTTCGCGGATATACGGGGAAACGTCCGTCCGGTGGGCATTGAAATGCGTTATAGGCCGGACGAGGTCGCGGGCGGCTCGCGGTGCGCCCCTCGGTGCCACGACTCGCCGTGTCCTGGGCGACGCTGCGCACGTCAGCGTGCTTCGCGCCGCCGGTCGCCGCGCCCTTCCCGCTCGTGCGCGGCAGGGCGCCGTTCAGCACTGGTTGCCCGCCGCTGGTGCCCAGTCGGTTGCTGCCGCTCTGTTAAGTCGAAGAAGCTGTTTCATGACCGTGGGATTTCGTGACGTTGTCCTCGAAATTGCGCGGATCACTTGTCCGGTGTCCGCCCGGGTCGTCGGGTGCAGCCAGCAGAAGGAGAGTGACATCATGTGGGAAACCCCGGAGTACACGGTCATCGAGGTGTGTGCTGAGGCCACCGGCTACTTCTACCGGCGCTGACAGCCCGGCCGCACCGGCCGTTTTCCCGTAGTAGCGGCAAATTTCTGAAGTCCGCGACGAGGCCGCGTCCGCGTCGGCGCGAGGTCCCGGGCCCCGGGACCTCGCGCCGTTCGCTGAACGCGCGTTCGCTCGCGAAGAGGCTTTCTGAGTAGGCGGTGCACGTGAATCTCGAATTTCTTCCGTTGGTGGCGCTGGCGTTCGGGCTCAGTCTCGACAATTTCCGCTCGTCGATCGCGATCGGCACCATTCCCTTCGGCTGGCGCCGCGCGGTGCAGGTGGCCCTGGTGTTCGGGGTGTGGGACGCGCTGGGACCGCTGGTGGGCGGGTTCGCCGGCCGCTACCTCGGCGAGTTCATCGGCGGCTGGGGCGAATACATCGGCGTGGCCGCGCTGGGGTTGTACGGCCTGTACTTCATCGTCTCGGCGATCCGGAATCCCGAGCCGGAGACCGAAGACCTGGACCATCCGTGGGCGACGCTCTTCGGCATGCCGCTTTCGCTGTCCGTTGACAACTTCATCGCCGGCGCCGGCCTGGGCGTCGCCGGTTTCTCTTTGGTGTTCCCGATGCTCACGTTCGGCGCGATGACCGTGGTCATGTCGCTGGCCGGGCTGTTCGTCGGGCGGATGGCGGCCAAGGTCGTGCGGATCCGGGCGGATCTGTTCAGCGGGATCGCGCTCGTCGGGGCGGCGATCCTGCTGCCGCTCGCCTTCGACTGAACGGCGGGAGGAGCGCGATGCCCGAGAATCCCGACACCCACGTCTACCGCACCTACGACAAGGTCCTGTCCGAGGCGAAGGCGGCCGGTCGGCGGAATCCTCCGGTGGCGAGCGGGAAACCCGACGACTGGTGGCCGGGCCGGGTCGATGTGCGGGTGCTGCACCGGAACCACCCCGCGGGCGATCCGATGGGCCCGGGCTTCGACTACGCCGAAGAATTCGCGACCCTCGATCTCGACGAACTCGCGCGCGACGTCGACGAGGTGCTGACGACCTCGCAGGAATGGTGGCCGGCCGACTTCGGCCACTACGGACCGCTGGTGCTGCGCATGGCCTGGCATGCCGCGGGAACCTACCGCGTCAGCGACGGCCGAGGCGGCGCCGGCACCGGAATGCAACGCTTCGCCCCGTTGAACAGCTGGCCGGACAACCGGAATCTGGACAAGGCACGCCGGCTGCTGTGGCCGGTGAAGCGCAAGCACGGCCGCAGGATCTCCTGGGCGGACCTGATGGTCTTCGCGGGCAACCGCGCGCTGGAGTCCATGGGCTTCAAGACTTTCGGGTTCGGCGGCGGCCGAGTGGACGTGTGGGAGCCCGACGAGACGTACTGGGGCCCGGAACGCAAGTGGCTGGCCGACGAACGCCACCACGGCCTGCACGAACTGCGGCAGCCGCTGGCGGCGGCCGAAATGGGGCTGATCTACGTCGACCCGCAGGGCCCGGCCACCAATCCCGACCCGGTGCTCGCGGGCCGCGACATCCGCCAGACCTTCCGCCGGATGGGCCTGACCGACGAGGAGACCGTGGCGCTCATCGCCGGCGGCCACACCTTCGGCAAGACGCACGGCCCGGCGGATCCGAACGTGACCGGCGGCCGCGAACCCGAAGCGGCGCCCTTGACGGCGCAGGGACTCGGCTGGATCGGCGGGTCCGGCCCGGACGCGGTGACCAGCGGGCTGGAGGGGATGTGGACCCGCACGCCGGTCACCTGGGACCACACCTTCTTCGAGACCCTGTTCCAGTACGAGTGGGACGTCGAGCTCAGCCCGGCGGGCCTGTGGCAGTGGATTCCGGGCGACGGACAGGGCGAAGGCACCGTGCCGGACCCGTTCGACCCCACCGCGACGCACCACCCGGTCATGCTCACCACCGATCTTTCGCTGCAGCAGGACCGGATCTACGAGCCGATCTCGCGGCGGTTCCTGGAGCACCCGGACCAGTTCGAGGACGCGTTCGCGCGGGCCTGGTTCAAGCTGACGCACATCGACCTGGGCCCGGTCGGGCGCTACCTGGGCCCGCTCGTCCCCGCGGAACGGATGATCTGGCAGGACCCGGTGCCGGAGGTGGACCACGAACTGGTGGACGCCGGCGACATCGCTGCCCTCAAAAGTGAAATCCTCGGGTCGGGCCTGACCGTCGCCCAGCTCGTCTCCACGGCGTGGGCGTCCGCTTCGACCTATCGCGACAGTGACAAACGCGGCGGGGCCAACGGGGCGCGGATCCGGCTCGAACCGCAGCGTGGCTGGGCGGTCAACGAACCCGCCCAGCTGGACGCGGTTCTTCCTGTGCTGGAAGCGATTCAGCGGCGATTCGGCGCGGCCCGGCACGACGGCAAGCGGATCTCGCTGGCCGACGTGATCGTGCTCGGCGGCTGTGCCGCGGTGGAACAGGCGGCCGCCGCGGGCGGCCACCCGGTCGGCGTCCCGTTCCGGCCCGGGCGCACGGACGCCACCCAGGAATGGACCGACGTCGAGTCGTTCGGCGCTCTCGAGCCCGCCGCGGACGGCTTCCGGAACTACCTGGGCGGCGGTCTCCGGCTGCCGCCCGAGCATGTGCTGATCGACCGGGCGGACCTGCTCACGTTGTCCGCGCCGGAGCTGACCGTGCTGATCGGCGGTCTGCGAGTGCTCGGGGCGAACCACGGAGGCTCCAGGGCGGGCGTTCTGACCGCCACGCCGGGTTCGCTGACGAACGACTTCTTCACCGCCTTGCTGGACATGGGGACCGAATGGGTGCCGCGGCCGGGCGGAAACGTCTGGACCACGGGATACGAAGGCCGTGACCGGGGGACCGGCGAGGTCAGGTGGACCGCGAGCCGCGTCGACCTCGTCTTCGGCGCGAGCCCCGAGCTGCGGGCGATCGCGGAGGTCTACGCGAGCGGGGACGCCGGCGGGAAGTTCGTGCGGGACTTCGTGTCCGCCTGGGTGAAGGTCATGGAACTCGACCGATTCGACCTGCGCTGATGTGCCGGCGGACGAGCGCGGCGACGGTGGTTCGTACGTCTATTGTGGACAGTACTACTGTGGCGCGGGGCACACGAACGGTAGCTACGGCCGGGGGAACGGTCACCACCGGCCGCCCGGTGGTAACCGATATCGGAATGGGCCGTCCGGGAGTAGCGTCGAAATTCGTTACAGGATCAGGAATCGTCGAGCTCGATCCCTGTAATCGACGCGCCGTGTCCGATGCGGCCGCGGCGCGTGTTTCGGGAAATCTGTCAGAAGGTTCACATGCGCAGAGGAGGTGACGTCCGATGACGACTACCGAGGATCGAGAAGATCTCCTTTCGGAGCTCAGCGGACAGAACAAGGCGACCATCGGTGCCGTGCTCGGCACCGGCTCGATCGGCAAGGCGACCGAGCGCGCCGACGGCGTGATGGAAGCGACCATCCGGATTCCGGAGGACGCGATGCAGTGGGAGCCGGGGATCCTGATCCTGCCGCATGGCGGCATCGTCGAGCTGACGATCATCAACGACGACAAGAACACCCACGCCTGCCTGCTGCCCAGCAACGGCGACCGGCAGTTCATCGGCCTGCTGAACCACTCGAAGGGCCGGGCGACGCTCGAACTGGACGGCCCCGGCTGCTACTGGTACGGCTCGCCCGCCGGCAACGACGAGGGCCGCGGTCTGACCGGCGCCATCGTCGTGAGCGGCGAGGTGCCGCCGGAAGCCAAACTCGACCGGCCCGCCCAGCCGCGGCCGTAGCCAGGGAGGAACAACCATGACCATCGAATACGTCGATGCCGGCGAGGCCTTCGACCACGCCAAGCTTTCCAATATGCCGCACAGCGCGCCGGACGTGACGCGCGGTGTCAACTACGAGCGCATCCTCCAGGCGCGCAGCGAATCGCAGAACTGGATCACCTACTACGGCGACTACGACGGCAAGCGGCACAGCCTGCTCGACCAGATCAACGCCGACAACGTCAAGAACCTGAAGGTTGCCTGGATCCACCAGGCGAGCGCGACCGGCGTCATCGCCTCCACGTCGACCTACGCGTTCGAGGCCTGCCCGCTGGTCGTCGACGGCGTGATGTTCGTGACCGGCTGGGACGGCTGGCTCTGGGCGCTCGACGCGCGGACCGGCCAGCAGCTGTGGCGCTACAAGCACGCGGTCCCGGTCGACGTGACCCTGTGCTGTGCCAACGTCAACCGCGGCTGCGCGGTGGCCAACGGCAAGGTCTACATGGTGACCCAGAACGCCCAGCTGGTGGCGCTCGACGCCACCACCGGGCAGAAGGTCTGGCAGAAGACCATCGGCGACGTGCGCGCGGGCGAAAGCGCTTCGATCGCTCCGCTGGTCATCAAGGACACGCTCATCACCGGTTCCGCCGGCGGCGAGTACGGCGTCCGCGGCCACATCGACTGCTGGGACCTCGAGACCGGCGAGCAGCGCTGGCGCACCTACACCGTGCCGAAGCCGGGCGAACCCGGCTCCGAGACCTGGCCCGCCGACGGGGAGGCCTGGCAGCGCGGCGGTGCGAACCACTGGGTCACCGGCACCTTCGACCCGGAGCTGAACCTGTACTACGCGGGCACCGGCAACCCGGCGCCCGACTTCGACGGCGAGGTCCGGGAAGGGGACAACCTCTACACCGACAGCGTGGTCGCGCTGGACGTCGACACGGGCGAGATCAAGTGGCACTACCAGTTCACGCCGCACGACCTGTGGGACTACGACTCCACGATGGAGATGACCCTGTTCGAGCGGGACGGCAAGAAGCTGCTGGCCCACTTCGACAAGAACGGGTACATGTTCGTCATCGACCGCACCAACGGCGAGCTGCAGCACGTGACGCCGTTCGTGGACCGGATCGACTGGGGGACCATCTCCCGCGACGGCAAGTTCCTGCCGCGCAAGTACCCGGACAAGGAAGGCGAGCCCTGCCACTTCTTCCCCGGCCCGGCCGGTGCGAAGGAATGGACGCACGCGTCGTACAACCCGAACCACGACCTGTTCTACGTTCCGGTCGCCGACGTGGGCGCCACCGCCACCCGGCGCCGTCGCGAGTTCAAGGAGGGCATGCCCTACTGGGGCGCGGCCGTCGAGGTCGACGTCGACAACATGGCCGGGTCGGTCAGCGCGTTCGACTCCCACGGTGAAGAGAAGTGGCGCTACCGCCTCGACATGCCGATGGCCGCTTCGACCCTGAGCACCGCGGGCAACGTGGTGTTCGCCGGCACCCCCACGGGCGAGTTCATGGCGCTGCACGCCGAGACCGGCGAGAAGCTCTGGAGCTTCCAGTGCGGCAGCGGTCACCACAGCAGCCCGTCCACCTGGTCCCTCGACGGCAAGCAGTACATCTCGGTGCCGGTCGGCTGGGGTGGCTGGCTGGAGGGCATCATCCCCGGCATGTCCGGCCAGGGCCACGGGGCCGCACTGATCACGTTCTCGCTGTGACAGGAGAAGCGGTGCCGGCGCGAGACCCCAGGTAGGTTCCTGGCGGTTTCCGCTTCCTGCCCGCCCGGTGCTCGAGTCGCCCCGACGATTCGAGCGCCGGGCGGGCTGTTTTCGGGAGAAGCAACGACAGAAACACAAGGTGATCTGATGGACCAGTTGCCGACGCAGCAGCCGGAGCCGCGAGTCGAGCGGCAGTCCTGCTGGCACTGCGGGGAGGACTACGGGCCGGACGAGCGCGCCCGGCACACCGAGCCGGTGCAGTGCGGGCCGTGCATCGTGTGCGCCGGCAAGCCCGCGTGTTGCAGCTGCCGGCTGATGTACTGCGTGTGCGAGGTGCACCGGTACCGGGGCTGACCCGGCCCGGCCCGACCCCGGCGGAGCGGTCAGATCGCCAGCGCCCGGCGCACCGCCGGGGTGTTCCGCCGGGACACCGGCACCATGGTCTGCGCCTTGTCGTCCATGACCAGCAGCAGCTCGCCCTTGAACCGGCGCTCGACCTCGCGGATGCGGCTGAGGTTGACCACGTACTGGCGGTGCACCCGCAGGAAGCCGGCGTCGCCGAGCTCGGTTTCGAGCTTGTCGAGCCCGGGTGAGGCGGAGCGCAGCCGGCCCTGGTCGGTCGTGAGCCACACGTCGTTGCCGTCCGACTGCGCGAACGAGACTTCCGGCAGCCGCAGCAGGATCATCCGGTTCTCGCGCGTCGCGACCATCCGGTGCGGCGGGGTGCGCAGCGGGCTGTCCTCTCCCGGGCGGGGCAGCGGAACCCCTTCGGCCAGGCCGAAGGTGACCAGGTTGCCGAGCAGGTGCCCGGACAGGAACACCGGCCGGAAGCTGATCGGCATCGGTTCGTTGGCGAGCCGGGTGAAGATCTGCGTCGAACCGAGCCAGTCGTGATTGCTCGTCGCCTGCTTCGCGGCGTACACCGCGGCCTGGATGAATTCCGGCAGTTCCGGCTTCCAGCGCACCGCGGGATCGGGCGCCGGCGTGGAGCCCGGGATGCCCAGCAGCACGCTCGCGGTGTCGTCGGCGAGCACCACCCGGCCCGAGGGGTCCACGGCCGCGAGCGCGGCGCTCGAGCGCGACCTGGCCTGGTTGAACGCGGCCATCAGCTCGGTGCCGTCGCCCTTGGCGCGCCGTCGCAGGATGCGCTGCGTCATCGTGGCCGCGTTGCTGAGCCAAGCCCCCGCGGCGCCGGGAAGATCGCTGCGCCAGCACGAAATGTTGAGCACCGCGACCGATTCCCTGGTCACGACGTCCCGGATCGCGACACCGGCGCAGTTCCAGTCGTGGAAGGCCTCGCACCAGTGCTCGGCGCCGCGGATCACCACCGGGGCGTAGGACAACAGCGCGGTACCCATGCCGTTCGTCCCGGTGGCGCCCTCGGACCAGCAGAACCACGGCGCCAGATTGGCCGCGGACGCGACGTTGCTGGTCGCCTGGTCGCCCCATTGGGCCAGGACCCGGCCGCTGGCGTCGGTGATGGTCACGATGCCGCCGTGGGTGTTGACCTCGTGCGCCAGCGAGGCGGCGCGGAAGCCGAGCTCGGCGATGACGACGTCGTGCTCCAGCGCGTGGCAGACCTCGGCGACGGCGACCGGGGCTTCGGTGAGATGGGGGTCGACCCGGAACTGGTCCCGGCATCGCTGCCAGGAAATCGCGACCTCGGGCCGCACGCCGCGCAGGTCGTCTTCGCCCCGCACGAACCGTTCCCAGGCCTGGTGCACCGTCGCTTCGCCACGGCCGCGCGATGCCGCGTCGAGCCGGCGTGCTTCCGCCATCTGAGACCGCCTTTGGTCTTTGTGCCGACCCCGAACGGAGGCAGCCGGGGTCGTTTGGCCGCCGTGGCAAGCTAAACTCCCGGTCCACGCGACGGCAAGCCGGGCGGGATGACTGCGGGCGAACGCCGGACGAACGGTCGCGAAGCGCGGACGACCGGCGGCCATCCGCGCACCAGCGGCGGACCGGCCCCGGCCGCGCCGGCATGGCTTAATCTGCTGTGCACGCGTCGCCCGGTTCGACCTGGCCGACGTGGCAAGGAAAACAGTCAGGCACTCGGCCACGAGCCGTGCGGATTTGCCCGCCCAGTGGGAATGGCGCGGTTTTCGGGCGCCGGGTGAGTCGATCTTGTTGTTCTACAACTTGGTAACCGGACGATGCGGACCTGTCTTGTAATGTCGAGCTGCTCGGGGTTACGTTGTAGTCGGTGTTTACCGCCCGGCAGTCCTGCGAAACCCGGGTGCCCAAGGCGACGAGGAGGTCGCGATGACACTGAGCGTGCCGCCGTTGGCGATCGCACCGAGTGAGCCCGGCAGCCGCGGCGTCGCTGCGAAAGGCTCCCGGGAAGCCGCCTCGTCCGCGAAAGAAGTAGCTCGTGCCTGGGAGAGCTTCGCCGCGGGCGAGGACATCGAAATGGGCATCCGGCCGGAGATCCTGGCGTCGTGGTACCGGTGCCGGGATCGCTACGAGGTGGACCGGACGCTCGACGTCGCGCCGGGGGCCCGGGGCAACGACGTCCAGCGGCTCGACAATGGTGTCATCTTCACCACGCTCGGTGGTCTCGGAGCGCTGGCCGGCCAGGAAGTGGAGCGCGACGGCGCCGTGGTCACCGTCGCGGACGGTGACGGGCGCGTCCTCGGCGCGTGGGGCGATCCCAGCGCGCAGCGGCGGGCCGAGCTGCACAACCTCGCCCCGTGGTCGTCCTGGTCGGAGGAGTGCACCGGCACGAACGGGATGGGCACCTCGCTCGAGGTGTCCGGGCCGGTCACCGTGACCGGGCCGGAGCACTGGTGCGAAGCGTTCCACCGGTGGTCTTGCGCGGGTATTTCGGTGCGCGACGTGGTGACCGGATCGCCGGTCGCCTCGATCAACATTTCGCGGTGGAACGCGGCGCTGTCCGAACTCGTGCCGGCGTGGCTGTCGCAGGCGGCCGCCTGTGTCGAGCAGGAAATCTACCGGCGCGCCATCTACGAAGCCGACAAGGTCATCTCCGAGTTCAACCGGAAGTGCGGGCAGGTCGCCGAGCCCTTCATGGCGATGGACCGGGGCGGGAACGTGATCGCGGCGAACGACGAGGCCGTGTCCCTGCTCGGCCTGACGCCGGAGAGCTCCATCGCGGTGGGCGCGACAGAACCGGCGAAGCGGTGGACTCCGGACATCTCCGGCCTTCCGGAGGTGGTGCGGTGGGCCAAGGAGCGGGCGCAGGGGCCGGCCCGGTGGAGCGGCTACGCGTGCCTGCCGGTGAGCCCGGGGGAGGACGCCACCCCGGTGACGCTGCGTCCCGTCGTCGACTCGAACCACGTGGTGGGCATGCTGTGCCTGTTCGGCGTGCAGGAAGGCGAGCCGTACGAGGAGCATGCGGAGGCCGCCGTGGGCCCGCTGCCGCGGCGCATCGTCGGGCTTCGCAACGACCGGCTGGTGCTGCTCGCCCCGTCCGAGATCCGCTACGCCGAGGCCGACCGGAACATCGTGTGGCTGAACACCGAACGCGGACGGATCCAAGCCGCGACCCGCGGGCTGGACAACATCGAGCGGTCGCTGGTGTCGTGCGGGTTCAGTCGGGTGCACCGGCGCTTCCTGGTGAACCTGCGCCGGGTGGCCGAGCTGGAACGCGGCATCAAGGGCGAGCTGTTCCTGATCATGGACCCGCGTTCCCACGATTCGATTCCCGTTTCGCGGCGGCAGGCTCCCGAGCTGCGGCGGCTGCTCGGCATCTGAGCGGCCCGCGCCGGCTTTCGACGCCGCGGAGCCGTTGGCTCGCGGTCAGCGTTCGTGGTGCGCGGACAGGGCTTCCACCTGCCGGCGCAGCCCCTCCACGGCCCGCGCCGGGTCGTCGGCCGCGTAGACGGCCGAGCCGGCCACGAAACAGTCGACGCCGGCCTCGGCTGCCTGTTCGATCGTCTCGGCGTTGATGCCACCGTCGATCTCCACCACCAGGTTGAGATGGCCGGTGTCGACCATCGACCGGGCCGCGCGCACCTTGTCCAGGACCCCGGCGAGGAACTTCTGGCCGCCGAAACCGGGTTCCACCGACATCACCAGCAACGTGTCGTAGTGCTTGAGCACGTCGACGTACGGATCCAGCGGCGTGTCCGGCTTGATCGCCAGTCCGGCCTTCGCTCCCGCGGCGTGCAGGTTCTTCGCGAGCATGACCGGATCGCCGGCGGCCTCGACGTGCACCGTGACGTTGTACGAACCCGCTTCCGCGTACCCGATCGCCCAGCGGTCCGGGTTCTCGATCATCAGGTGGCAGTCCAGCGGGATGTCCGTGGTCGCCAGCAGCGACCGCACCACCGGAAGGCCCAGGGTCAGATTCGGCACGAAATGCGCGTCCATGACGTCCACGTGCAGCCAGTCCGCTCCCCGGCCCGGCTGCCCTTTCACGGCCGCCACTTCGTCGGCCAGCCGCGCGAAATCGGCGGACAGGATGGACGGGGCGATCAACGGCTGATTCGACACGGGACCGATCGTAATTCGGCGCGGCCGTGAACGGGTATTCGTTGTGCGTATCGGGGGATTGTGTTTGCGCATGTGGCGAAGTGTTGCCGCGCGCGGGCCGGGGAGGCGATGGTGGATGGGGTTTTGTCGCCGAGTCTCGAAGGAGTTTTGTCATGCGGTTGCAGGTGGCGTTGGATGTTGTGGATTTGGGTTCGGCGTTGGGGTTGGCGCGTCGGGTGGCGGAGTTTGTGGATATTTTGGAGTTGGGGACGCCGTTGGTGAAGGCGGCGGGGATGGGTGCGGTGTCGGCGGTGAAGGCGGCGCATCCGGACAAGGTGGTGTTTGTGGATTTGAAGACGGCGGATGCGGGGGAGTTGGAGGCGGGGTTGGCGTTTGAGGCGGGGGCGGATGTGGTGACGGTGATGGGGGTGGCGGATGACGACACGGTGCGGGGTGCGGTGGCGGCGGGGCGGAAGTATGGGAAGGAGGTGGTGGCGGACATGATCGCGGTGACCGAGGGGCGGGTGGCGCGGATGCGGGAGGTGGCGAAGCTGGGGGTGTCGTTCGTGGAGATTCATGCGGGTCTGGATGAGCAGGCCCGGCCGGGGTACAGCATTGACCGGTTGCTGGCGGATGGCCGGGAGGCGGGGGTGGCGTTCTCGATCGCGGGTGGGGTGAAGGCCGCGACGATCGGGGCGGTGCGGGACGCCGGGGCGAGTGTCGCGGTGGTCGGTGGCGGTATCTACAACGCCCCCGACCCCGCCGCCGCCGCCAAGGAACTCAAAAAACTCGCCGCCTGAC
>NZ_FOEF01000047.1 GCF_900110575.1 Amycolatopsis saalfeldensis
GCGCAGCAGATCGCCTCGGCGCTGGGCAAGGGCGCTCCCGCGCCGCTGACGCGGAAACCCTTGCCCCGCACCGATTCGTCCCGCTGGGCGTGCGCCCGTCAACGCACCACACGACCAGCCAGGAGAACTCGTGAAAACCAGCACCATCACCCCGGACGCCCACGCGCCCGGCATCCACATCACCGATCGTGCGGAGACCACGGAAGCGGTGACCGCATGACGACCACCTGGCTCGACGTCGCCTGCCTTGCCCTCCTGGTCATCTTCTTCCTCGGCCTCGCCTGGATCTCGAACCGCGACTGACCAGCACTCACCGGGCTGGCCGCCGAACCCCGCGGCCAGCCCGGTCCTGCCCCTGCACGTCAGCTGCGCCAGCGGAGCTCGGCACGAACAACCCGACGATGCCGGCCGGACTGAGCTCATGAACCGGCACCGCGCGGGTGCCGGCGGACGATCCCGCGCGCTCAGGCCGTGCGGGGCCGCCCCGGGCGAGAGGGCACACACCCTGACCGGCGAGCCACGCCGTCGTCCAGGTACGCCCCGCCGGAGCCGACACGGGTGATCCGGCCGACGCCGAACAGGAACTCCTCGCCCGCGAAGCCGGATCACACCGGTCGGCCCAGCTCGCGACCTGGACCACGTCTCGCACCCCGGTCGGCCGGGGTGCGCCTCCCGCCCGGAAGGCGCACCCCACCGAAAGCGAGCAGTCGCGTGACCATCCCCTCGACTTCGCCGTCGACACCACGCGCGACGGCACCACCTCCCAACTGGGCCAGCCCGGCCGGAAAGCTCCTGCTCCCGGCCACCGCCTCCTACGAGCAGTGGCTGCTACGCCGCCGCGACGGCATCGGCGCCTCCGACGCGAGCACCGTGGCCGGCATCAACCCATGGTCGAACCTGACCAAGCTCTACGCCGACAAGGTCCACGGCATCTCCGACCCCGACAACGACCTGATGCGAGTCGGACGGGACCTCGAAGGCTATGTCCTGGCCCGCTTTCGCGAGGCCACTGGGCTGCGCACCCGCAGAGTCGGGCTGCTGGCCAGCCGCGAGCACCCCTGGATGCTCGCCAGCCTCGACGCCCTGAGCGACGACGGCGGGGTCGTCGAAGCCAAGACCACCACCAGCGACCTCGCCGACGGCTGGAGCGACGAGTACGGCAACGACTCGGTGCCCGACCACTACCTGCTGCAGGTCCAGTGGCAGCTCAAAGTCTCCGGCCGAAGCCACGCCTGGGTCGCCTGCCTGTTCCTCGACACCCGCAAGTTCGTCTACCGGCGCGTCGAGCGCGACGAGGAACTCATCGACCTGCTGGTCACGCTGGGCAGCGACTTCTGGCACCACCACGTGCTCGCCCAGGTCGCACCTCCACTCGACATCGGCGCGGGCCCGATTCTGCGGCGCCTGCACCCGGTCGCGGAACTTCCCGCCCGCGACGGAGGTGACGCCGCGGCGGTCGCGCTGCGCCGGCAGCAGCGGATCAAAGCCCAGATCAAGGACCTGGAAGCCGAACTCGACGCGGTCACCACCGAACTGTTTGCCATCACCGGCGACGCCGAAGTCCTCACTGTCCACGGCGCGCTCGCCGCGACCTGGCGCCACACCGGCAAGTTCGACGAAGACGCCTGGCGCGAAGCCCACACACCCGAGGTCGTCGCCGCCTACACGCGAACCCGGGAGTACGTCGACTGGCGCGCCGTCGTGGCCGACCGGCCTGCCGACCTCCGCTTCCGCCGCCGGGTCTTCCTGCCCAAGCAGTCCTTCGCCTGACCCGCCCTGATTCCCCGGCCGGAGTCACCGGCCGGTCGTTCACCCAAGGAGAAGCCACGTGGATACCGCACGCCTTCGAGAGCATCTCAAGGCCACACGCCAAGCGCGCCAAGGAGAATTGGTGCCCGCGCCGCAGCGCGCACTCACCCCGACCTCCGATGCGCTCGACACCGCGGAAAGCTACGCCGAGCGTCTGTCGAAGTCGATCCTGCTGCCCGCGCACTACCGGCGCCAGCCCGCGAACATCCTGTGGGCGATCGAATTCGGCCGGATGCTCAACATCCCCGCCATGGCGGCGATGACCGGCGTGTTCGTCATCGAGGGCCGGCCCAGCGCCTCGGCAGCGCTCATCGGAATGCTGGTCCGCCGTGCCGGGCACAAGCTGCGCATCCGCGGCGGCACGTCCTGGAAGGAGCCGGCGTTCGCCGAGATCATCCGCAAGGACGACCCGGAGTTCACCTTCCGCGCGGACTGGCCGTTCGCCCGCGCGCTGGAGTCACAGCTGGTGCGGCTGGTCAACAACCGTCCCTACGCGCGCGACAAGAAATACGACCGGGCGCTGCCATGGGAGCGCTACACCCCCGCACTGCTCAAGGCCCGCGCGATCACCGAGGTGGCACGCGACGCCTGCCAAGACGCGCTGTTCGGCCTGCTCTACACCCCCGAAGAGCTCGGCGCCGAAGTCGACCAGGAAGGCCGCCCGACCGGACAGCTGCTCGACGTCGCCGACGGTGCCGGCTACCACTTCGCCGACGCCCCGACCATCGACGAGGCGATGGAACGGGCCCGCACCGGGGCGCTCCAAGAGCCGGCCGCGCCTGAACCGGCCGAGGCCGATCGCGACCGGGTAGTGGTCACCTCGCCAGCCGAGACCGACGGATCCGAGGAGCCCGGGGCAGAGGACGAGGCCCTCAATGCCGAGCCGATCGACTGGGAACAGGCACTGAGCGACGCCGCCGAGGGCGGCGTGGACGAACTGCGGGACCTGTGGTGGGTCGTGCGGCGTGCCGAGCCGGTCAACGAGCAGCTGCTCACGCGCATCAGCGACGCCGTCAAGGCCACCGAGAACCGTCAGGAAACCGCCGGGGAGAACTGAGATCGCGGGGTGCTCGCTTCCTTCGGGTGGAGGCGAGCACCCCGCTTCTTCCAGCACGAATATTCCTATACGCAGGGAGATTGCCATGTCTTCAGATCAAGATATGTCCACTGTGGATACTCCGTCGAGCGCCGACGAGCCGATGCAGTGCTTCACGCAGGCGCACATCGCGCACTGGTGGGGCATCAACCGCAGCGCGGTCACCATGATGCGCAAGCGCTGGGGACCGGACAGCGCCGCCCCGTTCCCGACACCGGACATCGAGGTACCGACCGTCAACGGCGACTCCGTCATCGCGGGCTGGGCCTGGAACCGGTGGCCGGCCGAGTTCGACACGTGGAACGAGCGCCGCAGTAACGCGGGGCGCCAGCGACAGCGCGCGGCCCGCACCTCGCCGCGCACACCTGCCCGCGCACGCAAACCCATGGCCCCGAAGACCTCCACTGCCGCGCCACACCCCGCCGAGGACCCCGGGCCCGAGCACACCGACCTCGCCGACCAGCCGATGCCACCCGTCCGCGACTTCATCAAGCCCGCACGCCGCCGAGGCACCGGCGGCGTGGTGCGCCAGGGCCGAGTCGCCGGAGCACGCATGGCCAGGGCGGTGGCGAAGGGCAAACTCCGCCGCTAGCCGGCACTCCCGCGTCGGTCGTCACTGCCCGGCGCGGCTGCATGAACACGCAGAGCGCAGCAGACCACCACGGGCGGTGGCTAGGGCGCTGCGCGCCGCTGGCGCGGAGACCCCAGCCACCGCCCGTCGCGGCCCGCTGACCGGAGGTCGTTCACGCACCAGCCCGACCAGGGAATTCCCGGCCACGCCGGAAAGCGACCCCGCCGGGCCGGTGCAGCCGACCACCGCACCAAGGAGCGCCCCGCGTGACGATCACGATGCCCGCACCGACCTTCGCACCCACCCACGACTCGACGACGTGGTCACCCGGCCCCGGCTACGTCGAAATCCTGCCTGCGGCCTGGGCTCGCCCTTTCGCGCACGACCAGTTCGAGGTCGTCGTGCTGACCAGCGCAGACGAGCAAGACGGACTCCCAGCACTCGCCAGCGGCGTCCTGTCGGAGACCCTGCTGCTGCTCGCCGACTACTGGATGCACAACCCGGCCGAACTGCGCCTGCTCGCCATCGCGGACCTGCTGCAGCTGCACGAGATCGGCCCCGAGCACCCGGTGCTCGGCCACGCGGAAGCCCGCCTGGGGCACCGCCGCTACGAGATCCAGCCCGAAGCCTGGACGGCCCTTGGTCTCACCGCGGACGACGCCGTCGCCGCCGACCTTGCCACTCACACCGTCATCGGCGACCCGCCCGTCGCGATCGACACCGCCGGCCTCCCGTTCTGAGCCCACGCCCACGCCCGTCGCGCCAGCGCTTCCGCGCAGCCGCGACGGGCGTTTCCCTTCCACATCCAGGAGTTTCCGTGCCGAACAACAAGAAAGACGCTGCCGCAGCACGCCGTCGCCACCAGCAGCTGTACTCCGGTGGCGCCCGCCGGCGACGTGTCCTTCGACCCCTCGAAGGCGAAACGCTGGTCACCATGTACGACATCGTCGGCACCCCGCTGTTCCCCGCGGTCGTCGCCAACGGAACCTGGAACGGCGCCGCCATCCCGTTTTTCCGCCGCGACGTCGCCAAACTGGTCGTCGACTGGATCAACGCCACCCACGCCAAGAACCGCGACGCGGCACGAGCCCACTGGGACGGGGACACCGTCGTGCTCATCGAAGCGGAAGCAGAAGCCGAGCCCGGCTACACGCCCGAGCGCATCACGCCCGATCGCGGCGGCCGGTACGGGATCGGCGCACGAGCCTGGACCTGGAACTTCGCCGACGACTGAGCACCCCGTGTCGCCGAGCCGCGCCAGCGATAGGTCGCCGCGCGGCTCGGCGCGCCCAGTCTCGACCACCGCCGCCGCCCCCACCAGGGTCGCCGCGCCGGCACGAACCCGACCGGCGGAGACGGCGGCGGCGGCCGGGGCGATGGGCGCTCTCGCTCGAGGGCGCCCATCCGGCCGCACCGACACCGCGGCCACCGATCGAAGGCGAAATCCATGCGCTACCCCCTGATCGTCGTGCTTCCCGCCGGCACCGACCTGACCGACCTCGACAACGTCCTCGCCGACGTCATGGCCCCGTTCGACGAGAACCGCGAGGACATCGCCGACCTACCCGATGACCAGCCCCTCACCTGGGATCGATACGCCATCGGTGACCGCTTCAGCGGGTTCTTCCCCGTCCGCGCCGGCGCCGAGCGCGCCGACCTGATCCACCCCCGCCTCGCAGACGGCGCCGACACGCACGATGCCGTGTGCGACGGCGGCCGCATTCGCGCCCTCGACCTCGAGCGCAAGCGCGTCAACGCCGCACGCCACCTCAGGACCCCCTCGGCCAAAGCCTCAGCCGCCGACCACAGCTGGGTCGCGCTCGCTCAGCGGGCACGCGACACCGCCATCCCCACCGGCGCCGTACTGACCCACGAGGGCGTATGGCTCTCGCCCGGAGGCGTCCGATTCGTCACCGAGCGATCCGGCCCGGCCTACGACGCGTTCGTCGCACTGGCCAACGCTTATCTGGACGCACTCGACGACGACACCATCCTTGTCCTCGTCGACTGCCACACCTGAAAAGTCGTCCACGGTCCACGGGACACCCTCCCCGGCAGCCGCGCTCACAGCTGCTGGGGAGGGTGTCCGTGACATACCGCATCACGGCCTCGGCGCCTGCCCTGCCGGGTTTGCTGACCGAGCACCCACCAGACGAGGGCGTCGGCTGCCGCGCTGGCCGCCGGACGGGGCTGCGCACGCTGGACCACCGCCCCGGCTGCGCCCGAAGCCCCGCCAGCCCGGCCGACCGGGGGAGACGGGCCTCGCTGGCGCTCGGTCGCCTTCGGCGATCCCGCCCCGGTCGGCCGAGCGCGGCACCCCGGCCGGTCCGGGGCCGGTAGTCCTGTCGAGCGGCGCCCCGATCCCGGGACCTGCCTCGCTCGCATTCACTCGGCGAGCCACACGAAGGGCCGATCACCTGCCATGCACCACTACACCGTGACCGTCGCGCTGCCCGGCGAGACCCAGCTTGACGAGGTCGAGAAGAACCTGGCTGGTGCTCTGGAGCCGTTCAACAAGGAGAAGGAAGTCGAGCAGGCCACCGACCCGCTCGGCCGCACCTACTGGACCAATCCAGCGGGACGCTGGGACTGGTACCTCATCGGCGGCCGCTGGAGCCACCACCTGCCCATCCGCGCCGGCGCCGACCCCGCCGACCTCATCTTCGGCTCGCGCAGCTGGGGCAACACGCACGCCATCCTGGACCCGACCTTCTGTGACGGCGGCCGGATCCGCGCCCTGGACCTCGAGCGCAAGCGCGCCGCGCAAGCGAAGAAAGCTCTGGCCGACTGGAACGACTACGCCGCGGTGATCGCCGGGACACCCCAGCACCAGGCGTGGGAGACGTTCTCCACGCGGGCGAAGGAGGCCGAACAAGCCGCGTCGCGGCCGTGGCACGAGTTCTACACCGAGGCCAAAGCCAAGGCGCGCGCCAACGCCGGACTGGGAGACAACGCCGCGCCCGACGACACCGCCGACCGATACTCCGCACTGCTGGACGAGGAAATGGACCGCGCGAGGGCCGCGTGGAACACGTCCCTGGCTTATTCGTTCGACCAGGCCAAGCGGGACTACCAAGCCCAGCCGCGGATCGCCGCGCTGCGCGCGCACGAGGCCTACCGGGGCAGGGGCATGAACCCGCCCGAGCGCGAATTCGGCGATCTCGACCGCGACACCTACATCCAGCAGTGCCGCGATCAGGCGATCCCCGGGTATGCCATGCTCACCCACGACGGCCGGTGGCTTTCCGCTGACATGCCCTGGGTTCCCAGCAGCGACGACCGCGCCCGCCACGCCGCGCACCTCATCGAGGTCAACACCTACCTCGATTCCTTGGCCGACAACATGATCCTGATCCTGGTGGACTGCCACACCTGAGCCAGCACCGCTGGTGGGGCTGCCTCGAAACGTCGGGACAGCCCCGCTGATCAGGTCGCTCCAAACCCCCGCAGATACGTCCTCGCCGCCGACGGCGAGCGCTCGGGTCGGATGCAAGTTCGACAGCCCGGCGGCAGACAGTTCCAGGCGAATTTGGTGAAGGTTCCAGCCCATCCGCGGAGCCTGCGCCGGAGCGGTGGTCCGGGGCTGTCCACTCTGGACCACCGTGCCGGCTGCGCCCGATGCACCGCTGGCGCGGCGCCCCGGCCGGTCCGGCCTCGGCGGCCCGGGGGAGCGGCAGCCCCGGACCAGGGGATCCGCTCCGCCGCCAGCCGGCGACTTGACGAAGGTGATCACCCTCCATGACGCACTACCACGTCCTGCTCGCACTACCGGCGGACGTCGAACTCACCGACGAACCGCTGCACGCGGCCATCGCCTCGGCGCTGGCGCCCTACAACAAGATCACGCCGATCGAGCGCATCGTCGAAGATGGCGTAGAGCGATGGGAAAACCCGGTTGGCAAGCTGGATCGCTTCCGGATCGGCGGCTACGAATTCGGGTCCTACCTGCCGCTGCGCGCAGGTGCCGCGGCCGCGGACGTGATCAGGGGAGCTATCGGCTACCACCGCGACCCGACCTATAGCGACGGTGGCCGCGTCCGCGCGCTGGACTTCGAACGCAAGCGAGCCGAGCTCGCCGAGGAAGCGGGACCGGACTGGGACGAGTACAACACCGTCATCGCCGGCACCCCGCCGCACCGAACGTTGGACGAGTTCCTGAACCGCCCCGAATACACCCCCGCCCAGGCGCACCGGGAGTACCGCGCCCAGCCGCGGGTCGCCGCGATCCACTCCCACCGGCCGTACCAGGGGCAGCTGCTGGTCGGGCTGTGGCCGGAGGACATCATCGGCGATCTCGACCGCGACACCTACATCCAGCAGTGCCGCGACGGCGCCATTCCCGGGTGGGCGACGCTGACCCACGACGGCCGGTGGCTCGCACCGGCGTCGACATCGGGACCCGGTGACGAGACGCCCGAGAGCTTCGACACCTACCTTGCCGAGGCCAACGCCTACCTCGACGCGTTGCCCGGCGACATGTCCTTGGTGGCACTCGACTGCCACGTCTGAGTCCTGGCGTGCCGGACGGCGGGCCAGCTCGCCGTCCGGCACGACGACCATCTATCCGTCCGCGGGCAGGCGCAGTGCGGACAGCACCGTCGCGAAACAGGCCGCCTGGGTGGCGGCCGGAAGCGAGTCGATCGTTTCGCGCGTGCTCAACCAGCCCTCCGGCACGATGTCGTCGCGTTCGGCCAGCGCTGTCCACGGCTGGGCGCCACGGGACCTCGCCCAGCTCAGGATCGTCGCGGAATCCTCACCCAGAATCGCCGCCGCCAGCAGGTACCGGGACAACAGCTCGGTGGCCATCCCCGCGAAGTACCCGTTACTCGAGCCGAGGTCACGGGCTGTCGAGGCCCGGGTCAGTTCCTCAGCCCGCTCGGTGGCCACCGACGGCGAGATGCACTCGATCATGCAGCCCGGCCCGTACATCTGCTCGATCCGGCTCCGGCGCTCCGTGCTCGTCATCTCCGCCCCTCCAGCATCTTCTCCTGCGCTCGCGCAGCCAGTATCGCGCCAGACCTGCGCCGATGCTCACGGACCCGGCGAATCCACCTCCCTGGCCCACGTCCGGACGCGGAATCCGAGCAGCCCGCCCCGGCGGCGTCAAGGGTCCATTCACCTGCACCAGGCCCCTTGGCCATCGGGTTCTTGACCCCGCCGGGGCAGGCTGCTGAACGGCAGCGCGTCCGCGCGGGACCGCAGGCGCTCACGCCACCGGTCCCGCCTTCGCCGTGCAGCCACCGAGGCGCCCTCGGCGGCTGACCGCGCCCGAGGCCGGGCGCGTCTCCACAAGGGGCCCATCATGCTTCTCTTCCACCTGCTGGCAGTGCTGGCCACAGCCGCACTCGTCGTCGTGATCCTGCGGGACCGCCGCGCACGGGCACTGTCCCGGCTCCAGGTGCACCAGCTGAGCCAGGACAACCATCGGCTGACCTCCGAAAACAACCGGCTGCGCTACGACACCGTGACCGGCCTGCTCCTCCGCGAGTCGTGGACCACGACCGCGTCGCAGATGCTGCCGCACCTCGCGCACCCGGCGGTGCTGTTCGTCGACGTCAACAAGCTCAAGCGGGTCAACGACACGATCAGCCACCGCGCCGGAGACCGCCTGCTGCGCGAGATCGCCGATCGGCTCCGCGCGCAGCTGGGCGAGCAGGCGCTGCTCGGCAGGGTCGGCGGCGACGAGTTCGTCGCCCTGCTCGACCTTCCCGCGTCCTGGCCCGCGACCGTGCAGTCAGCCGTGGACGCCTGCCAGGTGGAGGTCGCAGGCAGAACTTGCGGAGCGGCCTTCGGCCTCGCCCGCCCGGTGGACATCGTCGGTCGGGAATCGCCGACCGCGGCCGCCCACGCTGCCAGCCGCCGACTGGACCGGCTCATGCACGCCGCCGACCTCGCGATGAAGCGCGCCAAGCACCGCTGCCGCACCGAAAACCTCGCGACCGCGCTGGAACTGTACGGCGAGAAGGACCCGCTCGTCCCCGAACACCTCGACCACGACCCGCACGCCCGTCCGCGCGACGCCGCGGTGCCCGCCGGTGACCAGCACCTGCAGTTCTGATTGCAGCTGCGGCGTCCGGCCCCGATCCACCACGGGATCGGGGCCGGACGCCGATGTCACAGCTCGTCGAACGCGCTGAGCGCGGCCTCGAGGTGCTCGCCCACCGCCGCGGGCATGTTGAACTCGCGTTCGTCGGCCAGAGCACGCTGCCAGTCCTGCAGGATCGCCGCGCATGCCAGCAACGCCGGCATCAGCACCCCGATCGGCGACACGTCGATGCGATCGAGCCCCTGCTCCGCCTCGACCCGCAGCCTGTCCGCGGCAGCGAGCGCGGCGACGTCTCCGGCCAGGTGCAGCAGATCATTGGCCACGATGACCTTGCGGACGTGGTGCTGATCGGCTCGGCCGGAGGTGACCGCGTCGACCGCCTTCCGGTTGATCTCGCGGTACTCGTCACCGCTCAAGCCACGGTCATCGAGCCAGTTGTGACGGCGCTCGAGATAGGTCGCCCCCGCCGCGATGTGCGCCAGCAGCACCGTCTTGCGCCGCGCCGGGGGAAGAGCGCTGAGGGTGGCCTCGTCGAGTGCGTGCGGCACCCCCAACTGGGCAAGCGCGCGTACCAGCGCGCTGACCGAGGGCGTGCGTGGCTCCGAGGGAGAGGTCATGAGGTAACAGCGCTCCTTCCAGCGAAGCGTCCAGCGTAGGAGCAGCCTCTCGGCGACCGCCATCCGCCAGAACACCCGCCGCGGCGCCATCGAGCCGGGCGCTCACCAGGCTGGCCGACGCGGCGGCCACCACGACCGCGACCCGACAGCCCGCGCCGACACGGGTGATCCGGCCCCGACCTCGCCCGCCAGCCCGATGACCCTGCCCGGGCCCGATCACGCCGGTCGGGCGAGCACGGACGCGGCGTGCGCCTCGCCGATCGCCGGCCCGGCCGGCGGCGCTCCCGGCTCTGGGAGCGCCACCAGCCACCTCCGCAGTGGCCGCCAGGAAAGGCACTGGTCATGGGCTACAACACCGACTTCTGGGGCTCGATCTCCATCACCCCGCCACTCAACGAGCACGAGATCAACTACCTCCGGCACTTCGCCGAATGCGATCCCGAGGCCACCACGACCGGCCCGTACTCCGTCGCGCCCCGCGACGACGGTGCCGACGCAGACCAGGCTTCGCCGGCAGGCATCTCTCCCGCCCAGGACGCCCCCAGTTCGGCGTGCCAGTGGATTCCCAGCGACGACGGCACCGAACTGGAATACGACCAGCAGGAGAAGTTCTACGACTCGACCATCTGGATGGCGTACCTGATCGACACCTTCCTCAAAACCCGGGGCCACCGCACAGCACGACCTGGCCCACCGAATCCCCAGCTGGGCCTACCCCGAGGAACTGGAGCAGTTCACCTTCGACCACGTCTGCAACGGCGAAATCGATGCCCAAGGCGAGGACTCGAGCGACCGATGGCGCCTCGTCGTACGCGACAACCTCGTCTCCACCCAGCACGGGGCGATCACCTACAAGTTCGAGACGCTGTTCGCCTCGGCACGGCACACCGACGCTGAAGAGAATCCAGCGGGCACCGCGGTGCAGGAGCGGCCGGTGCTGCGCCTGCTCGCCGTCCTGCCCGACGGCGACGTCGTCGCGTGGGCGGACCCAACACCCGGGCGCAACCCCTTCGGGATGCTGTCCCCGGACCAGACCCCCGCCTTCGCTGGCCGCGGCCCTGGACAGCGCCGACCTGGTGATCCCGCCGATCACCCCGATCGTGCGGTTCGACCTCGCGCCGCCGATGGCGGCGCACCTGTTCCTCACCGCGGACATCGACCCGACTCCCACCCCGCCGGCCCGCGCAGTCCGGCAAGGCGGAAGCCCAGAGACCCCGCTCACCGGTGGTCTGCAACGGCTGTCATCCCTGGAGCCGGCGAGCGTGGACCAGTTCGCAGAGTTCGCCACACAACTCGGCATCCCCGTGCAGCACACCCCGCGCCTGCCCTGAGCGCCCGGCAGCAAGCCCCGGCCCGCCGCCACCTGGCGACCGCGTCGCTGGGGTCGGCGGCCCCGGGGGCGGGGCTGCGCACGCTGGCCGACGTGCGGGCGCGCGCAAGGACCCCGCCAGCCCAGCCGACCGGGGGAGACCAGCCTCGCTCCGCTCGGTCGCGCTGCGCGCGATCCCACCCCGGTCGGCCGAGCGCGCGGCCTTGCCGCTGTTACCCGCACGCCGGCCTACGCGGCTGGCACCCCGGATCCCGCGGGGCGCCAGCCGCCACCAGGACGACGTCCCTGGTGGCCAGCACGAAAGGCCGCCTGCATGGGCTACACCACCTACTTCACCGGCGAGGTCACCATCACTCCGCCGCTCAACGAGCACGAAATCGCCTACCTGAACAGCTTCGCCGACTCCCGGCGGATGGACCGCCGCAAAGGCCCCTACCACGCCGAACCCGGCAACGACTTCGCCCGAGGCAGCAACGAGGACGTGCGCGACTTCAACATGCCGCCGCACGGCCAGCCCGGCCTGTGGTGCCACTGGATGCCCACCGACGACGGCGGTGCCATCGAATGGAACGGCGCGGAGAAGTTCTACGACTCGCCGGAGTGGATGAAGTACCTGATCGACACCTTCCTCAAGCCCGGAGCCACGGTGCAGCGGGAGATGCGAACCCTGCAGGGCAACACGGCCCTCATGCGGCTGCCCGCGTCCGGGTGGACCTATCCCGAGGAGTTCAAGCACTTCACCTTCGACCACATCTGCAACGGCGAGATCGACGCCGACGGCGAAGCACCTGACGACCGCTGGCGCCTGGTCGTACGCGACAACGTCGTCTCCGTGCAGAACGGCACGATCGTCTACACCGATGAATCGGTCGTCGGCGAGGACAACCCCGCTCCGATCCGCGTCACCGCGACCCGCGCGGATCAGCCCGACGAGGACCTCCCCGCGCTCACCGCCGGCCAGCGTGCCCTGCCCGCTGCCGCCGATCTCCTCGACTGACCACATCGCACGTGGGACCCCAGGCGCCGCCGGGGTCCCACGTGCCCTTCCGCCATCACGGCGATCAAGGCGCCTCGCCCGCCGATCCGAGGAGGACAACTGTCGTGAACAAGCCCGCCATCACCAGGATCCCGACATTCGGACCGTGTGTCCGATGTGGACGTATTGCCGCTCACCTCGAGTCCCATCCCCGGGCGCTGCTGGTCGTCCACCGCGACGGCTTCACGCCGTGCCCGGTAGCCGCCGGCGAGATGCCGATCCCGGAGAACTTCCCCGGCAACCGTCAGGCGCGGACCTGACCCTGCGTTTTCCCGTCCATACCAAGCAGTCGCGTAGCCGACCCATCCCGGCCGCGGCCGGCTACGCGACCCCGCTGGCCCGCCACTGGCAGAAAGGACTGTCGTGCCCATCTACCTACCGGCACCGAAGCTCGATCCACGAGGACCGGACGGACAAGGCTGGAATCGTCTCAGCCTCGGCGCCCACTACAGCACGATCCCCGCGCAGTGCGCTCTGCGCCCCCGCACCTTCGCCACCCTGCACGAGACGCTACGCACGACCGAGCTGGCCAGGTTCGGCAACCACGGCCGCTGCGTCCGCGACAACCCCGGACGCTACCCAGACTGCCGCAGCTGCCCGGTGTTGACCGCCGAACCGTCCACTCTCGACACTACGCACGACCGCGTTCTAGTCCGGATCCAACGCCACACCACCGGCTCGTGGCTGGCCACCCAAACCGTCGATATCCCCTACATCGTGACCGACCCTGACCTGGGATGGAACAGCCCACACCAACGATGGGCCTGGGACCAGCTTGCCCGGCTGACCGGATGGCGTGCAGGCCGAGTACACGACGACCGACACTCGCCGGGATTCTGGCTGGAGCGGATCCGCTCCAGCTGAAACGACGCGGTCCCGCATCAACGCACCCTTCCGCTCTCCTCCTGCCCCTTCGTGCCGCCCGGCTGCTTCGGATGCCAAGCCGAGCACGCCACCGGGCGCCAGGGCAAGGCAACCGCTGCCGCGGTCGGCTCCGCCGAACCTCGGCCCCGGCGCCCGGTGGCCCGCAGCCGGTGCGGCATCCGCACGCACCACCGCCGAAGACCGGCCAAGCGGACGGCACCACTCAATCGCACTCCTGCCGGCGCCCGCCAAAACGCCGAACACCCCACAAGGAAGGAAACCCACCGATGACGATGTCCAGCACCCGCGACCCCGACACGTTCTGCACCTATCGACACGAGCAGGCCGGCGTCTATGTAACCGTCTACCGCGACGGTCTCACCGCCTCCGACCGCACCGGCACATCCGAGCGCCACCACCTGCTCACAGTCAACGGCCTGGTCACCACCGGAGCACGCCCGACCCTGCAGCCCCTGCCACAGGCAGCGCAGATGTACCTGCCCAGTCCCGAAGCACCCGCGGTGTGGCTCGTTCGCGAGCCCCACCGCACGATCATCGTGCCGGCTTCCATCCTGGTCGACGGCATGCCAGACCTGACAGGCTGGATCTTCGGCGGCAACTTCGCCTACCGCGCCGACGAGCAATACCACGCACTGGTCGGATTCGACGCCGCAGTGCAGATCCACGACCACCGTGAGAGCTGACGCGGTAAGGCAGGCCGACCCAGCCGGCCTGCCTTACCGCATCCCGAAACAACGCCGAACATAAGGCACGCCTGGATACTGCAAGTAGCACGACATTTCCACATTCGCTACTGAAGCCCACCAGTGAGAAATCTCCGAACACATTCGCCAGTTACTTCACGGTAGCAATCCGCGCGACGCATTTGGGAACCGAATGTCGCTTCCAGTGCGGGAAGCGCACTCTAGCACGATCGCGTCGCCAACCGAGGAGGCAAATCTCGCTTGGACACGGCTTCCTGTCTCCTCGGCCGGACACGCGATCGTGCTTTCCCGAGTGCGTCCCGCGCAGAGCGCGACACAGCGGATCCACCAAATCCGCGACACATTTCATGAATTCCGGCGCCCGCCAAAACGCCGGTCCACCCCACGAAACGGAGAACACCAGTGACCACCATCGAAATTCCGACCGAGGTCAACCTCGACCTCACCACGACGCTTCTGGCCGAGGCACAGCCAGACCGCCAGGTCGCCGTCGAGATCTCGACGACGACCGAGACGTCCGGTCTCGAATCCGGCGATTTCCCCCACGAGCGGTCGACCGACGACGTCGAGCTCCTCGAAGTCGCACCCGACCAGCTGTTCATCGGCGCGAACACCCGCCGCAACGTCGTGCTGGACAAGGACTTCGTGCGCAGCATCGCCCGCCACGGCGTTCGCGAGCCGATCCGGGCCTACCGCGACGACACCGGGAAGCTGGTGGTCCACGACGGCCAGCGTCGTACGCTCGCAGCGATCCGGACGCAGCGCGAACGCGTCCGCGTCATCGTCGAGCCTCGACCGTCGCTCGACGAGAAGGCACAGGAACGCCGCAGGATCGTCGACCAGGTCGTGGTGAACCGCCACCGCGCCGACATCTGCGGCGCCGACCAGGTGCAAGCCGCCCAGCAACTGCTGGACCTGGGCTTGGACGCCCGGGCCATCGCCCGGGAATGCTCGATCCCCGTCAAGGAGGTCGAGACCACCATCCAGGTGGCCACAAGCGACACGGCTCGCAAGGCCCTCAACGACGGCACCCTCGACCTCACCCAGGCCGCAGTCGTCGCGGAATTCCAGGGCGACGAAGCGGCCGAGGCAACGCTGACCGAATGCGCGCGCACTCAGCCCGAGCAGTTCAGCCACCAGGCGCAGCGGCTTCGCGACCGGCGCGAGGAGCGCAGGCTGCGCCAGGAAACGACCGACAAGCTGCAGGCCGACGGCGTCACCGTCATTGCCCGCCCGGACACCCTCTACGGCGGCAAGACCCGCAAGCTGACCGACCTGCGCGCCACCCCGCAGACCAAGCCCGGAACCAAGCTCACCGCCAAGCGCCACGCGAAGTGCCCCGGACACGCGGCGTTCCTGGACTACCGGTCCCACCGGCCGGAGGCCGACCGAGTCGAGATCGTCTACGTCTGCACCAGCTTCACCGAGCACGGCCACGCCGAAATCCACGCCGGACAAGGGAAGGTGACCGCGACCTACTCCGCCGGCACCGGCCGGGCCACCGGACCGATGACCGAAGAGGAGAAGGCAAACCGGCGCCGCGTCATCCAGAACGGCAAGGACTGGGACTCGGCGGAGAAGGTCCGCAAGACCTTCCTCAAGAACTTCGCCGGCCGCAAGAGCGCACCGAAGGACGCCACGACGTGGATCGCGCAGACGATCGCCGAGGGCAGCCACGACCTTCGCAAGGCAATGGAGTCCGATCACGCCCTGGCTGTCGAACTGCTGGGACTCGACAAGAAGGCCGGCCGCAGCCGCTATGACCGGCGCCTCGCGCACCCCATCGCGGACGCCGCCACGAAGGCGACTCCCTCGCGAGCCACCGTGCTGAACCTGGTCATGCTGCTGGCCGCGCTCGAGGAGGGCACCGACCGACGCAACACCTGGGAGAAGCCCTCGCCCGCCCAGCGCTCGTATTTCACGCAGCTCAAGAACTGGGGCTACGCGCTGTCCCCGGTGGAGGAGCTGGTCCTCACGCCATCGCAGTCCACTACGACGACCCCCGTCGAATTGGGCATCGCCGACGATGGTGACGAGACCGCCGCGGAGGAGCACGGGGATGACGAGGTCCCCGACGGCAACGACGACGAGGACGACGCCGTCGAAGGCGCGGCCATCAAACCGACCGCGGGGGAGGAGCCCGGCACTGCCGAATCGGTAGCAGACCTGCAAGCGGACTTGGCCGCCTGATCCACTCGACCAGGTGGGGCCGCTCCAACACGGGCGGCCCCACCTGCGTTTATGCCAACTATCTGACACAAACCTGACAAAAAGTGGACACCCAGATCACAAGCAATCCCGCTACCTCAAGCGGTGCGGGCACGTGGTCGACGCCCTTCCGCTCGGCCGGCCAGCTGACGCACGAAGGTCACCAGACCCGCGGCGAGGCAACGCGGCGATGAACCCGCCCGGCGGGGCGGGTGACGGTCCTCGCTCCGCTGCGGGCCACCCGCCCCGCCGAGTAGAACCCCCGCCGTCCTACGGACCTCGCCACGGCCTGATGAGCCCAGGCCCGTCAGCTCACCACCGCACCGAGAGGACCCGACCCAATGGGCCGTCACCGCATCAAGAACTCCCTGCTGGACGTCGCGCTCGGGCTCTACGCCCGATTCATGGTCGCGCTCGACGACGCGATCACCGGCACCTTCACCCGGCGCTCCGGCACGTTCCGCTGCAAGCACTGCTCAGCCGAATGCACGGTCACCAACGTCAGCAGCCGCGAACTGCGCGCCGCTCGCAAGCTGGCCACCGACCATTCGCGGCATCGTCCTGTCCGCGACGAAGTCGCCCTGTTCGCCAGCTGACGCCCCGGCGTCCTGGCTGGCGCTCAACTCCCTGAGCGCCAGCCAGGACACCGTTGCCACGACATCGGACGAAGGAGTTCGTCATCACCATCGACACCTGGACCCGTCCACACCGTCGCAGACGGGCCGCGAGTTCGCGGTGCGAAGCCTGCACGGGTGTCACCGGCGTCGCCCTGCTTTCCCCGCGGCGGATCACCGTGCTGCTCGACCTGTTCGACAGCAAGACCGGCGCGCACATCACCGACGTCTCCAATGTGATCCGCGGGGACCTCGACGCTTTCGCGGCCTTCGCCGACAACTACTTCTCGCTCACTTACGAGACGTATTTAGTCGATATCGACTAAATTGACCCCCGTCTGACGTCCTGCCGGAGGAACAGCAAAACTCCGGAGCACCCTGTCCTTCTGACGGAGTGGGGTCCATGAAGGACTTTCGTGTGTGTTCCGCTGCTTGCATCCCCGTGCAGAGGGATCTCGCAAGAGCCGATTGCCGAGGGTGTGGTGTCGCCAGCCCGGTTGCCGGGGTCGTGGGCCCCGACCACGACGCTTCGGCGAAGTCTGTCGATATCGATTAAATCAGTCCGGTGCGTACGGCGCCGTGCGCCGCTTTTGCGTCGAGCGCTCGGAATCGTGGCCACACCCTTTCTCTGCCCTCCGCGCTGCCCGGGGATGGGGCCGCTCGCAGGCCAGCACGCCCGGGCGGGGCTGACGCGCCGATGCCGCCCGCCCAACGCCGACCGGGTGAGACCAGCCTCGCTTCACTCGGCCGCGTTCCGCGGTCTCACCCCGGTCCGGCGGAGCGCGCGGCCCCGCCGGACCGCCCGGCTCCGGCGAAGTTGCCGCCGGGGCGAGCAGCTCTTGCCGGAGCCGGCCGGTCCCCGCGCTCCGAGGCGTGCTCCGGCCATGGCGTCCCACCCCGACACCCCGGAGGTACGCCGTGCAGTTCGAATCAGCCTTGGAATTCACCCGCGAGGAGCTGACCCAGTCCCAAGCCCACGCCTTGAGCGACGTCCTCCATTTACGCCGTCAACTGCTGGCCGACCAGCAGAACGCCCTGGTCTCGGCACGGGTCACCGTCGGTGCGACGGTGAAAGTTCGCCAGAACATCAAGCAGGCGTACCTGCGCGGCCTGACCGGCACCGTTCAGGCCAAGAACGGCAAGGTCGCCACCGTGCTGCTGGACGAGGAGTCCACCGCACGGCTCAGCTCGGGGAAGGCGAGCCGGTCGATCTGGATCCCCGAGGGCACGACCCGCCATCCACTTGACGGCATGCCCGTCGCGGCGCTCGACGTCCTCGACGCACCTGACGGTTTCGACGACCTGGTGACGTTTCTCGTCTCCCACGCCACTGCACAGCAGATCACCGAGGTCGAAACCGGTCGCAAGAAGCGCATCCAGACCCTCGCCGAGAGCCTGGCCGCGGGCGACGTCGTCATGATCACCAACGTCTCGCCCAAGTTCCTTGTCGGCTTGACCGGCACCGTGCAGTCCGTCGACAAGGCCGCCGGCGGTTGTCGGGTGCTACTTGACGAGAACTCCACCAAGCAGCTTCGCCTGGAGGACAGCAGCCGGTTCCACGTCGAGAACGGCGTGACCCACTACCCGATCCGGCTCAAGTTCGAGCAGGCGCTGATCACCAGCCAGGCCAGCTGATCAGCCTCCGGTGCTGGCGAGCCCGGCGACAAAGCCATGGCGCTCGCCAGCGCCGAGTTCCTGTGCGCCTTTCTTTACATACCAAGGAGTTCCGTCATGACATCCGTCATCCGCGCCGACCACACTGGCCGCGTCTTGCACAAGGTCTCCACCCATCGCTCGGGGCCCGACGGCCATCCGATTGCGATCTGCTCACTCTGCGGCTGGTCGGAGACCGCCGACCCGCCCGGCGGCCGGGCCGAAGCCCGCGCCCTCGCGCGCCAGCATCTCAACCGCCCGCCCGAGTGGCCCGTCTTCCACCGAGGGCTGGCCAGTTTCATCGGCGGTCGCCGCACCAACGCCGACTACGCCGCGGTGTTCGTCGACGACGTCTTCGGAGACACCGCCGCGTGGGCACTTGCCGACGGGATCGGCGATCGTCCTGGCGCCGCTGAAGCCGCGCGTGTCGCCGCGACCACCGCCGTGCGGGCCGCGTTCGGCCACCGCCTTGATCCCGCGGACGCGCTGCTGACGGCCCGCGACGAAATCCTGCGCCACGACATCGACGGCGACACCGTCATGGTCGTCGCGGTCGCTCATGAGCAGCACGAAGGCTATGAACTGGCCTGGGTCGGCGACTGCCGCGGGTACGAGAGCCGAGATGGCCATCTACGTCAGCTGACCACCGATCACACCCGGGCCGAAGAGACCCGCGCCTGGTTGCGGGAGAACTACGACGACCCCGACTCCGTCCCCGGCTGGTACGCCCACCGCCTGCCGTCGTGGGAGCACATCGTCACCTCCAGCGTGGCCACCGCCACCGCCGACACCATCGGACGCACCAGCACACCCGACCGCGAGACCCGGTTGTTGCTCACCAGCGACGGCGTCCACAAACCCGTCCCGCACGACGTCCTGGCGCAGCTGGTCACCTCCACCGACAACGTCGAGACCGCAGCGCATCGAATCGCGCTGGCTGGCCCGCGCCACGGCGGCACCGACAACTCCACCGCCCTGCTCATTGACCCCGTGCAGGGGTCGTGACCAGCGGATTCCTCATGCGCGGCGACAACACCATCGCTTAACCTCAACACCAGGGGAGGAACCATGCCCACCGACGACGCGCTTGCGCCACGCCCGCCCGGACCTGCCTGCGGGCCACCGCCGCAGAGCGACGTGCGGCCACGGGACACCGCAGTCGATGCCGCACTGCTCGACCCGGAACGCCAGTTTCTCGGCTGCCTGCTGCAGCTCCCCGCGAGCGCGGCCCGCGCCCTGCTCGCCGGAATCGACCCGGACGACCTGGCCACCCCGATGAGCGCGTTCATTCTCGAACTCGTCATCGACGTCGTCGCCAGCGACCGTGACCCGACGCCCGGGCTCGTCCTCGGTCACGCGGTCACCACCGGCCGGGCCGGAGGAGAACAGCAGCACGCCTGGCTCGGCCACGAGCTCATCACCCTCTACCAAGCCGCGCCGGTTCCCCTGACCGGCAAGCACTACAAGGCGCTGATCCTCGAAGCCGCGTGGCGCCGGGCCCTGCGCACCTACGCGACCCGCCTTCAGCAGGCCGCCGAATCCAGCGCCGCCGACATACTGGCCACCATCTACGCCGAGCGAAGCGCGGTGGACGCCGTCTACAGCAGGTACCGGGCGGCCGCGGAGCCAGAAAGCTGGCCCGCGGCGCTGTCGACGCTGCGAACCGGCTCCCGGCCTGCGGCCTGACGGCCGACAACCAGGCCGCCCGCGCCGCTCAGACCGGGCTGCAGGTGTCGGGGTTCGCCAGAGCATCGGAATCTCCCGCAGTCGCGGGAGATTCCGACAGCCGGCAGCTGCTCGACTCGGCTGACGGTTGCCGCCGTGGCCCTGCTCCATGCCGCCGTCCCTACGTGCACGCGGCTGTCGCGTGCCAGCCATGGCGGCGGTCCCTCAGGTTCCGCGGCACGAGCACGCCGGGGCTCTGGTGCCGCGTCACCGCGACGGTGCTGGTCACGGTCCGGGCCGGGCACAGCGGGCGCGCAGGCTGGAGTGCCAGTGGACCGCCCAAGGGCAGTACACCGTGGGAGGGGCAAGCGGCGATGAACCTGGGCCAGCCATTCCGGTGAGACAAGCCCCTTCGGGGTCGCCTCCGGCGATCACACCGGAATGGCCGACCCAGAACCCCCGCCGGCCTTCGGCCCCCTCCCACGGCGCACTGGGCAGAGCCGCGTTCCACAGACACCCCAGCCCAGGAGGCCCGATGAGCACGACCCTCTTCGCCGACGTCACCGCCGAGGCCGCCGCGGCGGACATGATCCAGGACTTGCTCGGTGGTCGAGTCATCGAGGTGACCGACGAGGAGGCCTGGCGCCACTTCGACGACCGCACCGCCGTCGAGGACCGGCTCCACTACGAACTCCTGGCCGAAGACCTGGTCGGCGCCGACTGGTGAGCCGCCCGAGCGGCGGGCCGGAAACCGGCCCGCCGCACGGCCGCCGTCCACATCGCCCTCGCGCTCCACTCGGAGTCCACATGTTCCTCGCCAAAATCGCGGCAGCCCTCATCTGGGCGTTCATCATCAAGGTCATCGTCGTTCCCTTGTGCGGCCACCGAATCACCTGGCGCCTGGCGCTTCTGTTCGCCCTTGTCGCCGCCTTCCACAACTGAGTCACCCTCGCGGGCCGGCGCGCACCGGTCGCGCCCCCCGTCACCGCACACCCTCACCGGAGACAGCCATGCCCCTGCACGTCCTGGCCTTCGCCAGCCTCCCGCTCGTCGTCGCGCTGGCCTACCTGCTGCGACTCCTGCTCAGGCTGGAGAGCGTGCCCATTCCCTGGTGGTCCGCTCTCGCCATCGGAGCCCTCGCGGTCACCGCCCTGTGGCTGATGACGCTGATCAACCTCTACACCGGTGCGCTCCTGCACCTCATCTTCTGCGGCCTCGTTCCTGGCTGCTGACGTTCCCGGGCCGCGCGCAGCCGGGCCAGACCCCTCACCACCCACCGGCCAAGGAGGCCCACCTCGTGCCGCTCGTGCTTGTCAAAGCGCTTCTCGCCGGCGCCGCCACCGTCGTCTACAAGGTCATCTTCGCCGCCTTCGACCAGCCGATCTCATGGGCGCTGGCAGGCCTGCTGGGCATCCTCACCGTCGTCGGCGGATACATCTTCTTTGTCGAGGGCGACTGACCGCCCGAACATAAAGCCGAAAATAACTAAAGTCGCAGTCAAATGTAGCTGTTTAATGAATGGCTTCCGACGTGCAAAGTAATTGAAGAAAGGTCCGGAAACGCTGTTGTTTCCGGGGGGCGTTCGCCACCCCCCGGACCCCCCAGGCAGGCCTCGGGAATGGAGGGGATGGAAGGCTGCGGTTCGGTGGGTCTTCGCGCTTCATTCCCTCGGCCTTCCTGATGTCTACCAGGGGTGTCAAGGGAAAAGCGCCCTTGACACCCCTGGCTTAACGACATCAGGCCGAGGGAATGAAGCACAAAGACCCCCCTTTGTAGACAGAAAGAATCCGTGGAAAGCCGCGCGATTCGGTCGACAATGTGACAAAAAAGAAGAAGAAAAAAGGGTGATAACCCTTCCGTGACCGGCCAGAATCGGGTAATATTTTCGTTGTCAGGGGGAAACGAAAACCCCACCCGGAGCCCGCCAAAACTCCGGAAGATACCCCACAGAATCAAAGGAAAACACCACCATGACCGCAGCCGTCAAGACCGCCCCCGCGAACGCCCACCTCTCCGCAGCCGACGGTCCCGTCATCACCTGCACGAACCCCGAGTGCAACCTGGAACTCTCCCGCACGGAGAAAGCTCTCAGCGTCCGGCGGAACGGCCTCTGCGCGGAGTGCTTCACCGACGGCGTGACCGTCCCCGAGCAGGCCGCCACCCCGCAGCCGGTCACCGCACCCGAGCCCGCCGAGCAGGCCGCCGAGGAAACGCACGAGGAGACCGCCGCGCGGCTCGCCACCATCGGACTGGACCCCGAGACCGGGGACGTCGTCCGGTGCGGCCAGTGTGACGCCAACATCGCGCGCAAGGTCGCGGACAACCCGGCCGCCGAGTACTGCTCTCCCGTGTGCGAGACCGCCGCCGTCCGCGCCGCCGCCTTGGCCATCGCCGTCGAAATCGTCACGTTCGCCTATCCCGACATCACCGAGTACCAGGCAGAAACCGGCCTGAAGGCCGCTATGCAGCACTGGAGCAACGGCAAGGTTGCCGGGCGCGGAATCGCCGCCGCCGCCCGCGCCTGGACGTCGCGGGACGAGGATTACTCCCAGATGCACTACGGCGAGCAGGGCCGCGCCAACAGCCGCGCGCTCCCGATCCTCAAGTCGGCCGTACGCGCCGCACGCGAATACCTCGCCGCCCACCTCCCCGCCTGACATGTGCCACCGGCGGCCGGACCACCACCGGCCGCCGGTTCCCACTCCTCCATTTTCCCAGCGCTGAAAGGCCGACACCATGACTAAGCTGTCCGCGTTCCTGAATCAAACCGCCGTTAAGGTCATCACCAGCACCACGCGTTACACCACCGTTAACGCGACTTGCGCCGATTGCACATTAAACGTCCGGATTGCTCTTGCCACCCCCAGCGAGGCGGAGCACATCGAAAACCTGATTACCAAACACAGCAACCATGCTGAACTCAGCAGCGCGGAATTTGTGCACCAAATCATGAACCGGTGACCCTGGCGTACGCCACCGGCGGCCGGACCAACACCGGCCGTCGCCCCCGTCAGCGCCGCCAGGAGACAGAGAACGTGACCAGCCCTCAGCCACGCCCTAGCCAGTCCTACGACGAAGAAGACGAGTACGACGAAGGCGAAAGCGTCGCCGAGTTCGACGACCAAGAAACATACGGCGACGCCCCGGACGATCCGGAGTTCGGCGACCCCTACGACGAGAACGCGTTTCAGTACTGCTTTGAGTGCAACCGCAGTTACCCCACCGAAGCCGACCTAGTCGACGCCTACAACACCTACGCAGACGACGAAGCCCCCGAAGTGACCAGCGGCTCACAAGTCACGTTCTGCCCCGAATGCATGCACGACTTCCTTTACCCGCCAAGCGATGCCAGCCCCGAACGCTGACAGCCCGCCGCCCGCCCGCCCAGCCAGGAGCCCGAGCATGGACACCGCCGCACTGATCAAGTACATGGACGCCCGCGAGCGCGGAGCGCGCACCCTTGCCGCCATCGCGGCCAAGCACCGCGCGAACGGCGACGCCGACGCCGCGAAAACGGCGGACCGCTTCGCCGCCTGGGCGTTCGCCCAGGCCGTCGGAATCTGCCTCATGCTCGACGGCATCAAAGCAACGTGGACCACGCGGCCCGACGATCCCCACAGCCACGGCGTCACCCTCCCGACCGGGCATTTCATCCCCACCCGACCCCACGCCAAGACCACCGCCGCCGTTCTCAACGGCCAGCGCGTCCGTCGGATGACCGTGCACGGTTCCGACAGCGCCCGCTACGTCTCGGCCGTCATTTGGCAGGCCGCCCAGAAGCTCCCCGCCCCGGCAGCAGACCGGGCGAACGTCGCCGCCTGACACAGCCCGCACGCCGCGCGGGCGAGAAGCCCCGAGCTTCCCGCCCGCGCGGCGCGAAACATCGGCGTGACCGGCATCGAGCCGGTCACGCCGATACGAGGGGGCTCGCGCCCCCTCGTGCTCCCCGCGCCCGCCCGCCCACCCGGCCCGCCTGACGGCGGGCACTGAATCGGGCTCCGGCGCCGGGGGCGCCTCCGCCCAGATGCTGCGCATCTGGCGTGACCGGCGCCTGGCGGCGCCGACCCCGCGTGCTTCGCGCCTGGCGGCGCTACGCCAACAACACCTGTCACGGAATCCTGGGTCCGGCGCCGGGGCGCCG
>NZ_FOEF01000028.1 GCF_900110575.1 Amycolatopsis saalfeldensis
CTTCACCCCGTTCCTCGACTATCCACCCGAACTCCGCAGGATCGTCTACACCACAAACCTGATCGAGAACATCAACTTCCAGCTCCGCAAAATCACCAAGAACCGCGGCCACTTCGACAGCGACACCGCCGCGGCAAAACTGCTCTACCTCGGACTCCGCAACATCACCAGCAACCGAGGCGGACCATCGGGAACCGGCACCCGAGGCTGGAAACAAGCACTAAACACCCTCGCCGCACTCTTCCCAGACCGACTCCCACTCCACTAGAATAGAAGAAGAAATCGTCCGTGGCTTACACGGAAATCATGACAGGGCCCGACGCCTGGGCTCCCTACGACACCTACACCCAGGTGACGCACGCGTTGTGCAACAGTCATCTGCTCCGCGAGCTGCAGGCCGTCGCCGACCTCGCGCCTGACGGTGAGCCGTGGTGCTGGGCCACGCAGGTCGCGGACGCGCTCCGCGAGCTCAAAGGACTTGTCGAGGCGGCGAATGAAGCGAACCTGCCGCAGGTCGATGCCGCTCTGGCGGCCGAACAGACCCGCTTGCTGCGCTCGGCGGCGCGCCTCGGTGTCCGCCAGAACAAGGCTCGTTCCACGAAGATCATGGCCACCCACCACGCCCTGGCTCGCCGCATACTCGACCGTCACGATGACTACCTGCGGTTCTCGACAGATTTCCGGGTTCCGTTCGACAATAATGCGGCAGAGCGGGAAATCCGGATGGTCAAACTCCGGCAAAAAGTATCCGGATGCGCCAGAACCCTTACCGGAGCCCGACAGTTCACCGCGATCCGATCCTACCTCGCCACAGCGGCCAAACATGGGATCACGTTCTTCCACGCCCTCGTCCAACTGGCCGAAGGCCGCGCCTGGCTGCCCACTACCTAACAACCTGACCAGTTACGCATCGGTCAGCAAGGAGACGGTTTCAATGATCACTGACAAAGTGGTCACGGAGACGCAGGACTGGTCCAGCAAGCCCCTCGACCCGACCCGAGTTCAACCGGTCGTCGCAACAGCTTATTGAAATGACAATAGCAGCTCGTTGAGCGCTTCAGCTGGCGTCTTCCAGTCGAGTGCCTTGCGTGGGCATCCGTTGATTCGCATCCCTTGCCGCAGTGGCACTCGGCCGGGCCTGCGTCCTCCCAAATGGACGGCAAGCGCCGGATCGACCGAGCCAGTTCCCGATCTCCACACCACGAAAGCCAGGTCGTCGGCGAACATGCCGGCCTGCCGTTGCCACCCGACCGGAACCAAGGCGACCCGCCGCGTGGAACCACCTGCACGGCCGTTTGCCACCACCGCGAACGATCTCGTACGGAGCGGGCATATCGCGGCGCGGATCTCAGCCGGCCCGTCGAGACACCCGGGCGAGTGGCGCACCAACTGTCGGCGGCGATGACGGCGTCCAAGCCGCCGTCATGCAACACCGAGCGGGTGACTACTGGTCGGGCTTGCGGCGACGCCGGAGTGCAACGACCACCTGCCGTGCGCGCAGGAGGAACCGACCTTGAACGGCAAATGCCGCAGCTTCCCCTAGTAGAGCAGAACATCATGCTACTATTTTCCCTAGTTTACGCGGGCGCCTCGGACGGAGTCGTCGCGCGACCAGGAGGGAGCCGGTGGATGACTGGCAAGCCCGCTCCTCACGACAGTGGCAGTCGCGCTGTCGCGCGTCTCGGTGCCGATCGGTCGTGGCACACCGAGCGGGAACATCTGGTCCGCGCGCAGTTCGACGACCGCTCCCGAGCCGCAGAGTACGCGGCATCGCACGAGGAGCCGGGACCGTCCGGACGGTACTTCTCTTCTCGAATGCATGCGGTCCTGGAGGCACTCGGCCATTGCCCTGGCGGCGACCTGGTCGATGTCGGTTGCGGTCCGGGGGTCTTCGCGCGACAGCTCGCCGATGCACGGCCTGACGAGTTCCAGGTCACGCTGGTCGACTCATCGCCTGCGATGATCGCCGAAGCGTCCCGAAGCCTCCGCGGCACCAATACGCGACTCGCGGTCGGCGACGCTGTCAACCTGCCGTTTCCCGAATCGAGCTTCGGCGTAGCGGTTGCCATGGGCGTACTCGAGTACTGCGCCGTATCCACGGTCCTCGAGGAATGCGCGCGCGTCGTGCAGCGGAATGGATTGGTCCTGGTAACCATGCTGAACCCGCTCAGCCCATACAGAATATTCGAGTGGGTTGTGTATTGGCCACTACTGCGCCTGCTCGGAAAAATCGAAGGCATGCTCGGCCGAGCTCCGGAAGCGCGCCACGGACCGCGCCCAAGCGGCATCCGCGCAGTGCCTCCTTGGAAACTGCGTCGGCTCTTGCGCGCCGCGGGGCTTATGCCGGTGGATATCGTCTACTATGACGTCACGCCTGTTGTCCCGCCGGTCGACCAAGTTCTGTGGAAATTGTCTCGGCGATGGCAAACGCGTCCAGAAAGCACGCTGGCCCGTCGCGGCTTCCGGAGATTGCTAGGCAGCGCCTACCTGGTCGTCGCATCCAAGAGTGGATAGACCGCCGAGAGCACGCAATCCGCCGCTTTCCCGCGGCGCAGTCATCGCTGACCGAGCGACGGCGCGCCCAAGCTCGGCCACCTCGATCGGCGGGAATGTCTGACGACAGCTTCGCCCCCGGTGCCATGCTCGAACTGCGTAGGCCTCATGCGGAGCCAGCTTCTCGTGGACGCCAGCGCCCGGAGACACCGCCGGGCAATGCTGCCTCCAGGACGGCCACTCCACCTCCAGTTCGGCCCGCCGACATCAGCCGCGGCGCGTTTGAGATCCAGCGACGATGGTATAGCCTTACCCCCTAGAGGTATATGCACCTGGCTCGCCCTGCCCGCTCGGGTCAAGGCAGCTACGCTCCCTAGCAGGTCAAGGCAACCGAGGAGGCTGAATGCTCGGCGCGCTCGCGGCCCTGGTCGCGGTAGTCCTGGTGGCGGCGGCGGTCTACGCGGTGACCCGGCTCGTCCGGCTCGCCGGCGCCGCGCGGGACGTGCTGCCCTTCCTGTCCGGAGGCTCGCCCGCGGAGCATGCCGTGTCCCGGTTCCACGTGCGGTGGTACACGATCACGATGGTGTTCCTGGCCTTCGATATGGAGATGGTGTTCATGTACCCGTGGACACTGGTCGTCGCCGAGGTCGGCACCACGGCGGTCGTCGAGATGTTCGCCTTCCTCGCGGTCCTGGTCGCCGGGGTCTGGTATGCCCGGCGGGAGGGGGTGTTCCGGTGGACCTGACCGCCTGGCTGCTCCGGCACACTCCCGTGCGGCCCCTGGTGGTCACGACGATCGGCGGCACGGCAGCCCGTCTCGCGGTCGAGCGCGAAATCCGCCAGCGCGGCTGGCGCTGCGCTCGGAACCCGGCCGAAGCCAATCTGCTGGTCGTCGCGGGGCCGGAGACGGATGCCATGGCTCCGTTCTCCAACGCGGTCTGGCAGCTCGTCCCGGTCCCGCGAGTGCGGGTCGAGATCTCCGGTGACGCCGGTGTGGCGGCCGCGCTCACCGCCGCGGAACGTCAGCTCCGTTCGGTGGAACGCCAGCGCGTCTCCGCCGCGCCCCCGACCGAACACCACGAGCCCGAGCCGGAAGCAGAATCCGCGCACACCGACCACGCGATACACGATCACGGTGCCCGCGAGCACGGCCCGCCACCCCAGCACGAAATGCCGCGCGAGGGCCACGGCGACCACACCGAGTCGCACGATCAGCACACACATCACGGCGGCCACGACATGAGCGGCCATGACATGGGCGGTATGTCGATGCCCGGCGGCATTCCGATGGCCGACCGCGCCGACGACCGCGACGGCCTGAAGCTCGATCGGCTCACCGTCCCCCTGGGGCCGATCCTGCCCGACTGGCCGGCCGGGCTGATCGTGCGGGTGACCCTGCATGGTGACGTCATCCAGGACGCGGAGGTGGAAACGGTCCAGGAGCATGGGCACGGGCCCGACCTGGTGCGGTTCTGGGACACCGTGTCCCCGGACCGCACCCGTGTCACCGCGCAGCGGCTCGACAGCTGCGCGCGGCTGTTGTCGGTCGCAGGTTGGGAGTATGCCGCGACCCTCGCGTATCGGTTGCGCGACGAGGCGCTCGCGGGACGGGACAACGCTCGTGAGCTGTCGAAATGGGCCCGGCGGATTCGCCGGTCCCGGACGCTGCGCTGGTCCCTGTCCGGGCTGGGCAGCGACCGAAGGGAGACAGGCAGAGGCGACGCGGCCGACCGGCTGTACCGCTGGCTCGACGAAGCACTGGGCGAAACTCCGGCGGAACCGGACGACCCGAACGCTGTCCTGGAAGCACTGCCTGCCCTGCTCGCCGGAACCGAGCTCGCGGCTGCGCGGTTGATCATCGCGAGTCTCGACCCCGATCTCGAACGGATGCAGGCGGCCCATGGTTGACGCGCTGCCGTGGTGGAGCGGCCTTCTCCTGCCGGTCCTACTGGGCGCCCTGGCCGCCGTCACTGCGTCGTGTGACGCGCTCCTGTCCGCCCGCGCCGCCGGAGCGCCGCCCGGGCGAGCTGCGTCGCTCCCGCTGCGCGACGTCGGCGGGCTCCTTGTGCAGCAACGTCGCCGCACGGTGGCTTCGGACGTCCTGCTGGGACGCAGCGGCGCGCTCGCGCTCCTGGCCGCCGCCGTGTTCGCCTCGCTCTGCACCCCGCTGGGCCGGTGGCCGGTGGCGGATTTCCCGATCGGGGTCGTGTGGTTCAACGCGATGGAAGTCGTGGCCTGGGCGGCTGTCTGGCTGGTCGGCTGGAGCGCGAACTCGGCGTACGGCCTGCTCGGCGGCTACCGGTTCATCGCGCAAGGGCTGGCCTACGAACTGCCGCACATGTTCGCCTTGATCACCGCGGCTCTCGGGGCCGGCTCGCTGCGGGTGACCGACATCGTCGCCGCGCAGGATTCGCTGTGGTTCGTGGTGTGGATGCCCGCCGCGTTCGTGGTCTACCTGCTGTCGGTGCCGGCGATGTCTTTCTGGGGGCCGTTCTCCCATCCCGTGGGCCCGGACATCGCCGGTGGCGCGGCCTCGGAACTGTCCGGCGTGGACCGGCTGGTTTTCGCAGCCGGACGGTGGCTGCTGCTGGTCTCCGGGGCGGCCTTCGCTGTGCCGCTGTTCCTCGGCGGCGGGTCCGGGCCGCTGCTGCCGGGCTGGTCGTGGTCGGTGGTCAAGACGCTCGCGGTCCTCGCGCTGCTGGTGTGGCTGAAGCGCCGGATCCCCACCGTGCGGATGGAGCGCTACCAGGAGATCGCCTGGGTCGTGCTGATCCCGCTGACGCTCTTGCAAGCGCTCGTCGTCGCCGTCGTCGTGCTGGTCCGGTGAGGGGGAAGTCGCATGTGGACACAGATCGTCTTCTGGGTATGTACTGTCGGTGCGGTCGGTGCGGGGATCGCGGTGTTCCGGGTCGATTCGATGGCCCGCGCGACGTTCGCGCTGCTGGCCTCCTTCGTCTTCGCGGCCGGCACTCTCCTGCTGCTCAACCTGGCCTACCTCGGGGTACTGGTCGTCCTCATGATGATCATGGAGATGGTCGTCATGGCCGTCTTCATGATCATGTTCATGATGAACCCGGCTGGGCTGATGCCGATGACGATGGTGCACAACCAGAAGGGGTCGCTGGTCATTGCCGGAGGAGTGTTCGCCGCGCTCGCCGCGGGCATTTTCCTGGTGCCGTGGCCGTCCTCGGACCGGTCCCGACCGGCCGATCCCACGCGGGCGCTGGGAGAAGCGCTCATGGGCTCGAAGATGCTGGTGATGATGGTGCTCGGGTTGTGCCTGTTCGCCACGATGGTCGCCACGGTCGTGCTCTCCACCCACCGCGGCCGTTACGACCGGTACGGCGACAGGCTGCGCGAGAAGCAGCCGCAGGACCCTGTGCGGGGCGGGCTGAACCGATGACTCTGCAGACGTTTCTCCTGCTGGCCGCGGCTCTGTTCAGCGTCGGGCTGTACGGCGCGCTCTCGCAGCAGTCCATTGTGATGATCATGATGGGACTCGAGTTGATGGCGAACGCGGTGATCGTAGCGGGCGCGGCGTTCTGGTACTTCGTCTCCCCCGACCGACCGGACGGCCAGGTCGTGGTGCTGGTCGCGGTGACCCTGATGGCGGTCGACATGGCCGTCGGGTTCGCAGTGGTCACCGCGATCTTCCGGCGCCGCGACGTCGACATGACCGACTCGGCCGCGGACTTGAAGGGCTGAGCCGGTGGTCCTTTGGGTTTTGATCGGGCTCCCGCTGTCAGCGGGTGCCGTGCTGCTGGTCGTAGGGCATGTCCTCGACCGCGCCGCACCCGCCGTCGGCGTGACAGCCGCGGCTGTCACGCTGGTGCTTGCCATCGCCGCCGCGTTCACGCGGCCTGCCGGGTCGGCGCCGTTGCTGGCGGGTCTGCGGGCCGAGGTCGGAGTGGACGGGCTGTCCGCGGTCATGGTTGTGACCGTCGCCGTCGTGCTCGTCGCGGTGCTGATCTTCGCGGCCGGTGAGTTCGCCGCTGAAGAATCGCGGGCTCGGTTCCACGGGCTGATGCTGGTGTTCGCCGCCGCCATGCTGGTCACGGTGACCGCGCGCGACCTTGTCGTGCTGCTGATGGCGTGGGAGGTCATGGGGGCCTGTTCGTACGCCTTGATCGGGTTCTGGTGGCGGGAGGATCACCACGTCGATTCCGGCGGGATCGCCTTCCTGACCACCCGGTCCGCCGACCTCGGCCTGTACCTCGCGGCCGGCGCGGCGTACGCGGGCGGGGTCCCCGGCCTGACGCTGGCCGAGCTGCCCGGCGCGGCGGGCGGGTGGCGGGATGCGATCACCGCCGGGCTCGTGCTCGCCGCGCTCGGGAAGTCGGCACAACTGCCGTTCAGCTTTTGGCTCTCGCGGGCGATGGACGGCCCGAGCCCGGTCTCCGCGCTGCTGCATTCCGCGACGATGGTCGCGGCCGGGGCGTACCTGCTGATCCGGGTGGAGCCGTTGCTGGCGGTCACTGGGTGGGCCGCGGGCACAGTGGCCTGGGCGGGTGTGCTGACCGCACTGATCCTGGGCGCGGTCGCGGTGGTGCAGCGCGACCTCAAGCAGGTGCTGGCCGCGTCGACCTGTTCGCAGATCGGGTTCATGGTGCTCGCCTCCGGCGCGGGCGGCGCGGCCGCGGGAACGGCCCAACTGGTCGCGCACGCAGCCACGAAGAGCCTCCTGTTCCTCGGTGCCGGTGCCTGGCTCGTCGCGCTGGACACGAAAGATCTCGCGCGGTTACGCGGCGCGGCGCGGCGATATCCGTTGCTGGGCACGGTGTTCACCATCGGTGCGCTCGCGCTCGCCGGTGTGCCTCCGCTGTCCATCTGGGTTACGAAGGACGCGGTTCTCGCCGCCGCGCTCGCGGACTCGCCGGCGCTGTACGTCGTCGGACTGGCAGCCGCGCTGGTCAGCGGAGCCTACGTCGGGCGAATCCTGGCTGTCCTCTGGGCACCGGCGGACAACATGTCAAACCCACGGCTGAACGCGGCTTTGCTCGTGCCGCTGCCGATCCTCGCCGCTGCGGCCGCATTGCTCGGGATCGGCGGCGTGCCGGTCCTCTCGCAGCGGTTCGCCGAGTTGGTGGGCGGTGAAATGCCCGAGCCGGGGTGGGCCGAGCTGGTCGCGTCCGGGTTGCTCGCCATCGGCGGGGTCGCCGGGGCCGCGGCCTGGACGCGCAGCCGCTCCCTGGTTCCTCGTGCGGGTTTGCTGGGCGACTGGCTCGGGCTGGAGCGGCTCGCCCACGCCGGCGTTGCCGTGCCGGCCGCCCGGCTGGCCGAGGGCTTGGCCCGGTTCGACGACCGGGTGGTCGACGGCGGCGTGCGCGGGGCGGCAGCCACCGGCGCGGCGCTGGCGCGGCTGGCTGACGTACGGGTCGAGCTTTCGCTCGAAGCCGCGGTGCGTGCCGTCGCGGGCGGCACCCGGTCGCTGGGCCGGCTGGCGCGCCGCCCACAGACCGGGCAGCTGCACCATTACTACGCCCAGGCGGCGGTCGCCCTGGGCGTCCTGGCCTTGTTGTTGATCTTCCTGTGACGAACGTGAGGTAGCGCGTGCTCAGCGTGGTGGTGTTCCTGCCCTTGGTGGCCGCAGTGATCCCGTTCGCGGTCCCGCGCGTCACCGACCGGTTCGTGCGCTGGTGGTGGCTCGGCGCGGCGGCCGCGGATTTCGTGCTGGTCGTCATCCTGTGGGCCGACTACCCAAACGGCGACGGCTACGGGTACGAGGTCAATCTTCGCTGGATTCCCAGCATCAGCTCGGGCTACCACATCGGGGTCGACGGCCTCAGCCTGCCGCTCCTGGCCCTCACCGCCGGGTTGTTCCTGGCCTGCGCGGTCTACTCGCTCCGGCAGGAGAAGCGGGTGCGCTCCTTCGCCGTCCTGTTCCTCTTCCTCGAGACGGTCAGCCTCGGCCTGTTCGTCGCGCTCGACCTGATCCTGTTCTTCGTCTTCTTCGATCTGTCCATCGTGGGCATGTACTTCGTGATCGCGGGCTGGGGACACCGTGATGCGGCACGTGCCGCGATGAAGTTCTTCCTCTACACCTTCGTCGGCTCGCTCGCGCTGCTCGTCGGCTTCATCGCGCTCTACGTGACGGCCTCGCCGCACACCTTCGACCTCGTCGAGCTGACCCGGCAGATGCCGCTCGCCGGCGGCGGCTGGGCCGCGGGGCTGGTGCTGCTCGCGCTCGGGGTCGGGTTCGCGATCAAGACACCGACAGTCCCGTTCCACACCTGGCTGCCACCGGCGCACACCGAGGCGCCCGCCGCCGGATCCGCGATCCTGGCCGGAGTGCTGCTGAAGATGGGCACCTACGGGTTCGTGCGGATCGCGATGCCGATCCTGCCCGATACCTGGCGCCGCTACGCGATCGTGTTCGTCGTGGTCGGGGTCGTCAGTGTCCTCTATGGAGCATTGGTCGCCCTGGGGCAACGGGACTTCAAACGGATGGTCGCCTACACCTCCGTCAACCACATGGGATACATCATCCTGGCGATCGGCGCGGCCGGGATAGTGGGCGGTTCGGCCGCCGAGGCCCGTCAGCTCGCGGTCACCGGAGCGGTCACCCAAATGATCAGCCACGGTCTCATCACCGGCGCGCTCTTCCTCCTCGCCGGAGTCCTCTACGACCGCGGCGGCACCTACGACCTGGACCGCTTCGGCGGGCTGGCCGCCAGCGCGCCCCGGTTCGCGGGCCTCACCGCGGCAGCCGCATTCGCGTCGCTCGGGCTGCCCGGGTTCTCCGGGTTCATCGCCGAGTTCCAGATCTTCACCGGATCTCTCGGCGCCGCGCCGGTCGCGACCGTGCTGGCGTTCCTCGGCATCCTGATCACCGCGGCCCTGTTCCTGCGGGCGTTCCAGAAAGTGTTCCTCGGCAAGCCGAACGCCCCGGCCGCGGACCTCACCGTCGCCGAAGGCGTGTCGATCGCGCCGCTTCTGCTGCTCGCCGTCGTGATCGGGGTTTTCCCGCGGTTCCTGCTGGATCTGATCGAACCCGCGTCGCGGTCGGTCCTGAATCTGCTGGCCCGGTGACCGCGACGTGGAGATGATGAACGAAGATCCGCTCGCCCTGCTGCCGGAGATCATCCTCGCGGTCGCGGCGGTCCTCGGCCTGCTGCTCGGCTCCTACCTGCCCCGGCAGCGGCAGTGGCCGGTCCGCCTGCTCACCGCCGTCGCCTGCGTCGCCGGACTCGTCGCGACCGTGCTGGCGTGGGGCGATCCGGTTCGGACCGTTTTCGGCGGCAGCTACGCCCTCGACGTCGCGACCAACGCCGGCCGGACCGTCGTGCTGGCCGCTGTCCTGCTCACGCTCGGCGTCAGCGCTCGGGAATTCCGTTCTTCGCCCCGCGAAAGCGAGTGGTACGTGCTCGTACTGCTCGCCGCGCTGGGCACCATCGTGCTCACCGGCGCGAACGATCTGCTGTTGCTGGTGGCCGCGTATTTGCTCGCCAGCATCCCGCTCTACGCGATCGCCGGCTTCGCCAAGGACGACCTCGGCACCGAGGGAACGCTCAAGTTCTACCTGCTCGGCGCGCTGCTCGGAATCACCATGCTCGCGGGTGCCACCGTGCTGTTCGGCGTCGCCCGCGGGACCGGATACCCGGAACTGCAAAGCGGCCTCGGACACGCTCCCGCAGCAGTGGTCGCCGTAGGGTTCATCGGCGTGCTCGCCGGGCTGTTGTTCAAAATGGGTGCCGTCCCAGCACACTTCTGGATCCCGGACGTCGCCGAGGGAACCCGGCCCCCGGCGGCGGCCTTTCTCACCACCGTGCCCAAAATCGGCGGAGTCATCGCCGCCTACCGGCTGCTCGCGGCCGGAATGACGGATGCGGGGGTCGATGCGGCCCTGCTGGTCGCCCTCGTCGCCGCCGCGACCATGACCCTCGGCAACCTCGCCGCGTTCTTCCAACGCGATGTCCGCCGGTTGCTCGGCTACTCCACGATCAGCCAGGTTGGGTACCTGCTCATGGCAGTCGCTGTCGCGGGCCGCGGCTCCCTGGCGTTGCCGAGCACGCTGCTCTACCTCGGCGCCTACGCCGTGACGAACCTCGGCGCCTTCGCGGTCGTGTGCGCGCTGCCGCAGCGCAAGACGATCGAGGAATACCACGGCCTGTTGCGGCAACGACCGTGGCTCGCGCTCAGCTTGGTCGTGTGCTTACTCGGCTTGGTCGGCACGCCGCCGACCGCGGTATTCGCCGGGAAGCTGACGATCTTCACGGCCGCCCTCGACGGCGGCTACGCGTGGCTGGTCGTCGTGGCGGCCGTGAACACCGTGGCGAGCCTGTTCTACTACCTGCGCTGGATCGCCCCGGCCGTCCGGCCCGCCGCGGTGCCGCCGACGGGCGGCTCGGAGGGCTGGGCGAGCCTTACGGCGTACGTCGCCGCTCTCGCCTCACTTGTGCTGGGCCCCTTGACCGGGCTCCTGCTCACCGCTTTCCGCGGCGGTCTGGCACTGAAGTGACGCCGACATCGAGGAGGCTGTTGCGTACGCGCACGTCACTCGATCGAGTGGAACTCGATGCCCCATGGAGTATGGGTCGACACTCTCCGGCAGGCGCCGAGACTAGCCGGCCGAGCCGCACCCACGAATACCAAGAAAATTCCCAGACACGGCCCGGGGCCACCCGATCCTCCTATACTGAATAGTAGAATCGGGGCTCCCTGCCGCGGACCAGAAGGTGAACGCCATGGAGCAGCACGAGGTCACGCACCCGAGGCTGATGACCCGGCTGGCGGCCGCCCTCCGCGGCGAGGTCTCCGCCCAAACGGTCGAGGCCTACCGCCGCGCCGGCGTGGCCGCGTACGAGGACCTGCTGGCCGCGGAAAAGCTCCGCGACCGCTTGGCCGGCTGCGGCACCTGCCTGTGGGAGGCTCGGCCGGGCGAGCTGAGTCAGCTGCTGTGCACCTGGAACGCGTTCGTGCTGCAGACTCTGGGCGAGCAGTTCGTCGAGGCCGACTACGCGGCCGACCCCCGCACCGTCGGTTACCTGCCACCGGTGACGGCCGAGCAGGCAGCAGCGTTCTTCGGAGAGGTCGAACAGTGGTCCTCGCTGGCTCGTCGCGCTGTCCGGGACCAGGCCTATGACGTCGGCGCCGACGTGAGCCTGCCGGCGGCGCTGCCGGGCTGGGTGGACGTCGAGCCCTGTCCCCGCCCTCATCTGGCCGCGATGCTCGCCGCCGCGCGCACGATGCGCGACCATGCCCAGGCGGCGCTGGCCGACTTCGTCCGCGCTGGTATTCCCGACGGCAAAGCAGGAGTCCCGGGCAAGCTCGACGGGATGGTGGCCGAGGCCGACGGCGCGGTGTCTCACGCGGAGTCGCTGTGGTCGCCCACTGCCACCGAAGCGGTTCACCAGCGCGTCGAAGCGTCGGTGAAGCACGGAATCGCCAGTTACCACTTGGTTGGCCAGCTCCTGGCGATGCCGACCCTGCTGGGCAGACCGGAGACCGAGGTCGCGCTGGTCACCGGTCCCCGGCTCCCGCTGCCGGGGCAGCCAGGTTTCGACCCTTGGTGCCTGACCGACCCGGGCAGCCGGGAGCGCTGGCAGCACGACCCTGCGGCCCGGCGCGCAATCGACGTCCTGTGGCGCAGCGACCCGGCCCCGGCCGCGACCTTGACGGTCCAGGACCAGATCGACGCCGCCCTCGGTTCCGGCACCGTCCTGGCCGGAACGACCCCGGGCGGCCAGCCGATCGGCCACTACTACTGCTGTCCCTGGCCGGCGATCTACCTCGTTCGCAAGCCGGTGCTGATCGCCGGACGCGGGCTACGTCCCGGGGACCAGTTCGCGTTCGAGGTATCCGCCGAGGAAATGTTCGAGGGCGGGGCCTTCAAGCGTGCCCTCGTGCTCGGCCCGTTCCATCCGACCACCGAGATCGACTACTGCGATCCCACCACGGGCGGACACCGCGATTAACCCAGAGGAGGACACGAAGATGGGGATCCACCAGACCGGTCCGGGCGGCACACCGCGATCTCGACTCCGGGCCGCCGCATTGATCGGAGCGGTCGGCCTCGTGACCACGGCCTGCGGAGGTGGGGGCAGCGGCTCTTCGGCGCCGAGTTCCTCGCCCGCCGCGGCACCGGCCGCGACCGCAGCGGGGGAGCCGGTCAAGGTCACGCTCACCGAGTTCAAGGTCAGCCTCGCCGACCAGACGCTCCCTGCCGGCACGTACACCTTCGTCATCGACAACAGCGGTCAGACCGCCCACGCCCTGGAGGTCAAGGGTCCCGATGGCCTGGACGAGAAGACAGCCACGCTGCGCGGCGGCCAGTCGGCCAACCTCACAGTCACTCTGCGGCAAGGCGCCTACGAGCTGTGGTGCCCGGTCGGCAACCACAAGGACCAGGGCATGGACACCACGATCACCGTCGACGCGGCCGCCACCTCGACCCCGACCGGCGGCGGAAGCTACTGAGACACTGCTCGGTAGCGCGGCAGTACCCCGGCATGCCGGGGTACTGCGGGCGCGGTGAGTCTCCTCCAGGCTGACAAAGCCTGCCGGCCAGCGGACCCGTCCGGATCACCGGGACTGCCTTGCCGGCAACGGCACCATCGGCTTCAGCGTTCTGCTGCTCCGGTCGGCCGGGCGGCTCGAACGGCAGCCCCTCCCAACCAGAAACTATGCGCAATAGTAGCCTGAGCCGTCCGCGGCGGACGCGGGGAATCAACGCGACTCGGGGGCTTTTGTGCATCCTTCGCTCGACAACAACGACTGGCCCACAGCCGACCCGGACCGGCAGGGCAGCGGAGACGGTGCTCGCCGGACGAACCGCCCGTGGTGGCGACGCGTGGCGACGATCGCCGCGGCCTCCGTGGCGGGCGTGCTGGCCGTGCTGTACGTGATCGGGGTGATCGTGACGGCCGGGGACGTTCCTGCCGGTACCTCGGTGGCGGGCGTCGCCATCGGCGGGCTGTCCCCCGCGGACGCGGCGAGCACGCTGACCACGGGGTTGGCGCCCCGGCTCGGCAAGCCGGTCCAGGTCTCCGCCGGGAACCGCTCGACGCAGTTCGTCCCCGCGTCCGCCGGGGTCCGGATCGACTACGCCGCCACGGTCGCGCAGGCCGGGACCCAGTCCGCGACCCCCTGGGCACTTCTGGGCTCGCTGTTCGGCAGTCGGGAGTTCGGCGTCGTCTCCAGCGGCGACGAGCAGGCCATCGCCCGGGTCGTGACCGGACTCCGCCCCGCGGTGGAGCAGGCGTTGGTCGAGGGCGATGTGCGGTTCGACGGCCTTACCCCGGTCCCGATTCAGCCGCAAGCCGGGCGGCAGCTGGACGAAGCCGCGGCCAAGAACGCACTCGTGAGCGCATGGGCCGGCCGCGACCGGATCGAACTGCCAATCCGGACCCTCCAGCCGAAGGCTTCACCCGAAAGCGTGCAACGAGCCATCGACCAGGTGGCCATGCCCGCGGTTTCGGCACCGGCGACAGTGCAAGGCGACGGACGCGACACCACACTCAGCCCAGCGCGCATCGCCGCCGCCTTGACTTTCCGACCAGGCGACGACGGAACCCTGGTCCCTACGCTGGCCAAGGACAAGCTCGGCTCGGTGATCGACAAGCTCGCTCCCACCGAGAATCCGGGCCAAGACGCCCGGATGGACTTCAGCAGCGGCCAGCCGGTGGTCACCCCTTCGTCCGGCGGACGGCGCATCGACTGGGACCTGACCCTCGCCCGGCTGCTGCCAGCGCTCACCGGATCGGGTGCGCGGACGGTGCCGGCCGACTACGTCGCCGCGCCCGCGGACGTGACCACCGACTCGGTGAAGTCGCTCGGCATCAAGGAGGTCGTCGGCGAGTTCGCCACAGCCGGATTCGCCCCGGACTCCGGCGTGAACATCCGTGTGGTCGCCGACAAGGTCAACGGCGCGATCGTCAAACCCGGCGAAACGTTCAGCCTCAACGGCTATACCGGCCCGCGCGGCGAGCCGCAGGGTTACGTCGAGGCAGGGGTGATCGAAGAAGGCGTGCCCGCGCGCGAGGTCGGCGGCGGTATTTCCCAATTCGCCACGACCACCTACAACGCCGCCTACTTCGCCGGCATGACCGACGCCGGGCACAAGGAACACAGCTTCTACATCAGCCGCTACCCCGCCGCCCGCGAGGCGACGGTGTTCCAGAACCCGGACGGCAGCAGCGTCATCGACCTGAAGTTCACCAACGACTTCCCCACCGGAGTCGCGATCCAAACCATCTGGACGCCTTCGTCCATCACCGTGAAGCTGTGGGGAACCCGACACGTCAATGTCGAGTCGACCCCCGGCCCGAAACACGACTACGTCAACCCGCCGACGGTCACGAAGCCGGACAGCTCGTGCAAACCGGTCCAGGGAAAACCCGGGTTCACCGCTTCCGATACCCGCGTGATCCGGGACCTCTCCGGCAAGGAAATCAGCCGCCGCACCCGCAACGTCCGGTACAACCCGGAGCCGAACGTGATCTGCTCCGCCAGCGGCTGATCGACCAGCCTATGTACTATCGGAAGCCGTAGCAGATCCGCTCGTCCAGCAGAGGAACCGATGACACCTGCCGAACGCTCGCCGATGATCCCGAACCGCCTGCTGAATCGCCGCGGGTTCCTCGCACTGGGTGCGGGCGCGACCGCGGCTTTCGGGCTGGCGGCCTGCTCGTCCGGCGGATCGTCCGCGTCGCAGCAGAAGAAAATCGGCCCGACCTCCCCGCTGGTCAACCGTGCCGAGGCGGCCCGGCGCCCGGCGAACGCGTCGGTCCACGCGATCGGCCTGACCGCTCAGCCCGGCGAAATCGACCTCGGCGGGGTCACCGTCAAAACCTGGAGCTACGGGCAGCTGCCCGGCCCGGAGATCCGGCTCAAGCGCGGTCAGGTGCTGCGGGCGAAGATCAGCAACCGGCTGCCGCAGCCGACCACGATCCACTGGCACGGCCTGGCGCTGCGCAACGACATGGACGGGGTGCCCGACCTCACGCAGCCCGCAGTCGCCGCCGGACGCGACTTCACCTACGAGTTCACCGCGCCGGAGGCCGGCACCTTCTGGTTCCATCCGCACGTGGGGGTGCAGCTCGACCGCGGCCTCTACGGCCCGCTCATCGTCGAGGATCCCGCCGACGGCAAGGACTACGACGCGGAACTCGTGATCGTGCTGGACGACTGGATCGACGGCGCCGGCACCGACCCGGACGCGGTTCTGGCCGGCCTCAAGAAGAACGGCATGTCCATGGGCGGCACACCGACGTCGTCGATGCCGGACATGCCTGGCATGGGCAGCTCACCATCGACCTCCATGCCCGGCATGGGCGAAATGCCGAAATCAGCGCTGCTCGGCGGCGATGCCGGCGACGTGACGTATCCGTATTTCCTGGCCAACGGCCGCAGGTCGATGGACCCGGCGAGCTTCGCCGCGAAGCCAGGGCAGCGCATCCGCCTCCGGCTGATCAACGCCGGCGGGGACACCGCGTTCCGGGTGGGCGTGCCGGGGGCCGGACTCCGGATCACCCACACTGACGGCTTTCCCGCCGCCGCGGCCAGCGAGGCCGCGGCGGTGCTGCTGGGCATGGGCGAGCGGGTCGATGCCGTGTTCACCGTGCCCACCAGCGGAGTCCCGGTATTGGCCGTCGCCGAAGGGAAAGGCGGCTACGCTCAGGTTCTCGTGCACGCGGGCGGCAGCCGCGCGAGCGCCGCGAACGACGGCGCGGTGGAACAGTTGAAGGCGGCGAAAACCTTGACGGTCGCGGATTTCACCGCGGCACCGCAGGTCTCGCTGGCGGAGAAGACCCCGGACGTCACCCACGACCTCAAGCTGTCCGGCCCGGGTGCCAAGTACGACTGGACCGTCAACGGCAAAGCGTACAACCCCAACGAAGACGGACTGCCCGTCCGGCAAGGGCAACGAGTCCGGCTGCGGTTCGTGAACGACACCGACATGTACCACCCGATGCACCTGCACGGGCACACCTTCCAGGTGCGGGGACAACGCTCCCCCGGCCCGCGCAAGGACACCGTGCTGATCCTGCCCCGGCGGACGGTCGAGGTCGACTTCGACGCGGACAACCCCGGTCAGTGGCTGAGCCACTGCCACAACGTCTATCACGGCGAAGCGGGGATGATGACCGTGGTGTCCTATGTGGAGTGACGTGCGCACGCGAGGGGCTGCCGCGCTCGCCGCCGCGGCGATGAGCGCGCTTGCGGTAGGCGTGCCGACCGACGTGATCGACACGTCGCTGTTCACCCGGATGACGCCGGTGCGCTGGTGGGAATACCCGGTACTCGCCCTGACCGCGGCACTGACCGGACTATGGGTGCTGATCCCGCGACCGAGTGGCGACGTCCGCGGGCGCGGAGGCGTACTCGGTGCCGTCACGGCGGCGGTGTTCGCGGTCGGCTGTCCGATCTGCAACAAGATCGTGGTCGGCCTGCTCGGCATTTCCGGCGCGCTCGGCATCTGGGCACCGGTTCAGCCGGTGCTCGCGGCGCTGTCCCTGGCCGCGTTGGCCGCAGCGGTCGTGCTCCGCTGGCGCCGGCGTTCGTGCACCGCGGAAACGTGTGCGGTCGACGTCACATCGGAGGCCAGCCCAGCCGGGCGAACACCGCCAGCATCCGGCCCATCAGCTGCGTCCAGCCTCCGGTAAGCATCGCGATCCCCATCGCGATCAGCAGGATGCCGCCGGTGATCTCGATCTTCCGGGTGTGCGCACGCAGCCACGCCAAGCCGCGCTGTCCTCGCGCGATTCCGATGGCGACGAGCACGAACGGCACCCCGAGTCCGAGCGAGTAGGCCGCCAGCAGCAACGCACCGGTGCCGACCGTGGCGGTGCCGGCGGCGGTCGCGAGGATCGACGCCAAGACCGGGCCCACACACGGCGTCCAGCCCAGCCCGAACGCCGCCCCGAGCACGACCGCGCCCGCCGGCCCACTGCGCACCCGGCGCAGGTCGAATCGCAATTCCCGGTGCAGCAACGGAATACGCACCGCGCCGAGGGAAACCAGGCCCATCGCGATCACCAGCACGCCGCCCGCGACGGAGAGGATCTGCCGGTGCTGCGCGAGCAACAGGCCGAACGCCGACGCGGTGGCTCCCAGTGCGACGAACACGATCGTGAAGCCCGCGATGAACAAAGCCGACGCAAGCCCGACCCGGGGTTTGACGCGCAGACTGGTCACTGCCTCGCTTTCCCGGCCGAGCCCCGAAACGTAGGACACATACCCCGGCAACAGCGGCAGCGCGCAAGGCGAAGTAAAGGAAATGATCCCCGCGACGATCGCCAGGGACAACGACGCATACAGATCCACGAGTGAGAAATCCTGCCGATGGGGGCCGGACCCCGGTGGCGCACCAGGGCTTGTAGTCTACGAAGGATGATAGTAGAACAACGGGAGCCGGTGATCGCACTGACCGGGCTCGGCGTCGACGTCGGTCGCACGCCGGTCTTGCGCGCGCTTGACCTCCTGGTGCGCGCCGGCGAGGTCTACGGCATCCTTGGCCACAACGGCGCAGGGAAGAGCACTCTGCTTCGAGTGCTCGCCACTCTCCTGCACCCTGCCTGCGGCCAGGGCACGGTCCTCGGCGCCCGGCTGGGCAGCTCCGAAGTCCGCCGCGTCCGCGCTTCGATCGCTCTGGTCGGTCACCGCCCGGCCGCGCATCCGCACCTGACCCTGGAAGAAAACCTGCGCCACGTCGCCGCGCTGACCGGCCGCCCGGAATCCGCGGTCATGGCGGCGCTGGAAGTGGTCGGCCTGCGGCGAGCGGCGGGCCGCCGCGCCGATCGGTGCTCGCAGGGAATGCTGCGGCGTGCGGATCTGGCCCGGATCGTGGTGACCGAACCGGCGCTGCTGTTGCTCGACGAACCGCACGCCGGGCTCGACCGGGCGTCGTTCGGGTTGGTCGACCTGGTTGTCCAACGGGTCCGCGCCCGCGGCGGTGCCAGCGTCGTGGTGTCACACGACGCGCCGCGGATCTGGGCGCTGGCCGATCGGGTCGGGGAACTCGCCGACGGCGGTATCCTCGCACGCCACCGCCAGCCGGAGCCCGAGAGCGAGTGGCAGTGAGCACCGCAGCGCCCACTCCCCTTGGGCAGGCCCGGGGAATTGCCCGCACTGAGCTGCGCACCGAGACCCGCGCCGGCGAAGCACTGTGGATTATCACTCCGTTCGGCGCAGTCGCCCTTCTGCTCGCTCCCATGGCCATCGGGGCCGACCGGCCGCTGCTCGCGCAGCTGGGCTTGGGCATGTACTGGGTGGTCGTCCTGCTGTTCGGCGTCCTGGTCGCGCTGCGCCAGACGACCACCGACTCCCCGGCCCACCTGGCCATGCTCCGGCTGACCGGCATCCCGGCGGCGGCACGGCTCGCCGGCCGGGCCGCCGCCACCACAGTCCTGCTGCTCGGATTCGAGGCCGTCCTGCTCCCGGTGATGCTCGCCCTGTACCAGCCGGATCTCGCGGGCTGGCCGTGGCTGGCCGCCGCACTGCCGCTGACGGCGACCGGGCTGGCCGCGCTCGGGACCCTCGCGGGCGCGCTCGTCCAGGGCATGGCCGGGAAGAGCACGCTCGGCCCGCTGCTCGTCTGCCCGCTCGCGCTGCCGATGCTGCTCGGCTCGACCGAACTCGTGACCGCCGCCGGATACGGCCGGGTGCCCTGGCTGTGGTTGCTGCTACTCGTCACCGTCGCGGCGATCGGCTGGCTCGCGCTGACCATCGGCGCCAACGCGTTGGAGGAATCATCGTGAATCTGTTCGGACGGTGGCTCCCGACCGCCACGATCACCCTGCTCGCGGCCGGGCTCGCCGGAGCCGTTCTCGCGCCCCCGGACCGTATTCAGGGGGATTACCAGCGGCTGATGTACGTGCACGTGCCGACCGCATGGGCGGCCTACCTGTCGTTCGGCCTCACCGGCCTGGCGAGCGCCGGGTGGCTCTGGCGGCGCCGCCCCGGGCTCGACCGTCTCGCCGCGGCGAGCGCCGAACTGGGCGTGCTGTTCACCGGCCTGACGATCGTGCTGGGCTCGTGGTGGGGCAAACCGGTCTGGGGCGTGTGGTGGACCTGGGACCCCCGGCTGGTCACCACCGCGCTGATGTTCTTCGTCTACCTGGGTTACCTGGCCCTGCGGCGGGCGACCCTCGATCCCATCGCCCGGGCGCGGCGAGCCGCGGTGCTCGGGGTCGTCGCGGTCGTCCAGGTGCCGATCGTGCACATGTCCGTCGTCTGGTGGCGGGCACTGCACCAGCCGCCGACCTTGCTGAAACCCGGCGATCCCACCATCGACCACCGGATGCTCGCGGTCCTGCTACTCAATGTGCTCGCCTACACCGTATTGGCGGGAATGCTGCTGCGCGCCAGGCTCCGGCTGGCTGCGCTCGAAGACGACCTGGCCGCGGCGCGGGCCGGCGAGGACCGCGAACTCGCGGGCGGCTTCATCGCCGCACCGCAGTTGGAAGGACAGGTACGCGATGTCTGAATGGGCCTGGGTGGCGATCGGTTTTGTCATCACGTTCGCGACGCTCGCGGGGTACACGTTCCGACTCCGCCGACGGGCGGAAGCGATCCGCCAGGAACGGGAACAACGGTGAAGCGGTACCGCCTGCTGGCCGTCTCCGGCATCGGCATCGTCGCCGTTCTGGTCGGCGTGCTCCTGTTCGGCAATCTCAACGGCAACCTCGTCTACTACCTGACCCCGGCCGAGGCGATCGCGAAGCACGCCGACTACCCGGACGGACGTCGGTTCCAGCTCGGCGGTTTTGTCGAACCGGGCAGCGTCACACACACCCCAGAGGGGCTGCGATTCGTCGTGTCCTCCGACGTGAAGCCCGGCGGCCCGGCCATCGCTGTCCTGCACACCGGACCGCTTGCGCAGCTGTTCCAGCCGGGCATCGGGGTCATCGTAGAGGGCTCCTGGCGCGGCAAGGACTTCGTCTCCGACACGATGATCGTCAAACACGACGCGAACTACCGGCCCCCGGCGAGCAAACCCTCGTCCTCCCCCGGGGGTGATCCGCGGTGACCGCCGTGCTCCCTGCCGCGGGCTGGGGCGGTGCCCTCCTCGGCCTCGCCGCCTCCCTGGTGCTCGTCTGGTACGGATTCCGCGCCCAGGCGCGGCCCGGCTCGATTCGCCTCGGCCAGCTCCGCGCCGCCACCATGGTGGTGCTCGGCGGTGCGGTCCTCTCGATGGCGGCGCTCGAAACGGCGCTGCTCACCGACGACTTCGCGATGTCCTATGTCGCGGAAACCCACTCGCGGGCGACGCCGCTGCTGTTCACGATCACCAGCGCCTGGTCGGCGCTCGGCGGCAGCATCGTCCTCTGGGCGCTGCTGCTCGCCGGCTTCGTCTTCGCCGCCTGCCGCAAGGTCCGCGACGCCGGCGACCGGCTGGGCACCGGTGCTCTCGGGTTCATGGGCCTCGTCGCCGCGTTCTTCTTCGGCCTGGTGACCACGGTCGCCAACCCGTTCCGGATCCTGCCGAATCCTCCCGCGGACGGTCCGGGCCCGAATCCCTTGCTGCGCAACGACATCATGGTGGCGATCCATCCCCCGCTGCTCTACCTCGGGTTCGTCGGGTTCACCGTGTCCTTCGCCTACGCCATGTCGGCGCTGCTCATCCGTCGCGGCGGGACCGACTGGCTGGTGCGGACCCGGCGCGCCAACCTGGTGGCCTGGACGTTCCTCACCGCCGGGGTCGTCGTGGGCGCGTGGTGGTCCTACGAGGTGCTGGGCTGGGGCGGGTACTGGGCATGGGACCCGGTCGAGAACGCGGCCCTGATCCCGTGGCTCGTGGCGACCGCGTTCATCCACTCGGCAGTCGTGCAAGTCAAGCGCGGAACGCTGCAGGCGTGGAATTTCGTGCTGGCGCTGGCCACCTTCGCGCTGACGATCCTGGGCACGTTCCTCACCCGGTCCTCAGTCGTGGCATCGGTCCACTCGTTCACCCAGTCCGGAGTCGGGCCCGCGCTGCTGGGCTTCTTCGTGCTCGTCCTCGCCGGCGGCTTCACGCTCTTCGCTCTGCGCGGCGAAGCCGTCGCATCCCGGACGCGGTCGCTGCGGCTCGCCAGCCGCGAGGGCGTCTTCCTGATCAACAACCTGGTGCTCTGCCTGTTCGCGTTCATCGTGCTGCTCGGCACGGTGTATCCGGTCTTCGTCGAAGCGTTCACCGGAGACCAGGTGTCCGTCGGACGGCCGTTCTTCGACCGGATGGCCGTCCCGCTGTCCTTCGCGCTGTTGCTCGCGATGGGTGCCGGGCCGTTCACCCCCTACCGCTGGGCCTCGGCGGCTGTGCTGTGGACCCGGCTGCGATGGCCGTTGCTGCTCGGCAGCGCGGCCGCGGCCGCCGTGGCCCTCGCGGGAATCCACTCGGTCGGCGTCGTAGCGGTGGTCTTGCTTGCCACGACGATCGTCGCGGCCAGCATCCGGCATCTCGTGGTCAGTGCACCGAGCAAGCGTCCCTCCGGGCTCTGGCGGCTGGTGTCGGGCCAGCGGGCGTACTGGGGCGGGCAGGTGGCCCACATCGGTGTCGCCGTCGCCGCGGTGGCCATCTCCGTCGCCGGAGCGACCGCGACCCGCGCCACCGCCACCCTCACGCCGGGCGCCACCGCGGAGTTCGCCAGTTACACGGTCACGTTCGTCGCCAGCGAACAACACGACGAGCCTGACCGCACCCAGCGGGACGCGCACCTCGAGTTCCGCGCGGACGGCAGGCTCGCCTGGACCGCGGAACCCAAACTGGAAACCTTCGCCAACCAGCCGCAGGCGGTCGGCACCCCCGACGTGTGGAGCACCTCGGGCCGGGACGTCTACGTCGCGCTGGCACAGCTCACGCCGGGCAGCGTCACCGTGAACCTCTACCGCTACCCGCTGATGTCCTGGCTGTGGGCGGGCGGCTTCCTCATGGCCGCGGGCGGTCTCTGGGCGCTCAGCGAACGACGAAGGCGGCGACCGAGCGAGATCGCGCCGGCGGAGGAAGCGGCAAGCCATGCGTAAGAACCTGCTCGCACTCGCCGGGATCCTCGTCCTGCTCGGCGTCGCCGCCAGCCTGCTCCTGGTCACCGGCGGCGAGCCCGTCGACCGGGCGCACGAGCTGGACCAGCGTCTGCGCTGCCCGGTGTGCAAGAGCGTGTCCATCGCCGAATCACCGTCGGAAACCGCGACCGCGATGCGGCAAGCCGTCCAGGACCAGGTCGCGGACGGGCGCGACGACGACCAGATCCTGGGCTTCTTCCGGGCGCGCTATGGCGACTGGGTACTGCTGGACCCGCCCGCGCGCGGGCGCACGCTCTGGGTGTGGCTGCTGCCCGCCCTGGGGATGCTCGGCGGGCTGCTCGTGCTGACCGGTCTCTTCCGCCGACGACGGGAGGCACCGCCGCTGGCCGAGGAGGACCGCGCGCGGGTCGAAGTCGCCCTCCGGAAGGCGCGCGAGCACGGCGGCAGCGAGGAGCCAGCATGACTGCGGCCGAGGAACGCGACCAGGCGCTGGGCGACATTCTCGCGCTGGAAGCCCAAGTCAAGGCCGGGGAGATCCCGCCGGAGGTCGGACGGCGTCTCCGTGCCGAGTACGAGCAGACCGCCGCCTCCGCGATCAGACGCCTCGAGGAGACCGCTCGGCAACCGGCTCGGCGACCCCGCGAACGCGGCTCACGAACGCGGACCGCCGCCTACCTCGTCACCGTGGCTGTAGCGGGGATCGCCGCCGCGGTGGTGCTCCCCGCCGCGGTGCAGCAACGCCCGCAGAACGGGTTCATCACCGGCAATGAGGTCGTGCCGGTCCCCAGGTCGTCGGCGGCTCCGCTCCCGTCCGGCACCGGAGCCGCCGCAACCGCGCTGTGGATGAAGGCGAACCTGCAACTGTTCGCCCAGAACGACCCGGCGGCGGCGCTGGAAACTCTGGACCAGCTCCGGCAACAGCCCGGCCTGCCGGCCCGGACGAGGCAGGACGTCGACACCATGATCGCCACTGCCCGGCGCGAACTCGCGAAGGAGGGACGATGAGCGCTTCCCCGGAAACCGACGCCCCCACGAGCACCATGCGCTGGCTGCGCTGGGCGGCTCTCGCCGTCGCGGTCGCCGCAGTGGCCCTCGGCGTGATCATCGGCACCCGCGTCGACGACGACCCGAACCTGGTCGACACCCCGCTGATCGGCAAGCCCGCACCGGACCTCACGCTGCCCTACCTGGAACGCGGCAGCGACCTCGCGGTGAAGTCGTTGCGCGGCCAGGTGGTCGTCGTCAACTTCTGGGCATCGTGGTGCGTCCCCTGCCGCGAAGAACAGCCGATTTTGACCGCGGCCGCCGACGCTTACCGCAACTCCGGCGTCACGTTCGTGGGCGTCAGCTACCAGGACCAGCGCAACAGCGCGGTCGGCTTCCTCAACGAGCTCGGCCGGGGCGAGAGCTACCATTACGTCACCGACCCCGGATCGCGCGCTGCCATGGAATTCGGCATCTACGGCATCCCCGAGACGTTCTTCCTCGACCGCAACGGCACGATCGTCGCGAAGATCACCGGCCCCGCCGACCCGGCATTGCTGGCCTCGACGCTCGACGACATCGTCGCCGGCCGCCCGCCTCGGTCTCGCACCGACGGCTCCGTCCAGCGGGCGCCCGAGCAAGGCCGATGACGAACCGGATCAGCTCGATTCAGGGTCCAGCACGGCGGTGTTGGCGAGCGTGAAAGCCGGCATCCCGGCCGACACGAGCCGATCGGGCGCGGCGCCAAGCACGAATTCCAGCAGGTACAGCAGGACAACCGTTATCGCGAGACTCAGATGAACGAGGGTCCCGGTACTTCGCGATCCTTGGAGAAGTCGGCAGACCGTCCACTAACCCAGCGAACGCGGCCACCGCGACGCCGAGCCCGAGCAACCACGTCGAGGCAGTGGCGAACTCCCGAGGGTCGCGTGCATGGCCCGCCACAGCGAACACCGCGCTTGCCAGCCTGCATCCGATCGGGACCGACACCAAAACCGGGTGCAGGCGCACCCGCGACCGGACCCGGACCCGGACCGGGTCGGGTGTCTCGGCAGGCTCCGTCATCGCTGCGCCCGGGCGCACTCGCGGCTCCGTACCGGAGCGGGCCGCCGGCTCCGGTACGGCGGGTTCGGACTCCCTAGCGACGCATCCGCACCCGCCACTCCAGGATGAGGTCCGCCAACGGACCTCATCCGTCAATACTATTGACCATAGTACAACGGTAGCGACCGTGCCACGCCTTCGGCGACGGCGCCGAACCGGAACGAGGAGCACACATGCCGGTGTTCGACACCAACGTGCCCGTATCCGGGTGGACACTGATCGCCCTCGCCGCCGGCACGGCGATCAGCGCCGTCCTCGCCCGGTCGCTGGCCCGGCGCACCGGATGGCCGCCGCGCGGCGTCCTCATCACCCTCCTGCTGCTGTCCGCGACGCTCGCGCTGACCCTGAAGCCCGGCAACGAGCGCCATGCGAACGGTCTGCACGCGTGCATTCCCGAAGACCCGCCGGGCCTGGTGGACAACCTGCTGTTCACCGGCGGCGGAGTGGCCGGCAACGTCCTCAACTTCGCGCTCCTGCTGCCACTGACCGCTGCCGCCGCGCTCACCTGCAGGCGGACCGGACCGGCGATCGCGCTGGCTCTCGCGACGCCGACGCTGATCGAGTTGACGCAGTCGCAGATCCCTGGCAGATACTGCAGCCTGTCGGACTGGCTCACCAACGCCGCGGGCGGACTCGCAGGCACCCTCGCCGGATACCTGATCCTCCGGCGCTCGAACGTCAAGCACCAAACCGGCGCCCGGCGAACACCGCGCCGATGAGGAACAGCACACCGGCCATCGGCCAGCCGATCAGCAAGTCCTGCAACCCCGTCGTCGGAAGCAGCGAAAACTTGCCGAGATGCGCTCCGATATGGACGACCGCCATGACGACCGCGACACCTATGAGCACGAATCCGAACGCGCGGACAACGAGCCACTTCCGGTAGCCGGCAACATAACCCGGCTTCTGTGGTCGGAGCGTGGCACGGCGCGCGCCGGCCTCGGCCGCACGTTCCCGTGTGCGGCGATCCCGCCCCCTTGCCGACACCTTGGGCATTCCGACCAGCTCCTCTGCAGTCCGCCACGTCTACTACATGCGATCGTAGTACGACGATGGATGCTGGTTGCCACTATCTACTATTTCACCTAGTATTTCGGCTAGGTCGCGCGGCACACGGAAGAATCCTCCGCGCGGCCGCGTCGGCCCCCTCCCCTCGGACGGCGCGCCATCACGGATGCGGGCCTCCTTCCCCCGAGGCCCGCATCCGTTTCCGCCACCGTGCCGGTTTCCGCCATCGCGAGTCGATCGGTCATCACAGCACGGAAGTCCTCGCACTGCGTGAAGTCCTCGTGATCACACTCCAGCGCGCACTCGATCAACCTCAATGACGCCTGCATCTCGGCTATCCGGCGCGCGAGCGTTGCCTGCTGGCGTCGGAGGACATCCCGGCGCGCCCCCACGTCCTTCGTCGCGATCATCCGCCCGATCTCCTCGAGGCCGAGTCCGGCCTCCTTCGCCCGCAGGATCACCGCGATCCGGTACACATCGTCCGGCCCGTATCGCCGCTGCCGCCCCTCGGCCCGCGACGGGGCCAGCAGCCCGACGGATTCCCAGTGGCGGAGGACGTTCGCCGGCAGGCCGAAGCGACCCGCGACCTCGCCGATGGCCTGAGCAGTTGACTTCATCCTGACATTAAGTCGCACCATGGCGCTCATGTCCACGAACGCCCTGGAAACCGAAACCCTTGTCGCGCTGCTTGAAAAGGCGGACTCGCTGCCTGGCGCCCCGGAGCTGCGAGCACGAAGCTACGACCTGCTGGACGTCCAGCCAGGGTCCACAGTCGCCGACGTCGGCTGCGGCGGCGGCCGTGCCGTCGCCGAAATGACCGCCCGCGGGGGCGCCGCGATCGGTGTCGACGTGAACGAGCACATGATCACAGCAGCGCGACGAAACCATCCCAAGCTCGAGTTCCGCCAAGGCACCGCGTGCCACCTGCCGATCAGCGACGCCAGCGTGCATGGATATCGAGCAGACAAGGTATTCCACGAGATCGCCGACCCGGTGCAGGCACTCGGCGATGCTCGGCGCGTGCTGATCCCCCGCGGCCGAATCGTCCTCATCGGGCAGGACTGGGACGCGGTCGTGATCGATTCCGACGATCCGGTACTCACGCGCACCCTGGTCCAGGCGCGCGCAGACACGGTTCCGAGCCCGCGCGCCGCCCGGGCATACCGGTCCCTGCTGCTCGACGCGGGATTCCTCGACGTCGCCGTCGAGGCACACACAGCAGTCTTCACGGATGCGGCGATGTTCCCCATGCTCACCGGGATCGCGCACGCCGCCCGGACGACCGGTGCGGTGGCCGAGCACGCAGCCGAGGATTGGCTCTCCGAGCAGGAGCAGCGGGCGACGACCGGGCGACTGTTCATCGCACTCCCGCTGTTCGTCGCAGCGGCGCGCACACCCCTTGCCAGATACCCATAGGGGGTATATCTTCGTCTCCAGCCCAGCCGCGGGCATTCGAGGAGTCTCATGATCACGCATCGACACGCCCCCGCCCTCGACGGACAGACCTCCGCCACGGGCCGCGCCCTCAGCACACGCCGGGAGGATCTCGGCGCCGCGCTGCTAGGACTGTGGCTCGTCATCGCGGTGTTCCTTGACGGCCGGGCGCACTGGCTCGGGCTCCCCGACTCCTTCTTCACCCCGTGGCACGGGCTGCTCTACGGCGGTCTGCTGGCGCTCGGCGCGTGGCTTCTCGCAATGGGCTGGCGGCGCCGCGGTACGGTGTCGGGCCGGCGTACGGTCTTCAACCCTCCGCCAGGGTTCGGCTGGCCCCTGACAGGAGCGGGAATCTTCGCCGCGGGCGGGGTGGCCGACCTCGCCTGGCATCAGGTCTTCGGGATCGAAGCCGGGATCGACGCACTGCTCAGCCCATCCCACCTGATGCTGTTCGTCGGAGCCGGTTTCCTGCTGTCCGGTCCAGTCCTGGCTGCCCGCGAGAAAGGGACCGGCGCCTCGACGCTGCCCGTTACGTTGGCAGTGCTCGCTTTGTCGGCCGTCGCCGCGTTCGCGTTGAGTTTCCTCTCCGGGTTCTTCACCGACGCCGCCACCTACGCGGTCGGGCACTTCCCGGAAGGCACGCCGGCCCACATCGCGGCCGAGACCAGGGCGGAGGCCGGGCTCGGCAGCTACGTCGTGACTTCTGTGGTCCTCGTCGTCCCGCTGGCTTACCTGGTCCGGAACTGGCGGATCCCGTTCGGAGTCGTCGCGGGTTACGTCACCGCGCATGCCGCGCTCGCATCCACGCTGGTCAATTTCGGTTTCACTGGCGCACGGATCGTCCTAGCGGCCGCCGTCGCCGGCGTCCTCGCGGACATCGTCCTCTCCGGCGCGCGCCGAGCCGGAATCTCCGCACGCGCCCAGTCGCTGGTCACCGCAGCACTGGTGCCGGTGCTGTTGTGGTCGTCGGTCCTGTCCACCGTCCAGCTGACCTATGGCGTGCAGTGGTCGGCCGAACTAGTCGGAGGAGTGGTAGTGGTCTCGGCGCTATTGGCCCTCCTCGTCGTTCTGTTGAGCCAGAACGGGAGGAACCAGGCGGCGCGTTAACCGCTCTTCATCGCGCAGCCCCCATCGGACGGAGCATCGACGGAAACCCGGGCCACGGCTCCTGCCGCGATCGTCACCTGGGTTCCGCAAATGCCCACCGCGCGACCGAGGTCCGCCTCGGTCGCGCCCTGGCAGGATCCGCTCACACACGAACGGAGCCAGGTGACCACGCGGTAGCGCGCCGCGGCGAGCGGTGCAGAGAGTTCCGCGGGAGACGTCCGGAGCTGCCGCTCGAGAACCGATCGCCCGGCGTCGTCTTCCACCCGGAGGTAGCGGACTGTGCGAGCACCTCGATCCGCAGGTTCCCGGACGACGACGTCGAGGGTTCCGGACGGGCCCCTCACCACCGACGGACGGTGCGACGGAACGGAATCGCCCGGCGCAGCGCCCGTGGCACACCCTGCCATCAGCACCGCGCCGCCCAGGAAGACAGCCATCGCCGACCACCTCATGAAAACCTCCTCGGGAGCTGGACGCAGGCCGGACCGGTAGATCCCGGCCCGGCCGGCGCGACGTCGTCAGTCCTTCCAGAGAACCGAGGTGACGACACCCCCTGCTACGATCTTCGATGCCCGACTGTCTGATCCGGCGGCCACCGCCGAGCTGTCCCCGTGGTTGTAGATGGACAGGAGTTCGCTGTAGTCGTGCGAATTGGGCGAGACATAAGCCGGATCGCTCTGCCCCGCGTAGTCCATGCATGAGCCCGCATTGGTGAACTGGTGGTCCAGTCCGAAGTCGTGCCCGACTTCCTGGCACGTCACGTGCTGCTTCGCGTAGCTGCCCATCGAATAGGAATCGTTGACCTTGGTCGTGCCCCAGGCGATGTGCGTTCCGCTGGACAGGTCGATCTCGGCGACACCCAGCCAGCCCGTGTCACCGTAGGTGTAGTTGCACACGCGCACCTTCCCGGACGCTGCCGGGCAGCTTTGCCGAGTGGTCGCGCTGCTGTCGCTTGTGGACAATGCGTTCTCGAACACCGGCGATCGGTTCCAGTCGGTGTTCGCCTTGCTCAGGTTGGCATCCCACGATGAGGTGACGCTGTCGAGAATCGTCAATCGCAGGGTTGAGTACGTGGACGTGCGCGCCCAGTGGTATCCGTTCCAGCTGTTACTCGCCGATGCTTCCGACGTCGAGGCCGCGAGTGCGGCGACCGCGAACGACGTGAGGAGAAGCAGCCGCCATTTGCGCATGGCAAACTCCTTGTTTCCGGTGGGGACCCGTCCGGGATCGCGGGCGGTACGAGGACGTTAACCCGGTGAGATCCGTTGCCCCAGCGACGAAAGTCGCGATCTTCCGAATTACTACTTCTCTACTTCGTAGGTTAGTAGAGGTGGGTCCCGGTAGCCGGAACACGTTGCGCCAACCAGTCCCGTCCGATCGTCGCGCGGGAGCGACAACTACGTTCAGTAGTAAACTAATCAATCGAGTGAATCACCTTTGTGGCAAGGCGATCCGGCCCCTGAGCCTGGCGAGAGCAAGATCATCACTGATACGGTCCGCGGACTGTGAGGGGTTCCAGCACGAGGCGTAGCACCGGCCGGCACGTCCTGATCGTGTGCGCGGCATTGCTCGGATTCCTGACTCTGCACCTCGGTCCTTGCTGCACGACCGAGCACGCGGAGCACGACAACCGTGCGGTCGCGACAGCTTCGGCGACCTCGCCCGACCACGGCTGCGCACCCGGGCACGACCACCGTTCGCACGGTGTCGCCGACACGGTCTGCCGGACACCGCGCAGCACTCCCAAGGTCGGCTGGCTGGCGGCACTCGCCGCGGCGGCCATGATCTGGGCAAGGCAGGAAATCCGCCTGGCACCGCGAAACGGCACTCGGCGACCGCGCCCGCCAAGAGTCCGGCCCGGGCCAGCCCTCTTGATCGAGCTCTGCATCTCGCGCACGTGATGGGCCGGGATCGCCCCGCCGCCGGCCGCTGCTTCCCATGCACTTACCGAAAGAGAACTCGATGAGGACCACCCTGCCCGCCACGCTCGCCATGGCCAGCTCTCCCCCGCAGCTGCTCACTGCCGCGGCGCGCTGCCACAACCCGGCCCGCGCGGTCGGCAACACCCCAGTGCTGTGGGTCGATCAGCCCTCAGCCACCGATGGCCGCGGATTCTGGGCGAAGCTCGAAGGATTCAACCCCGGCGGCATGAAAGACCGGCCCGCACTGCACATGGTCGAGCAGGCCCGCGTCCGGGGCGAGCTGGCCCCGGGCGCGCCCATCGTCGAATCGACCAGCGGCACGCTCGGACTGGGACTCGCGCTGGCCGGCATCGTCCACGGCCATCCGGTGACCGTGGTGACCGATCCCGGGCTGGAGCCGATCGTGCACCGGATGCTGAGGGCCTACGGAGCGCGCGTCGACCTCGTCACCGAGCCGCACCCGACCGGCGGCTGGCAGGAGGCACGCCGCGAACGGGTCCGGCAGCTTCTCGCCGAGCTGCCCGGCGCTTACTGCCCGGACCAATACCACAACCCGGACAACGTCGCGGCCTACGCCCCGCTCGCCCTCGAGCTCGTCGCCCAGCTGGGCCGGGTCGACGTGCTCGTCTGCTCGGTCGGCACCGGCGGCCACTCGGCCGGCGTCTCGCGGGCTCTGCGCGACTACTTCCCGCACCTCAAGGTCGTCGGCGTGGACACGGTCGGCTCCACCATCTTCGGCCAGCCGGCGGCACCGCGGCTCATGCGCGGGCTCGGCTCCAGCATCTACCCGCGCAACGTCGACTACGCCGGTTTCGACGAGGTCCACTGGGTCTCCCCCGCCGAGGCAGTCTGGGCGTGCCGCCGGCTCGCCGCATCCCACCACGCCACCGGCGGTTGGAGCGTTGGCGCGGTCGCGGTCGTCGCCGGGTGGCTGGCCCGCACCGAACCAGCCGATGCTCGGATCGCCGCGGTGTTCCCGGACGGACCGTATCGGTACTTCGACACTGTCTACAACGACGACTACTGCAGGCAGCACGAGCTCCTCGACACGCCACCTGCCGCGGAGCCGGACCGCATCGCCACTCCCGCCGAGCAGGTCGTGCGGCGCTGGACCCGGTGCACACAGGTCGTCGACCCGACCCCGGCGGTGGTCCGGTGACCTCGCTCATCACCCGGTACCGGTCCTTCGACCGGCCCGCCCGGCTGTTGATGCTCAACCAGCTCACCATCAACCTCGGCTTCTACATGCTGATGCCGTACCTGGCCTCCCATCTGTCGGCGGACCTCGCGCTGGCCGGCTGGGCGGTCGGGCTCGTGATGGGCGTGCGGAACTTCTCGCAGCAGGGCATGTTCCTCATCGGCGGCACGCTGGCCGACCGGCTGGGCTACAAACCCCTCATCATCGCGGGCTGTGCGCTGCGCACGGGCGGATTCGCCCTGCTGGGCCTGGTCGATTCGGTACCGGCGCTGATCATCGCCTCGGCCGCCACCGGGTTCGCCGGCGCACTGTTCAACCCGGCCGTACGCGCCTACCTGGCCGCGGACGCGGGCGAACGGCGGGTCGAGGCGTTCGCCCTGTTCAACGTCTTCTACCAGACCGGCATCCTGCTGGGCCCAGTCGTCGGGCTCGTCCTGACCAGCGTCGCGTTCAAGCTCACCTGCCTGACCGCCGCCGCGGTCTTCGCGGTGCTCACCGTGCTGCAGATCCGCGCGCTGCCGGCGCACTCGGCGGAGCACCCCGCGGGACCGCGCTCGATCCGGCAGGACTGGGCAGGGGTATTCCGGAACCGTTCGTTCGTGCTGTTCTCGCTCGCCATGATCGGCTCGTACGTGCTGTCGTTCCAGGTGTATCTCGCGCTTCCCTTGGAGGCGCGCCGGGTCGCCGGGCCCGGCTTCTCCGGCACGGCGCTGGTCGCGATCATGTTCGGACTGTCCGGGGCCCTCGCGATCGCCGGGCAGCTGCGGATCACCGCCTGGTGCCGGGGGCGATGGAATCAGGGCCGCTGCCTGGCCACTGGTCTGCTGCTCATGGCCGCGGCGTTCCTGCCGCCCGCGCTGACCACAGGCATCAACGGGGGCCCCGCCGCCCTGACGTGGCTCCCGCTGATCCTGTCCGCCGCGCTGCTGGCCCTGGGCACCCTGGTGGTGTTCCCGTTCGAAATGGACACCATCGTCGCGCTCTCCGGCAACCGGCTCGTCGCCACCCACTACGGCCTGTACAACACGGTGGTGGGAGTCGGGATCCTGCTCGGCAACCTCTTCACCGGGACAGTGCTGGACCTGGCAAGGGGAGCAGGAGTGCCCGCTGCGCCTTGGGTGATACTGGCCCTTCTGGGCGCGGCCTGCGCCTGGTGCGTCCGCGCTCTCGGCGCGGCCGACCGGTTGGCGCCGGTAGTGGGCTGACGCCCGGGCCGTCGACTACCCGGTTTCGTACTCCGTGACGTAGCACGCGGATGGGCTCGGCACCGCCGACGGACCGGCGTTGAGTACGGTTGGTGCATGGCGGCGACCACGTCCGGCAACATCCAGCGGATCCTTCTGCTGGGTGCGCTGGCGCTGTGCCTCGTCGCCATGCACCACGTCAGCCTGCCCGGCGGCACCTCGCAGGCCATGGCGCCTGCCGCTGCGCACGTCACGATGGCTGATCAGGGCACCGCGCCCACCGCCGGCTCGGGCGACGAACACCCCGGTATGCCGGACGGTGCTCACACGATGCTGCACCTCTGCCTCGCTGTGCTGTTCGCGGTCGGCGCCCTGTTCCTTGCGCTGCTGGCCCGCCGCCGATACTCGGCCGCGAGGTCCGCGGTCCCCGCCGCACCACGCGGCTCGCCCTCGCGTCCTCCGGACAGACGCGGCCGCCTGATCCTCACTTCTCTCTGCGTGCTGCGGACCTGATCGGCTGGGCCTGCCTGGTCCCCACCGGTCATTTCAGCAACTACTTTTCGAGAGAAGGATTTGTCGTGCGCAAAACTCTGGCGATCAGCGGTATCGCGGTGGCCTCGGCACTCGCGCTCAGCGCGTGCAACAGCAGCGATTCGTCGTCCGGGATGCAGATGGGCTCGTCGTCCGTCCCGGCGCCCGCATCGAGCCAGCAGGCCGCTGGACACAACAACGACGACGTCGCTTTCGCCCAGCAGATGATCCCGCACCACAAGCAGGCGCTGGACATGGCCAAGATGGTGTCCTCGCGCAGCACCAACCCGAAGGTCGTCGACCTCGCGAACCGGATCGAGAAGGCCCAGGACCCGGAAATCCAGCAGATGCAGGGCTGGCTGAGCACGTGGGGCGTCAGCTCCGCTTCGGCCATGCCGAGCATGAGCGACCACAACATGCCGGGCATGGGCTCCCCGTCGATGCCGATGCCGGGCGGGTCGATGCCGGGCATGATGTCCGACGCGGACATGGCCAAGCTCGACCAGATGAAGGGTGCCGAGTTCGACCAGATGTGGCTCGACATGATGATCAAGCACCACCAGGGCGCGGTCGACATGGCCAAGACGGAGCTGGCCAAGGGCAGCGACGCCGACGCCAAGGCGCTAGCACAGAAGATCATCGACGCCCAGCAGGCGGAAATCACCGAGATGCAGGGCCTGCTGCCGAAGGGCTGACCTCGCCGGTCGGGGCCACGGTCAACCGTGGCCCCGACACTTCACCCCGCGCTATTCGAGTCTCCATTGGCGACTGTGCGTTCTCTCACGCCGTCTCCGCCACATGCCTGCGTGCTTCACCGGGTGCCGACAACGTCATCGGTAGTACTAGATGACATAGTGGACAAGATCCGCGCGTTACCTTACTGTGACCGCGGGCCCGCGGGGCGGTCCACTCCGAACACCGGTCCTCATGACAGGAGAGTCAGTACCCGTGACACCGCAACGGCGTCGTGCCTTCCGACGTCCGATAGCCGCCACCGCCGCGCTCGTCGTCCTGGGCTTCGCCACCCTGCCGGCGGCCGCGCAGGCCGCGCCGCCCCCGAGCGGCGGCCAGGACCCGATGCAGCGATACCAGGAACTCGGCACGCAGGCAGCCAAGGCCGACGAAGACCTGCTGGGCGCTCAAGAGCAGCTCGCTGCCCGGCAGAGCGACCGCGCCAAGTCCGACGCGCGGGTGGCGGAAGCCAACTCCGAGGTTGCCGGGGCGCAAGCGGAGATCGATCGACTCCGTCCACAAGCGAACCAGGTCGCGAATGCGGCGCTCGAAGGCGGCCAGCTCAGCAATGTGGCGGTGCTGCTCGACAGCCGCAGCCGTCAGGAGTTCCTCGACCGCACGTCCATTCTTTCCCTGCTCGCGGAGCAGAAGAACGAAACGCTGACCCGTTTGCAGGGCGCGGTCGCCACCGCGGGCCAGGCCCGCGCCGCGGCCGTGAACGCGCAGAAGTCGGCACAACTGGCAGCAGACGACGCTGCCACCGCGCTGGAAGAGGTCCAGGGACGCAAGGCGGACCTCGACAACCAGATCGGCGAGGTCCGCAAAGCGCTGGCGCAGCTGCCGTCCTCAGATCGCAGCAAACTCGGTAAGGTGCAGGACAACGGTTCCTATCTCGGCCCGCCCGGCGCGGCGAACGACGCCCTGCAGGTCGCGCTGTCCAAACGAGGCTCCGAATACCAATGGGGTGCCACCGGCCCGAGCGAGTTCGACTGCTCAGGGCTGACGTCGTGGGCCTACAAGCAGGCCGGAGTCTCGCTGCCCCGCGCGAGCCGGCAGCAGTTCACCGCGGGCAAGGCCGTGCCGTTGGACCAGCTCGTCCCCGGCGACCTGCTGTTCTACGACGACGGCTCCGGCGACGCCGGCGCGATCCACCACGTCGGCATGTACGTGGGCGGCGGGAAGATGGTCGACGCGCCGACTGAGGGTCAGCTGGTCGACGTGCGGCCCATCCGCGGCGACGGACACCTGATGGGGGCACGGCGCATCGTCGGGTGACCTGGCGGAGGAAGTATCCTGCTCCTCGGAGGTGCCATGCTGAAACTGGGTGAGCTCGAGGCGTCGGTGATGGACGTGCTCTGGAACGTGGCGGAACCCATGCGGGTCCGGGAAGTGCTCGACGAGCTCAACCAGGACCGCAACCTTGCCTACACCACGGTGATGACGGTGCTGGACAACCTGCACCGCAAGGGCTGGGTCGAGCGCGAGATGCAGAACCGCGCGTATCACTACCGGGCGACCTCCTCGCGCGAGGAGGCGACCGCACAGACGGTGCGCGAGCTTCTGGACTCCACCGAGGACCGCGAATCGGTACTGCTGCACTTCGTCCAGTCGGCGTCCGAGGAGGAGTCGGACATCCTCCGCCGGGCGCTGCGCCGGAAGTCGCGGAAACGGTGATCGTCGCGGCGGCGCTCCTGCTCGGGGCCCTGATCGTGGGGTGGTGGTCGCCACGCCCGCTGAGCAGGCTGGCCGCTGGCCGGATCTCTCCGGCGACGGCGACCGCCTGGTGGCTGCTGACCGCCGTCGGGGTACTGGCGGGCGCCGTCGCGGGAGTGCTGCTGCTCGTGCTGCCCGGGCACGGCCCGGCCGACGCTGTGCTGCGGGTGCTGCACGACTGCTGGGCCGCGCTCAGCCACAGCGGGTTGCCGCTGCTCGACCCGGTCGTCGGCGCGAGCGCCGGAGCGCTCGCCCTCGCCGGGGCCGTCCGGCTGGCCGTGGCGTCGGCCGGGCGACGCCGGCATCGCAACCTTCAGTACCGCCGGCACCTGGCCGCGCTGCGGCTGTGCGGCGTGGCGGATGCCCAGACGGTGCCGACGCTGTGGCTGCCGCACGACGAGCCGGTGGCCTACAGCCTCGGCGGGCGGCGCGCGATGATCGTGGCCAGCGAGGGACTCGCCGCACGGCTGTCAGGTCAAGAGCTGGACGCCGTCCTGGCGCACGAGCGCGCCCACCTACGCGACCATCACCACCTGCTCACCGCCTGCGCGGACGTGCTCGGCCGCACGGCGCGCTTCGTCCCGCTGATGCGGGAGCTGCCCGCGGCCATCCGCTTGCTCGTCGAGCTGTCGGCCGACCACGTGGCGGCTGCCCAGTGCGGCACCGGACCGTTGCGCTCGGCGCTGCTCTCGATCCGCACCGAAGGCGGCCCCCGGCGAGCACTGGCCATGGCCGGCGGCGACACCGCCATCCGTCTCGATCGGCTCCAGGCCCGGCCACCACGCGCCCACCCGATGGCTGGCCGCGTCACCGCCGTGGCCGGCGGGCTCACCGCGTTCCTGGCCCCGTCGCTGGTCGCGGGAGCGCTGGTCGCGTTTACCGGTCTGGTGTCCTGCTCGTGACGGCGGCGCCCACCGCGCTGGTGGACGCCGCCGTCGAAGGGAATCTCAGCCGGCCGAGCGGAAGCCACGCAGGCGGATGCTGTTGCTGACCACGAAGACCGAGCTGAACGCCATCGCCGCACCGGCAATCATCGAGTTCAGCAGGCCCGCCGTGGCTAACGGCAGGGCGACGTTGCAGGCGAACGCCCAGAACAAGTTGCCCTTGATCGTCCGCAACGTCCGCCGCGGCAGCCGGATCGCGTCGACCGCGGCGCGCAGATCGCCGCGTACGAGGGTCCGGTCGGCCGCCGCGATCGCGGCGTCGGTGCCGGCGCCGGCGCCCATCACCAGCCCGAGGTCGGCCTGGGCCAAAGCGGCGGCGGCGTTCAGTCCATCGCCGGCCATCGCGATGACCTTGCCTTGGTCCTGCAGCCTGCGCACGGCGTCGACCTTGTCCCGCGGCAAGACCTCGGCGATGACCTCTTCAACGCCGGCCTCGGCCGCGAGTGCGGCCGGAGGCGGGTCGAAACCCCGGTCAGCACGGTCACCAGCAGGCGTGAAAGGGGCCAGGCGGCGAGGCCGCCGGTGAGCAGGCCGCCAGCGCCGAGCACAAGCACTTCGCCGAGCACGAACGAGCGCGGTCGGCGAGGAGTCACGCCGAGTGCACCGGCGATCGCGAAGGACCGGCGTCGTTCGGCGAGCCCGAGCCCGAGCCCGAGCGCGAGGGCCAGGGCCAGGGCCAGGCCGCCTGAGGCGGCGAGCACGAGGGCGAATCCGAGTTCGACTCGGGTCAGACCGGCGAGGTCAACCGCGGTGACACTGGAGCCGACGGGGGGTGCGCGTGTGCGCGATCTCGGTCAGGGTCGCGGCCGGACCGAGCCGGGTCTGGAGCTGGCGGACCACCGCGGTGGTCTTCTGTCCGCCGGTGTCGACCAGGAACACTCCGACGGCGTCGCTGCCAGTGCGTTGGGCGACATAGGCGGCGTTGGCGACGCCTGGTACCGGCACACATCACCCTGTCCATGCCCGCCGCCGCTTCCTCGCCGTCGCCACCCACACCGAACGCGACCGGGACGAAAAGGGCACAGCCGCCCAAATAGAGCGCCTGATCCCGTTGTCCTGCAATGAAATCTGCCCCTGGTCCGCTCTCACCGACCCTGCCCGCCCCGAAGCGCGCACCCATCACTGGTCACACTGGCGACGACGCCACCAAAACCCGCGCCAACCACAGCCATTGCCAGCGACAACGCGCCAAACATCCCCGACTGCGGCTGCCGTACCAGTCCCATCGGTCACAGACTTCGCCTCCCAGGTCGGGATAGCCGCCGGGCTCATACTCCTGACTCAGCGGCGCTCGCGCTGGCTCACGACACGACACCGCCCTGAATCCGCGCGGGAAGGCTTGATCAACTATCCATCCCGGCTCCGCACTCGACCGTTGAGAGCTCACAGTAGGGGGAATTAGGGGTTGAAGGTAACTCTCTGACCTGGTTAAAATCACATGAGCGGCAATTTTGCAAAATCAATAATCCCCTTGTCCGATTTTCACCGTCCGATCAGTCTCCGGCCGGTCGAGCATCGAGCGGTCGGACAACTCAGGAGTCCACGTTGACCACCGGCCTCAAACCAGACCAGATGAAAGAGCTAGATTTCCTGCTGGGAACTTGGAAGTGCGACGCGGAGGTCTCCATGCAAGGCCTACCTGCGAAAAGCCAGATGGTCGGTGTCATCCACCCGATTCACGACGGCAAATGGTACCAGTGGGATATCCAGTCCCTGGCACGAGCCGGGAGGACCACGTGGGTGGCCGGATGGAATCCCGCCGCCTCCAATTTCCAGGTCTACTTTTACGACAACCACGGACTCCATGGCAGCGAGGCGTCGGTGGGTTCGAGCTGGGAAAGCGGCAAGTTGAAATTCACCGGCACCATGTACACGCACGAGGGCAAGGTGGAAGTGATCGACGAGTTCACCCGCATCGACGAGAACAGCTTCCACGACGACTTCTACATTCGCGTAAACGACGAGTGGAAGCAGGTCGTCCACGGCGAGTGCTATCGCCTGGTCGTGTGACCATTCCTCGTTCTGGTGAAACCCGGCCGCTCGGTCCTGGTACCGAGCGGCCGGGTTTCACCAGGCGACCGGTAGGGACTGCACCCCGGAAGTGGCGGTGTTCTCCCGCATCGCCACAGCGCTGGGCGACACGGCCATGCGCAGTGACGGGAACTTCCGCAGCAACTCGGTGTAGCCGACCCTGAGTTCGGTCCGGGCCAGTTGCTGCCCCAGGCACTGGTGCACGCCGTGGCCGAAGGCCAGGTGGCCGCCCACCGGCCTGGCGAGGTCCAATTCGTCCGGGTTCGGGTGTCGCTCCGGATCGCGGTCGGCCACCGGCAGCGAGACGACCACGGTCTCCCCCGCCCCGACCGTCATCCCGTCCAGCTCCACGTCCTCCAGCGCGACACGCCGGACGCCGAGGTGGACGACCGATAGATAGCGCAGGAGTTCCTCGACCGCAGCCTCCACCAACGACGGGTCGGACCGCAGCAGCGCGAGCTGCTCGGGGTTGCGCAGCAACGCGTAGGTACCCAGGGTCAGCATGTTCGCGGTGGTCTCGTGGCCGGCGACGAGCAGCAGCAGCGCGATGTTGACGATCTCCAGGTCGGTGAGGCCTTCCTCTCGCGCCAGCACACTGATCATGTCGTCCGTGGGGCCGGCGCGTTTGGCCGCCGCGAGTTCGGCGAGGTACCCGCGAAGCGCGGACATCGCACCGGCAAACGCCTCACGGGAGATGTCCAGGGCGACCATGGTCGACGAGTGACCCTGGAAGAACTCGTGGTCGGCGTACGGAACGCCGAGGAGCTCACAGATGACCGTGGAGGGGATCGGCAGCGCGAATTCCTTGACCAGGTCCACCGGTGGCCCCAGTCGCCTCATCGCATCCAGACGTTCCCGGGTGATCTGTTCCACCCTCGTCGTCAGGTGCTTCATCCGCCGAACCGTGAAGTGCGCGGTCATCAGGCGCCGGTAGCGGGTGTGCTCGGGCGGATCCATCCTGGCGAAGAAGCCGGGCTGCGCCGGTTCCTCCGGCCGCGGAGAGGAACCACGGCTGATCAGTTCGTGCCTCAGCTCCTGCCGCACGCTGAACCGGCGATCGGCCAGTACCTTCCTAGCCGTCGAGTAGCCGGTCACGAGCCAGCCGGCGTGACCGTCCGGAAAGGACAGGCGGTGCACCGGTTCGTCCCTGATCCGCAGCAGCTCCGGTGGTGGGTCGAAGGGGTTGTCGCGCCTGGTCGGCAACGATGCCAGCGGCTCGCCCATGTCGGATGCTCCTGTCTGTTTCGTGGGTCCTGCGGCGCGGGACTGCGGGCGGTGCCACATCGGCGGATCCCAATCGCCGGAGCGCGTGTGGCGGTTTCGTCATTCCCAGCAACTCAGTCAGCGCGACCCCGCCGGAGCGCGGTGCTCAGCCACCGGTCGAGGACATCGGGAGACGCCTGCCCACGCCAGCCGAGGTGGGCGTCGGGGCGTACCAGCATCGTGTCCCCCTTGGGGGTCTGACCGGAGATCAGCGTGGTCGTGCCGTGTTCGCCGAGGTGTTTGACCGTGACCGCGGTGTGCTCATCCCCCATCTCCTGGCCGGAGACCACCAGCGCCCACTTGTTGCCGAGTTCGGCGTGCAAGCCGGTTCGCCCACCATCTTCGGCGCGCACGCACTCGATGTCCGGAACCCGGTCGCCGGGCCGCGGCCCCTTACCGGACAACCACTTCCGTGCCCGATGGCCCAGCGGGCCATCCTGGTAGGACACTTTCAGCTGGGAGACGTTCTCCCAGACGAGCCGTTGCATCGTCGCCCTGTTCATCAACGGGATGATGACTCGGTCACGCAGCAGGCGGGCGAAGAAGTGGTCCCCGAGGAGCAGGTTGCTGATCGCACCGGTCGACTTGAGCACCTTCGCCGCGATGGGCCGTCGTTCGGCTTCGTAGCTGTCCAACAGTGCGTGTTCGGCCGAGCCGTTGACGACCATGGCGAGTTTCCAGGCGAGGTTCTCGGCGTCGCCGATACCGGTGTTCATTCCCTGGCCACCGAACGGGCTGTGGATGTGGGCGGCGTCGCCGGCCAGCAGGATCCTGCCGTCGCGGTACGTGTCGGCCAGCCTCCGGTGGATCCGGAACGACGTGACCCACTCGGGCGAGCGAATCAGCGACCGGTGATAGCCGGTACGTTCCTCCGCCATGCGTGTGATGTCGGCGAGGACCGCCTCTTGGGTCGCCCGGTCGGTCTCGGTCCCGGGGTCGGCGGTCGGCGCCATCAGCCGCCACAAGTCCGGTCCCGGGAGTGGGAAGGCCCCGAACACGTTGTCGCCCTCGAGCCACGCGTAGATCGAATTCCGGGCCAGAGGGAGATCCGCGTGGACGTCGACGAGCAGGAAACGCTCCGCGAGCGGCACGCCGGGGAAACCGATGCCGGCGAGTTGACGTACGCGGCTGTGCGCCCCGTCGCAACCCACGAGCCACGCGACGCGTTTCTCGTCTCCATCCGCGAAAGTCACCAGCACACCGTGCGGATCCTGTTCAGCCGCAACCACTTCGCGGCCCCACTCGACGTGCCCGCCCAGTTCGACGACGCGTCGACGCAGCGCTGCTTCGACTTCCGCCTGCGAGATCACCAGGCCGGGTCTCGTGACCAGCGCCGTGCGCTGTCCGACGCGGATACTGGCCGCTTGCTCGCCGTTGAGGTGCACGACGATCCGCTCGACCTGCAGAGAGCGCTCGGCTAAGTCACTCAGCGCGCCGAGGCGCTCCACCACCTCGATCCCTCTCGGCTGGAGACCCAACGCACGCGACGTCCCGGCGGGTTCAGCCGCTCTGTCCACGACGCGAACGGTGACGCCGCTCGCGAGCAGTCCGCACGCAAGGGTCAGTCCGGTAGGGCCGGCGCCGGCGATCAGCACCTCGGGTTCGGGTTCCATCAGGACGCTCCTTTTGACCGGATCACGACTACCGCACGCACTCGGCTGCCCGTCGTCTGCGCCACCAGACGTAGCCGAGCGCTCCGACGACCAGGTGGGCTGCACCGAGGACGATCAGTGCGATACCGGCACCGGGACTGATCCACAGGTGCACGGCCGCGCCCGTCAGAACGACCAGGACCGTGATCACCGCCAGCGAGTGGCGTGCCCGCCCAGGTTTGCGCACCTGTCGCCCTCCAGAGTCGGATCGAGCTCAATGCCTGCCGTCGAGCTGGAAGTGCCGCCGCACCAGGTGACGCACCGGCGGGAACGAGACCATCCGCATCACCAGGTTGCGTGCGAAGACGTGGAAACGGCTTCCCGGCGCGTGTGCCGCGGTGTTACGCCTGCCCATCTTCTGGAGACGCTCGATGTCGGGACGGAGCTTCGCCTCCCAAGTATCAAGGGCGGCGGTGATGTCATCGCCGGCGCGGTCGAGCTCCGTGGCGAGCAGGTCCGCGCCGCCCACCGCCAGGGACGCGCCGTACCCGCCGAACAGGCTGACACACCACGCCGCGTCGCCGATCAGGACGACTCGCCCGTCACTCCACCGATCGGTCACCACCTGGCACACGCTGTCGAAGTAGAGCGAATCCGACGTGGTCACGAGATCCAGCAGATCCGGCACCGCCCAGCCGAGATCACCGAACCTGTCGACGACCGCCCGCGGTCCCTTCGCCAGCTCGGCGTCCGGGTCGCGCGTTCCGTAGGTGAAGAACGCCGCGGTGCGATCCGGGCCCAGATTGGTGATCGCGAGCGTGCGACCGGTCGAGGTGAGCGTGGTGGTCGTTCCGGATCGGGTTCCCGCGGGCATTGTCTCCAGCGGAATGGCCGCGACGATGTGGTTCAGGTCCCGACGGAACCGGTGCTCCGGTCCGAAGACAAGCTGGCGCACCTTCGAGTGCACGCCGTCAGCACCGATGAGCAGGTCCGCGTGCTCGGTCGCGCCGTCGCTGAGTCCGACGCGGACACCGGTACCGTCCTTGGTGATGGAGTCGATCGTGGTGCCGAAGCGGATCTCGACCTCCCGCCGGACCTCGTCGTACAGCACGGTCTCGATGTCACCGCGCAGCAGGGTGAGGTTGCGCTCATCGAGGATCGATTCCAGGGTCGACCTCGCCACCGAAAAGTGCCGGCGTCCGTCGGGCTTGACGTAGTCAAGGCGCGGGACTCCGGTGTGCCGTTGGCGAAGGCCCGGCAACACACCCATCCGCTCCGCTGCTTCGTAGCCGAGCCCGAAGAAGTTGAGCACGTAACCCGCCCCGCGCGGGTGCGGCGCCCGCTCCAGCACGAGCGGTTCCCAGCCGATCTGCCGCAGTCGCAGTGCCGTGGCCAGGCCCGCTATTCCCGCACCGACGATCACGGCCCGCTTGGGCACGCTGGTCATGTGGTCCCGGTATCCCTTCAGCTGTCCAACTCGGCCTTCTGGAGCGCGATCACGTCGACCTTCCCGCCACGCCCGTCCTCGCGGAACAGGAAGAGCGCCACGATCGCGGTGACCACCATCAGTGCCGCAGCCGCGATGAAGGCAAAGACGAAGCCGTCCACCAGCGCCTCGGACCCGGCTCGACCGGCTGTCTTCGACGTGGCCACAGTGGACAGCGCCGCGAGACCGAGCGCACCACCGACCTGAAGGCTGACGTTGAGCATGGCCGACGCGATACCGGTGTGCGCCTGGGGAACACCGGTCAGCGCCGCGACTGTGGAGGGCACCACCATGATCGCGAAGCCCAGCGCCACCACCACCGACGGCGCGATGACACTCCACATCAGCGATCCATCGGGAGTGATTTGGGTGAACCACAGCAGTCCGGCAGCGGCGACAAGTGCCCCGCCGAACAAGACGAATCTGATGCCGATGCGCTGCACCAGCATCGGACCGACGCCCGAGGCGACCACGAGGATCAGTGTGAGTGGCAGGTAGGCCAAGCCGGTCTTGAGCGCGGAGTAGCCCAGCACCTGCTGCTGGTAAAGCGTGGCGAAGTAGAACAGCGCGAACATAGCGGCACCGCGCAGGGCGGTGACGATGTTCGCCCCGGCCAGCGACCGCTCCCGAAACAGCGAGAACGTGACGAGCGGCTCGCGCGCAATCCGCGTTTCGTGAACGACGAAGTAGCTGAGCAGCAGGACAGCGGCGATCAGGACGACGACTGTCCTGGCGCTGCCCCAGCCGCCCGTGCTCGCGCTGAGCACGCCATAGGCGAGAAGTCCCACGCCGGCCGTGGAGGTTACTGCGCCGACGAAGTCGAAGCGCTGGTGCCGGCGGGCAGGTCGGTCTGGGCGCAGGTTGCGCAACGCCGCGACGAACAGGACCGCCGCGATGGGCACGTTGATCAGGAAGATCCAACGCCAGCCGGGGCCGTTCACCAGCAGCCCGCCCAGGACCAGACCGAGCGCACTGCTGAGGCCATAGGCCGCCCCCCACAGGACGAAGGCCCGGTCCCGCCCCTTGCCCACCGGGAAGTGCGACGCGATCAAAGCGAGGGTCATCGGAGCGATGAGCGCGGCCGCCAAACCCTGCACCGCGCGTGCGCCGACGAGCAGGCCCGCGTCCCGGGTCAGCCCGGCGACCAGCGAGGTCACCACGAACAGCGCCAACCCGCCCAGGAAAACCTTGCGGCGCCCCAACAGATCGCCGGCACGTCCGCCGAGCAGCAGGAACCCGCCGAAGGTCACCATGTAGGCGTTGACGATCCAGGACAGCGTGTCCGGAGAGAACCCCAGCTGGTGCCCGATCGACGGCAGAGCGACATTGACCACCGTGACGTCGATGCCGTCGAGAACCTGGGCCGCGCACAGGACGGCGAGGACGACGGTGTGCTTGGCCGTCCAGACGAACGGTTCGACCTCAGCGGATGGCTCGTGCTCGCGGTTGTCAGCCCTCGACATCCTGGCTTGCCTCTCCTCTTAGCTTCATCACACAAGTATGAACACTGCGCTCATAGTGTATGAGTGCGTGTTCATACCTGGCAAGTCCAGGACATACCGCGAGGTCGCAGGCCGACTCGGGAACGTCTAGATTGGTTCCCATGTCACCCCGTGGAGTCGCGATCACCGATCTCCGGCACCACCTCTTCCGGGCCGCCGAGCGCGTGCTGGCCCGGGAGGGGCCGGGCGGCCTCACCGGCCGAGCCATCACCCGGGAAGCAGGGTGCGCGACGGGGTTGCTTTACAACCATTTCGGCAGTCTCGACGACTTCCTCACCGAATTCGCCGTCGAACGGGCACGACTGGCGGCACGGGGAGCCGAGGAACTGCCCGCTCGGGCCGGCACCGGCACGGTCGCCGGCAACCTCACCGAGGCGGCCTTGGCACTGCCGGTGTCGGACCTGCCCGCGCTCGCCGCCCTCATGGCGTCGAGGCCGGCTCTGGCGCCCCGGGTACGCGAGGCGCTCGAAGCCGGCGCACCGGGGCTCGACGAGATAGAGAAGGCGTTCGGCAGGTACCTCGACGTAGAGAAGGCCCTGGGGCGGATCGCGGCGGACCTGGACACCGAGGCGTTCGCACTCGCCCTCGTCGGCACGGTCCACCACCTTTTGCACCGGTACTCGCCCGGCGGTCTGGCCCCCGCAGGGAAGGTGCGTCGGGTGGTGGCGGCGCTGGCCGCGAGGATGGCGCCTACGGACGGGGACCGGACGGTTCCAGGCGCAACTCCAGAGGCAGTTCCGCCCGGCCCGCCACGTTGAGTTTCCGGTATGCCTTGGTCAGGTGCTGTTCCACGGTGCTGATCGTCACGTGAAGCCGGTTGGCGATCTGCTGATTGGTCAATCCTTTGGAGGCCAGAGCCGCCACCTTGCGCTCCGCCGCGCTGAGGTCTCCGGGAACACGGGGTCCAGGTAACTCGTGCGGCGCGAGGTGACCCGCTTCCGGCGGCAGCGCGCGCAGCAGGTTCACCGCGCCGCACTCCTTGGCGAGTTCACGCGCACTGCGCGCGGCTTTCGACGCGAGCCGGTGGTCGTGACGGGCGTAGTGGGCCTGACTGAGGTCCGCGTATGCCAGGGCCGCCTCGAGCCGGTCGCCACTGTCCTGGAGCACGTCGATAGCCTCCCGAAGCACTGCCGGCCGGTCCACGACGTCCTCTGTCAACGCACGTACGCGCAGAGAGATCCCCCTCGCCCGCGAGTTGCCGGGTGCCAGCCGGACCACCTGTTCATCGACGAGTCGCCTTGCCTGGTCCGACTGCCCCAAACCGAGGTAGGCCATCGCGGAGTCGCTGCGCCACGGCACGAGCGCGGGCGCGTCCACATTCCATGAGGTCATGAGCTCACCGCAGGCCGTGAAGTCGCCCAGGGCAGCGTGGAAGTGGTTGTTCGCCAGCAGGTGCCTGCCGCGGGCATGCAGGTAGTGCAGGGCGAACGGCGTCTTGAACATGACGTCCGGCACCGGCATGCTCAGGTACGAGTTCGCCGCCGCGAGATCGCCGGTAGCGGTGGCTGCCAGCAAGGCGCCGGCCAACGGCAGTCCGACCCCGACACCCCAGCTCGCCGCGGGGATGACCGTCAGCGCACGGTGCGCCTGAGCGCTCGCCGCTTCCAGCCGTCCCTGCCGGAAGTTGATGACCGACCCGAGCGCCGCCAGCAGACCGTGCCACGTCGTCATCCGGCGGACCGCGGCCTCCTCGAGGAAGCTGTCGCACCATGACCTCGCACAACTCAATCGGTCGCTGTAGATCATCGCCACCAGTGCCGAGGTGATCGACACCGGGGTCATGTCGTCCATCCGCGAACTGTGCAGGATCTGCTCGGCCTGGATGAGGACCTTCTCCGCGTGGGCGCTGTCGTGCATATGGGCCACCAGCGACGCGCTCTTCAGCGGTTGCGGGGCCGAGAGCAGCGGAGCGCCCTGGTGCGCCTCGTCCGCGACCGCGGGGTGCGCGGCACCTGGGTACAGGTGGCCGACCCAGAACCGGAGTGTCCGGATGTCGACCGCGTCCGGGGGACCCGCGTCCTCGCCGGACTGGGCCCGTTGCACGTCTTCGAGCATGTCGAGCGCATCGGTGATGCGACCGTGCCAGAGCAGGTAGGCGAACAGCTTGACAATGCCCTGCCCGCCGAGCTGGTGCGCTTTGAAGGCGACGCGAAGGGCCGGGATGTGCCTCACTACCGAAGCCGGATCGAGTTGCCACTCAACCCACGCCAGGGCGGACCTGGTCGCGACGTCCAGTCGCCCACCGGCGGTGGACCGGTTGGCCAGTCTGAGGAAGCCGATGGCCGAACGCGGTTCCCCAGCGGAAAGCACCTGTCCCGCGGCCTCGTGCAGGACTCGGACCATCGAGGCGCTCGGCACGACGTCCGCGGCGAGCAACTGCTCGGCGACGGCGAAGACCGGGGCGCCGTACTCGTGCAACGTGGTCGCGGCACGGGCGTGCAGCGACGTTCGCTGTTCGGCCGGGATCCCGTACAGCACCACCTCTCGCATCGCCTCGTGGCGGAAACACCATCCGTTGAGCAGACCGGCATCCCGCAACGCGGTCAGTGCGTCCGCGACGAGCACATCGGAGAGGCCCAGCACCTTGCCCAGCACCATCGTCGACGCCTGGTCGCCGACGATCGCCAGACCGCGGGCGACCAATTGGACCGAGGCCTCGGACCGCACCACGCAGTTCTCGATCGCCCTCCGGAACGCGTCACCCACGGGGAGGGTCCCCTCCGACGCGGTACCAGCCGCCGCACAGTCCTCGGCGAGAGCCCATACCAGAAGCGGGTTGCCGCCAGTGACCGAGTGGCACACCGAAACCAGCGCATCGCCGGTGTCCTGGCCGAGTTCGTCGGCCAGGAAGCGCGCGATCCCCCGTTCGGACAGCGGCGCCAGCTCGATGAGCCGGGAGCGCAACTCGTGCAGCAACTCTTCACGAAGAACCGGTTTCGCCTGCCGAGCGGACGCGCGTTCACCGAGCAGCACGAGGATCCGCGCCGACCTCAACCGCCGGAGGAGGTACAGCAGGCACTGTTGCGACGCCGGATCGAGGTTGTGCGCGTCGTCGATGATCAGCACGACGGGTCGATCGATCGCCAAGTCACGCAGCACTTCCCACATCCGGGTGTGCCAACGACCGCGTGCCACCGCAGCCTCGCCGCCGGCGACCCGGGACTGATCGGAATGCCAGATCGTGTTGAGTCCCTCGTCGAGCAGTTCGGCAACGCGCTCGGCGAATTCAGCGGGCAGGCTGGTATCCCTGAGCAACTGGTCTATCGCACCCAGCGGATCCGCGTGTTCGACCCGGGACGCCGCAGCATGTAGGATATGCGCACCCGCAGAACGCGTACGCAGCTCGACCGCTTCCAGAAACACGGTCTTACCACTGCCCATAGGCCCACTGATCAAGGCGACATTGCTGCGACCGGAGGAACAATTCCGGAATAGTTGATCAATGACGGCCAGCTCTTCATCGCGTTCGACCAGGCCCACACTTCCCCCCGTGTCACCGACCCCCGACCCCTACAGGATCCACCCCCATCGAGGCCGAGCATACCCCTAAAGTGTGTTACTGGCCAACAGGTGTGGTTCGACGGTGTCCACGACCCAACCTGGCCGAAGCACTACCGATCCCCTTAGACGATGATCACCGCCCTCCCGACGCCGCCCGGATGTCCGCAGCGACAACGGGCAATACGTCACCGATCGATTCAGCTACGAAGAAATGCCCGCCCGGAATCATTCTCACGACCGCCCCAGCCGTGGTGTGCCGTTTCCATCCGTCAAGTTCTTCAAAGCTCGTAGAATGGTCTCCTATACCACCGAGAATGGTGATCGGGCAATCCAGGGGCGGTTCCTCACGGCAAGTGTAGGTTTCCACCATCGTATAGTCGGCGCGCAAAGTCGGCAGGATCGAGGACAACGCCGACGGGTTGTTCAGGAGTTCGACCGGGGTTCCGCTCAGCTCCTTGAGCTTGGCGACGAACTCGGACGCCGGCGCTCCGGGAGCGAGACCCTCGCGCGGGGGCACGTGGGGAGCGGGGTTGCCGGACACCACCAGGCACGTCGGCTCGGCCTGGCACAGCCGTCGCGCGGCCCGGCACGCCTCGAACGCGACCAACGCGCCCAGGCTGTGCCCGAACCACGCGTACGGGCGGTCGATCCACGGCCTGATCGCCGCCATCAGTGCGGGAACGAGATCGTCGACACTGGTGAAAGGGATTTCCCCGCGCCTCGTCTCCCGGCCAGGCAGCCGGATCGCGATCACCTCGATCTCGGGCGCCAGATACTGTGCCCACTGCCGGAACACGGTCGCGCCCCCACCGGCGTGGGGCAGGCAGAACAACCGCAACCGGGCACCTGGCACGCGCCGCCACCGCACGCACCAGGAATCCGACCCCTCGCTGGGCGCGGTGTTCAAGCTTTGCCGGACTCGGCCATCCATTCGGCCACCCTTTCCGCGAGCATGATGCAGGTGAGATTGGTCGGCGCGCTGGGGATCGACGGCATCACCGATGCGTCGGTGATCCACAGACCCTCCACTTGGTGCACCCGGCAGCATTGGTCGACCACGGCCAGGTCGTCGGTTTCCGGCCCCATTCGCGCGGTTCCCGACGGGTGCAGCGTGGGCGCGGCGAACGTTTCGACCATCCTGCGCAAGGTCGAATCGTCCTCGACCATTCGGTCGGTCCACACGACCAGGTGCTTCAGCAGTTCGGCGACCCGCGACGACCTGACCACCGCCCACGCGAGCCGCGCGCCGCACATCAGCGATTCCACGTCGCCCGGATTCGTGACGAGCCTGAGCACGATCGTCGGATCGGCGTCCGCCTCGGTCAGGAAAACTTCCCCTCGCGACGCGGGTGAAACCAGCATCGCGGACAACGAAACGGCCTTCTCCTCCGCCACCATCTGGCCCAGGGCCGGAACGGCCGAGGTGGACACGTTGTTCGCCAGGAACAAGTTGAGGTCCGGATGCCCGCCAGCTCCGGATGCCACCCTAGCCATCGCCTCGTGCCAGGGCTCCCCGTCCTGGCAGACCCCCGGATTGGGCACCGCCCACATCGCCACCGCCACGTGGTCGGCGAGGTTGCGCCCGACGCCGGGGAGATGGGCAGTCTGCCGGATTCCCAACCGCCGCAACCGTTCGGCGTCGCCGATTCCCGACCTGAGCAGGATGGCGGGCGTGTTTACGGCCCCGGCAGACAGGACGACCCGGCCTGCGAGTACCTCGTGGAGCCTGCCGTTCGACACCACCTCGACGCCGGTCACCCGCCGGCCGTTCCGTACGAGTGCGACCGCTCGACAACCTGTCCGGACGGTGAGGTTCGGGCGATCCACCGCCGAGGCCAGGTACGTGGCCGCGGTGGACATCCTCGTGTTGCCCCTGGCGTTGCTCGGTACCAGCCCCACCCCGGTGCCCGGCCCGCCGTTGAGGTCGGGCACCTCGAGCAAGCCGTTGTCCGCGCAGGCGCGGAGGAACGCGGAAGTGATCACACTGAGCTCGTCGTGGTGCGGACGCCTGATCGGGATCGGTCCACCCACCCCGTGGCCCGGAGCGCCGGCACCCGGGTCGTCCTCGATCCGGACGAAGTAGGGCTGCACGTGCTCCCAGGCCCAGAGCGGGTTGCCCGCGTCCGCCCAGCCGTCGAAGTCGGCGGGCAAGCCGCGCAACGCGATCGCACCGTTGACGGCGGAGGAACCCCCGAGGACCTTGCCGACGGGGTAGGGATACCGCCGACCTCGCCCGGCACGCGAGCCGACGTGTGCCGAATAGTCCCAGTTGTAGCCGGTCACGACCGGCGTCCCGAGCGTGTCCGGCTCATCGCCGGGCGGAATCCCGCCGCTGCCCGCCTCGATCAGGAGTACCTGGCGTTCGGGATCTTCCGAGAGCCGCGCGGCGAGGACAGCCCCGGCGGACCCGGCGCCCACGATCACGTCATCCCAGCCGCCTCGCGGCGCGAAGGAAGTCACTCCCTCACCGCTCCATCGACTTTTTGCAGCACCGCGGCGAACCCCGCGATCGTCGGGTTGTCGAACAGCATCCGCAGTCCGTCGTCGGCACCCTGCTGTATCCCGAGTTCGTCGTTGAGCCGGCCGAAAATACGCACGGCGTGCAGCGAATCACCACCCAATTCGAAGAAGTCGTCCTCGACGCCGAAGTCGTCGCGTTCGAGTGCCTCGCACCAGATCTCGAAGACCTTGTGCTCGACAGGATCGCGCGGCGGCACGGGTTCCGCCGCCCGGACGTTGTCCCACGGCGAGGGCAGCGCGTTGCGGTCGACTTTGCCGTTGGCGGTCAGAGGCACCCGGTCGATGAGCAGGTAGTGCTGCGGGACCAGGTAGCCGGGCAGCTCGCTCTCCAGAGCCGCTCGTAACCGCCCCGGCTCCACACCGGTGTGCTCCCCCGGCGCTCCGGCTAGCAGGACCCGCTGGTCGAGGTCCTCCGCCGGCACCTCGTCACCGGGGAGGGCGGTGAATCCCACGAACCCCGAGGAGTCGAGGTGCCGCTGCCACTCGGCGACGGACAACAACGGCAGCTCATGCTTTCCCTGGTGGTAGGTCAACCCTTCGATGAATCCGACGGTGACGGCTTGGAAAGGCGAGTTCACCGTGCTCTCTATCAGCACCAGCACTCCGCCCGGGGTGAGCAGTGAGCGGAGGTGGCCGAGGGTGCGATCGAGATCCTTGGCGTCGTGCAGGACATTCGCGGCGAGGATGACGTCGGCCGTTCCCGGCTCGAAACCCTGCCCGGCAGGCGGCTCGTCGATGTCGAACCGGCTGCAGCTGACGAACGGGTAAACGGAAAACTCCCGTTTCGCCCGCTCGGTGAAGTAGGTCGAGACGTCGGTGAAGCGGTAGCGGACCCGATCTGCCGGCAGACCCGCCAGCACCTGCGTCGTCGTCGCCCCCGTCCCCGCACCCACTTCGACGACGCGCACCGGGCTGGTGCCGCCGATGCCGTCCACTACGGCTCGGACGACCGACGCGGCGACCTGGTTCTGCAGCCGGGACACGGGATTGTCCGCGTACAGGGCGCTGGTGACCCGGTCGCTTCCGCTCGGCATCAGGAGTTCCAGCGGGCTCATCTCGCCGCGCAGCAGTTCGACCTGGTTGTCGGCACAGTTCCCGAAGTACTCCAGGAGGGTCCGCAGTGCTCCCTCGACACGGAGTACGCCGAGTCCGGACCGGATGCGGTCGTCCAGTTCACCGGGGTCAAGCGGAGTGTCGCAGGTGTACTCGTCCGGAGCACCGGTCGGGCTGAGGAAGCCGGTCGCCGCCATCGTGGCCATCCACCGCCGGACCAGAGCGAGGTACCCGGGCTTGAGCCCGCAGCGCTGGACGATCTGCCCGGCGGTCGCCGTGCGTGCGGGAGCGGTGAACTCGCCCAACCGGGATAATGTCCGTGCCATGATCAGCGGGCTCAGGCGTTCCGTGGCCTGGCCGAGATCCCGGTACGCCGACAGCTGTTCGGCGTCCTCGTCCATCCCGCGGCGGAACCGGACCTGCCCCGCCTCGGCGACCTCGTGCCAGGGGATCGACAGGGGCTCGGCTTCCGGCCCTTCGGCGTCGCCGGCGGTCACCACGTGCGCGACCAGCTGGCGCCTGCCCGTCGTGGGGTTGGTGTCGACGCCGACCAGGGCTTCCCCCACACCGGGCTGCCGGCGCAGGACCGAGGCGATCTCGCCCAGCTCGATCCGGTAACCGTTGATCTTGACTTGGAAGTCCTCCCGGCCGAGGAACTCGATGTCCCCACCCGGCAGGTAACGGCCGAGGTCACCGGTCCGATACAGGCGTTCGCCGGTCCGCGGATGGACGACGAACCGTTCGCCGGTCCGTTCCGGGTCCGCCCAGTATCCCCTGGCCACTCCGGCCCCGCCGAGGTAGATCTCCCCGATCGCCCACACCGGACAGGGCTCCAGCGCTTCGTCGTACACGTGCAGCCGCTGATTGGCGAGCGGCGTGCCGTACGGAATGCTCGTCCAGTGCCCGGGGACTTCGCCGATCGGGTAGTGCACTGACCAGATGGACCCCTCGGTGGCTCCCCCGAGACTGATCACCGATGCCCGTGGGTGGGCCGCTCGGATCGCGTCCGGAAGGCCGACCGGGATCCAGTCCCCGCTGAGCATGACCAGGCGCACAGCTGAACCGTCGAACGCGGCGGCAGTCCCGCTCGCGTCGACCCACGCCTGCATCAAGGCCGGCACCGAGTTCCAGATCGTGACGCCGTGCCGGCGGACAAGGTCGGTCCAGTGCGCTGGGTCCTGCGCCCGTCGGGGCGACAGGCACACCATCGTCCCGCCGGCGGCGAGGACGCCGAAGATGTCGTACACCGAGAGGTCGAAACTCAACGCGGACACGGCGAGCATCCGGTCCGCGGGGCCGACGTCGAAGCGGCTATTGATGTCCTGGACGGTGTTGGCGGCCATGCGGTGATCGATGGCGACCCCCTTCGGGCGTCCGGTCGATCCGGACGTGAAGATCACGTACGCGAGGTCGTCCGGCGAAGGCTCGGGCAGCGGTGCCCGGGCTCCGGGTACATCACCGTCTTCGAGCGTGACGACCTCGACGCCGTCCGGCCAGACCAGGTCGTCACGGAGGCGTGGGGACGTAACCACGATGGCGGCACCACCTTGGGCGAGGAGCTCATTCCGCCTCGCCTCCGGCCAGTCGGGGTCGATCGGCAGGTACGCGGCTCCCGACCGGACGACGCCGAGGACCGCCGCGACCTGCTCGGTCGACCTCTCCAGCACCACCCCCACCAGGGTGTTGGCGGCGGCGCCGACGGAGACCAGCCGACGGGCCAGCTTCTCGCTCGTCCCGGACAGCTCGCGGTACGTGACCGCTCCCGACTCGTCGACCGCCGCCGTCGCGTCCGGTTGCAGCCGCGCCCTCTCCTCGATGAGCGAGTCGAGCGTCCGCGCGGGGATGTCGCTCGCGGTGTCGTTGACCCGTTCCCGCTCCTCCGCCTGCCAGGACGGCAGCGTGACCAGCGGCCGCGCCCGGTCCCAGGCCGCAGGGTCCGCGCTCAGCCGGGCGAGGATGTCCTGGTAACTGGCGAACATGTCGTCGAGCATGCCGTCAGGGAACAACGCCTCCACGGCGTCCCAGTCTAGGTAGAGGTCGCCGAGTTCCTCGGTGACCTGGTGGTCCAGCCAGACCTGCGGAGTCTGGCTCAACGCGTGCACGAACTCACCGAAGAATCGCATTCCCTCAGCCGAGTCGTCCTCTTCCGAGGAGAGCACGAGCGCGCTGGTGAACACGACCGGCATGGTGGCCGCGGGTCCGCCGCCCACCCGCCGGGCGCGCTCGCGCAGCACCCGGACACCGCTGAAGGACGCGTGTTCGAGGTCACGCATCAACTGCTGCTGGACCCGCTGAGCGCGAACCACGAACGCGTCCTCCGGCTCGGCGTGCACGGCGAGCATCGTCACCGAGGTGAAGTCACCGACGACCTCGCCGATCCTCGGGTGCATGGGCGGGCGGTTGAACAGGGTCAGGTTGAGGGTGAAGTCCGGCTGCTTGGACCACTTGCGCAGGACGTCCGAATACGCGGTCATCAGAACCACGGACGGTGTCAGCCCCCGGCTCTTGGCGATCGCCTTGATCTCGCGCCACTCCTCCCTCCGTATCCGGGTGCGGCGGCGGGTGAACCGCATCTCAGCCACCTGTGAGGGCTGGGTCGCCAACGGGAGTTCAGGCGGTGGCAGCAGGTCGTCGAGCCGGTCGCGCCAGTAGCGCTCCGCGGCACGGTACCGCTCCGTATCCCGGAGTTCCTCCCCCGCCACGACGTAGTCCCGGTAGGTCACCGGCAGGGACGGGAGGACCGCGTCCGGCTCCTCGTAGTACCGGCGCCAGTCCTGGAACACCAGGTAGAGACTGGCAGCATCCATGATCAACACGTCGAGGCTGATGTGCAGCCGGAGCCTGCGGTCGTCCAGCCGGCTGGCGCGGATGTCGAACAAGGGCCACCGGTCGGCGGGCAGCACCTGGTGGTCCATCTCCGCCCGGGCCTGTTCGATTGCCGCGTCCTGCTTCGCCGGTACCAGCCCACGCAGGTCGTTGACGACGAGGTCGTACGGTGGCACGTCGGGCAGAACCCGCTGCCGGCCGTCCGGCTGCACAATCGCCCGCAGCATGTCGTGGCGCGCGATCACTGCGCGCAGGCTCTCCTGGAGACGCGCGGTGTCGAGGTCATCGCCGGCCAGTTCGAAGTAGAAGTGCGTGGCGACACCTCCCAGTTCGACCGCCGGGTTGCGACCGACCCAGTACGCGTGCTGGATGTCGGTCAGTGGGAAGGGCTCGTAGCGCTCGCCGGGTCGAGGCTTGATCTCCGGCAGCTCGTCGCCGCCGGTCCGGCGGAGCAACGCGATCAGGTCGTCACGCCGCGAACGCAGTTCGTCGCGCAGTTGCGGGGTGAGCGAGCCGGGTGGTGCGAGCACGTCGAGACGACCGTCGACCAGCCGCAACTTGATGCCGCGGTGGTGCAGGTCGTGAAGCAGGTCTTGCGCCATGTCGGGTTCCCCTCTGCCGTTGGCGGCCTGTCCTGGTCAGTTGCCCGACCGGTGCCGGCGCAGGTGGTCTTCGATCGTTGCGGCCACGCCGGCCACGCCGGGGTCGCTCAGCAGCGTGTGGTGGGTGCCCGGTACCGCGATCGCGGTGACCGTCCCGGTGCTCACCGAACCCCAGCCCCAGTCCGGTGAATCGGCGTACGGGTGGTCGGCGAACTCGCCGACCCTGCCGTCCTGAGCCCGCAGGACCAGCACGTCGGCGTTGATCCGGGGCGCCCGGTAGCGGTTGCACGCCCGCACGACGCCGCGGAAGACCGCGAAGGTCTCGGCCAGTCCGGTGTGCTCGACGTCCGGGAAGCCGCTGCCACGGGCGAGGTCCAGCACGCGGGCCAGCCGGTCGTCGTCACCAAGCGTCGCCAGGTCCCGTTTTCGGGCGTCAGTCAGCAGACCCGGGTCGAAGCCGACGTCCAGGTCCTCCAGGAACCACAGGACGGTTTGCATGTCGTCGATGGATCGGGAGGCCAGCGGCGCCGGGGAGTCGATCACCACCAGCCGCTCGACCAGCTCGCCCCGTTGTTCGAGCCGGTGTGCCAATTCGACCGCGATCACGGCACCCGACGACCAGCCGCCCAGCAGGTACGGACCGCTCGGCTGGACGTCGAGCAGCGCCTGGAGGTACTCGTCGGCGAAGCCCTCGATCTCCTCCCACGGCCTGCGGCCGACCGCCGGGCCAGGGGCCTGGAATGCTCGGACCGGCCGGTCGACCAGCTCGGTGAGCCGCCGGTAGCACAGCACGTTGCCGCCCGCCGGGTGCACGAGGAAGGCCGGCCGGCCGGCGGCCTCCTGCCGGAGCGTGACCAGGGGCGACCAGTCGTCCCGTGCCGAGTCCAGCCACGTCGCGAGCTCGGCGACGGTGCGGCGACGGAGTAGCTCACCCAGGGGGACCCGCCTGCCGGTTCGCTGGGTGAGCAATCCGACGACCCGGAGCGCGGCAAAGGACTGGCCACCGAGTTCGAAGAAGTCGTCGTCGGCACCGACCGCCTCGACCGAGAGGACTTCCTGCCAGATAGCGGCAAGCATCTCCTCGGTCGCGGTCCGGGGCTCGACCCGCCGGCCCGCGCCCTGCTGGCCGGCGGGCTCCAGAGTCTCCAACGCCCGGCGGTCCAGTTTGCCGTTGCCGGTCAACGGCAGGTGGTCCAGCACGGTGAGGTAGCTGGGGACCATGTAGGCGGGCAGCCGCTCCGCCAGGAACGCGCGCAGTTCGGGGATCGCCGGGGCCCGGTCCCGGCCGACGACGAACGCGGCCAACTGCTTGCCCGACGCCGTATCGCGGGCCACGACCACCGCGCGACCCACGTCCCGGTGGTCCAGGAGCGCCTGCTCGATCTCGCCGGGTTCGACGCGGAAACCCTGGATCTTGACCTGGAAGTCCGATCGGCCGAGGAACTCGATGTCCCCGCTGGGCAGGTACCGCCCCAGGTCGCCGGTGCGATACAGCCTCTCCCCGGCGCGGGGGTGCGACACGAACGCGGCACCGGTCCGCTCCGGGTCGTTGAAGTAGCCGAGAGCGACGCCGGCGCCCCCGATGTGCAGGTGGCCCGGCACCCAGGTCGGCGCGTCCCTGCCCGTCTCGTCCAGGATGTGCCAGGACTGGTTGGCCAGCGGCCTGCCGTAGGGGATGCTCGTCCACCCCGGCTCCCGGCGCTCGATCGGGAAGCAGATCGACCAGATCGATCCCTCCGTCGCGCCGCCCAGACTGATCACCTTCGCGTTCGGGGCGACCGCCTTGATCCGCTCCGGCAGGTTCACGGGTATCCAGTCGCCGCTCAGCAGCACCGTGCGCAATGAGGGCAACTCAAGCGACGAGGACTCCGCTTCGTCAACGGCGAGCTGCATGATCGCCGGCACCGAATTCCAGACGGTCACCTCGTGCGCGCGCACCAGACCGACCCAGGACGCCGGTGTGGTCTGCGCGGGAGAGGGCAGCACGAGCGTCGCACCCGCGACGACCGCTCCGAACAGGTCGTACACCGAGAGGTCGAAGCACAGCGACGAGATGCCGAACAGCACGTCGCCCGGACCGACCCCGAACCGGCGGTTGATGTCGGCGATCGTGTTGGCGGGCCCGCGGTGATCGAGCATCGCGCCCTTGGGTTTGCCTGTCGATCCAGAGGTGTAGATGACGTAGGCGAGGTCGCCTGGCTCCCGTTCCGCCGGGCCGGGCTCGGCTCCCGCCGGTGCCTCGTCCGGGTGCTCCACCGTCAGCACGGGGATGTCAAGGTCCGCCAACGCGCCGCCGGTCTCCACATCGGTCAGCACTGCCACGGCCTTGGTGTCGCCGATCAGGTAGCGAATACGGTCGTGCGGCCATGCGGGATCGATGGGCACGTACGCACCGCCGGCGGTCAGCGCGCCGAATACGGCCACCGCTTGCTGCCACCCCTTCGGCAACATGACCGCCACCATGTCCCCCGGCCGGCAGCCCTCGGCTCGCAGCCGCACCGCGAGCTGGTTAGCGGCACGGTGCAGGGCGTCGTAGGACAGGGCGCCGTCGTGGGTGATCACTGCCGGTTTGGCACCGTGGGCCGCCGCCTGCCGCGGCAGCGGGTCGTGCAGCAGTACCGTCGTCAGCTCTGAGCCGGGCCGATTCAACTCGTCACGCTGGTCCCGCTGGGAGGCCGGCAGCAGGTCGAACGCCTTTTGCCGCCAGGCGCTATCGCCCTGTGCCAGCAACGACAGGGCCGTATTGAACCCCGCGAGCATGCCGTCCATCAGACCGGCCGGGAACATGGCCTCGATGACGTCCCAGACGACCCAGAGGCTGCCGTCGCGCTGCTCCCAGAACTCGCAGTCCAGCAGGACCTGCGGCGTCTCCAGCACGCTGTAGACCGGGCGGTCCGCTTGCCCCACGAACAACGCGCTGCCGACGGCGAACGGGCACACGGCACGCCCCGGTGTTTTCCGCACCTGGTTCAGGGTCTGCAACACCTTGACCCCGCTCCAGTAGACGTGCTGCATGTCGGCCAGCACCTGGTTCTGCAACCGGCGGACCCGCTCGTGGAACGGTTCGTCGTGCCGCCAGTCGACCTCCAGGGGGTACAACGAGGAGAAGTTCCCGAGAACCTCCCGGATCTGCGGATGCAGCGGCAACCGGTGGGTCATCATGTTGTTGAGCAGGAAGTGCCTGGACCCGCTCCAGTAAGCGATCACCTCCGCATAGATCCCGCACAGCACGTTGGTCGGCGTCAGCCCGAACTTCCGCGCCGCCGCCTTCACCGCATCCCACTGCTCGGCGGGGAACACGATCTCCCGCCGCTCCAGCCGAGAGCGTCCGCGGGAGTCCGCCCCCGGGGCCAACGGCAGGTTCGGCGCGCTCGGCCAGTCGGCCATCCGGTCGCACCAGTATTTCCGGGAAGCCCGTCCCAGAGCCGACTCCTCGAGTTCGGCAAGCGCCGTGACACAGTCGCGGTAGCTCAGCTCCAGCTCCGGCAGGACCAAGTCCGGATCGTGGTATAGCCGGAGAACCGTACCGAGCAGCCCCCCGGTCGCCGGCGCGTCGGTGAAGAAGTTGTTGTTGTTGTAGTGCAGGCGGGCTCGACCACCTGCGTAGAGGCAGACGTGCATCGTCAGCCACGGCCACCGGTCCAGCGGAAGTTCCGCGCGGCACATAGCGGCGCGCACGCGTTCGATCTCCCGTTGTGCCTCGTCGTCGGGCAGGTGCCGCAGGTCGGTAACCGGCACGCGGACGGGCGACGGGTCCCGGACGGTCTGGAGCATCATGTCGTCCCGGACGACCACGAGGTTCGCCCGCTGCCGCCGGATCGCCCGGTTCAGCGCGTTCTCGAAGCGCACCGGGTCCAGGTCGTCGAAGTCCATCTCCATGTATTGGTGCGGCCGGACGTGGTACTCCAGTCCTTCCCGGCTGCCGATGAGGAATGACATCTGCAGATCCGAAGGGGAGAACGGCTGGTGAAGGCCGTCGCCGTCAGGCACGATCACCGGCAGTTCGGCCGGTTCCTCGGGATCGCTCCGCTGGGCGGTCAGCCATTCGACGATCTCCGCCTTCTGCCGCATGATGGCGGCCCGCAGTTCGTCGGCCAACTGTCCTCTGGGTGCGGTCACCTCGAGTCGATCGTCGCCGACGAGCCGCAGCTTGACGCCGGCCTGCGCCAGCTCGGTCAACAAGGGCGTGACCGTTGTCATGACTTCCCCCACAGAGCCGGCCTCGAACGATGTACCCGTGTGCGGTAGCTGATCACAGCGTCAGCACCTCCATGTCTTCGTCGTCAGCGGTGTCGACGCCCGCAGCGATCACGCTCCTGACGGTGAGCTGCTGGCAGACGAGGTGGACGATCTCCTCCGCAGTGGCTCCACCGAACAGCTGATCCGGCGGGATATCGGCGCCGCAGTCCGCCTGCAGCTCGTTACGGAGCTGGACGGTCGTCAACGAATCCAGCCCCAGCTCGTTCAACCGCACCTGCCGGAAACGCGGCCGTAGTTCGGCGCGCGCCGCCGCGGAAATCCGCAACAGCAGCGCGACCCGGTCCAGCAGGCCGTCGAGCAACGTCTCCCGCGCCTCGGCCGGGTCCTCAAGCACCAGCCTGGTCAGCTCGTCCGGATCCCACTGCCGCAACGCGCCGGTCTCGTCGACTCCTTCTGTCACGAGGTCCTCTAGCAGCGTGTAGGCGCGGCGGTGCTGGACAGCCGCAGCGAACCTGCGCCAGTCCATCCTCGCGACGCCGACGTGTGGCGCGGTCCCGGCCATCAGCTCGCCGAGGACTTCCAGCGCATCGCCGGTCCGGATGGCGTCGACCCCCATGGCCGCCAGTCTGGCCAGCAGCTCGGGCTGCGCGGCCATCCCTGCTTGCCTCCACGGACCCCAGCTCACGCTCAGCGCGGGCAGGCCGCTGCGCCGCCGGTACAGCGCGAGGGCGTCGAGGAAGGAGTTGGCGGTGACGTAGTTCGCCTGCCCGGCGGAGCCCAGCAATGACCCCATGGCGGAGAACAGGACGAAGAAATCCAACTCGGCGCCGGCGAACGCCCGGTGCAGGTTCCAGGCTCCCCGCACCTTGGGATCCAGGACTGCGCTGAACCGGGGCCAGTCGAGGTCCTCCAGTGCTGCGTCGTCGAGCAGGCCGGCGGCGTGCACGATCCCGCGCAGCGGCGGCAGTCCCCGCTGCCCAACCTGACGGCAGATCCGTTCCACGGCGGCGGAATCCGCCACGTCCGCCTGAAGACCGGTCACCTCGATGTGTCGTTTTCGAAGATTCTCAAGGGCTTCCGGCTCCGGGTCGGGAATGGTGCGCCCTACCAGCAGGAGCGATCGGGCGCCATGGTCGGCGAGCCAGGCCGCGGTTGCCAAGCCGAGACCGCCGAATCCGCCGGTGACGAGGTAGGTGCCGTCCGGCCGGATCTGGAAGGCACCGGACGACACGTCGGCGATGTCGCGCTCTTCCAGCCGCGCCTCGAACCAACGGTCGCCGCGCACCGCCGCGTGACCGGCACCGACCAGCGCGGCCGCCCGGCCGAGCACCGACGGCAGGGACGGCACCGGGCCGGCCGGGTCCAGATCGATCTGGACGCATTTCAGGTCCGGGTACTCAGCGATCACGGTCTTGGCCGCCGCGGTCAACGCGGTCTGCGACAGGACCGGCCGCTCATCGGCAGGTGCCGCCGCCCCGGTCGAGCAGATGATGACATCGGGGCGATTCGCCGCACAGGTGCGGAGGAAGTTCTTCAGGACCAGGAAAGCCCTCCTCGCGGTTCGGTAGGTGTCGTCGACGGTCAGGTCGTCGTCGCCAGCAACCGCACCGACACCGGCGTGCAGCACCAGGCCCGCGAACCGTGCACCGCCCTCGGACATGCCCGCGAACAACCTCTCCACCTCGGACGCGTCGTCCAGGTCGACGAAGTCCGCGTTCGCGGCCGCTGCGATACCACTCCCATTCTGCCGGGCCGTGACGACGCGGATGCCCCCGTCGGCGATCTGCGCGCACCAGTCCGAGGGGATGTCCTCGCCGAGGCCGACCACGAGCCAGTTCTCGCCTGCCTGTACCCCGGGGACGGTGCTGCTGTCCGTCGCACGGCGCCAAACGGCTTCGTACCGGAGCGGCCGGCCGGCGTTGAGCCCGGCGATGGTGGCGACAGAAACGGGCCGCAGACGCAATCCTTCGATGGTCGCCAGCAGCCGTCCCGAATCGGCCAGTAGCTCCAGGTCCACCGCGCGGTCCCCGGACGGCTGCGGACCACGCCAACGCGCGTGGCACCACACCGTGGCAGGCAAGGTGTCATGAACGGTCACCCGATCGACGGCGGCAGGCAGCAAGAGCAGATCTTCGGTGTCCACGAATGCCGAAACGACGTGGAAGCACGCGTCGAGCAGCACCGGGTGAATCGCGTACCCGTCATCGCCCTTCGTGGTCTCATGCGCTTCCACGAGTCCCAACGCCTCGTCCCCGGCGTGCCAGAGTCGTCGGAGTACCCGGAAGACCGGGCCGTAGTGAATGCCCATCTTCGAGAAGCGCGGGTACAGCGTCCCGATTTCCCGTTCGCGCATCCGGCCGCGCAGGTCTTCGATCTCGCGGACTTCGGTCCCGACGGACGCGCCGGGAGTGGCGACCTCGATCGTCGCGTGCTCGGTCCAGGCCGTCTCGGCATCGCCTTGCCCACGGCTGTAACAGCTGACGCGGTACCCGTCATCCTCGGCCCGGACTACCGCCTGCGTGTTCACCGCCCCCTCGTCGGCGAGAGGCAGGAACTCGGCAAAGGTGATGTGGCGCAGCGTCCACGGCGCGGACGGCTGCCTCGCCGCAGAACGCGCGGCGGCGAGGGCCCATTCGATCATCGCCGCCGCGGGGAGCACCGCGGTATGGTGCAACCGATGTTGCGCAAGGAATGAGGGCTGTTCCGCGGTCACCGTCTGCTCGAACCATCGGGTGGCCGGGTCCGCGAGTTCCAGTGCGGCGCCCAAGAGCGGGTGCTCCCCTGTCCCCTGCCGTGTCCTCGACGCGGTGGGCCGCAGCCAGTACCGCTGGTGCTGAAAGGCGTAGGTCGGCAGCGGGACCCCGCATGCCCCGTGTCCGGCGAGGGCTTCGGTCCAGGCGGTCCGCCGCGCCCGATGGACGTGCAGTTCGGCCAGCGCGGTGAGCAGTTGCCGGACTTCCGGCCGGCCGCGGTGCAGCGCCGCCGCCACGAGCAACGGCGGATCCGCCGCTTCCGCGCCGAGGGTGGCGTGCGCGAACGCCGTGAGGGTGGCGTCCGGCCCCAGTTCCAGCAACGTGGTCACACCGGCCTCACGCAGGGACTCCAGGCCCTCACGGAAGCGGACAGTGCGCCGGATGTGGTCGGTCCAGTAGCCGGGAGAGCGGAGCTGGTCCTCGGTCGCCGGACGACCGGTCACGTTGGAGATGATCGGTACCTGCGGCGACCGGTAGTCGAGCCCGCCCGCGATGCGGCGGAACTCCTCCAGCACCGGCTGCATGCGCGCCGAGTGGAACGCGTGGCTGACGTCGAGCCGCTTGGTTTTCCGGCTCTGCTCGGCAAAGCAACGCACGATCTCGGCCACCGCGTCCTCGTCGCCCGAGACCACGGTCGACTCCGGGCTGTTGACCGCTGCGATGCCGACCCGGTCGCCGTACCCGTCGAGTGCCTCGGCCACCGCGGCTTCGCTGGCCTGGAGGGAAGCCATCGCGCCACCGGCGGGCAGGGCCTGCATGAGCCGTCCCCGGGCGGCCACCAGGGCACAGGCGTCTTCGAGCGTCAGCACCCCGGCGACGTGGGCGGCGACGAGTTCACCGACGGAGTGTCCGATCAGGTGGTCCGGAACGACGCCGAAGGACTCGACGAGTCTGAACATCGCCACCTCCAGCGCGAAGAGCGCCGGCTGGGCGTAGGCAGTGCGGCTGAGCAGTTCCTGGTCATCACCGAACACCACGGCGGCCAGTGGCCGATCGAGATTGCGGTCGAAGAACGCGCAGACCTCGTCGAAGGCGTTCGCGAAGCTGGGGAACGCGTCGTACAGGTCGCGCCCCATCGCCAGTCGTTGGCTGCCTTGCCCGGTGAAGAGGAAGGCCGTCCTGCCGCCGGTCGCTGTGGTTCCGCTTACGACACTCGGTGACGACCCTCCCCCAGCCAGCGCTTCGAGCCCGTCAAGGGCCTCCTGCCGGTCCTCAGCGATGACGACGGCGCGGTGGCCGAGCGCCGCTCGACCGGTCGCCAAGGAGTGCGCGACGTCGGCCGGGAGGTGGTCGGGATGGTCGAGGAGGTGCTCGCGCAAGCGCCGCGCCTGTGCTCTGAGGGCACCAGGGCTTACGGCGGAGATCGGCCAAGGCAGCACGGCGGGTTTCGCCGGCGTCGGCGGCGCGTGCTCGGTGTCCGCCGGTGGCGGAGCCTGCTCCAGAACGATGTGCGCGTTGGTGCCGCTGATCCCGAACGACGAGACCGCGGCACGTCGCGGGCGGCCGTTGTCGGGCCACGCGGTCGCCTCGGTCAGCACCGCTACCGAGGCCGCGGACCAGTCGACGTGTGCGGAGGGCTCGTCCACGTGCAGGGTCTTCGGCAGTACGCCGTTGCGCATGGCCATGACCACTTTGATCACACCGGCGACTCCCGCCGCCGCGGTGGTGTGGCCGATGTTGGACTTCACCGAGCCGATGAACAGCGGTCTGTCGTCCGGCCGGTCCTGCCCGTAGGTGGCGATCAGCGCCTGCGCTTCGATGGGGTCGCCCAGGGCCGTGCCCGTTCCGTGCGCTTCGACCGCGTCGACGTCGGCTGGTGAGAGGCCGGCGTTGGCGAGGGCGCGGCGGATGACCCGCTCTTGCGACGGGCCGTTCGGTGCGGTGAGACCGTTGCTTGCGCCATCCTGGTTGATCGCGGAGCCGCGGATGACCGCCAGGACCGGGTGACCGTTGCGGCGGGCCTCCGACAAGCGCTCGATCAGCACCATGCCCGCGCCCTCTGCCATGCCCATTCCGTCGGCGGCGGCCGAGAACGCCTTGCACCGCCCGTCCGGTGCGAGCACGCCCTGGCGGGAGAACTCGACGAACACTCCGGGACCCGGGATGACCATCACCCCGCCGGCCAGGGCCAGGGTGCTCTCGCCGCGGCGTACCGAGTCGGCAGCCAGATGCAACGCGACGAGGGACGACGAACACGCGGTGTCCACCGACACGGCGGGTCCTTCGAGCCCGAGGGAGTACGCCACCCGCCCGGAAGCGACGCTCGTGGTGTTTCCGGTGACGAGGTATCCCTCGACGTCACGCGGGGCCGCCGATAGCCCGGACCCGTACTCCTGGGCCTGGCAGCCGACGAACACGCCCGTCTGGCTTCCACGCAACGAGTGCGGGTCCACCCCGGCGTTCTCCAGGGTCTCCCAGGCGATCTCGAGCAGCACTCGCTGCTGCGGGTCCATGGCGAGCGCTTCGCGCGGGCTGATGCCGAAGAAAGGCGCGTCGAACCCGGCCGCGTCGTGCAGGAACCCGCCGTCGCGAACGTAAGTCGTGCCGGTGTGACCGGCGTCCGGGTGGTACAGCCGCTCGACATCCCAGCCGCGGTCGGCGGGAAAACCTGCCACCGCGTCGGTCTCCTGGCGCAGCAGTTCCCAGAGGTCGTCGGGCGAGCTGACGCCACCGGCGTAGCGGCACGCCATGCCGACGATGGCCAGCGGTTCGTCGTCGGCCGCGGGCACCGCGCCGGGTTGCGGCCGGTCGGCCGCCGTCCGCTTGGTGAACCTGGTGAGGAGGTGTCCGGCGATCGCGCGGGCGGTCGGGTGGTCGAAGACCAGCGTGGCGGGCAGCGTCAACCCGGTCGCCGCACCGATCCGGTTGCGCAGCTCCACCGCGGTCAACGAGTCGAAACCGAGTTCCTTGAAGGCACGGTCCGCGTCGATTCCGAGCAGGTCGCCGTGCCCGAGCACGGCTGCCGCCTGGCTGCAGACCAGGTCGCGCAGGGTCTGTTCCCGTTCCCGGGCCGGCAGCCTGGAGAGGCGGTCCGACCACGGCGAGGCCCCGTCCCGGTCGGGCTCCTCCACCGACGACGCCACCACCTGCCCGACGTCGGGCAGGTCGTCGAACAACGGGCGGGTTCTGGCTGAGGCGAACACGGGCAGGAAGCGGTCCCACTCGACGTCGGCGATCGCCACGCACGTCTCGTCGTAGTCCAGCGCCTGCCGCAGGCCCGTGACGGCCAGGTCCGGTGACATGAAACCGAGTCCTCGCCGGCGCAGCCGGGTGCTCTCCGCGGTGTCGCCCTGCTCTGTGTCGAAGACGTCCCAGATGCCCCAGGCGATCGAGGTCGCCGTCATCCCCCGGGCCCGGCGCCGCTGCGCCAGGGCGTCGAGGTGGGCGTTCGCTGCGGCGTAGGCGCCGTGATCGGCCACGCCCCATACCCCGGAGATCGACGAGAACAGCACGAACGCGTCCAGTGGCGTTCCGGCCAGCAGCGCGTCCAGATTGTCCGCTCCCTCGACCTTCGCGCGCAGCGTCGCGGAGTAGTCGTCCAGCGTCGATTCCCGCACCGGGCTCAACTCGGTATGAACCGCGAGGTGGAACACCTCCGTGAGCGGGTGGTCGGCCGGGATCGAGTCGAGGAGCGCGGCGAGGGCGTCGCGGTCGGAGACGTCGCACGCGGCAGTGGTGACTCGCGCACCGAACACGGTCAGCTCGGTTTCCAGTTCCTCCGCGCCCGGTGCGTCTCGTCCGCGTCTGCTGACGAGTAGGAGGTGCTCGGCACCGCCGCGGGCCAGCCAGCGGGCCACCCGGGCGCCGACCAGGCCGGTGGCACCCGTGACGAGCACCGTTCCCCGCAGGCGCCGGCTCCCGCGTTCCGGCCGCCCGGCGACCGGCGCGCGCTTCAGCCGCCGGACCAGCAGACCCGTGGGCCGGACCGCCACCTGGTCCTCACCACCTGGGTCGGCGAGCGTCGCCGCGAGCCGGGCTGCCGCATCGGCGTCCAGGGTGCCGGGCAGGTCGATCAAGCCTCCCCAGAACGACGGGTGCTCCAGGGCGATGACCCTGCCCAGCCCCCACGTCTGCGCCTGTGCGGGCCTGGGGCCGTCGTCGTGCTGGTTCACCGCGACGGCGCCGGCCGTGCCGAGCCACAGTGGCAGGTCGAAGTCGGCGTCGACCATTGCCTGCGCCAAGGCGAGGGAACCGGCCAGCCCCCGCGAGATCGCGCGGTGTTCGGGGTGCCCGCGCTCGTCCAGGCCGAGAAGCGACAGCACGCCGGTACAACCGGGTTCGGTGGCCGCCTTCCGGAGCCGATCCGCCAGTTCGGCGCGATCAGCGCGGCCAGCGTCGACCGGTAGCGGGACCACTCGCGCGCCGTGGCGCTCCAGTGCCCGCACGCACTCCTCGACCAGCCCGGTGTCGTGCCAGCCGTCCGGTGTCGCGACAATCCACGTGCCGTGCATCGCGGCCGCGCCGGTCATGGCGACCGGCTTCCAGTGAACCTGGTAACGCCACTCGTCCAGCCTCGCCTTTTCCTGGCTGCGCCGGTGCCACTGGGACAGCGCGGGCAGGACCGCGGAGAGCGCATCGCGGTCGCCGTCCTCGGCACCGAGCGTCGCCGCCAGCCCCGCCGCGTCCCCGGCGTCGACTGACGACCAGAACCGCTGCTGGTCTGGGGTGAGGCCGGACTCGGCAGTCGTCCCGGTCTCCGGTTGCCACCAGTAGCGCCGCCGCTGGAACGGGTAGGTCGGCAGGGCTACCCGTCGCCCCGCGGGCAGCGTGGTCCGCCAATCGACGGCGGCTCCCCGGGTGAACAGCTCGGCAGCCGAAACGAGCAGCCGTCCCATCTCGCCGTGATCACGCCGCAGTGTTCCGGTGACGATCGGCCGCGTGCCTTCCGCGGCGGACGCTTCGAACTCTTCCTCGATGCTGGTGGTCAGCACCGGATGGGGGCTGACCTCGACGAACGTGTGATGCCCGTTCGCCAGGAGCGTGCGCACCGCGTGGTCGAACCGGACGGTCCGGCGGAGGTTGCGGAACCAGTAACGGGCGTCGAGCGCCGTGGCGTCCAGCAGCCCGCCCGTGACCGTGGAGCAGAACGGGACTCGCGCGGGTCGCGGCCTGATCGAGGACAGCTCGGCGAGCAGCCGATCCTGAATGCCGTCGACGTGTCGCGAGTGGGAGGCGTAGTCCACCGCGATCCGGCGTACCCGCTCGCCGCGTTCCGCGCAGTCGCCGATGAACTCGTCGAGCGCCGCGACGTCACCCGAGACCACCGTCGTGGCAGGGCCGTTGACCGCGGCGACGGACAGGCTGTCAGCCCATCGCGCAAGGCGGGGTTCGACCTCGGTGACCGGGAGGGACACCGAGGCCATGCCGCCTGCACCGGCCAGACCGAGCAACGCTCTGCTGCGCAGCGCGACGACGCGCGTCGCGTCCTCCAGAGACAGCACTCCCGCCACACACGCGGCGGCGATCTCGCCCTGAGAGTGGCCGACCACCGCGTCTGGGTGGACACCGGCGGCCTGCCACATCCCGGCTAGGGACACCATCATGGCGAACAGTGCGGGTTGGACAATGTCCGGCCGTTCGAGTTCCGGCGCGCCGGGCGCACCGCGGAGAACGCCGACCAGCGACCAGTCCACGTACGGAGCGAGGGCGCTCGCGCACGCCGTCACCTTGTCCCGGAACACCTCCGAGGTGTCCAGCAGCTCCTGTGCCATCCCGCTCCACTGGGAGCCCTGCCCGGGGAACACGAACACCGTCTTGCCCGGGGTGACCGCGGTGTCGCGGATGACCTGGGACGACGGTTCGTCACGGGCCAGCGAGTCCAGCGCGGCCAGGAACTCGCCCCGGCCGCCTGTGACGAGGACGGCGCGATGGTCGTGGGTCGCGCGGGTGGTGAGCAATGAGGTGGCCACATCGGCGTCAGTCGCATCCGGGTAGGTCGTGAGCGCCTCGCGCAGCCGCACCGCCTGTGCCCGCAGCGCGGCGTCGTCCCTCGCAGACAGAACCCACGGCATCGCGGACGGCACGGCGAGCAGTCCAGCCTCGGACACCGACGAGGTGACTGGCGGCGCCTGCTCGAGGATGAGGTGACCGTTGGTGCCGCTGATGCCGAACGCCGAGACCGCGGCCCGGCGCGGCCTGCCGGTGTCGGGCCAGGGGGTTTGCCCGGTCAACAGCGCGACCGTGCCGGAGGACCAGTCGATGTGCGGTGTCGGCCGGTCCAGGTGGAGGGTCTTGGGCAGCAGGCCGTGACGCATCGCCATGACCATCTTGATGACGCCCGCCACCCCGGAGGCAGCCTGTGTGTGACCGATGTTGGACTTCAGCGACCCCAGCCAGACCGGCTGCTCGGCCGAGCGCTCCCGCCCGTAGGTGTTGAAGAGCGCCTGTGCTTCGATCGGGTCGCCGAGCGTCGTCCCGGTGCCGTGTGCCTCGACGGCGTCGACGAGGTCGGGGGTCAGCCGGGCGTTCGCCAGCGCCTCCCTGATGACCCGTTCCTGCGACGGTCCATTGGGCGCGGCGAGGCCGTTGCTGCCACCGTCCTGGTTGATCGCCGAGCCGCGGATGACCGCCAGGACGGGGTGCTCGTTGCGCTGCGCGTCCGACAGGCGTTCCAGGACGATCAGCGCGGCGCCTTCGCTCCACGAGGTCCCGTTCGCCGCCGCGGCGAACGGTTTGCACCGGCCGTCGGGGGCGAGGCCCCGCTGGCGGCTGAACTCCACGAAGCCCATGGGGGTGGACATCACGGTCACGCCACCGGCCAGCGCGAGGTCGCACTCTCCTCGGCGGAGCGATTGGGCCGCCAGGTGGAGTGCCACCAGGGACGACGAGCAGGCCGTGTCGATGGTGACCGCCGGCCCTTCCAGGCCGAGTGCGTAGGCGACCCGGCCGGACACGACGCTGCCCGAGTTCCCGGTGACCCGGTAGCCCTCGATGTCCGGGGAGCCTTCTCCGATGCGGGTCAGATAGTCCTGCGACACCACGCCCGTGAACACGCCGGTCTTGCTCTCTCGCAGCTGCGCGGCGTCGAAGCCCGCTCGTTCGACCGCCTCCCAGGCGACTTCGAGCAGGACCCGTTGCTGCGGGTCCATCGCGGACGCTTCCCGCGGCGAGATGCCGAAGAACGGAGCGTCGAAGTCGGTGGCGTCGCGGAGGAAGCCGCCTTCGCGGACGTATGACTTGCCCGACCGCTCCGGGTCCGGGTCGTAGAGGCCGTCGACGTCCCAGCCGCGGTCGGTCGGGAACGCGGAGATCGCGTCGGTACCTTCGGCGAGCAGGTGCCACAGGTCGTCGGCGGACTCCACCCCACCGGGGAAGCGGCAGCCGACGGCCACCACGGCGATGGGCTCGTTCGCGGCGGACTCCGCCTTGGACAGCAGCTCGCGGGCCTGACGCAGGTCGGCCGTCGCACGCCTGAGGTAGCTACGCAGATTCTCTTCGTTCGTCATTGTGCTCCGCCCAGTCGGGATTGCCGTACCGATCCGTTCGAGTGCACGGGCCCGCGCCCGGCGACTCCGTTGTCGAGTTCCTCGAAGAGCTCCTCGTCGCTCGCAGACTCCAGATCCGCGTGCGGTACTCCGTCGCCCCCGCCGGTCCTCCGGTGGCCTTCGAGCTTCCACAGCAGGTCCTTGACACGGTCGGTGATCCGCGCCAGTCGCTCGTCGTCCTCGGCGATCTCCGGGACCGCGGCCGCCACGGCGTCCAGTTCGGCCGCGAAGTCCGCGGCCGGCGCGGGCGCTGCCAGGAACAGGTGTTCTTGCAAGTGGCGGGCGAGGGCGACCGGGGTGGGATGGTCGAACGCGAGCGTGCTGGGCAGCCGGAGACCCGTTGCGGCGGCGAGCCGGTTCCGCAGTTCGATGGTGGACAGGGAGTCGAAGCCGAGGCCTTTGAACGCCTGGTCCGGCGGGATGCCGCCAGGCCCGCCGTGGCCAAGCACGGTGGCCGCGGTCGCTCGGACCAGGTCGACCAGCGCGCGTTGGCGCTCCGGTTCCGGGAGTGCCGTCAGGCGCTCCACCGTCGAGCCGGATTCGTCCACTGTCGCGGCGCGTGTGGTAACCGCGCCGACCAGCCTGAGCAAGACCGGTGGCAGGGATCCGGCCCTGGCCCGTGCACGCAGGGCCGCCATGTCCAGGCGGGCCGGTACGACGACCGCATGCTCGGTGGCTCTCGCGGAGTCGAACATGGCCATGCCCTGGTCGTCGCTGATCGGAACGATGCCGCCGCGCGCCAAGCGTGCCCGGTCGGCGACGGTCAGGTGCCCGGTCATGCCCGTGGCCCGCTGCCAGTACCCCCAGTTCAGGCTCGTGCCGGGTAACCCGAGGGCACGACGGTGGCGGGCCAGGGTGTCGAGGAAGGTGTTCGCGGCGGCGTAGTTCGCCTGCCCGGGCGTTCCGACAGTCCCGGTCAGGGAGGAGAACAGCACGAAGAAGGCGAGGTCCGCGTGACCGGTGAGTTCGTGTAGATGCCAGGCAGCATCGACCTTGGGGGCAAGCACGCGGTGCACCTGCGCGGGGGTCATAGCGGTGACGGTGGCGTCGTCGAGCAGGCCGGCCGCGTGCACGACGGCCGTGAGCGGGTGTTCACGGGGCACGGAGGCGAGCAGGGCGGCCACCGCGTTCCGGTCAGCCGCGTCGCACGCGGCAACGGTGACCGTCGCGCCGAGGTCTGTCAGCTCGGCCGACAGACGGGCGGCGTCCGGGGTGCCGAGGCCACGACGGCTGGTCAGCAGGACGTGCCTGGCACCGTGCTGGGTCACGAGGTGGCGAGCGGTGAGCGCGCCCAGGCTTCCGGTGCCCCCCGTGACGAGCACGGTCCCGTCAGGGTCGAGCGGAGCGGGCAGAGTGAGCACGATCTTGCCGGTGTGCCGCGCCTGGCTGAGGTGTCGCAGCGCATCCGGCGCGTTCCGGATGTCGAACGCCGTTACCGTCAACGGCCGGAGCGCTCCCCGCTCGAACAGACCGGCCAGCTCAGACAGCATCCGCGCCAGTTCGTCGGTGCCGGCGTCCATCAGGTCGAACGCCCGGTAGGCGACGCGGGGATGGGCGGCGACGACCTCCTCGGGGCCGCGGATGTCGGTTTTGCCCATCTCGACGAACCGGCCGCCCTCTCCGAGCAGTCGCAGGGAGGCGTCGACGAACTCGCCGGCCAGCGAGTTGAGCACCACGTCGACGTCGCCGCAGACTCGCCGGAACCGGTCTTCGAAGTCGAGCGACCGGGAGGAGGCGATGTGCGCGTCGTCGAGACCGGCCGCGCGCAGCGTGTCCCACTTGGGCGGGCTCGCCGTCGCGAAGACCTCGGCGCCCCAATACCGCGCCAGCTGCAACGCGGCCGTCCCGACACCACCGGTCGCCGCGTGTAGCAACAGGCGGTCTCCGGGCCGGAGCCCGGCCAGGTTCTTCAGGCCGTGGTAGGCAGTCAGGAAAGCGATCGGCACCGTCGCGGCGTCAGCGAAGCTCCACTCCGTGGGCATGCGGACCAGCAGACGGTGATCGGTAGTCGCGACGGGCCCGGCCCCCGTCTCCAGCATCCCCAGGACGCGGTCACCCGGTGTGAGCCCGCAGACGTCGGGCGCCACCTCCAGCACGACTCCCGCGCCTTCACCGCCCGGTGGGCGGTCGTCGTCCACCATTCCCAGCGCCACGACGACGTCGCGGAAGTTGACCCCGACCGCGCGGACCCCTACCCGCACCTCGCCCGGTCCGAGCGGCCGGTCGAGCTCGGGGTGCGCGACGAGTTCCAGGCCGTCCAGGCTGCCCGGCGACGTGATGTCAAGCCGCCACGGCACCCGCTCGTCTGGGCCGACCAGGGAGGTGCCGCCGCCCGCGCGCACGAGCCGGGGCGCGAAGGCCGAGCCATCGCGCAGGGCCAATTCCGGTTGGCCGGAATCGACCGCGCCGGGGACCGCGCATCGCGACGCGACGCTGTCGTCGAGATCCAGCAAGACGATCCGGGCCGGGTTCTCGGCCTGCGCCGTCCGGACCGCACCCCACACCGGTGCGGTGACGAGGTCGCCGATCCGCTCACCGGCACGGGCGGTGACGGCGTGCCGGGTGAGGACGACCAGCCGCGATCGCGCGAACCTGTCGTCGGCAAGCCAATCCTGCAGCACGCACAGGACCCGTTCGACCGCCAGGTGTGCGGCCGATTCCGTTGACCCGGCAGGGGTTTCGCACCCGAACACGACCGTCTCCGGGCACACGTCGCCGTCGGTGAGCGCGTCGGCCAGCGCCGCCAGATCCGGGTGCGGGAGCACCGTGACGCCTGCGTCGGCGAGGTCGTCGACGAGGCCGGCCGAGGTGAACCCCAACACCGCCCACGGCTGCCCTGACCGGCCGGCCGGCACCGGCAGAGGCTCGGGGACCCAGTCGAGGAGGAACAACCAGTCGGCGCGGCCGGCACCGGCGGCGCCCAACCGGGTCGGGTCGACGGCCTTCGTCGTGAGCGAATCGACAGTCAGGATCGTCCGGCCGGACGAGTCGCCGAGGGTCAGCGCCACCTCGTCGCGTCCCTTGGGGCGGACCCGGACGCGAAGCCGCCGGGCGCCGGTGGCGTGCACGGTGACACCGGTCCAGGAGAACGGCAACGCGATTCCGCCGTCGTTCTCCGATTCCCCGCCGCCGAGGACGGCGGGGACACCCAGCGCGTGGAGTGCGGCGTCCAGCGCGGCCGGGTGGACGGCGAAGGCACTCGCGTCGACGTGTTCGGGCAGCTCCACCTCGGCGTAGATCTCGTCGCCGTGCCGCCACGCGGCGCGGAGTCCCCGGAACGCCGGGCCGTACCGGTAGCCGCGATCGGCCACCAGGTCGTAGTAGTCGCTCACATCGACCGGGGTGGCGTCGGCGGGAACGACGCAGTCGTGGTCTCCCGCGTCGCGATCGAGCTGTCCGAGGAGGCCGGTGGCGTGCCGCGTCCATGTGGCCTGGTCGGAGTCTTCGCCGTCCGGACGGGAGTGGACACTGATGCCCCGGTGGCCGGAGTCGTCCGGTGCGGTCACGATCACCTGGAGCTGAACCGCCACGGCGTCCGGTAGGACGAGCGGGGCTTCGAGGGTGAGTTCGAGGACGGCGGAGCAATCGACCCGGGAACCGGCGTACACCGCGAGTTCGACGAACGCGGCGCCCGGCAGCAACACGGTATCCGCCACGGCGTGGTCCGCGAGCCACGGGAAGCCGGCGAGCGACAGCCTGCCGGTCAGCACCAGCTGGCCGCCATCCGCCACTGCCACCTCGGCTCCGAGCAGCGGGTGTGTCGCGGTGGCGAGCCCCGCGGCGCCGACGTTCCCGGTCAGCCGGCCGTCCAGCCAAAAGTGCTCGCGCTGGAAGGGGTACGTCGGCAGGTCCACCCGCTGGGTGCCGGCGTCGAACAGCGTGGGCCAGTTCACCGGAATGCCGCGTACGTGGACCTCGGCGACCGAGGTCAGGAATCGTTTGAGACCACCGCGCCCGCGGCGCAGAGTTCCGGTGACGACGACGTCGCGGGCGCGGTCATCGGCGTGGTTCTCCGCTGTCTGTTCGACGGCCGCGGCGAGCACCGGGTGCGCACTGCACTCGATGAAGACGCCGTGCCCATCGTCAAGCAACCTGCTCACGGCATGTTCGAAGTGGACGGGGCGCCGCAGGTTCTCGTACCAGTAGGCGGCGTCGAGGCCGGTCGTCTCGACCGGCCCGCCGGTGACGGTGGAGCAAAACGTGGCGGTGCCCGCGTGCGGGTTCGTCGCGGCGAGTTCCGACAGCAGTTCCGCCCGGATCTCCTCGACGTGGCGCGAGTGTGACGCGTAGTCGACGGGTATCAGCCGACCGCGCACATCGCGTCGGTCGCAGTCCGCCACGAGTTCGGCGATCGCATCCGGGTCGCCCGAAACCACGGTGGACGACGGCCCGTTCACCGCCGCCACGGACAGCCGGTCGCCCCACTCGGAGATGAGGCTCGCTGTCTCGTCGGCCGGCAGCGCGACGGCGGCCATCCCGCCCTCGCCCGCGATGCGCAGAAGCGCCCTGCTGCGCATCGCGCTGATCCGCGCGGCGTCCTCCAACGTCAGCGCTCCGGCCACGTAGGCGGCCGCGATCTCGCCCTGCGAGTGTCCGACCACGGCGTCGGGCTCCACTCCCAGGGAACGCCACAACCCGGCGAGCGAGACCATCGTGGCGAACAGCGCCGGCTGGACGACGTCCACCCGCTCCAGCGAAGGCGCGTCCGGTGCGCCGCGGAGCACGTCCTGCAGGGACCACGGCACGTGCGGTGCGAGCGCGTCCGCGCACGCGTCGATGTGCTCCCGGAACACTGTGCTGGTTTCGAGTAGTTCGCGGGCCATTCCCTCCCACTGCGATCCCTGTCCTGGGAACACGAAGACCGTCTTGCCCGGTATGGCCGCGATTCCGCGCACGACGTCGTCGTGCGGTGCCTTGCGCGCGAGGGCATCCAAGGCGGTCATGAACTCCGCACGGGTCCGTGCCGTGATCACGGCACGGTGGTCGAACGTCGCCCTGCCTGCGGCCAGTGAGTACCCCACTTCGGCGGGCGTGGGTTCGGGCGTCCCGTCCAGGAAGGAGACGAGTTGGGCCGCGTGCGCGTTCAGCGCCGTGTCGTTCCCGGCGGAGAGTACCCAGGGGCAGAACTGCCGCTCCACTGTCGGTGCGGCGGTCGCGGGCTTCCAGGGCGGCGCTTGTTCGAGAACAACGTGGGCGTTCGTGCCGCTCATGCCGAACGACGACACCGCCGCACGGCGCGGCGCGCCGGTCTCCCGCCACGGCACGGGTTCGGTCAGCAGCGATACGGCGCACGATTTCCAGTCCACCCGGGGCGAGGGCTCGTCGACGTGGAGAGTCTTCGGCATCAGCCCTCGCCGGATGGCCTCCACCATCTTGATGACCCCGCCGACACCGGCGGCGGCCTGGGTGTGGCCGATGTTCGACTTCAGCGAACCCAGCCACAGCGGCCGGTCGGTGGTGTGCTGCGCGCCGTAGGTGGCGATCAGCGCCTGCGCCTCGATCGGGTCTCCCAGCATCGTGCCAGTGCCGTGCGCCTCCACGAGGTCGACCTCGGCGGGCACGACGCCGGCGTTGGCGAGGGCCTGCCGGATCACGCGTTGCTGCGCGGGCCCGTTGGGGGCGGTCAAGCCGTTGGACGCGCCGTCCTGGTTGACCGCCGACCCGCGCAGCAGGGCCAGTACCCGGTGGTTGTTGCGCTGCGCGTCCGACAGCCGCTCCAGCAGGAGCAGGCCGATCCCCTCGCCCCACCCCGTGCCGTCGGCACCGCCGGCGAAAGCCTTGCACCGGCCGTCCGGCGACAGCCCGCGCTGCCTGCTGAACTCGATGAACGAAGCCGGACTGGACATCACGCTCACCCCGCCGGTCAGGACGAGGTCCGTTTCGCCGCTGCGCAGTGCCTGGCCGGCCAGGTGGATCGCCACCAGCGAAGAGGAACAGGCGGTGTCGACGGTGACCGCCGGCCCCCGGAGGCCGAACGTGTACGAGACCCTTCCGGACGCGACGCTCGTGGTGTTGCCCGCGAGCAGGTAGCCCTCAAGGTCGCCCGGGGCGTCGTAGCGCGCGTAGTGGTTGTCGATGACGCCGGTGAATACTCCCGTATTGGTGTCACGAACCGAGGTGGGGTCAATGCCCGCGTGTTCGAAGGTCTCCCAGGCGACTTCGAGCAGTAGTCGTTGCTGGGGGTCCATGGCCTTGGCCTCGCGTGGCGAGACCCGGAAGAAGGCCGCGTCGAACTGCCCGGCGTCGTGGAGGAAGCCGCCTTCCCGCGTGTAGGTCTTGCCCGGCTGCTCGGGATCCGGGTCGTAGAGGCCGTCGACGTCCCAGCCGCGGTCGGCCGGGAACCCGGAGATCGCGTCCCGGCCGCTGGCGACCAGGTCCCACAGGTCTGCCGGCGAGCGCACGTCGCCGGGGTAGCGGCACGCCATGGCCACGATCGCGATCGGTTCGTCGCCGGCCGACGCGGTCTTGGCGGGCGCCTGCTCGGAATCGGGCCCGCCGAACATCTCGCCCGCGAGGTGCCGAATCATCTCGCGGATCGTCGGTCGGTCGAAGACCAGGGTGGTCGGGAGGGCCAAGCCGGTGGCGGCAGCCAGCCGGTTGCGGATCTCCACGGCGGCGAGCGAATCGACACCGAGTTCGCGCAGCGGCCGTTCGACATCGACTCCGTCGGCCACGGGGTGGCCGAGCACGGCGGCCACGTGGGCGCGAACCAGGTCGGTCAGGCGCTCGTTCCGCTCGGCCTCCGGGAGTCCGGCCAACCGCCGCGCCGGCGACGGGCCTGCCTCGGGCGGGCCGGAAAGGTCCGGGGTGAGCGATGCCAGGACCGCCGGCAGCGTCCCAGCCCCGGCGCGCTCCCTCAGTGCCGCCTCATTCAGCCGCGCGGGTACCAACACCGGGCTCTTCGAGGTCAGTGCGGCGTCGAATAGCTTCAGCGCGGTATCCACCGGCAGCCGGTCGAGGCCGGCTTGTTCCCAGTGCCCCCACGCGATGCCGGTGGCGGGCAGGCCGACCGCACGGCGGTACACCGCCAGGGTGTCGAGGAAGCCGTTCGCCGCCGCGTACGCGCCCTGCCCCGGCGTGCCGACGGCAGCCGCGACGGACGAGCACAGCACGAACGCCGACAGGTCCATGCCGCTGGTGAGCTCATGCAAGTACCAGGCGGCGTCCACCTTGGGCCGGAGAACAGCATCGAGCCGCTCAGGACTCACGTGCTGGACGACACCGTCGTCCAGCACGCTCGCGGCGTGCACAACCGCCGTCAGCGGGTGTTCGGGTGGAACGGCTGCCAGCAGGTCGGCCACGGCCTTCCGGTCGGCGACGTCGCAGGCCGCCGATGTCACGTGTGCGCCCAGGCCGGTGAGTTCCGCCGCCAACTCGGCGTCCCGTCCCTTCCGGCTGGCAAGAAGCAGGTGTCGCACCCCGTGCTCGTCGACCAAGTGGCGCGCCAGCAACCGGCCCAGGGCGCCCGTGGCCCCGGTGATCAGGACGGTGCCCGCGGTGTCGAGGACGGGCGCGTCGTCCGTCGCGTCGTCCTCCTGTTCGAGTCGCGGCACGAACAGGGTGCCCGCGCGTACGGCCGACTGCGCTTCCCCCGAGGCCACTACGCCCCGGATCACGGGAGCGAACGCCTCGGGCGCATCGACGTCCACGAGCACGATTCGACCCGGGTGCTCGGACTGGGCGCTGCGCACCAATCCCCACACCGGGGCGCACGCGAGGTCGTGGACATGCCCGGTCGCACCGGTCGCGCCCCGGGTCACCACCACCAGGCGCGAGTTCTCGAACCGGTCCTCCTGGAGCCACGCCCGCACCAGTGCGAGCATGGCCTTGGCGTGCTCGTGGGCCGCCCGTGCCGGGTCGGCCCCAGCGTTCGCGAAGACGGGTAACACCACGACATCGGGTACCTCCGCCCCGTGGGAGACGGCCTCTTGCAACGCCGCCAGGTCTCGGTGGCGTTCGGCACCGTCGATCAGCAGAATGCCGTCGTCCGCGGGGCCTAAGAGCACCCAGTGCCCGTCGGGAGACGCCTGCTGGACGTCCTTCGGCAGCCACTTGATCGTGAGCAGCGAGCTGTCGTCAGCGGCCGCACGGCCGGCGGTTCTCGCGAACGGCTGGTCGAACCAATGGCGCTGCCGTTGGAACGGGTAGGTGGGCAGCTCGACACGACGACCTTGTCCTTCGAAGAAGGCGGTCCAGTCGACGTCGACGCCGAGCACGTGGGCACCTGTCAGCGCCCTCGTCACGCTGAGGGATTCCCGGCTGTCGGAGCGGATCGCGGCGATGACGGCGCGGTCGGTCGAATCCACCAGGCTCTGGCGAGTCATCCCGGCGAGCACGGCTGCCGGCCCGATCTCCAGGTAGGTGTCGACACCCGCCGACTCCAGGGCCTGGATGCCCTGGTGGAACAGGACGGTTCCCCTGATCTGCCGGACCCAGTACTCCGGCGATTGCAGCAGTCCGGGTTCGGCGAGCTTCCCGGTCGCGTTCGAGGCCAGGGGGATCCGGGCCGGATGCAGAGTCACCTGCTCCGCGACGCGGCGGAACTCGTCGAGCACCTGTTCGGTGTGCCGGGAGTGGAAGGCGTGGCGAACCGGCAACCGCTTGGTCTTGCGGCCTTGGTCGGCGTAGGCCCGCGCGAACTCGATCACGTGTTCCCGGTCGCCTGACACAACGGTCTCGCGAGGTCCGTTGACGGCGGCGATGTCCACGAGCGCGCCACTCTTGCCGGCCAGGTGGGCGAGGACTTCGTCCGCACCGGCTTCGATGGACGCCATCGCCCCGTCCGGCAGGGACTGCATGAGCCGGCCGCGGGCCGAGACCAGCGCGCACGCGTCCCGTACGTCGAACACACCGGCCAGGTGAGCGGCGATGAGCTCGCCGATGGAGTGCCCGATGAGGTAGCCGGGCCGCAAGCCCCACCGCTGGAGCAGGCGGAACAACGCCACCTCGAAGGCGAAGAGCGCGGGTTGGGCATAGGCCGTGTGATCGAGCAGTGCGGCGTCGGCGGAACCCGGGGCCGCGAACATCACCTGCGCCAGCGGCCGGTCGAGGTGTTCGTCGAGATGACGGCAGATCTTGTCAAGGGCCGCGGCGAACACCGGGAACTCGCCGTACAACTGCTTGCCCATCTCGGGACGCTGTGCGCCTTGTCCGGTGAGCAGGAATGCCATCGTGCGGGACCTCGCCCTGGTGGGCTCGACAACGTGCGGTCCCGGCTCCGCCGCGACCAGTGCGCGAAGTCCGGCCCAGAAGTCGTCGGCGTCGGCGGCGACAACCGCGGCGCGGTGGCCGAAGGCGTGCCGGGTGGTCGCCAGAGACGCCCCGATGTCGGCAGCGGTGTAGTCCGGGCGCCTTTCGACGTGCTCGAGGACTCGCCGGGCCTGGTCGCGCAGGGCATGCTCGTCCTGGGCCGACAGGATCCACGGCACGGCGGAGAGCGGCGAGGACTCGACGACCTCCGGGGTACCCGGTGGCTCCTGTTCGAGGATGAGATGTGCGTTGGTACCACTGATCCCGAACGACGAGACTGCGGCCCGGCGTGGTCGTGCCCGTTGCGGCCACGGCACCGCGTCGGTGAGCAGCGACACCGCGCCGGCCGACCAGTCGACCTGCGGTGTCCGCTCCTCGACGTGAAGCGTCTTCGGCATCAGTCCGTGCCGCATCGCCATGACCATCTTGATGACGCCCGCTACCCCTGCCGCCGATGCGGTGTGGCCGAGGTTGGACTTCACCGAACCGAGCCACAACGGCTGGTCGGCCGGGCGGTTCCGGCCGTACGTGGCCAGGACGGCCTGAGCCTCGATCGGGTCCCCGAGGGCGGTTCCCGTGCCATGCGCTTCGACGATGTCGACGTCGGACGGGGTGAGCCGGGCGGTGGCCAGCGCCCGGCGGATGACCCGTTCCTGCGCGGGGCCGTTCGGCGCGGTGAGCCCGTTGCTGGCACCGTCCTGGTTGACCGCCGAGCCCGCGATGACCGCCAGCACGGAGTGCCCGTTGCGCCGGGCGTCCGACACCCGCTCCAGGAGGACCAGCCCAGCTCCCTCGCCCCATCCGGTGCCGTCCGCGGAGGCGGCGAACGCCTTGCACCGCCCATCCGGTGCCAGCCCGCGCTGCCTGCCGAACTCGACGAAAACTCCCGGGTTCGCCATCACGTGGGTGCCGCCCGCCAGCGCCAGGTCGCACTCGCCGTTCCGCAGCGACTGGCTGGCGAGGTGGATGGCGACCAGGGACGAGGAGCACGCCGTGTCGATCGTGACGGCCGGGCCCTCGAAACCGAACGTGTAGGCCAGCCGGCCGGACGCGACGCTGGTCGTGTTGCCGGTCAGCAGGTACCCCTCGAACTCCTCCGGGGCCAAGTCGAACCGGGAGCCGTAGCCGTTGTCGGCAAGCCCGGTGAACACCCCGGTGCCGGTTCCGGCGAGCGAGGCCGGGTCCAGCCCGGCTCGTTCCAGCGTCTCCCAGGCGACTTCGAGGAGCACCCGCTGCTGCGGATCCATCGCGGTGGCCTCGCGCGGTGAGATCTCGAAGAACGCCGCGTCGAAGCGGGTCGCGTTCCGCAGGAATCCCCCTTCCCTGGCGTACGTGGTGCCGGCTCGACCGGAGTCGGTGGCGAACAGCTCGTCGAGGTTCCAGCCACGGTCCCCGGGAAAGGGGCCGATCACGTCCCGGCCGTCCAGCGCGATCCGCCAGAGGTCCTCGGGAGACTGGACGTCCACCGGATAGCGGCAGCCCATCGCGACGATGGCGACCGGTTCGTCGGCGCGGTCGAGCCTGTCCTCCACCGCACGCAGGCGTTGCCGTGTCCGGTGCAGCTCCTCGGTCACTTGCTTGAGGTAGCCGACCAGTTTTTCTTCGTTCGTCATCCGGCCACCCCGTGGTCGTCCGGCTGCTGGTTGATCAGTTCGAGGATCTGTTCCGGTGTCGACGTCCGGATCCGCTCGGCGAGGTCACCGTCCGCCGGTCGCCGGTCGGTGAGCATCCACAGCAGGTCTTGCAGGCGATCGACGATTTCGGCGCGTACGCGGTCGTCGGCCGGCGGCGCCGTCTCCAGCGTCTCGGCCAGCCGCTCCAGGTCCGCGACCGGTGAGGAATCGCCGGCCAGGTCCGTCGCGCGGTTCCCGGACAGCTTGTCCTGCAGGTAGCCGGCGACCGCCTGTGGCGTGGGCTGGTCGAAGGCGAGTGTGCTGGGCAATCGCAGTCCGGTGGCCGTAGCCAGTCGGTTGCGCAGCTCGACGCTGGAGAGGGAGTCGAAACCCAGCGCTTTGAAGGGACGGTCCGCCGGAATGGTGTCCCCGTCGGCGTGGCCGAGTACCGCGGCGGCGGTGGCCCGGACGACACGGGCCAGCACATCGCGTCGGTCCGCTTCGTCAAGTCCCGCCAGCCGCTGGGCCAGCGGGACCGTCTCCACCGTCGGCTGAGGAGACGTCCGGCCTTCGACGAGGTGGCCCAGCATGGCCGGGAGGCCGCCGTCCCGGACACGCAGAGCAGCCGTATTCAGGTGGGCCGGTACGAGCACCGGCCGACCCGCCTGAAGGGCGATGTCGAGCATCGCCATCGCCTGGTCGTTGTCGAGGGGCACGATGCCTTCGCGGGCGAGTCGGGACACGTCCGCTTGCGAGAGGTGGCGGGTCATTCCCGACTTCTGCCGCCAGTAGCCCCATGCCAAGCTGACCGCCGGCAGGCCACGGCTGTGCCGGTACTCAGCGAGGGCGTCCACGAAGGTGTTCCCCGCGGCGTAGTTGGCCTGGCCGGGGTTGCCGAGCACGCCGGCGATCGACGAGAACACCACGAACGCGGACAAGTCCAGGTGCCGGGTGAGTTCATGAAGATTCCATGCGGCGTCCACCTTGGGCACCAGCACCTTGGTCAGCTGTTCGGGGGTGACAGCGGGGACGGTGGCGTCGGCGAGCACGCCCGCGGTGTGCACGACGGCGGTGAGCGGGTGTTCCAGTGGTATGCCCGCGAGCAGACCGGCGAGGGCGTCACGGTCCGCCACGTCGCACGCGGCGACCGTGATTGTCGCGCCCAGGTTCGTCAGCTCGGCGCTCAGTTCGGCGGCGCCGTAGGCATCTCGCCCTCGGCGGCTGGCGAGGATCAGGTGTCGCACGCCCCGTTCGGCGACCAGGTGCCGGGCAGTGATGGCGCCGAGTGTGCCGGTGCCGCCGGTGAGGAGGACGGTTCCCGCCGGGTCCAGGGGCGCAGGCAACACGAGGACGACCTTGCCGATGTGCCGCGCCTGACCGAGGTGGTGCAGGGCCATCCCGGCGTCGCGGATGTCGAACGCGGTGATCGGCATGGGATCCACGGCACCTGAGCGGAACAACGGGGTCAGCTCGTCGAACAGCCGGCAGACGTGGTCCGCCGGCAGAGTCGTGAGGTCGAACGCCTGGTAGTCGACGCCGGGGTGCTCGCCGGCGACCTGCCGCGGATCGCGGATGTCGGTTTTGCCGATTTCGATGAACCGGCCGCCGGGGCCGAGCAGGCGCAGGGACGCGTTGACGAACTCACCGGTCAGCGAGTTCAGCACCACGTCGACCCGACCAGCCGCACCCGCGCCGAAGGACCGTTCGAATGCCATGGTGCGCGACGAGGAGACGTGCTCGTCGTCCAGGCCGGCGTCCAGTAGCGCGTGCCACTTGCCTTCGCTCGCGGTGGCGAAGACCTCGACGCCCCAGTACCGGGCCAGTTGCAGGGCGGCCAGGCCGACGCCTCCGGTCGCGGCATGCAGCAACAGCTTTTCGTCCCGCTTGATCCCGGCCAGCTCACGGAGGCTGCGGTACGCCGTCAGGAAGGCGATCGGCACACTCGCGGCCTCGGCGAAAGACCACCCTGCTGGAATCGGCGTGAGCAGGCGGTGGTCGGTCACCGCGACCGGCCCTACCCCGCCGAGGAACAACCCCATCACCCGGTCGCCGGGGACGAAACCGGTCACGTCGGGTCCGGCTTCGAGCACGATCCCGGCGCCTTCACCACCCGGCGGGGTGTCGTCGGAGACCACGCCGAGCGACACGACGACGTCGCGGAAGTTCAGTCCCACGGCGCGCAGAGAGAGCCGGACCTGTCCGGGTCCCAGCGGCAGGGTGTGCCGCTCCCCGTCAGTGGCGACGAGCTTGTCGCGCAGCCCGGGACCGGCGAACCCCAGCTGCCAGGCCGACGGCTCCACGGGCAGCGCCAGCCGGTCCGGATCGTCCGCACGGACGATCCGGGGTAATAAGACTTCCCCGTCCCGGATGGCGAGTTCGGGTTCTCCGGTCGCGATCGCGGACGGGACGGCACAGCAGGACGCTGTGCGCCCGTCGATGTCGACGAGGGTGAACCGCCGTGGGTTCTCCGACTCGGCGGTCCGGACCAAGCCGTGCACCGCCGCGCCGGCGAAGTCCTCGACGTGTTCCCCCGGCCGGGTCGCGACGGCCTTACGGGTGAGGAGCACGAGTCTGGGCGCGGCCAACCGGTCGTCGGCCAACCAGCCCTGGAGCGAACGCAGGACACTCAGGGTCGTCCGATGCACCCGTTCGACCACACCATCGGCGTCGCAAGGCGGGCAGGACATCAGCACGACGTCCGGCGCCGGGCCCCCTGCCCGGATCGCGTCGGCGAGCGCCGAGGGGCCGGAGTGCGCCTGAGCCGTCAGGCCGCAGGCCCCGAGTGTGGCGGCGACGTCCCCGGCGTCCTGGCCGATCACCGCCCACAGTCCGCTCGGTTCGACCGGCTGCGGCGACGGCCGCGATGGCAGCCAGTTCACCCGGAACAACCGGCCGTGGTGCCATGCGGACTGCCTGCCCAATTGCGCGGCGGTCACCGATCTCGTGACCAGCGATTCGACCGCGAGCACAGGGTTGCCCGCGACGTCCGTGACGGCGACCGAGACGGCGTCCGGCCCGGTGGGGCGTATCCGCACGCGCAGTCGGGTGGCTCCGCCGGCGTACAGGGAGAGCCCTAGCCAGGAAAACGGCAGCCGGATCGAGTCCCGATCGTGCTGCAACCCGATCACGTGGAGCGCGGCGTCCAGAAGGGCCGGGTGGACGCCGAATCCCGTTGCCGGAACGTCGTCCGGGAGGACGACCTCCGCGTAGAGGCACCCGTCGTCGCGCCACGCCGCCCGCACGCCCCGGAAAGTGCGCCCGTAGCCGTAGCCGCGCTCGGCGAGGTCGTCGTAAAAGCCGGACACATCGACGTGCGCGGCGTCGTCCGGCAACGGCGCCGGATCCGCTTGCGCCGGGGGTTCTGCCGCCGTGAGCACACCCGTGGCGTGCCTCCGCCACGGAGCCCCGTCGCCGTCCGGCCGCGAGTGGACGGCAAGGGTGCGACGACCCGCGTCGTCAGGTCCGTCGACGACCACCTGAATGCGGACCGCTCCACGCTCCGGCAGGATCAGGGGGCTCGCCAGCGTCAGCTCGCCGACTGTGTGGCATCCGCTCCGGGCGGCCGCGTGCAGAGCGAGTTCGGCGAACGCCGCGCCCGGCAGCAGGCAGGTGCCGAACACGGTGTGCTCCGCCAGCCATGGGTGCGCGGCGGTCGAGAGGCGACCGGTGAGGATAAGCCTGCCGCCGTCGGCCGACTCGACTTCCGCGCCTAGCAGGGGGTGGCCCGCCGAGTCCAACCCCATCGCGGCCGCATTCGGTGACACCGCCGGATCGAGCCAGTAGCGGCTGCGCCGGAACGGGTATGTCGGCAGTGGAACCCGTCGTCCTCCGGGAAGGACCGCCGGCCAGTCCACTTCTCCCCCGCCGGCGAACAGCTCCGCCGCCGAGGTGAGGAACCTGTCGCGCCCACCATCGTCGCGCCGAAGAGAACCGAGAACGATGGCGTCGTCCACACCGGCCGCGCCGATGGTGTCCTCCACTCCACTCGTCAGCACCGGGTGCGCGCTGACTTCGACGAACCTGCGGTAGCCGTCGTCGAGCAGCGCCCGTGTCGTCTCCTCGAAGCGCACGGTGCGGCGCAGATTGCGGTACCAGTAGCCGGCGTCCAGCTGCGCGGTGTCGAGTAGGCCCGCAGTGATCGTCGAGTAGAACGGAACGCTCGCGGAGCGGGGTTCGACGGACGCGAGTTCCGACAGCAGCCGGTCCCGGATCGCCTCGACACGCGGTGAATGCGAGGCGTAGTCAACGGCGATTCTTCGAACGCGAACGTCCCGTTCCGCATAAGACGCAACCAGTTCGTCGAGTGCGGGCCCGTCTCCCGAGACGACCGTCGAGGCGGGTCCGTTGACCGCGGCCACGGTGAGCCGCCCCTCCCACCCGGAGAGGTGCTGTTCGACGTTGTCCCCGGGCAGTGCGACCGAGACCATCCCCCCGCTGCCCGACAGGTCCAGCAGCGCCTTGCTGCGCAGGGCGACGATGCGCGCGGCGTCCTCCAGGGACAAGGCGCCGGCGATGTGGGCGGCCGCGATTTCACCCTGTGAGTGGCCCACCACCGCATCCGGCTCGACACCCCAGGAGCGCCACACCGCGGCGAAGGAGACCATGATCGCGAACAACGCCGGTTGGACCACGTCGACGCGATCGAGCGCGGCCTCGTCGTCCAGGACGTCGACGAGGGACCAGTCGACGTGCGGTGCGAGGGCCTGGGCGCACGCGTCCATCTCCGCACGGAACACCGCGTCGTCTGCCAGCAGGGCGCGGGCCATTCCCGCCCACTGCGCACCCTGCCCGGGAAAGAGAAACACCGTTCGCCCGGACGTCATCGCCCTCCCGCGGACGACGCGAGGATCAGGCACGTCCCGGCACAACGCACGGAGACCGTCGCGCAGCCCCGGGGCATCTCGAGCGAGGACTACGGCGCGGTGCTCGAACGTCGCGCGAGTGGTGGCGAGCGAGAACGCGATGTCCACCGGGGCGAGGTCGGGATCGTCGGCTACGAATGTCGACAACCGCTCCGCCTGGTTCCGGAGACCGGCTTCGGACGCGCCCGAGATAACCCAGGGCACTACGCAGTCAGTCGGCTCGGTGCGGATCGGCGCCTCTCTCGCGGGGACCTGCTCCAGTACCAGGTGCGCGTTGGTACCGCTCACGCCGAAGGACGAGATCGCGGCGCGCCGTGGTCGGTCGGCTTCGGGCCACGGAACGGGTTCCGTCAGGACCGACACCGCGCCCGCCGACCAGTCGACATGCGGTGTCGGCCGGTCGACGTGCAGTGTCCGGGGTAAACGCCCGTGCCGGATTGCCTCCACCATCTTGATCACGCCGGCCACTCCGGCGGCCGCCTGGGTGTGGCCGATGTTCGATTTGAGCGAGCCCAACCACAGAGGCCGGCCGGCGGGCCGTCCCTGCCCGTAGACGGCAAGCAACGCCCCGGCTTCCACCGGGTCACCCAGCGTCGTGCCGGTTCCGTGTGCTTCCACCGCGTCGACGTCGGCCGGGGACAGGCCCGCATTCGCCAGGGCCTTGCGGATGACGCGCTCCTGCGACGGGCCGTTCGGCGCGGTCAACTGGCTCGACGTGCCGTCCTGGTTGGTCGCGGAACCGGCGACGACGGCGAGCACCTGGTGCCCCAGCCGTTCCGCGTCGCCGAGTCGTTCAACGAGGAGGAGCCCGGCGCCTTCACCCCACGCCGTGCCGTCGGCCCCGGCGGCGAACGGCTTGCACCGCCCGTCCGGGGCCAGGCCTCGCTGCCGGCTGAACTCGACGAACAACCCGGCTGCCGGCATCACCGTGACACCGCCGGCCAGGGCCAGGTCGCAGTCGCCGTTGCGGAGTGCTTGGGCGGCGAGGTGCAGGGCGACGAGCGAGGACGAGCAGGCGGTGTCGACCGTCACGGCTGGGCCTTCCAGCCCGAAGACGTACGAGATGCGGCCGGATGCGACGCTGCTCGTTTTCCCCGTCGCCAGGTAGCCGCCGAAGCCGTCGGGAGCCTCGGCCAGCACCGGCCCGTAGTCCTGTGCGGTCAGGCCGACGAAGACGCCCGTGCCGCTGTTGCGCAGCGAAGCGGGGGCGATCCCCGCCCGTTCGAAGGTTTCCCACGCGATTTCCAGTAGCAACCGCTGCTGCGGGTCCATCGCCATCGCCTCGCGCGGCGAGATCCCGAACAGCTCCGCGTCGAACTCCGCGGCGTCGTGCAGAAACCCGCCGTGCCGCGTGTACGAGGTGCCGGGGTGGCCTGGGTCCGGGTGGTAGAGCCGGTCGAGGTCCCAGCCCCGGTCCGCGGGGAACGCGGAGATCGCGTCCGTGCCGGTGTCCACCAGGTGCCACAGGTCCTCGGGCGATCGCACCCCGCCGGGATACCGGCAGGCCATGGCGACGATCGCGATCGGTTCCGCCGTGCGCGCCTCGGCCGCCTGCAGGCGTTGCCGTGTCTCGTACAGGTCCGCGGACACCTTCTTGAGGTAGCCGAGGAGCTTTTCCTCATTCGCCATCGACGCTCACCCTGCCGCCGTCGAAATCGTTGTCGATCAGGTCGAAGATCTCTTGTGGCGTGGCGGCAAGGATCTTCGCCGGCACGTCGTCCGCGTCGTTGTCCGGTACACCGATGTCGAGCTGCCGCAGGAGGCTCCGCAATCGGTCCGCCACCGCCTGTCGCAGTCCTTCTCCGTACGCCGGAGTTCCGGCGAGGCTGTGGACCAGCCTGTCGAGTTCGGCGAGGACGGGAGGTGCGCCGTCCGATCCGTCCGGCGCGAGCTTCACGTCCAGGCAGCCGGCCACCGCCTCGATCGTGGGGTGGTCCAAAGCGAGCGTGGCCGGCAGCTGAAGACCGGTGGCGGTGTCAAGCCTGTTGCGGAGTTCGAGGATCATCAGCGAGGTGAACCCCACGTCGAGGAGGCCGCGGTCGGCGTGGACGGCGCCGGGGTTCGAAGCGCCGAGGACAGCGGCGGCGTGGTGGCGGACCAGGTCCACCAGGTCGCGACGGCGTTCGCCTTCAGACAGGGTGGCCAGCCGCCGGCGCAGGTCCGGTACACCGTTGGCGGCGGGCCGGCGGCGACTGCGGACGAGCCCGCGCATAACGTCCCGGAGGACGCCGTCTTCCGCCTGCGTCCGCAGCGCGGCGAAGTCGATGCGCACCCCGAGAAGATGCGGTTCCTCGGTCCCCAGGATGCTGTCCAACAGGGCGAGGGCTTGCTCGGCGGGCAGGGGTGCGATTCCCGCCTGGGCCAGGCGGCCACGATCAGCCACGCTCAGGCGGTCCGCCATACCACCCGTGCCCGCCCAGGCTCCCCAAGCGATGCTCGTGGCCACCAGACCTCGAGCGCGCCGGTGATACGCGAGCGCGTCCAGGAACGCGTTGGCCGCGGCGTAATTCGCCTGTCCCGCCGTGCCGATGACACCCGCCACCGAAGAGAACAGTACGAACGCGGACAGGTCCATCTCCCGCGTCAGCCGGTGCAGGTTCCAGGCGGCGTCCACTTTCGGCCGCAGAACGGCGTCGATCTGCCGGGGTGTGAGGGTCATGAGCACGGCGTCGTCGAGCACGCCCGCGGCGTGGACGACCGCGGTCAGCGGTCGGTCCGCGGTGATGGCGGCGACCAGTTCGCCGAGGGCATCGAAATCTGCCGCATCGCAACGGGCGACGGTGACCTCGGCGCCGAGCCGGCCTAGCTCCGCCGTCAGTTCTTCGACGCTGCTGGCGTCACCACCACTCCTGCTGATGAGCACGAGGTGGCGCGCGCCGTGCTCCCGGACAAGGTGGCGCGCGGTGAGCGAGCCGAGCGCACCGGTTCCACCGGTGATCACAACGGCTCCGTCGGGGTCGAGGCGCAACGGGTGCGACGACGTCGTGACGCGGGCGATCCGAGGCACGAACACCCGGTCGTCGCGTACGGCCGCCTGCGGCTGTCCGGCGGTCACCGCCGCGACCAGCTGCTCCGCCGAGGCCGTGCGTTCGTTGACGTCCAGGAGGGCGAAGCGGCCGGGGTGCTCTGTCTGCGCCGCGCGCACCAGTCCCCAGACGGGCGCCGTTGAGACAGCGGGCTCGTCATCCGCCGGCCCGACCGAGACGGCCTGCTCGGTCACCACCACCAGCGCCGTCGACACCAGCCGGTCGTCGGCCAACCACCGCTGCAGTAACTCGACAAACCGTGTCGTCTTTTCGTGCGCCGCCCTGACGTCCGCCGTTCCGGGCAGGCGCGGGCAGGGCACAACCACGACGTCGGGCACCGGAGTCCCGGCATCGAGTTCGTCCGTCAGCGTGGCCACGTTCCGGTACGACCGGTCGGCGAGAGCGAGGAACGCCGGCTCATCGCGCAGGCCGGAGTCGGAGATGTCGAGCACGGCCCACACACCAGGCGGCGTCCCGAGCTCGACCGGGACCTCCTTCCAGTCCAACCGGAACAACGCGCCCTGGCCGGGCGACGGGGCCCCGCGGAGTCGAGTTGCAGCAATCGGCCGCGTGTCGACCCGGGCTGCGGTCAGGACGAGCCCACCGTCTGGGTCGGTCACGGTGAGCGCGACCTGGTGAAGTGCCGTGACGGACACTCGCACCCGCAGCGCGCTCGGGTTTGTCGAGTGCAGCCGCAGATCGTGCCAGGTGGCCGGTCGGTTCCCCGTTTCGCTGGTGTAGGCGTGGAAAACGGCGTCGAGCAGAGCGGGGTGGATGTCAAACCCGTCCGTGATCAGGCTTTCCGGCAGCGCGATGTCGGCGTAGACGTCCACGCCGTCCCGCCACGCGGCGCTCACCGTCTGGAGGTCGCCCGCGTAGTCCTGGCCATACTCGGCGAGCCGGTCGTAGATCCGGTCGACGTCGATCTCGGTGGCCGTCGCCGGCAGCCGGTGCTCCTCATACCGGAGGTCGACCTGCTCGTCGACCGGTCCCAGGACGCCACGCGCGTGCACCGTCCAGCCACGACCGGGTTCGACCAGGCCCGCCGACCGGGAGTGGATGCCGATCCGCCGGCTGCCGGACGGATCCGGCGCCTCCACGACCACCTGCAATTGGACGGCACCTTGCTCCGCCATGATCGCCGGCGCGTCGACGGTGAGGTCCAGGACCCTTCCGCCCGCGATCCGGTCGGCCGCGAACAGGGCGAGTTCGACCACAGCTGCGTCCGGGAGTGTGACTGCGCCGCCGGCCTGCCACCGGTGATCCTGCCGGGACACCCTGCCCGTCAGCACGACACCTCCGTCGGTGGCCGTGTCGACGCCTGCGCCGATCAGCGGGTGCCTCACCGTCCGCTGGCCGAATTGTTCGGCGTTGCCGGAGCTCGTCGCGGTGAGCCAGTAGCGCCGGTGCTGGAACGGGTAGGTGGGCAGCTCCGCCGCGGGGGCGCCGTGACCGGCGTACATCGAGGACCAGTCGACCCCGACGCCGCGAACGTGCGCTCGGGCGAGTGCGGTGAGCAGGCTCAGGCTTTCGGGCTTGCCCTGTACCGACACCGCGACAACCTCGGGGGAGGTGCCCGAGCCCGGATGCGCGGCACCGTGCGCGAGGGCTGCGAGCACTCCGTCCGGCCCGATTTCCGCGTAAAGGCCGACGCCGTTGTCAGCGAGGTGGCGGAGGCCGTTGTGGAAGCGCACGGTGCCGCGGAGATGGCGGACCCAGTAGTCGGGCGACCGGAGTTGTTCGACGTCGGCGGGTTCGCCCGTGACGTTCGAGAGCACGGGAACGCGCGGCGCCCTGAACCGGATCTGTCCCACGGCCCGACGGAACTCGTCGAGGATCGGGTCCATGTGCGAGGAGTGGAACGCGTGGCTGGTCCGCAGTTCCTTTGTCTTGCGTCCGGCCGCGGCCAGGTCCGCAGCGACCGCCATGACCAAGTCGTGGTCACCGGAGATCACCGTCGCGCGTGGGCCGTTGACGGCCGCGAGGCTCACCTCGTCGCCGTACTGGGCGAGCAACGGTCGCACCTCGTCCTCGCCGGCCTCGAGCGAGACCATGGCGCCGTCGGACCTGGCCGCCTGCATGAGCCTGCCGCGTTCCGCAACCAGGATGCAGGCGTCTTCGAGCGCCAGCGCCTCGGCCAAGTGCGCGGCGGTGAGTTCGCCGACCGAGTGCCCGATCAGGTAATCGGCCGTGATCCCCGTCGACTCCAGCAGGCGGTACGCCGCCACCTCGAACGCGAACAGCGCGGGCTGTGCGTAGGCAGTCTGGTCGAGCAGAGCGGCATCCGGTGAGCCGTTGTCCGCGAACATCACGTCGAGCAGCGGCCGGTCGAGGTACGGCCGGAAATGGGCGCAAACCTCGTCGAGGGCAGCCGCGAAGACCGGGAATGCGGCGTGCAAGTCGCGGCCCATGCCAGGGTGCTGCGCCCCTTGGCCGGTGCACAGCACGGCTGTCCCGCCCTGGTGCACCGCGATTCCGAGGACGGTTGTCGGGGTAGTCTCTCCCCTGCTCAGGGCCTGCAGATCGGACATGAGGTTCGCGCGGTCGCCCGCGAGAACGACGGCGCGGTGATCGAACAGGGCGCGGCTGGTCGCGAGCGCCGCACCGAGGTCGGCCGGCGAACGATCCGGGTGGCCGTCCACCCAGGTTCGCAACCGCCGGGCCTGATCACGTAGCGCCGCCTCGCTCTTGGCCGAGAGCACCAACGGCACGGCAGGGCTGGCGGGCGCTGTTCCGGTCGGCGCTTCGTCCGGCACCGGCGCCTCCTCGATGACGAGGTGGGCGTTGGTGCCGCTGATCCCGAACGACGAGACGCCGGCCCGGCGCGGCTCGTCACCCGGCGGCCACGGGCGAGACTCGGTGAGCAGCGCGACCGAACCCGCGGACCAATCGACGTGCGGGGACGGTTCATCGATGTGCAAGGACTGGGGCAACCGGTCGTGCCGCAGCGATTCGACCATCTTGATGACGCCGCCGATCCCCGCGGCTGCCTGCGTGTGGCCGATGTTGGACTTGAGCGACCCGAGCCACAGCGGGTGATCCGCCGGTCGGTCCTGGCCGTACGTCGCGATGATCGCCTCGGCCTCGATCGGGTCGCCCAGGGTGGTTCCCGTCCCGTGGGCCTCGACGACGTCCACGTCCGCGGGGCGGAGCCCGGCGTTGGCGAGGGCCTGCCGGATCACCCGCTCCTGCGCCGGACCGTTCGGCGCGGTCAACCCGTTGCTGGCACCGTCCTGGTTCACGGCCGAGCCGCGGACGACCGCGAGCACGCGGCGGTCTTCGCACCGGGCGTCCGGCAGTCGTTCGAGCATGACCACTCCGATGCCTTCGCCCCAGCCGGTTCCGTCCGCCGCCGCGGCGAACGCCTTGCAGCGGCCGTCGGGGGCAAGTCCGCGTTGCCTGCTGAACTCGATGAAGCCGCCGGGAGTCGGCATCACGTGGACGCCGCCGACCAGCGCCCGGTCGCACTCCCCTCGGCGGATCGACTCGGCCGCCATGTGCATCGCCACCAACGACGACGAGCAGGCGGTGTCGATCGAGACGGCCGGTCCCCGCAAGCCGAGGGTGTAGGCGATGCGGCCCGAGGCGACGCTCGCGGTGTTGCCGGTCAGCAGGTAGCCCTCGTATCCCTCGGGCGCCTGGTCCAGCCTGGGACCGTAGTCATTGTCGATGATGCCGACGAAGACCCCGGTGCTGGTGCCGCGGAGCGAGGCCGGGTCGATGCCGGAGCGTTCGACGGCCTCCCAGGCGACTTCGAGCAGGAGCCGTTGTTGCGGATCCATCGCGGTGGCTTCTCTTGGCGAGATCGCGAAGAACTCGGCGTCGAAGCCCGCCACGTCGTCGAGGAAACCGCCTTCACACACGTAGGACCTGCCCGCCTGCCCGGGGTCTGCCGCGTACACCCGGTCCAGGTCCCAGCCGCGATCGACGGGGAACGCGGTGATGGCATTGGTGCCGGAGGCGGCAAGGCGCCACAGGTCTTCCGGGGTCCGCACACCTCCCGGGTAACGGCACGCCATCCCGGTGATCCCGATCAGGTCACCGGCGTCAACGGTGGTGGCGGCCGAGGTCGTGCTCCCGGCGCGCTCACCGCGGATCCGAGTCAGCAGGTGCTCGGCGAGTTCGGTGACCGTCGGATGGTCGAAGACGACCGTCGTGGGCAAGCGGAGGTCCGCGGCCGCCGCGATCCGGTTGCGCAGCTCGACCGCGGTCAGGGAGTCGAGGCCGAGGTTTTTGAAGGGTGTGTCGGGATCGATGTTCTCCGGTGCGTCGTGTCCGAGAACGGCGGCGGTGTGTGTGCAGACGAGGTGCACGACCGCGTCGTGGTGGACGAGGTCGCCGGTGACGGCGGGGTGCGGATCGGCGGTGGCGAGCCGGGCTGCGGGCCGGGCTCGGACAAGACCCCGCAGGATCGACGGCACGGGTGCGGACCGCGTCGACGTGAGGTCGAGGCGTGCCGGTACCAGGACCGGGCGGCCGGTACCCATGGCCGCGTCGAACGAGATGAGCCCGTCGTCGTCGGACATCGGGGTGATACCGCCACGTCCCAGCCGCACGACGTCACCTTCGGTGAGATGGCCCGTCAGGCCGGTGGACCTGCGCCAATACCCCCAGGCAAGGCTGGTCGCGGGCAGGCCGGCGACGTGCCGGTGCTGCGCGAAGGCGTCGAGGAAGGCGTTCGCCGCCGCGTAATTTCCCTGGCCGGGCGTCCCGAGCACACCCGCGACCGAGGAGAACAGTACGAACGCGGCGAGGTCGAGGTGCCGCGTGAGCTCGTGCAGGATCCACGCGCCGTCCACCTTGGGGCGCAGCACGCGGTCGACCTGGCCTGCGGTCAGAGCCGTCACCGTCGAGTCGTCGAGCGCGCCCGCGGTGTGCACGAGAGCGGTCAACGGGTGTTCGTCGGGAATTGCGTCCAGCAGGTCGCGCATCGCCTTCCGATCGGCCACATCGCACGCCACGACCTCGACGTCGGCACCGAGTTCGGTGAGCTCCGCGCGTAACTCGGCGGCACCCGGTGCGGCTGCGCCTGACCGGCTGGCCAGCACCAGATGGCGGACGCCGCGGCTGGTCACCAGATGCCGTGCGGTAAGCGCGCCCAGGCCGCCCGTGCCGCCGGTGACGAGGACCGTGCCGCCGGGATCGGGCGGGGCCTGCGGGGTGAGCACGACCTTGCCGACGTGCCGGGCCTGGCTGATGTACCGAAGCGCCGCGACAGCCCGGCCCGGGTCCACGGCGGTGACCGGCAAGGGGCGCAACGTCCCCGAGGCGAACAAGGGGACCAATTCGGCGAACATGCCCTGCACGTGCTCGGGGTCCAGTGTCGTGAGGTCGAACGCCTCATAGGTGATCCCGGGATGGTCTGCCGTGACGACCGCCGGATCACGCGGGTTCGTCTTGCCCATCTCGATGAAGCGGCCTCCTGCTTTCAGCAGGCGCAGTGAGGCGTCCGTGTACTCGCGGGCCAATGAATTGAGTACGACGTCGACGCCACCGCCCGAACCCGCTCGGAAGCGCTGTTCGAAATCGAGGGTCCTCGACGAGGCGATCCTGGTTTCCTGCAGGCCCGCTTCGCGAAGGGCTCGCCATTTCGGCTCACTCGCGGTCGCGAAGAGTTCGACCCCCCAATGCTGGGCCAGTTGCACCGCGGCCAGGCCGACACCGCCGGTCGCGGCGTGCAGCAACAAGTTCTCGCCGGAGCGGATCTCCGCGAGTTCGGCCAATCCGTGGTAGGCGGTCAGGAAGGCAATCGGGACACCCGCGGCCTCGGCGAAGGACCACCCTTCCGGGATCTGTGCGAGCAGGCGGTGATCGGTGACGGCGACATTCCCGGCGCCGGTCGGGAACATGCCCATCACCCGGTCACCCGGCGTCACCTCCGCGACATCCGGTGCCACCTCGGTCACGACGCCGGCGCCTTCGCTGCCGATCGGCGCCTCTCCGGGGTACATGTCGAGCGCGATCAGGACGTCGCGGAAGTTCAGGCCGATGCCACGCAACGAAACCCGTACCTGCCCCGGCACGAGAGGCGCGGCCGCATCATGGCTCGCGACCAGCGTGAGCGTCTCCACCCGGCCGGGAGTGTCGATGCCCAACCGCCACGGAACATCCTCCTCGGGCGGGCTGAGGACCTCCTCGGCCGAAGTGCGTACGAGACGGGGGACGAGAATTCGTCCAGCGCGCAGGGCGACATCGGCCTCCCGCGCGTTCACCGCCTTGGGGAGAGCGAGGCCCGACGCTTCTGACCCATCCGTGTCCACCAGGGTGAACCGGTCCGGATGCTCGGACTGCGCACTCCGGACGAGCCCACGCGCCGCGGCGCCGCCGAGGTCCGCGACGTGGTCGCCGAACTCGGCGGAGACCGCGTTCCTCGTAAGGACGACGAGTGGCGTCTGGGCGAACCGATCTTCGGTGAGCCACTGCCGCAGCAGTTCCACGGTTCTGCGCGTCGCCGTGTGGACGTGATCGGCCGTCTCGGCGTTTCGCGGGTCGGGGAACACGACCAGCACGACGTCGGGGTCCGTCGTTCCGTTCGCGAGTGCGGTGAGGTCTGCCTGGACGTCGACCACGACGCCGGCCTTTGCCAGCGCGGATGTCAGATCGTCCGCCTCCTCGCCGAGCACCACCCAACGGCCGGCGAGTGCGGTGATGTCCCGAACCGCACTCGTCCACAGCACGTGGAAAAGCGAGTCCCGTTCACGTCCCTGTGTCGGGCCCAACGCGGCCGGGTCGACCGGCCTCGTGGTTACCGAGGCCGCCTCGGCTACAGGTGCCCCGTCGGCGTCCGTCGCGATAATGCGGAACTCATTGGGCCGCAACCGCGTCACGCGGACCCGGAGGCTGGTGGCGCAGGTGCCGTGCACCCGCACCTCCGACCATGAGAAGGGCAGCAGGAGTGCCCTGGTCCTGTCGTCTGCCGGCAAGGTGCCGAGTGCAACCTGGAGGGCGGCATCCAGCAGCACCGGGTGGAGGACGAACCCATCGGTGGGGAGGTTCTCGGGCACCCGGATGTCCGCATAGACGTCGTCACCACGCCGCCACGCCGCGTGCACGGCTCGGAACGCCGGGCCGTAGTCATAGCCCAGGTCGGCCAGACCGTCCTGGAGCGCGACCACGTCGAGCGGTGCGGCGTCGGGCGGGATCGACGTACTCTCCGCAGCCGGCCGGGACGGACCTGTGCCGAGGACGCCGAACGCGTGCCGGGTCCAGCCTGTCCCGTCGACGTCCGTGCTGGAGTAGACAGTGAACCGGCGGCGCCCGGTCTGGTCCGCACGCTCCACGATCACCTGGATCCGAGCCGCCTCCCGCTCGGTCAGCCCCAAGGGCGCCTCGATGGTCAGCTCCGCGACGACGTCGGAACCGACCCGCCCGCCAGCGCACAGGGCCAGCTCGACGAACCCGGTGCCGGGCAGCAAGACCGTGCCCGAGACCGCGTGGTCCGCCAGCCACGGGTGCGTCGTCAACGACAGTTTCCCGGTCAGGACCAGGCGGTCACCGTCTGCGGTTTCCAGCGCCGCGCCCAACAGCGGGTGGTCCGCGGCGGAGAGCCCCGCCGCGGCCACGTCCACGACCGCGGTGGCCGCGTCGAGCCAATAGCGCTGCCGCTGGAACCGGTACGTCGGCAGGTCCACCCTGCACGGATCAGATCCGAACGCCGTCGACCAGTCGACGGCGACGCCGCGCAGGTGTGCCCGAGCGGCCGACTGCACGAAAGTCCCGAGATCGCCGCTGTCCCGCCGCAGCGACCCGAGCACCAACGGCTCGTGACCGCCGGAACCGACCGGATCCGCGATGTCCTCGATTCCCGGCGTGAGCACCGGGTGCGCACCGCACTCGATGAACACGCCGTGCCCGTCCGCCATCAGGCCGCGGACAGCCTGGTCGAAGAGAACGGGATTACGGAGGTTCCGGTACCAGTAGCCGGCATCGAGCTCCGACGTGTCGACGGACGCCGCGGTGACCGTGGAGTAAAAGGGAATCTCACCGACGCGGGCGGTGATGGGCGCCAGGTCCGCCAGCAGCCGGGTTTCGATCGCTTCGACGTGCGGCGAGTGGGATGCGTAGTCCACCGGGATCATCCGGGCGCGGACGTCCTGCTCGCCGAAGGCCACGACGAGTTCGCGGAGAGCGTCCGGGTCGCCGGAGACCACGGTGGCCGATGGACCGTTAACGGACGCGACGGTCAGTCGGCCTCCCCATTCGGCCAAGCGGGCCTCGACCTGCCCCGCAGGCATCGCGACCGACGCCATCCCGCCCGTACCCGCCAGCGAGAGGAGCGCCTTGCTGCGCAGTGCCACGATCCGCGCGGCGTCGTCCAGCGACAGCGCCCCGGCCACGTGCGCGGCGGCGATCTCGCCCTGGGAATGCCCCACGACCGCGTCCGGCCGTACTCCGAACGAACGCCACAACGCCGCGAGCGACACCATCATGGTGAACAACGCGGGCTGAACGACATCCACCCGTTCCAGTGCCGCCGCGTCACTGTCCCGCAGTACGTCGACCAGCGACCAGTCCGTGTACGGCGCGAGCGCTTCCCCGCACGCCTGGACCTGGTCCCGGAACACCGGGCTGGTGTCCAGCAACCCGGCCGCCATGCCCGGCCACTGCGATCCCTGGCCGGGGAACACGAACACTGTCTTGCCCGGCTCCGCTCCGGTCGACTTCACGACGGCGGGCCCGGGCCGGCCGTCGTGAAGTCGGTCGAGACCGTCGAGGGCCTCGTCCCGGCTGCTCGCGACGACGACGGCGCGGTGGTCCAGCGACGCGCGGGTCGTCACCAGAGAGAACCCCACATCGGCCAGGTCGAGTTCGGGCCGCTCCGCCACGAACTCCTTGAGCCGCCCGGCCTGCTCCCTCAGCGCCGTTTCGTTCTTCGCGGACAGCAGCAACGGCACGGGAGCGGGCCGCGTCACCGGTGCAGGTGGAACCGGCGGCCGCACCGGCGGTGCCTGCTCGATGATCAGGTGGGCGTTGGTACCACTGATGCCGAATGACGAGATCGCGGCTCGCCTCGGGCGGTCCGTGGCCGGCCACGGCAACGCCTCGGACAGGAGGGATACCGCGCCTGTCGACCAGTCCACGTGCTCGGTGGGCTTATCGACATGCAGCGTCCGGGGCAACTGCCCGTTCCGCATCGCCATGACCATCTTGATGAGGCCACCGACCCCGGCCGCCGCCTGCGCGTGACCGATATTGGACTTCAGCGAGCCGAGTCGCAGCGGTCGGTCCGCCGGGCGTTGCCCGTACGCGGCGATCAGCGCTCGTGCTTCGATCGGATCGCCCAGCCTGGTGCCCGTCCCGTGCGCCTCGACCGCGTCGACGTCGGCCGGGGACAGTCGGGCGCTGCTCAGTGCCTGGCGGATGACGCGCTCCTGGGCGGGGCCGTTGGGAGCGGTCAAGCCGTTGCTCGCACCGTCCTGGTTGACGGCCGAGCCCCGGATCACGGCCAGCACCTCGTGCCCGTTGCGACGGGCATACGACAACCGCTCCAGCAGGACGAGCCCGGCACCTTCGCTCCATGCGGTGCCGTCCGCCGCGGCCGCGAACGGTTTGCACCGGCCATCGGGCGAGAGCCCTCGCTGACGGCTGAACTCGAGGAACATGCCCGGGGTCGCCATGACCGCGACACCACCGGCCAGAACGAGATCGCACTCGCCATTCCGCAGCGCCTGGACGGCCAGGTGGATCGCCACCAGCGAGGACGAACACGCCGTGTCGACGGTCACCGCCGGACCGGCGGTGCCGAACGTGTACGCCAGACGGCCCGACGTGACGCTCGTCGTGCTGCCGGTCAGCAGGTAACCCTCTAGCCCGTTGGCCGGCTCGTGGAGGCGTGGCCCGTAGTCCTGCGGCATCGCACCCACCAGGACGCCGGTGTTGCTGTCGCGCAGCGAGGTCGGGTCGATCCCGGCCCGCTCGAACGCCTCCCACGCCACTTCGAGCAGCACGCGCTGCTGGGGATCCATGGCCAGGGCTTCCCGGGGCGAGATCCCGAAGAACGCCGGATCGAAGTACGCGGCGTCGTGCAAGAACCCGCCGCCGGCGGCATAGCTCGTGCCGACCCGGTCGGGGTCGTCGTCGAACAGCTCGTCGAGGTTCCAGCCGCGGTCGGTGGGGAATCCCGACGTGGCGTCCCTGCCCTCGGCCACCAACCGCCACAGGTCCTCGGGTGAACGAACCTCCCCCGGGTAGCGACACGCCATCGCCACGATCGCGATCGGCTCGCCGTCCGCGACGTCCTTCACCGCGGGTGCAGTGGTGCTGAGATCGCTCTCACCCGATGCCGCGGTTCTCAGGTGCTCGGCGAGCAGCGTCGGTGTCGGGTAGTCGTAGACGAGGCCGGACGGCAGGGGGACACCGAGCGCTGCACCGAGCCGTTCGCAGAACTCCGTCCCGGTGATCGAGTCGAAGCCGAGCTGCTTGAAGGTCCGGGTGGGCTCGATGGCGTCCGGGTTCAGCTGGCCCAGCACGGCGGAGGCGGTCGTCCGCACCGCGTCCACCAGCATTCCGCGCTGCTCGGTACCCGGCAGCCCATGCAGGCGCTCGGCCAGGGCGGGACGACCCCGGGTTCGCTCCTCCTCAGGCTGCCGGGCGCGTGCCGGTCCGGGTGTGTCGAGCGCGACGCGACCTGCCGTCATTTCCGGTCCGTCGAGCCAATAACGTTTGCGCTGGAAGGCGTACGTCGGCAACTTCACCTGCTGCCTGTCCGGCCCGTAAACCGCGTGCCAGTCGACACCTACTCCGCGGACGTGCGCGCGCCCCAACGAGTCGACGAACCGGTCCCACCCGCCGGAGTCACGCCGCAGGGAACCAAGCGCGGCCACCGGGACCGGTTCCTCCGCGGAAGCAGCCACGTCCCGCAGGCTTCCGGTCAGCACCGGGTGGGGGCTCATCTCCAGGAAAATCCGGTGCGCCCCGTCCAGCAGGGAGCGCGTCGCGCGCTCCAGGCGCACGGTGTGCCGGAGATTCCGGTACCAGTAGTCGGCGTTCAACGAGGCAGTGTCGTGCAGGTCGCCGGTGACCGTGGAGTAGAACGCGATCTCCGCAGTGCGCGGTGTGATCCCCGACAGCGCGTCGAGCAGTCGTTCGCGAACGGTTTCGACGTGCGGCGAGTGCGAGGCGTACGCGACCGGCAGCTTCCTGGCGTCCACGCCTTCCGCGGCGTACTCGGCCGCCAGCTCGTCCAGTGCCCCTACGTCGCCGCTCACGATCGTCGAGACGGGTCCGTTGATCGCCGCGATGGTCAACCGCGGCTCCCGTTTCGCCAGTCTGGGCGCCACTCGGTCGGCCGTCACCGGGACCGACAGCATCCCCCCGCGTCCGGCGAGTTCGGCGAGCAGGCGGCTCCGCAGTGCCACGACCCGCGCCGCGTCGTCCAGCGACAGCGCGCCCACCGCGGTCGCTGCCGCGATCTCTCCTTGGGAGTGGCCGACCACGGCGTCCGGGCGTACCCCGACCGAGCGCCACAACGCGGCGAGCGACACCATCACCGCCCACAGCACGGGCTGGACCACGTGATCGCCATGGTCCAAGGTGGGCGCGCCGTCCACGCCCCGGAGGACGTCGGGCAGGGACCAGTCCACGAACGGCTCCAGCGCCGCTGCGCACGCCTCAATGCTCTCGGCGAACACCGACGAGGAACTCAGCAACTCCGTCGCCATGCCGGCCCACTGTGAACCCTGCCCGGGAAAGACAAACACGGTTTTCGCGTTGCTGTCCGCGACACCGGAGACGACGTTCGCCGCCTCGCGCCCGTGCCCCAGTACGTCAAGTCCAGCGAGGAAGTCGTCGTGCCGCGCGGCGAGCACGACCGCGCGGTGTTCGAACGCCTGGCGTGTCGTGGCAAGGGAGAAGCCGACGTCGGCCGGGTCGAGATTCGGTGTCTCCGCCATGAAATCCCGCAGACGCAGAGCTTGGGCGCGGAGCGCGGCGTCGGTCCGGCCGGAGAGCAGCCACGGCGTCGCGCGCGGTGGCGCGTCGCGCGGCCCGCCCGCGGCGCGTGACCGGGCCGGCGGTTCTGACACGACGAGGTGGCAATTCGTGCCGCCTACGCCGAAGGAGCTGACTCCGGCGACCAGTTCCCGGTCCGGCTCCGGCCAGGGAATGAGCTCCCGGTGTACGTCCAGGCCGAGGTCCCGCAACGGGATACGGGGGTTAGACACCTCGAAGTTTCGGCTCGGGGGTATCTGCCGCCGCTGGACGCAGAGCAGGACCTTGAGGAGGCCGACGATGCCGGCGGCGCCTTCGAGGTGACCGACGTTGGTCTTGGCCGAACCGACGAGCAGTGGAAGTCCCGCGGGCCGGGGCCTGCCCAGCACGGCACCGAGCGCTTCGGCCTCCAAGGGGTCGCCGACCTTGGTCCCGGTGCCGTGCAACTCGACGTACTGGACATCCGCCGGGTCGACTGCGGCATTGCAGTACGCCAGCCGCAGCACCTCCTCCTGCGCCAGCGGGTTCGGCACGGTCAAACCGTCGCCGGCGCCGTCGTTGTTGACGGCGCCGCCACGGATGACGCCGTGGATGAAGTCACCGTCCACCAAGGCTCGCGCGAGCGGCTTGAGCAAAACGACACCGCCGCCTTCGCCGCGCACGAAGCCGTTGGCCCGCTCATCGAACGTGAAGCACTCGCCATCCGGGGAGAGTCCGCCGAACGCGGCCACGCTCAGCGCGCTCTCCAGCGCGAGGTTGAGGTTCACCCCGCCGGCGAGCGCCAGCTCGGACTCACCGTGGCGCAGACTTTCGCAGGCCATGTGCACAGCGACCAGCGATGACCCCTGGCCGGCGTCGACAGTCAGGCTCGGTCCCCGCAGCCCGAGGGTGTACGAGACCCTGTTGGCGATGATGCCGCGCTGCAGGCCGGTCATTGTGTGCCGGGTGATCTTGCCGGGGCCGCGCCCGAAGGTCAGTGCGGCGTAGTCGTCTTGAATCGCACCGACGAACACGCTTGTCCGGCTGCCCGCCAGTGTCGCGGCGTGCAACCCGGCGTCCTCGACCGCCTCCCAGGCCAGTTCGAGCACCAGCCGTTGCTGCGGGTCCATCGCGGCCGCTTCCCGTGGCGAGATGCCGAAGAAGTCCGCGTCGAACTCGCCGACTTCGTCGAGGAAGCCTCCGTGGGTCACCGCGCGGGGCAGGTCCCCGTGCGTCTCCGACGACCACCGGGCCTCGGGAACCGGGCCGAGCCCGCTCGAACCGCTGCCGAGAAGTTCCCAGAACGCGTCGGCGTCCGGCGCACCGGGCAGCCGGCAGGACAACCCGACAACAGCGATCGACTCAGCCATCTTCGTCCCGTATCCCCCGTCGTAGGCCAGAAGGAAGTTGATCAGCCAGCTGCCAGCGAGTGCACGCGCGGTCGGCGACGACAGCATCGGCTGTTCGCACCGAATTCATGTCTCTTCGACATAAACCCCGCAAGAAAGCGATTCCCAATGACACCGGTGCAAATCCGAGAGCTATCGGATCAATGCCCAAAAACTCGCGCCACATCCAGTGCGAATGACCACCGAGACCCCGCAAAATCTGCCACGCTTAATTCGAACTAATCGCACGCTACCGGTAGCTCAACCCCTCACCAACCCCTAAGCGACCAGTAAGATCAACACATACTGTGATACACGATCACCCTAAGTGGTAGCTTCGTGCGGTGGCGACATGCTCCGGCCGCGCCCCCACACGCACCGGCAGTACGGCCACGCAACCGCTTCAGTGAAGCGAAGCGCCTGCAGCACACCTGAATACCGAAGCACGTCAACAACCCACGTCAAACACACGACGGCGTAGCAGCTCAAGATTTCCTCGCAAGAGCGACAAAGTGCCGTGACACCGACACGGTGCAGCCGACCGGCACCGGGGTCGACCCGACACGCCCGAAAATCGACAGTAAATACGCGGCCACAGCTCACAACGTAGAAGCTAGTGGTCTCGCCTGTCAGTTCGTCGGGGTTGCCAGGCGATGGTGTCGTTGAGGTAGAGGCCGCAGGCCCAGTCGAGCGTTTCCTGTGGTGTGCCGAAGGGCAAGCCGGCGGGCAGGATGGAGTCTTCGTAGTCGTCGTGGCTGGCCCGGTAGCTGGCGAACCCCCAGCCGCTGGCGGATCCGTTGTATCGCAGGCACACCAGGGGCAGGGTGGTGCCGTCGGCGAGTTCACCGGTGACATAGGCGAACGTGCCGTCGTGACGCACTTCGGCATCATCGAGAACACTGTGCGCAAGTGGCGCAAGCGATTCTGCCTGGCCGCCACTGACGGGCAATCCAACGCCGGTATCACCGGCGAGCTCTGGACGGTGGCCAGTTGGGGCGAGCGTTCCCGAGCGCGGGCCAGCCGCCGCGGGTCTTCCCGGCCACGGTCGTGGCCGAGGTAAAGGCGCTGGCCGCCCACTGCGCGCCCGGTCAGCCAGTCCTGGCAGCCCTTCGCGGGCCTGCGAGCTGCCCGCCCAGGCGGAGCTGCCCGGAACTGGCCCGCGGCATCGTGCCGAGCATCGGCAGGTGCTGCGGGCGCGGATCGTGCTGCGAGGCGGTCACCCGGGGCATCTGTGAGCGGGTGTCGACCTCGCAGTGCGTCGGTAGCTGGCCGAGGACGCGATCAAGCCATGGGGGCATCGCTCGTGGATCTTTCCCCGCGACTCGTATTACGCGGTCAAGGCAGCCCGGGCGCTCGACCTGTACGCACGCGTCTGGAAGGACGAACTACTGGGCGAGAAGGATTTCGTGCTCAGTGCCGATGAGAAACCCGGCATCCAAGCCCGATATCGCACACACGACCCCCTGCACGCCGGCCCGCGCAGGCCGATGCGGGTGGAATCCGAGTACGCTCGTGGCGGCACGCCGCCTATTTCGCCGCCTACGACGTCCAACTTGCCCACGTGATCAGCCGGTGTGAGCCCACTACCGGCATCGCCCCGTTCTCTCGCCTGGTGAACCAGGTCATGACCAGCGAACCCTACGCCAGCGCGCGCCGCGTGTTCTGGATCGTGGACAACGGCGCTTCACATCGCAACTGGGCGGCCACAGCACGAAGGAACAACGCGTTTTCCAACGCTCACATGGTGCACCCACCGGTCCACGCCTCCTGGCTCAACCAAGTGGAAATCTAATTCTCCGCAGTGCAAAGCAAAGCCCTCCTCCCGGACGACTTCGAAGACCTGGACAAGATCGCCGAACGATGCTGACCTTTCAGGCCCGCTACCCCACCACCGCCCACCCATTCGACTGGACTTTCACCCGCGACGACGCCAACCACGGACAGCATGCTCACCCCCGACGAACCAACAGGCGAGAACCACTAGCCGAATGCCTGCACCGCCAGCGCGCCGACCAGCGCCAGCCCGCACACCGCCATCGTCGCCGCCCGGCCAGTTGGCGTGTGCGGGTCGCTGCGCAGCGGGAACAGCAGCTGCCGAGCGAAGGTGTACGCAGCGAGCGCGCCCACGAAAATCGCGCCGTGCACCGACGGCTCGGCGACGAAAACCAGCACCAGAGAAACCACACCGATCACCAACGCGACGGCAGCTTCGATCAACTGGACCGGGAACCTGCGGATCGTCAAGCGACGATCAGACGAAACCAGACCCCACCGGGACACCGTCGGCCTGCCCGCGCAACACCCCGTGAGGAAACACCCGGGCCGGCCGACAGCCATGCCCAAGAAGATCCCCGGGGCCGTGGCGTCCAGCAATGTCCCGACGGGATACCCGGCCAGCAATGATCCGATCACCACGACGGTAAGAGCGGCGAGGAGAAAGCCCTGAATGCAGGCACCCGTGGTGAAGAGATCCCGCAGCGGCTTGCGGTGGAGCACCACGTACCAGGCTTTCCCACCGATGAAACCGAGCAAGCAGCCGATGGCCGAAATCGCCAGCACGACGCCGCTGTTCATTCCCCAGCGCGCGGACAGCGCCGCCTGCAGAACCAGCGCCAGCACCGCGCCGAGCCCGACCAGCACCGGCCAGGAGAGCAGATTCACGCTGGGCCCCTGAGCGAGCACGCCGAACCGGGTATTCGTCGTGACGGTCTGGCTCGGCAGCACACCGGGCGAACCCTTCTGCACCGCGCTCGCGGTGACCTGCCAAGCGCCCGGATTCAGCCGCTCCACCCGCGAGGTGACCCCGATCCTGCCACTGCTGGGCAAGATGTTCTCCACCCGTTCGATTACGTCGAACCGGTCCTGCGCGGCGCGTTTGCCGCGCACCCCTTCGCGCACCCCGGTAAACCGGATGTCGACTGAATAGGGCCGGCCGGCCGGCGCGGCGTCGAACCAATAAGTTGCGGCCGCGACCTGGGATCCCGTATCGGCAGTCGCGCGGTCAAGACACCCCATGAACCCCTCGCGGCCCGGCTCGACCTGGAGCTCATCCGCAACCGCAGCACCCCCCTGCCTTGGGTTTCCTGCCGCACGGACGTCCGCTCGCGGCTTCGGCCGCCCCGCAAGAGCAGGGGGCACGCCGCCGGCCGCACGCTGCTTATCCGGCGAAACCGTGCGGCCGGTTGCTGGCTCAGTCGCCCCGCGTACTGCAGAACCACTTCCGGTTCGCGCGCCGGCTGCGCTCCTGCGCGCCTTCTTTCCCACGTCAAGCTCCTCGACATCGATCTACTACCTTACATAGTACTAGTATCCATAGTCTACTGGCCATGAGTCGCGGGCACCTGAGACTCACCGGATTTCCGGCCGCCGCCGCGGCAACCGCGACGAACATGTCTGTCGCGCTGACAACGCTGCCCGTTGGGTCGATTGACCCGCCTCGGCTTGTGGCCGGAGTACCTGCCGGCCCTCCGCGCTGACGCCGCTGGTCGCGGCTACCACCACCGCATGACCGGTGTTCAACGGCACGCAGCCTCGACATCATCAGCTGCTGGAAAGTCACTTCAGCACGGCCATACCACGGGTTGTTGGCCCGCACGGACCGCGCCACGGGTCGGGTCGCCGTAGGCGATCTCGTAGCAAATCGCCGACCCGATCACTGAGGTTCACCCCGGGTAGTGGACACCGAGTTAGCAGGACCAGCTGTCCTGCTGAAAGGATGTCCCCATGCCTCCTCGCAAGCGCCGGTCCTACACGGCCGAGTACAAGGTCGAGGCTGCCCACAGGGTGATCGATTCCGGCCGCACGATCACCGAGGTCGCCCGCGAGCTGGGCATCGACGCGGGCATGCTCAGCGTCTGGGTCAAAGACGAACGACGCCGGATCACCGCCGCCGAGGTCCACGGCGACAAGCCTCTGGAGGCGGCCGAGCGGGCCGAGCTGCAAC
>NZ_FOEF01000040.1 GCF_900110575.1 Amycolatopsis saalfeldensis
ACCAGGCCCTTCAACTCCGTGAACTCAGGACCCATCCGCACCCGAGTCTTGATCCACGACGGCTTCTTCTCAATCGGCGTCTCACTGTTACGGACCTCCAGCCGCAACAACTTCCGCCCTTCAGGTGCAGCAGTCACGGGCTCCACAGTACGCCCGGGCGACCCGGGTGATCGCCTAGCGCGGGTCGGGGGTGACGCCCGTCAAGTCGGCCGTCAGGTCCCACAGGGCGGGACCGGTGACGGGGTTGCCGGCGGCCTGCACCGGGCGCACTTTCGTGGGGTAGCCGTGGACGCCGCCGAGGCCGCGCGGGCCGATGTAGTCGCCGCCCTGGATGTCGGGGGCGGTGGCGGCGTACAGCTCCGGCAGGGCGCCGAGGCTGACGTTCTGGGAGAGCAGGAACTCGCCCGCGTGGTGGATGGCCAGGATGGCCGAGCGGACGACCCGGTTGCCGTACGTGCGGGCCATGCCGATGCTCAGCCCGGTCGCGGTGTAACCGGGGTGCGCGAGGACGCTCAGCACCTTCGAACCCTCGGCGCGCAGCCGCCGGTCCAGCTCCAGCGCGAAAACCTGGTTGGCGAGCTTCGCCTGCCGGTACGCCGTCGCCGGGTTGTATTGGCGGTGCTCGAAGTTCGGGTCGTCCAGCCGGATCTGCGCGCCGATCGCGGCGATGCTCGAGAGCGTGACGACGCGGGCGCCGACGCCGCCGCGCAGGGCGGGCATCAGCAGCCAGGTCAGCGCCGCGTGGCCTAGGTGGTTGGTGCCGAGCTGCAGTTCGAAGCCGTCGGCGGTCTTGCCGCGGGCGGTCGCCACCACGCCGGCGTTGTTGATCAGCACGTCGAGGGCGTCGCCGGTCAGCTCGCGGACGGACGCGGCCGCCGCGCGCACCGAGGCCAGATCGGCCAGGTCCAGCGTCACCAGCTCCGGCGCGGCACCGGACGCGACCGAGCGCACCCGGTCCAGCGCGGCGGCGCCCCGCTCGGCCGAGCGGCACGCGAGCAGCACCCGCGCGCCGCGGCCGGCGAGGACTTCGGCGGTACGCAAGCCGAGGCCCGAGTTGGCGCCGGTGACCACCACCGTCCGGCCGGCCTGGTCGGTCATGTCGGCCTCGGTCCAGCGCTGGTCCATGCGTCTACCTAACTACACCTCACGCACTGGGTGCGAGCAGGCGCATCAGGTGGCCCATCGGGCTGCGCCGGCGGACCGGGCAGGCGTCGCCCGCACGCACCAGCGCGTCGAGGGTCTGCCCGACCTTGGTGATCTCCTCGGACGGCTCGCCGGGCTCCGCGAGGCCGGACGTGATCGCCAGCATCCGCAGCTCACCCTCGTGCAGCCGGGCGAGGGCGGGGTACCGCGTCCGCGCGCCGTCGAGGACCGCGCGCAGTGCCTCGTTCCCGGACTGCGCCCGGCGCCACGCCCGCGAGACGGCGTCGACCTGGTCGCTGTCGACGGTTTCGGCCGCGGCGTCGGCCGGGTCGGCGAACTCGGCGCGCAGATGGCCGCCGAGCAGTTGGCTCCACTTGTGCTGCATCGCCAGCAGCAGGTTTTCTTCGGTGCCGAAGGCGTCGGCTGCGCCGGGGATCTCCTCCAGCGTCAGCGGTTCGCCGGGTGCGCGCCCCGCGTGGCGGATGGCGGCTTCGAGGATTTCCCGGCGTCGGTAGAAGTCGGTCCAGCTCATGTGTTGGCTCCCCTTCCGTGACCCTGGCCATACCGCAGGTTTGCGGCATACTCCCGGTACGGACCTGACGGTGAGAACATACCATGGGTATGGAGAGACACCCCCGGCGTAAGGTTGTGAGCGTGCCGACAATGAGGTCCCGACGTCTCGACTATTCGGAGTCGACCCGCTCCGCGCTGGTCGAGTCCGCCGTCGAGCTGTTCACCAAGCGCGGCTACGCGGGTACCTCGCTCGACGAGGTCGCCAAGCGCGCCCGCGTCACCAAAGGCGCGCTGTACCACCATTTCAGCGGAAAGCAGGCGTTGTTCGAAGCCGCTTTCGAGTCGGTGGAAAGCCTGGTCTACGACCGGCTCGAGAAGATCATGACCGGCCCCGGCACGCCGTGGGAGCGGGCGCTCGGCGGGCTGAACACGTTCATCCGGAGCTGCCTCGACCCGGCGTACCAGCGGATCGCCATCCACGAGGCGCCGGTCGTGATGGGCTGGGAGCGCTGGCGCGAGGCCGAGGAGCAGTGCAGCTTCGGCCTGGTCCGCTCGGCCCTGCAGTCCCTTGTGGACGCCGGCGAGGTCGAGCCGGTGCCCGTGGACGTGACCGCGCGGCTGCTGTTCGGCGCGCTTTCCAGCGCGGCCACGGAAATCGCCAGTGCCACCGACCCGAAGAAGGTCAGCGGCGAGATCCAGGACGTCATCGTGCGCATGCTGCTGCGGATCCGGCAGCCCGGAGACACCGGCGAGCAGTCTGCCGCGAGCTGATTAGGCTGGCGGCCATGGACTTGAGGATCTTCACCGAGCCCCAGCAGGGCGCTTCCTACGACGATCTGCTGCGTGTGGCCAAGACGACCGAAGCCGCCGGCTACGACGCCTTCTTCCGCAGCGACCACTACTTGGCGATGGGCGGCGGCGATGGGCTGCCCGGGCCCACCGACGCGTGGATCACGCTGGCCGGGCTGGCCCGCGAGACGAGCCGGGTGCGGCTGGGCACGCTGGTCACCGCCGCCACGTTCCGGCACCCGGGCCCGCTCGCGATCGCCATCGCGCAGGTGGACCAGATGTCCGGCGGCCGGATCGAGTTCGGCCTCGGCTCGGGCTGGTTCGACGCCGAGCACACCGCATACGGCCTGACGCTGCCGCCGCTCAAGGAGCGCTTCGACCTCTACGCCGAGCAGCTGGAGATCATCACCGGGCTGTGGAAGACGCCGGTGGGGGAGAAGTACTCGTTCTCCGGCAAGAACTACACGCTCGTGGACTCGCCCGCGCTGCCGAAGCCCGCGCAGTCGCCCGCGCCGCCCGTCATCATCGGCGGCGGCGGCAAGAAGCGGACGCCGGAGCTGGCGGCCCGCTTCGCCGACGAGTTCAACCTGCCGTTCGCCGACCAGGAGACGGTGTCCGCGCAGTTCGCCCGCGTCGACGCCGCGGCCGAGGCGATCGGGCGTGACCCGAAGGAGATCCTGCGGTCGGTCGCGCTGACCGTCGCGATCGGCCGCGACGACGCCGAGGTGGCGCGACGGGCCGCGGCGATCGGCCGTGACCTCGGCCAGCTGCGCGCCGACGGACTGGCCGGGACCGCCGCCGAGGTCGTCGACCGGATCGGGCAGTGGCGGGAGAAGACCGGCGTCACCCGGCTCTACCTGCAGGTGCTGGACCTCGCCGACCTCGACCACATCGAGTTCATCGCGGCCGAGGTCGCGTCCCAGCTCTGACCTGGTGGCTGGCTGCGCCGGTGCCTGCCGGCGCAGTCAGTTCTGCAGGGCGAAGGTGACGCCGGGGGCCTTCGGCGCCTCCGGGCGCGGCAGCCAGCGGTCGTCGTTCACCGGCAGCTCGCCTTCGAGGGCGGCCAGCACGGCCTCGCGCGCCATCGGCAGCACCTCTTCGACCGTGACGTCGCGATCAAGCTCGGCCGAGAGCGACGTGACGCCGGCGTCGCGGATGCCGCACGGCACGATCGCGTCGAAGGCGGACAGGTCGGCGTTGCAGTTCAGCTCGAAGCCGTGCATGGTGACGCCGCGCTGCACGCGGATGCCGATGGCGGCGATCTTGCGCTCGATCCCGCGGTCGTCGGCCGGGATCCACACGCCGCTGCGGCCCTCGACGCGGCCGGTGCGCACGCCGAGCCGCTCGCACACCACGATCAGGGCCTCCTCGAGGCGCCGCACGTAGTGCATGACGTCGATCGGGTCGTCAAGCTTGAGGATCGGGTAGCCGACCAGCTGACCCGGGCCGTGCCAGGTGATCTTGCCGCCGCGGTCGACGTCGATCACCGGGGTGCCGTCGGTGGGCCGGTCCGCGGGCTCGGTGCGCTTGCCCGCGGTGTACACCGAAGGGTGTTCCAGCAGCAGCAACGTGTCCGGGCCGGTGTCGTCGGCGCGCGCGGCGAGGACCTCGCGCTGCAGGTCCCAGGCCTCGGTGTACGCGATCGTGCCGAGTTCCCGGACGTCGACGGGTTCGCTGGCGGCACGGCAGGAAGGGCTCGAAGAACTCACGCGTCGAGGCTACGCCCGTCTCGGCCGGGAACGGGCAGGAGCCGGAGTGCGCTCGCCGACACCAGCCCGACGCCGAGCACCGCCAGCACCGCGCCGACGGTGTCGGTCACCCAATGCACCCCCAGCACGACCCGGCAGACGGCCGCGAGCACGGTGGCCGCGGCGCCGACCGCTGCGGCTTTCCTGACCAGCCGAGGCGCGAGCCAGGCCGCGAGCAGCACGACGACCAGCGCGGCCGACGCGACGGACACGACGTGCCCGCTGGGGTAGCTGAGGTCGGGGTACTGGCGTGGGCGCTGGCGCAGGAAAACGGGCTTGAACACCGTGCTGGTCAGCCGGCACAGGATGAGGACAGCCGCGAGCTTCAGGCAGAGCGGGAGGTGCGTGCGGTTGCGCAGGGCGAGCGCGGCCAGCGCCACGCCGACCACGATGGGGAGGACCGGTCCGAACACGTTCGTGACCACTCCGGCGACCCGCCCGGCGGGTCGGGAATCCTGCCCGCGCAACGCATCCGCGACGGCTTGGTCCAGCCCCAGCGGTTGCCGGTCGACTGCCAGGCCGAGAGCGAGGAAGGCGGCCAGGAGGACAACGCCGGTCACCAGCCAGCGGACCCGGGGGACGGTCATGAGCTGACCGGCCGAGGCGTGGTGGCGCGGAGTGGCTGGGTGACCGGTGGGATTCGGTGACCGGGTGGCGGCTGGGGTGGGCTCACCGGTGAGCCGGGTGGGGCGATCCGGGGCCCGGGTGCTGGTGCGGGGTGCGGGGTGAGTCGGGGCTTGCGTGTCGCGGGCTGGGGGCTGAGGTGGGTGGGGTGTGGGCACGTCTGGGGTTCGGGCATGGAGGGCCCGGTGCCGGGCTGGGCGGGGTGCGGCCATAGCCGGGGCGTGCGTATCGCGGGGAGGGCGCAGGGCCTGGCGGGGTGTGGCTGCGGTCGGGGTTCGTGTGCTGAGGGCTGGGTGGGGTGCGGGCGCAGCCGGGATTCGCGTGTCGCGGGCCGGGTGCTGAGCTGGCTGGGGCGTGGGCATGCCAGGGGTTCGTGCATGGAGGGCCGGGCGAAGGACCGGGTGGGGTGTGGCTGTAGCCGGGGTTCGTGTGGCGATGGCTGGGTGGCGTGGAGGCACAGTTGGGACTTGTGTGCCGCGGGCAGGGTGCAGGGTCGGGTGGGGTGTGGCTGTAGCCGGGGTTCGTGTGGCGATGGCTGGGTGGCGTGGAGGCACAGTTGGGACTTGCGTGCCGCGGGCAGGGTGCAGGGTCGGGTGGGGTGTGGCCGCAGATGTGGTTCGTGTGCTGAGGGCTGGGTGGGGTGCGGGCGCAGCCGGAACCCGTGGGGCGACGGGTGGGTGCGGGGCCGGGTGGGGTGGCGGGGCGTGGTCACGTCGCTGCGGCCAGGGCGGTTTCCAGGGTTTCGTGGCGGAAGGTGTAGCCCGCGCGTTCCAGTTCACGCGGGACGGCTCGCTGGCCGAACAGCGCCATCTCCTCCGCGGCCTGGCCGAGGGCCAGCTTCAGGGCGAAACCGGGCGCCATCCACGGCGCCGGGCGGTGGACGGCGCGGCTCAGGGCCCGCGTGAACTCCGTGTTGCTCACCGGGGCCGGGCCGGTCAGGTTGACCGGGCCGGAGAGGTCGTCGCGGGTCAGGGCGTGGAGCAGGGCGCCGACCTGGTCGTCGAGGGAGATCCAGGACATGAACTGGCGGCCGTCGCCCAGGCGGGCGCCCAGTGCGAGCTTGAAGAGCGGCCGCAGCAGGGCCATCAGGCCGCCTTGGCGGGACAGCACCAAGCCCGTCCGCACCGACACCACGCGGGCGCCGGACGCGGTGGCCGGGGCGGTCGCCGACTCCCACGCCGTGCACAGTTCGGCCAGGAAGCCTTGGCCTGCCGGGGAAGTCTCGTCGAGGACCGTCGAACCGCCGTTTCCGTAGTAGCCGACCGCGGAGCCGTTCACCAGCACCCCGACGCCGTGCTCGGCGACGGCTTCGGCCAGTACCTCGGTGGGCTCCACGCGGCTGTCGAGCAGCACCTGCTTGCGCATCGCGCTCCAGCGGCCCGGCAGCAGCGGCGCGCCGCACAGGTTGACGACCGCGTCGACGCCGGTGAAGGCGCCCTCGTCGATCCGGGCGGACGGCGGGTCCCAGCCGCGTTCGTCGGCCGCCCGCGCATCCCGGCGCACCAGCCGGAGGACGTCGTGGCCGGACGTCCGCAGCCGGACGGCCAGCGCCGTGCCGATGAGCCCGCCGGAGCCCGCGATGAGTACCCGCATGCCTGAGATCGTGTCCTATCCGTTCTGGTTCCGCACGCCCGGTCTCAATTGGCCGGCGACGTCCGCCGCCGCCGTCAGCAGGACCAGCGCGGGGATGGTGGCGGCCGGGCGCAGCCGGTAGCTGCCACGGCGGTCCTGCTCGACCAGCCCGGCGCTGGTGAGGGCCTTGAGGTGGTGATACAGCTGGCCCGGCGAGCCCAGTCCGGCGGCCTCCTGCAGGGCTGCGCCGGTCTGCGCGCCGTCCTGCGCCAGCGCGCGCACGAGCGCGATCCGGACCGGGTTGGCCAGCGCGGCCAGCACCTCGACCCGCGGGCCGTCGGGCAGCGCCAGCACGGCGGGTGCGGCCAGCCGGATCGCCCAGCGCAGCTCGCCCGGTTCGGTCAGCTCGCCCTGGTAGCCGACAACGCCCCCGGGAGTGTCCGGAATGGACTCCGCCGGCCGCCCCTCGAGCGCGGCCACCCGCCGTTCCAGCGCCGCGAGGCGCTCGGCCAGGTCCGGATCGTCGGTCATGGACTCAGTGTCCCAGCGCGCGCTCCAACCCGGTGAAGCCGCCCGGCGTGGCGAGGCTGCCGATCGCGGCCTCGATCAACGGGCCGGAGTTCAGGGAGTCCACATCGGACACATTCGTGAGCATCATCACGCCGGTGCCGGTGCGCCCGGGCGAGAGCAGGTCCAGGCCGATGGTGATCACGCCGGGCAGGCTGCCGCCCTTGAACAGCACCGAGTCCGCGCCCGGTGGCACCCGGTCCGCCAGGCTGAGGGCGAGGACGTCACGGGCGAGCGCCGCGGCCTGCCCGCCGCCGGTGGCGAGTGCGCGGTGCATCGCGAACAGGCCGGTCGCCGGGCCGCGGCCGGTCCGGGCGACCCACGCGAGCGTCGACTCCGGGGTCGGCGGATGCGAGAACGCTTGCGGCAGCACAAGTTTCCGGAACCCGGGGTCGCGGGCGAACCGGTCCGACAACGCGTCACCGACGGCTCGGCGCACTGGCACCGGCGTGCCCGGAGGCGGTGCGTACTCGGGGAAGAGCCACAGCAATGTCTCGCCGCCGAACATGCGCAGATCCGGGTCCGGCCAGCCGCCCTTCGCGGCGGCCGCGCGGAGGGCCGGGTCGCCGAGGCGGGCGCGCAGGTAGTCGGCCGCGGCGTTGTCGCTGAACAGGATCATCGCCTCGGCCAGCTTCTGCAGCGGCACCCGCTGTTCCGGGTCCTTCGCGACGCCGTACTCGTCACACGGGACGCCGAGCCAGGTCAGCGCGCTGTGGTGCGAGCCCGAGCCGATGAGGCCGTCGCCGAGGTAGGGATGGCGGGCGTCCCAATCACCCAGCCGGACCGGCTCGCCCGGGTCGATCCGGCCCGCGGCCACGGCGCCGGTGTAAGCGGCCAGGTGCACGACCTTGATCGCGGACGCCAGCACGCGCGACTCATCGGGACGGTGCCGAAGCCGGTGGCCAGTGCCGTAATCCGCGACCACGGACACATCGGCGCGGTGGGCGGCAAACCACTCGAGCCAGCCTTCGGGCGTCGAGGTGTCCGGTGGTGCGGCGGCATTCGCGGTCGCGGGCAGCAGGAGAGCGGCCGAGCCGGCGGCGGCCACGGTGGTCAGCAAGCTTCGTCTGGTGAGCATGGCACCACGATACTCCGGAACTCTGTAATTCCGGAATAACGGAGTTCGCGGAAACGACGAAGGCCGCCGCACTCTTGAGGGAGTGCGGCGGCCTTCGCTGCGGGAAGTGCCGGGGTCTTACAGGCCCAGCTCGTCCTCGAAGTTGCCCTCTTCCAGACGCTGCTTGATCGTGGTCAGGAAGCGGCCGGCGTCCGCGCCGTCGACCAGGCGGTGGTCGTAGGTCAGCGGCAGGAACACCATCGAGCGGACGGCGATCGTGTCGTTGCCCTCGGCGTCGGCCACCACGACCGGGCGCTTCACGACGGCGCCGGTCCCGAGCATGCCGGACTGCGGCTGCACGATGATCGGCGTGTCGAACAGGGCGCCGTTGCTGCCGATGTTCGTGACGGTGAAGGTGCCGCCCGACAGCTCGTCCGGCTTGATCTGCCCGGCGCGCGCGCGGCCCGCCAGGTCGGCGATGCGGTGCGCGAGACCGGCCAGGCTCAGCTCGCCGGCGTCGTGGATGACCACCGAGAGCAGGCCCTTGTCGGTGTCCACCGCGATGCCCAGGTGCACGGCGCCGTGGTAGGTGATCTCCTTCGTGTCCTCGTTGTAGGACGCGTTGACGTTCGGGTGCTGCTTGAGCGCCTCGACCGTCGCCTTGGCGAAGAACGGCAGGAACGTGAGGTTGACGCCCTCGCGCTCCTTGAACGCCGCCTTCGCGCGCTGGCGCAGTTTGGCGATCTTGGTGACGTCGACCTCGTGCACCTGCGTGAGCTGCGCCGAGACCTGCAGCGACTCGCGGGTCTTCGACGCCGTGATCTGCCGGATCCGGCTCGCCTTCTGGACGGTGCCGCGCAGGGCGGCGATGTCCGGCGAGACGGCCGTGGCGGCACGCGGTTTGGCGGCCGCGGCCGTGGCGGGCGCCGACGCGGCCTGCGGGGCGGCAGCGACGGGCGCCGGGGCGGCCGCCTTCTGCTTGGCCTCGGCCGCGGCGAGCACGTCCTGCTTGCGGATCCGGCCGCCGACCCCGGTGCCGGTCAGGGCGGTGAGGTCGATGTCGTGCTCCGTGGCGAGCTTGCGCACCAACGGGGTCACGTACGGGCCGTCCGCCGAGCCGTTGTCCGAAGTGGACGGAGCAGGCGCGGCAGGCGCTGCGGGTGCGGCAGGCGCCGCGGGCTGCGGCGTCGGCTTGGCCTGCTGGACCGGCTCGGGCGTGGGCTCGGGCTTCGGTGCCGGTGCGGGAGCAGGCGCGGGGGCGGGTGCCGCCGCGGGCGCCGCGCCGGCGGCACCGATCACCGCGAGCACGCCGCCGACCTCGACGGTCTCGTCCTCGCCCGCGCGGATCTCCAGCACGGTGCCGGCGACCGGCGACGGGACCTCGGTGTCGACCTTGTCCGTGGAGATCTCCAGCAGCGGCTCGTCGACCTCGACCGCGTCGCCGACCTGCTTCAGCCAGCGGGTGACGGTGCCCTCGGTGACGCTCTCGCCCAGCTCGGGCAGCTTCACCTCGGTGCCTTCACCGCCGGCCGCGGGCGCGGGCGTCGGCGCCTCGGCCTGGGCCGGCTCGGGAGCCGGCTCCGGCTGCTTCTCTTCGACGGGCGCGGCCGCTTCGGCCGGCGCCGCGGGAGCCGAGGACTCGGGCACGCCGCCGGTGCCGTCGTCGATCACGGCGAGCTCGCCGCCGACCTCGACGGTCTCGTCCTCCTGGGCGCTGATCTTCACAACCGTGCCGGCGACCGGCGACGGGACCTCGGTGTCGACCTTGTCCGTGGAGATCTCCAGCAACGGCTCGTCGACCTCGACGGTGTCGCCCTCCTGCTTCAACCACCGGGTGACGGTGCCTTCGGTGACGCTCTCACCGAGCTCCGGCAACGTGACGGAGTAGGCCATCGTTCGCTGACTCCCTTGATCTGTGAAACGTGGTGTGGATTCTGCCGGTGAGACGTCAGCTGTGCACGTGCAGCGGCTTGCCGGCGAGGGCAAGGAACGCTTCACCGAGGGCCTCGGTCTGGGTGGGGTGCGCGTGGATCAGCGGGGCGACGTCCTCCGGGAACGCCTCCCAGCTGTAGATCAGCTGCGCTTCGCCGATCAGCTCGCCGACGCGGTCGCCGACCATGTGCACGCCGACGACGGGGCCGTCGGGGGCCTTCACCAGCTTGACCCCACCGGAGGTCTTGAGGATCTGGCTCTTGCCGTTGCCGCCGAGGTCGTAGGTGAACGTGGTGACGTCCGCCCCGTACTTCTCCTTGGCCTGCGATTCGGTGAGGCCGACGGAGGCGACCTCGGGGTGGGAGTAGGTGACGCGCGGGATGCCGCTCTCGTCGATCGCGCGCGGGGCCAGCCCGGCGATCTCCTCGGCGACGAAGATGCCCTGCTGGAAGCCGCGGTGCGCGAGCTGCAGGCCGGGGACGATGTCGCCGACGGCGTAGACGTTCGGCAGGTTGGTGCGCAGGCGGTCGTCGGTGAGCACGAAGCCGCGCTCGATCTTGACGCCGGCCTCCTCGTAGCCGTGCCCGGCCGAGTTCGGGCCGCGGCCGACGGCGACCAGCAGCAGGTCCGCGTCGATGGTCTCGCCGGACTCCAGCGAAACGCTCACGCCGTTGTCGTCCTGCTTCGCGCCGGTGAACCGCACGCCGGTCTTGAAGGCGATCTTGCGCCGGCGGAACGCGCGCTCGAGCTGCTTGGAGGCGAACTCGTCCTCGTTCGGCACGAGCCGCGGGAGCGCCTCGACCACGGTGACGTCGACGCCGAAGGAGGCCCACACGCTGGCGAACTCGACGCCGATCACGCCGCCGCCCAGCACCACGACCTTCTTGGGCACGTAGTCGAGCGAAAGGGCCTGCTCACTGGCGATGATCCGGCCGCCGAGCTCGAGGCCGGGCAGGGTGCGGGAGTAGGAACCCGTGGCCAGGATGACGTTCTTGCCCGTGTGGCGGGTGCCCTCCACCTCGACCGTGGTGCCGCCGACGAACGTGCCGGAGCCTTCGACCAGGTTGACCTTGTGGGCCTTGGCCAGGCCCTGCAGCCCCTTGTACAGCCGGGAGACGATGCCGTCCTTGTACTTGTTGACACCGGCGATGTCGATGCCTTCGAAGACGGCCTTGACGCCGACGGAATCGGCTTCACGGGTCTCGTCGGCGACCTCGGCGGCGTGGAGCAGGGCCTTGGTCGGGATGCAGCCCCGGTGGAGGCAGGTCCCGCCCAGCTTGTCCTTCTCGATCAGCGTGACGGAAAGGCCCAGCTCGGCCGCGCGGAAGGCCGCGGCGTAGCCGCCCGATCCGCCTCCCAGGATCACAAGGTCGGCGGAGGTGTCGGTCACTTCAATAACTCCTCGGCAGCGTTAGGGGTGAAGCTCTGTTGCCGCCCGGCGCGGTATAAACGCGCGCGCGACAACGCCATCTTGTCACTACGCTGATCCGGCTTGCGACCTAGCCGGGCGAAGGCGGCCTCTGCGACACCGACCACACCCGGGCCCGGGAATAATGGAAGCCGGACACGAGCAGGAAGAGAGGTGGTCGGAGTGGGGATCTTCGACTCGCTGCGCCGGCGGGGCCGCGGTGGCCGCCCGGGCACGACGCGCAAGGCCAGTTCGGAGGACACCCGGCACCTGGAGGAATGGGCCGCGGCCCGGCGCGGGGTGGAGGCCTATGTGGAGCCGAAGACGAACGTCACGGAGGCCACCGTGGTCCTGGTCGCGCACGACGGCGAGTGGACGCGGCGCCGCATCGGCGGCCTCGAGTCCGCCCAGCAGTTCGGGCACCGGCGGTCCATCCCGGTGTACGAGGTGGCCCGGGTCGGTTACCCCAAGCGCATGCGCGAGTACACCGAGCGAAAGAAGCGCGGTCAGGCGCCTGGGTGAGGTTGCTCACCCCGTGTCGTGCCGGGTCAGCCGGCGGCCTCCAGCAGCCGCAGGTGGTGCTCCAGCAGCGCGCGGAACGTCGGGTGCGCGGTGCTGCCGAACACGGCGTCGACCTCGACCGCGCGCCACTGGCCGCCGGTGGCGGTGAGCAGCACCACGGCGGGCTCGGAGACGATCACCACCGGGCCGTCCGCACGGAGTTCGCGCGCGGGCAGCAGCCGCGGGAAGACGACGTCCGCGGGCAGCCCGTCGGCCGTCCGCAGGAACTCCCGGTAGTCGGCGGGCAACGTCGTGCCCAGTCGCGTTTCGGTCGCCGCGATGTCGCTTTCGGACGCCGGGGAGGGCGCCTGCTGGCCGCGTAGCCGCACGACCGCGGCGACAAGCTCGGGCCAGCTGCCGGCGTCGGCGGGGTAGCGCTCGCGCAGGGCCGCGACGAGCGCGGCGGCGCACTGCTCAGGCCATTCGGGACCGAGGCCGAGCGGGTCGGTGCCGGCCACGAGCCGCGCGGCGAGCGGGCGGGTCGCGCCGAGGGCGGCGACGTCCGGACTCGGGTGGCCGGCGACGAGCGCGCCCCACCCTTCGAGGTCGCCTTCGGCGAGCGCGGTGCGAACCGGGTCGGGCCGTCCCGGCGCGAGCCCGGCGACGACGCCCGCGACGGGCGAGCCGTCGAAGACGCCCTCCAGTTCGGACACGCGGCGGGTCAACAGTGCTTGGTGTGCTTGCTCTTCGGCATCGAGGTCCAAAGGGGACAGTGCGTCTGCCCACTGTGGACGGACGCCGCGTGCCTCGGCCAGCATCGCCCAGGCCCGCGCGCGCACGGCGTCGTCCGCCAGCCGCGTGACGGGCCGCTCGGTCACCTGCTGCCACTGCGTGACGAGCCGGTCGGCCTCTTCGGGCGCGCCCGCGGTGGCGAGCAAGAGCGCGGCGTGGCCGACCCGCCGGTCGACGGTCGCCTCGTCCCCGGTGAGGACGTCGCGGACCGCTGCCTCGAGGTACTCGTCACGCTCCATGGGCGCGAGGGTGCCACAAAACCGCGAAGGCCTCCTTACCTCGCGTGCGAAGCGGGTAAGGAGGCCTTCACGGAACTGTCGGAAAGGCGGGTCAGCCCTGGTCGGCGATGTCGGCCAGCACCGCGGCGATGGTGCGGACCGGGACGCCGGTGCCGCCCTTGCCGGTGTAGCCCCACGGGCTGCCGGTGTGGTACGCCGGGCCCGCGACGTCGATGTGGGCCCACGGCAGGCCCTCGGCCACGAACTCGCGCAGGAAGATGCCGGCGGCGAGCATGCCGCCCCAGCGGTGGCCGGTGACGTTGGCCAGGTCGGCCAGGCGGGAGTCGAGGTCGGCGCGCAGCTCCTCGGGCAGCGGCATCGCCCAGCCGCCTTCGCCGGTGGCCTGCATGATGCCCGCGACGCGGTCGCGGAACTCGTCGGAGCCCATCACGCCCGCGGTGCGCTTGCCGAGCGCGACGACCTGGGCGCCGGTCAGGGTGGCGGTCTCGATCAGGTAATCCGGGTTCTCCTCGGCGGCGCGCACGATCGCGTCGGCCAGCACCAGACGGCCTTCGGCGTCGGTGTTGAGCACCTCGACGGTCTTGCCGCCGTACATGGTCAGCACGTCGCCCGGACGGTAGGCGGTGCCCGAGGGCAGGTTCTCCGCCAGCGGGATGTGCGCGGTCACCTCGAGCGGGTACTTGAGCTTCGCGGCCAGCACCACCGAGGCCAGCACGGCGGCGGCGCCGGACATGTCGGAGGTCATGTCGTCCATGCCCGCGGCGGGCTTGATCGAGATGCCGCCCGAGTCGAATGTGATGCCCTTGCCGACCAGCGCGACCTTCTTGACCGCCTTGGCCGGCTTGTAGCCGACGCGCAGCAGGCGCGGCGGGCGCGAGGAGCCGCCGCCGACGCCGAGGATGCCGCCGAAGCCCTTGCGCTTGAGCGCCTTCTCGTCGAGCACCTCGAAGTCGAGGCCGGCGGCCTCGGCGAGCTTCTTCGCGCGGTCGGCGAAGGAGGCCGGGAACAGGTCGTTCGGCGGGGTGTTGATCAGGTCGCGGGCGATGATCACGGACTCGGCGATGGCGGTCGCGGCCTTCAGCGTCGCCTTGTGCTCACGCGGCGCGCCGTCCGCCGGGCTGACGAAGTCCGCCTTGGCCAGCGGGGCGTCGCCCTTCTCGGAGCGGTACTCGGTGAAGGTGTACGCGCCGAGCACGAGCCCTTCGACGGCGGCCTGCAGGTCGAGCGCGGACAGCGTGACGAACGCGCGCTCGGTCCCGGCCAGCGCCCGGCCGGCGGCACCGGCGGCGCGGCGGACCTGCTCGGCGGTGACGGTGCCGCCGGCCTGCTTGCCGAGGCCCACGGCCAGCACCACCGAAGCCGGGAGCTTGCCCAGCGTCGGCACCTTGACGACCTCTTCGGCCTTGCCGCTCGCACCGAGCGTGGCGAGCACCTCGGCGAGCTTGCCGTCGAACGCGGCGTCGGCGAGGGCGGCGCCGTCGGCCAGCGTCGGGCCGTTCTCCCCGGGCAGGGTGCCGATCACCACCACGTCGGCGCGGGTTTTGGCCAGTGCCGCCTCGCTGTTGTCGGAGAGGGTTAGCTTCGGCACGGTCACTTCTGGCTCCTCGCGCGTTCACGGTGGTACCGGGCGGCGCGCCCGGACGGATCGTGAGCCATGCTAATGACACGGGTGGCCGGACGTCGGAAGGGGACCATCGTGCGTCTGGGGGGAGGGCTCCTCGTCGTGCTCGCGGTGGGGGCCGCCGGCGCCGGTTACTGGGTACTCGCGGGGGCGGTGCTCGCCGCGGTCGTCGCCGTCTTCACCACCCGGCTGCCTGCGTCCGGCGACGGCCGGGCCGAGCGTTACGTCGGTGGTTTCGCCCGGCTGGCGCTGGTCGTGGTGTACGGGATCGTGTTCGGCGATTACGTGGTGCCCGGCGCCCCGGCGCCCGCCGCGGCGGGGCTGGTCCTGGTGGTCGCGGCCGCCGACCTGGCCGGGCTCCGGCTGCCGGCGGAGCTGCGACGGTGGTCGACCGTGGCGCTGCTGGTCGCCGCGGCGGTGCTCGTGGTGCTGTGCTCGGTGATCGCGCCGGTGCCGGCCGCCGTCGGGATCGGCGCGCCGGACGTCGCCGGGATCGTGGTGGCGGCGCTGGTCGTGCTGCCGTTCCTGCTGCCGTCGGAAGGGGATCGCGCACTCCGCCGGACGGCCACGCTCGGCGGGGTCGCGGTGCTGGTGACGCTCGTCGCGCTGGTGCAGCTCGGCCCGATCCGGCTGGGCCTGTCCGCGACGTCGTTCCGCGACCTGCTCTACGCCGCGGACGCCGGGCAGCTGCAGCCGTTGCTCACCGTGGTCGTGGTGCTCGCGACGGTCCCCGCCGCGCTGACCACGTTCACCGACGCGCGCGTGCGCTTCGCGCCGGAAGGCGGCCTGACGGGGGCGGCCGGCGGGATCGTCGGCGCGGTCGCGGCGCTGCTCGTGACGCCGTACGCGGCGCTGCTCGCGGCCGGTTTCGGCACGGTCGCCGAACTGGTGCTGCGGGCGCGCGGGCGCCACTACCGTGACGCGCATGACTGATTACCGCTGGGAGCCGGGGCAGACCGTGGTCGAGCGGTTCGTGCGGCCCGACGGCAGCATCGGCCAGCACCACCCGTTGCGCGTGGTCTCCGACGACGGCCGCGTGCTGTTCGGCTGGCTCCCGATGGGCACGCCGATCGTCGGCAGCCGGCTCGCCGACGGCCGCCGGATGCACGAAGCCCCGCTCGAGGAGCGCTTCCGCGTCCCGCGCGTGCCGGTGCCCGACACCTGGCACGGCACCTCGACGCTGCGGATGATCACCGAGGACGAGTGGTCGTCGGTCTGGTGGTTCTTCGGGCCGGACGGCCGCTTCCGGGAGTGGTACGTCAACCTCGAGCTGCCGATGGGCCGCACCGCCGCCGGGCCGGACCGGATCGACGGCGTGCTGGACGTCGTGGTCACCCCGGACGGCGGCTGGCGCTGGGAGGACGAGGACGAGGCCGCGGAAGCCGTCCTCGCCGGGCGGCTCACCGCCGGGCAGCTGGACCGGCTGCGCGCGGAGGGGGAGCGGCTCGGCGCGCTGGCCGAGCGCTGCGCGTTCCCGTTCGACGGCACGCACACGGACTTCCGGCCGGACCCGGCTTGGCCCGCGCCGGAGCTGCCCGCCGGGCTGCGCTGAGCCCGGGGGTGATCAGGCGGCGGTGAGCAGCAGGATCCCGGCCAGCACGACGTTGACCACCAGCAGGATGATCACCGAGCGGGTCGGCAGGTCCGTCGCGAACACCTTGCCGTGCAGGCTGCGCCACCAGTAGATGCCGAAGCCCGCCGCGACGAGGCCGAGGAAGAAGCCGAAGCCGCTGCTCAGCAGGGCCCAGCCGACCATGCCGAGCAGGCCGGCGCCGAAGGTCAGCAGGACCGCCGTGCCGAAGGTCTTCAGGTCGGTGCCGAACCCGGGCTTGGCCGGAAGTGCGGGTTGTGAGGTCACGCCGCCATCCTAGTGGCGTCACGTGGGGTCACGCTGTGGGCGCGGGAGTACGCGGCGTGTGAAATAGGCGGTCTTCCGACTAACGCGCCTCCGACCAAGCGCTATCGTCTAACCATGACGACAGCGACGCAGTTCACCCATGTCCCGAACTCGAGCCCCGCGAGCCCGGAACGCGTCGCCGAGGTACTCGCCCACCCCGGGTTCGGGACCTACTTCACCGACCACATGGTCACGGTGAAGTGGAACGCGGCTCAGGGCTGGCACGACGCGACGGTGGGGCCGTACGCGCCGTTCTCGCTCGACCCGGCCACGTCCGTGCTGCACTACGGGCAGGCGATCTTCGAGGGGCTCAAGGCCTACCGCCAGCCGGACGGCTCCATCGCCGCGTTCCGTCCCGACGCCAACGCCGAGCGCTTCCAGGACTCCGCCGAGCGGCTCGCGATGCCGAAGCTGCCGGTGGAGATCTTCGTCGACTCGCTGCGCGAGCTGGTCGCCGCCGACGAGCGCTGGGTGCCCACGAAACAGGGCGAATCCCTTTACCTGCGCCCGTTCATGATCTCCACCGAGACCGGCCTCGGCGTCAACCGGCCGGCCGGCGAGTACGTGTACGCGGTGATCGCCTCGCCCGCCGGGCCGTACTTCAGCGGTGGCGTGAAGCCGGTGAGCGTGTGGCTTTCCACGGAGTACGTGCGCGCGGCGCCCGGCGGCACCGGGTTCGCCAAGTGCGCCGGCAACTACGCGGCGTCGTTCGTGGCGCAGGCGCAGGCCGTCGAGAAGGGCTGCGACCAGGTGGTGTGGCTCGACGCCGTCGAGCGTCGCTGGGTCGAGGAGATGGGCGGGATGAACCTGTTCTTCGTCTTCGGCTCGGGTGAAGACGCGCGTGTGGTGACGCCGGAGCTGACCGGCTCGCTGCTGCCGGGCGTCACCCGCAAGTCGCTGCTGCAGCTCGCGCAGGGCATGGGCCACGCCGTCGAGGAGCGCCGGATCTCCACCGAAGAATGGGAGAAGGCGGCCGCCTCGGGTGAGCTGACCGAGGTCTTCGCCTGCGGCACCGCGGCGGTCATCACGCCGGTCGGGCACGTCAAGCACGCGGGCGGCGAGTTCTCCGTCTCGGGCGGCGAGCCGGGCACGCTGACGATGAAGCTGCGTGAGGAACTGGTCGGCATCCAGGAGGGCACGCGCCCGGCCTCCGAGGGCTGGATGCTGCCGCTGCGCTGAGGCGGACAACAACGGCGAAAGGGCCGCTCGCGACCGGACAACTGGTCGCGAGCGGCCCTTTCGCTTCGGTTCAGGAAGCCTCGACCGGGACGAGCGGGCCGGAGACGCCGGACTGCTCGTGGGTGGTCATCTCGGCCAGCACGCGGGCCGCCATCATCAGCAACGGCAGGGCGGTGACCGCGCCGGTCCCCTCGCCGAGGCGGACGTCGAGGTCCAGCAGGCCGCCGAGGTCGAGGTGCTCCAGGGCCAGCGCGTGCGCGGGCTCGCCGGTCAGCTGGCCGGACATCCACCAGCGGCGCGCGCCGGGCGCCAGCTCCTCGGCCACCATCGCGGCGGCGCAGACCACGAGGCCGTCGAGCACCACCGGCGTGCGGCGGACCGCCGCCTGCGCCAGGAAACCGGCCATCGCGGCGATGTCGGCGCCCGAGGAGGTGCGGAGCAGCGCCAGCGGGTCGGCGAGGACCGCGCGGGCGCGGCGGAGCGCGTCGCGGACCGCGGCGGCCTTGCGCATCCACGCGTTGTCGTCGATGCCGGAGCCGCGGCCGACCACGGCCACCGGCTCGCTGCCGGTCAGCGCGGCGACCAGCACGGACGCCGGGGTGCTGTTGCCGATGCCCAGGTCGCCCGCGATGAGCAGGTCGGCGCCGCCGTCCACCTCGCTGTCGGCGATCGCGATGCCGGCGCGCACGGCGGCGCGGACCTCGTCGTCGGTGAGGGCGTCCTCGACGTCGATCGAGCCCGAGCCGCGGCGGACCTTGAACTCGCCGATCGACCGCATGGCCGACTCGCCGGTGTCCACGGCCATGTCGACCACGCGCACGCTGGCGCCGGCCGCGGCCGCGAGCACGTTGATCGCCGCGCCGCCGGTGAGCATGGTGCCGACGAGCTGCGAGGTCACCTCGGCGGGATAGGCCGAGACGCCCCTCTGGGCGATCCCGTGGTCACCCGCGAACACGATCACCCGCGGCCGGGTGAACGGCCGCGGCGGCGCCTGCCCCTGGCAGGCCGAGATCCACACGCCCAGCTCCTCCAGGCGGCCGAGCGAGCCGGCCGGCTTCACGAGCTTGCCGTGCAAGGCGATCGCCGCCGACCGGGCCTGGTCGCTGGGCGGCTCGATCTCGCCGAACTCGATGCTGGTGTCCGCGTCCACGCCAGGCCTTTCTCTCGCCGGGGTACCCGGTGGCAAACCTACCGGCCGCCGCCGGAAAACCTCCGGCGCCCACCGCGGATCGCGCCCGGCGCGCTCGGCTGCACGCCGGAGCCGCCGGCCCAGTAGGGTCGCGCGACGTGCGGGAAACGACTGCGGCCGGGGTGGTGCTGGCCAGTGGCGCCGGCACCCGCGTCGGCGCCGAGCTGAACAAGGTGTACCTGCCCGTCGCGGGCCGGCGGGTGGTGGCGTGGTCGCTGGCGGCGTTCGCCGCGGTGGCCGACGTGGGCGTGCTCGTGCTGGTCATCCGGCCCCAGGACGAGGTGCTGGCCGACGAGGTGCTGGCCGCGCACCCCGGTCCGGTCGAGATCGTGACCGGCGGGGCGACGCGCCAGGCTTCGGAGCTGAATGCGTTGCGCCACCTGGCTTCCCGGATCGCGGACGGCAGCGTGGACGCCGTGCTGCTGCACGACGCGGCCCGGCCGTTGGCTTCGCCGGAGCTGATCGCCGACGTGCTCGCGCAGACGCGGGAGCACGGGGGAGCGGTGCCGGGCCTCGCCGCCGACGACGTGGTCGCGGTGACCAGCCGGACGGTGGCCGGCGAGACGGTTTCGGCGCGGGTCCCGGGCGCCATCCGCGTCCAGACCCCGCAGGGCTTCCGGGCCCAGCCGCTGCTCGCGGCGTACGAACAGGCCGACGCCGAGGGCTTTCTCGGCACGGACACGGCTTCGTGCATGGAGCGGTTCTCCGCGCTGCCGGTGCGCTGGGTGCCCGGCGGCGCGGAGAACCTGAAGATCACCTACCCGCACGACCTGCTGGTGGCCGAGCGGCTGCTGAGCCGGTGATCAGGGGCCGCTGATCAGGGGCTGCGGGTCAGCGAGGCGTCGCGCTCGACGACGTCCTCGAGGGCCTCGTCGATCGCGGTGAGCAGCTCCGGCTCGAGCTTCACCCCGGCCGCCTTGACGTTCTCGTGCACCTGCTCGGGGCGGGACGCGCCGATGATCGCCGAGGCGACGTTCGGGTTCTGCAGCACCCACGCCACGGCCAGCTGCGCCATGCTCAGCCCGGCTTCGGCCGCCAGCGGCTCCAGCTTGGCGACGGCGGTGAGCGTCTTGTCGTTCAGGAAGCCCTTGACCGTGTTCGCGCCGCCGTTCTCGTCGGTCGCGCGCGAGCCCGCGGGCAGCGGCTGCCCGGCCTTGTACTTGCCGGTGAGCACGCCCTGCGCGATCGGCGACCAGACGATCTGGCTCAGCCCCTCGCGCTCGGACGCCGGCACCACCTGCGACTCGATCACCCGCCACAGCATCGAGTACTGCGGCTGGTTCGAGACGAACGGGACCTTCAGCTCACGGGCCAGCTCCGCGCCCCGGGTGATCTGCTCGGCGGTCCACTCCGAGACGCCGACGTAGAGCACCTTGCCCTGGCGCACCAGGTCGGCGAAGGCGAGCATCGTCTCTTCCAGCGGCACGCTCCGGTCGAACCGGTGCGCCTGGTAGAGGTCGAGGTAGTCGGTGCCGAGCCGCTGGAGCGACGCGTTCGCCGACTCCAGGATGTGCTTGCGGGAGAGGCCCTTGTCGTTCGGCCCCTTCGGCCCGGTGGGCCAGAAGACCTTGGTGAAGATCTCCAGGCTCTCCCGGCGCTGCCCCTTCAGGCCCCGGCCCAGCACGGATTCCGCGGCGGTGTTGGCGTAGACGTCGGCGGTGTCGAACGTGGTGATGCCCGCCTCGAGCGCCGCCTTGATGCAGGCCTGGGCCTGCTCCTCCTCGACCTGGGAACCGTGCGTGAGCCAGTTGCCGTAGGAGATCTCACTGATGTTGAGGCCGCTGCGGCCAAGTCGTCGAAACTCCATGACCCACAGCCTAGGCGAGGTTGTTCGCTTCGCTAACGAACCCCGGCCCGTCGGGTCAGCTCGGGATCGGCTCGCCCGGCTTGAGGCGGGGCTTCGGCACGCGCAGCTTGCGGATCTGGCTCGCCCGGACGAAGGCGTACCAGCCGAGGCCGCGCACGCCCACCGCCTCCTTCGGGAAGCGCTCGCGCGCCAGCCGGCCGATGCGGCGGCCGTTCACCACGCCTTCGACGGCCATCACGAGCAGCATCGCCATGCAGACGAGGGTGATGTACTGCTGCGCCGAGGGCACCGGGATCAGCAGCGCCACGAAGACCAGGATCGCCAGCGGCATGAACAGGCCCAGGATGTTGCGCCGGGAGTCGACCAGGTCGCGCACGTACGCCTTGACCGGGCCGCGGTCGCGGGCGGGCAGGTACTTCTCGTCGCCGGCCATCATCCGGGCGCGGGATTCGCGCGCGGCGCTGCGGCGCTCCTCCTTGAGCTGCGGGTTCGCCTTGCGCAGCTCCTTGTTGCGCTTCATCGCCTCACGCATGCTGGTGGGCGGCGGCGCGACCGGTCCCCGCTTCTTCGCCTCGGCTTCCCGCCGCTTCGGCGTCGCCCGGCCCTTGCCCGGCGTGTACGACGCCTTGCCGGTGGCGGCATCGATTTCGATGGCGTCGCCGTCGTCGGCGGCGGTGTCTGTGGTGCTTCGGCGCAGGAACCTCACCTCACCAGGGTATTGCAGGCGTCACGGCGTTGTTCACCAGGTGCGTTGGATGTGCGACGATGGCGGGGGAACAGATCGGGCGCGGCTCGCGTTGAAAATTGCGCACGAGTAGTACCCGCACCGAGTTCGACCAAGAGGGAGTGCCATGACGACCGCTGAGCAGACCGGCGCGACGCAGGCCGAGGCCGCCGAGGAAACCCACGGCGTCACGTTGACCGACACCGCGGCAGCCAAGGCGAAGGCCCTGCTCGAGCAGGAGGGCCGCGACGACATGCACCTGCGCATCGCCGTCCAGCCCGGTGGCTGCGCGGGCCTGCGCTACCAGCTGTTCTTCGACGAGCGCACGCTCGACGGCGACCTGTTCCGCGACTTCGGCGGCCTGCAGGTGGCGGTCGACCGGATGAGCGCGCCGTACGTGACGGACGCGGTGATCGACTTCGTCGACACCATCGAGAAGCAGGGCTTCACCATCGACAACCCGAATGCCACCGGGTCCTGCGCCTGCGGCGACAGCTTCCACTGAGCCCCGGCTCGGCAGCACGCGGAACGTGAAGAGGGCCCCGGCCGGCGACGGCGGGGGCCCTCTTTCCTGTCTGCGGTCTGCTCGATCTGCGGGTCTGCTCAGACGTAGGCGTCCAGGTCCGCGACCTGAGCGTGGCAGGCGTCGTCGACGGTCCACGGCGCGGCCGTCGCCCGGGGGAGCGGCAGGTTTCCGGCGCCGAGCGTTTTGACGTGCAGCGCGGACGGGATGTGGGCGCAGTCGGCGATCAGCTCGCCGAGGGTTTCCGGTTCGGTGGTGACGTTCACGTCGCCGACGCTATTGACCGTGATCCGAGGGGGAAAGCGGTACCAGCCGGTAGTGTCGGCCGAGGCGCGGGAACTACCCGTACGGGGCATGACCAGCGGGTAACTTCGCGTGAGTTCCAGCACACGAGAGCCATGACCGAGCTTTGAGGAGAACCGGTGGCAGACAAGGCCAGGATCGCGGTGTCCGGCAGCATCGCAACCGACCACCTGATGCACTTCCCCGGCAGGTTCGCGGAACAGCTCGTCGCGGAGCAGCTGCACCGGGTGTCCCTGAGCTTCCTGGCCGACGACCTGGTGGTCCGGCGGGGCGGGATCGGCGCGAACATCGCGTTCGGGCTGGGCGTGCTGGGCGTGCGCCCGGTGCTGGTCGGCGCCGTCGGGGCGGACTGGGCCGACTACGCGTCCTGGCTGGAGCGGCACGGGGTCGACACCTCGGGGGTGCTGGTCTCCGAGGTCGCGCACACCGCGCGGTTCGTCTGCACCACCGACACCGACCTGTGCCAGATCGCCACGTTCTACGCGGGCGCCATGTCGGAGTCGCGCAACATCGAGCTCAAGCCCATCGCCGACCGCGCGGGTGAGCTGAGCCTCGTGCTGATCAGCCCGGACGACCCGGACGGCATGGTCCGCCATGCCGAGGAGTGCCGTCAGCGCGGCTACACCTTCGCCGTCGACCCGTCGCAGCAGCTGGCCCGCATGGACGGCGCGCAGGTGCGCGCGTTCGTCGAGGGCGCCAAGTACCTGTTCAGCAACGACTACGAGTGGGAGCTGCTGCTCCAGAAGTCGGGCTGGACCGAGGCCGACGTGCTCGACCGCGTCGGCATGCGCGTCACCACGCTCGGCGAGAAGGGCGTGGAGATCGTCGGCAAGGACGGCGTGAACCTGCAGATCGGCGCCGTCCCGGAGCGTGGCAAGGCCGACCCGACGGGCGTCGGCGACGGCTTCCGCGCCGGCTTCCTCGCCGCCCTCGACGGCGGGCTCGGCCTGGAGCGCGCCGCCCAGCTCGGCTCGCTGGTCGCGGTGCTGGTGCTGGAGACCGTCGGCACCCAGGAGTGGACCTTCGACCGGGCCGACGCACTGGCCCGGCTCGGCGAGGCCTTCGGCCCGGAGTCGGCGGACGAGATCGCCCCGGTCCTGCCCGCCTGACCCCCGGCCCGGAAACACGTCACCCGCGGCGGGTGACGTGTTTCCGGACGGTGTCAGAGCTTGACCGGGTAGACCGGCTCCGGGATCTCCGGCTTGATCCGGTGCTCCACGAAGATCCCGTGCCACAGCATGAACACCAGCAGGGCCCAGATCTGCCGGCTGCGGTCGAGCTGGCCGGCCTTGTGCTCCTCCAGCAGCCGCAGCACGGCGGCCTTGTCGAGCAGCTCGTCGGTCTTCGAGTCGTTGATGATGCCGCGAGCCCAGTCGTACATCTCGTTGCGCAGCCACAGCCGGATCGGCACCGGGAAGCCGAGCTTGCGGCGGTTGAGCACGTGCGGCGGGATGATCTTGGCCAGCGCCTGGCGCAGCGCGTACTTCGTGGTGCCGTGCGCGAGTTTCTGGTCCAGCGGAATCGAAGCGGCGACCTTGAACACCTCGGCGTCGAGGAACGGCACGCGCAGCTCCAGCGAGTTGGCCATGGTGACCTTGTCGGCCTTCACCAGGATGTCGCCGCGCAGCCAGGTGTAGAGGTCCACGTGCTGCATCCGCGCCACCGGGTCCCAGCCGCGCGAGACGTCGTACCAGGGCGCGGTGACGTCCTTGAAGCCCACGCCCTCGGTGTAGGTCCGCAGCACCGCGCGCAGCTGGTCGTCGCGGAAGTTGCGGGCGTTGCCGTAGTAGCGGTCCTCCAGCGGCAGCGCGCCGCGGCGCAGCAGGTCCTTGCCGCGGGTGCCCTCGGGGATCTTGGTGGACACCTTGCCGATGAGCTTGCGCACACTGCCGGGCACCTTCTCGAACGGCGCCAGCGAAATCGGCTCGTTGTAGATCGTGTAACCGCCGAACAGCTCGTCCGCGCCTTCGCCGGACAGCACGGCCTTCACGTGTTTACGCGCTTCGCGGGCGATGAACCACAGCGGCACCAGCGCCGGGTCGGCCACCGGGTCGTCGAGGTACCAGACGATGAGCGGCAGGGCCTCCATCATCTCGTCGGCCGAGACGGTGCGGACCACGTGCCGCACGCCGATCGCGGCGGCCGACTCCGCGGCCACGTCCACCTCGGAGTAGCCCTCGCGCTCGAACCCGGTGGTGAACGCGATCAGGTTCGGGTTGTGCTCCTTGGCCAGCGTCGCGGTGGCGGTGGAGTCGATGCCGCCGGACAGGAAGGCGCCGACCGTCACGTCCGGGTCGGAGATCATGTGCTTGCCCACCGAGTCGCGCATCACCTCGGCGATGCGCTGGTACAGCTCGTCGGCCTCGGCGGGACCGTTGACCGGCTTCGTCGCGAACTGCGGGTGGAAGTACCGGGTGAACTCGACCTCGCCGCCCGGGACCACGCGGAACGAGGTGCCGGACTCGACCCGGCGGATGCCGGTGTGCAGCGATTCGGGCTCCGGCACGTACTGCAGCACCAGGTAGTGCTGCAGCGCCGTGCGGTCCAGCTCCTGCGCCACGCCGAGGGTGTCCGACAGGTTCAGCAGGCTCTTCTTCTCGCTGGAGAACGCCACGGCGCCCGGGCCCGCGCTGTAGTACAGCGGCTTGATGCCGAACGGGTCGCGCGCGCCGAAGACGACCTTCTCCTGGGCGTCCCAGATCATGAAGGCGAACATCCCGCGCAGCTTTTTCACCGCGTCGGCGCCCAGGTAGTGGTACGCCGCGACGACCGCCTCGCCGTCGCCCTCGGTCTCGAACTTCGCGCCGAACTCCGCCGCCAGCTCGTCGCGCAGCTCGCGGTAGTTGTAGACCTCGCCGTTGAAGTTCAGCGTGTAGCGGCCGGGCGCCTCCGGCGGGCCCCAGTGCAGCGGCTGGTGGGAGTGCTCGACGTCGATGAAGGCGAGCCGGTTGAAGCCGTAGACGACCTCGGCGTCGGCCCAGGTGTCCTGCTCGTCGGGGCCGCGGTGGCGCTGGCAGCGCATTGCCGCGCCGACGGCTTCACGCGCGTTCGCCGCGCCGGTCTCGGTCGCGCAGATCAGTCCAAGCAGGCCGCACACGTGTACTCACACACCTCTGGGTCGGGCCGGTCCGGGGAAGGGCCCAGTATGCCGCGAGCGGCGGCCGCCCGGCCCCGCCGGGTTACCCGCGCGTCTTGTGGTTACCCCTTGGTCAGCGGCAGGCGCCAACTCGGCTAGGCTCCGCCTGTCACGAAGATCGGTCGAGGAGGCTCTGGGTGAAAGGGCGGCTCTGGTGAAAGGGCGCAGCGCAGTGGGAAAGCCAGAGCGCACCCCCGTGGGTAAGCGGGCCGGTCGCGTCGCCGCGCTGGCCGTGCTGGTCGCGCTGACCGCGACGGGCTGCTCCGGGGACGAGATCCTCCGCTTCGGCTGGCCGGTCGGGGTCACCCCGCAGGCCACCGAGATGCGGAACCTCTGGACCTGGACGGTCGTCGCCGCACTGGTCGTCGGCGTCATCGTGTGGGCCCTGATCTTCTGGACCGCCACGTTCCACCGCAAGAAGAAGAACGCCGCGGTCGAGGGTCCGGACGACCTCCCGCGCCAATTCCAGTACAACATCCCGCTGGAGATCTTCACGGTCGTCGTGCCGACGATCATGGTCTGCGTGCTGTTCTTCTTCACCGCGACGGCCGAGAACGACGTGCTGGCGAAGAAGCCGAACCCCGACGTCGTGGTCGACGTGGTGGCCTTCCAGTGGAACTGGGAGTTCAAGTACGACGACGCGAACGCCAAGCGCGCGGACGGCACCCAGGTGAGCACCGTCGGCTCGTCCGGCGAGATCCCGCTGCTGGTGCTCCCGACGAACAAGACGATCGAGTACCGGCTCCGGTCCACCGACGTCATCCACTCGTTCTGGGTCCCGGAGTTCCACTTCAAGCGCGACGTGTTCCCGGACCCGGAGAAGAACAACCAGGACAGCTCGTTCCAGAACTCCATCGACCGCGAGGGCTCCTTCGTCGGCCGGTGCGCGGAGCTGTGCGGCACCTACCACTCGGTGATGAACTTCGAGGTCCGCGCGCTGTCCCCGGACAAGTACGACCAGTACATCAAGCTGCGCACCGAGACGAACCCGAAGACGGGCAAGCCGAACACGGCTTCCGAGGCGCTGACGGCGATGAACTGCGGCGAGCTGTGCACCCCGCACGCGGTGACCACGCAGCCGTTCAACACCGACCGCACCGCGCGCACCGCGTCCAACTGACCGGTTCCGGCGAACCAGAGGAGTAGGGGAGAAAGTCCCATGAAGGTCGAAGCCCGGATTTTCTACCTGGTGGCGGGGTTCGCGGTCGTCATGGCCGCCATCTACTGGGTGATGACCGCCCTCTACGCGACCGGACAGAAGGCCGAGCCGGTCGGCATCGTCGCGCTCTTGCTGACCGGTGGCCTCGCGTTCCTCGCGGGCAGCTACCTGCAGTTCGTGTCCCGCCGGATCGAACCGCGCCCCGAGGACCGCGAGGACGCCGAGATCAGCGACGGCGCGGGCGAGCTGGGCTTCTTCAGCCCGGGCAGCTACTGGCCGATCGGCCTGGCCGCCTCGGCCGCGCTGTGCGGCCTGGCGCTCGCGTTCTTCCACATCTGGCTCCTCGTCCTGGCCCTGGTGGCCCTGCTCATCACCGTGGGCGGACTGGTGTTCGAGTACCACACGGGTCCGAACCACGAGTGACGACGGGCGGCCGCCCGGCCGCCCGGCCGCCGCGCTGGGGAGCCAGCGCGGCGGCGAGCACCGCCAGCATCCCCAGGCCTTCGGGCCAGCTCACCCGGTGGCCGAAGGCCGCCATGTCGACGATGACGGCGACCACCGGGTACAGATAGGACAGCAGCGCCACCGTGGTGGTGGGCAGCTTGCCGATGCTCGCGTACATCAGCACGTACATCACCGCCGTGTGCACGGTGCCCAGCAGCACCAGCCAGAGCAGGCCGGCCGCGCTGTGCGGCAACGGCGTGAACGCCAGCGCCGGCGCGAGCAGCACGGCGCCCACCGCGCACTGCACCGCCGCCAGCAGGTGCGGCCGGATGTGTTTCAGCTGCTTGGCCACGAACGACGCGCCGGCGTAGAGCACCGCCGCGCCCAGCGCGAGCGCGATCCCGGCCAGCCGCACGGGTTGGCCGTCGTCGCCGTCGGCCGACAGTGAGATCACGATCACCCCGGCGAAGGCGATCCCGCCGCGCGCGAGGTGCGACTTCGAGACCTTCTCGCCGAGGAACGCCGCCGCCAGGCCGACCAGGATCAGCGGCTGCGTGTGGTAGACGACCGTGCTGACGCCGATCGACGACAGCGCATACGAGGCGAACAGCAGCACCCAGTTGCCGACCAGCAGCACCCCGCCGAGCGCGGCGAGCAGCAGGTCGCGCCGGGTCGGGCGCCAGCTTTGCAGCCAGCCGCGGGCCAGGCACCAGAGCACGAGCAGGAGGCCGCCGACGACGCAGCGGGCGAAAGCGACGGCGGGGGCGGCGGCGCCGCTCTCCAGGACGACCGCGCCGATCGTGCCGGACAGCGCCATCGCGGCGGACCACTGCAGGAGCGGTCGGGATTCGGGATTCTTCATGCGCCCCAGCGTGTTCCCGGCCGCGGCCGGCGACCAGTGTCAGAGATGACAACGGCCGCAAAACTTGTGACATCCTGGTCGGCATGGACGTGCAGCGGGTCGCGGTGGTGCTGGCCGATCGGGTGTCGCCGTTCGAGCTGGGAGTTGCGTGTGAGGTGTTCGGCACCGACCGCAGCGCCGACGGCATCGAGGGCTGGGAGTTCGGCGTCTGCTCGCCGGACGGCGCGAAGGTGCCCAGCTGGTCCGGTTTCGGGCTCGACGGTCTGTCCGGTTTGGACTTCGCCGCCGCGGCGGACCTGCTGATCGTGCCGACCTGCGCGCCGCGGACCGCGCCGCCGCCGGAGCCGGTGCTCGAGGTGCTGCGTGACGCTCGCTCGCGCGGCGCCTGGGTGGCGGGCTTCTGCGCGGGCGTCTTCTCGCTCGGCTACGCGGGCCTGCTCGACGACCGCCGCTGCACCGTGCACTGGGTGTACGAACCGGAGTTCCGGCGCCGCTTCCCGGCCGCCGTCGTCGATCCGCAGGCCCTCTACGCCGAGGACGACGGGATCTTCACCAGCGCCGGCACGGTGGCCGCGGTGGACCTGTGCCTGCACCTGGTGCGCCGGCTGCGGGGCGTCACGGCGGCCACCACGCTGGCCCGGCGCATGGTCGCGGCGCCGCACCGCGCGGGCGGCCAGGCGCAGTTCGTCCAGGCGCCGGTCCCGGCCACCGCCGCGCCGGACGACGCCATGGTCGCCGAGGCACTGGAGTGGGTGGAGCGGCGGCTGGACCGGCCGTTCACCGTCGCCGAGCTGGCGCGGCGCAGCGGCTTGGGCGAGCGCACGTTCCTGCGCCGTTTTTCCGCCGCCACCGGCACCACCCCGCACCGCTGGCTGACCGAACGCCGCCTCGACCGCGCGCAGGCCCTGCTGGAGGAGGGCCGGCTTTCGGTGGAGGACATCGCGACCGCCTGCGGCTACGCCTCAGCCGCCGCGCTGCGGCACCAGTTCACCCGGCTGCGGGCAACCACGCCGAGCGCTTACCGGGCCGCCTTCCGGCCGTCCTGAGCGCCTTCAACGCTCGTGAGTGTTCCGGACGGTTCCAACCGGCAGGAACACTCACGAGAAGGCGATCCAGCGGTCCAGCAGCTTGGCCGCGGCGCCGGAGTCGATGGCCTGGGCGGCGCGGTCCAGGCCGGCCGCCAGGTCGTCCTCCAGCGAGCCGGAAAAGCCGGTGAACGCGGCCAGCGCGGCGGCGGCGTTCAGCACCACCGCGTCGCGCACCGGGCCCGCCTTGCCGGCGACCAGCTCGCGGACGACCTCGGCGTTCGAGGCCGCGTCTCCGCCGCGCAGGTCTTCGGCCGTGGCCCGCGGGACGCCGAGCACGGCGGGGTCGAACGCCTGCTCGGTCACCGCGCCGCCGGAGACCACCCACACCGAGGTGGTCGTGGTGGTGGTGATCTCGTCCAGGCCGTCGTCGCCGCGGACCACCAGCACCGACATCCCGCGCCGCGCGAAGACCTCGGCCAGCACCCGCGTCTTGTCCTGGTAGGCACAGCCGATCAGCGCGCTGCGCGGCTGGGCCGGGTTGGTCAGCGGGCCGAGCAGGTTGAACGTCGTCGGCACGCCGAGCTCGCGCCGCGGCGGGCCGGTGTGCCGGAAGGCCGGGTGGAACGCCGGCGCGAAGCAGAACCCGATGCCGATCTCGTCGAGCGAGCGGCGCACCGCCTCGGGCGGCAGGTCGATCTTGACGCCGAGGGATTCCAGCACGTCCGCGGCGCCCGACTTCGACGACGCGCTCCGGTTGCCGTGCTTGGCCACCGGTGCGCCCGCGGCGGCCGTGACGATCGTGGCCATGGTGGAGATGTTGACCGAGTTCGACCGGTCGCCGCCGGTGCCGACGATGTCGACCGAGGGCACGGCCAGCTCGATCCGGCGCGCGTGCGCCAGCATCGCGTCGGCCATGCCGGAGATCTCCTCCGGCGTTTCGCCCTTGGCGCGCAACGCGACGGCGAACCCGCCGATCTGCGCCGGAGTGGCCGCCCCGGACATGATTTGGTCCATCGCCCACCGGGTGACGTCCGCGGGCAGGTCCTCGCGCCCGATCAGCCGGGTCAGCAGGGCCGGCCAGGTGCGGGGGTCGGCGCTCATCGCGGGCTCAGCCGTTGACGACGGGCACACGCCCGGCGCGCAGCACACCGGCGACGGTCTCGGCCGCGGTCAGCGGGTCGAGCGGGTGCACCAGCACCGCGTCGGCCTGCGACCAGGTGGCCAGCCAGCGGTCGTCCTGGCGCCGCACGGCGACGACGATCGGCGGGCAGTCGGTGATCTCGTTCTTCAGCTGCCGGGTCAGCCCGATGCCGCCGGTGGGCTGCGCCTCGCCGTCGAGGATCGCGAGGTCGACGGTGCCCGCGTCCATTTCGCTCAGCACGTCGGCGATCCCGGCGGCCTCGACGTACTCCACGCGGCCCAGGTCGGCGGCCGGCCGGCGGCCGACGGCGTTCACGATCGCGTCGCGCACCTCGGCCTTGTGGCTGAACACCAGGATCCGCTTCGCCTGCTCGCCCATCAAGCACGCCTCCGTCTCGTCAGGGGTGGAACTGCCGCGATCGTATCTGCCGAGATGCTCGTCACGCTGGCGCGGTCGGCGACTCACCCGGTTGCCGGGCGTCCCAGCCGAGCGCGTCGCCGCCGAGGCGCTGCGCGAGCCCGGCCATCCGGGACCGTTCCTGGGCGCAGTGCAGGGCGTCGAGCACCTGCACCCGCACGGCGCGCGCGAGGACGCGTTCGCCGTCCGGTCCCTGTTCCCGCAGCTCCCAGCCGTCCTGCGCGAGGATTCCGGCCGCTTCGGCCACGCGGTCCGGCGGAAGGCTCAAGTGGTGCACCAGAACGGCGGGCGCGGCCGGTACCCAGGCGGGTGAACTCGCCAGCACCGCGGAGTCCGCGACGGCCGGGTCGAAGGACTCCGCGACGATCTCCAAACCGGGCGTGTCGGGCGTCAGACCGGGTCTTTCGCGCTTTCCGGCCAGGTCACGAAGCCGATCCAGTAAACCCATGAGTAGCTCTCACGTCCGCCGGGTAAGGGTGTGACGCGAAGCTCCCACGACCCGCCGTGGACCCGAACGGCGGGGTGCCCGCGCGGGAGGACATAATGCGATCCGTGACAACGGCAGCTCCCACCATCAGCCAGCGGGTCCACTCGCTGAACCGGCCGAACATGGTCAGCGTCGGCACCATCGTGTGGCTGTCCAGCGAACTGATGTTCTTCGCCGGACTCTTCGCCATGTTCTTCACCGTCAAGGCGCAGAACCCGGCCGGCGCGCCGTGGCCGCCGCCGTTGCACGGCGAGGAGTTCCACCTCAACGTCGCGTACGCGATCCCGTTCACCGTGGTGCTGGTGCTGTCTTCGCTGACGTGCCAGTTCGGCGTGTTCGCGGCCGAGCGCGGCGACGTCTACGGCCTCCGGCGCTGGTACATCATCACGCTGATCATGGGCGCGGTCTTCGTGTTCGGCCAGGCGAACGAGTACCACAACCTGGTCAACGAGGGCCTCACGATCCCGTCCGGCCCGTTCGGCACGGTCTTCTACCTGGCCACCGGATTCCACGGCCTGCACGTGATCGGCGGGCTGATCGCGTTCGTGTACCTGCTGATCCGCACCAAGCTCAGCAAGTTCACGCCGGCGCAGGCCACCTCGGCGATCGTGGTGTCGTACTACTGGCACTTCGTCGACATCGTTTGGGTGGGCCTCTTCGCGGTCATCTACATCCTTCCCTGATCCGCGCCCGCCACCACAGCCCCATCGGCCCGAACTGACAGCAAGGGTTGCCGAAAGATGACCACCAGCAATAAGTCCCCGGAGCGCCGGTTCCGCGCGCGCTCGAAGCTGCGCAGGCGTTTCGCCGGCCTGCTCGCACTCGGTGTCGCCCTGGTGGGAGCCGGCGCGCTGTACGCCGTGTTCGCGCCCGAGCCGCAGACCGCGCAGGCCCAGGGCGACCCGGCGCTGCTGCGCCAGGGGGAGCAGGTTTACAACAACACCTGCATCGAGTGCCACGGCGCGAACCTCGAGGGCGTCAAGGACCGCGGTCCGAGCCTGATCGGCATCGGCGACGCGGCCGTGTACTTCCAGACCTCGTCCGGCCGGATGCCCGCGGCTCGCCAGGAAGCGCAGGCCGAGCGCAAGCCGCCGAAGCTGACTCCGAGCGAGATCGACGCGATCGGCGCGTACGTGCAGGCGCACGGCGGCGGCGTCCAGCGGCCCGCGGAAACCGGTGCGGCGCTGCGCGGCAGCGACCCGGCCCGCGGCGGCGAGCTGTTCCGGCTCAACTGCGCGTCGTGCCACAACTTCACCGGCCGTGGCGGGGCGCTGTCGGCGGGCAAGTACGCGCCGAACCTGGACCCGGCCACCGAAGAGCAGATCTACGACGCGATGCTCACCGGGCCGCAGAACATGCCCAAATTCTCCGACCGGCAGCTCAACCCGGAGGAGAAGAAGGACATCGTGGCGTACGTGAAGTCGGTGTCCGACGGCAACAACGACCCCGGCGGCAACGGCCTCGGCGGGGTCGGCCCCGCCTCGGAGGGCCTGATCGCTTTCGTAGTCGGAATCGGCGCGCTCATCGGCGTGACACTGTGGATTGGATCGAAGGCATGAGTGCCGAAGGGCCCCAGCCGCCCTCGGAGGCGGAGCTGGCTGAAATGGACCGCGACCAGCTGCTGAAGCTGGGCGGTGAGCTCGACGGCGTCGAGATCGTCGACTACCCGGAACCCTGGCCGGTCAAGAACACCCGCGCCGAGCGGCGCGCGGAGCGGCTGGTCGCGTTCTGGTTCGTGCTGTCGGCGCTCGCCGGGCTGGCCTTCGTGGTCGTGCTCGCGTGGCCGAAGTGGTGGGAGTACAAGGCGCCGAGTGACCCGACCGGGCACGAGACGTACAGCCTGTACACCCCGGCGCTGGGCGTTACGCTCGGTGTGGCCGTGCTGGCGCTGGGCATCGGCGTGATCCTCTACACGAAGAAGTTCGTGCCGGCCGAGACCTCCGTGCAGCAGCGCGGCGACGGTCCGTCCAAGGAGGTCGACCGCGCGACGATCCTGGCCCAGCTGGCCGACGCCGGGAACCGCAGCACCATCGCGCGCCGGTCGCTGATCAAGCGCACCGCGATCGGCGGGGCCGGCGTGCTCGGCCTCGCGGCCGCGGCCCTGCCGGTGGCGTCCTTCATCAAGGACCCCTGGAAGGACACGAACAACAAGGACTCGCTCTGGCACACCGGCTGGCAGCCGCAGTTCGCCGGCGAGAAGGTCTACCTGCGGCGCAACACCGGCAGCCTGGACGAGGACGTCGAGAAGGGCGTCACCCGGGTGCGGGTCGAGGACCTAGACGCGGGTGCCATGGAGACGGTGTTCCCGTACCGCGACTCGGAGAAGGGCGACCGCGAGGCGCTGGCCGCCGCGCTGACCCGGGTGGACAACCCGGTCATGCTCATCCGGCTGCGCACCACCGACGCCGCGCGCGTGGTGAAGCGGAAGGGCCAGGAGGACTTCAACTTCGGCGACTACTACGCGTACACGAAGATCTGCAGCCACGTCGGCTGCCCGACCTCCCTGTACGAGCAGCGCACGAACCGCATCCTCTGCCCGTGCCACCAGTCGCAGTTCGACGCACTGCACTACGCCAAGCCCATCTTCGGCCCGGCGACCCGGCCGCTGGCCCAGCTGCCCATCACGGTTGACGAAGAGGGATACTTGGTCGCGCGGAGCGACTTCATCGAGGCCATTGGTCCGGCCTTTTGGGAGCGTAAGTCATGAGTTCACTCACCACGCCCACGAAGGGCACGAGCGCGCTCGAGAAGCAGCTGGCCACGGCCGCGGAGGGCGCCGACCAGCGCTACCACATGGCCAAGGGCCTGCGGCACCAGTTCAACAAGGTCTTCCCGACGCACTGGTCGTTCCTGCTGGGCGAGATCGCGCTCTACAGCTTCATCATCCTGCTGCTTTCGGGTGTGTACCTGACGCTGTTCTTCGATCCCTCCATGGAGGAGGTCGTCTATCACGGCAGCTTCCAGAACATGCAGGGCCTGGAGATGTCGAAGGCGTTCGCGAGCACGCTGGACATCTCGTTCGACGTGCGCGGTGGCCTGTTCGTGCGCCAGCTGCACCACTGGGCGGCGCTGATCTTCGTCGCCTCGATGATGGTCCACATGTGCCGGATCTTCTTC
>NZ_FOEF01000046.1 GCF_900110575.1 Amycolatopsis saalfeldensis
CACCCCGGCCACGCACAGCCGCTTCAGATACAGCTCCGGCGCGATCCGCAGATACATCCGCATGTCATACGCGTTGATGTGCGTGACGAACGGCCGCGCGTTCGCTCCACCATGGACAGTCTGCAACATCGGCGTCTCGACCTCGAGATAATCACCCTGGTGCAACCGCTCCCGCACCGCACGGACCACAGTGGACCGGAACCGCAGCATCTGCGCCGACTCCGGGTTCACCGCCAGATCCAGATACCGCTGCCGCACCCGCGTCTCCGGATCCGTCAGCCCCTTCCGCTTGTCCGGCAACGGATGCAGACACTTCGCCGTCACCGTCCACTCATCCACCAGCACCGACAGCTCACCCCGCCGCGACGTCACCACCCGACCACTCACACCCACATGGTCACCCAGGTCGACGCCGCCACGCCACCCCGTCAAATCAAGCTCACGAGCGTCCAGCATCAACTGCAACTCACCCGAGAAATCCTTGATCCGCGCGAAACACAACCCACCCAACGTCCGCAACGCCAGCACCCGGCCCGCCACCCGAACCCGATGCCCCGTCCGCGAATCCGGCCCCAGATCCGCGTACTTCCGCACAATGTCACCCAGCAGATCCTCCCGCCGGAAACCCACCGGATACGGATCGATGCCCAAGTCCCGCAGCTTGTCCAGCTTCGCGACGCGCACCCGCACCTGCTCCGGCCGCCGGGCCGCCTTCGGCACGGCCTTCGCCGAGGACTCGTCGATGCGCTTTGCCTCGGCGACGAACTCCTGCCCCACGTTCTCCAGCCGCAGCGAACGCGACCTCCCCGTGGGCACGAAGCCCTCCAGCGCGCCGGCGACGATGCCGACGCGCGGCAGCCGTCGAGCCGAGGAGTAGCAGAGGAACCGCGGCTCCCAATCGGGCCCGTACTTCGCGTTCGACCGGTACAGCGACTCCAGCTGGAAGAAGCGCGACGCGACCCCGAGCACGCCGCGCCACGCGCGCAGCACCGGCCCGGCGCCGATCCGCTCGCCTTCGGAGAACACCGCGCGAAACATGGCGAAGTTGAGCGAGATCCGCTGCGCGCCCAGCTGCTGGCCGGCCGCGACGACCTCGGCGACCATGAACTCGTTGAGCCCGTTCTCGGCGTCGCGGTCACGGCGCATCAGGTCGAGCGAGAGCCCGCGCCGACCCCACGGCACGAACGACAGCATCCCGCGCAGCCGGCCTTCGGCGTCGTAGGCCTCGACCATCACGCTGCGGCCGTCGCTCGGGTCGCCGAGCCGGCCCAGCGCCATGGAGAACCCGCGCTCGGTCTCCGCGCCGCGCCACTGCTGGGCGTGCCGGAGCAGCTCGGCCATCTCGTCGTCCGGGATCTCGCTGTGGCGCCGCACCCGCGACGTGTAGCCGGCCCGTTCGATCCGCTTCACGGCCTGGCGCACGGACTTGCGCTCGGGCCCGGTCAGCGAGAACTCGCGGATGTCCAGCACGGCCTCGTCGCCGAACTCCAGCGCTTTCAGGCCCGCGGCCGCGTACACCTTGGCGCCGCGCTCACTCGCGCCGAGCGCACCGGGCGTCCAGCCGTAGGAACGGGTCTCGTCGAGCCACGCGCGCACGGCGTCCGGCCACGCTTCGGGGTCGCCGATCGGGTCCGCGCTCGCGACGCTCGTGCCGCCGAGCACGCGGTAGGTCACCGCGGCGCGGCCGTTCGGGGCGAAGACCACGCTCTTGTCGCGGCGGGTCGCGAAGTAGCCGAGGGAGTCGTCCTCGCCGAACTCCGCGAGCAGCCGGCGCAGGCGCAGCTCCTCGTCGTCCGTGCGGAGACGACGGCTGCGCACGCCACGGAAGAGCATGTACAGCGCGGCGGTGGCGACGAAGGTCGCGCCCAGGTCCAGGAACACGTCGAGCCACGCCGGGCCCTCGCCGACGCCGATGCGCCGCAGCTGGATGTTCTCACCGGTCGCGTGGTTGACCACCCAGGCGAACCGCTCCCAGGTGTCGCCGAGGTGGCCGGGGAACGCCTCGCTCAGCCCCCAGCCGAGCACGATCACCACGAGCAGGCCGCCGAGCAGCATCGACAGCCCGTTGCGCCAGGCGCCCGGGGCGAGCCGCGCCGGGAACGCCGGGCGCAGCGTGAGCAGGAACAGGATCAGCAGGACCGAGATCACGTCGGCGATGGTGAGCACCGACACCTGCATCGGGATGTGCCGGATCTGGCGCGGGCCGAGCGTGAGCAGGCTGGGCGCCCAGAGCAGTACCGCCTGCATGGCCAGCGTGAGCAGCAGGCCGGCGACCTGGAACAGCAGCAGCGTGTACAGCGCGGCCTTCTTACGCCTTCGAAGCGCACCGCCGAGGACCACCAGCAGCAGCACGATCACCAGGCTCGCGCTGGTCGGCACACTGAGCGCGGAGAACGCCATGTCGATGGCGTTGAGCAGGTGGCCGTGGGTGCCGCCGGCGATGAGGAGGACAACCGAGAAGACGGCCGCCAGCTGCACGACGGTGGCAGTCACGCCACCCGCCCTCGCCTTCCAGCCGGGGATGCGCGGGCGCGCGCTCGCAGGGGTTCCCATCGTTGCCTTTCTCCGCGATGGTCGTGGTTGTCACGACGACTTCAAGGACGCCAGTGAACAGCGGTTGGTTGTCTCCGGTCATCACCCGGGAGGCTGAGCGCCGCTCATCCCCGAGTCGCAGGCCACCGCCGTGTGAAGCTGGTCGCACGGGCTTGGGGGCGCCGCCGGGGCGTGTCACGCTTTGAACCGCATCTGCTCCACGACCCGGGGACCTCTTCGAGGCCTCGAGGGAAGGACGGTCGACGACGATGTCTGCCCAGAAGACCCCTGCCGGCGGGTCCGCCGAAGAGGTGGCCGCACCGTACGGCTCCGGCCCCGCTGCCCCCGCGCAGCCGGCGCCCGCGAAGAAGGTCCGCATCCACCACCTGCGCGAGCTGAAAGAACGCGGCGAGCCGTGGCCGATGCTCACCGCGTACGACATGTACACCGCCGAGCTGTTCGACGAGGCCGGGATCCCGGTGCTGCTCGTCGGCGACTCCGCCGCGAACAACGTGTTCGGCTACGACACCTCGCTGCCGGTGACCGTCGACGAGCTGCTGCCGCTCGTACGGGGCGTCACGCGCTCGGTCAAGCGGGCGCTCGTGGTCGCCGATCTGCCCTTCGGCTCCTACCAGCTCTCGCCGGAACAGGCGCTGGCCACGTCGGTCCGGTTCATGAAGGAAGGCCGCGCGCACGCCGTGAAGCTCGAGGGCGGACGCCGGTTCGCGGCCCACGTCGAGGCGCTCACTTCGGCGGGTGTGCCCGTGATGGGCCACATCGGCTTCACCCCGCAGAGCGAGCACAACCTCGGCGGCTACCGAGTGCAGGGGCGCGGTGAGGCGGCGGACGTGCTGCTCGCCGACGCGCTGGCGCTGCAAGAGGCCGGGGCGTTCGCGGTGGTCATGGAGATGGTGCCGGCCGAGGCCGCGAAGCGGGTGACACACGAGCTGAAGATCCCGACCGTCGGCATCGGCGCGGGCCCGGACTGCGACGCGCAGGTGCTGGTCTGGCAGGACATGGCCGGTCTGCGCCGGGGCAAGGCGCCGCGGTTCGTGAAGCGCTACGCCGATCTGGCCGGTGTGCTGCAGGGCGCGGCGACGGCGTTCGCCGAGGACGTCCGGCGCGGCGAGTTCCCCGCTCCGGAGCACGCCTTCCACTGATCGCGTTCGATCGAGGCCTCCTTGCCCGCGCAGGACGCGGGCGAGGAGGTCTCGACGACGGTCCGGGTGAAGAGTCACTGGCGACGGAACCGTTGCGCCAGTTCGGGATCGTTCTCCCACCAGAGCCCGCTGGACGGGGTCTTGCCGGACTCCTCTTCGTCGTCCAGACGCTTGTCGAGCTGCTTCGCGCGCTTCTCGTCGTCTCGGGCCCAGCGGATGAACAGCGCGCCGACGAACGGCAGGCCGGCCAGATCGCCGCCGATCCACAGCACACCGGCGCCGACGATCTGGTCCGTGCGCGGGTCCGGGCCCCAGCCCGGGTGCGCGGCCGCGTAATGCGCGGGCGCGAGCACCGGGCCGAGCCACAGCACGAGGCCGAGCGCGCCGTCGAACACCACTTCGGTGAACGAGATCCACACCGACACCAGGTGCGAGCCGCCGCGCGGGGTCGGGTCGAGCTGCACGCGGCTGTAGAAGTAGAGGAACCCGGCCAGCGCCAGCGCCAGGCGGACGAGCCCGCCGACCACCGGCGAGTCCAGCGTCAGCTCGTACAACGGCGTCAGGTAGATCAGCAGGAACGGCGCGATCAGCACCACGGTGACCGACAGCGGGAAGGTGATGAACCGCGCGAAGCCGCTTCGGCCGTAGCGGCGCAGCCCCGCGGCGAGACCCGGCGACGCGGTGCGCATGAGCAGCGTGACGGGCGCGCCGAGCGCGAGCAGCAACGGCGTCACCATCAGCAGCACGGTGTTCTGCGTCGCCCGGACCCAGAACAGCGTGGTGTCGTAGACGCCGAGGAACGAGCAGGTGACCAGCAGGATCGTCGCGAGCCCGGAGAGGAACGCGGTGGTCCGTCCGGGTGACCACACCGGCTGCCGCCGCACGGCGGACAGGTAGCCGGCCGCGAGCACGAGCACCACGGCAACGGCCGGGAGGTCGATGGTCCAGGCCGTGAAGAGGGTGGCCCCGCTCAGCGGAGGCACATTCGCCGCAGGTTCGATAACGACAGTGTCCCCTTCCCGGAATTCAGGGCGGACACCACCCTCACAACGTGAAAAAGAGCAGGCTGCCGATTCCGGCGACGAAGCAGTAGATCGCGAACGGCGTCAAGGTGCGCGTTTCGAAGTATTTCGTCAGAAAACGGACAGCGATATAGGACGCGACCCCCGCGACAAGGCTTCCGACAAGCGCCGGGCCGAGCGACGGGCTGTTCTCCGGCGTGAACAAGGACGGCAGCTTCAGCACGCCCGCGGCGAGGATCACCGGCGTCGCGAGCAGCCACGCGAAGCGCGCCGCGTCCTCGTGCCCGAGGCCCCTTCGCAGGCCCGCGACCATCGTGATGCCGGACCGGCTGATGCCCGGCAGCAGCGCGAGGATCTGGGCCGAGCCGATCAGCACCGCCTCGCCGACGCCGAGCTTCGAAAGCCGCGCGTCGGTGGTCTCTTCGACGGTGACCGCGCGCATCACGAGCGTCTCCTCCGCCGAGAAGTCCACCGTGTCTTCCGACCGCCGCACAGCGGATTCCGCCGACGGCTTCGGCCGGGAGAAGCGCTCGGCGGCGAACAGCACCCCGCCGTTGAGGGCGAGGAAGATCGCCGACGGGACGGGCTTGCCGAGGTAGTCCCGCAGCAGGCTTTCGAGCAGCAGGCCGGCGATGCCGACCGGGATCGTGGCGAGCACGAGCAGCCACGCGAGGCGCTGGTCGGCCGTGCGCACTTCGCGGTGGCGGATCGAGGTCAGGAGGCCGCCGATGATCCGCACCCAGTCGCGCCGGAAGAACAGCACGAGAGCGAGCGCGGTGGCCACGTGCATCGCGACGAGCACGGCCAGATAAGGCGAGTCCTTGCCGATGCTCAGATCACGCTGCCAGGAGCCGCCCACCAACGCCGGAAGCAGGATGCTGTGCCCGAGACTGGACACCGGAAACAATTCCGACACCCCTTGCAAGGCGCCGACGACGATCGCCTCGACATAGGTAACGGCGGACATTCGGTTGCCTTTCTCGGCATCGATCAAGGAATTCCCCGGCGAATCTAACCAGGGCCGGGTTAACACCGGGCAAAAGACCCGGGAAGGCGTGCTCCATCCCACGACGTTCACATATATGAACATCAATCATGTCCTTGACTGTCGTTCGGATGGTGGCTTAGCGTCTACGCCAACGCCGCACACCACGGAGTCCAGCCCTCGACGAGGAGGATGAGATGCGTGTACGTGAGCGGGTTCCGGCTGTGGCGGCCGGAGCCGCCGCACCGCTCGACTTGGCCGCGGTCACCGGCACCACGGACGGCTGCGGTGCCGGAAAGGGATTCGCGAATGTGGCGGCCGCCGAGGGCTGCTGACGCGCGATCACAGACTGGGGGCCCGCTCAGCCCGGCGGCGGGGGCGGGCCCCCACCCATACGCGGCGGTCCGGCAGAGTGTCCGCCATGGACGACGATCTCTACCCGCCGCTCCCGGTCCGCGCCGAAGGCCTGCTGGACGTCGGCGACGGCCACCGGATCTTCTGCCAGGACGCGGGAAACCCGGACGGCAAGCCGGTGATGGTGCTGCACGGCGGGCCGGGCAGCGGGATCGCGTCGATGTCGCGCCGGCACTTCGACCCGGACGCCTACCGGATCATCCAGTTCGACCAGCGCGGCGCCGGCCGCAGCACCCCGAACATCGGCGAGCCGGACGCGGACCTGGCCACGAACACGTTGTGGCACCTGGTTTCCGACCTGGAGCTGCTGCGCGAACGGCTGAACATCGAGCGCTGGCAGCTGTTCGGCGGCTCGTGGGGATCAACGCTCGCGCTGGCGTACGCGCAGACGCACCCTTCGCGGGTCTCGGAAATCGTGCTGCGCGGCGTTTTCACGGTGCGCGGCAGCGAGCTGGACTGGATCTACCGCGGCGGCGCGGCGAACCTGTTCCCGGCCGAGTGGGAGGAATTCCTGGCGCCACTGCCGGAAAACCTGCGCAAGGACCCGCTGGCCGGCTACGGCGAGCTGCTCGCCTCCGAAGACCGCGGGGTCCGCGAACGCGCCGCGATCGCCTGGAGCGTCTGGGAAGGCGCGACGGTCGCGTTGCTGCCGCAGGAGGCGTTCCGGAACCAGTACGCCAGCCCGGCCTTCGCGTTGACCTTCGCGCGCCTCGCCGTGCACTACTTCCGCCACGGCGCCTGGCTCGAAGAGGGCCAGCTGATCCGCGACGCCGGCCGCCTCGCCGGCATCCCGGGCGTCCTGGTGCAGGGCCGGTACGACTCGGTCTGCCCACCCATCACGGCGTACCAGCTGCATCGCGCGTGGCCCGGATCTTCCTTGCAGCTGACGGAGGGCGCCGGCCACGCCGTGAACGACCCCGGAATCCTGGCCGCCCTGCGCGCGGCGACAGACGGGTTCCGCTAGATCCGCCCGCCGCTCGCGCTGTCGCCGCCCGAAAGCCGCTGGGCGAGGTAGACCGGCACGGTCGAGACGACGATCAGCACCGCCGCCACCACGTTCACCACCGGCGCCTGGTTGGGGCGGAACAGGTTGTCGTAGATCCAGATCGGCAGGGTCTCCATGCCGGTGCCGAGCGTGAACGTGGTCACGATGATCTCGTCGAACGACAGCGCGAACGCCAGCAGCCCGCCGGCGAGCAGGGCCGAGCGCAGCATCGGGAACGTGACCAGGCGGAACGTCGTGACGCCGTCGGCGCCGAGGTCCATCGACGCCTCTTCGAGGTTGCCGCCCATCCGGCGCAGGCGCGCGACGACGTTGTTGAACACCACCACGATGCAGAACGTCGAGTGCGCGATGATCGCGGAGAGCAGCCCGAGGTCGATACCCAGGATGGTGCGGAACGCGTTGTTCAGCGCGATGCCGGTGACGATGCCGGGCAGCGCGATCGGCAGCACGATCAGCAACGAGATCGAGTTGCGCCCGAAGAACCGGTAGCGCTGCAGGGCGAACGCCGCCATCGTGCCCAGCACCAACGCGATCGCGGTGGCCGCGAGGCCGGCTTCGACGCTGGTCCACAACGCGTGCAGCGCACCCTCGTTCGTCACCGCGCGGCCCCACCACTCCAGGGTGAAGCTCTTCGGCGGCCAGCCGAACGTGGTGTCCGAGTTCACCGAGTTCAGCAGCACCACCAAAAGCGGGAAGTAGATCACCGCGAACCCGGCCCCGAGCGCCGTCCACAGCAGCGCCCTGGCGGTCTTCGACATCCGCACGGGAGCCTCCTAGAGATTGTCCAGCGCGCCGGTGCGGCGCACGACGGCCAAGTACACGAGCATGATCACGACCGGCACGGTGGCCACGGTCGCCGCGAACGGCAGGTTGTTGGCCGCGCCGATGTTGTCGTAGACCACGTTGCCGAGCATCTGCGACGTGCCGCCGACGATCTTCACCGCGATGTAGTCGCCCAGCGACAGGGAAAACGTGAAGATCGAGCCCGCGACGATCGCCGGGAAGGTCAGCGGCAGGATCACCGAGCGGAACGTGCGGAACGACTTCGCGCCGAGGTCGCCGGAAGCGTCCACCAGCGAGTCCGGCAGCCGCTCCAGCCCGGCGTAGATCGGCAGGATCATGTACGGCAGCCAGAGGTAGGACAGCGTGATCACGGTGGCCGCGACGCCGTACCCCGGCCCGGAGAGGCCGAACGGGTCGAGCAGCCAGTTGATCGCGCCGTTGCCGGACAGCATGGTCCGCCAGGCGTAGGCCTTCACCAGGTAGCTGGCCCACAGCGGCGTCATCACGGCGATGACCAGGATCCGTTGCGCGCGCGGGGAAGCGAGCTTGGCCATGGCGAACGCCATCGGGAACGCGATCACCGCGTCCACCACCGTGACCAGCGCCGCGATGCCCACGGTCCGCAGCGTGATCGTGCGGTACACCGAGTCGCTGAACAGCGTGACGAAGTTGTCGAACGACCAGTTCGTGACCACCTGGCCGGTGAACACGTCGGTCGACCAGAAGGCCGTGACGAACAGGGCGGCCAGCGCGCCGAGGTAGGCCAGGCCGAGCCAGAGCAGCGGGGCCGAAAGCAGGATGGTCAGGCGCAGCCGGGGTTTGCGGAAGAAGAAAGCCGAAGCTCGACGGCTCGGCGGGCTCACGGCGGTCATGTCGGGCACCTTCGGGGCACGCTAGCGGGAAGGGAGGTCCAGGGGCGGCAGGCGAGGGGGGAGGGTGCCTGCCGCCCCTGGAGTCAGGGGGCTCGTGGGTGTTCGCGACGGTTGGAACCGTCAGGAACACCCACGAGGGGTCAGCCCTTGATCTCGGTCCAGGCGCGGGTCCAGTCGCCGTAGTCCTTGCACTTGACGTCCGTGCGGCCGTCGAGGCACTGGGGGATCGGCGTGGTCCAGTACTGGATCTTGGCGGCGTACGCGGCGTCGTTCGCGTGGTAGGTGTCGCACAGGGACTTGTCGGTGAACTCGGCGCACGCCTTGCTGTTCGCCGGCGCCTCGCCGAAGTACTCGGCGACCTGCGCGTTCACCTTCGGGCTGATGATGTAGTCCATCCACTTGTACGCGCAGGTCTTGTGCTGCGACTTCGTGGCCACCATCCAGGTGTCCGACCAGCCCGTGGCGCCTTCGCTCGGCACCGTCGACTGCAGCGGCGCGCCCCCGCTCTTGGCCAGGTTCACCGTCACCTGCCACGCGGTGCCGATCGTGCCGTCGCCGCTCTTGAGCGACTGCGTCTCCTTCAGGTAGTCGGCCCAGTACTCCTCGACCGCCGGGCGCTGCTTCTTGAGCAGGTCCACCGCGGCGTTGAACTGCTTGTCGTCCAAGGCGTACGGGTTCTTGATGCCCAGGTCCGGCTGGTGCGCCATCAGGTAGAGCGCGGCGTCGGCGATGTAGATCGGGGAGTCGTAGGCGATGATCTTGCCCTTGTACGGCGAGTTCGGGTCGAACATCGCCGACCACGAGGTGGGCGCCGGGTTCACCTTGTCGGTGCGCCAGGTCAGCACGTTCGCGCCCCAGCCGTGCGGGATGCCGTACGCGACGTTGTTGACGCTGTTCCACGACTTGTTCTTCAGGAACGGGTAGACGTCGTTGTAGTTCGGCACGAGCGCGGTGTTGACCGGCTCCACGTCGCCCGAGGCGACCAGCCGCAGCGACGCGTCGCCCGAGGCCGACACGACGTCGTAGCCCCCGGTCTTCATCAGCGTCACGGCCTCGTCGGAGGTGCCGAACGGCTTGACGTTGACCTTGCAGCCGGTCTCCTGTTCGAACGGCGTGACCCAGTTGACCTTCGGGTCGTTCGAGCCGTTTTCCGCGTAACCGGGCCAAGCCAGCACGTTCAGCTGGCCTTCGGGCTGGCCGAGCGCGGTGAGGGCGGACAGCTTCGGCGGGGTGAACCCCTGCGCGCCCGGCGCCGATCCCGAGGAGGAACTGTTACTGGCCGTGCCGCAGGCCGCGAGCAGGAGGCTCACGCCGCACAAGCCAACGAGCAGCGTCTTCCTGTTCTTCATGTCGAGAGAAACCTTCCCGTGAGGACTAACCGGCTTCGGGGACCCGGAAACTGTGTTCGCGGCGCCAGCTCAGTCGGACGCGACCATCGGCGAACTCGGTCGGAGCACTGATGTTCTGGCGGACAACGGACAACTGACCCCCCGCATCGAGCGCGACAGCGTAGCGCACTGTGGACCCGGCGTATACGACATCCGTGACGATTCCGGTCGCGCTGGTCTCGCCCGGCCCCGCTGGTGAAGCGAGGTTTCCGTCGATGGTGATCTTCTCCGGCCGGATGCTGAAAACACCCGGTCGGCCGATCACCGCCTCCGCGCCGCGGCCGCTGAGCAGGTTGGACGTGCCGACGAAGCCGGCCACGAACGCGGTCGCCGGTTTCTCGTACACCTCCAGCGGGGTGCCGACCTGCTCGATCCGCCCGGCGTTGAACACCGCGATGCGGTCGCTCATCGTCAGGGCCTCGTCCTGGTCGTGCGTCACGAAGACGAACGTGATGCCGACTTCGCGCTGGATCTGCTTCAGCTCCACTTGCATCGCTTGCCGCAGTTTGAGATCCAACGCGCCCAAGGGCTCGTCCAGCAATAACACTTTCGGGCGATTCACCAAGGCCCGCGCGAGGGCCACCCGCTGACGCTGGCCGCCGGAGAGCTGCGACGGCTTCCGCCGCCCGTACTCCTCCAGCCGCACCGTGCGCAGTGCGTCTTCCGCGCGCTGGCGGCGCTCGGCCTTGCCGACCCCCTTGACCCGCAGGCCGTACTCCACGTTCTGCTGCACGGACATGTGCGGGAACAGCGCGTAGTCCTGGAAAACCGTGTTCACGTCACGGTCGAACGGCGCGAGTGTGCTGACGTCGCGGCCGGCCAGCTGGATGCTGCCCGCGGTGGGCAGCTCGAACCCGGCGATCAGCCGCAGCACGGTCGTCTTCCCGGAGCCGGACGGGCCGAGCATCGAGAAGAACTCGCCGGGCGGGATGTCGAGGTCGACGCCGTCGACCGCGCGCACCTCGGCGAAGTGCTTCTGCAGCCCGGTGAGCCGGATCGCCGGGCGGTCGCCGGGGTTCCGCGCGGCGCCGGCGCGGGGGGCCGTCGAGGGGGCTTGGTGGGGCATGGCTGGCCTTTCGGCGTCGTTCCGGTCTCGGGTTACAGCGCGCTCATCACGTGCTTGACGCGGGTGTAGTCCTCGAGGCCGTAGAGCGAGAGATCCTTGCCGTAGCCCGATTTCTTGAACCCGCCGTGCGGCATCTCGGCGACCAGCGGGATGTGGGTGTTGATCCACACGCAGCCGAAGTCGAGCTTGGCCGAGACCCGCATGGCCCGCTGGTGGTCCTTGGTCCACACCGAGGACGCCAGCCCGTACGGCACGCCGTTCGCGGCCTTCACCGCGTCGGCCTCGTCGGTGAACCGCTGCACGGTGATGACCGGGCCGAACACCTCGTTCTGCGTGATCTCGTCGTCCTGGGTGACGCCGGAGACCACGGTGGCCTCGTAGAAGTAGCCCTCGTCACCGGCCTGCCGCCCTCCACAGTGGACGGTGGCGTGCTCGGGCAGGCGGTCCACGAAGCCGGCCACTTTTTCCAGCTGGGCGGCGTTGTTCAGCGGGCCGTACGCGACGGTGTCGTCGTCCGGCAGGCCGGTTTTGGTCGCCTCGGCCTGGCGGGTGAGCGCGGCCACGAAGGTGTCGTGCACGTCGTCGGAGACGAGCACGCGAGTGGCGGCGGTGCAGTCCTGGCCGCCGTTGAAGTAGCCGGCCATCGCGATCGTCTCGGCCGCGAGGTCGAGGTCGGCGTCCTCGAAGACGAGCACCGGGGCCTTGCCGCCGAGTTCGAGGTGCACGCGCTTGACGTCGCGAGCCGCGGCGGCGGCCACCTCGATGCCCGCGCGGACCGAGCCGGTGATCGACACCATCGCCGGGATCTCGTGCTCCACCAGCGCGCGGCCGGTGTCACGGTCGCCGCAGACGACGTTGAACACGCCCGGGGGCAGGAACTCACCGCAGATCTCGGCGAGCAGCAGCGTCGACGCGGGGGTGGTGTCGGATGGCTTGAGCACGATCGTGTTCCCCGCCGCCAGCGCGGGCGCGATCTTCCAGATGGCCATCAGCAACGGGTAGTTCCACGGCGTCACCTGCGCGCAGACACCCACCGGCTCACGGCGGATGAACGAGGTGTGGCCCTCCATGTACTCCCCCGCCGACCGGCCTTCGAGCACGCGCGCGGCGCCGGCGAAGAAGCGCAGCTGGTCGACGATCATCGGCAGCTCCTCCGACATCGTCAGCGCGACCGGCTTCCCGGTGTTCGCGGACTCGACGCGGACGATCTCCTCACCACGGGCCTCGACGGCGTCGGCGATCTTCAGCAGCGCGAGCTGACGCTGGGCCGGCGTGGTCTCCCGCCAGCTCTCGAACGCCTCCGCGGCCGTCTTCAAAGCGCGGTCGACGTCCTCGGCCCCGGCCACCGGAGCGGTGCAGTACGGGCGGCCGGTCACCGGATCGGTGATCTCGGCGACCCCGCCGGACAGCGAGTCGACGAACTTCCCGCCGACGTAGTGCTTCAATTCCTGCACGCGTACGCCTCCTGACTCTCCGTGGCAGGCTGAAACATATAACTCCATATTTCAAATCACAAGACTCTGGGGCAGGATTGGCTCAATCGCAGGTGCGGGACGGGTGGACTCATGCGCAGGGAGATGCCGAACAACGCGCGGCTGGCCATGTTCGCGCCGCTGGACCAGCTCGGCCGGGCCGAAGCGGTGGCGGCGCGGCTGCTCGACGCCATCACCCTCGGCCTGCTCGACGACGCCGAGCAGCTGCCGAGCGAGGTCGAGCTGGCCGCGCAGTTCCGCGTCTCCACGGTCACGGTCCGAGAGGCGCTCGCGGTCCTGCGTCAGCAAGGGCTGGTCGAAACGCGCCGCGGACGGGGCGGCGGCAGCTTCGTCCGCACACCCGCGTGGCCGGCGCCGAGCTCGTGGGCCGAGCGCCTGCGTTTGGTCTCGCTCGCGGACCTGCGCGACTTCGGTGACCACTACCTCGCCGTCGCCGGGTCCGCGGCCAAGCTCGCCGCGGAGCGCAGCTCGCCGGAGGACCTCGAGCGGCTGCGGCTGGCCGGCGAGGACCTGCTCGACGCCACCGGCCCCGACGCGACGCGCGCCGAGCGGCACTTTCACCTGGAGGTGGCGGCGGCCGCGCAGTCGCCGCGGCTCACCAACCAGGAAGTTCAGTTGCAGAGCGAACGCGGGGGGTTGCTCTGGGTGCCCCTCGGCGGCGAGGAAGGTTCCCAGCAGGCCTACGCTGAGCACCGCGCGATCGTCACGGCGATCGCCGCCGCAGACGGCGAACTGGCCCGCAAGCTCACCGAAGACCACATTTTAGGGGCGCTGGACCGGCTGGCCGATCTGCACTTAAGCCTCGAAACGCCGTAAGCTTCGATGACCCCGCATCCGAGGTGAGCATCGTGACCGACACCCGAACGCTGACCGGCGATGAAGTCGTGGCCCAGGTTTCCGCGCTGGTGGAAGAGATCTTCGAACGGCTGAAGCCGGTACTGGCCGCCGCCGAGTCCCTGCTCGCCGAACCGGGCGGCTCGGCTTCGGCGGCCCTGCACCGGATCCGGCCGCAGGTGATCGAGGCCCTGGGCGGCCTGGTCATCGGCGCCGGCTTCGTCAGCGCGCCGCACGTGCTGTCCGACCAGGAGTTCGGCTTCGAGTGGTGGACCAGCCCGGCCGAGGAGGGCGAGCCGCCGGAGCAGCTGTTCATCTCCCTCGACCCGGACAGTGAGAACTTCCTCGATTACACGCGTCAATCGTGGTTCACGGTGCCGCGCGACAGCGGCCGGAGGCACATCAACGGCCCGTACGTCGACTACCTCTGCACCGACGAGTACACGCTCACCTTCACGCTGCCGGTCGAGCGAGACGGCTTCGCCGGCGTTGTCGGCGCGGACGTGTACGTGCGCGAGTTCGAGCGCACAGTGCGGCGTCGGCTTCGCTCACTGGGACGCGAAGCGGCGCTGCTGAACGCGCAAGGCCGGGTGATCGTGGCCAACAACGTCCGGCAGGCGACCGGCTCGCTGGTGCGGGCAGTCGACGTGCCGGCCTGGTGGGCTTCCGGCGCCGAGCCGTACACCACCGAAGGCGGCCTGACCCTGCGCCGTTGCGGGGACTCGCCGATCGCCCTGCTCGTCACGACCTGACCTGCAGCGCCAGCCAGAGTTCGGCGCGCACGCCGGGCGAGTCGAGGTCCCGGCCGAGCAGCTCGCCCGCCTTCCGCACGCGGTTGCGCAGGGTGTGCCGGTGCACGCCGAGCTTCGTCGCGGCGAGGTCCCAGTGCCCGTGGTGCTCGAGCCAGCAGCGCAACGACGTCTCCAGGTCCCCGCGTCCGGTCGCGTCGAAGGCGCGTAACGGAGCGAGCAGCTGAGCCGAAAACGCTTGCGCCGCTTGGGGTTCCAGCAGTCCGAGCAGCCCACGGCCGGCGTGGTCGGCGTAGCGGACGAGCGGGACGCCGGTCGTGCGCGCGGCAGCCACCGCCTCGCGCGCCTGATGCAGGGCAGTGGCGAAGGCGTCCGCGTCGGCGACACCCACGTGGAACTCGCCGACACCCTCGGCCGCGGTCACCACCCGGTCCACGTCGTCGGCCACGGCGATCAGCAGGTTGTCGTGATGCGCGAAAAACACCTGCCCGGCAACGGTTTCCAGCCGGTCGTAGAGCGCGTTGCGCCGGCCTTTCGCGCCGGACAGGGCCAGCACCGTCCACGGCCGCGCCGGCACCTCCTGCACGGTGCGCAGGACGTCCAGCGCGAGGTCCTCCTGCCCCGCCACCAGCAGGTCCAGCAGGCCGGTGCGAAGCCGGGACAATGCGGCATGATGCGCGCGATCCTGTTCCAGGGCAAGGGAAAGCAGCGAGACGGCGGTGTTGACGATGTGCCGCCCGGGCGCGTCGAGCGGCTCCGTTCGCCCGACCGCCAGGGTGCCGCGCGTGTGCAGGGTCTGGAGCACCACCTCGTCGTCGCCGAGCGCCACCACGCGGGTGCCGGCGCGAAGCCCGGTGACGTCGAGGCTTTCGCCGTACGCGCGGGCGGTGGCGGGAGCGGCCTCGGCCACCCGTCCGGCGGAGTCGAACAGCACCACCCACGCGTCGACGAGCCGCGCCAACCGGCGGACCACTCCCCCGGCGCCGCCCTTGCCGACGGCCGTCCGGGTCAGCTCCTGCTGGGCCTTGCCGACGCGGACGGTGGCGGCGTACTCGTCGGCGGCCACCGCGCGTGAGACGGCGCGGGTGATCGCGATGAACGGCGTCTTCCGCGGCACTTCGAGCACGGGCAGGCCGACCTCGTCCGCCGTGGTCACCAGCGCTTCAGGCACGCGCGCGTGGCTCAACCCCACGCCGAAGCCGAGGCCCGCGACACCGGCTTCGACGAGGCGCCGGACGTACGCCGCTTCGTCGAACGCTTCGTCCAGTGCGAGGCCGGTGGTGAGCAGCAGCTCACCGCCTTCGAGGAACGCCTGCGGGTCGGTCAGCTCGGTGGGGTGCACCCAGCCGATCGGCCGGTCCAGCCCGGTCGCCCCGGCGACCACCCGCAGGCCGAGCGGCCGCTCGTCGGCCAGCGCGCGCAAGGTCAGTGCCATAACGGCCAATCCTACCGGCCAAGTTGGCCACTTCGGCCACCTGACTCGATCCCCTCCCCGGCCGCACCCTGGTGGACGACCCAGCCCGTCGTGAGTGTTCCTGCCGGTTAGAACCGTCCTAGGCACTCACGAGTCCCTTCCAGGAGCGCCCGTGACCACAACCGCCGCCGAGCCCCAGGCCCCGGCTCCCCAGCAGCGCCGGCTGCGCACCGAGATCCCCGGCCCCGCGTCGCGCGCGCTGCAGGAACGCCGGGCGAACGTCGTCGCGGCCGGCGTCGCGTCCACGCTGCCCGCGTACATCACCTCCGCGAGCGGCGGGCTGCTGACCGACGCCGACGGCAACGTGCTGATCGACTTCGGCTCCGGCATCGCCGTGACGAACGTCGGCCACTCGGCGCCCGCGGTCGTCGACCACGTCCGCGAGCAGGCCGGGCTGTTCACGCACACCTGCTTCATGGTCACGCCGTACGAGGGTTACGTGGAGGTCTGCGAGGCGCTGGCCGAGCTGACCCCTGGTGACCACGCGAAGAAGTCGGTGCTGTTCAACTCCGGCGCCGAGGCCGTGGAGAACGCGGTGAAGATCGCTCGGGCCGCGACCGGGCGCCAGGCGGTGGTGGTGTTCGACCACGCCTATCACGGGCGGACGAATCTGACGATGGCGCTGACTGCGAAGTCGGTGCCCTACAAGCACGGGTTCGGGCCGTTCGCGCCCGAGGTCTACCGGGTGCCCGGGTCTTATCCGTTCCGGGACGGGCTGGACGGGGCCGAGGCCGCGCGGGTGGCGATCGACCGGATCGAGAAGCAGATCGGCGGGGATCAGGTCGCGGCTGTGGTGATCGAGCCGATCCAGGGCGAGGGCGGGTTCATCGAGCCCGCACCCGGTTTCCTGCCTGCGCTCTCGGCCTGGTGCTCGGCGAACGGGGTGGTGTTCGTCGCCGACGAGGTGCAGACCGGCTTCTGCCGCACCGGCGACTGGTTCGCCTCCACCCGCGAGAACGTGGTCCCCGACCTGATCGCGACGGCCAAGGGCATCGCGGGCGGCCTGCCGCTCGCCGCCGTGACCGGGCGCGCGGAGCTGCTTGACGCTGTTGCGCCGGGCGGGCTTGGCGGGACCTACGGCGGCAACCCGATCGCGTGCGCAGCGGCACTCGGCTCGATCGAGACCATGCGCGGGGCGGACCTGGCGACGTCCGCGCGTCGGATCCAGGAGCGGGTGCTGCCTCGGTTGCGAGCGCTGGCTTCGGAGACGGGCGTGATCGGCGACGTGCGCGGGCGCGGCGCGATGCTGGCGGCGGAGTTCGTGAAGCCGGGTGGGGTGGAGCCGGACGCGGATCTGACCAAACGCGTCGCCGCGGCCTGTCACGCGCTCGGCGTGGTGGTGCTGACCTGCGGCACCTACGGCAACGTCGTCCGGCTGCTGCCGCCCCTTTCCCTGTCCGACGAGCTGCTCGACGAGGGCTTGTCCGTCCTCGAGTACGCGATCCGTGTGGAGGCCCGCAAGTGACTGTTCCCTACTGGGTTGCCGGTAAGCCCGTCGCCACCGGCACCACCGCCACCGTCCGCCACCCCTACGACGGCGGCGAGGCCGGCTCTCACTACGTACCGTCCACATCGGACATCGAGACCGCCGTGCAAGCCGCGGCCGAGGTCGCCGACGAGTTCGCGACGGTGCCCGCGCACGTCCGGGCCGGGGCGTTGGACCACGTGTCCCGGGTTTTGGGCGAGCGGTCCGAGGAGATCGCGCAGCTGATCACGGCCGAGTCGGGCAAGCCGCTGAAGTGGGCTCGTGGTGAGGTCGGGCGGGCGGTGTCCACGTTCCGTTGGGCGGCCGAGGAGGCTCGGCGGTTCTCCGGCGAGCTGCAGCGCCTCGACACCGACCCCGGCGGGACGGGACGGCTCGCGCTGGTCCGGCGGGTGCCTCGCGGGCCGGTGCTCGGCATCACGCCGTTCAACTTCCCGTTGAACCTGGTGGCGCACAAGGTGGCTCCGGCGATCGCGGTCGGTGCGCCCATCGTGCTCAAGCCCGCGCCCGCGACGCCGCTGACGGCGCTGCTGCTCGGCGAAATCCTGGCCGAGACGGGGTTGCCCGCCGGGAGCTGGTCGATCCTGCCCATCGGCAACGACGAAACCGCCGAGCTGGTCAAGGACCCTCGGCTGCCGGTTGTTTCCTTCACCGGCTCGGTGCCGGTCGGGTGGAGCATCCGCGAGAGCGTGCCGCGCAAGCACGTGGCGTTGGAACTGGGCGGCAATGGCGCGGTGCTGGTCTGTCCGGATTGGACGGACCTGGACTTCGCCGCTCAGCGGATCGCGACGTTCGGGATGTACCAGGCCGGGCAGTCCTGCATCTCGGTGCAGCGGGTTTATGCGCACGCGGACGTCTACGAGGCGTTGCGGGACAAGGTGCTCGCGCAGGTCGCGGCGCTGCGGACGGGTGACCCGCGCGAGGACGGCGTGGATGTCGGACCGCTGATCAACGAGGCCGCCGCCGTGCGTGTTTCGTCATGGGTTTCGGACGCGGTGGCCGCGGGCGGCACTCTGCTCACCGGCGGTGGTCGCTCGGGTGCCGCCGTCGAGCCGACTGTGCTGGCTGACGTGCCCGAGGACGCATCGGTGATGGCCGAGGAGGTTTTCGGTCCGGTGGTGTCGCTGATCCGGGTTTCCTCGGCGGACGATGGCGTTGCGCGGATCAACGCCTCGCGGTTCGGGTTGCAGGCCGGCGTTTTCACCCGCGATCTCCCGACGGCCTTCGACGTGTCCGCCCGGCTGAAGGTCGGCGGCGTTCTGGTGGGCGATGTGCCCAGCTTCCGGGCCGACCAGATGCCTTACGGCGGCGTGAAGGACTCCGGTGTCGGCCGCGAAGGGCCGGCCGCCGCGATGGCCGATCTGACGGAGGAGCGGGTTACGGTGTTGACTGGGATTACGTTGTAGGTGACACGCGGCCCAGGGCCTCGCTCAACACAGCATGCGCGTCGACGAGCGATGGGCCGTACCAGGTCAGATACCGCCCCGAAACCAGCACCGGCTCGGCTTCCGGGAAGAAGCCCGGACCGTCCTCGGCGGTGAACTCGTACGGCTCGTCCGGCAGGATCACGAGGTCGTCCGCGCGGGTTCGCAGCTCGTCGATCGGGGGGCGTGGGTAACGGTCGGGCGCGTCCGCGTAGGCGTTCTCCACTCCGACGCGGCGCAGCACGTCACCGGCGAACGTGTCGCGGCCCAGGACGATCCACGGCTTGCGCCAGACCGGGACCACCGCGATGTGCCGGACCGGCGCGACCTCCCGCCACAGCTCCTCGGCCTCGACCAGCCACCTCGGCTCGCTGACGCCGTAGGCCTGCGTCAGGATTCGGCGCAGCGAGCCCAGCGCGGCCGGGACGGTGGCGCTGGCCTCCATCACCCACACCGGGATTCCGTTGGCGCGCAGGCGTTCCACGTCCTCCGGGCGGTTCTCCTCCGAATTCGCCAGCACCAGGTCCGGCGCCAGCTCCAGCACGCGGTCCAGGTTCGGGTACTTCGAGCCGCCGACCCGCGAAACGTCCAATGTGGATGGATGCGTGCAATAGTCCGTGGCTCCCACCAGACGGCCCGGGGCGCTCACCTCCACCGCCTCCGTCAGCGACGGGACCAGCGAGACCACCCGCGACGGCGCGCCCTCCACCGGCACCAGCTCACCCAGGTCGTCGACCAGCTCCCGACTCCTCATACGCGTTCGAACAACACCTTTCGCTTGTCGACGTCGACGGCGGTCAGGCGCACGCCGATTCGCTCGCCCTCCGGGAACCGCTCCCCCGCGCACTTCGCCATCACCGGCGGGTCCTCCACCAGGATCTCCGCCTTCGTCTCCTCCGCGCGCAGCACCACGGCCGTGAACTCACCGCCGACGCGCTCCGCCAGCACCCACGCCTCCACCTGGTCGATGCAGGCCCGCTCGACGCGCGCGGCCAGCACGTCCGAAGCGGACATCTTCGACGGCACCTCGTCCAGCGCCTCCCGAGTCCACGACGGCACCTCGCGCCCCGCCGTCACGGCGAGGCAGACCTCCGTGGCGAAGCGGTCGACCAAGCGTCGGATCGGGGCGGTGACGTGCGCGTACGCACCGCCGATGCCCGCGTGCGTGGCGAGACCGGGGCGCTCACCGTCGAACGACGTGTAGCCCGCGCCGCGCAGAAGCCGCGTTGTGTCCGCGTACAACGCCATCGACGAGGGCCGCCCGGGGTCCAAAGCGGACAGGAACTCCGAGACCGGCTGCCCCTCGGGCCAGGCCACGCCCAGCGCGTGCGCCGAGCGACGCAGCCACTCCACCGCGTCCGGCTCCGGCGGCGGCAGCGTGCGGAGGACGCCGACCCGCGCGTCCAGCATGATCTGCGCGGCGGCCATTCCGGTGAGCAGCGAGATTTCCGCGTTCCAGGCGTCGACGGCGGTGCGCGGGCGGCGGGCGAGCGCCCAGCCCCCGTCGGCATCGCCGCTGATCTCCTGCTCCGGCAGCTGCAACTCCACGGCCCCGCGGCGGACGGCCAGCTCACGCCGGACCCGGCCCAGCTCCGGCAGCGCGGCCACGGAGGGGTGCGAGCGGCCGGCGTCGAGCGCGGTCTGCACCGTCTCGTAGTCGAACTGCTCGGTGGACCGGACCAGTGCCCGGCGGACGCGCGTGTCCATCAGCTCGCCGCCCTCGTCCACGTCGATCGTCCACAGCACGGCCGGGCGGACCTCGCCGGGCAGCAGGCTCGCGGCGCCCTCGGACAGGACGGGCGGGTGAAGCGGGACGTTGCCGTCGGGCAGGTACAGCGTCTGGCCGCGGCGGCGGGCCTCGCGATCCAGCGCGCCGCCGGGCGGCACGAACGCCGCCAGGTCCGCGATGGCGTAGTGCACCCGGAAGCCGCGGCGAGTGCGCTCGATGAGCATCGCCTGGTCGAGGTCCTTGGAGCCGGGCGGGTCGATGGTGACGAACGGCAGGTCCGTCGCGTCCTCGCGGCCGCCGGCCGACGCGAGCGGGTCGAGCACCGACTGCTCCGCCTCGGCCAGCACCTCCGGGCCGAAGGACTCCGGCAGCGCGAACTCGGCCCGGAGACGACCGAAGTCCCCTCCCGCCGCGTGAGTCCTGATCACGAGTGGAGGCACCACACAACAGTATCCCGCTCGAGTGGCCGCGATCGCCCGTTCGGGCGCGCGCCGGTCGGGTGTACGTTTGAGCCCGTCCAACAATGAAAACCATTTCCGAAAGGGTTCCGCCGTGAAGATCGCGTTCGTCGGCAAGGGCGGCAGCGGGAAGACCACGCTGTCCTCGCTGTTCGTTTCGTACCTCGCCGACGCCGGCAAACCGGTGCTGGCGATCGACGCCGACATCAACCAGCACCTCGCCGTGGCCCTGGGAGCCACCGAGGAAGAGGCCCTCGCGTGGCCGACGCTGGGCGACAACATGGCGTTGATCAAGGAGTACCTGCGCGGCGCCAACCCGCGGATCCCGGACGCCGCCTCGATGATCAAGACCACCCCGCCCGGCCGCGGTTCGCGCCTGGTGAAGCCGTTCGAGGACAACCCGGTCTTCGACGCGTGCTTCCGCTCCCTCGGCGGCGTGCGGCTGGGCGTCACGGGCCAGTTCGACGAGGACGACCTCGGCGTGGCCTGCTACCACTCGAAGGTCGGCGCGGCGGAGCTGCTGCTGAACCACCTGGTCGACGGCCCGGGCGAGTACGTGGTGATGGACATGACGGCGGGCGCGGACGCGTTCGCCTCCGGCCTGTTCACCCGCTTCGACGTGACGTTCCTGGTGTGCGAGCCGACGCTGCGCAGCGTCGGGGTGTACCGCCAGTACGCGGACCACGCGCGTGACTTCGGCGTGCGCCTCATGGTGGTCGGCAACAAGGTCACCGACGCCGATGACGTCGAGTTCCTGAGCACCCAGCTGGGCGACGCCCTGATCGGCTGGCTGAGCGCCTCCCGTCACGTCCGCGCCGCCGAACGCGGCGCGCCCCGGCCCATCGGCGAGCTGGAACCGCACAACCTGGACACCTTGTCCACCATGCTGTCCACGGTGGACGCCGAACAGCGCGACTGGGCGCGGTACCAGCGTCAGGGGGTGGAGTTCCACCTGCGCAACGCGCGGGCCTGGGGAAACGGGCGCACGGGGTCGGACCTGGAAGCCCAGGTGGACCTGGACTTCGTGCTGGACCCTTCGGTTCCCGCTTTGGGCTGAGCCCCTCCTGGGCTGGGGCGGGCTTGGGCTTGCCGTGACTGGCTGCGGTTTGCTGGGGCCGCCCCAATGCGGCGTCGGGGCTGGCCTCCGCTGAGGGTGGTGGGCAGCGGTTGGAGCACCGAACGCCGCGTTGGGGCGCTTCAGGCGGTGGGGCCGCTCGCGGTCAGTCGCCCTCCCAGGCGTGGTCGGCGGCGTCGGCCTGTTGTGTCCGTTCCCGGGCGATGTCCAGCGCACGGCGGGCCGTGGCCTCGTCCGGGTACGGGCCGAGCAGGTCGATGCTCCGGCTGCGTTCGAGGTGCTCCACCTCGTTGGTGCGAGTGTTGTAGTACCAGCCCTGGTCCGGGTTCGGGTCGTCAGCCATGCCTCGTAGCGTGGCACCCGGCGACCCGCCTGTCACTCCGGCGGGACGGTTCGGGTCACCCGAGCCCGACGTCACTTCCGGTATTTGTAGGGGATCTCCGTCGGCTCGCCGGTCGGGCCGAACTCGCCGTCGCCGCCGTTGTCCTCGCGGTTCTGGAACTCGTCGAACCACCCACGCGACTGCGGCAGCGGCGTCCCCCGAGGCGGCGTCTCGACGTCATCGGCCGGCGAGGAAGCCGAAAAGGCGATCGGCGCCTCCCGCACCTGCGACGGCTCGGTGCCCCCGCCCCCTCCGCCAAGCCTCCGAGCCATCGACGACTGCTGCTGCCCGCCCTGCTGCTGCACCCACTGCCCGGCCGGCCCCTGAGGCTGTGGCAACCCACCCTGCTGCTGCGCAGGTCCCCGCGCCCCGGCGGACGTCTGCTGCGCGTCGTTCGCCTGCCGCTCTGCATGCGCTGGCCGCTCTGCGGTTGCCCGCTGCTCCGCGGACGTCTGCCACTCTGCGATTTCCCGCTGCTCTGCGGCCGCTGACGGCTCGGTGGGCACCGGCGGCACAACCGGCTCCCGCCCCGGAAACACCGGCGGTGCGGCCCGGAAACTCCGCACCGGCGGCGGCGGTCCGACGGGCCCCGTCTCCTGCCCGGGAAACACCGGCAACGGCCGCCCATCCGGCCCCAACCCCGCCGACCGCCCCCCACCAGGCTGCGGCAACGCCGGCCGCTGCCCCTGCGGCTGCGGCAACGACGGCTGCGGCAACTGCGGCTGCGGCTCGCTCCCGTGTTTTGGCTGGTTCCCTTGCTGTGACGGCTGAACAGGTCGGCCTGCCTGCGACTGTTCCGGGCGACTCCCCTGATGCGGCGGCTCAACAGCTCCGCCTGTCTGTAGCTGCTCAGGCCGACTCACTTGATGCGGCGGCCCGACAGGTCCGCCTGCCCGCAACTGCTCCGGCTGGCTCTCTTGATGCAGCGGCTCAACAGCTCCGCCCATCTGCGACGGCTCCGGCCGACCCGCTTCAGGCGGCGGACCCGGGTGACTCACCTGCTCCGTCGGCGGCTTTTCCTGCTGAGCGGACCAACCTGGCTGCGGCGACTCCAAAGATGGCACCGGTCGCGCATCCGGCTGAGCCGCAACATCCGCCGGTCGGACAGGTAACTCAGCCGCAGCTTCGCGAAGGGGTTCCTCGCGCGCTTCCGTCACCGGCGATTCCGTCGGTGCCACGGAGGCTTCCGGCCGGTTCGCTTGTTCCGCCGAGACTGTCGACGCCACAACATTTTCCGGCTCCGCAACGGGTTGCGGCTCGGCGACAGGGTCCACCTCGGCAACGGGCTCTGGCTCGGCGACGGGCGCGGCGGTCGGTTCCTCCGGCTCGTCGACATCGGATAGAGCAGATGACTCCGCCTCATCACCTGGCTCGGGCTCAGCAGCCGGCTCGGCTTGCGCCGTCACGTCGGGCGGCATTACTGGCTCGTCAGCCGGGCCCGCGGACTCTGGCTGAGTTACTGACTCGGCAACGGGCTCCCGAGATGGACTCACCATTGAATCCGTGGAAGTTTCGTTGACCGGCTCGGGCGACGTTGCGTCCGTGGGCTGCTCGGCCGGTGACGTCGGAGCAGTCGCCTCCGGGGGTGCGGCGGGGGGGTGCGGCGGAGGTGTCCGTTCGGGATCGGGGCGGGGCCGCTGTTCCGGCTGGGACCAGGAATTCTCAGCCGTCACGGCCGGTTCCGGAGAAAGCCGACTCGGGTCCGGGGTTTGCTCGATCGGCGCGCGGTGGAGCGGTTGTCGCTGGTCGGTCCCTGGCTCGTCGGTCTGGTTCGGAGCGGGCGAGCGGGAAGTCGACCACTTCGGGGTCGGCCCTGGCGACCACTGCGGGAAAGTCTGCCGCGCAGGCGCCGAACGGGACGGCGCGGGATCGGGGCCGGGGGCCGTGGCGGCAGGCATCGTGCTCGCTGTCGCATCGGCAGGAGAAGCACCACTCGAGCCCTGCGGCGCGGTCTCGGGCGCAGCCGGAGCATGACCGGTCCTCTGACGGCTCCCCGGCGCGGCGCCCGGAGCACTCACGCTCGGTCCACCAGGAGCCACAGGATTTCCGCCCGGTGCACCAGAAACCACCGGACCTGCGCCAGGAGTCCCAGACACCGCGGCGTCCGGCGTGGCACCAGGTCCGTTGGCACCACCCGACGCGGCAGCACCAGGCGCGTTGGCGCCACCCGGCGCAGCAGCACCAGGTCCGCTGGCGGCGCCCGGCGTGGCGCCAAGTCCGTTGGCACCACGCGACGC
>NZ_FOEF01000016.1 GCF_900110575.1 Amycolatopsis saalfeldensis
TCGGCCGACGTGGCCGTGGACGAAGAGTTCTTCTTGGAGGACCGGAAATGGCCAACAAGGCCCAGCTGATCGAGGCGCTGTCGGAGCGTCTGGGCGACAAAAAGGTTGCTTCGGAGGCCGTCGACGGTCTCGTCGACATCATCATCCGGACGGTCAACAAGGGCGAGAAGGTGAACATCACCGGGTTCGGTGTGTTCGAGAAGCGTGCCCGCGCCGCCCGCACCGCACGGAACCCGCGTACCGGTGAGACCGTCAAGGTGAAGAAGACCAACGTGCCCGCCTTCCGCGCCGGCACCACCTTCAAGGACGTCATCTCCGGCACCAAAAAACTGCCCAAGGCCACCGCCGTCAAGCGCGCCACCGCCACCCCCGCCCGCGCCACCACCACCCGTGCGGCGGCAACCACGCGCACCACCGCCACCCGCGCGACGGCTTCGCGCCCGGCGACCACGCGCGCCACCACCACGCGGACCCGCGCCACCGCAGCAAAGCCCGCCGCGAAGGCCACGGCCACCAAGGCCCCCGCGACGAAGGCGAAGGCCACCAAGGCCACCGCCAAGCCCGCCGCGAAGGCAACCGCCGCCAAGGCCACCACCACCCGCGCCAAGGCCGCCGCCAAGCCGGCAACCAAGGCGACTGCGACGAAGACCGCCGCCAAGCCGGCCGCGAAGGCAACCGCCGCGAAGACCACCGCGGCCAAGAAGCCCGCCGCCAAGGCCCCGGCCAAGCGCACGTCCGCCGCGAAGAAGAAGTAGGCAGTTGTAGCCACCTCTCCTCGAGGCGAGCAACGGCAGGGCCCCACCCGAACCACGGGTGGGGCCCTGCCGCATGTTCGGGCCGGTTCTGTGAATCGGCTGTGTGGCAGGGCATTCGGCGGGGCGCGGTGGCGGGGTGCGCGGAGATGGCTGGGAGCCGGGGTTCGGGCAGGCCTGCTGGGAGCGTGGGCGACGGGTTGGCGGCTGGTTTGGGCGGGCGTGGCGGCTGGCCGCGGCTGGTTTCGGCGGGGGCGTGGTGACTTGTCGCGGCTGGTTTGGGCGAGGGGTCGATGACCGGCTGCTGTTCCCTTTCGGCCGTCGGTTTGCGACTGGTGGCTTGGGGCCTTGGGTTGTGGTGGCAGCCGCTGGTTCGGGCCTGGCGACCCTGGTCTTGGGCCGGGAATGGCAGATCGGTATAGCTGGTAAGGAGTTCTTTACGCGGCAGGCTGCCCTGTGACGGAGGCGGAGTCGTACTCGCTGTGGCCTGGCCGGGAAAGTCCCCTCCGGTGGTGGGATCGGGGCCACCCGGTCGGACGAGTGAGGGTCACCGTCAGGTGTCGCCGCTCCCAGGGCAGAACGCTACTGCGGCCTGGAAGCCCCCCAGCGAGCCGTGGTCCGCGGCAGCGCCCGTGGAGAAGCGCGCGGGGGCAACGGTCGCTCAGCGGCCATCGTGGGCGGGGGAGCCGGCGCTGTCCCCCGAGTGGCGCAATGATCGGCAGGTGGCAGCGGACAACAACTCGCGAGGCGCAACAGCCGAGCGCTGACTTCCCCGGAATTCCCCGGGTGAATCCGGCGGCTTCGCAAAGGCGCCCGGGCGGCTTTCGCGTAATTGCCGATCTTCGCCGGGACCGAATCCCCGTGCCTCCACAATGGAGGAACGTACGTTTCCGGTCGGGATGGTTACGAGTGCGACGGCGCCGGGGAAGGGAGTGCGCTCGGGTAATAATCGGCGCTCATCAGTTCCGGGCCGGTGCTGCCCGACGGCGGGCGGAAGGTCAGGACCCACAGCGAGCCCTTCTTGCTGGGCACCACGCCGCCGCGGGAGGCCGTCAGCTCGATGCCGTCGCGGTCGGCCAGCGCGCTGATCAGATCCGGGATCACCCCGCCCTGGCTGCTCACCAGGGGAGTGCCGCCGTCGCCCGCGATCGCGAGCAGGCGGGCGATCCCGAGCACCGGGTCGGGCCAGTAACCCTCTTCCGACAGCAGGTGCTCGTGCCGCACCTCGACGCCGAGGTCGTCCGCGACACCGGCCACCGTTTGCACACAGCGCAGCCGGGGCGCGGACAGCACGCGGTCCGCGCCGAACAACGGCACCAGCGCGCGCAGGGCTTCGGCCTGGCGCTGCCCGGCGTCGGACAGCGGGCGCAGGTCGTCGTCGCCGGTCCAGTCCTCGCGCTTGCCCGCCTTCGCGTGGCGCACCAGCAGGACGGTGGTCGACGACGGCGGCAGCGCGCAGAACTCCCGCAGCACGCGGACGTCGGTGTCCCGCGTCAGCAGCTGTTCCGCCGCCGACGGGTCGAGCCAGCGCAGCTCGTCGACCTCGTCGTTGGGCTCGAAGGAGCCGGATACGGCTTCGCCGCTGAAATAGTCGACCGTCTTTTTCAACACCCCTTCGCCGTGGCGAGCGGGCACGTCGTACGCGGTCTGCGCGACGTACCGGCCCAGCACGGCGCGAAAACCCGTCTCCTCACGGATCTCGCGGACGGCGGTGGCGGCGATCGTCTCGCCGGGGTCGACCTTGCCCTTGGGCAGCGACCAGTCGTCGTATCGCGGACGGTGGACCAGCGCCACCTCGAACGCGTCACCGGCGCCGCGCCACAGCACGGCGCCGGCCGCCCGGACGTCCGGGCTCATCCGGCGGCTCCGTGCAGCTTCGCCAGTTCGGTTTGGTGGTCGCGCACCTGCGAGCCCGCGGCAGGGAACGGCTGCCACTCGCCGGTGGCCGAAAGCACCCAGCAGCGCGTGGTCGGGTCGAGCGCCGAGTCGAGCACCGCGTCCAGCTGCTGCGTCAGCTTCGGGTCCTTGACCCGCACCAGCGCCTCGATCCGGCGGTCCAGGTTGCGGTGCATCATGTCCGCGCTGCCGATCCAGTGCGTGCCGCCGGCGCGGAAGTGGAACACCCGCGAGTGCTCCAGGAACCGGCCGAGGATCGAGCGGACGCGGATGTTCTCGCTCAGCCCCGGCACTCCCGGCTTCAGCGCGCAGATCCCGCGCACCACCACGTCGACCTGCACGCCGGCCTGCGACGCGTGGTACAGCGCGTCGATCACCTGCTCGTCGACCAGCGAGTTGCACTTGATCCGGATCCCGGCCCGCTGCCCGGCACGGGCCAGCTCGATCTCCTCGCCGATCGCGCGCACGATGCCGCGGCGGATGCCGTGCGGCGACGTGAGCAGCGTCCGGTAGGTGTCCTGGCGCGAATAGCCGGTGAGGACGTTGAACAGGTCGGTGATGTCCGCGCCGACGCTCGGGTCGGCCGTGAGCAGGCCGAGGTCTTCGTACAGGCGCGCGGTCTTCGGGTTGTAGTTGCCGGTGCCGATGTGGCAGTAGCGGCGGATGGTGGCGCCTTCCTGCCGCACCACCATCGAGACCTTGCAGTGCGTCTTCAGGCCCACGAGGCCGTACACCACGTGCACGCCCGCGCGCTCCAGCGTGCGCGCCCAGGCGATGTTGGCCTGCTCGTCGAAGCGGGCCTTGATCTCCACCAGCGCCACGACCTGCTTGCCGGCCTCGGCGGCGTCGATCAGCGCGTCGACGATCGGGGAGTCGCCCGAGGTGCGGTACAGCGTCTGCTTGATCGCCAGCACCTTCGAGTCGGCCGCCGCCTGCTCGATGAAGCGCTGCACGCTGGTGGAGAACGAGTCGTACGGGTGGTGCACCAGCACGTCGCCCTCGCGCAGCGTCGCGAACACGCTCTTGGGCGTCTCGCGCTCGCCGAACGCCGGGTGCGTCGCGGGCACGAACGGCCGGTCCTTCAGCTCCTTGCGGTCCACACCGGACAGCTGGAACAGGCAGGTCAGGTCGAGCAGGCCGGGCACCTCGACGACGTCGGCCGGGTCCACCTCCAGCTCGCGCAGCAGCAGTTCGAGCATGTGCTCGCTCATGTCCTGCGCGACCTCGAGCCGCACCGGCGGGCCGAACCGGCGCTGGGCCAGCTCGCGCTCCAGCGCCTGCAGGAGGTCCTCGTCTCGGTCCTCTTCGACCTCGAAGTCGGCGTTGCGGGTGACGCGGAAGATGTGGTGCTCAAGCACCTCCATGCCGGTGAACAGCTCGCCGAGGTGCGCGGCGATGAGCTCTTCGAGCGGCAGGAAGGTGGCCGTGCGGCTGGTCCGTTCCTGTTCCACGCGCATCAGCCGCGGCACGTTGCTGGGCACCTTCACGCGGGCGAAGCGCTCGGTCCCGCCCTGCGGGTCGCGCACCGTCACCGCGAGGTTCAGCGACAGCCCGGAGATGTACGGGAACGGGTGCGCGGGGTCGACGGCCAGCGGTGTGAGCACCGGGAAGATCTGTTCGGAGAAGTAGCTGGACAGCCGCAGCTGATCGGCCCCGGCGAGGTCGGCCCAGCCGACGATCCGGATGTCCTGCTCCGCCAGCTGCGGGCGAAGGTGCTCTTCGAACGCGGCCGTGTGCCGCTCCACCAGGTCCTGGTTGCGCTTGGCGATGTAGTCCAGCTGCTCGCGCGGGGTGAGCCCGTCCGCGCTGCGCACCGGCAGGCCCGTCTCGTCGCGGCGCTTCAGGCCGGCCACGCGGACCATGTAGAACTCGTCCAAATTGGACGCGAAGATGGCCAGGAACTTCGCCCGTTCGAGCAAGGCCTGCGATTCGTCCTCGGCCAGCGCGAGCACCCGCGCGTTGAAGTCCTGCCAGGAGAGCTCCCGGTTGAAGTACCGGTCGTCGGGCAGAGTCTCCACGGCGGTCGGCACGGTCGAGGTGACGGCGGGCGGCGCGGACGGCACGGCGCGGATCTCCTCGCCCGAGGCCTCCCTCGCGGCCGCACTCGCCGCGGAAGCGCGGGCGGTGATCTTCGCGAGCGCGGTCTTGCCCGGAACGCTCTTGCCGCCCGGGTTCTTCGACTCGCGGCTCTTCGGCGTCGCGGGCTTCGAGGCCGAAGCCCGCAGCGCGGCCGACTTCGACGGCGTGTTCTTGGGCTCGCTCTTGGACGCGGCGGCGGAGACACCGGCTCTGGCCGCGGTGGCGCGCGCGGCCGTCGCCTTGGCCGAACCCGGGCCTGCGGTCACGGACTTCGGGGCCGCCTGGCCGGTGGCCGTCTTCCGGGCGGCCGAGCTCCGGCGGGGAGCGGGGTCCTTCGCGACCGGCGTCGCCGGGCTGGTCCCGCGTCGCCGGGCCTGCTGACCGCTACGGGCTGGAGTGCTGCCGTCGTCTGTGCTCACGAGGCCCATTGTTCACTACAAAGCTACCGATTGCGCAGACCGCGGTGAAGGTCAAATGAACAGCTCAGCCCAGCGGCACACAGGCCGTGCCCAGCACCGCCGCGGTGTGCTCCCCGACACCGAGCGAACAGGCGTGCCCGAGGTCCTCGGGAGTGTCCACGTCGCTGCGAAGGGAGACCAGCCCGCCGGCCAGCGGGGTGGCGCCGGAGCGGGTGTGCAGGCCCGCTGAGCCGACCCCGAACCGCGGGTCGAGCGGCGCGCCGGGCGCCGACAGCAGCAGCGTCGTGCCGGTGCCTTGACGGTCGGCGACGAACGCGCGCCGTCCCGCCGCCTCGCCCAGCGCCGTGGCCAGATCGCCCGGGCGCAGGGCGGGCAGGTCGGCCTGCAACGCGCCGATCACCCCGCCGGGCGAGCCCGCCCGCAGCAGTGCCTCGCCGTGCCGGAGCGCCTCGTTGAGGCCGGGCACCTCCGGCTCGGGCACGATCTCCGCGCCGAGCGCGGCCAGTTCGGACACCGCCGCCGGATCGGCCGCGACCACCAGCACCCGACGCACGTGCGCGGCCGATGCCACCGCCGCCAGCGTGTCGTACGCCAGCGCCAGCACCAGGTCGGGGTGCCGTTCTTCGGCGAGTGCGCCCCGCAGCCGCGACTTGCCGTCGCGCGGGTGCTTCAACGGCACGATCAGGTCCACGTCCACCCGTCCATCTTTACCCGAAACCGCCGCCGCCCGTGGTGAGCACACCCTCCCTGGACTGCGTGAACCGGCGCGCGGCAGGATCAGCAGGAGTGCGAGCTCGAGGAGGAGACATTGACACGGCGTGAAAAGGGCGGCTTCTGGGTGGGACTGGCCGCCGCTGTGTTCTACCCGTTGACGGCGATCGGCAAGCGGGTCCAGATCGGTGCGGAGAAGGTGCCCCGGCAGGGTCCGGCGGTGCTGGTGCTGAACCACATCTCGCACCTGGACCCGGTGGTCGACGCGGTGTTCGTGCACCGGCTCAAGCGGGTCCCGCGGTTCTTCCTCAAGGAGAGCCTGCGCCACGTCCCGGTGCTCGGGAAGATCGTGGACGGCTCGGGGCAGATCCCGGTTTCGCGCGGTTCGAGCGCGGCCGGCGACAGCCTCAAGGCCGCCCACCAGGCGCTGGAAGAGGGCAAGGTCATCGTCATCTACCCCGAGGGCACCATCACGAAGGACCCCGCGGGCTGGCCGAAGGACGCGTTCACCGGCGTCGCGCGGCTGGCGCTGCAGAACGACGTCCCGGTGATCCCGATCGCGCGCTGGGGCACGAACGAGATCTTCAACGGCTACACGAAGAAGTTCACGCCGCTGCCGCGCAAGACCGTGACCCACCTGGTCGGCGACCCGATCGACCTGTCGGCGTACGAGGGCGCGAACCCGCGCAGCGCCTCGACGCTGCGTGAGGTGACCGCGCTGATGATGGACGAGGTCACCCGGCTGCTGTCGGAGATCCGGCACGAGGAGCCGCCGTCGAAGAAGCCGGACGCCTGATGGCCACCTTCGCCACCGACGTCCAGCGGGTCACCGTGCTGGGCGCCGGCTCGTGGGGCACCGCGTTCGCGAAGGTGCTCGGCGACGCCGGCCGGGACGTGACCGTCTGGGCGCGGCGGGAGTCCGTCGCCGAGGAGATCCGCTCGGCGCACGCGAACTCCTCGTACCTGCCCGGCGTCCGGCTGCCCGAGCGCATCACGGCGACGGCGGACGCCGCGGCGGCGCTGGACGGTGCCCAGGCCGTCGTGCTGGGCGTGCCGAGCCAGAGCCTGCGCGCGAACCTGACCGCGTGGCAGCCGTTGCTGCCGCGCGAGGCGATCCTGGTGAGCCTCGCCAAGGGCGTCGAGCTGGGCACGCTGAAGCGGATGAGCGAGGTCATCGCGGAGCTGGCGCAGGTGCCCGCGGACGAGATCGTGGTCGTTTCGGGGCCGAACCTGGCCCGGGAAATCGCCGCCTCCCAGCCGGCCGCGGCGGTGATCGCCTGCGCCGACCACGAGCGCGCGATGGCGGTGCAGCGGGCCAGCTCCAACCAGTACTTCCGGCCGTACACCAACACCGACGTGGTCGGCTGCGAGCTGAGCGGGGCGTGCAAGAACGTGATCGCGCTCAGCTGCGGCATGGCCGCGGGCATGGGCCTCGGCGCCAACACGATGGCGACGCTGATCACCCGCGGGCTGGCGGAGATGGCGCGCCTCGGCGCGAAACTCGGCGCGGACCCGCTGACGTTCGCGGGCCTGGCCGGCCTCGGCGACCTGGTGGCGACCTGCTCGTCGCCGCTTTCGCGCAACCGCACGTTCGGCGAACGGCTGGGCCGGGGCGACACGCTGGAACAGGCGCAGGCCGCGGCCGGCGGCCAGGTGGCCGAGGGCGTCGCGTCCTGCTCGTCGATCCGCGCGCTGGCCCAGGGACTGGGCGTCGACATGCCCATCACGGACGCGATGCACCGCGTCTGCCACGAGGGCGTCGACCCCCGCCAGGCCGGCGCCGAGCTGCTGGGACGGTCGCAGAAACACGAGTGGAGCTGAGCGGTTCCCTGGGCCGGGCGGGTCCAGGGGATGGGACGGGTTGACCGGGGCCGGTGGCGCTGGTTCGCTGTACGGCATGTCGACGTGCCTGATGATCGTGTGGCCGGGGTCCTGTGACCTCCGCCCCGTCATGGGCGCGTCGTGTCGCTGTTGTCGGTGAGCCCCGCCCCGGCCCAGCTCTTCTCTTCTTTCCTTCTGTGAGGACAGTTTCATGTTCGCCGTTCCGGACAACACCCTGCTGCGTCCCGAGAACCCCGCCCTGCGCCACCCCGTCCGCGTCGCCCTCGAGGTGGCCGCCGACCGGGACCGCTGGGGCGGCCTGCTCCGCTACGACCCCGACGAGCGGTTTTCCGCGCTCGTCTCCCGCGAGGACGGCCAGGAGATCTGGCTGCTCGGCTGGCTGCCGGGCCAGCACACGGACCTGCACGACCACGTTTTCGCGACCGGCGCGTTCACGGTCGTCTCGGGCCGGCTGACCGAGACGGTCGCGCGTCGCGCCCCCGGCGGCCGCGCCGTGACCGAGGTGCACGCGCTCGCCGCGGGCCAGTCGCGTGTCTTCGGCCCCGGCTACGTCCACGAGGTGCGCAACGACGGGCCCGACCCGGCCATCAGCATCCACGTCTACCGCGACGGCCCCCGCGACATGCGGCCGTACCACCTGGATCCGCTGGGCGGCCCGATCCGCGACTGATCCCGGGTTCGGACGCGGCGAAAGTCGTTGCTGCCACGGGGAAATCGGTCCAATCGGGTGACGGTGCGAGAGTCCCGTTCGCGCGCCGTCGGGAACCCGTGCCGGTCAGCGGTCCAGGTCGCCGCGGAGCCGGAACTCCGCCTCGATCCGGGACCGCGACGCGCCGGTCGCCAGCAGGAGTTGCAGCAGGACCCGGGACTTGCGCGGGCACAGCCACCCGGCCATGGTCGCGCCCATGCGGATCAGGCTGGACTCGGAGCCGTGGAAGCCGTACGTGCCGCGGAAAGTCGGGCCGGCGCCGGTGCGCGACGCGATCACGACCGGGACCTTCGCGGCCGCGATCACGTCCGCCGTACCCGTGGAAACGTGGCCGACCCCACTCGCCGCGACGACCACGCCGCGCGCGCCGCCCGCCAGCACCAGGGAAAGCAGCTCGCCCGAGTCCGCGATGCCGGCCTCCAGCAGCGGCACCAGCCCGGAGAAGTCCGCGTCCGCCAACGGCAGCGCGGGCGGGCGCGGGAGGGGCGGGTGGAAGTAGTGCACCGAGCCCTCCGCGACGAGGCCCAGCGGTCCCGCCGGCGCCGACGAGAACGCCTCCAGGTGGCTCGAATGGGACTTTCGCACCCAGCGTGCTGCGTGGACGTCGTCGTTGAACACCACCAGGGAGCCGCGGCTGCGCGGGTCGGCCGCGACGGTGAGCGACGCCAGCAGGTTCGCCGGCCCGTCCGCGCTCGGCAGGCTGGGGTTGCGCATCGCGCCGGTGACCACCACCGGCACGTCGTCGTGCGGCCAGGCCAGCTCGAAGAAGTACGCCGTCTCCTCCAAGGTGTCCGTGCCCTGCACCACGACGAGCCCGGTGGCGCCGTCCGCGACCTGTTCGGCTCCCCAGACCAGGCAACGCGCCAGGGTGGCGTAGTCCATCGAGGCGCTGGAGATGCCGGCGAGCGTGGCCGCGCGGACGTCCATCGGCAGGTCGGCGCCCAGCTCGCCGAGCAGGTCGGCGGCGGTCAGCCGGGGCACGACGCCGTCTTCGATCCGGCCGCCGGGGGTCATCGAGATGGTGCCGCCCAGCGCGGCGACGGCGATCAGGGGACGAGTCATGCCGCCACTCTAGGAACCGAGCAGGATCCGGGCCACGTCAGGAACCTTTCACCGCCTGGAGTGTGTAGCTCGCCGCGAGCCGGCCCGGATTCTCGCGCATGCGCCACTCGCCGTCGTCGCCCGCGGCCATCTCCTTCGGCAACGCGTTCCACGGGACGCTGTCGTGCTCGGTGAACCCGGTCAGCGAAAGGCCGTTGTCCAGAAGCGCCGTGATGATCTCGCCGAGCGAGTGGTTCCACTCGTGCGTGGTGGTGTTGCGAAGGGGCCGTTCGGTGTCGACGTAGGTGTTCTCGTCGTTCCACACCATCGGCTCGTCCAGCTCGAAATAGCCGAACCTGGGCCAGGCGCGCTCGGTTTCGTCATCCAGAGTCCACAGCATCGGGTGGGCTTCGCGGATAAACAGCCGGCCGCCCGGGCGCAGCAGGCGCGCCACGACCGAGGCCCAGTCCGCGATCCGCGGCAGCCAGCACAGCGCGCCGATTCCGGTGTAGACCAGGTCGAAGCCGCCTTCGCCGAAGACCTCGGCGGCGGCGTAGACGTTCGCCTCCCGGTAGTCGATGTCCGCGCCGGCGGCCGACGCGAGCTTGCGCGCCTCGGTGAGCGACGCGGGCGAGAGGTCGAGGCCGGACATCCGCGCGCCCAGCCGTGAAAGGGAAAGCGTGTCCGTGCCGATGTGGCACTGCAGGTGGACGCCGCGCAACCCGGCGACGTCGCCGAGCCGCGGCCGGTCGAACCGCACGACGTGGCTGAGGAACTCCGGGTCGTCCACGTACTTCCGCACGGCGTACTGCTCCGCCGCCGCGTGCAGTGGCGCGCGCTCGTCCCAGTTGGCGCGGTTGACGTCGAACGAGCCGGTCACGCCGTCGCCGCTTTTTCGGCCGCGCTGCGCTGCACGCAGAACTCGTTGCCCTCCGGGTCGCCCAGCACGACCCAGCCGGTGCCGTCCGGTCGCCGCTGATCGTCGACGAGGGTCGCGCCCGCCGCCAGCAGCCGCGCCATTTCCTCGTCGCGCGGGCGGTCCGGGCGCAGGCAGAGGTGCACGCGGTTCTTCACAGTCTTGGCGTCCGGCACCTGCTTGAACAGCAGGTTGACGCCCGCGTCGAGTTCGATCAGCACCTCCTCGTCGCCGGGGAAGTCCTCGTCGGTGAGCGGCCGCGCGACGACGACGCTCCAGAACTGCCCCAGCGCATACGCGTCCGGGCAGTCGAAGGTGATGTTGTGCACTACCGAGCTCATGCGGCTCCCCACGTCGACTTGGTTTGCCGCGAGTGTGCCCGAACCGGACATCACGGGCGATCGGTTTTCAGGCGGCGTCGAGGCCGGGGGAGCGGTGCACCCGGCGGGCCGCGTCGATGATCAGCACCTCACAGCCGGGTTGCCCGGCCGCCCACTCGATGCCTTCCTCGCCGAGCGCGAAGGCCGCGGTGGCCAGTGCGTCGGCGTTCGTCAGGTCTTCGGCGACGATCGTCACGCTCAGCAGCCCGGTGGCCGGTCGCCCGGTGCGGCCGTCGAGGATGTGCTGCCCGCGCTCGTAAGCCGCGGACGTCGCCACCGCCCCGTTGCGAGAGGTGACCACGGCGCACACCGACTGCGGCTGCTCGGGATGCCGGATGCCGACGCGCCACGGCCGTCCCGGCTCGGGCTCGCCGGAGGTGACGACGTCCCCGCCCGCGTTCAGGCAGAACCGCCGCGCCCCGGCGGCGTGCAGGCGGTCGGCCGCCCGCTGCACCGCCCAGCCCTTCACCACGGCGCACGGGTCGAGGGCGCGCCCGGGCAGCCGCGCCGAAAACGCGCCGCCGGAGAGGTGCTCGTAGTACGCACACAGGTCGAGCACCTCGTCGAGGTCGCCGCTGAGGTCGCCCGCGGCCAGCTCGCCCCGGTCGTAACGGGACACCTCACTGTCCACTTTGTACGGGCTGAAGCGAGCGTCCACCTCGTGCAGCCAGCCGAACGCGTCCGTGACGGCTGCCGAGAAGTCGCCTTCGTCGCGCAGGTCGAGCGAAACGGGCAGGCCCATCACCTGCTCGACGTGGGTCGTCATCAGGCGCCCTTCGTGTCGATCGCCGCTTGCAGCGACTGGATGTAGGACTCGCTGGTCTGCGTCGCTCCGGACACGGTGTCGATTTTCGCGCTCTGGGCCTGCAATGCCTCCTGCCGCAGTTGCGGGAGCGCGTCGATGCCGCGGCCGCTGTCGGGCTGTTGCAGGAGCTGGACGTCGGTGATCCGGCTGCCGGAGAACGTCACCTGGACCTGCACGGTGCCGAACTCGCTGCTCTGCGCCGAACCCGGCACGGTCACCGTGGTCCCGCTGTTGCCGGCCGAAGTGGACGGTGCCGAGACCGACGGCGGGGTGGCGGTGGTGGTCGTGGTGGTCCCCATCGCGGTCGGCTCGAACCGCCAGACGGCGATGAACCCGGCGATCGACAGGGCGACGACGAGGATGGTCTTCTTCATTTCCCGCTCCTCACGCGGCCAGGCTGAAACGTTCGGCGTGCACCCGCGCGGACGGCACGCGCAGCTCCCGCAGGCTGCGCAGCACCGCCGCCGTCATTCCGGGCGGCCCGCAGACGAACACGTCACGGTCGTCGACGTCGGGCACCAGGGCGTGCAGGCTTTCGGTGCCCAGCAGCGGCCCGTGCGGGCCGCGCTGGTCGGACGGTCCACTGAGGACGTGCACGATCGCGCCGCGGGCCTTGGCCAGCCCGCGCAGCTCGGGCAGCAGCACCGCGTCCTGCGGGGCGCGCACGCGGTACAGGACGACGACGTGGCCGGCGATGTCCTCCAGCAGCGCACGGATCGGCGTGATGCCGACGCCGCCGGCCACCAGGAGCGCGTTCGGCTGCTGCTGGTGAATCGTGGTGAAGGCGCCGTACGGGCCTTCGGCGAACACCCGCGTGCCGACGCGCAGCGAGCGCAGGCTCGCGCTGGACTCGCCGACGGCCTTCGCCGTCAGCCGCAGCGTGCGGCCGTCGGGCGCGGCCGAAAGGGAGAACGGATTGGCCTGCCACCAGCGGTCCTTCGTCAGGAATCGCCACAGGAAGAACTGCCCGGCGCGCGCGGGCAGCCGGTCGAGGTCCCTGCCCGTCATGTAGACCGAAACGGTGTCGGGCGACTCCGGGACGACGGCGACCACTCGCAGCTGGTGCCGCAGATTCCGCCACAGCGGCAGCCCGACGCGCCCGGCCAGCACCGCGGCCCCGGCGCCCAGCCACAGCGTCCACCAGTAGGCGCGCGCGACCGGGTGGCTGGTGAACGACTGGCCCACGGCGACCTGGTGCGTGAACGCGAGCAGCACCGCCGCGTAGGTGTAGAGGTGCACGAAGTGCCAGGTCTCGTACGCCATCCGCTTGCGCGCGAACCGGGCGGAAGCGGCGCCGACCACGAGGATCAGCACGAACGCGACGATCGCGCGCAGCAGCCCCTCCAGCGTGTCGGCCAGCTGCACGAGCTCGCCGACCGGGCCGCGGGCCTCCACGCTCGCGTAGCCGAAGACGATGAGCACGACGTGCGCGAGAAGCGTCCACAACAGGGTGAAGCCGGTCCAGCGGTGCCACGCCGTGAGCCGGTCCATGCCGAGCCGCCGGTCGAGCCACGGCAGGCGCGCCACGAGCAGCAACTGGAAAGCCATGGCCTGCGCGGCGTACAGCCCCGCCAGGCGGCCGGCACTGATCAACGGGTTGTCGGACAGCCCGCCGTTGACGAAGAACACGGTGACGAGGAGGACGTTCGCTCCCAGGAACGCGAAGAGCCAGGCTTTCGCGGTGACGCGCGGCGACACCGCCGGTCTGGGCGGCGCGGCGATCGGTGTCATGACAGTCACACGGGTTCCCTTCGGTTCGGGTTCACGAACGCCAGCGTCATCGCGGAACCTGTGCCGGGTCTGGGCGGAACCTGTCGACTGGCTGTCGAGCGGGGGTTCGGCTCGCGCGCCCGCCCGCGGCTCACGGAGGATGGGGGAGTGGAAACCCCGAACCCGGTGCGGCTGCTGGTCGTCGACGACGAGCCGCACATCGCCGACCTGGTGGCGACCGTCGCCCGGTACGAGGGCTGGCTGGCCGTGACCGCGGGCTCCGGCGCGGCGGCGCTGAGCCGGGCGGTTGAGTTCGGGCCCGACATCGTGGTGCTCGACCTGATGCTGCCCGACCTCGACGGCTTCACGGTGCTGGACCGCTTGCGCGCGAACGGCAACACCGTGCCCGTGGTCTTCCTGACGGCGAAAGACGCGACGGCCGACCGGATCGCCGGACTCACCCGCGGGGGCGACGACTACCTCGTGAAGCCGTTCTCGGTGGAGGAGCTGATGGCGCGGCTGCGTGCGGTCCTCCGGCGCAGCACCGGCGCCGCGGTCCCGGCGGCCGCGCGTGGCGCCGTCCTGACCGTGGGCGATCTCACCCTGGACGAGGACACGCGCGAGGTCCGCCGCGACGGCCGCGCCGCCGAGCTGACGCCGACGGAGTACGAGCTGCTGCGCTACCTCATGCGCCGCTCGCCCACGGTGCTGACCAAGGCGCAGATCCTCGACCACGTCTGGGAGTACGACTTCGGGGGCCGCTCCAACGTGGTGGAGCTGGTCATCTCCCATTTGCGGCGAAAGCTGGACGACGGTGCGGAACCGCTGATCCACACCGTGCGCGGCGTCGGGTACGTCGTGCGCCGGGCGGGCCGGTGAGCCGGCTCGGTCGCTGGGCGCGGCGCTGGTTCGGCGCGTGGCGCGCGTCGCGGCTCGGCACCCGGCTGGCGTTCGGGCTGGGCGCGCTGGCGCTGGTGGTCTTCGCGATCGTCGGCACGGTCACCGTGAGCTTCATGAACGGCTACCTCGGCCGCCGGCTCGACGAGCAGCTCAAGACCAGCCAGGTCGCGCAGGTGCCCGACCTGCGCTCGTCCCACGGCAACCCGCAGACCATCTACTCCTGGTACTCCGCCGTGTTCGAGGTGGACAAAGGCGTGGCGACGCCGCAGCCGGGCGGGAAGCTGCCCAGCGACGCTGCGACGCTCGCGAAGGTCGCTGTCGACGCGACGCGGGGCGACGTGTTCCGCACCGTGTACATCGACGGCGCCGGGATATACCGCGTACGCGCCTGCCCGGTCGCGACGGACCAGGTCGACACGGGCACCGTGCTGCTGAGCGCGGCGCCGCAGGCGGATCTGGACAACACCGTGCGGCAGTTGGTGCTCGTCGAGGTGATCGCGTTCCTGATCGCGCTGGCGATCCTCGTCGTCGCTGGGCGGCTGGTGCTGCGCCGGGGGCTGCGGCCGCTGTCGGACATGGCGGGCACGGCGCACGACATCGCGTCGCACGACCTCATGGCCACGGCCGCGCTGCCCGTCCGCGCTTCCGGCGAAGGCGGCGGTGCCGAGGTGCAGGAGCTGCGGACGGCGTTCAACCTGATGCTGACCCACATCGAGTCCTCGCTGGCCGCGCGGACAGCGGCGAACGAGCGCCTTCGCCGTTTTGTGGCCGATGCCTCCCACGAGCTGCGCACGCCGTTGACGTCGATTCGCGGCTACGCCGACCTGTTCCGCTACGCCGCCGCGAACGAGCCCGAGGAACGCGAGGCGCACCTGTCGAAGATCCGCGAGGAGACCGCGCGGATGAGCGTGCTGGTGGACGACCTGCTGCTGCTCGCGCGGCTCGACGCGCACGACGCCGAGCCGCCGGTACGGCCGGAGCGGATCGACTTGGCTGATCCGGCGCGCGCGGCCGCCGACGCGTTCCGGGCCGGACGGCCGGGTCGTCCACTGGAGATCGCCGTGCCGGCCGGGCCGGTCGAAATCGACGCGGATCCGGTCCGGCTGCGTCAGGTTCTCGACAACCTGCTGGCGAACGCCGCGGTCCACACACCGCCGGGCACGGCCGTTTCGCTGGCGCTGACGGTCGAGGACGGTCAGGCCGTCGTGCGCGTCAGCGACGCCGGGCCCGGCATCGCGGCGGAGGACCAGCGGCGGATCTTCGACCGGTTCTTCCGCGTCGACAACTCCCGCACGCGCTCGGCCGGCGGCACCGGGCTGGGGCTGTCGGTGGTGCAGTCGCTGGTGGTGGAGCACGGCGGCACCGTCGAGGTGGCCAGCGAACCGGGCCGCACGACGTTCACCGTGCGGCTGCCCCTTCCTTCGTGACGCGCTGGGCGACGTGCTCGGGCGTCGTCCATTTCGCGGACAGGTCCGCCGCCGGCTCGGGCTCGCCGAACACCGTCCGCACGGGCAGGACCCCGGCCCACGCGGCGTCGGCCTCGACGTCGTCCGCTTCGTCGTCCGGGCCCTCCGCGCGGAGCTTGACCGAAGCCTCCGCCAGGTCCAGTGCGAGCACGCTGACGGCGGCGAACTCCTTGGCGTTGACGCCGCGCGCGTGCTCCCACGAACCGGGCGAGAGGTGGTCGGTGAGCACGTGCAGGGCGTGCATCTTGGCGTCCGGGTCGGTGACGGTTTCGGCGCGGCCGAGGATGACGGCGCTGCGGTAGTTCATCGAGTGGTTGTTCACCGAGCGGCAGTAGACGATGCCGTCCAGCAGAGTGACGGTCACGCACACGTCCACGCCGCCCGTCGCGGCGCGCAGACTGGCCGCACCCGTGGAACCATGCAGGTAGAGGGTGTCGCCGTCGCGGGCGTAACCGGTGGGCAGCACCAGCGGCGCGCCGTCGCGGACGACGCCGAGGTGACAGATCAGCGCCTCGTCGAGCACGGAGTAGAGGGTGGCGCGGTCGGTGGCCGCGCGGTGCTTCTTGCGGCCGAGGCTGGTCCTGGGGGTCGGCGAGAGGCTCGTCATGCCTTTTAGTCTGAAACAGGCAAGTGGACCCATGAAACATCCACTTCTCGTACACTTGGAAAGTCCACTTTTTCTTGAGGGAGGTCCCTCGTGTCGTACGCCGACACCGCGTTGCCGGTCCGCCTCGACCGCGAAGCGGGTACGCCGCTCGCCGTCCAGCTGGCAGACGCCTTGCGCGAGGCCGCCGCGAGTGGTCACCTGCGCGGCGGCGACCGGCTCCCGTCGACGCGCGCTCTTGCCGACAGACTCGGCGTCTCCCGCACGGTGACCTCGGCCGCGTACGAGCAGCTGCACGCCGAGGGCTGGATCGCCGGCCGACACGGTTCTGGCACGTACGTGACCACCCCGCCGACGCGCGCGGCCGCGTCGGTGTCGCCGTCGGGACCGCCGTTGGCCGACGCCGAGATCGCGCCGATGCTGGACCTCAGCCCGGGCACGCCGTGGGCCGCGGGCTTGGACCGCGCCGCCTGGCGCCGCGCGTGGCGGGCGGCGGCGGACCCGGAGCCGTTGATCCGGGCGCACCGCGCGGGGCTGCCCGAGTATCGAGCGACGGTCTCCGAGCATCTGTTGCGCCACCGCGGCCTGGCCGCCGGCTCGGTGCTCGCCACGGGCGGGACGACGGCCGCGGTCGTCGAACTGGCCGCCGCCGTGCTGAGACGAGGCGCGGTGGTCGCCTTCGAGGAGCCCGGGTATCAGCGCGCCGTGCAGGCGTTTCGGCAGGCGGGGCTCACGGTGGTGGGCGTGCCCGTCGACGAGCAGGGCCTGCGCCCGGACGCCATCCCGGCGGGCGCGCGGGCGGTCTACTGCTCGCCGGCGCACCAGTACCCGATGGGCAGCCGGATGAGCGCGGCCCGCCGGGTTGAGCTGGTCGAGCGGGCCCGGGCGGACGGTCTCCTGGTCATCGAAGACGACTACGACGGAGAGCTGCGCTTCGACGTCGCCCCGCTGCCCCTGCTGGCCGCCCTCGCGCCCGACGTCGTCGTCCACCTGGGCACGACGAGCAAGATCCTCACCCCGACGCTCGGGGCGGGCTGGCTGGTGGCGCCGTCGGAGGTCGTGCGGGCCGTGCTGGCCTACCGGGACCTGACCGGCACGCGTCCGTCCCCGGCGGGCCAGCGGGTCCTCGTGGAACTGGCTCGTCACGGCGATCTGGGCCGCCACCTGCGCAAGCTCCGCCGCGAACTGGCCGAGCGCCGCACTCTTTTGTCGGAAGCCCTGTCCTCCGCCGCCGTCCCCATCCTCGGCGACGACGCGGGCGCCCACCTGGTGGTCCTCTTCGAGTCCGCCGAGGACGAGACGAACCGCATCGCCGCCGCCGAACGCCACGGCATCCGCCTCGACGGGCTCGCCCGCCACTTCGCCGGCACCCCCACGGCCCACGGGGTGGCACTGGGTTACGCGGGCTGCTCGCGGGAAGCGTTGGTCACGGCCTTGCCGACGTTGGTGTCACTGCTTCGGTGAGCCTGTCGTCCCTGGGCGGCGAGTGGCCTGTTGCCGCCGGGTGGCGTGTGGCTGTCGCCGTTGGGGTGGCGGGGCTGTCGCCTTTCGGTGGTGAGCGGCGGTTGCCGTTGGGGTGGCCGGCGCTATCTCCGTTGGGTGGCGAGTAGCGGTTGCCATTGGGGCGGTGGGGGCTGTTCTCGCCGGGTGGCGAGTGGCGGTCGTCGTTGGGGTCGCAGGGGCTGTCGCCGTTGGGCGGCGAGAGGTTGTAGCCCGTCGGGTGGTGAGAGGTTGTTGTCACTGGGTGGCTGCTCTCGCCGGGCGGCGAGTGGCTGTCGCCGTTGGTTGGCGAGGGCTGTCGCCGCTGGACGGCGAGGGGTTGTTGCCGCCGGGCTGGTGGGGGCTGTTGCCTCCGGAAGGCCAGAGGTTGTTGTCAGCGGCTGGCGGGACCGTTGTCGTTGGGTGGCGAGTAGCTGTTGCCAGCGTGTGGCGAGATCCGCTGCTGGTGCTCCGCTGGGCACGAGCACCCCTCACCACACCCGTCGCCGCTGGGTGGCGAGAAGCCATGGTTGCGGGGTTTCCAGAAGCCGTGGCCGCCGGATGGCGAAAGCTGTTGCCGCCGGGTGGCGAGAGGCTGGTGCTGCCAGGCGATGGGGGCCTGTCGTCGCTGGGTGGCGAGTGGCGGTTGCCAGCGGGTGGCGAACTGCGGTTGCTGCTGGGCGACGAGTGGCGGTTGCTGCCGGGTGGCGAACTGTGGTCGCCGTCAAGCGGCGAAGAGCCGTTGCCGCGAGGTGGCGAGGACCTGTTGCTGCCAGGTGGTGAAAGGTGCGGAGCCAGCCGTCCGACCGGAGGCGGCTCACGCCCGGCCGGAGCGTGGGCGTCCGGACCGCCAGGCCACCCCGTCGACTGGTTGTGCGGGAGTGGTGTCCGTCGCGCTCAGTCCACGGGGCCGCGCTGTTCGCGGTGGTCACCCGGTACGGTGACCGGCTATGAGTGCTGAAAAGGTCCGGGTGGCGGTCGTGTTCGGCGGGCGCAGCAGCGAGCACACGATCTCGTGCCTGTCGGCGGGCAGTGTCATCGCGAACCTGGATCCGGAGCGCTTCGAGATCCTTCCCGTCGGCATCACGCCGCAGGGCGGCTGGGTGCTCGGCAGCGGCGACCCGGAGGCGCTGAGCATCCAGGGCCGCGAGCTGCCGTCCGTCGACTCCGGTCGCGCGCTCGTGCTGGCGGGCGACCCGACCAGCCGCGAGCTGCGCACCGTCGACCCCGGCCAGGCGACCGAGGTGCTCGGCGGCGTCGACGTCGTCTTCCCGGTCCTGCACGGCGCCTTCGGCGAGGACGGCACCATCCAGGGCCTGCTCGAGCTGGCCGACATCCCGTACGTCGGCCCGGGCGTGTTCGCCAGCGCGGCCGCCATGGACAAGGAGTACGCGAAGAAGCTCCTCGCCGCGGAAGGCCTTCCGGTGGGCTCGTACTCGGCGCTCCGCCGTGGACAGTCCACAGTGGAGCAATCGGACCGGGAACGCCTGGGGCTGCCGGTGTTCGTCAAGCCAGCGCGCGCGGGCTCTTCGGTGGGCATCTCGCGGGTCGCCGACTGGTCCGAAGTGGACGCCGCCATCGAGCTGGCCCGGCGCACCGACCCCAAGGTCCTCGTCGAAGCGGCCGTGGCCGGGCGCGAGGTGGAGTGCGGCGCGCTGGAATTCCCGGACGGGCACGTCGAGGCCTCCCTCCCGGCCGAGATCCGCGTCCTCAGCGAGGACGACAACGCCTGGTTCGACTTCGAGAAGAAGTACCTCGGCGATGACGCCGAGCTGGACATCCCGGCCAAACTCGACGACGCCCTCACCGAACGCGTGCGCGCGATGGCCATCGAGGCCTTCCGCGCCCTCGACTGCCAGGGCCTCGCCCGCGTCGACTTCTTCGTCACCGAGAGCGGCGACCTGGTGATCAACGAGGTCAACACCATGCCGGGCTTCACCACGAAGTCCGCCTACCCGAAGATGTGGGAGGTCACCGGAGTGGACTACCCGACCCTCCTCGCAACCCTCGTCGACACGGCCATCGCTCGCGGCACCGGCCTTCGCTAACGCCTCGCCCGCATCTCGCGCTCACCGTCGCCACGAGACGGCGAAACCGCGCCTCGGCCGAGAACCGCCCCACACCAGCCAAACCCGCCGAAACGGACCACCTTCCGGACCGTTGCCGCTGATCGGCGAAACCGCGTACCCGCGCCCCGGACGTCACCCATTACAGTGATCAACCGGAAATCCCGGCGGCACTGTCGCGGCTCCAGCGGCGCGCGCCGGCGCACAAGGAGGCAGCGCGTGCAGATCGCGTCCCGGCTCGACCGGCTGCCGGTCACCAGGCGGCACCGGTACTTCGTCGCCGTGGTGGGGGTGGTGACGTTCTTCGACCTCTACGACCTGTTCCTCGCCGCCACCATCAGCACCGTGCTGACCAAGGAGTTCGGCGTCACGGCCGACCTGCTGAAGCCGCTGATCGCGTCGGCGTTCGTCGGGGCGTTCGTGGGGGCGGTGTTCCTCGGGCGGCTCGCGGACCGGCTCGGGCGGCGGCGCGCGTTTCTGGTCACCCTCGGGATCTACTCGGTCTTCACGCTGCTCGGCGCGTTCAGCACGGACGTCTGGATGCTGGTGGCCTGCCGGTTCGTCGCGGGCATCGGCATCGGCGCGGAGCTGCCCGTGGCCGACGCCTACCTCGCCGACCTCCTGCCCGCTCGCGCCCGCGGCCGCGCCACCGCATGGGCCTACACGATCGGCTTCTGCGGCGTCCCCGCCGCCGGCTTCCTGGCCCGCGCGCTGGTCGGCCATTCGCCGCTCGGCGTCGACGGCTGGCGCTGGCTGTTCGTGATCGGCGCGCTGGGCGCCGCGATCGTCTGGGGACTGCGGTTCACGCTGCCCGAATCGCCGCGCTGGCTCGCCGCGCGCGGGCGGGAGCGGGAGGCCGACGAGATCGTCCGCCGGCTGGAGGCGTCGGCGCCGCAACCGCTGGCCGAGCCGGAACCGGAGCCACCCGCGCCGGAGCCGGTGCGGGTGTCCGCGCTGCTGCGCCCGCCGTGGTTCCGCCGCACGGCGATGCTCCACGTGTTCCAGCTGCTGCAGGCGTTCGGCTACTACGGTTTCGGCTCGCTGGTCCCCATCGTGCTCGCAGCCAAGGGTTTCTCCCTCGTCAGCTCCCTGACATTCAGCGCGCTGACGTTCCTCGGCTACCCGATCGGCTCGGCGCTGTCGATCCCGATCATCGAGCGGATCGAGCGCAAGTGGCTGATCGTCGCCAGCGCGGCGGGCATGGCGGTGTTCGGGCTGGCGTTCGGCTACTCGACGTCCGGGGTGCTGATCGCCGTCTTCGGCTTCTGCTACACGGCCGTCAGCAATGTCTTCTCCAACGCCTTCCACACCTACCAGGGCGAGCTGTTCCCGACGTCGCTGCGCGCGACCGCCGCCGGTTCGGCGTACGCGCTCTCGCGGCTGGCCACCGCGGCGATGCCGTTCATCCTGCTGCCAGTGCTGCAGGGCGCGGGCGCCACCACGATGTACGCCGTGGTCGCGGGCGCGATGGTGCTGCTGATCATCGACGTCGCCATTCTGGGGCCACGCACGACCGGAGAGTCGCTAGAGACGATCGCCGCTAGAACTTCAGGGGCCTGACCGGCAGCTTCGCCGCGACGGTGTCGGAGATCGCCTGCAGCGGGCCGGTGCCGGCGGAGTCCGGGATGGTCAGTGCGATGTAGACGTCCCGGTCGACCACGTACCAGGTGGCCGAGCCGTCCTCGCTGAGCTGCAGCCACTGCACGCCGTTGACGACGCGCAGCTGCGCGGTCTGCGTCAGCTCCGGCGGCCGGTCGAGGCCGCAGCGCAGGACGATCGGGTCACCGTCTCCCCAAGCGACCGTGGCCTTCGGCGCCGGCGCGGCCAGGGTGCGCGGGGCGAGCTGCTTGCCGTTGGACGTCAGGTCCGCCGGAACCGCGGAAACGAGCGTGGTGCACGACGGCTCGCCCGCGTGCGGCGCCGGAACGGAGACGAGCGCGAGCGGCCCGTTCGCGTCCGGGGCCGCGCTCGACGCCGCCGTTCCCTTCGTCAGCGCGAAGACCGCGACTGCCACGGCCAGCGCGACCACGAGCGCGGAGGCCGTGATGAGCACCACCTTCGGCGGTGCGCCGGTGTCGGAATCTGCCACCGGACCAGTGCACCACGGCTCAGAGATGGACCACCGGGCAGGTCAGGGTCCGCGTGATGCCCTCCACGTTCTGCACCTTCGCGACGACGAGCTGGCCCAGCTGGTCCACGGTGTCCGCGGTCGCGCGCACGATGACGTCGTACGGGCCGGTGACATCCTCCGAGCTGGTGACGCCGGGGACACCGGCGATCTCCGCCGCCACCGCGGCCGCCTTGCCGACCTCGGTCTGGATGAGGATGTATGCGTGGACCACGGCGTGCCCTTTCGTCGGTAGCGATGGTGTCGAGGTAGGAACGGTGTAGGCAACGTATCGCCAGCCCCGGGAAAAACCTAGGGGATCCGACTGTCGGTGGTCGAGGCTTCGTGCCCGGAGAGAAATCGGAGGTGACCGGTGTCACCGAACGACGGCACGGTGGCCGCGATCGGCGAATTCGCGCTGATCCAGGCGGTCACCGAAGGGCGTCGCCAGCCGGCGTCCACTTTGCTCGGCCCCGGCGACGACGCCGCGGTCGTCGCCGCGCCGGACGGGCGCGTGGTCGCGACCACGGACGTGCTGGTGCAGGGCGTGCATTTCCGGCTGGACTGGTCGAGCCCCGAGCAGGTGGGGCGCAAGGCCGTGGCCGTGAACCTGTCCGATGTCGCGGCCATGGGCGCGAAACCGACCACGGTGCTGGTCGGCTTCGCCTGTCCGCCGGATTTGCCGGCGACGGTGGTGACGGAGCTCATGAACGGCATGTGGGCCGAGGCGGGCCGGGCCGGGATCGGGGTTTCGGGCGGCGACATGGTGAGTGCCGACCAGCTCGTGATCAGCGTCACGGCGCTCGGCGACCTCGAGGACCGCGAGCCGGTGACGCGCTCGGGCGCGCGGCCCGGCGACGTGCTGGCCGTCAGCGGTCGGCTCGGCTGGGCGGCGGCGGGGCTTGCGGTGCTGCGCCGCGGGTTCCGTTCGCCCGTGGGCGTGGTCAACGCGCAACGCTGTCCGGAACCGCCCTACGAAGCCGGTCCGCGGGCCGCGCTCGCCGGGGCGACGGCGATGATCGACATCTCCGACGGCCTGCTCGCCGACCTCGGGCACATCGCGTCGGCGTCGGGGGTCGGCCTCGACGTGCAGACCACGGACCTGGAGGTCTCCACGCGGCTGCGGGAGGTGGGCACCGCGCTCGGCGCCGACCCGCTGCGCTGGGTGCTCACCGGCGGCGAGGACCACGCGCTGGCGGCCACTTTCCCGCCGTTCGGCGACCTGCCCGAGGGCTGGCGCCGGATCGGCACCGTGACCATGCCGGACTCCGGCATCACCGTGGACGGGAAGGAATACGGCCACGAAGGCGGCTGGGAGCACTGGCGGTAGCTGCCTAGAGTGGCGGGCGTGGAGATCCGTGCGGTCGCGTTCGACCATCCCGATGCGGCGAAGTTGATGGCCGAGGTCCAGCTCGAGTACGTGAAGCGTTACGGCAGCGAGGACGCCACCCCGATGGACCCGGCGCAGTTCGCGCCGCCGCGGGGATTGTTCCTGGTCGGCTATGTCGCCGAGGTCCCCGTCGCGACGGGGGCGTGGCGGGCGCATGACGGGCCGGCGCCGACGTTCCGGCCCGGGGACGTCGAGCTGAAGCGCATGTACGTCGTCGAATCCGCTCGAGGACGTGGGTACGCGCGCGTGATGCTGGCCGAGCTCGAGCGCACGGCGGCCGCCGCCGGACGGCTGCGCGCGGTGCTCGAGACGGGCACCGAACAGCCCGAGGCGATCGCCCTCTACGGTTCTTCCGGTTACGCCGAGATCCCCGGTTTCGGCTTGTACAAGGACGAAATCGAGAGCCGGTACTTCGGCAAGGACCTCGTCGCAGCACCCTTGAAACCTCAGCCCGCCCAGGACTTCCAGCACTGACGAACCGGAGGCGAAATGGCGATCTACGCGCTCGGTGACCTCGTTCCGTCGATCCACCCGGACGCCTACGTCCATCCGGACGCGACTGTGATCGGCGACGTCCGGATCGGCGCGCGCGCCTCGGTCTGGCCGCAGACGGTGTTGCGCGGCGACCACGGTTACATCGAGATCGGCGAGCGGTCCAACGTCCAGGACGGCTGCGTCGTGCACTGCACCGGCCGGCATCCGACGATCCTCGGCCCGTCGTCGGCCGTGGGCCACGCCGTGCACGTCGAGGGCGCCACGATCGGCAGCGGCTGCCTGATCGCGTCCGGCTCGGTGGTGCTGAACGGGACCGTCATCGAGGACGGCGGCATGGTCGGCGCGGGTGCGGTGCTGTCGTACGACTCCCACGTCGGCAGCGGCGAGATCGCGCTCGGCGTGCCGGCGAAAACGCGGCCGAACAAGTCGTTCTCGCCGGAGGAGATCGCCATGGTGGTCGACTCCTACGTCCGGCGCGGCGCCCGGTTCCGCGCGGAGCTCCGCCGCCTCGACCCGCCCAGGTGACGTCGCCCACCCCGCGCTAGGCTCGCGGGCCGTGACCGCACGACCGCTGAACGAGATCGTCGAAGCAGGCTGGGCGCAGGCCCTCGAACCGGTGGCCCCGCAGGTGGCCGCGATGGGGGAGTTCCTCCGCGCGGAGATCGCCGCCGGCCGCACCTACCTGCCGGCGGGGGAGCACGTGCTGCGCGCGTTCAAGCAGCCCTTCCACGACGTGCGGGTGCTGATCGTCGGCCAGGACCCGTATCCGACGCCGGGCCACGCGGTGGGCTTGAGCTTCTCGGTGGCGCCCGACGTGCGGCCGATCCCGAAGAGCCTGATCAACATCTACAAGGAGTACGCCGACGACCTCGGCCACCCGTTGCCGTCCAACGGCGACCTGACGCCGTGGGCCGAGCAGGGGATCCTGCTGCTCAACCGGGCGCTGACCGTCCAGCCCGGGAAGTCGAACTCCCACCAGGGCAAGGGCTGGGAGCAGGTGACCGAGCAGGCGATCAAGGCCCTCGCCGCGCGCGACGAGCCGATGGTCGCGATCCTCTGGGGCCGCAACGCCCGCAACCTGCGGCCGATGCTGGGCGACGTGCCGTGCATCGAGTCGGCGCACCCGAGCCCGCTTTCGGCGCACAACGGCTTCTTCGGCTCGCGCCCGTTCAGCCGCGCGAACCAGCTGCTGGCCGACCAGGGCGCGGCGCCGGTGGAGTGGAAACTTCCCTGACGTTCCGGCGCGTCCGGTGTCCGGTCCGGCGTCGCGGTTCCGACCAGGCCATGACGAATCACCCTGATCCAGGAGGACTGCCATGACCGCCACCGTCACTTCCGCCGACGGCACCTCGATCGCCTTCGACAGCATCGGCACGGGCGTGCCCGTGATCCTCGTCGGCGGCGCCGTGAACGACCGGACCACGGTCGCCGGCCTCGCCACGGTCCTCGGCGACGCGGGTTTCCGCGCCGTCGCCTATGACCGGCGAGGCCGCGGTGACAGCGGTGACGCGCCGGTGTACGAGGTCGCGCGCGAGGTCGAGGACCTGGCCGCGCTGATCTCGCACGTGGGTGGCTCGGCGGCGTTGTTCGGGCACTCGTCGGGCGCGATCCTCGCGCTGGAGGCGGCTTCGCAGGGCTTGCCGGTCACGAAAGTCGCCATCTACGAGCCGCCGTTCGTCGTCGTCGAATCGCGGCCAAGCCCCGGCGACGACCTGGTCACCCGCGTGCGCGAGCTGATTTCCGCCGACGATCGCGACGGTGCCGTGGAGCTGTTCCTGACCGAAGGCGTCGGCGCCCCGCCGCAGCAGATCGCGGGCATGAAGGCGTCGCCGGTGTGGGGCTGGTTCGCGGCGCTGGCGCACACGCTGCCGTACGACCTCGAGATCTGCGGCCCGGGAAACCACCTGCCCGCCGACCGGCTGGCGAAGATCGACGCACCGGTCCTGGCCATCGGCGGCGGCAACGGCGAGGCGTGGATTCGGGCCGCCGCGGAGGCCGTCGCCGCTGCTGTGCCCAATGGCCGTTACGAGACGCTCGAAGGACAGGACCACGGCGTGCTCCACCACCCCGAGTCGCTGCGCGGCCTGCTCGTCGATTTCCTGAGGTGACCACCGATGGGGGTCCAGGGGGCTTGCCCCCTGGCGGGGGTTCGGGGGTTCGACCCCCGAAAGACACCTGAGGCGAAAAAAATGGCGAGTGCTCTACACGAGCACTCGCCACCCTGAAACTTTCGCCTCAGCCGCGGACAACCTTGCCGGCCTTGATGCACGAGGTGCACACGTTGAGACGCTTGCGCTGGGACACGCCGATCTTGGCGTGCACAGTCTGGATGTTCGGGTTCCACCGGCGGTTGGTACGCCGGTGGGAGTGCGAGACCGACTTACCGAAGCCCGGTCCCTTGCCACAGACGTCGCACACGGCAGCCACGTCGAACTCCTCTGATATGGGACTAAGAATGCGCGCCCGAACCAGCCGGGCAACTCGACCATAGTAACGAGTGGTCTCCGGTGGGTCGTCACGGGGTCGATACCCTCGCGGGGACCAGCGAGGAGGTTACGGGGTGCGGGTGCTGGACGTGGCAGCGGTGGCGGCCTGGTCGACGGCGTGTGTGCGCAGCCTGGACCGGCTGCGCCCGGCCATCAACGGCATCAACGTCTACCCCGTCGCGGACTCCGACACGGGCTCCAACCTCCTCTACACCCTGACCGGCGCCCGCGACGCCCTCGCCGCCGCCCTCCTCGACCCGTCCCCAGGCGACGTGGTCGTACGCAGCTCTTCGCCACTGGCTGGCGACGCTGGGCCTAGCAGCGCTTCGCCGTCAGCGGGCGACGCCGGGTTGAGCAGCACTTCGCCGCTGAAGGGCGACGCTGGCGCGAGGGGTGATTCGCCGCTGGCTGGCGACGCCGTCGGGGATGCTGCCCCGCAGGTCAACGCCACAGCCCGGCCTCGCGATGACCAATCGTCGTCCAGCGGCGACGGCTGGTCCCTCTCCGATCCGTCGGCAATTCCCGGCGACGTGGCCGCCGCTCTCGCCGTGCTCGCCCGCGGCGCCGTGGCCGCGGCCCGGGGTAACTCCGGCGTGATCATCTCCCAGGTCATCCGCGGAATCGCCGAATGGACGGCCACGGGGGGCGAGCTGGACGGCGCCGGGCTGGCCGCCGCGCTCGGGCACGCCGACAAGGTCGCCACCGGTGCGGTCAGCCGTCCCGTCGCGGGGACGATGCTCACTGTCCTGCACTCGGTGGCCGGGGCCGTTCGCGGGGACACCCGGCCGCTTGCCGAGGTTGCCGAAACCGTCGCTGCCGCCGCTGCCGCCGCGCTCGAAGAGACCCCCAAGCAGCTGCCCGCCCTGGCGAAGGCCGGGGTCGTCGACGCCGGGGGACGCGGGCTGGTCGCCGTGCTCGACGCGCTCGCCGGCGTCGTCACCGGCAAGAACGCCGCGCCCGAACACGAGCTGGAGGTCGCCGTCGCCGCGCCTGTCGCCGAGCCCGCGCCGTACGCGTGGGAGGTCATGTACCTGCTCGACGGCGTCGACGAGGCGCAGCTCCCGGCGTTGCGCAAGGAGCTGAGCGGTTTCGGCGACAGCGTCACGGTCGCGGGTGACGGCTCGGGCAGCCACGCCGTCCACGTTCACTGTGCCGACATCGGCGCCGCCATCGAGGCCGGGCTCGACCTGGGCCGGCCGCGCCGCGTCCGCGTCGAACCGCTGCTCACGCCGACGCCGATCGAGCCCGGCGGCGGCCTGGACCGGTCCGTGGTGGCCGTCGTCCGCGGCGGCGGGCTGGCCGAGCTGCTGCGTGCAGAGGGCGTTGCTGTGCTAGCCGTTCCCGACGGCGAGACGCCGGGCGTCGAGGACATGATCGGGCTGTTCAACGAGGTCGCGGGGCGGCACGTCACGGTGTTGCCCGGCGGTATCGACCTGACCGCCGCCGCCGACACCGCCGCCGGGCACGCGATGGCGGGCGACCGTGACGTGGTGGTGATCCCCTGCACGTCGCCGGTCCAGGTGCTGGCGGCGCTCGCGGTGCACGACGGGGACCGCCGCGCCAACGACGACGTCGTCGCCATGGCCGAGGCCGCCGCCGCGACGAGGCGTGGCGAGCTGCGGATCGCCGACGAGGAGTCGCTAACCTGGGTGGGCCGGGCCCAGTCCGGTGACGTGATCGGCCTGGTCGACGACGAGGTGGTGCTGATCGAAGCGGCGCCCGCCTCGGAGACGAACCTGGTCGCGGCCGCGATGGGCGTGCTCAACCGGATGTTGACCCTGGGCGGCGAATTGGTCACCGTCCTGGCCGGCGCGGACGCCCCGCCCGGGGTGGCCGCCGAACTCGCCGAGCAGCTGAGGCTGGAACACCCCGAGGTGGAGTTGACGAGTTATGCCAGTGGCCAGGCCGAAGCCGTGCTGCTGATGGGGGTGGAATAGGGATGGCCGGGCTACGCGACAAGCTCCCGCTGCTGCTGGGCGCGAAGACGGCGAAGGCGCTCTCCGGGGCGCTGGACATCGAGACCGTTTCAGACCTGCTTCGGCACTACCCGCGCCGGTACGCCGAGCGCGGCGAGCTGACCGACATCGCCGGCCTGGAGCTGGGCGAGCACGCGACCGTGCTGGCGCGGATCGAGAAGATCAGCAAGCGCCGCATGAAGTCGCGCAACGGCACCATCCTCGACATGGTCATCACCGACGGCAAACGGCGCCTGGCCTGTGCGTTCTTCAACCAGGCGTGGCGCGAGAAAGAGCTGTCGCCCGGCAAGACGGGGCTGTTCGCGGGCAAGGTGACGGCGTTTCGCGACACGCTGCAGCTGGCGAACCCGGAGTACGAGCTGCTCGACGCCGAGCGCGAGGCCGAGGCCGTCGACAGCTTCCTCGCCGAGATCATCCCGGTGTACCCGGCGGCGCAGGGCATGCCGTCGTGGTCCATCGCCAAGTGCGTGCGCCAGGTGCTCGACGTGCTGGAGGTCGACGAGGACCCGATGCCAGAGGAGCTGCTGAAGCGCAACGGCCTGCCCGGCTTGGAGCGCGCGCTGCGGGGGATCCACCGGCCGGAGGACTGGGCTCACCTGGAGACCTCGCGGCACCGGCTGAAGTGGGACGAGGCCATGGCCGTCCAGCTGATCTTCGCGCAGCGGCGGCATTCCGCGGTGTCCCGGCCGGCGAAGGCCAGCCCGCACACCGACGGCGGCCTGCTGGACGCGTTCGACAAGCGGCTGCCGTTCGAGCTCACCGCGGGCCAGCGCGCGATCGGCGAGGATCTCGCCGCCGACCTGTCGACCGAGCATCCGATGAACCGTCTGCTGCAAGGCGAAGTGGGCTCCGGCAAGACCGTGGTCGCGCTGCGGGCGATGCTGCAGGTCGTCGATTCCGGGCGACAGGCCGCGCTGCTCGCGCCCACTGAGGTCTTGGCCGCGCAGCACGCGCGTTCGCTGCGTGAAATGCTCGGTGAGCTGGGCATGGCCGGCGAGCTGGGCGCGGCGGACAACGCCACGCGCGTCACGCTGCTCACCGGTTCGATGGGCGCGAAGGAGCGCAAGAAGTCGTTGCTGGAGACGGTCAGCGGCGAGGCCGGCATCGTCGTCGGCACGCACGCGCTGATCCAGGACACCGTGCAGTTCGCCGATCTCGGCTTCGTGGTGGTCGACGAGCAGCACCGGTTCGGCGTCGAGCAGCGGGACGCCCTGCGCTCGCGCGGCGCCGACTCCACCAGCCCGCACGTGCTCGTCATGACGGCGACGCCGATCCCGCGCACGGTCGCGATGACCGTCTACGGCGACCTCGAGACGTCCGCGCTGCGCGAGATGCCCGTGGGCCGCTCCCCGATCAAGACCACCGTGGTGCCGGTGGCGGAGAAGCCCGCTTGGTTCGACCGCGTGTGGCAGCGCGTCACCGAGGAGGTCGCGAAAGGGCACCAGGCGTACGTCGTGTGTCCGCGCATCGGCGACGAGCCGCCGTCGGACAAGAGCGACAAGCGGCCGCCGCTCGCGGTGCTCGACGTCGCCCCCGATCTGGTGGGCGGGCCGTTGAAGGGCCTGCGCGTCGCGGCACTGCACGGCCGCATGCCGCCCGACGAAAAGGACGCCGTGATGCGCGCGTTCGGCGACGGCAAGGTGGACGTGCTCGTGGCGACGACCGTCGTCGAGGTCGGCGTGAACGTCCCCAACGCGACGGCCATGGTGATCCTCGACGCCGACCGGTTCGGCGTGAGCCAGCTGCACCAGCTGCGTGGCCGCGTCGGCCGGGGGAGCGTGCCCGGCCTGTGCCTGCTGGTCACGGAGACCCTGGACGGCACCTCCACCCGCGAACGGCTGGCCGCGGTCGAATCGACCACGGACGGTTTCGAACTGTCGCGTTTGGACCTCGAACTGCGTCGTGAGGGGGACATCCTCGGCGCGTCGCAGTCCGGCAAACGCTCGAGCCTCAAGCTGCTTTCGCTGCTGCGCGACGAGGACGTGATCACGGAGGCGCGTGAGCAGTCGCAGGAAATCGTGGTGCGCGACCCGTCGCTGTCGGAATACCCTCGCCTGGCCCAGATGGTCTCGGACGTCGTGGACATGGACCGCGCGGAATACCTGGAGAAGAGTTGACCTCAGCCATCCGTCTCGCCACTGTCGCCGACGCAGCGGAGATCGCCGCCGTCCACATCGGCTCCTGGCAGGCGGCTTACGACGGGCTGTTGTCGGCGGAGTTCCTCGCGGGCCTTTCGCTGCCGGCGCGCGAACGGGCCTGGACGGAAGCACTGTCCGCCGCTGATTCTCGTCACACGGTGCTGGTCACGTCCGTGGACGGGGCCGTCACAGGCTTCGCCGCCGTCGGCCCCAGCCGCGACGAGGACGCGACCCCGGAAACCGGTGAGCTGTCGGCGATCTACCTGGTGGCGGACCACTGGGGCCGTGGCGCGGGGCGGGCGCTGCACGAACGCGCGGTGGCGGCACTGGCCGCCACCTTCAGCACGGCCACCCTGTGGGTCCTCTCGACGAACGCCCGAGCCCGCCGCTTCTACGAACGGGCCGGCTGGTCACCGGAGGACCGCACCAAGGTCGAAACGATCGCGAACGGGACTGTCACGCTTGACGAAGTCCGGTACCGGTTGTCGCTGCGCGGCTGAACTCCCGGCCCCGTTGCCGGTGCTGGCAGTCGTTTCTGGGGGCTACGGCCAAGCTGGCGAGCGCGTGTGGATCAGCTCGGTCGTCTCGGCTTCAGATCCGGCGGGGTTGGTCGTCGGCGGAATTCGGCGAATCGGTCTCGCGATCGGCCAGGGCTTCGTGGTCGTTGCCTGCGTTGTCGCTATCACCGTCGCCGGCGTCGTCGTTCGGCGGCGAATCCGTGGCGAAAACTCCCGCCCGGGCGGCGGCCGCGGCAGCCTCCGCGGCAATTCGCGCCTCGCGGGTGGTCACGGGTTCCCGCGAGATGAACAGGCGGTAGAAGATCGGCCCGTTCGCCGCGCGCAGGACCTCCGTGGGGTCGGTGCCGGCCGGAGCCTCGCCACGGGTGACGGCGCGCGTCACGATCACCGCGCAACGGCCGTGCCGATCTTGGTAGAACGCGTGCAGCGCCTCGGCCGCGCGCGCCGAGTGGAAGGCCGCCAGCACCGACGCCGTCGGCAGTTCACGCAGAGCGGGCTCGGTGAAATAGCGGACGACCTCCGCCAGCATCTCGCGCAGGTCGCCGGCGAGCGAGCCGGTGTCGGGCGCCGTCCAATCGTCCTCGACGCCCAGGTGCAGCGCGGCGGCGACGAGCCCGTCCGTCGACTCCCAACGGCGATAAACGGTGGTCTTGTGCACGCCCGAACGCTCGGCGACGGCCTCCACGGTCAGGTTGACGAAGCCGCGCTCGGCGAGCAGGTCGAGGGTCGCCTGCAGCACGGCGACGCGCGTCCGCTCCGTGCGGCCACCCGGTCGGCGGGTCCCGGCCAATTCAGTTGCCAAATGCGACTCCTGTTGCGTTAGTGTGCCCAGTATGCCAGACCTCGACGCAGTGACGCCCTTTTCGCCGGACGACCTGACCCCGATCGCCGACCTGATCGGCGACGCGCGCGTCGTGGCGATCGGCGAGAACAACCACCACATCCGCGAGTTCGGCGAGCTGCGCAACCAGCTCTTGCGGCACCTCGTGACGGAGCGCGGCTTCACCGTGCTGGGCTTCGAGTCGGGATTCGCCGAGGGACAGCTCGTCGACGAATGGCTGCGCGGCGGTCCCGGTGACGTCGCCGACATCGCCCGTGACGGCTTCACCTTCAAGCTCGGCGACCCGCCCGAGATACACGAGATGCTCACGTGGCTGCGCGGGCACGGCGGAGTCCGTTACGCGGGCCTCGACGTCCCGAGCTCGGGAGGCTCGCCGGTCCCGGCTTTGCTTGCCGTGCGGCGGTATCTGGAGGACGTCGACCCGGACGTCCTTCCGCTGGTCGAGGCCGGTCTCACCGCTTCGGAGCCATACGCGTCGGTCAGCAATGCCGTCGCCCCTGGCCGTTATGCGGCAATGGCCGCGCCCGCGCGTGATGCGGCGACGGCGGCGCTGGCCGTGCTCGTCGCGCACCTCCGTTCGCTGGCGCCGGTGTACCAGCAGCGTCGCGAGGGGGACTCTCACGCGCACGCCATCGCCGAGCATCACGCGGCCGGCGCGCTCCGCATCGACACCTGCCTGCGCGAGCTGGCGGCAATGATGTCCGGCGCGGCGCCGGCGCTCGTGAGCTCTTCGCGTGACACCTACATGGCCTCGACGGTCCAGCTGTTGCGGCGCCTCCACGGCGAGGGCGAGAAGATCATCGTGATGGTCCACAACGGACACTTGCAGCGCGTGCCATTCGCGCCGAAGCCGTCGATGCGCTTCCCCTCGGCGGGCACCCACCTGGCGGCGGAGCTCGGCGAGGACTACTTCGCCCTCGGTCTCACCGCCGGCGTGGGCACCACCACCGGTCTCACGCCTGATGACAGCGAGCGCCTCGGCTTCCGCGTCTACGAGAACGAGCTGCCGCCGCTGGTGGAGGACAGCGTCGAGGCCGCGCTGGCCGAGTCAGGTTCCTGTCTCGTCGACCTGCGCGCCAACCGCGCCAAGGGCGTCACGGGGCCGTCGAGCATGCGGCACGCTCACCTGTTCACACCGGTTGACGTCGTGCAGGCCTTCGACGCCCTGGTCCACCTGCCGCGGATGTCCGTCAGCGGCAACGTCCCGTCTGCCTAGCGGTCGGCGTCCTCGCGGCGGTTCGTGCGTCGGCGAGGACAGATTGCCTGGGTCAAACACGGACCAGCCCATCGGGTGATGTCGAGTTGCCGCCCACCGGCGACCGGGATACGACGCAGTCATGCGGAATCGGACGGCGCGTGGTCTCTTGTCGGCAACAATGGCGTTTCTGCTGGTGGCGGGCGTGCAAACGCCGGCGCTCGCGGCCGGTGGCACCCAGGCCAACCCACCGAGCTGGGGACTCGACCGGATCGACCAGCGGACCGGGCTCGACCAGAAGTACCACTACGAAACCGACGCCTCGGACGTCACCGTGTACGTGATCGACAGCGGTGTCGACGCGAAGCACCCGGACCTCCAAGGCCGCGTGGCGCCGGGCAAGGACTTCCTCACCAGCGGCGCCGACACCTCCGATACCAACGGCCACGGCACGCGCGTCGCCGGCATCATCGCCGGGAGCAGCTACGGCGTCGCCAAGGGCGCGCAGATCTTCCCGGTCCGGGTGCTCGACAAGGACGGCGGCGGCTCCACCGACAACATCATCGCGGGCATCACCTGGGTGACGCAGAACGCGCACCAGCCCGCGGTCGCCGTCCTCGGCATCGGCGGCGTGCCCAACGAGAAGCTCGACAACGCTGTCACCGGCCTCGCCGCCGTCATGCCCGTCGCGGTTCCCGCGGGTGAAGGCGGTACGGACGCGAGCCAGATCTCGCCGGCGCACGTGCCGACCGCGCTGACCGTCGGCGCGAGCGACGTCCAGGACCAGGTGGCGAGTTTCTCCAATTTCGGGCAACCCCTGGAACTGTACGCGCCGGGCGTCGACATCCCGGCGCCGATCGCGGGGACGTCGAATGTCGGCACGCTCTCCGGCACATCGATGGCCGCGGCCTTCGTGGCGGGCGCCGCCGCCCTCTACCGCTCGGCGCATCCGGAGGCCGCGCCGGCGGACGTCGCCACGGCCTTGGTGCAGGCGGCGACCCCGGACGTGCTCAAGAACGTGCCCGCGGGAACGGCCAACCGGCTCCTCTGCACCCTGCCTGCGGCGAAGCCCTGACTGTTGCGGGGGAGCGCAACGCCCCGCATCATGCACCCAGGTCGGCGGGCATGATGTCCATCACCTGGACAACGGCTCCCGGACAGCGGGAAGAACCGGGTAACGTGCCTTCACTACCGATCCGAAACGGGAAGGACCGGGCATGTTCCGCAAGGTGCTGGTGGCCAACCGCGGCGAGATCGCCATCCGGGCGTTCCGCGCAGGCTACGAACTGGGAGCGGGCACGGTTGCCGTGTTCCCGCACGAGGACCGCAACTCGCTGCATCGGCTGAAGGCCGACGAGGCCTACGAGATCGGTGAGCCGGGTCACCCGGTGCGCGCCTACCTCTCGGTGGACGAGATCGTCGCGGCCGCCGAGAAGGCGGGCGCGGACGCCGTTTATCCGGGATACGGCTTCCTGTCGGAGAACCCCGACCTGGCCCGTGCCTGTGAGGAGGCGGGGATCACGTTCGTCGGGCCATCCGCCGACATCCTCGAGCTCACGGGCAACAAGGCCCGCGCCGTCAAGGCGGCGCGAGAGGCCGGCGTGCCGGTTCTGGGCTCGTCGGAGCCGTCCAGCGACATCGACGCACTCGTGGCAGCGGCCGACGACCTGGGCTTCCCGGTGTTCGTGAAGGCCGTCGCCGGTGGTGGCGGCCGCGGCATGCGGCGGGTCCAGGAGCCGGCTCAGCTGCGCGAGTCCATCGAGGCGGCCGCGCGCGAGGCCGAGTCCGCGTTCGGCGACCCGACGGTGTTCCTGGAGAAGGCCGTCGTCGAACCGCGGCACATCGAGGTACAGATCCTCGCCGACGGCGAGGGCAACATCATCCACCTCTACGAGCGCGACTGCTCCGTCCAGCGCCGCCACCAGAAGGTGGTCGAGCTGGCGCCCGCGCCGAACCTCGACCCCGAGCTGCGGGCCCGGATCTGTGCCGACGCCGTCAAGTTCGCGCGCCAGATCGGCTACCGCAACGCCGGCACGGTCGAGTTCCTACTCGACAAGCAAGGCAATCACGTCTTCATCGAGATGAACCCGCGGATCCAGGTCGAGCACACGGTCACCGAGGAGGTCACCGACGTCGACCTCGTGCAGTCCCAGCTGCGGATCGCCTCGGGCGAGACCCTCGAGGACCTCGGCCTCTCGCAGGACAAGATCTACCTGCGCGGCGCCGCGCTCCAGTGCCGGATCACCACGGAGGATCCGGCCAACGGCTTCCGCCCGGACACGGGCATGATCAGCGCCTACCGCTCGCCGGGCGGCTCCGGCATCCGGCTCGACGGCGGTACCGCCTTCTCCGGCACGGAAATCAGCGCCCACTTCGACTCGCTGCTGGTGAAGCTCACCTGCCGCGGCCGTGACTTCAAGACCGCCGTGGGCCGCGCCCGCCGAGCCGTCGCGGAGTTCCGTATCCGCGGTGTGGCGACGAACATCCCGTTCCTGCAGGCCGTGCTCGACGACCCGGATTTCCGCGCAGGCCACGTCACCACGTCGTTCATCGAGGAACGGCCACACCTGCTCACCGCGCGCCACTCCGCGGACCGCGGCACGCGCCTGCTCACCTATCTGGCCGATCAGACGGTGAACAAGCCGCACGGCGAGCGGCCGCGCACCATCGAGGCAGCGGCGAAGCTGCCGAAGATCCCGGCGGGCGTCAAGCCGGCCGACGGCTCCAAGCAGAAGCTCACCGAGCTGGGCCCGGTCGGCTTCGCGAGCTGGCTGCGCGAGTCGCCGCTGCTCGGCGTCACGGACACGACGTTCCGCGACGCGCACCAGTCGCTGCTCGCCACGCGGGTGCGGACGAAGGACCTGCTCGCCGTCGCGCCGGTGGTTGCCGCCACCGTGCCGCAGCTGCTTTCGCTGGAATGCTGGGGCGGCGCCACGTACGACGTCGCGCTGCGCTTCCTGGCCGAGGACCCGTGGGAGCGGCTGGCCCAGCTGCGCAAGGCCGTGCCGAACATCTGTCTGCAGATGCTGCTGCGCGGGCGCAATACCGTCGGCTACACGCCTTACCCGACCGAGGTGACGAACGCTTTCGTCGAGGAGGCGACCGCCACCGGCATCGACATCTTCCGCATCTTCGACGCGCTCAACGACGTCGAGCAGATGCGGCCGGCGATCGAGGCCGTCCGCGAGACCGGCACCGCCGTCGCCGAGGTTGCGCTCTGCTACACCTCCGACCTGTCCGACCCCGGCGAAAAGATCTACACGCTCGACTACTACCTCCGGCTGGCCGAACAGATCGTCGGCGCCGGCGCGCACATCCTGGCGATCAAGGACATGGCCGGCCTGCTCCGCGCGCCCGCCGCGGCGAAGCTGGTGACCGCACTGCGCAGGGAGTTCGACCTCCCGGTCCACATCCACACGCACGACACGGCGGGCGGCCAACTGGCCACCTACCTCGCCGCCATCCAGGCGGGCGCGGACGCGGTGGACGGCGCCGTCTCGTCGATGGCGGGCACGACGTCGCAGCCCTCGCTCGGCTCGATCGTCGCAGCCACCGACCACTCCGACCACTCGACCGGCCTCGACCTGCAGGCGATCGGCGACCTGGAGCCGTACTGGGAGAGCGTTCGCAAGATCTACGCGCCCTTCGAAGCCGGCCTCGCGTCGCCCACCGGTCGCGTGTACCACCACGAGATCCCGGGCGGGCAGCTGTCGAACCTGCGCACGCAGGCCATCGCGCTGGGCCTTGGCGACCGCTTCGAGGACATCGAGGCCATGTACGCCGCCGCGGACAAGATCCTGGGCCACCTGGTGAAGGTGACGCCTTCGTCCAAAGTGGTCGGTGACCTCGCGCTGCACCTCGTCGGCGCGGGCGTGTCGCCCCAGGACTTCGAGGCGGAGCCGAACAAGTTCGACATCCCCGACTCCGTGATCGGCTTCCTGCGCGGCGAACTCGGCGACCCGCCGGGCGGCTGGCCGGAACCGTTCCGCACCAAGGCTCTTGAGGGCCGTTCGGCGGCCAAGCCGGTGGTGGAACTGTCCGAAGAGGACCGGAAGGAGCTGACGGACGACCGTCGCGGCGCGCTGAACAGGCTGCTGTTCCCGGGCCCCACCAAGGAGTTCCAGGCCCACCGCGAGGCGTACGGCGACACGAGCGTGCTGCCCAGCAAGGACTTCTTCTACGGCCTGCGCCCGGGCGAGGAGTACGCGGTCGACCTGGAGCCGGGCGTCCGCCTGCTCATCGAGCTGGAGGCGATCGGCGAGGCCGACGAGCGTGGCCTGCGCACCGTCATGTCGTCGCTGAACGGCCAGATCCGGCCGATCCAGATCCGGGACCGCTCCATCGCCTCGGACATCCCGGCCACGGAAAAGGCCGAGAAGGGCAACCCGAAGCAGATCGCCGCACCGTTCGCCGGCGTGGTGACGCTGCAGGTGGCCGAGGGCGACGAGGTGGAGTCCGGTGCGACCGTGGCGACCATCGAGGCCATGAAGATGGAGGCTTCCATCACCGCTTCGACGGCGGGCAAGGTCGGGCGGCTGGCGATCACCTCCGTTCAGCAGGTCGAGGGCGGGGACCTCCTCATCGTGCTGGAGTAGCCGGCCACTCCGCCAGTTTCCGGTGTCGCGAACGGCCCTTTCGCTCCCCTGCGTAGCGAAAGGGCCGTTCGCGACGTTCTGGGCTCGTGCTCCGCGCCGGTCCCGCGCTAACGTCGGCCGCATGCTGATCAACGCGGTGCCGCAGTGGCAGGGCGCGATCGGCCCGAGAGCACCTGGGCTGGTCGACGGCTGCCTCGCGCTTTCCGAACTGGCCGGGCACGTGCTCGGCCTGCCGGTTCGCCATGTTCGCCAGGACGCGGCGACGTCGGGCGCGGTCGACGGCGTCGCCAACCGGGCCGTGCTCACCGGCCCGAACCGGGCGGCGCAACTGGCCGCGCTGGAGGCCCCGGGCGGTCCGGTGCTGACCATCGGCGGAGACTGCGGAGTCGAGCTGATCCCGGTCGGGGTCGCACGATTCCGTTACGGCGCAGGGCTGGGCGTTGCGTGGTTCGACGCGCACGCGGACTTGAACACCGCCGAGTCGTCGCCGTCCGGCGCCTTCCACGGGATGGTGCTGCGGTCGCTGCTCGGCGAGGGGGACGCGTCATTCGCGGCCAGCCCCGCGCTCGAGCCCGGCCGGGTCGCGCTGTCCGGCACGCGGGCTTTCGACGCGGCCGAGGAGGACGCGGTCGCCCGCGGGCTGGCCGTGCGGACCGAGGATGTCGCCGGGACGCTGCGCGCGGCCGGCGCGGATCAGGTGTACCTGCACCTGGACCTGGACGTCCTGGACCCGGCCGAGTTCGACGGCCTGAACTACCCGGAACCGGGTGGGCTGACGATCACTGAACTTGTCGAGGCGCTCGACGGACTGTCCGAAATGGACGTCGTCGGCGCGGGAATCACGGAGTGCGTCGGCACGGGCGCGGAACTGAACGTTCTCGAGCCCGTCGTCGCCGCAGTGGGGAGGTTGCTGATGCGGGATTGAGCCCCGGAACGCCGGCTGTTCGCCCGGTGTCCTTGCAGGTAGACGACCACGCACGTGCGCGGCCCGAAGGAGGTGCGCCCGAGGCCGTGACGCTGATCGGTCGTCGTACGGCGCGAAACCGCGCCGGCCGGCACGGATCCGGCTCTCCTCAGCCGAGGTATCCGGAGGTTTTCTCGTCCATCGCCGCGCGGACGGCGTCGACGGCTTCGGCCGGCCCGGCGTCCAGTTCGCGTGCCCGGGCGGCGAACTCCATGGCCGCTTCGCGAAGTAACCCGGCACGGTTCGGCTGTTCGGCCGGACCTGTGACGACGGTTCCCTTCGCGCGGCCTGTGACCACCTGCCCACCGGCCTCCAGCTCGCGGTAGACGCGCGCGATGGTGCCGGAGGCGAGCCCGAGGTCGCGGGCGAGCTGGCGGATCGGCGGCAGTTTGGCGCCATCCGCGAGCGTGCCCGTCGTGATCGCGCGGACGATCTGGTCGTACACCTGGCGCCAGGGGGCGACGCCGCTGTCGGCGTCGACCGCTACTCGCAGCGGCACCTACTTCGCCGCTGCGGTCGCGGGCAGTTTCCCGGGCGGGGCGGCGATCGCGCGGAACGCCGCCACCGTCACGACGAACGCCACCAGCGACGAAAGGTTCCCTGCGGTCCAGCCGGTCATGGCGCACAAACCCGCGCCAAGGCCGATGGCGACGCGCGCGCTGCGGCAACGCAGCGCCAAGTCGACCACGGGGTCCCCCTCTGCCGGGCGGCGGACGGCGAGCATGGCGACCAGCCAGGCCGCCGCGTCGGCGGCGAGTGTGATGCCGAACATTGTCCACTGGCCGAGCAGCGCCAGGTGCGCCACGGCGGCGAGCATGGCGAGGAGGTTGACCACGAGCGCCCACGGCGGGACGAAGTCGACCATCCGGCGGGTCGTCAGCGTGGCTTCGCGTCGTGCCGTGCGCGCCGGCCGCTGGGCGAACAACTCGGCGATCAGCGCGCCCACCAGGAGGGTGACGACGATCGCGCCGCCGCCGTTGGAGTCCTGCAGGTCGCCCGCGTGCGGGATGAGGGGGAGGCCGATGAACAGCCACGGGTACCAGAACCGGCGGCGGCGCAGATAGCGCACGGCCGTCGAGACCTGGTCCGGCGTTGCCTCGGGCAGGCCCCACTTGGTGAGCAGCCGCGTGCCTTGCCGTTCGCCCGGCCACAGCACGATGAGGATGACCAGCCCGAACACGCCGCAGGTCAGCGCGACGGCCAGCGCGTTGTCGAATTGCATGGCGAACCCTCCAGTCTTGTATCAAGCAGATGATACAAGACCGCGTTGTGCTGCGCGGGGCGAGGCTTGCCGTTTTCGTCGCCGCTGGAGGGCGACGCGCGGGTTCGTCCGTTCGTACGTACTTTTCGCGGCAGCCGGGGGAGATTTATCGGAAAGTACGAGCCGCTTCCCGTGAACTTGTCACGGACGGGACAAGAAATCGGTTTCTCCTGCGGGGGGTGACACGTTTCGGCTTGGTTTTTCGATGTGTCGGGTGTCACCCCTCGATGGCCGCGGGGTGTCCGGCCACGCCGTGGCGACGGCCGGGAACCGGGGTGGGGCAAAGGAGCTGCGATGTCGGTGGAGCGCGGACTCGATCATCCGGTGTCGCCGTCGGCGCTGCCCCGGAAGCTGGCCGAGATCTTGCGCCCTGAACTCGCGAGCCTCTCCGAGGAGATCGTCGACGAGATCCAGTCGACGATCCCGGCGTACGCGCGGCCGCTCGACGGGCCGTACGGGAAGTCGATCCGGGCGGGTGTCGAGTACGCGATCACGCTGTTCGTCGCGCAGATCGCCGACCCGAGCGTGTCCAAGGAACAGTCGCACGAGGTGCACCACCGGCTCGGGCAGAACGAGATGCGCGAGGGCCGCAGCCTGGACACGTTGCAGTCGGCGTACCGCGTCGGCGCGCGGGTGTCGTGGCGGCGGATCATGCGGGTCGGGCGGCGCAGTGGCCTTTCATCGGCAGTGATGTCGCAGCTGGCGGACGCGATGCTGGCGTTCATGGACGAGCTCGCGTCGGTGGCCCTCGACGGTTACCTGGAGGCGAAGGCCCGGACGGCCGGCGCGTTGGAGACGTGGCGGCGAAAGCTTCTCGGACTGCTGCTGGAGGTCCCGGCGGCCCCGGCGAAGGCCGTGGCGGAACTCGCGCAGCTAACCGGCTGGGCGGTGCCGGAGCTGGTTTCGCCGATCGCCGTCCGGCCGCTGTTCGAAGCGCATCCGCGCCGGCGCGTCACCCTGGACTCCGATGTGCTGGCCGAACTCGACGGCGTGGAGCCCCGCCTCGTCGTCCCGGGACCAATCGGCGGCGCGCGGCTGGCGACGTTGCAGGCGGCGTTGCCGGACCGCTGCCTGGCCATCGGGCCGTGTGTGCCGCTGGAAAGCCTCGCGGATTCGCTGCGCTGGGCCCGGGCCGCATTGGTGCTCGCCGATCGGGGGCGAATCCCCGGTCAACGCGTGATCCGCGCCGAGGAGCACCTGGCCACGCTGCTCGTGAACTCCGATACCGCGCTGGTCACGCTGTTGCGCACCCGGCTGTTCGCCCCACTCGTCGAAATGACGGACAAACAGCAGGACCGTCTCCTGGAGACGCTGCGGGCCTGGCTCGACAGCCAGGGCAACGTCGTCGAGATCGCCGAACGCCTCCAGGTCCACCCCCAGACGGTGCGCTACCGCATGCGCCAGCTGCAGGCGACGTTCGGCGACCGCCTGCGCGACCCGTCGGCTCGCTTCGAGCTGGAACTGGTGTTGCGCGGATGTGCCCCGGGCCATTCGCCGACGGCCGGCGAATCCTGGGTGGGCGGCTTCCCGGTGGGCGAGCTGATGCCGTCGCCGCGCAGAAGCCCACAGTGGAGCGATCGCTGAACTCGGCGTCTGTGCGGTGAGGACCAGGCAGTGGCCGCGGAATGGCGACGCTGGTCTGGTCCTTGTGGAGCAGTGGGTTCGCGGAAGGTTTTCGATTCGCCGCGACAAGGCGATGCCGGTGACTGGTTGTGGGTCCGGCGAGCGCGCGCCTTTGTAGGGCCGGGGTGGGTGGACGGGCTGACGGTCGCTGGGCAGTTCCGGTTGGTGGAGAGGTTGCTGGGCTGGCGGGACTGGCGGCGTTGGCAGGCCTGGCGGGACGGGCGGAATCGGCAGGACCGGCGGGCTGGTGGAGCTGGCGGGAGTCGGTGGGGGTGGCGGCATTGGTGAGGCCGGGTCAGCCGGATGTCGTGTGCGAGCGTGATGTGGCCGTCGACGGCGTTCGCCGTGATCTGGTCGGTTGCGAACCGACCGTTGTTCTTTGCTGCCGGGCTCGCTGATCTCTCACCGGGAGCTGGCCGGAATGTGACGGTACGGCGATGGTGCCCGAACCTGTGCGGCAGTCGCGGAGGGCTTGCCCGGATGTCGGGGCGAGCAGGAACTAGGCGGTCTGGGGAGTGACTGGACCTCGACGCGGTGCTGGAGCAGTCCGCATAGAACGGAGACAGGGCGCGAAAGTTGGGCGTCGAAAGAGGTCGCGGCGGGGCTGGGTTGGATCGAAGCGGTCCGCGGCGGCTGGGTCTGCGACCGCACTGACTGGTCTGTGGCGGTGCCGACTGGTCTGCGGTGGTGCCACGACGGCCTGCGGCGGTGCCGAGCGCCGTAGCCGAATGTCGAAAGGCGGAGGAAGTTGCCAAGGGCGGTCGGCGTTGCTCGTCGCTTGCGAGCTTCGGTATCTCCGCCGGGAATTACCGAACTCGTAAGTTCCTAGTGGGGTGAGTTGACCGCCTGCGCGGGTGGGAGGTTCGGGTCGGGTGGGCACTGGTTGTGGTCCGGGGACGTGCATTCGGCCAGGTTGAGCGTCTCGACGTGGGCCTGGTTGCCGGGGCCTGAGGCCATGCCGGTGAGGAGTGGGCTCAACGGCTCGGTGGCGCCGCAGCTGCGGAACGGCGGGAGGACGAAACCGCGGAACTTGGGGTCCGGGGAGTTCGGATCGGTGCCGATCGAGCCGACACCCAGTGGCTCGTAGGGGCCGCGGAGGTCGAGGCCGACGGGCTCCGAGGTGACGCAGTCCGGGCCGACGTCGAGGGGCTGGCCGTTGACCTTGGCGTTGCTGAGGCGGGCCATCACGTCGATGTGGCTGGTGAGGATGGAGACACCGTTCGCGTCGGTGGTGATGGCGCCGTTGATGGGGATCTGCTTGGCGTTGCGGTAATCGACGGGCAGGAACTCGACCGTCGCGGTCACCGGGACGAAGCCGAAGCCGAGGAAGGTGGACTGCTGGGGCTTGAACGACGTCGTGCCTGAGACGGTGCTGTCGATCGGGATCCCCGTGGTCGGGTCTAGGCGAATGGTCCAGATGCCGTTGAGTAGGGCCGTCGGTGTGCTGGTGATGTTCGCGCCCAGCCGCACGACCGTGGATCTGGCGACGATCCGGACCAGGACCAGCGGCGTGATGATCGACAGTGGCTCGTCGTCCTGTGCGCTGACTCTGCCGGCTGCGGCCTGGCCGGGTAATACCACGAGCGTGCCGAGCGAGGTGGGCTGGCCGGGGGACAGGGTGCAGGCCGCCTCTTTGGCGGGTGGGGTGCCGGTGGGGGAGCCTCCGGTCGGGGGAGTGGTGCCCGTCTGCGGAGGTTCGCCGGTGGTGGGGGTGCTGGGGTTTGTGTCGGAGCCGGAGCTCGTGCCGGAGCTTGCCCCGGAGCCGGAGCCGCCTCCGGTGGAGGGGGCTGGGGCGGTGGCCATGGTGCGGGCGGAATTGGCGGCGTTCGTGGCTGCGGACGGGGAGACTGCGGAGCCGGTGCTTGAGGAGCCGCTGGCTGCTGAGCCCGCGCTGGAGTTGGTGCTGGAGGAGCCGTTGGCTGCTGAGCCCGTGCCCGTGCTGGAGCCGGTGCTGGAGGAGCCGTTGGCCGGGGGGACGTTTTCGGGGGTGCTGCTGTTGGGAGTGCTGGGAGGATCGCCGCCAGGGGTGCCAGGGGTGCCAGGGGTGCCAGGGGTGCCAGGGGCGCCGGGAGTGCCAGGGGCGCCGGGAGTGCCAGCGCTGGAACCGGTGCCAGGTCCGGTGCCGGTGCTCGCGGGGGCCGGGGAGAGGGCGAGGGTCGGGGCGGTGACGTCCAGGGTCACGGCGCCGGGGGTGTCCAGCGCGAGGCCGGGGGCCCGGCCGGTGGCGGTGAGGGTGACGTCGCCGGTCGCCGGCACCGCGGTGGGGGCGAAGGTCAGCGGGACGGGGATGGTGTCCTTCTTGTCGTCGCGGTGGACCGCGAGGCCGAAGGTCAGGCCGCCCGCCAGGCTGCCGGTTGTGGTCAGGGCTTGGGCGACGTCGTGGGGCAGGGTGAAGGTTGCGGTGAAGTCGTCGAGGGACAGCGTCTGACCGGTTTTCACCGACGCGGGCAGGGTCACGGTCGTGCGCATCGTGAGCGGGACCGGGCCGTCGAGGGGGCACGTCATCGCGACCGTCGCGCTCGCCCGGTGGGTGGCCGACTTGTCCGGGCCCGGCGCGGCGGCCGAGCCCGCCGCCGTCAGCACGCCGCCGGCGGCGCTCAGGACGCCCAGGGCCGACAGCACTGCGAGCGACCGGGTTCGCTGCCGGAAACGAAGTGTCACTGCTGCTCCACCGCCCCATTTTCCGGGCGGGCAAATGCCAGGAAAGCTCCGCCGGAATCGAAGTTACCCGCGGGTTCGGCGGGTGACAAGACCCGGCGTCAACGCCCTGGTGGGGGCCGCTTTTGTTGTCCGATCCTGCGTGGCGGGCGGGGCGTTTTCGTAGCTGGGTGACAAAGAAATCCGCCGTGGTTTACCGGTTCCGGAGCGGCTGCGACCATCGGCGAAAAATGGCCGGAGAAAAGAGGCTGCTGTGTCTGGTGTCTCGCGTTACCGACGGATCCCGCGCCGTGGCGTCGTTCTCGGCGCCGCGCTGGCCGTGGTCGCGCCACTGTGGACGACCGGAGCGGCCGCGGCGGCGCCCGCCGGCGGCGTGTTCGGCTGGGGTGTGGCGATCACGGTCACGCTCGCCATCCCGCCGGAGTCGGCCGACGGTGTGACGTCGATGTCGGCCGGCGGCATCGACGCCGTCGCGCTGCGCAGCGGTGGCGTGCTCGCCTGGGGGGACAACAACTTCGGCCAGACGGAGGTGCCCGCGGGGCTCACGTCGGGCGTCGCGCAGGTGGCGGCGGGCTGGGCGCACGAACTCGCGCTCAAGAACGGCCAGGTCTACGCCTGGGGCAATGACTGGTACGGCCAAACCGACCTGCCCGCGTCCGTCACGAGCGGGGTCACGGCGGTCGCGACGTCCAATGTGCACAGTCTCGCGCTGAAGCAGGGCGGGCAGGTGGTGAGCTGGGGTTCGCGCTCCGACGTGCCCGCCGTCGCGGCCTCCGGCGTCAGCGCGATTTCCGCGGGCGGCGACCACAACCTGGTGCTGAAGAACGGCGGCGTCCTTGCCTGGGGCAATAACACCTACGGCCAGACGACGGTGCCTGCGGCCGCGACGTCCGGCGTCAGCGCGATCTCGGCCGGCTACGACCACAGCCTGGCGCTCAAGAACGGCGGGGTCCTCGCCTGGGGGCGGGACAACTTCCACCAGATCGACGTGCCCGCCGAGGCGACTTCCGGCGTGGTCGCGATCGACGCCGGCTGGAACCACAACGTCGCGGTGAAGTCCGACGGCACGATCGTCCTCTGGGGATCCGACATCTCCGGGGAGAGCGACCCTTCGGCGTGCGCCCCGATCTTCGGCGCCTCCGCGGGCGACGGGGCCACGTTCGTGCTCAAGGCGGACCTGAACGTCTGCCAGTGAGCACCCGCGAAAACGGGGGCGGCCGCGGTGGCCGCCCCCGTTTTCCTGCCCCGGGAATCAGCTGATGTTGAGGTCCGGCGTGAACGAGGTGTTCTGCGCCGGGGACTGCGCCTTGAGGGTGCAGTTCATCGTCCAGTTGGACCAGCTGCCGTCCGACGCCTTGTGGAACTGCAGCGCGGCGCTGATCGGCGTGCCGAGCTTGAGCGTCGCCGTGCCCGCGGGGCCCGCGGTGTAGTTCGGGATGCTCGACGTCGGGACCTGCGAGATGATCACCGTGATCGGGCCGCCGGCCGGGTAGATCGTCTCCGGGATGTCGAGGCCGGTGGCGGCCGGCTGCGAGAGGGTGCCCGACGTCGCCGTCACGGGAACCGTGGCCGAGCCCCGGATCCCGTCGAGGCCGACGGCGGTGAGCAGCGCGTGGACGGTCGCCGAGACCGTCGCGGTGCCGCCCACGTCGGTCGGCGTGATGGTGGTGCCGGACGGGACCGTGTCGGGTGCGCTGAGGTGCGCGGTGACCGTCACCGGCTGCGCCGGGATGCCCGGGAACGTGCAGGTGTAGGTGATCGCGGGGTTCGGGTCGGTGCCGGCCGAGTAGACGGTCGTGGCCGCCGCCGCCGTGCCGGCCGTGAGCACCGCGATGGCGCCCACGGCGATTCCGGTCATCGCGGCGCTCGTGGACAGCTTCCTGAGTCGGGACATGCCGGTCTCCTTGTTTCGAGGTTCACTTCCGCGTGGCCTACGTTTCGGCGCGGGCACAACGTGCTCACGAAATCCCCCCGGCTCGAGAGTAATCATCGAGCGCAGTAGGCTTTTGTGGATGGCGTCCGGACCATCGGGATCCGGTCGCGAAGCCAAGGTTACCCGCGAGTTCTACTAGTAACAAGCCTGTGACGTGCAGGTTTTCCGGCAGGTCGGCTGGACCGATTCTCTTGTCATCGCCGGACTAAAGGAAACGCGGTTTTCGTCGGTCGATGACAAGTTCTTCCCGGGGTAACAGCAGAAGGGGCGCCGAATGATTCCGGCGCCCCTTCGAGGTGGTGATCGAAATCAGGAATCCGTCTTGGGCGTCATCGTCAGGGAGATCGTGTTGTTCGGGCCCGAGACGAGTGCGCCGAGTGCGAGATCGGCGATGAAACAGTTGGTGAAGTCCGGGATGGTGTAGGTGCCCTTGACCGTGATGGGCTGGGTGATGTCGACGTTCTCGGCGGTCAGGGTGAGGTCGAGCGGCTTGCTCGTCTTGCAGCTGCCGGGCACGGTCGGCACCGGGATCACGGGGACGACGAAACCGGCCCAGATGTCGCTGATCTCCATGTTCGCCGTGGCGTGCGTGGTGAGCGTGCCGTTGGCGATCGTGCCGGTGGCCGGCGCGGTCGGGGTGACCGTGACCTTGGCTTTGACGCGGATGATGCCCGAGGCCAGCGAGATGTCGGCCTGGGCGGGCGGCAGGCTCAGGTCGGCGCGCAGGCCGACGCTGCCGGTCTGGTCGTCGATCAGCAGGGCGCCGTCGAGGGTGCCGGGGCCGAGCTTCATCGCGCTGCCGGTCTTCTGCACGGTGGTGCTGCCGGCCACGTCGTAGGAGACCGGGATCTCCACCACGTCGGCGGACGCGGGCACGGCGGCGGCGAGGCTCAACCCGACCACTGCCGCCGCGGCGAGGGCGCCGGTCCTGACCTTTCGGGAAATGGACATGATTGTTCTCCTTAGTGGTTTGACGATCAGTCTCCGGCTGCCCCCGGAAACCTTTTTCAACGCGGTGAGAGGTCGGTGACGACCCAGCTCCCGTTCACGCATTCGGCCGTGACGGAAAGTTGTGCCGCCGCCGTACTGGTGGTGCCATTGTCCGCCCGGGTGGCGGATTGGTCGAGGAATGCGAGCAACTGTGCGTGGTCGCCGTCGAGTTGCTGGACGGAAATCTCCGAAACGCGAGAGGCGAGCACGATCTTTTGTGCCGGAGCCATTCGGAGGACGTCCGCGAACAGCTTGTCGTAGGAATCCCGTGCCTTGCCCCGGAGAACGACGTCGGCGGCCTTTTCGGTGACGTCGGTCTTGTCGTAGGAGTAGGAGAAGACCTTGTTCAGCGCCAGGCTGACGGCGGAGGTGACGTCGGCCGTGGTGCTGACGTCGGTGAGGGCCTGGTTCGTCGTCGCGGTGGAGGTGGCGGCGGCGTGGGCTTCGAAGGTGAACCAGGCACCGGCGGCGGCCAGGACCACGGCTACGGCCAGGAGGGCCGCGGGGAGGCGGTGGCGGCGGAAGGGGTGGTGGCCGGGTGGTTCCGGGGTGACGAGGGTGCCGGAATCGGGGGACGGAGCGGAATCGACGGGGGCCGGGGTTTGGAGGGCGTCGACGGGGTGAGGGGATTCCGGGGCTTCGGTGCTGGTGACGCGAGGGGGTTCGGGGGTTTCGGTGCGGCTGGTGGTGCCAGGGGTTTTGGGGGTTTCAGCGCGGTCGGTGGTGTCAGGGGTTTCGGGGGTTTCGGTGCGGCTGGTGACGCGAGAGGTTCCTGCGGGTTCGGCGCGGTCGGTGGTGCCAGGGGGTTCGGGGGTTTCGGTGCGGCTGGTGGTGCCAGGGGTTTTGGGGGCTTCGGTGCGGCTGGTGACGCGAGAGGTTCCTGCGGGTTCGGCGCGGTCGGTGATGCGAGGGATTTCTGCGGGTTCGGCGCGGCCGGTGGGCTGAGAGCGCGAGTCTTCGGTGCGGTCGGTGGCGCGAGGGGCTTGGGAGGCTTCGGTGCGGTCAGCAGCCTCAGCAGCCTCAGCAGCCTCAGCAGCCTCAGTGAGCCTGGGAGCCCCAATGACCCTAGCGGCCCTAGCAGCTCCAGCGACCCTAATGACCCCAGTGGCCTCAGCAGCCCCAGCGGTGACGGCGTGGCCGTCGCTTGCGTTGGGGGTGTCGGGGCCGTCGGCGGTGTCGGCGGGTGGGGAGGCGGGGCGGCGCGGGGAGAGGATGCCCAGCTTGGCAAGCGTGGCCGAGCCGCCGGGTGACGGTGTGGGGGAAGACCCGGAGGAAGGGGTGCTCATGACGACGTCACCGCCAGTTGGTCGAGGGTGCTGAGCTTCCAGCCGGACGCGGTGCGGGTCAGCGTGGCGGCGTAGCGGTTGCGGCGGGTGGCCGGGGCGGCGCCCGCCTTCGCGACGGTGACTTCGACCGACGCGATCAGTTTCGCCGTGCCCGCGTGAGTGTCCAGTTCGGACAGTCCCGCGTCGAGGACCTTGCCGGTCGCGACGGTGGCGCCGGCGGCCAGCGCCTGTTTCGTCTGGGGGGTGGTGCGGGCCAGCTGGTCGTGGAGGGGGCCGGTGGACGCGTCGAGCCAGCGGGACAGGCCGGCGTCCACCTGGTGGTAGTCGAGGGTGTTCAGGGTGGCGACCAGGGTGCGGCCGGTGGCCAGCGCCTCGTCGCGGGTCTGGCCGTAGGTGGTGGACGTCGAATGGGACGCCGAGTACCACGAGTAGCCCGACCAGCCCGCGAACACCGCGGCCGCCGCGAGCGCCACCGCCGCCGCCCAGACCGGCTTTCGGCGGGGGACCCAAGACCGTTTCCGGGGCGCGGAGGAGGGCGGATCGAGGTCTGGCTCGGCGAGCGTCGGCGCGGCGGCTGACGTTTCATCGGCCGGAGCGTGGTCGGACTCCGGCGAGGTCACCGTGGAAGCGGGCGCTTCGAGTTCCACGACCGCCGTCAGTTTCCGTTGCGCAGCCACAGCATCTCCTCGAGATCGGTGGACGTGGGCTGGCCGTCGAAGCGCGTCAGGTCGGTCAGGCCGGCGGCGCCGCCTGGGACGGCGACCGGCGGCAGGCCCGGGTGGGGCGCGTTCTGCGAGCCCCGCACCGACGTCGCGGAGCCGGCGGGCAGCGTGCACGCCGCCGCGGTGTTGAACGGCAGCGGCGAAGTGACAGCGCTGCTGCGGACCGGCGTGCTCCCGTAACCGGTGCGGCACGGCGGGGGATCGAAGAACGTCAGCGCCAGCGAGACCTTCCCGCTGCCCGGGGTGATGGCCGCGGACGTCGCCGCCACCGCCTTCGGCGTGGTGACCAGCAGTTGCTCCAGGCCGTCGGTGCGGGCGCTGAACACTTGCGACGTCGTGAGCAGGTTCGCGAGCAGCACGGGCAGCCCGGGGTCGGTGTCCTTCAGCAGGCCCGAAATCTCCGTGGCGGCGGGCGGCGCGGCCGCGATCAGGCGGCGCAGGTCGCCGTCGGAGGTCTTCAGCTGGTCGGCGAACAGGTGCGCGTTGCGGCTGAAGTCCCGCCACTCGTCCGAAGAATCGGCCTGCGTGCGCAGCACCGTGGCGCCGTTGTCGATCAGACTGTGGGTCTGCGGCAGGTTGTCCGAGGCCGACTTCGTGAACGAAGACGCCGTGTCCATCAGCAGCTGCAGGTCCGGGCCCGAGTTCTGCAACGCGTTGTCCAGCTCGTCGACGACCGTGCGCAGGTCGCCGGTCGGCACCGACGCCGTCAGGTCGTCGAGGTTGGTCAGGAACGTCTGCACCGGCAACGGCAGCGTGGTCGATTCGCGCGGGATCACCGAACCCGCCGCCAGGTACGGCCCGTCGCCGGTGCGCGGCTGCAGGTCGACGTACTGCTCGCCGACGGCCGACCGGTTCGCCACCACCGCCTGGGAGTTCACCGGGATCGGCGGTGCCGACGAATCGAGCAGCAGGTCGGCCTCCATGCCCGAGTCGGTCAGCCGCAGCGGCCCGACCCGCCCGACCGGGACGCCGCGGTAGGTCACCTCGCCGTTGGTGAAGATGCCGCCGCCGTCGGACAGCTCCAGCTTCACCGTGTACGAGCCGATGCCGAACAGCCGGCTGATGCCCGCGTACTTCGCGCCGACGAACGCCGTCGTCACCAATGCGATCACGACGAACACCAGCACCTGCACCCGCGCCTTCGTCGACAGCATCACTGGCCTCCCAGCGGCAGCGTCGGCAGCCCCGGCGGCGTGCCCTCGCCCGGCGGCGGCAGCGGCACCCCGGGCGCGGGGATCAGCGACGCGTAGACGTTGAGGTAGTCGCCCTTGATCGCGTCCAGCACCGGGTCGGTGAACGGGAACGTCGGCAGGATTTCCAGCGCCTTGGGCAGGTTCTGCCCGGCGTCGGCGAGCCGGTGCAGGATCGGCGCGAGCGCGTTCAGGTCCGCGACCAGGTCGTCCCGGCTCCGGTCGACGACGTTCGTGGCCACCGAGGACAGCTGGTTCAGCGAGTCCAGCATGGCCACCAGCTGCGCGCGCTGGTCGGTCAGCGTCTTGAGCCCGGGGGTGAGGTCGGTGAGCGCGTCGGCGATCTGGTTGTCGCGGTTCGCCAGCGACGCCGACAGGTGGTCGAGCCCGTCGAGCGCGGTGGTGATGTCCGCGCGGTGGGCGTCCAGGTTGGACATCAGGGTGTCCACTCCGGACAGGAACCCGCGGATCTCGGCCTCGTTGCCGTTCATCACCTTCGACAGCTCCTGGTCGATGGTCTGGAGCTGCCCGATGCCGCCGCCGTTGAGCAGCAGGGAAAGCGCGCCGAAGATCTCCTCGATCTCCGGGTTCCGGTTGGTGCGCGAGACCGGGATGACGGCGCCGTCGCCCAGCCGCCCGGACGCCGCCTGGTCCGGCGGCGCCAGCTCGACGAACTTCTCGCCCAGCAGTGACGACTGGCGCAGCCGCGCGACGGCGTTCGCGGGCAGCGAGATGTCCCCGTTCACCGTCAGCACGGTTTGCGCGGTCCACCCGTCGGCGCCGAGGCCGATGGACTGGACCCGGCCGACCGGCACGTCGCCGACCTTGACCGCGGCCTGCGGCACCAGGTCCAGCACGTCGGCGAACTGCACGGTGACCTGGTACGGGTGGTCGCCGAGGTCCGCGCCGCCGGGCAGCGGCAGGTCGTACACCCCGTGGAAGCCGCCGGGCGACGAGCACCCGGCCAGCGCCAGGCAGGCCACCGTCACCGCGGTCAGCAGCGGCCGGGCCCTCATCGCCCGCCCCCGGAGACGACCTCGCCGGACACCGGCAACGGCAGGCCGGGCGTGTAATCGAGCAGATCGGTCCGGCCCTGGAGGGTGCCCGTGGCGGGGTCGATCGCGTTCAGCACGTTGGTCGCGGCCAGCGGCGCGTCGTCGAGCACCTCGGCCAGTGACGCGCGCTGGTCCACCAGCGTCTGCGTGGTGCCGGCCAGCTTGTCCACATTGGACTTGATCGCGGCCCGGTTGTCGTGGATGAAGGCCTGGATCCCGGCCAGCGCGCTGCCGAGCCCGTTCAGCGCGCCGGCCAGCTCGCCGCGGTTGCCGGCGAGGGTGTCCGAGATCGCCGCGAGCTGCCGGTTCACGTCGGACACCTGGCTGTCGTTGGTGGCCAGCATGCTGGTGAACTTCTGCAGCTCGTCGACGGTGCCGAACAGGTCGTCGGAGTTGCCCGCCAGCGTGCGGGCCAGCTGGGCGAAGTCGCGGACGGAGTTGTTGAACGCCGTGCCGTTGCCCTGGAGGTTGGCCGCGCCGGTGCGCAGCAGGTCCGACAGCGCGCCGTCGGAGTTCGCGCCCTTCGGGCCGAGCGCCGTGGCGAGGGTGTTCAGGCTGGCGTAGAGCTGGTCCAGCTCCACCGGCGTGGCCGTGCGGTCCCGGCCGATCACGGCGCCGTCGGGCAGCCGCGGCCCGCCGCGCGCCAGCCTGGCCAGCTGGACGTACCGGTCGGCGACCACGCTCGGCGCCACCACCACCGCGGGCGTGTCGGCGGCGACCGCAACCCCGGCGTCGACCGACATGTCGACCCGCACCTGCTCGCCCTGCGGCGTGACCGCGGTGACCTCGCCGACCTTGACGCCGAGCACCCGCACGTCCGATCCACTGTAGACACCGACGGCGCGGGAGAAGTACGCCGTGACGTGGTGCTGCCCGGATCCGGAGAAGACCCACCACAGCACGCCCGCGAGCACGAGCACGAGGACGACGGCGAAGGTCAGGAACCGGCTGATGCGCAGGCCTGTCCGGGTGGTGGTCACTTGGCGCCTCCCTTCGGCGGCGTGCACGGGTCGCGGTTCTCCGGGATCAGGCCGCACAGGTAGTTGTCGACCCAGCGGCCGTTGCCCACGGAGTTGTTCACCACGCGGAAGTACGGGCCGGCGAGCTGCAGGCTCTTCGCGAGGTTGTCGTTCTGGCGTTGCAGCAGGTCGGTGACCTGCCCGAGCTGCTGCAACGCGGGGCCGAGCTGGTCCTTGTTGTCCGCGACGAGCCCGTTCAGCTGCTGGGAGAGCTGCTGCGCGCCCACGAGCAGCTGGTGGATGGCGTCGCGCCGGTTGTTCAGCTCGGTCAGCAGCAGGTTGCCGTCGCCGATGAGCTTTTCGAAGTCGTCGTTGGAGTTCGCCAGCGTGGTGGTCAGCTTCCGGGCGCCCGCCAGCAGTTCCGCGATCTTGTTGTCCCGTGAGGACACTGTCTTGGACAGCGCGCTGAGGCCGTCCAGCGCGGTCCGGACGTGCTCGGGCGAGTTCTTGAACGTGTCGCTGATCGTCGCGAAGCTGTCCGCGAGCTGCTTGGTGTCGATGGCGCCCGCGGTGTCGGCGAGGCCGTTGAACGCGTCGGTGACGTCGAAGGGCGTCACGGTGCGGCTGCGCGGGATCGGCTGGTCCGGGTCCTGGACGCCGGCGCCGGTCGGGTTCAGCGCCAGGAACTTGCGGCCCAGCAGGGTCTTGATCTTGATCTGCGCCGAGGTCCGGTCGCCGATCCAGGCGTCCTTCACCTGGAAGCTCACCAGCACGTGGTCGTCGGCCAGGTCGACGCTGGACACCGCGCCGACCTTGATGCCGGCGATGCGCACCTCGTCGTCCGGCTGCAGTCCCGCGGCCTCGGTGAACTCGGCCTCGTAGGTGGTGCCGCCACCGACGACGGGCAGGTTGTTCCAGTTCAGCGTGAGGGTCAGCACGGCCGCCAGCGCGACGCTGCCGGCCACCCCCAGCGTCAGGGGATTGCGTTCGCGGAAGGACTTCACGCGCCACACCTCGCCGCGGTCGCCGGAACGCCGCGAGGCGGCGAGGTCTGCAGCGTGGCGCTGCACAGGTAGAAGTTCAGCCAGGAGCCGTACGAGCCGATCCGGCCGAGGTCGTTGAGCTTCGGCGGCAGCTTGTTCAGGAAATTGTCCACATCGGACTGTCCGGTGTTCAGGTGCTGGGACAGCGTGCCGAGCCCGGAGATGCTGTCCTTCAGCCCCGGCCGGGCCTGCTCGAACAGGCCGGCGGTGGACTGGGACAGGTCGGCGATGCCGCCGATCGCGTCACCGATCGCGGTGCGGTCGCCGGCCAGGCCGGAGACGAGCTGGCGCAGGGTGGAGATGAGCGTCGCGAGTGCGTCCCCCTTGCCGTTGACGGTCTTCAGCACCGAGTTCAGGTTGTCGATCACCCGGCCGATCACCTGGTCGCGGTCGGCCAGCGTGGTGGTCAGCGAGCCCGTGTGCGCGAGCAGGTCGTCGACCGTCCCGCCCTCGCCCTGCAGCACCTGCACGATCTCGCCGGACAGATCGTTGACGTCCTTCGGCGAAAGCGCTTGGAACAACGGTTTGAAGCCGTTGAACAGGTCGGTCAGGTCCAGCGCGGGTGTGGTCCGCGACAGCGGGATCTCGCCGCCCGGCGGCAAGGGACCGGCGCCGGGCTCGCCCCGGTCCAGCGCGATGTAGCGCTGGCCGACCATGTTGCGGTACTTGATCACCGCGCTGACATTCGACGGCAGCGTGCGGCCCTGCTCCAGCGAAAAGCTGACGTGCGCGCGGTTGCGGCCGGTGATCTCCAGGCTCTCGACCTGGCCCACCTTGACCCCGGAGATCCGCACGTCGTCGCCGACGTTCAGCGCCGTCGCGTCCAGGAAGGTGGCCCCGTAGACCTGGGCGCTGCCCACGGTGCCGCCGGTGATCGACAGCGCGAGCACCAGCGTGGCGACGGCCGTGACCAGGATGAAGATCAGGCTCTTGACCAGCGGCGCGGCGAGGTTCCTCATTTGAGCTTCACCTCCGTGCCGCGGTAGAGCGGGCCGACGAGCACGCTGCCCCACGAGGGCACCTGCGCGGTGGGCACGCCGATCGACGGCGCGACGAGCGTGGCCAGCAATTCCTGCTCCTGCGGCGAATTCGCGACGCCGAGGTCGCCGTCGGCGCCGGGTAACAGTGGGTGCGCCTGCGTGCCGGGCGCGGCCGCCGCGGTGCCGGTGGTCGGCACGACGCCGCTGGGGTAACAGCGGGGGCCGCCGGTGGCGTTGTACACCGGGGCGTCCTGGCCGGGCACGTACTTGCCGCGCGATTGCGTCACCGAGATCTCCGCGTGCAGGCCGGGCTGGTTCGTGCCGGCGCCGAGCACCTTGTTCATGTCGGGCTTCAGGTCGGTCAGCGCCTGCAGCGTGCAGGGGAAGCTGGGGGAGTACTCGGCCGCGATCTCCAGCGGCCGCCTGCTGTCGGCGGACAGCGAGATGATGTTGTTCCCGTTGTGCTGCAAGAACGTCGTGATGTCGCCGGACGAAGCGGTCACCTGCTGGTACAGGGCGCCGAGGTCGCCGCGCTTCTCGTTGACGGTGCCGAGAGTCGTGGCGGAGGCGGACAGCGCGTCGAGCAGATCCGGCGCGATGTCGCCGTACAGGTTCGAAACGGTGGCGAGGTCGTGCACGTTCTGGTCCAGCCGGGGCAGGTCGGGGTTGAACTGCTTGAGGTAGTCCGACGCCTGGGCCAGCGTTTGCCCGAGCTGCGCGCCGCGGCCCTGCAACGCGGTGGAGACGGCCGTCAGCGTGGTGGCGAGTTTCTGCGGCTGCACGGCCTGGAGCAGGGGTAAAAGATTGTCGAAGACGCGTTCCAGCTCGATCGCGTTGGCCGAGTGGTCCTGCGCGATGACGTCGCCGGACCGCAGCGGCGGCGTCCGGTCCGCGGCCGGGATGGACAGCTGGACGTAGCGCTCGCCGAATAGCGTCTTCGGGACCAGCAGCGCGGAGACGTCACGCGGGAGCCGGCTCACCTTGTCCGGCTCGAGCGCGAGCGAGATCTCCGCGCCGCCGGCCACCGCGCGCACGCCGCGGATCTCACCGACGACGACCCCGCGCGCCTTCACCTGGCCGCCTTCGCGCAGCTGGTTGCCGACGCGGTCGGCCTTGAGCGTGACCGGCACGGACGTGACGAAGTCCTTGTCGTAGACCTTGATGGTGATCAGCACGAACACCGACATCACGGCCAGGAACAGCACTCCCGCGGTCCGGACGCCCGCTTTGCGCAGCCGCGCGTGCCGGCTCATCCGGCCACCTGGACCGTGGTCGTCGCGCCCCAGATGGCGAGGCTGAGGAAGAAGTCGATCACGCTGATCGCGACGATCGCGGTGCGCACCGCGCGCCCCACCGCGACGCCGACGCCGGCGGGGCCGCCACTCGCGCGGAAGCCGTAATAACAGTGCGCCAGCACCACCACGACGCTGAACACCAGCACCTTGCCGAACGACCACAGCACGTCGCCGGGCGGCAGGAACAGCAGGAAGTAGTGGTCGTAGGTGCCCGCGGACTGGCCGAACGCCCACACGGTGACCTGCCGGGAGGCGAGGTAGGAGGACAGCAGGCCGATCGCGTACAGCGGGATCACCGCGAGGAAGCCGGCGATCACGCGGGTGGTGACCAGGTACGGCACGCTCGGGATGCCCATCACCTCGAGCGCGTCGATCTCCTCGGAGATCCGCATGGCGCCCAGCTGCGCGGTGAAACCGCAGCCGACCGTCGCCGAAAGCGCGAGCCCGGCGACCAGCGGGGCGATCTCGCGGGTGTTGAAGTAGGCCGAGATGAAGCCCGCGAACGCCGACGTGCCCACCTGGTTCAGCGCGGAGTAACCCTGAAGGCCCACGACTGTCCCGGTCGCGACGGTCATGCCGATCATCACGCCGATCGTGCCGCCGATCACCGCGAGCGCGCCGCTGCCGAAGCTCACCTCGGCCAGCAGCCGCACGACCTCGCGCAGGTAGCGGCGCACCGTGCGCGGCACCCAGCCCAGCGCGCGCAGGAAGAACAGGATCTGGTCGCCGAGCGTGTCGAGGAAGCCGAAGCGGCGGTCGACGGCTTCGAGCACCCGCGTGGCCCGGGGCGGGGTCTTGGTGGCCATCGGCTCAGCTCCCCTTGGGCGGCACGAGTTGCAGATAAACGGTCGTCAGCACCAGGTTCAGCACGAACAGCAGCAGGAAGGTGATGACCACGGACTGGTTCACCGCGTCGCCGACGCCCTTCGGGCCGCCGCGGGGGTTGAGGCCGCGATAGGAGGCGACGACGGCCGCGACGAAACCGAAGATCAACGCCTTGATCTCGCTGATCCACAGGTCCGGCAGCTGGGCCAGCGCGGAGAAGCTCGCCAGGTACGCGCCCGGGGTGCCGCCCTGCATGATCACGTTGAAGAAGTAGCCGCCGAGCACGCCGACCACGCTGACCATGCCGTTGAGGAACACCGAAACGCCCATCGCGGCGAGCACCCGCGGCACGATCAGGCGCTGGATCGGCGAGACGCCGAGCACCTCCATCGCGTCGATCTCCTCGCGGATGGTGCGCGAACCGAGGTCGGCGCACATCGCGCTCCCGCCGGCGCCGGCGATCAGCAGCGCGGTGACAATGGGGCTGGCCTGCTGGATGATCGCCAGCACACTGGCCGCGCCGGTGAACGACTGCGCGCCGATCTGCGTGGTCAGCGAGCCGATGTGGAGCGCGATCACGGCGCCGAACGGGATCGAGACCAGTGCCGTCGGCAGGATCGAGACGCTCGCGATGAACCAGAACTGCTGCACCAGCTCCCGGAACTGGAACGGGCGGCGGAAGGTCAGCCGGACGACGTCGAGGGCGAGCGCGTAGAGCCGCCCGGTCTGCCGGAGCGCGGCGGCACCCGGGAACTGTGTCGCCATCCGCGCCTCCCAGCATTCCCCGGGCACGGTGAATCGACCCGGGAGAGCCATTTCCGGCTGGTCCGAATGGCGGACTCACCGGCCGGTCAAATGCTTTTCCGGGTGTTACCGTGCGGTTTCGTTACTGGTCGGTACGCTAACCACGGGCCCGCTCGGAGACAAGAACTTGTCGCTGGTTACGGGGTCACGGCCTGGTAACCGCGAAATTCTTGTGCTTTTCTGACAAAGGTGGCTGATCTTGTTGTCAGAGGTGGAAAAGAAAAATCCCGGCCCTGGCCGGACCGGGATCTTTTTGCCGCGGGTCAATTCTTGAGTTCGGCCACGATCTCGTAGGAACGGACGCGGTCGGCGTGCCCGTGGACCATCGTGGTGACCATCAGCTCGTCCGCGGCGGTGTCGGCGAGCAACTGCTCGAGTCCCTTGCGGACGGTCTCGGGCGAGCCGATGATGCCGGAGCCGAAGCGCTCGGCGAGGAACGCGCGGTCCATCTCCGTGTACGGGTACTCGGCGGCTTCCTCGGGCGTCGGCAGCGCGATGGGACGGCCGCGGCGCAGGCTGAGGAAGGTCAGCCCGCTCGGGCCGGCGAGGAACTGGGCGCGCTCGTCGGTCTCCGCCGCGACGACGGAGACGCCGAGCATCACGTACGGCTCGGCGAGCACTTCGGACGGCCGGAAGTTCTCGCGGTAGAGCTGCACCGCGGGCAGCGTGTTCTCGGCGGCGAAGTGGTGCGCGAAGGAGAACGGCAGGCCCAGGCGCCCGGCCAGCTGCGCGCTGAAGCCGGACGAGCCGAGCAGCCACACCGACGGCTTGTTGCCCTCGGCGGTCACGGCGTTGACGCCGCGGGCCGGGTCGTGCTCGAAGTAGTCGTTCAGCTCCAGCAGCTGCTCGGGGAAGTTCTCCGCGGACAGCCCGCCGGGCCCGCGCAGGGCCAGTGCCGTGCGCTGGTCGGTGCCCGGCGCGCGGCCGATGCCCAGGTCGATCCGGCCGGGGTGGAACGCCTCCAGCGTGCCGAACTGCTCGGCCACCACGAGCGGCGCGTGGTTCGGCAGCATGATGCCGCCGGAGCCGACGCGGATGGTCTCGGTGGCGTCGGCCACGTGCCCGATCATCACCACGGTGGCCGAGCTGGCGATGCCCGGCATGTTGTGGTGCTCGGCGAGCCAATAACGGTGATAGCCCAGCCGCTCGGCGTGCCGGGCGAGGTCGAGGGTGCTGCGCAGCGCGTCGCCGACCCCCCTCCCTTCCGAGACGGGGGAGAGGTCGAGCACGGACAGCGGGACGTCAGGCAGAGAACTCACATCCGGCGTAACGCGCGAGGGGCCTGTTCCCTTCCCGAGGCAACCTCCGTTTTTCGCCGGTGGCGGGCGATCAGGCCGAGGGCAGCCAGTCCGGGTCCGAGGCCAGCACGATGAGCTGCTGGGTGGCCCGGGTCAGCGCCACGTACAGCACCCGGCGGCCGGTGGTGGACTCCGTGACCAGCTCCATCGGCTCGACCAGGACCACGGCGTCGTACTCCAGGCCCTTGGAGTCGAGGCTGCCGACGACCTTCAGGCGTTCGTCGGCGGTGGCGGCGAACCAGGACGCGACCTCCTCGACGCGGTCCATCGCCGTGATCACGCCCACGGTGCCCTCGACGGAGCCGAGCAGCTCCTTCACCGCGCCCTGCGTCGCCGCCTCCATGCCGGTGCGCTCGACCGGGCGGACCTCCGGCGTGATGCCGGTGGTCCGCACCGCGCGCGGCAGCTCGCCGGCCTCCGCGTGGCCGATGACGACCTTCGCGGCCAGGTCGAAGATCTCCGCGGAGTTCCGGTAGTTCGTGCGCAGCGTGTAGCGGCGCCGGGCCGTTTTGGCGCCGAAAGCCTGGTCACGGGCGGCCGCGGCCTCGTCCGGGTCCGGCCACGAGCTCTGCACCGGGTCGCCCACCACGGTCCAGCTCGCGTACTTGCCGCGGCGGCCGACCATGCGCCACTGCATCGGCGACAGGTCCTGCGACTCGTCGACGACCACGTGCGAGTACTCGTCGTAGTGCTCCGGGCGGTGCGTCGTGCCGGTGCTGCCGCGGCGCTCCGGCTCCGCTTCGAGCACAGTCTGGCGACGGCGGCGCTTCGGCTCCGGGCCGATCAGCACGCGCAGCTCGTCGAGCAGCGCGACGTCGGCCACCGACCAGCCGTGCGAGCGGTCCGCGAGATCGGCCGCCAGCATGGTGATCTCGCCGCGGTTCAGCACACCCTTGGCCGCCGCCGCGAGCCGCTTCTCGTTGCCCAGCCACTTCAGGATCTGGGCCGGGTACAGCACCGGCCACCAGACGACCAGGAAACGGTGGAACTCGATCCGCTCGCCGAGGTCCGTGATCAGCTCGGCGCGGTCGATCTGACGGCCGTCCTCCTTCGCGTACCCCTCGGCCTTCGCGGCCAGCGCGTCCAGCAGCAGCTCCGCGACGCGCACGCGCGAACGGTTCGGCGGCGCGCCCTGCGTGTGGGCCTTCCGCCGTACCTTCTCCAGCTCGCGCTCGGTGAGTTTCAGCACCTCGCCGCGGTAGACGATCCGCAGCTCGTCCGGCGCCTCCGGCGGGGTGTCGCGCAACGCGCGCAGCAGCACCCGCCGCATTCGCAGCGAGCCCTTCACCGCGGCCAGCGGCGAGCTGTCCTGGCGGGTCGCCTCGAGCCCGTCGAGCACTTCGCCGAGCGCGCGCAGCTCCACGTTCGTTTCGCCCATCGACGGCAACACGCGCGAGATGTAGGAGGTGAACACCCCGGACGGCCCGATCACGAGCACGCCGGCGCCGCCCAGCTGACGGCGGTGGCGGTAGAGCAGGTACGCCGCGCGGTGCAGCGCCACGGCCGTCTTGCCGGTGCCCGGCCCGCCGGTGATCTCGGTGACCCCGCGCCACGGCGCGCGGATGACCTCGTCCTGCTCCTTCTGGATGGTGGCGACGATGTCGCGCATCTTCTCGCCGCGCGAGCGGCCCAGCGCGGCCATCAGCGCGCCCTCGCCGACGATCTGCATGTCCTCGGGCACGGCGTCGGCGATCAGCACGTCGTCGTCCACGTCCAGCACGTTCGGCCCGGAGCAGCGGATCACGCGGCGGCGCACCACGTCCATCGGCTCCTCGGCGGTCGCCTGGTAGAACGCCGCGGCCGCGGGGGCTCGCCAGTCGGTGACGAGGTTGTCGAACTCGGCGTCGCGGATGCCGAGGCGGCCGACGTAGATCAGCTCGCCGTCGCGGTGGTCGAGCCGGCCGAAGACCAGGCCCTCGTACTCCGCGTCCAGCGTCTGCAGCGTCTGGTTCGCGTGGTGGACCATCATGTCGCGCTCGAAGAGCATCGACGCCTGCTCGAAGATCGCCTCGCGCTGGGCGCCCTGCCCGATTTCGTAGCCCTTGGTGCGCATCGCCTCGGCCTGGGCCTTCAACGCCGCGAGCTGGGTGTACACCCGGTCCACGTGCGCCTGCTCCACGGCGATCTCAGCCCGCCTGACCCGGGGTTCGGACACGCATCGCTCCTTGAAGAATCTCGATCGCCCCATCAGGGCGAAGAACGACTCTACGCGTTGCGCGCGCGTGGTTCAGCATGTCCTGCCCAACACCACAGACCGGGCCTCGGCGAAGATGGGGGAGTGACCAGGATCGTGGCCGGGAGGGCGGGCGGGCGGCGGCTGAAGGTGCCGCCGAAGGGCACCCGCCCGACGTCCGAGCGGGTGCGGGAAGCCCTGTTCAACGCCCTCGACGTGGCCGGCGAGCTGGACGGCGCGCGGGTCCTGGACCTCTACGCGGGCTCCGGCGCGCTCGGCCTCGAAGCCCTCTCCCGCGGCGCCGCCGACGCGTGGTTCGTGGAGGCCGACCGCCGGGCCGCCGACGTGCTCCGCGGGAACGTCGCCGACGTGGGCCTCGGCGGCACTGTGCGCGCCGCGCCGGTCGAGGCCGTGGTGGCCGCTCCGGCGCCGACGCGGTTCGACCTGGTGCTGGCCGACCCGCCGTACGCCGTGGACGCCGCCGCGCTCGGCCGTGTGCTGGCCGCGCTCGACGAAGGCGGCTGGCTCGGCGAAGGGGCGCTCGTGGTGGTCGAACGGGCCGCTCGCGACGGCGCGCCCGACTGGCCCGCCGCTTTCACGCCGACCCGTGAGAAGCGCTACGGCGACACGGCCCTGTACTGGGCGGAGTTCGACACGGGAAACAGGGGTGTGACGCAGTAGTCACGTGGTGCGCGCGCGGCCCCGCGGCTTGGTAGCGTCCGCCGCATGCGGCGTGCGGTCTGTCCCGGCTCCTACGATCCGGCCACCAACGGACACCTCGACATCATCGAGCGGGCCTCCCTCCTCTTCGACGAGGTCGTCGTCGCGGTGGGGGTGAACAAGAGCAAGAAGGGCCTGTTCGAGGTCGAAGAGCGCATGGAGATGCTGCGCCTGATCACCGCGAAGCTGCCCAACGTGCGCGTCGACTCGTGGCAGGGCCTGCTCGTCGACTACTGCCGCGAGAACGACATCTCGGCCGTCGCCAAGGGGCTGCGCTCGGTCAGCGACTTCGACTACGAGCTGCAGATGGCGCAGATGAACCGCGAGCTCACCGGGCTCGAGACGCTGCTGATGGCCAACAACCCGGCGTACGGCTTCGTCTCCAGCTCGCTGGTGAAGGAGGTCGCGGCGCTCGGCGGCGACATCGAGAGCCTCGTCCCGCCGGTCGTGTTCGAGCGGCTCAAGCAGGTCTTCCCGAAACAGGACTGAGCAGGGCAGCGGCAAGTCCAGCGGGCGTATTCGCCCGATCGGGCGGCGACCATCGTCGGGACTTCGGCCGTTGGCCGCGACTGTTCACTTGACGGTCTCCTGTGGACCATCCCATCGGGTTACGGTCCGAAAATGACCAACCATCGTTCCCGTTTAGCTGGTGTCCTTTTTGCGCTGCTGGTCGGTTTCCTGGGGTTCGCGACGGCCGCGCAGGCCGCTCCCTTGGCGAGCACCGTTCCGGCCGGCCCGTCCGCGTCCGCCTCGCCCGCTTCGGTCCTGCAGAACTCCTGCGGCGACCTTTCGGGCTTCTCGCACAATGCGCTGTCCTCGCTGCCCGCCGAGGCGACGACCACCTACAACCTGATCCAGTCGGGAGGACCCTTCCCGTACCCGAAGAACGACGGCGTCGTCTTCACCAACCGTGAGGGCATTCTCCCGTCCTGCGCCTCGTCGTACTACCACGAGTACACCGTGCCGACGCCCGGCGCGAGCAACCGCGGCACCCGCCGGATCATCACCGGCCAGGGCGGCGAGTACTTCTACACCGGCGACCACTACGCGACGTTCAGCGTGATCGACGTCAACGGCGGCGGGGGCGGCACCGCCGCCTGTGGCGACCTCTCGAAGCTGGCCAAGGTCGGCTACTCCACCCTGTCGGCGGCCGCGCAGAAGGTCGTGGACACCGTCAAGGGCGGCGCGTCGACCGGCACCACCTACGAGAACCGCGAGGGTGTCCTGCCGGCCTGCGCCGCGGGCTACTACCAGCTGTTCCCGGTGGGCACGAACGACCGCGTGATCACCGGCAAGGCCGGCGAGCTGGTCTACACCCCCGACCACTACAGCACCTTCAAGGCCATCGACCTCAACTCCTGAGGCCGCGCGCCCGTGCCGCCCTGCCCGCCCGGGTGGGGCGGCACTGTCGTTTCCCGGCGTCGTTTCCCCGGTGGCGATTCGAAAGGGACACGCCCAGCCCGGCGCGCGTTCACCGGTTCGGCAGCCGCAGCGGGCAGACTGGACCGCAGCGAACGGGGAATTCTGCTTGAGGGAGTGGCCGTGTACCGGGTTTTCGAGGCACTCGACGAGCTCGTCACGATCGTCGAAGAGGCACGCGGAGTGCCCATGACGTCCAGCTGCGTGGTGCCCCGTGGCGATGTCCTCGAGCTGCTCGACGACGTCCGCGACGCCCTGCCGGGTGAGGTCGACGACGCCCAGGACGTGCTCGACAAGCGCGACGACGTGCTGCACGCGGCCCGCAAGGAGGCGGGCGAGACCGTCTCCGGGGCCAACGAGGAGGCCGAGCGCACGCTGTCCGACGCGACGTCGGAGGCCGAGCGCATCCTGGCCGACGCCCGCGACCGAGCCGAGCAGATGATGGCCGACGCGCACAACGAGGCCGAGCGCATGGTCGCCGGCGGCCAGGCGGAGTACCAGAACCTCACCGACCGCTCGCGCGCCGAGTCCGAGCGGATGATCCAGGCCGGCCGCGACGCCTACGAGCGCGCCATCGAAGACGGCCGCGCCGAGCAGGTCCGGCTCGTCTCCCAGACCGAGGTGGTCCAGGCCGCGCACGCCGAGTCCGCCCGCATCGTGGACGAGGCGCACGCCGAGGCCGACCGCCAGCGCGGCGAGTGCGACGTCTACGTGGACGGCAAGCTGGCGGAGTTCTCCGAGCTGCTGGCGACCACCCTGCGGACCGTCGACTCGGGCCGCAACCACCTGCGCTCCCCGGCGAACCTCGGCGGCAGCGGCGGCCGCCCGACCCTGTACGACTACCAGGTCTGACCTCCGGCTTCGCTTGGGTGTGGCCAGCTCCAAAGGGGTGGCGCACCCTGCGTACCCTGGTCACTGATGTCTGAGAACTCTGTTGACCCAGCCCGGCCGGCGCCGCTCGACGACCGCAGCCCCTGGGTGATCGACACCCGTGAGCTGGGCCGCCGCGCCGGCCTGAGCCGTGACGTGCGTCGTAGCGTCCCGGTCGAGGTCGCGCTCGGCGTGCCCGGCGTGATTTCCATCGACGCGGGCTCCGCCGTCGAGCTGGACCTGCTGCTCGAGTCCGTGGTCGAAGGGGTGCTGGTCAGCGGCACGGCTTCGGCCACCGCGCACGGCGCCTGCTCGCGCTGCCTCGACCCGGTGACCGAGGAGGTCGAGGTCGACCTCACCGAGCTGTTCGCCTACCCCGGCTCGGCCACCGAGGAGACCACCGACGAGGACGAGATCCCCCGTCTGGTGGACGACCGGATCGACCTCGAGCCGACGGTCCGTGACGCAGTGGTGCTGGCGCTTCCGCTCGCGCCGCTGTGCGAGGAGGACTGCGCCGGGCTGTGCACCGAATGCGGCGTCAAGTGGGCCGATCTCGAGCCCGGACACGGGCATGAGAAGATAGATCCTCGGTGGGCCGCGCTCGTCGATCGTTTCGACGAGAACGCGGGCGAAAAGCCTGCGCACGGCTCTGGAGAGCAAGCCTGACGAGCGTCCAGCTCGATCCGGGAGAAGAAAGTTCGCTCGCGAGGCGCGAGCAGACCGTTTTAAGGAGATCTACTCGTGGCCGTCCCGAAGCGGAAGATGTCGCGATCCAACACGCGCTCCCGCCGCAGCCAGTGGAAGGCGGCTCCGGTTCAGCTGGTGCCCTGCTCCAACCGCGCCTGCCGCCAGCCCAAGCTCCAGCACATCGCGTGCCCGGCATGCGGCCAGCACAACGGCCGCCAGGTCGTCGAGCCCGCCTGATCGGGCAGCCGGCCATGGGGGGCAAGTCAGCTGGTGGCGCACCGGCGGATCCCGCAGCCTTACTCGAAGCGCTCGGGGTCGTTCTCGACCCCGAGCTGCTTCGACTGTCCTTGACTCACCGCTCGTACGCGTACGAGAACGGCGGCCTGCCGCCGAACGAGCGGCTGGAGTTCCTCGGCGACGCGGTGCTGGGGCTGGTCGTCACCGACCACCTCTACACCACGCATCCCGACCTGCCAGAGGGTCAGCTCGCGAAGCTGCGCGCCAGCGTGGTCAACATGCACGCGCTGGCCGGGGTTTCGCGCGCGCTCGGTGAGGGCGGCCTCGGCGCGCACCTGCTGCTGGGCAAGGGCGAGGAACTGACCGGTGGCCGCGACAAGGCGAGCATCCTCGCCGACGGCCTCGAGGCCGTGATCGGCGCGGTGTACCTGGCGCACGGGATCGAGATCGCCCGCAAGCTGGTGCACCACCTGTTCGACGGCCTGCTCGCGGAGGCCCCGCGGCGTGGCGCCGGCCTCGACTGGAAGACCAGCCTGCAGGAGCTCACGGCGTCGGCCGGTCTCGGCGTGCCCGAGTACCGCGTCGAGGACACCGGTCCGGACCACCGCAAGGAGTTCACGGCCACGGTGCTCATCGGCGGCCGTCCGATGGGCCACGGCTCCGGCACCACGAAGAAGGAAGCCGAGCAGAAGGCCGCCGAGACGGCCTGGCGCGCGCTTTCCGAAGAGCTCGGCACCGAGGACACCAGTATCGAAGACGGCGAGGACCAGCCCAAGACCGAGGGCTGACTTCGTCGCCGGATTTCCCCCAAAGCCTGCTGCCGTCTCCCGTCACGGGATGCGGCAGCAGGCTTTGGGGTTTCCGGGGGCGGGTCAGACCACCCGCAGCTGGCCGCCGTCGACGATCAGTTCGCTGCCGGTGATGTAGCTCGCCTGGTCCGAGGCGAGGAAGACCACCATCGCGGCGATCTCCGCCGGCTCGCCCAGGCGGCCGAGGGGGATGCCGCCGATGGTCTCGACGAAGCCGGCCATCGCCGTTTCGTAGTCGATGCCCAGCTTCTTGGCGAAGCCTTCGATCCCCGACTCGACCAGCGGCGTCCGGGTCAGGCCGGGGGACACGCGGTTGACCCGCACGCCTCGGCCCGCGATCGCCGAAGCCAGGGTCTTGCTGTACGTGGAGAGCGCCGCCTTCGAAGCCGCGTAGTCCACGCCGACGGCCTGCGGGAACCGGTTCACCGTGGACGTCACGTGCACCACCACGCCCGAGCCGCGTTCGATCATGCCCGGCACCAGCTCGCGGTCCAGCCGGACCGCGCTGAGCAGGTTGGTTTCGAGCATGGCCAGCCAATCCTCGTCGCCCACCGACAGCGGGCCTTCGAGGTGGCCCTTGCTCGTGCCGACGTTGTCGACCAGCACGTCGACGCCGCCGAGCAGCCGCTCCGCCTCCCGCGCCAGGCGGATCAGGTCCTCGGGGTCGCGGGCGTCGGTCGCGACGAACCGGACGCCTTCGGGTAGTTCGGCCTCCGTGCGCGCGCTGGCCACCACGGTCGCGCCCGCCCGGGCGAACCCCTGGACCACCGCCAGCCCGATCCCGCGGGTCCCGCCCGTCACCAGCACCCGTTTGCCGCGCAGCCCGCTTTCCTCACCCATGCCGACGACCTTAGTGACGGCGCCCCGTCCGAAACTGTCGTACCCGGCGGGCAGAATGGGGCCATGCCCGAGTTACCCGAGGTGGAGGTCGTCCGCGCCGGCCTGGAAGCCCATGTCGCCGGCCGCACCGTGAGCAAGGTCGAAGTCCTGCACCCGCGCGCCATCCGGCGGCATGTGCTGGGGGCCGAGGACTTCACCGGCCGGCTCGCCGGGGTGCGGGTAGACGCGGCCCGCCGCCGGGGGAAGTACCTGTGGCTGGAGCTTTCCGGCGGCGAGGCGGTGCTGGCGCACCTCGGCATGAGCGGCCAGATGCTGGTGCAGCCCGAGGGCGCGCCGGACGAGAAGCACCTGCGCGTGCGCGTCCGGTTCGCCGACGACGGGCCGGAGCTGCGGTTCGTCGACCAGCGCACGTTCGGCGGACTGGCGCTCGACGAGCTGGTGACCACCGACGGCGAGCAGCTGCCCGGCACCATCGCGCACATCGCGCGCGACCCGATGGACCCGAGGTTCGACGCGGCCGCGGCGGCGCGGGCGTTGCGCTCGCGGCGCACGGAGGTCAAGCGTGCGCTGCTGGACCAGACTCTGGTGTCCGGCGTCGGCAACATCTACGCCGACGAGGCGTTGTGGCGTTCGAAGCTGCACTGGGCGCGGCCGACCGAGAAGCTGACCGCCGCGCAGGGCCGTGCGCTGGTCGCCGCTGCCACCGAGGTGATGGATTCGTCGTTGCAAGCCGGCGGCACGTCGTTCGATGCGTTGTATGTCAACGTGAACGGGCAATCGGGCTACTTCGCGCGCTCCCTCGACGCGTATGGCCAGGAGGGGCTGCCGTGCCGCCGTTGTGGCACGGCGATCCGGCGGGAGCCGTTCATGAACCGCTCGTCCTACTCCTGCCCGCGCTGCCAGCCGCGGCCGCGCAGCTCGCGTTGATGCGCCCCCGGAGGGCATCAACTAGGATGAAAAGCAGCTGAAGGGGGCGTCGCATGGTGGCCACGGAGTCCGGCAAGACTTCGCTTTCCGGCAAGATCGACCAGCTGTTCCACGTGGTGCGCCGGCCCGACCGCGAGCAGTACAGCCACGAGGAGGTCGCCCGCGCCTGCCGTGAGGCGACCGGGGAGAGCTTCTCCACCACGTACCTCTGGCAGCTGCGCACCGGGCGTCGCGACAATCCCACGAAGCGCCATCTCGAGGCTCTCGCTCAGTTCTTCGGCGTTCCTCCGGCATACTTCTTCGACGACGAGCAGAGCGTGAAAATCGCCGAGGAGCTGGCCCTCCTGGGCGCGCTGCGCGACGCGGGGGTCCGTGACGTGGCCCTGCGCGCGGTCACCCTCTCGTCCGATGGGCTCGACACGATCAGCGACATGATCGACGCGATCGCGCGGAGGGAGGCCGGCCGCGGCGGCGCGCAGAAGGAGGGCTGAGCCGTGGCGGACCGGCAGCGTGAACAGCTGTGGCGAAGGTGCCGCCGGCTGGCCGAGACCGCTGCGCTGCCCGAGCCGTTCGACTCGGGGCGGTTCGTGGCGGGCATCGCCGCCGACCGGGGACGGCCCATCGAGCTGATGCCGGTGAACACCCCGTCCGGCGGGCCCTGCGGCCTGCTGATGAGCACCGAGCGCGCCGACTACATCCTCTACCCGACGAACACCACGGCGCTGCACCGCCGGCACATCCTGCTGCACGAGGTGGGGCACCTGCTGTGCGGCCACGTCGGCTCCGACGCGGGCGCGGACGGCGCGGCCATCGACTCCGCCGCCAGCCGTCAGCTGATGCCCAGCCTCTCGGCGGAACTCGTCCGCCGGGTGCTCGGCCGGACCACGTACACGGCTGTCGAGGAGCAGGAGGCCGAGCTGGTCGCGTCGCTCATCGCGCAGCGCGTCGCCCGCGGCTCGGGCACCCGCCCGGCGGTCGAGGCCGACGAGAGCAGCGGCTTCGACGGCGGGATGGCGCGGATGGACAACCTGTTCGGCGGCAAGCCGCGCCGCCGGCACCCGTGAGCGAGACGCTGGCGTACCTGGCCTGCGTGCTCGGGTTCGCCGGCTTCAGCGCCAAGCTGCTGGAGGCGGGACACGACCAGCCGGTGAAGCGGCTCTGGTACCTGTCCGGCTTCGGCATCTGCATCGCGCTGGGGATCACCGTGGGCACGGAGGCGATGGACACGCTGACCGGGCACACGCAGTGGTACGCGCAGTTCGCGACATTCGCCGGCGACGCGTTCAAGATCGGCGCGATCGGTTTCGCGGTGGCGTTCGCGCGGTCGATGCGCCTGGGCGACGGCGCGAAGCTGGGCTGGCACGCGGTGGTGACGTGGCTGGTGCTGCTGGTCGAGGCCGTGCTGTTCGTCCTCGCCTCGCCGGACCGGTCCGGCGACGTCACCGTGGCGGCCCCGGCCGGGCGGCCGTACTACTTCCTGTACGAGCTGATGTTCGTCGTGTACGGCGTGCCGAGCCTGATCCTGCTGGCATCGGTCTTCGCGCGCTTCGCCGTGCGCGCGCGGGGTGGGCCGCTTCGCCTGGGGCTGTGGCTGATTTTCGGCGGCGTGGCCGCGGCGGTGGCGTGGACGCTGTGGGACCTCGACGACCTTCGCCAGGTCGCGCAGATCGGCCAGGTCGACGCGACGGACGACCTGCCGTCGGCCGCGCTGGGCGCTTCGTGCGTGGTGCTGGTGGTGGCGGGCGCGACGTTGTCGGCATGGGGACCTTCGCTCGCCGCGCCGGTGCGCTGGCTGCGCGCGTACCGGGGCTACCGCCGGATCGAGCCACTGTGGACGGTCCTTCGCGACGCCGTGCCGGGTATCGCCCTCGATCCGGCTCGCGGGCTGGGCGGGGTGGAGTTCGCGTTGTACCGCCGCGTGATCGAGATCCGAGACGGGCACCTCGCGCTGCGGCCGTACTTCGACCCGGACCTGCCCTCGCGAGTGGAAGCGCTCGCGCGCCGCGCGGGTGTGCCGGCCGGGGACGTGGTCGCGACCACCGAAGCGGCGGCACTGGCCGCGGCCCTGGTCGCGAGCGAAGCGGGCCACCGCTACCAGCCCGACGACGCCGATGGCCCGGCCGGCGAGCCCGTCGACGCGGACGTCCTCGCCGAGGCGGCTTGGCTGGTCCGGGTGGCCCGGGCGTGGCGGCACTCGGCCGTGGTGCGCCAGATTCGTGGCGAAACCCAGCGGGAGCTGGGCGTTTCGGCCTGACCGCCGGGTTTCCGGGCGGGGCCGATGGTCCGAACAGCCCTCCGCCGTGCGCACTACTGCGCTATGCGTGGTACCGTTCCAAACGTAAGACTGGAGGGTGCCGTGGAGATCAGTCAGCTGCTCAAGGGAGTGCTGGATCTGGCTGTGCTGGCGGTGCTGCGCGAGGACGACGGGTACGGCTACGACGTGCTTCGAAGACTTCGCGTGGCCGGCCTTGAGGAAGTGGGCGATGCGTCGGTGTACGGGACGTTGCGGCGGCTGTACAAGGCCGGGCTCCTGACCTCGTACGTGGTGCCGAGCGAGGAAGGCCCGCACCGCAAGTACTACAGCCTGAACGAGCCGGGACGGTCACGGCTCGCCGAGTCGGCCAAGACCTGGCAGAGCTTCGCGTCGACGATGAACGATTTGTTGGGGGAGGCGGCATGAGCGCGGAAAGCCCTTGTACGGCAACGCGAATCCGTGCCGCTGGGCCGCTGGCCCGCGTGACACAGGAGGCAGCATGAGTACGGAGAAGCCCACCGCCGTGCGGGTGTACCTGGCGAGGGTCCGCACCGCGCTCGCCGACCTGCCCGCGGGGGAGGTCGAAGAGATCCTGGAGGACGTCCGGCCGCATCTGGCCGAGATGGAGGTGGAGCTGGGGCCGTCGGCGCGGGTCGAGGCGCTGATCGAGCGGCTGGGCACGCCGGAGAGCTACGCCGCCGAGCTGCGGTCGTCCGGGGGCTATCCGCCGCCTGCCGACGGTGTCGCGACGACTGTGCTCAAGACACCCAAGGAACACAGCCTGTTCGGGGCCCGATTCGCCTTGTGGGGCTTGGTGTTCTGCGCCGCGGGGCTGGCGCTGTTCGCGTTCGGCGCGGGGGTGTCGGTCAACCCGGACGCACTGCTGGGCCTGTTGCTCCTGGCGCCGGTGTTCGCGCTGAGCCTGTGGTTCCTCCACAGCCGGGGCATCGCGGCCGTGCTGGCGCTGCCCGAGGCGGTCCGGGTCCGCGACACGCTGCGCAAGTTCCGCGAGGACCGCAAGGGCGACCGGACGCTGTCCTACCTCGGCTCGCTCAAGCCCGCCTGGTGGGTGGCCTGCGCGGCGGTGCTGGTGGTGTTCGGGCTGTTCCTGATGCTGCGGCACTCGTACGCGCTGCTGTTGCTGCCGTTCCTGATCGCGGCCGCGGTCGCGGTGGTGTGGGCGGGCCCGCGCACGTCCGGCGACCGGCGGCTGCTGTGGATCGTGGTGCCGGTGTCGGCGTTCGTGGTCGGCGGCGGCTTCGGCGGGATCGGCGCGATGGTCGACCGGGTCGGCCACTCGCCGTATTTCCCGGACTCGACGCCGTACAGCGCGTCGTACGCCTCTGACCAGTACGGAAACCAGCAGCTGCGCTACGGCGACGAGGAGCTGAAGAACGTCTACGCGTTCGACGCCGACGGCAAGCCGCTCACCGACGTCTACCTCTACGACGAGCAGGGCCGCCCGCTCACCATCACCCGTTACGGCTGCGAGCAAAGCACCGGAACGGAAGCCCGGCGCGGCGTGGACAACCGCTTCCCGCGGCCGCAGCTGGTGCAGGGCACGCAGGACGCCAACGGCAACCTCGACGGCTACAACGGCTACCGCGCCTACTGCCACGAGGTCACCGGCGTCCCCTTCGCGGCGGCCATCCCCAAGCCGGTCCCCGCGCCGCCGAGCAAGCCGTCCGGTGCACCGGAAAGCCCGAAACCAAGCGGCTCGACCCCGGCGACGCCGAGTTCTGCTGTGCCGACGAGTTCCGCTCCGCCTACGCGGTAGGGGTGGATTGGCCCTAGCCCGCGGGCAGGGCAGTGGAGCGGCTGCCCTGCTTGCGGGTTGGGCGGTGGCGGGGAGCTGTCTCGCCTCGCGGGTTGGGCGACGGCGGGGGCACGCCCTGCTTGCGGGGTAAGGCAGTGCAGGGTCTTGCTCCACTCACGAGGTCACGCGGCGGGGGTCGCGCGGCCGGTGCGGTGGGGCAGCGCGGGAACGGGGGAGCGGAGGTCGGGGCCGCTCCCCCGTTTCTCTTTGCGCCGAATCTGCCGAAACACACCGCCAAGACGACCCGAACTCTGCGCGTCGAGGATCTCTCGCGGCGTGGTCGTTTCGTCCCAGACCATCTCGTCGACGCTGTGAGTGAGCGGCCGCTTGAGCAGCTACCGACCCGGTCATGAACGACTGGGTCTCGTGAGCCGCCTTCTGAAGTAAGACGCTGGCGGTGGAGGGCGAGCGGCAGGAGTTCAGGCAGGTCTTCCTGCATCTCTTCCAGGGCGGCGCGGCCGCCGATGAAGCCGACCGGGGGCAGAAAACAGTCCGGGCGCCCAGGTCACGAGGACCCGGACGCCCGGACTGGGGGGACGAACGTCAGTGCAGCAGACCCGAGCGAGCCGACAGGTCCGCCAGCAGAGCGCGGCCCTTCTCGGCGTTACGGGGCTGCGAAAGCACGTCGTAGCGCTGCGCGACGAGCTGGCTTTGCGAGACGAAACCGCGCTTGTTGCGGTTGGCCGCGTAGCCCAGTGCGCCGAACAGCAGGTTGAACCCGACGCCGGCGACCAGGCCGAGCAGGATCGGAATCAGGCCCGCGGCCGGGTTGAGCAGGCTCAGCACCAGGCCGAGGAACAGGCCGAACACCGCGCCGGACATGGCCGCGCTGCCGAGCAGCTTGCCCCAGGTCATCCGGCCCGCGATGCGCTCGACGAGCATCGGCTGGACGCCCACGATCGTCACGTCGGTGACCGGGAAGTCCGTGCTCGCGAGGTGGTCGACCGCGCGCTGTGCCTGCTCGTAGGACTCGTAGGAGCCGATCGGCCAGCCCGTCGGCATGGTCGGGAGCTGCGGCCGCGCCTGAGCCCGGCCCGCCGTGGTCTGCGTGAATGCTTCAGTCATCCCTCTCACCTCTCTTGCCCTGTCCAACGCACGCGAGGGCGAGTTTGGTCCCATTCCACCACGATTCACAGATTCTTCTCAGCCGGGCAACCCGGACATACGCGACCGGTACGCAATGGATCTGAAAAATACCTTTGATCGGATTGACCCGGCCGGGCTGACCCGGTAGGAAGAACCCGCAAAGGATCGGATCCAAACCTTTGGACGGTGCGATGGTCAGCAGGCGCGGCTTCCTCACCCTCGACGCGCTCCGGGCGCAGGTCGAGGCGGGCACGATCGACACCGTGCTCGTGGCGATCACCGACATGCAGGGCAGGCTCCAGGGCAAGCGCTGCTCGGCCGAGTACTTCCTCGAAGAGGTGGTGGGCCACGCCACCGAGGCGTGCAACTACCTGCTCGCGGTGGACGTCGACATGAACACCGTCGACGGGTACGCGATCTCGTCGTGGGAGAGCGGTTACGGCGACTTCGTGCTCCGCCCCGACTTCGCCACCCTGCGCCGGGTGCCGTGGCAGGAGGGCACGGCGATGGTGCTCGCGGACGTCGAGCGCGTGCAGGGCGGCCCGGTCGCCGTCTCGCCGCGGCAGGTCCTGCGCCGCCAGCTCGACCGGCTCGCCGAGCGGGGGCTGGCCGCGTTCGTCGGCACCGAGCTGGAGTTCATCGTCTTCGACGACAGCTACGAGACCGCGTGGGACAAGCGTTACCACGACCTCAAGCCCGCCAACCAGTACAACGTGGACTACTCGATGCTCGGCACCGCGCGCCTCGAGCCGCTGCTGCGCCGCATCCGCAACGAGATGGCCGGCGCCGGGCTGTACCCGGAGTCGGCGAAGGGCGAGTGCAACCTCGGCCAGCAGGAGATCGCGTTCCGCTTCGCCGACGCGCTCACCACGTGCGACAACCACAGCGTCTACAAGAACGGCGCCAAGGAGATCGCCGCGCAGGAGGGCAAGAGCCTCACCTTCATGGCGAAGTACAACGAGCGCGAGGGCAACTCCTGCCACATCCACATCAGCCTCCGCTCGGCCGAGGGCGGCGCCGTGCTGGCCGGCGACGGCGACCACGGCTTCTCGCCGCTGATGGAGCACTTCCTCGCCGGGCAGTTGGCCGCGCTGCGCGAGCTGACCTACTTCCTCGCCCCGAACATCAACTCCTACAAGCGTTTCGTGCCCGGCAGCTTCGCGCCGACGGCCGTCGCGTGGGGCACCGACAACCGCACCTGCGCGCTGCGCGTGGTGGGCCACGGCGAGTCGCTGCGGGTGGAGAACCGGGTGCCGGGCGGCGACGTGAACCCGTACCTGGCGGTCGCCGCGCTGATCGCCGCCGGCCTGCACGGCATCGAGAACGAGCTGCCGCTGGAGCCGGAGTTCACCGGCAACGCCTACTTCTCGGCCAAGCCGACGGTGCCGACCACGCTGGGCGAGGCCGCCGGCACCCTCGCGACCAGCGAGATCGCGCGCGCTGCGTTCGGCGAAGACGTGGTGGAGCACTACTTGAACGCCGCCAGGATCGAACGGGAGGCGTTCGAGAAGGCCGTCACCGACTGGGAGCGGGCCCGTGGCTTCGAACGGCTCTAGCAGTGCCCCGGTCATCGGCCTCACCTCGTACGTGGAGCAGGCGAAGTTCCTGGCCTGGGACACCGAAGCCGCGCTGCTGCACCGCGTGTACCTCGACTGTGTGGTGGCCGCGGGCGGCATTCCCGTGCTGCTGCCGCCGGTCAGCGACGCGTACGACCGGCTCGTCTCCACTGTGGACGGTCTGGTGCTCACCGGCGGCGCCGACGTGGACCCGGCCCGGTACGGCCAGGCTCCGCACGAGAAGACCTACACCCGCCCGGGCCGCGACGCCTTCGAGTTCGGCCTGCTCGCGGCCGCACGCCGTGCGCACGTGCCGGTGCTCGGGGTGTGCCGCGGGTTGCAGGTGATGAGCGTCGCGCTCGGCGGGACGCTGGCCCAGCACCTGCCGGAGACCGTCGGGGACACCGCGCACCAGCCCGCGCCCGCGGTCTTCGGGCCCGGCACCGTCTCGCTCACCGAGGGCAGCCGCGCGGCCGCGATCCTCGGGCCGGAGGCGAAAACCCTTTGTTACCACCATCAGGCGATCGACCGGCTCGGCGACGGGCTGATCGCCACCGGGCACTCGGCCGACGGGACCGTCGAGGCCATCGAGTCGCCGGGCGAAGACTTCCTGCTCGGGGTCCAATGGCACCCGGAGCAGGACACCGACGACATCCGACTGTTCCAGGCTCTCGTCCAAGCAGCAAAGGAGAAGGCATGACTGAGCTTGACGCCGCCTCCGCGGGAGGGAGTGCGTCGGCGGTGTTCGACGTGATCAACCCCGCCACCGAGCAGGTGGTGCGGTCGGTCGCGCTGACGAGCGCCGAGGAGACCGACGCGGCGATCGCCCGGGCGCAGGCGGCGTTCCCGGCCTGGCGGGACGTCGCCCCGGGGGACCGGGCGCGGCTGCTGCGGCGGTTCGCCGACGCCGTCGAGGGCGACATCGAGAACCTCGCGCTCCTGGAGGTCGCCAATTCCGGGCACACCATCGGCAACGCGCGGTGGGAGGCGGGCAACGTCCGCGACGTGCTGAACTACTACTCCGCCACGCCGGAACGCCTGATCGGGCAACAGATCCCGGTGCCGGGCGGGGTGAACGTCACCTTCCACGAGCCGCTGGGCGTGGTCGGCGTGATCGTGCCGTGGAACTTCCCGATGCCGATCGCCGGCTGGGGTTTCGCGCCCGCCCTCGCCGCGGGCAACACCGTGGTGCTCAAGCCCGCGGAGCTGACCCCGCTGACGGCGGTGCGGCTGGCCGAGCTGGCCCGTGAGGCCGGTATCCCCGAGGACGTCTTCCAGGTGCTGCCCGGCAAGGGCTCGGTGGTGGGACAGCGGTTCGTCGAAAACCCGGCCGTGCGCAAGGTCGTGTTCACCGGCTCCACCGAGGTCGGCAAGCAGATCATGGCGGGCTGCTCGGCGCAGGTGAAGCGGGTGACGCTGGAGCTGGGCGGGAAGAACGCGAACGTCGTGTTCGCCGACGCCGACCTGGAGAAGGCCGCCGCGACCGCGCCGTACGGGGTGTTCGACAACGCCGGCCAGGACTGCTGCGCCCGTTCGCTGATCCTCGTCCAAGCGACCGTGTACGACCGGTTCATGGAGCTGCTCGAACCCGCTGTGCGCGGGGTGGTCGTCGGCGATCCGGGTGACGAGAAGACCGAGATGGGCCCGCTGATCTCGGCCGGGCACCACGCGAAGGTCTCTTCTTACGTCACCGGTGAAACGCCGGTCGCCTTCCGCGGCAGCGCGCCGGACGGGCCGGGGTTCTGGTTCGCGCCGACCGTCGTCACCCCGCCGGACCTGGCCGACCCGCTGGCCGCCGACGAGATCTTCGGCCCGGTGGTCGCGGTGGTCCCGTTCACCGACGAGGCCGACGCGGTCCGGATGGCGAACCACACCGAGTACGGCCTGTCCGGCTCGATCTGGACCCGCGACGTCGGGCGGGCGTTCCGCGTCGCGCGCGGGGTCGAAGCCGGGAACCTGTCGGTGAACTCGCACTCGTCGGTGCGGTACTGGACGCCGTTCGGCGGGTTCAAGCAGTCCGGCCTCGGCCGGGAGCTGGGCCCGGACGCCGCGGCGGCGTTCACCGAGACCAAGAACGTTTTCCTGAGCACGGAAGAGTAGGGAAAGAGATGGTGCAGCGTTTCGAAGGCCGCGTCGCGGTGATCACCGGCGGCGCGAGCGGCATCGGCCTCGCCTCGGCGCGGCGGCTGGCGAGCGAGGGCGCGAAGATCGTGATCGGCGACCTCACGCCGGAGCTCGGCAAGGCCGCGGCGGACGAGGTCGGCGGCCTGTTCGTGCCGACCGACGTCACCGAGGCCGACCAGGTGGAGGCCCTGTTCGCGACGGCGGTGGAGCAGTTCGGCTCGGTCGACGTCGCGTTCAACAACGCCGGCATCTCGCCGCCGGAGGACGACTCGATCCTGACCACCGGCATCGAGGCCTGGGACCGGGTCCAGCGGGTCAACCTGACCTCGGTGTACCTGTGCTGCAAGGCCGCGCTGCCGCACATGCAGCGCCAGGGCAAGGGCTCGATCATCAACACCGCGTCGTTCGTCGCCGTGATGGGCGCCGCGACTTCGCAGATTTCCTACACCGCTTCGAAGGGCGGGGTGCTCTCGATGAGCCGCGAGCTGGGCGTGCAGTTCGCGCGGGAGAACATCCGCGTCAACGCGCTGTGCCCCGGCCCGGTGAACACCCCGCTGCTCAAGGAGCTGTTCGCGAAGGACCCGGAGCGCGCCGCCCGCCGACTGGTGCACGTGCCCGTGGGCCGGTTCGCCGAGCCCGAGGAGATCGCGGCCGCCGTGGCCTTCCTGGCCAGCGACGACGCCAGCTTCATCACCGCTTCGCAGTTCCTGGTGGACGGCGGGATCTCGGGCGCCTACGTCACGCCGCTGTGAAACACCGGCGTGACGGCCGGTCCCGGTGAGATGCTGGCCGTCATGAACCTTCGGAAGAGCCTGGCCCGGTTGCCGTCCGGCGGCGTCACACAGCGCGTTTTCGGCGAGCCGATCGAGTCGCCGGACGGTGGCCTGGTCATCCCGGTCGTCCGCGTCACCGGTGTGCGCGGCGGGGCGCCCAGCCCGGTCGGCGTGTTCGTGATCCACGGCGGCAAGGCCCAGTGGGAGCCCGCCGTGGACGCGAACCGGCTGGCGTTGCTGGGCGCGGTGATCGGCTTGGCCTCGGCGGTCATCTCGACGCTCGCGGTGCTTCGCCGTCCGCCGTGGCCGGACCTGTCGGTCGAAGGACTGGCTCAGCTGGCGAAGCGCCCGAAGGGGTAGCCCCGTCGTCATGGCTCGGGGTGTGTCGTAGGCCGGAAGAGGTAGACTCGCGCGCAAAGCGGCAGGTACGGTGGCCGCACCGCAGCACCTGCACGTCCTTACAACTCCATATCGGGCCGTTCGAGCCGGAGCGGGAGAGCCCCACGCAAGCAGTGGGGCACCGAAGGAGCAAACTCCCCGGAATCTCTCAGGTACCCACTACCGCTTCGCGCGAGGCCACTCTGGAAAGCAGGCGCACCCGCGCCTCACCCAAGGTGAAAGCCGTGTTCCGCACGGTGAAACTCTCAGGTGCCCATGACAGAGGGGGAGTTCCCAGTGCACCGTTGCGCCCGGTGCCCGTCCCGAGGAGCTCCCATCACCTCCACCCCCTTCGACGCCCGCCACATCGGCCCCGCCGAGGCCGAGCGGGCCAAGATGCTCGCCGAAACCGGGCACGGAAGCCTGGACTCCCTCGTCGAGGCGGCGGTCCCGTCGGCCATCCGCGCCACCCGTGACCTGGACCTGCCCGCGGCCGCCACCGAGGAAGAGGCCACCGCGGAGCTGCGCGCGCTGGCGGCGCTCAACCGCCCGATGACGCAGATGATCGGCCTCGGCTACTCCGACACCGTCACCCCCGGCGTGATCCGCCGCAACGTGCTGGAGAACCCGGCCTGGTACACCGCGTACACGCCGTACCAGCCGGAGATCTCGCAGGGACGGCTCGAGGCGCTGCTGAACTTCCAGACCATGGTCGCCGACCTCACCGGCCTGGCCACCGCGAACGCGTCGCTGCTGGACGAGTCGACCGCCGTCGCCGAGGCCATGACCTTGATGCGCCGGGCTTCGAAGGCCAAGTCGAACGTCGTCGTGCTCGACGCCGAGTGCCTGCCGCAGACGATCGCGGTGGTGCGCACGCGCGCCGCGGCGCTGGGCATCGATGTGCAGGTGCGCGATCTGCTCACCGGGCTGCCGGAGGAGTTCTTCGGGATGGTCGTGCAGTACCCGGGTGCGTCCGGTGTGCTGCGGGGGCGCGGTTTCTACCACGCCGTTTCCGAGGCCGCGAAGGCCGCGGGCGCGCTGTACACGGTGGCCGCGGACCTGCTGGCGCTCACCCTCATCACCTCGCCGGGCGAGTTCGGCGCCGACGTGGCGGCCGGCTCGACGCAGCGTTTCGGCGTGCCGCTCGGCTACGGCGGTCCGCACGCCGGGTACATGGCCGTGCGCGCCGGGCTGGAGCGCTCGCTGCCCGGCCGCCTCGTGGGCGTCTCGGTGGACGCCGACGGCAACTCCGCGTACCGGCTCGCGCTGCAGACGCGTGAGCAGCACATTCGCCGAGAGAAGGCGACGTCCAACATCTGCACCGCGCAGGTGCTGCCGGCCGTGCTCGCCGCGATGTACGCGGTCTACCACGGCCCGGACGGCTTGCAGGCCATCGCGAACCGCGTGCACGGGCTGGCCGCCGGGCTCGCGGACGCGTTGCGCGCCGGCGGGGTCGAGGTCGTGCACGAGTCCTTCTTCGACACGGTCGTGGCGCACGTCCCGGGCCGCGCCGCGGAGGTCCACGAGGCCGCGCGCGAAGCCGGGATCAACCTCGGCCACGTCGACGCCGACCACGTGCGCGTCGCCTGCGACGAGGTGACGCGCCCGGACACGATCGCGAAGGTGCTTCGCGCGTTCGGCGTCGACGCCAAGTGGACTGTCGCGACCGCGCTGCCGAACGGCATCGTGCGCGAGAGCGGCTTCATGGGCCACGAGGTGTTCAGCACTCACCGCTCCGAGACGGCCATGCTGCGTTACCTGCGCCGGCTGTCCGATCAGGACTACGCGCTCGACCGCGGCATGATCCCGCTCGGCTCGTGCACGATGAAGCTCAACGCCACCACGGAGATGGAGCCGATCAGCTGGCGGGAGTTCGCTGGCATCCACCCGTTCGCGCCTGCCGAGGACGCTCAGGGCTACCACGTGCTCGTCGAGCAGCTTTCGGGCTGGCTCGCCGAGGTGACCGGCTACGACCGGGTGTCGCTGCAGCCGAACGCGGGCAGCCAGGGCGAGCTGGCGGGCCTGCTCGCCATCCGCGGTTACCACCACGCGAACGGTCAGCCCGAGCGCGACGTCTGCCTGATTCCGTCCTCCGCGCACGGCACGAACGCCGCTTCGGCGGTGCTCGCGGGCATGCGCGTGGTCGTGGTCAAGTGCACCGACGAGGGCAACGTCGACCTGGCCGACCTCCAGGCCAAAGTGGACGCCCACCGCGAAACCCTCGCGGCGATCATGGTCACCTACCCGTCCACGCACGGCGTTTACGAGCACGGCATCGAGCGGCTCGCGAAGATCGTGCACGACGGCGGCGGCCAGGTCTACGTCGACGGCGCGAACCTGAACGCGTTGCTGGGCCTGGCGAAGCCGGGTGAGTTCGGCGGCGACGTCTCGCACCTGAACCTGCACAAGACGTTCTGCATCCCGCACGGCGGCGGCGGCCCCGGCGTCGGCCCGGTCGCGGTGCGCGCGCACCTCGCGCCGTACCTGCCGAACCACCCGCTGCTGGACCAGGCCGGCCCGGCCACCGGCGTCGGCCCGATCAGCGGCGCGCCCTACGGCTCAGCGTCGATCCTGCCGATCTCCTGGGCGTACGTCCGGATGATGGGCGGGCCGGGCCTGACCACGGCCACCAAGGTCGCGGTGCTCGCCGCGAACTACGTCGCCTCGCGCCTCTCGCCGCACTTCCCGGTGCTCTACACCGGACAGGACGGCCTGGTCGCGCACGAGTGCATCCTCGACCTGCGCGGCATCACCAAGGAGACCGGCGTGACGGTCGACGACGTCGCGAAGCGGCTCATCGACTACGGCTTCCACGCGCCGACCATGTCGTTCCCGGTCGCCGGCACGCTGATGGTGGAGCCCACCGAGAGCGAGGACCTGGGCGAGATCGACCGGTTCATCGCGGCGATGATCGCCATCCGCGGCGAGATCGACCAGGTCGCGGCCGGCCGGTGGACCGCCGAGACCAGCCCGCTGCGCGGCGCCCCGCACACCGCGGAGGCGCTGGTCGGCGAGTGGGACGCGGACTACGACCGTGAGCTGGCGGTGTACCCGGCCGGGGTGTCGCGCAAGAACAAGTACTGGCCGCCGGTCCGCCGCATCGACGGCGCGCGCGGCGACCGCAACCTCGTCTGCTCCTGCCCGCCCCTCAACGCTTACGAAGGCTGATCCGTGTCGAAAGAGACGTCCCTGCACGGGGTCCACAAGGGACTCGGCGCACTGTTCACCGACTTCGCGGGCTGGTCGATGCCCGTGCGCTACGCCAGCGAGCTGGCCGAGCACAAGGCGGTCCGCGAGGCGGCGGGCCTGTTCGACCTGTCGCACATGGCCGAGATCCACGTCCGCGGCACGCAGGCCGCGGACGTGCTCGACTTCGCACTGGTCGGCAACCTCTCCGGGGTCAAGCCGGGCCGGGCGCGGTACACGATGATCTGCGACGCCGACGGCGGGGTGCTGGACGACCTGGTCGTCTACCGGCTCGCCGACGAGGAGTACCTGGTGGTCGCGAACGCCGGCAACGCCGACGTGGTCGCGGCGGCGCTGGCCGAGCGCGTGGCCGGGTTCGACGCCGTGGTGGACAACCGTTCCGCCGAGACCGCGCTGCTCGCCGTCCAGGGCCCGAAGGCCGTGGAGATCCTCGGCGCGGTGACGGACGCGGACCTCGGCGCGCTGAAGTACTACGCCAGCGTCCCGGCCGTGGTGAAGGGGCACAACGTGCTCCTGGCCCGCACCGGCTACACCGGCGAAGACGGCTTCGAGCTGTACGTGCCGGCTGAAGAGGCGCCGTCGGTGTGGCGGATCCTGACCGAGGCGGGGGAGCCGCACGGGTTGGTCCCGGCCGGGCTGGCCTGCCGCGACACCCTGCGCCTCGAAGCCGGAATGCCGTTGTACGGCAACGAACTCAGCCTCCAGCTGAGCCCGTTCGAGGCCGGTCTCGGGCGCGTGGTGAAGTTCGAGAAGCCGGGTGACTTCGTCGGCCGCGCCGCGTTGGAGGAGCTGGCCAAGGCGGACGTCCCGCGCGTGCGCGTCGGACTGCGTGGCGCCGGGCGACGCGCGCCGCGCCACGGCTACCGGTTGCTTTCCGGCGAGACCGAAATCGGCGAGGTGACCAGTGGCGCGCTGTCGCCGACGCTGGGGTACCCGATCGCCATGGCGTACGTCGATCGGGCGTACACCGAGCCCGGCACGAAGCTTTCCGTCGACATCAGGGGCAGGATCGAGCCCGTCGAGGTCGTCGCCCTGCCCTTCTACTCCCGAGCCTGAGAGCGAAGAACCGTGAGCATTCCCCAGAACCTGTCCTACACCAAGGAACACGAGTGGCTGTCGGTCACCGACGGCGTGGCCACCGTGGGCATCACCGCCTTCGCGGCGGAGTCGCTCGGCGACATCGTGTTCGTGCAGCTGCCCGCGGCGGGCGCCACGATCACCGCGGGCGAGGTGTTCGGCGAGGTCGAGTCGACCAAATCGGTCAGCGAGTTGTACTCGCCGGTGAGCGGCGAGGTCGTCGAGGTGAACGAGACCACATCGGACACCCCCGAGGTGATCAACTCCGACCCCTACACCGAAGGATGGCTCCTGAAGGTGCGGCTGACCGGGGACACCCCCGAGCTGCTCGACGCCGCCGCCTACGCCGCGCTCACCCAGGAGGACTGATGACGACTTTCGACGCCCCGCTGTCCGTTGTGGACCCGGAGGTCGCCGCCGCCGTCGCGGCCGAGCTGGACCGCCAGCAGTCCACGCTGGAGATGATCGCGTCCGAGAACTTCGCGCCGCTGGGCGTGCTCGAGGCGCAGGGCTCGGTGCTGACCAACAAGTACGCCGAGGGTTACCCGGGCCGCCGGTACTACGGCGGTTGCGAGCACGTCGACGTCGTCGAGCAGCTGGCGATCGACCGGGCGAAGGCGCTGTTCGGCGCCGAGCACGCGAACGTGCAGCCCCACTCGGGCGCGCAGGCCAACGCGGCGGCCATGGTCTCCGTGCTGAAGCCGGGCGACACGATCCTCGGGCTCGACCTCGCGCACGGCGGGCACCTGACGCACGGGATGAAGATCAACTTCTCCGGCAAGCTGTACAACGTGGTCGCCTACCACGTCGACAAGGAGACCGGGATCGTCGACCTGGCCGAGATCGAGCGGCTGGCCGTCGAGCACCGGCCGAAGCTGATCATCGCCGGCTGGTCGGCCTACCCGCGTCAGCTGGACTTCGCCGAATTCCGGCGAATCGCGGACCTGGTCGAGGCGAAGCTGATGGTGGACATGGCGCACTTCGCCGGCCTGGTGGCCGCGGGGCTGCACCCGTCGCCGGTGCCGCACGCCGACATCGTCACCACCACCACGCACAAGACCCTCGGCGGCCCGCGCGGCGGCCTGATCCTGTGCCGCGAGGAGCTGGCGAAGAAGGTCAACTCGGCGGTGTTCCCCGGCCAGCAGGGCGGGCCGCTGGAGCACGTGATCGCGGCGAAGGCCGTGGCGCTGAAGATCGCCGCGACCGACGAGTTCCGCGAGCGGCAGGAGCGGACCCTGGCCGGTTCGCGGATCCTGGCCGACCGGCTGTCGCGTTCGGACTGTGCCGAGGCCGGCGTTCGGGTGCTCACCGGCGGCACCGACGTGCACCTGGTGCTGGTCGACCTGGTCAACTCGGAGCTGAACGGGCAGGAGGCCGAGGACCGGCTGCACTCGGTGGGCATCACGGTCAACCGCAACGCGGTGCCGTTCGACCCGCGCCCGCCGATGGTCACCTCCGGCCTGCGCATCGGCACCCCGGCGCTGGCCACCCGCGGCTTCGGCGCCGAAGACTTCACCGAGGTCGCCGACGTCATCGCCGAGGCGCTCAAACCCGACTTCGACGAGTCCGTGCGGCAGACGCTGAGCGCCCGCGTCGAACTGCTGGCCAAGAAGCACCCGCTGTACGCGGACCTGGCCCGATGACCGCGGCGCCCGAGGGGCGGAAGTTGTTGCGGCTGGAGGTCCGTAACAGTGAGACGCCGATTGAGAAGAAGCCGTCGTGGATCAAGACTCGGGTGCGGATGGGTCCTGAGTTCACGGAGTTGAAGGGCCTGGTCCGCAGGGAAGGTCTCCACACCGTTTGCGAGGAGGCGGGGTGTCCCAACATTTACGAATGCTGGGAAGACCGGGAAGCCACCTTCTTGATCGGTGGTGACCAATGCACCCGCCGATGTGACTTCTGCCAGATCGACACCGGCAAGCCGTCCGCGTTGGATCGCACCGAGCCCCGCAAGGTGGCAGAGTCGGTGCAGGCGATGGGGTTGCGCTACTCCACAGTGACCGGTGTCGCCCGTGACGACCTCGATGACGGTGGCGCCTGGCTGTATGCCGAGACTGTCCGCCAGATCCACGAACTCAACCCCGGCACGGGTGTCGAGCTGCTGATCCCGGACTTCAATGCCGACCCCGCGCAACTGGCGGAGGTGTTCGGTTCGCGTCCGGAGGTGTTGGCGCACAACGTGGAGACGGTGCCGCGGATCTTCAAGCGGATCCGTCCCGGGTTCCGTTACGCACGGTCGTTGGAGGTCATCACCCGGGCTCGTGAGGCGGGGTTGGTGACGAAGTCGAACCTGATCCTCGGGATGGGTGAGACCCCGGACGAGGTCACTGCGGCGATGCGGGATCTGGTCGACGCGGGGTGCGAGATCTTGACGATCACGCAGTATCTGCGGCCGTCCCCGCGGCATCACCCGGTGGACCGGTGGGTGAAGCCGGAGGAGTTCGTGGAGCACTCCCAGGCGGCGGAGTCGTTGGGGTTCGCCGGTGTGATGGCGGGTCCCCTGGTCCGCTCGTCCTACCGCGCCGGACGCCTGTACGCGCAGACGAAGGCCCACCGCGGCGAAACCCTCCCGGACCACCTCTCCCACCTCGCAGAGCAGGGTCCGGCCGCACAAGAGGCCAGCTCCCTGCTCACCAGATAAGGGGCACGATCAATGGCGATCAGCGTCTTCGACTTGTTTTCCGTCGGCATCGGGCCGTCCAGCTCGCACACCGTCGGCCCGATGCGCGCGGCCCGGACCTTTGTGGACGGTCTCGCCGAAGAAGGCACCCTGGGCAGCGTGGCCCGGGTGCAGGCGGAGCTGTTCGGTTCGCTCGGCGCGACCGGCTTCGGCCACGGCAGCGACAAAGCCGTGCTGCTCGGGCTGTCCGGTGAACGGCCGGAAGAGATCAACACCGACACGGTGCCGGCGAAGGTGGCCGCGATCCGCGAGTCCGGCCGGCTGCTCGTGCGCGGTGAGCACGAGGTCGTGTTCGTCGAGGACACCGATCTGACCATGCACCGGCGCAAGTCGCTGCCGGCGCACCCCAACGGGATGGTGTTCCGCGCCTTCGACGCCGAGGGCGGGCTGCTGCGCGAGCGCACGTACTACTCGGTCGGGGGCGGCTTCGTCCGGGACGAGTCCTACGAGACGGACGCGGTGTTCGTCGAGGACTCGACTCCGGTGCCGTACCCGTTCCGCACCGGCGCGGACCTGCTGAAGCACTGCGCGGACACGGGTCTGCCGGCCAGCGAGATCATGATGCGCAACGAGCTGTCCTGGCGTTCCCGCGAAGAGGTGCGCTCCGGGCTGCTGGCGATCTGGGCCGTGATGGCCGAGTGCGTCGAGAACGGCTGCGCCCACGAGGGTGTGCTGCCTGGCGGGCTGAAGGTGCCGCGTCGGGCGAAAGCGTTGCACGACAAGCTGATCGCCGAGGACGGCGTGGGCGATCCGCTGTATGCGATGGACTGGGTCAGCCTGTACGCGCTGGCCGTGAACGAGGAAAACGCTGCCGGTGGCCGCGTGGTGACCGCGCCGACCAACGGCGCCGCCGGCATCATCCCCGCCGTGCTGCACTACTACCAGCGTTTCATCCGCGGTTCGTCGGACGACGGCATCGTGACGTTCCTGCTCGCCGCGGGCGCGATCGGCTCGATCCTCAAGCAGACCGGTTCGATCTCGGGCGCCGAGGTCGGCTGCCAGGGTGAGGTCGGCTCGGCCTCGGCCATGGCGGCGGCCGCGCTGACCGAGGTGCTGGGCGGCTCGCCGGCGCAGGTGGAGAACGCCGCCGAGATCGGCGTCGAGCACCACCTGGGCCTGACCTGCGACCCGGTCGGCGGCCTGGTGCAGATCCCGTGCATCGAGCGCAACGCGGTCGGCGCCTCCAAGGCGATCCACGCCGCCCGCATGGCCATGCGCGGCGACGGCAGCCACGTGGTCACCCTGGACAAGGCGATCAAGACCATGCGCGAGACCGGCGCGGACATGAGCGTGAAGTACAAGGAGACCGCGCGCGGCGGCTTGGCCGTCAACGTGATCGAGTGCTGATTTCCTGGTCCTGAACGGGTTTCAGTGGGCCGCAGCTCGGCTGCTCGATTTCGGGGACGGCTGTGCGGTGACCGGTGGCCGTGGCCGGGCCGTCCCGCAGGTCGAGCCGCCGGATCCGCTGGGGATGGGCCACGTCGCGCAGCGTGAGCGTGGGCGCCTCGCCCGTCCGGCCTAGACTCGGGGCGTGGAGTCGTCGTCGGTGGTGAGCGCGGGGGAGGCATTGTTCCGGCCCGTGCGCGCCGGCAACGCCTTCGAGGAGACCGTGGAGCGGCTGCTCCAGTCCATTCGGCTCGGGGTGGTCGGCGCGGGGGAGCGGCTGCCGTCCGAGCGGGAGCTGGCCGAGCGGCTCGGGGTCAGCCGGGTGACGTTGCGGGAGGCGATCCGTGCGCTGGCCGACGCCGGGTACGTCGAGTCGCGGCGGGGGCGTTACGGCGGCACGTTCGTCAACCAGAGCCTGCCGGAACCCGCCGAGGGCACCGCCGGGGACGTGGACGCCGCGGCGTTCGAGGACGCGCTCTGCCTGCGTCACGTGCTGGAGACCGGGGCCGCCGAGGCCGCCGCCGCGCGCACGCTCAGCCCGGCCGACCGCCGTCACCTCACCGGCACGCTCGGCGAGGCCGCGACCGCCGGGCTGGCCGACTACCGGCGCAAGGACTCCCGGCTGCACCTGGCGATCGCCGAGGTCACCGCGTCCGGCTCGCTGACCACCGCGATGGCCGACGCCCGCATGCGCGTGAACCAGCTGCTCGACCGGATCCCGCTGCTGGAGCCCAACCTGGAGCACTCGAACGCCCAGCACGCGGCGATCGTCGACGCGATACTGGCGGGCGACCCGGTGGCCGCGCGCCAGGCGATGGCCGAGCACATCGAGGGCACCGCGTCACTGCTGCGCGCCTTCCTCGCGTGAATTTTTCACCGACCCCGCAGAACCTTTTCCCCCGGCCACACGTCGTCCATTCGTGGAACCAGAGACGGATGGTGCTACCGAAAGTGATCCGACCGACCGCGAGGACCGCGCTGACGATTCCCGCGTGCTCCGTCGCCGCAGGTGGCGCAAGGTCCGCCGGATCGCTTACTGCGTTTTCGGGGCCGGCGTCGGGCTGCCGCTTATCGCGTTCTGGATCGCTTACCTGCTGCTGGACGTCCGCAGCCCGCAGGACGTGCTCGCCTCACTGGACAAAACGGTGGTCCTGAAGTACTCCGACGGCAGCGAGCTGCTCAAGGTCCCGCCGGCCGAAGGCGATCGCCTGTTCGTGCCGTATGCGAAGGTCCCGGAGAAGCTGCGCGACGCGATCATCGCGACCGAGGACCCGACGTTCTGGGACAACGCCGGCTTCGACCCCACCGGCATCGGCCGCGCGTTCCTCACCGGCGTCGGCGGCGGCTCCGGCATCACGCAGCAGTACATCAAGAAGTCCACCGGCGACGACGACGCGACGATCGGGCGCAAGCTCGAGGAGCTGGTGCTGGCCACGAAGATCACCCAGCAGCAGAGCAAGGAGCAGATCTTCGAGAGCTACGTCAACATCATCTCGTTCGGCCGCGGCACGTTCGGCCCGGCCGCGGCGATGAACGCGTACTTCGGGCGGAACCTCGACGACAGCATGACCTGGAGCGAAGCCGCTTTCCTGGCCGGGATGATCCAGTCGCCCTCGGTGCACGACCCCGCGGTGTCGGGCGACGCGCACGCGGCCAAGCGCTGGGACTACGTGCGCGACAAGGTCGTGGAGCGTGGTTACGTCAAGGGTGCGGACGCCGCGGCTATGGCGTACCCGGGCGCGGAGATCCAAGCGCCTTCCGAGACGCGCGCGAGCCGGCTGACCTACGACGAGTACCACGTCAAACAGCAGGTGCTCGCCGAGCTGGAGCAGGACGGGTTCCCGCTTTCCCGGCTGCAGCAAGGAAACCTGACCGTGCAGACGACGCTGGACCGTGGGGCGCAGGCCGCCGCGCGCTCGTCGCTGGCCGACCGGCTGAAGGGCGAGCCCAAGGAGTTCCGTGGCGGTCTGGTGTCCGTCGACCCGTCGACCGGCGCGGTGCGCGCGTACGACGGGGGCGACAACGGCGTCCGCGACTACGCGGGTTCGGAGCACGCGGCGGGCTCCGCGTTTTACCCGTTCACCCTCGCCGCCGGGCTGCGTCAGGGAATCTCGCCCGACCAGCCGGTGGCGGCGCCGGAGCGGGTCAGCTTCCTCGGCGAGGAGTTCGTCTACCCCCAACGCTGTGCCAAGCCCTGCACGCTGCGCAGCGCCATGGCCTCGGGCGCGGACACCCCGTTCATCGGGCTGGCCGGAAAAGTCGGGCCCGACGCACTGAGCGCGACGGCGCGTGACGCCGGGATCCCGGCGACCATCGACGGCGCACCGACGCTTCGGGAAAAGGACGGTTACCTGATCGGCTCGGGCATCGCCGTCGGCCGGTACCCGTTGCGGCCAATGGACTTGGCCGGCGCGTACGCGAGCTTCGCCGACGGCGGCCTGCGCACCACCCCGCACCTGGTGGAGAAGGTCCTCGACCAGGACGGCGAAGTCGTGTGGCAGCACGACAACACGGCCAAGCCCGCCTTCGACGCCGACCCGGACGTGAGCAAGCGCATCGCCGACGGCGTGACCGGCGTGCTCCAGACCGCCCTGCCCGACGGCCGCCCCGCCGCGCTGCGCACGGGCGAGTTCCAGCACGGCGACTCCACCGACAACCAAGACGGCTGGGCGATCGGCTACACCCCGCAGCTCGCCACGGCCGTGTGGATCGGCTCCGACGACGACCGCCGCCTGTTCGACGCCAAGGGCGCGAAACTGGTCGGCGCGACCGTGCCCGCGGACGTCTGGCGGGCCTTCATGACCCAGGCGCACAAGTCGCTGCCGGTCCGCTGGAACTCGGCGACCGGCAAACCCGTCGAGCGGCGGCTCCCCGGCTCCTGAGGCGTGGTGAGTGGCCGGCCACCCACCGGTCCTCAGCGGACGCGGGCGAGCACGAAGCCGTCGTAACCCTTGCTGCCGACGGTTTGCACGGCCGTGGCGTCGAGCCGGTCGTCGCCCTGCATCGCCTCGAGCATCCCCCGCACGCCGCAGACGGCGGCGTCGGAGCCGGATTCCTCGAGCACGGCGCAGCCACGCACGACGTTGTCCACCACGATCGTCGTGCCGGGCCGCGAGAGTTCCAGCGCGGCGGCGAGGTACCCGGGCAGGTTGACCTTGTCGGCGTCGATGAAGACGAAGTCGAACGGCCCGGTCAGCCCCGGCAGCGTCTCGAGCGCGGGGCCGACGCGGATGTCCACCACGTCCTCGCCGAAGCCCGCCCGGTCGAGGTTCGCGCGCGCGACCTTCGCGTGCCTCGGCTCGTACTCGCAGGTCACGAGCTTGCCGCCGGGCGCGAGCGCGCGGGCCAGCCAGATCGTGCTGTACCCGCCGAGCGTGCCGATCTCGAGGATCGACCGCGCGCCGGCCGTCGCGGCCAGCAGGTGAAGCAGTTTGCCCTGGTTGGGCGCGACGGCGATGGACGGCAGCCCGGCCGCCGCCGAGTCGGCCAGCGCGGCGTCGAGCACCGGGTCGGCGGGGATCAGCGCGTCGGACAGGTAGTTGTCGACTTCGGTCCAGAGTTCGCGGTTCATGGCACCTCCGTGGCCAATCTAGGGCAACCCGGCGACCTGCGGAGAACCTCATTCACCGCGGCGCGTGGCCTTCGGGATCACCAGCGGGGTGCCGGTTTCCGGGCAGGGCATCACGCGGCAGGGGAGTTCGAAGATCTTCTCGACGTTTTCCTCCGTGACGACCTCGGCCGGGGTGCCGGTGGCCAGCACCTGGCCGTCGCGCATCGCGATCATGTGCGTGGCGTAGCGGGCGGCGTGGTTGAGGTCGTGCAGCACGGCCACGAGCGTGCGGCCCTGCTCGGCGTGCAGCTGCGCGCACAGGTCGAGGATGTCCATCTGGTGCGCGATGTCCAGGTACGTCGTGGGCTCGTCGAGCAGCAGCAGGTCGGTCTGCTGCGCCAGCGCCATCGCCATCCAGACGCGCTGGCGCTGGCCGCCGGACAGCTCGTCCACCAGCCGCTCGGCCAGGTCGTCGACCCCGGTGGCGCGCATGGACTCCGCGACCACGGCGGCGTCGTCACGGGACCACTGGCGCAGCAGGCGCTGGTGCGGGTACCGGCCGCGCGCGACGAGGTCGGCCACCGTGATGCCGTCCGGTGCGACCGAGCTCTGCGGCAGCAGCCCCAGCCGGCGCGCGACCTCCTTCGCGCCGTAGCTGGAGATCACCTCGCCGTCGAGGTACACCGATCCCTGGCGCGGCTTGAGCATGCGCGCCAGCGCCCGCAGAAGGGTGGTCTTGCCGCAGGCGTTCGGGCCGACGATGACCGTGAACGACTTGTCGGGGATGACCACGCCGAGCTGCTCGGCGACGGTGCGCCCGTCGTAGGCGAGGGTCAGTGCCTCGGCGTGCAGGCGCGGCTCGGCACGGGGCGGCGCTTCGGCGATCGTCTGTTCCACAAAGGCTAGGCTAACCTAGTGACCCTCGTTCGGGGAGTTCCGTGGGTCGCATTCGCCCACCGTGACGGCCCGGTGCCATCATGCGAGCGGAAAATCCGCCGGCGCGAGCGAAGGTGACGATGGACGACTACCGAGTCGTCGCGGACGAACTCGCCGCTGAAATCGAGGCCGGGCGCCTGCGTCCCGGCGACCGTCTGCCGCCGCAGCGCCGCTTCGCGCGTGACCGCGGGATCGCCGGCTCCACCGCGGCCCGCGTGTACAGCGAGCTGACCCGTCGCGGGCTGGCCGTCGGCGAGGTCGGCAGAGGGACTTTCGTGCGCGCCGCCCGTCCGGCGCCCGAGCCCGCGCTGGCCGAGCCGGGCGACGCGAGGGTCGACCTGGAACTCAACTTCGCCGTGCTGCCAAGCCAATCCGCGAAGCTTGCGTACGCGCTGGAGCCGCTGCTTCGCGCCGACGTCTTCACAGATGCGCTGTACCCGGCGGGCGCGGCGGGCACGAAAGCCGTTCGCGAAGCCGCCGCGGGACTGCTCGCGCGCGGCGGCTGGACGCCTGACCCGGGCTCGGTGCTGATCACCGGCAACGGGCGGCAAGGCATCGCGGCGGCGGTCTCGGCGTTCGTGCCGACGGGGGAGCGGCTGGCGGTCGAGGCGCTGACGTACCCCGTGGTCAAGGCGATGGCGACACGGCTGGGCGTCGAGCTGGTGCCGATCGCGACCGACGCCGACGGCCTGGTCCCCGCCGCGCTCGCGGCCGCCCACGCGGCGGCGCCGGTGCGCGCGCTGTACGTCCAGCCGACGCTGCACAACCCGCTCGGCCCGACCATGTCCGCGGCCCGGCGCGCCGAGCTGGCGGACACCGTGCGGCGGCTCGATCTGCCGGTGATCGAGGACGGCATCTACACCTTCCTGCGCCCGGACACCGAGCCGCTCGCCGCGCTGGCGCCGGAGCGGACGGTGTTCGTCGACAGCCTGTCCAAGCGCGTCGCCCCGGGGCTCACGGCGGGTTTTCTGGCGACGCCCGCGCAGTGGACTTCGCGGCTCGCCGCGGCGGTGCGCTCCGGCGGCTGGGCCGCGTCGCGCTTCGCCATGGAGGCGGCGACGCGCTGGATCGCCGGCGGCGTGCTGGCCGAGGTCGAAGACGCGAAGCGCGCTGACGCCGCGAAGCGCGCGAAGATCGTCGACGAGCGGCTCGCCGGCTTCCGCGTGCTCGGCGACCCGGCCGCTTACCACCGTTGGTGGGAGCTGCCGGAACAGTGGCGGGCGGAGACGTTCGTGGCGGCGGCCGCGCGCCGGGGCATCGCGCTCTCGCCCGCGGCCGCTTTCGCCGTGCTGCCGGGACACGCGCCGAACGCCGTGCGGTTCGCCGTTTCCGCGCCACCGGAGGAGACCCTGGCCGCTGCGCTGGACGCACTGGCCGGGCTGGCGGCCGGATCGCCGGAGGACACCCTCGTCGAATAAAGCTCGTGAGTGTTCAGGACGGTTCTAACCGGCGTGAACACTCACGAGGACCACTTGCCGACGAAACTGCCGCACACCACCGGCCGCCCGGTGAGTTTCGCGCGGATCGCGTTCTCCAGCCCGGTGTAGTCGACGTTCGGGGTGTCCGGGGGCACCGACGCGGGCACCGGGCCGCCGTCGGCGAGGGTTTCGTTCGACACCGTTTCGAAGATCACCAGGTAGTCGCCCTCGCGGTTCAGGCGGTCGGCCGTGGCGAGCATGCGCTCGGGCGCGTCGCCGACGATCTCGGCCGGCAGCGGCCACTCCAGCGGGAACGGGTTGCGCAGGCCGAAAGCGGGGTAGGCGAACGGGTTGTCCGGCAGCACTGCCACCCGGCCGGCCGGGTAGCGGTTCAGGCAGTCGCGGATCTGGGCGACGTAGGCGAACGTGGCGGGGTTCGTGCGGATGCCCGCCATGGCCGGGCTGACCGTGCCGAGGTCGGCGGTGAGCTTGTCGTGCGAGAGGTCGTGGTAGGCCGCTTCGTCGTGGTGCGCGACGACCATCCAGCCGCACAGCGCGACGATGGTGAGGCCGGCCGTTGCCGTCACCCACGGGCGGGCGAAGCGGCGCCGTACCAGCGCGCGTTCCGGCAGGATCCCGGCGACCAGCAGCAACGCGGTGAGCGCGAGGGAGCCGGTGAGCAGCGTCGGGGTGTCGTTGCCCCAGGAGAGGCTGGTCATGAAGCCGGTCGCGAGCACCAGCAGCCCGGCCCACGGCAGCCGCTTGCACACGGTCGCGTGCACCACCACGGCCATCGCGAGGATCCACCACAGCACGTCGGCCCAGCGCGACGAGCCCGTGAACCGGCCGTCCACCATGGTCCAGACCACTGCGGCCGCGCCGCCCAGCGCGAGCAGCCACGAGGCCGCGCGCCCGGCCACGCCGAGCCGGTCGCCGGTGAGGCGCACCAGCACCAGGACAACGGCGATCGCGGCGAAGAAGGTCAGCTCGCGCACCGGCGGGAGCATCAGCGCCCCGGGGTCGTCCAGCCACAGGCCGAGCAGGCGCTCGCCGTACACGGGGATGCCGCCGGTCAGCTGGGCGACCATCTCGCCGAAGCCGCCGCCGGCCGTCACCCAGGCGAGGTAACCGATGCCGAACGCGCCGAGCGCCAGGACGTCGGGGACCAGGCGGCGCCTGCGGTCCGGGTAGCTGAGCGTCCAGGCCAGGCCGATCAGGGCGGCGGGCACGAAGCTCTGCTTCATGAACACGGCCGAACCGAGCAGCACGAGCCCGCCGAGCCGGGGCAGCGCCCTGCCGCTGCGCAGGCCGGCGTCCAGTGCCCAGGCGCCGCACGCGGTGAGCGTGATGCCGTCGACGGTGTGCCAGGCCATGAGCGGGAACCCGTTGAGGTTGATCAGCGCGGTGGCGGCGACCAGCGCCGTGCGCCCGGCTCCCCACGTGCGCACCGGCCGCCGCATGACCAGCGCGGCGAACGCGATCGTGGCGAAGATGATCTCGACCATCGCGAAGACGCTGGAGGAGAAGAACAACGGTCCCGGCAGCGCGAAGTCGGCCACGTGCAGGATCGCCGACCCGAGCGGCCGCGCGGAGATGATGTCGGCGTGCGGGACCTCGCCCTGCAGCACCCGCCAGGCCTGCGCCAGGATGAACCCCTGGTCGGTCGGGTGGAACCCGAACCGCCCGACGCGCAGCTCGGTCACGAACGCGAGCCCCGCCACCCACGCGGCGTGCACGGCCCACCGCACCACCACCGCCCGCCGCGGCCGCCCGGGACCCCCCGCGGCGACCGACGGCAGCGCCGGACTGGCGACGTCCACGCTGGCCTCTTCCTTCCCGTTCCGCACTGTCTCCCCGCCCCGGCCGGGTCGGACAGCGATGGTAACGGCCGCGCCCGCGCCCGATCGGGCGCACCTTGCCCGCCGTTGCGCGGGACTGGGACAAGCCTGTCCCGGCCGGGATGGCGCGCGGAATCCGGGACGCCGGAGGCCGGGTCGGTTTCCGGCGAGGACGTGAAGGCGGCGTACGCGGATCGGGTGGGACCCGCCCCGAGGTCAGGCCCGCCGCCGCCAGAGGAGCCGCGTCAGGGTTCGGGCCACTGAGGCCACCGCGGGCTCACGGGGGAGGTGCTTGGCCTCCGGCGCGGATTCCGGCATCACCCGATAGGCCAGGTGGACCACGAAACGCGTCAGGTTCGGGGCGGCCAGGGTGGCCAGTTCGGCGGCGCGGCCCTCCGGCAGGCTCAAGATCTGCGGCCGCTCCTCCAGTGCCTTGACCACCAGCGCCGCCGCGCGTTCGGGGGAGCTGGAGGGCAGGCCGCGGTAGCCGGAGGGGGCGATCATGGGCGTGCGGACCAAGGGCATGCGGACGGAGCTGAAGGTGATGCCGTCCGTCAGGGTCTCGCGGCCGGCCGCCTGGCCGAACTCCTCCAGCGCCGCCTTCGACGCCAGGTAAGCCGAGAACCGCGGGGTGTCGGTCTGCAACCCCATCGTGGTCACGTTCACCACGTGGCCGAAACCCCGCTCCGCCATGGACGGCAGCAGGCCCAGCGTCAGCCGCACGGGGCCGAAGTAGTTGACGGCCATCGTGCGCTCGTAGTCGTGGAACCGCTCCGTCGAAAGCTGCACCGAGCGGCGGATCGAGCGGCCCGCGTTGTTCGCCAGCATGTCGACGGCGCCGTGGTCGGCGAGGACGTGCTTCACCAGCGCGTCCACGGCGTCACCATCGGTCAGGTCGCACGGGTACGCCGCGGCCTGCCCGCCCGCGGCCGTGATCTCCGCGCGCACCTCCTCCAGCTCGTCCGCGCGCCGCGCCACGAGAAGGACTTTCGCGCCGCGACGCGCGACGGCGAGTGCCGAAGAGCGGCCGATGCCCGAAGACGCCCCAGTGATCAGCACAACGCGTCCGTCGAGACCCGGCTTACGAGCGCGGTCGGGGTCGAGGTTCGCGCGCCAGTAGCGGTACAACGGGCCGGCGTAGTCCCGTAGCTCGGCCAGCGTGACGCCGCTGCCGTACAGCTCCGAAGTCGTCCGCGCGGTGTCGAACTCGACGGCCATGCTCAGGTGCGGCAGGACTTCCAGCGGGATGCCCAGCTCGCTCAACACGGCGGCGCGCGTGGCGCGTCCACCGGGAATCAGGTCGACGCCCGCGGCCAGGCGCGACGCGACCGCGCGCAGCGGGCCCGACGGCAGCGTCGCCACGATCCGGGGCCCGCCCGCGGCCCGCGCGAACGCGTTGTAGACCTCGCCCAGCTTCTGCGGCCGCGGCGACGCGAGGTGGTACGTGCTGCCCGAAGCCGCTTCGCGGTGCATCAGGTACTCCATCGCCTCCACGACGTAGTCCACCGGCACCAGGTTCGTCGCGCCCAGCTCCGGCGCGGGCATCGGCAGCCGCTGCGGCAGCGCGGCGAGGCGCGAGATGGCGGGGAGGAAGTAGTACGGGCCGTCGATCTTGTCCATCTCGCCGGTGCGCGAATCGCCGACCACGGCGCTGGGCCGGTAAACGCGGAAGGGCACCTCGCGCTGCGCGCGGACCAGCTTCTCGGCCTCGAACTTCGTTGCGTGATAAGGCGAACTGAACGTCTGGCCGAGGTCGAAGTCGGTCTCGGCGAAGCGGCCGGCGTGGTTGCCGGCCACGGCGATCGACGACACGTGGTGCAGCAGTCCCGCTCGCGCGGCGGCGGCGAAGGCGAGCACGTTGCGGGTGCCGTCGACGTTCGCGGCGCGGTTGGCCTCGTCGCTCGCGGTCAGGTCGTAGACGGCGCCGAGGTGGACCACGTGGTCGAGGCCGCCGAACGCCGCCGGGTCGAGGCCCAGCAACGGCTCGGTGAGGTCGCCGACGGCGGGCGCCAGCTTCTCGGCGCCCGCCCAGCCGCGCGCCAGTCCGGCCAGGCGGTCGCGGGAGGTGTTCCGGACGAGGACGTGCACGGCGGTGGTGTCCTGCCGCCGCAGCAGCCGGGCGACCAGGCGCTTCCCCAGGAAGCCCGTCGCGCCCGTCACGAAGTAGGTCGTCATGGCCGCACCTTCCGTCGGTAGTCTGCGGCGACTCTACCTACTCGCGAGTAGGAACGGTAGTTGTCACTCGGGATGCTGCGCGACGACCACCACGGCGTCACGCAGGGCGGCCCGCAGCCGGCCGACGTCCAGCGGTCCCAGCACGGCCGCCTCGCCCGGTGGTGCCACGAGCACGATCTTGTCGTCGCTGCTCACGAACACCGTCACGTCCCTCCGCCTGCCCGCCAGATCCCGGCAACCGACCGACCACTCGTCCCGACCCGACACGGTCCTCGCCCTCCGATTCACCTTCGTGTGGCGCTTGTGCGGGGGTGTGACCGCGGCTTCCGGAGCTGCTTACGCCGGTTCACCCGAATTGCCTACCGGCGAGTTTTCCCGGACAGCGGCGGGACAGAAAAACCCACACATCCGACGTCTGGGTTGACCATCGCCAGCGGGCTCGCGTTAGGTGTGGATGGACCACGGCCCAGCGGCGTTCCCGGAGGACAACGGTTATGGACACTCCCGACGGCACTGGAACTTTCCTTTCCCGGCGCGGTTTCCTGGCTGTGACCGGCGGGGTGCTCGCGTCGGCGGCCCTGCCCGCCACGGCGTCGGCAGCCTCGGCGGCGACTGCGGCCACGGGGGCGGCGCCGGTCGCCGGAGGTATGGCACCGGTGGATCTGATCGACCCATTCATCGGAGCGGTGACCACCTCCGCCGACACCGCGTGCGGGAAGACGTATCCCGGCGCCGTGAAGCCGTTCGGCCTGGTGCAGCTGAGCCCGGACACGGTCTCCGGCGGCGACAACGGCAGCGGCTACTCGGCCGAGATGACCACGATCGAGGGATTCAGCTTCCTGCACATGTCGGGCGTCGGCTGTTACGGCGACCTCGGCAACCTCCAGGTGCTGCCCCAGACCGGCCCGCTCGTGCTGGGCCGGGACGAGGCGAAAAGCCCGTACCGCAAGGAAACCGAGGCCGCCCATGCCGGCTATTACACCGTGGAGCTGGATCGGTACCGCGTCCGCGCGGAGCTGACCGCGGCGACGCGGGCGGGCCAGTTGCGCTTCACCTTCCACGACGCCGGCACCGGCCGGGTCAAGGTCGACCTCACGCGCCGGATCGGCGGCGACGGCTCGCACTCCATCGCGCAGTCCGTGCGCCAGGTCGACGCCACCACGGTCGAAGGCTGGATGCGCTGCGACCACACCGGCGGCGGCTGGATCTGCGGCGCGCAGAGCCCGGCGTACACGGTGTACTTCTCGCTGCGCTTCGAGCGGCCGGTCACGGTTTTCGGCACCTGGGACGGCGCCGACGTCCGCACCGATGTCACCGAGCGGACGGGCACGCAGCTCGGCTTCTACGCCGAGTTCCCGGTCGCGGCGGGCGAGCAGGTCGGGGTGAAGGCGGGCGTCTCGTTCGTCGACGTCGACGGCGCGCGGGCGAACCTGCGCCACGACCTGCCGGGCTGGGACTTCCGCGCCGCCGCGGCCGGCGCGCGGACCGCGTGGGCGGAGACGATCGGCAAGGTGTCGGCCGAGGGCGGCACGGCCGAGCAGCGGCAGATCTTCGAAACCGCGCTCTACCACTCGATGACGGACCCGCGCGTGTTCGGCGACGTCGACGGCCGGTACCGCATCGGCGACAACCCGCCGGCCCGCGACGCGTTCACGCACCGGACGCTGTTCAGCGGCTGGGACGTGTTCCGCGCGCAGTTCCCGCTGCTGACGATCGTCGACCCCGGCTCGGTCGAGGACACGATCAGCTCGCTCGTCGGGCTCACCGACGCCGGGCTGGTGCGCGGGCTCGCGCGCTGGGAGCTGCTGGGCAAGGACACCGACACGATGCTCGGCGACGCCGCCGTGAACGTGATCGCGGAGGCCTACCTCAAAGGGATCCGCGGCTTCGACGTCGAGAAGGCGTATCAGTTCTGTCGAGAGGTGGCGCTCGGCCCGGCGGCGCGCTCCAACCGTACGGACTTCGCGAACTGGACGTCGCTCGGTTACTCCGTCACGTACAGCCTGTCGGCGACACTCGAGAACGCCTACAGCGATTACGCCCTCGCACGCTTCGCCGAGGCACTCGGCAAGAAGGACGACGCGGCCGCGCTTTACCGGACAGCGCAGAACTACCGGAACCTGTTCAACGCCGACGCCGGCTGGTTCCGCGGCCGTAATGCCGACGGCTCGTGGATGGGCCCCGCGGACGGCTGCATCGAGAGCAATCCCGAGCAGCAGGGCTGGTTCGTGCCGCAGGACGTCCAGGGGCTGATCGACCTCGCGGGCGGGCGGCAGGCGTTCGCGGACCGGCTGAACGGGATCTTCGAGCGCACACCGCCCGAGCTGATGATGAAGTGGAACGAGGACTACAACCACAGCAACGAGCCCGTGCAGCAGATGCCGTTCATGTTCACCTACGCGGGCGCGCCGTGGCTCACGCAGAAGTGGTCGCGTTACGTCTGCCGGTACGCCTACGGCCTCGGCCCGAACGGACTGGCCGGCAATGACGACGCCGGGCAGATGTCGGCCTGGTACGTGCTCGCGGCCGCGGGCTTCTACCCCGTTTCGCCGGCCAGCGGCGTGTACATCCTGGGCAGCCCGGTATTCGACCGCGTGCGCTTCGCCACCGGCCGCGGCACGACGTTCACCGTGCGAGCCGACGGCAACTCCGAGGAGAACGTGTACGTGCGCTCGGCGCGGCTGAACGGCCGTTCGCTGCGGCGGGCGTGGCTGACCCACGAGGAGATCGTCCGCGGCGGCGAGCTGCGGCTGACCATGGGCTCGACGCCGGACACCGCGTGGGGCGCCGATCCGCGGCAGGCGCCGCCGTCACTGACCCGGGCCTGACCTCGTCCGACGGGATGTGGCGGGCGGGCATCGGGAGTAGCGTCCGGGCGGCAGGTCGCGGTCGGCGTTGGAGGTCGTGGTGTCGGAACCCCGGAAGATCGTCATCATCGGAGCGGGACTGGCCGGAGCGTCGGCCGCCACTGCGTTGCGGGAGCGGGGCTACGGGGGTGACGTGCTGCTGATGGGCGCCGACCCGCACCGGCCGTACGAGCTGCCGCCGCTGTCGAAGGGCGTGCTGCTCGGCAACAGCGACGAACCGGACTGGGTCCACGACGAGGGCTACTACGCCGAGCACGACATCCGGCTCTCCTCGGGCGTCACGGCGACGCGGCTGGAGCTGGGCGCGCGGCTCGTGCTCGACGACGCCGGCGGCGAGCACCTGTACGACCGGCTCGTGCTGGCCACCGGCTCACGTCCGCGCCCGCTGCCCGTGCCGGGCGGCGACCTCCCGGGCCTGTACACGCTGAGGACGTTGGACGATTCCCTGCGGCTGCGTGCGGCCTTCGCGGATGCCGAACGGGTCGTGGTGGTCGGCGCGGGCTGGATCGGCACCGAGGCCGCCGCGGCGGCGCGTCACCACGGCGCGGACGTCACGGTGGTGGCGCCGGAACGGCTGCCGCTCGCGCACGTGGTCGGTGCCGAGGTCGCGGGCGTTTTCCGTGACCTGCACACGGAAAACGGCGTGCACTGGCGGCTGGGCGAGCAGGTCGCGGAGGTCCTCGGAGACCCGGGCGGCGTGCGCGGCGTGCGGCTCGCGGGCGGCGACGAGATCGTCGCGGACGTGGTGCTGATCGCCATCGGCGCGGCGCCGCGGGTGGAACTGGCGCACACGGCCGGCTTGGAACTGTCCGACGACGGCGGCATCAGCGTCGACGCGGGCCTGCGCACGGCCGCCCCGGACGTCTACGCCATCGGCGACATCGCCGCGCACTTCCACCCGCGCTACGGCCACCGCGTCCGCGTGGAGCACTGGGCGACGGCGCGCACGCAGGGCGCCCACGTGGCGGCGAACCTGCTCGGCGAGAACGAGCCGTACCTGGATCTGCCGTACTTCTTCACGGATCAATACGACCTGGGCTGCGAGTACCGCGGCTTGGCCGACCTGGACACCGACCGCCTGGTGGTGCGCGGCGACCTGGCGGCGCGGGACTTCACGGCGTTCTGGGTCACCCCGGACGGCGAGGTGAGCGCGGCCATGAACGTCAACCAGTGGGATGACGGGGACGCGCTGCAGGCCCTCGTCGACAGTCGCGCGCGGGTGAGCGACCAGGACCTGAAGTCCGGCAGCCTCGCGGAAATCGGCTAGCCCGTTCGCTTTGAATGTGTAACGCCGGGCCCCGGCCGTCGATGAGCAGGCGACGACCGGCCGAGAAGGCCGGCGCGACGGCGCTGGTGGATTCTCGGCGCGGTGCTGGCGATCCTGGCCGTGACGGGGGGCGGTGGCGGAGGTGTACGCGCAGGCCAGGCGCGCCATCTTCGCGGGCAGGCTCGATCCCGCCGCGTTGTTCCAGCACGATGCGAAGGGGCTCGCCGCGCTGCTCGCACCGGACCAGCGGGACCAGCTCATGCCGGTGCTCACCGCGAAGCCGACAAAGGGCAAGAGCGCTTTTTCCGGCTACCCGACCGAAATCGCCGACGGTTACCATCTGCTCGACGCGGGCCCGCGGACGTTCGGCACGCTGACCGCGCACCCGGGCAAGCCGGGCGAGCCGGGCGAGCTGGCGGTCGACGCGAAGTACGTGATCGCCTACGCCTTCGACGACGTGCACGTCGCCGGCCTGACCAACCCGGCCGAGATCGTCAGCTTCCTGCGCGTGGACGAGACCTACGTGGTCCGCAGCGGCCCGGCCTTCGCCGACGCAGGCCACGGGCTCTGGATCGAAAACGGCCAGAGCGCCTATTCTTCGGTCGGCTGCGCCGCGGCGGACGAGGGCTTCCTCGCCCCCGGTTACGCCAACCCGCCGGCCGTCTCACTGGCCGGCGAGCACCAGGACGCCCCTGGCTACTACGACCCGAAGTACCCGGTCCCGACCCTCGACGGCTGCCCGTCGAACTGAGACCCCGCGCCCCGACCACGTTGCCCCGCAGCGAACCTCATGCGTCGACGGTCGACAACCGGCCCTCGCGATCGAGGTACGCGCGCAGGTTCGGCGGGTCGTAGCCCAGCACCTCCCGGCGTTCGAGGACGCTGGAGGCGACGGATTCGTGCGCCGGGTCCGTGACGCCGATCGGCCGGGTCACCGAGGGCAGCAGGAGGTAGAAACCCTTGCGGGACTGGTACATCGGGCCCAGCGGATCGGGGATGACGGCCGGGTCGGGGGTCAAGGTGAGGCCGCACGAGCGGGCCCGGCCGGCCAGCCAGCGCATCGGCACGTCGGCCAGGCCGTGGTCGGTCTTGCCGCCCCCGCCGACGTCGGCGTGGTAGCCCGGGAACCAGACCTGCTCCACCCGCTGTTCGCTGCCGGCCGCTGGCGGCACCCAGATCGACGGCACGAACGGCCTGCGGTGCTCGTCGATCGACAGGGCCTGGAACGCCGCGTCCACCTGCGAGCTGAGCGCCGTGTCGTGGAATTCGAAGCGGCGGTTGACCAAGTCGGCCGGCCAGACGCCGGTGAGCGGGATGCCCAGTGAGCCCACGGTGTCCCACACGCCGATGAAATGGATCCGCGGCTCGCGCGAGTACGTCCGGCGAAACAGCGTCGCCTCGGTCTCGCGCGGGTGGCTCGCGTCGCGGCGGTCGCGGTACAGCGCGTACGCGCGCGGCACGAGGTCGATGTGTTCCGGTCGCAGCAGGCCGGAGTTGCGTACGAGCCCGGCGATGCTGCGCACCGTGTACGCGCCCCGGCTGAAGCCGACGAAGAAGATCTCGTCGCCTTCTTCATAGGTGCGCACGAGGAACCGGTACGCCTCACAGATGTCGTCGGACAGCCCGAGCCCGAACGCGCCGCCCAGCAGCTTCCAGCGGACCGTGCCGACGCCGGAGTGGTAGTAGACGCGCTGGGGCGTGCCGTCTTCGCCGATCGGGGCCACGGACAGCGCGAGCCGGGTGACGTTGCTCGGCGCGGCCACCGCCCCGTCGGCCAGGTCGGCCGTGTCCCACGTTCCGTCGCAGCAGATCACGATCCGCTTCGGCATCGCACCTCATTCCGGCTGACAGCATCCCGGCTATCAAGGCACGAACGGCGCGGTCATTTCAACGGTTTGGCCAAACTCGCGTCGAGCTGTGGCGCCGGGCGGGTCAGCGTGAGGAAGGCCAGCAGCGCGAGCACGCCGAACCCGGCCATCGTGGCGGCCATCGGCACCGCCGTGCCCGGGCCGCCGAGGCCGACCAGCGGCGTCGCGACCCCGCCGATCACGAACTGCAGCACCCCGAGCAGCGCCGACGCCGAACCGGCCGACCGCGCGTGCTCGGCCAGCGCGAGCGAGCTCGCGTTCGGCATCACCAGCCCGATGCTGGAAACGACCACCAGCAACGGGATCACCAGGCCGATCAGCGGCAGCCCGGCCGTCACCGCGAACAGCACGCCGAGGCCGCCGGCCGCCGCCACGGTCAAGCCCGCGGCCAGCAGCGTCCGCTCGGAGAACCGGCCCACCAGCCGCCCGTTGAGCTGGCCGGCGAGCACGATGCCGACGCCGTTGAGGCCGAACACCAGGCTGAACTGCTGCGGGCTGAGGCCGTACACGCCCTGCAGCGCGAAGGAAGAGCCCGAGATGTAGGCGAACAGCCCGGCGAACATCAGCCCGGACGCCAGCGCGTAGCCGAGGAAGGAACGGTCCGCGAGCAATCCCGCGTACGTGCGCAGCACCCCGCCCAGCCGCGCGGGCGTGCGGTTCCCGAGGGCCAGCGGCTCCGGCATCGCGACCGCGACGACCACCAGCAGCAGCACGCCGAACCCGGTCAGCACCACGAACACCCCGCGCCAGCTGGTGAAGTTCAGCAGCTGACCGCCGAGCACCGGCGCGATGATCGGGGCCAGGCCGTTGACCAGCATCAGCATCGAGAAGAACTTCGTCATCGCCTTGCCGGAGAACAGGTCTCGCACGGTCGCACGGGAGATCACGATCCCGGCGGCGGCGCCCAAGGCCTGCACCGCGCGGGCGATGATCAGCAGCGTGATGTCCGGGCTGACGGCCGCGGCCACCGAGCCCACGACGTACAGCGCCAGCCCGATCAGCAGCGGCACGCGCCGTCCGTACGCGTCGGACAGCGGCCCCACCACCACCTGCCCGAGGGCGAGCCCGACGATGAACGCGGTCAGCGTGAGCTGGACCGTCGAGTCACTCGCGCCGAGATCGACGGCCAGCCGGGGCAGCGCCGGCAGGTACATGTCGATGGAAAGCGGCCCGAACGCCGAGAGCCCGCCGAGGATCAACAGGAACCGGAGGGTCCCCTCGCGCCTCGGTGTCTTCCGCTCGGCTCTGGTGGTGCCAGCGGTTTCGGCCGTAGTACTCATGTGTGGTCCCCATCCCCAGAGTCGCCGGGCACGCGCGCGACGCGTGACCTTCGCTCAAACCCACGGGCGGCTGTCCGCTATTCCGGTTGTGGCCCGGACCACCCCGGATGCCCGGATCCGGGCTTCGCGCCCCGGCTGGAGGGAGCACGATTGTCCCGGACCGGCGGACCAGTCTCACCTGGGTGATCCGATCAATTTTCAGCCAAATCCGTCCACCCTCTAGATCCGCGTGGCCGCGTGCGCTATACATCGGATGTCTTGATGGAGTGGTGAGAGGGGAACGTCCGTGCAGTTAGTGCGTCTCGGAGCAGCGGGAGATGAGCGTCCGTTCGTCCGTGCCGGTGACGGTGCGCTGTACGACCTCTCCGGGCTGACCGCCGACATCACCGGCGCCTGGCTCGCGGGCGACGGACCGGCCCGCGCGGCCGCGGCGCTCGACGCCGGCGAACTGCCCGCCGCGGGCCCCGAGGCGGCCGGACTGCGGGTCGGGCCGCCGATCGCCGCGCCCGGCAAGATCGTCTGCATCGGCATGAACTACCGGCGCCACGCCGAGGAAACCGGCGCGGCCGTGCCGTCCGAGCCGGTGCTGTTCATGAAGGCCCCCGACGTGATCGTCGGGCCGCACGACGACGTGCTCATCCCGCGCGAGTCCACCAGCACCGACTGGGAGGTGGAGCTCGGCGTGGTGATCGGCAAGCAGGCGCGTTACCTCGACCGTGTCGAAGACGCGCTCGCCCACGTCGCCGGATACGTGCTGTCGAACGACGTCTCCGAGCGCGAGTTCCAGATCCACCGCGGCGGCCAGTGGGACAAGGGCAAGAACTGCGAGACGTTCAACCCGCTCGGCCCGGTGCTGGTGACCGCCGACGAGGTGCCCGACCCGCAGGCCCTGGGCCTGCGCACCTGGGTGAACGCCAAGTTGGTCCAGGACTCGAAGACGTCCGACATGGTCTTCTCCGTGGCCGAGATCGTCCATTACCTCAGCCAGTTCATGGTGCTGCGCCCCGGCGACCTGATCAACACCGGCACCCCCGAGGGCGTCGCGCTCGGGCAGCCCGAACCCAAGCCGTACCTGCGCGAGGGCGACGTCGTCGAGCTGGAGATCGACGGCCTCGGCCGCCAGCGCCAGACGATGGGGCAGGCCTGAGATGGCCACGATCGTCGGCATGGAGGTGCTCGACGTCCGGTTCCCGACCTCGCGGGAGCTGGACGGCTCGGACGCGATGAACCCCGACCCCGACTACTCGGCCGCGTACGTGGTGCTGCACACCGACGGCGGCCCGGACGGCTACGGGCTCGCGTTCACCATCGGCCGCGGCAACGACGTGCAGGCCGCCGCCATCCGCGCGCTCGCGCCGCACGTGGTCGGCCGCGCCGTGCCCGAGGACGCGCAGGCGCTCGGCGACCTTTCCCGCGAGCTGGTCGGCGACTCGCAGTTCCGGTGGCTGGGCCCGGAGAAGGGCGTGGCGCACATGGCGATCGGCGCCGTGGTCAACGCGGCCTGGGACCTCGCCGCGCGCCGCGCCGGGCTGCCGCTGTGGAAGTTCGCCGCGAGCATGACGCCGGAAGAGCTGGTCTCGCTCGTCGATTTCCGTTACCTGTCGGACGCGCTGACCGAGGCCGAAGCGCTCGGGATCCTGCGCGCCGCCGAGCCCGGCCGCGTCGAGCGGATCGCGAAGCTGGAGGCCGAGGGCTACCGCGCGTACAGCACGTCGCCCGGCTGGCTGGGCTACTCCGACGCGAAGCTGGTGCGGCTGGCCGAGCAGGCCGTGGCGGACGGCTTCGAGATGATCAAGCTGAAGGTCGGCGGTGACGTCGCCGACGACGTCCGCCGGCTGAAGCTGGCGCGGGAGACGGTGGGCCCGGACATCCGCGTCGCCGTCGACGCCAACCAGCGCTGGGACGTCGAGGCGGCCATCGCGTGGATGACCGAGCTGGCGCCCTTCGACCCGTACTGGATCGAGGAGCCGACTTCGCCCGACGACGTGCTCGGGCACGCTGCCATCGCGAAGGCGCTCGCGCCGATCAAGGTCGCCACCGGCGAGCACGTGCAGAACCGGGTGATGTTCAAGCAGCTGCTGCAGGCCGGCGGCCTCTCGGTGCTCCAGCTCGACGCCGCGCGGGTCGGCGGGGTCAACGAGAACCTCGCGATCCTGTTGCTGGCGGCCAAGTTCGGCGTGCCGGTGTGCCCGCACGCCGGCGGCGTCGGGCTCTGCGAGCTGGTGCGGCACCTGTCGATGTTCGACTTCGTGGCCGTGTCCGGCGACGACACCGACCGCACCATCGAGTGGGTGGACCACCTGCACGAGCACTTCACCGACCCGGCCGTCGTGCGCGGCGGCCGTTACCTCGCCCCGACCGCCCCCGGGTTCTCCGCGCGCATGCACGACGCGACGCTGCGCCGCTTCCGGTTCCCGGACGGTCCAGAGTGGACGGAGACGCCCAGTGAGTGAATTCGAGGGCCTGGTGGCCGCGGTCACCGGGGGTGCCTCGGGGATCGGCCTCGCCACGGCGCGGCTGCTCGCCGCGAAAGGCGCCCGCGTGGCCGTGCTCGACCTCAAGCCCGACGACGTGCCCGAGCCGCTCGCCGGCTTCCGCTGCGACGTCTCCTCGGACGACGAGGCGAGGTCCGCGGTCGACGCCGTGGCCGAGCGGTTCGGCCGGCTCGACGTGCTGGTGAACAACGCCGGCATCGGCGCGCAGGGCGACGTCACGGCCAACAGCGACGACGAGTGGCACCGCGTGTTCGACGTGAACGTGGTCGGCATGGTCCGCCTGACGCGCGCGGCGCTGCCGCACCTGAAGGCCTCGCCCTCGGCGGTCGTCGTGAACACCTGCTCCATCGCCGCGTGGGCCGGTTTGCCCGCGCGCGCACTGTATTCGGCAACGAAGGGCGCGGTCCTTTCGCTGACCCTGGCGATGGCGACCGACCACCTGCCGGACCGGGTCCGGGTCAACTGCGTGTGCCCCGGCACCGCGGACACCCCGTGGGTCGGCCGCCTGCTGGACACCGCGGCCGACCCGGCGGCGGAGCGCGACGCCCTCGCCGCGCGCCAGCCGATGGGCCGGCTCGTGACCGCCGAAGAGGTGGCGAACGCGATCGCCTACCTCGCCAGCCCGCTTTCCAGCTCGACCACCGGCACCGCGCTCGCGGTGGACGGCGGCATGTACGGCCTGCGCCCGCGGGGACCCGTGCAGAACTGATCTGCCCACGCTGTCATCAAGGAGGATGCGGTGCGTACGAAGGTGATCCGGCTGGCTGCCGCGGTGGCGGCCTGTGGTTTGGTGCTCGGAGCGTGCGGGTCCACCAAGGACAAACCGGCCGCGTCCGCCGGTGGCGGCGGCACGAGCGGCAAGATCGGCGCGACGCTGCCGTTGCTGACCTCGCCGTTCTGGCAGGCCTACAACAACTATGTGCCGCAGATGGCGAAACAGCAGGGCCTCGACGTGCTGCCGACGGTGAACGCCGACAGCGACCCGGCCAAGCTGATCACCGACATCGGCACGCTGCTCAACCAGGGCGTCAAGGGCCTGATGGTGACGCCGCTCGACTCGGCCGCGATCGTGGCCGGGCTCAAGCAGGCCGAGAACAAGAACGTGCCGGTGGTGGCGGTCGACGTCGCGCCCGAGGGCGGCAAGGTCGCCATGGTGGTGCGCGCGGACAACAAGGCCTACGGCACCAAGGCGTGCGACGAGATCGGCAAGCGCGTCAAGAGCGGCAAGGTCGTGCAGGTGATGGGCGACCTCGCCTCGGTCAACGGCCGCGACCGCTCGGCGGCGTTCCGCGACTGCATGAAGCAGAAGTACCCGGGTGTGCAGGTGCTGGAGATCGCGGCCGAGTGGAAGGCGGACAAGGCGTCTTCCGGCCTCGACAGCCTGCTCACCGCGAACCCGGACATCAAGGGCGTCTACATGCAGGCGGGCGGCGTCTACCTCGCGCCGACCGAGCAGGCGCTCAAGCGCAAGAACCTGTTCTTCCCGGTCGGCGACCCGCGGCACGTGGTGCTGGTCAGCAACGACGGCATCCCGCAGGAGCTGACCGCGATCCGCAACGGCGAGCTGGACGCCACCGTTTCGCAGCCGGCCGACTCTTACGCCAAGTACGGCCTGTACTGGCTGAAGAAGGCGATGGCGGGCGAGACGTTCAAGACCGGCCCGACCGACCACGGCAGCACGATCGTCGAGGTCAGCCCCGGCATCCTGGAGGACCAGCTGCCCGCCCCGGTCGTCACCAAGGACAATGTGGACGACAAGGCGCTGTGGGGCAACAACCTGTGAGCGCGCCCGCTTCGGAGCCGGCCGTGCCGGTGGTGCACGCCGAGGGCGTCGGGAAACGCTACGGGCCCACGGTGGCGTTGCAGGACGTCAGCCTCACCGTGCACCCCGGCGAGTCCCACGCGCTGGTCGGGCGCAACGGGGCGGGCAAGTCCACGCTCGTGTCGATCCTCACCGGACTGTCCAGGACGGACACCGGCAGCGTCTCGTTCGGCGGTGAGCCGGCGCCGCCGTTGTCCAAACAGGACGATTGGAAGGCGCGGGTGGCGTGCGTCTACCAGCACGCCATGGTGGTGCCGCAGCTGACCGTGGCCGAGAACCTGTTCCTCAACCGGCAGGCTCGGGGCGGGTTCGCCATCGGCTGGTCGAAGCTGCGCCGCCAGGCGCGGGAGCTGCTCGACTCGTGGGGGGTCGGCGTGGACGTCGACACCCCCGCGGGCGAGCTGTCCGTGGAGGACCGGCAGTTCGTCGAGATCGCGCGGGCGCTGAGCTACGGCGCCCGCTTCATCGTGCTCGACGAGCCGACCGCGCAGCTGGACAGCCAGGCGATCGAGCGGCTTTTCGAGCGCATGCGGGAAATGCAGCGCAGCGGCGTGACGTTCCTGTTCATCTCCCACCACCTGCACGAGGTGTACGAGGTGTGCCAGGCCGTCACGGTGCTGCGCGACGCGAAGCACGTGCTGACCGCGCCGGTCACCGAGGTCACCCGGCCGCAGCTGGTCGACGCCATGACCGGCGACCAGGGCGGCCTGTCCGTCCGCGACGCGGCGACGCGCGACCCGCTCGCCGTGGACGCGGCCGAGGTGCTCACGGTGGAGTCCTTGTCCGGTGAGGGTTTCCAGGACGTCTCGCTCCACCTGCACCGCGGCGAGGTGGTCGGCCTGGCCGGCAGCAACGCGAGCGGCAAGCACCAGGTGGCCGAGACCGTGTACGGGCTGCGCGCGCCGACGTCCGGCACGGTTTCGGTGGACGGACGGAAGCTGCCGCCCGGTGACATCCCGGCCGCGTTGCACGCCGGGATCGGTTGCGTGCCAAGGGATCGCCACCACCAGGGGCTGGTGCTGGAGCACTCCATCATGGACAACACCACGCTGTCGGTGCTGGACCGGCTGGGCCGGGCGGGGTTCGCCTCGCCGCGGGCCCGGCACGCACTCGGCGCCCGCGCGCTGGGCGACTACGACATCGTCGCGGCCGGGCCGGAGCAGCCGGTTTCGGACCTGTCCGGCGGCAACCAGCAGAAGGTCGTGCTGGCCCGCGCGCTGGCGGGCGACCCGCGGGTGGTCGTGCTGATCAACCCGACCGCGGGCGTGGACGTGAAATCGAAGGAAGCCCTGCTCGCGGTCGTGGACCGGGTGCGGGCTGAAGGGAAAGCGGTGCTGATCGTCAGCGACGAGCTGGACGATCTGCGCCTGGCGGACCGCGTGCTGGTGCTGCGCGCCGGCGCCGTCGCCGCCGAACACCAGGCCGGCTGGTCCGACGGAGACCTCGTGGCCGACATCGAAGGAGTCGGGCTCCATGACTGACCTGATGAGCGATCCCCAGACGGCGCTGCCCGCGCCGCCCAGGCGCCGGAAGACGCTGTGGCTGCGTGAACTCGCGCTGCTGCCCGCGCTGGTGGTCGTGTTCGTCATCGGCGGGCTGATCAGCGACACGTTCCTCACGTTCGACAACGTGATCAGCATCCTCTCGGCGGCCGCGGCGCTTTCGCTGGTGGTGCTGGGCGAATCGCTGGTGCTGCTGACCGGGAAGTTCGACCTCTCGCTCGAATCCACCATGGGCATCGCGCCGGCGATCGGCGCGATGCTGGTCATTCCGGCGGCTTCGGCCGGCTTCGGCACGCAGTGGCCCGCCGCGCTCGGCCTGATCGCGATCCCGGTGGTCGGCGCGCTGATCGGCTTCGTCAACGGGTTCCTGATCGTGAAGCTCAAGCTCAACGCGTTCATCGTCACGCTGGCGATGCTCACGGTGCTGCGCGGCACGCAGATCGGCTCCACCAACGGCAAGACGCTGTTCGACCAGCTCGACGCGTTCACGGCGCTGGCCACCACCACGCTCGCCGGGCTGCCGATGTCGGTCTGGCTGGCCGCGCTGCTGTTCCTGCTGTTCGGGCTCGGCCTGCGCTACCACCGCGTCGGGCGCTCGCTGTACGCGATCGGCGGCAACCGCGAGGCCGCGCGCGCCGCGGGCATCCGGGTGGACCGGATCTCGTGGGCGGTGTTCATCGTGGCCGGCGTGCTGGCCGCGATCGGCGGGCTCGCCTACACCGGCTACGTCGGCGCGCTCGGCGCCGACCAGGGTGACGGCCTGATCCTGCAGGTCTTTGCCGCGGCGGTGATCGGCGGCGTCTCGCTCGACGGCGGCAAGGGCACGCTGGTCGGCGCGCTCACCGGCGTCCTGCTGCTGCAGTCGGTGGACAGCCTGCTGCGCATCGCCCAGGTCCCGGCGGAGTGGCTGAAGGCGATCTACGGCGGCATCATCCTGGTCGCGCTGATCATCAGCCGCTACGCCGGCGGCAAGCCGCAGACCTGATCGGCCGTGATCATCCGACCTTCGGCTGGCGCCCTGAAGGCCGCCATGAGGGCATCCCCGTCTCTCATGGTGGCCTTCAGGGACAACGGTGCCGGTAAGGACTCCTCACCGGATCCCGGCAGCGGCTCACGAGGCCGCGGCGGCGGGTTCCTCGGGCTCGGCGATGTCGTTCTCGGCGGTGTCCCCGGCCGGGGTCAGCGTGCTGCGCAGCCACTGCTCGACCCCGGCGATGTGCACCGTCGCCCAGGACCGCGCCAGCTCCGGCTCGCGCGCGGCGATGGCCTCGTAGATCGCGGTGTGCTGCTCGCGCGTGCGCGCGACGGCGCCCTCCTGCGTCAGCCCGCGCCAGATTCGCGCCCGCGCGGTGGGGCCGGACAGGCTGTCGAGCAGCGAGCACAGCACGGGGTTGCCGGAGCCGTCGGCGATCTTGCGGTGGAACTGGAGGTCGTTGGCGACGAGTGCCTCCACCGTCGGCGCGTCGGCGAGCTCGTCCAGCAGCGCGCCGAGCTCCGCGATGTCCTCCTCGCCCATGTGCAGCGCGGCCAGCGCGGTGGCGGCGGGCTCGAGGATCCGGCGGACCGCGAGGAAGTCGAGCACGGTGTCGTCGCGGTGGAAGTCGACCACGAACGTCATCGCGTCGAGCAGCAGGTTCGGCTCCAGGCTGGTCACGTAGGTGCCGTCGCCCTGGCGCACGTCGAGCACCCTGATCAGGCACAACGCCTTCACGGCCTCGCGCAGGGAGCTGCGCGAGAGCCCCAGCCGCTGGGCGAGCTCCGCCTCTTTCGGCAGCCGGTCGCCCGGCGCGAGCTCGCCCGAGATGATCATGTCCTTGATCTTGTCGATCGCGACATCGGTGACGGGCATCCAGACCGCCCTCCCTACAGAGACCTCGGATGTTTCGGTGTGCTGAGCACAGCGTGCCACGTAACTCGCCAGGAGGATCGATGACCCACGCCTCGCCCCCGCAAAGTGCCCCGCAAAGAGTTGCCCTCCGCACTCGGCTCAAGCCGGGAAGAGAAGCCGAATACGAGACGGTGCACGCCGTCATCCCGGACGACCTCGACGCCGCGCTGCGCCGGGCCGGCGTGCGCACGTGGCGGATCTGGCGCGACGGGCTCGACCTGTTCCACTTCGTCGAGGTCGACGATTTCGACGCCATGCGCGCCGCGCTCGCCGACGACCCGGCCGACGTCACCTGGCAGGCCCGGATCACCCTGCTGCTGGACGCGGCCGACGGCGGCGCCGACACTTCGTCGGGGCTGCACCAGGTCTGGGAACTGCCGGTCAAGGAGTGAACGTGAAGCTCTCCCCGCTCGGGCTCGGCTGCGCGCAGCTGGGCAACCTCTACCACGCCATCACCGACGAGACGGCCGCCGCGACCGTGAGCCGGGCCTGGGCCGAAGGCATCCGCTACTTCGACACCGCGCCGCACTACGGGCTCGGGCTCTCGGAGCGACGGCTGGGCGCAGCGCTCGCCGCGCACCCGCGTGACGAATATGTGTTGTCCACCAAGGTCGGCCGGGTGCTGGAGCCGAACGCGGCCGCGCCGGGCGAGCGCGACGGCCAGGGCTTCGACGTGCCCGCCACCTACCGCCGCCGCTGGGACTTCAGCCGCGACGGCATCCTGCGCTCGATCGAGGACAGCCTGGCCAGGCTCGGCCTCGACCGCATCGACATCGCCTACGTGCACGATCCGGACGAGCACTTCGACGAGGCCGTCGACGGCGCCTTCCCGGCGCTGCTGGAGCTGCGGGAGCAGGGCGTGGTCCGGGCGATCGGCGCGGGCATGAACCAGGCGCCGATGCTGGCGGAGTTCGTCCGCCGCTTCGATCTCGACCTCGTGCTGATGGCCGGCCGCTACACCCTGCTGAACCAGCCGGCGCTCGACGAGCTGCTGCCGCTCTGCCTCGACCGCGGGGTCGGCGTGGTCGCGGGCGGGGTGTTCAACGGCGGCATCCTCGCCACCGCGGAGCCGGGGGAGATCTACGACTACGCGGCCGCGCCCGCGGAGCTGGTCGAAAAGGCGCGCCGGATCGCGGAGATCTGCGCGCGTCACGGCGTCGAACTGCCGCAGGCCGCGCTCGCCCTGCCCGCCGCGCACCCCGCCGTGGTCTCGGTGGTGGTCGGCGCGCACGGTCCCGAGCAGGTCGCGCTCAACGTCCGGCGGGCGTCCGCGCCGGTCCCGGCCGTACTGTGGACCGACCTCGCCGACGCCGGCCTGGTGCGGCCCGACGCCGTCACCGGCGACCCCGTCACCTCCGGAGGACCGCAGTGATCGACGCGCACCACCACCTCTGGGACCCGGCGCGGCGCGACTACCCGTGGCTGGCGGGCGCGGCGCTGGACCCGATCCGCCATCCGTACACAGTGGACGATCTCCGCGCGGTGACGCGCGCCGCGGGCGTGCACGCGACGGTGCTCGTCCAGACCGTGCCCGACGAGGGCGAGACCGAGGAGTTCCTGACCACCGCGGCGGCGGAGCCGGTGATCGCCGGGGTCGTCGGCTGGGTGGACCTCACCGCGCCCGACGTCGCCGATCGGCTGGCGCGCCTGGCGTCGCTCGGCCCGCTCGCCGGCATCCGGCACCAGGTCGAGAACGAGCCGGACCCGGGCTGGCTGCTGCGCGAGGACGTTCTGCGCGGGCTCACGGCCGTTGGCTCCGCCGGGCTGGTCTACGACCTGCTCGTGGCGCCGGCCCAGGTGCCGGCCGCGGTGAAGGTCGCGGAGCGGCTGCCGGAGCTGAAACTGGTGCTGGACCACGCCGCGAAGCCGCCGATCGCAGCGGGGGAGTGGCAGCCGTGGGCGGACGGGATCACGGCGCTCGGCGAGCGGGAGAACGTGCACTGCAAGCTCTCCGGGCTGGTCACGGAGGCGGACTGGGCGCAGTGGCAGGTCGGGCATCTGCTGCGGTACGCGGACCACGTCTTCGAGTCTTTCGGCGCGCGGCGGGTGATGTTCGGGTCCGACTGGCCGGTGTGCGAACTGGCGGCGGCCTACGAAGTGGTGCTCGACGCGGCGGTTTCGCTCACGGGATCGCTGACCGATCCGGAGCGGCTGGAAGTCTTCGAGTACTCGGCGAAGCGCGTCTACGAGCTGTCCTGAACGGGCGGCCACCGGGTTTCTGGGGCGGCCGGCGCGCTTTCAGAGATCTTGGCCCTGGGCCATCTCGCGCAGCTTGCTCAGCGCGCGGTGCTGGGTGACGCGGACGTTGCCGGGGGAGATGCCGAGCGTCTCGGCGGTTTCGGCGGCGCTGAGGCCGACGATGACGCGCAGCGTGAGGATCTCCTGCTGCAGGTGCGTGAGCCGGGTGACCAGCTCGGTGAGGCGGGCGCCGAGGTCGAGGTTCAGCGCGTGGGACTCGGGCTCGTTGCCGACCAGCGGCCGCTCGGGCAGCTCGGGCACCGGGTCGGAGCGGTCACGGGCGACGGAGCGGTAGGCGTCGGCGACCTTGTTGGCCGCGATCGCGTGCACCAGGTAGAGGAACGAGCCGCCGCGGTCCTGGTAGTCGGGCAGGGCCTTGAGCACGGCCATGCAGACGTCCTGGGCCACGTCGTCCGCGGAGAGGTACGAAAGGTCGCGCCCGCCCATCCGCGCGCGGCAGTACCGGGCGACGACGGGGCGGAGCACGTGCAGCAGGTCGTCGATCGCGCGCTGGTCACCGCGTCCCGCGGCGCGCACCATCGGGTCGAGGTCTTCCTTCGTGAGCCGTCCGCTTGCCCGTGGCAGGGTCTCGGGGCTCGTATAACCCGGGACTTCGGGCTCCGCGGTGCGGGCCGTCTTAGGCGGTGCTGTCATGGTCGTCTCCCCGGCGACCCCGCGACCACCGAGGTCGAAAGGTCAACACTCTGTGATTTTGTGATAACGGCTTACTCCGTACGAGAAGAGGAAGTCAGCTTCGTTGCGACGCTCCGTAACCCTAAGCGCGAGCGGGGCCGACAGTCCAGATTTCAACTACGAATACCCCGTTAGCAGGAGTGGTCTTGATAGAAACGAGACCGGACCCACTCGCAGTGCTTGTCCCGGCGCGCGACATACGGGGGCCCGCGAGGCCTTCTGTCACTTTCCGTGAGGCTGTTGTAGCGCAACAGAGCGTGGCCGCCGGTGGCGTAGGCCAGACGGGGGACGGCCCGTCTCGCGGGCCGGGGTGCGTGCGTTCCGGTCAGTCGTGCTGCGCGGCGGCCGGCTCGCGGCGGGCGAAGACCCACCAGCGCAGCAGGGCGAACCGCGCGATGCCGCCGACGAAGCTGGCGGCCAGCAGGGTGCCGGTCTCTTCCCAGGCTGTCGGCTCGTTCACCAGCGAGTCGACGACCGCGAGCACGATCGAGCCGTACCCGGCGTAGAAGGCGAACGTCAGCAGGTCCTGCAGGTGCCGTTTGCCGGCGTTGCTCTGCCGCCCGGCGAAGGTGACGCGGCGGTGGAACTCGGTGTTGCCGACCGTGGTCAGCGCGATCGCCGTGAGATTCGCCCACTGGGAGCCGAATTCGGGGCGCAGAGCCAGGAAGAGGACGGCCTGCAGCCCCGTCGTGATGCCACCGGCGAGGAGGTACCACGCCGCGTGCCCGCCGAGCTCGTGGTGACGGTGCGGGGCGCCGTCGACTACGTGGTGCCCGGGCGTCCACCTGGTGGTGGTCATACTGGAAACGCTACCTCCGCTTCACAAACTTGTGAACCTGATGAACCCGATGAAGATTTGTGATCCCGGCGACAGGCCGCGCCCGTTGACCGCCGGCCCCGGTTTTCAAACGCTTTTGTGACCCGGTCCACGCGGATTCCCGGCTCCTTGCGCCGGTTGGCCGCTCACGCTGCGCCGCCGGACGGCCGCCCTTAGCGTGAGTTCTCATCGAATCCCCGACCGCGACGAAGGGCAGGCCGAAAGATGCTGACCGTGACCGAAGCCGCCGCCGAGGCGATCACCGCGCTGACGGCACAACAGGGCGCCGAGGAGAGCGGGCTGCGGTTCGCCCTCCAGAGCATGGAGAACGAAGGCGCGCAACTGGCCCTCTCCGTGGCCCCCGCACCCGAAGACGGCGACCGCGTGGTGGGCACCGACGGCGGTGCCAAGGTGTTCCTCGAACCCCAGGCCGCCGCCCTCCTGGACGACAAGGTGCTGGACGTCCAGCAGGACGAGTCGGGCGACGTCGCCTTCGCGGTGCTGCCGCAGCAGTCCCTTTGACGGACTTTCCGGGATGGTTGTCCACGGCGCTGTTCGGTAGCACTGCTTTCCGGTGGCACCGGGCCTGAACTCGGGCGCGACGAGGGGCCAATCCGACCGGAAGCAGGCGGATACGGTCTGCGGCCGATCTGCTCGCCGGGACCCGTTTCCGCCGATCGAGGACGGCGTGCCCTTCGAGCTTGACCGCGACCGAACGGATCCCACGGCCCGCCGGCCGCTCGGCCACCAGGCTCCAGCTGCCGTGCCGGAAACCGCCACCGGTGCGCCCGGCCCCCGGGGATCAGGGGCGAACGGGCAGCGGGCGGAAATTCACCGGCGCCCAGCCCACTCGCGGACCAGCACCCCGGCGCGGGCGCGCAACAGCTCGGCCGCGTGCGAGCGGGCGTGGTCGAGTGAAGGCGCGTGATCAATCAGGGCGCTGCTGCCCACCACACCCAGCCCGGACAGCCGTTCGGCGTCCAGCTGGATCCGGCCGGCCAGCACCATCAGCGGCGCGGCGGCGAGGCGGGCCCTGGCCGCGATCCCCGCGGGGGCCTTGCCGGCCAGGCTCTGCTCGTCCAGCGAGCCCTCGCCGGTGATCACCAGGTCCGCGCCGATCAGCGCCGTGTCCACCCCGGTCAGCTCGGCGATCAGGTCGAAGCCCGACTCCACGGACGCGCCCAGCCCCGCGATGGCACCCGCCGCGACCCCGCCGCCGGCGCCCGCGCCCGGCCGGTTCGAGACGTCGGGCGCGCCCGCGTTCGCCAGCGCCGTCGCCCAGCGTCCGAGCGCGGCGTCCAGTGCGGCGACCTCCTCGGGTCCGGCGCCCTTCTGCGGCCCGAACACCGCCGCGGCCCCGTCCGGGCCGAGCAGCGGGTTCGTCACGTCCGTGGCGACGGCCAGCGGCACCGTCCCCAACCGGTCGCGCGCCGGGTCCAGTTCCACCTTCGCGACGCGGGAAAGCGTGCCGCCGCCCAGCCCGATGGGCGAGTCGAAGGCGTCCCACACCCCCGCGCCGAGCGCCGCCAGCATGCCCGCGCCGCCGTCGGTGCTCGCCGTGCCGCCGACGGTCAGCACGAGCCGCCGGGCACCGTGCACCAGCGCGTCGGACAGCAGCTCGCCGACGCCCCAGGTGTGCGCGGCGAGCGAGGTCTCCCGCGTCGGAGTCACGAATTCGATGCCGCACGCGCGCGCCGACTCGACGTACGCCGTGCCGTCGAGCACCACGTAACGAGCGTCGACCGGCGCGTCCAGCGGGCCTCGCACGGACAGCCGCACGATCCGGCCGCCCGCGTTCTCCAGCACTTCGAGCGTGCCCTCGCCGCCGTCGGCGACCGGGCAGGCGGCGATGTCGGCGTCCGGCAACGCGTCGCGCACACCCAGCGCGATGGCGTCGGCCGCTTCGACCGCCGTCAGGCTGCCCTTGAACTTGTCCGGCGCGATGACAACACGGGTCAAGGCCGTACCTCCGTCAGCGGTTCGTCCCCGGCGAGCACCGAGGTCACGTTCCGCGCGGCCAGCACGGCCATCGCGGTCCTGGTCTCCACGGTCGCCGACCCCAGGTGCGGGGTCAGCACCACGTCCTGCCGGCCGAGCAGCCGCGGCTCGACGTCCGGCTCGGCCTCGAACACGTCCAGCGCCGCGCCCGCGATCTCGCCGGCCTCGAGCGCGTCGGCCAGCGCGGACTCGTCGACGACCGGCCCGCGCGTGGTGTTCACCAGGCAGGCGCCGGGTTTCATGGCCCGCAGCGCGCGGGCGTCGATCAGGTGGCGGGTCTCCGGCGTCAGCGGGCAGTGCAGCGAGACGAAGTCCGACCGGCGCAGCAGCTCGTCGAACGACACGAACTCGCCGTCGAAATCCGGCTTGGGCGACCGTCCCGAGTAGACGGTCCGCAGCCCGAACGCCGCCGCCCGGTGAGCCACCGCGCGGCCGATCTGACCGAGCCCGACGATGCCCAGCGTCTTGCCCTGAAGTCCCGAGCCGAGCAGGAAACCGAGGTGGAACGACCACGGCGTGCGCGCGCGGACCAGCCGCTCGCCTTCGCCGAGCCGCCGCGTGACGGCGAGCAGCAGGCCGAACGCCAGGTCCGCCGTCGCGTCGGTGAGCACCCCCGGGGTGTTGGTGACGGTGATGTCGCGGGCGGCCAGCGCGGCCACGTCGACGTTGTCGTACCCCACCGCGACGTTCGCGACGACCTTCAGCCCCGGCCCGGCGGCTTCGGCCACCGACCCGTCGATCCGGTCGTGCAGCATCGACACCACCGCCGACGCGCCCGCCACGAACTCCCGCAGCTCTTCGGGCGTCAGCGGCCGGTCGGCGTCGGAAAGCTTCACCTCGCCCGCCTCGGCGAGCACCTTCACCGCCTCGTCCGGGATCCAGCGGGTGACGGCGATGGTCGGGCGAGCGGGCATGGGGGCAGCCTAGTGCGAGGTCCTCACCGGGAGCGAGGTTCGCGGCGCAGCCGGATCAGCCGGCTCGCGTAGCCGCTGCCCGTGAAGCCCAGGCCGAGGCCGTGGTTCAGCAGTACCGCGCCGTGGTGGACCTCGCCGGTATCCACATCGCGGAATCGCGCGCCCGGGTCGAGCCCGGCCAGCACCGGCGTGACGACCGGGCGGCCGTAGTCGTGCGGCCGGCGCAGGAACAGGACCACGACGTCGTCGCCCAGCACGTACTGCACGGCGACGAGCGGCGACACCGCCGGATCCGCCAGCCGGTATACCTCACCGTGCTGTACAACGGGCCGGATCTCCTTGTACAGAGCCACGAACTCGGCTGCGGTCTGCAACTCCGCGGCGCTCCACCGCGTCAGGTCGCCGCCGAGGCCGAGCACCCCGGCCATCGCGACGTGGAACCGGAACTCCAGCGGCGCCGCCCGCCCGGTGAGCGGGTTCGGGCTGTCGGTCACCCAGGCCGCCATCGTGCCCGCGGGCAGCAGCTGGCTGTAGCCGTGCTGGATGGTCACGCGGTCCGCGGCGTCGGTGTTGTCCGAGGCCCAGACCTCGTCGGTGCGCGCGAGGATGCCCAGGTCCGCCCGCCCGCCGCCGCCCGAGCAGGCCTGGATCCGCAACGCCGGGTGCGCCGCGCGAAGCCGGTCGAGCACCCGGTAGACGGCGCGGACGTGGTCCACCCACAGCCGTCCGGGATCGTCGTCGCCGGGCCGTCCGGCCTCGGTGAACGCGCGGTTCATGTCCCACTTCAGGTAGTCGACGCCGTGCTCGCCGACCAGCCGGTGCAGCCACTCGTAGGCCCATTCGGCCACCTCCGGCCGGCCGAAGTCGAGCACCAGCTGGTTGCGCAGCGTCGTGCGTTCGCGGTGCGCCATGCTCAGCACCCAGTCCGGGTGCTCGCGGTAGAGATCGCTGTCCGGGTTGACCATCTCGGGCTCGACCCACACGCCGAACCCCAGGCCGAGCCGGTGCACCTCGGCCGCGAGCGGGCCGAGCCCGTCCGGGAAACGCCGCCGGTTCACCGTCCAGTCGCCGAGGCCCGCGGTGTCGCCGGTGCGCGCGCCGAACCAGCCGTCGTCCATCACGAACAGCTCCGCGCCGACCTCCGCGGCGAGCGCGGCGAGCTTCAGCTGGCCCGCCTCGTCGACGTCCCAGCCCGTTGCCTCCCAGGAGTTGTAGACGACCGGGCGCAACTCTCCGGGCCGCGGCTGGACGTGCTCGCGGACGTAGGAGTGCCAGCGGCGGCTGGCCCCGCCGAAGCCGTCGGCCGCGTAAAGCCCGGCGAACACCGGCGTTTCCCAGGCCTCGCCCGGATTCAGCCGCCACTGCACGCCCTCGTGGCCGAAGCCGCCGGTCCAGGTGACGCGCCCGGTGTGCGCGCGCTCGACGGTGATCCGCCAGCTGCCGCTCCACGCGAGCGCGGTGCTCCAGACCTCGCCGCCCGTTTCGGTGGCGGTGCCGTCGTCGAGCATCAGCCACGGGCTCGCCTGGTGGCTCGAAACCCCGCGCCGGCTGGTCAGCGTGGTCTCCCCGACGGGCAGGTTTTCCCGCAGCAGTCCCGATTCCGCGCTCCACGAACCGCTCGTGTGCGAGAGCCGGGCGCCGGCGCGGTGCGGCATCGTCCACGCCGCCGAGTCCGTGCGGAGCAAGGTGATCGGGCCGTCGTTTCCGGTGTGGTGCAAGCGAAGCCGGCGTTCGATGACGTCTTCGCGGGCGCGGTATCGCAGCTCGGCTTCCAGCGGGTAGTGCCGGTCGCGCAGGCGGACGGTCAGCTCGCCGTCCTCGACCTCGTGACCCGCGTACGTCCACTCCAGCGCCTGGGTGCCGTCAGCGAAGCGGACACCGAGACCCGCGACGCCGAAAAACGCGCCGCCGTCCGCGGGCAGCTCCAGCCGCTCGTCGCCCGGCTCGTCGAAACTCGAGTCCATCGGGCTGGGCCGCGGCGCGATCCCGGCGGCCTGCTCCAGCGTGAGCGGAGCGCCCCAGTGCACGTGCCGCGGGCGGTCGGCCTCGTCGAGGCGGAACGCGTACGCGCTGTGCGGGGTGCGGAGCAGCCACAGGCGGTGACCGGCATCGAATTCCACAGACGACATGCCGGAGAGCGTAGGGATGATCAGCTGAAAAATAAATTCTTGACGAAGTTAATTTATCCGCCGTACGGTTCCGCGCATGCCACGCAGTGCACCGGCAAGGGCGCCGATCACGAGTCCCGCCGCGGCCACCGTGTTCACCACGGTGCTGACGCAGGGCCCGGTCAGCCGGGTCGACGTCGCCCGCCGCACGGGTCTGTCCTCGGCCGCGGTCACCAAGGCCGCGCGGCCGTTCATCGAGGCCGGCTACCTGGAGGAGCTGGCCTCGGCCGGCCGCACGGCGCCGGGCGCGGGCCGCCCCGCCAGCCCGCTGGCCATCCGCCCGGACCGCGAGTACTTCATCGGCGTCAAGATCACCGGCGACGACCTGATCGGCGTGGTCACCGACCTGCGGGCGCAGATCCGCGTCGCCCGGCACCACGCGCTGACCAGCCACGAAGCGCCCCACGTCGTGGCCGCGCTGACCGACCTGGTCGGCGAGCTGCTCGGCAGCCGCGCGCCGGACGGCGCCACGAACTTCCGCGACCGGGCCTACTGCCTCGGCGTCGCCGTCTCCGGCGACGTCGACCGCGACTCGGGCCTGGTCCGTTACTCACCCTTCTTGGGCTGGCGCGACGTGCCGCTCGCGGAGCTGCTCGAGGACGCCACCGGCCTGGCCACCACGCTGGAGAACGACGTCAAGGCGCTCACCGTGGCCGAGCAGTGGTTCGGCGAAGGCGTCGGCGCCTCGTCGTTCGCGCTGGTCACCGTCGGCACCGGGATCGGCAGCGCGCTGGTGCTCGACGGCCGGCTCGTCGGCGGCGCGCACGGGGTGGCCGGCGAGGTCGGGCACGTGCCGGTCGCCGCCATGGGACCGGACAGCCCGCGCTGCCACTGCGGCGGCACCGGCTGCGTGGAAGCGATCGCCTCCACCGAGGCGATCGTCGCGAGCGCGCGCCGGGTCGCCGCGGACCCGGCGCTGACCATGGACGACGCCGTCTCGCGGGCGCGCGCCGGGGACGAGCCGCTGCGCCACGTCTTCGCCACCGCGGGCCACGCCATCGGCCTCGGGCTGGGTGCGCTGGCCAACCTCTTCGGCCCCGAGCGGATCGTCGTCTCGGGGGAGGGCGTGGCCGCCTACGACCTGTTCGAAGACCAGATCCGCCGCACGTTCGCGGAGCAGGCCTTCGGCAGTGCCGTCCGGTGCGGCCTGGTCATCCGGCCGCTGCCGTTCGAGGAATGGGCACGGGGCGCCGCCGCTGTCGCCGTTCAGAGTCTTTTCGTGTCCGACCGCTTGTGACGCTTGTGAGGAGAAGTGACATGGCCCCATCGCTGTCCCGCCGCAACTTTCTCGTCGGCTCGGTGCTGTTCGCCGGGGGAGCCGCGCTGGCGGCCTGCACCTCCGACCCGCTGAACAAGAACGCGGGCGCCGCGGGCGGGGCCAAGGTCACGCTCAACCAGTGGTACCACGCGTACGGCGAATCGGGCACGCAGCAGGCGGTGCAGCGTTACGCGCAGGAGTTCACCAAGGCCAACCCGGACATCGCGATCAAGGTCAGCTGGATCGCCGGCGACTACGAGACCAAGCTCAACTCCGCCATGCTCACCGCGGACGCGCCCGACCTGTTCGAGATCGGCGACTTCCGTTACCAGAACGTGAAAAACGGGCTCCTCGCGCCGCTCGACGACCTCGTCGACCCGGTGAAGGGCGACTTCTCGAAGGCCGCGCTGGACACCGCGACCGTCGAGGGCAAGATCTACGGCGTCAAGACGATCGACGACGTGATGATGCTGTACTACCGCAAGAGCGTGCTGCAGGCCGCGGGAGTGCAGCCGCCGCAGACGTTCACCGAACTGCTCGCCGCGACGAAGCGGCTGACCAATGGCAACCAGAAGGGGCTCTACGTCGGCACCGACGGCGTCGGCGAGGCCGCGACGCTGCTGCTGTGGTCCTCCGGCGGCGACTTCTTCGACAGCACCGGCAAGAAGGTCGCCTTCGCCAGCCCCGAGGGGATCGCCGCGATCGCCGGGCTCAAGGAGCTGCACGCCACCGGCGGCCTGCTGCAGGGCTACCCGACGGACTGGTCCGACCCGGGCGCTTTCGCCGACAACGCGACCGCGATGCAGTGGGGCGGCCTGTGGTCGCTGCCCGACATCAAGAAGGCCGTCGGGGACGACTTCGGCGTGGTCCCGTGGCCGAAGTTCGGCGACGCCGGCCGCCAGGTCGCGCGCGTCGGCGGCTGGTACCAGCTGGTCAACGCGAAGAGCAAGAACATCGACGCCGCCAAGAAGTTCGTGAACTGGCTGTGGATCCAGCAGGCCGACCTGCAGAAGGACTGGTCGGTCAAGTACGGCTTCCACATCCCGGCGCGCAAGGAGGTCGCGGCCCAGACCACGGAGTTCTCCAGCGGCCCGGCCAAGGACGCCGTCAGGATCTCCCAGCAGAACGGGCTGTCCTACGCGGGCCTGTGGAACAAGGCGTCCTCGACGCTGTTCCTCCAAGCGGCCACGAAGATCGCCAACGGCCAGGCCGACCCGGCCGCCGAACTCGGCGACGCGCAGCAGAAGGCCCAGGCCGAAGTCGACAAGCAGCTGGCCTGACATGGCTGTCTCCTCTCCGGCGACCACGGTGCCGCCGCGGCCCCGAGCGTCGGCGGCACCGGCGAAACGGCGCCGCCGCAAGGTGGACTGGCGCGCGGTCGGCGCGTTCACGGTGCTCACGGCACCGGTGGTGATCGGGCTCGGCGTGTTCAAGTACGTGGCGATCGCGTGGAGCTTCCTGCTGTCGTTCAACGACGCGCGCGGCACGATCTCGCTCGGGCACTGGATCGGCTTCGACAACTACGCGTTCCTGCTCGGCGACTCCGCCTTCCGCGACTCGCTGCTGGTCATCGCGCTGTTCACGGTGTTCATCGTGCCGGTCACGTTCGTCGCGTCGCTCGCGCTGGCGGTGCTCGTGAACGCGATCCGCCGCGGCCGGGCGTTCTTCCGCACGGTGTTCCTGATCCCGGGCGCGGTGTCGTACGTGGTCGCCGCGCTGGTGTGGAAGATGGCGCTGTTCAACGGCCTCCCCTCGGGGGTCGCGAACGTGATCGGCGGGCTGTTCGGCGCCGACCCGGTTCCGTGGCTGTCGGAGACGAGCCCGCCGGTGTACTGGGTCGCGGTGGTGACGCTGCGGCTGTGGCTGCAGGTCGGGCTGTACATGATCCTGTTCCTCGCCGGGCTGCAGGCGATCTCGCCGTCGCTGTACGAAGCGGGTGAGCTGGACGGCACCACCAAGTGGCAGGCCTTCCGCTACATCACGCTGCCGCAGCTGCGGAACACCTCCGTGGCCGTGCTGCTGCTCATCCTGATCGCCGCGTTCCAGGCCTTCGACGAGTTCTACAACCTGTTCGGCACCGGGCTTTCGGGTACGGCGACGGCACCGGTGAAGCCGCCGCTGGTGTACCTCTACGACTCGGCACTGGGCGACCAGAACTACGGCGTCGGCTCCGCGGGCGCGTTCCTGCTGACCCTGATCATCGTGGTGATCACGTTGCTGCAAGGGAAGTTCGTGGGCTTCGGGAAGAAGGACTGACATGGCCGTGCTCACCCCCGAAGCGCCCCCGGCCCCCGTCCGCCCGGCCGGTCCCGGCCGGCGGGGCTGGGGCCGGGCGCCGAAGTACGTGCTGGCCGGCGTGCTGGTGCTGGTCTTCCTGACGCCCTTCTACATCATGGTGCGCAACGCCCTGATGACCCGTCCGCAGGTGTCTTCGCCGGACTGGTCGTGGCTGCCGGACCCGCTGTCCTGGGTCAACTTCCACGACCTGTTCGCGGACCCCTCGGTGCCGATGGGCCACGCGCTGCTGAACTCGCTGGTGATCGCCGTGATCACCGCCCCGGTCGGCACGATGTTCGGCTCGATGGCGGGCTACGCGCTGGCGCGGATCGACGTGCCCGGACGCCGCGCGGTGTTCACCTACGTGCTGGTGACGCTGATGATCCCGCAGTCGGTGACGTTCGTGCCGACGTTCGTCGTGGTCGGCGCCATGGGCGGGGTGAACACCACCTGGGGCATCATCGCGCCGAACCTGTTCAGCGCGTTCACGGTGATCCTGTTCCGCAATTTCTACCTGCGCTTCCCCGCGGAGATCGAAGAGGCGGGCCGCCTCGACGGCCTCGGCTACCTCGGCGTCTACCGCCGGCTGGTCCTGCCCAACTCGGGCAGCATGATCGCCTCGCTGGGCGCGCTGATGTTCATCGAGAGCTGGAACTCCTTCCTGTGGCCACTGGTGATCGGGCAGGACCCGTCTTCGTGGACGGCCCAGATCGCGCTGTCCACTTTCCTCACCGCGCAGACGATCAACCTGCCCGCGCTGTTCGCCGGGGCACTGGTGACGATCGCGCCGCTGGTCGCGATGTTCCTGGTGGCGCAACGGTTCATCGTGCGCGGCATCGCGGCCAGCGGCCTGAAGGAGTAACGCCCGGCCGGTGAGTCCCACCCGATCGGACACTCGCCTCGGGTCGTTCCGTCGTGCTATGTTCTCATCAAGAACGGATGTGCGCAATGCGAACAAGCACTGCGAACAACGGGATGAGGGGACTCAATGGCAAGGGTGCTGTCGCTCGGCGAGGCGGTCGCCGAGCTGGTGCACGACGGGGACACCGTCGCGCTCGAGGGCTTCACGCACCTCATCCCGGTCGTGGCCGGGCACGAGATCATCCGGCAGGGCCGCCGGGGGCTCACCCTGGTGCGGATGACCCCGGACATCGTCTACGACCAGCTGATCGGCGCCGGCTGCGCGAGCAAGCTGATCTTCTCCTGGGGCGGCAACCCGGGAGTCGGCTCGCTGCACCGGTTCCGTGATGCCGTGCAGCACTCCTGGCCGGTGCCGCTGGAGATCGAGGAGCACAGCCACGCGGGCATGGCCAACCGCTACGTCGCGGGCGCTTCCGGGCTGCCGTTCGCCGTGCTGCGCGGGTACACCGGCACCGACCTGCCGGCGCAGACCGACACCATCAAACCGATCACCTGCCCGTTCACCGGCGAGCAGCTGACCGCCGTGCCCGCGTTGAACCCGGACGTCACGATCATCCACGCGCAGCGGGCCGACCGGGCCGGAAACGTTCAGCTGTGGGGGATCGCGGGCGTGCAGAAGGAGGCGGTGCTGGCGGCGAAGCGCTCGCTGGTCACCGTCGAGGAGGTCGTCGACGAGCTGGAACCCCGGCCGGGCGCGGTGGTGCTGCCCAGCTGGGCCGTCACCGCCGTCGCCGAGGTGCCGGGCGGCGCGAAGCCTTCGTACGCCGCGGGCTACTACGAGCGGGACAACGCCGCTTACCAGGCCTGGGACGAGATCGGCCGCGACCGCGGGGAGTTCACGAAGTGGCTGAACGATCTGACGGGGGTCAAGGCGTGAGCGAGTGCACCGCCGACGAGATGATGAGCGTCGCCGCCGCGCGGGCGCTCGGCGAAGGCATGTCCTGCTTCGTGGGCATCGGCCTGCCCAGCACCGCGGCCAACCTCGCACGCCGCACGCACGCGCCGAACCTCACGCTGATCTACGAGTCCGGCTGCCTCGGCGCCAAGCCCTCCCGGCTGCCGCTGTCGATCGGCGACGGCGAGCTGGCCGACACGGCCGACGCGGTGGTCAGCGTGCCCGAGGTGTTCAACTACTGGCTCCAGCCCGGCCGGATCGACGTCGGCTTCCTCGGCGCCGCGCAGCTGGACAAGTTCGGCAACATCAACACCACGGTCATCGGCTCCGACTACCACGATCCGAAGGTCCGCCTGCCCGGCGCGGGCGGCGCGCCGGAGATCGCGGCGTCCTGCCGGGAGGTGTTCGTGGTGCTGCGGCAGAACTCCCGCGCGTTCGTGGAGAAGGTCGACTTCGTGACGTCCTTCGGGCACGGCAGCGGCAAAGGCGACCGCGAGCGGCTCGGCCTGCGCGGGGCGGGCCCGACCCTGGTCGTCACCGACCTGGGCCTGCTGCGGCCCGATCCGGAGACCGCCGAGCTCACGCTCACCGAGCTGCACCCCGGGGTACAGCTGGAGCAAGCCGTCTCCTCGACCGGGTGGACACTGAAGGTGGCCGCGGACCTCAAGACCACGCCCGCGCCCACCGAGCACGAACTGACCCTGCTCCGCGAACTGAAGAAGGCCGGCGAATGAGCGACGCTTACCTACTCGACGCGATCCGCACCCCCTTCGGGCGCTACGGCGGCGCTCTGTCCGGGGTGCGTCCCGACGACCTCGCCGCGGGCGTGCTGCGCGCGCTAGGGGAGCGCAACGGGCTCGACCCGTCCACTGTGGACGAAGTGGTCCTCGGCGACGCGAACGGCGCCGGCGAGGACAACCGGAACGTGGCGCGCATGGCCGCCCTGCTCGCGGGCTGGCCGACGTCGGTGCCCGGCGCCACCGTGAACCGGCTGTGCGGCTCCGGGGTCGAGGCGGCCATGCAGGCGAGCCGGGCGATCCAGGTCGGTGACGCGTCGCTGGTCGTGGCGGGCGGGGTGGAGTCGATGAGCCGCTCGCCGCTGGTGATGCCCAAGCCGGACAAGGCTTTCCCGGCCGGCAACCAGACGCTGTACAACACCGCCCTCGGCTGGCGGATGGTCAACCCGGCGATGCCGTCGCAGTGGACCGTCTCCCTCGGCGAGTCCACCGAGCTGCTCGCCGAGCGCTACGGCATCAGCCGCGAGGAGCAAGACGCCTTCGCCGCGCGCAGCCACGTGAACGCGGCCCGTGCGTGGGACGAGGGCTTCTACGACGATCACGTGGTGCCGGTGGACGGGGTCGAGCTGACCCGTGACGAGGGCATCCGGCCCGATTCCAGCCCGGAGAAGCTCGCGAAGCTGAAGACGGTGTTCCGCAAGGAAAACGGCACGGTCACCGCGGGCAACGCGTCGCCGCTCAACGACGGCGCGTCGGCGCTGCTGCTCGGCGACTCGGCCGCGGCCGAACGGCTGGGCCGGGCGCCGCTGGCCCGGATCGCCGGCCGCGGGGCCGCGGGCGTCGACCCGGACGTGTTCGGCATCGGCCCGGTGCGAGCCGCCGAGATCGCGCTGGCCCGAGCCGGCATCGACTGGGGCGACCTCGCCGCGGTGGAGCTGAACGAGGCCTTCGCCGCGCAGTCGCTGGCCTGCCTCAAGGAGTGGTCCAAGCTCGACCCGGAGATCGTGAACGTCAACGGCGGCGCCATCGCGATCGGCCACCCGCTCGGCGCGTCCGGCGGCCGGATCATCGGCACCCTCGCCCACCAGCTCCGCCGCACCGGCGGCCGGTGGGGACTGGCCGCGATCTGCATCGGGGTCGGGCAGGGCCTCGCCATCGTCCTCGAGCGCCAGTAAGCAGACCAGGGAGGAAAACGTGGCCACACCAACCGGGCTCCGCCTGCCGCGCTACCGGCAGGACCCCGAGGGCACGCACCCGCCGATGGACTTCGCGGGCTATCGCTCCACCAAACTGCGCCACCCGGCCCAGCCGCTGGTGCTGCTGCCGCAGATGCTCACCGAGGTGACGGGCCCGCTGCTCGGCCCCGGCCGGCTCGGCGAGCACGACAACGACCTCACCCGGCAGCATTCCGGTGAGCCGCAGGGGCAGCGGATCATCGTCACCGGACGGCTGCTCGACGGCGACGGCCGCCCGATCCGCGACTCGCTCGTGGAGATCTGGCAGGCCAACGCGGGCGGGCGCTACCGGCACACCGGCGACCGCTGGCCGTCCCCGCTCGACCCGAACTTCGACGGGCTCGGCCGGGCGCTGACCGATGGCGACGGGCGGTACGAATTCACCACCATCAAGCCGGGCGCGTACCCGTGGAAGAACCACGACAACGCGTGGCGGCCCGCGCACATCCACTTTTCGGTGTTCGGCGCGGCTTTCACGCAGCGGCTGGTCACCCAGATGTACTTTCCGGACGACCCGTTGTTCGGCCAGGACCCGATCTTCAACTCCATCCCGGACGAGAAGGCCCGCCGTCGCATGATCTCCCGCTTCGACCTCGAGCGCACCGAGGAGCAGTGGGCGCTGGCCTTCCAGTTCGACATCGTGGTCCGCGGGCGCGAGCAGTCCGTGTTCGAGGACGAGGAGGACGAGGACTAATGGGCCGGTTGGGGAGCACGCCGTCGCAGACCGTCGGGCCGTACCTGTCGATCGGGCTGCCGTGGGAGGACGGGCCGTTCGTCGTTCCGGAGGGCACGGAAGGCGCGGTGTGGATCCGCGGCCAGGTGTTCGACGGGGAGGGCGCGCCGGTGCCGGACGCGATGATCGAAACCTGGCAGGCCGATCCGGCCGGGCGGTTCGACCATCCGGACGACCCGCGCGGCCGCGGCGGGTCCGGGTTCCGCGGCTTCGGCCGCTGCCCGACCGACGAGCGCGGCGAGTACGGGATCCTCACGCTGCTGCCGGGCATCGTGCCGTCCGCGGACGGCGGCGACCAGGCCCGGCACATCGACGTTTCGGTGTTCGCGCGCGGCATGCTGAGCCGCGTCGTCACCCGCATCTACTTCGAGGGTCAGGACAACTCGGGTGACGCGGTGCTGGCGAGCGTGCCGGAGGAGCGGCGGACCACACTGGTCGCGGCGAAGGCCGAGAACGGCTACCGGTTCGACGTGCGGCTGCAGGGCGAAGGCGAGACAGTCTTCTTCGCGGTGTGACCGCCCCGGTGAATGTCCACAATGGAGGTAATGGCGTGTCCGCGGTCCAGGTGCACCGGGTGGCCGAAGGCCCCGTCGACGGTCCGGTGGTGGTGTTCGGCAACTCCATCGGCAGCGACCACCGGATGTGGGCGCCGCAGGTGGCCCCGCTCGTGGCGCGCGGGTTCCGGGTGATCCGGTACGACACCCGCGGTCACGGCGCGTCGCCGGTGCCGCCAGGACCGTACGAGCTGGACGACCTGGGGGCGGACCTGTTGGCGTTGCTGGACGAAGCCGGCGTGCAGCGCGCGCATCTGGTCGGCCTTTCGCTCGGCGGGATGACCGGCATGTGGACGGGCATCCACGCGCCGGAGCGGGTCGCGAGCCTGACGTTGTGCTGCACGTCGGCGAAACTGGGGCCGCCCGAGATGTGGGCGGACCGGGCGGCGAACGTCCGGGCGGAGGGCACCGGCTCTGTCGCCGAGGCGGGCGTCGGGCGGTGGCTCACTCCGGCGTACGCGCAGGCAAACCCGGATGAAGTCACATTCCTGCGCGGCATGATCGCGGCCACCCCGAGCGAGGGTTACGCGGCCTGCTGCGGCGTCATCGAGCGGATGGACCTGCTCGGCGGGCTGCCGAAGATCAGCGCGCCGACGCTGGTCATCTCGGGGGCCGAGGACCCGGCGACGCCGCCGGAGCCGCACGGCCGGCTCATCGCCGAAGGGGTGCCGGGCGCGCGGTTCGAGGTGGTCGCGTCGGCGGCGCATCTGGGCAGTTACGAGCAGCCGGCGGAGTTCACGCGGCTGATCCTGGAGCACATCACCACGGAGGACGAGTGACCGGCGAGCGTTACGAGGCGGGCATGAGGGTGCGCCGCGAGGTGCTGGGCGACGAGCACGTCGACCGGGCAGTCGCGCGCACCACGGAGTTCAGCCGCCCGTTCCAGGAATACATCACCGAGGCCGCGTGGGGCTCGGCGTGGACGCGCGAGGGCCTGGACCGGCGCACGCGCAGCTGCATCACGCTCGCCACGCTCACCGCGCTGCACTGCCACGACGAGCTGGCCATGCACGTCCGCGCGGCCGTCCGAAACGGACTGACCGCGGACGAGATCGGCGAGGTGCTGCTGCACACCGCGGTCTACGCGGGGGTGCCGGCGGCGAACACGGCCATCGCGATCGCCCAGCGCACGCTGGCCGAACTGGGTGAGCCGACGGCCCAGCCACCCGGAGGCGGATAGGGTTCCGGGCATGGACGAGGGCGAACCGGCCGAACGCGGCGCACACCACGTGCAGTCGCTGGAGCGGGGACTGGCGGTGATCAGGGCCTTCAGCGCGGAAGCGCCGCACCCCACGCTCAGCGAGGTCGCGCGCGCCACGGGCCTGACCCGCGCGGCGGCGCGGCGGTTCCTGCTCACCCTCGTCGACCTCGGTTATGTCCGCACGGACGGCAAGTACTTCACGCTCACCGCGCGGGTGCTGGCCCTGGGTTACGCGTATCTGTCGAGCCTGTCGTTGTCGGAGGTGGCGCAGCCGCACCTGGAGCGGCTCTCGGCGGCGGTGCGGGAGTCCAGTTCGGTGTCGGTGCTCGAAGTCCCGGACATCGTGTACATCGCGCGTGTCGCGGTGTCGCGGATCATGACCGTGAGCATCAACGTGGGCACGCGTTTCCCGGCGTACGCCACGTCGATGGGCCACGTGCTGCTCGCGGACATGAGCCGGGACGAGCTGGCGGCGTACTTCATCGTCGCGGACCTCGACCGTCTCACCGACCACACCCTGACCGACCGCGGCCTGCTGAAGGCCGAACTGGCCCGGGTGGCCGAGCAGGGCTGGGCGATGGTCGACCAGGAACTGGAGGAGGGCCTGCGCTCGGTCGCCGCCCCGATCCGCGGCAGCGACGGCCGGGTCGTCGCCGCCGTGAACCTCTCCACCCACGCCAGCCGCACCACAGCGGAGGCCGTCCGCGCCGACCTGGTCCCACCGCTGCTCGCCACGGCGGCAGCCATCTCGGACGACCTCTCCTCCGCCGGCCCGACCAAGGCCGCCCGTGGCTGACTGCGGTGCCCCCGAGCCGCCCGCCGCCCATGCCCCGCCCGCTGCCGGGTTCGGGCCGCGAGCTGCTGCCGGTCAGCGGGGTGCCGGGTCCGGTGGACCTGGGCCGCGGGTGGCCGGGTTGCTGCTGGCGGCCGGGGCCGGACGGCGGTTCGGCGGGCCGAAGGCGTTGGCCGAGCTGGACGGTGAGCCGCTGGTCCGGCGGGCGTTGCGCACGCTCATCGAGGCGGGGTGTGCGCCGGTCCGGGTGGTCGTCGGTGCGGCGGCCGGGGAGGTCCGGGCGTTGCTGCCTGATCCCGCGCTCGCCGTTTACGCCGAAGGCTGGGAAGGCGGTATGGGCGCTTCGCTGCGGGCGGGCCTTACCGCACTCGGCGACGTCGAAGGGCCCGAAGCTGCCCTGGTGCACCTCGTCGACCTGCCGTGGGTGGGCACCGACGTGATCGCGCGGGTGGCGGCTGGCGCTACCGAGGACGTCGTCGCGCGCGCCGCGTACGACGGGGTGCCCGGTCACCCCGTGCTGCTGGGCCGTCGGTGGTGGGCCGAGATCGCCGGCTCCGCCCGAGGGGACCGCGGTGCCCGCGACTGGCTGGCCACCCGCGCCGACCTGCGCCTGATCGAGTGCGGCGACCTCGGCAGTGGCCGGGATGTCGACCACCGCGCCGACCTGGGCGGCTAAAACACCGCGGCGAACCGGCCACCGCGCCAACCGGCGAGGACGCCCGGAAACGCCGAGGGCCGGTCGCGACCGGCGAAGACCTGCCGCAATCGGCGAAGTCTCGCCGCAACCGCGCCTCCGGCCGAACGGCGATCAGCGCATCCCCGCCCGAGCGCCCTACCATCGGCACTGTGACGGAGTCTCCGGAAGACCTCGCGGTGGCGCTCGACGGCGTTGGCTACCTTGCCGATGAGGGGCTGGCGACGGCTGGGTTCCTGGCGATGCGGCTGCAACGGCCGTTGTTCTGCGAGGGCGAGCCGGGCACTGGCAAGACGGCGCTGGCGCTGGCGCTGTCCAGCGCGCTCGACCTGCCGCTGGTGCGTTTGCAGTGCCACGAGGGCATCGACGCCGCGCAGGCGTTGTACGAGTGGGACTTTCCGCGTCAGCTGCTGCACCTGCGCGCACTCGAAGCCGCCGAAGGGGGGCGGCTTGATGCCGAGACGGCTGAGCGGTCGCTCTACACCGAGCGGTTCCTGCTGGCCCGGCCCCTGCTGCGCGCACTGACCACCGCCCCCTGCGTCCTGCTCATCGACGAGATCGACCGCGCCGACGACGAGTTCGAGGCCTTCCTCCTCGAGCTCCTCGACGAATACACCGTCACGATCCCGGAGTACGGCGAGATCCGCGCCGAGGTCGCGCCCCTGGTCGTCCTGACGTCCAACCGCACCCGCGAGGTCCACGACGCCCTCAAACGCCGCTGCCTCTACCACTGGCTGGAACACCCGGACCTGCCCCGGGAGGTGCGGATCCTCCGCCGCCGGATCCCCGGGGTCAGCGAGGCCATGGCCGGGCAGGTCGCCGAGGCGGTGCACCGGCTCCGCGCGATGGAACTGCTGAAACCACCGGGAACGGCGGAATCGCTCGACTGGGCGCGGGCCCTGCTCGCCCTGGGGCGCGACGAACTGGACGCGGCCGCGGCGGCACGCACGCTCGGCGCGGTCCTGAAGTACAGCGAAGACCTCGACCGGGTCCGCGCGAAACTGGACGCCTTGTTCGCCTGACCGGCCGCGAGTTTCGGCAGGAATTGTTGTGCCCCAAGGAAATACTCGTTCAACGAGGTGCACGGCGGTAATTGCGTTGACCCGGCCGCGCACGGCCGGTCATGCTTGGTCCCGTCATCCGCTGACCACTTCCCGCAGGCTCTACGCGCCCACCCCCGCTACCTGGGGTCGGTCGCTGCGTGGAGCCGCGGTCCGCGCCGTCGTCCAGGGGAGGGGCGGCGGCGCGGACCGCTCAGCTCGCTGAACACGGGGCACAATGGGGAGATGGACACCGAAACCGCCGGCCCGCTCGCGGGTTACGCCGGGTTCGCGGCGGCGCTGCGCGAAGCCGGGGTGGCCTGCGACGCGCGGCGGGTACAGGCGTACCTCGCGGCCGTGGCCGAGGTGGACATCGCCGCGCCGACCCAGCTGTACTGGGCCGGGCGGCTGACGCTGTGCTCCGACCCCGACGACCTGCCGCGTTACGAGGAGGCCTTCGCCCGCTGGTTCGAGGTGGAGCCAGCTCCCCGCGGCCGGTCCGCGAACCAGGCGGAGCGACGCGCGCGCATCGCGCCCCTCATCGCGTCGAGCGGCGGTGAAACCGATGGCGGCGAGAGTCCCGACAGCCTGCGCGTCGCCGCCAGCGACCGCGAAGTCCTGCGTCACCGTGACCTCGCCGAGCTGACCACGGCCGAGCGCGAGCACCTGCGTGAACTGCTCGCCACCCTGCATCCCGTGCTGCCCCAACGGAAATCGGCCCGGCGCGCGCCGGCGCACCACGGGCGGCTCGATCCGTCACGCACGTTGCGCGCGATGCTGGCCGACGGCGGTGAGCCCGTCCGGCTCGTCCGCAGCCGCCGGGGAACACGGGCGCGCCGGGTGGTGTTGCTCATCGATGTGTCCGGTTCGATGAGCCCCTACGCCGACGCGCTGCTGCGGTTCGCGCACGTGCTCACGCGCGCGAACCCGGCCCGCGTCGAAGTGTTCACGCTGGGCACGCGCATGACACGCGTGTCACGGCAGCTGCGCCAGCGCGACCCGGAGCTCGCGATGCTCGCGGCGGGCACGGCGGTGCCGGACTTCGCCGGCGGCACCCGCCTCGGCGAGACGCTGCGCGTGTTCCTCGACCGCTGGGGCCAGCGCGGATTCGCCCGCCGCGCCGTGGTCACGGTGTTCTCCGACGGGTGGGAGCGCGGCGACCCGGGCCTGCTCGGGGATCAGCTCGCGCGGCTCCGCCGGCTCGCGCACGCCGTATTCTGGGTGAATCCGCACGCGGGGCGGGAGGGGTACGCTCCGGTCCAGTCCGGCATTGTGGCCGCCCTGCCCCACATCGACCGGCTGCTGGCCGGGCACAGCCTGGCGACGTTGGAACGACTGCTCGGGGAGATAGCCCATGCGTGACGTACTGGACGACGTGTACCGCCGCTGGTCGGCGGGCGAAACAGTCGGACTCGGCACGGTGGTGGCCACGTTCTCGTCCGCGCCGCGCGAGCCGGGCGCGTCGATGGTGGTGGCCCCCGACGGCACGGTGGCCGGCAGCGTGTCCGGCGGCTGCGTCGAGGGCGCGGTGTACGAGCTGGCCCAGGAGGTCGTCGCCGAGCGCAAGCCGGTGCTGCAGCGCTACGGCGTGAGCGACGACGACGCGTTCGCAGTGGGTTTGACCTGCGGCGGGATCATCGACATCTACGTGGAGCACGTGGACCGCGCGTCGATGCCGGAGCTGCCCGAGGTCGTGGCGTCGGTGCGGGACGGGGAGCCGGTCGCCGTGGTCACGGTCATCGAGCACGAGCGCCGGGGCCTGGTGGGCGAGCGCATGATCGTGTGGCCGGACCGCGTCGCGGGCACGCTCGGCTCCTCGCGCATGGACGACGCCGTGGTCGACGACGCGCGCGGCCTGCTGGCCACCGGCCGCACCGGAACCCTGCACTACGGCCCGGACGGCCAGCGCCGCGGCGAGGGCATGGCCGTGTTCGTCAACTCGTTCGAGCCGCCGCCGCGCCTGCTCGTCTTCGGCGCGATCGACTTCGCCGCGGCGATGGCGCGCATGGGCGCCTACCTCGGTTACCAGGTGACGGTGTGCGACGCGCGGCCGGTATTCGCCACCAGCAGCCGGTTCCCGGACGCGCACGAGGTGGTCGTCGACTGGCCGCACCGCTACCTCAAGGCGGAGGCCGAGGCCGGGCGCATCGACGCCCGCACGGCCATCACGGTCCTCACCCACGACCCCAAGTTCGACGTGCCGCTGCTGGAGGTCGCGCTGGGCCTGGACGTCGGCTACGTCGGCGCGATGGGCTCCCGCAAGACCCACGACGACCGTTTCGCGCGTCTTCGCGAGGCGGGCATCGGCGAGGCCTCGCTGGAGCGGCTGTCTTCGCCTATCGGCCTCGACCTCGGGGCCCGCACCCCGGAGGAGACCGCGGTCTCCATCGCGGCGGAAATCATCGCGTTGCGCTGGAGCGGCACCGGCCGCCGGTTGGCCGCGCTGTCGGGGCGCATCCACAACTGAAGGTCTGTCCATCTGGGAGAGACGCGGGATTTTGCCGCTGGGCGGAAAAATCATCCGGACGCCAAGTCCGCACCTGCGGCGGTCCACCCGGGATTCCTCATGCAGATGCGGAACGGCCCCGCGAACGGGCGATGGCAGGGCTTGTCCGCGGGCGAAGGGCGTAGCACGCTCGGCTGTGAGGCCGATCACGGTCGTGCCTTGGCCGTTCCCGAACCGGCCCGCCGCCCGGCCGGGTCAGGCGGGCATCCGCTCTTGGAGGCCTTTGATGCGCATCACCGTCACTGTCGACGGCACCGAGTACACCGATGACGTGGAGCCGCGCACCCTGCTGGTGCACCACCTGCGGGAGCGGGTCGGGAAAGTGGGCACCGTCGTCGGCTGCGACACCAGCAACTGCGGGGCCTGCACCGTCCACCTGGACGGGCAGAGCGTGAAGTCCTGCTCCGTGCTCGCCGTCCAAGCCGACGGGCACGAGGTCACCACCGTCGAAGGGCTGGCCCGCGACGGGCAGCTCCACCCGGTGCAACAGGCGTTCCACGACAATCACGCGCTGCAGTGCGGGTTCTGCACCCCCGGCATGATCATGCAGTCGATCGACCTGCTGGCCGACAACCCCGATCCGGACGAGAAAGCCGTGCGCGAGGGGCTCGAGGGCAACCTCTGCCGCTGCACCGGCTACCAGAACATCGTGCGCGCCGTGCAAGACGCCGCGCGGAAGATGAGCCCCGGTGCCGGGCCCGAGGCCGAGCGCATCAAGCACGTCGGCGTGGGTGGTGAATGATGACCGCCACGATCGAGCCCGAAATCGGAAAGTCCCGTCTCCGCAAGGAAGACGAGCGGCTGATCACCGGCCGCACCCGCTGGACGGACAACATCGTGCTGCCCGGCCTGCTGCACCTCGCCGTGCTCCGCAGCCCGCTGGCGCACGCGAAGATCGTCTCCGTCGACACGTCCGCGGCCAAGGGCGAGCCCGGGGTCATCGCCGTCTACACCGGCCGTGACCTCGACCCCGAGAGCGCGATCGGCATGCCGTGCGCGTGGCCGATCACGCCGGACATGAAGGCGCCGCGCCGTCCCGTGCTCGCCGCGGACCAGGTGAACTTCGCCGGTGAGGGCGTCGCCGTGGTCGTCGCGCGCACCGCGGCGGAGGCGCACGACGCACTCGAGAAGATCGACGTCGAGTACGACGAGCTGCCCGTGGTCCTCGACCTGGAGGCCGCGCTCGCCGAGGGCGCGCCGCTCGTGCACGAGGAGCTGGGCACCAACAAGAACGCGCTCTGGGTCTTCGACTCCGCCGAAGCGGGCACCGGCGGATCGGTGGAAGAAGCCCTGTCCTCGTCGGAAATCGTGCTCAAACGCCGGTTCCGCCAGCAGCGGCTGGTGCCGGCGTTCATGGAGCCGCGCGCGTGTGTGGTCGACCCGACCGGCGCGCAGATCACCATGTGGGCGGCCACGCAGGTGCCGCACATCCTGCGGGTGATGTCGGCGCTGACGCTGGGCATCCCGGAGCACAAGCTGCGCGTGATCGCCCCCGACGTCGGCGGCGGCTTCGGTGGCAAGATCGGTGTGCTGCCCGAAGAGATGATGACGCTGATCATCGCGCAGAAGCTCAGGAAACCGGTGAAGTGGAACGAATCCCGGTCCGAGACGATGGTCGCCGCACACCACGGCCGGGACCAGATCCAGGACATCACCATCGCCGCGAACGCCGACGGCACCGTCACCGGGCTGAAGGTCGAGCTGCTGGCCGGGCTCGGCGCGTACAACGGCCTGGTCGGGCCGGGGGTGCCGATCCTCGGCGCGTTCATGTTCAACGCCATCTACAAGATCCCGGCGTACCACTTCGCCTGCACCAACGTGTTCACCACGACCACGCTCACCGACGCCTACCGCGGCGCCGGACGGCCGGAGGCGACGTTCGCGATCGAGCGGATCATGGACGAGCTGGCCGACGAACTGGGCCTGGACCCGTTGGAGCTGCGGGAGAAGAACTGGATCAAGCACGAGGAGTTCCCGTTCACCACGGTGGCGGGGCTGACCTACGACTCGGGCAATTACGAGGCCGCCACGGAAAAGGCCAAGGAGCTGTTCGGTTACGACAGCCTGCGCCGCGAGCAGGCTTCGCGGCGTGAGGCGAACGACCCGGTCCAGCTGGGCATCGGCATCTCGACGTTCACCGAAATGTGCGGCCTGGCCCCGTCTCGGCTGCTCGGCTCGCTGGACTACGCGGCGGGCGGCTGGGAGTACGCGTCGATGCGGGTGCTGCCCACCGGCAAGATCGAGGTGACCACCGGCGCTTCGGCGCACGGCCAGGGGCACGAGACGGCGTGGAGCCAGATCGTCGCCGACCAGCTGGGGGTGCCGTTCGAGGACGTGGAAATCCTGCACGGCGACACGCAGTCGTCGCACAAGGGCATGGACACCTACGGCTCGCGTTCGCTGGTGGTCGGCGGCATCGCCGTGGTCAAGGCCGCGGAGAAGGTGGTCGCCAAGGCCAAGCCGATCGCGGCGCACCTGCTGGAGTGCTCGGAGGACGACCTCGAGTTCGCCGGCGGCAAGTTCACCGTGAAGGGCACGGATTCCTCGACGACGATCCAGGACGTCGCCTTCACCGTGTTCGCCGCGCACAACCTGCCCGACGGAATCGAGCCGTCACTCGATTCCGACGCCACGTTCGACCCGGAGAACTTCTCCTACCCGCACGGCACGCACCTGTGCGCGGCCGAAGTGGACACTGAAACCGGCCGGGTCAAGCTGCGCTCGTACGTCTGCGTGGACGACGTCGGCGTGGTGGTGAATCCGCTGATCGTGGAGGGCCAGGTGCACGGCGGGCTCGCGCAGGGCATCGCGCAGGCGCTGTTCGAGGAGGCCGTGCACGACGAGAGCGGCACGCTCACCACCGGCACCTTCGCCGACTACCTGCTGCCGTCGGCGGCCGACCTGCCGTCGTTCACCACGGCCCGCACCGAGACACCGTCGACCACGAACCCGTTGGGCGCCAAGGGAGTCGGCGAGGCCGGCACGATCGCCTCGACGCCGGCGGTGGTCAACGCGGTGATCGACGCGGTCCGCCACCTCGGCGTCGACGAGATCGAGATGCCCATGACCCCGATGCGCGTGTGGCACGCGATCGAGCACGGGACCACCGACGCCGGCGGCACCGGCAATCAGGCCGGCGGCGGCCTCGGCTCGATCGACGCCTCCGGAGGTGCGCTGTGATCCCCGCCCCGTTCGAGTACGTCGCTCCGTCCACAGTGGATGAAGCGGTGCGGGCGCTCGCCGAAGCGGGCGAGGACGCCAAGGTGCTGGCCGGCGGGCAGAGCCTGCTGCCGGTGCTGCGGATGCGGCTGGCCGCGCCGACCACGCTCGTCGACCTCGGGAAGGTGACGGAGCTGCGCGGCATCCGCGAGGACGGCGACGCGCTGGTGATCGGCGCGATGACCACGCACTACGACGTGCAACGGGACGCGCTGGTCGCCGAGCACGCCGCGCTGGTCAAGGCGGCCACCGACACCGTCGCCGACCCGCAGGTGCGCCACCGCGGCACCTTCGGCGGCGCCATCGCGCACGCCGATCCGGCGGGGGACCTGCTCGCCCCGGTGCTCGCGCTGGACTGCGAGCTGGTGCTCGCGGGCCCGGCCGGGCGGCGGACCGTCGGCGCGGCGGAGTTCTTCCAGGACTACTTCACCACCGCGCTGGCGCCGGACGAGCTGCTCGTGGCGGTCCGCGTGCCGAAGCACACCGGCTGGCGCGCGCATTACGAGAAGTTCAACCGGGTGGCGCAGGCGTGGTCGATGGTCGCGGTCGCGGCCACCGTGCGGACCGAGGGCGGCGTGATCGAGGAGGCGAAGGTCGCGCTGACGAACATGGGCTCGACCCCGGTCCGCGCCACCGGCGTCGAGCGGGCGCTGCTCGGCGCCGCGGCCACTCCCGAAACCATCCGCGCCGCAGCGGCCCACGCCGCCGACGGCACCGACCCGGCCGCGGACGGCAACTCCGACGTCGAGTACCGCCAGCACCTCGCGCGCGTCCTGACGGGCCGGGCGTTGACGGCCGCGGTGGGCGGTTGACGGGTTGGCCGCCGACGGCCGCGGTGGCGACTGAAAGGTTAGATGTCAGTTGCCGGGCGACTGAAAGGTTAGATGTCAGTGGTCAGAATGGGCGAACTGAAAGGTTAGATGTCAGCGGCCGCCGGTTGAGTGTGATGGGCCGGGCGCCGGCGGCCGTGATGGGCGACTGAAAGGTTAGATGTGTCAGTGGCTGGGCGGGCGAACTGAAAGGTTAGATGTCAGTGGCCGTGACGGTGACTGAAAGGTTAGATGTCAGCCCGGGCCGGTGACGGCTGCCGTATCCGCCCTGGTGAGGCCGCTTTACGTGCCGTCGTTGCCCGTCCGGTGGTGGCGGTGGTGCGTAAGGTGGCTTCATCGGCCAGTTGCTCCAGAGAGGAGGTCGGCCCGTGCGGCTCGACCACGAATTCACCGTCCCGGCCTCGATCGGTGAGGTCTGGCAGGCGGTCATCGACCCGGAGCGCGTCGCGCCGTGTTTGCCGGGGGCGGCGCTCACCAAGGTCGAGGGGGACTCGTTCACGGGCACGGTGAAGGTCAAGCTGGGGCCGATCTCCTTGCTGTACAAGGGAAGTGGCGAGTTCCTCGAGAAGGACGAGGCCGCTCGCAAGGTGGTCATCAAGGCTTCCGGCAAGGACGCCCGCGGGGGCGGCACCGCGGCCGCGACGGTGACGTTGACCTTGACCGAGACCGAAGGCGGCACCCACGGCGCCGTCGCCAGCGACTTGGCCGTCACCGGCCGCCCGGCCCAGTTCGGGCGCGGCCTGATCTCCGAGGTGAGCGGCAAGATCCTGGACGCCTTCGCCGGGAACCTGGCGAAGGCGCTGGACACCGTGGAAACCGAGGCCGCCGGTGACGCGGCCGAGTCCGCGGCCGCGGAGGTCGCGGAGAAGGCCGCCCGGGGGGAGCACCCGGGCCAGCCCGCCGCCGAGAAGGCCGCCCGTGGGGAGCACCCGGGCCAGCCCGCAGCCGCGGAGGCCGCCCCGGAGCACCAGGACCGGCCGGCGAATCCGCCGTCCGGGCCCAAGCCCCACCTCCGCAGCGTCCCGGCCGGCGGCGCGACCGGCGAGGCGGAAGCCATCGACCTCATGGAGTACGCGGGCCGGTCGGTCGCCAAGCGCCTGGTTCCCGTCGCCGTGGTGGCCGCGGTCCTCATCGGCGCCATCGCGCTCATCCGGCTCCTGCGCCGCCGCTGAGCCCCGCCCGTCACCCGAACAGGCCGGATTTGCCCAGCGGCTCTACCCCGCGCAGGGTCAGCCGGGCAGATTGACGCGAAAATCCCCCGGGTCGGCGACGTGACCGGGGGCTGACGGATACTCTGGGCAACCTCGCCGGCCGACTTTTCGCAGTGGGGGCGTCACGATGCAGGGAGCCGTCTCCCGGGGCACGCTTTCGGCGTGGCCCGGCTGGCCGTCCCGCTGGACGATGTGGTCCGTCGCCCGGAGACGCTGGATCGTGTACGCGGTCGGGTGCGAGCTGGTGACCACGGTGGCCGTCATCGGCGGGCTGGTGGTCGAGTTCGGCGGGCCGGTGCAGCCGGTGGCGTTCCTGGTGCTGGTCGGGCTCGGCATCGCGCAGGCGGAGATGGCGCGGCGGATCGAGCGGGCGCGCCGGTGGATGAGCGGCCAGACGCACATCAACGTCACGTCCGTCTGGTACCTCGCCGGCGCCTTCCTGCTTCCGCCCGCGTGGGTCGCGTTGCTCGCGCTCGTGCTGTACCTGCATCTGTGGCTGCGCGTCTGGCGAGGCGTGCGTACGAGGCCCGCGCATCGCTTCGCGGCCAGCACGGCGTGGGCCATGCTTTCCTGCTTCGCGGCTTCCGCGGTACTCACGATCGACGGCCTCAACCAGGCCGGCCTCGAAACCTGGCGCGGCGTGTTCGCGCTGGTGCTGGCGGCGGCGGTGTTCGAGCTGGTGAACGTCGCGCTCGTCTCCGTCGGGATCTACCTCTACACGGCCAGCCGCGCGGCCGCGGACCTGATCGGCACCTGGGAGGACAACGCCTTCGAGCTGGCCACCCTGTGCCTCGGCGGGCTGGCGGCGCTCGCGCTCGTCGCGCAGCCGGTGCTGGTGGTCTTCGTGGTCGCCCCGTTGCTGCTGTTGCACCGTTACCTGCTGCTGAAACAGCAGTTGCAGGTCGCCGCGGTCACGGACGAGAAGACCGGCCTGCTGAACACCGCCGGCTGGCACGATCTCGCCACGCGCGAGTACACCCGCGCGCGCCGTCGCGGCCCGGGCAGCGAGTTCGCCGTGCTGATGATCGACCTCGACCACTTCAAGCGCATCAACGACACCTATGGCCACTTGACCGGCGACGAGGTGCTGGCCGCCGTCGCCGTGGCGATCGAGGATTCGGTGCGCACCAGCGACACCGTCGGCCGGTTCGGCGGTGAGGAGTTCGTGGTGCTGTTGCCGGCCACCGGCGACACGCACGTGCTGGGCATCGCCGAACGCGTCCGCGTCGCGGTGGGGGAGCTGTCCGTGATCGTCTCCGGTTCCGCCCGGGTCGACGGGCTTTCGGTCTCCGTCGGCGTCGCCTGTTACCCGGCGGCCGGCGCCACGCTCGACCAGGTGCTGCGCTCCGCCGACGCCGCGCTGTACCGGGCGAAGGACGCCGGGCGCAACCGCGTGGCCGTGTGAGCCTGGGCTCGAAATACCGGGCCGCCATTGTTGTTGAACGTTGTATGAGTGCCGATCACGAGCCGGACGTGGTGGTCATCGGGGCCGGGCAGGCCGGTCTCTCGGCCGCCTACCACCTGCGTCGCGCGGGTTTCGCCGATGAGTCGGGTTTTGTGGTGCTGGACCACGGAAAACGCCCGGGCGGCGCGTGGCAGTACCGCTGGCCGTCGCTGGTGCTGGGCAAGGTGCACGGCATCTACGACCTGCCCGGCATGGCGTTCGGCACGCCGGACATCACGCGCCCGGCCAGTGAAGTCGTGTCCGAGTACTTCGGCCGGTTCGAGAAGACGTTCTCGCTGCCCGTGCGGCGGCCCGTCGACGTCACGGCGGTTCGGCGCGAGGGCGGCCGGCTGCTCGTCGAGAGCCCGGCCGAGACGTGGGCCGCGCGCGCCGTGATCAGCGCGACGGGCACGTGGGACCGGCCGTTCTGGCCGCACTACCCGGGCCAGGAGACGTTCGCCGGACGGCAGGTGCACACGGCCGACTACACCGGCGCGGAGCAGTTCCGCGGGCACCGCGTGGTGGTGGTCGGCGGTGGGACGTCGGCCGTCCAGCTGCTGATGGAAATCGGCCCGGTCGCGCGCTCGACGACCTGGGTCACGCGCCGTCCGCCGGTGTGGCGCGAGGAGCCGTTCAGCGAAGACTGGGGCCGTGACGCCGTCGCGAAGGTCGAACGGCGGGTGCGCGAAGGCCTGCCGCCGGAAAGTGTGGTCAGCGTGACCGACCTGGCGGTGACGCCCGAAGTGCGCGCCGCCCGTGCGGCCGGTTTCCTCGACCGCAGGCCGATGTTCGAGCGGCTGGTGCCCGAAGGCGTCGTCTGGGCGGACGGCACCTTCGAGCCCGCCGACATGATCCTCTGGGCGACCGGTTTCCGCGCCGCCCTCGACCACCTCGCGCCGCTGCGCCTGCGCACGCCGGGCGGCGGCATCCGGATGGACGGCACCCGCGTGGTCGACGAGCCGCGGCTGCACCTGGTCGGCTACGGCCCGTCGGCCAGCACCGTCGGCGCCAACCGCGCGGGCCGCGCCGCCGTGCACGAGGTGCGGCGGCTGCTCGGACGTTAGCGGCGCGGGTCCTTGGGTGCGCGGTCGAAGACCGTCATGAGCAGCACGACCACGCTGACCGCGGCGCCTGCTGGTAAAGGGCCGTCCGGTTGTTGACGGTGGTCGCGCCCAGCGTGATCGCGAACAGCAGCGTCACGCCGACGATGAGCAGGACCGGAGTGGTGATCAGCAGGACGGCGGCCGAGGCGAGGATCAGACTCGCCGCACCGGCGATGAGCGGGCCGCGTACGAGGTTGCGGGCGGAGATCGGCTGCGACACCGCCGCGGCGAGGATGCCCATCGGCAGCAGCACGAGCCCGGCTTCCTGGAGCGGGAGCCCATGGGCGGCCTCCAGCCACTGGGTCAGGCCGTAGAGCACGGTGTAGAACGCCAGCAGCGTGAGTGCCCCGCGCAGGTACGTGCGGGTGAGCGCGAGGTTGGACACGAGCAGCCGCAGATCGATGAACGGCGTGGCCGACCGCCGTTCCCACATCGCCAGCAAAGCGCCCAGCCCGACGGAAATCCCGAGGGGAAGCCAATTCGGCGCCGGCAGAGACAGGAGGAACACCAGCAGGGCGCTCATCATGCCGCCGAACAGCACGATGCCGCCGACGTCGATGCGCCCGGCCAGCTCCCGCAGCGGACGGCGCTCCAGCGGCGCGTCCCGCGGCACCCACAGGATCGCCAGCACCAGCGCGATCACGGTTACCGGGAGATTGACCAGGAACGCCGAGCGCCAGCCGAACGCGGCCACCAGCAGACCGCCGATCGGCGGGCCCACCGCGACTGTGACCGTGCCGGCGATGGACCGGCCGCCGAGCACCCCGCCGGGCGGATCGCTCGGCCCCGCCCCGAGCGCCCGGCGGCGGATGAGCACCATCGCCGCCGGGTAGCCGGCCGAAGCGCCGATCCCGATCAGGACCCGTGCGACGGTCAGCGTTGCCAAGCCACCGCCGAAGCCGCCGACCAGGCCGCCCACGAGCACCAGCGCGATGCCGGTGAGGAACACCCGGCGCGGGCCCAGCTCTTCGGCGAGCTTGCCCGCGGTGGGCTGGGCGACCGAGCTCGCCAGGTAGAGCGCCGACACCAGGACCGCGGTCGCCCCGACGGACACGCCCATCGCGTGCGAGATCGGCACCAGCGCGGTCGCGATGAACGAGCTGTTGATCGGGTTCAGCGCCGAGCTGATGTACAGCGGCGTGACGAAGCGCCACGAGAACGCCCCGCGTTCACGATCGTCGACCGCGCGCCCGGTGGTGCCGGAGGAGGTCATCGGCCGGTCAGTCTTCGCGGACCAGTGACTTCAGGTCGGACGTCGTGATCACGTCCGCCTGGCCCCTCGCGCACTTCCAGCGCGGGATCGATTTCCAGCGACGGGTCCCCGTCGGGGAACAGGCGCCCCTGCTTGGCGAAGCCGAACGCCTTGTGGCGGTGGGGGATCGCGTCGTAGTCCTCCGGCGCGAAGGCCACTCGCACGAACACGACCTGGACGCGGTGCTCACGCGCCCAGTCCAGCGCGATCTTGGCGTTCTCCAGCACGGCGGCCGAGCCGGCGAGGTGGCTCAGGATCTCGGGCTGGAAGTCCATCAGCAGCAGCGCGGTCCGCCGCGCTTCGATGATCGGCTCGGTGGTCACGGAACTTGCTCTCCTTCGGCTGCGGACCGAGTCCGCGCCCGCCGACCGGCGCTGGGCGTGGTCGCAGATCACCACCCTCAGCCGGATCGGCGAGGAAGGGCCGACGACGGTCAGCGCCCTCGCCGCGGCGGAGCACGTCCGTCCCCAGTCGATGGCCGAGACGGTGGCCGCCCTCGATCGCGAGGGGCTCGTCGCCCGCGGTCCGGATCCCACCGACGGGCGCAAGACGCTCATCTCCGTGACCGAAGGCGGCGCAGATCATGGAGCGCCTCGCCGACGCGTGAGGGTTTGACCCCGCTGTGCCGACGGTCCGCAGATGCCGTCGGCTCTGCTACGCTCGATCGCGCTAACACTTTACGACGTAAAGAGATGGGCGGGGCATGGTTGAGACCACATTGAGCGACGGCAGTGTGCTCGACATCGAGGTCCACGGCGAAGGTCCGGCGGTGCTGCTCCCGGTGAACCCGCGGCCGGTCGAAGGCGAGCAGGCCGAGGCTATACGGCAGTGGGGCGCGGACCCGGCGCTCGGCCGGTCACTGATCGACGGGCTGGCCGGATTCCGCGTGGCCGCCTTCGATTACGAGGGGCACGTCCTCGCGCATCCGCGGCCGGACAGCCTCACTCCGGCCGCCGTCGCCGCCGATTTCCTGGCGGTCGCGGACGCGGTGGGGGCGCCACGGTTCGCGTACTACGGCTATTCGTGGCTCGCGCTGGCCGGGCTTCAGCTGGCGCTGCGCACCGATCGGCTCGACGGATTGGCCATGGGCGGTTTTCCTCCGCTCGACGGGCCGTACGCCGAAATGCTGACGGTCACGCGGGCCACCCACGCGATGGCCGTCGCCGGGCCGTCGGAAACCCACCAGACCACGGAAAAGGGTGACTGGGACTCCGTCGAAGTCACTATGTCGACCGGCCAGACCCAGCAGTTCGTCACGCTGTACGAGGCCCTGCAAGGCTTCGACGACCACTCGGCCCGGCCCGCCTGCCCGCGTCTGTGCTTCGCGGGCTCGGCGGACCGGATCGAGTACGGCGCACGCTGGGGCGGTGTCACGGTCGACATCGCGGCCCCGTTGACGGCCCGCCGCGCCGAGCTGGCCGAGCGCGGCTGGACCGTCGAGGTGCTCGATGGGCTGGACCACACGACCGCCATGCAGGCCAAGGCGGTCCTGCCGGTGCTGCGGCCCTGGCTCGAACGGCTTTACTGACGCAGGTAGCGCACCTGCCCGGGCTTCGCGGCGTCGAAGTCCGGGCGGCCGGAGAGGTGCTCCGGCACGCCGACCTCCCACCACGCGCCGGCCTCCGTCCAGGCCGAAGGCTGGGTCCGCACCACAACCACCGCGGGGCGGCTCTCCGCGACAGCGGCAGCGCGGGCCTTCGCGTACGCGTCGCGCACGTCGTCCAGCGACGTCGCGGTGAAGACCGCGCAGCCCAAAGACTCGGCGTGACGCGCGAAGTCCACGCGTGGCGGCGAAGCGTGCGAAGTCCGGCAGTCGGCGTAGAAGTTGTTGAACGGCTTGCCGCCCTGCCCCTGCTGAAGCCGCGCGATGACTGCGTAGCCGTCGTTGTCGCAGACGACCGCGACGAGCGGGTGGCCCGCGAAGGCGGCCGAGAACAGGTCCGAGTTCAGCATCAGGTACGAGCCGTCGCCGAGGAGCGTGGTCACCAGGCCTTCGGTGTGCGCGATCGCCGCGCCCCATGCGCCGGACAGCTCGTAACCCATGCAGGAGAAGCCGTACTCGACGTCCATGCTCACTTCGCCGGAGCCGCGCCAGCCGCCGATCAGCTCACCGGGCAGGCCGCCCGACGCGGTCATCACGTAATCGCGTGGCTCCGAAAGCTCGTTCACCACGCCGACGACCTGCGCGTAGCTGGGGATCTCCGACGGCGCGGCCCGCAGTGAGTCGACGTGGGCGTCCCAGCGGGCCCGCTCCTCGGCCGCCCGCGCCGTCCACTGTGGATCGACGCGCCAGCTCTCCAGTTGCGCGCCGAGGTCGGCCAGCCCCGCGTCCGCGTCGCCCACCACGGCGAGCGCGCCGTGCTTGACCGCGTCGAACCGGGCCGCGTTCAGCGTGACCAGCCGGACGTCGGGGGAGAACACCGTCCACGACGCCGTGGTGAAGTCCTGCAACCGGGTTCCGACCGCCAGCACCACGTCGGCCGCGGCGGCCAGGACGTTCGCCGAGGTCGAGCCCGTGATGCCCAGCGGCCCGGCGTGCAGCTCGTGGGTGTGCGGCACCAGCGTCCGGCCCGCAGTGGTCTCCGTGACCGGAATCCCGTGCCGTTGCGCGAAATCCAGCGCGCGGCGGCCGGCGCCCGAATACCGGACGCCGCCGCCCAGCACCAGCAGCGGACGGCGGGCCGAGCGCAGGGCGGCGGCCGCTTCGGTCAGGGCGCGGCGGTCCGGGCGCGGGCGCGGCAGCCGGTGCGTGACCGGCTCGAACAGCGCCTCGGGGAAGTCGTAGGCCTCGGCCTGGACGTCCTGGGGCAGCGCCAGCGTGACCGGCCCGGCGTCCGCGGGATCGGTGAGCACCCGCGCGACCTGCGGCAGCGTCGCCAGCAGTTGCTCGGGCCGGGTGATCCGGTCGAAGTAGCGGCTGACTGCGCGGAAGGCGTCGTTGACCGTCGCCGTGCCGTCGTGGAAGGGCTCGACCTGCTGCAGCACCGGGTCCGGCGCGCGGCTGACGAACGTGTCTCCCGGCAGCAGCAGCACCGGCAGCCGGTTCGCGTGCGCCACCCCCGCCGCGGTCACCATGTTCAGCGCGCCCGGCCCGATCGACGACGTGACCACGCCGACCTGCCGCCGCTGCGTCGCCTTCGCGTAGCCGACCGCCGCGAGCGCCATGCCCTGCTCGGTGTGCCCGCGCCAGACCGGCATCCGGTCACGCTGCTCTTCCAGCGCGGTGCCGAGGCCGAGCACGTTGCCGTGCCCGAAGATCGCGAACACGCCGGGGAACAGCGGGACCTCGCGCCCGTCCAGGGTTTCCGAGCGCTGCGCGAGCAGCCAGCGCACCAGCGCCTGTGCCGTCGTGAGCTTCAGTGTCTTGCGGGGGCCGAGCCCCCGCACCCCCGCCGGGGGCTCTGCCCCCGGACCCCAGGAAGAATTCATGAGACCCGTCCCTCGTAACTCGTGACCGGGCACCGCGGGTCGAGGTAGGTGTCCGGCCAGGTGTCGCGGACCCAGCCGTGCGCCGGGTCGTCGCAGAACGCCATGGACCGCTCCTCGGCCGGGCCGGCCAGCACGTTCAGGTAGTACATCGGGTAGCCCGGCGCCGCGACGCAGGGGCCGTGATACCCGCGCGGGATCAGGAAAACGTCGCTGTCGCGCACCGCCACGTCTTCGTCCAGCCCGCCGTCCGCGGTGTACGTGCGGTGCAGGCCGAAGCCCTCGCGCGAAGGCGTGACACCGTCCCGTCCGGCGATGCGGAAGTAATAGACCTCTTCGTTGACGACCTCGCAGTCCGAGGCCTCGTCGTGTTTGTGCGGCGGGTACGAGGACCAGTTGCCGCCCGGGGTGATCAGCTCGCACGCGTTCAGCTTGTCCGCGTGGTCCCACACCCCCGGCACGCCGAAATTGGTCACCTGGCGGGTCGCCGGCCCGGCGCCGCGCACCTCCACCGGCACGTCCTCGGCCGGGCCGTACTTCGGCTCCAGCTGCAGGGTGCACCGCGCCATCGGCAGCGCGACCTCGGCGCCGGTGGTGGAGGTGAGCACCACTTCGGCGTCACGGGGCACGTAGGCGAAGTCCGTGACGCGGGTGAACACCGAATCGCGGCCGTCCAGCTCGAACTCCTCGCCGTCGACGCGGACCGAGAGCGAGCCGGACAGCGGCAGCACGAACGCCTCGAACTCGCCGGTCTCCACCACTCGCGGGAGCCGGGTGCCGATCTTGAGCACCTGCAGCCCGGTGTAGGCCCAGCCCGCCGCCTCCGGGGTCAGCCGGACCGGGTCGGCGCCGTCGGTCAGTGTCCCGAGTGGACGGTGCAGCTGGCTCACTTCGCGGCCTCCAGGGTCTTCGCGGCGGCTTCCACGGCGGCGCCGACGTCGCCGTCCGGCGGGTACAGCAGGCTCCGGCCCACCACGAGCCCGCGCACCACCTCGTGGCGCAGCGTGCGGCCCCACGAGACCAGGTCGGCGGCGGGGTCGCCGGTCGGCACGCCGCCCAGGATCACCACCGGCAGAGTGGTGGCGCCCAGCACGGCGGCGTCCTCAGTGGACGGCAGCTTCAGCCAGGTGTGCGCGGACGAGACACCGATGCCGGACGCCACGGTCACGGCCCGCGCCAGCGACGTCGCGTCCTTCTGCAGCACCAGCCGCCCGTCTTCGCGGGTGTAGGGCAGCGGCTCGACCATGGCCATCAGGCCGTACGCGGCCAGCTCGGTGACGGCGTCCGCGCAGGCCTGGAGGGTCGGCACCGTGCCCGCGTCGGAGTCGACCAGGCGCAGCAGCATCTTGCCGCCGTCGAGCCGGGAGTCGACCAGCGAGGCCGCGTGGTAGCCGGTGAACCGGTCGTCGATCTCCCAGTCGGCGCCGGCCAGCCCGCCGCGGTTCATCGAGCCGATCACGACCTTTTCGTGCAGCGCGTCGAGCAGCAGCAGCTCCTCGACGACGTCGGGGGTGCCGAGCAGCCCGTCCACCGCCGGGTTCGCCAGCGCCACCAGCAGCCGCTCCAGCAGCGAGCGGCGGTCGGCCATCGCCAGCGGGTCGCCGCCGACGCCGAGCGCGCCGCGGGCCGGGTGATCCGCCGCCACGAGGAACAGCGTTCCCTTGTCCGACAACAGGTTCTTGCGCCTTCGCCGCGAGGCGTACGCGCGCCGCACCGCACCGGGGTCGGTCGCCCGCACGCGCAGCAGCTCGCTCCAGCGCTCGTCGGTCAGCAGGGCCGTCACAGCATCTCCTCGATTTCGGCGGCGGTCGGCATGGCGTCAGCGCAGGCCAGCCGTGAGGCGACCAGGGCGCCGGCCGCGTTCGCGTACTCCGCGATGCGCACCGGGTCCCAGCCGGACAGCAGCCCGTGCACCAGCGCGCCGCCGAAGCCGTCACCGGCCCCGAGGCCGCAGACCACCTCGATCCGTTGCGGCGGCACGGTCCAGCGGCCTTCAGGGGTGGCGACCAGCACGCCGTCGGCCCCCTTCTTGATCACGGCGAGCCGCAGGCCGCGCGCGAGCATCCGGTCCGCCGCCTCGTCCGGCTCGGCGGTGCCGACGGCGACCTCCACCTCGGCCCGGTTGCCGACCGCGACGGTCACGTGGTCCAGCATCCAGCCGATCTCCGCCCGCGCCGTCGCGGCGTCCGGCCAGAACATCGGCCGGTAGTCCAGGTCCAGCACGGTGTGTTCGCGCCGCCCGCGCGCCTCCAGCATCTTGCGTTGCGTGGCCCGCGCCGGCTCCGTGGAGACACCGGTGCCGGTCACCCACAGCAGCGGAACCGAACGCACGACGTCCCACGGCACGTCCGCCTCGGTCAGCGTGAGGTCGGGCGCGATGGGGGAGCGGTAGAACAGCAGCGGCGGGTCGGCGGGCGGGTTCAGCTCGCAGAACACCACCGGCGTCTGGAGGTCCGGCGAGGTGCCGACGTGCTCCGGTGTGACGCCGAACCCGGTCAGCGCCTGGCGCACGTAGTCGCCGAAGCCGTCCGGGCCGACTTTCGTCAGCACCCCGGTGCGGCGGCCGAGCCGGGCGGCGGCGACCGCGACGTTGGTCGCGGTCCCGCCGAGCGACTTGGCGAAGGTGGCCACTTCGGCCAGCGGCACGCCGCTCTGCTCGGGGTAGAGGTCCACCCCGACCCGGCCGACGGTCAGCGCTTCGATCGGCATCTCTTGGACAGTCACGGTCACCTCCGCCGGACCACGGGTGTCACGGGGTTTCCGCGGCACGCAGCTCGTGTTCGAGTGCTTCCAGTTCGGCGCCGCCCGCCATCTGCCGCGTCAGCTCGCCGATGTCGATCTCCGGCTTCTCGTACGAGCCGAGCGCGGCACCCCGCTTGAGCAGCAGGAACCGGTCCGCGACCGGGTACGCGTGGTGGGGGTTGTGCGTGATCAGCACCACGCCGAGCCCGCGGTCACGGGCCTGCGCGACGTACTTGAGCACCACCCCGGCCTGCTTCACGCCGAGCGCGGCGGTCGGCTCGTCGAGGATCAGCACCTTGGCGCCGAAGTGGACCGCCCGCGCGATCGCGACGCACTGCCGCTCGCCGCCGGACAGCGTGCCCACCGGCTGTTCGACGTCACGAAGGTCGATGCCCATGTCGGCCAGCGCCTTCTTGGTCGTCTCCCGGCCCTTCTTCCGGTCCAGCGCGCGGAACGGGCCGAAGCCGACCGTGGGCTCGGAGCCGAGGAAGAAGTTGCGCCACACGCTCATCAGCGGCACCACCGCGAGGTCCTGGTAGACCGTGGCGATGCCGCGGTCCAGCGCCTCGCGCGGCGAGGCGAACCGCACGGGCCCGCCCTCCACCAGGAACTCGCCGCGGTCGTGCTGGTGCACCCCGGCCAGGATCTTGATCAGCGTGGACTTGCCGGCGCCGTTGTCGCCGAGCACGCAGGTGACCTCGCCCGCGTTGACCACTGTGGACACATCACGCAGCGCCACGACGCTGCCGTACATCTTGCCGATGTCCTTGACTTCGATCAGCGGGGCGTTCATCGCCGGACCCTTTCCGCGCGTCGCCGGAAGGCGTTGTTGACCAGGACCGCGGCCAGCAGCATGATGCCGAGGAACAGCATGAACCAGTCGCTGTCCCAGCCGGCGAACACGATGCCCTGGCGCGCCATGCCGAAGATCAGCGCGCCGATCGCCGCGCCCACGGCCGAGCCGAAGCCGCCGGTGAGCAGGCAGCCGCCGATCACCGCCGCGATGATGTACTGGAACTCCAGCCCGATGCCCTGGTTCGCCTGCACGGTGGCGAACCGCAGGATGTTGATCGAGCCGACCAGCCACGCCGCGAGCGCCGTGCCCATGAACAGCAGGATCTTCGTGCGCACCACCGGCACGCCGACCGCGCGGGAGCTGGGCGAGGAGCCGCCGACCGCGAAGATCCAGTTGCCGAAGCGGGTCCGCACGAGCAGCCAGGAGGCCACCGCGGCGACGCCGATCCACCACACGATGGAGATCTGGAACGGCGTGCCCCCGATGTCCACTGTGGAGGCGAACACGAACCCGGCCGAGGCGTAGCCGTCGGTCGAGCGCATGCCGGAGACCTGCACGGTGCCGGTCACCAGCCGCGTGACGCCCAGGTTCAGCCCTTGCAGCGCGAGGAACGTGCCGAGCGTGACGATGAAGCTGGGCAGGCCGGTTTTCATCACCAGCCAGCCGTTGAAAGCGCCTACTGCCAACGCGAAGACCAGCGAGACCAGGAGCGCGAGCCAGACGTTCCAGCCCGCCTCGGTCGCCAGGATCGCCGTGACCAGCGAGGTCGACGCCGTCATCACACCGGCGGACAGGTCGAACTCGCCGCCGACCATGAGCAGGGAGACGGCGACGGCCATGATGCCGAGCGTCGCCGCGTCGTCGAGCCAGGTCGCGGCGCCGCTGGCGCTGAAGAACTTGTCCGTGACGAAGGTGAAGAACAGGAACACGACAATGGCGCCGAGCAGCGAGCCGATCTCCGGCCGGACGATCAGCCGGTCCCGCAGCCGTGGTTTCACGAACCGCTCGTCGAGCGTGGTGGTGGTCATCGGGTGCCCCTCTGCACGTACTGGCCGACCTTGTCCACTGTGGATTTGTCGACCAGGTCGGGTCCGGTGAGCACCGGCTTGCCGCCGCCGACGACGTTCGCGTTGTCCCGGTAGAGCTTCAGGAACATCACCGGCAGGTAGCCCTGCTCGTACTGCTGTTGGTCGACGGCGAACAGCACGTCGCCGCTCTTGATCGCGGCCACCACGTCGGAGTTCAGGTCGAACGTGCCGACCTGCGCCTTCGAGCCCACGGTCTTGATCGCGCTCACCGCGCGGGCCGCCACCTGCGAGCTCAGCGTGAGCACGGCGTCGATCGACGGGTCGGTCTGCACCGCGCCGCGGATGCGCGATTCGGCGTCGGTGGGGTTGGTGATGTCCACCTGCAGGGTCTGCACGGCGCCGCCGAACCCGCTCTTGGCACCGTCGCAGCGCTGCGCCTGGCCGACGTTGCCGGCCTCGTGGATCACGCAGAGCAGCTTCTTCTTGCCGAGGTCCTTGAACTTCTTGCCGGCCTCCTGGCCGGCGATCGACTCGTTCTGGCCCACGTGGGTCAGCGCGCCGAACGCCGCGCTCTTGTCCTCGCCGGAGTTGATGGTGATCACCGGGATGCCCGCGTGCACCGCCGCCTCGATCGAGGGCTGGAGCGCCTCCGGGTTGGCCATCGACACCACCAGGCCGCCGATCTGCTGGGCGACGGCATTGTCGATCAGCTTGGCCTGGGCGCCGGGATCGCCGTCGGAGTTGTACTCGACCTGGACGCCCAGGTCCTTGCCGGCCTGTTCGGCGCCGTTCTTCACCACGTTCCAGAACGCGTCGCCCGCGGTGCCGTGCGTGATCACCGCGACCTTGAGCGGGCCGCTGCTCTCCACCGGCGCGCCCGTGGGTGCCGCCTTCTCCTCGGCGGCGGGCCCGGTGCACGCGGACAGCAGCAGCAACCCGGCCACGGCGGCCAACCCGGCCCTGACCCGGCGCGGTCGTGGCCGGCCGCGCTTCAAGCGATGGGACATCGTCGTCTCTCCTCGCTTCTTCCTTCGGTACGCGTCAGCCGAGCCGGCTGACGATCTCGCCGAGGTGGGCGAGGCTGGTCGCCACGTCCCGCTTCGGCAGGTCCACCGGGCTGCGCTCGTCCAGCGCGGTGTCCTGCTCGAGGACGTACCAGCCGTCGTAGCCCGCTTCGTGCACGAAGCGAACCATGGCTTCGATGTCCACGTCACCCTCCCCGAGCGGGACGTACAGACCTCGGCCCACCGCCTCGGCGTACGGGAGCTTCCCGGCGCGGACGGCCTCGGCCAGTTCGCCGCGCACGTCCTTCAGGTGCAGGTGCCCGACGCGCTCGGGGAACTTCCTGGCCAGCTCCACCGGGTCCGTGCCGCCGATCAGCAGGTGGCCGGTGTCCAGGCACAGCGGCAGGTCGGAGTCGGCGAGGAACCGCTCGACCTCGGCCTGGGTCTCGGCATGCGTGCCGACGTGCGGGTGCAGCACGGTTTTGAGCCCGTGCGCCGCGGCCAAGTCGCGGATCTTCCCGGCGGTGCTGATCAAAGTGGACCATTCGGCCTCGCTGAGCGCGGGCCGTTCGTCGTAGCCTTCGAGCCCGGTCGCCGCCGCGAGCACCAGCACCTCGGCGCCGCACGCGGCGAACAGCGCGGCGGAGTCCTCGGCCTCGGCGAGCGCGGCTTCGGGATTTTCGTGCAGCACCACGGCGAGGAAGCCGCCGATGAGCCGGAGGCCGTGGCCGCCCAGCAGGGTTTTGAGCTCGGCGGGCTCCCGCGGCAGATACCCGGGCGGGCCCAGTTCGGTGGCGGTGACGCCCAGCTCGGCCATCTCGCCCAGCACGGTCGGCGCGTCGAGCACCCGGCCCCAGCCGGGCACTTCGCACACACCCCAGGAGATCGGCGCGGCGGCGACGCGGATGCTCGGCTTCGCTGTCATGGATCCCTTTCCGTGGTCTCCCGGCGGCTCTCGGCCGGGTGGCGTTGGAGCGCTCTATTGATTGGAGCGCTCTAATCATGTAACGTCCGGCACAGCGAAGTCAAGGCCGGAAATCGGCTCCCACCCCAGGCTCGGAGGTCCGCGAATGGCGAGGCCCACCATGGAGGACGTCGCCGCGCGGGCGGGCGTTTCCCGGGCACTGGTGTCGCTGGTGATGCGCGGATCGCCGAAGGTTTCAGCGATCCGCCGTCAGGCCGTGCTGACCGCGGCCGACGAGCTGGGCTACTCGCCGCACGTGATGGCCCGCTCGCTGGCCAGCCGCACGTCCACTGTGCTCGGTGTGATGGTGAGCGACCTGCGCAACGCCTTCTTCGCCGACGTGGTGGAGGGGCTCGACGCGGCGGCGCAGGCGGCCGGGTTCGACCTGATCCTCAACACCGGCGGGCGCAACCCCGCACGGGAGAGCGCGGCGTTGCGGAGCCTGCTTTCCTTCCGCCCGGCCGGAATCGTGCTGCTCTCGCCGGTGGTGCCGACGGCCGCCATCGAAGCGGCCGGGCTCCAGTGCCCGACCGTGCTCGTCTCCCGGACTTCGCGGGTGGCCGGCGTCGACACGGTCAACGACGACGGCGAGGTCGGCTCCCGGCTGGCCGTCGACCACCTCGTGGGCCTCGGCCACCGGCGGATCGCGCACCTCGACGGCGGGCCGGCGGTCAGCACTGCCGCCGCGCGCCGGCGCGGCTTCCAGGCCGCGATGCGCGAGCACGGGCTGGAGCCGATCGTGGTGCGCAGCGAGCACACCGACACCGCGGGGGAGAAGGCGGTGCGGGAGCTGCTCACCACCTACGACCGGGCGGAGCTGCCGACCGGATTGGTGGCGGGCAACGACTTCAACGCCGTCGGCGCCATCTCGGCGCTGGAGGAAAACGGCCTGCGGGTGCCCGGCGACGTCTCCGTGGTCGGCTACGACAACACGTCACTGGCCAGCCTCCGGCACATCTCACTGACCACTGTGGACCAGCCGCGCACCGAGATGGGCCGGCTGGCGCTGGAGACCCTGCTGGAGCGCGTGCGCGGCGAGCGCGTCAAGTCGGTCCGGCACCTGCTGCAGCCCTCCCTGGTGGTCCGCTCGACCACCGCGAGCCGCTAGATCCGTTCCAGGAGTGGAGAACCCCGTGACCGAACTCGTCCAGCACTGGATCGACGGCGCCCGCGCCCCCGGCGTCTCGCGCCGCCGCGGTGACGTCTTCCAGCCCGCGACCGGCGAGGTGGCCCGTCAGGTGGTGCTCGCCGGGCAGTCCGATGTGGACGCCGCGGTCGCGTCCGCGGTCAAGGCCTCGCGTGACTGGGCCGAAAGCTCGCTCTCGCAGCGCACGAAGATCATGTTCGCGTTCCGCCAGCTGGTGGCGGACCACCGGGACGAGCTGGCGGGGCTGATCACCGCCGAGCACGGCAAGGTGCTCGGCGACGCCGCCGGCGAGGTCCAGCGCGGCCTCGAGGTGGTGGAGTTCGCGTGCGGCATCGCGCAGGTGCTGAAGGGCGAGCGTTCCGAGCAGGTTTCCCGCGGCATCGACGCGTATTCGCTGCGGCAGCCACTGGGCGTGGTCGCCGGCATCACGCCGTTCAACTTCCCGGTGATGGTGCCGATGTGGATGTTCCCGGTAGCCATCGCCTGCGGGAACACGTTTGTGCTCAAGCCTTCCGACCGCGACCCGTCGGCGTCGGTGCGGCTGGCGGAGCTGTTCGCCGAGGCGGGCCTGCCGCCGGGGGTGCTCAACGTCGTCCAGGGTGACGCCGAGGCGGTGAACGCGCTGCTCGCGCACCCGGACGTCGCGGGCGTCTCGTTCGTCGGGTCCACCCCGATCGCGCGGCACGTCTACGAAACGGCGACGGCCGCGGGCAAGCGGGTGCAGGCGCTCGGCGGCGCCAAGAACCACATGGTCGTGCTGCCGGACGCCGACCTCGACGGCGCGGCCGACGCCGCCGTGTCCGCGGGCTACGGCAGCGCGGGCGAACGCTGCATGGCCATCTCCGTGGTCGTCGCGGTCGGCGATACGGGTGACGAGCTGGTCGAGGCCATCGCCGAGCGGACCCGCCTGCTGAAGACCGGCCCGGGCACCGACGAGGCCTCGCAGATGGGCCCGGTCGTCACCGCGGCCGCGCGGGATCGCGTTATGTCCTATGTGGACGCCGGGGAGGCGGCGGGCGCGAAGCTGGTCGTCGACGGCCGCGGCTTCGCGTCCGAGGGTCACGACGGCGGTTTCTGGGTCGGGCCCACGCTGTTCGACCACGTGACGCCCGAGATGAGCGTGTACACCGACGAGATCTTCGGCCCGGTGCTCGCCGTGGTGCGAGCGGACTCGTTCGAAGCCGCGCTGGAGCTGGTCAACGCCAACCCGTACGGCAACGGCACCGCCATCTTCACCGCCGACGGGCTGGCCGCGCGCGAGTTCGAGCGGCGCGTGACGGTCGGCATGGTCGGCATCAACGTGCCCATCCCGGTCCCGATGGCCTACTACTCCTTCGGCGGCTGGAAGGACTCGCTGTTCGGCGACACCCACGTGCACGGCGCCGAGGGCGTCCGCTTCTACACCAGGGCCAAGGCGGTGACGTCGCGCTGGCCGCGGCAGGCCCACGGCGTCGACCTGGGTTTCCCGGCCCACGGCTAGCCCAGTGCTTCACCCACGCACCAGCAGGAGGAGTTCAAGGATGAGGTTGGGACTGGCGGGGACCGGCCGGATCGGCACCGCGCACGCCGAGACGCTCAAGGGGTTCGAAGACGTCTCTTCGCTGATCGTCGCCGACGTCGACACGGCGCGGGCGCGGGCCACGGCGGCCAAGCTCGGCGTCGAGGCGGCGGACGACATCGAAGCGCTGTTCGGCGCCGGGCTCGACGGGCTGGTGGTCACCGCGGCCACCGACGCGCACCCGGGCCTGATCCTCCAGGCCGTGGACGCGGGCATCCCGGTCTTCTGCGAAAAGCCGGTGGCCGCGGACATCCCCGGCACGCTCGCCGTGCTCGACCGGATCGAGGGCTCGGACGTACCGGTGCAGATCGGTTTCCAGCGCCGTTTCGACGCCGGTTACCAGGCCGCGCGCGCGGCGGTGGCGGGCGGCGAGCTCGGCTGGCTGCACACGGTGCGGGCCACCACGCTGGACCCGGCGCCGCCGCCCGCGGAGTACGTCGCCCATTCCGGTGGCCTGTTCCGCGACTGCGGGGTGCACGATTTCGACATCATCCGCTGGGTCACCGGCCGTGAGGTCGAAGAGGTGTACGCGCTGGGCGCCAACCGCGGCGAAGCCTTCTTCGCCGAAGCGGGCGACGTCGACACCGCCGCCGCCACCCTGACCTTGGACGACGGCACCCTCGCCACCGTCTCCCTCACCCGCTACAACGGCGCGGGCTACGACGTGCGCTTCGAGGCCCTCGGCTCGACCGCGAACGTGGTGGTGGGCCTGGACGACCGCGCCCCGCTCCGCTCGGCCGAGCCCGGCTTCGCTCCCCTGCCCGGACCGCCGTACCCCGGCTTCATGGAGCGCTTCCGCCCCGCATACGTCGCGGAGCTGAAGGTGTTCCTGGACGTCGCCGCGGCCCGCGTGCCAAGCCCGGCCAGCGCCCGGGATGCGCTGGAAGCCTTCTACATCGCCGAAGCCTGCGAGGTCTCCCGCCGCGAGCGCCGGCCGGTGAAGGTGGCTGAAGTCCGCCGTTAGGGGCGGTTTCACTGCCGGGGCAGGCGAGCGCTGTCACACCTGGCCAACGCGTGGCGGGCGGTGTTGCAGTCGTTACGGCCCTGCGGTCGAAGGCCGGGCGGCCGCCATCGCCTCGGTCGCCGAATGGCTCCCCGCTGGGGAAACAGGCACTAGGGCCGCAGCAGTTTGCGGGCCGACCGGGTGACCAGGTCGGCGGCCTTGGGTGGGGGAGTGCGGCCGGCCGTGAGGTAGCGGTGGATCACCGCGCGCGGGACTTCGACCAGTGCCAGCACCACGTCCTCGGCGGTGCAGCCGGTGCTCGACGGCAGGGTCGCGGTGGCGTGTTTCAGCGCGGCCTTCAGCTCGTCTTCGGCTCGGGCCAGTTCGGCGGTCGCCGCGGTTGACCACAGGGCCGGGGAGAAGGCCTGCAGCCCGGCGTCCAGTACGCGGGCCCGCGCGGGGTTGGCGCGGCACCAGTGCACCACGCTCGCGGCGGCGGCCACGGCGGTGTCGAGCGTTGCCGCTTCGCCGAGCGTCGAGATGTAGCTGTCCTGGAAGGCGCGCAGGGTGCTGGTCCACAGGTCGGCCAGCAGGGCCGGGCGGTCGGCGAAACGGTGGTAGATCGAGCCGCTCGGGGCGCCCGCGGCCTTCGCCGTGGCGGCCATCGTCACCGCGCGAGCGCCGCCTTCGGCGAACAGCGTGGTGGCCGCGTCGAGGAACTGCTCGGTGCTGTACGCCGGAGGCCTGCCCATGTTGTGGAGACTATGCTCTAATACGTTCTAGAGGAAACCCTCCAGAACGGAGCCTTGAGATGATCCGCAACGCGCACTCCCGCCGTTTTCCCGCTCCCGTCGCCGAAGCGGAAGCCCTGCTCGACACACTGGGCACGCCCGATGACCGGCTCTGGCCGGGCGAGGACTGGCCGCCCATCGCCTTCGACCGGCCGCTCGCGCCCGGTCTCGCCGCGGGCCACGGCCCGGTGCGTTACGTGGTGGAGTCCTTCGACCGGCACTCGATCCGGTTCCGGTTCACCCAGCCGCGCGGGATCCGCGGGCACCACGAGTTCCGCGTGAGCGAAACCGGGGACGGCTGCGAAGTGAGCCACGTCCTGACCGGGCGATCCCGCGGGCTGAGCTGGCGGCTGTTCTGGCGGCCGCTGCACGACGCCGTGCTGGAGCAGCTGCTCGACCGCGCCGAACTGGCCCTGACCGGCCACGTTCGCGCGCCGGTGCGGTGGTCGGCGTACGTCCGGCTGGTGCGCGCGGCCCAGTCCATGGTGGTAAGCCGCATTACCAGGTCGCATTCCCGGGAGCGGCGTGCCAAGCTTCCCGGGTGACCGGACTTTCTGACTTCGAGATCGTCCTGACCCCGCTCGACGAGGCGACACTGGCCCGGCTGCTCGAGGCCGCGGTCGCCGACGCCGAACCGCACGAGGTGATGCCCCCGCTCGACGGGCCGCCGGGCTGGACCCCCGAGCGGCGTGAGGCGTTCCTGGCGTTTCACCGGCGGCGCTCGCTCGACCCGGACACGGCGATCGAGACCACCTGGCTGATCGAGGTCGACGGCCGGGCCGCGGGGGCCGCGCGCCTGCAGCCGGTGCACGGCGCGTCGGCCGTGGAAGTGGAGGCCGGGGTGTGGCTCGGCCGTTCGTGCCGCGGCCGCGGCATCGGCAAGCGAGTGGCTGAAGTACTCCTGGAAGCGGCCCGCGACGGCGGCGCCGCCCGGTTCATCGCCTCGACCACAGTGGACAACGCGGCCGCGCGCCGGCTGCTCAGCGGCACCGGCGCCGACCTCGATGTGCACGGCGAGGAAGTAGACGCCCGCCTGGAGTTGTGACCAGGCCGGGAGAAACAGCACGGCCCGCCCTCACGAGGAAGGAGGGCGGGCCGTGCTGTCGCCTCAGCCGGGGATCACCCGAGCTGCAGCTCGGGTGAGTAGATGTCCAGCCAGTGGTACAGGTCGAGCATCCGGTCCAGGCCGCCGCGATCGGTCATCGCCATCGTCGCCGGGTCCAGCTGGGACACCCGGTGCGCCCACTCGCGGTCGACCAGGTCGAAGACCCGGCTGCTGGGCTCCGCCAGCACCTCCTTGGCCTGCTGCTGCAGCGCGGCGGCGTAGCCCGGGTCCTGAGTGGACGGATACGGGCTCTTCACGCGGTCGCGCACCGAGTCCGGCAGCACGTGCTTGGTGGCGTGGCGCAGCAGGCTCTTCTCGCGGCCGTCGAAGGTCTTGAGCGACCACGGGGTGTTGTAGACGTACTCGACCAGCCGGTGGTCGCAGAACGGCACGCGCACCTCCAGTCCCACGGCCATCGAAGCGCGGTCCTTGCGGTCGAGCAGGGCCCGGACGAACCGGGTCAGGTGGAGGTTGCAGACCGTGCGCATGCGGGCATCGACCGCGGACTCGCCGTCGAGGTGCTCGACGCCCGCGACCGCGGTGCGGTACTGGTCGGCCACATAGGCGTCGACGTCCAGCGCGGTCGTGACCTGCTTGGTCAGCAGCGATTCCCGGCCTTCGGTCATGCTGCTGCGGAAGGCCAGCCACGGGAAGGTGTCCGCGTTCACCGCCTGCTCGTCGTGGAACCAGCGGTAGCCGCCGAACACCTCGTCGGCCGACTCGCCGGACAGCGCCACCGTCGACTCGCCGCGGATCGCCTTGAACAGCAGGTACAGCGAGGTGTCCATGTCGCCCATCCCGGCCGGGATGTCGCGGGCGGTGATCACCTTGCGGCGCACGGCCGGGTCGCTCAGCTCGGCCGGGTTGAGCATCACGTCCTTGTGCGCCGAGCCGACCAGGTTCGCGACGTCGCGGATGAACGGCGAGTCCGCGGTGTCGCGCATCTCGTCCGGCTTGAAGTTCTCCTCCTGGCCGAAGAAGTCGACGGAGAACGTCCGCAGCTGCTCGCCCTGCTCGGCCAGCCGCGCGGCGGCCAGCCCGGTGACGGCGCTGGAGTCGAGGCCGCCCGAGAGCAGCACGCACCGCGGCACGTCGGCGATCAGCTGGCGGTGGACGATGTCGGTCATCAGCTCCCGCACGCGGGCGACCGTGGTCTCCTGGTCGTCGGTGTGCTGCTTCGCGTCGAGCTTCCAGTACGTGCGGGTGCGGATGCCTTCACGGGAGACGGTGACGATCGTGCCCGGCTCGACCTCGCTCATGTCTTTCCACAGCGACCAGCCCGGGCGCTTGGTGAACGTGAACAGCTCGCGCAGGCCGTCGCTGTCGACCACGCGCTTGGCCAGCGGATTGGCCAGGATGGCCTTCGGCTCCGAGCCGAACAGCACGCCGTCTCGGGTCGGGTAGTAGTAGAACGGCTTGATCCCCATCCGGTCGCGGATCATCACGAGCTTCTCGTCGCGCTCGTCCCAGATCGCGAACGCGTACATGCCGTTGAGGTGGTCGACCACCTCGTCGCCCCACTGCAGGTAGCCGTGGAGGACGACTTCGGTGTCGCTGTCGGTTTCCCAGGTGTGACCGAGCTTCGTGAGCTCTTCGCGGAGTTCGGTGAAGTTGTACGCCTCCCCGCTGTAGACCATCGCGATCTCCCCGCGCGGGGTGCGCAGGCTCATGGGCTGGCGCCCGCCCGGCAGGTCGATGATGGCGAGCCGGCGGTGGCCGAGGATGACGTTGCGGCGCACCCAGGTGCCCCGGTCGTCCGGGCCGCGGCAGGCCATGGTCTCGGTCATCGCGTCGGCGACTTCCTGGTGTTGGGTCAGATCAGCATCGTAGGAAACCCAGCCGGCGATTCCGCACATCTGGTTGCCTCCATATTTGCTTAGCCAGTACAACTATCTGAAACACAGGTGTAACACGGCTGGAACATCTTGTCTGCCCGAATTGCACGCTCTGTCGTCGTTCCACTACCTGCTGTGGTGTGTGTCACTAAGTGACCACGTGTAGTCACAGGCGGGTTTTTCCCCACGGGTGGAAGACCCGGCGGTGGCGGGGGTCACCCGGCGTCAAGAACGCGTAAACGGCCGTATGGACGGCGTCAAGGAGCCGTCAGCCGCGGCCCGCCGGCCTGGGCCGGGACCGCAGAGTGACGGCACGTCCGCCGGTCACCCGACTCGGGTGACCTGTCTTGAGAGGTGCCTAGTGGCCGACTTGCTGTACGCCGTTCTGCTGATCGGCGTGTTCGTGGTGCTGGCTTTGACGCTGCGCGGGCTGGAGAAGCTGTGAGCGGCGCGTCGGCCGCGGCCAACATCGTCGGCGGTCTGCTGGCGCTGGGCCTGATCGTCTACCTGTTCATCGCGCTCGTGAGGCCGGAGAAGTTCTGATGCGTCCCGACATGCTTTTTCCCGTGGAGGGACCGAAAAAATGAGTGACACTACGGCCGGCCTCATTCAGGTCGGTCTCCTGCTGGTCGCGCTGGCGGTGGTCTACAAACCACTCGGCGACTACCTGGCCCGGGTCTTCTCGGCCGAGAAGCACTCCCGGGTCGAGAAGGGCTTCTACAAGCTGGTCCGGGTCGACCCGGGCTCCGAGCAGCGCTGGCCGACCTACGCCGCCGGCGTCCTCGGTTTCTCGCTGGCCTCGATCGTCCTGCTGTACCTGCTTCAGCGGCTGCAACCGTTGCTGCCGTGGAACTTCGGGCGCGGCTCGGTCTCGCCGGCGGTCGCGTTCAACACCGCGGTGAGCTTCGTGACCAACACGAACTGGCAGTCCTACGTGCCCGAGACGACCATGGGCCACTTCGTGCAGATGGCCGGGCTGACGGTGCAGAACTTCCTCTCCGCGGGCGTCGGCCTGGCCGTCGCGATCGCGGTGACGCGTGGCTTCATCCGGTCGAAGACCGACCGGCTGGGCAACTTCTGGGTGGACCTGACCCGCGGCACCATCCGGGTGCTGCTGCCGATGTCCTTCCTTTTCGCGATCGTGCTGATGGCGCTGGGCGTGGTGCAGAGCCTGCACTCCGGCGTCGCCGTGACGAACCCGGACGGCAGCCACAGCACCATCGCGCTGGCCCCGGCGGCGAGCCAGGAGGCGATCAAGGAACTCGGCACCAACGGCGGCGGCATCTTCAACGCCAACTCCGCGCACCCGTTCGAAAACCCCGACGCGTGGTCGAACCTGGTGGAGCTGTTCCTGATCCTGGTCGTCCCGGTCAGCCTGACCCGGGCGTTCGGCCGGCTGGTGGGCAACAAGAAGCAGGGTTACGTGCTGCTGTCGGTGATGGGCGGGCTGTGGGCCGCCATGCTGGCGGTGACCTGGCTTTCCGAGGCGCTGACGAACAGCCCGGCGGCGCTGGCCGCGGGCGCGAACATGGAAGGCAAGGAACAGCGCTTCGGCCTGAGCCTGACCTCGATTTTCGCTGACACCACAACAGGAACGTCCACCGGCGCGGTCAACGGCGCGCACGACAGCCTGTCCGGGCTCGGCGGCGGCGGGCCGTTGCTGAACATGCTGTTCGGCGAGATCTCGCCGGGCGGCGTCGGCACCGGCCTGTACGGCATCCTGGTGATGGCGATCATCGCGATGTTCCTGGCCGGCCTGATGGTCGGGCGCACGCCGGAGTACCTGGGCAAGAAGCTCGGCAAACGCGAGGTCACCTGCGCGGCGATCTCGATGCTGGCCATGCCCACCGTGGTGCTGATCGGCTCGGGGATCGCGCTGATGCTGCCGGACACCTTGGGCGCGCTGGGAAACAGCGGCGCGCACGGGCTGTCCGAGGTGCTCTACGGCTATGCCTCCACCGGCAACAACAACGGCAGCGCGTTCGGCGGCCTGACCGCGACGAGCAACTGGTTCCAGTCGTCGTTCTCGGTGGCCATGCTGCTCGGCCGGTTCGTGCCGATCATCGCGGTGCTGTGCCTGGCCGGTTCGCTGGCCTCGCAGAAGAAGGTCCCGGAGACCGCCGGCACGCTGCCCACCACCGGGCCGCTCTTCGGGACGATGCTCACCGGCACCATCGTGCTCGTCGCGGCTCTCACGTTCATTCCCGCGCTCGCGCTCGGGCCCATCGCGGAGGCGTTGGCATGACAGTCACGGAAGAACGGACCCCGTTGGAGGGTCAGCAGCACCACGCGGAGAACGCGGGCCGCGTCGGGGCGGGGGTGTTCAGCCCGCGCCAGCTCTGGACCTCGCTGCCGGGCGCGTTGCGCAAGCTGAACCCCAAGCACCAGCTGAAGAACCCGGTCATGTTCGTGGTGTGGGCCGGCTCGGCGCTGACCACCGTCTTCGCGATCACCGACCCGAGTGTGTTCACCATCCTGATCGCGATCTGGCTCTGGTTCACGGTGCTGTTCGCGAACCTGGCCGAGGCCGTCGCCGAGGGGCGGGGCAAGGCGCAGGCCGAGTCGTTGCGGAAGTCCAAAAAGGAGACCGTCGCGCGGCGGCTGACCGAGGACGGCTCCGAGGAGCGCGTGCCGGGCGTGGACCTGCGGATCGGCGACCTCGTGGTGGTCGAGGCCGGGGAGGTCATCCCGGGTGACGGCGACGTCGTCGAGGGCATCGCGACCGTCGACGAGTCCGCCATCACCGGCGAGTCGGCCCCGGTCATCCGCGAGTCGGGCGGCGACCGCTCGGCCGTCACGGGCGGCACCACGGTACTGTCCGACCGGGTCGTCGTGAAGATCACCACCAAGCCGGGCGAGTCCTTTGTGGACCGCATGATCGCGTTGGTGGAAGGCGCTTCGCGGCAGAAGACACCGAACGAGATCGCGCTGACGATCCTGCTCGCCACGCTCACGATCATCTTCCTGCTCGCCGTGGTGGCGCTGCAGCCGATGGCGTCGTACTCGGGCAGCGAGCAGTCGGTGGTGGTGCTGACCGCGCTGCTGGTCTGCCTCATCCCGACGACGATCGGCGCGCTGCTGAGCGCGATCGGCATCGCGGGCATGGACCGGCTGGTGCAGCGCAACGTGCTGGCCACGTCCGGGCGCGCGGTGGAAGCCGCGGGCGACGTCTCGACCCTGCTGCTCGACAAGACCGGCACCATCACCTTCGGCAACCGCAAGGCCACCGAGCTGATCCCGGTCGGCGAGTCTACTCAGGACGATCTGGCTCGCGCGGCCCGGCTGTCCAGCCTCGCCGACGGCACCCCCGAGGGCCGCAGCATCGTCGAGCTGATCGCCCGCGAGCACGGGCTGCCGGGCCAGGCCGACGAGAACGAGAAGCTGGCCGAGTTCGTGCCGTTCACGGCGCAGACCCGGATGAGCGGCATCGACGTCGGCGGGCGCCAGGTCCGCAAGGGCGCCACCGCCGCCGTGCGCCAGTGGGTGCGCGAGCGCGGCGGCGACATGCCCGACGAGACCGAGCGGGTGGTCGACGCCATCAGCCAGCAGGGCGGGACCCCGCTGGTGGTCGCCGAGACCGACGGCGGCCGGGCGAACGTGTGCGGCGTGATCCGGCTGTCCGATGTGGTCAAGCCGGGCATGAAGGAGCGGTTCGCCGAGCTGCGCACGATGGGCATCAAGACGGTGATGATCACCGGCGACAACCCGCTCACCGCCAAGGCCATCGCCGAGGACGCGGGCGTCGACGACTACCTCGCCGAGGCCAAGCCCGAAGACAAGATGGCGCTGATCAAGAAGGAGCAGGAGGGCGGCCGGCTGGTCGCGATGACCGGCGACGGCACGAACGACGCGCCCGCGCTGGCCCAGTCGGACGTCGGCGTCGCGATGAACACCGGCACGTCGGCCGCGAAGGAGGCCGGCAACATGGTCGACCTCGACTCCGACCCGACGAAGCTGATCGAGATCGTGGAGATCGGCAAGCAGCTGCTGATCACCCGCGGCGCGCTGACCACCTTCAGCGTGGCCAACGACCTGGCCAAGTACTTCGCCATCCTGCCCGCGATGTTCACCGGCATCTTCGCCCAGCTGGGCGCGCTGAACATCATGCACCTGGCCACGCCGAAGTCGGCGATCCTGAGCGCGGTCATCTTCAACGCGCTGATCATCGTCGCGCTGATCCCGCTGGCCCTGCGCGGCGTGCGGTACCGGCCGTCCTCGGCGTCCGAGCTGCTGCGGCGCAACCTGCTCGTCTACGGCCTCGGCGGGATCGTCAGCCCGTTCCTCGGGATCTGGCTGATCGACCTGCTCGTGCGGCTCATTCCGGGAATCGGGTGAAGAACGTGAACACTCTGGTGAAGCAGACGTGGGCGGGCCTGCGGGTCCTCATCGCGATGACGGTGCTGCTCGGGCTGGTCTACCCGCTCGCAGTGTGGGCGGTGGGGCGGATCCCCGGTCTCGAGTCGAACGCCGAAGGTTCGATCGTCACGCAGAACGGCCAGGCGGTGGGCTCCTCGCTGATCGGGATCGACCCGGTCGCGGCGGACCCGGCGCGGGACCCGTGGTTCCACAACCGGCCTTCGGCGGGCTCGAAGGACGCGCTCGGCCCGGCCGACCCGTCGACCTCGGGCGCGTCCAACAAGGGCCCGTACAACGAGGACCTGGTGAAGACGATCACCGAGCGGAAGGACGCCATCGCGAAACGGGAGGGCGTCAGCCCCGCCCAGGTGCCGGCCGACGCGGTGACCGCCTCGGCGTCCGGATTGGACCCGTCGATCAGCGTGGCCTACGCGGACCTGCAGATCGCCCGCGTCGCCCGGAACACCGGCCTGCCCGAGGACCGGGTGCGTCAGCTGGTCGAGGCGAACACTTCGGGCGACGGGATCGGCGTGCCCGGCGTGAACGTGCTCCAGCTCAACTTGGCCGTGCATTCGGCCGCGCCTGGAGCACACTGACAGCGTGAGCACCGAAACCGGGCCGGAGAAGACGGGGCCTTCGAAGCCGCGCCGGGGAGAGCTGCGCATCTACCTCGGCGCGGCGCCGGGCGTCGGCAAGACCTTCGCCATGCTGGGCGAGGCGAGGCGGCGGGCCGAGCGCGGCACGGACGTGGTCGTCGGGCTCGTCGAGACCCACGGCCGCAAGAAGACCGCGGACCTGCTCGACGGCCTCGAGGTCGTGCCGCGGCGCACCGTCACCCACCGCGGGCACGAATTCGCCGAGATGGACCTCGAGGCGATCCTGGCGCGCAAGCCCGAGGTCGTGGTCGTCGACGAGCTGGCGCACACCAACGTGCCGGGCGCCCGGCACGACAAGCGCTGGCAGGACGTCGACGAGCTGCTCGCCCACGGCGTCGACGTGCTGTCCACGGTCAACGTCCAGCACCTGCAGAGCCTCAACGACGTGGTCGAGCGCATCACCGGCGTCGCGCAGCAGGAGACGGTGCCGGACGAGGTGGTGCGCCGGGCCGAGCAGCTGGAGCTGGTCGACATCACCCCCGAGGCGCTGCGGCGCCGGCTCGCGCACGGCAACGTCTACCCGGCCGAGCGGATCGACGCCGCGCTCGGCAACTACTTCCGCCCCGGCAACCTCACCGCGCTGCGCGAGCTGGCGCTGCTGTGGGTCGCCGACCAGGTCGACGTCGCGCTTCAGCGGTACCGCGCCGAGCAGAAGATCACCGACACCTGGGAGGCCCGCGAGCGCGTGGTCGTCTCGGTCACCGGCGGCCCGGAGAGCGAGACGCTGATCCGGCGCGCGAGCCGGATCGCCACGCGCGCGGGCGCGGAGCTGCAGGTCGTGCACGTGCTCAGCGGCGACGGCCTGTCCGGGCGGTACTCGTTCAAGACCGGCCCGGGCGCGATGGCCCGCTCCCGCACACTCGCGGACGAGGTCGGCGCCACCTTCCACACGGTCGTCGGCGACGACGTGCCGACCGCGCTGCTGGACTTCGCCCGCGGCGTCAACGCGACGCAGCTGGTGATCGGCACCTCGCGCCGCTCGCGGGTGGCGCGGCTGTTCGACGAGGGCATCGGCGCCGCGGTGGTCCAGCAGTCGGGCTCGATCGACGTGCACATGGTCACCCACTCCTACGCGGGCGGGCGGCTGCGCGCGCGGTTCGGCACCAGCCCGCTGGCCCCGTCCCGGCTGGTGCTGGGCTGGGTGCTCAGTTTCCTGCTGCCGCTGGCCGCGACCGGGCTCGGCGTGGTGCTGCGCGACGCGGTGGAGTTCTCCACCGACGTGATCCTCTACGTGCTGGCGACGGTGATCGTCGCGCTCGTCGGCGGCCTCGGCCCGGCGCTGATCGCGGCCGTGTTCGGGGCCGGGCTGCTGAACTTCTTCTTCACGCCCCCGCTGTACACGCTGAACGTGCACAGCCCTCAGAACGTGGTCACGCTCGTCGTGATGATCGTGGTCGCCGTGCTGGTGGCGCTGGTCGTCGCGTCGGCGGCGAGGCGGGGGAGCCAGGCGGCGCGGGCGCGGACGGAGGCTTCGCTGCTCGCGTCGTACGCCCGGACCGTGCTGACGCATGTGGACCCGATCGAGAAGCTGCTGGCGAAGGTGCGGGAGAACTTCGGCCTGACTTCGGTGACACTGCTGGAGAAGAAGGACGGCGACTGGCAGAAGGTCGCCGTGGCGGGCCCGCACCCGTGCGCCGACCCGGACGAGGCCGACGTGGACATCGCCGTGACCGCCGACGTGCACCTGACGCTGCGCGGGCGGGCGCTGCCGGCGTCCGACCGGCGGGTGCTGGAGGCCGTGGCCGGGCAGGCGCTGCTCGCGCTGCGCCAGCAGCGGATGGCGGCCGCGGCGGCCGCCGCCGAGCGCAAGGCCGAGGCGACCGAGCTGCGCACCACGCTGCTCTCGGCCGTCGGGCACGACCTGCGCACGCCGTTGACCTCCATCAAGGCCGCCATCGGCAGCCTGCGCGCACCCGATCTGTCACTGTCCGATGAGGACACCGGCGAGCTGATGGAGGCCATCGAGGAGTCGGCCGACCGGCTGGCCGGGCTGATCGACAACCTGCTGGACTCCTCGCGGCTGGCCACCGGCGCGGTGCGGCCGCACCTGCGCCCGGTGGGCTACGACGAGGTGCTCGCGCACGCGCTGTCCAATGTGGACAACTCGCGCGGGGTGAAGGTCGCGGTGGACGCGCGGCTGCCGTCGGTGCTCGCCGACCCCGGGCTGCTGGAACGGGTGATCGCGAACGTGCTCGACAACGCGCTGCGCCACGGCGTCGCCCCAGCTTCGGACACCCCGGTCACGCCCGTCTCGGCCCGGGCGAGCGCGCATTCGGACCACGTGGAGCTGCGGATCGTCGACCACGGGCGCGGGCTGCGGAAGGGCACGGCGGACTCGGCTTTCGCGCCGTTCCAACGCCTCGGCGGCGACCGGGACTCGGCACCCGGCGTGGGGCTCGGCCTGTCCGTCGCCAAGGGCTTCACCGAGGCGATGGGCGGCACCATCCGCGCCGAGGACACGCCCGGCGGCGGGCTGACCGTGGTGATCTCGCTGCCCGCCTACACCGGGCAGCATCCGGACAAGGACCTGCTGCTGATCGACGAAGCCGTGGAACAGGAGGCATTGTGAGTCCGGACCGGGCGGCCACCGTTCTGGTGGTGGACGACGAGCCGCAGATCGTGCGCGCGCTGCGGATCAACCTGACCGCCCGCGGCTACAAGGTGATCACCGCGCACGACGGCACGGCGGCGCTCAAGGCCGTCGCGGAGACCAAGCCCGACGTCGTGGTGCTGGACCTGGGCCTGCCGGACCTCGACGGCACCGAGGTGATCGCCGGGCTGCGCGGCTGGACCACGGTGCCGATCATCGTGCTGTCCGCGCGCGGCGACTCGGCCGACAAGGTGCAGGCGCTCGACGCGGGCGCGGACGACTACGTCACCAAGCCGTTCGGCATGGACGAGCTGCTGGCCCGGCTGCGCGCCGCCGTGCGCCGCTCGGCCGTCGCCGGCTCGGACGGCGCGGAGGCGGTGGTGGACACCGGCTCGTTCACCATCGACCTGGCGGCGAAGAAGGTCCGCCGCGACGGCCGCGAGGTCCACCTGACCAAAACCGAGTGGGGAGTGCTGGAGCTGCTGGTCCGCAACCGCGGCCGGCTGGTGGCGCAGAAGCAGCTGCTGCACGAGGTGTGGGGACCGTCGTACGAGACGGAATCGCACTACCTGCGCGTGTATCTCGCGCAGCTGCGGCGGAAGCTGGAGCCGGAGCCCTCACGGCCGCGGCACCTGCTGACCGAGCCCGGCATGGGCTACCGGTTCGAGGTCTAGACACCTGGAAGGCCGCCCCGCGGGGCGGCCTTCCGGCGTGGTTCAGCGTCCGGGACTCGAGGGCGCACTGTCCGAAGTGGACGAGTTGCCGCTGCTGCTCGGCGGCTCGCCGCTGGTGCTGCCGCCGCCACCGCTGCTGCTACTGCTGGACGGCTCCGACGGCGACGTCGGCGAAGACGATTTGGTCGGCGAGGTCGGCGGAGTCGGGGTGACGGAATGGGTCGACGGCGGCGGGTCGCTCCGCCCGGTGGTCGAGTCCGTCGGGCCGCCGCCCGGCGGCGGGTTGCCGGGGCCGGGGTTGGCCGGCGGGGTGACGACCGAGGTCGTCGGCACGCCGTCGGCGCCGACGGACACCACCGTGGTCGGGGTGGACGGCGTGGTGGAGCCGTTCGGGGTGGCCGGCCCGGTCGCCGGGGCGCCCGGGACCGCGCTGCCGGTCACGACCTGCGAGCTGCCGGGCAGGGTGCCCTGGCCGCCGCCGGGGACGTTGCCGCTGTCGGCCGCTGTGCTGCCCGGGCCCGCCAGTTCGGCGACGGCGGCGAACGCGGTGGCCACGACCAGGCCGCCGACGCCGAGGATGGCGTAGCCGGCGCGGTTCACGCGGCCGCTCGCGCCCTTCGGCGGGGCGACGGAGATTCGGGTGCTCGGATCCGGCCCGTCGGGACGGGACATGCAGGCTCCTTACGGGACGTGACGCTGGAAGTCGTGAAGCATTGTCGATCCGGGCGTGCCACCTGTGGCGTACGCAGTGGACTCCCTGGACTCCGGCGGCCCTGGACGCTGACCTCGGCGGGGAGGTTATCACCGGCCATGCCCCATTCGCGCAGCTATCAACCTGAGGCGGTCACTGTCCGCATCCGGCGGCCTCCGGCAGAATGGCCTGGTGAGTGAAAAAGAAACACCCGTCCGGCTGGCGGCCTGGGTGCACGGACAGGTCCAGGGTGTCGGTTTCCGCTGGTGGACTCGGAGCCGCGCGCTGGAACTCGGCCTGATCGGCTTCGCCCGCAATCTGCCCGACGGCCGTGTTGAGGTGGTAGCGGAGGGTGTACGAGACCACTGTGAGCGGCTGTTGGCCGCTCTTCGTTCGGGGAAATCACCCGGAAGCGTGGATCACGTGGTCGAGCGCTGGGCCCCGGCCAAGGGCGGGCTGACGGGTTTCACCGAGCGCTGACCCCGGCCGGGGGCAGACCGGTCGGCCGTGACTCGTGGGACCAGAGGGGTTGCCGTGGTGGCCGGTCCTGTGCTAGGCGCGCCCGGCCCGGCGGCCTCCCACGGTGACCGCGGGTGCCCAGGTAGCCTGGTCCGATTGAAGAGCCAGTACCCGAGGCCAGAGGGGTCCGCACCAAGTGCACCTGAAAAGCTTGACGCTGAAGGGCTTCAAGTCCTTCGCCTCGGCCACCACGCTGCGCTTCGAGCCCGGGATCACCTGCGTGGTCGGGCCGAACGGCTCGGGCAAGTCCAACGTCCTCGACGCGCTGCGCTGGGTCATGGGCACCCAGGGCGCGAAGGACCTGCGCGGCGGCAAGATGGAAGACGTCATCTTCGCCGGCACCGCGGGCCGCGCCCCGCTGGGCCGGGCCGAGGTCACGCTCACCATCGACAACGCCGACGGCGCGCTGCCCATCGAATACGGCGAGGTCTCCATCACCCGCCGGATGTTCCGTGACGGCGCGAGCGAGTACGAGATCAACGGCGACCGCTGCCGGCTGATGGACGTGCAGGAGCTGCTGTCGGACTCCGGCATCGGCCGCGAGATGCACGTCATCGTCGGGCAGGGGCAGCTGGCGGCGATCCTCGAGTCGAAGCCCGAGGAGCGCCGCGCGTTCATCGAAGAGGCCGCGGGCGTCCTGAAACACCGCAAGCGCAAGGAACAGACCCTGCGCAAGCTCGCGAACATGCAGGGCAACCTCGACCGGCTCGGCGACCTCACCACGGAGCTGCGCCGCCAGCTCAAGCCGCTGGGCAAGCAGGCCGAGATCGCGCGCAAGGCGCAGTGGGTCCAGTCGGAGCTGCGGGACTCGCGGCTGCGCCTGTTCGCCGACGACCTGGTCACCCAGCGCGGCTCCATCGCCAGGGAAGAGGCCGACGAGCGCACCGCCCGTCAGCGCCGGGCCGAGGTGGAGCAGGCGCTGGAGATCGTCGCCGCCGAGGAGACCGAGCTGGAGGCCTCGCTCGCCGAGGACGCGCCGAAGCTGCAGACCGCGCAGGAGACCTGGTACCGGCTTTCGGCGCTGGCCGAGCGCCTGCGCGGCACTGTGCGGCTGGCCGTGGAGCGCCAGCGGCACCTTTCTTCCGACGTCTCGGCGCCGACCGGCGGCCGTGACCCGGAAGAGCTGCTGGCCGAGGCCGAGCAGGTGGCCGAGCGGGAGCAGGAGCTGAACGAGGCCGTCATGGAGGCCCGCGAACTGCTGGCCGAAACCGTGCTGCGGCGCGAAGAACTCGAACAACGGGTGCAGGCCGCCGAGCGCGCGCACTGGGCCGCGGTCCGCGCGATCGCCGACCGACGCGAGGGCATGGCCAAGCTGACCGGCCAGGTCGAGGCGCTGCGCAGTAAGAACGGCGCCACCGCGGACGAGATCGACCGCCTCACCGTCTCCCTCGAAGAGTCCGCCGAGCGCGCCGAGATCGCCGTCGAGGAGCTGGAGCTCGAGCAGGCCGAGGGCGGGGCCGAGGAGTCCGGCGACGCCGATCTGATGCAGCGGCACGACCGCGCGGTCGAGGCCAACAACGCCGCCAAGGCGCGGGTCGAAGAGCTGGTCAAGGCCGAGCGCGGCGCCGAGCGTGAGATCGCTTCGGAGCGCGCCCGGGTCGAGGCGCTGTCGATGGGCCTCAAGCGCAAGGACGGCGCGGGCGCGTTGCTCGGCGCGTCCCACGAGCTGCCTGGTCTGCTGGGCTCGGTCGCCGCGCTGCTGACCGTCGAGCCGGGGCACGAGGTGGCGCTGGCCGCCGCGCTCGGGCCGGTGGCCGACGCCGTCGCCGTCGCCGGCGGGGAGCAGGCGCTGCAGGCGCTGAAGTACTTGAAGGACACCGATTCCGGCCGGGCGGGCATCGTGCTCGGCGGATATCCGTCCACTGTGGACACCAGCTCCTGGCCGATGCTGCCGTACGGCGCGCGCTGGGCCCGCGAGGTGGTCAGCGCGCCGGAGCAGCTGCGTCCCGCGGTCGAGCACGCGCTCGACAAGCTGGCGCTGGTGAACGGGCTGGAGCAGGCGCGCCAGCTCGTCGCGAGCCATCCGGAAGTGCGCGCGGTGACCGCCGAGGGCGACGTTTTCGGCGCCAGCTGGGTGGCCGGCGGGTCCGCGGCGCGCGAGAGCGTGATCGAGGTCCAGGCCGCGGTCGACGAGGCGGGGGACCGGCTGCGCACCGCCGAGCGCGCGGTGGAGCGCTTCACCGCCGAGCTGGAAGGCGCCCGCGCCGAGCAGCAGGCCCGCCGGGAAGAGGTCAGCCAGGCCAAGGACGCCCTCGGCGACGCGAAGGTCCGCAAGGCCCGCTCGTCGGAGCGGCTGAACCGGCTGCAGCAGGCCGCGCGGTCCGCGCAGGCCGAGGTGGAGCGGCTCACCGGCCAGCGCGCGAAGGTCGAGCAGAGCCGGGAGCAGGCGCTCGCCCAGCTGGCCGAGCTGGAAGAGCGGCTCGCCGCCGTCGCCGAGCAGCCGGTGGAGGACGATCCGGACACCGCCGAGCGCGACGAGGCCGTGGCGCAGCTGACCGTGGTCCGGCAGGAGGAGATGGAGGCGCGGCTCGCGCAGCGCACCTCCGAGGAGCGGGCGCGCAGCATCGCCGGTCGCGCCGAATCGCTTCGCCGCGCCGCGCACGCCGAGCAGCAGGCCCGCGAGCGGCTGGCGAAGGCGCGCGAGGCCCGTGAACGTGGCGCCGAGATCGCGAACGCCGTGGTCGACGCCGGTGAGCTGGCGCTGGAGCGGATCGAGCACTCCGTGCAGCGCGCGGCCGCCGAGCGCGACGAGGCCCAGGCCCAGCGTCAGACCCGGGAGACGGCGCTGACCGCCGTGCGGGGCAAGGTCCGCGAGCTGTCCGGCGAGCTGGAGAAGCTGACCGACGCCGTGCACCGTGACGAGGTGCTGCGCGCCGAGCAGCGGCTCCGGCTGGAGACGCTGGAGGCCAAGATCGCCGAGGACTTCGGCATCGGCCTGGACGACCTGGTCGCCGAGTACGGCCCGGACGTGCCGGTGCCGCCGAGCGCCGGCGAGACGGCCGAGTACGAGGCGGCGAAGGAGCGCGGCGAGGACGTCACCCCGCCGCCCCCGATGCCGTACGACCGCGACACCCAGGCCCGCCGCGCCAAGCGCGCGGAGAAGGACCTTTCCTTGCTGGGCAAGGTGAATCCGCTGGCGCTGGAGGAGTTCGCGGCGCTGGAGGAGCGGTACAAGTTCCTGTCCACCCAGCTCGAAGACCTCAAGGACACCCGCAAGGACCTGGAGGCGGTGATCCGGCAGGTGGACGAGAAGATCCTGGAGGTCTTCGCCTCGGCCTACGCCGACGTCGCCCGCGAGTTCGAGACGGTCTTCAGCGTCCTGTTCCCCGGCGGCGAGGGCCGGATGGTGCTGACCCAGCCGAACGACCTGCTGGCCACCGGCGTCGACGTCGAGGCGCGGCCGCCGGGCAAGAAGGTCAAGCGGCTCTCCCTGCTCTCCGGTGGCGAGAAGTCACTGGTGGCGGTGGGCATGCTGGTCGCCATCTTCCGCGCGCGCCCGTCCCCCTTCTACGTGATGGACGAGGTCGAGGCCGCGCTCGACGACACCAACATGCGCCGCCTGATCGGGCTGCTGGAGCAGCTGCGGGACTCCTCGCAGCTGATCATCATCACCCACCAGAAGCCCACCATGGAAATCGCCGACGCCCTGTACGGCGTGAGCATGCAGGGCGACGGCATCACGAAGGTGATCTCGCAACGGCTGCGTGCCACGGAGGAGGAGCCGGTCCCGGCTTCCTGAGCTGAGCAACGAAGAGGGCTTCCCGTGCCATGGCCGGGAGGCCCTCTTTTGTTGTCCGGAAAGGATGCGGTGGCTACTCTCCCGGCTTCCTGAGCCGGGGTTGGCCCCCGTGAGGGATTCGTGCCCGAAGGGGCAGGATGCGCGGGCCTTCGGCCGCACCGGTCAACTCCGACGGTGCGGCAGGCGTCTTCCTGGACGTTCGAAGAACCAGTCCAGGAGGGGATCCGAAATGCGCACGATGGTGGCCCGATCGCTGATTTCCGGCTCGTTGCTCGGCGTTGCCTTGACGCTCACCGCTTGCGGTGGCGGGGGCACCGCGGCGGGACAGCTCTCGTGGAACGCGAGTTCGACGCCGGCCGCGCCGACCGCTACGTCGTCGGCGCCGGTGGCCGCGCCGTCGTCCGTGCAGGCTGTGCCGGACGCAAAGACCCCGCCGCCGCAGGCCCGCGCGCCCCAGCGCCAGGGCTCCACCGCGGGCAAACGGCAGGACGGTTCCGGCCCGGCGCCGCGCGGCGGGCTCGGCAAGACGGTCGACTGCGGCCAGATCGACGGTCCCACCGGGAAGATCGACGTGGTGGCCGAGGCGATGCCGGCCGGGACGGTCGGCTGCACCGAGGCGATCGACGTGCTCTCCGACTACCTGGCCCAGGCCCCCACCAAGGCCGAGGGCACCGCGCACGTCCTGACCGTCGACGGCTGGCAGTGCGCTTACGACGGCGGCACCGCCGGCAGCGGGCTGATCGGCTGCGGTGGCAAGGGTCTTTCGTTCCACGGCCAGCCCTGAGCGCTCCGACACTGGGCAACGGCCCGGCGCCCTCGAATCCGAGGGCGCCGGGCCGTTGTCGTCACCAGGTCAGCTCGCGGCCCAGAAGGCGTAGTCCGCGGTGTACGGCGTGGCGGTCTGGTCGCCCGCGGCGCAGGCGCCCTTCGGGGCCAGGCCGCCCTTGGTGTTGAGGCGCTGCACGAAAGTGACGTTCGCGAACAGGCCCTTGCCGCTGGTGGTGTCGGCCTTGAGCAGCAGCTCCGGGACGGCGTCGGGGTGCGGCACGGCCGCGCCCGGCACCGCCGTCGCGGCCACCGTGCTTCCGTCCACTGTGGACGTCCACACCGGTCCCTTGCTGTGCAGCGCGATCGGCTTGCCGCCGTCGGAGATGATCGCGGCGGGCTGGGCCAGGGTCCACGCGCCGTTGGTGCAGCCGTAGATCTGCACGCCCTTGCCCTGGTAGGTGCCGAGGTGCCGGGCGGCGCCGGGCACCTTGACCGCCGCGGGCACCTCGACGATCTCGGGCGCCCCCGCCGTCTGGGCCACCGGCTTGACCCCAGCCCCAGCCCCAGCCGCGGTCGAGCCGTCGGTTGAAGCGCACGCCGTCGCGCCGCCCAGCAGAACCATCGAGCCCACCGCCAGTGCCATCGAAATCCGCTTCATCGTCCCCGCCTCGACCCGGGCCCGCCTCCACCAGGCGGGCGCTCGTGATCAGACACGGGCGCCCGCCCCGGAACGGTTCACCGGAGGAGCGGATTTCTTTCGCGACGGCCTCAGACGGGGACTTCCTCCTGCGGCGGGCTGTCCACTTCGGTCGCGCGCGGGTCGGGCCCGCGGTGGCGCAGCGCGAGCAGGCCGCCGACGATCATCGAGATCAGCACGCCGACGAAGGTGTACCAGTAGGTGGCGAGCGGGACGAGGGTCTTCGTCGCCGCGCCGAACTGGAGGTGCACCGCCGTGGTGGCCTTGTCGAACTTGACGAACAGGATCAGGAACGCCATGCCGACCACCGAGCAGGCGAACGCGACCACCGCGTCGGACTGCCGGGCCTTCTTGACCACCAGGCCGAGGAAGAACGAGCCGAGCAGCGCGCCGTAGGTGTAGCCGACGATGCCGAGGCCCTGCTGGATCACCGGGTCCTTCGAGTTGGTGAACAGGGAGGCGAAGATCGCGAACACCACGGCCCAGATGAGTGTCCACATGCGACCGTGGCGCAGCAGCTTCGAGTCCGCCACCGTGCGCTGGGTGAAGCGCTGGTAGAGGTCGGCGATGGTCGAGGTGGACAGCGCGTTCAGCGCCGAGGCCAGCGCGCCCATGGTGGACGCGAGGATGCCCGCGATCAGCAGCCCGGCCAGCCCGACCGGCAGGTCGTTGACGATGAAGTTGGAGAATACGTCGTCGCCGGACATCTTCCCGGCCGCGACGGCGGTGGCGGTCGCGCCCGTCTTGCCGCCCGTGTACACCCACAGCATCGCGCCGACCACCAGGAACAGCGCGAACTGGATGAACACCACGATCGACGAGCCGATCAGCGCGCGCTGGCCGTCGCGCAGGCTCTTGGTCGACAGCAGCCGTCCGACGATCAGCTGGTCCGCGCCGTGCGACGCCATCGAGAGGAAGGCGCCGCCGACCACCGCGCCGATGAACGCGTACGGGCTGGTGATGATGTTCGACGCGAAGTCGGTGAGCTGGAAGCGGCCCTGGCCCGAGGCGATCGAGGTCCAGCCGTCCGGCAGCTTCGTGGACAGGAAGATGACCGCGCCGATCGCGCCGAGGATGTAGAGCGACCACTGGATCACGTCGACCCAGATCACCGACTTGATGCCGCCGACGAACGCGTAGATCAGGGTCAGCGCGGTCAGCAGGACCACGATGTGCCAGTACGCGGTGTGGATGCCGTAGTGGTCGAGGATCGCCTTGATCGGGATGGCGCCCGCGAACAGCCGCAGGCCCTCGGCCAGCAGCCGGGTCACCACGAACGTCACCGACGCCGTGCCCTGCAGCCCGCGCCCGAAGCGGCGGCCGAGGAATTCGTACGCGCTGACGTAGTTGCCCTTGAAGTAGCGGGGCAGCAGCACGAACGCCGCGACCAGCCGGCCCAGGATGTAGCCGAAGGCCACCTCCAGGAACAGGAACGCGCTGCCGAAGACCAGGCCGGGCGTCGAGATCACGGTGAGGGTGGACGTCTCGGTCGCCACCACCGAGAGCGTCACCGCCCACCAGGGCATGCTGCGCTCACCGACGAAGTAGTCGTTCGCGGACTTCTGCCTGCGCCCGACCAGCACGCCGATGATCGGCATCGCCGCCAGGTACACGATGACGATCACCAGATCGACTGGGTTCATGGAGTTCTCCTACCGTCCTGCGCCTACTTCCGCGACCCGTAGCCGGGTCACGGTGCCCCCCAGTGGGGCCGGAAGGTCGAGTGGGGCGGCGCCGGGCGTCAGCGCGCCGAGCAGCCGCGGCCCGCGCGCGCCCGTGGCGGACGGCAGCGAGGCCGGGACGCCGCACCAGCCCAGCCAGCCGAGCAACGCGGTCAGGTACGCCTCCTTGCCCGCGCCCGGCAAGCCGAGGTCGTCACTGGTCCGCAGCGCGACGCCGGGCAGGTGCCGGGCCAGCGCCGCCAGCACGGCGGGGTTCGCGACCCCGCCGCCGGACGCGACGACCGTGGCGGCGCCGTGCCGCCGGCATTCCGCGGCGACGGTGACGGCCGTCAGCTCGGTGAGGGTGGCGAGCAGGTCTTCGGCGGACAACGGCGGCAGACCGTCGAGCGCCGCGTCGAGATAGCCGCTGTGGAAGTGCTCCTTGCCGGTGGATTTCGGTGCTGCGGCGGCAAAGTACGGGTCGGCGACGAGCCGGTCCAGCAGGTCCGGGCGCACGGTGCCGGCGAGGGCGAGGCGGCCGTCGAGGTCCGCGTGCTGTGCCCCGTCGGTGACGCGGGCGGCGGCGATGTCCAGCAGCGCGTTCGCCGGGCCGGTGTCGTACGCGAGCACGGCGGCGTCGCTCTGGCCGACGACGGTGATGTTCGCGATCCCGCCGAGGTTCAGCGCGGCCACCGGGCGGCCGGTCTCCTCGGCGAGCCCGCGCAGCCACAGCGCGTCGAGCGTGCTCGCCAGGGGAGCGCCCTGCCCGCCCGCGGTGATGTCGCGGATCCGAAGGTCGGCGATCACCGGGACGCCGGTCCGCTCCGCGATCCACGCCGGCTGGCCGAGCTGCAGTGTGCCGAGCGCGACGCCGCCGGAAACCCAGTGGTAGACGGTCTGGCCGAGCGAGGCGATCACGTCCACCGGCCCGTACCGCTCGATGCCCTGGCTCGCGGCTTCGGCGAAGGCCTGCCCGACCAGAGTGTCGAGGACGGTCAGCTGTTCGGCGCTGCTCGGCCGGGGCGGGAGGGCGTCGAGCAGGCCCTCGCGCAGCTCTTCGGCGTACGGCACGTCGAGTTCGCCGAGTGGGGTGAGCACCACCGTGGCGCCGTCGGCGCGCAGCTCCGCGACGGCGACGTCGATGCCGTCGACCGAGGTCCCGGACAGCAGCCCGAGAACCCGGAACCGGTGGCCGGCGCGCGTAGTCATCCGGAGTGGTCTAGCCAAGCCGTCCCGGCGGCGCAAGCCGGGCCGTGAAGTCTTGGCCGAATCGGAACTCGGCCGGTGATCCCTTGGCTTGATGGGCGCCCCGCGTGTGGGGTACCCGGTGCGGCGGCGGGGCGGATGAAAGGATGGACGCGTGTCTAGCACCTGGTTCTGGATTGTTGTCGTCGCCGTCGTCGTGCTGGTCGCCGTGCTGGTGTCCGGGCTGCTCATCGCCCGCCGGCGGCGGATCAGCCTGGACAAGGCCCGCGAGGTCGAGGCGAAGCCGAAGCGCGGCAGCTACACCGCGTCCGGGGGCATCGCGCTGGCCCCGGGCGGCGAGGCGGAATCCGTCGAGGACCCCGTGCACCCGGTCGAGGACCGGCCGGAGGTCGACGGCCAGCCCGCGGTGGGCGACGACGCCGCCGTGCCCCGCGACTCCGGCCAGCGCACGGTGCGCGACGTCAAACTGCCCGAACCCGCCGTGGACACGGTGGACACGGTGGCCGAGGAGATCGACGAGATCGACCCCGCCACCGGGCGGCTGGAGCGGCTGCGCGGGCGGCTGTCGAAGTCGCGTTCGGTGTTCGGGCAGAGCCTGCTGGGCCTGCTCGGCGCGGGTGACCTCGACGAGGACTCCTGGCAGGAGGTCGAGGACACGCTGCTGGTCGCCGACCTCGGCGCGGCCACGACCGATCAGATCGTCCAGCGGCTGCGCGACGAGCTGAGCCGCAAGGCCGTGCGCTCGTCCGCGGAGGCGCGCGCGGTGCTGCACGAGGTGCTGACCGCCGCCCTGTCGACCGACGGCCACCGCGCGGTCCGCGCCCTGCCGCATCAGGTGGACGGGCAGAAGCAGCCCGCCGTGGTGCTGGTCGCCGGCGTCAACGGCACCGGCAAGACCACCACCACCGGCAAGCTCGCGCGGGTGCTCGTGGCGCAGGGCAGCACCGTGGTGCTCGGCGCGGCGGACACCTTCCGCGCCGCCGCCGCCGACCAGCTCCAGACCTGGGGCGAGCGGGTGGGCGCGACGGTCGTGCGCGGCAAGGAGGGTGCGGACCCGGCGGCGGTCGCGTTCGACGCCGTCAAGCGCGGCATCGAGGACGGCGTGGACGCGGTGCTGGTGGACACCGCCGGCCGGCTGCACACCAAGACCGGCCTGATGGACGAGCTGGGCAAGGTCAAGCGAGTCGTCGAGAAGCAGGCGAAGGTCGACGAGGTGCTGCTGGTCCTCGACGCGACCACCGGTCAGAACGGCCTCGCGCAGGCGCGGGTGTTCGCCGAGGTCGTCGACGTCACCGGCATCGTCCTGACCAAGCTCGACGGCACCGCGAAGGGCGGCATCGTCTTCCAGGTCCAGCGCGAGCTGGGCGTGCCGGTGAAACTGGTCGGCCTCGGCGAAGGGCCGGACGACCTGGCTCCGTTCGAACCGGGCGCCTTCGTCGACGCCCTGCTCGGCTGAAGGTGACTGACCCGAATGGGTGATTAAGTCCCGATCTCGCCAGCTTGTCCGGATGCCTCTGTCACCGTGATGCGGAACGTGGCCGGCACGGTGAATGGGGTGCGATGACCGGTGGTTTCGGTGCGGTTCCGGGGGATCTCTTCCGGACCGCCAATCAGATCGGGGACGTGGTCGGGAGCGCGGGCGGCCTGGTGTGGCAGGGGCCGAGCGGCGATTACGGGCACCCCGGAGTACAGGGCGCGTGGGGCTCCTTCATCGACGGGGTCAAGACCGAGGTCGAAGGGCTCGTCAAGAAGGCCGAGGGCCACGGCGACGGCCTGCGCACGGCAGCGCAGAAATACCTCGGCGCGGACGAATCGGCGACCGGTGAGATCGGCGGCCTCGGGACCGCGATCGGTTCGGCGGCCGAAGCGGTGGGCAAGGGCGTCGAGGGCCGCATCGGCGACGTCCTCGGCGGCCCGCTCGGCCCGGTCGGCGGCGGGATCGGCCGGGTACTGGGTTCGGGCGGCGACTTGGAGCCGGTCGACATCGGGATCCGCCCGTCCGGGTTCGAGCCGGATCCGCTCGGCCCGGTCGGCGGCGGGATGGGCCGGGTATTCGGTTCGGGCGGCGATCTGGAGCCGGTCGACATCGGGGGCCGTCCGTCCGGGACCGGGCCGGATGATCGGCCCGGGCCGTTCGGCGCCGGGCTCGGCCCGAACGAGCTGAACGAGATCGGCATCCCGGGCGGTGGCTGGGCCGGCGGCGTCCGTGCGCACGAGCTCGGCCCCGATCCCACGCACGTCGCCGAAACCGCCGAAACCATTGACCGCGACGGCGAAGGGCCGGTGCACTGATGGCCGCGGAACTCGGGCAGACCACGGATCCGAAGGCGCTGATCCCGGGCGAAGCGCACCTGATCTCCGGAGACCTGCGGGACCTCGTCGGGAACCTGGAGAAGATGTCCGGCATCTCGGAGGGTCTCGGCGGGATCGACCCGAAGCAGTGGACCGGCGAAGCGAGTGCGCGGTTCCGCGAGGTTTTCGGCCAGGAGCCGAAGAGCTGGCAGTCCGCGGTCGGCGTGCTCGGCAAGGGGGCCACCGCGCTGGCCGACTACGGCGACGTGCTCACCCACAGCCAGAGCGAGGCGCAGCGGGCGATCGAGGTCTACACGCAGGCGCAGGCGGCGTCCCGCACGGCCGCGGCGCAGCACAGCCTCCTGGTCCGGAAGGCCACCGCGTCGGGTGACGTGCCGGCCCCGTTCACCGATCCCGGCCAGGCCGGCTCCAAGGAAGCCCAGCAGATCCTCGACGCCGCGCGCAGCAGTCTCGGGCGGGCCGGCGACGCGGTCGCGAAGGAACTCGGCTTCAAGAAGAACGCCGACGGCACCTACACGAAGAAGTTCGGGGGCAAGGACTTCGGGGCCGAGCACCGCACCAAGGTCAAGAAGTGGGACCCGAAGAAGAAGCAGTGGGTCGAGGAGGACCCCGGCGGCTGGCAGTCCGGCAAGGGCGGCAAGAGCTACCGCGGCGAGTGGGGTTCGCAGTCCGACGGGCTGCTCACCGACAAGCTCGGCCCGCTGCTCGAAAAGCTCGGCATCGACACCTCCGAGAAGACCGTGTCGGCGTCCGCGGGCGTGGACGTGGCGCACGGTTCGCTGGGCGGCGCGTTCGGCTCCGACACCGCGGGCGGCAGCGGGAAGATCGAGGGCTCGGTGCTCGGCGCGTCCGCCGAGGCGCATGCCGGGGCCAGCGTGCTCGGCGTGAGTGCCGGCGCGTCCGCCGAGGCCTACCTGGCCAAGGGCAGCGCCGAAGGCGAGCTGCACCTGGGTGACCACGTGGGCGCGAAGGGCGACGCGCAGGCGATCGTCGGCGCCGAGGCACAGGCCGAGGGCAAGCTCACCTGGGCGGGTGCGCAGGCCAGCGGGTCGGCGTTCGCCGGGGCCAGGGCCGAAGCGAACGCCAGTGCGGAAGTCGCCGGTGTGACCGCCGGTGCGCACGGCGAGGCGTGGGCCGGGGTGGGCGCGGAGGCCAGCGGCCAGGTCGGCTACGGCGACGACGGCAAGTTCCACGTCGGTGCCTCGGTGGGCCTCGGACTCGGCATCGGCGGCAAGATCGGCTTCGACGTCAGCGTGGATCCGGGAGAAGTCGTGGACACGGCGAAAGACGTCGCGGGCGACGTCGGCCACGTGGCCTCGGACGCCGTCGGCGGCGCCAAGAAAGCGGCCGGAGCCATCGGGCACGCCCTCGGCTTTGGCTGATCCCAACCTCAGATTCGGAGAAACGCAGTGGCAGCAACCCTTCCGGTGCCGATCGAGTTCTCGCTGCCCGAGGGCTGGCGATCGGTTGATCCTGACGAGATCGGCACCCCGGACGCGGCATTCGTGGCGCTGAACCCGGTGACGGCGAAGAACGGGTTCACCGCCAACATCTCCATCACCGGTGAGGTTCGCGAGAACCCCGACCTGGCGGAGATCGGCGACGAGGCGGTGGAGCACCTGCGCGTGGCCGGCGCGCAGGGCGTCCAGCTGGGCCGTCGCAACGAGGTCGGCTCGCCGGAGAGTCCCGGCCTCACCCAGGCGGTGAAGCTCACCGTGCTGCTGAACGGCGCCCCGGCCGATCTCGTGCAGTTCCAGGTGTTCATGGCGATGCGCGACCAGCGCGACCAGCACCGCTCGGCGGTGTTGCACGTGGTGCTGTCCGCACTGCTGGAAGACCAGTTCGAGTACGTGATCGACGATTTCCAGAAGTTCCTCGCGACCATCGAACCGGAAAAGACCACCCGATGAACGAGACAGCCCGGCAGTTACTGGCGCGGATCGAAGCGATCGACACCGCGGCGGCGGAGAACGGCAGCCGCGCCGAGGCCTACCAGCACATGGCCGGCCAGCTGAAGGACGTGCAGGGAGAGGCGACTTCGGCCGACGGCGTGGTCACCGTGGTGGCCGGCGCGGGCGGCGGGATCACCTCGGTCACCTTCAGCGAGCGTTCCTCGGCGACGGCGCCGGAGGTGCTTTCCTCGGACGTGCTGCAGGCGATCGCCGAGGCGCAGGCGAGCGCGGCCAGGCTGCAGGCCGAGGTGGTGGCCCGCAACCTCGGCGACACCGAACTGCTGGACCGCGTGCTGGCTTCCGACGAGGAGCTGTTCGGTTCGCCGCGGCCGGTGGTGGTGACCACGGTGCCGCCCCCGCCCGGACGGCGTCCGGCGGCGGCGGTCGAGGACGACGTCGACGAGCTGACCGTGTTCGGCGACCGGGAGCCGCGCCCGTGAGCCTTGCCCTGATCCTGGTGATCGTGATCGGGGGGACAGTGCTGATCGCCGGTGCCGTCACGTGGTTCGTCGTGTGGAACAACCGTTCCCTCAAGGCGCGGGGCGAGCAGGCGATGGCGCGGCTCGGGCAGGAGGCCGAGCGGCGGGGCTGGCGGTACGAGGAGCGCAACGACTCGTACTGCTCGCTGTTCGGCGAGGGGGACCACCACGTCCGGCGGACCGTGGTCGAGGAGATCGCCGATCCGCGGGATCCGCTCCTCGGCCGGCTCAACGCGTACGAGGCACACCAGGTGATCACCGGCACCCATCGCGGATGGCCGTTCCTGGCCGCGGTGTTCAAGGTGCGGGCGCTGGACTCCGGGTGGAACGACGTGCGGGCGATCTGGGTGCGTACCCCGGTGGCCGGTCCGGCGCTGCAGGTGACCCCCGCGGTCCCGTTGGCGAGCCGGGTGAACGCCGGGCTGGGACAAGGGGATCTGCGGGTGGGCGACCCGGATTTCGACGACCGCTACGAGGTGCGGACCGGCGACGAGCGGTTCGCCAGGGCCGTGCTCGCCCCCGCCGTCATCGAGTTCCTGAAGACCGACCAGCGGCAGCACCGCGGGTTCACCCTGCTCGGCGGGAAACTCGACTTCCTCGACCGGGTCGCCGACCACCGCGATCCACGTGAGCTCGTGCCCGCGCTCGACCTGCGGTGCGACCTGCTCGACCGCGTCCCCCGTTCCGTCTGGGCCTGAGGAGGCTTACGCTCCATGTTCCGTCCGATGAGGACAGTCACGCTCGCGCTCTGCTGCGCGGGCCTCGTGCTCGGCGGCTGCTCGGCCAACGTCGAAGTGAACCGCCAGATCGCCAAGGCCGACCTGGAGAAGGGGATCGCCGACGCGTTGCAGCAGTCGGTGGGGCAGCGTCCCGACTCGATCACCTGCCCGGGCCCGATCAACGCCAAGCAGGGCGAGCAGATGCGCTGCGAGCTGGCGGCCGGGTCGACCAAGTACGGGCTCACCGCCACGATCAAGTCGGTCGACGGCAGCAACGCCAAGTACGACGTGCAGGTGGACCCCAAGCCCAGCAGCTGAGCTGCCGATGGCCGGGATCATCGAAGGCCCGCGCGTCCGCCTGCGCCCGCTCACCGAACGGGACCGCGATCGGGCGCGGGACATTCTCGCTACCCCGGAAGTGGCCCAATGGTGGGGTGACGCGGAGGAAGAGGCCGACGGGCTGCTGGCGGCCGAAGCGGGGTTTTCCAGCTATGCCATCGAGTTCGACGGCGAGACTGTCGGCTTGATCCAGAGTTTCGAGGAGCTGGAACCGCAGTACCGGCACGCCGGCATCGACATCGCCGTCGACCCGCGGTGGCACGGCCGGGGCTTCGGCGCCGAGGCGATCCGCGTGCTCGCCGCGCACCTGTTCGCGCAGGGCCACCACCGGCTCACCATCGATCCGGCGGTGGCCAACACGCGGGCTGTGCACGTGTACGAGAAGCTCGGCTTCCGGCCGGTCGGCGTGATGCGGTCCTATGAGCGCGGCCCCGACGGCACCTGGCACGACGGGCTGCTGATGGACCTGCTGGCCGGTGAACTCGTGGACGGCCTTGCCGATTGCCCTGCCTAGTAGCGGGCCGGCTCAGGCGGGCGGCAGCTGCTGCGAGAGCCGGTCCGCGATCTTCTGCACCACCGGCGCGATGTGCGCCACCGCGTCCGCCGTCAGCCGTCCCGAGGGGCCGGACACCGAGACCGCGGCGGGCACGGGCGCGCCGGGCACGGCCACCGCGATGCAGCGGACGCCCAGCTCCTGCTCGGCCTCGTCCAGTGCGTAGCCCTGGTCCGCGATCCGGGTCAGCTCGGCGGCGAGCGCGGCCGGGTCGGTGAAGGTGTGCTCGGTGTAGGCGGGCATGCCGGTGCGGTCGAGCAGTGCGGTGACCTCGTCGGCGGGCAGCTGCGCGAGCATCGCCTTCCCGACCCCGGTGCCGTGCGGCAGCAGCCGGCGGCCGACCTCGGTGAACATCCGCATCGAGTGCTTCGACGGCACCTGCGCCACGTACACCACCTCGTCGCGTTCCAGCACGGCGAGGTTGGCCGTCTCGCCGACCTCCTCCACCAGCTCGACCAGCAGCGGGCGCGCCCAGGCGCCGAACTGCATGCTGGCGTTCTCGCCGAGGCGGATCAGCCGCGCGCCCAGGGCGTACCGGCGGTTGGTGTTCTGCCGGACGTAGCCGAGGTCGACCAGCGTCCGGATCAGCCGGTGGATCGTCGGCATCGGCAGCCCGGAGAGCGTCGCGAGCTCCGAGAGGCTGGCCTCCCCGCCGGTGTCGGCGAGGTGTTCCAGCAGCTCGAAGGCGCGTTGCAGGGACTGGACGCCGCCGTCTCGCCCGCTTTTCTCAGCCGCCACCGTGGTGCTCCTCACAGGTCCGGGTACTGTCGTTTGAGCTTCCGCTATGCAGAAACTATAGTCCGTCAGGTAAAAACCGTAGGGACGTTATCCAAAGAACGACTCGGGGTGTTTCGCATGTCTGAAGTCCAGGTCCTCGGCGGCTCTGTCGAGCGCGGCGACGAGATCCTGACGCCGGAAGCCCTCGCCTTCCTGGCGGGGCTGCACGACGCGTTCGCGGGCCGCCGGGACGAACTGCTGCTCGCCCGCGGCAAGCGCCGCGAAGAGGCGCGCACCACCGGCCGGCTCGACTTCCTGCCGGAGACCCAGGCGATCCGCGAGGGCGAGTGGCAGGTCGCCGGGGCGCCGCCGGCGCTGCGGGACCGGCGGGTCGAGATCACCGGCCCCACCGACCGCAAGATGACCATCAACGCCCTCAACTCCGGCGCCAAGGTGTGGCTCGCCGACTTCGAGGACGCCAACACCCCGCACTGGGCGAACGTGGTTTCCGGCCAGGTCAACCTGCGTGACGCCGTCCGCGGCGACATCACGCTGGAGAGCGGCGGCAAGAGCTACGCGCTGAAGGACGACGTCGAGCACGCCACCATCGTGGTCCGCCCGCGCGGCTGGCACCTCGACGAGCGCAACCTGACCTTCGGCGGACGCAAGGGCGTCGGCGCGCTGGTCGACTTCGGCCTCTACTTCTTCCACAACGCCGCCGAGCTGCTCAAGCGCGGCAAGGGCCCGTACTTCTACCTGCCGAAGATGGAGAGCCACCTCGAGGCGCGGCTGTGGAACGACGTGTTCACCCACGCCGAGAAGGAGCTGGGCATCGAGCACGGCACCGTGCGCGCGACCGTGCTGATCGAGACCATCCCGGCCGCGTTCGAGATGGAAGAGATCCTCTACGAGCTGCGCGAGCACGCCTCGGGCCTGAACGCGGGCCGCTGGGACTACCTGTTCAGCGTGATCAAGTACTTCCGCGACGCCGGTGAGAAGTTCGTGCTGCCGGACCGCAACTCGGTCACCATGACCGCGCCGTTCATGCGCGCCTACACCGAGCTGCTGGTGCGCACCTGCCACAAGCGCGGCGCGTTCGCGATCGGCGGCATGGCGGCGTTCATCCCGAGCAAGGACCCGGCCGTCAACGAGGGCGCGTTCAAGAAGGTCCACGACGACAAGGCGCGCGAGGCCGGCGACGGTTTCGACGGCTCGTGGGTCGCGCACCCGGGCATGGTTTCGCTGTGCCGCGAGGAGTTCGACCAGGTGCTCGGCGAGAAGCCGAACCAGCTGGAGCGCACCCGCGACGAGGTGAGCGTGACCGCCGACCAGCTGCTCGACGTCGCCTCGACGCCGGGCAGCGCCACCGCGGCCGGCCTGCGCGCCGCCGTCGAGGTCGGCATCCGCTACATCGCGTCGTGGCTCAGCGGCAACGGCGCGGCGGCCATCCACAACCTGATGGAGGACGCCGCCACCGCCGAGATCTCGCGTTCGCAGGTCTGGCAGTGGGTCAAGAACGGCACTGTGCTCGACACCGGCGACCGGGTGACCGCGGAGCTGGTGCGCGGCGTGCTGGCCGACGTCCGCGGCGAGCTGGCCACCGACGTCAAGGAAGAGCTGCTCGCCCCGGCGGTCGAGCTGTTCGAGCAGGTCGCGCTGGCCGAGGAGTTCCCGGACTTCCTCACGCTCCCGGCCTACGAGCGCATCAAGTAATGGGCGGCCGGCTCGCCGAGGACGTTTACACCAGCGCCGATGCGCGTCTCGCGGATGCGGACGCGCGCGTCGCGGCGCTGTACCCCGGCGAGCCGCCGGGTCGCCGGCCCGTGCACACCGTGTACGTGCCGGCGTCCCAGTACCGCACCCGCCTGGTCGCCGACTGGGGCAAGCGGGCCATGCGGGTGTTCATCGAGGAGGGCGACCGGCTCGGCCTGACCCCGGACGTCGCCGAACGCGTGCGCGCCAAGCTGCTCACGGAGCCGATCGAGGATCTGCGGATCGACTTCGAGGACGGCTACGGCCACCCGGGCGACGCCGCCGAGGACGCGGCCGCGCTGGCCGCCGGGCAGACGCTCGCGACCACCGGCGGCACACCGTTTGTCGGGATCCGGTTCAAGAGCTTCGAGGCCGCGACGCGACGGCGTGGCATCCGCACCCTCGACCTGTTCCTCTCCGGCCTGCTGGAAAACGGCCCGCTGCCCGAGGGTTTCGTCGTCACGCTGCCCAAGGTGACGGCCGTCGAGCAGGTCGAAGTGGCCGCGGATGTGCTGGCGCGCCTGGAATCCGCGTACGGACTCGCCGAGGGCGCGCTGCGCTTCGAGGTGCAGATCGAGACCGCGCAGTCGATCCTCGCCCACGACGGCACGGTGTCGGTCGCGCGCATCATCCAGGCGGCGGCCGGGCGCTGTTCCGGCCTGCACTACGGCACCTACGACTACAGCGCGGGGCTGGGCATCGCCGCCGCGTACCAGAGCATGGAGCACCCGGCCGCGGACTTCGCCAAGCAGCTCATGCAGGTCGCGGCCGCGGGCACCGGCGTGCGGCTGTCCGACGGCTCCACCAACAAGCTCCCCGTCGGCGACGCCTTGCCGGCGGCCTGGGCCGAGCACCAGCGCCTGGTCCGGCGCTCGCTGGAGAACGGCTTCTACCAGGGCTGGGACCTGCACCCGCATCAGCTGCCAACGCGCTTCGCGGCGACGTACGCCTTCTACCGCGAAGGCTTCCCGGACGCGGCGAAGCGGCTTCGCGACTACGCCGACCAGACATCGGGCGGAGTGCTCGACGAGCCCGCCACGGCCGAAGCGCTCGCGCGGTACCTGCTCGGCGGCCTGCATTGCGGCGCGCTGGAGGAGTCCGAGCTGCCGTTCGACGCCGCGACGCTGGACCGCTACGCCCGCCGTCTCGCCTGAACGTGCCTGGGTAGAATTCCCGCCGGACTTTCTGTGCAGGGGTGGGAAGGAAGACATGTCGGTCGAAACGCTGGAATTCCAGTCCGAGGCACGCCAGCTGCTGCAGCTGATGATCCATTCGATCTACTCGAACAAGGACATCTTCCTGCGGGAGCTGGTCTCGAACGCGTCGGACGCGCTGGACAAGCTGCGCCTGGAGTCGTACCGGGACAAGGATCTGCAGGCGGACACCGACGACCTGCACATCGAGATCGCGATCGACACCGAGGCCCGCACGCTCACCGTGCGCGACAACGGGATCGGCATGAGCCGGGACGACGTGGTCGGCCTGATCGGCACCATCGCGAAGTCCGGCACCGCGGAGTTCCTGCGCAAGATCAAGGAGTCGCAGGACGCGGCCGGCTCGCAGGACCTGATCGGCCAGTTCGGCGTCGGCTTCTACTCGAGCTTCATGGTCGCGGACAAGGTCACGCTGGTGAGCCGCCGCGCGGGCACGGACGAGGGCGTCCGCTGGGAGTCCGAGGGCGAGGGCACTTACACGATCGCGCAGGTCGAGGACGCGCCGCAAGGCACCGCCGTCACGCTGCACCTGAAGCCGGCCGACGACGAGGACCACCTCTTCGACTACACGTCGCCGTGGAAGGTCCGCGAGATCGTCAAGCGCTACTCGGACTTCATCACCTGGCCGGTCCGGATGGTGAAGCAGAACCCGCTGGAGCCCGACGCCGAAGACACGGCGGAGAAGGCGCCCGAGCTGGAGACGGTCAACTCGCGCAAGGCGCTGTGGGCGCGGCCGTCCTCGGAGGTCTCCGAGGACGAGTACCACGAGTTCTACAAGCACATCAGCCACGACTGGAACAACCCGCTCGAGACCGTCCGGATGCAGGCGGAGGGCACGTTCGAGTACCAGGCGCTGCTGTTCGTCCCGGCGCAGGCGCCGCCGGACCTGTTCATGCGCGACAGCAAGCGCGGCGTGCAGCTCTACGTCAAGCGCGTGTTCATCATGGACGACTGCGAAGCGCTGATGCCGAACTACCTGCGCTTCGTGAAGGGTGTGGTCGACGCGCAGGACCTTTCGCTGAACGTCTCGCGCGAGATCCTGCAGCAGGACCGGCAGATCCGGATGATCCGGCGGCGGCTGGAGAAGAAGGTGCTCGCCACGGTCAAGACGATGATGACCGAGGACGCCGACAAGTACACGACCTTCTGGCGTGAGTTCGGCCGCGCGGTCAAGGAGGGCCTGCTCGACGACCCGGAGAACCGCGAGTCGATCCTGGAGATCTCCTCGTTCGCCTCCACCGAAGACGCCGAGAAGCCGACTTCGCTGCGCGATTACGTCTCGCGGATGAAGGACGGCCAGGAGCACATCTACTACATCACCGGCGAGTCGCGTACGACGATCGAGAACTCGCCGCACCTGGAAGCGTTCCGCGCCAAGGGTTACGAGGTGCTGATCCTGACCGACCCGGTCGACGAGATGTGGGTCGACTCGGTGCCGGGCTTCGACGGCAAGCCGCTGCAGTCCGTGGCCAAGGGCGAGGTGGAGCTGGACCCGGCGTCCGAGGAGCAGCAGAGCGAGTACACCGACCTGCTGTCCTGGATGACGACCACACTCGAGGACACCGTCAAGGAGGTCCGGCTCTCTTCGCGGCTGACCACCTCGCCCTCGTGCATCGTCGGCGACACGAACGACCTCACGCCGACGCTCGAGAAGATGTACCGCGCGATGGGCCAGGAAATGCCGCAGATCAAGCGGATCCTGGAGCTGAACCCGGAGCACCCGCTGGTCACCGGCCTGCGCGCGGCCCGCGCGGCGAACCCGGACGACGCGTCGCTGGCCGAGACCGCCGAGCTGCTGTACGGCATGGCGCTGCTCGCCGAGGGCGGCGAGCTGGCCGACCCGGGCCGGTTCCTGAAGCTGGTCGCCGACCGGGCCGCCAAAGCGCTGTAAAGACTCGTGAGTGTTCATGACGGTTCATGAACACTCACGAGTCCTTCCCGGCCACCAGCGCGAGGTAAACGTCCACCTGCGCGACGAAGTCTCCCAGGTCCACGCCCAGCAGCTCGGCCGCCCGGCCGATCCGGTAGCGCAAGGTGTTGACGTGGATGTGCAACGCCTTCGCCGCCTTGGTCGGCGAGCCCGAGCACTCCAGGAACACCCGCACGGTGCGGACGAGGTCGGAGTGCTGCTCGGCGTCGTAGTCCAGCAGCGGGCCCAGCAGCCGTCGCCGCAGGGCCGCCCGCAGGTCGGCGGAGACGCCGGCCAGCAGCAGCTGGTGGACGCCGACGTCGGCGGCCGGGACCACCGCCACGGGGCCTTCTCGGTTCGCCGCCACGGAAAGCGCGTGACGCGCGACTTCCAGCACCCCCTTGGCTTCCGCCACGGGCCCGGGGTCGCTGAACCCGGCCAGCAGCCGCCGTGCCGTGAGCAGGGGTTCCACTGTGGACAGAGCGGCCGTCGCCTCGGCGGCCCAGTCCTCCGGCCAGGAACCGTCTTCGGCGACGAGGGCGTGGGCCTCACCGGGAGCCGGGCCGGTGAGGGTGAACGTCGTCTCCGCGAGCAGTTCCGCCAGGACGTCGGCGGCTTCCGCGCTGCCGTCCGTCCTCAGCGCGACGGCTCGCACGGTTCCGGTTTCCGGCAGTTCCTCGGGAAGGCGGGAACGGGCTCGTGCCAGGCCGATCAGCCCGGCCAGCTCTTCCGCCAGCTCGGTCTGCGAAGCGCTCAACGGCCCGTCGACGGCGAGCAGCCACGGCACGGCGTGACGACCCTCGACCGGCAGCACGGTCAGCCCGGCGGCGGCGGTCGGGCGGCCGTGCGCGGCGGCGAACTGCCGGACCGGCTCCGCGGGCGAGCCGGGCAGCGCCGCCGTCCCCGCGACCACCCGGGGCACGGCCGAGAGCACCCAGCACGCCGCACCCAGCTCGACGGCCGCGCGCTCCAGCAGCACCGGCAGCGGCGCGTCCTCCGCGGCGGCGGTCAGCAAACGTTTGCGCGCCCCGTCCGCGGCGGCCGCCAGCGCCAGCACCACCTGCTCGGTGACCACGGCGAACGAGAGGTCGGGCGGCACTTCCAGCAGCGGGATCCGGTGCCGGGCGCAGGCCTCGACGACGTCGTCCGGGATGCCGTCCGAATCGGCGCCCGAAGCGGCCAACGCGGCGGCCCCGGCGGCGGCCAGCGCGGCCACGAACGGCTCCGCGTCACCCGGCGTGCGCCACCAGAGCAGCCCGGACAGCACCAGCTCGCCCGCCGACAGGTACCGGCCGGGGTCGGGCAGCTCGGTCACGTAGATCCGGGTCACGGGCCGGTCGAGCAGGGCGGCCGGGGTGTTCGGGTGCGGCCGCAGCCCGGGCAGGGCCAGCAGCGTTTTGACGGTGGTCATCAGGCTTGTAGGAAAGCACAAACGGGTGGTGTTCCGCTGCCCTGGCTTTCATGGAGCGGCACCGTTGCCGCCCGCTGCGTTTCGGCGTCTACTGGGCTGTCCAGCCTAAAAGAGGAGCCCGCACGTGGACTTCCTGCGTCCCGAGAGCCTCGCCGAGGCGCTGGCCGTCAAGGCCGAGCGCCCCGACGCGGTGCCCATCGCCGGCGGCACCGACGTGATGGTCGAGCTGAACTTCGACCACCGCCGCCCGGCCGCGCTGCTCGACCTGAACCGGGTGAGCGAGCTGGTGGGCTGGTCCATTGCCGACGGCGAAGTCCGGCTCGGCGCGGGCGTGCCGTACGCGCGCGTGATCACCGAGCTGGGGGAGCCCCTGCCCGCGCTGGCCATGGCGTCGCGCACGGTCGGCTCGCCGCAGATCCGCAACCGCGGCACGGTGGGCGGCAACCTCGGCGCCGCCTCGCCCGCCGGTGACACGCACCCGGTGCTGCTCGCGCTCGGCGGCCGGGTGGAGGTCGCTTCGGTCCGGGGCACGCGGTTCGTCCCGGCCGACGAGTTCTACCTCGGGGTGAAGCGCAACGCGCTGGAGCCCGACGAGCTGATCATCGCCGTCCACCTGCCGGCTTCGGCCGGGCCGCAGCAGTTCGCGAAGGTCGGCACGCGCAACGCGATGGTGATCGCCGTCTGCTCGTTCGCCTTGTCGCTGCGCCCGGAGAAGACCGAGGCCGGCGCCGCCGTCGGCTCGGCCGCGCCGACGCCGCGGCGGGCTCGTGAGGCCGAGGACTTCCTGGCCGCCAAGTTGCCGTGGGGCTCGCGGGAGCCGTTGGCCGATTCACTCAAGCGCCGGTTCGGCGAGCTGGTGGCCGGGGCCGCCGCGCCGATCGACGACGTCCGCGGGAGCGCGGAATACCGCAAGCACGCCCTGTCCGTCCTCGCCCGGCGGACGCTGACCTGGGCCTGGGACGAACACCGGGGGAGTGACCGCGAATGCGCGTGAACGTGACCGTGAACGGCGAGAGCCGCCAGGCCGACGACGTCTGGGAGGGCGAGAGCCTGCTGTACGTGCTGCGTGAGCGGCTGGGTCTTCCCGGCTCGAAGAACGCCTGTGAGCAGGGCGAATGCGGTTCCTGCACGGTCTATCTCGACGACGTTCCGGTGTGCTCGTGCCTGGTCGCGGCGGGGCAGGTGGAGGGCCGAGCGGTGCGTACCGTCGAAGGCCTGGCCGACGGCGACCGGCTCGACCCGGTGCAGCAGTCCTTTGTGGACGCCGGGGCCGTGCAGTGCGGCTTCTGCACCCCGGGGCTGGTCGTCGCGGCGCACGATCTGCTGAACCGCGTCGCGAAGCCCAGCGACGAGGAGATCCGCGAGGCGCTGGCCGGGAACCTCTGCCGCTGCACGGGTTACGAGAAGATCCTGGACGCTGTCCGCTCGGCCGCCGCGGGCGGTGCTCAGTGAAGACACTCGTCTCGAACGCTGCCATCGCCACCGTCAGCGGCCCGGAGTACGCGAGCGGTCACGTGCTGATCGAGAACGACCGCATCGCCGTTGTGGGGGAAGGCCGCTACGCAGGCTCGGACGACATAGACGAGCACGTGGACGCGTCCGGCTGCCTGGTCACCCCGGGCCTGGTCAACACCCACCACCACCTCTACCAGTGGGCGACCCGCGGGATGGCGGCCGACCACACGCTGTTCGAGTGGCTCGTCGCGTTGTACCCGGTGTGGGGCCGGCTCGACGCGGAGATCACGCATGCCGCGGGCACGGCCGGGATGGCGCGGCTCGCCCTGACCGGCTGCACGACCGTCGCCGATCACCACTACGTCTTCCCGCGTGACGGCGGTGACCAGGTCGAAGCGCTGGTCTCGGCCAGGCAGCGGATCGGCGTCCGGCTGCACCTGGTGCGCGGCTCGATGGACCGCGGCGAGTCCGACGGCGGACTTCCGCTGGACAACCTGGTCGAGACGACCGAGGACGCGCTGCTCGGCACCGAGGCCGCCATCGACCGGTTCCACGATCCCGCGCCCGGGGCGCACCTGCGCATCGCCGCCGGGCCGTGCTCGCCGTTCTCCGTCACCGAGCGGCTGATGTCCGGCGCGGCCGAATTGGCCCGGCGTAAGGGCGTCCGGCTGCACACGCACCTGGCCGAGACGCTCGACGAGGAGCAGCAGTGCCTCGCCGAGGTCGGCTGCACCCCGGCCGAGTACGCGGACAAGCTCGGCTGGCTGGCCGGCGACGTCTGGCTCGCGCACACCGTCCACCTTTCCGCCGACGCGATCCGCCGGTTCGGCGCCACGGGCACCGGCTCGGCGCACTGCCCGACGTCCAACGGCCGCCTCGGCACGGGCATCGCCCCGGTGCGCGACCTGCTCGACGCGGGCGCGCCGGTGGGCCTCGGCGTCGACGGGGCGGCGTCCAGCGAGTCCGGCGGCCTCGGCGAGGAACTGCACCAGGCGTTGTTGCAGGCTCGCCAGCGTGGCGGCCCGAAGGCGCTGACCACGCGGGAAGCGTTGTGGCTGGGCACGATGGGCGGCGCGCGGTGCCTCGGCCGCGAGGCGGACCTCGGCTCACTGGAGGTGGGCAAGCTCGCCGACTTGGCCGTGTGGGACCTGTCGGGGCTGAACTACGCGGGCATCACCGACCCGGTCGCGGCGCTGGTGCTGGGCGCGACGCCGCCGTTGGCCCGGTTGTTCGTCGGCGGCAAGGCCGTGGTGGAGAACGGCGCGCTGCGCGAGGAGGACGAGTCCGTGATCGCGCGTGATCTGGCCGGCGCGAGCGCGCGGCTGCGGGGGGACCGATGACCACCACTTTGCCGCTCACCGGCACTTCGAACGGTGTCGGCGCGAACGCCCAGCGGCCGGACGGCACGGTGAAGGTGCGCGGTGAGTTCGCCTACTCCTCGGACCTGTGGCACGAGGACATGGTGTGGGGCACGACGTTGCGCAGCCCGCACCCGTACGCCCGGATCACCGGCATCGAAATCGCGGAAGCCCTTGCGGTGCCCGGGGTTTACGCGGTGCTCACGCACGAGGACGTGCCCGGCCTCAACCGTTACGGCCTCGAGCACGCCGATCAGCCGGTGCTGGCCGACGACGTGGTCCGGTACCAGGGCGAGCCGGTCGCGCTCGTCGCCGCGGACCATCCGGAGACCGCGCGCCGGGCGATGAAGCGCATCAAGGTGAGCTACGAAGTTCTGGAGCCGATCACGGACTCCGAAGCGGCTGTCGACGGTGTCGGCGCTTCGCTGCACGCGGGCGGCAACGTCGTCCGGCACGTGCGGATCCGGCGCGGCTCTTCGGAAGCTTCGGCCGACGTCGTGGTGTCCGGCGTGTACGAGGTCGGCATGCAGGACCAGGCGTTTCTCGGCCCGGAGTCCGGGCTCGCGGTGCCGGACACCGAAGGCGGCGTGGACCTGTACGTCGCGACGCAGTGGCTGCACGTGGACCAGCAGCAGATCGTCGCCGCGCTCGGGCTGACAACGGAGAAGGTGCGGCTGACGCTCGGCGGCGTCGGCGGGGCGTTCGGCGGGCGCGAGGATCTGTCGATGCAGGTGCACGCGTGCCTGCTCGCGCTGCACACCGACAAGCCGGTGAAGATGGTGTACAACCGCGAGGAATCGTTCTACGGCCACGTGCACCGTCACCCCGCGAAGATGTACTACGAGCACGGCGCCACTTCGGACGGGCGTCTGGTGTACGTCCGCGCGCGGCTCTTCCTCGACGGCGGCGCGTACGCGTCTTCGACCGGCGCGGTGGTGGCGAACGCCGCGACGCTCGGGGTCGGTCCGTACACAGTGGACAACGTCGCCGTCGATTGCTGGGGCACGTACACGAACAACCCGCCGTGCGGCGCGATGCGTGGCTTCGGCGCGGTGCAGGCGGCGTTCGCGTACGAGTCACAGATGGACAAGCTGGCCGTCGCGTGTGGACTGGACCCGGTGGACCTCCGCATCCGCAACGCGATGAGCGAGGGCTCGGTGATGCCCACCGGTCAGGTGGTGGACTCGGCGGCGCCGGTCGCGGAGCTGCTGGAACGCCTGCGCGCGCGTCCGCTTCCGGCGGAGCGCGACTTCGACCTGCGGCACATGCCCGGCGGCGTCTCGAACACCACGCACGGCGAGGGGGTGGTGCGCGGGGTCGGCTACGCGGTGGGAATCAAGAACGTCTGCTTCTCCGAGGGCTTCGACGACTACTCGACGGCGCGCGTCCGGCTGCAGCTCGTCGGCGGCGAGCCCGCGGCCACCGTGCACACGGCGGCGTGTGAGGTCGGGCAGGGGCTCGTGACGATCATGCAGCAGATCGTGCGCACGGAGCTGGGCGTCGAGCAGGTCACCGTGCTGCCGATGGACACCTCGATCGGCAACGGCGGCTCCACCTCGGCGTCGCGCCAGAGCTACGTGACCGGCGGCGCCGTGCAGGCCGCTTGCGCCGCGGTGCGCGCCCGGCTGCTGGAGAGCCAGGCCTTGCCCGCGCGCACGCGTGTGGTGGGTGGCAAGCTGGTCGACGTCGCGGGTTCGGTCGTCGGCGACTTGGCTTCGCTGCTGGATTCGGCGTCGTTTGACGAGACTGTCGAGTGGCGCCACCGGCCGACGCAGCCGCTGGACCCGGAGACCGGCCAGGGCAACGCGCACGTGCAGTACGGCTTCGCCGCGCACCGGGCGGTGGTGGACGTGGACGTGGAGCTGGGCCTGGTGAAGGTGGTCGCGCTGGACTGCGCGCAGGACGTCGGCAAGGCGCTGAACCCGCAGGCCGTGCTCGGCCAGATCCAGGGCGGCTCCGCGCAGGGCCTCGGCTTGGCGGTCATGGAGGAGATCCAGGTGGTCGACGGCCAGGTGCGCAACCCGTCGTTCACCGACTACCTGATCCCCACCGTGCTCGACATGCCGCCGATGGCCATCGACGTGCTGGAGCGCCCGGACCCGAACGCCCCGTACGGCTTGCGCGGCGTCGGCGAGCCCCCGACCATCTCGTCCACCCCGGCCATCGCCGCCGCCATCCGCGCCGCGACGGGGCTGGCGCTGGAACGCGTGCCGGTGCGGCCGGAGCACATCACCGGCACGTGACGGGGTTCTGTGGCAGGGTCGTGCACCGTCGGTGTCCGATGTGGAGCAGACGGGGAAAGCCATGGCGCACAAGGGACGAGCGAGGCTCTTCGACGCGTTGACGACGAAGGGGACGGCCTTCACCCACGAGGAGCGGCGCGAGCTGGGCCTGCTCGGGCTGCTGCCGATCGCCGAGAAGACCATCGACGAGCAGGTCGAGCACACCTACCACGAGTTCTCCACCCGCCGCGACGACCTCGACAAGCACATCTACCTGCGCGCCCTGCAGGACCGCAACGAAACGCTGTTCTACCGGCTGCTCAGCGAGCACATCGAAGAGATGATGCCGATCGTCTACACGCCCACGGTCGGCGAGGCGTGCCAGCGGTTCAGCGAGATCTACCGGCGCCCGCGCGGCCTGTTCGTCGCCTACCCCGACCGCGCGGAGCTGCGGGAGGTGCTGCGCAACCGGCCGGAGCGGGAGGTCGACGTCATCGTGGTCACCGACGGGCAGCGCATCCTCGGCCTCGGCGACCAGGGCATCGGCGGCATGGGCATCCCGATCGGCAAGCTTTCGCTGTACACGCTGATCGGCGGCATCGACCCCGCGCGCACGCTGCCGATCGTGCTGGATGTGGGCACGGACAACGTCGAACGGCGCGAGGACCCGCAGTACCTCGGCTGGCGGCACCGGCGCATCGGGGACGACGAGTACTACGCGTTCGTCGAGGAGTTCGTCGCCGCCGTGCGCGAGGAGCTGCCGGACGTGCTGTTACAGTGGGAGGACTTCGCGACCACCCACGCGTTGCCGATCCTCGACCGTTACCGGGACCGGCTGCTGACCTTCAACGACGACATCCAGGGCACCGCCGCCGTCGCGCTCGGCGCGCTGCACGGCGCGGCCCAGACCGCCGGGCGGCCGCTGTCGGAGCAGCAGGTGGTGATGCTCGGCGCCGGCTCGGCCGGCATCGGCGTGCTGGAGATGATCCGACAGGAAATGGTGTCGCAGGGCCTTTCCGACGCCGAAGCGGCCTCGCGGATCTGGGTGGTCGACATCAAGGGCTTGCTCACCGACGACCGCACCGACCTGTCCGACGGCCAGCGCCGCTTCGCCCAGCCGGCCGCCCGCGTCGAGGGCTGGGCCGGGGTGCAGCTGGCGGACGTCGTGCACCAGGTCGACGTCGGCGTGCTGCTCGGCCTTTCGACGGCGGCGGGCGCGTTCACCGAGGAGATCGTGCGCGAGCTGGCGGGCAAGACCGACCGGCCGATCATCTTCCCGCTGTCCAACCCCACCAGCCGGGCCGAGGCACACCCGCACGAGCTGGACGAATGGACCGACGGCCGCGCGCTCGTCGCCACCGGCTCGCCGTTCGCCCCGGTGGAGCGCAACGGGAAGAAGCGGCGTGTCGCGCAGTGCAACAACGTCTACATCTTCCCGGCGATCGGCCTGGCCGTCACGGCCGCCCGCGCCACCCGCGTCACGAACGAGATGATGCGCGTCGCCGCCAAAACCCTCGGCGAGGCTTCCCCGGCCCTGTCTGACCCCGACGAGCCGCTGCTCCCGGCGTGGGAGGACGTCCCGGAGATCGCCACGCGCATCGCCACGGCTGTTGCCGTGCAGGCAGTGAAGGACGGCGTCGCGCCTGAGCGTTCGGACGACGAACTGGCCCAGCTGATCCGCGAGTCTCGATGGAAGCCGGAATACCGCTGACTACTGCAGCAACCCGATCGGGATCGCCATGCCCAGGAACAGCACGAGCTGATAGGCGCGACACCACCAGGACAACGAACGGGCCCTTGCCGCCCCTCGCGGAGTCCTCTTCGGTCACTCCGGTCAGCTTCCGCCAGACCCAGCCGGCCAGCCCCCAGTCGCTGTACCAAATCCAAGCGATCGCCATTCCGACCACGAACGCGGCCGCCACGGCCGGCCAGCTGATGCTCAGCTCCACGTCAATCCCCTCTCGTAGGACCGCGGGGTCCGATGCGGTACACCGAGCTGAAGAAGTCGCTCGAGGGCATCGCGACGAATCTCCTGTCCGAGCGGCTGAAAGCCATGGAGGCGAACGGGATCGTCGAACGTCGTCTCGGGGAGGAGGGGGTCGTCTACACCCTCACCTCGTGGGGGGCGGGGCTGCGAGAGCCGATGGAGGCGCTCGGCCGGTGGGGTGTGCCGCTGCTGGCGACCGGCCAGGGCGACGACGCCTTCCAGCCGCGCTGGCTGACCCTCGCGCTGCCTGCCCTCCTCCGCGGCGCGACCGCCTCGCCGCCCGTCGAACTCGGCATCGAGACGGACGGTTTCCGCATGGTCCTGAGGATTGACGAGACGGTCCGAGCACATTCCTGCCCGATCGGGAGCCGGCCTCGGTGTTCACTGCCGCTCCCGACGTGGTCGTCGGTCTCGCCGCGGGAGCGATCAGTGTCGAGCAGGCGGTCGCCGCCGGCGGGTTCCGGGGCGATTCGAACGTCCTCCGAACCGTCTTCGCCCTGTCGGGGCGAACGCCGGCCGACGGCGGCTGAAGCCAGTATCAGCCCAGCTCCGCCAGCAGCCGCCGGGCGACGTCGACCACGGCGGTGCCCGCGACGGCCATCGGCTCGGTCGAACGCATCGAGCGGGCCAGCACGAAGGCGCCCTCCAGGCTGGTGATCAGGGTGATGGTCAGCGTGCGGGCGGATTCGCGCGGCAGGCCGAACTTCTCGAGCCGCTCGGTGCCCGCGTCGATCCACGCGGTGAAGACGTCGGCCGTCGCCTGGCGGAGGGTTTCGTTGGTGGTGGCCACTTCCAGCGCGACGGTCGCGATCGGGCAGCCCTCGACGTAGTCCGTCTCCAGCAGCGAGGTGACGCCGGCGGCGAAAAACGCCTCGATGCAGTCGACCAGGCCCGCCTCCGGCTTGACGAAGAGGTCGAACAGCGCGATGTACTGCATTCCCGAGCTGCGCACGACCTCTTCGCCGAGCTGCTCCTTCCCGCCGGGGAAGAAGTGGTACAACGAGCCGAACGGCGCGCCCGCCGCCTCGACGATCTGCTTCACGCCGGTGCCGGCGTAGCCGCCCTGCCGGAACAGCTCGGCCCCGGCGGCCAGGATGCGGTCCTTCGTCCCTGTCACGAAACCGAGGATAGCTCTTTCGCGCTAGAGCGTTCTATCAAGCGCTCGCCGAAGGCCAGGTTGAGCACCACGGCGGTCAGGCAGCCCGCGCTGATGCCCGAGTTCAGCACCACCTGCAGCGCGGCCGGGAAACCCGAGTAGAAGTCCGGCAGCGCGATCGGGATCAGCCCGATGCCCAGCGAAGCGGCGACGATCGCGACGTTGGCCGGATGCTCGAACGACGCCTTCGCCAGCGTGCGCACCCCGCTCACCGCGACGCTGCCGAACAGCACCAGCCCCGCCCCGCCGAGCACGGGCTGTGGCACCAGCGCGATGACCCCGCCGGTCACCGGCAGCACCCCGAGCACCACCAGCACCACGCCGCTGGCCGCGACGACGTACCGGCTCACCATGCGCGTCAGCGAAACCAGCCCGATGTTCTGCGCGAACGCCGTGCACGCGAAGCCGCCGAAGACCGTGCTGACCGCGGTGGCCAGCCCGTCCGCGCGGAGGCCGTCGGCGAGCGTCCGGCCGGTGGTCGGCCGCCCGACGATCTCGCCCAGCGCCAGCAGGTCCGCGGTGCTCTCGGCCATCACCACGAGCATCACGATGGCCATCGAGACGATCGCCGCCACGTCGAACACCGGCGCCCCGAAGTGGAACGGCGTCACGATGCCGAACACCGGCGCCTGCTTCAGCGTCGAGGTGTCGACTTCGCCCAGCGGCCACGCCACGAGCGTGCCCGCGACCAGCCCGAGCAGCAGCGCGATGCGGCTCCAGAAACCGGACAGGAAGCGGGTGAAGACCAGCACCGCCAGCAAGGTGACGCCCGCCAGCAGCAGCCCGGACGGCCGCGCCGAGGGCCGCTGCGCCGAGATCCACTGCACGGCCACGGGCAGCAGCGAGACGCCGATCAGCGTGATCACCGTGCCCGTCACCACGGGCGGGAAGAACCGCGTCAGCTTCGAGAAGAACGGCGCCGCCAGCACCACGAAAAGGCCGCCGACGAGCGTCGCGCCGTAGACCACGCCCAGCGCGCCGCCGGACTTGTGCTGCTCGGCGATCGCCAGGATCGGCGCGACGGAGGCGAACGTGACGCCGTTGACCAGCGGCAGCCGCGCGCCGAAGCGCCAGAGGCCGAGGGTTTGGAGCAGGGTGGCCAGCCCCGCCGTGAACAGCGAGGCACTGATCAGCAGGCTGAGCTGCCCCGGGCTGAGCCCGACGGCGGCGCCGATCACGAGCGGTGGCGCCACGACGCCGGCGTACATGGCCGCGACGTGCTGAATGCCGCCGAGCACGAGCTGCGGCAACGGCGGCCGCGCGTCGACGGGATGATTTGAGGGGTGATCCGGGCGTTCGGACATGCGCTCTCCCGGTGGGGACGGGGGTTAGAGCACGGCTTCGGTCCAGGCCGGGCCGGGCTCTTCGGCTTCGTCGCGGACCACGGTGCCTTCGATGAGGCCGTACGGTCGGTCGGCGGCGTAGAACACCTCGTTGTGGTTCTCGAGGCCGAACGGGCTCAGGTCGACGAGGAAATGGTGTTTGTTCGGCAGGGAAAGCCGGACCTCGGCGACCTCCGGCCGCGCGAGCAGCACGGCTTCGCCCATCGTGTACAGGGTCTGCTGCAACGAAAGGCTGTGTTTCGTGGCGAACGCCTCGAGCAGCGTCCGCCGGATCTCCTGATGGCTCTTGGCCCAATCGATGTCGGTACTGCCCTGATAACGCCACCGCGCGGTGACGGCGGTGGCGAGGATGCGGTCGTCGGTCTCCGCCAGCGTGGTGTATTCCTCGCGGGGGAAGCCGTGGAACTCCGAGCCGGTGGACTTGAGCACGGTCAGACCGTCCACACCGGACACCACCCAGGCGCGGTCGCCGTGCACCGTGACGGTGGTGGTGCGGCTTTCGCCGCCGGATCGGCTGAACGCGTGATCGTGCGGCGCGCCGCCGACCGGGATGCGCTCCCAGCCGTGTTCGGCGATCGTGATGCGGGCGGTGGTGATCTTCTCCTGGGTGTCCACGAAATGCCGGCCCAGCCGCAGCGCGAAGTCCTCGATCTCGCCGACGTCCTGCTGCTTGGCGAACGCGTACACGGTGTTCTTCTGCGTGTCGGTGGCCAGCACGGCGCTGTTGTCGCCGGTCAGGTGCGTCGCCTCGAGTTCGCCGCGCAGCGCGGTGGAGACGGTGAGGTCGCGCAGGTGGTGCACGGCGCCTTCGCGGCGCACGGTGACCAGCCGGACCTCGGCTTTGCCGTACTGGTTGGGGCCCAAGGAGATTCCCACGTCAGGTTCCCTTCAGCTGCCACGGTAGGTCGAGTAGGCGAACGGGCTCAGCAGCACCGGCACGTGGTGGTGCGCGGTGCCGTCGGTGATCCGGAAGGCGAGGGTGACGTCGGGGAAGAACGCGTCCGGCCCGAGGTACGCGCCGGTGTCGAAGATCAGCCGGTAGACGCCGGGGTCGAGGGTTTCCGGGCCGAGGTCGCGGATGCGGCCGTCTTCGTCGGTCACGCCGTCGGCGATCGGGCTGCCGTCGCCGCGTTCGAACCGCACCGGGATGCCCGCGGCGGGCTTGCCGGCGGCGGTGTCGAGGACGTGGGTGGTCACGAGGCTCATGCAGTGACTGCCTTCTGCAGGCGCAGCTGCGCGATCTTGGCCAGCTCGGCGCCGGCGACGTCCAGCTCGGTCTCGGGGTCGTTGCCCAGCCGCGAGCGCAGGTTCGCGAGCAGCTCGGCGCCGCTGCGGCCGGCGGCGCAGACCAGGAAGACGTGGCCGAACCGCCGTTCGTAATCGGCGTTCGCGGCGGCGAACTCGTCCGCATTGTCCACACCGGACTGTTCGCCGCGGGACCACCCGGCGTCTTCCCCGGTGCCCTTGGGCTTTTCCCCGATCCGCGGATGGGCGGCGATCGCCTCACGGACCTCGTCACGACGCAGCGGCGTGGCACTCGCGGCAGCCTCGAGCAACGCGTCGAAGCGCGGATACGGCCGCCCGCCGAGCACGGCGTCGACCCACCGCGGCACAGCCAGGCAGGCCGTCAGTGCCGGCCGCACCTCGGCGGCTCCGGCGATGTTGAACTCGGCGAGAGCGAGTGGCAACGGGATCTCCTCACAGCGGGGGAGCAGGTGGTCAGCCGACCGTACGGCGCGGGTGGCCGGCCGTCAACATTTTGTTGAACGCGCTGGTCAGTCCACTTCGCGGTTGAGATAGTTGTAAACCGTGAACCGCGTGACCCCCAGCGCTTCGGCGACCGCGGACACCGATTTCCGCAGGCTGAAAGCCCCGCGCTCGCGCAATAGCCGCACCGCTCGTTGCTTGTCCGGGCGCTCCAGATCGCCGAGCTTCGCGCCCAGTTCGCGCTCGACGTCGGCGATCAGGCGGGACAGCGCGCTGTTCAGCTCGACCGGGGGTGGGGGCTCGTGCTCGTCCATGCGGCGCAGTTGCAGCGTCACGCGGGTGGCGCCGCCTTCCAGCGCGGCTTTCGCGATCGACGGGAGGGCCTGGAAGAGCTGGTCGGCGTCACCGCGGGCGAGGGTGCCGAGCGGGCCGAAATCGGTGTCCAGCCCGGCTTCCCTGGCCGCGTCCCGGGCGCGCAGGGCGTGCTCCGGCGGGGCGCCCTCACCCTGGAACGGTTCGCTGGTGAACTCCGCTTCTAGCTCCACTTGCTGACCGTAACGTGGACGGCGTGACGTTGACGAGGGACGAACCGCGTGGTTAATCTCGGTTGGCGAAACAGACTTTCCGTAGCGTGAAATTGCCTGCCGGATTCCGGCGGGCGTGAGGAGTGTGCCCGCAGATGGACCTCGTGGTGCGCGCCGCACGGGCGGTGACGGGGCAAGGAGCCGAAGGCCCCGCGACGATCGGTGTCGACGGAGGCCGGATCGTCGCCGTGGAGCCCGGATTGGCGGACCTGCCCGGAGACACAGTCCTCGAGCTGGGCGAGGACGAGGTCCTGCTCCCGGGCCTGGTGGACACCCACGTGCACGTGAACGACCCCGGCCGCGCCGAGTGGGAGGGCTTCGAGACGGCGACCCGCGCGGCCGCCGCCGGCGGGGTCACCACGATCGTGGACATGCCGCTCAACAGCCTGCCCCCGACCGTCGACGCGGCCGCGCTGGAGGTCAAGCGCAAGGCGGCCGGCGGGCGGGTGCACGTCGACGTCGGCTTCTGGGGCGGCGCGATCCCCGGCAACACCGGCGACCTGCGCGAGCTGCACGACGCGGGGGTGTTCGGCTTCAAGTGCTTCCTGCTGCACTCCGGCGTCGACGAGTTCCCGCCGCTCGACGCCGCCGGGCTGGAAGGAGCGTTGCGCGAGCTGGCCACGTTCGACGCGCTGATGATCGTGCACGCCGAGGACTCGCACGCGATCGAGTCGGCGCCCGATCCGCACGGCGAGAAGTACCGGGACTTCCTCGGCTCCCGCCCGCGCGGCGCGGAGAACCTGGCCATCACGCACGTGATCGAGGCGGCCCGGAGGACCGGCGCCCGCGCGCACGTGCTGCATCTGTCCTCTTCGGACGCCTTGCCGCTGATCGCGTCCGCGCGCGCGGAAGGCCTGCCGCTGTCGGTGGAGACCTGCCCGCACTACCTGAGCTTCACCGCGGAGGAGATCCGCGACGGCGCCACGCAGTTCAAGTGCTGCCCGCCGATCCGCGAGGCGGCCAACCGCGAGCTGCTGTGGCAGGGCCTCGCCGACGGGGTGATCGACACGATCGTCAGTGACCACTCGCCGTGCACGCCGGAGCTGAAACGCTTCGACACCGGTGATTTCGGCCTCGCCTGGGGCGGGATTTCCAGCCTGCAGCTGGGCTTGCCGGCGATCTGGACGCAGGCGCGGCAGCGGGGCTTCTCGCTCGCCGACGTCGTCCGGTGGATGGCCGAGCGGCCCGCGGCGCAGGTGGGGATGACTCGCAAGGGCCACCTCGCCGTCGGCTACGACGCGGACTTCTGCGTGTTCGCGCCGGACGAGGCGTTCGTCGTGGACGTCGCGAAACTCAAGCACCGCAACCCGGTGAGCGCCTACGACCAGCGGCCGCTCGCCGGGGTCGTGCGGAGCACCTGGCTGCGTGGTTCGCGGGTGACCGGCGACGAACCGCGTGGCGCACTGCTGACGAGGGGGAACTGCTGAAATGGAGGAGAACGTGTCGGACGACCGTCCTGAGTGGACCGCCCAGCCGGACCTGGCCTCGCGCCGGTTCGGTGGCACGGTGATGTGGGCGAGTGACGAGCTGTTCGCCGAGAAGGAGAACCTCGTCAACCCGTGGAAGCCCGCGCACAGCGCCGAGACCTTCGGCCCGAAGGGGCAGGTCTACGACGGCTGGGAGACGCGGCGGCACCGCGAGCCCGGTGACGACCAGGCGGTCCTGCGGCTCGGCCTGGGCGGGGTGGTGTCCGGCGTCGTGGTGGACACGGCGTTCTTCAAGGGCAACTACCCGCCGTTCGTCTCGGTGGAGGCGACGGCGGTGCCGGGTTACCCGAGCGCGGCGGAGCTGGCCGGGGCGGACTGGGAGACGCTCGTCGACCGGGCGCCCGCGCTGGGGCACACGGAGAACTTCTACAAGGTGTCCTCGCCGAGGCGGTACACGCACGTCCGCCTGACCCAGCACCCGGACGGCGGCGTCGCGCGGCTGCGGGTGCACGGCTCGCCGGTGCCGGACCCGGCGCTGCTGGACCCGCGTTCGCTGGACCTGGCGGCGCTGGAGAACGGCGCGGTCGTGACCGGCTGCAGCAACATGTTCTACTCGTCGCCGAACAACATGCTCTCGCCCGGGCTGGCCGCCCACCAGGCGGAGGGCTGGGAGACCGCGCGCCGCCGCGACGACGGCAACGACTGGGCGACGGTCCGCCTGGCCGGCGCCGGGATCGTCCGCTTCGCCGAGCTGGACACCAGCAACCTCAAGGGCAACGCGCCGGGCTGGGCGTCGGTGAGCGGCCGCCTGGACGAGGGGGAGTGGGTGCCGCTGCTGCCGCGCACCCGCCTGCAGCCGGACACCCGCCACCGCTTCGCGTTGCCGGACGACGGGCCGCAGGTGACGGAGGTCCGCCTCGACATCCACCCGGACGGCGGGCTGGCGCGCCTGCGGCTGTTCGGCGAGCTGACCAAGCGCGGCCGGGAAGCGGTGACCACGCGGTTCCAGGAGACCGCGGGCTGAGGACGGTCCGGTTCGCCCCGTTCAAGCAGCGGGGCGGACCGGCTCACGGCCGGGCACTGGGCCGGTTCAGGTAGGCCGAGAACGAAGACAGCAGGCAGGCCACCCCGACGATCGCGGTGACCCACCACGGCCCGCCGATCACCAGGTTCCACACGAACGCCGCCGCCATCAGCACGGCGGCGATGATGTTCCTGATCTGCAGCCCGGAGGGTTTAGCCATACGGCCAGCCTCTCACGGCCCGGACCAGCGCCGTTACGGGGCCGACTGGCGCCGCGAGCTGATCACGCCCGTGTTGAAGCCGGCGAGGTGCAAGCCGCCGGCGAAGCGGGCGTGCTCGATCTTCACGCAGCGGTTCATGACGACGTCCAGGCCTGCCGCGCGGGCGTGGTCGGCGACCGGCTCGTGCCAGAGGCCCAGCTGGAGCCACAGGGTCCGCGCGCCGGCGTCGATCGCCTCGTCGGCCACCGACGGCAGGTCGTCGTGCTTGCGGAACACGCTGATCAGGTCGACCCCGCCCGGCACGTCCTTCAGCGACGGGTACACGGGCCGCCCCAGCAGCGTGTCGAGGCGCGGGTTGACGAAGTTGACCTCGTACCGCGTGGACGAAAGCAGATAGGTGGCCACGAAGAAGCTCGGGCGCGCGGGGTTCGCGGACGCGCCCACGACCGTCACCGAGCGCGTGCGGCCGAGGATGCGCCGCCGCTCGACGGCACCGACCTCGTGAGTCATGACGCCACCGCCTTGTCGAGTGCCTGGTCCAGGTCCCAGAGGATGTCGTCGACGTCCTCCAGCCCCACCGAAAGCCGGATCAGGTCCGGGCCGACGCCGGCCGCCGCGAGCTGGTCGTCGGACAGCTGCGCGTGCGTGGTGGACGCGGGGTGGATGACCAGCGTGCGCGCGTCGCCGACGTTCGCCAGGTGCGACAGCAGCTCGACCGACTCGACGAACTTCTCGCCCGCCGCGCGTCCGCCGTTCACGCCGAAGGAGAACACCGCGCCCGGGCCCGCGGGCAGGTACTTCGCGGCCAGCTCGTGCTGCGGGTGATCCGGCAGCCCGGCGTACCCGACCCACGCCACCCGCGGGTCGGCCTTCAGGTACTCGGCGACGGCGCGCGCGTTCGCCACGTGCGCGTCCATCCGTTGCGGCAAGGTCTCGACGCCCTGAAGCAGCAGGAACGCGGAGTGCGGCGACAGCACGGCGCCGATGTCTCGCAGCTGCTCGGCGCGAAGCCGCGTGCAGAAGGCGTACTCGCCGAAGTTCTCCCAGTACTTGAGACCGCCGTACGACTCGACGGTCTCGGTCATCCGCGGGAACTTGCCGTTGCCCCAGTTGAAAGTGCCCGCCTCGACGACCACGCCGCCGAGGGTGGTGCCGTGCCCGCCGAGGAATTTCGTCGCCGAGTGCAGCACGATGTCCGCGCCGTGCTCGATCGGGCGGCAGAGGTACGGCGTGGCCAGCGTCGCGTCGACCACCAGCGGGATGCCGTGGGAGTGCGCGAGGTCCGCCAGCGCCGCGAGGTCGGCGATCTCGCCGCTCGGGTTGCCGATCACCTCGGTGTAGATCAGCCGGGTCTTGTCCGTGACGGCCGCGGCGTAGTCCTCGATGCCGCCGCGCACGAAGGTCGTCTCGACGCCGAACCGAGCGAGCGTGCCGGTCAGCTGCGTGACCGTCCCGCCGTACAGCCCGCTCGCCGAAACGATGTGCTCGCCCGCCTCGGCCAGCGCGGTGAACGTCAGGAACTCCGCGGCCTGCCCGCTGGCCGTCGCGACGCCGCCGATCGCGCCCTCGAGGCTGGCGATCCGCTCCTCGAACGCCGCCACGGTCGGATTCCCGATGCGGCTGTAGACGTTCCCGTACTTCTGCAGCGCGAACAGGTTGGCGGCGTCGGCCGCGTCCTCGAACACGAAGCTGGTCGTCTGGTAGATCGGCACGGCGCGGGCGCCGGTCGCGGGGTCGGGCGTGCCGCCCGCGTGCAGGGCGCGGGTGCGGAAGCCCCAGGTGCGTTCACTCATCGCCGGCCACGCTACCCACCGGGCCGGGGCGGGGCCATCTTTCCCGAAGGGTGGCCGAGCTTTCTGGCGTCAGCCCAGCGCCGCCCGAAGCCGGGCTTCGCGTTCTTCAGGCTTCTGACGCGGGCAGCTGACGCACTTCGGGTTGCCCACTTCGTAGATCAGGCAGCACGACGCGCGCTTCACGGCGAGCGTCCGTCCGACAGTCACGTAGCGGGGGCGCGGCAGGCCGAGCCCGATGGAAGCCACGACCTCCTCCGCGCGTTCCGGCGCTGAAGCCCAGAGAAGCCGGTTGGCGATCGAGTCCGTCGCGATGGCGCCCAACGCCCGGGGGTTCGCGGAGGTGACCGAGGCGATCGTCGCGATGGCCGTGCCGAGTGAATCGGCGAAGGCCGGCCCGAGCGGGCCGCGCAACGGCCGTCGCGAGCTGGCGCCGAGGAACCGGCCGTCCGCCGTCAGGTCCAGCTCCACGGCGTCCAGCGACGGGTCGAGCACCTCCGCGGCGAGGGATTCCAGCGTCGGCGCCACCAGTACCGAAGACAACGAGTACCACCAGATCGTGCCGAGCACGTCGGCCGGCGCGTGGCCGTACAGCTTCGCTGCGCTGTCGACGCGGGCGCGCACCCACGAAGCGTCAGCCAGCAGCGAAGCGGAGGTCACGCGTCCTTCCTACGCCACACGCTGACGCCGACGGCGAGCGTCACGTCGCGGCCCTCGGCGGCCAGCAGGCGGGAACGGCGGTCGTCACGGTCGAGGTGGAAGCCGGCCGGGCCCATGGCCACGACGTCGTGCACCTGCCGGGCGGTGAACGGCGCCGTGTGCACCACGTCGGCCCGGCTGACCCGCGTGAAGTGGTCCCCGAGCGCCGTTTCCAGGCGCTCTTCCTTCCGCTCGTCCACCGACAGCACCAGATCGCCCAGCTCGGCCAGGTGCCCGGGCAGCGGCGCGGCCACCACCAGCCGCCCGCCGGGCTCGAGGACCCGGCGGAACTCGGCGGCGTTGCGCGGGGAGAAGACGTCGAGGACCACCGACGCGACGCCGTCGCCCACCGGCCACGGCTCCCACAGGTTCCACACCGCGGCGCCCAGCCGCGGGTGCGCCCGCGCGGCCCGCCGGAGCGCGATGGCCGAGACGTCCAGCGCGAGCCCGGCCGCTTCGGGCGCCGCTTCGAGCACTCGCGAGAGGTAGTGGCCGGGCCCGGCGCCCGCGTCGACGACGAGTCCGGCGGTCCCCGAAACCACCCGCGAAAGCTCGTTTTCGAGCGGCGCGTACGCCCCGGAAGAAAGGAACGCGGCGCGGGCCTCGACCATCGGCGCCGTGTCGGCGGTGCCGGCCGGAATGCGCGCGTGCAACAGGTTCACGTAACCCTGTCTGGCTAGATCAAAAGAGTGGCCGGAACCGCAACGCAGCGTGCGATCCGTTAGCCCGACCGGGCGGCCGCACACCGAACACCGCAGTGCGCGCACGACCCGGGGTGGCAGTGGGTCATTTCCGGGCCGGGCGGAGGTCATGGGGCTATTCGACCACGACGTTTCGCAACCGGACACTTCAGCCCAGGCGACCGGAAACCTGCCCGTAACAAGTCCGACCCGACAGTTCACGCACGCGAAACCTCAGCTGCCGCCTCGTGAAACACCGGAGTCCAAAACTTCCCGGGCAGTAACCCCAGGGCACGGGAGGACGATGTGCTGAACGCAGGAGACACCGCATGGGTATTGGCCAGCGCCGCGCTGGTCATGCTCATGACACCGGGACTGGCGTTCTTCTACGGCGGGATGGTCCGCGCGAAGAGCGTTTTGAACATGCTGATGATGAACTTCATCGCGCTGGCGGTCGTGGGGGTGTTGTGGGTCCTCTTCGGCTTCTCGATGGCCTTCGGCAACGACGCGTTCGGCGGCCTGGTCGGCAACTTCGACCTGGCGGGCATGGCCGACACCGTCGGCAAGCTGGCCGGGCTGGCCAGTAGCGGCCCGCCCGCGGTGCCGTGGCCCGGCCCGGACGCGCTGCCGGTGCTGGCGTTCGCCATGTTCCAGCTGATGTTCGCGATCATCACCCCCGCGCTGATCTCCGGCGCGATCGCCGACCGCGCGAAGTTCTGGGGCTGGACCCTGTTCGTGGTCATCTGGGTCGCCGTCGTGTACTTCCCGGTGGCGCACTGGGTGTTCTCGTTCAACGGCTTCATGGGGCCGAACGCGGCCGGCGGCTGGATCGCCAACCAGCTCAAGGCCCTCGACTTCGCCGGCGGCACCGCGGTCCACATCAACGCCGGCGCGGCCGGACTGGCGCTGGCGATCGTGCTCGGCAAGCGCAAGGGCTGGCCGAAGGACACCGGGCGCCCGCACAACGTGCCGTTCGTGCTGCTCGGCGCCAGCCTGCTGTGGTTCGGCTGGTACGGCTTCAACGCCGGCTCCGCGCTGGCCGCGAACGACCTCGCCGCGGTCGCGTTCACCAACACCACCGTCGCCACCGCCGCCGCCGTGCTCGGCTGGCTCGTGGTGGAGCAGCTCAAGTTCGGCAAGCCGACCACGCTGGGCGCCGCCTCGGGCGCCGTCGCCGGCCTGGTCGCCATCACCCCGGCGTGTGGTTTCGTGAGCCCGCTCGGGGCCATCGCGATCGGCCTGATCGCCGGGCTGCTGTGCGCGCTGGCGGTCTCGCTCAAGTACCGCTTCGGCTTCGACGACTCGCTCGACGTGGTGGGCGTGCACCTGGTCGGCGGCCTGGTCGGCACGATCCTGATCGGCTTCTTCGCCACCACCAGCGTCAACTCCGCCGGGGCCGACGGCCTGTTCTACGGCGGCGGGTTCACCCAGCTGGGCCGTCAGGCCGTCGCCGCGCTGGCGGTGCTCGCGTACTCGTTCGTCCTTACCCTGATCATCGGCTTCATCATCAAGAAGGCCGGCGGCTTCCGGGTCAGCACGGAGGACGAGGTCAGTGGCATCGACGAGGCGCAGCACGCGGAAAGCGCCTACGACTTCAGCGGGATGGGCGGCGGCTTCGGCGCCGGCTCGGGCATCCCGACGAAGACCGCCACGGGCAACGCGGCCACGAAACTCGAGGAGACGAAGGCATGAAGCTGATCACCGCGATCGTCAAGCCGTTCACGCTCGACGACGTCCGCTCGTCGCTGGAGCAGCTGGGCGTGCTCGGCATGACCGTCACCGAGGTGCAGGGCTACGGCCGGCAGAAGGGCCACACCGAGGTCTACCGCGGCGCGGAGTACTCGGTGGACTTCGTGGCCAAGATCAAGATCGAGGTCGTGACCGACGACGGGGGCGTGGAGAAGGTCCTCGACGCGATCACCACCGCCGCGCACACCGGCAAGATCGGTGACGGCAAGGTGTGGGTGACGCCGGTCGAGACCGTGATCCGGGTACGGACCGGCGAGCGCGGCACGGACGCGCTATAGGCGCGAGGACATGTCGCACGGGGGTGAGCTCGCTCAGGCCACCGAGCGGTTGCTCGAGGGCAGGCACGGCCGGCTGGGGGCGTCCGCACTGCGGGCGGCCCTGGTCGACCTGTACGAATTCTGGCTCGGGAAGGGGGCCTCGGCGGCCGGCGTGGACACCGCGGAACCGGGTGTCGCGCTGGTCGCCGTCGGCGGTCTCGGGCGGCGGGAGCTGGTGCCGTTCTCCGATCTCGACCTGGTGCTCGTGCACAACGGGAACTCGCGCGTCGGTGAGATAGCCGACGCGCTGTGGTACCCGCTGTGGGACGCGCGGGTCGGGCTGGATCATTCGGTGCGGACTCCCGGCGAAGCGCTGAAAGTCGCTTCGGAGGATCTGCGCACGGCGCTCGGCCTGATCGACGCCCGGTACCTCGCCGGTGACGCCGAGCTGGCCGAGCGGCTGGCGTCCGCGGCGCGCGACCAGTGGCGGCGGACGGCCCGCAAGCGGCTCGACGAGCTGGCCGAGTCCGTCCGCGGGCGGTGGCGGCGCAGCGGCGAGATCGCGCAGTCGGCCGAGCCCGACCTGAAACACGGGCGGGGCGGGCTGCGTGACTTCGCCGTGCTGGAAGCGCTTGCTGCCGCGCAGCTGACGGCCCGCCCGGGCGAGGAGCTGCTGGCGGCCAAGGAACTGCTGCTCGACGTTCGCACCGAGCTGCGTCGGGAACTGCGGCGGGAGCGGGACATCCTCAGCGCCCCGGAGGCCCAGCTGGTCGCGTCCGAGCTCGGGTTCGGCGACCGGTTCACGTTGGCGCGCAAGCTTTCCGGGGCCGGCCGGACGATCGCGTACGCGGTCGACGTGGCGCTGCGGTCCACTGTGGAGCCACCGAAGGCCCGGTTCGGGCGGCGTCCCTCGCGGACGCCGCTGGCCGAGGGCGTCGTGCTGCACGGCGCGGAGGTCTCGCTCGCGCGGGACGCGGTGCCGGCCAAGGACCCGGCGTTGCTGCTCCGGGTCGCGGCCGCTTCGGCGCGAACCGGCAAGCCGATCGCGCACGGCACTTTGCGCGCGCTGGCGGAATCGGCGCCCGAGCTGCGCGCGCCGTGGCCGCCGGACGCGCTGAACGCGCTCGTGGAGCTGCTGGGTGCGGGCGAGGGCCTGGTCGACGCCGTCGAGGCGCTGGACCGGACCGGGCTCTGGGCGCGGCTGTTCCCGGAGTGGGGCGCGGTGCGCGACCTGCCGCCGCGCTCGCCGGTGCACCAGTGGACGGTGGACCGGCACCTGGTGCAGGCGTGTGTCGAGGCCTCGAAGCTGACCACCACGGTGGCGCGCCCGGACCTGCTGCTGATCGGCGCGCTGCTGCACGACATCGGCAAGGGCCGCGACGCCGACCACTCCGAGCTGGGCGCCAAGATCTCCGCCCAGGTCGCGAAGCGGCTCGGCCTGCCGGACGCCGACGTCGCGACGGTTTCGGCCATGGTGCGCCACCACCTGCTGCTGCCGCACACCGCGACCCGGCGCGACATCGGCGACCCGGCGACGGTCTCGCGCGTGGTGAAGACGCTGGACAGCAGCGTGGTGCTGCTGGACCTGCTGCACGCGCTGACGCAGGCGGACTCGCTGGCCACCGGCCCCGGCGTCTGGACGGACTGGAAGGCCCGGCTGCTCGCCGAGCTGGTCTCCGGCTGCGAGGAAGTCTTGCACGGCAAGGGTTTCTCGGCGCCGGAGCCAATGGACGCCGAGCAGCGCGAGCTGGTGGCCGCGGCTGTCCGCTCGGGTACCGGCGAGGTCCGGATCACCGCGCACGGCAAGGTCGTCACCGTGGTGCTGGCCGTGCCGGCGCGCGCGGAGCTGCTGGCTCCCGCAGCGGGCGTGCTGGCGCTGAACTCGCTGGAGGTGCACGCCGCGATCCTGCGCGGCCACGACGGCGGCCGCGCGGGCGTCTTCACGGCGTCGCCGAAGTTCGGTTCGCTACCGGACCCGGCGCTGTTGCGCGAGCAGTTCGCGCGCGCGGTGGCGGGCACGATGCCGTTGACGCAACGCCTGGCGGCGAAGGAGCGCGACTACTCGTCGCCGTCGGCCCGGTCGGTGTCGCCGAAGGTGCTGTGGTTCGACGACGAGACGAGCGGCTCGGACACCGTGGTCCTCGAACTGCGCGCGGCGGACCGCATCGGCCTGCTTTTCCGCGTGGCGGGCGCCTTCCGCCGCTGCGAGGCCGAAGTCCGCTGGGCGAAGGTCGCCACCCTCGGCGGCGCCGTGGTGGACTCCTTCGCCGTGACCCCGCGCTCAGGCCGCATCGACGCCGCCTGGCGGGCCAAGGTGGAGGAAGCGGTGCTCGCTGCTTCTTCTTAACCCGTGAAGGAGCTCTTGCCGGAACGCATCCGCCGCGACGCTTCGCGCGCGCACGAGCTGGCCAGCGGAGTGGCGTCGTCCCGGCCGCTCGCACGGATCATCGCAGGTAGTCCGCAGACCCCCGCGCCAGCTCGATGGCGGCCACTTCCGGCTTGTCCCACGGGTGTTCGGCGACGATGTGCGCGTCGTACCGCGCGTCCGTCGTCTTGAACGTCGCGATCTACTCTGGCACCTCGCCGGCCTCGCCGAGGTGCCAGAAGTAGGACGCCACCGGGCCGCGCACCTGCGTCGTGGCGGCCAGCTTCGCCGCGACCGCCGACGAGGCGATCTTCGCGGCCGATTCCCGGTCGGGCGTGGTCGTGGTGACGAGCAGGTGATCAGCCATGACGTCACCGTAGACAGCAAGAACCCCGGCCACCGCGAGAGCCGCCGTCACACGTTCGGGGTGTCGTGGCTGCACCGGCCGACGCCGGTGGCAATATGGCGCGGGTCCGGAGCAGCTGTGCGGAGGGCGGGGGTGGGCGGTGCAGGGTCCCGAGCGGAATCTCCCGAGGCTTTCCCTGCCGCCGACAGTGGTCGCGGCGCATCTGCGGTCGTGTGCGGAAGAGCTGGCCGGGTCGTTGCGCAGTGACGGGCAGACGGCGACGCTCGCGGAGATCTCCGAGGTCGTCACCCAGCTGGTCGCCGGGCAGCACGCGCTCGCCCACGCGCTGGCCGGGCTCGCCGGGCGGGTGGACGCCCGCAGTGGCGCGCTGGCCGCGGCCGCGACCGTGGACGTCGAGGTGGTCACCGAAGTGCTCCAGGCGGCGGCGTGCGCGGTGGGCTGTTCGGCGGAGGCCCTCGCCGAGGCCGAGCCGTCGTTCGAATGTGTGAGCGAATCCGCGGGGCCTGACACCCGTTTGTAGCTGTCGCCGCGACGACGTCGTTCCCTAGCCTTGGAGCTGCGGAGGTGTCGGGATGCGCGCGGTGTGGAAGGGCACGATCGGATTCGGCGACTACGCCATTCCGGTGAAGGCGTACAGCGCGGTGGGGGAGCACGCCGTCCCGCTGCACCAGGTGCACGAGCCGGACGGCGGGCGCGTCCGGGTGCGCCGCGTGTGCGAGGTCGACGGCGCGGACGTGCCGGACGCGGAGATCGTCAAGGGGTACCCGGTGCCGGGCGGCGACGTCGTGGTGCTCACCGAAGACGACCTCGCGCGCCTGCCCTCGCCTTCGCCGGACACGATCGACGTACACGGCTTCGTGCCGGCCGACGACATCGATCCGGTCTGCTTCGCGAAGAGCTATTACCTGGAGCCCGAGCCCGCGGGGACGAAGCCGTACGTGCTGCTGGCGACGGCGCTTCTCGAGACGCAGCGGGTGGCCGTCGTGAAGGTCGCCTTGCGGCGTCGCGAGACGCTCGGCGCGTTGCGCGTTCGCGACCAGACGATCGTGCTGCAAACCCTGCTCTGGCCCGACGAGGTGCGGCGGCTGGACTTCCCGTTCCTCCACGAGGACGTCGATCTCCGGCGCGGCGAGCTGCGACGCGCCGTGAACCTGATCGAAGAGCTGCGTGCCGACTTCGCCTCGTACACCGACGAGCACCGCGAAGCACTGGAGGCGCTGGTCCGCGCGAAGGCGGAAGGCGGCGACGTCGAACGACCGACCGGGCGCGAACAGGACGAAGGCGTCACCCGCTTGCTGATGGCGTTGCAGCAGAGGACAGTCGACTCGGACCCCGCGCCGGTCGAGACGGCCCGCGCGGCTGCGGCGATGGCCGCACGGGCCAGGGCGGCGGCGCGGAAAGCGGCGTCGAGGCGGGGATTGAGTAGTTCTACGTAGCCCTTCTTGGGGGTCTTCACGCTGCCCACGCGCGGCCGTCTCGGGCAGGCTTCTCCCCAACACACGGCGGAAAGCCACTCGCCCGGTACTGGGGGTCCGGCGAGCGGGGCGAGCAGGTCCCGCCGGTGTGCACGCGGCGGAAGGCTCCCGGGGAGGTGAGTCCTTCCGCCAAGGTTCCGGGGCCGGCCGTTGGGGAGCGGCCGCGTCCCGGAACCCCTGGGGGCCACGCGGGGTCCTGGGACCGGTCCGGGGAGGGGTCGGTTCCCGGGGCCCCGTTTCTCATTGCCTGCCAACGGTTTCAGGCTTCGGCGACACGCACGAGCAGCTCCGAGGCCAGCCGCAGCAGCTGCTGTTCGGTAGGGCTCAGCGTGCGGTCCATCGCCGACGCCAGCCACCGCTCCCGCTGCACCGAGTACTCCCGCAGCACGGCCCGTCCGGCGGCGGTGATGTCCAGCAGCGAGCGTCGCCCGTCCGACGGGTCCGGGGCCCGCGTGATCAGCTCGCGCGAAGTCAGCGACGCCAGCACGCGCGTCAGGGACTGCGGGTGGATCCGTTCGGCCTCCGCCAGCTCGCCCGGGGTGTGGGTCCCGCCGCGGTAAAGCCGCGAAAGCACGGCCAGCACCGTCGGGCCGGGTGCCGGCGCGTCGGCCTCGGTGCGCATCCGCCAGTTGAGCCGGCCGACCCCTTCGCGGACCACGCGCGCCAGCGACGCCAGCTCGTCGGCGCGGGCGGGCGCATCGAGTTCGGTCATATGGTCACATTAGGCGATTTCCCCGCGCACCAGCCGCGCGTACCGGCCGTCGAGCGCCAGCAGCTCCGCGTGCGTGCCGCGCTCGGCGATCCGGCCGGCGTCCAGCACCACGATCTGGTCCGCGTGCTCCACAGTGGACAGCCGGTGCGCGATGGTGAGCGTGGTGCGCCCGGCGGCGAGGCGGTCCAGCTCCGCCTGCACGGAGCGCTCCGTGCGGTTGTCCAGCGCGCTCGTCGCCTCGTCGAGGATCAGCACGGGCGGGCTGCGCAGCAGGATCCGCGCGATCGCCATCCGCTGCTTCTCCCCGCCGGAGAACCGGTAACCGCGCTGGCCGACGACCGTGTCGTAACCGTCGGGCAGAGCCGTGAGCGTGTCGTGGATGTGCGCGGCCTTCGCGGCTCTCTCCAGCTCTTCGTCGGTGGCGTCCGGCTTCGCGAAGCGCAGGTTCTCCCGCACCGTCGCGTGGAACAGATAGGTCTCCTGCGAAACCAGCCCGACGCCCTTGGCCAGCGAAGCCAGCGTGACGTCGCGGACATCGGCGCCGTCCACGCACACCGAGCCCTCGGTCACCTCGTAAAGCCGCGCCACCAGATACGCCAGCGTGGTCTTGCCCGAGCCGGTGGACCCGACCAGCGCCGTGGTCGTCCCGGCCGGCACGTCGAGGTTGATGTCGTGCAGCGTCCACGGCCCGGTTTCGTCGTAGCGGAACGACACCCCGCGCATGGCGACGCGGCCGCCGCCCACCTCCAGCTCGCGCGCGCCCGGCCGGTCGCCGATCTCCACCGGCAGGTCCAGCACCTCGAAGATCCGCCCGAACAGCGCCTTCGACGTCGCCACGTTCTGCCCCACCGACTGCATCGCGGTGGCCGGCGCCAGCAGCCGGTTCAGCATGCTGGTGAACGCGACCACGGTGCCGAGCGAGAACGGCGTCGCGCCGCCCGCCAGCGCGAGCCCGGCGATCCAGTAGACCAGCGCGGGGATGATCGTCAGGCTCATCGTCCGCGACGCCCGCTGCCAGCGCCCGGCCAGCGCGGCGTCACGCTCCAGGCTCGCGATCTCCTTCGACTCCGCGGCGAAGCGCGCCCGCATGTCCCGCTCGTTGCCCATCGTCTTCGCCAGCAGCACGCCGGTGACCGAGAGGGACTCCTCGACCAGCGTGGTCAGCCGGGCCATCCGCCGGGTCCGGCCGCGCGCCAGCGCCCGCCGCTTGGTGCCCAGCCGCAGCGTGAACAGCAGGAACAACGGCACGACGACCAGCGAGAGCAGGGCGAGCTGCCAGTCCATCACCACCAGCGCCACGGCGATGGCGACGGTGGCGGTCCCGTTCTGCACCACGGACCCGGCGGTCGTCGTGATCACGTTGTCGACGCCGCCGATGTCGTTGAACACCCGAGACAGCACTTCGCCGGTCTTCGTCCGGGTGAAGAAGCCGAGCGACATCCGCTGCAGCCGCCCGTAGACGGCCACGCGCAGCTCGTTCATCACCCGCTGCCCGATCGTGTTGGACAGGCCGGTGGTCGCCACGCCGAGCGCGCCGCTGCCCAGCGAGGCGGCGATCATCCCGGCCGCCAGCAGGCTGATCAGCAGCGTGTCCCGGTGCGGCAGCGCGTCGTCGAGGATCGCGCGCAGCAGGAACGGCGAGACCACGCCGAGCCCCGCCTGGAGCACCAGGAGGGCGAACAGCGCCGCCATCGGCCCGCGGTGCGGCCGGAACAGCGCGGCGATGCGGCCGAACGGCACGTTCTCGTCGGTGTCGGCGGCCGGTTCGGTGAGCGTCGGACGCCGCACCGTGGAAGAAGTCATACGCAGATGTTTAACGATTTTCGCGAGGGAGTCGAGTAATTTTCTTGCCTTGGCTCAGAGTCGGTCCTCAGGTTATTACGCATGGGCGTAGTAACCTTCCGGGGAAGGTTCGCGTACCCGCGAGGCCGATCGGCCGGAGCGGCTACCCTCGGAGGTTGCCGGGGCCCGCCACGCGTGAGCCCGGTACGCAACGACGACCCAGCTGGAGCGTGCACACCCGTGTTCGACACCCTCTCCGATCGGCTCACCTCTGCCCTGCAGACGCTTTCGCGCAAGGGCAGGCTGTCCGACGCCGACATCGACGCCACCGCGCGCGAGATCCGCATCGCGCTGCTGGAGGCGGACGTCGCGCTGCCGGTGGTCAAGGAGTTCATCGCCCGGATCAAGGAGCGGGCCAAGGGCGCCGAGGTCTCGCAGGCGCTGAACCCCGCCCAGCAGGTGATCAAGATCGTCAACGAGGAGCTCGTGGGCATCCTCGGCGGCGAGACCCGCCGGCTGAACCTGGCCAAGAACCCGCCTTCGGTGATCATGCTCGCCGGCCTCCAGGGCGCGGGCAAGACCACGCTGGCCGGCAAGCTGGCGATGTGGCTGAAGAAGCAGGGCCACGCGCCGATGCTGGTCGCCTGCGACCTCCAGCGCCCGAACGCCGTCACGCAGCTGCAGGTGGTCGGCGAGCGCGCCGGCGTCACCACGTTCGCCCCGGAGCCGGGCAACGGCGTCGGCGACCCGGTGGACGTGGCCCGCCGCGCCATCGAAGAGGCCAAGCACGCGCAGCACGACATCGTGGTCGTCGACACCGCCGGACGGCTGGGCGTCGACGAAGAGCTGATGAAGCAGGCCGCCGACATCCGCGACGCGGTCTCGCCCGACGAGATCCTGTTCGTGGTCGACGCGATGATCGGCCAGGACGCGGTGACCACGGCCGAGGCGTTCCGCGACGGCGTCGGCTTCACCGGCGTGGTGCTGACCAAGCTCGACGGCGACGCCCGCGGTGGTGCCGCGCTGAGCGTCCGCGAGGTCACCGGCCAGCCGATCCTGTTCGCGTCCAACGGCGAGAAGCTCGAGGACTTCGACACGTTCCACCCGGACCGGATGGCTTCGCGCATCCTGGGCATGGGCGACGTGATGACCCTGATCGAGCAGGCCGAGCAGCACTTCGACCAGGAGCAGGCGGAGAAGGCCGCGGAGAAGCTGTCCAGCGGCCAGCTGACCCTGGAGGACTTCCTCGAGCAGATGCTGGCGGTCCGCAAGATGGGCCCGATCGGCAACCTGCTCGGCATGCTGCCCGGCGCCGGGCAGATGAAGGACCAGCTCGCCCAGGTCGACGACAAGCACCTGGACAAGCTGCAGGCCATCATCCGCGGCATGACCCCGGCCGAGCGCGACGACCCGAAGCTGATCAACGGGTCCCGCCGGCTGCGCATCGCGAACGGCTCGGGCGTCGCCGTCCGCGACGTGAACGACCTGGTCAACCGGTTCTTCGAGGCGCGCAAGATGATGGCGCAGATGGCCGGGCGGTTCGGCTTCGGCGGCGGTGGCGGCGGCAGCAAGAACCGCAAGGGCAAGAAGGGGAAGAAGGGCAAGGGGCGCGGCCCCACCCAGCCCAAGGTCCGCGGCGGGATGCCCGGCGGCATGCCGATGCTGCCCCCGGGCGGGATGCCGATGCCGCCGCAGGGCGGTGGCATGCCGGACCTGTCGCAGCTCGGCGGGATGAACGACGTCCCGGGCTTCGACCCGACGAAGTTCAAGCTGCCGAAGAACCCCAAGAACAACTGAGGTGGGCGCGCTGCACCTGCGCGGCACCGTCCTGCCCGACGGCGAGCCGCGTGAGCTGTGGATCGAGGACGGCCGGATCTCGTTCACGCCGGTGCGCGGCGCCGAGACGCTGGTGGACGAGGGCTTCCTCCTGCCCGGCCTGGTCGACGCGCACTGTCACCCCGGCCTCGGCCCGCGTGGCCCGGTCGGGGTCGCCGAGGCCGCCGAACAGGCGGTGACCGACCGCGAAGCGGGCACGCTGCTGATCCGCGACTGCGGGCTCCCGCTGGACGTCCGGCCGTTGCAGGCCCGCGCGGACCTGCCCACGATCATCCGCTGCGGACGGCACCTCGCGCTGCCGAAGCGGTACGTGCCGGGCTTCGCCATCGAGCTGGACGACCCGGCGCTGCTGCCCGAGGCCGTCGCCGAGCAGGCGCGTGACGGCGACGGCTGGGTGAAGCTGGTCGGCGACTGGATCGACCGCGGCGAGGGCGACCTCGCGCCGCTCTGGCCGGACGACGTGCTGGCCGAGGCCATCGGGATCGCGCACGGGCTGGGCGCGCGCGTCACGGCGCACGTCTTCGGCGAGGCCGCGCTCCCGGGCCTGATCGCCGCCGGGATCGACTGCCTGGAGCACGGCACGGCGCTGAACCCGGACCAGCTCGCGGAGCTGGCGCGGCGCGAAGTCGCGCTGGTGCCGACCCTGGTCAACATCGAGAACTTCCCCGGCATCGCCGACCAGGCCAAGAAGTACCCGGTCTACGCGGCGCACATGCGGGCCCTGCACGCGGGCGTCGGCGAAATGGTGTCCTCGGCCGTCGAGGCGGGCGTGCGCGTGTTCGCCGGGACCGACGCCGGCGGCATGGTGGCCCACGGCCGGATCGCCGACGAGGTCGAGGCCCTGCACCACGCCGGCATGTCCCGTGAGCAGGCCCTCGCGAGCGCCTCCTGGGCCGCCCGCGAGTGGCTGGGCCACCCCGGCATCGCCGACGGAGCGCCGGCCGACCTGATCGTCTACCCGGCCGACCCGCGGGCCGACCTGTCCGTCCTGCGCCACCCGGCCCACATCGTCCTCGGCGGCGCGGTCTTCGCCTGACCCCGCTGTTTTCCTTGCCAGCTCAAGGCTTTAGCGTTGCGGCCGTGGCTCACGACGACGGTGGCAGACGGGTGCTGGGCGCCCACTGGGGCTTCGCGGCGTTTTTCGCCGGGGTCGCGGGCTACCACCTCGTCACACTGATCACCACGGTCGCGCTCAACCGCCAGACCGGCGAACTCGACCCGCTGCAGCTGCCGGCCGGCCCGCTGCTCCTGCTGGCGTTCCTGCCGAACCTGATGCTGGGCCTCGGCCCCGTGCTCGGCTCCCTGCGCTACGGCGAGGGAATCCGCCGTGACTTCGGCCTGGTGCCCACCTGGCGCGACGTGCGGATCGGCCTCGCCTTCGGCGCGCTCGCGCTGGTGGTCGGCTACGTGCTGAACCTCGCCGAGATCGCCGTCTACGGCGCCGACGCGGTGTCCGACAGCCCGCTCACCGACCTCGCCGACAACGCCGACGGCAGCCCGGCGTGGCTCGTCCCGGCCGCGCTGATCGTGGTGATCGCCGCGCCGCTGACCGAGGAGCTGCTGGTCCGCGGCACGCTCTGGAAGGCGCTGGCCGCGTACCGCGTCCCGTCGTGGGTGGTGCTCGTGCTGACCGCGCTGGTGTTCGCGCAGCTGCACGGCGAGGCGACGCGCACGATCGCGCTGTTCGGCCAGGGCCTGGTGCTCGGGCTGGCGCGGCACTATTCCGGCCGGGTCGGGGCGAGTGTGGTCGCGCACGCGGCCAACAACCTGCCGCCCGCCGTGCTGCTGCTCGTCGGGCATTGATCATCGGCTGTGATCGACTGCGTACTGTGCGAAGTCTTGCCGGCGGCTAGGCTCGGACGGTGAGCCGAGCGATCACCGGAGGGCCGGCGTGACGACTTCCCAGCCACGGGAACCACTTCCGGGCACTCCGGACGCGGCGGAGGAACTGGCCGGCCTGCCGCGCGAGTTCCCGCCGCACCGCTGGGGGTTCGGCGCCTTCCTGCTCGTCGAGGCCGTGCTGCTGGCCTCGGCCGCGTTCGTCAGCGTGCTCGTCGGCGACCCCGCGCCCGGTCAGCCGCTGCCCATCCGGACGGTGCTGCTCGGCACGATGCTGCCGACGATGATCGCCGCCGGCGTCGCCGTGCTGGCCACCAGCCTGCGGGGCAACGGCCCGGTGATCGACCTGCGCCTGCGCTGGCGCTGGTCGGACGTGAAGGCCGGCCTCAAGTTCGGCCTGCTCGGGCTGGTGCTCACTTCGCTGAGCGCCTACGTCTGGACCGAGCTGGTCGGCAACGCGGACGCGACGTCCGCGATCAGCGCGCTGATCGACGACCGGAAGATGTCGGTGTCCGCGGCCGTGGTGATGTTCGTCTACCTGTGGCTGGCCGGCCCGATCTGCGAGGAGATCATCTACCGCGGGCTGCTCTGGGGCGCGGTCGAACGGCTCCAGTGGCGCAGCGAGCGCTGGGGCCGGATCGCCGCGTTCCTGCTGTCCACGGCGGTGTTCGCGGCCAGCCACCTCGAGCCGTTGCGCACCACGCTCCTGCTGGTCATCGCCGTGCCGATCGGCCTCGCCAGGTTCGCGACGGGACGGCTGGCCGGCAGCGTCGTGGCGCACGCGGTGAACAACTTCCTGCCCGCCGTCGCGATCCTGTTCGGCGCGCTCGGGCTGTCCTCGTTCTGAGCTTTTCCCGGCACTGTTCCCGGCCTGTGTGCAGGCACGTCACGGCCGTCTGGCAGAATGTTCGCTTGCCTGCTTCCGTCGGACCCTCTCACCGCACGGGAGCTCCTGACCTTCGGGTGCCCTCGGCCGTGTCCCCACTCGGCTGACGGGCGCTCACACTCGCACCAGAGAGAACTGAGGAGTACCCACACCCGTGGCCGTCAAGATCAAGCTGCAGCGCCTCGGCAAGATCCGTGCGCCGTACTACCGCATCATCGTCGCCGACGCGCGCACCCGCCGGGACGGCAAGGCCATCGAGACGATCGGCAAGTACCACCCGAAGGAAGAGCCGAGCTTCATCGAGGTCGACACCGAGCGGGCGCAGTACTGGCTGGGCGTCGGCGCGCTGCCGACCGAGCCGGTCCAGCGCATCCTCGAGGTCACCGGCGACTGGCAGAAGTTCAAGGGCCTGCCGGGCGCCGAGGGCACCCTGAAGGTGGCCGAGCCGAAGCCGTCCAAGCAGGACCTGTTCAACGCGGCGCTGGCCGCGGCCGGCGAGGAGCCCTCCACCGAGGCCACCACGCCGAAGAAGAAGTCCGCCCCGAAGAAGGCCGAGGCCGAGAAGGCGGAAGCCGCTGAGGGCGAGAAGTCCGAGTGAGTTTTCTCGCTGACTCCCTCGAGCACCTGGTGCGCGGGATCGTCGACAACCCGGACGAGGTCCGGGTCGAGCTGCTGACCACGCGCCGTGGCCGGACGCTCGAGGTGCACGTGCACCCCGATGACCTCGGCAAGGTGATCGGCCGGGGCGGTCGTACCGCGACCGCCCTGCGCACCGTCATGGGCGGCATCGGCGGCCGCGGCGTCCGGGTGGACGTCGTCGACACCGACCGCTGACCCGGCCGTATTCGGATGGACGTCGTAGTCGGCCGGATCGCCAAGGCGCACGGGATCCGCGGGGAACTCGCGGTGGACGTGCGCACGGACTCGCCGCAAGAGCGGTTCAAGGTCGGTTCGGCGGTCACGACGAAGCTGCGTGACGGCAGCAAGAGGGAACTCACCATCGCAGCCGCCCGCGAACACAGCGGGCGGCTGCTGGTGCGTTTCGACGAGGTGCTGACCCGGGACGTCGCGGAGACCCTGCGCGGCGCCCTGCTGGTGGTCGACACCGCCGACCTGCCGCCGATCGACGACCCGGACGAGTTCCACGACCACGAGCTGACCGGCCTGCGTGCCGAGCTGGCCGACGGCACCGTGGTCGGCAAGGTGGTCGAGGTCGTGCACTCGCCCGCGGGCGAGCTGCTGGAACTGGACGTGGACGGCCGCGAGGTGCTGGTCCCGTTCGTGCTGGCCATCGTGCCGACGGTGGACGTCGCGGGCGGGCGGGTGGTCCTCGACCCACCGGAAGGCCTCCTGGACGAGGACTGAGTTGACCCTTTCCCTTCGCGCCCGCGCCGCCGTGTCCCGCTTTCTGGTGTTCGGTGCCGTGGTGCTCGGCTGCGCGTCGCTGACCGCGCCCGCGGCCCAGGCCGCCGCGCCGGTGTACGGCGACTTCTCCCTGATGTTCAGCCGCAGCGCGGGCCAGTACGCGCCGCCCGGCGAGCAGGCGTTCCAGTGGGCCTGGTCGCCGCAGTCGGCCACCGAGTCGCAGATCTCCTGGGGCGACCCGAAAACCTGGCCGCCGTCGTACGCGGAGCACTTCCTGCGCGACGGCGACTGGGTGCTGCTCGACGGCTGGGGCGGCAACGGCACGTACTACACCCAGCGCGTGACCAGCGAAGAACTCTGCCACGGCACGGCCTGCACCCCGCTCCCGTCGGACGGCGGGCGGCAGCACTACGTCCAGTGGACCGTGCCGTCGGAGGACTACCGGCTGGTCGCGAACGGGACCGTCACGGAGCAGAGCAGCGGCAAGAGCTTCCAGTTCCGGCACGCGCAGACCTGGGGCGCGCCCGCGCCGTGCAGCTCGGCCCGGTTCGGCGCGCGGACCTGCGTCACGCAGAGCGAATCGTGGTCTGACAACAACGGCCTGCCCGCCGGCGCGCCGATCCGCGAGACCCTGCGCCGGGACATCAAGATCGCCAAGGGCCTCGGCATGGCCTTCGCGATCGACCAGCAGGTGCCGTCGCCCTGGCACGCCGAGGCCACCGAATACTGGAACTGGTGACCCGGTGCGCATCGACGTCGTCACGATCTTCCCCGAGTACCTCGACCCGCTGCGCGCCGCGCTGCTCGGCCGCGCCATCGACCGCGGCCTGATCGAGGTCGGCGTGCACGACCTGCGCGAGTGGACCCACGACGTGCACCGCGCCGTGGACGACGCCCCGTACGGCGGCGGGCCCGGCATGGTGATGAAGCCGCAGATCTGGGGCCCCGCGCTCGACGAGGTCTGCGGCGAGGGCAGCCGGCTGGTCGTGCCGACGCCGGCCGGGCGGCCGTTCACGCAGGAGCTGGCGCACGCGTACACCGAAGAAGAGCACCTGGTCTTCGCCTGCGGCCGCTACGAGGGCATCGACCAGCGGGTGGTCGACGACGCGGCGCGGCGGATGCCCGTCGACGAGGTCTCGATCGGCGACTACGTGCTGGTCGGCGGCGAGGCCGCGGTGCTGGTGATGGTGGAGGCCGTGGTCCGGCTGCTGCCCGGCGTGCTCGGCAACGCGCGGTCGGCGGCCGAGGACTCCTTCTCCGACGGGCTGCTCGAAGGCCCCAGCTACACCCGCCCCGAGGTGTGGCGCGAACTGGCGGTGCCGGACGTGCTGCGCTCGGGCAACCACGCGCTGATCGACCGGTGGCGACGCGACGAGGCGCTCGTCCGGACCGCGCGGCGCCGCCCGGATCTCCTGGCCCGGTTGCCGGAGGGTAGCCTGGACCGTCGTGATCACGAGGTTCTCGACGGGCTCGGCGAGGACCTCGGCTAGACCCCGTGCGAAGCGAGCACCCGCGCCTCTGCCATACTTGACCGGTTGGCGTGAGTGGACCGCCTCGTTCACGAGCCCGCCATCAGCCCCTGGGTGAGACGCAGCAGCAGTGCTGCGCGCCCGGGGAGACGTAGTACCCAAGCCATACGAAATGACGAGGACGGACCACCGATGAACACCCTGGACGCGCTGGATGCGCAGTCACTGCGTTCCGACATCCCGGCCTTCCGCCCGGGCGACACGCTCAAGGTTCACGTCCGCGTCATCGAGGGCAACCGCGAGCGCAACCAGATCTTCCAGGGCGTCGTGATCCGTCGCCAGGGCGGCGGGATCCGCGAGACCTTCACGGTCCGCAAGGTCTCGTTCGGCGTCGGCGTCGAGCGCACCTTCCCGGTGCACTCGCCGAACCTGGCCGAGATCGAGGTCTTCAAGCGCGGCGACGTGCGGCGCGCGAAGCTCTACTACCTGCGCGACCTGCGCGGCAAGAAGGCCAAGATCAAGGAGCGCCGCGAGAACCGCGAGACCACCTCTGCCCGCTGAGTGGCGGAGCGGTTACCGGTAGCCTGGCGACGTGGTCGAACCCGTGCCCCAGAACGCCGCTGAGGATGACCCCGACCGCTCGGACGAGGACCAGCCCCGGCTGTCCCGCTCCGAGGAGCGTCGGGGCTCCCACCGGCGAGGCAAGTCCTCGAAGAAGCGGTCGTTCTGGAAGGAGCTGCCGATCCTGATCGTGATCGCACTGGTGCTCACGATCCTGATCCAGGCGTTCCTGGCCAAGGTCTACATGATCCCCTCGGGGTCCATGGAGGCCACGCTGCACGGCTGTCCCGGCTGCACCGGTGACCGCATCCTGGTCGACCGCGTCACGTACGACTTCACCGACCCGTCGCCGGGCGACGTGATCGTGTTCAAGGGCCCGCCCGCGTGGACCGAGAACGAGATCATGCCCCAGGAGTCGGGCAACATCGTGGTCCGCGCGCTGCGCGGGCTGGGCTCGCTGGTCGGCTTCGCGCCGCCGGACGAGCGCGACTTCGTCAAGCGCGTGATCGCCACCGGCGGCCAGACCGTGCAGTGCTGCGATCCGCAGAACCGCGTGATCGTGGACGGCAAGGCGCTCGACGAGCCGTACGTCCACTGGGAGAACCCGGACCACGCGGTCCAGGAGAGCTTCGCCCCGGTGAAGGTGCCCCAGGGCGCGCTGTGGGTGATGGGCGACAACCGCAACAACTCCGCCGACTCGCGGTACCAGGGCGGCGGCGGTCCCAACGGCGCGGTGCCGGTCGACGACGTGATCGGCAAGGCCCGGATCATCGTGCTCCCGCCGAGCCGCTGGGGCGGCATCACCGACCACAACCCGCAGGCGAGTGCCCAGCCGGTCGCGCTCGGCGCCCCGGCCTGGCAGGAAGGCCTGCCGCTCGGTGTCGGCATCGCCGGAGCCGTCCCCACGCTCTTCCTCGGACGGCGTGTGAAGACGGGCATCCGCAAGGCGGCCGGCCGGAGACGCTAGCGTGCTCCGCCCGAGCAGAGTCGTCAGACGGGTAGTGCAGCTGTGACCGTTCCCGTTCCCCGCCCCCCGGCCGAACCACTCCGGCCGCCGCGCGCCGTGGTGCGCGGCGAACTGCTGTGGGGCTTGCAGGGCGCGCTCGACCGTCGCGGCCTCGGGCCCGTCGCCGGAGTGGACGAAGCCGGCGCCGGCGCGTGTGCCGGGCCGCTGGTGGTCGCCTCGTGTGTGCTGCGCCCCGGCGACGGCGCCCGGCTGCCGGAGCTGACCGACTCGAAGATGCTCACGGCGAAGGCCCGCGACCGCGTCTACGACCAGGTCCTCAAGCGCGCGGTCGACTACGCGGTGATCGTCATCCCGTCCGAACAGGTCGACCTGCTCGGCATCCGGGTGATGAACCTGGAGGGCATGCGGCGGGCGGTCGCCGCGCTGCGCGACCATCCCGGGTATGTGCTCACCGACGGCTTCCCGGTCCCCGGCATCCCGGCCCCCAACGTCGCCGTCATCAAGGGCGACCGCTGCGTGGCCAGCATCGCGGCCGCGTCGGTGCTCGCGAAGGTGACCCGGGACCGGATCATGAAGGGCCTGCACGGCGAGCTGCCGCATTACGGCTTCGACGTGCACAAGGGCTACAGCACGGCCGACCACCTGGCGGCGCTGGACGAGCACGGGCCCAGCCCGGCGCACCGCTGGTCCTACACGAATGTGGCCACCGCGGCGGCCCGGCACGGCCTCACCCCACCGCATCCGGTCGTGCTCACCTACGCTGCCTTGGAGAACCCGAGCGTGCCGGTCCGTGCCCTGGCCAGCTCGGTGGGTAAGAATGAACGCTCCGCCGCCGGAGCAGCAAGACGAACGCGAGGAGGGGCGCGGATTTCATGAGCGCAGAGGATCTCGAGAAGTACGAGACCGAGATGGAGCTCTCGCTGTACCGCGAGTACCGCGACATCGTCGGCCAGTTCTCGTACGTGGTGGAGACCGAGCGTCGGTTCTACCTGGCCAACGCCGTCGACGTGCAGGTGCGTGACGGTGGTGGCGAGGTGTACTTCGAGGTCCGCATGTCGGACGCGTGGGTCTGGGACATGTACCGCCCGGCCCGGTTCGTCAAGCACGTCCGGGTCATCACGTTCAAGGACGTCAACGTGGAGGAACTCGACAAGCCGGACCTCCGGCTGCCCGAGGACGGCCCGTTCTCGGGCTGATTCTTCCTGCGCGCTGAAGGCCGTCCGGACCTGTTCCGGGCGGCCTTCAGCGCGTTCCCGAGCACAGGGGTCTGACAGTTTCGGGCTCGGGTGCCGGTTGTCGCGTGGGTTTTCCACAGTGGCCCGGTTGTCCACAGGTTGGTTTTCCGGCTCTGGTGGCGGGCCTGGTTACTTTGCGAATGTGGTTTCACACGTTCCGTGATGGTCGCGGGACGGGTGAGGGGGCCACGATGAAGGACAGTCTTCGGCGGCGCGCGCTGTGGCGTCGCGAGTTCGGCCGCTGGGGTGAGGACCTGGCGGCGCGGCACCTCCAGGAGGCGGGGCTCGTCCTGCTGAGCCGGAACTGGAGCTGCCGGGAAGGCGAGCTGGACCTGGTGCTGGCCGAGGGCGACCGGGTGGTGTTCTGCGAGGTGAAGACCCGCTCTGGCGACGACTACGGCACCCCGGCCGAGTCCGTCACGCCGGAGAAGGTCGATCGCGTGCGCAAGGCGGCGGAGCAGTGGCTGCGGGCGTTCCGGATCGGCTGGTGCCGCACGCGGTACGACGTGGTCACGGTCTTCGCGCCGGTCGGCGGGCAGCCGACGGTGCGGCACCTCCCGGGGGCGTTCTGATGCCGCTGGCGAAGGCGTGGTCGGTGGCCCTGCTCGGGATCGAGGGCCGGGTGGTGGAGATCGAGGCGGACCTGGGCGGCGGGCTGAGCCGCGTGACGCTGGTCGGCCTGCCGGACGCGGGCCTGCGCGAGGCGAAGGACCGCGTGCGCTCGGCGGTGCGGAATTCGGGCCAGCCGTGGCCCGACGGCAAGGTGACGCTGGGGCTGTCGCCGGCGAACCTGCCCAAGGTGGGCTCGGGATACGACCTCGGCATCGCGGCGGCGGTGCTGGCGGCCACCGGCGCCGTGCCGGCCACGAAGCTGCTGCGCACGATCCTGCTCGGCGAGCTGGCGCTGGACGGCCGGATCCGGCCCGTCCGCGGTGTCCTGCCCGGTCTGCTCGCGGCGCGGGCCGCGGGGTACGAGCGCGCGCTGGTCCCGTCGGAGTCGCTGGGGGAGGCGGCGCTGGTCGAGGACCTGGAGGTCGCCGGGGTCTCGCGCCTGGCCGACCTGGTGGCGTGGCTGAAGGACGAGGGCGAGCTGGAGCCGCGGCCCGAACCGGCGCTCCCGGACCCGCCCGCGGTGCCGGACCTGATCGACGTCGTCGGCCAGCCGGAGGCGCGGTGGGCGCTGGAGGTCGCGGCCGCGGGCGGCCACCACCTGCTCCTGACCGGTCCGCCCGGCGTCGGGAAGACCATGCTCGCGAAGCGGCTGCCGGGCCTGCTGCCGCCGCTCTCACCGGAGGAGGCGCTCCAGGTCACGGCGGTCCACTCGGTGGACGGCACGTTGTCGAAGTCGTCGCCGCTGGTCACCGTCCCGCCTTTCGTCGCCCCGCACCACTCGATCACCGTCGCGGCTCTGATCGGCGGCGGCAGCGGCCTCGCCGTGCCCGGCGCGATCAGCCGGGCCCACCGGGGTGTGCTCTTCCTGGACGAGGTCTGCGAATTCGGCCCCGAGCGGCTCGACTCGCTGCGCACCGTCGTCGAAGAGGGCGAGGTCCGCATCGCGCGGGTGAAGGGCGCGGTCCGTTATCCCGCGCGGTTCCAGCTCGTGATGGCGACCAACCCGTGCCCCTGCGCCCAGCCGCGCGAGATCGACTGCACCTGTTCACCTCTCGCCCGCCGCCGCTACTTCGCGCGCCTCTCCGGCCCTTTGCTGGACCGCGTCGACCTCCGCGTCAGCCTGCGCCCGCTGACCGCCATGTCCGCCCACCTGACCCCCACCCCGGAACCGTCGGCCACGGTCCGCGCCCGCGTCCAGTCGGCCCGCGACCGCGCCGCCCACCGCTGGCAAGCCCACGGCTGGCAGTCGAACTCGGAAGTCCCGGGCCCGTCCCTGCGCCGCGAGTTCCTGCTGCCCCCGACCACCACCGCCCTACTGGACAGAGCCCTCACCAAAGGCGCCCTGACCGCCCGCGGCGCCGACCGCTGCCTCCGCATCGCCTGGACCCTCGCCGACCTGGCCGGCACCCCCCACCCCACCGCCGACCACGTCTCCGCCGCCCTCGACTTCCGCGAACGGGCAGTCGCATGATCCGCCGGCCCACCTCAGCTGTTCCCGCCACTGCTGTTCCCACCCTCGCGGGCTGTCGTCCGTGGCTCGCTCCGTCTCGTGCTCGCTCGCCGCATGCCTTCGCTCGCCGCGCTCTGCCGTGCGTTCCTCCGCCGGCTCGCGCGCCGCTCGGCTTCGCGCGCCGCTCGCTGTCATGCGTTCCGCTTCGCGCTCGCGCGCCGTTCGCCTTCGCAGGCCACCGGCCGTCGCTCGCTCCGCCTCCTGCTCGCTCGCCGCTCGCTGTCGTGCGTTCCGCTTCGTGTTCGCCCCGAGGCTCGCCTTCACGGGCCGCCCGCTGTCGCCCGTGCCGTCTCGCCGCCCGGCCCCTGCTATGCGGTCCCGCGTTCGCACACCGCCCACTGTCGCTTACCTCGCTTCACTGCAAGTCCCGATTCCCTGAATGGAGTTCCCATGACCCACCCCACCCGTCCTCGCCCTGCCGGCCACCAGCACGCCGACACGCGCAAGCCGCGCCACCTGCACCTCGTCCCGCAGCCGCCCGCAAGCCGGGAAATCGACCCCGCCCAAGTCCGCGCGCGCCTCGGCCCCGTGCGTGCCCTGGCCTCCGCTCCGCTGCACCCCCTCGCCGTTCAGCCCGCGTCAGGACCCAGAGGGAGCGCCGCATGAGCATCGCGCCCCGGGCAGCCGGTCAGGCCACTTCCCGCGAAGCCGAGCGCCTTGCCAGCGCGTACCTGTTGCGCGTCGCCGAGCCGCCCGCGCCGGCGCTGGTCGCCTTCGTGGCAGCGCGCGGTCCCGTCGAGGCCGCGGAGCGCGTCCGCACCGGTGACTGCCCAGCGAAGGTGCGCAAGGAGACCGCGGCCCGCAAAGACGTCGAACTCGCCGAGCAGGATCTCGCGGAAGCCGCCAAGATCGGTGCCCGCCTGGTGATCCCCGGGGACGACGATTGGCCGGCCTGGCCGTTGCACTCGCTCACGGTCGCCACTCACGACGGCGTCGCGGACGTCGCTCCGCCGCTGGCGTTGTGGGTGCGGGGATCGGTGTCGCTCGGCTTGGTGGCGGATCGCGCCGTGGCCGTCGTGGGCGCGCGGATGTGTTCGAACTACGGCCAGAACAACGCGGGAGAACTCGGCTACGGCCTGGCATCGCGACAAGTGCCGCTCTTCTCCGGTGCCGCCATCGGCATCGACGCGGCCGCCCATCGCGGAGCGCTCGCGGGCGGCGGCGTGACCGTCGCGGTGCTGGGGTGCGCCCTGGACGTCGACTACCCGGCCGGTCACCAAGGACTGCTGAAGAAGATGGCCGACCACGATGGCGCGGTCATCAGCGAGTACCCGCCCGGCACGCCGCCCGCGCGGTACCGATTCCTCGTCCGCAACCGGCTGATCGCGGGCCTCACCGACGGCACCGTGGTCGTCGAGGCCGGCCGCCGCAGCGGCGCGCGCAACACCGCGACCACGGCGGGCGCACTCGGCAAAGTCGTGATGGCCATGCCCGGCCCGGTCCACTCACGCACGTCGGCCGGCTGCCACGACCTGATCCGCGACTGCAAGGCCACGCTCGTCGCGAACGTCGACGAAGTGCTGGACACCGTCGGCCGCTTCGGCCCGCCGCCGAAGGAAGCCACCCCGCAACCGCGTCCGACGGACGGGTTCGGAAAAGAGGCCATGCGCGTTTACGAGGCGCTGGTACCGCGCGCCGGCCGGTCGGCCGACGAGGTCGCCGCGGAGTCGGGGATCCCGGTCTCGCGGGTCAGAGCGGTGCTGCCGGAGCTGGAACTCGACGGGTTCGCCATGCGCGGGGCGACCGGGTGGCGCCGGATCATCCGCTCGGCGCCGCAAGGGAACCCGTCGTGAACGGCCCGCCCCGCGTGGCGATGCTTGACCAATGGCGGGAGTTCGCGCAGCGTGATCGCCATGCCGTCAGGGAGCGTCCGCCGCGACGCAGCCGCTCGACCGGCCGGGCACCGGAAGGGCCCGCCGCGTGTGGATCTGCACGCGCTCCGGGAGGGGTTGCCGCCGGCCGTGCGGTCGGTCGTCGCCGACTACGAGCGGCATCTGACGCTGGAGCGTGGCCTGTCGCCGCATACCGTGCGCGCGTACGTCGGCGATGTCGTGTCCCTGCTGGCGTTCCTGACCGAGGGGGAGGACGGCCCGGTGCGCGGGTTCGCCGAACTCGACATCGGGCTGCTGCGAGCCTGGCTCGCCAGGCAGCGCGCAGGAGGGTCTGGTCGGACGACGCTGGCCCGCCGGGCCGCGTCGGCGCGCACGTTCACGGCCTGGGCCCACCGCCAAGGCGTGCTGAAGGCGGATCCGGGCGGGCGGCTCGCCGCGCCGCGGGCGCACCGGACGTTGCCGGGGGTGCTGCGGGAGGACCAGGCGGACGAGCTGATGCGGGCGTCCGAGGCCGGCGCCGCCCAGCGTGATCCGGTCGCCCTGCGTGACCGCGCGATCGTCGAGCTGCTGTATGCGACTGGAATTCGGGTGTCGGAACTGTGCGGACTGGACGTCGGCGCGGTCGATTTCCCCCGGCGCGTCGTCTCCGTGATCGGCAAGGGGGACAAGGAACGGATGGTCCCGTTCGGCGTCCCGGCGGCCGGGGCGCTCACCGCGTGGCTCGAGGCAGGGCGCCCGGAACTGGTCTCGGAACGGGCCGCGCACGCGCTCTTCCTGGGCGTTCGCGGCAACCGGCTCGATCCGCGGGCCGCGCGGCGAGTGGTGCACGAGGCGGTCGCCGCGGTGCCGGGCGCGGTGGACATGGGGCCGCACGGACTGCGGCATTCGGCCGCAACACATCTGCTGGAGGGAGGTGCCGATCTCAGGAGCGTTCAGGAACTGCTCGGTCACGCTACGCTTGCCACGACCCAGCTCTACACTCACGTGACCGTCGATCGGCTGAAGGCGATCCATGACCGAGCCCACCCACGGGCCTGACGAGGCCGGTGGCGACTCGGCCGGAAAAGCCGGGGCCGAACCGGCGGCGCACGCGCATCCGCACGAGCACGGAGACCATACTGACCCGCATGCCGAGAACGACCGTGCAATGAGTTCCACGCCTCCTGCCACGGAAACCGGGGTGAGCACCCCCGGCGCCGAGGACGCCGTCACCGCCGACGGGCGTCCTGGTTATGACGTCGACGCGGGGATCCAGGCGCTGTGGCAGCAGTTCGCCGACCAGCCGGACCAGACCTCGCGCGATCGGCTCGTGCTGCACTACGCGCCGCTGGTCAAGTACGTCGCGGGCCGCGTCGGCACCGGCCTGCCGACGCACGTCGACGTGGGCGACCTCGTGCAGTCGGGCATCTTCGGCCTGGTCGACGCCATCGAGAAGTTCGAGCCGGCCCGTGGCCTGCGCTTCGAGACGTACGCGATGCAGCGCATCCGCGGCGCCATCCTCGACGACCTGCGCGCCCAGGACTGGGTGCCGCGAGCCGTGCGCAGCAAGGCCAAGGAGACCGAGCGCGCCCTGGAGCGCCTCGGCGCGCGCCTGCACCGCGCCCCGACGGACTCCGAGCTGGCCACCGAACTCGGCGTCAGCCTCGACGACCTGCGCGACTTCTACGGGCAGCTGCAGCTCACCAGCGTCGTGGCGCTCGAGGACCTGGTCTCGGCCGGCAAGGACAGCGGCTCGCTGGTCGACACCCTCCCCGACGACGGCGCCGTCGACCCGGTCGCCGTCCTCGTCGACCAGGACAACCGCAGGCAGCTCGCGGAGGCCATCGCCCAGCTGACCGAGCGGGACAAGATCGTGGTCAGCCTGTACTACTTCGAAAGCCTCACCCTCGCCGAGATCGGCAAGGTCCTGGGCGTGACGGAGTCCCGCGTCAGCCAGCTCCACACCCGCGCGGTGATGCGGCTGCGGGCCAAGCTCGTCGAGCAGCCGGCCACCTAGCTGCCGCGTGCCGGGCTGAGGCTGCGGCTTCTGGAGTCAGGGCCCACCTCCCCACGGCTTGAGGCGCACCCGGCCGGGCGCGCCGGTCAGGGCGAGGGGGTCGACGTACTCCGCGCCGCGGCGGGCGCCCCAGTGCAGGCAAGCGGCGACGGAACAGCCCGGATGACCCGGTGTGACAGTGCCCAGCGGCTGTCCGCGGTAGACCTGTTGGCCGGTGGTGACCGTCGGGGTGATGGGCTGGTAGGTGGTGCGCAGGCCACCGTCGTGGTCCAGGGACACCACCCCGTGGCCCGCGACCTGCCCCGCGAACACGACGACGCCCACGTCCGCGGCGAGGACCTCCTGCCCAGGCGCCGCCGCCAGGTCGACCCCTCGATGCCCCGGCCCATACGGCGATTCGGGCGCCTCGAAGTACCGCGTGACCTGCGGCCGCGGTGACAAGGGCCAGGCCAGCCGGCCCTCCTGTGCCACGGGTGCCTGCCCGGGCAGCTCCGCGACGGCAGCGCGTGCGACGTCATTACGCGCGACGCTGGTGCGTGCGGCGCCATTGTGTGCGGCGGCTGTCTCGGCCTCGTTGGAGCCGATTGCCTCACTCGGGTTTGGGAGGATCGCTTCGCTCTCGTTCGGGGTGGCCGTCTCGCTCTCGTTCGGGGTGGCCGCCTTGGCCTGCGTGGCGAGAAGGTGGGCGCTGGCCTCCTGTGTGCTGGCGGCTCGAGCCGGTCCCGCGATCAGACCGGGCAGTGGGAGTACCAATACGGTCGCGATCAACAACGCCAGCTGCGTTCGGCGGATGGGCGGTCGGCTCGGGGGCCATGGCAGGAACTCGTGGGTGAGGCTGTTCTCTCGCCAATCCTGTGGCCGGGCCATCAGCCAGGGTGGCGCCCATTCTGGTGACCGGAGCAGGAGCCCGGCTTGCGGCCGAGGAAACGGCGAGTGCGGGAGACCGGCTTGCAGACAGCACCGGAACCAGGCGAGTGAGCGTCGGAGCAGCCAGATTGCCGGATTGCTCACCAAGTCGCGTGGTGATCGGTGCCGGGGCTGGGGGCGGAGGTGCGTTGCAGCCTGCCTCGGGGTCGGGCGCGGTCGGTCTGCGATCCGGTGCGAGGGGCCATGACTCAGCGGACGGTGACCGAGCAGGCGACGACCGAGCGACTGGTGACTGCCCGGGTCCTGACTGGGCGGCTGGTGCGTGACCGAGCGCTCGCTGTGCGGCCGGTGGCTGAGCGGGCGATCGCTGAGAGGGCGCGGACTTGCCGGGTGATCGCTGAGAGGGTGGGGGCGGGCCGGGTGATGGCTAAGTGGGTGGTGGCTGAGCCGGCTCAGGTAGCTGCGTGCGTGCATGCCCGGCCGCCATCGCGCAGAAGGGGAAGCTCGGTGGCGGCCGCGACCGCGGTGGCCATTGGCGGGGTGACGGTCGTTGGTCGGGCTGCTGGCAGCGCGGTGGCCACAGCGATGGACGCCGCCACTGCCACTGCCACTGCCACCGCTGCCGCCGCCGATGCTGCCGCTGCCGCCGCCGATGCTGCTGCTGCCGCAGCCACCGCTGCTGCCGC
>NZ_FOEF01000053.1 GCF_900110575.1 Amycolatopsis saalfeldensis
GTGGTGTAGGTGTCTGCGGTCACCGTGATCGAGGAATGCCGGAGCATGTTCTGCACCGTCTTCATGTCCGCACCAGCCGCGAGCGCCAACGTCGCCGCACCATGGCGAAGGTCATGCAACCGGATCGGCGGCAACCCAGCCAGACGCGCCAGCTCCTGGAACCTCGCCGTGACATCCGCCGGATGCAACGGACTGCCATCAGGCTGAGTGAACAACAGGCCACTCTCGACCCAATCCGAGCCAAGCCGGCCGCGGGCCGTGTCCTGGTCCGCCAGATGCTGACGCAGGACGAGCACCGTGTCGCGATCCAACGCGACCAAGCCTTCGGACGAGGTGGTCTTCGGCGAGGCCTGCCCGGTTTCCCACCCGTACTGCACGATCTGATTCGCCACCTCGAGCGTCGCTGCGTCGAGGTAGGTGTCGGAGCGGCGCTGTCCGCACGCCTCCCCGCGCCGCAGCCCGACATGAGCAATTAGATGGAACAACGGATACAGCAGGTCGTTGACCGCATAGTCGAGGAACCCGCCAGTCTGTGCCGGAGTCCACACCATCACCGGCGACGGGATCTCACCCGTCAGCCGCCACCGCGCTACCCGTTCTTCGGTCCATACCTTCGGTATCGGCCGGTTCGCCGGTGGCAACTCCACTAACGACGCCACATTCACCGTCAGCAGGCCTTCCTTGACCGCAGGGCTCAGGATCGCTCGTAAGGTTTCCCGGATCCGGCGGATCGACGTCGGACCGACCGGGCGCTGCCACTTCACCGCCGCGACCTTCCGCGGATCACCGCTGGCGCGGTATTCGGCGATCACATCGTTGTGCTCCACGATCGCGTCGAACATGCCGTCCAGATGCGCCACGGACAGCTTGTCCCGCCGGATGTGTGCGAGGTGCGGCCGAAGGTAGAGCCGCACGTGTGACTCGTAGGAGCGGTAGGTGTTCCGGCTGCGCGTCGCCTTCTTCTTCGCGAGGAACGCGGTGAACACCCCGTCCATCAACGGATGCTCCAGCACGGCGGCACCAGCCCGCACCAGCCGACGCATGTCCTCGACCTCCGGCAGCTTCTGCCGAGCCGAGATCGCCGCCGCGATCACATCCGCGATCTTGCGCAGCATGTCCTCGTCATCACCGGCTAGGGCAAGCAACTTCCCGACGTGATCCAGACCTTCCTGCGCCTTCTTCGCCGTCTCGAAGCCGCTACGCCGCCGCGGACGCCGATTCCCTGCACGGTCTTTGGGCAGCTCGACCCGGTAGCACCACTGCCCATGCCGGCTCTGCTCCAGCCGCGGGCACGCCGACCCCAGTTCGCGGCCGTTGCTGTCCCTGCAGGAACAGCGCTTGTACACCGATCCCTCCGCCATCCTTACTCACCATCTCTCGGTCGAATCAGCGGGTTGCCGCGATACTCGCGCTGCAGACCACCCTCGGGGAAGCCCGAGTCACAACAGATTCACCCGATGGACGGATCGAGACCGAGCACCCGAATAAGCCCCACGACCGGGACCCGGTACTCACCGCCCACCCGCAACACCGGACACGGGAAATCATCCGCACGCGCCAGCGAGTACGCAGTCGTCCGGCCGATCCGCAACGCCCGCGCCGCCGTCATCAGATCCACCACCGCAGGCAACGCCGCCAGCTCAGCCACCGTCATCACCGCCGACGCATCACCCTCCGGCACAGCCCCCTCAATTCTCATGACACCTCCGCAAGCCGGCGATACGCGAGGTCGTGGCAGGCCGGGTCCAGATCGACACCGACGAACGAACAGCCGTGCTCCAGTGCGGCCAGGCCCGTGGTTCCACTGCCACAGAACGGATCCAGCACCACGCCACCACGCGGGCACCCCAGCCGGACACAACGCCGGGCGACCTCCAACGTTCCCGCCGCCGGATGCCCCACCCCCGCACGCCTCGCCGGCACCCGCCACACATCCGCCGCAACCTCAGCACGCGGCCAGAGCCACGGCGACTCCGACCTGGTCAGCAGGAACACCATCTCGTAACGCTGGGCAAGCCGGTCCCGCGCGCTCTCCGGGCGCGCGTTCGGTTTCTCCCACACCACCGCGTTCCGCAGCACCCAGCCCCTCTCCTGCAACGAGAACGCCACCCGCCACGGCACACCGACCAGATCCTTACTTCGGTGAGCCGATTGCGGTGGCCGGTGCGCCCCATAGCTGGACGCGGACCGTGCCCGGGCGGTCCGCGCCATCGACCCGGTGGCCACATAATTTCCCCACGACCCGCCGAAGCTGTCACCGAGATTCAGCCACACCGTCCCGCCAGGAGACAGAACCCGGTGTACCTCGTCGAAAAGACCCGTCAGCCGCGCGACGTAACGACCCACAGTGGACTCGGCCCCGTACTGACCCTCGATCCCGTAGTCGCGCAACCCCCAATACGGAGGCGACGTCACCACGCAGTCCACCGATCCCGCCGGCATCCCCGCGACCACCTCCGCGGCATCCCCCACGCACAGCGTGACCGCCTTCGCCGTCAGCCCCATGTCCTCGGGCAGCTCCCCGCTCCCAGTTCCCGGATCAGAGATGGAAGGGGCGGCATCCTCGCGCCGGCGGCAGGGTGCGATGAAGGTTCTCATGCAGCCTTCACCGTGCCGTCCGTGGCGAGGCCGAGACGTCCGAGGCCGACGTCGTGGAACTGCGGGTTGAGATCTATCCCGATGTAGGAGCGGTCGAGCTGACGTGCGGCCACGCCGGTGGTGGCGGCGCCGCTGAACGGGTCGAGCACGACCCCGCCCTCCGGGCAACCGGCGGCGACGCACCGCAGCGGGATATCAATCGGGAAGGCCGCGAAATGCGCTTCCCGCAGTGGGCGGGTCGTGATGGACCAGACGTCGCCAGGGTTCTTGCCACGCTGGGGCACTGCGGTGTGCTGCGCCCCGGTCGGGCGCACCTCGTCGCGGTGCCCTCCCTCCGCGAAGGGGCTGGCATCGCGGTGCTTGCCGTACGCCCCGTGTCCGCGGTGCCGTGCAGTCACGTCGATCCCGGTAACGCGGTCTTTGTTCGAGCCGCCGATGAGCTTGCCCTCCCTGCGCGATGCAGGACGTGCGGGTGGTTCGCGGACCGGGTCGAGGTCGAAGAAGTACTTCTGCTGTTTGACAAGCAGGAACAGCATCTCGTACCGGTTGGACAGCCGGTCCCGGACGGATTCGGGCATGGCGTTGGGTTTGTGCCACACGATCGCGTTCCGCAGGATCCAGCCGTCGGTCTGCAGCGCGAACGCGACCCGCCACGGTATGCCAAGGAGGTTCTTGCGGGGCACGCTCTGGGTGCGGCGGACGCCGGCGCTGCGGACGGAGTCCCGCAGCGGTGCCGCCGCGGTCCGGCCGGACAGGGTGCTGGCCCGCATCGCGTCACCCCGGGTGGGGCCGGGCGGGTCGGCGGAGTAGGAATCGCCGAGGTTCAGCCACACCGTTCCGGTGTCGGCCAGCACGCGGTGCAGCTGCGCAAAGACACCTCGGAGCCGATCGACGTAGTCCTGCGGGGACGGCTCCAGGCCGTGCTGTTCGTCTTCGCGCCGGGCGCCGCACCGGCGGCAGTGCTGAGGCGCGGCACCGCGCTGCGCGGCCGACGCCGGATACGTCACGCGGGGCTGTTTCGACTGGGGCACGTTGCTGCCGCGGCCGGCCGCCGCCAGGTGCGAGCAGCTGGAGTCGCCGCCGGCCCAGGTGCCGGTTCCGTAGTCGCGCAGTCCCCAGTACGGCGGACTGGTGACCACGCAGTCCACCGACCGATCAGGCAGCCCGGCCAGGGTCGTGGTCGCGTCGCCGGTGTAGAGCGTGACCGCGTCGTCGCGGTAGTGGACCTGCTGGTTCACGCGGCCTCCTGCTGGTCGTTCTCGAACTCGGTGGTGCCGGTGTCCGGGCACGCCGATGCCTTGCGGGACCGGTGGGTGTGGACAGCCCAGAACACGGCCGGTGCGACCAATTCCGGGTGGCCGCGCTGCCGGGACCACGTCCAGCACTCCGGTGGCTGGTCCACTCCGCGCTCGGTGCGGTCCCGGATGACGTAGCCGAGGTAGGCGGGGTTGGTCAGGACAGTCCGCACGATCGCCCAGCTCCACGCCCGCGGCCAGCCGGAGACCGGGTCGACAGGCAGAGGGTGCTGCTGTTCGGTCAGGCGCCGGGCGATGGCGCGGTCGCCGAGTTTGTCGTGCAGGGACCAGGTGAAGATCAGCGGCACGACCGGCGCCCGCAGCTCGTCGACGACCAGCCGGTGCCGCCGGCCCCCACGCCTGGACCCGGCGCCGACCCAGTGAGGTTGGAGGGTGTAGCCGTAGGGCGCGGGCCCGTGCCACCAGCCCTCGCGGGTGCGCTGCCGGAGCGCCGCGCGCGAGCGCCGGACCAGCTCACGCTGGTATGTGCGAACCCCGCGATGCGCAGTGTCCCGCCGCCCGCCGCCGTTCTCGTACAGAGCGGTCAACCGCCCGGCCAGGTATTCGCGCAGCCGCCGCCACCGATCTCGGGGTTCCGCTTCCCGTGCGCGGTACTGCGCGACGGGACACAGCGTGGGATCGTCACGACGCGACACCCGGCGGGGGCGCCGGCCTCGTTCAGACATGGAGTTCATGACGGTCCTGTTCGTCGCGGCCCCGGCGGGATCGGGCGCAGCGGTGTGCCGGCTCATGCCGCCGCACCCGCGGGCTGCACGAGGGACGGCGCCGGGAGCACGACGGAGTGCTCGGGCAGCGCCCCGGCCGGACGTGCCCCGTGCCGGCGGACTCGTGGTGATACGAGCCGCGGCGGGACGGGCAGCGCCAGCGCCGACTCGGCGCCGTCGGGATCGGCCCGGAACACCAGCACGGTCTGGTGCGCGGACAAGGCGACCGGGTGCCCGAGTACGCGTTCCGCCCGGCCGGCGGCACGGCGCTCGGCGAGGGTGGCACGGGTGAAGGTCCGGCCCCGTTTCACCGTCGCGGTCAAGGCCAGGCACCGGGCGACCGGCGCCAGCCCCGCCGCGCCGCCGACGAGGGCGATCTGGCCGGGAACGTCGAGCAGGTCGTGCCGGGCGGGGTGGCGCAGTGGGGTGCAGGTGATGATCACGTGCCCGCCGGGACGCACGAGTGGCCGGTACTGCATCAGCAGCCGGTTCAGCCGGTCCAGCGCGCTGGTGAGATCGTCGCCCGCGCCGGCGGGGCGCAGGGTGGTCAACAGGAGATCGACGCGCCCGGTCATCCCCGCCGTTGCGGCGGCGGCCGCGGTGCCGGGGCGGCGGTCCAGGACGAGGACCATGCCGTCGACGAACACCCCACGGGCTTTCGTCGCGGTCACGTTGGCGCGGGCCAGGCGCCACCACCGGCGCTGCCCGGTCAGCCCGATCGCGTGCCGCCCGCACCGCAACGCCTCGACGACGGTCGTTCCCGCTCCACAGTCCGGATCGAGCACCACATCCCCGGGCCGAGTGAACGTCGCGATCGCGTGCCGGGCGATCGCCGGAGCCATCAATCCGGGGTCCGTGCCGGTGGCGTCGTGGTAGCCGCCCGCGTCGAGCTGGGCCGCGACGCTCGCCGCCCCGGTCGGCCACACCGACGCCAGCACCGGCCCCTCCGGTCCCTCCCCTACTGGCCTGGGCAGGTGCATGTCAGAGCGCTTAGACACCCGAGGTCTCCGTCCGGTCGGCGACGGCGGACTGCAGGGCAGCGGGAAACAACCGTCGGAACAGAACGAGGTCGTGGTGCACCCGCCGCAACGGCAGCGGACCGGCGACGCCGCCGCGCGGCGATCGACAGCGCGCCGGCGTCGCGGCTGTGGTCCGCTCGGTGGCCGCGGGGCTGGTGCCCGGGTCGGGTGCCGGCGCGGTGAGCACGGCGATGTGGTCGAGACACCCCAGTCCGTGACTACCCAGTGTGTTCGCGAGTGCCGGGTGCGGGTCGAGCATCCGCCCGCCGCGCATATCACTGTGCGTGACGACTGCGGTGAGGCCATGCGGGGTGAGCAGGGCGTCCCAGTCGGTGACGGCGAGCCAGTCGGTGGCGTGGGGGTCGAGCGCGGTGACGATCAGATCGAACCCGCCGCGCGGTCGGACTCCCGTACGGTCCGACGGGGCTGCGGTATCGGGGTCCGGGTCGGCCACGGGGTGCAGACCGAGCCGACCGGGTCGGGGTCGCGACCCCGACCCGGCTCCGGCGCGCCAGGCCGACCCGGTGTCGTCCTCGGGGTAGTCCGGGACGGGGGTGGCGGTCGCGGTGTCGACCCCGCGGCCGAGTCGGGCGACGGTCCAGACCGCTTCGGCGAGTCCGGCATACGGGTCGCCGCCGCGCGCCCTGCCGAAGGCACGCGCCGGAGTGTGCGGGGGTGTCGGTGGGGTGAGGAGAAGGACGCGGTCGCCGGGGCGGGTGTAGGTCGTGACGAGGGTGAGGATCGTGCGGCCGAGCCAGCCGGCCAGCAGCGCGGTGCCGGGCAGTGCCTCGGCGTCGGCGAAGGGCCACAGCGTGGTCGGGCGGGCCGTCCGGGTACCTCCGGCGGTGGCGGTGCGGGAGCGCGCGTGGCGCCGGTTGCGGCCGGTGTGCGCCGCGGGGGTTGTGGTCCGGCGGCGCAGCCGGTGGCGGGGTCGGTGTCCGGGCTCGGGGTGCGGTGTCGAGGTCATCGGTGGCCTTCCTCGCGGGTGGTCGGCGTGGTCTGCCAAGTCACCCCAAGAGGCCGGTTTCAGCCCTGTTTTTCGACACCAAGAACCCGACTTTTTTCTCCACCGCAGCGCCGCGCCCCGTCTGCCAGTGCAGGAAACACGGTGCAGTCACATGGTGTATTCGCCGCCGAGCAGCACGGGGAATCCGGTGACACACTTCGCATTCGACAGGATTTCCCGGACCGTCCGCATCACCGGCCAGGGGCGCGGAAACTGTCACGAGCACCCCGACACTCATGCCACACAGCCCGCAGTCCCACTGCAGAGGGCCGATCGGCTACTAAAAATCGCTTAAAAGACCAGCTCGGAGGCTACTAAAAACCTCCCGTGTGCGCGTCGCTCGCGGACTGCCTACGAGCCGTCTGGATCGTGTCACCCGCGTGGCTTTAGTAGCCTCCGCGTCTCTTCGCAAAGTTCGCCCTTGTTCTTTTCTTGTTCTTTTCTTGTCGCCGTTCTGGCGTCCTGACGGGGCTGATTCCGAAACCTCGAACAGGAGCAGGACCATGACGAACGACGACGCTGTTTCCGCGTCCATCCGGGGCGAGCACGAGGGTCACGAGTGGCTGCCGTTGGACACCGCGCGCGATGCCTTCGGCTGGCTGGTCACCGGGCCGGAGCCGATGGCGGTGCAGGGGTCCCGGTTCGCGGGGTTGCCGCGGCGGCCGGTGCCGCTGGACGAGCTGCGGGACCGGGTGATGAGCAAGCAGTGCCCGCCGCGGACCCGCGATGACGTGTGGGCTCATCTGGTGCTGCAGTCCCGTGCCCGCGGCGGTGCGTGGACGGTGGCGTGTGTCGGGATGGCGCTGCCGTCGCTGGCCTCGAGTGCCCGGTGGCTGGCCGCCCGCTACCGGGGTGACCGGGCTGATGTGCACGCGGCGGTGCTCGCCGGGTTCCTCCAGGCATTGGCGGCGGTGGATCTGACCGATCCCGGCATCGTCGTGCGCCTGCACTACGCGGCGCGGCGGGCCGGGCAGGCGGCGTTGGAGGAGTCGCTCGACGCGCCGTTGCCGGCCGGGACGGGCTATCGCTCCGCGGCACCGCGCCCGCCCTATGGCCACCCCGACTTGGTGCTCGCGCGGGCGGTCGGGGACCGGATCCTCACCCCGGCCGAGGCGGAGCTGATCTCGGCCACCCGGCTCGGTGAGACGTCGATGACCGACTGGGCGCAGCGCCACGGCACGGTCCTGAAGACCGCGTTCAAGGCGCGTGATCGGGCCGAGGACCGACTCGTCGCCTGGCTGCGGGAGCAGGTGAGCGACACCGACGCCGAGGACCCGGTCGCCGACGCCGCACTGACCGCCCTGCACGCCGGCACCCCCGACGCACCCGCCGGCGAAGAACCGTGTTCGTCACATGCTGTGAGTGGTCGTCTGCGCAACGGGCGGCAGACGGGTCCGAAGAAATCTTCACGCTTGGTGTCGAAAAACGACCCGAAATCCGGCCTCTTGGGGTGCGGGGAGACCCCATCTGGCTCTCCGCGTACCGCCGAGCACGAGCCGACTTCGGAGGTGCGCCGATGCGCCTGACACCCCGCCCCCCAACCCAGCACACCCACTCGCCCCTGTCCCCGTCCACACTGGCTCCGGCCACTCCGAGGAGGCGACGGGCAAGGCTTCGGGCTGTTGCTCGCCGCCGGTCGGCTGCCGACCGCGCACGGCCTGGTCATCAGATCTTTCCTGTGTCGTCCGTGCGCAGCACGGTCCCCCGGTTGATCGCAGCCGCGATCGTGGGCGGGGTCCTGTGCAGCCTCCTGACTGCCGTTCCGGCGCAGGCCTCCACCCAGGTTCTCGCGCTCGCGACGAGCATCGAGCAGGTCTTCACCAACGTCCGCAATTGGCTCTTCGGGATCCTGGCCGGGCTGGCGACGGTGATCCTGACCTTCGGTGGCGTCCGGTACCTGCTGGCCAACGGTGACCCCGCCGAAGTCGAGAAGGCCAAGGGCGCGTTCAAGTCGGCCGGGTGGGGTTACGGGCTGGCCGCTTTGGCGCCGCTCGTGGTCGAGATCCTGCGCGGGATTGTCGGGGCCTGAGGTCATGGCCGAGACCCGACATCCCCGCGTGCCCGCCCCGGATCGCGGGGCGCCCGGCACCCGCCGGTGCGCTGCCGCGCCAGTGCACCGGGAGCGGGCCCAGCTCGCCCCGCCTGCCCCTGCACACGCCGGCCGCGGTTCCCGGCGGCGGTTGCCGGGACTGCTGGCGCTCGGCCTGACCGTGGTGCTCGGTGGCCTCCTGGCGGTCAGCGCATGGGCATCACCCGAGACGCCGTCGCAGCCCGGAACACTGCAGGCCGCACTCGCTCAGCCCGCGCCGCAGCAACCGCCGCCGCTGTCGGCCGTTCCGCCGGGGAACACGTGTGCCCCGGGTTCGCCGGATCCGGTGTGCCATTTGCCGACTGGGTCTCCGCGGCCGTCGGTGCCGGCGAGCCCGCTGCCGCCGGTCACCGAACTACCGCCGGTGAGCTGTTTCCCCGGTCAGATCGGCTGCGCGCCCAGTGGCCCGAGTAGCGCGCCGGGCACGAGCCCGGAGCCGCCGTGCACCGGTGAGGGCTGCATCCCGCAACCCGATCCCGCCCCGCCGGGCACCGGGCCGGGGCAGCCCGGTCCGGGCGTCACCGGTGGCGACGCGGACTGCGGGCTCACGAACATCAGCGGCTGCATGACCGCGGCGATCAACGCCGTGTTCCGTGAGCTGGTGAGGTCCGCGCTCGACCCGCTGCTGAAGCTGCTCGGCGAGACCGCGTTCTCCACGCCCACGCTGGATTCGCTGCCCGGTGTGACGAACCTGTGGAACCACTCGTGGCTGATCGTGCTGGCCTGCTACGGCGGGCTGATCATGGTCGGCGGGATCATCGTGATGGCGCACGAGTCGGTCCAGAGCCGCTACTCGATGAAGGAGATCGCGCCCCGGCTCATCGTGTCGTTCTTTGCCTCGATGCTGTCGCTGTTCCTCATCGACAAGGCGATCCGGCTCGCGAACGCGCTGTCCGTCGCAGTCCTCGACGGCGGCGTTGATCCGCCGAAGCTCGGCGACACTCTCGCCGGGGCGATCAACGGCGCCTACTCCGCCGTCGCGTCCGCGGGGCTGTTCCTTCTGCTGCTGCAGGTGGTGCTGGTCATCGCCGTGATCGCGCTGCTGCTGGTCTACGTGGTGCGGGTGATCTTCACGCTGATCCTGATCGTTTCCGCGCCCTTGTGGGTCGCCTGCCACGCCCTGCCCCATACCGACGGCATCGCCCGCTGGGGCTGGCGTGCGCTCGGCGCGACGCTCGGCATCCAGGTCGCGCAGTCGCTCACCCTGATCGTCGCGGTCAACACCGTCCTCAACGGCAGCGTGCGCCTGTTCAACTCGCTCGGTGGCGGGCTGGTGATGCTGCTGGCCGCGCTCGGGTTGCTCTACATCCTGTTCAAGATCCCGTTCTGGTTCCTCTCCGCGACCAAGCTCGGCACCGGCCGCTCGTTCCTCGGCGGCTTGGTCAAGGCCTTCGTCGTCGCGAAGACCTTCGGCGCCATCGCGGGCCGCGGCGGCCGATTCGGCACCGCCCGCACCCCCGCCACGCCCACGCCCACTCGTCGTTCCGGCGGGGGCGGGCGGGCCGGTGCCGGTGATCCGCCCTGGCCTCCGCAACCCCGGATGGCCCCGAACCCGGAAGCGGTGAACAAGCGCATGCGCGAGCAGTACGACGCCGAACGGCTACGCGCCGCCCAGCAGCCACGTCGGCCCTCGCAGGAACCACGGTTCCTGCAGCCAGGCCCGCACACACCCACCCACGATCCCGCCGTGAGTTCCGGCGAACCCGCACGGCCCGCGGCGCCCGAGTTCAGCTCCGCGCCCCGGCCCGCTACGCCGGTCCCGCCACCGGCCGGTCGCGGTGGGCGCGGCAGGAAGCCTGCGGCACCGAGGTTCCAGGCCCCCGGTACACCACGCCGTACAGGCGGGACCACCGCGGCCCGGCCGGTCGCGGTGGCGGCGGTCCCGCCGCACCTGCGGTTCCAGCCGGCCACACCGGAACCCGGCCACACCTCCCCGCCGGTCACCCCCGCCACGCCGCCGCCCGCCGCCCCGGTGTTCCGGCCCGCGCGTCCCGAACCGCGTCTGGGCGACGCCCGGCCCCGCACCCCGTCCGTGCCGCCGCTCGCGTTCCGCGCTCCGGCCCCACCACCGACACCCGCACCGAAGTCGGTGCCGAAGTCGCCGTCCCGTGGAGGTACACCGTCATGACTCAGCAGCCCGTGCGCATACCGTCCGATGTGGACCGCGAGGATCGCATCCTCGCTAACCTGACCGCGCGGCAGCTGACGATCCTCGCCGTCACCGGGATCGTCCTCTACGGCGCGTGGTCCCTGACCCGCGATGTGGTGCCGCTGCCGGTGTTCCTGATTATCGCGGTCCCGATCGGGACTGCGGCGGCGGTGCTGGTGCTGGGCCGGCGCGACGGCATGAGCCTGGACCGGCTGCTGCTCGCTGCGATCTGCCAGCGGCTGCAACCGCGGCACCAAGTGGCCGCACCCGAAGGGGTCCGGGCCGCCCCGGGCTGGCTGACCAGCCACATCACCACCAACGACACCGACGGCACGGCGGACGGCTCGGAGGTGTCGCCGGCGGCGCTGCGGCTGCCCGCCGAAGGCGTCACCGACGCCGGAGTCATCGACCTCGGTACCGACGGCGTCGCCATGGTCGCGGTGGCCTCGACGGTGAACTTCGCGCTCCGCACCCCGGGCGAGCAGGAAGCGCTGGTCGCGTCCTTCGGCCGGTATCTGCACTCGATCTCCGCGCCGGTGCAGATCCTCATCCGGGCCGAACGCCTCGACCTGAGCCGGCAGATCCGCGACCTG
>NZ_FOEF01000022.1 GCF_900110575.1 Amycolatopsis saalfeldensis
TTGATGAGACACCCACTCCATCACCTTCCGGTGAGAGCTTGGTTCGTGTCCCGGCAGCCACCCGGTTTCCCTGGCGACTTGGAGAACTTTACATGCCGAAAAGCCCCCGAAAACAGGGGGGTCCCTTAACTGGATCTTCGCAGGTCAAACCCCGCGAACCAGTCAAGCGGAGCCCGGATCGGCCGCTCACTCCACCCGAACCTACCCGCAAACACCGACCCGAGGACATTGCTCCGACTACATTGCGCCCCATTGCACCGATAGATCGCTCTGATTAGCGTCGACGGCATGGCCCAGCTCCAGCTCGACGACGGCACGTCCATCGCGTACGACGACCACCGCCCCGGCAACCCCGGCACGACCGGCCTTCCCCTGCTGCTCGTCCACGGGCACCCGTTCGACCGCTCGATGTGGCGCCCCCAGGCGGAGCACTTCGCGCGGCGCGGCCATCGTGTGGTGGTCCCGGACCTCCGCGGGTACGGCGAGAGCAGCGGGCCCGCCGTCACGAGCCTGGCCGGGTTCTCGAGGGACCTCATCGCGCTCGCCGATCAGCTGGGCCTGGCGGAGTTCGTGCTCGGCGGCCTGTCCATGGGCGGGCAGATCGTCATGCAGACCGTCCGGGACCACCCCGGGCGCGTCAGCGCGCTCCTTCTCGCCGACACCTTCCCCACCGAGGAGACAGCTGAGGGGAAGGTGGCGCGCAACGCCGTCGCCGACCGCCTGCTCGTCGAGGGCATGGCTCGCTACGCGGACGAGCTGCTCCCGAAGATGGTGTCGGCCGAAACACTCCAGAACCGGCCCGACGTCGCGAAGCACGTTCTCACGATGATGCGCGACGCTCCCGCCGAAGGAGCCGCGGCGGCGTTGCGGGCCCGCGCCGAACGGCCGGACTACCGCGAGGTGCTCGAACACCTCGGCGTCTCCACGCTGGTGGTCGTCGGCAGCGAGGACGAGTTCACCCCGGTCTCCGACGCCGAGCTGATGCACCGGCTCGTCGCCGGTTCCGCACTGGCGGTGGTCCGGGGCGTGGGCCACTTGCCTAACCTGGAGCGCGCGGCCGAGTTCAACGACGTGTTCGGCCGGTTCCTGGACACTCTCCGGCTCCGGCCGGCCTCAGGGGAAGAACGGTGACCCACCCCATGAAGACCGTATTCGTGACCGGCGCGAGTGCCGGCTTCGGCGCCGCGATCACGCGCCGGTTCGTCGCCGAGGGCGCGCGGGTCGTCGCCGCGGCCCGCAGTGCGGACAAGCTGGCGGCGCTGGCCTCGGAACTCGGCGAGGCCGTGCTGCCCGTCGTGCTCGACGTGCAGGACGCCGAAGCCGTCACGTCCGTGATCGGCGCGCTGCCCGGCGAGTGGGGCCAGGTGGACGTGCTGGTGAACAACGCCGGCCTCGCGAAGGGGCTCGAGCCCGCCCACCGGGCGCAGCTGGCCGACTGGGACCAGATGATCGCCACCAACGTCACCGGCCTCGTGCACGTCACGCGCGCGCTGCTGCCTGGCATGGTCGAGCGCGGCAGTGGCCACGTGATCAACATCGGCTCGATCGCGGGCACCTACCCGTACCCCGGCGGCAACGTCTACGGCGCGACCAAGGCGTTCGTGCACCAGTTCAGCCTGAACCTGCGCAGCGACCTGCACGGCACCGGTGTGCGCGTGACCAACGTCGAGCCGGGCATGGTCGGCGGCACGGACTTCTCGAAGGTGCGCTTCGACGGCGACGAGGCCAAGGCCGGCAACGTCTACGCCGGCACCACGCCGCTGACCGCCGAGGACATCGCCGAGTCGGTGCACTGGGCGTCCGCGCAGCCGCCGCACGTGAACGTGAACGTCATCGAGATCATGCCGGTCGTGCAGAGTTCCGCCGCCCTGCAGATCTACCGCGAGAGCTGATCCGGCGCGAACTCGGCCAGGCCGAACAGCTCGTAGAGCGCCTGCTGAGCGGGGTCCCGGTCGGTGAGGATGCGGCGGGCGCGCGGGCGGCCGCCGGTGGACGGGTAGCGCAGCACCGTCTCGCCGATGCCGCACAGCTGGTCCAGCAGCTCGCCGACGGACAGGTTCATGCCCGCGTTGTCCGCCTCGCGCCGCATCACGTGGGTGACGGTGGCGGCGAGCACCGAGACGAGCGTGTGCACGGCGATGCGGTGGCGCGTCCACTCCCAGCGCGGCCTCGGGCCGACGGCCGCCGGGCCGGTGAGCCAGCGGAACGTGGACTCGAGGTGGGTGCGCGCGCGGTAGGCCGTGACCACTTCGGCCACCGGCCAGTCGTGGTCGGTGACCAGGATCTGCTTGCCGAAGAACTCGTCGACGAGCCGGGTGACGGCGGCCTGGTCCACCTGCCAGGTCAGCCGCAGCCCGCCCGGGTGCGTGCCGCTCAAGGTGGTGGTGAGCACGCGTTCGGCGCGGCGGCCGCGGGTGACGCGGGCGATCTCGGAGCGCACCTGCGCCCGGTCGCCGCGGTGGGTGCCCGCGGCGAGCGCCGCGGCGAGGCCGTCCAGCTCGCGGACGGCGGTGCTCAGCTCGTCGGCGAACGCCCGTGACTGCGCCGCGTGCAGCGTGGCCGAATGCGTGAGGATCACGCGCCTTCGCACACCGTCGACGACGGCCCGGGTGTCGATCGCCGTGAGGCCGGCGAAGCGCTCCGGGTCCACGCGCCTTCGCAGCGACGCCGGCTGGGTCAGCAGCTCGGGGTGATCGGCCAGCGGCAGCGATCCGACGAAACCGCTGCGCGCGCCGAGGTCCAGCTGCGCGGCCTGGCCCGAGTGGAAGACGAGCGTGAGACCGGTGGCGGGATAACGCTCGCCCAGTTCCCCGGCCAGCGCGCCGAACGTCGGGGCCGCGCCGCCCTCGCGCCGATAGATCCGCGACGAGAGCGGGATCGCGCCGTCCCGCGTCACCACGAGGCCCAGCCCGGCCAAGACGTCCTGGCACGCCGAGGGCAGCGTGCAGTCGGCGGCGGTGAAGGCCGCGAACTGGGGCACGTCGACCGCGAGCGCCGAGGTGCCGTCGTCGCCCAGCAGGTCGAGCACCGCTTCCGCGATGGCGGTCTCGATGGCGGTGATCCGCTCCGGGGTGAGGCGCTGCAATGCGCGCCAGTGCGCCTCCGTGGTCACCGCGGCCTTCGGCGGGCGCGGGCGAACGAGGTCCTGCGCGGCGGAGCCCGACCACCACTCGCCGAGCGCGGTGCCCGGCGCGGTCGCGCGGTGCAGGACGGCGAGCGCGAGGTGCAGCCCGAGCGTCGTCTTCGCGCGCTGGGGGCCGACCACGGCGTCGACCCGGCGGACCAGGTCGAGCCGCCGGAGCGTGCCCCAGACCGCGGCGATGTCGCCGAACGTCCGGTGCCGCGCGCCGCCCGGGGCCGAGCCGCCGCCGGCCAGTGCCCCGGCGATCTCTTCGGCCGTGCCGAGGTAGCGCTGGCCCACCACCCGGGGCTCGCCGTCCACCCGCGCGGACTCGGCCAGGTAGTAGTAGGTCCGGCCGCCGATCCGCTTCCCGATCACCGATGCCACACTTTAGGTAATACACGCGGAATCGGTGATCGACAACCTTCCCGGGCCGCTGACCTGGGCGGACGATCTTCGGTCCCGAACGGGTGAGGCAGTGACGAGCGGGGCACTGGTCGGCGGCCGGGCACGGACCTAGCGTGGCGGGAATGGCACCCGACCCTGACCTGACCGCCCCCACCCCGTCGGCGATGCGACGCGCGCTCGCCCGGGCCCGGGACGGGAAGACGCTGGACGTCGCCGAGGCGAGCGTGCTGCTGCACGCCCGCGGCGAAGACCTGGCGACGCTGTCCGAGCACGCCTCCCGGATCCGTGACGCCGGCCTCGAAGAAGCCGGGCGCGCGGGCATCATCACCTACAGCCGCAAGGTCTTCATCCCGTTGACCCGGCTGTGCCGCGACCGTTGCGGCTACTGCACTTTCGTCACCGTGCCGGGGCGGCTGGAGTCGCCGTTCCTCTCCCCCGACGAGGTCCTCGACATCGCGCGCAAGGGCGCGGAGATGGGCTGCAAGGAAGCGCTGTTCACGCTCGGCGACCGGCCGGAGGACCGCTGGAGCGCCGCCCGCGACTGGCTCGACGCGCACGGCTACGACGACACGCTTTCCTACGTCCGCGCGATGGCCATTCGCGTGCTGGAGGAGACCGGCCTGCTGCCGCACCTCAACCCGGGGGTGCTGAGCTGGCAGGACTTCCAGCGGCTCAAGCCCGTCGCGCCGTCGATGGGCATGATGCTGGAGACCACCGCGACCCGGCTGTGGAGCGAGAAGGGCGGGCCGCACTACGGCTCGCCGGACAAGGAGCCGGCCGTCCGGCTGCGGGTGCTGGAGGACGCCGGGCGCAGCTCCGTGCCGTTCACCACCGGGGTGCTGATCGGCATCGGCGAGACGCACGAGGAGCGTGCCGACGCCCTGTTCGCGATCCGCAAGACCGCGCGGGAGTACGGCGGCATCCAGGAAGTCATCGTGCAGAACTTCCGCGCGAAGCCGGACACGAAGATGCGCGCCACCCCGGACGCCGACCTCGAAGAGCTGGCGGCCAACATCGCCGTCGCACGGCTCGTGCTCGGGCCGAAGATGCGCATCCAGGCGCCGCCGAACCTGATCGGCAACCAGTACGACCTGATGATCCGCGCCGGGATCGACGACTGGGGCGGCGTTTCGCCGCTGACCCCGGACCACGTGAACCCCGAGCGCGCCTGGCCGCAGATCGACCAGCTGGCGCGCCAGACCGAGAAGGCCGGCTACCAGCTTCGCGAACGGCTGACGATTTACCCCGAGTACGTGAACATCGGCGAGCCGTGGCTCGACCCGCGCATCACCCGGCACGTGGCCGCGCTCGTGGACCCGGCGACGGGGCTGGCGCGCGAGGACGCGATGCCGGTCGGCATCCCGTGGCAGGAGCCGGACGGCGGCTGGCAGCAGTCGGGCCGCACCGACCTGCACACCGAGATCGACACGACCGGCCGCACCGACGACCGCCGCGGCGATTTCGACTCCGTCTACGGCGACTGGAACGAGCTCGCCGGCAAGATCAAGTCCGGTCCGCAGAAGTTCGACACCGACGTGCTGGAAGCCTTGCGCAGCGCGGAAAAGGACCCGGCCGGGCTGTCCGACGACGCGGCGCTGGCCCTGCTGCACGCCGACGGCCCGGAGCTGGACGCGCTGACCAAGCTGGCCGACGACCTCCGCCGCGAGGTGGTGGGCGACGACATCACGTTTGTCGTCACGCGGAACATCAACTTCACCAACGTCTGCTACACGGGTTGCCGCTTCTGCGCCTTCGCCCAGCGACGCACGGATGCCGACGCGTACACGCTTTCGCTGGATCAGGTCGGCGACCGCGTCGACGAGGCGTGGGCCGCGGGCGCCACGGAGATCTGCATGCAGGGCGGCATCCACCCGGACCTGCCGGGCACCGCGTACTTCGACCTGGCGGCCGAGGTGAAGCGGCGGCAGCCGGACATCCACCTGCACTCCTACAGCCCGATGGAGGTCGTCAACGGCGCGTCGCGGACCAATCTGTCCATCCGGGACTGGCTGATCCGCGCGAAGGAGTCCGGAGTGGACTCCCTGCCGGGCACCGCCGCGGAGATCCTCGACGACGACGTGCGGTGGGTGCTCACGAAGGGCAAGCTGCCGACGTCCGCCTGGATCGAGGTGGTCACCACCGCGCACGAGATCGGCCTGCCCACGACGTCCACGATGATGTACGGGCACGTGGACAACCCCAGCCACTGGGTCGCGCACCTCAAGCTGCTGGCCCGGCTGCAGCGCGAGGGCATGGAGCGCAACGGGCGGCGCGGGTTCACCGAGTTCGTGCTGCTGCCGTTCATCCACCAGAGCGCGCCCATCTACCTGGCCGGCCTGGCCCGCGCGGGCACCACGCTGCGCGAGAACCGGGCGGTGCACGCGCTGGCCCGGCTGCTGCTGCACGGCACGTTCGACAACATCCAGAGCTCCTGGGTGAAACTCGGCGAAGAGGGCAGCCGCGCGGTGCTGCAGGGCGGGGTCAACGACATCGGCGGCACGCTGATGGAGGAGACGATCAGCCGGATGGCCGGCGCGGCGAACGGCTCGTACAAGACCATCAGCGACATGCGCGCGATGGTCGAGCCGCTGGGCCGTCCGCTGCGTCAGCGGACCACGGGCTACGGCACGCCCTCGGCGGAGCGGATCGCCGCCGCGGACGCGTCCGACGGGGTGGCGACGGCGGTGCGCAAGCCGCTGCTGCCGTTGCTGACTCCGTAGGGGTTTGCTGGGGCTTTCCTTGCTACGGCAGGGAAAGCCCCTCTTTTTAAGGGTTCCGGTGCAGGCGCCAGAGTGCGAGGGCGAGCTGGAGCCGCAGCCGGCCTTGCGGGGTGCGGACGGGCCAGCCGAGCAGGTGTTCGGCGTGGGTGAGGCGTTCCTGCAGGGTGGAGTGGTGCAGGGTCAGGGCCGCGGCCGCCGCGCGCAGGCTGGCGGCGCCCGCCACCGCGACGAGCGTCTCCAGCACCCACGGGGCCGCGGCCCGCGCCTTCTCGACCGCCTCGACATCGGCCACCGGCGGCGTCGACGGCCCCACCGCGTCGGCAAGGACGGCCAGCCCGCCGAGATCGGCGAAGTCCACCACCCGGGGCCCCGGATCGGCCTCGGTCCCGGCCGCGGTGAACCGCAACGCGACGCGGGCCGCGTCCCAGGAAGCCGGCAGGTCCCGGATCGCGACGACGGGACCGAGCCCGGCCCGCGGGACGGCGGCGGTATGGGAGGGAGTAGCGGCGGGGCTGGACGCCGTCATCCGCAGCAGCCCGGCGGCGTGGGCGGGGGAAGCCGTGGGCGCGGCCGAAGACTCCGACCCGGCAGCAGCCCCAGCCACCGTGGACTGCGACGGCCCGGCGACGGGGGCGGACGAGGCTTTACGCGCGGCCGAAGACGCCCACCCGGCAGCAGCCGCAGCCCCAGCCACCGTGGACTGCGACGGTCCGGCCGCGCGGGCAGCCGAAGACGTCGACCCAGAACCAGCGGCGGAGCGAGTCACCGTCGGCTGCGGCAGCCCGGCGGCACGGGCGACCGACCCGGCATTTCCGGCAAGGCTCGCGGGCCAGGCGCCCGGTGGGGCCAGTTCGGCGGGGCCACCGGGGCGGGCCACGGCGCGGGCGGTTTCGCCCAGGCCGAGGCGGCGGGCGAGGCGGAGGCGGGTCTTCTCGTCGACCGTCGGGTCCAGGACGGCTTCCACGGTGGCCGGGTCCGGGTGAGCGGGGCGGCCGCGGGTGCGGTCCAGGACTCCGCGGGCCGCGGCGGCGGCGCGTTCCAGCACCATCGCGTCGACGACGCCGCCCGGGCCGGGGCGTTCCAGCCAGAGCGCGGGTGGGCCGTCGGCGCGGAGGGGGGCGTTCGGCCAGGCCGGGTCCGGGTCCAGGTCCGTTTCGGCCGGCGCGACCCGGCCGTCCGGCTCGACGCGCAGCCGGACGTGGTGCTCGCCGTCCGCCAGGCGGGCCGGGCAGCCGGCCAGCACGGCGGCCCCGCGGACGATCGGCTCCAGCCCCGCGCCCGCCTCGACCAGCTGGTCGAAGTACGCGATCACCTTGACCGTCGCCGCCGCGTCCGGGTCCAGCGCGGCGAGATGGCTGACGAGGTCCCTCATCGCCCCATCATGCCGCCCGAAACGCTCATGAGTGGCTACGACGGTTCCAACCGGCACAGCCACTCACGAGGGCTCAGCCGAGCATCCGCCGCAGCCACGGCACCCGGGCTTCGCGGGCCTGCTGGGAAAGCGCGGCCTGCGGCGCCACCCCGTCGAAGCCGTGGAACGCGCCGGGCCACATGTGCAGCTCGGCCGCGACCCCCGCGAGCGAAAGCCGCGCGGCGTAGGTGATCACCTCGTCGCGGAAGGTCTCGGCGCTGCCGACGTCCAGGAATGCGGGCGGCAGGCCGGAAAGGTCCGTCGCACGGGCTGGGGCCGCGTACGGCGAGACGTCGGGGCCGCCGCGGGCGTCGCCGAGCAGCGCGGTCCAGCCGACGTTGTTGGCGGTCCGGTCCCAGCTGCCGGCGCCGGCCATCTGGTAGGCCGACGGGGTGTTGTTGCGGTCGTCCAGCATCGGGTACAGCAGGAGCTGGCCGAGCAGCGCCGGGCCGTTGCGGTCGCGCGCGAGCAGCGCCACCGCGGCCGCCAGCCCGCCACCCGCGCTCGCGCCGCCGACCAGCACGCGCTCCGGGTCGATGCCGAGCTCCGCCGCGTGCTCGACCGTCCACTTCAGACCGGCGTAGCTGTCCTCCACCGGCGCGGGATGCGGGTGCTCGGGCGCCACGCGGTAGTCGATCGCGACGAACGCGAGGCCGAGGTCCAGCGCGTACTGCTTGAGGAACAGCAGGTCCCGGCCGCGGTTCCCGCCCAGCACCATGCCGCCGCCGTGCAGCCAGCAGAGCACCGGCAACGCGGTGGTCACGCCCGCCGGACGGCCGGCGATCACCGGGACCGGGCCGTCCGGGCCGTCGGCCTCGGCCTCCCACAGCTCGATGGTGCCGTCCGCGGTCAGGTCCCCGAGCGGCAGCTGCCGGGAGGCGACGGCCGCGCGCACCACGGGGAGGGACTCGATCGACTCGAGCCGGGGCATCTCGGCCCGGACCACGGCCAGCGCCGCCGCCAGCTCGGGGTCGTACGGCACCGGCGGGCCGGTCTGCGGGCCGGTCTGCGGGCGGGTCGACGGGTCGGTCGCGGTCATCTCGATACCTCCAAGGGCAACTCCGGTCGGAATCGATCTTCGTCGTGACCGGCCCGCTCGCACCTCAGCCACGCGGCGGGAATGCCCCGCCGTCCGGCGGGGCCGCCCAGCGAGAACGTGAAAGATGACCGGTCCGGGCGCTGATCGGGGTAGCCGTTCACCGGGACTGGGCCGAACGCCGCAGCCGTGTTCATGATCGACGATAGTTGTCGAAATTTTGCGTAAGTCCGTCCAACTATTGCGGTTCTCCGTCAGAAATTCGTATGATCCAGCTCACACTGTCCCCACCAGTGCACACGAGCCCAGGAAAGGTGAGTGCTGCTCCCGTGACTCCCCCAGGTGTCTTCAGCGCGCCCGAGAAACGCCCACCGGCCACCGGAAAACGCAGAATCGCCGCGCTGACCAGCGCGGTGCTGGCGGCGGCCGGGCTGACGGCGCTGACCCTCGCCGCCTCGCCGGCCGCCCTGCCCGCGGCGGCCGCCCCGGCCGCGTCCGGCTCGGCCCTGGCCGTCGCCGGCCGCGGCGCCACTGTCCCGTTCGTGGAGCAGGAAGCCGAAAACGCGGCCACCAACGGCACCGTGATCGGCCCCGACCGCGCGGCGGGCACGCTCGCCGGCGAGGCGTCCGGGCGGAAGGCGGTGACGCTTTCGAGCCAGGGCCAGTACGTCGAGTTCACCCTGAGCGCGCCGTCGAACTCGCTCGATTTCCGCTACAGCCTGCCCGACAACGCGCAGGGCACCGGGATCGACGGCAAGATCGCCGTCTACGTCAACGGCGCCCACAACCGCGACCTCGACCTGACCTCGCGCTACGGCTGGTACTACGGCGGCTACCCGTTCAGCAACGATCCGGGCCAGGGCAAGGCGCACCACTTCTACGACGAGGTCCGCACCCTCTTCCCGGCCAGCTACCCGCAGGGCACCAAGATCCGGATCCAGGTCGACGCGGGCGACGTCACCCCCGCGACCATCGACCTCGCCGACTTCGAGCAGGTCGCCCCGGCGAAGGCCCAGCCGGCGAACTCCCTGTCCGTCACCGACTACGGCGCCACCCCCGGCGACGCGACGGACGACGCGGCCGCGTTCGACGCCACCGTGGCCGCGGCCAAGAGCCAGGGCAAGGAGGTCTGGATCCCGGCGGGCACGTTCGTGCTGAACCACCACGTGACGGTGGACCAGGTGACCGTGCGAGGCGCCGGCCCGTGGTACTCGGAGCTGCACGGCTCACGCGCGGGCATCTTCGGCAAGGGCGAGCCGGCCAGCTGCAGCACCCCGACCTACCCCGGCAACCCGGCGGTGCCCGGCAGCAGCACCAACGTGAAGCTGTACGACTTCGCGATCATGGGCGAGGTCGACGCGCGGGTGGACTGCGACCAGGCCAACGGCATCGGCGGCGCGCTGGGCGGCGGCTCGGTGGTGCAGGACCTGTGGATCCAGCACACGAAGGTCGGGCTGTGGCTCGACGGGCCGTTCGACGGGCTCACCGTGCGCGACAACCGGATCCTCGACCAGACCGCGGACGGGCTGAACCTGCACCAGGGCATCAGCAATGTGCTGGTGACCAACAACTTCCTGCGCAACACCGGTGACGACGGGCTGGCCATGTGGGCCGAGCACGACGCCGACCACGACAACACGTTCTCGTTCAACACCGTGCTGCTGCCGATCCTGGCGAACAACATCGCCATCTACGGCGGCCACGACAACACCGTGTCCGACAACGTGGTGGCCGACAACCAGGACCAGGGCGGCGGCATCCACGTCGCCAACCGGTTCAGCGCCGTGCCGCTCTCGGGCACCACCACCGTCACGCGCAACACCGCGATGCGCACCGGCGTGCTCGACTCCAACTGGCAGTTCGGCGTCGGCGCGCTGTGGTTCGACGGCCGCGACTCGGCCATCACCGGCCGGGTCGACGTGGTCGACAACGACTTGCTGGACAACAACTACGAGGGCGTCCAGTTCATCGACAGCGCCACCAGCGACGTCCACTTCGACGGCCTGCGCATCACCGGCGCGGGCACCTTCGCGTGGCAGTTGCAGGCGAAGCCGGCCGGCACGGTGAAGAACGTCGTCGCGACCAAGATCGGCCGGGCGGGCATCTACAACTGCATGGGCCCGGACGCGATGAGCGGGCTCGCCGATCAGGGCGGCAACTCCGGCTGGACCACCACGTTCTGCGGCTCGTGGCCGACGCCGGTGTACGACGGTGACAGCGGCGGCACCAGCACTCCGCCCACCACGCCGACGACCCCGACCACGCCCACCCAGCCGCCGACCGGGAACGTCGCGCTGAACAAGGCGGCCAGCGCGAGCGGCTCGCAGGGCGGCTTCCCGCCGGGCAACGCCGTCGACGGGAACACCGGCACCTACTGGGAAAGCGCCAACAACGCGTTCCCCCAGTCGATCACCGTTGACCTGGGCAGCGCGGTGTCCGTCGGCCGGCTCCTGCTGAAGCTGCCGCCGTCGAACGACTGGGGCACCCGCACCCAGACGATCGCCGTTTCCGGCAGTGCCGGCAACTCCGGCTACAGCACGTTGAAGCCCGCCGCGGGCTACACGTTCAACCCCGGCAGCGGTAACACGGCCACGGTCACGTTCACCGCCGCGAGCACGCGCTACCTGCGGCTGACCTTCACCGGCAACACCGGCTGGCCCGCCGGGCAGCTGTCCGAGCTCGAGGCCTACGCGTCCTGACTCCCCGCGAATCCCCAGAAAGGTGAGTGCCCACAAGATGTTCCCCACCTCATCCCGGCCCCGCGGCCGGGCGGCGCTGCTGACGGCCGCGCTGGTCTCGTCCGGGCTGGCCGTGTTCGCGGTCGGCACGGCGAGCCCGGCGGCCGCGGCGACCTGCCCGGCCACCGCGCCCGGCGGCGCCTCGACGCCGTTCCGGACCGTCGAGGCCGAATGCTCCGCGACCAACGGCACGGCGATCGGCCCCGCCTACACGCAGGCGAGCCTGGCTTCGGAGGCCTCCGGCCGCCAGGCCGTGACCCTCGGCCAGGGCCAGTACGTCGAGTTCACCCTGCCCGCGGCGGCCAACTCGATCAACGTCCGCTACAGCCTGCCCGACGGCAGCTCCGGCCGGATGTCGGTCTACGTCGGCGGCACGAAGCTCGGCAGCGGCCTTTCCGTCACCTCGCAGTACTCCTACACCGACACGCCCGGCATCCCGGGCGCGAAAACGCACCACTTCTTCGACGATTCGCGGCTGCTGTTCGGCCAGAACGCCGGCGCGGGCACGAAGGTCAAGGTGCAGCTCGACTCCGGTGACGTCGGGCAGGCGACCATCGACCTGGCCGACTTCGAACAGGTCGGCGGCGCGGGCACGAAACCGGCGGATGCGCTTTCCGTGACCGATTACGGTGCAACGCCGGACGACTCGTCCGACGACACGCAGGCGTTCCGCAACGGCCTGGCCGCCGCGCGCTCGCAGGGCAAGGAGCTGTGGGTGCCGGCGGGCCGGTTCGAGATCGGCTCGGCGCTGCAGATCGACCAGACCACCGTCCGCGGCGCCGGCCAGTGGTACACGGTGTTGCACGGCAACAACATCTTCAACAACGGCAGCGCGTCCGGGAACATCAAGCTCTACGACTTCGCCGTGTTCGGCTCGGTCTCCGAGCGCAACGACAGCAGCCCGGACAACGCCTTCCACGGCGTGCTCGGGGCCGGCTCGACGGTGTCCGGGCTGTGGATCCAGAACACCAAGTGCGGTCTGTGGCTGATGAGCGGCGCTTCGTCGAACCTGACGATCGAGAACAACCGCATCCTCGACACGCAGGCGGACGGCATCAACTTCGACGGCGCCGTGACGAATTCGACGCTGCACAACAACTACCTGCGCAACAACGGGGACGACGGCCTCGCGCTGTGGTCCAACGGCCAGGCCGATTCGGGCAACTCGCTGACCGACAACACTGTGGTGCAGCCGAATCTGGCCAACGGCATCGCGCTGTACGGCGGTTCGGACAACACTGTGAGCGGCAACCTGGTGCAGGACACCAACGCGCTCGGCGGCGGTTACCTGGTGGCCAACCGGTTCAGCTCGGTCCCGCTTTCGGGCACCGTCACGCTGTCGGACAACACCGCGCTGCGGGCCGGGGCGCTCGACCCGAACTGGCAGTTCGGCGTCGGCGCGCTGTGGTTCGACGCGCGGGACCAGGCGATCAGCGGCGTGGCCATCAAGGTCAACGGCTTCACCGCGATCGACAGCCCGTACGAGGCGATCCAGTTCATCGACGGCAACGGCGCCGGCAAGGTGGTCAGCGGCATCACCATCGACGGCGTGACCGTGCGCGGCACGGGGACTTTCGTGGCGCAATCGCAGACGCAGGGCAGCGTTTCGATCAGCAACCTGACGGCGTCCGGCGTCGGGGTCACGGGCACGTACAACTGCCCGTACCCGTCCTCGACCCCGCAGATGACGTTCAGCGGCTCGGGCAACACCGGCTGGACCGGCACCTGGGGCGACTGCTCGTCGTGGCCCGCGCCGAACTCCGGCCCGCCCCAGCCGCCGCAGTCGGGCACGAACATCGCCCGCGGCAAGCTGACCACCGCGTCCGGCTCGGTCGGGGGCTTCCCGCCGGGCAACGCGGTGGACGGCAACGCGAGCAGCTATTGGGAGAGCACCAACAACGCGTTCCCCCAGACGCTGACCGTCGACCTCGGCTCGGCCTCGGCCGTCGACAAGGTGACGCTGAAGCTCCCGCCGTCCGCCGACTGGGCGGCCCGCACCGAGACGCTCACCGTCCAAGGCAGCACGGACGGCAGCTCGTGGACCACGCTGGTGCCCTCGCGCGGCTGGACGTTCGACCCGGCCTCGGCGAACACCGCGTCGGCGGCCTTCGCCACGACGACCCAGCGTTTCGTACGGCTGAACATCACGGGCAACACCGGCTGGCCGGCCGGGCAGATCTCCGAGCTGGAGGTCGCGGCCGCCTGAGGACGGAGGCCTCCCCGCCCGCGTGGCGGCCCGGACGGGGAGGCCTTCTTCATGCGTTCGGCGAAGCCGGGCGACAGGTCATCGCACCTCGAGGTCGGCCGCTTCCGCGAGCTCGGCCGCAGTCATCCGCTGAGTGGCATCTGCACGTCCCTTCCCGTCGAACCGGATACCTTCAGCCTCAAGGATTTCGCGCGGATCGTCCGTCCGGCCAACGCGCGACCGCGGGCATGGATCTCCGGCTGCGACCACTTGACCGCGTCCGCGATCTCCCGGCTCGACAAGTGACCACCCCAGGCGAGTCGCACTTTTGCGTCCGATTGCAGTAAAATTTCGGACATGACGCGTCGACTTGCCGAAGTGGCCCGCCAGGTGGGGGTCAGCGAAGCCACGGTCAGCCGGGTGCTCAACGGCCGATCCGGGGTTTCCGCGAGCACCCGCGCCGCCGTTCTCACCGCGCTGGACGTGATGGGCTACGAGCGGCCGACCCAGCTGCGGGGGGAGCGGGCCCGCCTGGTCGGGCTGGTGCTGCCCGAGCTGCAGAACCCGATCTTCCCCGCGCTCGCCGAGATCATGGGCAACGCGCTGGCCCAGCAGGGGTTCACCCCCGTGCTCTGCACCCGCACCGCCGGCGGGGTGTCCGAGGCCGAGTACGTGGAGCTGCTGTTGCAGCAGCAGGTGTCCGGGGTGGTGTTCGCCGGCGGGCTGTTCGCCCAGGCCGACGCCGTGCACACGCACTACCACCACCTCGTCGAGCGGCGGCTGCCCACGGTGCTGATCAACGCCGCCGTCGACCACCTCGGGCTGCCGCAGGTTTCCTGCGACGACGCGGTGGCCGTCGAGCAGGTCGTCGGGCACCTCAACTCGCTCGGGCACGAGAAGATCGGCCTGGTTCTCGGGCCGGCCGACCACGTGCCGTCGCAGCGCAAGCTCGAGGCGTTCCGCGCGTACGCGGCGAAGCTCGGCCTCCCGGTGCTCGACGAGTTGGTGGAGCACGGGATGTTCTCCATCGAGGGCGGGCACGCGGCGGCCGCCCGGCTGTACCCGCGCGGGGCCACCGCCGTGCTGTGCGCCAGCGACCTGCTCGCGCTCGGCGCCATCCGCGCCGCCCGGCGGCAGGGCCTCTCGGTGCCGGAAGACATCTCCGTGGTCGGCTACGACGACTCGGCTCTGATGAACTGCACCGACCCGCCGCTCACCACCACCCGCCAGCCGATCGAGGCGATGGGCCGCGCGGTGGTCGAGCTGCTGGTCAAACGGATCAACGGCGGCATGGTGGCGGCCGAGGAGCTGCTGTTCGCGCCCGAGCTCGTGGTCCGCGGGTCGACCGCCCGGCACACCGCGCGCACCTCGTAACCCCGGCCGTCCCGAAGGGGGCCTTGAGGGACCGCAAATCCCTGAAGGCCCCCTTCGGCGCGTCCAGGGGCACAAGCCTGCCGACCCGGCCGCGTCCTGTTCGTAACTTGCAACTTCTCGTCTGGTTATTGCGGGCTTCTGGTCTCACACTTTAGAGTGACCGCCATCACGAGACAGCCGTCGCGACCGCGAGAAGAGGCTTGAGATGAGCAGTCCCTGGTCCCGAGCGCCCTGGTCTTCCACACCCACGGCCCGCCGCACTCCCAGAACCGTGCTCGCCCTGCTCACCGCGGGCGGCCTGGCCGTGAGCCTGGCCGCCTGCGGCGGCGGGACGGACAGCGGCGCCGCGGGTGGCAAGGTCCAGATCACCGTCACCGGGCAACCGCCGCAGACGCAGCCGTTCGAACGCAAGGTGTTCGACGCCGACGTGGCCGAGTTCGAGGCGTCCCACCCGAACATCGACATCGTCCCCCACGAGGGGTTCATGGACCCCAAGACGTTCTCCGCCAAGCTCGCCGGCGGCCAGCTCGAGGACGTCTACTACGTCTACTTCACCGACCCGGCGCAGATCATCGCCCGGCATCAGGCCGCCGACATCACGGAAGCGGCCAAGAGCGTCCCGCACGTGAACGACATCCAGCCGCAACTACTGGACAACTTCCGGGACGCCGGCGGCAAGCTTTACGGCCTGCCGACCGCGAACTACACCATGGGGCTGGTCTACAACCGCAAGCTCTTCCAGCAGGCCGGGCTCAACCCGGACCAGCCGCCGACGACGTGGGACGAGGTCCGCGCCGACGCGAAGAAGATCTCCGCACTGGGGAACGGCGTCGTGGGGTACGCCGACTACAGCAAGAACAACCAGGGCGGCTGGCACATGACCGGCTGGCTGTACTCGATGGGCGGCGACGTCGCGCGCAAGGACGGCGACAAGTGGGTCGCCGACTTCGACAACGCCAAGGGCCGCGCCGCGCTGAACTACCTGCACGAAATGCGCTGGGACGACAACTCCATGGGCAGCAAGCAGCTGCTGCAGGACGTGGACGTGCAGCAGCTGATGGGCGCCGGCCAGCTCGGCATGTACATGGCCGCCCCGGACAACGTGCCGGTGCTGGTCAAGCAGTTCAACGGCAAGTACGAGGACTACGGGATCGCCGGCATGCCCGGCGGGCAGGGCACCCTGCTCGGCGGCGAGGGCTACATGATCAACCCGAAGGCCTCGGCCGCGAAGGTCAAGGCCGGGCTCGAGTGGATCCAGTGGAAGTACCTCAACCCGGACCGCTTCGACAAGCACGTGAAGCAGTACGCCGACGGCCAGCAGCCCGTGGGCCTGCCGACCGAGCCGACGCCGGACATCTGGCAGGGCACCGTGCGCGACCAGCAGCTGGCCGCGAAGAAGAAGTACGCGAACGTGCCGGCGCAGAACTACCAGGCCTACGTCGACACCGCGAACCGGATCAAGGGCAGCATCGAGCCGCCGAACGCGCAGCAGATCTACGCCGCCCTCGACAGCGTGATGCAGGCGGTGCTGACCGACCGCAACGCGAACGTCGACCAGCTGCTCTCCTCCGCGACGTCGAAGGTCAACAGTGCCCTCGCCCAGGTCAAGTGACGTTCTCGACTGGCCCGCGGCGAACCCGCGGGCCAGTCGGCCCATCGCGACAGCGGCCGAGCGCCGCCGGTCGAGGCTGCGAAGGAAGATCAAGGACAACATCACCGCGTACAGCCTGCTGTGCGCTGCGATCCTGGTGTTCGCGATGTTCTCCTGGTACCCCATCGTGCGCGGGGTGCTGCTGAGCTTCCAGCAGGTGGACTTCGTGAACCCGCCGAGCTGGGTGGGCTTCGACAACTTCGTGCGGCTCTTCCAGGACCCGCTGTTCGGGGTCGCGTGGCGCAACACGCTGCTGTTCACCGGTTTCGCGCTCGTTTTCGGCTTCGCCGTGCCGTTCCTGGCCGCGGTGCTGCTGAACGAGCTCCGGCACGCGCGGGCGTACTTCCGGCTCGCGGTCTACCTGCCGGTGATGCTGCCGCCGGTGGTCACCGCGCTGATGTGGAAGTGGTTCTACGACCCGGGCCCCGGCCTGTTCAACTCCGCGCTGACCGCGGTGGGCCTGCCCGGCGCGCAGTGGCTCGACTCCAGCACCACGGCGATGCTGTCGCTGGTGTTCGTGTCCACCTGGGCGAACATGGGCAGCACGACGCTGATCTACCTGGCGGCGCTGCAGACCATCCCGGGCGAGCTGTACGAGGCCGCGGAGCTCGACGGCGCCGGCATGTGGCGGCGGCTGCGGCACGTCACGTTCCCGCAGACGCGGTTCGTGCTGCTGGTGCTCCTGCTGCTGCAGATCGTCGCGACCATGCAGGTGTTCACCGAGCCGTACGTGATGACGGGCGGCGGACCGGACGACTCGACCGTGACCGTGCTCCTGCTGCTGTACCGCTACGCCTTCGTCTACAACGACTTCGGCTCGGCCAGCGCGATGAGCCTGCTGCTGTTCGTGGCGCTCGGGGTGTTCTCGGCGATGTACGTGCGGATGACCCGGCGAGCGGACGCTTAGGAGGTTCTGGTGACAATAACCTTGCCACGCAAGAAGAAGCGTGCCGAAGCACCATCCGGGCGCACGCTGGTCTCGCCGTCGCAGCTGCGCACCCGCGGCGGCAAGACGCTGTACGTGATCGTGTTCGTGTGCACGTTCGTGGCGTTCACCATCGCGTTCCTGTTCCCGCTGTACTGGGCGGTGACCGGCGCGATGAAAACCCCGGCGGAGCTGGCCCGCACGCCCGCCACGCTGGTGCCGCAGCAGTGGCATCCGGAGTCCTTCGCCGAGGCCTGGAGCCAGATGAACCTCGGGAAGTACCTGCTGAACACCGTGGTCGTGGCCGGCGGCGCCTGGCTGGTGCAGCTCGCGGTGGACGTCCCGGCGGCGTTCGCGCTGTCGAAGCTGCGGCCGAAGTTCGGCAACGTCGTGCTCGGGCTGATGCTCGTGACACTGATGCTGCCGGCCGCGGCGCTGCTGGTGCCGACGTACGTGACCGTGACCGACCTGCCGCTGCTGCACCTCAACCTGATCAACTCGCCCACCGCGATCTGGCTGCCCGCGGCGGCCAACGCGTTCAACATCTACCTGCTCAAACGGTTCTTCGACCAGATCCCGGACGAGCTGATCGAGGCCGCGCGCCTCGACGGGGCGGGGCCGGTGCGCACGCTCTGGCGGATCATCCTGCCGATCTCGCGGCCGATCCTCGCGGTGGTGTCGATCCTGACGATCGTCGCCGCGTGGAAGGACTTCATCTGGCCGCTGCTCGTGTTCCCGGACACCGGCAAGCAGACGCTGAGCGTGATGCTGCAGCGCGTGGCCATCGACCTGCCGCTGAACCTGCTCGTCGCGGGCATGGTGCTGGCGAGCATCCCGATGATCGCGCTGTTCCTCGTGTTCCAGCGCCAGATCTTCGCCGGGCTGACCGCCGGTTCGATCAAGGGCTGATGTGAACTCTCGAAACCCACAAGGGAGGGGTAACGCAGTGACCGCTTCGGGGCAGCTGTCCACCACCGAGGGCTCGGCCTGGTGGCGCAGCGCGGCGATCTACCAGGTGTACATCCGCAGTTTCGCGGACGGCAACGGCGACGGCGTCGGCGACCTGACCGGCGTGCGGTCCAAATTGGACTACCTCGCCGAGCTCGGCGTCGACGCGATCTGGTTCACGCCCTGGTACCCGTCGCCGATGGACGACGGCGGCTACGACGTCGCCGACTTCCGCGACATCGAGCCGCTGTTCGGCACGCTGGGCGAGGCCGAGCAGCTCCTGACGGAGGCGCACGAGCTGGGCATCCGCGTCATCATCGACATCGTGCCCAACCACTGCTCCGACGAGCACCGGTGGTTCCGGGCGGCGCTGGCCGCGGCCCCCGGCTCGGCCGAGCGGCAGCGGTTCTGGTTCCGGCCCGGCCGCGGGCCGGACGGGTCGGCGCCGCCGAACAACTGGAAGTCGCGCTTCGGCGGGCCGGCCTGGACCCGGGTGACCGAGGCCGACGGCGCCCCCGGCGAGTGGTACCTGCACCTGTACAGCTCGCGGCAGCCGGACTTCAACTGGGACAACCAGGACATCCGCGCGGAGTTCGAGGACGTGCTGCGGTTCTGGTTCGACCGCGGGGTGGACGGGTTCCGCATCGACGTCGCCGACGGGCTGGTGAAGGACCCGGCGCTGCCCGACGTCGAGGACGGGGACGAGACGCCGTTCTCCGACCAGGAGGGGCTGCACGAGATCTACCGCTCGTGGCGCAAGATCGCCGACAGCTACCCGGGTGAGAAGATCCTGGTCGGCGAGATGTGGCTGCCCGACATGTCGAAAGCGGCGCGCTACCTCCGCCGCGACGAGCTGCACTCGGCGTTCAACTTCGACTTCCTGACCTGCCCGTGGGACCCCGGCCGCTTCCGCGACGTCATCTCCCGCACCCTGCGGGCGCACGAGGAAGTGGGCGCCCCGGCGGCGTGGGTGCTGTCGAACCACGACGTCACGCGGCACGTCACGCGGTACGGCCGTTCGGGCGACACGGGTTTCGCCTTCGCCGACCGTCTACACGGGACACCGGTCGACCGGGTGCTCGGCACCCGCCGGGCCCGCGCGGCCGCCCTGCTGACGCTGTCGCTGCCCGGTGGGCTGTACGTCTACCAGGGTGAAGAGCTGGGCCTGTGGGAGGTCGAGGACATCCCGTCCGGCCTGCGCCAGGACCCGGTCTGGGCCCGGACCGAGGGCGCCGACCCGGGCCGCGACGGCTGCCGGGTGCCGATCCCGTGGTCCGGCCGGTCTTCGCCGTTCGGCTTCGGCGCGGCCGAGCCGTGGCTGCCGCAGCCGGCGGAGTGGGTCTCGTACACCGCAGAAGCGGAGGCCGGGGACCCGGACTCGATGCTGTCGCTGTACCGCCGGGGTCTGGCTTTGCGGTCTTCCCTCGGCGAGCCGGCGGTGTCCTGGCTGGACGCGGGCCCGGACGTGCTGGCCTTCTCCCGGGCGCCGGGTTTCGTCTTCCTGCTGAACTTCTCGGCCTCGCCGGTGGAGCTGCCCGCGCATGCGGAAGTCCTGCTGGCGAGCGGGCCGTTGCCGGACGGGCTGCTGCCGACCGACACGGCGGTGTGGCTGCGCTCCTGAGTTCCGCCGTCCCGTCCCGGCGTTTCGGCGCCGGGGCGGGGTAACCTCCGTTTCGAGGGAGTGGTGGATGAGCCGGGAACAGCGCGCGAAGATCGACCGGATGCTGCGCGCGTCCCAGTCCGACGCCACCAAGTCGGCCGAGGAGAACCGAGCGGGGCTCGCGGCGCTGATGGCCACGATGAAGCTCGTGCCGGAGGGGATCCGGACCACGGAGACGACGCTCGGCGACCGGCGGGCCGTGCTGGTCGAGCCGGTCGAGCACCCCCGCGCCGGCACGATCCTGTACTTCCACGGCGGTTCCTTCGTCTCCGGCTCGCCCGAGGCCGCGCTGTCGCTGACCGGTGGCCTGGTGGTGAAAACCGGCTTCCGCGCGCTCTCGCCGGCTTATCGGCTCGCCCCCGAGCACCCGTTCCCGGCCGCGATCGACGACACGCTCGCGGCCTACCGCGTGCTGCTCGAACGCGGCGAAGACCCGTGCGCCATCGCGTTCGCCGGGGACTCGGCCGGCGGCGGCCTCACCGTCACGACCTGCCTCGCGGCCCGCGCGGCCGGGCTGCCGCTGCCCGCGGCGATCGTGGCCTTCTCCCCGGGGCTCGACGCCACCAGGACGGGCGAGAGCATGGACGCCAAGGAGGGCATCGACCCGTTCCTCTCGCGCGAAAAGCTGAAGCCGCCCAGCGCGATGTACCTCGCGGGCCAGGACCCGCACCAGGAACTGCTCAGCCCCGCGGTCCTCGCCGACCTGACCGGCTTCCCGCCGATCCTGCTCCAGGTCGGCACCAACGAGGTGCTCCTCGACGACTCCACCCGCTTGGCCGCCCGCGCGAGGAACGCCGGGGTGGACGTGATCCTCGACGTCACCGCCGGCGTGCCGCACGCGTTCCCGTCGTTCGCCGGTGTCCTCGACGAAGCGGACCAGGCCCTCGACCGCGCCGCGCTGTTCCTTGCCCAGCAGCTCAAACGGTGAGCTTCAGGATGTCCACGCCACGCGCGTTGTCCGCCACGTACACATATCCGTCGTGCCAGTACGGGGCCCACGAGCTGGCGTCGGCCGGGCGGTAGTAGGCGATCTGGCGCGGGTTCGTCGGGTCGCTGACGTCGAGGAACCGGGTGCCCTGCGCGTAGAACGACTGCACCAGCACGTGGCCGCGCACGTCGAAGTAGTGCGCGGAGCAGTCGTCGGAGGCGGGGTCGCTGCCCTCCTGGCCCTCGACGCTCCAGGTGCCGACGGTCTGGAGCCGGAACGGGGCCGACGGGGTCGAGCGCCAGCCCTCGCCGCCGTAGGAGCCGGCCAGCGACGAGATGGTCAGGACGCCGTCGCCCGCACAGCCGTCGACGAAGTTCTCCTCCGTGGCGTACACCAGGTCGTGGCCGCGCCAGGCGCCGTCGGCAGCGGGGCCGACCGGGTGGAAGCTGTTGTGCAGGAACCTCGACGGCGCGGCGGTCTCGGCGACGCCGCCGCCGGCGTAGGGCACCGGCGCGTCGGCGGTGGCCCGGCGGACCCGGCCCTGCACCGGGTCGCGGTGGAGGCCGGAAGTCCAGTAGCCGCGCACGCCGCCGCGGCCCGAAACCCAGGCGACGCCCGCGGCGTCCACCTGCACGTCGTGCACGTAGTCCGTCTTGCCGTCGTTGCGGGCCAGCTCGATCGGGTCCGGTTGGACCTTCGGGTGGCGCGGATCGCGGACATCGGTGACCCACACCGGGCGGCCGCCCCAGTCGGCGGGCTGGTCGTCGGCCTTCGCCGGGCCGCCGGTCCACAGGTAGCGGCAGCCGTCGACGCAGCTGGTCGTGTGCCCGGCCGGCACGCGCACGTAGCTCAGGATCTGCGGCGACTCCGGCCGCGAGAGGTCCACCACGTAGATGCCGGACTCGCCGGTGTGCGTGTTCCCGTCGAACGCGCGCGGGTCGCGCGAGAGGAAGACCAGCTTGCGCGCCGCGTCCACCTCGGTGTCCTCGGTCTCCCACAGGCCCGGCAGGCTCAGCTGCCCGATCGCCTTCGGCGCGGCCGGATTCCGGGTCAGGTCGTAGACCTTGAGGCCGAACTCGCCGGACACCACCATCACGTCGCGGCGCCCGTACTGCAGGAAGTTCGCCGAGATCGCCCCCTGCGCATCGGGCAGGTTCCCGACGGCGCGGACGCCCTTCACCGCACCCGGATCACCCGCGGTGCGCTTGACCTGCGCCGCCGGCTTGTCGTCCTCACCACAGGCCGCGGCCGGCAGACCGGTGGCGACCAGCGTCGCGGCCACCGTGGTCAGAGCCAGTACCGGGCGGAGCCACCAGCGACGCACACGAACCTCCCAGAACGCCCAGCGTGATCGTCGCACTGTAAGACGGTAATTAACCGGACACAACCGTCTTTCGTTCCCTGGGACTGGTAGTAAGTCATCATGCGCACCCGCCTGCTCGCCCTGCTCGCCGCCGCGGCCGTGGCCCTCACCGGCTGCACCGCCGTCGAGCCGGCCCGGTCCGGTGCGCTGACCGCCGGCCTGCAGGAGCCGGGCACGCTGCTGCCCGCCGACGTCGACGACCAGGCCGGGCGCCTGGTCACCGGCGCGCTCTGGACGCCGCTGGCCGACTACGACCCGGCGTCCGGCCGCCTCACCCCGCGCGCCGCCGAGTCGATCACCAGCCCGGACCGCGTGCACTGGACCGTGCGGCTGCGGGCCGGCGGCCGGTTCCACGACGGCACCGCGGTCACCGCGAAGTCCTATGTGGACACCTGGAAGGCGGTCGCGGCGGAGAACTGGGCCGCCACGCCCGTGCTGAAGGAGTCCTTGTGCGCCAAGGAGATCTCCGCCCCGGACCCGGTGACGATCCGGATCGACCTCGACCGCCCGTCCGGCCAGGTGCCCGCGCTGCTGTCCGCGCCGGGGCTCGTGCCGCTGCCCGCGTCCGTGCTGGCTTCCCGCGACTGGAACGGCTTCGCGCGCCACCCCGTCGGCAACGGCCCGTTCCGCCTGGAAAACGGCTGGCTGCCCGGCACCGGCGGCAAGCTCGTGCGCGTGACGCCGGCGCCGGGCAAGGCGAACGAGGTCGACCTGCGGGTCGGGGATCCGGTCGAGCAGTACGACCAGGTGCGGGACGGCTCGCTCGACCTCGCCACCTCGGTGCCGGGCGAGCGTCACGAGGCCATGCACGCCGACTTCGCCGACCGGCACACCACCTGGCCGCTGCCCGAGGCCGGCTACCTGGTGTTCCCGGTGCGCACCCCGCGGTTCGCCGACGCCACCGTGCGGCACGCGTTCGCGCTGGCGGCGGACCGGGAGGCGCTGGTCAACGGCCCGCTCTCGGAGCAGGTCGACCCGCCGAAGGCGCTGCTGCCGCCCGCCGAGGCCCCCGGCGAGCGCACCGGCACCTGCCGGCCGTGCTCGTTCGACGCGGCGGCCGCGAAGTCGCTGCTCGGCCAGTCCGGCTTCGCCGGCCCGTCGACGGTCTACTACGACACCGGCGCCGGCACCTGGACCGGCTCGCTGGCCGCCGGACTGGGCGGAACGCTCGGCGTGCCCGTGACGGCGCAGCCGAGGCCGTCCGACGGGCCGCTGGACAGTCCGTCCACAGTGGATCTGAAAGCCAACACCCCGAGCCCGGCGGAGCTGCTCACCGGCCTGGCCGCCGCGTCGGGCTACGCCGACCCGGGGTTCACGCAGGACCTCGCCGCCGCCGAGTCGGCCGCGTCGCCCGAGGAGTCCGGGCAGCTCTACCGCGTTGCCGAAAACCAGCTGCTGCGTGACCTGCCCGTCGTCCCGCTCTGGACCGGCCACGGCCACGCCGTCTGGTCGCCGCGCGTGCACGACGTCACCGCGACGCCGTTCGCCGATGTCCAGCTGGCCGATATCTCGGTCTGAAGCTGTTCTGGGCCGTCACACGGTCGCGTGCTCGGCCAGCACGTCGACGAAACCCGAGGTCAGCGGGTCCGGACCGGGGCGGGTGTAGGCGGCGAGCCGGCGACGGACCGGGGTGGACGGCCGCAGGACCCGGCCCTCGAAACGCGGCGGAAGGACATTCGCGGGCACCAGCGCCGGCCCGAGCCCCGCCGCGGCGAGGATCGGCGCCGCGGCGGTCTGCTCCGTGCGCACCGCGGGCCGCGGCCGGAAACCCGCGTCGGCGCAGGCGCGGTCCACCAGCTCGGCGAGACCGTGCCCCGGCGCGTAGTGCACCCACGCGCAGTCGGCCAGGGTCGCCAGGTCGACGGTCGCGTCCGCGCTTCGTTCGGCCGTGTTGGCGCTGTCGGTGCTGTCGGTGGGTAGCACGACCACGAACTCCTCCGTGCCGAGGTGCCGCACCGGCCCGTCCCAGCCCTCGGGGACCGGGCCGACCGCGACGTCGGCCTCCCCCGCCGTCATCGCCTCGCGCAGCTCGTCGGCGTGCCGGTACTCGAACAGGCGCACGTCGACCTCCGGCCGTTCGCGGCGCCAGACGCGCAGCGCCGGCGGCAGCACGCCGAGGCTCACCGAGTAGACCGTCGCGACCAGCAGCTCACCGGCCATCAGCCCGCCCGCCTGCCGGGCCGCGCACCGGGCACGTTCGGCGTCGGCCAGCGCCGCCCGCGCGTGGGGCAGCATCGCGCGCCCCATCGGCGTGAGCCGCACCGCGCGCGGCAGCCGCTCCAGCAACGGGCCGCCGACGGTCTGCTCCAGCGCCCGCATCTGGTGCGAAAGGGCCGGTTGCGTCACGTGCAGCTGCTCGGCCGCCCGCGTGAACGAACCCGTGTCGACGACCGTGACGAGGTATTCGAGCTGCCTCAGGCTTGCCATGAACAGATCTTATCGCTCCCGTGAAAACTAAGCCTTGGACTCATGCCTTGCCGGACTCCAGGATCGAGGCATGAGCACAACGCGGAACGTCGCCCTGGTCGCCGGGGCGAACGGGATCATCGGCCGGAACCTGATCGAGCATCTGCGGGGCCTGGACGACTGGGACGTCCTCGGCCTTTCGCGCCGCGGCGGTCCCGGCACCATCGCCGTCGACCTGCTCGACGCGGCCGACACCCGCGCGAAGCTGGCCGACGCCGGCGACGTGACCCACCTCTTCTACGCCGCCTACCAGGACCGGCCGACCTGGGCCGAGCTCGTGCCGCCGAACCTGGCGATGCTCGAGAACCTGGTGGACGGCCTCGAACCCGCCGCGCCCGGGCTGCGGCACGTGAGCCTGATGCAGGGGTACAAGGTCTACGGCGCGCACCTCGGCCCGTTCAAGACGCCCGCGCGCGAGACCGACGCGGGGCACATGCCGCCCGAGTTCAACGTCGACCAGCAGGCGTTCCTCGAACGCCGCCACGTCGGCAAGGCGTGGTCCTGGTCGGCGATCCGGCCGTCCGTGGTCGGCGGCACGACGCTCGGTGGGACAAGATCGGGCAACCCGATGAACCTCGCGCTGGTGATCGCGGTGTACGCGTCGATCTCGAAGGAACTCGGCCTGCCACTGCGGTTTCCGGGCCGTCCGGGCGCGTACACCAGCCTCCTGGAGATGACCGACGCGCGGCTGCTGGCCGAGGCCACGGTGTGGGCCGCGACCTCGACGGCGGACGGGGCCTACAACATCGCCAACGGCGACCTGTTCCGCTGGAGTGAGCTGTGGCCGAAGCTCGCCGCCTACTTCGGGCTGGAGGCCGCGCCGCCGCTGCCGATGTCGCTGGACGTCGTGATGGCCGACAAAGGTCCACTGTGGACGAAGATGGCGGCGGAGCACGGCCTCAAGCCCTCGTATGCCGAGGTTTCCGCCTGGGGCTTCGGTGACTTCGTGTTCTCCTGGGACTACGACGTGTTCGCCGACTCCTCGAAGTCCCGGCGCGCCGGCTTCCACAGCTACGTGGAGACCGAGCAGATGTTCTACCGGCTCTTCGACGAGTTCCGCCGCGAGCGCGTCATCCCGTGACGCATGTTCCTAACCGCGGCCGATGAATGGCATGGTGGTGGCCGTGATGGTGAGGAACTGGACGTTCGTGTCCAGCGGCAGCGCGGCCATGTACAGCACGGCATCGGCGACGTGGCCGGCGTCGAACGTCGGCTCCGCGACCACGCGGCCGTCGGCCTGCGGGATGCCGGCCGCCATGCGCTCGGTCATCTCGGTCGCGGCGTTGCCGATGTCGATCTGTCCACACGCGACGTTCCAGGCGCGGCCGTCGAGCGAGATCGAGCGGGTCAGCCCGGTCACGGCGTGTTTGGTGGCGGTGTAGCCGACGCTGGCCGGGCGCGGGGCGTGCGCGGAGATCGAGCCGTTGTTGATGATCCGGCCGCCTCGCGGGTCCTGGTCCCGCATCAGGCGCACGGCCTGCTGCGCGCACAGGAACATGCCGGTGAGGTTGGTGTCGACGGTGCGGCGCCAGTCGTCCACGGACAGATCGGCGACGGTGCCGCCGACGGACACACCCGCGTTGTTGACCAGCAGGTCGAGCCGGCCCCACTGTTCGCGGACGGCCGCGAACAGCCCTTCGACGGCTGCAGGATCGGCGACGTCGACCGGCACGGCCAGCGCGTTCCCGTCACCGCCCGCGGTCTCCCGCAGCACCTCCTCGCGGCGTCCGGCCAGCGCCACCCGGTAACCCGCGCCGAGCAGCGCGCGGGCGATCCGCCGCCCCAGCCCGGAGCCCGCTCCGGTGACCACCGCAGTTTTCCCGGTCATGCCGTTCTCCTCCCGAATGCCGCAGACTGTACTGATGGGACCACGAAAGACTCTGCTCGCCGGCCTCGCGCGCCAGCTCGGCCACCCGCGCGGGCTGCCCGGCCACGCCGTCGGACGGCTGCTCAACCGCGCGAACCGCGGCCGCGTGACAGCGGCGGTCGAGGCGCTGGCGGTACGCCGCGGCGAAACAGCGCTCGACATCGGCTTCGGCGGCGGCCTCGGCCTCGACCTGCTGCTCCGAGCCACGAACGGCGGCACTGTGCACGGCGTCGAGCTGTCGGCCACGATGCTCGACCGCGCCCGCCGCGCCTTCCCCGCGAACGTCGCCGCCGGACGGCTCGTGCTGCACGAAGGCACCATGACCGCGCTGCCGCTGCCGGACGCCTCCGTGACGGCCGCGATCACGGTCAACACGGTGTACTTCGTGCCGGACGTCGCCGCGGCCTTCACCGAGATCGCCCGAGTGCTGGCACCGGGCGGCCGTTTCGTCCTCGGCATCGGCGACCCGGCCGCGATGGCCAAGGCCCCCTTCACCGAACACGGCTTCCGGCTGCGCCCGGTGGAGGAACTGGAACACGCACTCGCGACGGCCGGTCTCGAGGTGCGCCGGCACGACCGGGTCGGCGAGGGACTGGCCGCCTTCCACCTCCTGGTGACCGAGGCCGCGTAAGAGAACCCACCCCACGCACAGCAACGGCTCGCGGCTTCGCACCCCCGCACCACGAGCCCCGGCGCGCGGTACCTGCGCCCCAGCGCAAGGTGCCCGAAGCGCAGCGCTCGACGCCCAATGTCTGGCGGCCACCCCTCGACGCGTGGTGCCCCGACGCGCGATACGCGGTGCCTGCGCCCAGCACGAGGTGCGCGAAGCGAAGCGCCCGACGCCCAATGCCTGGCGGCCACCCCTCGACGCGTGGTGCCCGACGCCCCGACCCCCAAGGCGCGGTGCACAACGCCCGCCCCCCGGCGCGGCACGCGATGCCCGCCCCAGTACCAGGTACGCGGTGCCCGCCCCAGACGAGGTGTGCGATACGCGATGCCCGCGCCCGACGAGGTGCGCGATACGCAATGCCCGCCCCCGACAAGGTGCGCGTCACGCGGTGCCCGCCCCAGACTAGGTGCGCGATACGCAATGCCCACCCCCGACAAGGCGCGCGACACGCAATGCCCACCCCCAGACGAGGCACACGACCGCCCGCCCCCGAGGCGCAGCCGCCCAAGACGCAGCCCCACCCCGCAGCGCGCCACCAACGCCCAGCGCCCAAGGCCCCGCAATCCTCGCTCACCGAAGCGGCGCAATCCCCAGCCAAGCCCAGCAACCTCAAGCCCAGCCACAAAAGCCGCGCGGGCGGTCACCGCTTCACGCCCGGATCCCCAGCCGCACAGTCGGAACATCACCCTCCTCCAGCTTCTCCGCGCGGCGCACCGCGGCCTTCACCGGCACGACGTAACGACCGTCCTTCGGGAACAGCGAGGTCGACCAGGCGCTGTCCCCGATCCGGGCGTGGACGGGGATCATCCCCCAGCCGTAGCTCACCGACGCCGCTTCCTCCCGCAGGAGACGGCATTCCTCCTCCGGCACAGTGATGAAGTACCACGGCGCCGGGCCGCGCCAGAACCACAGTTCACCACCGAATTCGAACTCCACCGGCCCACCTCCTCCCGGTACTCGGGCCTTGCCGCGGACAGTACCCAGCCACCCCGACAAAAAACGGCCCGGCGAGCGCGCTGCCCACCGAGCCGTTCTCTTGATCAGGAAACTTACTTCGCGGGCACGCCCAGCGCGGCCAGTGCCGGACCGGCCATGATCACTCCGTTGCCGGTCACCGGGTCGTACCCGGGGGCGCCGAGGTCGATCGCGCTCGAGACCAGGGCCGTGCGGACTTCGGCCGGGGTCGCGGTCGGCTTGCCGGACAGCAGCAGGGCGGCGATCGCCGCGGCGTGCGGGGCCGCGGCCGAGGTGCCGTAGAAGGGCTGGAAACCCGTCACCGACGTGGCGACGCCGTCCGCCGCCGTGATGTCCGGCTTGGCGCGGGTCGCGCCGCCCGTCGAGGAGACGTTTCCGGGGGTGAGGGCGGTGCCGTCGGCGTTGTAGAACATGTGCCGCTGGCCGTCGGAGGTGAAGCGCTCCCACTTGCTCGACGCGGTGAACAGCCCGGGGTACGGGCCGGTCGGGTTCGGCGGGTCGCCGGCTTCCAGCGCGCGGCCGAACGCCGTCGCCGCCGGGGCCGCCGCCACGCTGAACGCCGCGGCCGCCGCCGAGTGGCCCGAGGTCACGCCCGCCGTGCTGAATGCCTTGAGCGAGCCCGAATCCACGAACCGGCCGCGGATCACGTTCAACGCGATGAACCGGTCGGCGCCGCTGGTCTTCACCACGGCGACGCGGTAGCCCGAGCCGGTGCTGGGCACGGTCGCGCTCTCGTACGGGTCCTGCGCGCCGGTCTGCCGGTTCGTGCCGGAGGCGACGACCTTGCCCGTCGAGTCGAGGATGTAGAGGTCGTAGTCGTTGGCGGACTTGCCCCACGGGTCGGACCAGAACAACGCCACCGGCTTGCCCAGCGAACCGGGCGACAGCGGGTCGCTGGTCTGCGTGGCGCTGCCGGGATCGAAGTCGTGCGGAGTGCCCGTGACGCCCGGCAGCGCGGTGTCCGAAGCGCGGAAGTCGCCCTCGTAGTAACCGCTGGAGCCGTCGGTCAGGTTGCCGGAGTTGCCGGCCGAGGAGAAGTACAGCGCGCCGGCGGCCGTGACGTCGTTGACCGCCTGCGCGACCTGCGTGTCCTGGAACGGCGACTCGTCGAAGTACGCGACGTCGTCCACGATCACGGTGCACTTGCCGGTGGTGCGCAGCGCGCGGATGTTCGCGGCGAAGCCCGCTTCGCTGCCGAAGGCGGTCGCGAAGCCGAGCGTCGCGCCCGGAGCGAGGTCGTGCACGATCTCCAGCATCGCGGTGCCCTCGTCGCCGCTGCCGGCCTGGCCGGACAGCACGTCAACAGTGGGCAGTTCGCCCGCGGACTGCGACTTCGACAGCGAGTCCACGCCGTCGGAGAGCACGCACACCTTGATGCCCGTGCCGTCCACGCCGTACTTCGTGCGCGCGGTGTCGGCGCCGTGCGCCTTGTCGCCTTCGGACACCTGCGTGGCAGCGACGGCCTTCGCGGCCAGCTGCTGTTGCGGGCTGGGCTCGTTCCAGGTCATGGCCTGCGCCGCGGGCGCGACGGCCGTGACGTCGGGGCGGGCCGCGATCGCGTCCACCGCGGACAGCGGCAGATCGGCGCGCACGGCACCGTCCGGCGTGGCGTCGCGGACCGTGCCGCCGGCGGACCGGACGGCGCGCGACACGGCCGTGCCCGCCGCGCCGGTGATGTCGACGGACACCGTGCCGGACTGGCTGACCGTGACGCCGGAGTGGTAGCCGGGGAGTTCGGCGGCCAGCGTCCGGTCCGCGCGCAGGCGCTTCTCGACGACAAGCTGGCTCGACTGCTTGAGTTCGGCGGGCGTCAGCGTCTTCTTGACGCCCTGCAACGCGTTGATCCCGGCTTCGGTGCGAGCCGCGGCGGTGTCGGCGGCCGATGGCTGAGCGGCCGACACGCCGGCCGTCAGCAGCAAGGCGCCCATCGCGAGCGGCACCGAGCGCGCGGCGGCCCGCCTGAATCTCACCATTCGAGTTCTCCCCGTTGCTGAACGCGCCCGGCGCGCGGTTGCGGGACCGGTCAGGGACCGGCCGTGATCAGGAGAATCTAAGGAGCGGCCCGGGCCATGACCACCCACCAAAGTTTGGATCCTCGGCGCTTCCGCATGGTGGGACGGATCAGCGCGGCGTGAGCACGACCTTGCCGCGGCCGTGGCCGGTCTCGATCTCGCGGTGCGCGTCGGCCGCATCGGCGAACGGGTAGGTGCGCCGGACCGGGAATCGCAGCTCGCCCTTGGCGTACCGCGCGGCGAGCTGGGCCAGCCGGGCGGCGGACCGGTCGGCGCGAGCCAGCCGCACGCCCAACTCGGCGGCACGGCCGTGGTCGACGAGCGTCAGGATCCGTTCGCGATCGGCGACCAGCTCCAGCGAGATGTCCAGTGCCTCGCCGCCGGCGCCGTCCAGCACGGCGACGATGCCACCGGGCGCCGCTGCCCCGATCCGCTCGCGCAAGCCCTCGCCGTAGACGAGCGGGGTGGCGCCGAGCGCGCGGACGTACGCCTGGTTGGTCTCACTCGCAGTGCCGAGCACGGTGGCGCCGCGGAGGACCGCGAGCTGCACGGCGGCGGTGCCGACCGAGCCCGCGGCGGCGTGCACGAGGACCGTGTCGCCGCGGCCCGCCTCGATCATTTCCAGCGCGATCATGGCTGTTTGCGTGCCCGCGGTGAACCCGCCGGCGACGTCCCACGGCATCTCGGCGGGCTTGGGCGTGCGTTCCCCTCGGGGACGACGATGTACTCGGCGTACGCGCCGAGGAGCGTGAAGCCGAGGACTTCGGTGCCGACGGGCAGTTCCCCACCGGTCTCGTCGATCACGCCGGCGAACTCGTTGCCGGGTACGCGCGGCCGGCTTTGCGGCGCGTTGGGCGGCTCCCATCCGCCCCGCACCGCCGCGTCGAACGGCTGCACCCCGGCGGCCTCGACGCGCACGCGCACCTCGCCGGGCCCGGGATGCGGGTCCGCCAGCTCCAGCACGCGCAGGACTTCGGGTCCACCCGATCGGTTGAACGCCACGGCTCTCATCTGTTGCCCCCCAATGGTTTCCGGCTGGGTGTCCGGGACAGTCTCGTACCTCGAGCGCGCTGGAGGTCAAGTTCTTGTCGGTGGCCGTGGCTAACGTCCCGTCCATGCCCCACGACATCCGCCGCGCGTCCGGCCAGGACGCCGCCGCATTGAACGCTCTGCTGCACGCGTCATCCGCCTACCGAGGCGACTACGCGTCAATCCTCGATGGCTACGAGGTGACACCCGAGTACGTCGGGCGTCACCAGGTCTTCGCCGCTTTTCCCGCGGTGGCGCCCGCTACCGGGCCACTGGGCTTCTACAGCCTCACCGGCGCCGAACTGGACCTGCTCTTCGTCGCCGACGCGGTCCAGGGCACCGGCCTCGGCACGGCACTGATCGCACACATGCTGGAAACCGCGCGGGCCAAGGGAATCCCCTCCGTCCGCGTCGTATCCCACCCTCCGGCGGCACGCTTCTACGAACGCATGGGCGCCCACCGCACGGGCACCGTCCCACCCCGCCCGCCGAAGATCCGCTGGGAACGGCCGGAGCTGACGTTCGATACCGGAGGTGTCTGAAGTGGACAGTCTTCGCGCCGGTATTTCCTTGCTTGCCTTGGCACTGAGGCGATGCGCCGCGCTCCTGACACCAGCCCGCCGTCCGGCGACGGCCCGACCCCGGACCTGCGGGCCGGACCGGAGCCGAACCCCGCCGTCACATGTTGATCATGTGCCCGGCCAGCCCGTGCACGGCTTCCTTCACCGCCTCGCCCAGCGTCGGGTGCGCGTGCACGTTGCGGGCCACCTCGTGCACCGTCAGATCCCACTGCTGGGCCAAAGTCAGTTCCGGCAGCAGTTCCGTGACCTCCGGGCCGATCAGGTGCCCGCCCAGCAGCTCGCCGTGGGTGGCGTCGCTGATGAGCTTCACGAACCCGCCCGGCTCGCCGAGGCCCTGGGCCTTGCCGTTGGCAGTGAAGGGGAACTTGGCGACCTGGACGTCGAAGCCCTGCTCCCGCGCCTGCGCCTCGGTCCAGCCGAAGCTGGCGATCTGGGGCTGGCAGTAGGTGGCGCGCGGGATCATCACGAAGTCGAGCTCCATGGTTTCCGCGCCGGCGATGGTCTCGGCGGCCACCACGCCCATCGACTCGGAGGCGTGGGCCAGCATGAGCTTCGCCGTGACGTCGCCGATCGCGAAGATGTGGGGCACGTTCGTGCGGCCGCGGCCGTCCACGGCGATGGCGCCGCGCTCGGTCAGCTCGACACCGGTGTTCTCCAGGCCGTAGCCCTCCACGTTCGACTTGAACCCGATGGCCTGCAGGACCTTGTCGGCCTCCAGCACCTGCTTCTCGCCGTCCTTGGAGACCGTGACGTGGACCTTGCCGTCCGAATCGTCGATGGCCTCGACCTTCGTGGAGGTCAGCACCTTGATGCCGAGCTTGCGGTAGCGCTTCAGCAGTTCCGCGGAGACCTCCGCGTCCTCCAGCGGCACCATGCGGTCGAGGAACTCGACGATGGTCACGTCCACGCCGTAGTTGTGCAGCACGTAAGCGAACTCGACGCCGATCGCGCCGGCGCCCGCGATCACGATGCTGCCCGGCAGCTCGCTCTCCATGATCTGCTGCTCGTAGGTCACCACGCGGTCGCTGCGCGAGGTGCCGGGCAGCAGCCGCGCGGTCGCGCCGGTGGCCACCACGCAGTGGTCGAACGTGAGCTGCTCACCGTTGACCTCGAGGGTGTGCGCGTCGACGAACGTGCCGTGGCCGTCGTACTCGGTGATCTTGTTCTTCTTCATCAGGAAGTGCACACCCTTGACGCGGCCGTCGGCCACCTTGCGGCTGCGCTCGTACGCGGCGGTGTAGTCGAAGCGGATCTCGCCGTCGGAAGAGATGCCGTAGGTCTTGGCCTCCTGCGTGACGATGTGCGCGAGTTCGGCGTTGCGCAACAGCGCCTTCGACGGGATGCAGCCGACGTTGAGGCAGACCCCGCCCCAGTATTTCTCCTCCACGACGGCGGCGCTCAGGCCCAGCTGCGTCGCCCGGATCGCCGCCACGTACCCGCCTACCCCGGCCCCCAGCACCACGACGTCATAGTGTGCACTCATAGCCCAAAACCTACCCCCATCCGGGCGGCGGGGCGGCGTGACCGTGCTCGCCCGGGGAGCCGCTCACGGCCGGTTCGCGGGCGGCTGCGCCCCGCGGATCCCGGCCAGCAGCTCGGTGATCGCGGCCATGATCCGCGCGGTCGCCTCCTCCAGCACGGCGCGGGTCAGCTCGACGTCGCGCAGGTCCGAGAGGTCGACCGGCGGGCCGGCGACCAGGTCCACCGTCTTGCGCGGGATGCCGCGCGGCAGCCACGCCGTGGCGGGCAGCAGGTGGTGGGTGCCCCAGTTCGCGAGTGGGATCACCGGCACCCCGGTCTCGAGCGCGATCCGCGCGGCACCGGTCTTGCCCTTCATCGGCCAGCCGTCCGGGTCCTTGGAGAACGTGGACTCCGGGAAGATCGCGACGCACTCGCCGGCCTGGACCGCCACCACGGCGTCGCGGTAGGCGCCGGACGCGGTGGGCGCGCCGCGGTAGACCGGGATGTGCCCGCCCGAGCGCATGATCCGGCCGAGCACCGGCACGTCCCAGAGGCCCGATTTCGCGAGATAGCGCGGCACCCGGCCGGCGCCGAGGCAGAAGGCCGTCGCCGTCGCGGGGTCGGCGAACGAGAGGTGGTTCGAGGCGACGACCACCCCGCCCGAGGCCGGGATATGCCCGGCGCCGCGCACCCGGAACCGGGAGAACAGCACCAGGAACTGCCAGATCACCTCGATCGCCGCGCTGTACCAGTGGCCACGGCCGCGGCGCGCGAACCTCCGGCCGTAGGCGGCCATCTGGCGGAAGGTGAGCAGTTCGCCCTCGGGAGCCGCCGGTTCGAGCGGGGTCCAGCGTTCTCGCGTCCGGTTTCGCAGCGCCATGACCGCTATTCGTAGCCGATCACGACGCCGATCGGTGGTCACCGTGGCCCGGACGCGGCGCGGATCACACCGCCGGACCAGCACCGTGGGTGACTCACCGGAGGAGCCACGCTCAGCCCGCCGCGAACCGGTCGGTCGCGCTGATCAGCTCGTGCAGAGTGCCGGGCTCGTCGAAGGCGTGGCCGGCGTCGCCGATCATCTTCAGTTCGGCGCCCGGGAGCACCTGCGCGAGCTCCCACGCGGTGGTGGCCGGGGTGACGGCGTCGTACCGGCCCTGCACGAGCACGCACGGGACGCCGGTGAGCTTGCCGGCCTCGCGGATCAGCTGGTCGTCGGCGAGCCAGCCGCCGTGGCGGAAGTAGTGGTTCTCGATCCGGGCGATGGCGAGCGCGAACTCCGGCTCGGTGAAGGCGGCGACGACCTCTTCCTGGGGCGTGAACTTCACCGTCTCGCCCTCCCACCGGCTCCACGCGACCGCGGCCGGGCGGTGCAGGTCGGGGTCCGGGTGGTGGAGCAGCTCGTGGTAGACCTCGATCAGGTTCTCGCCGCGCCGCGCGTACGGCACCGGCGCCAGGAACCGGGACCACGCCTCGGGGAACAGGCAGCCCGCGCCGCCGCCGAAGAGCCACTGCAATTCCTTGACGCGAAGCGTCGCGACGCCGCGCAGCACCAGCTCGCTGACGCGGTGCGGGTACGCCTCGGCGTAGGTCAGTGCGAGCACGCTCCCCCACGAGCCGCCGAACAGCTGCCAGGTCTCGATGGCCCGGTCCTCGCGCAGCCGTTCCATGTCCGCGACCAGGTGCCAGGTGGTGTTGACCGTGAGGTCGGCTTCCGGGGTGCTGCAGTGCGGCGTGCTGCGCCCGCACCCGCGCTGGTCGAACAGGACGATCCGGTACCGCTCGGGGTCGAACAGCCGCCGGTGCCGGATGGAGGCGCCGCTGCCCGGACCGCCGTGCAGGAACACGACCGGCTTGCCCGCGGGGTTCCCGCACTCCTCCCAGTAGATAACGTTTCCGTCGCCCACCGGCAGCATCCCGTGGTCGTAGGGTTCGATTTCCGGGTACAGACCGAGCATGACGCCACTATGCCCGAGAAGGCACCTTGGAGGAGCGATGAAGGCGCGGCCACACGTGACGCTCGAGGATGTGGCACGCAGCGCGAGCGTGTCACTCGCCACGGCCTCGCGCGTGCTCAACGGCACGACCTCGGTGCGCACGGACCTGCGCGATCGGGTCGTGTCGGCCGCGGCGGAGCTGTCCTACGCGCCCAACGCGCATGCCCAGGCCCTCGCCGGCGGGACACATCGGACAGTCGGGGTGATCTGTCACGATGTGTCCGATCCGTACTTCGCGGCCATCGCGAACGGCGTGATGCGAGTGGCGGACAGCAACGGGCTCCTGGTGATGCTCGCCGGCACCTTCCGCGATCCCGGGCGCGAAGTCGCGTACGTCTCGATGCTGCGGGCCCAGCGCGCGTCGGCGATCCTGCTGATCGGCTCCGCGTTCGAGGACCGCGCTTGGGAGCGCGCGATGGCTGCCGAGCTGGAGCCTTACCGGCGCGGCGGCGGACAGGTCGCGGCCGTGAGCCGGCACCGGGGCCTGAAGATGGACACCGTGCAGCCGGACAACCGCGGCGGCGCGGCCGAGCTCGCCCGCGCGCTGCTGGCCCTGGGGCACAAGCGCTTCGCCGTCTTGTCCGGCCCACGGCGCCTGAGCACGGTCGTCGACCGGCTGGACGGTTTCACCACCGAGCTGGCCGACCACGGAGTCACCCTCCGCGAGGACGACGTGCTCGAAGCCGCGTTCACGCGCGAAGGCGGCTACGAAGCAGCGAAACGCCTTCTGACACGACCACGCCGAAGCCTGCCGACATGCGTGTTCGCCGTCACCGACGTGATGGCGATCGGCGCACTGACGGCTCTGCGCGAAGCCGGTGTGTCCGTGCCGGGCCAGATCTCGGTGGCGGGCTTCGACGACATCCCGGTGGTACGCGACCTGACGCCGCCGCTGACCACTTTCGCCCTGCCGCTGGAACAGCTGGGCGCCCGAGTCATGGACCTGGCCCTCACCGGCTCCGGCCCCCGTCCACGCACGGTCCGGCTCCCGGGCAAGGTGGTCCTGCGGGAGAGCACCGCCCGGCCCCGCCGCTGACCCACCCCGCGCCGACAGCACTTCCTCGGACCCTGCCCCGCTCGCCTGCGGCCCCTGGCACTTCCACGGACTCAGCCCACCTCGGCCCCAGCACTTCCACAGGCTCAGCACACCTCGGCCCCAGCACTGCCCACTCGCCTGCTGCCCCACATTTCCGCGGGCTCAGCCCACCTCTGCCCTAACACTTCCGCAGGCCCAGCCGCCTTGGCCCCGACACTTCCGCAGGCCAGCCACCTCACCCTCGACACTTCCGCAGGCCCAGCCGCCTTGGCCCCGACACTTCCGCAGGCCAGCCACCTCACCCTCGGCACTTCCGCAGGCCCGGCCACCGCGCCAACGCCTCCGCCGGCCCAGCCACGGCTACCCCAACATTTCCGCAGGCCCAGCCAACGCCACCCTGTACTCCCGCAGGCCCAGCGCGCCTCGGCCCCAACATCTCCGCAGTGCCCAGCCCGCTTCGGCGCTGCCCACTCGCCTGCTGCCCCCACATTTCCGCGGGCTCAGCCCACCTCTGCCCCGGCACTTCCGCAGGCCGGGCCACCTTGGTCCGGGCACTTCAGCAGGCCCGACCCATCTCGGCTCCAACACTTCCGCAGGCCCAGTCACCGCCACCCCTGCACTTCCGCAGGCCCAGCCCGCCTCGGCCTTGGCGCCGCCCGCTGTCCGGCCCGTCGGTTCCGGTGGCACCCGGTTCTGTCTCGATCCTGCTGCCGTGTCCACAGTGGATCGGCGCGGGGGCGGGTCCGGGATTTCCCCGCGGTCGGGGTCGGGGGGCGTTGGTTACGCTGCCGGGCGTGGCTCAGGTGCTGGTGGTGGAGGACGACCCGACGATCGGCGAGGTCATCGAGGCCACGCTGCGGCGGCAGGGGCACGTGGTGCGGTGGTGCCGTGACGGCCGCGGTGCGCTCGCGGTGACGGCGGCGGACCTGGTGCTGCTGGACCTCGGCCTGCCCGACCTCGACGGGCTCGAAGTCTGCCGGCGGTTGCGGGCCGCGCTGCCTTCCGCCGTGCTGGTGATCCTGACCGCGCGGCAGGAGGAAATGGACGTGATCGTCGGCCTCGATGCGGGGGCCGACGACTATCTCACCAAGCCCATCCGGCTCCCCGAGCTGCTCGCCCGGGTCCGCGCGCACCTGCGCCGCGGCGGGACGCCGGTCGAGGTCGCGCCGCCGGTGGCCGTCGGGGCGCTGGTGGTGGACACCGCCCGGCGGCGGGTCAGCCTCGGCGGGCGAGAGCTGGACTTGCGGGCGAGGGAGTACGACCTGCTCGCGCGGCTGGCAGAGCAGCCGGGTGTGGCGGTCAGCCGCGCGACGCTGATGGCCGACGTCTGGGACACGCACTGGCGCGGCTCCACCAAAACGCTCGACGTGCACATCGCGGCGCTGCGGCGCAAGCTCGCGGCCGCGGCCGTCTCGCCGGACCAAGTGCCGCGAATCGTGACGCTGCGCGGCCACGGCTACCGACTGGAAGAGGCCTGACCGGTGCACCACCCGATCACGACGCCCAGCAGGCCGACCACCGCCGCGGCAACCAACCCGCACACAAGCACCACCAGCCGACGAACGCCTGACCCCATCCACCACCCGACAGCGATCCCGGCCGAGCCGACCACCACTCCGGCAACCAACCCGCCCCCGAACACCACCAGCCGACGCACGCCCGGCCCCACTCACCACCCGGCCACGACACCCACCCCGCCGACCAACCCACCCCCAAGCACCACCGGCCGACACACGCCCGAACCCATCCACCGCCCGACCACAACGCCCAACAAAACGACCACCACGGCAACCAGCCCATCGCCAACCACAACCAGCCGGAACAAACCCCACAACCCGGCCACCGCACCCACCAAACCAACCACCACCCCGGCCACCAGCCAGCCGAAGCACGGCACCACCCGCCACACGGCGACGGCGCTCCCCAGGCGAACCCCGCAGACGAACGCACCCCCGGCCATCCCCGGCGGAAGGAGGCATGGCCCATGCACCGCCGCATCGTGACGCTTACCGTGTTGGCCGCGGTGTTGGCGACTAGCCTGTTCGGGCTGCCCCTGGGCGTTGCTGTGTTCTGGTACTACCGGGCGGATACCACGTCGGAGTTGGAGCGGGCGGCCGATGCTGCGGCGGTGGTCGTGTCGGATGCGCTCGCGGCGGGGCGGGCGCCGCAGGTGCCGGCGAGCAGCGGCGGCGAGGTGGGCGTTTACGACGAGGCTGGGCGGCTGCTCGCGGGGCACGGGCCGGCGCGGGCGGACGACATCGTGCGCGGCGCGTCTAGTGCGGACACCGACATGGCGACCGGGCCGGTGGGGTCCGAGCAGGTGCTGGCGGTCCCCGTGCTCAGCGGGGCGCGGCTGACGGGCGTGGTGCGCGCAGCCGTGCCGCAGGCGGAACTCGCGCGGCGGATCGGGCTGACCTGGCTGGCCATGGCCGGCCTCGCGATCGCCGCGGTGGCCGCGGCCTGGCTGGTCGCGCGGCGGATCGCGGCGCGGCTGACCCGGCCGCTCGACCGGCTCGCCGCGTCGGCCGCACAGCTCGGCGAAGGCGACTTCACCGTCCGGGCCCCGCGCGCGGGGATCACCGAGATCGACGAGGTCGGCGAAGCCCTCGACGTCACCGCGGCGCGGATCGGCGACACCCTCGACCGCGAGCGCGCGTTCTCCGCCGAGGCCTCCCACCAGCTGCGGACCCCGCTGACCGGGCTGCGGCTGCAGCTCGAAGCCGCGCTCGAGGAACCGGCGGAGGACCCGTACGCCGCGATCCGCGCGGGGATCGGCTCGGCCGACCGGCTGGAACGCACCATCGAGGACCTGCTCGCGCTCTCCCGGGAACGCCGCGCGCCCCGCGCGGAGCTGGACCTCGACGCCGTGCTGACCGAACTCCGCGCCACCACCTGGCCCCACGGCCGCGGCCTGCGGATCGAGAACCTGGACGCGCCGCCCGCGCGCGCTTCGGCGGCAGCCGTCCGGCAGGTGCTCGCCGTCCTGCTGGACAACGCGGTGGCCCACGGCCGCGGCACGGTCACCGTGACCGCGCGCGACGCCGGTGGGGCGCTCGCGATCGACGTCGCCGACGAAGGGCCAGGCCTCGGCGAAGCCGATCCCTTCACCAAAACCGCGACAAACCACGGCATCGGGCTGCGGCTGGCCCGCAGCCTCGCCGAGGCGGAGGGCGGGCGGCTGCGGCTGTCCCGGCCCGATCCGCCGACCTTCACCCTGCTCCTGCCCGGGGTGGATGGAACGAATCACCACGATCAACCGTGAAAGTGCAATGAATCACCCAGAAATAACTCAGCAACACAACGATTCCCAGTTTTCGGGTCATCATCCGATCGATACCGTGGCTCACACCCGACCTCGACGAGGAGGAGTCCGGTGAAGTCCGTTTTGCCAGAACCCGGCCTGCGTGCGGCCCTGCTGCGCCGCAAGCCCGTCGCCGACCTGGTGGCCGACGCCGACCACGGGCGGCTCAAACGCTCGCTCGGCCTCGGCCAGCTGACCATGCTCAGTATCGGCGCCACGCTCGGCAGCGGCATCTTCGTGGTGCTCGGCGAGGCGGTGCCGGTGGCCGGGCCCGCCGTGGTGCTGTCCTTTGTGCTCGCCGGCGTCACCGCGCTGTTCTCGGCGCTGTCCTACGCCGAACTCGCCGGCATGATCCCGCTTTCGGGCTCCTCGTACTCCTACGCGTACGCCACGCTCGGCGAGATCGTCGCGTGGATCTGCGGTTGGTGCCTGGTGCTGGAGTACGGCGTGTCGGTCGCGTCCGTCGCGGTCGGCTGGGGCCAGTACCTCAACGAGCTGCTGCACCTCGCGTTCGGCGTTGCCATCCCGGACGCGCTCAGCCAGCCGCCCGGCGAAGGCGGGCTGGTGAACGTGCCGGCGATCCTGGTCGTGGTGCTCGCGATGGTCCTGCTGCTGTCGGGCGCGAAGGAGAGCGCGCGGGCCAACGCGATCATGGTGACGGTCAAGATCGCCACCCTGGTGATGTTCTGCGCGATCGCGTTCACCGCCGTGCAGGCGAAGAAATTCACGCCGTTCCTGCCGCTCGGCCTGGCGGGCATGAGCGCGGGCGGGGCGAAGCTCTTCTTCTCCTACATCGGTTTCGACGCCGCTTCGACGGCCGGCGAGGAGGCTCGTAACCCGCAGCGGGACCTGCCGCGGGCGATCCTGCTCTCGCTCGCCATCGTCACGGTGCTGTACTGCCTGGTGGCCTTCGCGGCGGTCGGCGCGCTGCCGTGGCAGCAGTTCGGCGACCAGCAGGCGGCGCTCTCCCACGTGCTGACCTCCGTGCTGGACAACAAGTTCTGGGCCGGGGTGCTCGCGGTCGGCGCGATCGTCGCGATCTCCAGCGTGGTGCTGACCGTGCTGTACGGGCAGACGCGCATCCTGTACGCGATGTCGCGCGACGGGCTGGTGCCGAAGGCACTGTCCACAGTGCACCCGAAGACCGGCGTACCGCGGACGAACACGCTGGTGGTGTCCGGATTCGTCGCGGTGCTCGCGGCGTTCATCCCGCTCGGCAAGCTGGCCGACGCCACCAGCATCGGCACGCTGTTCGCGTTCGGGCTGGTCAACATCGCCGTGCTGATCCTGCGCAAGCGGCGGCCGGGCGACGCGCGGTCGTTCCGCGTGCCGTTCTCACCGGTGACGCCGATCCTGGGCGTGCTTTGCTGCGCGTACATGATGTTCAGCCTCGACGGCGCGACCTGGGTCGTGTTCGGCGCCTGGATGGCGCTCGGGCTGGTGCTGTACTTCGCCTACGGCATCCGGCGCTCGCGGCTGGCGGTGCGGTCGTGATCGTCGCCGTCCACCAGGGCCCGTACGACGAGCTGCCGGCCGCCGTGGCCGAAGCGTCCGCGCGGGGCGCGGGGCTCGTCGTGACCGCCGAGATGATCACCACCGGCTACGCCATCGGAGCTGCCGCGGTCGCCGAACGCGCCGAGGCCGCCGACGGGCCGCTGGCGCGGGAACTCGGCGCGCTGGCCCGCGAGCACGGCGTCGCGCTGGCCTACGGCTATCCCGAACGAGCCGGTGACACCGTGTACAACTCGGCGCAACTCCTTTCCGCGCAAGGGGAACGGCTCGCGAACTACCGCAAGACGCACTTGTTCGGCGACCTCGACCACAGCCAGTTCTCCCCCGGCACCGAACTCGTCGTGCAGGCCCAGCTCGACGGCCTGCGGGTCGGGCTGCTGATCTGTTACGACGTGGAGTTCCCCGAGGCGGTCCGCGCGCACGCCCTCGCCGGGACGCAGCTGCTGCTCGTGCCGACGGCCTTGATGCGCCCGTACGAACGGGTGGCCGACGAGCTGGTGCCGATCCGCGCCCACGAAAGCCAGCTGTACGTCGTGTACGCGAACCGCTGCGACGCCGAGGGTGAGCTGGACTACTGCGGCCACTCGGCCATCGCCACGCCCGACGAGGTGGTGGCCAAGGCCGGCGAAGGGCCCGAGCTGATCCTCGCCGACGTCGACCCGGTCGCGCTCACCCGGCCGACGAACACGTATCTGGCCGATCGGCGGCCCGAGTTGTACGGCCCCCTGACCGAAGGACCCAGCGCATGACCTCCGCCGTCCCGACCGCGATCCCCACGGAAGAGCCCGCCGGGCGGCCGATCACCATGTTCGGCCCGGACTTCCCGTTCGCCTACGACGATTACCTGAACCACCCCGACGGCCTCGGCACGGTGCCGGCCGGGCGGCACGGCACCGAGGTGGCCGTGATCGGCGGCGGGCTTTCCGGTGTCGTCACCGCGTACGAGCTGATGAAACTCGGGCTGCGGCCGGTGGTCTACGAGGTCGACCAGCTCGGCGGCCGGCTGCGCACGCACCATTTCCCCGGCCTGCCCGACGACGTGGTGGCCGAGATGGGCGCGATGCGGTTCCCGCCCGCGTCCACCTCGCTGTTCCACTACATCGACAAGGTCGGCCTGGAGACCACGCCGTTCCCGAACCCGCTCGCGCCCGGCACCCCCAGCACGGTCGTGGACCTCAAGGGGCAGAGCCATTACGCGCGCACCCCCGAGGATCTGCCGGAGGTGTTCGGCGCCGTGGCCAAGGCGTGGCAGCGAACCCTCGACGAGCACGCGTCGTTCGCCGAGATGCAGACCGCGATCCGCGACCGCGACGTGAAGACCGTCAAGCGGATCTGGAACGAAATGGTGCCACGGCTCGACCACCAGACGTTCTACGGGTTCCTGTGCGATTCGCCGGCGTTCGCCTCGTTCCGCCATCGCGAGATCTTCGGCCAGGTCGGCTTCGGCACCGGCGGCTGGGACACCGACTTCCCGAACTCGATCCTGGAGATCCTGCGCGTCGTCTACACCGGCGCGGACGACGAGCACCGCTCCATCGCCGGCGGCAGCAGGCAGCTCCCCCTGCGGCTGTGGGAGCACGCGCCGGAACAGCTCGCGCACTGGCCCGCGGGCACGAATCTGGCTTCACTGCACCAAAACGGCCAGCCGCGCCCCGGCGTCACGCGGCTGCACCGCACTGCGCCGAACAACATCACGGTGACCGACGCGTCCGGCCACATCCGCACGTTCGGCGCCGCCGTGTTCACCGCGCAGAGCTGGATGCTGCTGTCGAAGATCGAGTGCGACGAGGCGCTGTTCCCGATCGACCACTGGACGGCGATCGAGCGCACGCACTACATGGAGTCCTCGAAGGTGTTCGTGCCGGTGGACCGGCCGTTCTGGCTGGACCCCGACCCGGTCACCGGGCGGGACACGATGAGCATGACGCTCACCGACCGGATGCCGCGCGGCACCTACCTGCTCGGCGACGACCCCGGCTCCCCCGCGGTGATCTGCCTTTCCTACACCTGGGCCGACGACTCGTCGAAATGGCTGCCGCTGACGGTGTCGGAACGGGTGGAGGTGATGCTGCAGTCCTTGCGGGAGATCTATCCGGGCGTCGACGTGCGACGGCACATCGTGGGTGACCCGGTGACCGTTTCCTGGGAGGCGGAACCGCATTTCATGGGCGCGTTCAAGGCGAACCTGCCCGGGCACTACCGCTACCAGCACCGGCTGTTCACGCATTTCGTGCAGGACCGGCTCGAAGATCGTTTCCGCGGGCTGTTTCTCGCGGGCGACGACGTTTCGTGGACGGCCGGCTGGGCCGAGGGCGCGGTGCAGACCGCGCTGAACGCGGTGTGGGGCGTGCTGCGGCATTTCGGCGGCGAGACCTCCCCCGCGAACCCGGGACCAGGGGATCTGTTCGACGACCTCGCGCCGGTCGCGCTGCCCGACTGACGCACCGCCAGCCCGTCAAGGCGTACCCGGTGGTACCAGCCGATGGTGTTCCCGGCGGCGACACCCTTCCTGATTAATCTGCCTTACTGAACCGATCATGCGAAAATATGACGTATGACCACCGAGCCGGCGCCGAGATGGCGGAGACTGGAACCGGACGAGCGCAGGGAGCAGATCTACGCGTGCGCGGCGCGGCTGTTCGGCGAACGGCCGTACTCGGCTGTGTCCACTTCGGACATCGCCGCGGCGGCCGGGGTGGCCCGGGGGCTGATCAACCACTATTTCGGCACGAAACGCGAGCTGTACCTGGAAATCGTGCGGCGCGCGCTCACCGTGCCGCGGCTGGCGGTGGAGATCCTGCCCGAGGGCCCGCTCGAGGTGCGGGCCGAGGCGGCCATCGACTGGTTCCTCGACATGGTGCACGCGCAGGAGAAAACCTGGCTCGCGGCGATCGCCCCCGAGGGCATCGGGCGCGACCCCGAGGTGGACGGCCTGCTCGAGGAGGCCGACCGCGTATCGGCCGACCGCGTGCTCGAAGCGGTGGGCCTCTCGCGTGAGAGCGCGAACGGCGAGCAGTTGAACGCCGCCGTGCGCGCGTTCGGCGGCATGGTGAAGGCGGCCGGGCGCGAGTGGCTGGTGCGCGGCTCGCTCGACCGGACGCAGGTGCACACGCTGCTGAGCAAAACACTCGTCACGCTCGTGGGGCAGGTCTTCCCGCTGATCCAGAACCCGCCCCGCCCGGCCGGCGCCGAACAGTGACAGAACCCCTGGCACCACGAGGGGGAGGAGGGTGCCAGGGGTTCCGGCCGGCGGCCAGGGCCCCCGGTATCCGCCACGCTACGCCGTCCGGGGCACAGTTCGGTGCCGGTTCGGCTATTCCGGACCGGTGAATTTCACCGAATCCGCAGCCGGGCCCCCGCCGGACTGCGCGGCCTGGAGCTCGGGCCGCTCGGTCTTCAGCACCCGCAGGCGCTCGGCCAGCCCGTCGAGGCAGCGGTGCACCGCGTAGTCGTACAGCCGGTCGTAGTAGTCCGCGGTGAGGCCGGGGTTGCCGGCCAGGTCGTGCATCGCGCGGCCGTGCGTGGCCAGGCCGGGCAGGTCGGCGCGGTCGCGGTAGCCGGCGTACTCCGCGGTGTTGTCCAGGCGCAGCGCGAGAGTCCCGTCGCGGTCGTCCTCCATCGCGACGAACTGGCAGGCGGTGGCGACCAGCAGGTTGAACGCCAGCACGCTCTCCGCCGCGAAGCCCGCGTCCAGCAGCATGCGCATGCCGAGGTCGACCGGGCGCTGGGCGGCGGCCACCGACGGGCCGAAGAGCACCATGCGCCGGGCCGTGCCGGGGTAGCGGCGCAGCACCACGCGGAGTTCGACCAGCAGCTCGCCGAACCACTCCGGCCAGGACCGGTCTTCCGGGGGCAGCCGCAGGTAGCCGACGACCCGGTCGAGCACCGCGGCCACGACCGAATCGCGGTCGCCGACGTGGTGGTAGACCACCGCGGGGTAGGCGTCCACGGCCGCCGCGAGCTGCCGCAGCGTCCAGTTGTCGAGGCCGCGCTCCGCGGTGAGCGCGAGTGCCGCGTCCACGACCTTCTCCGCGGTGACGGCCGGCAGCCCCGCGGCCGCACGGGACCGCGGGCGGCTCCCGGCTCGCGGGGACGAAGACGGCATGCGGGGTACCGTAGCCGGATCACCGAGCCCGGTGCCAGGCCTCGTGCCGGTGCGGCACTATCGAGGCATGCCACGCGCACAGGCCAACGGCCTCGAACTCGAATACGACACCTTCGGCGATCCGGCGAACCCGCCGCTGGTGCTGGTCATGGGCCTGGGCGCCCAGATGATCACCTGGGAGACCGGGTTCTGCGAGCTGCTCGCGAGCCGCGGCTTCCACGTGGCCCGCTTCGACAACCGCGACGTCGGGCTGTCCAGCTATCTCGACGAGCTGGGCGTCGCGGACGTCGCCGCGGTCATGTCCGGGCAGGCGGCCGCGCCGTACCTGTTGTCGGACCTGGCGGACGACACCGTCGGGCTGTTCGACGCGCTCGGCTTCGCGAAGGCCCACGTGGTCGGCGCGTCGATGGGCGGGATGATCGTGCAGCAGCTCGCGATCGACCACCCCGAACGGCTGCTGAGCGTCACCTCGATCATGTCGACCACCGGCGATCCTTCAGTGGGACAGGCTTCCCCGGCCGCGTTCGCCGCGCTGAGCCGCCCGCCCGCCGCGACGCGGGAAGAGGCGATCGAGCAGAGCATCGCCGCGTACCGCACGACGGGTTCGCCCGGCTACCCGGCGACCGAGGAGTACCTGCGAGCGAAGGCCGCCCACGGCTACGACCGCGCGCTGCACCCGGAAGGCACCTTCCGGCAGATGGCGGCGATCATCGCCTCCGGCGACCGGACCGAGCGGCTGCGCGACGTGCGGCTCCCGTTCGCCGTCGTGCACGGCGAGGACGACCCGCTGGTGAACGTCAGCGGCGGCAAGGCCACCGCGGCCGCGGTGCCGGACGCCGAGCTGGTCCTGCTGCCCGGCATGGGCCACGACCTGCCCGAGCCGCTGTGGCCGGAGATCGTCTCGGCCGTCGTGCGGACGACCGCGCGCGGCTAGGGGTTCAAGAAGCCGGGAGGTCAAGAAGCCGTCAAGAAGGCGGTGGCGGGCGTACGGAAAACGTCCTCCGCCGCGGTGGTCGCGGCCGCGCGCGCTGCACTGAAGACATGCGCACCACCACGGACGGAAGGCTCCCGGGCGGGCTCGGCTTCCCGCTCGGCGGAGCGGCGGTAGTCGTCGCCGCCATCGTCACGGACCTCGGGGGCGCCACCGCGCATCCGGTGTACGCGCTGGTGGCGCTGGTACTCGTGGTGCTCGGCGCCGCCGCGGTCACGACTCCGGCGGCGACCACGGGCGTCGCACTCGTCGCGTGGGCCGTCGACTCCGGTTTTGTGCTGGGCCGCGAAGGCCGGCTGGTGTTCGACGCCGCGACCGGGCGGGCCGCCCTCGTGCTCGCCGCCGCGACCGTCCTGGGCCTGGCCGCCTCGGCGATCGTCCGCGCCGCCCGCCGGAGCGTTGCGGTACCGCGGCTCGCGGTCGTGCCCGCGCCACGTGCGCCCGAGCCGCAGCGAGGAACCGATCGGGTCGCCTCCGCGTGACGAGAGTCGTAATCGACTCGCCAAGGCACCCTGGGAGTGCCAGGCTGAGGCGGTCACACGTCGTCAGTTCCGGAGGTAAGCATGAGTGAACCGAACCCGTCGCCCAGCGGCGAGGAGGACGACGTCAAACGCAAGTTCCGCGAAGCGCTCGAGCGCAAGCAGGCCGGTGCCCGCAGCGGCGCCGCGCACGAGAGCGCCGGCGGCAAGAACCAGCACGCCCACGGCCCCGCCGCGAACAAGCGCACGTTCCGCCGCAAGAGCGGCTGATCCCGCACGCTGTTCCCGGAGAAGCCCCCTCGCCTCGCGCGAGGGGGCTTCCGTCGTTCAGGGGCCGTCAACTGAAGCTTCGCTGGTCAGGGAACGAACGACCCCAAATGGTCCAGCACCACGAACCGGCTGCCGGGGCTGGCCGCGGCGACGGCGTCCCGCAACGCGGTCAGGCCGCCCGCGTCCTTCGGCGGGTCGGTGAGCGGAAGGTCGAAATCGTCCCAATGCGTCGCCGCGACGTAACGCGGGTAGCCGGTCACGCCCAGCAGGCGGGCGGCGTAACCGGCGACGGCGGCACCGCCCGTGGGCATCAGGAGCACGTCCGGGGCCAGCCCGGCCAGCTCGGACTCGACGTAGTTCGAGCCGCCGAAGTCCAGCACGCTCGCGCCGCCGCCGGTGACCAGGTAGGCGAGGGTGCCGCCTTCCAGCAGGTCCTCGATCGTCTGCGGGCGGTCGCGCCGCGAGAGCGGGCGCGTGCCGGGGAACGGCACCTGGGCCCGGGCACCGGTGGCCGAGTGCAGGGAGCGCAGGATCCGCACGGTGTACCCGTCGAAGGCGAAGTACTCGCCCCCGCTCGCCACCGCGAGCTGATCCTCCGGCGCGCCGAGCGCCGCCATGAGACTCAGATGGGTCTCGGTGCCGAACACCGTGGCACCGGTGCGTTCGGCCAGGTAGGGGACGTCGGTGAGGTGATCGTAGTGCCCGTGGGTGACCAGGATGTGGTCCGCGCGCAGCTGCCCGCTGTCGACGTGGTGGTCGATCAGCGCGCGGTCCACCGAGAGCGGGGTCTTCGGGTCCGCGCCCTGCGGGGTGTAGGTCCCGGTCTTGAACCGGGTCAGCCACGGGTCGATCAGCACGGTCTTCTCGCTCCTCCCGTCTGCGCTCGGGACGCGGATCTCCCAGCCGTTGTTTCCCCACCAGCGCAAGGTCATCCGCGAAGCGCCCGGCTTAGGGGCGCTCGCGGACGCGGTCGTCGCGGGCACGGTCAGCAGGGCGGCCGCCGCCGCGCCCGCGCCGAGCAGGCCGCGCCGGCTCAGTCGTTCGTCCATGCCCGCACCGAAGCACGGCCGGGCGGGTGATGTCCAAGATCGAACCCTCGCGCTTCCGATACCCGAAAAGCTATCGTCGCCGCGTGGACCACCTCCGTTCGCTGCGTTACTTCCTGGCCGTCGCCGACGAACGGCACTTCGGCCGCGCCGCCGATCGGCTGGGCATCGCGCAGCCGCCGCTGTCCCAGCGCATCAAACGGCTCGAAGCCGAGCTGGGCGCGAGGCTGTTCGACCGCGGCCCCCGGCACACCACGCTCACGGAAGCCGGCGAGGTCCTGCGCGCCGAGGCCCGCGACGTACTCGCCCGGTGGGACCGGATGACCACGCTCGTCGCGAAGGCCGGGCGCGGCGAGATCGACGCGCTGCGGGTCGGGATCCCGCCCGAGGTGCCGGGCCGCCTGCTCGCCGCGATCGTCACCGCGTTCGCCGCGGCGCACCCGGACGTCCGGCTCGACCTGCAGGAGCTGACCACCGCCGAGCAGTCCAGGCTGCTCACCGGGCACGAGCTGGACGCGGGCCTGCTGCAGCACCCGGTGGACGTCGTCGGGCTGCGGCTGGGCCCGGTCGTCGACACCCCGCTCGGCGTGGTCCTCCCCCGCGACTCGCCGCTGGCCCGCCGCACCGAGCCGGGCCTGGCCGATCTGGCCGGTGAAGGACTGGTGCTGTCCCCGCGCGCGGCCGCCCCCGGCTGGTACGACGCTGTGCTGCGCACCTGCTGGGAGCACGGGTTCCGGCCCGCGGCGGTGCACCACGCGCGCAATCCGGAGTTCGTGCTGGGGCTGGTGCTCGCCGGGCACGGCGTGGCGTTCGAGCCGGGAACGGTGGCACGCAAGGAACCCCGGGTCGTCTGGCGTCCACTGGCCGAAGGCGCGCTGCACGCGCGGATGTCCTTCGCCTGGCCCGTCGTCAGCCCGCACCCACAGGCCGCGCGGCTCGCCGAGGTGGCCGCGCGGGTGCTGCAGGACGACGGGGTGTCCCGCGTCCTGCCCGCCCCGGCCGAGGACGCCCGGCCGTGGGACGTCTTCTACCAACGCAGCTGAGGCCTACGCGCGCAGCTGCTCCACCGCCGTCCGCGCGGCTTCCCCGATGGCGCGGTCGATCGCCGGCTCGCGGAGGTTCTCCGAGCCGCCGCGGGTGAAGACCGCGATCGCGTAGTCCGTGCCGTCCGGATAGGACGCGACGCCGATTTCGTTGCGCAGCCCCGGCATCGTGCCGGTCTTGCCCGCGACCGCGACCTCGGCGGGGAAGCCCGCGGTGAGCCGGTGCCAGTTCACCTGGCGGCCCATCAGGTCGCGGACCAGCGCGCAGGCCGACGGCGGCCCGGCCTCGTCGCGCCAGATCAGCGACAGCAGCTCGGTCATCTCGCGCGGGGTGCCGGCCGAGGTGCACGCGGGATCGAGGGCGCGCAGCGGCCGCCCGGCCTCGCCGTCGTCCAGGATCGTGCGCAGGACGTCACGCGGGCTGCCGAAGATCCGCGTCCCCGCCAGGCCCAGCTCGGCGGTCAGCGAGCGGACGTTTTCGACGCCGACGCGGTCGAAGAGCAGGTCGGCCGCGGTGTTGTCGGAGACCGAGATGGCCAGCCGGGCCGCGTCGCGCAGGCTGTACTCGACGTCGTCGGCACAGCCGGCCGAGCCCGCGCCGCCCAGCCGGTCCGCGGCCCGCGCGCGGACGCGGTCACGCGGGTCGAGCTGCCCGGCGGCGGCCTGCCGCGCGAATTCCAGCACCAGCGGGACTTTCACGACCGACGACAGCACCACCGGCTCGTCGATCCCGAAGCCGGTGTCCGGTCCGGCGCCGTCGACGCGGCGGGCGTGCAGGAAGCCCCGCACGCCCGCCGCGGTCAGGATTTCTTCAGGAGTCACACGGTCAGGATGGACCGCAGCCGGCCGACGTCGGCCATCCGGCGCTCCGCGAGCCGGTCGGCCGCGGCGGCCGGCGGGACTCCGTCGGCCTTCGCGAGCGCGTACACGGCCTTCGTGGTGTCGAAGATCGCCGTGGTTTTGCGCTGGGCGCGGGCGAAATCGAACCCGTGCCGCTCGTCGTCCACCTGGATCACGCCGCCGGCGTTGACCAGGTAGTCCGGCGCGAACAGGATGCCGCGGTCGGCCAGCAGCTTGTCGACGCCCGGGTGGGCCTGCTGGTTGTTCGCCGCGCCGCAGACGATCTTGGCCCGCAGCGCCGCGGCCGTCTCGTCGGTCAGCACGCCGCCCAGCGCGCACGGCGCGAACACGTCCAGCTCGGACCGGATCAGAGTGTCCACATCGGACACCACCTCGACGCCGGGGTACGCCGCCCGCGTGCGCTCGAGGGCCGGCGCCGAAACATCGGTGATCACGACCTGCGCCCCGGCCTCCACGAGGTGGCCGACCAGGATGTGCCCGACCTTGCCGACCCCGGCGACCCCGACCCGGCGCCCGGACAGCTCCGGCACGCCCCAGGTGTGGTCGGCGGAAGCGCGCATGCCCTGGTACACGCCGTACGCGGTGAGCACGGACGAGTCGCCGGCGCCACCGTCCTCCGGCGAGCGGCCGGTGACGAACCCGGTCTCGCGGGCCACCACGTCCATGTCCTGGACGTACGTGCCCACGTCGCAGGCCGTGATGTAGCGGCCGCCGAGCGACTGCACGAAGCGGCCGTACGCGCGCAGCAGCGCTTCGGACTTGATCGTGGCCGGGTCGCCGAGGATCACGGCCTTGCCGCCGCCAAGGTCGAGCCCGGCCAGCGCGTTCTTGTACGCCATGCCCTTGGACAGCGCGAGCACATCGTCGAGCGCCGCGTCCTCGGAGGCGTAGGGGTAGAAGCGGGTGCCACCGAGCGCGGGCCCCAGCGCGGTGGAATAGATGCCGATGATGGCCTTCAGGCCACTGGCCTCGTCGTGGCAGTACACGACCTGTTCATGGCCGCTGTGCCGGCCGAACACTCCTTCGGTCACGGTGGTGACTCCTTTGTCTACCGGCGCGCGGTTCGTGGCCGCGCGCAGTGTGAGGGTGGCTTGCGCGCGCTGCCCGGGCGAAGGTCGTCCGCCCGGGCAGCACGCACACCGCCAACCTAGATCCCCGCGCGCGGCGTGACCACCGGAGGTCGTCGGTATCCGGGAGCGGCTAGCCCGCGACCACCTTGCCGAGCGTCCCCATCGCCGTTTCCAGCTGGGTGTCCGAAAGGTACGGCGCGGGGCCGAACCTCAGGTGCTCGCCGCGGCTGTCGGTGCGGACGCCCTGTTCGGCCAGCGCCGCCCGCAGCCGTCCGGCCTCCGGGCTGCGCAGCGAAAGGAACCCGCCGAGCCGGCCCAGCGGCGTCTCGCGGTCGCGGGAGACGACGTCCGCGGGCAGGCCGAGGCCGTCGAAGCACTCCGCGAGCAGCCCGACCTGGTGCCGGGAGACCTCGCGCAGGAACTCCGGCGTCAGCCCGTGTTCGGCGAAGAACCGCATCACCCGCACACCGCGGTAGTGGCTGGACGGGTCGTAGGTGGCGCCCGCGAACCGGGTGCCGCCCGTGGCGTAGGCGACCTCGCCGGGACGGCGCGTCTCGGCGAGCGTGCCGAACTCCGCGTACCAGCCGGTCACCACCGGCCGCAGCTCCTGCGCGTGCGCGGGCAGCCGCAGGAAGCAGTTGCCCTCGCCGAGCTGGAGGTACTTGTACCCGCCGCCGAGCACCCAGGCGTTGGTCAGGCCCAGGTCGTGCAGTGAGAACGGGACCACGCCGAGCGCGTGGTAGGCGTCCACGACCAGCTCCACGGACCCGCCGAGGCAGGCGTCGGCGAGGTGCGCGAGCCCGGGCACCAGCCGTCCGGTCTCGAACAGCACGGCCGAGACGAACACCGCGGCGGTGTTCCCGTCGACCTCCGCGGCGATCCGCTCGGCGAGCGTCGGCACCGGCTCCACCGGGACGCGGACCACCTCGACGCCCTCCTCTTCGAGCCGCGAGAGCTGACGGCGCAGGGTGTGGAACTCACCGTCGGTGGTCACCAGCCGCGGCCGCTTCGGCAGCTCGATCGCCGACAGGAAGCGGACGACGAGCTCGTGCGTGCTCGCGCCGAGCGCGTACTCGCCGTGCGGGTCGGCGAGCAGCGCGCGGAACCCGCCACGCAGCTCGTCGGCCTTCGCGAACGCGCGGTCCCACTTCTCGTCGACGTCGCGGGCCGCGTCGGCGAAGGCCTCCAGCAGGCCCTCCTCGGCGACGTCCGGCCAGGCCTGGTGCGAATGCGCGGACAGCAGCAGCCGGTCGGCCACGCCGAAGCGCGAGTAGTGCGGCGCGAGCGCGTTCGGGGTGGCGCGCAAGGCTTCCAGCGAGGTCACAGTTGGCTCCGTACTGCCCAAAGGTCGGGGAACATCGGCTGGAAGAGGGTGGTGCGCAGGTAGGTCGCGCCGGACGAGCCACCCGTCCCGGTCTTGTCGCCGATGGTCCGTTCGACCATCTTCACGTGCCGGTAACGCCACTCCTGCATCCCTTCGTCGAGGTCGACGAGACACTCCGCGACCACTGATGGGCCGCCGTCGTCCTGGTAGACCTTCAGCAGTACCGCCTGCAGTTCGGAAGAGGGTTCCACCGGGCGGGTGACGTCTCGATCACAGCTGACGTCGTATCCGCGGGCCGACAAGTATTTGAGGAACGAATCGAACACCGACGGGCGCCCCATCGCGGCCGCGATCCGCTCGCGCTGGCCGCCGCCTTCGGGGTAATGCGCGAACACCCGCTCGTCGCGCCGGCCGAGCACCGCCTCCAGCTCGCGGAACTGCGCCGACTGGAAGCCGCTGGACGCGTCGAGCCGGGCGCGGAAACTGGTGAACTGGCTGGGGGTCATGGTCTCCAGCACGTCGATCTGCGCGACCACCACCTTCAGCACGGTCAGGATCCGCCGCAGTGTGCGGATCGAGTGCGCGGTCCGGCCGGCGGCCAGGCTCTCCTGGAGGAACTCGGCCTCGTGCAGGATCTGCTTGAACCACAGCTCGTACACCTGGTGGATCACGATGAACAACAGCTCGTCGTGCTCGTCGGAACGCGGGCGCTGGGCTTCCAGCAGCTCGTCGAGCGCGAGGTACGAGGTGTAGCTCAGCGCGGCCTGGGTGTCGGCGGTTCCGGTCATGGTGGTCCTCACCTCGTCGATAGGGTCCGGTCGAAATGGCGCTGCGCCGCGGGGGCCAGCGCCGTGTACAGGTCGTGGAACAGCGTGATGGCCGCCGCGCGCCGCCCGGGCGCGGGGATCAGCTCGCCGGGCAGCTCCGGGTCGAGTGAGGGGAACACGCGGAACGTGTGCACCAGCCGGGTCCGCGCGGAAAACGCTTCGGCGTCGCTGAGCTTTTCCCGGGGGCAGCGGCCGAATTCGGTGACAAAGGCGTCGTACCGCGCGGAAAGCTCGTCCAGGTCCCAGGCGCGCCCGGCGAAGCGGCGCACGTCGAGTGCCGCCGACGGGGTGCCGAGCATCAGCCCGGCGTGCTCGGTCACGTCCAGTTCGGCCAGCAGCGCGAGCACCTCGGCTTCCCGGTCGTGCGGCGCGATCCAGGTGCCGTCCTGCACCGGGCCGAAGCCGAGGAACCGCAGCCGCCGCACGAGCCGTTCTCTCGCCTGCCGCCGGCTTTCCGGGACGGCCGGCCACAGCACGGTCCAGGTGCCGGCGGGCCGGTCGCCGCGGCCGAGGCCGAAGATCCGCCGGTCGCCGTCGGCGAGCAGCGCGACGGTGCGCGGGGTCAGCGAGTAGTGCACCAGCCGCCCTTCGCGGTGCGGGGCGAGCAGGCCCCGGCGCACCAGCCGGGTCAGCGCGATCCGGGCGGCGCCGTCGGAGAAGCCCAGCTCGGTGAGCAGCGCGACGAGGCCGCCGGACCACACGCGCCGGCTCTCGCGCGGCGACACGTAGCTGCCCAGCAGCGTGATCACCAGCTCCTGCGGGCCGGCGGCGTTCGGTTCGGGCACGTGACGACTCTATACACCCCAGCCCGCTGCGGTGTAGCTTTCCGGGTGTGACCTGCTTCCCAGTGCGGAGAGGAGCCGGATGACGAGGCTGGTGGTCGTCACGGGCGGCACGCGCGGCATCGGCGCCGCGATCGCCGCGCGCTTCACCGAGGCCGGCGACACAGTGCTCGCCCCGGGCCGCCGCGAGTGCGACGTGACCGACGAGGCGGCCGTGCGCGCGTACTTCGCGGGAGTCGGCCCGGTGGACGTCCTGGTGAACAACGCCGGCGTTTCGTCGAGCGCGCCCACCGCGAAGACCACTTTGGACGATTGGCGGAGCCAGTTCTCGGTCAACGCCACCGGTGCCTTCCTGTGCACCCGCGAGGTGCTGGCGGGCATGCGGGAGCGCGACCGCGGCCGGATCGTCACGGTGGCCTCGACCGCGGGCCACGCCGGTTACCGTTACACCGCCGGGTACACGGCGTCGAAACACGCGGCGGTCGGGCTGATGCGCGCGGTTTCGGCGGAGGTGGCCGGCACCGGCGTGACGGCGAACGCGGTGTGCCCGGCGTTCGTGCGCACCGACATGACGGCGGATTCGATCGCCCGCATCCACGAGCGCACCGGCCGGGACGAGGCGGCCGCCGAAGCCGCGCTCGCCGCCTCGTCGCCGCTCGGGCGGCTGCTCGAACCCCGGGAGGTCGCCTTCGCGGTGGCCTTCCTGGCCGCGGACGAAGCCGCCGCCATCAACGGACAGACCCTCGTACTCGACGGTGGAGGAATCCAGAAATGAGCCCGTTCCGCGCCACGCCCCCGCTCACGAAATCGTGGGAGCACTTCGGTTTCACGGTGGACGACGGGGTCGCGACGCTGACCTTCGACCGGCCGGACAAGCTCAACGCGCTCACCTTCGACGTCTACGCGGACCTGCGTGACCTGGTGCTGGAGCTGCCGCACCGCGGCGACGTGCGGGTGCTGGTGATCACCGGCCGCGGCCGCGGCTTCTGCTCGGGCGGCGACGTCGAGGAGATCATCGGCGAGCTGCAGAAGATGGAGACGGCCGAGCTGCTGGAGTTCACCCGCATGACCGGCGCCGTGGTGAAGGCGCTGCGCGAGACGCCGATCCCGGTGATCGCGGCGGTCAACGGCATCGCCGCGGGCGCGGGCTCGGTGATCGCGCTGGCCAGCGACTTCCGGCTGCTGGCGCGCTCGGCGAAGTTCGCCTTCCTGTTCACCAAGGTCGGGCTGGCGGGCGCGGACATGGGCGCGGCGTACCTGCTGCCGCGCCTGGTCGGCCTCGGCCGCGCCACGGAACTGCTGATGCTGGGCGACAAGCTCGAGTCCGCCCGCGCCGAAACGATCGGCCTGGCCAGCCAGGTCGTCGAGGACGAAGAGCTGCCGGCCGCGGCGCAGGCGCTCGCCCGCCGTCTCGCCGACGGCCCGGCGCTGGCCTACTCCACCACCAAGGTCCTGCTGACCCGCGAACTCGACACCGACCTCGGCGGCGCCATCGAGCTGGAGGCGATCACCCAGGCGCTGCTCATGACCGCCAAGGACCACAAGGAGTTCTACGCCGCCTGGACGGCCGGTCGTAGTCCACAGTGGACGGGACGTTAACGGTAGGTCAGCAGCCCCGCGGTCTCCCCCTCGAAGTGCGGATGCTCGTTGAAGGTCAGCAGGTTCACCCCGCCGCGGCCCGAGGTCACCTTGGTGATGCCGCCGTTGACCGTGACGCGGTTCAGCTTCAGCAGGCCCGTCTCGGGCGCGCCCAGCAACGCGCCGCAGACCGCGCCGATCACGCCGCCGGAGGTGAACACGACCGCGTGCTCCCCCTTGCCGAGTGAAGCGACGACGTCGGCGAGCGCCTCCGTGCAGCGCGCGAGAAACGCGGGCCATGTCTCGGCGCACGGCCCACTCTCGCCCGCCTCGACCCAGGCGCGCAGTGCGGCGTCGAGCACGCTCTGGTACGCGCGGGAGTCTTCCTGCGCCGCGCCGCCGGCGTGGTGCCGGGCGATGTCGACGTGGTCGTACTCGTTCCAGCGCGGGTCTTCGACCACGGAAACGTCCGCGCCGAGCGTCTTCAACGCGGTCGCCGCGGTGTCCCGCTGCCGGGCCAGCGAACCGGAACGGGCCTGGCTGAACGTCACCCCGCGGCGCTTCAGCTCCGCACCGACCACAGTGGACTGTTCGAACCCGCGCTCGGACAACGCGTCGTAGTCCTCGGCACCGAACGAGGCCTGGCCGTGGCGGACGAGGTAGATGGCGCCCATTTCAGGCCCTTCCCTTCTTGATGACCTCGCGGCAGCGCCCTTCGAGGTAGCGGACGAACGGCCCGAAGTCCTTGAACGCCGGGTTGTGCGTGTCGCCGTCACGGTAACGGCGGTAGAGCTGCTGGATCACGACGGCGAGCCGGAACAGTCCGTACACCTCGTAAAACCGCCAATCGCCGACCTCGATGCCGGCGGCTTCGGCGTAGTGGGCGACGAACTCTTCGCGGGTGTACATGCCGGGCAGGTGCGTCGGCTGGCGCCGGCTGGCCTTCATCACGTCGTCGTCATCGGCCTGGACCCAGTAGGACAGGGTGCTGCCCAGCTCCATCAGCGGGTCGCCGAGGGTGGCCAGCTCCCAGTCCAGCACCCCGGTGACCTGAAGGGTCGCCGGGCCGTCGAGTACCAGGTTGTCGAGGCGGTAGTCGTTGTGCACCAAGCAGATCCGGGCCTCGCCGGGCTGGTTTTCCGTCAGCCAGCCGATCACCCCGGCGAAGTCGCCGACGTCGTCCGTGCGCGCCTTCCCGAAGCGCCCGGTCCAGCCGCGCACCTGGCGCTCGACGTAACCCGCGCCTTTGCCGAGGTCGGCCAGCCCGGCCGCGTCGACGTCCACCGAGTGCAGCTGCACCAGCCGGTCGACGACCCGGCCGGACAGCTCACGCGCCTGCCGCGGCGTCAGGTCGAGGCCCGCCGGCAGGTCGCCGCGCAGGATCAGGCCGCCGAGCCGCTCCATCACGTAGAAGTCGCCGCCCAGCGGGCCGTCTTCAGCCGTGCCGAACGCGAGCATCGCCGGCACGTACGGGAACACCGGCTTCAGCGCGCGCTGCACACGGTACTCACGCCGCATGTCGTGCGCCGAAACGGCTTTGCGGCCCGCGGGCGGGCGTCGCAGGATCAGCTCGCGGCCCGGGTACGCGAGCAGATACGTCAGATTGGACGCGCCACCGGGGAACTGCCGGACCACCGGCGGGCGGTCGCCGAGCCCCGATACGCGGCCGGACAGCCAGGCGTGCACGGCCGCGGCGTCGAAGGCGTCCTCGGCGCGGACGCCGACCGTTCCGTCGGCGTTTCCGGTGCTCACGCGAACCTCCTCAGCAGGCGCTCCGGGGCCAGCCGCACGGCCACCGCGAGCGGGACCCACGGCCACGACGGCACATACGCCAGCTTCGGCTCGGCCTCGACCGCTTTCGCCAGCGCGCGGGCACCGGCCTCCGCGGGAGTGGCCAGCGGGCTGCCGCCGGTCCGGTCGTACATCTCGGACTCGATGTAGCCGGGCCGGATCTCGGTGACCGCGATGCCCTTGCGGCGCAGTTCCGCCCGCGTGCCGGCCACAAACGCCGAGATGCCCGCTTTCGAGGCGGCGTACGCGGTGGAGTTCTTGGGCAGCCCGCGGATCGCCATGAACGAGGACAGCACCGCGAGGTGCCCTTCACGCTGCTCGCGGAAGATGCCGGCGGCGGCCTCGATCTGGGCGGCCGCGGCGACGAAGTTGGTCTCCAGCGTCTGCCGGTTGGCGTCGAACCGGCCGGTGCCGACCGGCCGGCCCTTGCCGAGGCCCGCGTTGACGATCACGCGGTCCAGCGAGCCGAGATCGGCGCGAAACCGGTCGAACACGGTGAAAACGCGGTCGTGCTCGTTCACGTCGAGGCTGCTGGTGAAGACCGTGATGCCCGGGTACGCCGCCCTGAGTTCGGCGGCCAGCGCGTCGAGCCGGTCGGTGCGCCGCGCGCAGAGCGCGAGGTTGCGGCCGCGGGCCGCGAACTGCCGGGCCATGCCCTCGCCGAGGCCCGAGCTGGCGCCGGTGATCAGGATGTTCTGCCGCAGGACCATGAAGCGGATCCTACCGGCTGGTAACCAAACCGGTGGCCCGGCGCTGGGGGCATCGCCGGGCCACCGGTACCAGGTACGGCCATCGGCGGTGCGCGGGGCGCGGTCCGGCAGCCGGGGCCGAAGAAGACGCCGCGCCGGGGGCCCGGGCGCGACGGGTACGAAGGCCATACAAACTCGACCGCCCAGGTCAGGGCAATGGTTCACAGTTGCCAGTACTAGGCCGTTCGCTCCAGCGACCGGGCCCTGAGCAGGGCGGGACCCTGCTAACGTCTGCGTGTCGGCTTGGGCACTCCAGGTGAACGGACCAGCGGCGGGGACGGTCGGATCAGGACATGGCGGGTGGAGCTGCGAACGGCGCCGGACCGGGCGCGGCGGACGCGCGGACCGCGTTCGCGACCGCGCTGCGGGCCGCCATCGCCACCAGCGGGCTCTCGCTCGACCGGATCCAGGCCCGGCTGCGGGCCCGCGGCACGGCGGTGAGCGTCACCGCGCTGAGCTACTGGCAGTCCGGCAAGCGCCAGCCCGAACGGTCCGGTTCCCTTTCGGCGGTGCGGGTGCTGGAGGAGATCCTCGGCGTGCCCACCGGTTCGCTGCTCGGCCTGCTGCCGCCGCCCCGGCCGCGGGGCAGCGCGGCGCGGCGGGACCGCGCCGGCGAGGAGCCGCTCACCTTCACCCGCGAGACGCTGCAGCCGCTGCTCGACCGCGTCGGCGCGCCGAACGCTTTGGACCAGCAGAACCAGCTGAAGCTCGTCGGCCTGCACGACCTGTGCGAGATCGCCGAGGACGGCGGCCAGCGCTCGGTCACCGCGCGGGCGGTGTTCCAGGCCGGCGCGGACGGCCAGGACCGCTGGCTTCTGGTGTACGCCCAAGGAGACGCGGCGACGGTGCCCGAGCTGCACGCGGTCCGCAACTGCCGCGTCGGCCGCGCCGAAGTGGACGACGCGCACGGAATCCTCGTCGCCGAGCTGCTCTTCGAGCGCAGCGTGGACCGCGGTGAGACGCATCTGATCGAGTACTCGCTGACCAATTCGGGCCCGCCGTACCCGGAATGCCGGAACACGCACTACCGCGAATTCCGGCGGCCCGTGCGCGAATACCTGCTGGAGGTCCGTTTCACGCCCGAAGCGGTGCCCGAGCGGTGCTGGCAGTACGCCCGCCCCAACGAGGGAACGCCGTCCCGCCGCCGTCTGGAACTCGACGGCGGGCACGGCGTCCACGCGGTGGCTTTGGACTTCGGGCCGGGCATCTACGGCATCGAATGGGAATGACGCCTCAGCTCAGCTTGGAGCGCAGGACCTTCCCGGTGGCGTTGCGCGGCAGCTCCTCCAGGAACTCGACGTCGCGCGGGACCTTGTAGCGGGCCAGGTTGGCCTTCACGTACTCGCGCACGCCCTCGACGTCCAGCGTCGATTCCCCGGTCCGCACGACAAAAGCCTTGAGGCGCTGGCCGAAGTCCGCGTCCTCGACGCCGATCACGGCCGCCTCCACGACGTCCTCGCGCTCGACGAGCAGGTTCTCCACCTCGATCGGGAACACGTTCTCGCCGCCGGAGACGATCATCTCGTCGTCGCGGCCGTCGATGAAGAGCAGGCCTTCTTCGTCGAAGTGGCCGACGTCGCCGCTGGAGAGCAGGCCGTCGATGATCTCCTTGTGCCGACCGTCGGTGTAGCCGCCGAAGCTGAGGCCGCTGCCGGCGAACACCCGCGCCGTCACGTGCGGTTCGGTGATCTTCTTGCCGGTCTCGTCATACAGCGCGACGCGGCAGCCCACCGGCGCGCGGCCGACCGTGCCGGGTGCGCGCTGCCAGTCCTCCGGCGTCGCGACGGTGACGACCGCGACCTCCGTGGAGCCGTACAGGTTGTGCACGACGGGGCCGAACTCCTCGTTCGCGCGGTTGCCGAGGTCCGGTGACAGCGCGGAGCCCGCGACGAAGATGATCCGCAGGCACGAGGTGTCGTACTTCGCGCGGGTCTGCGCGGGCAGGTCGACGATCCGCTGCAGCATCGTCGGCACCAGGACCAGCGCGGTGCAGCGGTGCTCGGCGATGCCCTTGAGCGCCTCCTCCGGGCTGAACTTCCGCCGCATCACCACGGTGCAGCCGAGCGCGAAGGACAGGATGAACTGCGAAAGCCCCGTGCCGTGGAACAGCGGAGCGCCCATGTACGTCGCTTCGCCGGCGCGCAGCGGGATGCGGTCCAGGAACTGGGCGGACGCCAGTGCCGAGGTGTGCGGCCGCGGCGCGCCCTTGGGCGTTCCGGTGGTCCCGCTGGTGAGCAGCACGAACCCGCCGGGCTTGACCGGTGAGGGCATCGGCCGGTCGTCGGTGCTGGCGATGATCTCGTCGAGCACCGGGATGGCCCGGCCGGCGTGGTCCTGGCCCTGGTCGACCCAGGCCAGGTACCGGTCGACCGACGGCGAGATCGCGTCCAGCAGGCCGGTGAACTCCTGGTCGTAGACGAGCGCCGTGACGCCTTCACGCTCCGCGACGTCGGCCAGCTGCGGCTTCGCGAACCCGGTGTTCATCAGCAGGAGGCGCGCGCCGAGCTTGCCGGACGCGGCCATGGTCAGCACCAGCCCGCGGTGGTCGCGGCACAGCGCGGCGATCACCGAGCCCGGGCCGAGGCCGCGCTCGGACCAGGCCCTGGCCAGCGCGTTCGACTGGTCGTCGAGCTGTTTGAAGGTGAGCGGGCCGAGCTCGTCGACGATCCCGACGGCCGTGGGGTCGCGGCGGGCGGCGATGTGGTTGGCCCCGGCGAACGGGCCGTACCGCCGGATGGCGACCAGCGACCGCACCCCCTCGTCGAGGCGGGGGAACGGCACCAGGCCGGCGCGGCGCATCACGTCGACGCTGCGGACGGTCTCCGTCACCTTGTCCGTGACCAGGCTGGCGAGCTCGGACACACCGGCCGGGTATCTCATCCGGGCACCTCCGTTGCTGCGGCGGGAGAGAGAGCCACACCGCCGTCGGCGTACCGGCGGTATGGGGGCTACTCGACAGTAGCCGAAGCCGGGCCGGGCCGCACCAGGCAGTCGCGGCCGGGTTCGGCGGCCGGAATTGTCGGTGCCTTCGCGCACAATGCGGGGGTGCAGGTGATCACCGGGCAGGAGGAGGACTCCGGCTACACGATCGACGACCCTTCGGGCCCGCTGACCGGGCTGTCCGAAGCCGAGTGGGTGGCCGAGGTGCGGCGGCGGGAGGCGGACGGGGCACCGCGGTGGGTGTTCCCGTCGGTGGCGGCGCTCTACCCGGTGCTGGTCGCGGCCGGGGTCCGGGTGCAGCGGTGCCACGACCTCAGCCTGGCCGAGGGACTGCTGCTGGCGTACGACGGAGAGGAGGGGCAGTCGCGGAGCCTGCGCGCGGCGTGGGCGCGGGCCAACAGGGAGGAGCCGCCGGACGACGGGCCCGCTTTCAGTGGCGGTGGCGCCGGCGAGGCGGCGCAGCCGACGCTGTTCTCACCGCGCGGGCCGGGGCTGCCGGCCGGGGTGACGGTGCTGGCTGCCACGCGGCGGGTGCTGGCGGAGCAGGAGAAGCGCGTCGCGGCCCTGCCCTCGCCCGGGCGGATGCGGCTGCTGCTGGCCGCGGAGTCCGCGAGCGCGCTGGCCGCGGAGGAGATGACGGCCGACGGGCTGCCGTGGCGGGCGGACCTGCACCTGGAGCTGCTCGAACGGCGGCTGGGGCCACGGGTCCCGGCCGGGCAGCGGCCGAAGGCGCTGGTGGACCTGGCCGCGCGGATCACCGAGGCGTTCGGCGGCCGGGCGGTGAACCCGGACTCGCCGCCGAGCGTGGTGCGGGCGCTGGCGCGCGAAGGCATCGAGGTGCCCTCGGCCCGCAAGCACTTCCTGCGAGAGATCGACCATCCCGCCGTGGAACCGTTGCTGGAGTACAAGGAGCTGTCCCGGCTGCACTCGGCCAACGGCTGGGCGTGGCTCGAGGAATGGGTCGGCGAAGGGCGTTTCCGGCCGCACTACATCGTGGGCGGCGTGGTGTCGGGGCGCTGGGCCACGCGCGGCGGCGGGGCGTTGCAGATCCCGAAGGTGCTGCGCACGTGTGTCCGGGCGGATCCGGGCTGGTCGCTCGTGGTGGCCGACGCGGCGCAACTGGAGCCGCGGGTGCTCACGGCGCTGTCCGGCGACCGCCGGCTCGCGGAGGTCGCCGCGGCCACGGACCTGTATGCCCGGCTGGGCGAGGCGCTGTTCTCCGGCGCGAGGTACGTGCCGGTGGTCGCCGGCGACACGCGTGACGACCGGTCGAAGGCGAAGATCGCGATGCTGTCGGCCATGTACGGCGGCACCTCGGGCGAGGCCGGTCCGCTGCTGGCGTTGCTGCGCCAGCGTTTCCCGGACGCCGTGTCCTATGTGGAGCATGCCGCGGCGGCGGGCGAACGCGGCGAGCGCGTGCGCTCCCGGCTGGGCCGCACCTCCCCCGCCCCGTCGGCCGCCTGGCGCGCGCTGACCGGCGGCGTCGCCGACGACGAGGCGGCGGAAACCCGCGCCCGCCGCGCGTCCCGGGGCTGGGGCCGGTTCACCCGCAACTTCGTCGTGCAGGCCAGCGCGGCGGACATGACCGCGGTGCTGCTCGCGACCCTGCGCCAGCGGCTCCCCGCCCCCGCCCACCTCGTGTTCTTCCAGCACGACGAGGTCATCGTGCACACCCCGGCCGCCCTCGCCGGCGAAGTGTCGGACCTCATCGAGGCCTGCGTGGCGGAAGCCGCCCGCCTCCTGTTCGGCGAGGCCTGCCCGGTCCGGTTCCCGATGCACATCGCCCCGGTGGAGACGTACGCGGACGCGAAGTAGGCGACCGCCGATCTGTTGGCAGAATGGTCACTCGGCCGACCTGGGGGGGGATCGATGGCGCGCACACCTTCCCGGACCGCGAACGCGCCCTGGACGGCCGTCCCGCTGTTGTTCGGGCTCCCCTGCTGGCTTACCTCGCGGGCGGCGCGCTCACGGCGGTCGGCGAAGTCCGGGAGCGGTGCGCGAAGGAGATCGTCCCCGCCAGTGCACCGCTCGATCACCTGGACGGCGGCTTCCTGCCCCTGCACTGGACCTGCGTCTTCCAGGACGGCACCACCTACGAGGGCGTCCCGTCCTGGACCAATCCACTGGTGTTCGGCGCGCTGGGCGGCATCGTGGCCTGCGTGGGGGCGAGCACCGCGCTGGATCGGCGTTTTCGGCGCAGGTCGGGAAAGCCTCCCACCGTGAAGTAGGCAGCCGGTGACGGTGCGGCGGGGAGGTCGTGCCTCCCCGCCGCACTGCCTCAGCTGGTCGGCAGGGCCCATTTCTGGCTGTCGGCCGCCGTGCAGGTGGTGATCACCAGTTGCTGCCCGTCACCCGGGTTGTCCAGGCATTTGCCGCTCTGCAAGGAAAGCAGTGTGCCGTCGGACTGCCCGAGCCAGGTCTGGTTCGGGCCGCCGTTGCAGTCCCACAGCTCGACCTTCGTCCCGTCGGCCGTGCCCTGCCCGAAGACATCGAGGCATTTGCCGCGTGAGGACACCGCGCCGTTGTCGACGGTCCAGGTCTGCTGGGCCGAGCCGGTGACACACGGGGCGGCCGTGACGGCGGCGCCGTTCGTCGCGGCGGGGCTGCCGTCGGCGCAGGCCGAGCCGGCGGTGATCGGCCCGGTCGGCGGGGTGGTCGACCCGCTGCCCGGGGTGACCGCGAAGTTGTCGAACTCCGCGGTCTGGTAACCGGTGAGCCCGATCCCGGCCTGGCCGCTGGTCCACCAGCCGTCGGTCGCGGAGCCGGCCGGCTTGCCGTCCACCGTGCCGGTGATCCGGTTGCCCTGGAAGGTGACCGAAAGGGTGTGCCACTGCCCGACGCCGATCGCCGTCGTCTGTCCACTCGCGATGGTGGTGTACGTGCCCTTGGTGTCACTGCGGACGATCGACCAGGCGCCGGCGTCGGAAACGCGGAACCAGTAGGCGTTCTGGTCGGCCTGCGGGCGGGACTGGGTGTTCGCCCGGCCGAGCAGCTCCGCGGTCCCCGGCTTCGCGAGCCGGACGTCGGCGGACACCGTGTAGTTGCCCCACTTCGGGTCGCCGATCATCGAGTACGCGTCGGAGTCGTCCTGCCAGATGATCGGCCGGATCGGCGCCATCTGCCGCAGGCAGCTGCCCGCGCGGCCGGTGCAGGGCTGGACCTCGTACGAGCCCTGCATGTCCGCGAAGTACTTGGCCTCCTTGCCCTTCGGGTAGCCGTTGAAGTCGTCCGCGTACGGCAGCTTCATGCCACCGGACGCCGGGCTGCTCGCGGTGCCCTTGCCCTGGCCCGTGGTGGTCGAGATCGTATAGACGGTGTTCGGCTGCAAGGTGAGCGAGAACCTGCCGTTGGCGGGACGGATGTCCTGCAGGTGCGCGAAGTCCGGGCCGGTGCCGAGATCGGTGGCCCAGACGTGCACGGTGCCGGTCGAGAGCCCGCCGGCGACGGTGAACGACGCCGTCTGCGCGGCGGTCGCGGTGGTGGTCTCGAGGATGGTCGAGTAATCGCGCCGGTTCGGCGACTTCAGGGTGACGTAACTGCCGTTGGCGCGGTCGCCGCCGAGGTAGCCGCTGGCGCTGTCGATGAAGGTCCAGCCCGGTTGCGTGAACTGCGTGACCTGCGCGGTGGCCCAGGTGCTCTTGCCGAGGCTGTACGCGCCGGACCACGGCTCGGGGGCGACGGCGAGCCCGACCGTGCTGTACGGCAGGTTCGGCGTGATCGCGGCGAGCAGCGGCCAGTTGAGGTAGGCGGTCATCTTCGCGTCGAGGTACCCGCGGGTGATCGACCGGATCAGCGCCGGTGTGCCCTGGCTGATGTCCTGCGAGCCGTTTTCACTGGCCCACAAGGGTTTTCCGGTCGCGGTGGCCGCGGGGGTGGTGGCGCAGGTGATCGCGTCGCCGCCGTCACCGCCGCTGCACGGGTAGTGCGCGCCGACGATGTCGACCGCCTTGGCCAGCGCCGGGTCCTTCACCATGTCGTCGGCGATGCCCCAGTCGGAGTCGGCGCCGACGACCTTGATCTTCGAGTGGCCGTTCGCGGCCAGCGCGGTGTGGAGCTTTTCGTACCACCCGGCGTCGTAACCGCGTTCGTTCCAGCCGCCGAGCAGGCTGATGTCCAGGTGGTGCTGCTTCGCGCAGCCGAGCCAGGTCATCAGGTAGCCGATGGTGTCCTGGGACCAGAAGTTGCCGCCGCCGAGCCAGCCGGGCGCGGTCCAGGCGAGGCCGTACAGCTCGATGCGCGGATTGCGTTTGACGGCCTGCTCGGCCAGCCACCATTCGTAACCGCCGTCGCAGTTCACCGCGCCCTTGGTGTGCTCGATCGAGGGCTCGGCGCCGTCGGTGGAGTTCGCGTCGCCGCCGATCTCGAGCTTCAGCAGCTGGAGGTCGGCGCCGTAACCGGGTTTGAACAGGTAGTCGAGGATCTGGCTGCGCTGCGGCTCGGGGTAGTCGATGAGCAGCCGCGAGTTGCCGCCGCCACCGCTGATCGCGCCGATTCCGTCGAACGTGCGGCCGCCTTGGGCTCCGTCGATCTTGACGGCGGTGGTGACGGCGGCCGGGCCGGTCCCGGTGGCGTCGGCGGGGGTCTGCACCGACGCGAGCATCAGCGACGCGGCCAGTAGAGCCAGGACTTTTCTGCGCATGAGGCTTCGTCTCCAGTCGTCCGACAACGTTGTCAACGGGACGTCCTCTTAGCGAAATACACCGGCGGGGTGGTGTCAACCCTCCGTGGGTCACCTTGCGACGAGCGGCCCGGAAGCCCGAAAACCCAGTCTTGTCAAGGGGTTCCGGCCATCCTGGCCACCAGTCTGGCCGGTGCCGGCCTACGCCTCGAGCGCGTCGTCCAAGGCCTTCGTGATGCGCTTCAGCGAGACCGGATGCGCGGTCCCCAGGGTCTGGGCGAAGAACGAAACCCGGAGTTCCTCGATCATCCAGCGCACCTCACGCAACGCCGGGGAAGACGTGCCCGGCGCCACGGCGGCCAGCGCCGCGCGGTACTCGCCGGTGATCCAGGCGACGTCGGCCGTGCGCTGGAGATCGCGGGTCGGCTCGGTGGGCAGCTTCTCCAGGCGGCGCTCGATGCCGCGCAGGTACCGGACCACGTGACGCAGCCGCGGCGCGCCGGTCTCGGTCACGAAACCCGCGTACACCAAGCCGTCCAGCTGCGCGCGGATGTCGGCCAGCGACTCCGCCGGGCCGCGCGCGTCCGGCAGCCGCGTCTCGACGTCGTTGGCGGCGCGCAGGATGCGCTCCACCTCCGTCAGCACGTCCAGCACGGCCGGGTTGAGGCCCGCGCGCACCTGCTCCAGCAGCTTCGCGAAACCGGCCTCGGCCCAGACCGGGCCGCCGGCCGCGGCCATCAGCGAGTCCACCGCGCAGTCGACGCAGTCCTCCAGCAGCGCGGCCACGCTGCCGTGCGGATTGCGGTTCAGCACCAGCTTCGAGGAGTTCGACAGCGAGCGGGTGATGAACTTCATCGGCGAGTTCAGGTTCAGCCGCAGCATCCGCCGCGTGCCGGCCCACATCGCGTGCTCCTGCTGCGCCGGGGTGTCCAGCAGCCGCACGGCCACGGACGCGCCCTCGTCCACCAGCGCCGGGTACGCCTTGACGTCGTGCCCGCGCTGCGTCGAAGCGAACACCTTCGGCAGCTCGCCGAACGCGGGCGCGGTCAGCCCGGCCTTCTCCAGGCTGTTCGCCGCCCGGGAGATCGTCTCGCGCACGCGCGGGGCCAGCCGCCGCTTGAGCTCCTCGACGTCCTTGTCCTCGGCGACCTTCTTGCCCCGCTCGTCGACGATCCGGAACGTCATCCGCAGGTGCTCCGGCGCCGCCGCGAGGTCCCACGCGGAATACGGCACCGCCACGCCACGCAGTGCCTCCAGCTCGTCCGACAGCACGTCGACCAGCGGACCGTCCGAAGGGGACACTCGCGAAAGGACGTACTTCGCGGTGTCCGGCGCCGGCACGAAGTTGCGCCGCAACGCTTTCGGCAGTGATTTGATCAGCTGCGTCGCCAGTTCCTCGCGCAGGCCGGGCACCTGCCAGTCGAAACCGTCGGCGGTCACCTGGTTCAGCACCGGCAGCGGGATGTGCACGGTGACGCCGTCCGCGTCCGCGCCCGGCTCGAACTGGTAGGTGAGCTTGAAGACCAGCGAGCCCTGCGTCCACGAGTCCGGGTAGTCCGACTCGCGCACCCCGCCCGCGGTTTCGTTGATCAGCATGGACTTCTCGAACGACAGCGCGTCCGGATCGTCGCGGCGGGCCTTCTTCCACCAGCTGTCGAAGTGCCGCACCGAAACCACGTCGGCCGGCACGCGCTGGTCGTAGAACTCGAACAGCGTCTCGTCGTCGACCAGGATGTCGCGGCGCCGCGCCCGGTTCTCCAGGTCCTCGACCTCGTCGAGCAATGCGCGGTTCTCGGCGAAGAACTTGTGGTTCGTCTGCCAGTCGCCCTCCACCAGCGCGTGGCGGATGAACAGCTCGCGCGAGAGCTCGGGGTCGATGCGGCCGTAGTTCACGCGCCGGTCCGCGATCAGCGGGACGCCGTACAGCGTCACCTTCTCCACCGCCATCACCGCGCCCTGCTTGCGCTCCCAGTGCGGCTCGGAGTAGTTGCGCTTGACCACGTGCGCGGCCAGCGGCTCGACCCACTCCGGCTCGATCCGCGCGTTGACCCGGCCCCACAGCCGCGAGGTCTCGACCAGCTCGGCCGACATCACCCAGCGCGGCTGCTTCTTGAACAGCGACGAGCCCGGGAACACGCCGAACCGCGCGCCGCGGGCGCCGAGGTAGTCGCCCTTCGCCGGGTCTTTGAGCCCGATGTGCGAAAGCAGCCCGGCGATCAGCGAGGTGTGCACCCGCTGCGGCTCGGCCGGCGTGGTGTTCAGCGCGATGCCCAGCGGCTTCGCGAGCTGACGGAGCTGGCTGAAGATGTCCTGCCACTCACGCACGCGCAGGTAGTTGAGGTACTCGCTGCGGCACAGCCGGCGGAACTGGTTGCCGGTCAGCGCCTTCTGCTGCTCGGCCAGGTAGTCCCAGAGCTTGAGGTAGGCCAGGAAGTCCGACGTGGGGTCGGCGAACCGGGCGTGCTGGGCGTCGGCCGCCTGCTGCTTCTCCGCCGGCCGCTCGCGCGGGTCCTGAATGGACAGTGCGGCGGCGATGATCATCACCTCGCGCACGCAGCCATTGCGCGAAGCCTCCAGCACCATGCGCGCCATCCGCGGGTCCACCGGCAGCAGCGCGAGCTGACGCCCGGTCTCGGTCAGGCGGGTGGTCTCGTTCGCGTCGAACGCGCCCAGCTCCTGCAGCAGCTGCACCCCGTCGGCGATCTGGCGGCGGTCCGGCGGCTCCACGAACGGGAACGCGGCCATGTCGCCGAGCCCGAGCGAGGTCATCTGCAGGATCACCGACGCCAGGTTGGTGCGCAGGATCTCCGGGTCGGTGAACTCGGGCCGGGCGTCGAAGTCGTCCTCGGAGTACAGCCGGATGCAGATGCCGTCCGAAGTACGGCCGCAGCGGCCCTTGCGCTGGTTGGCCGACGCCTGCGAGACGGGCTCGATCGGCAGCCGCTGCACCTTCGTGCGGTGGCTGTAGCGGGAGATGCGCGCGGTGCCCGGGTCGATCACGTACTTGATGCCCAGCACGGTCAGCGACGTCTCGGCGACGTTCGTGGCCAGCACGACGCGGCGGCCGGTGTGGCGCTGGAACACCCGGTGCTGATCCGCCGAGGAAAGCCGCGCGTACAGCGGCAGCACCTCGGTGTTGCGCAGGTCCATGCGGTTGAGCACATCCGCGGTGTCGCGGATCTCGCGCTCGCCGGAGAGGAACACCAGCACGTCGCCCGGGCCCTCGGCGCACAGCTCCTCGACGGCCTCGGCGATGGCCTGCGTCTGGTCGCGGTCCGGGTCGGCTTCGGGATCGTCCGGGTCGACGAGCGGCCGGTAGCGCACCTCGACCGGGTAGGTGCGGCCGGAGACCTCGACGATCGGCGCCTTGTCGAAGTGCTGGGAGAACCGCTCCGGGTCGATGGTCGCCGAGGTGATGATCACCTTGAGGTCGGGGCGGCGCGGCAGCAGCTGTTTGAGGTAGCCGAGGATGAAGTCGATGTTGAGGCTGCGCTCGTGGGCCTCGTCGATGATCAGCGTGTCGTACTGGCGCAGCATCGGGTCGGTCTGGATCTCGGCCAGCAGGATGCCGTCGGTCATCAGCTTGACCAGGGTGTCCTGTCCGGACTGGTCGGTGAAGCGGACCTTGTAGCCGACGGCCTCGCCCAGCTCGGTCTTCAGCTCGCCGGCGATCCGGTCGGCGACCGTGCGCGCGGCCAGCCGCCGCGGCTGGGTGTGCCCGATCTGGCCGCGGATGCCCCGGCCCAGCTCCAGGCAGATCTTCGGCAGCTGCGTGGTCTTGCCCGACCCGGTCTCCCCCGCGACGATCACCACCTGGTGGTCGCGGATCGTGTCGCCGATCTCGTCCTTCAACCGGCTGACCGGCAGCTCGGCCGGGTATTCGATCTTCGGCACGTTCTCGCGCCGCCGCCGCACGCGCAGCTCGGCGGTCTCGAAATCGGCCGCCAGCTTTTCGGCCACGGCGTGGGCGTCACGGGCCCGGCGGGCGCCGTCCAGCCGCCGCCGAAGCCGATGCTCGTCACGCGACATCAACTCGGGCAGCCGGGCGCGCAGCGCTTCGAGCGGGGATTGAGTGGACATACTTGTTACGAGGATAGCCGTGCGTGACGGACGGGGCTCCTGAATATGCCCCTCACGACAATGCCCGTGCGGACGCGGGCAGCAGACGCCGTGGCAGCAGCCAGGTCAGCCGGTCCGAGCGCAGCACCGCCAGCGGGCCGATCACCGCGAGGAGCAGGACGTAACCCGCGACGAACGGGGCCACCCGCTCGTCCAGGCCGGCCGTCGTGGCCATCGCCGCCAGCACCAGGGAGAACTCGCCCCGGGTCAGCACCGTCAGCCCGATGTTCACCCCCGCCTGCCGGTCGAACGAGTGCAGCCGGGCCGCGAAGGCGCCCGCGGCGAGGTTGAGCACCAGCGTCAGCGCGACGGCCGCGAGCACCGGCAGCACCACCGTCCCGACCGCCCGCGGGTCGATGGACAGGCCGAAGATGAAGAAGAACAGCGCGCCGAACGCGTCGCGCAGCGGCAGGACCAGCTTGTGCACGCGCGGGGCGACCTTCGAGCCGCCGAGCATCATGCCGACCATGAACGCGCCGATCGCGTCGGACACGCCGACCTCCTCGGCGACGGCGGCCCCGAGCACGGCGACGCCGACGAAGCAGACCGTCAGCAGCTCGTCGTCCGCCGAGCCGAAGAGCTTCGAGACCGCGCGGCCGCCCCAGCGGGCGAGCGCGGCCAGCACCAGGAGGAAGCCGAACGCCTTGCCGAAGTCGGCCAGGACCGCGCTGAAGCCGTCCGCCCCGCTGAGCACCGGCTGCAGCAAGGCCAGGTAGAGCGCCAGGAACAGGTCCTCCAGCACGATGATGCCCATGATCAGCCGGGACTCGGGGTTGTTCAGCCGCCGGGTTTCGAGCAGCAGTTTCGTGACGATCGCGGACGAGGAGATGCCGATGGCGCCGGCGATCACCAGCGCCTCGCGCGAGCCCCAGCCCAGCGTGAAGCCGAACGCGAGCCCGCCGCCGACGTTGAGCAGCAGGTAGCCCAGCCCGGCGCCGACGAGCCGTCTGCCGCCGCGCGCGAGGTCGTCGAGGGAGAATTCGAGGCCGAGGTAGAACAGCAGGAACACCAGGCCGAGGGCGGCCAGCACGCCGAGCTCGCCCGGGTTGTCCACAAGGGACAGACCGGGGGTGTTGGGGCCGAAGACGAAACCGGCCAGCATGAAGAGGGGGATCGTCGGCAGCCCGATGCGGGCGCCGAGGCGGGCAACGACTCCGGCGGCGAGGAACGCGCCGCCGACGGCCAGCAAAGCATGACCGTTGCTCATGGGGACTCCTCCGGAGCTTGAGTACGGGGCGGTCAGGGCGTACTCAGCTGAGCGGCGGACCGCGGGCCTCGGGCGCGCGCACCGGCCGGAAGGGGGCGGCCAGACGGGTTTCCGCGACGACCACGCCGACGGCCGGGCGCGGCGGCGGCACCACGGCGGGCGGTTCGGCGAATGGCAGCGGATGCGGCGCGTGCAGCGCCGGCCGGTGCCCCGGCACGGCCGCCGGGGCGGGCGCCGCGGCGCGTGCCGGGTGCGCCCCCGCAGAAGTATTCGAAACCGTTGCGGCGGAGGGGAAAGTGCCGCCCAGGACCAGGGCGAGCAGCATCAGCAGGAGGATGGACCGGTGCCGTGGCGCGGAGGCGACGGCAGCAGTCATCGTGCCACCACTTTACCATCTCTTTAACGTCCATTGTGGACCCGCTCGGCGAGAGATCGGTCACGTGCGGGAGCCGTTCCGGCGGTAGCATCGGCGCCACACCTACCGGGAGGCGGACCGATGGCCGACTACGACGTGGTCCTGTTCGGCGCCACGGGCTTCACCGGCGGTTTGACGGCGGAGCACCTGGCCCGCTCGGCCCCGCCCGGCTGCCGCTGGGCACTGGCGGGCCGCAACCCCGGCAAGCTGGAGGCGCTGCGCACCCGGCTCGCGGAGACCGACGACCGGCTCGGCGACCTGCCGCTGCTGACCGCGGACGTCACGGACGAGGCCTCGCTGCGGGCCGTCGCCGCGGCCGCGAAGGTCGTGATCACCACGGTCGGCCCGTACCTGGAATACGGCGAGCCGCTGGTCGCGGCGTGTGCCGCCGAGGGCACCGACTACGTCGACCTGACCGGCGAGCCCGAGTTCGTCGACCGGATGTACGTCGCCTACCACGCGAAGGCCGCCGAGACCGGCGCGCGGCTGGTCCACTGCTGCGGCTTCGACTCGATCCCGCACGACCTCGGCGCCCACTACACCGTCCGGCAGCTGCCCGAAGGCGTCCCGCTCCAGGTGGACGGCTACGTGCGCGTGGGCGCGCGGCCCTCGGGCGGCACCCTCCTGACGGCGATGACGTCGTTCGGGCGTTACCCGCAGATGACGCGCGCGGCCCGTGAACGCGCCGCGGCCGAGCCCGCGCTCGCCGGCCGAGCCGTCCACACGCCGGCGGGCACTCCGCACCGCGCACCCGGGACCGGGCACTGGGCCGTGCCGCTGCCCTCGATCGACCCGCAGATCGTGGGGCACTCGGCCCGCGCCTCCGAACGGTACGGGCCCGACTTCCGTTACCGGCACTTCGCCGCGTTCGCGCACCTGCCTTCGGTCGCCGCGGGTGCCGTCGGAATGGGCGCGCTCCTCGCGGCCTCCCAGGTGCCGCCGGCCCGCCGGGCGCTCTCGCGGCTGCTCGCACCCGGGCAGGGCCCGAGCCCGGAACGCCGGGCGCAGTCGTGGTTCTCGGTGCGCTTCGAGGGCACCGGCGGCGGTGAGCACGTGACCACGGAGGTCTCCGGCGGCGACCCCGGTTACGACGAGACGGCGAAGATGCTCGGCGAGTCCGCGCTGTGCCTCGCCTTCGACGAGCTGCCGGAGACCGCGGGCCAGGTCACCACCGCCACCGCGATGGGCGACGCGCTGATCGGGCGGCTCACCCGCGCCGGGATGACCTTCCGGACGCTGTGACCTGCGCGGCGACCCGGGTCGTGTAAGCGGACCGGGCCTCGGGGTCCAGCGCCCGGTCGTCACCGATCAGCGTGCGCGCGAGCGCCATCAGCGGCTCCGGCGTCAGCGCGGCGAGCAAGTCCCAGCCACCGACGTAACGCGGCACCGCGATCTCCGCGCGACGGCTGCGGCAGCTGCCGACCACGGCCTGCGCGACGTCCTCGGGTCCGCTGTGGGCAGTCCCCGGCCGAGCGGCACGCCGGAGGCCAGCCCGGTCCGGACGGCGCTCGGCAGGACCGCGCTCACGCTGACGCCGCTGGACGCGTACTCCCGGCGGACCGTGGCGGTGAGGCCCACCGCGGCGAACTTGCTCGCGTTGTACACCGCCATGCCGGGCAACGGGATCTTGCCCGCCATCGAGGCGACGTTCACGACGTGCCCGCGGCCGCGCGCGATCATGCCCGGCAGCACCAGCCGCAGGCCGAGCACCAGGCCCCAGACGTTCACGTCGAAGGTGGTGCGGCCCAGCTCGTCCGGCTCCTCCAGGAAATCGCCCAGCGGCATCACCCCCGGCCGCCGAACGCGGCCGCGGCCGGTCACGGCGACAACGCAGCGGCTCAGGTCAAGGACGGGGTAGTGCATCGGCAGGCTCCCCTTCGGACACCAGGTAGTCGGATTCGGCGAAGGCGCCGACCTCACCCCGCAGCCGCCCGGTGGAGAACGGCCAGCTGAAGCTGTTGCGCCCGTTGACATCCGTGTAGTAACTCGAGCACCCGCCCGACTGGTAAACGGTGCCCGGCAGCGCGGCCTGCACTTCGGCGTTGAAGCGGTCCTGCGCCTCGCGTCGCACTTCGAGGGTTCCCGAGCCAGTGCGCAGGACCGCCGCGACGACGTGCCGCAGCTGTGCCTCCATGATCATGAACGCCGAGGTGTGGCCCGTGCCGAGGCTGGGCCCGAGCAGCAGGTACAGATTCGGGAACCCGGCCACCGACGTCCCGCGATAAGCCTGCGGGCTGCCCTGCCAGTGATCGTCGAGCGAGCGGCCTTCGGCGTCGAAGACCCGGGCGGACACCGGCAGGTCGAGGATGTGGAAGCCGGTGCCGAAGATGATGGCGTCGACCTCGGCCGACGAACCGTCCGCCCCGATCACCCGTGAGCCCTCCACCGCGCGCACGGCCGTCGGGTGGACGTCCACAGTGGATCGGGTGAGCGCCCGGTAGTAGGTGTTGGACATCAGCAGCCGCTTGCAGCCCAGGGTGTAATCCGGGGTCAAAGCCCGGCGCAGCACGGGATCCCGCACGGTCAGCCGCAGGTGCGCGAGCCCGATCCGCTGCACCTGCCGCAGCAGCCACGGATGCCGGAAGCCGTAGCCGAGTGCCTCCATCAGCCCGTACTCGGTCGATCGCAGGGCCCGCCGCAGCGCCGGGAACTGCCGCAGCAGCAAGCGTTCCAGGCCCGGCACGACGTGGTCGGGCTTCGGCAGCACCCACTGCGCGGTGCGCTGGAACAGGTGCAGCCGCGCGAGGACCGGCGCGATTTCGGGCACGAACTGCACCGCCGACGCGCCGGTGCCGATCACCGCGACGCGCTTGCCGGCCAGCTCGTAATCGTGGTTCCAGCGGGCGGAGTGGAAGACCTCGCCCGGGAACGCGCCGAGCCCCGGCAGGTCCGGGATCCGCGGTTCGTGCCACGGGCCGGTGCCGGCCACCAGGATCCGCGCGGTGTAAGGACCGTCGGAGGTCTCCAGCTCCCAGCGGGCGCCGGTCCACTGCGCCCGCGTCACCTCGACCCCGAACCGGATGCGGCGGATCACGCCGAAGCGCTCGGCCGTTTCCCGCAGGTACGCGCGGATCTCGGCCTGGCCCGCGAACGCGCGGCTCCACTCCGGGTTCGGCGCGAACGAGTAGGAGTACAGCGCGGACGGGACGTCGCAGGCACAGCCGGGATAGGTGTTGTCGCGCCAGGTACCGCCCAGTTCATCGGCCTTCTCCAGCACCGCAAGGCTCTCCACGCCCGCCTGCGCCAGCCGGATCGCGGCGCCCAGCCCGGACGCCCCGGCGCCGATGACGAGCACTTCGCAGTCGCGCATTTTCGGAGACTAGCAGTATCTCAATACCGGTGGTACCCCGATTGGACGGACGTTTAGAGTGCTCCCATGGCCCGACTCACCCGCGCGGAAAGCCAGGCGCGCACCCGCGAGCAGCTCGTCGACACCGCGAAGGAGCTGTTCCTGCGCGACGGGTACTCGGTGACCTCGCTGGAGAAGGTCGCCGACGAGGCCGGGTACTCCAAGGGCGCCGTCTACTCGAACTTCCGCGGCAAGGACGAGCTGTGCCTGGCCGTGCTCGACCGGATCCACGACGAGCAGGTGAACCTCGTCGCGAGCGCGCTGGCGGGCGCCGAGGGGATGGAAGGCCTGCTCACGGCGTTCCAGGCCTGGGCGGAGCGCAGCATCGGCGACGAGGCGTGGACGGCGCTGGAGGTCGAGTTCGCCACCAACGCCCGCCGCGACCCGCACGTGCGCGCGGAGCTGGCGAGCCGCGACAAGGCCATCCGGGACACCATCGCCGGCCTGCTCGCCGGCTACGCGGAACGGTTCGGCATCACCCTGCCGATGCCGGCCGGCGACGCGGCGACGGCATTGCTCAGCCTGGGCATCGGCCTCGGCGTGCAGCGCGCGATCGACCCGGCCATCCCGGTGCACGTGCTGCCGGACGTCATCCGGCTGTTCGCGGGCGGCGGAGCGTCTACAAAGGACTGAACCGCGCCCGTCCGCCGAATTCCGTTTTGCCCCTTGCCGTCTGGGTCACGCTTGGTTATCGTAGCGCTACGCCGCAGCATCACCCGAAGCACCGTTTCCCCGGCCCGGCCAGGGAATTCGAGGCTTCGGCCGTCATGTCCACGTGTGCTTGACACTGCGGAAAGGGATCCCCAGCCCATGCGCAAGACGATGCGGCCTGTCCTCGTCACCGGCCTTTCGGTGGCCTCGGTCCTCGCTGTCGCGATCGCCACCCCCGCCCTGTCCTCGGCCGCCCCGGCGGCGCCGCCCGCGCTCTCGGCCGGCGCGTCGATCCTGGCCTCCGGCGGTGACCTCTCTTCGCCGGAGAAGAAGGAAATCGCGATGGAGCTGGTGTCGAGCGCGGAGAACTCCTCGCTCGACTGGAAGGCGCAGTACTCCTACATCGAGGACATCGGCGACGGCCGCGGCTACACCGCCGGCATCATCGGCTTCTGCTCCGGCACCGGCGACATGCTGGAGCTGGTGCGGGCGTACACCAACGCCGTGCCGGACAACCCGCTGGCGCAGTACCTGCCGGCGCTGGAGAAGGTGAACGGCTCCGATTCCCACGAAGGGCTCGGCTCGGCGTTCGAGAGCGCCTGGAAGGCGGCCGCGGGGACCTCGGAGTTCCAGGCCGCGCAGGACAGCGAGCGGGACCGCGTGTACTTCGACCCGGCCGTGAACCAGGGCAAGTCGGACGGGCTCGGCGCGCTCGGCCAGTTCATCTACTACGACGCCATCGTGATGCACGGCCCCGGCGACAGCTCCGACAGCTTCGGCGGCATCCGTAATTCCGCGCTCCAGCAGGCGAAACCGCCCTCCCAGGGCGGCGACGAGACCGCCTACCTCAAGGCGTTCCTCGACGCCCGCAAGGTGGTCATGAAGCAGGAGGAGGCGCACGCGGACACCTCGCGCGTCGACACCGAGCAGCTGGTTTTCCTCAACGACGGCAACCTGGACCTGCACACTCCGCTGAAGTGGCAGGTCTACGGCGACCCGTACGAGATCAACTGACGCCGCGGAAGGCCCGGGATTACTCCGCTCGGGCCTTCCGCGTCCGGCTGCCACCCCTAAGATCGCCGGGTATGAGGCGACTCCTGGTGGTGCTGCTGTGTGCCGCGGCCGCCGCGATCTTCGGCGCGGACGGGCTTTCCGACGCCGCACCGGGCGTCACCGCCGAACACCCGCCGCCGGCCTACCGCGGGCCTGCCGGGCAAGTGGTAACCGTGGTGGCCGCTTCGCCGTCTTCGACCACGGCTGTGCTGACGGCCTGGCAGAAGTCCGGCGGCCGCTGGGTGCGGGCGCTCGGGCCGTACCCGGCGTTCGTGGGCGCCGACGGCATCGGGACGGCCGGCGAGTCCACTTCGCACACACCCGCCGGGGTGTTCACGCTGACCGAGGCGTTCGGGATCCAGCCCGGCAACGGGACCCGGCTCCCGTACCGGCAGGTCGGCCGCTCGGACTGGTGGGTCTCCGACGTGCGGTCGCCGTTCTACAACCAGCACCGCTCCTGCGCCACGGGCCACTGCCCCTTCGACGAGTCGGCCGGCGAGAACCTCGGCGCGGCGGGCCCGGTCTACGACCACGCGACGGTGATCGACTACAACCGGAACCCGGTCGTCCCCGGCGCCGGATCGGCGTTTTTCCTGCACGTCTCCGCGGGCAAGCCCACCGCCGGCTGCGTCGCGATCGCGGGCGCGGACCTGGACGCCGTGATGCGGTGGCTGGACCCGGCGGCCCGGCCGGTGATCAGCATCGGGCTGGCCTGAAGACTCGGGAGTCACCGGGCGAGCAGGTCTTCCGCCGTGCGGGTGTTGATGATCCGGTCCGCGGCCAGCCCGGCCTGCTCGGCCCGGACACAGCCGTAGACCTGCCAGTCCAGCTGGCCGGGGGCGTGCGCGTCGCTGTCGATGGCGAAGTCGCAGCCGAGTTCGGCGGCCAGGCGCAGCAGGCGCATGGGCGGGTCGAGGCGTTCCGGGCGTGAGTTGATCTCGACGGCGACGCCGTTTTCGCGGCACGCCGTGAAAACCTTCTCCGCGTCGAAGGCCGACTCCGGGCGCCCCTGGCCGCGGACGAGGCGGCCCGTGCAGTGCCCGAGGACCCGGACGTGCGGGTTGGCCACCGCGTCCAGCAGGCGCGGCGTCATCTCGCGCGCCGGCATGCGCAGTTTCGAGTGGACGCTCGCCACCACGAAGTCCAGCCGGGACAGCAGCGCCTCGGTCTGGTCAAGGCCGCCGTCCAGCAGGATGTCGACCTCGATGCCGTGCAGCAGCCGGAACGGGGCCACCGCCTCGTTCACGCGCGCGACCTCGTCCATCTGGCTGCGCAGCCGCTCGGCGGAAAGCCCGTGCGCGACGGTGAGCCGCGGCGAATGATCGGTGAGGACCATCCATTCGTGGCCCAGCGCGCGGCCCGCCTCCGCCATCTCCAGGATCGGGCTGCCGCCGTCGGACCAGTCGGAATGGGTGTGGCAGTCGCCGCGGAGAGCGGCGCGAAGCGGGCCGCCATCGGGCAAATCCGCTTCGCTGACCTTCGCCGCGTACGCCGGGACGCGGCCCATCCAGGCGTCCTCGATCACGCCGGCCGTCGCCTTGCCGATGCCCTTCAACGCCTGAAGCGTGCCGGCCCGGACGCGGCTCTCCAGCTCCTCGGCCGAAAGCCGGTCGACGACCCCCGCGGCCTGCCGGAAGGCGCGGACGCGGTAGGTCGGCTCACCCGCGCGCTCCAGCTGGAACGCGATGTCGCGTAATGCCCGGGCCGGATCCATGGGTCCTGTTCTACCCCCGTCAACCACGCGGTGGCAGCTCGTGCAGCTCGACGTCCACCAGTTCGCCGTCGCGGATCTCGGCGGTCTGGTAGGTGCAGAACGGCTGGCGCCGCCGGTCCGTGGGCGAGCCCGGGTTGAGCAGCCGCAGGCCGCCGGGGGTCACCGAGTCCCACGGGATGTGGCTGTGGCCGAAGACGAGCACGTCGGCGTCCGGGTAGAGCGCGTCGCAGCGCTGCTCGCGGCCCTTGGCGTCGCCCGTCTCGTGCACCACGGCCAGCCGGATGCCGCCGACGTTCAGCCGCGCCACCTCGGGCAGCCAGGCCCGCAGCTCCGGGCCGTCGTTGTTGCCGTACACGGCGACCAGCCGCTTGCTCGCCACCGCGAGCTGGTCGAAGGTGTCCAGGTCGACCCAGTCGCCGGCGTGCACGACGACGTCGGCGAGCGCCACTTCGGCCCAGACCTCGTCAGGCAGCTCCTTCGCCCGTTTCGGCAGATGGGTGTCCGCCACGAGCAGCAGCCGCACGCCGGTCATGTTTCCTCGTCCCCGATCGCGTCGAGCACCCGTTCGAGGAACGAGCCGATGTGCTTGCGCAGCAAGTCTTCCGCGCCCGCGGCGTCGCCCTTCTTCGCGGCGTTCAGCACGGCCTTGTGCTCCGCCCACTCCTTGCGCCAGCTCGGGCTCGCGTCCCAGCCGACCACGGTGATCAGCGCGGCCCGGTCCTTGAGGTCGTCCAGGATGGACACCAGCAGCGGGTTGCCGCAGCCGAGGTAGAGGGCCCGGTGGAACCGGCGGTTGAGCAGGCTCAACGCGGCGTGGTCCTTGTCGGCGAGCGCGGCCGAGGCCTCTTTCAGCGCCTCCGCGGCGTCCTCGAACAGCGACGGGTCCCGAAGCTCCACCGAGCGCCGGACGGCCTCGGGTTCGAGCACCATCCGCACGTCGTAGACCGATTTCGCCAGTGCCGCGTCGACCACGCACACCGAAGCGCCCTTGTACGGGCTGAACGTGACGAGCCCCGAGTTCGAAAGCACCTTCAGCGCCTCGCGCACCGGTGTCTTCGACACGCCCAGCCGCTGCGCCAGCTCGGCCTCGACCAGCGGCTGCCCCGGCCGCAGCTCCCGGGTGAGGATGCCGCGCCGGATCTCCTCCAGCACCACTTCGGTCCGGGAGGCGGGCAGGCTGAACGTCGGTGGCATCGGGCGCTCCAGGCTCTCGCGAGATCTTGGCCTGACAAAAAGGCCGGAAGCAAGCCGCCCGGGGGAGCCGCCGACAACCGCGAACTGCTTGCTTTCGGCCGGTTTGGCATCTACCAACACAGTAACCAAGCGACCGGCGTGGTGAGCCGCGGCGCGCTGAGTGTGGATGATCGTATATCAGATGCCATACTCGGTGGGACGAGGAAAGGCGAGGTGGGAACGACCGTGGCCATCAGGAAACCCGAGGACCTCCGCAGCCACCGCTGGTTCGGCGGCGACGAGCTGCGCAGCTTCAGCCACCGGGCGCGGGCCCGCCAGCTGGGCTATCTCCCCGAGGAGCACCTCGGCAAGCCGGTGATCGCGATCCTCAACACCTGGAGCGACATCAACCCGTGCCACATGCACCTGCGGGAACGCGCCGAGCAGGTGAAGCGCGGCGTCTGGCAGGCGGGCGGCTTCCCGCTGGAGTTCCCCGTGGCGACGCTCTCGGAGACCTACCAGAAGCCCACGCCGATGCTCTACCGCAACCTGCTGGCGATGGAGACCGAGGAGATCCTGCGGTCCTACCCGGTCGACGGCGCGGTGCTGATGGGCGGCTGCGACAAGACCACCCCGGCCCTGCTGATGGGCGCCGCCAGCGCCGGGCTGCCCGCGATCTTCGTGCCCGCCGGGCCGATGCTGCGCGGGCATTGGCGGGACCAGACCCTCGGCAGCGGCACCGACATGTGGAAGTACTGGGACGAGCGGCGCGCCGGGCTGATCGGCGACGCGGAGCTGGCCGAGCTGGAGCGCGGCCTGGCCCGCTCCCCCGGCCACTGCATGACGATGGGCACGGCGTCCACCATGACCTCGGCCGCCGAGGTGCTGGGGCTGACGCTGCCGGGCGCGGCGTCGATCCCCGCCGTCGACTCCGCGCACCACCGGATGGCCGCGGCGAGCGGCGCGCGGATCGTCGGCCAGGTGTGGGAGGACCTGACCATCACGAAGATCCTCGACCGGTCCGCTTACTCCGACGCGATCACCACCGTGCTCGCGCTCGGCGGTTCGACCAACGCGCTGATCCACCTGATCGCGATGGCCGGGCGCAGCGGGATCGGCCTGACCCCCGCCGATTTCGACGCGCTCGCCCGGCGCGTCCCGGTGCTGGCGAACATCCGCCCCGGCGGCGCCTGGCTGATGGAGGACTTCTACTACGCCGGCGGCCTGCCCGGCCTGCTCTCGCGGCTGACCGACCTGCTGCACGTCGACCGCGTCACCGTCAGCGGGCAGACGCTCGGCGAGACGCTGGCCGAGGCGCGCGTGCACAACGACGACGTGATCCGGCCGCGGGACAACCCGCTCGCGGCCGAGGGCGGAATCGCCGTGCTGCGGGGGAATCTGGCGCCTTCGGGCGCGGTGATCAAGCACATCGCGGCGGCGCCGGAGCTGCTCGCGCACACCGGCCCCGCGGTGGTGTTCGACGACTACCGCGACCTGAAGAAGCGGATCAACGACCCGTCGCTGGGCATCACCGCGGACTCGGTGCTGGTGCTGCGCGGCTCCGGCCCGCTCGGCGGCCCCGGCATGCCGGAGTACGGCATGCTGCCGATCCCGGATCACCTGCTGGCCCAGGGCGTGCGGGACATGGTGCGGATCTCCGACGCCCGGATGAGCGGCACCAGCTACGGCGCCTGTGTGCTGCACGTGGCGCCGGAATCGCACGTCGGCGGCCCGCTCGCGCTGGTCCGCGACGGCGACCTGATCACCCTCGACGTGCCCGGCCGCGTCCTGCGGCTGGAGGTCGGCGACGCCGAGCTGGACCGCCGTCGAGCGCAGTGGACCGCCCCGCCGCCGCGGTACGAACGGGGCTACGGCGCGCTGTACTCCGACCACATCACGCAGGCGGACGAGGGCTGCGACTTCGACTTCCTCGCCCGCTCCGGCGCCACCCCGGAGCCCGACCCGCGCTGACCGGTTTGTGCCATGAGGGGCACTAGTCCGCCATGTCCGGCTCTGCCCGTACCCTGTAGCGCGGGACGCTGCAGGAGAGGTGGACAGTTGCCGTACGAACCGCGTTGGCCGGAACCCGAGGGCGAGCAGACGGTGGTCCTGCCCGTGGTGATGCCCGGCGACGTGCCACCGGGCCCGGTCCCCGAGCCGGCACCGTCCCGGCGACATCCGCGCCTGCGCCGGGCCGGCTGGGTGGCCGGCGGGGTGTTCGGCGTCCTGCTGGTCGCGTACCTGATCGACCTGCTGACCAGCCAGGGCAGTGTGCCGCGCGGGGTCACCGTGGCGGGCGTCGACGTCGGCGGGCTCGACCGGCCGGTGGCCGAGCGCGAGCTGCGCAGCCTGATCGAGCCGCGGCTCACCCAGCCGCTCACGGTGACCGCCGGCGAGGCCCGCTCCACCCTGTCGCCGACGCTGGCGGGGCTGCGCCTGGACTGGTCGGCCACCCTGGACCAGGCCGGCGACCAGCCGGTGAACCCGTTCACCCGGCTGTCCTCCTTCTTCACCAGCCACGAGATCGGCGTCGTCTCGCAAGCCGAGGCGGACAAACTCGACCCGGCGCTGGAAGACCTGCGCGGCCGCGTCGACCACGACGCGGTGGAAGGCACCGTGCGCTTCGAAGGCGCCACGCCCGTCGCGGTGCCGCCGCAGGCGGGGCAGAAGCTGGACGTCGCGGCGGCCAAGCAGGCGGTGCTCGCCGGGTGGGCGAGCGGGCGGGAACTGGCGCTGCCGGTCGTCCCGGCACCCGTGCGGACCACCGCGGAAGGCGTGCGGACCGCCCTCGAGCAGTTCGCGAAGCCCGCCGTGGCCACACCGGTGACGATCAGGGGCGAGGGCGCCGACGCGACGCTGCAGCCCAAGGACATCGCCGCCGCGCTGTCGTTCGAGCCGGCCGATGGCGGCGGGCTGACGCCGAAGATCGACCCGAAGAAGATCACCGACGTCGCCGGGCCTCAGCTCAAGGCGTCGGAGAAGGAAGGCAAGGAGGCCGCCGTCGCCTTCTCCGGCGGAAAGCCCGTCGTCGAGCCCTCGGTGGACGGCAAGGCCGTGGACTGGGAGCCCAGCCTCAAGCCGCTGCCCGACGTGCTCAAGCGCGCGGACCAGCGTGAGCTGAAGGCCGTGTACAAGAACAGCCCCGCGAAGGTGACCACCGAGCAGGCGAACCGGCTGGGTGTCAAAGAGGTCGTCGGCGAGTTCACCACCGGCGGCTTCGCGGCCGACTCCGGCGTCAACATCAAAGTGGTGGCGCAGAAGGTGAACGGCGCCATCGTGAAGCCGGGCGAGACCTTCAGCCTCAACGGGTTCACCGGACCGCGCGGGAAGCCCCAGGGTTACGTCGAGGCGGGCGTGATCGAAAACGGCGCCCCGGCGCGCGAGGTCGGCGGCGGCATCTCGCAGTTCGCCACGACGCTGTACAACGCGTCGTACTTCGCCGGCATGAAGGACGCCGGGCACCGCGAGCACAGCTACTACATCAGCCGCTACCCCGCCGCGCGCGAGGCCACGGTGTTCCAGAACCCCGACGGCGCCAGCGTGATCGACCTGAAGTTCACCAACGACTCCGACACCGGCATCGCGATCCAGACGATCTGGTCGCCGTCCTCGCTGACGGTGAAGCTGTGGGGCACCAAGCGGTACACCGTCGAATCGGTGCCGGGAAGCCGGTCGAGCCCGACCGACCCGCCGACGAAACCAGGCCCGGCCGAGAACTGCCACGCCTCGAACGGCGCCCCGGGCTTCACCACCACCGACACCCGGGTGCTGAAGGACGTCTCCAGCGGACGCGAGGTCTCCCGCCACACCCGGACCGTCCGCTACAACCCCCAGCCCAAGATCACCTGCGGCGCTTGAGCTTCACGCTCCGCGCCGGAGCGGGTACTCTGTGCGTCCTGCATCGATCGGGGGACGTCGATGGGCACCACGGACGGGAGTACCGCGCGGTTCCGCGAAATCCTCGCTGTCCGGGAGTTCCGCGCGATCTGGCTGGCCGAGCTCCAGTCCGTGCTGGGCGACCAGCTCGCCCGGGTCGCGTTGTCCGTGCTGGTGTTCCAGCGGACGGACTCGGCGGCCTGGCCGGCGCTGACGTACGCGCTGACCTACCTGCCGGACCTCGTCGGCGGCCCGCTGCTCGGCGGGCTGGCCGACCGGTTCCCGCGCCGCGCCGTGATGGTCACGGCGGACCTGCTGCGCGCGCTCCTGGTGGCGGTGCTGGCGATCCCGGGCCTGCCGCTGCCCGCGCTCGCCGTGGTGCTCGTGGTGGTGCAGCTGGCGAACGCCCCGTTTTCCTCGGCGCAGGCGGCGATGGTCCCGGTGCTGCTCGACGGGTCCCGGTACGTGCTCGGCCAGTCGCTGCTGAAGATGACCAACCAGCTGGGCCAGCTCGCCGGGTTCGCGCTGGGCGGGGCGGTCATCGCCCTGATCGGGCCGGGACCGGGGCTGGCCGCCGACGCGGTGACGTTCGGCGTGTCGGCTTTGGTGCTGGCGCTCGGCGTGAGCTCGCGGCCGGCCGCCGACGTCCGCGTGGACCGCGTTTCGACCGTGCGCCGGCTCGCCGCCGGTGCGGGCACGATCTGGCGTGACCCGCGGCTGCGGGTGCTGGTGGGGCTCGCCTGGCTGGCGGGGTTCGTGATCGTGCCGGAGGGGCTGGCCGTGCCGTACGCGGCGGAGATCGGCGGCGGCGCGGCGACGGCGGGGCTGCTGCTCGCGGCCCACCCGGCGGGCATCGTGCTCGGGGTCTTCGCGCTCGGCCGGTGGGTGCCGGACGCCGTGCGGCTGCGGCTGGTCGGCCCGCTCGCGGCGGGCGCCGTGGTGCCGTTGCTGGGATACGCGTTCGCACCCGGCCTTGGCGTGACTGTGGTGCTGCTGCTGGTTTCCGGCGCCTGCGCCGCCTACCAGGTCACGGCGAGCACGACGTTCATGCGGCTGGTCCCGGACGCCGAGCGCGGCCAGGCGTTCGGGCTCGCCGGCTCGGGGCTGATCGCCGTGCAGGGGATCGGGCTGATCGCCGGCGGGGTGGTGGTGGCCCGCCTCGGCTCACCCTCGGTGACCATCGCGGTGATCGCGGCGGCAGGGGTGGTCACCGCGGTCCCGATCGCGCTCGCCTGGCGGCGGACGTACCGCAGCGTGACGAGCTGAGCGGGAGCCGCGGCCCACGCTTCGTTTCACCAGTTCTGCCCGCGCATGTGCGCCACCCCCTCTCCCGGTCGGGCACGGTCGCCGATCACTGTAGGTGCATCAACCGACACCATCCGCACCCGGACAGCCGAGTGACAGCGAGTATCCAGGTAGCTACGGTGCTCTGGTGGCCGGGGGCGCACCTCTTGACGGAAACCCACGGACGGACCAGGACAGTCCGTACGAAGTTCACCATGCCAGGATCACCGGAGCAGGCCGCTGGGCACTATGGCGGTTACCGAACCGAGGCCTGATCGCCTTCGTTCTGGTCGCCGACGCGGCCGCAGTGGCCGGCGCGGTCTGGACCATTTGGGGGAACCTGCCCGGCCGGGCCGAGTTGTTCCCCGCGTTGGCACTGATCGGCTGCGTCCTGCTGCACACCGAGCTTTCCCGTCCGGTGGAGCAGCTGCGCGAGCGGTTCGCCGGGACGCCGCACATCAGCCTCGACACCGTGTGGACGTTCGCCGCGGTGCTGTTGCTCCATCCGGCCCTGGCGGCACTGGTCATCACGATCTCGTTCCTCTACCGCTGGCTCCGCGGGCGGCCGGCCCCGCTGTTCCGCCGCGTGTTCTCGGCCGCGGCCACCGTGCTGTCCGGTTACGCCGCCGCGGCGGCGCTGGCCCTGCTGACCACGGTCCCGTTCGCCTCGGCGGCGCGCGACGTGGCGGAGTTCGGCGGGATCGTGGTGGCCGGGCTGGTGTTCCTGGTGGTCAACACGGCGCTGATGACGGTGGCCGTCTACTTCGGCACCCCGCACGAGCGAGTGCGCGACGCGCTCGCCGGACCGGAGGAGTACGGGCTCGAGGCCGCGACGATCGGGCTGGGCGTGCTGCTCGCGTGGGCGCTGGCGGACTGGCCGGTCGCGCTGCTGCTGGTCGTCGGGATCACCTTGGCCCTGCACCGGAACGTGCTCATCCGCCAGCTGCGCCGCCAAGCCCGCAGCGACGCGAAAACCGGCCTGCTGAACGTCGCCGCCTGGCGCGCGGCCGCGACCGGGGAACTGGTGCGCGCCAAGCGGGCCGGGCGCACGACCAGTGTGCTGATGCTGGACCTGGACCGCTTCAAGCTGGTCAACGACCGGCACGGGCACCTGGTCGGCGACCGCTGCCTGCTGGCCGTCGCGGACACCCTGCGCACCGAGGTCCGCGCGGGCGACCTCACCGGCCGGTTCGGCGGCGAGGAGTTCGTGGTCCTGCTGCCCGGCACCGCGCCGGTCCACGCCCACGCCATCGCCGAGCGCATCCGCGGCCACATCGCCGCGCAGACCGGCGGCCTGCCGGAGCCGATCACCGTCTCGATCGGGCTCGCCTCGGCCCCGCCCGCGGCCACGGCGGACGTCGACGCCCTGCTCGAAGCCGCCGACAGTGCCCTGTACGAGGCCAAACACGCGGGCCGCAACCGGACGGCGGGACACCAGCTGGCCGGATGACCACGGGACCGGCCGGCGCCGGGTAGTCTCCCGACCCTACGGAAGGGGGACGCGGTGGCGGACGAACCGGCAATGGGCCTGTACGGGCTGACGAAGCGCTTCGGGACCACGCTCGCGGTGGACGACGTACGGCTGGAAGTGCCGAAGGGGTCGTTTTTCGGGCTGGTGGGGCCGAACGGCGCGGGCAAGACGACCTCGCTGTCGATGGCGGTCGGGCTGCTGCGCCCCGACGCAGGCCAGGCGCACGTGTTCGGCGTCGACGTGTGGCGGGAGCCGGAGCGGGCCAAGGCCCTGATCGGCGTGCTGCCCGACGGACTGTCCATTCCGGAGCGGCTGACCGGGCGGGAACTGCTGACGTACATGGGACTCCTGCGCGGTCTCGCGCCGGACACGGTGGCGGAGCGGGCGCAGGAGCTGCTCGGCGTGCTGGAACTGCTGGAGGCCGAGCGGACGCTGGTCATCGACTACTCCGCGGGCATGCGCAAGAAGATCGGCCTCGCCATGGCGCTGCTGCACGGCCCGCGCCTGCTGGTGCTCGACGAGCCGTTCGAGGCCGTCGACCCGGTTTCGGCCTCGACCATCCGCACCATCCTGCAGCGGTTCGTCGGCTCGGGCGGCGCGGTGGTGCTGTCCAGCCACGTGATGGCGCTGGTCGAACAGCTCTGCAGCCACGTCGCGGTGATCACGCGCGGCCGGGTGGTGGCCGCGGGCGCCGTCGACGAGGTCCGCGGTGAGGGCAGCCTGGAGGACGCGTTCGTGCACATCGTGGGCGGGCGCACCGGCGGAGCGGAAGGACTGTCGTGGTTGGCGTCCTCGTCCGACTGAAGCTGCGCGTCCTGCGCAATTCCCTGAGGGGCCGCCAGGTCGCCGGCATGCTCGTCGGCGGGGTGTTCGGCCTGCTCGGCGCCGCGGGGACCCTCGTGCTGGCGATCGTGCCGATCCACGGGCCGCAGGTGACGGTCGACCTGCTGACCTCGGTGTACGCGGTGTGGGTGCTCGGCTGGGTGCTCGCGCCGGTGGCCACCGGCGGCGGGGACGACACGCTGCGGCCGGAGCACTTCGCGCTGCTGCCGATCGGACGCCGCAAGCTCGCCGTCGGCCTGCTGGCCGCGAGTTTCGTGGGCGTGGCGGCGGTGGTCAGCCTGCTCGCGTTCCTCGGCCTGTTCGTCTACGGCCTGCGCCTCGGCGTCGGCCCGGCGGTGGTCGGGCTCGTGTTCACGGTGCTGCAGCTGGCTTTCGCCGTGTTGCTCTACCGCGTGGTGATGGCGGCGCTCGGCGCGCTGCTGACCTCGCGCAAGGGCAAGGAGCTGGGCATCGTCCTGGTCGCGCTCACCGGGCTTTCCGGGGTGGCGCTGAACTTCGCGCTCAACAGCCTGGGCCCGGCGATCGTGAACGGCACGGTGCCCGGCTTCGTCGGCGTGGTGCACGTGCTGCCGTCCGGCTGGGGCACGCTCGCCGTGCGCGCGGCGGGCGACGGCTCGTGGGGCACGGCCTTCGGCCTGCTCGCGGCGATGGTCGCGCTGCTCGCCGTGCTCGTCGCCGCGTGGGGCGCGTTGCTGACGAAGCGGGTGACCAGCCCGTCTTTCAACGGCTCCTCGCGGACCCGGGTGAAGGAGCCGGGCTCGCGGACCCGGCGGAGCCTGCTGCCGGCGACGCCCGTGGGAGCGGTGGCGCGCAAGGAACTCTGGACGTGGCGGCGGGACGCACGCCGCCGGGTCGCGCTGCTCTCGACGCTGCTGATCGGCATCGTCGTCACCGTGGTGCCGGCGCTGTCGGGCGGCAGCCGCCCGGTGCTGGTGCCCTACCTCGGCGTCGTGGTGATCCTGTTCTCCTGCATGCAATCGGGCAACCTCTACGGCTTCGACGGCAGCTCGCTGTGGCACACGCTGATCGTGCCGGGCGCCGAGCGCGCCGACATCCGCGGGCGGCAGCTCGCGTGGGCGCTGATCGTCGCGCCGGTCGCCGTGCTGCTGGCCGCCGTGCTGCCTGGCGCGGTGGGCAAGCCGGGCGCGTACCCGTGGGTGCTCGGCCTGGTGCCGGCGTTGCTGGGCGCGGGCGCGGGGGTGCTGATGCTGCAGTCGGTGTTCCTGGCGTTCCCGCTGCCGGACCAGCGGCGCACCTCGAGCCCGTGGTCGTCCGGCGGCCGCCCCGGCTGCGCCCGCCTGCTGATGATGTTCGCGACGATGCTGCTCATGGTCGTCGGCGTGCTGCCGGTACTGGTGCTGGGACTGGTCGGCGCGCTGGCGGACCTGCCGGTGCTGCAGTGGATCGGCGTGCCGGCCGGCATCGTCACCGGGGCGCTGCTCGCGTGGTGGTGGGGCGGCGTCGCCCAGCGGCGGCTGGTCAGCCATGGGCCGGAGCTGCTGGCCACGGTGAGCAAGGAACGCTGACACCGTCCACTATGGACACTTAACGACTCGGGAGGCCCCCTTGCCCACGCGTACCGACCAGCTCCGCCTGGACGACGGCACAGCCGGCCTGCCGGTCTGGCTGCCCGCATCCGGCCGTGGCCCGGGACTCGTGCTGATCCAGGAGATCTTCGGCCTCGACGCGTATCTCGCCGGGGTCGCCGAAGACCTCGCAGCGCTCGGTTACGTGGTCGCCGTGCCGGAACTGTTCCGGCGATTCGCCCCCGGCTGGTCCTCGGCGCACGACGAGGCCGGCGTGACCCGGGCGATGGAGGTCTCCGGCGCGTTCGACCCGGCGCGGGGACTCTCGGACGTCCTCGCGACACTCGCCCACCTGCGCGCCCTCCCGGAAGTGACCACCGGTGCCGGTGTCCTGGGTTTCTGCCTCGGCGGCTCCCTGGCCTTCTCCGCCGCCGCGGCCGGAACCCCGGACATCGCGATCTCCTTCTACGGCTCGACGGTGGCCTCGGACCTGGCGTCACTGGCCGAGGTGACCTGCCCGCTCCAGTTCCACTTCGGCGGGCAGGACCCGTTCATCCCGCGCTCGGACGTGCGCGCCGTCGAGGAGGCCGTGGCTTCCCATCCCGGAGCGGAAATCCACGTGCAGGAAGACGCGGGGCACGCGTTCCACAACAACGTGGCCCCGATGTTCCACAATCCGGAGGCCGCCGCCCGAGCCTGGGAGCTGACCACCGGGTTCCTGCGGCGGGCCTTGCCGGCCTGAAGCCTGCACGATCGCGGAAACCACCACCGCGATGATCGACAGGATCCGGGCGCAGACCTCCCTCGGCCGGTGCGCGCCGTTCCGGTGCTACACGCGCCGAGTGCGGTCCGCGCCGATGGCGACGCCGACGATCGTGCAGGTTCCGGTGCCGTGATTGCGCCAAGCGTGCCGCGTGCCGTTCTGGACGACCGCGTCGCCGGCCCGCAGCACCACCTGCTCGCCCTCGTCGAGTTCCAGCGTGACTTCACCCGAAACGACGAGGACGTAGTCGATGCTGTCGGTGGTGTGCATCCCGGGAACGCCGGGCTCCATGACGGCCGGCGCACCCGGCATCTGCCGTTCCAGCTCGGCCATGGCCTCGACCGGGTCGAGATCCGGAGACGGGACCAGCTCGCCCGGCGGAATCGTGTTGATCATGAACCGGGAGCCGTCCCGGGGCGGGTACCACGCCTCGGCGCTCCCCGGTGAGCCGTCGTCCGGGAAGGTCGGCCGCTCGTCACGGCCCCACAGCCGGTACGCCGCGCAGCCGGGCATCAGCCCGGAAGTGATGGGCCGGACGGCACTGTCGTCGACCACCCGGGCCCTGCCTTCGGAGTCGTGCCCGGTGACGACCCGGCGAATCTTCTGGTGGTCCATCAGCGCTCCTTGATACGGCGGCGTATGGATACGCCACCGTATCCCGCAGGCGGTGAACTCGTCAATACGGTGACGTATCCTGCTGCCCGTGGTGAACGAGTCGAGCCGCCTGTCCGCCCGGGATTGGGCGCGGGCCGCGCTGAAGGCGATCGCAGACGGCGGGCTGGCCGCGGTCGCGGTCGAACCGCTGGCGCGGACGCTCGGCGTGACCAAGGGCAGTTTCTACGCCCACTACCGGAATCGGGACGAGCTGATCACGGCGGCGCTCGAGGAATGGGGACGCAGCCACGGCACCGAGGGACTCACCGAGTTCGCGGCCATCACCGATCCGGCCGAGCGGTTGCGCGAGCTGCTCACCACTGTCGTGCGAGCCGTCCAGCCGCTGGCGCCGTCGGTGCACCTGAGCCTGCTCGGCGACCGCAACGACGCCCGGGTCCGGAACGCGGTTCACCAGGTGAACCAGGCCCGGCTGGAACTGCTGGCGCGGACCTACCGCGAGCTCGGCCTGCCGCCGAGCCGCGCCGAGTCCCGGGCGCGGGTCGCCTACGCGGCCATCCTCGGACTGTCACAGCTGGCCCAAACCGATCCGGACGCCCCGCGCTCCGCGGTACTCGCCGAGGAGGCCGCCGCGCTCTTCCTGACGCTCGGGTAGACCCTCAACCGGACGGCTCGGCCGGGGACCACACGCCGAACCACTGCTCGGCGCCGTACTCCTCGAACCGTTCCACCTCGGTGAATCCCAGCTTGGCCGCGAGGCGCAGGGAACGGTCGTTGGCGGTCTGGGTGCAGAGCACCACCGGCTCGCCCGGAATCGCGGCGGCGAACCAGCCGAGGGCCGCCGCGCAGGCCTCGGCGGCGTACCCGAGTCCCCACGTCTCCGGGAGGAAGAGGTAGCCGAGTTCGGCCTCCCCCGCGTCGGGGCCGAGGTGGCCCAGGCGCCCGGCGTCGCGCCGGCCGAGGGTGACCACACCGATCGCCGCCCCGTCGAGAGCGGCCACGAAAAGGCCGGGGCGCCGCCTGGGCGCCCCGGGCATCGCGCGCTCGAACTCGGCCCGCGGCCGCGGACCGCCGATATAGGTGCCCACCTCAGGCGAGGTGAACAGCTCGATGACCGCCGCGCGGTCCCGCGCCTCGGGCTCGCGGAGCACGAGACGCTCGGTCCTGATCGGGCCCGGCGGCCACGCGACGGAGCCAAGGTCAGCCACAGATGCAGGCTAACAACAGCCGCCGATCAATCGTGGTAGGCAGGGAGGCGATCGTCATCGCGAGGAGGCAAGAGCTGTGCGAGCCATCGGCCTGACCGAATTCGGCGGACCCGAGGTGCTGCGGGTCATCGAGCTGCCCGATCCCGTGCCGGGCCGCGGCGAGGTGCGCGTCCGGGTGCACGCGGCCTCGGTCAACCCCACCGACACGCTGTTCCGTTCCGGCGCCACGCGCGCTCGGTTCAACGGCCGCCCCGGGCCGTACGTGCCGGGGATGGACGCGGCGGGCGTGGTCGACGCGATCGGGCCGGACACCGACACCCCGCTCCGGCCGGGCGACGCGGTGATCGCGATCGTCCGCCCGTACGAGCCGCGTGGTGGCGCGTACGCGGAGCTGGTCGTGGTGCCCGCCGCGTCGGTCGTGCCGATTCCGTCCGATGTGGACTTCCCGGCCGCGTCGACGCTGCTGATGAACGCGCTCACCGCCCGGATGGGGCTGGACCTGCTCGCCGTGCCGGCCGGTGGCACCGTCGCCGTGACCGGGGCGGCCGGGGCCTTCGGCGGGTACGCGGTGCAGCTGGCCAAGAGCGACGGGCTGCGCGTGCTGGCCGACGCCTCGCCGTCCGACACGGACCTGGTGGCGGCTCTGGGCGCCGACGAGGTGGTGCCACGCGGTGACGACGTCGCCGAGCGGTTCCGCGCGCTCACGCCGGGCGGGGTGGACGGCGTGCTCGACGGGGCGATGCTGCACGAGCTGATCGTCCCGGCGATCCGGGACGGCGGCGGGATCGCCGTCATCCGGGGCTGGGACGGCCCGGCCGGTCGCGGGATCCGGATCCGCCCGGTCTGGGTCAACGAGGGCGCCACCGACCACGCCCGGCTGCTCCGGCTGCGGGACCAGGCCGAGGCGGGCGAACTGACCCTGCGCGTGGCCGGGGTGCTGCCCGCCGGCGAGGCGGTCCAGGCACACCGGCGGCTGGCCGAGGGCGGCCTGCGCGGGCGTCTCGTGCTGGACTTCACCGCCGTCTAGCGGCTCTTTCCCTCAGACGGACAGGTCCGGCGGGGTGGTGTCGAGCAGCCGCGGATCCGGCTCTTCGCCGGACATGGCCAGCAGCCCGATCACGGCGCGGCCGAGCGTGAGCAGGTCGCGGGGGTTCTTCTTGTCCAGGCCGCCGATGAGCTGCTTGAGCACCGTCAGCTGGTCGAAGTAGATGCGCTCGGTGACGAGGTGCTCGTTCTCGTCGAAGAGGAAGTAGGCCGTCATCCTGGTGCGGTGCTTGGCTTTCGTCGGCGGGATCTTGCCGAGGTGGCCGAGATGGGTGCCCCTGAGCCAGAACTCCACGATCACGGCGTCGTGGCTGTGCCGGAGCGCGATGATCTCGTGGTCCTGGTCGGGGAAGGCGACGCGGGTGTCGTGGTAGTAGCCCCGCACCTCGCCGTCGCCGTCGTGGACGGTCATCGACGCGATCAGCTCGTAGTGCGGGTGCGGGAACGTGGACAGGGTCTGGTCCCAGTCCTGCCGGACCTCGTCGGTGAAGTGGTCGAGGACCAGTTTCTGCCGGGCCCGCAGGACTTCTTCGGACGGAAAAGCGAAGGTGGACAAGGGTTCTCCCCGATCAGGCGGGACAGGAAACCTACACTGTAGGAATATGCGGGTGACTGTATCCCTACGGTGTAGGATTTGTCCACCGCCGCCACCGGGGAGCGGAACGTAGGGAGGCGCAGATGGCCGACGGCAAGCCGCGGCGCGGTCGCCCGGCGGGCGGCAAACCGGTCCTCACCGGGGAGCGCATCGTCGCCGAGGCGCTGGTGATGGTCGAGCAGGAGGGCCTCGACGCGGTCACCATGCGGGGGCTCGCCCGGCGGCTGGGCGTCGACGCGATGAGCCTGTACCACCACATCGACAACCGGGAAACGCTGCTCAACCGGATCGCCGAACTCGTGCTCGCCGGCATCGATTTGCCGCCCGCCACCGGAGTGTTCCGCGACGACGTGCACGCGATGGCCCAGGCGTTCCGCCGCGTCGCACTCCGGCACCCGCACTGCGCGCCGCTGGTTCTCACCCGTCAGCTCGGGTCGTTCGCGGCGCTGGCCCCGGTCGAGGCGGTGCTGTCCATCCTCCGCGACGCGGGTTTTCCGCCCGGCTCGGCCGTGCACGCCACGCGTTCGGTGCTGGCCTTCGTGATCGGCAGCCTGCTGCGCGAGGTCTCCGCCGGCCCCACCTTCAGCGGCGACGACCTGGGCGGCGTCGAACGGCGCTTGGCCGAACTGCGGGCCTCGTCCCTGCCGCACGTCGTCGAAGCGGCGCCGGACCTGGCCGTCTGCGAGCACGAGGCGGAGTTCGAGTTCGGGCTCGACCTGCTGATCGTGGCGTTGGAGCGGCAATTGCAGCGGCGGTGACCACATTCCCCCGATGTCACCTTCGCCGTCCCGGCGGTGTCCTGGAGGAGTGGGTCAGGAGAGCGAAGGGACATCGTCATGAAGGCTGTCATCGTGTGCACCTCCGTTTCACACGGCAACACCAGGAGGATCGCCGACGTCATGGGCCAGGTCCTGGCGGCGCCGGTCGCCACCCCGGAGCAGGTCGATCCGGCCGGGCTCGCCGCCTGCGACCTCGTGGGATTCGGCTCGGGGACCTTCCTGGGGTCCTTCCACGCTTCTCCCGCCCGATGATCCACTCGGCGGGATCCGGAAGGGGCGACCCGATGCCGCCGATCTGCAGGCGGCGCGCGAGTTCGCCGAAGGGCTGCGCTCCCGGCTGCCGCCAAGCCCCGAACCTGGCGACAGCCGGTGACAGCTAGTTGCGGTACCGGAAGAGGATCCGGCCGCGCGTGAGGTCGTACGGGCTCAGCTCCACCAGAACGCGGTCATACGGCAGGATCTTGATGTAGTTCCGCCGGATCTTCCCGCTGATGTGCGCCAGCACGTTGTGCCCGTTCTCCAGTTCCACCCGGAATTTGGCGTCGCGCAGGCATTCGACGACGGTGCCCTCGATTTCGATGGCCGGTGTGGCCGCCATCAGCGAAGCACCAGTTCCAGGTTGCTGCCCGCGCGGCGAGCGCCGACGCCCTCGAACAGCGCCACGGCCGCCGCGTTGGATTCGTTCACGTCGGCCGACGCCGTGGGCTGCCCGGAACGGTGCAGCGAACCCAAAACCTCGGCCAGCAATGCCCGGGCGACACCCCGGCGGCGGCGGTCGGAGCGGACAGCGATCAGCCCGATCCGCGGCTGCCGGAAGGTCACCACCCGCGCCAGCCCGACGTACCCGTCGGTTTGGGCGGCCGCCGCGTACTTCGACGGGTCGACCACGGTGTCCCCGTCCGGGCGGACCAGGATCTCGGTCGGCATCTCGTGCCATCCGACGGCGGCCTCGACCTCGTCGCGGATCACGCGGTCCACCGCGCGCAGTGGGGCCTCTTCCGCTTCGCCGACGGCCAGCACCTTCACGCCCGGCGGCGGAAGCACCGAGCCGAGGCCCGTCACCCCGGGATCGGTCGGCACGAGGTATTCCCATTCACGGCGCCGGATCGTGAAGCCGGCTCGCTCCCATTGGGCCGTCAAGTCGACATCGGCCTCGTCGACCACGGTGTGCAACGGCTTGGGCAGGCCGGGCAGCATCGCCTCGGCGAGCTGGTCGAAAACCTCGCGGTGCCACGCGTCGATGCTGAGGAAGACCCGCCCGTCGGGCCGGTGCGTGGCCTCGCCGCGGCCGACCACGCGGTCGTCCTCCAGCGCGTGCCAGTGCCGCTGCGCGACCCGCGTGATCAGCACGGCGCGCTCGCCCGTGCTTGAAGAGAAATGCAGTGATTCCATGGGATGACGCCTTTCGGGAGTGCCTGATCGAGGCGCTCCCGGCGACAGCTACGTCAATCGCCCGACCGTGACGGCGACAGGGAGCACCCATGCAGATGCAGCGTTCATGGGTCTCACCTCCTCGGCCGGTGTCACGGTCTCCGGCAAGGTATCGAGGCGTGTGCCGTCCCGTCCAGCCATTTTCGCCGGACCCGCGCGCGAGCGGTTTTTGTCGGTGGGTGCCGGTACCTTCGGGGACATGGCAACACTGGTGACGTTCCACGCCCACCCGGACGACGAGTGCATCGTCACGGGCGGCGTGATGCGCAAGGCCGCCGACGAGGGGCACCGCGTCGTGCTCGTCGTGGCGACGCGGGGCGAGGTGGGCGAAGTGCCCGAGGGCTTCCTCGCCGACGGTGAAGAGCTGTGGGAGCGGCGGGTCCGGGAGGTCCACGCCGCGGCGGAGGTGCTCGGCGTGAAGCGCGTGGAGTTCCTGGGCTACCGCGACTCCGGGATGATGGGCGAGCCGACGAACGACGCGCCGGGCACGTTCTGGACCGCGCCGGTGGAGGAGGCCGCCGAGCGGCTGGCCACCATCCTGCGCGAGGAGTCCGCCGACGTGCTCACGGTGTACGACGACTACGGCAACTACGGTCACCCGGACCACATCCAGGTCCACCGCGTCGGCGTGCGGGCCGCCGAGCTGGCCGGGGTCGGGCGCGTCTACCAGGCGACGTCGAACCGTGACTACATGCGCCGCGGCATCGAGGAAGCCGTCAACCGCGGCGACATCCCCGCCGAGGCGCTGCCGGACCCCGACGACCAGCGGATGGGCAAGCCCGAAGCCGAGCTCACCGCCTCGGTCGACGTCACCGCCTACCTGGACACCAAACGCGCCGCGATGCGCGCCCACCCGAGCCAGATCAGCGAGGACTCGTTCTTCCTGGCCATGCCGGAAGAGGCTTTCCGGTTCGCCTTCGGCACGGAGTGGTTCATCCGGGAGGGCCAGGGCCCGGGGATCACGGAGACGGATCTGATGGCCGGTCTGTGACGAGCCCCCGTGCGGCGGAGGACCTTGGGGCACTCTGCGGTGCGGAGGCCGCCGTCTCAGGGCAGAGTCGGAGAGGCAGGTGACCGCAGCGGGTTTCGGAGGTGAGCGACGGCTTCAGCCGAGCGCGGCGGTCACGTCCAGCTCCACCAGCTGCCCCGGATACCCCAGCTGCGCGACGCCCAGCAACGTGCTCGCCGTGGTGAACGCGGCGGCGATGTCGGAGGTGGTGAACCGCTCCCAGACGGCCGACAAGGTGGTGCGGTCGGACGTGACCACGTAGACGACCGTGCGCACCACGTCACCCGGAGTGGCGCCGGCCGCGGTGAGGGCGGCGCCGGTGTTGGCGACGACCTGATCCACTTGCGCGAGCACGTCCCCGGGCACCACGGTGGCGTCCTGGGCCAGCGGACACTGGCCGGCGAGATACACGGTGCGCCGGGCATCGGCGATGGTCACGTGGTGGTAGCCGGGCGTCGCATGCAGCGCGGGCGGGTTCTGCCGGTGGATCGTCACGACCGGCATCCTGGCCGAACCGGCCGGGTCCGGACCACCGGTTAACCGAGCCGCCCGTTACGTCCGGACCTACCCGCCAGCCCAACCCGCCCGGCCCAGCAGCCCTACTCCGCCAGCCCAACCCGCCCGGCCCAGCAGCCCTACTCCGCCAGCCCAACCCGCCCGACCCAGCAAACCCGCTCCGCCAGCCCAACCCGCCCGACCCAGCAAACCCGCTCCGCCGAGCCACCCACCCGGCCCAGCAAACCCGCTCCGCCAGACCAACACACCCGACCCAGCAAACCCGCTCCGCCGAGCCACCCACCCGGCCCAGCAGCCCCGCTCCGCCAGACCAACACACCCGACCCAACAGACCTGCTCAGCCAGACCAACACACCCGGCCCAGCAGACCCACTCCGCCAGCCCAACCCGCCCGACCCAACAGACCTGCTCAGCCAGACCAACACACCCGGCCCAGCAGACCCACTCCGCCAGCCAAACCGCCCGGCCTGACAGACCCTCTCCGCCGAGCCAACCCACTCGACCAGACCAACCCGCCGACAACCCGCCACCCAAGCCGCCCGCCTCGGCCGACAAGGCCGACCCAACCCCAATCCGACCGGCGCGGCCATGCCCAAGCCGCTCAGCCGTACTGACCCGCCGCCAAGGCGGCCGGCCAGGTGCCCGCCCCGACCCGGGCCGAGGGCCCGCCAGCCAACCCGGCCGCCGGGCCCGGCCGGTCCGGCCAGGACAGGCCAGGCCATGACAGGCCAGGCCAGGACAGGACAGGCACGGCACCCGGAAGCGGCCGGGCCACAAGCGAACCGAGCCGAGCCGCCCGACAAACCACTGGCCCAAGGGCCACCCGATCACCGGAGGAACGATGCGCCGCACAGTCGACTGGGCCGAAGGGGCCGTCGAGATCATCGATCAGGTCGCGCTGCCCGGTGAGTACCGGACGCTGCGGTTGCGGACCGTCGACGAGCTCGTTGACGCTGTCCGGCGGTTGGCCGTTCGCGGAGCGCCTGCGCTGGGTGGGGCGGGGGCGCTCGGGGTGGCGCTCGCGGCGTTCGCCGGCGGGGATGTGCGGGCCGAGGCCAAGCGGGTGGCCGAGGCGCGGCCCACTGCGGTCAACCTCAGCTGGGGTGTTGCCCGCGCGCTGGCGAAGCTCGACGACGGGCCCGAGGCCGTGCTCGCCGAGGCGCTGGCCGTGCTGGACGAGGACGAGCGGCTCAACCGCGCCGCGTCCGCGCACGCGGCGGAAGTGGTGCTCGGCGCTTCCCAGCGGCGTCCATTGCGGCTGCTCAGCCACTGCAACGCCGGGCACCTCGCCACCGTCGCCTGGGGCACGGCCCTCGGCGTCGTCTGGCATCTGCACGAGCGGGGCCTCGTGGAGTCGGTGCTGGTCGACGAGACCCGGCCGCTGCTGCAGGGCGCCCGGCTCACCGCGTGGGAGCTGGCGCAGGCCGGAGTGCCCTACCGCATCCAGCCGGACGGGGCGGCCGCCGCCGCGATGGCGCGCGGGCTGGTCGACTGCGTGCTCGTGGGCGCCGACCGCATCACCGCGAACGGCGACGTCGCCAACAAGATCGGCACCTACGGCCTCGCCATCGCCGCCGCGCACCACGGGGTGCCGTTCGTGGTCGTCGCGCCGTCGTCCACTGTGGACGAATCGCTGCCCACCGGCGCGGACATCGTGATCGAGGAGCGCGCCGCGGGCGAGCTGACGGACTTCGGTGGCCTTCGCGTGGCGCCCGAGGGCGCCGCCGTGTTCAACCCGGCCTTCGACGTCACGCCCGCCGCCCTGATCACCGCGGTCGTCACCGAACACGGCGTCCGCACGCCGTCAGCCGAAGCAGCACACCCGTGACCGGCCTCAGATGGGCGCCGAGCTGTTGTGGACGGCTCGCCTCGACTCGTACCAGGTGTCGCCGGCGGGCTCGCCGGCCAGGTTCCAGCTCCAGGAGACGGCCGGCGTGATCCGCGTGTAGACGCCCGGCCCGACCAGGCCCACCCGCTCGACCGGCGGCTCGGCGTGGCCGTAGACCCGGATCCCCCTGGCGATGAAGGGATTCAGTGACACGAGGTCGTCGATCACCAGGGAGAGCTGGTGCCGGCCGGCCCCGATGTTGCGGAACTTGCGCGTGTCCAGGACCGTCGCGCCGGAGCCGCCGACCCAGAAGAACGTCCTGTCGAACTCGAACGCGAGCGGGACCACGTCGGGCTGCCCGTCCGCGCCCACGGTCGCCACCCGCGCCAGCGGCTGCGACCGCAGGTAGGCGACCTCTTCGTCAGTGAACGACACGACATCCCCTCCCCGTACGGCGCCACACCGGCTCAGGATAAGCCCGGCCGGGCACCGGCGACCGACCGGTAAAACTCCCGATGCGCCTCGGCCGCCGCGGGCCACGTGTAACGGTGGGCCAACGCCAGCCCCGCCTCCCGAAGGTCTTCCGGGCCCGCGGAAAGCGCCAGCCGCAGGGCGTCCGCGAACTCGGACGGCGTCGAGGCGAAGCGGGCGACGCCGTCGAAGACCTCGCGCAGGACGGGCAGGTCGCGGGTCACCACGGGGACTCCCGCGGCCAGCGCTTCCATCGCGGCCAGGCCGAAGCCCTCCTTCGTCGACGGGAAGGCGAACACCGCCGCCGAACGCATCAGCGATGGCAGCTCGTCGTGCGCGACCGGGCCGAGCACCACCGGGGCCACGCCCAGTGCGGCGGCGCGCTTTTCCCACTGCGCCCGGTAATCGCGGTAGTCGAACAGGGTCTCGCCGCCCGCGACGACCAGGCCCAGGTCTGGCTCGTCGAGCCGGGCGAACGCCTCCAGCAGGTCCAGCGAGCCCTTCCGCGGCTCGATGCCGCCGACAGCCAGCACATAACGGCCCAGCCGCGAGCGCCAGTCGCCGTAGGGCGCCGAAGCGAATCGCGAAGCGTCCACGCCGTTGGGGATCACCGTGGCCCGGATCCCCCAGCCCGCCTCGACTTCCGCGGCCACCGAAGCCGAAACGCACACGTGCGCGAACGGCCGGACGATCGCCCGCTCGTGACACGCCGCCAGCTCCGGCGTGGTGAACGTGTCGAGGTGGTGCACCGTCCGCACGCACCGATCCACGGCGTTGGCCGAGATGCAGTCCTGCGCGTGCACGACGTCGTACGCCTCGGGTGTGAAAGCCGCCCGCAGCACCGAAATCGACCGCAAGATGCGCGAACCCACCGACTCGTCCACAACGTCCGGGAACGGCACGATCGACAGCCGCACACGCGGGTCCACCGGCCGGAAGAAACCGCTGTCGCCACCGCGGCCCAGCGTCCACACCGTGACGTCCTCGCCGAGCGCGGCCAGCGCCTCCGCGAGCGCCAGGGTGTGCACGACCCCGCCACGCGGCTTCGTCGAGTAGCTCAGCAAAGCGATCCGCACTTCAAGCCTCCCGGTAAACCGCCGGTTTCCGCTCCCCCAGGTGATGCAGCACGCGCCGGGCGTTCGCGATCTCCTGCGCCACGTCCAGCTCGGCCACCGCGATGCCCGCCTTCGACCAGGTGCGCGCCAGGATCTCGCCGCCCGGCCCGACCACCTTCGCCTGGCCGAGGAACCGCATCCCGCCCATCGCGCCGGTCTGGTTGGACGACACCAGCACCACCTGGTTCTCCGCCGCGCGGGCGCAGTCGTAGAGGTCGAACAGCCGTGACTGCCGGTCCTGCGCCATCCGCTGCGCGCGGTTGGTGATGCTGGTCGGCCAGGCCGAAAGGCAGGCGACGACCTCCGCGCCGTCCACCGCGAGCGAGCGCGCCGACTCGGGGAACGTCTTGTCGTAGTCGATCAGCATGCCGACCCGGCCCACTGGCGTGTCGAACGCGGTGAAGGAGTCACCCGCCTCGTACGCGATGCTCTCCCCCGGCGGCTGGTGCACCTTCCGGTGCCGCCCCAGCACGCCGTCGCCGGTCACGCAGGCCGCCGCGTTGTAGCGCCGCGGCCCGTCGGCCTCGCAGTAGCCGACGCACACGGTCATCTCCCCGGCGAGCGACTGGATCGTCTTCAGCTCCGGGCCGTCCGGGTCGAGCGCGGGCGGCAGGGCCTCGGGGTCCGGATGCCGCAGGTCGGCGAGGTAACCGCCGAGCGCCGCGTCCGGCAGCACCAGCAGGGCCGCGCCGGACTGGCGGGCGTGGTCGATCAGCGTCGCGATGCGCCGCACGTCGAACTCGAGGTCGCGGCCGAAGTGCGCGGCCACCGCGGCGATCCGGATCTGCCCCATTCACGCGACACTATCCGGGTACGCGGCGGGCCGTCGGTCGGCCAGGTGCGCCATCGACCGGCGTGCCGTGGCCAGCGCCCGCTCGACGTCCAGCCCGGCGATCGCCAAGCCCTCGCCGACGCCGGTGTCGGCCAGCACCTCGCCGCCCGGGTCGACCACCTTGGCGCCCGCGACGAACCGCAGGTCGCCGAAGGCGCCCGACTGGTTCGCCGACAGCCAGACGATCTGGTTCTCGAGCGCGCGGGCCCGGTCGAACAGGTCGAACCGGCGTTTCCAGCGGTCCTCGGCGAGGTCCGCGCTCGGGTTGGTGCGGCTGCCCGGCCAGGCGGACAGGCAGATCCCGATCTGCGCGCCGTCGAGGGCGAGCGCCCGCGCCGATTCGGGGAACGCCTTGTCGTAGCAGATCATCATGCCGAGCCGGCCGACCGGCGTGTCGAACGCGGCGAACCCTTGCCCCGCACCGTAACTGGCGTTCTCCGACAGCGGCTGGTGCACTTTGCGGTGGTGGCCGAGCACGCCGTCGCCGCTGACGCAGACGGCCGAGTTGTAGCGGCGGTCCCCTTCGCGCTCGCAATAGCCCGCCGTCACCACCAGGTCGCCGGCGATCGCGGCGAGCCGCCGGATCTCCGGGCCGCCGGGGTCCAGCGCGGGCGGCCCTTCGGCGCCGCCGTCGAGGTTCACCAGGTACCCGCCCAGCGCCGCCTCGGGCAGCGCGAGCAGTCCCACGCCCTCGGCACGGGCCTCGGCGACCAGCTTCTCGATCCGGGCGAAGTCGCCTTCGACGTCCCGGTCGAACGGGGCCGCCGCCGCGGCCATCCGCAACACGCTCATGACTCTCCCAATCCGGTGACCCCGCCGGTGACGGCCGGGGTCAGCTCACCGTCCGGCCAGCGCAGCAGCACGCCGGAGCCGGGCACCAGCTCGCCGCAGGGCGCGGTCACCGCCGCGCTCGCCGGGGCGGGCGCGCCCGCGGTCAGCATCGCGAACCCCGGGAAGCAGGTGAACCAGTCGCCCACCGTCGCGCCGGCCGGGCGGGGCACGCTCGCGACGTCCAGCACCGCGCCGCAGCCCGAGGCCTCGGCGAGCATGCCGAGCGAGCCGGCGATCCCGGCCATGGACACGTCCTTCGCCGCCGCCGGACGGGCCCGCGCGACCGCGCCCAGCTGGTCCCGCAGCTCCGCCGGGCAGCGGCCGCTGGTGGAGTCCCACTGACGGCCGGTGTAGCCGGGACGCCAGCGTCCGCCCAGGTCCGCGGTGAGCCAGACCCGTTGTCCGGCAACGCCTCCGCCACCGGGCACCGGATGCTCGGCCCGGCCCAGCGCGGTGACCGAAAGCGACGCGGGCACGCCGAACTGCGTGTGCCCGCCCAGCACCGGCACGCCGTACGCGGTGCTCGCCCGCTTCAGTCCGGAAAGGACTCGCGAGGCGAACGACGCGTCGCGCGCGCCGAGCGCGTCCAGCAGCCCGACGGGTTCGGCGCCCATCGCGGCCAGGTCGTTCACGTTCACCAGCACCGAGCACCAGCCCGCCCACTCCGGGTCGCGCTCGACCATCGACGGGACGATCGCGTCGCACGCCGCCACGAGGTCGCTGCCCGGCACCGGCACCCCGTCGTCGCCGACGAAGCCCGGCACGCCGGTGAGCCCGTGCAGCAACGGGCCCAGCGCGCTTTTGGCCGAACGGGCCAGCGCGGCGATCCGGTCGATCGGCCAGCGCATCAGCACGTGGCCGGTGCCCGCGACGGTGACCGGCCGGACGGCTGACCAGCCGATGCGGCCGAACAGCCGCTCGTAACGCGCCTGCACGGTCGCCTCGAACCGCAGCGCGCCCGCCGACTCCGCGCGTGCGCAGGCCGCCCGCACCAGCGCCGTCCCGGTGCCGTGTGGGCTGCCCGGCGCGACGACCAGCCGGCCGCCCTGCCACCAGCCCAGGTCCGGCCCGTCGTCGACCGGGCCGAGCCGGACGCCGCCGAGCACGGTGCCCGCGGCGTCGCGCGCGAGGAGGACCACCGTGCGCGGGTCCGTGTCGCGGTCGTCCAGGTCGTGCCGGTCGAACAGGCACTGGCGATCGACAAACGCCTCGTGGCGAAGCGCGTGGTACTCCGTCAATCCGCCGGAATCCGCCGGCTCGACGCGGAAGCCGGGCCGGGCGGCGACGCTGCGGACATCGCCCAGCAGCGCGAGGATGTCGTGGTCCATCTCAGCCTCCCGCCGCGCTGAGCACACTGCACGCCCCGCAGGCCGCGCAGCCCGCGCCCTGATCGGCGCCGGTCATCCCGGCCGCGCGCAGCAGCGCCGCGACGCGCCCGGTCACGTCCCGCACCAGCGAGGTGGACGGCGCCACCGCCCCGTCCCGCCGGGCCAGCGTGCCGAGCATCGGCCGCATCGGCACCACAAACGGGTAGACGCCCCGCTCGATCAGCCGGGCGGCGCCCGCGACCAGCTCGTCCGGGTCCTCGCCCAGCCCGATCAGCAGGTACGTCGACACGTGGTTGCGGCCGAACACGCGTACGGCCTCGTCCCACGCCGCCTCGTACTCGGCCATCGGCACGGTCGACTTGCCCGGCATCCAGCGCCGCCGGACGTCGTCGTCGAGCGACTCCACGTGGATGCCGATCGCCGTCGCGCCTGCCTCTTTCAGGTCAGTGAGCACGCCGAGTTCACCCGGCGGCTCGATCTGCACCTGGATCGGCAGGCCCGGCACCGCCGCCAGCACCGCGCGCACGCAGCGGACGAGATGCCGCGCGCCGCGGTCCGGGCCGGAGGTGGTGCCGGTGGTCAGCACCAGCTGCCGGACGCCGTCGAGCCGCACCGCCGCCTCCGCCACCTCGGCGAGCTGCGCCGGGGTCTTGGCGGCCACGGTGGCCCCGGCGCGCAGGGACTCCTCGATGGTGCAGAACCGGCAGCGCTGGTCCTCGCCGTACCGGATACACGTCTGCACGACCGTGCTCGCGAGCACGTCCTTCCCGTGCAGCAGCGCGATCTTCCGGTACGGCACACCATCCTTTGTGGACAGGTCGTAGAACCTCGGCCGGGCGACCGGTGCCACCGACAGCCCGAGGTCGAGCGGGCCGCGGAAGATCCGCCCGTCCCGCACGGAGTACGGGCTCTGGTCGTTCAAGGGCAGGGCGGCGTTGGCACCGTCGACGACCAGGTGCCCGTCGTCGCTCGGCCCGGCGCCCTTGCTGCGCCGCACGGGTGCGTCCATGCGCACCCCGCGGACGGCGATGTCGGCGCGGGTGTCCAGGTCGGTTTCAGGATCGTCTCGGGTGCCGGCGCGCACAGGCCCGCCCTCCTAGAACATGTACGTGGAGTTGATGATCGCGCCCTTGCGCGCGTAGTGGATCAGCGCGTCCTGCACGTCCAACGGGTGCGTCGGGATGACGCCCTCGATGAGGTCTTCTTCGCGCGCGCCGTGCAGCGAAAGGCCGAAGCGGCAGCAGAAGACCTTTCCGCCCTCGCCGATGAACGTCTTCAGCTGGTCGTTGATGTTCATCTCGCCCGGGAACGCGGCGTTGCCGGTGGTCGGGAATCCGCGGGTGGCCAGGCAGTTCAGCGAGCCGGGGCCGTAGAAGTAGATCGCGGTCTCGAAGCCCTTCCGCAGTGCGCGCGTGGCCTGCAGGATCGCGACGAAGCTCACCGAGGACTCGTGCGCGATGCCGTGCACCAGGGTGAAGTAGGTTTCGCCGTGCTCCGCCTGGTAGTCCGGGAAGACCTTGGTCCCGCCGTAGAGGTTCGATCCCTGCGGCAGCGACGGGTGCGGGATCTCGTCGAGGCTGGTCTTCTCGGTGTCGGTCAGCTCTGCCATCGGTCATTTCCCTTTCTTCGGTCCGTAAAGCACTTCGAACGTGCTCCGGAAAACGTGGCCGGCCAGCTCGCCGTCGCCGACCACCGCGGTCAGCTTGGCGAGTTCGCCGGAGTGGTCGCCCCACGGCTCGTCGGAGGCGAAGAGCACGCGGTCGTGCCCGATCCCGCGCCGGGAGACCTCCTCGGCCAGCCAGCGCGGGGTGAAGCCGATCGCCCAGGAAAGGTCGGTGTAGACCTGTTTCCCGGCGGCGATCCAGTCGAAGAAGCGGCCTCCGGCGAGTTTGATGTGCCCGCTCATGCCCCCGCCGAAGTGCACGAGGTGCAGCTTGACGTCGTCGGCATAGGCCTCGACGAGCTTGCCCACCTCGTCGATGTCCGACGCGGCGCCGGGTGAGGTGTGCACGTGGACCACGAGGTCGTTTTCCCTTGCGGTGGCGAAGATCCGGTCCAGCTGCGGCTTGCACGCCGGGTCGCTCGCGCGGCCGCCGAGCAGGAAGCTCAGCTTGAGCGCCCGCACCCCGGGTTCACCGGCGAGCTTCAACGCCGCGTCGGTCAGCGCGGCGTCCTCGGGCCGCGGCGAAACCCACAGCGCGGCGCTGATCCGGTCGTCCTTGCCGGCCGCTTCGACGCACAACTCGTTGAAGGAGAAGGCGATCGCCGGGTCGGGCACCCCGTAGTTCGGGATCACCAGCGCCCGTTCGGTGCGCTCGCGGTCCAGGTCGGCCAGCAGCTCGCCGATCGTCGCGCGCGAGCCGATGGCCGGCGCGACCGGCGGGCCGCCGTAGAAGGGATACGCGGGCAGCACCCCGAGGTGGCGGTGCGCGTCGGTGATCCAGCCACCCATCACGCCACCGTCCTCGGCGCGACCCAGTCCTCGTCGCGGGGATAGGTGGCGACGGGCGTGCCGGAGATCCAGCGGACGTCGGCCGCGCGCTCCCCCGCGAGGATGCGCCGGGCCAGGTACTCCGCGTCCGCGGCGACGCCGCAGAACCGGCCGGAGCCCCAAGTGTGCTGCCAAGGGAGGCCGAGGAAGAACAGGCCCGGGCAGCTCGTGACGCCGCGCCGGTGCGTCGGATAGCCCTTGCCGTCGAACACCGGGACGTCGATCCAGCGGTGGTCACGGCCGTAGCCGGTGCTCCAGACGACGGCGGAGATCCGCGCCGCGTCAAGGGTTCGCGGTCCTTCCGGTGGCGACCAGACCGGGACGTACCGAGCTTCCTCCGGCGCGTCCAGGCCCTGGGCGGCGATGTACTGGTCGACGGAGTCCTTGATGCCCTCGGACACGGCGTCGGCGGCGTCGAGGTTGCGGCGCAGGTCGTCGGCGAAGGCCAGCTCGCCCCGGCGGACCTCGGTGAGCCGGCCGTAGAGCTGCATCCCGTCGCGGGCGAAGGCACGCAGGTCGAGGTCGTGCCCGCCGTCGCGGCCGGTGACGTAATGGTTGGCACGGAAGCGAACCGCGTCCGCGTCGGCGAACTCCTCGATGCCCCGGGCGTAATAGCCCATGTCGTCCAGCCACGCCACCACGTCCCGGCCGCGGTACCGGCGCGCGACCCGCGGCGCGGACCCGACCGCGAGGTGCACCCGCCGCCCGGCCAGGTGCAGGTCCTCCGCGATCTGACAGCCGGACTGCCCGGTGCCGACCACCAGCACCTCGCCCTCGGGCAGCTGCGCCGGGTTGCGGTACGCCGAAGAATGCAGCTGCACGACGTCGTCCGGCAGCCGCTCGGCCAGGCGCGGGGTCAGCGGCACCTGGTACGGGCCGGTGGCCAGCACGACGTGGTCGGCGGTCAGCTCGCCCGCCGTGGTGGTGAGCCGGAAACCGCCGCCCGGCAGCTGCCGCAGCCGGGTCGCCTCGACGCCCTCGGCCAGCGGCACGTCGAACGAGCGCACGTACTCCTGGAGGTACGCGACGATCTCGTCCCGCACCATGAAGCCCTCGGGATCCTCGCCCCGATAGGGGAAACCGGGCAGCCGGCATTGCCAATTGGGGGTCACCAGGCAGAAGCTGTCCCAGCGGCGGGCACGCCATTCGTGCCCGGCGCGCTCGCGTTCGAGCACCAGGTGCCCGACCCCGGCTTCGGTCAGGCAGCGGGACATCGAAAGCCCCGCCTGGCCGCCGCCGACCACGATCACCGGCCGGTGCAGGCCGTCCAGCTGGAAATTCATGGGACCCAGTGCACCGGCGGACGATGTCCGATCCGTTTCATCCGGAACACCGCGGTGTTACCAGACTCGCCCCGGGTAACGCTTGGCCACACCCGGCGTTAACACCAGTTCCGTTGCCAGGCGCCAAAAAGGGCCCCTCCGCGGCGGCGGAGGGGCCCTTCGAGGGGGTTGCCTACGGGCGGGGGCCGACGACCTCCTTGCCCGCGGTGACCGTGATCGCCATCGCCGGGCAGGAGTCCGCGGCGTCGAGCACCGTCTCGTCCGGCTCGACGGTTTCGGCGCGGGTGCGCGCGGTCGCGCCCTCCAGCTCGAAGATCTCGGGCATCAGCGACGCGCACATCCCGGAACCGATGCAGGTGTGTTCGTCGACCTCCACGTGCCAAGCCATCGTGTCACCATCCGATCGGCATCGACCGCGCTCCGCGGACGAGCATCTGGGTTTTCCACACGATATCGCCTGCCACGCGCAGGCCCGGCATTTCGCGGGTGAGCGCCTTGAGCGCCTCCTGGAGTTCCAGCCGGGCGAGCGGCGCGCCGAGGCAGTGGTGCACGCCGTGGCCGAAGCCGAGGTGGCGGTTGTCCTCGCGGGCGAGCACCAGCCCCTCGGCGTCGGTGAACTGGAGCCGGTCGCGGTTCGCCGCGCCCATCGCGACGAGCACCGGCTCGCCCGCCCGCACCAGGACGTCGCCGACCTGGACGTCCTCGGTGGCGTACCGGGCGAACCCGGCGCCGGCGCCGAGCGGCACGAACCGCAGCAGCTCCTCGACGGCCGACGGGATCAGCTCCGGCTCGGCGCACAGCCGCGCCCACTGCCCGGGCTCGTCCAGCAGCGCGTACACGAAGTTCGGGATCTGGCTCGCGGTGGTCTCGTGCCCGGCCACCAGGATGCCGACGCACATGTCCACCAGCTCCAGCTCGCTGAGCCGGTCCTTCTCGTCGCGCGCCGAGATGAGCGCGGACATCAGGTCGTCCTGCGGCTCGGCGCGGTGCTCCGCGATCAGCCCGGCCATGTACGCGCGCAGCTCCTCGCGGTTGCGCTCGGCTTCCTCCGCCGTGAGCCCGCTGGTGGTCAGCGCCGCGTCGCTCCACACGCGGAAGCGCGGCCGGTCGGCGGCCGGGACGCCGAGCAGCTCGCAGATCACGGCGACCGGGATCGGCAGCGCGTAGAGGTCGACCAGGTCGGCCGGCTGCCCGGCGGCCTTCATGTCCTCGACCAGGCCCTGGGCCAGCTCGGCCACCCGCGGGCGCAGCAGCTCGACGCGGCGCATGGTGAACGCCTTCGCCACCAGCGTGCGCAGCCGGGTGTGGTCCGGCGGGTCCATCATCAGGATGCCGCCGGTGCGCCGGTGCGCGGCCATCCGCGGCTCGTCCTTGTGCTCGGCCATCGCGCGGGAGAACCGGCGGTCGCCCAGCACCAGGCGGGCGTCGGCGTACCTCGTGGCCAGCCAGGAGTCCTCGCCGTGCGGCATGCGGACCCGGACCATGCCGTCGGCTTCGCGGGCGGCCGCGTAGGCCTCGTTGAGGGCCAGGCCCTCTTCCTCGTTGAACGGGTAGGCGAGCGGTTCGGTGGATGTGGTGGTCATGCGGAGAACTCCCGATCTGCTGGAAAGTCCGGTTTGTAAGCGCCTGCTTACAACGCTACCGATGGTGACGCAGCGCGTCAATGCGCACACCGTCCGCACGCCGGTTAACCTCGTCGCGGACGGAGGCGGTATGACCGGAGAACAGCAGGCCCGCAAGCGGGACGCCGCGGCGACGAAGGCCGCCCTGCTGGACGCGGCCGAGGAGCTGTTCGCCGAGCGCGGCTTCGATCGCACGACCGTGCGGGACATCGCGGCGCAGGCGGGGGTGAACCAGGCACTGCTGTTCCGCTACTTCGGCTCCAAGGAGTCCTTGTTCGGCGTCGTGATGGCCCGGGGCGGGCTGGCCAAACTGGAGACGACACCGCCGGAGCAGCTCTTCGAAACGACGTTGCGGACGTTGCTCGAACCGCCCCGCGACGGCAGCCCCCGCCGTTCCCTGGAGACCTACCTGCGCTCGACCGGCAGCAGCGGCGCCGCCACCACGATGCGCGAACACGTCGGCGAGGAGTACGCCCGGGTCCTGACCACCCTCACCGACCAGCCGGACGCGGAACTGCGCGCGGACCTCGTCCTGGCCTGGCTGCTGGGCATCGGCCTGGTCCGCTCGGTGACCGGCAAGGAGCCGCTGGCCGGCGCCGACCCCGACGACATCGTCCGGCTGATCCGGCCGGCCGTGCGGACCCTGCTGGAGCGCAACGGATAATCCGTTGGCGGACGACCACCGCGGCCCTAACGTCCCGGGCATGACGCCGTTCCCGCCCGCCGCCACCGAGGCCGAGTTCGCCCGGCTGACCCGTGCCGGGCTGCTCCCCCCGGTCCGGACGCTGCTGGGTTCCCTCGGCGTCCGCGGTGAGCCGGAACCGTTCGCCGACGGTTCGCTGCCGGTGTACGCCGTGGGTGCGGACCTGGTGCTGAAGCTGTTCCCGCCCGTGCACCTCGGCGAGCTGCCCACCGAGCGCACGATGCTCGAGGCCCTGCACGGACGCCTGCCCATCCCGACCCCGCGCGTCGTCCAGGCGGGCGAGCACGAGGGCTGGGGCTACGTGCTGATGGACCGGCTCCCCGGCGTCACGCTCAAGGAGGCCTGGCCACAGCTGTCCACGGAGGACAAAGCCGCGCTCGCCCCGCGGCTCGGCGAGGCGCTGGCCGCGCTACACGGCCTGGACGACCCCGCTTTGACGGTCCTCGGCCCAGCGAACTGGAGCGCTTTCCTTACCGGCCAACGCGATCGGGCGCTCGACCACCATCGCGCCACAAATCTGGACGAACACTGGCTGGCGCAGATCCCGGCGTTCCTCGACGCGGTGGACCTCGGCGAGCCCGCGACCGTCCCGCTGCACACCGAGTTCATGCGCGACCACCTGATGGTCACCCCCGGCAGCGGGGAGCCCACCGGCCTGTTCGACTTCGAACCCGCCATGCGTGGCGCCGCCGAATACGAGTTCGTGGCCGTCGGCCTGTTCGTCTCCGGCGGCGACGCGGCCTTCCTGCACCGGCTGCTCCTGGCGTACGGCTACCACCCGGCCGACCTCGGCGAGGAGTTCGCCCGCCGGTGCCTGGCGTACGCGCTGCTACACGTGTACAGCGACTTCCGCTGGTACCTCGACGCCCTGCCCGCCCCACCCGAGCCGACGCTGGACGCGCTCGCCACCGCCTGGTGGGGCACTGCCGGCTAGCGGTGCAGCCCGCGCCGCAACAGCTCGGCCAGGTGCACGGCGCGCCGGCCCGACTCCTGCTCGATCTGCGTACGGCAGCTGAACCCGTCCGACAGCACCACAGTGGAGTCCGGCGCCGCCCGCAGCGCGGGCAGCATCCGGTCCTCGGCAACGGCCTTCGAAACGTCGTAATGCCCGCGCTCGAAGCCGAAGTTGCCCGCCAGCCCGCAGCAGCCGGCGTCCAGCGTCGTGTTGCGGACGCCCGCGGCGGCCATCGCGGCCTCGTCGGCGGCGAAGCCGAGCACGGCGTGCTGGTGGCAGTGCACCTGCGTAACCGTCTCGACGTCCAGCGACGCTTCGAGCGGCTTCGGCGCGTCGGCAAGCAGTTCGGCGAACGTCCGGGTGCGGGAGGCCAGCAGTTCCGCCGTCGCGTCGCCCGGCAGCAGCGCGGCCAGGTCGCCGCGGAACAGCGCGGTGCAGCTGGGTTCCAGGCCGGCGACCTCGTACCCGGCTTCGAGGTACGGCCGCAGCACCTCGAGCGTCCGCCGCAGCACCCGCTTGGCCGTGTCCAGCTGGCCGGTGGAGACCCAAGTCAGTCCACAACAGACACCGCGGTCCGGCAGCACCACGTCGTAGCCCGCGGCGGTGAGCACCTCCGTGGCGGCGTCGAGCACGGCCGGGGTCAGGTAGTTGTTGAACGAATCCGGCCACAGCACCACCGGCCGCGGGCCACTGGCCCACCGTCGCAAGTCCTTGCGCGCCTTGGTGAACGGCACCGTCGCGAATTCCGGCAGCGCCCGTTCCGCCGCGATCCCGCCGGCCCGCTTCAACGCGGCGGCCGCCCAGCGTCGACGCGAGAAGAAGTTCGCCACCCGCGGCGCGAGCGCGGCCCCGCGCAGCCACAGCGGCAGCCAGCCCATCGAATAGTGCGAAGCCGGGCGGACGCGGCCGCGGTAGTGCTGGTGCAGGAACTCCGCCTTGTAGGTGGCCATGTCGACGTCCACCGGGCAGTCCGAAAGGCAGCCCTTGCAGGACAGGCACAAGTCCAGCGCCTCCGCCACTTCTTCGGAACGCCAGCCGTCCTTGATCACCTCGCCGTTGACCATCTCGGCGAGCAGGTGCGCTCGCCCGCGGGTGGAGTGCTGCTCCTCGCGGGTGGCCCGGTAGCTCGGGCACATCACGCCGCCGCCGCTGGTGTTGCGGCACTTCCCGACGCCGACGCAGCGGCGCATCGCCTGCCCGAATCTGCCCTGGTCCTCGGGGTAGCCGAGCACCGTCACGTCTTCGAGCGCGAGCGGCGCGCGCCGCACCCGCAGGTCGGCGTCCACCGGCCGCGGGTCGACCAGGATGCCCGGGTTCATCCGGCCGTCCGGATCGAAGATCGCCTTGAACCGGCCGAACAGCGCCATCATCTCCGGGCTGTACATCCGCGACAGCAACTCGGAACGGGCCTGCCCGTCGCCGTGCTCGCCGGAAAGCGAGCCGCCGTGCGCCGCGACGAGGTCGGCGGCCTCCTCGACGAACCCGCGGAAGTCCGTGATGCCGGGCGGTGAAAGCAGGTCGAAGTCGAGGCGCAGGTGCAGGCAGCCCTCGCCGTAGTGGCCGTAGACCACGCTCTGGCGGCCGTAACGCGCCATGAGTTCCTTGAAACCACGCAGGTACGAGCCCAGCCGCTCGGGTGGCACCGCCGCGTCTTCCCAGCCGGGCCAGGCCTCCGAGCCGTCCGCGAGGCGGGTCGCCAGTCCCGCGCCCTCCTCGCGGATGCGCCAGAGCCGGCGTTGCGCCGCCGGGTCGTCGAGCACCACCGAGCCGGTCACCACCGAGTCCAGTGAAGCCGCCAGCTCACGCGCCCGCGCGGCGGCCTCGGCCGGGGACTCCCCCGCCAGCTCGACGAACAGCCACGCGCCGCCCGGCGGCAGGCCGTCCGCGCGGCCCGGCTCCAACAACGCGACGAGCTGGGCGTCCACTCCCTCGACGGTCAGCGGCGACCACGGCAGGATCTCCGGCACCGCGTCGGCCGCCGCGATGTCCGAGGCGAAACCGAGCACGGCGAGTACCCGATGCCGCGGCAGCTCGGCGAGCGCGACGGTCGCCTCCAGCACCGTCACGCAGGTGCCCTCGCTGCCGACCAGTGCCTTGGCGACGTCGAAACCGTTCTCCGGCAACAGGTGTTCCAGGCCGTAGCCGGACACTCGGCGCGGCCAGGTCGACAGTTCCTTGCGCAGCAACGCGAGGTTGTCGCGCACCAGCGCGCGCAGTTCGGTGAACACCCGGCCCTCGCTGCCCGGGCGCGCCGCTCTTTCGTCCACTTCGGACGGTGTCGTGGGACCCACCGTGAGCCGCGTGCCGTCGTAGAGCAGCACGTCCAGCTCACGCACCACGTCGACGGTGCGGCCCCAGGCCACGGAGTGCGAGCCGCAGGCGTTGTTCCCGATCATGCCGCCGAGCGTGCAGCGACTGTGGGTGGACGGGTCGGGCCCGAACCGCAGGCCGTGCGGCGCGGCGAGCGCCTGCAGGTCGTCGAGCACCGTGCCGGGCGCGACCCGGGCGAGCCGGGCGGCGGGATCGAGCCAGCGGACACCGTGCACGTGCCGGGAGGTGTCCACCACGATGCCCGGCCCGCACGAATTGCCCGCGACGCTCGTGCCGCCGCCGCGCGCCACCACCGGCGCGCCCCGCTCACGCGCCGCCGCGACGGCGGCGATCACGTCGTCCACCGTCTCCGGCAGCACCACGCCGAGCGGCACGTGGCGGTAGTTGGACGCGTCGGTGGTGTACAGCGCGAGCGTGGCGGTGTCGGTGAGGATCTCCACACCCCCATTCAAGACACTCCGTCAGACCGCCGCCGTACGCACCCCGCCGAGACGACGCCGGGACAACGCCGCCGCCTCCGCGAGCGGCGTCGTGCCACGGGCGGCGGAATCGGACAACAAGGCCGAGACCACGTCGCCGATCGCCGCCACCCGCGCGGCCGCCGTGGCGTGGTCCAGGCCCTCGACCTCCCGCGCCACGGTGTAGACGACGCCGCCCGCGCTCGCCACGTAATCGGGCACCCAGACGATGCCGCGCGCGGCCAACGATGACGCCACGCCGTCGTCGACCAGCTGGTTGTTGGCCGGGCCCACGATGAGCGGCGCGTTGAGCACGGTGTCCGTGCCGAGCACCCCGCCGACGGCCGCGGGCACCAGGATGTCGGCGTCGAGTGCCAGCGCCTCGGCCGGCTCGGCCCAGGCGTAGCCGAGGTAACGGGCGTCCGCGCGGGCCCCCTCCGTCACGTCGGAGACGGTGACCTCGGCGCCGGCGTCGGCCAGCCCGCTCGCGACCAGCCGCCCGACCGAGCCGAACCCGCACACCACCACCCGCCGTCCGGCCGGGTCCGGGGTGCCGAACACCGCCCCGGACGCGGCCCGCAGCGCGGCGAGCACGCCCTGTGCGGTCGGGCCGCTGGACGAGCCGATGCCGCCCGCGGATTCCGGCAGGCAGAACGCGGGCGCGCCCTGCTCCCGCAGCACCAGCATGTCCTCGGGACCGGTGCCGATGTCTGGCCCGGCGAGGTACTGGCCCTCCAGCGAGGCGATCAGCTCGGCGTGGTCGAGCAGCACCGCGTGCCGCTCCTCCGCATCGAGTTGCTGCCCGGGCCGCAGGGCGATCACGCTCTTGGCGCCGCCGAAGTCCATGCCCGCGACGGCGCACTTGTCCGTCATCGCGGCCGAGAGCCGGAGCACGTCACGCTCGGCCTCGTCCAGGCCGGCGTAGGCCTTCATCCGGCAGCCGCCGAGCGCGGGCCCGAGCGCAGTCGAGTGGATCGCGACCATCGTGGTGACGCCGGAGCGACGGCCGCGGCGCACCACCAGCCGGTCGTGGTCCCAGGGCAGGGGGTGGACGGTCATCGAGGTCACCTTCCGCATGTCCGACACTGTCTGCCGGATGAAGTTAGAGTCGTGCCCGGCGATTTCGGGTCGGCGGCGAACATAATTCGGCAGCGGAGGCGACAGGGACGTGCTGGACGAACTTGATTCGGCGATCGTGCGGCTGCTGCAGGAAGACGCCCGGCAGACCAACCGCGACCTCGCGCGGAAAGTCGGCATCGCGCCGTCGACCTGCCTGGAGCGCACGCGGCTGCTGCGCGAGCGCGGGGTGATCCGGGGCTACCACGCCGAGGTCGACCTCCCCAGCCTCGGCCGCTCGGTGCAGGCCATGGTGTCCGCGCAGGTGCGCCCGCTCAGCCGCGCCGTGATCGACGCCTTCCAGCGGTCGATGGCGGAGCGGCCGGAGGTGCTTTCGGTGTTCGTGGCGGCGGGCAGCGACGATTTCCTGATCCACGTCGCCGTGCGCGACATCGACCACCTGCATGCTTTCCTGACCGACCGGCTCGCCCTGCGCAAGGAGGTGGTCGGGTTCCGCAGCTCGATCATCTTCCGGCACCTGCGCAAGTCCACCGTGGAAGAGCTGCCGATCGGCCGTCCGGCGGAGAACCCCTGAAAAGACGCGACATCACCCGGGAAAACACAGGAAATGCCCGGATTCGGGGGTGAGCGGGGCGAAACTGTCGGTGGTCCTTGTTCTACTGGACCACGAAAGCCCGGACCACGGAAACGAGGTACCGCTGTGACTGCCGAACTGAAAGACACCGAACTGAATCATCGTGAGCGGGCCACCCTGGCCGCGGTGGCCGCCGGGCGCGCGCAGATCAGCTGCAGCTGTGAGCCGGACCTGTTCGTCGACGGCCTGAGCTGCTGCGACCAGGGCACCGCCCGCCGGCTGGCCCGGCTGGGCCTGCTCGAACCCGTCTCGGCGGGTGCCCACGGGGAGCGGGTGCTCGCCGTGCTGACCGCCGCCGGAATGGCGGCCCTGAACGAGCCGGGCACGATCGTGGCCGCCTAGCGCCGGGTTCGGAAAACCCGTTGGCCGCCGGGCCCGCGCCCGGCAGCATTACCGGGATGGACGTGTTCCTGGAAACGGAACGGCTGATTCTGCGCCGCTTCACCGGCGAAGACGCGGATCTGCTGTTCGGCCTCTACAACGACCCCGCCGTGATGCGTTATCTCAATGGCGGCGCCCCGGCCGACCGGGCCGAGATCGCCGCCGTTGACCTCCCGGCATTCCTGGGCTATCACCCCCGTTTCCCCGGTTACGGCTTCTGGGCCGCGCTCGACCGGGAGCGTGCGGATTTCCTGGGCTGGTTCCACTTCCGCCCGCAGCCGGGCGACCCGGTGGACGAACCCGAACTCGGCTACCGCCTGCACCGCGCGGCCTGGGGCCACGGCTACGCGACCGAAGGCTCCCGAGCCTTGCTGGCGAAGGGTTTCACCGACCTGGGCGCGAACCGCGTCACCGCCGCCACCCTCACCGTCAACCAGGGCTCACGGCGCGTCCTGGAGAAGGTCGGCCTCCGTTACCTCCGCACCGTGCCAGCCGACGGGCACGACACCGCCGAAGGCGCCGAACACGGCGTGCGCGAGTACGCCATCACCCGCGCCGAATGGGCCGCATTGCAAGATCGACCGCAACCCTGACGCCCGCCGCGTCAGACCGAGCGCACCCATTCCTCCCCCAGCCGGGTCAGCACCGCCTCACCGCCGGTGAGGTCCGCGAGCCAGGCGGCGAACGGCGCCTCCTCGTCTGTGCCGAGGCCGACCTCGAAGTGGGCGGTGGCGTCGAAGCGGGTCTCGTTCAGCGTGTACGACGACGAGCGCAGGTCGTTCTCCAGCCGGCCCGCGCGGGTGTAGTCCACCTCGACGTCGACCAGGCGCAGCCGCCGGTACTCGACCACGCCGACCGCGTCCAGGGCTTCCGACACCGCCTGCCCGTACGCGCGGATCAGGCCGCCCGCGCCCAGCAGCACGCCGCCGAAGTGGCGGGACACCACCGCGACCGTGTCCGTGACCCCGCGGCGCCGCAGGACCTCCAGCATCGGGATGCCCGCGGTGCCGGCGGGTTCGCCGTCGTCGCTGGAGCGCTGGGTGCGGCCGTCCGGGCCGAGGACAAACGCGTGACAGTGGTGGCGCGCGGCCGGTTCGGCCTTCCGCCGGGCCGCGATCGCCTCGCGGGCAGCGGCTTCGCCGGCCACCGGGGCGAGGGCGCAAAGGAAGCGGGAGCGCCGGATCTCGATCTCGTGCAGTCCCGGACTCGGCACGGAGAGATAACGATCAGTCATCGACGGCTCGCCTCATGCGACCAGTCAACCACCCTCGTCGCGCGCATGAGCGCCCGGTCGCGGCGGCGTTTCACCAGCTCAGCGCGGGTGCCGTCCGATCACCGGGAGAGAAGGCCCGACATATGGGAGTACCCCGGGGGGCGTCAACGTAAGCGTGGCATTTCCCACCCGGGCCCGGCGACGTATGTCGATTACAGCGAATTCACACTATCGTCATAAGACCCGGCGAACCCGGGAGTAACACCACGCGCCCGGCCCGCCCCCCACCACACCGGCTGACCGCACCCAGCGCGTGGGCTGCACCGACCACTGTTCGGCCGCCCAACGGCGTGTGGCCCGTGAATAACCCGCAGCCCGATCGACGACGACCGGGCTGGGCCGTCCCGCCTGGCTCTTCCCTCGCGCGAGCAGCAAGCTCCCGCGAGAGGGCAACGGGCGAGCCCGCGGCGAATTCCTTCCCCCGACTGACCATCGCGGTTCCGGACCACTTCGTTAACCGGTTCACTGTCGAACCATCCGATGGAGTGAGTACCGGGCGCGCCAACGCCTTGGGAGGCGGCCAGCCGTGACCCACCGTGCCAGTTCCGGTTCCAGCACACCGGCCCTCGCGGGTCTGTACGACCCTTCTTACGAACACGACGCCTGCGGGGTCGCGTTCGTCGCCGACCTCGCCGGCCGCCGCGATCATCAGATCGTGGCGAAAGCCCTGGTCGCGCTCAGGAATCTGGAGCATCGCGGGGCGCGAGGCGCCGAACCGGACACCGGTGACGGCGCCGGCCTGCTGATCCAGGTGCCCGACGCGTTCTACCGCGAGGTCGCCGGCTTCACGCTGCCCGAAGAGGGCGCGTATGCCGTCGGCACCGCTTTCCTGCCGCAGGACGAAAAACGCCGCGGCCGCGCCATGACCACCATCGAGCGGATCGCCGCCGAGGAGGACATGCGCGTGGTGGGCTGGCGCGAGCTGCCCGTGGACACCGCGCACTGCGGGCCCACCGCCGCCGAGACCATGCCGCACTTCACGCAGCTGTTCCTGGCCGGGCGCCGCCACAACCGCGAGGGCCTCGCCCTGGAGCGCGCCGCCTTCTGCGTGCGCAAGCGCGCCGAGCACGAGCTGGTCGACGATGACGTGTACTTCCCGTCACTGTCCTCGCGCACGATCGTCTACAAGGGAATGCTCACCGAGGGTCAGGTCGAGCGGTTCTTCCTCGACCTGACCGACGAGCGCGTGACGAGCGCCATCGGCCTCGTGCACTCCCGCTTCTCCACCAACACCTTCCCGTCGTGGCCGCTCGCGCACCCGTACCGGTACGTGGCGCACAACGGCGAGATCAACACCCTCAAGGGCAACCGCAACTGGATGGACGCCCGCGAGGCGCTGCTGGAGACCGACCTCGTCCCCGGCGACCTCAAGCGGATCTACCCGGTGATCACCCGCGGCGCCAGCGACTCCGCCTCCTTCGACGAGGTGCTGGAGCTGCTGCACCTCGGCGGCCGGTCCCTGCCGCACTCCGTGCTGATGATGATCCCGGAGGCCTGGGAGAACCATCAGGAGATGGACCCCGCGCGCCGGGCGTTCTACGAGTTCCACTCGACGCTGATGGAGCCGTGGGACGGGCCCGCGCTGGTCGCGTTCACCGACGGCACGCAGATCGGCGCGGTGCTCGACCGCAACGGCCTGCGCCCCGGCCGCTACTGGGTGACCGACGACGGCCTCGTGGTGCTCGCCAGCGAGGTCGGGGTGCTGGAGCTGGACCAGTCCACGATCGTCCGCAAGGGCCGGCTGGAGCCGGGCCGGATGTTCCTCGTCGACACCGCCGAGGGCCGGATCATCGAGGACGAGGAGATCAAGAGCGAGCTGGCCACCGCGCACCCGTACGACGAATGGGTCGACGCCGGGCTGCTGCGCCTGGAAGACCTGCCCGAGCGAGACCGCGAGGTGCCGCTGCACGCCGCGCTCGTACGGCGCCAGCAGTCCTTCGGCTACACCGAAGAAGAGCTGGAGACCATCCTCGAGCCGATGGCCCGCACCGGCGCGGAGCCGATCGGCTCGATGGGCAACGATTCGCCGCTCGCCCCGCTGTCCACGCGCTCGCGGCCGTTGTTCGACTACTTCATCCAGCTGTTCGCCCAGGTGACGAACCCGCCGCTGGACTCCATCCGGGAAGAGCTGATCACCGCGCTCGGCACGCAGATCGGCGCGGAGCCGAACCTGCTGGAGGCCGACGCCGCCTCGTGTCGCCGCATCGTGCTGCCGTTCCCCGTGCTGGACAACGACCAGCTGGCGAAACTGGTGCACGTCAACGACGACGGCACACTGCCGGAGTTCCAGGCCGTCACGGTGCTCGGCCGCTACAACGTGCACGGCGGCGGCGAAGCGCTCGTACAGCGTCTCGACGAGATCCGCAGCGAAGTGTCCGAAGCGATCGAGGACGGCGCGCGGTTGATCGTGCTGTCGGACCGCGGCGTCGACGAGCACCACGCCGCGATCCCTTCGCTGCTGCTGACCGGCGCGGTGCACCACCACCTGGTCCGCGAGAAGACGCGCACGCAGGTCGGCCTCATCGTCGAGGCGGGCGACGCGCGCGAGGTGCACCACATCGCGTTGCTCGTCGGTTACGGCGTGGCCGCGGTGAACCCGTACCTGGCGATGGCGACGGTCGAGGAGATGGCGCACCAGGGCCTGATCCCGGGCGTCACCGGCAAGCAGGCGACCACGAACCTGATCAAGGCGCTGGGCAAGGGCGTGCGCAAGACGATGTCCAAGATGGGCGTCTCCACCGTCGCGTCCTACACCGGCGCGCAGATCTTCGAGGCCGTCGGGCTGGGCGCCGAAATCGTCGACACCTGTTTCACCGGAACCACTTCACGGCTCGGCGGCGTCGGGTTCGACACCATCGCCGACGAGGTCGAGCAGCGCCACCGCCGGGCCTTCCCGGCCGACGGCGTCCGCCCCAGCCACCGTGAGCTGGAGACCGGCGCGGACTACCAGTGGCGCCGCGAGGGCGAGCCGCACCTGTTCAACCCGCAGACCGTGTTCAAGCTGCAGCACTCCACGCGCAGCGGGAAGTACGAGGTCTTCAAGGAGTACACGAAGGCCGTCAACGACCAGTCGGAGAAGCTGCAGACGCTGCGCGGGCTGTTCGACTTCAAGTACGGCGAGCGGACGCCGGTGCCGATCGAGGAGGTCGAGCCGGTCTCGGAGATCGTCAAGCGGTTCGCCACCGGCGCCATCTCCTACGGCTCGATTTCGATGGAGATGCACCAGACCCTGGCCATCGCGATGAACCGGCTGGGCGGCAAGTCGAACACCGGCGAAGGCGGCGAGGACGCCGAACGGCTGTACGACCCCGAGCGGCGCTCCGCCGTGAAGCAGGTCGCGAGCGGCCGGTTCGGCGTGACGAGTGAGTACCTGGTCAACGCCGACGACATCCAGATCAAGATGGCGCAGGGCGCGAAGCCCGGTGAAGGCGGGCAGCTGCCCGGCGCGAAGGTGTACCCGTGGATCGCGAAGACGCGGTACTCGACGCCGGGCGTCGGCCTGATCTCCCCGCCGCCGCACCACGACATCTACTCGATCGAAGACCTGGCGCAGCTGATCCACGACCTGAAGAACGCCAACCCGGCCGCGCGCATCCACGTGAAGCTCGTGTCCGAGGTCGGCGTCGGCACGGTCGCGGCCGGGGTGTCCAAGGCGCACGCGGACGTGGTGCTGATCTCCGGTCACGACGGCGGGACGGGCGCTTCGCCGCTGTCGTCCATCAAGCACGCCGGCGGCCCGTGGGAGCTGGGCCTGGCCGAGACCCAGCAGACCCTGCTGGCGAACCGGCTGCGCGACCGCATCGTGGTGCAGACCGACGGCCAGCTCAAGACCGGCCGTGACGTGATGATCGCGGCGCTGCTCGGCGCCGAGGAGTTCGGCTTCGCGACCGCGCCGCTGGTGGTTTCGGGCTGCATCATGATGCGCGTCTGCCACCTCGACACCTGCCCGGTGGGCGTCGCGACGCAGAACCCCAAGCTGCGGGAGAAGTTCAGCGGCAAGGCCGAGTACGTGGTGAACTTCTTCCAGTTCATCGCGCAGGAGGTCCGGGAATACCTGGCGGAGCTGGGTTTCCGGTCCATCGCCGAGGCCGTGGGCCACGCCGAGGTGCTCGACAAGCGCCAGGCCGTCGACCACTGGAAGGCGGCCGGGCTGGACCTGTCGCCGATCTTCCACGTGCCCGGGCTGGCCCCGCGCGCGGCGCGCCACCAGCAGGTGGCGCAGGACCACGGGCTCGACAAGGCGCTCGACAACACGCTGATCCAGCTGGCCGAGGGCGCGCTGTCCTCGGGTGACAAGGTGCGGCTGGAACTGCCGGTGCGCAACGTCAACCGCACCGTCGGCACCATGCTCGGCTCGGAGCTGACCAAGAAGTGGGGCGGCGAGGGCCTGCCGGACGACACGATCGACGTCACCTTCACCGGCACCGCGGGCCAGTCGTTCGGCGCGTTCGTGCCGAAGGGCATCACGCTGCGGCTCTACGGCGACGGCAACGACTACGTCGGCAAGGGTCTTTCCGGCGGGCGGCTGATCGTGCGCCCGGCGAAGGAGGCGGTCATCGCCGCCGAGGAGCACATCATCGCGGGCAACGTGATCGGTTACGGCGCCACCAGCGGTGAGATCTTCATCCGGGGCAAGGCGGGCGAACGGTTCTGCGTGCGCAACTCCGGCGCGCTGGCCGTCGTCGAAGGCGTGGGCGACCACGGCGTCGAATACATGACCGGCGGCCGGGTCGTGGTGCTCGGCGGGGTCGGGCGCAACTTCGCGGCCGGCATGTCCGGTGGCATCGCGTACGTGCTGGACCTGCCGGTGCACCGGGTGAACCCGGAGATGGTCGACATCGACCCGCTCGACTCCGAGGACGCCGACTTCCTGCGTGAAACCGTCGAAAAGCATTACAACGAAACGGAGTCCGCGGTCGCGCGCACGCTGCTCGCCGACTGGGACGCCGCCGTCGACCGCTTCGGCAAGGTCATGCCGAAGGACTACAAGCGTGTGCTCGCCGCTCAGGTGCAAGCCGAGCGGGATGGGCGTGACGTGAACGAGGCGATCATGGAGGCCGCACATGGCTGACCCCAAGGGCTTTCTGACCACCACCCGCGAAGAGCCGAAGCGGCGTCCGGTCGATCTGCGGCTGATGGACTGGCGTGAGGTCTACGAGGACTTCGCGTCGACGAAGCTGGAGAAGCAGGCCGGGCGCTGTATGGACTGCGGCATCCCGTTCTGTCACCAGGGCTGTCCGCTGGGGAACCTGATCCCCGAGTGGAACACGTTGGTGTGGCGGGAAGACTGGCAGGAGGCGGCCGAGCGGCTGCACGCCACGAACAACTTCCCGGAGTTCACCGGCACGCTGTGCCCCGCGCCGTGCGAGACCGCGTGTGTGCTGGGCATCAACGACGACCCGGTGACGATCAAGCGGGTCGAGATCTCCATCATCGACCGGGCCTTCGCCGAAGGCTGGGTCACGCCGCAGGTGCCGATCGCGAAGACCGGCAAGAAGGTCGCCGTGGTCGGCTCCGGCCCGTCCGGGCTCGCAGCGGCGCAGCAGCTGACGCGCGCGGGCCACAGCGTGGTGGTCTTCGAGCGGGCCGACAAGATCGGCGGGCTGCTGCGTTACGGCATCCCCGCGTTCAAGATGGAGAAGCACCGGCTCGACCGGCGGATCGAGCAGATGCGGGCCGAGGGCACGGAATTCCGGACCTCGGTGGACGTCGGCGCCGACCTCACGGTGGACGAGCTGCGGTCGTCCCACGACGCCGTGGTGCTGGCGGGCGGCGCGACCGCGTGGCGCGACCTGCCGATCGACGGCCGTGAGCTGACCGGCATCTACCAGGCGATGGAGTTCCTGCCGCCGGCGAACCGGGTGGCCGCGGGCGAGCTGGACGTCTCGCCGTACTCCGCCGAGGGCCTCGACGTCGTGGTCATCGGCGGCGGCGACACCGGCGCGGACTGCGTCGGCACCTCGCACCGCCAGGGCGCGAAATCGGTGACCCAGCTGGAAATCATGCCGCGGCCGCCGGAGTCGCGCGCGGACGCGCACCCGTGGCCGACGTACCCGATGATCTACCGCGTCTCCTCGGCCCACGAGGAGGGCGGCGAGCGGCTGTACTCGGTGAACACGCAGGAGTTCCTGAGTGACGCCGACGGCCGGGTGCGGGCGCTGAAGCTCGTCGAGGTCCGCAACGAGGGCGGCAAGTTCGTCCCCGTCGAGGGCAGCGAGACCGAGCTGCCGGCCCAATTGGTGTTGCTGGCCATGGGTTTCCTGGGCCCGCAGCGCGAGGGCCTGATCGAGGACCTCGGCGTGGAGCTGGACCAGCGCGGCAACGTCGCGCGGGACCAGGACTTCCGCACAAGCCTCGACAACGTCTTCGTGGCCGGCGACATGGGCCGCGGCCAGTCGCTCATCGTCTGGGCCATCGCGGAAGGCCGCTCCTGCGCCGCCGGCGTCGACTCCTTCCTCACCGGCCGCGGCTTCCTGCCCGCCCCGATCGCGCCGACGGACCGGCCGATCTCCTGAGTTTCGGGCGGGTGCGTCAACGGTGCCGCACCCGCCCGATCTTTTTGCCACCCCTCAATCACCGAGCGAAACCGTTATTGCGCTATCCGGGTGAATTCCCGACGTAGGTGGCATCTGCGATACCACTGAGCGCAACCTGGAACCAAGGGAGGAACACCGCCGGTCGCCGAGGGGGCTCGGGTGCCGGTGGTGGCCGCCGGCACGGCGGGAACGGGGAGGGGACCCTGGCATGGCTGTCGATCTGACCAGCACTCTGGCCTGGACCACGGCGAGCGGTGACGCCGCCACGATGCTCGACGAGCTCCAGCCCAACATCCTGAAGGCGCACGCCCGCGATCACTTGTCCGTGCTTTTCCTGCGGTTCGGCGAAAACCGGAAGGACGCGGCCGCGGCGAAGGGCTTCCTGGCGGCGCTGGCGAACCAGCAGATGAAGTCCGCGAAGACGCAGCTGCAGGAGATCAGCGCGTTCAAGGCCGCGGGCACCGGGGGAACGCCGTACGTGGGGGTCGGGCTGACCGCCGCCGGGTATCACGCGCTGGGCGTGAAGCAGGTGCCGCAGGACGAGTCGTTCCTGCGCGGCATGCGTGACCCGGCGACGCGGCAGAAGCTCGCCGACCCGCCGCGGTCCACGTTCGATCCCGGCTACCACGGTGAGATCCACGCCGTGGTCCTGATCGGCGACGCCGCCGACGGCGCGATGACCGCGCGCCGCAACGAGGTGCTGGCCCTGCTGCCGGATTCCGTCACCGTGCTGGCCGAAGAGGCGGGCCTCGGCCGGACCAACTCGCGCGGCGAGGGCATCGAGCACTTCGGTTACGTCGACGGCCGCAGCCAGCCGCTGTTCCTGGCCGAGGACGTGGACGCGGAGAAGAACTCCACCGACGGCATCAACGTCTGGGACCCCTCGGCCCCGCTCTCGCAGGTGCTGGTCGCCGACGTGGCGGCGCCGGACCCGGCCGTGCACTTCGGCAGCTACTTCGTCTTCCGCAAGCTGGAGCAGAACGTGCGGCGGTTCAAGCAGGCCGAGCTCGACCTGGCCGGCGCGCTCGGGCTCACCGGCGACGACCGCGAGCGCGCGGGCGCCATGATCATCGGCCGGTTCGAGGACGGCACCCCGCTCACCACGCAGCGCGAGGACGGCGCGGAAAGCCCGGTGTCCAACAACTTCACCTACGACAGCGACCTCGCGGCCGCCAAATGCCCGTTCCAGGCGCACATCCGCAAGACGAACCCGCGTGGCAGCGGCGGGTTCGAGGAGCCCGCGGACGAGCGCCTGCACCTGATGGCGCGCCGCGGCGTGCCCTACGGCGAGCGAGCCGACGACCCGAACGCCGACGTGCCGCCGGCCCAGCGCCCGTCCGGCGGCGTCGGGCTGCTGTTCATGGCGTTCAACTCGGCGCTGGGCAACCAGTTCGAGTTCACGCAGGCGACCTGGGCCGACAACCCGGGTTTCCCGAAGGCGCCGGTGAAGCCGGGCCTCGACCCGGTGATCGGCCAGGGACCGCGCGAATCGTCGGAGTACGTGCCCGGCTGGGGCGGCACCACCACGGTCACGGCGCCACCGGTGCCCCAGGCCGTCACGTGCAAGGGCGGCGACTACTTCTTCATGCCGTCGCTCGCCTTCCTGCGCTCGCTCGCCTGAGCAAGGCCGACGGCCACTGGGGGTAATGGCCCCTTCGCGACCCGCGCGAAGGGGCCACTCGGCGCCCGGAGTGCTTGACTGACGCGCATGGAGAGGACACCGCAGAAAGTCACCACGTTCCTGATGTTCGAGGGCCGGGCGGAGGAGGCGCTCACCTTCTACCTGTCCTTGTTCGAGGACGCCGCGATCGTGGCCATCCGCCGATACGGCGCGGGCGGGCAGGGTCCGGAGGGCACCGTGGAGCACGCCACGTTCACCCTGGCCGGCCAGGAGTTCATGGCCATCGACAGCCCGGTCGCCCACGGGTTCGGCTTCACCCCGGCAGTCTCGCTGTACGTGCAGTGCTCCGACGAGGCCGAACTGGACCGGCTCTACGCGGCGCTGGGCGAGGACGGCAAGGAACTGATGCCGCTGGGCTCCTACGGCTTCAGCACCAAGTTCGGCTGGGTGAACGACCGGTTCGGCGTGTCCTGGCAGCTGAACCTGGCCTGACCGGTCAGCGCCCGATCAGTCAGCGCCGGGTGCCCAGCAGGTCGAGGGCGAGCAGTCCGGCGCCGAGCCGTCCGGCCTCGTCGCCGAGTTTGGCCAGGCGCAGCTCCGGCATCCGCTGGAAGGTCAGCGCGGACGAGAGCCAGTCGCGCACCGGCTCCAGCACGTAGTCGGCCGCGGTGAACAAGCCGCCGCCGAGTACGACGACCTCCGGGGCCAGCAGGGTCAGCAGGGTCCGGATGCCGTGGCCCAGCCCGTCGAGGGCGTCGGAGACGACGGCGACGGCCGCTTCGTCGCCGTGGCGGGCCGCGTCGACCACGGGCTGCGCGCCGTCCACGGCCCGGCCGGTGTGCTCGGTGTAGCGCCGCGCGATGGCCGCCGCCGAGGAGATCGCCTCGAGACAGCCCGTGGCGCCGCAGCCGCAGACGATGCGGTGGCCGACGTCGATGTGCCCGACCTCGCCGGCCAGCCCGTGCGCCCGGTACAGCCGGCCGTCCAGCATCAGCGCGGCCGCGATCCCGGTGCCGACGGCGATGAACGCCGCGTCCGCGCAGCCCTGCCCGGCGCCGACGCGGAACTCGGCCAGCCCGCCCGCGCTCACGTCGTGCCCGAACGCCACCGGCAGCCCGAGCCGGCTCTCCAGCAGGTCGCCGAAGGGCACGTCGCGCCAGTCCAGGTTCGCGGAGAACCGCGCGACCCGCGCCTGCTCGTCGACGATCCCCGGCACGACCACGCCGACCGCGCCCGGCGCGCCCGTGCCGGCCTGCTCGGCGAGCACCGAGACGACCTCGGCCACCTGCTCGGCCAGCGCCGTGCCGTCCGCGCTGCGGGCGGTCGTTACCCGCTGCGTCGCGAGCACGTTCAGGTCACCGTCGAGCAGGGCCGCCTTCACGGTCGTGCCGCCCACGTCCAATGCCGCCACCAAATCAGCCATGCCCGGATTCTCACACCCCCGGCCTCACATCGAGGTGACGTTGACTGCGGGTAGCCGCCGGAGTCACGGACGGTGCCAGGGTCAGGCCTTCCAGTCCGGGTGCCCGGGCATCGCGGGGGGTTTTCGCCGTGTACAGCCAGTCGTGGAAGAACCCGCCGAGGTCCCGTCCGGAGAGCCGCTGGGCCACGTCGACGTAATCCTGCGTCGAGGCCGAACGGCCGCGGTAGGTGTCGTAGAAGGTCCGTTCGATCCGGTCGAACATCGGCTGCCCCACCAGGTTCCGCAACGCGTACAGCGTCAGCGCGCCGCCGTTGTCGGTGCCGGAGAGCACGCCCCAGGCCGAGTTCAGGTGCGCGACCGGGCCCTCCTGGTCGAGCTGCTGGTTGTTACTGGTGTAGCGGCCGTGCATCTGCTCGTCGAACGGCTTCCCGCCGTGGGCGGAGGTGTAGAGGTCCTGGTAGTAGACGGCGTGGCCTTCGCTCAGCCACATGTCGTCCCAGTCGTGCACGGCCACCGCGTCGCCGAAGAACTGGTGGGTCAGCTCGTGGGCCTGGATCGGAGCCTCCCGCGGGTCGGCCAGGAACTCCGCGCCGTACGTGGGGATCGCGGCCGTTTCGAGCGCGACCCCGCCGTAGACCGTGTCGACGCCGAGGGCACCGGCGCTCGCGTACGGGAAGGGGCGGCCGATCGCCTGCTCCAGCCAGGCGACCTGGGCCGGCGTGTCCCGGACGCGGTCGAGCGCGCCGGGCTTGGCGGCCTTCGTGACGTAGCTGCGCACCGGGAGCCCGTGCGGGCCGGCCTGGTCGACCTCGGTGAAGTGCCCGGTGGCGAGCTGCACCACGTCGGTGGCGGCGGGCCGGTCCAGCCGGAACACCGAAGTCGACCGGTCGCCCTCACGCTGTTTGCCCACGAGAGTCCCGCTCCCGACGGCGTCGACGTCGGACGGCGTGGTGATCCGGAGGGTGTAGGTCGCCGGGTCGGCGGGCACGTCGTCCGACGGGAACACGGCGTGCTCGCGGTCGGGCTGGCCGAGCACCGCGAACCCGTCGGGCGTGTTCTCCCAGACCGGCATCGGGTTCTCGAACCCGGGCGGCAGCGGCATCGCCGGGGAGACCGGGCTCTTCGCGCGGTCCACGACGTAGTCGATCTTGACGCTGAACGCGCGGCCTCGCGCCACCGCGCGCGCCGGCGTCACGATCAGCTTCTCCCCCTTGACTTCGAACTTCGCCGCGCGGCCGTCGACCGTCACCGAGCGGACCTGCGGCACGGCCGAGTCGAGGCCGAAGGACGAGAGCGCCTGCGTCGAGACCGCCCGCATGGTCACCGAAGCGTTCATCGTGGTGACGCCGGGCCGGTAGTCGACCGCGACGTCGTAGTCACGCGCGTCGTAGCCGCCGTTGCCCAATTGGGGGAAGAGCCGCTCGCCCGCGCTCAGCGCGCCGGGGGTCCCGGGTTCGGCGTTCGCGGCCGCGGCCGTGCCGGTGGCCAGCACGACGGTGATCCCCGCGACCACGGCGTTCTTCAGCATCCGTTTCGTCATGTGTCCACAGTGCACTCCTCAGGAGGCGGCCGCATCGGCTGAGCAGCCCGAGCCGCGTAACCGGAAAGTCGTACTCGCGAATGCGAGGCACGGGCGACGCGCGGGAAACCGCCGGGGCCTACGGTGATCAGCGTGCGGAACCGGCTGATCGACCTGTGCGTGGCTCTCCTGGTCACCGGGGTCCTCGTGCTGGACGGGATCCACCGGGTCCGCACGCCGCCGTTCTGGCAGTTCGCGACCGCGGCGGTGTTCGTGGTCTTCCTGCTGCGCCGCCGGTACCCGCTGACCACCGCGCTCGTCGGCGTCGCGCTGTCATGGTTCGTGCCGACCACACTGCTGCCGCCGACCTTCTTGCTCTACAACGTCGCCGCGCGGCGCGGCCCGAAGTGGCCGACCGCCGTCGCCTTGGGCGGCAGTCTCGCGCTGCAGCTCGCCTTACACCCGCTGACGAGCCTGGCGGCCCTGGAATCCACGGGGGTCGTCTCCGTGGGCTTCATCGTGCTGCCGCTGCTGGCCGGGCTGTGGATCTACCAGCGGGCGGCGCTGCTCGACGCCTTGCGCGGGCGCGCCGATCAAGCCGAACGCGAGCGCGACCTGCTCGCCGAACGCGCGGTGGCGGCCGAGCGACGCCGGATCGCGCGGGAGATGCACGACGTCGTGGCCCACCGGGTGAGCATCGTCGCGCTGCAGGCCGGCGCGCTGTCGGTGCGGGCGCCGGACGAGGAAACGGGGCAGCTGGCCGAGGTGATCCGCGAGTCCAGCGCCGCCGCGCTGACCGAGCTGCGCGACATCCTGCGGGTGCTGCGCGATGACGTGCCCGAACCGAGCGCCCTGCCCAGCCCGACGCTGGCCGGCGTGGCGCGGCTGGCCGGAGACCTCACCGCGGCGGGCGCCCGGATCGTCGCCGACCTGCCCGAACCGCTGCCGCAGGTGCCGGACCAGGTGGGCCGCGCGGCTTACCGGATCGTGCAGGAATCGCTGACCAACGCCACCAAACACGCGCCGGGCGCGGCCATCCACCTGCGGCTCGGCCAGGAAGACGGGCGGCTGGTCGTCGAGGTGGCCAACCCGCTCGGCGCCTCCGCCGGGCTGCCGGGCTCCGGCTACGGGCTGATCGGCATGCGCGAGCGCGTCACCCTGGCCGGTGGCACGCTGCACACCGGCCCGGACGGCGCGGGCCGCTACGTGGTCCGGGCGGTTTTCCCGCCCGAGAAGGGAACACCGTGATCAAGGTCCTGCTGCTCGACGACGAAGCGCTGGTCCGCAGCGGCATCCGGATGATCCTGGAGTCCGACCCGGAGATCCGCGTGGTCGCCGAGGCCGGTGACGGCGAGGGCGTGGCGGAGCTGGTCGAGCGGCACCGGCCCGACGTGGTGCTCACCGACATCCAGATGCCGCGGGTCGACGGGCTGGAGGTGACCCGCGTGGTGGCCGCCGGGCCGGGTGCGCCGCAGGTGGTGGTGCTCACGACGTTCGACCTCGACGAGTACGTGCACACCGCGCTGCGCCACGGCGCCACCGGCTTCCTGCTGAAGGACACCCCGCCGCGGGACCTGGTCCGCGCCGTCCACCTGGTCAAGCGGGGCGAGGCGATGCTGGCCCCGTCGATCACCCGCCGGCTGCTGGCGCATTTCGCCGCCGGAGAAGCCGTCCAGGGCGCCAAGACCCGGCTCGAAGTGCTGACCCCGCGCGAACGCGAGGTGGCCGTCGCCGTCGCCCACGGCTCCAGCAACGCCGCGATCGCCGCCGCGCTGGGCCTGAGCGAGGCCACGGTGAAGGTGCACGTGGGCCGGATCATGTCCAAAGTGGACGCCACCAACCGCACCCAGGTCGCCATTCTGGTCCACGACGCGGGCCTGGCCTGAGCACCGGATCAGGGGTGGCCGCCGGGGCGCGGCGCAGGGCAGAATCGGCCCATGGAGTTCACGGAAGTGCTGCGGGGCCGCCGGATGGTGCGGGGCTACCGGACGGACCCGGTCGACGAGGACGTGCTGCGGCGCATCGTGCGGATGGTGCACCGGGCGCCGAGCGGCGGGTTCAGCCAGGGCCACCGGCTGGTGGTGATCACCGCGCCGGACGTGCGGCGGCGGATCGCCGAGGCCTCGGAGCAGCCGTATCTCGACGCCGGGTTCGCGCCCTGGATCTCGCAGGCACCCGTGCACATCGCCGTCGGCGTGCGCGAGGAGTCCTATCACGAGCGTTACCGGCAGCCGGACAAGCTGGAGGCGGACGGCACCGAGACCATCTGGCCGGTGCCGTACTGGTGGTTCGACAGCGGCGCCCTGCTCACCCTGCTCCAGCTCGCCGCGGCCGACGAGGGCCTCTCGACCGGGTTCTTCGGCCCCGACGACCCTGAGGAGATCGCCGCACTGCGCGCCGCCATCGGGTTCCCGGACGACGTCGGCCTGTCCGGTGTGCTCACGCTCGGGTACGAGGCGACCGGCGCGCCGGGCCCGTCCAGCCTGAGCCGGCAGCGGCTGCCGCTCGACGAACTCGTGCAGTGGGCGCGCTGAAACCCGGGTGGGAACGCGCGCGGCCTCCGGCGGGGTCGCTTCGGTGTTCGCCTCGGGTGGCACCGTTCACAGCAACGGCGGCACCGCCGGATCGGTGGGAATCTCGAACAGGGCGGGCTTTCGCGCGGCGAGCGCGTCTTTCACCAGCGCGGCCAGCATCGCGGGATCCTCGACGCGGCGCCCGGGCACGCCGTAGCCCTGGGCCAGGCTGACGGCGTCGAGGCCGGGCAGCTCGAGGCCCGGCACCCCGCCCGCCACGTGGTTGAACCCGGCGAACGCCTTGAGGATCTCGTACTCCCGGTTCGCCATCACCACCGTCACGACCGGGGCGCCGGCCTGGGCCGCGGTCCACAGGGCGGACGAGCTGTAGTGCAGCGAGCCGTCGCCGATGATGGCCAGCACCGGGCGGGACGGGTCGGCGATCGCCGCGCCGACGCCCGCCGCCAGGCCGTAGCCGAGGCCGCCGCTGGGCGTGGTGAGGAAACTGTCCGGAGTGGACAGCCGGACCCGGTCGTGGAATTCGGCCAGATTGGACGGTGACTCCTGCGTCACCCGCACCTGCGGGGTGATCACGCCGGCCAGGTGCGCGTACACACTGTCCGAAGTGGGCCGTCCCGTTGCCCCGACAGAAAGGACCGGGGGGACGGGCCGAGGCTCCGGCGGCGTCCGTTTGCGCTCGGCGACCCGGCCGGCCAGCTCGGCCAGCGCCCGGCCCGGATCGCCGAGCACCGAGGTGCCCAGTGGCGCGCGGGCGGCTTCGTCCGGGTCGTCGGTCAGGTGGAACAGCTTCGCGCCCGGCGAAATGTAGCGCCCGGGCGAGTACGGATAGCAGGTGAACGCGGGCGCGCCGACGACCAGCACCACGTCGTACCCGGCCAGCCGCTCGCCGATCTGGCTGGCCCCGAACGGCAGGAAACCGCGGAACCACGGGGAAGTCTCGTCGAACACGTTCCGGCCCGAGGACGGCGCGGTGAACACCGCCAGCCCGGCCCGCTCGGCCAGGCGGTGGGCGTTGTCCCAGTCCCCCTCGGCGGTCGCCGCCGCGCCCAGCACCAGCGCCGGCCGCGAAGCGCCGTCCACCGCCCGCACCACCTCCGCCACGGCCTCCGCGGCCGGCGCGGCGCGGTACCGGACCACGCGGACCGCCAGATCGTCCACTTCGGACTGATCGGCGACGGCGGACCAGTCGTCCATCGGCAGGCTCACGAACACCGGGCCCGAGGGGGCCGCTCGCGCCGTGTGCACCGCCCGCGCCAGCGCCGCCGGCACGTCCTGCGGCCGCGGCGGCTCGAACGACCACTTCACCGCCGGCCGCGGCACCGTCGTGGCGTCCACGTTCACCAGCCAGTTCTGCTGCGTGATCATCGCCCGCACCTGCTGGCCCGCCGTCACCACCAGCGGCGCCCGGCTCCACGCCGCGGTCAGCAGGCTGCCCACCGCGTTGCCCAGCCCGGGCCCGGTGTGCAGGTTGACCAGCACCGGCTTGCGCGTGACCTGCGCGTACCCGTCGGCCATCAGCACCACGGCCGCCTCCTGGAGGCCCAGGTAGTACCGCAGGTCCGGCGGGAACCCGGCCAGCATGGTCAGCTCGGTCGAACCCGGGTTGCCGAACACCGCGTCCACCCCGAGTGCCCGCAGCATCGCCCAGACCTGCTCACGCAACGCCACGGCTATCGCCCGCCCTCCTCGTACCGCTCCTTTCCGTTACCTTCGCACGCGATCCGGTCCGGTGCCGATCGGGTCAGCGCCGGTTCAGCGTGGCTCCCTGCGGGCCCGCGGTGTGCGAGAGCAGCTTGGCGAAGCAGTTGTCGGCGTCGATCCCGGCCGCGTCGCACCACGCGTTCGCCGCCGTGCCTGAGCTGTAGCCCTGCGGCAGCACGATGACCCAGTAGCCCGCGTTCTTGAACGTCGAGTAGTCGGCCGAGGACAGCAGCAGCGCGGTCGGCCGCAGGACCTTCAGCTGCCGGTAGTGGGCCAGGATGGCGGCGTTGTCGTAGGTGATCCCGTTGTCCTGGGTGCCGACCGCCTTGGACGACAATTGCGGCACCCACTGCCCGGCCAGTGCCTCGACCTGCGGGTAGTCCGCGGCCGCCTGCGCCCGCAGCACCGCCTCCGGGTCGGCGTCCACGGTGGCGGGAACGGTCTCCGTGGTGGTGACGGGCGCCGGCGTGGTGGTGCTGGGATCGGGAACGTAGTAGCCGGGGTCGCTTGGGGACGTCCCTGCGGTCTGCGCCGTGCCGGCTGTGGCGCTGCCGCGGGAGACCGCGTACGTCACCGTCGCGCCGACCAGGACCACGAGGAGGCCCAGCGCGACGACGGCCGCCACGACGTACGAGCTGCGAGAAGCCGACGGCTGCACCATCGCGGGTTGGTGCGGGCGATACTGCGGCGGGTAAAGCGGCTGTTGCGCTGCCGGCGGGAGTCGAGAGACTTCCCTCAGCGCGTGCACCCACTCCGCGGGCGACACCATTCCCTTCTCCGACAAGGGATTCGACAAGGCTCGGTGCAGCAGCTCGGTCAGCGGTGCAGGGCTCTCCGGCGCGAGCGGCAGGCCGCGGTACATGATCAAGGCGAGGGCGTGCCAGTCGTTGTAGTGATCGTGCGAGGGCTGGAGCCGGTCCGCGTCGATCAGCAAAGCTCCCGGAGAAGGAGCCTCGCGCCAAACGAAGCCGGCCTCCGAAAGGCCCCCGTGCGCCAGGCCGTTCGCCGACAGCCAGGCGAAGATCTCCGCCACGCGGATCAGCACCGAGACCCGCAGGTCCGCCCGCGCCGTGCGCAGGGAGGCGAGGGGGCGGGCGTCGCCCGGTACCCGGGGCAGGACCACGCCGGTCACGGCGCCGGCCGAGTCGAGTTCGACGTCCGTGGGCCAGCAGACCGAGGCCTGCGGCGAACTGCCGAGAGCCACCGCGCGGCCGGGGAACACGGTCCGGCCGACGTCGACCACGCTGAGCAGCTTCCGGCGCGACTCCGGGTTGCGGACGGGGGTGAGGTAACGCTGGTAGACCAGGCCGAAGTCCCGCCCACGACCGTGGAAGAGGTGGGCGCCCCCGCCGGTCGCGAAGACCGCGTCGTCGAACTCGTAGGACCCGTGCCTGCCGTCGATCCTGAATTCCGACATGCCGCTACCTGCGATTCCGCTCATGGTTTTCCGACGCCATCCGGGGTCGCGTTTCCGCCGGAGGCCGTTACGGAACGGTGCCAAGTATTGGGGCAGGCCTCGAATTGGTTACCGCGGACCGGACCGCCTCGGCTAAGCTCGGCGCTCGGGTCGGGGGATGCCACGAGGGGACCCGTATGACCGAGCACGTGCTGCCGCCGAGACCGTCCGGGCCGAGTTACCAGGACGCGCCGCCGCCGCCAGTGGCGGTGACGACCAGTGGGTTCGCGATCGCGTCGCTGGTGCTGGCGATCCCGGCGATCAGCCTGCCGCTGAGCATCGGCTTCGGGATCGCCGCGCTGGTGCGGATCCGCCGGACCGGGCAGAACGGCCGCGGCCTCGCCGTCGCGGGGCTGGCGGTCAGCGGCGCGTGGCTGCTGGTGGTCGTGGCAGGCGTCGTGCTGTCACTGCTGGGCTTGAAGACCGCGAGCCCCGCCGACGGGTTCCTGAACGCCCACCAGGGCGACTGCCTGATCAGCCTGGACGACCAGCGCACCGACCTCCGCACCACCTCCTGCGACGACCCGCACGACATCGAGGTGTTCGCCACCGTCCCGCTGACCGGCGACGCCTACCCGGGCGAGGACACCCTGCGCCCGCTCGCGCAGAACGCCTGCGAGGCCGCCCGGAAGACGTACTTCACCAGCACCGATCCGCCCGCCTACGTCCACCCGGCGGCGCACTACCCCGGGCCGTCGGACTGGTCGGCCAACGCGCGCACCGCGGTCTGCACCCTGGAGAGCGACCACGCGCTGGCGGGCCGCGTCGTGCACTGAGGTCACGGTGCGCCGGGCGGGACGAAGGGCAGCCCGTCCGGAGCACCGGAATCCAGCAGTGCCAACAGCTTGCCGGTGTCCAATTCGGACTCGACGGCGTCCGCGAGCCGTTCCAGCATCTCCTCGCGCAGTTCGGCGAAACCCGGCGCGCCCGGGACCGGCGACCACGGCACCCCGGCCTGACCCGCGATCTCCGTGAGCCACGCTCGCCGGAAGCCGTCGTTCTCCAACGCGCCGTGCCACGTCGTGCCCCACACCGCGCCGACGCGATGACCGTCCAGAAAGGACTCCACGTCGGCCGGACCCGCGGTGCCGTGGTGGATCTCGTAGGCATCGACACGGTGTCCGCGCCAGCTGCCGGACGGGCGGCCGAGCACCTTCTCCCCCGCGAAGGTCACGTGCGTCGGCAGCAGGTCCAGCCCTTCGACGCGGCCGGCGCCGGATTCGACGTCGTCCTCAATGGACTCCGCCAGCATCTGGTAACCGCCGCAGATCCCCAAAACCGGCCGTCCCGCGGCGGCGCGCGCCACCACGGCGCCGGCCAGTCCCCGTTCGCGGAGCCAGCGCAGATCGTCCACAGTGGCCCGCGACCCGGGCAGCACCACCAGGTCCGCCGCCGCGACCGCGTCCGGATCGGCGGTCAGGCTCACGGTCACGCCGGGCTCGGCCGCGAGGGCGTCGACGTCGGTGGCGTTGGACGCGCGCGGGAACCGCACCACGGCCACGTGAAGGCCGCGCGCACCGTCACGCGCCTCGCGCCGCCAGCCCGCGGCGGCGAGCGCGTCCTCGGAGTCGATCCAGACGCGGTCCAGCCAGGGCAGCACGCCCAGGACCGGGCGGCCGGTCATCTTCTCCAGGCTGTCGAGGCCCGGGCGCAGCAGGCCCACGTCGCCGCGGAACTTGTTCACCACCCAGCCCGCGACCAGCGCTTGGTCTTCGGGCGAAAGCAGGGCGAGCGTGCCGAACATCGACGCCAGCACGCCGCCGCGGTCGATGTCGCCGACCACCAGCACCGGCAGCGAGAACCGCCGTGCCAGGCCCAGATTCACGTAATCGCCGGCCCGCAGGTTGATCTCGGCGGGGCTGCCCGCGCCCTCGCAGACGACCACGTCGAACCGCGCGCTCAGCCCGGCGAAGGCGTCGAACGCGATCCGCGCCAGCCCGGACCGGCCGGTGGCGTACTCGCCGGCCTCCAGCGTCCCGAACGGCTTGCCGAGCGCGATCACATGGCTGCGCCGGTCGCTGCCCGGTTTGAGCAGCACGGGGTTCATCGCCGCCTCGGGCTCCACCCGCGCCGCGCGGGCCTGGAGCCATTGCGCCCGGCCGATTTCGGCGCCGTCCGCGCACACCATGGAGTTGTTGGACATGTTCTGCGCCTTGAACGGCGCCACCCGCACGCCCCGGCGTGCCAGCCAGCGGCAGATTCCAGCCGTGACCAGGCTCTTGCCGGCGTCGGAGGTGGTGCCGGCGATCAGCAGCCCGGTCATCGCGCCACCACCGCGGCGACGGCGAGCGCCCCGACCCCGACCGCGCGCGAGAGCCGCACCGCACGACGCAGGTCGGCGGGTTCGGGCGCCCGGCCGTCACCCAGCGTGCCGCGCCGCTCGACCTCCCCGCCGTAGCTGTTCGTGCCGCCGAGCCGCAGGTCGAGTGCCCCGGCGAACGCCGCCTCGACCTGGCCGGCGTTCGGGCTCGGATGCCGCGCGCCGTCGCGCCGCCAGGCCTTCCACGATGCCCGCGCCCAGCCGCCGGCGAGCGGCGCGCAGGCCGCCGTCAGCACGGCCCCCGCCCGCGACGGCAGCAGGTTCACGACGTCGTCGGCCCGGGCAGCGGCCCAGCCGAAGTTGCGGTGCCGCGGCGAGCGGTAGCCGACCATGGCGTCCAGCGTGTTGAGCGCGCGATAGCCGAGCAGCCCGGGGATCCCCGCGACGGCCCCCCACAGCAGCGGCGCGACCACGGCGTCGGAGGTGTTCTCGGCGATCGACTCCGTGGCCGCCCGCGTCAGCTCCGCGCTGTCCAGCTCCGTCGCGTCGCGCGCGCAGAGGTGCGAAAGTCGCGCTCGCGCCGCGGGCACGTCGCCGGCTTCGAGCAGCCGAGCCATCTCCTGGCCTTCGGCGGCGAGACCACGGCCGCCGAGCACCACCCAGGTCGAAGCGGCCGTCAGCGCGAAGCGAGCGAAGGGGCGTCGCCGTGTCGCAGCCTGCGCGACCAGCCCGAGCCCCGTCGCCGCGCCCGCACAGAGAGCCGCGTACACCGCTCCGCGCGGTTTCGAATCGGCCCACAACCGGCGTTCGACGGCGGCCGAAGCCGTCCCGAACAGCGCGACCGGGTGCGCGCGGCGCGGATCGCCGAACAGCGTGTCGGCGGCGAATCCGGTGATCAGCCCGGCCGCGGTGACAGCTAGTCGGAGTGGCACGTGGCGAACGTTAGCGCGTGCACGACAATGCCGGGTATGACTGTGCCCAACGCCGCCTCCCCGGGGAAGAACACGTCGGCGGGGCTGACCCACCGCCTAGCCACCTACTGCGAGACTCTCGCGCGAGCCCTGCGCCGGTACCGCCGCGACGACGCCAAGGTGCTGGTCCTCGGCGGCGTCCGCTCGGGGAAGTCGCGGCACGCGGAGCGGCTCGTCGCGCACCACCCGCACCTCGTCTACGTCGCGCCCGGCCTGCCGCCGAGCGAGGACGACCCGGACTGGGCCGCGCGCGTCGCCGCGCACCAGGCCCGCCGTCCCGCGCACTGGACCACGGTGGAGACCACCGACCTGGCCACGGTGCTGCGCACGGCGACCGGCCCGCTGCTGATCGACTGCCTCGGCACCTGGCTCTCCCGGGTGCTCGACGAGGTCGGCGCGTGGCGGCAGAAGCCCGGCTGGGAGCGCCGCCTCGACGACCGGCTGGAGGACTTCCTGGCCGCGTGGACGCAGGCGCGGGTGCCGGTGGTCGCGGTCAGCAACGAGGTCGGCAGCGGTGTGGTGCCCGCGACGTCGTCCGGACGGCTGTTCCGTGATGTGCTGGGCGCACTCAACAACCGGGTGTCCGCCGAGTCCGACCGGGTTTCATTGGTCGTCGCGGGACGGGTGCTCGACCTGCCGTAAGGAGAACACCGTGCCGCGCTTCGACATCCCCGCGCCCGACGCCACCGCCCGGGCCGCCGCGTACGAGCGGCTCGACGGCCTGGTGAAGCCGCTCGGCGCGCTCGGCCGCCTGGAAGAGCTGGCGGCCTGGCTGTGCGCCGCGCACGGCGTGGTCCCGCCGCGCCCGCTGGACGACGTGCGGGTGGTCGTGTTCGCGGGCGACCACGGGGTTTCGGCCTTGTCGGCCTACCCGCGCGAGGTGACCGCGGCGATGGTGCGGGTGTTCCTGGCCGGGCGCAGCGGGGTGAACGTGCTCGCCGCACAGGCCGGAGCGCGGGTGCGGGTCGCCGACATCGCCGTGGACTGGGACGGCTCGGACGTGCCGGCCGCGGTCACGGCGCACAAGATCCGCCGCGGCTCGGGCTCGATCGACGTCGAGGACGCGCTGGCCCCCGGCGAAGCGCTCGCCGCGTTCACCGCCGGCCGCGAGATCGCGGCCGAGGAGGACGGCGCCGACCTGCTGATCCCGGGCGACATGGGCATCGGCAACACGGCCGTCTGCGCGGCTGTGGTTGCGGCGTCGCTGGGCCTGCCGGCGGCGGAGGTCGTCGGCACCGGCACCGGCGTTTCCGAGGACGGCCTGGCGGTGAAGACCGCCGCGGTTTCGGCCGCGCTGTCCCGTTCCGCCGACCGCGTCGAGGATCCGTTCGACCGCCTGACCGCGCTGGGCAGCGCCTGCCTGGCCGCCACCGCGGGCTTCCTGGTCGAGGCCTCGACGCGCGGCATCCCGGTCCTGCTCGACGGCGTCTTCTCGGGCGCGGCCGCCCTGGTCGCGCGCGACCTCGCGCCGGGCGCCGAGCAGTGGTGGCTCGCCGGTCACCGCTCGACCGAGCCGTCGCAGGCGTACGCGCTGAAGGCTTTGGGCCTCACGCCGATCCTCGACCTGGGCCTGCGCCTCGGCGAGGGCAGCGGCGCCGTCCAGGCCGTGCCGACCCTGCGCGCGGCCCGGGCGATCATCGCGGACATGGGCCTGCTGGCGGATCTGGCGTGACGCCCGGCCGGTTCGGCGACGCGGTACGCCTCGCCGTCGGCACCCTCACGACCGTGCCCGTGCCGGCCCCGCGAGTCATCGACCGGCGAGTGGCCGGGGCCGCGATGGCGCTGGGCCCGATCGCCGCGGTCCCGCTCGCGGTGGTGGCGGGCCTGGTCGTGGCGGGCGGCGACGCACTCGGCCTGCCCGCTCTGGCCGTCGCGGCACTCGCGCTGGGCGCCGTGGCGCTGGGCAGCCGCGGCCTGCACCTCGACGGTCTGGCCGACACCGCCGACGGCCTGGGCGCCTCTTACGACCGCGCGAAGGCCCTCGACGTCATGCGACGCGGCGACTCCGGCCCCACCGGCGTCGCGACGCTGGTGTTCACCCTGCTGGTCCAGGTCGGCGCGCTGACCGGCGCCGTCGCGGCCGGACACGGGGTGGTCGCCGTGGTGATCGCGGTGCTGGTGGGACGGTGCACCCTCTCGATGTCCTGTGCGCGAGGGGTGCCGTCGGCCCGGCCCGAGGGCTTGGGCGCGACGGTCGCGGGCTCGGTGCCGGTGCTCGTCGCCGTCGCGGCCGGGCTGCTCGCGGCGGTGCTCGCCGGGCTGGTCCTGTCCGGGCCGGCCCCGGGCCCGGCCTGGTGGCGCGGACCGGTGGCCGTCGCCGCCGGATACGCCGCGGCGGCCGCCCTGCTCACCCGTTGTGTCCGGCGGCTGGGCGGTATCACCGGCGACGTGCTCGGCGCGGGCGTCGAGGTCGCGGTGGCCGCCGCGTTGCTCGCGCTGGCCGCCTGAGCCGCCACCGGCCTGGTACCGCAAGGGCAGTCAGGTGAGCGACGTCATGGGCTTCCGGCCACTGCCGGACGCCTGGGCGGCTGAGCGATCAGCCGAGTGCTTGAACCTCGGTCGCCGGCTTCTCCCGGCCGGCCGCCCACGACGCCAGCAGGGCCAGGCCGTCCGCGGTCGCCGTGCCGGCGGGCGCGGTGTAGACGTTCAGGTGCAGGCGGGGTTCGGCAGGCAGCTCCATCGACTCGACGTCCAGGTCGAGCCGGCCCACGACCGGATGGCGCAAACGCTTGCGGCCGGACCGGTGGAGCCGGACGTCCCGAGATGCCCACCGCTGCCGGAACAGTTCGCTGCGGGCCGACAACTCACCGGCCAGGGCGATCAGCTCCTCGTCGTGCGGATTGCGGCCGGCTTCCATGCGCAGCTTCGCGGCCAGATCGCCGGCGATCCGGTCGTAGTCGACGAAGAACGTTTTCGCCGCTTCGGGATCCAGATACACGAACCGCGCGGTGTTCGCCGGCCGTCGGGGGTCGGCCAGCACCGGTGAATACAGCGCGCGGGCAAGGTGATTCGTGGCCAGCACGTCGTAACGGGCGTTGCAAATCCACGCCGGCGCATCGGTGATGGCGTCGAGCACCCGCTGAAGCGCCGGGCGCACCGTCACGGCGGGTCGCGGGCGGCGTGGACCGCCGGGCGCCCGGGACTGCCGCGCAAGGTGGAACAGGTGATCGCGCTCGGCCTCGTCAAGTTGCAAGGCCGAGGCCAACCCCTCGAGCACCCCGTCGGAGGCGCCGGCCAGGCCGCCGCGCTCCATCCGCACGTAGTAGTCGACCGATACCCCGGCCAGCAGAGCCACCTCCTCGCGACGCAGGCCTTTGACCCGGCGGTTGCCGCCGTACGCGGGCAGCCCGGCCCGCTCGGGCGCGAGCCGCGCGCGACGCGAGCTCAGGAATTCCTTGATCTCGGTGCTCGGATCGATCATGGCCACCCCCTCACCGTAGGCCCCGTCCGCAGGCGAAGGGAGGTACTGCCGGTACCCCCGACGCCTAGGTGCCCGTCGCGGTCGTGGCGATGCCGCCGTCGACCGGGATGATGGTGCCGGTGAGGTAGGAACTGGCCCGGCTGGCGAGGAACACGGCGATACCGGCCATGTCGTCGTCGCGGCCGAGCCGGCGCAGCGGGGCCTTCGCCGCGATCGTGTCGCCGATGGCATCGAGCGTGGCCGCCATCATCTGCGACGGGAACGGTCCCGGGGCGACCGCGTTCACCGTGACGTGCTGTGGGCCCAGCTCCCTGGCGAGCACCCTGGTGAGCTGATGGAGTCCCGCTTTGCTGCTGGCGTACGAGTAGTTGGGCGACTCGGCGACGTGGACGGCGGCGATGCTGCCGACGTTGATGATCCGCGCGGGATCGTCGGCGGCGCCCGCCCGGCGAAGGGCCGGCAGCAGCGCCTGCACCAGCCAGAACGGCGCCTTGAGGTTGAGGTCGAGCACTGAGTCCCAGGCCTCGTCCGGGAAGGTCTCCAGCGGCTCGCGCCACATCGACCCCGCGTTGTTGACGAGGATGTCCAGGCGTTCCGAATCGGCCTGGACAAGATCAGCGAGGCGCCGGCACTCGTCATGCCTGGACAGGTCGGCGGGAATTGCTTGAACGTCGCCGAATTCGGAAAGCAGCTGCTGTGCCTCCGCGCACGCGTCCGCATTGCGTGAACTGATGACGACGCGGGCGCCCGCCTGCAGCAGGCCGCGCGCCATCATCACGCCGATGCCCCTGGTGCCGCCAGTGACGAGTGCGTACTTCCCGCTCAGATCGAAAAGGTCCGGGTGAGTGGTGAACCGGCTGTCCGCCATGGGTTTTCGTTCCTTATGTCGTGGAAGCACTGACTCCACCAATCTGGCAGGCGCCCCGGACGCCCGGGAGGCCCTGGTGTCACAGGTACCGCGAGAGCCCCCCGAACTCCCGGAGGATCCCCGCGAGTTCGGCCGGTGCTTCCAGCGGCACCAGGTGACCGCTGCCGGGGATGACCCGGAACTCGGCGTTTCCCAAGTAGGGCACCAGGTTGTCGCGAAGCACCTCGGGTGGTTCGACGCGATCGAGCCCACCGGCGAGCACGAGGGCGGCGACCTCGATGCCCCGTGCCTCGCGGGTGATGTCCTCGGCGATGCCGCGCAGTGGCCATTCGAGCCGGGCCTCGGGGGCACTGGCCCGGGAGTCGGCCACGACCTGGTTCTTGAGGTCCTCGTCGAGCGGGGTGGCGGTGAGGACGGTGTCGCGGGCGGCGGCCGCGGTTTCGTCGGTTTCGTAGGCCTGGGCCAACGTTTGCCGGTACTCGGGGGTGACGAAGGCCGCGGGCCGCGCGGGGCCGGGCGCGACGAGCACGAGCCCGGTGAGCCCGGCCGGCCGGGTGGCGGCGACGAGCTGAGCCACCTTTCCGCCCATGGAATGGCCCACCAGGACGTAGTCGCCGAGCCCGGCGTCGGCGACGATGTCGTGGGTGTCCTGGGCGAGCTGCCGCAAGGTGTACGGGCCGGGCAGCCGGCGCGAGCGTCCCCATCCGCGGGCCTCGATCGTGAGCGTGGCGCGCCCCGGAAGCCGGTCTAGCACCGGCTGCCAGGTGCGCGCCGAGCCGCCCCAATAGTGAAGAAATACCAACGTCGGCGCGCGCCCGGTGCGGTGGTCGTAAGCGGGTATGGCTGCTCCCTGATCTCTCATGGTTTCCAGTCAACCGATCAGGCCGGGCGAAGGCATCGTCGCGGCCGGACCGGTGATGGTGAAAAATGGACACGTGACCGCGATCAGACAGCTCGCCTATCAGCCTCCGGACACGGTCTCCCCGGTCGAGACGATGTCGTTCTCGAGGCTGCGCCACCTCGACACCGGCTCGACGCAACGCGGTGACTTCCACGTGCTCGCGGTGGTCCGCCGTGGACAGGGCCGGGTGTCGATCGACTTCTCCGAGCACTCGCTGGCGGCGCGGACCGTGGTGTGGATCCGGCCCGGCGTGGTGCACCGCTGGGACCGGCTCGGCACGGTGTCGGGCGAGCTGGTCCTGTTCGTGCCGACCGCACCGCTCACCGCCGCCAGCCGTGACCTGGCCGCCGCGTCGGGCACTTCGGCCTGCTGGCTCGCCGGCGATCCGGAGTGGCCGCTGATCACGGCCGCGCTCGGTCATCTGCGCGTCGAGGCCGGCGCAAAGCCCGACGGCCGGACCGGGGAACTCCTCGGCCTGCTGCTGTCCGCGCTGGTGCTTCGCGCGGCCCCGCCGTCCGGCGCCGACAAGCCCCGGAACGACATCTTCCGCCGCTTCCGCGACGCCGTGGAGGAGGAATTCCGCGCTCATCACGACGTCGGCCACTACGGGAGCAGGCTCGGCTACTCCTCGCGGACGCTCTCACGCAGCGTCCACGCGGCCACCGGCCGAGGCGCCAAGGACTATCTGAGCGAACGGCTCGTCCTCGAGGCCAAGCGGCTGCTCGTGCACGACCGCCTGAGCCCGGCCCGCTGCGGGCACCGGCTGGGCTTTCCCGATGCCTCGAACTTCTCGGCGTTTTTCCTTCGCGAGGTCGGGTTGCGCCCGGGCGCGTGGCAGACAGCGAACCGTGGCTAGCTCAGAGCAGCCGAGCCAGCGCGGCCAGGAACCCGTCGGTCACCTCAGGCGCGCGGACGGCCAGCCGGAAGTGCTCCGGCCCCAGGCCGGGGAAGGTGTCACCGCGGCGGACCGCGTAACCGGCGTCGCGCAGGCGGGCGCGCAAGGACGGGTCGGGGTGGCGCACCAGGACGAAGGGGCCCCGCGGGTCGCCCAGGACGGCCGGGCCCAGCGCGGCGAGACCCGGTGCGGTGAGGTCCGATGCAGCGAGGCCCGGTGTCGTGAACCCCAGCGCGGCGAGGCCGGACACCAGGTACTCCCGGTCGGATTCCGCGGCGACGGCCAGTTTCTCCGCCTCCTCCACCGCGGCCGGACGGCAGCAGGCGACCGTGGCGACACCGGCCAAAGTGGACACCGACCACGGTGGCTGGACCGCGCGCAGCCGCGCCACGACGTCCGGCGGGCCGAGCAGGTAACCCGCGCGCAGGCCCGCCAGTCCCCACGTCTTGGTCAGGCTCCGCAGCACGACGACGCCGGGCAACGGCTCCCCCGCCAGGCTCTCCGTCTCGCCCGGGACAGCGTCGAGGAACGCCTCGTCCACCACCAGCAGCCGGCCCGGCCGGGTCAGCGCGCGCAGCGTCGACGCGGGATGCAGCACGGACGTCGGATTCGTCGGGTTGCCCACGTACACCAGGTCGGCCGACGCGGGGACCTGCTCGGGGCGCAGCGTGAAACCGTCCGAAGTGGACAGCACGACGCGCGAGACCTCGTGCCCCGCCGCGCGCAGGGCCGCCTCCGGTTCGGTGAACTGCGGGTGGACGACCACCGCGTGCTCCGGCCGCAGAGCGGAAGCCAGCAAGGTGAACGCTTCCGCCGCGCCGGCCGTCACCAGCACCTCCGCGACCGCGCGCCCGTGCCGTCCGGCCACTGCCTCGGCGGCCGCCGTCGGGTCCGGGTACGCGGCCAGCGTGTCCAGCGCCGACGCCAGTTCGCGCCGCAGCCACTCCGGCGGCCGGGGCAGCCGGACGTTCACCGCGAGGTCCGCCAAACCCGGCTCGACCTCGCGGTCGCCGTGGTGGTGCAGGTCGTATTCACCCACCGGAAGCCACCGTCGCGAATGCGCGCACCCGCGCGGCGAACCGCCGCGCCAGCTCCGGGTACCCGGCCCAATGCACATGCAGGTACGAAGCGTGCAAGGAGTCCGAGGCGAACCCGTCCCGCAGGCGGTCCCAGCCCCACGCCGGGGTGGCGCCGTGGCCGGGGGTCACCTCGGTGCGGTGGAACTCGTGGCCGGTGACCCGCGCGCCCGCCGGGGCCACCACATTGTCCGAAAGGGACACTGCGGTCCGGTAGCCGAGCTTGCCGCGCTTGGTCATCACGGCCGTCGCGGGCAGGGCGCCGACCATCGGCAGGCCGTCGAGGGACTCGCACAGGTACAGCAGTCCCGCGCACTCCGCGCTCACCGGCATCCCGCGCGCGATCGCGGCGGCGACCTGTTCGCGCAGCTCCCGGTTCGCCGACAGCTCGGCCGCGTGCACTTCCGGGAAGCCGCCGCCGAAGTACAGCCCGGCGCACCCGTCCGGCAAAGCCTTGTCCCGCAACGGGTCCACGTCCACCACGTCGACGCCCGACGCCGCGAGCAGCTCGACGTTCTCCGTGTAGCGGAAGGTGAACGCGGGCCCGGCGGCCGCCGCCACCACCGCACGCGGCCCCTCCTCGGAGCCCGAGGGAGTCCACATCGGACCGGAGAGCCGCGGTGCGCTGCGCGCGACCCGGACCACCGCCGCCAGGTCCACCCCGCCCGCAACCCAGTCCGCCAGCTCCGGCAGCACCCGCTGTGAGTCCGCCGCACGCTCGGCGGCCGGGACGAGCCCGAGGTGCCGGCTCGGCGCGTGCACGTTCTCGTTACGCCGCAAGGCACCCAGCAGGGGGACGCCGGTCGCCTCCAGCGCGGAGGCGATCTCGTCCTCGTGCCGCTGCGAGCCCAGCTTGTTCAGGATCACGCCGGCGAGCCGCACGCGGGTGTCATAGCTCGCGAAGCCCAGCACGGTCGCCGCGACACTGCGCGAAGCGGCCGAAGCGTCGACGACCAGCACCACGGGCGCGTCCAGCAGCCGCGCGACGTGGGCCGTCGAGGCGTAGCCCTCCGTGCCGAGCGCGCCGTCGAACAGGCCCATCACCCCCTCGATCACGGCGATGTCCGCCCCCGCGGAACCGTGGCGCAGCAAGGGAACCAGCCGCTCGTCGCCCTGCAGGAACGGGTCGAGGTTGCGGGCCGGGCGGCCGGTCGCGAGCGCGTGGTAACCCGGGTCGATGAAGTCCGGGCCCACCTTGTGCCCGGACACCCGGTGCCCGGCCGCGCGCAGGGCCGCCATCAGCCCGGCCGCGACGGTGGTCTTGCCGTGCCCGGAGCCGGGCGCGGCGATGACCACCCGCGCTACCACTCGATCCCCCGCTGCCCCTTCTGCCCGGCGTCCATCGGGTGCTTGACCTTCGTCATCTCGGTCACCAGGTCCGCGGCCTCGATCAGCTCGGGCGGGGCGGACCGGCCGGTGATCACCACGTGCTGGTGCCCGGGCCGGGAGACCAAAGCAGACACCACGTCGCCGACCTCGAGCCAGCCCCACTTGAGCAGGTAGCTGAACTCGTCGAGCACGTAGAAGTCGTACTTCTCCGCGGCCAGGCAGCGCTTGATCTCCGCCCAGCCCTCGCGCCCGTTGGCCGCGTGGTCCTCCTCGGTGCCGGACTTGCGCGTCCAGCTCCAGCCCTCGCCCATCTTGTGCCATTCGACCGCGCCGCCCTCGCCGGTCTCGTCGTGCAGCTTCCCGAGGGCGCGGAACGCGGCTTCCTCGCCGACCCGCCACTTCGCCGACTTCACGAACTGGAACACCCCGATCGACCAGCCCTGGTTCCACGCGCGCAAGGCCATGCCGAACGCGGCGGTCGACTTGCCCTTCATCTCGCCGGTGTGCACGACGAGTAGCGGCCGGTTGCGGCGCTGGCGCGTGGTGAGCCCGTCCTGCGGGACGACGGCGGGTTTCCCTTGTGGCATCAGGCAGCCCTCCCGGTTCGCGCCCGCACCGCCGAGGCGAGCGACTCCGCGGCGACGTCCGCCAGCGGCACGTGCTCGGCCCCGAGGTGCCCGGCCAGCTCCCCGGCGAGCCCGAGGCGCATCCGCCCGCTCTCGCAGTCCATCACGATCGCGGTGACGCCCGCGAGCAGCCCGGCGGCGGCCTGCGAGCGCGCGACGGCGTCCGCCCCGCTCGTCGCCCGCCCGTCCGTGACCACGACCAGCAGCGGACGACGGCGCGGATCGCGGATCGCCTCCACCTTCAGTACCCGCGCGGCCTCCAGCAGTCCCTCGGCGAGCGGCGTGCGGCCACCCGTCGGAAGTCCTTCGAGCCGGGACGCGGCGGCATCGACGCTGATCGTCGGCGGCAGCGCGAGTTCGGCCGAGTCGCCACGGAACGTCACCAAGCCGACCTTGTCACGCCGTTGGTAAGCGTCCATCAGCAATGACAGGACCGCTGTCTTCACTTCGCGCATCCGCGTCCGCGCGCCCATCGAGCCGGACGCGTCGACGCAGAAGAGCACGAGGTTTCCTTCGCGCCCTTCGCGCAACGCGAAACGCAAGTCCTGCGTACGCACCTTCAGTCCGGGGCCGCTGCGGCCTCGCGAACGCTGATACGGCGCCGCCGCGCGCACGGTCGCCACGAGGTGCGGCCGTCCTTCGCGCACACTCGGCGGCTGGACGCCGATCGTGCGCCCGCTGTCCGTGATCGCCCGCGACCGGCGGCCGCGCTCGCCCTCGCCGGTGCCCTTGACGCGGAACACGCGGGCCCGGAACGTGTCCCCGGCGCCGACCGTCTTCTGTTTGCCGGAATCGTTTCCCGGCTGGGACTGGGGTTGCCGAGCGCCGTCGCCGGGCGCCTGGTCTGCCTCCGCGGGCGGCGCCGAACCCGAGCCGGGACCGTCGTCGGGGCCGTCACCGGGGCCGTCGTTGTCCGGACCGGCCGGCGGCTGCGCGTCTTCCAGCGCCTGCTCCAGCTGCTCCTCGGAAATCCCCGGCGCGTCGAACGGGTTGCGCCGCCGGCGGTGGGGCAGCGCGAGCCGCGCGGCGACCCGGATGTCGTCGGTGGTCACCTCGTCGCGGCCGGCCCAGGCGGCGTGCGCGACGGCCGTGCGCGCCGTGACGATGTCGGCCCGCATGCCGTCCACCTCGAACGACGCGCACACCTCGGCGATCTGCCGCAGCGCGTCGTCAGGCAGCTTCACAGCGGGCAGAAGCCGTTGTGCCGCTTCGATGTCCGCGGCCAGCGAAGCGTCTTCGTCCGCGTAGCCCGCCGCGAAGCCGTCCGGATCCGCTTCATAGGCGAGACGGCGTCGGACGACCTCGACGCGTTGCTCCGGGTCCCGGCTGGACGCGACCTCGACGGTCAGCCCGAACCGGTCCAGCAGCTGCGGCCGCAGCTCGCCCTCCTCCGGGTTCATCGTGCCGATCAGCACGAACCGCGCGGCGTGCGAGACGGACACGCCCTCGCGTTCCACGGTCGCGCGCCCCATCGCGGCGGCGTCGAGCAGCGTGTCCACCAGGTGGTCGTGCAGGAGGTTGACCTCGTCCACGTACAGCAGGCCGCGGTGCGCGGCGGCGAGCAGGCCCGGCTGGTAGTCCGTGACGCCCTCGGCCAGCGCCTTCTCCAGGTTCAGCGAGCCCACCACCCGGTCCTCGGCCGCGCCGACGGGCAGCTCCACCAGCCGCGCGGGCCGCTGGTGCGCCGCCGCACCGGCCGCGTGCGTGCCGTCCGGGCACAGCGGGTCCGGCGCGGCCGGGTCACACGAGAAACGGCAGCCGTCCACCACCTCGACGCCCGGCAGCAGGCCCGCGAGCGCCCGCACCATCGTCGACTTCGCCGTGCCCTTCTCGCCCCGCACGAGCACCCCGCCCACAGCAGGCGAGATCGAGGACAACACCAGCGCCAGGCGCAGGTCCGGCATCCCGACGACGGCGGTGAACGGGTACGGCTTCAACAGCACTCCTCGTGGTCGGCGTCCGGCCGATCATCGCACAGGAAACCGGTCGTCTAGCGTGAGCCGATGTGCGCGGAGAAAGGTCACACCGACCCGCCGAGGCGAGGGCGACACCCGACGTGACCGGCGGGGGGTCCGGGGGCGTGCCCCCGGCGTGGGGTCCGGGGGCTCGGCCCCTGGGCAGCACAGCACGCCTGACGGTGGTCGGCATTGGGGCTGACGGCTGGTCGGGACTCTCGGACGCGGCACGCGACAGAGTGCTCGCGGCCGACGTCGTGCTGGGCGCGCCGAGGCAGCTGGCCTCGCTGCCGGACGAGGTCCGCGCCCGGCCGTGGCCCAGCCCGCTGCTGCCCGCGCTCGACGACGTCCTCGCCGAGCACTCCGGCCAGCGGATCTGCGTCCTGGCCAGCGGTGACCCCCTGCTGTCGGGCATCGGCACCACCCTGCGGGACCGCGGTCACGACATCGAGGTCTTGCCCGCGCTGTCCAGCGTCACGCTGGCGCGGGCCCGGCTCGGCTGGTCCGCCGAAGAGACCGAAGTGGTCACCGTGGTCGGCCGCGCGGTACAGCGCGTCGCCCGCGCGCTGGCACCGCGACGAAAAGTGCTCGTGCTCGGCGCGAACGCCGCCGACCTGCGCGAACTGCTGAAGGCCCGCGGTTACGGCGGCACCACGCTGACCGCGCTGGAAAACCTGGGCGCCGAAACCGAACAAATCACCGGCGGCTGGACGCACAACCCCGGTCCCCTCACCGTGTTCGCCCTCGAATGCGCCGGCCCCGCGCTGCCCCTCACCGGCCTGCCCGACGACGCCTTCGAGCACGACGGCCAGCTCACCAAACGCGACCTCCGCGCGTCCGCCCTCGCCTGCCTCGCGCCGAGCCCCGGCGAGCTGCTCTGGGACGTCGGCGCGGGCGCGGGCAGCATCGGCGTCGAATGGTCCCGCGCGCACCCGTTGAACCGCGCCATCGCGATCGAGCGCGACCCGGCGCGGGCCGAACGCATCGCGCGCAACGCGGACACGCTCGGGGTGCCCGAACTGCGCGTGGTCACCGGCCCCGCCCCCGACGTGCTCGCCGGACTGCCCGAGCCCGACGCCGTGTTCATCGGCGGCGGCCTCACCGTCCCCGGGCTGCTCGACGCATGCCTCGGCACCGGCGCGCGGATCGTCGCGCACGGCGTGACGCTCGAAGCCGAGCAGGTGCTGGCCCATGCGTACACCGAGCACGGCGGTGAGCTGCAACGGATCACCGTCGAACACGCGAAGCCGCTCGGCGGGTTCACCGGCTGGACCCCTTCGCGCACCGTCACCCAGTGGTCTTGGCACAACCAGGAGAACGGGAAATGACCGTCTACTTCATCGGCGCGGGCCCCGGCGCGGCGGACCTGATCACCGTCCGCGGCCGCGACACGCTCGCGCGCTGCGGCGTCTGCCTCTACCCCGGCAGCATGACGCCGACCGACCTGCTGGCGTACTGCCCTCCGGACGCGGAGCGCGTGGACACCGCAGGCCTGAGTCTCGACGAAATCGCGGGGAAGCTCGTCGACGCGCACCGCGCGGGCCACGACGTCGCCCGCCTCTGTTCGGGCGATCCTTCGCTCTACAGCGCGGTCGCGGAGCAGATGCGGCGCCTCGATCTGGCCGGCGTGCCGTACGACGTGGTCCCCGGCGTGCCCGCCTTCGCCGCCTCGGCCGCCGTGCTCCGCCGCGAGCTGACGGTGCCGGAGATCGGCCAGAGCCTGGTGATCACGCGGGCGCAGGCGCGGTCCACCGCCATGCCCGGCGGCGAGACGCTGGCGAACTTCGCCCGCAGCGGCGCCACGCTCGCGTTGCACCTGGCGATCAACCACGTCGAGCGGGTGGCCGCCGAGCTGGCCGGGTTCTACGGCGCGGACTGCCCGGCGGCGATCGTCGCGCTGGCCAGCCAGCCGGGCGAGACGGTGGTGCGCGGCACGCTCGCCGACATCGCCGCGCAGGCCCGGGCGGCCGGGCTGACGCGCGCGGCCACCATCTTCGTCGGCCGGGTGCTCGCGGCCGAGGGCTTCCCCGACAGCTTCCTGTATTCGAGCACCCGTGACCGCGCGAGCCAACCGGAGTCGTTGTGACCAACCTGCGCTGGGGCCTGCTGGCCGCCGGGACCATCGCCGCCGAATTCGCGGCCGGCGTCGAGCAAAGCCGGCACGGCGTCCTCGGCGCTGTCGCCGCGCGCTCGGCTTCGCGGGCGCGCGAATTCGCGACACGCTTCGAGATCCCGAAGGCGTACGGCGGTTACGAAGACCTCCTCGCCGACCCGGACATCGACGCCGTGTACATCGCGACGCCGCACCCGATGCACGCCGAGTGGGCGATCCGCGCCGCCGAGGCCGGAAAGCACGTGCTGTGCGAGAAGCCGCTCACGGTCACCGCGCCCGAGGCCGAGAAGGTCATCGATGCCGCACGCCGCAACGACGTCTTCCTCATGGAGGCGTTCATGTACCGGCTGCACCCGCAGACGCGGCGGCTGGCCGAGCTGATCTCCTGCGGCGCGATCGGCGAGGTCCGGGCCGTCGACGTGGCGTTCAGCTACGACTACGAGACCGAGCGCCTGGGCGATCCCGCGCTCGGCGGCGGCGGGATCCTCGACGTCGGCTGCTACTGCACGTCGCTGGCCCGGCTGGTCGCGCAGGCCGCGACCGGCGAGGCGGTGGTCGAACCCACCACCGTCACCGGCATGGCGCGGCTGTCCGAACGCGGGGTCGACGAGTACGCGATGGGCCTGTTCCGGCTGCCCGGCGGCATCATCGCGCAGCTGTCCTGCGGTTACCGGCTGGCGCAGGACGACCACATCCGCGTCTACGGCAGCGCCGGGCAGCTGTACGTGCCGAAACCCGCGTGGATCCACGAAATGCGCCCGCCGGGCACTTCGTCGATCGTGCTGACCCCCACCGGCGGCGAGCCCGAGGTGATCGAGATCGAGGCGACGCAGGGCCTGTTCACCCGCGAGGCCGACCACGTCGCCGCGCATGTGGCCGACCGGCAGGCGCCCGAGCTGACCTGGGCGGAAACGCTGGCGAACATGCGCACGCTCGACCGCTGGCGCTCGGCCGTCGGTTACGGCGGATGAGCGTCCTCGTCCTGGGCGGCACAGCGGAAGCACGCGCTCTCGCGGCCGAGTTGCACGGCTGGGACTTTCACGTCGTCTCGTCGTTGGCCGGCCGCGTCGCGCGTCCGCGGCTGCCAGTCGGCGAAGTGCGTGTCGGCGGCTTCGGTGGTGTCGACGGCCTCGCCGCGTGGCTGCGCGAGCACGACGTACAGGCCGTTGTAGACGCAACGCACCCCTTCGCTGAACGCATCGGCGCCAACGCCTTCGCCGCGGCGGAGCAGACCGGCGTCCCGCTGCTGCGCCTCGAACGGCCCGGTTGGCAGCAGGGGGAAGACGACCACTGGCACTGGGCCCACGATCTGGCCGAGGCCGCCACGCTACTGCCCGGACTCGGCCGGCGAGTGTTCTTGACCAGCGGCCGTCAGGGCCTGGCGGCGTTCGCGAGCCTCGACGAGCTGTGGTTCCTGATCCGCTGCGTCGACCCGCCGGAGCCGCCGCTGCCGCCGCACCGCGAGGTGCTGCTCGACCGCGGACCGTACGAAGTGGACAGTGAACGCGCGCTGATCACGGAGCACCGCATCGATCTGCTCGTCACGAAGGACAGCGGCGGCGAGATGACCGCCGCGAAGCTGACCGCCGCGCGTGAGCTGGGCGTGCCGGTGGTCGTCGTGCGCCGCCCGCCCCGACCGGCCACCACTGTGGCGGCGGACGTCACCGAAGCCGTGGAATGGGTGCTGCACCGATGATCGAAGAGTTCTACCGCGTCCTGCACAGCCGCCGCGACGTCCGCGGCGAGTTCACCGGCGAGCCGATCGACGACGCCGTGCTCACGCGGGTGCTCGAAGCCGCGCACGCCGCCCCGAGCGTCGGACTGAGCCAGCCGTGGGACTTCGTCCTGGTCCGTGATCCCGGCACCCGCGAAACGTTCGCGAAGCACGTCCGCGAAGAGCGTGACGTCTTCGCCGCTTCGCTCGACGGCGAGCGCGCGGACACCTTCTCCCGCATCAAGATCGAAGGCATCCTCGAGTCCAGCGTCGGCATCGTGGTGACCTACGACGCCGGACGCGGCGCGCCCGCGGTCCTCGGCCGGCACGCGATCGCCGACGCCGGGCTGTACTCGGCCTGCCTGGCGATCCAGAACCTGTGGCTGGCCGCGACGGCGGAGGGCCTCGGCGTCGGCTGGGTCAGCTTCTACCGCGAACCGTTCCTCGCCGAGCTGCTGGGCATCCCGGCCGGCATCCGGCCGGTGGCCTGGCTGTGCGCCGGGCCGGTCACCGCGCTGGCCGAGGTCCCGGACCTGGAACGACACGGCTGGCGCCAACGCACCCCGTTGGCCGACGCCGTGCACCACGAACGCTGGCAAGACGCTTCGGCCCCACGTTCGCCAGGGTCTGCGTAACTGAGGTCGATCACACGCGTTAGCCTCCGCCGATGCGTCCGATTGCCGTAGCGCTGGGGTTGCTTTCGGCTCTTTGCGCCCTGGCTTTCCCCTTCCTGCCGGTCGTGCAGGACACCGCGGAGTTCTCGTGGCCCACCGGCACCGACACCCGTTCCCTGAACGCGCCCTTGACCGGTTACTGGGCCCAGGACCTCGAAGCCGAGCTGCCGTGCCCGGCCATCCGCTCCCTGGACGCGCGCACGAACGGCCCCGCGCTGCTGGTCGCGACCGTCCCGGACGGCCGCACGGACCCGCGCGCGGGCAAGGGTGTGGGCCTCCAGCTGCGCGTCGACAACGGGGTCCTGCTCGCGTCCAGCCAGGGCCAGCAGCTCGTGCAGCAGCCGCTGCCGCAGGAGGGCTGCGCGGTGAAGCTCAGCTCGGACGCTTCGCAGATGACGCTCTCGGTCGCCGGGACCACGGTGTTCCACACGACCGGCGACGTCCGGCCGCGGGTGGTCGGCATCTACTCCTCGATCAACTCCGCGCGCGACCCGATCGCGGGCCTGCACGTGACGGTCGTCCCGGACACGCGCTACCAGACCTCGCCGACGCCGCTGAAGCTCGGCGTCGGGATCCTGGCCCTGCTGGCCTTCATCGGCTGCCTGATCGTGGTGTGGCGGATGGACTCCGGCTTCGCGCGGCGCGCGCCCCGCTGGGCGCCGGTCGGCTGGTGGCGGCTCACCGGGCGCGACGCGACGGTGATCCTCGCGCTCGGCGCGTGGGTCTTCATCGGGCCGGTGACCTCGGACGACGGCTACATCCTGACCATGGCCAGAGTCACCGAGCAGACCGGCTTCCTGACCAACTACCACCGCTGGTTCGGCGTCGCGGAGGCGCCGTTCGGCTGGTTCTACCACGTGTACGAGCTGATGGCGCACGTCAGCGTGGTGCCGCCGTGGATCCGGCTGCCGTCCTACCTGATCGGCGTGATCAGCTGGCTGCTGATCAGCCGCGAGGTGATGCCGCGGCTGGGCCCGCAGGTGCGCGGCAGCCGGGCGGCGGGCTGGGCCGCGGCGGCGGTGTTCCTGGTCTGGTGGATGCCGTACAACAACGGCGTCCGGCCGGAACCGGTGGCGGCGCTGGGTTCCCTGCTCGCGATCTGCGCGGTGGAGCGCGCGCTGGTCACCCGGCGGCTGCTGCCGTTGTGCCTCGGCCTGACCGCCGCCGCGTTCACCCTGGCCGCGACGCCGACCGGGCTGATCGCCGTGGCCCCGTTCCTGGTCGCCGCGCGCCCGCTGTTCAAGCTGGTCCGGCAGCGCGCGACGAACGGCTGGCTGCCGATCCTCGCGCCGATCGCGGCCGCGGGCCTGCTGGTGCTGGTGGTGGTGTTCGCCGACCAGACGTTCGCCACCGTGCAGGAGGCCACGCGCATCCGCACCGCGGTGGGCCCGAACCTGTCGTGGTTCCAAGAGCTGGTGCGCTACCAGCTGCTGTTCGAAAACCTGCCGGACGGCTCCGCGCCACGCCGTTTCCCGGTGCTGCTCGTGTTGCTGTGCACCGGAACCTGCCTGGTCGTGCTGCTGCGCCGCGGCCGCATCCCGGGCGCCGCGCTCGGCCCGAGCCGCCGGCTGATCGGCACCGTCGCGCTGTTCTTCCTGCTGCTCGCCCTGACGCCGACGAAGTGGACCCACCACTTCGGCGCGTTCGCCGCGGTCGGCGCCGCGATGGCGGCGTTGACCGCGCTGGCCACCAGCTCGACGGTGCTGCGCTCGAACCGCAACCGCGCGGCATTCCTGGCCGGGCTGCTGGTGGTCGGCGCGCTCGCCGCGACGGGGCCGAACACGTACTGGTTCGTCTCACGCCTCGGCGTGCCGTGGACCAACGTGGCGCCCTCGCTCGGCGGCATTTCGCTGTCCACCATCCTGCTGGTGGCGGCCGCGATCGCGGGGATCTACGCGTTCGTGGAGAACATCCGCGCGAACCGGCCGGGCGCGGCGGCGGCGTCGCAGGAGGGCCGCAGCCGTTCGCTGCGGCTGGGCTCGCTGTCGCTGGTGGTGGTGTGCGGGCTGGCGGCCGTCGGCGAGTTCTACACGATGGCGATGGCGATCCACACCCAGTCCGGCAGCTACAGCCTGGGCGCGGCGAACATCGGGCACCTGTTCGGCAAGAGCTGCAACCTCTCCGATCACGTGATGGTGGAGCGAGACCCGGCGAAGAGCATCCTGCACGCGCAGGCCGAGCAGCGGACCGTGCCGGTGAAGCCGGAGGAGACCTCGCCGCTGCCCAACCCGGACCTCGACAACGGCCGGGTGCAGACCGGTTTCCACACCCGCCCGATCGACGACAAGGACCCGCTCGCCGAGCCGCCGCACGGCTTCGCCCCGGCGCAGGTGCCGATGTGGAGCAGCTACCTCGACCCGCAGACGCGCGCGGGCCGGCTGCGCAGCGACTGGTACGCGCTCACGGAAAAGCCCGCGGACGGCCAGATCGTCGTCGCCACCGCGGGCCAGGCGCGCCGTCCGACGTCGGTGAGCCTCGACTACGGCGTGAACACCCCGGCCGGGGTGAAGATCCTGCGCAGCCAGTTCGTGCTGCCGCCGGGCGCGGGCACCGGCGGCTGGGGCGACACCCGGATCAACCTGCGCGACCTGCCGCCGGAGACGAACGCGGTGCGGATCAACATCGTCGACAACGACCTGACCGAGGACGGCTGGATCGCCGCGTCCGCCCCGCGCGTGCCGACGTTCACCACCCTCACCGACAAGCTCGCGGGCAAGTCCGTGTACATCGACTGGCCCGCGTCGTTCGTCTACCCGTGCGCGAGCCCGGTCACTTCGCACGACGGCGTCTCGCAGGTGCCGGACTACCGCATCACCGCGGGCAGCCTCGCCGACGAGGCCGACTGGGCGTCCAGCACCAACGGCGGCCCGAACGGCTGGCTGGAGGAGCTGGCCGACGAGCCGGAGGTGCCCAGCTACCTGCTCGGCCAGCCCAGCCAGTCGTGGGGCCAGCTGCTGCAGGTGGAGCCCTTCACCGAGGGCATCGCGCCGACCATCCACCGGGGCACGAAGACCGTCTGGGGCTGGTGGTCGCCCGGGCCGGGTCCCAAGCAGCCCAACGGCAAGGACCCGACCCGCTGAGCGCTCAGCCGTAGCTGCGCGGCGTCCACACGATCGCCGCGCCGCCGGGACCGGCCTCGACGCGGGTCTGCGACGAGCCCACGATCAGCAGGCACCGCATGTCCACAGTGGACGGGTCCAGCCCGCCGAGCGTGGTGACGCGGATGTCCTCCTCCGGCCCGCCCACGTCGCGGGCCACCACGAGCGGGGTGGCCGGGGCGCGGTGGCGCAGCAGCACCTCCTGAGCCGACGCCAGCTGCGTCACGCGCGTGCGCGACGCCGGGTTGTACAGCGCCAGCACCAGATCCGCCGCGCCCGCGGCGTCGAGCCGGCGTTCGATGATCTCCCACGGTTTCAGCCGGTCCGAGAGCGAAAGCACGCAGTAGTCGTGGCCCAGCGGCGCGCCGACGCGGGCGGCGGCGGCCTGCGCGGCCGTCACGCCGGGCACCACGCGCACTCGAACGCCGGCGCCGCGGCCCGCCGAAACCTGCTCCAGCACCGCGGAAGCCATCGCGAACACGCCGGGGTCACCGGAGGAAACGACGGCCACCCGCGCCCCCGCGCGCGCCAGTTCCAGCGCGTCGGCCGCGCGGTCCGCCTCGACCCGGTTGCCCGACGGATGCCGTTGCTGCCCCGCGCGCTGCGGCACGCGCGCGACGTACGGCCCGTAGCCCACCACGTGGTCCGCCGCCGCCAGCTCCGCCGAAGCCTCCGGCGTCAGCCACTCCGGGCCCGCCGGGCCGAGGCCGACGACCACGACTTCGCCACCCTCAGCGGCCGGCGTCGAACCGGCGACGGCAGCGGCGGCCGCACCGTCCACACGGGACGCATACGCCGGGCTTGGCAGCAGTGCCAACGAGAAGTACGGAACCGAGGACGGGTCGACGTCCGCGAGCGGCAGCACCCGCTGCTCGCCCCAGGTCGCGCGCTCGACGTACCACGCGTCGTCCAGCTTGCCCGCCTCCGCGAACGCCTCGCGCACCGAACCGAACGTGCGGCCCAGCTTCAGCACGGCCGCGGACTCCGTGTCGGCCAGCCGGCGCGCCAGCTCCGGCGCGGGCAGCGTGCCGGGCAGCACCGTGAACACCTCGTCGCGCTGCACCAGCGGGCGGCCGAGCACCGAGGACGCCGCGCTCACCGACGTCACCCCGGGCACCACCTCCGCGGTGTAGCGCCCGGAAAGCCGTTCGTGCATGTACATGTAGGAGCCGTAGAAAAACGGGTCGCCTTCGCACAGCACGACGACGTCACGCCCGGCGTCGAGGTGCTCGGCGAGCTTTTTGGCGCTCAGCTCGTAGAAGTCCGCGATCGCGCCCTCGTAGCCGCCGGGGTGGTCGGTGGTCTCCGTGGTGACCGGGTAGACCAGCGGCTCCTCCAGCTGCCCTTCCCGCAGGTACGGGGCGGCCACGGAGCGCGCGATGCTCCGGCCGTGCCGCGCGCTGTGGTACGCGATCACGCCGGCCTCGCCGATCAGCCGGGCCGCCTTGACCGTCATGAGTTCGGGGTCGCCGGGCCCGAGGCCGACGCCGTACAGCTTCCCGGGCTTCATTCGGCCACGCTCGCGAGCGCGTTGACGGCCGCGACCGCCATCGCGCTCCCGCCGCGACGCCCGTGCACCACCAGGTACGGCGCGGGCGAGGCCTTGGCCAGCTCCACTTTGGACTCCGCCGCGCCGACGAAGCCCACCGGCACGCCGATGATCGCGGCCGGCGCGCCGACGCCCTCGTCCAGCAGCTCCAGCAGCCGGAACAGCGCGGTGGGCGCGTTGCCGATCGCGACCACCGAGCCCGGCAGCCGGTCCCGCCACAGCTCCAGCGCCGCGGCCGAGCGGGTCGTGCCCATCCGCTCGGCCAGGCCCGGCACGCTCGGATCGTCCAGCGTGCAGACGATCTCGTTCGCCGCCGGCAGCCGCTTGCGCGTGATGCCGCTCGCGATCATCTTCGCGTCGCACAGCACCGGCGCGCCCGCCTCCAGCGCCGCGCGGCCGGACTCGACCACGTCCAGGCTGTAGCGCAGGTCGTCGACGAGGTCGACCATGCCGCAGGAGTGGATCATCCGCACCGCGACGCCGGCCACGTCCTCGGGCAGGATCGCCAGGTCCGCCTCTTCGCGGATCGTGGCGAACGAGTGCCGGTAGATCTCGGCCCCGTCCCGCAGGTAGTCGATCACGAGTTTTCCTTTCCAACCAACGCTTCCGCCAGGCGGGACACCGGGGTCCACCGCCCGTCGACACGGTAGCCGCCGCCCTCGGCGACCACGTCCAGGTGGGCCCCGGCCGGGCGGCCGCAGCGGCGGGCGCAGCCGGCGACGTGCGCGCGGACACCGCCGGGCACCAACTGCGCGGCGTCGGCACGGACGTCGGCGAGCGACTTCGCGCACCCCGGCCGTCCGATGCACGCGGTGATCTCCAGCGCGGCCGGGTCGGTGCTCAGCCCCGCAGCACTCAACCGGCCGGCGTCGGTCGCGCCGGGCAGCACCACCGAACGCCACGGCGTCACCACGGCGGACGCGGCGACATCGGCGAGCACTCGCACCTGCGCGGCCGTGAGCTGCCCGAACCGGGGCGCGACACCGATCGCCGCACCGAACCGGCCCATCGTGGGATCCACTCGCACCGGCCGTTCGACCGGCTTCTCGCGTGGTCCGGCGGGCAGCAACGCGATCGGGTCGGCCAGCTCGGCGATCCGCCAGGCCGTCCCCCGCGCTTCGGCGAACGCGGTCGCCACGGCGAGCAGCGCGTCAACGGCGTCGGCCAGTGGAACGAGCCAGCCGGTGTCCGCGCCGGCGAGCAGGACCGTGCCGAGCGAAGGCGTCACAGCGCGCCAGCAGACATCGGCGCCTTCGCCGGCGACGTCACCACGGCCGTCGTCGAAGGCGAACAGGAACCGCCCCGGCAACTCGGCGAGCGCGGGCCGCGCGCACAGCTCGACGTCCAGCGCCTGCGCCAGCCCGCGGACGTCGGCGATCCCGCCGTGGATCCCGCTGAGCGGCGACGCCAGGACGTTGCGGACGCGCTCGTGCGAAGGCGAGGGCAGCAATCCGGCCGCTGTCAGCCGCTTCGCCAGCCCCGGACGCGTGACGCCGCGAAGCTGGACGTTGCCGCGAGAGGTGAGGTGGACGTCGCCGTCGCCGAGGTCTTCGGCGCACGCGGCGAGCGCGCGAAGCCGCTCCGCGGAGACGGCGCCGCCCGGCAGCCGGACGCGGGCCAGCGGGCCGTCCGCCGCGTCGTGCGTGGCGAAAACACCGGGGCACGCGTCGGCGCGCACGCGGGCGGGGCTGGACATGACGCTCACTGTAGCTGGCGAATGATTCAGCAATCCTATGATCGAATGTAGTACACATGCTACATTCGATCGCACAGGTGAGATGGGGGTGGTTCCGATGCGGAATCCGGATGAAGTGGTCCTGCGCGTCGAAGACCTGCGGATGCGTTACGGGACGAACGACGTGCTGCACGACGTCGCGTTCACCGCGCACCGCGGCGAGGTGCTCTGCCTGCTGGGGCCGAACGGCGCGGGCAAGACGACGACGATCGAGATCCTCGAGGGCTTCCGGATGCGGTCCGCGGGCCGGGTCGAGGTGCTCGGCACGGACCCGGCGAACGGCGGTGAGGACTGGCGGGCACGGCTGGGGGTCGTGCTCCAGTCCTGGCGTGACCACGGCCGGTGGCGCGTGCGCGAACTGCTCGCGCACCTCGGCGAGTACTACGCGCCTTATTCGACCGAGCGGATCCGCCGGCCGTGGCAGACCGACGAGCTGATCGAGGCCGTCGGGCTGACCCCGCACGCGCACAAGAAGCTCCGGCAGCTCTCCGGCGGCCAGCGGCGCCGGCTCGACGTCGCGATCGGCATCGTCGGGCGGCCCGAGCTGCTGTTCCTCGACGAGCCCACGGCGGGCTTCGACCCGGAGGCCCGGCGCGAGTTCCACGAGCTGGTGCACCGGCTGACCGACGACGAGGACACCACGATCCTGCTCACCACCCACGACCTCGACGAGGCCGACAAGCTGGCGGACCGGATCCTCATCCTCAGCGGCGGCCGCATCGTCGCCGACGGCTCGGCCGACGAGCTCAGCCGCCAGATCGCCGGTGAAGCCGAGGTGCGCTGGACCGTCGACGGGCAGCGCTTCGTGCACTCCACCACCGAAGCGACGAAGTACGTGTACGAGCTTTTCAAGCAGCACGGCGAAGCCGTCGCGGATCTCGAGGTCCGCCGGGCCTCGCTGGAGGACACCTACATGACCCTCGTGCACCAGGCCGAGGCCGGGCTCACCGCCGTGGTCTCCGAAGAAGCAGGTGTGCGATGAATCCCCGCGCCGCCGCGCTCCGGACCGGCCTCCGCCGTGGCCTGATCGAATTCCGCCACCAATGGACCAATCGCGACGACCTCGTCGGGCAGCTGTTCTGGACCGTGACCACCCTGGGCGCACTGCTCTTCATGCGGGGCGACACGCTGCCCGGCACGTCGTTCTCGCTCGGCGCGTCGAACGTGCCCGGGGTGCTGGGCGCCGGGATCGTGCTCAACGGCCTGTCCGGCATGGCGGGCTTCCTGACCGTCGACCGTGAGGACGGCACGCTGCTGCGTGCCAAGGCGACGCCCAACGGCATGCTCGGCTACCTCGTCGGCAAGATGACCTCGGTCTCGCTGATGCAGGTGGCCGGGATGGCGGTCACGCTGATCCCGGGCCTGTTCCTGTTCAGCGGCCTGGCCACGGGCGGCGCCTGGTCCTGGCTGACCCTGCTGTGGGTGCTCGTGCTGGGGCTGGCCGCGACGCTGCCGCTCGGCGCCGCGCTCGGTTCGCTGACCACCAGCTCCCGCTCGATGGCGTTCATCATGCTGCCGGTGTTCGGCCTCGGCGCGATCTCCGGGATCTTCTACCCGGTCACCGCGCTGCCGGTCTGGGTGCAGGACATCGCCCAGGTGTTCCCGATGTACTGGCTCGGCCTGGGCATGCGCTCGGCGCTGCTGCCGGATTCCGCCGTGGTGGTCGAGATCGGCCAGTCCTGGCGGCCGTGGGCGACCCTCGGCGTGCTGGCCGCGTGGGCCGTGATCGGATTGGTGCTGGCCCCGATCCTGCTGCGCCGGATGGCCCGGCGGGAGTCCGGGTCGTCCGTGGCGGCACGACGGGAAAGGGCACTGCAGCGTGCGTGAAGCACCTTGAGCGAAAACGTCTACAACCGGATCTCGGTGCTGCGCGCCGAGCGCGGGATCTCCCGCCGCCAGCTGGCCGACGCGCTGGGCGTGCACTACCAGACCATCGGCTACCTGGAGCGCGGCGAGTACAGCCCGAGCCTGCACCTGGCGCTGCGGATCGCGGAGTTCTTCGAGGTGGCGGTGGAGGTGCTGTTCTCCACCGCCCCGTTCCCCAGGATCGGCGACCGCGAGCACACGGGCTGACCGGCGGGGTATCAAGGACGGTGTGATCGTCCCCGAACACCTGCGCGCCGCCGAGCTGCTGATCGACCACGTGCCGCCCGAGCACAACCGGTACAAGGCCGCCGGCGAGCCCGACGTGGTGAGCTGGGCCGAGCCGTGGCGCAACCACACGCAGTGCGCGTCGTTCCAGACCCAGGTGCTCAAGCAGGCCTACGACTGGGCCGACGACGAGTTCTTCACCGCGCACTTCCGCTCGGTCAGCCCGCCCTCTCGCACGTACTGGTGGGTGTTCAGCCGCCGCGCCGTGCCGCACTTCTCGCCGGTGCGCACGGTCGCGGAGCTGCGGGCGGGCGACCTGGTGGTGATCGACTACGGGCACCGGCGGCCGGTGAACACCGGGCACATCGCGGCGGTCCGCGGCGAGCCGGTGGCGGACGGGACGGGCGCCTACCTGGTGCCGGTCGTCGACTGCACCGCCGATCCGCACGGCACCTCGGCGGAGTTCCCGGACAGCCGCGGCCCCGGCGGGCAGGGCGCCGGGCGCGGGCACATGGTGTTCCACGCCGACCCGGCCACCGGCGGTTTCCGCGGGTACTCGTGGAGCGTCACGGCCCGGCGCAGCCATCCCGTCGGGCAGCGGCCGATCGTCGCGGTCCGCGTGGTCTGACACGTCACCTTGACGGGCGCGCCCGCGCCCGGCGAGAGTGAGGGCGAACACGCGTCGGCAGGTGGAGGAACCCGGTGAGAGTCCGGGACGGTCCCGCCACTGTGACCCGGAGTGATCCGGGGAGCCAGGAACTCCCGCCGGCGCGACCGACGACCCGGGGCGCGGACACCCCGAGTGAGGAACCCCGTGATCCTGCTGCTGTCCACTTCGGACACCGACCTGCTCAGCGCCCGGTCCGCCGAGGGCGAGTTCCGCCTGGCGAACCCGGCCCGCCTGGACCTCGCCGAGCTGCCGGGCCTGCTGGACGGCGCGGCGATCGTCGTGGTCCGGATCCTCGGCACCCCGCGCAGCTGGCAGGAGGGGCTGGACACCCTGCGCGCGTCCGGTTCGCACGTGGTCGTCCTCGGCGGCGAGCAGACGCCGGACGCGGAGCTGATGAAGCTCTCGACGGTGCCGTCGGGCATCGCCGCGGAGGCGCACGCATACCTCGCGCAAGGCGGGCCGGACAACCTCACCCAGCTGCACCGTTTCCTGTCCGACACCCTGCTGCTCACCGGCGACGGCTTCGAGCCGCCCGCCGTGCAGCCCGCGTGGGGTGTGCTGGAGCGGCCCGCGTCCTCGAACACCGGGCCGGTGATCGGGATCCTCTACTACCGCGCGCATCACCTGTCCGGGAACACCGCGTTCGTGCACGCGCTGGCCGACGCGATCGAGGCCGCGGGCGGGCGGGCGCTGCCGATCCACTGCGCGTCGCTGCGCACGCGCGAGCCGGAGATGATGGCCGAGCTGGGCCGGGCGGACGCGCTGCTGGTCACCGTGCTGGCCGCGGGCGGCACCCGGCCGTCGGAAGCCGGCGCCGGTGGCGACGACGAGGCGTGGGACGTCGCCGAGATGGCCGGCCTGGACGTCCCGATCCTGCAGGCGCTCTGCCTGACCAGCGACCGCGAGACCTGGTCGGCCAGTGACGAGGGCCTGACCCCGCTGGACGCCGGCAACCAGATGGCCGTGCCGGAATTCGACGGCCGGCTGATCACGGTGCCGTTCTCCTTCAAGGAAATCGACGAAGACGGCCTGCCCCGCTACGTGCCCGACGCGGAGCGCGCGTCCCGCGTCGCCGGGATCGCGCTGGCCCACGCGCGCCTGCGTCACACGCCTCCGCCGGAGCGCCGGATCGCGCTGATGCTCTCGGCGTACCCGACGAAGCACTCGCGCGTCGGCAACGCGGTCGGGCTGGACACACCCGCGTCGGCGATCAAGCTGCTGCGGCAGATGCGCGACCGGGGTTACGACCTCGGCGCGGACGCGTTCCCGGGCGTCGATCCCACCGGTACGGAACAGCCGGACGGCGACGCCCTGATCCACGCGCTGATCGCGGCCGGCGGCCAGGATCCCGAGTGGCTGACCGAAGAACAGCTGTCGGGCAACCCGATCCGCGTGCCGGCCGAGCGTTACCGCGAGTGGTTCGCGCGGCTGCCCTCGGAACTGCGCGAGGCGATGGAGGAGCACTGGGGCCCGGCGCCGGGGCAGCTGTATGTCGACACGTCGTCGAATCCCGAAGGCGACATCGTGCTGGCCTCGCTGCAGGCGGGCAACGTCGTGATCATGATCCAGCCGCCGCGCGGGTTCGGCGAGAACCCGGTGGCGATCTACCACAACCCGGACCTGCCGCCGAGCCACCACTACCTCGCCGCGTACCGCTGGCTGGAGGAGGAGTTCGGCGCGCACGCCGTGGTGCACCTGGGCAAACACGGTTCGCTGGAATGGCTGCCGGGCAAGACGGCCGGGCTCTCGGCGGCCTGCGCGCCCGACGCCGTGCTGGGCAACCTGCCGCTGGTCTACCCGTTCCTGATCAACGACCCGGGCGAGGGCGCGCAGGCGAAACGCCGCGCGCACGCCACGATCGTCGACCACCTGATCCCGCCCATGGCGCGCGCCGAGTCCTACGGCGACCTCGCGCGGCTCGAACAGCTGATGGACGAGCACGCGAACATCGCCGCGATGGACCCGGCGAAGCTGCCCGCCGTGCGCGCGCAGATCTGGACGCTGATCCAGGCGGCCAAGCTGGACCACGACCTCGGCATCGACGAACGCCCGCACGACGCGGAGTTCGACGACTTCCTGCTGCACATCGACGGCTGGCTGTGCGAGGTCAAGGACGCCCAGATCCGCGACGGCCTGCACATCCTGGGCGAGGCGCCGGTCGGCGAGGCGCGGGTGAACCTGGTGCTCGCCATGCTGCGCGCCCAGCAGATGTGGGGCGGCAAGCAGGGCGCGGTGCCCGGTCTGCGCTCGGCCTTGGGGCTCAAGGAGAACTCCGACACGCCACTGTCCGAAGTGGACGCCATCGAGGCCACGGCGCGCGCGCTGGTCGAGGCGATGGAGACGCGTGCGTGGTCGCCTTCGGCCGTGCCGGCTGTGGTGCAGGACGTGCTGGGCAACCCGGACGAGCAGGTCGCGCACGTGCTGACGTTCGCGGCGACGGAGATCGTGCCGCGGCTCGCGGGCACCGACGCCGAGCTGGACGCCGTGCTGCACGCCCTCGACGGCGGCTATATCCCGGCCGGCCCCAGCGGTTCGCCGTTGCGCGGGCTGGTGAACGTGCTGCCGACGGGACGGAACTTCTACACCGTCGACCCGAAGGCCATCCCCAGCCGGCTGGCCTGGGAGACGGGCCAGGCGCTGGCCGACTCGCTGCTGCGGCGGTACCGCGAGGACAGTGTTTCCCACGAGTGGCCGCGTTCGGTCGGGCTCTCGGTGTGGGGCACGTCGGCGATGCGAACGTCGGGCGACGACGCCGCGGAAGTGCTGGCGCTGCTGGGCGTGCAGCCGATCTGGGACGAAGCGTCACGGCGGGTCACCGGCATCGAGGCGATCCCGCTGGCGGAGCTGGGCCGCCCGCGCATCGACGTCACGGTGCGAATCAGCGGCTTCTTTCGCGACGCGTTCCCGCACGTGATCACGCTGATGGACGACGCCGTGCGCCTGGTCGCCGGCCTGGACGAGCCGCTCTCGGAGAACTTCGTCCGCGCGCACGTCACGGCGGATCTGGCCGCACACGGCGATTCCCGCCGCGCGACGACCCGGATCTTCGGCTCGAAGCCCGGCGCGTACGGCGCGGGCCTGCTCCCCCTGATGGACTCCGGCAACTGGCGAGACGACAAGGACTTGGCCGAGGTGTACGCGGTCTGGGGCGGCTTCGCGTACGGCCGGGACCTCGACGGCCGACCGGCGCGCGAGGACATGGAGCAGTCGTACAAGCGCATCGTCGTCGCCGCGAAGAACACCGACACGCGCGAACACGACATCGCCGACTCCGACGACTACTTCCAGTACCACGGCGGCATGATCGCCACCGTTCGCGCGCTGACGGGCACGGCGCCCGCGTCGTACGTCGGCGACTCGACCACTCCGGACGCCGTCCGCACCCGCACCCTCGGCGAGGAGACGGCGCGGGTCTTCCGCGCCCGCGTCGTCAACCCGCGCTGGCTGTCGGCCATGCGCAAGCACGGCTACAAGGGCGCTTTCGAACTCGCTGCGACTGTCGACTACCTCTTCGGCTTCGACGCCACCGCCGGCGTGGTGGGCGACTGGATGTACGAGAAGCTGTCGGAGTCCTACGTCCTGGACGAGGTCAACCAGGACTTCCTCCGCCAAGCCAACCCCTGGGCCCTGCGCGGCATCATCGAGCGCCTCACCGAAGCCGCCGACCGGGGCCTGTGGTCCGAACCGGACCCGGACCTGCTGGCCCAGCTCCGCGACGTCTACCTGACCCTGGAAGGCGATCTGGAAAGCGAGTGACCGGTTCCCGCCGCTGGACCACCGGCGGTAGTGGTCCGGAAACCGGTTGGGCCGCCAGGGTGAACACGACGTCACCAATCCCGGCATATCGCCCGTAGCCGCCCTACGGACGTCGGAAGGTCCACCCCGCGCCTTGACTTCGTAATGGTCTAGTCCAATGCTGTAGCGCACCTCGCCTCGACAGTTGGAGGACAGATGCGACGAAGCAGACTGGCCGCCGTCGGGATCGCCGCCGCCACCGTGCTCGGGGCTGCCGCGACCTTGGCCGCGACCGCCGACGCCCAGCCGGACGCCGCGGCCGCCCCCGCCGCGCTCGGGAACAACTGGTACGCGTCGGCCCCGTATCTCATGCCCCAGAGCAACAACCCGCCCGACCCGGTCACCGTGATGAACGCGACCGGGCAGAAGGCGTTCCAGCTGGCCTTCATCCTCGCGCCGAACGGCGGCGGCTGCTCGCCCACCTGGGACGGCACGTCCGCGGTGTCCTCGGACACTGCCGTGGCCGGCGTGATCAGCAAGATCCGCGGCGCCGGCGGCGACGTGTCGGTGTCCGTCGGCGGTTACGGCGGCACCAAGCTCGGCCAGACCTGCGGCTCCGTCGCCGCGACGGCCGACGCGTACCAGCAGGTGATCACCAAGTACGGCCTCAAGGCGATCGACTTCGACCTCGAAGAGCCCGAGTACGAAAACACCGCCGCGATCGCGAACGAGCTGGGCGCCGCGAAGACGTTGCAGGCCAACAACCCGGACCTGTTCGTCTCGGTGACCATGCCGGGCACGGCGGCCGGCACGGGCTGGTTCGGCACGCAACTGCTCGACCAGGCCAAGTCGATCGGCTTCTCCCCCAACAACTTCTCCATCATGCCCTTCGACGGCGGCTTCAACGGCGGCTCGTCGCAGGTCTCCGCGCTGGAGGCGTTCCACGGCCTGCTCGTGAGCCACATGGGCTGGGACAGCGCCACCGCGTACTCGCACGAGGGCTTCTCCGGCATGAACGGCAAGTCCGACGCCGCGGAGATCTTCAACCTCTCCGACTTCCAGACGGTGTACGACTACGCGACCAGCCACAAACTCGGCCGCTTCACGTTCTGGTCGGTCAACCGCGACCGCGCCTGCGTGGGCACCACCGACAACGGCGTCTGCTCGAACGTCCAGCAGAACGACTGGGACTTCACGAAGTTCACCACCCAGTTCGCCGGCGCCACCCCGCCGCAAACGGGCCCGCCGACCAGCCCGCCCACCAGCCCCGGCACCTGCGCCGCCGCGGAATGGTCGAAGACGCAGGTCTACACGGGCGGCAACACCGTCTCGCACAACGGCCACAAGTGGACCGCCAAGTGGTGGACCCAAGGCGAGGAACCCGGCACCACCGGCCCAGACGGCGTCTGGTCCGACAACGGCACCTGCTGACCCTCGAGCCCCACGAACGCCGGGTGGCCCCCGACCCACCCGGCGTTCGCCCCGCCCGTCCCACGTCCGCCTCGTCCCACCCGACGTCCGCGCCCCCGACCCGCTCCACCTTCGTCTCGTCCCGACCCACCCGGCGTTCACGCCCCGCCCGACCCGCCACACCCTTCGCTTCGTCCCGACCCACCCGACGTCCGCGCCCCGCCCGACCCCGCTCCACCTTCGCTTCGTCCCGGCCCACCCGACGTCCGCCTCGCCCGGTGCTCGACCCGTCCCGCGTTCGCCCTCTCCCGGCTTCAGCCCACCCCGCGCCCGACGTCTGGTCTGCCCCCGCGTTCGCCTTGTCCCGACTTCGGCCCACCGCGCCCGACCTCCGGTCTGCCCCCGGTTTCGCCCTGTCCCGACTTCGGCCCACCGCGCCCGACCTCCGGTCTGCCCCCCCCGGTTTCGCCCTGTCCCGACTTCGGCCCACCGCGCCCGACCTCCGGTCTGCACCAGTGTTCGCCCTGTCCGTCCGGCTTATCCCACGTCCGGCTGTCTGGCCCAGGCCCCACGGCGGGATCCCCGCGGCGGCTCTGCCTTCGACTCCCGCCCCGCACTTCCCGGGCAGCGACTCCCAGTCCACAGCCGCGTCGGCTCAACCCAGCGCAGCCAAGCAACCGGCGACCACAAAAGTGTTTCGCAGCAACGGAATCGGGTCAGGGACGGACGCCGGGCAGGTGTGTGTTGGCGCGGCGGACGTCCGCGGCGAGCGCAGGGACCTCGATCACCTGGCGGCCGGCAGCCGTCAGCTGCTCGACTCCCTCGGCCTCGACGAAGAGTGACGGTTCGCGCCACGCCATGACCACTCGCGGGATCGCCGTCGCGAGGATCAGCTGGGTGCAGCTGCGCGGGTGTGACGCGCGGGCGCTGCACGGCTCGAGCGAGCTGTACATCGTCGCGGTCGCGAGGCGGGGATCGTCCGGGGAAAGCTTCGCGAGCGCGGCCTCTTCGGCGTGGTTGCGCGGATCGCCCTCGCCGGAATGCCCGGTGGCCAGCACGGTGCCGTCGGGGGCGGCGATCACCGCGCCCACGCGGAACGTCGAGCTGGGCGGGCACTCGTCCGCGAGCGCGATCGCCTGGCGCAGCCGCAGCACGTCGAGCGCCGAGGGCTCGGCGGCCACGCGGTAGTGCAGCACCGCGACGTCGCCCAGCTGCCGCACTTCCGACAGTCGCAGCGGCCGCGGGACGGCGCCGGTTCCCAGGAACCGCGGCGCGCGCGGGTCGCCGACGGTGATCGGCGCGATGGCGAGCCGCAGCTCGTCGGCCAGGCCCGCGGCGAGGAACTGCGTGTGCACGGCGCCGCCGCCCTCGACGAGCAGCCGCCGGACGCCGCGCGCCCCGAGGTCGTCGAGGATCCGCCCCAGCTCGGGCGGCGTGCCGGCGTCGACAAGCGTCGCGAGGTCACGCAGCTCGTCAGCGACCATCGGCGGCGCGTAAACGAGCTTCGTCGTGTCACCGGCGGTGAAGAAGCGCGAGGCCGGGTCGAGCTTGCCGCTGGTGGTCACGGTCACCTTGATCGGCTGCTCCGGCCGCCCCGCGGCAAGCCGCTCGCGGCGCAGCTCGGCCGAGCGGACGAGCAGGCGCGGGTTGTCGGCCCGGACGGTGCCCGCGCCGACGAGAATCGCGTCGGACTCGGCGCGCAACCGGTCGACCTCGGCGAAATCGTCCTCATTGGACAACAACAGCCGGGTGCTGCTCGCGTCGTCGAGATAGCCGTCCAGCGACTGGGCGGCCGAGAGCACGACGTGGGGCCGGGCGGTCATCGAGGCTCAGCGTTCATGCCGGGCTCATAGCGGCAGCACGGCGTACTGGCGGACGTGCAGGTCGGTGTAGGTCACCGGCCCGCGCGGCCCCGGCACCCGGTCCAGGTTGATGCCCGTCTCGGGGACGGCGAGCAGCTTGAAGCCGTCGAGCAGCCGGGTCGGCGCGTTCCAGAACACGCCGGTGCCGGTGTAGCCGTCGAAAAACGCGTCGGCCGCGGCCGGGTCCTCGGTGGCGATACCGGCTGCGAGGCCGGACGTCTGCTCGTTCGCGACCTCCACGGCCTGAGCCAGCCCGGTCACCTTCTCGACCGTGACGGTCGCCTCCCGCTCGGAGTCCAGCGCCCACTCGTACCCGACAGCGTGCTCATGCGGCGCCAGCGACGGCGTCACTCCGCGCCCGGCCAGCGCTTCCGCGATGGAAGGCCAGACCGCGTCGTGCGCGCCCTCGTGGATGAGCAGCAGGTTCAGCCGGTTGCAGACGCCGAGCCGGTCGAGGCTGGCGGACACGAGGTCGCGCACCTTGCCGGGGTCCGCGGCCGCGTCGACGTACAGCACGCCGCCGCCGTCCGCGTGGGCCAGCGTGCCCACGCCGTGCATCGCCGCTTCCCTGGCCAGCTCGCGTGTGCTGTCACCGCTGCCGCGCAGGATCACGAGCGGCACCAACGAGGGCAGCCGCACCAGCGCCGAAGCAGCCTCCCGCTCGACCCGCGGCACCAGCTGAACCACGGCCGGGTCGATCCCGGCATCGGCGAGCGACGGCGCGATCACGGTCTCCCGCAGCCGCTGCGCGGACCCCAGCGCCGCCGACCCCGTGCGCAGCACCCCGGCATTGCGCGACTTGACCAGCTGCGAAGCCACGTCCACGGTCACGTTCGGCCGCGCCTCGTAGTTCGCCCCGATCACGCCGACCGGCCGCCGCCGCTCCACCAGCCGCAGCCCGCCGTCCAAAGTGGACACATCAATGGACCGGGCCTGGTGCGGCGCGCCGGACAGCAGCTCGAGCTGCTCGGCCATGCCGGTGAGCCGCTCGGGGGTGATGGTCAGCCGGTCCAGCAGACCGGCGCTCATCCCCTCCGCACGCGCCTTGGCGATGTCGGCACCGTTGGCTTCGAGGATCTCCTCGCGGTACGCGACCAGCCGCTCGCCCATGCGAGCCAGCGCCGCGTCCACCACCTCGTTGGTCGCGGCAGCCAGCGACGGCGCAGCCCGCTTCGCCGCCCGCGCGCAACCCTCGACGGCCTTCGTGACCTCGTCCAACGTTACGTCTCCCTCCGCGCGATCCAGCAGAGGTCCAGTCTGCCGCACCCGCCCACATCGGAAGACGACGGGCTCAGCCCTCGGGAAACACCGGCCCCGCGCACCACCCCGCGACAGGCAGCTCGCAGCACACCCGCGTCGGCTCGCCACCAACCGTGCCAGCCAGCTCGCAACACGCCGACACCAGCTCGCAGCAGCTCCCGCGTCACGCCGCACCACGCCCACACCGGCTCGCGCACCAGCCCGCGTCACGCCGCACCACGCCCACACCGGGCTCACGCGTCAGCCCACGTCACGCCGCACCACGCCCACACCAGCTCGGGCACCAGCCCGCGGCAGCCCTCGTATCAGGCCGCACCGCCCGGACCAGCTCGCTCATCAGGGCGCGTCAGGGCGCACCACGTCCGCAGCAGCTCGCAGGTCAGCCCGCACCGCGCCCGGTCAACTCGCGCAGCAGCCGCTCGTACGCCCGGGTCGGCTCGCGGCCAGCCGTGCCAGCCAGCTCGCGACAGGCAGGGCCGCTCGCAACACGGCCGGGTCAGCCGGCTCGCAACAAGCCGGTCAGCTCGCGAACGGCCCAGACCCGCGTCAGCTCGCGACGGGCTCCAGCAGCCACAGCGCACCCGCCAGCAGGCAGCTCACCGTGAGGACGGCGAACACCAGCACCCACAACACCGCGGGCACGCCGGTGAGCCGGCCCAGCTGGTCGGCGTCGGAGTCGCGCGCCGCGCCGCGCCGCCGCTTGACCTGCAGCTCCACCACCGGCCGGACCCCGCCGAACAGCAGGAACCACGTCAGCAAGTACGCGAACGGCGCCTGCACCACCGACGGCGCCACCAGCGCCACGAGCCCCAGCACCACGGCACTCGCGACCACGGAGAACACCCCGTAGGCGTTGCGCACCATGATCAGCACGCCGAGCAGCAGCAGCGCGACCACCACGAGCACCGCCGTGATCAGGTCGGACCCCAGCAGGCTCGCGAACAGCAGGCCCAGCACCGACGGCGCCACGTAGCCGGCCATCGCGGTGAAGGCCATGCCCGGGCCCTCGGGCTTCCCGCGCGACACCGTGACGCCCGAGGTGTCCGAGTGCAGCTTGATCCCGCGCAGCCGCCGCCCGACCAGCACCGCGGCCAGCCCGTGGCCGGCCTCGTGCACGATGGTGACCACGTTGCGAGCCAGTCGCCAGGGCGTCCCGCCGACCAGCACCACCAGCAGCGCCACACCGCCGGTGATCAAAGTGATCGCGCCGGGCGTCTGCGCCTGGGTGAGCGCGTTGTCGATGGCGGTGCCCGTCCCGCTTCCGGCAGCGGCGGCCAGCCCGGACGCACCGGGCAGCCCACCCGGCACCAGGCGGCCGAAGACGGACGAGACATCGAAGGCGGTCGAAATCACGCCGTCACCTCACCACAGCCCGCATCTGGCCCCTGTTAGCGCCCGCCGTACCTCGGCCAGGTCACTCCGCTATGGGGCGCCTCATCCCATCGCGGCTCCTTTCTCGTTTTGACGGTGTCGTTCGGTCTCAGCGGTCGGTTTGCCCCGCGCCCGACCGCGGGAGGTGCGCGGCTGAAACGGGACCGTGTGCGGGAGGGCCCTCCTGCACACGAAACGCGCGGAACAGCCAGAGTGCGCGCCGGAACACGGTCCGCTCGGTGTCCCGGTCGAGCCGCGCCGCACCACAGCACGCGACGTGGCCAGCCGCGGTGCCACCGCACACGAGGTACGCGGTCTCCGGGCGACGGCCGCGGTACCACGGCCGTCGCCCGGTGCGGACCTGACGGGAGACAGTCGGGCCGGGCACCGGCACCGCGGGGCGAACGGGCGCCGAGAGATGCGGGCGGGTTCCCGTCGGGACCAAGGCCGGTGCGGGAGGCACCGTCGGAGTCCGAGGGCGGCGGGCGTCAGGCGGCCATCACCTCCTCCATGATCGGGACCGCGTCGCGGTCGACGCGGAGGAGGAGGGCGGCCCAGCTGCGGTAGGGGCGCCAGGCTCCGGCCAGGAGTTCGAGGTCCGCGGGGCCGACGGAGTCCAGCAGGCCGTACTCCTCGCGCATCGCGTGATGGAGGCGGCCATCGGCGCGTGGGAAGAAGTCCGGGTGCCCGGCGCCCCGGGCCAGGATCTGCTCGGCGGAGAACTGGCCGATGCCCGGGATCTCACGCAGCCGCTCGAGCGCGTCTGCCACCCGCATGGCGCGCAGCTCGGCGGGGTCGAGGCGGCCTTCCGCGGCAGCTTTGGCGACGGCGCGCAGCCGGGCGGTCCGGAAGTCGGCCAGGCCCGGTTCGAAGGGCAGGTCCGCGAGCACGCCCGGCGTTGGGAAGGACAGCACCCGGTACCCGCCGACCTCGACGACCTTTCCGTACCGCTCCGCCAGCCGCCGCCGGAGGCGCATCGCCTGGCTGAAGCGCATGCCTTGCGCGAGCACGGACCAGCAGCCCGCCTCGTACGGCGAAGAGAACAGCACCGGCCGCAGCCCCGCTCGCCGCGCCTGCAACCCGGCCAGCACCGGGTCGCGGAAGCCGAGGCCGGTGAAACCGGACCCGTCGACGTCCAGGGACAGCATGCGGCCGACCTGGGCCAGGACCCGGCCTGCCGCTTCCACCGGCGCGCTCACCTCGACCTCGACGGTGCCGAAGGCGCCGGGAACTGCCGAACTCGCGGAGGACAGTGGACGGCCGGACTGATCCGGATCAGCTGGGCCTGCGGAGAAGGACCGCGCCGCAGCCGGACCGTGGGAGCTCCGGCCGGACGGGCCGATACCGGGAGAGGGCCGCAGCGGGGACACCGCGCCGAAATCATCGGAAGAACCCGCGAAAACGGGGCTGGGCGAGCCGGTGGTGAAGACATCGGTGCCAGGCTCGCCGGGCGTTCTCTGCCGGATCGTGGCGCCGACATGGCGCCAGTCGCCGTCGGAGGGGAAGGCCAGCCGCAGCACGCCGGGCTCCGCGGCGGCGTCCGGGCGGCCCGCCGGGCCGAAACCGGCCAGGAAACGGGTGGCGGCGGACAGCTCGAACGGGCCCCGCACGGCGATCTCGCCGGTGGGCAGCTCGGTGCGGGCCAGGATCGGTGTGGTCATCGCGGGTCCCTCCTCTGCGGGCTCCGGGGTTGGAGGCCGTGGTGGGGAGATTAGGAATGGGGGGTGACAATCTGGGCCCTCGAACTCCTGATCGGGGATATCTTCACTCGATCGTGGAGGGCAGGTAGTGGGCATACTGCCGGTATCCGAACCCGCCGCCCCCCAGGAGTCCCCGTGCCGACCAGCCGTCCGACCGACCGGGACCGATCAGCGGACCGGACGGCCACGCCGCCGACCAGCCCGGACCGCCTCGCCGGCCTGCTCACCGGCCCCGCGACCGCGACTGCCGAAGGCTTCCTCGACGCTCTGGGCGACGTCCCCCAGGCCGGGCCGACGACCGGGATCGCCCAGCGCCTGATGCGCACCACGCTGCTCCCCCAGGTCTACGAGCACTACTGGCGCCCCACGCTCGGCAGGCTGTTCAAGGGGCCGTTCGGACCGAGCATGGCCGGCGAGGTCCGGCTGGCGGCCGAGCTGCTGGCGCTGCGCCCGGGCCAGGTCGTGCTCGACGTCGCGTGCGGCACCGGCCGGTTCACGCGCGCGTTCGGCGAGGTGGTCGGCGAAGAGGGCTTCGCCATCGGCCTGGACGGTGCCCGCAGCATGCTCACCCGCGCCGCCGCGGAGCGGAATCCGGCCGGCGTCGCCTACCTCCGCGCGGACGCCGTCCGGCCGCCGCTCAAGGAGTCCACTGTGGACGCCATCTGCTGCTTCGCCGCACTGCACCTGTTCGCCGAGCCCGAACGCGCGCTGGACTCGTTCGCGCGAATCCTGCGCCCCGGCGGCCGGATCGTGGTGCTCACCAGTGCGCGCCCCGGCTGGCAGCCCGCGCGGCTGGCCGGCTCGGCAGGCGGGATCCTCAGCGGGCAGCGGATGTTCGACCGCGGCGAGATAGCCGCGAGCCTGCGCGCCCGCGGCTTCGTCGCGCTCAGCGAACAGTATTCGGGCCTCATCCAGATCGTCGCAGGGAAGCGGCCCGAGCCGAGCTGATCCACTTTGTCGGTGCCGCGGGTTAGCATCGCCGCATGACCCACTCCGCCCCCGTCCCACCCGACGACAGCCACCTGCGCGCCTTGCTCGAAGCCACGGCCGAAGCGGTCGAGGCCGCCGAACCGCTCGGCTCCGATCACGCCGGAGCCGGCGCGGAAGTCCGGGCTGCCGTGGGGCAGGAAGTCCAGGCACGCGCGGAAGAACTCGTCGCACTGAGCCAAGACCTGCACGCCCACCCCGAAGAAGGCTTCACCGAGCACCGCTCCGTCGCCGCGCTGGCCGACCTGCTGCACGAGCACGGTCATGAGGTGACGGTCGGGCTCGGCGGCCTCGACACGGCGTTGCGCACGAGCACCCCGGACAACGGCGGCCCGCACATCGCCGTGTTGTCGGAGTACGACGCGCTGCCCGGGCTCGGCCACGCATGCGGGCACAACGTCATCTGCACCGCGGGCGCCGGCGGATTCCTCGGCGCCGCCGCGGTGGCCGAACAGCTCGGCGGGCGCGTTTCCCTCATCGGCACACCGGCGGAGGAAGGCGGCGGTGGCAAGGAGACGCTCGCCAGGGCGGGCGTTTTCGACGACGTCGACGCGGTGATCATGCTGCACCCGTTCAGCCACGACATCGCGCTGCACCCGTTCCTGGGCCGGCGCCAGCTCGAGATGGTGTTCCACGGGGTCGGGGCCCACGCTTCCGCGCAGCCGTTCATGGGGCGCAACGCACTCGACGCCGCCGTGGCCGCGTACCAAGGTGTGTCGGCACTGCGGCAGCAGCTGCCGTCCACCGACCGCGTGCACGGTGTCTTCACCGACGGCGGCGCGCGTCCGAACGTGATCCCGGAGCGGGCGGCGCTGCTGTTCTACCTCCGTTCCGCGGATCCGGAGACCCTGCGCGACCTGGCGAAGCGGATGACCGCGATCGCGCACGGCGCTGCCGAGATGACCGGCTGCGGCGTCGAGCTGAGCTGGGACGCGCAGCCGGCGTACCTGCCCATCCGGTTCAACACCACGCTCGCCGGGCGCTGGTCGGTCAACCAGCTCGGCACCGGCCGCAAGCCGCTGCCGCCGGGCATCGTGCCGGAGTTCCTCACCGGCTCGACCGATCTGGGGAACCTGTCCTTCCGGATGCCGTCGCTGCACCCGATGATCGCGGTCTCCGGAGCCACGGTCGCCTTGCACACCAAGGAGTTCGCCGAAGCGGCCGGATCGCCGTCCGGGGACAAGGCCGTGGTCGACGGGGCGCTCGGGCTCGCGCTCACGGCCGCCGACTACCTGGCAGACGAGGCGCTGCGCAAGGCGGTACACGACGAGTTCGAAGCTTCCGGAGGTGCGCTCGACGTCCCGTCCTTCTTCGACTGACCCCGCCGTGCTTCGACCGACAGATCGGAGAACCCCGTGAACGCTGAGGAATGCCTGAGGATTCTCAGCTGATTCTTCTCAGCAAAGCCCCGGGTGTTTCCACAGGATTCTCACAAGCACGAGCGCGAACCTGGGTACATGACCGAGAACGAGAGTCGGCCCGGCCCCGCCTCCACCGGTGGGCACCAGCCGCACCAGAGCGTCCACCCCCAGTACGGCCCGTACCCCCAGTACGGGTACCAGCCGCAGGCCGCGCCGAATCCGCTCTTCACGCCGCAAGCGCAGACGGTCATCCCGCAGCCGCCGCGGAAGAACCGCAGGCTCGCGGCCGTGGTCAGCGGGACCGCGCTGGCCGCCGCCCTGATCGGCGGCGGCGCGGGTGCCGCGATCGTCGGGCTCACCGGGACCTCGGTCGCCTCGTCGCCCACGTCGTCGGCGGTCACCGGCCAGACGGTCAGCAGCACGACCTCGAACGGCGACGTCAGCGCGGTCGCGGCGAAGGTCGTGCCGAGCGTGGTGCAAGTCAACGTCACCACCGCGCAGGGCGAGGCGATCGGCTCCGGCGTCATCCTCAGCTCCGACGGCCGGATCCTCACCAACGCCCACGTCGTCGACGGCGCCCAGAGCGTCACGATCACCACCTCGGACGGCAAGAAGTACCAGGCCAGCGTGATCGGCGCCGACACCAAGGGCGACATCGCCGTGGTGCAGGCCAAGAACGCCAGCGGGCTGACCGCCGCCACCCTCGGCGACTCGAGCAAGCTCGTCGTCGGCCAGTCGGTCGTCGCCATCGGCTCGCCGGGCGGCCTGCAGAACACCGTGACCACCGGCATCGTCAGCGCGCTGAACCGGCCGCTGTCCGACGTCGGCCAGCAGCAGCAACAGCAGCAGTCGCCGTTCGGCCGGCAGACCTCGAACGAGTCGTCGAACAGCGGCCCGAGCTACACCGCGATCCAGACCGACGCCTCGATCAACCAGGGCAACTCCGGCGGCGCGCTGGTGAACGCCCAGGGCGAGGTGATCGGCATCAACTCCGCGCTCTACAGCCCGTCGGCCTCGGCGAACGGCGCGGCGGGCAGCGTCGGGATCGGCTTCGCCATCCCGATCAACGACGCCAAGACGATCGTGAACCAGATCGTCAACGGCTGACCAGGTCGCGGACGGACCGCGGTCGGGGCGGCCCGTCCACTTCCTCGCTCACTGTTCGGGGCAAGGCGAGGAACCGGTGAAGGCCGCTCTCCCAGGGAATCGGGGCCCGGGGAGAGCGGCCTTCACGCTGTTCACAGGTCGTAGGACAGGGTGAACGTATGGTGGCCCGCCTCGTCCTGCGTGATCGCGGCGGTCCCGGAAAGGCCGGTCAGCTCACCCGATCCCGAGCCGTCGAGGACGACCAGCGACAGCCCTTCGTCGCCCGCGGTGTGCCGAAGCACGAACGTCCCCTTGCGGCCGTCCACCGAAACCGAGAGTCGTTCGAAGGCGACGTACGCGCGTGAAATCGCGTTCGTCGCGGTCAGCATCTCGACGGTGCTGCTCCCCTCGACCGAGCCGGTGAACGTCTTGGCGATCGCCACCCGCGCGAACTCGGTGCCACCCGCCTCGTCCTGGGCCTGCGGCTCCCACTTGTCCAGCTCGAACGTGGCGACGGCGATGCGGGTCATGACGCTGGTTCTCCTCTTCCCGGGTGGCTGGCTCGCCCCAGCTTGCCGGGCTTACCTGCCATCCCCTGTCAGGTTTTCAGCGCCTACGGTTGCCGAAGAGTCCCCGTGTGACCTCCCGGCCCAGCGCGTTCGCGGCGGAGCGCATGAACGACTTCACCGCCGGGTTGCTCATCGCCTGCGAGATGATGCCGGGCTCTTCCTTCTCCGGTTTGGGCGCTGGGGCGGGGGCATCCGGCTGGGCGGGCGCCTCAGCGGGTGGGGCGGCGACCTTCGCGGCCAGCTTCTCGTACGCCGACTCGCGGTCGATCGTCTCGCTGTACTTGGCGTGCAGATCGGACGCGGCCACCGCGGCGGCGACGGCATCCGCACCGGCCGAGCCCATCTTCGACCGCGGCGCCCGCAGCCGCGTCCAAGCGACCGGTGTCGGCGCACCGCGCTCGGACAGCACGGTGACGATCGCCTCGCCGATGCCCAGCGACGTCAGCGCCGACTCGAGGTCGTAGTGCGGCGTCTTCGGGTACGTCTTGACCGTGCGGGTGAGCGCCTTCTGGTCGTCAGGCGTGAATGCGCGCAAGGCGTGCTGCACCCGCGCGCCCAGCTGCGACAGCACGGCGTTCGGGATGTCGGTGGGCAGCTGCGTGCAGAAGAACACGCCGACACCCTTGGACCGGATGAGCTTCACGGTCTGCTCGATGCGCTCCAGGAACGCCTTCGACGCGTCCGCGAAGAGCAGGTGCGCCTCGTCGAAGAAGAAGACGAGCTTCGGCTTGTCGAGGTCGCCCTCCTCGGGCAGTTCCTCGAACAGCTCAGCCAGCAGCCACATCAGGAACGTCGAGAACAGCGCGGGCTTGGCCTGCAGATTGTCCAGCTCCAGCAGCGTGACGACACCCTTGCCGTCGGACTGCCGCATCAAGTCGTGCACGTCCAGCTCCGGCTCCCCGAAGAAGTCCTCACCGCCCTGGGCCTCCAGATTGGACAGCGTGCGCAGGATGACCCCGGCCGTCGCGGCCGAGACGCCGCCGATGCCCTTGAGGTCGGCCTTGCCCTCGTCGCTGGTCAGGTGCGTGATCACCGAGCGCAGGTCCTTGGTGTCGAGCAGCGCGAGGCCACGCTGGTCGGCCCAGTGGAAGATCAGGCCGAGCGTCGACTCCTGGGTTTCGTTGAGCCCCAGCACTTTCGACAGCAGCACCGGGCCGAAACTGGTGATCGTCGCGCGGATCGGCGAGCCCTTGCCGCCCGTGCCGAGCGACAGGAACTGCACGGGGCTCGCGGCCGGCGTCCAGTCGTCACCCAGCTCCTGCGCGCGTTTGGCCAGCTTGTCACTGGGCTCGCCCGCCGCGGCCAGCCCTGAGAGGTCGCCCTTGACGTCGGCCAGCACCACCGGCACGCCCGCCGCCGACAGCTGCTCCGAGATCAGCTGCAGGGTTTTCGTCTTGCCGGTCCCGGTCGCGCCCGCGACCAGCCCGTGCCGGTTCAGCGTCGCCAGCGGCAGCCGCACCGCCGCCGACGAGTCCGCCGTCCCGTCGATCACCACGGCGCCCAGCTCGACCGCGCCACCCTCGCTGACATACCCGCCGGCGATCTCCGCCGCTGGCCCCGACCCCTGCTCGGCCACTGGCCGCACCCCGTTTCCGAGTCCGAAATCACACCGTTTCACCTGGCCGCCCGAGCGTAACGCGCCGAATGCGCAGGTAACCCCGCTGACATCCCCGTGTCGGGTTAGGGTTGTCCAGGTGACCGACCACCTAGTCTGGATCGACTGCGAGATGACGGGGCTCGACCTCGGCAAGGACGCGTTGATCGAAATAGCCGCGCTGGTGACCGACGCGGACCTCAACGTCCTCGGTGACGGCGTCGACATCGTCATCCACGCCGACGACGCCAAGCTCGACGGCATGCCCCAGGTCGTCCACGACATGCACGCCAAGTCCGGGCTCACCGAAGAGGTCCGGGCGTCCGCCGTCACCCTCGCCGAAGCCGAGCAGCGGGTGCTCGACTACATCCGCGAGTTCGTCCCGGACCCCGGCACCGCCCCCCTCGCGGGCAACTCCATCGCCACCGACCGCGGCTTCATCTCCCGCGACATGCCGGCCCTCGACGGCCACCTGCACTACCGCATGGTCGACGTGTCCTCGATCAAGGAACTCGTCCGCCGCTGGTACCCGCGGATCTACTACGCCAAGCCGGAGAAGGGCCTCGCCCACCGCGCGCTCGCCGACATCAAGGAGTCCATCGGCGAGCTCGACTACTACCGCAGCGCCGCCTTCGTCCCCCAACCCGGCCCGACCAGCGACCAGGCCAAAGCCGCCGCCGCCGAAGTGGAGGAACGCCACCGGGGGTAACCCCCTGAAAAGCGCTCGCGCGGGCACGCTACGATTGCTCTCAGCAAGGTGGCCACAAGGTTCCCTCGCAGATGGTGGGCGTAGCTCAGCTGGTAGAGCACCTGGTTGTGGTCCAGGAGGTCGCGGGTTCGAAACCCGTCGCTCACCCCATCACCCCAGTTCGGTCGGACTCTGGCGAGTCCTCCCCGGGCTGGGGTTTTGCCTTTTCTTGTGGGGGTCGAACCCCCACACCCCCGCCGGAGGCTTGCCCCCGGACCCCCTTAGGGATGGGTGGATGGGGGCGTGGCGTTGCGGGGCTTGGGCTGGATGGTGGGCGTGATCACGGGCAGGCGGGGGGTATCCGGAGGCCGCTCGAGTCTGGCTGTGGTTGGCCGTTTTGGGCTGGATGTCCAAGTGCGGCGGGGTCCGACCAGGCCCTTGGCGGATGCGCTCCGTTAACGGGACCCCCTTGAAACACGGCCTGAACACCCTGCTAATCTTTTCCACGTCGCCGAGGGAGACCAAAGCGGCGGGCAACACAAGCGCCATTAGCTCAATTGGCAGAGCAGCTGGCTCTTAACCAGCGGGTTCGGGGTTCGAGTCCCTGATGGCGCACCCTCACCCCCCAGGTCACTTAAAATGGTGACCTGGGGTTTTGTGTTTTCTGGAAGCAGATCTTCCGCTTTCTGACTGTCCACTGTGGTCGGTAACGTGCCCGAGACGAGCCCGAGCCGTCGCGTTGCCGTCCGCGGGATGATCTTGGCCGTAGCCTCAGCTGCGGCGAGAGCCACTTCGGGAAGCACCGTGGTGTAGGTGTCTGCGGTCACCGTGATCGAGGAATGCCGGAGCATGTTCTGCACCGTCTTCATGTCCGCACCAGCCGCGAGCGCCAACGTCGCCGCACCATGGCGAAGGTCATGCAACCGGATCGGCGGCAACCCAGCCAGACGCGCCAGCTCCTGGAACCTCGCGGTGACATCCGCCGGATGCAACGGACTGCCATCAGGCTGAGTGAACAACAGGCCACTCTCGACCCAATCCGAGCCAAGCCGGCCGCGGGCCGTGTCCTGGTCCGCCAGATGCTGACGCAGGACGAGCACCGTGTCGCGATCCAACGCGACCAAGCCTTCGGACGAGGTGGTCTTCGGCGAGGCCTGCCCGGTTTCCCACCCGTACTGCACGATCTGATTCGCCACCTCGAGCGTCGCTGCGTCGAGGTAGGTGTCGGAGCGGCGCTGTCCGCACGCCTCCCCGCGCCGCAGCCCGACA
>NZ_FOEF01000034.1 GCF_900110575.1 Amycolatopsis saalfeldensis
GGCGCCGACCCCGCGTGCTTCGCGCCTGGCGGCGCTACGCCAACAACACCTGTCACGGAATCCTGGGTCCGGCGCCGGGGCGCCGGACCCAGGATGCTGCTGCTTTCCTGCGGTGGCCGGCGCCTGGCGGCACCGACCACCGCGCGGCCGTTCCGCGCCTGGCGGCGCTACACGGCCGAAGTGGCACCCGAGCACCCGTCGCCATGTAGGGCACCCGAGGACACCGCTTCACCTCTCCGGCAGGGATGGCCGGTGAGTACACGCCGACTCCCGCCGCGGTGTCGGACCGTCCCGAAGTCACCCCGTGCTCCAGTTCCCACGCGGAAGCTCCGGAGCCGCCGCCGAGGCCTCCAGCGGCCACCGGCGCGAGGTAGCTGACCGAGATCGGGACGGAACGCCAGCCGCGGACACCCGCCGCCGGGCCAGGGTGTCAGCGAACCGCCCGAGGGCAGCACGACCCGGGCGAGGCACGCGGCGATGAGCCCGCCCGACCGGACGGGTGACGGTCCTCGCTCCGCTGCGGGCCACCCGCCCCGCCGAGCAGAACCCCCGCCGTCCTACGGACCTCGCCCGCACCGTGCTGGGCACAGCCGCGTTCCGCTGACACCCCAGCCCCAGGAGGCACCGTGTACGAGCCCGGCGACCCATACCTGCCCGCGTCGTCCTACAGCCTGCGCACCAGTACCCACTCGTTCATAGAGTCCGGCACAGCTCTGCTTTCCCACATCGAGCACCTCGGCAACCAGGCCGGCGCGCTGCCCGCAGGCTGGTACTGGCACACCGAATACGACTACCGCAACCCGGGCCCGCGGCTGCCGATCCTGTCCGGCATGATCACCGCCCACCGTCCGGCCTCCGCCCGGCAGGCGGCCCTGCAGTGGGCCAACGTTCTCGGCCTGGCCCCCAAGAAGTCCGCGAGCCGGGGAACTGTTGCCTACGAAGGCGAACTCGACGGCCTGAAGATCGAGATCTGGGCCGTCGTCGACCGCAAAGCCTACGGCGGCACGCTCTCGACGCTGAAGTACTACGCGCCCGACGCGATCCTGAGCACCCTGTTCGCGCTGGCTGCTACGACCAGTGGCATCCTCCTCGCCCGCCACCGCAAGCAGGCGAAGGCCCGCACCCGGTAGCCGCCCCGCCGTGTCCCGGGTGCGCGCCCGGGGCACGGCGGCGAGGCGCGAGACACGCCGCGCCCGAGACGCCCCACGAGGCGGGCGGCCGAGCTGACGCACGAGACCAGCACCCCGGGCGGGGGCTGCGCGCCGATGAACCCGCCCCGCCTGAGCGGGCCGCCCTTGCTCCGCCGCGGGCGCCCCGCCTTCTCGGCGGGGCGGAACCCCCGGCGCCCTTCGGGCCCCCGCCCGGGGTGCTCAGGCCACGGAGCCCGTCAGCTCGCCACCACCCGCTCGAAGGGCTCTCCGACGATGACTCAGCACTACCTCACCCCGAACAGCGCCTCTCCTGACCACGTGGTCCTCGTCGGCTGGGACCGCCGGGACGCCACCTTCTTCGCCCGCGTCTACCGCGACGCCGGCGGCGGCCCGGAACACATCCTCTGGGAAGGCATGAGCCGCGGCGAATACACCAACGCCACCGACATCGTCGAATTCGTCAAGTCCTATGTGGACACCAGCAAAGTGAATCTCACCAAGGTAACCGACGCGCTGTACCGCGACCAGCACAGCAGCCACACCGCGACCTCCGCCCAAGCCAACACCGTCACCCACTGGTGACATCCCGGCCGGGCTTGCGCAGCCATCCGCCGCCGCAAGCCCGGCTGCCACTGGCGTCGCGGAAGCCCCTGCCCGCGCCCCATCCCACTCGCACACCGGAGGTGGACATGCCGCTCTACCAAGGCCTTGGGGAACCAGTCCCCGGCGACTACGTGACCTACGCCGGCTCGTTGACAGATCTGCACGACATCTACTTCGTCGTCGCGATCAACCCGAACGGCTCCTTCGAACTGATCATGGACGACGAAGACGTCATCGTCCGGCTGCACACCGTGAACCGCCAGTCGATCGCCCGCACCGGCGGACACACCGAAAGGTACCGCCGCTACACCTGAACACCCGTCACCGTCGCTCGCCCGGTTCCCCGCAGGGGAGCCGGGCGCCATCATCAGCGCGACACCAACTCCGAGCCGGTATGGACGGCCAGCCAAACCCGAGGCCGGGCAGCCCGGACGTCACTGAGCCGCCCGGCCGAACAGCCATGCCGTCCAGGCTCACCGGCGCCAAGCGCGACAGGACGCGACGGCCAGTAGTTGGCCGACGGGCACACGCACGCGGTCGACACCGTCAGCACTGCAGCGCGCCATACCCGTCGCACCCGCAGGCAGCACGAGCCAGATCCAGGCTGCCGTCCCGGCACGCGCCCGCCGGCAACTGCCCGACAACGCCGCCCGCCGCGCGGCACTGAGAGCATCCGGGCAGCAGACCTCCCCGAGCACTACGACCCCGCGCAGCGGAGCGAGTCCCATCGTCGGGAGAACACCGCGAGCCGGCCTCGCGTCACGGATGCCCCTCAGCCCCGGGCCCGTGAACCGCCCAGAGGTCAGCAGAACGGTGCAGAGGCAAGCGTCGATGAACCTGGCTGGCTGATCGGGCGACGGTCCTCGCTGCGCTGCGGGCCGCCCGATCAACCGACCAGAACCCCCGCCGTCCTTCGGACCTCTGCACCGCCCCGCTGAGGCAAGCCGCGTTCCACCGACCCCCAAGCCTCAAGGGAGCAACACCATGAACGAGAACACCTTCGTCGGCAACGTCACCTACATCGAGGGCTATCGCAACACCCAGTCCGGCGATGCCGAGCTGACCTTCAAGATCGCGGTCGACAACGGCTACTACGACGCCAAGCGCCGCTGGATCTCCGACAAGGTGTCCCAGAAGGTCGTCGTCTACCGCACCTTGGCCGACAACCTCCAGGCCACCTTCACGGCCGACCCGAAGAACGGCGTCGGCATGCGGCTGATCGTCATTGGCAAGTTCCGCGATGACAGCTTCACCCCGAAGGGCCAGGACTACCCGGTCACCCGGACCAAGCTCGTCGCCACCGTCGCAGGCCCCGACCTCAGTTTCGCCACCGCCGCAGTCACCAAGGTCAGCAAGACCACGACCGAGCGCGCCAACGACGCCAACCGCGAGCAGCTGGCCGCCGTGGCGGCCTGAGCCGCCCGCGCCCCGGCACCGGCCATCCGGTGCCGGGGCGCCGCCCTTGCTCCCCGCACCAGCTCGCCGAAAGGTCCTCCGTGACGACCGTCAACGACCGCAGCCTGCTCGACTACGCCAACGACCTGCACCGCGCCAGCCTGAACTGGATCCGCCCCGGCGTGGCCGTGTGCCACACGACCGGCTGCGACACGCCGCTGCCCGAGCACCACATCCGGATGACCGAACTCCAGGGCCACTGCCCCGGCTGCGCCGACGTGCTGAACTTCCCCGTCATGCCGCCGTTCTGACCCGACCCCGAGGAAGGTGGCCCGGCGCGACAGCCGCCGGGCCACCGGAAGGAAGTACCCCGCCATGGCCAGCGTCACCGCCACCGTCGAGCGCATGATCCGGCGCTTCCCGTCGCTCTACGCCAACCGCACCCAATGCCTGCACGCCCTGTTCTACGTGCTCGGCAACGGCTACGCCTGGTCCGCCGGCGAACTCGTCGACATCACCCGCGACGAGCGCACCGAGGAAGACGCTGACGCCGCGTTCCTCGCCCCACTCATCGCACGCCACGGCCCCGACCACCCCATCGTCGAGCAGGCAACGGCCCGGTTCGCCGCCGACCGCGCCCCGACGTTGTCGCGCCGCGGCCGCGCAGCCGCACTCGCCCGGACCCCCGGCGAACTCGGCCCGCACGACCCGTACCCGCTCACCACCGGCTGTGCTCTGTCGACAATGCCCGCCGACGCACGCCCCGACTGGCGTGCCGCTGCCGACGAGATCACCGCCGCGGTCGCCGAGCACGTCAACTCCGGCAAGTACAGCGGCATCCACGAGCGAATCACGACGTTCCCCGGGCGCCCACCCGACTGACGGTTGCCACCTCGCCTGCCCAGGCCCGAGGCGACCGGGGCGACTCGGTCAACGGAAAGTGTCGGACCCCCGCCGTACCGTTGCCGCATGGGCCGCCACATCACCCTCGCCGAGCAGGACGCGACGCCGCTGCCGTTCGACCTCCCGATCGCCACGCCTGCCCTGGGGCCCCGCCCACGGCGGCGGCCCACCGCGCCACCCCTGACCGAACTCGTCGTCGACCCGGTTGAGCACGCCGGCGACATCGCGCGGTTCCGCGCGAAAATGGCTCACCCGCCGCGCCTGCCAGATGGCAGCGCCAACCCGATGTGCTGGATCTGGACCGGAGCCATCACCGACTCCTACGGACAGTTCTCCATCGTGCGCGGCGGCTTCGCCTACAGCATCAAAGCCCACAAGTTCGCCGCCGCGTGGCTGCTGGGAATCCCGGTTCCGCGCGGCGAGCGCGCGGACCGCTCTGGCGGCATCCGCAGAGTCGTGGAACACGCGGTCTGCGACAACCCGATCTGCGTCAAGGCCAACCCCGACCCGAAGGTCGGGCACATCTGGCCCAGCACCCAGCGCGAAAACCTCGCGCGCGGCGGACAGCGCAAACGCGTCGGCGGGTCCAACTGGTTCATCCGCCGCTGGTCCAAACTCAGCAAACACGAACGCGACGAGCGCTCCCGCCAGCTACGCGCCGCGGTCATTGACGGCTGGGACGAGGCGCGAGTCCGCGAAGTCCTGCTCCGCATCGACCCCGCACAACTCGACGCCTTCGTCCCACTGCACTAACCAGCCGCTGCGACGTCTCCGCGGTCACCGAACATCGGACCCGCGGTCACGGCCGCCGCGTCGACCTCCGCAGGCTCAGACCCCGGACGCGAACCCAGCCCCGAAGCTCCCGACGGTTCGGACGCACCTGCGCCCGGCTCAGCAGCCGACCCGGTCCCCGAGTTCGCCTTGTCCTGCGGCACCAGCTGCGTCCAGCGCCGCAACACCTCCACTCGCTGCTCGGTCACCTCAGCCAGCTCGGTCTGCGGAACCTTGAGCACGCCGGCCGCGAGCACTGCACGCCCAGCGGCCCTCTCCGCCTCGACCACCTTCGGACTACCCGCCAGAGCCGCGTCGAGTAGCTCCCGCAGCATCGCCGCCCGCTCCTCGTCTACCTCCGGCTTGAGCGCCGCCTCAAACACCTTGCGCAACGCCGCGTTGTGGTCCGCGCGCGCCTTGACCGCGATCGCCGCGGCTTCGTTGACCAACACCGCGGCTTCCTCGCGCTGACGGCGCTCGTCGGCTGCCTTCTTGCGCAGCCTGGCCCGGACCTCCCGTGCACTCGCCATGATCGACCCCTCCCCGGTATCGACGTGGTCCTCTTCGGACCTGACGCTAGATCAACCACCGGCTCGCCCGCGCGAGCAATTCCCGCTGGTAGCCGTCCAACCACCCGCCGCTACGGTGACCTGCCGCGCGCCCAGGCAGCGGCCTCGAACCCGGCTGACGGTTGCCGGTGAAGCGGCTCGCCCCGCAGCAGTTCTGGCGCTGGTCAGGTCCGTCACCCGGGTACCGCGTCATGGGCGGCCTTCGGCCGACTGTGCCTTACGGCCCGCGTGGCCGCGGCCCGTAGGGCGTCGCGCGGCGACGCCCTACGGGCGCTCACGCGCCCGCGCGTGGCCGGCCTTCGGCAGGCCACGCGCCTCGCCTGCGGCGAGGAAGAGACAAAGGTCGGCCTGGCGGCCGACAGTGACATAGCCCGCATCCGCGGGCTGAGCTGGCGCTTTGCGCCAGCGAAGGACAAGGGATTTGGTCTAAGGTATCGCTATCGCGATACGGAGAAATTGACTCCGGACCTCCCCCGCGCGACGCGAGGGGAGAGGTGTGCCCAGGTGGCCTGGGTAACGCCGATCGGGAGCGCACCCGAACAAATCGACTACCGACTGGGCCAGCAGCACGGCTGCACCGTCGGCGAGATCGACGACGCCCAACTCGACTACCGCACCGAGCAGGAACGCCCGCTCGTCTGGGTCGGTGAAGGACTCGCCGACCTCGGCATCCAAGCCGGGACCGAGCTCACCGAAGACCAGTTCGACCTCGCCCGCAAGCTGGTCAACGGCTACCACCCCCACACCGGCGAACAGCTCGTCGAGCACAAGCTCGGCGTCCCCCGCGAGGCGAAAGTCCAGCTCGCCCCCCTCGTGCGCGCCATCGAAGGCGTCGCCCGTGAAGCTAATATCGAGATCGCCGAGGTCCTGCGGCACTCCGAGGGCCGCTGGGCTGGCCGCACCTCCACCTCCATGCTCGCGATGTTCCGCCGCGCCCAGCGTGCCGTCGCCCGCGAAGGCGAACTCGCCACCCTGCGCGCCGACCACGCCGGACGCCTCGCCGACGCCGCCGGCCTGCCCGTCGAAGACGTGTGGGGCCTCGACGTTTACACCGACGCCGCCGCCAACCTCACCAAGACCATCACGGTCACCGCCGCCGACGGCACCACCACAGAAGAAGTCGTCGACAACCGCGTCGTCGTCGGCAACCTCGCCTACGACTTCTCCATCGGCCTGCACAAGAGCGTCGTCCTGCTCCGCGAGTTCGCCGACGAGCGGACCGGAGCCGACCTGGACCGGATCTTCACCGACGAGGCGATGAAGAACTTCGCCTGGCTCGAGAAACAGACCGCCTACGGAATGCGCGGACACCACGGCGACGGCCACACCGCCGAGACCATCGACGGCAACGGCTACGCGGGCTGGGCCATGATCCACCGCAGCGCCCGGCCCACCGAAGGGCAAATCGTCGGTGACCCGCACTGGCACGTGCACTTCACCATCGCCAACATGACCAAAGGCAGCGACGGAAGGTGGAGCACCGTCGCCGCCGGAGGCCGTGACCTGATGCGGCACGCCGCAGCAGCGGACCGGCTCATGCAAGCCTCCGCCCGCAAAGTCCTCACCGAGCGATACGGCATCACCTGGCGCCGCTCCGAACGAACCCGCAACTGGGAAGTCGCGGCGATACCCGACGCCGCGATCCGCGAATTCTCCCAGCGCGGCGCGAACATCGAGGCGATGCTGCGCGACCTCGGCTTCACCGAGAACACCGCGTCCGCCGCCGTCAAGCGCATGGTCTCGCAGGAAACCCGGCTTCCCAAGACCGACGCCACCACCCTGTCCGACTCCACCCTGCGCGAGCACTACCAGGCCCGAGCCCGCGCCGCCGGACTCGACCCGGACGCGATGAGCCGCGCCGCCCTTAACGGACCCGCGCCCGGAACATCCCCCGATCCCAACGTCAACCGTCAGCCCACCCTCGTCGAGCTCGCGACCCTGCTGCAGAGCGTCGAACACGGGCTCACCTCGCACTCCAGGCGCTTCTCCCGGGTCGACGCGCTGTGCGCGGTCGCCGACGCGCTCCCGGCCGGTGGCAGCTACGAGGAAGTCGAGGCGCTGACCGATCGCGTGCTCGAGGACGCGGGGTTCGTACCGCTCGTCAAAGCGGAGGCGGCCGAGGTCGGCGCGCAGCCGTCGCTGGGGGAGAAGCAGCAGCTCGGCGCCGACCACATGGCCAACGCGCACCTCTACACCACGCAAGACATCGTCGACGCCGAGAAGGTCATCGTCGTCGCGGCCCAGGCAAGCCACGACGACCAGACCAGCATCCGCGTGCCGGGCGCCACCGCGGCGATGGCCGCCTCCACCATCGAGGCCACCAACGGGTTCGCGCTCTCGGCCGAACAACGCCGCGAGCTGTTCAACATCGTCACCTCCGGCCGCGCGATCGACGCGCTCATCGGCGGCCCCGGCGCGGGCAAGACAACGCTGATGGACGCGGTCCGAGCCGCCTACCAAGCCGAAGGGTTCGTCATCGCCGGGGCCGCCACCCAAGGCACCGCGGCTCAGAATCTGCAAGCCGAGTCCGGCATCCCCAGCCGCACCGTGGCGCAATGGCTGTATCGCATCAAGGAAGGGCCGGGCCTCAACGGCGTTGACGTCCTGGTCCTCGACGAGGCCGGGATGACCAACGACCGCGACCGCGCTGTCCTCTACCAGGCCGCCGATGCCGCAGGCGCGAAAATCGTTGAAAGCGGTGACCCGAAGCAGCTCAGAGGCGTGGGTTGTGGCTCCATGTTCGCCGTTGTCCACGAACTCGTCGACGGTGGCGAACTCATCGAGAACCGGCGCCAGGCCGACGCCGACGAACGCGCCGCGATCGCAGCCTGGCGCGAGGGCAACTACTCTGAGGCCCTGACCTCCTGGGCCGACCGCGACCGGCTGGTCGTTGGCGAAACCGGCCAGGAGACCACCGCGTCGATGCTCGCGACCTGGATGGATCAGCGCCAGGGAGCCGCCGATCCGTTCACCGAGATGCGCGGTCTGCTCATGGTCGCCAGCACCAACGAACAGGTCGACCGTCTCAACGCCGGCGCGCAGGCCGTGCGCCAGGCGCAAGGGGAACTCGGCGCGGGCCGGACCTACGACATCGTCGGTGGCCGGGCGATTCATTTGCGCGAGAACGACTTCATCATGATCCGCGTCAACGAACGTCAGCCGGGCCAGCCGGACGCCCTCAACGGCTATCGCGGCATCATCGACCGCATCCACGCCGACGGCCGGGTCGACGTCCGCTGGGACCGCAACAGCAGCGAAGGCCGCCTCATCGAGGGAGCCCAGTTCTCGCCCGAATTCATCGCCAAAGGCGGCATCACTCACGGCTACGCGATCACCATCCACAAGAGCCAGGGCATGACGATCGGCTCTGACGGAGCGACCTGGCACGGCGAGGACGGCGAGCGCCGCGGCGGCGCCGTCCTGTTCTACGCCGCCGGCGCGGACAACCCCGGCTCGTTCGTGGCCGCTTCCCGGCACAAGCTGAAGATGTGGATGTTCCTGGCGCGCAAGGACGTCGAAGGCCACCAGGACGAGTACCTGCTCGGCATTCCGAAGACTGCCTTCGAGCGCACTCGCCGCGTCATCACCAAGCTGATCGACCGGGCGAAGGCAACCGAGACCAACGTCAACGACCGGCCCGTCCTGGTCGACCTCGGTCTCCTCGAGGAATCCGGCAGTGCCGAGACTCCCGCTCCAGTCCACGGCGTCGAGCCCGGTGTCGCGGCGCAACGCGTCCAGCGCGCCGAGCGGAAGGCCGCCGACACCCAGCGCCGCACCACCGCCACGGAACTGCTCCGCGAGGAATGGGGTGAGCACCCCGCGGTGAAGAAGGTCAGCGAAGGTGCCGCGTTCGGCGCCGTCGCCCGATGGCTCGACCGCATCACCAGCGACGGGGGAGACCCGCGCGCTGCGCTGCGCGAGATCGATCCCGACGACGTCATCCGGCCCACCGTGCTCGACCCCAGCCGAGTCACCGCCGCCGCGCTGAAGAAGACCGCGACCACCGCGACCACCGAGCCCAGCGACCCCGCAGACCCCGCGAACGGCGGGACGGGCGCGCCGAAGAACAAGCACCAGCGGCGAACGGATCGGGAGGAGCGCGACCGAGTCGAACACGAACAACGCGATCAGGTCGCCGACCTGCTCCGAGAGCAATGGGGCGACCACCCCGCCGTCCAGCTGGTCATCGAGGGCGCCGCGTTCGGCGCCGTCGCGCAGAACCTCGCCACCGCCGCGGCGGACGGACACGACCCACGTGCCGTCCTTGCCAGCATCGACCCCGGTGAACTCGCCGGCAAAGACAGCCCCAGCGCGTTCACCGCCTGGAAGATCCGCACGATGACCGATCCCGGCCCCGAAACGGGCCAGGCCGGCGCGGCACCAGCCGAGCCTTCACCACCAGCGCCGGAGTCTCCTGCCCGGCTGGACATCCTGGTTCCCGCCTATAGCCGTGCCGCCGAGCAGCTCGTCCAGACACCCGTTCCCGTCGCGCCCGTCACCGCACCGCCCACGTCAGCCACGGCGTCTCCCGCCCCAGCGGCCCAGCCCGCCGCGCGACGCGACGCGATGTGGCCGAGCTGGCTGCCGGCCGCGCCCGACCCGCGGCCGCTGACTGGGCGCGACCGGGCGGTGGCCACCGCCGCGGCCGCCGACGCACAGCGCATCCGCGCTCGCGTCGTCGAACTCGGCCGCGACGCGGCCCGCGAGCGTCCCGACTGGGTTCAGCAGCTCGGGCCCGCGCCGGCCGGAGCCGCGGCCCGCGCCCGTTACCTCGCGGCGATCACCACCATCGCCGCCTACCGCGAACAACACGGCGTCACCGGCCCCGAGCCGCTCGGCCCGACACCGACCGGGACATCCGCGCCTGCGTACGCCGCGGCACACCGGGCGCACGACCGGCTTACTCAGGCCCAGTCGACACCGGCCAAGGACAAGGCCGGCAGCCCGGCCACCGAACCCGGCGGGCGCGGACGCCGTCCCGATCGCGACGATGCGAAGCCAGCAAGGTCGCGTGCCGACGACGCTCGGCAACGGGCGCAGCGGATTCTCGAGCAGCAGCGCCGAATCCAGCCCCAGGCCGATCAGGATCCCCGGCGGCAAGGCCCCGCGCAGGGACCACGCCCCGGATACTGACCGATTGCGGCGCTCGGGCCCGAGCAGTCCGGACCCTCGCCCGCACTCAGCTGCTATCGGTCGAGGTTGCCAGCTTGACCAGCTTCAGGATGGCCTGCGTGTAGGCGGCCTGCAGCGCCTGCCCCGCGGCGTCGAACCGCGTCTGAGGCGGCACCTCGTCCAGGCCGTCGAGATCCAGGTGCGGCTGCGCGGACACGATGAGCGCGAACTCCATCTCCCGCTCGTCCGGCGTCGGGGGCACGAGGTTCATCGCGGCTGCCTGCGCGGCCGCGGCGCGCTTGTCCTCCTCGGCCGGCCAGACGTCCTCGCGGTTGGTCCACAGAACGATCTCGCGCTCGTCCCCGAGGATCGCGCTGCGCATCGAGTTCGCCCGAACGGCCAGACCGGTGGCCGTGTCGAGCTCGTCCAGCGACAGTCGAAGGACCTTGCTGATGTTCAGGTTCACACGCTCACCCCCGGCCTGACTACGGACGTTACTGTAGCCACGTTACTGCGATCGACCGATCGCGGGGCGTAACAACCCTGCGCCCGCCGAGCCCGGCGGAAACACCGAAACCGGGCCTCCGACGACCGCCTCCACGAAGGAGTCCGCATGTTCCAGGTGATGAGCGTGAACCTACGCCACGGCGCCGGCGACGGTCGCTGGGCCGGGATCGCCGCACTGATCCGCGACGTCGCTCCGCAGATCCTGCTGCTGCAAGAGGCGAACGGATGGGCCGACCCCGAAGACCAGCGGCTCGTCGCCGCGGAACAGGAACTCGGGATGCGCGGCGCGATCGCCCCGAGCCCCAGCGGCTTCCACACCGGCATCCTTATCGACGGCGACGCCGTCAGCTGGGACGACTGGGACACCGACCACGCGCACTTCAGCATGCACGGCCACTCGGAACTCATCGCGACGGTGCCCTGGCTTCCCGCTCCGCTGACCGTTCTCTCGGCGCACCTGAGCCCGGACTCGGCCGACCTCGCCGCACAGGAAGCACAGGTCCTCATCCGGCACGTACATCGCACCGGCGGCTACGGCATCCTCGGCGGCGACATCAACCACGTCCCACCCGGCGACGCCGAACCCGACTGGAGCAAAGTCCCACCGCACGACCGCGCCGCCCGCACCGTCGTCGCCGATCCCGTCCTGCGCGCGAACCACGCCGTCGGGCACGTGCTGGCGCGCGGCGACCTCATCGACGTCGCCGCCCACCTGGCCGACCAGCGTCATGACCCGACGCTGCGAGCGTGGACCGGCCACATTGGGATGGTCCGCACTGACCAGATCCACATCACCCGAAAGCTCCTGCCGGCGCTGATCGACTACCGCCGCATCGAGGCCCGGCCGTTCAGCGACCACGACGCCGTCGTGGCTGAGTTCGACCCCGACAAACTTCCGCTCCCCGCGACCGCCGACTCGGCCAGCTAATCCCTAGTGGGCCGGCTCGGGACCGCCGTCGGTGAGGTTGGTGATGGTGATCTGCCAGGTCTGACCGGCCACGTCGAGCGCCAGCGAACCGACCCCGGGGCGAACCGCGCGATGGCCGACGTACGCGGCCGAGGCGAGCAGAAGCGGATCGAACCCCGGCCGCGCAGTGCCGTCGCGACCGAGTGAGAACACGAGCCCAAGGCGGTTGCGGGTCACCGCGATACACCGATCCGCGCTGACCAGGCGCACCGCGACAGCAATCCGGGGCCACTGCTCGAACGTCATCGCTGCCCAGCGCAGTGACTCGTCCGGGCAGCTGTGGCCCGCATCCACGGTGGTGTAGACGACGTCCGCGACCTGCAGAAGCTCGGCGGCAGAATCGAGCGCGTGCGCTACGAGGTGCTGGTCCGGCCGGCGTACGTGCTCGGCGGCCACCGACGTCACCGGTTCGCGCTCGACGCTGAGCACGCCGTCGACGACCACCGCGGTCACCAGGAACGCGGCGACCCGACCTCGGAGCACCACAGGCATCTCCCCGGCGCCCAATGTGGCCGGCCCGGCCGGCTCGACGAGGTCTATCAGCCCGTATAGGAGCTTGCGCAGCCGTGCGGCCGAGGAACCCGGCTCGGCAAACGTGCGAGCGGCAAGGTCGCCGTAGCGGCCGGGCTGGTGCTCGGCGATCGTGGACAGGATCTGCTCGCGTAGATCCTCCGGTGCGTCGACGTGCCGCGCCCTGCCGGCGAGTTCGGCGACGGGGGAGCTGGGCACCGTGGTCGGCGGGCGGCCGCCGGCGAGCAGCAGCGGCACGTCCAGCGCGGCCGCGTAGAGCGCCATTGAGCCCTGATCGGCGATCACGCAGTCCGCGCTGAGCAGGACCGGCTCCCACCGCCGCCCTGTCGGGACCGTCATCAGCCCCATCTCGGTGGCGTTGGCCAGCCATGCCTCGAGCTGCCGGTGGCCGTGCACCGCCGCGATCCCCGGATGGGTCAGCAGGCAGCACCGCCAGCCGTCGAAGGGCAGCGCGGCGAGCACACGCTCGGGAAGATCAGGCGCCCGCCCGAGCAGCGACTGCGAGCCCCACGTCGAGGTCAGCACTACCAGCTTCTGGCCAGCAGCGACTCCAAGCGCGTCACGGTAGCGGCTGCGGCGGTGCTCCTCGGCCAGCATCACGTCCACGCACGGGTCGCCGACCACGACCGCCCGATCGAGTACCGGAGGGCAGGACGCCGCGACGAGATCACGTTGCTCGGGGTGCGCCAGCGCGATCGCCGCGTGCACAGCCTTCTCGTCATCGAGCAGGTGCTGCGGTCCCAGCCCGGCGACGCCCCGATGGACGACGTCGTACTTCTGGAACCCCGCGCCGTGCGGGAACAACACCGACGGCCCGTCGAGCTCGCGCACCCGGTCCTTCTCGCTCGCGGTCAGAATCAGGTCGAACCGCAGCGCACACGCCCGGCTCCACGAGATCACATTGCACCGCAACGTATTCAACAGCTCCGCAACTCCGGCCAGCAGCACCGAAGGCGAGTCCGCGTCATGGGTGAACACCACCTGGATCCGCGGGTCGGATTCCAGCACCGGCAGAATCGCCAGCAGCCGCATCGCGCTGGTGACCGTCCCGGCGACGACCAGGACCCGCCGTTGCGTCGCGATCGTCCGCCACCGTCGCCCTCTCGGATCGACGGCCAGCGACTGTTGCCAGCGCGCATTCGAGTCGCGCGGTTCCGCGGAAGCATGATCAGGCTCAAACACCCTGCGCAGCGTGCCACCCCGAGGCAGCCGGGAACGCGAAGCCTGCCGCGAGCAGTCGGTCATCACCTGCTCGGTCCTGGTCGAGTCGGCCCCTCTACGATGGGTTCCCGCAGCTCACGGACGGGATGGAACGGATGCAGCGACCGCAGTCAGCCGCGACGGAACGCATCGGCGTCGACCTCGTCGCTCTAGCCGTGAGCAAGCACCTCGGCTGGCTGTTCCGTGAGCAGCCGGTCAACGACGTCGGCATCGACGCGCACGTCGAGATCGTCGAAAACAGCGAAGTCATCCCGAGGCTGCTCGCGGTGCAGATCAAGTCGGGCCTGAGCTTCTTCGACCAGCCTGTTCCCGATGGGAAGGGCTGGTGGTTCCGGCCCAGCGACGCACACGTGAAGTACTGGACCAACCACGTACTCCCTGTCGTTGTCGTGCTGGTGAACCCCGAGACCGACCGCATCCACTGGCAGATCGTCACGAGCGACACCTTGCAGAAAAGCTCCCGAGGCGGATGGAAACTACGGGTCCCGGAGGACAACATCCTGGACTCCACGGCTCGGCAGCAGCTGCGAGCACTTGCCGACGGCGACCCGTACGTCCTGCGCGTGCGCGAACTGCAGCTCGCGCAGCCGTGGATGCAGTTGCTGACATCCGGACAACGACTGCTCGTGAGCATCGACGAGTGGATGCACAAGTCGTCGGGACGCGGATCGATCACCCTCAGCTCCATCGTCGACGACAGCGACGAACCCGAGTGGCTAGCCGACTGGGAAGTCGGCCTCGGCAGCCGGGGCTACGACGAAGCGGTGCCCCGTCTCTTCGCCTGGGCCGATGTCTCCTTGCACGAGTACACCTACGACAACGCGGACTACGACCTCTACGAACAGGAGTGCGTCCGCTACGACAACGAAGGCGACCGGCACTCCGGCGTGAGCTTTGGTGATTGGCAGCAGGGCAGGGTGATACTGCCCGGCCTGAGGCCTTACAGCGACGACGGGGAGATCGCCTACTGGCGCCTCGAGCTGAGTCTCAACGCCCTCGGAACGGCCTTCCTGCTCGTTCACGACTTCGCCACCCATGGGGATCCTCAATTGATCACCAAGCCCTCATAGGACGCGGGCGATTCCGGTCCGCCATGATGAGACGTGAACTCCGATGCGCCGGGCACCTCCGCAGAGCTGAACATCGCCGTCGATCCCGCGCCACATCCTCTCGCGTACCGGTTCGCCGTGCTGGCCGCGACGAAATCAGGCTGGTGCGGAGGAGACTCCGCCTACGCCGTCGAACTCGCCGGCGGCCGCGAACGTCTGTGGCTGTTCTCGGACACACTGCTCACCGGCGGCCGCATGGTCAACAACTGCGTCGTGGTCGAAGACATCGCCCGCGGCGAACTGCGAACAGTCCTCGGCGGTACCCCCGCCGAACCCGGCGCCCTCGTCAGCCCGCAGAACACGACCGGGCCCGACGGCCTGTCGCGATGGCTGTGGACCGGACACGGCATCGCAATCGAGGACCCCGGGACGCCCACCGACCAGCATCGGCTGTGGGTGTTCTACCAGGAGTACCAGGCCACCGTCCCCGACGAGCAGAAAGCGGAATGGGACTTCGCCTGGACCCAGAGTGTCCTCGTCGAACTGTCCCTTCCCGACCTGCGCGAGATTGGCAGGACACCCATCACGGACGGCACCGGCGTGCAGTGGGGCGCGGCCGTCCACCGCGAAGGCGACGACCTTCTGGTCTACGGCGTCGCCGACGAGGGCGAGAACAAGCACCTGCTGCTCGCCACGACATCAGCCGTCCGGCCGGGCAGTGCCTGGCGGTACCACACCGCAGACGGCAGCTGGTCGGCCCGGCCCGGCGACGCGGCGCGACTGCTGACCGGGGTGAGCAACGAGTTCAACGTCCTGCCTCTTCCCGACGGCGATGATGGTGGATGGCTGCTGGTCACCTCCGACACCACCCGGCCCCACGGTTCCTGGCCGATCGTCGCCTACCGTGCCCCGCATCCGGCAGGACCATGGTCGGGACCACAGCTCGTCCTCGACCCACCGGAGAACGAGGGCACCCGCTACGCCTACAACCCGTCGTTCCTGCACTTGGCCGGCCAGAGCTACCTGCTGGCCTACAACGTGAACGCCCTTTTCTCCGAAGTCCTCTCGGATGAAGCTATCTACCGGCCTCGGTTCCATCGTGTCCAGCTCGGCACCCAGGCGCTCTTGTAGGTTCTCGCGGCTGACTTCATCTTCTCATCCCCGACTTCATCTCGGCCGCATGCAGTTGAAACTGTGCAGGTCAGAGCGTGTGAGACCCTGCAGATGTCCGACGTGCACGTCGGGAAGTGCAGTCGATTTGAGACTGCGCCGGGATGAAGTGGCTTTGAGACAGCAGCAAATCCGCAGGTCGGCGGAGATCGACATGAAGCGCGCCGCGAGAACCTGCAGCTCTCCGACTTCTGAGCGAGGCCTGCAGGCCGGCGAGCCGTCGTGCCCTGCGACGAATGACACGGTGGGACTGCTGGGAGCCAAGCAGGAGCCGTGGGCACTACCTTTGCCCGGAGGTGCCGAAGATCCGCCCGGGATACATTCTTGGCAAGGCACTTCTGTCGGCGGCGAGTGAAGGACGAGTCCATGGCGAACGATCATCACCCAACTCCGACCGGAGCGAGCACAGCACCGGCCGGAGAGCCGATCTGCCTGGTCTTCCACGTCAGCGGCCGTCTCCGGGCTGCATGCGTTGACCGGTCGGCCGCCGAGTTGTTCGTGCTGAACACCTACGATCCCAACACCTTCGAGATCGTCGAGCTGCCGCTGCTGGACTCCGGCGCCGCTCGGCAGGCCGGGCTGGCGCTGCTACGCCGATCCCTGACAAGCTTGGCTCCGCAGGTGGTGGACTCGTCGGACCCCGCGGCCATCGAGGAGAAGGTCCGCACCCTCTGGCGCGAACGCACCGGCACCGACTGGGCCGACGTCGCGCCGCCGCCGTTGCCCGACATCGACCTCGACGCGCTCGGGTGTGGCCTGCAACGCGACTACCTGCGGGAATCAGAGTGGCACCGGTATGCCGATACCCGCACCGGTTGGCTGGCGTCGAACGGCGGCTACTGCGTCGTATTGCCCGGCCGCCGCGAGCTGTGGATCTGCGGAGACACTTTCCTGCCCGCTGCCGGCCAGGGCGAGAACATGATGGTGCGCAACAGTTTCGTTCTCGACGACGGCACCACGCGCACCACCTACACCGGCAGCGTCGGCGCCGATGGCCAGCGCGCCGACATGATTCCCGCCCCCGGCCCGGACGAGAGCGGTCAACCGCGCTGGTACCGGCCCAGTGCCGGATTGGCCACCACCGACGACACCGAACTGGTCGTGTTCGCCCACCGCCAGGTCGCCACCGGCACCGGGATCGCGGACTCCGCGTTCACCGGCACCGCGCTGGCCCGGTTCACGCTGCCCGACCTCACGCTGATCGAGGTCACCGATCTGCACCCCGGCCCGATCCAGTGGGGCGCTGCCGCGCAACGGCACGGCGAGTACACCCTGGTGTTCGGAGTGGAAGACCTCGGAGCGGACAAGTGGCTGCACCTGGCACGCGTACCCGACGCCCAGCTCGCCGACCCGGAAGCGAAGTGGGAGTTCTGGCAAGGCGAGCGCTGGTCGGCCGACAGCGCGGATTCAGTCCGGCTGCTGCACGGTGTGGCCAACGAATTCGGCGTATTGCCCGTGCCTGAACGGAACGGGGGCGGCTGGGTCCTGCTCACCCACGACACCCGTGAGCCATTCAGCCCCGACATCGTCTCCTACCGCGCCGCGCAGCCGTGGGGACCGTGGACCTCACCGACGCTGGTGTATCGGACGCCGGAGACCACCAGCAGCGTGGTCACGTGCAACGCCAAGCCCCACCCCGGCATCTGGACCGGCAGGGCGGGCGATGTCCTGGTCAACTACAGCGTGAATCATCGCGACCTCGCCCAAGCTGATTCGACCACATGCCGGTGGCGTTGGTTGCGGGTGCCGCTCACCACGCTGATCGGCGACCGTCAGCCGCACTGACACTGTCGAGCACCCGGACACCCGACGAGAAGGGGACTTCGTGAAACCGCACGAGTACGAGTTCGGCGACCGGCCCTGGCCGGACGGCAAAGGAGTGCTTCAGGTCTACGCGCCGATCGACCTGACGATCAACCCGGAAGCGGCGGCGATGGTGGACAAGATTCGCGACGCGATGGACGGCGCTCCCGTGTCCATGTTGGACACGCCCGGACTGCATGTGACCCTCGACCTAGTCGCGGACAAGGTGATCGAGGATCTGACGCAGAGCGAGCGGGACGACCTCGAGGATGCCCTTCGTGCCCGGCTCGCCGACATGCCCGTCTACCACGGCTTTGCTTATCCCATCGCCTACGCCGTCGGGCCGATCATGGACATCAGCCCCGCCGGCCCGCTGCGCACGTTGCAGCAGGCAGCCCGTGACACCATCCGATCTGCTCGCGGCGACGCGGCGTGCACTTTCCGCCAGGCGAAGCCGCACATGAGCCTCGGCTACTGCCACAAGCCAACCGACACCGACCCGTGGTCACGGAAGGTTCGGCAAATCGACCCCGCCGTCGTCCCGCTGACCATCACCACGGTCGAATTGGTCGACGTCCGCCCGGACAACGTCACCAAGGAACTCGGCTGGAAGCCGATCGCCCCGCCGATCCCGCTGCGCGCCGACTGACGTTGGCGGTGCCGGGCCGAGTGCTGGCCAGCACCGCCAACGGGCACGACCGCTGCACGTCTGACGTGCCTGACTGCCCAAACGTGCCCCTACCTGCGAAACGTCTTGACAGCTGTAGATAACCAGGGTGACGTGGAGGTCTTTGTCCTGCACCAAGCCGGCCGAGGCACCGTCGACCGCCGCGCGCCACTGCAGCGGCAGTTCGGCCAGCTCCGGGCTCGCCGAAAGGTCGACCGGCGCGTACAGCTGGAGCGTCGTGAACCCCGGCGGCCACGGCTCGGAGCCATACATGAACACACACACACACCGCTCCACTTGTCTCCCTCTTCTTGATCATCTGTCACGACCCGGCACGACAACATCCCGGTGCCTGGTGCGCGGGCCGGCTCAGCCGACCAGATGGTTAACACCTCTCCGTCATCGTGCGGGAACGCACCGGCATGTCGCAGCAGCTCGCCAGTGCCTGTACCACGGCTTCATCCGGGCAAACACGCGTCCGCCAGTGGGGCACTCGGCGGCCGGTGCGCCAAAATCCTCGACCCGCTGTGGCTACTCGTCGGCCCAGTTCTCATCAAGGGCGCACAGTCGATCGATCCTTTCCTGTTCCAGGGCGTCACCCGCGAGCAGCTTTCGCTGCCGCGCCAGCCACTTGTGCAGCGCGTTGCCGTTGCGGAACTGCAGGTGGCCGTGACGCTTCTTGAAGCTGGCCGCCTCGGCGTAACGCTTGTCCCACGTCTCGGCGTACGGGTCCCATGGGAAGCCGATCTTGTTCAGGAGCGCGATTTCCTTGTCGCCGAGCTTGTCCAGGTTGCGGAACGATCGTTGCCGGTTCTTCCAGGACGCGAGCGCGACGTCATCGACGGTGCGGTAGTCTTCGGGGACCTTGAAGTGGCCTTCCTCCCGGCGGAAGGCATCCAGTTCCTCGTAGTTGGCAAGCCATGTAGCCCATTTCTGATCCGTGGTGACCCCGATGGCCTCCAGCAGTTCACGTCGTTCGGGGTCCAGGTTGCCTTTGCGATACGCCACCGCCTGGTTGTCCAGCCAGGTTCGCTCGGTCGAACGTCCGGATGGCAGTCGGCTCGGGTGCTTCTTCTCGCCCATAGCGGCGGACACCTCGTTGTAGCGGCGCATCCACAGTTCGCGGTCGCGAGCCTTCTTCTCCTGCTCGAGATCCCATAGGAAGCCGATCTTGTTGAGTAACGCGATCCGCTCGGCAGACAAGCTTCCGTTGTTCCGGTAGCCGCGCTGGTTCTGGCACCAAGCGTAGAGATTGATGCCCGTCAGCGACATAAAACCGTTGGGAAGAAACATGTTCCCGTACTCGTCGCGGTACGACTTCAGTTCATCGTAGGCTGTTTGCCAGGTTTCGTCGGGCACCTTCCAGTACATCCCGATCGCGTTGAGCTTCTCGATCCGGGCCTGCGCCAGTGATTCGGCACCGTGAGCCTTGCGCTGATCGGCGATCCATGCGCCGAGTTTGAAGCCGGACGGTGCGACCCATTTGTAGTGGACACGTAGGTCTTTGTTGCGGTCAAAGTAGTCCCGGGCTTCTTCGTAGCCGCGGTTCCACTTCGCGTCGTGGATGCTCCACACGATCCCGATGTCCTCGAGCGCGCGGACCTGATCCGCGAGAAGGGTTCCCTCGCGATGCTTCTTGCGCTGGTTGAGAATCCAGGTTCCCAGGGAGAATCCGTCGGTCGTCTTCCAGGCGCTGGGGACGTCGAGGTGACCGTTGCGTTCGCGGTAGGCACATGCGTGTTTGTATGCCTGTTGCCAGACGTGGTCCAGCTTGACCCACACCATGCCGATCTCGGCCAGGGCCGTGATCCGCTCCGCGCTGAGTTTGCCTTTCGCGTAGTCCTGGCGCTGCTTGCCGAGCCAGATGCCGAGCTTGTGGCCATTGGCCGCGACGTGGTTGTGGGGGACTTCCAGATCGCCATGCTCGTCCCGGTAGCGCTGCGCAGCCTCGATGCCGGCGTCCCAGGCTCGTGTCCACTTGTCCTCGCCCAGATTCCAGGTGATGCCGAGCTGCTCGAGTGCCTGGATTCGTTCCTTGGTGAGAGCACCCTGCTTGTAGAACTTCCGTTGCCACCCGAGCCACGTTCCGATTCGGTAGCCGTCCTCGGCGACCGTCTTCACCGGGATGTCGATGTGCCCGTGAATCTTGTGGAACGCTCGAACGTGACCAAGAGCGGTCGTCCAGATCGCGTCGAGGATGTCCCAGACGATGTTGACGCTGTCGAGCGCGGCTTCCCGTTCCGGGCGAAGGCTTCCATCGCGTCGATACCTGCGCTGGGTGGTCAACCAACTGCCAACCCGCAGCCCACCTGGGCTCACCCAGTTGACGGGAACGTTGGCGTGGCCGTTGAGGTGAAAGTACGCACGGACCGCACCGAAGTACTCGTCCCAGCTCACGGTGGTGGCGCGGACCGTGCGGATGGTGATCGACTCAGCGAACTCGTCCGGGATGGCGACACCGCGGATCTGCAACCACGGCGGGAGCTTGACCTCGCGGTCGGGTTCCAGCTCACGTCCCTCGCCGAGCGCGGTGCGCCGGAGGCGGAGGTACTCGTCGAGCCGGTCGTCGTGGTCGCGCAAAGCGCGAACTACCTGCCAGACCGGCTCCCAGGTCGACCCTTCCAGCGCGGCCTCGGGACTCTCGCCGGAGCCCAGCAGCAACGGCACGACGATCGTGGCGACCTTTCCGCTGCGCCCCCCGGTCCGCAGCGCACGGCCGACGGCCTGGATCGTGTCGATCGCCGACGTCCGCGGACGGGAGAAGACGATGGCGTCGACGGCGGGAACGTCGACGCCTTCGGTGAGGACCCGCGCGTTGGAGACGACGGCGATCTCGTCGCCGGGGTCGGCAAGCCGGTTGATGATGCGCCGCCGCAATGGTGGTGGCTGCACCCCGGATACATGCCCGGCCCACAGCTCGATCGGGCCCGAAGGCATGAGTTTCGCGGTCGCGGGAAGCGTGTGCGCCCACAGTTTCGCGTCGGCGACCCGGTTGTGGAACGAGATAGCGCGCCGGACGCCGTATTCGGTCATCGAGCGCAGGACGGCGATCTGCCCCGCGAGGACGCCGGGCGCCACCGCCGACCCGCCTAAGGTCATGGATAGGCCTTCGTCGGTGGTCAGGTGGTGGATTTCCTCCGAGGTCACAACCGGAACCACGACGCGGTAGTCCGCGAGCAGCCCCAGGTCGATCGCGCGGGAGAACGGCAAGCGGTAGGAGACCTCACCGAAGATGCGCGTGTCGTCCATGGACACGACGTTCTCGGCCGAGGAAGTCGCGACCCGCGGCGTGGCGGTCATGTACACGCGTCGCTTCGCTGGAACGAGCTCGTTGTGGTGCACCACCTTCCACGGCCCGGCCGCGTGTCCGGTGGTCCGGTGCGCTTCGTCGATAATGACCATGTCCCAGGGGCCGAGCCCGTGGTTGGCGTGTGCGGCCGCGACGACCCGCATCGACATGTACGTCGAGAGCACGGTGGCGCGGCCGCGGCCGACCAGCGCGCCGGCCAGGACGTCGGCGGTGGTGGTGACCACGACGTCGGGTTCGCCGGCGATCAGCTCCATCTCGGCGATCGTGAGGTCGCTGCACACCGCCACGACGGTTCCGAGCGGTCCGTCACCGACATCGCGGTAGGCCTGCAGTGTCTGCACCAGCAATTCGATCGTCGGCAGCACCACCAGGGCCTGACGTCGCGCGCGGAGGTCGGCGACGAGCGCGCCGCCGATCCGGGTTTTGCCGATCCCGCAGGCGCCGACCAGGGTTGTCCGCCCACCCCGGGCGATCGCGCTCCTGACCGACGTCAACGCCTCGACCTGGTGCGGCCAGAGCTTCGGCGACCGGGCGAGGCTTTCCCCCATGGTGCGAATCCCTCCCGTAATCAGTAACCCCGAACGGCTACCGAACTCCCGTGGCTCGTACCGGTCCGGTGACAGTAACGCCGCGTTGTGCGATGTTACTGTCACCGTAGTTGCCAGGCACCTGGGACACCGGTAATAAGGCCTGGTCGCGGCGGGGTGCGCGGCGACCAGGTGCTCCGCTGGCGGCTTCAGCGCCGGGTGAGGACAAGGCGCCGCCCCCGGCCGAGGGGGGAGTAGCCGGGGGCGCGCGTGTGTGCGTGCAGAACCTGAAACCAGCGGTCTGCTCGTCGCGTGATCGATGACCTCTCAATCAAGCCTGCTTGCGCAGGAAGATCGGCTCAGCCCGGCTGGCACGGGAACGATCACGCACAGCGGACGCTACTCCTCTGCCTCGGCGAGTTCCACCGCAACGCGCTGCAGGGTGAAAAGGCGAGTCCGGCCAGCCGGATCGTTGCCGGGCGTCTGACGTTAGAGATCCACCGTCACCGAGATGCGCTTGTGGTCGGAGTCCGGCTTCGCCGGATCAAGCGGCTCGTGGATCCGGGTGGAACCGGGAACCACGCGCGCCGCCAGCGGCGTGTTGAGCAGGATGTGGTCGATCTGGGTGCACTGCCGTCCGGACGGCTTGGGCAGGTTGGTGCCCGTGTAGATGCCGGCGAGCTCGGCCGCGTCGTGGAACCCCACGCCGCCGACGCGCTCATCGCGCTGCTCGTCCCACCAGCCGCAGAGGTAGTCCATCGCCCGTGTTTCGAGTCGGCGCGGCTCGACGGGTCTGCCGTCCAGGCCTCTGCGCAGGCGGTACAAGATCTGGTGCGGTTTGTCGTAGTGAGGCGCGTCGAGATCCTGCGGCTCGTGGTGGGGGCCGGACAGGACCTCGTTCCAGTCCGCGAGGATCGCGGACAGCACGGTGGGATTGGCGAGCCAGCGCATCGCTTTGGCGTCGGACTCACGCAAGGCCGGGTCGTTGAGATCGCCGTGCGTGGTCGTCACGTACAGCTCGTCGCCGCCGGTCACGGGCCTGATCGTCACCAGGTTGGAATTCCTTGCGGCGAAGTCCGGTGCCCGATGGTCGTAGAAGCGGCTCACCACGACCGTTTGCGCGTCGTAGAAGATGACCGGGGCGAACGGGCCCCATTGACGGGGAAGTTCGCACGGGAGTGGCACGTATGGGCGGCCACCGGCGGCTCGCATCGCCGCTACAGCGCCCCATTTGCCCTGACCGCCGTTGAATTCGTAGCGATCGCCTTCGCCCATCACGAACAAGTTCGGCCAGCGGTCGTCCTCACCCATGACTCGCACGAGGCCGGTGAAGTCGTAGCCGGAGCCGCCGCCGCGGGCACCGCCCCCGATCAAGCCACCGTGCTCGAAGTTGAAGTATGCCAGGTCGATCGTCGTCACCGGGTGCTCACCGTCCTGTTGTCGCGCACGGGAATGGCAAGGGGGAACCGGTGGAGGACGTTCCATCGGTACACGCACTGGGCCGGGTCCTGCTGGACCTCGGCCAAGACGATCGAGTCGACTGTCAGCGTCGCGTGACTGGGCCGGATTCGCCGCAATTGGCGTTGCAGGGTATCGGTTTCCTGTTCTCCGTGTGCGTAGGCGACGGCCATGTGCCCAGGGGTGGAGTCGTGGCCGATCGAGTCCTGCCCGCATATCGTGGCGATGATCGTGCGGGCACGGTTCACAAGATCGTTGAACGGCTCGTCGTAGTGGACGTCGGCGAGGACACCTGTGTTGTAGGCCAGGAGGGAGCCGAGCAGCAGACTGAACGAGGGCAGCGAGGCGAACAGGCCCGCCAGCTCCTCGATCAGCCTCGTCCGGGCCGCCGGCCCGACAGGCTCACGGGCGAGCCCGTGGTTGATCGACTGCACGGTCAGGTGAACCCATTCGTCGGGGACAGGCCGGTCGGTGGCCGGATGTTGCTTCAAGAGCGTGCGGATTCGGGTGAGCATGATCGCGAGATCGTCATCGCGGTGGAGGTCGGGCGTGACGAGCAGGTTCAGCTCTCGATGCCCCCGCGGCCACAGCCGCTCGGGCTGGAATGCGCTTTTCACTGCAGTACGGATCCCTGTTCGTCGGTAGGTGCGATGACGTCGATGATCAATAACTGGAGGGACTCGCCTTTGGCCAGCACGGCGGCTCGTGTCCTCAGTGGACTTACATCCCAGTGATGGGTTCGTCAGCGGCTCGCGAGCCGGGTGCGCAGTTCCGGCACATTCACGACCGTCCTGAGCGGAAGGTGGTCCGATGCCTTGCGCGCAACGTCGGTGACGACGGGGGAGCAGCCGACGATCGCGGGCAAGACCGCGGTGCTCACCCAGGCCAGATCGATCCGCCGGAGCCCGTGCGGCCCGTTGGGGTACCAGTGTCCGATTGTCGGCTCCCAGGTCCCGCCGAGGGCTGCGGCGGCGTCGTGCAGCAGACCCCCGTAGGAGAGGGACTGCGCGGGGCGCCGGTCGGCGCGAACGTTGATGATCTCGCCGGTGGCCGGGTCCTCGTCCCAGAGACACTGGAACACCTGCTGCGGATCGGGGTCTTTGCCCGTGTACGGCTCGGGGTCGTAGAACTCCCCGGCCGTGGTGCGGGCGTTGGACAGGCTGTTGAAGTCGCCGCAGAAGATCAACGCGTCTCGCGTGTAGCCGCTCGTCGCCGCCAGCACGAGTCGCTCGGACTCGTTGACGCGTGTGCTTTTTCCCAAGGACGGGGCCTGATAGCTGGCGACCGAGACTTCGATGCCGTCGATCTCGACCGTGCCGACGACCATCGCGTGCCAGAGTTCGCCGTGGCCGTAGAAACGCCAGGTTCCTTCCACGGGAGAGACCCGCTCGGGATCCCACAGGACTGCGGCGTGCATGTCGTGGGAGCCGTAGGCGGCGGCGACGTTTCCGGGCTCGTACTCGCACTCCAAGCCGGTTTCCCGTGCCAGAGACCGGACCCGGGTCATCAGCTCTGCCCGATCGGGAGCGTAGATCTCCTGCAGCAACGCCACCGACGGGCGCTCGTCACGTAGCACCTGTTCGACCAGCGGTGCACGTTCTGCTGCTTTGCCTGGCCGGATGTACTCGGCCACGTTCCAGCTGAGCACTGTCGCGGTCGTACGATCTTCCTGCACGTTCGGTTCCCCACCCTTGTTCGGTTGGTGTCGACGGATCCGTCAACAGCCGGGTTGACCCAGATGAATGTCGAGAGCATCACGCTGTTCACCTCGTCGGAACAGCTTCACCAGCGGCACTGCCATTGCGGTCGTCACCAGCGTCATCAGCACCAGGATCGCGAACAACGCCGGGCTTAGAATGCCCAGCTGGCGCCCAACGTCGAGCACGACCAGCTCGGTCAGGCCACGGCAGTTCATCAGCGCACCGATCTGTCCGGCCGTCCGCGCCGGAGCGCCCATCGCGCGAGCGCTGAGCACGGCCCCGCCAAACTTGCCTAGGACCGCGACCGCGACGACCAGAACACACCATCCCCAGAGACTGCCGTCAATGCCGAGCAGCCGCAGGTCGGTGCTCAGCCCGCTGATCGCGAAGAACAAGGGGAGCAGCAGGGTCTTCGTCACGCCGCCGATCATCGACGTCACCCGTTTGGCGACGACGGACTCACGTGGCAGTGCAAGTCCGAACAGGAACGCACCGAAAATCGCGTGCACACCGATCCACTCGGTGCAGGTCGCGGCCACTAGAACCCCGACGAGGACCAGGTGCAGCGCCCCGCGTCCGCCGGCGCCGCCGTCCGCGCCGAGCAGCCGGCCCAGCGCCGGACGCAACGCCCACAGCACGCCGGCGAAGGCGGCGGTGAGCACGATGGTCACCAGCACTCCCAGCACCGACGACGCGGTGGCCACGGCGACGACCAAGGCCAGCAGAATCCAGGCGGTTACGTCGTCTACCAGCGCGCAGGTCATCACGAGCGCCCCGATCCGCTGGTGGTACATCCCCAGGTCCAGCAAGATCCGCGCAAGCACCGGCAGCGCGGTGATGCTCAACGCGACCCCGAGGAACAACGCGAACGGGAGGAACCCGACCCCAGGCGGGGAGAACCGGGCGAAGGCGGCAACGGCGAGCAGCACACCGAGCAGGAACGGCGCCGCGATGCTGACATGGCTGACCACGAGCGCGAGGCGCCCGCGGCCACGGAGGCGGGCGACGTCGAGTTCGAGCCCGGCGAGGAACACGAACAGCACCACGCCGATCTGGGCGAGTACCTGCAACTGGGCGAGCGTGGGATCCGGGATCAGCCACTGCCGTGCCGCTGGAGACACCGAGCTCAGTAGCGTCGGGCCGAGCAGGATTCCCGCAGCGATCTCACCGACAACCGCTGGCTGCCCCACCTTCGCGACGAGCGTTCCGACTGCCTTGCACACGACTACGATCAGCGCGATCGCCAAGAACAGCCGCGCATACGGGTGCACGGTCGCCGCGATCGACATGGCCCGGCCTCGCCCGCCGCCGACCGCAATAAGCAGCGCGGTGGCGGCCGCCGCGGGCAGGACGACCAGGCTCAGATAGATCACGACCGTGCGGGTACCGCTGACTCGTCCAGTGCGGGTGGCGGTCATGACGTTCCCTCGCTTATCCCTGTTATCACAGCGACTTCACCCGCCGTGCCGCTTCGCGGACGATCTGGTCGGACTGGGCGATGCAGAGCCGGACCGTGTCGGGTGCGCTGTTGAACACGACTCCCGGCATGCCGACGACTCCCGCGTCGGCCAGCCGCTGCCAGGCGTCGGATCCATCGCGGGTGCGCACGAACACGTACGTGCCATCAGCGGCGGCGACGGCGATCAGGCCGCGGGATGCGGCGACGGCGTCGAGCAGTTCCCCGCGCAGGTCATCGAACCTGGCGATCCGGGTATCGAGTTCGTCCTGAGTGGCTGGGTTGGACAGGATCCGCTTCGCCAGGTGCTGGCCGGGACGGCTGCTCGACATCGACAGGTGCGTTTTGACCCGCGTAGCCGCGGCGAGCATCGCGGGGTCGGTGGCCACCAGGCAGCCGACGCGCGCGCCAGGCAGGCGCAGCAGCTTGGACAGGCTGAAGACGAGGATGTCGTGGGCGGCGAGTTCGGCGGTGAGATCCGCGATGCGCCTGCCGGCCAGCGACATGTGGGAGATGTCCCAAACGGTCCAGCCGTCGTCCCGCACGGAGATGCCGGGCGTGGTGATGATCCCGGTCGGGTTGTGAGGGGTGCACACGACGACCGGTTCGCCCGCCCGGCGGCGAGGCGGGACGCCGGGGACGTCGTAGTGCACCACCCGCAGGCCGACGAGCCGTGCCAGCTGCTCGAAGCCGGGGAAGGCCGGCCGCGGCAGCAAGACGGTGTCACCGGGATCTGCGACGCAGGTCAAGGCCAGGAACAGCGCTTCGCTGCCACCGGTGGTCACCAAGACCTGATCGCCGGCCACCCCGATCAGGGCGCCGAGGATCGCGCGCAGTTCGGGATCGCCGGCGACCCCGCCGTAGGAGCTGAGCTCGTCGGCGCTCAGGCCGGGTTGCGCCAGCATCGGGACGGCGGTGGCCAGCGGGGGCGAGTTGTCCCCGCGCAGGTCGAGCTGACCGGCGGGGACGACATCGTCGTAGTCGTAGGTCACCACCGCGGCGGCGCGATGACTGATGCAGGTGTGCATGCTCAGCGCTCCGGATGCCCGGCTTGCCACGCTGCGTGCAGGTCGTCCGGGCGCAGCGAAGCCAGCTGGGCATGGACTGTCACCAGCCACAACGCGGCGAGTTCGACGTCGATGTGCTCGTCGTCGGCGAACTGCCGCAGGGCCTGCTCTTCCACCGGGGTCAAGTTCAGCGCCGCGCAGGCCGCGGGCACGAGGGTCCCCGGCGGACGTCCTGTGACCGTGCCCAGCCGATTCCGGCTCGCCAAGAAGCCTGGGAGCGTGGCTGGCGCCGGATGTCCAGGCAGGCGATGGCGCAGCAGCACCAGCTCGGTGGCGAGGTTGCCGGCCCCGGGCCCCAGGCCGAGCAGGGCGCAGTCGATGTGGGTGGCGCCGGCGTCCACGGCGGCCAGCGCGTTGGCGTAGGCGAGGCTCAGGGGGTTGCGGGCATGGAACCCGAGCTCGGCGTCGAGGGTGTCGGTCAGCCGGTTCACGAGCTCCTCGACTTGATAGGGCAGCAGCGCCCCGCAGGTGTCGGCGACGAAGAGAACGTCGGGGCTTGCCTGCGCCTGGATGGATTCGCTGTGGCGGCACAACTCGGAGATGGTGTATCGGGAGGCAAGGGTGACCGAGACCGTGGTGGTAAGCCCGGCCTCGCGCGCCCGCGCAGCCAGCACCACGATGCTCGAGAGCCAGGCCGGGTGATATTCCAGCCGCAGCGTGGCCAGCCCGGCCTGCACGTACGGCGCGAAGTCCAGCACCTGCTCGAGTGTTCGGGGGTGCACCGTCGCTGCCAGCCGCAAGCCGGGATGCCGGGCGGCGGCGACGTCGTCCGGGGTCAGGAAGCTGCCGACATCGGGGACGGTCGTGGAGTGCCCCGGCAGAGTACCGCCGAGGTAGCCGAGGTCGACCATGTCCACGCCGAGTGAGGAGAGCGCTGCCGGCACCGTGCTGTAGACATCTGCAGGCCAGCGGAAGCCGGCGTCAGCTCCGCCGTCACGTAAGGTGACGTCGAGCAAGGTGCCCATGAAGTCGGTGCGGCACCGCAGCGGGTGGGCGAACTTGTCGTACATCAGATCCTCGGACTGTGGTCATGACGGCGGATGGCGGCGAAGCGGTAGAGGGTCTCGAGTTCCGGTTTCCGGTGTCCAAGCCAGGCTGAGAGTTCGAGTGCCGTCTGAAAGTCGCCCTTGCCCCACCAGTCCCAGCGCGGCACAGCGAGATGGCGCCCGCGTCGGGAAACGGATACTCGGACAAACCCTGGTAGGGCCGGGCTTCCGATTCTTTTCCGTGGGCCACCATCTCGCTGTGGATCATGGGGTCGCAGCTCGGAAACGGCGTGCCGAACGCAACTCCACCTGATCGGTTCGCTTGTCCAGCAACGTTTTGTCAATCGCTTGCGCGTTGCTGGTGCGTGGTCGTGGTGTCGGGAAGTCGCACGAGCTACGGATGGTGTTACGGCCACGATTGCCGTTCACCGATTTTGTGACGTGGCGCTACACAGCCAATTTCACTCCCGGTAAGTCCATGGCGAACGTGGCCGCACACCGGTGGAGCCGTTCCGCGAGGCCTGCCGGGGCTGCTGGCCAGCCATGGAGTGACGGCGAGCCCTGGTGGCGGTGCGCCTGCCGATGTTCCGGCTTCCTCACGTCGTCACGCCTTCCTGTCGCGGGCCAGCGGTGCACGGCGGCCGCCCGGGGATCGGGGGCACCTCGGGTGGCCGCCGTGCGTGCGGCTCCGCCTGGACGGGCACCGCGTTGTGTTCGTGCGGCTTCTACCCTGCAACGGATCACTGCGGCGCGACAGCGGCTGGTGTCAAGGCCCGTCCCAGTGGCGTCAAGTTCGCCCTCGGCGCGGTGGAGACACAGCGAGTGGGAAGGTCGCTACGCTGGGACATCGCGAACGCCCGTCCTACCGTCGACTGCGAAGGAACGTGCTGGTGATACCGGTTGTCAAGTGGTCCGGCCGGGAGGCACGGGCACTGCGCAACGCCCGACGGATGGGGGTTCGCCAGTTCGCCAAACACCTCGGCTACACCGCCGCCGCGGTGTCGTACTGGGAAGCACGCGGATCGGACGCCAACCTGCGCCAGAACACCCAGGAAGTGCTCGACGCCGATCTCGCACTCGCTCCCGAAGACGTCCGGGGGCGCTTCGAACAAGCCTTGAAGGCGGACGAGGACGAGATGGACTCCGACACTCTCGGCACCAGTTCGTCCGCGCGGACCCGAGACCTGCTTCCGCAGTTGCGGAACCAGTTCGCCCGCAGCCTGGACTACCAGGCGCCCGACGGTGCCACCGGCCGCGTGCGCGACTTTCTGCGCTCCTCGGCGCGGGTGTATCTCCTGGCCGGCCCGGCAGGGGTCGGCAAGACCCGGCTCGTCTACCAGCTCGTGACCGAGCTCGCCGGGGCAGCCGACTTCCAGCTCCACACAGTCGGATCATGGGAGTTTGGCAGCCTGGATCTGGCCGTGGAGATCCTGCGCTACAGCTCCGTGCCGAAGGAGAACGACGCCCTGCTGACACTGGAGGCCGAAAGCGCTCGGCTGCGCCGGCCTTGCCTCGTCGTGATCGACGGGATCAGCTCCCAGAGCCAGTTCGATCGGGTTGGTCGCCAGCTCGACACCATCCTTCGCCAGGTGACCACGGGCTGGCTGAGGTTCCTGCTGGTCCTGCGCACCCCGCCGGCCGTGGAGACCAGGGCCCATCCAGTGCTCAACGCCGCCATCTTCGACCCGCCATCCGGTCGGGACCAGGGACCGCAGCATCTGCTCGGCCCCTGGGACATGGTCACGGCCCGGCAGATCTGGAACTCTTCCCGCGCCGGCGACGGCCCGCCGTTCGAGCACCTTCCCGCGTCGGTCCAGCAGCTGACACGGCTCCCGCTCTACATGCAGCTGGTACTGACCTCCGGGGACGGGACCGCCGCCGCGGACGGCAACGCCTATCGGCTCATCGACCACTGCGTCCACGCGATCCTGCGCGCCGAAGGCCAGGACAGCGAGTCCGTGATCGCCGAGCTGTCCGACATCGCCGCCCGCCAGACCGCCGACCTCGTCCCGGCCGGACTCACCGTCGGCGCGCTCAGAGAAGATCACGACACCCATCGGGACGAGCCCAGCCGGATCTCGACAGCGGTACTGGTGCGCACCCCGGCGGGCCGTGTCGAATTCACCCACGACGTCCTGCGTGAATACTTTCTCGCCACCCGCATCGCGGGGCTGCTGCGTGATCGCGGCCGATTGGTTCCCACGGTCGGAGCGCTCAACCACCTGGCCGATCAGGCAGTGCACTCCGCCGCCGCCCGCACCCTCTTCGAGCTCGTGATCCACTGCCTCGATGACGTCGACCGGGACCTGCTCGGTCTCGCCGCGATGTCCCCGACCATCGCGACCGGCACGACCCTGCCGCTCATGCTGGCCATCGCCGGAGACATCGGCAGGTTCGCCACCCCCGACGTCCTGCGCGCCTGCGCCCAGCGTTGTGACCAAGACACCGCCCTGGAACTGGCCCGAGCGCTACTCGCGACCTCCGCGGTTTATCCCGCCCTGGGAAGCGACTGCCCACAGTGGCTGCTGAGCCTGCTGCGCCGGTTCGGCGCCGCGATCTGGCGCGCAGTGATGACCTTCATCGAGCTGAACCTCGACGCGGCGGCCGTGCGAATCCTGCTCGACCTCGCCGACCTCGACATGGGCGCGGAATCCATCTTCTTCGCCCGCTACTACTTCCTGTTCATCGGCGACGACAGCGTGACCAGCGGCGCATTGGAGCGCCTGCTCGAGCACCAAAGCTGGCGGGTGCGCGCCGGTCTCGCCGAAGCACTCCGCGACGAGCACTCTCCCCCGACTGGAACCAGCCGCACCGTCATGGACCGCCTCGTCGCCGACGCCGACTACAAAGTCCGCGCCGCGGCGGCGCTCAGCCTGCACCGGGTCACCCCGGCACCCGCGCGTCGCTACCTCACCACCTTGCTGACCGACGAGAACTGGCATGTGCGCGAGCGAGTACTGCACGACCTGCTCACGGCACCCCGCCCCCCTCGGATCCTCGCCGAACTCGCCGACACCGCGGCGGAGACCATCGCGGCGGAACCCAGCTGGACCCATTGTCCCGCCCACGTGCGGCCGATGCTCCAGAGACTGCGCCTGACCCACGGACCTCATGACGCCGTCGACGACTCGGCCGCCACAGGGCAAGCGTTGTTCGCGATGCTGCGGGAAACCCGCACCGGGTGGACCAGCCTGCCCAAGCCCGTGTTCACCGCAGTCGTCGAGATCGCGCGCCGGAGCCCGAACTGGCTGGTGGTGCGCGAGGCGGCAGCCCTCGACGAACCGGTGGCGGCCGATCCGAAACCGGGCGGGCTGGACGACCCGCGGATGTACCGGGAATCCTTCCGGCGCCGCCGCGGCCACCGCTCACTCCAGGTGGCGCTCGATATGCACGACCTGGACGACGCGCTCATCGTCGCCCGCGCGGCAGGGCAGGCGGGCGTCGACTTCGTCGAGGTGGGAGATCCGCTGATCAAGCGCGTGGGACTGCGGGCCGTGGAGCGGGTGAAACGGGAGATTCCGGACGTGCTGGTGGTCGCGGAGATGATGTCCGCGGACTGGGGCCGCGACCAGGTCGTGCTGGCGGCCGAGGCGGGCGCGGACGTCGTCCAGCTGATCGGCCCGGCCACGATCGCCAGCGTGGCGGCCGCGGTGGAAGCCGGGCACCGGCTCGGCGTCCCCATCGTCCTGGACGCGCCCACCGCCCTGCTCACCCAGCCGTGGGTGGCTGCGATGGAACGCGCCGGCGTCGACGGATTCACGGTCACCACCAACATCGACGTCGGCATCGGCAGCCGGCACTCCCTGGCGACCGCCCGGTCCATCCGTGGCTGGACCCAGCTTCCGGTCGCGGTGTCCGGCGGGTTCAGCGCCGCCGACCAGACGATCATCACCAGCCGGGACTGGGACATACTCATCGTCGGCCGCAGCGTCGCCGACGCGGTCGACCCCGGCGGCGCCGCCCGCCGCATCGCCGAATCGGTCCGCGATCACGACGAAGGAAGCCGATGAAGATCACGCCACTGCGTCAGGAGCTCATTCCGCAGGTCATCGCCCTGATGGAACTCGGCGAGCCGTACATCCGCGCACGCACCTACTCCGACTACTGGGGCTATGCCACCTTGTTCGCCTCAACGTGCCCGGTGGCGCTGGCCGGGGACGACGTCGCCGGCGCGGTCATGGCCTTCCGCAGCCAGGAAGACCCACGCGACGTCTACGTCCAGGACGTTATGACCCACCCGGATCATCGGCAGCAGGGCGTGTCGAAGGCACTCATCGCGGCCGTGCGGGACCAGGCGATCAGCTGGGGCTGCTCCCGCCTGTATCTCACCTCCGAGCCGGACAACACCGCGGCCCAGGCAACCTGGCAAGCCCTCGGCTTCGTCAACGTCCCCGGCGATCGTGACGTCGACGGTGTTTCGGTCACCTCAGATTTCAAGGGACCCGGCAAGGACCGCGCTGTCTACCAGCTGGACCTGCCCTAAACGACTCACACAGAGCCGTCAAGAGACCGGTCAAGCCGTGTTGCACACGGCCTGACCGGCCTCCGTCAGTTCCGTCCGAAGGGGACACGGGTGGCCTGCTCCGCCAGCGGGACTATCCGACTGCCTCAATCAGCTCGCGTCGCTGCCGGTCACCGAGCCCTCTGATCCGGCGCGAGGGCGCGATGTCGATCTTCTTCATCAGCTCGCCGGCGCGAACCTCACCGATGCCCGGTAGCGCCTTCAGCACGGCAGAGACCTTGGTCTTCTGGGTCACGAGGTCGTCCTCCGCCTTCTTGAACACGTCGGCGAGCGTTATCTGGCCCGACTTCAGCGCGATCATCATTTCCTTGCGCGCGGTGCGAGCCACCTTGGCCACCTCCAGTGCGGCCTTTCGTTGCTCGGGAGTCAAGGTGGGCAGTGCCATGGGGGAGCTGATCCTTTCGGTCGGTGCCGCGTCGTGTTCGCGCGGCAGAGAGGGTCTCACCATCGTGGACCATGGGGCTTGGTTCATGCGACAGGGCGCCGGGGGAGCGGTTCTACGCCGCGGTCAATCGCGCGGCCGGCGTCGCGATCGTCGGATCCGCGCCGTCGTTCGCGGAATTCTTCGCAGCCCTGCCGCACTCTCCGGTCAGGGGCGGGGGGCGGCGACCTGGTGGCTGGTTCGGCAGTTCGGTGATGGAGGCGGTGGTCATCGTCCGCCAGCGTGGTCCGAAAGCCACCGGGAAGGTGCTCTGCGCCAGGCTGTGGTGCTCGTAGTGCATGACCTTGCCCTGGACGGTGTGGCCCTCGAAAACCGCTGTCACCAGCGTGCCGATCCACGGCAGCGTCGGGGCGACTCGTGGCCCGCTCACGTCGGTGGTTCCTGGGTCGGATGGGACGGCGGGATGTCGCCTGGACCGGTTACAGGCCACTCGCGCAATCTCTTGAGAACTCGCTCCATGAACGGGATCTGCGGGCGCTGGAGATCGAGCGGTGGGCCCTGGTCCCGGACGAGCGGTTCAACGCTGGGGGCCAGAGGAACTGCCGGGGGAACGTAGGTACGCAGCCCACTGGCGCGGAAGGCGTCTTCGGGAAGCAGGTATTTCGGCACCGTGGGTGTCTGCATGATGTCGGTGAACTCCTTGGCATCCACGAATCCGGCCAGGGCCAGGTATTCGGTGGGGATCTGGTCGGTTTTGGCGTGCGCGGGCGTGGCCCGTGCGGCGGCGGAAAGGGTCAGCTCGACGTCGCGGCACGCGCAACGTGGGCAGGCGCAGGTTCGCCGGGTCAGGCGCACGGCTCCGGCGGGGAGCTCAAGCGCGGCGTCGGTGGCGGCCACGCCCCAGGAGTGTTGCTCGCGGGTGCAGCCGGAGCAGCGCGGGGAGTCGGGTTGCACGGCATGGGCGGTCTAGAGCGGCAGTAGCGTTGTGAGTTGCGCCCGCTCAGCGTCGCTGAGGTCAAGGCGGTCCAGGGCGTCTATCTCCGGGATCTCTTTCGCGCCAGGCAGGTCCGGGAAGTACCTCGCGGTCGCGAGCCGGGCCGCGTCCCACCTGACTGACCACGCCGTGACGCGGCTTCGCCACCGGAACACGTAGTCCGGTTGTACGTCACGCAATTCGACGGCGACGGTATGCGTGATCCGGAACTCGGGGATATCCAGGTCGCGCAGTGCCAGGGGGCCGAAGTGCTCGGCCAGGACACAGCAGACGAGCAGGACCCTGGCCCGCTCGACCGCAGCATCTGTTGTGGCGGCGTCGGTTTCGGCCATCACTCGACACCGTCCTGTGTGGACTCCGGGTCGTAGGATTCGGCGACCTGCGATCTCCACATGACGAACCCGTGTGTGCACTCGTAGGCCTTGTCGGCCGGCTTCCAGGTCGCGCAGCTGTGACCGCCGATCGTGAAGCGCACCCCCAGTCGCACGATGGGGACAAGCCTGGTGGGTGTTGCGGCAGTGGTCTGAGCCATGGAGGACCAGCTCCTCGTGGTTGTCGGTCGTGGTCGGGTGGTGCTCCGCGCCGGATCGGGGAAACGCCGGACTGTGGCGGCCGCCTGCGCGGTCTCGAGCGTTGGTGACCGCCCGGGACCGCGTCGTCGTCACGGCGCTCCGGCGCGGAGCACCTGCTTGGGGTGGGAGTGGGTACGGTGAGCGGTTGCTTCCGCGCACCACGGCCCAGCGGACGGCCTGGCGTGCTGACCTGGGCGCTGTGTGCGTGCCATGTGTGCCTCTCCCAAGGAAGTTGATACCCCTCAACTTCTGACGGGATTTTCGTCCATGGACGAAGTTTAGGGGTATTAACTGGATGCTAGGCCGTGCTGACCAGCGCAGTCAAGGGGTCTAAACTCTCGGGGGTGAGCGCCGACCGTGACTTCGATGAACTGCGACGTGACCCCGATCCGCTTCGCCGCGGTCGCCGGGCGACCGAACTGATCGAGCAGTACAACCAGCTCGGCGTCGAGCTTGCTCGAATCCGGCGGCACGCGATCGACTGCGCCCGCAGCGAGCTCGACATGAAGGACACCGACATCGCCCCGAAGATCGGGCTGACCAAGAGCCGGCTGTCGCAGCTGATGAAGAAGGCACCCGTGGTCGAGCGCCTGTTCTTCGGGCACGGTCCGGTCAGTATCAGCGTGCCGTACCGGTACCAGACCACGGACCGGGAACGGCCGCTGATCGCCGCGGAGGACGCCGAGACCGCCGACCAGCTGGCTGACCTGCTCAGTGCGATGGCCTTCGTGACCACCCGCCATCAGATTGAGCCCGATCGGGAGACTCTTCCCGACGGCGACACCGTGGTCGTCTGCGGCCCGAAGTCGGCGCCGATCGGCGCCTCGCTGCTCGAGGCCGATCCAGCCCTGCGGATGACCCAGCACGGGTCCCGATGGTGGATCGAAGAGGTCGTCACGGGTACGCGACACGGGTCGCCGACCGACGAATCGTCGCCTCAGGCTGGCGACGTCGCCTACGTCGCCCGTCAGATCCGAGACGGTCGGGTGGTCGTGCACATCGCCGGAATTCACACCATCGGGTCGCTCGGCGCCGCGCACTATCTGACCAACAACCTCGCGGCACTGTTCACTCTCACCGACGACACGTCCTGCTCGATGGTGATTCGCTGCGTCCTCGACGATCGGCACGTCACAGCCAGCGAACTCGTCGCCGGCCCCTTCACCTGGTGAGCGCGTGGACACCGTCACCTGCCAGCTTCCCGCGATCCACGCCAGCGACGACAAGATCGCCACCACCGAAAACGCCGTGATCATGCTTGATGGTGCCTCGGCGTTCGTGCCCGTGCCGGTACCTCCGGCGGTCTACGCCGACGAACTCGCCACCTGCCTCACGCGGGAACTCGTCCGCACGCCCGGCGACGATCTGATCGAACTCCTCGCCGCTGCCATCCACGACGTCGTCGGGCAGCTGGATCTCCGCCCCGGACAATCCCCCTCCAGCACCGTCACCATCCTGCGCGCCCATCACGGCTGGCTCGACGTCCTGCTGCTGGGCGACAACCTCGTTGTCCTGCCCGGGACAACGCTGACCGACCCGAGGCTGAGCCAGCTCGATCTCGAGCCCAGCAGGCACTACCGGCAGCGCCTCGCGCATGGCACTGGATTCGACGACACCCACCGCGCCATCCTGCGCGAGCTGCAGACCCAGCAAGCCGCCCGGCGCAACCGAGCGGGCGGATACTGGATCGCCGAGGCGGATCCCGCAGCCGCGCGCCACGCCCTCACCCGCCGCTTCCGGCTCGACGACATTCCCTGGGCCGGGCTGGCAACCGACGGTGCCTACAAACCCATGCGGCACCTCGGGCTCGACGACTGGCCGCGTCTGGCGACCTGCGACGCAGTCGAGCTGCAGCGGATCCTGCGCCGATGCGAAAACTGGGAAGCTTGCCGCGACCCGTCGGCGATGAAACTGCCTCGTGCCAAGCCGCACGACGACAAGAGCATCGCGTTCGTGCGGTTCACCGACTGACGTGACCAGATGTTCCATAGTGGACATTCCTTTGCTATCCGCATGTGTGGCATCGGAACGGGGATCTCCTCTGCCGATCGTCAGGCGTCATCCTGTGTGCGTGGTGCTCTGGCACCGCGTCCGCACTCGGAGACAACCGCCGTTCGAAAGCGCCGCCGTGCGTGTGTTGCCCTCGTGCGGGCTTCCCGCGGCCGCACCAAAGCGCACGGCCATTTCGGCGTGGGTCGGGATCGTCTCGTCCCGCGGGATCATGTGCGGAACGTGACCGAGTGATTGCGCCTGGCCAGCGATCTGAGGCGCTGGGACTCGGAGTTGGCGATGGCGCGGCACCTGATACCGATCGGTTGGCCGATATGAACTGCGTCACCCTGGGCAAGATGCCGATCAGGCCCTTACCAGCGCGGACAACGAATTTGGGAGTCGAATCCGCAGTTGCCCGCGACCCCAGTGTTTGCCCGTTGGGGATGTATACCTGCAGTAACTCCAGGCCGTCCGTCAGACTGACATCGTGGTCGACGACGTAACAACCGAGCTGGACGAGGACTGGATCGTCTGGGGAATCGAAGCAAGAGACCCCTCGCGGCTGACTCAGCCAGGAATTGGTGCGCGCACGACCCAGTCGCTCACGGAGATGTGCGAAGCGGCTGGCTGCGTCTACCTCGGCTGTGTCGATGACGACTCTCACGACCTCACGCCCGAGGGCACCTACTACCGCTGGCTGGTGCGCATTCCGCGAGCCGAACATCAGCGGCGCACCGACAACGACGTCCCGTTCGCCGTCGCTGCGCTGACGGACTATCTGCGCAGCCTGCTGCCCGATGGGGTTGAAGAGTGGTTCATCCGGCTCGACCCCGACCGCACCCGCCGCCTTGCGATCAGCGACGCGATGCGTGAGGTCTACGCGGACCTGCTGCGCCCAGTGGAAGACACGCTGCTCGGGCTGCGCAGCGATGGCGCCCAGCAGCGCGCCCCGCTGGTGAATTTCTGGGCCGCCGACGACGACTACCTCGCCGGCGACTACGCGTTGTGGCTGGCCAAGGACCGGGCGGCCGGATGCGCGCCGCGCCCTTGGCTGGTCCTCAACGTGGGCGTGTCGGCCTCGGCGCAATGGTGGACGACTCCCGCCGGGCGGGACATGACCCGCTACGGGCACAACCCCGGCACTCCGGTGCTGTTGCTGCCACGTCCGAACAGTCCAGTGTGGAAGGCCGCAATTGCCAGCGGCACCAGCGTCCCGGCAGGTGGGGTGTCCGCCCACTATGAATGGCAGGCCGGTGACGGTGCAACGCTGGCGGAGCGCCTCGCTCGGGAGCTGCCCTTGCTGTTCCCCCACCTCGATGCCTCTGGGTGAGCCGGCCCGTTCATATCGGGCTGATCTCGGGTTGTCCTCGATGGTCACGGTCCTCACTCTCGGATCCGTCGCAGATTCGACAAAATGCGGTCGCGAAAAGCCGCATCGTCGGCGGTGCGCAGCGGCGATGGCGGGGGATCTTGATCGGTCAACGGCCACCGCAACTGCTCCAGCATCACGGCTGGGAAGACGATCGTCGGCGGTCCCGACTCCGGCCTAACGTGCCGCGGCTCGCTCACCTCAGCGGGTGGCTGCACCGGGGTAGCGGGCGTGAACAACCCCGCCGCGCTGCTCAACGGCGCCGCTGGTGTTCCCCAATATGCCTCAGGGGGAAGATGGGTGCCGGGACGACGGCGAGGGAAGAGCGCGGACATGCAACGGGTCCTTCGCGGAAGCGGGATTCGAGCAGGAACGGGCGCGAGGCCGCGCGGCCCCTGCTACGCGGGGATGCCGACGTTGAGATCAGCGAATTCGCGAGCCAGCGCGGTGCACCGCGCGCAGTGATCCAGATGCGACTCGACTTTGTCCGACTCCTGGGAGTTCAGGTGCCCGCGAGTCCACTTGCCGAGGTTGTCGACGACGTCCTGGCACTGGGTGTCTCCGGCCGCTCGCTCGGCGTGGACCTGCAGAAACGCATCACGCAGTCCCCGTCGGGCTCGGTACAGAAGGGCTGAGACGTTCTCCGAGGTCAGGCTCATCAGCGGCGCGATCTCGGCTGGGGTGAGCTGCTTGATCTCACGCAGAAGCAGCACGGTGCGCCAGCGATCGGGGAGAAGTGCGAAAGCCTTGGCCGCCAGGCGCTCCTCGAGGTTGGCGAGTTCAGTGTCGCGGAAGTGCACGACCAGCTCGTCGCGGTAGCCCAATCGGTCGCTGAAGTCGCCGATCGGCTCGACCTTCTTGTGCTTGCGGGCGTGGTCGTAGGCGCAGTGCCGCAGCGTGGTCAGCAAGTAGGAGCGGAACGCGGAGTCAGGCCCTTTGCCGTCGCGCAAGAGGTCGAGAATCTTCTCGAATGCTTCCTGGACCAGGTCCTCGGCGACGGCGTGTGAGCCGGACAGCCGGCGGGCGAGGAAGCTCGCGGCGGTCTCGTGACGAGCGTAGAGCTCGCCGAATGCCTCGATCTTGCCGCGGCGGACCGCAGCGATCAGATCTGCGTCGCCGCGGGCCTTGTCCAGCTGCAGCGGCTTGCCGAAGACGACCTTCGCGGTCGCGGCGGTGTCGGGCATTGGTCGCGCCTCCCCGTCCTGTGAGCCAGTACCGGTCACCAGCCGTCGTCGGGTGGTTCACCCGATCACCATCGCCAGTAACGCCCCTACAGTAACGTTACTGCGTGGGGTTTTGCCTAGACCTTCGCTCACCTCGTCATCCATTTGCAGTAACGCGGGTGCCGGGGAGCGGGACCGCGCGCCTGACCGTCACGGTCGCGTCGACGCATGCCCCGGGGAGGCGCCGGGGATGCCCGGCCACGTAGGCCAGGGCAATGATCACCATGTCGTCCCGTCGGCCGCCCGGTGATCACGTCCAGGTAGATGACCGGCCGGCTCCGCGCAGACCCAGCCGTCATGCTCGGAATCCGGAGGAGTCGGGCCGTACCGGTCCCCGCACAGCGCGAGCGCGCTCCACGGGACCGCCTGGCCCGCGCAGTCGGTGTCGGGTGCGAGTGCTGATGGCGATGTCACGCTGTTCTCCCCGCTGGGCTGTCGGTCTTGATGGGCCAGGGCATGTCCTTGGTGCGCACCTCGGGCCGCTTGGCGATGTCGTCATCGACGAACTGCTCGAAATCCGGATCCGTGAGGTCCTGTCGCGCAGAGGGCTCGACGTGCTGGCGGTTTTCCTTGCATTCACGCCAGTTCGCGTGAGCGGCCAGGCGGGTGATGGCCGGCCACAGCCAGCGGTCGCGCCACGCGATCATCGCCGTCGTGGGCCGCGAGGTTCCGCAGTAGGCCTCGCGCCACGCGGCGTACACGTCGGAGAGCTCGTCGACCGCCACGGTGTGCCGGTACCAGCACGGCGGAATGCTGACCGCGCTGGTGAGCGGGTAACGGCCGATGAACCAGTCGACAAACCAGCGGGTCTCGCCCCACAGTGCACGCGCTTCGTCCTGAGTCAGCCAGCCCCAAGCCCAGCGGGAAGGCTTGGCCTGATTGACTTTCTCGATCAGCCCTTCTTCGAACGCGGCGAACGTCGTCGTCAGTTGTTCGAGGACATCGGACTGCTCGGTGACGGTGCCATCCAACGCACTGACGGTCGCGTCGAGCTTGCCGAGCTGGCGCTCGTGCTGCTCGCTGGTGGACGCGAGCTCGGTGACCACCTCGGGAAGAAGCTCCGGAGCCAGCAGCGGCAACGGCTCCTCGTCCTCGGGGTCGTTCTCGGTACTCGGATTCTGCTCGGTGCCGCCGGGGTCTGCAGAGCCATCCACGTCGTCGTTTTCGGAGTCGTGTCGGGGATCCTTACTCATCGCCGGGCTCCTCGTCCTCGTCGGGCTCGACGGGCAGCACCCCACCGGAAGCGGCGACCAGCTGCCGCGTCCTGGTCCTGCTGCGTTGCACACGCTCGGCCAGATCCGGGGTTTCCCACCAGCCAGGCAAGTCGACAATCGTGGCGGCCATGTTGCGGTAGAACAACAGCGCCTGACCATCGACCAGCTCACGGATCTCGTTGACCGGCAAGGCACTCTGGTAGCGCTGCGACACCGACACCTGGCTGCGATCCGGCCCGGTCGACACGCTGGTCTGATCGATCGCGCGTTCTTGCAAGAGCCGTGACATCGACTCGAGGTCACGGTAGTTCGACAAGCCGCCTAGGATCAGCTTTGCTGAGGCATTATCCCAAATTTCGATGGCCTGTTCCGGTCCCCATCGTTGCCGAAGCTGAGCGAACGACTGCACGAAGACATACAGCTCGATTCCTCTGCCTCCACTGTCGGCAAGTCGTGCAGCCAAGTCTTCGACAGGGGTGACGTTCGCGGCCTCATCCATGACAATCCTAAGTGGAGGGTCGAGCCGCAGGTCTCCGTCAGCGAAATTTTCCGATGCCATCTGTTCCTTGGTCGGGAACTGGCTGAGGACTTCGGCCCGGTGCAAGATTTCAGCCATCAAGCAGTTCACGATGGGCGCGGCACTGTTTTTCCGCCCGCGACTGACGAGGTATATCGTGTCTCGCCCGGAACGGATGAAAGCATCGATGTCCAGCTCGGCCTCCCCGGGGCGAGGAGTGCATGCGTCCCGGGTTTTCGGTGAGGCCAATGGTCGCAGCAGCAGTGCCAGCGTGGAGTAGATCGCCCCGGCACCGCTCGAGTCATTGCTGCTGGACGCACTGTCGATGATGCCACGCAGTTCCGCGGCTACGCCGAAGGCCGCGTCCGGGTAAGTGTCAAGGATTTGCTCCGGACGGCGTGACTTCGTGGTCGTCCACAACCGCAACTCGTCCACACCTAAGCTGGCTAGCGCCGCTGCGTGCAGCAGCGCTGCCATCACGCCTTCGGCGCTGCCGCCGAAATATCCGCCACCTTTTGTGTCGTTCATCGGCCGCGCCGAGCAGATCGCCACGGCTCGCCGAAGCGCCGTGTCGTAGTCCTCGCACCCCGAAATCGGAGACCACCGCAACTTGTTTGGCCATGGCGTCCGGCCCTCCGGGTCGAACACCATGACCAGACCCATCATCTGACGTTCCATGATGGTCAGCTCGAGTAGGTCGAACCTGGTAGACGTCGCGGCGACCGATCCTGCGGCCAGCATGATGTCGCCCACCGCCTGGCGGCCGGTCTTACCCATCCGGACCGGCGCGACGACGAGCTTGCTGTCCTCGTGACTGATGAACAGCGGATTGCGAGTGCCGCGCTGCACTGCGAATCGAGCACCCGCCTGATCAGGGTCGATCTTGCTGTCCTGGGCCAACGAAGGCCGTAGGCGCACCGCGCCTTTTGCAATCGCCTTTTGCCCCAGCCGTTGGTCCACTATGGACTTCTGTGCCAGCCCGGATCGTTTCTCCGCACGGCGCCGCCGCACCGCGCGCCGCCATATCGAGAACCAGGCCCAGGCGGCAGCTTCGCCCAGCGCCACCAGGCCGACCATGATGTAGGTCAATGCCGTTGCGCCCGGACGCGGATCCGCAGACCACGCCGATGCAGGATCTCTCGGTGTCGCGATCCAGCCCCCGACAATCCGGGGCAGTTCCCGCGGCGGTGGCCACGCCCACCCCGTGCCGCCGAGAAGCCCGGACAACGCCGCGCCGAGCATCGCGGCCAGCACGGTGCTGAGGAGCAGCGCCAGCAGCAAGGGGTAGAACACGCCGATCACTGGTCGGGGCGAGGGCTGCGGCCCCGCCTGTTGTTGCTGATCAGGCTGCGTCACGAAGACTCATCCCCGTCAGCGCGGTGTCGGTGTCGGTGAGCGCGATCTCCCGTGGGCTTCGTTCATGCCGAAGCAGGATCGGGTCGCGGCTGCCCACTTTGAGCAGGCACGTGCCTTGCTCCAGCGCCATGATCGTTTCTTCTGTTCCGGCCGGGAGGTTGTACAGCTCTACGCAGGCCAGGGCGTCATCAAGGCTTCCCTGGCCGTAGATGAAGATCGTCTCGGCTTCCTGTAGCAAACTTCGCGCCGGCGAATCCACCGGCAGGTCGGAGATGTGGTGGAACCCGGCGATCGTGGCCAGCCCAAGACCTCGGGACAACTTCGTGTTCCGGCGGAAGATCGCCCCGACGCTGCCTTCGGCGACGTGCCAGCCTTCCTCGATCACGTTGACCGTCTGCTGGTGCAGCTCCGAGCGGGCGGCCAACATATTGGCCTGCCATGTGTTGATCAACGTCATGACCACGCGCAGCGCGGGCCCGTCCAGCGGAAGACCCGAGATATCGAAGTGCGTGAAACCGCTGTCGTGGTCGAGGTGGACTTCAGGGCTGGTCTCGGCATCCACGAGGCCGGCCAGGTCCTCTTCAATCATCCGCTCCAGCGCGAACGCCGGATCGAGTCCCCAGTCCTGTAGTTCACGAACTCGGCGGTGGAGCGCTTCGGCATCGACGGCGGACGGGTTGAGCAGGTGGTGGACGATGTCACCGATCACCGGCACCCGACCACGCTCTCGGGCACCACGGGTCGCCGCAACCAGCGCCAGCCGCAGTGCCTTGCCTTCCCGCTCAGACACCGGCCGCCCGAGGGCTTCGGTCAGCACCGCGCGTAGCAACATCATCTGCCCGGTCGGTCGGGACAGCCCCGACCCGGCATCCTCGTCCGCAGCGTCGGGCTGGTCACTGCCCAGCGCGATCACCGGGTCCAGCAGGTTGAGCCTGCTGCCCTTGCCGTCGGTGGTGAACCGGATCGATGGCGAGCCGAGGAACCGCGCCAGCGCGGTGTACTCGCCGACCCCGCCCTGCAGCTTCTTATCGAGCACCACGACGCGCCGGTCGTCTAGCAACAGCTGCCGTGTGCACGCCCACGTCTTGAGCAACGAGGACTTGCCCTTGCCGACGTCGCCGATGACCGCGGCGTTGACCGAACTGATGGCTTTGTCTTCGTACGCGACGAACGGGTCGTGGGTCACCAGCTGGCCGGACAGCAGATCCGTGCCGACGATCAGGCCCCGATAGCTGGTCGGGGGAGAGGACAACGCCAGGTTGAGGGCTTCAGCCTGCCGTGTCGTGCTGTGCATCGGGTCTACCCGCGGCTCGTACCAGCCCCACCGGTCCAGCCACCGTCGCCGACGCGGCGCGGGCAGGAACTCTAGGTCGCGAGGTGGCGGTGCGAGTTCCGGTGGTCGCCAGCCGACCGGCGGCGGCGTTCGTCGAACCGTCGGACGGGAAGCCGGAGACTGTGTCGTCATCACGCTGCCCCCTTCCGCGATAGTGCCTGTTCACGCCACATGCGTTGCAGAATCTGGTAATCCGGCTGGGCTACCCCGCCCCAGCTGCCGTAGGTTTCGCCCCGCAGCAACGCTCCCGCTAGGCACTCACGGCGCACGGGACAGCTGTGGCAGAGCGCGGCGACCCGATCTCGCTCGTTCTGCAGCGCTTGGCCGAAGAAACGAGCGCCATCGGCCGGGAAGAACTCCTGGATGTCCATCTCGCGACACGCGCGGTTTGGAGAGTTCTCGACCTCGAGTTGCAACCACCGCCAGTCGGCGCCGGCGTACTCAGCTACCGAGGTGAGCAGGTCGTGGTGCAGTGCCGTCGGGCCCCTCATCGCCCCACCGCCATTCCCCGCGCGAGCGGGTAGGTCGACAGCACAGCGACGTCGTGCTGGGTGTCCTGCCAGTCCAGATCGGTCAGCGCGGACTGAGCGGCCTCGTTCGCCACACGCATGCAGGCACGTCGCAGCTCGCCGGGGTCCGACGCTGTCACCGAAATCGCCATCGACCAGTCCACTCCCTGGTGGCCCGATCCGGGCGCCAGGTCGTACAGCCGACGTGCCGACGCGGACAACATGACCGCGTCAGTGCCGTCATCGATCTTGTTCTTCTGCTCGGAGCCTTGCATCGACGCACCGTCCTGGGCGACGTCGACGACCGCGCGGGCCCGTGCGACCTTGTCCGGGATGAACTCCATCCTGACGCTCAGGGTCCTGATCACCGACGGGTTGACCGTGGTCAACAGCGGGGACAGCCACCGCGGTCCCAGCTGCGCCGGCGCGATGCCCTCGCGCGGCAAGAAGGCCGTACGGGTGTGCCAGAAGTCGTTGACCACCAACCGGTCCAGTTCAGTGGCGTAGGACTGCCAGCAGTCCTGCCACCGCATACCTTCATGCTGATCGATTGGCCACCTCGGATCCTGCAGCGACCGCAAGACCGCGCAGGTGCGCTGCTCACCGAGCACCTGCGGCCGGCTCAGCTCCGCGCGAGAGGCCAGGTCCGCCATCCGTGCAAGCTCCTCGCGCACAAGTCCCGCCCAGCCACTGACGCCGTTGCCATGCGACTGAGACTCCTCATAGAACTCCGGCGTCAACGGGATCCGCGCGATCAGGAAGTTCCGGTGCTGCTCGGCCGACACGGCCGTAAGGTCAATCAGGTCCTCATATGAGGCGATGACCTCATCCAGCCCTGGACGCCGAGACACTCGCTGGGACACGAAGGTCCGGTGCGGCACCGGGTCGTGAGGCACGATCCGGTTGATCTGCTGGAGCCCACGGATGAACGACCCTGCCTTGCCCAGCTGTGCCAGCAACACGCCGTACCGGATGGAGACCGAGTCGTAGGCTCGATCAGTCCGCAGGCCGGAGGCCTGTCCCTGGACCTCCATCACTGCCGATAGGTACGCGCGTTCGCCCGGATTGTGGTGGTGCAGCAGGAACATCTGCTCGTGCTCGGTGCCGGCGAGATCCAGTGGCTCCACTCTGCCCAGCGGGACCGGGAGTTCCCACAGCGGACCGGCAACCTGGTCCGGATCCTGATCGCGCACCGACGCCGGCGCGTCGAACACCGTGTGCCCTCGCCGCCGACGAGCTCGCCACCGCAACGCCCACAGCCAGTTCTCCACTATCGAACGGCGCCTCGACCAGGGATTGACCAGACCGTACATCGTGAACAACAGCACGAACCCGCCGACCGCGCCGGTCATCCCGCCTACCCCGAGGAACAGGATGAACGAGCCGATGACCGTGAAACCCAGTAACACATAAGCCGGACGGGACAGCGACCCGAACAGGCCGCGACGGCTGACCTCGCCGCCGAGCACGGAGATCCTCATCGCTGATCACCCCTGATCACTTCGCCGTCGACCTCGGGCGCGTGGCGGTTGTGCGCGGCAGAGCGGATCTTGTTCGCGCCAGCCACCGCGACTTGCGCCGCCACGGCCCACGGGCCCAGCGCCTTACCACCGGCCTGCGCGGCCTTCGCCAGGCCGCCGGTCGTACCCGCGACCGCGCCGCCCGAACCGACTCCAGCGCCGATCGGCGCACCACGAGCTCCTGTGGCCGCCGTCCGGCCGACCTGCTGCTGCCCCGCGCCGGGCTTGCCTGCCATGCCTGGCCCGCCGGCCGGGCCAGACTTGCCTGGCGCGTTCGCGACGGGGGAGCTGGTGCGGGCCTGCTGAGGTTGACCGCCCGGGGGCTTCTGCTGTTGCTGCTGTCCGTAGTTCTGCTGGATGCTGTGCTGGTTGCCGCCGCCGGTGGACCCGCCGCCACCGTCCTTTCCACCACCTCCGCCGCGGTTTCCCGCAGCCGCCAGGCCTGCGCCGACCACGGACGCGGTGCCAAACCCGGAGCTGGGCTGGGAATCGTGACTGTCCTCCGCAGTGGGCAGCAGAGGTGAGTACTTCAGCAGGGAAAACGGGGCGAGACCGGCCACGATCAAGGCGACCGCGACGAGGATCAGCTGGAAGAGCAACGCGAGCCCGCCGCTCTTCATCGCCGGGACGCTCAGGTTGCCGTCGATCAGCGCGAAGATGATCCCAAGCAGGAAAAACAACATGGGCTTGGCGAACAGGACCCCAAGGAACATGTAGGGCACCTTCAGCGCCTTTTTCCTCCACTTCGGGTGCACCCACATACCCCAGGCGATCCCTGCGACCGCCGCGGACAACGGCAGCGCGATGCTCTGCATCGCCAGCCCGACGAAGACGGCAAACGCCCCGATGATCATCAGCAGGAAAATGATGATCCCAATAAAAGCTCCGCCCGGGATCAACGTCACCGTGACGCCCCCGATCAGCACCAACTTCGCCATCGCGGAGCTGAGATAGCCGGCGTCCCAGGCCGCGATCCCGTTGGTCAATCCGCTCACCATCTCGGTCAGCAGCGCGCCGATCGCGGGGGAGAACACCGCGAGGAACATCCCGAGAGGCAACTGCTTGAACAGGCTTTCCTGCAGGTCTTCCCGGCTACCGCCGCCGCTTGCTGTGCGCGCGATCATCAGGATCGCCATGAACGCCATGACCACGACGCCGATCCCCGTGCTGGCTGCGTAGGTCTCCAGGAACCATGGCGCGCTCGGATCGAAATTCCCGACGCTAGCCAGGCCTTGCAAGATCGTGGTCGTAAAGCTGGTCGCAGCCTCGTGCAGAGAGTTGGCCAGATCGTCGACGGCCGACGCGGGATCCACGACGAACTTTGCTACTTGAAGGTTGAACTTCACGATGCTGACGAACGCGTCGACGACCCATTTCCCGGCCGTGGCGAGACCATCACCGACCAACCCGAAGAAATCTCCAACCTTGTCGATCCAGCTGGTGTTGTTCTCGATGTACGCCGCCATTCCGGAGAACAATTGGGCGACGCTCATATCCCAGTGCTGGCACATGTCCAGCTTGTCGGGGTTCATTGCGACTTTACTGCAGTCGGTGAAGAATGCTTTTTCGCAATATGGGGAGTTCTTCTCCCCGCAGGGGCTGGTGAACTTGTCGACCGGCAGATCCGCGGGGTAGGTGGCGCTCTCGGTCTTCATCACCTCGACGGTCGCCGGATCCGGCGCCGCGGCCCAGGTAAACCCCCACGCGTTGTTGGCGGGAGTCGTGAACTCCCGGAGCGTGTTGGCGCATCCACCCCGCCCCACGGGCATGAGGTAGACGTCCCGCTCCTTGCTGCTGGACGGGAACAGCTTCGGCAGGGTCGGCGGCTCCTTGTTGACGTCGATGTCTTTCGGTGGATCCAGCGGGTTGGTGATCCAGAACGCCATGCGCTGGTCGGGGGGAGTCGACCAGTACATCAAGCGTGGCTCGTCGAGCATCACGGCATTGATATACATGCCGATGTTGCCGCCCTTGTCGATGCACGAGGGATCGTGAAACCAAGGGCCGTCTTTAAATTCCTGTGTGCCAGCCACGAACTTCTTCAACTCGGCGGGAAAGCCCTGCGGGACATTCCCTACTGGCTGACTAGGATCAGCCAGCGCTGCCGGTGAATTAAAGGCTAGCAGTGCCAGCACTGTGAGAAACAGTGCGGCAATGCGACGGATCATTCTCCCCCCAAACGGTCATGCGTTAATTGATGTAATAGGTGTAAAGCCCGTTGGTCAGCGGCGTGGTCACCGGTGCCGGGCTGCCGTCGCCGGGCTTCGGGCCCTTCGACGCTCGTAGGCTGGATACCTTCCAGTCCCCGTTTTCCCAGGTCAGCCGCACGGTGTGGGTGCTCCAGTCGGCGGCCGCGGTCGTGCCACCGACGCCGGAGGTCGAGCCGACCGACAAGACCCAGATCTCCACCGTGGCCGAGGCGTCGGAGTACGCGGTTACCCGCGTTGATGCTGGGACCTTGCTGGTCTGGTTGTCGCTGGAGGCGTCCGGCGCGGTGGCCAGCACCTTGCGCGCCGCCTCGTCGGCGTTGGACGCCGTCCACGTCTTGCTCGCGGTCGCCGAGTCGGCCTGTCCGTGAGCGATATTGAGAACCAGCTGCACGGCGTTGACTCCCGCGGTAGCCGCGCCCGCCTGATCATGGCTGTATCCCGACGGGACACCCTGGACGATCTTGGCCGGACCGTGCGGTCCACCCACCGCGCCGCTGGTCGGTGCGGTGCTGGCGCCCGGCTGTGTCGCCTGCGGTGCCGACGACGTCGAGCTCGGGAATACCCAGTGCCCGACCACCAGACCCACGGCCAGGGCCACGATGGTCGCGACGATCAACAGCCAGGTCCGCGACGAGCGGCGGCCGGCGGTCGAGGGAGGTGCGTAGTAACTCATGATCATCTCCTAGAAGAGGGCGACAACTGCTCCGAAGATGATCCCTAGAGCGGCGAGCGCACCCAGCGCCAGCCCACTGCGTTTGGCGCTTTCGGTGTGTTCGAGCACCGAGGACTGCATGCCGCCCTTTTTGGCGTGCTGCAGCTCGATGACCGCGCGGACCGCGCCGAAGGCGACGACCACGAAGGAGATCCCCCAGACCGCGGCCAGGACTTTCTGCCAGGCCTGGGTGAAAGGCACGCCGAACAGGTTGAAGTTCGGCACGACACCGTTGAACGGGTTCTTGGCCTCGTCGGCCAGGAACTCGGCGGCGGTGTGTACGAAGAAGTGGATCGTCATTGCGCTTGGGACCTCCTGACGGGCAGCGCCGTGACCGACGCCTGCCCACCCCCCTGATCAGCGGTGTTGTGCTGTGGTGATGGCGCCGGAGCGCGGGACTGTGCCTGCGGTGAAGGCCGGTGTTGAGGCGGTGGCGGAGGCGTCATCTGGTCAGGCCGGGTGCTGTGCACCGCGGCGAGCCGGTCGGCCACCGCGGCAGCCGCTGCGACCCAAGCCCGCCTGGACGCCTCGCTGATTCGGCCGTAGACCATCGGCTTCCCGCCGGCCAATTGGTCGTCGAACGGGACTTCGACGACCAGCGCGGTTCGAGCGGCGAAGTACTCGAGCAGCTGTGCCCGGACCTGCGCCTCCGGCGCGGTCACGGCCGGGCGGATCACGGTGACCGCGCCGGAGACCAGATCCTTGAGACCGTGGGCGACCAGCGAGTCGAGCATGAAGGCGGCGGTCTGCGCGACGTCGACCTCCAGCGTGATCGGCACGACCAGCACGTCCGCGCTGTGCGCGGCCCACAGCCAGTTGCCGGCCCGCGGGTTGTTGCCGGTGTCCATCACCGTGAGCCGGTAGAATCGCGACAGCAGTAACCCCAACCGGCCGCACTCCCCAGCGCCGATCTGTTCCCGACGGGCGACGTCGACGTCGGAAGCGAGCACATCAACCCTGCTCGGCTGCGAGCGCAGGTAATGGCTCATGTCCCCGGCCGACCCCGATGGCCCGGCCAGCCGCTCGAACGCCCCCAGCAGATGCCACACCGTCGTCGGAGGTGTCGTGACCTCGGCGCGGTCAGCCAGGGTGCCCCTGGCCTCGTTGTTGTCCCACGCCACCGTGCTCCCGCCCCGCAGCGTGGCGAGGGTGTGGGCCAGCATCAGCGCGGCCGTGGTCACCCCGGACCCGCCCTTGGGGTTTGCGACCATCACCAGCCGCGCACCGCCGATGTACTGGCGGACCGCGACCTCGGCCAGCCGGTGCCGGGCCTCCACCTGCCCCGGCTTCGGCTTGATCAAGCCGCCGGTCAGTCGCCGGACGCGGCCGCGCCAGCCCCAGTTCGCCGGATCGGTGATGACCGACGGCGGCGCCGACAGCAACGCGGTTCCGTCGACTGGTGGCGGTCCGGGCTGCTGCGGCTGTCCGGTCGGCACGTGGTTGTGCGGCGCAGGCCCAGGTGCACGAGTAAGGTCCAATGGAGCCTCGGCCCCATATCCAGAAGTGTCGCCAGGTTGCACTAGTCGTTCACCGCCCCCGAAATCGGCCGGGCGGCGACATTGCGGAAATCTCCGCCCTTACGCACTTTCGACACTTTCACAACATCGCCGCTTTGCGGCGCCTCCAGCATCATCTGGTTTCCCCCTGCAATCCCCAGGTACATGGCGACGTGATGCCTGCCCCAGAACAACAAATCCCCAGGCTGCGCCTGCGCGAACGACACGACGGTCTTCGCGTTAGTCAGCTGCGTAGCTGACGGCTTCGTCAGCATCACCCCGGCCTGGGCATACGAATAAAATGTCAATCCGGCGCAGTCGAATCCGACCTTGTTGAAATCGCCGTGTTTATCGGCAGCGCCTCCGCCGTCGCTGATTCCTTTGGTAGGGCCGTTGGCATTTCCGCCGCCCCAGGCATACGGAGTTCCTAGCCACGCCAGCCCCGATCCGATCGCTTTCGCGACCTGCGGAGACGACGCGGTGATCACCCCCGCCACCCCGGCCTGCGGAGGCAGCGTCACCTCGTTGCCGCGGATCGACACCGCGATCGGACCCTTCACCGACTGGTCGGCGCACTTGAGCGGCGGCCCGGAGCCGTCGTAGAGCGCGCCAGTGATCGCCTCGGCGAACCCCTGCCACTGCGTGTACTTCTGCGCGCCGGCCCCGCTGCGCTGCACAGCCTGCGCGAGGTCCTGGTTGGGCCGAGGATCCTGGTCGTAACCGGGGACCTGCGTGGTCAGCACGGTGAAGAAACCGCCGGCCGAGGCCGCTGGGTCATGCGGGTCGTAGCCGACGTAGGCCCGGTACGGCCCCGGCGCGATCTGCTGAAAAGGCCCCAATGCGCGACCAGAGTCGTTCTGCGGATCGAGCTTCGACTCCTGCATGGCCGTCTGGATCGAGATCGTCGCGCCGCGCCTGGTGATCTTCTTTGCCTTTGCCACGCCGATGACCTTCTGCGCGGTGTCGATCTGTATCGGAGACAGCGTTATTCCGCCGAAGGTGTTGCCGCCCGGAGGGGCCGGGGCCGCCGGGGCCGCCGCGGGAACCGAACACGTCGGCGGCCCGGGAACAGAGGCCTCGGCGCGGTCACCGCCCAACGCCAGCACGAACGCGACGACCAGGGCGACAACAGCGCCGGAGATGAGCAGCACGACCTTCATCAGCCGGCGTCCACGGCGACGTCTACCAGCCAACGTCCATCGCCGCCACGTACGACACGTCGAGTGCTGATGACCGGCGAAGTCTGGAACGGCAGCCCTGCGGCCAGCTGCGTACTGGTTGCCGAGACCTCGACGTAGACCATGTCCGGCGTGGCCGGGGCGTCCGGGTTGACCTGTGCCTCGACCTGGTCGCAGCGGGTGGTCAGCTTCTGCTCGCGCATCTGCTGATAGGTGTCCGGGGTATCACCGCGCTCGGTGTCGGCGGCTGTTCCCGCGCCCGTGGCGTACACGCCGGCTCGGGTCAGGTTCGCGTTGATCGGCTCCTCGAACGAGGTCTCACAGAACTGCCCCATCCACGCCCGCGCCACCGCTACCGGGTCGGCGTAAAGCGCGGGCGTTGGCTCAGGTGCGGGGGCGGGCGCGGGAATCCCTGAGGGAGCACCGGCTCCCGACGTCGGTGTGACTGGTGCTGCCGTGGGCAGCGTGAACTGCCCGGAGGCCGGCACCGTCGCCGATGTCGTGCCCGCATCCGGCGTGGCCGGCGTTGCTGTCGGCGAGCCGTCGGACCCGGGGCCGGAACACCCGACGCTGATCGCCGCGACCACCAGCGTCACGAAGATGAGCATCGTGGCCGAGCGCGTCACGACCTACTCCCGCCGACGCCGGCGACCAGCACATGGTGCAACCACTCGGAGGCATAGTCGGCGAACTGGTCACCGTCGGTCGCCAAGGCCAGGCAGTGCCCGGACTTCGCCTGCACGTAGGTGGTGAGCGGCGCGGTGAAGTTGGGCTGCTCCGCTGCGCGGAGCGTGTCCGCGCTCGTGCAGTCGACTGCCGTGCATGCCCAGGCGTCCTGACCGCCGTTGGCTTCCAGCACCGGTGCGGTGATCGCGCGTGAGGTGGCTGGAGTCAGCCCGAGCAGCGCGCCGTCTGGCAGCTCGGTTGCCGAGGCAGCGTCCTTGGTGGCCTCGTCGGCGGCGAGGATGGCGGGGTCTACGTCGTCGGCGGCGTGGAACAGTCCGGCGCGGACGCCGGGGACGGTGGTGAGGTAGCCGGGGTCCAGTGCGTGGCCTTCCAGCGCGGCCGGGTGCATGCTGGTCAGCGAGGTGAGCAGCTGATCAGGTGCGATGCGGTGGCTGTAGCCGGTCAGGATCACCGCGTCGACGTCGTGCGGGTGCCGCGCAGCCGCGATGACCGAGGCCATGCTGCCCAGCGAGTGCCCGACGAGCGCGACCTGATCGTGCTGCTGGCCGTCCAGCGCGCCGGAGCGCGCACGGGCCACGACCTGATGCAGTGCTTCTGCCTGCACACCGGCGGTGACCAGGATGCTGAGCGGGTGTGAACTGGCCCCGGTGCCAATCCGGTCCACAGCCAGCGTGGCGAAGCCCGCAGCGTTAGCTCGCGCACTGTAGGAGTAGGCGTCCAGTCCTAGTCCGGACCAGTAGTTCCGGTTGTAGGTGCCGCCGGCGACAAGCACCTGCAACGGCGCGCCGACGTGGCTGCCGGCAGGAGGGCAGAGCGTCGCGTGCATCGTCTCGGCCAGCAGCCCGCTCGTCACCGGGATGTCCAGCTCGGTGCACGAACGGATCTGCGACGCGGCCGACGCGGACGGCCCCGGCCCGGCCAGGATCGTCGCTACCGCGGCCAACAGGCCCGCCACTGCCGTGCCGAATGTGCGGCGCACGGCGCGATGCCGGCCTCGCCGATGTGTCCCCGTGCCCGGCTCGGGCAGTGCCATTCGTGGCTGTTCAGGGCTTCGTGCGTGTCGTCCCCTCATGAAATCTCCCCCTACTAGTAACGAAAGCACCCCCACTGTCCTGTGTGGACGTATGTCGGGGATGGTCGAGCGATTCAGGTCTCGCAGCCGGTCATCGCGCTGAGGTTGTGGTCCAGGCACGCGCGACACTGGAGGCGAGTGCGGTGTTCGCGGCGCCCGCGACGGCTGATCGCCTCCCAAGTCCGCAGGACGCACCCAGCGCTGTCACCGGGCCGCCGAGAGCGTCGATCAGCAGCGCGAAGGCGAGCCGCGTTGCCTCCGGGTGGCTCTCGTCCACCACGCCCGCGATGACCTCCACTCCGCGGCGGAGCTCACGCAACGCGGCATAGAACGCCGGGTCTGTAGCGGGAGCCGCGCTGCCGTGCGCGATCGGAAGGTGCACCAGCGGCATCGGAACTCCCCGCGTGTCCAGCAGGTCGGCGAGCGCGTTGAGGAACGTCACCGGAGCGGTCAGGTCGCTCGGCTCGAACAGTGGCTCGTGCTCGAGGTCGCCATAGCACAGGTGCAGCACCCACTTCGCCGACGGCGCCGCGGCCAAGGTCGCCGCGACCTGCCCGGTGAGCTCTCCGGTCAGCAACGGCCAGTCCTCGCGTGGCGTGCGGTGGTAAGCCAGCAGAATCGCCGGGCTTTCCAGCTGCAGCTGAACACGATCGCCCCAGCGGCCAGCGAGTTCGGCGATCTCGCCGACGAGCATGGCCTGCATGTCGCCGATCCACTCCGCGGAAGCCTCCACCGACCCGGACACGAAAAACGCCAGATCGAGCGCGTTCGGGATGCTGACCTGCAACCGCTCGGGGATGTTGCTGCCATCCTGTAGCTGTTCGAGCGAGGCGAACGCTTCGGCTGTTTGCTCGACCCGGCCCAGCGCGACATCGGCGGGGGAAAGAACGTGCCCGTCACCGATCGCGTAGTAGGACAGGTCGTCGTAGCCCAGACTCGCGCCTGAGTGCACCTTCACCAGACCGGGAACCTGTTCACGGGCCTCGAGCCAGTCGATGATCCACCGGTCGTCGGCGTCGAAGGGCAGGGCCGTCAGGGGAACCCCGTGCTGGTGGTCGAGATGCCACTGCATGGTCGAGAGCGGATGCCCTCCGGTGCCCAGCGGCGCGGTGCCGACGAGGTGGACGGCCATCGGACGAGTCGTCCATTGGCGTGGTGCGGGTGCGGCGGGCGCGGAAACCGACATGAGGCAACTCCTTGACGTGGATAGACGGCGGGAGGTGAGCGGGAGCGGCCGGGGGGCCGCCGCTCCCGCTCAGCTGGGGGTCACGCCTTCCGCGGCCGGCAACCTGGCCGCGGTCCGCGAGGTCGCGGGGAACTGGTGGCGAACCCGACGCCGGGATGGTGGCCTGGGTGTCCGCGGTCCGCTGGTGTTCATCAGTTCTCCTGGTATGCAGAGGGAAGTCGGTGTGGCTAGACAGCTACCCGCCCGGTGACCCAGGTGTGGGCCGAGCGCAGGAAGCAGTCGTTGTCGGTGGGGTGGCCGATGCTCACGCGCACTCCGCGCTCGGCGATATCGAGCACGAGAACACCGTCGGCGAAGCAGTGCTCGGCAAACCGACCGGAATCCTCGGCGAGAGGAAGCCAGACGAAGTTGCCGTGAGAATCCCCTGGGGCGTAACCGATCCTGCGCAACTCGGTCAGCACACGCGCACGTTCGCCGATGATGCGTTCCACGTTCTCCCGCATCGCCGAGCGGGCCTTGAGCGCCGCGACCGCTGCGATCTCGGCCTGGATCCCGACCTCGCGCGGCACCCCGGCATCGCGGACCTGCCGAGCCAACCCAGCCGGCGCGATGCCATACCCCACGCGCAGACCGGCCAGCCCATAAGCCTTGGAGAACGTGCGCACCACGACCACGTTGTGGTGCCCCGCTGACCAGCGGGCCCGCGCAAGCTCAGCTCCGTCAGTGACCCGAGGGTCATCGCAGAAATCGCGATACGCCTCGTCCAGCACGACAACGACGCCCTCGCCGACCCGGTCCAGGAATCCGCGAAGCTCATCGCCGTGCACGACAGCACCGGTCGGGTTGTGCGGATTGACCAGGATGATCATCCGTGTGTGTGCTGTGACCGCCGCGAGCATCGCCTCGAGATCCACCGAGCCGTCCGCCTGCGTCGGGACCCGCTGCGCAACGGCACCGGCCTGACGCGCGAAGATCGAGAACGCCTCGAACGCCGGCGTCGCCCACATCACCGCGTCGCCCGGCCGCGCACAGACGACCCGGATCAGCCGCTGCAGGACCGAGGACGAGCCGGCACCGAGCATGATCTGCTCGCTCGATGTCCGCAGCTGCTCGGCCAGCGCGTTGTGCAGCGGTGCGTAGGCCGGATCGGGATAGCGGTTGATCCTCGCGTTGTTCAGGACCGCCGCGCGAACCGGAGCCGGAGGATCACCGGGCAGCTCGTTGGCCGCCAGCCTGGTGATGCCGCCAATCCGGCGCTCGCGCGCGTACCGCGGTTCAGGAGCCGTCGTCATCTCGATCACCAGAGCGCGGTGCTCGCCGTAGGTGCGTCGAGCTGATCGGTGAGCATCCCGAGCGCGAAGTCGCGCTGCAGCTGATCGACCCGGGCCGCGGCGATCGCGTCCAATTCGGGCAGGCGAACCACGTCGTCGTTGAACGCGCGATCGGTGCGGACCTCGAAGACCGTGGCCTCCGCGTCCGGGGCAAGGTTGACGCCGATGTGCGGCACTCCCGGCCCGATGTACATGATGGACCCGGGGGCATGCAGGAAGGTCTCTTCCAGTTGGTCCCCGGCGAGACTGGCGACCATGCCGCTGACGACGAGCACGGTGATCTCGGCGTACTCGTGGATGTGCGGCACGGCGTGATGGCCGCAGGCCATGCGCACGACGCCGGAGGACAGCGTCTTGATCGGGGCTACTCCGGAGTGCACTGCGGGGGCCAGTTGCTGGCGCTGTGGTCCCATTGTGAAATCTGGAATCGGGTTGGTGGTCTTCTGCAGCGTCCGCTGAATTTGTTGAGTCATGCTGGTCATTCCCTTGGTGGTGAGGGCCGCAATGGGTGCAGATAGGCTCAGAAGTTGATGCGGGTGCCGTCGGGGGAGACGACGCCCTCTCGCGTCCCGGGGACCGCGAAGTTGATCCGAGTGCCGTCCGGGGACACCGCCAGCTCCCGATCGACGGGCACTGCAGTGATCTGTGTACCGGCGGGTTCCTGGTGGGCCGCTACCGTGACGGCGGTGCCGCCCTGGGTGGGCAGGGGCTCCGCTGCAGCGGCCGCGGTGGTGGCGAACGCGGATCCGGTGGCCAGGGCGCCAAGAAGCAGGACGCCGGCGACGGTTGCCTTCGTGGTGATCATGAGATCGGTCCTTTCGCGGGGGTGTGTCGTGCGGAGGGGTTCGGGGAAGGCGCGGTCGCGGCCGGATCGGCGCCGCGCGCGCATTCGCGCAGCAGGCCGACCACGGACGCCGCGGACCAGACGCCTTCAAGCAAGAGGAAGCCGATCTGGTGCTCGGCGAGCGCGTCGAGCGCGAGCACGGCGGATCCGGCGGAGTTCATTGCGAGGTAGAACCGCGACTTCTGGTGCAGGGTCCCGATCTGCGCGAGCAGGAACGAGGCCAGCAGCAGGACCGAGCCACCGATCTGGACGATCTGGCTGACGATGCTCATCCGCGGTCACCGCCCGCGCGCCGTTCGGGGAAGTCGTCTGTCGGCACGTGCAGCCGGGCGACGGTCGAGCCGGGATGGCAGCGGTTGTAGGCCGCGATCAGGTCTCGGTAGCGCGACGTCAGCGGGTCGGTGTCGTCGGTGGCGCGGTCCAACCGGACGCAGACGGCCCGGTAGATCTGGTTGACGACGTCGGGGCGGCCGTCCCGGTAGCGGCGCGCGGATTTGCTGCAGTGGCTGAGCATTCGGCTCTCGTGCACGTCCCCGTCGTCGGTGCGTGGCCGGCGGACGAACCGGGTTCCTTCGCCCTGGAAGCCGAGCTCGGTGTCCAGGAGCGCGGGCACGAAGTGGGTGTCCACGACCTCCGTCGCGGAGAGCCGGGCACTGGAGCGGGCACGGTAGAAGCCGAACGCGGCAGCGAGTGTGCCAAGCTCGTCGTCGCGGAAGCTGGTCATCTCACGGGTTCCGCCCACCTCGGCGGCGCGCTGGTCAAGGCGGCGCCGGTCCGGAATCAGGGCAGGATCGTCGTGGTAGACGGAGCGGATGACGTCCCAGATGTTGCGCGCCCAGAACGCGAACTGCGCGTGAACCAGCACCGGGTCGTCGATGTGGGCGTGCCCGTGTGGCAGCCGGAGGTGCCTGACGATCGTGTCCAGCACGCGCATGCCCGACCACTCGAACGGGATCCCCTGCTGCTCCAGCAGCCGGACGTAGGCCTGGACGAAGTGCACCTGCGCGGCCTGGTTTCCCTGTGCGTGCCGGAATGAGCCGTACGCGAGGACCTGCAGGTGTTGCCGCATCGACGTCGTGCGGGCGCGCCGACTGGCACGCGCTCGACGGGCGAGCGGTGCGGTGATTTCGGCGCGGTCGGCGGTCATGGTGCGGCTCAGCAGCTGATCTGCGTGCCGGTCGCGCCGGTCCGCGCACTGGTTGTCGAGGTGGTCACAGCAGAGGTTCACTTCCTGTATTCGTTGAAGCACAAAGGAAATTGGGTGCGTCAGACGTCGGGTCGCAGATAGGTGCGAGACACCCAGCCGGTTCCGCGCAGGCCCGAGGGGCCGTAGACGCTGCCGTAGCTGAAGCCGTTGCGCGGCGGGCCGTCCCAGCACAGGGTGTTGCTGCGGTAGGCGTAGCCGACGACTCCGGCGCCGGTGTTCGGCGAGGTGCGGATGCGTACGTCGTCGTCGCCGTCGCCGATGACGGTCTCGTAGTTGAAGCCACGGCAGGCGACGCTCGCGACGGTGGCCGGCGTGTCGCTGGCCTCAGCCGGCCCGGCGGCAGCCAGGGACAGGGTGCCGACACTGAGAGCCAAGCCGGTGCCGATCGACCATGCGAGATGCACGGTGCGCTCCTTTCCTGGTGGTGTCCGGTGATTCGGGGGCGAAATTGGCGGGGTCGGGCCGCGGGGAAGTCCCGGCCCG
>NZ_FOEF01000027.1 GCF_900110575.1 Amycolatopsis saalfeldensis
CAACCCCCCATGCGAGGAGATGTGATATCCGGTATTAGACCCCGTTTCCAAGGCTTATCCCAGAGTACAGGGCAGATTACCCACGTGTTACTCACCCGTTCGCCACTCATCCACCACCGAAGCGGTATCAGCGTTCGACTTGCATGTGTTAAGCACGCCGCCAGCGTTCGTCCTGAGCCAGGATCAAACTCTCCAACAATGAACAGTTCGATCGAGACCATTCTCAATCATTCTCAAAGAAAAACCCCGACGAGGGGGTTTCATATAAGCTCTACTGGCTTAGTTCACTAGCACACTGTTGAGTTCTCAAGCAACACACTTCGGAGAATTCCGCTTCACGCGGCCTTTTCCGAGGCATTGTTTCAAGCCGTTTGTTCAGAAGACACACCGTACACCCTGCGAAACTTGCGCTTCAGCGGGGGGTCTGGCTTGATCTCCTGCTTTGGAACCACCCACTCTACCACCTGAGGTGGGAGCTTGGTTCGTGGTCCCGGCGGCCGCCCGGTTTCCCTGGCGACTTGGAGAACTTTACATGCCCCGATCCGGCCCTGCCCAGGGGGGTGCCCATTGATCGCGTCAAGCTCCTGACCTGCGTCGATAGAGGGGCTCAGGCGAGTCGGGGCTCGCCGTGTGTCGCGATCACGGTGACGGCCACGAGCGCGGCGGCCAGTACCGCCGTCACGTGGATGGGCGCGGGGCCGAACGACGCGGCGAGCACGAGCACCGCCGCGACCGGGAAGCCGATGGCGATCGGCCGGCACTCGTTGGTCGGCCCGATGTGCAGCAGCCAGACGCTCAGCAGGAAGAGCGCGACGGGGACAGTCACGAACAGCGCCACGACCGTGCCGTTCAGCTCGGTGTGGTGGGTGTCGAAGTCGACCGCCAGCTCGAGGCCGGCGCCGACCGCCGCGGCCGAGGCGAAGATCAGGTAGTGGCCGTAGCCCCAGCTCATGGTCGTGAGCAGGGACGGGCGGTGCACCAGCCGCGCGTGGCCCGGCTGGTCGAAGTAGAGCCACCACATGGCGAACACCAGCACCAAGCCCGCCGCGGCGAGGCCGACCAGCTCGCCGATGTGCTTGCCCTCGGTCACGCTCTCCTGCACCGCGGTCGTCGCGCTCAGCACCGTCTCACCGAGCACGATCAGGGTGAACAGGCCGTACCGCTCGGCGATGTGGTGCGGGTGCCACGGGGCCCCGGCCCGGCGCTCGGCCAGCAGCGGGACGGCCAGCTCGATCGCCGCGACCACCAGGAACAGCGCGATCTGCGTCGCCCCCGAGGCCGCGAGCCAGACGACCCACAGGATCTGGCAGAGCGTGATGCCCGCCGCGTACCGGAGCGCCGACGGCCGGCATTCAGGCGCGGTCCGCGCGGCGCGCAGCCACTGCGTGACCATCGCCAGGCGCATCAGCACGTAGCCGATCACCATGACGTGAAAGTCCCCGTCGAACCCCTTGCCCACCCCCGCGGCGACGGTGAGCCCGCCGGCGATCTGCACCAGGGTGGCCAGCCGGTACGGCACGTCGTCGGTGTCGAATGCCGAGGCGAACCAGCTGAAGTTCAGCCAGCCCCACCAGATCGCGAAGAACACCAGCGCGAAGCCGGCCACGCCGTGGCCGACGTGGCCCTCGGCCAGCTGGTGGTGCAGGTTCGACGCGGCCTGGCCGACGGCGACCACGAAACACAGGTCGAAGAGCAGTTCGAGCGGGGTGGCCACACGATGGCGCTCCGCGCTGTCCCGCGGCCGCATCGGCCGGTGCCACACCCGGATCCGGTTGCCCGGCAACGATTCCTGGGTCATCAACGCTCCCCGCACTCACCTGCACGCAACGCCGTCATCCCAGCATGATCGAGGTGAACAGGCGAGTGCGACGCTCTCAACCGGGTGAGATTCCTCGGCAGCGCAGGCGCGGCGAAAACGGGAGACGGGCGGGCCCGGATCCCCCTCTCCCGGGCCCGCCCAGACGCCTTCACCGCACTCGTGGCCACCCAGGGCAGTGCTCCCGGCGGTCGCCGTACGGTCCCCCGCGGACGCCGACGAACCTTGCCTGGGAGGTGACCAGGAGTGCCCGTTCCGCAGAACGGTGGAACTCCCTGCCGCCCGGCCGGTCGACCCATCCCCGGTCGACCGAACGAATTGCCACTGTAGGTAGCCAAAGTGGCGAGCTGAAGGCTCCATAAGGTCTACCCGGTTGCTCTGAGTAGCACCAGGGCCGGAAGTGACCGATCACTCGGATGGAGCAGCAACGATCGGCGGATAGTAGTTCACCAGTAGTGGTGCGTGATCGTGATCAGTTCACGGCCGGCGCCGGCTCAGCCACGCTGCACGTCGGCCGCCGCTTGGGCCGCGCGTTGCGCCTCGGTGAGGCCGGACCGGACTCGCCGCGCGCGCAGCTCGAGGATCGCGACCACCAGGGCGACGCAGGTAAGCGCCGCGGCGCAACACATCGCGACGGACAGCGCCACCGGGTAGTGCCTGCCTGAGGCCACCACCACCGACTGGAACACCGACGCGAGCACCGAGGTGCCGATCGCGGTCCCGATCCGCTGGCCGGTCTGCAACGCTCCCCCGGCGACGCCGGCCATGGTCGTCGGCACGCACTCCAGGGTCAGCGTGGTGTTCGGCGAGATCACCATGCCACCGCCCACCCCGCCGATCAGCAGCGGCACGGCCACGGCGAGGCCGGCCGCGGACGGCGGCACCAGCTGGACCACGAGCGCGACCGTCAGCAGCCCGAACGCGACCAGGCTGAGCCCGGTGACGGTGAGGCGCCGTCCCCAGCGCGGCACGAGCCGGCCCGCGACCGCCGCGGCCACCGCCGAGCCGAGTGCGAACGGCGTGACCGACAGCCCGGACTGCAGCGGCGTGTATCCCAGTCCCTGCTGGAAGAACAGCGCGAAGACCAGCCAGATCCCGGCGAACCCGCAGAAGTACAGCGCCCCGACGGCGGCGCCGCTCGCGTAGCCGGGGGTGGTGGTGAACAGGCGGGTGTCCAGAAGCGGCGAACGGCCGTTACGCGCCCGCCGGTGCTCCCAGCGGACGAACGCCACGCCGAACACCACGGCGAGCGGGAAGAGCCACCAGAGTTTTTCGAGCCCGCGCTGCTCCGACTCGACGAGCGGCAGCAGCACCCCGAGCACGGCGATCGCGAGCAGCAGCATGCCGGCGAAGTCGATCTCCGAGCGCAGCCGCACGGCCCGGGGTTCGGACTTCGGCAGCAGCCGCAGGGCCAGTGCGAACGCGACGACGCCGATGGGCACGTTCACGTAGAACACCCACCGCCAGCCGTTCGGGTCGCCGAACACGGCCAGGATGATGCCGCCGAGCACCGGGCCCACGGCCGTCGAAATGCCGACCACCGCGCCGAACATGCCGAACGCGCGGCCACGCTCGGCGCCGCGGAACAGGTCCTGGATCAGCCCGCTGTTCTGCGGCGTCAGCATGCCTGCCGCGACGCCCTGCGCGAGCCGCGCGATCACCAGCGTGGTCGGGTCTGGCGCCGCGCCGGCCAGCGCGCTGGTGACGACGAACGCGGCGAGCGCGATGAGGAACATCCGCCGCCGGCCCAGCGCGTCGCCGAGCCGCCCGCCGGCCACCAGCACGAGGCCGAACGACAGCGCGTAGCCCGAGACCACCCACTGGATCACGCCGCTGCCGGTGTTCAGGTCGCGCTCGATCGACGGCAGCGCGGTGTTGACGATGCTGACGTCGAGCAGGCTCATGAACCCGGCCGTCAGCGTGACGGCGAGGGCGCGCCAGCGCTTCGGATCGGGCTGGTACTCGGACATCAGGCACCGAAGGCGATTCCGTGGCGGCCGCGGGGCTCGCCGACGAGCGCCGGGCGCTCGGCACGGACGGGCGGGGTGGCGATGGAATCGTTTGACACCAGCGAAAAACCTCCCCTGAAGCAGCCGGCTTCCCGATCTCCGGCGGCGGCGCGGGCCTGGTTCTTCAGCCTAGCTCGCCCGGCTCCTCGAAGCTCGGTGGCGATCTCCCGGCGGCGCGCCGAAGGCCTGCCGACGGAGCAGGCAAGCGGCCCTTGGCGATTGCCGGAATCGGGCGATCGCTGCGCTGGACGATCGCTGGGGTCGGGCGGGCTCCCGGCTGGGCGATCGGCGGAACCGGGCGGCCATCGGGCTGGGTGATCCGCGGGGCTGGGCAGGATCCCGACCGGGGGATCTTCGAAACCAGGCGGTCGCCGGGCTGGCCGCGCGGGACCGGGCGATCAGCCGGTTGGACGATCGCCGGAGCCGAACCACCTGCGGGCCAGGCAATCCGAGGGACCGGGCAGGATCCCGGCCCGGCAATCCCCGAAACCAGGAGATCTCCACGCTGGCCGCCCAGGAACACGCGATCAACCAGCCGAACAATCACCGGAACCGAACCACCTCCAGACCAGACAATCCGCGAGACCGGACAGCCACCGGGCCGAGCAATCCGCGAGGCAGGGCAGCCTCCCGGCCTGGCAATCCCCGAAACCAGGCGGTCACCACGCCGGCCGCCCAGGTACAGGCGATCAACCAGACGAACCGGACCACCTGCGGGCTGAGCAATCCCCTGGACCGGGCAAACTCCCGGCCGGGCAGCCGGAACCGGGGCACCTCCGAACGGAGAAACCACCGGGACCGAGCGATTTCCAGGCCGGGTGATCTCCGGCGATGCGGCCGACTCCCCCTTTCCGGGTGAACCGCTGGTCACCCATATGACCGTGGCCAGGAGGAGGACGGCGGCCAGGACGCAACCGACGGCCCGCGACGGGCGAGCCCGTCGTGGGCGGTCGGGGTTCTTCTCGTCCGACAGGGCATCCACGGCATCCACAGCCTCACCATCGCATCCCGCACCGACAAAAACGGCCGGGTCGGGCGGTCGGCGCCGGAGGGTGAAACCGGCCACAGGATCCGGTGGTTTCCCCAGTTCACCTGTGGTCCGCGCGCCACCGCGCCGGCCCACAGGCGCCATCGCTTGACATCAGTTCGGGCGATCTTCACGATCTCGTTCCATGAACCTGTCCGACAACCAGACAGCCGGACAAGGCCCTCGTCGCGTGAGTGCCATGGAGGCTGTGCTGGCATACCTGCGACGGGCGATCGAGCGCGGGGACTACGCGGTCGGCGACAAGCTGCCGTCCGAAGCGGCGCTCAGCCGGGAGTTCGAGGTCAGCCGCTCGGTGGTCCGGGAGGCGCTGCGCGGGTTGCAGGCGCTCGGGCTCACCGTTTCCCGCACCGGCAAGGGCACGTTCGTCACCGCCACCGGGCCGGCCGAGAACCCGACCTTCGGCGACTACTCCGCGCGCGACCTGTTCGAAGTGCGCCGTCACGTCGAGATCCCCGTCGCCGGGTATGCCGCGCTGCGACGCACCCCCGATCACCTCGACCTGCTCGGTCACCTGGTCGGGCGCATGGACGCCGAGACCGACAACAGGGCCTGGGTCGCGCTCGACTCGCTCTTCCACATCAGCATCGCCCAGGCCTCGGGCAACCCCGTTTTCGCGAAGGTGATCGAGGAGATCCGCGACGCACTGGCCCGCCAGTCGGCGTTCCTCAACCAGCTCGGCGACCGGCGGGCCGAGTCCAACGTCGAGCACCGGCGGATCGTGACCGCGATCGCCGGGGGCTCCGACGCCGACGCCGTGGCCGCGATGACCGCGCACCTCGAGCACGTCGAAAAAACACTGACCACCATCGTGCGGCCGGTCCGCGCGCCGGAGCAGAACGGGAACGACTGAAACCGTGAGCGAACAGACCCTGCAACCCACCGAGGGCGAGAGCGGGCACCGAGACGCGGGTGACGCGGGCTACAGCAAGGCCCTGAAGTCCCGGCACATCAACATGATCGCCATCGGCGGCGCGATCGGGACCGGGTTGTTCCTCGGCGCGGGCGGGCGGCTGGCGCAGGCCGGACCGGCGCTGGCCATCGTCTACGCCGTGTGCGGGCTGTTCGCGTTTTTCGTCGTGCGCGCGCTCGGCGAGCTGATCCTGCACCGGCCCTCCTCGGGCGCGTTCGTCTCGTACGCGCGGGAGTTCATGGGTGAGAAAGGCGCGTACGTCGCCGGCTGGATGCACTTCCTGAACTGGTCGACCACGGGCATCGCGGACATCACCGCGATCGCCCTCTACGCGCACTTCTGGTCGTTCTTCACCCCGGTGCCGCAGTGGGTGCTGGCGCTGATCGCGCTCGCCGTGGTGCTGACGCTGAACCTGGTCTCGGTGCGGCTGTTCGGCGAGATGGAGTTCTGGTTCGCCATCGTCAAGGTCGCCGCGCTGGTCCTCTTCATGATCATCGGCATCGTGCTGCTGGTCACCCAGCACCCGGTGGACGGCCTCGCGCCCGGCCCCCAGCTGATCGCCGCCCACGGCGGGGTCTTCCCGGCCGGCGTGCTGCCGATGGTCCTGATCGTGCAGGGCGTGGTGTTCGCGTACGCCTCGGTCGAGCTGGTCGGCGTCGCGGCGGGCGAGACGGAGAACCCGAAGAAGATCATGCCGAAGGCGATCAACTCGATCATGTGGCGGATCCTGGTGTTCTACGTCGGCTCGGTGGTGCTGCTGGCGATGCTGATGCCGTGGAGCTCCTACTCCGCCGACCAGAGCCCGTTCGTCACGGTGCTCTCGCACCTCGGCGTGCCGGCGGCGGACAGCGTGATGAACCTCGTGGTGCTGACCGCCGCGATGTCCAGCCTGAACTCCGGGCTGTACTCGACCGGCCGCATCCTGCGCTCGATGTCGATGGCCGGCTCGGCGCCGAAGTTCACCGGCGTGATGAACCGCAACCAGGTGCCCTACGGCGGCATCCTGCTCACCGCGTCGGTCTGCGTGCTCGGTGTGGCGCTGAACTACCTGGTGCCCAAGGACGCGTTCGAGATCGTGCTGAACTTCGCCGCGATCGGCATCCTCGGCACCTGGGCCATCATCGTGCTCAGCCACCTGTTGTTCGTGCGGAAGGCCAACCGCGGCGAGGTGACGCGGCCGTCGTACCGGCTGCCGTTTTCGCCGTACACCGAAATCGTGACGCTGGTGTTCCTGGCCGTCGTGGTGGTGCTGATGGGCTTCGACCACACCGGCCGGATCACGCTGCTGGCGCTGCCGGTGATCGCCGCCGCGCTGGTCGTCGGCTGGTTCTGCGTGCGCAAGCGGATCGACATGAGCGCGTTCGAAAAGGCCGAGTCGTGACGCCCGCCCACGTGCCGCTGGTCCACCTGCTGCGTGACGGCATGGTCGAGGGCGTCCACTACGGCTCCGTGGTGGCGCTCGCGCCGGACGGCTCGACACTGTTCGAGGCGGGCGACCCGGACTCGCCGATGTACCCGCGCTCCACGGCGAAGCCGCTGCAGGCCGTCGCGATGGCGCGGCTCGGGCTCAGGCTCGACGCGGCCGGCTTCGCGATCGCCTCGGCCAGCCACTCCGGCGAGGCCCGGCACCTGCAGGCCGCGGCCGCCGTGCTGGCCGGGCACGCCCTCTCGCCGGACGAGCTGCGCAACCCCGAGGACTACCCGTTCGACCCGGTCGAGCGCGACGCCTGGATCGCCGACGGCCGGGGGCCCAGCCGGCTCGCGCACAACTGCTCCGGCAAGCACGCCGCGATGCTGGCCACCTGCCGTGAAAACGGGTGGCCCGCCGACGGTTACCTCGACCCGGGCCACCCGCTCCAGCAAGCGATCCGCGCGACGGTCGAGGAGCTGACCGGGCAGCCGGTGTCGCGCGTGGCTGTCGACGGTTGCGGCGCCCCGCTGTTCGCGCTCTCGCTGCGAGGCCTCGCGAAGGCCGCCTCGCGGATCGCGACCGCCACCCCGGGAACGCCGGATTTCCTTGTCGCCCAAGGAATCCGGCGGTACCCCGACCTCGTCGGCGGCTCCCGTCGTGACGTCACGGCGCTGATGCGGGCCGTGCCGGGACTGATCGCGAAGGACGGGTTCGAGGCGGTGCAGCTGGCCGCGCTGCCGGACGGCACGGCCGTGGCGGTGAAGATCGCCGACGGTGGCGACCGCGCCCGGCCGCCCGTGCTCGCCGCCGCGCTCGGGCTGTGCGGAGTGGACGCCCGGCTGCTGAAACCGTTGACGAGCGACGTCCTGCGGGTGACCGGCCCGCTGGCCGAACACCTGCGCGCGGCCTGATTTCCCCCGGAAGTGAACGGCCGCTCCGGATCGCGCGGAACCGGGTAGCTTCGGAGTGAGCCACGCCGCGTGAAAGGGGACCTCTGTGCTGAACCGTCTCGTCGACCGGCTGCTGGGCCTGCCGAAGGCCGAGGGCCCGGCGCCGGTGGTCACCAAGGACCTGCGGGTCCCGATGCCCGACGGCGTCCACCTGCTGACCGACCGCTACGCGCCGGCCGGCACGCACTCCGCGCCGGTGGTGCTGGTCCGCACGCCGTACGGCCGCAGCGGTCTGCTGTCGAAGCTGTTCGGCGACACCTTCGCGCGCCACGGGCTGCAGACGGTCATCCAAAGCACCCGCGGCAGCTTCGGCTCGGAAGGCGAGTTCCGCCCGTTCCACCTCGAACGCGAGGACGGCGTCGCGACCGCCGAGTGGCTGCGCGCGCAGCCGTGGTGCGACGGGCGGCTGGCCATGGCGGGCGCGAGCTACCTCGGGCACACGCAGTGGGCGGTCGGGCCGTACCTCGACCCGCCGCTGGAGGCGATGTGCCTCGGCGTCACGGCGTCGCAGTTCATCACCAACTTCTACCCGGGCGGCGTGCTCGCGGCGGACGACATGGTGTCGTGGGCTTCGATGATCGGGCGGCAGGAGCAGCGGTTCGCCGCGCTGCCGAATCCGTTCCAGAACCGCAAGACCCGCGCGGCCATGGCACACCTGCCGGTGAGCGCTTCCGACGTCGCCGCCATCGGGAAGCCGGTGAAGTTCCTCGAGGACGTCACCGCGCACGCGGAGCCGGGCGACGACTACTGGGCCATGTCCGACCACAGCGCCGGCGTCGCCGATCTGACCGTGCCGGTGACCATGGTGAGCGGCTGGTACGACCTGTTCGTCCGCGCCCAGCTGCGGGACTTCGTCACCCTGCAGAACGCCGGGCGCGCGCCGCGGATCACCATCGGCCCGTGGTCGCACGGCGAGCCGGCCAGCCTGCGCGTGATGATCCAGGACCAGCTGGGCTTCCTGCGCGCGCACCTGGCCGACGACCGCACGCAGCTGCAGCGCTCCCCCGTGCGGATCTACCTGCAGCAGGCCTCGACCTGGCTGGACTTCGAGCAGTGGCCGCCCGCGTCGACGGCCACGTCCTCGCACCTGCGCCCGGTCGGCGGGCTGGGTGAGCCCTTCGACGGCGAGGCCCGGCCGACGCCGTTCACCTACGACCCGGCGGACCCGACACCCGCGGTCGGCGGCCCGCTGCTCTCCGGCGACAACAAGCAGCAGGACAACAAGGACATCGAGGCGCGCGACGACGTGCTGGTGTTCACCGGCGAGCCGCTGGTGAACGACCTCGACGTGATCGGCGACGTCAGCGCCACCGTCTTCGTGCGCACCGAACTCGGCCACGCGGACGTGTACGTGCGGGTCTGCGACGTCGACCAGGGCGGCCTTTCCCGCAACGTCACCGAAGGCATCCTGCGGCTGCGCCCCGGCCGGCCGGAAGCCGACGCCGACGGCGTGGTGACGGCGGAGGTTCCGCTGGACCCGACGGCCTACCGCTTCCGCCGCGGGCACCGGCTGCGCGTGCAGGTCGCGGGCGGCGCGTTCCCGCGCTTCGCCCGCAACCACGGGACCGGCGAACCGGTGGCCGCCGCCGTCGACGGCAAGCCGAACCGGTTCGAGGTGTTCCACGACGCGGCGCACCCTTCGCGGATCACGCTGCCCGTCTTCACCCCGTGAACGGCACCACCCGCTGATGGCTGGTGAGCCGGCCGTCGTCGTGCAGCACGTGGAGCAGCAGCGACGGCGGCCGCTCGAATTCGAGCGGGCCGCCCTCGTCCCAGCCGCGGTCGGCGCCAGGCTCGACCGGCAGCAGCGAGCCGGACACGACGCCGGGCGCGATACGGACGGGCACGCCCGCGAACGTCGTGCCCGCGCCGGTGTGGACGTGGCCGCAGAGCAGCGCGGCGATGCCCGGGTGCCGCCGGACGACCTCGGCCAGCCGTTCCTCGCCGGTCTGGCGGATGGCGTCCACGAGCGGGACGCCGACCTCCACCGGCGGGTGGTGGAACGCGACGAGCGACGGTCCTTTGTGGCCGGTGAGCACCTCGTCGAGCCAGGCCAGCGTCTCGTCGGCGAGGTAGCCGGCGCCGCGGCCCGGGATGGTCGAATCGCACATCGCGATGAGGACTCCCCCGAGGTCCGCCGCCAGGTTCACCGGCGCGTCGCCGGGCGCCTGCTCCAGCAGGATCTCGCGGAACGGCGCGCGGACGTCGTGGTTGCCCGGGCAGACGAGCACCGGCGCGGGGTTCTTGAGCAGCTCCGCGGCACGGCGGTACTCCTCGGGCCGGCCGTGGTCGGCGATGTCGCCGGTGACGAGCACGGCGTCCGCCGGCCGCGCGAGGTTGCCCAGGTAGTCCAGCACCGCCGCCGCGCGGGCGTCGGCGCGCTCGCCGCCGTCCAGGTGGATGTCGGACAGGTGCGCGAAGATCTTCATGCGGATCAGCCCCTTTCTATGTAGGCCAGCGCTTTGACCCAGTTGCGGACCAGCAGCGCCGACGCGCCGGGCAGGTCGCCCTCGCGCAGCGCGGACGCGATTCCCCGGTGCTCGTCGATGCTCTCGGCCGCTCGCGAGGCACCGCCGAAGTACACCGCCTCGTAGCGCTTGAGCAGCGGCTTCGTCTGATCGATCAGCCGCATCAGGTGCGGGTTTCCACAGCGGGACAACAACAACGCGTGCCAGCGATCGTCCACAGCGGACAGATCCGGCCCGGCGGGCAGCGCCGCCATCTCCTCGGCCAGCCGGTCCAGCCGGTCCGGCAGCGAGGACAGGTCGAGCGGCGAGGTCCAGCGCAGGGCGAGTGACTCCAGCTCGGCCACGAGCGGGTACAGCCGCCGGGCCTCCTCCGGATCGAACGGCGCGACGAGGAACCCGCGGCCCGGCGCGGCGACCAGCAGGCCGCGGTCGGCCAGCCCGATCAGCGCCTCGCGCAACGGCGTCCGGCTGACCCCGAGCTCGCGCGCCAGGTGCACCTCGTTGATCCGGGCGTCGGCGACCAGGCGGCCGTCGAGCACCCGCGTGGTGATCTCCTCGATCAGGTCGCCGCGCAGGAGTCGCTTGGTCATGCCCGGCAGTATTGCATGCAGAAGGCCAGTACTGTATTCAGTTGGGCATGGCCAGTTTCCTGCCCGCCGACGTCGCCCGTGCCCGCGCCGAGACGCCCGGCTGCACCGGTGCCGCCCACTTCAACAACGCCGGATCCGCGCTCCCGCCGTCGCGGGTCACCGACACGATGGTCGACTACCTGCGTCATGAAGCGCTGGTCGGCGGTTACGAAGCCGCCGCCGAGGCCGCCGAGCGCACCGAGGCGGTGTACGCGTCGGTCGCGCGGCTGCTCAACGCGGACGTCGACGACATCGCGCTGACGGACAACGCGACCCGCTCGTGGCAGGCGGTGTTCTACGCGCTGCCGTTCAAGGCCGGCGACCGGATCCTGACCTCGCGCGCCGAGTACGCGAGCAACGCGATCGCCTTCCTGCAGATCGCGCGCCGCACCGGCGCCCGCGTGGAGGTCGTGGCCGACGACGACGCCGGCCAGCTCGACGTCGACGACCTGCGCGCCCGGATCGACGACGACGTGAAGCTCGTCGCCGTCAGCCACGTGCCGACGCAGGGCGGGCTGGTGAACCCGGCCGAGGCGATCGGCGCGGTGACCTCGGCCGCCGGCATCCCGTACCTGCTCGACGCGTGCCAGTCGGCCGGGCAGCTCGACCTCGACGTCACCCGCATCCGGTGCGACGCGCTGAGCGCCACCGGCCGCAAGTACCTGCGCGGGCCTCGTGGCACCGGATTCCTCTACGTGCACCCGCGGCTGCGCGACCGGCTGGAGCCGGCGATGCTCGACCTGTACTCCGCCAGCTGGGAATCGCCGACGGAGTACGTGGTGCACCCGACGGCGAAGCGGTTCGAGGTCTGGGAACGCGACTTCGCCGCCGTGCTCGGCCTCGGCGCAGCCGTCGACTACGCGCTGGAGTGGGGCCTGCCGGCGATCGAAGAACGTGTCGCCGCGATGGCCGCCACGATGCGGTCACGCTTCGGCGAGATCCCCGGAGTGCGGGTCCACGACGTCGGGGCGCGCCGGTGCGGGCTGGTTTCGTTCAGCCTCGCCGGGCTGCCCGCCGAGCAGGTCAAGGCCCGGCTGACGGAGGCGAAGATCAACACCAGCGTCACCCACGCGGTGTCCGCGCAGTACGACTTCACCGCCCGCGGCCTGCCCGACCTGGTCCGCGCGTCCGTGCACTACTACAACAACGACGACGAGATCGACCTGCTGGTCCGCGAAGTGACCCGGCTGGCTCAGGACTCCCGCAGCAGCTGACGGGCGATGACCAGTTTCTGGATTTCGCTGGTGCCCTCGTAGATCCGGAACAGCCGCGCGTCGCGGTAAATCCGCTCGACCGTGACACCGCGCAGGTAGCCGGCCCCGCCGTGGACCTGCACGGCGCGGTCGGCGACGCGGCCCAGCATCTCCGTGCAGAACAGCTTCGCCGAGGACGGGCCGAGCTTCCGGTCCTCGCCCGAGTCGTACGCCGCGGCGGCCTCGTGCACCATCGCGCGCCCGGCGGCGAGTTCGGCGTGCGACTCGGCCAGCAACGCCTGCACCAGCTGGTACTCGCCGATCGGCCGGCCACCCTGGCGCGCGGTGCGGGCGTACGCGACAGCCTCGCCCAGCGCGCGCTCCGCCATGCCGACGCACAGCGCGGCGATGTGCAGGCGGCCGCGAGCCAGCGACGCCATCGCGATCCGGTAGCCCTGCCCCTCCTCGCCGACGAGCGCGCTCACCGGCACCTCGACGTCGTCGAAGAACACCTCCGCGGTCCACGCGCCGGCCTGGCCCATCTTCTTGTCGTGCGGCCCGACGGTGACGCCCTTCGAGCCGGCGGGCACGAGCAGCGCGGAGATCCCGTCCCGGCCGGTGCTGCCCGGTTCGGTGCGGGCGAACACCACGAACAGTTCGGCGAGCGGCGCGTTGGTGATGAAGCGCTTGACGCCGCTGAGCCGGAAGATTTCGCCGTCACGAACAGCGCGGCTGGTCAGCCCGCTCGGGTCCGAGCCCGCTTCGGCCTCGGTCAGCGCGAACGACGCGATGGCCTGCCCGGCAGCGAGCCGCGGCAGCCAGCGGGTGCGCTGGTCCGGCGTGCCGTAGGCGACGATCGCCTGGCCCGCGATGCCGTTGTTGGTGCCGAACAGCGAGCGGAACGCCGGGGTCGTGTAGCCCAGTTCGATCGCGAGCCGGACGTCCTCGCCCATGCCGAGGCCCAGCCCGCCGTACTCCTCGGGCAGCGCCCAGCCGAACAGGCCGAGCCCGGCCGCCTTCTCCCGGATCGCGGCGGGGATCTCGTCCCGCTCGTCGATCTCGGCCTCGACGGGCACGACCTCCTTGCGCACGAACTCGCGCACAGCGGCCAGCACCTGTCCGAAATCTTCGGCGTCCACTCGCACCTCCACGTCGTCCTTGAGCCAGACGCTACTCAGCCGAACCAGCCCGCGACATCGACCCGGAACCCGTCGGCGGGCACCACGACGCGCAAGTCATCCTCGATCGCGCGGACGCGTTCGGCGCCGAGCGTGTCGACCCAATCGGCGCGCAGTTCCTCGAAGATCACCGCGGAACGGCGAAGCGAGTCGATCCCCCGCGGCGTCAGGCGGACGAGCTTGCGCCGCGCGTCGGCCGGGTCGTCAACGCGCTCGGCGTACCCGAGCCGGGCCAGGCGGTCGACGGTCTTGCCCGCGGCCTGCTTGGAGACGCCGAGGCGCCGTCCGAGCTCCGACGCCGTGGCCCCGTTCAGCCCGATCGCCTGCATGGCGAAGCCGTACGCGGGGCGGATGTCGGGGTGGCCCTGGCGCGCGAGCTCGGCGTGCAGGCGGTCGACGATCGTGCGGAAACCGCCGAACAGCAACAACGGCAGCTCGTAGCCGGGGGTATCCGGCTTGCCATATTCGACAACCTGGTTTACGTTTTGGTCAACCACGTTGTCCATCCTACGAGCCGGGAGTCCTCCGTGCATTTCCCCACACACACCGTCGATACCGCCCCGCCGTCCGCGCGCCGCTCCCTCACGGCGACCGCCGCCCAGTTCGGCGACGTGCCCGCTGCCGTCGCCCGCCTGGCGACGTCGCCGGAGCTGTTGAACGGCTTCCTGAAGCTCAGCGCGCTCTTCGAAACGACCACGCTGACGCCGCTCGCGCGCGAGACGCTGATCCTCACCATCGCGACCCGCAACGAGTGTCACTTCTGCGTTGCCATGCACACCGCGAAGCTGCTGAAGCTGGGCGCGCCCGCCGAAGTGGTGTCGGCGCTGCGCTCGTCTTCTGCACTGCCGTCGCCTGAATTGGAGGCCCTGCGCGCCTTCGTCCTGAAAGTGCTCGAGACGACGGGCGACGTGCCATCGGCGGACCTGGACGCGTTCCTCGACGCCGGTTTCACTCCGCAGCAGGCGCTGGAAGTGGTGCTCGGCATCGGCACCTACACGATGTCGACGTTCGCGAACCGCCTCGTGGCGGCCCCGCTGCACCCGAGCCTGGCCGAGCACGCCTGGACCGCGTGACCCGTACTCGACCGGACTGCGGGGGCGGCGGCGGAATCCGCCGCCCCCGCGGCATTCGTCAGGCCTTCTTCAACGTCACGACCGTCGTGTCGTCGACCGAGAGATTGGTGTTGTAGACGGGGTCGAGGGCGGTCGCCTGGGTGACGACCTCCGCCTGGCCCTTCTGGTACGGCGTGGTCCCGACCGGATCGACAGAGGCCTTCCACGGCACCGGCGCGCCCGGCGTGCACGCGACCTGGACCGAGTAGGTGCCGCGGATGATCACGTTGTGCTTGACCTGCGTGACCGAGCCGTTGAGCGTCACGGTCGCCGGCGCGGTGCACTCGACCGTGCCGTTCAGGCCGGCCTTGCCGTCGAGCGTGCTCGCGGTGCCGGCGGTGGCCACCTTGAGCCCGATGCCCAGCTCCGCGGGCGGGGCCGGGTTGGCGAGGTGGATCTCGCCGCGGGCGGCCGTCGCGCCGTTCTCGCAGTGCTGCTCGAACGTGGCGTCCAGCGTCTGCACGTAGCCGTGCGGACCGAACAGGATGTTCTGCACCACGAACGAATCGGTGCTCTGGTTGCAGCCGCGGCCGTTGCCGCTCAGGTCCAGCCCCGGCTGCTGGGGCGCCTGGAACGGATAGCGGTGCGCGTCGGTGTACGTGCCGGCCGCCAGGGTCTGCCCCTGGGGCGCGGCGAGGTTCAGACTCCACCAGTCGCCGTTGGCGCCGGTGAGGCCCACGGAGATGTGGTTGCCGGCCTCGTCGGCGGTCACCGAGAGCCGGTCGTTGGCCGCGATGGAGTAGGCGTACGTGCCGCCGCCGGTGATGTAGTCACCCGCGTCGCCACTGAACGCGAGTGTCCCGGTCGCGACGCCCTGCGCCCCCGCCGGTGCCGCAACGGCCACCGCGGCCGCCGCCGAAAAGACGACGAGAGCCGCCGCTCTCTTGGCCATCTTGAGAATCTGCACGAACTTCCCCCTGGTTCTGGTGCGAAACCTGCTGACCACTTTTCGACGGCGTCGCCGGTTCCGTTAGCAGGCGAACGGGTGACGCCGGCGTCGCGAAAAGGGGTTCCGGAACCCGCGGCGAAGATCACCCGTTCGGCCCAAGGCAACGATGTATCTCGCGGCCCCGCACCGGTCTCCTGAACCGTGCTACCCGCGACGTGCTGCACGGTGGCCGGGCCTGTCGAGGGGGCAGACCCGGCCCCGGCAGATGAGGCGTCAGCAGCACGAAGGCCTCCACCCCGGCGACGGTCGGGCTGGAGGCCTTCCTCTGGTCAAGGCTGATCGTGAGTGGGCTGATTTCCGGTGGGCGCAGCAGGGTTCGAACCTGCGACCGCTCGGGTGTAAACCGAGTGCTCTTCCGCTGAGCTATGCGCCCCGTGGCGACGCCCGCGCCCGGGCGAACCAGGACAACGGGCGCCGCCGGGAAGATCGTCAGGCCAGTTCGGCCACGGCCTTCTTCCAGGCCTGCTGGTCGCGGGCCTCGCCGGGCTGGTTGACCTCCGCGAAGCGCACCACACCGTCGGTGTCGATCAGGAAGGTGCCGCGCAGCGCGAGGCCGGCCTTGTCGTTGAAGACGCCGTAGGACTGCGCCACCTCGCCGTGCGGCCAGAAGTCCGAGAGCAGCGGGAACTGGTAGTTCTCCTGCTTGGCCCAGACCTTCAGCGAGAAGACCGCGTCACACGAGATGCCGAGCACCTGGACACCCTTGGTGTCGTAGTCCGAGAACTCGTCCCGGAGCTGGCACAGCTCCCCGGTGCAGACCCCGCTGAACGCGAACGGGAAGAACACCAGCAGCACCGGCTTCTCGCCCTTGAAGGACGACAGCTGGACGGGCTGCTTGTTGTAGTCGTTGAGCGTGAAGTCAGGGGCTGGTGAGCCGACCTCGACGGCCATGCGGCGATTCCTCTCCAGAGCGGACACGGGCCTGCGCCGACAACCCTATCGTGTCAGCGGCGCAGGCCCGGGCTCAGCGCTGCTTGGCCTTCGAGGACTTCGGCGACACCAGCCTCGTGCCGACCCAGTCGGCGCTCACACTGATGTTGGCGGTCTGCGCCAGGCCGACTTGCGGCACGGCTTCGGCGATCTCGCTCGGCTCGACGTGCCCTGGCTGACCTGTCTTCGGGGTCAGCACCCAGATCACGCCGTTCTCGTCCAGCGGGGTCCTGACTTCGATGAGGGTGTCACCCAGGTCGCCGTCGTCTTCGCGCCACCAGAGCAGCACGACCTCGACGACGTCGTCGGCGTCCTCGTCCAGGAGCTCACCACCGATCTCCTCTTCGATGGCGGCACGAACGTCTTCGTCGACGTCCTCGTCCCAGCCGATCTCCTGGACCACCATGTCCGGCTTGATGCCAAGCCTCTCGGCGACGCTGGCACTGCCGGCGTCTCCCGCGGCGACCACTGCTTCCACTCCTCCAACTACGACGGAGCGTGGCGTTCGTTCAGCCCTTCGGACCGGGACGGACCGCCACACTCGGGGTACACGGTTGTCATAGCGAACACTGGCGCGGCGCTGCGCGCAACCGTCCACACCGGATCTTTGACAACTCGTGTCGCAGCGTAGGGGCCCCCGGCGCCGTTACGCGACCCCGGGGCGGGTGTCCGCGACCAGTGTCCCACGACCGCTCCGACCGGGCCCGGAAACCTCTCCCCTAGGCTGGAGGAGAAAAACGCGCGCGCGTTACACCGCACGCGGGGAGTGGCGCAGCCGGGGCGTCCCTTGTTACCGCTCAGTAGCGGTGACGGGAGGCGGACCGGGGGCGACGATGGGTAGAGGCGAACACTCCCGCCCGAGAGCACAACCAGCTACAAGGAGACCCCTTGGCCCCGCAGAACGACGGCGCCTCCGGCAAGGAGACCCCGGCACGCGTACGCGTCATCCGTGACGGACTGGCGGCGCACCTGCCCGACATCGACACCGACGAGACGGCCGAGTGGCTGGACTCCTTCGACGAGGCGCTGGCCAGGGGTGGCCAGCAGCGGGCGCGATACCTGATGCTGCGCCTCCTGGAGCGCGCGCGGGAGCGCAACGTCGGTGTGCCCGCCCTGACCTCGACGGACTACGTCAACACGATCCCCACGGAGAACGAGCCGTGGTTCCCCGGCGACGAGGAGCTCGAGCGCCGTTACCGGGCGTACATCCGCTGGAACGCGGCCATCATGGTGCACCGCGCGCAGCGGCCGGGCGTCGGCGTCGGCGGGCACATCTCGACCTACGCCTCGTCCGCCGCGCTGTACGAAGTGGGCTTCAACCACTTCTTCCGCGGCAAGGACCACTCCGGCGGCGGCGACCAGATCTACATCCAGGGCCACGCGTCGCCGGGCATCTACGCCCGCGCGTTCCTCGAGGGCCGGCTGAGCGAGCAGCAGCTCGACGGCTTCCGCCAGGAGTACTCGCACGCCGGCGAGGGCGGCGGCCTGCCGTCGTACCCGCACCCGCGGCTGATGCCGGAGTTCTGGGAGAACCCGACGGTGTCCATGGGCCTCGGCCCGATGAACGCCATCTACCAGGCCCGGTTCAACCGCTACCTGCGCGACCGCGGCATCAAGGACACCAGCGACCAGCACGTCTGGGCGTTCCTCGGCGACGGCGAGATGGACGAGCCGGAGTCGCGCGGCCTGATCCACGTGGCCGCGGGCGAGGGCCTGGACAACCTGACCTTCGTGATCAACTGCAACCTGCAGCGGCTCGACGGCCCGGTGCGCGGCAACGGCAAGATCATCCAGGAGCTCGAGGCCTACTTCCGGGGCGCGGGCTGGAACGTGATCAAGGTCATCTGGGGCCGCGAGTGGGACTCGCTGCTGTCCGCCGACCGCGACGGCGCGCTGGTCAACCTGATGAACGTCACCCCGGACGGCGACTACCAGACCTACAAGGCCAACGACGGCGCCTTCGTCCGCGAGCACTTCTTCGGCCGCGACCCGCGGACCAAGGAGCTGGTCAAGGACCTCACCGACGCCGACGTCTGGAACCTCAAGCGCGGCGGCCACGACTACCGCAAGGTGTACGCGGCGTACAAGGCGGCCATGGAGCACCACGGCCAGCCGACGGTGATCCTCGCCCACACCATCAAGGGCTACGGCCTCGGCCCGTCGTTCGAGGGCCGCAACGCCACGCACCAGATGAAGAAGCTCACGCTCGACGACCTCAAGCTGTTCCGCGACTCCCAGCGGATCCCGATCAGCGATGAGGAGCTGGAGCGCGACCCGAAGCTGCCGCCGTACTACCACCCGGGCGCGAACTCGCCGGAGATCGAGTACATGGTCGGCCGCCGCAAGACCCTCGGCGGGTTCCTGCCGGAGCGCCGGCCGAAGTCCGCCAAGGCGCTCGTGCTGCCCGGCGACAAGGTCTACGAGGGGGTCCGCAAGGGCTCGGGCAAGCAGGAGGTCGCCACCACGATGGCGTTCGTCCGGCTGGTGCGCGAGCTGGCGAAGGACTCGGAGATCGGCAAGCGGATCGTGCCGATCATCCCGGACGAGGCCCGCACGTTCGGCCTCGACTCGATGTTCCCGACGGCCAAGATCTACAACCCGCACGGCCAGACCTACACCTCGGTCGACGCGAGCCTGATGCTGGCGTACAAGGAGTCCGAAAAGGGCGTCATCCTGCACGAGGGCATCAACGAGGCCGGCTCGACCGCGTCGTTCACCGCGGTGGGCACCTCGTACGCCACCCACGGCGAGCCGATGATCCCGATCTACATCTTCTATTCGATGTTCGGGTTCCAGCGCACCGGCGACGGCCTGTACGCGGCGGCGGACCAGATGGCCCGCGGCTTCGTGCTCGGCGCCACCGCGGGCCGCACCACGCTGACCGGTGAGGGCCTGCAGCACGCCGACGGGCACTCGCTGCTGCTGGCGGCGACCAACCCGGCGGTGGTGGCCTACGACGCGGCCTACTCGTACGAGATCGCGCACATCGTCAAGGACGGCCTGCGCCGGATGTACGGCGAGACGGGCCCGGACGGCAACGGCGAGAACGTCTTCTACTACATGACGATCTACAACGAGCCGTACCAGCAGCCCGCCGAGCCCGAGGGCCTCGACGTGGACGGCCTGCTCAAGGGCCTCTACAAGTACGCCGACGCCCCGGCGGGCGACGGCCCGGAGGCGCAGATCCTGGTCTCCGGCGTCACGATGCCGGACGCGCTCAAGGCCCAGCGGATGCTGGCCGAGGAGTGGGGCGTGCGGGCGGCCGTGTGGTCGGCGACCTCGTGGACCGAGCTGCGCCGCGAGGCCGTGGCGATCGACCACGACAACCTGCTGTACCCGGGCGACACCCCGCGCGTGCCGTACGTGACCGAGGTGCTCTCGGGCGTGCAGGGGCCGATCGTGGCGGTGTCGGACTGGATGCGCGCGGTGCCGGACCTGATCCGCCCGTGGGTGCCCGCCGACATGCTCACGCTCGGCACGGACGGGTTCGGCTTCTCCGACACCCGCCCGGCGGCGCGGCGCAAGTTCCTGGTCGACGCCGAGTCGATCGTGGTCGGCGCGCTCACCGCGCTGGCCAAGCGCGGCGAGGTCGCGCAGGACAAGGTGGTCGAGGCGGCGCGCAAGTACCGCATCGACGACGTGTCCGCCGCGGGCCCGCAGACCTCGGACTCGGGCAGCGCGTAACCAGCCGTGGCCGGACGGGCCCTCCGGGACGCACGATGTCCCGGAGGGCCCGTCCGTCTGGGCCCGATGTTTTTTCACCACCCCGGCCTCTAGGGTAGAGGTCGGATGTATTTCGGATGCTTGAGAAGGGTGATCGAGCGTGACCCAGCGTCGCCTGCCGCGGCCGAGCGAACTGAAGCAGATCCTGCGGCCGAAGCCGATCGTGCTCAACCCGACCGACCGGCGCCTCGCCGGCGCGCACACGATCGCCGACCTGCGGACGGTCGCGCGCAAGCGCACCCCGCGCGCCGCGTTCGACTACACCGACGGCGCCGCCGAGCTGGAGGACAGCCTCCGCCGCGCCCGTCAGGCCTACCGGCGGGTGGAGTTCCACCCCAACGTGCTGCGGGGCGTGTCCGATGTGGACACGAGCAAGGAGATCCTCGGCCGCCGCTCGGAGCTGCCGTTCGCGTTCGCGCCCACCGGGTTCACGCGGATGATGCAGCACGAGGGCGAGCGCGCGGTGGGCCGGGTGGCCGAACGCAACGGCATCCCGATGGGCCTGTCCACCATGGGCACGACCTCGATCGAAGACCTCGCCGAGGCCGCGCCGGGCGCGCGCCGGTGGTTCCAGCTCTACGTCTGGAACGACCACGGCGCCGGCGAAGATCTGATGAATCGGGCGTGGGAGAGCGGCTACGACACGCTGCTGCTGACCGTCGACACCCCGGTCGCCGGCGCCCGCCTGCGCGACGTCCGCAACGGGCTGACCATCCCGCCCGCGCTCACGCTCAAGACGTTCGCCGACGGCGCGATGCACCCCGCGTGGTGGATCAACCTGCTCACCACCGAGCCGCTGACCTTCGCCTCGCTCAACCACTTCGGCGGCACCGTGGCCGAGCTGCTGGACAAGCTGTTCGACCCGACGCTCGACTTCGACGACCTCGACTGGGTGCGCCGCACCTGGCCGGGCAAGCTGGTGATCAAGGGCGTCCAGAACGTCGACGACGCCCGTGACGTGGTGAAACACGGCGCCGACGGCGTGGTGCTGTCCAACCACGGCGGCCGCCAGCTCGACCGCGCGCCGACGCCGCTCGAGCTGCTGCCCGCCGTGCTCGACGAGCTGCAGGGCGCCGCCGAGGTGTGGGTCGACACCGGCATCCTCTCCGGCGGCGACATCGTGGCCGCGCTCGCCCGCGGCGCGGACGCCGTGCTGATCGGCCGCGCGTTCCTGTACGGCCTGATGGCCGGCGGCGAGCGCGGGGTGCAGCGGTGCGTCGACATCCTGCGCACGGAGCTGGTCCGGACCATGCAGCTGCTGGGCGTCCGGCGGATCGAAGACCTCCGGCCTTCGCACGCCACCCTGCGCTGATCTCCGGCTCGAAGCGCCCCACTGCGACATCGGGGTGGCATTGGGGCGTTTCGGGCGGACTGGGCCGGACGTGCGACACGGGTTGACCGAGGCGTGGGGTTGTGGTCAGGATCTCAGCCACCTCGTGAAACGCGGTTTCCGCCATGCGGAAGTACGGTCCCCCGGAGGTCGGCTTGTTCGTACAGGATCTCACTCCGCTGGCCGGTTCCCTCGCCGTCTCCGCGCTGGTCGCGATCATCCCGCTCGCCGTGGTGCTGGTGCTGCTCGGCGTGGTCCGGGCCAAGGCGCACCACGCCGCGCTGATCGGGCTGGCGGTCGCGCTGGTCGTGGCCATCGTGGTGTTCGGCATGCCTGTGGGCCAGGCGATCTCCGGCGCATTGCAGGGCGCCGCCTTCGGCCTGTTCCCCATCCTGTGGATCGTGGTCAACGCGCTGTGGGTCTACCGGGTGACGGTGCGCACGGGCCATTTCGACGTGCTGCGCCGTTCGTTCGGCCGGGTCTCCGACGACCCGCGGATCCAGGCGCTGATCATCGCGTTCTGCTTCGGGGCGCTGATGGAGGCGCTGGCCGGGTTCGGCGCGCCGGTGGCGATCAGCGCGGTGATGCTGGTGGCCGTGGGCTTCGGCCCGGCCAAGGCGGCGGTGGTCGCGCTGGTGGCGAACACCGCGCCGGTGGCGTTCGGCGCGATGGGCACCCCGGTGGTCACGCTGGCGCAGGTCACCGGGCTGCCGCTGGACCAGGTGTCGTCGATCGTCGGGCGGCAGACGCCGTTGCTCGCGCTGTTCGTGCCGCTGCTGCTGGTGATCATCGTCGACGGCCGCCGCGGCCTGCGTGAGACCTGGGTCCCGGCGCTGGTCTGCGGGATCGCGTTCGGGGTGGTGCAGTTCCTCGCGTCCAACTTCGTGTCGCCGCAGCTGGCCGACATCTGTGCCGCGCTCGCCGGCGCGGCGGCGCTGGTCGCGCTGCCGATGACCCGGCGCGCGGTGTCCGCCGAGGTCCGCGCGCGGGTGCTCACCGGCACCCGCACCGCGACGCTGGACCGGCCGGACGAGCGCGGCGAGGTCGTCCGCGCCTACCTGCCGTACGCGCTGATCATCGTGGTCTTCTCGCTCGCGCAGGTGCCGCCGGTGAAGAACCTGCTCGACCGGGCCACCTGGAAGTTCCACTGGGCCGGCCTCGACGTGCACGGCCCCGACGGGAAAGCCGTGTCCGGCAACACTTTCTCGCTGCCGTTCCTCAACACCGGCGGCACGCTCGTACTGCTGGCCGGAATCATCACGGTGATCGCGCTGAAGGTCGCGGCGAGCGGCGCCGCCGCGGAATGGCTGACGACGGTGAAGGAGCTGCGCTTCGCGATCGTCACGGTCGCGGGGGTGCTCGCGCTGGCGTACGTGATGAACCTGTCCGGGCAGACCGCCACCATCGGCACGTTCATCGCGGCGGCGGGCGCCGGGCTCGCGTTCCTGTCGCCGGTGCTCGGCTGGTTCGGGGTCGCCGTCTCCGGCTCGGACACCTCGGCCAACGCGCTGTTCGGCGCCCTCCAGGTGACGGCCGCCCACCAGACCGGGCTGCCCGCCGACCTGCTGGCGGCGGCGAACAGCTCCGGCGGCGTGCTGGGCAAGATGGTCTCGCCGCAGAACCTCACCATCGCGTGCGTGGCGGCGAACCTGCCCGGCGAGGAGGGCAAGCTGCTGCGGAAGGTGCTGCCGTGGAGCGTCGGCCTGCTGCTGGTGATGTGCCTGATCGTGTTCGGTCAGAGCACCCCGGTGCTCAGCTGGATGCTGCCGTGACCGGCGCCCGCCGGACGCTCTTGGCCGTGCGGTTCCAGCTCCACCACCCGTGCCCGACCAGCGCGGCGAAGACGATGTAGATGGCGGCGGAGAAGTACAGCCCGGACGAGATCTGCAGCGGCACGCCGATCGCGTCGACCACCAGCCAGACCAGCCAGAACTCCACCAGGCCGGCCCCCTGGGCCCCGAAGGCCACCAGCGTGCCGACGAAAATCGCGGCGTCCGGCCACGGCGCCCACGAAGCGTTCAGCGCCTGCAGCGCGAGCGCCATGACCACAGTGCCCGCGACGAACCCGGCGAGCATCGCGGCCCGCTCGGTCCAGCGGCCCTTGCGCACGACCACGCCGTACAGCGGATCGCTGCGGCGGTTCCACGCCCACCAGCCGTAGAGCGAGATGGCCAGGATGGCGATCTGACGGCTCGCCAGCCCGCCGAGGTGAGCGGAGATGTAGACGGAGAACAGCAGCACGGTCGCGCCGACCTGCACCGGCCACGTCCACAACGTCCGCCGCTCGGCGAGGAACACGACAGCGAGCGCGAACACCTGTCCCGCCAGCTCCGCGATCGAGATCCACTGGCCCAGCACGGTCACGCCGTGATGCAGCAGGAAGTCCACGTACCCACCCCTTCCGGTCTACCGCTCCCAACATGCAGCACCGCGGGGCAATTCCCCCACCGTTGTGAGGCGGAAGACATCCCGACCGGTGAGACAGATGCGACGGCATCCCCGGCCGAGCGATGACTCGGCACGGCGACCCACCGGGGCGGCGGTGGCCGGGTGAGACGGCTCGGCAGGCAACCCACCATGACGGCCGCGCGAGGCGACGGGGCGGACTGGCCGGACTAGATGCCTCGGCAGGGCGACCACGGGGGCGGCGGTGTGGCGCAGCTGCGCGGGATGGCACGGCGAGGCGGTCAAGGCGGAATAGCTCAGCGGACATGGCGGGGCGACCCAGGGGAGCAGCTGCGCGAGGCGGCTCGGCGGGGCGACCGTCGCGGCGGCCGCGCGAGATGGCCATGCCCACTCGACCTAGCGGGCACGGGCCCGGGAACGGCGAGGGTCCGGTGCCCACCCGATGCACCGGACCCTCGCCGAGGAAAGGCTCAGAGTTCGACGCGGCCGAACCCGGCGGGTGGGGTCGGGGTGTCCGAGCCGGGCTGGTGGCCGTTGCCCGGGTGGGTGGCCGGGGTGTCTTGGGCCTGCTGCACCCGGGTTTGCTGAGGCTGGGCCTGGGCCTGCTGCGTCTGGCCCGGCTGAGCCTGCCGCGTCTGGCCCGGCTGCGCATCAGCCTGCTGGCCCGGCTGAGCCTGAGCCGCCTGAGCCTGGGCCTGGGCCTGCCGCGTCTGGCCCGGCTGAGTCTGGGCCTGCCGTGCCTGGCCAGACTGAGCGTGCGTCTGGCCCGGCTGGACCTGCCCGCCGACCTGGCGCGACGGGGTGCCGTCGCCGCTGCCGAGCTGGCCCTGGAGGTTCGCCAGCCAGCCGCCCCAGCGGTCCTGGGCCGGCTTGATCAGGCCGCCGCCGAAGCCGACCACGATCACGCCGCCGATGGTCGCCAGCACGGCGATCAGCACGGGGCCGGTCACCGCCGTCGCGATGTTCACCTGGCCCAGCGCCGCGATGATGCCGAACGCCATGATCAGCCAGTAGGCGACGGTGCCGAGCAGGCGCCCCGCGGGACGCGCCGCCATCGCGGACGTGACCACGTCACGCACCACCTTGGCGATGGCCGCGGCCACCACGATCAGCACCAGCGCCACCAGGATCCGCGGCAGGAACGCGATGATCTCGTTGAGCAGCTGGCTGACCGGGTTCGACGCGCCGAACACCCCGAACGCCAGCTGCAGGGCGATCAGCAGAATGAAGTAGTAGACGAGTTTGACCAGGATGCCGGTGGCGTCCACATTCGCCTGCTTCATCATTCCGGTGAGCCCGGTCTTCTCGATCAGCCGCGAGAATCCGAGCTTTCCGAGCACCAGTCCGAGTGCTTTGGACACGGCTTTCGCGATCAGCCAGCCGATGAACAGGATGATCAGAAATCCGACGAGTTTCGGGACGAACGTGGCCACCAGATTCCAGGCCTGTCCGAGTCCGTCCTTCAATTGCTGACCCACGCGGGCTCCCTTCGCCGTGGTCGGCTTCGAATCCGGCGGCGTCCGCTGTGCACCGGTTCGTTGACCAGGTACCCAGCGGACGAGAGTGCTGTGCACCACGATCGAGTGAGACGACTGGCGCGGGAAGATCAATGACGGCCATACTTGTACTACCGGTGGGGACCGGGGAGACGAGGCCGTCCGGCGCAGCGAAAACCGCAAGCGCCGGGCGGCCTCGAGCATTTCCGGGAAGCAGGCCGGAAGCAATCAGCGAGTACGCGCACCGTCGCTCTGCGAATACGCTTCGGGTTTCCCCGGATGACAGCGCTTGTCCACCACGGGTTACGCCGGCGCGTTTGTGGGCCCCTCACACCGAAGCCTGACGAAGCGGCACAGTTGACGGCATAGGCGCCACCACTCCGGCCCGGAGAGCCTCGCCCCGGCCATTCGGCCCAATCATCACCGCGTGAACACGCGCCTGGCCGCTCGCGATTCAACCAGCACCACACGGATACGCGAGTGGCCACGAACGCCCACCCGGACGCTCGTGGCCACCGCCCGATCAGGCCGCGCTCAACGCGTCCCGCAGCTTGACCTTCGCACCGGTGCGCATCACGGCATTGCGGTAGATCCGCGCGGCCAGCCAGATCAGCGCCGGGATCAGCAGCACCACCAGCCCCACCGACAGCACGGCCTCCCACACCGGCACCCCGCCCATCGCCAGCCGCATCGGCATCAGCGTCGGCGCGAAGACCGGGATGACCGAAAGCACCTCGGCGAACGAGTTCGACGGGTCCGAGGGCAGCACCGAGATGCCGACCACGTAGCCGGCGATCACCAGCATCAGCGCCGGCATCGTCGCGCCGCCGACGTCCTCCTGGCGGGAGACGAGCGCGCCGAGCGCGGCGAAGACGATCGAGTACATGAAGAAGCCGAGCAGGTACCAGACGATCAGCCACACCACGGTGCCGACGGCCGCCGACACCGAGATGGTGAGCACCCCCAGGCCCAGCCCCGCGGCCAGGCCGACCACGCCGATCGCCAGCATCTGGATCAGCCCCACCGTGCCGATGCCGAGCACCTTGCCCGCCATCAGCTGCCACGGCTTGATCGTCGACAGCAGCAGCTCGACCACGCGAGACGTCTTCTCCTCGACCACACCCTGCGCCACGCTCTGGCCGTTCAGCATCAGCGACAGGTAGATGAGGATGCCGGCGACGATGCCGAGGATGAGCTGCTGGCCGTCGTAGTTGTACGGCTGCTGCAGCGGCGGCAGCTCGTCGATCGAAGCACTGTCGACGGCGGCGCCGATCTTCGCCGGATCACCGCCGAGCCCCCGGATCTGCTCGCCCAGCGCGATCTGCCCGGCCACCACGTTCAGCACGTTCTTCAGCGTCGGGTCGAGGTCCTTCTTCACCTGGACGTGCACCCGCTGCGCGTCCTGCACCAGCAGCGCGTCGAACGAGCCGTCGTTCAGCTTCGCGATGCCGGCCTGCTGGTCGGGCACCTGCTCGGTGGCGACGTTCTTGCCGATCGACTTCGCCGTGGCCTTCACCGGCGCCGCGAGCGGGGCGGCCGCGGGCACGAAGCCGATGGTGGCGTCGGTGCCGCTGCCGCCGCCGATGATCTTGAACACCACCGTCACGCCGACGATGAGGATCAGCATGACCAGTGTGCTGATGCGGTAGGCCTTCGACTTCACCCGCGTGCCGATCTCGCGCGAGGCCACCAGGCCGACCGCGGACAGCGGGCTCATCCGGACGTCGGGCTCGCTCATGCCGCAGTCTCCTGGGTCTGGTGTTCGCTCACGACGGAGCGGAAAAGGTCGGTCAGGGAAGGCAGCTTCCGCGAGAACTCGCGCACCGGCCCGGTCGCCAGTGCCGCGCGCAGCACGGCCTGGTCGTCCGCGCCGTCGCCCAGCTCCACTTCGGTCACGGCGCCCTCGCGGCCGAGCACGGTGACGCCGGGCAGCCCGGCGGCCCAGCCGTCAGCGGCCTCGGGCGCGTCGACGAGCAGCCGGACCGCGCCGCCGGAACGCAGCTCCGCCACCGAACCGCACGCCTCCATCCGTCCACTTCGGACGATCCCGATCCGGTCGCACAGGCGCTCCACCAGATCGAGCTGGTGACTGGAGAACACGACGGGCACCCCCGTGGCCGCCTTCTCCCGCAGCACCGCGCTCATCACGTCCACCGCGACCGGGTCGAGACCCGAGAACGGCTCGTCCAGCACGAGGATCCGCGGCTCGTGCACCAGCGCGGCGGCGAGCTGCACGCGCTGCTGGTTCCCGAGGCTCAACGCCTGCACCTCGCTGTCGCGGCGCGCGGCGACACCGAGCCGCTCGGTCCACCGCTCGGTGGAGGCCTTCGCGTCCGACGCCGACATCCCGTGCAGCCGGGCCAGGTACGTCAGCTGCTCGCCGACCTTCATCTTCGGGTACAGACCTCGCTCTTCGGGCATGTACCCGATGTGGCGGCGGGTCTCGTAGTTCACCGGCTCGCCGGCGTAGCGCACCTCGCCGGCGTCGGCGCTGAGCACGCCGAGGGCGATGCGCATGGTGGTGGTCTTGCCGGCGCCGTTGCTGCCGACGAAACCGAAAAGCTCCCCAGGCCGTACGTCGAAAGTCATCTTCTCCAGCGCCACCACGGCGCCGTACCGCTTGGAGACCGCGTCGATCTCCAGTCCGGGCTCTGACATAGCCCGTTCCCCCTTGCCGTCGTCTTCGGTGCCGATTGTCACCTTCGGTGATCGTAGAGAGGAGGCGCTGGTTGTTCCTAGCACCCGTCGTTGCGTGTCCGCCGCCGAAAGTTGCTGGTACGGCGCCCCCGTAGGATCGGTCCCGACATGGCTGAAACGAGTTCCGGACGCCGGGTGCCCAAGCACCACGGGCTGTCCGCCAAGACCCTGCGCGGGTTGGAGCACGCGTCCGGGCGCCTCGCGAGCGCGAGCGTCGCGGTGATGGAGCAACGGCTGGTGTGGTTCGCGCGGCTGCCCGCGGACCAGCGCGCGAGCGTCCTGCTCATCACGCAGGCCGGCGCGGCGGGCTTCGTCGACTGGCTGCGTGACTCGAAGGAGGCGTTGAAGCTCACCACGGAGGCCTTCCGCGACGCGCCCGCCGAGCTTTCGCGCTGGGTCAGCCTGCGCCAGGCCGTCGGCATGGTGCGGCTGGCCATCGAGGTGTTCGAGGAGCAGCTGCCGGAGTTCGCCGCGAACGAGGCCGAGCGCGCCGCCCTGATCGAGGGAATCCTGCGCTACGGCCGGGAAATCGCCTTCGCCGCGGCCAATTCCTACGCCGCCGCAGCGGAAGCGCGCGGTGCGTGGGACGCGCGGCTGGAGGCGCTGGTCGTCGACGGCATCGTCCGCGGGGACGCCGAGGAGGCGGTGCTCTCCCGCGCCGCCGCGCTCGGCTGGGACCCGGCTTCGGCCGCGACGGTGCTCGTGGGAAACCCGCCGTCGGAGGACCCGCCGACGGTCGTGTTCGAGGTCCGCAGCCGGGCCGCGCGGGTCGGCCGGCCGGTGCTGCTGTCGGTGCAGGGCTCGCGGCTGGTCATCGTGATCGGCGGCCCCACCGACGGCGGGCCCAAGGAGCGCGAAACGCTCTCCCGGATGTCCGCGGTGTTCGCCGACGGCCCGGTGGTGGCCGGCCCGACCGTCCCCTCATTGGCCGAGGCCCACCACAGCGCGGCGGAGGCGTTGTCCGGGCTGCGCGCGGTGGTCGGCTGGCCGGGCGCGCCGCGTCCGGTCCGCTCCGGCGACCTGCTGCCCGAGCGCGCCCTCTCCGGCGACCCGGAGGCCGAACGGCTGCTGGTGGACCTCGTCGCCCGACCGCTGGAAGAGGCGGGCCCGGCGCTGCAGCGCACGGTGGAGACCTACCTCGAAACCGGCGGCGTGCTCGAACGCTGCGCGCAGGCCCTCTTCGTCCACCCCAACACGGTGCGCTACCGCCTGCGCAAGGCGGCCGAGCTGACCGGCCGCAACGCCACCGAGCCCCGCGACGCCCTGGTCCTGCGGATCGCGCTGACCGTCGGCCGGCTCGCGCGGGCCCGCGGCCTCTGGTGACCGGGCGTCTGTCGCGAGAGGACCGTTCGCACCGCGGCAGCGACCGAATCACTCCGTGACCGACTTCACGGCAAGCAATGGTTGAATCCCACAAGGCATCTGGGTTAAGGGCGGAGATTCACGGCGGGCCTTTGGAGGTTTCCTCCAATTACGCCGGTCGGACTTGGTGACCGCCCGCATCCGGTCCGGCCGGGTCCCCGTGGTGTCATAGACAGGTGACAGTCGCAGTCCTCTCTCCCGGCCAGGGCTCCCAGGCCCCCGGCATGCTCACCCCGTGGCTCGAGCTCGACGGCGCCCGCGCGCGCGTGGCCGAGTGGTCGGCCCACGCCGGGCTCGACCTGCTCCGGCTCGGCACGGAAGCCGGCGCCGAGGAGATCCAGGACACCGCCGTCGCGCAGCCGCTGATCGTGGCGCTGTCGCTGCTCTCGTTCGAGCACCTGCAGCAGGCCGCCCCGGTGGCGGCCGACGCGCCGGTGGCCGGGCACTCCGTCGGCGAGCTGGCCGCGGCCGCGATCGCCGGGGTGCTCTCCTCGGCCGACGCGGTGGCGCTGGCCGCCGTGCGCGGCGCCGAGATGGCGAAGGCCTGCGCACTGGAGCCCACGTCGATGGCGGCCGTGATGCTCGGCGACCCCGAGCAGGTCGTGGCGTGGCTCGAAGAGCGGGGCCTGGCCGCGGCCAACCGCAACGGCGCGGGCCAGATCGTCGCGTCCGGCTCGGCCGAGGCGATCGAACGGATCGTCGCGGAGCCGCTGGAGGGCACGAAGATCCGTGCCCTCAAAGTGGCCGGCGCCTTCCACACGCCGTACATGGCGCCCGCCGAGGCGACCCTGCGCGAGCACGCCGCCGGCCTCACCCCGGCCGACCCGGTCCGCCCGCTGCTGTCCAATGCGGACGGCAAGGTGGTCACCAGCGGCGCCGAGTACCTGGACCGCCTCGTCGCCCAGGTCACCCGCCCGGTGCGCTGGGACCTGACCATGGACGGCCTCGCCAGGCTCGGCGTGACCAGCACATTCGAACTCGCGCCCGCGGGCACGCTGACCGGCCTGGTCAAGCGGCAGCTCAAGGGTGTCGTCACCACTACCATCGCGCTGAAGACGCCGGCTGAGCTGGCGAACCTGCGCGAGGAGGACGCCCAGTGACCGACCGCCCCAGTCTGCGCCAGACCACCGGCCCGAGCAGCACCCGGATCCTCGGCACCGGGAGCCACCAGCCGGCGAAGATCGTCACCAACGACGACCTGTCGCAGCTCATGGACACCAACGACCAGTGGATCCGCGACCGCGTCGGCATCATCGAGCGGCGCTTCGGGGAGAAGAACGAGCTGCTGGTCGACTTCGCCGTCGCCGCCGGCACCGCCGCGCTGGCCGACGCGGGCCTCGACCCGTCCGAAGTGGACACGGTCATCCTGCCGAACTGCACCATGCCGACGCAGATCCCGAACGCGGCCGCCCAGGTCGCCACGCGGATCGGCATCCAGAGCGCCGGCGCCTTCGACCTCAACGCCGCGTGCGCCGGCTTCTGCTACGGCCTCGGTGTGGCTTCGGACCTGATCAAGTCCGGCTCCGCGAAGAAGGTGCTGGTGATCGGCGCGGAGAAGCTCACCGACTCGGTCGACCCGCTCGACCGCGCGAACGCGATCATCTTCGCCGACGGCGCGGGCGCCGCGGTGGTCGGCGGCGCCGACGAGCCGGGCATCGGCCCGGTGGTCTGGGGCAGCGCCGGCGACCTGGTCGACCTGATCTACATGCGCGACGACAAGTACATCTACCAGGAGGGCCAGTCGGTCTTCCGCTGGGCGACCACGCAGATCGCGCCGATCGCGCTGCGCGCGCTGGAGGCCGCGGGCCTGAAGGCGTCCGATGTGGACGTCCTGATCCCGCACCAGGCGAACCTGCGCATCGTCGAGTCGATCGCCAAGAAGCTGCGGGCCGCGGGCGCGCGGGAGGACATGGTCGTCGCCGACGACATCAAGTACTCCGGCAACACCTCGTCCGCGTCGATCCCGCTGGCGCTGGACCACATGCGCAAGGCGGGCACCGCGAAGTCCGGCGACGTCGTGCTGGCGGTCGGGTTCGGTGCCGGGCTTTCCTATGCCGGGCAGGCTTTCCTCTGCCCCTGAGTGGATACTTTCCCCGCGGGCGCCGTGCCCGCGGGGCAGCACCCGAAGTGAAGAACCGAGAAGGGAACAACCCCCATGGCTGACAACGCTGAGATCCTCGCCGGCCTCGCCGAGATCGTCGAAGAGGTGGCCGGTGTGGCTCAGGACGACGTCACCGCCGAGAAGTCGTTCGTGGACGACCTGGACATCGACTCGCTGTCGATGGTCGAGATCGCCGTGCAGGCCGAGGACAAGTTCGGCGTCAAGATCCCGGACGACGAGCTGGCCAACCTGAAGACCGTCGGCGACGCGGTGAACTACGTCTCCGCCAACCAGAACTAGGTCCTCTTCGTACCCGGGCCGGGAGTCCGGCTCAGGCCACACCGAGAGCCAACGAGGTGAACGCATGAGCAACATCGACGTCGTCATCACCGGCATGGGGGCCACCACCCCGCTCGGCGGAGACGTCGCGTCCACTTGGGACGGCCTGCTGGCCGGCCGCAGCGGCATCCGCCCACTGACCGCGGACTGGGTCGAGGAACTCGGCCTGCCCGTGAAAATCGGGGGGACGCTGGCGGTCGAGCCCAGCGAGGTGCTGCCGCGGGTCCAGGCCCGGCGGCTGGACCGGTGCGAGCAGGTGGCGATCATCGCCGCCCGCCAGGCCTGGGCCGATGCCGGCTTCACCGAGCAGACCGACGAGCACACCGACGTCGTGCCGGAGCGCCTCGGCGTGTCCATCGGCACCGGCGTCGGCGGCCCGGTGACGCTGCTGAGCCAGAACGACCTGTTGCACCAGCAGGGTCTGCGCAAGGTCTCCCCGCTCACGGTGCCGATGCTGATGCCCAACGGCCCGGCCGCGCACGTCAGCATCGACCTGAAGGCGCGCGCGGGCGTGCACTCCCCGGCCTCGGCGTGCGCTTCCGGCGCCGAGGGCATCGCGACCGGCTACGAGATGATCCGGTCCGGCCGGGCCGACGTCGTGGTCGCGGGCGGCACCGAGGCGTGCATCCACCCGATCACGCTCGCCGGCTTCGCCCAGGCACGCACGGTGTCGACCCGCAACGACGACCCGGGGGCCGCCTCACGGCCGTTCGACGTCAGCCGCGACGGCTTCGTCCTCGGTGAGGGCTCGGGCGTCGTGGTGCTGGAGCGGGCCGACCTCGCCAAGGCCCGCGGCGCGCGGATCTACGCGACGCTCGCCGGCTACGGGATCACCTCCGACGCCTACCACATCACGGGCAATCACCCGGACGGCATCGGGCAGATCGCGGCCATGCGGGCCGCGATGGACATGGCCCGGCTGTCCCCGGCGGACATCCAGCACGTGAACGCGCACGCCACGTCCACTGTGGTCGGTGACATCGGCGAGGCGGCCGCGATCCGGACCGCGGTCGGCGACCACACGGTGGTCACCGCGCCGAAGGGCGCCCTCGGCCACCTCGTCGGCGGCGCGGGCGCGGTGGAGGGCATCGCCACGATCCTCTCGATCTACGAGGGCGTGGTGCCGGCGACGCTGAACCTCAGCGAGCTGGACCCGAAGGTCCAGCTCGACGTGGTGTCGGGCGAGAACCGCAAGATGGAGATCACCGCGGCGATCAGCAACTCGTTCGGCTTCGGCGGTCACAACACCGCGCTGCTGTTCACCCCCGCCGTCTGATCGGCGAAAGTCACGAAACGAGGGCCCTTCCCACGCGGGGAGGGCCCTCTTCGTACGGGTTCAGCAGGCTTCGCCCTCCGGCGAGCGGCCGGTGCTGTCCACGGTGTCGATCTTGAAGCCGCCGCCCTGGAAGACCATCGGCCACACGAGCCGCCAGTGGATGCACCCGCTCTTGAGGTTCTCCGGCGCGTCCTCCTTCGACTGCGTGCTCGTGAACCCCAGCAGCACGCGCAGCGACCCGTGGGCGGCGGGCTCGATCCGGTAGATCATGATGCTGCCGTCCTTCGTGGACCGGAAGTCCTTCGCCCACGACTCGGCCGACGGCTTCTGCTGCACCCGCTGAACGCTGACCGTCTTCTTCCAGGCGTCGTAGTTGCGGTTGTTGATCGAGTCGAAGTAGGCCTGGATGACCGGGCGCACCGCCTCGTCCTGCGGGTGGTGCGCGACGTCGTCGGTCACTTCGACCTGGCCGGACCCCGGCTGGTCGTCGGGCTCCACCGAGGTGAGCGGGGCCACCGCGCCGGAGTCGACGGCTTTCGCCTCCGGGCGCAGGTACATCTCGCGCGCGAGCAGCCCGCCACCGACGGTGAGGGACAGCACCACGACCAGGACGGGCACCAGCCACCGCTGGCGGGAACGAACGGGCGGTTGGGCGGTCACCCCTGAGAGGGTACCCACCCGCCCCCGGCGGTCAGCCGACCTGGTGCAGCCACGTGACCGGGGCGCCGTCACCGGCGTGCCGATAGGGCTCCAGCGCCTCGTCCCAGCTCGCCGCCAGCAGCTCGTCCAGCTTGTGCGCCAAGGATTCGCCGCCACGCGTCATGCTCACCAGCGCGCGCAGCTGGTCCTCGCCCACCACGATGTCGCCGTTGGCGCTGGTCCGCCCGTGCCACAGGCCGAGGCCGGGCGCGAAGCAGAACCGCTCGCCGTCGAGGCCCGCGCTGGGCTCCTCGGTGACCTCGAAGCGCAGCATCGGCCACGCCTTGAGCGCGGCGGCCAGCTTGCCGCCACTGCCGGCGGGCGCACGCCAGCCGCATTCGGCGCGGAGCTGTCCCGGACTGGCGGGCTGCGCCGTCCACTTCAGCTCGACTCGGGCACCAAGGGTGCCCGAAATGGCCCACTCGACGTGCGGGCAAACCGCAGACGGCGACGAGTGGACGTACACCACGCCTCGGGTGTTGCCACGGGTGCTCACTGCTGACCTCCGCTTGCTCGACGAGGGACGTCTTCCCCTACGACCTCTCGACCAGCGACGGGCTCTGTGTGCTTTCCGTGTCTCTTCCCGACTTGCAGCACTGTGTAGCACATTCTGCACCCCAACCGTGCTGTTTGGCCACACGAACACCACAAGTCGCACCGGAACCCCCTTTAGGAGGGAGCCACGCCGACGCTTCCCCGTGTCGCGCCGTGTACGGGCCCGGGCGCGCTAGCGTGGTGCCCCGGAAACGGTCGAGGTGAGGAGGGTTTCGGTGCGACTGGTCCGCCTCGGGCAGCAGCCGTCGCGCGTCGCCGAAGACGTGCGGGCGGCGCTGGCTTCGCTCGGCCGCGGCAGCACCGTGATCGGCGGCGTCGCGCTGGTCGGCGCGCGCCCGGCCGGCGGCGACCGGGCCGTGGAAGCGGTGGTGGTGCTGCCGAAGGGCGTGCTGATCGTGATCGGCGTCGACCTGCCCGACCCGGCGCTGCGCCTCGAAGCCCCGCTCGGCGGCCCGTGGAAGGCCGACGGCTGGCCCCTGGTCCACGGCGACGACGCGGTCAACCCGGCCACGGAGGCGCTCGACCTTTCCCAGGAGTGCGAGCGGCGGATCGCGGAGCTGGCGCCCGGCACCGGCCCGGTCGGCACGATCATCGCGGTGGGCCCGTACGTCGAAACCGTCGACCAGCCGCCGGCCGACCTGGCCGGCCCGGTCCGCGTCCTGCACCCGACCCCCACCACCATGCTCGCCGCGACGGTCTCCCTCGCGACGGCCCGCCGCCCGCGCTCGCTGGACCAGGCCCGCGCCCTGATCACCGCCTTCGCCCCGGACGCCCCGGAACTACCGGACGACATCCTGCTGGGCGAGGGTTTCGTCCGCTACACCGACGACTCCCCCATGCCGCCGGAGAACCGGGCGTCCTCTGTGGCCACTGCGACCGGACGGGCGGCTGCTGCCTCTGGACCATCCGCCCCGGCTGCGTCATCGGGGGTCCCGGCTGCGGCTCCCCCGGTCGCGCCCGCTGCGGCGGGCCCGGCGACGCCGCCGGCGGGTGGGGCTCCGCCGACCGTCCCGATGTCCCATCCGGACAGATTCACCGCGGCCCGGCCGAAGATCACCTCGGTACCGCCTCCGCCACCGGTTCTCCCGACGATCGCGCCGGTCCCGCACATCGCCCCGGCCACCGTTCCGCCTTCCCCCGGCACGACTGCCCCCGGCACTGGTGCGGCCGATCCGGCTTCCCCCGGGGCGATGGGTTCCTCTTCCCCTGAACCGACGGCAACCGGCGTCACTTTCCCCGGAGCCACGGGTGCCACTCCCCCTGGCTCAACCGGCGCCGCTCCTCCCGGAGCCATGGACGCCACGCCTTATGGCGCGATGGGTGCCGCCTCCCCCGGAGCGACGGGCGCTGCGTCCCCCAGTACCACGACAACCGGTGCCGCTTCCGCCGGCGCAACGGGTTCCCCTTTCCCTGCCCCGACTGCGACTGGTGCCACTTCCCCTGGCGCCGGGCGTGGGTCGGTGGGTGGGGCTGCTCCCGCTGCTCGGAGCGGGGCGCCGGTCTTCCCCGGTGCGGGCGCCACCACCTCGCCGTCAGCGGAGGCGGGGCCACCCAGCCGGTCGGCTGCACCTTCCCCCGCGGCAGCCGCAGGAACCGATGAGATCTCGGCCAGGCTCGCCGATGAGCCGACCGAGTCCGTCGCCTCGCCGGGACGGCCCGGTCCGTCCACATCGGGCAGTGCTGCCGGCACGGCCGGTTCCTCGGCGGACAGTGAAGCGGTCACCGAAGCCATGGCATCGCCGCCGCGGTCCGCCGGGGCCGCGTCCCTGCCGGTGGCGAAACCTGGGCCGAGGCCGATGGCTCCGCCGTCTGGGAGCAGTCCGCACCAGGCGGCCGCAGGCCCAGGAGCGGCAACCGGCGCCGGGGCGGCAACAACGGCGGGCACCGGAACCGCGCCAGGCAGAGGAGCAGCGGCAGGCACTGGAACGGCAGCGAGCGCGGGCGCTGCAGCGCGCACGGGAACGGCGGCCAGCACAGGCGCTGCAGCAAACGCGGGCGCGGGCGCGGGCGCTGCAGCACACGAGGGCGCGGGCACTGCAGCACACACGGGAACAACGACGGGCACTGGCGCTGCGGCACGCACGGGAACGACAGCGGGCACAGCCACCGGAGCAGCAGGCGCGGGACCAGCGGGCGCGGGCACTGCAGCACACCCGGGAACGACAGCGGGCACAGGCGCTGCAGCACGCACGGGAGCAGCAGGCACAGGCACCGGGGCAGGCACCGGAGCAGGAGGTGCGGGACCAGCAGGCGCGGGCGCGGCGGCAACACCGCCGCCGAATGGTGGTTCCGGCAAGCAGTCGCGGACGGTGCGGTGGTTGCCGCTCGGGGCTATCGGGCTGTTGGTGGTGCTGTTGGTCACCGCGGTGGTGATCGCGGCTACCGGGGGTGGTGGGGACAGTGGGCAGACCGCGGCGCCGCCGGCGAGTTCCCAGGCCGTGGCCCCGAATCCGCCGGCGTCCCGTGCTCCGGTGTCCAGCGCGCCGGCGCCGAGCCTGACGTTCGAGGTGCGCGCGGGCAGCGGCGACCAGCGGTGCGCGTCGCACGCGTTCGGTGATGTGCAGGCGAGCTTGCAGCAGACGAGCTGCGTCGGCGTCCAGCGGGCGAGCTACACGGCCGAGGTCGACGGGCGCGCGGCCGCGGTGACCGTGGCCGTCGTCGCGTTCCCCGATGCCGCGCAGGCCTCGCACTTCAAGGACGTGGCCGACACGCCGGGCAGCGGCGGTATCATCGACGTCGCCACCGAGACCGGCAAGTGGCCGGGCCCCGCACCGCAGTTCGACGGCGCCGCCTACACCAGCAAGATCGAGGGCAACGGCGTGCGGCTGGTGCAGGCGGTCTGGCTCCCGGGACCGTCCACTTCGGACGATCCCGGCCTCGCCCGCGCCGCGAAGGGCGCGCTCGACCTGGTGCTGCCGAGCTGAGCGTCAGAGCCCGTACGCCTCCAGCAGCCGCAGCCACACCTCGCTGATCGTCGGGAAAGCGGGCACGGCGTGCCACAGCCGGTCCAGCGGCACCTCGCCGACGACGGCGATGGTCGCCGAGTGCAGCAGCTCGGCCACGTCCGGGCCGACGAACGTCACCCCGAGCACCACCCCGCGCTCGGTGTCGACGACCATGCGCGCCTTGCCCTGGTACCCGTCCGCGTGCAGGGACGAGCCGGCCACCGCGATGTCGATGTCCACCACGCGGTCGGCCGAGCCCTCGCGCGCCTCGGTGAGCCCGACGGACGTCACCTCCGGGTCGGTGAACACCACCTGCGGCACGGCGTGGTGGTCGGCCGTCGCGCTGTAACGGCTCCACGGTTCCGTCGAGATCTCCTCGCCCCGGGCGCGGGCCGCGACGCTGTCGCCGGCGACGCGCGCGGCGTACTTGCCCTGGTGCGTCAGCAGCGCGCGGCCGGTGACGTCGCCGGCCCCGTACAGCCAGCCACCGTCCACGGCGGACACCCGGCCACTCTCGTCGACGGCGAGCGGGGCGTCGGTGGGCAGGCCGAGCACGTCGAGGCCGACGTCGCCGGTCGCCGGGGCCCGGCCGGTGGCGACCAGCAGCTCGTCGACCACCAGCTGCTCACCGTCGGCCAGGGTGAGCGAGGCGCCGCCGTCCACAGCGGACACCTCGCGGATGCCGGACATGGTGTGCACGAAGACGCCTTCCTCGCGCAGACCGCCGAGCAGCAGGTCACCCGCGAATGACGGCAGCTTCGGCAGCGGGCGCTCGCCGGTGATCACCAGGTGCACCTCGGCGCCGAGCCGGGCCCACGCCTGCGCCATCTCGACGCCGACCACCCCGCCGCCGAGCACGCCGAGGCGCGCGGGCACCGCGGACGCCGACGTGGCCTCGCGCGAGCCCCACGGCCGGATCGTGTCGAGCCCCGGGATCGAGGGCGACCGGGGGACGCTGCCGGTGCAGACGATCACCGCGTGGCGGGCGGTGAGCACCTGGTCCTCGCCCACCGTCACCTCACGCTCGCCGGTGATCCGGCCGTGGCCGCGCACCGGCTCGATGCCCGCGCCGCGCGCCCAGCCCACCTGCCCGGCGTCGTCGCCCTTGCCGGTGAACCAGTCCCGCCGGGCGAACACCTGCGCCGGGTCGAGCGCGCCGGCGACGGGCACGCCGGGCACCCGCTTGGCCGCGGCGAGCAGGTTTCCCGGGCGCAGCAACGCCTTGCTCGGAATGCAGGCCCAGTAGGAGCACTCCCCGCCGAACAGCTCGTGCTCGACGAGCGCCACCTTCAGCCCGCCCTTGGCGGCGCGTTCGGCGGCCACCTCGCCGACCGGTCCGGCCCCGATCACCACAACGTCGAAAGTCTGTCCTGACATGGGTTCAGCGCACACCACCACGCGGCTTCGCGCAAGCCAGCGGCTATTCTCGTCAGACAGCTGCAAGAAAACCGGCGGCACCGGGGGGAGCCGGGGCGTCGCCGTGCCGGTTGCACGCATGACCACGATCGAGCACGGGAGGCTTCATGGCCAGGAACACTGCTGTCCGCGTTCTGGACGACCTGACCGGCGGCCCGGCGGCCCAGACCGTCGGCTTCGGCCTCGACGGCGTCGAGTACGACATCGACCTCACCTCCGCGAACGCGGCCGCACTGCGCAAGATTCTGAGCCGGTACGCGGAGGCGGCCCGTCGCGTCGGCGGGCGGAAGCAGCGGCCGCGTTTCGTGCCGGGTGCGAAGAAACCTGCGGCTGGGGCGGGGAAGCGTGCGACGAAGGTTGCGGGGGCGAAGGCCACCCCAGCCAAGAGGACTCGAGCCAAGAGCACTGCGGCCAAGGCCGCTGCGCCGAAGGCTGCCGCGAAGAGCGGTGCTGCGAAAGCAACCACGAAGGCCGCTACGCCGAAGTCAGCCGCGAAGGGCGGCACGACGAGGGCGGCTGCGAAGACCACTGCCAAGGCCGCGTCGCCGAAGGCCGCGAAAGCCACCGCGCCTAGGTCAGCTCCGGCGAAGACTTCGGCCACGAGGGCGGCTGCGGCAAAGGCTTCGGCAGTGAAGGCCGCTCCGGCGAAGGCAACCGCGAAGACCGCGGCGAAAACAGCTCCGGCGAAGACAGCCACGGCGAAGGCGGCTCCGGCCAAAACCACTGCGAAGGCGGCTGCGAAGCCCCGTCGCGCGGTGGCGGAGGTTCCGGCGGTCAAGTTCTCCGCGAGCGAGTGACCCGGGGCTGAACCCCGGAAACAGCGCCGGAAACCGCGCCGCAGACCGGAAACGGCAAACGCCCGGAGAAGGGCTCTCGCTGGTCCGGCCGGTGCGGTCCGGGGTCAGGGTTGGCGTTGCCGGCCGTCGGTGTGCCAGGCGTCGTAGTGGTAGCGGGTGTGCAGCAGGGTGCGCTGGCTGTCCAGCTCGGCCGGGGAAGGCGGGCGCGGTTCGAGTGGGCCGAGCAGCGAAACGGCGGCCGCGCGGACCACGGATTCGACTTCGCCCTCGGCGAACGACAGGCCGTGGCCGGACAGTGAGGCGACGGGGCTGCGGTGGGAGTCCAGCGGTTTCGGGTCCGGCGGCGGGCCGGTGAGGTACGCGCCGACGCGCGAAGGGTCCGTGTCGATCAGCAGGGTCGAGTGCGCCAGCAGACCGCCCTTGGTCCGGAAGACCGCGAAGCCGCACAGCTTCTGCGTGCCCACGAACAGGCCGCGCTCGCCCAGGTTCGGCGTCAGGCCCAGTTTCTCCACCGCCGCCGACATGACCAGGCCCAGCATTTCCAACGGGCGGGGCGGCGGGCCCGGCAGCACCAGGGTCACGTTCAGGTTCCCCGGGTCGTGGAAGACCGTGCCGCCGCCGCTCGCGCGGCGCAGGATCGGGACGCCGTCACGCGCGCACTCCGCGACGCGCACTTCCCGCGCTACCTTCTGGCCTCGCCCGACGACAACGCACACCGGGTTTCGCCACAGCCACAGCACCGGTGCCGAAGGCGCCACCCGCAGCAGCGCCTCGTCGAACGCCAGGTTCTCGGTCGGCTCGGCGAATTCGGCGCGTATATCCGACCCGCCGTTCACAGTGCCTTGAGATTCACAGCGCCTTTAACTCCTCCACGATCTCGCCCACCGAAGACTTGGCGTCGCCGAAGAGCATGCTGGTCTTGGCATCGTAGAACAGGTCGTTGTCGATGCCCGCGAAGCCCGAGCTCATCGAGCGCTTGAGGACGATCACCGAGCGGCTGTCGTTGACCTTCAGGATCGGCATGCCGTAGATCGGCGAGCCGGGGTCGGTCTCGGCGGCCGGGTTGATCACGTCGTTCGCGCCGATCACGAGGGCGACGTCGGTCTGGGCGAACTCGGAGTTGATCTCGTCCATCTCCTTGAGCTGCTCGTACGGCACGTCGGCCTCGGCGAGCAGCACGTTCATGTGGCCCGGCATCCGGCCGGCCACCGGGTGGATCGCGTAGGCGACCTCGATTCCCTTGGACTCCAGCAGTTTCGCCATCTCGCGCACGGTGTGCTGCGCCTGCGCCACGGCCATGCCGTAACCCGGCACCACGACCACCTTGCTCGCGTAGGCCATCTGGATCGCGGTGTCCGCCGCGCTGGTCGACCGCACCGGCCGCACCTCGCCCGAACCCGAGCCGGACGCCACGGCCGTGCCGCCGCCGAAGCCGCCGGCCACGATCGCCGGGATCGACCGGTTCATCGCCTTCGCCATCAGGTTGGTCAGGATCGAGCCGGACGCGCCGACGATCATGCCCGCCACGATCAGCGCCGTGTTGGACAGCGCCAGGCCCATCGCGGCCGCGGAAAGCCCGGTGCACGCGTTCAGCAGCGAGATGACCACGGGCATGTCGGCGCCGCCGATGGGCAGCACCGAAGTGACGCCGAGGATCGCCGCGGCCAGGAGCAGCCCGATCACCAGGATCTGCGCGTCGCCGCCGACCAGGATGATCACCGCGCAGGCCAGCGCGATCAGCAGGAGCAGCGCGTTCACCGGCTGCTGGAGCTTCCCGAGCGTGACCGGACGGCCGGTGATCACCTCCTGCAGCTTCCCGAACGCGATGATCGAGCCCCAGAAGGAGATCGAGCCGATCAGCGCGGCGAAGAGCGAGGCGATCGCGACGTACAGCGGCTCGTGGGCGTACGCGTCGGTGCTGCGGAATTCGACCCACGCGATCAGGGCCACCGCGCCGCCGCCGACGCCGTTGAACAGCGCCACCATCTGCGGCATCGCGGTCATCTTGACCTTGCGCGCGGACGGCACGCCGACCAGCGCGCCGATCGCGACGCCGAGGACGATCAGCAGCCAGTTGCCCATGCCGGGCGTGAGCAGCGTCGCGATCACCGCGATGCCCATGCCGACGGCGGCGATCCAGTTGCCGCGCACCGCCGTGCGCGGGCCGGTGAGGCCCATCAGGCCGTAGATGAACAGGGCGAACGCGACGATGTAGAGGACCGCGACGAGCTGGGTCACTTTTCGTCCTCCTCACCGGGTGCGGGCTTCTTCGCCTTGAACATCGCCAGCATCCGGTCGGTGACGAGGAAGCCGCCGACCACGTTGATGGTGCCGAACGCGATGGCGATCACCAGCAGGATCTTGTTGAGCACCCCGTCCACGCCCAGCCCCAGCACGACCAGCCCGCCGAGCAGGACGATGCCGTGGATGGCGTTGGTGCCGGACATCAGCGGGGTGTGCAGGGTGTTCGGCACCTTCGAAATCACCGTGAAGCCCACAAAACCCGCGAGCACGAGCACGGCCAGGTTCTCCACCAGCGTCACGATGCGCTCCCTTCGCGCCCGGCCACATTGGCCCCGGCGACGACCTCGTCGGAGAAGTCGAGTTTCAGCTCGCCTTCGGTGGTGACCAGGAGTTCGAGCAGCTCCGTGACGTTGCGGGCGTACAGCTCGCTCGCGTGGGTCGGCATCCCGGACGGCACGTTGAGCGGGGCGCTGATCGTGACGTCGTGCTCGACGACGTCCTCTCCGGGCCGGCTCAGCTCGCAGTTGCCGCCGCTCTCCCCGGCCAGGTCGAGCACCACCCCGCCGGCGGGCATGCCCTTCACGGCGTCGGCGGTGACCAGGGTCGGCGCCTTCCGCCCGGGCACCAGCGCGGTGGTGATGACCACGTCGAACTTCGTGATGGCCTCGGTGAGCCGCCGTTGCTGCTCGGCGCGCTCCTCGGCGGTGAGCTCCCGCGCGTACCCGCCCTCGCCGACGGCTTCGATGCCGAGGTCGAGGAACTTCGCGCCGATCGAGCGCACCTGCTCCCCCACCTCGGGCCGCACGTCGTACCCGGTGGTCTGCGAGCCGAGCCGCTTGGCCGTGGCGAGCGCCTGCAGGCCCGCGACGCCGGCGCCGAGCACCAGCACCTTCGCCGGCGGCACGGTGCCGGCCGCGGTGGTCAGCATCGGGAAGAACCGGGTGAACTTCTCCGCGGCGAGCAGCACCGCGCGGTAGCCGGAAACACTGCTCTGCGAAGACAGCGCGTCCATCGCCTGCGCCCGTGAGATCCGGGGCACGGCCTCCATCGCGAACGCGCGCACGCCGGCCCGCTCAAGCGCGGCAATGCCTTCGGGGTCGCCGCGTGGATCAAGGAATCCGATCAGGACGGTGCCCGTTTTCAGCTTGCCGACCTCGGTTTCGGACGGCGGGGCGACCTTCAGCACGACGTCGGCCGCCCAGGCGTCGCCGAGTTCGGCGCCGGCCTGCACGTACGCGTCGTCCGCCAGCTGCGCGCCGGCCCCGGCCCCGGGTTCGACCACCACCCGGAGGCCTCGCTGGGCCAGCCGGGCCACCAGCTTCGGCACCATCGCGACCCGGCGCTCCCCGGGCCGGGACTCCGCGACCACCCCGACCGTCAGCCGGTTTCCGCTCTCCGCCACGCGACCTCCTCGACCTTGAGGATCATCGATCTCCGCGATTTCTACCACGTGCGAAGGAGAGTCCCTAGCCGCTTGAGACGCATTTCGCGTCAGCAGACGGGTGAGCGGCCGCCCGTCAGGCGGACGGCTTCCAGCGGGGCACGCCGAGCAGGATCAGCCGCAGCCGCTTCTGGGCGACGTCGATCGTGCGCGCGTCCGCCGCCGCGTCGCCGTCGCGGACTTCCAGCAGTTCGACGACCGTCGCGAGCATCGCCGTGACGATCAGGTCGGCCAGGATGTAGAGGTCCTCGGACGGCCATTCCCGCAGGTGGTCGAACCGGGCGAGGTCGATCGCCAGCTCGCTGGAGAACAGCTTCAGCTCGACGGCGATGGCCCGCGCGACCGGGCCGGTGCCGCTGTAGCGCTCGCGCGTGAGGAACCGGAAGTGGTCCTCCCGGGCGCGGACGTGTTCGTACAGCGTGCGCACCGAGGCCTGGATCATCCGCCGGTAGCTGTTCCGGTCGGTCCGCGCGGAGCGGATCATGCCGCGCAGGGTCCGCGTCGCCTCCTCGACCAGCGCGACGCCCAACTCCTCCATCGACGCGAAATGCCGGTAGAACGCCGTGGGCACGATGCCCGCGCGCTTGGTGACCTCACGCAGCGACAGACTGGCGAACCCGCGGTCGGCCAGCAGCTCCAGCGCGGCGTCGAGCAGCGCCTGGCGGGTCCGCTGCTTGCGCTCCTGCCTGGTCACCGGCTCTTCGACTCCCACCACGTCCGGCAGCGTACTGACGGCTTCGTCATGGCACACGTCACATCACCTCGCTCTCGCGTTGACAGCACACCCGGCCATGCCCCCACACTAGTGAGTGTACAGATGTGCACTCAAACTTCTGGAGGGCGTGATGGCCACCCTGCTCCCCCGCCGGGTACGCAGCCTCGCCTCGCTCGCCGAGGCACTGCTCACCCCGCACGGCATGGACCGCTACCTGGAACTCGTCGACCCGATGCTGGTCCGCAACGAGATCCGCGGGCGGGTCACCGCGGTGCGACGGCAGACGCCGGACACCGTCACGTTCAGCGTCCGGCCCAGCCGCGCTTGGCGCGACTTCGCCGCCGGCCAGTACGTGCGGCTGACCGTGGAGATCGACGGCGTGCGGCGCACCCGCTGCTACTCGCCGTGCGGCCCGCAGGGCGGCCACCTCGAGTTCACCGTGAAGGCCGACCCGCACGGCCTGGTCTCCCGGCACCTGCAGGAAACCACCCGCGTGGGAACGGTTTTCGGACTGTCCCAGCCGGACGGCGAGTTCACCCTGCCGATGCCGAGGCCGGAGAAGATCCTCCTGGTCAGCGGCGGCAGCGGGGTCACGCCGGTGCTCGCGATGGTACGCACGCTCGTCGCCGAGGGACACCAGGGCGAGATCGTGTTCCTGCACTACGCCAACGCCGCGTCCGACGTGCTCTACCGCGAGGAGCTGGACGCGCTCGCGGCTTCGCACCCGGGCCTGCGCGTGGTGCACGCGCACACCCACAGCCGTCACGGCGGGGACCTGCACGGCTTCTTCACGAAGAAGCACCTCGCCGCCGCCGCGCCCTGGTACCGCGACGCCGAGACCTACCTCTGCGGCCCGAAGCCGCTGATGGACTCCGTCCGCGAGCAGTTCGCCGCCGAGGGATTGAGTGAACGGCTGCACACTGAAGAGTTCACGGCGCCGCCGTTGACCTTCGACGCGGCGGCCGCCGAGGGCCGGGTGCGCTTCGCGCGCAGCGGGCGCGAGTGCGACAACTCGGGCAAGCCGCTGCTGGAGCAGGCCGAGGACGCGGGCCTGACGCCGGAGCACGGCTGCCGGATGGGCATCTGCTTCTCCTGCACCCAGGTCAAAACCGCCGGGCGCGTCCGCAACGCGCGCACCGGCGAGATCTCCGGTGAGGAGAACGAGGAGATCCAGCTCTGCATCAGCGTCCCCGTCGGGGACGTCGAGATCCACGCCTAGCCAGACCCAGGAGGAACTCATGACCGGTCTTCAGGACCGCCTGACCCCGGAACAGGTCGAGGAGTTCGGCCGCGAGCTCGACGCGCTCCGCCAGCGGATCGTCGACGACCTCGGCGAGACCGACGTCGAGTACATCCGGAACATCATCAAGACGCAGCGCGCGCTCGAGGTCACCGGCCGCGGGCTGCTGTTCGCCGGTTTCCTGCCGCCCGCGTGGCTGGCCGGCGTCGCCGCGCTTTCGCTGGCCAAGATCCTCGACAACATGGAGATCGGCCACAACGTGATGCACGGCCAGTACGACTGGACGCGCATCCCGGAGCTGAGCTCGCAGCGGTTCGAATGGGACACCGTCGCGCCCGCCGAGAACTGGCGGCACTCCCACAACTACATCCACCACACGTTCACGAACATCATCGACAAGGACCGGGACGTCGGCTACGGCGTGCTGCGGATGGACACCGCGCAGAAGTGGCACCCGTACTACCTGGGCAACCCGGTGTACGCCACGCTGCTCGCGCTGTTCTTCCAGTGGGGCGTGATGCTGCACGACCTCGAGATCGAGCGGGTCGTGAAGGGCGAGCGGAGCTGGGCCGAGAACGTGCCGGTGCTGCGCAAGATCGTGCGCAAGGCGGCCCGCCAGGTCGGCAAGGACTACCTGCTGTTCCCCGCGCTGACCGGCCCGCTCGCGCCGCTGACCCTCCTGGGCAACGCGAGCGCGAACCTGGTCCGCAACCTCTGGGCGTTCTCGATCATCTTCTGCGGCCACTTCCCCGCCGACGTCGAGAGCTTCACCGAAGAGGAGACCGAAGGCGAGTCTCGCGGCCAGTGGTACCTGCGCCAGATCCTCGGCTCGGCGAACATCAGCGGCGGACCGCTGTTCCACCTGCTGTCGGGCAACCTCTCGCACCAGATCGAGCACCACCTGTTCCCGGACATCCCGGCGCGGCGCTACCCGCAGATCGCCGGCGAGGTCCGCGACATCTGCGAGCGCTACGGCCTGCCATACCACACCGGACCGCTGCACCGGCAGCTCTGGTCGGTGGCGAAGAAGATCGTGAAGCTGGCGCTGCCGGACAAGCTCGGGCAGCCGGGCCCGCGTGCGGATAGCCTGGACCACGACAAGCGACTCCGAGCAGCTTAGGGAACTCTCATGGTGGGTCAGTTCGAAAGCGGCAAGGACACGGTCCAGGAGCTCACGGAATCCGCGGCCACCCACATCGGGGCCATCGCGACGATCATCACCGGCGCCGTGCGCGACATCGCGCGCGAGACCGGCGACTGGATGACCGACCTGATCGAGATGCGGGAGGCGGCCGGGAAGGCCCAGGCCGACGAGGAGCGCCTCCAGCGGGCCGAACCGGACTCGTGAGTGTTCACGACGGTTAGAACCGGCGCAGCCACTCACGAGTAGGGAAAACCGGATGGGCGCGCGGGTGGCGAGCGCGGCAGACTCGGCCGGGTGACCGGGAATCCGAGCGCGCTGCGGCGGCTGCTGCAGCCGGTGCCGCCGCGTGACATCGCGCGCGAAACGGCGTGGCTGGTGCTCGCCGGCCCGTTCTCCCTGGTCGCCTTCTTCGGGGTGCTGGCCGGGGTGGTGGCCGGCATCGCGCTTTTCCCGCTGATCGTCGGGCCGGCGGTGCTCGCGGCGGTGCTGGACGGCGCCCGGCTGCTCGGGGCCGGGCACCGGCGGCTGGCGGGCGCGCTGCTCGGCGAGCGGGTGCCCGCCCCGCGCCCGGTGGCGCTCGAGCCGGGGCTGTGGCGCTGGCTGAAGATGCGGATCGGCGACCCGCTCGCCTGGCGGGCCGTGGCGTATCTGCTGGTTCGGCTGCCGTGGACGCTGATCAGCCTGTTCCTGGCCGGCCTGCTGGCGCTCTACGCCGGTGCCTCGATCAGTTACCTCGTGCTGTGGTTTCCCTTCCACGGCGCGGCCCTGCCGGTGTTCGGCATCCAGAGCGACGCCTGGGCGGGCACGCTGGTCTGGGCGGCGTCCGGGATCGCCGTGCTGGCCGCGCTGCCGCGGCTGATCCACGCGCTGACCACGGTCGACCGCGGGTTCGTGGCCGGCCTGCTGGGCCGGCCCCTGCTCAGCGGGCGGGTGCGCGACCTCGAGGAGAGCCGCGCGACCGCCGTCGAGGACGCGGCGCTGCGGCTGCGCCGGATCGAGCGGGACCTCCACGACGGCGCGCAGGCCCAGCTGGTCGCGCTCGCCATGCGGCTCGGGCTGGCGAAGGAGGAGCTGGGCGCCGAGCCGGTGGACCTCGGCCAGGTCCGCGACCTGGTGACCACCGCGCACGCCAACGCCAAGCAGGCGCTCACCGAGCTGCGCGACCTGGCCCGCGGCATCCACCCGGCCGCGCTCGACGCGGGCCTGGACGTGGCACTGTCCACTTTGGTCGCGAGGTCCGGGATCGACGTCCGGGTCGAGGTCGACCTGCCCCGGCGCCCGCCGCCTTCGGTGGAGACGATCGTCTACTTCAGCGCGGCCGAGCTGCTCACGAACGCCGCGAAGCACACCCGTTCCCCGGTCCGGCTGGCGCTCACCGAGGACGGCGGCGTGCTGCGGCTGGTCGTCGCCGACACCGGCGCGGGCGGCGCGGCCGTGGTCCCGGGCGGCGGCCTCGCCGGGCTCGCGGACCGGCTGCGGACGGTCGACGGCGAGCTGTCCGTGGCCAGCCCTCCCGGCGGGCCGACCACGGTCACCGCCGCGGTGCCGTTGCCTCGCTAGAGTCTGGCGGCGGAGAAGGGGGGAACGCGTGCGGATCGTCATCGCGGAGGATTCGACCATCCTGCGCCACGGGCTCGTCGAGCTGCTCACGCTGCGCGGGCACGAGGTCGTCGCGGCCGTGAAGGACGCCGTGGCGTTGCGCGCCGCCGTGCTCGAACACGAGCCCGACGTGTCCATTGTGGACGTACGGATGCCGCCGGCGCACACCGATGAAGGGCTGCGCGCGGCGATCGCGCTGCGCGGCGAGCGGCCGGGGCGGGCGATCCTGCTGTTCTCGCAGTACGTGGAGACGAAGTACGCGGCGCAACTGCTGGCCGACCGCGCCGGCGGCGTCGGCTACCTGCTCAAGGACCGCGTCGCGGAGGTCTCGGACTTCCTCGACGCGCTGCGCCGGGTGGCCGCCGGCGAAACCGTGCTGGACCCGGAAGTGGTGAGCCAGCTCTTCAGCGTCACCCGCCGCTCCGACGCGCTTTCGGAGCTGACCGCGCGCGAACGGGAGGTGCTGGGCCTGATGGCCGAGGGCCGGTCGAACTCCGCGATCGCCGCCGCCCTGTTCCTCTCCGCGGGCTCGGTGGAGAAGTACGTGACGAGCATCTTCGGCAAGCTCGGCCTGCCGCCGTCGGACGGCGACAACCGGCGGGTCCTGGCGGTGCTCCGGTACCTCGGCTCCTGAGCCCGACCTACGCTGGCGGGCATGTACTCCACCGAGATCGAGGTGCACACCGGCAACACCGCCGTGGTGTACAACCTGACCCGCGAGGCCGAGACATTCCTGCGTGACGCCGACTGCACCGACGGCCTGCTGCACGTGTGGGTGCCGCACGCCACCGCCGGGCTCGCGGTGCTGGAGACCGGCGCCGGCAGCGACGACGACCTGCTCGCCGCGCTCGACGAACTGCTCCCCCGCGACGAGCGCTGGCGCCACCGCCACGGCAGCGCGGGCCACGGCCGTGACCACGTGCTGCCCGCGCTGGTGCCGCCGTACGCGACCATCCCGGTGCTGGGCGGGGTGCTGCTGCTGGGCACCTGGCAGTCGATCTGCCTGGTGGACACGAATGTGGACAACCCGGTCCGGCGGGTGCGGTTCAGCCTGCTCGCGGGCTGAATTCGCCGGACCGCCCCGGTAGCCTCGCCAGCGTGACGACGACACGCGCGCACCGGCTGGTGCTCTGGGACATCGACCACACCCTCGTGGACTTGAGCGGCGTCGGCCTCCGCTGGTACACGGAGGCGCTGCTCGCGGCCACCGGCACCGAGCTGAGCGTGCACCCGGACTTCGGCGGCAACACCGAGCGCGCGATCAGCGGCAACCTGCTGACGCTGCACGGGATCGAGCCGGACGAGGAGACGATCCAGCGGCTGTGGGCCGAGCTGATCGCCGTCTCGGAGCGTGAGAGCGCCACGTTGCACGAGTCCGGCCGCGCCCTCGACGGCGCCGCCGCCGCGTTGGCGGCCATGGCGGAGCACGGCGGTGTGGTGCAGACGCTGGTCACCGGCAACCTGCCGGAGATCTCCGTGCACAAGCTGGCGGCGTTCGGCCTCGACGAGCACCTGGACCTGGCGATCGGCGGTTACGGCTCGCTCTCGGCGCACCGTCCGGACCTCGTGCCGCACGCCGTTTCCGCCGCGGCGGCGAAGCACGACGTCACCTTCGCCCCCGATGCCGTGGTGATCATCGGGGACACCCCGGAAGACGTCCGGGCCGCGCTCGACAACGGCGCCGTCGCGGTGGCCGTCGCGACCGGGCGTTACCGCGCGGAGGAACTCCGGGACGCCGGTGCCCACACCGTGCTGGCCGATCTGAGCGACCTGGACTCGGTGCGCAAGGCCGTGCTCGGCTGAAAACGCGCGTCAACCCCTGTTCTCGCGCGGCGGTGCCTTCCGCCGGCCCTGCGGCGCCCATCCGCGCTGGTCACCGGGGCAGCCCTCAGCCCGCATCCCCCCTTAGGTCAGGGTTGCGTCCCTCTGGGGTAGCACTCCCTTAGGGGGAGAAGTCCGCCGGACGAGGGATGTTCGCTTTAGGCCGGCAGGCCAGACTCGGATCATGACAACAGCAGCGCCGGCGGCGGGGACCGCCGACGGTGCCGGCACGGGGGGACGCGGACGGGCGGCAGAGGAGCCGCCGCGCGGCCGGTTCGCTGTGCTGTGGCACCGGCTTCCGTTCACGACCACGGTGGTGCTCGCCATGCTCCTCGTGGCGATCGCCAGTGGGACCCTGTGGCACGCGGCCGAGCACCAGCCGGGCTTCCACTACTACGCCTACGGCCTGCCCTCGATGCAGCACGGGCGCTGGTGGACGCTGGCCACCGGGCCGTTCTTCGCGCTGCGGCCGTTGTTCTACTTGCCGATGGTGGGGACTTTCGCGCTGCTCGCGGGCTTCGCGGAGTGGCAGCTCGGCACGCGGCGCGCGATCGCCGTGACCGTGGGCGGGCAGCTGGTGTCCACGATCGCTGCGATCCAGTTCCTCGAGCTGTGCCGCAATTCCGGCTGGGTCTGGGCGGGACGCATCGCGGGGACCCTCGACGTCGGCTTCTCCGGCGGCACGCTCGCGGCCATCGCCGTGGCCAGCGCCGCGTTGCGCCCGCCGTGGCGGCTCCGGCTTCGCGCCGGGCTGTGCGTGTACGCGTGCGTTGCCATCGTGTACGTCGGATCGCTCGCCGACCTGGTGCACTTCTTCGCGCTCCTGATCGCCCTGCCGCTCGGCCACCGGCTCGTCGGGGCCGCGCGGATCAAGGAGGCCGGCCGGCCGGGCCAGCGCGAACTGCGGCTGATGGTGTGCGCGGGCCTGTTGCTGCTCGCCTGCGCCGAGGTGGTGATGTGGCTGGTTCCCGGCGACGGCCCGTTCGGCCCGTCCGACGCGGTCTCCCTGTCGCCGGTCGAGATCCTGATCCTCTGCGCGATCGTGGTGCCGATGATGAACGGCCTGCGCCGCGGCAGCCGCACGGCCTGGCGCTGGGCGGTGGCGCTGTGCGCGTTCGCGATGTCGCAGGTGCTGATCCTCGGCGGGGTGGTCGCCGTGGCGAGACTGATGCGCTCGGGCTACGACGCCCACGGCCTGTCGCTGTTCTTCGTGGACAATCTCTTGTGGACGGTCGAACTGCTGCTGCTGATCGCCGCGCGCGGCGCGTTCCGCGTGCCGTCCCGGCGCCGCTGCCGCAAGCTCGGCCGCGGCGGCCCGGACCCCGCGTTCGCCCGGATGCTGTTGGGGCGCAACGGCGGCAGCACCATCTCGTGGATGACCACCTGGCCGCAGAACGCCTACTTCGTCGCCTCCGACGGCAGTTCCTACCTCGCCTACCAGCGTCACGCTGGCGTCGCGGTCGCGCTCGGCGACCCGGTCGCGCCGGACGGCTCGGCCGCCCGCGCCGTCACCGAGTTCACCGAGATGTGCGAGAACACCGGCCTCGTGCCGTGTGTCTTCTCCGCGACGGCGACCACCGTGGCCGTCACCCGCGAGCTGGGCTGGCAGCACGTGCAGGTCGCCGAGGACACCCTGGTCGACCTGGAGCACCTGGAGTTCCGCGGCAAGGCGTGGCAGGACGTGCGCTCGGCGCTCAACAAGGCACGCAAGGACGGCATCGAATTCCGGCTGGTGCGCCTGGCCGAGCAGCCGCGCGCGATCCGCGCCCAGGTGCGCGCGCTTTCGGAGGAGTGGATCGGCGACAAGGGCATGCCGGAGATGGGGTTCACGCTCGGCGGGCTGGACCAGGCGATGGACCCGGCCACCCGGGTCGGGCTGGCGATCGGCGCGGACGGCACCGTGCACGGCGTCACCTCGTGGCTGCCGGTGCACACCGGGGCCGGCACCGTCGGCGGCTGGACGCTCGACGTGATGCGCCGCCGCGCCTGCGGTTTCCGCCCGGTGATGGAGTTCCTGATCGCTTCGGCTTGTCTGGCCTTCCGTGAGGAGGGTGCGCGGTTCGTGTCGCTCTCGGGCGCCCCGCTGGCCCGCAGCCGCGACACCGGCCCGGCGCGCGCGGTGGAGCGGGTGCTCGACGCGTTGGGCGAGAAGATGGAGCCGTACTACGGATTCCGCTCGCTGCACGCGTTCAAGGCGAAGTTCCAGCCCCGGCACGAGCCGATGTACCTCGCGTTCCGCGACGAGGCGGACCTGCCGCGGATCGGCATCGCGCTCGGCCGGGCCTACCTGCCGAACGCCGGGCTGAAGGACTTCGCGAAGCTGGCGCTGAAGCGTCAGCGGGCGGCCGGCGTCGAGGTGACCCGGTCGGAAGCGAGCACCCCGCGGTAGCTGCGGAGGATGCGCGTCAGATCGTCACGGGGCACGTCCTGGTCGGCGTACGCCACCAGCACGGCGGACGAGGACGGGCCGGAAATGGCGATCGCGCCCATCACAACGTGCTTCGAGGCGCAGGGGCCGCCGTCCTTCGGCACGACGTCGGCGAAGACCATGCGCGTCGGCCGCGGGGTCCGGCCGATCTGGACTGTGGCGTCTTCTCCCGGTCCCGGCGTCCTCGCGGATTCGGGGCCGTACGCGCTCACGGCCAGGTCGTCCACGGCCTTGCGGACGGCCTGCTCCGCGTCACCGGTCGGCTCCGTCGTCACCCCGGCCCCGCCGCGGCGGCTGTCGCTGACGCCGGGGCAGAAACCCTCGTCCACGAAGGCGCTGGTGCCGAGCGTGATCCCGGGCGCGGTGGTGGTTTTGTCCCAGCCGTGCACCGTGCCGGGCTTCGGCGTCCAGCTCGGCGGCACGTCGTAGGCGTACGAGCCGTCGCGGCCCGCCACCGACTGCCACCCGGCCACCACGGCGGGCACGGTCACCCGCGGCTCGGGGGTATAGCCGACCGGCGGGCGGCTCGGGGTGGAGCGGTGGTCGCCGGTGCTGAAGACGTTCAGCGCCGCCGCGCCCAGCCCGAGCACCACGACCACCGCCCAAGCGACCCGCGAGCCCCGGCGTCTGCGGCCCGGCTTCCCGGGCGGGCGGATCCGCTGGGGCTCGGCCCTGACCCCGGGTTCGCCGGGTACCGCGGCGCTTGGCCAAGGGCCCTGAGCCGGATTCCCACTGCCCGCCGGGCCGACGCCCGGCCCGAAACTCTTGCCGCGCAACGATTCGGCGACGCCCGAGACCGGTGCGCCCGGCCCGAAAGGCTCGGCGATGCCCGAGGCCTGTGCGCTCGGCCGCGTGGTCTCGGGCGGCCGGACCTCGCCGTACCCGGTCGTCGGTGTGTCCGACGGCTCGTAGCCGCCGAAGCCGGTCAGGGCCGCGTTGTCCTGGTAGCCGCCGTCCCGGCGCTTGCGGTTACGGCCGAACACCGGCGGCGTCCCGTCAGGAGCGGACGAGCTTGACCAGGTGGTCGACCACCGAGTCGACCGCGATCTCCTCGCGCTCGCCGGTGCGCCGGTCCTTCACCTCGACCACTCCGCTGGCCAGTCCGCGCCCGACCACGAGGATGGTCGGCACGCCGACCAGCTCGGCGTCGGCGAACTTCACGCCCGGCGAGGACTTGCGGTCGTCGAGCAGCACCTCGATGCCGGCGGCGTCGAGGTCGGCGGCCAGCTTCTCCGCGCCGGCCGCGATGGTCTCGTCCTTGCCCGCGATGACCACGTGCACGTCGAACGGCGACACCTCGCGCGGCCAGACCAGGCCGTCCTGGTCGAAGTTCTGCTCGGCGAGCACCGCGACCAGGCGCGAGACGCCCAGCCCGTACGAGCCCATCGTGATGCGGATCGGCTTGGAGTCCGGGCCGAGCGCGTCGAGGCTGAACGTGTCGGTGTACTTGCGGCCCAGCTGGAAGATGTGGCCGATCTCGATGCCGCGCGCGGCGACCAGGGTGCCGTGGCCGTCGGGCGAGGCGTCGCCCTCGCGGACCTCGGCGGCCTCGATGGTGCCGTCGGCCGTGAAGTCGCGGCCCATGACCAGGTCGAGCACGTGGTGATCGGCCTGGTCGGCGCCGGTCAGCCAGGCCGTGCCCTCGACCACGCGGGGGTCGACGAGGTAGCGGACGCCGTTCTCCTTGAGCGACTTCGGCCCGATGTACCCCTTGGTGAGGAACGGGTTCTTCCTGAAGTCCGCCTCCTCGAGCAGCTCGACCTCGGCGGGCTCCAGCGACGCTTCGAGGCGCTTCATGTCCACCTCGCGGTCGCCCGGCAGGCCGACGCCGAGCAGCTCCCACTCCTTCGCGCCGGGCCGGCGCGTCTTGAGCATGACGTTCTTCAGCGTGTCCGCGGCGGTGAACTCGCGCCCGAGGCCGGCGGCGTTGAAAAACGCCACGAGCGACTCGATGGTCGGCGTGTTCGGCGTGTGATGCACCTGCGCGGCGGGCAGGCCCTCGAGCGGCTTCGCGGGGGGCGCGGGCGTGATGACGGCCTCGACATTCGCCGCGTAACCGGACTCCGTGCTGCGGACGTAGGTGTCCTCACCCGTCTCGGCGACGGCGAGGAACTCCTCCGACGCCGAGCCGCCCATGGCGCCCGAGGTCGCCGCCACGATGACGTACTCGAGGCCGAGGCGGTCGAACAGCCGCGTGTAGACGTCGCGGTGCGCCTGGTACGAGCGCGCCAGACCGTCGTCGTCGAGGTCGAAGGAGTAGGAGTCCTTCATGACGAACTCGCGGCCGCGCAGGATCCCGGCGCGGGGGCGCGCCTCGTCGCGGTACTTGGTCTGGATCTGGTACAGCGTGACGGGATAGTCCTTGTACGAGGTGTACTCGCCCTTCACGGTGAGCGCGAACAGCTCCTCGTGCGTGGGGCCGAGCAGGTAGTCGGCGCCCTTGCGGTCCTTGAGGCGGAACAGGTTGTCGCCGTACTCGGTCCAGCGGCCGGTGGCCTCGTAGGGCTCCTTCGGCAGCAGCGCGGGGAACTGGATCTCCTGCGCGCCCATGCGGTTCATCTCTTCGCGCACCACGTGCTCGATGCGGCGCAGCACGCGCAGCCCCAGCGGCAGCCACGTGTAACCACCCGGGGCGACCCGGCGGACGTAGCCGGCGCGTACCAGCAGCCGGTGGCTGGGTACCTCGGCGTCCGCCGGGTCCTCACGCAGGGTGCGGAGGAACAACGACGACATCCTGGTGATCACTGCGAACTCCCTGCGCTGGGCGGGTCTGGAGGTTTGGCCCAGCGTAGTCAACCGCCACGGTCTCCCTCCAACGGGTTATCCGCGGCCCCCGGTTTTTGTCGGTGGTGGGCGCTAGCTTCGCGGGATGGCACTTGAACTGGGCATGATCACGATCGACTGCACGAGCCCCCAGGACCTGGCCGGCTTCTGGACGGCCGCCCTGGGCGTCACCGTCGAGGGCGATTACGGGCCGTTCGTCATCCTCGCGCGCCCGGAGACCGGCGGGCCCGCGCTGGCCTTCCAACAGGTCCCGGAACCCCGAACGGGCAAGAACCGCGTACACGTGGACTTCAGCTCCCCCGACCCCGAGACCGAGGTGCGACGCCTGGTCTCCCTCGGCGCGACTGAACAGTCCCGGCACCGCCAGCCCGGGGTGGCGTGGACGGTGCTGACGGACCCGGAAGGCAACGAGTTCTGCGTGGCAGAGGCCGGGGGTCATTGATCTTGAGCCGTTGATTCCGGGCCGTTGGTGATCTTGGGCTTGGTGGCCCTGGGCCGTTGGTCCCGGACCTGGTGATCGTGGGCCTGGCGACCGTCGGCCTGGCGACCGTGGGCTCGGTGATCGTGGGCCGTTGATCCCCATCGGTATCGAGGTGGGGCGAGCCAGGTTGCGGCGACCCGCGGCAGCGGCGGACCGGGCCGCCGCGGTGGTAGCACGGTGGTGGTGGAGGCGAGGCACAGTCGCATGGCGCGATGGCGGTGGCGCGGTCACGGTCGTGAGGCGCCACTGCGGGTTCGCCGCGTCCGCCATAGCGAGGTGCGGCACTGACTGCCCTGGGCGCGGCAACGTGGCCAGGCCACCGCCGGCCGAGGCCATCGCCCATAGCGAAGCCGTCGCGGATTAGCGTGGGGGTGTGACTGCGCGCGTGTTGCTGCCCTGGACCGACATCGAGCTGCCCGAGGGGCTCGCGGCCGCCTGGTACGGGGGTGGGGCGCTGCCCGCCGATGACCTGAGCGGGGTCGAGTTCTACGTGCTTCCCTACGACAGCGGTACGGAGCCGGCGAAGCTGATCGGGCGGTTGCCGTCGTTGCGGGTGGTGCAGTCGTTGTCCGCGGGGGTCGAGACGTTGCTGCCGTTGGTGCCCGAGGGCGTCCGGCTGGCGAACGGGCGCGGGCTGCACGACCTCAGCGTCGCCGAGCACACGCTGGCGCTGATCCACGCGTCGCAGCGGGATCTTCCCCGGTGGATCGCGCAGCAGGCGACGGGCACTTGGGAGCGTGAGCACACCCGTTCCCTCGCCGACAGCCGCGTGCTGCTGATCGGGTACGGCTCGATCGGCCACGCCATCGAGCGGCAGCTGGTCGCGGCCGAGGCCGTGGTCACGCGCGTCGCGAGCCGGGCCCGGGCCGACGAGGACGTGCGCGGCATCAGCGAGCTGCCCGCGCTGCTGCCCTCGGCCGACATCGTGGTGCTGGTCCTGCCCGACACCCCGGCCACGCGCGGCCTGATCGGCGCGCCGGAGCTCGCCGCGCTGCCGGACGGCGCGCTGGTGGTCAACGTCGGCCGCGGCACCGCGATCGACACCGGCGCCCTGCTCGCCGAGACCTCCGCCGGCCGCCTGCGCGCGGCCCTCGACGTGGTCGACCCCGAGCCGCTCCCCGCCGACCATCCACTGTGGAAGGTCCCCGGCGTGATCCTGACCCCGCACATCGCGGGCGGCTCGGCCTCGTTCTACCCCCGCGCCAAGCAACTCGTGACCGATCAGCTCCACCGCTTCGCCACCGGCGCGCCACTGCTCAATCTGGTCAACTGACCGGCAGCACGTACCCGTAGCGAGTGTCGGCGACCCGGTAGCCGCACCGTTCGTAGACGCCGAGCGCGGAGTTGCTCGTGTCCACCGAAAGAGCCGACCTCTCGAAACCCTTCGCGCGCGCCTGAACCAGCGTGTGGCCCAGCAACGCCGACGCGATGCCCAGCCCCCGCAGCTCGGCGCGCGTACCGACGTACTCCACGTACAGCTCGCGCACACCCGTGGCTGCGGCCTCGGAAGCGATGAAGGAGCTCAGGACGAACGCCAGCACCCGATCGCGAGACGGAGTGAGGACCAAGTACGACAGGTCGGCCCGGAAGTCTTTCGAACCCGTCACGCGGTGTCGCCAGGCTTCGGGCGACAGGAGCGCGCTGCCCCAATGCTCGGCGAAGGTCACGTTGCGCGCTTCGAGGGTGAGGGCGTCGTAACGGTCCTCGAAACCCGCCACCTCGTAGCCCTCCGGAAGCGGCTTCATCGACGGCAGCTCGGCGAGATCGGCGCGCATCTCGACGAAGGTGCGAGCGCGCCGGTAGCCCGCGCGGGTGAGCGCCCCGGCGTACCAGTGCTCGTTCTCGTGCACGGTCGCGTGCAGTTCCAGCGGCGCCTGCGGGAAGAACTGCTCGTGCACCCGCTTGCCCGCGTCGAGCAACCAGGTCATGAGGTGGTCCGCGATCTCGCGAGTGCGGAAGTCCGGGTGCGTCAGCGTCTCGACGCGCGGCATGTCCACCGGGTCGGCGAGGTCGCGGCGGCCGACCGCGGCGTAGCCCACCAGCCGGTCCCCCGCCCACGCGCCGATGGAGCCGGACGGCAGGTCGATGTTCGGCGCGTCGAGTTCCTCGCGCAGGTCTTCGGCGCTGTAGTGCTCGCCGGTGCGGTCGACGTCCTGGGCCGCGGCGAACAGTCCCGCGAGCTGCTCGGAGTCGTCAAGCGTCAGCGGGCGCCAGGTGAGGTCCATGCCGGGCAGCGTAAGCCGGGGGAAGCGGCCGCCGCACCCGGATTGCGCCGCGGTTACGCTGCCTTTCGTGCTGGTGCTGCTTCCCCCTTCCGAGACCAAGGCCGACGGCGGTGACGGGCCGCCGCTCGATCACGGCGCGCTGTCCTTCCCCGAGCTGAACCCCGTGCGGGCCAAGCTCGCCGACGCGCTCGTCGAGCTGGCCCGGGACGTTCCGGCGAGCCTCGCCACCCTCGGCATCTCCGAACGCCAGCGCGACGAGGTCACGCGCAACGCACAGCTGTGGACTTCCCCGACGCTGCCCGCGCTGCGCCGCTACACCGGCGTGCTCTACGACGCGCTCGACATGAAGAGCTTCACCCGCGCGGGCCTGGAAAAGGCGCACCGCCGCCTGGCCGTGACGTCGGCGCTGTTCGGCGTGGTCTCCGCGACCGACCCGATTCCCGCGTACCGGCTTTCGGGCGGCAACTCCGTGCCTGCGCTGGGCACCGTGCGCGGGCTGTGGAAACCCGTGCTGGAGCCGGTGCTGCAGGGCATCGACGGCCTGGTGGTGGACCTGCGCTCTGGCACGTACGCGGCGTTCGCGCGGCTGCGCCCGGACGCGGTGACCGTCCGCGTCGTGACCGAGGACGCCGACGGCAACCGCACCACGGTCAGCCACTTCAACAAGGCCTATAAGGGCCGGCTGGCCGCGGTGCTGGCCACCACCCGCGCCGAACCGTCCACTGTGGACCAGCTGGTGAAGGTGATCGCCAAGGCGGGCCTGACCGTCGAGCGCACCGGCGACCACAGCCTGGAACTGCTCACCGGCTGACGGCCGGGCTCAGCCGAAGCGGGCGGGCGAGCACGGTGCGAGCAGGTCCGCCGGGACGTCGCCGCCGAGCACCAGGTCCGCCATCAGCTTCCCGGCGTACGGCGCGAGGGTGAGCCCCGCCGGGCCGAAGCCGGTCGCGAGCCACAGGCCGGGGTTCCCGTCGACGGCGCCGAGCAGGGGCAGCGTGTCGGGTGTCGCGGGGCGGAAGCCGATGCGGGTCTCCGCGAGGGTGCTGTCGGCGAGGCCCGGCGCGACGGCGAGGGCGTGGTCGAGCACTTCACGCTGCCCGGCCGCCGTCACCCGGTGGTCGAAGCCGGAGCCGGTTTCGCGGGTGGCCCCGGCGACGACGTGGCCGCCCGGGAACGCCAGCAGGTAGTGGCTCGACCGCGGCAGCACGACCGGCCACGCGGCCGTGTCGGTGCCCGGCAGCTCGAAGTGGGTGATCTGCCCCCGCTGCGGCGCCACCGGGACGACCAGCCCCAGCCGCTCGGCCACCGCGGCCGACCAGGCGCCCGCCGAGAGCACCACGGCGTCGGCGGCCAGTTCCTCGCCGCCGGCGGTGACGCGCCATCGGCCGTTGGCGGTGGTGAGCGGAGCACCCGAGCCCGGGCCGCCGATCGGTCCGGCCGCGCTCGTTCCCTTGGTGGCGGGCACGTTCGGCCGCACCGACGCCGTCGCCCGCGCGAACCGGGCGCCGCGCTGTTTCGCGGCGGCGATCAGGGCCCGGCGGATCCGGCGGCCGTCCACGCGGCCCGCGCCGGAGAGGTGGACGGCGCCGAGGCCCGGGGCGAGCGGCGGGAACAGCGAGCGCGCCTGGGCCGGGTCGAGGCGGCTGGCCGCACCCGCGCCGGGGGCGTCCGCGACGCGCGTGCGCACCAGCGCCTCCGCCTCGTCCAGCTCGTTCGCCGACTCCGACACCACCATGCCGCCGACGACCTCGTACGACGTGTGCTGCCCCTGCTCCGCCAATGCCGCGGCCAGCTCCGGGTAGTACGCCCCCGCGGCGGCCGCCAGCGGATAGATCCGATTGTCCCAGCGGGAGGTCCACGGGCTGACGATCCCGGCGCCCGCCTCGGTGGCGACGCCCGGCCGGGGCGCGTCCACCGACACGACTTCCGCTCCCCGCTCCGCAAGGTGGTACGCCGTCGCCGCTCCGCCGATCCCACTGCCGATCACGATCACGCGCATGTCTCCACATTGCCCGCTCCGCACCGCGCCGTCGACCTCTGCCCGATCCGGCCCGGCACCACCGGCCCGCGTTCAGCCGGCCAGCACCGCCATCGCCGCGTTGTGGCCGGGGATTCCGCTCACCCCGCCGCCCCGGACGGCGCCCGCGCCGCACAGCAGCACCCGCGGGTGCGCCGTCTCGACACCCCAGGTCCCGGCCGCCGAGTCGGAGAACGGCCACGACAGGTCCCGGTGGAAGATGTGCCCGCGCGGCAGCCCCAGTTCCGCCTCCAGGTCCAGCGGCGTCTTCGCCTCGACGCACGGGCGCCCGGCCGGGTCCCGCAGCAGGCAGCCCTCGATCGGCTCGGCCAGCACGCTGTTCAGCGACGCCAGCGTCGCGCGCAGTGCTTCGGCCCGCGCCGCGTCGTTGTCCGTCTCGAACAGCCGCGCCGGCATGTGCAGCCCGAAGAGCGTCAGCGTCTGGACGCCCGCCGCACGCTCCGCCGGGCCGAGGATCGACGGGTCCGTGAGCGAGTGGCAGTAGATCTCGCACGGCGGCAGCGCTGGGATCCGCCCCGCGGCCGCCTCGGCGTACGCGGTCTCCAGCTGCGAGAACGTCTCGTTGACGTGGAAGGTGCCGCCGAACGCGTCGCGCGGGTCGACACTCGCGTCACGCAGCCGGGGCAGCCGCGAAAGCACCATGTTGACCTTCAGCTGCGCGCCCTCCGGCGCCTCGCCCGGCTCCTCACCGAGCAGCCGCGCGAGGGTGCGCGGCGCGACGTTCGCTAGCACGTGCCCGGCGGAGACGACCCGTGAAGCGCCCTCCAGCGTGTAGCGCACCTCGCCGTCCGGCGTCACCGACTGCACCTCGGCGCCGGTGACGAGCGTGGCGCCGGCCCGTCGCGCCGCGTCCGCCAGCGCGCCGGTGACCGCGCCCATCCCGCCGACCGGCACGTCCCAGTCGCCCGTGCCGTTGCCGATCAGGTGGTACAGCAGGCAGCGGTTCTGCCGCAGGTCTCGGTCGGACGCCGGGGCGAAAGTCCCGATCAGCGCGTCGGTGAGCACGACGCCGCGCACGGTGTCGTCGCCGAAGAGCCCGGTGAGCGTCTCCCCGATCGGCCGCTCGAAGAACATCGACCACGCCTCGTCGTCGCCGATCCGCTCCCTCAACTCGTCTCGGCTGGGCAGCGGTGAGGTGAGCGTGTCGAACGTCCGCGCCGCGACCTTCCCCGCCAGCGCGTAGAAGCGGCGCCAGGCGTCATAGTCCTTTGTGGACCACGTGACGGCGCGGAAGGCCGCCGCCGTCCGCGCCTCGTCACCCGTGTCGACAAGGAGACCCGTGTCGCCGGCCGGTGTGTAGGACGACATCCGGCGCCGCCGCAGCTCGACGTCGAGCCCCAGGTCCTCGACGATCTTCCGCGGCAGCAGGCTGACCAGGTACGAATACCGGGACAGCCGCACGTCCACCCCTTCGAAGGCCCGGAACGACACCGCCGCGCCGCCCGTCTCGTCCCGCCGCTCCAGCACGAGGACCGAGCGGCCCGCCCGTGCCAGGTAAGCGGCCGCCACCAGGCCGTTGTGCCCACCGCCCACGATCACCGCGTCGTAATCCATGGCCCGAAGGCTAGGGCGGGGTAATTCGGTTGCGCGAGTCCCCCGCGGCCCGGCAGGCTGTTCGGGACCGGCCAGGGAGCCGGCGGAGCCGAAGGCGAGGAGGTGCGTCGTGGAGAACGTCCGGGCGCTGTCCTGCCCACTTCCGCCCGCCCCTCGCGGCTAGAGCTTCGCGCTCGCCCGGTGGGGCAAACCCTGATCTAGGAGAACCCACCAGTGCGTGAGCACGACTACGAAGACTATTCCGACTTCGAAGATTCCTTCGACGAAGAACCGGCCCGTCGCGTCCGCCAGGTCTACGAAGGGCCCGCCCCGGACCGCAGCGGCCGCCTCACCGAGGGCGAGCGCGTCCGCCTGGCCCGGCTGCGCGACGACGCCTACACCGAAACCGAGTTGCCCGACGGCGCCGATCGCTGGACCACCTGGGACAGCGCCGAGCCGGGCCCGCACCCGACGCCGGACTGGGTCGTCACCGACCTCGGCGCGGTCGACACCGAGCTCGGCGTGCTCAAAACCGGCAAGGAGGCGGACGTCCACCTGCTGCGCCGGGGCCTGCCCGGCACGGACGGCGTGCTGCTCGCCGCCAAGCGCTACCGCAGCGACGAGCACAAGCTGTTCCACCGTGACGCCGGGTACCTCGAGGGCAGGCGGATGCGCCGCTCCCGCGAGATGCGCGCGATGGCCAACCGCAGCTCGTTCGGCCGCAACCTGATCGCGGAGCAGTGGGCGGTGGCCGAGTTCGCCGCGTTGAGTCGCTTGTGGACGATCGGCGCACCGGTGCCGTATCCGGTGCAGCGCAACGGGACCGAGCTGCTGCTCGAGTTCCTCGGCGACGCCGACGGCGCGGCGGCGCCCCGGCTCGCGCAGCTCCGCCCGGAGCCGGACGAGCTGGCCGACCTCTGGGCCCAGGCGACCGCCGCGCTGGAGCTGCTGGCCGTCCAGGGCGTCGCACACGGTGACCTCTCGGCGTACAACCTGCTGGTGCACGAGGGCCACCTGATGGTGATCGACCTGCCCCAGGTGGTGGACCTCGTGGCGAACCCCGGCGGGCACGAGTTCCTGACCCGCGACGTGCGCAACCTCGCCGGCTGGTTCCATGCCCGTGGCCTGCCGGAACACGTCACGGCGGCCGACGATCTGGTCGAAGCGCTGACCTTCGCCGCGGGGCTCGGCTGACCTGGGGGCGGCGTCGCGGGGACTGTGGCGCACAACACCCCTGCGACGCCGCCCACAACCGTGGACCTGGGTGCGAAGTCGAAGCCCCGGCTCCGGTACAGTATGTACAGACCGCAACCGGCGGCGTGGATGAGTTGGTGTCCGTCGCCTCCAAAGCCCACCTACGGGTTCGCGGTGAATCCGAAGCACTTCCATCGGCGCTCGATGTCGGTCACGACATGGTGTGCCGGGTCCGTCCCTGTGAAAGCCCATCGCACACCATCTTGCCCTGCCTGCGTGCGGGCAGCCCGGGCCTCCCTTGCGACGTACCACGTCCGAGAGGCATTTGTGACAGTCACGTTCAACTCCGGTCACTCATCGACGTCCGCCCACGCGGGCCGTCCCGACCGCAAGCCGCGTCAGCGCCCGGCCACCGGTGGTGGCGGCGAGGGCATGCTGCGCGACGACGCCGTCGAGACAGTGGCCACCAAGACCTTCGCCCAGCTGGGGCTCCCCGAGGAGCTGCTGCGCGCGTTGGCCGAGGCGGGCATCAACTCGCCGTTCCCGATCCAGTCGGCCACCATCCCGGACGCGCTCGCGGGCCGCGACGTGCTGGGCCGCGCCCAGACCGGTTCGGGCAAGACGCTGGCGTTCGGCCTGGCCATGCTGGCCCGGCTCAACGGCGGCCGGGCCCGGCCCAAGCGCCCCCGCGCGCTGGTGCTGGTGCCCACCCGTGAGCTCGCCATGCAGGTGGCGGACTCGCTGACCCCGCTGGCCAAGTCGCTCGGCCTGTGGTGCCGCACGGCCGTCGGCGGCATGGCCTTCACCCGCCAGGCCGACGCGCTTTCCCGCGGCGTCGACCTGCTCATCGCGACCCCGGGCCGCCTTTCGGACCACGTCCGGCAAGGCACCGCTTCGCTGGGCGACTGCAACTTCATCGCCCTCGACGAGGCCGACCAGATGGCGGACATGGGCTTCATGCCGCAGGTCCGGGAGATCCTCGACCTCACCCCGCCGGGCGGGCAGCGGCTGCTGTTCTCGGCGACGCTCGACGGTGACGTCAACCGGCTGGTCAAGCAGTACCTGACCGACCCGGTCACGCACTCGGTGGCGCCGTCCACCGCGAGCGTCGACACCATGGACCACCACGTGCTCCAGGTTTCGCACCAGGACAAGCAGGACATCATCACGCAGATCGGCGCCCGCGAGGGCCGCACGATCATGTTCGTGCGCACCAAGCACCACGTCGACCGCCTCACCGAGCGGCTGCGCGAGCAGGGTGTGCACGCGGCGGCGCTGCACGGCGGCAAGACGCAGGGTCAGCGCAACCGGGTGCTCGCGGACTTCAAGGAAGGCCACACCCCGGTGCTGGTCGCCACCGACGTCGCCGCGCGCGGTATCCACGTGGACAACATCTCGCTGGTGCTGCACGTCGACCCGGCCGCCGACCACAAGGACTACCTGCACCGCGCGGGCCGCACCGCGCGCGCCGGGGCGTCCGGTGTCGTGGTCACGCTGGTGACGCACGACCAGCGGCGCACCGTCCGCCGGATGACCGATCGGGCCGGCGTGCGCGCCGAGACCACGATGGTCCGCCCGGGCGACGACGAGCTGTCGCGCATCACCGGCGCCCAGGCGCCGAGCGGCGAGCCGGTCATCGAGCGTCGTCGTGAGTCGCCGCGCCGCAGCGGCGGCAGCGGCCGCGGTTACGGCGGCGGTCGGGAGCGTGGCGACCGCAGCTACGGCGAAAGCCGCGGCGGCGGTTACGGCCAGGGTTCGCGCGAAGGCGGCCGTCCCGGTTACGCCGGGCGCAGCCGCAACGGCGCGGGCGCGGGTCGTCCGCAGCGTCCGGCGGGCCGCGGCCCGCGTCGCAGCTACGACAGCTGAGTCCGAGCAGTCAGGAGAAGCCCCGTCCGGCACCCGCCGGACGGGGCTTCTCCCGTGACGGGGTGCACATCCGCGGCGCGGGCCAGGGTGGGAGACTGCGGGACGTGACCGAATCCCCCCAGCTGCCACCCGAAAACGTCTTCGACTGGCTCGACGCCGAGGCGGAGAAGCGGGCGGCCGCGGGGCTCGTGCGGCGGCTGCGGCCCCGGCCGGCGCAGCCGGAAGAACTCGACCTGGCGGGCAACGACTACCTCGGCCTGGCCCGGGACAAGCGGGTCGCCGGCGCCGCGGCGGCGGCCGCGCTGCGCTGGGGCTCGGGGTCCACCGGCTCCCGGCTCGTCACCGGTTCGCTGGAGCTGCACACCGAGCTGGAGCTGGAACTCGCGCGGTTCTGCGGCGCGCAGGCGGCGCTGGTGTTCTCCTCGGGCTTCGCCGCCAACCTCGGCGCGGTGACGGCCCTGTCCGGCACGGAATCCGCGATCGTCACGGACAAGTACATCCACGCGTCGCTGATCGAAGGCTGCCGGCTCTCGCGGGCCGACGTCGCGGCCGTCGCGCACAGCACGCCGTCGGCGATCCAGCACGCGCTGTCCACACGCCGCAAGCCCCGCGCGCTGGTGATCACGGACTCGGTCTTCTCGGTGGACGGCGACCTCGCCCCGCTCGGTGAACTCGCCGGGATCTGCCGCGAGAACGGCGCGGCCCTGCTGGTGGACGACGCGCACGGCTTCGGCGTCCTCGGTGAAGGCGGCCGCGGCGCGGTGCACGCGGCCGGGCTGTCCAGCGCCCCGGACGTCGTGACGACGGTGACACTCTCGAAGTCCCTCGGCGCCCAGGGCGGCGCCGTCATCGGCCCCCGGCGGGTGATCAAGCACCTCGTGGACACCGCGCGCAGCTTCATCTTCGACACCGCCCTCGCCCCGGCCAGCGCCGCCGCCGCGCTGTCCGCGCTGGGCGTGCTGAAGTCGGAGCCGGACCTGCCGGGCAAGGTCGTGGAGAACGCCGGGAACCTCGCGATGCAGCTCAAGGCCGCGGGCCTGCGGGCGAGCCTGCCGGACGCCGCCGTGATCTCGGTGCAGGCACCCTCGGCCGAAGCCGCCGTCGCCTGGGCGGAATCCTGTGCGGAGCACGGAATCCGCGTCGGCTGCTTCCGGCCGCCGTCGGTGCCGGACGGCATCTCGCGGCTGCGCCTGACCGCCCGCGCCGACCTCACCGAGGCCGACCTGGACCGCGCGGTGAAGGTGATCACGGCTTCCGCCCCGCGCGGCGCCACGGCCTGATTTTCCCGCCACCGCACGGAAATCCGGCGTGCTACCCGGCGATCGCGGGCCGGCGCATGGTGATGTGCGGGATGCCGTCGTCGAGGAATTCCCCGCCCTCGGCCACGAAGCCGTAGCGGGCGTACAGGCCTTGGGCGTACGTCTGGGCGTCCAGCACGAACTCGCCGGGAGCGCCGTCGAGCGCGGCGGCCATCAGCTCCCCCGCCAGGCCACGGCCGCGGGCGGACTTCGCCGTGACCACCCGCCCGATCCGGCCGACACCGCCGGGCTCGGCGAGGACCCGCAGGTACGCGTCCACGCCCTCTTCGCTGCCGATCCACAGGTGCCGGGTGCCCGGCAGCAGGTCGCGGCCGTCCACCTCGGGGTACGCGCATTCCTGCTCGACCACGAACACGTCGCAGCGCAGGCGGAGGACGGCGTACAACTGGGCGGCGGTGAGGTCGGGACCGGCCGCGGTAAACAGGGTGCTCACGGTCCCTGCATACCAGCGACCGGATCTCAGCCGAGGATGCGGCCCTGGGACTGCTGCGCGATGTCGTCCGAGAACGCCGAAACCCGCGTGTACACGCCCGGCTTGCCCGCCTTCGCGCAGCCGTCGCCGAAGGAGACGACGCCGATCAGCGTGTCGCCGACCACCAGCGGGCCGCCGGAGTCGCCCTGGCAGGCGTCCTTGCCGCCGTCCGGGTAGCCCGCGCAGACCATGCTCGCCGGGTCGTAGGTGTCGTAGGCCGTCTTGCACGCGGAATCGCTGACCACCGGGACGACCACGCTGCGCAGGGTGTCGGAGCGGGCGCCGCCGTCGGACAGCCGGCCCCAGCCGAGCACCGTGGCCTGCGTGCCGGTGTCGTAGGAGGAGCGGTCGCTCGCGTCCGCGACCTTCGCCGGGCGGTACGGCAGCTGGCCGCGCACGGTCAGCACCGCGATGTCGTCGCCCTTGGTCGGATCGGTGAAGTCCGGGTCGATCCACACCTTCGACACCGCGAGCACGATGCCGTCGTCGGTGCGCTTGTCCTGCCTTCCGGCGACCACGCGGGTGTCGGAAGCCGCGATGGCCTTCGCGCAGTGCGCCGCCGTCGCGACCGCCGAGGAGCTGACGATCACCGCGCCGCAGTACTGGTTGCCGCCGGAGTCGGTGAGGTACACCGCGTACGGGTGATCCGACAGCGAAGCCTCGTCGCCGCCGACGATCCGCGGCTGCGCGCCCGAAGCGGGGCCGCTGGGCTCGTCCTGCGCCGAGGCCGAGCCGACCGCGATCGGCACCACTGCCGCGGTCACGAGCAGCGCTCCCGCCACGAGCAGCAGGGGACGGCGATACTTGGCGGGCATGGGGTTCCCCTTCACGATCGGACAAGCGGCGCGGTGCGGTCCGCGCGCCCGGGAGCCAACCGGCTGAGACTGTTCGACTCCGGCGCGTGAACGGACGACCGTCGTTACCCTAAACGGAGCAGGCCCGAAATGGTGTCACTGGAACGGGTGGACTGCGTGCTCACCGAGCGCGTTTGTTTAGCTGAGCGCATGCGACGGACAGCGATGGCGGCGGCAGGCGCGCTGATGGCGTTCCTGCTGGTCGGTTGTACGACCCACACCCCGGCCACGCAGTCGGCGAGCCCGGTTCCGCCGTCACGAGGCGTGACAACCCCGGCATCTCCGACAACTCCGGCGCCGTCGAGCGCCCCCGCCGTCACCTGGCAGGTGGGTGCCCGGCCGCTCCCCCGGCGAGCGGACGGCTTCGGCGAGATCGAACCGACCCCACCCGAACTGGTGAACCGGTCCCTGCCGACCCACGATTTCCTGCCGCCGCCGGCCGGCACCGCGTTCGCGGCCCAGGTCGGCGCCGTACCCGCGGACGTCCTCGCCCGCAGCACCTGGCAGCCCGCCTGCCCGGTGCAGGCGTCCGACCTCCGCTACGTGACGGTGTCCTTCTGGGGCTTCGACAACCGCGCGCACACCGGCGAGCTGCTGGTGAACCGCACCGGCGCGCAGGCGATGACGCAGGTCTTCGGGCAGCTTTTCGCCGCCCGCTTCCCGATCGAGGAGATGCGGGTGACCGCGCCGGCCGAGCTGGACGCCCCGCCCACCGGCGACGGCAACGACACCAGCGCGTTCGTCTGCCGGCCGGTGCGCGGCCAGACGAACTGGTCCTCGCACGCGTACGGGCTGGCCATGGACGTGAACCCGTTCTGCAATCCGTACACCAAGGGCGACCTGGTACTGCCGGAGCTGGCGTCGGCGTACGTCGACCGTTCGCGGGTGCGACCGGGCATGGCGCTCGCGGGCAGCGAGGTGGTGCGCGACTTCGCCGCGGTGGGCTGGAGCTGGGGCGGCGCCTGGACCTCGCCGACGGACCGGATGCACTTCACCGCCACCGGGCAGTGACGGGCGTCGCCGCGGGAACACCCGGTCGGGCGAACCGGTTGGCTAGGGTGGGGAACACCCGTCTGACCGGCTTTCGGAGGAAGACTGTGCCGCACTACGACCTGGTGATCGTCGGGACCGGATCGGGGAACTCGATCCTCGGCCCGCAGTTCGCCGACTGGAAGACGGCGATCGTGGAGAAGGGCACCTTCGGCGGCACCTGCCTGAACGTCGGCTGCATCCCGACCAAGATGTTCGTCTACGCCGCCGACGTCGCCACGACGCCTTCGCACAGCTCGCGCTACGGCGTCGACGAAGAGCTGAAGGCCGTGCGCTGGCCGGAAATCCGGGACCGCATCTTCGGCCGGATCGACCCCATCGCCGCGGGCGGCGCCGAGTACCGGAAGCACCACGAGGACAACAAGAACGTCGACGTCTACACCGGCGAAGGCCGCTTCACCGGCATGAAGGAGCTGCGCGTCAGCTTCTCCGACGGGCGGCCCGACGAGGTGCTGACCGCCGACCGTTTCGTGCTCGCCGCCGGCGGGCGCCCGGTGATCCCGGACGTCCCGGGCCTCGAGGAGACCGGCTACCACACCTCAGACACCGTGATGCGGCTCGACGAGCTGCCGCGGCGCATCGTGATCATCGGCGGCGGCTACATCGCGGCCGAGTTCGCGCACGTCTTCGCGTCTTTCGGGGTCGAGGTGACGGTCGTCGGCCGGTCCGGCGCCCTGCTGCGCTCGGAGGACGAGGAGGTCAGCGCGCGGTTCACCGAGCTGGCCGCGGAACGCTACGACGTGCGGCTGGACCGCAAGACCACGCGGGCGCGCAAGACCGCCTCGGGCGTCGCGCTGGACCTCGAAGGCCCGCAGGGCGCGGAAACCGTCGAGGCCGACCTGATCCTGGTCGCCACCGGCCGCACGCCGAACTCCGACCGGCTCGACGTCGCCGCCACCGGAGTGACCACAATGGACAGTGGGCACGTGGTGGTGGACGGCTACCAGCAGACCGTGGTGGACGGCATCTACGCGCTCGGCGACCTGTCCTCGCCACACGAGCTGAAGCACGTCGCCAACCACGAGTCCCGGGTGGTCCAGCACAACCTGCTGCACCCGGACGAGCGGATCGAGGCCGACCACCGGTTCGTCCCGCACGCGGTGTTCACCGCGCCGCAGGTGGCTTCGGTGGGGCTGACCGAGCAGAAGGCGCGTGCCAAGGGTGTGTCCTATGTGGTCTCCAAGCAGGACTACGCGGGCATCGCGTACGGCTGGGCGATGGAGGACACCACCGGCTTCGCCAAGCTGCTCGCGGACCCGGCCACCGGGCAGCTGCTCGGCGCGCACATCATCGGCCCGCAGGCGTCTTCGGTGATCCAGCCGCTGATCCAGGCGATGAGCTTCGGCCTCGACGCGCGCTCCATGGCGCGCGGCCAGTACTGGATCCACCCGGCGATGCCGGAGCTGATCGAGAACGCGCTGCTGAACCTGCCGCTCGACTGACCCCGTTCGGGAGTCAGACGAAGCGGCGGCGTCCGGCCAGCACGCCGAAGGCCATCTGCGCGCACATCACCACGATCAGCACGATCAGCGACACCGTCCAGCCTCCGGTCGCGTCGTGCAGCAGCCCGAACACGAACGGTCCCACCGCCGCCAGCAGATAGCCGAACCCCTGCGCCATGCCCGAAAGCCGCGCGGTGTCGGCGCCGGTGCGCGCACGCAGCGCGATTACCGTCAATGCCAAGGAGAACACGCTCATCCCGATGCCGATCAGGATGCTCCACAGCAGCGGCGACGCGCCGGGCGCGAAGAGCAGGCCGAGCATCCCGGCGAAACCGCACACGCCCATGCCGAGGATCCACAGGCTCTGACTGCCCTGGCGCGCGGCGATCGGCGGGATCACCAGGCTGATCGGCACGGCGATCACGGACATCAGGCCGAGCAGCAGCCCGGCGTCGCCCTTGGACACCCCGGCGTCGATGAAGACCTGCGGCAGCCAGCCCATCACCACGTACGCGATGAATGCCTGCAGCCCGAAGAAGATCGTGACGATCCAGGCCAGCCGGTTGCGCATCAGCGAACGCCCGCCTTCGCCCCCGGTCGTCGTGCGGGCGGTCCGTCCGGTGCCGCGCGCGGCGAGCAGCCAGGCCACCAGCGCGATGGCGGCCAGCACGGCCCACCCGCCCAGCGCCGGGCGCCAACCGCCGAGCACCCCCTCGATCGGCGGGCTGACCGACGAGCCGAGCGCGCCGCCGCCTTGCAGCGCCGCGGTGTAGACCCCGGTCATCATGCCGACGCGGGCCGGGAAGGAGTCCCTGATGACCACCGGGATGAGGACGTTGACCAGTGCGATGCCGGCCGTCGCGACGAGCGTGCCGCCGAGCACCACCAGCGGGCCGTCGACCACGCGCAGCACGAGGCCCACGGTCAGCACCGCGAGCGCGAACGAGATGGCCGCGCCGATGCCGAACCGGCGCGAGAGCAGCGGCGCGGCGAGGCCGGCGCCCGCGAAGCACAGGCCGGGCAACGTGGTCAGCAGGCTCGCCCACAGCGCGGACGCGCCGAGGTCGGCCCGCATCTCCGCGAGCAGCGGGCCGACGCTGGTGATGGCGGGGCGCAGGTTCATCGCCGTGAGCACCACGGCGATGGCGAGCAGGACGCCGCCGGCGATCACCCCGGGACGACGGCCGCCGCCGGCCTCCTCTTCCAGGCTGCCCTCGAGTTCGAGCTCGAGACGGTCGGCGTACGAGGCGGCGGGGCGCGGGGTGGGATCCCAGGAATCGACGGACACGTCGGCTACTATGACATACGTAGGATGATTGGATGAAGGGATAAACCTGTGCCTTTGGCCACCACACGCCGCACCGGCCTGGTCGATCAGGTCATCGACCAGATCCGCGACGCGGTCACCCGCGGTGAATGGCCGCTCGGGCAGCGCATCCCGACCGAGGCGGCGCTGACCGCGGAGCTCGGCGTGGGCCGCAACACGGTGCGGGAGGCCGTGCGGGCGCTCGCGCACACCGGCATCCTCGAGGTCCGCCAGGGCGACGGCACGTACGTGCGCGCGACGAGCGAGGTCTCCGGCGCGATCCGGCGACTGTGCGGGACCGAGCTGCGCGAGGTGCTCCAGGTCCGCCGCACCCTGGAGGTCGAGGGCGCGCGCCTGGCCGCCACCGCCCGCACCGACGAGGAACTCGCGAACCTGCGAGACCTCCTCGAACGCCGCGACGCCGACCAAGACGAAGGCCGGCTCGAGGATTTCGTCCACATCGACGCGGAATTCCACCTCGAGGTTGTCCGATGTGGACACAACAGCCTGCTGTTCGAGCTGTACCGCGGCCTGATGGAGGCCATCACCGCAAGCGTCGCCTCGACCTCCTCCGACGACCCCGAACACGCGGAGGCCATCAAACACCACGGCCTAGTCGACGCCATCGAAGCCCGCGACGCCACCCGCGCAGCCGCCGAGGCCGCAGGCTTCCTCGACGAACTACTGGCCCGGACGGACGAGCCCACAGCCGACTGATCTCGCCGACCGATCTGCTTCCTGCTTGTGCCTACGGACTCTTGCCGACCGATTTGCTGTCCGCTCTTGCCGACGGATTTGCTGTCTGCTTGTGCCGACAGCTTTACCGACTGCCGGACCAATCGCCCCCACCCGGCCCGGCTCGTCCGCCGACCACCGACCAGCCCGAGCTCGCCCGCTGAACGCCAGCCACCAGCCCACCTCGCCCCGCCCGACACACCTCACTCCGCCGACCGCGGGCCCGACACAGCTCACCCACCGACCCCCGGCCCGACAACTCACCCGGCCGAGCAGCGACCAGCCCGAGCTCACCCACCACCCGCCGGCCACCCCACCCCGCCGACTGCGGGGCCGACGCAGCCCACCTACCGACCCCGCCAGCTCACCGACCACCGGCCAGCCCGAGCTCGTCGCTGACCACTGGCGCAGCCCACTCCCCTCGCCGTCCACGGACCCCAGCCCGGGCCTACCTGCCGACCACGGACCCCACAGCCCGGGCCCACCTGCCGACCACCGACCCCGTCAGCTCACCCACCGGCCACCAGCCAGCCCGGGCCCACCTGCCGACACGGCCCAGGCACACCCGCCGAGCGGCGATCGGCCAACCTGACCGGCCCACCTGCCGACCCCGGCCGACCGGCGCACGGCAGGAACTCCACCAAGGCCGCCCCCCAGCCCGGAATCCGCGTAATCCAGGCCCAGCCCGTCCGGAATCCTCACGAAGGCGACCTTCCTCGTCACCCGCGTGCAGGACACTTGAACGTGAAAGACTCTCACATTCAGCATGGATCGTGCGAGAGTGCGGGGATCAGCCGTCCTGAGGGAGAGACCGTGCGCCGTTCACCACTCGCTGTCCTGCTCGTGCTCGTGGGCCTGGTCGCCGGGGCGACCAGCGCGTCCGCGGCGCCGGCGTTCCACAAGTACGTCGCGCTCGGCGACTCCTACACCGCCGGCCCGCTCATCCCCTGGCAGCAGGCGAGCTGGTGCTTCCGCTCCAACAACAACTACCCGTCCTGGCTGGCCACGCGGCTCGGGCTCTACGACACCGCCGGCGCGTTCACCGACGCCAGCTGCTCCTCGGCCGACACCACGAACATGGCCCATTCACAGGTCACGCCGTCGCCGAGCGTCCCGCTTTCCACGCAGCCCGCGCAGTTCGATTCGCTGTCGCTGGACACGGACCTGGTGACCGTCGGGATCGGGGGCAACGACTACAGCGTCTTCGGCAGCCTCGTCGGCACCTGCCCGACGGTGCGCGCGAGCGACCCGACCGGCTCACCGTGCCGCGACCACTTCACCGTCAACGGCGTCGACACCATGGCCGCCGCGCTGAAGAACACCGAGAAGAACCTGGAGGGCGTCGTCCGCGGCGTGCGGGAGCACTCCCCCGCCGCGACGATCGTGATGGTCGGCTACCCCCGGCTGGCGCCGCCGAGCGGCTACTGCCCCAGCGTGCTCCCCTTCGCCGACGGCGACTATCGCTGGGCTGACAGCGTCGAGCGGCAGCTGAACGACGCCATCGCCACCGCCGCGCGGAAACAGGGCGCGCGTTACGTCGACACGTACGGCCCCAGCCTCGGCCACGACGCCTGCGCCGGTGACGCGGCCTGGATCAACGGGCAGTCCACCAACCTGCTTGTCGCGGCCGCCTACCACCCGCTGCGCGCGGGCATGGAGGCCGAGGCGTCGCTGATCGCGAAGGCGCTGGGCGTGGGCTCGAGCGCCGGCCACGCACCCGCCGCCCGCGACGCCGCGAGCAACGGCCAGGTCCGCGACATGGCCCGCACCGCCGGAATCCGCTGAAAGACTCGTGAGTGTTCATGCCGGTCATAAACACTCGCGAAGGGCTACGGGAGGGTGAGGATTTCCGCGCCGTCCGCCGTCACCACGAGGGTGTGCTCGAACTGGGCGGTCCACTTCTTGTCCTTCGTGGTGACGGTCCAGTTGTCGGACCACATGTCGTAGTCGATGGTGCCGAGGGTGATCATCGGCTCGATCGTGAAGGTCATGCCCTCCTCGATCATCGTGTGCACCGAGGGCTCCTCGTAGTGCAGCACCGTCGGTGCGGTGTGGAAAGCCGGACCGACGCCGTGGCCGGTGAAGTCGCGGACCACGCCGTAGCCGAAGCGCTTCGCGTACGCCTCGATCACGCGGCCGATCACGTTCAGCTGACGCCCGGGCCGCACCGCCTTGATCGCGCGCGCCGTCGCCTCGCGCGTGCGCTCGACCAGCAGCCGCGCCTCCTCGGACACGTCGCCCGCGAGGAAGGTCGCGTTGGTGTCGCCGTGCACGCCGCCGATGAAGGCCGTGACGTCGATGTTGCAGATGTCGCCGTCCTCGATCAGGGTCGAGTCCGGGATGCCGTGGCAGATGACCTCGTTCAGCGAGGTGCAGCACGACTTCGGGAACGAGCGGTAGCCGAGCGTCGACGGGTAGGCGTGGTGGTCGAGCAGGAACTCGTGCACCACCTTGTCGATGTCTTCGGTGGTGGCGCCGGGCTTGACGGCCTTGCCGCCCTCCTCGAGCGCCTGCGCGGCGATCTTCGACGCGACGCGCATGGCCTCGATGACCTCGGGCGTGCGGACCCCGTTGCCGGTGTCCCGTTTCGGCGCCGGCCGGTCCACGTACTCGGGGCGGGCGATGTCGGCGGGGACGGCGCGGCGCGGCGTCTGGACGCCGGGCTTCAAGGGGGCACGAACGGACATGCGACCAGCCTACGACGTCACTTCCCGGCGACGTCGGCGAGGAACCGGTCCGCGGCCTCCACCGCCGGTTTCGAGGAGCCCGCGTCGGTGAGCAGCACGGCGAACGCCAGGTCGCCCTGGTAGCCGACGAACCAGCCGTGCGAGTGGGTCCCGTCGCCGAACTGCGCGGTGCCGGTCTTGCCGCGGACGTCGGGCAGGCCGCGCAGCCCGGTGGCAGTGCCCTCGGTGACCACGTCGCGCATCATCGAGCGCAACGCGTCCAGCACGTCCGGCCGCAGCGGCGGCCCGACGTCGGTGGCCTTCGACGGCTGGCCGCGCACCAGCGTCGGCACGGGCGCCTTCCCGGCTTGGACGGCCGCCGCGGCCAGCGCCATCCCGAACGGGCTGGTGACCACCGTGCCCTGGCCGAAGCCGTTCTCCGCGCGCTGCACCACCGAATCGGCCTTCGGGACCGAGCCGGTCACCGTGGTCAGGCCGGGCACGGTGTAGTCGGCGCCGACGCCCAGCGAGCGCCCCGCGTCGGTCAGCGCCGTCGGCGGGAGATCGGCCGAAAGCCGCGCGAACGTGGTGTTGCAGGAGCGCGCGAACGCCGTGGAGAGCGGCACGGTGCCGAGGTCGAAGCGGCCCTCGTTCGGCACCACGCGGCCGGAGAACGTCACGGTGCCGGGGCAGGCGACGGGCGAGGCGGCGGTGACCTTCCCGGCCGACAGCGCGGCCGCGGCGGTGATGATCTTGAACGTCGACCCGGGCGGGAACCGGCCGGTGAGCGCGAGCGGCCCCTGCTCGTCCGCGGCCTCGTTCTGCGCGACGGCGAGCAGCTCCCCCGTCGACGGCTGGAGGGCGACCAGCGCGGCGGCGGTCGGCACCGGCGCCAGCGCCTTCTCCGCCGCAGCCTGGACGTGGGTGCTGAGCGTGCTCGTCACCGCGGGCGCGTCCTTGGGCTGGACCGCGTACAGCTCGCTCGCCTCGCTGCCGGTCACGTCGAGCGTCACGATCCGCCAGCCCGCCGCGCCCGCCGCCTGCTGCTCCACCAGCGAGCGCAGCGCGGGCAGCACCTGGCGGCCGGTGTCGCGATCGGGCGGCAGCAGCCGCTCCTGGTTGGTGAACCGGACCCCGGGCAGATCGTGGATCACGGGCTTGACCTGCTGGTAGTCGGCCGCGCGCAGGGACAGCACGGAGTACGCGCCGCCGGGCTTGGTGGCCTTGATGCCGTCGAGCACCGAGGTCCCGGTCACCGTCGGCTCGAACCGGTGCAGCGCCTTGCCCAGCGTGCGCGCGACCGTGGTGGCGTCCCCGGTGCGGGCCGGGTCGACGACCACGCCGACCACCGTCTGCGGGGTCAGCAGCGGGAGGCCGTCGCGGTCGAACACCGGCGCGGGCTGGGCGGGGGCGGTCACCACCGCGATGCTCTGCTGCTCGGCCAGCTGCGGGTGCACGACGGTCGGCTGCCAGTGCACCTGCCAGCCGTCCTCGGCCGAGCGCAGCTGCGCGTCCGCGGTGTAGGACCAGGTGCGCCCGCGCGGCAGGTGCCAGGTGAGCCGGTAGCCGCCGGTGGCGGTGTCGCCGGACTGCTTCACGTTCTCGTCGAGCGCCTCGACGGAATCCGGGTGCAGCGCCGTGCGGACCTGCGTGAGCAGGGTCTTCGCGGCGGCCGGCGAGTCCGTGCGGGCGGCCGCGCCGGCGACGTCGCCCGAGGCGACCGCGGTCAGGAACGCGCCGAGCGCTTCCTGCGGCCCGTCCGAGCCGAACAGGCCGCAGCCGGCCAGAGGGAGCACGGTCACCAGCACGGCGGCCAGAGCCGCAGAACGTCGACCAGGAGCCATGTCACCGATCGAACCAGCCGGACGCGGCGGCCCAGCGGTCGCAACGCCGACCCGGAAGAGTGGCCGGCGCTCGTCAGAAGAGCACGGTCGCGTACTGCCCGACCTGCTGGAACCCGACCCGGCGGTAGGCCGCGAGGGCGGGCGTGTTGTAGCCGTTCACGTACAGGCTCGCGGTGCGGCCCAGCCCGTGGACCAGGCGGTTGACGACCGCGGCGGTGCCGGCCGTGCCGAGCCCTTCGCCGCGGCGGTCCGGGTGCACCCAGACGCCCTGGATCTGGCCGACGCTCGCGGACATGGCGCCGATCTCGGCCTTGAACACGACCTCGCCGTCCTCGAACCGGGCGAACGCGCGGCCAGTGGAGATCAGCTCGCTGACCCGGGCGCGGTAGCTGGCGCCGCCGTCACCGCTGCGGGGATCGACGCCGACCTCCTCGATGAACATCGCGACGGCCGCGGGCAGGTACCGGTCGAGCTCGTCGGGGCGCACCGCGCGGACCCTGGGGTCGGCGGGCACCAGCGGGTGGCCGTCCAGCGCCATCAACGGCTGGTCGCCGCGGACCTCGCGGGCCGGGCCCCACTCGTCGGACAGCTCGTCCCACAGCCCGAGCACCTGCTCGGACGGGCCGACGAGCGAGGAGCAGGTGCGCTGGCGCCGCAGCGCGCGGTCGGCGAACGACCGCAGCGCGGACGCGTTGCCGCGCAACGGAATCAGGTTCGGACCGGCGAAGCACAGCCCTTGGAGCCGCCCGGTCCGCGCCGGGCGGTTGTCGGCGGCCCAGAGTTCGCCACCGAGGCGCCACGGGTCGAGACCGGAAGCCTCGACCCGGGCGCTGACCATGCAGCTGCCCACCGGGTCGGCGGCGAGCGCAGCGCGCACCGCGGGGTAATCCCGATCATCGAGCAGCCGTGCACCTGCAAGCCGCAACACAGCGTCCAGAGTGCCAGATGAACCGGGTGAACGGAACGCGAGCCCGCCGACACGCTCAGATGAACGAGCGGCAGCGGGCACAATCGAGACCATGCAGCGCTACACGTACAAGGTCGTGGAAGTCCGCGAGAAGATGATCGGCGGCAAAATGTCCGGCGACAAGCTCGAAAAGCTCCTGAACGAGCACGCCGCGCAGGGCTGGCAGCTCAAGCAGATCACCTCGGCGGAAGTGAGGGGCCGAGTCGGCCCCGGCGGGGTCGACGGGCTGCTGGTGACGTTCGAGCAGCCGGTGCAGTAGGGGCGGCACCGCTGCGTCTGGGCGGTCTGCCGGGCAGGTGGCAGTGGCGTTGCCGCGCGCGGCGCCGGGTGGTCTGCCGGGCAGGTGCGGCAGTGGCGCTGGGCGGCCTCGTCCGGGCCGACCTGCTCCTGCCAGACAGGGGCAGGAGCAGGTCGGTCGCGGCGTTCGAGCGGCCCGCCCGGCAACGCCGTGAGCGCGGTCCGGCCGAGCCGATCGGCACCATCACAATCACCGGCACGACGACGACGTCCGAGCGGCGCCCGCAGCAGCACCAGCACTGGCCCGGCGGCGTCCGAGTGGCGTCCTCAGCGACACCGTCAATGTGTCCGGAAAGCCCGGCGGTAAGCGGCCGGCGTCGTGCCGAGGGCGTCGCGGAAGCGGCGGCGCAGGTTTACTGCCGAGGTGAGGCCGACTCGGGCCGCGATGGCCTCCACTGGGAGGTCCGTCTCCTCGAGCAGGGTGCGGGCGGCGGTGACCCGGCGGGCCAGCAGCCACTGGCCGGGGCTGGTGCCGAAGCGGCCGGCGAACCGGCGGGCCAGGGTGCGCGGCGAGACGCTGAGGAAGCCGGCCAGATCGTCGACGGTCAGTGGCGAGCCGAGCCGGGCGGTGGCCCAGTCGAGGAGGCCGTCGAGGGTGTCGCCGGGGGGCGGCGCCGGCGCGTATTGCGTCTGGCCGCCCTCCCGGCTCGGCGGCATCACCATGTGGCGCGCGAGAAGCGTCGCATGGGCGTCGCCGTGGTCGCGGCGCACCAGGTGCAGGCAGAGGTCGATGCCCGCGCCCGCACCGGCGCTCGTGGCGACGTCGCCGTGGTCCACGTACAGCACGTCCGGCTCGACGCGCACCCGCGGGAAATCCCGCTGCAGCTTGGCGGTGCGCGCCCAGTGCGTGGTGGCCGTGCGTCCGTCGAGCAAGCCGGTGCGCGCCAGCGCGAACACACCGGAGCAGATCGTGACCAGCCGCGCGCCGCGGCGGTGGGCGCGGATCAGCGCGCGCGACACCCGGGGCGAGAGCGGTTCGTCCACGGGCTGCCAGCCGGGGATCAGCACGGTGTCCGCCGAGGCCAGCAACGAGAGCCCGTCGGTGACGGCCATCGAGTAGCCCGCCGTGGTCGGCACCGGCCCCGGCGTCTCCGTGCAGACGAGGAACTCGTAGTGCTGCGGCACCCCGGCGCGTTCGGTGCCGAAGACCTCCGCGGCGCAGCCGAGCTCGAACGTCGACTGCACCGGGTTGACCAGTCCCACCACTCGGTGCATGGCAAGAAAGTACCCGATGACGTCTTTCCTGACACTGTCACCGCGGCCGCCGGCCCGGCACCGTCGAAGGCGTGAACCCCGCGATCCTCGCCCAGGAGGGCTACGAGTCCGCCGCCACCGCGGACTCCCCGGCGCACGAGCTGTTCCCGGGCATCCGCCTCCGTCCACTGTGGAGCGGAGAGTCCGGCGCGACCGCCAACGTGCTCGAGATGGACCCCGGCACCTCCTGGCCGCGCGACGACGTGCACGAGCCCGGTCCCGAAGAGGTGTTCGTCGTCTCCGGGACCTTCAACGACGGCGCCCGCGACTACCCGGCCGGCTCGTTCCTGCACGCCCCGGCCGGTTCCTGGCACGTCCCGCAGACCACCACCGGCTGCACGCTGTTCGTCTTCTACCCCGAGGGCTAAGCCCCGCGATAGGTGCCGATGCTCCAGGAGTTGCCCTCCGGGTCGCGCAGGCTGAAGCCGTGGGAGCCGTAGTCGGTGTCGGTCAGGTCCTCGGTGATCTCGGCGCCGGAGTCCTTCACCCGCGCGTAGATCTCGTCGACGTGGTCGGACACGATGTACGCGGTGCCGACACCGGGGCGCATGGCGTCGTGCACCGGGTCGACGGGGCCGCCGGTGCTGCCGAGCATCACGCCGCCGCCTTCGGGCCAGGTCAGTTCCGCGTGCGCGATCTCGCGCTCCGGGGTGCCGGGCACCACGAGCGTCTCCTGGAAGCCGAGGACGTCGACGAGGAAGCGGATCGCCGCCGGGGCGTCGTCGTAGCGGAGGGCGGGCCAGACTGTCGGTTGAGGTGTCATGCGCCGAGTCTCGCCCGGCCACCCCGCTTCCGTCTTGGAAGAACGGGAGGTCAGTCCGCGGGCCACTCGTACGAGAGCTCGTAACGGTCGGCCGCGAGCACCATCTCGTTCAGCTCCAACGGCGTCCCGTCGGCGCCGTAGGCCACGCGGGTCACGGTGATGACGGGGACGCCGTCGGCGAGCTGCAGCAGCGACGCTTCGTCCGGCGCGGGCATCCGGGCGCCGACGTGCTCGGCGAACGAACCGAGCCGGTGGTCCCGCTCCTCCAGCCGGGCGTACGTGCCGCCCGGGCCGGTGTCGACGTCCTCGATCGCGGTGCCGCGCGTCAACGCCCGCGGGAGGCGTGACACCGCGAGCTGGACCACCAGCCCGTCGGCCCGCATCACCCGGTCCCGCACGGTGATCTCGGTGCCCTCGTCGATCGCGAGGTGCAGCGCGGCGCGGGCGTCGGCCTGCTCGAAGCGGATCTCCGTGGACGTCGACGGGGTGAAGCCGCGGGCCTCGGCGTCGGCGAGGAACGCGCCGCGGTCCCGCTCGCGCGCCTCGCGGGACAGCCGGGATCGGGCGATGCGCTGCACGCTCGCCGCAGGGCGCACGAAGACACCGCGACCGTGCTCGGCCGTGACAAGTCCTTCAGTGCGAAGCATTTCCACCGCGGCTCGGACGGTGGGCCGCGAAGCGTCGTACGCCTCGACGAGTTCCCGCTCGCTCGGCAACCGGTCGCCCGGCGCGTAGTGCCCGCCGGCGATCTTCGCGCGCAGGGCAGCCGCGACCTGCCTGAACGCGGGCATCCCGCTCGTGCGATCCACCATCCGGTCAGTATCCACTGGTCAGCTTGTCTTGACCAGTTGAGCGGAACGTGCCACGGTTGGCGGTCAAGAAATCATGATGGGTGATCGGCGAGGCATGACGGGATGGGTCACGGGCGAACTGCCCCCGGCCGAGGTCGAGCACGCGCTGTACGCCATCCACTTCTGGGCGCGCGACACCCGCAACCACCGGTACCGCCGCGAGCAGCTGGCCGACCCGGACAGCGGCCTGCTCGAGCCCGAGTGCTCGCAGGCGAGGTCCATGATCCCGGCCCGGTGCGCCTTCCGCGACGAGCTGTCGGACGAGCTCGGCGAAGCCCGCGACCGCGCACAGGACTGCCGAAGCTGCTTCTCCCGCGCGACACCGCCTTCGCCGCGTCGGCCGCTTCAGTAAGCGGGCTCTTCCGTCAGCTCCAGGAACGGCAACTCCTCGGCGATCCACGTCCGCGGTGAGCAGCCGGCCAGCGCGCGCCATTCGTTGGAAAGGTGCGCCTGGTCGTAGAAACCCGCTTCGACGGCGACCTCGGCCAGGTCCCGGAGGCCGCCGCGCAGCAGGTGCCCGGCGCGTTCGAACCGCAGCACGCGAGACGCCTGCTTCGGCGCCAGCCCGATCTCCGCGCGGAACCGCTCCCCGAAATGCCTGCGGCTCCAGCCGACCTCGCCGGCCAAGTCGGCGACGCGCGCCCGGCCGCCGCTGTGCCGCATCAACCGCCAGGCCTCCCCCAGCTCCGGCGGGGGCGAAGCGGGCTCCACCGCACGCGCGACGAGTACGTCGTCGAGGATCGCGAAGCACGACTGCCAGTCCGACGCCTCCGCCAGCCGCGCGGGCAGCGAAGCGAGGTCACCGCCGAAGTCGGCGAGGTCGACGATGTGGCCGCTCAGCTCGGCGGCCGTGACGCCCAGCAGCGTCCGCACGCCGAACGGGTCCAGCTCCAGGTGCAGGCCGCGCTGCACCCGGTCCTGGGTGATCAGCGCGGGCGCGGTGTGCAGGCCGCCGACGAGCCCCTGCAGCGCGCCCTCCCCCGGCTCACCGGTGAACCGGACGGGCTGCTCGAGGCTGATGATGAGCGTCACGTGCCGCGAGGGCAGTCCACGGTGGACGGCGAGGGTCACGTTCTCCTGCGCGTAGCCGATGTAGCGCGTGACCAACGGCCGCACCAGAGGATGCGGCGCGCGCGACGCCCAGCTGTGACTCACCTGACCAGCGTAGGCCGCGCGGGCGGGGTTTCTGCTACCACGGAGGCGGGGTCCCCACCCGAAGACGAAGCGGAGTTCGTGATGACCATCCAGGAGCAGGCGCAGCAGCTCGAGCAGCTCGCCGACCAGGTGCCCACCGGCATCGCCCTCGCGACGAAGAGCGAGCTCGCGGACCTGCAGTCACAGGTGCTCGGCCTGCTCGGCGAGACCTCGACGGCCACCGCCATCCAGGGCTCGATCCAGCTGGCGTCGCAGCAGATCGACGACGTGGCCGCGGCGCTGGAGAACGTCCGGATCCAGATCAAGGACGCCGCGCAGCACCACCTGCAGGGCTGACTCGTGAGCGGCCAGGACGGTGAGCACCGTCCTGGCCACTCACGAGCAGTTCAGCCGACGGTGACGCTGGGGGCGCCTTCGCCGACGCCTTCGCCCGCCGCTTCGGCGATGCGCATGGCCTCTTCGATCAGCGTCTCCACGATCGCGTGCTCGGGCACGGTCTTGATGACCTCGCCCTTGACGAAGATCTGCCCCTTGCCGTTGCCGGAGGCGACGCCGAGGTCGGCCTCGCGGGCCTCGCCCGGACCGTTCACGACGCAGCCCATCACGGCGACGCGCAGCGGGACCTCCATGCCCTCGAGCCCGGCGGTGACCTGCTCGGCGAGGGTGTAGACGTCCACCTGCGCCCGCCCGCACGACGGGCAGGAGACGATCTCGAGCTTGCGCTCCTTGAGGTTCAGCGACTGCAGGATCTGGATGCCGACCTTGACCTCTTCGACCGGCGGGGCGGACAGCGACACGCGGATGGTGTCGCCGATGCCCTGGCGCAGCAGCGCGCCGAACGCCACGGCGGACTTGATCGTGCCCTGGAACGCGGGCCCGGCCTCGGTGACGCCCAGGTGCAGCGGGTAGTCGCACTGCTCGGCCAGCAGCTCGTACGCGCGCACCATGACCACCGGGTCGTTGTGCTTGACCGAGATCTTGATGTCGTGGAAGTCGTGCTCGGCGAACAGCGAGGCCTCCCACAGCGCCGACTCGGCCAGCGCCTCGGGCGTCGCCTTGCCGTACTTCTCCAGGAGCCGCTTGTCGAGCGAGCCGGCGTTGACGCCGATCCGGATCGGCGTGCCGTGGTCCTTCGCGGCCTGCGCGATCTCCTTGACCTGGTCGTCGAACTTGCGGATGTTGCCCGGGTTCACGCGCACCGCGGCGCAGCCGGCCTCGATCGCGGCGAACACGTACTTGGGCTGGAAGTGGATGTCGGCGATCACCGGGATCTGCGACTTCTTCGCGATCGCGGGCAGGGCCTCGGCGTCGTCGGCCGAGGGGCACGCGACCCGGACGATGTCGCAGCCGGCCGCGGTCAGCTCGGCGATCTGCTGGAGGGTGGCGTTGACGTCGGAGGTCAGCGTCGTCGTCATCGACTGCACGGAGATGGGGGACTCACTGCCGACACCGACCGAACCCACCTTGAGCTGGCGGGTCTTGCGGCGCTCGGCGAGGACGGGGGGCGGCAGAGCGGGCATACCTAGCGCGACGGTCACCACCCCAGCGTACCTACACCGACCGGACGACATTCAACGAAGTCAACCGTCACGGTGAGCAGTATTACGCCCTGTCCGGGCGGCACCGGCCGGGTCGTGCCCCGGCCGGTACGCCCGGCTACTGCAAGCGGATCGGGTTGACGATGTCCGCGGTCACCGTCAGTAGCGTGATGCCACCGCCGATCACGACGATCACCATCGTGACCGCGGAGAGCTTCGTGTAGTCGACCGGGCCGCCCGCCGCCTTGCCGCGCAGCCCGCGGATCCAGTCGCGCACCCGCTCGTACCAGACGATGGCGATGTGCCCGCCGTCCATCGGCAGCAGCGGCAGCAGGTTGAACACACCGATGAAGAAGTTCAGGCTGGCCAGCAGGAAGAAGAACAGCTGCCACAGGCCCTGCTGCACGGCCTCGCCGCCGATCCGGCTCGCGCCGACCACGCTGACCGGGGTGTTCGGGTCGCGCTCGCCGCCGAAGATGGCGCTGACCACGGCCGGAATCCGCTCCGGGAACTGGACCAGCCGCTGCGCGGTCTGGGCGAACATGGTCCCGGTGAAGGAGAACGTGGCGCCGACCGCGGTGAGGCCGTTGTAGTGCAGGTTTGCGGGCGGGACCACGGTCTTGGCGCCCATCATGCCGACCTCGCGCACCGTGCCGTCGCTGGTGAGCCGCTTCACCCGCGGGATGTCGATGACCAGGTTCTTCGTCGCGTTCCCCCGCTGCACCACGACCGGCGTCGGGCCGCCGGCGTCCTGCACGACCTTCAGCACGTCGGTCCACGCCGGGGTCGGCTTGCCGTTGACCGACAGGATCTTGTCGCCGTGCATCAGCCCCGCGGCCTTGGCCGGCTGGGGCGAGCCCGGCGGGCAGGACTCGTCGTTGAGCTGTGCGGTGGTGGTCGCCGCGCGGGCGCACGAGGTGGCGTCGATGACCGGGGGGATCGGCTCGGACGCGGCGGCGATGTTCGGCAGGCCCATGGTGACCGCCATCAGGTAGAGCACCACGAAGCCGAGCAGGAAGTGGGTGATCGAGCCCGCGGACATGACCACGGTGCGCTTCCAGGTCTTGAACCGCCACATCGCGCGCGGCGCCTCTTCCGGCGTGACCTCGTCCAGCGCCGTCATGCCGGCGATGTCACAGAACCCGCCGAGCGGGATCCACTTCAGGCCGTACTCCGTCTCGCCGCGGCGCCAGGAGAAGACCGTGGGCCCGAAGCCCACGAAGTAGCGCCGGACCTTCATGCCGAACGCCTTGGCGGTCAGCATGTGACCGGCCTCGTGCAGCGCGACGGAGATGCAGATCCCCAGCGCGAACAGCACCACCCCGATGATGTAGGCGAGCACGCGCTACTTCCCCTTACCCAGCATTGTCCCAGCACGCGCGCGAGCCCAGCGCTCGGCGGCGAGTACATCTTCGACGTCGCGAGGCACGCGACGCCACTCGTCGGCGGCTTCCACCACCTGCGAAACAGTGTCCACAATCGAGGTGAAACCGGCGTTCTGCGCCAGGAAGGCCGCCACCGCCTCCTCGTTCGCGGCGTTGTAGACGGCCGGCAGGCAGCCGCCCTCGGCGCCCACGTGGCGGGCCAGCTCGACAGCCGGGAACGCCTCGTTGTCGAGCGGCTCGAACGTCCAGCTCGCCGCCGTGTCCCAGGTGCAGGCGGCCGCGGCGCCCGGCACGCGCTCGGGCCAGTGCAGCGCGAGCGCGATGGGCAGCCGCATGTCGGGCGGGCTCGCCTGGGCGATCGTCGAGCCGTCGGTGAAGGTCACCATCGAGTGGACGATCGACTGCGGGTGCACGGTGACGTCGATGCGCGCGGGCTCGATGCCGAACAGCAATGCGGCCTCGATCAGCTCCAGGCCCTTGTTGACCAGGGTCGCGGAGTTGATGGTGATCAGCGGGCCCATCGACCATGTCGGGTGCGCCATCGCCTGCTCGACGGTGACGTCGGCCAGGCCGGCCCGCTTCCGCCCGCGGAACGGCCCGCCGGACGCGGTGAGCACGAGCCGCGCCACCTCGTTGTCCCGGCCCGCGCGCAGCGCCTGCGCGATGGCGGAGTGCTCGGAGTCGACGGGCACGAGCTGGCCCGGCTTCGCGGCGGCGAGCACGAGCGGCCCGCCCGCGATCAGCGACTCCTTGTTGGCCAGCGCGAGCGTGGAGCCGGTGGCCAGTGCCTTCAGCGTCGGCTCGAGGCCCTGGGACCCGGGCAGGGCGTTGAGGACGACGTCGACGTTCACCGCGTCGATGAGTTCCGTCACGGCGTCGGCGCCGGCGAAGATGCGCGGGATGCGGAACTCGCCCTTCGAGTAGCCGCGGCGCTGGGCCTCGGCGTACAGCGCGAGCTGCAGGTCCTCCACCGCTGTGGGCCTGCTGACGGCGACGGCGGCCACCCCGTGGGCCAGCGCCTGGGCGGCCAGCGCCTGCGGGTCGGACCCGCCGGCGGCGATCCCGGCCACGGTGAACAGGTGCGGGTTACGGGCGGCGACGTCGAGGGCCTGTGCCCCGACGGACCCGGTCGAGCCGAGCACGAGGACGCTTCGCGAGGTAGTCATCGCCGTTCATTATCGCCCGCGGTGGCGCGGGCCGTGTCCGCGGAGCACCCGGCGGTGTGGGATCATTGCGGCGTACGAGGTTCAGCGGGTCAGGAGGAGTGATCGTGGCAGGCAAGGCGATCGAGAAGCGGCCCGAAGTGGACCCCCGCGACGAGCCCTCGGCCGAGTGGGGCTGGCACGGCTCGTTCCCGAAGGCCACCCGCGTCGCCGGCTGGATCAGCGTCGTCGTGCTGCTGCTCATGCTGAAGGGCAACCACGAGAACAACACGGAGAACGTCTGGCTCGTCGGCCTGGCGATCTTCCTGGCGTTCCTGCTGGTGCTCGACATCCGCAAGCGCCGCACGGCCTGGCGCAAGTAGTTCCCCGTTCGCTACCTTGCGGGCTTATGAAGTCGCGCTGGGTTGCTCTCGTTCTTTCGGTCGTGGCCGGTGTGGCGCTGTTCGCCGCCCCGGCCACCGCTGCTCCCGCACCGCCGGTGGTCCGGTGCTCCTTCACGCCGACGCCCGACAACCCAGCCGCACGCCCGGTGGTCCGGCCGCTGCCGTTCGCCCTCACCCGCGGGACCATCGACGTCACCTTCCGCTTCAACTACGGCCCGGTGACGATGCGCCTGAACAGCGGCGGCGCGGCCCCGTGCGCGGTGGCGAACATGGCGAGCCTGGTCCTGCAGCACTTCTACGACCGTTCGCAGTGCTGGCGCCTGTCGAACTCGGCGCGGCTGGGCGTGCTCCAGTGCGGTGACATCTACGAAGTGGAGAAGGGCGGCCCCGGCTACAAGTTCCCGGACGAGGTCACCGGCGCGGAAACGTACCCGCGCGGCACCGTCGCCATGGGCAACCAGGGTCCGGGAACCAACGGCTCGGAGTTCTTCATCGTGCACTCCTTCGCGCACATCCCGGCGCAGTATTCGGTGCTGGGGACCGTGGTGAGCGGCATGTCGGCGCTGGACCGGATGGTGGCGGACGGCATCATCCCGACCGACCCGAACGGGCCGCTGGACGGGGCGCCCAAGCACCCGGTGAAAATCGAGCGGGCTTCGTTCGGCTGGTAGAGCTACTCCCCGACGAAGGTGACCGTCTCGCCGAGCGGCGCCCGGCCGGTGCGGGCGGAATCGGCTGCGACGTCCTCGGTGCCGATCGACATACCGCAGAAGAGGATCAACTCGCCCGGCGGTGAAAGCACCTCCGCGACGGTCCGGTGAAACTTCGCCCACGCCATCTGAGGGCAACTGTGCAGCCCTTCGGCGCGCAGCAGCAGCATGACCGTCTGCAGATACATGCCGACGTCGGACCATTGGGGCGAGCCGAGGTCGCGGTCGAGGTAGCAGAACAGCGCGGCGGGTGCGCCGAAGCAGTCCCAGTTCGCCGAAGCGGCCCGCTGGCGCGCCTCGATGTCCTCGCGCGGAATGCCGAGTGCGCCGTAGCGCTGCTCACCGAAAGCGGATCGGCGCTCGCGGTACGGGGACTTCAGCCCGGACGGGTACTGCTCGTACTCCGGCTCGTCCCAGGAATCCCCCATGGCCAAGCGCTCGGCGGCGCGCTTCTTGATCTCGGCCAGCGGCCCGCCGGTCACCGCGTAGACGTGCCATGGCTGGAGGTTCGATCCGGACGGCGACCAGGCCGCGGCGGACAGGACCCGCTCCAGCGTCTCCTTCGGGACGGGCCGGTCGAGGAATCCGCGCACCGCCCGCCGGCTCGTGACCGCCTCATAGACGTCCAAGGTCGCCTGCCTCCGCCCGACGTGCTCATCTCCGTTTCACTCAAGATAGTATCACTCGATACCATATTGATCGACACTATCTCTGCAACAGGAGCGCGCCTACGCCCCGCTGTCCGCGGGGTAGGCGATCCGGGTCAGCAGATCCGTCAACTGCTCCAGCTCGCCCGGCCGCAGCTCGGCGGCCAGGGGTCCGGCCAGTGGCTCTGCCGTCACATGAACCGCGTCGAACAGCTCAACGCCCTCGGGCGTGATCTCCACGGCCCGCGCCCGCCGGTCCCCCGGAACGGTCTTGCGCACGGCCAGCCCCCGGCGCTCCAGGTCGTCCACGACCCGCATGATTCCCGCCTTGTCCGAGCCCGTCGCCGCCGCCAGGTCCCGCTGCACCGTGGGCCCGCGATCGACGAGCACGATCAGCGCGGCGAAATGCCGCAACTCGATGCCGTGCGGCCGGAGCGCCTCCGTCATGAGCGCGGCCGCACGCCAATGCGCCCGGCGGAGCAACAATCCGAGAGCGAAGGGCGATTCATCCCCGGGACGGTCCGTCGCGCGGGAAGCGGCGGTTCCACGAGGAGTCGAGGCGGGCATGAGAACACGTTAGCGGCAGAATCACCTGCGGGAATCCCGGTGCGACGGGAAAGGGCCGGACCCCGCCCGCAGGCGACGCCCGGCCCTCGGCCGAAAGAAGGCCCTACCGTTCGCTGGAAGGAGCCACCAGCTCGCTGGGCCCGCCGCCCGACTCGCCGGCCACCGCGGCCAGTTCTTCGCCCACCGATTCCGACGCGACCGCCTTCTTGCTCTTCGTGAGCAGCGAAGCCACCGCGCCGATCAGGCACACCACGATCGCGAAGCCGAACGCCACCGCGAGGCCGTCCTGGAACGGGCCGGAGATCAGGTTCGGGAAGAAGCTGCGGCCGGTCAGGAACGAGGCCTGGTCCGGTGGCAGGGTGGCGAGCTGACCGCCCAGCAGCTGCTGGATCGGGTTGTAGCCGAGGAACGCCGCGAAGAGCACGGCGACCGCGGGCAGGTGCGCGATCTGGTCGGCCGGGCCGGGCTGGACGCCGTGGGCGGTCAGGCCCGCGCTCATCGCCGCCGGCAGGTTGTTCGACAGGCCCGCGATGATCAGGCTGAAGAAGAAGCCGATCGACAGCACCATGGCCGCGTTCTGGAACGTGGTCATCATGCCCGCGCCCGAACCGCGGGCGTCGGCCGGCAGACTGTTCATCACCTCGGCGCGGTTGGGCGAGGAGAACATGCCCATGCCGATGCCGTTGATCAGCAGGATCGCCGCGAACGCCCAGTAGTTGAAGTTCACCGGCAGGAGGATCAGCAGCAGGAAGGTGATCGCCGTCAGCACCAGGCCGGTCGAGGCCAGCATCCGGCTGCCGATCCGGTCGGAGAGGATGCCCGAGGTCGGCGCGGCGACCAGGAAGCCGACCGTCATGGGCAGCATGTAGATGCCGGCCCAGAGCGGCGTCTGCTCGAAGGTGTAGCCGTGCTGCGGCAGCCAGATGCCCTGCAGCCAGATGATCAGGATGAACTGCAGCCCGCCGCGCCCGAGCGAAGCGGTCAGGTTCGCCAGGTTGCCCCAGCTGAACGCCCGGATCCGGAACAGCGAGAGCCGGAACAGCGGGTTGTCCACCTTGGTCTCGATCACGATGAACGCGATCAGCACCGCGATGCCGCCGATCAGGCAGGACAGCACCATCGGGCTGCCCCAGCCGGTGGGCGAGGAGCCGTAGGGCTGGATGCCGTAGGTGATGCCCACCAGCACCGCGATCAGGCCGACGGCGAAGGTGATGTTGCCCCACCAGTCCATCCGCGCGTGCTTCCGGATGCCGGTGTCGTGCAGCTTCAGGTACGCCCAGACCGTGCCGATGACCCCGATCGGGACCGACACGAGGAAGATCAGGTTCCAGTCGATCGGCGCCAGCACCCCGCCGATGACCAGGCCGAGGAACGAGCCGGCGATCGCCGCGACACCGTTCATGCCCAGCGCCAGGCCGCGCTGGTTGGACGGGAAGGCGTCGGCCAGGATCGCCGACGAGTTGGCCATCAGGAAGGCGCCGCCGACGCCCTGCACGATCCGCCAGCCGATCAGCCACAGCGCGGCCGCGTCACCGTCGAACCAGGTGATGGCCAGCATGATCGACGAGAACGTGAAGACCGCGAAGCCCAGGTTGTACATCCTGGCCCGCCCGTACATGTCGCCGAGCCGCCCGAAGCTCACCACCAGCACCGCGGTGACCACGAGGAATCCCATGATCATCCACAGCAGGTAGCTGGTGTTGGACGGCTCCAGCGGGTTGATCCCGATGCCCTTGAAGATGTCGGGCAAGGCGATCAGCACGATCGACGAGTTGATGGTCGCGATCAGCATGCCCAGCGTCGTGTTGGACAGCGCGATCCACTTGTACCGCGGCCCCAGCTCCGCGACCGAATAAGTCCTGCGCTCCGCCACAGTCGAAGACCTCTCTCGCTCAGTTCCCTTAGCTAGGCTAAGCAACTTGCTTGCGTAAGGCAACCAAGTTTCGGAATCGTTTGCGAGAGACCGGTCACAATCACTTGAACGTCCTTTATGGACTGTTTACTTTCACTCGTCCGAGTGAGGGCCGAGCACCTTCCCCGGGTTGAGGATTCCGTGTGGGTCGAGGGCCTTCTTCACGGCGTGGTGCAACTCCAGGACACCCGGTCCGAGTTCCTGGACAAGGCCGGTCCGCTTGAGCAGGCCGACCCCGTGTTCGCCGGTCACGGTGCCGCCGAGCGCCAGGGCGTCGGCCACGATGTCGTCGAACGCCGCCTGCGCGCGCCGCCGCGCGTCCTCGTCCCCGGTGGGGGTGATGAGCAGCGGGTGCAGGTTGCCGTCGCCGATGTGCGCGATGTTGGCGACCTGCGTGTCGTGCCGCTTCGCCGCGAGGTCGATGCGCGCGAGCATCTCCGGGACCAGGTGCGTCGGCACGCAGACGTCCTCGGTGAGCACCGGGCCGAGCCGCTCCAGGGCCGGGTACGCGAGCCGCCGGGCGGCGAACAGCGCGTCGGCCTCCTCCTGGTCGGACGACTGCGCCGCCCAGGTCGCGCCGGCCTTCTCGAAGCACTCCAGCATCACGGTGGCCTCGCGGTCCCCCGCCTCGCCCGGCGCGTCGCTGCGGCCCAGCAGCACCACCTCGGCGTCGGCGGAAAGGCCCATGTTCTTCCACGCGTCGACGGCGGCCAGGCAGTGCCGGTCCACCAGTTCCAGCGCCGAGGGCACCACGCCGGCGGCGGCGATCGCGGCGGCGGCTTCCCCCGCGGCGACGGTGGAATCGAAGTAACCCGCGACGGTCCGCTCGGGCGCACGCTGGGCCCGCAGCCGCACGGTGACCTCGGTGACCACGCCGAGCGTGCCCTCGGAGCCGACCATCAGGCCCGCGAGGTCGTAGCCCGCCACGCCCTTCGCGGTGCGCCGGCCGAGCCGCACCAGCTCGCCGGTGCCGGTGACGACCTGCAGGCCCAGCACGTAATCGCGGGTCACGCCGTACTTCACGCAGCAGACGCCGCCCGCGTTGGTCGCGACGTTTCCGCCGATCGTCGACCACGGTGAGCTGGCCGGGTCCGGCGGGTACCAGAGGCCCTGGGCGGCGCAGGCCGCGCGCAGATCGTCGTTCACCACCCCGGGTTCGACGACCGCGAGCCGTTCGACCGGGTCGATCTCGCGGATCGCGGTCATCCGGTCCAGCACCAGCACCACGCAGCCTTCGACGGCGTTCGCACCGCCGGACAGCCCGGTGCCCGCGCCGCGCGTGACCAGCGGCGTCGCGTGCTCGATGCATTGCCGCACGGTCGCCTGCACCTCGTCGGCCGTGCGCGGCCGCACGACCACGGCGGGCTGCGCGTACGGCGCCCACTCCGCTTCGTCGTGCGCGAAGCTGCGCAGCACGTCGGGATCCCGCACGATCCGGTCCCCCGGGAGCACGGCTTGGAGGTCGTCGATCAGCATCGGGCGGATCCCTTCGTCGCAGGCTTTCCCGTCAGATTAGGTCCGGGTTCCGAATGACTGTCGAAACGGCGGCCGCTCCTTCGACGCATGGGCAAGACCACCGAGCGGAGCCGCCAAGGAGGCAGCCATGGAAACCACCATCAGCCGACGCGCGATCGCGATGCTCCGGGCCGTCGCCGCCGGGCGCGGCGAGATCGGCTACGGGGCCGAGCCGGACCTGTTCGTCGACGGGCTCCCCTGCTGCGACCAGTACGCCGCACACGCGTTGGCCCACGGCGGTTTCGTCCGCTCCGAGCGCCCGGGCCGGCCCGGGCTGCGGATGCCGGCAGTGCTCACGGCGGCGGGGCTGGCGCTGGTCGCCAGCTAAGGGAAAGAGGCCCTGGCGGCCGCAGGGGAGGGCGGACGCCAGGGCCCCTTTCGCGGGGCTACGGCTCAGGTGTCGAGCGAGCCGTAGACGATGATGTTGTCGAGATAGCTGTGCGCCGAGGCGTCGAACGCGCCGCCGCAGGTGATCAGCCGGATCTCCGGCGCGGTGGTGTTCCCGTACACGGCTTCGGTGGGGAACGACTGCTTCGCGACCTGGTCCACCTTGCTCACGGTGAAGGTGGCCTTCGAGCCGTCCTGGCGGCCGACCACGATCCGGTCGCCCTTCTTCACCTCGTGCAGCCGCCAGAAGATGCCCTTCTGGTGGTTGCCGTCGATGTGCCCGAGCACCACCGCGGGGCCGACCTGGCCGGGCGTCGGGCCGTAGGAGTACCAGCCCGCCTGCAGCGGCTGGTCGACCGGCGGCACCTGCACCGTCTTGTCGGCGTTGAGGCCGAGCGGCACCAGCGAGGAGTGCGCGCCGATGCTCGGCACGTCGACCGACACCGGGACCGAGCGCGGCAGCCCGGCGGCCGGGGCGGCGGCCGCGGCGGGCGCGGGCTTCGCCGGTTCCGGGGAGGAGCCGCAGCCGATCAGCGCGAAGTTCGAGACGAGGGCGAGCAGCAGGGCGAAGAGCCCGAACCGGGAACGGGTCACTGCTCGGTCACCGCGGCCAGGGTGCCGTCACCGGTCTCCGGCGCGCCCGCGGGCACGACCGTGACCTGGCCCGGGCCCTGGACCGGCGGCTTGGCGGGCGCGGTCGGCGTGGTGACCACGGCCGGCGCGACCTTGCCGCATGTGGACGACGCGAGCACGATGTCGCCGCTGCCCAGCGCGCCGAGCGTCTTGCCGCCCAGGAGCTTCACGTGCAGCGCGTTGACGGTGAGGCTGCCGTCGGCGTGCTTGATCTGCTCGTTCACGATCACCTGCACCACGCCCGGCACGCCGATCTTCTGGTTCGGGGCCGTGCCCACCGGCAGCTTGCCGATCCGGCCGAGGTCGAGGTTCGCGAGGTCGGACGACGCGGTGATGCCGTCGGCCGTCGACTTGCACTCGGAGCTGATCACGCTGGCCTTGGGCGTGCTGCCCGCGAGCGCCGCCAGCACCGGCAGGGTGGCGTCGACGACGGCGGCCTTGGCCTGCACCGGCCCGTCGCCGTCCTGCTTCGCGGAGCTGGTGACGGCCTTGGCCGTGATCAGGCCCTTCAGCGGCACGTCCACGACCGAGGCCGAGGTGGGCCCGTCGGTGCTGGACGGCGCGATCTTGCCCGTCTCCACGGAAATCCCCTTGTCCCCCAGCACTCCGGCAAGCAGGGAGACCGAGGCGGACGCCCCGTAGGCCGACCCGGCAGGCGAATCGGCGGCGACGGCCGAGGGGGCCGCAGTGGCCGCGGTGGCGAGCAGGGCCAGTGCCGGAGCAGCGACCACGAAGGTCCGTCCGCGCAGCAGGGCAGAGCGCATGAATTGTCCTTCCGAACATCAAGAATGGATCCCGCCGTCGGATCCCCGAATCCGCGCGTGACCGGACGTAACTGTCGATCACCAGCGAGACTGCGACGCTAGCAAGGGCCCCGGGAATAACAAAACAAGATCGTCAACGCGAGGCGCCGGATCAGCCGCCACAGTGACGACGTTTTCCGCAATTTCACCACTAAAGAGTGATGTAACGCGGCGGCGTCGGCCGGATTTCCCTACTCAGAGCCACTGAAACCTTGCACTTTTCCAGGGATTGCCGCGCCGACCACTCCGAGGGGTGATCCTGCAATGCGTGACATCTGCACACTCACCGTGATGTGACCGCTACCGTCGCCCGCTTCGGCAGACACGGTGGAATCCGCGGAGAAAACGCGTCTTCGGTGATCACCCGCAGATAACCGGCGCATCACGGAAATTGTCCACTATGGAGCGTTGGCGGCCGTTCGGGCCGGTCGTCACCGCTATTACCACATAGCCACTCGACCGGAACCGCGGGATGACATAACCCAGGCGGTTACTCGCCGACCGCCAAGTCCCAGCGATCGGCAAGCAGCCGCCACCATCACTCCGAACGAAAGGCCGACGCCGAGACGTCACCGTCGTCCGAGCCCTGAGTCGAATCTGGGTCGCCGGGTGGTTCGAACAACCCGGCTTCCGCATCCGCGATTGCGGGTGCCGATACAGCCGACGGGACATCGCCCTCGGCCGACGAGGACGCCGCGACGTCGTCGTCGATGGTCGGGTCCAAGGTGTTGAAGCGGGCGCGAAGGTCAGCAGCGGCCTCGGTTTGGCCAGCTGCTTGAAAGCTTTGGGCAAGCCGTTCCACGAACAGCTCCCCTTCGGCTGCGTCCGGGGACAGCCCTACCTCCTCCATCATCATCTGCACGAAGTCACCGGGGGTAGCGCGAGGGGTCGCTTCCGCCCTCTCGACGGCGGGATCGACGATCTCACCGTCGACGACGGGGAACCGAACGTAGCCGGAGTCGCGGTCGCCGTCGCCGGACATGTGACCGCCGAGCAGCGTCGAGCCCGGAACATTGTTGGCCGCGGCCGTGAGCCGAGCGAGGGTCTCGATGTCGGCCACCACGTTCTTCACATCGTGTTGCTGGCGCACGAGCCACCAAACCACCGCACTGCCTGTGTCACTGAGGACGTCTTCACCGAGATAGCGACGTTTGTCCTGCTCACGTCGCCTTTCGTACTCCCAGACCGCGGCATCCTTGCGGGTCCTCGCGAACATCTCCAGCCGTTCACGATCAGCAGGATCCAGATCCAGCTGCACCTCGCCCGCGGAGATCTCGATCATCCCGGACTTGTCCGTCACCACCTGGCCCAGCAGGTTGTTCAGCCGGTGCCTGATCTCCGTGACCTCATACGGCGACACGCGGACGGTGGCCTCCTTGGCCCGGTCGACCACCCTGTCGATCGCCACAGCTCCCATGTTGGCGTGCAATGGAACGTTCGCGCCGAGACGTGGCCGCCACCAGACCTTGGCCGCGAACACGAACCGGTAGTCACTCCAGGAACTCGCCAGCTCGGTGGGCATGACCATCGTCTCCTCAAACCTGCGGGGCTCCGGTTGCGGCGGCTCGACGATCGGCTCCGAGGCGCGGCGCGCAGCCATCCGAGCTTCCAGATCTTGCTCCCATATGAGCCGTTCCTTGATCTTGGCGCGGATCGCGACCGGGATGATCAGCAGCGGCAACGCCAGCAGCAGCCAGATCGGCCAGCCCAGGGCGAAGCCAAGCACCAGTGGCACCCCGGCACAGGCTGCAATCGCGGTGGAAAGGATCGTCCGATCCGAAGAAGTCATCGCTGTTCCTCTCGATACCGAAGCTCCGAAGGGCCCGCACCCACGCCTTGCGCCTTGTCGATCAATTGACTGAACCGAAGGGCGAGGCCCGTCCTGGTTCCCCGGTCAGGACCGGTGCTCGCCCAATTTCGTGCGACGACGTAGATTTCGGCGAGCTTCACACCGTCACTGCCGGCAGCCTCGACAATCACGCGCAGAGCCGACGTCGCCTGCGCCTCCGGCATCGACGAGCAGAGGGTCAGGTAGTTCCCGACTTCCCCCGGCCAATCAGGTCCCCGCTCGGTGAACAACACGTCGGACCAGCCATCTACAACGCTGCGCCGAACCGCCCGATCGGAGAGGTAGGGATGGCCCTGGTTGTCCACTTGCAGCAATCTGGCCGGCTCGACCAGCATGAGGAAGATCTTGAGATCGGCCGGCCGTGGGTAGTGAGCTTCCCGGGGACACAAGCGTTCAAGCAGTCGACGGAAAAGTCGCAAATCGCCGCAGGCGAGTCTCAGCAGAGCCGCCACCGCCTGCTCGTCAAGTTCGCCAGGCAGTCGCTTCGAGAGATGGCGGAGACGGGTCAGCGCCTCCTCAGGGTAGGACCGCGCCATCTCCACCGAGCACAGGTCCACCAGAACAGCAGCGAAGTTCTTCGGCTGTTTGCTGTCCTTCGCCCAGTCGTAGATCCGGCGGCGGAAGACTCGCCCATGCGCCAGATTGGCCAGCCCGGCGCTCAGGAGGTTCCTGATGACCGGGGTGAGGTCTTCGGAATCCCCGGCAGCCAAACTCCCGGAAAGCTCCGCCAGAAGGTTCGGGTTATCCGTTCGGAGACATTGACCGGCCACCCGCTCGGCCAGGGCCACCTTCTCCGGCCTGCTGAGCCAGCAGGTCCTGACCAGCTCGTCGACCCAGTCCCGGAAGGCACCAACAAGGTCGAGGTGGTTGTCCCAGAAGTAGGAGACGACCGCTTCCCCATACCCGATTTCGCGGAAACCGACCTGCCTGGTATCCGTGACCTCGGCTTTGACGTCATGGAGCCGAGCCAGGAAAGATTGACGCTCCAATGAAGGAACTTCTTCCTCCGGATGGCCGACTTTGGACAAGAGCAGCCGGACCGATTCGAAAACCGCATTGAGGTGCACGCCTTCGAGCATGGCGACGGTGAAGAGGAGAGCGCGTGACATACCGTCCGTGCGGTTTGCAAGGTCGCCCTTGACCTCGGCACTTCGGTCCACCAGAGCAGTGAGTGCCAGCTTGAGGGCTGCCGCGAGGTCACTGTCCTTGCCGGCCCGGCCGAAGAGCAGGTGCGTCAGTTCGGCGAACCAGGCCAGCTTGGTCATACTCGACTTGCTCAACACCGTCTGCAGCCCGGCGGCCTGTGGCAGCGCAGAACTGACCGGAACTCGCTCGCCGGCGAGATGCCGCTGTACGACCCGTTCGGGGTCCGGCTTGCCGATTCTCACGCGGTACTGCTGTGTCTCGTCACGCTCTGCCCACATCTCCAACTGCGGATTCAGAATGACGACCAGTCTGGCGTCCCGCTGACGAGCATCTGCGCGAAGCCCGGCAAGTGCTGATCGAAGCACGAGGTACTCGGCTGCTTCCACAGTCGACAGATCAAGAAGGAGCAGATCTCCCCGTTCGACGTTCGAGACGTCGATACTGCCGCCATCGAGGTCAGCCGGAAGGGTACAGAACCGATGTTCGGCGTCCAGATGAAGCCGCAGGAGCATTTTCGCTGCCGCTCGACGACCGCTGCCGGCCGCGCCTTCGAGCAAGACGACGCCGTGTCGCTCCAGCTTGTCCTGTGCTTCACCGAAGCCTTCGGGCGGCTCGAACCTGCGGTACAGCCAGGTAAGATCCGCATCATCGACCTGACTCAGCGCACGACGGCGTGTCGAGTCGATGGCCGCGAACATCAGATACTGGATGTTCTGCTGGATGTGCGGTTGAGCGGCCTGCGAAGAGTCGGAGGGCGACCGTTCCTCCGTGATCACCGGATCTCCTCTTCCCCGGAATCGTGCGAAGCTCGCGGCGTTTCGAGGTTGGCGTTGTCCACCGGTGAAACCGTCCGGTGATCATTCGTGGTGATGTGATCGGCGTTGTTGAAGGTGCCGGGTCCGGTGTTGGCGGGCCCGTTGAACTTGGACCCGCCGAACACGTCGCCGTGGTACTGGTTTCCCGGACCGGCGACGATCGGGCCGCTGCTCCAGATACCGCCGATGCCGTTGCCCTGTACACGCGTTTCGACTCCGGATAAGTTCGCCGGTCGCGCAGCCGATTCCCGACGGTCGACCAGACCGGGGACGATGTCCAGGATGTCGTGCGCGATGCGGTCCAACACGGAGTCCGACTCACGATGCCGGTAAGTCCGATACTGGCAGCTCGCCAGTTTGGCGATCCTTTTCGGCAGCTCCTCGACCCGGAGCGGTGTCTCGGCCCGTTCGTCGATGACGGGGATGACGTGCACACCGTTCTCGAACGCGAGGTGCAGCTCGTGGTGGATCCAGTCCTTCGGGTCGTCGATCTTGCGGTGTCCCTCCGCATCGGCTGCGGTGAGCCAGGTCGGCCCGATCACGCAAAGGAGCACCTTGCTCCCCCAGACGCCGCTGGTCAGCATGTTCTCGAACTTGACGCCCGCGGGAATCGAGCGGTGGTCCATGAAGACGTGCTCGCCACCAAAGCGGTCGCGAAGGTCGCGATCGATAATCGTCGCGAGGTCTTGTCCATCGCCAGTTCGGTAGTTCACGAAGATTTCGGGCATGACAAGTAGTCCCTCCTCAGGGATTCGTGGAAACAGTGGTCGTCAGCCGACGGCGCTGAGCTCCGCCGTGAGGCGCGGGTAGAGGTCTCTGACCGAGCTGTGCCGGTGGAAACGCGACAGGACTTGCTTGAACCGCCGCAGGTCTTTGGCGACCGTCGCCGAGCCGACGATCGACATCGGTTCGATGAGGTCGCCGGCTATTTCGCAGGCGCGCTCGATCTCGCCGAGCAAGGCATAGGCAAGGGCTTGGCGCATGCCGTAGCGGGCTCTTGTGCGAAGGGCGTGCTCCGGAACCAGTCCGACCTGGTGATCGAGGATTGCCACCGCATCACGCGGGCGTCCGAGATCGATGAGGCACCAGCCGTTGGTCATCGCCGCCGGGTCAGTGAGATTGGTGGTACCGAGGACTGGCGCGGAGAGACCGGGCGCCTCGTTTACGCTGCTCTGCAGCAAAGGCCGGGCCCGGTCGAGAAGGCGCATGCACGAGTCATAGTCTCCCGCGAGCGCGAAGCCTTGTGCTTCGCGTTGCGCGGCCAGACCTCGAATTCTTGGTGGCACGGTTCCTTCCTGGGCTTGCCGGGCAAGAGCTATCGTCTGATCCGCGTCGTCGCGGTAGAAGGCCACCAAGGCGCGCCGGACGAGCGCGTACTCCGCCAGATCCTGATCACCCGCCGACTTTGCCATCGCCACAGCCCGGTCAGTCCACCAGAGGGCTCCGCGTTCGTCCCCGGCTTCCTGAGTCATCCATCCGGCGTATTCGGCGCACCGGGCGGCTAGCTGGAGCAGCTCCGCGGCCTCCGCACCGCTCGCCTGCCCGGCAAGAACGCGCAACGAGTGGGTCTGCGCGATCACAGAAGGCAGGACGATGTCAGGACTCGCCGACTGGCCCAATATCCGCAGCTGATCGAACTGACGACGAAAGACACCGATCGCGGTCCGCTGCACACTCCTACCGCGAGTGGGCACTCCCATCCCGATACCGAATGCCGCTCCGGCGCCGAGCGCCAGTGCTTCGCGCCTGGCCATCGGCCGGAACAGCCCCTCACCGTCTGCCGCCAGGTTCATCATCCACACCTCTTCGTCGTCCGAAGGTTCGGCGAGATGCGTATGGCAAGGTGGCGCCACCAACAGCCGGGCCAGTACCCCGCCCGCGTGCAGCTCCGCATCACAGCGACGGGCGAGATCGAGGTGGGGCTGCTTGTGCCCGTTCTCGATCTTGCTCAGGTACCCCTTGCTGTAGTGCACCACCGAGGCCAACTGAGCCAGTGAAACACCAGCCTCTGCTCGCAGCCGCCGAAGCTCTGTGCCGAACAGTGCGCTGCCATCAGCCACGTGTCCCTCCCCGTTGCCCGTCGCCCGACCCGACGGCCGGAAGCGACCGTGGTCCAGGCCTGCGGAACAGACTACTGATCAGTGCAGCACGTGAGGTGCCCTCATGGACACCCAAAAACGTCGATTTACAACTAATGGAGCCATGAAACGAAAATCAGCCCCGCGTTGAGCACGAAAAGGCACGACCCGGCGCTCTCACGCGCGGCCAGTCGACAACCGGGCGGTTGACTCCGACGCCCACTTCGTCACTCGCCGCTCCAGCGTTCCGGCATCCTGCTGGAATCCTCAGCGCGCCCCTGTGCGCGAACATCGCAGCACCTCATCATTCGTCATCCGAAGAACCGAGATTGCTTTGACGGGATTCTGGCTGCCGGACGCCGGCGAAGGCGAGCGCAAAGAGACGGTTTCCCGTTGCCTGTTCAACAGGAAACGGGAAACCCCCTCGTCCTGGGGCCGACCCTTCACGAATCGCGGATGCGGGCGGCTCGCGCGGGAGCCGCCGGCTATGCCGAAGCCTGAGGAAAAGATTGCGGTAATGGCAACTTCCCTTGCGCCCCGGACCCGATCAGTCCGACGCTGGAACCCGCACCCCCTCCCCGGAAGCACCACGATGGCCACCGAAAGCACGCAGTTCTGGGAGAACCGTTACCGGCAAACGGATCCGGGCTGGGGGACGCGGCCCAACGCGGTCTTCGCCGACGTGGTTCCCGTGTTGTGCCCTGAGCCGGGCACGGCGCTGGACCTGGGGTGTGGTCACGGGGGCGATGCGCGGTGGCTCGCGGCGCGCGGTTGGCGCGTCACGGCGGTCGACGTGTCGGAGACGGCGCTGGCGCGGATCGCCGGAACGGCTGAGGCCGACGGGGTGGCCGACCGGATCACCCTGGCCTGTCACGATCTTTCGCGCAGTTTCCCCGAAGGCGCGTTCGACCTCGTGTCCGCCAGTTACTTCCACAGCCCGGTGGAGTTCCCGCGCGAGCGGGTGCTGCGCCGGGCGGCCGAGGCGGTGGTCCCCGGCGGGCTGCTGCTCGTGGTCGACCACGGTTCGGCCGCGCCGTGGTCCTGGAACCAGGATCAGGTCTTTCCCACGCCGCAGGAGACCTTCGACGAACTCGGGCTCGGGCCGGGCTGGCGCGTCGAGCGGCTCGACGCGCCCCGTCGCACCGCCACCGGCCCGGGCGGTCAGGTCGCCGAGGTGACCGACAACGTCATCGCCCTGCGGCGGAAGCCGTGAGCAGTCAGCAGGTCAGCGCGACCGGCTCGCGCAGGAAAACGGCCGTGCCCTCCGCGAGCACGTCCGCGCGCGTGACGAGCACGTCGATCTCCGCCCAGCGGCGGGCTTCCCGCTCGTGGTCGGGAACCAGCGACCGGCCGACGAGGGCCAGCAGCGTGTCGATCTCGTAGGCGAGGTCGGCCAGCCGCAGGAACGGCACGTAGTCGGCCTCGGTGCCGGGACCGTGCCGGCCGGCCCAGTCGCAGGCCCCGTGCCCGGCCGAGCGGCAGACGTCGCGGAGGTTCTCGCGGATCCGCTCCTGACGATCGACCACGCTGTTCGGCGCGTCGCGGGAGAAGCTGCTCCGGATGTTCCAGGCCACCGAGAGCAGGCAGCGGCCGGCATCGTCCATCGACGTGTTCATCACCGCGAAGAGTGTGTCGGTCCCGGCGCCGCCCGCCGGGCCGGACACGCGGGAGGACACCCCAACGAGCGACGTCAGCGGCCTTCGAGACGCAGCGCGAGACCGTCCAGGAGGGAGCACAGGCCGAGTTCGAACACCTTGTCCAGCACGAGGTCGTACCCCTCGGCGGACAGCGTGGTCAGCATCCGGGCGAACACCGGGTGCCGGCCGGAGCCGACGATCGCCGCGAGCGCCGGCTCCTGGTTGGCCATCCAGTCGTCCTCGGACAGCCCGGAGCTGCCGAGCGCCTGCTGTTCGCGTTCGAGGTGGACCGCGATGCCCTGCACGAAGCTGAAGAACAGCACGTGCAGATCGCACAGCTCCGCCGCGTCGAGGCCGAATTCGTCCAATGCGGACAGTGCCCATTCCGCGTGCACGGCCAGGTTCGGCAGCGGCAACGGCCGGTTCACCGGCCCGAGCTGGGCGAGCCACGGGTGCCGCCGGTACAGCGACCACAGCGTCCGCCCGCCCAGTTCCAGCCGCGACCGCCAGCCGGACGGGGGCTGGGCCGGGTAACCGCGCTCGCCGTACACCGCGTCGGCCATCAGGACGACCAGCTCGTCTTTGCTCGCGACGTGGCGGTACGGCGACATGGGCGCCACGCCGAGCCGGGCCGCGACGCCGCGCATCGACAGCACCGCCAGCCCTTCGTGGTCGGCGATCTCGAGCGCCGCCCGGACGATCCGGCCACGCGTCAGCTCCTCCGAACGGCCGCGCGGCGCGGGCTTCCGTTTGACGCCGGGCCCGCCGGCGACCACCGTGCCCGAGCGCGGTTCGGCGTGGAGCACGCCCTCCTGGACGAGCACCCCCAGCGCCTTCGCCGCGGTCGCCGTCGCGACGCCGTGCTCGGCGGCGAGCCCACGGGTCGAGGGGGCCTTCGCGCCCGGGACCAGCTCGCCGGCGGAGATCCGGCGCCGGAGTTCGGCGGCGATGGCCAGGTATCGCGGCTCGGTCACACCCGTCTCCTGTCCTGGTACAGAGCGCCCACTGTACTAGGTCAGTTTTGGCACTCTGAGCAGCTTGATGCCACTGTGTCGATTGTACGCAGACAGCGTCCGAAACAGGAGGAACACCATGCGCGACGTGCTGATCTCCGGAGCCGGTATCGCCGGCCCGGCCCTGGCCCACGGCCTGCGGCAGAAGGGCTTCAGAGTGACCGTGGTGGAGCGGACGGCCGTCCCACGCGAAGGCGGGCAGGCCGTCGACATCCGCGGCGCCGCGCTCGAGGCGGTGGACCGGATGGGCCTCGGCGGGCCGGTGCGGGCCGCGCGCACCCGGATGCGCGGAATGTCCATGGTGGACGGTGCGGGCGCCGAGCTGTTCCGGTCCGAGGAATACGCTCCGACCAGCGGCCGGCTCGACAGCGAAGACGTCGAGCTGCTGCGTGACGACCTGATCGCGATACTGCACGAGGCCACGAAGGACAGCGTCGAGTACGTGTTCGACGACTCGATTACCGCGCTGCACCAGGAAGAACACAGCGTGCGCGTGGAATTCGAGCACGGCGGCTTCCGCACGTTCGACCTCGTCATCGGCGCGGACGGCGTGCACTCGGCCGTGCGGCGCCTCGCTTTCGGGCCGGAGGCGGAGTTCACCACCCACCTGGGCCAGTACCTGGCGATCTTCCCGGCGCCCAACCTGCTGGGCCTGGACAACTGGCAGGTGTGGTTCCGTGACGAAGCCGCCCAGGCCGGCGGCGTCGCCTACCCGGTGCGCGACAACAGCGAGCTGCGGGTCACGCTCGGCTTCATGGCCGAGACGCTGACCTACGATTACCGGAACACCCTGCAGCAGAAGGAAATCGTCGCCGAACGGCTGGCCGGCGCCGGCTGGGAGGTCCCGAAGCTGCTCGCCGCGATGGCCGACGCCCCGAACTTCTACTTCGACGCCATGGCCCAGATCCGGCTGGACCGCTGGACCACCGGCCGCGTCGCGCTGGTCGGCGACGCGGGTTACTGCGCGTCCGCGCTTTCGGGCCAGGGCACCAGTCTCGCGCTCGTCGGCGCCTACGTGCTGGCCGAAGAACTCGGCCGCTCCGGCGTCGACCACACCGCGGCCTTCGCCGCCTACGAGCGCCGCCTGCGCCCGTTCGTCGAGCTGAACCAGGCGCTGGCGACGGAGAACCCGGGCGGCGGGCCGGCCGAGGAGTCGGTGGAACGGGCGAAGAACGGCATCACCCTCTGAGCCGGCCGTACGCCGGGATGATGTTCTCCCTGGCCGAACCCCCGCTGTTCACCCGCCTGAGATCCGCGTCGTCGGTGCTCGTCGCCGGGGCGGGCGGTGGATTCGACGTCTACGCCGGGCTGCCGCTGGCGTTGTCCGTGCCACCGTCCACCAGCACGATCGCGTCCACGCCGAGGTGCGGGGAAACGCGTGCACAGTCGGGGCCGGCCCTGCTCGTCCAGCCACCGCGACAGCGTGCGTTCGGGGAAGTAGCCCACGCTGTCGGGACATCCTGATGCGCGGCGACGAGGCCGGCCTCGGCACTCCCGAGGAGGCATGACCAGCCTCGCCGCGGTGTCCGGGCTGGCGGAGGTGGACCGGCTCGTGGTCTGCCTGGGCTTCGGCATCGACGCCTACCACGGCGTCTGCCACGCGCACGTCCTGGAGAACCTGGCCTCGCTCGACCGGGCCGGCGGGTACCTCGGCGCGCTGTCGATCCCGTCGGCCTCGCCCGAAGCGCGGGCGTACGTCGACGCCGTCGCCCACGCGCAGGCCGATGCGGCCGAGCATCGTGAACGGCCAGATCGCGGCGGCGCTGCGCGGCGAGTTCGGGAACGTGGCCTTCACGACGCGCACCGAGGGGAGCGAGCTGTTCGTGAACCCGTTGATGGGCCTGTACTTCGCCGTCGACCTGCCCGCGTCCGTCGGCTACCTGGATCAGCTCACGGACACCGAAACGATGATCGACGTGATGCTGGCCATCGAAGCCCACCGCGACACCGGCACCCACCGGCCGCGGCGGGCGTTTCCGCACTGAGCTTCACGATCGGCGCCCGGCCGGATCCCGCAACCGCCGGGCGACGTCCCGGACCAGTTCGTAGGAGTGCCGCCGGTCGGCGTGGTGGTGAACCGGGGTCGTCACCATCAGCTCGTCGGCACCGGTTTCGTCGAGCACGGTTTGCAGCCGGTCCCACCAGGAAGCGGCCGTCGAGCTCGGTGCCAGGACGGGAAGCGGCTTCGTCCGGGCTCGGCAGGAGAATCCGAGCCAGGCCCAGGAAACCGGCGAGTCGAGCGCTGACCGTGCTCGACCCGAGCAGCCAGAACTCCGGCGTGCTCCCGATCGCGGGAATCGCCTTCACCGGCCGATGCCGAGGTCGATCCGCAATGCCTGCCGCGCCGTCGAACCCGCCACGATCGGCGCGGTGTCCAGCACCGAAACCGCCAGCTCGCGGGTGCCCTCGTCGGCCCAGGGGTACGCAGACGCTGCCGGTAGCGCAGCGGCGAAAGCCCGACGTCGCGTTTGAACGCGCGCTCCGAGGTACAGCCCAGTTCCGACGCCAGGGTCGCGACCCGGGCGTCACCGTCGCGCAGTGGCCGTTGCACGAGCAGCATCCGCCAGCGCCCGAGGTACGTCAGGGGCGGGACGCCCGCCACGGTCCGGAAACGATCGGCGAACGACGTGCGTGACATGGCGGCGGCGCGGGCCAAAACGCCCAGGCTCCCGGGCTTTCCGGGATCGGCGTGCATGAGCCCGATCGCCGGGCGCAGCCGCTCGTCGGTCAGCACCCGGAGCCTGGCCGGCGTAGGCGCGCACCAGCTCCAGAACCAAGAGCTGGAGGTACTGCCGGATCGCGAAATCCGAGCCGATCTCACCTCGTCGAACAGCCGGTGGATCGTGCCGCGCAGGTCGGCCGATCCCCGGATGTGCGCAACCGGCGGGAGCGCGCCCGCCATGGCGTTCAACAAGTCGGTGAGCGAGGCGGCGCAGCGGGCCATGGGCCTGATCGACGACGCCGGCGAGCCGATCATCGACCCCGGCCGCGGCCGGAAGACACCGGAGCAGGGCGCCGCGACCATCGCGTTCGCGGCCACCAGTCCCCTGCTCGCCGGGCACTCGGGCTGACCGTCCTCTTCGGATGGTCGCCCTGCCAGGGCGTGGCTGCCGGCGGCGAAGCTTTTTACGGTTGGGTCATGACCAGTGAACAACATCCGATCGGCAGCGGATTCGGCCCGGCCTCCACCGTCGGCGAGGTCCTTGACGGCGCCGATCTGACCGGCAAGCTCGCCATCGTCACCGGAGGATATTCGGGCGTCGGGATCGAAGACGTACGCGGGCTCAGCGCGGCCGGCGCGACCGTTGTCGTCCCGGCCCGGCGGGTCGACGAGGCGAAAAAGGCGCTCGACGGCGTCGAACGGGTCGAGATCGGCGAACTCGACCTGGCCGATCTCGTTTCGGTGCGGGCCTTCACCGACCGGTTCCTCGACGGCGGCCGCGAGATCGACATCCTGATCAACTGCGCCGGTGTGATGGCCGCCCCGGAGAGCCGGGTCGGGCCGGGCTGGGAATTCCAGTTCGCGGTCAATCATCTCGGCCACTTCGCGTTGACGAACCGGCTCTGGCCCGCCCTGTCCGCCGGCGATGGCGCCCGCGTGATCGCGTTTTCCTCCCGCGGGCACAAGTTCTCCGACATCCGGTGGGACGATCTCGGCTTCGCCGGCGGGTACGACAAATGGCAGGCCTACGCCTTTTCGCTCAACCCGGGCGGAATCCGGACCAACCTGCAGCGTCACGTGTCCCATGAGGACCAGGTCCAGCTCGGCTGGATCGACCGGGACGGGAACCACCTCATCGAGTGGAAGTCACCGGAGGCGGGTGCGGCGACCGCCGCCTGGGCTGCGACCTCGGGGCACCTGCGTGGCATGGGCGGTGTCTACCTCGAGGACAACGAGGTCGCCGAGATCGTCGACCCCGGCGCCCCGGACGCGATGAAGTCCGGCCTCCACCCGTACGCGGCGGACCCGGCGTCGGCCGCCCGGCTGTGGGACATTTCGGCCGAACTCACCGGCGTCAACGCCTTCGAGTGAGTGCCTCACCTGGGGCGGCGCGGAGTTAGCGACTGCGCCGAGCCCGGTTCCGCGGAGAAGATGTACAGGATCTGCCCGACCGCCCCGGTCACCGACAATGCCTGGTAATTCACCACGACTTCGCCGACCAGCGGATTGTTGAACCGCTTGATCCCGGCGGTGCGCTCCTCCACGTCGTGCCGGGCCCACATCGCCCGGAATTTCCCGCTTTTCAGGGAAAGCTCGCCGATCAGCTCGGTGAGGCGGGGATCGTCCAGTTCGGAGCCCACAGTGGACCGGACCCCGGCGACGGCCCCGTGCGCGATGGCGGTCCAATCGAGGTAAACGTCGCGGGCGGCCGGATCGAGGAACACGTCACGCAGGAGGTTGCGCCCGGGGGTGAATCCCGGGTTCAACGCGGCGGCGAGGTCGTTGGCGGCGAGCACGTCGCGATGCCGGCCGATGACCACGGCGGGCTGCTCCGTCCAGGTTCCGATGAGTTCCGCGAGCCCGGCACGCACCTTCTCGCCGACGGTGTCCCGCAGTCGGCGCCGGGGCGGGGGCGCGGCCAGCTGACGCAGGTGGGCGAGCGCGTCCTCGTCCAGCCGCAGGGCCTTCGCGATCGCTTCGAGCACCACCGCGGACGGGTTGCGGTCCCGGCCCTGCTCCAGCCGGGCGTAGTAATGCGGGCTGACTCCGGCCAGCTGCGCGAGCTCTTCCCGGCGCAGACCCGGAACCCGCCGGCGGCCGTAATCGGGCAGGCCCAGCTCAGCCGGGTCCAGCAGCTCACGCCGGGCCCGGAGGAACGCGCCCAGGGGCTTCCCGGTGTCGGCGTGCTCAGGCATACCCCGACGATAGGCCGCTCGGGTCGTGGCTGACCTGCGCGGGCGGGGTCCCGGCCGACCAGGCCCGGGCCTGCACCGAAGCCGCGTTCGACGCCGGCATCACCTTCTTCGACACCGCGAACGTCTACGGCCGCGGTGCCGCCGAGTCGGTCTGGGGCCGGATGTCGGACACCGGCTGCGCACCGACTACCTCGACCTGTACCAGGCGCACCGATTCGACCTCGGTGTGCCGATCGAAGAGATCGTCGAAGCTCGCCGTGTTCGCCACCGAAGGCGTCACCCACCGCTGACGATCAGCAGGGAGAGGATGGCGCCCAGACCGTTGTTGACCGCGTGCACGATGACGCCCGGCCACACCGATTTGGTGCGCACCAGCAGAATGCCGTTGATCCCGCCGACGACGATCGCGGGAATGAGGGCCAGGTTGATGCCGTGGGCCAGCGCGAAGAAGACGGTGCTGCCGATGACGCTCACCCATGAGCCGTACTTCGTGAGCGCGGTGGCGAGCACACCGCGGAACAAGAACTCCTCGCCGAGCGGCGTCAGGACGGCGATGCCGAGCAGATACAACAGGAAGGCCGGCCCGCCCGCGTGGGTCGCGGACTGGTAGTCGCCCTGGACGTTGGTGCCCGAGCCGCCGCTGATCAGCCCGTAAACGATGGTGACGACCTGGTTCAGGATGAGCGCGAGCAGGCCGAAGCCGAACGCGATGAAGATCCAGCGGACCGGGATGGCGCGGACGCTGAACGCGGGCCAGGCCCGGAGGCGGATGGCGAAAGCGGCGAAAAAGCCGAGCAGGCCCATGATCCCGGAAAGCACGGCGAGGCCGATCCCGCTCGAGACCGGCGAGTCATGGGTGATGGCGCTGACGATCGGCGGTCCGAGGTAGTAGGACAGGATGTAGACGACCGCGCCGACGATGATCTCGGGCCACCCGGCTCGCCGCTTTTCCACGGCGGCCTCGATGGTCTTGGCATCCAGCTCCACTTTGCGGTTCCTCTCGTATCGGTCGGATTGAGGGCTTTGCGTGAGTTCAGGCGAGGGCGCTGATGCCGAGCCCGGCGACGACGGCGACGATCGTGCCCCAGAGCACGATGGAGATCAGCTCCCAGATGATCACCTTGGTGCGGGGCGCGCCGAGCGCGATGAGCGCGGCGGTCGAGATCTGGGTCGGGTGCCCGAGCAGGGCCACGCCGGGGACGCCGAAGCGGTCGAACAGCTTCTTGACGCGGGCCTTGCCGGGGGTGGTGGTGCGCTCCTTGCCGCGCGTGGCGCGTCGGCGCACGGAGTCGGTGATGAACGCGATGGCGAGCATGACGGCGACGTTGCCGAGCACGGCGCAGATCGCCGCCACGACCGGGTGAACCCCGATCACGATGCCGATCACGCTGCCGATGTAGCTCTCGACGAAGGGGATGGTCGCGATCAGCGCGATCCCGATCCACTGGAGGGCGCCCGGCCACGAGCCGACGAAGTGCTGCAGGTTCTCGATCATGGTTTTCTTCCTCTTCCGGTTCGGCCGGGCCGTGCCCCGCACGCTGTGCGGCACACCGTACCGCACACTGTGCAGGTACGCTCGTCGGCATGGCCACGCGGGAGAAGATCATCGAGGCCGCGCTCCGTCTGGCCGCGGCCCAAGGGCTCAGTTCGCTGAGTGTGCGATCCGTCGCGGCCGCGGCGGGCGTCGGTGCGACGACGCTTCGCCACTACTTTCCGACCCAGGCCGAGCTGCACCTGGTGGTCGCGACGGAGCTGGCCCGCCGTCCGGTCGGCGACCTCTCGATCGCCGACGACCGGCGCGACCCCTCGGATCGGCTGTTCGAGTGCCTGGCTCAGCTGTTGCCGCCGAACGGGCGGCGGGCGGCCGTCGAGGGCTGGTTCGAGCTGCATCGGATGTCCGCCTCGGTCCCCGAGGCTCGCTCTATCGTGGAAGGCGCCCAGCGGTCACTGGCCGAGCGCGTACGCCGGTGGCTTGCCATCCTCGCCGTCCGGGGCCACCTTCGCCCCGAGGACGTCGACGGTTATGCGTCATCGGCGCTGGCGCTCGTCAACGGGCTGTACGTGCGGGCGCTGTTCCAGCCTGGGCAAGCCGATCCGGACGCCGCGAAGAACACGATCAGGTGGTTCGCCGAGCGGGTGGTCGACCGTCGTCCCGCCCCGTGACGGCGCGCTCTTAGGCCAGTGCCTGTGCCACAAACCAGCGAACCGTGTCGTCCGCCCGGCCGAGCGCGGCTTCGTCCTGGTCGAGCAGGAGGTGGAGCTGCAGCCCGTCCACGATGGTCTCGAACCGGTCCGCCAGCACCTCCGGGGACTCTCGCAACGCGCACCCGTCGTCGGCCAGCTGCTTGAACCACCGGGTCGTGATCGAGACCGATTCGGCCTGCCCGGAGTTCACCAGCTCGAGCACCTCGGCGTTGGCATCGGGCCCGACCGCGAGGGTGATCAGCTCGAACCAGACGGTGAGGGCGTACTGCCGGTATTCGGAGCTGGGGAGGAACTGCCGCAAGCTCGTGTACAACCGTTCCGCCGGGCCGAGCGAGGAATCCCGGATCCGGTCATCGCTGAGCGCAACGGAAACCAGCCGCTCGGCGACGGCGCGATAGAGCAACGCCTGCGAGGGAAAGTAGGTCCGCAGCGTCGTCGCCCCCACCCCCGCCGCCGCGGCGACAGACCGCACACTCAGGCCCCGGAGCCCGTCCGTGCGCGCCAGGCGCGTCGCCACGTCCAGGATGTGCTGTCGCTTATCGGCATTCCCAACCACAGCATGATCCTATAGCGCGGCTCGTTGCCTGGTCGGCGACACGGAGCGCAGCCGCATGCAGTCGATCGGCGACCGACCGGTGCGAGGCGCACTCAGCGCGAAGGACGATGCCGACCGGTCACCAACCAGACAAACAACCGGCGGCGCGAGTTCGCGTCGCAAGCATCCTTCGCGCTTGGCGTTAGCGGACTTTGATCAGCTCGTGAAACATCTTCGACCGCTTCTGGCGGGGGCAGCGGCCTGGCCATCGTGCGCCACCTGGTCGAGGCCCACGCATCGGCGAGGTCGGCGTGCTCAGGGGCGCACGCGGATGACGGTCTTGCCCTTGCGTCGTTCGGTCGGGTTGAGCGCGGGGATGGCGTCGTCGAGGGTCACGATGGTGCCGATGTGGGTGCGGAGGCGGCCATCCCGGACCCGGTCGACGATCTCGGTCAGCTGACTCGGCACGGACTCGACAACGAAGTCGATCGCGAGGCCGTCGGCCGGGCGGGCCTCCACCGGGCCGACCACCGACACCAGCGTCCCGCCGGGCCGGACGATGTTCGCCGACCGCCGTTGAACCTCACCACCGATGACGTCGAAGACCAGATCGACCCCGCCGACCTCGCCGAGGTCGTCGTGGCCGAGGTCGAGGAACTCGTTCGCGCCGAACTCGAGCGCCGCCTGCCGGTCCGCCGCCCGCCCGGTACCGATGACATAGGCGCCGAACTCCCGGGCCAGCTGCGTCACCACGGACCCGACCGCACCGGCGGCGCCGTGCGCGAGGACACTCTGCCCCGCCCGAACACGACCATGCTGAAACAGGCCCTGCCACGCGGTCAACCCGGAGATCGGCAGGCTCGCACCCACCGTGAAGTCGACGTTGCCCGGCAGCGGCGCCAGACTGCGCGCCTCCACACCCGCGTACTCGGCCAGGGTTCCGTCACGGTGCCAGTCCGTGATCCCGAAAACCCGCTGCCCCACCGAAAAACCGGTCGTGCCGTAGCCGAGAGAAGCGACCACCCCGGCGAACTCGTGCCCGATGACCGCCTGCGTCCGCTCACGACCGGAACGATCAACCCACGTCGACGCCCACTCCCACTCGGCCGGAACGAAACCCGACGCACGGACCTCGACCACAACGTCATTGATCCCCGGCGCCGGCCCAGGCCGCTCGGCGAGCGTGATGCCGGCAGCTTCCGCGGCCTGGTCCGTCACGACGATTGCCTTCATGGCATGCCTCCGTAGCTCTCCGATTTTGGGCTTGCCAGCCCACTAACGGCAGTGAACACGACCCGATACTGGGCTGTCAAGCCCACTCTGGGGTAGTGTGGACGCCATGGCAGCCACCACGGAAGCCCAGAAACTCACCGGCAAAGGACAGGCGACCCGGGCCCGCATCCTCGAACACGCCGCAGAACTCA
>NZ_FOEF01000011.1 GCF_900110575.1 Amycolatopsis saalfeldensis
CCTCGCCGTCATCGAATGGCAAGCCGAACGCATCCTCACCTTCCACCGCAGTAAGCGGTTCACCCACTTCGACAACCTCGACACCCTTCGGGACTGGGCAGACTTCTACATCGCCTACGACCGCGCCTGCCAAGAAGGCTGCACCCTCGGCTCACTCGCCAGCGAAATCATCAAAACCGACCTCAACGTCCGCACACAACTCACCACCGCGTTCACACAATGGCGAGACATCTTCCGCGACGGACTCGAACGAATGCAGAACCTCGGCCACATCAACACCCAAGCGGAACCCACCCAACTCGCCCACCTCCTGCTCGCCGCCTTCCAAGGCGGCATGCTCCTCGCCCAAGTCACCCACAACATCACCCCACTGCGAGACGCCCTCCACACAGCCATCGACCACGTCGAGACCTTCGCGCTGCCGAACGGCCAAGCTGCGACGAGCCGGTAACGTTCACCGATCTCGGCGATATATCCCGTTATGTGACGACTAAGGGTAATTTCAGAACTCGCGGCCTCGTGGCCTCCTCCGTCGCCGTGCTCGCTGCGGTGACTGTGCTGACCGGGGTCCTCGGCCCGGCGGTGGCTAGTGCCGCGCCGGGCGAGAACCCGGCCGCTGTGGCGCAGACGCCGGATGAGCTGCGCACCAATGCCGCCGCTGTGGTCGGGCTCGCGATCACGCCGGAACTGCTGCGGCTGAGCGAAAACGCCTTCGTTTACGAGATCTACCAGGCCGCGGTGCGGCAGGGCGACGTGGCGCGGGAGGTCCAGTACGAGGCGAGTGACGCCTACCTCAACGGGAGGACGTCGTACTTCCTCGCGACCGGGATCTACGAGGCGCACCAGCGGGATCTGGACCGTGAAGCGCTGTACCAGGCCCGGCGTGCGGAGCGGCAGCCCGCCGCCACGCTGCTCGGTTTCGAGCTGACGTCGGTACTGCTCGGCCAGGAGGACAAGGACTTCGTCTTCTCGTTGTGGGAGCGGGCCGCCAAGGGGTCGTTCGTGAAGGCCGCCGCGGGCGCCGTTTACAGCGGAACGCCGGCGGAGCAGGAGGACTTCATCGTTCGCGGGATCTTCGTCGAGTACCAGCGCGACGTGGACGCGGCGAAGGAAGCGGCCGAGAAGGAAGCCGCGGAGAAGAAGCTTCGTGACGCGCGGGTGAAGGCGGGCGCCGTCGTCGGCATGGACCCGGCATTGGCCGCGCAGCTGACGGACAAGGACTTCGTGGAGGCCATCTGGTTCCGCGACCTGGCCCCTCGCGATTCCGAGGTGTACTACCAGGCGTACGCGAGCCGGACGCCGGAGCAGCAGCGAGCGTTCATCGACACCGGCATCTTCGAGGCCGCGGCCAAGGACAAGGTCGACGCCATCAAGATCCGCGCCGCGGCCGTCGTCGGCATCGACGCCGGGTACGCCCGGTACCTCCAGGAAGGCCCGCTGGTCCGCGAAATCTGGACCAGGTCGACGGCCGGCACCCAGGTCCAGGCCGCCGCCTATCGCGCCATGCAGAGCGAATCCCCCGCCGAGTGGCGGGCCTTCCTGGAGACCGGCATCTTCACCGCGGCGGCCGCGGACCAGCACTGAGGCAGCCGGGCTGCTACCGCAGCACCTCGTTCACCCGGGCGAGGTCGGCGCCGGTGAGACCGAGCAACGGCCGCGGGAGATTCGGCGCGGACACCAGGCCCTCGCGTTCGGCGATCGCGGCGACCACGCGCAAGCTGCCGTAACGGGCGAACAACGTCCAGACCGCGGCCAGCTCGTCGGAAAGGCGGCGGGCTTCGTCGGCGTCGCCCCGTTTCGCGGCGCGCGCCAGGGCGAGGCACGGTTCGGGCCACACCCCGGCGAGCACGCTGTACCAGAGGTCGGCGCCGGCGAGCAGCCCGCCGGCCGCGGCGGCGTCCCCGCTGACCCCGATCGCGACCGTGTCCGGGATGAGCCGGCGCAGGCGGTCCACGCGCTCGCGCGCCGCGGCCGGGTCCGCGGGGGTCGGCGGGATCTTGATCGAGGCCACGTTCGGGAGCGCGGCGATCCGGCCGTGGAGTTCGTCGCTGAACGAGAAGTGCGTGGTGCCGGGATTGTCGTAAACGCAGAGTGGGACCGAGAGCTCCGCGGTCACGTCGGCGTAGAGCTGGTGCACCTCGTCGTCGGTGAGCGGTTGGTACGACATGGGCGGGAGGAGTACCGCGCTCGCGCCGGCGTTTTGGGCGTTCTCGGCGTGGCGTAACACTTCCACGGTGCGCAGCGCGCCGATGCCGATGATCACCGGGGTGCCGTCGGCGGCCTGGACCGCCAGCTCCGCGACCCGCCGGCGTTCGGCGGTGGTGAGATACGCGTAGCTGCCGGTTGACCCGAGTGCGCCGATCGAGTCCACATCGGACTGATGCAGCCGCGCGACGAGTCCCGTGAAAGCAGCCTCGTCGATCCGCTGCTCGGTCATCGGGGTGAGCGGGAAGGCGCTGAGCCCGGTGAACAGGCCGGTCATCCGTGGTCCAGCCCGAGGGCGACCATGCGGGCCGCGGTCTCCCGCTCCGGGCCGGTGCCCTGCGCCAGCCCGCGGATGACCCCGGAGCGGTCGGCGTCGCTGCGGTTCTGGTTCAGCTTCGCCTTCGCCACCACGCGGGTGATCGACAGCTGGATCCCGACGATCCCCTTGAGCTGCGACGCGATGAACCGGTCCGGGGCGTGGGAGACCTGCCACGGGGCCGGACGGCCGCTCTCGTGGTTGTCGGTCAGCCGGGTGACGTGCTCGCGCAGCCAGTCGCGGTCGTCGTGCGCGTGCAGCCGGCCGTGGACGTAGAGGGCTTCGTAGTTCCAGGTCGGGACGGCCTTCTGGGTCTCCTGTTTGCTCGGGTAGTAGGACGGTGTCACGTACGCGTCCACGCCCGGGATGATCACCACCGAGTCGGCCTCGGCGGTATAGCGCCACTGCGGATTCGGCCGCGCCAGATGGCCGACGAGTGAGTGGCTCTCGGCGTCGTAGAGCAGCGGCATCGAGGTCACCTCCAGCGAGCCGTCCGGGGCGGGGGTGACCAGGTGGCCGAATCCGCCCTTGCTCAGCAGGGCCGCGGTGTCCTCTTCGGACACCTCGAACTGCTTGGGCAGGTGCATGGCTTCTCCCTCGGATTTTTGTCACGTGACAAACACCGTACGCGCCGAAGCCGGTTCTGTCACGTGCCATACTGGGCCGGTGACGAACCAGGCCGCGGAGCGCGCACCGATCAGCGGGACCACGGCGGGAGAGATCTCCGAGAGCGTGCGCAACCTGGTCGGCACCGGCCGGCTGCGGCCGGGTGACGCGGTCCCGCCGATCCGCGAGCTGGCCACGGAACTCGGAGTGCACCGCAACACCGTGGCCGCGGCCTACCGGATGCTCGTCGCCGCCGGCGTGGCCGAAACCCGGGGCCGCCGCGGCACGGTCGTCGCCTCACTCCCCCGGCTGGACGGCGAGGCGGCCGCGAACACCGAGCTGGTCGACCTCTCCAGCGGCAACCCCGACCCGGCGCTGCTGCCGGACATCGCGGCCGCGCTGGCCAAGCTCGACTACCACCCGCAGATGTACGGGAGCCTGGCCGTCGAGCCCCGCCTGGCCGCGTGGGCCCGCACGACGTTCACGCCGGAGGTCGACGCGCCGTTCGAGGTGTCCGTGACCCACGGCGCGGTCGATGCCGTCGAACGGCTGCTCGTCGCGCACCTCACCCGGGGCGACCTCGTCGCGCTGGAGGACCCGTGTTTTTACGCCAGCTCGGGCACCGTGCGGCTCAACGGTTTCCGCGCCGCGCCCGTGCCGGTGGACGCCGAGGGTCTGGACCCGCGCACCCTGCGGTCCACATTGGACGCCGGAGCCCGCGCCGTGGTCATCACGCCGCGGGTGCACAGCCCCACCGGCGTCAGCCTCACCGCCGAGCGCGCGCGGGAGATCCGTTCGGTGCTGGCGAAATACCCGCACGTGCTGGTGATCGAGGACGACCACTTCTCCGCGATCTCCCGTCACCCCTACCACCGGGCGACGCCGGACGCGGCGGGACGGTGGGCGCTGGTGCGGTCGGTGGCCAAGTTCCTCGGCCCGGACCTGCGCGTCGCCGTCGTGGCGTCCGATCAGGACACGAGCGAGCGGCTCGGGACCCGGCTGCGCCCCGGCGCGACCTGGGTGAGCCGGCTGCTGCAACAGCTCGTCGTCGAGCTGCTCGAATCCGACGCGGCGGCCGAGCAGTTCGACCGGGCCCGCCGTGCGTACGCCGAGCGCGTGGACACACTCCGCGACGAGCTGGCGGCGGAAGGCGTGGAAACCCCTTTTCCCACCGACGGCTTCAACGTCTGGGTCCCGACGCCGCGGGGTTCGGCCGCCCCGGTGGCCGCGCTGCGCGAGGCCGGCTGGTCGGTTCGGGACGGTGGCATGTTCCTGGCCCCGGCGAGCACGGCGTCGCCGGGAATTCGCATCACCGCGGCGAGACTGGCCCGGCCGCAGGCGCGCGAATTCGCTCAACGGCTGGGCGCGGTGCTGCGCTCGACGTCCGGCTGAGCCCGGGCTTTGCCGTCAAGGTAACGAAATCGCCCCGGTGACGCGCGCCGGTTCGGTACGCTGCCCGCATGCCTGCTTACACCTACCTCATTCAGGTGCTCCCCCGGGGAGGCGGCAGCTGGGCCACGCTGCGGGAGCCCCGCACCGGCGCGCCGCTGAGTGGCACCTTCGGCGTGCTGGAGGCGGCCGAAGACGGCCTTCCGGAGGCGGCGATGGCCGCCATGGCGGGCTTCCGGAGCATGGGCCTCAAACTCAGGATCGCTTTCTGGGCGGGTAGCAGGATAAACGAACGCCTCTACAGCAACGAAATCTCGTGCATGGTGCACAGCGACGGCTCCGTCGTGACCGCGGAGGAGATCCAGCAAGAGGCACGGAATCAAGCCGAAGGAAAACCCCGGGTCCGGCCGGATTGCCCGCATGCGCCACACGACGCCGCGTGCGGGCATGCCGGATCGTGTGGGCAGGCGCATCGGGGCGCTGAATGCGAAGCAGTCCGACCGGCCTGCCCGGCTTGTTTCCAGGAAGTGCGCCCGACGGCGATTCCCGCTCTCGTCGAGGAGATCCGTCGCACCGGAGACCTGGTCCTGCGGTGCTCGTCGTGTGAAGCGCTGGCCTTCGAATTCGACACCGATCTGGTGTGCGGCACCTGTCACTGGCTGGTGCCGGGCGTCAACGAGGAGCTGGAAGACCAGTACTTCGCCAACGGCGGGGAGTTCGAACCGCCGCCTGGTTCCTGCCCCGGTTGCAGCGGGCAGATGCCCGGCCTCGATCGGGCGTTCTCCCTCGATTGCCCCAAATGCGGATGCAATGTGTTCCTGACGCTGGACAAAGCCACTCCCGGCGGCACGATCACCACGATGTGCCCCGACTCCGCCTGCGGCGAGTTCATCAGCCTGCCGGCGACCATCTGGTGCCAGGAATGCGGGCAGAACCTGCGTTCACCGGAGGTGGTCAGGAAACTGACGCTGGCGGCGAACGCACTGCGGTTGCCCGATTCGGTCGATTCCCGTGAAAGCGAGGACGTCCGGCTCGCCCGACGGCTGGCCAACGCGGCGGAATCGCTGAACCGGCGTTATTCGCACCTCACCCAGGAGCAGAAGAACCTCCTGCTGGACAGGGGTTTCCTGGACTCCCTGATCTCCTCGCCCAGCCCGCTGGCGGACTGGGTTCGGGACGCCGTCGAAATGCGGGCGATCGGCCACGAGCGCTACCGCGAGGGCGGCATGCGCGCACTGCGGGAAACGCATCAGCGGATCATGGAACTGGGGCTGGACCACCGGGTCGCGGCCCGGACGGTCGAACAGTACTGGGGCGGCATCGGCGACTGGATGAGCTGACCGGCTCAGCCGGGGAAGTCCTTTTTCCGCAGTTGAGCGGAGATCTCTTCGCCGATCCTCGTCGTCAGACGGTCCGGGCACGGCACCTTCAGCTGCTCGGCCAGCGCCGGGCCGTACAGGTCGCAGGCCGACTCCACCAGTTCGCACAGGTTCGCGGTCGCCTGCCGGGCCCTCAGGACGCCGATCGCCGCGAGGCAGAGCGCGATGAGCAGCGCCGGGCCCCAGAAAAGCCCGGCTAAACCGTAGAGAATCGCCCAGGCGACCGTGACACTCGATTTCTGGTAGGCGGTCTGCGCGACGGCGAAATCGTTTCTCGCCGATTCCGGCGCGACCAGCCACAGCCTCGGCCAGACGACGGTCAGATCCAGGCCGTACGCCCGGTGGATCCGGAGCCCGGCGGCGAACCAGCGATCCGCGATCCAGGTCGGCCGCTCCGGCGGCTCGAGGCCGATCGAGTCTCGCCGGGCCATCGCGTCGCGGTACTCCGGCCCGGCCGTAGTGGCCGAATCCTCGACCGAGTTCAGCACGTCGATCCGGTGTCGCACGGCCTTGCGGTCGGCTGCGTTCCACCTGCGGGCGCGCCACTGCCGAAGCCAGTTGACCGGAACCCGCTTGCCCGGCCACGACCAGACGCGCCGCACCGCGGTCGCCAAGCCGACGGCGGTCAGCGCGGCGACCGCGCTACCGAAGAGGGCCCCCGCCACCAGCAGCAGGGCCTGCCCGGCCGAACGCGGGCCGGCCAGCTCCCGCACCAGGGACTCCGCCGCCCCGAGGTCAAGCGCGTGCGCCCAGCCCAGCCGAACGGCCAGCACCGCGCAGCACAGCCACAGCAGACCGGGGACCAGCAGGTTCGCCAGCCACCGGTCGACGATCTTGACGCTGAGCTGCTCGAGGAAGCCGGTCACCGGCTGTCCACCGAAATCCAGGTCAGCGCGTCGCCGGTGACCGCGCACCGGGGGGAGCCGGCCAGCTCCACGCGCCCGCAGCGGTGTGGCAGCGGGCAGCGCCAGCCGGTGACCGCCCGGACTACCGGCGCCGAGCCGTTCGGCAGCGGCCGGAACTCGCGCGTCGGGTCCGTGACCCCGTCCAGATCGGCTTCTCCGGCGGCTTCTTCGATCGCGTCGAGCAGCGTCGTCAGCTCGCGCGGTGAACCGGCGCGGATCGCGTCGGCCAATTCCGCCCAGCCGCGGCCGGGGAATCCCCCGCGTTCGATTTCGGCTCGCAGTTCGTCATCCGACTCGAGGCTCGCGCAAAGCCGGCCGACACGGCGCAGCTGGGGCGTAAGATCCGGCATGCCGTGATCCTCGCACGATTCTGGGACTGATGGACGAAACCGAAGAGACGCTGCGGACGCGCGTCATGTACCTCCGGTGGCAGCTCGAGGGCATGGCCCAGGCCCATCCGGATCGGGCGGAACGGCTGGCCGAGCTGGCCACGGCGTTGCTGCGGTTGTTCACGCGGACAGGGGAAATCACGGCGTTGCGCGAAGCCGTCGCGACCTGCCGGGCCGCGATCGCGCTCACTGCCGAGGATCACGGCCGTTACGTGGGGGAACTCCGGCTGCTCCTGCAGCGGCTGTTCGAGACGACCACGGATCTCGACCCGCGAAGTCTCGAGCAGGCGCTGCGCTGGTCGCGTCCCCTGCCGGGCGAGCCGGCCGCCGGCGAGGACGCTGCTGCCGGGCTGGCCGAATTGGCGGCCGCCCTGCGAAGGGAATTCGAACAAACAGACGACCTGCCCACGTTGCGCGACGCGGTCGCCACCGCCCGGCGAGTCGTCGCGGCGGTCCGGCCGGACGATCCACGCCGCGATTCGTACCGGGCCGATCTCGCGTCGCTCCTGTGGCTTCTGTCCGGGCGTGACGGTGAGCCGGCGGCGCTGGACGAAGCCGTGGGCATCATGCGGGAGCCGGCGGAGGAGCGAGACGATCGGCTGCATCTGCTGTCCCTTGTCCTGAAACGGAAATACGAGCTGACGGGGGATGTTCGGGCGCTGCGGGAGGCGGTCGAAGTCGCTCGTTCCGCCGTCGCGTCAGGCGCGCGGGACAAGGCGAACTTGGCCGACGCGCTGAGGATGCTGTCGGAAAGGACGAGCGATCTGGCGATGGCGCGTGAGGCAGTGAGCCTCGCGCGGGCGGCCGTGGAAGAGGTTCGGGACACCGATCCGGAATGGGCGGAGATCCAGTCCGTGCTGGCCGGCTCGATGACGAATCTGGCCGGGCGGACCGGCGATGACCGGACGATCGGCGAGGCCGTCCGAGAGGCGGGGAGAGCGGTGACCGCGACCTCGGCGTTCCATCCGGACTACCTCGCGCGGCTGAACGTCCTGCACCGCGCGTTGACCGTTCAGTACGAGAAGTCGGCGGAGCCCGCGCTGCTGGACCGGATCGTGGCGGTCGCCCGCGATCTGGCCGGGACCGCGCCCGCGGACCACCCGGACCGGGGCCGGTACCTGTCGTATCTGAGCGGTGCCTTGCGCGAGGTCTTCCTGAGCGAGCGCGAAAACAGAGTCGAAGACCTGCGGGAGTCGGTCGAGTTCGCGAGACAGGCCGTGGCGAGCACCCCGCCGAATCACCCCGACCGCGCCGTCATCCTGTTCGGCTTCGGCGACGTGCTCAGCCTGTTTTACGCTCGGACCCGGGACAACGCCGCGCTGCGCGATTACACCCGGGTGAATTCCGCGCTGGCGAAGATGGCCGGCACGTCCGCGGGCCGGCGCATCGCGGCGGCCCAGCGAGCCGCGAGTGCGGATCTTCGGCTCGGCCGGGTCCGGCACGCGGTGGAGATGGTCGGGCTCGCCACGGAATTGCTGCCACAGCTGGGTTTCCGGGACGTGGACCGCGCCGATCGGGAGCACCGGGTCAGTGCCGCGCACCGGCTGCCCGCGACCGCCGCCGCGGTCGCCATCGCGGCCGGCCGTCCGGGATACGCGGTCGAACTGCTCGAGCAGACGCGCGGGATCGTGTTCTCCGGGACCTTGGACACGCGCGAGGACGCTGCCGAACTGAAGCGCGTCGCGCCCGGCCTCCTGCGTGAGTTCGAGGAACTGCGCGACCGGATCAACGACGCCGATCACGAGATCGCGGCGGCCTCGTTCGGCGAGCATTCGCGCGAACTCGCCACGCGACGCGAGGCACTCAGCCGGCAGTGGGACGGGCTTCTGGAACGGATCCGTCAGCACCGCAGCCTGGCCGGTTTCCAGCGGCCGACGCCGATCACCGAGCTCTGCCGGCACGCAAGCAGCGGCCCCATCGTCTCGGTGGTGGCCGACGAGTCACGCGCGTTCGCCTTGATCGTCCGGGACGATCCCGCGGACCCGGTTCACGTCGAGAAGCTTCCCGAAGCGGTCACGAGGGATTCCGTCCTCGAACAGGCGGAAGCCTTTCGCCGGGCGCGTTGTGTCGCGCTCGATCTGGACCAGCCCTCGCGCGCGCGGCGCGAAGCTCAACCGAGAATGCTCGAAGTCCTCGCCTGGATCTGGGAAAACATCACCGAGCCCGTGCTGCGGCGTCTCGGCCGCACCGAACCGCCGGCCCCGGGCGAGCCCTGGCCCCGGGTGTGGTGGTGCCCGGTCGGCGTGGTCACCCTGCTCCCCCTCCACGCCGCGGGCCGCCACGGTTCGGCCGAGCGCGCCGCTTCGCTGCTCGATCGGGTCGTGAGTTCCTATACGCCCAGCATTCGCGCGCTGGCCTACGCCCGCCGGGCCGGCCCGGAAGCGACCTCCGCGCTGGTCGTCAGCGTGCCGGAGGCGCCGAAGAGCCCGCCGCTCGCCGGGGCGGCCGAGGAAGTCGATCTCGTCCGCGAGTTCATCCCCACGGCGACGATCCGGCCGGCCGCCGACGCTCCGGTGCGCCGCGACACCGTGGTCGAGTTGTTGCGCGAGCACGGGATCGTCCATTTCGCCTGTCACGGCTACGCCGACCTGAACAACCCGTCCGCCAGCCGGCTGCTGCTGCCGGACCACACCACCGACCCGTTGACACTGCACGCCATCACCCGCCTGAAGCTGGACGGTGCCCGATTGGCGTATCTGTCCGCCTGCAGCACAACCGAGACGAACCAGGAACAAGCGGACGAGGCCACGCATCTGACCGCGGCCTTCCAGCTGGCCGGCTATCGCAACGTCGTCGGCACGCTCTGGCCCATCAACGATCAGGCGGCGCTGAAAGCGGCCCGGGCGTTCTACGAGGCGCTGACCTCAGCCGGCGCCGGGCCACCCGATCCGGACCGCGCGGCGCTGGCGTTGCACCACGCGGTGCGCACGATGCGAGCCTGGAAACCCGCGCTGCCCAGCCGTTGGGCGGCCTATCTCCATTCGGGCGCCTGAGCGGTACCGCCTTTCGGGTTGTGCTCACGGAATCGTTCGGTGGCGTGGTCGTGCCCACGAACGGTATCCTCCGGCGATGGGCTTTTTCAGGCGGACCGCGCGGAATACCCCAGTCGCCAAGCAAACCGCGGCGCCGGTGAAACCGCCCAGCCCGGCGACTCCCGCCACGCCGAGGCCGACGCCGGACGGGCGCTCGGTCACCTTCTCCGACAACGCGGCGATGGAGTCCTGGAAGCAGAAAGTGGCCGAGTTCGGGCTCACGGTCGGTGGGGTGGAATTCAACGGGCAGGCCAGCTACCTGACGCTGAACGGGCCCGATGCCGAGCGCGCGAAGGAATTCCTGCAGGGCGAATTCGTCGACCGCGAGCTGTACTACGTCGTGGTGGAAACCCCGGACGGGGTTTGGGGCGTCGACATCGAGGGGCTTTATCTGGAAAACCTGCGTCCCTGGCAGCTGGAGACCGATTCCGCGGATTGCGGGGTGCCCGCGGGCTCCATCGCCGGCCCGACGAGCGCGGTCCAGTCGGCCATGCGGGGCAGCCACAACAACTTCCTGGTCTGGGTGGGCTGCGGACGCTGCGAGCACCGGTGGATCGACGGAGTGCGCTACCAGGACAAGACCCTGGCCCGCTGCCCGAAATGCCGGGCGCGGAATCTGGTCGATTCTTCGAATATCACCATGTACGTGGTCGAGGATTCACCCCAGGCCACCAGTCCACTGTCCACCAGCGGCAGCGGCAGCGGCAGCGAGGACCATTCGGCGGATGAAGAGCGGCGGGCAGAGGTCTCGGCTCGCTTCGCCTCGCTGATGGACGCCAACCAGCGGCACTTCGGCGGCCTCACCGACGAGCAGAAGGCGCTGGCGACCGACTGGCGGCAACTCGACGCGATCATCGCCGGCGCGGTGACCGGCTGGGAATCCCCGCCGGACTGGCTCGCCCGCGTCCTCGAAATCCGGAAGATCGGCCATCAGCTCAATCGCGAGGGCGGCGTCCGGCTGATGACGGAAACGATCGCGCAGGCCGAGCGGGTGAGCGAGTTCCGGTTGATCGAGGCCACCATCCCCCTGTTCTGGCAGGGCATCGGCGACTGGAAGGGCTGAGGTCCGCGGTTTGGCCCGCTTCCCGCACCCCACCTCCGTGGTCCGGCTGGCGGGCGCCAGCACCGAGGAGGTGCTCGGCGCGCTGAACGGGCATGCGGTTCAGCTGACGGCCCGCGACGCGACCGACGACGAGATCGCCTCCCTGCGGGAATGCGCCGAAAAGCTGGCGGTGATCGACAACACCGACCGCACGATCGAGGATCTCAGAACGTTCATGCGGCGGGTCGTCGGAGGCCTGCACGCGGAGCGGCTCGCCGTCGTCGAAGGCATCGAAAGTCGCTCGGCGGAGCGAGCGGCCGAGGCTGTCGACGCGCTCTCCGCGCGTACAGCCGAACTGGTCCGGTCGACGTCGCGAGCGAAGACGCTTCTGCGTTCGGACCCCGGCTACGCGCATCTGCTGATCGAAATGCTCAACGCCCGGCTCGGCTCGGTCGCGGGCTGAACGCAAGGGAGGACAAACGTGACCCGGGTTCAGCTCGAACAAGGCGTCCTCGAAGGCAATCAGGAAGACGGTGTGTTCCGTTTCGCCGGCCTGCCTTATGCCGCGCCGCCCGTCGGCGACCTGAGGTGGGCCGCGCCTCGGCCGCCGGCTGCCTGGGCCGGCGTCCGCGACGCTACGAACTTCGGCAACGCGGCGATCCAGACCGCGAACGATCCCCGCGCGGAACTCGGGGCGCCGCAGAGCGAAGACTGTCTCTACCTCAACGTCTGGTCCACGAGCCTGGATCCGAGGGCCCGCCGGCCGGTCATGGTGTGGATCCACGGCGGTGGCTTCCTCGGCGGGGCCGGGTCCATGATGGACTACCACGGCGCGGCCCTTGCCCGGCGCGGCGTCACCTCGGTGTCGTTCAACTACCGGCTCGGCGCGTTCGGCTTCCTGGACCATCCGCGAGCGGGCGGGAACTTCGCCGTCCAGGACTGGGTCGCGGCACTGAACTGGGTGGCTCGCAACATCCTCGCGTTCGGCGGGGACCCGGACAACGTCACGGTCTTCGGTCAGTCCGCGGGCGCGACCGCGGGCCGGACCCTGCTCGCCACCCCCTCCGCGCAAGGGCTGTTCCACCGCGTCATCCTGCAAAGCGCGGGCTTCGAACCGGCAGCGGCCCTGCCGGACACCGCCCGTGAACGGCTCACCGAGGCCAGCGCCCGGTTGTCCGAGCTGCTGGGCGGCGGCGACCTCGAGCGCCTCCGGCAGGCGCCGGTGGAGCAGGTTCGCCAGGCGTCGTTCCAGCTGTCGGGCACGATTCCCTCGCCTGGTCAGGTGCACACGCCGGCGAACCTGGTCTGGTGCCCGGCCGAGGACGGCGCCGTCGTGGGCACGGACCTCTCCTGCTGGCCGGCGGACATCCCGGTGCTGTTCGGCCACACCGCGGACGAGGCCCGCTACTTCATCACGCCCACCGGCCCCTTCGGCGCGCCACCGGGAACGGTGGACCCGGCCCAGCTCTACACACCCGCGACGCTGGCCAGGATGGCCACTGTCCTAAGTGGACAGAGCGCCGAGCGGATCGTGGGCTCACTGACCGGCAGCCCGTATGAGCAGCTGGCGGAACTGTTCACCACCGCCATCTGGACCGAACCGGCGCTGGCCTCCTACCGGCGGTTCGCCGAGCTGGGCCGCCGCGCCTACGCCTACCGTTTCCGGCGCGTCTCCCCCGGCAACCGCCGGACGGGCAAGCTCGCGTTCCACTGCTCGGAGATCCCCTACGTGTTCGGCCGGCTCGCCCCGGCCGAGGCCTACGACGAGGTGGATGCCCAGGTGAGCGACACCGTCGCCCACGCTTGGACGGAGTTCGCCCGCACCGGCGTGCCGAGCAGCCCCGACGGTGCCCGGTGGCCGGCCGCCACCACGGCAGCACCCCAGGTGACGGTTGTCGACGACCGGGCCCGGACCGGTCCGCTGGACGTCAGCCCGGTGACCGAACTGATCAACTCCCTCCGGTGACCGGGCGCTCGACGGTGGCGCCCGCCGAGCACCGTTCCCTGGCGGAATGAACAAGATGGTCGGCCACGACCAAAAGCGCACCGAGGCCGAGCAGCGCCTGCTGGTCGGCGTCCTGCTCGACGCGCAGCCCCGCGGCTGAGCAACCGCCGGTCCTCAGCCGCCCAGCGGACCCGTGAACTGCGTGTCCGAGGTGACCTGGAGAGTGCAGACAGCGGCGGCTTTCCCGGCGGCCCAGGCCGCCGAGTCCGGGTAGAACACGGCGAGCTCGGCCGCGACCGGCGGGGTGTAATTCGCCCCGAACCTGGCCGCGCGCTTCGCCTCGCACCCGCTCTTCGCCTGCGGTTCGAGGGTGTCCTCACCCGGGTACTCGCCCTTGAGGTAGCCCTTCAGCGGCACGGTGTCGAAGACCTCGCCGTCGTGCGGGGCGGTGCAGGCGACCTTCGTCGCGTCCTCGCCGTAGCCCGGGGGCGTGTTGTAACACTCTCCGACCTTGAGTCCCACGATCGTGGGAGTCGTCCCGGTCGTCTTGGCCTTGTCGGCGATGTAGATGACGCCGATGGCCAGCCCGCCCGCCCACACCAGGCTGAGCACGATGCCGGTGATGGCCAGGCCGCGTCCCGACTGCCCGGTCCGGCCGATCTGGACCAGCGCGACGATCCCCAGGATCAGGCCGAGGATCAGCGAGAAGCCGCAGATCCCGAGAATGCCGAGGATCAGCGACGCGACCGCGAGCCCGTTCCGGCCGGTCGGCTGGACCGGGGCCTGAGCGCCGGGCATCCACTGCGGCGGGTTCGGCGGGTGCGGGTTGGACACGGTTCCCCCTGCGAGTCGGCGTCGAGCGGTCGCCATTATGGACAAGTCAGGGGGAAAGTGTCACATCCGGTCGGGTCATAAGGCACAATGAGGCACCATTACGGCAGGTTGAGCACCGGAGGGGCCGTGCAGGGGCAGAACGTGGTGTTGGCCGGGCGGACGACCGAGATGTGGGAGCGGCTCTTCCAGCCGGTCGAGCGGTGGGGCTGGGAGTTCGTCAAGCCCGTGCCGGCGACGGTCAGCCCGGAGGCGAACAACCCGCCCATCGCGGAGCAGGTGTACGCGCCGCGGGACTACCAGCTGCGGGAGAAGCGCAGCAAACGGGCCTGGATCGGGCTGATCGGCTATCTCGTGCTGGCCTTCGTGGTCGCCGTGATGGTCGCCGGGATGGCGGAGTCGGTCGCCAAGCAGGTCCCCATGGCCGTGGAGCTGTCCGGCGACATCATCCTGGGCCTCGGCGTGGTGCTGGCGATCTGGAACCTCGTCCGCACGCGGCGCCGGTTCAGCGTGATGAAACGCGACTACACCGCCCGGTACAACACCGCCGTCGAACGCTACAACCAGGCGTACACGTCGTGGCAGCAGCGCGTCGCCGAGCACGACCGGCGTGAGGCGCAGCGGGTGGCCGAGGCGATGCGCTGGTACCCGGTGCAGCTCACCACGCGCCCGGCCCGGGTCGACGTCTTCGGCGGCACCGAGGACGGCTGGGCGAGCTTGATCGTGACCATCGGCTCGCCGCTGCTCGCCGCCGGCTCCTCGGTGTTCCTGCTGGACTTCACCGACCTCGCGGTGGGCGACAACCTCGCCGTCGCGGCCGCGGCCAAGGGCCACGGCGTCGCCGTCCAGGAGCTGCCCCGCGACCTCGCGGAGCTCGGCATCATCGCCGACCTCGACGCGACGGAGCTGGCCGAGGTGGTCGCCGAGACCATGCACACGATGAACCGCACGCAGTTCGGCGCCGACCTGCGCGGCCTGCACACCGACCTGCTCACCGCCGTCGGCGAGCGGCTGAGCGGCCCGCCCACCTTCGCCAAGCTCGTCGCCGGGCTGCAGGTGTTCCGCCGGGTCTACGACGCGGCCTCGGACGAGACCCTCTCGGCCGAGGAGGTGCGCAAGCTCAACTCCTATGTGGACACCGTCGGCAGCACGGACCAGACGCAAAACGAGCTTCAGGCGCTCGAAGGCGAGCTGCGCGGCCTGGCCAGGGCGGAGCGCTCGTCGGAGAAGCAGACGACGGCGGGCTTCCGGGCGTTGTGGCCCGTGCGCGGGTTCTCCGTGGTCGCGACCCGGGCCAGGACCGGCCGGCACCGCCGGTTCGTCGAGCACCTCGTCTTCCACCGCACGCTGCAGGAGCTGCACACCCGCGAAGCGACCGGCCGCGAGACGCTGATCATCGCCGGCGCCGATCAGATCGGGCTGGAATCGCTCGAAGCCATGGCACGCCAGGCGCGCCGGGCGGGGGTCCGGCTCGTCTACCTGGTCCAGCACCTGCGTGATGACATGCAGAAGCTGCTCGGCGCCGCGGGCACCGTCACGCTGCTGATGCAGATCGGCAACGGCGACGAGGCCGCGAACGCCGCGGAGTTCATCGGCCGCGGGTACAAGTTCGAGCTGTCGCAGCTCACCCTCCAGGTCGGGCGGACGCTGACCCACGGCACGTCGTCGAGCGAGGGCGGGTCCGCGGGCTTCCAGCAGTCCCGTGGCTACACCTACGGCGGCTCGTCCGGGAGCTCGACGGGGCCCAACGGCGGGAGTTCGAACTCGGGCAGCTCGTGGAGCACCACCAACACCACGACCCAGAGCCGGGAGCGGAACTGGTCGAACACGGTCTCCGAATCCGAGGCCGACTCCCAGAACCGCGGCATGACCGCGGCCCGGGTGTACGAGTTCGAGATCGAGCCGACCGCCTTGCAGGGGCTCGCGCCCACGGCGTTCGTCATGGTCGAGAACGGGCTTTCGGGCCGGCGAGTGGTGACCGGCGACTGCAATCCGGGCACCGTGCTGCTCGACCGGGTCGCCGAACGCCCGCGCCTCGGCTGAGGCGCCCGCCGTGCTGGAGGGGTTCGCGTTCCACGACCTGCTGGCCGTCCCGCGCGGCGACGACCTCGCGGCCGGCGCCGACCGGCCCGACGAAACCGGCGGGCGCTCGCCGGCCCAGCTGTTCGCCGCGCTCACCGCCGCGCACGCCGACCTGCGGTTCCGCGGTCCGGACGCGGCGTTCGCCGTGGCCTGGGAGCGCCCGGCCGGCCGCCGCTCGCTGCGGGTCCTGGTCGGTGGCCGGCCACACTCGCCGGTCGCGCGCGCGACCTCGGACGGGATGGTCCCGGTGCTGTACCCGCCGGGCGGGCTCGGCCGGGCGGCGGACACCGCGGAGATCGCGGCCCGGTGGGCGGCGCTGCCGTCCTGGACGCGCTGCACCGGCGGCTCTGATCCACTGTGGACACCGCAGTCGGCCGAGGAGGCACCGGGCCGGGGCGGGTTCGACGACTACGTCGCCCACATGCCCGGCGCGTTCGCCTGGCTGGTCGTGGCCGAGCCCGTGGCCGGCGACGCGATCGACCGCGAGCTGCTCGGGCTGGAAACCACGATGCCCCGGCTGCGTCAGCGGGAGAACTCGGAGCCGGACCGGATCGCCTTGCTGCGCGCGGAAGGCCGTTACCGGGAGCTGTCACGCGCGCAGCCGGCCGGCTTGTGGACGGTGCACGTCCTGGTCGGCGGCCCGGACGAGGCTGCGACGCGCGCGGCGGCGGCGTTGCTGTGCAGCGCCAGCGATCTCGACGCCCTGCCGTACGTGCTGACACCGGGCGCCGACTGCGCCGGGTTCGCCGCCGTGTGGGACAAGCCCGTCGAGAACGGTGCGCTGAGTTCGCCGTTCCGGGCGACCGGCGAACTGGTCGCGGCCATCGCCCGGCCGCCGCGCCGGGAGCTGCCGGGGATCCGGATGACCGAGCCGCCGCTGTTCGACGTCACGCCGGAATTCGACGGCGACATCCCCCTGGGCACGGTGCTCGACGACGCCGATCAGCCGGTCGGGGAGTTCGGCGTCGCGCTGGACACGCTCAACCGGCACACCTTCGTCGCCGGGGCCACCGGCTCGGGCAAGTCCCAGACCGTGCGGCACCTCCTGGAAGGACTGCACCACGCCGGGGTGCCGTGGCTGGTGATCGAACCGGCGAAGGCCGAGTACGCCGCGATGGCCGGGCGGCTCGGCCCGGACGGCCCGGTGACCGTGATCCGGCCGGGCGACCCCACGGCGTACCCCGCGGGGCTGAACCCGCTGGAGCCCGCCGCCGGTTTCCCGTTGCAGACGCATCTGGATCTCGTCCGCGCGCTGTTCCTGGCCGCCTTTGACGCCGACGAGCCGTTTCCGCAGGTCCTGGCCCAGGCGTTGACCCGCTGCTACACCGAGCAGGGCTGGGACCCGGTGACCGGGCAGGTGCGCGGGCGGGCCGGCCCGGTGAAGTACCCGAGTCTCGGCGACCTCCAGGCGAGCGCGATCGAGGTGGTGAAGGGCATCGGCTACGGCAAGGAGGTCTCCGACAACGTCCGCGGTTTCGTCGACGTCCGGATCGGCTCGCTGCGGCTCGGCACCCCCGGCCGGTTCTTCGAGGGCGGGCACCCGCTGGACGTCGCGGAGCTGTTGCGCGGCAACGTCGTGCTGGAGATCGAGGACATCGGGTCCGACGCCGACAAGGCGTTTTTCATCGGCGCGGTGCTGATCCGGCTGTTCGAGCACCTGCGCGTCCACCATCAGCCCGGCTCGCGCGGGCTGAAGCACGTGCTGGTGCTGGAGGAGGCGCACCGGCTCCTGAAGCGCGCCGAGCCGGGCAGCCCGGCCGAGCACGCGGTGGAGCTGTTCACGTCGATGCTGGCGGAGATCCGCGCGTACGGCGAGGGAATCATTGTCGCCGAACAGATTCCCGGCAAAATCGTGCCGGACGTCATCAAGAACACCGCGTGCAAGATCCTGCACCGGCTGCCCGCCGAAGACGACCGGCTCGCCGTCGGCGCCACGATGAACCTGAGCGAGGCGCAGTCGCGACACGTCGTGACGCTGCCGCCGGGCCGGGCCGCGGTGTTCACCGATGGCATGGACCGGCCGTTGCGGCTCCTGATGCCGTTGAACGAAGGTGCCGAGGATGCTGCCTCGGTCTCGAAGGCGCCGGCCGTGGTGGCGCGGCGAAGTGTCGCTTGTGGACCGTTGTGCGGCGCTTCGCCCTGCACGCTGGGGCAGCTGAGTGAGGCCGTCCACCGTGCCGATGAGAACCCTCGGCTGGTGCTGTGGCTGGAATTGCTGACGGTCGCCCACATCACCGGCCGCCGGGCGCCCGATCCGGACCCGGCGTGGATCTCCTCGCTTCGTCGTGCTTTTGAAGACCAGACGTTGGAATGTGCGGTGGCGCACCGTATCCAGGCGGCTGTTGACGCACGGTACGCGGGCATCGCCGAGTACAACGCGCCTGGGGAGTTCATCGCGCATCTGGCCGCGAGCGCGTGGCGGACGCTCCGAGGGGAACCGCATGGTTGTGACGTCCCCGAAGTCCGTTGGCAGGCAGGCACTTACCGCTGGTTCGACGTCAAACGCGCGTTGAAGACCCCCGGCGACGGACCGCATCCCGACACCGCCGCGTGGGCCGAGCGCGGGTTGATCCTGGACGGGCACACGCGGGCCGAGCAGCTGGTCGAGCTGGCCGACCGTCCGGACTACTGGCGCGACGACAACGCGACGGTGCTGGGCACGGCTCGTCCGGCGTTGATCGAGGTCGCCGTCCGGAAGCTCAGTGGGACAAGGGATCCCGGCACGCAGCTGCCGCGCGATCCCGGCGCCCGTCTGATGCACGCCGCCCGTTTCCTCAACCTGCCGAACAAGTGGGCGGTCGCGGTCCTGAAAGTGGGGAAATCGTGAACGAAACCGGCGATCTCGAATCCCCGGCCGGTGACGGCTCCTCGGACGAGGTCGACCACGCCCCGGGCCCGCAGGAAGCCGAGGACGAGCCCGCCTCGGGTGAGGAACATGCGGCCCGGCAGGAAGTCCGGGCTGGGCTGATCGGCGAGACAGCGAGCACCGTCGGGGGCGACGTGGTCGGCGCCGTCATGCCGGCCGTGCTGGATGCCTACAAGAACCGGGAGCACCTCAAGATCCAGGGCGAGGCCCTGTTCGAGAGGGTGAAGCGGAAGCTGGGCGGGAAGAGCGGCGAATGAGCGAGACGAACGACGGACCGACGGAAAGCGACGAGCCGGAAACCCCCGAGGACGACAGCCGGAGCGACGAGCCGGAGCCTTCGGATGGCGACGGCCCCCAGGAAGCGGACGACGAAGACGACTCCCCGGACGACGGCGATGCTCCGCCGGCGTCGGATCAGCCGTCGGACGAGGCCCCACCCGGCGACGGCCCCCAGGAGGCGGACGACGAGTCCGGAGATCAAGGTGACGATCGGCCGGATGACGAGGCTTCGGCCGAGGGCCCGCGCGAAGCGGACGACAAGCCCCCGGACGAGGACCGGCCCGAGGCCGACGATTCCGCGGAGGACACTGAGGACACTGGGGACCGCGCCGAGGCTGACGATCGAGCCGACGACGCCGATGCTCCCGCCGACGAAGGCGAGGCCGCCGACGATCGGGCCGACGAAGAGGATCGTGCGGATACCGAGACCGACGACAATGATCGCGCCGAGGCTGACGATCAGCCCGACGAAGAGGACGCAGCGCAAGACGAAGCCGACACCGAAGCCGAGGACGCCGACCGACAGGCCGACGAGGACGACCGCGCCGACGCCGAAGCCGAGGACGCTGATCGAGCCGAGGCCGAGGACCGCGAGACCGACGACGCACAGGACGACGCCGACCGCCGCTCCGACGACGAGCAAGCCGACGACGCTGAGCGAGCCGAAGACGCCGAAGCTGACGACGCCGACGAACGAGCCAACGACGCCGAGCGAACTGACGACGCCGACGATGCTGAGGCTGACGACGCCGACGAACGAGGCGAGGAGAACGCGGATCCGGACGACCCGAACAACCCGCCGCCCCCGGACAACCCACCGCCACCAGACGATCCGCCGCCGCCAGAGGACCCACCGCCACCGGATGACACGGAGAGCGATCGGAAACCGCCCGAGGATGAGGGGCTTGAGCGGGAGTTGAGGCCGCGGGGCCGGATGTGGGAGGGCTCCTGGAACTCCGCGGAGGCGCAGCCCCGCATTGAGCAGCTCGCCGCGCAGCAGGAAGCCATCGTCATCGTGTCGACGGCCGGGGGGACCGAGTCGGCGGTGCGGACGCAACCGGCCGAGCAGCTGCGGGCCGGGTCCGGAGGCACCCAGTCAGCCGAGCATCAACGAACCAGCACCGACCAAGCCCGGCCCGAGCAAACCCAACCAGCCGAACAACAGCGAACCAGCACCGAGCAAACCCAGCCCGAGCAACGCCAACCGGCCGAACAACAGCGGACCCGGCTCGAGCAGACCCAACCGGCCGATCAGCAGGGGGCCAGGCCCGAACGCACCCAACCGGCCGATCAGCAGCGGGCCAGGCCGGAACAGACCCAGCCGGCCGAGCAGCGGCAGGCCCAAGCGGTGGCCGAGCGGCGACCCGGCAACGAAGGCGCCGGGCGGCAGCCGACCGAAACGGTCGCCCAAGGCAGGCAACCCGACGAAGCCGGGCAGCGGGAGGCCCCCGGTCCGTTTGACGGGGGGTTCAGCTCCAGGACCGGGGAACTCAGCCTGGACCGGGACGCGCCGAACGAGAGCAACGTGCCACAACGTGAACACGACGCCGGGGACGTGACCGTCGGGCCCTGGAACACCGACATGGACGCATACCAGGACTACGCCAAGAACGAGAAGACCGGCGACTGGGAACCCGCCCGGCCGGAGACCGACCTGGAGAGCGAGAAACGCAACGAGAAGGCGCTCGAAACGTTCAAGGGTGAGGAGACCGGCGGGGAGATCCTCGCCAAGGATGGTCAGGATCTCGTCGAGGCCGGGATGAAGCACGTTGAGGCCGCGGAGGCCAGAAACGAGCACAAGGAACAGCAGCAGCACCCGACCGAGCAGACGAAGACCAGTCAGGAACAGCCACGCTACGAGCCGGCCGACTCCCAGCTGCCGTCCACTCCGGAGATGGTGGGCTCCCTGGCCATGACCGTGGTGGCGGTGGCGGCCTTGGTGAGGCAGTGGATCGCCGAGCGGCGCGGGTGATCGGGGCCGGCGCGGCGGGGAAGCCGCCGGCAGCACGAGAGAAGCTCTGCGGATGAGCGGATCGGCTTGATGGCCGCGTCGGCGGTCCGTGCGTTCGCGAGATAATCACGGCCATGGTGACGACATGCTGCCAGGCTCGGCCCGGTCCAGCAGGGCGCGCGAGGCCCGGTCCGGCGCGGCGCAGCGCGCAAGGCCGGGGCCGGCGCGGCGCGCGAGGCCGACTCCGGCACAGCGCGCAAGGCTGGATCCGAGGCGGCGCGCAAGGCCCGGTCCGGCACAGCGCGCGAGGCCGACTCCGGCACAGCGCGCAAGGCTGGATCCGAGGCGGCGCGCAAGGCCCGGTCCGGCACAGCGCGCGAGGCCGACTCCGGCACAGCGCGCAAGGCTGGATCCGAGGCGGCGCGCAAGGCCCGGTCCGGCACAGCGCGCGAGGCCGACTCCGGCACAGCGCGCAAGGCTGGATCCGAGGCGGCGCGCGAGGCCCGGTCCGGCACAGCGCGCGAGGCCGACTCCGGCACAGCGCGCAAGGCTGGATCCGAGGCGGCGCGCGAGGCCCGGTCCGGCGCAGCGAGCGAGGCCCGGCGCGGCTCGGCGCGAGAGGCCGGCTCCGGCGCGGCGCGCGAGCGGTCGCGGGTGGTGTCTCGGCGGTGCTGGGCTTGTGCCTGCTGGCCGGCTGCTCGGACAGCCCACCGGATCCGCCGACAGCGCCGACAGCGCCGACAGCGCAACCGACCAGCACCGGTCCGGTGTTCACGCCACCGGACGAGGCTTGCCGCGGTGGCAAGCCGTTCGAGTCGGCCAGCCCGGCCTACGCGGGGGCGGGCCCGCACAAGCTCATCGGGTTCCAGGCGCGTGATTACGATCAGGCCGTCCGGTATTTTCCGCCGGACGAGCCGGCGCTCCCGGCCGAGTGGGCGGGTTCGCCAGGGGCGTCCCCGGACACCGGGGTGTTCCTCCCGCTGAAAACCGGTGAGGCGTACTCGCAGGCCCAGCTGGCATTGTGCATGTCCGACCCGCACATCACCGGACGGCCGGTCGGCGTCTGCTCCTACACCGGCGAGGACACGCCGAACCAGCCCGGCTCGCCGACCGAGGTGATCTCGGCCTATTACGACTTCGTCGTGTACGAGCTGAAAACCGGGCGGCGCGTGACTTCGTTCCGCATCGACGGTCAAGGCGCGGACCACTGCCCGAAGCAGATCAGCGGTGGCATCCAGCACGTCGCCCAGGGCTTCGACGACGCCGCCCTGGCCGATCGGCTGCGTGGTCTGGTGGAAGGACCGGCCCCCACCCGATAGGGGACGGCCGCCGCTCAGCTCGGCGAGTCAGCGTCACCGACTCCGACCACCGCCACGGCCGCCTGCCGCCGCTCGACCAGGGAACGCAGAACGGCCATGGTAGTTCCGGTGGTGACGTCGACGGCGGTCGTCAGGCCCAGCACCACGGTCCGCGTCCGATCGACGAGTCCGCCGTCGTCGGAAGGGATCCACCAGCGAGCGAGCGGGGCGCCGCCGGCCTCGTAGGAGACGGTCAGCGTTCCCTGGCCGAGCACCGCGGTGAAACCCGAGGGCATGGGGAGCGGATCGAGGCTGCCGGTCCGCATCCCCGCCCGCAGGAACACGTCCAGGCTCCCCAGCCGCCAGCCGGTCCCGGTCGCGGCCAGCAAGGCCGCCTCGCAGGTCGGGTTGACCAGGAAGACCAGCGCTCCGGTGCCGGGGACCGCGAAACCGCCGGACCGCCAGCTCGGCGAGCCGGCGAACCGCGGCAACTGCTCCACTGCCTCCCAGCGAGAATCCTGGCACCCGGCGTGGTGCAGCGTGGCTTCGGCGACCCCGGCGCACTCGGCGATCACCAGCGCCGGGCGCCGCGGGCCCAGCGCTCGGCCGCAGGTCTGGCAGTCGACAATCCACAGGTTCGCCGTCAGCTCGGCCAGAAACTCGTCGTCCAGCCGCGCACGGATCACTTTGTCGATCTTCAGCCGCTGCGCCCGGCGAAGCCCTCGAGCCACTGTGCACCACCTCCGCGGCTATCGAACCACAGCTCCCGGGTCTCGCCGCGCCGTCAGGCAGCCGAACGCGAGGACGGCGGCCACGGTGCGCACCGCGTGGGCGAGTTGCCAGCGGTCGCGGATGGCCGCCCAGTCCGGCGGTGGCGTCGCCCAGCTGTGCTGCGCGGCGTTGATCGGCAGGTTGACGGCGAAGGTCAGGACGAACACCGACACCAGCAGCAGCAAGGCGAACACCGGCAGCCAGCGGGCGGCGCCGCCGAGCGGGAACCTCGCTGCCGCCACGATCGCGGTGGCGACGGCGGCGGGGATCAGCAGGACGGTGGCCAGAACGTCCAACCCGATCAGCTCGACGTGCCGCACCTCGGTGTACACGGCCCCGTCGGCCGTGCGCATCGAAAGCTCCAGCACCAGCACGGTGACGAGGAACCCGGCGAAGAGACCGGCGAACGTCAGGCTCACGAAGCGGGCCACCGCGAGCAACACCCCTCCGCGCGACCGTGGCCGGGGCTGGGACTGGGCGACGGCCGGCGCGTCGATGCGTGCGGTCACGCGGGATCAACGCGGAACACCGCGATCCGCTGGGCCGCGGCGGCGACACCGTCCGGCGTGGGCTCCTCGGCCAGCCCGGTCGTCACGAAGCGGTTGCCGACGCTGGCCGGGCTGCCGGTCACGAGTTCGCGCAGCAACGGGCCGCGCTCGTCGACCGGCACCTCGGTCAGCCGGGCCGTCGAAGCCTTCCGGCCGCGGGTCAGCGTGACGGTGTCCGCCGCCCGGGCGTTGGCGACCCACGCGGCCTTCGGGAACGCCTGGAAGATGTACCGGCCGCCGTGCAGCTTGTTCACCGCGATGGGGAAGGTGAGCATCCTCCCGCTGCGGCGCCCCTTCACGGTCAGCAGCTGCATCGGGCCGAAGGCGATGCCGACCCGTTGCAGGCCGACGACGACCTTGTTGAAGGTGTTGGTCCGGTTCCGGTAGGTGTTCTCGTCCACGAGCTTTCTCCCGTCCTCGAAGCCGGGCGGCCTCTCACGGGATCAATGTTATATGACTTTCATAGTTTCTGTAAGTCATACTATGTGAGCCGCGTCGCTCCGCTGATCCAGCGATCCACGTTGGCCTCGACCGCGGTCAACGGCAGCGCGCCGGCGCCGAGCACGAGTTCGTGGAAGTCTCGGACGTCGAAGGCGGCACCCAGCGCGCGCTCGGCCCGCTCGCGCAGCAACCACAGCTTGCGCCAGCCGAGCCGGTAGCCGAGGGCCTGGCCGGGCAGATCGGTCGAATAACGCAGGATCTCGGTGCGGACCTGCCGCGGGGACTCCATGGTCGCGCCGGTCATGTACTCGGCGGCCCGCTCCAACGACCAGCCGTACAGGTTCAGCCCGGTGTCCACCACCAGCCGCTGGGCGACCATCCGCTGGTGCTGATACGCCCCGTAACGGTCCCAAGGGTCGGCGTACACCCCCATCTCGAAGCCGAGCGACGCCGCGTATTCGCCCCAGCCTTCGGTGTAAGCCCCGAGGGCCATCGGCGCGACCTGACCGCGGAGCGGGTGCAGGCTGGTGTCCTCGGCCTGGCGGGCGAGGTGGAAATGGTGTCCTGGCACGAGTTCGTGCAGGATCAGGGCCGCGGCGTTGATCTGCGAACGGGTGTCCAAACCGGACCCGTTGTACCGGTACCGGCCGACCGGCGTCTGCTGGTTCGGCGGTTCGTAGTAGCCGAAGGACATCCCGGCTTCGAGGGCCGGATCGAGCCGTTCGACCTCGTACGGCGCCTTCGGCAGCACGCGGAACCACTGGTCGACAACCGGTTCCACCACCCGGAGATGCCGCCGGTAGGTGGCTTCGACGTCGCCGGGTGCCGCGGCGTGGAAGCGGGCGTCCGCTTCGAGGACACGCCGGTACGCAAGCTCGTCACCGTCGAATCCCGCTTCCGCGCGTACCTCGGCCATCTGCTCGCCGAGCTGTGCCACCTGTTCGAGCCCGAGCTGGTGTACTTCCTCAGGCGTGATGGCGAACGTCGCGTTGCTGGCGACCAGGTGCCGGTAGGCCTCCTCCCCACCGGGGTACTGGGCCAGGCCGGTTCGGCCGGTCGTCTCCAAGGGCCCGCTCAAGTAGCCGAGGAGCGCGTCGAACTCGGGGAGGATCTCGCCGGCGAGGATCTTTTCGGCCCCGTCGGCCAGCTTTCCCCGATCGGCCGGGCCGAGCCGGCGCGGATCCGGCCGGAGCCAGGACCCGGCGCTGTCCCGATGCCCGCGTACGGTGGCGATGAAGCCGTCGAGAGCCGCGTGCGGAATACCCCAGCCGCGCTTGCCTTGCGCGGCAAGCTTTTCCCGCGCGACGCGGGCCCAGGCGGCGATGTCGGAAGCCAGCGAGAGATAGCGGTCGACGTCGGCCGGGCCGGCCGGGGAGAAGGACTGCAGCACCTGATTTCCGTACAGCGCCAGCTCGTACGACTGGTAGGGCGCCACCGGGAACCGCCACCACCAGCTCTCCTCGGCCATGCTCCAATCCCCGCTGAGATGCTCCAGCAGCGCGAAGGTGTTCCGGTCGTCCGCGGTCAACCCGGCCGGGTCGACGGCGTCCAGCCGCGCCCGGATCGACCGTCCCACGGCCGCGTCCCGTTGCGCCTCCTCGATCGACCCGTGCGGCAGCCGCTCGACCGGAAGCCCGCTGCGAAACGTGTAGTACGGCTGGGTCGCCACCACATGGGCCCAGGCTTCGTCCGCGGCGAGCACCAATGCGGTCATCGGATTCCCTCCTGAAGGTGCGCGCGGAAGAAACCCGCGACTTTGCGCCAGAAATAGGCGTCGTGGACCTCGTCGTAACCATGCATCTGCTCCGGCAGCACCACGAACTCGTGGTCCTTCCCGGCCCGGATCAACGCCTCGGACATCTTCATCGCGTCGGTCCAGGTGGCGTGGTCGATGCTCCCGCAGACGAGCATGAATTCCGCCTTCAGTTGTGCCGCGAGGGGATAGACCTCGGCCTTCCGATACGCAGCACGGTCGGTCTGCGGGAAGCCGAGATAACATTCGTAGAGCACCGATGAATAGGGGTCGAATCCCGGCGCGGAGGACACCGCGGCGGTGTACACGTCGGGGCGTTCGGCGGCCAGCCGGAACGCGGAGTACCCACCCCAGCTGTGCCCGACGACCCCGACCTTCGCCGCCGAAAGAAACGGGTGGCGTTCCTTCAGCTGTTGCACGACAGCGGCGTGGTCCGGCACCAGACCACGGGCCCAATCGTGGTATACGACGTCGTGGAAGGCCTTCGATCGTTCCGGCGTACCCCGGCCGTCGACCACAAAAGTGACGTAGCCGAGCTGCGCCAGCGCGTGGGCCGGGTTGCCGAAATGGCCGCCGAAAGCATGGGGTGCCACCGCGATCTGCGGGCCGCCGTAAACGTACTCGATCAACGGGTACTGCTTCGTCTCGTCGAAATCCGCCGGGAAGAACAGTACGCCCCACAGCTCGGTTTCACCGTCGACGGCAGTGGCCGTGAACTGTCGTGGCGGCGTCCATTCCAGTTCCGAGGTGTCCGCGGCCGAAAGCTCGCAGATCACCGTGCCGCCCGCCCGCCGTAATACGCTGCGCGGCGCTTCGGCGGGCGTCGACCACGTGTCGATCAACGATTCGCCGTTCGCCGCGAACATCACTCCGTGCACGCCGGGTTGTTCCGACAGGAACTCGACCGCGCCACCGGCGAGCGGCACCCGCGCCAGGTGCAGGTCATAGGGCCGGTCCTGGTCGGAATGCGCGGTGAAATAGGCATAATCGTCGTCGACGCGCTGCACGTAGTCGACCGGCCACTCCCCTTCGGTCAGCTGCCGGAGGAGATTGCCTTCGAGGTCGTAGAGGTACAGGTGCTTCCAGCCGGAGCGCTCGGACAGCCAGATCAGCCGGGTGCCGTCGGGGGTGAGGAAGAGGCCGATCTTCTTGCCGTAGTACACATCGTGGTGAATCCGCAGGAAGGTTTCGCTCTCCTCGCCGAACAACGTCCGGGTCTGCCCCGTCGTCGCGTCGGCCAGCAGCACCTCGGCCCGGCGGCAGTCGCGGCTCAGCACGAAGACCACCAGAGACGCGCCGTCAGGCAGCCACGCCGCGTGCACCGGGTAGGTGTCGGCAGGGTCGCCGAGGTCGAGCCGCACCGGCGCCCGGCCGTGGACGTCGAGCACGTGCAGTGTGGTGCGTTCGAGCGGTCGGCCGGCTTGGGCGAAGTACCGATGGACCACCTCGTCCTCCCGCTTGAGGTGGTGGACCTGGGGGATCTCGTACACCCCGCGGTTGTCCGCCCGGTACACGGCCAGCCGCGAGCCGTCCGGGGACCAGTTGCACACGTCGAACGCCATCCCCAACACGGCCAGCTGCGGGTCGACCAGGTCGAAGCGGTAGTCCTGCTCGGGACAGCCGTCGTCGGTCAGCGGCACCGTCCGGCCGTCGGCCACCGAGCGCAGTACGACGTTGCCCCCGGCGATGGAGACGAACGCGTCGCCGTCCGGCGAGGCGAGTTCGCGCGCCTTCTGCGGATCGATCAAAGGCGTGCTGCGCAAGAACTCCCGCGGTGTCCGGCGAACGCTGCCGGCGATTCCGAGGTGGACGTCCAGCGCACGTTCTTCGGGCACCTTGCCGACCGCGCCGCTGTCGAGGTCGACGGTCACCTGGGCCGAGCCGACCACCGCGGCCAGCGACCGCGGACCGGTGAAGCCGACGTGGTCGAACGGCAGCCCCCGCCCCGCCGGGGTCCGGCCGGTGGCCGTCCGGACCGCTTCCCGCAGGGCCGCGACGTCGGCGACCAGCGGGCGGCTCTCCCCGGACTCCAGGTCGATCAGCCGGCCGCCGCGCTCTTCCGGTGTGCCGTCCAGGAAAGCCAATGACTTGCCGTCCGGGGACCAGGCGGGAATGATCGCGCCGCCGGTGACGAAGGCGCCGAGGCCGTTGATGAACCGGTCGAATCCGGCGTGGCCAGTAGTCATCGAACTGTTCTCCTCCATAGTGAGTCCATAGTGGATACGGGCTTCAGCGAAGCAGGTTCGCGCCTCTTGTCTCGGGAATCCGCAGCAGCAGCGGCAACGCGAGCACGGCCACCACACCGGCGTAGACCGCCGGGGACAGCAGGCTTCCGGTCCCGTCGACCAGCGCCTGGCTGACCAACGGGGCGGTGCCGCCGAAGATCGCGTACGCGAAGTTGTACGGCAGGGCCATTCCGCTGAACCGGACGTTGGTCGGATACAGCTCCAGCACCGAAATCGCGCCCGCGCTCAGCAGGCTGACCGCCAGCAGGAGCACCAGCAGGGCGAGCACCACCGCGGCGATGTTGCCGGTCCCGATGAGCAGGTAGGCCGGGACCACGAGCACGATGGCCGCGACCGCGCCGAGGCGCAGCTGGATCCGGCGCCCGTGCCGGTCGGCCAGCACCGCCAGCGCCAGTCCGACCGGGATGGTCAGGATGTTCGCTGCCGTCACCAGCCACAGCACCGTGGACGCGGAGAAGCCGGCGGCCTCCGCGAGGTACGTCGGCATGTAGCCGAGGAAGCTGTGCGTGAACAGGCCGAGCACCGCGAAGTAGGCGAACAGGATCAGCAACGTCCGCCAGTGGCCCCGCACCAGGTCGCGGAACGGCCGGGCCGGCGGGCCGTCCGGCCGGTCGGCCTGCATCGCCTTGAACACCGGGGTTTCGTCCACCCGCAACCGCAGGACCAGGCCGATCACCGCGATCACGCCGCCGATCAGGAACGGGCCCCGCCAGCCGCCGTTGACGAAGCCGTCGCCGGTGATCGATTGGAACAGCAGCACAACGCCGGTCGCGCCGATCGCGCCCAGCCAAGTCGACGAGCCGACCAGCGCCAGGTACCAGGCCCGCCGGTCGTCCGGCGCGTGCTCGATGCTGAACGCCATCGCGCCGGTGTACTCGCCACCGGCCGAAAACCCTTGCAGCAGACGGCAGATCAGCAGCAGGATCGGCGCGGCCACGCCGAGCTGCGACCAGCCGGGCAGCAGTCCGATCGCGGCGGTCGCCGCCCCCATCAGGACGATCGAGACGCCCAGCGAGGTGCGCCGCCCCCGCCGGTCCCCGATCCGCCCGAACACGAAGGCGCCCAGCGGCCGGGCCACGAACGCGACGCCGTACACCGCGAACGCGCCGACCAGCCCGCTGATCTTGTTGCCGGTGGGGAAAAACGCCGCGGCGATCGCCGTGGCGGTGTAGCCGTACAGGGTGAAGTCGAACCATTCGACGAAGTTTCCGACCGAGGAAGCGAGCACTACGGTCCGGCGCGACGTTCTCGCCGCCGTGACCGTGGCCGTCGGTAGTGGTGCGGGCTGGTTCATGACACCTCCGCGACATCGTGGATCGTTCGATTCTGGGCACCCGGCCCGCGGGGATCCACCGTTGGATGTCGCGCTTGCCCGGCCGCGGCCGCGACATGTGTCACCCGGTACGGGTCAGGCGCCGAACTGGTCGCGGTACGCGGTGGTGATGGTGCGGAGTTTGAGGCCGAGGTGCAGCATCAGCCGGTCGTCGCCGTTGTCGAAGCTGCAGCCGGTGATCTGCTCGACGCGTTTGAGCCGCTGGTACAGCGTGGCGCGGTGGATGCGCAGGGAGTCCGCGGTGCGCTGGATGTTGCCGCCGTGGTCGAAGAAGTCGGTGAGGGTGTCGAGCAGGACGTGGTGGTTGTCCTCCTGCTCCAGCGCCACCAGCGCGGGCACCGGGGAGGTGTCGAGCAGGTCGTCCAGCGGGAGCTTCAACAGCAGTTCGTACGGGCCCAGCTCACCCCAGCGGGCGAGCTCCCCGATGCTGGGCAGCAGCAGCGCGGCGCGGGCGGCCAGCCCGGCCTGCTGGTAGGAGGTGACGACGGCGTCCAGCCGGGTGACCGTGCCGCCGAGCCCGAACACGAGCCGCGCGCTGTCGTCGGTGAGGCCGCGGAACCGGGCGGTGATCCGCTCGGCCACGCACTCGACGAGCGCCCTCGACGGCGGCTGGTGCTGGACCAGCAGGAGCCAGGCGCGCGACCGGTTCGCCACCATCAGCGCGACATCGTCGGCGACCGCGCGGACGCCGTCCTCGATCGCGGCCTCGAAGGCGACCTGGTGCGGGGCCGAGGTCGGGTGGGTGGTCCGGCAGTGCGCGGCGAGCACGGTGAACTGGGTGCAGTCGTCGCCGAAGAGCTGCTCGGCCAGCAGATCCTCGATCGCCTGCGTGCGCACGGCGGTGTCGGGCGAGACCAGTTCGCGCAGGATGCCTTCCTGCCGGGCCTTCGACCGCTCGTGGAGCAACAGCCGCCGGTACAGCATGGTGCCCGCCGCGGCGGCCGCTTCCCCGGCGGCGGCCATCTCGGCCTCGGTGAACGCGCCGTCCTTGTCGATCAGCCACAGGTAGCCCAGCAGCATGCCGTTGCAGCGGATCGGCGCGCACAGCCGCGGCCGCGCCCCCTCGACGTCGACGACGCCGGGCGCGGTCCACCGGGCGATGCCCAGCGCGAAGATCCGGTCGGTGACCGCGGACTCGACCGCCCGGTTGATCACCGAGCTGACCCGCAGCGCGTCCTCGTCGCCGAAGTGCCGGCTGGCCGCGAGCAGCCGGATCGACGGGTCGTCGATCGCGACCGAACGCCGCAGGCGCTCCGCGAGTTCATCCACTATGGACTGGAGATCGCCGTCGGACATGGCACCCCTTCCCGCTCGGCCACCGCCTGCGGTCCACGGTAGACCGCTCAGCCCATCACCGTGCCGGAGCTGCCGGCGTTGCGCTCGCGCTTGCGGGAGAAGGCGCCGAGGTCGACGGCCAAGCCGGTGTGGACACCCTTGTACTGAACGGGCTCGGCGTCGTGGTCGGCGCCCGCCTCGACCTGGTCGATCAGGGCCGCCATCAGCCGCCCGACCACGGGGGCGTTCTTGAACTGGTTGCCGCTGGTGCCCATCGCGACGTAGAAGCCCGCCAGCGCGGTGCGGTCGTAGATCGGGGTCCAGTCGTCGGCGGCGTCGTAAACGCCCACCACGCCCCGGGCGCGGTTCGGCACCCGCAGCCCGGGCAGCCGCCGCGCCGCCCGCGTCACCTGCGCTTCGAACACCGCCATGGTGGGGTTGGGGTTCGCGTCGTCGGGGTCGTCGAGCCACTGCAGCGGGTCGCACTCCGGCTCGGTGCCGCCGATCAGCAGCCCGCCGCCGACCTCGCCGCGGAAGTACGTGCCCAGGTCGACGTCGGCGACCGAGGGCCCGACTCCGCCGGCCGGGTGGTAACCCTCCGGCGCGAGCACGTGCGCGACCTCCTGCCGCAGCGGCCGTACCCCGACGGTGAAGTCCGAGCCGACCCCGGCCAGCGCGTTCAGCTTGCCCGACCACGGGCCCGCGGCGTTCACCACCACCGGCGCGGAGATCCTCGAACCGTCGGCGAGCACGACCGTGCCGACTCGGCCGCCGGTGGACTCAATCGCCGTCACCGTGCTGCGGAACCGGAACTCCGCGCCCTCCGCATCCGCGGCGGCGGCCAGGTTCTGCGCCGCCAGCTGCGGATCGGTGACGTAACCGGCATCGGGGGTGTAGACCCCGCCGAGTGTGCCGGGCGCATCCGCCCAGAACCGGTCGTCGTCGATCCGGCGAGGCGGCCAGTAGCGGCCCGGGTCCAGGCCCGGCACCCGCTCGACGAGCGTCGCGCTGTCCCATTCCTCGTACGGCACGCCGACCTGGTCGAACAGCGGCAGCCAGCCGGTCCGCGGGGCCGCGTCGACGTCGAGCATGACCAGGCCGCTGCGTTCGAACCGGGCCAGGTCGCCGACGTCGTGGCCGAGGTGCTCGCGCCACGAAGCCCAGCAGAAGTGCGCCTCCCACGCGGCCGTCACCCCGGCGAGCGTGGAGAAGTTGTACCGCACCACGGCACTGGACGCGCTCGTCGAACCCAGCCCCGCCCCGCCCGCGCGGTCCAGCACGACCACCCGCCGGCCGGCCCTGGCCAGTTCCAGCGCGATCGCCGAACCGATCACCCCCGCGCCCACCACCACGGCATCCGCGCTCATGGCCACCGTCCTCCCTGCGATCCCCGTGTGCTCACGGACCGCTCCAGTGTCGTTCGGCGACGCCGGGGGAACAGCCTGCAACCGTCAAATCCGCGACCGGCCGGACGCGACATCTGTAGCCGGTTCAGCGTTCGAGGACGTCGTGGATCGCCTGCAGCACGGCGTCCGGCCGGACCCAGGCCAGGCCGGAGTGCCCGGCATCGGTGATCCGGCGGTTTTCGCCCTGTGGCAAGGCGGCGACGAAATCGTCGTACAGGCGGTTCTTGCGCTCGTTCCGCTCGGCCATCCCCGGCGGCGTCAGCTCCTCGGCGAACGCGTCGACACCCATCGCGGTCAGGACGATCAGCGGCACGTCGGGATCCGGCCCGGCTTCGCGGACCTCGGCGAACAGCGCCCAGAGATTCGACGCTTCCAGCAGCCCGCGGCGGAAGCCGTCCGGGCTCAGGTTCCGGTCCAGCAGCGCGTCGCGGAGCCCGGCCGGCCAGCCGGCGAACGCGCGCCCGAAGGCCTTCCGGTACAGCTCCCGCATCGCGTCGACCCGGTCGGCCGGGAACAGGTCGGCGGGGTTCTGCTCCTCGAGCCGCCGGGCCTCTTCCTCGGGCAGGTAGGCGGGCAGGTTCTCGTGGGTGGGGTCGAGCAGCACCAGACCGGCCACCGCCTCGGGAAACCGTTTGGCGTAATGGCGCGCGTACAGCCCGCCCAGCGAGTGCCCGACCAGGACGAAGGGGCCGTTCACGTCGGCGGCCCGCAGCAGTTCCCGCAGGTCGTCGGTGACCTGGGTGCCGGTGCGCGGCAGCGGCACCGGGTCGCTCCAGCCGGTGCCGAGCCGGTCGTACCGCACACTCGTGGTGAATTCGGCGACCCGCTCGTGCAAGCTCCAGTAGTGCAGGCCGTACATGCCGCCGCCGGCCAGGAACACCACCGCCGGGCCGCCCGCGCCGGCGCGGTGCAGCACCAGCTGCCCGTCCGGCACCGGATAACGGTCCCCCTCGAACACGGTCACTCCTCTCGTCGGGAGCCTCAGTCTTGACGATCGTCGATACGGCCGCAGTCAATTCGCGACAGTCACCCACAGACCGCGGCCCCGGCCGGGCGAAGACTGGAGGCCGTCCGTCATTCGCCGCACCGAGGAGGAACATGACCGGCACCACTGCATCCCGCCCGGGCCGGGTCGGGCCGAAGGAAACCGTGACCGGCAAGCGGGCCGTGGCCTCCAGCCAGCACCGGATCGTCACCGACACCATGCTGGACACGATGCGCGCGGGCGGTAACGCGGTCGACGCGGCCATCGCCGGCTGTCTCGTCCAGGCGGTCGTCCAGCAGGACATGACCAACCACACCGGCACCGTCACCGCGCTCGTGCACGACGCGAAGACCGGGGAAGTCGCCGAGCTGAACAGCATGGGCCGGATCGTGCCCGGGCTCGCGCCGTTCGCGCCGGTCCCGGCCGGCAAGGGGCTGTACGCGGCCGTGCCCGGCAGCCCGCGCGCGGTCACGCCCGGGTTCATGCCCGGGATGAAAGCCCTCTACGAGCGGTACGCCACGCTGCCGTGGGCGCGGCTGTGCGAACCGGCCGTGCACTGGGCCGAGGAGGGGCACGAGGTCACCTCGTTCGAGCACCTCGTGCTGGCGCAGACCGTGGACTTCTTCCTCTACACCGAATCCGGCCGCAAGCACTTCACCCCGGGCGGGCACCTGCCGCAGGCCGGCGACCGCTGGGCGCAGCCGGAACTGGCCGAAACCATGCGGAACCTCGCCGCCGACGGGCCCGACTACTTCCTCACCGGGAAGTGGGCCCAGGACTTCGTCGCCCGCGGCAACGAACTCGGCTGGCCGGTGAAGCCGGAGCACCTGACCGCGATCCCGCCGCGGTGGACCTCCGGACATCGCTGGGAGCACAAGGGCGCGACGATCGTGCAGCAGGCCGCGCCGGAACGCCAGGGCATCTACTGCCAGATCGTGCTGGGCATCCTCGACGAGCTCGGCATCACCTCGATCGGGCACTGGTCGGAGAACGCGGAGGCGCTGTACTACCTCGCGCACGCCCTGCGCCGCGCCGCCCACGAGACCGGGCTGCTCAACGATCCCGACCTCTTCGGCGACACGACCGGCCCACTCACCTCGCCCGCGTTGATCAAGGGCTTCGCGGACATTCTGCGCAACGCGCGCGCCCGCGTCGACCTCACCGAGCACGTCAAGCTGACCCGCGGCGTCCCGGCGATGGCCGCGACGGGCGCGTCGAAGCAGCCGGCCGGCAGCTGCGAGCTGGCGATCGTCGACGAGCAGGGCAACTGGGTGCAGATGATGAACACCCTGCAGAGCGGCGGCATCCCCGGCGAGGTCGTCGGCGGCGTGCCGATGGTCGGCAGCCACTGGATGAACAGCCTCGCCTCGCCGATCGAGGGCTGGGTGGCCGGCGGCGGGCGGATGCGCTCCATCCTGTCCAACACGATGGTCCTGCGGGACGGCAAACCGTGGCTTTCGCTGGGCTCGCCGGGCAACGTGCACTGCACCGTGCCGCAGGTGCTGTCGAACATCCTCGACTTCGGCATGGACCCGTACTCGGCCGACGACGCCCCGCGCTGCCTGCCGTACGAGGACGACCACACGATCTCCGTCGAATCCCGGGTCGCCGCCGAGGTGCCGGCGGACCTGGCCAAGCTGGGCGTGCTCACCAACCCGCTGCCCGAGTACGACTACCACATGGGCACCTACCAGATGGCCTGGCGAGCCGAGGACGGCAGCCTCAGCACCTGCACCGGGCCACGCCGGGAAGGCGTCGCCGACGGGCTCTGAACGGGACGGCCGGCCGCGGGGAACCTTCGCAGCCGGCCGCTCTCCCTTATCCGGCAAGCCCTTATCCGGCAAGAAGATACCTGTCGAACCACTGGAGCACCCGCGTGAGGAAGTCGATCTGTGCGGGAAACGCGCGCACGCCGTGGCCTTCCTCCGGGTAGATCACCAGCGCCGAGGGCACGCCGTGGGCGAGCAGGGCCCGGTGGAATTCCCGGGCCTGGCCCGGCGGCGTGCAGCGGTCGAGCGCGCCCGCCACGTTCAGGCAAGGGGTGCGGGCCTTGCTCGCGTGCAGTACCGGGCTGCGGGTGTGCGCCCGGCTGCCCGTGGCTTCCGGATCGGCGTCGAGGAAACGGTTGCCCCAGGCCGAAATGTTGCTCGTGAAGCTCTGGCTGTACCAGTCGGTGACCGGCGAGATCGGGACCGCGGCGGCGAACCGGGAATCCTGCGTGACCAGCCAGGACGACATGAACCCGCCGTAACTGCCGCCGATCAGCCCGACCCGCGCGCCGTCCACGACACCGCGCTCGACCAGCGCGTCGATGCCGGAGAGGTAGTCGTGGGTGTCGGCGCCGCCCATGTCGCCGACGACGAGGCCGGCGAACTCCTGGCCGCGGCCGCTGCTGCCGCGGGGATTGGGGCTCAGCACGGCGTAACCCTGCGCGACCAGCAGCGGCACCCAGGCGTAGCGCATCGACCAGGAGTTCTGGAACGACCAGATCGGCCCGCCGTGGATGTTGACCACCAGCGGGAACGGCCCGTCGCCGGCCGGGCGGCACAGGATGCCGTCGATCTCCAGCCCGTCCGGCGCGGTCCAGGTGACCGCCCCGGCCGTGCCGGCGACCGAAGTCAGGTAGTCGGTGCCCGGATTGGCCACCGACGCGAGCACCTCGCGACTTTCGCCGTCGAGCACCAGCTGCGGCGGCAGTTCGTAGGAATCCTGCACGGTGAGCACCCGGCCGTCCGAAGTGAACGCACCGTGCGCGCAGAAGCCGCCGCCGCTGCAGGACCGTTCGGTGGTGAACACCTCGCGGGCCTTGCCGTCCGCCTCGACGATCCCGGCGACCGAGTCCAGCCGCCGCTGCCCGAGGTAGCCGAGCCGATCCGCGTCGAGCCATTCGACCTGGGTGACGTCGGTGCCGGCGGTGTCGAGCCGCTGCACCGCGCCGGTGGCCGGGTCGATCAGCAGCAGGTCGCCGGCCACCAGCCAGCGGTCACTGCACACCGCTTCCACCACCGCCACCTGGGCGCCGTCCGGCGAGCCCGCCGGCAGGCCCAGCTGAACCGGGCTGCCCAGCAGCTCGCGCACCCCGCCGTCGAAACCGATCAGGCGCAGGCTCGCGGTGTACCAGGCGTCCTCCCCCGGCTCATCGGACGAGATCGCGACGACCTGCTCCGGCCCGCACCAGCCGGCCTCCCAGCAGTTCAGGCCCGCCGGCGAAAGGCGGGCCAGCGCGTCGGTGGCCGGCGTGTAAACCCAGAGGCTGCGCCAGGCCCCGTCGTCGGTGCCGTTCTCGACTTCCGGGAACCACGAAGGCTTTTCCGGCTTCTGCCTGGTGTTCGTGCCCGAGCCCTGGCCGCCCGACAGCTCGGCGCCGAGCCCGGCGACGCCCAGCAGGATCGCGGCGCCGTCCGGCGACCAGTGCGCGTACTCGACGGTCCCGGGCACCTCGGGCGCGGGCCGCGCCTCGCCGAGCCCGCCGTCCGCGAGCAGGTGCAGCTGGAACACACCGGCCTCGCGGCGGTCGGAGAGGAACGCGAGCCGGCTGCCGTCCGGGGAGAACCGGGCCCCTCGTGCCGATCCGCGTCCGGCGGACACCGCACGGAGTTCGCCGTCCACCGCGGTGTACAGCACCGTTCTGGGCAGTCCGGTCAATTCGTCAAGCACCGCGCCGGTGACCACCACGCGCTCGCCGTCGCGGGTCACGTGCGGCTCCCGCAACGCGTGCGGCCGGCCGAACGCCGGCTCGTGCAACGCCCGCAGGTGGGCCGTGACCTTCTGGTATGCCGCCGTTTCTTCCACGCTGTCCTCTTTCCGCCGGGGCCGGTCAGACGGGGAAGGTGGCGGGGGTGGTCGCCACCTTCCGGGCGACGGCGAACTGTTCGCCCACCGCCGCCATGAAGAATTCGAAGTCGCCCTCGGGGGTCAGCACGTTGTCGTCGCTGTCGCTCTCTTCACGGCCGCGGCTTTCGGCCATGGACGTCAACGCGGCGCGCCAGTCACCGCGGAGCCGCAGATCCGCGTGCGGGGCGGGGGTGAGCGCGAACTCCGTGCCTCCGGGGCCGAGCCGCAGCTGCCAGTACACGGTCGCGCCGTCCACCGGGCCGTCGGTCAGCTCGTACGCGAGCACGTACTCGCGCGGCAATTCCTTCGCCGCGGCGGCCACCTCCTCGGAACCGGCCAGCAACCCGTTCATCGCGGCGACGTGCTCCTCGGACATGAACTCCACCGTTACCTCCGGATTTGCCTGGGGACACCGGAATTCTCGCCGTCGGCGCGGCCCGGCACAGCCGACGATTGCCGACTGTGCGACCGCGGCGGGGCGACAACTGTCGTCCGGCCGTGCTGTTCAGCCTTCGGCGTCGATCGCGCGGATCACCCGGTGCCCGATGGCGGCGAGCTGCTGCACCTGGGTCTTGGAGAGCGGGTCGAAGATCAGCCGCCGCACCTCCTCGACGTGGCCGGGGGCCGTGGCCACGACCTTCTCGAGGCCTTCTTCGGTGAGGTTCGCGAAGGTGTAGCGGCCGTCGGCGGGATCGGGCGCGCGCCGCACCCAGTTCCTTTTCTCCAGGCGGGCGACGGCCTGCGACAGGCGCGGGAGGGAGCCGTGCGCGAGCACGGCCAGCTCACTCATCCGCAGCTTGTGCCCGGACGCCTCGGACAAGGACGCGAGCACCGTGTACTCGAAGTGGCCGATGCCGGCGTCGCGGCGCAGCTGGGTGTCGAGGGCCACGTCCAGCTTCATCACCAGGCTGCTCAGGGCCAGCCAGGCGCCCCGTTCCTCGGCGCTGAGCCACCGCGGCTCCTCGATGCTCGTCATCACCGGACGGTACCACGGTCGATGACTTGCACCATTAAGTCATACCGGGGTAGGTTGAGTTAAACAGTTAAGTCATAACCGAGGAGCTCCCATGCCCAACGATCGCCTGACCGTGGTCTTCAACGATCTGCAGCAAGCCGTCGCCGACGTGGTCACCAAACACGCGGTGACCCCCGCCGAGTTCGACGCGGCCGTCGAATGGATCGAGGAATCCGTGCGGGCCAAGGAGTTCTCGCTCGCGGCCCTGCTGCTGTTCAGCTTCCCGGTGCAGAACGCCACCTTCGGGCAGGCCTACGCGAACCCCGAGAAGGACGGCGCCACCGCCTGGGTGATGCCCGGCCCGGCCTACGTCCCCGGCGCCCCGCCGCTGCCGAACCCGGCCGTCCTGCCGATGCGGCCCGACGAGCCCGGCGAGCCGCTGGTCGTCTCGGGGACCGTCCGGTCGACCTCCGGCGAGCCCGTGGCGGGGGCGCTGCTGGACGTCTGGCAGGCCACCGCAGAGGGCAGCTACTCCGATCTGACGCCGGAAATGGTGGCACCGCTGGAACTTCCCGACTGGAACCTGCCCGAGCACCTGCTCCGCGGCAAGATCCGCGCCGACGAGCAGGGCCGCTACGAGTACCGCACGATCGTGCCGGGCCTGGAGCGGGTGGCCGCCCCCGGCAGCAGGCTCGCCGACCTGCTGGCGACGCTCGACCGCGCCGACGAGCGCCCGCTGCACATCCACGCGATCGTCAGCGGCGACGGCTTCCACACCCTCACCCACCAGGTCCACTTCGCGGGTGACCCGCGGATCGCCCGGGTCACCGAGGGCGCGGTCCCGGCGGACTCGGTGCACCGCATCAACCACGACGGCGACCTCAGGACGCTGAACTGCGACTACGTGCTGCGGCCCGTCGCGTAAGCAGGGCCCGCGGATGGCCGTCAGCACGGAGAACCACGAATTCCGCCTCACCGCGGGTGTTCAGCCCTCGAAGTAGCGGACGATCGCCGGGTCGGGCGGCGGCACCTCGATCGCGCCGCCGCCCGAGCGCAGTGACGTCGTGGCGGCGACTCCGGCGGCGACCGCTTCCCGGGCCGCGACCGGTGACGTCTCGATCGAACCGCCCTCGGCCACGAACCTCAGGAACTCCGTGACCAGCGCCGCGTCCGCGCCGCCGTGGAGGCCGCCCGGCTCGGGCGGGACCGCGATGTTCAGGTCGCCTTCGGCCCGGTAGCCCGATCTTCCGCGGTTCCAGACCCGGATCACCGCGTCGTCGCCGGAGATTCCGTCGCCGAAGTTCTCCATTCGGCCCGCGTCGCCGATCACGGTGTAGTTGCGCCAGTAATCGGGGGTGTAGTGGCACTGCTGGTAGCCGGCGAGCACACCGTTGTCCATTTCGGACAGCATCAGGCTCAGGTCTTCCACGTCGATCACGGGATTGAGGTCACGCAGCTCGGACGGCGGCCAGACGCCCGCGTCGAACCAGTCCTTCATCCGCTGCCCGGCCGTGCCGCCGGGCCGGCGCGGGTTCGAACCGTAGACGGTGAGCGCGCCCATCGCCGTGACCCGGCGGGAGAAACCGCCGGCCAGCCAATGCATCACGTCGAGGTCGTGCGCGCCCTTCTGCAGCAGCAGACCGGTGGTGCCGGCCCGTTCGGCGTGCCAGTCCTTGAAGTAGTAATCGCCGCCGTGCCCGACGAAATGCCGGCACCACACCGATTTGACCGCGCCGATCGCACCCTGGTCGATCAGGGCGCGCATCCGGCGCAGCACCGGCAGGTGCCGCAGATTGTGGCCGACGAACAGCCGCGTCCCGGTCTTCGCCGCGGCCGCCAGTATCGCGTCGCAGTCCTCGATCCGGATCGCGAGCGGCTTCTCGGCGAACACGGCGATCCCGGCTTCCAGGAACGTCAGCACGGGCTCGGTGTGCACGTAATCGGGAGTCAGCACGAACACCGCGTCGAGCCGGTCCTCGAGCATCGCCTCGTAACGATCACGGATCGCGACCTCGGCACCGAACCGGTTCCGGGCATCGGCCCGGCCCCGCGGATCCGCGTCCGCGCACGACACCACCCTCGCCGTGCCCGGCCGGTTCGCCAGCTCGGCCACGCCCGCGCGTTGCCCGACGCCGACGACTCCGATCCGCAGTTCAGTCATGGGCTCGATTCTGCTTGATCCACCGGGTTCCGGCACCCAGCCGTGCCGCCGGGCGCCGGCGGCACGACTCCCCCGTGAGGTCAGGGCTGGATGTTCTCCAGGTCCTCCAGCAGGCTGGGGTGCTTCGGCTCCCAGCCGAGCGCCTGCCGGGTGTGGGCGCTGGACGCGGGCTGGTCGGCCGAGAAGATCGCGCCGAGCGGGCCGTAGGTCTCCGCCGGCACCGGCTTGACCGGCAGGCCCAGCCGCCGGCCGATGACCGTCGCGATGTCCAGCACCCGGTCCCCCTCGTCGGCCACGGCCTGCCAGGCGGTGCCGGCCTCCGCCTTTTCCAGCGCGTGCCGGAAGAGGACGGCCGCGTCACGCGCGTGCACGGCCGGCCAGCGCTGCGTGCCGTCGCCCGGGTAGCCGGAAACCCCGCTCTGGCGGGCGATGGTGGTCAGCATCCCGGCGAACCCGCCCGTGCCCTCGTTGTGCACCGTGCGCGGCAGGCGGACGGCCGAGGCCCGGACCCCGCGCGAGGCCAGGCCGAGCGCCGCGGTGACCGTGCGCCCACGGCCGCCGACCGGCCCGTCGGTCGAGGCCGGGTCGGCCTCGGTGGAAGCGCGGCCCGGCACCCAGGGCGTGCCCGAGACGACGACGAACGGGCGGTCGCTGCCGACGAGTTCCTCGCCGAGCGCCGTGATGGCGGCCGTTTCCTCGGCGACCGACTTGGCCACGGCGCCGGGGCTGCTGAAGTCGTTGCCGAAGGCCAGGTGGATCACGCCTTCGGCCTGGGCCGCGCCGGTACGCAGGACGTCCAGCTCACCGAGCGCACCCCGCAACGGCTCCGCGCCGGCCGCCTCGACGGCCTGCGCCGAGGCGTCGGAACGGGCGAGGACAACGGCAGTGTGACCGTTGCCGAGCAGTTCGGCGACGACGGTGGACCCGACCACGCCGGTGCCGCCAGTGACGAAAACACGCATGGAACTCTCCCGCAAGTGATGGGACTCTTGTCCCGTCACACGCTACCAGAGTCACGGGACAAGAGTCCCGTCACGTAGAGTGGAATCATGAGCCGGTGGGAACCAGGGGCGCGCGAACGCCTTGTCGTGGCGGCCGTCGACCTGTTCACCGAGCAGGGCTACGACGCCACCACGGTCGCGCAGATCGCCGAGCGCGCCGGCGTCACCAAAAGCACCTTCTTCCGGCATTTCCCGGACAAGCGCGAGCTGCTGGTGGCCGGGCAGGAGACGTTGAGCCAACTGCTGAGCGAGGGCATCACCGAGGCGCCCGGTGACGCCAGCCCGCTCGAAGCCGTCGCCGCCGGTCTCGAGCGCGCCTCGTCCGCGATGGGCCCGATGAACCGCGAGATCGCCCCGCGGCTGAAGGCGGCCGTCGCGGCCAGCGCCGAGCTTCAGGAGCGCGACGCCCTCAAGTCCGTCAGCCTCGCCGCCGCCATGACCGCCGCACTGGTCGCCCGCGGCGTGCCCGATCCGACCGCGGCCCTCGCGAGCGAACTGGGCGTGCTCGCGTTCAAACGCGGGTTCGCCGAATGGTCCGAGGGCGAACGCGACGCCGAGGACAAACTCGCCCGTTACACCCTCGCCGCCCTGGACGAGCTGCGGGCGGCGAGCGCGACCCTGGGCTGACGGGTTTCGCGCCCCGAGCCGGCGGCGCTTCCGAATGCCCGCAGTGGTTTAGACCAACAGGCTTCACGAGCTTGACAAGCCTGTGGTCCAGTCCAATTGTGGGTGAATCCGACCGGTCCCCACCGTTGCCGCTGGAGTGATCATGCGTCTCAGACCCGCCTTGACCTTCCTGTCCCTCACCGCGACGGCCGTCGCCGCCGCCGGGCTCGTCGTCGCCGGCGCCGGTACCGCCCAGGCCGCGACCGCGCTCCCGGCCCATGTTTTCGCCCCCTATTTCGAGGCTTACAACGGCGACGACCCCGCCGCCCTCGCCCAGCAGTCGGGCGCGAAGTACCTGACGATGGCGTTTGTCCAGGCCGCCGCGAAGGGCTCGTGCACCGTCTACTGGGACGGTGACACGAGCACGCCGATCTCGCAGTCCACCTACGGCAGCTCGTTCGCGACCATCCGCGCCAACGGCGGCGACGTCATCCCGTCCTTCGGCGGGTATGCCGCGGACAACGGCGGCACGGAGATCGCCGACAGCTGCACGGACGTCAACCAGATCGCGGCCGCCTACGAAAACATGATCACCACTTACGACGTCAGCCGGCTCGATTTCGACGTCGAGGACAACTCCCTCACCAACACCGCGGGCATCGACCGCCGCAACAAGGCCATGAAACAGGTCGAGGACTGGGCCGCGGCCAACGGCCGGACCGTCCAGTTCTCCTACACCCTGCCGACCACTACCGGCGGGCTCGCCGACAGCGGCATGGCGGTGCTGCGCAACGCGGTCAGCAACGGCGCCCGGGTCGACGTCGTGAACATGATGACCTTCGACTACTACGACGGCGCGAGCCACGAGATGGCCAACGACACCGAGTCCTCGGCGAACGGCCTGATCAGCGAGCTGGCCGGGCTGTATCCGGGCAAGACCCAAGCCCAGCTGTGGGCGATGGTCGGCATCACCGAGATGGTGGGCGTCGACGACTACGGCCCCGCGGAGACCTTCACCACCGCGGACGCCACCACCGTCTACAACTGGGCGGTGTCGAAGGGCATCAACACCCTTTCGTTCTGGGCGCTGCAACGCGACAACGGCAGCTGCCCCGGCAGCGCCGCGTCCGACACCTGCTCGGGGATCTCGCAGAGCACCTGGCAGTTCAGCCACACCTTCGCGCCGTTCAGCAGCGGTGGCAGCACACCGGCCAACGACTTCTCGGTCTCGCTGAGCCCGGCGTCGGGCTCGGTCAACGCCGGGGCTTCGCTCACCTCCAGCGTGCACACTGCGGTCACGGCCGGCTCGGCGCAGAGCGTGAGCCTGTCGGTCTCCGGCGCTCCGGCCGGCGTGACCGCGTCGGTGAGCCCGGCGTCCGTCACGGCGGGCGGCAACGCGACGCTCACCGTGTCGGCCGCCTCGTCCGCGGTCTCCGGCAGCTACCCGCTGACTGTCACGGGCACCGGCGCTTCGGGCAGCCACAGCGCGACGTACACGGTGACCGTGAACGGCACGGCGCCTTCCACCGGCATCACCAACGGCGACTTCGAGACCGGCGCGCTCACCCCGTGGACCGGCGATTCCGGTGACGCGGTGGTGTCAAGCCCGGCCCACGGCGGTTCGCACGCACTGAAGGTGAACGCGACGAGCAGCCAGACCGGTCAGGCATCGCAGACCATTACGCTTTCGCCGAACCACGCGTACACCCTCAAGGCGTGGGTGCAGGGCAACTTCGCGTACATCGGCGTGACCGGCGGCGCGAGCGCGACCACGTGGACGTCTTCGAGCGGGTGGACGCAGCAGTCCCTGCCGTTCACCACCGGATCCTCGGGCACGGTGACCGTGTCGGTGCACGGCTGGTACGCGCAGGGAACCGTTTACGCGGACGACTTTTCGATCTCCTGAGCACGATCACGCCGGCCGCGTAGCCGGCGCGGGCCCGGCCGAGAAGACTCGGCCGGGCCCTTCGTGTACCGGTGGCCTCAGTCGAGGGAGTCCGGGTCGATCGCGCGCATGATGCGGCCGCCGATCTCACGCAGCTGCCGGGCCTGGGTTCTGGTCAGCGGGTCGAAGACCAGGCGGCGGACCTCCTCGACATGGCCGGGCGCGGCCTCGGCCCCCTTGGCCCGGCCCGCGTCGGTGAGCGTCGCCAGGGTGGCGCGGCCGTCGTCCGGATCGGGAGTGCGCTGCACCCAGCCGCGCTGCTCGAGCCGGGCGACCACCTGGGACAGGCGCGGCAGCGAGCCCTCGGTCAGCGTCGCCAGCACGCTCATGCGCAAGGTGCCGTCCGGGACCTGGGACAGCTTGGCCAGCACCTGGTACTCGAAGTGGCTGATCCCGGCGTCGCGGCGCAGTTGCGCGTCGAGCGCGGCCGGCAGCCTGATCAGCGTGCCGGCCAGGGCGATCCAGGCCTGCTCTTCCTCGGCGTCGAGCCAGCGCGGCTCCGGTGGCACGTCCATGTGTCCAAGATAGCTTAAAAGCTGAACCAAATCATCAGCTCGATTTACTTGCACCTTGAAGCAACTTCGGGTTATGGTCTGTTAAGGCTTTAACCAATGCACTGTCCATTCAGGACCCATCGACAGGAGAGGCACCGCACATGGACCAGCAAGGTATGTCGCGGCGGACAATGCTCCGCACCGGAGCCGTGGCCGGGGCGGTCACAGTGGCGGCTCTCGGCGCCACCGGAATGTTCACCGCCGGAACAGCGCGGGCGGCCACCACCACCGGCGGGACGCTCCCGTACCCATCCGGTGTCACGGACACCTCGCACTGCACGCCCGAAGTCGCCGCGATCTTCCGTGACGTCTTCAGCGCCAAGAGCCGGCACGACGCCGCTGGCTTCCTTTCGCACTTCTCCACGGCGAAGACCGTCTACATCGACGCCAGCCTGGGCGTCGCCATGTCCAGCTGGCAGGACCTGAGCACCTTCTTCACTCCCTTCTTCGCGACCCTGCCCGCCGCCGCGCTCTCCTACCCGCTGCGCATCGTCGGCGACGCGTGCAGCGCCGCGATCGAGTTCATGGACACGCCCGAGTTCTTCCAGCAGGAGATCCGCGCCCTGTCCACCGTCACCTTCGACCGTGACCACAAAATCGTCCGCTGGGTCGACTTCTGGGACGGCCGCGGCTCGCTCAAGCCGAACACCATCGGCAGCGCTTATCCCCCCGACTTCAGCGATTCGGTCACCAACGCGAGCCCCGCCGTCGTCAAGGCCGCCCGGGCGCTCCAGGCCGCGTTCGCGGCAGGCAACGCCGCCGCGGCCGTCTCCCTCATGTCCGACGAGGTGGTCCACGAGGACCTGGCCACGCACACCCGTCTCCGCGGCAAACCCCAGGCCCAGCGCTACTACACGCGGGCGCTCGGCAAGCTCCCGTACGGCCCGGGTGCCGCGGTGGTCCACGTCGTGGGCAGCGGCCAGGGCGGCGGTTACGAGTGGTCGGCGGCGCCCGTCGCCGCCCCGATGCGCCGCGGCCACACCGCCATCGAACTCGACCAAGCCGGAAAGATCAGCCGCCTTTCCGCCATCTACGACGCGAGCCTCTTCAGCGACGCCGCCTACCAGTCGCTCGTCGGCCTCGCCGCCGAAGCACCCCTGACCACCGCCTGACCGAGAACGGGAAACGAACGATGACCGAGCACTTCGCCCTGGACAAGACCGCGCAGGATCTCCTGTTCCGCGACGCCCGCACCTCGAACGCCTTCACCGACGAGCCGGTGAGCGACGAGCAAGTGAGCGCGATCTACGACCTGATCAAGTACGCCCCGACCGCGTTCAACTCCCAGCCGCTGCGCATACTGCTGGTGCGTTCGCCCGAGGCCCGCGCGCGCTTGGTCAAGCATCTGTGGGACGGCAACAAGGAGAAGACCGCCAGTGCTCCGCTGGTCGCGGTGCTCGCCTACGACCCGGAGTTCCACGAGCACCTGCCCGCCCAGCTGCCGCACTTCCCCGGCGCGCAGGATCTGTTCAAGGGCAAGGAAAGCCGCTTCGCCGAAGCATCCATCAGCGCCGGCCTGCAGATCGGCTACTTCATCCTCGGCGTGCGCGCCGCCGGCCTGGCCGCCGGGCCGATGACCGGTTTGCTGGCCGAGGCCGTCGACCAGGAGTTCTTCGCGGAGAGCGGTTACCAGACGCTCGTGGTGGTCAACATCGGCAAACCCGGTGCGGACGCCTGGTTCCCGCGCGGCCCGCGCCTCGAGCAGGACCTCGTCGTCGCCACGGTCTGATCAAGGGCGTCAGAAGCGCACAGCCAAGCTGTCCAGGTGGTGGCCGAGCGGCATGACCGGGCGCCAGTCCGGCGTCTCGTAATCGGCCCGGAGGTCGGGGTGGCGCTCCAGCACCGTGCGAAGGCATTCGTCGGTCTCCACGCGGGCCAGCGCCGCGCCGAGGCAGTACGTCGCGCCCATGCTGAAACCCATGTGGTGATTGGGTTTGCGGGTGATGTCGAACCGGTCCGGCTCGGCGAACACCTCGGGGTCGCGGTTGCTCGCGCTCAACCCGAGGTAGAAGCGATCCCCGGCCGGGAAGGTGTGCCCGGCGATCTCCACCGGCTCCGCGCTGACGCGGGAGATCACGCCGGCCGGGCCGTCGCAGCGCATCATCTCCTCGACGGCCGACGGCATCAGCTCGGGGCGGGACTTCAGCAGCGCCAGCTGATCCGGGTTCTCGAACAGCAGCACCAGGCCGTTGGCGATCAGGTTCGCCGTGGTCTCGTGCCCGGCGAACAGCAGCAGCAGGCAGTTCGCGACGATCTCGTCCTCGGTGACCTTGCCGTCCCGCTCGGCCTCGACGAACATCGTCAGCAGGTCGTCGCGGGGCTCCGCGCGCCGATCGGCCACCAGCACCCGCAGGTAGTCCTGCATCTCCAGCACACTGCGCTGGCTCGCCCGGAGCTTGTCGGCGTCCGCGATGAGGAAGATCGACAGGATGTCCCGCGACCAGGCCTGCAACCGCTCGCGGTCGGTGATGGGCATGCCGAGCATCTCGGCGATGATGTTGGCGGGCAACGGATAGGCCAGGTCTTCGACCACGTCCATCTTCCCGGCGGCCGCCACGTTGTCGAGCAGCTCGTCGGTGAACTCGCGCACGCGCGGGCGCAGGCCGTTCACCATCGCCGGGGTGAAGTACCGCTTCAGCAGGTGCTGGAACCGGACGTGGTCCGCTTCGTTGGTGTGGCCCATCCAGAGCTCGACCGATTTGCGCATCGGCATCAGCTCCGCCTGCTCGGCCGGGGTCAGCTGGTCGAGGCCCTGCGTCAGGTTGCCGGAGACGAGCCGCGGGTCCCGCAGCGCCGCGACGACGTCGGCGTGCCGGGTGAGGAGGTACGCGCCGAGTTCCGGGACCCAGCAAACCGGGCTCTCCGCCCGGATCCGGTGCAGCAACGGCGTCGGATCGCTCTGCGCCTCCGCGCTGAACAGGTCATAGGACGGGAGCGTCACGGCCGGCGTCGTCATATCCCCGAGTCTGCCAGAAAACCAAGGCGAGGCTACGGGGCCGGACTCGGCACCAGTTCGAGCTCCCCGTCCTCGGACATCCGCCAAGTCATCTTGACCGGCTCTGCCTTCTTTTCGTCTTCCGGTTCCCTTTCTTCCCGCTGTGGCAAGGCCGCCGGCTTCGGTTCGACCGGCGCCGGACGGCGAGGCGGCACGATCTCGTCGACGTCGTCCTCGGGGTCCAGTGGCGTGTCGATCACCGCGGGCAGCACCGGTTCGTCGGGATCGAACAGGCCCTCCGTCCCTCGCAACCAGGCCGGGCTCGTGTGTTCCTTGTCTTCGGCTCGCTTACCGCCGGCGCCCAGCTGGCCGCCGATCATCCCGCCGCCGGTCGCCCCGCTCGCGGACGTCTTGGCCGCGCTGGTGCCGCCCGTCGAACGGCCGCTGTTGCCGGGCAGGCCGACGATCGGACCACGGCCGGTGATGCCGGAAGGCGTTTGGTCACCGGCGAGGGACGGCACCAGCCCGCTCGACTTCGGGACGGCCACGGGCGCCGAAGAGACGGAAGTGCTGCCCGGGCTTGCTGTGACCGGGAAACTGGCTGGGGAACTGGAAGTGCCGACGCCCAGCCCGGTCCCTGCGGACGTGTGGGCCGCCGACCCGGTGGACCCGCTCTTCGTGGCCTGGCCGGCCGCTGTCTGGTCGGATGCTGTCTGGTCACCCGTGGTCTGGCCGGACGAGGTCTGGTCGGCCGAAGTCTGCGCCGAAGTGCTCGCCGTGGCATCGGCCGAGCCGGTTCCGGAGGACCCGCCGGTGCCCGGATCGGAGGTCTGCTGCTTGCCGTCCGGGGCGGGCCCGTCGGCCCGGGAGCGCAGGGCCCGCTCGACCGCCTCGATCGCCGACACCACCTTGTCGACGAGCCCCTTGAGGTTCTGCCCGCTGGACAGCAGCGCCCGCATCCGCGCGAGGATCCGCTGCGCGTACGACTCGGCGATCCGCACGCACTGGGGGATCGCCGCCGCCATGCTGGCGCCGTGGGTCGCTCCGGCCTGTGCCCGGGCCGTGGTCAGGATCGGCAGCATTTCCGCGACCGCGTCGGTGATGTCCTGGCGAACCCCGCGCGCCGTTCGCGCCACTGCTCCGCCCGCACCGGAAATCGCGCTGCCCACTGCGGCGGCCGCCTGGCCGATGGCCGCGATCCCGTCCGCGTAGTCCGCGCCGGCCGTCCGGTACGCGTCGGCGGCGTCACCGGACCAGTCGGTGGTCTCCCCGCGGACGGCCGCCCGGTACGACCCGGCCAGCGTCGCCAGTTCGTCCCCGGTCCCGCTCGAGTCCCGCGCCGCCGAGGTCACCGAACCCGAGTTGCCGGCCAGCTGGTTCAGCGGATCCTCGAGGAACGACACCAGCTGCCGGACGGCGCCGAAGCCGGCGGCGGAGAGAGCGGACAGCGGGCTGTCCGTCGCGTCGAGCCGGCCCAGATCACCGCTCCAGGACCCCAGGTCGCCCACGGCCCAGCCCGGTCCCCGTGCCGCGGCGCCGATCGACGTCAGCTCGGCGAGCAGTCCCCCGGCCGCACTGTCCGAGGTCGTTTCCGCGGCGGTCATCGCACGTCCTCCCGTCAGCCCTTGCCGGGTATCGGGCTCGTCGGAGTCCAGAACTCCGAGGAGCCCATCTTCGAACCGGGCGCGGCGATGGCCGAGAACAACGCGGCCTGGCCGATGAAACTCATGGCGCTCTGCTTGTACTGCCCGTACTGGGCGACCGATTGGCTGATCAGCGTCTCGACCCCGCTGACGAAGCTGTTGAGCGCGTTCCACAACTCGTCGACCACGGCGACGTCCAGCACCTCACCCACGACGGGAATCCAGCTGAGACCCGCGCCGGCGGCGGCTTTCACCAATGCGTTCGCGCAGTCCTTCATGTCGTTGATCGCGTTCGCGTAGGTCGTGTAGACCTGCCCGGCGCAGGTCGCGAGCGCGACGCCCATCTGCGTCATCACGCCCTGGTCTTTTCCCAGCACCGTGAGCACATTGCCGTTGAACGTGTCGAACTGGGTTTTCGCGTCTCCGGTCCAGTCGCCGGACAGGTTGTTCGTGGCTTCCTGGATGGTGTAGATCTCGTTGCCCAGCGTCGTGTACGCCGACCAGGTCTTCCCCAGTGCCCACACCTTGTCGGCGTCGCCGAACAACTGGTTCTTGATCAGGTTGAGGGTGTCGATCGCATTCTGGTCACCGATCAGCGGAAGCCCGGCCCAGTCCCGGATCGTCTTGTCGTTCTCATCGGGATAAGCCGGTTTTCCCGGCGGTGCGCCGACAGGGGATGTCATCGGGGAATTTCCTCGCAGTCGAACGGGAATCGGGTCAGTGGGCCATCTTGTTCAGGCCGTCGGTCGAAGCGTCTTCGATGCTCTGGTAATGCTCGGCCGCGGCGTCCAGCCCCTTGCTGGCTGCCTGCAGATTCGTCACGCTGGTCTGCACCTTGCCGATGATGGTCTGCACCGCGGTGTTGTAATCGCCGATCACGTTGGCCTGCCTGCCGATGACCCCGAGATCGCCGTTGCCGAGGTGCCAGCCCTCCAGGTCCTTCAGCAGCCGGACCCACTGGTCCGAGGCGTCCTGGTAGGCCTTCGCGACCTTCCCCAGCGCCTGCACGTCGACCGAAAATCCGTTGGTCATCGAGTACTCCCGTTCCCGGCGGCCGACGCGAGCCGGCTCGCTCTGGCTTGCTGTTCGGCCTGCCGGATGGCCCGGGTGATCTCGGCGGCCAGCTTCTCGGCGCCGACCATCCAAGGGGCCTTCGCGCTGACGTCCACGGACACCAGCGCGCCGGCCCCGGTCACCGTCACGGTGCCGAGGCCGGTGCCGATCGGCACCGTCAACCGCGCTTGGATCGCTTCCCTGACGGCGGCCTTCGTGCGGTGCAGGTCCGCCTCGATCTCCTGGACGTGGGCGTACAACTGGTCATTGGCCTTCACCGCCCGCCTCCCGCGGTCTCCGGGTCGCTCAGCTCGGCCATCCGCTCCGCCGCCGCGGTGCTCGCCTTGGCCCGCGCGGCGGCCAGCGCCGTGACGATGCCCGGCCCGATCCGCTCGGGGTGGGCGCCGCGCAGCGCCGCGTCCTCGATGCGCACCTCGATCAGCCGGCCTTTGCCGTCCACCACGGCGGACACGCTGCTTTCGGCCGGCCGCTCGGTGAACCGGGCGGCGATCAGTTCGGTCTCCAGCTCGGCCAGCCGCTGCCGCACTTCGGCCCGCTCGGGGGTCAGCGCCATCCCTCAGCCTCCTGTTCTCGGCTGATTCCTACGGGACGCCCATGAAATCCCGATGAAACACCAGGCTTCACGATCGACGAAGCCCCGCCGGCGGACGTCGGGTCCACCGGCGGGGCCGGGTCGTTCAGGGGTCGGCTCAGAGGTACCGGGCGGAGTTCTTCTCCAGCTTCGTCAGGCCCGGGTTCTTCGGCTGCGGCTTGACGAAGTCCGACGTGCCGCCGATGCCGGAGTCGAACGCCGCGGTGATGATCCGGTCCCGCTCCTGGGCCGAGATCACCCCGTTGTCGACCAGTTCCTGTGCCACCGCACGGACATAAGCGACGAACTGGCTGTTCGACGCGTATTCCGACTCGTCGTCGATGGTGTCGTTGATCGTGCACCCGGTGCCGACGTCGCGGTTCTCGACCTGGCTGTCGGCCGCCCCGAGGACCACGGTGTCCCGCACGTCCGAGTCGGGACACAGGTCCGGCCCCGGCGGGGCGGCGGCGATGAGGAACGACCCGCCCTTCTCCCCCGAGACGTTGCCCGCCTTGTCGGAGGCCCGGTACCACACCGAATGCGCGCCGAGCCCGGTCACCTCGAACGGCTCGGTGTAGGTGGTCCACGCCCCGTCGTCGAGCTTGTACTCGATCTTGTCCACCCCGGACCCGCCGGCGTTGTCCTCCGCGGTCAGGGTGACGGTCGCGGTCTCGATGTAGCGCCAGTCGGCATCAAGGTTGCCGCTGACCACAATGGACGTTGCCGGCGAGACGGTGTCGCCGCCCGCGACGATCGTGAACGACGAGGTGGCCTCGGCCGAGGCGTTCCCCGCCTTGTCGGTCGCCCGGTAAGCCACGGTGTGCGCGCCGACCGCCGTGATCGCGACGGGTTCGGTGTACCCGAGCCAATCGCCACCGTCCAGTTTGTACTCGACCTTGTCCACACCGGAGCCGGCGTCGGCAGCCGCCAGGGTGACGGTCGCCTTGCCGACGTAGTTGCCGTCCGCGTCCTTGGTGCCCGCGACAGTCGCGGTCACCGTCGGCGCGGTGGTGTCGCTGCTGACGACCGTCAGGTGCTCCATGCCCTCCGCCGAGGAGTTTCCCGCCTTGTCGGAAGCGCGGTAGTGGAACATGTGCATCCCCGGCGCGGTCACCGGAACCGGTGCGGTGTAGGCGATCCAGGCACCTTCGTCGAGTTTGTACTCGACCTTGTCGATGCCGGAGCCACCGTCGTTGTCCGCCGCGGTCAGCGTCACCGTGGCGGTGTCGAGGTAGTTGCCCGCCGCGTCCTTGTCGCCCGCGACGGAGGCGGTGACCGTCGGCGGTGTCGTGTCACCCGGTTTGGGGTTGACGACGGCGAACGACGCCATTTCTTCCGGCGAGACGTTCCCGGCCGTGTCGGTCGCCTTGTAGTGGACCATGTGCGAGCCGACGGCATTGACCACCACAGGCGCTGTGTACGTCGTCCACGCGCCGCCGTCCAGCTGGTACTCGATCTTGTCCACTTCGGACTGCGTGTCCGTGGCGGTGAGGTTCACCGTCGCGGAGCCGACGTAGTTGCCCGCCGTGTCCTTGTTCCCGGTGACATTCGCGACCACCGTCGGCGGCGTGGTGTCGACCGGCGGCTCACCGGTGACGACCAGCTCGCCGACCATCTTCTCGTGGCCCTGCACCACGCAGTGGAACCGGTACTTGCCGGGCGTGAGCGTGATGGTCGCCTGGTGCTCGCCGTTCTGGTCGTCGTAGGGGTTGGCGGAGATGCTGAGGTCGACGTCGTGGTTGTAGCCCGGGGTCGTCGTGTCGAACGTCAGGGTGTGCGTCATCGTCGAGCCGAGGGCTTCGGTGTTCTTGAACAGGACCAGCGTCTCCCCGGCCACGGCGGTGGCCGGCGCGCTGAGGTAGTGGTCGGTGCTGTTGCCCGCCGTCCAGGTCAGGGTCTGGACCGGGGCGGCCGGCGCGGGCACGGCCGAGGACGGCCAGGCCAGCCCCAGCAGGGCGAGCGCCGCGACCAGCACGGTCACCACGAGTTTTCTTGGGGACATCGCGGGAGAACCTTCCTTACAGGGAACCGGCCGGGCGCGGGAGATGACCGCGCCCGGCCGGCTCCGCGTTACAGCTGCCGCACCCGGATGTTGCGGAACTCCATCAGGTCGTTGTCACTGTGGTTCTGCAGGCCGATGAACCCGTTGACGAACTGCCGCAGATCCGTCGGCGGATCGCCCTCACGGGAGGAGACCTGGCCGGGGGTGTTGTCGAACTCGTTGATCACCGCGCCGTTGCGGATGATCGTGTAGTGCTGCCCGACGACCTTGATCTCGTAATCGTTCCAGGTTCCCTTCGGGGTCACGCCGGCGTGGTCGATCGTCTGCGGGTCGAAGTTGTACACCGACCCGGTCTTCTGCGGCTCGCCGGTGGCGCCGTCGTAGATCTGGATCTCGTGTCCACAGTAGATCGCCACCCAGGCCTGCGAGGTCCGGGCCGAGCCGGTGGTGCCGCAGCTGCCCGGCGGGCGTTGCTCCAGCGGGGTCCGCGGATCCGGGAACCGGACGAAGACGCCGCTGTTCGCGCTGCCCGTGGGCGCGACGTCCTTGAACTGGAGCTTCACCGAGAAGTTCCCGTACTGCTTCGCCGAGTACCACAGCATGCCCAGCCCGCCCGAGGGTTTCAGCGAGCCGTCCGGCTGAATCGTGAACTCACCCGAAGGGGCCTGTGACCAATTCCGGAACGATTCGGCCGTGCCGTCGTAAATCGCGTCGTAACCGGTGACGCCCTTGTTGCCGATCGGCGAGGCGGCGGCCACGGCCTTGATCTTGTCCGCCTCGGCATCGTTCACCACCCCCCGGTCCGCCAGCGCGTCGACGGCCTGCTGCACGTGGTTCACGAAACCGGCGTGACTGGTCCACGTGCTCTCGTCGTCGATCAGGTCGTCGGCCGTGCAGCCACCGCCCGCGTTGCGGTTGGGGACCGCCGTGTCCGTGTCGCCGATCGTCACCGTCGGACTCGGATCAGCCAGGAAACAGCCGACGTTCACCGGTGTTTTGGTGGTCGCCGTCTCGCCGTTGGCGTACGTCGTGGTCAGCTTCGCGGTGAAGAGACCGGTCGTCGGGTACGTGTGCCGCGGGTTGGCCTGAGTGGACACCGCACCGTCGCCGAACTCCCACTTGTAGGAGACGCCGCCGGACTTCGACCCGGTGAACGCGGTCGTGAGCGGCTTGTTCTGCACCTGGGTCGACGAAGCGGCCACGGCGGGCGTGGCGTCGCCGCCGATGTAGCTGATCTTCAGCAGCTTCTGGTTGTTGTCCAGGGTGAAGAAGCCGCTGCCGTAGTCGAGCATGTACAGCGCGCCGTCCGGGCCGAACTTGGCGTCCATCCAGCTCTGCAGCTTCTGGTCCCCGCCACCCGAGGGCAGGATCTGCCGCAGCGTTTCGGCGAACAGAGGCGGGTCCTGCTTGGGCACCCCGTTCGGGTCGACGGTGACCGCGATCCGGTTCTGCCCGTTGCTCTCGTCGCCGATGAACCACTTGTCGTTCCAGTACGCCGGCCACGCCGAACCGCTGTTGGTGTTGACCAGGTCGCGGTGGTAGGTCGGCCCGTCCATCACGGCCTGGCCGCCGCCCTTGAGGTAGGGCTCGGTGTAGGTCGCGTCGGCCGCGTTGTACGTCGGGATGGCGCTGTTCGGCCGGTTCGGGAACACCGGGCCGCCGCCGTCCGGCGCGTACCAGATCATGTTCTTGTTGACCGGCGGCAGGTTCACCAGGCCGGTGTTGCGCGGCGAGGTGTTGACCGGGTTGTCGCAGTCGTACCAGCCGGTCAGCTCCGCGGCGTTGGTGCTGCTGCGGTCGCGGTAGGGCTGCTTGTTGCCCATGCAGTACGGCCAGCCCTGGTTGCCCGCCTGGGAGATGATCGTGGCGGTCTCGTACTTGGCCGGGCCGAGCTCCGGGCTCGGCGAGGACGCGTCCGGGCCCACCCACGCCGCGTGCAGCAGGTTGGTCTTCTTGTCGATGTGCAGCCGGGAGATGTTGCGCACGCCCATCACGTAGATCTCCGGGCGCGTCTTGTCGGCAGGGTACTGGCCCACCGGGAACAGGTTGCCCGCCGGGATCGTGTACGTGCCGTCGGGCTCCGGGTGGATCCGCAGGATCTTGCCGCCCAGGTTGTTGGTGTTGCCCGCGGTGCGGCGCGCGTCCTGGAACGAAAGGCCCTGGTACTCCTCGGTCCAGTTGTTGCCCGAGTAGCCGTTGGAGCCCTGTGACGAGTTGTTGTCACCGGAGCCGATGTAGAGGTTGCCGTCCTTGTCGAAGTCCATGCCACCGCCGGCGTGGCAGCAGCTGTGGATCTGGACCTCCCAGGACAGCAGGTCCTTGCGGGTGGCCTGGTCCAGCGTCTGGTTCTTCAGGTCGTAGGTGAACCGCGAGATGGTGCGCTTGCCGACCTGCTTGACCCGGTCGATCGAGTCGTGCGGCATCCAGTACGCGTACATGAAGCCGTTCTCGCTGAACTTCGGGTCCAGCGTGAGGCCGACCAGGCCCTCCTCGTTCTTGACCAGCTCGTCACCGGAGCCGCGGTTGCCCATCACCGCCAGCGTGGTGAGCAGCTTCGGCTTCTTGGTGACCGGGTCCCACTGGTGGATCGTGCCGCAGCCGAGGCCGACGTTCGGGTCGTCCCAGCTGACCACCGGGCCGGTCGGGCAGGCCGCCTTGCCGATGTAGAAGACCTTGCCGTCGGGCGCGATGGTGAGCCCGTGCGGCTCGCCGATCTGGTCCAGCTGGCCGGGCTGGTTCTTCGCGGTCAGGCGTTCGACCTTGTAGTTCGCCGCGATGCCGGCCTTGCAGTCCCCGCGGACCATGCCGGTGGTCCACTTCAGCGCGCCGAGCAGGTGCGCGCGGAACTCGGCCTCGCCGTAACTGGCCTCGGTCCGGCCCATGCCGGTGTAGAAGGAGCGGCCGCCGTCGTAGTCACGGCACCAGGAGATCGGGTGGAACGGGCCGTTCGCGCCCGGGCCGGGGGTGTAGCCCGCCTCCTCGACCTGCGCGACCGTGTGCACGGTGCCCACCGGGTTGACCTCCCAGTTGGGCCACCGGTCGGTGCGCTCCCACTTCTGTGGCAGGTCGGCGGTCGCCGGGTTCAGCTTGTCGAGCACGTCGACGGTGGCCTTCGCCGGAGCGGGGTCCGGGGGCGGCGGGGTCGACGGGTCGGCGGCCAGCTTGAAGTCGGCCAGCTGGACGAGCGGCTCGCCGCCGTTCGCGGTGATGTTCAGCCGGTAGTTCGAGTAGGCCGTGGTGTTGGTGAAGGTGAACGTGCGGCTCTGGAGGCGCTCGGTGAACTTCTCGTTCGTCCGGGTGTCCAGATCCGTCCACGTCTTCCCGTCGTTGGAGCCCTGCAGGGTCCAGTTCTTCGGGTCGCGGCCCTCGAAGTCGTTGGCCGACACCAGGTCGTAGCTGCTGACCGCGGTCGGGGCGGTCAGCTGGTAGGCGACCCAGCCGGTCGGGGTGAACGCCAGCCACTTGGTGTCGGGGTTGTTGTCGGCCAGGTTCTCCTTGCCCTCGCCCGGCGGGTTCTCACCGCTCGCGGTGACCGTCACCGTGGCCCGCGAGCCGGCCGGGCGCGCGCCGATCAGCCCGGAGAACCACTGTGAGCCGTCCTGCGCGCGAGCCGCGTCGGACAGGCCGAGGAAACCGCCGCCGGCCTTCATGTAGTCCTGCAGCGAGGCTTCCTGGTCGTGGTTGAGCGTGACGCCTTGGGCGGACAGGAAAACGACACCGCGGTACTTCGCCAGGCCCGCCGGGCTGAACACCGCCGGGTCCGAAGTGGACGACACGGTGATCCCGTTCGCCTGGCCGAGGCTGGTGATCGCGTCCGTGGCGCGCAGGACCGGGTCCTTCTGGTCCGCGGCGGCGCCGTGGAACACCAGGACGTCGATCGGCACGTTCGTCGCGGCCTGGGCCACGGGCGTGATCGTCAACGGCAGCCCCGCCGCGACGACCGCCCCGACCGCCAATGCGGCCAACGGCCGTCTGCGGAACCAGCGTTGCGAGACGTTTCGTCTCATTCTCTCGCTCCTTTCGTGATGGTCGGGGAACTAGTGCTGGTGCCCGGTCATGTCCATGTCGGACATGTCCATGCCCGGCATGTCGGCCATGCCCGGCATCGAGGCCTTGGCCGTTTTGGCCGAAGCGTCGGTGGCCACCGTGGGCGGCGGTCCGGTGGGCGGCTCGGCCGCCGCGGTCCCGTGGTGGTGCCCCTTGAACCGGTCGATCGCGTCCTGCGCGCCGGCGGGCATGCCCCCGTCGGCGCCCCGCACCAGGAACACCCCGGACATGCCGTCGTCCGAATGCTGCTGGACGTGGCAGTGGTACATCCACGCGCCCGGGCCGACGACGTCGCCGGCGATCACCTGGAACCCGAACGAACAGCCGGGGTCCAGGGTCTTGTTGTCGATCACCGGCGCGTTGTCGGTGGCGCTGGTGAGCATGCCGGTGCGGGTGTCCGCCCAGCGGTGCGCGTGCAGGTGGAACGTGTGCATCAGGCTGCCGTGCCCGATGCAGAGGAACTCCACGCGCTGGCCCAGGTTCGCCTCGAAGATCGGGGTGTCCGGGGCGGTCTGGTGGTTGATCCACATCTCGGTGAACACCACGGTGAACGTCTTGCTCGGCAGCAGGTCCCCGCGTTTGCGCACGATCAGGCCGCCGTAGAGGCCCTTCAGCAGGCCGACGGTGCCGTGGTCGCCGCCGAACGCGTGGTCGTGGTAGTGCCAGTAGCCCGCGCTGCCGGGCATCCACAGCCCGTTCGCCGCCTGGTACGCGGCGCGGGTCTTCCAGGTGTAGGTCTTGGTCTCCCCCGGGTTGTTGAAGGAGTTGTTGAACGGCGACCCGTCGGACTCGGTGTCGTAGAGCACGCCGTGCGGATGGATCGACAGGCGCTGGTCGGTGTTGTTGACCAGCTCGATCTCGAAGGTGTCGCCCTCGTACATTTCCAGCAGCGGCCCGGGAATCGTCGGCTTGCCGGGCTCGAGCCCGTAGCCGACCCGGGTGGTGCCGGGCACGTAGTCGGCGTAGAGCGTGAGCTGCCGGGTGAGCCCGGCCGCGGCGGCCAGCGAAGACCCGGCGGCGCTGGCGACGGCGACCGGCGCCACCACGCCGGCCGCGGCCCCCGCCAGCACCGCTCTGCGGGACAGCCCGCCCTTGGCTTTCTTGTCCATAGTGGATTCCCCAGTCAGAAGCGGAGGTGGCGGAGGTACTCGAAGCCGTTCCGCGCGGTGCTCAGCGGGTCGGCTGGCTGGTCGTGCTCGACGATGTACTCGGCCAGGTTCGGCCGGGTGGCCCGGAAGATGCGCGGGAAGTCGATGACCCCCTGGCCCGGGTCGACCATCTGGCCGTCGGCGGTCCGGTCCTTCACGTGGTACTGCGTGGTCCTCGGGAAGTTCTTGCGGTACACCTCGATCGGGTCCGCCCCGCCGTCCACCGCCCAGAACAGGTCGATCTCCAGGTGCACGAGCCGCTTGTTGGTGTTCGCCCGCAGCACGTCGTAGGGCAGCACGCCGTCGATCGCGGCGAATTCGTGGGCGTGGTTGTGGTAGCCGAGCGGGATCCCGGCCTTGAGGAACGCCCGCGCGGCCGCGTCCATCCGGCCGCCGAAGTCCTTCCAGCCCTGGATCGTGTCGAAGGCCGCGAACGGCACGTTCGCCCGGGTGTTCCCGAGCACCTTGGCGTCCGCGATGGTCTGGTCGAGGTCGCCGTCGATGCCGACGTGCGTGGACGAGGCCTGGATGTGGTTCTTGTCCAGCAGCCCGCGGAACTCCTGGGCGCTACGGCCGTAGGTCCCGGCCAGCTCGACCTTCCGGTAGCCGATGTCCGCCAGCGCGGACAGCGTGCCCTCGAGGTCGGCTTCCAGCGCGGTGCGCAGGGAGTAGAGCTGGATGCTGATCTTGTCGACCGGGATCCGGTGCCGCCCGTGGCCGGAGCTTTCGGACTCCTGGGCGCTCTGGGCACTCGCCGCGCCCGCGACACCGGGCAACGCGACCGCGGCGCCGACCGCGACCGCCGCCGTCGCCGCGCCACGCAGCACCGAGCGCCGGGAGTGGAACTTTTCGGCTTCTTCACCGCACATGGGGACCGCCCTCACTTCTGGTTGCTGAAAGCCGCGTCGAAGGCCGCCGACGGCTTGTCGAACAGGAGATTCCGCAGGTAGGTCACGGCTTCCGCCGCTCCCCGCAGCCGGTCCATGCCGGCGTCTTCCCACTCCACCGAGATCGGACCGGTGTAGCCGATCGAATTCAGCGCGCGGAAGCAGTCCTCCCACGGCACGTCGCCGTGGCCGGTCGAAACGAAGTCCCAGCCCCGCCGGGGATCGCCCCACGGCAGGTGCGAGCCGAGCCTGCCGTTGCGGCCGTCGAACCGCCTCCTGGTGTCCTTGCAGTCCACGTGGTAGATCCGGTCGGCGAAGTCGAGGATGAACCCGACCGGGTCGAGGTCCTGCCAGATGAAGTGCGAGGGATCCCAATTGAGCCCGAACGCCGGCCGGTTGCCGACGGCTTCGAGCGCGCGCCTGGTGGTCCAGTAGTCGTAGGCGATTTCCGACGGGTGCACCTCGTGCGCGAACCGGACGCCGACCTCGTCGAAGACGTCGAGGATCGGGTTCCACCGGTCCGCGAAGTCCTGGTAGCCCTCGTCGATCACGGCTTGCGAGACCGGCGGGAACATCGCCACGTACTTCCAGGTCTTCGAGCCGGTGAAGCCGATCACCGTGTCCACGCCGAGTTTCGCCGCCGCGCGGGCGGTGTCGGCCATCTCCTTCGCCGCCCGTTGGCGAACGCCTTCAGGTTCACCGTCACCCCACACCCTCGACGGGATGATGGCCTGGTGGCGCTCGTCGATCGGATCGTCACAGATCGCTTGTCCGACAAGGTGATTCGAGATGGCCCAGACCTTGAGGCCGTGCTCGGCGAGCAGGCGCAGGCGTCCGGGCACATAGTCCTCTTCGGACAGTGCGCGGTCGACCTCGAAGTGGTCGCCGGAGCAGGCGATCTCGAGGCCGTCGTAGCCCCATTCGCCGGCGAGCTTGCACACCTCGGTGAACGGCAGGTCCGCCCACTGGCCGGTGAACAGGGTGGTCGGACGGCTCATGAGGTCTCCTCGAAGGTGATCGCGTCCAGGTCGTACAGTCCGCCGGAATCGGTGCCGCGGAACACGAGGAACAGCGGGCCGGTGCCACCGGGGTCGGTGATCGCCGTGGGCGGGAGGTCGGCGTAGGTGTCCCAGCCGCCGGTGTTCGCGACGGTGACGGTCTGCACCAGCGGGCCGTCGACCGCGCCCGAGTGGACTTCGATCGTGCCGCCGGCGCCGCCGGACGAAACCCGGTAGCCGATGCCGCTGACACCGACGAGGTTCACCGGGTCGAACTCGATCCAGTCGCCGTTCTCGATGTGGCCGACGCGCTTGCCACCGCTCGCGGCCTCGTTCGCGACGACCTCGATCCCGCTGGACCGGTTGTAGAACTCCGCCTGCTTGAGCTTGGGCTGCAACACCGATTCCGCCTCACCGGACAGCGCGGGGACGCCGCTCGCGCCCTCGTCGGTGTAAGTCGCGTTGATGACGCCGAACACGTTGGCGTCCAGGCCGTGCCCCTCGTCGGCCGGAGTGGCGATCGTGCCCTCACAGCCGGTGGCGCGGCTCAGCGGATGGCCGTGGCCCTCGTGCCCGAGGATGTACTCGACCGTCACCTTGGCGCAGTCGATCGGGTTGTCCTCCGCGTCGGTCACCTCGACCTTGAACGGCACCGTGTCGCCGAAGCTGAACACGCTCCCGTTGACCGGGGTCTTGAGCGTGACCACCGGCGCGGTGTTGCCGACGGTGACGACCACGCTCGCCGCGCCGGTCAGCCCGGTGGCGTCGGTGACCGAGAGCTTCGCCGTGTACTGGCCGTTTGCCGCGTAGGTGTGGGAAACCGGGTTCTGCTCGGTGGAGTCGGTAGTCCCGTCACCGTCGAAGTCCCAGGCGTAGGTGAGGGCGTCCTGATCGGGGTCCTGGGTCCCGGCCGGGTCGAACTTCACGGTCAACGGCGCCTGGCCGGACGTCCGGTCCGCGGCCACCTTGACCTCCGGCGTGCGCCGGCCCTTGGTGTAGTCGATGCGGTAGACCGCGGATTCCGCGGAGCCGCCGAAGTAGCCGGTGCCGTAGTCGAGGATGTACAGCGCGCCGTCCGGGCCGAACTCGATGTTCATCGGGCGGGTCAGCGTCATCGAGTCGAAGAACGGCTTGATGGCGCCGCGCTCGCCGTTCGCGCCGACGGCGATCTCCTTGATCCAGCCGCGTTCCCACTCGTAGGCGAAGGTCTTGGCATCGAAGTACTCGGGGAACTTCGTGGTGGACGGGTTCGCCGCGTCGTAGTGGTAGACCGGGCCGCCCATCGGCGATTCGGAGCCGTTGCCGAACTCCGGCACCGAGCCGCCGTCGTACGGGATCCAGGCCTTTTCGACCGGCGGCAGATCCGTCAGGCCGGTGTTGTGCGGGCTGGTGTTCTTCGGGGCGGCGCAGTCGAAGGCCGCGCCGGACTGGCCGGTGGCGAAGTCGTAGTCGACAAACGGCTGGTTGTCGCCGATGCAGTACGGCCAGCCGTAGTTGCCCGGCTTCTTGACCAGGTTGAACTCGACGGTGCCGCCCGGGCCCCGGGCCGGGTTGGCCGCGCCGGCGTCGGGACCGTAGTCGCCGAGGTGGAGCCAGCCGGTCTTGCGGTCGACCGCGAACCGGAACGGGTTGCGGAAGCCCATCGCGTAGATCTCCGGCCGAGTCTTGTCGGTGCCCGCCGCGAAGAGGTTGCCGTCGGGCACGGTGTACGCGCCGTCCTCGCCGACCTTGATCCGCAGCACCTTGCCCCGCAGGTCGTTGGTGTTGCCCGCACTGCGCTGGGCGTCGAACACCGGGTTGCGGTCGGCCCGCTCGTCGATCGGGGTGAAGCCGTCGGAGGCGAACGGGTTGGAGTCGTCCCCTGTGGACAGATAGAGATTGCCCTGCGCGTCGAAGTCGATCTCACCGCCGGCGTGACAGCAGATGCCGCGCTCGGTGTTGACCTGCAAGACCTTCTGCTCGCTGGTCAGGTCGAGGGTGTTGTCCTCGGCCAGCTTGAACCGGGAAAGCTGGTTGTAACCCTTGAACGGCTCGAAGTCCGCCGGCGTGCCGGTCTCCGGCGCGTCACCGGCCGGGGTGTTCAGCTTCGGCGCGTAGTACAGGTAGACCCAGCGGTTGTTCGCGAAGTCCGGGTCGATGGCGACGCCCTGGAGGCCGTCTTCGTCGTGGTTGTAGACGGGGATCTGCCCGGCCAGCTTGGTGGTCGCGCTGGAGCTGGTGTACCAGACGCGGCCGTCACGCGAGGTGTGCAGCACGTCGCGGTTGGGCAGCACCGAGAGCGCGATCGGCTCGCCGAGGTTCTCCTCGCCCTTGGCCAGGGTGATCTGGTCGAAGTCCGCGTCGACCGGGTCCGCCTCGGTCGGTTTGCCGCAACCGGCCTCACTCAGCTTGGTGGCGTAGCGAATTCCGCCCGCGAGGTGGGCGCGGAAGGCCGGGTCGGCGTAGGACTCCTTGGTGTGGCCGCCGCCGGTGTACCAGGACCGGCCGCCGGAGTTCTCGTGGCACCAGGCGATCGGGTGATCGCCCATCGCGTCCGCGCCGGGCTGGTAGCTCTTCTCGTCCAGGCTGGCCAGCACATGGACGTTACTGCGCGGATTGTCGCGGTAGTTGTACCACTCGTCGGTGCGTGGCCAGGTCTCCGGAAGATCCTTTGTGGACACGTGGCCGCGGTCCTCGACCTTGACGTCCGCCTGCTGGATGGCCGGATGCGATTTGAAGTACGCCCCGACCAGTTCGCCGTACCAGGGCCAGTCGTATTCGGTGTCGGAGGCGGCGTGCACGCCCACGTACCCGCCGCCGGCCTTCACGTATCGCTCGAACGCAGCCTGCTGGTCTGCGTCCAGGACGTCACCAGTAGTGGAAAGCCAGACGACCGCGCTGAACCGCTGGAGGTTCGCGTCGGTGAATGCCGCCGCGTCCTCGGTGGCCTCCACGCCGAAATGGTTTTCCGCACCCAGTTCCTGGATCGCCTTGATCCCGTCCGGAATCGAATCGTGGCGGAAACCCGCGGTTTTGGAGAAGACGAGCACCGTCGCCTCTTCGTGCTCCGGTTCGGCCTCCACCGGTAGCGCGATGCCGGTCAGGGCCGTGATCATGGACGCGACGAGCACGCCGAGCCGTCGTTTCAGAGACATAGCTGTAGCGATCCTTCCAATGAGCGGCAGCGATCAATGAACCGGATTGCGGTGGAGCTTCTTCTCCTATTTCAAGCCTTGTAGGGACAACAACAATGGGTGAACGCCGGTGGCGCCGATGCGGCCGGATGGCTGAAAGGCGGGATCCGAACACAGCAGCAGCGGACCGTCTTCGGCGGAATCCGGAAGCCGCCCGTGTGAACCGCGCACCCAGCGCGGATCGGTCGGGACGACGTCCATCGCGTACCGCAGCCCGGCGAACTTCTTCGCCAGGTTCAGCCCGGCCCGCGCCTTCGCGAACTTGTCCTCGGGGTCGAAGAACAGCTCGGCCGGGTCGTACCCGGGTTTGCGGTGGATCTCGACGCCACGCGCGAAATCGGGTTTGCGGGCGTCATCGAGCCAGTAGTAGTAGGTGAACCACGAGTCCGGCTCAGCCACCGCGACCAGCTCGCCCGCGCGTTCGTGGTCGATGCCGTACTTCGCCTGCGCCTCCCGGTCGAGGACCTCGTCGACCCCGGCCAGCTCCCCGACGATCGACCGGACGCGGTCCACATCGGACTCATCGCGGACGTACACGTGCGCGACCTGGTGATCGGCGACGGCGAACGCCCGTGAGGCCCAGGGGTCGAGGTATTCCATGCCCGCCTGGGTGTAGACCTCCAGCAACCCTTCGCGACGCAGCGCGCGGTTGATGTCGACCGGCCGGTTCGTCGGAGTGATCCCGTACTCGCTCAAAGCGACCACGGTCGCCCCGGCATTGCGGGCGTCATCGAGCAGCGGGGCCAGCGCGTTGTCCAGCTCCCTAGCCGCGTTGGCCGCTTCGGGTCCGTCAGGGCCGAAGCGCTGGAGGTCGTAGTCCAGGTGCGGGACGTAGGCCAGCAGCAGGTCCGGCCGCCGCTCGCGCAGGATCTGCCGCGTCGCGCCGATCACCCACTGGCTCGACTTGAGCGACGCCGTCGGGCCCCAGTACTGGAACAGCGGGAATTCGCCCAGCTCACTCGTCAGCCGGTCGTGCAGCTCGGGCGGGCGCACGTACGCGTCCGGCGACTTGCGGCCGTCGGCGTGGTAGATCGGCCGCGGGGTCACGGTGACGTCGGTGGACATCCCCATCGCGTACCACCAGCAGACGTTCGCCGAGGTGTACCCGGGATGCGCCGCCCGCGCGGTCTCCCACAGCTTCTCCCCGCCGACGAGCCGGTTGTGCTGGCGCCACAGGAAGATCTCGCCCAGCTCGCGGAAGTACCAGCCGTTGCCGACGATCCCGTGCTGGGCCGGCATCAGCCCGGTCAGGAAGGTCGACTGCGCACTACAGGTGACTGCCGGCAGCACCGTGCCCAGCTCCGCCTGCCAGCCCTCGCGCGCCACCGCGGACAGCTTCGGCATGTCCCGCAACACCTTCGGGGTCAGCCCGACGACGTCGATCACCACCAGCGGCTTCATGCGGAAACCCCTTCCCGGACGAGGTTGTCCCGAGCCCATTCGAGTTCGGCCGCGATCCCGCCGACCAGGTCCCCGGCGTCCGGCAGCACGCTCCAGGTGTAGGTCTCCACCTCGACGTGCGGCTCACCGGGCAGGCCGGCGGCCACCGCGCTCAGCACGTCCGTCGTCGTGCTGAGCGGCGCCGCCGGTTCCTGGTGCAGCGGCATGTGGAAGTGCACCCGCCACGGCCCCTCCCCCGGCAGGTCCGCCCACGCCTCCGGCAGGTCGTCGGACTGGTGCACCACCCCGTCGGCGCCGAGTTCGCGCACCTGGTGCAGGTACCGGGGTTCGGCGAAAGCGGCCAGCGCCTCACGTGCCTCGGCCGGCTTCTCCACGTGCAGCGCCGCGGAGGCCTGCACCTTGACGACGTCCACTCCGGACTTCGCGATCGCCGCCAGGGTTTCCGCCGGATCGGCGAACGAAACCGCCAGGTGACAGGTGTCCAGGCACAGCCCGACGTACTCCGGGTCGACGCGGCCCGCCAGCCAGCCCAGCGCGTCCGCCACCGTGTCCAGCACACAGCCCGGCTCGGGCTCGACGGCCAGCCGGATCGGCCGTTCGCCGGTGCTCCGGATCGCCTGCACGACCTGGTCGAACGCCTCGGCCGCCCGGCGGTCGTCGTGTTCGGTCCACGGCTCACGCCAAGCGAGCGGGAGCGTGGAGATGCTGCCGTACGACGCGTCGGCGGCAAGCAGGTCCGCGAGCACGGTCACGCAGTCGATCGTGTAAGCCGCCCGCTCCTTGCTGGTCCACGTTGGACGGTAGACGGCCTGCTTGACCACCTCGTCGTGGAAACCGCCGTACGGGAAGGCATTGAGCGTGTACACGGCCAGCCCGCGGGCGTCCAGCTCCGCGCGGAAGCGCTTACGTGCGGTGGCGTCGTCGGCGAGCCCGCGCGCGACCGGAGCGGACAGCCAGAGCCCGACGCCGAGCCGGTCGGCGCCCAGCCGCTCGCGGACGGGCAGCGCGTACCGCTCCAGTTGCGCGACGATGCCGTCGACGTCCTCGGCGGGGTGCACGTTGGTGCAGTAGGAGATCATTTGCGCGCACCCCGCAGCACCGAGTTGCCCGCGAACTCACTCGCCTCGCCGGTGAAGCCGGGCAGCGGGTCGAGGGTGAGCCGGCCGCTCTGGCCGTAGAAGGCGACCGGGTTTTCCCACAGCACCCGGTCCACGTCCGCCTCGGTGAACCCGGCTTCGAGCATCGCCTCACCGGTCTTCGCGGTCTTCAGCGGATCGGAGCGACCCCAATCGGCGGCCGAGTTGACGATCATCTTCTCCAGCCCGTACCGGCGCAGGATCTCGACCATCCGGTGTTCGTCCATTTTGGTGTCCGGGTAGATGGAGAACCCCATCCAGGCGCCGGAATCCTTGACCAGCTCGACCGTGACCTCGTTGAGGTGATCGACCACCACCCGCTCGGGCGCGAGCCCGGACTCGCCGACCACGTCGAGCGTGCGCTTGGTCCCTTCCAGCTTGTCGCGATGCGGGGTGTGCACCAGTACCGGGAGTTCGTGCTCGACGGCGAGCTGCAGCTGGCGCGCGAAGACCTCGTCCTCCTCCTTGGTCATCGAGTCGTAGCCGACCTCGCCGACCGCGACCACCCCGTCCTTGGCCAGGTAACGCGGCAGCACGTCGAGCACCTCGACGCACCGGGGATCGTTGACCTCCTTGGGGTTCAGCGCGATCGTGCAGTGGTGCCGGATGCCGAACTGGGCCGCGCGGAAGCGCTCCCAGCCGATGAGCGCGTCGAAGTAGTCGGTGAAGGAGCCGACGCTGGTGCGCGGCTGGCCGAGCCAGAACGCCGGCTCGACGAGCGCGCGGACGCCGGCCGCGTACATCGCCTCGTAGTCGTTGGTGGTCCGGGAGGTCATGTGGATGTGGGGATCGAAGATGCGCACGGGCTATCGACCTTCCTCGAGCAGCTTCAGGGCGTCGGTGGGCACGTCGCGTCCGGCCGCCCGGCGTTCGTCGGCGAAGTCGGCGAGCATCCTTCGCAGCTCCTCGTCGGCGCGCGTTTCGAGACTCGCGACAGCGGCGAGCGGCACACCCACGAAGACGCACTTCAGCACCCCGTGCCGCCACGCGTGCGGCTCCAGGTGACGCGCCGCGAAGGCGCCCATGGCCGCGGCGACCAGCCGAGTATCGTTGGCGCGCAACGCCTCCTCGACGATCCGTTGCCCGGCAGCGCTGAGCTTTCCTTCGATCACCCCGTCCTCGACGAGCTGGTTCAGCCCGCGCAGGACCCCGCGCCGCTCAGCGTCGTCGCCGTACCGGTACAGCTCGCCCAGCTCCGCCGCCAGCTCGTCGGCCGACACCTGACGCGCCAGCACGGTGATCAGCCGGGAGCGGGCCCGATCGTCGACGGTGCCGTCGACCAGCCCTTGCGGATCGGTCTCGGGATGCAACGGCGCGCGGCCGACCTCACGTCCGACGGCCGGGAACAGCGAGCCGATCACCGACGGCCGCTCCTGGATCTGCAGTTCGGCTTGACCCAGCCAGGTGTCGGGCGGGGTTTCGACCGGCCGCGCCGCCCGCAGTGCCTCGATCGACCGCCGCGCGACATCCGGCGCGGCATGGCTGTGGCGGGGCAGCTCGACCGCGGCCAGCCCGGTGTAACCGATCTCGTCGAGCGCGGCGAGGGTCGCGGGCAGGTCCAGCTGCCCGTCGCCGAACTCCAGGTGCTCGTGGACGTCCGGGACCATGTCGTCGAGCTGCACGTTCCACAGCAGCGGCCCGGCGAGGCGGATGCAGTCGGCCGCGTCGGCCGGTTCCACGGCCACACAGTGCCCGACGTCGAGCGTGACGCCGAACAGCTCCGGCTCGCCGAGTTCCGCACGCAGGTCCAGCACCTGGCTCAAGTGCTGCACCAGGTGGCCGGGCTCGGGCTCCATGGCCAGCCGGACGTTCAGCCGTTCCGCGTGCTCCAGCACCGCGGCGAGCCCGGCCCGCAGCCGCACCCAGGCGACATCGACGTCCACTGTGGACACCCCGGACCAGAACGAGACGCAGTCCGCGCCGAGGTCCGCCGCGATCCGCAGGGCGCGCGCCAGGAAGTCGATCCGCGGCTCGGGTGCGTGCGAGAGCAGCGTCGGCGAGTGCTTGTGCCACGGGTCGAGCAGGTACCGCGCGCCGGTTTCGATCACCACGCGGTTCAGGCCGAGGGCCGAAAGCCGGGCGGCGACGTGGTCGACCCGCTGGGCCAGATCGTCGGCGAACGGGTCGAGGTGGTCGTGGTCCAGCGTCAGCGCCACACCGGTGTAACCGAGGTCGGCGATCACCGCGAGCGCGTCGTCGAGCCGGTGGTTGGCGAAGCCGTTGGTGCCGTAGCCGAGGTGGAAGGTCATGTCGGGCTCACCTTCCGCGACAGTCTGCGCGCGATCGGCAGGGCGGCCGCGACCAGCGCCGCGCCGAGTACCGAGCGCTTGGCCGCGAGCGAGGCCTGCAACGGGACCATGCCGTGGATGCCGGTTTTGGTGGCGTGGCGGACCGCCTTGGCCGAGGGGGCGCGGACGGCGTCCGCCTGCGCCCGGCCGACGAAGCCCGCGTAACCCGAGCCCGCGGCCACCGACACGAGCCGGTTCCACCGGGTGCAAGCCGGACCCGAAGCTGCCAACGTTGTCGCCACGCTGGTGGTGACGAGCGCGGCACGGGCGGTATTCGGGTTCGCGCCGTGCACCTCGCCGGTCGACAACGCGGTGACGCCGAGCGTGTGCACGCCCACCGCCGCCGCGGCCGTCGCCGCCCGCCGGGTTTCTCCGCCCGCGCCCAGCAGAACGTCGAGGGTGCGGCAGACCGCCATCGCGAACGGGCCGGCCGGGGTCGGCTTGAACACGGTGTCGTAGGCCCACACCGAAGCCGCGAGCGGGACCGCCACTGTCATCGCCCGGCGGCCGCCGCCTAGCGCGGCCAGGCCCAGCCCGGCCGCGGTCAGCGCGGCCCCGGTGCCGAGCGCCGCTCCGGAGCTGACCCGCCCGGACGGGATCGGCCGCTCGGGCCGTTCCACGGCGTCGAGCTTCCGGTCCGCCCAGTCGTTGAGCGCCATCCCGGCCCAGTAGAAAGCGACCGACGAGAACGGGAGCAGCAACCGCCGCCCGGTCATCCGCAGTCCCGCGGCAGCGGACCCGGCGACGGTGTCACCGAGGACGGTCAGCGCGGCCGGGGCGCGGACCAGCTGCACGTAATCCTTGAGCGCAGGACCTTTCACCGCTGGAACCGGCACGGGGACCTCAAGAGTCTTCACAGGGTCGCCGCCCAGTCCGTCAGCCGACGGGTCTGTTCGGCGAACCGGTGCTCGTCGCTGCCCAGCGGGTCCTTGAAGAAGAACCCGAGTTCGGTCAGCGCCCCGGTCTGCCCGGCCGCGTGCGCCGCGCCCACCAGCCGGGCGAGATCGAGGACCAACGGCGCCGCGAGCGCCGAGTCGTAACCGGTCCAGGTGAACTGCAAGCTCATCCGCGCGCCGAGGAAACCCTCGAAAGACACGTGATCCCAGGCCGTTTTGACCTCGCCGAGGTCCGGCACGTTGTCGATGTGCAGCGGCGCGGTGACCTCGTCGCCGAGCAGCGCCGCCAGCCCGCGGGCCTTGGATTCGAGCTTGCTGCCGACGGTCACCGGGTCGGCCAGCGTCTCGCCGTCACCGCCGCCCAGCAGGTTGGTGCCGGACCACGAGCGGACCTTCAGCGCCCGGGCGGAGAACATCGGCGCGAGAACGGTGCGCAGCAAGGTCTCGCCGGTCTTGCCGTCACAACCCGCGTACGGAAGTCCCTCTCGCGCCGCGAGTTGCTGCAACGCCGGCAGGGTGATCCCGGCGGATGGCGTGAATCCGACGTACGGGCTGCCCGCCTTCAGCGCCGCGTACGCCGAAAGCGAGCTGGGCGGAAGCACGGCGCGGGCCGGGTCGGCCAGCGCCTGTTCGAGCGCGCCGAGGTCGTCGTGCTCAGGCAGGTGCGGACACGGGGCCTCGGTGGAGGAAATGTCGATCACCACGACCCGGGCGAGGTCGTGCCGGACGGCGAAGTCCCGGATGTCGGCGGAAAGCCGTTCGGCCGCGTCGGCCTGCGCGCCCGTGTGCGTCGCCGGGTGATAACCGTCGCGAATCTCGGCGTCCACCTCGGCCAGCCCGGCGCGGACCGCCGCGAACACCGCGTGGCCGAGCACCCCGGCGCCGGCCAGCTGCTCGGCGCGCTTCTCCAGCGGGGTGGCCACGATGTCGTGGCCGCCGATGACCAGGTCGTCCCAGCCGGGCAACGGCACGCCGGCGAACGCGGGCAGCTCGGTGACACAGCCGGTCGGCCCGGCCACCCGCGCGCGCAGGGCGAGCAGCCCGGCGGTCGCGGTCGTGGCGACCGAGCCCCTCGCTCCTACCAGCCAAAGGCCGGTGCGCTCCTGAGCAGGCATAACCTCCACCTTTCCCCCAGCCGCCGCCCGACCTTCGGTGATCGGGCGCTTCGGCTCGAACCAGTCGTTGTGCTGTCTCCACTACGACTTCGGCTGGATCGACTTGTCAGTTACTCCCTTGTGCGGATTTGTGCGGCCACGGCGGTCCATCGCGCCTCTTCGGCCGCACTTCGCTCGACCGCGTCGAGCACCCGCTGGACTCCCAGCCCGTCCTCGAACGACGGCTCCGGGTCCGTGCCTTCGCCGATCGCGGTGAGCAGATCGGCGACCTCGTTGGTGAACGTGTGCTCGTACCCGAGGAGGTGGCCCGGCGGCCACCACACCCCGACGTACGGGTGCTCGGGCTCGGTGACCAGGATCCGGCGGAACCCGGCCTCGGTCGACGGCCCGGTGCCGTCGTACCAGGACAGCTCGTTCATCGATTCGAAGTCGAACGCGAGGCTCGCCTTCGACCCGTTGACCTCCAGGCGCATCGCGTTCTTGCGGCCCAGCGCGTACCGGGTCACCTCGAAGCCCGCCACCGCCCCGCCGGACAGCCGCCCGAAGAACAGCGCGGTGTCGTCGACCGTGACCTGCCCTCGGCCGCCGTCGCCGTCGGGCCGTTCCGGCACGAAGGTGTTCGTCAACGCGGAGACCCCGGTGATCCGCTCGCCGGTGACGAACTGGGCGGCGTCGACGATGTGCGCGCCGAGGTCGCCCAACGCCCCCGAACCCGCCTTTTCCTTACGCAGCCGCCAAGTCATCGGCGACTGCGGATCGGACAGCCAGTCCTGCAGGTACACCGACCGCACGTGGCGGATCTCGCCGAGCGCCCCGCCGGCGACCAGCTGACGGGCGTGCGCGAGCGCCGGCACCCGGCGGTAGTTGAAGGCGACCATCGACCGGACGCCGCGCTCGCGGGCCTTCGCCGCCGCTTCGGCCATCGCCTCGGCCTCGGCCAGGGTGTTGGCCAGCGGCTTCTCGCACAGCACGTGTTTTCCCGCTTCGAGCGCGGCGATCGCGATCTCGGCGTGGCTGTCGCCGGGGGTGCAGATGTCGACCAGGTCGACGTCGTCGCGGGTGATCAGCGCCCGCCAGTCCGTCTCGACGTCCGCCCAGCCGAACTTCGCCGCGGCGGCCTTCGCCCGGCCTTCGTCGCGGCCGCCGAGCACGGCGAGTCTCGGGATCAGCGGCGTTTCGAAGAACCGGTGGACGTTGCGCCAGGCGTGCGAGTGCACCGCGCCCATGAACGCGTGGCCCACCACGCCGATCCCGATCGTTTCCCTGGCCGTGCTCATGCCCCTCCTCAAATCCGCTGGCCTGCCTGCGATTCCCGCCTCAGGAGTCGAAACCGACGTCCAGGTACTGGTCGACGTTCTCCTTGGTGACCACCGCGGAGTACGTGGTGATCTCGGACGGGATCTCGTGCTCGGCGAAGTCGCCGACCCCCTTGTTCTGGCCGAGCAGCCGCGCCAGCACGATCGCCGACGAGGCCATCGACGGGCTGTAGAGCACCGTCGCCTTCAGCGGCCCGGAGTCGGCCTTGATCAGGTTCATCGCGTTTTTCGAGCCGGCGCCGCCGACCATGATGAACTCGCTGCGGTTGGCGTTGCTGAGCGCCGCGACCACGCCGACGCCCTGGTCGTCGTCGTGGTTCCACAGCGCGTCCAGCTTGGGCGCCGACTGGAGCAGGTTCGACGTCTGCTGCTCGCCCGACTCCGGCGTGAACTGCGCGGAGACCCGCGGCCCGACCTTGAAACCCTGACGCGCCAAGGCATCCTTGAAGCCCCGGCTGCGGTCCTGGGTCAACGGCAGCGAGTCGATGCCCGCGACCTCGCCGATGATCGGGTTCGTGATGTTCTTCGCCTTCATCTGCTGGGCGACGTAACTCCCGGCGTTGACGCCCATCCGGTAGTTGTCGCCGCCGATCCAGGTGCGGTAGGCGAGCGGGGTGTCGAACACGCGATCCAGGTTGATCACCGGGATGCCGGCGTCCATCGCCTGCTGGCCGGCGGCGGTGAGCGCCTTGCCGTCGAACGGCAGGATCACCAGGACGTTGACCTTCGCGTTGATCAGCGTCTCCACCTGGGAGATCTGCTGGTTGACGTCGTTGGTGCCCTCGGTCGCGTTGAGCGTGACCTCGCTGAACTTCCCGGCCTGCGCGCGGGCGTTCTTGGTCATCGCCGCCATCCAGCCGTGGTCGGCGGCGGGCGCGGAGAACCCGATGGTGACCGGGGTGCCCGGCTTGCTGTTGTCACCGGCGTTCGCGACGTTGGCGCCGGCGTTCTCCTGCGCCGGTGCCTGGTTCGAGGTGCAGGCCGTGAGCAGCGCGCCGGCTCCGACGGCCGCACCACCGAGCAGGAATCTGCGGCGGTGCAAGGATTGTTCGGTCATGACGGCTCTCCATCCACGGTGACTACGGGCTCGTCTTGTTCTTACGAGAACGGAACTGCAGCAGCGCGGCCAGGACGATGATCACGCCCTTGGCGATGTTCTGGATGTCGGTGTCCAGGTTGTTGAGGGTGAAGATGTTGGACAGCACGGTGAAGATCAGCACGCCGATCAGGGTGCCGATGAGCGAGCCGCGGCCGCCGGTCAGCAGCGTGCCGCCGATGACCACCGCGGCGATCGCGTCGAGCTCGTAGAGCATGCCGTTGGTGGAGGCGCCCGCGGTGGTGCGAGCGACGACCATCAGCGCCGCGATGCCGCAGCACAGCCCGGCCACGCCGTACACGAGCGCGGTGTGCCGCTTGACGTTGATGCCGGCCAGCCGCGACGCCTCCGCGTTGCCGCCGACCGCGTACGTGCGGCGGCCGAAGGTGGTGCGGTTCAGCACGACCCAGCCGACGGCGAACACCAGCGCGAACATCCAGATCAGCACCGGGATGCCGAGCAGGCTGCCGCGGAAGAAGTCGAGGAAGCCGGCGTCCGCGACCACCTGCGTCCGGCGGCCGCTGATGCGCTCGGCCAGCCCGCGGGCCGCGACGTACATCGCCAGCGTCGCGATGAACGGCACGATCTTCCCGTAGGACACCAGAATCCCGTTGACCAGCCCGCAGCCGAGCCCGACCAGAACGCCGCACAGGATCATCACGCCCGGGCCGTAGGACTGGGTGGCCAGTGTGGTCAGCCAGACGCTGGAGAGCGCGACGATGGACCCGACGGACAGGTCGATCCCGCCGCTGATGATCACGAACGTCATCCCGACGCTGACCACGCCGATGGCCGCGGCCAGCCGCAGGATCGTCGAGATGTTGCCGTCGGTGAAGAACTGGTCGGGCCGGGTCAGCTGGCCGACCAGGCACAGCACCACCAGTACCCCGGTGAGCCCGAGCAGCCGGGGATCGGCCCGCCAGGCGAAGCGCTTCCGCTTGGGGGACAAGGGCTTCCCCGGGTCGGTGACCCGGACCGACTCGGCTTGATCCGTCATGCCGCACTCCCCTCGAGAATCACGTCGAGCACGTCCGCCTCGGTCAGCTCCGCGGACGGCCTCGTCGCCAGGACACGTCCTTCACGCAGCACCAGCACCCGGTCGGACAGTCCGAGTACCTCGGGGATCTCGCTGGAGACCAGCACGATCGCCACGCCCGTCGCGGCCAGCTCGCTGATCAGCCGGTACAGCTCGGCCCGCGCGCCGACATCGACGCCGCGGGTCGGCTCGTCCAGCAGCAGCACCCGGCAGCCGCGGACCAGCCACCGCGCGAGCACCGCCTTCTGCTGGTTGCCGCCCGAGAGCGTGCGGATGATCCGCTTCGGGTCGGCGGGCCGGAGGTCGAGGCGCCGCAGGCTTTCCCCGGCGTCGTCGAGTTCCCTGGACCGGTCGGTGAACCCGAGCTTCGCGTACCGGCTGAGGCTCGCGAGCGTGACGTTGTACACGACGGGCAGGTCCAGCAGCAGGCCCTGGCTCTTGCGTTCCTCGGGCGCCAGGCCGATCCCGGCCTTGACGGCGGCGGAGACGCTGCCCGGCCGGACCGTTTTCCCGTCCACGGTCACGGATCCCGCGTCCGGCTTGCGCGCGCCGAAGATCGTCTCGAGCAGCTCACTGCGGCCGGAGCCGACCAGTCCGGCGATGCCGACGACCTCACCCGCGTGGACGGTCAGGCCGATGTCCTCGAACTCGCCCTTGATGGTCAGGTGCTCGACTTTCAGGACTTCGGTGTCCCGGTCGATGTGGGCTTCGTGGCGCGGACCGAACACGGTCTCGACCTTGTGCCCCGCCATCAGCCGGACGAGCTCGGAAGTCGGCGTCTGCTTCGCGTCGAGGTCGGTGGCCACGGTCTTGCCGTCCTTGAGCACGGTGACCCGGTGCCCGATCCGCCGCAGCTCCTCGAGCCGGTGGGAGATGTAGACGATCGCGACGCCCTCCGCGGTCAGCTCCCCGACGATGCGGAACAGGTTGTCGACCTCTTCGCCCGCCAGCGCCGCGGTGGGCTCGTCCATCACCAGCAGCTTGGCGTCGTAGGCCAGCGCACGGGCCATCGAGACCAGCTGCTGGCCGGCGGCGGACAGCGTGCCCACCTCGGTCGACGGGGTGATCTCCGGGTGCCCGAGCCGGGCGAGCAGTTTCGCGGCCAGGCCACGGGACTCGCTGATCTTGGTGAAGCCGAAGCTGGCGCGTTCGCGGCCGAGGAAGATGTTGTCGGCCACGGAAAGCCCGGGCACCAGGTCGAGTTCCTGGTACATCGTGGCGATGCCGATCTTCAGCGCGGCGACCGGCGAGGCCAGCGCGACGGGCTCGCCGCGCCAGGTGATCTCACCCTCGTCCGGGGTGTGCGCCCCGGCCAGCACCTTGATCAGCGTCGACTTGCCCGCGCCGTTCTGGCCCAGCAGGCAGTGCACCTCGCCGGGTTCGACGTCGAAGTCGACCCCGTCGAGCGCGCGTACCCCCGGGAAGGTCTTCACGATCCCCCGGACGGATAGCAACGTCATGCCGGCGCCTCCTCGGTGCTGCTGGTGGGCGAAGAACCCGGGGCGAAGCCGACCAGCGTCGGGTCGGCGAAAAGCCGTTCCGTGGCCAGGTGCGCGGCGCCCCGCAGTGCGGCGCTGGTGCCGAGCGGGGACGGCTCGACCCGGCAGGACGGCTCGTGGCCGAGCGGGCGCGCGGACAGTTCCCGGCGCACCGGCTCGACCAGCCATCGGCCCAGCGCGGCGAAGTAACCGCCGAGCACCACCACGTCGGGATCGAGCACGTCGACCACCGTGACGACGGCAACCCCAAGCGCCACACCGAGTTCCGACACCGCGGCGACCGCGCGCTGGTCACCGTGCTGCACCCGGTGCTTGAGCAGCCCGACCCGGCCGTCCACGCCCAAAGCGGGATCGTGCAGCGGATCCCCGGGCGCGGCCGCGGCCCGCAGCACGGCGTTCAGCCCGGCCTTGGTCTCGAGGCAGCCGACGCGGCCGCACGGGCACTGCTCACCGGACGGGTCCACGGTGATGTGCCCGACCTCGCCGGCGAAACCCCTTGCCCCGCGCAGGATCGAGCCGCCGGACACGAGCCCGCCGCCGACCCCCATCCCGCCGCTGAGGTAAAAGAGTTCGGCCACGCCGGCGCCGACACCCGCGACCGCTTCGCCGACCGCGCCGAGGTTCGCTTCGTTGTCCACCACGATGGCGTCGGCGGTCAGGCCGAGCCGGGCGGCCATCAGATCGGCGATTTCGGCGTCGCGCCACCGCAAAGTGGGCGCGAACCGCAGCACGGCCGCGGCCGAATCGACCAGCCCCGGCACCGAGACGGTGACCCCGACCGGCTGTTCGCCGGCCAGCACCTCGCCGGCGAGGAAGGCGAGTTCGTCCATGCTGCGGTGGAGGCCGAGCGCGGCGACGTCGGCGGTCTCGGTGCGCTCCGCGATGACGCGGCCTTCGAGGTTCGTGACGACCGCGGAGAACCGATCGGCCTCGACACTCAGCGCCAGCCCGTACGCGCTTTCGGCGTTCAGCTCGACCAGCTGGCTCGGCCGGCCGTTGCCTCCGGCGAGCAGCCCCGCCGCGCGGACCAGCCCGCGTCCGGACAGCTCGGTGACCAGCCCCGAGACCGCGGCCTTGGTGATCCCGCACCGGGCGGCGAGCTGGGTGCGGGACAGCGGGCCCGCGCGCAGCGCCCGCAGCAGCGCCGCCAGGTTCGCCGTGCGTGGGCTGACCGGCGCGTCCTGCTGCCCGGGATCGGTCGCGGCCACACTGCCCTCACTTACGACTCAGCCGTAACAAACTTTGTTACTTAGCAAGCGAAAGTAGGGTGAGCGCTGTCACCCGTCAAGGTGACAACAGGACAGAAACCACCCCATTCACCCGAATAGCCGTCCGATTTGTGGCGAACTTTCGGCCCTGGAGTGCAAAAGTGTGTACGAAGTTGACGTTACTGACAGGATTCAGATCGCTGCTCAGGGTGCCGCAGACGGCCCCTAACTACTGAGCGTGAAGGCTCGATCGGTAGCGGACCAGGCCGCCCCGATGACGCCGGCGGTGTCGCCGAGTTCGGACAGCACGATCGGCAGGTTGCCGGTCGCCAGCGGCAGTGAGCGCCGGTAGACCGAGCTGCGGATCTCGGCCAGCAACTGGTGCCCGAGCTGCGCCACCCCGCCGCCGATCACGACCATGCCCGGGTTCACGAAGCTCACCAGCGACGCCACCACCTGGCCCAGCCGCCGCCCGCCGTCGCGGATCAGGTTGACCGCGCCGAAGTCCCCCGCGGCGGCCGCGAGCCCGACGTCCCGCGCGGTCACCACACCACGGTCTGCGACCACGTCGGCGAGATAGGCCGAACGGCCGCTGCGGGCGAGCGTCAGCCCGTCGCGGGCCAGCGCGGCGCCGCCGAAGAACGCTTCGAGACAGCCGACCTCGCCGCACGCGCAGGTCGGCCCATAGTCGTCGAGCCGGATGTGCCCGATGTCCCCGGCGGTGCCCGCGACCCCGCGGTACACCTTGCCTTCCAGCACGATCCCGCAGCCGATCCCGGTGCCGATCTTGACGAACACCAGATCGTCGATCGACCGCGCGACCCCGGCGTGCCGCTCCCCGAGCGCCATCGAGTTGACGTCGTTGTCCACCGCGACCGGGCAGCCCAGCAGGCCGCCGAGGTGATCGCGCACGGAAAACCGGTCCCAGCCCGGCATTATCGGCGGGGCGACGGCCATGCCCTCGGCGAAGCTCACCGGCCCCGGCAGCCCGATCCCCGCGGCGATCAGCTTGCCCGGCGTGTCCTCGCGGATCTTCGCCGCCAGCTCGCCCACGCGCTGGAGCACCACGTGCGGCCCCTGCCGGACGTCGCAGTCCTCGACGGTGTGCGCCAGCACTTCACACGACGCGTCGGTCATCGCGACCCCGACCGAGGTGGCGCCGACGTCCACCGCGAGCACCCGCAGCTCCCCGGCCAGCCGCACCAGCGTCGAGCGGCGCCCGCCCCGGCTCGCCGACGGCCCGGCCGTCTCGACGAGCCCGACCTCACCCAGCCGCGTGACCTCGGCCCCCACCCGCGCCCGCGGCAGCTCCAGCCGCTCCCCCAGCTCGACGCGGGACATCGGCCCCTCGTCGCGCAACAGGGTGAGCAGCTGGGTCTGGTGCCGGGTTTCGACCATCGGATGCTCCGTGGTGGATGCCGTGCTCATTCAGCCGAGCCTACGGCGTTCCCGGGCGGGCAGCCGTGGCGAGTGCTGGGCCCGCCGGCGAGGGCGAGGCCAAGGTGGGAGTGGCAGGGCTACCCGGTTCCCGGTGATCCTGCCTGCCGTGAAGGCGTGGGAGGTGAAGTGATGACGGACCGGAGTCCGGCGCCCCGGCTCGGGGAGTTCCTGCGGGCCCGGCGGGCGCTGGTCCGGCCCGAGGACCACGGGCTGACCGCGGGGACCCGCCGCACCCCCGGCCTTCGGCGGGAAGAAGTCGCGATGCTGGACGCCTGGCCCCATACCCCGGCCCTGCCTTACGGGCGGTACATGGACCTGCTCGCGGCCAACCCGCTGGGCGAGGCGCGCGCCTTCTACCGGGACTGGGCCATGATCGGCGAGGGGTGCATCGCGGCGCTGCGGCGGCTGGTCGAGCTGAACCATCCGATGGTGGGCGAGCTGGCGCTGCGCTTCGAAAACCTGTCCGTCACCAGCGCTCTCCGGCCGGATCGACGTGCTGGTCAACAACGCGGGTTACGGGTTGTTCGCCGGGGTCGAGGAGATCTCCGACGCCGAGGCGCGAAAGTTGTTCGACACCAACGTGTTCGGCCTGCTGAACGTGACCAGGACGGCCCTCCCGACGCTGCGTGCCCAAGGCGCGGGCCGGGGCCTCTACGGCGCGTCCAAGTTCGCCGTCGAGGCGATCACCGAGGCACTGCACGCCGAAGTGGCTCCGCTCGGCATCCACGCCACTGTGGTGGAGCCCGGTTCATTCCGCACCGAGTTCCTCAGTGCGGAAAGCAGACGGCGGCCGGTGGCGTGAGCTGGCGCTGTCCACCGACTTCGCGGCGGTGACCCGGTAAGGTCGCCTCACCGCAGGTGAGACCGGCCGGAAGGAGAACCGCGATGGCGTCGGGCAGCACGTCGTTCCCCGCCCGGCGGGCGGCGGCCGAGCGCAACCGCGACAAGATCCTCGACGCCGCCCGGGACGCCTTCGCCGACCCCGGCGCGGAGATCTCGATGGCCGAGATCGCGCGGCGCGCCGACGTCGGCATGGCCACCCTCTACCGCAACTTCCCCGGGCGTCAGGAACTGCTCGAAGCGCTCTACGTCAACGAGGTCGACGCGCTCTGCGAAGCGGCGGGCGAGGACGCGTCGAGCCCGGGCGCAGCGCTCGTCAACTGGTTGCGCCGGCTCTTCGCGTTCGTGCCCGGCAAACGCCTGATCGTCTCGGAGCTGCTGGAGCACACCGATCCCGGCAGCCCGGTCATCCACGGCAACCGCGCCCGCGCGCTCGCCGCCGGCCGCCCGCTGCTGACCGCGGCGCAGGACGCCCACGAGGTCCGCGGCGACCTGACCCTCGAGCAGGTCTTCGACCTGATCGCCGCCATCGCCAAGATCCACGGCGGCCCGGACTACCTCGAGCCGATCTTCCAGACCATGCTCGACGGGCTCCGGCTTCGCTGACCGAGCCGGCACCGGCGTATCAGAGCCGTATCAGCCGGCTGTCAGGCCCCTCGGTGATGGTGGTCGCAGCACACCACCACGAGAGGAACACCGATGAGTCAGCCGGTTCGCATCCCGCAGGGCCTCCCGATGGAGCGCGACGCGGGCCCGTTCGACCCGCCCCGCGAGATCACCGGGCTGCGCGCGGCCCGCCCGGTCTCCCCCATGGCTTTCCCCGACGGTCACCAAGGCTGGCTCGTCACCGGCTACGACGCGGTCCGGCAGCTGCTGGCCGACACCCGGTTCAGCTCCCGCCAGGACCTCGGCATCATCCACGTGCCCTTCGAAACGCCCGGCATGCCCGCCCAGACCGAGCCGTCCCCGCAGACGCCGGGCCTGTTCATCAGCATGGACCCGCCCGACCACGGCCGGCTGCGGCGCAAGCTCACCGGCGCGTTCACGGTCAAGCGCATGAAGCAGCTCGAAGACCAGATCATCGAGATCGTCGAGCGGCAGCTGGCGGAGATGACCGAGCTGGCGCCGCCGGTCGACCTGGTCAAGGAGTTCGCGCTGCCGGTGCCCTCGCTGGTGATCTGCGCGCTGCTCGGCGTCCCGTACGCCGACCGCGGGAACTTCCAGGCCAACTCCACCAAGTTCCTGGAGAAGGACGTGACGCTCGAGGACAAGATGGCCGCGTACGGCGCGATGACGACGTACCTGGCCGAGCTGGTCACGAGCAAGCGCGCCGAGCCCGGCGAGGACCTGCTGTCCGATCTGGCCCGCGATGCGGACCTCAGCATCGAGGAACTGGTCGGCATGGCCTTCCTGCTGCTGCTGGCGGGCCACGAAACCACCGCGAACATGCTGTCGCTGGGCACTTTCGCGTTGCTGGAGCACCCGGAGCAGCTGGCCGAGCTGCGGGCGGACCGGGAGCTGTTCCCCGACGCCGTCGAGGAGCTGATGCGCTATCTGTCCGTTGTGGACGTCAACTACCGCTACGCCACCGAAGACCTCGAACTCGGCGGCGAAACCATCCCCCAGGGCTCCACTGTGGTCGTCTCGATGCTGGCCGCCGACCACGACCCCGAGCGCTTCGACAACGCCGACACCCTCGACATCCACCGCAAGGCCCGCGGCCACCTGGCTTTCGGCCACGGCGTCCACCAATGCCTGGGCCAGCAGCTGGCCCGCATCGAAATGCGCGCCGGCTTCGAAGGCCTGCTACGCCGCTTCCCGACCCTCGCGCTCGCCGTCCCCGCCGTCGACGTGCGGCTCAAGACCGACATGAACATCTACGGGGTGCACGAGCTGCCGGTCACCTGGACGGAAACGGCCGAGTAGGACCGGCGCCCGATCAGCTCCCCAGCCGGGCGACGCGATGGTCCGGCGGTACACCGGGACGGCGGCGGTCGGCCTGCGGGTGAGCGAAGGATCGGTCCGGGCGTCCACTGTGTACAGACCGAAGCGCGGTCGGTAGCTGCCCCACTCGTAGTTGTCCGTGATGCTCCAGTAGTTGTAGCCGATCACGTCCATCCCGTCGGCTTTGGCGCGCTGGAGCCAGAAAACCGAGTCCTGCAACGCGGCTTCGCGGGTGTAGCCGTCCGCGCGCGGCTTGCCGTCGTCGGTGGGCATCCCGTTTTCCACCACGTACAGCGGCAGGTTCGGGTACCGGCCGGCGTAGTACCGCAGCGCGTCGTAGATGCCCTCGGGCTGCATCTTGACGCTCCAGACGGCCCCGGAGGCGGCGGTGCGCCTGCACGACGTCGTTGATCCAGACGGGTGCGAGCAGCGGGCTGAGCGCGCCGATCTTGATCTCCTGACTGAGGAAGGTGACCGGCTCGTTGAAGGTCACCCACAGCACGCCGAGGTCGCGGTAGCGCGGCACGATCTTGCCGACGAAATCGGTGAAGTCGCCGATCACGCGCGCCTCGGCGAACCCGCCGCGGTCGGCGACCCAGCCCGGGTAGACCCAATGGCCGAGCGTGATCATCGGCGTCATGCCCGCGGCCCGCACGAGCCGGACGACGTCGTCGTAATAGGCCAGTCCCGTTCGTCCCACTCCCCCGGCCGCGGCTCGACGCGCGCCCATTCGACGCTGAACCGGAACGTGTTCACCCCGAGCCCGGCGGCGAGCCGGATGTCTTCGGGATAGCGGTGGCGGAAGTCGTCGGCGTTGCCGTACGGATCAACGCCGCCGGACGCCGCGACGTACCGCGACCAGTTGCTGTCGGGCGCGCCGCCCTCCGACTGGAACCCGGCGGTGGCCACCCCGTTCTTGGTGACGGCGGGTCAATGCTCGACCTCGGCGCGACACTTAGCCCTTGCGCTAAGTGTTGTCCGGCGTTAATACTTAGCCTCATGGCTCAGTATTCAGCGGTCCTCGACGGGGTCTTCGTCGCGCTCGCCGACCCGACGCGGCGCGCGGTCCTCCGGCGGCTCGGCCGCGGGCCGGCGAGCGTCGGCGACCTGGCCGGGGAAGCCCCGATGACGTTGCCCTCGTTCATGAAGCACGTCCGGGTGCTCGAGTCGAACGGCCTGATCCGCACGGCGAAATCCGGCCGTGTGCGCACCTGCGAGCTGAACCGCGAGCGGTTCGCGCTCGTCGAAGACTGGCTGGCCGAGCAGCGGGCCATCTGGGCCGGCCGCACCGACCGCCTGGAGCGGTTCGTCACCACCACCCCCGAGGAGAAGCAGTGAACCCCGACCTCGATCTCGGCCTCGACCGGATCATCCGCGCACCCCGCAAGCAGGTCTGGAACGCCTGGACCGAGCCGGCCAACCTGGCGCAGTGGTGGATTCCGGCGCCGATGCAGTGCCGCGTCGAGCGGCTCGAAGTCCGGCCCGGCGGCGCGTTCGTCACGCTGATGAGCGACGACGGCAGCACGTTCGTCCCCCACCTCGACGCCTGTTTCCTCGTGGTGGACGAATACGAGCGGATCGTGTTCACCAACGCGATCACCAGCGACTGGCGGCCGGCGAGCCCGGCCCCGGTCCCGATGACCGCCGAGATCGTCCTGCTCGATCACCCGGACGGCACCGACTACCGGGTCACCGTCCGCCACGGCGACCCCGCCGCCCGCGAGCGGCACGCCGACCTGGGCTTCGCCGACGGCTGGGGCACCACCACCGGCCAGCTCGCCCGGCTGGCCCAAGGACTCGTGAGTGTTCAGAACGGTTAGAACCGTCCGGAACACTCACGAGCGCGCCCTACGCAGCTGGAGTCCGGGATGGACACCCGGCAGCAGTTCGGCGTGCACGGCGACCCGGTGCAGCATCCCGATGAGCTGTCGCCGTTCCGGCTCGCTCAGCGGCGCGAGAACGCTGTCCTCCAGAGCGTCCGCGGAGGCTTCGGCCTCGCGCAGGACGGCGCGGGCCCGCCCGGTCAGCCGCACGGCGTAAGCGCGGCGGTCGTCCGGATGGCGGGTGCGGCGGACCAGCTCGTGCGCTTCGAGCCCGAAATGCGCCGGCTGGAGCCCCAGCGGCATGAGGCTCGCGGCCATCCGCTCCGCGACGTGGCGACCGAGCTGCGACAACAGGAACACGCCGCGTTCATCAAGCGGCACCGCCGCCGGCGTAAGCACGCCGGTCACCCTGATCAACGCCTTCCCGGTGCCGACGACCCAGCAGCACCGCTTCCTCAGCCGATGGAAGGACAACGCCCGCCTGATGGCGTCCGCCCCCGGCTTCATCCAGGCGCGCATGCTCCGCGCGATGAGCGACCAGGCCGAGCTGACCTTCATCAACGTCGCCGAATGGGAATCGGGCGCCGCCGTCGACGAGGCCCGGCGCAACCCGGAGTGGCCGGCCTCGATCCAGCGGCTGGTCAACGACCCCGAACTCGACGCCAAGGCCCGCCCGATGGTCTACCAGTCCGTCATCGACGTGACTCCCGGCGACCAGTTGCCGTGAACCTCACCGGTCGCGGCCCGTGAACCGGGGCCGCGACCGGCGGTGGTCACGGGTCGCAGCCGGGCGCAGGGCCCTGGTAGCCCTGCTCGGAGGACTTGTCGATGCCGACCTCGCACTTGATGGACGGGTCGAGCTTGTTGTCCTTGACGTGCGCGTCGGTCGAGTGGTTCTGCAGGCCGATGGCGTGGTCCGGGCCCGCCACCCAGGTGTTGCCGGTGACGGTGAGGTGCTGGACGTCGTCGACCATCAGCGTCTGGGACGCTTGACGGGTCTGGCAGTAGTTGTTGCTGAACGTCCAGTCCTCCGAAACGCCCTTGCCGCTGCCGTCGCCGGCCTCGGAGTTCGGGCCCTCCGCCATCAGGCACATGTTGTCGACCTGCTCGCACCGGTTGCTGTCGATGACCAGGTGGCTGCTGGCCACGTCGTCCTCGTCGGTGGCGAAGGTCTGCATGCAGTCGGCGTGGGCGCCGGTGCTGTTGTCGGTCTTGCTGACGGTGTTGTGCCGGATGGCGATGTTGTCGCCGAAGAAGCGCAACCCGTCCCCGTCGCCGCCCTTCGGCGCGGTGACCGTGTTGTTCTGCACCGTCACACCGTTTCCGTGGACCTCGATGCCGGGCGCCGACGGCTGGTCCATTGTGTACCCGTCGACCACGACGTAGTCGGCGTCGACGTCGATCCCGCCGACTTGCTGGCCCGCGCCGGAATAGGTGACGGGCGCCTGGGCCGTGCCGCCCTTGGTGATCTTCAGCCGTTGGGTCTTGGCCGTGCTGTCGAAGCAGACGACGTCGCCGGGACGCACGGTGTCGGCGGCCCCGGTGTCGGCGAGGTGCCGGGTGCAGGCCGGCCCGGCGCCGGCGTATGCCCCGGCCGCGCTGCTCGCGGGAGCGGCCGCGGCCGTCCCGGCGAACGGCAACACCAACGCGGCGCAGGTCGCAACGATTCTCATAGTGGACAACGTTTTCACCCTCCGGTATTCCCTCACTGGTCCTGGTGGGCGACGGTCAGCCCGTACACCACCGTCTCGCCGTAGTTCTCCGTGCTGCACGGCGAAGATTTGTCGCAGTTGGCCTGGGTGTAGACCCCCGCCTTGAAGTAGTCGCCCGAGGAATCCGCGGCGAAGTCGGCGACCTTGGTCCCGTTGTAGAAGGCCGAAATCCGGCCGCCCCCGGCCACGAACTTGACGGTGAACCTGGTGCCGAGCCGGTAGTTGCCGTCGGCGAGCTGGTAGTGCGTGTCGTTGCCCTTGGTGACGTAGAGCTTGCTGCCCTCGAGCCGGAAGACGGTCACGTCGTCCTCGCTGTCATGAATCTGGGCGACGACGACCTGGGGCTTGTCCGCGGGCAGATGGGTGACCGAGGTGTCGACCGTCAGCGTGCTGGTGCCCTGGGTGGTGGACCAGCTCGCCGCGTCACCGCCGGCCATCTCGCGCAGCTCCGACCGCGGGTAGCCGCTGCCGCTGGTGGTCACCCCGTTCACCGCCGCCCGGAACTGGACCCCGGTGCACCCCGCGGCAGTGGTGAACCACGGATCGGCGCTGAAGGTCTTCAGCTCCGGCTGGGTGACCTCGGTCGGTTTGCCCGCCGAGCCGGTGGGGAGGGTTTCCTTCCAGTTCGCCAGGTCCAGCACGTCTGCCGGATGACTGCAGGCCGGTGTCGCCGCCGTTGCCGCCGCAGTCGCGGTCGCGGTCGCGGTCGCCGAAATCGCCACCGCCGTCGTCGCCATTGCCACGAGAAGGATCCGCTGGGTCCGTTTCATGATCAGCAAGCTAGCCACACCCGCCGGGACCGGTCCCCGATCCCCCGGGGTCTTTGCGTAACCGATCGGTCACAGTATTGTACTCATCGGGCACGTTCCGTTATCTCGACGGAACTTGGAGTAGGGGGAAAGAATGGTGAACACTGTGATGCGGTCATGACCGGGCCCCGCCGTGGTGACCGGTCAGGGAAAGCTAGTGGACCTGCGGATCGAGGATCGTGCACTGCATGGTCCAGCCGGGCAGAAGCTGGGGCTCGTGATCGTCCAGACGATCAAAAACACCCGCGACACCACACGAGCGTCCTCGCTGCTGAAACTGAACGCGCTGTTCGGCAAGGAGCCGCTGCGGGCAGAACCCCAGCCGGAGTGGGCGCCGACGCCCACCAGGTCGCCGCCCCGGCCGGACGAACCGGACACCGGACGGGGGCACTGGTGAACACCGAGGAAGAGCTGTACAACCTCGCCAAGGAGATCGACGCCCGCGTCGCCGCGGTGGAGCAAGCCGCGGCTGACGGGGAAGCCCTGCCGCTGGTCCTGGACATCGGCGCGAACCTGGGCCAGCTCATCGTGGACGGCTCAGGTGCCTTGATCTCGGTCGAGCTGGACCAGGAAGCCGTCGCCGTCCAAACAGGCGCCAGCCTGGCAGGCCACGTCCTACGCGCGGTGAACAACGCGGAATCCGCGGCCACGACCCGTCGCAAGCTGATGGTCGACGAAGCCGCCCGAGAGGCAGGACCCCGATGAGCGGCCTAGACCCCATGACCAACGACTCGTCCGGCGCCGGCTTCGAGGTCTACCCCCAAGCCCTACGACAGGCGACAGAACACATCTTCGCCGCCCGCGACAAGGTGATGAAATTCGCCAACGACGATCTGTCTTCGATGGTCCTCCACGACGAAGACGTCGGTTTGCTCGGCGTTCAATCGCACATCGTGGAAGTCTTCAACAACGTGATCGCCAGCATGCAGAACAAGAGCAGACGCGGTGCCGAAAAGCTGGACAGTTTCGCCGCGGCGGTCGACAAAGCCGCGGACTACTACGAAACCCAGGACGAAGAGGACTATCGACGCCTGCGGGACAAGGAAAAGGGGATGAACTGACCATGACCGGCACGCCAGTTCACATACCGGACCCAACGGCACCCCCAGGGCCTTATCCCGACGAGACCGACGCAAGGATTCGCCAGGTGGCGAACATCTTCGGCCGTGACGACATCATTCGCCTCCTCGACAACATCCGGCACAAGTTGCTGGGCGACTCCCTCGCAGTGCAGAAGATGGCCCTCGCCTTCGCCGAAAACGACATTCTGGGCGCGACGAACGCGAACGACATCAGCGCGGCAACCAACGTGGTGAGCGGTACCTGGACAGGCCGCGCGGCCGACCAGTTCAACGCCTATGCCGGCCGCGTCGGCAACGCTCTCAATAGCCCGCAAGGCGCTGTCGCCAGCATGTCCGTGATCCTCGTCGAGATCGCCAACTGCGTGATCAACACCTACAAGAGTGCCATCGAGTTTGTCGGCGCCTGCGGGACCGAGCTGAGCAAAATCGGCATCAAAGGAGTACTCGCGGCGCTGACCGTGGAAGTGCCCATCGTAGACCTCTTCACAGCCAAAGACGTAATCGACACAGTGATCGACGCGTTCAGCACACTAATAGACAAGGTCGCCGTACTGTTCGGTGAATCACTCACAGACCTGGGTAAATTCGCGGGTGGTGCAATCAGCTTGCAGCAGGCTGATACCAATTTTCCGGAGATACCGGAGATGGCGGGGAACTCCGGCATTAACAACGAGAAGCAATGGCGCGTCAATCCGACGGCTTTTCCAGAATGAGCCCGATGACCTCGACGAAACCTGCGGTCGCCCTATACACCCTGGTGACCTGTGCCGCTTTGCTCACCGCTTGCGGCCCGAAGCAGCCCACACCGACCTTGGACCAGCCGCCCACCCCAGTAAAGCCAGGTGTCGCCATACCGTTCACTCCAGTCAAGCAGCCGCTGAACCTCACGCCGTTCGAGAAGGCGCCCTGCGAGATTCTCACCAAAGAACAAGTCGCCGCCGTAGTGGCAGATCCGCCCAGTGACGTCCAGCCGTCCGCGAGTAACGACTCCGCATTGTTCCGCTGCATCTGGACCTCGCCACGTGGACCGCTCGTCACCATCCTGGAACCTCTGGTGAAGCCACAGAACCTCAACGAGCTCGCCGCCTCTCGATCGTCTGCGGCGCATAGCCTCGATCCCTGGTCTGAAGTTTCCCTCGACGGCTACCCAGCCGTCATCTACCACGAACTCAGCGGGACCAATGACTGTGACGTCGCAGTCGGGATAAGCGACACCAGGATGCTGCACTTCAGCTACCGAGGACAGATCTCACCGTCACAGTATTGGGCCAAAGACCATTGCGGCGGCGTACTCAAAACCGCCGAATTCGTCCTCGACAACCTCCGCCACACCTGAGCACAATGACCTCCACGAAGCTCTTAGCCGCCCTGTGCACAGCCATCCTCGCTACCGCGGCCCTCACCGCGTGCGACCCCAAAGAGCCCGCACCAGTCCTCGACCAGCCACCCACTCCGGTACAGCCCGGACCCATCCTCCCCTTCACCCCGGTAAAGCAGCCACTGGATCTCACACCGTTCGAGAGCGCTCCCTGTCAGATTCTCACCAAGGACCAGGTCGCCGCCGTGGTGGACGACCCACCAGACGGCGTCCGTCCGACTGCGAGTAAAGACCCCGCAACGTTTCGCTGTACCTGGGTCACGACGCACGGACTGCTCGTCACCATTTCGGAACCACAAGTGAAACCGGTGAACCTCACCGAACTCGCCGCAACTCGGGCGAGCCGGGCGCGTGGTCTCGAACCCTGGTCCGAGATCTCCCTCGACGGCTACCCGGCCGCCATCTTCCACGAAACGCCCGGACCAGATGACTGCGACGTCGCCGTCGGAGTGAACGACACCAAAATGCTGCACTTCAGCTACGGCGGAGAAGGCTCTCCCTCACGTTATTGGGACAAAAACCGCTGCGGCGGCGTACTCAAAACCGCCGAATTCGTCCTCGACAATCTCCGCCACACCTGAGCCCGATGACCTCGACCAAGTACGCAGCCCTCCTGTGCGCGGCGATCATCACCACGGCAGCGCTCACCGCCTGCGGGCCGAAACAGCCCACACCGACGCTGACCCAACCACCCACCCCAGTACAACCCGGCGCCGCCATCCCGTTCACCCCGGTAAAGCAGCCACTGGATCTCACATCGTTCGAAAAGGCCCCCTGCCAAATTCTCACCAAGGAACAAGTCGCCGCCGTGGTGGCCGATCCACCCAGTGATGTCCGGCCAACTCTGGGGGACAACAGTGCTGCGGTAGGTTGCAATTGGATCTCACGAAGTGGACCGCTCGTCATAATTTCAGAACCGCTGGCGGGACCGGTCAACCTCGCCGAACTCGCAGCTTCTCGGCCGACATCCACACACAATCTGGAGCCCTGGTCCGAAGTTTCCCTCGACGGCTATCCCACCGTTGTCTATCACCAAGGGAGCGGGCCAGACGACTGTGACGTCGCGGTCGGGGTGAGTGACACCAAGATGCTGCACGTCAGCTACGGCGGAGACGGTACCCCCTCACGTTATTGGGACAAAAACCGCTGCGGCGGAGTACTCAAAACCGCCGACTTCGTCCTCAACAACCTCCGCCACCACTGAACCCCTCAAGCCCGATGCCGCAAAGACGCTCCCGCCGGCACCTCGAGCACCCGTCCCACGATCCACGCCAGACTGTCCGCCGTTCGGGCCGGGGTGTCGGAAGGCTGCATGACGTGGCTCAGGACGGTGCGGACGATCAGGTCGATCACCGCCGCGAGCTGGTCGGGGTCCAGCGGCGGACGGTAGGACTCGACGCGCCGGATAAGCATCGTCCGGGCCTCGGTGAGCAGGGAGCCCGCCTGGGTGGTCAGCAGGGGCAGCAGTTCGGTGTCGGCGCCGTGCGTGGCTGAGGCGATGGCGCGGAGCAGGGTGTTGTCGTCGGCCAGTTCGAGGACCGCGCGGACCGCGTCGTAAACCGCCTCGACCAGGTCGTCCGGGCGGCGGTCGAAGGCGGCGCGGACGACGGAGAGGAAGCGGTCCAGCTCGTGCGCGACCATCGCCTCCGCCAGCGCCGGCTTGGAGCCGATCTCGTTGTACACGGTCTGACGGCTGACGCCCACGATCTCGGCCAGCCGGACCATCGTGACCGCCGACCAGCCCGACCGCGCGGTCAGCTCGATCGCCGCGACGACGATCGGCTGCCGATACTGGCCGCCCCCGGGCGGCGCGGCCGGAGGTGACCCGCTCATGATCGTCATTCTAAGCCGCCCCGGGAGCCGTCAGTCCCGCAGCTTCAAGGCCAGCACCGGACAGGAGACGACGGCCGCCTCGAGGTCCTGTCGATGCTCCTCGCCCGGCTGCTCCTCGAGCACCAGCACGGTGCCTTCCTCGTCCACCTCGAAGAAGTCCGGCGCCATGGCCTCGCACATGCCCAGCCCGGCGCACTTGTCGCGGTCCGCTTCGATCCGCATCACGCACCCACCCGTCCCGGCGCGACGAAGTCGACCTTCTCGCGCACGCCGCAGTCCGGGCAGCACCAGCCGTCCGGGATCGCCGACCACGGCGTGCCCGCCGGGAAGCCCTCGCGCGGGTCGCCGAGCTTCTCGTCGTACACGTAGCCACAGCCCGGGCACATGCCGCCCTCGGACGCGTCGCCGTGGGTGTCCGAAACGGTCACGGACGGGGCCGAACCGGAAATTCCGTACCGGGCAAGGATCTTGGCCCGCTTGCTCGGCTGGAGGTTGGCCCGGCTGAGGTCGCCGTCGAAGTGCGCGAGCACGCGCGGGTCCATCACCCGGCGCCACACCGGAGGCACCAGCGCGAGCACGATCATCCCGGCGTACCCCGTCGGCAGCACCGGGGATTCGGCGAAATCACGCAACGTCTGGTAGCGCCGGGTCGGGTTGGCGTGGTGATCGCTGTGCCGCTGCAGGTGGTACAGGAGGACGTTGGTGGCGATGTTGTTGGAGTTCCAGCTGTGGCTGGGGTCCACGCGTTCGTACCGCCGCCGCCCCGGCGCGCCCACCCGCTGCCGCCGCATGCCGTAGTGCTCCATGTAGTTGACGACCTCCAGCAGCGAGAAGCCGATCACGGCCTGGATCACCAGGTACGGCAGCACGCCGACGCCCAGCCACACGATCATCGCCGCCCACAGCACCGCCGACATCAGCCAGGCGTTGAGCACGTCGTTGCCGATGCGGTACGGGTGCCGGTCGCGCCGCGCGTAACGCTTGCGCTCCAGCCGCCACGCGGACTTCAGCGAGCCGAACACCGTCCGCGGCCAGAACCGGTAGAAGCTCTCGCCGACGCGGCTGCTCGCCGGGTCCTCCGGCGTCGCCACGCGCACGTGGTGGCCGCGGTTGTGCTCGATGTAGAAGTGACCGTAGAAGCTCTGCGCCAGCGCGATCTTCGACAGCCAGCGCTCGTGGCTCTCCTTCTTGTGCCCCAGCTCGTGCGCGGTGTTGATGCCGATCCCGCCGATGCAGCCGATCGAGACGGCCAGGCCGATCTTGTCCACAATGGACAGGTCGCCGCGGGCGATCAGCCAGAACGCCACCACGAAACCGAGGTACTGGACGGGCAGGAAGATGAACGTGATCCACCGGTAGTAGCGGTCGTTCTCCAGTCGTTCGATCACGTCGTCCGGCGGGTTGCCGCGGTCCAGCCCTGCGAGCAGGTCGATCAGCGGCACGACCACGAGGATCACGATCGGCCCGATCCAGAACCACACGCCCCACCCGGTCGCCGCGTGCAGCCCGATCGCGAGGAAGGCCAGCGAGGGCACGACAAGCCCGATCAGCCACAGGTATCGCTTGCGGTCGCGCCACTGCTCGGTCGAACCGGCCGGCACGGTCCCGATCGTCTCGCTCATCAGATCCCTCCTCCGTTGGCTGGATTTACACAAATGTAGCTGATGTACATCGCGCTTTACAAGTACTCGATTCATGTACATCCAGCCGTCGTCTGCCGGATGGCGGGTGATCCCCGCCATCCGGCAGGCCGATCGCGCCTAGCCTGGCGGTCCGATCTCGTTGCCGAGACGAAAAGGACGGTCGACGATGAAGTTCGAAGTCACCTCGGACGTGCGGGTGCCGATGCGGGACGGGACCACGCTGTCGACCAGCATCTGGCGGCCGGACACCGACGAGCCGGTGCCGGCCCTGCTCATGCGCACGCCCTACGGCAAGGAGATGCTCGGGGCGCTGGGGGCCAGCTCGCCGAATTTCTTCAAGCTGCTGCGCCACGGATACGCCGTGGTGTTCCAGGACTGCCGAGGGACTTTCGACTCCGCCGGGGTGTTCGAGCCGCACGCGGCCGACCGCGACGATGGGGCCGACACCGTTTCCTGGCTGGCCGAACAGCACTGGTGCAGCGGCAGCGTGGGCATGTGGGGACCTTCGTATCTCGGCATGGTGCAGTGGCGGGCCGCCGCCTCCGCGACGCCGGCGCTCAAGGCGATCGCCCCGGGTGTCGGATCGGCCGACCTCTACCGGGCGCCTTGGCACTCCCCCGGCGGCGCCCTGTCCCTGGACTGCTCACTCGGCTGGGCGACGATGATGTCGCTGAACGAGGCGCTTCGAGCCCGTGACCAGGGTGCCGACGTCGCGGAAGACCTCCCGGAGCTGATGGCGCGGCTCGCCGACCGCAGGCTGCTGAACGAGGTCACCCCGGTCGCCGACCAGCCGCTGATCGCCAAGTACCTGCCCTGGATGGTCGACGTCGCGATCGGGCACCCGGACCGGGACGAGTACTGGCAGGAGCTGGCCGCGGTCGACCAGGCGCCGTCGATCACCACGCCGGCCTTGCACATCGGCGGCTGGTACGACCTGTTCATCGGCGAGACCCTGCACGCGTACAACGAGATGAAGGCACGGGCGGGCTCGGCCGAGGCCCGGCAGGGCCAGCGGCTGATCATCGGCCCGTGGAGCCACAACCCCACCGGATTCCTCGGGTACTACCCCGACCGCTCGTTCGGGGCGGCGGCGAGTATGGACGCCGCGATGCTCACCGAACCCCAGATCGCGTTCTTCGACCGCTGGCTGAAGGGGCAGGAAGACGCGCTGGACGGCCGGGCGCCGGTCCGGCTGTTCGTGATGGGCATCGACCGGTGGCGCGACGAGCCGGATTGGCCGTTGCCCGGCACCCGGTACAAGCCCTACTACCTGGACGGCGACGGCCCGGCGAACACCGCGGCCGGCTCGGGGCGGCTCTCGGCCGGCGAGCCGACCGGCGAGTTCACCGACACCTACCTCTACGACCCGCGCCGCCCGGTGCCCTCGCTCGGCGGCACGATGATGAACATGGGCGGGTACGACGGCGCCGCGGATCAGCGCCCCGTGCACGGCCGCGACGACGTGCTGGTCTTCGTGACGGACGTGCTGGACGAGCCGGTCGAGGTGACCGGTCCGGTCTCGGCGACGCTGTTCGTCAGCTCGTCCGTTGTGGACACGGACTTCACCGCGAAGCTGGTGGACGTCCACCCCGACGGCCGGGCGATCATCCTGTGCGCCGGCATCCAGCGGATGCGCTACCGGAACTCACTGTCCACTCCGGAGCCGATGACCCCCGGCGAGGTGTACGAGATCGAGATCGACCTGATCGCCACGGCCGACGTTTTCCTGCCAGGGCACCGGATCATGGTGGAGATCTCCAGTAGCAACTTCCCCCGTTACGACCGCAACTCCAACACCGGCGGCGTCATCGCCCGCGAGCACCTGGCCGACATGGCGACCGCGGTCAACCACCTCCACCGCGGCGCCGAATACCCCAGCCGCGTCGTGCTGCCCGTCGTCCGCCGCTAATCGGCGGCGGCCGGGTGCAGCAGCAGTCGCCGAAGGGCGAGCGCCAGCTGCGCCCGCAGCCGCCCCGGGGGATCGCCCACCGTGAAGCCGAGGTCGTGCTCGATGGCGGTGATCCGGTCCTTGAGCGTCGAGTGGTGGAGGTACAGGGCGGCGGCCGCGAGGCGGAGGCTGGCGTGCGAGGTGAACTCGACCAGCGTTCGCAGCACCCAGGGACCGGAACGGGCCGCCTTCTCGAGCGCTCGGACGTCGGCCGGCGGGCCGGCCGGGTCGAGGGCGTCGGCGAGCAGCATCAGCGAACCCAGCTCGTCGGCGAACACGACGGACGGGCCCGGGTCGTCGTCGGTTCCGGCAGCGGCGAAGCGCAGCGCGGTGCGCGCCTGCGACCAGGATTTCGGCAGGTCCAGCACGGGCACGGCGGGGCCGACGCCGATCCGACCCGCCCCGTCCCAGCGATCCGCGAGGGTCCGGCCGACCACGATCTGCCTGGCGCCGTCCGCCGTGGCCACGGCCCGCACGTCGGCCTGCTCGGGCAGGTGCAGCAATCGCGCGGCGAACAGCCGGTCGGCTTCGTCGGCGCCGCCGTCGAGCAGGACCTCGACCGCGGCCGGGTCGTTCGCCGGCGAGCCGGGGCCGGTCCGGGTGGAGCTTCGAGTCCGGTGCAGCACCTCGCGGGCGGCGAAGGCGGCGCGGTCCAGGACCATCGCGTCGACCAGGGTGTGCCCGCCGAGGCGTTCCAGCCAGAAGGCCGGTCGACCGCCTGGTTCGAGCGGGCCGTGGGGCCACCGCGGATCGGCGGGACCGGTGTTGCGCCGGACCTGTCCCCCGACGTCGGCGCGCAGGTCGATGGCGAACCGGGCGTCGACGAGCCGCGCGGGCGAGCCGGTCAGCACGGCGACCGCGGCGAGGATGGGCTCGAGGCCGGCGCGGCCCTCGAGGAGCTCGTCGAATCGCCTGATGACCCGGACGGCGGCGCCCGCCTCGGGATCGAGGGCGTCCAGTCTGGCCACTACCTGGTGCATGACGACATCCTTCCAACGCGTCGCGCGCAGTGCCACCCACCGGACAACGCCGGTCAGACTTGGGATTCCCCGCCGTCGACGAACAATTCGGTGCCGGTGATGAACTTCGCCTGCGGCGAGGCCAGGAAAAGCACCGCGTCGGCGATCTCGGCGGGCTGCCCGAGCCGGCCGAGCGGGACGCGGCGGGCTTCCGCGTCCAGCAACGCCCGGGCCTCGACCGGATCGGCCGCCAGACCGGCGAGTCCGGGGGTCTCGGTCGGCCCTGGCGTGATCGTGTTGACCCGGACACCGCGCTCGGCGAGCTCGATCGCCCAGACCCGGCTGAACTGGCGGAGCGCCGCCTTGCTCGCCGAGTAGACGCCGAACGCCGCGGTCGCCCTCGAGGCCGAGGTCGATCCCGTGATCACCACCGACGCGTCGGGATTGAGCAGGGGCAACGCTTTCTGCACCGTGAAGACGGTTCCGCGGACGTTGGTCCCGAAGGTGTGGTCGAAGTCCCCGGGTTTGAGCTCCGCCAGCTTCGCGAACGTGCCGCCGCCGGCATTCGCCACCACGATGTCGAGACCGGCGCCGCGTTCGCCGATCGCGGCGTAGACCCGGTCGAGGTCGTCGAGGTCCGAGACGTCGCCGCGGATGCCGGTGACCTTGTCGCCGAGTTCGTCGACGAGCGCCTCGAGCTGAGGTCGTTGACGCCCGGTCACGAAGACATGCGCGCCCTCGCCCGCCAGCCGGGTGGCGATCGCGCGCCCGATCCCGGACGTTCCGCCGGTGACGAGGGCGGTCTTGGAGTCCAGCTGTGCCATTTCGGCTCCTAGGTTTTTGACTACATGGTCCACAATACGGTTATGGACGAGAAAGTCAAAAACGATGTAGGGTCCTTGCCATGGCCAGACCGAGGAAGTTCGCCGAGGACGCGGTCGTCGCCTCGGCCGGCGAAACCTTCGCGCGCAACGGCTACGGCGGGACCACGATCGACGACTTGACGAAGGCGACCGGGCTCGGCAAGCAGAGCCTGTACAACGCTTTCGGCGGCAAGCGCGGACTGTTCATGAAGGCGCTGCTGGCGAGCACCGCCGACGCCATCGAGGCAGTCGACGAAGCGTTGTCCGGCCCCGATTCCACGCCGCTGGAGCGGATCAAGGCGCAGATGCTGAAGGTCGCCATCGTGCTGGGCGACGACGACCGGCAGGGCTCGCTGTTCACCAAGGCCACCGTCGAGCTGGGGCACCGGGACACCGACGTCGCCGCGTCCGCGCTCGACGGATTCACCCGGCTCGAAGGGATTTACCGCCACTGCATCATCGACGCCCAGCGCAGCGGCGAGATCGCCTCCGACGCCGACCCGCGCGCGCTCGCGGCGTACTTCGTCGCCGTCACCCGCGGGATGGAGGTGGTCGCCACCGCGGGCGTCGGCCGCGCCGAGCTGACCGCGATCGCCACGACCTCGCTGGCGGCGCTCCCCCTTGCCGATCGCACCGGATCGACGTGATCAGAAGCGACGTACTCGGCGGCAAAGGTGCCGGGCCACCCGAGCCGGTCGGCGACCCGCCAGGCGGCGGCCTGAAGAACGCGGTCTCCGAGCGGCCGAATCCGCCGCCTGCGCAGGTAGCCGAGCCGCCGCTCGACATCCGGGTCAGTTCACCGCGGTGTACTGGTCACGGGAACCCCGATCAGGCCGGGCCCGCCGCCGCGGCGAGCAGGCGGGCGAGTTCGGCCGGTTTGGTGTGCATGGGCCAGTGGCCGGAGTCGATGTCGATGAAGTCGAGGTGCTCGGCCTTGGCGAGCTCGGGGATGTCGCCGGCGTCGACCCAGGTTTTGGCCTCGGCCGCGGTGAACTCGGGGCAGACGAGGGCGACCGGGACCTCGAAGCGCCGCTCGTCGGTCAGCCGCACGATGCCGGTGGACACGCCCTGGGGAACGGGGATCGCGGCGGCGGTGAAGGCGCGCTTGGCTTCCTCGTCCAGGTCGGCCGAGTCCGGTCCTTCGAACGGGTCCCAGCCGGGGAACGGCATGAAGCCGTCCCGCGCCTCGAAGAAATCGGCGTAAGGCTTCCCGTCGGAAGCCGGGAAGCCGCCGACGAGGACCACCTTGGCCACCTTGTCCGGACGCGCGTCCGCAGCCAGCCAGGCCAGGGTGCAGGCAGCCGAGTGCCCGACCACCACGGGCTTGCCGGAGGCGGCGTCCACGGCGGCGAGCACGGCCGCCACCTGGTCGTCGAATGTGGCGGAGGCCGATCCGTCACCCTGGCCGGGCAGGGTCAGCGGCACGGGGCGGTGGCCGAGCGACCGGAGCGAGGACGCGACGTCGGCCCAGGCGGATCCGTCGAGCCACAGGCCGGCGATGAGCAGGACGTCCATGATCAATTCTCCCTTTTTTCCGCGCGGCCAGATCACCGCGGTGCGTCATCACGTCACGCTAGAGGCAATTCCGGACAATCGGCTTCCGGTTCAACGGGCGATCGCCTAGCCTGCCCGGGTGCCGAGTGATCTCAGCCCCACCGCCCGGGCACTGCGCGCCCTGGAGATCCTCCAGGCGCGCCCCGGCGCGACGGCCGACCAGCTCGCCGAGAGACTGGGTGTCACGGAGCGTGCCGCCCGCCGCTACATCGGGATCCTCCGCGAGGCCGGCATCCAGGTCGAGTCGAACCGGGGCCCGCACGGCGGGTACCGGCTCCGGCGCGGGACGAGGCTGCCGCCGATCGTGTTCACCCAGGCCGAGGCGCTGGGCCTGGTCATGGCGGTGCTCGACGGCCAGCCGGCCGCCACCGAAGCCGACGACCCGGTCGGCGCGGCCCTCGGCAAGGTCGTCCAGGCGCTGCCCGAGAACGTCGGCCGGCAGGCGGCCGCCCTGCGCGAGCACGCCAAGGCCACGCCCGACCGGCACTCGGCCCGCCCGGATCCCGCCACCACCAGCGCACTCGTCGCCGCCGTCGCGGCCAGGCATCGGGTGCTGATCGAGTACCGGAGCGAGGCCGGCAACGCGTGGACGGCCGAAGTGGACCCGTGGGCGGTCGTGGTCCGCCACGGGCGCTGGTACCTGCTGTGTCATTCCCATCGGGCGGACGCGATCCGCACCTACCGGGTCGACCGGATCCACTCGGTCGGGCAAACCGCGCATGAGTTCGAGCCGCCCGGCGACCTCGACCCGGTCGCGGCGCTGGAGGAGAACCTGGGCACGGGCTGGGAGTTCCCCACCCGCGTCGTGTTCGATGCCCCGCCGGCCGAGGTGGCGCCGTGGATCCGGCCTCCCATGGGACGGCTTCAGCCATCGGGGGACGGGTGCGTGCTCGTCGGCAGCACCGGCAATCCGGCGATGTACGCGCAGGAGTGGCTGGCAGCCGTGCCGTTCGACTTCCGCGTCGAAGGCGGAGACGAGCTGCGGGCCGCGGTCGCGGCGGTCGCGACGCGCTTTGCCGCGGCCTTGGCGCCGCGGGACGGGTAGTTGCGAGCAGGCCGGCCACGTCACGCGCGAAGCAGGCGAACCGGTCAGACCGCCCGGAGGTCAGCCAGCGGTTCCTGCAGTTCGGTGACCCAGTGGGCGGGGTCCGCCGGACAGTCCAGGTAGAGCTCACGGGCCGGTCCGGTCGAGTGGCGGCCGTGGGCGTCGGCCCAGTGCGCCAGCGCTTGCCAGGCGGGCAGCACGGCGTCCATCGGGCCGCGGTGGACGAGGGTGGCGTGGTCGCCGGCGGGCAGGTCGATGATCGACAGGCCGTTGCGCGCGGGGCCGTGTTCGGTGGCGACGGGGACCGCGGCGTGCACGGTCACCGCGCCACCGCCGTCTTCGACGTAGTAGCAGGTGAGCCGGCCGACGGGGGTGACCTCGGCCGTGGCCAGCCGGCGGCCGAGTTCGGCGCAGAGCGGGTGGACCACCGGGCCGATGTCGTCCGGGTGGAAGCTGCCCGCGCTCGTCGACAGCTCCGCCAGCCGGACCGCGGGCAGGTGCTTGACCACCACTTCGTGGTCGGGCAGCCGGCCGTCGAGTTCGATCGCCTGGAGCCTGGCCTCGACCTGGGCCAGCCGCTGCGCGGTCGCGGCGACGGCGGCTTCGAGGTCGGCGCGGCGCAGGGCGAGCAGGTCCCGCACCTGCTCGACACCGACCTGCTCGGCGAGCATGGCCCGCACCTGCTCGAGGGTGAAGCCGAGATCCTTGAGCGCGACGATCCGGTTGAGCTCGGTCAGCTGCGCGGCCTGGTAGGAGCGGTAACCGGTGGCCGGGTCGACGTGGGCGGGCCTCAGCAGTCCGATGGCGTCGTAGTGACGCAGCATGCGCACCGACACCCGGCCATGCCGGGCGAACTCACCGATGGCGAACATGGCTCATCCTGACACGGGCGGCGCGGTGAACCCGCCGACGACCTCGGCGGCCAGCTCGGCGAAGGTGATCACGGTGTCGTCCTCGTGCCGGGGGCCGACGATCTGCACGCCGACCGGCAGCCCGCCCGGGGTGCGCCCGGCCGGGGCGCTGAGCGCCGGCAGACCGGCCAGGGAAGCGGGCGCGATCCAGAACCCCAGCTCGTGGTACGGCCGCTCGTCGTCCGGACCGAGGTGGGGCAACGCCGCGGTGCAGGTGGCCGGGCAGAGCAGCACGTCGACCTCCGAGAAGTACCGGTCCCAGGCCGTGCGGGCCGCCATCCGGAGCCGGTGCTGCTCGACCATCGCCGCCGCGGTGGCGAAGTCCGGGTCACCACCGTGGAAGGCGAGGAACTGCCGCACCTGGAACCCGAACGAGTCCGCCTGCCGGACCGGATCGACGCCGTCCGGCCAGCCCGTCACGATCTTCGCCCCCGCCGCGTCCAAGGCGTCCACGGCGTTCGACAACGCGGCACCGACCTCGGCGGTGACAGCGGCGGCCGGGTGGTCCAGCACCACGCCGACCCGGAAGTCCGCCAGCCGCGTCCGCCGTGACGGCGCCAGCTGCCAGCGGTACGCCTTGGCGTCCTGGCCATCGGGGCCGGCGGTGACGCTCAGCGCGGTGCGCAGGTCGGCGGCCGAGCGGGCCAACGGGCCGACCGCGGACAAGTAGGCCAGGTCGCTCGGACCGGCGGGCGGGCCGGGTGGCTGGAATCCGCCCAACGGGACCGTGCCCGCAGTGGGTTTGAGGCCGTACACCCCGCAGAAGGCGGCCGGGATCCGGATCGAGCCCGCCAGATCGGAGCCGTACTCCAGGAAGGTCAGCCCGGCGGCCAGCGCTGCGGCGCCGCCTCCGGTCGAGCCACCGGGCGAGCGCGTGCTGTCCCACGGGTTGACGGTCCGGCCGTACAACGGGTTGGCGCACTCCACGACGTCGGCGAGCATCTGCGCGACGTTGGTCGTGCCGAACAGCACGGCCCCCGCCGAGCGCAGCCGCGAAACGACCACCGCGTCGCGGTCGGCGACAAACCCGGAGAACTCGGGATCACCCCAGGTGGAGTGCATCCCCGACGCCTGGAAGCTCTCTTTGATGGTCATGGGCACGCCGTGCAACGGCCCCACGCGCTCGCACCGGGCCAGCGCCACGTCGGCATCGTCGGCGGCCCGGAGTGCGGCTTCGCGGTGGATCTCCACCACGGCGTTCAGCGCCGGGTTGACCGCGTCGACGCGGTCGAGCACCAGCCCCGCCAGCTCACGCGCGGACAGCCGGCCCGCGCGCAGCAGCGCCGCGATTTCGGTAGCGGATTCGAACAGTGTCTCGGTCATGGCTCCGGTCTACGGCCTGACACGGTGTCAGGGTCAACACACCCGTCGGGGCGGGCCGATTCGCTACAGCCAGCCCCGCTCGTCCGCCGTCCGCAGGGCCTCCATCCGGTTGCGGGTCCCCGTTTTCGCGATGGCCGCCGACAGGTAGTTGCGGACCGTGCCCTCCGACAGGTAGAGGTTCGCCGCGATCTCGGCGACCGAGACGCCGGAGCGGGCGGCGATGAGCACGTCGCGTTCACGGGCGGTCAGCGGGGATTCCCCGGCGGCCAGGGTGGCGACGGCCAGCGCCGGGTCGACCACGCGCTCGCCCTTCATCACCCGGCGGATGGCGTCGGCGAGCACCTCGGCCGGCGCGTCCTTCACGACGAAGCCCACGGCGCCCGCGTCCATCGCGCGGCGCAGGTAGCCCGCGCGGCCGAACGTGGTGAGCATGACCACGCGGCAGCCGGGCACCTGCGCGGCGAGCACCGCGGCGGCCGCGAGCCCGTCGAGGCCGGGCATCTCGATGTCCAGCAGGGCGACGTCGGGCCGTCCCGCGAGCGCGGCGTCGGCCACCAGGTCGCCGCGGCCGACGGAGCCGACGACCTCGAAGTCGTCCTCCAGCTCCAGCAACGCGCACAGGGCCTGGCGGACCAGCTCCTGGTCGTCGGCGAGCAGCAGTCGGATCGTCATGCGGGCGCTCCCATCACCACGGCCAGCCGCCAGCCCTTCGGGTCCAGCGGCCCGGCCTCCATTCGGCCGCCGGCCTCGGCGACGCGCTCGCGCAGCCCGGTCAGGCCGTTGCCCGCGGACGTCCGCGCGCCCACGCCGTCGTCGAGAACTTCCAGCGCTGAAGCGGAAAGGACGACTGTGCACCGGGTCGCGCGGGCGTGCCGGGCGACGTTGGTGAGCCCCTCGCGCACGACCCAGCCGAACAGCTCCTGGTGCGCGCCGTCGACGACGTCCGCGGCCGTGGGCAGGTCGGCGATGACCCCGGACGCGCGCAGCAGCTCCCGGCCCCGCGCCAGCTCGCCCGCGAGGGTGACGTCGCGATATCCCGAAACGGCGGCGCGCACGTCGGCGAGTGCCTGCCGGGAGAGCGTTTCGACCTCGGTGATCTCGTCCACCGACCGCTCGACCCCGTTGGCCGCGAGCCGCCGGGCGAGGTTGCTCTTGACCGTGATGGCGGTGAGCGAATGGCCGAGCAGGTCGTGCAGGTCCCGCGCGATCCGGGCCCGCTCGGCCTCCGACGCGAGCCGCACGACCTCGGCGCGCGCCTCCACCAGCGCGTGGTTGGCGCGGATCGCCTCCGCGAACGCGTAGACCATCAGCACCGTGAACACCAGCGCCACGGTCTGCGTCCAGCCCGGCCCGCTCTGCCACGGCCGGACCGCCCACGGCACCAGCAGCGCGGCGAGCGCCGACCCGGCCACGAGCGGAATGGCGAAGCGAGGCAGCCGCGGCGCGGCGAGCGAGACGATCACCGTCGCCAGGAAGAACGCGTTGGCGCGCGCGAACGGCAGCGCGGCAAGGAAAAGCAGGGTGAGGACCCCGACCAGCGCCCAGAACCAGCGTGACCGCGACCGCGCCGCCAGCCAGGCGGACAGCGCGTAGACGGCGCAGAACGCCACCACGATCACCCAGCCGGCGAACAGGCCCGCGCCGCTGGCGTACTGCGCCATCCCGGCCCCGGCCACCAGTGGGTAGACGAGCAGCCCGGCGTCCAGGAGAAAACGCCGCCAGCCCAGCAGCCACCGGTCCGCCCCCACGCTGCTCTGGTCCATTTCTCGCACGCTACCGCCTCGCGCCCGCTCAGTTCCGGGCGAAAAGCGACCGCAGGTGCCGACCGTTGACGATCAGGACGACCCCCAGCAGCGCGAGGCCGCAGACGCCCTGCTCGATCCGCAGCCACACCGGAAACGCCCCCGGCAACGCGACGATCACCACGATCGCGACCAGCATCACCCCGGAAACGATCCGCAACCGCAGAAACGCCCGCTGAGACCCACGCGACGCGCGGACGGTGAGCGAAAGCGTCAGCAACGCGCTGGCCACCACGATGGTCGCCCGCACCCAGACGGAGTCGGTGACCATTGTCTTGTTGTCCCGCAAGAGGAAGATCGCCACGAGCGTGAGCACGCTGAGGCCGAGGTACCCACTGACGAGCCCCCGCACGGTACGGAAGGCCGACCGGCTGCGCGGGTGCTGCAGTTCCTGAGCGGGGATCGTGGTCATGACTGTCCTTTCCGGACGTGGAGGGTTCTGGTCACCTCTTCATGCTGGTTGGTGGGGGCGGCGCGGTGTAGTGAGGCTGCGCATGGGTCGGGCGTGACATTTGTCAGTGGTCCGAGCGGCGGGTATCACCCGTTCGGGAGGATCGTTACTGGCCGCGTGACCGTCGCGCAAGTCCTGCTGTGCTAGGGCGGCGAAGGGCGCTGGATCCGGCATATCCACGCCAGAGCCGGCTGACGAGCGATGTTCCCGCCCTGCCGAGCCAGTCTTCCCCGGCCGGTCCGGCTTGGCACTACTCGATCGAGGCCAGTAATCAGGCGGAGTTTCACCGATATCAGGCACGTCTAAAACGTAGAACTCGGCGCTCGTTCCGGTGATTTCAATCGAGGAGCATCGCCCCCTTCGGCAATGGGATCGACTCCCCATTAGGCCCTGACACTGAGCCGATCGAGCAGGTGGTGTTATGAACTGAGAGACACCGGTAACCCCATTGCGTTCGGCGGTGGGCTGGCCGTCGTGGCGTTCCCGCTGGTCTTGCTCGATGTCAGGGCGGCGTGGGGACGTGTCTGTCCCGGGTCGGGGTCGGTGGTGGTCGTCGCCGCTGGCTGCGTGCTGAACCTGCCGGGTACGGGTCCCGGCAGTGTGGTAGCTCCAGGACGTCCGGTACGGCGCGGAGCCGCCGAGCGCGGCGGCGTTCGGGGCGACGCCGCAATCGGCTTTGCCGGGTCGGCGTCGGGGCCCTAGGGCCTGCGCCTGGGGGGTTGTCATCCGTTTCGGACACGAGTTTCCCTTGGCACGCCACCCTTCTGCGGGCTCGTGGTCGTGGCGACCGCACCGGTCGACGAGTCGTACTCGGTGCTGACGAGACCGGTCTCGAACGCCGGGATGGTGTAGCTGGTTCCGGTGGCGTGACCGGCAACTGCGGTGGCGTAGGCGCGTCCGTCTACGTGGTGAGTCGAGCCGGAGGGCTGACCGGGCATGACAGAGTCGTAGGTCCACTCGGTCGGTGCTGGTGGCGAGCCGATCGGCGTCGTCGTAGGCGTAGCTGGTGGTCCAGGTGTTCTTGCCGGTCGCATCGGTCCCTCGGCACTGCCCCGACCACCCGCCGGTACGATCGCGCAGCGGTCGCAGGCCGCGTGACGAAGCAGCCTGACCTGGCCGGCGAGGGAGATTCGATGAGCACCGTGGCGAGTGAGACGCTGCCCGCGAGACCCGGGGCCGACCTGCCGCGACCCGGGTGGACGCGGGCGCGGGCGTGGAACTGGGCGGTGCTCGGGCTGACCGTCGCCGGGTTCGCGGTGCTGGCGTGGAACCGCCGGTGGATGAGCGACGACGGCATGATCGTGCTGCGGACCGTCCGCCAGATCCTGGCCGGCAACGGGCCGGTGTTCAACGCGGGCGAACGCGTCGAGTCCAACACCAGCACCCTGTGGACGTTCCTGCTCCTGGCGTTCGCCTGGATCCCCGGGCTGCGGCTGGAGTGGCTGGCCGTGGTGACCGGCCTCCTCTGCTCCGTTGGCGGGCTGCTGCTCGCGCTCGACGGCGCGCGCCGGCTGGCCGGGGCCACCCGCTCGGTGTTCGTGGTGCCACTGGGGGCGCTGGTCGTGGTGGCGCTGCCGCCGTTCCGGGACTTCGCGACGTCCGGGCTCGAGACCGGCCTGATCACGTTGTGGCTGGGCGGCACCTGGTGGCTGCTGGTTCGCCGCGCGCGGCACCAGAGCGCCGGGCCCGTGTGGCTGACGGCGGTGGTGATCGGCCTCGGTTACCTCGTGCGGCCGGACCTGGCGCTGTTCAGCGCCGTCGCGGGGGTGGGGCTGCTGGTGCTCGCGTGGCGCGGCTGGCGCGCGGGGCTGCTGTGGATCGTCGCCGCGGCCGCGCTGCCGGCCGCGTACCAGGTGTTCCGCATGGGTTACTACGGGCTGCTCACGCCGAACACCGCACTCGTCAAGGAAGCGTCGAACGCCTTGTGGCACAAGGGGTTCGGTTACCTCGCCGACTTCGCGGGGCCGTACTGGCTCTGGGTTCCGGTGCTGCTGTGCGCGCTGATCGCCGTGGCGCTGCTGTGGGGCAAGCGCGTGAACCGCGAGATCGCGGTCGTGGTGGCCGTGCCGGTGCTCGCCGCGCTCGGGCTGGCGCTGTACGTGATCCGCGTCGGCGGTGACTTCATGCACGCGCGGATGCTGCTGCCCGCTCTCTTCTGCCTGCTGCTGCCCGTGATGGCGATCCGGCTGACCCGGCTGACGGTGGTCCCGGCGATCGCGCTGGGCGCGTGGGCATTGCTGGCCGTCGGCTGGCTGCGCACCCCGTACACACACCTGCCGCACCCGATCGACGAGGCGCGCGGGATCGCCGACGAGCGCGCCAACTATGTCGCCGACAGCCACCACGAGCACCCGATCCTGGCCGAGGACTTCGACGAGTTCACCGCGATCGCGACCCCGATCCGCACCCTGCTCGACACCGAACCCGAGCCGGTCGTCCTGGTCCAGACGCCGCAGGGCCAATGGCACGCCTACCCGACCGCGTCGGGCCACGACACCATCACGTTCTTCAACATCGGCGGCCCCGGCCTGCTGCTGCCGCTGGACACCTGGGTGCACGACCCGATCGGGCTGTCGAACCCGATCGCCGCGCACACCACGCCGTACCCCGACCGCCGGACCGGCCACAACAAGTACGCCGGCATCGACTGGGACCTCGCCGACGGCGGCCGCGGCACCACGGCCGAACTCGCCGCCCAGGGCGACTTCACCGCCGCCCGGCTGGACGACATCCGCCGCACCCTGGCCTGCCCGCACAACCGGGAGATGCTCGACTCCGTCCGGGCCCCGCTGACCTTCGGCCGGTTCTGGGACAACCTGGTGCACGCCGTCGGCCGGACTTCCCTGCGCTACGACCACGATCCGGCGAAGAACCAGACCTGCGGCTAGGCGGACGGCCCGGGCCAGCGCGAAGCGCCCAGCTCACGCGAGATCGTCCGGGCCGTCTCCGCGACGGCCACCCGCACGGCATCGGCCACCGGCCAGTCCGCGAGGGGGACCACCACGCCGATCGCGCCCGCGACGGCGTCGGCGGCGTCGAATACCGGCGACGCCAGGCCGCACTCCCCCAGCACGGCCTCCTCCTGCTCCACGGCGACGGCGTCGCGTCGGACGTCGTCGAGTTCGGCCCGCAGCAGGGCCGGATCCGTCACCGTCTCGCCGGTCATGCTGCGCAGCTCACCCGGGTCGGCGCCGGGCGCGAAGGCGAGCACGGCCTTGCCGAGCGCCGTCGCGTGCGCGGGCACGACCAGGCCGACCTCCGACATCTGCCGTGACCCGTCCGGGCGCGGTTCGTGGTGCACGATCATCACCTCGCCGGGCAGCGGGACGCCGGCGCGCACCGCGTAACCCGTGCGTTTGGCCAGCTCCGCGGACCAGGCGAACGCCCGCGAGCGCAGTTCCAGGCTGCCCAGGTAGGCGTTGCCGAGCCGCAGCACCACCGGGCCGAGCCGGTACCGCGTGGACCCCGCCTCCTGCACGACCATTCCGTTGGCCTGCAACGTTTTGACGATCCCGTGCACTGTGGACGGTGCGAGGCCGAGCCGCGCGGCGATGTCGGAGAGCGGCACGCTGCGCGCGCCCTGCAGGACCCCGAGGACGCGAACGGCCCGGTCGACGGCCTGGATCATCGCGGCACCTCTTCTGCGGGGACGCGGTGCACTTTACAACAGCGGACCGGCCTCGTATGGTTGCTCGAACATTCGACTATGTCGAATACAAGTCGACGATGACGAACAACTGGGGTGAGCACAATGGCCGTGCGACAGCTGGTGAACGATCCCGACGACCTGGTGGCCGAGGCCTTACGCGGCTTGGAGCAGGCGCACCCGGACCTCGTCCGCTGTCACGCGGACCCGGCGTACGTGGTCCGCGCGGAAGCTGCCTGGCCGAAGGTCGCGCTGGTCTCCGGCGGCGGCTCCGGCCACGAGCCCCTGCACACCGGCTTCGTCGGCCCGGGCATGCTCGACGCCGCGGTGCCCGGCGCGGTGTTCGCGAGCCCGACCGCGTTCCAAGTCCGCGCCGCCGTTGTGGCCGCCGACCACGGGCGCGGAGTGCTGCTGATCATCAAGAACTACACCGGCGACGTCCTGAACTTCACCATCGCCGCGGAGCTGGCGGCCGAGGACGGCGTCGAGGTCCGCACCGTGCTGGTGGACGACGATCTGGCCACCGAAAGCACCGAGGGCCCCGGCCGCCGCGGGACGGCCGCGGTCGTCGCCGTCGAGAAGATCTGCGGTGCGGCAGCCGAGCGCGGCGCCTCACTGGACGAGCTGGCGGCGCTGGCCGAGCGCGTCACCTCGTCCGCCCGGACGCTGGCGCTCGCCCTCTCCTCGTGCACGCACCCCGGTGAGTCGCGGCCGTCGTTCGAGCTGGCCGACGACGAGATCGAGTTCGGCGTCGGCATCCACGGCGAGCACGGCATCGAGCGCCGCCCGTTCGCGCCGGCGCGGAAGCTGGTCGCGGACCTGGCCGACCCGATCGTCACGGCGCTCGGGCTCACGCCGGGCGAGCAGGTGATCGCCATCGTCAACGGCCTCGGCGCCACCCACGGACTGGAGCTTTCGGCCGCGCACCAAGACTTGCGCGCCCACCTGTCGGGCCTCGGCATCGAGGCGGCGCGGTCGCTGGTCGGCTCGTACGTGACCGCGCTCGACATGCGCGGCTGCTCGATCACTCTGCTGCGCGCCGACGCCGAACTGCTGGAGCTGTGGGACGCCCCCGTCCGCACCCCGGCCCTGACCTGGTGAGGAGAAACCCATGGAGACCATCAACGCCCGGAGCTGGGTCGAGCGGTTCATCAAGACGGTCGTCGACCAGGCCGGTGAGCTGACCGAGCTGGACCGCCGCGCCGGCGACGGCGACTACGGCACGAACCTGCGCTCGGCCCTGCGCCGCGTGGAGGCCAACCTGGCCGGCGTCGCCTCCGACGCGCCGGACGCCGTGTTCACCGCCGTCTCCGACGGATTCCTGAACACCGGCGGCACCAGCGGCCCCCTGTTCGGCATGTGGTTCCGCGAGTTCACGCGCTCGCCGGAGCTGACCACGGCGGCGCTGGCCGAGGCGGCGGCCGGCGGCGTGGCCGTGGTCCAGCGCCTCGGCAAGGCGGAGGTGGGCCACAAGACGATGGTCGACGCCATGGTCCCCGCCGCCGAGGCCCTCACCGCGGCCGCCGGGCGTGACGAGCCGCTGGCCGAAGCCGTGCGCGCGGCGGCATCCGCGGCCCACACCGGCGCCGCGTCGACGGAAAGCCTGCTGGCGAAGCGCGGCCGGGCCAGCTACGTCGGGGAAAACGCCCGCGGCGTGGTGGATCCGGGCGCGCTGACCGTGGCGCTGTTCTTCGACGCCGCTTCCTGACGATCCCCTATCAAAGTGTAGTCAATACACTTTGATAGTCAGACAACCAATGGAGTACGCTGGCCTGGTGAGTGAGACGACGCAACCCCTCGGCCGGCGCGAACGGAAGAAGGCCGCGACCCGGCAATCGCTGGCCGACGCGGCGTTGGCGCTGTTCCTGCAGCACGGCTACGACCAGGTCAGCATCAAGGACGTGGCCGAGGCCGCCGACGTTTCCACCACCACGGTCTTCAAGCACTTCCCCGGCAAGGAAGCGCTGGTCTTCGACGAGGAAGACGAACACGAGGCGATGCTGGTCGCGGTGGTGCGGGATCGCCCCGAGGGCCAGAGCGTGGTCACGGCATTGCGTGAGCACGTACTGCGCTCGTACTTCAGGACGTCGGACAACGCGGGCTTCGCGGCGTTCCGCAAGCTGATCGCGGAGACGCCGGCCCTGCGCGACTACTCGCACCGCATGTGGATGCGGCACGAAACCGCGGTGGCGCAAGCCATCGCGGAGGAGGCCGGGCTGCCGGGGGACGACCTCTCGGCCGCCGCGCTCGCCCACTTCGCCCTCGAATCCACGGCGCTCACCCACAACCGCGAAGACCCGCGCGCGGCCGTCGAAGCCGCCTTCGACCTGCTCGAAAACGGCTGGGTTCCGATCCCCGGTCAGTCTCGCCCGGAGAAGGCGCCCGGCGCGTAACCGGTGGGCAGGAAGTCGTCGGTCTCCGCGAGCTCGGCCTCGGCGACCAGCTCGTTGCGGCAGCCGGCCAGTCCGAACACGTGCGGAGTGCGGCGCTCGCCCCCGTATTCCGCGCAGCTGCAGAATCCCCGCAGCGCACCGGTGGGCGGGTCGTATGGGCTGGCCAACTGCTGCCTCCTGACGGTTCGGGCGGACCTGGTTGACGGAACTGGTTCCCACGGTGCCGGGTGCCGGCCGGAGGGTCCAGACCCCAGGAGGCCAACAGTCGGTGCCGGGAGCCGAACGGCTCCGCGTACTTCGCCGGGCCTGAAGTCCGGCCGTCCGGTCAGTGGGGCATCTCGGTTCCCTTGCGCGGGCCGATCGCGGCCCCTGCAACCACCAGGAGCGCGCCGCCGACCAGCAGATACGGCCCCAGCCCCAGCAGCGAGAAGTTGCGCGCGAAGATCAACACGACCCCGCCGGCGTGCAGGAGCAGCATCAACGTCGCCCGGCCCGCGAAAACCGTGCGGTACCACCAGAAGTTGGTGTGCGTCAGCGGCTTGCGCCGGATGCTGCTGAGCAGGAACGCCGAACGCTTGGTGCGCAACGCGCCCAGCGTCCACGGCAGCACGGCCGCCATCGTCAGCGCGGTGAGCAGGAAGCCGAACCACTGCACGTACGACGTGGCCAGGTCGGACGAGAACTTCACCCGGTCCGACTGCTGCAGCAGATCCAGGAAGGTGAACGAAACCGACAGCGTCCCCGAGCTGAACGTCACCCACGGCACGGCGAACAGCGCCACCAGTTCCAGCACGATCCCGAGCCCGGCCGGGATCACGCCGAGCCCCACCGTCGTGAGTGGCCCGGGCCGTTGTGGCTGCCCCTGGCCCCAGGCCCCTTGCGGCTGCGGGGCCCACTGTTGCGGATACGGGTTTCCCGGCTGCGCCCACTGCTGTTGCCCGGGCGGCTGCGGCTGTCCGGGCTGAGGCGGCCCGGACCACGGCTGTCCAGGCTGCTGTGGCACAGGCTGTTGTTGCGGCACAGGCTGTTGTTGCGGCACAGGCTGTTGTTGCGGCACAGGCTGTTGCGACGGCCACGGCTGCTGTTGCCCCGGCCACGGCTGCTGTCCCGGCGGACCCCCTGGGTGGCTCATGACCGGAGAGCCTAGCCGTCCGAGGGCGTCCGCACGGGGATCTCGCTATCCCAGCGGCTTGTCCAGCACGGCCTTGAGGTTGCTGAACGTGTCGATGGAGTATTTCCCGTGGTAGCGCCCCATTCCGCTCTCCCCGACGCCGCCGAACGGCAGATCGGAGGCGGTGAGATGCGCCACCGGCAGGCCGAATCCCACGGCGCCCGAGGAGGTTTCGTCGAGAATGCGCTGTTTCGTCTCCGGCGAGCCGACGAACGCGTACAGCGCCAGCGGCTTGTCCCGCCCGGTGATGAAGGTGATCGCCTCGTCGAGCGACGCCACCGTGAGCACCGGCAGGATCGGCCCGAAGATCTCCTCGCCCATCACCGGCGAGTCCGGGGCGACGTCGGCGAGCACGGTCGGCGCGATGAACTTGCGGTCCCGGTCCGTCCGGCCGCCGGTGACCACGCGGCCGCTGCCGAGCAGCTTCGACAGCCGGTCGAAGTGCCGGGTGTTCACGATCCGGCCGTAGTCGGGGCTGGCGGCCGGGTCGTCACCGAACTTGGCGCGCAGCACCTCAGCGAGCAGCGGCTCCAGCTTCTCCGCGGTGTCGCCGATCGCGAGCACGTAGTCCGGCGCCACACAGGTCTGGCCCGCGTTCATGAACTTGCCGTAGACGATCCGCTCGGCGGCCAGCCGCAGGTCGACGTCGGTGTCGACGATGACCGGGCTCTTGCCGCCCAGCTCCAGCGCGACCGGCGTGAGGTGCTTGGCCGCGGCGGTCATCACGATCCGGCCCACGACGCCGTTGCCGGTGTAGAAGATGTGGTCGAAGTGCTGCTCCAGCAGCTCCGTCGTCTCCGGGATCGCGCCCTCGACCACGGCGACGGCCTCGGGGTCGAGGTACGCCGGCACGTGCCGGGCGATCGCGGCGGACACCGTCGGCGAGAGTTCGCTGGGCTTCACCACCGCCGCGTTGCCCGCGGCCAGCACGCCGACCAGCGGCGCCAGCACGAGGTGCAGCGGGTAGTTCCACGGCCCGATGATCAGCCCGACCCCGAGCGGCTCGCGCACGACCGTGCCACGGCCGGGCAGCAGCCGCTCCGGCAGCGGCGCGGCCTCCGGCGCCACCCACGCGTCGAGGTGCTCCAGCGTGTGGTCGACCTCGTTGGCCACGAACGTGATCTCGGCGCTGCGGGCCTCGGCCGCGTTCTTCCCGAGGTCGGCGTGCAGGGCGGCGAAGAAGTCGTCCGCCTGCTCCAGCAGCATGGCCTTCAAGGCGGTCAGCTGCGCCTTCCGCCATTCGAGCGGCTTGGTCCGACCGGCCTGGAACGCGGCACGCAGACGGGACACGACTTCGGGGATCTCGCTCATGATCAAACCCTAACGTGGGAGCCACTCGGCGCGACCCGAACCGCGGGGCACCAGGATCGTCGAGAATTCGCCCGGTGTCCCGGACATCCGGACCTGGTCGGTGACGCCCTGGTAGTGCCCGAGCGGCGTCTCGGCGGTGAACGTGTCCGGGTCGAGGTAGGCGTGCCGCTCGCCGGTGCCCGCGATCGCGTGCGCGTAGTTCTTGTCGAACACGCCGAGGCTGATGATCCACAGCGCGATGCGCGTGAGCGAGATGTGCACGCGGTAGCTGCCGCCCTCGGTGGCGCGGCGCATCAGCGCGGCACAGATGCCGGTGGTGGCCAGCCACGGGACCAGGTAATCGTTGACGACAGTGATGTGCGGCAGCTTCGGCTGGTCCGGCGTGCCCTCGAGGGTCATCATGCCGGTGACGCAGCCGGCGGTCTGGTCGAAGCCGACCCGCCCGGCCCACGGCCCGCGTTCGCCGTGCAGCGAGACGGTGGTGTGGATGATGCCCGGCCGGATCTCCGCGGCGCACTCGGCCGAGAGCCCGAGGCCGGACACCAGCCCGGGGCGGCGGTTGGCGTAGAACACGTCGGCGCCGCGCAACAGCTCGTGCACGCGGGCCATGGCCGCGGGGTCCCGTGCGAAGTCCACAGTGGACGATCGGACGCCGACGTTCGCGGTCAGGTAGACCACGTCGTTCTCCCACTCGGTGGGGCGCCAGAGGTTCAGGGCGTCGGCGCCGTGCTGCGCCAGCGCGCGGCCGATGCCCGCGCCCGCGATCACGTGGCCCATGCCCAGCGCGCGGATGCCGTCGAGCGGCTGCTTCGCGCCCTCAGGCAGCGGCTCCGGGGCCGAGTCGCCGATCTTCTCGATCTCGATCAACGGCAGGTCGGCGAGCACGTCCTGGTACTGCCGGGTGGCCAGGAACTCCTCGGTGCTGCGGACCATCGGCATCACCAGGCCCGCGTCCGAGCCCGCCTCTTCCAGCTCGGCGGCGCTCCAGCGCGCGACGGCGTTCGCGATCGCCGTGCTGTCGTCGTACGTGCGCAACAGCTTGAGGGTCTTGGACTTCAGCTTCGGGTAGATGTTGAGCGGCATCACCCAGCGACCGTCGCCCGCGCGGTAGAAGCTGAGCGAAAGCGGGCTGCCCGGGTCGCCGGTGTTGGTCGGCGGCAGGCCGTTCAGCAGCTCCCACTTCTTGTCGTAGAACGGGCACAGCCGATGCGGGGCCTGGCGCAGGTCCATGCTGATGTCCTGGCCGGGACCGCCGCGGTGACGCCACAGCGCGGCCAGCGCGACCGACTTCGCGACGAGCCCGATCGCGGGCGCCGCACCGAGCCGTACCGCGCTCGGCACGACCGGGTCGGCGCCGACGAACTCGACCTTCCCGCCACTGTCCTTTTCGGACATCCCGGCGGCCGCGAGGACCTCCGCGAGCGCGGCGTGGATGTCGAACTCGTCCTCGGCCTCGGAGCGGATCGGGTTCGCCAGTGCGGCCTCGATCTTTTCGGTGACCGACATCAGGACTCCTGTCCGGGAGTGGTGCCCAGCGCCTTCATCACGGCGATCTGCGCGGTGTCACGGGCCTTCGCCAGCTCGTCGACCGTCCCGCCGAACCCGGCCGCCTGCTCGCTCAGCAGCGCGACGGTGGGCTCGTCGAGATCCGGGGTGCCGAGCTGGCCCCAGCGTTTGCGCAGGCCCGGGCCGAGGTGTTCGAGGAAGTGCGGCAGCCCGCCCGCGCCGCCGCCGAGGTGGAAGCTCAGGAACGGCCCGCTCACCGCCCACCGCTGCCCCAGCGAGGACGTGACGACGTCGTCCAGCTGCTGCTCGGTCACCACCCCGTCGGCGACCAGGTGCACGCACTCGCGGAAGATCGCGGCCTGCAGCCGGTTCGCGACGAACCCCGGCACCTCCTTGCCCAGCACGATCGGCTTCTTGCCCAGGCTCCGGTAGAACTCGACGGCCCGTTCGACGGTCTCCGCCGACGTCCGCTCCCCCGGCACCACCTCGACCAGCGGGATCAGGTGCGGCGGGTTGAACGGGTGACCGACGATCAGCCGCTCCGGCCGCTGGAGCGCGGTGGCGATCTCGGTGGCGGGGATGCCCGAGGTCGAGGTCAGAAAGAGCGCGTGCGCCGGCGCGGCCGCCTCGATCGTCGACCAGATCTTGTGCTTGAGGTCGAGCCGCTCGGGCCCGTTCTCCTGCACGACATCGGTGTCCGCGACGGCGGTGGCGAGGTCGGCCTCGAAGCTCAGCCGCGCGTCGAGGCCTTCGGCGGGCAGGCCCAGCTCACGCAGCGCCGGGACCAGCTCGGCGAGACCCGCGCGCACCTGCGCCTCGATGTCCGGCGCCGGGTCGCTGACCGTCACCTCGAGCCCGCGCGAGGCCATCAGCCCGGCCCACGAGACGCCGATGACCCCGGCTCCGACGATGGTGGCCTTCATGTGGTTGCTCCTCAGGCGAGGTAGTCGTGCACCGCGGCCGCACGGCCCAGTGTCAGATCGGTGAGCAGGTGGCTCGCGGCGACGACCTCCAGCACCGGCAGGTCGGCCAGCGGCGCGAGCGCGTGCGCGACCAGGTGCAGCCGGGCGGGGCCGGTCCAGGCGCCCTTGACCGTCAGGTCGCTGATCTGGCTGCGCGCCAGCTCGCAGATCCGCGGTTTCCCGTCGTAGCCCGGCACGATCTTGAGCATGTACGTCGGCGCGGTCAGCTCTTGCCGGGCAACGTCTTCGTCCAGCTTGCGGTGCTTGTAGCCCATGGTGGCGAGCGCGACGCGGATCGAGCCGTAGTCGAGCGTGCCCACGAGCGTGTCGGAGTCGACAAAGAGCTTCGGCGCGCCGAGTTTCTTCGGATACGCAGCCACCTCGCGCCCGCTCGCGATGGCGGGCAGGCTGTCGACGTACATGCCGAGGGTGAACTCGCCGGGCTCCCCGTCGTAGGTGACCATCGCGACCTGCCCGGACTCGGTGTAGTCGCCCAGCCCGGTCACGTCGGGCATCCGCATCACCTCGAACCGCACCAGCGGCTCGGCGACCCGCAACGGCTCGGGCACCAGCGCCCGCAACGCGTCCGGATCCGTCCGGTAGGTGATGTTCAGGTACTCCCGGTCGGTGAACCGGTACGGCCCCCGCGGAAACGCCGGCGCGGCCAGCGGCGTGGTGAGCTGGGCGCGGACCTCGTCCTCACGCATGGACTGCCTCCGTCAAGGTCACGACCGCGAATCTACCTGCGGTTATAGCGGATCGCATCTCGCGCCGGAGCCGGGTCGACCAAGGCCGACCACCACCCGGCGGCTAAAGTTTGCCGACCGGTCGGGGACCGCAGCTGGAGCGAGGAAACGCGCATGACCGTCACCGAGGCGGAGACCCTTCAAGAGGACAGTCCGACGAGCCGCCGGACACGGCGCACGCCTGTTGTCGTCGTCGGTGCGGTGCTGCTCGTGGTATTCCTCGCCGGCTCGTGGGCCGCCTGGTTCTTCACGATCGACGACGCCTTCATCAGCTTCCGGTATGCCGCCAACCTCGCTGCCGGGCACGGGCCCGTCTGGAACGTGACCGGACCTCGAGTGGAGGGCTTCACCGACTTCGGCTGGGTGATGTGGGCCGGCCTCGGCGCGTGGCTGGGGGTCGCGCTGCCGCTGTTCATGAAGCTCACCTCGCTGGTGTTCGGTCTGCTCACCCTCCTGATGCTGGTCAACACGGCCCACCGGCGCGGCGGCATCGGCGGCGCGCTCGTGGCCGGCGGCGCGTACGTGGTGTTCCTGCCGACGTACTTCCACATCACCAGCGGACTGGAGACGGCCGCCTTCGCCGCCGTGCTCCTGCGAATCGTGCTGCTCGGCCTGCGAGTGCTCGACGGTGAACGGGTGCGCGCATACGAACCTCCCGCCCTGCTCCTCGTGCTCGGCATGCTCAGGCCCGAAGGCGTGCTCGCGGCCCTGCCGACGGTCGCGGTCTGGCTCTGGCGGGAACGGCGCAGCCGGGCGGCTTGGAGCTGGACGGCGGGGGCGGTCCTGGTCGGCGGCGGCTACTTCGTGTGGCGCTGGCACTACTACGGCCAGCTGCTGCCGAACACCTTCTACGTCAAGTTCGGCAACCTGGCCTCCGGTCGCATGTGGACAGAGCACACCACCTGGCTGCTGCTCCCGCTGCTCCTGCTCACCTTCTCGCTCGTGATCCGCCGGGCGACTCGGCGAGCCGGGGCGCTGCTGGTCGTCACGGTGCTGCTCACCTATGTGACGTATGCCGTCTCCGGTCCGTCGATGGACTACCTCGACCGGTTCGCCGACCACGCCGTTCCCGTGCTGTGCCTGGGCACCGGCCTCGCCGCCGCCACGCTCGGCGGCCGCTGGGCGGCGACGCTGACCGGGCTGGTCGCGATCGTCTGGTCGGCCGTCGTCGGCGCCACCGCGCCGGACCTGGGCACAATCGCGAACTACGGCCCGGACCTGCAACGCGCACACGTCGCGATCGGCAAGGGGCTCGCGGCGGCAGACGTACCGGAGCAAGCCCGCACGCTCGCGGTCAGCGACGCCGGCGCCATGCCGTACTACAGCGGCTGGCACTCCATCGACTTCATCGGCCTCAACGACCCCCGGATCTCCAGGGGCGCAGACCCGACACAGGTCGTCGTCCAGGCCCGCCCGACGGTCATCGTGCTGACCGCGGGCAGCCCCACCCCGGGCTCGACCAGCTACGGCCTGGACGTCGCCAAGGCCACGGCCGGCTACCAAGAGGTAGCAGCTGTCCAGATGCGCGATGCCTACTACCAAACGGTGTGGGCACTCCCGGAGTGGGCGGGCACCGTCCGCGAGCACGTGCAGACCGCCGTCGCCACGGCCGCGCCGCTCAACGACCCGGGCCGGTACGACGAAACTGTCGGCCGCTGGCTCGACCGGTTGAAGCGCCAGCTGCCGGGCTTCTGACCCGGAGACCGCCACGCCCGGACGCCGCGCTCGGCGCGTCAACCCCGGAGATCGGCGACAACGGCGTCGAAACGGTCGGTCTCGCCCGCCGCGACTGGGCGGGACGGGTCCGGCAGCACCGCGGTCAGGCCCCAGGCCCGGCCGCGCGCCCAGGTGGCGTCGTCGACCGCGAGGGCTTCGCGGAGGACTCCGCGGGCGTCTTCGTCCAGGAGGGACCACGCGACGATGAGATCGCAGGCCGGGTCGCCGACGGCGAGGGTGCCGAAGTCGATCACCGCCGACAAGCGGCCGTTGCGGGACAAGAGGTTGCCCGGCGCCGGGTCTCCGTGCACCCAGAGTGGCGGGCGGTCCCAGGCCGGTGCCGCCAGCGCCGTCTCGAACACCTCCGTGGCCGCGTCGGTGTTGATGCGCCCCTCCAGCGCGGCGATCCAGCCGCGCAGCCGCGATTCCACCACCGCCGAATCGCGCGGATCCCCCATCGGGACGCCGCGGAAACCGTTGCTCCACTCCGGCGGCGGCCCGTCGGTGGTGTCGATCCCTTGCAGCGCAAGGAAGAAGTCGGCCAGATCGAGGGCTGCGCGCCGCAGGTCCGTGAGCCGCTCCGGCTCGGCCCGCTCGCCTTCGAGCCACCGGTAGACCGACCACGGGAACGGGTACTCGGCCGTCGGCGCGCCCACCGCGAGCGGAACCGGCACGGCCAGCGGCAGGTGCGGCGCGAGGCGTGGCAGCCAACGCTGCTCCCGCGTCACCTGCCCCTCCCACCGCGAGAACCGCGGCAGCCGCACCGACATCGTTTCGCCGAGCCAGTAGGTGGCGTTGTCCACCCCCGGCGCGGGCACCGGCACCACCGGCAGCCCGACCCACTCCGGGAACTGCCCGGCCACGAGCCGCCGCACCACAGCCACGGTGATGGTCACCTCGTCGGACGACATGTCCCCAGTGGACACTCGGCCTCCCCCGCCTCGAACGTCTCCCGATCACACCGGCTCCCCTGGGCGCTGTCCACTCATTTCCGCTGCGCCGCGGTGACGAGCGGGACGAAGCGGGTGCCCAGGTTGCGTACCGTCATGCCGGCCCGGGTGGCGGGGATGAGCAGAGCCGCCGCGACGGGCACGTTGCGCTGCTTCGGCCCCGTCAGCTTCCGGTGCGTGGCCTCGTATCGGCGGAACGCGGTGGCGTGGTCTCCGGGCGACTCGGCCAGCGCGGTGGCGAGCGTGTGCGCGCCGGCCATCGCCAGGGTCGAGCCGTCGCCGAACAACGAGACACACGAGGCCGCGTCACCGGCCAGCGCGATCCGGCCCGCGGACCAGGCCGGCAACCGGACCCGGCTGACGGAGTCGAGGTACAGGTCGTCGGCCTGCCGGACCTGCTCTAGCAGCTCCGGCACCCGCCAGCCGGCCCCGGTGTAGGCGGCGGCCAGCATGCGGCGGTGCTGCGCGGTGTCGCGGTGGTCGAAATCGGGCACGGCCTTACCGCGGTACATGAACGCCGCGATGCCCCGCCCATGCCCCGGGTGCACGGCGACCGCCCGGCCCGGCGAGTTGTACATGACCACCTCGTGGGGGTCCGCCACCGGACCGTCGAGCGGCAGGGTCGCCACGTACACGCCCATGTGTTTCACGAACGCCGCCTCCGCGCCGAACGCCAGCTCGCGCACGGCCGAGTGCAGCCCGTCGGCGCCGACGACGAGGTCGAACCGACGGGGAGCGCCTTTCTCGAACGTCACCTCGACGCCGCCCTCGTCCTGCTCCAGCGTCTTGACCGAGTCGTGGAAGGCGAACTCGGCCTCGTCCCGGCTCGCCTCGTAAAGAATGCGCGCCAGCTCGGTGCGGCTCAGCTCGACGTCTTCTCCCCCGGCGCTGCCCAGCTTCACACGGCCGACGCGTTTTCCCCTGTCGTTCACGAACTTCAGCCCTGTGACGCCGGTGGCCGCCGCCCGCAGCCGCGGCAGCAGGCCCATCTTCCGCGCCACCTCGGCGGCGGGTCCGCGCACGTCCACCGGGCTCCCGCTCGACCGCAGCCCGGCCGCCCGCTCCACAACGGTGGGCCGGAAACCGGCGCGGGCCAGCCAGTAGGCGAGCGTCGGCCCGGCGACCCCCGCGCCGGAGATCAGCACTGTCTTCGCCTTCATGTCCTCGTCCCCCCGGAGATCCCTGCCGAACGGCCTCCTGACCGTTGGTCAGGAACCACGTTACGCTCCTGACCCCCGGTCAGGCAAGTGGTCTATGCTCGGGTCGTGAGTGAAGAGGTTCCCCCGGGCACCCGGGCCCGCATCCTGCGCGCCGCCATGGACGAGTTCTCCGCGCGCGGGTACCACGCGACGTCGGTGCGGGAGATCGCCGAGCGCGTCGGCGTCACCAAAACCGCTGTGCTGTACCACTTCCCCGGTAAGGCGGACATCATCACGGCACTGGCCGAGCCGCTGCTGGAAGACCTCGAGCAGTGCCTCAAGGTCGCCGAACTGGTTGGCCCGGACGACGCCCGGTGGATCGTCTTCGAAGGGCTCCTCGACGTCTGGCTCAAGCACCGCTACCTGCTGCGGCTCAACCTGCGCGACCTCGGACTGGCCGCGTCACCGGCGGCGTTCGACCGGTTCCGCGACGGCATGTTGCAGGCAAACGCGCTGGTCGCGGGCCCGGACGCGGACTTCGCGCACCAAGTGCGCGCCGCGCAGGCCATCGCCATGCTGAGCGACCCTGTGGTCCTTTTCGCGGACAGCCCGCTGCCCGAGCTCCGAGACGCCGTCCTCGACGGGGTGCACAGCCTGTTCGCCGGACCGAAGAGTCCTCGCCCCACCCGCGGCCGGCCCCCCAAGATGACGGACCAGGTGTTCCTCACGTGCCAGCAACTCCACGATCGGGGGTTTTCGGCCAGCGAAATCGCTGCGACAGTGGGAGTTTCCCGCGCGACGGTCTACCGGCACCTGGCGGCCTTGCATTAATGAGACGGTTTATGATACTTTTGAGACGGAGAGAGGAGGGGTGAAGACGGACGAAGGTCAGGGCAGCAGGGAGCGCACCGATTCCTCATCGCGCGCAACGAGGGTGGTGCCGTCGTCGGCGGTGATGATCGGGCGCTGGATCAGCACGGGATTGGCGGCGAGGGCGTCGATCCAGCGGGTTCGCGCGTCGGGAGTCCGGGGCCAGGACTTCAGGCCCAGTTCGGCCGCCGCCTTCTCGCCGGTACGGGTGATGTCCCACGGATCCAGGCCGAGGCGTTTCAAGACGGCGTCGAGTTCGGCGGGCGTCGGCGGCTCGTCGAGGTAACGGCGCACGGTGTAGGCGACGCCGGCCTCGTCGAGCAGCGAGACGGCGGAGCGGCACTTCGAACAACGCGGGTTGACCCAGATCTCCACGCGCCAGAGGCTACTTCGAGAACGCCCGCATCCGACAGTGGCCGGTGGGCTGTCGTTCGCCCGTTTCGGCTTCGCGTTCACGGCGCCGCCCGAGCGGGTGGGCACTGTGCCAACGGCGCCGCCCGAGCAAGTCGACACCGTGCCAACGGCGCCGCCCGAGCAAGTCGACACCGTGCCAACGGCGCCGCCCGAGCAAGTCGACACCCACCGTGCCAACGGCGCCGCGACAACGGCGAGGGTGCCGCTCGTCACCTGCCGCTGGGGTACTGGTCCGGCGTACCGTTCAAGCATGGAAATGCCCTTGGCCACCGACCGTCTCGTGATCCGTGACTGGTCGGCCGAAGACGCCGAAGCCGCGTACGAGGTTTACGGCACGGCGCAGGTCACCCATTGGCTGACGCCGGCGATGGACCGGGTCACCGACGTCGCCGCGATGCGCTCGGTTCTGCAGGCGTGGCTCGAGGCGCAGCCGAACATGATCCCGCCGCGCGGGCGGTGGGCCATCGAGCGGAAGTCGGACGGTGCCGTGGTCGGCGGGCTCGGGATCCGCCTGCTGCCACCGTTCCGCGAGGACCTGGAGCTGAGCTGGCAGCTGCACCCGGACGCCTGGGGCCAGGGCTACGCGACGGAGGCCTCGCGCGCGCTGATCGACTGGGCGTTCACCCAGGACACCGACGAACTGTTCGCCGTCGCGCGGCCGAACAACACCCGCGCGGTTGCCACGGCGAAGCGGCTGGGCATGGAGTGGGTCGGCGAGACGACCAAGTACTACGACCTCAGCCTGCAGGTCTACCGGATCCGGCACAGCGACATCGCCGAGCAGCGCTGAGGCCCGGCGCTCACGGGCTCTGGTAACGAAGCCCGTCGACGAGCAGGTTCAAGAGCCGGCTCGCCAAGGCCTCCTGGCCGGGTTCGCCGGCGATGAGGGTGACGCCGCCGAGTCCCATGAGGACGTCGTTCGCGTCGACGTCGCGGCGCAGGACGCCCTTGGCAATGCCGGCCGACAGCAGCGTTTCCAGCGCGTCGGTGAGCAGGTCGCGGGTGCGCATGCGGAGGTCACCGTCGGCGGTCAAGACGGCTTTGAGCGTGTCGGCCATTCCGTGTTTGGCCGCCATGAACGCGACGAAGCGGTCCATCCAGATCCGCAGGGCGTCGGCGGGGTCCGTGGTCTCCAGCAGGTCCGGGACGGAGCCGCAGAGGCGCGCGACCTCGTTGCGATAGGTGGCCTCGACCAGCGTCTCCCGGGTCGGGAATCGCCGGTACAACGTGCCGATCCCGACGCCGGCGTCCTTGGCCACCGCTTTCAGCGACGCGCCGACGCCCTCCCGCGCGAACGCCCTAGCGGCCGCCTCCAGCAACCGGTCCTGGTTGAGCCGTGCGTCCGCCCGCAGCGGTTTCCCCTCTTCGGCCACGACCACCTCACCCCGGCTGAACGGACCCGACTCCGGTCGGCCAGTGTACGAGGGCGCGGCATCAGCTGCGGTGATGGCCGCGGCAGCCCGCCACCGAACGTCCACTGTGGAGCAGGCGGGGCACCGCGGCGCCTCCCCCGGCCGCGATGCCCCTGGCTGCGTCGGCGTGGCCTCAGGCGTTGGCCGGAACCCAGAGCGCGTCGATCTCGCGCTCGGCCGCGGCGAGGCTTTCGGCGGCGAGGCCGCGCAGGTCGGCCATCTCCGGGTTGGACTCGGCGAGGGTCAGCTCGGCCGCGATGAAGCGCGGCTCGAGGCCGGTCAGGGTGAGGGCGTGGGGCAGCCAGGCGGTGGCGTGGTCCCAGCCGGCGCGGGGCGTGCCCTCGCCGTACCCGCCGCCGCGGCTGGCCAGCACCAGCAGCTCACGGCCCTCGAGCAGGCCCGCGCGGGTGGCCGGGTCGAAGGACAGCCCGGGCGCGATCAGGTGGTCGACCCAGGACTTGATGACGCTCGGCGGGCCGAAGTTGTACAGCGGCAGGCCGAGCAGGACCGTCGTCGCCTCGCGCAGTTCCCCGACCAGTTCCTCGGTCAGCTGCCAGGACGCTTCCTGCGCGGGCGTGCGCTGTCCGGCGGGAATCATGCGGGCCAGGCCGTTTTCGGCATCCAGGTGCGGCAGCGGGTGCTGCCCCAGGTCGCGGTAGGTGACGGTGCCTTCGGGGTGCGCGGCACGCCACGCGGCGGCGGCGCGGGCGGTGAGCTTGCGGCTGACCGAGCGGTCGCCATTGATGCTCGAGTCGATGTGCAGCAGGTGAGCCATCTCGTTAGCCATCCGTAGATCGTTGGTGTTAGGCAAACCATTTATAGCATGCCTACGATCGCCGTTGTCTCGTATGCTGGGCACATGACCTCGCTCCCGGTCGTCAACCAGCCGCCGCACCGCTGCGGCGCGCTGCTCGACCACCTCTCGCGCCGGATGCGGCTGCGGGCGGAGTCCGTGCTGGCCCCCCTCGGGCTGCGGCCGCGGCATCTGCTCGCGCTCACCGTGCTGCGCGACCAGGGCGGCAGCACCCAGCGGGCGCTGGCGAGCACGCTGGACATGGACGGCACCACCATCGTCGGCCTGCTGAACGACCTGGAAGCCGACAACCTCGCCGAGCGCCGCCGCTCCCCCGAAGACCGCCGCCGGCACGTCGTCGAGCTGACCGACGTCGGCGCGAAGAAGCTGGCCAAGGCGGAATTCGCGCTGGCCGCCGTCGAGGACGAGGTACTGGCCGGCCTCGACCACGACGAGCGCGAACAGCTCTACGGCCTGCTCCAACAGGCGACCACGACCACGGAGATCGCCGCGTGCGCGGGCGCGGCCGACGAGTCGCCGGAACCGCCCGCCTGCTGAACGCGGCCGCGGCCGAGCTGCCTGCCCCGCTGACCACGGGCGCTGCTGGCAGGGCCTGACCAAGCCACCTGCCGAGCGCGGACGCTCCCTGGCAGAACCGCCTCCCGCTGACCACGAACGCAGCCGCCCAGGCCTGGCAAAACAGCCCGCCGAGCGTGGACGCGGACCGGCCCCGGCAGAACCCATCCCGCTATACGCAGGCTCGGCTGGCCGGCCGAGCTGCCTGCCGACCGCGGGCATCGCCGACCGCCGAGGGGAGGTGGACCAGTCCCCGACCGAACCGCCTCCTGCTGAACGCGGCCGCGGCCGACCGGCCGATCCGCCGCCCGCCGAGGCGGAGATGCGGACCTGACCGAGCCACCGACCGGGGGCGAAGACGAGGCCGAAACCGGTCCGTTGTCCTACCCTGGGCCGAGGAGGGCGGGGAACCATGGATGAGGCGGCCGAGCGGCTCGCGAAGTACCGCGCGATGCGGAATTTCGAGCGCACGGCCGAGCCCGCGGGTGGGGAGGCCGCGCCCGGCAACCGGTTTGTCGTGCAGCGGCATCGGGCGCGCAGGCGTCATTACGACCTGCGGCTGGAGCTGGGCGGGGTGCTGGTCAGCTGGGCCGTGCCGAAAGGGCCGACGCTGGATCCCAAGGCACGGCGGATGGCCGTGCACGTCGAGGATCATCCGCTGGAGTACGCCGACTTCGAGGGGGTGATCCCGCACGGCGAGTACGGCGGCGGGGACGTGATCGTGTGGGATCGCGGGACCTGGGAGGCCGTCGACACCGATGACGCGGAGCAGGCGCTCGCCGACGGGAACCTGCACTTCGACCTGTTCGGCGACAAGCTGGCCGGACGGTTCGTGCTCATCCACCCGAAACGCGACGGCGACGGCAAGCAGTGGCTGCTGCTGCACAAACAGGACGACCACGCCTCAGCCGGCTGGGACGCCGAGGACCATCCGAAGTCCGTCAAGAGCGGGCTGACCAACGACGAGGTCGCGGCGGCCCCCGCGGCGCTGTGGCACGGCGACCGGCCCGCGGCCGAGGCGGAGGAGCCCGTTTTCGTCGGTCCCACCGACGAAGAGCTGGCCACCTTGGACTCGCTCGGCGCCCGCGGCAGCTGGAGCGTCGGCGGCCGGAAGCTGGTCCTCACCAACCTCGACAAGGTGCTGATCCCCGGCCGCGACGGCGAGCCCCCGATCACCAAACGCGAGCTGATCCGGTACTACGCCTCGATCGCGCCGACGATGCTGCCCTACCTCGCCGGGCGGCCGCTCAACACCCAGCGGTTCCCCGGCGGCATCGGGAAACCCGGGTTCTGGCACAAGGAAGTGCCCGACCACGCGCCGGAATGGCTGCACCGCTGGCACAACGAGGCCGCCGCGGCCGACGAGGTGCAGCAGTACCTCGTGCCCGGCGCGGCCGCGGATCTGGCGTGGCTGGCCAACTTCGGCTCGCTCGAGTTGCACGCGTGGACGTCACGGATCCCCGACGTCGGGCGTCCGACGTGGACACTCTTCGACATCGACCCCGGCCCGGAGACGTCGTTCGAAGACGTGCTGGTCCTCGCTCGCCTGCACCGCACGGCGCTGGCGCACCTCGGCCTCGCCGGACGGCCGAAAGTGACCGGGCAGCGTGGAATCCAGGTGTGGGTGCCCGTCGAACCGCGCTACACCTTCGCCGAGACGCGTGCATGGGCCGAGACCGTGTCGAAGATGATCGGGAAAACCGTGCCGGAGCTGGTGAGCTGGGCGTGGCACAAGGACCGCCGCGGCGGGCGCGCGCGGCTGGACTACACGCAGAACGTGCACAACAAAACCCTGGTGGCGCCCTACAGCGTGCGGCCGCGGCCCGGCGCGCCGGTGTCGGTTCCGCTGGAGTGGGACGAACTCGACGACCCGGACCTGACACCGGAGCGCTGGACCGTGCGGACCGTGCTGGACCGCGTCAAGACCACCGGTGACCCGTTCGCCGCGTTGCTCGGAGTCGACCAGCGGCTGCCGAAACTGTGAGTTCGACGGGTTCGCGCCGCAGGTGGAGCGACTCCAGGCTTAGGGTCGGGGCCATGCGATTCGGACTCTTCGTGCCACAGGGCTGGCGCCACGACCTCGTCGGCATCGACCCCGCGGACCACTGGACCACCATGCTCGACCTCGCCCGCTACGCCGACGCCGGGCCGTACGAGTCGATCTGGGTCTACGACCACTTCCACACCGTTCCCGTCCCCAGCGACGAAGCCACGCACGAGGCGTGGAGCCTGATGGCGGCGTACGGCGCCGCGACGACCCGCGTGCGCCTCGGCCAGATGTGCAGCTGCATGGGCTACCGCAACCCCGCGTACCTCGCGAAGGTCGCCGCCACCATCGACGTGATCTCCGGCGGGCGCGTGGAGATGGGCATCGGCGGCGGCTGGTACGAGCACGAGTGGCGCGCCTACGGTTACGGCTTCCCCAGCGCGGGCGAGCGGCTCGGCCAGCTCGACGAGGGCGTGCAGATCATGCGCCGGCTCTGGACCGAGGGCAAGGCCACCTTCGCCGGCAAGCACTACCAGGTGGACGGCGCGATCTCCCGTCCGCTTCCGCTGCAGGACGGCGGCATCCCGCTGTGGATCGCCGGCGGCGGCGAGAAGAAAACCCTGCGCACGGCGGCGAAGTACGCGTCGTACACGAACTTCGTCGGCGACACCGAGGGGTTCCGGCACAAGTCCTCCGTGCTGGAAGCGCACTGCAAGGACGTCGGCACGGACTACGGCAAGATCGTGCGCTCGGCCAACTACAACGTCGTCATCGGCGAGACCGAGAAGGACGTGCAGGACCGCCTGGCGTGGATCCGTTCGCACTACGAGCCGCTGCTGCCGGCCGACGTGCTGGAGGGCGCCTACCAGAACTTCGCCTCGGGCCCGCTGGTCGGCACGCCGGAGCAGATCATCCCGAAGCTGAAGGAACTCGAAGGCCTCGGCATGACGTACGCGATCACGTACTTCGCCGAAGCGGCCTACGACCGTTCGGGCATCGAGCTGTTCACCTCGAAGGTCGTGCCGGAGCTTTCCTGACTCAGCGCTTGGTGAGCACGACCAGATAGCGGCAGGGCTCGGCCGTCGGGTTCGCGTACGCGCAGGGCTGCGGACGGCCGAGCTGCAGGCAGTCGCCCGCGTCGAGTTCGTGGACGGCCGAGCCCTCGTGGAAGCGCAAATGCCCGTCCAGTACCCAAATCTGATGATCGGCGAACGCGTAGGAGTCGGCCGGGAAGGCGACCCGTGCGCCCGCCGGCAGGGTGACCTCGACGAGTTCCGTCGCGCCGCGGCCCGGGGGCGAGACGGACCGGCGGAGGTAACCGGTCACGGGATCGGTCCACCTCGGCTGGTCCGCGACGCGCGCGACCTGGCGGTCGTGGTCCTCCGCGTGGGCCACCAGTTCCGACAGGCTCATGCCGAGGGCGGACGCCAGCCGGCTCAGCAGCACCGCCGTCGGCTGGGCTTCACCACGCTCGATTTTGCCGACCATGGCCCGGGAAACGCCCGCGCGCTCGGCGAGGGCGCCGGCCGAGATGTCGTGGGCCTGGCGCGCCGCGCGCAGTGTCGCGGCGATCGACTCGGAGAGGGGATCCGTCACAGCTGTCGACTATAGCAGCGGCTCATGTCTACTATAGTGGCCATGTTGATTCGAGACGCCTCGGCGAGCGACGCCGAAGCCTGCGCGGCGATCTACGCGCCGTACGTCACGGACACCGCGATCACGTTCGAGATCGAGCCGCCCACCGTCGAGGAAATGACGGACCGCATCACGAAAGCCCTGAAGACCCACGCATGGCTCGTCATCGAGGACGAAGGCCGCGTTGTCGGCTACGCGTACGGCGGCCCGTACAAGGAGCGCGCGGCGTACCGGTTCTCGTGCGAAGTGAGCGTGTACCTGGAGCTTGGCCGACGGCGTACGGGCAGCGGCCGCGCGCTGTACGAAGCGCTCTTCGCCCGGCTCGCCGAGCGCGGCTTCCGTACGGCCGTCGCGGGCATGACTCTGCCGAACGACGCGAGCGCCGGCTTGCACCGCGCGCTCGGCTTCGAGCCCATCGGGACCTACCGCCACATCGGCTGGAAGCTCGGCGCCTGGCGTGACGTCGCCTGGGCGCAGCGTGATCTGCACTGAGGATTCAGACGCCGCTGTCGTCCAGGTCTTCGATGTCCTGTTCCAGCCGGGCGCGCCAGGACCACTGCGGCTGCGTCCAATCCGTGTCGGCTGCCGGGGGCTCGCCCAGTGGCAGGGCCTGATCGGTGACACCGTGCGTCACGCGGTAGGCCAGCACCGACGAAGCCGCGCGGATCCACCGGTCGCTCGCCGCGCCCGAGGGCGGGGCGACCCCGAAGGCGTGCGTGAACCACACCGGCAGTAGCGCACTCGACCCGAGCGCGCCGGTGATCCGCTCGCGCAGGCGGGCGTGCAGTTCTTCCCAGTCACGCTCGGCTTTCTCGATCTGTGGGAGGACGCGGGTGCGCGTCCGGTCGTCGGCGTCCAGCGCCTGCTGGGCCGCTTCGGCGTCCTTCACCGCGGCGGGGAGCTGACGGTCCAGCACCCCTCGACGGCGGGCGGCCACTTCGGACAGCCGAGCCTCGGCGTCGCCGCGACGCTCGTCCGTGCGCTGGGTCGTCGCCAGCACCCCGAGCACCGCGATCAACGACTTTTCGCTGTCCGCCAACGCTTCCCACGCCTTCGGCAGCAGCGCGATGTCCTCTTCGTAGGGCTGGCGCTGGTTCGCGGTCATGAGCTGCGCGGTGAGCGCGTGCCGCCGCTCGGCTTCGGCCGCGAGCCGGCGCAGCTCCGGGCCGACGTCGTCGAGGTTGACCACCGGCACCTTCTCCGACACCCGGACGGCGCGTTCCAGCACCAGCAGCCGCTGCTTGAGCCGTTCCAGCTGCCGGGTCGCGAGGTCCAGCCGGGACTCGTGGCGCTCCTGCGCTTCGCGGTAGGAGTCCACGGACTCACGCAGGTCGGTCAGCTCCCGCCCAGTGCGCGACTCGAGGTCGTCGACGGTCTCCTGCATGCCGTCGACCGTGTCGGACAGGACGGCGAACTCGTCCTCACGCTCGGCGTCCGGCTCGTCGAACGGTTCGGCGTCCGGGTAGTACCCGGTGTCGGCGTAGTACTCGGAGTGGGTCACCGGACCTCCTGCACCAGGAACAGCACCGTGGCCACGGCGGCGAGCGCGGCCAGCGGGATCAGCACCGCCCCGGCGACGCCGGACAAGTCGAGCAGCGCCGCCGCCGTCAACACGCCGGCCGCCGCGCCCGTGTACGCCGCGCGCAGCCGGCGGTCGACCATCAGCGGGGTCGGGCCCACCGGACCCAGCGCGATGCGCAGCCCGGCGACGAGCAACGGCAGGACCAGCAGCACCCACACCGCGCTGATCCCGCCGAACAGCATCAGCGCGCCGGCCACCAGCCCCACCCCGACCGGCAGCGTCGCGAGGTACAGCGCCATTCGCTGCGTGCCCACGCGCCGGGCTTCCAACCGGGCCAGACGAACCTGCTCGGCGGCGGCCTCGACCTCGCGTTCGGTGGTCAGCAGATCGCCGGCCTGGTCGACCAGCCGGTCCAAGGCCGCGGTGCGCTCCTGGTCATCCGCGAGCGCGGGCAGGCCGGCCAGCCCCGCGCGCAGGCCCTCCTGGAGCCGGGCGACGCGCGCGGTCGCCTGGTCGCGCTTGTGCTGTGCGGGCGTAGTCACCCGGCCACTGTAGGTACGAAGCGCGCCGGAAGACGGGAACGACGCGACTTCGGGTCACCGTCTCTTCCCTGGCGACGCGCTCGTCGTCGTCCGGCCCGGCGGGCACCTGGCAGCGGAACGGCCGCCGCCGCGACGGCATCGGGCCGCTCCCCCGCGACGACGTGCCGGCCGATCTCGGCGTACACCAGGTTGTGCACCCATCCGATCCGGGCGGCGACCAGCCCGGGCACGCGGTCGTCCGGGCCGAACCCCTCGGTCAGGCCGACCGTGCGCCGCGGAGACCCCCAGCCCCCGCGCCCGCACCATCTCCGCGAGCCGCCCCGCCGAAGCCTCTTCCGGCGGCAGGACCAGGTCGTCCTTTATCGGAGCCGGCCTCAGCGGACGGCGACCGCCCGGATCTCCAGGCGCAGGTTCAGGTACCGCGCGGCCATCCCGCGCATGGTGGTCACGCCGAACGCGTAACGGTCGACGCGGGCCGTAGCCACCGCGAGGAAACCGCCGGCGGACGGGGCGCACGCGGTGACGGCGAGCGTGACCGGCTCGCGGTGGCCGCGAATGGTGAGGACACCGGCCACCGACCACCCCTCGCCCGCGGGCTCGATGCCCGTGGAGGCGAACACGAACTCCGGGTGGTGCTCGGCGTCCAGGTACTGCTTCGACCGGACGGCGGTGTCCCGCACCGGATTCCGGGTGTCCACACTGGACGCTTCGATCACCGCCCTGACCGCCGAGGACGGCAGTGGGTCGGCGACGTCCACGTGTCCCGAGCGGAGCCGGAAGAAGCCCCGCACCGGGGCTAGGCCGAAGAGGTGGCGGGTGCTGAACGTGACGGCGGTGCGGTCCGGGTCCAGGCGGTAGGCGCCGGGCGCGGGCAGCTGAAGGGTTTCGGTGACGGTCATGGCGCCAGCGTCGGGCACCGCGGCCGGGGCCCGCATCGGTCACCCGACCAGCGTGAGGTCGACTTTGGTCGCTGTGGGCGGAGGGGGCGCGGTCGTACGCTCAGGACGTGCCCATCTTCTACGACCGACGCATCGCGTTCGTCCTCGCCGTGGTCGCCGTGTGCGTGGCCGCGACGGCGTGGGGCGAGTACGCGTCCGGCACGCTCGTGGTCACCGACCTCGTGCTCGGCGCCGTCGGCTGCGCGCTGCTGCCGCTGTTGCGGACGCGACCGGTCGCGGCGGCGTACGTGCTCGCCGCGCTGGCGCTGTTCGCTCCGACGGCGACGCCGCCGCTGAGCGTCGGCCTGATGACGGTGGCGAACCGGCGGCCGCTGGTCGTCACCGCGGGGGTCGCCGCGGCCGGGCTCGCCGCGCACACGCTGCGCTGGCTGTGGCGGCCGATGCCCGGGCTGAACTTCGCCTGGTGGGTGGTGCTGGTGGTGCTCGGCCATGCCGTGCTCGTGGCGTCGGGCCAGCTCGCGCGGGCCCGGCGCCAGCTGATCTGCTCGCTCCAGGAGCGGGCGGAACGCGCCGAGGCCGAGCAAGGCCGCCGGGTCGCCGAGGCACGGGCTGCGGAGCGGACGAACATCGCCCGCGAGATGCACGACGTCCTCGCCCACCGGCTCTCGCTGCTGGCCACGTACGCGGGCGCGCTGGAGTACCGGCCGGACGCCGCGCCGGAGCGGCTTTCCCAGGCCGCGGGCGTCATCCGGGACACCACCCACCAGGCGCTGAACGAGCTGCGTGACGTGATCACCCTGCTTCGCGACGACGAGCCGGACCACCCCGTCCCGTCGCTCGCGGACCTGACGGCGCTCGTCGAGGAGTCCCGCGCCACCGGCACCCCGGTCGAGGTCACCGACACCCGCGCGGACCCCGGCACGCTGCCCGGCAGCACCGGCCGCACGGTCTACCGCGTGGTCCAGGAGGCGCTCACCAACGCCCGCAAACACGCGCCCGGCCGTCCGGTCCGCATCGCGCTCGAGGGCTCGCCCGGCACCCGGCTCGAGATCGAGGTCCGCAACCCGCTCGCCGACGCCGGCGCGCCGCCGGTGCCCGGCTCCGGCACCGGGCTGGTCGGGCTGACCGAGCGCGTCCGGCTGGCCGGCGGGCAGCTCGACCACCGGGCCACGGCGAGCGAGTTCCGCCTGCACGCGAAGCTGCCGTGGCCGGCATGACCGTGCGAGTGGTCGTGGTGGACGACGACGCGCTCGTCCGCGCCGGGCTCGCCCTGATGCTCGACGGCGCGGAAGACCTCGCGGTAGTCGGCGAAGCGGGCGACGGCGATCAGGTGCCCGCGCTGCTCGACGCGCACGCGGCCGACGTCGTCCTGATGGACGTCCGGATGCCGCGGGTCAACGGCATCGCCGCCACCGCCCGGGTCCGCGCCCGGCTGCGGCCGCCGGAGGTGATCGTGCTGACCACGTTCGACACCGACGAGAACGTGCTCCGAGCCCTTCGCGCGGGCGCCAGCGGCTTCCTGCTGAAGGACTCGCCGCCCGAGCGGATCGTCGACGCCGTCCGCCGCGTCGCGGCCGGTGACCCGATCCTGTCCCCGTCCATCACGCGCCGGCTGATGGACCGCGCGGCCACCGACGCGAGCGCGTACGACACCGCGCGCCGGGCCCTCGCGGCGCTGAGCCCGCGTGAGCACGAGGTCGCCACCGCCGTCGGCGAGGGCCGCACGAACGCCGAGATCGCGGCGTCGCTGCACGTTTCCGTGGCGACGGTGAAGGCGAACGTCACGCGCATCCTGGCCAAGCTCGACGTGGGCAACCGCACCCAGGTCGCCTTGCTGATGCACGACGCCGGGCTCTGCTGACGACGCTGACGACGCCGACGACGCCGAAATCCGGGCGATCCCCGAGGTATCGGCGGCCCCGGCAGGGCAGAATCGAGCGGTGCGGATCAGTTTGCTGGGGCCCTTGGACGTCCGGACCGAAGACGGCGCCGCCGTCGAGGTGGCGGGCGCCCGTCTGCGCGCGCTGTTGACCGCGCTGGCGCTGGAACCGGGCCGGGTCGTCGCGTCGGCGCGGCTGGTGGACGCCGTCTGGGGCGAGCACCCGCCGGGCACGGCGAACGCGCTGCAGGCGCTGGTCTCCCGGCTGCGGAAGGCGGGCATCGCGCCGGATTCGACGCCCACCGGCTACCGGCTGGCGGCCGAGACCGACGTGGCCCGGTTCGAAGAACTCCTCACCGGGGCCCGCGGGAGCAGCGACGCCGACACCGCCCGGCTGCTGCGCGAGGCGCTGAACTTGTGGCGCGGCCCGGTGCCCGCGGACGGCGAGTACTTCCAGGCCCCGCTCGCGCGGCTGGCGGAGCTGCGGCTGACCGCCGTCGAGGAGCACGCCGAGGCGTCGCTGCGGCTGGGTGCCGGGGCCGCGCTGACCGGTGAGCTGGCCGAGCTGCTGGCCGAACACCCGTTACGCGAACGGCTGGCCTCGGCGCTGATGCGCGCGCTGTGCGCGGCCGCCCGCCCGGCGGAGGCGCTGACCGTTTACGAGCGGACCCGCCGGGTGCTGGCCGAAGAGCTGGGCGCCGATCCGTCCGGTGAGCTGGCGGAGCTGCACGCGTCCATCCTGCGTGGCTCCACCGCGTTTAGTTCGGCCGCGTTTGATTCCGCCGCGTTTGATTCCACAGTGGACGAATCGCGGACGAACCTGCGTGCCGGGCTGACCAGTTTCGTCGGCCGGGACGCCGACGTCACCGTGGTCGCGAAGCTGGTCGGCGAGTACCGGCTCACGACGTTGATCGGGCCGGGCGGCGCCGGGAAGACCCGGCTGGCCACCGAGACCGCCCGCACGCTGCTGGACGAGGCGGACGGCGTCTGGCTGGTCGAGCTGGCGCCGGTCACCGACGGCGCGGACGTCGCGCAAGCCGTGCTGACCGCGCTCGGCCTGCGTGGCCAGGGCTACCTCGGGCCGGCGGCCGGGACGCCGCGGGACCGGGCGGTCGCGGCGCTGCGCACCCGGAATGCCGTGCTGGTACTGGACAACTGCGAGCACGTGATCGACGCCGCGGCGGAGCTGGCGGACGCGTTGCTCGGCGAATGCCCGCGGCTGCGGATCCTCGCGACGAGCCGGGAAGCGCTCGCCGTCACGGGCGAAGCGCTGTGGCCGGTGGAGCCGCTCGCGCTGCCGTCGGAGGACAGCGGCGTCACGGAGGCGATGTCGTGCGCGTCAGTCCGGCTGTTCGCCGACCGCGCGGCGGCGGTGCGCCCCGGGTTCACCGTGGACGCCACGACGGTCGGCGCCGTCGCCGGAGTCTGCCGCGCGCTGGACGGGATGCCGCTCGCCGTCGAGCTGGCGGCGGCCCGGCTGCGCGCGCTCACCGCCGACCAGCTGGCCGCCCGCCTCGACGACCGGTTCCGGCTCTTCACCGGCGGCAGCCGCACCGCGCTGCCGCGGCACCGCACCCTGCGCGCGGTCGTCGACTGGAGCTGGGAACTGCTTTCGGACGCCGAACGCACGCTGCTGCGCCGTCTCGCGGTGTTCTCCGGCGGCGCGACGGCCGAGGCGGCCGCCGCGGTCTGCGGCGACCCGGACGCGTTCGAACTGCTCACCGCGCTGACCGACAAGTCGCTGCTGGTGGTCGCGCCGGACGAGGGCGAGCCGCGGTACCGGATGCTCGAGACGATCAAGGCGTACGGGCTGGAGCGGCTGGACGAGGCCGGCGAGCGCGAGCAGACGCGCCGGGCGCACGCGGACTGGTTCGCCCGGCTCGCCGAGACGGCCGACCCGCACCTGCGCCGCGCCGAGCAGCTCGAGTGGCTGGCGCTGCTGGCCGCGGACCACGACAACCTCACGTCCGCGGTGCGCGGCGCCATCGCTGCCGGCGACGCCGCCTTGTGCGTGCGGCTGGTCGTCGCGGCCGGCTGGTACTGGCTGCTGGGCGGGCACCGGAGCGAAGGGCTGAACCTGATCACGCAGGTACTGGCTGTGCCCGGCGAGGTCGACGAGGCGCGAGCGACGGCGTACGCGCTGTACGCCATGTTCGTCACGGCGGGCATCGGCGACGACCGCGAGATCGATTCGTGGGTGAAGACCGCGCTGGAGTTCGCCCACCGGGAGACTTCCGCGCACCCGATGCTGCGGTTCCTCATCCCGTTGCAGGAGCTGATGGGCGGCCTGCGCGACGGCGCGGAGCCTCGACTGGACACTTTGGACGGTCTGCTCACCGACGAGGACCCCTGGCTGCGCGGCCACGCCCGGCTGACCCGGGTGCGGATGCTGGTGAGCTTCGGCGATCGGCTCGACGAAGCGGAGGCCGACGCCCGGCAGTCGCTGCGGGACCTCCGGGCGTCCGGGGAGCGGTGGGGACTCTCGCTCGCGCTGGGCACCCTGGCGGAGCTGGAGAGCCGCCGCGGCGACCTGGCGGCCGCGGTCGGCCACAACGAGGAGGCGATCGCCGTCGTCTCCGAAATGGGCACCCTGGAAGACGTCCTGCACCTGCGCAGCCGCCAGGCCCAGCTGCTCTGGCTGCTCGGCGACAGCGAAGCCGCCGCCACCACGCTGGCCGCGGCCGACCACGACGCGCGGACCGTCGTGTTTCCCGACGCCCTCGCCGGGCTGGCCCAGGCGAAGGCGGAGCTGGCGCGCTGGCGCGGCGACCCGGCCACAGCCCGCGCGGAACTGGGCCACGCCGAAGCGCTGATGGGGTCCTCGCCGGTGCACCCGGTGTTCCGCGCCATGCTGCTGTACACCCAGGCCTTTCTCGACGCCGACGCCGGCGACCTGCCGGCGGCCGCGGCTTCCCGTCGTGAGGCCTTCGGCCTGGCCCGGAATTCCGGCGACGCGCTGTACCTGGCCCAGATGCTGGTCGGCGTCGCGGACCAGGCGCTGCGCCAGGGCCGCCCCGCCGACGCGGCCCGGACGCTGGCCGTCGCCGCCACCGTGCGCGGCGGCCGCGACCTGACCCAGCCGGACTCCGCCCGGATCGAGGAGGCTGCCCGCGCAGTGCTCGGCGAGGCCGCGTACGAGGAGGCCTTCCAGGACGGCGAGAACGTGACCACCGCGGAGGTTCCCGCGCTGGTCACGTCCATTGTGGACTAACGGACCAGGTTCCGGTTGTACAGCCGCAGCGCCCACCCGTAGCCGCCGACGGTGATCAGCAGGCACCAGCCCACGGCCAGCAGCGCGGTGCCGCCCACCGGCGTGCCGTGCAGCAGGCCGCGGACCGTCTCCATCACCGGGGTGAACGGCTGGTACTCGGCGAACCAGCGCACGCCGGCGGGCATCGAGTCCGTCGGGACGAAACCGCTGCCCAGGAACGGCAGCAGGACCAACGGCATCGGCAGGTTGCTGGCGGTCTCCACGCTTTTGCTCACCAGCCCGAGCGCCACCGTCAGCCAGGTCAGCGCGAAGGACAGCAGCACCAGCATCCCGAGCGCGCCGAGCCACTGCAGCGGGCCCGCGTCCGGGCGGAACCCGATGGCCAGCGCGAGGCCGATGATCACCGCGACGCTGAGCATCGCCTGGATCACGCTGCCCAGCACGTGCCCGGTCAGCACCGAGGCGCGGCTGATCGCCATGGTGCGGAACCGCGCGATGATGCCCTGGGTCATGTCCATCGACACGGCCACCGCGGTGCCCTGGACGGCGCCGGCGATCGCCATCAGGATGATGCCCGGCGTCACGTAGTCGACGTACGCGCCGCGCCCGCCGCCGAGGCCGGCCCCGAGCGTGCCGCCGAGGACGTAGACGAACAGCAGCAGGAAGATCACCGGCATGCCGACCAGCAGCACCGTCATCGACGGGTACCGGATCATGTGCTTGATGTTGCGCCGCACCATGGTCGAGGAGTCTCGCAAGGCGTAGCCGCTCATCGGGCCGAGGTCCTTTCCGTCAGTGCGAGGAAAACGTCGTCGAGGTCGGGCAGGTGCACGGACAGCTCGCCGACCTCCACCGACGCCGCGTCCAGCCGGTCGAGCAGGGCGCGCAGCGAGTGGACGCCGCCGTCGCTGGGGACCTGCAAGGACAGCGCGTCGTCGTCGCGGGTGGAGCCGTCGAAGAGGCGCTCGGCGGCGGCCAGCGAGGCGACGTCGGCGAAGCGCAGCTGGATGTGACCACCGGGCACCAGCCGTTTCAGCTCCTCGGCGGAGCCCTGCGCGACGAGCCGGCCGTGGTCGAGCACCGCGATCCGGTCGGCGAGCTGGTCGGCCTCTTCGAGGTATTGCGTGGTGAGGAAAACGGTGACGCCGCCCGCGACCAGCTCGCGGATGATGCCCCACATCGTGCGGCGGCTGCGCGGGTCGAGGCCCGTGGTCGGCTCGTCGAGGAAGATGATCCGCGGCACGCCGACCAGGCTCATCGCCAGGTCGAGGCGCCGGCGCATGCCGCCGGAGTACGTCGAGGCGAGCTTGCCCGCGGCGTCGGAGAGGTCGAACCGGCCGAGCAGGTCGGCCACCCGGTGCCGGCCCTCGGCGCGGCCGAGGTGGTGCAGATCGGCCATCAGCTGCATGTTCTCGGCGCCGGTGAGCAGGTCGTCGACGGCCGAGAACTGGCCGGTGACCCCGATCGCGCCGCGCACCGCGTCCGGCTCGCGCACCAGGTCGTGGTCCGCGACGCGCACCTCGCCGCCGTCGGCCTCCAGCAGGGTCGAAAGGATCTGGACGGTGGTGGTCTTGCCGGCGCCGTTGGGGCCGAGCAACGCGAAGATCGAGCCCTCGGCGACGTTCAGGTCGATGCCGTCGAGCACCGTGTGGTCCCCGTAGGCCTTCCGCAGCCCGGTCGCGGTGATCGCGGTGGTGGTCCTAGTGGTGGTCAAGGCTCCCCCTTTCTCCGTGGTCGGCCCAGCGTGCGCCGGGGCGCTGACACGGCGTGGCGATGGCGCTGACACCGCGCTGACACCACGGCCGGACGCTCGTTTGTGGCAACATGCGCGGGTGAGCGTTGAGTGGAGCAACCCCCGCTCGGTGAGCGAGGAGTTCTTCACCGACCACGAGTCGTGGACCGCGCGCGCCGCGCTGGCGGTGCTGGTCGACGACGCGCTCGAGGACTACGAAATCTCGAAGGCCCTGCGTGCGGAGGAGCTGCGCGCCGCGGACGCGCGAACCGCGTTGCTCGGCGACGAAGCGCTGCTCGCGAAGATCCGGATGATCCAGGACCGAGCGGAGGCTGCTGGACCGACGCGGCGGCCCCGGATTGTGGAAGCGCCGGAAGTCGCCTGGCTGGTGTTCGCGGTGCTGCTCGGCGTCGGCTACCTCGCCCTGTTCCGCGCTGCCTGGCCGAGCCTGCCGGTGTTCCTCCGGATCTTCACCACGGCCGGGCTGTTGTGCGTGCTGGTGCTGTCCGCCTGGCTGGTGATCCGGCGGGCTCCCGTGCTGCTGGCCGGTTCCGAGCCCGGCAAGTTCGGTGAGGCCCGGTTCGGCGTCGAGATGCTCCGGTTGGGGGACCGGTGGGATTTCGCGCTCCGCGAAGTCGTGCTGCCGGAGCTGCGGGCCTACCTCACCGCGCATCGGAAGTGTTGCTACGGAACAAAACTCGCCTTCGACGATCAGCAGGGCCTCTACGACGAAGAGGACCTGCTGATCGTCCCCACGGCTTCGGCCAAGCGGCTGCGGCGGATCATCGAGCGGGCGGACACCGGGGCGGTCGCGCTCGGGGGGCAGCGCGGAGTCGGCAAGACGACCGCGATCCAGTCCATGCGGCGGGGGCTCATCCACGGCAGCGAGGCGCCCGCGCCACTGGTTGTCGTCGCGTCCGCGCCGGCCAACTACGACGCGCGGGACTTCGTTCTGCACCTGCACGCGTTGCTGTGCAAGGCCGTGCTCGATCTGGTCAGCGAAGAGGTCGGCGAACCCACGCGAAGCCGGCGGGCCGCGGTTCGCACCGGGCTTCGCGGGCTGGCCAACGTGGTCATCTCGGTCGCGATCGGCTGGGGTGCCGGAGGCTGGCTGTGGGGCGGCTCGCTGCTCGCGTTCCCCGGTGAGCTGTGGCAGCTGCTCACGCGCGATTGGCGAACACCGTTACTGCTGTGGACGAGCCAGCCGACCGATCGCCGCATCGCGCTGATCATCGTGGGGCTCCTCGCGCTGTGGCTGGTGGCCGACGCGCTCACCGTGGCCGGGCGCTGGCTGGCGCGGGCGTACGGCCGGGGACGCCACGCCGAGCTGCGGGAGCTGCTCGCCGAGTCGCGGGAGCCGCTCGACCGGATCCGGTTCCTGCAAACGCACACCAGCGGCTGGTCGGGCAAGCTCACCCTGCCGGCCGGCGGCGACCTCGGCCGCACCCGCAGCACCCAGCGGGCCGAGCAGCAGCTGACGCACCCCGAGGTGGTGGCGAGCTTCCGGGAGTTCGCCCGGCGCAGCGCGGCGACGATGCGGGACACGGGCGTCACCGATCGGCTCGTGGTCGCCATCGACGAACTGGACAAGATCGGCGAGCAGGAGAAGGCGCACCAGCTCGTGAACGACGTCAAGGGCATCTTCGGCGTGCCGGGCTGCCTGTTCTTCGTCGCGGTGTCCGACGACGCGGTGGTCAGCTTCGAAAAGCGCGGGCTGGCCGTGCGCGACGCGTTCGACAGCGCGTTCTCCGAGCTGGTCCGCCTCGAGCCGTTCACGATGGACGAGAGCCGGCTGTGGATCGCGAAGCGGCTGCCGGGGATCCAGGAGCAGTTCTCCTGCCTGTGCCACTGCCTGTCCGGCGGCCTCCCCCGCGACCTGCGGCGCACCACGATCGACATGGTGGACGTGACCACCGAGCGGTACCAGCCGGCGCTTTCGGTCGTCGCGGGCATCCTGGTGCGCACCGAGCTGGCCGCCAAGTCCGGCGCGTTCACCGGCCAGGCGCGCGGCCTGGAACACAGCGACGCGCTGGCCGAGCTGTGGTCGAAACTGTTGCGTATCCCCGAATCCGGCAACGCCGTCGAGCTGGCCGCCCTCGCCGCCGAGCTGAACCAGGGCGCCACCCAGGACATCACCGACGAGGTCAACCGGCTTCGCTGGCACAGCAGCGCGTTCGTGCTCTTCAGCGCGACGCTGCTGGAGGTCTTCACCGAAGCGCTCACCGAGGCGCGGCTCACCGATGACCTCCACCAGTTGGCCGTCGCGCGGCGTCACCTCGCCCTGGACCCGCACCTGGCCTGGCTGACCCTGGTGGACTTCCGCAAGGCCCGCGATCTGGCGCTCCCCGGCACGGATTGAGTTTTTTCGGTCACGTCACCTGGCGGCAAACCCGGCGTGCTCTCTACCGCTTCACGCCGCACGCCGAGCCTGGTGGACACGCTGGTGCACCTCCACACATAATCGTGGAAGGAGAGAGAGAGGGCCCTGCGACTTGAACGTAAGTGAAGATTTCAGAGAGAAACTGCTTGAGAGCGTTGGCACTGAAAAGAGCCTTCGCGAGATCAGGCCACTACTCCTCAAACAGCTGGAATTGGGCGTTTCACGAAGTGATCTGTATCGAGAACTACTGGATGTAATCCTCTTCCTTCGTTCGCAAGAAATGACGGAAGAGGAGGACAGGGTGGCTGACATTGCCGACCTCTTGACAGACTCTGTTATTCCAGAACTGCGGGTTTGATCGAGCTCCGGCAGATGCGGCGCATCACCGGACCGCGGGGCCCGGTGATGCGCGCGGGGGTCAGGCGGCGTCGAGGGCGGCGACCTCGGCCGCGGTCAGTGTCAGGTCGACGGCCAGGGCCGAGTCGCGGATGGTCTCCGGGCGGGACGAGCCCGGGATCGGGATCACGACGGGGGCCTTCGCGAGCATCCACGCCAGCGTCACCTGCTGCGGGCTGACGCCGTGGGCCTTCGCCACGTCCGCGAACGGCGCGAAGCGCGAGCCCAGCTCGCTCGCCTTGGTGATGCCGCCCAGCGGGCTCCACGGCAGGAACGCGATGCCGAGTTCCGCGCACAGCTCCAGTTCGGGCTCACTGGAGCGGAACGCCGGCGAGAACTGGTTCTGCACGCTCACCAAGCGGCCGCCGAGGATGTCGTTGGCCTGCTTGATCTGCTCCGGGTCGGCGTTCGAGATGCCGGCGAAGCGGATCTTGCCCTCGTCGAGCAGGTCGCGGATCGCGCCGACCGATTCGCCGTACGGCACCTTCGGGTCCGGCCGGTGGAACTGGTACAGCCCGATCGCCTCGACACCGAGGCGCTTGAGCGAGGCCTCGGCCGCCTGCTTGAGGTACTCGGGCGAGCCGTTGAGCGTCCACGAGCCGTCGCCGGGACGCAGGTGGCCGCCCTTGGTCGCGACGAGCACGCCCGAGGTGTCGCCGCCGTAGCTCGCGATCGCGCGGGCGATCAGGGACTCGTTGTGGCCGACCTCACCGGCGTCGCGGTGATAGGCGTCCGCGGTGTCGAAGAAGGTGATGCCCGCTTCGAGCGCGGCGTGGATGGTGGCCACCGAACGCGCTTCGTCCGGCCGGCCTTCGATGGACATCGGCATGCCGCCGAGCCCGATGGAGCTGACATCAACATCGCCGAGGCGGCGCGTCTGCATGGACTTCCTCCTGGTGGTAACCGTTTACTCCACCACTGTCCGCCGGTGGCATTAAGCTGTCCAACAGAAGAAACCGATCCGGTTGAGCAGTCAGGGTGATGAATCGTGGAGCTTCGGCAGCTCGAGTACTTCGTCGCGGTCGCCGAGGAGTCGCACTTCACCCGCGCGGCGTCGCGGATGCACGTCGCGCAGTCCGGTTTGTCGGCGTCGATCCGGGCACTGGAGAAGGAACTGGGCGCGGTGCTGTTCCGGCGCAGCACCCGCCAGGTCCAGCTGACCGCCGAGGGCGAGGCCTTCCTCGGCGAGGCTCGGCGGGCGCTCTCGGCCACCAGTGCGGGCCGCGACGCCGTGGCCGCGGTGCAGGGGCTGATGCGCGGGAGCCTCGCGATCGGGTCGTTGCAGTGCCTGTACTCGCTGCACCTGCCCGCGGCGCTGAGCGGGTTCCTGGCCGTCCACCCCGGACTGGACGTGCGGCTCCAGCACGGCGGCTCCACCGAGCTGGTGGAGCAGGTGCGGGCCGGGCGCCTCGACGTCGCGTTCGTCTCGCGGCCCGCGCGCTTCCCGGACGACGTGAACGTCGCGCCGCTGGGCAGCGAAGCGCTGGTCCTGGCGTGCTCGCTCGAACACCCCTTCGCCGCGCGACGCTCCGTCAAGCCACTGGAGCTCGCCGACGAGCGCTTCGTCGACTTCCAGGCGGGCTGGGGCACCCGCGACCTGGCCGACGCCGTCCTCGCCGAGGCCGGAGCGCAGCGCAAGGTGGCGCTGGAGATCACCGACGTGCACTCCCTGCTCGACCTGGTCGTCGCCGGGCTTGGCGTGGCGCTCGTCCCGGAAACCTTCTACCACAAGACAAATCGCGCCGCCTTCGTGCCGCTGGACGGCCACGTGCCCGCCTGGGAGACGGTGTCGGTCACCACGAACCCGACGAGCGCGGCGGCCACGGCGTTCCTGGAACACGTGCGGCGCCCGCCGAAATAGTCGTACCCCCGTGCTGGGATGGGGGCATGGAGTTGAGGGAGATGCGGGCCTTCGTCGCGGTTGTCGAGGAGGGCGGGCTGTCGGCGGCGGCCCGGCGGCTGCACGTGAGCCAACCGGCCGTGTCGCAGACCATGCAGGCGCTGGAGCGGCAGCTGGGCGTGCAGCTGGTGGTCCGCAGCAGTGCCGGGGTACGGCCGACCGAAGCCGGGGCGACGCTGCTCACCGAGGCCCGCGCGGTGCTGGCACGTTGCTAATCCGACCGGAAGTAGGCGGACACGGGCTGCAGCCGATCTGCTCACAGGAACCCGTTTCCGCCGTGGCTGTAGTCGGATTAGCAACGAACGGCACAGTACGACCAGGCGCTGGCCGCCGTGGCGCGGCACACCACCGCGGGCGGGAGCCTGCTGCGCGTCGGGCTGCCGCTGGAGCTGCCGCCCGAGCTGATCTCCCGCGCCGTCGCGGACCTCGCCCGCACCTGCCCGGACACCCGGGTGCAGGTGGTGCACGCCTCCACCGCGGGGCAGGCCGCCCTGCTGCGCCGGGGCGAGCTGGACGTCGGGCTGTTGCGCGAGCACCCCGTCGGCCCGGAGCTGGACGCGGTGCCGGTGCTCGCGGAGAACCTCGGGGTGCTGCTCTCGAAGGAGCACGCCGAGAAGATCGGCGGCCCGGACGGCGTCCGGCTCGACGCGCTCGCCGGGCTGGACTGGATCGGTTTCCCCCGCGAAGGCAGTCCCGCCTGGTACGACGAGATCACCGCTGTCTTCCGCACCCACGGGCTGGAAATCGGCCCGGCCGCGGCCGGTTCCCTTCTGCCGGAGCTGAAGTTCGCCGCCGTCAGCGCGGGTGGCGCGTTCGCGCTGGCGCCGCCGGACTGGGGGCAGCCGGTGCCGGAGAACCTGGCCTGGTGCGCGCTCAAGGGAAACCCGCTGGTGCGCCGCACCTGGGCGGCCTGGCCGGCGTCCTCCCACCGCCGCGACCTCGGCCACCTGGTCGCGGCGCTGGAGGCCGGGTGAAGGGCTTATGGCAGCCATAAGACGCCGGTATCGGCGCCCCGGAAGGCTTCGCCGGCCCGGCGTGCTTGAACGAGACGACCGCGGGGACACCGCGGACGGACTCGGAAGAAGTGATCATGACGAACGAACTGTCCGGAACCACCGCACTGGTCACCGGCGCCACCAGCGGCATCGGCCGGGCCACGGCGGTGAAGCTGGCGAAGCTGGGCGCGCACGTGCTGGTCGGCGGCCGTGACGCGGACCGCGGGGACCAGGTGGTCAAGGAGATCCGGGCCGACGGCGGTCAGGCCGACTTCCTGGCCGCCGACCTCGCCGACGAGGCGAGCGCCCGTGACCTGGCCGCCCGCGCGGAGGCGATCACCGGCCACGTCGACGTGCTGGTGAACAGTGCCGGCGTATTCCCGTTCGGGCCCACCGAAACGACGACGGAGCAGGACTTCGACGGGGTGTTCGCGCTGAACGTCAAGGCGCCGTTTTTCCTCGTCGCCGCGCTCGCGCCGAAGATGGCGGACCGGGGTTCGGGCGCGATCGTGAACGTGTCCACCATGGTCGCCGGGTTCGGCGCGGCCGGGATGGCCCTGTACGGGGCCAGCAAGGCCGCGGTGGAGCTGCTGACCAAGGCGTGGGCCGCGGAGTTCGGCCCGCGCGGCGTGCGGGTGAACACCGTGAGCCCCGGCCCCACCCGCACCGAGGGCACCGCGGTGATGGGCGAGAGCCTCGACCAGCTGGCCTCGCTCGCCCCCGCCGGCCGCCCCGCGGACGCGGACGAGATCGCCGCGGCCATCGTCTTCCTGGCCACCGGCGGAGCCGCCTTCGTGCACGGCGCCATCCTGCCCGTCGACGGCGGACGCGCTGCGGTGTAAGGGTTTCCTCCCGGCTACCCCGCCAGGCTCGGCACCCGCTCCCCCGCGGGCGGCGGGCCGGGCGGGGTGCCGTCGCCGAACGGGCGGCCGCCCAGTTCCTCGCGGCCGTGCGCGGTGAGCCAGCCCGACGGGTCGGGGCCGAGCGGCACGATCCCGGTCGGGTTCAGCGAGCGGTGCACCACGTAGTAGTGCTCCTTGATCTGGCCGAAGTCGATCGTGTCGCCGAAGCCGGGCGTCTGGAACAGGTCCCGCGCGTACGCCCAGAGCACCGGCAGCTCGGTCAGCTTCTGCCGGTTGCACTTGAAGTGGCCGTGGTACACGGAATCGAACCGCACCAGCGTGGTGAACAGGCGGACGTCGGCCTCGGTGATCGTGTCGCCCACCAGGTACCGCTGCGTCGCGAGCCGCTCGGAAAGCCAGTCCAGCCGGGCGAAGAGCGCGCGATAGGCCTCCTCGTAGGCCTCCTGCGTCGTGGCGAAGCCGGCCTTGTAGACGCCGTTGTTGACGTCGCGGAACACCTTCTCCGCGACGTCGTCGATCTCGTCGCGCAAGGGCTCCGGGTACAGCTCGGGCGCGCCTTCGCGGTGGAACTTCCGCCACTCGCCGGAGAAGTCGAGCGTCATCTGCTTGAAGTCGTTGGTCACCACCTGGCCGGTGGGCACGTCCACGATCGCGGGCACGGTGATGCCGCGCGGGTATTCGGGATCGCGCCGGAAAAACGCCTCCTGCAGCCGTTCGATGCCCAGCACCGGGTCGCGGCCGCCGGGGTCGAGGTCGAAGGTCCAGCTCCGCTCGTCGTGCGTCGGGCCGCAGAGCCCGAGCGAAAGCGCGTCTTCCAGGCCCAGCAGGCGGCGGACGATGGCCGCGCGGTTGGCCCACGGACAGGCGCGCGCGATCACCAGCCGGTAGCGGCCCGCCGCCACGGGCCAGCCGTCGCGGCCGTCCGCGGTGATGCGGTCGGGCAGGTAGTTCTGGTCACGCTTGAACTCGCCGGTCATGACTCAGCTTTCGTCGATGCTTTCGTCGATTCTTCGGTCGGTTCCGGTGGGACGGGGGCCATCCGTTCGGCCCCGTTCGGCTCCGGGGGCTCGAGCGCCGCGGCGAGCCGCGCGAGGATCGGGCCCGCAGCGGCGACCTCGCCGGGGGTCAGGTGGTCGAACAGGTACGCCCGCACCCGCGCGAGATGGCCCGGATACGCCGCGACCAGCTTGCGGTGGCCCAGCTCGGTGAGGGTGGCGTTGGCGGCCCGGCGGTCGCTCGGGCACCGGGACTTCCCGACCAGCCCGCGCTTGACCAGGCCGTCGACCACCCGGCTGATCCGGCTCAGCGACAGGGCCGTGACCTTCGCCAGGTCGGTGAGGCGCAGCCAGCCGCCGGGGGCTTCGGACAGCGAGACGAGCACGGTGTAGTCGGTCATCGACACCCCGGTGTCGTTCACGAACTGGTCATCCAGCGCCCGCGGCAGCACGGTGATGATCCGGGTCAGCGGCCGCCACACCGCCTGTTCCTCGCTGGTCAGAGGGTCGACGTCCACCATCCGGGCAGTTTACCCGATGCTTGCTCGCGCAATCAGTTATTGTGGGCTACAGTACTTGTTGAGCCCTCAACCACCTGGGGGCCGATCCCCGGAGGAAGAAGAAGTTCATGACCAGCGCGACCACCTTCACCCAGCACACCGGCGAGTACACGATCGACGGCGCCCACTCCCGCATCGGCTTCGTCGCGCGCCACGCGATGGTGACGAAGGTGCGCGGCTCGTTCAACGAGTTCAACGGCTCCTTCACCGTCGACGGTGACGAGCCGTCGAAGTCGACCGCGCAGATCACCATCGAGACCAAGAGCATCGACACCCGCAACGCCGACCGCGACGGCCACCTGCGCACCAACGACTTCCTCGCGATCGAGCAGTACCCGCAAATCACCTTCACCTCCACCGAGATCGCCCACACCGGCGACTCCGGCTTCGACGTGACCGGCGACCTGACCATCAAGGACGTGACCAAGTCCGTCACCATCCCGTTCGAGTTCGAGGGCTCCGCCAAGGACCCGTACGGCAACGAGCGCGTCGGCTTCGAGGGCTCGACCTCGATCCAGCGCAGCGACTACGGCATCAGCTTCAACGCCGCGCTCGAGACCGGCGGCGTGCTGGTCTCCGACAAGATCACCCTCGAGTTCGAGATCTCGGCGATCAAGAACGCCTGAGTCTCGCCTTCAGACCCCGGGTGACCGGGTCGCGCAGGGCCGGCTCGCCGCCTTCGGACGGTGGGCCGGCCCGTCGCGTTTCGTGAGCCCTTACCCCCGCAGGTTTTCGATCCCCACGTCGAGCGCCGCTTCCAGGTAGCCGGGGTCGCCCGTCGACAGCAGCATCAGGACCCCGCCCTGCAGCCCGGCCAGCAGCGCCGTCGCGGCCCGCGACGGATCCTTCGACGACGGGATCTCACCGGCCGACTGCAAGTGCCGGATACCCGCGGTCAGCTCCGCCTGCCACCGGTCCATCAGCTGGGTCACCACGGCCTGCGCGCCCGGGGTGTTGCGGCCGATCTGCGACATCACCACGTTCAGCGGGCAGTGCTGCCCCCGTTCCGTGTAGTGCCTGAGCACGGTGTCGCGCCAAGCCTGCCAGTCGGCCCAGGTGTGCAGCCGGCCCAGCTGCGGCTGCTGCGCGGTGATCACCCGTTCGGCCTCGAAGCGGGCGACGGCGAGCAGCAGCTGCTCCTTGCCGTCCGGGAAGTAGTGGAACAGCTGGCTCTTGCTGGTGCCGGTGTGCTCACGCACGTCGTCCAGCGTCGTGGCGAGCACCCCGCGCTGCTGGATCACCGCGGCGGCGCCCTCGACGATGCGCTGCCGCGTCGCGGCGCCCTTGCGGGTGAGCGTGCCGGTCATCGGGGCCTCCTCCAGGCTTGGACCTGCTGGTCCATTTTACGCGCCCCGGAGATCAGTACGCCGTGCCGCCGTCCGACCAGTTCGTGTCGCCGAAGTCCTCCTCGTCCACGGCCTCGCGGCGCGGACGAGGTTTCGCGACCGGCTCGACGTCCACGACCACCGGCGGCTCAGGCTCAAGCGCAGGCGCGGGCGGCTCCCCGTCCGGCCAGACGCACGGCGAGGTCGCCCCGAGGTAGAGCTTGCCGAGGTCGTTCGCCTGGATCGACAGGTCGAAGCCGTCGGAATCGTTGCGCGCGAACACATACTGGTCCGCGGGCCGCTTGTCGGCGAGCACGGTGAAGCCGTGTCCCTGCCACCACGCGACGACGGCGTCGAAACACTCGCCGAAGACCGCCGGGTCCAGCCCGGTCACCTCGTAGGTCGCCGAGATCTCGTAGCGCCCGGCCGGGCCGTCGTCGGTCGGGTCGGCGCATTCGGACCGGTTGCGCGAGAACAGCTTCCGCCCGGCCGTGGCCGGAAGGGCCGCGAAAGCCCGGTCGAGGTGCGCCTCGACCAGGTCCTGGGCCTGGTGTTCGGTGATCGTGGGGTTCATGGCTCCACCTCCGGGGAGCGGGCCGCCGCTCACGCCGGCTTCCCCGCGATGATGCGGCCGAAGCTGCGTAACGAAGGATTGTTGTCCTCCCAGTATTGACTGTGCGCGGCGCCGCTCAGCCCGCCCTCGTACCAGGGCCCCTTCGTGCCGGGCGCCGAAGCGAACACCTGCCCGCCGAAATCGGCATCGGCCGGCGACGGGCCGAGTGCGACGTCGTGGCCAGGGATGCCGATGTTGGTCAGCTTGATCATGTCGTGCTCGGCGACGGTGGAGTGCACGTGCTGCCCGACGTCGGCCTGGCTGATGCCGTCGAGGTGCAGCTGGTTCGCGTGGTCGACGCCGACGCCGGGGCTGGCGACGAAGATGAGGTCGTCCGCGTTCAGCCCGCCGTCGCGCGCGGCGTGGCCGACCACCGTGGTCCCGTAGCTGTGGCCCACCACGGTGTTGTGCGAAGGCGGCCCGTCGTGCGAGGCGCGCAGGCCGTCTTCGAACCCGGACAACGCCGCCTTCCCGTCGTCCGCGTACTTCTCGCTGGCCGCGTCCCACAGCTCGTTCGGCGCGTCGTAGCCGACCCAGGTGATCACCGAGGTCGACGGCGAGCCCGCCGTGGTCGCCGACTGCCACATCTTGTCCGAGCGGTCGAGGTCGCCGCCGATCTTGGCCAGCTCGCTGCCGGTGCCGGGCACCGAGGTGGCGACGTTGACCGAGGTGTCCGGGTTGCCGGCCGCGACGATCGCCTTGCCGTCGCCGCTGGTGTCGAGGCCGACGAGGTAGGCCTGCGGATGTCCGGGCCCCGTCCCGTCGAGCCGGGTCCGGATGGCCTCGAGGCCACGCAGCTTCGCCTTCGCGTCCTCACTCGGATCACCCTGTAGCCGGGCCATTTCCCGTTGCAGGACACCACGATTCGCCGCGTCACGGTCGGTCACCGGGATGCCGTCGAGGTTGCGCACGAGGTCCGGGTCGTCCCGCAGGATCGTGGCCTGCGTGGTGTCCGGCAGGCTGTCCCACCACGCGCGGTTGTCACCCGGTGTGCCGCCCGGCGGCGGTCCCTGCGTCGAAAGCCCGCTCTGCGCCGAACCCGCGTCCGCGGCCTGCGCGAGCGAAGTCGCGCCCTGGTCGGTGATCTCCCCGTTCGCGGCGCGGGTGAGGATCGCCGCGAAATCCGCGTCGACGTCCGTGGCCTGGCGCAGGATCTGCTCGACCCGGTCGGTCAGCTCGGTCTGCGCGCGCTGCCGGGCCGCGGCGGCGTCGGACGGCACCGGCGGACCGGGCACGGCGGTGAGCCGGCCGCCGTCGTCGAGGGTGAAACCGTTGTGGGCGGCCAGGTCGTCGGTGTCCCGGACGTACACGCTGAGCCGCTCGACCGCCGCCTGCACCTCGTGCGCGCCGCGCCGCACAGCCGAAGCCTCGGCGACCCGCTGCTCCAGCGCCGTGGTCAGTGCCGTGCCGCGCGCGGTGGCCGCCGTGGCGGCGTCGCCCGTCCAGCCGTCGAACTCGGCCATGCCCTCGACGTCGTCGTTGACCGCGACGAGGCGGGCGCACCGATCGTTCAGCGCGTCCGCCACTCCGCCGAGCGCGGCGGCGTCCCAGCGCCGCACGTCTCCCCAGGTGATCATCGGGCCGCGGCCTTGACGTCGGCGCCGGCGCGGTCTTCGGCACCGCGGTAGCCGCGGGCGGCGTCGTCGAGTTGGCTCCCGTACGCCTCGGCGTCCGAAGCCCACTTCGGCACGGCCTCGCCCCAGACGTCGGACAACCGCGCCGCCGCCGCGACGCTCGTGCCCCCGGACAGCCCCGCGGCCACCTCGGCCAGCGCCCCCGCGAGGTCCACCGGCCGCACCGCCGCGGCGGCCCGGTGCGCCCGGCCCGCCGACTCGCCCACCGAAGCGGGAACCACCTCGAAACCGGCGCTCATGACGCTCCTCCCCCAGCCAGACCGCAAGACGCCCGTACGACGGCGGCACAGCAATCGCGGTTCCCGGAAAGCCGGATTGTCCGTTAACCACCGCTGACCTGGGAAATCTCGCCGTTACCTCATACACATATGTGAACGATAGTCACGTGACTGAATAGTTATCAGCCGGTGTATTGCCCGCCGGTAGGCCGCGTGTGACTGTGTACGGCGAAGTTCGTCGGATCGCGCCGACGGGTACGCGGCTGCACAGCCCGTGACGAGGAAAGGCGTTACGGGCGGGGGAAACAGCCGTCTCGCAGCCCTGCGCTGCGGGTGCCCCGGCACGCGCCGGCGCCCGGAACACCGGCCATCAGTCCCACCCGCCCGATCCCGCTCCGCTGGCCGCCTCCAGCCGAACCGGACCGGCCGGCCAGCCCCAGAAAAGAGACGGCTCGGTTATGACACAGACAGCCGCGGCGCGGCGGCCCATCAACAGGACCACGTTGTACTTCTTCGGTGCCCTCGGCGGCATCCTGTTCGGCTACGACCTCGGGGTCATTTCGGGGGTGCTGCCGTTCATCGGCAAGGCCTGGAGCCTGACCGGGTGGGACAAGGGCGTGATCACCGCCAGCCTGTCGGTCGGCGCGATCGTCGGCGCGCTCTTCTCCTCGCGGTTGAACGAGAAGCTCGGCCGCCGCCGCACGATCATGGTGGCCGCGGTCATCGTCATCGTCGGCACGGTGGCCGCGAGCGTTTCGCCGACCTTCGCCCTGCTCATCATTTCCCGGCTGGTGATCGGCGTCGGCATCGGATTCTCCTCGTCCACCGTGCCGACCTACCTGTCGGAGCTGGCGCCGGCCCGCCTGCGCGGCGCGATGGGCGCGCTGAACCAGATCTTCATCGTGCTCGGCATCCTGATCGCGTTCCTGGTCAGCTACGGCCTCGGCCCGTCCGGCAACTGGCGGCTGATGTTCGCCGGCGCCGTCGTGCCCGCCGTGATCCTGCTGGTGGGTTTGATCTTCCTGCCCGAGACGCCGCGCTGGCTGCTCGCCAAGGGCCAGGAGGACGCGGCCCGGTCCGTGCTGATCAGCTCCCACGGCAGCTCGGTGAACGTGGACGAGGAGATCGGCACCATCCGCGAGGTCATCCGGCTCGACACGGAGAGCGCGAAGACCCGGTTCCGCGACCTGGTCACGCCGATGGTCCGGCCGATGCTCGTGGTCGGCCTGCTGCTCGCCATCGGCCAGCAGTTCAGCGGCGTCAACGCGGTGAACGCGTACTTCCCGACCATGCTGATCGGCCTCGGCTTCGCCACGCAGGCGGCGCTGCTGTCCGGCGTGCTGCTGGGCGTGACCAAGTTCCTGTTCACCGCGTGGGTGGTCTTCGTCGTCGACCGCTGGGGCCGCAAGCCCCTGCTGCTGATCGGCAACGTCATCATGGTGATCACGCTGATCGCGGCCGGGCTGGTCGTCTACCTGGTCCACGACACCAGCACGAAGGGCATCCTGATGCTCGTCGCGATGGTGCTCTACCTGGTGGGCTACGAGCTGGGCTGGGGCGCCGTGGTCTGGGTGATGATGGCCGAGGTGTTCCCGCTCAAGGTCCGCGCCGCGGGCATGGGCATCAGCAGCGTGGTGCTGTGGGCCGCGACCGGCATCATCAGCGCGATCTTCCCGATCATCGCCGACCCGGGCGCGCTCGGCATCGGCGGCTCGATGTTCCTCTTCGCGGGCATCAACGTCGTGCTGTTCGGCCTCACCAAGTGGCTGGTCCCGGAGACCAAGGGCCGCACGCTGGAGCAGATCGAGCTGGACCTGCGCGGCGGCCACAAGGGGGCCGTGAAAACCGCCTGACCGCTTCGACTTGACGCCGACCACACGCGGCCGGGCACGGACGGGACTCTTCCCGTTCGTCCCGGCCGCGGGTGTTTTCGGGTCCACTTCGGACAGATTTCGCGATCGTGCTTGGCACGGGCGCGAGCGCGGTGCTGTACTGCCTGCCTGAGCCCGAGGAGGTGGCGCCGTGACCGAGGTCCCCGGCCGTTCGCCGTCGGGCCGGCACCGGCTGCCCGACCGCGGCGAAGCGCCGTCGGTGCGCCCCTATGCGCGCGACCGCATCCCGCCGCGGACCGCGCACCAGCTCCCGCTGGAGACATTGGTCTCGACCACTGAGCTCGGCCGCCGGCTGCGGCGGCTGCTGTGGGAGCAGTACGCGCGGGTGTGCGAGCTGTGCGCGTCCACGACGTCGGTGGTGGAGCTGTCCGCCCATCTGGGCCTGCCGCTCGGCACCACCCGCAGGCTGGTCGAGGACCTGCTGGCGGAGGGGCTGCTGCGCGCGCACCAGCCGGTCGCCGCGTACGACTCGGAAGCCCGCACGGAGGTACTGGACCGCGTGCTCGACGGGCTGGACCGGCTGTAGGACTCGGTTAAAGTCGGCCGGGTGACGGCAGTGACAGCGGTGGACCGGCTCGACCGGTGGATCAGGACCGAATTCGTCGAGTACAACACCGCGCTCGAGGAGGCGTACTTCGCCGAACGGCGGGAGATCGTCTGCGATCGGCCCGAATTGGAGAAAATCAAACAGGCCGTGGTGATCGAGGGCGGCCGTCTGATCGGCGCGGTTTCGGGGCCGTTGCCGATTTCGCCTCGGGAAAAATACCAGCTGCTGGGCATGGTGGGCTTTTACCTGGCAGCCTGCCGCCGGCACGAGTCCGCGGAGCCGGTCGATCCGTCCGCCTGGTCGCTGGCCCAGCAGCTGGGCTCGGCACTCGGTGTGGCGCCGCGATTCGTTTTCGCGCACCAGGCGCTGTACAACCCGGCCGTGCGGGACCGTTACCAGACTTTCACCTCATTGGCGGACGAGGCCGTTTTCCTGACCGGCAACGGACTCGCCGTGCTCGCCTACCAACGGGCCGCCGACGCGCTGCGCCGCGTTCCGCCCATGGGCGTCTCCAACCCCTTGACCACCTATCTGCTGGAAACCGCGCTTTCCGCGTTGGACGACGTGCTGCGGTTCAACCGGGACCTCGGCAAGACGCTGGACGTCGACCGGTTCTTCTTCAACATCCGGCCGTACTTCAAATCGCACCGCGTCGGCGCGGTCGAGTACCGCGGCGCCAACGCCGGCGACTTCTCCGCGATCAACGAGATCGACCTGCTGCTCGGCCTCTGCGACGCGCGGGATCCCTTCTACCAGAACGTGATCGCGGAGAAGTACGCCTACGTCGCGCCCGAAGACCAGGTGCTGCTGCGCGCCGTCGTCGACGAGGAGCCGCTGCTGGCCAAGTTCCTGCGCGAAGCCGAATCGGGGGCCGGCCCGCGGTTGCGGCAGAACGCCGAGCTGTTCCTCGCCGTCTGCCGCGCGCACGGTGCCGCCTACACCTATCACCACCACCGGCTCGTCAAGCCGTTCCTCGTGGCCCCGGCGGAAAAAGCGCCCGCGGACCGGCTGACCGGGATCACCGCGAGCGGGCCGCCGCTGGACGTGGTCGTCGCCGGGCTTTCGCGGCTGAGCGACCTCCGCTCGGCGCGGGACCGGCCGGGGGTGCCGACCGCCCGTCCATCGCTGGATCGCTTGCGGTCACTGGTTTCCACTACCTCGGCGCAGTAGCCTCAGCAGTGCAGCAGCAGGCTGGTGATGGCACTGCAGGAGCGCGAAGCCTTGTCGTTGACGGCGTTCGAGTCGGCCGGTGAGCTCTGCTGGCGCTGGGCCGTGGTGGTGAAGGTCCCGATGGTGAGCAGCCCGGCGGTGACGGTGAAGCTCGCATTGGCCGAGGACCCGGACGGGATCGAGGCGACGGCACAGGTCACCGTGCGCCCGGAAGCCGTACAGGACGAGGATTTCGAGAACACCAGGCCCGAGGGCAGGTTCGCCTGGAGCTTGACGCCGGTCGCCGCGTCCGGGCCGTGGTTGGCGGCGGTGATCGTGTAGGTGATCTGCGAGGTCAGCACCCCGGCCGGCGAGGCGGCGAGCGCCACGCTGACGTCGGCCGAGCCGGCCGCCTGTCCGATGGTGAGCGCGGCGCCGTCGAGGATGTCGAACGCGTAGTTGTCGCCGACGAATTGGTCCTGCAGCGTCAAAGTACCGAGCGGCGCGGTGTCCTTGACCTTGAGCGTGAAGGTGACGGTGGCGCTCTGCAGCGGGGCGAGGTCCCCGACCACGGCGCGGTAACTGCTGCCCAGCGCGCCGCAGGCGACGGTGCAGGAGACGATGTCGGCGACGTCGGTGATCGCCGCTTCCTTGCCGTAGAGCGCGGGCTTGGCGCCGGTGACGGTGAAGTTCTCGGGGTTGTAGATCGTCTCGGTGACGGTGAAGGTCGCACCACGCTGCAGCGCCGTCTGGCTCACGGTGATCGCGCTGGTCGGCGTGTCGGCCAGCGCCGCACCGGGCGTCACGAGCACCATCGCGACGGCGGCCGCCACCATGGACACAATGGCGATACTTCGCCGGCGTCTTCGCAGGTTCATGTCTTCCCTATTTCTTCCGGGGGATACCGCTCTGACATTTCGGAAGGCAGGTGGAAAAGGACAACTGCCCATCCGTCGTCGGAGATCGCCGGTTCGTTACAGCGTGTTCCGACGGTGTCACCCGGACCACGGCGGCGCGGCCCGGTGTGGGTCCGGCCGAGCCCCCAGACCCGGCCGGACCCCGGCCGTGCGCCCGGCTCACCAGCCGGACCGTTTCCCCCGCGGATTGTCACCATTTCTTGCCGGCGCCCCGAATCGGGAATCGCCGAGCGCGACCCCTCGCCGCCACCGTCCGAAGAAGGGCTCCCCCTCCGCGACCGGGCCCGGACCACCGCACTCCCGACTGGCAGCACCTCGACTGCCAAGATCGCCATCCCGTTCCGCCGAGTGTGGACAGCCCGCTGCCTGCTTCAGACAGCCCGGCCTCGAGACTCGGCTCGACCCCCAGCCCCAGAGCGGGCAGCAAGCGCTCAACCCGGCCGCCGACCGGTAGCAAGCCCCAGCCCAGCCCCGTGCCTCAGCCCGGCCGCAACGCACTCGGCCCGGCGCCAAGCCCCAACCCGGCAGCAAGCGCTCAGCCCAGCCCGATGCCCCAACCCGGCAGCAAGCGCTCAGCCCGGGCCGGTGCCTCAGCCCGGCAGCAAAGCGCTCAGCCCAGCCCCAAGCCCCAACCCGGCAGCAAAGCGCGGCCCGATTCCTCAGCCCGGCAGCAAAGCGCGGCCCGGCTCGATGACTCAGCCCGGCAGCAAGCGCTCAGCCCGGCCCGATTCCGCAGCCCAGCAGCAAAGCGCTCAGCCCAGCCCGATGACCCAACCAGGCAGCAGAAGCACCAGCCCGGCACCGAACTCAGTCCGGCAACAACGGCACCTCCATCCCCGCCTCGGCTCCCAGCAGCGCCGCACGGGTGACCGCTCCGGCGCCGAAGCGGTTCCGCACGCCGTCCAAGGTGAGGTCGAGGGCGTCACTGTCGGCGGCTTCGAATGGCAGCACCAGCTGGACCGCGCCGTCACCGTCCAAATTGGACAACGAGACCCCGATCAGCGTCAGCCCCCGGTCGTACACCAGTGACTGTGACTCGGTCAGCAGGCGGCGGACCGCGGCCAGGATCGTCTCCGTGTGGTCCGTCGCCTCCGTCAACGTCCGCGAACGGGTGGCGCGGCCGAAGTCCGTGAAGCGCATGCGCAGGACCACCGTGCGGCAGACGCGCTTCGCCGCGCGCAGGCGGCGGGCGAGGCGATCCACGATGCCCACCAGGATCTCGTCCAGCTCCGCCATGGTGCGGCGACGGCGGCCGAGCGCGCGCTGGGAGCCCATCGAACGACGGCGCCGGCCCGGCTGGACCGGGCGGGGATCGCGGTTGTGGGCCAGCGCGTGCAGGTGCAGGCCCGGTCCCCGGCCCAGCAACGACACCAGGTCCACCTCCGGCATCGCCGCCACCTGCCGCACCGTCTGGATGCCCCGGTCCCGCAGCTTCGCCGACGTCACCTTCCCCACGCCCCACAACCGCTCCACCGGCAGCGGGTGCAGGAACTCCAGCTCACGGTCGTGCGGCACCACCAGCAGCCCGTCCGGCTTCGCGACGCCGCTCGCGACCTTCGCCAGGAACTTCGTCCGCGCGACACCCACCGTGATCGGCAGGCCGACCGCGCCGAGCACCTCCGCGCGCAGCCGCGCCGCGATGCGCGACGGAGTGCCCGAGATCCGCAGCAGCCCGCCGACATCAAGGAACGCCTCGTCGATCGACAACCCCTCCACCATCGGCGTGGTGTCCCGGAAGACCTCGAACACCGCCTTGCTCGCCGCGCTGTACACCGACATCCGCGGCGGCACCACCACGGCCTGCGGGCACAGCCGACGGGCCAGCGCGCCGCCCATCGCGGTGCGCACGCCGCAAGCTTTCGCCTCATAACTCGCCGCCAGCACCACGCCGCCGCCGACGATCACCGGGCGGCCGCGGAGCCGGGGATCGTCGCGCTGCTCCACCGACGCGTAGAACGCGTCGAGGTCGGCGTGGAGGATGGGGCCTTCGCTCGTCATGAACATATGTTCGCATCGAACCCCGACAAAAACCGGGATCCCGTCACCCCAATGGAGCAATCGATGCCGAAATCGCGGACGTCCCCCTGCGCCGGCCGGGTCGTTCCCCGCTGGTCAGCGTGCAGGTCAGGCGCGGGGCGGCCTAGGGTTCTCACGTGCGGCTGGTGCTGTTCGACCTCGACAACACCCTCGTCGACCGGGCTGAGGGCGTTCGCCGGTGGGCTTGGGAGTTCTGCGCGGAACACCGGCTCGGCGAGGAGGACGCCGACTGGCTGGTAGCCGCCGACCGCGACGGCCTCGAGCCACGGGAAGCGTTCTTCACGGCGGTCCGCGAACGGTTCGCGCTGCACGAAACCGTGCCGCAGCTCCTCGAAGACTTCCACGAACGGCATCCCGCGCTGATCCCTGTGGCGCCAGGAGTGCGCGGCGGCCTGCCCCGGCTGCGCGCCGCGGGCTGGCGGATCGGCATCGTCACCAACGGCGACGCCGAGCAACAGCTCGCCACCCTCGTGTGCACGGGTCTCGCGGGACTGGTCGACGGCTGGGCGATCTCCGCGCACGAAGGCGTCGGCAAGCCCGACCGGCGGCTGTTCGAGATCGCGGCCGGCCGCTGCGAGGCCCCGCTCAAGGGCGGGTGGATGGTCGACTCCGCCGCGGCGGACATCACCGGCGGCCGCGCCGCGGGCCTGCACACGGTGTGGGTCGACCGAGGCCGCCGCTGGCCCGAGGACGACGGCGCCCCGGACCACGTCGTCGGCGACGCGGCCGGGGCGATCGAACTGCTGCTGCGCTGAGGCTCAGGACTCGGTGTCGATCTTCCAGACGCCGTTCTCCTGCACCATCCGGTAGCTGTGGTGGTTGGTCACGCTGCTGCCGCCGGGCTTGACGTAGGTGACGTCCGCGGTCAGCGTGTCGGGCCCGGTCGTCTTCACGTTCGCCACCGAGACGTCGCTGTATCCCTTCCAGTAGTTCGTGTAACTCTGCAAGGTCTGCTTCCGTTTGGCGAGGAAAGCCTTTGACAGCAACGCGAACCCGGCGTCGGTGTTTCCCGGGAGCAGGCCGAAGTAGTTCTCCAGTGCCTGCGCGGTGGTCTGCGCCGGAGCCACGCTGGACGAGGCCGGCGCGCTGGAGGACGTCGGGGGCGCCGAAGGCGAGCTGGGCGACGCGGGGGCGCTCGGCGAAGGGGAAGGAGCAAGCGACGGGGAGCTTGACGGCGAGCCGCCGGCGGTGTTTCCGGTGGTGCTGTTGCGGTTGACGAGCACGATCACCACGACCAGGACCACCACGAGCAGCGCGCCGATCCCGGCGAGGAGCATCGAGCGCCGTCTTCGGTCCACCGCCGGATCCTCCGGTGGCGCCGGCGCGGCCGAAGCCGAGGAAGCCGAAGCGGCCGCAGCAACAGGCGCGGCGGCCGGAACCTCGACGGGCTTGGTCCGGGGCAGCGTCAACGGCTCGGGAATCGTCGCGACCGGGGTAACGCCGCCGTCGAGGCTGCGCAGCTCGACGAGCACCTCCGCCATCGTCGGCCGGTCCTCCGGCTTGAGCTCCAGCAGCTTCAGCAGCAGCGGCTCGAGCCGTCCGGCCTGCTTCGGCGGGTCGATCTCGCCGCTGGACACGCGGTACAGCAACGCGATCGCGTTGTCGGCCGTGCCGAACGGCGGCACGCCCTCCACCGCCATGTACAGCGTGGCGCCGAGCGCGAAGACGTCGGAGGGGAACGTGGCCTCTTCGCCGCGCGCCGCCTCGGGCGCGAGGAACGCGGGCGTGCCGGAGATCTCGCCGGTGGCCGTCAGCGTCACGTCGCCGACCGCGCGGGAGATGCCGAAGTCGGTGACCTTCACCGTGCCGTCTTCGCCGAGCAAGATGTTGCCGGGCTTGACGTCGCGGTGCACGATGCCCGCCCGGTGCGCGGCGGCCAGCACGCCGGCCAGCTGCACGGCGACCGGGATGACCTCGTCGACGGTCATCGAGCCGTCTTCGTGCAGCTTCGCCGAAAGGCTGCGTGAAGGCAGGTATTCCATGATCAGCCACGGCCGGTCCTCGTGTTCGACCACGTTGAACACGGAAATGGCGTTCGGGTGCTGCAGCCGGGCGGCGATCCGGGCCTCGCGCATCGCGCGGTTCTTGGCCTCCTCGACCTTCTCCTCGCCCTGGTTCACGGGCATGAGGAGTTCCTTCACCGCGACCACGCGGCCGAGGATCTTGTCCTCCCCGCGCCAGACCATGCCCATGGCGCCGCTGCCGATGAGCTCGACGAGCTGGTAGCGACCGGCGACTTGCCGGCTCTCCTCGGTCAACGGACTAACCCCTCGGTGCGGCGTTCACGGACGGCGACCACCAAGTTTTTCACGCCCCGGAAGAGGCGGTCCAGACGACCCACCCGAGCTGCCGGGGGTTGCTCCACGTGGCCGAACCAGGACACTCTGATCATATGAGCCCGGCTGCCCCCACGTTCCGGAATGTGTTCGGTGTGACCGAATTCCGGGCGCTGTGGCTGGCCCACGTGCTGTCCGTCGCGGGTGACCAGCTGGCCCGCGTGGCGCTGACGGTGCTCGTGTTCGACCGTACGGCATCGGCGGGCTGGGCCGCGCTGACGTACGCGCTCACCTATCTGCCGGATCTGCTCGGCGGCGCGCTCGGCGGGCTCGCCGACCGTTACCCGCGACGGTCGGTGATGGTGGTGGCGGACGTGCTGCGGGCCGCGCTCGTCGCGGTGATGGCGATCCCCGGGCTGCCGTGGCCGTTCGCCGCGGCGCTGCTCGTGGTGGTCCAGCTGGCGGCGGGCCCGTTCCAGGCGGCGCGCCAGGCCGTGCTGCCGGACCTGCTGGGCGAGGACCGGCTGCCGGTCGGCCAGGCGATCCTGTCCTCGACCTACCAGGCCGCGCTCGTGATCGGCTTCGGCGCGGGCGCGGCGGTGGTCGCTTGGCTCGGGGTGGCGGGCGCGCTGTGGGTGGACGCGCTGACGTTCGCCGTCTCGGCGCTCGCGCTGCGCTGGGGGCTGCGGCCCCACCCGGTCGAACGGGTGATTTCGCCCACGCCGCAACGATTGTCCCAGTGGGCGGCACTCGTCGCCGGCTGCCGGCGGGTGGCGCGGGACCGGAAACTGCGGTCGCTGCTGGCGATCGCCTGCTGCTGCGGGTTCTACGTGATCCCGGAGGGGCTGGCGGTGCCGATCTCCGCCCAGCTCGGCGGGACGGCGGTGCTGGGCTGGCTGCTCGTCGCGAACCCCGTCGGCACGGTGCTGGGCGCGTTGCTGATCAGCCGGCTCCCGCGGGCGCGGCAGGTGCGGCTGCTGGGCCCGCTCGCGGTGCTGACCAGCCTCCTGCTGCTGCCGACGGGCTGGTCGCCGGGGCTCGTCCCGATCGTCGTGCTGTGGACGCTGTCGGGCATGTGCTCCTCGCACGACCTCATCACGCAGGTGCAGTACAGCCTCGCCGCGCCGGCGGAGCAGCGCGGCCAGGTGATCGGCGTGGCGATCGCCGCGCTGCGGGCCTCGCAGGGAGTGGGCATCGCCGCCGCGGGCGCGCTCACGCAGGTCCTCGCGCCGACCGCCGTGGTCGGCGTGGCGGCGGCCGCCGGGGCGACGGCCGCCGCGCTCGCCGCCACGGCCTGGGCACGCGCGGTGCGGTCCCGCCGAAGTCCCGTCGGCGGAACCACACCACCCGCGGCCGGTTGACCGGTCCGCGCGCCCGGGTGTCGTCTCGTTCACCTCCCCGGACCGGATCGGGTGCTCGGCTGATGGCTCGTCCTCATCGGGTCCAGTTGTTGTCACGCCGGGTCCAGTTGTTGTCACGCACGCCTTTCACCTCCTCGCCACGGTTTCCTGCGCCGGATGGCGGGCTTCAGCGGGTCCAGTTGTTGTCACGGCGGGTCCAGTTGTTGTCGCGCACGGGCTTGCCTCCTCTCGATTCGTGCCATCACGGCCGGTAGCGGCGATTACGTCCAGTTGTTGTCGCGCATGATCGGCACCTCCTTTCCCACTCAGTGGATGCCCAGGTCGACCGGGGGTTTACCACCGATCGTCGTCACGCACAGTCGTCACCTCCCCTTCGCGACGCCCGGGCGCTGGGCTGTCCGGGCGAAATTGCCCGGGCTGCTCCCATAGTCCGGGCCACGAGCGTCACATGAAGCCCCTCGTCGTTTACGGTAGAAAGCCAACCGGGTGAGGTGAAGAGTGCGCCGAGGAACAGACCGGCCGGACAGCTGGTTCACGGGCTGGCGGCTTTGGCGGTTGCCTCACCGCGTACGCGCGTACGTACTGACGGTGAACGTCGTCGCGGTGGCCGTGTCGGTGGGCACCGCGTGGCTCGCGCCGGTGCGCCACCAGGATCTCGTCCGGTTCGGCGTGCTCGCCGTGTGCGCGGTCGCCGCGATCGAGGCGACCCGGCGCATCGAGCGCCAGCGCGAGTACAACCGGGCGCCCACGGTCGCGTACGTCGACACCAAGGCCGTGTGGAGCATCGCGGCCGTCATCGCGCTGCCCGCCGTGCTCGCGTCGGCGATGGTCGTGCTGACGTACGCGGTGGCGTGGTGGCGGATCTGGCCGCGCGAACGGCCCGTGCTCCCCCACCGCTGGATCTTCTCCGCCGCGACCGTGCTGTGCGGCACGCAGGCCGCCGTGCTCGTGCTCAGCCTGGGCCTGCACCACTACCCCGGCATCCCGGCCTCCGGTTTCGGGCCCGGCCTCGGCGACCTCGCCGTGATCGCGCTGGCCGCCGTGCTGCGCTGGGCGATCAACACGGTGCTGGTGATGGTCGCGATCGGGCTGTCGAGCAGCCCGCGGTCGATCAGCGAGCTGTTCTCCGGCTTCGGCGACCAGATCCTGGAGGCGGGCGCGATCGGCCTCGGCCTGGTCACCGCCACACTGCTGGTGCTGGCCAACCCGCTGGTGCTGGTGGGTGTGGTCGTCGCGCTCGTGGCGCTGCACCGCGGCCTGCTGCTCACCCAGTTCCAGCGCGACGCGCGCACCGACGTCACCACTGGCCTGGCCACCAAGCGCTGGTGGCGCACCATCGCCGAGCAGTACCTCGAGCGCGCCCGGGCGGGCCACGGCACCGTCGGCGTGCTGCTGCTCGACCTCGACCACTTCAAGGCGATCAACGACACGTACGGCCATCCGACCGGCGACCTGGTGCTGCGCGAGATCGCCATCGCGCTGCGCGACGAGGTGCGCGAGCAGGACGTGTGCGGCCGGTGGGGTGGCGAGGAGTTCGCCATCGTGGTGCCGAACGTGCCCAGCATGGAGCACCTCGGACTGCTCGCGGACCGCATCCGCCGCCGGGTCCCGCGGGTCGCGGTGGTCCTGCCCGACCGCGACACGGTGATCAGCGAGGTCACCGTGTCCATCGGCTGTGCCGTCTACCCCGCAGAGCACCTCACCGGCGTCGACGACGTGCTGGTGGCCACCGACACCGCGCTCTACCGGGCCAAGCAGGCCGGCCGCAACCGCGTGGAGCTAGCCACGGGCTGACGGGCCGAGCCAGGTCTCCAGCGCCTCGGCCAGGCCGTCGCCGGGCCCGGCCCAGGCGACGTACCCGTCGGGCCGCACGAAGGCCGAAAGCACCACGTCCGCGAAGGCCGCCGCACGAGCCTCGATCACCGTCAGCCGGTCCGCCCACCGCGCGGCCACCTCGCCGCCGAAGCCGCCGTCGAGGAACACCGCCCGGCCGGACGCGAAGTGGGAAGCGAGGGTGCTGCCGTCGGTCAGCGGCAGGTCCGGCACGCGGTGGCCGACCAGCGGGTGCCCGCCCGGCAGGTCGTAGTGCTGCCAGACTCCGGCGATCCGCTTGACCACGAACGTCGCCCCGTCACGGGTGTCCAACAGCTGGCCGACGACGGTGCGCAGGGCGTCCGCGCGCGGACCCCGCTCCAGGCTGAGCGCGGTCTGCGCCATGCTCCACTCCTGCACCCACCGGCCGATCGGGTGCCGCTCGGCGACGTAGCTGTCGAGCAGGTCCGCCGGCGCGTCGCCGCGGACCACGGCGGCCAGCCGCCAGCCGAGCCCGAACGCGTCGCCGAGGCCCAGGTTCAGCCCCTGCCCGCCCGCGGGCGAGTGGACGTGCGCGGCATCGCCGGCCAGCAGCACGCGCCCGCGCCGGTAGGTCTCCGCCTGGCGCGTCACGTCGGTGTAGCGGGTGGCCGTGTGGACGGCCGTGACGGTCACGTCGAGTCCGCTGACCCGCCGCAGGCTCGCCTCGATCTCCTCGGCCGTCACGTCGCCGTCCGGGACCGGGCTGATGGGCTCAACGGTGTGCACTCGGGTGTCGCCGCCACCCCAGCCGCCGACGATGTACGAGCCGCCGGGTCCGTGCCGCCAGTCGTCGGCCTCGCCGAGGCCTTGAACGTCCACAGTGGCCTGTCGACCGAGGAAAACCGCTTCCACGCCAGGGAATCCGATGCCGGCGATCTTGCGAACGGTACTGCGTCCACCGTCGCAGCCGACCAGCCAGCCGGCGCGCACCGAGGTCCCGGACTCCACCGTCACGCCGGTTTCGTCCGCCTCGAAACCTGTGACGGCGGCCCCGCGCCGGATCTCCGCGCCCAGCTCCTCCGCGCGTGCGGCGAGGACGTCCTCCAAGTCCTGCTGGGCAATGACACCGGCGCCGTACAGCTCGGCCGTCATCTCCGGGTCCTCGAAGTCGAGCCGGTCGGCCCGCACCCCGATGCCCGCGAAGTGCCCGGCGAACGCGGGTCCGAACGGCGTCGGCGAGCCGTCGCGCGGCGGGGCCTCCGGCCGGATCTCCTTGGGGTCGAACCAGGACAGCGCCGCCGCGCTCACGGCGGGCAGCAGCCCACGCAGGTGCAGGGCCGCGGCCGTCGGCGTGTTCACCGACCGCGCCCCCATCGACCCGACCCGCCAGGGCCGCACCACCTCGGCGTCGCGCTCCAGCACCAGCACACGGGCCCCGCCCAGCCGCAGTTCCGCGGCCAGCAGCAGCCCGGCCGGACCCGCGCCGGCCACCACCACGTCGTAGGCCACGACCCCACCCCCAGGAAACAAGGAACACCGTTCGCAGTAACTTCGACATTACCCGATGCGGGAGAATCGCTGCCATGGATCAGCCCGCCCCCGTGATCTGGATGAGGCCCGAGCAGGGCGCCCGCGGCCCGAAGGCGACCTACCGCCGCGACGACGTCGCCGCGGTGGCCGTGCGGGTTGCCGACGCCGAAGGCATCGACGCCGTCTCGATGCGGCGGATCGCCACGGAGCTGGGCGTCGGCGTCGCGTCGCTGTACCGCTACGTGCTGCGCAAGGACGAGGTCCACGAGCTGATGACCGACGCCGTGATGGCCGAGCTGGCCGGCGCCCGCACCACCGGCGACTGGCGCGCCGACCTGCGCCGCTTCGCCCACCTCCTGCGCGAGGTCTCGCTGCGCCACCCCTGGCTGCCCGCGCTGGCGGCGGGCCGGCTGACCCACGGCCCGTACAGCCTGCGCTGGACGGAGCTGACCCTGGCCGCGTTCGACGGCACCGGCCTCGGCACCGACGACATGCTGCTGGCGCTCGGCACGCTGTTCTCATTCGTCCGCGGGCACGTGCAGGCGGAGCTGGCCGAGCAGGAGGCGATCCGCCGCTCCGGGCTCAGCAACGACGAGTGGCTGACGCAGCAGGGCGAGTACGGCCCGGCGATCATGAACAACGGCGCGTACCCGCGATTCACCCGCGTGATGATCGAAGCCGAGACGCCGCACGCGGCCGACCGGCTGCAGCAGGCCTTCGAATCCGGCCTCGATCGTGTCCTCACTGGACTGTCGGCCACGATTCCGGAGGATGTTCCGGACAAAAAGCCCTGATCGCCGCTTCCCGGCGCCGACCGGCGCCCCGGTCGTGCCACGATGGTCGGTGAGGGCCCGCCGCCACGGGCCGCGAGGAGGTCCGAGTGCCCGACTGGGATGGCCGTGGGCTGCCGCCGGTCGCGCAAGCGCGCGTCGACCGGTTCGCCTCCTCGGGCCTGCACACTTCGCTGCTGAGCGTGCCGGCCGCGGTCGGCGCCGAGGTCGCGGGCTTCACCGCCGTCGGCGAGGTGATGGGCTGCATCGTCGAACGGCTCGGCTGGACCCCGGTGTACGGCATGACCCCGAACCAGCAGATCGGCCTGTACGCCGACGCGCTGCGGCAGGGCTACGGCGTCGCTCTCGACCGGCTCCGGCTGGAGGCGCAGGCGATCGGCGCGGACGGCGTGCTCGGCATCAACCTCTCCGTGACCCCGCTCGACGAGACCATGCAGGAGTTCGTCGCGCTCGGCACGGCCGTGCGCGCGGACTCGAAGCAGCGTCCGGGCCGGGTGTTCACCACCGAGCTGCCGGGGCAGGACGTCGGCAAGCTGATGCAGGCCGGCTGGGTGCCCGCGGACATCGTGACCGGCATCGCCGCGCACACCACGTTCGACTACAACATGCAGTACCAGACCACGATGTGGGCCGGGAACACGGAAGTCGACGCGCACACCCGGCTCGTCACGCACGTGCGGTCCGACGCCAGGAGCCAGTTCCGCCGCGCCGTGCAGGCCACCGGCGCCGACGGCGCGATCGTCTCGCGGATGACGCTCAACACCTGGCAGCTGGGCGAGATCGGCGTCGCCGGGGTGTCGAGCGTTTTCGGCACCGCGATCGGCCGCTTCCACCAGGGGGCCGCCGCGCCGACGTCCGCGCTCACCATGCTGCCGCTGAACCGAGCCTGACAAGGAGGCCCTGTGACCACTGTGGACCCCGCCGCGCAGCACATCCCCGAGGATGCGATGCGCCGGCTCGCCGAGATGCGGCCGGGACAGGCGACCAGCCTGTTCACTTCGGACCTGAGCGTGAACGAGTTCCTGCTCGTGCGCGAGGCCGGGTTCCGCCCGCTCGGGCTGGTGCTGGGCTCGAGCATCTACCACGTCGGCTTCCAGATGGGCCGGTGGAGCAAGAACCAGGAGATGGACCGGCTTTCCGCCGCCATGTACCACGCGCGCGAGCTGGCGATGTCGCGCATGGAGGCCGAGGCGGACCTGCTCGGCGCCGACGGGATCGTGGCCGTGCGGCTGGAGATCGAGTTCAAGGAGTTCGGCAACGACCTGGCCGAGTTCGTCGCCGTCGGCACCGCGGTGAAGGCCGACGAGCCCGGGGAATGGCGCAACAACACCGGAAAGCCGTTCACCTCCGACCTGTCCGGCCAGGATTTCTGGACGCTCGTGCAGGCCGGTTACGCGCCGCTCGGCATGGTGATGGGCTCGTGCGTCTACCACATCGCGCACCAGCGGTTCCGCCAGGCGATGGGCAACATCGGGCAGAACGTCGAGATCCCGCAGTACACCGAGGCGCTTTACGACGCCCGTGAGCTGGCGATGTCGCGCATGCAGGCGGAGGCCGAGCAGCTGCGCGCCGAGGGCATCGTGGGCGTCCAGCTGCTCTCGCTGCCGCACCGCTGGGGCGGGCACACCACGGAGTTCTTCGCGATCGGCACCGCGGTGAAACCGCTGCGTGCCGATCACCACATCACCAAGCCGCAGCTCGTGCTGCCCCTGACCGACTGATGGCCGGTTCGGAGCTGGACTTCCACCTGCTGGTCGCGACCCTGCGCACCGACCGCGCCGACGTCGAGTCCTACAGCCGCGTGCTGTCCGACACCCTCGGCGCGGCCCTCCCGCCGGGCATGGTGGAGGTAGACCGCCGCCGCACGTTCGCCGACCGAGTCGCCGGCCGCGCCGGCCAGCCGGTGGAAGTGCGCGTGACCACGCCGGACCAGCTGCTGGTACTCACCGCCGGCCGTAGCGGCGGCATCGCAGCCGAGGTCCGCCAAGTGGTCCGCGGCGTGGTGATCAGCCGGCGGGACACCGAGCTGGACGAGTGGCTGACCGTGCTCGCTTCGGAACTGCAAGCCTTGGCTTCACGGGACGAACGGGCTCGTACGGCGCTGGCCCGGCTGCTGGGGGGCTGACCGGGGTCCAGTGTCCTATGTGGACTGTTCGGGCGCCGGGACCGGCCCCTGCCGCGCTCTGTGCGGCGGAGGAGGCCTTCACGGCCGTGGCAGGCCCATCGGGTTCGGCACCGGCACCACGCCGGTGTCGACGACCACGCGGCTCAACGTCGTGGCCAGTTCGATCACGCGCTCGGCGTCCGCCGTGCCGAGCGCCTCCAGCGGTGCGGCGGCGAGGCGGTCGGTGGTGGCCTCGACCTCGTGGCGGACGGCGGCGCCGGTCTCGGTCAGCCGGCCGGAGCCGTCGAGCAGGCCGCGCCCCAGCAGGCGCGAGCGCGACTCCTCCCACTCGTCGTCGGTCCAGCCGCGGGCGCGTTGCAGCAGCTCACGGGTCGTCGCGCCGGTCGCGATGTGGGTCAGGCCCGCTTCGAGCCCACTCAGCCCGGCGGCCACGGACGCGAGCACGTGCCCGTCACCGCGATGTTCACGGAGCACGCAGGTCGCCAGCCACAACCGCGCGAGCAACCGCGGCGGCCGCGGAACGGCAGCCCACGCCGCAGCCAGCGGACGGCCGTCGAACCGGCAACCCGCGACCGCCCGTTCCAGCAGACCGGTCAGTTCGGCCAATCCCGCCTCGGGCAGCACCCGCGCAAGCACGGCCTCCACCGCTTCCACCCGGGTGCGCAGCACGTCCTGCGGGCTCGCGAACTTCCACGCGTCCGGCAGCGCGCGGGCCACCATCCCGGGCGCGAAGCCGAAGAACATCGACGTCACCGGGGCCGGTCCGATCGGGCCCAGCGGCGCCGCGCGGCCGGCGAAGTAGCCCATCCACCAGCCTCGCAGCCCGACGTCCTTCGCGGCCGCCGCGGGCTCAGGTGCGAAGTAGACGACGGCGTGCAACGGCTCCAGCGCCACCCAGAACCGCCTGGCCAGGCTCGAATTCGACTCCATGAGCAGCCAGCGTAATAGCCCGAAACGCGAGGAAGCCCCCTCCACCAGGCGGTGGAGGGGGCCTTCTCGGAACAGCTTTACCGGAGGATCAGGCCAGTGCGAGGCCGTAGGACTGAAGCTCCAGGGTCAGCGGGTAGAAGTAGCTGGTCACGGTGTCGCCGCCGGACAGGGTGCCCAGGCCCTTCGAACCGTCGTACGCCGGGCCGCCCGAGTCGCCGTGGTCGGTGTGGGCCGTGGTGCCGAACTCGTGATTGAGGACACCGACGTCGAAGTTGACCGACTCGTCGACCGAGGTGACCTGGCCACTGCCGCCACCGGTGGTCGAGCCCTGCTTCTCCATCTGCTCGCCGACGGTCGGCGAGCCCGCGCTGGTGATGGCCTGGCCGGTGTTGATCTCGCCGGGGCCGGAGCCGTTCGGGCGGGTCAGCAGGCCGGAGTCCGCCCCGGGGCAGTCGCTCTCGACGACCGTGGCGCCGGAGACGTCGCCGCCGGACCAGGTGCCGCCGAGGTTGGTGCAGTGGCCCGCGGTGAGCAGGAACGGCGAGCCGCCCCGGGTCACGTTGAAGCCGAGCGAGCAGCGGCCCTGGTCGTTCTGGATCGCGTCGCCGTCGGAGATGTAGAGCGACAGCTTGCCGGTCAGGTGCTCGATGCGGGCCGAGTCGCCCAGCTGGGCGGCGGCCGCGGTCACCTTGTCCGCGGTGGCCTTCGAGGCCGAGTCGTAGATCTTGACGACGACCTGGTTGTTCTTCGTGTCGATGCCCCAGGCGGTCTGCGGCACGTTCTTGACCGCGTCGAGGGAGTTCTTCGCCGACGTCAACGCCGCGAAGCTGTGCTTGACCATCTTCGTGGCGAAGCCGGCGGCTTTGGCCTTCTCCTGCGAAGCGGCATCGGTGACGTTGACGACGGCCTTGCCGTTGTCAAGGAAGATGCCGCCGCTCGCCGCGCCGAGGCTGTCGGCGACCTGCGTGGCCTGGCTGATGGCCTGCGCCTGCATCTGCGCGAAGGCCACCGGGCTCGCCGACGCGGCCGACGAGCAGATGCCCGCCGTCAGCGCCGCGGCCGAAAACAGGGTGAAGCTCGCGACGACCGTTTTCCGGGAAGTCATGGAATCTTCCTCCAGTTGTGCTGCTGGACGGATCCTGCGTGAGCGAGTCACGCACCACGGGGGGACGCTGCACACTTTTGTTGCCCAGAAACCGATGCACCACCGACGAAGGTTGGTTATTAACCAAGGTATCGGACAAAACGGACCTGGAGCCGCCGTTCGGCGCAGTTCAGCACGACCGAACGGCCCTGCCCAGAACGGGGCTATCCGGTCATGCGGGCAGCTTCGGTGAAAAGCCCGCGCGCCGGCCTGCCCCGAACGGCCCAACCGCCCGCGCGGCCGAAACCGGGCTCCTGGCTACGCCCAGGTGTGCCCGACGCCGAACTTCGCCACAGATTCACCGTGGCGGCCGTCCCCGCCGCCATTTCAGCGCACCTGGGCTGCGCTTCGCCGCATCCTCACCGGACGGCTCGAGAGTCAGTCCACAGAGGACCAATCATTCGGCAGGAGTGCCCTCCGGCCAACGGACATGGTCGCCGTAGCCGGGATTCTTCCGGAGGTACCCGGCGATGAACGGGCACACCGGCACGATCACGCGGCCGCGCTCCACCACGTCGTCCAGCGCCGCCTTCGCGAGCACCTTGCCGAGGCCGCGCCCGCCGAACGCGTCGTCGATCTCGGTGTGGGTGAACACCGTCAGCGTCCCGCGGTCGGTGTACGCGGCGAAGCCGGCCAGCTTGCCGTCGGCGAACACCTCGTAGCGGCTCTCGTCTTCATTGCGGACCACACCGGTCTCGTCGCTCATCGTCACTCCTCGCAGTCGGGGCATCCGGGTGAACACCGCAGGCCCCTCAACACTTCCCGATCCGGACCGGGCGGCAGCTCGGCCGCCGCACGGCGCGAGCGGCCCTCTCGCGCGCAGCAGTGCCGATGATCTTCACCTTAGAGCGACGAAACAGCACCCGGAACCGACCGCGCGGTGATCCGCGCTGGGCTGCCCGGGCGACGGCGCCTGCCCATTCGTGTGGTCGCGCACCGCGGGGCTTCCTGGGCGCGGGCGGTTTTGGTTGCCTCACGGGGTCCGGACCCAGCGACAGGGAAGGCCAGGGAAGCCGAAGTGCAGCCGTTTGCTCTGCCCGAGTTCTACATGCCGTATCCGGCCCGGCTGAACCCGAACCTGGAGGGGGCGCGGGCGCACAGCAAGGGCTGGGCGCACACGATGGACATGATCGACGTGCCCCAGCACGGCACGGTGATCTGGGACGAGGGCGACTTCGACTCCCACGACTACGCGCTGCTCTGCGCGTACACCCACCCGGACGCCGGCGCACCCGAGCTGGACCTGGTCACCGACTGGTACGTCTGGGTCTTCTACTTCGACGACCACTTCCTCGAGCTGTTCAAGCGCACCGGCGACATCGACAGCGCCCGCGCGTACCTGGACCGGGTGGCGCTGTTCATGCCGGTGACCGGCGAGATCACCGAGACCCCGGAGAACCCGGTCGAACGCGGGCTCGAAGACCTGTGGAACCGCACCGTGCCGCTCCGGTCGGCGGGCTGGCGGCGGCGATTCGTGGAGAGCACCCGCAATCTGCTCGACGAGTCGCTGTGGGAGCTGGCGAACATCAACGAGGGCCGCGTTTCCAACCCGGTCGAGTACATCGAGATGCGCCGCAAGGTCGGCGGCGCGCCGTGGTCGGCGAACCTCATCGAGCACTCCGTGCACGCGGAGGTGCCGGACTCGATCGCCGCGAAGCGCCCGATGGAGGTGCTGCGCGACTGTTTCGCCGACGCCGTCCACCTGCGCAACGACCTGTTCTCCTACCAGCGCGAGGTGGAGGACGAGGGCGAGCTGTCCAACGGCGTGCTGGTGTTCGAGAAGTTCCTCGGCTGCTCCACGCAGGAGGCCGCGGACGCCGTCAACGACCTGCTCACCTCACGGCTGCACCAGTTCGAGCACACCGCGTTCACCGAGGTGCCGGGGCTGTTCGAGGAGCACGGCGTGGATCCGGCCGGGCGGGCCGGGACTTTCGCCTACGTCAAGGGTTTGCAGGACTGGCAGGCCGGTGGGCACGAGTGGCACCTGCGCTCCAGCCGGTACATGAACGAGGGCGCGCTGGAGCGGCGCGACGGGCCGGAGCCGCTGGGCGGGCCGTCGGGCCTCGGCACGTCCGCGGCGCGGATCTTCTCCTCGCTGGCCGCCACGGCGCCGCAACGGATGCGCAGCTTCCGGCACCAGCCGTTCGAACCGGTCGGGCCGATCGAGCGGCCCGGATTCACCCTGCCGTTCCCGCTCACGCTGAGCCCGCACCTGGACCAGGCGCGCGAGAACCTCGTCGGCTGGTCGCGGGCCATGGGCATCCTCGACGGCGTGGTGTGGGACGAGCACAAGCTGCGCGCCACCGACGTCTCGCTCTGCGCTGCGGGCATCCACCCGGACGCGACGCCGGAGCAGCTGGACCTCACCAACGGCTGGCTGGCCTGGGGCACGTACGCGGATGACTACTACTCCGACGTCTTCGGCCTGACCGGCAACGTCGCGGGTGCGAAGGCGACGACGGAGCGGTTCAAGCTCTTCCTGCCGGTCGACGACGAGCCCATGCCGCCCCCGGTGAACGCGCTCGAAACGGCGCTGGCCGACCTCTGGTCCCGCACCACCGCGCCGATGGCCCGGGATTTCCGGCAGGGCTTCCGCAAGACGATCGTGGACATGACCGAAAGCTGGGTCTGGGAACTGGCCAACCGGGTCCAGAACCGCATCCCGGACCCGATCGACTACGTCGAGATGCGCCGCAAGACCTTCGGCTCGGAGCTGACCATGAGCCTGTGCCGCATCGGCCACGGCCGCACCGTGCCGCCCGGGATCTACCGCACCCGGGCGATCCAGGCGGTCGAGCGTTCGGCGATGGACTACGCCTGCCTGCTCAACGACGTTTTCTCCTACCGCAAGGAGATCCAGTACGAGGGGGACCTGCACAACGCCGTGCTGGTGGTCCGGAACTTCCTGGACGTCGGCGAACAAGAGGCCTTCGAAGTCGTCGCCGACCTCATGGCCGCGCGCCTGCAGGAATTCCAGCACGCCGTCGACGTCGGCCTCCCGACGCTCTTCACCGACTACAACCTCGACGACGCCGCGCGCAAGACCCTGCTCGCCTACGCCGGCGAGCTGAAGAACTGGCTCGCCGGCATCCTCAACTGGCACGAAGGCTGTCACCGCTACACCGAGCCGGAACTCGGCTACCGGCCCGCCGCCGCGGCCGCCCCGGTCACCCACCCGTTCACCGGGCCGACCGGACTCGGCACCAGCTCGCTCAGGATCTCCGCCCTCCTGCCCACTCACTGAAGCCCGGGCCCGGCGGGGAACCCGACAAGGTGCGACCGACCACTCCGCCGGGCAATTCCGTCCCAACCAGGTGATACTCGAAACCGTGACCGGCCTCAACCTGCACTTCCTCGGCCACGCGACCACGCGGGTCGAACTCGGCGGGCGCGTGGTCCTCACCGATCCCGTGCTCACCTCCCGGGTCGGCCCGCTCACCCGCGTGGCCCCGCTGCCCGACGCGTCCGCGTGGTCCGACGTGGACCTGGTGCTGATCTCGCACCTGCACGGCGATCACCTCCACCTGCCGTCGCTGCGGCTGGTGGGCCGCCGGACGCGGATCGTGGTCCCGCGGGGCGCCGGGCACTGGCTCGCGAAGCGGGGTTTCCCGAACGTCGAGGAGCTGTCCCCCGGCGAGAGGCTCACCGACGGCGACCTCCGGGTCACCGCGACCGAGGCAGTGCACTCCGGTCACCGGTGGGGACCGCGGCTCACGCACGGGCCGCAGAGCCCGGCGCTGGGGCACCTGCTCGAAGCCGAGGGCGTGCGCGTCTATTCGGCCGGCGACACCGACCTGTTCGACGGCATGGCGGAGTTCGCGCCGCTCGACGTGGCGTTGCTGCCGGTCTGGGGCTGGGGCCCGAACCTCGGCCCGGGACACCTGACCCCCGAGCGCGCGGCGGAAGCGGCCAAGCTGCTTCGGGCCGAAGTGGTCATCCCGGTGCACTGGGGCACGCTGGCCGTGCCCGGCATCCACCGGACCACGCGGATGCGCAAGCTGCTCGTGGAGCCGCCGCGCACGTTCGCGGCGGAGGTCTTCAAGGCGGGCCTGCCCACCGAGGTGCTGCTGACCCGGCCCGGCGCCGAGGTCGCGCTCCCGGCACCCGGGGACAAGGTGTGAACTGGTCCGACCCGTCGGCGATCGGCTACCCGGCGCTGTTCGGCGGGGTCCTGCTGGGCTCGGTGATCCCGATCGTGCCGACGGGCGCGGTCGTCGGCGCCGCCGCCGCGGTCGCCACCACCACCGACCACCTCTCGCTGCCGCTGGTGATCGTGCTCGCGGTGCTCGGCGCGTACCTCGGTGACGTGCTGACGTTCGCGGTCCCCCGGTTCGGCAGCGAGGCGCTGCTGCGCTGGGTCGAACGCCGTCAGCAGGCCGACCGGCTGGCCAAGGGCCGCGAGCAGTTCGCCCGCCGCGGCTGGCAGCTCGTGGTGATCGGCCGGCTGGTGCCCGCCGGGCGCATCCCGGTGCTGCTGGCTGCCGGCACGCTGAGCTACCCGTGGCGACGGTTCCTGCCCGCGGGCCTGGTGGCTTGCGTGCTGTGGGCCGTCGCCTATTCGCTGCTCGGCATCATCAGCGGCGGGATCTTCGACTCGCCGCTCATCGCCACGTTGCTCGCCACTGTGCTGGTGCTGCTCGTCACCGTCGCCATGACCTTGATCAGCAAGCTGCGCCGGAAGCCGGAGCGGACCGGAGGAGGACCTCGGTGACCAATCCCGAACCCGGCAAGGGGCGGCTGCTGCAGGGCGGCCGCGTCGTCGCCCGCGTGATCCTGGTCTGGGCCGCGGTCACCGGCGCGCTGCGCCTGCTCGACCTGTGGCTGGACGGGTTCTCGATGCAGTCCTGGTGGCAGCCCACGGTGTGCGCGCTCATCCTCGGCCTGCTGACGTCCGTGGTCTGGCCGCTGGTGGTCCGGATCGCCTGGCCGATCGCCTACTTCACCCTCGGCGTCGGCACTTTCCTGCTGCTGAGCGTGGCGACACTGGCGATCCTGCAGGCCGTGCCCGGCGTCGAGCTGCACAGCTTCAGCGCGGCGGTGATCGTCACGGTCGCGATGTCGGCCGTCGGCGCGGTGATCTCCAGCCTGCTCGCGGTCGACGAGGACGAGATCTTCTTCCGCCGCGCGGCCCGCCGCCGTCGACGGCACAACCCGGAGGCCGGCCTCGCCGAGCAGCCGCCAGGCGTGATCTTCCTGCAGATCGACGGCCTCGGTTACGACACCGTGCGCCGCGCCGTGCGCGACGGCGACATGCCGACGTTCGCGGCCTGGCTGGGCGAAGGCACCCACTCACTCACGCGCTGGCACACCGACTGGAGTTCGCAGACCGGCGCCAGCGTGTGCGGCATCCTGCACGGCTCGAACCACGACATCCTCGGCTTCCGTTGGTACGAAAAGGATCGCGACCACGTGATGGCGTGCGCGCACCCGACCGACGCGGCCGAGATCGAACGCCGCCACACCGACGGCCGCGGCCTGCTCTCGGGTGACGGCGCGAGCCACGGCAACCTGTTCTCCGGCGACGCCGAGCACGTCAGCCTCACCATGAGCTCGATCCCGGTGCTGGTGCCGCGCACCCTGCGCGGCCGCAAGCGCGACCGGGTCGGCGCCGGCTACCGCGCCTACTTCGCGAATCCGGTGAACGTGCTGCGGACGTTCGGCGTGGCACTGGTCGACGTCTTCCGGGAGCTGTCCGCGGCCGCCAAGCAGCGCCGCGCCGGCGTGATGCCGAGGATCCCGCGCGGCGGCTTCTACCCGCTCGCGCGGCCCGGCACCACGGTGATCGCGCGCGACGTCGTGGTGTCCGCGATCATCGGCGACATGCTGGCCGGACGGCCCGTGGTGTACGCCGATTTCCTGGGCTACGACGAGGTCGCGCACCACTCCGGCATCGAGCGCTTCGACACCCTGGAGGTGCTGCGCTCGATCGACCAGCAGTTCGCGCGGCTGCAGCGGGCGAGCCGGATCGCGCCGCGGCGCTACCACATCGTCGGGCTTTCGGACCACGGCCAGACCCAGGGCCAGGCGTTTGTCGACCGGTTCGGCGAGACGATGGAGGCACTGGTCGGACGCCTGTGCGGCGGCGAGCCCGTGGCCGAGGCGGGCAAGCGGCGGCAGGCCGAAAGCTGGCAGGTGAACGCGGCGCTGGCCGAGGCCACCACCACCGGCGGCCTGATCGCGCGCCGGCTGCGCGGCCGCGTCGAGAAGGCCGAAGGCGCCGAAAACCGGCCGCGCACCACCAGCGGCTCCCCCGGCGCGGTCACCCGCGTGGCGCCCGGGGTGGTCGCCGTCGTGTCCGGGCACCTGGCGATGGTGTCGTTCACCGAGCACGAGGGCCGGGTCGAGCTGGAGACCATCGAGCGCGAGTACCCGGACCTGCTGCCCACGCTGGTCGACCACGACGGCGTCGGCTTCATACTGGTGCGCAGCTCGGAGTTCGGGCCCGTGGTGCTGGGCCGCGACGGGCTCAAGCGGCTCGCCACCGGCGTCGTGATCGGCGAGGACCCGCTGGCCGACTACGGCCCGTACGCCGACGAGCTGGTCAAGCGCGTCGACACCTTCCCGCACTGCGCGGACATCATGATCAACAGCCGGTACGACCCGGAGTCCGACCAGTCCTCGCCGTTCGAGCGGCACGTCGGCTCCCACGGCGCGCTCGGCGGCCCGCAGCAGCGCGGGTTCATCGTGCACCCGAAGGAGTTCCCGCCGCCGGGCGAGCCGGTGGGCGCCGAGGCCGTGCACCACGTGTTCCGCGACTGGCTGACGTTTCTCGGGCACCCGGAACCCGTTGCTGCGAAAGAGAAATCCACTCCCATCCCCTCGGAGGTCGTGTCATGAAGCCGGTGGTCTACGGCGCGAGCTGGTGCCCGGACGTCAAGCGCAGCCGCGCGCTGCTCGACGCGGAAGGCGTTGAGTACGACTACGTCGACGTCGAGGCGGACACCGCGGCCGAAGCACTGGTCCGCGAACTGCAGGGCGGTCCGCGCCGCATCCCGACCATCGTCTTCGGCGACGGCACCCACCTCGTCGAGCCGAGCGACGACGAGCTGGCCGCGCGCCTTTCGCGATGACCCTGCTGACGGAACTGCCGCTCGGCACCCGCGTCGTCGTGCGCTATCGCATCGAGGGCGGCTTCACCGACGCACTCGGTCCGCTGCGCGAGCGCGACGCCGAAACCTGCACGGTCGAAACGAAACGCGGCCTCGTGGTCGTCCCGCTGGACGCCGTCGTCGCCGCGAAACCCGTGCCGCCACAACCGGTGCGGCGCCGCTGAAAACCGGTTGGCGACGGCCGGCTCCCGCTGTGACGATCAACCCATGACACGCACGTTCGAGGAGCTGGTGACCGAGGCCGAGGCCGTTTCCGTGGCGGGCTGGGACTTCTCCTGGCTCGACGGGCGGGCCACCGAGCAACGGCCGTCGTGGGGCTACCAAAGGCAGATCGGCGAACGGCTCGCGCGCGTCGAGTCCGCTTTGGACATTCAGACCGGCGGCGGCGAGGTGCTGGCCGGGGTGCCGGTGCTGCCGCCGCTGACCGTCGCGACCGAATCGTGGCCGCCGAACCTCGCGAAGGCCGCCGCGCTGCTGGAGCCGCGCGGCGGGGTGGTCGTCGCGGACACCGACGAGCCGCCGCTGCCGTTCCGGGCCGGCGCGTTCGAGCTGGTGGTCAGCCGTCATCCGGTGACGGTGTGGTGGGACGAGATCGCGCGGGTCCTGCGCCCGGGCGGGACCTACCTGTCCCAGCAGGTCGGCCCGGCCAGTGTGTTCGAGCTGGTCGAGTACTTCCTCGGTCCCCAACCGCCAGAGGTGCGCCGGGGCCGTCATCCCGAAGACGCCCGGGCGGCCGCCGAGCGCGCCGGGCTCGAGGTCGTCGACCTGCGGTTCGAACGGCTGCGCACCGAATTCTTCGACATCGGCGCGGTGATCTACTTCCTGCGCAAGGTGATCTGGATGGTGCCGGGCTTCACCGTCGAGGCTTACCGGCCCCGGCTGCGCGAGCTGCACGAGCGGTTGCGCGAAGGGCCGTTCACCGCCACCACCACCCGATTCCTCATCGAGGCGCGGAAGCGGACGTGAGGATCAGGTCGAGGCCGAAGGCGAACCGGTCGTCGAACCGGTCGTTGGCCTCGCTCAGCAGCACCCGCCGCAGATGCGGGTACGGCTCCAGCGTCGACGGCGAGGCCAGGTGCAGCTTGGGCGTCTCCGCGCTGCCCTGCTCCTCCACGACCAGTCCGATCGCGAAGTAGACGATCGTCCAGCAGGTCCAGTCGGCCTGGCGGTCGTCGAGGCCGAGCCCGGTCAGCGCGCCGATCAACGCGTTCGCGGTGCCGAGCGTGCCCGGCCCGGCGGTGAACGTGCCCGCGACCACCCGCCCGCCGTCGCGGTGGGCCAGCAACGCCGCGCGGTAACGGTGGGCCAGCTCGACCACGCGCGCGCGGGGATCCTCGGGGAGGCCGTCGAGGACGATGCCGTCCAAGATCGTGTCGGCCATCAGCTCGCGCAGCCGCGCTTTCGTTTTCACGTGCCACAGCACGGTGTTCATCCGCACGCCCAGCTTGCCCGCGACCGCGCGCAGGCTCGTGGCCTCCAGCCCGGACTCTTCGAGCACGTCGAGCGCCACCCGCACGATGTCGGTCTGGCGGTCCGAGGCCGCGGAGGTGGTCACCCGGCTGATCGTAGGTGGTCGGGGCCACCTTGCCAGCCCCTTGGTCAGTGACCTAGATTGGTCAGTGACCAAGGAGGTGCGTATGGAACTCCCGGTGATCGTCCGGCAGCTGCGCTGGGAAGCGGCCGGCGTGGTGTCCGTCGAGCTGACCCGCGAGGACGGCGGGGCGATGCCCGCGTGGCAGCCCGGCGCGCACGTCGAACTCGTGCTGCCGAACGGGATCAGCCGGCAGTACTCCCTGTGCGGCTCGCCGGAAGACCGGTCGAGCTACCGCATCGGCGTGCGGCGCGATCCGCGCAGCCGCGGCGGTTCGGAATACGTGCACGCGTTCCTGCGGCCTGGCCAGACGGTGCGGATCCGGGGCCCGCGTGACAACTTCAGGTTTACCCGCGCCGGGGAGTACCTGTTCATCGCGGGCGGCATCGGGATCACGCCGATCCTGCCGATGGCGCGCCAGGCCGCTGAGTGGGGAGTGCCGTGGCAGTTGGCGTACGGCGGGCACACGGCGGACTCGATGGCCTTCCGCGCGGAGCTGGAAGCCTTGGGCCCCTTCGGTTTCCACGCTTCAGACCGGACCGGGCGGCTGCCGTTGACCGAGCTGCTGGAGAAACCGCGCGGCGCGGTCTACGTGTGCGGTCCGGAGCCGCTGCTCGAAGCCGTCGAAAAGGGGGCGGCGCACTGGCCGGCCGGCTCGCTGCACCTGGAGCGGTTCAAACCGCGGCCCCGCCCGCCCCGGCCCGACACCCCGGTCGAGGTCGTGTGCGCGCGATCCGCGCGGACGGTGCAGGTGCCCGCCGACCGGAGTGTCCTGCGCGCGCTGGAAGACGCCGGGCTGCCGGTCGAGGGCTCGTGCCGCGAAGGCGTGTGCGGGACCTGCCGGACGAAGGTGCTCGAAGGCGTTCCCGACCACCGCGACGACATCCTGTCCGAAGACGAGCAGGCCCGCGGCGACGTGCTGTTCCCGTGCGTTTCCCGCGCGCTGACGAGCAAGCTGGTGCTTGATGTCTGAGATCCCCGCCCACACCGCCGCCGACGACTACGCGGGCATCGACCACGCCCGGCTGCGGGAGATCATCGGCGAGCCGATGCGGTTCATCGCCGAAAAAAAGTCACTGGCCCTGGGTGAGTTCCTGGTGCGGTTCATCGCGCACAGCACGTTCTTCTGCCTCGCCACCACCGACGCGGAGTCCAATTTGGACATCAGCCCGAAGGGCGACCCGCCGGGCTCGGTGAAGGTGCTGGACCCGTGGACGCTCGCCCTGCCCGAGCGGCCGGGCAACCGGCTGGCGGACTCGTTCGAGAACATCCTGCGCAACCCGGCCGTCGCGCTGCTGTTCTTCGTGCCGGGCATGCGGGAAACCCTGCGGGTCAACGGCCGCGCCACTGTTTCCGACGACCCTGCCCTGCTGCGGCAGCTGAGCGCCGGCGGCAAACCGGCGCTGCTGGCCACCGTCGTGCGCGTCGAGGAGGCCTTCACCCAGTGCGGCAAGGCGCTGATCCGCGCCCACCTCTGGGAAGGCGACGACCGCAACCTCACCGAAGCCCTCACCCTCGGCGGCGGCTTCTACAACCTGATGATCGCCCAGGAAGCCGCCAAGATGGCCGACGCGCTCGGCGGCTCGGTGGGCTCCATCCGGGAGATCGCGGAGGCGGACTACCGCGCCAACCTGGTCTGATCGATGGCCGTCTCGATGCCGTCCAGCAGGAGTTCCACGCCGGCGTCGAGGCTGAGCCAGGCCTCGCGTTCCAGATAGGACCGGGTGTCGGACGGGGCGGGTGACGGGGTCTGGCCCTCGCCGAGGCGCGCGACCAGCGGGTACCGCTCGGCGAAGTCCGGGACCAGCTCGCCCAGCAGCGCCGAGCGCGAGTACCACCAATCCTCTTCCGACAAGCCGGTCTCACGCGCGGCCTGGCGGGATTCGGCGGCGACCTGGACCGAGCCGCGCACGACGTTGAGCAGCGCGCCGACGATCCAGCGCACCCGGGCGACCGGCAGCCCCGTCGCCAGCAGCACCCGCAGCACGAGCTGCTGCATCCGGAACTCCCCCGGCCCCAGCACCGGCCGCGCGTACGAAACCTGCAGGAGCCACGGGTGCCGCAGGTGGAACTCCCCCAGCTCGCGCGCCAGCTCGAGCACGGCGGGCCGCCAGCCGGACGACAGGTCGTGGTCCTCGCGCAGCTCGCCGAGCACGTGGTCGTACATCAGGTCGATCAGCTCGCTTTTGCCGGGCACGTACGTGTACAGCGCCATCGCGGTGCGCCCCAGCCGATCACCGACCGCGCGCATGGACAGCGCGGCCATGCCGTCTGCGTCGGCGATATCGATGGCGGCGGACACGATGAGGGCAACGCTCAGCCCCGGCTTCGGCCCGGGCGCCGTCTTGGCCGCGGCACCCGTGCGCCACAACAGCTCCATCGAACGGCGAGCGTCACCCTGCCCGGCGAACACGACCACGGACGGCTCCTCACCCCTCGAACGGCTCCTCACACGATAAGGGGCCCCGCGTTCAGAGGCCCAGCGTGGCGGCCGTCAGCACGTACTTGCCCTGCAGCAGCTCGCCGCGCATCTCCGGGGTGACCGACTCGGTGACGCTGGTGAAGGTGGCCGGGGCGGCGGTCTGCAGGGCGGAGGCGAAGGTGCTCACGCTGGGATCCACGACCAGGCTGATGGTCGGCGTCTGGGTGGGCGCGAAGCGGTTGACCGCGCCGACGTAACCGAAGATCGAGCCGACGACCTCGCCCGCGGCGGCCGCGTCCGCCGGGCAGGTGGCGCCGGGAGCGGCCGGAAGCGAGAGGGTGGCCTTCTGGAACGCCTTCGAGGCCGGGGCGGCGGTCGCGTTCGGGTTGGCGCCCATCTCGTCGACGATGGTGTCCACATCGGAACGCAGCTGCTCCGTCACCGGGCCGACGGCGGCGCAGCGCGAGGGCGACGGCGGCATCGGCGCGATGGACGCCCCGGCCGTCCCGGTGGCGGCCGCCAGCAGCGCCGGCCCGAGGAAAAGCACTGTCACACAACGACGAAACGACACGGCGGGAGTTCCCTTCCCCGGGTAACAGGACGAGTCACCCTAGCCAGCGCGGGCCCGGCCACGACATTCCCCGGACGAGCGTCACCCCACCGGGAGAATCCGCGGCCCGGGGTAACGGACCGGCACCAACCACAATGGACGGACGGCCGTGGTGGCCGCCCGTCCACCGGGAACCGCTGCCGCTCAGTCGGCCAGCTCGATGGCCAGCGCCGGGCAGATCTGGGCCGCCTCGCGGACCTGCGTGTGCAGTTCCTCGGGCGGATTCTCCTGCAGCAGCACGACGATGCCGTCTTCCTCGCGCTGGTCGAACACCTCCGGCGCGGCCAGGACGCACTGTCCCGCCCCGACGCACCGGTCCTGGTCGATGACCACCTTCATGGCTTTCCTCCCGAACGAATCACCAGGTCACGGGGAGCTCGTGCACCCCGTAGACGACCATGTCGTGCTTGAACTTCAGGTCCTCGACCGGCGCGTCGAGCTTCAGCGTCGGAATCCGGCGGTACAGCGTGCTGTACACGACTTGCAGCTCGACCCGGGCCAGCGGCTGGCCGAGGCACTGGTGCACGCCGTAACCGAACGCCACGTGGTGGCGGGCCTTGCGGGTGACGTCGAGCTGGTCCGGCTCCGGGAACGCGCCCGCGTCGCGGTTCGCGATGTCCGAGGCAGCGATCAGGCCCTCGCCCTTGCGGACCGGCTGCCCGCCGACCTCCATGTCCTCCAGCGCCACGCGCCGCCGTCCCGTGTGGACGATGGTGAGGTAGCGCAGCAGCTCCTCCACGGCGTTGGCGATGAGCGCGGGGTCGCCGTCGCGGACGAGGTCCAGCTGGTCCGGGTGCTCCAGCAGCGCCGCGGTGCCGAGCGTGATCATGTTGGCCGTGGTCTCGTGGCCCGCGACGAGGAGCAGCTGCCCCATCGCCGCGACGTCCTCGACGGTCATCGCGCCGGTCGCGACCTGCTCCGTCGCGAGCCGGCTCAGCACGTCGTCCCCCGGGTCGGTCAGCTTCTGCTTGACCAGCCCGCCGAGATACGCGAGCAGTTCCTCCAGCGCCGCCAGCGATTCCGCCGGCGTCGAGTTCTTGGCGATCAGGACCTTGCTGACCCGGTGGAAAAACGCGCGGTCCGCATACGGCACGCCGAGCAGCTCGCAAATCACCAGCGACGGCACCGGGAGCGCGAAGGCCTGCACCAGGTCCGTGGGGTTCGGGCCGGCCAGCATGTCGTCGATCAGCTCGTCGACGATCTTCTGGATCCGCGGCCGCAGCCGCTCCACCTTCTTCACCATGAAGTCGCCGGTCAGCAGGCGCCGCTGGGAAGCGTGGTCCGGATCGTCCATGCTGATGAATGCCTTGGCCCGCTTGCGCCGCGCCGCGATGCCGGGCGACTGCGCCGGATAGCCGGGCAGCTCGGAGTCGGCGCTGACCCGCGCGTCGGCGAGCATCGCCCGGACGTCTTCGTAGCGAGTGAACAGCCACGGCTCGCTGCCGTCCCAGATCTTCACGCGGGACACCGGTTCGTCGTGCAACCGGCGGTCGAGCTCCGGCGGCGGGTCGAACGGGCTGCGCCCTCGCGCCATCGGGAACTCGGGCGCGTCGGACAGGGCCTCCGACATTTATGCCTCCTACACAGAGTCACCAAACGATTGTTCGGACACTTACTGAACACATGTTAGGCAATCTGGTGAAGAGTTCGCCACCCTCGCGGCGTAGATCACCATTACGGCCGAGAACAGGTGGGGTGAAACCGGAGAAAACGCCCTGGCTCAGGCAAAAACCAGCGAGACGAGCTCATCCACGAACGGCAGCACCGTGTCCGCGCTGGCGCGCCGCGGCGAGTTGTGGAACAGCGCGACGCGGCCGTGCGCGCCGACGAACGCGATCACTCCGGCGCGGTCGGCCGGCACCCGCAGCGGGTGCCCGGCGGCATCGCAGCGCGCGAACCCGGCGGAAAGCAGGTCGACGACCTCCAGCAGCGGGCGCCTCGGCCGCGCGTCGGGCCCGGGCTGGGTGGCGCCGTTCGCCGTCATCAGCCGGTAGTGGCCGGGGTTGTCCATGGCGAACTGGCAGTAGGCGTGGACCAAGGCGCGAACCCGGCCGACGGCGTCGGCCGGGTCCTCGCTCGCCTCGGCGGCCGCCATCGCGGCGCGCATCCGGGCGAACTCGTACTCCAGCAGTCCCTCGACCAGCGCGGAACGGTCGGTGAAGTGCTGGTAGATGCTCGCGGGGGCGATGCCGACGGCGCGCGCGACGCCGCGGATGGTCAGGCCGTCTTCGCCGCCGAGCTCGGAGAGCAGGCGGCTGGCCGCGTCGAGGATTTCCCCGCGCAGCCGGTCGCCCTCGCCCCACCGGTTGCGCGTGCGCGGGGCGCTGACCTCGACCTCTTCCGACACGCCCCCATTCTTACCGCTTGCCCGGCCACGGCGCGGGCCAGGCCCGCCGGGTGCGGCGAACCGTTACGACACCAGCTGCGGGTACTGCCCGGCGATGCCGCCCGACAGCCCGGCGCGCACGCGTCGGCTGACCTCGTCGGCGACGACCTCGAACTCGCCCTTCTCGACGGCGTCCAGTGCCTGGGCGGCGACCTCGGCCGGATCGGCCTTCGGGCCGTCGACGTGGGCGGCCATGTCGGTGTCCATGTAGCCGACGTGCAGGGCCGTCACCTGGGTGCCCTGGTCCTTGAGCTCGATGCGCAGGCCGTTGGTGAGCTGGAGCCCCGCGGCCTTCGCGGCGGAGTACGCGGCCACGTGCGGCGCGGTGAACCACGAAAGGACCGACAGCACGTTCAGGATCGCGCCGCCGCCGTTGCGCTCGAGCACCGGCGCGAACTCGCGCGCCATCACCAGCGTGCCGAAGTAGTGGGTGTCCATCTCGAGGCGGGCGTCCTCGATCGAACCGCCGAGGAACGAAGCGCCGGTGGACGAGCCCGCGTTGTTGACCAGCAGCGTCACGTCGCCGGCCAGCTCGGCCGCGGCGCGCACCGACGCCGGGTCGGTGATGTCGAGCTTGATCGGCACGACGCCCGGCAGGTCGATGGACTCCACGTTGCGCGCGGCGGCGTACACCTTCGCGGCGCCCCGTTCCAGCAGCTGCGCGGCGAACCGGCGGCCCAGACCGCGATTGGCTCCGGTGACCAGCGCGACCGATCCCTTGATCTGCATGATGAACTCCTCTGACTTTCGAATAGCAAGCTAGCCAACGCCGACGGTACGACGTAAGCTTGCTTAAAGCAAGGCAGCTGGCGGAAGGAGAATCCGATGGGTCGTCGAAGCGACTGGACCGGCACGTCCTGCCCCACCGCCCGCGGCGCCGACGTGCTCGGCGAGCCGTGGACGCTCCTGCTCCTGCGCGACGCGCACGCGGGCGTCACGCGATTCGAGCAGTTCCGCGAGCATCTGGGGATCGCGGACAACGTGCTCTCCGCACGGCTGGCCCGGATGGTCGAAACCGGCCTGTTCACCCGCGTGCCGTACCGCGACGGCGGCCGGACCCGCGCCGAATACCGGCTCACCCCGGCCGGCGCCGACACCCTGCCGATCCTGCACGCGATCGCAGCGTGGGGCGACGCGCACACCTCGTCGCCCGCCGCCTCGGAGCCGATGCGGCTGGTGCACACGGCGTGCGGGCACTCGACGCGCCCCGGCGAGTCCTGCGACCACTGCGGCGCCGAGATCGAGCGGTCCGGCCTGCGCCTGGTCGAGTCCTGGCTGCACCACTTCGACCTGCCGCTGGCCGAGCCCGTCGGCTGATCCAGGCACGAGTGAGCATGTCAACCCGGGGAAGGTGTTGGTAAATCACCAGTTGCCGGACGGTACGAAAGTCGGGTCACAAAAGGGCGGAAACTGCCTAGATTTGCCACAGCGCGCGCAAATCAGGCAAATCTCCCACATCCCCTGAGGAGCTTTCCGATGTCGAGGAAGTTTCTGCTGTCCGGCGCGATCGCACTGGCCTTCGCCGCCACCCCGCTGATCTCCGGCACGGCCACCGCCGCACCGGCCACGGGCCAGCAGGCCGCCGCGGTCACCACGGTGTACTACAGCACCTCCGGTGCCCCGACCTTCCGCTCCGCCATCAACGCGGGCGCGGCCAACTGGAACAACTCCGTGACGAACGTGAAGCTGGTCGAGCGGTCTTCGGGCGCGTCGCTGCGCTACACCGAGGGCAACGACCCGCGGGGCTCCTACGCCCAGACCGACGGCCACGGCAGCGGCACCATCTTCATCGACTACGCCCAGGCGCAGCAGTACGACAACACCCGCATCACCGCGCACGAGACCGGCCACGTGCTCGGGCTGCCCGACCACTACTCGGGCCCGTGCTCGGAGCTGATGTCGGGCGGCGGCCCCGGCCCGTCCTGCACCAACGCGCTGCCGAACTCGCAGGAGCGCTCACGCGTGAACTCCCTGTGGGCCAACGGTTTGCGCGTCAACACGGCGGCGCCGCAGCAGCGCATCTACGAGGAGCTGCCGGTACTGGCCCACCGAACACGATGACGTGAAGCGGGGCCGGCTCGCTAGAGCCGGCCCCGCCTTTTCGACGCGCTACACCGTGATCTGGTCGACGTCGAACGAGCTTTCGCTGGGGTTGCCGAAGATGACCTGGTTGTTGCCGGCCATCAGGTACACCGGCACCGTGATGGTCCGGGCGGTGCTCCAGTCGCTGTCGTTCGTGCCGGGCACCGGCAGCTTGAACGAGCTGCCGTTCACCGTGACCACGGCCGAGCGGCTGGTGTCGCCGTCGACGTAGCCCAGCCGTACCAGGTAGGTGCCTTCCTTGTCCGCCTTGATGTTGTTCACCGTCAGCAGTCCGCTGCCGCCGATGTTTCCGACCTTCTTGCCGCCGGAGCAGGTGCAGTCGGAGACGTTCGCGCCACCGCCAGGGCTGCCCGCTTCCGCCTCGTAGACCACCGGCCCGCCCGCCGCCGGCGTCACGTACGACACCGCTGCGCTCGGCGCCGAGCCGCGGCCGAACCGGTCACGGGCCACCACCGTGAAGCCGTACGAGGTCGACGGTTTGAGGCCGTTCACCGTGACGCTCGTGCCGGCGGTCGAGGCGACCTTCCGGCCGCCGGAGAACACGTCGTAACCCGTGGCCCGGCTCCCCGAACCGTCCCAGTCCAGCGAGATGCTGGACGGCGTCGAAGCGGTGCCGTGGACGACGCCGGGCGCCGGGATCTGCGTCGGGTTCACCGGTGTGAGACGCAGCAGCTTCGAGCCGTGCACCGGCAGGGTGGCGCTGAAGGAACCGTTCTGCGGCCCCAATTCCTGGTGGCTCCACAGGTCACGCGCCCTCGCCGTGCCGGTGAGCCCGAAGTCGCCGAAGTCCGCGGTCACCTTCGCCGGCGCCGAACCGAGGTTGAACAGCGCCACGGTGTAGCTGCCGTCGGCGTTGCGGGCGTACCAGACCTGCTGGTCGCTCGTCTGGCTCACCGGCTTGGCCGGCACCCCGGCCTGGTCGACGGCGATGACCTCGTCGTTGGTGAGCAGTTTGACGCCGTAGTCGTCGAGCCGGGTCAGGTCGTCACCCAGGTACAGCGGCGCGGATTCGATGGCCCACAACGTCATGTAGCTCTGGCGCTCGGCCTCGGTGATGCCGTCCATCTTGCCGCTGCCGACGTCGAGGGAGTCGAGGTTGTTCCAGTTGCCGGGGCCGGCGTCGGGTATGTACTGGACGACGTCGTTCCACCGGCCCTTCACCGAGTTGTTCCAGGTGACCAGGGTGTCGCAGTAGCACTCGACGTCGGTGTCGATGCGCCAGCCGTCGGCGTTCGGCTTCCACACGTCCATCCGCTGGTGGCTCAGCGACCAGGACAGGATGAACTCGATCGGCCGTCCGGTCTTCTTCAGCGCCGCGGACCACGCTTGCACGTCCGCGGTGTTGTCGTACTGCGCGCCGCCGCGGAACGAGCCGGGGCCGACGCCGTCCAGCTTCAGGAAGTCCACGCCCCAGCTCGCGAGCAGGTCCGCCTCGGACTGGATGTAGGCCTGGGCGCACGGGGTGGCGAAGTTGATCTGGTACGACTGGTCGTCCCAGCCGCTGGTCTGGCGCAGGTCGGGGTAGACGAGGTCGCGGGTGTGGCAGGCGGTGGTGCCGAAGATCGGGGAGTTGCCGCCGTTATAGGCCTTGATGTCGAGGCCGACCGCGAGGTACGAGCCGAGTTTCAGGCCCTTCCCGTGCACGTAGTCGGCGATGTACTTCATGCCGTGCGGGAACTTCGCGGCGTCGACGACCGGGCGGGCGTACTGGTCGAAGGAGCCGAGCCAGCCCGCGTCGAGGTTCACGTGGTCGTAGCCGTGCTGCTTGAACTTCGCGGCCAGGATGTCGGCCTGCTGCACCACGTTCTTCTCGGTCAGCCACGCTTCCCCGGACGGGCTGACGTCCGGGTGCTTGGTGGACTCGAGACTCCAGCTGCTCCAACCCATGTACGGCTTCTGGGCCGGCTGCGCCGGGGCGGCCGGGACTGGGGCGGGGTCCGCCGAGGCGGCCGGGACCTGGCTCGCGGACAGCATCACCGGCAGCATCAGCGCCGAGGCGGCGAGGACGCCGAACGTCCGCCTCCCGGCTCTGCCCGATCTTGGCCTGGTCACCATGGCCGCTCCTTTGCGCCTCGGACTACGTCGTGCACAAAGATCCGATGAATCGCCCGCCGAGTCCACCGGCCGCGAACACGGACAGAATTATTTCCCGCGACCGACGGTGAGATGCCGAGGTGAAGCGGTATGCGCCGGCCGCGAAGGTAGTCACGATCGTTATCGGCCTCCGACGAATCCGATCTCGTCGGCGGGTCCCGCCAACGTCGAGCCGGTGCTGGCCGATGCCGCGCGAAACGGGGCGGTCGCCGCGCTCGCGCGGGAAGGCGGGCTGCCCTCGACGCTGGGGGCCGCCCCGAGTCAGTGGGCCAGGCTGTGTGGACCTGGGCATGCCGACTCCGTTGGACAGCCTGTTCGACCTCGACCCGGAGTTCAAGCGCGAGTGCCGGTGGAGCGGCCCGCCGCGCTGCTCGCCGACCGGGCGGGCCCGGTGGTCCGCACCCGTGACGGGACCGGCGCCTGGTCCGGCGAAAGCCACCGGATCGGGCTGACCGGCAGCATGCTGAGCGAGTTCGCCGATCCGCGGGCCGCGCCGGAGCTGCTGATGCTGCGTGAGCGGATCCGTTCGTGGCGCTGCTACGACGCTGCAGACGATCCTCGATGTCGGTGGCCGGGCCGGCTGGACCGACCTTCCTGGCACTGGCCGAAACGCTGAAGGAACATATCGCGGGCGTATCGGAAACTGGATACGCGCCGGCAACGTGAGGCTGCGTTGACTGCCGGGCATGAGGTACAGCGAAGCGGTGCGAGCGGGGGCGTCCGCCGCGCGAGTGCCGGCGGCCGGGGTCACGGTGTACGGCTGCGAGGCGGACGAGGCCGCGTTGTTCCGGGAAGTGGCGGCACGCTGGGGGGTGCCGCTGGTGATCACGGCGGAGACGCTGGGGAAGGCCAACGTCGACCTGGTCGCCGGCAACCGATGCGTCAGCGTCGGGCATAAAACGCGGATCGCGAATTCCGCGCTGCTCGCACTCAGCCGGGCCGGCGTGCGGTACGTCTCGACGCGGAGTGTCGGCTACGACCACATCGACGGGGAATACGCGCGCAGCGTCGGCATATCCGTTGAAGGCGTCGCGTATTCCCCGGACAGCGTGGCCGATTACACGGTGCTGCTCATGTTGATGTCGGTGCGAAACACCAAAGCCACCCTCCGGCGCGCCGAACTGCACGACTACCGGCTGGCCGCGGCACGGGGGAAAGAACTGCGCGACCTGACCGTCGGGGTGATCGGGACGGGCCGGATCGGCGCGGCGGTGATCGACCGGCTGCGGGGGTTCGGGTGCGGCGTGCTGGCCTACGACCGGCGTCCGCGGAGTTCGGCCGACTACGTGCCACTCGACGAATTGTTGCAGTTGAGCGACATTGTCACGCTGCACACGCCGCTCGACGAGCGCACCCACCATCTGCTGGACCGGTCGCGCATCGCGCAGCTGAAGGACGGCGCGGTGGTCGTCAACACCGGGCGGGGCGCGCTGATCGAAACCGGGGCACTGCTCGCCGCGCTGGAAAGCGGCCGGCTGGGCGGCGCGGCGTTGGACGTCCTCGAAGGCGAGGAAGGCGACTTCTACGCCGATTGCCGGGGCAAGATCGGCAAAAACGAGACGCTGGCGCGATTGCAGCGAATGTCCAACGTGCTGATCAGCCCGCACACCGCCTATTACACGGACCACGCGCTGCGCGACATCGTCGAGAACAGCCTGATCAATTGCCTGAAATTCGAAAGCGGGGACAAGGCATGAACAAGGTGAAGATCGGAATCATCTTCGGGGGCACGTCCGAAGAACACCCGGTGTCGGTCAAGTCCGCGCAGGAGGTGGCCAGGAATCTCGACGCCGGGAAGTACGAGCCGTTCTGGATCGGGATCACCCAGGACGGCGCTTGGCGGCTGTGCGCCGGCCCCGGCGAGGGCTGGGAAACGGGCGAGCACCGTCCCGTCACGTTGTCGCCGGATCGGAGCGCACCCGGGCTGCACGTGCTGGCGGAAGGCCGCCGCGAGGTGATCGAACTGGACGTCGTGCTGCCCGTTCTGCATGGCCGGCACGGAGAAGACGGTGCGATGCAGGGGTTGCTGGAGCTGTCCGGCCTCCCGTACGTCGGCTGCGACGTGCCCAGTTCCGCGCTGTGCATCGACAAATCCCTGGCCTACACCGTCGTCGCGAACGCGGGGATCGCGACGCCGGTCTGCCGGGTGGTCGCGGCGGACGAGACGCCGGACGCCGACCGCCTGGACTATCCCGTGTTCGTGAAGCCGGCCCGGTCGGGGTCCTCGTTCGGCGTCAGCAAGGTGTCCGGCGCCGAAGAGCTGGCGAGCGCGGTGGCAGCCGCGCGGAAGTACGACTCGAAGGTGCTGGTCGAAGACGCTGTTGTCGGCAGCGAGGTCGGGTGCGCGGTGCTGGGGAACGAGCTGGACCTGATCGTCGGCGAAGTGGACCAGATCACGCTTTCGCACGGGTTTTTCCGGATCCACCAGGAAATCGACCCGGAAAGCGGCTCCGAGAACTCGACGGTGACCGTGCCCGCCGCCATCCCGGCGGAGACGCGCGTGCGGGTGCAGGAGACGGCGAAGAAGATCTACCGCGCGCTGGGCTGCCGCGGGCTGGCCCGGGTGGACATGTTCCTGAAAGAAGACGGCACCGTGCTTCTCAACGAGGTCAACACTTTTCCCGGCCTGACCCGCTACAGCCGTTACCCGAGGATGATGGCGGCCGCCGGGTTCTCGTTCGCCGACGTGCTCGACCGGGCCGTGTCACTGGCGTTGACGGGGAAGGTCCAGTGAAAACCGGCTTCCGCTTCGTCGACGAGGTGGCTCCCGGAATTCGCTGGGACGCCAAATACGCCACCTGGGACAATTTCACCGGCAAACCCGTGGACGGATACCTGGCCAATCGCATCCTCGGCACAACGGCCTTGTGCGCGGCCTTGGAAAGCGCGCACGAGAAGGCCGCCTCGCTCGGCTTCGGCTTGCTCCTGTGGGACGGCTACCGGCCGCAACGCGCCGTGGACCGGTTCGTGCGCTGGTCGAAGGAACCCGAGGACGGCCGGACGAAACCGCGCCATTACCCCAACATCAACCGGGCCGACATGTTCGAGCTGGGCTACGTGGCGGTCAGGTCGGGGCACAGCCGGGGCAGCACGGTCGACCTGACGCTTTATCACCTGGGCTCCGGCGAGCTCGCGGCCATGGGCGGCGACCACGACCTGATGGATTCGGTCTCCCACCACGGCGCGCCGGGCCTCGCGGAGGCCGAAACCGGGAACCGGCACCACCTCCGGTCCATCATGGAGGCCTGCGGTTTCGCCGCGTACGAGAACGAGTGGTGGCATTACACGCTCGAGGACGAGCCGTACCCGGACACCTACTTCGACTTCCCCATCACCGTGGCCGGGCGGGCAGCTGCACCGTGACGCGAAGGCCGCCGGCCGCCAGCGGGGCGAGGCCGAAGATCCCGTCGTGGGCGCGGGTGATGCTCCGGACGATGGCCAGGCCGAGGCCGACTCCCGGGTGCTCACCGCGGACGCGGTCGGTGCCGCGCCGGAACGGCTCGGTGAGGGTCCAGACCTGCTGGGGGCTGAGCCGGTCGCCGGTGTTCTCGACGGTCAGCAGGACGAACCCGGAGCGCGCCGCGGTTTCGATCCGCACGCTGCCGTGCTCGGGGAGATTGTGGACGATGGCGTTGTGCAGGAGGTTCGTCGTCAGCTGGAGCAGCAGGGCGGGCGAGCCTTCGGTGAGGGCGAGATCGCCGGAAGTCTCGACGGTGACGCCGTGCTTCTCCGCGAACGGGAAGAGCGTTTCGGCCGCTTCTTCCGCGACGAGCGACAGGTCGACGGGTTCGCGCGTGAAGGATCGCTGATCGGAGCGGCCGAGCAGGAGCAGCGCTTCGGTCAGCTCGATCGCCCGGGCGTTGACGGCGTGCAGGCGGTCGACCAGCTCACCGGAGTCGTGGCCGGGATCGCTGCGGGCGACCTCGAGCATGGCCTGCGAGATCGCGAGCGGGGTGCGCAGCTCGTGCGAGGCGTTGGCCGCGAACCGCCGCTGCTCGACGACGTGCGCTTCGAGGCGTTCGAGCATGGCGTCGAAGGCGTCGGCGAGTTCGCGGAACTCGTCCTGGCGGCCCGGCAGCCGGATCCGGTGGGACAGCGAGCCGTCCGCGGCCAGCCGGGCGGCGTCGGCGATGCGGGTCAGCGGCTTGAGCATGCGCCCGGCCAGGATCCAGCCGCCGACCAGGCCGAAGACCAGCAGGAACAGCAGGACGACGGCGGCCGCCTGTACGAAGACGGCCGGGCCGAAGTTGTGCGGGTCGAAGGCGCGCAGCAGGTTGCCGAAGTTGGGCACGAACACGCTGGCGGGAAAACCTCGCAGCAGGAACACCCACACGGCGGTCAGCAGCACGAACCCGGCGATCATCAGGAATCCGGCGTAGCTGAGGGTGAGTTTGAGGCGCACGCTCAAACCGGAACGCCTATCCATGGTCTCCGCCTCCGATGTCGATGCGGTAGCCGACGCCGGGCACCGTCGCGATGAGCCAGGGCTCGCCGAGCCGTTTGCGCAGCGCCGAAACCGTGATGCGCACGGCGTTGGTGAACGGGTCCGCGTTCTCGTCCCAAGCCCGTTCCAGCAGCTCTTCGGCGCTGACGACCCCGCCTTCGTCCGCGACGAGGACTTCGAGCACCGCGAACTGCTTGCGGGTGAGCGCGACGTAACGGCCGTCGCGGTAGACCTCGCGGCGGAACGGGTCCAGCCGCAGTCCGGCGATCTCCAGCACGGGCGGCCGGGTGTGGCCGCGCCTGCGGTCGAGCGCCCTGAGCCGCAGCACGAGTTCCCGGAGTTCGAACGGCTTGGTGAGGTAGTCGTCGGCGCCGAGTTCGAAGCCGGAGGCCTTGTCGTCGAGCCGGTCGGCGGCGGTGAGCATGATGATCGGCAGGCCGCTGCCGGACGCGACGATGCCGCGGGCGATCTCGTCGCCGGACGGCCCGGGGATGTCGCGGTCGAGGACGGCGATGTCGTAGGCGTTGACACTCAGCAGCTCCTGCGCGGCGTGCCCGTCGCCGGCCACGTCGGCGGCGATCGCCTCCAGCCGCAACCCGTCGCGGATGGCGTCTGCCAGGTAGGGCTCGTCCTCGACCACCAGCACACGCATGCTCCGATGCTACGAGCCCGCGCATATCGGCGGCATATCCAAAACCGGCTACGCGCCGGCAACACCGCGCCGCCTTCACTGGCGGCATGACCGACCTCCAACCAGCACGAACCCGGCCGCCGCGGTCCCACGGCGCCGTCCCCAAGCCCGTTTCGCCCTTCGACGACGAAGCCGCGGCCGTGGCCAACCTCGACCCCGCGCTGCTCGCTGCCCTCCGCCGCGCCGCCACCGCCGCCGCGGCCGACGGCGTCGAGATCCGCGTCAACGGCGGCTGGCGCTCCCCGGAATACCAGGACTGGTTGTTCACCGAGGCGATCTCGACCTACGGCTCCGAGGCCGAAGCCTCCCGCTGGGTGGCCACCCCGGACACCTCCGCCCACGTGGCCGGCCAGGCCGTCGACCTCGGTCCCCCGGCCGCCACCCCGTGGCTGTCCGAGCACGGCGCGGCGTACGGGCTGTGCCAGATCTACCGGAACGAACCGTGGCACTACGAGCTGCGACCGGAAGCGGTCGAACACGGCTGCCCGCCGATGTACGCGGACCCGACCGAAGACCCGAGGATGCGGCGATGAGCCGTTACCGCGAACCGGCCGTGCGGCGGAACTCGCTGGGATTCACGCCCCGGACCCGTTTGAACGCCGCGCTGAACCCGAACGCGTCGGAGTAGCCCACGGTGCGGGCGACATCCGCGACGGTGCCCGACCGGTCGGCCAGCAGGTCCGCCGCGAGCGTCATGCGCCAGCGGGTGAGGTAGGTCAGCGGCGGTTCGCCCATCAGGTCGGCGAACCGTTTGGCCAGTGTCGAACGCGAAACCCCGGTGCGGACGGCCAGCGCGGCGACCGTCCACGGGGCGGACGGGTCGGCGTGCAGCAGGCGCAGCGCGTCGCCAACCACCGGGTCGCGCTGGGCGGCCCACCAGGCCGGGGGTTCGCCGCCGGGGCGGTCGAACCATTCGCGCAGGGTGCAGACCAGCATCCAGTCCAGCAGCCGGTCGAGCACCACCTGCTGGCCCGGGGTGTCGGCGGCGGCCTCGGCGGCGAGGTGGTCCAGCACGGCGTCCGCGGTGCCCCCGTCGTCCGCGCGCAGCAGCACGGGCAGCGCGTCCAGCAGACGGCGGCTGATCTCGCCGCGCACCGGGTACGCGCCGACGATCAACGTCGTCGCGCCACCGTCGACCGGATCGGCCCAGCCGAGCCGGTGCCGGGTGCCGCCCTGCTCGGGGGTCGCGCAGAACTCTCCACACGCGACCGGTTCGGCCCCGGTGCCGATCTCGTCGACGAAGCTGAACGTCGACGGGCCGCGCACGATGATCGTCTCGCGGGCCCGAAGCGGCTCGGGCCGCCCGCGCTCCGGCACGATCCAGCCCGCGCCGGTGACGACGGTGCACAGGGTCAGCGGCGCGCCGTCCACGAAGTGCAGCGCCCACGGCGGCGACAGCGTCGAGCTGCCGAACAACGAGCCGTGCGCCCGCACCCCGCGGATCAGGTCACTGAACACGTCCACCCCGGCGAGGTTAGACGAATGGACAGGCGATCCGGCTTTTCGCCTATGGGATTGTCCGAGCGGGCCGGGTTGAATCGGGGTCATGAGCACCGACGCGCTGACCGCCGAAGACCTCGAGTTCCTGCGCCGCCCCCTGCACGGGTTCCTGACCGTGGCCGCCGGCCCACTGCCGCCGCAGCCCCGCCCGGTGTGGTTCGAGGCCACCGAAGCAGGCACGATCCAGCTGTTCACCGAGCCGGACGCGCTCAAGGTCCGACGCCTGGCCCGCGACCCGCGCGCCTCGATCGTCGTCTCCGCTCAGGTGGACGAACGCGAGCGCTGGGTTTCGGTCGCCGGCCGCACCACGGTGGAACCCGGCGGCGCCCACGATCTGGCCGCCCGCCTCGCCGCCCGCTACTGGGACCTCGACGACCCGGCGCGCGCCGCCGACCTCGCCGAGATCCTGGCCGGCGAACAGGTCCGCCTGGTCATCCACCCGGAAACCGTGCGCCGCTTCGTGTATTGACCTCACTGGTGGACGCCAGGGGCGGGCAGGCGTAAGCGTTTGTCTGCACTCCGGATGACCTGGCTGAGAGTTGCGGGGCCCGGTGGCCCGGGACGTGCAGATCGGCCAGAGGGCTTTGCGCCACAGGCGGGTGTGCGACCGCTGGATCAAGGAAGCGCCGCCGGCCCATCCCGACGGCCCCGTCTTCCCGTCCCTGCCCCGGGCAGGAATCGTGCGTGCGGCAATCCCGCCGGCCGAGACCGGAGACTGCCGAGCCAGGTTCCCGGCCCCGCAGCACAACAATCTCCGCGCCGCACTCATCGACTGGGCACAAGACACCCCGCGCCCGCGACCGCGGTTGCCGACACCCCCACATCGCACGAAATCCTCGCCCCGGCCTGGACCAGAATCCTCTGGCGCTGCTGGCACGACCACCAGCCCTGCAACCCCGACCTCCACGGAGAGCTCACCAACCTCCTCCACGAAGCCACTTGACGTAGGGCTGACCTCAGCCGGCTCGGACACCCACCGTGCTTTCCCTGACCTCCAAGGAAAACGGCGGCTGGACCTCGCGCGGGTCCCCCTCCGCGCCGGTGGTCAGCCTGCCGTGGACCAGCTCGATGGCCGCCTCCGCGATGGCCGCCTTGTCGGGCGCGATCGTGGTCAGCGAGGGCAGGCTGAACGCGCTTTCCTCGGTGTTGTCGAACCCGACGATCGCGATGTCCCCCGGCACGCTCAGCCCGCGTTCGGCGGCCGCGCGCAGGGCGCCGACGGCCAGCAGGTCGTTGAAGCAGAACACCGCGTCCGGCGGCTCCTTCAGCGCCAGCAGGTCTTTCATCGCCGCAGCGCCGACCGCGCGGTGGTACTTCGCCGCCGGGGCGAGCAAAGAGTCCACAACGGACAGTCCGGCGTCGGCCAGCGCCGCCCGGTAGCCCTCCAGCCGCAGCGAGGCGGTGCCTCTGGCCGGGTTGACGCCGATCGCGGCGATCCGGCGGCGGCCCAGCGAAAGCAGGTGCGAGACGGCGGTGCGCGCGGCCACCACGTTGTCGATCGCCACCCGGTCGAGCGGCACGTCCACCGCGTGCTCGCCGAGCATCACCATCGGGATCCCGTTGGCCAGGTCCGGGAAATCGCCCGCCTCCAGCGCTTCCGGGTGCACCAGCGCGCCGTCCACCAGGTGCGGGCCCAGTGAGTCCAAAGTGGCCCGTTCCCGCGCGCGGGTGCCCTGCGTCTGCTCGATCAGCACGCTCCAGCCGCGCCGCTGCGCCGCCGTGATCACCAGTCCGGCCAGCTCGCCGAAGTACGGGATGCTCAGCTCCGGCACCATCAGCGCGAGGAAGCCGGTGCGGCCGCGGCGCAGGTTGCGGGCACCGACGTTGGGCCGGTAGCCCGTGACCGCCAGCGCCTCCTCGACGCGGCGCCGGTTGTCGGGCTTCACGAACGCGTACCCGTTGACTACGTTGGACACGGTCTTCACCGACACTCCCGCGAGTGTGGCGACGTCCTTGAGCGTCACGGCCAACGCCGACTCCCCTCTGCTCGGGAGCCGGGGACCATGACCCCGGCGACCACGAAGCATAGCGACTATTTGCCTGTTTACAACGTTGTTCCAACGATGTAAAAAAGGTACCAGGCTCCCGCGGTGACGACGATCACCCGGTGAGCGGGTCATCGTCGTAGCTGTCCCGAGGAGTCCACCGTGTCCGCCGTGTCTTTCTCCGTCCCCGCCCGCCGCACCCGGCTGGTCCTCGTGACCGGTGCCGCCGCGGCCCTCGTCCTCACCGGCTGCACCAGCCGCGAGGCAACCCCGTCCGCGCCCTCCAACGGTGCCGGCCCGGCCGCTTCGGCCGCGTCGACGGCCCCGACCGCCGACGGCTGCACGCTGGCCAAGACCGGGTACCCCAAGATCGATCCGAAGACCGCGATCGTCGGCTTCTCCCAGTCGGAGAAGGAGGCCAACCCGTTCCGGATCGCCGAGACGCAGTCCATCCGCGACGAGGCGACCAAGCTCGGCATCCCGGCCGACCACCTGCTCACCACCAACGCGCAGAGCGACCTCAACAAGCAGATCAGCGACATCAAGTCGCTGCTCGACCGCGGCGCGCAGCTGCTCATCGTGGCCCCGCTGAACTCCGACGGCCTGGCGCCGGCGCTCGACGCGGCGAAGGCCAAGAAGGTCCCCGTGGTCACCATCGACCGCCAGGTGACCTCGAAGCCGTGCACCGACTACCTGACGTTCATCGGCTCCAACTTCGTGGAGCAGGGCCACCGCGCCGCCGCCGCGCTGGTGAAGTCGACCGGCGGCTCCGGCAAGGTCGCGATCCTGCTCGGCTCGTCGGGCAACGACGTGACGACCGGCCGCACCAAGGGCTTCAAGGACGAGCTGGCCAAGACCCCCGGCCTGTCCGTGGTGGCCGAGCAGACCGGTGACTTCGACCGGTCGAAGGGCCAGGCGGTGATGGAGCAGCTGATCCAGAGCCACCCCGACCTCACCGCCGTGTACGCGGAGAACGACGAGATGGGCATCGGCGCCGTCAACGCGCTGAAGACCGCGGGCAAGGCGCCGGGCAAGGACGTCAAGATCGTTTCGGTCGACGGCACGCGCAACGCCGTGCAGCTGATCGCCGACGGCAGCTACAACGCCGTGATCGAGTCGAACCCGCGGTTCGGCCCGCTCGCCTTCCAGACGCTGCAGCAGTTCGAGGGCGGGCAGCCGATCGCGCCGAGCATCGTGATCTCCGATGGCGCCTACGACGAGTCGAACGCGGCCCAGAAGGTCGGGAACGCGTTCTGATGACGAGCACGGCCGACGAGGACGTGGTGACCACGTCCGCACCGGTGCTCGAGGTGGCCGGGGTGACCAAGCGGTTCCCCGGCACGGTGGCCCTCGACGACGTCTCGTTCTCCCTGCGCCGGGGCGAGGTCCACGCCCTGGTCGGGGAGAACGGCGCCGGCAAGTCCACCCTGATCAAGGTCCTCACCGGCGTGTACCGGCCGGACGAGGGCGAGATCCGCCACCTCGGTGCGCCGGTCGGGTTCCGCCGGCCGATCGACGCGCAGCGCGCCGGCATCTCCACGATCTACCAGGAGGTCAACCTCGTCCCCCTGATGAGCATCGCGAGCAATGTTTTCCTCGGCCGCGAGCCGCGCACCCGCGCGGGCCTGGTGGACTGGGCGAAGCTGAACGCGGACGCGCGCGAGCTGCTCAAGGGCTACGGGATCGAAGCCGACGTGCGGCGCCCGCTGCACACGCTCGGCGTCGGCGCGCAGCAGATGGTCGCGCTGGCGCGGGCGGTGTCCACGGACGCCGGCGTGGTGGTGATGGACGAGCCGACGTCCTCGCTCGAGCCGCGCGAGGTGGACACGCTGTTCGAGGTGCTGGCCCGGCTGCACGCCGAGGGCATCGCGGTGATCTACGTGAGCCACCGGCTCGACGAGCTGTACCGGGTCTGCGACAGCGTCACGGTGCTGCGCGACGGCAAGGTCGTCCACAGTGGACCGTTGAAGCCGCTGCCGCGGATCGAGCTGGTGTCGATGATGCTGGGCCGGGAGATCCGGCAGATCCGCGCCGAGGGGGTCACCGCGTTCGGCGAGGAGCACCATGCCGAGCGGGAGCCGTTGCTGCGCGCGGAAAACCTCTCCGGCGGGCACAAGCTGCACGACGTCTCGGTCAGCGTGCGGCCCGGTGAGGTCGTCGGGCTGGCCGGGCTGCTCGGGTCCGGGCGCAGTGAGACGGCGCGGGCGCTGGTCGGCGCGTTCCCGCTCGACGGCGGCACCGTGCTGGTCGCCGGGAAGCCGCTGAAACGCGGCCGGATCGCGGCCGCCATGCGCGCCGGGATCGCCCTGCTCGCCGAGGACCGCAAGGCCGACGGCATCATCCCGAACCTGTCCGTGCGCGAGAACATCGTGCTGGCCGCGCTGCCTTCGCTGTCCACCTTGGGTTTTGTCAACCGGGCCAAGCAGGACCGCGTGGTGAAGACGTTCATGGACCGGCTGCGGATCAAGGCGGCGAGCCCGGAGCAGAAGGTCTCCGAGCTGTCCGGCGGCAACCAGCAGAAGGTGCTGCTGGCCCGCTGGCTCGCCACCGGGCCGAAGATCCTGCTGCTCGACGAGCCCACGCGCGGCATCGACGTCGGGGCGAAGGCCGAGGTCCAGGCCCTGATCGACGAGCTGGCGCGGGAAGGCCTGGCCGTGCTGCTGATCTCCTCGGAGCTGGAAGAGCTGCTCGACGGCGCCGACCGCGTGGTGGTGCTGCGCGACGGCTCCGTCGCCGGCGAGCTGACCGGCGAAGCCATCACCGAGGACAACGTGCTGGCCGCGATCGCGGCGGGGGGCGACGATGGTCACTGAAGAACTCGTGAGTGTTCAGAGCGGTTCTCACCGGCACAAACAAGCCTTGACCGGCTGGCTGCAGAACTACGGCGTGTACCTGGCCGTGGTCGTGCTGCTGCTGTTCAACGTGGTCTTCACGGAGAACTTCCTGTCCGCGGCCAACTTCCGCACGCAGCTGGTGCAGGCCGCGCCGGTGTGCATCGTCGCGCTCGGCATGGCGCTGGTGATCGGCACCGAGGGCATCGACCTGTCGGTCGGCTCGGTGATGTCGGTGGCCGCGGCGCTGGTGCCGCTGTACCTCGGCGCCGGGCCGGTCACAGCGGTCATCGTCGCGGTGCTCGCGGGGGTTGTTTCCGGGCTGTTCAGCGGTTTCCTGGTGGCGCGCCTGGGCATCCAGCCGATCATCGCGACGCTGGCGTTGCTCGTCGGCGGACGCGGGCTGGCGCTGGTGATCGCGCATGGCCAGCTCGTCGAGCTGCACAACCAGGACTTCCTCGCGCTGGGCACGGGCGAGGTGGTGGGCATCCCGGTGATGGTGCTCGTCGCCGCGGTGCTCGCCGTGCTGGCGGGGCTGCTGGTGCGGCGCACCACCTTCGGCCGTCACCTGGTGGCGGTCGGCGGCAACCGGCCGGCCGCGACGCTGGCCGGGCTGCCGGTGAAACGCGTGCTCATGGGCGTTTACGTGATCTCCGGCGCGCTGGCGGCCATCGCCGGCGTGCTGTCCACGGCGCGGCTCGGCGCGAGCGACCCCAACGACCTGGGCCTGCTGATGGAGCTGTCCGCGATCACCGCCGTGGTGGTCGGCGGCACGCCGCTGACCGGCGGCCGGGTGCGGGTGCTCGGCACGGTGTTCGGTGCGCTGCTGATGCAGCTGGTGCACGCGACCCTGATCAAGCACAACCTGCCGGACTCGGCCGCGCAGATGGTCCAGGCGGCCATCATCGTCGCGGCCGTCTACGTCGCCCGTGAGCGGAGCAGCCGATGACCGCCGTCACCGAAACCGACACCGCGGGCTCCTCCCGCGGTGCCCAGTTCGCCGGGGTGATCCAGCGGCAGGGCGCCGCGGTGGTGCTCGTGCTCGGGGTCATCGCCGCGTGGTTCGCGTTCCCGCGCTTCGGCTCCGCCGACAACCTGCGTGACCTGGCGTTGCAGGGCTCGTTCCTGGCCGTGATCGCGCTGGGGATGACGTTCGTGATCATCTCCGGCGGCATCGACCTGTCGGTCGGCTCGGTGTACGCGCTCGGCGGCGTGCTGGCCGCGTACGGCTCGCAGTACGGGCTGGCCGTCGCGATCGTGCTGCCGCTGGTGGTCTGCGCGCTGATCGGGCTGGTGAACGGGCTGCTGATCGCCCGGACGAAAATGGCGCCGTTCATCGTCACGCTGGCCTCGCTGCTGTTCGCGCGCGGTCTGCTGCTCGCGCTGACGAACGAAGGCGCCACCACGTACAAGGTGCCCGTCGGCTCCGCGTTCCTGTGGCTGGGCCAGGGCACGATCTTCGGCATCGGCGTGCCCGTGTACCTCGCGCTGATCCTCTTCGCCATCGGCGGAGTGGTGCTGCGGCGGACGCGGTTCGGGCAGTCGGTGTTCGCGCTCGGCGGCGCCGAGCAGTCCGCGTTGCTGATGGGGCTTCCCGTGGTGCGCACCAAAATCACGCTGTACACGCTCAGCGGCACTCTCGCCGGGCTGGCCGGCGTGCTCACCGCGGCGTACCTCCAGTCCGGCGTCACGGTGCTCGGCGTCGGCACGGAACTGGACGCCATCTCGGTGGTGGTCATCGGCGGCACCCTGCTCACGGGCGGCGCCGGGACGATCATCGGCACGCTCGTGGGCGTGCTGCTGCGCATCCTGATCCAGAACGTGATCAACCAGGTCGGCACCCTCGACTCCAACTACCAGACGGTGGTCAGCGGCGCGTTCCTGCTGATCGTCGTCGTGATCCAACGGCTATTGGCTCGTTCTCGCCGGTCCTGACCCGTCACACACAGGAGGTTCGACGATGTTCCGTCCTGCCCGCAGACCAGGCCGATGGGCCACGGCGGCGGCCGCGCTCGCCGTGGTGCTGTCCGGTCTCTCGAGTGCCCCGGCCACGGCCGCGGCTTCTCCACAGTGGCAACGGTTGACGCCACCGTTGACCACCCCGTGGACGAACCAGGTTTCGCCCACCAACGCGCTGCCGGACTACCCGCGCCCGCAGCAGACCCGCGACAAGTGGCAGAACCTCAACGGCGTCTGGGAGTTCGCGAAGGCCCAGCCCGGTGAGGCGCCGCCGATCGGCCGCTCGCTGGGCGAGCGGATCCTGGTGCCCTACCCGGTGGAGTCCGCGCTGTCCGGGATCATGCGCCACGAAACGCAGATGTGGTACCGGCGCACGTTCCAGGTGCCGAACAACTGGCAGGTCGGCGGCCGCGGCCAGCGGCTGCTGCTGCACTTCCAGGCCGTGGACTGGGACGCCACGGTGTACGTCAACGGCCGCGAGGTCACCCACCACACCGGCGGGTACGACGCGTTCTCCGTGGACGTCACCGACGCGCTGACCACGGCCAAGAACCAGGAGATCGTGGTCGGCGTCGCCGACCCGAACGACGCCGGCGGCCAGCCGCTGGGCAAGCAGCGCCAGCCCGGCGACGGGATCTTCTACACCCCGTCGTCCGGCATCTGGCAGACCGTGTGGCTGGAGCCGGTCACGCCGGCGCACATCGACCGCGTCGACACCACACCGGACGTCGCGAACGGCTCGGTGTCGGTGACCGCCCAGGTCGGCGGCCCGGTGCGGCAACGCGTCGAAGCCATCGCCTACGACCACGGCCGCGTCGTAGGCCGGGCCACCGGTGAAGCCAACAAACCGTTGCAGCTCAAGGTGGACAAGCCGCACCTGTGGACGCCGGACGACCCGTTCCTGTACGACCTGCGGGTGTCACTGTCCTCAGGGGACAGTGTCGGCTCGTACTTCGGGCTGCGCTCGATCTCGGTCGGCAAGACCGCGGACGGCAAGCAGCACATGCTGCTCAACGGCAAGTTCGTCATGCAGCTGGGCCCGCTCGACCAGGGCTTCTGGCCGGACGGCATCTACACCGCGCCGACCGACGCCGCGCTGAAGTTCGACCTGCAGCAGGAGAAGGCGCTCGGCTTCAACATGGTGCGCAAGCACATCAAGGTCGAGCCGGACCGCTGGTACTACTACGCCGACAAGCTCGGGCTGATGGTGTGGCAGGACATGCCGGCGATGAAGGACGACGTCGAAGCGACCCCGGCCGCCCAGGTGAACTTCGAGTCCGAAATGCACCGGATGATCGACCAGCACCGCAGCTTCCCGTCGATCGTCACCTGGGTGCCGTTCAACGAGGGCTGGGGCGACTACCAGGTCGGCCGGATCGCCGACGAGGTCAAGTCCTGGGACCCGACCCGGCTGGTGGACGCGGAGTCCGGGGTGAACTGCTGCCGGTCCGAACCGGACAGCGGCCGCGGGAACATCTACGACGACCACACCTACACCGGTCCGGGCACCCCGACACCGGACGCGACGAGAGCCGCCGTCGACGGTGAGTACGGCGGGCTCGGGCTCAAGGTCGACGGTCACCAATTCGACCCGGCCGGCAGCTTCGCGTACGAAATGGAGCCGGACAGCGCGACTCTTACGAAGCGTTACGGCGAGCTGCAGCAACGGCTTCTGCTCGCGGCCCAGCAATGCGGCGTCTCGGCCGGCGTCTACACGCAGACCACGGACGTCGAGAAGGAGGTCAACGGCTTCCTCACCTACGACCGTCAGGTGAAGAAGATGGACTTCGCGGCGGTCCGCGCGGCGAACCAGGCGGTGATCAAGGGCGCGACCGGCGCGCCGGTCAAGGGCCCGGTGGCCTCGCAGGGCACCCCGGGCATCGACGGCATCGCCGCCTACCCGTTCGACGAGAACACCGGCACCACGGCGGCCGACACGGTCGGCGGCCACAACGCCACCCTCGTCGGCGGCGCCGGCTGGACGGCAGGCCACAGCGGCTCGGCGCTGGCGGTGAACGGCTCCGGCCAGTACGCCGACACCGGCGCGCCGCTGGTCAAGACCGACGGCAGCTACAGCGTCGCGGCGTGGGTGAAGTTCACCGCGCTGGGCGACGGCTTCCAGACCGTGGTGAGCCAGGACGGCGGTGACCACAGCGCGTTCTTCCTGCAGTACTCCGGCGCGGACCACAAGCTGGCGTTCAGCTTCGTCGGCGTGCGGGCCCTCGCGCCGATGACGCCGGAAGCCGGCCGCTGGTACCACCTGGTCGGTGTCCGTGACGCCGCCACGGGGCAGCTCGCGCTGTACGTGGACGGCAAGCAGGCCGTGAGCCGCAACGTCTGCCTCGGCGAGGCGTCGACCGGCCACACCGTGATCGGGCGCGGCCAGTTCGGCGGCAACCCGGTCGACTACCTCAACGGCGCCGTCGACCAGGTCCACGTGTACGACCGCGCGCTGACCGAGCAGGAGGTGGCGACGCTTTACAGCTCCGGTGTGTGAGTGAGCCAGGAAGGCCGTCACGGGATCTCCCCCGTGGCGGCCTTCTTCGTGTTCTCCTGGTAGGAACAGGGCATGACCGAAGAAGAGCGGTACCAACTCGGGGTCGAGACCATGAACGCCGTGGGCGACGGCAGTGCCCAGCGGGTGATCGAAAGCCTCGGGGACATCGCGCCGGACATGGCCCGGCAGATCGTCTCCTGGGGATTCGGGGAGGTCTACTCGCGGCCCGCGCTCGTGCCGCGGGACCGGCAGCTGCTGACGCTCGGCATGCTGACCGCGCTCGGCGGGTGCGAGCCGCAGCTGGAGGTGCACATCGGCACCGCGCTGAACGTCGGGCTGACGCCGGCGGAGATCGTCGAGGCGCTGTTGCAGGCGGCGGCCTACTGCGGGTTCCCGAAGGCGCTGAACGCCACGTTCGTCGCCAAGAAGGTGTTCGGCGAACGCGGGCTGCTGCCGGTGACCGGGGCATGAAGGTGCTCCTGTTCGGCGCGACCGGCATGGTCGGGCAGGGCGTGCTGCGGGAATGCCTGCTCGACGACCGCGTCGAGCAGGTCCTCACGGTCGGGCGGACGGCCACCGGCACCGTGCACCCGAAACTGGCCGAGCTGGTCCCCGAAGACCTCGCGGACCTCAGCGGGCACACCGCCGAACTCTCCCGTTACGACACGTGTTTCTTCTGCCTCGGCGTCTCCTCCGCTGGTATGCCGGCCGAGGAGTACGAGCGGATCACTTACCAGCTCACGCTTTCCGTCGCCCGGACGCTGGTGGACGCGCGGCCGCACAGCACGTTCATCTACGTGTCGGGCGCTGGCACCGACAGCAGCGAGCGCGGGCGCATCCGCTGGGCGCGGGTCAAGGGCGCCACGGAAAACGCGCTGAAGCGCTTGCCACTCACCACGTACTTCTTCCGGCCCGGCGCGGTCCAGCCGATGCACGGGATCACCTCGAAAACCCCGCTGTACCGGGTGATCTACCGATTCACCGGGCCGCTGTTCGCCGTGCTGCGCCGGGTGGCGCCCGCGACCGTCACCACCACGGAGGAACTGGGCCGCGCGATGGTGTCGGTGACCGCCGACGGCTACCCGCGGCAGATCCTCGAGCCGCGCGACATCACCGCTGCCGGGCGACGAGACCGACCAGCAGGTTGACCAGGCCCTCGGTGAGGCCGTCCGCGAACATCCGCGACGCGGGCGGCGCGCCGAGTTCGGCCGCCGCCGTCGCGACCGCCTCGGTCGGATTGGCGAACGGCCACAATCCCGCCACCACAACAAAAACGGCGCCCGCGAAGTGGTTCGCGCCCTCGTCCGACAGCTCCGGCACCCGGGCCCGGACCAGCCCGGCGAGGCGGCCGGTGTTGGCGGCCGCGCGCGCTTTGAAGCCGCGCGCGAACTCGATGGAGATGTTGCGCTCCAGCACCGAAGCCATGGCGCTGATGAGTTCGCACAGCAGCCGGTCCCCCCGCAGCGAACGCGCGATCGTCGCGGCGACCCGCTCCTCGCGCGCGTACCCCGGCCCCTCCTCGACCGGCTCGGCCAGCTCCCGCTCGACGCCGTCCAGCCACGCCCGCCACACCCCGTCCAGCACCTCGAGGAAAATCGCCTCGCGGCTGTCGAAGTAGCGCAGCACATTGGACTTCGCCAGCCCCACGCGGTCACTCAGCTCACGCAGGCTGATCTCGGCGACCGGCCGCTCGCGCAGCATCGCGGTCGCCGTCTCGAGGATCGTGACGCGCCGGGCCTCGATCTGCTCGGGCCGCCGCGCGCGCTGGAAACCGGCGCTCACCGGGCCGAGAATAGCAGCCCGGCAGTCTTTTAACGGCCGTCTCAGGGTCCATTGGGTGACTTCCCCGATGTCCCGCCGAACGACCGGCAACACACTGAAGTCATGCGCAAAACGGCTGTGTTCACCGTCGTGTTCACCTTCGTCGCCCTGATGGTGAGCGGGTGTGGTTCGGCTTCGGCACCAGCCGCCGCGCCGGACAACGGCAACGTGAATCTCACGGACTACAGCGACAACGACGGGACCAAGGCGAAGGTCGTGCTCACCGGCGCGATCGGTGACTACGGCGACGCGGTGAGCCTCACCTCGAACGGCGACGCGCACGGCCGGCGCACCGACATCGACCTGACCGTCAACGTCAACGAGGTCGACGTCAAGGACCACTGCGGCCCGGGAGCCAAGTTCCTCAGCCAGACGATCGTCATCACCGGGCCGGGGACGGTCGGCTAGGCCTCCGGCGCCGGGTCCGGCTCCGCGCGACGGGCCTGCACCCGGCGGTAGCTCCAGATCAGCAGCGTGAAGAGGATCAGCCCGGACAGGATCAGGCTCGAGCCCGCGCTCCAGCCGCCGAACGGCAGCGACTTCACCAGCCCCCACACCACCCCGGCGGCCATCAGGCCCAGACCGGCGAGCACCGAACCCGCGATCCGCAGCGGTGACGCGACGCTGTCCTCCGCCGCCTTCATCGCGCGCCGGCGCACGGGGTCGACGAACTTCTGCAGCGCCGGGAACTCCGAGGCCAGCACGATCAGGCCCGCGAGCACCAGCAGCAGCCCGGGGCCGGGCAGCACCAGCAGCACCACGCCGACGGCCACCAGCACCCCGCCGGCCACCGCGGCCGCCACCCGTTTCACCGGTTTGCCGACTCCCATGCGCTTTCCCCTCCCGTGTCCGGTTCCGCCAGTCTGCCCGCTCCGGGCGCGGACTACCCGGCCACGTGGGCGCCCAGCTGGTCAAGCCAGTCACCGGTGCCCTGCACGCGCCAGGACGGGTCCTCGTGCCCGTCGAGGAACGTGCCCTGCTCGGTGAGGACCAGATGCGTGCCGTCGCCGTCGGACTCCAGTTCGATGGTGGTCACGGAAATCGTGGTGATGATCCCGGCGGGCGAGCGCATGGTGCCCGAGTAGACGATCCGCTCCCCCGGCACGATGTCGTGGTATTCGGCGGTGAACACCAGCCCGCGCGCGGCGTTCACCTCCTGCCCGCCGACGCGGAAGTCCAGGGAGTGCTCGCCGCCGGGCGTGGCGAACCAGGCGGCCTTGGCCGCGGGGTCGGACCAGGCGGCGAACACCTTCGCGGGCGGTGCCGGGTAACGGCGTTCCAGCGTGAACGTGGTGTGTTTGGTGAAAACGTCGGTCATCACTTGCTCCCCGGGTTGGGTCCTTCGTCGGTTTCCGGTGGTTCATCAGTGAGGAAGTCGCCGAGGCTGTCCAGCCGGCGCTCCCAGTCGGTGCGCTGCGCGCCCAGCCACTCCTGGGCCAGCCGCAGCCCCGCCGGCTCGAGCCGGCAGGTGCGGACCCGGCCGTTCTTCTCCGAGCGCACCAGCCCGCAGTCCTGGAGCACCTGGAGGTGCTGCATCACCGCGGGCAGCGACATGGCGAACGGCCGGGCCAGCTCACTCACCGCGGCGGGCCCGCGGACCAGCCGCTCGACGAGCCGGCGCCGGGTGGAGTCGGCCAAGGCCTGGAACACCCGGTCGAGCCAGTCCGAATCGTTAACCATGTCCTTGACTATCCGCCCGCACCCGCCGATAGTCAAGTAAATACTTAAGTTTCAAGAAAGCTCGCTCCCGGCTGTCGATTCCGGTGGGTCCCGATAGTCGGGGTGGTAACGAACCGGGAAAGGAGACCGTCGTGAACCAGCCCGACCCCCGCCGCTGGGCGGCGCTCGCAGTGCTCTGCACGGCCAACTTCATGGTCATCCTCGACTCGCAGATCGTGCTGCTCGCGCTGCCCTCGATCGACCGCGCCCTGGGCTTCGCCGCCGGGAACGCGCAGTGGGTGCTCACCGCGTACCTGCTCAGCTTCGGCGGCCTGCTGCTGCTCGGCGGCCGCGTCGCGGACCTCGCCGGACGGCGCCGGGTCTTCCTCGGCGGGACGGCTTTGTTCCTCGTCTCGTCGCTGCTGTGCGGACTGGCCTGGACACCCGCGATCCTGATCGGCGCGCGTGTGCTGCAAGGCGTTTCGGCCGCGCTGATGGCACCGAGCGCGCTTTCGCTGGTGCTGACCACGTTCCCGGGCGGCGCCGAGCGCAACCGGGCCATCGCGGCGTGGTCCTCGGTCGGCGGGATCGGCGCGACGGCCGCGCTCATCGTCGGCGGCGCGCTGACCCGCGCACTGGGCTGGCCCTGGGTGTTCTTCCTCAACGTGCCCGTGGCCGCCGGGCTGCTGCTGGCGGGCGCGAGCCTGCTGCGGGAGAGCCGGGAACGCACCGCGCGGGGCTTCGACGTGACGGGCGCGGTGACCGTCACCGCCGCGCTGGCCTGCGGCCTCCTCGCGCTGACCCGCGCGCCGGAGGGCGGCTGGACCAGCCCGTGGACGCTGGTGCTGCTGGCCGTTTCGGCCGGGCTGTTCCTGGCGTTCGCCGCGACCGAACGACGCTCGGCGGCGCCGCTGGTCCCCTGGGGACTGTTCCGTTCCCGCCTGGTCACCGGCGGGAACCTGGTGACGCTGGCGGGCGCGATGGCGGTTTTCGGCACCTCCCTCACCGTCTCCGAATACGCGCAGCGGGAACTCGGCCTGTCCCCGCTGATGTTCGGGCTCGCCGCCACCGCGCTGCCCGTGCTCGCGATCGTCGGCGCGTCCGCCGGGCAGGCCGCGGTGACGCGGTTCGGCTACCGCCCCGTCGCCGTCGCCGGTCTGGCCTCGGTGGCCGCCGGCTGCCTGACGCTGACCACGGTGTCGCCGGACGGCCCGTACCTGCTGAGCCTGCTGCCCGGGCTGGCGCTGGTCGGTTTCGGGCTGGGCGGCGGCGGGCTCGCCGGGTCCACCGCGGCGCTGGCCGGCGCCGCCGAACCGGACGCCGGGGTCGCTTCGGGCGTCAACACCGCGGCGTTCCAGGTCGGCGGCGCGATCGGCGTCGCCGCACTGTCCACAGTGGCCACATCGACGGCCGACGGCCCGGCGTTCGCCTTCGCGGCGGTGCTCGCCGGGCTCGGCGTCCTGGCCGGCGCGACCATCCTGCGGCCCCGCCGGCTCGACCTCGCGCCCGAAGCGCGGTAGGAACCACCCGAGAGAAGGAGCGATCCGATGCGTTACATGTTGCTGATCTGCGGCCAGAGCAACGAGGGCAGCAAGCCGCCCGAGGACGGCCCCGCCGACCCGGCCACCGAATCGTGGATGGCGGAGATGGACGGCCGCGGCGTGCGCCTGATCGGCGACCGGCTCCGGCCCGCGAGCATGGCGACCACCGTGCGGGTGAAGGACGGCGAGGTGCTGCTGTCGGACGGGCCCTTCGCCGAGACGAAGGAGCAGATCCTCGGCTTCGACCTGCTGGAGTGCGCGGACCTGGACGAGGCGATCGAGGTCGCGTCGAAGCACCCGGCCGCGTCGTGGGGGACCATCGAAGTCCGTCCGCTGTGGCCTTTTGAAGCACCGGAGCAGGCCTGAACACCGAGGCCGCGGTAACGGCCGCCTTCCGCGAGGAGGGCGGCCGGGTGATCGCCACGCTGATCCGGCTGACCGGCGATTGGGACCTGGCCGAGGAGTCCGCGCAGGAGGCGTTGGCCCGCGCGCTCGAACGCTGGCCCCGCGACGGCATCCCCCAACGGCCGGGCGCCTGGCTCACGACCACCGCACGCAACCACGCCCTGACGCGTCTCAAGCGAAGCGCCACCGAAGCAGCGAAGCTCCGCGATGTCGCGACGCTCGCTTCGCACGACGAGCCGGACGCCGACCCCAGCGGCGTCCAGGACGACCGGCTGCGGCTGATGTTCACCTGCTGTCACCCGGCGTTGCCGCTGGAGGGCCGCGTCGCGCTGACGCTGCGCACGCTCGGCGGGCTGAGCACGGCGGAGATCGCGCGGGCGTTCCTGGTCACCGAGTCCACGATGGCGCAGCGGCTGGTGCGGACGAAACGCAAGATCCGCGAAGCCGGCATCCCCTACCGCGTGCCGCCCGCGCACCTGCTGCCGGAGCGGACGACGGCGGTGCTGGGTGTGGTGTACCTGCTGTTCAACGAGGGTTACGGGCCCGCCCGCCCCGATCTGTGCGCGGAGGCCATCCGGCTCGCCCGGATCCTGGCGGAGCTGATGCCCGCCGAGCCGGAGATCGAGGGACTGCTGGCGTTGATGCTGCTGCAATCCTCACGCCGTAAAGCGCGCCTCGACGACGAAGGCGAGCTCGTCACGCTCGAGGACCAGGACCGTTCCCGCTGGGACGCGGGCGCGATCGAGGAAGGGCTGGCGCTGGTGGAAAAGGCACTGACCGAGACGGCCCGGCGCCGCGCCTCGGCCGGGCCGTACCAGTTGCAGGCGGCGATCGCGGCGTGCCACGCGAGCGCGCCCACCGCCGGGGCGACCGACTGGCCGCAGATCGCGGCGCTGTACGGCGAGTTGCTGAAACGCCTGCCGTCGCCGGTCGTGGAGCTGAACCGCGCGGTCGCCGTCGCCATGGCGGACGGCCCCGAGGCGGGGCTCGCGCTGGTGACGGCCATGCGGGAGGACCCGCGGCTGGCGCACTACCACCTGCTGCCCGCCACCCGCGGCGATCTGCTGCGCCGGCTCGGCCGTCGCCCGGAGGCCATCGAGGCCTACCAGCAGGCGCTGGAACTGGCCACCGACGAGGCGGACCGCCGCTTCCTGGCCCGCCGCATCAGCAACCTCCTGGACTAAACCCCTTACACCCCACCGGAAAGCAGCTGCTCGAACGGAACCGACGCGAACTCCGGCTCACCCACGGCCTCGGGCGCCGCCGAGACCAGCGCCGCCAGCTCTCCCGCCGCGCGCTCGACACGCTGCTGCAACGCACCCGTCGCGGCGACGCTGCCCCAGTCCGACGAAGCCGCGTACACACCCGTCGCCACCGGCGTGGCGCGAAGGTACGCGAAGAGCGGGCGCAGCGCGAAGTCCAGCACGAGTGAGTGCCGTTCCGTGCCGCCCGTCGCGGCGAGCAGCGCGGGCTTACCGTCGAGCGCTTCTTTGTCCAGCACGTCGAAGAAGGACTTGAACAGCCCGCTGTACGACGCGGTGAAGACCGGCGTGACGGCGATCAGCGCGTCGGCCCGCGTCACGGTGTCGATCGCCTTGCGCAGCCGCGGGCTGGGAAAACCGGTGAGCAGGTTGTTGGTGACGTCCACGGCCACCTCGCGCAGCTCGATCACCTCGACCGTGGTCTCGGGGCCCAGTGCGGCGCGGGTGGCCTCCGCCAGCCGGTCGGCCAGCAGCCGCGTCGACGACGGCTGGCTCAGCCCGGCGGTGACCACGGCGATGGTGCGTGCGGTCATTTTCTCTTCTCCAGACTCGGTAAAGACTCAGACGAGGGCGTTTTCGCTGTCACGCGCGGCCTTCAGCGACTCGTGCGTGGGAGCGTCCGGAACGTGCGCCGGGCGCTTCGCCTCGAGCTCCTTGCGCAGCACCGGAACGACCTCCTCGCCGAGCAGGTCGAGCTGCTCCAGCACGGTCTTCAGCGGCAGGCCGGCGTGGTCCATCAGGAACAGCTGGCGCTGGTAGTCGCCGAAGTGCTCGCGGAAGGTCAGCGTCTTGTCGATGACCTCCTGCGGGCTGCCGACCGTCAGCGGCGTCTGCTCGGTGAAGTCCTCCAGCGACGGCCCGTTCCCGTACACCGGCGCCTGGTCGAAGTACGGCCGGAACTCGTTCCACGCGTCCTGCGACTTCGGCCGGATGAACGCCTGCCCGCCGAGGCCGACGATGGCCTGGTCGGCCTGGCCGTGGCCGTAGTGCTCGTAACGCTGGCGGTAGAAGGCGATCAGCTGCTGGTAGTGCTGGGTCGGCCAGAAGATGTGGTTGGCGAAGAAGCCGTCGCCGTAGAACGCGGCCTGCTCGGCGATCTCCGGGCTGCGGATCGAGCCGTGCCAGACGAACGGCGGCACGTCGTCGAGCGGGCGCGGGGTGGAGGTGAAGCCCTGCAACGGAGTGCGGAACTTGCCTTCCCAGTCCACCACTTCCTCGCGCCAGAGCCGCCGCAGCAGCGCGTAGTTCTCGATCGCGAGCGGGATGCCCTGGCGGATGTCCTGGCCGAACCAGGGGTAGACCGGCCCGGTGTTGCCGCGGCCCATCATCAGGTCCACGCGGCCTTCGGCGAGGTGCTGCAGCATCGCGAAGTCCTCGGCGATCTTCACCGGGTCGTTCGTGGTGATCAGCGTGGTCGACGTCGAGAGCACCAGCTTCTCCGTCTGCGCCGCGATGAAGCCGAGCATGGTGGTCGGCGACGACGGCACGAACGGCGGGTTGTGGTGCTCCCCCGTGGCGAACACGTCCAGGCCGACCTCCTCGGCCTTGCGGGCGATCCGGACCATCGCCTTGATGCGCTCGTGCTCCGACGGCGCCGTGCCCGTGGTGGGGTCCGTCGTGACGTCGCCCACCGTGAAGATTCCGAACTGCATGACCGCTCCTCGACGCTGGTTCCTGCGTGGCTCTGCGCTCAACCACTCGCGCGGAAGATGTATTCCTTCTTGACCATACCGGTGACCTGGGACACGCTGTGCCGCCACACCCGGACCCGAGGGCGCGGAAGCTGTCGGTGGGTGCGGATATCCTGCAGTACGGTGTCAGCCCGGGAGCACAGCTCCGGCGTGCGCACCGAACCCTGTCCACCGCCAGCTGCCTTGATCCGGGAGAGCGACCTCGTGACTGCTGAAACTCTGTACGGGGCCGACGACCTGACCCATCTCGAAGGCCTGGAAGCGGTCCGCAAACGGCCCGGGATGTACATCGGCTCCACCGACAGCCGGGGCATCAACCACCTCTTCTCCGAGGTCGTGGACAACTCGACCGACGAGGGCGTGGCCGGCCACGCGACCCGCGTCGTGGTCACCCTGCACGCGGACGGCAGCGTGCAGGTCGACGACGACGGGCGCGGCATCCCCACCGGAACCCACGCCAAATCCGGCCTTTCCGGCGTCGAACTGGTGCTCACGCGGCTGCACGCGGGCGGCAAGTTCGGCGGCTCCGGTTACAAGACCTCAGGCGGGCTGCACGGCGTCGGCGCGTCGGCGGTGAACGCGCTGTCGCACCGCTTCGACGTCACGGTGAAGCAAAACGGCCAGGTGCACCAGATGTCGTTCGCGCACGGGGTGCCCGGCACGTTCGACGGCCCCGGCCCGAAGGCCAAGTTCACCCGCCGCTCCGGCCTCACCCTGGCCGGCAAGATGAAGCGCGGCGAGCGCAGCGGCACGTCGATCCGCTACTGGTACGACACGCGGTACTTCGAAACCGGTTCTTCACTCGACGTCGAGGGCGTGCGCGCGAAGCTGCGCAACACCGCGTTCCTCGTCCCCGGCGTCACGTACGTGCTGCGCACCGCCATCGAGGACACGATCAACGAGGAGACCTTCCACTTCCCGCACGGGCTGGTGGACATGGTCGACTTCCTCACCCCGGACGGCGAGAAGCCGGTCTGCGGCACCCTGGTCATCAACGGCGAGGGCACGTACAAGGAGAACGCGGCCGACGCCAGCGGCGTGATGCAGTCCAATGTGGAGCGTCGCGCCGAGGTCGAGGTGGCGCTGCGCTGGGGCACCGGCTACGAGCGCACCGTCGAGTGCTTCACCAACACGATCCGCAACGTGCACGGCGGCACCCACCGGCGCGGCTTCGACCGCGCCGTCACCAAATCGCTGCAGGAGGCGATCGGCAAGACCCGCGGGCTGCTCAAGCCCAAGGAGGACCCGCCGACGCTGGAGGACGCGCTCGAGGGCATGACCGCCGTGATCCACGTGCGCATCCCGGAGCCGCAGTTCACCTCGCAGACCAAGGACGAGCTGTCCACCGCCGGCATCACCCGCGTGATCCAGAGCGTCGTCGACAAGCACGTCAAGGCCTGGGTCGAGGACCGCAAGACCAAGTCCGAGGCGAAGGTCGTGCTGCAGAAGGTGGTCGACGCCGCGCGCGTTCGTCTCACCCAGAAGCAGCAGAAGGACGCCGCCCGGCGCAAGACCGCCCTGGAGGGCGCGGCGATGCCGCCGAAGCTCGTCGACTGCCGCACCACCGGCGTCGCCCGCAGCGAACTGTTCCTGGTCGAAGGCGACAGCGCCCTAGGGTGTTTTACTGGAGACACAAGGGTGGCGCTGGCTTCCGGGAAGAGCCGTTCGTTCGCCGATCTCACCGCCGACTGGGAGAAGGGCGTCACCCATTTCGGCTATGCGACCAACAAGGCGGGCCGGGTCGTGGTCGTGCCGCTGGTGGAGCCGCGGCTGACGAAACGCGCCGCGCCCCTCGTGCGCGTCACCTTGGACAACGGCGAATCGGTCCGGTGCACACCGGACCACCTCTTCCGGCTTCGCGACGGCTCGTACCGACGTGCGGACGCGCTCACCCCGGGTGATTCGCTGATGCCGCTGTACCGGTCGGTCTCGCGCAAGGCCGAAGGCGACAAGCTGGACGGCTACGAACGCGTCTGGATGAACGACCGGGACGAGTGGGTCTACACGCACTACCTCGCGGACAGCTACAACTTGAGGCACGAGTTGGACAGCGCCGGCAACGGCACTGTCCGCCATCACGTCGACATGGACAAGCGGAACAACGACCCGCGCAACATCCGGCGGATGACGTGGGAGGACCACGCCGCCCTGCACGCGTCGATGATGGGCGAACACGTGCACGCGGGCTACCGTGCCTGGCTCACCAACGGTGGCCTGGAGTTCAAGTCAGCCATGCTGTCGGCACAGTGGCAGGATCCCGCCTTCCGCGAGGCGTGCCTGGCCCGGCTCGCGGCGCGCAACGAAGACCCGGAGTTCCGCGAGCGGATCGAACAAGGCTTCCAGGACTGGTACGCGTCGCTCAGTGACAGTGAGAAGGCGGCTTACGCCGAGCGGATGCGGCAGCGGCAGGCCGAGTACTGGGCATCTCCGGAGCACCGTGCGAACGCCGCGGAACGGGTTCGCCTCTTCTTCGCGGCGCCCGGCCGGCGTGCGGAATGGCGCGAGCGTTCCCAGGCCCAGTGGCAAGACGAGGAACTGCTCTCGTGGCGTTCGCAGGCCACCACGGAACAGTTCTCGGATCCCGCCGAGCGGGAGCGGCAGCGGGCTGCCGTCGTGGCCTGGCACGACCAGCACCCGGAGTTCGGGGAACGCCACTCGATCCGGATGAAGATACGGATGAGCGATCCCGCCACTGGCCATCTGTCGAAGGTCCAAGCCGGCCGCGCCCATTACGTGGCCTCGGTACCCCGCGCCGAGCGGGTGGAGAAGCAGAATGACGGGCGCCGCATCGCCGCGCTGAAGCGCCTGTCCGGGTTGCTGTCGCTGCCGGACGCGGAACTCGCCGACGCCTACGAGGCGTTGCGCCTGGAGCAGGCTCGCACCGGCCCGCGCTTCGCCAAGCTGCTGGCTCATTTCGACGGCGATCAGGCCCGGCTGCGCGAAGCCGCGTCGCAGGTGAACCACACGGTCGCGACCGTGGAACCGCTGGGCGAGACGGCCGATGTCTACGATCTGACGGTCGAGGGCTACCACAACTTCGCGCTGGAAGCCGGCGTCTTCGTCCACAACAGCGCGCGAATGGCGCGGGTCTCGGAGTACCAGGCGCTGCTGCCGTTGCGCGGCAAGATCCTGAACGTGCAGAAGGCCTCGCTCGGCGACACGCTGAAGAACGCCGAGATCGCGTCGATCGTGCAGGTGCTCGGCGCGGGCACCGGGCGCACGTTCGACCTGACCACGATGCGCTACGGCCGGGTGATCCTGATGGCCGACGCGGACGTCGACGGCTCGCACATCCGCACCCTGCTGATCACGCTGTTCGCCAAGTACATGCGGCCGGTGATCGAGGACGGCCGGCTGTACGCGGCCATGCCGCCGCTGCACAAGCTGGTCACCAAGGGCCGCAGCCCGGAGACGCACTTCACCTTCACCCAGCGCGAGATGGAGACGAGGTTCGCCGAACTGGAGGGGTCGGGCAAGCAGATCGTCACCCCCGTGCAGCGGTTCAAGGGCCTCGGCGAGATGGACGCCGACGAGCTGTGGGAGACCACGATGAACCCGGCCACCCGCGCCGTGCGGCGGATCAGCTTCGACGACGTGGAAGCCGCCGAGAACGCGCTGGAGCTGCTGATGGGCGAGAAGGTCGAGCCCCGGCGCAACTGGCTCGTCGAATCCTCCGACCGCGTCGACCGCGAAGCCATCGACGTCTGATTTTCCTTCGTTCCCAAGGAGTTGTGAGCCATGGCTCGCCGTAGCAAGACCCCGGTGACGCGGGTGGACGCGAGCGCGTTCGACCAGCCGGGCGCGCAGGTCTTCGACAACCCGCTGCAGACCGAGATGGAGGACTCCTACCTGGAGTACGCCTACTCGGTCATCCACTCCCGCGCCCTGCCCGACGCGCGCGACGGCCTCAAGCCGGTCCACCGCCGCATCATGTACTCGATGAACGAGAACGGCTACCGCCCGACCCACGCGTACGTGAAGTCGTCCCGCGTGGTCGGCGACGTGATGGGCAAGTACCACCCACACGGCGACGTGGCGATCTACGACGCCATGGTCCGGCTGGCCCAGGACTTCTCGATGAACGCCCCGCTCATCGACGGGCACGGAAACTTCGGCAGCCCAGACGATGGACCGGCCGCCTCGCGTTATACCGAGGCCCGCATGTCGCCCGAGGCGATGCTGCTCGTCGGCGAGCTCGGGGAGGAGACCGTCGACTTCCGGGCGAACTACGACGGGTCGCTGCAGGAGCCCTCGGTGCTGCCCGCGGCGTTCCCGAACCTGCTGGTGAACGGCACGTCCGGGATCGCGGTCGGGATGGCGACCAACATGATCCCGCACAACATGGGCGAGGTCATCAACGCGGCGCGGTGGCTGATCAATCACCCGAACGCCACGCTCGACAAGCTGATGGAGTTCGTCCCCGGCCCCGATCTGCCGACCGGCGGCGCGCTGCTGGGCCTCGACGCGGTGCGCCAGGCCTACGAGACCGGCCGCGGCGTGGTGCGGATGCGCGCGAACGTCGAAACCGGGCCGCTGGAGGGCAGCCGCGGGCGGCAGGCCATCACGGTCAACGAGCTGCCGTACGGCGTGGGGCCGGAGAAGGTGATCGAGAAGATCACCGACGAGGTCAACAAGTCCAAGCGGCTCACCGGCATCGCCGACGTCAAGGACCTGACCGACCGCGAGAACGGCACCCGCCTGGTCATCGAGTGCAAGGTGGGCGTGAACCCGCAGGCACTGCTGGCCGACCTGTACCGGCTGACGCCGCTGGAGCAGTCCTTCGGCATCAACAACCTGGTGCTGGTCGAGGGCCAGCCGCGCACGCTCGGGCTCAAGGCGCTGCTGGAGGTTTTCCTCAAGCACCGCTACGAGGTCGTCACGCGGCGCACGCGCTACCGCCGCCGCAAGCGCGAAGAGCGGCTGCACCTCGTCGAGGGTCTGCTGACCGCGCTGCTGAACATCGACAAGGTCATCAAGCTGATCCGCGAAAGCGAAAACGCGCAGGCGGCCAAGGACGGCCTGATGCAGCGCTTCAAGCTCTCCGAGATCCAGGCCGCCTACATCCTCGACACCCCGCTGCGCCGGCTGACCAAGTACGACCGCTTGGAGCTGGAGTCCGAACAGGACAAACTGCGCGAGGAGATCGCGGAGCTGAGCACGATCCTCGACGACGAGACGGTGCTGAAGAAGCTCGTCTCGTCGGAGCTGGCGAAGATCGCGAAGGACTTCCCCACCGAGCGGCGCACCCGGCTGATCGACGGTGACCTCAAGGAGGTGCTGGCGGCCTCGAAGCCGTCCGGCCCGCTGGAGATCACGGACGACCCGTGCCAGGTGATCCTCTCGGCCACCGGCCTGGTCGCGCGAACGGCCGCCGAGTCGGAAGAGGCGTCCGAGGTGCGGCGCCGAAACGGCCGAGTGAAGCACGACGCCGTCTCGGCCGTCGTGCACACCACCGCGCGTGGCCAGGTGCTGCTGGTGACCAGCCGGGGCCGGGCGTTCAAGACGGACGTGCTGCCCCTGCCGGTCCTGCCGGAGCAGGCCGGCACGGTGTCACTGCGTGGCGGTATGGCCGCCAAAGAGCTGGTACCGCTGGAAAAGGGCGAGACCGTGGTCGGCATCGCCCCGCTGGGCGAGCAGGCCGCCGACTCGCCGGGCCTGGCCCTCGGCACCCGCGGCGGCGTGGTGAAGGTGTGCGCCCCCGAGTGGCCGGTCCGCTCGGACGAGTTCGAGGTGATCTCCCTGAAGCCCGGCGACGAGGTGGTCGGCGCCACCTGGCTGACCGACGGCAGCGAAACGTTGGCCTTCATGTCCTCCGAGGCCTCGCTGCTGCGCTTCGCCGCTTCGCTGGTCCGCCCGCAGGGCCTGAAGAGCGGCGGCATGGCGGGCATCAACCTCCCCACCGGCGGCAGCGCGGTCTTCTTCGGCGCGGTCCGCACCGACGACGAGGAACACGGCGAGCCCATGGTCGTGACGGCGACCGGCCAAAGCGTGAAGGTGACCCCGTTCAGCGAGTACCCGGCCAAGGGCCGGGCAACCGCCGGCGTCCGAGCCCACCGCTTCCTGAAGGGCGAAACCAGCGTGGCAGTGGCCTGGATCGGCCCACGCCCAGCCGGCGCGGCCCGCAACGGCGATCCCGTGGAACTCCCGGAAGTGGACTTGCGCCGCGACGGCTCCGGCCACGCCCACCCCGGCCCGGACGTCGTGGGGCACGCCATCGAGCGGGACTGAGAGGCACTGGCAGCGGCCCCCCCTTGCCGGGCACTTCGGCAAGGGGGCGCCGCCTCTGTTCTGGCTGCGGATCACGGTGCATCGGACCGCCTCAAGGCAGCCGAGCAGCGATGTCCTCGATCCGCCAAGGCCCTTCCGTCTCCACCACCCGGACGTCGTGCCACCCGGCCAGCTCCGAGATGGCTTCCCCCTGCACCGCGAAGACTTTGCCGGTGATCGGGCACTTCTCCGTGGCCAGGTAGGCGACCAGAGGCGAGATGTTGGCCGGAGAGAAGGCATCGAACTCACCCTCCGCCACTTCCTGGGCGAAGATCGCCCCCATGCCGGGAGTGGCCAGGGTCAGCCGGGTCCGCGCGATGGGCGCGATGGCGTTGACGCGGACGCCGTAGCGCTCCAGTTCCTGCGCGGCCACCAAGGTCATCGCGGCGATACCGGCCTTGGCGGCGCCGTAGTTCACCTGCCCCGGGTTCGGCATGGTCGTGCCGGAAGCCGAAGCGGTGTTGATGACCGACGCGGCCACTCGGGAACCCGACTTGGCGCGGGATTTCCAATACGCCGCAGCATGGTGCAGGACCGCGACATGGCCCTTCAGGTGCACGGCGATCACCGCGTCCCACTGCTCTTCGGTCATCCCCGCCACAAACGCGTCACGGAGGATGCCCGCGTTGTTGACGACCACGTCCAGGCGGCCGAACTCCGACACCGCCTGGTCGATCAGGCTCGCGGCGTCGGCCCAGGAGGTCACGTTCGCGGAGTTCGCCACGGCCTGGCCGCCGGACGCGCGGATTTCGTCGGCCACTTCCTGGGCGGGTGTGGTGTCGGCGCCGGTGCCGTCGTTGGCTCCGCCCAGGTCGTTGACCACGACGGCGGCGCCCTCGGCCGCGAAGAGCAGCGCGTGCTCCCGGCCGATGCCGCGGCCCGCGCCGGTGATGACGGCGACGCGGCCGTCCAATGCTCCCATGCGATTTACTCCTGCTCGGCAAACTCGGCGAGGCCGTCCTTCAGGACAACGGTGTCGCCGACAGTGGTTTCGAATGCGTACCTCAGCGCGCCCGCGCGCCAGATCGTCGTGTCGAGGTCCTCTCCCGGCAGGACCGGCTTCGCGAACCGCACCGCCAAGCGCCGCAGACGGCGACGCTCCCCCACCGAGGTCAGCAGCGCCCACGACGCGAAAGCCATGGTGCACAAGCCATGCGCGATGATGCCCGGCAGACCCGCGGCGCGGGCCACCTCGGCGTCCAGGTGGATCGGCATCGGGTCGCCGGCGGCGGGGCCGTAGCGGAACGTCTGGTCGTCGTCGACGTGCTGCGCCACCTTCGCGGCGGGCGCGCCCGAACGCGCCGAACGGTGGTCCGGGCCCAGGGTGCCGCGCGTCTCGCCGGTGTCGAAGCCGCGGACGAACAGCGTCACGTACTGCTCGTTCACCGGCTCCCCCGCCTCGTCGCGGGTTTCGAGGTACACCGTGCCGCGCGTGCCGTTCGGCAGGCCCTCGTAGCCGGTCATCTTCGCGCGCGAAACGAGTTTGTCCCCGGGCCGGATCGGGCGGTGGAAGCGGAAATCCTGCTCCCCGTGCACGACCCGCCCGAACAGCCCCGCCGGCACCACTTCCAGCGCCGGCTCCAGCAGCGACTGGAACACGGGCACGATCGCGAACACCGGGCTCGCGACGTCACCCGCACGGTGGGCCGGGATCGGGTCGTTGGTCGCCGCCGCGTACTCGACGAGGCGGGCGCGCGTGACCTCGAACCGGCTTTCGTCGGTCCACCGGTCCAGTCCCGCCGGGTCGAAGCCCTCCGTCATGAGGCCCCGACCAGCTGCTTGAAGTTCTCCAGCGAGGAGTCCAGGTTCTTCTTGCCGTCCTTCTCCACGGCCTTGCCGAGCGCGCCGACGATCATCTGCCCGGAGAACTCGGCGTCGATCGCCGCGATCGCCCCGGCGCCGCCGGCCTGCACCGACAGCGCGAAGCTGACCTTCACCCCGGCCATCCCGGTGCCGGAGATGACGAGCTTCGACGGCTCCGCGTACTCGTCGACGGTCCAGGTGATCGTGTTCGGCATGCCGAGCATCGTGACCACTTCGGACACCTGCGCGCCCAGCTCGAACCGCGCCGGCACGTCGCCCTTCCACTTGGTGTGGATGGTCAGCCACTTCTCGAAGTTGTTCGGGTCCGCGAACTCCGCCCACACCTTCTCCGGCGTGGCGGGCAGTTCGACGGACGCGCTGATCCGGCCCATAGTGCTCCTTTTCCTAACGAACGGCTCGCTGATACGCGGTGACCACGGCGGCGCCGCCGAGCCCGATGTTGTGCTGCAGCGCGGCTCCGACCGCGCCGGCCTGACGCTTGCCCGCGTCGCCGCGCAGCTGCCAGGTCAGCTCGGCGCACTGCGCCAGCCCGGTCGCGCCGAGCGGGTGGCCCTTGGAGATCAGGCCGCCGGACGGGTTCACCACCCACTTGCCGCCGTACGTCGTTTCGCCGGAGTCGACGAGCTCGCCGCCGTCGCCCTCCGCGCAGAGGCCGAGTGCCTCGTAGGTGAGCAGTTCGTTGGCGGAGAAGCAGTCGTGCAGCTCGATCACCTGGAAGTCCCCGGGGCCGAGCCCGGACTGCGCGTACACGCGCACCGCGGCCTGCTTGGTCATGTCGTAGCCGACGATGTTCTTCGCGCTGCCGTCGAACGTGCTCGCGAAGTCGGTGGTCATGGCCTGGCCGACGATCTCGACGGCGCGGCCCGCCAGCCCATGGGCGTCCACATAGGACTCGCTCGCCAGTATCGCGGCGCCCGAGCCGTCGGACGTCGGCGAGCACTGCAGCTTGGTGAGCGGGTCGTAGATCATCCGCGAGCCGAGGACGTCTTCGAGCGTGTACGCGTCCTGGAACTGCGCGTACGGATTGTTCACCGAGTGCCGGTGGTTCTTCTCGCCGATCTTCGCGAACTGCTCGGCCGTGGTGCCGTGGGCCTTCATGTGCTCACGCCCGGCGGCGCCGAACATCCACGGCGCGGGCGGGAACAGCACCTCGGAGATCTCCGCGAGGGCCTGCATGTGGTTGCCCATGGGCTGCTCGCGGTCGTCGAAGGTCGAGCCGAGCGAGCCGGGTTTCATCTTCTCGAAGCCCAGCGCCAGCACGCAGTCCGCGCGGCCGCCGCGGATCGCCTCCGCCGCCAGGTACAGCGCGGTCGAGCCGGTGGCGCAGTTGTTGTTGACGTTCACCACCGGGATGCCGGTCAGGCCCAGCTCGTAGACGGCGCGCTGGCCCGAGGTCGACTCCCCGTAGACGTACCCGACGTAGGCCTGCTGCACCTGGTCGTACTCGATCCCGGCGTCGGCCAGTGCGTTGCTGCCGGACTCCCTGGCCATCTGCGGGTAGTCCCAGCCCTCGCGGCGGCCGGGCTTCTCGAACTTCGTCATCCCGACACCGACGACGTACACCTTGTTCGCCACCGCGGCACTCCCTCGTGTAGGCGTTGGCAACAAAGATACAGACCTGAATGTATTTTACAAGACCGGGAAAGGTGCGTGGATCACAGGGGCTTTACCTCGCCGTGAAGGCAAGGCTAACCTCACCTCCGAGCAAGATCGAGGGGGCGACCATCAGCACCGAAGAACTGGCCCGCACGGAACCAGTCCGCGCGGCCCGCAAGGGGAGCTTCCGGCGGTGGCTGCGCCGCAAGCCCGTCCGCCGGGCATTGGTGCTGACGCACCGGTGGACTTCGTTGGTACTCGGCCTTTTCCTGGTGCTCGAGACGACGTCCGGCGCCGTGCTGCTGTTCCACCCGGAGTACTACCGGGCCACGCACGGCGGCTTCTACCGGCACACCGGCAGCGCGCACCCCATCGGCTTCCAGCAGGCGCGCGACATCGTCGCCGCGGCCCACCCCGAGTTCTCCCCCGCCTGGGTCAGCGCCGACGGCGGGATCCTCGCGGTCGGCGACGCGGACTACGCGCAGGCGTACGCCGTCGACCCCGGCACCGGGCGGATCAACGGCCAAGCCCCGGTCGAGGACGGGGTGATGGGCTTTCTGGTCAACCTGCACGATTGCGGGCTCACCTGCGCGAACGACCCGGGTTACGTCTCGTGGCTGGCCGCGCCGGTGCCGTCGGTCGGGTTCGACTGGCCGCCGGGCACGAGCTGGGGGCAGCTGATCCTGGTGGTGCTCGGCCTGCTGATGGTGCTGCTGGCGGTGACCGGGGTCGTCGTGTGGTGGCCGGGGTTCCGGCGGTTCTCGCACAGCTTCCGCGTGCGCACGGGCAAGGGCCGGTTCGCCCGCGACTACGACCTGCACAACGTGATCGGCATCGTGACGGTGCCGTTCGTGCTGATGTGGGGCGTCACCGGCGCCGCGTTCTACCTGCCGCAGGCGAAGGACGCGTGGCTCGCCATCACTGGCGGCGCGCCTGCGGATCCGGCCAAGTACTCGTTCACCGCGAACCCCGCGGCGCCCGGTACCCCCGAGATCGGGATCGACCGGGCGGCCGCCGCGGCGCTGGCCGTCACGCCCGGCGAAGTGCGTTACCTGATCACGTCGAAGAACGGGTACTACCAAGTCTCGGTCGCCAGCCCCGGCTACCAGCCGTACGGCGCGCGTGCCTTCTTCGGCGGCGACCACACGGTGTACGTCGACAGCCACGACGCGACGCATGTGTCCGATGTGGACGCCAAACCGCAGCCGGGCGCGAACACGTTCTACGAGAACGTCTTCGAGCCCGCCCACTTCGGCTGGCTGGTCGGGCCGTGGTGGCGGATCGTGTGGTTCGTGCTCGGCCTCGCGCCGCTGGCGCTGATGCTGACCGGGCTGTCCACCTGGCTGTTCCGCTCCGGTTCGAAACGCCGCCGCCGCAAGGCGAAAGCGTGATCGAATCCCTCGCCTTCACCACCACGGTGGTGTGCGTGGCCGGCGGGCTCGTGGTGCTCGGCACCGGGCTCGCCGGCCGCTACCGCCGTCGCCGGGTGCTGCCGGCGCTGGCCGTGATCGAGCTGGCCCTGCTCGTCCAGGCGGTGGCCGACGTGGCGGGCCTGCTCGGCGGCGACCACCCCGGCGAGCCCGGCACGCACCTGGCCTATCTGGTGACCTCGCTGGTGATCCTGCCCGCCGCCTTGGGCACGGCCCCCGACGACGGCCGGTGGGCCGCGGTGTTGATCGCCATCGCCTTGCTGGTGCTGGCCGTGCTGGTGGTCCGGATGCAGACGACCTGGCGGCCGGCCTGATCGCTCAGACCGCGCCGCGCTCGCCGAGCGGGCGGCGGCGCAGACCGGCGTGCTGGAGGGACGGCGGCAGGTAGGCCTGGTCGAGCGTGCCGACGTCGGTGCCGGGCGGGACGATCTCGTCGATCCGGTCGAGGACCTCGTCGGTCAGCACGACGTCGAGGCCGGTGAGCAGGTCGTCGAGGTGGGCCATCGTGCGCGGGCCGATGATCGCGCTGGTCACGCCGGGGTGGGCGATCGCGAACGCCATCGCGAGGTGGGTCAGCGGCAGGCCCGCCGCCTCGGCGACCGGGATGAGCTGCTCGACGACGTCGAGCCGGCGCTCGTCGGTGAGGTGCTTGGCCAGGCCCGCCCGGCGCAGGTCGTTGTGCTCGCCCTTGCGGACGCGGCCGGTGAGCAGCCCCTGCCCGAGCGGGCCCCACACCAGCGTGCCCATCCCGTGGCGCAGCACCACCGGCAGCACCTCGCGTTCGATGCCGCGGTTGAGCAGCGAGTACGGCGGCTGCTCGGTGTGGAGCCGTTCCAGGCCCCGCCGCTCGGCGATCCAGTGGCTCTCGACGAGGTCGGACACGGGCAGCGCGGATGTCCCGATCGCCCGGACCTTCCCGCCGCGGATCAGGTCGGACAGCGCGGAAAGCGTTTCCCCGAGGTCCGTGGCCGGGTCCGGCCGGTGGAGCTGGTACAGGTCGATGTAGTCGGTTTGCAGGCAGCGCAACGAGTTCTCGACCGCGGTAGTGATCCAGCGACGCGAGGCGCCCTGGCGATTGAGATCGTCCCCGATCGGGCGGCCGAACTTGGTGGCGAGGACCACGCTGTCACGACGGCCTTTGAGCGCTTTGCCGACGATCTCTTCGCTGTCGCCGTAGGCATCGGCCGTGTCGACGAAGTTGATCCCGGCGTCCAGGGCCTTGTGGATGACGCGGATCGAGTCCTCGTGGTCGGGGTTGCCGATGGACGTGGCGAACATCAGCGTGCCGAGCGCGTAGGGGCTGACCTTGATGCCGGTCCGGCCGAGAGTGCGGTACTGCATGCGATGGCTCCTGGGATCACGGCCGGCGCCCGGCGGATGCCGTACCCTCGACCTAAGCGGAAAGCTCTTCCACAACCATACGGAAAGGCTTTCCGGTTACGCAAGCGGAGGAGGATCGTGGCCGATCACCCAGAGCCGGCCCAAGCCGGGAAGACGAGCGCGCAGCCACCGCGCCGGCTGCGCGCCGACGCACAACGCAACGTCGAATCCCTGCTCGAAGCCGCGAAGGCCGTGTTCGACACGTCGGGCGTGGACGCGCCCGCGAAGGAGATCGCCGACCTGGCCGGCGTCGGCGTCGGCACGCTGTACCGGCACTTCCCTCAGCGCTCGGACCTGGTCGCGGCCGTGGTGCAGAGCGGGATCGACGCCTGCGCCGAGGCGGGGCCGACCTTGAGCGCCAAGCACGAACCGAGAGCCGCGCTCGCGAAGTGGATCCACCGGTACACCGAGCTGCTCGGGACCAAACGCGGGCTCGCCGCGGCCATGCATTCGGGCAATCCGGCCTTCGACGCCCTGCCCGGCTACTTCATGCAGCGACTCGAACCCACCCTCGGAGCACTGCTCGCAGCCGCCGCCGAGACCGGCGAAATCCGGGCCGACGCCAGCGCGAAAGACCTGCTCAACGCCATCGCGCTGCTGTGCCAGCCCATCCGCGGCGAGGAGTTCACCTACAACCAGCGCATGGTCACCCTCCTCGTCGACGGGCTGCGCCGCCCGTCCTGACTACTTGCCTCATCGGAAAGAAGTGAGTACTTTCCAGATAGGCAAGTAGTCAAACGGGAGGACGTCATGAACCAGCAGGACGAGCAGCAGCAGGCAGCGGAGGCGTTGGCGTCGGTCGGCGCGCACCAGGAGCGGACCCGGCGGGCGGCGCGGCTGCCGTGGTGGGTCTACGCGGGGATGTTCGTGGTGGGCGCCGCGGGCTCGGCGGCCAACGACTTCATCAGCCTCAGCGGCGCGAAACTGGTCGCGGTACTGGTCATCGTCGCGCTGGTGGTGGTGTTCGTGGCCAGCCGGTACGAGCGGTCGTCGCTGCTCGGCCGGATGCGCGGGGTGCAGCAGCGGCAGCCGTTCGTCCCGTGGGTCTTCGGGGTCGTGCTGGCCCTCGGGGTGCTCGGCGCGTGGCTGATCGCCCAGTACGGCACCGGTTTCGCCGGCAGCCTGGCCGGCACGGTCGGGCTGCGCGACTACCCGAACACCGTGGTCGGCGTGGTCTACGGCGCCGCGTTCACCGCGCTGTTCGCGCTGGGGCAGGCGCTGGTCGCGGGTTCCCAGCGGCGCACGAACGCATGACCGGAGGACCGGAACTGGACCGCCTGCTGTCGGACCCGACGCGGCTGGCGATCATGTCGGTGCTCAACGCCGCCGAATGGTGCGACTTCGCCTTCCTGCGCGACGGAGTGTCCCTTTCGGACTCCGCACTGTCCAAACAGCTGGCGACCCTGAAAAAAGCGGAGTACATCGAACAGCGCCGAACCTACCTCGGCCGGGTGCCCAAGACCTCGGTGCAGGCCACCGGCGAAGGACGGGCACGATTCCTGGAGCACGTCGAGGCGCTGCGGTTGATCGTCGAGCGAGCCCCGAACCGTTGAAACGTGAGTGCTGAAGCCAGCGATAACCGGCTTCAGCACTCACGCATGTCACGCCACGTGGAACGACTGCGCCGCCCCGCCGGTGCAGGCCGACTGGACCAACTGGACGCTGTCCGCGGTCGAGCCGCCGGGCACGGTCAAGCACTTTCCGCTGTTACGGGCGACGAAGTGGTAGTACCCGCCGCCTTCCGAAACCGGCTGCCACTGCTGGTTCGCCCCGCCGCTGTAGGCCCACAGCTGGAGTCCGGCGTTGTCCGTGGTGGCCACATTGGACACATCGATCACCTGGGCCGGGTCGGTCCGGTTGTTCACCCGCACGTACCCGCCGCTGGTCGGCTGGAACTGGAACTGCTGGGCGTTCGTGGCGTTGCAGGCGTACTGCTGGATCACGGTGCCGTTCGCCGAGGCGGCGGAACGCGCGTCGACGCACTTGCCGTTGGCCTTGTTCACCACCGGGTACCAGGCGGTCGGCGAGATCCCGCCGGACGGCGGGGTGCCGCCGTCACTCGAAGCGCCGCCCAGCCAGCGCAGTCCGTCGAGGACGAACTTGTTCTGGTCGGCGCTCTCGAAAGTCGAGGAGAGCGCGGTGTTGGTGTCGTAGTTCATCTTGTTGTGGCCGAAGTTCGCGTACAGCATCTTGTAGTTCTTGTTGGTCCACATGATCGGGTAGTAGCCGCTGTACCAGGTCTGGTTCGGGTCGTCGCCCACCGGGAAGGTCGACGGGTCGAGCGAGGCCAGGATCGAGATGTTCGGGTTCTGCCGCAGGTCGTTCTGCCAGGAGTACCACTCGCTCACCGAGGACTGGATGGTCGCGGGCAGATTCACCGTGGACGGGTGCGTGCGGTTCTCGATCTTCAGCGTTTCGGCGGTCGGGCCCCAGCTGTTGGAGACGAACCGGCCGGTGCCGAGGAAATCGTTGTGGAACCAGTTCGCATACGTTGGCGTGGAATCGTCGTTGTACGCCGACACGTGGAACCCGAAAAACGCGCCGCCGGCGTTCATGTATCGCTGGAAGCCCTCGAACTGCGCCTGCGACTGCGGCTGGTCGTCGAAGAACATCACCACCTGGGCCTGATCGGGCGTGATGCTGGTGAGCTGGTCCCAGTTGTTGGTGGAGGAATAGCTGAACCCGTTGGCCGCCGCCTGCTGGGGGAACCAGACGTTGGCCTCCTTTTCGAAGCTGATGTGCGCGGCGTCGTAGGTGCCGCTGTAGAACGCGAGCACCTTGAACGGTGTCGCCGCGGCGGCATGCGAGGAGAGAGCCGGCGAGCCGAACGCGAGGCCGAGGCAGGCGGCGAAAAACGCCAATGCCTTGCCCACGAGCCCGAACGGGCGTCGTTTGACGGACATGAAGGAACCTTCCGGTGGGGGCGGGGGTACACCGTCACGGGAAGCGGCGGGAATACCGCCTCCCGCAGCCGAAGTGGACCCGCGCGGGCCGCTGGACGTCACCGCGCATTCGAGTTCTCTTCGGCGGGAAAACAAAACTTCACGTCTTGAATTAACGCACAGTTCAGCGCGGTGGTCCAGACCTCACCGGCACCGGGTACCGGTCAGCGGGAAAGCCGGTGTCACCGCCCGGGCACCAGGTGCAGGACGGCGCTGATCCGGTCCATCGTCGTCACCCGGATGTCGTAAGCCAGCGGCGTGACCCAGTTGTACTCCTCCACCGTGACCGTTTTCCCTTGCACAGCACTGATGTACGCCACGTGCCCGCTCTCCCACTGCGCCACGGCGCCGGGCACCGGCACCCGGTCGACGCGGTAGCCGAGCTTGCGCGCGTTGTCGTCCCAGTCGACGGCGTTGCCCCAGTGGCCGGGAATCCCGTTGTGCCACTGGAAGTTGTGGAAGTACCCGAGCGTCTGCTCCAGCCGCCAGGCGACGAACGAGGTGCACTGGCCGCGGTAGAACGCCCACCTGTCAACGTTGTCGGTGCGGTCCGTCCGATACGGGTAGTCGTCGCCGGCGGGGTACGCGCCGGTCCCGTCGCACTCGGGCACGCCGGTCGCCGCCCCGAACTGCGCGGCCGGGGCCCACCCACCGGTGCTCAGCCTCGCCCAGCTGTCGTTGCCGTCGACCGGTTCGGCGCGCACGGTGCAGACGACCGTGGTCCGGCCCTCGAATTCCGCGGCCGAAGCGGGGAACACGGTGCCGGGACCGGTCCGCGCGGTCACGGTGGCGGCGGTGACCGAAGTGGGCGCGCAGAAACCGGCCACGAGGAGCAGGGCGGTGACGATCTTCGTTCGCATACCCCGGATTTTCGGGCGCCCGGCCCCGGATCCGCCTCCGCGGCCAGCCGTTCGGGTTCGCCCGAAGCGGTTTCCCTCAGCGGTCCGGGCGGTCGAACGTGGACCAGTCGTCCTCGTCAGCGGCCGGACCGGCCGGTCCGCTCCGCGCCGCTGCCGTCATCGCGGCGGAGGAGGTCTGGACGATCAGCGCCGAAGGGTCGGCGTTGGCCACCGACGGCGCCAGCCACAGCCGGTGCAGCGAGCCGAACGCGTCGACGGTCACCTCGACCGCGCCGTCGGAGGCGTGCGCGGTGCCCGGGCTGTCGTCGTAGTAGTCGGGGTCGTCCTCGGCCAGCGGCTCGTAGCCCAGCGACGTGAGCTGCGCGGGCTCCAGCACCGGCACGAGCGCCTGGTACCTCCGGTCGCCCGCCCGGCGTTGCGCGCAGTGGGCCAGCTCGGCAACCCGCGCCGATCACGTCTGGGGCGGTATCGCGCGGGGCCATGGCCTCGACTGCTGCGGGCTGACCATGACCGGGCAGTCGCGGCTTGCCCACCGACCCGCCACCACGACCGTCGCCGCCACTCGCGTGGGAACCGTTGCTGTTGAACGATTCCGGCACGCGACTCGACGACGCGCTGCTCGCGCTGGTGGTCGCGTCCGTGTGCCCAGGCTCAGCTCGCCGTGCCGTTCAGCACGCCGGTCAGCCAGTCGCCCGAGGTCGAGATGGCCTTGCCGTTCACCGCGATGGTCGGCGTGCCGAAGCCGTGCGCGCCGTTCGGGAAGTCCTGGGCCAGGTTCGGGTCGTTCTCGGCCTGCTGGAACGCGGTCTGCAGCTGCGCGTCGTAGGTGCCGGCGTTGACCGCCTGCGCGAACTTCGGATCGGTGATGCCGAGGTCCTGGCCGAGCTTGATCAGCTGCCCCTTGTCGTAGCCGCGCTGGCCCTCCTCGGGCTGGTTCTTGAACAGCGCGTCGTGAAAGGCGGTGAACTTCTGCGAGCCGGCCGCGGCCAGCGCCGCGTTCGCCGATTCGAGCGAGTACCCCGGCGGGCTCGAGTTCTGGTTCAGCAGCGTCACCATGTGATAACGCACGGTGAGCTGGCCGTTGTTGATCGCCTGCTCCATCTTCGGCCCGTAGTCCTTCTGCAGCTGGCCGCAGTACGGGCAGAGGAAGTCGGCGTAGAGGTCGATGGTCTTCGGCGCGCCGGGCTTGCCGACCGAGACCACAACACCGTCGAGCTTCTCCACCACGCCGGCGGCCAGCGTCGGGCTCGCGCCGGGCTGGATCGCGGTGCCCTCCGTCGAGTTCTTGCTCGAGTTGATCCAGATCACGCCGCCGATCACCAGCGCGGCGAGGACCACGACCGCGACCACGACGATCGCGACCTTCTTCGGGTCCCCGCCGGCCGTGCCCCTGGCCTGCGCGACGGACCTGGCCGCCTGCGCCTGCTGCCGGCTCTTCCGAGCGCTCCGCGCTGCTCCACCCATCAGTTCCTATTTCCCTTCAGCGATGCTCGTGGAGTAGTCGTCCGCCGGGCCGGTGGAGTTCCCGCTCCCGGTGGTCTTCTCCCGGCCCCACCCGAGCCAACCGTCGAGTGAGGCCCAGGTGCGCGGGCGGACCAGCAGCCAGATCGCCAGCAGGGCGAACCCGGTGTCGCGCAGGATCTCCTGCGGGTACTCGGTCTGCCCGGCCGACACGCTCCCGCCGCCGCCGAAGCAGCCGCAGTCGATGCTCAGCCCGCGCGCCCACGACTGCGCGATGCCCGCGATCAGCACGGCCAGCAGCACCAGCGCGACCCCGGCCACGTAACGGGTGGCGAGGCCGGCGAGCAGCAGCAGGCCGAGGACCAGCTCGAGCAGCGGCAACGCCGTCGCGACGGGGCCGACCAGCGCGTGCGGCAGCACGTCGTACGCCTGCACGGCGATGTAGGTCTGCCCCGGGTCCACCAGCTTGATGCCGCCCGAAATGAGCCATACGGCCGCCAGTCCGAGCCGGGCCAGCGTGCCGACGGTGTCGAGCACGGGTTGGGGCAGTCTTCGCACAGGCTTAGGCTAACCGCCGGACCTGAGAACTTTGTGAGTTGGTCACCGATCGCGAACGGAGGCGGCATGCGCGCTCGTGCCCTGTTCGCCGCGGCATTGCTGCTGGTCACGTGCGTGGCGTGCGGCCCGGGCACGGTCACCGCGAGTGACCCGCTGATCAAACGGGCGAGTGACGGCAAGCACCTGACGATCGGCATCCGCTTCGACTCGCCCGGCCTCTCCCAGCGCACGATCGACGGCCGGTTCATCGGCTTCGACGTCGACGTCGCCGAGTACGTGGCCGGCAAGCTGGGCGTCGACCCCCAGCACATCACCTGGCACGAGACGACCCCGGCCACCCGCGAGTCGGACCTCACCTCGGGCGCGGCGGACCTGATCGTGGGCACGTACTCGATCACCGACAAGCGCAAGCAGCTGGTGTCGTTCGCCGGGCCGTACTTCAGCACCGGGCAGGACCTGCTGGTGCGGCTGAACTCGGCGGACATCACCGGCCCGGAGACCCTGAACGGCCGTCGCCTGTGCTCGGTCACCGGCTCGACCCCGGCGCAGATGGTGCGGGACAAGTTCGCGCAAGCCGTGCAGCTGGTCGAGTACCCGCGCTACCCGGACTGCGTCACGGCGCTGCTCGCGAACCAGGTCGACGCCGTGACCACGGACGCGGTCATCCTCGCCGGTTTCGCCGCGCAGGACCCGGAGCTGCTGCGCGTGGTCGGGAAGCCGTTCTCGACCGAGCGTTACGGCATCGGCCTGCGCAAGGGCGACACCGAGAGCCAGCACGCGATCGACGACGCCATCAGCGACATGATCTCCAGCGGCGCGTGGCTGAAGTCGCTGCAGGCCAACATCGGCCCGTCGAACTACCCGCTGCCGCCGCCCCCGCAGGTCACCGAGCGGTGACGATCCCGCCTCCCGAACGGCTCCCGGACCTGCCCGTCCGCGCGGTGCTGCCGTCGCTGCTGGCCGCGCTCGACGCCCACGGCACCGCGGTCCTCGTCGCGCCGCCGGGCACGGGCAAGACGACGCTGGTGCCGCTCGCGCTCGCCGGCTCCCCCGGCCGGGTCGTCGTGGCCGAGCCGCGCCGGCTCGCCGCCCGGGCCGCGGCCACGCGAATGGCGGGGCTGCTGGGCGAGCCGGTCGGCGAGACCGTGGGCTACGCGGTGCGCGGCGACCGGAAGGTGTCGTCGCGCACGCGGATCGAGGTGGTCACGTCGGGCCTGCTCGTCCGGCGGGTGCAGAACGACCCGGAGCTGCCCGGGGTGTCGACGGTGCTGCTCGACGAGTGCCACGAACGCCACCTCGACGCCGACCTGCTGCTCGCCCTGCTCCTCGACGTCCGCGCGGGCCTGCGCGACGACCTGCGGCTGCTGGCGACCTCCGCGACCGTCGCGGCCGGGCGGCTCGCGGAGCTGCTGGGCGACGCGCCGGTGGTGACGGCCGAGGCCCGCACGTATCCCGTCACGGTCTCCTACCGCGCGCCCGCCCGCGGCGAGCGGCCCGAAGCGGCGGTGGCCGGCGCGGTTCGGAGAGCACTGTCCGAAGGGGACGGTGACGTGCTCGCGTTCCTCCCCGGCGCCGGGGAGATCGCGCGAACCTCGAACCTTCTGTCCACACTGGACGCCGATGTCCTGCCCTTGCACGGGCGCCTCTCCCCGGCCCGCCAGGACGACGCGCTGCGACCGCGAGAACGGCGTCGCGTGGTGTTGTCGACGGCGGTCGCGGAGTCGAGCCTGACCGTGCCGGGGGTGCGGGCCGTGGTGGACTCCGGGCTCGCGCGCGTCCCCCGGGTCGACCACCGGCGCGGCCTGCCGGGCCTGGCGACGGTGCGGGTTTCGGCGGCCGTGGCCGAACAGCGCGCCGGCCGCGCGGGCCGTGAGGCGCCCGGCCGCGCGTACCGCTGCTGGGCGGAGCACGAACAGGCGACGCTGCCCGCGTACCCCGAGCCGGAGATCCGCACGGCGGAGCTGGCGCGGTTCGCGCTGGAGCTGGCCTGCTGGTCCACTCCGGACGGCAGCGCGCTGTCCTGGTGGGACCCGCCGGGTGAAGGCGCGCTCGCGGCGGCGCGCACGTTGCTCCGGACGCTGGGAGCCACCACTGCCGAAGGCGAGGTCACCGCCCGCGGCCGCCGGATGGCCGACCTCGGCCTGCACCCGCGGCTGGCCCGCGCCCTGCTCGACGGCGCCGCGGAAACGGGACCACGCTTCGCCGCCGAGGTGGTCGCCCTGCTGGACGCGGGCGCGACGCTCACCGACGTCGAAGCCGAGCTGCGACGGCTGCGGTCCTCGACCGACGAGGGCGCCCGGCGCTGGAAAACCGAGTCCCGCCGGCTGGCGAACCTGGTGCGCGGCCCGGAGCGCGGGAAACCCGACGCGGCGCTGGTCGTCGCGCTAGCACACCCGGAACGGCTGGCACGGCGGCGTTCCGGCACCGCGCCGGTGTACCTGATGGCCGGCGGCACCGCGGCCGAACTGCCCGCCGGGGGCGGGCTGGGCGACGTCGAATGGCTCGCCGTCGGCGAGGCCACGCGGGACCCCGGTCGGGTCCACGGCACGATCCGGCTCGCCGCGGCCGCCGACGAAGCACTGGCCGTGCGAGCGGCACCCAACGTGGTGTCCGAAGTGGACGAAGTCGCCTGGGACGGCGATGTGGTGGCCCGCCACGTCCGGAAGCTGGGCGCTATCACGCTTTCCGCGCGACCGTTGCGTTCCCCGGACCCGAAGCTCGTGCGCGAAGCGTTGCTGACCGGCCTGCGAGACGAGGGCCTCGGCCTCCTCCGCTGGAGCGTCGACGGCGCCCGGCTGCGCGAGCGGATGGCGTTCCTGCACCGGGTGCTGGGCGAACCCTGGCCCGACGTCGGCGATCCGGCACTTCTGTCCACTCTGGACACCTGGCTCGACGTCTCCCGCGCCCGCCGCCGCGCGGACCTCGCCACGATCGACGCGGGCGCGGCCCTGCGCGGCCTGCTCCCCTGGCCCGCCGCCGCCCGGCTGGACGAGCTGGCGCCGGACCGGCTGGAGGTCCCTTCGGGCTCCCACCTCCGCGTCGACTACAGCGGCGACCAGCCCGTGCTCGCGGTGAAACTGCAGGAGACCTTCGGCTGGCGCGCCACCCCCAAGATCGCCGACGGCCGGGTCCCGGTGCTGCTGCACCTGCTGTCGCCCGCCGGCCGGCCCGCCGCCGTCACCGCGGACCTGGAATCCTTCTGGCACAACGGCTATGCGGCCGTTCGAGCCGATCTGCGCGGCCGTTACCCGAAGCACCCGTGGCCGGAGGACCCCGCCACCGCCGCCCCGACCCGGCACACCACGCGCCGCGCCCGCTGAGCGGCCCCCTGCCGAAAGTCGGGGGTCGCCCGGGCCGCTCGGCCGATGTCCACGGGGCACCCCGAGCCGCAGACTCGATCGCAGACGGGGATCGAGGAGGAAAACATGATCACGCTTCGAGGTTTGACGAAGCGCTACGGGGACAAGACGGTGGTGGACGCGCTGACGTTTGTCGTCGCGCCCGGCGCCGTCACGGGGTTCCTCGGGCCGAACGGCTCGGGGAAGTCGACCACCATGCGGATGGTGATCGGGCTGGACTGGCCGAGTGCCGGCGAGGTGCTGGTGGGCGGCAAGCCCTACGCCGAGCTGCGGCATCCGTTGCGGGAGGTCGGCGCGCTGCTCGACGCCAAGTCGCTGCACCCGGGCCGCAGCGCGGGCAAGCACCTCACCGCGATGGCGCGCAGCAACGGAATCCCGGTGAAACGCGTCGAGGAGGTGCTCGCGACCGTCGGGCTCACCGACGTCGCGGGCAAGCGGGTGGGCCAGTTCTCGCTCGGCATGGGCCAGCGGCTGGGGGTCGCGGGCGCGCTGCTGGGCGACCCGGGGGTGCTGATGTTCGACGAGCCGGTGAACGGCCTCGACCCGGACGGCGTGCGCTGGGTGCGTCAGCTGATGCGCTCCCTCGCCGACGAGGGCCGGACGGTGTTCGTGTCCAGCCACCTGATGAGCGAGATGCAGCTGACCGCGAGCCGGCTCGTGGTGATCGGCAAGGGAAAGCTGCTCGCCGACGCGCCCGTCGACGAGTTCATCGCCGGCAACTCGACCAGTCTCGTCTCCGTGCGCGTGCCCGTGCCCGCGGAACTCGAAGCGCTGGCCGCCCGGCTGGGCCCGGCCGCGCGCCCGGGCGAGCCCGGCGAGCTGCTGGTGGACGGCGTCACCGTCGGCCAGGTCGGCGACCTCGCGCACGAACTCGGCGTGCGGCTGCACGGGCTGGCCGAGCGGACGGCATCGCTGGAACAGGCGTACATGGAACTGACCGCTTCGTCGGTCGAATACGGGGTGACGGCATGACCACGACGGAAACAGTCCGGGGCGGCGGCCTCAGCGGCGCGATCGCGTCGGAATGGACGAAGCTCTGGTCCGTGCGCGCCACCTGGTGGTGCCTCTCCGGCGGACTGCTGACGATGCTGCTCTACAGCGGCGTCTCCGGCCTGTCGCAGCACATCGGCGACAACCGTCCGGAAGGCGCGCACAGCATGGTGGCGGCCGGGGCCATCTACATGACCGAGTTCTTCGTGATCGCCGTGGCCACTTTGTTCGTCACGAGCGAGTACGCGAACGGCGGGATCCGGTCGACGCTGCAGTGGGTGCCGGTCCGCCGCCAGGTCCCGGTAGCGAAGGCCGCGGTGCTGGTGCCGGTGCTGTTCGGCTACGGCCTGGTGGTCGCGCTGGCCGGGATGGCGCTGGGCGGGTCCCTGATGGGGAGCGCCGGCCTGCCGACCTCCTTCGGCACGGGCCTGCTGACGGCCGTCGGGATGGGCGCGTTCTTCGCCCTGCTCGGGGTGCTCTGCCTCGGCGTCGGGTTCGCGCTGCGCAGCGCGGCGGGGACCATCGTGACGGTGATGGTGCTGCTCCTGCCGCTGCCGATGCTGCTTTCCTCGTACGTCTGGCAGGGGACGATGAACTACTTCCCCGCGTTCGCCGGCCTCAACGCGATGACGGCGCCCGGCTCGGCGAACCCGCTGTTCGGCGGTCCGCCCCCGTACGGCATGGGGGTGGGCGTCGTGATCTGCCTGGTCTGGGCCGCGGCCGGGCTGCTGGTCGGCACCGCGGTCCTGAAACGCCGCGACGCCTGAACCGCGGGTGAAGGACTTCTTACCCGCATCGGGGGTAAGGAGTCCTTCACCGCGTGTCCGGCAATCCCAGCCCCGCCAACAGTTCCCGCGCGCTTTCGGTCAGTTCGTTGAGGCCGGGCGGGGCGAGCGAGCCCGTGCCCGCCAGCGCGTCGAAGATCGACCCGTCCAGCCAGCCGATCAGGACCCGCGTGTGCCGCTCCGGCGCCGGAGAGCCCGCGGCCTCGAGGATCTCGGCGCAACGGCGGCGCAGCAGCAGGCCACCGCGGTCGTACGCAGCGCGCAGTTCCGGGCGGCGCACGGCCTCCAGCGCGAACTCGTACCGCGCGAGCATCCGCGTGCGCCCCTCGGTGATCGCCTGGTGGACCGTCGCGGCGAGGAATTCCGCCAGTCCCCCGACCGGCGGCTCCAATTCAGTGCTGTCCAGCTCGACCATCCGCGTGACGGCCAGCTCCAGCAGCGCGGCCCGCGTGCGCGCGTAATACGAGGTGGAGCCGACGGGCAGGCCCGCGGCCCGGTCGACGGCGCGGTGCGTCAGCCCGCGCATGCCCTCGGCCGCTATCACCTCGATGGCCGCGTCCCCGATCGTCCCGATTCGCTCCACCCGGCCACTCTACAGGTGTAGAGTCCACTACATCCGCAGAGGAGGACGTCATGGCACAACGGCACGCCGTGGTGGTCGGCGGCGGCATCGGCGGGCTGAGCGCGGCGGTCGGGCTGCACCGCGTCGGCTGGCGGGTGACGGTCTACGAGCGCGCCGCCGCGTTCGACGCGATCGGCGCCGGGATTTCGTTGTGGCCCAACGCCCAGCGCGCGCTGGCCGAGCTGGGCGTGCGCCCGCCGACGGCCCCGCAGCGCGGCGGCGGCCTGAGCACGGCAACCGGGCGGCGGCTGGCGCGCTGGGACGCGGCGACCTTCGAACGTCGTTACGGCCTCCCGCTCGGCGTGGTCCACCGCGCCGACCTGATCGAAGCGCTGTGCGCCGAGCTGCCCGCGTCGAGCCTGCGCGCCGGGGTCACCGTCATCTCCGTTTCGCCGGACGGCCTCGTCCGCCACGGCGACGGCGAGGTGCGCGCCGACCTCGTGGTCGCCGCCGACGGCATCAACAGCCCGGTGCGACAAGCGTTCTGGCCGTCTTCGCGGCTGGCTTACAGTGGCAGCACAGCGTTTCGCGGCGTCGTCGAACTGCCGGAAGCTCCGCGGCTGAGCACAACGTGGGCGCGCGGCACGGAGGCCGGCGTGCTGCCGCTGCACGACGGCCGCGTCTACTGGTGGGTCGCCGAGGCCGTCCCCGAAGGCATCCGGCACGCCGACGTGCGCGCTCACCTGGCGTCGGTCTGCGGCGGCTGGCACGCGCCGATCCCGGAGCTGATCGCGTCGACGCCGGAAATCCTGCACCACGACGTGTTCCAGCTGGCTACCCCGCTGCCCGCGTACACCCGCGGCCGGGTGGCGCTGCTCGGCGACGCCGCACACGCGATGCCGCCGTTCCTCGGCCAGGGCGGCTGCCAGGCGATCGAAGACGCCGTGGTCCTGGCCGCCACGATGTCCACTTCGGACACGGTTTCGACGGCTTTGGCCCGCTACGACGCGGAACGCCGGCCACGCAGCCAGCATGTCGCGCGCGCCTCCATCCGGGCCGGCGCCGCCGGTCCGCTGCTGCGCAACCGCGTGGCGCTGGCCGTTCGCAACAGCCTGCTGCGCCTCGCCCCGAGTTCGGTGACCGCGAGGGTCGGCGGCGACATCAACGCGTGGTCACCGCCCAGCCTCAGCCCTCACCGCCCACCAGCCCCGCTTCGTAGGCCGCGATCGCGGCCTGCACCCGGTTGCGCACACCCAGCCGGGTCAGGATCGTGCTCACGTGCGCCTTGACGGTGCCCTCCACCACGTACATCCGCGCGGCGATGTCCGCATTGGACAGTCCGCCGCCGAGCAGCGTCAGCACTTCGCGCTCGCGCACGGTCAGCGCCTCGATCCGTTCCCGCGCGGCGACACCGCGGCTGAGCTGCCCGCCGGAGAGCCGCGAGATGACCCGGTGGGCCACCTTCGGCGAGAGGAACGCCGCCCCGTCCGCGACGGCCCGGACCCCCGCCAGCAGCTCCCGGGGATCCCCCGACTTCAACAGGAAACCGCTCGCGCCGAGGCCGAGGGCGCGTTCGATGTAGGCGTCCTCGCCGAAGGTCGTCAACATGATCACGCCCGTTTCCGGCAGCAGGCGGCGGATCTCCCCGGCCGCGGCGAGGCCGTCGAGCACCGGCATGCGGATGTCGAGGAGCACGACGTCGGGCCGGGTCGCCAGTGCCTGTTCGACGGCCGCGCGCCCGTCACCCACCTCGGCCACCACCTCGATGCCCTCACCGGTGGCGAGGATCGCGGCGACGCCCGCCCGGATCATGGCCTCGTCGTCGGCCAGCAGCACCCTGGTCACCGTCGGTCCTCACTGTAGTAGTCCTTCTCCACCAGCCGTCCGTCCACAAAGCACAGCCGGTAGACGGCATAGTCGGAGTTCGTCCAGCTGCGCCCGGTCCCGTAGTACTCGCAGTTCGCGCCCGGCGGCACCGGCGGCTCGCCGTCCAGCGGCTTGGCGATCCGCTGGCGCGCGGGCAGCAGCCCGGCGAACGACGCGCGGGGCGCCCCGATCCGCAGCTGCTGGTAGGCCCCCATCGGCAGCTCGGAATCCGACCACTGCACCAGGAACACGAGCCCGCCCCCGGCGATCACCACGCCGAACATCAGCAGCGGGATCACGATCGCCTGCACCAGGCTGCGCCGCACGTCCCGGCGCGCCAGCTCCAGCTCCCGCGCGGCCGTCGACGGCCCGACCACGGCCTCGGCGGCGTCACGGCTCTCCGGCGTTTCCTCGACCGGCGCCGCATCGTGCGGCAGCCGCGCCACCAGCTCGAACCCGCCCAGCTCACCGGTCCGCGGGCCGGCGTGCAACGTGCCGCCGACCAGCCGCACGCGCTCGCGCAGGCCGATCAGGCCCCGTCGCCCCGAGGCGCCGGGCAGCGGGCCCGCGGGCGGCGCCGCGTTCAGCACCCGGACCTCCGTCGTCTCGGCCGAACTCAACACCCGCACCGTGACGGCGGCGCCCGGCGCGTGCTTCGCGACGTTCGTCAGCGCCTCCTGCAGCACGCGGTACGCCGCGCGCGCCACCATCGGCGGCGCGGCCACGAGATCGTCCACTTGCGACTGGATCAGCAGCCCGGACGCGCGCGCCCGGTCGACCAGCTCGCCCAGATCGCCCTGCACCGGCTCCACCGGCGCCGCGTCCTCGCGCAGCACGCCGATGATCTCGCGCAGCCGCTCGGTCGCCGTCGCCGCGCTTTCCCGCAGCTCCCCCGCGGCCGTGCGCTGCGGCTCGGCCAGCCCGCCCGCGACCTCCAGCGCGGCGGCCCGCACCGCGATCAGGCTCAGCTCGTGGCCGAGCGAGTCGTGCATGTCGCTGGCGATCCGCGCGCGCTCCCGCAGCCGGGCCTGATCGGCGACGAGCCGCTGCCGGCTCTCCATCTCCGCGGCCAGCCGCCAGCCCGTGCGCGAAAGGGCCCCCCGCGTCCGCACGAACCGGCCGAGCAGCCACGGCGTCACGGCCGCGAACGCCATCACCCCGAGCATGCCCGCCCAGGCCTCCAGCCCGGCGGCGGGCACGAGCAGCGCCACCGGCAGGCCGGCGAGCACGATGCCGCCGCACACCACGGCCACCAGCCACACCCGCGTCGTCCGCAACCCCGCGCGGTAGGCCATGGCGACCATGAAGAAGACCTCCCACACAGCCACCCGCCCGCCCCAGCCGACGGCCACCACCACGGCCGTCGACATCGTCACGGCGAGTGCGAACGTCGGGTACCGGCGCAGGGTCACGGCGGCCACCGCCACCGCGACCAGCCCGCCCGCCAGCTCCCAGCGGCTCGGGTTGTTCGAGGCGTCGATCACCACCAGCAGCGAGAGCAGGAACCAGGCCAGGACGTCGAACACCACCGATCGCCAGCGCCTGGCCGCCTCCTTCATGGCCCAGACGCTACAAGCGCGGCGGCCGGCGTCACCACTGCCGAAAGTCAACCCCGCTCGCTCTGCGCCACCGCGGCACTGGGGCATGATGGGTGACCATGGCCGAGCGCACCCTCGCCGAGCAACTCGGCGGCCCACTCCCCGCAGGCATCGAAGCCCTGCCCGAGGAGCAGAAGCGCGACCTCGCGCAGGCCCTGCGCGACGCCCGGCACCGGCAGGCCAAGGCGCTCGGCGAAGCGGGCGAGGAAGGCCTCCGGTACGTCCCGGCGCTGCTGCGCGGGGCCGTCCGCAAGGTGGTCGGGCTGTGAACCCGGAGATCCTCAAGCTCGCGCGGGTGCTCGGCGTCGAGCCCGAGCGGCTGGCCTACCTGTCCGACGTGGACCTCGCCGACCTGCAGCTGTTCCGCGAGCAGGCGACCACCACGCTGTTCGACGCGAACCTCGTGGTGCTGGAGCGGATGGCGCTGGCCAGCCGGCTGCTGCCCGCGCCGCTGATCGCGAAGATCGCGGAGAAGGTGTTCGGGCCCCTGCTGTGCGCGCGGATCGCCGGGCTGGTCGACGTCTCCCGCGGCGTCGACGTCGCGAAGCGGCTGCCGCCGAAGTTCCTGGCCGAAGTGGCGGCCGAGCTGGACCCGCGGCGCGCGACGGCGATCATCACGCGCATCCCGCTCGACACCGTGCTGGCGGTCGCGCGGGAGCTGACGCGGCGGGAGGACTGGATCACCCTGGGCCGGTTCGTCGGGCACCTGCCGGACCCGACCGTGCGGCGCAGCCTCGCCCTGCTGTCCGACGAAGCGCTGTTGCGCACCGCGTACGTCCTCGACGACAAGTCACGCATCGACCACGTGATGGGCCTGCTGCCCGAAGGCCGTCTGCCCGGCCTGATCCGCGCGGCCGCGGCGGACGAGACGCTGTGGGAGCCCGCCCTCGACGTGCTGTCCCACCTCGGCGAAACTCGCCGAGCCGCGGTCCTGCCGCTGCTCGACGAGCTGCCGGAAAGCCTGCGCGCCCGCGCTCAGGCCACGATGAGGTAGATCCCGTAGGCGACCACCGCCGCGCAGACGGCGAAGCAGACGACCGAACCGGTCAGCTGCACGGTGCCCGTGCCACCTTGTTCCTTCGCCGACTCGCGCTCGGACAGCCCGCGGATGCCGTAAGCGAACAGCGTGGTCAGTACCACGGCGGCGACCAGCGCGACGACGAAGACCTCGCCGAGCGCGCCCCAGTTGATGTCCATGCCCGCTCCCTCAAGCCGCGACCGGGGCGGCCTCGACGGCCTCCGGCTCATTGATGGTCTCGGCCGTCACCGGGTTGCGCCGCGAGGCGAGCCAGATGCCCAGCGCGAGGATCACGCCGATCCCGCCGACCAGCACCGTGCCCCAGCTGCCCTGCGTCGAGATGACCGCGGCGAGCGCGCCGACGATGGCGGCGGCCGGCAGGGTCAGCACCCAGGCGATGGCCATTTTGCCCGCGACGCCCCAGCGGACCTCGGCGAGCTTGCGGCCGAGGCCGGAGCCGATGATGCCGCCCGATGTCACGTGCGTCGTCGACAGCGCGAAGCCCAGGTGCGAGGAGGCCAGGATGACCGCCGCCGAGCTGGTCTCCGCCGCGAAGCCCTGCGGCGTCTGGATCTCGGTGAGCTTCTTGCCCATCGTCTGGATGATCCGCCAGCCGCCGAGGTAGGTGCCGGCCGCGATCGCCAGGCCGCAGGCCACGATGACCCACAGCGGCGGGTTCGAGCCGGGCGCGAGCGTGCCGCCGGCGATCAGCGCCAGCGTGATGACACCCATGGTCTTCTGCGCGTCGTTGGTCCCGTGCGCGAGCGAGACCAGGCTGGCCGAGAGCACCTGGCCGGTCTTGAAGCCCCTGCCCACCACCTTCTCCCGCGACTTCTGCGTGATGCGGTAGGTGAGGAACGTGCCGACGAGCGCCACGATGCCCGCCACGACCGGCGACGCGACCGCGGGGATCAGCACCTTCTCGATCACCTTGCCGAAGTGCACGGCGTCGGCGCCGGACGCGATCCAGGTCGCGCCGATCAGCCCGCCGAACAGCGCGTGCGAAGAGCTCGACGGCAGCCCGACCAGCCAGGTCACCAGGTTCCAGATGATCGCGCCGATCAGCCCGGCGAAGATCACCACCGGGGTCACCTTGGTGTCGTCGACGATGCCGCCGGAGATCGTCTTCGCGACCTCGATCGACAGGAACGCACCGACCAGGTTCAACACGGCGGAGATGCCGACCGCGACCTTCGGCTTGAGCGCGCCCGTGGCGATCGACGTCGCCATCGCGTTCGCCGTGTCGTGGAACCCGTTGGTGAAGTCGAAGGCGAGTGCCGCCACGACCACCACCAAGACGATCAGGGAAAAGTCCATGCGCGCTCTCCATCTTCGGCCGAAGTGCCGATTCGACGCTACTCACGATCGGGGGACCCCCGATCCCACCGGAATGTCGAGTTACTGAACTCTGGGTGAACCCGTTTTTTCCTGCTGTACGAAATGTTCTGATTGACGGAATTGCGTCAGGGGGACTTCTCTGGAATTCCTTGATCTTTCCGGCCTACGGTGGGCCCGTGGAACTGCATGGGAAGCACATCGTCATCACCGGCGGCGCCGGCGGGATCGGCCGCGCGCTGGTCGAACGGTTCACGCGGGAGGGCGCCCGCGCGATCGTCGTGGCCGACGCCGACCTCGAAGGAGCCCGCGCGGTCGCCGCGGAATTCGGTGCCACGGCGAGGAAGTTCGACGCCGGGCTCGAATCGGACGTGACCGGCCTGATCGACTTCGCCACCGAGGCCAACGGCCCGATCGACGTCTACTTCTCCAACGCCGGCGTCGGCGGTCCCGCGGCCGGGCCGGAGACCCCCGACGGCGAATGGGACCGGCTCTGGCGCATCCACGTGATGTCGCACGTGTGGGCGTCGCGAATTCTCGTGCCGCGGATGACCGAGGCCGGCGGCGGCTATCTGGTGAACACCTCGTCCGCCGCAGGCCTGCTGATCCAGCCGTCCGCGATGGCGTACACGGTCACCAAGCACGCCGCGGTGTCCGTCGCCGAGTGGCTTTCGATGACCTACCACCACAACGGCATCCGCGTTTCCTGCGTCTGCCCGCAGGCCGTGCAGACGCGGCTGCTCGACGAAGCCATGGGCCAGTCCTCCGGGGCGTCCGAAGTGGTCGCCGCCGCAGGCGTGCTGCAGCCCGCCGACGTCGCCGAGGCCGTGGTCGAGGGCATGCGCGCCGAACGGCTGCTGATCCTGCCGCACAAGGACGTCGCCGAGCGCATGGTCCTGCGCGCCACCGACCACGAGGCCTGGCTCGCCAGCGTCCGCACGCTCGTCGAGGGCGGGGCCGCCCGATGATCCGCGGCATCCACCACCTCGCCATCGCGACGCTCGACATCAAGCGCACCACGGCCTTCTACGTCGACCTGTTCGGCTGCGAGGTGATCAGCGACTGGGGCTGGCAGGTCGGCACGGACGTCGCGGACCAGATCACCGCGCTGCACGACTGCTCTGCCCACAGTGTCATGCTGCGCAAAGGAAACGCGTACATCGAGCTGTTCGAGTACACCAGCCCCGAGCCCGGCCCCGGCGACCCCGCGCGCCGCGTCTGCGACCCCGGCCTGACGCACCTGTGCTTCGACGTCACCGACCTGGACGCCGAGCACGAGCGCCTGGTCGCCGCGGGCATGACGTTCCACTGCCCGCCGCAGCTGGTCGCGCCGAACGTGCGCACCACGTACGGCCGCGACCCGGACGGCAACGTGGTCGAGCTGCAGGAGGTCCTGGACGAGACGCATCGCATCGCCGTCCCGTGGCTGCCCGGGCGGGGGCTCGCCGGTGAGTGACCTGCGAGAGCTGACGCTCGAGATCGGCGAGCACCGGCACACCGCGCTGGCCGCCGGCCCGGAAACCGGCGAGCTCGTCCTGCTGCTGCACGGCTGGCCCGAGTTCGCCGATTCCTGGACGGCCGAGCTGCGCGCCCTCGGTGCCGCCGGCTGGCACGCCGTGGCCGTGGACCAGCGCGGTTACGCCCGCGGGGCCCGCCCGCCCGGCGTCGGCTCGTATTCGATCGACCACCTGGCCGCGGACGCACTGTCCTTTGCGGACACTCTGGGCGCAGGCCGATTCCACCTGGTCGCCCACGACTGGGGCGGCATGGTCGCGTGGGTGCTCGCCACCCGCCACCCGGAGCGCCTCCGCTCCCTGTCGGTCCTCGCGACCCCGCATCCCGTGGCCCTGCAACGAGCCGCCCAGTCCGACGAGGAGCAGAACCGCAACCTGGACTACGTCCGCTTCTTCCGCGCCCCCGGCGGCGTCGCCGAGGCATCCCTGCTGGCCGACGGCGCGTCCCGCCTGCGCGCCGCCTACGCCGGCCGCATCCCGGAAGCGCAAGTGGAGCACAACGTCCGGCGCCTCACGGAGCCAGACGCCCTCACCGCCACGCTCAACTGGTACCGCGGCGCCACCGACGACGCGTTTACCATCCCCGCCGGCCCCATCACGGTTCCCACGCTCTACCTGTGGGGCGCCCAGGACACCAAGCTGGGCCGCGGCGCCGCCACGCTCACCCGCGAGCTGATCGAGGGCCCGTACCAGTTCGAGATCCTGGAAGACGCGAGCCACTGGCTGCCGGAGGAGGCAGCGGACCAGGTGATTCCCTTGGTGCTGAACCACTTGGCCGCGCACCCGGCCTGACCCCGGTGTGGGGAGCCCCGGCTCAGCCCGGCAGCGGGTCCTGCCCCACCCGCCTCGGGCCGACCGCGGCGCCTGACCCCACCACCTCAGACCGGCAGCGGGACTTGCCCACCACCCCGAACCAGCCGCAAGCCCCGCCCCACTACTTCGAACCGGCCGCAGGCCCAGCCCCACTACCTCGAACCAACCGCAGGCCCTGGCACAGAACCTCAGACCGGCGCCGGTCCTGCCCCACCACCTCGAAGAACCGGCAGCGGGACCTGCCCCCACCGCCCCGAACCAGCCGCAAGCCCCACCCCACCACCCCACCACCTCACACCGGCAGCGGGTCCTGCCCCAGGAACTGGTGCCCGTTCGCCGCGGACTCGCGGACTGCGGCGAATCCCTTGGCCAGCATGGCTTCCTCGTAGGCGGCGATCGCGCCGTCGGCCACCGCCGCCGTCACCCCTTCCCGCAATGCGCCCGCCAGCGCGGCCCCGTCCCGCAGCGCGCAGTTCGCCCCCGCGCCGGCGGCCGGGCTCATCGCGTGCACCGCGTCCCCCAGCAGCGTCACCCGGCCGGAACCCCACGGCGAGAACGGCACGCTCGTCCGGATCACCAGCGGGAACACGGTTTCCACCGCCCAGCGCGACACCATCGCCCGCACCCGCGGATGCCAGCCGTCGACGAGTTCCAGCGCGAGCTCCTGCAGCTGCCGGCCCGAGAGCCCGGACAGTTCCTCCTCGGACAACCCGATCGCCTCGCGCCGCAGGCCGACCGAGCACGTCATGAACGGTTCCGGGTGCGCCACCGGCGCCACGCCGACCATCGTGTGCCCGGGCCCCACCATCATGGTGAACACGGCGTGCATCTCGTCGTCGAACAACAGCCGGGCCTCGTCGTCGAGCGGGATCTTGCCGTACAGCTGACGCAGCCCGGTGTCCGCGATCCGCGCGTGCGGCAGGCACTGGCGCCGGACGGGCGAGCTCACCCCGTCCGCGCCGACCAGCACCCGGCCGCGCGCCGAGGTCCCGTCCGCGAAGTGCGCGGTGACCCCGCTGGCGTCGCTTTCGTAGTGGGTGAGCCGTTTTCCGAAGTACACATCGTCGAGCCCGCTCAGCAGGACGCGCCGCAACGTCATGCGGTTCACGTTGAACCCCGCGTCCGGGAACTCCCGCACAGACTGCAATGTGAGCTGATGGTCGTACAACGGCACAGTGGGGTTGGGCCGCAACGACGTCTCCAGGAACCGCTCGTACAGCTCGTCTGACAGCACTTCCCGCAACGCAGCGGCGCCGTGCTCATCGATGTGCAGCCGGTATCCCTGGAGCCGGGCCTCCGGCGACGCATCCCGTTCGTAGACAGCACAAGGGATTCCGGCCCGCCGCAGCCCCTGGGCGAGGCACAGTCCCCCGATCCCCGCCCCGATCACGACCACACCGTCTTCGGGCACAGCAGGATTGCTCGTCACAGACACGGCAAAGTCCCCTCACAGACGTATCGACTGAAAAGGGACGCACGGGGTTCACGCGAGCCGAGCCTGACGGCCGCGAGATGCCGGGCGAATCATCCGGACTAACCCATACCGGACTGTGTCTTCGCGCGTCCTCCGGTTCCAGGTTAGCGGATTCGCTCCCCCCGTCGCCAGACTCCGTAGGTGAGCGGGACTCCCGGCCGGTACGCCAGGTGAGTGACCGACGGCGCGTCCAGCACGTGCACATCCGCCCGCGCCCCCACCCTCAGCACACCCACGTCTGCCCGCCGCAGCGCCCGCGCCCCGCCCGCGGTGGCCGCCCACACCGCCTCGTCGATGGTCATCCGCATCTGCAGAACCGCCGTGGCGACACAAAAAGCCATCGACGTCGTATACGAGCTGCCGGGATTGGCATTGCTGGCCAACGCGACCGTCGCCCCCGCGTCCAGCAGTCGCCGCGCCGGCGCGAGGGACTGGCGAGTCGAGAGGTCGCAAGCCGGCAGCAGGGTCGCGACAGTGTCGGACGCCGCGAGGGCCGCCACATCCTCGTCACTCAGGTACGTGCAGTGGTCGACGCTCGCCGCGCCGTGCTCCACCGCCAGCCGCACCCCCGCGCCTTCCCCGAGCTGGTTGCCGTGCACCCGCAGCCCGAGGCCCCGCCCGGCCGCGGCCTTGAGCACCCGTGCCGACTGCGCTTCGTCGAACGCCCCGGTCTCGCAGAACACGTCCGCCCACCGCACGTGCCCCGCCACCGCGTCGAGCATCTCGCCGCAGACCAAGTCCACATAGGACTCCGCGTCGGCGCCGGGCGGCACGAGGTGGGCGCCCAGGAACGTGACCTCGTCGGCCACCGCCGCCGCGATCCGCGCCGAGCGGGCCTCGTCGGCGACGGTCAGCCCGTACCCGGTCTTGGTCTCCAGGCACGTCGTTCCCTGCGCGGCCGCTTCATCGACATGTCGACTCAGGTTCCGGGTCAGCTCCTCGTCGGAGGCCGCCCGCGTCGCGCCGACCGTGACGGCGATTCCCCCTGCCGTATAAGGCTTCCCGGCCATCCGTGCCTCGAACTCGGCGGTGCGGTCACCGGCGAAAACCAGGTGGGTGTGGCTGTCCACCCAGCCCGGCAGCACCGCTCGCCCCTCGACGTCCACGCGCTCGTCGGCGGCCGGCGCGCGAACGGCCGGCCCGACCCACGCGACGACACCGCCGTCCAGCACCAGCGCGACGTCAGCCGGCTTGCCCAGCTCGGCGTCGTTCGTGGTGAGCTCGCCGATACCCGTGATCAGAGTTGCCACAACGCCTCGATCTCCTTGGCCAGTACGGTTTCCGGTCGCTCCACCAGCAGATGCCCGCCGTCGCGGACCACCTCGCGGCCCGCCACCACGACACTGCGCACGTCGGTGGCCGCGGCCGCGAACACCACCCCGGACGGCTCAGCCCCGGCCGTGCGAACCGAGTCCATCGCGACCGTCACCAGGTCCGCCCCGGCGCCGACCGCCAGCTCGCCCACCTCCGGCCAGCCGACCGCGGCGTGATCGGTGCCCGCCGCCAGCAGTTCCTCGACGCTGAACCGGCCGCGCTGTTCACTCGCCAGCCGGTCGTCCAGCTCCAGTGCCCGGGTCTCCTCGAACGCGTCGACCACGGCGTTGCTGTCACTCCCGATGCCCAGCCGCGCCCCGGCGTCGAGCAGCGCCCTGGCCGGGCCGATGCCGTCGCCGAGGTCCCGCTCGGTGGTCGGGCAGAAGCAGACCCCGGCGCGCGCGTCGCCGAGCCGCTTGATGTCCTGGTCAGTGAGGTGGGTGGCGTGCACGGCGGTGAGCCGCTCCCCCACCACCCCGTGGCTGTGCAGGAGTTCGGTCGGCGTCATGCCGTACGCGGCGAGGCACTGTTCGTTCTCGGCCCGTTGTTCGGAAAGGTGGACGTGCAGCGGCCGGTCCGCGGGCACACCCTTGTCCACTTCGGACAGCTGAGCATCGGGCACCGCGCGGACCGAGTGGATCGCGCCGCCCACCCGGAACCCAGCTTCTTCCTCGAGCAGCGAGACGCGTTCCGCCCACCGCTGCGCGGAGCCGTCGGAAAACCGTTGCTGCACCTCGTCCGGCGGCACACCGATGCCGCCCGCGAGGTAACAGGTATCAAGCAGCGTCAGGCGAATCCCGGCATCACGCGCCGCCTCGCGCAGCGCCTCACCCATCGCGTTCGGCGACGCGTACGGCTTCCCGCCCGGCGCGTGGTGCAGGTAGTGGAACTCGCCGACGCTCGTGTACCCGGCCAGCACCATCTCCGCGTATACCCCGCGCGCGAGCCGGTAGTAAGAATCCGGATCGAGCCGCGCGGCGAGGGAGTACATCCGCTCCCGCCAGGTCCAGAACGTGCCGCGCTCGTGGTGGGTCCGCCCCCGCAACGCCCGGTGGAACGCGTGGGAGTGCTCGTTCGCGAACCCCGGCAACGTCAGTCCGTTGAGGATGGTGCCGACCCGCGGCGCGTCCTGCGTCACCGCGGTGACCCGGCCGTCCGCCACCTCGATCAACACCCCGTCGGCGATCCCGCCGGGCAACCACGCTCGCTCACACCAGAAGGCCTTCATGCCGCCAGCCGCTCCAGCACCTCGGCCAGCGCCCGCGCGCCGGTCTCGACGTCGTCAACCTCAGCGAACTCCTCCGGCGAGTGGCTGATCCCCGTCGGATTGCGCACGTACAGCATCCCGGCCGGCACGAACCCGGACAGGATCGCCGCGTCATGCCCGGCCCCGGTGGGCAGCTCCGGCGGATCGCCGAGCCATCCGCCCAGGTCACGGCGCAGACCCGCGTCGAAGACCACGTCGTCCGAATAGGACTCGCGTGTGACCGCCAGGCGACAGCCTTCAGCCTCGGCCGCCGCCCCGGCCGCCTGCCGGATCTCCTCGACCAGCTCGGGCGTGCCGGTGCCGGGCACCCGCGCGTCCAACCACAGGTCCACAGTGGACGCGATCACGTTGGTGCCGCCGGGCGTCGGAACCAGCCGTCCGACGGTGGCGCGCGCGTCGGCGTGCGTCCGCGCCAGCCGCCGGACGGCGACCACGGTCTCGGCCGCGGGCAGCATCGGGTCGGCACGGTCGGCGATCAACGTCGCCCCGGCGTGGTTTCCCTGGCCTTCGAACGAGAACCGCCACCGGCCGTGCGCGATCACGGTACTGCCGACCGCCACCGGCCGGCCGAGGTCGACCAGACCGCGGCCCTGCTCGACGTGCAGCTCGAGGAACCGCCCGACCAATGCCAGCCGGTCCGGGTCGGCGCCCAGCCGCTCGGCGTCGAGGCCGGACTTCACGGCCGCCTCGGCGAACGTGACCCCGCTCTGATCACGCAGCCCGCGCGCCTTGTCCGCGTCGATCGTCCCGGTCAGCAGCCGCGAGCCGAGGCAGGGCACCCCGAACCGGCCGCCCTCCTCCTCGGCGAACACCACCACGGCGAACGGCTTGACCGGGCGAAATCCCTTGCGCTGCAAGGACTCCACTGCCGCCAGCGCACTCGCCACCCCGAGCGGCCCGTCGAACGCGCCGCCGCCGGGCACCGAGTCGAGGTGGCTGCCGGTGACCACCGCGTCCGGCCCCGGCGCGCCCCACCAGGCCCACAGGTTGCCGTTTCGGTCGGTCTCGACGTCCAGCCCGAGCCGCTGCGCCCGCTCCACGAACCACGTTCGCAGGTCGTGCTCCGGCGCGTCGAACGCATGACGCGAGTAGCCGCCGCGCTTGCCGTCACGGCCGACGTCGGCGATTTCCTCCAGCAGACCGGACGCTGTCACTGCTCATCCCGCATCGGCACCCGGACGCCGCGCTCGTCGGCGACGTCGGCCGCGCGCTCGTACCCGGCGTCCACGTGCCGGATCACGCCCATGCCCGGGTCGTTCGTGAGCACCCGCTCCAGCTTCTGCGCGGCGAGCGGCGTGCCGTCGGCCACACTCACCTGGCCGGCGTGGATCGACCGGCCCATGCCGACGCCGCCGCCGTGGTGGATCGACACCCAGCTGGCGCCCGACGAGGTGTTGACCAGCGCGTTGAGCAGCGGCCAGTCGGCGATGGCGTCGGAGCCGTCGGCCATGCCCTCGGTCTCCCGGTACGGCGAGGCGACGCTGCCGGAGTCGAGGTGGTCGCGGCCGATCACCACGGGGGCCTTCAGCTCGCCGCTGGCCACCATCTCGTTGAACCGCAGCCCGGCCAGGTGCCGCTCGCCGTAGCCGAGCCAGCAGATCCGCGCGGGCAGCCCCTGGAACGCCACGCGCTCACCTGCCAGCTTGATCCAGCGCGCGAGGGATTCGTTCTCCGGGAACAGTTCCAGCATCGCGCGGTCGGTCGCCGCGATGTCCTCGGGGTCGCCCGAGAGCGCCGCCCAGCGGAACGGGCCGTTGCCCTCGCAGAACAGCGGCCGGATGTAGGCGGGCACGAAGCCCGGGAAGTCGAACGCGCGCTCGCAGCCGCCCAGCTTCGCCTCGCCGCGCAGTGAGTTGCCGTAGTCGAAGACCTCGGCGCCGGCGTCGAGGAAGCCGAGCATCGCGTTCACGTGGTCGGCCATCGACTCGCGCGCGCGGTCGGTGAACTCGTCGGGCTTCTTGGCGGCGTAGTCCGCCCAGTCGTCCACGGAAATGCCCTTGGGCAGATAGGAAAGCGGGTCGTGCGCCGAGGTCTGGTCGGTGACGATGTCGACCTCCACCCCGCGGCGGAGCAGCTCCGGCAGCACCTCGGCGGCGTTGCCGACAACGGCGACCGAAAGCGCCCGCCGCTCCTTCTTGGCGGCGGTGACCCGGCGGATCGCGTCGTCGAGGTTGTCGGCCACCTCATCGAGATAACGGGTCTCGACCCGGCGGTGCGCACGCTGCGGATCGCACTCGATCACGAGCGCCACGCCGTCGTTCATCGTGACGGCGAGCGGCTGCGCGCCGCCCATCCCGCCGAGCCCGGCGGTAACGGTGAGGGTGCCTTTCAGCGTGCCACCGAAGCGTTTTTTGGCGACGGCGGCGAACGTCTCGTACGTACCCTGCAGGATGCCCTGCGTGCCGATGTAGATCCACGAGCCGGCCGTCATCTGGCCGTACATCGTGAGGCCCTGCTGTTCCAGGCGCCGGAACTCCGGCCAGGTCGCCCAGTCGCCCACCAGGTTCGAGTTCGCGATCAGCACCCGCGGCGCCCACTCGTGCGTGCGGAACACGCCGACCGGCTTGCCGGACTGGACGAGTAGCGTCTCGTCGACCTCCAGCGCGGTCAGCTCGCGGGTGATCGCGTCGAAGCTCGCCCAGTTGCGGGCCGCCTTGCCGGTGCCGCCGTAGACGACCAGGTCGTCCGGCCGCTCGGCGACCTCGGGGTCGAGGTTGTTGTGGAACATGCGCAGCGCGGCCTCGGTCTGCCAGCTCTTCGCGGTGAGCGTGGTGCCGCGGGCGGCGCGGACGGTGCGGGCGGTGCTCATCGGACCTCCAGTTCGGCGGCGGCCAGGACGGCGCCCGACCGCACGAGTTCTTCGGCGGCCGCGATCTCGGGCGCCAGGTGACGGTCGGGGCCGGGGCCCTCGACCTTGGTGCGGAGCAGCTCGCGGACCCGGCCGGTGACCGGCGAGGGCTCCAGCGGCGCCCGGAAGTCCAGCGCGCGGGCGGCCGTGAGCAGCTCGATCGCCAGGACGGTGGTGAGCCCGTCGACGGCCTTGCGCAGCTTGCGCGCCGCCGACCAGCCCATGGACACGTGGTCCTCCTGCATGGCGCTGCTCGGGATCGAGTCGACCGAGGCCGGCACCGCGAGCCGTTTGAGCTCGCTGACCACGGCGGCCTGCGTGTACTGGGCGATCATGTGGCCGGAGTCGACGCCGGGGTCGTTCGCGAGGAACGGCGGCAGGCCCTGCGAACGGGCCTTGTCGAGCATCCGGTCGGTGCGGCGCTCGGCGATGCTGGCGACGTCGGCGACCGGGATGGCCAGGAAGTCCAGCACGTACGCCACGGGCGCGCCGTGGAAGTTGCCGTTGGACTCGACCCGGCCGTCGGCCAGCACGACCGGATTGTCCACAGCGGACCGCAGCTCGCAGTCCGCGACGAGTTCCGCGTGGGTCAGCGTGTCCCTCGCGGCGCCGTGGACCTGCGGCGCGCACCGCAGCGAGTAAGCGTCCTGCACGCGGTTGCAGTCCGGCCCGCGGTGGCTTTCGACGATCTTCGAGCCCTGCAGCGCCGCGAACATGCGCGCGGCGGACTTCGCCTGGCCGGGGTGCGGGCGCAGGGCCTGCAGGTCGGCGGCGAAGGCGCGGTCCGTGCCGAGCAGCGCCTCCACGCTCATCGCGGCGGTGAGGTCCGCGACGTCCAGCAGCCGGTGCAGGTCAGCGGCCGCCAGCAGCAGCATGCCGAGCATGCCGTCGGTGCCGTTGGTGAGCGCGAGGCCCTCCTTCTCGGCGAGGACCACGGGCTCGATGCCCGCCAGCGCCAGCGCCTCGGCGGCCGGTTTCGTCCGGCCCTCGTGAACGACCTCGCCCTCGCCCATCAACGCGAGCGCGACGGCCGCGAGCGGGGCGAGGTCACCCGAGCAGCCGAGCGAGCCGTACTCGTGGACGATCGGGGTGATGTCGGCGTTGAGCAGGGCCGCAAGCGTTTGCGCGGTCTCCGCCCGGACGCCGGTGTACCCGCTGGCGAGGGTGCGCAGGCGCAGCAGCATGAGCGCGCGGACCACCTCGGGCTCCACCGCCGGCCCGGCGCCCGCGGCGTGCGAGCGAATCAGGCTGCGCTGCAGCGCCGTGCGGCTCTCGAGCGGGATGTGCCGCGTCGCGAGCGCGCCGAAGCCCGTCGAGACGCCGTACGTGGGTGTCGTGGCGTGCGCGAGGTTCTCGATGTGCTGGCGGGTGGCGGCGAGGTTCTTCCCGGCCGCGTCGGTCAGCCCGACGGTCGCGTGGCCGCGGACGACGTCGACGACGTCCGCCGCGGTCATCGGCTGCGGGCCCAGGAGTACTTGTTCCGGCATGGGGCCATTGGACAACGATCGGCGGCGGGGCGGGAGTCGCGGCCGGGTGGTTGTGTCTGGTATTCAAGACAGTGCGTGGCCGGGGCGTCGGCGCGTGGTGCGAGTGTCCCTCTCGTGCACGTCGATGCGCTCCGTTCGCGACGGTGGTGGGCTTGGGTTGCCGGACACCGCTCACGCGCGGACCGGATTGAAGTTGATGGGCTTCGCTCGCAACGGAGGTGTGCTTGGGTTGCGGACTCCGCCCACGCGCGGGCCGGATTGGAGTTGATGGGCTTCGCTCGCAACGGAGGTGGGCTTGGGTTGCCGGACACCGCCCACGCTCGGACCGGATTGAAGTTGATCGGCTTCGCTCGCAACGGAGGTGTGCTTGGTCACCGGACACCGCTCACGCGCGGACCGGATCGGAGTTGATCCGCTCCGCTCGCAGCGGAGCCGAACTCGGGTGGGGTTGCTCAACCCGCTCGCGCCGGATCCGGAAATGAGCCGGCGTTGCGGGGCTCCGCTCGCGCCCAGCGCCAGGCTCGGCCTGCAAGGCGCCGGACCCAGGCCGGAGCTACCGTCCGCCAGGAGGAATGCCGGACCTGGTCCGGAACGGAAGGAGGCCATCCGTGAGCAGTTCGGACGTCCCCGCGCTCCGCAGCGGCTTGGCCGTGCTGCGGCTGCTGGCGGGCCACGCGGGCCCGGTCTCGGCCGCGGCCATCGCGCGTGACCTGCACTTGCCCCGCTCGACCACGTACCACCTGCTCAACGAGCTGACCGCGGCCGGCTTCGTCGCCCACCTGCCGGCCGAACGCCGTTACGGATTGGGCATCGCCGCCTTCGAACTGGGCTCGGCCTACCTGCGCCACGACCCGCTGGAGCGCCTGGCGGGGCCGTTGCTGCGCAAGCTCGTGGACCGCATCGGGCACACCGCGCACCTGGGCGTGCTGCACGGCAACGAGTCCCTGTACCTGATCAAGGAGCGTCCGGCCCGCCCGGAAACCCTGGTCACCGACGTCGGTGTGCGGCTGCCCGCGCACCTGACGGCGTCGGGCCGCGCGATGCTGCGCCACCTGCCCGCCGCGCACGTCCGCGCCCTCTTCCCGTCCTCGGCGTCGTTCGTCCGCCGCACCACCCGCGGCCCGGACTCACTGGCCGCCCTGCGCCGCACCCTCGCCGCCGAACGCCGCCTCGGCTGGTCCCTGGAAGACGGCCACGTCACGGCCGGCTTCGCCTCCGTCGCAGCCCCCGTCTTCGACCACGGCGCCCGCCCCCTGGCGGCGATCAGCGTGACCCTGCGCCACCACTGCCCGGAGGACACCCCGTGCCGGGAAACGTTCCCCACCCTGGCCGGCGAGGTCGCCACCGCCGCCGCCGACCTGACCACCCGCATCGGCGGCAGCGTCCCCGCCTGAACGTCGTGGAAATACCGACGGGTGCTGACATTACTCCGTTCGCCGATTCACGATCTCCCCGATCGGACTATTCGGCGATTCGGATTGTTACAGATCGCAAACGCGTAAACCCCTGGTGCAGGACGTTCACGTCCTTTCGAATGGCGCCCACAACGCCTCCCGCACCCCCTGGAGACCACGTTGAACCAGGTCACGACAACCCGCTCGCCCGATCATGAATATTCCACTCCCATATACCCCTCCCCACCGCATCCGAAAACGATAAGATTTATCCCGTTTGCGAGACACGCGGTTCCGAAAACAGTGTTCGAGTCAGGCGTAACGGGGAGAACGCAGATGACTGAACAGCCAGGGGCGCCGGACGATGCGGAAAGCACTCTCGGCAGGGCGAGCTTCTTCACCATTGATCATCCGGCCGACGGCGGCAGCGCGGCCGGTTTCCGCCTGAGCCGGGAGGCGATGATCGCGGAGCTGGCGAATTTGGAGAGCCTGCGAGACACCATCGACAGACAGGTGGACACGGCCCGGCCCATGTGGTCGATCCTGTCCCCAGGGCAGGATCCGGCTTCCCTGCGCAACACCGACGCCAGCAACACCTCCGGCGACTTCTACCGAGGTCATCTCGGCCGGGAGAGCGGGTATCTCAGCACTGTCATCCAGAAGATGCGAGCAGCGCTCGGCCTTCACGAGACGACCGATCAGCAAGCCGGCACCGCCGTCAAGCAGGCCGGCCAGGGACCAGTCTGATGGCCATCCGTACCTGCTGGGTGACTCTCGGATTGAGCGTATCCGCGATAGCGCTGTCCGCATGCTCAAGCGACCCCGGACATGCCATGCCGAGCGCCACCCCGCCGTCATCAGAGCCAGGAGTCACGCCCCCAGATCCCGCGCCGCCCAAGATCGCGAACCCCCTGCCGGCAGGTGTCTTGAGCGGCGACCCGTGTCGGGCGCTGACCCCAGGCCAGGTCACTAACCTGCTGGGAGCTCCCGCGAACGGCGAAGCCCAGGACACCGGGCTCGCGCACATGTGCCACTGGGCGAACCTCGACCGGGGTTCCTCCATCAGCGTTCAGTTCGTATACGCGTGGCCGGACGGCCTCCGCAACGTCTACGCGAAGAAGAACAAAGGGTTCTTCAAGGAGCTGGATCCCGTACAGGGTTATCCGGTGACGGCGTATGGGCCAGAAGACGAACGCCCGACTGGGCGGTGCGGTGTCGCTGTCGGCGTTGCGGACAACGCCGCCTTCGAAGCGGACGTCACCATCTCCCGATCGAAGGTCGGCCAAGCCGACGCCTGCGACTCCGCCCGACGAATCAGCGACGCGGTGATCACCACTCTGAAAGGCGGCGCGTGATGGGGTTCGGGCCGACTGAAGCATTCGTCGCGTACCTGAAGCAGATGCAGGCCGAAGGCAAGATCATCCCGCCGGGCGAGCTGGTCCGCCGGGTCAAGGCCGGGCCAGGGCCGGCGAGTCTCGGGAATGCGCAGAGCGCCAGCGCGAAGCAGGCGAGCGCGCAAATGGGCATCGAGGCAGACACGCTGGCTGCGGTGGGCCGCCTCGAGAGCGCCTGGTCGGGTCAAAGCGGAGATACCGCCAGGGGATCGCTGCGCCCGCTCGCCGACGTGGCCATAACGGCGTCGATTGCCTTGCACGACAGCCAGAACGCCCTCACCGACCAGGCGCATGCGTTCGCCTCGACCCGCGACTCGCTCCACGACGTGTCGGACGAAGCGCCGTCGAAGTCCTTTTTGGACATAGTCACCCCGTGGGACACCGACAACGAGGACCAGATCAACCGGCGCAACGCAGCGATCCAGCAGAACAATGCCGCGTATCAGGCCTTCACCGGAACCAGCGACGACCACGCCAGGAAGATGCCCATCGACTACGGCCAGGTCCCCGACTCGGCGGAAGGCGCCTACGCCCTGCAACCCGCACCGGACCAAACCCACGTCGAAAGCAAGGACCACCGCCAGAAGATCGTCACCCCAAACCATGCCGGCGGCCCCGGGCAAGTGGTGGACCAACCAGGATCGACCGCGGTGCCGCCACCGGCAGGGCACTACGCCAACCCTGAAGCGCAGCAGCCGTCGTTCCACGTTCCGGCAACAGCACACGGTGACGACGGAACCGGCACCTCCGGATACGTCCCGCCGGTCACCGGCGCGGATGACCCATGGGGATTCACCGCGGGTAGCTCCAACAGCCCGAGCTTTCCCGCCCACAGCAGCACCGGCGATGACCTGACCGATTCTCTGGGAACCGGCGGCAGCGCACGGGGGGCAAGCAACGGCTCCAGCGCTTCGCCGCGCGGCGGTGGTACGGGCGAACCGGGCAAGGCGACCGGCACCGGCCGGCTCGGCGGCACGGCCGAATCCGGCGTGCGACGCGGAACAAGCCCAGGAGCGACCGGTGCCCGGGGCACCAACGGCATACCCCTCACCTCCAGCGCCGGCAAGGGCGACAAGGAAAAAGACCAGGAACACAAGACTCCCGCCTACCTCCAGGAAGCCGACCCCAACGCCCTCTTCGGTTACGACGGCAAAGCCACGCCACCAGTGATCGGCAAGTAGGCGGCATCCAAGCGGGGGGACATCGTGATGCTGCTCGACGAGCCCGTGACCGTGCCGCGGCTGGCGGTCGCGAAAGCGTGGGAGTGGGAACAGGTCGGGCCGGCTCATCCGGTGCTCGGCGTCGTGGACGTCTGGGTCGAAGGCGAAGCCGCCGAACGGTTGGACGAGCTGGCCCGGCAAGCGCTGGCCGAGCCCGGGTTCTATCACTTGCGCACCGGGCGGGTCACCGGAAGGCTCCGTGACCTGCTGTTGGCAATCGCCAACGCCGACACCGAATGCTACGGCTGGTCCACCGACCGCCGCGGCCACGAGCGCGCGATGCTCGCCGTCCCAGTCGGGCGCAACGCAGTGCTCGCCACTGTCGAAAACGACCTGCTGACCCTGGCGACGATCAAGGCAAACCACCTGGTCCACGCCATCGTGGACAGCCTGCCGGACTTCCCGGCCGCCGACATCCACGAGTTCGCCATCCCGAAAGCCGACTACGAGCCGAGGACGACCGGCAGCTACACCCTCGACACCACCAGCGACTACACCGCCGCCGAGCAGCTCCGCACCCTGATGACCTCACCACGAGCAGCCAGCCACCAGCTCTACGTCGCCGCCCGTGCCGACAGCACCCGGCAGTCCAGCGTGCCGCTGACCGCCGTGGACACCAACGACCACGGCCGCGTCCTCACCTACCTGAGCACCACACCCACCGGCGACCACGACATCACCTGCGGCCCCGGCACGCCCGCCTACCTGGCCGCAACCCTGCAGAACACCCTGGCCGCCCTCCGCGAGTGACCCCAACACCCGACAACGCACCAAAGGCCCGCACCCTCTGCGGGCGCAGGCCCGACCATCGCAACGTCACCACGGCCTGGGGGTCCGGGAGCGAAGCCGACCGCGCCCACTCACACAACGTCACCACCACGATGGGGATCCAGAGGCTCGCCCCGAGCAGAGTTTGGGGGTCGCACTCCAAAAAACACCCGACAACGCAACAAAAGCCCGCCCCCTCCGCGGGCCTAGGCCCGACCATCGCAACGTCACCACAGCCTGGGGGTCCGGGGGCGAAGCCCTCCGGGCGGGGTCTGGGGGTTGCACCCCCGGAAACAGGACCGGGGCGAGCCGGTTCGCGAGTTCCGCGAACACAACCCGCCCCGAGAACCGGTGGAGGTGCCGGGAATTGAACCCGGGTCCTCTAGCGTCTTGCCAGGGCTTCTCCGTGCGCAGTCCGCTATGTCTCTACTCGGCCCCTTCAGTCACACGAACAAGCTGAAGTGACGGGCCCAGCCACTGTTTGCTTCCCAACCAGGACCCGTGGCCGGGACTGGCGGTAAGCCTCCTAGCTGATGCCGGCTACCGGGTCGGAGGCGATCCCGGGCCGACAGACTCACTCTGCTACTTAGGCAGCAAGAGCGAAGTCGCGCTGGCTATTGGCCTTGGCGCTTATTGGTTTGCGATGACGCTTGCGGTGGTCTCTCGCCTGCACCGGCACGCTTCCCCTGACTCAACGTCCAGAGTCGAAACCGTTCACCCCCTCGTAGGTGCTACATAACCTCTCCATCATAACGCCATCGGCAAGCCGATTGATCCCGGCCGGGGTGGGGCTGGCCCTACCGGCAACATGCCCGCTCGCCCCCTGTCCCCTCGGCGGCTCCCGGAGCGATGCTGTGCAGGTCAGCCGCACAGATGAGGAGCCCCGCCATGGTCACCGCTTCAACCGGGAGGCGCCGGAACCCGCCGTTGGGCGGGGGCCTGGCGTTCCTGCTGCTCAACCTGCCGCTCGGGATCGTGTCGTTCGCGCTGATCGTCACGCTGTTCTCGGCGGGGGTCGGGACGGCCGTGGTCTGGGTGGGCGTCCCGCTGCTCGCCCTGCTCGTGCTGCTGGCACGCGGCGCGGCGCGCCTGGAGCGGGCCCGCGTGTTCGCCATGCTCGACACCTACATCGACGTGCCGTACCTGCCGCTGCCCGAAGGCGGGCGCGCCCGCTGGACGACCCGGGTGAAGGACCGGGCCACCTGGCGCGACCTCGCGTACCTCTTCCTGCTGTTCCCGGTCGGCCTGATCGAGTTCGTGCTGGTCGTGACGTTCTGGGCCACGAGCCTCGGCCTCATCGCGCTGCCGGTGTACTACCGCTTCCTTCCCGACGGCGCCTACTTCTTCCCGAGCTACGATGTGCGCTGGATCATCGTCGACTCGACGGTGGCCGCGCTGCCGTGGGCGGCGCTGGGGGTGCTGTTCGCCGCGCTGTCCGTGGCGCTGACCAGGGGGCTGGCCAAGCTGCACGCCGGCTTCGCCGTGGCCATGCTGCGGCCGACGGTCGCCCAGCGGCACCGCATGGAGCGCTCCTGGAACGAGATCGACGGAATGAGCACGGTGACCGGATGACCACGGAGCAGCAGCTGCCGCCGGAGCATCCGCGGCCCAACCCGGCCCGCACCATCGTCTACATGATCGTCAGCTTCGTGTTCCGGCTGGTGCAGTTCATCCTGATCGTCGTGGGCGCGGTGGTCGGCGTCGCCACGGTGGTGGTCTGGGTCGGCTTCCCGATCCTGCTCGCCACCACCGGGTTCGTCCGCTGGTCGGGCGACATGGAACGGCGCTGGGCGCGCACGATGCTGCGCTCGCCGCTGACGTCGGTGGAGCGCCTGCCGCTCGAGGGCCAGTCCCTCACCCGCCGCTGGCTCACCCGCCTCACGGACCCGACGACCTGGCGCGACCTGTCGTACCTGATGATCGCGTTCCCGCTGGCGGTCGCGGAGCTGCCGGTGGCCATCGCGTCCATCGTGCTGCTGCCGATGGCGATCTGGGTGACGCCGTGGCTCGGCTGGCTGCACGGCAACCTCGCGATGTCCCTGCTCGGCCCGAACCGCACGAAGAAGCTGGAAGCGAAGGCCGAGCACCTGCAGGCGTCACGGGCCCGTGGCGTGGACGCCGCCGAGGCCGAGCGCCGGCGGATCGAGCGCGATCTGCACGACGGCGCGCAGCAGCGGCTGGTGGCCGTCGCGATGAGCCTCGGCCGCGCGAAGTCGAAGTTCGACAACGACCCGGACGCCGTGCGCGACCTGATCGACGAGGCGCACTCGGACGCCAAGCTGGCCGTCTCGGAGCTGCGCGACCTGGCCCGCGGCATCTTCCCCGCCGTGCTGGGCGACCGCGGTCTCGACGCGGCGCTGTCGGCGCAGGCGGCCAAGTCCCCGATCCCGGTGGACGTGCACGTGAACGTGGAGCCGCGCCCGCCGGCCGCGGTCGAGACCACGGCGTACTTCATCGTCGGCGAGACCCTCACCAACATCGCCAAGCACTCCGGCGCCACCGAGGCGATCGTGAAGGTCTGGCGCAGCGACACGCACGTCATCGTCGAGATCACCGACAACGGCCACGGCGGCGCGGAGGTGCGCCCCGGCGGCGGCCTGGCCGGGCTGGCGGACCGCGCGGCCACGATCGACGGCGTCATCACGGTGGTGAGCCCCGTCGGCGGTCCGACCGTCATCCGCGCCGACCTGCCGTGCCAGTGGTGACCGGCTCGTGAGTGAATAGCCCCGGAGCTTTTCACTCACGAGCCTGGGGGCCTGATGCGGGTAGTGATCGCCGAAGACGCGGTGCTGTTGCGAGCCGGGGTCACGCGCCTGCTCGCGGACGAGGGCATCGAGACCGTCGCCGCCGTCGACAACGGTGACGACCTGCTCGGCGCGATCACCGAGCACCGCCCCGACCTGGCGATCGTCGACGTGCGGATGCCGCCGACGTTCACCGACGAAGGCCTGCGCGCCGCGCTGTCCGCCCGGAAGGCCGTGCCGGGCCTGCCCGTGCTGGTGCTCTCGCAGTACGTCGAGGAGAGCTACGCGGTGGAGTTGCTTTCCGGCGGTGCGGGCGGGGTCGGCTACCTGCTGAAGGAGCGCGTCGCCGACGTCGCGGAGTTCCTCGACGCGGTGCGCCGCGTCGCCGGCGGCGGCACGGCGATCGACCCCGACGTGATCGCCCAGCTGATGGCGCGCGGCCGCCGAAACCCGCTCGACGCGTTGACCGCGCGTGAGTCCGAGGTGCTCGGCCTGATGGCGCAGGGCCTGTCCAACACAGCCATCGCGAACTCCCTCGTGGTGTCGCACGGCGCCGTGGAAAAGCACATCGGCAACATCTTCGCCAAGCTCGGCCTGGAGGCCAGCTCGGAGGAGCACCGGCGCGTCCGGGCCGTGCTCACCTACCTCGGCCGCTGACTCAGGGTGAGAATTCCTCACCCGTTTCCAGGGCAGCATCGGGCCGCCGGCCTCGCCTACCATGGACCGATGGCGAGTGAGGAGCACCCGATGACCGACCGCAGCGTCCGCTTTTTCGGCGGCCCGCTCGACGGCCGCGTCCAGGAGCTCGCCGACGCCGAGCCCGCGCCCGGCACCCTCGTCCGGCACATCCACCTCCACGGCGGCCCGAAGATCGAGACGCTGTACGAGCTCGGCATGACCGAAAACGGCTGGGAGTACCGGGTGCGCTCGACTTCGCACAGCGAGTCCGAGCCGGAGCCGGACGGGCTGAGGTAGGGCCAGCCCCCGTATCGACCCCCAGCTGGCCCGAACGCGGAAACGGCGGTCAGCACCGCTGTCCCGCAAGTCCTTTCCCGCCAGGCTTTACGCATGACGACGAGCCAGCTGCGGGTCAGCACCCCACCAGTCGCGAAAGGCGGCCGGGACAAGTTCCTCGACGTGGTCCGGGCGGGTGCGATCCTGGCCGTGATCACCCAGCACTGGGTCATGCCGGTGCTCTCCTACTCCGACGGCCGGCTCGGGACCGGGAACGCGCTCGCGACACCCGGCTGGTGGGCCGTCACCTGGCTTTCGCAGGTGATGCCGCTGGTCTTCTTCGCCGGTGGCGCCGCGAACCTGATCTCCCTGCGCCGCGCCCCGTCCTCACGCGCTTGGCTGGCCGGACGGATCCGGCGGCTGCTGGTGCCGGTGCTGCCGCTGGTCGCCGTGTGGCTGGTGGTGCCGGATCTGTTGCAGGGCATGGGAATTCCCCCGCAGCCGTTGCAGATCGCCGGCTCGATCGCGGCGCAGCTGCTGTGGTTCCTCTCGGTTTACCTGCTCACCGTGCTGGTGACGCCGTTGATGGTCGCCGCGCACCGGCGCTGGGGCCTGAAGGTGCCGTTCGTGATGGCCGCCGCCGGGTGCTCGTCGACGTCGCCCGCTTCAACGACCTGGGCATGATCGGCTACGTCAACGCCGTGTTCGTCTGGGTCGCCGTGCACCAGCTGGGCTTCCACTACGTCGAGGGCAAGCTGGGCGAGCTGAGCCGGCGCGCCGCGCTGGGCCTGTCCGCCGCCGGCTTCGGCGTCACCGCGCTGATGGTCGCCTTCGGGCCGTACCCGGCCAGCATGATCGGCATGCCGGGCGCGCCGGTGTCCAACATGAGCCCGCCGACCGTGCTGCTCGCGTTCCTCGCCGTCGGCCAGATCGGCCTGCTGCTGGCGTTCCGGCCGCAGCTCAACGCGCTGGCCGCGAAGCCGCGCCTCGGCGCCGCCCTGAGCTGGATCGGGGCGCGGTTCATGAGCGTGTACCTGTGGCACATGCCGGCCCTGATCGTGGTCTCCGGCATCACCGTCTACGGCCTGCGTTACGCGACGCCGGCGCCGGGCACGCTGCTGTGGCTCGTGATGGTGCCGATGTGGTTCGGCGCCTGCGCCGCGGTGCTGGTGGGCCTGCTGCGCCTGTTCGCCCGCTTCGAGATGCAGCGCGACAGCGTGGTCGTCACCGCCCGCACCCCGCAGCTGGTGCTGGCCGGGCTGCTCGCCTCGGGCGGTCTGCTGGGGCTGGCCGCACACGGCTTCCAGCCGCTGAGCGCGGGCCTGGTCCACGGCCCGGTCCCGTGGGTCGTGCTCACCGCTGCCGGGTTCGTGCTGGCCGGGCGCCAGGTGCCGGTGACGCGGTTCCTCGGCCGGGCCGTCGCGGTCGCGGAGAGCGCGCAGCTCAAGAAGGTCTAGGGGGACCTGGGGGTGAGCCCCCGGTCAGGGCGCCGACCCTGGCCGGGGGCTCTCTGGCAGCTAGGGGTTCAGCAGCCGGGCGGGCGTGTCGTGCAGCACCGCCCGCAGGAACGGCTCGCCGAGGCGATCGTCGGCCGCCCAGCCGGCGATCGCCTGCAGCTGGGTGGCGTAGGAGTACGGGATGTTCGGGAAGTCCGTGCCGAGCACCACCCGGTCGGCGACGTCCGCCAGCCGCGCCGTCCAGTCCGGCGGCAGCGGCGACATCTTCGCCACGAACGGCACCCCGACCATCGTGGTGTCGATGTGCACCCGCGGGTAGCGCGCCATCAGCTCGAACGCGGCGGCGAACTCGGGCATCGCGGCGTGCGCGAGCACGGCCGTCAGCCGCGGGTGCTGCGCCAGCACCTCGCCGAAGACCTGCAGCCCGGTGAAGTTCCCACGCAGCGGGCCGTGTCCACAGTGGACGACCACCGGCACGCCCGCTTCGGCCAGCGCGCCCCAGACCGGCGCCAGCAACTCGTCACGCGGGTCGTACCCGCCGATCTGCACGTGGGCCTTGAAGCAGCGCGCGCCCGCCCGCAGCGCCGTGTCCACAGAGGACGCGGCCGAGGGCTCGGCGAAGAACGTGCCGGTGCGCACGGCGTCGGGCACCTGGTCGGCGAACTCACCGACCCAGGAGTTCAGCCACTCGGCCATGCCCGGCTTGTGCGGGTACACCAGCGGCGCGAACTGCTTGACGCCCAGCGACCGCAGCGTCTCCAGCCGCTCCTTCTCCTCGGTGCGGTAGAACACCGGCCACTCGGTGCCGTAGTGCTCGGGCGCGCGGTCGAAGTACGCCCACACCTTGTCCATCACGGACTTCGGCAGGAAGTGCACGTGCAGGTCGACGAGCCCGTCGAGGCCCAGGGACGCGGTCCATCGCTTGACGTCCTCGTCCGACGCCGGACCCGCCGTCACTCCGTGAACCGGCCCTTCAGCGCCCGGCCCATGGCCTTGCTGATGTCGCGCTCGGCGTCACGCTTGGCCAGCGTCTGCCGTTTGTCGTAGGCCTTCTTGCCCTTGGCCAGCGCGATCTCGACCTTGACCTTGCCGTCCTTGAAGTACATCGACAGCGGCACCAGCGAGAGCCCGCTTTCCTTCGTCTTGCCGATCAGCTTCTCGATCTCGCTGCGGTGCAGCAGCAGCTTGCGCGTGCGCCGCGGCGTGTGGTTGGTCCAGGTGCCCTGCGTGTACTCCGGGATGTGCACGTTGCGCAGCCACACCTCACCGTCGTCGACGGTCGCGAACGCGTCGGCCAGCGAGGCCTTGCCGTCCCGAAGGCTCTTCACCTCCGTGCCCTGGAGCACCAGTCCGGCTTCATAGGTGTCCAGGATGGAGTAATCGTGCCGAGCCTTGCGGTTCGACGCGATGACCTTCTGTCCACGTTCCTTGGGCATGATGACGACTCTACGTGATTTCCGGGCCCTGAGCAGGTGGTTAAGCGGCTAGTGGCGGACGTACAGGCGGAGGGTGACGTAGCCGGTGATCGCCGAGATGACCACCGAGACCGCGAGCAGGATGGGCGCGACCGGGAACAGCAGCTCCAGCGTGGTGATCTGCGGGAACACCTCACCGGTGAACACGGTGTCGAGGAACGACACCTTGGTCAGGATGAGGAACACCGTCCCGAGCACCGCACCGACCACGCCGGCGACCACCGCCTCCAGCAGGAACGGCAGCTGGGTGTACCACCGTGTCGCGCCGACCAGCCGCATGATGCCGACCTCCGTGCGCCGGGTGAACGCGGAGACCTGGATCGTGTTCGCGATCAGCAGCAGCGCGGCGACGGCCATGATCAGCGCCATCACGAACGCGATGTTCCGCACGCCGTTGAAGACGTTGAACACGCGGTCGAGGAACTTCTTCTGGTCGTCGACCTTCCGCACTCCGGGCTGGCCGGTGTACTGCTTGATGATCGCGTCGGAGCGGTCCGGGTCCTTGAGCTTGACCTGCAGCGACGCCGGCAGCGCCTCCGGCCCGGTCAGCGACAGCAGCTCCGGCTGGCTCGCGAAGATCTTCTTGAACCGGTCGTAGGCCTGGTCGCGGTTCTCGAACACCACCGAGTCGACGCCGGGGTTGTTCTGGAGCGACTGGCGCAGCCCACTGCACAGCGCCTGCTGGCAGTTTTTGTCGTTGGCGCTGATGTCGTCGACCAGGCTGATGGAGATCTCGACCTCGGCGAGGAAGTTCGCCTTCATCTTGTCGATCGTGCGCACGGCGAGCAGGCCACCGCCGAGCATGGCGAGGGAGACCGCCGTGGTGAGGATCATCGCGATGGTCATCGTGACGTTCCGGCGCAAACCGGTGAGGACCTCGCTGAAGACGAAACTGGCACGCATCGCAGGTGTCTGTCCCTTGTCGGTTTCGGGGCGTTCGGGGTGGGCGGACGGCTTCGGTCAGCGACCGATGCCGTACACCCCGCGGGCGTCGTCACGGATCACTTGGCCGAGCTGCAGCTCGACGACCCGGCGCCGCATCGAGTCCACGATGGAGTGATCGTGGGTGGCCATGAGCACGGTGGTCCCCGTGCGGTTGATGCGCTCCAGCAGCAGCATGATGTCCTGGCTGGTGTCGGGGTCCAGGTTCCCGGTGGGCTCGTCGGCGAGCAGCACCAGCGGGCGGTTCACGAACGCGCGCGCGATGGCCACGCGCTGCTGCTCACCGCCGGACAGCTCGTTGGGCAGCCGGTCGGCCTTGCCGTCGAGGCCGACGAGCTCCAGCACCTCGGGCACCACCTTCTTGATGGTGAGCCGCGGCTTGCCGATGACCTCGAGCGCGAACGCGACGTTCTCCGCCACGGTCTTGTTCGCCAGCAGCCGGAAGTCCTGGAACACGCAGCCGATCGTCTGGCGCAGGCGGGGCACCCGGCGCCGGGCCAGCTTCGCGACGTCGAAGTTGGACACCATCACCCGGCCCTTGCTCGGGACCTCCTCGCGCAGCAACAGCCGCAGGAACGTCGACTTCCCCGAACCCGACGGTCCGATGAGGAAGACGAACTCACCCTTGTCGATGTCGACCGACACCCGCTCGAGGGCGGGACGGGTCGAGGTCTTGTAGACCTTGGAAACCTCTTCGAGCCGGATCACGGTTCGGCATACTACCCATGGGCCTCGTTAAGCCCGGGTTGCCCGTGCCCCGTAACACGGGCAACGGACCCCTGTCGTCGCCAAGCGTGGCCGAACCGTCGCCAGGCGGTAACAGGAATCCCTCGTCGCACCGCCGGAATGCCCGGCAGTGAAGAAGATCAGGCGACGCCGGCCTGCTTGCGCCAGCGGATGCCGGCCTCCAGGAAGCCGTCGATGTCGCCGTCGAGCACCGCCGAGGGGTTGCCCACCTCGAACTCGGTCCGCAGGTCCTTGACCATCTGGTACGGGTGCAGCACGTACGAGCGCATCTGGTTGCCCCAGCTGGAGCCGCCGTCCTTGAGCGCGTCCATCTCGGCGCGCTCTTCTTCCTTCTTGCGCAGCATCAGCCGGGCCTGCAGGACCTTCAGCGCGGCCGCCTTGTTCTGCAGCTGCGACTTCTCGTTCTGGCAGGAGACGACGATGCCGGTCGGCAAGTGCGTGATGCGCACCGCGGAGTCGGTCGTGTTCACGCTCTGTCCACCAGGGCCGGACGAGCGGTACACGTCGACGCGGATGTCCTTCTCCGCGATGTCGACGTGGTCGACCTCTTCGACCTCCGGCAGCACCTCGACGTGCGCGAACGACGTCTGGCGGCGGCTCTGGTTGTCGAACGGCGAGATCCGGACCAGCCGGTGGGTGCCCTGCTCGACCGAGAGGGTGCCGTAGACGTACGGGGCGCTCACCTTGAACGTCGCCGACTTGATGCCCGCCTCTTCGGCGTAGGAGATGTCGTAGACGTCGGTGGGGTAGCCGTGGCGTTCGGCCCAGCGCAGGTACATCCGGAGCAGCATCTCGGCCCAGTCGGCCGCGTCGACGCCGCCGGCCTCGGAACGGATGGTGACGACGGCGTTGCGGTCGTCGTACTCGCCGGACAGCAGGGTGCGGACTTCGAGCCCGTCGACGTCCTTGGTGAGGCCGGTGAGGTCGTTCTCGGCCTCGGCCATGCTGGCGGTGTCGCCCTCGGCCTCGGACAGCTCGTAGAGCACGCCGAGGTCGTCGAGGCGCTGGCGGAGCTCGGAGACGCGCCGCAGCTCGCTCTGCCGGTGCGACAGCTGGCTGGTGACCTTCTGCGCCTCCTCCGGGTTGTCCCAGAGGGTCGGGCTGGAGGCCTGCTGTTCGAGCTCGGCGACCTGCGCGCGCAGCGCGTCGAGGTCCATCACCGACTCGATCTGGGTCAGCTTGCCGGTCAGGTCCTTCAGCGCCGCATCGAACTCATCACTCACGTTGAGCAAGGTTACGGCAAAACCCACGACCGGTTGCGCACCGGTCGTGGGCCGCGTGGAACCTCAGGCCTGCGGGATGGCGTCGAGCAGCTTCAGGGCGGCCTTGGCCTGTGCCTGGGCGAACTCGGCGACGGCCTTGGCGTAGGGGCCGTCGGCCGCCTTCGTCGCGACCTTCGCGTCGTCCAGCTGCTGCTGGTAGCTCGTGCGGGCGGTGTCGAGCAGGGCCGCGCGCTGCTTGATGGTCAGCGAGCCGGCGTGCACGAGCCGCAGGATGAGCGGGCTGCGCAGGTGATCGGGCCCGGCCTCGGACGCGAGCCACGTCTTGAAGGCCTTCTTGCCCGCCGCGGTGAGCACGTACTGCTGGCTCGACCGCGGACCCTGCTTGCCGAGGCGGACGAGGCCCTCCTTGGACAGGGCGGGGAGCTCGCGGTAGACCTGGCTGCGGGTGACACTGAAGAAGGCGCCGAAGCGCTCGTCGGCTCCCGCGACCAGCTGCCCGCCGGTGGCGGGACCGTCGTGGAGCAGACCGAGCAGAGCGGCGGCAGTTGCATTCAATTCGGACACCCCTCTACGTTCCCACTTATTCGCCCCTGTGTCCACAGTGGTCTCCGGATCTGTCCATTGTGGCTAGTGTTATCCCCTCGTTCGGCCCAATCCGAACGCCGGTCCACAGTGGACCCGACCACGCACAGCAACCGATCGCCCCACCACCCACCCCCAGCCCGCCCCCACAACCACCACACGGGCGGATCCCCCCTCCACCTCCCCGGCCTCCGGCCTCCCACCTGCGGCCTCCCACCTGCGACCCACAGCCTCCCGCCTCCACCCCCGGCCTCCCGCTTCCGCCCCCCGGCCTCCCCGCCTCCCCCAACCCCACGTGCCCGAAACACGAAAAAGGCCCGTATCCACGTCTACCGTGAATACGGACCTCTAACCTCAACCTCTGTAGCGGGGACAGGATTTGAACCTGCGACCTCTGGGTTATGAGCCCAGCGAGCTACCGAGCTGCTCCACCCCGCGTCGTTGTGTCTAAAGACTACACGCCCCCTCCCCTCCCTCCCACCCACCCCCCTCCAACCCCGTCCGCACCCCCTCACCAGCCCCAACCCCCACCAACCCACCCCACGCAACCACGGCGATGGGGGATCCAAGGGGGCGAAGCCCTCCTTGGCGGGGGTTCGGGGGTCCGACCCCCGAGGAAAATGCGAAAGAGGCCCTCGCCTTCGCGCTTTCTGCGAAGACAAGGGCCTCAGCCTCTGTAGCGGGGACAGGATTTGAACCTGCGACCTCTGGGTTATGAGCCCAGCGAGCTACCGAGCTGCTCCACCCCGCGTCGTAGGACCTACCTTACGCCCGGGGGTTTTCCGGGCGCAAAGCAGGTCCTCTTACGTCGGCGCGTCACCCGCCACCAGGCTGGTTGGCACCGCTGCTGGCCGGCGGCGGAGTGGTCGGCTTGGCCGCCGTGTACTCCTTGGTCGCCGCGTCGAGGGCGCTGAGCGCCGCGCCCTGGTCGGTGAAGTTGCCGGACTGCTGGGCGGCCTTGAGCTGGCTCAGTGCCGCCTGGATGTCGGCCACGGCCTTGTCGAGTGCCGGGTTGCTGCCGCCGCTGTTGGCCGGTGGCGTGGTCGGTGTCGTCGGCGTGGTGGGTGTCGTCGGCGGCGTCGAGGTGTCGCCGAGTGGCGGGGTTGTCGCGGCCGCGCCGGTGCCCGCGCCGAACACTTGGTCCAGCGCCTCGTTGAGGGTCGAGGCGAAGCCGATCTTCGCGCCGTAGGACACCAGCACGCGGGCCAGCTGTGGATAGCTCAGCTGGTTGCGCTGCCGGATGTACACCGGTTCGACGTACAGGAACCCGTCCGCCACCGGCAACGTGATCAGGTTGCCGTAGATCGGGATGACGTTGGGGTTGTTGAGCAGCGTTCTGTCCTGGGCGACCCGTGGATCGCTCTGGAATCTGTTCTGCACCTGCACGGGCCCGTCGACCTGGTTGGCGCCGCTGGCCGGCGGTAGCCGGAGCACTCTGATCGTCCCGTAGTCGCCGGGATCGGAGGAGACCGACATCCAGGACGCGAGGTACTGCCGTTGCAGGCCGGTGAGCGCGCTGGTCAGCTGGAAGGTCGGTTTTCCTTCCCCGGCCGCGTTGGCGAGGACGTAGTAACCGGGTTGGTTGGCGACGTTGGCCGCGGCCGTGGTGGAACTGCCGTCCTCGGTCGGGTCCTGCGGCACGCTCCAGAAGGCCTGCTGCGCGTAGAACTCCTGCGGGCTCGACACGTGGTAGCGCGCGAGCAGCTCACGTTGGATCTTGAACAGGTCCTCCGGGTACCGGAAGTGCGAGCGCAGCTCGGGTGAGATGGCGGAGCTGGGCTTCACCAGTCCCGGGAACACCTTCTCCCACGCCTTCAGCACCGGGTCCTTGTCGTCCGCGGAGTACAGCGTCACGGTGCCGTCGAACGCGTCGACGGTCGCCTTCACGGAGTTGCGGATGTAGTTGATGGAGTTGTTGGCCTGCTTCGTGACGCCGTTCAGCGAGTCGTTGGTCGCCTCGCCGAGCTGGGTCTGCTGGGCGTACGGGTAGTTGTTCAGCGTGGTGTAGCCGTCGACGATCCACTGGATCCGGCCGCCCACCACCGCGGGGTACGGGTCGCCGTCGAGGGTCAGCCACGGCGCGACCTTGCCGACGCGCTCACGCGGGTCGCGGTTGTACATGATCTTCGAGTTCGCGCCGATGGCGTCGGAGAACAGGATGTTCCGCTCGCCGTACTCGGCCGAGAAGACCAGCCGGTTGAACCAGCTGTCCAGCGAGACGCCGCCCTTGCCCTGGTAGATGTACCCGCGCTGGCTGTCGGTGTCGTACTCCCCCGGCGCCGTGCCCTGGGTGCCGCCGACGATGGCGTAGTCGTTGGTCAGCTCGCCGTAGTAGATGCGCGGCTGCGAGACCTGGATGCCCGGCTGGCCGCCGACGGAGCCGGCGCCGGTCGGGTTCGTCGTGTCGCTCGTGGTGGCGATCGGGTAGCCGCCGTCGGAGTTCGAGTCCTTCACCGCGCGGTCGATCGTGTTGGCCGGCGCGGCGACGAAACCGTTGCCGTGGGTGTAGACGAGGTGCTTGTTGATCCAGCTCGTCTGGTTGCCGGTGAGGCCGTCGGTCTTGATCTCCTTGGCCGCCACGATGTAGTCCTGCGTGGTGCCGCCGACGTTGTAGCGGTCGACGTCGAGCTTCGCCGGGAAGCCGTAGAAGTTCTCCCGGCCGACGCGCTGGGTGAAGGTGTCGCTGAGGATGTTCGGGTCCAGCAGCCGGATGTTGGACACGGTGCCGGTGTCGGCCTTCACCGCGGTGGCGCTCGCCTCGGTCTTGCCGGGGTAGTCCTCGTACTTCACGTTGTTCAGCCCGAACGACTGCCGCGTCGCGTCCATGTTGCGCTGGATCGACGCGGCCTCCTTGTCGTTCGCGTTCGGCTTCACCGAGAACTGGTCGAGGATCGCGGGCCACGCGACGCCGACGAGCACGTTCGACAGGATCAGCAGGACGAGCGCGATCGCCGGCAGCTGGAGGTTGCGCAGGAACGCGCCGGCGAAGAACGCGACCGCGCAGATCACCGAGATGCACAGCAGGATCAGCTTCGCCGGCAGCACCGCGTTCAGGTCCGTGTACGTGGCGCCGTTGAACAACGGCATGTCGCGACCGGACAACAGCAGGTTGTACCGGTCGAAGAAGTACTCGACCGCCTTCAGCAGCACGAAAAGGCCGACGGTGATGGCGAGCTGCGCGCGCGTCGGGCCGGCGAGCTGGCCGCCGCGGCCGGCGAGGCGGATGCCGCCGAAGATGTAGTGCGCTATCAGCGCGCCGAAGAACGAGATGGTGATCGTGATGAACAGCCAGCCGAGCAGCCAGTTCACGAACGGCATGTCGAAGGCGTAGAAGCCGATGTCGTGGCCGAACTCCGGGTCCGTCTGGCCGAACGGCGTCCCGTTGAGGAAGAGCTGGATCAGCTGCCAGTCGCCCATCGCGGACGCGCCGGCGATGAGCCCGGTGATCAGCGGGATGCCGATGCCGAACAGCCGGATGCGGCTGACGATCAGCGAGCGGTAGCGCGAAAGCGGGTCGTCGGCGCCCGAGACGGGCACGAACACCGGCCGCGTGCGGTAGGCGATGGTGAGGCTGATCGCCAGCGCGCCGCCGACCAGCAGCCCGACGGCCACGAACAGGACTATCCGGGTCAGCAGCTCCGTGGTGAACACCGACCGCGCGCCGACCTCACCGAACCACAGCCAGTCGACATAGGTGTCGAGCAGCCTGACGCCCAGCAGCAGCGCCAGCACGATCACCGCGGCGATGATGAGGAGGATCCGGCTGCGGCGGGACAGCTTCAGGCTCACGGGGGGCCGAGTCGCCACGGCAACGCTCCTGTCTTCGTGAACACGTTCGCGGGGACAGCGTCGTCCCCTGACGGTCTAACTCTACGGATGGGTTCCCGAGTTCCCCGGACCGCCCGAACCGGGCGTCCGACGGCGGCGCGCGGACCGGCCTGGGACGATGTCGCCATGTCACCGAGTGAGCCGCCTGCCGCCAATCCCGTCGCCGGCCTGGCCCGGGAAGTCGAAGAGTTCGTCGCCTCCGCAGGCTGGGAGCAGCCGCCGCAGCTGTTCGCGCTGGTGCCGACCGCGGCGCTGCTCGACGAGCAGCCGGAGCTGGCCGGCCAGCTCGACCGGTCGAGCCCGCTGACGCCCGTCGCCCAGGAGGCGCTGCCCGAAGGTGACCTCGCCGAGTCGCTCGGCCGGATCGCCTGGCCGGAGATCGTCGTGGGCTGCGCGCTGGCACAGGAGATCATCGTGCTGCCGCCCGACGTCGAGGCCGAGCTGCCGGGATTGGCCGACGCCGACGCCGACCGCCTGCGCCGGGCCGCGGCGGACCACCCGCGCCGCACCGAAGCCCGGCTCGTCGCGGCCGTCCTGCGCGAGGGCGACGCCGCGTGCGTCATGCGCTTGCGCGGCGCGCTCCCCGACGCCCCGGAAGGCGACGACGAGGCCGTCGACGAGATCGTCGAGAGCCCGGACCTCGCCCCGAACCTGCTCGAGGCGCTCAAAACCACGCTGATGCCCTGACCACGACGGTCGGAAAGCGCGCGACGTCCGGCGCGGAGGCCTTCACCCGAAGGCCTTCCGTTCCGGACGGGCGCGCGCACTCTATTTCCTTCAGCAGTGGGTGGTCGGCCGACCGGCCTTGAGGTTCTCCAGCTGGGTCAGCGCGTCGTCCAGAGTGGACACCTTGATCAGGTTGAGCCCGTCCGGCTTGGCGGAGACGGCCTCGGCGCAGTTGTGCTCCGGCACCAGGAAGTCGGTCGCCCCGGCCTCGCGCGCGCCCACGACCTTGAACGAGATGCCGCCGATCGGCCCGACCACACCCGTTTCGCTGATCTCGCCGGTGCCGGCGATGTGCCGGCCGGCCGCGAGGTCGGCCTCCGGCTTCCCCGGCCCGGTGAGGCGGTCGATGATCGCGAGCGTGAACATCAGGCCCGCCGACGGGCCGCCGACGTCCTGCAGCGAGATGCCGACGTTGAACGGCGCCACGGCGCGGTCCGAGGCCGTCAGGCCCAGGAAGCCCTGCGTGCGGTCGGAACGCTGCGCGAGCGTGATCGGCACGGTCCGGACGGGCTGGCCGTCGGCCTGGAAGGAGATCGGCACGGACTGGCCGGGCTTGGTACTGGTCAGCGCCGCGGCGACGTCCGCGGCCTCCTTGACCTGCTTGCCGTTGACGGTGACCAGCTTGTCGCCGGGGGCCAGCACGTGGTCGGCGGGACTGCCGGAGACGATCGTCTTGGCGACGACCTCCACCGGGTAGCCGAGGTGGCGCAGGGCGGCGACCTGGGCGTTGCTCTGCGAGTCCTGCAGCTGCTGGATGTTCTCCTGCTTGACCTGCTCGTTGGTCTCGCCGGGCTTGTAGTACTCCTCGCGCGGCGCGAGCGCGTAGCGGCCGCTGGCCCAGAGGCCGAGCGCGGTGAAGAGGTTGATGCCGTCGTTCAGCGAGACCGTGGTCATCCGCAGCTCGCCGGTCGTCGGGTAGGTCTGGCTCCCGTTGACCTGGATCACCGCGTTGCCGGCGGCGTCGCGACCGAGGGTGTCGTACGTCGGTCCCGGGCTGATCGCGACGTACGGCACCTGGACCAGGAAACCGACTACGACGAACACCAGGAACAACGCGCCGCTGACCAGCAGGGTCCAGCCGCGGCGGGTCATCCGCCGCTCGGTGCGCGCCCGCTCCCGCGGTGGCTCGCTCCGGCTGCTCTCGGTCGCGGTCTCCTCGTCGGGTTTGGTCACGTGCGACAGCGTACGGTGACCGTGTTCGCTTCACGGTTAAGCCCACGCTTGACGCGCTGAGAAGGGTCTGACCCGCGTACGGTGGACCCATGAGCAAACCCCCGTTCGGTTTCGGACCGCCCGATCCCGACAGACGAGGCGACAACGACCCCTCGGAGCAGCCGACCGGCCCCGAGGCCTTCAATCAGCTCGGTCAGATGCTGAGCCAGCTGGGCCAGATGCTCAGCCAGGCGGGCACATCGAGCGGGCCGGTCAACTACGACCTGGCAAAGCAGATCGCCCTGCAGAACCTGAGCGGCAGCGACGACGGCAAGATCGGGTTCTCGTCGTCCGGCGCTTCCGGGGACTCCTCCACTGCCGTGCGCGACGCCGCGCACCTGGCCGAGCTGTGGCTCGACGCGGCGACGATCCTGCCCGCGGGCGCGACGAGCACCGTCGCGTGGTCCGCGCGCGCCTGGGTGGAGAAGACGCTGCCCACGTGGCAGCGGCTCTGCGACCCGGTCGCGCAGCAGGTGTCCGGAGCGTGGATGCAGGCGCTGCCCGAGGAGGCCAAGCAGGCCGCCGGGCCGCTGCTGTCCATGATGGGCCAGATGGGCGGGATGGCCTTCGGCTCCCAGCTCGGCAACGCACTGGCGCAGCTCGCCCAGGAGGTGCTGACGTCCACGGAGGTCGGCCTGCCGCTGGGCCCGGCCGCGACGTCCGCGCTGCTGCCGGCCAACATCGAGAAGTTCACCGAGGGCCTGGAGCTGCCGAGCAGCGAGGTGCTCGTGTTCCTCGCCGCGCGTGAAGCCGCGCACCAGCGCCTGTTCGCGCACGTGCCGTGGCTGCGCCAGCGGCTGCTGGCCACTGTGGAGGAATTCGCCCGCGGGATCACTGTGGACACTTCGGCGCTCGAATCGCTGGCCGGCCAGATCGACCCGGCCAACCCGGCGAGCATCGAGGAGGCCATGTCCTCGGGCCTGCTGGAACCGCAGACCACGCCCGAGCAGCAGTCCGCGTTGAAGCGGCTGGAGACGATGCTGGCGCTGGTCGAGGGCTGGGTGGACGTCGTGGTCGCCGAGGCGATCGGCGACCGCCTGCCGGGCGCCGAAGCCCTGCGCGAAACGCTGCGCCGCCGCCGCGCGACGGGCGGCCCCGCCGAGCAGACCTTCGCCACCCTCGTCGGCCTGGAGCTGCGCCCCCGCCGCATGCGCGCGGCGTCTTCCCTGTGGAAGCTCGTGGGCGACCGCCACGGCATCGACAAGCGCGACGGCCTCTGGTCCCACCCGGACCTCATGCCGACCGCCGAGGACCTCGACGAGCCCCTGGACTTCGCCGACCGTCTCGCCGACCCGGCCACCCTCCCGGACGACCTGGACCCGATCGCGGAGCTGGAGCGCACGGAACGCCGGGAGCAGGAAGCCCGCGACCGCGCGAACCCCTCGGCCCCGGCTGCCCCGTCGGACGCGCCGTCCTCGGGGGACACTGCCTCGGATCCGGGCCCGTCGGACAAGGACCAGTCTTCGGATTCCGGCTCCGGCTCAGATTCCGGCTCAGATTCCGGCTCCGGCTCCGGCTCCGATGCAGGCAAGGACGAGGGCACCAGCCCCTCGAACTGACCAACCCCCGACTGACCACCCCGATCCGCCGCTTCGCCACCCGGCCAAGCGGCGGATCGTCCGTTTCAGGTCCAATCAGGACAGTCAAGCCAGGTCTGGCAAGCCAAGCCCGCTCGGTCCGGGCCAGGCCTGAGTCATGCCCTCGCCGCCACCGCGCGCCCAACCCACCGCGCATCCAACCGCCGCGCCCAACCACTGGGCACCCAACCCATCGCGCACCCAGCCACCGCGCTCAACTAGTGGGCCCCAACCACCGCGCCCAACCAGTGGCACCCAACCGCCGCGCGCCAACCACCGGGCACCCAACCACCAAGCACCCAACCACCGGGCACCCAACCGCCACGTACCCAACCACCGGGCACCCAGCCACGCCGCGCGGTCGGCCGCCAGGCATATCCCTCAAGGCTCGGCCATCAGCGAGCCCCTCACCGCCCAGCGCTCCGCGCACACGAAGCACAGCAGCAGCAAGGGAACCCGGCAGCAGCACCTCACTCGATCGTCGCTCAATCGTCGCTCAATCGTCCGTGGAGATCCCCCAGCTTGCCGCCGCGGACAGCCCTTCCAGGTAGCCCATGGCCCGCTCGGTCTTCGGGTAGCGGTTGACGAGCGCCCAGAACGCCGCGTCGTGCCCCGGCTCGCGGAGGTGGGCCAGCTCGTGGACCAGGACGTAGTCCAGGACCCACGGCGGGACCCGCCGTAGCCGGTCGCTCACGCGGATCGTGGCGTCGACCGGTGTGCAGGACGCCCAGCGCGTGCGCATGGGCGGCACCCAGCGCACGCTCGCGGGCAGCGCCTTGCCGTCGAGATACCTCGACGCCAGCACGGCGCACCGTGCCAGCAGCGCTTCGTCCGACGCCTTCGGCGGCGCCGCCTTCTTGGGCTCGGAGCGCTGGAGCTTGCGCTCCATCTCCGCGACCCAGTGCCTCTCTTCCGCACGTGTCATCCGCGCCGGGATGAGCACGACGAGGGTGTCGTCGTTCCAGTACGCGGTGACCGTGCGGTGCCGACGCTGGCTGCGCCGCACCTCGACCTTGTGTTCATGAGTGTCCGATGGGGGGATCACTGCCCCCCGGCCCCGCAGCGAGGGCATCCGTGCTTCGACCACTCGACAACGGTAAGGCCAGCCACCGACAACTCCGAGAGCCGAAAGGTCACAGCCCTGAGTTGTCCACAACTGGGCGTGCCTGTGGACAACTGGCTTTTCCGGCCCGGTTCGCCGCGGCTCGGGTGTCAAGCTGGCGGGCATGATCCTGTCTGCCGTTCCGCCACCGGATGTCCTGCTGCCGGCGTACCCCACGCTGCTCCCCGGGCTTCACCTGCTCGAACGCGGCGAAGGCGAGGTCCAGCTCGGCCTCGACCCCCGCCACGGCGTGGTGGTGTCCGGGCTGGCGCCGAACGTCGTCGAGCGCGTCCGCGGGCTCGACGGCAAGCGCGGCCTCGAGGCGATCCTGCTCGCCGAGAGCGAACACCGTGACCAGCTCCGGCTCCTGCTCAAGCAGCTGACGGCGTTGGGCCTCGTCACGGAGGCTCCCAGCCACGCCGCGCGACGAGTCGAGACCGGTCTGTGGTCGCTGCGCGCCCGCCACCACCAGACCGCGCTGACCGAGCGAAGGCGGCACGCCATCGTCACCATCCGGGGCGAAGGACGGCTGGCCGTCGCCATCGCCCTGCTGCTCGCGAACGCCGGTGTCGGGCACATCGACCTGCGGATGAAGGGCACGGTGACCGAATCCGACCTCGGCTCCGGGCTCACTGCCGCCGAACTCGGCCTGCCCCGTCGCCGGGCGCTCGCCGACGTCCTCGCGCGGGTCGCCCCGGACGTGGTGACGACCCGCAACCACAGCGGCCGCGCGCCCGACCTCGTCCTGCTGACCGACGCCGTCGTCCCGCCGCCGGAGGAGGTCGCGGAGCTCATGGAGGGCGGCGTCACCCATCTGGCCGCCCGGGTCCGCGACGGCACCGGCATCGTCGGCCCGCTGGTCGTGCCCGGCCGAAGTGCCTGCCTGCACTGCTGCGACCTGCACCGGACGGACCTGGACCCGTCGTGGCCGCGGGTCGCGAGCCAGCTCGTCGGGTTCGTCCAGCGTCCCGACCTCGGAGCGGTCCAGTCCTGCGCGGCGCTGGCCGTCGCGCAGGCGATGCGGGTGCTGTCGCCGAGCCTCGCGCGGCCGCCGACCTGGAACACCACGCTGGAGCTCGACGCCTTCGAGGGCCGCCTGCGCCACCGTTACTGGGAGCCACATCCGGACTGCAGCTGTGGCGCTCCGTGCGTACTGCAGGAGACGTAGCCCACAGACACGACGTCAACAGGCTGCGGCAGTCCTCTCGACCAGGGCAGAATCGCAGTGTGACCGACTTCCGCGACCGCCCAGGAGACCGCGAATCCGCTTTGCCACGCCGAGGTGCCGCGCGCACCGCGAAGCTGGCCAGTCTCCCGCTGGGGATTGCCGGACGCGCCGTGGGCGGGTGGGGGAAGCGTCTCGCGGGACAGAGCGCGGAACAGGTCAGCGCCACGTTGTCGGCGAAAGCCGCCGAGCAGCTGTTCGAGGTGCTGGGCTCGCTCAAGGGCGGCGCGATGAAGTTCGGCCAGGCGCTGAGCGTGTTCGAGGCCGCGGTGCCCGACGACATGGCCAAGCCGTACCGCGAAGCGCTGACCAAGCTTCAGACGGCCGCGCCGCCGATGTCCGCGAAGCAGACCCATCGGGTGCTCGCGGAGCAGCTGGGGCGGTCGTGGGAGGGCCGCTTCGCGCACTTCGACGACGAGCCGGCCGCGTCCGCCAGCATCGGCCAGGTCCACCGCGCGACCTGGCACGACGGCCGCGAGGTCGCGGTCAAGGTCCAGTACCCGGGCGCCGACGAAGCCCTGCGCAGCGACCTGCGGCAGCTGCAGCGGTTCAGCAGGCTGTTCCAGGCGTTCGTGCCCGGCACCGACGTCAAACCGCTGCTGGCCGAGCTGGCCGAGCGGATGGACGAGGAGCTCGACTACCTCGCGGAGGCCGATCACCAGCGCGCCTTCGTGAAGGCGTTCGAGGGTGATCCGGCGTTCCTCATCCCACGCGTCGTGGCCAGCGCGCCGAAGGTCGTGGTGAGCGAATGGGTGACCGGGACCCCGCTGTCCCGCGTGATCGCGGACGGGGACCAGGAGACCCGCAATCTCGCCGGCCGGCTGCTCACGGAGTTCCACTACTCGTCGCCGGCGCGGGCGCACCTGCTGCACTCCGACCCACACCCGGGCAACTTCATGCTCACCGACGACGGCCGCCTCTGCGTGATGGACTTCGGCGGCGTCTCGAAGCTGCCCGACGGCATCCCCCGTCACCTCGGCGAGATCACGCGCCTCGCCCTCGACGGCCAGTCCGACGACCTCATGCGCCTGCTGCGCGAAAACCGCTTCATCCGCAAGGACTCGGACCTCACCGCCGAGGAGGTGCTGGCCTACTTGTCACCGTTCACGGAGCCGCTGGCCACGCCGACGTTCCACTTCACGCGCCGCTGGATGCAGCGGCAGGCGGGGCGGGTCGGCGACTCCCGCGGCAACGACTTCCACGTCGGCCGCTCGCTGAACCTGCCGCCGGAGTACCTGATGATCCACCGGGTCACCGCGGGGTCCACGGGAATCCTCTGCCAGCTCGACGCCGAGATCCCGGCGCGGGGCATCGTGGAGCGCTGGCAGCCCGGTTTCGCCGGCTGAGTTGTCCACAGGCTGAGGCGGATGAGGGGCGGCTCGGCCGGAGTTGTCCACAGATCGCCGGGAGTGGTTCCACCCGGATGGCCGAGCGGTCATGATCGATGCATGGCGACTACTGAAAGCGCAGAACCGCTCGCGCTCAGTGACACCGTCTGCGGTGTGCTGACGAGCAGGCAGCTACGCGATGTCGGGGTCTCCGCGCGAAGAGCCGCGCGGTTGTCCGGTCCCGGCGGCCCGTGGCGAAGGCTGTACCCGGGCGTGTTCCTGCTGCACGACACCCCGCCGACCCGGCGTCAGCTGCTGCACGCGGCGATCAGCCGGCACGGCCACGAGGCGGTGATCACGGGGGCGGACGCGCTTCGCGCCCATGGCGTCCACTGCCCGCTGACAGACCAGATCCACTTGCTGATCCCGCACTATCGGCGGCTCGCGCCCGACGCAGGCGTGCTGACCTGCCGCACGGGCCGGATGCCCGAGCCGGTGATGACCGACGGGCTGCCCTTCGCCCCGGTCGCGCGCGCTGCCCTGGATCTCGCGCGCCGGGAGCCGGACTCGGCCGCCGTCGAGCAACTGGTGACGCTGCCGCTGTACTGGGGCCTGGCCGATCGCGCGGAGCTGCTGGCCGAGCTGGACGCGGGCAACCAGCGCGGCTCGGCGACCGTCCGCACCATCCTGCGCGGCCTCGACGAGCGAGACACGTTCGCCCATGGGCTGGCCGTGAAGGCACTCCGCAGCACTCCCCTGCCGGCGCCAATGTGGAACGTCGCCGTCTGCGACCGACGCGGCCGCCGCATCGGCACCGCCGATGCCTGGTGGGACGAGGTGGGCCTCGCCTGGCGCTACCTGACCGGCGTGGGCGTCGGCGACTTCACGCACCTGGCCCTGACGGCGACCGGCACCGTGCTGGTCCGCTGCACCACCCAGCAGCTGCTGGACAACCCCGACGAGGTCGGCCGCGAACTGATCCGCGCCTACACGCAGGCTGCGCGCACGCCACGGCCGAAAGTCCGCGCGGTGCACGAGGTCGGGACAGCGGCGTGAGAACGCTTCTCGCGGCGTGGTGCCCATCGCGGCGATCCGCGGCGGTTACCAGTACTCGTCGGGGAGTTTGGCCTCGATATCGCGGACGTGGTCACGCGCGCAGCTCGGGCACAGCCAGCGCTCTCGGCCGTCTTCTCTGGTGGAGACCCAGGACAGGGTGGCCAGCGAGTCCCGCTCGGCCGAACGGGCGCGGCCGCAGCGAGAGCAGGTGGCCTCCGGCGCCGTCACGGCCGACGTCCACAGTGGACGGTTTTGGCGCCGAGCAGGTAGAGATCCCGGCGGCCGCCGACGAAGTGGGGACCGGCCGGGTCGAGGAGGGCGTCGACGGTCGCGCGGTCCTCGGCGGCGAGCTGGTCACCGACGAACTCGCGCAGGCGGTCGATGCGGTTGACCACGTAGTCCACGAGCGAGTCCGGGCCCGGCGAAGGGTGGTGGACGAGCACGCCGAAGGAATCGACCTCGGTGAGCCCCGCCCGGTCCAGGGCGATGGACCAGCCGTAGGGCATGGGGACGGCACCGTCGATGCCCTCGCGCATCCCGATGAACCACTCGGCCTGCGCAGCCAGCATCCGGTTCTCCAGGCCCGGCCGGCCGACGCCGAGATCCCAAGGCAGGCAACGGAAGTCGAGACCACCCTCGGCGAGCGCGACGAGCCCGCCGGGCTTCGCCACCGCCGCCACCGTCCCGACCGCCGCCTGCTGGTCCGCCAGGTGGTGCACTACGTGCGAGGCCCAGACGAGGTCCGCCGGCGGCAAGGTGTGCGGCAAGCCCGCGTCAGCGAGATCCCCGAGGATCGCGCGTACCTCGACGGGCCCACGCTCTCCCGCGGAGTCCTGCGCCACGTGCTTGTCGGCCTCCGCTTTCACCGTGCGTTCGGCTTCTTCGAGCAACGCCGGGGTCGCGTCCACGAGAACGACCGTGCCGCCCGAAAGAGCGGCGAGTTCGCGGGCGAAGTGCGTACTCATGCCGCCCGCGCCGCAGCCGAGGTCGACGATCGTCGGCCGGGGAGGCAGGGCGGCGACGAGCCGGCGGGCGGCCGTGGTCATCGCGGCGGCGTCGAGGGCGTCGGCGGCACGCAGGTGCGCGAGGCGGTCCGCCCAGTCGATGTGGTCATGCGTGTGTGCGGGCACGGCTTCATTCAACACCCGCAGCGCGCTGCGGCGGCTGCCATCGAGCGGACACGACCCCACCCGAGCCGTGGTCCGGGAGTGCCCGACGTCGAGCAGAGACGCCTCCGCCCCGACCGCGGGCTGGCTGCGGCCGGGGTGAAAGCGGTGAATACCCGGATGAGCCGGAGGGCCGGCCGGGTGGACCGGCCCTCCGGCAACTCAACTCGCGTCGCGGTAGCGGTCGGCGCGGCCGGCCGCCCATCGGGCGACACGCGACCAGCGGCGAACGGCCCTGGCCCGACGCCATGGGCGTTGTACTTCGAACTCATGCTCCAGCTCCCGTATTCGGGCCCTGGACAGTTCTTCGTAAAGCAACATTTCGCTCGGCTCCTGAATCTTGATCTGCTTGAGTTGCGGATGCGCGCGATCGGTGTCGTTGCGCGCTTCGTAATCCCTGGTGGTGACTGGTTCGACGATCATGCGGCGGCACTCCGGGCAACGGCGGCGGGCTCGAGAGCGGCGTTCTTGCGCGGGCGCCCACGGGGACGCTTGCGCGCGATCACGACACCGCGCTCGAAGATCTCGCCACCCCAGACGCCCCACGGCTCACGCCGGGCGAGCGCTCCCGCGAGGCAGGCCTCGCGGACCGGGCAGTCGGTGCAGAGCGCCTTGGCGCGCTCGAGTTCCGCGGGCGACTCGGCGAACCAGAGGTCCGCGTCACGCGAGCGGCAGGGGAGTTCCAGCTCCGGGGCGGCGATCCCGTCGAGCAGGTCGCCGATGCCGACGTCGAACCCGTCGGATACAGCCCCCTCGGCGAGGGCGATGGCCGATGACATTTCCGTGCTCCTTGTGGTCGAGGCGGTTTTGGTGGGATGGGTGATCGAACTGGACAACTTGTTCCTTGCGGTTGTGCAGCCAAAAAAACACGAAGGCCGCGGATCCGGTTACCGGTTCCGCGGCCTTCGTGAGCCTCTAGTCCTGACTAGGTCAGGAACTTCGCTCCCGTATGGACAACGGAACACGGAACTGCTTGATGGTCGGCAGATCGGCATCAACCTGCGGGTACGCGCCGACAACCGCGGCGGTGTTCGCGAGGGTGATTCCGAAGATGCCGCGGCTGCGCTCGACGCGGTGCGTACCGAACGGAGCGTGAGCGCTCGTGGACACATCGGTACCCTGGCGCGGAGCGGCCATGACTCCACAGGTGGACAGACCGGTGCCAGGGTTCGTGAGCTTCATGTTGCTGATCATTTCACCGGCACCACCTTTCGCTGTCCGGACGCGCTACGCTCGAAGCGGAACTCGTCGTGTGGATCCCCAGACCGGGCGCTTCCCGCCCGGGTACCTGCAGATTATTGCCCCTCGCACACGGGGGCAACTTATTTTCCCGAAATCTCACCGAAGCTACGAAGATCGCCTCCGAGCAGCGGGTTCGCCGCACCGATCAGGCGGCCGACGCGGTCAAGAGCGCATCGCGGTGCGGACGACGTTGAGGACCTCCGCGCCGAAGCGTTCCAGCTTCGTCGCGCCGATGCCGGAGATCGACACGAGCGCTCCGTCGTCGGTCGGTCGCTGTTCGGCGATGGCCATCAGGGTGGCGTCGGTGAACACCACGAACGCGGGCACCTTCAGCTCCCGCGAACGCTCACCGCGCCAGGCCTTCAGCTTCTCGAGCAGCCCTTCATCCACAGTGGACGGGCACCGCGAGCACCGGCCGAGCTTGACCTCCATCGTCTCCAGCAGCGGCCCGCCGCAGAGGCGGCAGCGGGCCGTCACCCCCGCCGCCGGCTTCCCCTGCGAGCGGGCGATGCGAGCGGCCGGGTGGTCCTCGGGGATCAGCCCGTAGAGGAACCGGCTGCGACGGCGGTTGCGGCGGCCACCCGGCGTGCGCGAGAGCGACCACGAAAGCGACAGGTGCTCGCGGGCTCGAGTGACACCGACGTAGAAGAGGCGGCGTTCCTCCTCGATCGCCGCCTCGTCGCCGTCGGCGTGGAGGATCGGCATGGTGCCCTCGGAGAGGCCGACGAGGAAAACGGCGTCCCACTCCAGGCCCTTGGCCGCGTGGAGCGAGGCGAGCGTGACGCCCTCCACCGTCGGCGGGTGCTGGGCGGCGGCGCGTTGGTCGAGCTCCGCGACGAACCGGGGCAGGTCGGCTTCGGCCACGCTCGCCGCCAGCTCCTCGGCGAGCTCGACGATGGCGAGCAGCGCGTCCCACCGCTCCTTCGCCGCGCCACCGGCCGGCGGCTGCTCGGTGAGGCCGACCTTGGCGAGCGCCGAGCGGACGGCGGTGACCAGGTCCGGCCCCGTGGGGTCACCCGACGCGACCCGCAGCGCGGACATCGCCTGCCGCACCTCGGACCGGGCGAAGAACCGCTCTCCGCCGCGGACCAGGTACGGGATGCCGGCCTCGGTGAGCGCCTGCTCGTAGGCCTCGGACTGGGCGTTGATGCGGAAGAGCACGGCGATCTCGCTCGCCGTCGCTCCCCCGTCGAGCAGTTCGCGCACGCGGCGGGCGGCGGCCGCGGCCTCGGCGGCCTCGTCCTCGTACTCGGCGAAGCGGGGCTCCGGGCCGGGCGCGCGCTGTCCGACGAGCTTGAGCCGCGACCCGGCCGGACGGCCGCGTGCCGCGCCGATCACCTGGTTGGCCAGCGAGACGACCTGCGGCGTGGACCGGTAGTCGCGCTCGAGCCGGATCACCGTCGCCTCGGGGAAGCGCCGGGTGAACTCCAGCAGCGGGCGCGGCGAGGCGCCGCCGAAGGAGTAGATGGTCTGGTTGGCGTCGCCGACCACAGTGAGGTCGTCGCGGCCGCCGAGCCAGGCGTCGAGCAGGCGCTGCTGCAGCGGCGTGACGTCCTGGTACTCGTCGACCACGAAGCAGCGGTAGCGGTCGCGGAACTCGGTGGCGACGGCTTCGTGCTCCTCCAGCACGGCGGTGGTGTGCAGCAGGAGGTCGTCGAAATCGAGGAGCTGGGCGGAGGTCTTGATCTCCTCGTACTGCCGGTACACCTCCGCGACCTGCGCGGCGGGCGCGGGCGTGTCGCGCTGCGTCCGCGCGGCGACGGCCGGGTAGTCCTCCGGCGAGACCAACGAAGCCTTGCTCCACTCGATCTCGCTCGCGAGGTCGCGCAGCACCTCGGTCTCGGTGCTCAGCCGGACCCGCGTGGCCGCCTGGGCGACGAGGCGGAACTTGTTGTCGAGCAGATCCCACGGCCGGTCGCCGACCACGCGCGGCCAGAAGTAGCGCAGCTGCCGGCGCGCGGCGGCGTGAAACGTCAGCGCCTGCGCCGCGTCGATGCCGAGCCCACGCAGCCGGGTGCGCATCTCGCCCGCCGCGCGGGTGGTGAAGGTGACCGCAAGCACCTGCCCGGCGGACACGTGACCTGCGGCGATCAGGTGCGCGATGCGGTGCGTGATCGTTCGTGTCTTGCCCGTGCCCGCGCCGGCGAGGACGCAGACGGGCCCGCGCGGGGCGGAGGCGGCGGCCCGTTGCTCGGGGTCGAGCCCGTCGAGCAGGCCCGGACGACTCTTTTCCGACGATGCGCTAACCACCCCGCGATCCTCGCAGAGGGGGCCGACGGATTCGTGGCAGGGCACGCGGCCGTATCCTGGTCAGATGGCGGGAAAGCAGGACAAGGAAGCGGCCAAGCTGGCCAAGAAGGAGAAGCGCGCGGCCAGCAAGGCCCGGCGCGGGCAGCTCTTCGAAGCGTTCAAGATGCAACGCAAAGAGGATCCGCTGCTCATCCCCTGGATGGCTGGCTCGATCATCGTCGTCGCCGGCGTGCTGTTCGGGGTGGGCTTCATCTTCAACATCCAGTGGGCGCTGCTCCCGCTGGGCATCGTGCTGGGCATCCTGCTCGCCGTGATCATCTTCGGGCGCCGGGTGCAGCGCACGGTCTACTCGAAGGCCGACGGGCAGCCGGGCGCCGCGGCGTGGGCGCTGGAGAACCTCCGTGGCCGCTGGAAGGTGACGCCGACGGTGGCCGCCACCACCCAGCTCGACGCCGTGCACCGCGTGCTCGGCGGGCCGGGTGTCATCCTCGTGGCCGAGGGCGCGCAGCACCGGGTCAAGACCCTGCTCGCGCAGGAGAAGAAGCGCGTGTCACGGCTGGTGGGCGACACCCCGATCTACGACATCACCATCGGGCACGAAGAGAACCAGGTCCCGCTGAAGAGGCTTCAGAGCCACCTGATGAAGCTGCCCCGCAACCTCAAGCCGAACCAGGTGGACGCCCTCGAGGCGAAGCTCGCCGCCCTCGGCAACCGCGGCGCGGCCATGCCGAAGGGCCCGATGCCGGCCGGCGCGAAGATGCGGAACGTGCAGCGCACCATCCGCCGCCGCTGAGCTGAGCCGCTGGCCCAGGACACGAAGAAGGCCCCCGTTCGCGGGGGCCTTCTTCATGCGGTCAGCTTGTCCGTGCGAGTTTCAGCGCATCCGGACCACGACGGTGCCGGTGAGCCGGTCGAGCCAGCTGCGGCCGTCGACGTTGCGCACCGCCGCCGGGATGAGCACCACCGTGAGCACCATGCGCACCGCAGCGCGCCACGGGCCGACCATGGACGCGCCGTCGAGGCGCGCCACGCGGATGCCGAACATGCCCATCGCGGGGGTGAAGCCGAAAAACGCGGCCGACACCGTGGAGATGGCCGCCCAGACGACGCCCGCCCACAGGTTGAACGTCTGCATGACGGCCGCGTCCTGCAGGTCGTAGCGCACGAAGATGGCCGTGACCAGGGAAGCGAGAACGAGGTCGACGATCAGGGCCAGCAGCCGCGAGCCGCCGCCCGCCACGGAGCCGACGCCGGACTCGGGCAGGCCGAGCCGCTCGCCACGCCATCGCGGCGCCTGTTGATCGGCGGTCGCGGGGCCGTCGCCGGCGCCCGGCAGCCATTCACCCGTCCATCTAGCCACCCGTCCAGGGTATGCCGGTGGCGCGCACCACGTCCGACCTGGTCGACTACCGGGTATCCGCCGACCCGTTAACACCCGCGAAACATTCGGGTGACGGTCGGGCAACACCGCGCTTTTAGCGTGAGCCGAAGAGAGTACTGCCGTACGAGCTCGATTGAGAAGGAGTCACCGAGGGTGCCCACTACTCCAGACGATATCCAACGCCTCATCGCCGACGAGAACGTAGAGGTCGTCGACGTCAGGTTCTGTGACCTGCCGGGCGTGATGCAGCACTTCACGGTCCCCGCGAAGGCCTTCACGGAAGAGGCCTACGAAGAGGGCCTCGCGTTCGACGGCTCCTCGGTGCGTGGTTTCCAGTCGATCCACGAGTCCGACATGCTGCTCCTGCCCGACGCCGAGACGGCTCGCATCGACCCGTTCCGCAAGGCGACGACGCTGTCGCTGAACTTCTTCGTGCACGACCCCTTCACGCGTGAGGCCTACAGCCGCGACCCGCGCAACATCGCGCGCAAGGCCGAGCAGTACATCTCCGAGTACGGCGTCGCCGACAACGTCTTCTTCGGTCCCGAAGCCGAGTTCTACATCTTCGACTCCGTGCGCTTCGACTCGGCCGAGCACGCCTCGTTCCACGAGATCGACTCCGTCGAGGGCTGGTGGAACACCGGCGCCGACGAAATCGGCGGCAACCAGGGTTACAAGACGAAGTTCAAGGGCGGCTACTTCCCCGTCCCGCCGGTCGACCACTTCGCCGACCTGCGCGACGACATCGTCCGCAACCTCGAGGGCTCCGGCTTCGAGATCGAGCGCGCGCACCACGAGGTGGGCACCGCCGGTCAGACCGAGATCAACTACAAGTTCAACACGCTGCTGCACGCCGCGGACGACCTGCAGTTGTTCAAGTACATCGTGAAGAACACCGTCTTCGCCCAGGGCAAGACGGCCACCTTCATGCCGAAGCCGCTCGCCGGCGACAACGGCTCGGGCATGCACTGCCACCAGTCGCTGTGGAAGGACGGCCAACCGCTGTTCCACGACGAGTCCGGCTACGCGGGCCTGTCCGACACCGCGCGGCACTACATCGGCGGCCTGCTCCGGCACGCCCCGAGCCTGCTGGCCTTCACCAACCCGACGGTGAACTCGTACCACCGCCTGGTGCCGGGCTTCGAGGCGCCGGTCTCGCTGGTCTACTCGCAGCGCAACCGCTCCGCGTGCGTCCGTATCCCGATCACGGGCAACAACCCGAAGGCCAAGCGCGCCGAGTTCCGCTGCCCGGACTCGTCCGGCAACCCGTACCTGGCTTTCTCCGCGATGATGATGGCCGGCCTCGACGGCATCAAGAACAAGATCGAGCCGCCGGAGCCCATCGACAAGGACCTCTACGAGCTGCCGCCCGAGGAGGCCAAGAACGTCAAGCTGGTCCCCGGCGACCTCGGCACGGTGCTCGAAACCCTCGAAGCCGACCACGACTACCTGCTCGAGGGCGGTGTCTTCACGCCCGACGTGATCGACACCTGGGTCTCCTACAAGCGCGAGAACGAGATCGACCCCCTGCGGCTGCGCCCGCACCCGTACGAGTTCTCGCTGTACTACGACGTGTGATCAACCGGGACGTCACCAGGTGACGGACCCACCGGACACGGGACGGCGGTCGAGGGAACACCTCGGCCGCCGTCCCGTTTTTGTGACCGGCTTGGCGTCCCCTACGGAGCCGCTACGGGCCGCCGGGCGAAGACCAGCGCGCCGGGCACAGGGTCGTCCGGGTTGAGGACGACCTCGGATTCGATCGCGAAACCCGCATCGCGCAGGAAGGCGGAGACCTGGGCGGGACGGCGGCGGTGGATGTGGACGTTCATCGGGTGGCCGCCGTAGCCCTGGGTCTTCAGCGTGGTCACGTCGCCGACGTGGAAGCCGACCATCAGCGGGCCGCCGGGGCGCAGGGCGCGGTGGAAGTGCGCCAGCGCCGTCGGCACCGCTTCGTCGGGCACGTGGATCAGCGACCACCAGGCGAACAGGCCCGAGACCGAGGCGTCGGCCAGCGGCAGTTCCGTCATCGAGCCCACCTCGAACCGCACGCCCGGGTGTTCGCGCCGGGCGATGTCGATCATCGCCGGCGACAGGTCGATCCCGAAGGCGTTGACGCCCAGGGCCCGCAGGTCGGCGGTGACCAAGCCGGGACCGCAGCCGACGTCCGCGACCGGGCCGTCGTCCGGCACCAAGCCGGCGAACAAGGCGAGCATCGCCCGCATGTACGGCAGGCCGGCGAGCGCGCCGCGCAACTGTTCGGTGTAGCCGGCCGCGACCGTGTCGTAGGACGTCCTGGTGTCGGCAAGCCAGCTCTCCATGGCAGGAGACCTTAACCCGCTCACTCCGCGGTCGAGAGCACCTTCAGGTCCAGCCCGGCGCGTTCGAAATGCCCCTTCGGGTCGGCCACGAGCTTGCGCCGCTCAAGGTCCATCACGCCCAGCGTGCACTTGATCTCGGCCGACAGCGTGCCGTCCAGCTTGAGGATGCGCGAGGTCATCCAGAAGACCTTGCCCTCGCCGAAGGTGGTGTCGCAGGTGACGTCGACGACGTCGCCACCCCGGAGTTCGCGGCGGTAGACGATGTGGGACTCGAGCAGGACCGGGGCCGCGTTGTCCACGCCCACCCGCGCGTTGCCCGCCGCCTCGAAGGCCTCGAGCCGCGAGACTTCGCCGTACGAGTGGTAAACGGCCTGGTTCACGTGCCCCAGCGCGTCGAGCTCGTACTGCCGCACCTTGAGCCGGGTCCGGAATGGTTCGCGATCAGTCACGAGCCCCAGACTAGTTGTCGTAGAACAGTTCCTCGACGACGGCGTGCGCGCGCCGTGTCACCCGGCGGTAGAGGTCGAGGAACTCGCCGGGGTCGTCGTCCGGGGAGTAGCCGAACACCCGCGCGACGGCGGCCAGGTCGCGGCCCGAGCTGGGGACCTGGTCCACGGCCTTGCCGCGCACCAGCATCCCGGCGTTGCGCACGCGCGTCGCCAGCAGCCACGCTTCCCGCAGCGACTCGGCCGACTCCGCCGGCGCCAGCCCCGCCTCGGCCAGAGCCGTGAGGCCGTCGAGGGTGGACGTCGTCCGCAGACCCGGCACCTCGTGCGCGTGCTGAAGCTGCAACAGCTGGACGGTCCATTCGACGTCCGCGAGCCCGCCGCGGCCCAGCTTGGTGTGCCGCGTCGGGTCGGCGCCGCGCGGCATCCGCTCGGTCTCCACCCGCGCCTTGATGCGCCGGATCTCCCGGGCGTTGGTCGCGTCCAGCCCGCCCTCGGGGTAGCGGAACGGGTCGATCATCCGGATGAAGCGCTCGCCGAGGTCGTCGTCGCCGGCCACGAAACGCGCGCGCAGCAACGCTTGCGCCTCCCACGCCTCGCCCCAGCGCGCGTAGTACGCGCGATACGACTCGAGCGTGCGGACCAGCGCGCCGCTGCGTCCCTCCGGCCGCAAGTCCGCGTCCACGACCAGCGCCGGGTCCGAACTCGGCGCGCCCAGCATCTTCCGCACGGTCTCGGCGACCGAAGACGCGAAACGCACAGCATCAGCGTCCGAAACGCCGTCTGCGGGCTCACAAACGAACAGAACGTCGGCGTCCGAGCCGTAACCCAGCTCCGCCCCGCCCAGGCGGCCCATGGCGATGACGGCGACGGTCGCCGGCGTCTGCCCCAGCTCCGCCTGCCGCTGCCGGTACGCGGCGGCCAGCGCGCCCTGGAGCACGGCGACCCACACGCTCGACAGCGCCGCGCACACGGCCGGAACTTCCAGCAGCCCCAACAGATCCGCGCTGGCGACGCGCAACAACTCGTGCCGGCGCAGCGAACGCGCCGCGGCCACCGCCGCGTTGATGCCGGGCTGCCGCCGGACGGTCGCGCGCAGCGACTTCGCGACGTCCGCCGGATCACGGCCCGTCAGCCGCGCCGGGTCGCCGAGCAGCTGCAGCACCTCCGGGGCCCGCACCAGCAAGTCCGGCACCAGCCGCGACGTGCCGAGCAGGAACGCCAGCCGCTCGACCACGGTGCCCTCGTCCCGCAGCACCCGCAGGTACCACGGCGTGTCCTCCAGCGCCTCCGACACCTTCCGGTACGACAGCAGCCCGCCGTCGGGATCCGGGGTGTCGGCCAGCAGGTCGAGCAGTACCGGCAGCAGCGCCTGCTGGATGGCCGCGCGCCGCGAGACGCCGGCGGTCAGGGCCTTGATGTGCTGCAGCGCGCCTTCCGGCGCCGCGTAACCGAGCGCGGCCAGCCGGCTGGCCGCCTGCTTCGTGGTCAGCCGCAGTGCCTCCGTCGGCACGTTCGCCACGGACTGGAGCAGCGGCCGGTAGAACAGTTTCTGGTGCAGGCGCCGGACTCCCTGCGCGTGCCGGCGGAACTCCGCCAGCAGCGTCTCGCCCTGGCTGCGCCCGCGAACCGCGCGGATGCCGCAGGCGCGCGCGAGGATCCGCAGCTCGTCGGTATCGGTGAATTCCGGGAACAGGTGCGTCCGCCGCAGCTGGCGCAGCTGCAGCCGGTGCTCGATCGTGCGCAGGAATTCGTACGAGTCCGCCATCTCGGCGGCGTCCTTGCGGCCGACGTAACCGCCGTCGCCGAGCGCGCCCAGAGCCTCCAAAGTGGACGGTGAGTGCAGCTCGGGGTCGACGCGGCCGTGCACGAGCTGCAACAGCTGCACGGCGAACTCGACGTCGCGCAGCCCGCCGCGGCCCAGCTTCAGCTCCCGTTCACGGTGCTCCTCCGGCAGGTGGCGCTCCACGCGCCGGCGCATCTGCTGGACCTCGGTGACGAAGTTGTCGCGGTCGGCCGCCGACCAGACCATCGGCGCGACCATCTCGGCGTACTGTCGGCCCAGCTCGGCGTCGCCGGCCACCGGACGCGCTTTCAGCAGGGCCTGGAACTCCCAGGTCTTCGCCCACTTCTGGTAGTACGCGGTGTGCCCCTCGAGCGTGCGGACGAGCGCGCCGCTCTTGCCCTCGGGACGCAGCGCGGCGTCGACCTCGAAGCAGGCGTTGCCGACCACGCGCATCATCGTGCTGGCCAGGCGGGTCGCCACGGCGAGGTCGCCCGCGCCGACGAAGATCACGTCGACGTCGCTGACGTAGTTCAGCTCGCGACCGCCGGTCTTGCCCATCGCGATCACCGCCAGCGAGCCCTCGGTCGTGGCGCCGACCTCCGTCTCGGCCACCGCGAGGCCGGCGGTCAGCGCGGCCTCGGCGAGCACCGTCAGCTGGCTGGCGACGTCCTTGAACGGCGGGTGGTCGAGCCCGGGTTCCACCAGGTGCCCGAGGTCGGTGGCGGCGATGCCCAGCAGCAGGCCGCGGTACGCCGCGCGCAGCGCCTGCTCGGCGGCCAAACCGGTGAGGTACGAACCCTCTCCGTCACGCAGCCGGTCCAGCAGCCGCTCGGTGAACTGATCCGGCACCGTGCACCGGTTGTCGGCCAGGCAGCGCCATTCGCCGGGGTGCGCCGCGAGGAAGTCGGACAGCGCGGTCGACGTGCCGAGGACCGCGAGCAGCCGGCCTCGGAACGTGCGATTCTCCCGCAGCGTCTGGTCGAGGCCGGGCCACGCGTCCTCGTCAGCCTCGCGGATGCGGTCGAGGCCACGGAGCGCGAGGTCCGGGTCCGCGGCGCGCGAGAGTGCGGCCAGGACGTCGGCGACGCCGTCGACCGGCCCCGCGGCGTCCCACCAGCCCGCCGCACGCAACTGCCCGTCGGCCCGGGTGTCGGTGAAGCCATACCTGGCCGCCGATGCGGCCGTCCGCGCGCGCTCTGCCATCACGACCACCGTAGCCGGATCGGCCCCGGCCGAGCAGGTGGGCGCGCGAGAGGAGTTCGCCACCCGTTCAGGCAGCGAGCCGGTCCGGCTCCGAGCCGGGCGCGGACGGCTCCGGGACAGTGAAGCTGTGCGCGGTGACGGGCTTGCGCCGCGAAAGCAGGTAGATGGCGGCGCCGAAGGCGATGCCCGCCACGCCGACGCCGAGCGTCCCCGCCGTGCCCAAGGACGCGAGTTTCCCGGCCGCCGCGCCGACGATGGCCGCCGCGGGCAGCGTGAAGAGCCACGCGATGACCATCCGGCCCGCCATCCGCCAGCGCACCGGGGCCTCGCGCCGGCCGACGCCGGAGCCGACGATCCCGCCGGAGCACACGTGCGTGGTCGACAGCGGGAAGCCGAAGTGCGAGGACAGCAGGATCACCGCGGCACTGCTCGTCTGCGCCGCGAAGCCCTGCGGGCCTTCGATGTCGGTCAGGCCTTTGCCGAGCGTCTGCGTGATCCGCCAGCCACCGAGGTACGTGCCGAGGGCGAGGGCGGACGCGGCGCTGACGATCACCCACACCGGCGGCGCCGAGCCCGCCGGGAGGCTGCCCGCGGTCACCAGCGTCAGTGTGATCACGCCCATGGTCTTCTGCGCGTCGTTCGTGCCGTGCGCCAGCGAGACCAGCGAGGCCGAGACGATCTGGCCGACGCGGAAGCCGCGGCCGCCCCGCCGTCGCACGAACAGCCGGTAGACGAGGTAGGTCGCGCCGGCGGCCACCAGCCCGGCGATCACCGGCGACGCGGCCGCGGGCACCAGCACCTTGTCCACGATCTTGGCGAAGTGGACGGAGTCGGCGCCCGCCGAAACCCAGGTGGCGCCGATCAGGCCGCCGAACAGCGCGTGCGACGAGCTGGACGGAAGCCCGACGTACCAGGTGAACAGGTTCCACACGATCGCGCCGATCAGGCCGCCGAAGACGATCTCGGGGCCGATCTTGGTGTCGTCCACCAGCCCGCTGGAGATCGTCTTCGCCACCTCGACGGAGAGGAACGCGCCGGCGAGGTTCAACACCGCCGAGATCGCCACCGCGACTCTGGGCCGGAGCGCCCCCGTCGCGATGGACGTGGCCATCGAGTTCGCTGTGTCGTGGAAGCCGTTCGTGAAATCGAAAACCAGCGCCGTGACGATCACGACGACAACCAGCAACGAGGGGTCCACCCCGACCTCCGAGCCCTACGGGAACATCATCCGCAAGGTACCCGACCGATCAGGTGAATCGTTAACGCGGCGTTAGTGATCTGGACATCAGGCGTCAAGCCATCGGTAACCGGTGTTGACGCTCCGCCGCAGCGTCCAGCTCGCCCGCGGCCAAGTGGACGAACCGGGACGCGAACGGCCGCCAGGTCTCCTCGATGTCCGCGTGCACGGCGGTCAGCTTCTCCGGCTCCAGTGCGCCCGGACGGGTGAGTTCAGCCATTTCCGGTTCCGATTCGGCCCACGCGAGCACCACGTCCGGCGTGGTCTCGATGTGGAACTGGATCCCGTACACGCACCGGTTCAGCCGGAACGCCTGGTTCTGGTACCGCGGCGCCGACGCGAGCAGCTCCGCGCCCGCCGGCAGGCGCTTGATCACGTCGTTGTGGAACTGCATGACGTCCGGCATCAGCGGAAGGTCGGCGAACAGCGGATCGGTCCAGGCGGCGTCCTTCTTGGACACGAGCCCGGGCCCGACCTCCGGCCCATCCTCACCGACGGCGACCTGCCCCCCGGTCGCCGTCGCGAGCAGCTGCGCGCCGAGGCAAACCCCGAGCGTCGGCAGCCCGGCCGCCGCGGCGGCGCTGAGGAGCTTCCGAACGTCGGCGAGCCAGGGATGTTCCGCGTCGTCGAGCGCGCCCATACCCCCGCCGAGGCAGACGACGCCCGCATAGCCGTCGAGACTGGTGGGCAGCTCTTGCCCCGGCGGAAGCCGGACGTCCAACTCGGCCCCGGCCCCGGTGAGCCAGTCGCCGAGCCGGCTGAGCGGATCACTGGCGTCGGGTTGGATGATCAGCAGACGAGTCACGCCTACCAGGGTACGGAGCACTGCCGACACTTGTGCCGGGGTGACCACCACACGAACACCGACTGGCGGGGCGCCCACTGCACCAACGGCAGCTGGCCGGGGTGAGCACCGAGCCAACGCCAACCGGCTGGAGCGCCCACTGCACGAACGCCAGCTGGCCGGGGTGAGCACCGAGCCAACGCCGACGGGCTGGGATGGTCACTGCACGAACGCCAGCTGGGTGCGGTAGCACCGCAACGACGCCAGCCAGCCAGCCAGCGAGAATGACAGCTTGAGGCACGATGGCGTTATGACGCGACCGCCCGACGCCGTGCGCCGGGGCGACCGTTGCACAAACGTCGACCTGCTGGGGTGAGCGCCCGGGCATACTGGCGATCTCACTCGACCGCCCCAACGCTCGGCGACCTGGCGGCCGCCGCTGCTGAAGCCGGTCTTGTGCTGCGGCCGGTCCTGTAGGCGGAGCGTGTTGTCGACAAGGTCTGGTCTGCGGAGCCAGCACTCGTGGCCTGCGCCAATGGCCGCCCATGACACCGACCGGCCCTATGGTCACAGGCGTGGACGGCGCTCATAGCCGATGCCCCTGCGCCCGTGCAGCTGCAGCCCGCCCATCTCCGTGGCCGACACTTGTGGCCTGCGCTTACGTCAGGGCGCAGCGGCACGACCTCTGCGGTGAGCGCTCACCTGGGCCGGTGTCGTCACGGCATGACCTTTGTGGCCATAACCCATGGCCAGCACTGGTGGCGGGCGCTTGCGCCGCAGCGACACCGACTGCCTCGCCGGCGTCGCGGGCTGGCGACGCGCCAGTCGATCGAACCGAGCAGCTAGCCGGCCGCGCGTCCGATTCGAGTCGGGCCGCGGTTTCGGGGAAAGGCCGGACATGGCAGTAGGGCCCCGGGAGAACCGTTGTGGGTTCTCGACCGGGGCCCTGACTGTCTAAGTAAAGTTCGGCGGCGTCCTACTCTCCCACAACCCTTCGGTTGCAGTACCATCGGCGCTTCCAGGCTTAGCTTCCGGGTTCGGAATGGGACCGGGCGTTTCCCTGGCGCTATAACCACCGAAACACTACGAAACAACACACACCCACCCTCCAGCCGTGGCTGGTGGTGCCGGTGTGGTGTTTCAGAGCTGTAGAGTGGATGCGTAACATCTTCGTGGGCAAGTCCTCGGCCTATTAGTACCAGTCAACTCGACAACACATTACTGTGCTTCCATTTCTGGCCTATCAACCCAATGGTCTCTTGGGGGCCTTAACCCACA
>NZ_FOEF01000045.1 GCF_900110575.1 Amycolatopsis saalfeldensis
TCCGACCGTGGCGGGGAGTTCACGGCGCACCTGACGGCGCGAGCGTGTTTCGGTCACGGGCTGCGCCGGTCGATGGGCGCGACTGGGATCTGTTGGGACAACAGCCCGGCGGAGTCGTTCTGGTCGACGTTCAAGCACGAGGAGTACTACCGGCACGTGTACGCCACGAAGTCGGAACTCGTTGCTGCTATTGACAATTGGGTGAAGTTCTACAACAGTGTGCGGCGGCACTCCTCGATCGGGATGCTCAGTCCCGACACCTTCGAGCAGTCACTCCGCACGGCCGCCTGAACCCTCTTAAGCCCCTGTCCACCATTCGGGGTGAACCTCAGCGCGCGTGCTCCGAACCCAGTCAGACTGTGGATCCTGACGAGGCAACGAATTTCCAACACCTGCGGGTAGGTGTGTCGACAACGAGCGAACTCCGGGCCGAGCCACTCCTGTTTGCAGGCCGCGGACCACCGTATCGGCATTGTCGTTGGGGCATTCTCAACGGAGCAGGCCAGGATCTACGTCGAGCTGGGCATCGATCTCACCGCCTCGTCCACCTGTTCACTGGCCACATGGCCGGATGGGGGACTCTGTCAGCGTCCGGCAGTCATCGACCCGCAGGTTAGTGAAGGATTGTGGTGCCAGATCGACGAGGCCGGACAAGTCGCAGTTCCGCCTCGCTGGACCTGGCGCCGCCTACGGACAGCAGCCCGGCTGAACGCGGAACGACAGGCTAGCTGGCGCTATCCTTCAGGCCGTTGAGCTGGCGCTCAGCCAATGCCAGAGCGAGCTCGGCCTGGCAGAGCGCATGCTCACTCTCGCGGATGTGGCAGTACAGCCGCTGCACCGGAGGGGCGTCCTCCTCCCGCTCCGCCAGCTCGCCGAGGTCCCGCAGCTCGGCACGCGCCCCCTGCAGTTGGTCATCGTGGTGTACCGACGCCACGTTCAGACAGCTGACGTACTTCTGCCACCAGCACGCGCGCGACGGGCGGTCCAGGACCGTTCGGCCCTCAATCCAGGCACGCAGCTCAGGCTGGGAAAGGTCGTCCGGCAGCCCGGTGGCAAGCGATCCCTCGGGGTCAGGCATGTCGATGGGAATGTGCGCGAGCAGAACGGCGGGGGTCGTGTCCAGCGCGTAGGCGATCGCAACGAGATCGTCGACGGTCACTGATCGCTCCCGGTTCTCCATCTGCCGGATGTCCTCGGCGGAGACAGAGTAGCCGCGCTCCGAGACAACGTAGGAGAGATCGTCGCGGCTCAGCTCGCACAGCTGGCGGTACTGGGTGATGGCGTCGGACACGGCGAGGGATGTGGGAGACGTCGACGGCATGGATGGATCGTAGACGAGCACAAACGATCCCCCGCACCTCAAATTGGTTTGACAAGCGCTAGCAGTCGTGAGCAGCACGGAGACACCCATGAACCAGCTACGTACATGACCATGTCTGACGTGGGTGACCGTGCGGGAATCACATACCCTGCACGCAGGCGCACGACCAGGCGCTCCTGACACGCCAGCTGGACGTGCGGCGGAGGACTTCGGGCCGCAGCCAACCAAGATCAACACCATAGGTAACCCTCACTAATCAATGACCAACAGCGCTCACCAACGACCAGCAACCACCGTTCACAGAAGCGAACAGTGCAGGCAACGACCGCTATGGACCGTCGACGCTGATCAGTGAGCGGTGTCGCCTTCTAATCTCTAGGTCGCAGGTTCGAGTCCTGCCGGGGGCACCACCAGGGAAAACGCTGTGCGCAGTCCGCGCACAGCGTTCCCGCAGCGAGAAGCCCCCTCACGCAGCCACCCGGATGGGCCCGCGACCCCGGCAGCCCACAATGGACGGCCGCCGCTCTCGTCCACACCACACCGCACCCCGGAAGACGGATCGGTGAAGCGGCCGAATGGTCCAACAATCCCGGCCCGAGTTCCACTTGAGACAAGCTTGTTACCTCACGGGCGAAATGCCCGCCCAGTCGTCCAGACCACCCACCCGCGACGACTTGATCACACCCAGCCACAACCGCCGCCCACCCAGCGGCGCCCACAGCATGCCCAGCCACCACTCCCCGCGGCGCCGGCCGCCCGCGCAATACGGCCCACACCCTCCGCCGCTCACCCACACCCGCGAACCGGCCCACCAAACCAACCATTCGCTCAACACAACCCACCACTCACCCAGTCCCGCAGGCCGCTCACCCACTCGTGAACCTGCCCATCACCGGGGACCAGGCGACACCGCCCAGCCGGCCACTCAAGCCCGCCCGCCGCGTCGCCGGCCAACTCAAGCAAAGGACACCGTCGTGGAGCAGACCCCTCCCAGACCCCGGCGCCGCGCCGCCAACGAAGCGGCCCGGGCTGCGTTCCAGGAGGCTCGGCAAGCCGGTCTTGTGCGCCGCCACCTGCTGAAGCTCCGCTACCTCGCCGACCATCCCCGCACAGCCGAGGACGGCTTGCCGGCGGAAAACAGCGACCGCGTCGAGGCCCAGCCCAGCCCGGAACCCACCCGGCGGCAGCGACGGCGCGCCAAGCCCGTGCAGCCAGCCTTCGACTTCACTACCAAGCCGGCGCCAAAACAGTCCACATCGGACGCAGAAGCAGCCTGACGCCAAGCACGGCAACGAGATCGGGCGAGGCCGTTCACCACCGGCCGCCGGGCTGGCGTTGGCACAGTGACAGCAACCCTCCACGCCCCATTCCCACCATGCGAGACGGGACACCCGTCCCGCGGCGCTGAGCGCGAGCGGGCGTTCAGGCACGAGATGAACAGGAGATGAAAACAACCGGCGCAATCATCACTCCATTGGCCCAACCAGATTTGGAACCCAGCAGGTCCAGGCCCTTAAACCCAAGGCCCGAACCCCTCCCGGAGACCCCTTCGGGTGGCCTGACCAGGCCCTAAAACACGGGCAAGCGGGCCACGCCGGGGCAGGACTGGCAAGATGGACCCCGAGACCGGGATGTTCGTACGGGGCACCCGGCTCACAGATGAGAAAACAGGTAAAAGCATGGCTCAGGGCAGCGTCAAGTGGTTCAACGGCGAAAAGGGCTTCGGCTTCATCGCCCAGGACGGCGGCGGACCGGACGTCTTCGTGCACTACTCCGAGATCCAGGGTAACGGCTTCAAGTCCCTGGACGAGGGGCAGCGCGTGGAGTTCGAGATCGGCCAGGGCCAGAAGGGCCCGCAGGCTCAGCGCGTCGTCGCCATCTGATCCACTGGCGAAAGCGGGAAGGCCTTCACTCCTCGAGGGCGAAGGCCTTCCCGGCTGACCACCCAGCGCCGGGCCCGGTCTGACGGCTTCCCGGATCGCGCCGGAATCACCTCTTCAGCACCCCACTGCGCAGGAGCCTCCTCGCGCCGCGCGGGGCATCCGGTAACGCAGGAGCGGAGACCGCCTCACCCGGTCCGCACTGCACCGAACCGAGCAGCACCGCATCAAGCCGCACCGCTCCGCACCTCACTACATCAAGCCGAGCCGCGCTGGTCGGCATGTGCACCGAGGCCAAGCCACTGCGGACCGCGCCGCATCAGGCCGAGTCACCCCGGCCCCCACTGCATCAAGCCGAGCCGAGCCGGTCGACACCTGCACCGAGGCCGAGCCACTCGGGACCACTTCGCATCGACGCCGAGCCGCTCCGCATTGCATGAAGCCGAGCCAGTCGACACCTGCACCGAAGCCGAGCCACTCCGGCCCCATCGCATCGACGCCGAGCCGCTCCGCACTGCATGAAACCGAGCCAAGCCGCTCCGGTCGACATGTGCACCGAGGCCGAGTCACTCGGACCGCGGAACCAAGGTCCGCCCCAGCCGCCTCCCCTCGCCGGAGTGGAGCGCACCGGTCGCTTCCTTCGTGTACAGCTCGCCGTTCCGTTCGTACGGAGCAGTGTCCAGCGGCGAGGCCAGGCCCAGTAGGACAGTCCACACCAGCCGCCCGGCGGGAAATGCCCAGCCGTACAACAAGAATCCACACCCCGGCCAGGCCCAGGGGGACGCCCCGGGGCCAGGCCGGGGCGCCGGAATCAGCAGCAGCCGGCGGGAAAGTCAGCTCCAGTCCACTTTGAACACCCAGACGTAGCGCCCTGCTTCACGGGCGGCGGACGGGACGTCGATCACCAGGGCACCGTCCTTCTGGTGCCACGAAAGGCGGCCGCGGTAGCCCAGCATGGTGATTCGGTCGCCTGGGTTGATCGGGACCGGGGCGTCGACGACCAGCTGGCTGCCCGGCGCGACGAGTGAGCTGATGTAGAACGACGAGTTCTGCTTGACAGTGAAACGCAAATCGCCCAGCTGGGCCATGCGGGACCAGTAGGTGGTGCCGTAGATCGACTCGCCGTTGGTCTTCAGCCAGGCGCCCGCGTCGCGGAGGTGGTTCTGCATCACCGCGGGGATGGTGCCGTCGAAGTCGGGGCCGATGTCCAGCAGGAAATTGCCGTTCTTCGAGACGATGTCGACCAGGGTGCGGACCACTTCCTCCGCCGTCATGTACTTGTCGTCCGGTGTCGCGCGGTTGTAGCCGTACGAGAACGGGTCCAGGCCGCGGCTTGATTCCCACTTCGCGACGACGGTGTTCGGGTACGTCGTGTATTCCGGTGTCGTGAAGTCGTGGTCGGGGATTCCGCCGCGGTCGTTGACCGTGACGTCCTTGGCGTGCCTTCGGTTCTTGGCCTGGTTGAAGTACTCGGTGAGCACCGCTCGGCTGTCGTTGACACCGCCGATGTCGAACCACAGCACATCCGGGTCGTACCCCGAAATCAGCTCCAGCACCTGCGGCGCCTGATAGTCCTTCACGAAATCCCGCCCGGCCCGATAACCCGTGTACGGCAGGCTCGCGCCGGTGTACGGGTTGCGGGGCGCGTGCCCCATCCACGGGTTGTCCGGGTTGAACCACTCCGGCAGCGAGAAATACAGGCCGTTGCGCAGCTTCGGCGTGTACTTGCGCGAGGCGGCGAAAAGCTCGGCGACGACGTTTCGCTTCGGGCCCAGCTTCATCGAGTTGCGATCGCTGAGCTTGGTGTCCCACAACGCGAATCCGTCATGGTGCTTGGAAGTCAGCACGTAATACTCGGCGCCCGCGTCCTCGATCAGCCGCACCCAGCTGCGTGGGTCGAACTTCTTCGCGGTGAACATCGGGATGAAGTCGTCGTAGGTGAAGTCCTCGCCGTAAGTCTTGGCGTGGTAGGCGTAGGTCGCGCCGTTCGGGTCCTGCTGGTTCTGCCAGTACCACTCCGCGTACTGCTGCCCGACCGGCGCCCACGCCGGCACCGCGTACACACCCCAGTGGATGAAGATCCCGAACTTCGCGTCCGAGAACCAGTACGGCGCGCGGTGCGTGGACAGCGACTCGTCCGTGGGCCGGAAATCCGGCACGCCGAGCGTGATCGGGACCTGCTGCGTGGCCAGCGTGACGCGCCCGGCGGTCACCTTCACTTGCCCGTTCGCGGTCGTGCCGGGTGGGACGGCGGCATCCGGTGTCAGGCCGAGGCGCACCACGGACTGCTCCCCCGGCGCGAGCCAACGGATCGTCGCGGGCACCGAGGTGCGGCCGCCGGGGACGTCGACGGTCACGGTGATCCGGTCGCGCGCGCCCAGCCACACCGTGCCCGCGTTGACCACGGTCGCCTCGACCGCCTGCGGGCCGCCGTCGGCGAGCAGGTTCGTGGTCGAACGGCCGTCGAGCACCAGCGCGGCCCGGCCCTCGGCGACCGGCTGCAGGGTCATCGCGAACACGTGCAGGCTCGACACGTTCGCCGCGGGCTCCGCCGTGACGGGCAGGGTGATCGCGACCGCGTCCCGCAGCGGGTCGACCCACACCTGACCGGTGCCGATCGACACCGGGTTCTGGTCGACGGCGCCGCCCGGCGCGTACCGGAACGGCGTCACCAGCGCGCCGCTGCCGGAGTACCAGTCCGGGCCCGAAAGGCTGCCTTCGCTGGTGCTGCCGTCGGCGTAGTGGACGGTCGCCGTGCCACCGGTGGTGCCGTAGCTCGCGGCGACCAGGAAGTACGCGGCGAAGTACCGGCCCTTCGGCAGGTCGACGCGCTGGCCCAGCGCCACCACGTTGTTCTTCGCGCCCGCGGCGGCGGAGCCCAGCCGGTACGGCACACCGCCGGCGGTCACCGTCTGGCCGACCGGCAGGTGCTCGGCCGGGAACGCGTAACCGGAGCCGTCGAAGTTCCCGTCGTGCACGGCCGCGCTGTCGATGCCGTCGTTGGAGAACCACTGATCGAGCGGGACGGGCACCGGGGGCGGCGCGGGCACGATGGGCGAGCCATCGGCGCCGAATGCGCCGGACGCGCCAGTGCCGGTTGCGCCGAACGCCGGGGCCGTCCCGGCGACGCCCAGTGCGACGGCGCCGCCGAGGGCCAGGCCGAGGGCTTGGCGGCGGGGTAGGTCGTCATTGAACCTCCACAGCGAGAGTCCAGTGGTCCGATGCATCCGCATACCGAACCGCGCCGCGGACGCGTTCAAGCGATATTCACCGATGAAGTGACCCGATTCATCTGATGAATCATCGTGTCTAGCGAGAGGCACGCTGTCAAGGACAAGTCGGGTGAGGGCCCGCGGGCCTTCCCGCCGGCACTGTCCGAAAAGGACTCAGAGCGCTTCGAGAGCGGCGAGGAAGCTTTCGACCTGGTCCGGGGCGAGCTTGCGCAGGCGCCGGGCCAGCCCGGGGCGGACGCGCGCGGCGATCGCGGCCGTGGTGCGCTCACCCTCGGCGGTGAGGATGACGCGCGAGCGGCGGGAGTCCTCGGGGTCGATGCGGCGCTCGATCAGACCCGCCTTCACCAGCCGCGTCAGCGCCCGGCTCACCACCGCCGGGTTGAGGCCGAGGTCGCTGACCAGCCCGCCCGGGGTGTCGACCCCGAGCACGATGGTGCGCAGCAGGAAGAAGTCGGCCAGGTCGAGGTCGGCCGCCTCGGCGACATGGGCCCGGGCGTCGGCCAGCGCCGACTTCTGCAGCCGGAACACGGCGTCGAGCAGGCGCAGCTCGGGGGCCGGATCGCTCATCCACCAAGCATATCAGGCGGCAACTATTGACAATAGTCAACTAAGTGCTTGACTCGGGCCCATGACCACGAAGAACCCCGAGCGGGTCGACTTCCACCACCACGTCTTCCCCGGCGGCGAGCTGGCCCAGCTGCTCCAGCGCACGCTCGTCGAGGACTCCGGCTGGACCTTCCCCGCGGGCGCGCCCCAGTGGACCCCGGAGACCAGCCTGGCCTTCATGGACGGCCTCGGCATCCGGACCGCGATCCTGTCGCTGCCGAACGACCTGGAGCACAACCTGGAGCCGGAGCGACGCCGGGTGTTCGCGCGCGAGGTCAACGAGCTGGCGCATCAGGCCGTCGTGGACCACCCCGGCCGGTTCGGCTTCTTCGCGCACCTGCCGACCCCGACCGACGTCGACGCGGCGCTCGCCGAACTGACGTACGCCTTCGACGAGCTGGGCGCGGACGGCGTCACGCTGACGAACGTCTACGGCACCGGCGAAGACGCCCGTTCGATCGGCGACCAGGTCTTCGAGCCGCTCTGGGCGGAGCTGGACCGACGCCGTGCGCTCGTGTTCCTGCACGGCGAGCAGACCCCGGGGCGCAACCGGATGCCGAACCGGTTCCTGCCGACGCCGGTGAGCGAAGTGCCGAACGAGACGTACAAGGGCGCCGCGGACCTCGTCACCAGCGGGCGGAAACGGCAGTACCCGAACGCGCGGATCATCCTTTCGCACTCCGGCGGGAGCACTCCGTTCCTCGCCGCGCGCGTGGCCGTGCTCTCGTCCTATCTCGGCTGCGAATTGAGCCCCGAGGAAATCATCGCCGACTTCCGCACCTTCTTCTTCGAGACAGCGCTTTCCGGATTCGAGACGAACCTGGCCGCACTGGAGAACTTCGTGCCGCCGGAACAGATCCTGTTCGGCACCGACTTCCCCGCGGTCAGCCCGGAAATGGCCGGCTGGTACACGAAAAACGTCGACACGTACTTCGCGGAGCGGCCTGAAACGCTCGGGAAAGTCATGCGCGGCAACGCCGAGACGCTGCTGCCCCGGCTGCGTGAAACGGCGAACGGCTAGGCCCACGAATCCTGTTCCGCCCCCAGCTCGGTGTCGTATCCGTGGCCGGGGTGCACCACGGTTTCCCCGGGCAGCACCAGCAGTTTCCGGCGGACCGAATCGTGCAGCGCGGAACGGCTCGACCACGCGTCACCGGTCAGGCCCGCGCCGCCGGCCAACAGGGTGTCGCCGCTGAAGAGCAGCCCGTCGTCGGGCAGGTGCAGGCAGACGGACCCGGCGGTGTGACCCGGCGTGTGCAGCACGACCACCGGGGAGCCGGCGACGCTGAGCACCTGCCCGTCGGCCAGCTCCGCGTCCGGGCGGCGGCCGGGGTTGACGCGGGCCCACAGCTTCTCGTCGCCGGGGTGGAGCAGCACCGGAGCGCCGGTCGCGTCGGCCACCGCGAGGGCGGCGTCGGCGTGGTCGTTGTGGGCGTGGGTGCAGACGATCCCCACCACGTCGCGGCCGTCGACCGCGGCGAGGATCGCGCTCGCGTCGAAGCCCGCGTCGACCACCAGCACCTCCTCCTCGTCGCCGAGCAGCCAGATGTTGGTGTCGACCGCGAACGACACCCCGTCGAAGCGATAGTTCCCGGCGGTCACCGTCAGGTCCACGTCCACGCGTGCACGCTCGCACGCCGCGCGGGACCCGGCGGTCTCAATAAGCGACACGGTCCTTGACGAACGGCGCACCGGCTCCCTAGATTGCCGGACATAGGACGTCGGACATCCCATGTCTAGTCAGCCAAACCCGTATCCCCCGGCGCCATCACCTGAGTGAGGAGGCGGAAACCCGGTGTCACCGATCCGCAGATTCGGCGCGACCCTGCTCGCCGTGGCCACCGTCTGGCTGCCGTTCGCCCCGGCGGCCGCCGCCGCTCCCGGCTGCACCTCCTCGGTGCCCTTCACCTCCGGCACCGAGGGCTACGACACCTTCCGCATCCCCGCGGTGGTGCGCGCGGCGAACGGGGCACTGGTGGCGTTCGCGGAGGGACGGCGCGATTCGGCTGGCGACTCCGGCGCCATCCAGACGGTTTCGCGCACTTCCCGTGACGGCGGCTGCACCTGGGGCCCGCTCGCGGTGGTCACCGCCAACGGCGACGCCACCGCGGGCAACCCGACCCCGGTGCTCGCGCGCGACGGCGAGCTGGTGCTGCTGACCGTCCACAACGGACTTGTATCGGAACGGCAGATCATGTCCGGCCAGGCGTCCGATCAGGACACCCGTCGGGTGTTCGTCCAGCGCAGCAAGGACAACGGCCGCACGTGGACCGCCGCACGCGACATCACCGCGGACACGAAGCTGCCGGGCTGGCGGTGGTACGCCACCGGCCCCGGGCACGCGACACTGCTGCGCCACGGACCGCACGCGGGCCGGATCGTGGTGCCCGCCAACCACTCCAGCGCCCCACCCGCTGGCTCACCCGACGTCGGCACCGAGGCGAAGTACTACGGCGGCCACGACCTCTACAGCGACGACAACGGCCGGACCTGGCACATCGGCTTCACCGACGATCGCACCGACGGCGTCATCGCCGCGAACGAGACGTCCATGACCGAGCTGCCCGACGGCACGCTCTACTTCTCCAGCCGCAACCAGGGGTCCGCCGCCGAGCACCGGGTCGACGCGTACAGCGCCGACGGCGGCCGGACGCTCGTCCGGCCGTACCAGGTCCAGCCGACGCTGTCCGGGACGAAGGTCGAGGGCAGCGTGCTGCAGACGACGATCCCCTGGCTGATGCTGTACTCCGGCCCGGCCGACCCGGCCACGCGCGCGGTGATGCGGCTGCGGCTGAGCACCGACCGCGGGCACACCTGGCGCGCCGGCCGCACGGTGGCCGCCGGTCCGGCGGGCTACTCCGACCTCGTGCAGGCCGATCCGGGCACCGCCGGCCTGCTGTACGAGACGGGGAAGTCCGGCCCGTACGAGACCGTCGTGTTCCAGCGGATCCCGCTCGGGCAGACCGGCTGACCCCGGGCACGGCGGCGGCCTCCCCCTCCGGCAGGATCGAGGACGATCACGACGGAGGGGGAACCGATGGGCGAGGACCCGTGGATCCGGCGCTACCACCCGGCGGACAACGCATCGGCCCGGCTGGTGTGCCTGCCGCACGCGGGCGGCGCGGCCTCCTACTTCCACCCGGTGTCCCGGGCGCTCTCGCCGGCCGCGGACGTGCTCGCCGTCCAGTACCCCGGGCGGCAGGACCGGCTGGCCGAGCCGCCGCTGCGGTCCGTGCCGGAGCTGGCCGACGCGATCACGCAGGAGCTGCTGCCCTGGCTCGACCGGCCCGTGGTGCTGTTCGGCCACAGCATGGGCGCCACGCTCGCGTTCGAGATCGGGCTGCGGCTCGAGGCCCGGGGCACCGCGCCGCACGCCGTTGTCGTCTCGGGGCGACGCGCGCCGTCCCGGCATCGCGAGACAACCGTGCACCAGCGCGACGACGAGGGCCTGATCGCCGAAGTCGCACTGCTGGACGGCACCGACCCCCAGGTGTTCGAAAACCCGGAACTGCGCGAGATGGTCCTGCCCGCGCTGCGCGCCGACTACACCGCGATCGAGACGCACCGGCCGGCCGCCGACGCCAAGCTGACCGTGCCGCTCCACGCGCACGCCGGCGAGGACGACCCGCGCGCGAGTGTCGAGGAGGTCCGCGCCTGGTCCGCGCACACCACCGGCGCCTTCACCTTCACGGCGTACCCCGGCGGCCACTTCTACCTGAACGAGCAGGCGCCCGCGGTGATCGCGGCCCTGCGGACCGTCGTGGCCTCGGCGTCGTAGGGTCCCCGGATGGAACTGCGAGCTGTGTTCGCCGGATTCGGCAAGAGCAAGGCGTTCGCCGCGATCGGCCGGGCGCTGATGCCGGCCGACCGGGTGCTGCTGCGGGTCAGCGGCGGGCGGCTCGGCGTCGGCACCGCCCTCGGGCTGCGCACGCTGCTGCTCACCACGATCGGCCGCAGCAGCGGCGAGCCGCGCCAGGTGCCGCTGCTCTACGTCGAGCGCGAGGGCGGTTACGTGGTCATCGCGTCGAACTGGGGCGGCGAGAAACACCCGGCCTGGTCGGCGAACCTGATCGCGCGGCCGGACGCGACCGCCTCGGTCGGCGGCCGGACGGTGGCCGTGCGCGGGCGGCTGCTCGACGGCGCCGAGCGGACGGAAATGTGGGACGCGGTGGCGTCGTACTGGCCGGCCTACGACCGTTACGCCGTCCGGGCCGCGCACCGCGACATCCGCGTGTTCCTGCTCGAACCCCGTTAAGGAGAAAACGTGCCGCAGTACGCGATCCTGATCTACGAGCGCGAGACCCCCGGCGGCATGGCCGACCTCCCGCCCGAGGTCCTGGCGGCGCACGGCCGGGTCGAAGGCCTCATCGCCGCCTCGGGCGGGGCGCTGATCGCGGGGTACGCGACCGAGCCGACGTCGATGACGCGCTCGCGGCGTGGCCCGGTCGTCACCGAAGGGCCGTTCGTGGCGGGTGAAGCGGCGATGTCGGGCTTTTTCGTCGTGGAGGCACGGGATCTGAACCATGCCGTGGAGATCAGCGGGTTCGTGCCGGTGCTGGACGGCGGCGTCGAGGTGCGGCCGTTGCTGGGCGGCTGAGCCGGTTCACGGAGCCAGCACGGGCGGCAGGCCGAACAGCTCGGGCAGCGCCGGGTCCTGGAACACGACGATGTGCGACACCCGCCCGGCGCGCACCGTGAACAGTTGCAGGGTGTGCAGGCGGTAGACGCCGTCGCGGCGGCAGTAGGCGGCCAACGTGGGCTGGCCGTTGGCGGCCGACGGCAGCAGGCGCCAGTGCGGGCCGCGCATCGCGAACAGCCGGACCATGAACCGGCCGTAATCCGTGGCGCCGCGGTACCAAAGGGGCACCGGCGGCATTTCCAGCACGACGTCGTCGGTCAGCAGCGAAACCAGCGCTTCGACGTCCGCCGTTTCGAACGCCTGCACGTAACGGTCGATCACCGTGCCGTCGGTCTCGGCCAGGCCCTCGGCCGAGGCGCCCGCGACGCCCGCGCGCGCCCGTTGCAGCGCGCTGTTCACCGACGCCGTGGTGGTGCCGAGCATCGTGGCGACCTCCGCGGCGCTGAACTCCAGCACCTCCCGCAGCACCAGCACCGCCCGCTGCCGCGCCGGCAGCAGCTGCATCGCCGCGACGAACGCGAGCCGCAGCCCGGAGCGGGCGGTGGCGAGCGCGGCCGGATCGCCGAGCCGGGCGTCGGGAAACGGTTGCAGCCACGGCACGTCGAACGACGGCGTGAGCGGCGCGCCCGGATCGTCGCTCGGGCCGCCGAGCCCGGCCGGCAACGGCCGCCGCGCCCGGCCTTCGAGCGCGGTCAGGCAGGCGTTGGTCGCGATCCGGTACAGCCACGTGCGCACCGAAGCGCGCGCGGCGTCGTAGGAATCCCACGCCCGCCACGCGCGCAGCATCGTCTCCTGCACGAGGTCTTCGGCCTCGTGCACCGAGCCGAGCAGGCGGTAACAGTGCACCACCAGCTCGGCTCGGTGTGCGGCCGTGCTGGCCGCGAAATCGGGCACCTCAGTGCGCCGCGGCATTGCTGTAGGCGGCCACTGCCCACTCGCCGCCGCGGCGGGTGAACACCCAGGTCGCCACGATCTCACGCGCCTCGGGCACCGAATCCTCCCCCGCGAACAGGACCCCGCCGCGGCTGACCGCGATCGCGGTGTCGCCCGCGACCCGGATGTCCTGCGGCTCGTCGACGGCACGCGACCCCTTGAGCGGGCCGTCGAACCCGGCGGCCATGTGCTCGCGGATGGCGGCGCGGCCCTGCCGGAAAACGCCGGGCAGCACCACGGTGGCGCCCTCGGTGTAGAAGGCCGCGAACGCGTCGGCGTCGTTGTCGGCCCAGCTCTGGTAGAGGCGGGTCATCAGGCCGCGGATCTCGGTGTCGCTCATCGCTGTCTCCCTTACGACGGTCTGTGGTCGCAGGTACCTACCGGCGGCGCCGCCGGAACTCATCGGTCCGCCGAAAGAAAGGTCGCCGCCCTGGACTGGAGGTAGCGGCGCTCGGGCAGGCTGGTGGTCCGTTCGGCCGCGCGCAGGTAGTGCTCGCGGGCCGCGGCGTGGTCGCCGGCGAGTTCGAGCAGGTGCGCGCGGACGGCGTCGAGCCGGTGGCCCTGCTTGATCCGGCTGTCGCCCTCGATGGTGGTCAGCAGCGCCAGCCCTTCGGCCGGGCCGTGGACCATGGCGACGGCGATCGCGCGGTTCAGCGTGACCACCGGGCTCGGCGCCAGCTCCTCCAGCACGCCGTACAGCTCGAGGATCTGCGGCCAGTCCGTCCCGTCCGTGCTCGCCGCCTGGTCGTGCAGCGCGGCGATCGCGGCCTGCACCTGGTACGGCCCGGCCGGGCCGCGGCCGAGCGTCCGGCTGATCAGCTCCACGCCCTCGACGATCACCGGCACCGTCCACAAGCGACGGTCCTGCTCGGCCAGCGGCATCAGCGCGCCGTCGGGCCGGGTGCGCGCCGGGCGGCGGGCGTCGGTGAGCAGCATCAGCGCGAGCAGGCCTGCGACCTCCCCGTCGTCCGGCAGCAGGGCCAGCACGGCGCGGGTGAGCCGGATCGCCTCGGCGGTCAGCTCGACTCGGTGCAGCTGTTCGCCGGAAGACGCGGTGTAGCCCTCGTTGAAGATCAGGTACAGCACGTGCAGCACCACGCGCAGCCGCTCCGGCCGCTCCTCGGCGGACGGCTCTTCGAAGGTCGAGCCCGCCGCGGCGATGCTCTCCTTCGCGCGGGTGATCCGCCGCGTCATCGTCGGCTCCGGCACCAGGAACGCGCTGGCGATCTCCGCCGTGGTCAGGCCGCCGACCGCGCGCAACGTCAGCGCCACCTGCGAGCTCGGGGTCACGGCCGGATGGCAGCAGAGGAACAGCAGCGTCAGCGTGTCGTCCCGCTCCGGCGGCCGGTCCTCGCCCGGGCCGGGCACGATGCCCACGGGCTCCTGGACCGCGACCGTCTCCTCGCGACGACGGCGCGCGCTCTCGCTGCGCCACTGGTCGGTCAGCCGCCGCGTCGCGACGGTCACCAGCCAGGCGCGCGGATTGCCCGGCACCTCGCCGCCGGACCACTGTTCGACGGCTGCGAGCAGCGCCTCCTGGACCGCGTCCTCGCACGCTTCGAACTGCCCGTACCGGCGCACGAGCGTCCCGAGCACCCGCGGCACCAGCGGCCGCAGCAGCTCGGCGACGGCGTCGGGCGTCAGCGAGCGGGTCATCAGCCGAAGTCGGTCTCGGTCTCCGCGTCGGCGAAGAACACCACCGGGCGGACCTCGATGCCGAGCCCCTCGATACCCGCGTCGGGGATCATCGCCGCGACCTCCAGCGCCCGGTCCCGGCTCTCGCACTCGACGAGGTAGTAGCCGGCCAGGAACTCCTTCGACTCGATGAACGGCCCGTCGGTCACCACCGGCGCCCCGCCGCGCACGCGGACCACGGCGCTCTCGTCCGGCCCGCCCAGCGCCTGGGTGCTGATCAGCTCGCCGGAAGCGCGGATCTTCGCGATGAAGTCGCCGTGCCCGGCCATCACCGAATCGCGGGTCTCCTCGGACAGCGCGTCCCACACCTCGGGGTTCATGTGCATCGTCAGCAGGAACTTCACGTCGTCCTCCCCGGAGCCGGCAGGTCAGGCACCCCAACCTAGCGGAGCCGCGCGGCGATGCCGTCGAGCAGGCATTCGAGCCCGAGGGTGAACTGGGCGTCCTCGTCGGGCGGGGCCGGGGCGTCGGCGCCCTCGCCGAGGAAGCCGCGCATGTACCGGCCGAGCAGCGGGTACGGCCCGACGTCGCCCTCGCCGTCGCCGAACCACTGGCGGGCCAGCCGCCGGACGTCCTCGATATTGCCGAATGCGTTGCGCTGCAACATCTTCTGTTCCTCGACCCGCTGCAGGGCCTGGCCGACGAGATAACCGTCGAGCAGCCGCTGGTAGCCGAGCGCGGCCGGCAGCCCCTGGCCCTGGCGGTCGAAGACAGCCAGCACGAACTCCTGGCGCCGGTTCGACTCCGGCCCGGCCGGCGGGCGCGTGTGCACGAGCTGGGCGAACCAGGGATGGCGTTTCATCATCGCCCACGAGTCGAGGGCCACCCGGGTCAGTTCGCCGCGCCAGTCGTCGCCCGGGTGCTCCGGCGTCGGGACCTCCGCGCCCGCGACGTCCAGCATCAGGTCGACCAGGCCGTCCTTGCTGTGCACGTACCGGTACAGCGACATCGGCGTGGACGAGCCCAGCTCCTTGGCCACCGCGCGCATGGTCAGCGCGTCGGCGCCGCCGGCGTCGGCCAGCGCGACCGCGGCGCGCACGATCTCGGCCCGGCCCAGGCCCCAGCGCCGGTCCGGGGGCTCGGGCAGCAGCCAGATGGGTGGGGTGGGTGGTCCCTGCGCGCTCACTCGGCCTCCTGTCGCTTGTGTACATCGTACTCGACGTGTACAACGTACATAGAATGTACGACGTACACGAACGGAGTCTGGGGATGACCGAACGAGTTCCGGTGCTGATCGCCGGTGGTGGAGTGGCCGGACTGACCGCGGCGCTGCTCCTCCAGCAGCAGGGAGTGGCCACGGTGCTGGTCGAGAAGCACGCGAGCACGTCACCGCAGCCGAAGGCACGGCGGTTCAACCAGCGCAGCAACGAGGTGTTCCGCGCGCTCGGCCTGGACGATGCGGTCGCCGAAGCGAGCGCGCCGCTGGCGTCGTTCAACGGGATGCTCACCGGCACGACGCTCGCGGACGCGCAGTGGCCGGAAGTCACCGAAGCGATGCGCGCCGGCTTCGCGAAGCACGCGACCATGAGCGACCACAGTCCGGCGCCGAGCGTGCTGTGCCCGCAGGACGTACTGGAGCCGGTGCTGCGCAACGCCGCGGAAGCACGCGGCGTCTCGGTGCGGTTCGCGACGGAACTGGTGTCGTTCACCCAGGACGAAACCGGCGTCACGGCCGAGCTGCGGCCCGCCGGCAGGGAGCCGTACCGGCTGGAGGCCGAGTACCTGATCGCCGCCGACGGCTCGCGCAGCCCGATCCGCGAGGCGCTGGGCATCCCACGCAGCGGCTACGGGCGCCTGGCGGACAACCTGGACATCGCGTTCCGCGCGGACCTCACCGAGCTGGTGCGGGACAAGCGGTTCAACCTCTGCACGATCGAGAACCCGGCCGCGTCCGGCGCGTTCGCCTCGATCAACGGCACCGACCGGTGGCTGTTCTCGACCTCGGACTTCCCCGGTTCGGCCACGCTGGACGACCGGGGCTGGCGCGAGCTCCTGCGCACCGTCGTCGGCGTGCCGGACCTCGACGTCGAGGTGCTCGGCCGGATGCCGTGGGAGTCCGGCATGCACGTGGCGGACCGGTTCGCCGAGGGCCGGGTCTTCCTGGCCGGCGACGCCGCGCACGCGATGCCGCCGATGGCCGCGGCCGGCGCCAACACCGCGATCGCCGACGCGCACAACCTCGCCTGGAAGCTGGCGGCCGTGCTCCGCGGCACGGCGTCGGCCGCGCTGCTGGACACCTATCACCTCGAGCGGTACCCGATCGCCTACGCGACGGCGGAGTTCTCCAGCCTGGTCAGCGGTCACCTCGGCACCATGGTCAAGTCGGTCACCAGCGGCGAGGGCCCGCGGTTCGACCCGTCGGCGGCGATGTTCGGCGTGCAGTACGACGAGGGCGCGTTCGTCCCGGACGGCCGCGGCCCGGCGCCGGTGGACCACTACGGGCCCGCCGGCCGGCCCGGCACCCGGGTGCCGCACGCCTGGCTCGACGGGGCCGGCGCGCCCGGGGTGTCCACTGTGGACCTCGCCGGTCCCGGTTTCGTCCTGCTGACCGGCCCGGACGACCGCCGGTGGGCGGAGGACGCCGAGGCGCTCGGCCTCCGGCTGGTCCGCATCGGCGACCCCCTCTGGCTGGCCGAGGTCGAGCTCGGCGACGACGGCGCCCTGCTGCTGCGGCCGGACGCCGTCGTCGCCTGGCACTCGTCCTCGGGCCTCGGGCTCCGTGACGCGCTCGCCCGGGTGCTGGGCCCGGTCGAGGTCAACGTGTGAAGCCAGGTCAGCCGGTGAAGTAACCGGCCGGGTCGCCGACCCCGGCGACATACCCGTCGGGCCGCACCAGCACCTCGCCCTCGCCGCGCGCGAACACGACGTGCTCGGGCAGCCCGGCGGGCCGTTTCCGCCCGATGTGCACGAACCGGCCGCCGCGCAGCAGTTCGTACAGCCGGCCTTCGGGCAGGTCGGCGTCCTCGGCGCGGGCGCCGACCCGGCGGTCCGCCCCGCGCGGCGGCGCGTACCGGATGCCGATGCCGGACACGACGCCCGCGGCACGGCGGCCGAGCGGGCCGACGGACAGCGCACCGGCGATCACCCGGTCGCGAGCCGGCCGCTGCTTGGCCATCGCCAGCCGGATCATCGCGCCGCTGCTGCGCAGCACCCGCTTCCCGACCGGGTGCCGCTCGGCTTCGTAGGAGTCGAGCAGGCTCTCGGGCAGCTGCCCGGACAGCACCGCGGCGAGCTTCCAGCCGAGGTTGGCCGCGTCCTGCAGGCCGGTGTTCATGCCCTGACCGCCGGCGGGCGTGTGCACGTGCGCGGCGTCGCCGACGAGGAACACCCGGCCGTCGCGGTACCGCGGCACCTGGCGTTCGTCGCAGTGGAAACGCGAAAGCCAGCGCGCGCCGTGCATGCCGAGGTCGGTGTCCAGCGAGCGGCGGGTGACTTCGCGGACCTCGTCGAGATCCAGCGGCACGTCTTCGGCGACCTGGCGGCGCCGGTCCCACGCGGTCACGCGGTACCAGCCGTCACCGAAGGGCGCGACGAAGGCGAAGGCGTCGCCCACGCTGCTCACCCGCAGGGCGTTCCCGGTCGACTCGGTGAGGCGGACGTCGGCGAGCATGATCGACTTCAGGATCGGGCGGCCGTCGAACGGCAGTCCCAGCTCACGCCGCACCACGCTGTGCGCGCCGTCGGCACCCACCAGGTACCGGCCGCGGCGGCGTCCGCCATCGGCGGTGGTCACGTCCACCCCGCCGGCGTCCTGGCGCACGCCCGTCACCTTGGCGCCGAAAGCGAACTTCACCCTCAGCCGCTCAGCCCGGGCGCGCAGCACCTGCTCGGTGCGCGTCTGCGGCGTGATGAGCATGTAGCGGTGACGGCCCGGCAGCCGGCCGAAGTCGAGGTCGGCCGGCACGAACAGCCGCAACCGGCGCAGCCGCAGGCCGGTGGCGATCAGCTCGTCGGCGATCCCGCGCTGGTCGAACTGCTCCAGGGTCCGGGCGTGCACCCCGAACGCCCGGGTGAGGTTCGACGCGGTGGTCCGCCGTTCCAGCACGGTGACGCCCACGCCTGCCTCCGCGAGGTCGCCCGCGAGCAGCAGCCCGGCCGGTCCGGCACCGGCGATCAAGACGTCCGACTCCATCTCCGCTCCTTAGGTCAACAAGCGTTGGTCAACACCCGTTGGCAACGGTAGAACCGGCCGCGCTCGACTGTCAACAGCCGTTGGCCTACAGTCGTTGGCATGACCTCGGTGAAACCCCGGCGTTCGGACGCGACCCGGGCCGCGATCCTCGGAGCCGCACGTGAGCGCTTCGCGGCGGACGGCTACGAGCGCGCGACGATCCGCGCGATCGCCGCGGACGCCGGCATCGACCCGTCGATGGTGATGCGCTACTACGGCAACAAGGAGAAGCTGTTCGCCGCCGCCGCGGACTTCGACCTGCGGCTGCCCGACCTCGCGGCGCTGCCGCACGAGGAGGTCGGCGCGAAGCTGGTGCGCCACGTGCTGGCCCGGTGGGAGGACGACGAGACGATGTTCGCGCTGATGCGCGCCGGCGTCACGAACGAGGTGGCGGCGGAGCGGCTGCGCGCGATCATCGCGGACCAGGTCGCCCCGCAGGTGGCGAAGCTGTGCCCGGACCCCGCGCAGGTGCCGGTGCGGGCCGGGCTGGTGGCGACGCAGCTGCTCGGCCTCGCCCTGTGCCGGTTCGTGGTGCGCATCCCGCCGGTCAGCACGATGAGCGCGGACGAGGCCGTGCGCTGGATCGCGCCGACGCTGCAGCGCTACGTCCTGGGCGGCTGACTACTCGAAGCGCGACGCGTCCCCCGCGCCGTACCGCACGACCTCGGCCTCACCCGAGGAGAAGTCGATCACCGTGGTGGGCTCCACGCCGCAGTCGCCGGAGTCGATCACGGCGTCCAGCACGTGGTCCAGCTCCTCCTTGATCTCCCAGCCCTGGGTGAGCGGCTCGCCGGACTCCGGCAGCAGCAGGGTGCTCGACAGCAGCGGCTCCCCCAGCTCGGCGACCAGCGCCTGGGCCACGACGTGGTCCGGGATGCGCACGCCGACGGTCTTCTTCTTCTCGTGCATCAACCGCCGCGGCACCTCCTTGGTGGCCGGCAGGATGAACGTGTACGGGCCCGGGGTGGTCGCCTTGATCGCGCGGAACACGGTGTTGTCCACGATCACGAACTGCCCGAGCTGGGCGAAGTCCTGGCAGACCAGCGTGAAGTGGTGCCGGTGGTCCAGCTTGCGGATCGCCCGGATGCGCTCCATGCCCTGCTGGTTGCCGAGCCGGCAGCCGAGCGCGAAGCAGGAGTCGGTCGGGTAGGCGATGAGGCCGTCTTCGCGGAGCAGGTCGACCACCTGTCCCACGGAGCGCCGCTGGGGGTTCTGCGGGTGCACGTCGAAGTACCGGGCCATGCGGGGAGCTTAGGGGTGATCCACCTGAGCGGCGCGGGGGCGGCCTCGCGAGCGGCGCGGCGGCGCGGCAAAGTGAGGCGCGAAGGAGGTTCCCCGTGGACGCACTCTGGTCGACCGGCGCGCAGTGGTCGCTGCTGCCGCCGGTCCTGCTCGCGCTGGTGCTGAGCACCGCGATCGGCCTGGAACGCGAGGTCGGCAACAAGGCCGCGGGCCTGCGGACGCACACGCTGGTCGGCGTCGGCGCCGCGGTGATCATGCTGGTGTCGAAGTACGGGTTCGCCGATCTGCTGAACACCGAGCACGTGGCGCTCGACCCGTCGCGGATCGCGGCGCAGATCGTTTCGGGCATCGGCTTCATCGGCGGCGGGCTGATCTTCGTCCGGCGCGACGCGGTGCGCGGGCTCACGACGGCCGCGACGGTCTGGCTGGCGGCGGCCGTCGGCATGGCCGCCGGCGCCGGGCTCCCGGTGCTGGCCGTCGCGACGACGATCGGGCTGATGCTGATCACCCGCGGCTTTCCGCTGCTTTCCCGGTTCATCGACCGCCATCGGCGCTCGCTTCCCATTCTGCGGCTGAGCTATGCCGACGGGCACGGAGTTTTACGAAACGTTCTCACCGCGTGTACCGGACGCGGCTGGGTCGTGCATCAGGTCGCGGTCGACCGGGAGACGGTTTCCGAAGAGGGACAACGGATCGCGGTCGTCACCCTGCGCCTGCAAGGGCGCGGCGACCTCACCGATCTGACCGCCGAACTCGCCGAATTGCCCGGCGTTCGGAGTACCACGACGGGCGCGGAAGACCCGCTCGAAGATTGATCAGGGTCCCGGCACCCACTACGGGCCGATCTTGGGGCAGTATGGATGACACACGGAAACCCCGGCGTCGCAATGGATTCGAGCGGCCGGGGCGAAACCATCCAAATGGGAGGTGAGGCTATGGCCCCCGGCGGTGGCGAGGACCTGACGTCCGTCCGGCCGAGCTTCGACCCGAGCTGGCGCGGCTATCATCGCGGCCAGGTCCGGGAATTCGTGGCCTGGGCCCAGGACGAGTTCCGGCGGATGGCGGCCGAACGCGAAGCACTCGCGCGGCGCCTGACCCTGCTGGCGGAGCAGAACCGGGAATTGCACACGAAGATCGACCGCATCAGCCGCGTCCCGATCGAACCGGACGCGCTGCAGGAGCGGTCCCGGCGGATGATCGAGCTGACCCGCGAAGAGGCTTCGGAAATCATCAAGCGGGCCAAGGAGAACGAGGAACGCTCGCGCGCCGCCGCCGAAGCCGAAGCCGTCCGCCTGACCGAGGAAGAGCGCGCGCTCGTCGCCGCCACCAAGGCCGACCGCGAGCAGCAGCGCCGGGAACACCAGGACTTCATGCGCGCCGCGGCCGCCGAGCGGGCCGAGGCCGATTCCGCCGCGGCCGCCCGCCGCCGCCGTCTCGAGGACGATCTCACGCAGGCGCTGAACTTCCGCCGCAACGAGGCGCTGCGGGTGCTGGCCGAGCAGGCCGCCGCCGCCAAGACCGAGGCGGAAACCCTGGTCCAGAGCGCAACCGCCGAATCCATCCGGCTCCGCGAGGACGCCGACAAACACGCCGACGACGTCACCCGGGCCGCCGACGCCCATGCCGCCAAGGTGACCGCCGAGGCGGAGCAGCTCGCACTCGAGCTGACCACCGACGCCCGTACGCAGGCCGAGCAGGTCACCGCCAAGGCGCAGGCCCGGGCCGACCGGCTCACCACCGAGGCCCAGTCGCGAGCCGAGCAGCTGACCACCGAGGCCGAGGCCCACGCCGCCAAGGTGACGGCCGAAGCGAAGTCGCTGGCCGAGCGCGTGACGACCGAGGCCGACGCCCACGCCGCCCGCGTCAAGGCCGAAGCCGAGCGGCTCACCGCCGAGACCGAGCGTCACGTCACCCAGGTCAAGACCGAGGCGAGCGAGTACGCCACCCGCGTCACCACCGAGGCCAAACGGCGCAGCGCCCAGCTCGCGACCGAGGCGGAGACCCGCGCGAGCCGCGTGATCACCGACGCCGAGCAGCACGCCGGCCGCGTCACCGCGAAGGCCCAGCAGCACGCCGCCCAGGTCACGAAGGACGCCGACGAGTACGCCGCCCGCGTCACCACCGCGGCCGAGCACCGCGTCGCCGAGCTGGCTGCCGTCCACACCCGCTTGAAGGCCAGTCTCGCCGGCTGCCGCGAGCTGCTGGCCACGGCGAACGCCGCGCTGGACCCCGTCGACGACACCGATCCCGGGACCGTGCCGATCCAGCGCCGCAAACCCGCACTGACCGAGGCCACCCCCACTGCCTGACCTGCACCGGCCCGCCACGGCGGCGAGCGCCAGACGTGTCATCGCCGTGGTCGTCGCCGTCCTGCTGCTGGCCGCCTGCACCACGCTCGCCAACCGCGTGGTGCCCGGCTGGGCCTATCCCGTCTGCGGCGCCGTCACCGCCGTGCTCCTGCTCGCGCTCGCGCGCTGGGCGGGCCTCGGCGCCGCCGACCTCGGGCTCAGCCGGTCCACGTTCAAGCGCGCCCTGCTCACCGGCCTGCTCGGCGTCGCGTTGATTCTGCTCGTCTTCGGCATCGCGGCGGCGGTCCCTTCGCTGCGGACCGTTTACCACGACGGCCGGGTCGGCGCCCCGGACCTGCTGCAGCTGCTCTGGCTCACGCTCGGGCGCATCACGTTCGGCACCGTGCTGGTCGAGGAGATCGCGTTCCGCAGTGTGCTGCCCGCGCTGCTCGGCGCGCGCGACGACCGCTGGCGCTGGCCGCCGATCCTGGGCGCGGCCGCGTTCTTCGGGCTGTGGCACTTCCTGCCCGCGCTGGCGATCGGCCGCAACGCCGCCGTCCACGCGGCCCTCGGCGCTGTCCCGCCGGTGGCCCTGCAGGTGCTGGCGATGGCCGCCGCCGGGGTCGCGGGCATCTTCCTGCACGCCTGGCGTCATTTCGGCCGGGGTGTCACGGCCTCGATCCTGGTCCACTTCACGACCAACGTCGGCGGGCTGGTCATCGCCGTCGCCGTCCAGGCCTGAATACGCCGGGAGGGTATAGTTGAACGGACACGGAGAAGACGAAGGGGACGGTGCGCGATGACGGGCTACGGGAGCGAGCGGGATGCCTACCTCAAGCGCTTGCGCCGCATCGAGGGGCAGATCCGCGGCCTGCAGCGGATGGTCGAAGAGGACAAGTACTGCATCGACATCCTCACGCAGGTGTCCGCGGCGACGAAGGCCCTCCAGTCCTTCTCGCTGGAGCTGCTCGACGAGCACCTGGCGACCTGCGTCGTCCAGGCCGCGGCCGCCGGTGGCGAGGAGGCCGACCTGAAGGTCCGCGAGGCCTCCGACGCCATCGCCCGGCTGGTCCGCTCCTAGCCGTCAGCAGCCGTCAGCAGCCGTCAGCAGCCGTCAGCGCGCGGCGCGGAATCCGCGCAGGCGCAGGCTGTTCGACACCACGAACACCGACGAGAAGGCCATCGCCGCCCCCGCGATCATCGGGTTGAGCAGTCCGAACGCGGCCAGCGGCAGCGCGGCCACGTTGTAGGCGAACGCCCAGAACAAGTTGCCCTTGATCGTGCCGAGGGTCCGCCGCGAGAGCCGGATCGCGTCGACGGCCGCCCGCAGGTCACCACGCACGAGCGTGAGGTCGCCGGCCTCGATGGCCGCGTCCGTGCCGGTGCCCATCGACAGGCCGAGGTCGGCCTGGGCCAGCGCGGCGGCGTCGTTCACGCCGTCGCCGATCATGGCGACGACCCGTCCTTCGGCCTGCAGCCGCTTGACGACGGCCACCTTCTCCTCGGGAAGCACCTCGGCCACCACCTCGGTGATGCCGGCGGCGTCGGCGATCGTCCGCGCGGCACCCGCGTTGTCTCCGGTCAGCAGCACCGGGCGCAGTCCCAGCGCGCGCAGCCCGGCCACCGCTTCGGCCGAGGTCGGCTTGATCGTGTCGGCGACCACCAGCACCGCGCGGGCCACGCCGTCCCACGCCACGAACACCGCCGTCGCACCACGGGCTTCCGCGGCGGCCTTGGCCTGGGCCAGGTTCTCGTCGATCGTCACGCTCCAGTCGGCGAGGAAGGCGGCGCGTCCCGCGATCACCGCCCGGCCCTCGACGACCGCGGTGACGCCCAACCCCTCGCTGTTGCGGAACTCCTCCGCCGCGGGCAGCTCGCCGATCCGCTCGCGCGCACCGTCGGCGATGGCCTTGGCGATGGGGTGTTCGGACGAGTGCTCGACGGCGCCCGCGAAGCGCAGCACCTCGGCCTCGGTGGTCCCGCTCGCGACGTGGACTTCGAGCAGGCTCATCCGCCCGGTCGTGACGGTCCCGGTCTTGTCGAGCACCACGGTGTCGACGCGGCGGGTGGATTCGAGCACCTCGGGTCCCTTGATCAGGATGCCCAGCTGCGCGCCGCGGCCGGTGCCGACGAGCAGCGCCGTCGGCGTCGCCAGGCCGAGCGCGCACGGGCAGGCGATGATCAGCACCGCGACCGCCGCGGTGAACGCCTCACTCGCGTCGCCCCCGCTCGCCAGCCACCCGGCCAGCGTGATCAGGGCCAGCACCAGCACGATCGGCACGAACACCGCCGACACCCGGTCCGCCAGCCGCTGCACGGCCGCCTTGCCGTTCTGCGCCTGTTCGACCAGCCGGGCCATCTGCGCCAGCCGGGTGTCGTCGCCGACGCGGGTCGCCTTCACGACCAGCCGGCCGCCGACGTTCACCGTCGCGCCGGTCACGCCGTCGCCCACCGCGACCTCAACGGGCACGGACTCGCCGGTGATCATGCTGAGGTCGACCGCGGAGCCCCCTTCCGCGACCACGCCGTCGGTGGCGATCTTTTCCCCGGGGCGCACCACGAAGCGGTCGCCGACCCGCAGGTCGCCAACCGGGACACGGGACTCCTTGCCGTCGCGAAGCACGGTGACGTCCTTCGAGCCCAGCTCGAGCAACGCCCGCAAAGCAGCACCGGAACGTCGCTTCGACCGGGCCTCGAAGTAGCGGCCGGCGAGGATGAACGTGGTGACGCCGGCGGCCACCTCGAGGTAGATGTTGCTGGTGCCCGAGCCCGGGGTGACCGTGAACTCGAAGCCGTGGCGCATGCCGGTCATCCCGGCCATGCCGAAGAACAGGGCGTACAGCGACCAGAGCGTCGCCGCGGCCACGCCGAGGGAGATCAGCGTGTCCATCGTCGCGGCGCCGTGGCGCAGATTCGTCCACGCGGCGCGGTGGAACGGCCAGGCCCCCCACACGACCACCGGCGCGGCGAGCGTGAGCGAGAGCCACTGCCAGTTGTCGAACTGCAGGGCGGGGATCATCGACAGGAGGATGACCGGGACGGTGAGGACGGCCGAGTAGATCAGCCGCTCACGAAGCGGCCGGGTCTCGTCGACCTCCTCCGCGGGCTTCTCCGGCTCGGGCTTCTGCGCCGTGTACCCGGTGGCCTCGACGACCCCGACCAGGTCGTCCACCGAAACCGTGTCCGGGAACTCGACGTGGGCCTTCTCGGTGGCGTAATTGACGCTCGCCGTGACGCCGCCGACCTTGTTGAGCTTGCGCTCGACCCGGGCCGCGCACGACGCGCACGTCATCCCGCCGATGACCAGCTCGACCGTCCGAGGGGCGGTGTCCGCCGAGGTGCTCATGGTGCCTCCCTGTTACGCGACGAGCCGGTAGCCGGCTTCGGTGACAGCCGCCGCGACAGCGTCCGCGGCGAGCGGCGCTTCGCTGGTGACCTTGACCCGGCCGGACTCCAGGTCGACGTCGACCGCCCGGACTCCCGTGAGCTCGCCGACCTCTTCGCGCACCGCACCGACGCAGTGCGCGCAGGTCATACCCTCGACGGTGTAGGTGGCTTCAGTCATCGATCCGGCTCCTTCGGCAGTGGTCTGGCCCCGATGACTTCTTTATACCCCTCCGGGGTACGGGTTTACCACCCGGCCCGGCTGTGGGACCGGTTACCCCGCGCGGCAGACTGCGGGCATGCGGAAGATCTACGCGATCGGGATCGGCGCCGGCGACCCGGAGCACCTGACCGTCCAGGCGGTGGACCGGCTCAACCGGGTCGACGTGTTCTTCATGCTCGACAAGGGCGACGCGAAAGCCGACCTGGTACGGCTGCGTCAGGACATCTTGGACCGCTTCGTGACGCGCCCGGGCTACCGCGTGGTGAGCGCGAAGGACCCCGACCGCGACCGCACGCCGAACGACTACCGCGCCGCCGTCGCCGATTGGCACCAGGCGCGCACCGACGTCTACGAGCGCCTGCTCCGCGACGAACTCGCCGACGGCCAGACCGGCGCGTTCCTGGTGTGGGGAGATCCCTCGCTGTACGACAGCACGATCGCGCTGATCGAGGCGGTGCTCGCGCGCGGGAACGTGTCATTCGACTACGAAGTGGTGCCGGGGGTGAGCAGCATTTCCGCCCTGGTGGCCCGGCACCGCACCACGATGAACCAGATCGGCCGCGCCGTGCAGCTCACCACGGGCCGGCGCCTGGCCACCGGCTGGCCCGAGGACGCCGACGACGTTTTCGTGCTGCTCGACGCGCACACGACGTTCGACCGTTTCGTGGATGCGGGCTTGGAGATCTATTGGGGCGCATACGTGGGGACGCCGGACGAAATCCTGCGCTCCGGCCCGCTCGACGCCGTGCTCGCCGCGGAGATCAACTCCGTGCGGGCGGAGGCGCGGGAACGGCACGGGTGGATCATGGACACCTACCTGCTGCGCCGGCCCGCCTGATCTTGCCTACGGCGCCGTTGTCTCGGCGGACCTGTTTTTTGGAAAGGTGCCGAAATAGCAGTAGGGCCCCGGGAGAACCGTTGCGGGTTCTCGACCGGGGCCCTGACTATCTAAGTAAAGTTCGGCGGCGTCCTACTCTCCCACAACCCTTCGGTTGCAGTACCATCGGCGCTTCCAGGCTTAGCTTCCGGGTTCGGAATGGGACCGGGCGTTTCCCTGGCGCTATAACCACCGAAACACTACGAAACAACACACACCCACCCTCCAGCCGTGGCTGGTGGTGCCGGTGTGGTGTTTCAGAGCTGTAGAGTGGATGCGTAACATCTTCGTGGGCAAGTCCTCGGCCTATTAGTACCAGTCAACTCGACAACACATTACTGTGCTTCCATTTCTGGCCTATCAACCCAATGGTCTCTTGGGGGCCTTAACCCACATGGGGTGGGATACCTCATCTTGGAACAGGCT
>NZ_FOEF01000058.1 GCF_900110575.1 Amycolatopsis saalfeldensis
GCCCAGACGCTCCGACAGCGCCTCGATCAGCTGGGCCTTGTTGGCCATTTCCGGTCCTCCAAGAAGAACTCTTCGTCCACGGCCACGTCGGCCGAACCTCAATACAGTATTACCCATGACGTTGCAAAGTCCAAACGGGACCCTTCGAGTTTCCTTGTACCCAAGGCAATCCGGGGTCTCCGGAGAGGCTTCCGACGGCCTCCGGACATTCGCTCTCCTGTTCGATTGGCGACGGCAAAAGGGCTTCTATCAGCGGTTTCGCCGGAAGTCCTGTGCCTGTCGGTGAAATACCGTGGTCCACAAACGACTGTCCGGACGATCGGCCGACCGGGTTTCGGAGGCCCGCGTGTCGGCCTTGTGAGGGCGGCGCGCGGGGGCGCGACTGGGCGTCGGGCGAGCCGACAGCCCGGACCCGGCGCGAGCACTCGAGCAAACCCGGTGGCGTCCACTGAGGACGATCAGACCGGCTCTGTGATCTGGGAGAGGGGGACGGGGGTGACGGCCGGGGTGGAAGGTGGTCGCGGAGGACGGCGACCCGCGCGGGGATCAGGTGGTCTTGGCAACGTCAGGGTCGCCTGCGCGTACAGGACCTTCTCGCTCGAACGCCCGCTGTGCGGCGATCGGGGCCGGTGCGGCGCGCGTGGCCGGAGGAGTTCGGTCAGATCCGTCCAGTGCGGCCGGTTTCGGCGCGCCTCGCGCGTTCACCCGCTCGGCGCACCGGCAACCGCAGCGCTCGCGGTTGCCGGTGCCCCGTTGCCCTGGTGCAATGCGCGCATGAGCGAGAAGCTGACCGACCACGCTGTGCTGGCTTTCGTGACCGCGCTGAACGCGGGTGACAGGGCGGCGTTCCGCGCCGCGCTCACCGACGACGCCGCGATGTCCGACGACGGCACGGAACGGGACCTCGGCGATTGGACCGAGCGGGAGATCTTCAGCTCCCAGGGCCATCTCGACACGGATTCGCTGGAGTCCGTGGCCGACGGCGGCCGGTCGTTCGTGACGACCTACTCCAACGCCACCTGGGGCGGCATGCGCACCCGCTGGCACTTCGTGGTGCGCGACGGGAAGATCGCGCGCTTCGAGACCGGGCAGGCCTGACCGGGCACATCCGAAAACAAAGGCCGTCTCCCCTTCGGCGAGGGGAGACGGCCGGGTTCGGGCGTGGTGGGAGGGCAGCGAGTCAGAGGCGCTCTTGCAGGGCGTCGGCGGCGGCGAGGAGGTCGGCGGCCCAGCGGGCGCCCGGCTTGCGGCCGATCCGTTCGACGGGACCGGAAACCGACACCGCGGCCACCACGGTCCCGGACGAATCGCGCACCGGCGCCGAAACGCTCGCCACGCCCGGCTCCCGTTCGGCGACGCTCTGCGCCCAGCCGCGGCGGCGGACCTCGAGCAGCGTGCGCTCGCCGTAGACGGCGTCGGCCAGGATCGTGCGCTGGGTGTGCGGATCCGACCACGCCGCAAGGACCTTCGCGCCGGAGCCGGCCGTCATCGGCAGGCGGGAACCGATCGGGACGGTGTCGCGCAGGCCACTCGGCGGCTCGGCCGTCGAGACGCACACACGCTGAACGCCGTCCCGCCGGTACAGCTGCACGCTTTCGCCCGTGATGTCCCGCAGCTTGGGCAGCACCGATCCCGCCGCGTCGAGCAGCGGGTCCGTCGAACCGCCCGCCAGTTCCGCGAGCGCGGTGCCCGGCCGCCAGCGCCCGTCCGGACCCCTGCGCAGCAGGCGATGCACCTCGAGGCCCACGGCGAGGCGGTGTGCTGTGGCTCTCGGCAATCCTGTGCGAGTGCACAGTTCCGCGAGCCCACAGGGGTCTTCGGCCACGGCCTGCAACACCGCCACGGCTTTGTCCAGTACTCCGATACCGCTATGCTGTCCCACGACTCGATACTAACTTCCCGCACTTTGGGAAGTCCAGAATCTGGGAAAAACGAACTCGAGCTGCGCACGTGACGTGGCTCGCCACGTCCTCGCCGCGTCGCCCGAGTTCCTTGCTCCCGCCGACCCCATTGGAAGGAGCCGAAGATGACCAGCCCGACCGGCAAGGCCCGTACGCTGGCGGAGAAGGTGTGGGAAAGCCACCTCGTGCGCCGAGGCGAAGGCGCCGAGCCGGACCTGCTCTACATCGACCTCCACCTGGTGCACGAAGTGACCAGCCCGCAGGCGTTCGACGGCCTGCGGCTGGCCGGGCGCCCGGTGCGCCGTCCCGACCTCACGATCGCGACCGAGGACCACAACGTCCCGACGGTGGACATCGACCTCCCGATCGCCGATCCGGTCTCCCGGACCCAGGTCGACACCCTTCGCCGCAACTGCAAGGAGTTCGGTGTCCGGCTGCACCCGATGGGTGACGCGGAGCAGGGCATCGTGCACGTCATCGGCCCGCAGCTCGGCCTCACCCAGCCCGGCACCACCGTGGTCTGCGGCGACAGTCACACCTCCACCCACGGCGCGTTCGGCGCGATGGCGTTCGGCATCGGCACCTCGGAGGTCGAGCACGTGCTCGCCACCCAGACGCTGCCGCTCCGTCCATTCAAGACGATGTCGATCACCGTCGACGGCACGCTGCGCCCCGGCGTCACGGCCAAGGACGTGATCCTCGCCGTGATCGCCAAGATCGGCACCGGCGGCGGGCAGGGCTACGTGCTCGAGTACCGCGGCAAGGCCATCGAGGCGCTCTCGATGGAAGCCCGCATGACCGTCTGCAACATGTCGATCGAGGCGGGCGCGCGCGCCGGCATGATCGCCCCCGACGAGACGACGTTCGCTTACCTGAAGGGCCGTCCGCACGCCCCGCAGGGCGCGGACTGGGACGCCGCCGTGGCGAACTGGCGCGAGCTGCGCACCGACGACGGCGCCGAATTCGACGCCGAGGTGCACCTCGACGCCGACCAGCTGACCCCGTTCGTGACCTGGGGCACCAACCCCGGCCAGGGCCTGCCGCTGGGCGCGAACGTGCCCGACCCGGCCGCCATCGCCGACGAGAACGAGCGGTTCGCCGCCGAGAAGGCCCTGTCCTATATGGACCTGAAGCCCGGGATGCCGCTGCGTGAGGTGACCGTGGACACGGTCTTCCTCGGCTCGTGCACCAACGGCCGGATCGAGGACCTGCGGGCCGCCGCGGACGTGCTGCGCGGGCGCAAGGTGGCCGGCTCGGTCCGGATGCTCGTGGTGCCCGGCTCGATGCGCGTCCGCAAGGCCGCCGAGGAGGAGGGCCTGGACGAGGTCTTCACCGCGGCCGGCGCCGAGTGGCGGCAGGCGGGCTGCTCGATGTGCCTCGGCATGAACCCGGACCAGCTCGCCCCCGGCGAGCGCAGCGCCTCGACCTCCAACCGCAACTTCGAGGGCAGGCAGGGCAAGGGCGGGCGCACGCACCTGGTGTCGCCGCTCGTGGCCGCGGCCACGGCCGTCCGGGGGACGCTCTCCTCCCCCGACGACCTGGTCCCCGCCACCGTCTGAGGCCCGAGCCTCTCCCGCCCGAGACTCTGACATCCAAGACAGGGAGCTCCCACCATGGAACCGTTCACCCAGCACACCGGCGTCGGGGTCCCGCTGCGCCGGTCCAACGTGGACACTGACCAGATCATCCCGGCCGTGTACCTCAAGCGCGTGACCCGCACCGGCTTCGAGGACGGCCTGTTCGCCGCCTGGCGCGGCCAGGAGGACTTCATCCTCAACCAGGAGCCGTTCGACCGGGGCAGCGTCCTGGTCGCGGGTCCCGACTTCGGCACCGGCTCCTCGCGTGAGCACGCCGTGTGGGCGCTGATGGACTACGGCTTCCGCGCCGTGATCTCCGCCCGCTTCGCCGACATCTTCCGGGGCAACTCCGGCAAGGGCGGCCTGGTGGCCGCGCAGTGCGCGCAGTCGGACGTCGAGCTGCTGTGGAAGCTGCTCGAGAACGAGCCCGGCACGGAGGTCACGGTCGACCTGGAGACCAAGACCGTACGAGCCAAGGACTTCACCGCGCCGTTCGAGATCGACGACTACGTCCGCTGGCGGCTGCTCGAAGGACTGGACGACATCGCCCTCACCCTCCGGCACGCCGAAGAGATCACCGAGTTCGAGTCCGCCCGCCCGTCCTGGAAGCCCGTGACCGTCCCGATCGCGGCCTCCTAGCCCTGGTCAGGGGCACGGTTTCCGTTGCCGAGCTCGGAATCCGTGCCCCACCCCAGGTGGCGTTGAAACCTTCGAAACCACGCCGAACGGCACCTCCCAAGCGGCCCCGACGGGTCCCTCCGGAGGCGGAACAACCCCCGATGCAAGGGAAATTTCCGCGCGCCGTTTGGAATTTGTGCTGCGTTGGTAATACCGTGTGCGCTAGTCGGCCGACGTGGCCGTGGACGAAGAGTTCTTCTTGGAGGACCGGAAATGGCCAACAAGGCCCAGCTGATCGAGGCGCTGTCGGAGCGTCTGGGC
>NZ_FOEF01000020.1 GCF_900110575.1 Amycolatopsis saalfeldensis
GCCGGCTCGCTGGACTCGATGGGCCCGCAGCCGGTCGCGTCGGCCGCCTCGACCAACCCGCTGCTGACCAAGCTGGTCGCCGCGGTCAAGGCCACCAACCTGGTCGACACGCTCAACAGCCAGCCCGCGATCACCGTCTTCGCGCCGGCCGACCCCGCCTTCGCGGCGCTGGGCGACGCGAAGTTCAACGAGCTGGCGAAGAACCCGAGCCAGCTGGCGCCGATCCTGCAGTACCACGTCCTGCCCAAGCGCTACGACGCCAAGGGCCTGGCCGCCGCCGGTGGCTCGGTCACCTCGCTCGACACCGCGGGCGGCCCGCTGAAGATCGAAGGCTCCGGCGACAACATGACCGTCAACGGCGCCAAGATCCTCTGCGGCAACATCCCCACCAAGAACGCCACCGTCTTCGTCATCGACAAGGTCCTCACCCCGGGGACCAACAAGAGCTGACCAAGACCGGCACTGTCCACAGTGGTACCACCGGGTCGCCGTCGGGGCGCGCCCGGTGGTACCACTGTGTCGTGGAACGCCCGCTGTCCACCGGAAATCGCGGATCGGGACAGCGGGGAGCCCCTCGGTGTTGTGGCGGCCGAGGCGCTCGCCGGTCATCGTCGGCGCCGATACTCCACGCTGCCGGCGGTGACCGGCCCCGGCGCCGCATCGCCTCCTCCTCCTCCTCCTCCGCCCGCCCGGCTCCGTCGCCGCGAAGGCCGTGTTCCGGCAACCGGGACAACGGCTTCCGTGGTTTCCCCGCAGTGCCAACGTTCGTCGGTACTCGCGGGCCCTGGCCGACCGTACCGTGAACTGGCTCGAACCACTGCTGGCTAATAAAAATCAGCAGTTCTCCCGCCGGCGCACGGTGCTTTCGGGTGCGCCGGTTCCCTTGCCGAGGAGGCATCATGGGCACAGCCGGTTCATCAGCCAAAATCGCGGTACTGGCCGCCGCGCTGATCGTGAGCGGCACGCTTTTCGCACCGGGCAGCCAAGCCGCGCCGGACCCGGCCCGGTCGGCTGCCGAGCTGTCGGCGCAGCTGGGCGGCACCAGCGCCGGTTCCTACCTGGACGGCGCGGGCAAACTCGTCGTGACGGTGACCGACGAAGCCGGCGCACGGTCCGTGCGGGCCGGGGGAGCGGAGCCGAGATTCGTCAAGCACGGCGCGGCGGCACTGGGCCGCAGCCTCGACACCCTGCGCCGGACCGCGACGATCCCGGGCACCGCCTGGGCGATCGACCCGGTGACCGACCAGGTCGTGGTCTCCGCCGACGACAGCGTGGCCGCGGCGAACCTCGGCCGCCTGAAGTCCGTGGTGGCCGGCCTCGGCGACACCGCGCGGCTGCAGCAGGTGAAGGGCGAGTACCGCACCACGATCGCCGGCGGCGACGCCATCATCGGCGGCGGGGTCCGGTGCTCACTGGGCTTCAACGTGAAGAAGCCCGGCACCAGCACCGCGTACCTGCTCACCGCCGGCCATTGCGGAAACGTGGCCTCGACCTGGGCCGATTCGAGCGGCAAGACGATCGCCTCCCGCGTCGGCACCAGCTTCCCCGGCAACGACTACTCGCTGTTCCAGTACACCACCGCGACCGACCGCCCGGGTTCGGTGGACCTGTACAACGGCACGTTGCGCGACATCGCCAACGCGGGCACCCCGGTGGTCGGGCAGACCGTCGGGCGCACCGGCAGCACGTCGCACTTCCACACCGGCAAGGTCACCGGGCTCAACACCACGGTGAACTACAGCGACGGCACCACGGTGACCGGCATGATCGCGACCACCGTGTGCGTCGAAGGCGGCGACAGCGGCGGATCGCTGTTCGCCAACAACACCGCGCTCGGCCTTACCTCGGGCGGCAGCGGAAACTGCACCAGCGGCGGGAATTCCTTTTACCAGCCGGTGACCGAAGCGCTGAACGCGTACGGGGTCGCCATTTACTGATTCCGCTTCCGTGGTGGCCGATGCACGTAACCGCGCGGTAAGGAACATTCGGCGGGCACCGTGTGAGACTGGTCTCATCGGACCAGGAGGTCACCATGGAGCGTTCTCACCCGCACCGGATGCCGGCCGCCGGACTGGCCAAGAGCCGGCTGGCGACAATGGGAGTGTCGGTCGTTTTCGCGTTGGTCGTCGCCGGCGGCGCGAAAGGCGCGTTCGAACTCAGCGGCACGATGATGACGAATGTCGCGCTCATGGGCGCGTGGCTGATGTTCACGCTGGGCCTGGCTTACGCGGGGGTCCGGCTCCGGCCCAGGCTCGGTCTCGCCCTCCTCGCGGGCTTCGGCGCAGGCGCCCTCCTGGTCCTGATCTTCGGCGGCATGCAGATCCTCAACTGACGCCGGCCCCGCGCTTCCCTCCCGTTGCTCAGCAATGGTCGACGAGGAACCGCCAGGTGCCCGAGCCGACGGAATACCTTGGTGCCGCCGGGTTTCCGGGTAGCGTCACCGCGCCGGGCGTCGCGGTGACGCGCGCCGGGGAGTCGAACGCCGGGACCGACACCGTGGCTGTCGAGTTCACCGGGATCGTGACCGTCAGGTCGAACCGGCAGCCGCGGTGCGTCCAGGACGAGCCGACCCGGCCGCGCACCGTGTCGATCGAGGCCGAGACGCGGCCGAGCCCCGGGGGCACCTGCGGGGCGATCGCGATGGCGGAGTAGCCGGGCGCGGCCGGGCTGATCCCGGCGAACTGCGTGTACATCGGCGCGTTGACGCCCGCGAACATCGCGTGGTCATGGGTTTCCATGCCGGATTCGTAGGTCCACTGCTCCCACGGGGTGGTCGCGCCGCGGCTGATCTGGTAGCCGAACCCGGGGTAGGACGGCTGGCCGAGCACGGTCCGGGCCACGTCGATCCGGCCGATCCGGGCGAGCGCGTCCGGCAGGTAGCGGGTGCCGAAGATGCCGGTGTCGAGGTGCCCGTGGTCGCGGTTCAGGATCGTGTCCACCAAGCGGTTGCCCACGTCCTGGACCCGGTCGGGCGGAACCAGGCCGAACGCGAGGGGCAGGATGCCGGTCGTCTGGCGTCCGTCGCCGTAGCCGGCGCCGTCCGCGTTGAGGAAGTGCCCGTTGAACGCCGTGGCGATGGCGCCGGCCAGCTGCTGGTAGTGCGCGGCGTCCTGCCGGTTCCCCAGCGCCGCCGCGGCTTTGGCGACGCTTTCGGCCTGCTGGTGGGAAAGCGCGGTGTTGACCAGCGCCCGCTCGCTGAAGCAGTCGCCCGCGTCGGGGGCGCCCTGCCCGCCGTTGGCCTTCGGGCTGCGGTCCGGCGGGCACCAGTCGCCGAAACCCCGGTCGTCGGGCCAGACCAGGCCGGGGTAGGCCGCGGCGTTGGCGTCGACGAACTTCTTCATCAGCGGGTACGCGGCGGCGAGGCTCGGAAGGTCGCCGTACTGCTCGTACAGCGACCAGGCCAGGGTGACCGAGCCGCCGCCCATGTCCGGCTGCTGGGCGTTCCCGGCGTCGTTCGGCAGCGCCGTTCCCGGCGGCAGGGCCCGCAGGTACTGGGCGTAGAACGAGTCCATGCCGAAGTCCAGCACCGAGGCGTCGTGGTAGGCCTGCACGTCCATGCCCGGCGGGGTCCGCTCGTCGCGGACCGGGTTGTCGGTGGGCAGGCTCATCGAATTGTTCAGCACCGCCCGGCGGTTGTTCTGCCAGATCCGGTTCAGCAGCGCGTCGGAGGTGTCGAACGTCCCGGTGGAGGCCACATCGGCGTGCGCGACCACCCCGAGGACACTGCCCGGATCCGGCTTCCCCGGGTATCCGGTGACCTCGAGGTAGCGGAAACCGTGGTAGGTGAAGCGGGGTTCGTAGGTCTGGGTGCCCGGTGCCGGGCCGAGGGTGTACGAATCGGCCGACGCGGCGTCCCGGTTGGTCGCGGTGTCGAGCATGCCGTCGGCGGTGAGCTCCTCGGCGGTGCGCATCCGCACGGTCGTGCCGGCCGGGCCGGCGACCCGGAGCCGTTCCCAGCCGGCGAAGTTCTGCCCGAAGTCGTAGACGTACACGCCGGGACGCGGCTGGGTCAGCGACACCGCGGGCAAGGTCTGGACCACTCGGATCGGCGGCGCGGTGCTCGCCGCCAGTGCCCCGCCCGGCGCCGCCGCGGTCCGCACCGGGTGCCATCCCGCGTCGTCGAACCCGGGCCGGTCCCAGCCGTTCTGCTGGAGGCGGGCGTCGTAACTCTCGCCGTCGTAGATGTCGTTGGTGACGATGGGGCCGTCCGACCATCGCCAGGCACCGTCCGTGGTCACCGTTTGCCGGGTCCCGTCGGTGAACGTGACCGCCAGCGACAGGATCGCCTGTTCCGGGCCGAGCCAGCGGAATCCGTACGGGCTGAAGCGGGCTCCGTACCCGTTGCCCAGCCAGATGCCGGCGGCGTTCCGTCCTTGATGGACTTGCGCGGTGACGTCGTAGGAGTCGTAGAGGTCCTGCCGGTCGTACGGGGTGTTCGCGGGAGCCAGGACGTGGTCGCCGACCTTGGCGCCGTTCAGGTGCAGCTCGGCCAGGCCCAGGCCGTGCACATAGGCGCGAGCCGAGGCGACCTTCTTGCCCAAGGTGAATTCACGGCGCAGCATCGGCGCGTCGGAGGACTGGGCGAGCAAGGTCGGGTCGCCTTGCGGATCCAGCTGCCCGTCCGTGATCGGGACACCGGGGAAACGCGGATCCGGGGTGGCCGAGAAATCGTCGGAGAACAGCGTTTTCCCCGCGGGATCACGGACGACCAGGTTGGCGTACCGGGCGTCCTCCCGGATTCCCTGGCTTTCCGAAGCCCGGAATCCGATGGTGCCCGCGCCGAACGTGCTGTCGGTGCGGGTGTCGACGAGCGTGCCGTCGATCCAGGTGCTGATGGTGGCGCCCTGCGCGGTGAGACGCAGATGATGTCGCGCTGTCGCGTTCTGCGGGGTGAGCACCGGGCTCAGGTCGGTTTCGCCGAGGACCCGGAACGCGCCGTTCTGCCGGACGTGCGCCCGGAGCATGACCTTTCCCGGGGTGGTCACGGTGTTGATCTGCCAGAGGTAGTAGTTGCCGGGATCCTGTGCCCGGAACACCACGCCGGCCGCGGCGGCCGCGATGGTGAAGTCGAGGTCGAGGCCGAAGTCCGGCCAGGCGTAGGCGCCGGCGGTGTCGGGGGTGATCCACTGGGCGCCCGCCCAGTCCGCCGGGGTGAACGGCCCGGGCTCCATCCACGCGGGCGCCGACGGCGCGGACGGATTGCCCTGAGCGTCCCACGCCTGGACCGTCCAGTAGTACCGGTGGCCCGGGAGCAGCGCCGGGCCGCCGTAGCGGACGGCGGTCGAGTCGGATTTCGGGATTTTGCCGCTGTCCCAGACATCCGCGCGGTTCTTCGCGAGCAGATCCGGGGTACCGGCCACCAGTACGCGGTAGGCGGTCTGGCGGTCCCCGCGGGTGCCGGACCACAGCTTCCAGCTCAGTGACGGCAGCGCGCTGTCGAGCCCGAGCGGATCGGACCGGTTGTCGGCCCGCAGATCGCCGACGGTGATCCGCGCCGGCGCGCGCGAGCCCGCGTCCGCGGGAGCGCCCGCCAGGAGCGACGACACCAGTACGAGCAGGAGGACCACGGCCCGGACCGTGGCCGGGCGACGGTGACCGGACATGAACGCTCCACTCGGGGACGGCGCCGAACCCGTGGCGGCGTGGTCCGGGGGGAGGTGATTGAAACGATTCAATCGAGTATACCGCCCACTCCCGGGTGGCCACAACAGCCGGCGGCCAGGCCTCCTCAGAGCCTGGCGACGTCCATGATCGCCGTGGCGAAGGGCTGCGGCGCCTCCTGCGGCACGTTGTGCCCGATGCCGTCGAGGATCCGGTGCTCGTACCTGCCGGTGAACCGGGCGCGGTAGCCCTTGCCGTCTTTGGCCGCGCCGTCGAAATCGCTCGCGAGCGTGATCGACGGGACGCCGATGGTCGCGCCGGCGGCGAGTTTCTGTTCGTACGCCTCGTAGTGCGGCTCACCCGGTGCGAGGCTCAGCCGCCAGCGGTAGTTGTGGATGACGATGGCCACGTGGTCCGGGTTGTCGAATGCGGCGGCGCTGCGGTCGTACGTCGCGTCGTCGAAGTGCCACGCCGGGGACGCCGTCTTCCAGATCAGCTTGTTGAAGTCGTGGCGGTTCGCCGCGTAGCCCGCGCGGCCGCGTTCGGTCGCGAAGTAGTACTGGTACCACCAGCCCAGCTCGGCGGCCGGGGCGAGCGGCTGCTGGTTCGCCTTCAGGTCGGTGACGATGTACCCGCTGACCGGGACGACGGCCTGGCACCGCTCGGGCCACAGCGCCGCGATGACGGCGGCCGTGCGCGAACCCCAGTCGTACCCGCCGAGAATCGCCTTCCCGATCTTCAGGGTGTCCATCAGGGCCACGACGTCGAGGGCGACCGCGGTCTGCTGTCCATTGCGGACCGTGGCCGCCGACTTGAACGCCGTCGGGCCGTACCCGCGCAGGAACGGGACGATCACCCGGAAGCCCGCGGCGGCGAGCAGCGGCGCGACGTCGGCATAGCTGTACGGGTCGTACGGCCAGCCGTGCAGCAGCAGCACCGGCTGACCGCCGGCCGGGCCGAACTCGGCGTACGCCATGGTCACGGCGCCGGCGTCGGCCTGCTTGAGCGGGCCCAGCGAGGTGTTCCGGCCCGAGCCCGCCCGCAGTCCGGCGCCGGCCAGTGGGGCGGCGGCGGGAGCCGGTGACGAGCAGGCGGCCAAGGAGGTCGCCGCCACACCGGCCGCGAACGCCTGGGTGAATCGTCTCCTGCTGATCATCTGAGCTCCTGTGCGAAAGACCGTGGGACGGCCTCGACGCTAAGGAGTCCCGCCCGCCACGCGCGCCCGTCGGATGACGCACCCGGCGTAAGTCGTCAGTCCCGGCGGGCCTTCAGCATGCCCGCCAGCTCGGCGCGGGAGGTCACGCCGAGCTTCGGGAAGATCCGGTGCAGGTGGGTGCCGACGGTCCGGTGCGAGAGGTAGAGCCGCTGCCCGATCTCCCGGTTGGTCAGCCCGTCGGCGGCCAGCTGCGCGATGCCCAGCTCGTGCGGGGTCAGCTTCTCCCGCGCGTCCGGGCCCCGGTTCGGGCTCGACTCGCCGGCACTGCGCAACTCCCGCCGGGCCCGCTCGGCCCAGGCCTTCAGGCCGAGCGCGTCGAAGGCCTCCCGGGCCGTACGCAGGTGGGCTCGCGACTCGACGACCCGGCGCTGCCGCCGCAGCCATTCGCCGAACGCCAGGTGGACGCGCCCGCGTTCGGCCGGCCACCCGCTCAGGTCCGCCCGCAGCGCCGCGGTGAATCGGTCTTCGGCGGATTCGCCCGGCGCGAGCACGGCCCGCGCGTACCGCAGCCCGATGTGCAGCGCCGGTGACGGCGTCGTGGCGGCGAGCGGCTCCAGCTCGGCCAGGATCTCCCGCATCGTGTCCGCCGCCCCGGCCCGCACGGCGGCCTCGGCCAGCTCCGCGACGCAGTACGCGCGCAGGGCCAGCTGGTAGGCCGGGTCGGCGGGATCGAACAGCCGGCGCAGGTCGGCGAACGCGTCCTCGAACCGGCTCTCGCCCAGTGCCAGGAGCCCGCGCGCGAGCTGGACGGTGGCCAGCACCGGACGCGCGCCGGCCGCGAGTCCGGCGCGTTCGGCCTCGTCGGCGAGCGCGTTCGCCTGCTCGTGCTCGCCGCGCAGGGCGGCGATCTCGGCCTGCACGGCCAGCGCCAGCCCGCCCATGAACGGCTGGCCCGTCTCCTGTGCGAGGCGGACGGCCTCCGCGGCGGCGGGCGCCGCCCCGGCCAGGTCGCCGAGCCGGGCCCGGCTCCACGCCTGAACGGCCAGCGCCCGGGGCAGCAGCCCGAGCCGGCCCTGGGCGCGCAGGCCCGGCGCCGCGGCCGTCGAGAAGCGCGCGGCCAGGTCGAACGCGCCCACCTGCAAGGACGCGCTGCCCAGGTACCGGTCGACCTCCGGGTCGGCCCCGGCCACGCGGGCGAAGGCCCGCAGCCGCTCGAGCACGACCGCACCCCGTTCGAAGGGCGCGACGTACGCGGCGACGGCGACCAGGCGCGGATCGTCGTCCGGGACGGGCAGCCGGTCGGCCACGCCGAGCAGCGCCCGGCGCGCGTCCGGGCCGGGTTCGGCCCAGAAGCAGCGCATCGCGGCGCCCCACAGGACCCGCATCGCCGCGTCGTCCTGCCCGCCGGCGGCGACCGATCCGGCGAGCGCGGCCAGTTCCCCGATCCGGGCGGGATCCTCGCGGACACCGTCCTCGAAGCCGCTGAGCACCTGGCTCGCGAAAGCGTTGCGGCGGGCGGAAAGCGGCCCGCCCCGGGCGTCGCGCACCAGGCGCTCGGCCGTCTCGCGGCGGCCGGACTCGACCGCCAGCCCGGCGGCCCGCAGCAGCCGGTCCGCCCGCGCGCCCGGGTCCTCGCTCAGCCGTGCCGCCTGCTCCAGCGCCGCGATCGCGGCCGCGGCGCCGCCCCGGTGCCGGGCCCGCTCGGCGGCCGATTCCAGGGCCGTCGCCACGGCTTCGTCGGGGCCGGCGGTCGCCCGAGCCCGATGCCAGGCCTGCCGGTCGGGCTGCTCGCGCAGGGTCTCGGCCAGCGCGAGCTGCGCCTGCCGCCGATCGCCGAGCGTCGCGGCCGCCGGGATGGCCGAGCGCATCAGCGGGTGCCGGAAGCTCACGCAGCCGGCCCCGAGCTCGACCAGGCGGGCGTCGACGGCGGGGGCCAGGACCTCGGGCTCGACGGGGGTACCGAGCAGGGTCGCCGTCGCCGCGAGGTTTTCGGCGATCGAGCCGGTCTCGTTGAGCGCGGCGACCAGCAGGACGGCCCGGGTGGACGCCGGCAGCGCCGCGACCCGGGCGGTGAACGCGCGCTCCAGCCGTTCGGTCAGCGGCAGGACCGGGTCGAGCCCGTCGAGGTCCGCGACGGCCGACGGCAGCTCGGTCAGGGCGAGCGGGTGGCCCGCGGCCTCGGCGAGCAGCCGGGCCCGGACCGCCGGGTCGAGCCGGGGCGCCACCGCGTCCAGCAGCTCCGCGGCGACCTCGTCGCGGAGCCGGCCGAGCGGCATCGGCGAGAGGCCGGCGTCGAGCAGCGGTGAACCGGAACCCTCGCCGACGGTGGCGATCAGGACGACCGGCTCGGTCTCGATCCGCCGGGCCACGAAAGCCAGGACGTCGGCGCTGGCGCGGTCCAGCCAGTGGACGTCCTCGGCGACGACCAGCACCGGTTTCCGGGCGGCTTCGTCGGTCAGCAACGTCAGCGCGGCGAGTCCGACCAGGTAGGCGCTGGGCTCCGGCCCGTCCGCGAGCCCGAGCGCGGTCCCGACGGCGGCCCGCTGCGGCGCGGGCAGCCCGGCCACGCCCGCCCGGACGGGGTGGAGCAGCTGGTGCAGCCCGGCGTAGGCGAGATCCTGCTCGGCGTCGGCGCCGGTCGTGCGCAGCACTCGCATTCCCGCGACCGAGGCGGCCGCGGCCGCCTCCGCGACGAGTGCCGACTTCCCGATCCCGGCCTCACCCCGGATGAGGACGCCGCCGCGCCCTCCGGGGCCGTCGACGAGCTCGGTCAGGTCCTTCAGCTCGGCGTCCCGCCCGTGCAGCTTCATGATCCTCCCCTCGCCGCTCCCGGTGACGATACCGGCCGGACGACGTACGGCGGCGACGTCGGCCGACGGGCGCGAAGACTCCTCCCCTCCGGCTTGGCTGCCAGGCGAAAGCGACCCTCCACAAAGGAAATCGATGAGACGCACACGAAAACTGGCACTGGCGTTCCCGCTCGCGGCGCTGCTGGCGGCCACCGTCGTCCAGCTCGCCCCCGGCGCGTCGGCGGCCGAACCCGCCTGCGCCGCCGTCCCCGTCTCCGCGCCCGCCGGCGCGAAGATCGAGTCGGTGCTCGCCGAGGCGAAGACCGGGGAGCCCGCCTATTGCGCGATGACCGTCACGCTCAGCCACCCGGGGGCCGGCGACCACGTCAAGGTCGAGGTCGCGCTGCCGCTGACCGGGTGGACCGGGCGGCTCCAGGCCGTCGGCGGGAGCGCGTACGCCGCCGGCGACTTCGGCGCGCCGCTGGTGCAAGCGGTCAAGGACGGCTACAGCGGGGTGACGACCGACGCCGGGGTGCTGACCGAGCTCGACACCTCGTGGGCGCTGACCGCTCCCGGCCGGGTGAACGGGCCGCTGCTGACGAACTTCGCCACCCGCTCGGTGCACGAGGCCGCGCTGATCGGCAAGGACGTCACCCAGCGGTTCTACCACCGGCCGGTGACGTACTCGTACTGGAACGGCTGCTCGACCGGCGGCCGCCAGGGCTATTCCGAGGCACAGGACTACGCGGCCGACTTCGACGGCATCCTGGCGGACGCGCCGGCGGTGCACTGGGCCCAGTTCGCGGTGGCGACCCTCTGGCCGCAGACCGTGATGAACTCCGAGCACGACTTCCCGAGCAGCTGCGTCTTCACCGCGTTCCGGCAAGCCGCGATCAAGGCGTGCGACGCGCAGGACGGCGTCACGAACGGCGTCATCGACCGGCCGGACGAGTGCGGCTACGACCCGCGTGGCCTGATCGGCACCAAGGTCGCCTGTGAGGGCAAGGAGTTCACCGTCACGGCCGAGGACGCCGACGTCATGCGCAAGATCTGGGCCGGGCCCACCGACGAACGCGGCCGGAAGCTGTGGGACGGCCTCCCGAAGGGCGCGGATTTCAGCTGGCTGGCCGGCACCGGCGACAGCCCGTACGCCACCGGTTTCCCGGTGGCCGTCCACTGGGTGCAGTCGTTTGTGGCCAAGCAGGCCGACTTCGACGTCTCGAAGCTGACCTACGCCGGGTTCGCCGAGGTGTTCCGCCAGTCGGTGCGGGAGTACGACGACGTCATCGGCACGGCCGACCCGGACCTCTCGGCGTTCCGGCGGGCCGGGGGCAAGCTCCTGACCTACGTCGGCACGGACGACCAGCTCATCCCGCCCGGCGGGACCCTGGCCTACCGCGCCGAGGTCGAGCGCACGATGGGCGGTTCCCAGCGGGTGAACGACTTCTACCGGCTCTTCCTCGCCCCCGGCGTGGAGCACTGCGGCGGCGGCGCGGGCGCGGTGCCCTCGAACCCGCTCGGCGCGCTGGTCGGCTGGGTCGAGCACGGGAGGGCGCCGGCCACCCTGGCGGCCGTGACCACGGACGGGAAGCAGACCCGCGACCTGTGCGCGTATCCCCGGACCTCGCGCTACACCGGCCACGGCGACCCGGCTGTCGCGTCGAGCTACCGCTGCCGGTGGCCAGCGGCGCCTGTGTCCTGAGTGGACAGTCGTCCTTGGCCGGCGCCACCGCACTCGTTGCCGGGCTGGACGCCTGGGACGTGCGCAGTCTGCGCGTTTGCCAGGTTCGGCTCTGATGGGCGCGCGGGCCGCGGCTCCGGGTGGCATACTGCTGTTACGCCATCCGGACCTCGTGGTGTGCAAATCCCACGGTGGCGGACGGTGTTCGATACGAATCGCCGCCGGCCGCACACAGCCCAGGGCCTCCGCGCACGGAGGGAGCGGATCATGTCCATCGACGCGACAGCACGCACCGCGCCACGATACGGGCACGCGGTCGGCTGCCGCACCGTTGCCGAGCTCGAGGCCCGGCTGTCCTGCCCGGTCGTGCACGTCGATCCGGGGACGGGGATGAGCCACGCTCTCGATGAACACCTCGCGGCGGGGTTCGACATCGAAAGCGCATCGGACGGCTGGGTGGTGCTGCGCCGGGCAAGCGTCCGCTTCGTTCTCGCCGTCACCGCCCGTGGGGCTGTCCGTTGATCACGTCGATCTCGGCCGGGGATCGCGGGAGTTCTGTTTTCAGAAAGTAATTTCGCGCGCGGAAGGGCCGTAGCGTCCCGGGGGCGAGGCGCCACGGCCCCCCGTTCCCTCTTGCCCGTCACGGATTCCGGCGCGGTCCCGGTATATCCACAATGGACTTGAGGGCCCGGGTCAGGTCGCCAGCGCCGCCCGGACACTGGGGAAGTTGACCAGGGAGTGGAAGGCGCTGGTGACCAGCAGCGCGCGCCGGGCGGGCCCGTTCAGCCCGGCCACGATCCGCAAGGTGGTGTGGTGCGCCGCGGCGCCTCCGGTGAAGGCGTCGAGCGCGCGAACGCCCGAGACGCCGAGGAAGGTCACTCTCGTCAGGTCGAGCACGATGATCGAAGAACCGCCCGCCGCCAGCGAGGAGGCCAGCCGCAGCATGAGGTCGCGCACCGTGTTCGCATCGATGTCCCCGGTGACCGACCAGACGTCAGTAGCGGGGAGCTCTTTCGGTGGCGAGGGAATCTCGTGCTCGACCTGCTGCGGAATAGGGGACTGCTGGGCGGGGTACTGGATGTGGTGAACCTTGGTGGCCACGACCGTCTCCTGGTTTCCACCTGGCGCGGCGGCGGCCATCGCGCAGGTGAACGGGAAGGGATCGTCGAAGGCGCGGATTCCAGGCACATGCCGACGGCTTGCCCAACCCACTGTAACGCCCAGCCCCGCCCCGGGCCAGGGCTGGCGGAACCACGTTTTCAGTCAGCCGAAGAGCGACAGGGCCCGGGCCACGAAGAACGCCGCCACAGCGGCCACGAGGACGACCAGCCCGACCACCCGCGAGGGCATCGGCGGAGGGTGGGACAGGCGGAGGTCTGGCCGGGAGCCATTGCCGGCCGCGCCGGTCCGGCCGGGCCTGCGGCTGCCGTGCCTGACATGAACCGCGGAAGCGCTACGGCTGGCCCGCCCGCCGTGTCGGGGGCCGCGGCTCACCCGAGCGGGGCGGTCCACGGCGGTCCGGCGCGAACGCGGCACAGGCGGCGCTGGCCCGGGCCGGTCACCTGGGCGGCGCGCCACGGTGGTCCGCGCTGCGAACCGCGCGGTCTACGGCTGATCCCGGACTGGCCGCCCCTGGGTGGCCCGGCCGCATTCGCGCGTGCGTGCAGCGGATCAGGCCGTCGAGCTTCAGTCCACTGTGTCCAGTAGGTGCCGGCGGTCCACGGCCGTGGGGTGCGGGCATACCTCAGCCGCCCACTTCGCCGGCCGACGGGCGCCCGGGGTCCCCGCTGGCCGGCAGGTGGCCGCCGAGGTCTTCGATCCGGCGCATGACGGGTTCGGCGAGGATGCCGTGGACCACGACGGAGAGCGCGACGGCGAGGGCGCCGACCCGCCACAGCACGTCCTGCCCTGGCACGGGAAAGCGTTCGAGGGCGTAGGCGAGGTAGAAGATCGTGCCGATCCCGCGCACGCCGAAGAACGCGATCGCACCGGTGGAGTGCCGCCCGGCCGACGAGCCGAGCAGAGCCAGCCAGCCCAGCACCGGGCGCACCACGAGCACCGCGACCCCGGCCAGCAGCAGTTCGACGGGGGAGAAGCCGCGCAGCAGCCCGTCGCCGAGGGCCAGGCCGAGCCCGAGCAGCGCGATCGCGACGAACAGCCGTTCCAGCTGGCGGCCGAAGGAGTGCAGGACCTCGTGGTAGTCGTGGGACCGCTCCTCGGTGCGGACCGCGACGGCGGCGACGAACACGGCCACGAAACCGTTGCCGTGCAGGAGTTCCGAGAGGGCGTAGGGCAGGAATGCCAGCGCGAGCAACATGAGCCCGTCGGTGTAGTCGGCCAGCCGGAACCGCGAGGACGAGGTGCGGAACATCGCCCATCCCAGCAGCCGCCCGGCGCCGAGCCCGACCAGCGCCCCGATGCCGACCGGCAGCACCAGGTCGACCAGGACCCAGCCGAGGTCGAGCTGAGGGCGCTGCCCGGCCAGCGCCAGGGCCAGGAGGACGAACGGCATGGTGAGCCCGTCGTTGAGCCCGGCTTCGATGGTGAGCGTGGAGCGGATCTCGTTGTCGCGCGCCAGTTCCCGCTCGACGTCGGGGGAGGGCACACCGACCTCGCCGGCCAGCACCGGGTCGGTCGGCGCCAGCACCGCGCCCAGCAGGATCGCGACGGCCGGGGTGAGCGCCAGCCACCACCAGCCGAGCACCGCGACGACGGCGATCATCACCGGCATCGTGATGCCGAGCAGCCGCCAGGCCGAGGACCAGCGCCGGAACCCGAACGGCCGGTCCACCGAGAGCCCGGCCCCGGCCAGTGAAACCAGGATGCCCAGCTGGGCGAACGATTCGACCCCGGACAGGTGCGCGACGGGATCGGCCCAGCCGTTGCCGTAGGGCGCCGGCAGGGGCAGCAGCCCGAGCACGGTACCGGCGATCAGCATCACCAGCGGCGTGGAGAACGGCCGTTCGGCCACCAGCTTCGGCAGCACGGCCGCGGCGAGCGCGAGCAGCCCGGCGACACCGAAGAGGACGGTCAATGTGGACACCGCTGCACCTGCTGATCTTCCCGGGGACCCGGCTCGGCGGATACCCCCGGGGCCGCGGCGCGAAACCCGGTGGCACCGGCCCGCAGCCGGGGTTGCTTCGCGGCGCTGCCGATCTCCAGCGGTTCGGTCGGGAGCGTCCTGCCGCAGCTGCCGCAGCCGCTTGCGCCCCATCGCCTCGCGGACGTCCGGGAACCAGCCGTCCTCTTCCTCGCCGACGTGGCGGGGTAGTCGCGCGGTGGCCCAACCACGTCGGAAAGCGGTACGGTGGTGGCGCCCCTCGCCGAGAGTGCCCAGATCTCGCTCTCACGACGATCGTCCCTTCGTCAGCCGAGCTCGATCGAAGCACCCGCCACGCCGGGTCGCCTGCCCCCGTGGCGTCGATCGGCCAGGTCAGGAGCACCTCGTGGAATCACCGGGATACGTCGTCGACCGTCATCTCCGCCCCGCACCTGGTCCCCGGCGCGGCCTCACGCCGGGGGAGGCCGCAGCGATGCGGCTGGCCGCGCCCTGGGCGCCGCTGCCCCTCGCACTGGTCGCGTGCGAGACCGCCAGCGACCATGAATCGGCCCTGCTGACCGTGTGGCAGCACGGGGATTCACTCGTCATCGAGGCGGCCGGTGAAATAGATCAGCAGAACGTCGCGGAACTGGACCACGCCCTCAGCTGGGCGGCGGAGGAACAACCCCGTTCGGCCGTGGTCGACCTGTCGCGGGTGTGGTTCCTGAGCTGCGCGGCGCTGGGCGCCCTGGTCGCGGCGTACACCCGGGCCCCGAACCCCGCCTGGCTGCGGGTGGTCGCGACGGGCCGAGCCACCCTGCGACCGTTGCGGCTGACCGGGCTGGACCAGTCCCTCGCCGTGTACGACTCCGTCGCGACCGCACTCGGCACGGTCGCCGGCCGGCCCTGACCGTCCATTTCGGAGGGACGATTGTCGTTTGCCCGCGGGCAAAAACAAGTGACAAGGAAGTAATCGTGCTGCGGGAATCCTTTGGCAGGCGCATAATGAAGACATGCCCATTCCCACGCACGCTTTCGCCCACGTCCGCCTGACCGTCACCGACATCGATCGATCGCGGGCGTTTTACGAGGATGTCTTCGGCCTGCCGGTGGCGTTCGAGTTGCCGGCGGACGCCGACGAAGAGACGAAAAAGCAACTCTGGTTCCTCTTCGGCGGGGTGATCTACAAGCTCGGGGACTCGTTGCTGGGACTGCGTCCGGTCAGCGACGACACCTTCACCGAAGACCGCACCGGGCTCGACCATGTGAGCTTCGCGGTGAATTCCCGCGCGGAGCTCGACTCGGCCGCGTCGCTGCTCGATGCGCGGGGCATCGAGCACGGTGGCGTCAAGGACATCGGAGCCGGCTACATCGTGGAGTTCCGCGATCCGGACAACATCGCGTTGGAACTGTTCGCCCCCAAGGGATAACCCGCTCGCGGTCGCCGAGCGAGACGGGCGGGGTCCGCCCCGGGCGTCCACGCGGCTCACGCCATCCTCGCCGAAACTCAGAACGCGCCGGTGTGGCCGGACGAAGGACGCTGCTCGCCCGCTCCGGCGAGCAGCTTTCGGTTCCGGGTGGTCAGTGTTGCCGCTGGGCGAGGATGGCGGTGAGGTCGGCGGTGCCTTCGGTGACGGCGCGGGAGACGTCGGTGAGGCGTTGGTGGTGGGTGCGGACGTAGGCGCGCAGCCGGATGAAAGCCTCGTCCATCGAGATACCCCCGCGTTCGGCGAGCACCCCCTTGGCCTGCTCGATCGCGACGCGGCTGTTCAGCGCCGTCTGCAGCTGCCCGGAGAGCCGGTCTCCCTGTTCGATCGTGCGTTGCTGCAGGATGCCGATGGTGGCGATGTCCGCGAAGGCCTGACCGAGTTCGAGGGTGTCGGGCGCCGGACCGCCGGGTTCGGCGTCAAGCAGGGTCAGGACGCCGATGACCTGTTCGCGCAGCCGCATGGGCAGCGCCTGTGCGGCGTGGTAGCCGCATTCGTGGGCGGCGGCGGTGAAGGTGGGCCAGCGCTGGCTCTCGGCCTGCAAATCGGCGCAGAGCACGGGCACGCCGGTGCGGGCACAGCCGATGCACGGGCCCTCCTCGGTTTGCACCGCGAACAGCTCCAGCAGTTCCGCCCGCTGCGTGGAAGTAGCCGCGACGTGCAGCGAGCCGTCCTGGTCCAGGAGGATCACGCTGGCCGCGGAGACGCCGAGCAGGCCGACGCACTGTTCGACGAGCATGGTGAGGAAGTCGGCGACCAGCGTGTCGGCGAGTTCGACGAAGGTGCGCGACACCTGCCGCTCCCGGTCGCGGAGCTGCCCTGTGTGCGTTTCCAGGCTGGGGCTCATGGCTGAGGGTGCTCTCCTTCCGAGGTCGCGAGCTGGTGTGTTCTCGCGAGGGGGCTGGTGACCAGGGGCCGGTCCGACGAAGCGTTGGCAGTGCGTGCGCCGCGCCGAACTGTGGCCCGACCCGATCGTACTGACCGACCGGGTCTTGTGGGGTCTCGCGGTCGGTCGGTACCCGGCGGCGTCGCTGCTGCGGGAGGCGAAGTGACGGCCGTGGCCTTGGTGGGCTTCGCGCGCCCGAAGTCCAGGGTCTCCGGGTGGTTCAGCGGGGGCGCGCTCATGCGCCTTCGTCCACGGCCGTCGCGAAGCCGGGGGCCTGGGACCGCGACGGCGTGGTCAAGCGTTTCGCACGCGGCTGCTGCCACGATTTCCGCGACCTCAAGTGGCGCGGCGGACACGCTTCGGCTGCATTCCGGCTTCTTCCGCGAAGCGGGCCCGGCAGGGGCACTTCGGCATCCGCGTCCATAATCGGTATTCGACGCCCGGCCACCCGTGGATGGGCGCCGAGGCGTGCCGGCCGGACAGTTTCCTCAGGGAGGCCGCGACCAGGTCGGCACCGTCGGCAAGGGCGTCCGGGCAGCGACGGGCCGGGCCGTCAGCCGAGGTCGTCGGGGAGGAGACCGCGTTCGCCGTCGCGTCGTGGCGAGGGGGTGCGGCCTGGCCGGAGCTTGCGGGCGAGCCGGTCCTGGCGGGGCCAGCGCACGTCCGCGGCCCAGCCGAGCTGTTCGAACCAGCGGATGATCCGGGCGGACATGTCCAGCTGCCCGCGGCGGACGCCGTGGCGGGCACCGGTCGGGTCGGCGTGGTGGGAGTTGTGCCAGGACTCGCCCATCGAGGCGATGGCCAGTGGCCAGAAGTTCGCCGACCTGTCGCGGGCGGCGTAGGGGCGGTCGCCGATCATGTGGCACAACGAGTTCACCGACCACGTGACGTGGTGGAGCACGGCGACGCGGACCAGACCGGCCCAGAAGAACGCCGTCAGCGCGCCCCACCAGCTCATCGTGGCCAACCCGCCCAGCACCGCCGGAGCGAGCAGGGTGACCACGGTCAGGACGGGGAACAGCTTGTTCACCGTGACGATGTCGGTGTCGTCGAGAAGGTCCGGGGCGAAGCGGTGGGCGTTGGTCTGTTCGCGCTGGAACAGCCAGCCCATGTGCGCGTGCCAGAAGCCCTTGGCCAGTGCGGCGGGGCTGGTGCCGAAGCGCCAGGGGGAGTGCGGGTCGCCGTCGCGGTCGGCGTAGGCGTGGTGACGGCGGTGGTCGGCCACCCAGTCGATCACCGGGCCTTGCATGGACATGCTGCCGGCGACGGCGAGCGCGATCCGCAGACCGCGGCCGGCCTTGAAGGCACCGTGGGTGAAATACCGGTGGAACCCGATCGTCACGCCGAAACCGGTGAGGAAGTAGAAGCCGGCTGCGAGACCGAGGTCGAGCCAGCTCAGACCCCAGCCCCAGGCGAACGGGACGGCGACGGACACCGCGATCAGCGGCACCACCACGAAGAGTTTCACCAGGAAGCCTTCGGTGGCGGACTGTCGGCCGGCGAGCATCGGTTCGGCGGCGGGCCGGGGGCCGGCACCCGGGCGTTGCATCGTGCTGTGCGTCATCGTCACGTACTCCGGAGGCGGGTGTCGGTCGCCTGGGGCCGGGGCGATTCACCGGGAGGATTCACCGCCGGGCGGCCGTCCAAACATCGGCGGCGGACAGTCCTGGCCTGCGTTTCGTGAGGCCGCGCGTCACATTCCGGGTGCGTCGGCAGGGCTGGTCAGCGGAGTCCTGGGGTCGAGCACGTTGGCGGCGACGTCGTGGGCCACGTCGGACAGCTGCCGGCGGTGCGCACGGGCATAGGCGCGCAACGCGAGATACGCCTGGTGCATGTCCAGCCCGCCGACTTCTGCGAGCACTCCCTTGGCCTGTTCGACGACGGTACGACGGTGCAACGCGGCCTGCAGCTGCTCGGAGACCACCTCGTCGTGGCGGATCGAGCGTTGCTGCAGGATGCCGATGGTCGCGACGTCGGCCAGCGCCTGCCCGAGGGTGACGCTGGCGTCGTCGACGGCCACCGGTTCGGTGTTGAGCAGGGTCAGCGCGCCGATCACGTCCTCACGCAGGCGCATCGGCACCGCGCACACCGCCCGGAACCCCGCGCTGACGGCGGCCCGCCCGAATTCGGGCCAGCGGTCCTGCTCCTGCCCGAGGTCGGCGCTGGCCACCGGCATCCTGGTGCGGACACAGTCGACGCAGGGGCCCTGTTCGGACAACGCGGCGAACACCTCGACCAGCTCGGCACGCTCGGACGAGCCGGCCGCCGGCCGCCAGCCGCCGCGCTGGTCGGAGAGGATGACCGCGGCGGCGTCGACCGCGAGCAGCTCCACGGCGCGCTCGGTGAGCATGCCGAGGAAGTCGAGCACGTCGAAATCGGCGACCAGCGTGTCGGCGAGGGACACGAAGGTGTCGGCGAGCTGTTGGTCCCTGGTGGTCATCGGGTCGACCTTCCCTCACATCGCATTTTACCGGCCGTCCTCGGTGAACAGCAGCGTCCGGGCCACGACCTGCCGGGCGACCTCCGCCAGGGTCAGGTTGTGGGTGTAGGCGTAGCCGCGCAGCCGGATCAGCGCCACCTCGGTGCTGGAGCGCAGCTGGGTTTGCACCATGCCGGCGGCCTGGTGCACTTCCACGTGCGGGTCGGCCAGCCAGCTGAGATCGTCGACGCCGTGGCCGTCCAGGTCGGCCACCACTCCTTCGGTGGCCAGGTCGCCCAGGATCAGCGCGTCGGTCAGCTCCGCCCGCGTGAGCGGGCCGGGTGTGTCGCGGTAGAGGTCCAGCGACCCCAGCTGCACCACCCCGATCTGCAGCGGGAACGAGAACACCGCGGCGGCGCCCAGCTCACACGCGGCCGGGCCGAATCCGGGCCACCGCGCGGTCGCCGCCGCCAAGTCGCTCACCAGCACCGGCCCGCCGGAGGCGAACGCGTCGAGACACGGCCCTTCGCCGACCGTGAGCTGCAGATCCTCCAGCCCCGCGCTGACCTCGTTCGTGGCATGCACGAGGCCGCGGCTCGTCTGCCCGTCGCCGTCCGCGCCGCCCAGACGGCTCAAGACCGTCGCGCCCGCACCGGAGACCCCCAGTTCCACCACGCATCGTTCGCAGGCCAGGCTCACTGTGGAGCGAGCACTCCCGGAGCGGTCGGCGGCCAGCAGTGCCCGCAGCCGCTGAAGCCGGTTCTCGGCCAATGAGCCCTCCGTGGTCACCTGGGCGTGACCACCCACAGTACTGGTGACGGGCGGGGCGGGGCGGACGGCGCGGCCGCGGCGAGGACAACCGCTCGACCGTGGGACACGGGTTTGCGATCACGTCGACGGGGCATACTCGACTTGCATCCCCCAGACCCAGGGCTGGCCATCATCGGCACCTGCGTCTCGAGGAAGTGACTCATGGCTGCGGCGAAGCAGATCGTCAGGACACCGGCTGCCCGGGCCTTCGTCGAACGGGCCCGGCTGCTCGTCCACCTGCCGGGCGTCGCTTCCGCGCCGGCCGCCGGAACGGGGACGAGCCGGTGACCGCCGGAACGCGCAACCGAGCAGACGAGCCGGCCGTGCACCTGCGCTCGATCCCGGAATGGCTGTCGGAGGCGGACGTGGCCGGGCGGATGGTGACCTTGGCCTATCGGGTCGCGCACAGCACCGGCCGGTCACGACGGGAGTGCAAGCGCCTGTGGGACGGCCTCGTTCCCGCCTTCGCCGAGGCGGCGCGCGCAGGTTCGGCGAAGGCCGGGCCGGGCTGGGCGGACCCGGGCCGCCGAGCGCGGTCACAGCTGTTGACCGCACTGCGCGCGGAGCTGGCGCCCCGAGTCGAGCGGGGGGTCTTGTCCGCCGCGCTGCAGGACGCGGTTCTGCTCGACGAGCTGGCGTTGCTGCCGCCGCGGCAGCGCTTCGCACTGTGGGCGGCAGCGGTGTCGCACCAGGACATCGCCGACATCTCCGCCGCGACCGGCTGGACCCCCGGCCAGGTCTCGAGGCTGCTGCAGGCCGCACTGCGCACCGTCGCCATCCACGCGCGGATCTGAGGACCGCGGACCGGTTTGGACCTTCCGTGGCAGGGGAATTCCCTGATCACCGCAAGCAGACCGCCCCGGACCTCGGCGACGCAGGAGCATCCGGGAGGGATCTGTATGTCCGTGCCCACCGAACCGGCTGCTGTCGAAGTCAGACGGCAGGGAGATCAGTACTACCGCGAGCTCGCCCGGGAGGTCCGGCTGGCGGGCCTGCTGCGAAGGCGGTACGGCTACTACGCCGTCAAGATCGGGCTCACCCTGCTCGCGTTCGCCGGGGGCTGTGCCGCGTTCGCCGTGATCGGTGATTCCTGGTGGCAGCTCGCGGTCGCGGCGTTCTTCGCGGTGATGTCGGCGCAGCTGGCCTTCCTCGGCCACGACGCCGGGCACCGGCAGGTATTCCGGCGCCGCGTGGCCAACGACCGGCTCGGCCGCGTGCTCGCCGGGCTCGTCGGCATCAGCTACGGCTGGTGGATGGGCAAGCACACGCTGCACCACGCGCAGCCCAATCACGAGGGCGCCGACCCCGACCTCGACATCCCGTTGCTCGCCTTCACCAGCGGCCAGTCCCGGGACCGGCGCGGCCTGGTCCACTGGACCGCCAAACACCAGGCCGCGTTGTTCTTTCCACTGCTGCTGCTGGAAGGGCTGAGCCTGCACTGGGCCAGCATCCAGGCCGTGTGGCACGGGGAAATCGAGCACCGGCGCAGCGAGGCCCTGCTCCAGCTCGCGCACATCACGATCTACCTGACGGCGGTGTTCACCGTCCTCTCGCCGCCGGTGGCGGTCGCGTTCATCGCCGTCCACCAGGGACTCTGGGGTGTCTACATGGGATGCTCCTTCGCGCCCGGCCACAAGGGCATGCCGACCTACCACGGCCGGGCGATCCCGGGCTTCCTGCACCGGCAAGTGCTCAGCAGCCGCAACGTCCGCGGCGGCCCCTGGGTCGATTTCGCGCTCGGCGGCCTGAACTACCAGATCGAGCACCACTTGTTCCCCGGCATGCCCCGGGCCAACCTCCGCCGCGCCCAGCCGCTCGTGCGGGACTTCTGCACCGCCCACGGGATCGATTACGCCCAATGTGGACTGTTGCGGTCTTACCGGTACGTCCTGGCACACCTGCACGACGTCAGCGCGCCCTTGCGAGTGTCCTGAGCAGACCCGCAAGGGCGCGTCGCGGTCAGGGGTGCAACACGACCTTCGTCCAGCCGTCTTCGCGCTTGTCGAAGTGCTCGTAGCCTTCCGCGGCTTGGTCCAGGTTCATGCTGTGGGACACCAGGAACATGGACTGGCCCTTGAAGAAGAAGGCGCCGTAGTCGAACGCGAGCTTGCCCTGCTTGGCCAGCTCGACTCCGTGCCAGCCGGTCGGGAAGATGTCGGACAGTTGTAGGGACCCATGCTCGCGTAACCGTATGCGGCGCCGGCGCTGCCGGGGTTCGCGCGCAGGCAGAAGCCGGTCAGTCCCTTGGAGCAATTGCCGCAAGTACCGCAGGCGATGGTGAACGGCAGCGAAACGCGGTCGCCGACCTTGATCCGGTCCACGGCGTCCCCGACCGACTCGACGACCCCCATGTTCTCGTGACCGAGGACCTTGCCTTCTTCGACGTCGGTGCGGCCTTCGGATCCTCGATCCGCGCGTCCGCCACCTCCTCGACGGCGACATCGTACGGTCCTCGGTACACGAGTGCCTTCATCAGCTGCCTCTTCCGATGGGGGGTCGACGCCTTCGGATGCCCGTTCGGACTGCCGGGAAACCCGCCCGGGCTTTCACCATCCCGGTTCGCCTCGGCCATCGCGGCGGCCCGCGGCTCCGAGGCCGCGGGCGGCTGCGGCCCAGAGCGCCCGAGCCGCCCGGTACCACCGTCGACGCGCTGCCCGGGTAGTGCGTCCGTCGCCGGCCAGGAGCCCGGCGGCCCAGCGGTCGGCCCACCCCGACAGTTCGGCCGGCCGGCTTGCTGCCGACGGCCGGGGAGCTGCTCGCGCCGAGTGCCGCGGGACGTCGTGCCCGGTGCCCCGGCTGTGGGGCGGCGCTGCCCGCCGGTCTGCCGGCGGCCGGACCGGTGTGGCGGAGGACCGTGCCGTGGGCGGCCGTTCGGTCTCGTCCTCGGGGAGGGCCGGCTTGGCGCGCACCGTCGTCATGGCGGGCCTCCGTGCGAGAGCGGGCCACTGGGGTCTGCACCGGCAGGCCCGCCACCAGGCGCCGGCCATCCCGATTCGGGCGGGCGCGTCCGCAACGGTCCGGCCGTGAAGCCGGGACCAGTCCGGACAGTCATGCCACCGGCCGTCGTGGTCACGGCGTCTTCCCGTGGGCCTGGACGGAGACCGGCTCCCATTCGCGCCAGAGGGCCAGCCGGGATTCGTAGTCCTTGGTGGCCACGGCGAGCGGCCCGTCGCCGAAGAAGATCCGCAGCGGGGGTTCCGGGGAGTCGACGAGCCGCAGGACCGCCGCGCGGGTGGCTTCGGGATCACCGGGGGAGGACTGCCGGGCAGGCGCGGACTTCTGCTTCTCTCGGAACGCGTCGTAGGCGGGCAGTGCGTCCGCGCGCCGGGCGGAAGGCCCGGCCCAGTCGGTGGAGTAACCGGCCGGCTCGATCAGGGTTACCTTGACGCCGAAGTCCGCGACCTCCTGCGCCAGCGACTGGCTGAGGCCCTCCAGCGCCCACTTGGACGCGTGGTAGGCGCCGACGTTCGGGAACGCGCTGATGCCGCCGATCGACGAGACCTGCAGGATGTGCCCCGACCCCTGCTCCCGAAGGAACGGCAGGGCGGCCTGGGTGACCCAGAGCGCGCCGAAGACGTTGGTCTCCAGCTGGTCGCGCAGGTCCGCTTCGCTCAGCTCCTCGACCATGCCGAACTGGCCGTAGCCGGCGTTGTTGACGACGATGTCGAGACGGCCGAAGCGGCCATGGGCGGTTTCGACGGCGGCGAACGCGGCGTCGCGGTCGGTGACGTCCAGCCGCAGCGTGAGGAGCCGGTCGCCGTACTTCGCGGCGAGGTCGTCGAGTGCCGAGATGTCGCGCGCCGTGGCCGCGACCGAGTCGCCCCGGTCGAGCGCGGCGATCGTCCACTCGCGACCGAAGCCCTTCGAAGCACCGGTGATGAACCAGGTTTTCGTGCTCATGTCGTCCTCTCGTGGCGGTTCAGGAAGGTCAGGACAGGCGCCTCGCGTTCCCGAGGACAGTCCACAGTGTCCTGTGCGGGTCCGGTCACGCCGCGCGGGCCGACTGCAGGCTGGGGAAGCTGACCAGGGAATGGAAGGCGCCGGTGATCAGGAGCGAGCGCCGGGCCGCGCCGGCCGGCCCGGCCACGATTCGGACACTGGTGCGCCGCGCCTGCGCGTCCTCGGTGAAGAGGTCGAGCGCGTGGATGGCTGTCGCCGCCAGGAAGGTGACCTTGGTCAGGTCCAGCACCAGCACGCGGGGACACGCGGTTTCCAGCGAGGCGGCCAGCCGCAGCATCAGGTCGCGGACCGTGTATGCGTCGATGTCCCCCACGATCGACCAGATGTCCGTCGTCGGGGCTGCTCCGATCGGAGCGCGGAATTCGCACCGGATGCTCTGAGGTGGAAAGGGAAACTGCTGCACGGGATACCGGATCCGGTGAACCCTGGTGGCCACGATCGCCTCCTGGCCTCGACCTCGTTCGGCCGTCACTGGGTGACAACGTCGGTGACCAGCGCACAGGCGAACGAGAGTGGGACGTCGAAGGCGCGGAGTCCAGGCACATGCCGACGGCTTACCCGATCCACTGTAACGCCGGGTCGGCCAGGAGACCACCGCCGATGATCCCGGACACCGTCGACTGTGGAGTGGAGCGGCTTTCTGGGGGGTAGCCGGTGTGTTCAGCACCTTGGAGGTTTGATGCGGTTACCCCGCCCCCGTGGGCCCTGGAGTTCCGTGGTCTGCGCCCGGCTTTCCGCCGAGCCGGACGACGTGGCGGCCGGTCCGATCCCGGACGGCGCCGGTCTCGCCGTGCTCCACGACGAAGATCTGCAGCTGGCTCTGTGGGTTTGCTACGAGCTGAGCTACCGCGGCTTCGACGATGTCGACGCGCGGTGGGAGGACGCGCCGTTCGTCACGGGAGTGCGGCGGCAGCTGGAACGCCGTTGGCTGGCCGGTCTTCGCGAGCTCGTGCCCGCGATGCCGGTGCGACCCGAAGCGGTACCGCGGGCGCTGGCGGGCCTGGTGCGCGCGGACGACGGCCCGCCGCTGGCGAAGTTCGTGCAGCGGCGGGCTTCCAGGACGCAGTTCCGTGAGTTCGTGGCGCAGCGGTCGGTGTATCACTTGAAGGAGGCGGATCCGCACAGCTGGGCCATTCCGCGGCTGTCCGGGCCGGCGAAGGCCGCGTTGCTCGAGATCCAGGCGGATGAGTACGGGCAGGGCCGCGTCGAGCGGATGCATTCGGAGCTGTTCCGGGCCACCATGCGCTCGCTGGGGCTGGACGATGGGTACGGGCACTACGTCGAGTGCGTTCCGGCCGTGACGCTGGCGGTGAGCAACTTGATGTCATTGTTCGGATTCCATCGTCGCTGGCTCGGTGCCACCCTGGGGCACCTGGCCGCGTTCGAGATGACGTCGTCGTTGCCGAATCGCCGTTACGGCAATGGATTACGCAGGCTCGGGGGCGACACGACGGCCACGCGGTTCTACGACGAGCACGTGGAAGCCGACGTCGTGCACGAGCAGATCGCCGCGCACGACCTGTGCGGCGGATTCGCCCAGGAGAACCCGGCCGCCGCGGCCGACGTGCTGTTCGGCGCGGCCTGCGGTCTGACGGTAGAGGCCGAGTTCGGCCGGACGGTGCTGAGGAACTGGGCGCAGGGCCACTCGTCCCTGCGGCCGGGCACTGCGGGCCTGTCCGACCGCGAAGACCTGATCGGGGCCTAACGCGACGGCCCCGCGGCCATCTTTCAGTAAGACTCCGTACGGGTGGGGAGATCAGGCCCGCCACCACTTCGGGCGGCCGTCCACCCGGCTCCCCGGCCTCTCCGGTACGTGTCGGCACGAAGTCTCCTGCTGCTCAGCCGTAGTCCACCCGCCCAGCGGAATTCGGGTGCGGGCCCGGAGTCGCGGATCTCGATGAACTTCTTGAACCGGTCGAGGTCGCCCTGGACCCGGTGGTCGAGGATGCCGAGCTTGTCGGCGACGTTCTCCACGAAGCCGTCGGGGTCGATGTCGGTGATCGTCGCGTCGAACTGGGTCCACTGGTTGTAGACGGTGCTCACATCGGCTTCGACATCGACGGACTTGATGATCGTGCTCATGCCGCGGCACAAACCGATGCCGGTGGAGTGAACGCGGTCCGGCCGGGTATCCGGGCCGGGTGAACGAAAACCCGGAGACGGCCGTGACCATCACCCCGTACGAAGACGGGCCGTTGCTGGTCCGCGGCGAGTTCGAAATCCGAGCACCGGACGGCGAGGTCATCGATCCCGGCCGGAGCACGGTCGCGTTGTGCCGATGCGGTCTTTCGGCGGTCAAGCCGTTCTGCGACGGCACCCACAAGGTCAGCGGGTTCCGCGCACCCGGCGGCGGCCGTCGCTGACCCGCGTTCCGGCCGCCGCTCGCGAGTTCCCTGTTTCAGGCTCGGTCGAGACGTGGGTAGAGCACCTCGCGGACGAGAAGGAGCATGGCGGCGGCGATCGGGATGGCGACGAGGGCGCCGACGACGCCGAGCAAGGCCCCGCCGAGCACCACGGCGACCACGGTGACCAGCGCCGGGACCTTGACCGCGTTGCCGATGATCTTCGGGACCAGCACGTAGTCCTCGACCAGCCGGTAGACGACGAAGAACACGATCGTCGCCAGGCAGGCGGGCAGGCGGGCAGGGAGACGGTGAGCGCGACCAGGCAGGCGAGCACGCCGCCGATGACCGAGCCGATCACGGGGATCAGGTCGAGGATGGCGACGGTGATGGCGAGCAGGGCGGCGTAGGGCACGCCGAAGACCAGCAGCCAGACCAGGGTGAGCACCCCCGCTATCACGGAGATGGCGAGGTTGCCCAGCACGTAGCCGCCGACCTTGGTGAAGATCTGGTCGCCGATGAGGATCGCCCGCGGCCGGCGCGAGTGCGGGATCAGCCGGTAGCCGCCGGCCCGGATGCGGGGGAGTCCGGCGACGAAGTACACGGTCAGCACCACGAGGATCAGCACGTTGGTGATCGCGCTGAACACGGCCTGCCCGGCGCCCAGCAGGCCGCCGGCCGATCCGCTGACCAGGCCCTCGAGTTGCTGCTGCAGGTGGAAACGCTCGTTGAGTTTTCCGAGGACGGTGCCGTGGTCCTGCGCGTCGTGCAGGTAGCCGGGTGCCTTGGCGGCGAACTGGGTGGCCTGCTCGACCAGGACCGGGATGGCGGCGGTCAGGAACCCGCCGACGGCGAGCATTCCGACGACGAACACCGTGGTCACGGCGAGCCAGCGGGGCAAGCGGTGGCGGACCAGCCACGCGACGGCCGGCTCGAGGCCGATGGCGAGGAACAGCGCGAGGCCGATGAGGATCAGCACGTCCTGGAGGCCGGCCACGACCCGGACGAGCCCGTAGGTGACCGCGACGCCCGCCGCGGCGGTCAGGCCGATGAGGAAGGGCGACCGCCGGTCGAGCGGTTTTCCCTTGGTGCCCATGGGTTGTTCGGGAGTCCTGAGCTCGGCTGCCGCGGCTTCGGCGGCGGCGAAGGTCCCGTCTTCGGCGGGGATTTCCTCGGGGGTGGGCATGGGGTCGAGCGCCTCCTGAACGTATCCGGCACGGGAACACGACCGTTCGCGCGTGGTTCTGTGGCTGTGGGCTCAGCGGGCGCCCTGGGGGAAAGGCCGGCCGGCGCAGGAGTTAACCATCGCGCCGGGCTCACCGGACGTCGGAACGCGCTGTGGTCGGCGCGGGACCCGAACCGGCGGTCACGGCAGCAGTACTTCGAACGCCCGGCGCGCCGGCAGGAGCAGCCCGCCGAGGCCCGCGGCGAGGTCGAGCTCGTCGGCCGGGGTCGAGTACACGAGTTTCTCCAGTTCGGACAAGGTGTCGTGACCCCGTTCGCCCAGTTCGCGGAAGAGGTCCGGCCGGCTGTTCTGGTCGGTCCAGGCGCGAACCAGGTCGGCGATCACCTCGACGAGGTCGGCCAGCAGCTCGCGTGCTCGTGGCGTCGGATACCGGAACGGCGCCGTGCTCGCGGCGGCGACAGCCAGCGTCTCCGCGAGCGCGCGGATGTGCGGCCAGGCCGCGCGGAGCGCGACCAGGCAGCTCCACCATCCCTGCGACGAGCTCCGGGCGTTCGAGCCACGCCGGCGCAGATTCATCCGCTGGCTCTCCCAGCCCTGTTCGGTGATCTCTTCGGCGGCCCGCACCAGCGCGGCGGTCTCCCCGGCGCGCCTGCTCCATCCTTCGGCGTCCTCGGCGAGGTGGGCTCGCCGCAGCCCGGCGTTCATGTCGTTCAGCAGTGCGGTCAGCTGGTCGGCCAGTGCCGTGGTCGCCTGCGCGGGTCCACGCAGATACAGCGGGGGCATCACGACGGCGTTGACCGTGAACCCGACCACGGCGCCGAGCAGGGTCTCGACCAGCCGGTCCGCGAGCAGCGCGTCCTGGCCCGCGGTGCCGTAGGTGACCAGCAGCAGTGCGGTCACGCTGATCCACACCCCGCTGGGGCCGAATCCGTGCCATCGCCCGATCAGGAGGCCGACCAGCACCACGACCGCGATGGTGAGCAGTTCGACGGTGATGAGCTGGTCGGCGACCGTGGCCAGGAGCACCCCGAGGGTCACCGCGCCGGCCTGCTGCAGCGCGGATCGCGCGGATCGGTAGACGGTGGTTTCGATCACGAACACCGCCGTGTAGGGCGCGAGAAACGGTTGTGACAGGTGCAGCCAGGGTGAGGCCACCGCCCAAGCCGCCACCGCGGCGATCGCCGCCTTTCCCGCCTGTGCCAGCACACTGCGTTCCGGTCCGGAGGTGCGCACGGCCCGGAGCACCCAGCGAACCGGTGACAGCAGGGCTTTCCGCAAGGCCGGCCCGGTCATGTACCGGGACCCCCCGGCGCCCCGGGCGTCAACCCGGGACGAAGCGGAATGGGTACTGGCATCGAATTGGCGGCAGGTCAGTCAATCACACCCTTGACCTTTCACTTTATTTCTTCGGCCTTGTTCCGGACCTTGTCGATCATCTCCGTGACCTCTTCTCAACGGAACGGATTATTATCGGATCCCGGGGCGCGGAAGATCAGAACCAGTGGGCCCGTCCGGCGACCTTGCGCCCGCTGCGGCCCAGCAGGACGAGCACCGCGCCCAGCACGAGAAGGACGATTCCGATCGTCCACAAAATGGAGATCTTGGCGATGAAGCCGACGACCAGGAGAATGATGCCGAGGACAATCACAGAGAAACACTCTTTCTTGAGGCGGACGGCCCGGTGCGAGTGCCCGGGCCGGCCCACAGTGGGTGGGGAGAATCGTTCTGCCGGACTACCCGCATCGGCCGGCGCCCAAACCAAGCCGAATCCACACCGGCGACGGATCTGCCCAGGCATCTCGCCCGGAGCCGCGGCACACTGGAAGCATCAGGGGAGCGGGTCGAAGCTCAAGCCCGATCACCGCCGACGTGACAGCCGCCACCCCGACCTTGACCGGCACCACGGTCAACCTGCCCGACGGTGCGGCCCCGGTCTTGAACGGCGCGTTCAAGACCGATGCGGTGAAGGCGGCATCACCATCGGGATCGTGGTCGCCTTGCCGGGTCACAAGAAGCAAACGCCCACCGGCGGCTCAACACCGGCGGCGGCACTGCTGGGATTGTGGCCTGCCGGCGGTGTGGCTGGGGTGCTGCTTGCGGCGGCGGCGGCGCTGCTGGGATGTGGCCCGCCGGCGGTGTGGCCGGGGTGCTGCTTGCGGCGGCAGTGCAGCCGGGATGCGGCGCGCCGGTCCGTCCGCCGGCGGTGTGGCCGCGGCGCTGCTCGCGGCGGCGGCAGGACTTGACGTGATCGGGCAGCGCAGGGCAGATCGCACCACCACCGACACCGGCAGCCGCCGAGTTCGGCGTGAGAACTCCCGGTTCCGCGGCCGGGTTCACCGCCGCCCCGCGGAACCGTCCACTTTGGCCTGATCGGGTGTCGCAAGCCAGAGTCCGCCAGCAGAAAGCCATCCGGGCGACCCCCTGACGGCGACCATGGTCGTCGCAGTCCTCGCCCTGGCTGCGGGGCATCCGTGATCGGTTACCTGCTCAGCGACCGGCCGAGCGCGCCGGAACCGGCGCTGGCCGTACCCGTCACCAGCCGCCACCCACCAGCCCAGGCCCCGCCGCCGCGACGCCGACCGGCCTGCCCGCCGGGGTCCTTCTCGAGCCCGGCACGACCGGAAGCCGCTCCGGGGGCCGACGCCATCCGACGAGTAAAGCCCCGTCCCTCCGAGGAGGAACAGGGCTTCTGACCTGCAAATACTGCTGGTGCGCAATACTGGTATCGAACCAGTGACCTCTCCCGGCAGGGAAGTGGGACACATCCGCAGCCGCCTCGGGTGTATCTGGTCGTCAGGTTGGCGGCAGCCGGTTGGTGGGTGACAGCCGAGTGCGCAGTGGTGGCGTCGAGTGTGGTCCCGGCTGAGCCGTGGTCCGACGGGTCAGGGCTCGGTCACCGGGCTGTTCTGATAAGCGGCCAGCCGCCAGCCGTCGTCACGGCGGACGACGACCCACGTGGCGCGGATGGCCCGCTCGGCCGGCACCTCGGTCTCGCCCGGCGCCAGCACACCGCCCTTCGTGATGACCAGCGCGCAGTCCGGCGTGAGGAACCGCAGGTCGATCGGCGCACCGGTGACCCGGGTGTGCGCGAGCGTGCCGGCGAAGGCTGCCGTCATGTAGGTCCGGATTTCGTCCTGTCCCTTCCGGTACACCCCGGGAAGGATCATCGTTCCGTCGGGGGTGAACGTCCTGGCGAACGCATCGCCGTCCTGCTCGGCCCACGCCGCGACGATCTGCCCGGGGACAGCGCTGACGGCAGCCTGGTCACTCTCGAGGTTGGTAGTCATATGGTCGAAGTCTCAACTTCCTGGTCGACTGAGCTGGGCTCTGCGGACGGGAATCGACGTCCGCGCGGACTGGCCGATGCGGCCCGAAGGTGATCTCCGGCAGTCGCCGGACGAGCCGAAGAGGACGCCCGCAACCGACCTTGCCAGCCGCGGCTCAGCCGCCGCATCTCTGCGATTGCCTTGTTCTCCGCAAGGGGTCTGAACTGCGAAGACCTGATCCACGAGGCGGCACCGCGGTCGGCAGGCCCGTCGCCCGATCGGAGTAACCCGACGGCCGCTTCCGCGGTGGGTTTTCGGGCGGCAGCCACCTGAAACGCTCTACACTGGCACGCGGTGTCCGGTTGGGAAGGTCGGCTTCGACGTCCCCGTTGACAGCCCGGCACGCAGGTGCCGACGCGACCGGCAGAGGAGAAGACGTGAAGTACATGATCCTGGTCAACGGATCACAGCAGGACTTCGACACCGACCTGCCAGCGGAGGAGATGAAGGCGATCGGCGCGGCGCTCGATGAGTTCAACGACAACCTGCGCGAATCCGGTGAGTTCCTCGACGCCCAGGGTCTTGCCGCACCGGCCGAAGCCCGCAGGATCAAGATCAAAGAAGGCATTCCGGTCGTCACCGACGGTCCCTACGGCGAAACACAGGAAGTGGTCATCGGCTACTGGCTGGTGGAATGCGAGAGCTACGACCGGGCAACCGAGATCGCCGCCCAGCTGGCCCGCTGCCCCGGACCGGAGTCCGTCATCGACGTCCGCTCGATCATGGAGTAGAGAACAGAATTTCCATGCGGGAAACAACCGAGGTCGAGGGCTTGGTGCGCCGGCTGGCGCCCCAGGTCCTCGGCGCGGTGGTACGGCGCTACGGACACGTCGACCTCGCCGAAGACGCCACACAGGAAGCGCTGCTCGCAGCGGCCACCCAGTGGCCCGCCGACGGCACACCCGAAAACCCGCTCGGCTGGCTGATCACCGTCGCCGCCCGCAAGCTCACCGACCTGCTCCGGCGCGAGCAAGCCCGACGGCACCGTGAAGAAGCCAGCTTTGCGTGGACACTGCCCGACCAATGGCTGGCCCCCGCCGCGGACCGGGCACCCGAAGACTCCGACGACACTCTGATCCTGCTGTTCCTCTGCTGCCACCCCTCGCTCTCACCCGCCTCACAGATCGCGCTGACCCTGCGCGCCGTCGGCGGGCTGACCACCACCGAGATCGCCCGCGCGTTCCTCGTGCCCGAAGCGACGATGACCCGCCGTATCACCCGGGCCAAACAACGCATCACCGCCAGCAAACTCCCGTTCGGCATGCCCTCCGGTGCCGAACGAACGGCACGCCTCAGCGCCGTCCTCCACGTGCTCTATCTGATCTTCAACGAGGGCTACGCCCCGACCTCCGGACCGAATCCCTATCGCCGCGACCTCTCCGTCGAAGCCATCCGCCTCACCCGCATCGTCCACCAGCTGATACCCGAGGACGGCGAAGTCACCGGGCTACTGGCGCTGATGCTCCTGATCGACGCCCGTAGCGCCGCCCGGATCGGCCCGGACGGCGCACTCGTCCCGATGGCCGAACAGGATCGCTCCAAGTGGGACGCCGGCGCCATCGCCGACGGGACAGCACTCATCACCCAAGCGCTACCACACGGCCCGACCGGCCCGTACCAGCTGCAAGCCGCCATCGCAGCGGTCCACGACGAAGCACCCGCCGCCGAACAGACCGACTGGCCCCAGATCACCGCCCTCTACGAACTGCTGATGCGCACCACCGACAACCCGATCATCGCGCTCAACCACGCCGTCGCGGTCGCCATGACCCACGGCGCGCCTCAGGGCCTCGCACTGCTCGCGGAACTCGAGACCGAGGAACGGCTCATCTCCGACCACCGCCTGCACGCAGTACGAGCACACCTCCTGGAAGCCGCCGGCGAACGAGAGGGCGCGCGCGAGTCCTACCTCACCGCCGCCGAGCTGACCGGCAACGCCCTTCAACAAGACTACCTCCGGACGAACGCCACCCGGCTGGACTCGACCAGCCAGTGTCCTGCGTCGGAAACCCTGTGACCCGAAAGCGGGTCTTGCGTAGAGGATCGATCCCGGTGGTCGAGCCCGGCAACCGGGCGACGGCTGGCTGGGCCCGCCGGCGGCGATGGTCCCGGCTGATGACCGGAGAACGTTCAGCTCACGGCTTCGGCGGCGAGCCGGGTGCCCTCCACCCGCGCCGCGATCTTCGCGAAAGCGAGGTCACGCGAGGTCGAGAGGTCGTCGGCGAAAGGCGAGAACCCACAGTCGTCGCAGGTACCCAGGCGCGCCGGTGAGATGAACTCCGCCGCCTCGAGGACCCGGTCGCGTACCTCCTCCGCCGTCTCCACCCGGGGGTCGATCGGATCGATGACCCCGATGAAGATCCGCTGCTCCGGCCGCGCGTGCTGCTGGACCGTCTTGAGGACCTTCCGCGGATCCGTCTCACTGGCCATCTGCAGGTAGAAGTTGCCTGCCCGCAGCTCGAACAGCATCGGGATCAGCTCGCCGTAGCCGACATCGAGGCTGTGTGGAGAATCCTGATCCCCGCCGGGGCAGCTGTGCACCCCGATCTTCGCCGCCTCGTCATCGGAGAACCGCTCCAGAACGCTGTTGTTGAGGTCGATGAACGAGCGCAGCAGCCCGCCGCTCGGATCCATTTTCAGCGCGAGCCGGGCCTCGGTGAAATCAATCTGCACACAGGCGGCGCCGGCCTCCAGGCTTCGCCGGATGTCGGCCTCGGCCTCGTCCACCAGGTCCGCGAGGAATTCTGCTTGCGAATACCCGTCCAGCCCATTTTCCGGGTAGATCAGGCTCAGCGCGGAAGCTGCGATGACCGCCTGCTTGACCGGCTTTGTCGCATGAATCCGCGCTTTTCTCAGATACTCGTCCGCGTGAACCTGGTAGCTGAACGGGCCCGCCGTCAGGCGTGGAAGCCTGCGGGTGTGCCCGTCGGCGAAGGGGATCACGATGCCGTCGGGTGCCAGCGCCGCACCGGACAGTGGATAGGTGAGAAAACTGGGCTTTCCCTGCTCGCCGTCGGTGATCACCGGAGAGCCGGTCTCCTCGAACCGGCGGATGGTGTCGATCAGGGCCTTGTCCTCGAGGTCGGCGAGTTCCTCGGGGCTGATTTTTCCCGCGGTGAGGTCTGCCATCCCCTTCTGCAGAAAGGCGGGACGGGGAATGCTTCCGATAGGCTCCGTGGGTATGTTCATAGAACCTCACTCCCGAATCGAATCATTTCGCAGCTTTCTCCAGTTCTTTCGTGGTCTTCAGCAGTTCCCGGCGGCGTCGTCCGATGTACCAGGCGGCGCCGGCGCACAGCACCGCGAGGGCGGCGACCGCCACGAGGACGTCGGTGGCCGAAGACACCAGGCCGGCCAGCAGGAGCGGACCGCACAGGCCGCCCAGGCGGTTGAACAGCGAAACTGTTCCGGTGGCCCGGCCGCGACCGCCCGGATCTGAGAGGTCCGCGGCGATGGGCAGAAAGACGGCGGCCATGATGTTGACCGAGAACAAGGCGGCGACCAGCGCGCCGGCGGCAGCCCAGCTGATGGTGGCCACTGCTCCGGATGCCGTCAAGACCAGCAACAGCACGGCCGTGACGCCGGCCAGTCCGGCGCCCACGAACGTCGGTCCGAATCTGCGGTAGGTCACCATGAGCAGCAGCGCGCAGGGCACCATCACCACGGCAGCAACGGTGAGCAGCAGATTGGCAGTGGCCACCGGCACACCACCGAGGCGGGCGAGGCTCGGAACCCAGGTCGTGAGACCGAAGGTCAGCACCCCGATCAGCACCGCGTAAGTGCGCTGCAGGCCGCTGGTGAACGTCTGCTCCGGCAATGGCGGGCGGGTCCGCTGAACAGTCTCCTTTGTCCGCGGGACGGCCGAATTCGGGACCCAGGGCGACAACAGTGCCAGCAGCACTCCGGTGGGGGCCCCGATCAGCCACAACACGCGCCAGCCGAAGGTCGGCTCCAGCCACAGCGCCGAACCCGAGGCCGCCAGGTAGCCGAGGGCGGTCGCCGTTATCGACAACGCGACCACGATCGAGCCCTTCGACCTGCCCCCGACAACATCGGTGAGCAAGGTGATCAGCAACGGTGCGAGCCCACCCACCGCGAGACCCATCAACGCGCACATCACCAGGTTCGCGGCGAAGTTCGGCATCGAGCCACACATGGCGGTCGCGGTAAAGCCAAGGGTGGCGATCAGGTACGCACTCCGGCGTCCGATTCTGTCCGTGAGGAAACCGATCAGGATCGCGCCGGCTGCTGTGCCGGCAAGTCCTGCCACAGCGAGGAAAGAGGCGGTACCCGCGCTGAGGCCGTACTCCGCTCGCATACCGGGAATGACGAAACCCAGAGTGGAGGTCTTGCTGATGTCGACGGTCAACGCCGCGGTGCCGATCACGGCGATCACGACGCGCCCACGCCTGCCGGTCCTCGTTTCGGGCAACGGCATCCGCTTCGCGCCGCTGCGCAGCACCGCACCGAGCGCGACGAACACCAGGCCGGCCGCCGCGAGGAACATCTCCGGCATGTGAGACAACGGCATACCGTGCAAAGGATCAGTCACCGACGATGATCGGGCCGGCATGACCAGGCCTGCCATCGAGGAGTCCATGGTGAACGCATTGACGAAACCCGCCACCGACGCGATCAGCACGATCGAGGCACCGATCATGATGAGCAGGGTGGGGTAAAACCGTTTCGTCGTAGCCGTCTCGGACACACTGAACTCCCCATGCGTCGGTCGTATGCCTGGCGGTATCGGTTGGGCGACGCCCGCGGCCGCGCGCCGGCGGCTTTCAGCTGATGGCCCGGTCGAAGTGGAAGAACCGGTGCGGGTCGTAGCGTTGCCTGACCGCGACCAGCGCCGGGTAGTTCTCCGCGTAGTAGGCGTTCTGCCAGTCGGGGAGCGCGGGGTCGATGAAGTTCTGGTAGCTCTCGCCGAGTGAGTGCGGGTCCAGGGCGGCGAAGCCGCCGGCCAGCCACTGCTCGCAGGCCGCGGTGTCCTCGGCGGTGTAGTCCGGGTTTGTCAGCGAGATCGAGTAGCCGCACAGCATCCGGGCGTTCCGGTGGACGTAGGCAGTCGAGCGCCGGTCCGGGACGCCGGCCTGGCCGCCGAGGGTCTCGAAGTACAGCATCCGCAATTGGCCCGCGCGCGGACCGGCTTCGTACGCACCGAGCAGATCGTCCACCGCGGGCGCCGGACCGCTGAACATCCGGTTGCGGGTCTGGTAGAAGTTCTCCCTCGGCAGCCGCGCTCCGGGTGAGTAGCCGACCCGATGGCACTGTTCGCTGGTCAGCTGTGTGCAGCCGTACCACTCCATCATCGCGTCGTAGGGCGTCTTCTCGGCTGCCTCGCGTGTGGCGGGCGCGACCCCGGCCTGCGCGACGAGGGTGTCGAGCAGCCGATCGAGTGCGGCGGGCGAGCCGAACCAGGCGCCGTACGCGACCACTTGCGGAGGAACTGTCGCGGCATCGGGGGTGTACACCGCCAGCGAGGCGCCGAGCTCCCACGGCGCGCCGATCGCCCACGGCTGCCACGACTCGACGACCTGCTTCGCCGCGTCGATCGGCCAGGCGAGACTGTAGTTGACCATCGAGGGAACCCGCACGGGCTCGAGCTCGTAGCTCGTGACCACTCCGTAGTTCCCGCCGCCATTGCCGCGCAGGGCCCAGAACAGGTCGGCGTTCTCCTGACCGGACGCGCGCACCACCCGGCCGTCGGCCAGCACGACCTCGGCGCTGAGCATGCGGTCGGCCCCGAGGCCGGCCTTGCGGGCCAGCATCCCGATTCCGCCGCCCTGCAGGAAGCCTCCGACCCCGACTGTCGCGCACTGCCCGCCGGCGAGCAGGAGCCCGTGCGGGGACAGTGCCGTGAGCGCGTCGATCTGCTGGGTACCCGAGCCGACGGTGACGGTGGCGCCGTTGACCTGGATCTTGTTCATCCGCGAGACGTCGAGGATCATCCCGTCGGTGGTCGAGTAGCCGCCGAAGCTGTGCCCGCCGCTGCGCGGAACCGCGTGCAGCGCGTTGTCCCCGGCGAAGCGCACGGCCGTCGCCACGTCGGCGGCCGATTCGCAGAACGCGACCGCCTGCGGCCGGATCGCGTCGAACTGCGCGCTCATGACCTGGTGGGCCTGCTCGTAGGCCGCGTCATCGGGCAGGACGACGTCGCCCGTGAGGTGGCGGCGCAAGGTCGCCCAGTCGACAGCACCGCGGCGGCCGGATGGCACCGCGCCGCTCGCGAAGGCGGTGATCGGTGCGGCCGCGAGCAGCGCGGCCGCACCGGTACCGGCGCCCAGCCTCAGGAAGTCCCGACGGTTCGCCATGGTTGAACCTCGTCTCGTCCTCGTTGCGGCCATCTGGCTGGGATCCTCGTGCGTCCCGCGCGGGTCTCGCATCCTCGGATGTGCCCTCCTTCCGCGCGCGGAAGCAACTCTCGCCGGGACGAGGCCGTGGCCGGCCACGCTCAGTACCGGCTGGTCGATCCGCAGCCGAGAACGCCGTATGCGCCCACCAAGGAAGATCCATTGTGGACATACACGGCGTTCATCCGGGAGCGGTCATCCGGCGGTGGCCGGAACCGGTGCCTCCACCAGAACCACGGGCAGCGCGTTGTGGCCGTTCATGATGAACGTGCCCTGCGAGTCGAGTTCCTCCGGCTTGACGGCCAGCCGCATGCCGGGGAACCGTTCGAACAGCGCGGGCAGGGCGATCCTGGCCTCGAGCCGGGCCAGCGGCGCGCCGAAGCAGTAGTGCGTGCCGTGCCCGAAGCTCAGGTGTTCCTTGTTGCTCCGGGTGATGTCCCAGACCCCGGCGGAGTCACCGTGGATGTCGGGGTCCCGCCCGATGGCGCCGTACCCCATCAGGATCGGGTCGCCCTTCGGCACGGTCACCCCGTCGAGGTGGAGGTCCTCGACCGCGAAGCGCAAGGGCAGCATGTTGAGCGGGGACTCGAGGCGCAGGGTCTCCTCGATGACGTCGTCCCACGACGCGCGGCCGTCCTCCACCATGGCGCGCTGCCCGGGGTGGGTGAGCAGCTTGAGCACGGCGTGCGTGACGAGGTTCATCACCGTCTCCGAACCCGCCCCCAGCGCGACGAACAGGGTGCCGATCAGCTCGTTGTCGGTCAGCCGGTCGTCGCCGTCGGCGTTGACCAGTTCACTGGTCAGGTCGTCGATGGGGTGGGCCCGCTTGGCCGCGATGAGCTTGCCGAACTGCTCCTGCCAATCCCTGATGTTGGCCTCCGCCTCCTCCGGGGTGAGCGACGAATCCGGCGTCTTCTCACCACCGCGCAGCACTGCCGCGCGATCTTGTTCGGGCACCCCGAAAAGATCGCAGATGACGGTCGCGGGCAACTGGTAGGAGAAATTGCGTTTCAGGTCCACCATCTCGCCGGGTGTCGTTTCGGCGAGATGGTCGAGCAGTTGCCGCACGGTGCGTTCGATATACGGCTGCATGGCGCGCACGCGCTTCGGCGTGAATGCCTTGACGACCGGGCGGCGCAGCCGCTGGTGCTCTTCGCCGTAGGCCGTCGTCATGTTCTCCATCGTGGGCCAGCTGGCCAGTGGCCAGTCCGGGCCGATCTCCCCGCTGATCCAGGCGGGCCAGTGGGCCCGCGGATTCTTCGAAACCTTGGGGCTGGCGAGCAATTCCACTGCCAGATCGTGCCCGACCACGACCCATCCCCTGACGTCCCCGGGAAGTTCGACCATGGCGATGCCGGATCCCTGCTCCTGCAGTGCCTTTGCCTCGCTGTGCACGTCCTGACCGGTCACATCGAGTTTGTACGGGCAACGGCCGTCCATGCAGACCTCCTGCGATGAAGAAGTTTGTCAGTTCGCCCCGACGCTAGGGAACTCCTGCGCGGTTCTGCATCTTCCACATTGCGCGCCCGGAGAGTGCACCCGAATGCGCGGGAACATTGTTTTCCGGGAATTTCTTCGGCCGTGCCTTCCGGACCGCACCTCTGGAGATGCGGTCCCGGAAACGCCGGTGGGAGGGTCTACGGGCGGTCACCGAGCCCCGTGCGACAAGGAGCAGGCATGAAGCCCTTCCGAATCGAGATCCCGCAAGCGGACCTGGACGATCTCAATCGGCGGATCGCCGGCGCCCGGTGGCCGGAGCACCTCCCGGACACCGGCTGGGACCGCGGGGTGCCCACCGCGTACCTCAAGGAGCTGGCCGAGTACTGGCGCACGTCCTACGACTGGCGTGCCGCCGAGGCGGAGCTGAACCGGTACCCGCAGTTCACGACCGAACTCGACGGTGCGAACGTGCACTTCCTGCATGTGCGGTCGCCGGAGCCGACGGCGAAGGCCCTGCTGATCACGCACGGCTGGCCGGGCTCGGTGGCGGAGTTCACCAAGGTGATCGGCCCGCTGACCGACCCGCGTGCCCACGGCGCCGACCCGGCCGATGCCTTCCACCTCGTCATCCCGTCCATCCCCGGGTACGGCTTCTCCGGGCCGACCCCGCAGACCGGCTGGGACCTGATGCGGGTGGCGCAGGCGTGGGCCGAGCTGATGAGCCGGCTCGGTTACGAGCACTACATCACCCAGGGCGGCGACTTCGGCGCCCCGATCTCGATCCTCACCGGGCTGGTCGACCCCGGGCACGTCGCGGGCGTGCACCTCAACATGCTCGCCACCACACCCAGCGAGGACCCCGCGGACCTGGAGAACCTCACCGAGGTCGAGCAGGCCCGCCTGGCGCACGCGGAGCGGTTCAACACCGAGCTGTCGGGCACGATGAAGCTGCATTCGACGCGACCGCACACGGTTTCCTACGCCCTGACCGACTCACCGGTCGGGCAGCTGGCCTACATCGTCGAGAAGTTCAAGGACTGGACCGACTCCGACCGGGTGCCCGAGGATGCGGTCGACCGTGACCAGCTGCTGACCATCGTCACGATCTACTGGCTGACCGCGACCGCGGGATCGTCGAACCAGACGTACTACGAGTCCGCCGCGCAGCTGCCGATCAACCTGCCGGTCGGCCGGTACCCGGCGATCGAGCCGCCGATGGGGGTCGCGGTGTTCCCGCACGCCGCTTTCGTGGCCATCCGCCGGTACGCCGAGCGGGACTTCCCGACGATCGTGCACTGGTCGGAGTACGACCGTGGCGGGCACTACGCCGCCATGGAGGAGCCGGACCTGTTCGTCGAGGACGTCCGTGCCTTCGGCCGGCTGGTGAAGAACGACTGAACGCCGCAGGCCACGTCCGGCCGACGAGCCCGGACGAGTGAGTTCCCCGCATCGGCACAGGGAGAAGAGCCCATGTCCCAAGCCCGGATCGGAAATCGTGTCGTGGTGCTCGGCGGTAGCCTGGGCGGGATCCTCGCGGCACGGGTGCTGTCGGAGTTCTACGCGGAAGTGCTGGTGGTCGACCGGGACAAGGTCCTCGGCATCAGTGAGCCCCGCCGTGGCACGCCGCACACCATCCACGCACACGCCCTGCACGCCCGTGGGCACCTGATCCTGGAAGAGCTGTTCCCCGGCCTGACCGACGGCCTGGTCGAAGCCGGGATCCCCACCTGCGACCTGGCCGAGATGCACTGGTACCTCAACGCCCGCCGGATCCGGGCCGCGCACACCGGCCTGCTGTCGGTGATGGCGCCGCGGCCGATACTGGAGGCGCACGTCCGGGCACGGGTCGCGGCCCTGCCCAACGTCACCTTCCTCGAGCGGCACGACATCCTCGGCGTGGTGGCCACTTCCGGCCGCGACCGCATCGTCGGCGTGCGCGTCTCGCCCGGCGGCGGTGACGGCGCGTCCGAGCGGTTCCTGGAGGCCGACCTGGTGGTGGACTCGACCGGCCGGGGCTCGCGGACCCCGGTCTGGCTCGAGGAACTGGGCTATCGGCGGCCGGTGGAGGAAACCGTCAAGGTCGGGCTGGCCTACACGACCCGGCACTACAAGCCGTACCCGGGAATGCTCGAAGGCATCCCGTCGATCAACCAGATCGCGGGCCCGGCCCACCCGCGCGGCGCGTTCTTCGGCAAGATCGGGCCGGACCTGATCAACCTGTCGCTGACCGGCATCCTCGGCGACCACCCGCCGACCGAGCCGGAGGCGTTCCTGGAGTTCGTCCGGAGCCTGCCGGTGCCGCAGATCTACGAGACGGTGCTCGACGCCGAACCGGTCAACGACCCGGTCAGCTTCCGGTTCCCGGCGAGCGTGCGGCGGCACTACGAGAAACTGACCCGGTTCCCGGACCGCTACCTGGTCATGGGGGACGCCGTGTGCAGCTTCAACCCCGTGTACGGCCAGGGGATGAGCGTGGCCGCGATGGAGGCGATCGCGCTGCGCGACCGGCTGCGGCTCGGTTCCCGGCCTGCGGCGGGCGATTTCTTCACCGAGGTCTCGCGCATCATCGACACGCCGTGGGAGATCTCCGTCAGCGGGGACCTCGACTTCCCCGGTGTGCAGGCGCCCCGGCCGCCGAAAGTACGCATCGGCAACGCTTACCTGGCGCGGCTGCAGTATGCGGCGACCAAGGACGCGACGGTCACCGAGGGCTTCCTGCGCGTGGCCGGCCTGCTCGACCCGCCCCAGGCGCTGATGCGTCCGGGGATGGTGCTGCGTGTGCTGCGGCACGCGATCCGCACGCCTGCTCCCGGCGAGGCCCGGCCGGCGAGCCGGCGCGTGCCCGGCCTCGGCCCCGGCTCCAGTCCCCGTTCCTGACCCCCTGCCGGAAAGAGAGTCCCGATGCGCGTCCTGTTCGTCACCGCTCCGTTCAAATCGCACCTGTACGTGATGGCGCCGATGGCTTCGGCGTTCCGCACCGCGGGGCACGACGTCCGGTTCGCGGCCGCGCCGGATCTCCTCGACGCGATCGGGGCGATCGGCTTCACCGGGGTCTCCGTCAGCGCGGCGATTCCGATGGACGTGATGATGTCGGCGGCCGAGCCCGACCGGGGGCCGGACCGTACGCACCTGCCCGTGCACCGGCCGCGGCAGACCGACTACCGCAAGGAGAAGGACCCCTTCGAAGAACTCAAGCTGACCGCGTACGGCTGCAGCACCCTCTACCACCACGAGACCATCTGGGACGACATCGCCGAGCTGGCTCGCGACTGGCGGCCCGACCTGGTGGTGCGGGATCCGTTCATGTTCGCCGGCGCCTTGGCGGCCCGCGTGGCCGGCGCGGTGGACGCCCGCATGCTCTGGGGCACCGACACTCTGGCGCAGATCCGGGCCGACTGCTTCGGCGAGGGCGGCGGCCCGCACCGGGCCGACGGGCAGGCGGACCCGATGCGCGACTGGCTGGGGCCGGTCTTCGAGCGGTACGGCCACGGTTTCGACGAGGGCGTGCTGCTCGGGGAGCGGACGATCATCGGGTGGCCGACCTGGACCTGGCGCCCGTCCGACGTCGACTACGTCCAGACCCGACCGATCCCGTTCCACGGCCCGCACCGGACCGAGCCGTGGATGTACGAGAAGCCCGAGCGGACCCGGATCTGCATCACCCAGGGAATCTCGCACCGGGACTACGACTTCGGCCTGACCGCCTCGATCGAGACGTTGTTCGAGGCGGTCGCCGGGCTGGACGTCGAGGTCATCGCGACGTTCGACACCAAGCAGCTGGCGGCGGTCAGCTCGATCCCGGACAACGTCCGGGTCTGCGACTTCGTCCCGTTCAACGTCGTGCTGTCCACTTGTTCGGCCATCGTCCACCATGGCGGCTACGGCACGATGGCCGCTTCGCTGGAACGGGGCATCCCGCAGCTCGTCGTCCCCAACATCTACTGGAACGAGAAGTGGTGGGCTTCGATCGCGCTGGCCAACGGGTTGCAGGAAGAGGGGGCAGGCACGTACGTCGCCGACGCCGACCAGCTCACCTCCGGGCTCCTGCGCGACCACATCGTCCGTGCGCTGACCGACCCGGGCATGACGCGCAACGCGGCCCGGCTCCGGGAGGACCACCTGCGCACTCCCAGCCCGAACGACACCGTGTCGGTCTTCGAGCAGCTGGTGGCGCGGCGCGCGTGAACGGGCAGCCGGTTTCCCGGGTTCGGGGGTGCATGTAGATGCTGGGCAGCCGGCTCCGACCTACGCTGTGAGGGGCCTGCCGAGGGCACCTGACCCGCGACGAGAGGATTGAGCATGGGACTGCCTGTGGTGCACTTCGAGATCACCGGGGCCACGCCGGACACGCTGCGCGACTACTACGGCGGCCTGTTCGACTGGGAGTTCAGCACCGGTGACGCCACCAGCGAGAAGGTCTCGGAGCCCGGGAAGTACCACTTCGTGGACGGCACCACGACCGGCGACGGGGACGGCATCAACGGCGGCGTCTGTGGTGGGACCGGCTTCGAGCCCCGGGTCCTGTTCTACGTGGGCGTGCCCGACGTCGAGGCCGCGCTGAGCAAGGCCGAGAGCCTCGGCGGCAAGCGGCTGCTGGGCCCCGAGCCGAAGACCGGCGGCTTCACGGTCGGGCGGTTCGCCGACCCGGAAGGTAACGTCGTCGGGGTGGCCGGTCCGTCGGCGTGACGGCGGCGCGCGGAAGGGGGCGTGGTGAAGTACCTGCTCTTGATCTACAGCAACCCGGAGAACTGGGAGCACCCCATCTTCCTGCGTAACCCGGAGTTCCTGGCGATGCCGGCGGTCGAACAGGAAGCCCTGACCGCCCGGTCCGACGCCCTGCACCGGGAGCTCGACGAGTCCGGGGAGCTGCTGGTGGCCGCGGCGCTGGCCGACCCGCTCAACACCCGTTCGGTCCGGGTCCGTGATGGCGTACGCGCGGTCACGGACGGGCCGTACGTCGAGGTCAAGGAGCAACTCGCCGGCTACCTGCTGGTGGACTGCGAAAGCGTGGAGCGGGCGGTCCAAATCGCTTCGGAGATCCCCGACGCCAGGTTCGGGGCCGTCGAGGTGCACCCGATCATGGGCATGTCCGGCCAGGAGATGTGAGGCGCGGAGACGAGATCGAGGACCTGCTGCGCCAGTCGGCGCCGCAGGTCCTCGCCGCGTTGGTGCGACAGTACCGCAACTTCGAGACCGCCGAGGACGCGGTGCAGGAGGCGCTGCTCGCCGCCGCGACCCAGTGGCCGGAGCGCGGCGTTCCCGACCGCCCGGTGGGGTGGCTGATCAGGGTCGCTTCCCGGCGGCTGACCGACCAGTGGCGCAGCGAGCAGGCCGGCCGGCAGCGGGAAGAGCGGGTCGTCTCGCGGACCGCACCGGACGAACGGCTGATGCCGCCGGCCGACGTCCCCTCGCGCGACGCGGACGACACCCTGCTGCTGCTCCTGCTCTGCTGCCATCCCAGCCTCACCCCGGCGTCGCAGATCGCGCTCACGCTGCGCGCGGTCGGCGGCCTGGACAACCGGGAGATCGCGCGGGCGTTCCTGACCCCCGAGGCGACCATGACCCAGCGGATCAGCCGCGCCCGTCAGCGCGTCCGCGCCGCGGGCGCCAAGTTCGAGCTGCCGCCGGAACACGAGCGGGCCGAACGGATGCGCGTCGTCCTGCACGCGCTCTACCTGATCTTCAACGAGGGCTACACCGCCACCTCGGGGCCGAGCCTGCACCGGGCCGACCTGACGAGGGAGGCGATCCGGCTGACCCGCATCGTGCACCGGGCGCTGCCCGACGACGGCGAGGTCGGCGGCCTGCTGGCGCTGATGCTGCTCACCGACGCCCGCCGCGCGGCCCGCACCCGGTCCGACGGCAGCCTGGTTCCGCTGGCCGAGCAGGACCGCGGCCGGTGGAACCGGGAGTCGATCGACGAAGGGCTCGAACTCATCACCCGCACCCTGTCCCGGGCCAAGCTGGGGGCCTACCAGTTGCAGGCGGCCATCGCCGCCGTGCACAGCGAGGCAACGCACGCCGACGAGACCGACTGGCCCCAGATCGAGCAGCTCTACCGGTTGCTCGAAGCGGCTGCGCCCAACCCCATGGTGATCCTCGGCCACGCGGTCGCCCGCGCGATGGTGCGCGGCCCGCAGGCCGGTCTGGACCTGCTCGAACCGTTGACCGTGGACGGCAGGCTGTCCGGGCACCACCGGCTGCACGCCGTCCGGGCCCACCTGCTGGAGCTGGCCGGTGACCACGCCGGCGCCCTCGGCTCCTACCGCCGCGCCGCCCGGCTGACCACCAGCCTCCCCGAGCAGCACTACCTGCACGGTCGGGCGGCGCGTCTCGCCGCGAAGCCCGGTGACCCGCGCGTGGCTAACCCGCAGGCTTGACCGACAGCGCGTGCCGGAACACGTCCTGCGGGTCGTAGCGCCGCTTCACGGCCTGCAGCCGCGGGTAATTTCCTTGGTAGTACAAGGTTTCCCAAGAGACCCCGGAGGAGTTCCACCGAGGATCGGCCAGGTCCGAATCGGGGTAGTTGATGTAACTGCCCGCGGTGACCGGGCCGGGCACCGGTACCCCGCCGGTGCCGGCGAAGACGTCTCGGTACATTTCCCTGATCCAGCCGATGTGCCGCGCGTCGTCGTCGGCAGACATCCATTCCCCGGCGGTGAAGTAGACCCGCAGGATCGAGTCGCGGGCCACGGTCGCGGTGGCTTCGGGTGCCACCGCGTTGACCCTGCCGCCGAAGGTGGACAGGCTCATCAGGGCACCGGGGTTGGTGTAGTCGGTGCGAGTGAACTGCCGGTACAACGCGGCGATGTGCGCCTGCGTGAAACCCTTGCGCAGATCCGCGAATTTGTTCTTGGCCCGGCCGGTGGGCTCGCCCGCCCAGTTGCTCTCGTCCAGGAAGGGCACGGCTTCGGTGAGGTCGAAGACCGCAGGCACGCCGACGGCCGCGACGAGCTGGTCCGCGTGCGCGGCAACCAGTTCCTCCCCGTCGGGCACGTCGTCACCACAGCCGGCGAAGAAGATGACCTGCCCGGCTGACTTGTGCGGCACCACGAGAGCGCTCCAGATCTGGCTGCCGCGTGAGTCCGGCCCGCTGTTCCGCTCCGCCCAGTCGCCGAAGGCGCTCACCAGCCGCGCGAAGACCTCGGGCGTCATCGAGTCCCACGACCAGCTCACGGTCCGCCGGCGCATGCGGCTCGGAGCCGGCGGCAGCAGCCGGGCGGGGTCCGTGCCGTCGGCGGCCGGCGAGCGCATCCAGTACCGCGTCACCACGCCGAAGTTGCCGCCGCCGCCCCCGGTGTGGGCCCACCACAGGTCGTGGTGGGGGTCGGCCGCCTCGCGAGTGGCCACGACCGCGGTCGCCTCGCCTGCCTCGTCGACCAGCACGACCTCGACGGCGTAGAGGTGGTCGATGACCATGCCGTACCTGCGTGACAGCAGCCCGTACCCGCCGCCGGCGAAGTGGCCGCCGGCGCCGACTTCCCGGCAGGTACCGCCGGGAAGCGTCACCCCCCACTCGCGGAACAGCGTGTCGTACACCTTCCCCAGCTTGGCGCCGGGCTCGATGGCGAAGGCCCCCATCTCGGGGTCGTAGTACACATCGGACAGTTGCGAAAGGTCGATGAGGGCGCGAACCGCCGGTGAAGCCACGAAATCTTCGAGGCAGTGACCCCCGCTGCGCACGGCGACACGCAGGCCCGCCTCGACCGCGTCGCCGACGGCTCGGCGGACCTGCTCGGTCGAGCGGGCCACGGAGATGACCGAGGGAGTGCCTTGGAAGCGCCGGTTGTGCGCGGGCACGATGCTCGCGTAGCGCGGGTCCTGCGGGCCGAAGGAGACGGGGTCGCGGGACCGCATTCCGTTGCCCTCAGCCGCCGCCGCGCCGCCGGTCGGAAGATGCCGCCCCAGCCTGCTCACAACCACCTCCGTTGCTCGGGGCCAATCCTCGTGACCCGCCCCGAGCGCCCGCACCTTCGAAAGTGCGCAGATCGTCGGCAGGCGAAGCACTGCGCGAGGTGCCCGGGGCCGGGGCGCGCGCGCAGGATTGACGGCATGCCGGACAAATACGGGGGCAGCGAGCTGTGGGCCACCTACCATCGCACCCGCCTCACCGAGCGGGCGGGCCGTGATCTGAGCGGGTTCAAATCGGCGGGGGTCAACTTCAAACTCGGCCTGTGGAATCCGCAGACCAACGGGGTCCGGTACCTCAAGGCCCTGATCCACAACCTGGCGGACCGGCTCGACGACGACGGTCTCGAGCGGCTGCGACGGATCGGCAGCAGGGAGATCGGAGCGCCCATCGCGGTGCGCGTGCACGGCGAACTGGTGTGCATGGACTACCTGCAGGCTGTCCTGGAGCTGGAGTTCATCACCCGCCACGTCTCGCTGGAACGTTCGACAGTGCTGGAGATCGGCGCCGGCTACGGCAGGACCTGCCACGCCATCATGGCCAACCACGACGTGGCCGCGTACTACATCGTGGACCTGCCGAATTCGCTGGAACTGGCGCGGGCTTACCTCGGCCGGGTCCTGGGCGACGACTTCTCCAGGGTCCGGTTCGTCGCGGCCGACGGGCTCGACGCCGCCCTCGGCGAGCTCCGGCCGGACCTTTGCCTGAACATCGACTCGTTCGCCGAGATGGACCCGGACGTCGTCCGCAACTACCTCGCCCTCGTCGCCGGGCGCTGCCGGCACCTCTACGTGAAGAACCCGGTCGGGAAGTACTTCGACCCCGGTCTGGACGGTCACGCCGAAGGACGGGAACTGGTGGCGATGGCGTTGCGAACCGGGCTGCTGACCGACGTCATCGACATCCACGACAGCGAAGCGGTGCGCAGGCAAGCGGCCCGGTTCGTTGCCGCCTACCGTCCGGCCCCGGGCTGGACCGACGTCGCCGACGAATGGGCGCCGCCGTGGAGCTACTACTGGCAGGCGCTGTACCGGGCCGGCGAGTGAACGAAACCCTTTCGGCACAAAGCCGCCAGCCCTTTGACGCGTGCGCAAGAGGGGCATTCCACGAGTGGGCCAGACGCCGCACTCGTGCTTGATAATGGGGACCACCCGTCGCACCGGGTCCCGAATCCCCTTGCTGCGTCACGGAAGGAAAGCGATGTCGACAGAGCATTCCCGGCCGGCGGCCACCGACCTCCGTACGCCGATGACGGCGCGCGGCGAGGTGCTGCGCGACCTGGTCGTCAGGCACCTTCCGCAGATCCGGGCCGGCGCCGAGGACAACGGCCACCGGGGCGTCTTCCCGACCGAGACCTTCGAGGCGTTCGGCAAGGACGGGCTGATGGGCGCGACCGCGCCGGCCGAACTCGGCGGTCTGGGCGTCGACTGCATGCACGACGTCGCGCTGGCGTTGGCGGCGGTCGCCGAAGCGGACGCGTCGACCGCGCTCGCCTGGCACGTCCAGCTCAGCCGGGGCCTCACCTTCGGCTGGGAGTGGCGGCACGGCGCACCGCCGGTCCGGGCGCTGGCCGAGCACCTGCTCCGGGAGATGGCGGCCGGCCAGGCGGCAGTCTGCAGCGCGGTGAAGGACCACCACGCCGCGGTCACCACGCTCGAACGCGACGAAGCAGGCCGCTGGTGGCTGACGGGGCGCAAGACCCTGGTCAGCATGGCGCCGATCGGGACGCACTTCGTCGTGCACGCCCAGGCACAGCTCGAGGGCGAGCCGGCGACGCTGCCCGTGGTGCTGCTGCCGCGTGACGCACCCGGCCTCCGCGTCCTCGACGACTGGGAAGGCCTCGGGATGTGTGCCTCCGGAACGGCCGACGTCGCTTTCGACCGGTGCCCCGTCGACGCTGCCAATGTGGTGTCACGGCGGCCTGTGGGCGGCCACGACGACGCGGTTCTGGCCGGCCAGACCGTCAGCTCGATCACCATGCTCGGCATCTACACCGGGATCGCCCAAGCCGCCAGGGACATCGCGGCCGCGCGGTTCGCCCGCGGCTCCGGACGGCCGCCGGCTGCCGCCGCCACGCTCCTCGCGGAGATCGATGCCCGGCTGTACGCCCTGCGGGCGACGGTCACCGCCGCGCTCCGCGACGCCGACGCCGCTGCCGCTGATCTCACCGGCGACCCGGCCGAGCGCGGGCGGCGGATGATGACCCCCTTCCAGTACGCCAAGATGACGGTCAACCGTCTCTCGCTCGACATCGTCAACGACAGCCTCACCGTCGTCGGCGGCGCCTCGTATTCGGCCGCCCACCCGCTTTCCCGGCTGGTCCGGGACGTTCGCGCCGGCTGGTTCATGCAGCCCTACACCTATGTCGACGGTGTCAGCTACCTCAGCGGCCAGGCGCTGCGGCTGGACCGGGACAACGACTACGTCAGTGCGCGGGCGGTGACCGGTGTCCCCGGCGGCGCCCCGGACGCGTCCGAGGCGGGACCGAGGTGACGCCGATGCCCGAGACACCTTCGATCCCGTTCCGGCGCCGGCAGCCGCGACGCCCATCCGCCCGAACCGGAAGGCCGCTATGACTACGCGAGTCTGGGACTATCTGCCCGAGTACGAAAAGGAACGGGTGGACATCCTCGACGCGGTCAACACTGTGTTCGAGTCGGGCCAGCTCATTCTCGGCGCCAGCGTGCGGAACTTCGAGGACGAGTTCGCCGCCTATCACGGCGGCGGCCGCTGCACCGGGGTGGACAACGGCACCAACGCCGTCACACTGGCTCTCGAAGCGCTCGGCATCGGTCCCGGAGACGAGGTCGTCACGGTCTCCAACACCGCCGCGCCGACCGTCGTCGCCATCACCAGTGCCGGTGCCACGCCGGTCTTCGTCGACGTGCGCGAAGACGACTACCTGATGGACACCGATCTGGTCGCCGCCGCGATCACGCCGCGCACCAAGGCCCTGCTCCCGGTCCACTTGTACGGGCAATGCGTTGACATGGCCCCCCTGCGCCGGCTGGCCGACGAGCACGACCTGGCGCTGGTGGAGGACTGCGCCCAGGCCCATGGCGCCCGCCACCACGGCCGGATCGCGGGCACCATGGGCGACGCCGCCGCCTTTTCCTTCTATCCCACCAAAGTGCTCGGGACCTACGGCGACGGCGGCGCGGTGCTGACCCGTGACGACGACGTGGACCGGGTGCTGCGGCGGCTTCGGTACTACGGCATGGACAAGCGGTACTACGTCGTCCAGCTGCCAGGCCACAACAGCAGGCTCGACGAGGTGCAGGCCGAGATCCTGCGGCGCAAGCTGCGCCGGCTCGGTGAGTACATCGCCGGGCGCAACGCGGTCGCCGAGCGGTACGCCGAGGGCCTCGCCGACCTCACCGGGCCCGGCGGTCTGGTCCTGCCGTCCGTCCGGCCGGGAAACGACCATGTCTATTACCTGTACGTGGTTCGTCACCGGCGCCGCGACGAGGTCATCGAACGGCTGCGGAGCTACGACATCGCCCTGAACGTCAGCTACCCGTGGCCGGTGCACACCATGACCGGCTTCGCCCACCTCGGCTACGCCGCCGGTTCGCTGCCGGTGACCGAGCGGCTGGCGGGGGAGATCTTCTCCCTGCCGATGTACCCGTCGTTGGCGCCCAGTCTTCAGGACCGGGTCATCGGCGCCCTGCACGACGTGCTCGCACCCCGCTGAACCGCCGACCCCGCACCGAGGAGCACCCATGTCTTCAACCACGTGCCAGATCTGCGACGGCGAGGTCGAGGAGTTTCTCGACCTAGGCCGTCAGCCGCTCTCGGACGCCTTCCCGGCGGAGGGGGACCTCGGGCACGAGTTCTTCTACCGGCTCGCGGTCGGGATGTGCCGCTCGTGCTCCATGGTGCAGTCGATGGAGCAGGTCCCCCGGGAGCGCATGTTCAACGAGGACTACCCGTACTACTCGTCCGGCTCCTCGGTGATGCGGGCGCACTTCGAGGGCATTGCCCGCGGGTTCCTCGGCGGCGAGCTCGCCAGACCGGATCCGTTCATCGTGGAGATCGGCAGCAACGACGGGGTTCTGCTGAAGACGATCCACGACGCCGGCGTACGGCACGTCGGCTTCGAGCCGTCCGGAAAGGTCGCCGCCGCGGCCGCGGAACGCGGTGTGCGGGTGCTCGGGGAGTTCTTCGACGCCGGCACCGCGGCCGGGACGAGGGAGAGCGACGGGCCCGCCGACGTCATCTTCGCGGCCAACACCATCTGCCACATCCCCTACCTCCGGTCGATCCTGGCGGGCGTGAAGACCTTGCTGGCGCCGGACGGTGTGTTCGTCTTCGAAGACCCCTACCTCGGGGACATCGTGGCGAAGCGGTCGTTCGACCAGATCTACGACGAGCACTTCTTCCTCTTCAGCGCACGCGCGGTGCAGGCGATGGCCGCCCGGTTCGGCCTGGAACTCGTCGATGTCGAGCGACTCGCCGTGCACGGGGGCGAGGTCCGGTACACCATCGCCCGCGCCGGTGCGCGGAAGCCGAAGGCCGTGGTCGCCGATCTGATCGCCGCCGAGAACGCCCGGCAGCTCGCGGACCTGAGGACCCTGCGGCAGTTCGCCGCCGCCACGGCCCGGATCCGTGACGACCTCGTGGCCACGCTGCGCCGCCTGCGGGCCGCGGGTCACGAGATCGTCGGCTACGGCGCGACGGCCAAGAGCGCGACGGTGACCAACTTCTGCGGTATCGGGCCGGACCTGGTCTCCTACGTCTGCGACACGACACCGGCCAAACAGGGCAGGTTCACCCCGGGCACGCACATCCCCATCCGGCCGGCCGAGGCCTTCTCCGATCCCTACCCGGACTTCGCGCTGCTGTTCGCCTGGAACCACGAGAACGAGATCATGGCCAAGGAACAGGGGTTCCGGCGCGCGGGCGGCCAGTGGATCCGGTATGTCCCCGACGTGCACCTCGGCTGACCGGGAGGAATCATGTCCGAACAGGCAAGGCCGTTGGCGGTGGGTGGCGCCTTCGCCTTCACCACGCCCGCGTTCCCGGACGAGCGCGGCGTCTTCCTGTCGCCGTACCGGCGGTCGGTGTTCACCGAAGCGGTCGGGCACCCGCTGTTCCCGGTGGCGCAGGTGAGCTACAGCGTGTCGCACCGTGGCGTGGTCCGCGGCCTGCACTTCACGGCGACTCCGCCCGGCTGCGCGAAGTACGTCTACTGCCCACGCGGCAAGGTCCTCGACCTGGTCGTCGACCTGCGAGTGGGCAGCCCGACCTTCGGCCTCTGCGACAGCGTCGTCCTCGGTGACGAGGGCTTCCCCGCGGTGTACTTCCCGGTCGGGCTCGGCCACCTGTTCGCGGCGCTGGAGGACGACACGGTGATGACCTACCTGCTCTCCCAGGAGTACCGGCAGGAGAACGAACTGGCCATCTCCCCGTTCGACCCGGATCTGGCGCTGCCGATCCCCGCGGGCATCCCCCCGGTGCTGTCCGAACGCGACCGGCGGGCCCCGGCGCTCGCGGAGGCACGGGCCGCCGGGCTGTTGCCGGACTACGCCGCGTGTCTTCGGGCCGAGGCAAAGCTCGGCTGACCGGCCGAACTGTCCGAAAAGGACTCGATCAGCCCCGCCGAGCCCCGGCGGGGTCCGCGAGCGCCGCGACCGTCCGCCCCAGCGCCTCGCGCAGGGACACCCGGGGGCACCACCCGGTGACCGAGCGGAACGCCGAGGAGTCGGCCACCAGGCTGTGCGCGTCCGTGACCGTGGCGCCGGCGGGGGCGGGCACGGACACGACCGGGACCTTCGGCCGCCCGGTGCGCTCGGCCACGACTTCGGCGATCGTGCCGAACAGCTCCCGCAGGTCGATCCCGCGGCCGGAGCCGAGCAGCCAGTGCCGGCCCGCCAGTGTTTCCGGCCGGTCGAGCGCCGCCGCGAAGGCTGCCCCGGCATCGTCCACATACAACAGATCTCGTTGGACCGAACCGTTTCCCCACAAGGTGAGCGGCTGCCCGGCCAGAGCACGGCGCGTCATCGCGGCCACGACACCGCGATCCTGCGCGGCCGGCGTCGGGCCGGGCCCGAACACGGTCGGCAGCCGCAGCGTGATCCCGGAGAGGGCACCGCTGCGGGTCTCCGCGCGAAGCAGCTCTTCCCCGGCCTGCTTCTGCCGGTCGTAGGCGGTCACCGGGTGGTCGGTCTCGGTGCCGTCGATCGGCACCCTCGGCGGGACGCCGATCTGGGAGGTGGAGCCGGCGAAGACCACCACCGGGGCCGGTCGGCCGCCGTGACGCAGGGCCACGACGAGATCGCGCAGGACACCCACGTTGGTGCCCTCACCGGCCGGATCGCCGGCACCGCGCCATCCCGACTCGTGCAGGACCAGGTTGATGACCGCGTCGGCGCCTTCGACGGCGGCGGCGACCGCGCCCGGGGCGGTGAGGTCGGCCGTGCACGTTTCGATCTTCGCGACCGCGCCGGCCGGGCCGGCGGCAGGCCGTCGGGCCACCAGCCGCAGCCGGATGTCCCGGCGGGCCAATGCTGCCGTCACCGCCGAGCCCACGAAACCGGACGCACCCAGCACCGTGACCCGCGGCCGTTCCACATCCGGCTCCTGCCCCATTCCGGCCCCTCTTCTCCCGGTACGACCCGAGGACTTCATCGTCCAGGCCCGGTGTGGCCGGCGCACCTCTGGGAATGCCGGGGCGACTGGAGCTGCCCGCCGGGGACCGGGACCGGACGCGGGGCCGGTTGTCTTCTTCCAGCGTGCCGTCTTCGATCCCGGTGATGGCCCGGTTCCCCGCGGCGGTGTCACGGTCCGTGAGATCCGGGCGCGAGCCGAACGGCTTCATGCGCATTCGTCGCAACCGGCGAGAAGCCGGGCGGTGTTCTCGACGGAATCCGGCCCACGCTGCGCAACCACCCATGCCATTCTGGTGATCCGGGATCTTGCTTCGTGTGCAGTTATCGCAGCCTGGATGGGGTAATATGGGGCAGGTCGGGGTTTGACTGCTGATGGTGACATTGGTATAAGTTGGGATGGACCTTAATCGTATTTATGGTTCTGGGGGGTTATTCGAAAGTATGGACACGGCCGAAAAAGCGATAACGCGCGCGGTTGAGTACATTTTCTCGAACTTCAATGAGGAGGTCACCGTTGAAGATATGGCTCGCGAGGCAATGTTCAGCAAATTCCACTTCAGTCGACTGTTCCAGAAGATCACCGGAATCTCTCCTGGCCGATTTCTCACGGCTATCAGGCTACAGGAAGCCAAGAGACTGCTGTTGTCGACTTCCATCAGCATCATCCAGGTGAGTCAGCTGGTGGGATACGCCAGCGTGGGCACTTTCAGTGCCAAGTTCAGCCGATCTGTCGGCGTTTCCCCCAGCGTCTACCGCAGCCTGGGCGGGATCGTCGGTCCGCAGTGCCAGCAGGGAGAACGCGGGGAGATCGGCAAGATCGGCACTGTCTGCGGGCAGGTCCGCGCGCAGCACGCCGAGGATCTCGGACTGGTCTTCGTCGGCGTCTTTCCCCATCGCATTCCGCAGGGGCGGCCGGTCCGGTGCGCAATCCTCGATCGCCCGGGAAGATTCCGCATCGACGCCGTTCCGCAGGGTGATTGGTACGTCCTTTCCCATGCATTATCCGCTGACCGGAACGAGATCATGCACGCGCCGGTCAATGGAGACCTCGGATTGGCGATCGGCGCGTGCGGCCCGATCACGGTCACCGCGGGCTCTGTTCCCCAGGTGGCCAACCTGACCTTGCGGCCGAAGCGGTCGATCGATCCTCCCGTGGTGCTGGCGCTGCTGGACATCCGATCGTCGATACTGGCTGAAGTCGGCTGATCCGCGTTACGTGAACCCTCCGGCCGGGTGTCACAATGATGCCCCGGCCGGAGGGTTTTACCGGATTTTTTCGGCGTCGTGATCGACGGGTACTGTATTTTCCTTGGATTCGTCGTTTTGCGCTGTTTCCGCCTTTTCGGTTTCGGCCGCGCTGCCGGTCGGTGGAATGTGGCGAAGGGCGAACAGGCAGAGTGCCGCGAGGGCCACGAAGACCAGCCCGGAGACGATCGCGACGGTGCTCAACCCGCTCGTGAAAGCCTTGCGGGCGGCGTCGAGCAGCGGTTCGCCGAGCGTCGGGGGCAGCTGGTGGGAGGCCGGCACCGCGGCGGCGATGTTGTCCGTCGCGGCCGTGGCCGCCCCGGAAGGAACCCCGGCCGGCACCGTCCCGGCCAGCTCGTTGCGGTACACCAGCGTGCTGATACTGCCGAAGACGGCCACGCCCATCGACGTTCCGAATTCGCCGCCGGCCTCCGAGATCGACGAGGCCGATCCGGCCTTCTCCGGCGGCGCGGCGCCGATGATCAGGCCGGTGCCCAGACCGGAGGGCAGACCGACGCCCAGTGCCATGACCGCGTAGCCGATCCACAGCAGGCCCAGCTGCCCATGGCCGTCCACCTGGGAGAGGATGCCGTAACCGATCGCCGCGATCAGCAGCCCGACGGTGAACAGGTACGCCGGCCGGATCCGGTTCGCCAGCCCCGAACCGACCATGATGGCCGTGATCATGACGACGGTCGCCGGAGCCAGGAAGAGACCCGACTCGAGGGGGGAGAGTCCTTCGACGCTCTGTACGTCCTGCACGATCAGGAAGTACGTGCCCGCCTGCAGCATCGCGCCGAACAGGCTGACCACCAGCGCCGCGCTGAACGTGCGGTTGCCGAACAGGCCGAGGTCCATCAGCGGGTTGGCGAGCTTCCGCTGCCGGACGACGAACACCACCGCGAGCACCGCGCCGGCGACCAGGGAGAGCACCGGCAGCAGCGGGTCGCCGCCTTTGGCCAGTTCCTTGAAGCCGTAGACGATCGGCAGGATCGCGACGAGGGAGAGGACCACGCTGACCAGGTCGAGGCGTCCCGCCTTCGGGTCGCGGAATTCCGGCAGGAGAATCGGGCCCGCCACCAGCAGCAGGAGCATCACCGGCACGCCGAGCAGGAAGACCGAGCCCCACCAGAAGTGGTTGAGCAGCACGCCACCGATGACGGGGCCCAGGGCCAGGCCGCCCATGAAGCACGACATCCAGGCCGCGATCGCGGTCGCCATCTGCTTCGGGTTCCGGAACATGTTGCTGATCAGCGCCAGCGTCGAGGGCATCAGCGTGGCGCCGCTGACGCCCATGATCGCCCTGGACGCGATGAGCATCTCGGCGCTGACCGAGAACGCGGCGAGAATCGACGCGAGGCCGAACAGCGCCGCGCCGATCAGCAGCAGCTTCCGGCGTCCGATGCGGTCGCCCAGCGTCCCCATGGTGATGAGGAAGCCCGCGACCATGAAGCCGTAGATGTCGGCGATCCACAGCTGCTCGACGCTGGTGGCGCCGAGATCGGCGCTCAGCCGTGGAATGGCCAGGTAGGTGACGCTGAAGTCCAGGGAAAGCAGGAGTGTGGGCAGTGCGAGGACAACCAGCCCCAGCCACTCGCGCCGCCCGGCCCTGGGGCCGGATGCGGCGGCAGCGCTCGTGTCCGTCATTGTTCCCTCCTTGGTGCGTGCTCGGACGCCGGCCGGTCCCCGGTGCGGGCGTCTCACCTCAAAGGTCGTAGCCGGACGCTCGATCCGGACATCCCGCGGAAGAATCTCCCGGGCGAATGTCCGATTCGGCGGCTCCGCGACGACGTCTCCGACGAACGCCGTTGGCACACCGGGTGGCAGCGTGATCGGCAGGAGGAACCGGCGTGAAGTACCTGATCCTGGTCCAGGGCTCGCAGCAGGACTTCGACGTGGCCCCGTCGGCGGACGAGGTCGCGGAGATCGATGCGGCTCTCCGGAAGTTCAACCAGGATCTGAAGGAAGCCGGCGAGTTCGTCGAAGCGCAAGGCCTCGCCGCCCCGGTGCACACCCGCCGGGTCCAGGTCAAGGAGGGGGAGCCGCTCGTGACGGACGGGCCCTACGGCGAAACGCAGGAGGTCCTCATCGGGTACTGGATGGTGGAGTGCGAGAGCTTCGACCGGGCCACCCAGATCGCCGGCCTGCTGAGCAAGTGCCCGGGACCGGAGTCCGTCATCGACGTCCGGCCGATCGTGGGGTCCGGGCAGGACTTCTGAGTCGCGCGTGCGCTCGGCCCGGGCCGAGGCACCCGTGGACGCCGCACTGCCCGGCAGCGGGGCTGCCGGGCAGTCTGCGCTGTTCTCCGAGAAGGCCGGCCGGCGCAGCCCGGGACGGCCGGTTCACGCGCCCGTGACGGAAGCGGCGGAGCCGCGGTCAGCGCCGCCCGGGAGCCCGCTGCTCCGCGACGAGGTCTTCGAGCACTCGGACCGTGTCGTTCGGGCTCGGCACGCTCTTGGCTTCCCGGCTCAACCTGATCGCGTTGGCCGCCATGCCGGGATCGCCGAGCGCCTTGACGAGGTGGTCGTGCAGCAGCCCGGCGGTCAGCTGGTCGGAGTCGCAGACGTAGGCGCCCGCACCCTGCTCTTCGAGCCCGTTGGCCAGTGCGATCGGGCCCCACCACTTCTCCGTCGATTCGACGTTGGGGACGATCAGCTGCGGCACGCCGTATTCGAGGGCCGCGGCCATCGCGCCGTAACCGCCGTGGTGCACCACGGCCGAGCAAGTCGGCAGCAAGACGTTCAACGGCGCGAATTCGACGACCCGGACGTTGGGCGGCACCGTCCGCGAGCCGATCTGCGCCGGGTTGAACAGCGCGATCACTTCCGCGTCGAGGTCGGCGACCGCGTCGAACGCCGTGCCGACCCAGCTGTTCTGGCCGAAACCGTGGTCCCGGTGGGAAATACCGAGTGTCACGCAGACGCGCGGCCGCGCGGGCGCCTCGTGCATCCAGCGCTCGACCCGGTACGGGCCGTGGAACGCCAGCGGGCGAGTCGGGAGGTAGTGCACGTCCGGCGGCTGCCAGGTCCAGGCCGGCCAGCCGATCACGGACCGCAGGCCGAGCACGATCTGCTCGTCGAAGGTCTGGCCATGGCTTTCGAGGATCGGCTGCAGCCAGTCCCGCACCGGATCCGGTTTGCCGAGGCTCCGCTGCCGGCCGTTGCCCGCGCCGAAGCAGGCGGCGCGGATCTGCCCCATCGTGTCGGAGCCGAAGAGCATGCGGACGTCCACGGCGCCGCAGACCCTGGCGGCGACCGCCGCGGCGAGCACGAAGGGATCGCGGATGATCAGGTCGGGCTGCCAGTCGCGGCCGAGCTTGATCAGGTCGTCGAAGATCTTCTCGTGGTTGAACAGGGTGCGATGGCCCCAGGCGGTGTACTCGAGTTCGGTGAAGGGATCGTCCTGGGTGTACTCGGTCTGCGCGGGTTTCCGCACCGGACCGGATCGCGGCGGACCGGGTTGCTGCTCCGGCGCCGACATGATGGCGGCGAGGTCGATGGTCCCGCCCACCGGGAAGCCCGGCAAGCCGGTCGTCGCGATGATGTCGGCCATGTCCGGCGCGGCGGCGACCCGGACGTCGTGCCCCGCGTTCCGGAAGGCGGCCGCCAGCGGCACCTGCACGTACAAGTGCGCTTTGAAGGCGGCCGTCACGAACAAGACGCGCATCGGAGTCTCTCCTTTGAACGTACTACGGGACGAGGGCACGCAGCTGTCGCCGACGAGTGTGGCGGGACGCCGGTGCCGTGAGCACCTCTTCGGGTGCTGCCTTCGGCCTCGGGTATCGCCTGTGGCGGACCCTTTTCGCCTGCGGCAAGGGCAGGCGACGAGTTGGCGGCAGCGCGGACGGCGCGTTCTACTTTGGCCGCAACAGGAACACCCATCGCGAGGAGGCATCGTGACTCAATGTTCCGGACTTTCCGAGTGCCACCAACGGAAACGTGACCGCGGCGAACAACCGAAAACCCTGGTTCGCACCCAACCAGCCGGCGACGACTTGCCGTGAGCACGGTCGAACACCAATTGACCTGCGCTGCCTGCGGGGCACCTTTCCGCTGTGGTGAACTGCCCGATCTCGAGCCACTCGTCGACGGTGCGATCCGCTACGTCGCCGTGCACGCCGGGCACAGCACCTACCCACGGCGGGATGCACGGCCGGAGCTCGGTCGCGTCGAGGCGCCGGCGAGCGCCGCGGCCGATGATCGTGAAGCCGTTGGGGGACAACCGCTATCCCGCCGCGGAGCCGAGCGGATCCCGTTCGCCCTCCTCCGCTGACCCGGCGCACCGCCGGCGACAGAGCATGGATGAAGGTGCGGCGAGTGTAACAAATCCGGACGATGAATCCCATCATCTGGGCATCGACGTGATCGACCGAAGGAGCAACGGCTTGCTACGAGAGAGCACAGTGGAACTGGTGCGATGGCCCGCGGAATCCGAACGTCGTAAGCGTTACCACCGGACTCGGACCCCCTGTCTGCTCGTCGTCGAAGGGGGAGCGGCCGCGCCCCTGTGCCGTGATCCGTGGGAGGACTGGGTTCGCGCGCCGATTTCCGCGCGGGACCTGGACATCCGGATCACTGCCATCGAGGAACGTGTTTCCGCGAACCCGCGCCTGGACGCGAGCGGCCTGCTGCGGTTCCGCGGCCGGTCGACCGAGGTCTCGGCCACGCAGTTCACGCTGCTGGAGCCACTGGTCGCCGCGTTCGGCAAGGTGATACTGAGGGAAGTCCTCCATGCCAGGCTGAGGACGCCACGACAGCGCCGTCCGTCCCGGAACGCGCTCGACCTGCAAATCCTGCGGCTACGGCAGCGAGTCGATCCGCTGGGGCTGGTGATCAGCACCGCGTGGGGGCGTGGTTACGCGCTCGAGTCCGGGTCGACCGGGTGAGTTCGTCGTGATTGGCGGCGAACTCGCGGACTGAAGCGGAGCCGCGGTCAGTGAACATCCGGTATTTCCGGTCCGGAATATGTCAGCCGTGACATAGGGAGTCTCGGCTCGATCGCGCCTGGGGGTGCCATGCAAGGTGAATCCATAGAAAAACTGGTCCTCGGTGAAATTCTCCAATCCCGGGCCGAATCACACCGGGACGAGACATTCCTCGAATTCCGGAACGGCACGCTCAGTTTCGGCCAGGTGGACGAAGAGTCGAATCGGGTGGCTCAAGGGCTCAGCTTCGCCGGGGTCCGGGCCGGCCACCACGTCGCGGTGATGCTGCCGAACTGCCCGGAGATCGTCTTCGTGATCTTCGCGCTGGCCAGGCTCGGTGCGGTGGCGGTGCCGGTGAACGTCGCCTACCGGGGCGAGCTGCTGTGGCAGCTGCTGGCCGGTTCCGACTGCTCCACGCTGATCATCGACGAGCAGTACGCGGATCGTCTGCCTGGCACGCCGGCCGCTCTGCCGGATCTGCGGCGGGTGGTGGTGCGCGCGGATGGCCTGCCGCCGGACCGGGCAGGCAGCGGCGGCGAACACCCACCGCGCGACCGGGGCTGGCAGCAGCTCAGGCTGTCCGGTCTCCTCGTCCACGGTGCCGCGCGGCCGGCGCACCGGGCCCGCTTCTCGGACCTGCTGGCGATCATGCACACCTCCGGCTCCACCGGTCCGTCGAAGGGAGCGCTGGTTCCGCACGCGCTGGCACTGACCTGTGCGCAGGACGTGTTCGATTTCGTGAATCCGGGTGGTGGGCGGATCTACTGCCCGCTTCCGCTGTTCCACGCCGCCGGGTTGTGGGACGGCGTGCTGTCCGCGCTCCTCAGCGGCGGCTCCATCGCGGTGGTGGAGCGCTTCAGCGTCTCCAGGTTCTGGGACGACGTGCGCCATTTCGACGCCAAGGTGGCGATTTCGGTCTTTTCGATGCTGCCGATCCTGCTCAACCAGGCGCCGACGGCTCGCGACAAGGACCACCCGCTGGAGGTCTTCTACACCGGGAAGTCCACTTTGGACGCGAAGCTCCACGAGCGGTTCGGGGTCCGCTCCGTGGAGGCCTACACCAGCACGGAAGCCGGGGTTCCGCTCGCCAGTCCCTTCGGGCACTGGCGGACCGGGTCGTGCGGGCAGGTCAACGGGCGGCGGTTCGAGGCCGCGGTGGTCGACGAGTGCGATCACCTGCTGCCTCCCGGCGTCCCCGGTGAACTGGTGCTCCGCCCGAAGCAGCCGTATGTGCTGACCGGTGGCTACTACAAGCGTTTCGACGCCACCGCGCACGCGTTCCGCAACATGTGGTTCCACACCGGAGACCGGGTCCGGCAGGACGGTGACGGGTATTTCTACTTCATGGACCGCATGAGCGACGGGATCCGCCGGTGCGGCGAGAACATCTCCGCCTTCGACATCGAACTCGAGGTGAACACGCATCCCGCGGTCCAGGAGTGCGCGGCGATCGCGGTGCCGTCGGAACTGGAGGAGCACGAGGTGAAGCTGACGGTGGTGTTGCGGCAAGGAGCCTCGCTCACCCATGAGCAGCTCCTGGCCCACTGCCTCGAGAAGCTGCCCAAGTTCATGGTGCCGCGTTATCTCGAATTCGCCGCCGCGTTGCCGCGGACGCCGACGGACAAGGTGGCCAAACACGAGCTGCGCGCCGCCGGTGCGCGCGGGATCACCGCGTCCACTTGGGACAGGCAGCGGCCGGGTTTCGTCCCGGTCCCGCGGGCGCAGGCAGGAGCCCCGGTGTGAACTGGGACGACACTCCGGCGGAGGCCGCGTTCCGCACGGAGGTGCGGCAGTTCATCAAGGACAGCTTTCCGGCGGCCTATTCGCCGGACGTGCACGCGGAGCAGGGCCTCGAGCCCGAGGACGTCCGGGGCTACGACTGGCCGGCCGACCGCGACTGCGCCGACCGCGCGCGGGCCGCGGGTGCTCGCGAATGGGCGGCCGCGCTGGCCGCGCGCGGCTGGATCGCTTCGCGCTGGCCGGTGGAGTACGGCGGCGCGGCCCTGCCCGTGGCCGCGGAGTTCGTGCTCAACGAGGAACTCGTGCGCGCCAAGGTACCCACGGTGAACAGCCTCGGTGTCTCCCTGCTCGGGCCGACCCTCCTCCGGCACGGCACGGCGGCCCAGAAAGCCACGCACCTGCCGCCCATCGCCCGTGGTGAACGGACTTGGGCCCAGGGGTTCTCCGAGCCGGACGCGGGCTCGGATCTGGCCGGCCTGCGGACCAGGGCCGTGCGTGACGGCACGTACTACGTGGTGAACGGCCGGAAGGTCTGGACCTCGCTCGGGCAGCACGCGGACTGGTTGTTCATCCTGGTCCGCACCGGCACGGACCCGGCGGAGCCCCGCCACCGGGGGCTGACCTACCTGCTGGTCGACGCGCGCAGCGAGGGGGTGACAGTGCGCCCGATCAAGGACATGCGCGGAGCCGAGCCGTTTTCCGAGATCCTCTTCGAGGACGTGCGCGTGCCGGTGGCCGATCGCGTCGGCGAGGAGAACCGGGGCTGGTACGTGGCGATGGACACGCTCAGTTTCGAGCGAGCGGCCATCAGCACGGCGGTCAAGCTTGAGCAGGCGCTGACCGGGCTGGTGGATTACGTCAACTCCGAGTCCGGTGCCGGCCGGCTGCACGAAGGCTGGGGGAGCGGCATCCGGGCCGAGGTCGCCCGGCGGTACACCGAGGTCCGGGTGCTGTACAACGTCGCCCGCTACACCGTCTCCCGACAGGCGGCCGGCTCGGTTCCGGGCTACGAGGCGTCCGTCAACCAGCTCTTCGGTGCCGAGCTGCACCAGCGCCTGGCCAAGACCGGGGCGCGGGTTTTCGGCCAGCACAGCCTGATGTGGCGCGGGGACAAGGCGTCGGGGGCTCCGCTGGACGGGGAGTTCACCCACCGGCAGTTCGACGCGGTGGCCGCCACCTTTCTCGGCGGCACCTCGGAGATTCAGCGCGGCATCATCGCCACCAGGGGCCTCGGGCTGCCCCGGGCCTGAACCGGGCCGGGCCCGGCAAGGAGCGTCATGGACCTTACTTTGACCGAAGAGCAGGCGTTGATCCAGGAAACGGCCAGGAGGTTCCTGGACGCCAACGCCGGTGTGCGTATCGGCGGGGCGTCGGTGGCCGGGGAAGAACCCGGCTGTTCCCCGGGATTGTGGCCGGAGCTGGTCGAGCTGGGGTGGCCCGGCCTGGCCGTGCCGGAGGCCTACGGCGGCGTCGGCCGGGGCTTTCTGGAGAGCTGCTTGCTGTTCGAGGAACTGGGTGCCGCGCTGGTGCCCAGCCCGCTCCTGGTCACGATCGCGTGTGCGGCCATGCCGATCCTCCGGTTCGGCACGGCCGCGCAGCGGTCGCTGTGGCTGGGCCGGATTGCCGCGGGGCGCACCGCGGCCTACGTCCGGGCCGCTCCCCGGGCCCACTGGGGTGCCGACGGCTCGACCGTCACCGCGACCCTGCGCGGTCACGGCTTCGTCCTGAACGGCACGGCGGGCTTCGTGCCGTTCGGCGGAACCGCCGACGGGCTCGTCGTAGCCGCGGACACCGGCGCCGGGCTGACTGTCTTCCTGGTCGGCCCCGGCCGGCCGGCAGGCATCGCGGCGGAGTCCTTGCCGGTGATCGGCCCGAATCCTTACCACCGAGTGTGTTTCGACCACGTCGAAGTCCCGCATGAGGCCGCGCTGGGGCCGGTGCACGGCGGTCGCGACGTGGTCCGGGTGATCGAAGCGTTCGGCACCGCGGCCACCTGCGCCGAGATGGTGGGCGGGGCCCGGCGCGTGCTGGACCGGACGGTCGAGTACGCGGGCCGACGCCGGCAGTTCGGTCGGCCGATCGGCAGTTTTCAAGCCGTGCACCAGCACTGCGCCGACATGGCGACCGACACTCTGGGCGCGCGGCTCATCGCCTACGAGGCGATCTGGCGGCTCGCGGCCGATCCAGCCGGCGACGGGACCGCACTGACCGTGTCGGCGGCCAAATCCTGGGTGAGTGAGGCCTACCAGCGGGTGTGCGCCCGCGGCCACCAGGTGCACGGGGCGATCGGTTTCACGGCGGAACACGATCTCCACCGCTATTCACGACACGCGCTCTCGGCGTCACTGGCGTTCGGCGACGCGGACGTGCACACCGGCCGGGTCGCCGATGCGCTCGGACTGCCGAGATGAGGAACTCAACTCGCACCACCGAAGATTGGACAGTTCCAGTATGACTGACACAGCGCTCGACGAGCGTCGGAATTCCTGCCGGGCGTTCACGATTCCCGACTGCTCGTCACCGGGGGACCTGCGTTTCGCGTATCTCAACCTCGAGTCCCACCCACGTGGGGAAATGATGCTCGAGCGGCTCATCGCCGCCGGGTTCGTACCCGATCTGGTCATCGACGAGAAGTCCCAGCTAGCGCGAACCGGGCGTGATTCACAGCTGAAGAAACTCTGCCGGGTTCCCGCGTTCAGCCCGTCCACCTCGACCGTTTCCCAGTGCGTGAAACATGAAATCCGATACGTCAGCGTGGAGAATCACAATGACGCCGCGACGCGGATCGCGCTACGGGAAATGGACCTCCACGTCGCTGTGCTGGGTGACACCCGTATTCTGAAATCCGACGTGATCGAGAGCGTGCCATACGGGATCATCAACGTGCATCCGGGATTTCTGCCGAAGGTCCGGGGGAACAATCCGTACGTCTGGTCGATCATCCACAATCTGCCCCAGGGGGCCACCGCGCACCTGATCAACGACGGCGTCGACCGCGGCCCGATCCTGGTCGCCCGGGAGATGCCGCTGCCGGCCGGCTGCACGATTCCGGAACTGGTGCGCCTGGTCAACCAGCTGTGCGCCGATCTCGCCGTCGAGAGCCTCGGCCAGCTGGTCAAAGGCGAGGCGACGCTGACGGAACAGCCTTGCGACGACGGCGTGACCTTCCGGGAAGCGCGCCCGGAAATCTGGTCGCTCGCGGAGAAGATGCTGCGGGAGAAGGCGGCGCGGCATTCCGGCCGGCCGTATGTCCGGTAACGAGGCCACCCGTCGCCCGCCGGATCGGAAACCGAGAGGAACCTAGGCAATGTCCACAGTAGAGGCCACTGAAGACTGGGCCGACGTCGTCCTGGAGGACGCCACCCCCGATGGCCGGGTCGGGCTGCTGGCCCTGGCCACCGATGCCAACATCGAGGACAACCTGCGCGCACTCCTGCCGGCGAGCGTCGGGATGTACACCACCAGGCTCTCGCACACCAATCCGATCACCGTCGGGACGCTGCGATCCACCGCGAGCGGGATCACCGAAGCCGCCCGGGAGATCATGACCGGGTCCGACCTCGATGTCCTGGTCTACGGCTGCACGGCGGGCGCCGCCGCGATCGGGCACGAGGAGATCGTGCGCCTGCTCAAGGAGGCCAAGCCCACGGCGCACTGCGTTTCACCGGTCAGTGCCGCGACCGCGGCACTGCGGCACCTCGGGATCACCCGCCCGTCGATCCTCACCCCCAACATCCCCGAGATCAACGACGTGATCGCCGGCTGCTTGTCCCATGCGGGCTTCGAAGTGCAGACCGTCGCCGGGCTCGGCATCCGCGACGACCCGGACATCACCCGGGTCCCGCCGCAGTCCCTGCTCAAGGCGGCGCGGCACGTCTGTGCCCCGGAGTCGGACGGGCTGCTGATCTCGTGCACCTCGCTGCGGGCGACCGCCGTGATCGACCGGATCGAGGCCCTGATCGAGCGCCCCGTCGTGACCAGCAACCAGGCGCTGGCCTGGGCGATCACCCGCGAACTCGGCGTCACCCTGCCCGGGGCCGGGCTGGGGCGGCTCTTCGCCGTGTAGCGCCGGTCGCGCCGCGCCGGGTCACCGGCCGGCCTCCGGGGGGAGGCCGGCCGGTGCGCGGGATCTCCCGTTCGCCACGACGAGCCGTACCGCACGCAGCGCCGAGAGGTCGGTGAGCGGATCGCCGTCGACCACCACGAGGTCGGCGCGGTACCCCGGCGTCAGCTGCCCGGTCCGGTCTCCGATCCCGAGCAGACGGGCCGATTCCGCGGTGGCGAGTTCGACGATCGCCTCCGCGGAGAACCCCAGCCACTCGTAGAGTTCGAGCGTGCCGACGAAATCGTCGAAGACGGCGGCGTGGATGCCGGCGTCGGTCCCGACGATCAACGGGACGCCGCGCTCGTGCATCCACCCGATGCGTCCGTAGAAGGCCCGGGCCGCAGCCTCGCCTTCGGTTTCGACCTTCCGGCGCCAGTCGTGCCCGCTGACGGTGCAGCACGCGGCGATACCCTGTTCGGCGAGTGCGCGGACGTGCTTCTCGGGCCTGGTGACCCGGTCGTCCTCGTCCAGCCAGAGACAGTGCTCCACGGTGCGCACCCCGGCGTTCGCCGCCGCGACGATCGAGGCGATCCCGTGCGCGTGGGCGGCTACCGGCAGCCCGAATCGGCCCGCCTCGGCGACGATCAGGCCGAGCTGCCGCTCGTCGAACTGGGACTCCCGCATCTCGGCCCCGCCCGCGGTGATGTAGCCGCCGCTTGCCATCACCTTGATGACGTCGGCCCCCGCCGCGGCGTTGCGCCGGACCTTCGCCAGGATCTCCTGGTCTCCGGAGACTTCCCCGCCGAGGAACCAGCAGTGGCCGCCCGGCGGCGTGAGCGGCGCGGAAGCCGCGAGAATCCGCGGCCCCGGCAGCGCTCCCGCGCTGATCTCGTCGCGCAACCGCACCGCGGCGTCGGCACGGTCGCCGAGGTCGCGCACCGTGGTGACGCCGGTGCTCAGGAGCAGCCGCGCGCGTTCGGCCACACCGGCCTCGAGCGCGGCGGGCCCGGACCGCAGCAAGGCATCGACGGGATCCTCCCCGCCGTCCAGGCTCAGATGCACGTGACCGTCCACGAAGCCGGGCAGTACCGTGCCGTGGGGGTAGACCAGCCGTGTGGCGGCCGGACCGGCCATGGCCGCCACCTCCGCGGCAGGACCGACGGCCGCGACGACACTGTCACGAAGCAGGACACCGCCGTGCGGCAACCGCAGGCCGCGTGGTCCGCGCAGGACCCATCGCGCGGTGATCAGCAGCTCCGACGGCGTGGTCATGACTCCGCCCGCGCGCCGCGGACCATGCGGCGCAGGATCTCCTGGAGGATGGGCCGGGAAGTCGCGAAGTTCAGCCGGACGAAGCCTTCGCCACCGGGATCGAACCCGGTGCCGGAGCTGAGCCGGACATCGCAGTGCGAGCGGAACCGCCGGGCCGGATCGCTGCCCCAGCCGAGCGCCCGGCAGTCCAGCCAGGCCAGGTAGGTCGCCTCCGGGCGGTGCATCGTGATCTCGGGCAGTTCTTCGCGCAGGGTTTCGGCCACCAGGCGCCGGTTGGCGGCCAGGTAGCCGAGTACCGACGTCAGCCAGCCGTCGGCCTCCGTCCAGGCCGCAATGCTCGCGTGCACGCCGAACGTGCTGGGCTCGCCGAGCACCTCGGCCGGCAGCCCGGCCAACCGGCGGCGCAGCCTGGCACAGCCGACGTGGCCCACCGCGCAACGGGTACCGGCGAGATTGAACGCCTTGGCGGCCGAGGTGATGGTGATCGTGCGCGCTTCGACCTCCGGATCGAGTGAAGCGAACGGGATGTGTTCGTCCGGGGGGAAGGCCAGGTCGGCGTGCACCTCGTCGGCGATGACGAGCAGGTCGTGCCGGTCGGCGACCTCCGCGAGCGCCCGCAGCTCCTCGCGGGTGAACATCCGGCCGGTCGGGTTGTGGGGGTTCACGAGCAGCAGGACCCGGCATCCGGTGGCGGCGACGTCGTGCGCGAACCGGTCCGCGTCGAACGCCCAGCCGGTGCGCGTGTCGATCATCGGGATCGGTACGAGGGGCCGTCCCAGACCGGCCAGTCCCTGCCGGAACGGCCCGAACGCGGGGGTGTGCATCGCCACCGGGTCGCCCGGTTCGGTGGCGAAGTAGAGCGCGGCGTGCACGCCCTGTGTGACGCCGGTGAACTGCACGACTTCCCCGACGGGCGGCTTCCAGTCGTAGCGTTCCGCCATGCGGAGGGCGAAGCGCTCTCTCAGCTCGCGCAGGTCGGCGGACCGGGGGTAGCCCAGCGCGCCACCCCCGGCGATCGCGGACAGCCGCCGCCGGATGGCAGGGGCGATCGGGAAGTCCATGTCGGCGATCCAAGCCGGAAGCACGCTTCCGTTGTCGTCACGCCACTTCTTGCCGGGCCCGGATCGCAGCACTGCCGGGTCGAGGCGGTCCAGCTCGGCCGCGAGGCGGGCATCGTCCTGCGCGTCAAGCGAAGCCACCGGATTCTCCTTCGCGTTCAGGTGGGTTTTCACGCTATTCGGTGCGGGGAACGGGGCCGGTACATCTTTCATGAATCTTTTGAAACCCTGCGCCCCGTCGGAGAGCTGTGAAGAATGGCGCCGGGCAGATGATTTCCGCGATTGTTCCGCGTGAGGTGCTATCCGTGGAGACACGATGACGACGACGGTGCCCGGCCTCGCCGGGCTGACCGGGCTGGCCGGTATGGATCTGGGGCGTACGGCCTGGGTCCGGCTGACGCCGGATCTCGTGCGCGGCTTCGGCGTCGCGACCGCGAACCCGGCCTCCTCGCACAGCCCGGACGCCGACGCGCACGACGGCCCGTACGGGTTCGCCGTCGTGGACGGGTTCCACACCCTGGCGCTGGCCGGCATGTTGTTCGACCGCCTGCTGGAGGTCCGCGACATCAGGATGACGGTGATCTACGGGGTGAACAAGCTCCGGTTCCCGGCTCCGGTGCCGGTCGGGGGACAGGTCCGGCTGGCGGCCGCGATCGGCACCGTCGAGTCGATGGGCGGCGGCTGCGTGCAGCTGGTGGCCGACTGCGCCATGGAAATGCCCGAGGCGGAAAAGCCGGCCTGCGCGGGGAGCATCGTCTACCGGTTCTACGCGTGACCAGGCCGGTCGAGGGGAACGGAGTGCCGAATGGCCGTGTACGCGTTGGGGGACCTGTGCCCGGAGATCCACCCGGACGCCTACGTGCACCCGGATGCCACGGTGATCGGCGATGTGCGCATCGGCGCGCACGCGTCGATCTGGCCTCAGGTCGTGCTTCGGGCCGATGACAACCACGTGCGGATCGGCGCGCGGACGAACGTCCAGGACGGCAGCGTGCTCCACGCCGCGCCCGAGACGCCGGTGACGGTCGGCGAAGGCACCGTCATCGGGCACTGCGTGCACATCGAGGGCGCGAGCATCGGCGCCGGGTGCCTGATCGCCTCGGGTTCGATTCTGCTGAACTCCACGGTGATCGAGGACGGGGCGGCCGTGGGTGCCGGGGCGCTGATCTCCTTCGACGGTCACGTCCCGGCCGGGCAGATCGCGCTGGGAGTCCCCGCACGCAATCGGGAGAACACCTTTTTTCCGATGGCGGAAGTCGCGACGATCGTGGCCGACTATGTGCGCAACGCCGAACGTTTTCGGGCGCGGTTACGTCGCTTGGATTGAGCCGGGCAGCGTGCGGAGCACGGTTGAATCGTTTATCATGGTCAACAACGTGACCGACCTCGGCGGCGAACAATTCCGGCTCGATGCCGCGGCTGCAACGGTCCGTTCGTCTGGGGCAAAGGGGATTCTGCGGATGGTACTGGCTCGTCGGCGTCGGCTGCGCAAGGAGTTCGTCTCCCCATGACCGGAAGCCAGGACAGGGTCATCGGCGCGGAGAGCGGCGTGGCCTCGGTGCGCCGGCCGCAAGCGGCGTTCGCACTGCTGGGAACCGTGCAGGTGACCCTGCTGATGGCGATGATGGTGATCGCCGTGGCGCTGCCGACCATTCAGCGGGAACTGGGGCTCGATCGAGCCCAGCTGGCGCTCGTCAACAGCGCGTACCCGGTTTCGTTCTGTGGCCTGCTGTTGCTGGGCGGCAGGCTCGGCGACGTCTTCGGTCACCGCCGGGCCTTCATGTGGGGCACGGCGATCTTCGCTGCCGGTTCGGCCGCGACGGCCGTGGCCTCGGGACTCGGGCTGATCCTGCTGGCCCGTTTCGGCCAGGGAATCGGTGCCGCACTGGCCACTCCCGCCGCGATGGGGCTGCTCGGCCCGGTGTTCCCGGAGCGCCGGGCCTATGCCAGGGCGATGGCCGTGTGGGGCGGTTTCCCCATCATCGGCGGTGTCGTCGGGCTCCTGCTGTCCGGTCCGATCGTCAGCTGGGCGTCGTGGCGCTGGGCGTTCCTGCCCCCCGTGCTGGTCGCCATCGCCGCGGTGGCCCTCGCCCCCGTCCTGCTGCCCGGTGTCCGGCCGTCCACCCGGCAGCGGGTGGACGTGGCCGGCGCCCTGCTGGTGACCGCCGGGCTGGCGGCGACCTGCTACAGCCTGGAGGAAGCGGGCGAAGGCGCCTCGAGTTCCATCGTGGTCCCGTCGGCTTGTTCGGGCGTGCTTTTGCTGGTGGCGTTCGGTTTCGTCGAGGCCCGGCGGCGGAATCCCTTGCTGCCGGTCGTTCTCCTCGCCTCCGTGCGCAGGCTGGCCGCACTCGCCTGCATAGCCTCGGGGGCGGCGGCCGTGTTCTCGTTGTCGTTCTTCCTGCCGCTCTACTTCCAGCAGACGTACGGATTCTCGCCGGTCGCCACTTCGGCCGCCTACCTCCCGTATGCCTTCATGATGTTCCTGACCTCATCGTTGTCCGGTCGGCTGGTCGACTGGATGGGGCCCCGCGTGACGACGATCGCCGGCTTCGCGATCGGGTCCGCCGGATTGTTCCTGCTCGGCACCATGAGCACCGGACAGCCGTATTTCGGGCCGATTCTCGCCGGGATGATAACGTTTCCGCTGGGAGCGGTGCTCATTTTCTCCGGTACCACAGTCGTGATCATGGAAGGCGTGCCCGCGGAGCACGCCGGGGTCGCGGGTGGACTGCTCAACGCCACCATCGAACTGGGGCCGACCATCGGGTTCGCCGCGCTGGTGTCGATCGCGGCGTCGTGGACCGCGGGCCTTCTCGATGTGGGCATCGCGCCGGAAAAGGCCCTGCCGGCGGGATACGGAGCCGCGCTGACGATCGGCGCCGTCGGTTATCTCGCCATCGCGATGTCCTCACTGGTGTACATCTGGCGCCAATCCTCGCGGCGGCGCGCAAAACCACGGCCGGTACCTCACACCGGAGCGTGATCGACCGGGCCACCCCGGACCGTGCGAAAGAACTTCCGCACGTCGCCCACGTACAGCTCGGGTTGTTCCAGCGCGCTGAAGTGCCCGCCTCGCTCGAACTCGGACCAGTGGGTGATGGTCGGGAGATCGCGGTCGGCGAAGCGCCGGATGGGCACCACCATGTCGTACGGGAACACAGCCACCCCGACCGGAACGGTGACCGGCGGATCGGGCACCGGGGACGTCATCAGCTGCTGGAGGTATTCGTAGTACAGCTGGGCGGAGGAGCCCGCGGTGCCGGTCAGCCAGTAGATCATGACATTGGTGAGCAGGTGGTCGCGATCGACCGCGTCCTCGGGGCTCTTGGCCGAGTCGGTCCATTCCCAGAACTTCTCGACGATCCAGGCGAGCTGCCCGGCCGGCGAATCCGTCAGGGCGTAGGACGGCGTCTGCGGCCGGGTGGACTGCAGCTTGAAGTGCCCGGCCAGATCGGTGTCGAACCGGACGTGCTGGGCGAGGCGGGCCCGGTCCTGCTCGTCGAGCGTCGCCAGCTCCGCCGGGTCGCCGGACGGTGGCGCGACCAGCATGCTGGTGTGCACGCCCACCACGTGCGCGGGGTCGGCCCGGCCGAGTTCCAGTGAGATCATCGAGCCGAAATCACCGCCCTGCGCGCCGTACCGGTCATAGCCGAGCCGGCGCATCAGCTCGGACCACGCCCGGCCGATCCGGCGGATGTTCCAGCCGGGTTCCAGTTCGGGGCCGGAGAACCCGTACCCCGGAATGGACGGGATGACCAGATCGAAGGCGTCCGCCGGGTCTCCGCCGTGCGCGGCCGGGTCGGTCAGCGGCCCGATGACGTCCGTGAACTCGACGATGGAACTGGGCCAGCCGTGGGTGAGCAGCAACGGCAACGCATCCGGTTCCGCCGAGCGCACGTGCAGCAGGTGCACCGTCGCGCCGTCGATCTCGGTGCGGAACTGGGGAAATCGGTTGAGCGCCGCCTCGGCCCGGCGCCAGTCGTAGCCGTGGCGCCAGTGCTCGACGAGTTCCTTGAGGTACTGCGGCGGGACGCCGCGGGCCCAGCCGGCCACCGGCGGCTCGGCCGGCCACCGGGTGGCGGCGAGCCTCCGCTGGAGGTCGTCGAGGTCGGCCTGCGGGATCTCGATCCGGAACGGTTGCACGACAAATCCTGCCTTTCGGATCGCCGCATTAATGAAAAATGCGCGGGGATTTTCCGGTGGCTCGAGAATGGCCACACGGCCACGATACGCTCATTCCAGGAAGTTCCTCAAGCAATGGCGTTCGGCAGAATCAAGCATGACCGAAGACGGCATTTTACGAGATGGTGACCCGTAGGGAATCCCGTACCGTTCGACAAAGGTGCACGACGGATCACCGAGGGCATTGCCCGGCCGGCGGAGGGATGAATCAGATGATCAACGTGTTCCAGCCGTCGCTGGGGGAGCAGGAACTCGCCGCGGTCCGCGAGGTCTTCGAAAGCTGCTGGATCGGCAAGGGCTCCCGGGTCGCGGCGTTCGAGGCGGCGTTCGCCGCGCACCTCGGCGCCGCGCCGGAGCAGGTCATGTCGACCAATTCCTGCACTGAGGCGACCTTCATGGCGATGGAACTGCTCGGCGTCGGACCGGGTGACGAAGTCGTGCTGCCGACGGTGTGTTTCGTCGGCACGGCCAATGCCGTCGCCGCGCACGGAGCCCGGCCGGTCTTCTGCGACGTGGACCCGCGCACCCTCAATGCCACGGCCGAACACGTGGCGGCCAGGCTGAACCCGGCGACCAAAGCCGTGATCCTGCTGCACTACGGCGGCTACCCCGGGCAGGTCGCGGAGGTCGCCGAGCTCTGCCGCGACCGTGGCGTCAAGCTCGTCGAGGACGCCGCGAACGCCCAGGCGTCGCGAGCCGGCGGCCGGGCCTGCGGCACGTTCGGCGACGTCGGCGTGTGGAGTTTCGACCACGGGAAAATCGCGGTCGCCGTGGACGGCGGCATGCTCTACGCCCGCGACCCGGAGCTGGCCGGACGAGCGCGGAAGCTCGCGTATTTCGGGCTGGAGCAGACGAGTGGCTACGACCAGGCGATGCGCGCGCAGACCCGCTGGTGGGACTTCGAGATCTCCTCCTTCGGCCGCCGGTCGGTGATGAACGACGTGCTGGCTGCCATCGGCCACGTCCAGCTGGGCAAGCTGGGCGACTTCGTTGCCCGGCGGCGCGAGGTGGTCGCGGCCTACGACGAGGCGTTGCGCGGCGTTCCCGGCCTGCTCACTCCGCCGCCCCTTCCCGACGGCCACGAGACCTCCTTCTACCTCTATTGGGTCCAGCTCGCCCCCGGTCTCCGGGACCTCGTGGCCAGGCGGCTCTACGAACGCGGTATCTACACCACGTTCCGCTATCCGCAGCTCCACCGGGTCCGCGCCTACGGGGCGGACGATGTCGCGCTGCCGGGAGCGGAACACGCGGCGGCCGTCACCCTCTGCCTGCCACTGCACCAGGGACTCGGCGACCGGGACGTGGAGTTCGTCAGCACCGCCCTCGTCGAGGCGGCGGCGGGCCGCCGCGGCGATACCCCGGACGGCCAGGTCGCGTGACGCCGTCAGCGGGAGGCGGCGCCCGCGGCAGCGCCGCGCCCCGATTCACCGGGCCGGCGGCTCGAAGCTGGACCTGATCGCGTCGATCAGCTCGGCCTGGTAACGGGAATCGTCGTTCGGCCGGGCCCCTGAACGCACCGCGGCGGCGAACGAGGCGACCGTGTTGGCCACCTGGTCCTCGGCGCGAAGCCGGACCACCCTGGTACCGCCCCGATTCTCGACCAGTACGACCGGTTCGTGGTCCGCGGGCGGGGTGAACGCGCGCTCTACGCTGATCGAGCCCTTGCTGCCGTCGAGCCGGTAAGCCGAACGGTAGCCGTGGTCGAGGCCGAAGGTCAGCTGCGCGCTCACCCCACCGCGGTCGACCAGCAAGGCCGCGCCACCGGTGTCCACCGGGAACTCCGGCCGCCGCCACTGCACGGCGCCGGCGACGCGCAGGCTCGCGCCCAGGAAGTCCAGCGCGACCCGGACCGGGTAGACGCCGGTGTCCCACAGCGCGCCACCGCCCAGATCGGATCGGTACCGGATGTCGTCACCGCTGCGCAGCGGTACCGTGAAGGCGGCGTGCAGGGACCGGAGTTCGCCGATCGTGCCGTCGTCGAGCAGGGCCCGGACCGTGGCGTGCTGACTGTGGTGGACGAAGGACAGGTTCTCCATCAGCACCAGGCCGCGGGAGGCGGCAAGGGCGAGCAGACCGGTGGTCGAGGCCGCGTCGATGGTCATCGGCTTCTCGGCGAGCACGTGCTTGCCCGCCAGCAACGCCGCCTCGATCCAGCCGGCGTGCAAGGCGGGCGGCAGCGGCAGGTAGACGGCCATGACCGAGGCGTCGGCCAGCAGTTTGTCGTAGCCGCCCACCGCGCGGCACCCGTGTTCCGCCGCGAGGGGCATCGCCTTGGCGAGGTCCCGGCTCGCGATCGCGGCGATCTCGACGTCCTTCGCGGCGGCGAACGCGGGCAGCATCCGCCGCCGGGCGATGTCCGCGCATCCCATGACTCCGATCCGCACGGGTTCCGTCACAACTCGACCGCCCTCGTGTTCAGGATCGCCAGCAGGGTGCGCGCCTGCACGTTGAGGTAGTGCCCGTGCCGGGCCAGCAGGTTCAGCTGACCCGGGGTGACCCAGCGATAGCCGGGCGGCGGCTCGGCGGGGGCGCTCGCCTCGTCGGCTTCGACGAGGACGTACCGGACGTTCGCGTTGAGGAACCGGCCGCCCTCTTCGGACAGGATCGTCGAGAAGCGGACCCGGCTCGAACCGGCCCCCAGCACCAGGTCCAGGAACGGCGGGCGGTCGGCGGCGGCGAGGTGGGCATAGCTTTCCGCCGTGTACTGGGCGGTCGGGCCGAGTTCCACCGTGTCCAGGAAACCGCCTTCCGCCCTGGCGTGCGCCAGCACGTGGGCCACCCCGTGGAAATAGCGGAACACGAACGCGGCGAGGCCGGTCGCGACCGGTTCGATCAGCGGCTGGGTCCACTGGGCGACCTCTCGGTTGTCGGTCCGCACCGACACGGCCACCACCCGGAAGTAGCGGTCCAGCTCGTGCTTGACGGACCACTCGCCGCGCTCCCAGTTCTCCACCTTGCTCAGCGGGATCCGCTCGGCGTGCATCTCGCGCCGCGCGCGCTCGGTGGTGAACCACGACAGCAGCTCGGTGTCGGAATCGCGCGCGGCAGGCTCGTCGGGCGCCAGCGGCGCGCAGGCCAGCACGGTGCGCGAGTCCATGTTGACGATGTTGTCCTGGTGGAGCAGCTGCCCGATCTGGCCGAGCGTCAGCCACCGGAAGTCGTCGTCCGCGGGCACGTCGTCCTCGGTCTCGACGATCACGTTGCGGTTCGACTTGCGGAAGAACCACGCGCCGTGCTCCGACTGCAGCACGTCGGTGAGGACGCGGCCGCGCCGCCGGTTCGTGAAGTATTCGAGGTATTTCACACTCCGGCCACTGTGGACCTTGGTGTAGTTGCTCCTCGTCGCCTGCACGGTCGGCGAGAGCTGCAGCTTGTTGGGATTCCCGGGTTCCATCTTCGCCTGCATCAGAAAGTGCAGCACGCCGTCGAATTCCTTGCCGAGGATGCCGAGAATGCCCACCTCGGGTTGCACGATGATCGGCTGGTGCCAGCGGGCGCCGTCGGCGCCCATCGACACAGCCAGCCCCTCCACCGAGAAGAACCGGCCACTGCGGTGAACCAGGTTTCCCGCTTCCGGGGTGAAGGACCAGGCGTCCAGCTCGTGGAAGGGGATGCGGTCCACCTGGAAGCGCTGCGCGGCGCGGCGGGATTCGAACCAGTGCCGGAAGTCTTCGGTGATCGGACGTGAACCGGCCGTCCCGGCGGCCGCGGACCTGGCGAACCGCCGGTGCAGCCCGTCGTCGGCGCGTGGCCGTAACTCGCTACCGGTGGTCGTCGTCATCGTGTCTCCCGAATTCTTCGGCTCATGATGCAGGCGTGTCGAACCAGTTGGGCGCCACCGTGGTCAATGGTCGCCCGGTGCACCTGGCCGTGCACCTCTAGCCTTGCGCTACCGCGGTGGTGACCAGCGCACGATCGGAAAAGATTCGCCACGCGCGGCCGGGTAACGTTGTCACAGCGAATGCGACCTGACTCGAGACGCCCGAAATCTGCGAATCGGGTACCCTGCGTGACAGAAGGGCGAATTGGGTGGACAGCGACAGTAAAATACAGTACGGGTGCCGTATTTGTGGTGGCCGGTTGCGGGAATGGTGTGATTTCGGCCGGCAACCGGTTTCCCAGTCGTTCCGCGATCCGGGCGCGACCGACAGCGAGTTCTTCTTCCGCCTCGCGGTCGGGTTGTGCCTGTCCTGCACGATGGTTCAGCACGTCGAAGAGGTCCCGCGAAGCCTGATGTTCCACGAGAACTATCCATACCGCTCGTCCGGATCGGAGTTCATGCGCCGGCACTTCGAGGAGGTGGCCAGGCATTTCCTGAAAACGGAGCTGGCCGATCCGGGCTCCTTCGCCGTGGAAATCGGCTGCAATGACGGAATAATGCTCCGCACGATCAGCGAAGCGGGCGTCCGGCATCTCGGCGTGGACCCCTCGCGCCGGGCGGTGGAAGTCGCTCAGGCCAGTGGGATCCGGGTGCGGCCGGAGTTCTTCGAAGAGGAGACGGCCAAGGCGATCCGGGCGGCCGAGGGGCCGGCCGACCTGATCTATTCGGCCAACACCATCAGTCACATACCGTACCTGGACTCGCTTTTCCGCGGAGTGTCCGCGCTGCTCTCGGCAAACGGGGTGTGCGTCTTCGAGGACCGCTACCTCGGCGACATTCTCGGCAACGCATCCTTCGACCAGATCTACGACGAGCATTTCTACCTCTTCTCCGTGCGCTCGGTGCAGGCCATGGCCGTCCGGTTCGGACTCGAGCTGGTCGGCGCCGAGCGGATGACCGTGCACGGTGGCTCCATCCGCTACACCCTGGCGCGGCCCGGCGCCCGGGCGCCCCGGCCGGAGGTCGCGGAACTACTGGAGCAGGAACGGGAACAGGGACTCGACGGGACCGAGCAGCTCCAGCGGTTCAGCGCCAGGATCGAGGAGATCCGGGTCGACCTGATCCGGCTGCTCGGCGAGCTGCGGGCCGACGGCAAGCGGGTCGTCGGCTACGGTGCGACCGCCAAGAGCGCCACCCTGACCAACTACTGCGGGATAGGGACCGGCCTCGTCGAATTCGTCTGTGATTCGACGCCGGGCAAGCACGGTCTGCTCACCCCCGGCATGCACCTGCCGGTGCGCCCGCCGGAGGCGTTCGCGAGTCCCTATCCGGACTACGCCTTGCTGTTCGCGTGGAACCACGCCGAAGAGATCATGGCCAAGGAGCGGGTATTCCAGGAGCAGGGCGGCAAGTGGATCCTCTACGTGCCCAAGGTGCACGTGGTCTGACTGCCCGGGCGAGGCCGGTGCGTGGCCGGGAACCCGGCTCACGTACCGGCCTGGCCCTGACCGGCCAGGTCTTCGAGCGTTCCGACGACCTCCAGCGGGGAAGGCTGTGCGGCGATCTCACGGGCGACGAGCGAGGCCGCGTCCGTGAACTCGGCCGTTTCGAGGATGCGCAGACAATGGCCGACCACCGTGTGCGGCACGATCTCCGGGCGCAGCAGGCGGATGCCCGCACCGGCTTTGACCACGGCGTCCGCGTTCTCGAACTGGTCGTCGAACTGCGGTAGCACCAGCTGGGGCACGCCGGCCGCCAGTGCGGTCAGCGTGGTGCCCTGGCCGCCGTGATGGATCAGCAGAGCACACCTGTTCAAGACTTGGACCATGGGCAGCCAGCCCACGTGCCGGATGCCCGCGGGCCACGGTCCCCACGCGGCGGCCGTCTGGTCGTCGATCGCGACGACCAGCTCGAAATCCAGCCGCACCAGCTCGCGGACCACGGACATCAGCTCCTCCCGCAGCAGGTCCAGGCCGAGTTTCGGGACCAGGGTGCCCAGCGTCAGGCAGATCCGCGGCCGGGCACCCGGTTCGAACATCCAGCGGCGCAGGCGGGCGGTGCCGCCGTAGGACACGTGGCGCAGCCCGACGTGGTCCGTGGCGTGCGGGAGACGCAGGCTCGGCGGCCAGGAGGCGAGCATCAGGTCGGGCTCCGGCAGGCCGTCCATCCCCAGCTCCGCCAGGTCGTGTCCGAGCACTTCCGCGGCGGCCGTGCGGTACTCGGCCAGGTCGGCGACGCCCCACCGCAGGTCGACCGAGTGCGTGCCGTGCCGGGCCGCCGCGACCGGGCCGGCGAATTCCGCGCGCTCGTGCACCACCAGCCGGGGTTGCCATCGCTCCACAATGGACATCGTCGCGGGCAGGGTGACCGAGCCGATCCGGCCGAACATCCGGCCGTGGGCATGGCGGAGCAGCCCGTCGGGGCGGTCCGAGCCGTTCGGGGACAGGTCCAGGAACTCGGTCGGTGGCCCGCTCGAAACGGCGGGAAGGCCGGCGCGCAGCACCGTGTCGGCGAAGTTGTCCGGGACGGCGACCAGCACGTCGTGGCCGCTCGCCCTGGCGGCCCAGGCCAGCGGGACCAAGGGGAAGAAGTGTCCTGGCAGCGGCTCGGTGGTGAACAGGATCCGCATGAACCCCTCCGTTCGTGTGCCCGAAGAACGTGTGCCCGGCGGCGGCGCGCGCCGGCTATTTCCGAGTGCCGACGAACAGCCCCGGGCTGTTGGGCCTGCCGCTGGCCAGCCGCAATCCCGGCACGAACTCGACGGTGCAGCCGGCCCGCTCGAACGCGGACCGGTAGTCGTCCCGCTCGAACAGGGTCACCTGCAGCAGGTCGGTGAAGTCGGTGATCCCCGAGGCGTCGGCGACAGTGAACTTCACCTCCATCCGGGTCACCCCGCCCTCGCGCACGGACCGGGTGATCCGGGAGACCACCCGGTCGTTCTCCTTCATCAGATGCCCGTCGACGTACCCGTCGATGAAGTCGGCGGGGAACCACCACGGTTCGACGATCACGACGCCGCCGGGGACCACGTGCGCGGCCATTCCGGCGATCGCCGTGTCCAGGTCCGCCGGGTCCGGCATGCAGGCCACGGAATTGCCCATGCACACCAGAACGTCGAAACTCCGGCCGAGTTCGAGGCGCCGCATGTCTCCCGCGTGGATCGGGACGTCCGGCAGCCGCGCCTGCGCGACCGCGCGCATGGCCTCGGCCAGTTCGAATCCGGCTACTTCGTCGAAGAGGTGCCGGAAGGTCTCGAGGTGCGCGCCGGTGCCGCAGGCGACGTCGAGCAAGGACCGGGCCGCCGGGAAACGCGAGCGGGCCAGCTCGGTCAGCGCCTCGGCCTCGGCCGCGAAGTCCTTCCCACGGCTACGGAAAACCAGGTCGTAGAGCTCGGCGTGATCCTTTGCGTACTGCATCAGATCTCCTTGAAGTCGTGGGCGTGAGGCCGGGTGGCCACGCGGGCGAGAGCACCGCGGCTGCGGGTCGCTCAGCTGCCGGGAGGCCTGGCTGCGGCGAACTGGCCGGGGGCACGGCCCGGTCCGGCCGGCCCCCGGTAGGCCTGGGCGATGGTGAGCCAATGGTTCGCTTCGGCGCCGGTCGCGGAGAGCCCCAGGTCGTCGGGGTGCCGTCGCCGGGTGACGAGCAGGCAGAGGTCCTCGGCCGGGCCGCTGATCGTCTGGGCCGCATCGGCGGGCCCGAACGTCCAGAGCTCGCCGGAGGGCGCGGCGAGCCGGTAGCGGAATTCGACGTCCGGCACGGCCAGGCCCCGGGCGAGGTAACCGAAGTCCCAGGTGCGGGTGGCGAACGCGCAGAGGTGGCGGATCCGGTCGGTCCGGTTCCGGCGGACGGCGAGTGCGTCGGCGATGTCCTGCCCGTGGCCGAACAGCTCCATCAACCCGGCGGCGGCGAGCACGGACGGCGGAAGCGGCCGGACGAGCCACGGCACGACATCCTCCGGCGCGCGGGCGGCGAGGGCTTCGGTCGCGGTCTTGAGTTCCTTGCGCCACCGGCCGAGGAGGACCTCGGGCGAGTCCGCGAAGTACGGGGCCAGCGCAGCGTCGACGTTCGCGTCGAAGTCGTCGCTCAGCCGGCCGATCATCGTCCGGAAGGCCGTGGGATCGCCGGCGGCGAGGCCCGCCATGCGGAAGATCGCGGCGAGGTGGGCGATCTGGTGCTTGACGGTCCAGCCGGGAGCAGGTGTCGGACTCATCCATTGTGCACTGTCGAGATCGGACACCAGCCGGTCGATCTCGTCGCCCTCGGCGGTCAGGGCGAGGAAGACATTCTGTGACTCGCTCACGCGGTGGTCCTTTCACTCGGGGAGTTCTCGCACAGGTGCGCCGGTGCCCGCGTCCGGGTGCGGGTGCCGGTCCGGAGCGCCTTCGGTGTCCGGTCCCGCGGTGCGTGCGCGCGGGCCGAGCCAGCTGCCGGCCTGCCGCGCCGCGGTCAGGCTCGCCCACGACGTGAGTTCGATCAGTACGCGATCCCCGGGCTGCTCCCGCCGGAATTCACCGATGACGGACTCGTCGACCTGGTACGACGCCAGCGCGGTCAGCAGCGCCAGCCTGCCCGCGGCCCGATTCGCCCCGGGCAGGACCGAGACGGCGTCGTCGGCCCAGGCGCGGCTGGGGCCTGCCGGTCGCCCGTCCCAGCCGGAGAGCGTGGTGCCCAGCAATTCGCGCACCGGCCGCGGGACCGATCGCCCGCCGGCCGCGTCGATCACGGCGCCCGCCCGCGCGAAGGCGTCCTCGATGTACCGATTGCTCCCGGCCCAAGCCAGGTCCTGGTGGACGGGCGCGGCGGGCAGCAGGCCCAGGTCGCTCCCGGGCCGGTGCCGCTCCTGCGCGATCTGCCGCATGAAGCGGCCGAGCAGCCGCAGCCCGCCGGCCCGTGCCGCGGTGGGCAGGACCGGAGGCAGCGGGGATCCGCCGAGGAAGACGTTGACCATGCGGTTCAGGTATTGGAAGGTCACCGCCACCCCGGCGAGTTCCGCGGTCTGCCCGGCCGTGAACCGCGCCGGGTACCGAAGCGCGGCCGCCCGGGTCGTGCTCGCCTCGGCCCACCCGGCGACCTCCCGCAGGACAGGATCGGTGATCGACTCGGGATGCCCGCCGGTCAGGGCCGTCCCGTCCCGGCCCTGGCCGAGGCCGTCCAAAGTGGATCCGTGCACGTCCACGCAGTACGGGCAGGCGTTGCCGAGTGACACCGCCGTCGCCACCACCTCTTTGGCGGCCCGGTCGAGCTGGTGGCAGGCGACCAGGGTCTCCCGGAGCATCAGCCACGCCGCCGCCAGGATCTCCGGCGCCGGCGAATGCAGGGCGATCGGCGGTGCGAGCAGGCCGAAGTCCCGCTCCGTCCTGGCATAGACCTCGGCGACGAGGCCGGACGCCTCGGCCGGCCGTACCGCTGTGACGTGGCGGATCCGGCTCGGCGACCTGCGAAGAACCGGTCCGAGCAGCGATCCGCTCACCGGACGGCGCTCACCATCGGGCTCGTGGTGCCGCCGGCCGGAGCGGGCGCGCCGTAGGTGACTTGCACTCCGCGCCGCTGCGCTGCTCGCACGATCCCGGGCATGGCCCGCTCGGCCAGCGCGGCGATGGTCATGGCCGGGTTGACCGTCAACGCGCCGGGCACGGCGGAACCGTCGGTGACGAAGATGCCGGGATGGCCGCGCAGCTCGTGGCTGTCGTCCAACGCCGAAGTCTCCGGATCGTCACCGATGCGGCAGGACGCCAGCGGGTGCACGGTGTAGGCGCCGACCAGGTCGTTCGTCCACGGCATCACCTTGGCCAGGCCGTCACGCTCCAGGATCTCCTTCACCTCGGCGTCCGCCTTGGCCCAGCCGCTCAGTGTGTTCGGCGACGGGACGTAGCTGAGGGTGCCGCGCCCCAGCATCTGCTGGGAGATGCGGTAGGCGTTGCCGGACGGCGGGGGCGGGCCGAAGACGCCCTCGTTGTCGTCCTCCACCATCAGGAACAGGATCAGCCACGAACGCCACTGCCGCAGCATTTCCTTCTTGTCGACGCCGAACCAGCTCGGCCCCGTCGCATCCGGTGCCTGGGCGAGGATGGTCCCCAGCCCGGGCGGGAAGTACAGCTGTTCCAAGGAGAAGCGCGAGTACTCGGGCAGCGAGCCGTCGAGGTGATCCCAGTTTGCGACCACCGGCCCCTTGCCGATCTGGTTGGCCGCGTAGGCGAGGCCGCCGCCCCGGCTCAGGCCGAGCACGTCCCGCACGCGGTCCTCGTTGACGACGGCGGTGTTGAGGCGTTCACCGTTGCCCGAGAAGTACCGGCCGACGGCGTGCGGCATCCGGCCCAGCTGCGCCTCCGAGCGCTGCAGGATCACCGGTGTGGCGCCGGCGCCCGCGGCGAGGATGACGATCTTGGCGTCGATCGTCCCGCCGTCGGTCCGGATCCGGTAGTCCTCGCCGTCGATGTGGCTGTAGTGCACCCGGTAGTCGCCGTCGGGGGCTTTCGAGATGTGCTGCACCTCGTGCAGCGGCCGGATCTCCGCCCCGTGCGCCACCGCGGCGGGCAGGTAGCTGAACAACATTGACCGCTTGGCGTCGAACCGGCAGCCCGCCATCATCCAGTTGCAGTTCGTGCACTTCTCGCGGTCGACGCCGACCGGCACCGGGTTCGCGGTGCGGCCCGAGTGGTCGCAGGCCGCCGCCCACAGGCCGCCGGCGTAGCTGACGTCGTTCCAGTCCTGCTTCACCACCGGGATCGCCTCGGCGACCCGGTCGTACCAGGGCTCCAGCGTGTCGCGGCTGATCGCCGAGGGCCACATCCGCCTGCCGATGCTCCCGTGCCGCTCGAAGGCGAACCGCGGGGCGCGCGGGAGCGCGGCGAAGTACACGACGCTGCCGCCGCCGACGCAGTTGCCGCCGAGCACGCTCATGCCGTCGCCCGCCACGAAGTCGAAGACCCGGGTGTAGGACGAGCCGAGCAGGTAGTCGTGGTCGAAGTCCTTGCCCTCGAGCCACGGGCCCCGTTCGAGGACGACGACCCGCGCGCCGCCCGCGGCGAGGTGGTAGGCGGCGATCGCCCCGCCGAAGCCACTGCCGACCACGAGGACGTCTGTGCTTTCGCGGGCGGTCATGCGGGACTCCCGGAGGGGGTTGTGCCGGGGTGGATCCTGGCCAGTTCCCGGCCGTAGGAGTACTCGGGAAAGCGCCACAGGCCGTCCGCGTCCGGCTTCGCGAAGCCCATCGCGGTCAGCCCGGGGTGCCCGGCGGCGAGCGCCTCGGCGGTGTGCCGGTGGGCGGCGGTGTCGAAGGCCATGTTGCTGAACAGGGCGAGCAGGACCCAGCCGTCCTTTTCCGGGTGCCCCGGCGCGGTCAGCCGCTCGACCAGCGCGGTGCGCGATTCGAAGGTCAGGGCGACGAACGGGGGCACCGATTCGTCGAGCGACAGGCCGAGCTCGGCCGCGTAGGCCAGGGCGTGGCCGTTCAGGGAGCGGGCGAAGTCCGCCAGCCCGGCCGAGAGGCCCGGGGCGGGCAGCTCCAGCAGCTCGAGGGCGCCGGCGGCGACCGCGCCGCCCCCGTCGCCGGCTCCCGCGATGGCCCGGTCACCGGGAAATCGCTTCTCGCCGGGGATGATCGTGTCCGCGAACGCTTCGAGGGTACTGATTCTGGTCCGTTCTTCGTCCGGGCTGTCTGGTGTCACGAACCTGTCCTCCTGTCGATCGGATATGTCGCGCGATCAATCGATAATGAGTCGAAATCTCGCGAACCCGACCGGGAAGGAGCAGGTGGTCGTGTATTTCCACCGCGGACAACAACAGTTCAGAGATTCGATCTCAGCGCCTTCATTATCCAAGATCTGTCCGGAATTTCGCACCTCCGGACTTGCTGTGTTGGTCACCAGTGGAATGCTACGGCCGGCCGGGGTCTTGGTTGGTCAGCGCCTTGCGTGATTGTCGACATGATGGTATATTCCTGACGGGGGTGGTAGGTCAGCTGATGATCAATCAGGAAACTCGCACAATGGTCAGGCATGCATGCTTGCCGTGCCTTTAGTTTTCCTGCCGTAATCGGTATTGCCGAGGTCGGTACGGCCCTGGGGTGGGATAGTCGGCGCAGACGCGGGAGAGCCGGGCAATAGATTGCCTGACGTGGGCGGCTTCGGTCTGTTCGCATTAATGAAGCGGGGTCTGGGGAGTTCTTGCCTGCGAAAAGACTGTTTGTGCGACAGCCGATTGGGGAGGTTTCATGGAAGGCGCCATCGAGCAAGCTGTCGGCAGAGCCATCGTTTCCATGCGGGAGAACTTCGGTGATCAGCTCACGGTCGACGACATGGCCCGGGCGGCGATGTTCAGCAAGTTCCATTTCACCAGAATCTTTCAACGAGTTACCGGTGTCTCGCCGGGGCGCTTTCTCTCGGCGGTTCGGCTCCAGGAAGCCAAAAGGCTGCTGGCCACCACATCGCTGACCGTGACGGAGATCAGTCATCAGGTCGGCTATGCCAGTGTCGGCACCTTCAGTTCGCGCTTTCGCTGCTGTGTCGGGGTGTCGCCGACGATGTACCGCGAGGTCGGTGGATTCCCGTCCCGGGCCTGCGTCGAAAACCGGGGGCGGGCTCCGGTCCGGCGCTGCGGCACCGTCTGTGGTCGTATCCGGCCGCCGCTGGAAGCCAAGGCCGGCCTGGTCTTCGTCGGCCTCTTCCGCGACCGGCTGCCCCAGGGACAGCCGGTCAGATGCATGATTCTCCAGGAGCCCGGCCCCTTCGTGCTGGAGAAGGTGCCCCCGGGTAGCTGGTATCTGCTGAGCCACTCGGTCGCCGCCGATCGCCACGAGGTCATCCGTGGCCCCCTCGACGACGACCCGGGGCTGTTCGTGGGCTCGCGGGGCCCGGTCACCGTCCGTTCGGACGTGCCGGTGCGGGTGGCCGACATCTGGCTGACCCCGGCCCGCGTGTTCGACCCTCCGGTACTGCTCGCGCTGCTCGACCTGCGGGCCGCGGCGTTCCGCAAGCGGATCTGCTGACGAAGGCGCCGGCTCGGCCGGAGACGGCGAGGCCCCTTCCCCGCACTGCCGGGAAGGGGCCTCGCCGTCATGCCGCCGCGACACTCATCGGCAGCCCGCCGCGGACCCGGAGGGACAGCATGGGCTCGGCCACGACCTCGTAGCCGGGCACCTTGGCCAGCCGGAGGTCGCGGGCGATCATGGCGGTCACGAAGGTCGCTTCCATCATGCCGAGGTGGTTGCCCACGCAGAACCTCGGCCCGGCCCCGAACGGGATGAACGCGTACCTCGGCCGGCTGTCCGACCGGTCCGGGTGGAAGCGGTCCGGGTCGAACCGCGCCGGGTCGTCCCAGAAGCCCGGATGCCGGTGCAGGGTGTACGGGCAGACCAGCACGTCGGAGCCCGCCGGCACGTGGTAACCGCCGACCTCGTCGTCGGCCTGCGCCTGGCGCGGCAGGATCCACACCGGCGGGTAGAGCCGCATGACCTCGTTCAGGACCATGGCCGTGTACTTCAGCCGGCGCAGGTCTTCGTAGCCGGGCAACCGGTCCCCGAGCACCTCGACCGCCTCGGCGTGCAGCCGGGCCAGCACCTCCGGATGCCGGTCGACGAGGTAGAGCGTCCAGCCCAGCGTGCTCGCCGTGGTCTCGTGCCCGGCGAGCAGCAGGGTGATCATCTCGTCGCGCATGCGCTGCTCGCCGACCCGGTGGTCGCTCTCCTGCGCGGTCGACTCGATCAGCCGGGTCAGCACGTCGTCGCCGTCGGGCCGGGGGCCGCGGACCCGGTCGTCGACCAGCCGGTCGACGACCAGCTGCAGGTCCTTGCGCGCCCGCCGGAAGCGAAGCTGCTTCGGCAGTGGCACCCACATCGGCACCATGCTCATCGACTGCATTTCGAACATCGCCTGGTCCTGCACGGCTTCGAACGAATGCCCGATCGAGTGGAAGGAGCCGAGATCGGCGTCGAGCAGGCTCTGCCCGAGTACCCCGAGCGTGAACCCGGTCAGCTCTTCCAGGACGTCGACCGGCCCCCCGCCCTCCTTCGCCCGCAAGCGCGCGACCAGCTTCGCCGACTCCTCGGCCACCATTCCGGCCTGCGCGGCGATGCGCTTGTGCTGGAACACCGGCTGGATCGTCCGGCGCTGCTCGCGCCACAGCTCGCCCTCACTGGTCAGCAAGCCGTCACCGAGGGCCCGCCGCGCCTGGACGTAGCCGATTCCCTTGTGGTAGTTGGCGGCGTTGTCGGCCAGTACGTGCTTGGCGTGGTCGGGATGGTTGAAGAAGTACAGCGTCTTGGGCCCGATCGCCATCCTGACCGCGTCGCCGTACCGGTCCGCGGCCGAGGTCATCAGGCCGAGCCGATCCTCCGCCAGCTTCCGGAGCAGGCCCACCATCGCGGTGCGCGGTGGGCCCGGCGGCACCCGCCGGGAGCTCATGTCCGTCCCCCGGCGCCGTTGGGCAGACTGCCGACCGGGGTGGGGGTGCTCCCGGTGCCCGGGGCCGGCACCTCCGCGGCGGACGATCCGTTGGCCGAGGCCGCGACGGCCGCGGCCTCGTCGAGCTCGCGCTGCCGCGCCTCGTGCTGCTTGCGCGCCTTGTCCACGAAGTGCAGCGACCAGAGGAACAGACCGCGGATGAGGCACGCCGTGGCGGTGGCCAGGAACAACCCGTACGCGATGTGCGCGACCATGAAGAAGCCGTAGAGCAGCGCGATCCCGGCGCCGAACGCGACCTGCGGGAACGGTTTCGACGGGGTCGTGCCGGGATCGGTGACCATGTAGTTGGTGAAGAGCACGAACGCGACGCCGGTCATCATGCCCAGCGCGCCCGGGATCGCCGTGTCGAACAGCAGGCCGCGGACGATCGCCTGCAGCGCGAAGGTGATCAGCCAGGCGCCGATCAGCCACATCCGGCCGGTGAGTTTCGCGTTCAGGACGGTGCCGGAGATCAGGATGACGGCGACGATGAGCCAGCCGACCCAGGTGTCCACCTTCTCGGTGAAGTGGTACGGCGGGGCGATGCTGGCCCAGGGGAACAGCAGCAGGATCACCGTGATGCCGAGGTTCGACGGGTTCATGTAGTGCCGGAGCTTCCCCCGCACCGGCGCCCGCAGGATCCACTTCGCGCTGACCGCGACGACGACGCCGAACATCATCACGAGGACCCGGTCGTTGACGTAGATCAGCATGTTCAGTGCGAGACCGGTGATGTGCGCGGGCAACAGGAACTCCATCAGCCCGCGCGGCCCGTTGCCGGTGAACCGCGGCGCCCGGTGCTCCGCTCTGGCCCCGATGAGTTCGAGGCCGATCTCGGTGGCGTACGCGGTGGCGAGCGCGATCAGCGGCCACAGCCACGGTTGCTCGAATCCGAGCACGGTGTACCCGAGGATGTTGAAGACCGTGATCGAGATGGCGAACCGGCGTAGCGCGGTGACCACCTTCGGATCGTGCCGGGGAACGGCAGTCGTCTGCTGCCCTGCCATGTCGTTCACCTTTCCTTGGCCGTGGTGCCGAGCTGGAAGGAGTGGCTGCCGGTGGTCATCGAGAGGTCCTCCTGGCGCAGCTGCCCGGTGCGGTCGCGCCACTGGAGGTGGACCCGGAGGGGACCGGTGACGTTCTTGCCCAGTCCGATGTGGACTTCCGAGCTGCGACGGCCGGAGTGCCCGCTGCTGCCGTCCACCCGGTCGATGAACTTGCGGCCGTCCGCGGTCGTCACCGTGACCTCCGCGCCGGTCGCCGGCGAGCCGCTGGCGGGCATCGGGCCGGGGGCGGCAGGGGTGTCGGCGGTGAGCTTCAGCTGCAGGAACGCACCCTCGTCGGGGCTGTCGTTGTGGTAGAAGACCGGCTCGGCGAACTGGCGCGCGACCGCGAAGTCGAGCTTGCCGTCGCCGTCGGCGTCGCCGGTCGCGATGGCCCTGGTGGGCACCGGTACCGCGAGACCGAGCTTGCCGGCCAGGTCCACGTAGCGGCCCTCGGCGTTCTTGGCGAAGAAGTGCAGCGTCTGATCGCCGGCGAGATCGTCACCGGCGCGCAGGTTCGGCCACCAGAACGGATTGGCCAGCAGGGCGTCGTTCGCGGTCGCCAGCTCCTGGAGGTTCGGCCAGCGGTCGACCTGACCCCGGACGAAGCCGGTGGCCTGGGCGATCACCGGGTCGCCGCAGTTGTTGAAGTCGGCGATCTTGACGTCCCAGCCCCAGCCGGACCAGGCGGTTCCCGTTTCGGCGCTGGTGTCCTTCCACGGCGCCACCCCGCTCTTCAGCTTCGCGCGCAGGTCGTTCTGGTCCTTGGCGGTGTTCATCCACTGGAAGTTGCTCTCCTGGATGCCCCATGACGTCGTGATGTCGCTGACGAACATGTCGTAGAGGCCGTCGTGGTCGAGGTCGCCGAAGTCGACGCCCATGCCCTTGAAGGAGTCGTTGCCCAGCACTTTGGACTTGGGCGTCATCGCGTCCCGGACGCCGGTGACTTCGGAGAACTTGAGGTGGCCGGGCGTGGACTGGTTGTACAGCAGGTGGTCGTGGCCGAAGTCGTTGGCGATGTAGAGCTCCGGCAGCCCGTCACCGTCGACGTCGGTCGCGCTGGCGGCCAGCGACCAGCCTCGCTGCGCGTCCGGAGGCAGCGCGTCGTCCAGCTTCCGGTACGAGACGGACGGGTGGGCACCGGTGGTGGCCCCGGTGAAGCGGAAGATGTACTTCCCGCCGCTGTTGACCGCGTGGGACATGGAGTGGTTCATCGCGACGCCCCCGCTCACGCGGTCGTCGAGGACCGGGCCGTCGGGGAAGTAGTTGCCGATGAAGACGTCCTGGTGGCCGTCACCGTCGAAGTCGGCGACCGTGGCGGCATTGGTGTTCCACTGTGGACCGACGTACTTGCCGTCCGGGGAGTCGGCGCCGGGCACCAGCTCGGTGGGCTGGTAGGCGCCGGCATCCAGCCCAGTGGCACCGGGCCGGGCGAGGAAGAGGATCGGCGTGCGGCCCCAGTAGTAGACCAGCAGGTCCATCCGGCCGTCCTCGTTGAAGTCGCCGGGGACGCAGCCCATCGGTGCCATCGTGTCGGTCATCGGCAACGGGGCGGCGTTCAGCGCGAAGGGCGCGTACCGGTTGCCTCCCTTGCCGGGCACCGGCGTGACCACCACCTGGTCGCTGCGGGGGTCGACCAGGCACAGGTCGTTGGCGAGGCCGTCGCCGTCGAGGTCGTTGATCGCGACCGCCGCGCCCACCGAAGAGATCCAGGCCCGGATGTGCTCGTAGTCCTTGTTCACCTTGCGGATCGACTGCTGCTTGGCCGCGGCGGGCAGGGCGATGGTCATGGGGGTGAACTTGTACATTCCCGCCATGCGGTCCTGTTCGGCGGCCGAGGTGGTGGGCAGGCCGACCACGAAGTAGCCGGTGATCACCACCAGCACGGCGACGACTCCGGGCAGTTGCCTGCGCAGGAAGCCGGGTTGGGTGGGCATGGGCTACTTCCTCCCGATCGAAACCAGCTCGTCGGCGATGCGTTGCCGCCACGCCTCGTACGCGGGTAGCGGACCGCTGTCCGGGGCGTCGTGACGGACGTCCTGGGTGATCCGCGCGGCCTTCTCCGCGGTGGTGCCGCAGAGCACCTGTGTGGCGGCCTCGGTGTGGGGGACCAGCAGGCCCGCGCAGATGCGTGCTTCGGCGGCGAATGCGGAGCCCTGCGCCAGCTGCGGGCGGTGTGCCCCGGCTCGCTCGCGGAGTTCGTTCAGCTCGTCCTCGCTCGCGCCGCCCGCGTAGGTGGCGGCCAGCCCGACCCCGGCGTACAGGTCGGCACGACGGGATTCGGGGAATTTCCCGATCATCCCGGTCACCTGACCGACGTCCGTGCAACCGACGAACCACAGCGCGCGGCCGATGCCCTGGTCGATGGCGCGGTTGGCGTAGGCGGCAGGCCCCTCGGCCGGCCAGGGGAACCGCGGGTCCTGAAAGTGCTGATGCACGTAGCGCTCGGTGCGGAAGTAGGCCTGGTGGAAGCCGTACCCGTCGAGCACGAGCCACCGCAGCAGCGGATCGAGCCCGCGGCTGTCGGGCCAGCGGAACTTCGGCAGCCGGGCCATCGCCCAGCCGATCCCGCAGTAGGAGATGTAGACCTGGTGCCGTCCCGGCCCGGCCAGGAACTCGGCGACGTTGCGGCTGCGGCCCACCGGCAGGCCGTCGCGGACGGCGAAGCCCATCGCGGCGCCTTCGTAGGCGAAGCCCCGGAACCGCTCGGGCAGTCGGTCGAGGTTTTCCGCCGCCTCGGCCGGTGTCCGCGCCTCGGCCGCGTGGCCGTAACCGGTGAGGAATGACTTCCCGACCGTTTCGAGCAGTTCCTGGGATGCGGTGTCTTTCTTGTGAAAACCGCGTACGTCGAGCTGTGTTTCCGAGACATCGGGCGTCAGGATTCGGCGCCTGAATTTACGCCAGTGACTCGTCAAGGTGCTCACCCCCGTCGGGTGGATATCGTCGAATTTTCGCGGGACGGTAAATAGCGCAGTTTTTACTGCTTGTTCTTTCCGGAAGTTTGCCTCTGCTTGGCAGTGGCGGCCAGGAAGTGCGCGCGTATCCGGCCGCGCCACAGTTCGTACGGTGGTGTGCTCGCCGAACCGCCCTCGTGCACCGCGGTGCCGTCGGCGAGTTCGAGGGCGGCGCCGACCGACAGCTCGCCGAGCGCCGCGGCCGCGGTTTCGGTGTGCGGTGGCACGAAGCCGGCGTAGGTGCGCGCCTTGACCGCGAACACCATGCCCTGGGCCAGGTCGGCGCCGTGCCCGGCGGCGGACCGGCGTAGCTCGGCCAGTCCCTCGAGGTCGCTGCCACCGGCAAACGTCGCGGCAAGCCCGACGCCGCTCCACAGGTCTGCCCGCCGGTGGTCGCCGAACCGCTCCACGGCCGCCGCGACGTCGGCCACCCGGGCGCCGTGGATGAACCACAGCGCCCGGCCGATGCCCTGATCCACGGCTCGGGGGAAGTACTCGGCGCACCCCTGCCAGGGGTAGGACGACGGTACTTCCTGCTGGTCCACCCACCGCCGGGTCTTGAAGTACGCGAGGTCGAAGCCGTAGCCGTCGACCGCCAGCCAGCTCATCGTCGGGTGGTACGGCGAGTCGCCGAGGTCGGGGAGCACGCGCTTCCACAGTCCTCTCGGCAGCCGCGCCATCGCGAACCCGATCCCGATGTAGGACAGGAAAAGGTGTGGCCGGCCCGGCCCGCGCAGCAGGTCCCGGGTCCGGTGCCCGCGGCCCATCGCGTCGGTGATCGTGAAGGCCATCGTCGCGCCTTCGTAGGCGAAGCCGCGCAACTCCGGTTCCACCAGGTTCAGCCTGCGCTCGACCTCCCACTGGTCGCGGGCCTCGATTCCCCACTCGAAACCGCAGACCACGGCCTGCGGGACGGACTCCAGTTTTCGCGTGGCGCCGGACGTCTGCCCGGGGAAGCCGCGGCCCGCGAAACCGACCTCGGTCAAGGACGGGGCCAGGAGGAACCTGCGGATCGAGCCGATAGCCGTGGGCATCGGGTGGGACTCCCGTTCACGAGATGGCGGGTGAACTCTGTGTGCGCTTCATCGTCATCCGGACGCCTGGTGAACGCCATCTTCAGACGTGCCCGGCGGCGCCGCAATCTCGGAGAAGGGCCCGGGTCGCACGGTGCGTGGTGCGCTCGCCGCGTCGCGCCATTGTGTCCTATGTGGATTTTCCGGCCACGCCGGACGGTGAAAACAGCATAATCAGAGGTGTCGTTACGATACGCGCTGATGCATGCTGGTTTCGAAGATTTCACCTGTCGCATTCACCAAATGATCATGACCTCTCTCGCCACCGCTGCGCCGGTGCGAATTCCATCGAACCAGTTACAGGGGTAGTGAGGAAATGGGCAGCGAACGGATCGCAATCGTCGGCATCGGTCTGCGGTACCCCGATGCCGGTTCTCCTGGCGAGCTCTGGGAGAACGTGCTCGGCGGGCGCCGGGCGTTCCGGCGGCTTCCGGACGAGCGCATCAACCGGGCGGACTACTTCTCCGCGGACCCGGAAGCGCCGGATCGTTTCTACGCCGACAAAGCGGCGGTGCTGCGCGACTTCGAGTTCGACCGGGTGAAGTACCGGGTCGCGGGCAGCACGTTCCGCTCGACCGACCTGACTCATTGGCTCGCCCTCGACGTGGCGGCGCGAGCGCTGGCCGACGCCGGTTTCCCCGATGGCGCCGGCCTGCCGAGGCAGTCCACCGGCGTGGTGCTCGGCAACACGCTGACCGGCGAGTTCTCCCGCGCGAACCTGATGCGGCTGCGGTGGCCCTATGTCCGTCGCACCCTGGCCGCCGCGCTGGCCGGGAAGGGCTGGGACGACGACGAGACCGGGCAGTTCCTGAGCGGGTTCGAGGCGCAGTACAAGGCCCCCTTCCCGCCGGTTGACGAGGACACCCTCGCCGGCGGCCTGGCGAACACCATCGCGGGCCGGATCTGCAACCACTTCGACTTCGGCGGTGGTGGCTACACCGTCGACGGCGCCTGCTCGTCGTCTCTGCTGTCGGTCGCCACAGCGGCCAAATCGCTGGAAGAGGGCGACATCGACGTCGCGCTGGCCGGCGGGGTGGACCTGTCCATCGACCCGTTCGAGGTCATCGGATTCGCCAAGACCGGTGCTCTCGCCAGGAGCGTGATGAAGGTGTACGACCGCGACTCCAACGGTTTCTGGCCCGGTGAAGGGTCCGGCGTGGTGGTGCTCCTGCGGGAGGACGACGCGCTCGCGCGCGGCCTCCGGATCTACGCCTGTATCTCCGGGTGGGGAATGTCCTCGGACGGCAAGGGCGGCATCACCAGGCCGGAGGCCGGCGGTCATCGGCTCGCGTTGTCCCGCGCTTACGGGCGGGCCGGGTACGGCGTGGAGACGGTCTCCTACTTCGAAGGCCACGGCACCGGAACCGCGCTCGGCGACGCGACGGAGATCGACGCGCTGTCGTCGGCCCGCCGTGCCGCCGATGCGAAGGCGAAGCCGGCCGCGCTCAGCACGATCAAGGGCAACTTCGGGCACACCAAGGCAGCGGCGGGGGTCGCCGGGCTGATCAAGGCGACCCTCGCCGTGCACCATCAGGTGATCCCGCCCGCCACTGGGCACGACAACCCGCATCCGCGGCTGCTCGAGGACGACTGCGCGATGTACGTGCCGGGTGAAGCCGCACTCTGGCCGGACGGGCAGCGGGTGCGCGCCGGGGTGTCGGCGATGGGATTCGGCGGTATCAACACGCATATCGCCGTGGAACAGGCGGCGGGCGCGCCACGCCGCCGGAACCTCGACGAACAGACCAGGGCGCAGGTGGCCGGCCGTCAGGACGCCGAGCTGTTGCTGTTCGACGGCGGGGATCCGGCCGCGCTGCGCGCTCGGGTCGCCGAGGCGGCCGGCCTGCTGCCCAAACTGGCTTTCGCGGAACTGGCGGACCTCGCCGCGGCATTGGCCGGCCGGCTGGACGGTGGGCCGGTCAAGGCCGCGGTCGTCGCGACCGACCCCGAGGATGCCGAGCGCCGGCTGACGCGCCTGCTCACCGCACTCGACGACGGTGAGCGCTCGGTGTTCTCCGCTGAGGACGGCATCTTCCTGTCCCGGGGCGCCGGGCCGCCCCGGATCGCCTACCTCTTCCCCGGCCAGGGCTCCGGCCGCGGGACGGCAGGCGCCCTCCGGCGCCGGTTCGCCGCCGCGGCGGCGGTTTTCCACGGTTCGGGCCTCCCCGCCGGCGGCGACCAGGTGGCGACCGAGGTCGCGCAGCCGCGCATCGTCACCGGATCCCTTGCCGCCCTTCGGGTCCTGCGCGACCTGGGAATCGAAGCCGACGTCGCGGCCGGGCACAGTCTCGGTGAGCTGACCGCACTGCACTGGGGCGGGGCGATGGACGCTGCCCAGGTGCTGGAGCTCGCCGGGGTCCGCGGCCGGGTCATGGCCGAGGCGAGCCACGGCGGCGGCGCGATGGCGAGCCTGGCGGCCGGTCCGGACGAGGCCGAGCGGCTGGCGATGGGCGAGGACGTGGTCGTCGCCGGCTACAACGGGCCCGGCCGGACGGTGGTCTCCGGACCCGCGGAGGCCGTGGACCGGGTATGCGGGAAGGCCGCCGCCGGCGGGGTGACCGCGTCGCGGCTCGCCGTGTCACACGCCTTCCACTCGCCGCTGGTCGAGCCTGCCGCGATCGCGATGACCGAGCGGCTGGCCGAAGTCTCCTTCGCGCGGCTCAGCCGGCCGGTCGTCTCCACCGTCCACGGTGACCTGCTCGATCCGGACACCGATCTGCGATCGCTGCTGCGCGACCAGATAGTCCTGCCGGTGCGGTTCCACGAAGCCGCCGCCAAGGCCGCCGCGGAAGCCGACCTGGTGCTCGAGGTCGGGCCGGGGCGGGTGCTGAGCGGTCTGCTGGCGGAGATCGCGCCGGGCAAGCCGGTACTGCCCGTCGACACCGACAGCGCCTCCCTGGGTTCGTTGCTGCGGGTGGTCGGCGCCGCGTACGCGCTCGGTGCGCCCGTGCGCACTTCGGCGTTGTTCACCGGCCGGGTCGTCCGGCCGCTGCCGCTCGACGGCCGGATGACCTTCCTCGCCAGTCCCTGTGAAGCGGCCCCCGCCATCGATGCCGGCCTGGTCGTCGCGAGCCAGGACGACGTCCCGGCCGAACCGGTGCCGGATCGGGACAAGGAGCCCGTGGCCACTCTCGACCTGCTGTGCCGGCTGGCCGCGGAACGGGTCGAACTGCCGGTCGAGATGATCGGGGCGGACACCCATCCGCTGGACGACCTGCACCTGAGTTCCATCACCGTCGGCCAGATCGTCAACGAGGTCACCCGGGAGCTGGGCCACGGCGTGCTCGCGGCGACCCCGAACTTCGCCACGGTCCGTCTCGGTGAACTGTCCGGCCTCATCGACGAGCTGGCCGAAGCGGCGCCGGCGAGCGAGACCGGGCGCGAAGTGCCCGGGGTGGCTTCGTGGGTGCGCGCGTTCTCCGTCGAGCAGGTGGAAAGCTCCGGCGTCACGCCGCATCGGCCGGCTCCCGGCGCGCCGGGAAGCGAGTGGACGGTCTACGCCCCGCCGGGGCATCCACTGGCCGTGCCGCTCCGGTTCGCGCTCCGCGAGGCCGGCGTCGGCGACGGGGTGCTGGTGTGCCTGCCGCCGGTCGGCGAAGAGCATTTCGGGCTGTTCCTCGAAGCCGGGCGTGCGGCCGCGGCCGCCGCCGGGGTCACCCGCTTCGTCGTGGTCCAGCACCGGATGGGTGCGTCGGGGCTGGCCAGGACCCTGCACCTGGAGCACCCGGCCGTGCTCACCACCGTGGTCGACCTGGCCGACCCGGCGCCCGCCGGACCGACGGAGGTGCGGGCGGCCGTGGCGCGGGTCGTCGACGAGACCGCCGCCACGACCGGCTACCGGGAGGTTCGCTACGACGACTCCGGAGCACGCTCCGTGCCGAGACTGCGCCCGTTGGTGCCGGCCGAGCCGGGCCCCACGCCACTCACCGCAGCGGACGTGCTGCTCGTGACCGGTGGCGGGAAGGGCATCACCGCGGAGTGCGCGCTCGCCGTCGCGACGGATTCCGGGGCGAAGCTGGCCTTGCTGGGCCGCGCAGATCCGTTGCAGGACAGTGAACTGGCCGCCAATCTGTCCAGAATGGACGCCGCGGGCGTCCGCTACCGCTATCAGCGGGCCGATGTCACGTCACCCGGGCAGGTCGGTGCCGCGGTGGACCGGCTGCAGGCCGAGCTGGGGCCGGTCACCGCGTTACTGCACGGCGCGGGCCGGAACGAGCCGGCCGCACTGGCCGGCCTGACCGAGGAGGCCTTCGATCGGACACTGGCGCCCAAGGTATCGGGGCTGCGCACGGTGCTCGACGCCCTCGACCAGGACCGGATCAAGCTGCTGGTCACCTTCGGCAGCATCATCGGGCGGGCCGGACTGCGCGGCGAGGCGCACTACGCCACCGCGAACGACTGGATGACCGAGCTGACCGTGCGCTTCCAGCAGGAGCATCCGCGGGCCCGCGCCGTGGCCCTGGAGTGGTCCGTGTGGTCCGGCGCGGGGATGGGCGAGCGCCTCGGCGTCGTCGAAGCGCTGATGCGCGAGGGCATCACCCCGATTTCCGCGGAAGCGGGGATCGCCGTGCTCCGGCAGGTTCTGGCGGATCCCGGGGCCGGACCGGTGCTCGTGGTGAGCGGCCGCGCGGGCGGACTGCCCACCGTTCCCCTCGAGCGACCGGAACTCCCGCTGCGGCGGTTCCTGGACCGGGTGCTGGTGCACTACCCGGAGGTCGAGCTGATCACCGAGGCCGACCTGTCCGCGGGCAGCGATCCGTACCTCGGTGACCACCTGTTCGAGGGCGACCTGCTCTTCCCCGCGGTACTCGGGATGGAGGCGATGGCCCAGGCGGCCACCGCGGTGACCGGCACGGACGGACCGGTCCTGCTGGAGAACGCCGAATTCCTGCGGCCGATCGTGGTCCGGCCGGGTGGTTCCACCACCATCCGCCTGGCCGCGCTGGTGGTGGCCCCCGGAACCGTCCGGGTGGTCATCCGGAGCGAGGAAACCGCCTTCGGCGCGGACCACTTCCGGGCCGAGGTGCGGGTCCCTCGCCCCGGCGTGCCGGACCTGGGCACGCCGTTCGACGCGGTCCGGCCGGCCGTGCCCGTGGACCCGGTCGCCGAGCTGTACGGCGGCGTGCTGTTCCAAGGCAAGCGATTCCAGCGGCTGCTGGCCTACCGGCGGGCGGCGGCCCGGCACGTGGTGGCCGAACTCGCGACGGGCTCACCGGCCCCGTGGTTCGCGCCCTACTTGCCACACGACTTCCTGCTGGCCGATCCGGGCACCCGGGACGCCGTGATGCACGCGCTCCAGTGCTGCGTCCCGGATGCCACGCTGCTGCCGTCGGGAATCGAGCGGCTGTATCTGGCCGGGCGAGCCGGGCCGGAATCCGACTACGTGGTGCTGGAGGCGCGCGAGCGGTCCCAGGACGGGGACAGCTACACCTACGACCTCGACGTCCGCACGCCGTCCGGAACGGTGGTGGAGCGCTGGGAAGGACTGACCCTGCGGGCGGTCCGCCGTCGTGACGGCGCCGGTCCCTGGGTCCCCGCGCTGCTCGGGTCCCAGCTCGAACGTTCGCTGGAACGGGTTCTCGGTGGCCGCCGAGCGGTGGCCGTCGAGCCGGATCCGGTACCGGGCGGTGCCCGGACGAGGGCCGGCCGGCGCGCCCAGACCGAACTCGCGGCGAGCCGTGCGCTGGGCCGGCCCGTCGCGCTGCGGTACCGGCCGGACGGCAAGCCCGAGGTCGACGGCGTCACGGTGTCGGCTTCCCACAGCGCCGGGCTGACCCTGGTGGTGGCCGGTTCCGGCAGGCTCGGGTGTGACGTCGAGACCGTGCTGGACCGTGGCGAACAGGACTGGGCCGGGCTGCTCGGGACCGAGCAGCTCGCGGTCCGCGATCTGCTGGCCGCCGAAGCCGCCGAGGACAGCTCAGTGGCGGCGACGCGGGTCTGGGGCGCTCTGGAGTGCCTGCGCAAGACCGGCGCGACGACCCAGGTACTGACGCTTGAACGGGTCGATCCGGACGGCTGGGCAGTGCTGTCGGCGGGTGACGCCAGGATCGCCACCTGGCCGACCAAGGTCACCGGCCGACCGGATCCGGTGGTCTTCGCGGTACTCGAGGGAAAAGAGGTCTGAGGTGCCCGGTTACTACGAAATCCGGCACACGGTCGGATTCGAGGAGACCAACCTCGTCGGCAACGTCTACTACGTGAACTACCTGCGCTGGCAGGGGCGATGCCGGGAGCTCTTCCTCAAGGAGAAGGCCCCGCTGGTGCTCCGGGACCTGCAGGACGACCTGAAGCTGTTCACGCTGAAGGTCGACTGCGAGTTCTTCGCCGAGATCACCGCGTTCGACGAGCTGGCCATCCGGATGCGGCTGGAAGAGCTGACCCAGACGCAGATCCAGTTCTCCTTCGACTACGTGCAGCTGAGAGACGGCCTGGAGACCCTGGTCGCCAGGGGCCGGCAGCGGATCGCCTGCATGCGCGGGCCGAACACGGAAACCCTGCCCACTCGAGTGCCCGAAGCGCTGCGGGAGGCGTTGGCTCCCTACGAGGAAAGCCGTGCCGTCGACGCGGCGCGGAGGGCATGACATGAACAAAAACGGGCAGTTCGTCCCGGTGAAGACCATGGAGACCCGGCCGGCTTCGCTTCGCGAGGTGATGGCGGCGTTCGCGACCGGGGTCACCGTGCTGACCGCGGCGGGCGTGCGCTGCCACGGCATGACTGCCAACGCGTTCACCTCGGTTTCGCTGGACCCGCCGCTGGTCCTCTGCTGTGTCGCGAGGACCGCGCGGATGCACGACGCCATCACCTCTGCCCGGTGCTTCGCGGTATCGCTGCTCGGGGCCGGGCAGGAGGACGTGGCGCGCTACTTCTCGGACAAGCGGCGTCCTCGCGGGCTCGGGCAGTTCGACGCGGTCGGCTGGACTCCGGGGCCGCATACCGGCGCGCCACTGTTGTCGGATTCGCTGGGGTGGCTGGAATGCGAGCTGGCCGAGTCCTACGCCGGCGGCGACCATTCGGTCTTCATCGGCCGGGTACTGGCGTCGAACCGCGGCGCGGGCCAGTCCGGGCTGGTGTTCTTCGGCGGCGGCTTCCACCAGGTCACGTCGGGCAACGGTGACCGCGGCAAGTGAGGAGAAGCCGGAAATGACCCGTGCGGACGAGTACGCGCCGGAGCACCCGCTCTCGATGCGCTTGCTGCGCGAGCGGCACGCGGCACTGCGAACGCGGACGACCACGGGCAACGAGGACACGAACGGCCGGCAGCGGGCACTGGGCAAGCGAACGGCCCGCGAGCGGTTGGAACTGCTGCTCGACGACGGCTCGTTCCTGGAGATCGATCGCTACCGGCGCCACCAGGCCGCCGGCCCGAAGCTGGACGACCAGCGCCCGCACACCGACGGGGTGGTCGTCGGCTCCGGTCTGCTCGACGGGCGCCAAGTTTTCGTCTACGCGCAGGACTTCACGATTTTCGGCGGGTCGCTCGGCGCCGCGCACGCCGCGAAGATCCACAAGGTGATGGACCTGGCCCTCGCGACCGGGTCCCCGATCATCGGGCTGAACGACAGCGGCGGCGCGCGGATTCAGGAGGGGGTGATGTCGCTGGACGGCTATGGCGGCATCTTCCGCCGCCATGTCGAAGCGTCCGGCGTGATCCCGCAGATCAGCGTGGTGCTCGGCCCGTGCGCCGGCGGTGCCGCCTACTCGCCCGCGCTGGCCGACTTCACCTTCATCGTCCGGGACACCTCGAAGATGTACCTCACGGGGCCGGACGTCGTCGAGGCCGTCAGCGGCGAGCGGGTCAGCCACGAGGAACTCGGAGGGGCCGACGTCCACGGCGGCGTCTCGGGAGTGGCGACCTTCGTCTACGACGACGAAGTGACCTGCCTGGAGGAAGTGCGGCAACTCGTGTCGCTGCTGCCCTCGAACAATCTCGAGTCCCCGCCCGCCAAGGCGGCGCGCGGCGCGGTGGGCGACGTCCGGCCCCGCCTCGCCGAAATCGTCCCGGTCGCGCCCAACCAGCCGTATGACATGCGGCTGGTTGTGGCCGAGCTGGTCGACGACGGCGAGTTCCTGGAACTGCACGAGGGCTGGGCGGCGAATGTCGTCTGCGCGCTCGCGCGGATCGACGGCCAGGTGACCGGGCTGGTCGGCAACCAGCCCATTGTGCTGGCCGGGGTGCTGGACGTTCCCGCGGCGCAGAAAGCGGCCAGGTTCGTGCGATTCTGCGACGCCTTCGGCATCCCGCTCGTGACGCTGGTCGACGTGCCGGGTTTTCTGCCCGGCACCGAACAGGAGCGGGCCGGCATCATCCGGCACGGCGCGAAACTGCTTTACGCCTACTGCGAAGCCACGGTTCCGCGAGTCCAGGTGATCGTGCGCAAGGCCTATGGCGGTGCCTACATCGTGATGGACTCACGCTCGATCGGCACGGACCTCTCGCTGGCCTGGCCCACCAACGAGATCGCGGTGATGGGGGCCGAGGGCGCGGTGAACGTGCTCTTCCGGAAAGAGCTCGCGGCGGCGGCCGACCCGGCTGGTCTCCGCGCCGAGCTGATCGCCGACTACGTCGCGCGTTTCGTCCACCCGTACTACGCCGCCGAACGGGGACTGGTCGACGATGTGATCGACCCGGTCCACACGAGGGCCGTCGTCGCCCGGAGCCTGAGCATGCTGCGGGAGAAGCGCAAGCAGCGGCCGCGACGCAAGCACGGAAACATGCCACAGTAACGGTTCGGGGCAAATCGGGACGGCGACTGGCAGGGGGAGAAACGCGATGGCGGGTGGGGAGCGGGTGCCGCACAGGGTCGCCTACCGGCAGGTGCGGGCGAACGTCGGCCGGTTGCTGCACGACCGTCCGGACGCGGCTGGATACCCGGTGCCCGCCTGTCCCGGCTGGACTGTGCGCGACCTGGTCGCGCACCTGGCCGAGGTCTCCTCGGCGGTGATCTGCGGCTGGGAGGGGCGCCCGGACAGCGCACGGCTCTCCGGCGAAGGACTCGGGGTCGAGGTTCTGCTCGCCGAGTGGAACGCCATGGCCGAGCGGGCGGACCGGCTGTTGTCGGAGGCTGATCCGCGGCAGGGCGGCATCGCCGTCATGGACGCGTTCACCCATGAGCTCGACCTGCGTTACGCCCTGCGAGTGCCGCCGCCGGCCGAACATCCGGCGTACCCCGGTGCCCTCGACACCTTGGTCCAGGGTTTGTCCAGGTCACTGACCGCGCACGGCCTGCCTGCGCTCGGTCTTGAAGCCGAGGGCGACCAGTGGGTGGCAGGTGCGGGTGAGCCCGGCGCGACAGTTCGCGCCGACCGGCTCGATCTGTGCCGCTCACTCGCCGGACGGCGCACTCCGGAGCAGATCGGCGCGCTGTCCTGGGACACCGATCCGACCCGTTGGCTGCCGGCCTTCACCTGGGGCCCGTTCCGGCCGCCCGTGGAACCCCTCGCGGAACCCCTCGCGGAACCGCTGTCGACCGCTCGGCAGGACGCCGGCCCGACATCGGCTCCGAGACACCGATCCGGCCGCTGAGCGACCCCTGCAGGCAATCCGTTCGCCTGCCGGCCAATCCCGCGGGCGCCCGCGGCCGCGATGCCCGGGTCCTGGACGCCTGGCGGAATGCTGGCTGCGGTCCCTGGCCGCGCTGTATCCGGGGGAGCGGGTGAGGCTGGTGTCCGTGGTTCCCGCGCCTGCGGTCCTGGCACCTGGAACCCGGCTCAGGGCCAATCGCCATTTCCTCGCTCTCAGACGACTGAAGCCCCGCTCCTCCGGAGAGGAACAGGGCTTCTGACCTGCAAATACTGCTGGTGCGCGATACTGGGATTGAACCAGTGACCTCTTCCGTGTCAGAGCTAATTACCCATCCAAATGGCAACCTGCTCAGCGGGGTCCTGGGTACGTTTTAGCTGGTAGAATGGGGTGTATAGATCCTGTTCGGTGTTGATCTATGGGGCATCATTACACAGAGTCCACGGTCAAACGACGGTCAAACGATCATGAAGCGGGAGCGGTGATGGGATACCTGAAGGAGAGGAAAGATCGAAACGGAGCCACCCGTTACACGGCTTACTACCATGACGCGTGGGGGGAGGAGCGTTCTGCTGGAACGTTCGGCAGCAAGAAGCTCGCTAATAAGGCTTGGCAGGATGAAGAAGCCAGCGTCCGGAAGGGGCGCATTTGGGACCCCGCACGAGGGCGTATCAAATTCGCGGCCTACTCGGTAAAGCAGTGGCTTCCAAATCACCAGATGGAATTATCAACTCGCCAGACCTATACGTACACACTGCATCGGCACGTGGTGCCTAAGTTTGGCAAAATGGCAATGGTTGACATTCTGCCGGAACATGTCCGCGAATGGATCAAGTCCCTCAAAGAGAAAGGCGTTAATCCGCCAACGATTCAAAAGTGCATGACGGTTATGTCCGCCATCTGCACAACCGCGTTTAATGACAAAATAATTTGGCTTCACCCGTGTCGGGCGGTGAAGATTCCCACCATTGAAGAAAATTCGATAGAAGTCATCACTCCTGAGCAGTTTGACCTTATTTACCAAGCATTGCCGGACGCGGACTCTCAACTGTTGGTGGAAACAGGTATTGAGACCGGCATGCGGTGGGGTGAGCTTACGGAGTGCCGAGTGAAGGACCTCAACTTTACGACTCGGATCCTGTTGGTGCGGCGGGCTGTGGCTGAAATTAACCCGCGATTTCATCCTGAAGGAAAGCGTTTCGTTGTTACCCCTTATACAAAGAACAAGAAGAAACGTCGGTTTAAGTTGAGCGACCAGATCGCTAATAAGCTCAAGGCGCATGCAGAAGCTCAAAGTCGTGGACGTGAGGATCTGTTCTTTCTCAACAGAGACCAAGGAACGCCGACGCCTGTTCCTATGAAGCCCAACCTGGAAGACCTTGGGGATACGGAACCCAACGACAAGGGCAAGACGTATAAACATGGAACGTTAAGCGGTTACAGTCTCGGGCTGTGCAGGGATGATTGTTGTCGGGCCGCTATGGCGGCGTATCGGGCCGAGCGGCGTGCTGCGGGCAAGGACGCTCCGCGAAAGCGTCGTGTGAGGGAGACTGACGAGGACGGGCACATTTCGGCCGATTGGTTCAGGCGACGAGTTTGGAAACTCTCCGTAGAATCCGCTGGGGTCGGGCATCCGGTGCGCATTCATGATCTCCGACATGCACATGGGAGCTGGCTACTGGCTGGCGGCGCGGATCTGCAAGTGGTGAAGGAACGTCTTGGGCATGGCTCCATCAAGACAACGGAGCGCTATCTGCACACTCTCCCGACGGCCGATGAGACCGCGCTCAACGCGTTGTCAAAGATCCGTAACCGCTAAAGGTCTGAATTTCACTCGCTGCCGGAGTTGGTGGACGAGACTGTCGTGGATGCTTCGTCTTCCGTGCGCAACCGTTCCAAGATCGCTGAGATGAGCCTGGCAAGCGCGGTCGGATCGGGGCTCGATGCCTCGATCCGACCGCCCACCGCTAGGCCGTCCGGAAGTCGTGCCCGCATGCTTGGCAGGTGATCGAGGCTTGTTCGAGGGTGCTGGGGGCGACGCGGATTTTGCGGGAGCACAGGCACAGGGCGACCGCGAGGTTGCTGCCGCCTCCAGGTTTCGTGGTGGTGCTTTGCTCGGCGTGTCGGTAGGCGGTGATGGCGTGGTTGATGGCGGTGATGGTGTCGGCGTAGCGGTCGGCGGTCTCGGGAGGCACGGTGGTCACGCTCCACCCGATGCGGGGGTCGTTCTCGACGGTGAGTCCGAGTTCTTCAGCGATAGCACGGAATTTTTGGTTGTGGTAGCGGCCTTGCCGGGAGGTGTCTTGGATGTGGCGGGTGTGGGCGAGGCCGTGCGCGGCTTCGTGTAGCAGTGTGCCGAGCACGTCAGCGGCTCCGCGTCGCAGGCCTTCTCCGGAGACGAACAGCTCCGGCAGCCGTTCGCTGTCGTGCTGCCAGCGTTCGGCGGCGAAGTGGCCCAAACGGAGGGTGCCGACTTTGGCTCCGATGCTGCCCGATCCGATGGTGAGCACCACATCGGGCACGTCGGCGTGGCGGGCTTGGATGATGATCCAGGCGGTTTCCAACGCGTGGACCAAGGGGCTGGTGATGCTGGCACTCATGGCGGTCTCTCTCCCTGACGGGCTTTGACGCTTAAGGGTCAAAGCGCTTGTTTGTCGTCGAGGGGTGCCGACCTGGCCTCGCCTGCTGGCGTGATGTCCGGCCTAGCCGGTCCCCTTTCCCGATAGGGAGCCGCCGTATGTGGCTGGACGGGTGTGTCAAGGCATCTTTCCCGCCTTGACACGGCTGGCCGGCTATATAACAATCCGGCGTTCGAGGAAGGGGCTTCTTCCTTGTATCCTTTGGTTTTTCGACCGCAGAGGTCGTTGCTGTGTTCGCTCTGTCGCACGATCGCCGGGGCGACGGCGTCTCAGGCGTTCTCGCGGCCGTTGACCCTCACCCGGCCGTCGACGGCGAACGTGTGGTCAAGCCTCGGTTGATAGGCGATCGCGTCTCCTGCATCCGGCTGTGGGAGCGCTGCATCGTGCACACCCGGTACTCATCCCCGGGCAACTGGATCGACCGTCAGGAGGTGCCGTTCGCGCGATTGACGGTAGCGGCTGGTAGCGAGTGCACCCGTTCGACTGAAGAACAAGGCCACGACCTCCTACTGAGGTTCCTCGGGAACTCGGATGTAACGCCGTGGAGTGAGCTATGCGACTAACCGTGCATGCCGATCATCCCTGAGGCCATCCCGATGGTGTGTGCCCACTGCTCGAAGTCGGTACTCGGCCAGACCGAAGGAAGCCACCAAGGCTACGACCCGGAGCATGGACCGCCGCTGTTGAGCTTGTTGATCAGCTGCACCAACTGCGGCCAGTCCAGCTTGTTCCTCTCCGAAGACTATGGAGGCGGTTGGGATGAACCGGCTCGTGTCTGGCCGGCGCCCGGACGACGGCTCGGGCTCTCGGTTCCGCGAGAACTCCGTGATGAACACGAGCAGGCGCGACTCTGTTTCGAGGCCAAGGCGTACACCGCCGCCGGAGTGATGGTGCGCCGGACTCTGGAGGGCGTGTGCGCGGTGAAGGGAACCACCAAGCGCACGCTGTTCGAGGGGCTTCGGGAGATGAAGGAATCCGGAGCGATCGATGAGCGCCTGTTCGAGTGGGCGCAAGCCTTGCGGATCTTGGGCAACCAAGGCGCGCACTACACCGGAACGCAGATCTCGCGAGAAGACGCCGAGGACGCGTTGGACCTGTGCGAGGCGCTGTTGGACTACATGTTTGAGCTGACCGCGAAGTTCACCGCGTTTCAGCAACGGCGCAAGCCGCCCTCCGCAGGCGAAGACCAGCAGTGATGGGTGATCCGACGCCGTGGTGGGGAACGCTCGTCGTGGCTGCTGTCGGCTTCGGTGGCGTGCTGTGGACTCAGCTGGCGACAGCCCGACGGGAGAGGCGGCGTAGTGAACGCGAGGAGCGGGAACGCGGCCGGGTACTCCGTGCTGAGCTGTATGCCGAGTTCTATCGGGTAATGGCGGAGTTCCGGCGGATCGCCGAGGAGTACGGCACGGGCCGGGTGCCCAAGACTGAGGCCACCGCGCTTCGGGATCGTTTGCGCGAGGTCGCTGACGACGGCGCAGACGTGTTCGGACGATTGCGCCTCCTGGCGGCTCCGGCGGTGGTTGACGCCGCTGAAGCGGTGATAAACGCGACCGACCGGTATCAAGGGGTTCTCCTGCGCGGTAGCTCCACCGAGGACGACATGACGCGGATGCAACGGTCGTTAAAAACGGCGGTGGACGCCATGCGAGTCGACGTGAATCCGGACGAGCCTGCCACGATCGCCCGCCGCATGCGCGGTTGGCTTCGCCGGCCAAGTCGACTTCGGCGCGTCGATGAGCGCCGTGAGTGACTGATCAAGGCTTCGTGGGTCGCTGCCGGGTGGGTCCCGGGGACCGGCCGCCAGGCCGCATGCCCCGGGTGCCCGTCCCGGCAGCGCGGCCCCGCAGGGGCCGCCTTGATGAAGAGAAGAAACTTTGAACGCGGCACGCCCAACGTCCCTGTCGTGGTTCGACTGATGCTTGACACACTGGCTTCACCTGACGCTTGACACCGCCGGTCGCGGGTTCGCTGTCACGAACATGTTCGTTCGTGATGAGGGCGCTCGGGCCTGATGTTGGTGGAGCTGAGTGTGATCGAGCAGCGGTATCACGCCGTGTTAGCGGTTCTCGGGGGTGAGTCGGCGGTGTCGGTCGCGGCCCAGGTGGGGGTGTCGCGGCAAAGGCTGGCGTGCAATTGGTTACCAACTTGTGACCTGTGCAAACAAGCGTCGCGTCGTCTGTGCAGGCCACAAGCTCCAGCAGCCGATGCGACGGGACATGCGCGTGACGGTCTAGCATTCGGACCTTCGAATATTGCGCGTGGCGTCCGGCAGGTTGGAGTTTAGGTCTTGTCGAGAGCGTCGAGCGCCTCGGGTGCAAGAGAAGCGATGGGTTGCGTATTTCGACGTTCTTGCCAGGTCTTTAAGGGAACCATTCGAATGCCGAAGTCAATGAAATTATTTGAAATTCCGAACCCGCCACCTCGCTCAAATAGTATCAGTAGAGGCTCATAGAGGTCAGGAAGGTCGGGGATGCCCGCCGTCGATGCGTCACGCAAAGTGGCCAAATGAAGCGATGACTCGACCACGATACGCACCTGAGGAGATGCGATATACACCGAAATCTCATCAAGCTGCTTGATAGTTTTGGGATCTGCTCGAAGGTTGGGATCTAAGTGCGCGGCGACATCTAAAAAGGGCCATTCGTCGCCCGCATCGAGGGCGTCAGCCCAAATTGCTGCACGCCGGAGATACTCCACCATTAACCGCGCACGGGATACTTCGTGCTCGAATTTTGCATCATCGTTCGCCCAGTCGATCGCCAAGATTCGCGCAAGCGTTTCCTGTGTGGCACTGTGGTTCATAGGCCAAGCCCTTCCCTTGCTGCTTGAACAACGTCATCCAAATTGGACAGATCTTGAGAAATTCCGCCTGGAGGTGGCGTAAGTCCTTGCTTTTTCCAGTGACGCAGTAGGTCGGTTTCTGGATTAGATTGTTCGCCTAAAGGTGCAATCATGTGCGCAGAAGGATTTTTGGGGTCCCATACAGGACCGGTCTCATCCCAGGTGGACGGCTCGGGAGAAAGATACGGGATTCCAGTTTCTTGCATGAGGCGCGACTCGACATATTCATGTGCCATCAGTGAGCGAAACTGGTTGTATTCTTCCGAGTCTAAATTGTCCCTGGCTGCCCAATCCCACAGATTTGAGAAGGCAACATTAGGGACGAAGTGGTCGTACCTAACCTTTTCTAATCCGGGACCGTCCGGAATGTCATGCTTTCGGACAAACAGGTTTTGCCAGGCTTCCTCAAGCACCTCGGCGTTTAGGCCCGTGTTTTTGGCGATAATCGGGATATCTTCAGGCGAGTTTCGAATTCGTTCGTATGCGGCGAAGGCCTTGGGGGTGTCGCCCGCCTCAAGTAATCTGCCGCCACCAGTCCAGCCGACTGCGTGTGTATAGTTTCCAGAGATCGTATCCGTACTGCGAGCCCCTGAACTCCCGTCAGCTTCTTGGTTAAGCATCGACGAAACCAGGGGGCGAAATGAGGAAATGGCTTCACGTTTGAACGCTTCCGCCGGACGATTATTTCCCTCAGGCCTAGATCGCGTAGATTTCAGTGTTTGCAATTCTCTATTCGAAATCGAATCGCGTACTTGATTCCAAAATCGTTCCTGTGCGGCCACTTGCTGACCACCGTGTAGAACACCGTTAGATGAATACGACAGAGTTCTACTGAGAGCACGTGCGGGTGCTTTGAGTGTTTGGGACAGGCGGCGTAGTGGTCGGGCAGCGCCCCATATAAGTGCGGTGGTGATGCCCGCGATCCCTAGTTGCGCCATAACGGGCATGTTGGCGGCGAACACCGCTTGCAACAGCAGACTGTGGACGCCCGCGAGAGTGGACACCACGAGCAGGTTGAACCCGACGATCCCGGCAACCTTGGCCAGAGTGCGCAGCAAGCCGGGATGCAACAGCGCCATCAACCCCAGCAGCGGCGAGGTGATGATCAGCAAGCGGAGGATGACTTGCGCCAGCAGCACCGTCAACGCGGCCAGGAACGGGAACAGCGCGTAGGTGACGCTTTCGAGCAGGGCGAGGAGTCCGGCTCCGATCCTGCCGCCACGCTCGCCGGTGAAGCTGTCCGTGGCGGGTCCGAGTTTCCCGGAAATGTCGATATAGGACTGTTTTTTGGCGTCGATCACGCTGACTTTCGCGTCGTCGCCGTTGACCAACTCGGCCACGCTGAACGCTTGCGCATCCAGGAGCGGACGTCCGAACTGGTCGGCTTGCGGCGCAGTGGGTGCGCCGAACTCTCCGCGTAGCCAGTTCTGGTAGATGATCTGGTTGTGCAGCTGTCTCGGGAACGCGTCGGCGGCGGGATCTCGGTCGCTGTCGGGAATGAACCCGTTCTGGATGTCGGTGGTGAACCCGACCACGGCGTGGTCGAAGGGTTCGAGGTAGCGCAGCAGCACCACCGAGGACGCGGCAAGCCAGAGCGCGGCGAGGCCGTAGAGGGCGCGTTTGCTGACGGTGGCGAGGTCTCCCCGCCACACCGACCGCAGCACGATCAGCGACAGCAGCAGCGCGCACAACGCGAGAAGCTGGGTGTAGATGTTGGTGTAGACCTTGTTCGCACCGGACTGCACCGCGCGGTAGATCGGTCCGAGGAGGGTGCTGTCGGTGACGGCGTGGTGCAACCCGTTGGTGGATGCGACGAGGAGTTTCGCGCCGTTGAACAGGAAGTTCCCGGCGTCGGTGGCCAGGTCCCCGGTGGGGTCGCTGAGCGAGGCGAGCGGTCCGCGACAGTTGGTGTGGAAGGTGTGCCAGACCATGCCGGCGTAGCCGTAGGTGTCGTACGGGCTCGGGTCGCTGGTCAGACCGGGTGTGTCGATCGTGCCGACGAGGCCGGCTCCGGGGCGTTGGGGGTTGGGGGCCTGCCCGCAGTCGTCGGCGAAGGCTGGGGGCGCGCTGATCACCACCTGACAGCCCAGCACAAACACCACGGCCACCAGAGCACGGTACTGCGACCCAGGCGAACGAGCTGGCCTCGATGAAGACCCGGTGCGGCCCATACGGCGTCGCGCCCGCCAGCAGCCGAGGGCGGCGAGAAGTGCCGCGATGGTGATGGCGGTCATGCGGGCCGCGTGCGAACGTGGCCGTGACCTGCACGCTCGGGTGTGCCGCGTCCGTCCGAAGCGGTCACCCCTCGTGCCCTCCGCGTCACGTCGCTACCCGGTGCGGCCGAGCTGGTCGCGGCGTTCAGCGTAGCGGACTGGTCACTCATTCGAGACCACAGAGAGCGGGCGGGATGAAACGCCGGGGGTTCGACGCGGCCAGGCCCACGGGTCACTTCGTGGTTGACGGCTCGCGGCCTGGGGCCTGACGTGGGCGAGCCGCGCATGGATCGCGGGATGCCGGACAAGGGGTCATCGGGCGCGGGTTCGTGCGGGCGGGTGGAGTTGCTCGCGGTGGGCGGGTTTTGTCGGTGGTGGCCGCTATGGTCGTCTCATGACTCGATCGTATGTTCGATACAGGGGGTGGTGATCGTGGTGAGGGTTCGAATGGGCACGTGGTTCACGCTCCGCACGACGGTGCGTGGTCGGCGGGGGCCGTCAGGATAGAGGATGACGCTGATGGGTGACCCTCGGTAGCGTGGGTGCGCTGGTAGCCTCCCCTGTTCACTGTCGGCAGCGTGGGAGGGTCTGGCGTCGCGATGATGAAGAAGACCGTGCGTTTTTACGAGCTCCGTGTGGTGAAGTCGAGCGGCGGCAACGATGAGGTTCTTACCGTGGGTAACGACTTTTGGCAGAAGATGGGCGACCATGTCGACACGTTGACGGCGCAACAACGTCAGATCCAGATCAGGGGCCGTTACGTGCACGGGGAGAGTCGACGTGCTCGGCGGCCGGCTCAACGGTACTTCTACGTCGCGGGGGTGCGGGAGCGCGCCGAGTGGCCCGACGGGTTGAGCAGCGCCACGGGTGTTGTCGGCGACTTGCAGCCGCAGGACCGGAACATGGTGCTGATCGATCCGACCTACATCGTGCCGTTCGGCGGGTCGAACCAGGTGGCGGTGTTGACGATGTCGGCGGCGTCGCCGCGTGTGACGGCGTTGGAGTCGTGGTTCACGGCGGTGCACAAGCCCAATAGCCCGTCGATCACGTACATGCTCGCTCCGGTGATCAACTCGCGGGTGTCTCATCGGCTCGCGGAGGCGGAAGGCGCGACGGTGTTGCGGGTGACGGTCGCGCAGGGTTCGGAGGTTCCCGAAGTCGGCGGCGGCCATATCGGTGAGGCCGCGCGGGCGGCCAAGGCGGTGTCGTCGGAAACCGACATCGAGTTGGGGTGGACGCTGAACCGTCGCACCGGGGGTGAGCACACCACCTCGGCGTTGCTCGATGGCGCGCGGTGGGTTCGGGAGGATTTCGTCAGCAAGGCCGAGGTCAATCTCGTGCTGGCCGAAGGCGACAGTCTCAAGCGTAAGAAGTACGACTTGCTCAAACAGCAGTTCACCGCGATGGAGAAGTTCGATATCCAGAGCGATGAACGGCCGTCGGAGTTCGCGGTGATGACGGGTGTGAACCTCGCGATCGCGTCGTTTCGCAAGGAGTTCAGTAGCTGAGGTGGCCCGGATGCGCGTGGCGCAGCCGAGCGCTAGCACTCTGGGAGGTGTTTGTGGGCTCGCCCGTGTCAACGTTGTTCGACAACCCGTCGCGGCTCGCGAAGAAGTGGCGGGCGCTGATCGATGCTGTGGTGAATCACTCGGTGCTCGTCGCTGTGGGGCTTGCGGGCATCGTCGCGGCCCATGCGGTGTCAACCGTCTTTTGGGGTTGGCTCAACCCGTATAAGAGCTTGGCGATCGACGCCAACACGGGAACGGCGGTCACGCTGTATCTCGGGGCGGCGGCTGCGGCGGCGATCGTGGCCGGCTTCGCCGGGGTGGTGATCGTGTTCACGATCGGGTCGGAGGCTGACCGGATTCAACGATTCCGCGTCAAGTCCGGCAAAACGCTTCAGGTCGCGTGGATGGCCGTGGTGGCCGAGCCGTTCGCGGCGACCTTGTTGGGGGTTGTGGCGGCGATGATCCAAGTGACCTCCGGAAAACACGTCGCGCCCTGGTTTTTCGAGCTGGGGCTCGCGTTCCTTATTCACGGGGCGTTGCTGCTGCTCAAACTCCTGTCCGAGGTCGTGCAAATCGTCCACGCGCAAGACCGGGTGGCCCAGGTCAAGAAGACGGAGGTCCCGACCAGTGAGCTATTCGACTAGCCCACGCACCGTCGTTCGCGGGGTGCGTTGGTGAGAAGCCGCAGGAATTCAGGTGTTTAGTGCTTTGGGGTGATCTCCGGGAGTTTCGCGTCGCATGATGGTTATCGCCGCCATGCTGAGGTTATGAATGATGTTCACAATCGGGGAATGAATGGCGAAGACGGGGACGAGCACTGGCGCGAGTTCACCGAGGAATACCAGGATATTCGGGGGCTGCCGACCTCGCCGGAAGACAATTCTCGTATCGAGCCCGCCCCGGCTCGGGCGGAGCACGATGACCTGGTGGCGATTGCTCTGCGGGCTGTCGAGGCGTTGGAGTTGACCGCTGAAAAGATGGTCGCTTTGGCTACCGTTCTCGGCGAGTTGATGGAAGCTGGCGGCCCGGATAATGCTGCGGCGTATGCGGAGTACCAACGGAAAGCGCTAACGATCGCCGCTGAAATACCGCGTGCGGTCATACGGCAGTGTGCTCAGGAGATCCAGCGCATGCTCGATGAGCGCCGGTTAGCCTTGGACGAGGACTGACAAGCGATGGCGTAGTCGCCGGTTTACCGGTCGGCCCTGGTGTCGCGGGTCCAGATGAAGCTGATGGTGGTCACGGGCCTGATCCAGCCTTCGACGGTGCTGGTGATGGTGGTGATGTCGTGTCCGGTGCGTGTGTGGTGGACGCGGGTCGGCTGGTAGCCGGGAACGGCGATGACGGGTTCGACGTGGCGTATCGCTGAGTCGTAGGTGGTGAAGTCGACGGCTAGGCGGTGGGTGATGGCGGTGATGTCGAGCCGCATTCCGTGGTCGTCGCGGTCGATCAGCGCCTGGTACTCGTAGTCGACGGTGTAGAGCTTGCCGGGTTCTACGGTGGTGGTCGGGGTGACGGTGAAAACGCGTTCGCCGGAGGCGGTGGTGTCGGTGATGGCCTGCGGGACTCCGTTGATGTCGTAGCGCAGCAGGGTGAACACGTCGGGACTGGCGGCGGCGAGTGGGCCGTTGGGCGGGAATATCCGGCCGGTGACCGTGTTCGGGTCGCGTAGTCGGGCGGCGTAGTCTTCGGGGCTGGCGACTGCCCGGAAGTACTGCCTCTCCAGCTCCCCTAGGGGAGCCTCTGTTCGATGCGAGCATCGAACAGAGGCCATATATAAGGACAAGGATTCCGCGTCGTCGATGTCGTGCGGTGTCCATGGGGTGATGGTGATCGAAATGTGTTGGTCGTAGCGCAATCGCCCTTGCGAGTGGGTGACTTGATCGGACAGGTCGCGCACTATGTCGCGGGCGAGGTCGGCGTTGCCGAGACGACGCGTGAGACGATACTGAGTGATTCGATCGAAAGCGTCGTCGGTGACGTGCCGAAACACGGCGGGATCGTCGGCGGCGAGTCCTTCCAGCACGCTGTCGCGCAACTCTGTCGTGAACTCGCGCAGGGAATGTTCGAAGGCTTGACGCTGCTCGTCCAGGGCTTCGCGGTGCTGCTCGGCGGCGACTGACCGATTTCCGTATTCGAAGACGATGCTCACAACGCCGAGACCGAGAAGAGCCAATGCGATGTTGTCGAGCTTGTCGGAGTGGGACACGATCAGAAGAACTGTCCCCAACGCGGTGAAAACTATTGCCGCGATCGTCAGTCGAAGTCGATATATCCGATGAAGAAGTGATTCGACCGTGCCGCGCATGATTTGAAATCATACGCATACTCGAATTGACCGATACGCGGAATACGACATGCGAGAACCCCGGCGCGAGTGGTGGTCGCGTCGGGGTCCTCGTCGTGTGTGGGTGGTGGGTGGCTACTTCTTCGTGCCGCTGCCGCTCTTGCTGCCGGAGCTGATGCCGCTGACGCCCTCGGGGATGTCTTCGTTCGTGTCGATCACGCGGTGGTCCTCCTGTCGTGTGGTGGTGCTCTCGTCCGTCGGGTCGCTGGTGTGCGTCCTGACGCGCCCCGCCGTGGCGGGTAGCAGCAAGGTTAGACGGATATGCATGTGGCTGCGATACGCCAGGCGGATACACATGAGGCGAAGATGCTCTGGATCCGAGTGCATGGGGCGTTTTGACTAGGCCGACCATGACGACACCACCTCCGCGCGACGACGGCCCCACCCTCCGAGAAATGGGCGCGCGGATCCGTGCGCGTCGGGCTGACCTGGGGATTTCGCAGGAACGACTCGCGCTCCGGTCGGGGTTGCACTGGACGTTTGTCGGCCAGGTGGAGCGGGGCCAACGCAACCCGTCGACGACGAACCTGTTGCGGATCGCGTACGGCTTGGGGGTGGACGCGGCTGAGCTGGTCACGGGCCTGCCGGTGCCGTTGATCGAGCAGAAGCCGACCTGGTAGCTCTGCGCGTGTCGGCGCGGGTTACGGGTGTGGTGGCGGGTGGCTGGCTCACTCGGACGGCCTAGCGCTTCAGCGGCTGGTGTCCGGCGAACCGGGTAGCCGTGCCAGTGGGGGCGTGTGGCGTGGTTTGTGGTGACTTTCTGGTCCGTAACGCTCCACGCCGGGTGAGTGATCGGCTACGGTGATACGCGCGGCTGATCGGCCTGACTGGTCATGCCGCGATAGGTCGCGCCGACACGGTGCGGCGTTGGTGGAGGGGCTAGAGGGGACCGGGGCACGGTGACTGATCCAAGCGGGCAAGGCGGCTTCGCGGCGGCGAGTCTGCGCATCCGTCAAGAGTTGGATGCGACAGCCGCGCAGGATGCGACAGCTCTGGCGGCGGGCGGGCGCGCGGGGTTCACGCTGGACCCGCCGCAAGCGAACGCGATGTTGACCGAGGTGAGCAGCATCCTCGACGAGCTGACCGACATCCAGTCACAGACGCGCACTTTGACATCGTTAAAACCGCCCGCTGACGACAACGTGAGCACCGGTTACAACAAGAAGCTCACCAGCAATATCTCGTTGCTCTTCGGTGCGGTGACCCCGTGGACCACGGCTGCCGCGTTCGACGCGGCCGGCGAGCAGATGCAGGCGTTGATTGACTATCTGACGACGTTGCAAGAGAAATTGAACAAGGCGCTCGGTAAGGTTCAGGCGACCGAGCACGATAACAAGGGGGCCGTCGATCAAGCGGTGCCGAAGACTGGGGGGTACATGTGATGGGGCGTCGCTTGGTGGTCACGGTTGTCGCAGGATTCGCTGCGGTGACGATGACGGCATGTTCCGGCGGGAACACCCCAGGGACTCCCAACCCGACCGGAAGCGAGTCCAGTTCCGCTGGAAGCCCGTCGGGGACGTCTTCCGCGTTGCCCTATGCCGGTGCGCCGAAGGTTGCTAATCCGCTGCCCGCGTCCGTGCTGTCCGGCGATCCTTGCACGGACGCGTTGACGCCACAGCAGGTGACTGGCGCGCTGGGTTCGCCGGTGAAGACCAAACAGGACACTATCGGTGGTTTCGGGCCTTTCTGCTCGTGGACCAACACTGACACCACCTCATCCGCCAAAATCACTGTCGCGTATGACACGACCACTCACCAGGGCCTTAGCGGCGCTTATCAAAACTCCAAGCCACAGTCCACAATCTGGCAAGAGATGAGTATTGAGGGCTTCCCCGCCGTGGCGCACGCGTCCGCTCATAACTCCTGTCAGATCTTCGTTGGTCTGGCTGACGACGTGATGATCGACGTCGGTGGTTTCCTCAGTCTGAGCAAGATTGATCAGGTTGATCCGTGTCAGTCGACGCAGAAGGCGGCGAGTGCTGTGGTGACCACGTTGAAGCAGAAGGCCGGGGCGTAGGGCTGTGAGCCTGTGGGACGAGGTTCGGAACGCGGTCGGTCACTTCGCTCATCAGGTGGGGAGCGAGATTGAGCAGGGTGTGCACGCGGCGGCGGCGTGGACCCGTAATTTGATCAGTCCGCAGGGTGGTGCGGTGGCGGTCGTGCCGATTGAGCAGGAGACCCCGAAGATCATGGCCGGCTCCAGCCAGGAGTGGCACACCGGAGCTGACACGGCCAAGGCGTTGGCTGGGCGGACGCGCGGCCTGTCGGATCGGGTGTTGGATGTGGCCAGGACGTTCGAGTCGGCGTGGACGGGCCAGTCGGCGCAGGCGGCGAACGCGCACGTGACGAAGATCGGGCATGTGCTGGATTCGACCAGCGCGACCTTGGATGCCAACTCGGGCAACGTGTCGTCGGTGGCATCGAATTTCGACTACACCAAAAACAGCATGGTCAAGCTGCCGTCGCCGCCCCCTGAAGCGAGTTTCTGGGATAAAGCCGCTCCGTGGGACACCGACACCGAGAACGCGGTGAAGAAGTACAACGCGGACGCGCAGCGCAACCTTGAGGTGTACAAGAGCTACGCGACCGCGACGCAGCAGCAGGGCAGCGCGCTGCAAAGCGACTACGGCGAGCTGGGCACGTTCGACGGCGGCGACATCACCCTGGCCAAGGACCCGGCTGCCCCGCCGGCGGCGCACGGCACGGGCGGACACGGCAACACCCCGCCGCATCAGCAGCACCAGCAGGTGGGCCCGCCGTCGTCGTCGGCCCCTCCCTCCGGTTCGCCATCGGCGTCCGGGCCAGGCGCTGTGTCTGGAGGGCACGACACCAACGGATCCTCCTTCCCGAACGCGGGCGGCGAGGGCACGAGCACGGCGGGCTACGTTCCGCCCGCGACTTCGCCGGGTGGCGGCGGGGGGTCGAATCTGTCGAACCTGCCGTTCGGCTCGATTCCAGGATCGAACACGCCGAACACTGTGGGTCCCTCGCCGTATGCGGTGGGCGGGTTCGGGTATCCCGGTGGCGGCAGCGGTCCGGGGGCCGGCAGCGGTGGTCGGCTGCCTGGCGAATCCGGTCCAGGTAGCGGCGGTCCAGGTAGCGGCCGGCAGACCGGGGCACGCGGCGGCGGTGCGGCTGAGGAGACGGTGCGTGGCGGGCCAGCGGCGTCCGGTCGAGGGGGTGGCCGGTCGACGAGTTCGCCGGGTGGGATGGCGCAGGGCGGGCGCGGCGGCAAGACCGAAGAAGACCGCGAGCATGAACGTAAATACGTGCTGGACGACGACGGCTTGTTCGACGAGGACGGCAAGACGGTCGACCCGGTGACGGGTTTGCCGCCCGTGCCGCCCACCATCGGCGCGTGAGCGGCGCGATGGTCATGCCTGGCGGCGGGTGTGTGTCGGCGGTGTCGAGGGTGGGAGTCGCGCGGTGCGGGTGATCGAGACAGGCGTGGTGGTGCCACGGCTGGCGTTCCTGACCGCCTGGGACATGCTCGACCTGGGTGATCTTCCCGCGATTTTCGGTACCAGCAAACACTTCTGGATGGACGACACTTCACGCCGCCACCTGGAGAAGTCCACACTGGACTGGTTGACGGGGCACGGGCTCGCGCGCGGTGGGCGGGTGAACCCGATGTGGTCGGCGACGCTGCGGGTCATCGCCCACGCGGACGCCGAGTTCTACGGGTGGTCGAACTTCCGCGACGAGTCGCACGGCGCGATTGCTGTGGCGGTGTCGGAGGACTCGGCTGTGCGCGTGCTGGCGGACCGGGACACGGTGACGGTTCAGCCGGTGCCCGTGCGGTGGCCGGCGACCTCTCTGGTGGAGGTGCTGCCGGACATCGCCGGTGCGCCGGTGCGCAGGGTCGCGGTGGCGAAGGATTTCTACGCTGATCCCGACAGCGCGCGTAGCGGTCCGCTCGCGGAGCCGGTGGACACTCGGGAGGTGGAGTACCTGAACGAGGTGTTGCGCCGGCCTCGGGATGGTATGCACCAGCTGTATGTCGCGACCCGTGATAGTGACGGGGATCGGGTGCGCAGTGAGCCGATCAGCGCGATCGACCTGACCGGCTCTGGGCGGGTGCTGACCTATGTCACCGGTGACGATGTGATCGTGATGGCGTCGGGCACGCCCCGCGAAGTCGTGAAAACCTTGAACGACACGGTAAAGTCGTTGGTGTAACTAAAGTTGTAGTTTTCCGATGGCGTTTCGGAGTTGAAGAATCACGCTCTTACCTAGTTTGAGTTCGGTGCCGTTTCCGAACGCGGTGAACGAGATTTCGTAGATTCCATCGCATTCGTCGATATCGACTCGGCAGTTTGTTAGCGTTTGATACGTCTCAACCTCAACGCTGGTGCAGTCGTGTCCGCAGTCGCAGGCCATTACTCACCCCGTCCGTGAGTGGAGCAGAAACTCAGGCAGACCGGGCAGCGCGAATAGCGTTCCAGGTAAGCTTTATCGGCTTGAATTACCGTGACGCCGCAGACGGCGCGGTAGCCGATGTGTAGCCAATTCACGCTGTCATACACGCGTGAACCTTTACTTACTTCCTCCACGTAATGCTGTCGGCGACGAGGGGCACCGATCTGGGACGCCATCCATCGCCCGAAGTGGGCTGAATACTTTGTACGAAGGGGCGTTGCGGTAGCCATGTTTGCCTCCGTTTTCCATGCGGCCACGCATCGAGTCATGCGCGGCCGGCTGTGTAGTGTGAAAAGTGTTGCTTGTATGTGGTCTTGGCTGCCGCGTATCGGGGGATTACTTGCAGCGACAGCCAAGACCTACGGTTACACCTCCGGCAGGTGTAACCGCAGAGGAACCTTGCACGCGCCCCGGTCGCGCGATGCCTTTCCTCAACACCAGCTCAGCTGAGCAACTGCGCTTGCTGGCCGGCTGGCGGCTACATTCCCGAAAAGCGAAACAAAATCGCCTCTGGGAGATAACGGGGCGAAAGAACGAGGTATGTTGCTTTCGGTTACGTTTCTAGCGCCGAGAGCAATGTAATCAAAAACAGCATAAATTCACAACTGAATCTATGCTGTTTACCTCGATTGGGGGAACGGTGGCACAACCATCATTTCGGCGTCGCAGACTAGCGAAAAAGCTACAAGAGCAGCGGGAAAGCGCCGGACTAACCGTTGCGGAAGCGGTGCGGTTAAGCGGGTTCTCCCAGGCAAAGCTTTCGCGGATTGAAACAGGCGCTTATGGAGTCAGTGGCGACGATGTGCACACACTCTGCGAGGCATATGGCGCTGACGAAGAAACCACAGAATCCTTCACGCGCTTAGCGCGACAAGCTAAAGAGAGAAACCTATGGTGGAGGTCCTACTCTGACATTCTGGGTAACGCAAACTACATCGAACTTGAGGCCGACTCGGCCGCCCTTCACGCGTTCACAATCGACATAATCCCCGGCTTGCTTCAAACGTCCGGCTATTACGAGGCCATCATTCGTGCCGACACTCCGTTGGTCAGCAAAGAAACTGTCGCACGCCGAGTCGAGGCAAGACTTGCGCGACAACAACAGATAAAAGATCAGAACGTTAGGGTCTGGGCAATAATTGACGAGCCTGCACTGCTGCGCCCAGTCGGAGGACACGCGGTCATGGCTGACCAAATCGACTACCTGCTAAAAATTGCCGACACTCCCCATGTGTCTTTTCAGGTCTTGCCGCTCACTGCTGGAGCACATCAGAGCATAGGGAAGCCGTTTACTCAGTTTTTCCTTCGAGACGGATTTCGGGTTGTTGGAATCGACAGTCATGACGGAGGCCTCTTCATGGAGGATAACCAAAGGGTGCGGCACTTCGAGGAGGCATGGACCAGTCTCGCGGCGATGGCGCTACCCTTTCCTCACTCGATCGAGGTACTGCGCGCTCGATCAGAAGAGCACAGGAGAAATGCCCATGCACTTAGGAAACCGGCCAAAATGGCAGAAAAGTAGCCGAAGCATCAACGACAACAACTGTGTCGAAATCCTGCGGGACGCGAATTCAGTTCACATCAGAGATTCTCAAGACCCAACCGGTCCAACCTTGTTACTATCCAACCAAAGCTGGGACAGATTCACAGGCCTTGCTTTGGATTTTGCCGATATACATGGGTTTTCTTGGGCGACGGTTGCGCCAGACAAGTCAGCGATCCGATCTTCTCTCCAAACCAGTCACATCGACTGGCATGAATCGTCCAGGTTGGACAGCGCTAGGCTGAAGGATATTCCTCAGCTAGGGTTGGCATATGCAGGCGGCGAACCTTTCGTTGTTGTCCGGCAGGCGTCCGAACCCGAAGGTTTTCTTATCTACACAGTAAACGAGTGGTTGGCGTTCATCGCCGGAATCGAACTTAGAGATTTCGAGCCAGACTTGGCCGCCGCAAACGCGTAGAAGACCACAGGTCGCATGGAAGGCACTCCTTTTCAGTGCTCGACGCGGCGAACTTGACGCTAGCCGGCAAGGGTGGTTGAAAGTAGTAGATCGAACGGGCAGGGCGACGATTGCGTAGAAGTACGGTTCCGCGAAGATAGAGTCGATGTACGACTCCAAAGCTCCCGTACATCTCGATAGATTTCGGGCTGCGTGACCAACCAACACAGTTTTCCTATTCTCGCTCACGGTCTGGCCAATGCCAGCCGGACGGTAGCGGCGGCTCAGTTTCGTCGCGCTGGAGGGTTCTCGCCGTTTGTTCTTGGTTGTCCGCTGCGATGCGGGTGGCGATGTCGGCGACGGTGGGTCGTCCTCGGCGAGTCCGTGCGCGGCGTTTCGCGGTGTAGATGATGACGCCGACCGTGTACGCCCCAGGTGGGGCGAGGATGAGCAGGGCGCAGAGCCAGAGCCGCGCCGTGTCCATGACCGCTCTCCTCCGGATCGCTTGCTCGTTGTGGATGGCCGAGGGGCGCGGTCGCTGCCTGCCTGCGGAGTGGTGTCTCCGGTCGGGCTGGTGGAGCGCTGCCCCTCGGCCGTGGTCGGGTGTCCCGTCGTGGTTGCCGCTCGGGGGAGGCGGGGCACTCGACCGGTGGCCGGAGGTCGGGCGGCCACGACTGCCAGCGTCTGCGGCGGCGGGCGTGTCGGGCGAGGTGTCGCGGGGATTCAACCCGTGGTGATCTGCTCGTCGGCTCGGTGGTGATGGTGTCGGCGGTTGGCCGGCTCACTCGTGTGGCGTAACGGTGTGATAGGTCGGGCATATCGGTCGACCCGAACTTTCCGACTTCTTGTGCTCTACATCGCGTCGTGACGCGTTTACAGTGGGTACGGTGTCCAACTGTTCGCGTATAGCTGTCCACGCGGTGAGGGGAACCGGATGCGCGCCACGATCTACGAGCAGGGGCCTCCCGACCCTGGGGTGTGGGAGGAGCGCCCGATGCGTGAAGCGCTCGCCGCACGGGACATCGCGGCGGTGTTTCGGCTGCTCAAGGCCCACGGAGTCAGTCAGCGTCGGATCGCGTGGCTGACTGGGCAGTCTCAGCCGGAGGTGTCGGACATCGCGCGTGGCCGGGTTGTCATGGCGTACGAGGTGTTGTCGCGGATCGCGACCGGTCTTCAGATTCCGCGCGGCTACATGGGGCTCGCGTACGCCCCTGATGCCGGCTCGGCGGGTCTGGTGCCGGATGGCTCGGGGGCTTCATCCTGGTTGGGCACTGGCGTCGTGGGGGGTGAAGGAGGTTCCGAGGTGGAGCGACGAGCGTTTATCGCCTTGGCCGCGCAGGCCGCGTTGGTGGGAGTGAGCGCGGCGGACTGGGATCGCATCCGCATCCGCCCGAGCGCCCCGGTCACGGTGGGCCAGCTCGGTGTGTCCGATGCCGCCGCGCTGGAGAGCTCCGTGGTGTTCTACCGGGCGCAGGACGACGCCCTCGGCGGTGGCGCGGTCCGCTCCGCGATCACCGGTCATCTGGACTGGGCGACCGGCTTGCTGGATGCGCCCGCCGCCGACGCCGCTGTTCGCGCGCGAGTGATGACCGCCGTGGCGGATCTGCATTCGGTGGCCGGCTGGGCCAGCTTCGACACCGGCGACCACTCCGCCGCGCAACGGCATTTCGCGAACGCGTTGGTGTTGGCCAAGCAGTCCGACCGCTCCGACTTGGCCGCGAAGGTGTTGTTTCAGTCGGGGCGGGTGCTGCTGCACGGCCGGGACGCCATCGCGGCGTTGAAGCTGTTCCAGCTCGGGCAGGCCGCCGCCGACGACGCGCACTGTCCGCGCGCCGCCGCGCTGCTCACGCTCAACGCCGCCTGGGCGTACGCGGAGATGGGCAAGCCGGCGCAGGCTAGCGAGATGCTCGCGCGCGCCGGGGACGCCCTCGCCCGCGAGCAGGACCCGGATCAGGCTCCGTCGTGGCTGGCGTTCATGGGGCACGCGGAGATCGACGGGATCACCGGTATGACGGCCAACGCGCTGGCCGCGCGCGATCGCGGCTACGCCGAGCAGGCGGCTGAGCACGCGACCCGCTCACGCGCCGCTCGGCCCGAGTCCGACGCCCGTTCCCGCACTTCGGATCTGTTGGCGATCGCGGCGAACCTGCTGCGGGCGGGGGACCAGGCGGCCGGGATGACCGCCGCGCGTGAAGCCCTGTCCGCTGTGCGGGCGCTGCACTCGCGGCGTTTGACCGATCGGCTCGGGTGGATCAGTCAGGCCGCGTCCCTGTATCCCCGGAGCGACGATGCGCGGCAGGTGGTCGCCGACATCGCCACCGTGCGAGGCGGTCACGCGCCGGCCGTGTGAGCGTGACGGTGGTGGGCTCGCCGCCCGCCGTGTCGTCGACTTTCCTTGCCTCGCGGCGGGCCTGCACGGTCCGTCCGCTCATGCATCTGCACGACTCGGCGAAAAGGATTATCGACCAACCCTGATTACCTCAGTGGGTAATCGCGCGTGGCCTGATGGGGGAGCTAGTGGGCTGATGGGGTGAGCCGGTCGCGTCGTGGGTCTCACGAACAGATCGCGTAAACGGCTGTCATCGGGGCAATGGCCTCCACGATCCGGTTTTGACGATAATCGGAAGTGGCGCAGGGATTATCCGGGTGATCACACTGGGCGGTGCGAGAAGGTCTAGACAAGGACGGTCAGAAAGAAGGTGCGCCGTGGGATCCCGCCAACGCGAGGAGATCAGAGACATGGCATTGACACCCCTCGGCGCGCCGGCTCGGTCCGTGGTCCCGGCGCTGTGCTCCCGGTCGTGTCGAGGGGAGCGTGGCGGGGTCGTCCGAACAGGCCAACACCACACGAGACGCGCGTCTCGTGTGGTGCTCCGTTGCGGTGATCTGCTGGCCGACTTCGCCCGCTCGGCGCGGTGTGTCGGCTAAGCAGAGTGGTTGGAAGCAGGCAGTTTCTCGCCTTCTCATGGTGCGCGGATCGCGCGGCGGCGAGAACAGGGCGCGGCAGCGAGGCCGCGTCGCGGTGTGGCCGGTTGGCTCGATGACTTCAGTGTGCGAGGAGGGGTGCGGTTGTCCGGCGATGACGAGAAGGCAGACGCTCGCGAGAGCGAGGACCGTCTCCGTGTGGTCGCGGACCGGCTGGCCATCGCGGAGGCCTACGCGCGCCGCCTCATTCGTCGCTGGGAGGCGCTCACTGGGAAGGGAGACGACGACGCGCCTTCTCGGCCGCGCTGAGCCGCTTATCGAACTCGGCGAGAATGTCCATAATGGAGTCGAGTCGGGCGTGGATCGCTTCCAGGGCGTCAGGTTGACTCTCGCCACCGGGTTCGCGTCGCACAAAGGTGCCTCGACCCGCCCACGCGGTGAGGAGCCCTTCGTCGTGCAGGACCGTGAGCGCCCGCTGGACGGTCGCGGGGGCCATGTGGTGGGTTCGCGCGAGTTCGCGGATCGAGGGCAGTTTCTCCCCTTCGGGGTACTCGCCCTTGGCAATGGCGGCGCGCAGGTCGTTCGCCAGCTGGGCAGAGGGCAGCGGCGGATCGTCGGTATGCCAGGCTGGACGCACCATACGTGACAGCTTATCCGCCTCAGCTCGCCTGAGACAAGCTAGTACATCTGACACAACGTCTGACACAAGCCCTCTTGACTGTGCTAGCACACCTGATACATTGAGTGTGTCAGTACATCTAGCACAGGAGGTGTGACGTGCAGAATCTTCCACTCAACCTGGCCGGCTTCCGGCTGCTGGTCACCGAGCAGCCCGCCGCCAAGACGCGCGAAGTCGACGGCAAGAAGGTGCCGGTCACCAACCGCGCCGGTGAGACGCAGTTCGTCGTCGGGGTCTTCCTCAAGCGGCGACCGGTGCCCGGACAGGACCCGGACAAGGGCGAGGACATCCGGATCAACCTGCCCGTCGACCCCGGAGCTGGCTTCGAGCTCGACACCCAGGTGGAACTGATCGACCCGGTGGTCAACGTCTACGAGTTGCGCAACGACGATGGCGTGATCACCCGAACCGGGCAGTGGTACAAGGCGGCCGGCGTGAAGCCGGTGACCTCGCCGTCGAAGACGAAGGACCGTCCAGCAAGTGCCGAGGCTGGATCTCGCTAACACGTTTTCTCTTCATCCGTAACGATTTTCGCTGTTTGACAATTCCACAGTGGATAGATCCATGCCAAAAGCAGGCAGGCCACTTCCTGCGTGGCCGGTTGACGCTTAAGTGTCAACTATCGGCGGGGACGTGCCAAGGTGTTGTCCCGCAAGGGTTCAGCGTACATAAACGGAAGAAAAGTCAATGATGGCAAAGAAATGGAGGATCATATGGGAACGCGCATTGTCACTGAAGATCTCATGGTGGGCGGTCGTGGCGGGCACACGGCGCACCGGGTGGACCGGTGGGTGGTGTCGTGGCTGCCCGACCGCGTGCTCGACCTCACGGCGGCGATCACCGCGATGGTGCTCGGCGACATCTACGCGGAGAATCCGCCCGCCGACTCGCCGCGCTGGCGGCACGCCCGCGACTACGAGCGGGAGCTGGATATCGGCACGAGCTACCGGCCGCCCCGGCGAGCACGCGGCTGCGGGAAAGGAGCCGGCGATGTCTAACCCGGCGACGCGGCGAGACCTGCTGCTCGCGACCCTGGCCGACATCCAGGGCGAAACCGAGCTGTTGGAGGACCGGGTTCGCGAGGTGTCGGAGTCGGTCGCGACTGTCCATTCGGGACTGGCGGTGCACACGACGTCGATCACCGCCTATCTGGTGATGGTCAATCGGAGGCTGTCCGCGCTGCTCGGGTTGGTGCGGGTGATCGGGTCGGAGCGTGGGAGGCGATGGCATAGTGAGTGACCCGCTATATGTCGCGAAAATTGTTGACGCATATCGAAAAACGGCGGCGGCGCTCGGGAGCATCGCCGATCGGTTCGACTCTCACGCCTCGGTCATCGCGACCATGGATGAAGGGCTGGGCTCAGTGGCGCGAGGCTACGCCATCGACCTGTTCGCGCTCAAACGGCGACTGGAAGGCGTGTGCAACGACCTGATGTGGATCACCCAGAAGCGCGAGGCTCTGGGAAAGAAGAGGAGGTGACCTCAGTGGCGACACGGACCGCTGTGCTGGAGATCGCGGAGGACTACCTGCTGACGGCGAAGAAGCTTCGCCGGTTCGGGGACTTCCTGGAGTCGTCGCATCCGATGATGGCGTCGACAAACCGTGTCCTGGCTAACCAGATCCAGAGCTACGGGATCAACCTGCTGCTGCTCTATGTCCGGATCAACACACTCGCCGGACAGCTCGCCGACGAGGTCAACCGCTCGGCCGGGAAACTGGAGGAAGAAGGCGTGTGATGCCTGATCCTTCGCCCCGGCAGCGGGGATGGGAGGTGAAGCTTGTCCTGTGGATGGTGCGGCATCCCGTCATGGTTGCCGTCCCCGCAGTGATTGTGATCGCGGGGCAGCGGTGGGGATGGTCGGCCGTCGCAGTCACGGCGGCCGGCCTGGCCGTGGTGACCGGGTGTTGGTATCGAGGCCATCCGGACACGTTCGACCAATACGCCGGACCGTATCTGCGGGCGTGGTGCCGCCGCTGGTCCAGCTACATCGGACCACGCTGGCGTCACGCCTTGCGGGCGTGCGAACTGTCGATCACTCATCGCAAGACTAGAGAGGAGAAATTCCCCCGTATTACCAGGATTCGATCCTATTCGACCACAGTGGACACTCTGCACCTGCGGATCGTCGCCGGACAGCAGGAGAAGCACTTCGAGGCCAAATCGGCGGAGCTGGCACACGCGCTGCGGGTGCAGCGCGTGTCGGTGGAGGTGGTCAAGCCTGGCGTGATCGGGCTGCACATCCAACGCCGCGAACCGTTCACCAAGATCATCCCCGCCCCCGACATGCCGCAGCAATCGTCCACTGTGGATCTCAAACGGGTATATGTCGGGGAGACCGAGTACGGGCAGGAGTGGCGAATCCCCATACTCGGCGGGCATTTGTTCGTCGCCGGGGCAACCGGGGCCGGCAAGAACAGCATCCCGCTCGCGCTGATGCGGTCACTGGCCCCGTTGATCCGCGACGGCCTGGTCAGGCTGTGGGTGTGCGACCCGAAGCTGTTCGAGTTCGCGTCCGCCACACCGATCTGTTACCGCTACGCCGACACCGCGCAATCCTGCGCGGACCTCATCGCCGACTACCTAGCCGAAATGCAAGCGGTGCAACGAGACTTCGCCGACCGGCGGATCCGGCGGCTGTCGGTGTCGCGGGAGACGCCGATCAACGTGCTGATCGTGGACGAGATGGCCGCGTTGATGGCGTACGGCGACTACGCCATCGCCAAACAGGTACGCGGTCATCTCGCGCTCGTGGGCTCTCAAGGTCGCGCCTCGGGGCACACGATGATCGGCATGGTGCAGGAACCCACCAAAGACACGATCAGCATCCGGGACTTGTTCACCTGGCGCATCTGTCTGCGCCTGACCGCGAGCAACCATGTCGACGGGGTGCTCGGTGAAGACTCCCGCGCGCGGGGAGCCCGCGCCGACGAGATCCCCGATCTCGCCGAAACGGCCGGCATCGGCTACGTGGTCCGGCCTCGCTCCCGGCTGCCGATCCGGGTCCGGGCCGCATATGTCGACGACACGCACATCGCCGAACTCGTCCGGTTCATCACCGAAAGTCCTCAATGGACACACCAGTAGCGTTCCGCCGCTACCTAGTTTGTTTCTGGGGTGGGGTATGGCCGCACGGCCCCGCCCCGCCCCCTTTTGTTCTCATCGCAGGGAGGTTCCTATGTGGACACTCGATGAGCGGATCTCTCACCGGTTGACCGCGCCAGGCTACGCCCAGTGGCGCGCACGGGTCTTCTCGGTGGGTGGGTGCGCTCGCCCCATCACGCTCCACGGCACAACCATCATTCGCGACACCGCGACAGGCTTAGTGCGCCACAGTGTCAGCGGTCGGATCTTCACCCCGTGCGGCAACCGCCGCTCGCGCGTCTGCCCGACGTGCTCGGACCGGTACGCGGGAGACGCCTTCCACATCGTGCGCGCTGGCTTGGCGGGAGGACCCAAGGGTGTTCCCGCGTCGGTGACGGGGCATCCCCGGATGTTCCTGACGCTCACCGCACCCTCTTTCGGCGCGGTGCACAGCAATCGGGGTCTCTCAGCTCGGGGCAGGCGGATTCCGTGCCGCTGCCGCGACCACCACCCCGACGATGATCCTCGGCTCGGCACGCCGATCGATCCCGAGAGCTACGACTATGAAGGCGCGGTGCTGTGGCAGGCCCACGCGGGCATGTTGTGGGCGCGGTTCACCACCCGGCTGCGGCGAGAACTCGCCAAAGCCGGGGGTCTTCGGGTGGGCGACTTCGCCGGTCACGGCCGGCTGAGCTTCGGGAAGGTCGCCGAATTCCAGAAACGGGGCCTGGTTCACTTTCACGCCGTGGTGCGGATCGACGGGCCAGACGGGCCGGCCGATCCTCCGCCTCCGTGGGCCAGCGATGACCTGCTCGACCACGCTGTCCGTTCCGCTGCGGCGGCCGTGGTGCTCACCATCACCAGGCCGGACGGCACCCGGCTTCAGGTGCGGTGGGGCGCGCAGCTCGACATCAGGCGTATCGCGGCGCGAAGCGTGGAAGACGGGGACGGGACGATCAGCGAGCACCGGCTCGCCGCGTATATCGCGAAGTACGCCACGAAAGACACCGGGGCCGCCACGCTCGGAACGGACAGGCCGGTCCGTTCCGAGCGGCACATCGACTATCTGCGGGTGTCGCCGCACCATCGCCGGATCATCGCCACCGCGTGGCGGCTCGGCGGATTAGCTGCCTATGAACGTTTGAATCTGAGGCACTGGGCTCACATGCTCGGGTTTCGCGGGCACTTCCTGACCAAATCCCGTTGCTACAGCACAACGTTCCGCGCTATCCGCGACGATCAGCGCGGCTATCGGCTCGCCGAGTTTCTCGACCGGCTCGGCATCACCGATCCCGGCGAGGTCGCGGTGATCAACGACTGGACTTTCACGGGGGCGGGCTATCGCGACGACGCCGAATCCGAACTCGCGGCCGGCATCGCCGCGCGCATCCGATCCAGACGACATCCCACCTAGGGGAGGAGGGGAATTCCTCATGAGCACATCGACTAACCGGAAGTAAACCGAACGAGCCACCTGCTGGACCTACCAACACCTAGGGAGAACCCGACGATCATGAACACTCAAGGATTGACCTTTGATCAAATCCAAGCCCTACCCGCGATGGTCGATCTGATCACCGCCGCTCGCGCGCTCGGCATCGGGCGCAGCAAGGCCTACGAACTCGCCAAGGGCGAAGAGTTCCCCTGCCGCGTGATCAAGACAGGTGGAACCTACCGCGTCGCCACTGCTGACCTCATGTCAGTACTCGGCATCACACCACCCAACAAGACTGAGTGATCATCACCACAGTGCGAGCATCTCCGGCGACCGTCAGGACCGGGGTGTGGGGTCTCGTTCGACGGTCAAATGACGGTCAAATGATCAAAGGCCGGTTCTCGTGGAGCTGAGAACCGGCCTTTGACCTGGGGTTTTGTGGTGCGCGATACTGGGATTGAACCAGTGACCTCTTCCGTGTCAGGGAAGCGCTCTCCCGCTGAGCTAATCGCGCGAGGTGGAGACGGGATTCGAACCCGTGTACACGGCTTTGCAGGCCGTTGCCTCGCCTCTCGGCCACTCCACCGTGTAAGGCTCGAGAGCCCTCCGAGCGGACGACGGGATTCGAACCCGCGACCCTCACCTTGGCAAGGTGATGCGCTACCAGCTGCGCTACGTCCGCACTCTCCTCGGTTCCGGTTGTCCGGTTCAGGGCCTTTCGGCTCTGCTCCCGACCCCGTCGCCGTGGTGTGAGAGAACCATATCGGACCTCGAAAACCGTCCCGTCACCGGGGGGTCACCTTCCCGTCGCGAGGCTGTGATCAGGCGAGATCGTTCGGGATGAGGTGGGTCAGGGCGTCGTCGACGTCGACCCACAGGTGTTCGTTGCCCGGGAGGACCACGTCGTAGGTGCGGTCGAGGAAGTCGGCCAGTTCCTGGGCCGACGCTTCGAACATGGCGTGGCCGGAGGGGGAGTTGAGTTCGATGAGGACGGACTCGGGGTCTTCGACCGAGGGGCGGATGCGCACGTCCCCGTCGCCGGCGTCGGCCAGGAGGCCGTCGGCGAGGAGGTCGCGGGCGTAGACCCATTCGACCCAGCCGGCGCGGCCGGTGCGGAAGGCGGCGACGACCGCGTACGGGTCGCGAGTGTCGTAGCGCAGCTCGACCTTCACCGGAACCGCCGGGGTTCGCGGCGCCAGCAGGTCGAAGACCGCCGTCGAGCGGAGCGTCACGTGATCGTTGCGCATCGTCCTACCCTTCGTCTCCCTTCCCGGCCCGGACGACCGAGGACGACGATGAGACGCACGAGACCGCCGATCCGGTCGCGAGTGTTCCGGAGATCACCCGTCCGGGGGCAGGCTGCCCCGCTTGTCCGTCGTCGCCCGCGCCGCGCAGTCCTACGCGCGCGCCCACTGGGCGGCCACCCGTACATACTGCGCGGTTCAGCCGCCGCGCGATAGCACCGTCGCACGGATGTCGAACCGGGCCGCGCGCGCCCCTCTGGTGGCATGACCCTGGTTAGCTCGGGGTTGTTCGTTCCGTATCCGCTGGTAGACGGAGTGTGGTCGCGGTGAACCACCCGTTTGCAGGCCCCCGAAAGTCGTGTTGTAGAGTTCTTCTCAACACCGCAAGGGCGATTAGCTCAGGGGGAGAGCGCTTCGTTCACACCGAAGAGGTCACTGGTTCGATCCCAGTATCGCCCACTGCCGCTTGAGGCCCCGGACCACCAGGTCCGGGGCCTCAAGCGTTTTCCGGGTCCGGCTGGGCCGATCCGGTGATCTCCCCAGGTCGGGCCGCAGGCCCGGTCGCCGAGCTTCCCCGGGGCGGGGCTACGGGCCGGTAACAAGAGTCGCCGGCCGGGCCGGCGAGGCGGGTTCCGGGTGCCCGCGGAAGCTCGACGTTTCCGTCGCGATCGTTGCTGTTTTTGTGGTTTCCGAGGTCGGAAACCGCACTGAATGTGATCCTGGCCACTTTTTCGATCATGGCGAGATGAGGGCCACCCGATCGGCCGTACGGACCGCGGGCGCGAGGTGGCGGAAGTGGTAACCGGAGTGGTTCCTTCCGTGCTCGCCGGAGCCGGACGGCCCGCGGGGGCGGCCGCGGAGCGGGGGAGTGACGGCGGTTCCCGGGTTTGACGAAAACCCGCACTCGTGACACGCCCACGGTGAATGTCACCCCACCGGCGAGCGGATTGCCGGGTCCGGCGCGAGGGGGTGTCGAGTCCACAGTGGACGGGCGTGCGGAGGGTGTGTCCACTGTGGAAGCCGCGGCCCGGTTGGGCTGTTCGGGCGGCGGCCGCGCGAAGGTGGGACGGCCGTGGAATTCTGACTACATTCCGTAGCGGTGAGTGGGATACGCCTTATTACGCATCGTCATCATCCCGTTATCAACACGGCATTCATTTGCAGGGAAGACGCCGAGGTTGTGGCTGGAAATCCTTGTAACGATGCCCTGAGAGCGGCCGATACCTTGGCGTGTGTCACTCCTGCGGTGGCTGAATCGGGTAAGGATGACGATCACGTTCAGTGATCATTCTTCTTAACGCAGCGTGTCGCCGGTTGTCCTCGAACCCTCCGGGAGGTCTGATGGAAGAGTCGGTGCGGCCCTCGTCCACGGTCAGTGAACCGCCGCCGCACATCGACCTTCGCGCTATCCCGGAGCCATCGCCCGCGCCCGCCGCGGAATCCGCGGAGCCGGCCACCTCGAAGACGCATCCGGCGGCCTGGGAGAAGCGGTACCGGACCTGGGTGATCGCCAGCGACGTGCTCGCCGCGCTCCTGGTGATCGGCGTGAGCGCGTTTGTCATCGGCCGCGTGGCGCCCCAGGACATGCACGCGTTCGGCACGGCTCTCGCGGTGCTCTGCGCGCTGCCGGTCAGCCGGGCCTGGAGCCAGCGCGTGCTGGGCGAGGGGCCCGAGGAGTACCGGACGCTCGGGCGGGGCCTGATCACCGCCGCCGTCCTGGTGGCGCTCGGCGGGCTGCTCTTCCGGGCGCTCGACGTGCAGCCGTGGGTGTTCATCGTCGTGCCGGTGATCGCGCTTTTCGCGTTCCCCCAACGGTATCTGCTCCGCCAGGTGCTGCACCGCCGGCGACGGCGCGGGCTCTGCCTGCTGCCGGTGATGGCGGCGGGCAGCCCGGCGACGGTGGCCGACCTGATCGCGCGCACGAAGTCCGAGGCCCACGTCGGCTGGCGGGTCGAGGCGGTCTGCACGTTCAGCGGCACCGGCGAGGACCGCGACAGCGGGGAGGTCGACGGCGTCCCGGTGATCGGGCGGCTCGAAGAGCTTTCCCGGCACGTGCGCCGCGGCGGCTACCGCGTCGTCGCCATCACCGCCGACCAGTACTGGACGCCGCAGCGGCTGCAGCGCCTGGCCTGGGACCTGGAGGGCACGTCGGCGGAGATGGTCGTGGCGCCGGTGCTGATGGAGGTGGCCGGGCCGCGGCTGAACGTCACCGGGGTGCTCGGCATGCCGCTGCTGCGGGTCACCGCGCCGATGTTCACCGGCGGCCACCGCTTCGTGAAAGAGGTCGTCGACCGCTGCGGGGCGGCGTTGCTGCTGACGCTGTTCTCGCCGCTGCTGCTGGTGATCGCGCTGGCCGTCAAGCTGGGCGACCACGGGCCGGTCGTGTACAAGCAGCGCCGCATCGGCAAGGACGGCGAGAGCTTCACGATGCTGAAGTTCCGCACCATGGTCCCGGACGCCGACCGGATCCGGCAGCAGCTGGAGCGGGACAACGAGGGCGCCGGACCGCTGTTCAAGATGAAGCGCGACCCTCGTGTCACCCGGGTCGGCGGCCTGCTCCGCCGGTATTCGCTGGACGAGCTGCCGCAGCTGTTCAACGTGCTGGGCGGGCGCATGTCGCTCGTCGGGCCCCGGCCGCCGCTGCCGGAGGAGACGAAGAAGTACGCGCCGGACGCGCGCCGCCGCCTGCTCGTGAAGCCGGGGCTGACCGGGCTGTGGCAGGTCTCCGGCCGCAGCGACCTCACCTGGGCCGAGAGCATCCGGCTCGACCTGCGGTACGTGGAGGACTGGTCGCTCGCGCTCGACCTGCTGATCCTCTGGAAGACCTTCCGTGCCGTCGTCGCCGGCCAGGGCGCCTACTGAGCCGTGCCGCGAGGCCTCCGCGCGGCCGCCGACCTCCGGGCCGGCGGCCGCTTTTTCGTGCCCTGGCGGGGACTGTGGGCCAGGACACGAGCGCCACCGGAAATAGTCAAACGCTCAACAAGGTTGGACGCGGGGAAGGTGAACAGCACGGAAGGAACCCCAGACCGATGACCACATTCGCTGAATCCGCCCAGGAACTGCAGGTGCCCGCCGAGATCCAGGACCTCCTGTTCCGGGAAGCCCGCACGGCCAACAGCTTCAGCGATGAGCCGGTGACCGACGAGCGGGTCCGCGCGATCTACGACCTCGTCAAGTGGGCCCCGACCTCGATGAACACCCAGCCGCTGCGCGCGCTGGTGATCCGCACCGGGGAGGCGCGCCGCCGCCTGCTGCCGCACATGGCCGAGGGCAACCGCGCCAAGACCGGGTCCGCCCCGCTGACCGTCATCCTGGCCGCCGACGTCGACTTCCACGAGAACATCCCGCAGGTGTTCCCGCACAACCCTGGCGTGAAGGACATGTTCGCCGAGGAGTCGGGCCGGGTGGAGTTCTCGAAGCTGAACTCGCTGCTGCAGGTCGGCTACTTCATCATCGGCGTGCGCGCCGCGGGCCTGGCCGCCGGCCCGATGACCGGCTTCGACGCCGCGGGTGTCGACCGGGAGTTCTTCGGCGGCAACAACTGGCGCTCGCTGGTCGTGGTGAACGTCGGCAAGCCCGGCGAGAACCCGTGGTTCGACCGGCTGCCGCGGCTCGAGTTCGACCAGGTCGTCGAGACCCTCTGAACCACCGCCCGGCCCGCGGAGGCCGCCTCGCGCCGGCGAGGCGGCCTCCGCGTGTTTTGCGCCGACGCCTGTCAAGCCGCCGGAGGCCGACGGCTAGCATCGACGAAAGTCATCCTCGTCACGCTGGAAAAGCCACCGCCCGAGAAGGAGCACGATCGTGTCGCATCCGCCGTCAGCCGCCTCAGCACCCGCCCCGCGCGTGGTGGTACCGGCGGGCACTACGGCGGGAGCCGCGGTCCGCGAAGCGGGCCTGCCGACCAAGGGGCCGGACACCGTCGTGGTGGTCCGCGACGCCGAGGGCAAGCTGCGCGACCTCGCCTGGGCCCCGGACGCCGAGGCCCGGGTGGAGGCGGTCGCCGCCAGCACCGAAGACGGCCGCAGCGTCATCCGCCACTCGGCCGCGCACGTGCTCGCCCAGGCCGTGCAGCAGGAGTTCCCGGACGCGAAGCTCGGCATCGGGCCGCCGGTGCGGGACGGCTTCTACTACGACTTCGCGGTCGACAAGCCGTTCACGCCGGAAGACCTGCAGGCGCTCGAGAAGCGGATGAAGCAGATCGTCAAGGGCGCCCAGCAGTTCTCGCGCCGCGTTTTCGACTCGGTCGACGACGCGAAGAAGGAGCTGGCCGACGAGCCGTTCAAGCTGGAGCTGGTCGACCTCAAGTCCGATGTGGACACCAGCGAGGTGATGGAGGTCGGTGGCGGCGAGCTGACCATCTACGACAACCTCGACCCGCGCACCAAGGAGCGCGTGTGGAGCGACCTCTGCCGCGGCCCGCACGTGCCCACCACCAAGTTCATCCCCGCGTTCAAGCTGACCCGGGTGGCCGCCGCGTACTGGCGCGGCAGCGAGAAGAACCCGCAGCTGCAGCGGATCTACGGCACGGCGTGGGAGTCGGGCGAGGCGCAGGACGCCTACCTGGAGCGGATCGCCGAGGCCGAGCGCCGCGACCACCGCCGGCTCGGCGCCGAGCTGGACCTGTTCTCCTTCCCGGAGGAGATCGGCTCGGGCCTGCCGGTGTTCCACCCCAAGGGCGGCATCATCCGCCGGGAGCTGGAGACCTACTCGCGCCGCCGCCACGAGGAGGCCGGCTACGAGTTCGTGAACACCCCGCACATCAGCAAGGGCGAGCTGTTCCACACCTCGGGCCACCTGCCGTACTACGCGGACACCATGTTCCCGCCGGTCAAGTTCGACGACGAGGACTACTACCTCAAGGCCATGAACTGCCCGATGCACAACCTGATCTACCGCTCGCGCGGCCGGTCCTACCGGGAGCTGCCGCTGCGGCTGTTCGAGTTCGGCACCGTGTACCGGTACGAGAAGTCGGGTGTGGTGCACGGCCTCACCCGCGTGCGCGGCCTGACCATGGACGACTCGCACATCTACTGCACCAAGGAGCAGATGCCGGGCGAGCTGCGGTCGCTGCTCAAGTTCGTGCTCGACCTGCTGGCCGACTACGGCCTTTCGGACTTCTACCTCGAGCTGTCCACGCGCGGCGACTCGGAGAAGTTCATCGGCGAGGACTGGGAGTGGGAGGAGGCCACCGAGACGCTGCGGCAGGCCGCCGTGGACTCCGGCCTCGAGCTCGTGCCGGACCCGGGCGGCGCGGCGTTCTACGGCCCGAAGATCTCCGTGCAGGCCAAGGACGCGATCGGCCGCACCTGGCAGATGTCCACGATCCAGCTGGACTTCAACCAGAACAAGCGGTTCGAGCTGGAGTACACCGCCCCGGACGGCTCGCGCCAGCGGCCGGTGATGATCCACCGCGCGCTGTTCGGCTCGATCGAACGGTTCTTCGGCGTGCTGACCGAGCACTACGCGGGCGCGTTCCCGGCGTGGCTCTCGCCGGTGCAGGTGGTCGGCATCCCGATCACCGCCGACCAGGTCGAGTTCCTCCAGGGCGTGGAGAAGGCGTTGCGCGCCAAGGGAATCCGCGTGGAGACCGACGCGAGCGACGACCGCATGCAGAAGAAGATCCGCACGCACACCACGCAGAAGGTGCCGTTCATGCTGCTGGCCGGCGCCAAGGACGCGGAGGCGGGCGCGGTGTCGTTCCGGTTCCGCGACGGCGGCCAGATCAACGGGGTCGCGGTGGACACGGCGGTCGAGGCGATCGCCGAATGGGTGTCCCGCCGCGAGAACGCTTCGCCGAGCACCGAGGCCGTGGAGGCGATCCTGCGGTGAGCGACCCGGACGGCCCGGAGCTCGTCGAGCAGGACGGAGCGGGGGTCCCGGACGCGCTGCAGCGCCTGTGGACCCCGCACCGGATGGCCTACATCAAGGGCCAGGACAAGCCGGACGACGGCGAGGCGGACGGCTGCCCGTTCTGCCGCATCCCGGGCCTCGACGACGAGACGGCGCTGGTGCTGGCGCGCGGCGAAACGGTGTACGCGCTGCTGAACCTGTACCCGTACAACCCCGGTCACCTGATGGTGGTGCCGTACCGGCACGTGGCGGACTACCCCGAGCTGACCGCCGACGAGACCCGTGAGCTGGCCGAGTTCACCCAGCACGCGATGCGGGTGGTGCGCGTGGTCTCGGCGGCGCACGGGTTCAACATCGGCATGAACCAGGGCGTGATCGCCGGCGCGGGCATCGCGGCTCACCTGCACCAGCACGTGGTGCCGCGCTGGGGCGGGGACGCGAACTTCATGCCGGTGATCGGGCACACGAAGGTGCTGCCGCAACTGCTGGGCGAGACCCGGAAGCTGCTCGCCGACGCCTGGTGACCCCCGGCTCCGCCACTCACGAGCAGGTAATTGAGTCCTCAATCAGGGGTAGGATGGGGTTATGTCCGAACCGCGATGGCTTTCCGACGACGAGCAGCGAGTCTGGCGTGACTTCTCCATGGCCAGCGCCATGCTGCAGGCGCACCTCGAGGGCCAGCTCCAGCACGCGTCGGGCATGCCGCACACCTACTACGAGGTGCTCGTCTCGCTGTCGGAGGCCGAAGACCGCCGGCTCCGAATGAGCGAGCTGGCCGCGGTGCGGCGTTCGTCGCGCAGCCGGCTTTCGCACGCCGTCGCGCGGCTGGAGGCCAAGGGCTGGGTGCGGCGCGAGTCCTGCCCCACGGACAAGCGCGGGGCGTGGGCGGTGCTCACGGACGAGGGCTTCGCCGCGCTGGAGGAGGCCGCGCCGGGTCACGTCGAGGCGGTGCGCGAGAGCCTGTTCGACCCGCTTTCGCCCGCGCAGGTGGCGGCGCTGGGCGAGATCAGCGCCGCGATCCTGGACCGGCTCCGGCCGCGTTGCGCGGCTGCCGAGGCCGCCGAAGAAGCGGCCGGCTTCCTCGCGCCGGTCGTCGAACTGCCGAAATCCGGCTGATCGACCGGCGGGTCGCGGGGCGGGACGTCGGGGTCCGCGGGGCGGGTCGATAGGCTTTCGAGGCCCACCCGCCCCCGAGCCAGGTGCACCAGACGACGAGATGCTCAATATTTTCGCCCGTGCCTCAGTCTCCCGCGTCACCGATCCCATCGGCCGGACGCTGGTCCGGGCCGGACTGACCCCCAACGCGATGACCGTGATCGGCACCGCGGGTGCCGTCGCGTGCGCGCTCGCCTTCTTCCCGCAGGGCCTCCTGCTGTGGGGGACCTTCACCGTGTGGGGGTTCGCCATGCTGGACCTCCTCGACGGCGCCATGGCCAGGGCCCGCGGCTACGGCACCCCCTTCGGCGCCGTGCTCGACGCGACCTGCGACCGGCTGGTGGACGGCGCGCTGTTCGCCGCCATCGCCTGGTGGTGCTTCGTGGTGGACCACAACAACCGGGCCGCGGCCGCCGCGCTGATCTGCCTGGTGCTCGCCCAGGTGATCTCCTACGTCAAGGCCCGGGCCGAGGCGTCCGGGCTGGAGGCCGACGGCGGCCTGATCGAGCGTGCCGAGCGGCTGATCATCGCGCTCGTCGGCACCGGGCTGCACGGCCTCGGCGTGCCGTGGACCGTGGAGATCACCCTCTGGCTGCTCGCCGTGCTGTCGGCGGTCACGCTGATCCAGCGCGCCGCCGCGGTCGCGAAGGCCGCCCGCGCCGTCGCCGCCCGCCAGGCCGCGGAACCGCCTGTGGCGCCGGACGGGCCGCAGGCGCCGCTGGCCGGAGACGTGCGCCCGGGCGGGGCGCAGCCGTGAGCGCGCTGTCCCGGCGGCTCGGCGAGTTCGGTTACGCGGCGGGCTGGAGCCTCACCCGCCGACTGCCGGAATCGCTGGGGGCGATGCTGTTCGGCCTCGGCGCGGACGTCGCCGTGCGCCGGGGCGGCGGCGGGGTGCGCCAGCTGCGCGCCAACCTCGCGCGCGTGGTGCCGCAGGCCGACGAGACCGAACTGGACGAACTGGTCCGCCAGGCCATGCGCTCGTACTCGCGCTACTGGTACGAGACCTTCCGCCTGCCCGCGATGGACCGGGACACGGTGATCGGCAAGGTGGGCGCGAAGATCACCGGCGTCGAGAACATCGACGCCGCGCTGGCCGAGGGGAACGGCGCCGTGTGCGCCCTGCCGCACAGCGGCAACTGGGACGCCGCGGGCGTCTGGATGGCGGACTACCTGGGCAGCTTCACCACCGTGGTCGAGCGGCTGGAGCCGGAGTCGGTGTACCGCCGGTTCGTCTCCTTCCGCGAGTCGCTGGGGTTCGAGATCGTGCCGTTGACCGGTGACAGCGCCGCGATGCGCGTGCTGCTGAAACGGTTGCGGGAGAACAAGGTGGTCTGCCTGGTCGGCGACCGGGACCTGACCGCGAGCGGCCTGCCGGTGAAGTTCTTCGGCGACCGCGCGCGGATGCCGGCCGGCCCGGCGCGGCTCGCGGCCACCACCGGCGCGGCGCTGCTGCCGGTCGGCTCGTGGTTCACCGAGGACGGCTGGCAGATACGGGTGCACCCGCGGATCCGGGTCACCGCCCGCGCGGAGGTGCCGGCGGCCACGCAGGCGCTGGCCGACGTCTTCGCCGGCGACATCGCCGCGCACCCGGCGGACTGGCACATGCTGCAGAAGTTCTGGCTTTCCGACCTCGAGGCGGGCGAAAGCGCCGGTCTCGAAGAAGCAGCGAGCTGAACCGGTGGCGGGGGGCCGGGGACAAGAGCGACCAGAGCACCGGCACGGGCTGAAGATCGGGATCGTCTGCCCGTACTCCTTCGACGTGCCGGGCGGGGTGCAGGGGCACGTGATCGACCTGGCGCGGGCGCTGATCGAGCGCGGACACCGGGTGTCGGTGCTGGCGCCGGCCGACGAGGACGCCGTGCTGCCGGACTTCGTGCACCCGGCCGGGAAAGCGCTCGGCGTCCGCTACAACGGCTCGGTGGCGCGGCTGCAGTTCGGGCCGGTGTCCTACGCCCGGGTGCGCCGGTGGATCCGGGACAACGGCTTCGACGTGCTGCACCTGCACGAGCCGGCCGCGCCGAGCCTGTCCCTGCTGGCGTTGAAGATCGCCGACGGGCCGATCGTCGCGACCTTCCACACGGCGACCACCCGCTCTCGCACGCTCTCGGCGTTCCAGCCGGTGCTGCGGCCGCTGCTGGAGAAGATCACCGCGCGGATCGCGGTGTCCGCGCTGGCCCGCCGGGTCCAGGTGGAGCACGCGGGCGGCGACGCGGTCGAGATCCCGAACGGCGTCGACGCCGAGTTCTTCAGCCGCGCCGTCCCGCTGGAGGGCTACCCGCGTGCGGGCGGCACGGTCGGGTTCGTCGGCCGCTTCACCGAGCCGCGCAAGGGCATGGAGGTGCTGCTGGAGGCGTTGCGGCGGCTGCTGCCGGACTTCGAAGACCTGCGGCTGCTCGTGGTCGGCCGCGGCGAGCCGGACCAGCTGCGCCGGATGGCCGGGCCGCGGCTGTGGCCGCACATCGAGCTGCTGGGCCAGGTGGACGACGCGACGAAGGCGCGCGCCCTGCGCAGCGTCGACGTCTATTGCGCGCCGAACACCGGCGGCGAGAGCTTCGGCATGATCCTCACCGAGGCCATGGCCGCGGGCACCCCGGTGCTGGCCAGCGACCTCGACTCGTTCCGCCGGGTGCTCGACGACGGCACGGCCGGGATGCTCACCGGGACCGCCGATCCCGCGTCGCTCGCCGACGGTCTGCGCGAGCTGCTCGGCGACCCCGCGCGGCGCGCGTCGCTGGCCGCGGCGGCGGGGGAGCGGGTGACCGCGTACGACTGGTCGGTGGTGGTCACGCAGGTGCTGCGCGTGTACGAGACGGCGATCGCCGCCGACCCGCGCCGCGTCGTCGCCGCGGACCGGGAGCTGGCCCGGTGATCGGGACGGGCCGCTCGCTGCCGGGCGCTGTGGTCGCCGGGCGGGCGGTGTTCGGGACGCGGGCAGGGTTGTCGGCGCAGCTGGTGTTCGGGACGCGGGCGGGGTTCCTGGGGCGGCCGGTGTTCGGGACGCGGGCAGGGTTCCCGACGCACGCGGTGCTGCCGGTGCAAGCGGGGTCCCGGATGCGGCCCGAGCCGGGCGCGACTGAGGCGGGCGCATGAGCGTGCTGGCCTGGCTCCTGCCCGTGGTCGCGGCGATTGTGCTGCTGGGCGGGCTTTTCCTGGTGGCGACGGCGAACCGGCTCGACCGCCTGCACGTGCGCACCGATGCGGGCTGGGCGGCGCTCGACGCCGCGCTCGCCCGGCGCGCGGTGGTCGCGCGCGCGGCCGCGGCGCTGCTGGACGGCGACGGCACCGGGCTGCACGCCGCGGCCGAGCGGGCCGAAGGCGCCGCCCGCGCCGACCGGGAGGCCGAGGAGAACGAGCTGACGCTCGTGCTCGCCCGCGTCGACCGGTCCCGGCTGCCCGCGGTGCTGGCCGAGGAGCTGACCGACGCCGAGCACCGCGTCGTCATCGCGCGGCGGGTGCACAACGACGCGGTCCGCGACACCCTGGCGCTGCGCCGCCGCCGGAAGGTGCGGTATTTCAAGCTCGCGGGCACCGCCCCGTTGCCGGAGTACTTCGAGTTCGCCGAACCGGACCTGTAGCGGTGGCAGACTGAAGCCATGACCGCTGAACCGGACGCCTGCGCGGTCGCGCACGGCGAAGCCGAGGACAAGCCGGCCGAGCGGACGCTGGTCGCCGTGTTCGCGTCGCCCGTCTCGCGATACCTGCTGGCGTACGCCGCCGACGCGGGCTACCGCACCGTGCTGTTCGAGCCCGACGCCGCGCGGGCCACCGGTGATTTCGACGTCCGCACCACGCCGCCGGAGCTGGACCGCGGCACCGACGTCGTGGTCACCGACCACCACCGGCCCGAGCTGGGCGAGGTGCTGCGGACCGCGCTGGCCGGAGACGCGCGCTGGATCGGCGTGCTCGGCAACCCGCGTCACCCGGGCCCGCATGTCGAGGCGCTGACCGCGCTCGGCGTGCCCGCGCCGGACATCGCACGGGTGCACCGGCCGGTCGGGCTGAACATCGGCTCGCGCACCCCGCCGGAGATCGCCATCGCCACCTTGGCCGGCCTGCTCGCCGACCGCAACGACCGGCCGGGCGGCTTCGAGTTCTGAAGTTCAGCCCAGGACCGCCGCTCCCTCGGGCATCGGCTCGAAGCGGGCCGGGCGGCGGGTGAAGCTCGCCGTGCCCGAAGACAGTGAGCGCAGGTCGACGGCGTAGCGCAGGAGTTCGGCGGCCGGGACTTCCGCGCGGATCACCGTGAACCCGCCTTCGCCGGCCTCCGTGCCGAGCACCCGGCCACGGCGTGACGACAGGTCGCCCAGCACCGTGCCGAGGTGTTCGTCCGGCAGCGTGACGGCGACCTCGTCCAACGGCTCCAGCAGCGTGACCCCGGCGGCGGCCGCGGCCTCGCGCACGCCGAGCGCGCCGGCGGTCTGGAAGGCGGCGTCGGAGGAGTCGACGCTGTGGGCCTTGCCGTCGACGAGGGTCACGCGCACGTCCACCACCGGGTGCCCGTCGCCGAGCCCGCGCCGCAACTGCGCCCGCACGCCCTTCTCCACGCTCGGGATGAACTGGTGCGGCACGGATCCGCCGACCACCTTGTCGACGAACTCGAAGCCGCCGCCCCGCGGCAGCGGTTCCACCTCGAGGTCGCAGACGGCGAACTGGCCGTGGCCGCCGGACTGCTTGACGTGCCGGCCGTGCCCGCGCGCGGGTTTCGCGAACGTGGCGCGCAGGCTGATCCGCACCGGCTCGGTGCCGACGTCCGCGCCGCCCGCCCGAAGCCGCGAAAGCACCACGTCCGCGTGCGCCTCGCCCATGCACCACAGCACGAGCTGGCCGGTCTCGGCGTTGCGGTCCAGGCGCAGCGTCGGGTCGCCCGCCACGAGCCGGGAAAGGTTGCGCGACAACGTGTCCTCGTCGCTGCGGGTCTTCGCCACGACGGCGACCGGCAGCAGCGGCTCGGGCATCCGCCAGGGTTTCATCACGAGCGGGTCTTCCGGGGACGACACCGTGTCGCCGGTTTCGGCGGAGCCGACCTTGGTCAGCGCGCACAGGTCGCCGGCCACGCAGTACGGCACCTCGCGCAGGTTCGCGCCGAGCGGGGAGTACAGGTGCGCGACGCGCTCGTCGGCGTCGTGGTCCTCGTGGCCGCGCTCGGCGAGCCCGTGGCCGGAGACGTGCACGGCGTTCTCCGGCCGCAGCGTCCCGGAAAAGACGCGGACCAGCGAAACGCGGCCGACGTAGGAGTCGACGGCGGTGCGCACGACCTCCGCGGCGAGCGGTCCCTCCGGGTCGGCCGAAAGCGCGCCGTGCGGGCCGCCGTCGGGCGTGGTCACCTCGGGCAGCCGGTGCTCCAGCGGCGAGGGGAACGCGCGGACGATGCCGTCGAGCACCTCGGCCAGGCCGGTCCCGCTGGTGGCGCAGACCGGGATGACCGGGTGGAACGAGCCGCGCGCGACCGCCGTTTCGAGGTCGGCGATCAGGGTCTCCTCGGCGATCTCCTCGCCGCCGAGGTACCGCTCCATCAGGGTCTCGTCCTCGCTCTCGGCGATGATGCCCTCGATCAGCTCGTTGCGGGCGTCGGCGAGCCCGGCCAGGTCGGCGGCGTCCAGCTCGCCGGCCCGCGGCGGGTGGCCGTCGGAGTAGTCGAAGTACCGCTGGGTGATCAGGCCGGCCAGGCCGTTGCGCGTGGGCAGGTAGAGCGGCAGCACGCCGGCGCCGAACGCGGCCTGGCACGCGGCGATCTCGGCGAGCGCGTCCGCGCGGTGGTGGTCGAGGCGCGAGACGACCACCGCGCGCGGCATGCCGACCGACGCGCACTCCTCCCACACCGCGACCGTGGCGGCGTCGACGCCCTCGGCGGCGCACACCACGAACAGGGCCGCGTCGGCGGCGCGCAGCCCGGCGCGCAGCTCACCCACGAAATCGGCGTACCCCGGGGTGTCGATGAGGTTGATCTTGTACCCCTGGTGCAGGACCGGGGCGACGGACAGGCCGACCGAGCGCTGCTGGCGGACCGCCGCGGGGTCGTGGTCGCAGACCGTGGTCCCGTCGATCACGGTGCCGGCCCGCGGCACGGTGCCCGAAGCGGCCAGCAGGGCCTCGGTGAGCGTGGTCTTCCCCGATCCGGAGGGCCCGACGAGCACGACGTTGCGGACCTTGGCGGGGTCGGCCACAGCGACGGCGGCCCCGGTGTCGGTGCTCCTGCTCTGTTTGTCGGCCATGACGGCTCCTCGGCGAACGGCGGGTGTACGCGATGTGTCCTCGATCACACACCCGCTACCCTGGGCAGGGCAAGGCGAGGCCGGGGGGACCAGCCGTTTGCCCCCCGTCCCGCGCAGGCGTGAGCGCGAGGGGGACCACGATGACGATCAGCAGGCGGACGTTCCTGGTGCTGTCCGGGGCGGCGGCCACCGGGCTCGGCGCGAGACCGGGGCCCGACCTCTGGGAGCAGCTCCGGCGGCGGTTGACCGGGCCGCTGCTGCGTCCCGGCGACGCGGGGTACGAGGACGCGCGCCGCGGCTACTTCACGATCTACGACCACCGTCCCGCCGCGATCGCGGGCTGCGCGCGGGTCGAGGACGTCCAGGCCTGTGTGGACTTCGCGGCCCGGCACGGCCTTCCGCTCGCGGCCCGTTCCGGCGGCCACAGCTACGTCGGGTACTCCACTGTGGACGGTGGGCTGGTGGTGGACCTCGGCCGGCTGGCCGGCGTCGAGGTCCGGCCGGACGGTCGCGCGGTCGTCGGCGCCGGCGCGCGGCTGGGCCCGGTCTACGCGGCACTCGGCGCGGCCGGGCGCGCGCTGCCGGCGGGGACCTGCCCGACTGTCGGCATCGCCGGGCTCACCCTCGGCGGCGGCGTCGGGGTGCTGGGCCGCGCGTACGGGCTGACCTGCGACCACCTCGAGTCCGCGCGAGTGGTGACGGCGGACGGCTGCCTGCGCACCGTTTCGGCGGCCGGCGAGCCGGAGCTGCTGTGGGCGCTGCGCGGCGGGGGCGGCGGCAATTTCGGCATCGTCACCTCGTTCACCTTCCGCACCGTGCCGGCCCCGGACCTGACGTCGTTCAGCTTGCAGTTCCCGCCCGCGGCGGGGGCGGCGCTGTTCGCCGCGTGGCAGGACTGGCAGCCGCGGATGCCCGACGAGCTCTGGTCCGACCTCGGCCTCGGCGCCACGGCGGCGAACTTCGGCGGCTGTTTCGTCGGACCGCGGACCCGGCTGAAGCCGATCCTCGACGACTTCGTCCGGCGGGTGGGGACCGCGCCGATCGCGCGGGAGGAGCCGGAGACGGACTTCCTCGGCGCCATGCGGTACTTCGCCGGCTGCGACGACCTGTCCGGGCCGTCGTGCGGGCCCGGCTGGGGCGGCGGCGGGGGAGCGATCTCGTCCGCCGGCTACGTGGCGACGTCGCGGATGCTCATGCGGCCCGCCGCGGACCCGGCCGCGGTGGTCGCCATGGTGAGCGAGGACCCGGTGAACTACACGATCGTGGACGGCGGTGGCGGCGCGATCGCCCGCGGCGATTCCGCGTTCCCGCACCGGCGGGCGCTCGCGAGTTTCCAGTTCCTGCACGACGTCGCCCCGGCCGGGGAAGCGGCGGCGCGGCGGGAGATCGGTCGCCTGCGCGACGGGCTCGGGCCGGAATTCGGCACCACCGGCTACGTCAACTACCTCGACCCGGAGATGCCCGACTGGGGCCGGGCGTACTACGGCGCGAACCTGCCCCGGCTGCGCGCCGTCGCCCGCCGTTATGACCCGGACGGGTTATTCTCCTTCCCCCAGGCAATAACCCGTTCCTGAGTGTCCACAACGGACCGTCTACACTCGCCGGATTCCCCGCAGCCGAGGAGGTGGCGCGTGCTCGACGTGGCCTGGTCCGTGGACGAGCTCGCGCGGACGCGGCTGGCGTTCTCGCCGTTGTGGGAGATCGTGGCCAGCGCCGGGGTGCTGCGGCACCCGGGGGAGCACGCGCTGCACCTGCCCTGGGTGAAGCAGGCGGCCGCGGCGCTGGACGAGGCCGGGGTGGACGTCACGCCGCTGGCCGACCTGGTGGCGGGCCGGCACGTGCCGCGGTTCCTGGCGCCGGCGCCCGCGTCGCCGGTGCCGGAGCTGGCCGACGAGCTGGCGGACCTGCGCGACGTCCCGGCCCGCGCGGTCCGGCGCGAGCTGGAGCGGATGGACCCGCCGCGGCCGGCCGCGCTCACCCGGCTGCACCGCGACCCGGAGGCCGGGCTGGAGCGGCTGGCGAACCTGATGGAGCGTTACTGGGCGGTGGCACTCGCGCCCGCGTGGCCGCGCATGCGCGCGCTGCTGGAAGGCGATGTCCTGCACCGTTCCCGGCTGCTCGCGGCCGGCGCGGCGCAGGACCTCTTCGCCGACCTGGCGCCCGCCGTCCGGTGGACCGACGGCGGGCTGACCGACGCCGGACGCCGGGTGCACGCGCCGGGCGCGTCGCACGGACGAGGGCTGGTGCTGGCGCCGTCGGTTTTCGTCTGGCCGCGGGTGGTTTCCCGGACGCACGCGGGTTCGCAGCCCGTGCTGCGGTACCCGGCGCGGGGGCTCGCCGGCCTGTGGGAGGCCGGCGGAACGCAGTCGCCCGCCGCGTTGCGCGGGGTTCTCGGGCGCAGCCGCAGCATTTTGCTCGCCGCGCTCGCGACGCCCGCGGACACGGCCGGGCTGGTGCGGCGCACCGGGCTGAAGGCGGCCGTCGTCGCGAAGCACCTGGAGCTGCTGGCGCTCGCCGGGCTGCTCACGACCACCCCGGACGGGATGCACGTCCGCACCGTCGCGGCCGACGAGCTGGTCGCGGCCGGCGGCTGAGCCGTCACGGCACCCCGGCCAGGCGCAGCAGGGCGGCGGTGGCCGCGGCGGCGACCACCACCGCGACGAACGGGGCCTTGCGCCAGGCCAGCACCCCGCCCACCAGCACCCCGGCCGGGCGGGCGATCCCGGCGAACGAGTGGCCCTCGGTCAGCGCGCTGGTGGCGACGAGCGCGGCCAGCAGGACGATCGCGGACAGCGCCATCAGCCGTTCCGCGCGCGGGGACAGCTTCACCCGGGTCCGCAGCACCGGCCCGGCGAAGCGGAACGCGAACGTCCCCGCGCCCAGCACAGCGGCCGCGATGATCAGTTCGACGGAGTCCATCAACGCACCCCCTCGGGTTCACGGGCCTTCGGCTCCTTCGCCGCGGCGCCCGCGACCACACCCACCAAGGCGAACAGCACCGGCAGCCCGGCGGGCAGGAACGGCGTCGCGATCAACGCGGCCACCACGCCGAGCAGCACCGGCAGCCGGGTCGTCCGGTCGCGCAGGGACGGCAGCACCAGGGCCAGCAGCACGGCGGGGAAGGCGGCGTCGAGGCCGAACGCGTCGGTGTCGCTGATCGCCGTGCCCGCGAAGGCGCCCAGCACCACGCCGAGGTTCCAGCACACGAACAGGCCGGCGCCACAGGCCCAGTACGCGGCGCGCTTGCGGCCGGAATCCTTCTGCGCCAACGCGAACGCCACCGATTCGTCGATCATCAGGTGGCTGCCCGCGATGCGGCTCGCCCAGCGGGTGCCGAGCACGTCACCGATCGCGAAGCCGAACGGCACGTGCCGCGCGTTCACCAGCAAGCCGGCGACGACGGCGGCCAGCGGGTTGCCGCCGGCCGCCACGATGCCGACGAACATGAACTGCGACGCGCCGGCGAAGACCAGCAGGGACAACAGCATCGGAGCCCACAACGGGAAGCCGGAGCTCACCGAGATGGCCCCGTAGGAGACGCCCACCAGGGCGTCGGCCAGGCAGACCAGGCCGATGTCCCGGGCGAGGCCCCGGTCGAGTGTTCGCCATATCGAACGCATAGTGCCCTATACTGAACACGACCTCGGCCGTTCGTCAAGGCGAACGAGAAGACTGATGGAGCGAACACACATGTCGCACGACACCGGGAGCGCCCCGCTCGACATCATCGCGACGTCGCTGCGCCGTGAACGCACCCGCGCCGGCCTCTCCCTGACCGAGCTGGCGCGGCTCGCGGGACTGGCGAAATCCACGCTGTCGCAACTGGAATCCGGCTCGGGCAACCCCAGCGTCGAGACGCTGTGGGCCCTCGGCGTCGCGCTCGACGTGCCGTTCTCCCGCCTGGTGGAACCCGAACGGCCCCAGGTCCGCGTGATCCGCGCGGGCAAGGGGCCGACGGTGTTCGCCGAGCACGCCGACTACGCGTGCACGCTGCTCTCGGCGTGCCCGTCTTCGGCCCGCCGGGACATGTACCTGATCCGCGCGGAGCCGGGCACTCCGCGGCGGTCGGACCCGCACATGAACGGCGTGGTCGAGCACATCGTGATCTGCGCCGGCCGCGCCCGCGTCGGCGTGGCCGACGACCCGGTCGAGCTGCTGCCCGGCGACTACATCTCCTACCCCGGCGACGTCCGGCACATCTTCGAAGCGCTGGAGCCGGGCACGTTCGGCGTGGAGATCTCCGAATACTCCTGACCGGTCAGCCGCTGGCGTGGGCGGTGTTGTCGATCCAGTGCCGGGCGAGGCCGATGTCGCCGTCGACGCTGATTCCGGCGGTTTCGCGGTCGGCGAGGGGGAGCCGGCGGGCCAGGACCAGCAGCAGCGATCGTGCCGGGCCGGTCACCGTCACGTCGGCCTGCCGCGTTCCGGGCTGCCACACCGCCCCGTCCGGCCGCCGCTCGACGAACCAGGCCTCCGCGGCGTCGGTGGCCTGCCACCGCAGGGTCTGCCCGGTGCCCCGGATGGCGTGCGCGGACTCGGGCCGCTGCATCGTCCACGTGGGCGAGGTGAGCATCGCGAGGTGGTTGCCGATCAGCGCGGCGGCGATCCCGGCGTCGACGTCGGCCGGGCGGCCCGCCGCGCCGGCCGCGTCGAAGCCGTGGACGACGGCCTCGGTCACCATGCTGGACATCCAGAATCTCGCCCCGGACCGCCCGTCGCCCGCGGCGTTGAACACCGGCGCCTCGAGCGCTTCGTCGGAGCACGCGTTCGCGACTCGCTGCGCGGACTCCGAGAGCCACGCCGGCCACTCGCGGGGATCGGCGGGCGGCTCGGCCATCTCCGTCGGCAGCTGTGCGGGGTCGGTGATGCGCCGCTCGATGATCTCCGCGACCCAGTTCTGGGTCTGGCCCACGTGGGCGACCAGGTCGGTGACGGTCCACTTCGGGGCGGTCGGCACGGCGGCGTCAGGCCCGGCCGCGACGGCCGATTCCGCCAGCCGCCCGGTGTGCTCGACGATCGCGCGCCGGGCGGTTTCCGCGTTCAGCTCAGTGTTCAGTTCAGTCACGGGGAGTGTCCTCGGTGTCGGGGGAGCAGCCTTCGGCCACGCGTCGAACGACGCTAGCCGAAATCGACAGCCCCAGGCACGCAAGAGGGCCCGGCGGGCAGATGTCCACCGGGCCCTCGATCGCCGTGCTGCTACCAGCCGCGCTCGGCGAGGCGGTGCGGCTCGGCCAGCTCCTCGACGTTGATGCCGACCATCGCTTCGCCCAGGCCGCGCGAGACCTTCGCCAGGACGTCCGGGTCGTCGTAGAAGGTGGTCGCCTTGACGATCGCCTCGGCGCGCTGGGCCGGGTTGCCCGACTTGAAGATGCCGGAGCCGACGAACACGCCCTCGGCGCCGAGCTGCATCATCATCGCCGCGTCGGCCGGGGTGGCGATGCCGCCCGCGGTGAACAGCACCACCGGCAGCTTGCCCTGCTGCGCGACCTCCTTGACCAGCTCGTACGGTGCCTGCAGCTCCTTCGCCGCGACGAACAGCTCGTCCTCGGGCAGCGAGCCCAGCTTCCGGATCTCGCCGCGGATCTTGCGCATGTGCGTGGTGGCGTTGGAGACGTCGCCGGTGCCGGCCTCGCCCTTGGAGCGGATCATCGCCGCGCCCTCGGTGATGCGCCGCAGCGCCTCGCCCAGGTTGGTCGCGCCGCAGACGAAGGGCACGGTGAACGCCCACTTGTCGATGTGGTTCGCGTAGTCCGCGGGGGTGAGCACCTCGGACTCGTCGATGTAGTCGACGCCGAGCGACTGCAGCACCTGCGCCTCGACGAAGTGGCCGATCCGGGCCTTCGCCATCACCGGGATCGAGACGGTCTCGATGATGCCGTCGATCAGGTCCGGGTCGCTCATCCGCGCGACGCCGCCCTGCGCGCGGATGTCGGCGGGCACGCGCTCGAGCGCCATCACCGCGACCGCGCCGGCGTCCTCGGCGATCTTGGCCTGCTCGGCGGTGACCACGTCCATGATCACGCCGCCCTTGAGCATCTCCGCCATGCCGCGCTTCACCTTGGCGGTGCCGGTGGCGGACTGGGGTGCGGGGCTGGACTGCTGCTCGGACAACTCGGGGGCCTTTCTCGCGAAGCTCGCTGGACACCTTCGAGGGTAGGTCCGAGGTGGACCGCCGAAGCAGGCCAGTGGACGGGTATCTCGGCAGTCCACTTTCGCGGCCGTCCCGACCAGGGGATCCCTGGCCCGTGGTCCGGGTCACGTCCGGCGGAAACGGCGCTGACCAGCGTCGTCACCGGCGGCGTAGACTGGAGCCAGCCCTTCGCCGGATGGCCGGCAGTGGCCCGTCCGGGTGGTTCTCCCCGGCCGGAAGATCACCTCGTGGGTGGCCACTCGGCGGCAATTTCGGCAGTCCACTTCGGCGATGGCACGTGGCCGGTGCGGTCCGGCGCCCCGGATCCCCGGTCGCGCGGGTGACGGCGCGGCGGCCCCGCCGTCCGGCGTTCTGACCTGGCGGGACGGCCGGCGAGCCGTCCCCCTAAGCTGGGCGGAACGTTTTTCGGGAGGTCGGGTGGCGACAGCTTCGGGGGCGCGGCCGGTGGTCGGCGTGCTCGCCCTGCAGGGTGCCGTGCGTGAGCACGTCGCGATGCTGGAGCGCGCCGGCGCGCGGGCCGTCCCGGTCCGCCGCGCCACCGAGCTGTCCGAAGTGGACGGACTGGTGCTGCCCGGCGGCGAGTCCACCACGATGTCGCGGCTGCTGGAGAGCTTCGAGCTGCTCGAGCCGCTGCGCGCGCGGATCGCGGACGGGATGCCCGCCTTCGGCTCGTGCGCCGGGATGATCCTGCTGGCCCGCCAGGCGCTCGACGGGCGCCCGGACCAGCAGCAGCTCGGCGGGCTCGACGTGGTCGTCCGGCGCAACGCGTTCGGCAGGCAGGTCGACTCGTTCGAGGTGGACCTGGACTTCGCCGGCGTGGCGGGCGGGCCGGTGCACGCCGTGTTCATCCGCGCCCCCTGGGTCGAGAAGGCGGGCGCGGGGGTCGAGGTGCTGGCCACCGTGTCGGCCGGGCTGGTGCCCGAGGACCCGGCGGGCGGCGAGCCGGCGGCTAGGATCGTCGCCGTCCGGCAGGGGGCGGTGCTGGCCACCGCGTTCCACCCGGAGATCACCGGGGACGAGCGCGTGCACCGGTTGTTCGTCGAGCTCGTGCGGGAAGCCTGAGCGGGAATGGCGGCGTCCGGGGCGTGAAGACCGGGCGGACGCGGAACAGATGGAGGAGAGATGAGCGGCCACTCCAAGTGGGCGACGACGAAGCACAAGAAGGCCAACATCGACGCGAAGCGTGGCAAGCTCTTCGCCCGGTTGATCAAGAACATCGAGGTGGCCGCGCGGACCGGCACCGGCGGTGGTGATCCCGAGGGCAACCCCACGCTCTACGACGCCATCCAGAAGGCGAAGAAGAACTCGGTCCCGCAGGACAACATCGAGCGCGCGCGCAAGCGCGGCGGCGGTGAGGAGGCGGGCGGCGCCGACTGGCAGAACATCACGTACGAGGGCTACGGCCCCAACGGCGTGGCGGTGCTGATCGAGTGCCTGACCGACAACAAGAACCGCGCCGCGATGGAGGTCCGAACCGCGCTGACCCGCAACAACGGGTCGCTGGCCGACCCGGGCTCGGTGGCGTACCTGTTCGAGCGCAAGGGCGTGGTGATCATGCCCAAGAGCGGCACCGCCGAGGACGACGTCCTGATGGCGGTCCTCGACGCCGGCGCCGAGGAGGTCAACGACCTCGACGAGAACTTCGAGATCGTCTCCGAGGGCGGCGACCTGGTGCCGGTGCGCAAGGCGCTGCAGGAAGCCGGGTTCGAGTACGAGTCGGCGGAGCTCACCTTCCTGCCCTCGATGACCGTGGAGCTGGACGCCGAGGGCGCGAAGAAGGTCTTCCGGCTGATCGACGCGCTCGAGGATTGCGACGACGTGCAGAACGTCTACGCGAATTTCGACGTGCCGGACGCGGTGATGGCCGAGATCGACTGATTGTGGCTCGGCTGGCGAGGTGTGGAGAACGTCTACGCACGGTGTAGTTTTCCACGTGCCGGACGAGGTCATGGCCGAGATCGACTGATTTCTTTTTCCCGCGAAAAAGCCGCGCGCGCCGTTGTCCGGCACGCGCGGCTTTTTCGTGCCAGGGCAGGGATTCCGCCGGGATCGAACTCGTCGGTAGCCGGATCCCTTGGTGTGCCCGGGAAAATTCGCGCGCGTGGGCCCTGGGCTCAGCCGCGCGGGTACGGCACAATGTGCGCCGTGACGACCCGCACCCCCGCCTCCCCGGCCCCCGTTTCCGAAGAACAGCGCCTGATCGAATGGATCGAAGCCCAGGCGAAGGAACGGGGCAACGCCGTCATCGCGGTTCCCGACGACGACAGCGGGGCCGGCTACAGCTTCACCGCCTGCGCGTGGGCGCTGCACAGCGTGCCGGAGGCCGTGGTCGTCGGCCTGCCCGGCGACATGGGCCCGACGCTGCTCGACGCGTATGTCGACCGCGCGGCCAACGGCGAGATCTTCGAGGTCGGCAAGCGCTACGACGACTTCTTCGAGGGCGGCCAGGTCGTCTTCGAGCGGGTGGCCAAGGGCCACTACCCCGAGTACTTCGGCTCCGCGTTCCTGGTCTACCCCGACGGCGACTTCCCGGCGCTGCAGATCCTCGTCGCCACGCCGGACGGGCAGTTCCCGTGGCACGCCGACGCGCCCGAGGGCTTCGCCCAGTGGCAGCCGGTGCTCACCGAGTCCGGCCTGCCGGAGAGCTGGACCCCGGGCGTCGACGGCCCCTGAGGGCCTTTCACCACGCGCGCAGGTCCTCGGCGGCGGCCGGGAATCGCGCGGCGAGCGTGGCCGCGTCGGCGAACTCCACGCAGTCGTCGGTGTAGGGCGGCACCACCACCGTGCCGAGCAGGCTCCAGCGCCCGAGCGTGACGGTGGCCTGCCAGGTGCCCGCGGGCACGACCACCTGCGGCCGCTGGCCGTTCGCGACCTCGCTGCCGAGCACCGGCCGGGTCACCGATCCGTCCGGGTGCAGCAGGAGCATCCGCGCCGGCGCCCCGGCGTGGTGCACGAACACCTCGGTGCGGTCCAGCCGGTGCGGCGCGGACGATTCCGGCGCCACCAGCAGGTAGTAGATCGCCGAGCCCGCCTCGGACCGCCAGCTCTGCGCGAACCGGCCGCCTTCCACCGGCAGCGGCTCGAGACCCAGGTGACTGATGAATTCCTCCGGCTCCGGCATGGCTTCCATGGTGCCGCAGCCCCGCCCAGTAGCCTGCACCTCGAACGAATGTTCGCGTCCGGTGAAGGAGAGCGTGTGCGGGTGCTCGGGGTCGACCCCGGTCTGACCAGGTGCGGCCTGGGCGTGGTCGACGGCGGCCAGGGCCGCACCGTCCGCGCCGTCGCCGTCGGGGTGGTGCGCACGCCGCCGGACGCCGACCTGGCGCACCGCCTGCTCGGCATCGCCGACGAGGTCGAGGCCTGGCTGGACCGGTACCGGCCGGCGGCCGTCGCCGTGGAGCGCGTGTTCGCCCAGCACAACGTCCGCACCGCCATGGGCACGGCGCAGGCGGGCGGGGTGGTCGCGCTGGCCGCGGCGCGCCGGGGCCTGCCGGTCGTGTTCCACACGCCCAGCGAGGTCAAGGCCGCCGTCACCGGGTCCGGCCGCGCGGACAAGGCGCAGGTCACCGGTATGGTGATGCGCCTGCTCAACCTCGAGGTGAAACCGCACCCGGCCGACGCGGCCGACGCGCTGGCACTGGCGATCTGCCACCTCTGGCGCGAGCCGATGCGGGTCCGCCTCGCCGAGGCCGAGGCCCGCGCGGCCGAGCTGGCCCGCACGCACAAGGCACGGCTCGCCGCCGCAGCGAAGCAGGCCGGCGGCGCCTCCGCACCGGTCGCCCGGCGCGCCCGGACCGCGCCGAAGCAGGCAGCGCCCAAGCAGGCCGTGCCCGCGAAAGAAAAGACCAAGCAGGACAACACAGGAGCCCCGCGATGATCTCCTCGGTACACGGCGAAGTGCTGTCGGTCGGCCTGGACCACGTGGTGGTCGAGGTCGGCGGCGTCGGCTTCGCCGTGCAGGCCACCCCCGCGACGCTCTCGACGCTGCGGCGCGGGGAGAAGGTGCGGCTGCACACCGCGCTGATCGTCCGCGAGGACTCGCTGACGCTGTTCGGGTTCGCCGACGTGGACGCGCGCGAGCTGTTCGGCCTGCTGCAGACGGTCTCCGGGATCGGCCCGCGGCTCGCCCTGGCCACCCTCGCCGTGCTGGAGCCGGACAAGCTGCGCGCGGCGCTCGTCGAGGGCAACATCACCGTGCTGACGCAGGTGCCCGGCATCGGCCGCAAGGGCGCGGAACGGCTCAGCCTGGAGCTGCGCGACAAGGTCACCGCGCTCGGCGGGACGGGCGAGGCGCCGGTGGTGTCCGCGCCCGGCGCCTTGCGCGCCGAAGTGGTGGAAGCGTTGGCCGGGCTGGGTTTCCCGGCGAAACAGGCCGAGCAGGCGGTCGACCGGGTCCTCGCCGACGGCGACGGGCACACCACGGCCACGGTGCTGCGCGCGGCACTCGCCACCCTCGGCCGCAAGCAGTAGCCGATGGACCACGAAGTGACCGAGTTCGAAGCGGACGACGAAACGCTCTCGGCCCTGCCGCAGAACGGCGACGGCGACGTCGAGACCACGCTGCGGCCCCGCAAGCTCGACGAGTTCGTGGGCCAGCCCCGCGTGCGCGAGCAGCTGGAGCTGGTGCTGGAGAGCGCGCGGCGGCGCGGCGTCCCGCCCGACCACGTGCTGCTGTCCGGCCCGCCCGGCCTCGGCAAGACCAGCATGGCGATGATCGTCGCCGCGGAGCTGGGCGCGGCCATCCGGATCACCTCCGGGCCGGCGCTGGAGCGGGCCGGCGACCTCGCCGCGATGCTGTCCAACCTCGCCCCCGGCGACGTGCTGTTCATCGACGAGATCCACCGCATCGCCCGGCCCGCCGAGGAGATGCTGTACCTGGCGATGGAGGACTTCCGGGTCGACGTGGTGGTCGGCAAGGGACCGGGCGCCACCAGCATCCCGCTGGAGATCGCGCCGTTCACCCTGGTCGGCGCCACCACCCGGTCCGGCTCGCTGACCGGCCCGCTGCGCGACCGGTTCGGCTTCACCGGCCAGATGGAGTTCTACACCGACGCCGAGCTGGAGCTGGTCGTCCGGCGCGCCGCGACGATCCTCGACATCCCGATCGACCGCGACGGCGGCGCGGAGATCGCCCGCCGCTCGCGTGGCACGCCCCGGATCGCGAACCGCCTGCTCCGGCGCGTCCGCGACTACGCCGAGGTGCGTGCCGACGGCACCGTGAACCGCGAGGTCGCCCGCGCCGCGCTCGAGGTCTACGACGTCGACGAGCTGGGGCTGGACCGGCTGGACCGGGCCGTGCTGAACGCGCTGGTCCGCTCGTTCGGCGGCGGCCCGGTCGGGGTCTCGACGCTCGCGGTGGCCGTGGGGGAGGAGCCGACCACCGTGGAAGAGGTGTGCGAGCCCTACCTGGTGCGCGCGGGTATGCTCGCCCGGACTCCGCGTGGCCGGGTCGCCACCGCGGGCGCGTGGGAGCATCTCGGCCTGGTTCCCCCGCCCGATTCCGGACGGCCCGACCGGAGCGGTCCCACCCTGTTCGACCAGGGCTGACGGGGCCGCCCGGCACCGGCGGCCGGAGGTCGGCAGAGGAGTGGGTGCTGGAGTTTCCGCTGGCACCTGGCACACTCGAAGACAGCACATCCGCTAAAACCGGACGTAACGGCAACCCGGCGGCGTCCGTCGAATGGAGAGTCATGAACCAGTTACTGCTGCCGTTGCTGCTGCTGCTCGTGGTGGCCGTGCCGCTCATCATGGGCACCCGCAAGCAGAAGAAGCAGCAGGCGGCCCAGAAGGACCTGCAGGAGGGCCTGGCCCCCGGCGACCGCGTGATGACCACCTCGGGCCTCTACGGCTTCGTGGCCGACGCGTCGGGCGACACCACGATCGACATCGAGATCGCGCCGGGCGTCATCACCACCTGGCTGCGCCAGGCCGTCCGCGAGAAGGTCGAGCCGACCGTCGAGACCGAGGAGGACTCGGTCGAGGACGCCGACACCGACACCGCCGCGGTCGGCGGCGTGGCGTCGACCTCTTCGGAGGCCCCGGCCCAGGAGTCCATCTCCGCCGCCGAGAGCGAGAAGTCGGGCGCCCAGGTGGCGCCCCCGCTGGAGCACGGGAAGAAGTAACCTCCCGCTGGTCGGGCAGGGACTCGCCCGCGGCCGACGAAAGTCGGTACGGGTGAACGCCGGGCTCACGCAGCACCGAGTAGTGTCTCGGTGCTGCGTGCGTGTCCGCCGTCATAGTCATGCCCAGCAGCGTCCGGGAGTCCCCTCCCGGTTCGCTCACCGCAACCAGTGGGGCACACCCAGTCCGAGGAGACCGAAGCACCGTGGCACCATCGGCCGGGCACCTTCGCCCGGGACGTTATCTCGCTTTCTTCGCCCTGATCGTGATCGTGCTGTACGCGCTGGTGTTCTTCACCGGCGGCGGCAAGCCGGCCCCGAAGCTCGGCATCGACCTGCAGGGCGGCACCCGGGTCACGCTCACCGCGCGCACGCCCGACGGCAGCCAGCCCAACCGCGATCAGCTCAACCAGGCCCGCCAGATCATCGAGACCCGGGTCAACGGGATCGGGGTGGCCGGCGCCGAGGTCCTGCTGGACGGCAGCAACGTCGTCATCACGGTCCCGGGTGAGCAGGGCGACCAGGCGAAGACCCTCGGCCAGACCGCGAAGCTCGGCTTCCGCAAGGTGATCACCTCGCAGCCGAACACCCCGGCCGGAGCCACGCCGCCGCCCGCCTCGGGCACCCCCTCGACGCCGCCCTCGGGCACGCCGTCCACGCCGCCGTCCTCCTCCGGCAAGCCCTCGGCGCCCCCGGCCAGTGGTGGCGGAGGTGCCGCCGGCGCGCCCGCGCAGACGCCGAGCACCTCGCCCGCGCCGCCGTCCGGCGGCCAGAAGCAGCAGACCCCGATCGAGCAGGCCCAGGCCGTCCGGCAGAACGCCGACCTGGCCTCGACCGACCAGGCCAAGGCGCAGGCCGCGCAGCAGGCGGCGCTGGCCTCCCTGACCTGCGCGGACAACGTCAAGGACCCGCTCGAGGGCAACGACGACTCGAGCAAGCCGCTGGTCGCCTGCGGGGACAAGAACGCGACGAAGTACGTGCTGGGCCCGGAGTTCCTGCCCGGCACGGACATCTCCACCGCCTCCTCGGGCTACGACCAGCAGCGCGGCCAGTGGACCGTCGACATGACGTTCAACTCGGCCGGCGGCAAGATCTGGGGCGACTTCACCTCGGCGAACGTCCAGTCGCAGGCCGCGTTCGTGCTCGACACGAAGGTGGTTTCGGCGCCGACCATCCAGTCGGCCATCCTCGGCGGCAACACGCAGATCACCGGCCAGTTCACCCAGAGCGACGCGAAGAACCTGGCCGACATCCTGAAGTACGGCTCGCTGCCGCTGTCGTTCAGCTCCTCGGACGCGACCACGGTGTCGGCCACGCTCGGCCTGGCCTCGCTGGAGGCCGGCCTGATCGCCGGCGCGATCGGCCTGATCGTGGTGTTCATCTACTGCCTGTTCTACTACCGGCTGCTGGGCATCCTGACGATCTTCTCGCTGGTGCTGTCCGGGCTGCTGGTGTACGCGGTGCTGGTGCTGCTCGGGCGGTGGATCGGCTACACGCTCGACCTCGCGGGCATCGCCGGCCTGATCATCGCCATCGGCATCACGGCCGACTCGTTCGTCATCTACTTCGAACGACTGAAAGACGAGATCCGGGAAGGCCGGACGTTCCGGTCCGCGGTGGGCCGCGGCTGGGTCCGCGCCCGGCGCACCATCCTGGCGTCCGACGCGGTGAGCTTCCTGGCCGCGGCGATCCTGTACGTGATCGCGGTCGGCGACGTGCAGGGCTTCGCGTTCACCCTCGGCATGTCGACGGTGCTCGACCTGGTGGTCGTCTACCTGGTCACGCACCCGCTGGTGTCGCTGTTCTCCACGTCGAAGTCGGCGTTCCTGTCCAACCCCCGGCACCTCGGCCTCGGCGCCGTGCAGCAGCTGGGCTCGCAGCGCAAGGCCGCGCGTCCTTCGGTCGGCCGCTCGAACGTGAAGGAGGCCTGACGTGGGCGAGGAAGACCAGGGCAAGGCCCCCGAAAGCACCGAAGCCACGGGCACCGACGCCACGGGCACGGAAACCACGGCGGTCAAGGGCGGCAAGGCCAAGAAGGAGAGCGTGTTCCACCGGCTCTACGTCGGCACGGGCGCGTTCGACATCATCGGCGTGCGCAAGCGCTGGTACATCTTCTTCGCCGCGCTGGTGCTGGTGTGCATCGGCTCGATGGTGTTCCGGGGGTTCACCTGGGGCATCGAGTTCGACGGTGGCACGCAGATCCAGATGCCGTCCCACGGCGCCCACGGCGAGGCCACCACCCAGCAGGTCGTCGGCTCGTTCTCCAAGGCGCTCGGCGAGCAGCCGGCGGAGACGCAGAAGGTCGGCACGGGCAACGCTTCGACCATCCAGATCCGCTCGGAGACACTCGACGCGGCCAAGGTCGCGAAGGTGAAGCAGCAGCTGTTCACCGACTTCGCGCCGATCGGCAGCAACGGGCAGGCGAGCGAGGCGTCGATCAGCGACAGCGCGGTGAGCGCGTCCTGGGGCGGGGAGATCTCCCGGCAGGCCATCATCGCGCTGCTGGTGTTCCTGGTGGCCGTGGTCATCTTCCTGGCGATCTACTTCGACACCAGGATGGCGCTGGCCGCTCTGGTCTCACTGCTGCACGACATCGTGGTCACCGCGGGCGTGTACTCGCTGGCGGGCTTCGAGGTCACCCCGGCGACGGTGATCGGCCTGCTCACCATCCTCGGCTTCTCGCTGTACGACACGGTGGTGGTGTTCGACAAGGTTCGCGAGAACACCCGCGGCCTGCTCGGCCTCACCCGCCGCACGTACGCGGAGGCGGCGAACCTGGCGCTGAACCAGACCCTGATGCGGTCGTTCAACACCGCGTTCATCGCGCTGCTGCCGATCCTGGGCCTGCTGATCGTCGGCTACATCCTGCTCGGCTCCGGCACGCTGCAGGACCTGGCGCTGGTGCAGCTGACCGGCACCCTGGTCGGCGTGCTGTCCTCGGTCGCGCTGGCGACGCCGCTGCTGGTCGACTTCAAGATGCGAGACCCGCAGTACCGGCAGCAGGCCGAGCGGGTCCGCGCCCGCCGGGCCAGCCAGGAGAAGAAGGCGGCCGCGCGTGCGGCCGGCGGCGACGACTTCGACGCGGGCGACGACGAAGCGCTGGAGGCCGAACTCCGCAAGGAGAAGGCATACGCGGCGGCGGCCAGCGTTTCGGCGCGCACGCCGAAGTCGAAGCCCCGTCGCAGCGGCGTGTCCTCGGCGAAGCGGAAGCGCTGAGCCGCATGGATCTGGACAAGGCCCTCGGCCTGATCGCCGAGGTGCCGGACTTTCCCGAGCCCGGCGTGCTGTTCCGCGACCTGAGCCCGCTCTTCGCGGACGCCGCCGGGTTCGCCGCGGTGACCGACGCGCTGGCCGGCACCCTCGACCCCGGGGTCGAGCTGCTGGCCGGCGTCGAGGCTCGCGGGTTCTTGCTCGCCGCGGCCGTCGGGTACGCCCGCGGCCTGGGCGTGGTGCTCGTGCGCAAGCCCGGCAAGCTGCCGTCGGTGGCCGGCCGGGTCGACTACGCGCTGGAGTACGGCACCGCGAGCGTGGAGCTGCCCGCCGGCATCGTCCGGCCCGGCCAGCGGGTCGCCGTGCTCGATGACGTGCTCGCCACCGGCGGGACCGTCGCGGCCACCGGCAAGCTGCTGGAGGACGCGGGCGCCGAGGTCACGGGCGTTTCCGTGGTGCTCGAACTCGCCGGGCTCGGCGGCCGGGCTGTGCTCGGCGGACGATCGGTGCACTCGCTCCGGACCTGCTGACCCGCGCCCGGCCGGGAGGCCCGGAGACCCTCCGAATGGGCGTGGGCGGAGAGGCCGGGCGGCCCAGCGGTTACCCTGGGGGTTCGAAGGCCGCACGAGCAGCAGGAGGTGCGGGTGAGCCAGGAGCTCGACGCAGCGTCGCCCGCCAAGGACGCCGCCGGAGGGCGGGGTGCGCAGGCCGTGCTACCGCCCAAGCCCAACGGCGCGGCGCCCACCCCGTCGGCGACACGCCGCGTCCGGGCCCGGCTGGCGCGCCGCATCACCGCCCAGCGCGCCGCCCCGGTCAAGCAGGTCCTCGAGCCGCTGGCCGTCATCCACCGCGAGCTGCACCCGAACGCGGACCTGGCGCTGCTGCAGCGCGCCTACGACGTCGCCGAGGAGCTGCACCGCGAGCAGCGGCGCAAGTCGGGCGACCCGTACATCACGCACCCGCTCGCCGTCGCCACGATCCTGGCCGAGCTGGGCATGGACACCACCACGCTGGTCGCCGCGCTGCTGCACGACACCGTGGAGGACACCGGCTACTCGCTCGACGAGCTGAAGGCCGACTTCGGCGACAAGGTCGGCGAGCTGGTCGACGGCGTGACCAAGCTGGACAAGGTCAAGCTCGGCACCTCGGCCGAGGCGGAGACCATCCGCAAGATGGTCATCGCGATGGCGAAGGACCCGCGGGTGCTGGTCATCAAGCTGGCCGACCGGCTGCACAACATGCGCACCATGCGGTTCCTGCCGCCGGAGAAGCAGGCCCGCAAGGCGCGCGAGACGCTCGAGGTGCTCGCCCCGCTGGCGCACCGGCTGGGCATGGCCACGGTCAAGTGGGAGCTGGAGGACCTCGCGTTCGCCATCCTGCAGCCGAAGAAGTACGACGAGATCGTGCGGCTGGTCGCCGACCGCGCGCCGTCGCGCGACACCTACCTGCGCTCGGTGATCACGGACCTGACCAGCAACCTGGTGTCCTCGCGGATCACCGCGAAGGTCGAGGGCCGGCCGAAGCACTACTACTCCATCCACCAGAAGATGATCGTCCGCGGCCGCGACCTCGACGACATCCACGACCTGGTCGGCGTGCGGATCCTGGTGGAGGACGTGCGCGACTGCTACGCGGCCATGGGCGTGGTGCACGCGCTCTGGCAGCCGGTGCCCGGCCGGTTCAAGGACTACATCGCGCAGCCGCGGTTCGGCGTCTACCAGTCGTTGCACACCACCGTGATCGGGCCGGACGGCAAGCCGCTGGAAGTGCAGATCCGCACCTACGAGATGCACCGCACGGCCGAGTACGGCATCGCCGCGCACTGGCGGTACAAGGAAACCAAGGGCACCCACGGCGGCAACGGGGCCGGCAACTCGGTCGACGTCGACGAGATCGCCTGGATGCGCCAGCTGCTCGACTGGCAGCGGGAGGCGGCCGACCCGGGCGACTTCCTCGAGTCGCTGCGCTACGAGCTGGCCGCGCGCGAGATCTTCGTGTTCACGCCGAAGGGCGACGTGATCACGCTGCCCGCCGAGTCGACGCCGGTCGACTTCGCCTACGCCGTGCACACCGAGGTGGGGCACCGCTGCATCGGCGCCCGCGTGAACGGGCGCCTGGTCGCGCTCGAGCGGAAGCTGGAGAACGGCGAAGTCGTCGAGATCTTCACCTCCAAGGCCGAAAGCGCCGGGCCGAGCCGCGACTGGCTGCAGTTCACCGGCTCGCCGAAGGCGCGCGCGAAGATCCGCCAGTGGTTCGCCAAGGAGCGCCGCGACGAGGCGATCGACGCGGGCAAGGAGGCGATCACCAAGGAGGTCCGCAAGGTCGGGCTGCCGATCCAGCGGCTCGTCTCCGCGGAGTCCATGGGCTCGGTCGCCACGGAGCTGCGCCACGCCGACATCTCCTCGCTGTACGCGGCCGTGGGGGAGGGCCACACCAGCGCCAAGCACGTGGTGCAGCGGCTGGTGGCGCTGCTCGGCGGCGTCGACGAGGCGGAGGAGGAGCTGGCCGAGCGGGCCACGCCGTCCACCGTCACCCGGCGCCGCGGGTCCAACGACGTCGGCGTGGTGGTCAAGGGCGCCGGCGACATCTGGGCGAAGCTGGCGCGCTGCTGCACCCCGGTGCCGGGCGACGAGATCCTCGGCTTCGTCACGCGCGGCGGCGGCGTCAGCGTGCACCGCACGGACTGCACGAACGCCGACGACCTGCGCGCCCAGCCGGAGCGCCTGGTCGAGGTCGAGTGGGCGCCGTCCGCGTCTTCGGTCTTCCTGGTCGCGATCCAGGTCGAGGCCCTCGACCGGCACCGCCTGCTCTCGGACGTGACGAAGGTGCTGGCCGACGAGAAGGTCAACATCCTCTCCGCGTCGGTCACCACCTCACGCGACCGCGTGGCGGTCAGCCGCTTCTCGTTCGAAATGGGCGATCCCAAGCACCTCGGCCACGTGCTGAAGGTGGTCCGCGGCGTGGAAGGCGTGTACGACGTGTACCGGGTGACTTCGGCTTCCTAGGCGTTGTTTCACCGTGACGCCCGAACCACCTTCCTGGGCAGGTTGCCGATCGTCCAGGGCCACCAGGCCGGAAGCACACATCGCCGCCGCGATGCGTGAAGACCTGGCTGGACCGCTACGCCGCCGAGGGCGAGTCCGGTCTTCGTGACCGATCCTCAGCGTGAACGCCGCGGCCCGGCCTGGCTCGGCTGTGAACTGGGCGTCCCGACACCGACGGTGCGCGGGTACTGTCCCGCCACCAGATCCCGCGGCCGGCCTCACCCGGGCGATCACCTACTTCGCCGCCCCACTGCCTCTGGCAGAACGGCAAAGTCGAACGTCTCAACCGCACGCCGCAGACCGAATGGAACTACCGCCAGACCTTCGCCAGCAACACCGAACGCACAGCAGCCCTCGCACCCCGATGGCCAATACACCTAGGCGAGGAACTCCAGCAGCGCCTCGGTGGTCTCGGCCGGGCGTTCCATCGGCGGCAGGTGCCCGGTGTCCGGCAGGTCGAGCCGCCGGGCGCCGGGGATGGTCGTGGTGAACAGGTCCGCGAGGGCGAGCAGCCCGGAGGCGTCGGCCAGTCCGATGAGGACCAGGGCCGGCGCCGTGATCCCGGCGAGGCGGTGCCGGGTGTCCGGGACGTCCTCGGTCCATTTCGGACCGTTCCACATCCGGTGGTACACCACCGCGCACATTTCCTTGGCCGCCAGCCACGTCTGCTCGTCCAGCACGTCGGGCGTCCGATGTGGACCGACGACGAAGTAGCGCGCGTTGGCCTCCGCGGCGGCGGCGACGTCGGCCTCGTCGACGCGCTCCGCCGTGTGTGCCCGGTACTGCTCCAACCGGTCAAGCGGGACCGCGGCCTGAAGTGCTGCCTGCATCCCGGCGGCCATGTCCGCCGGCCACTCGTGCCCGGACAGGCCGGCGCCGACGAGCGCGATCCGGCGGACGCGCGAGGGCGCGGCCAGCGCGGCGTCCAGGGAGTACGCGCCGCCCATCGACGAGCCGACCAGCGCCGCTTCCTCCACGCCGAGGGCGTCCATCACCGCGAGCAGGTCGCGGTGGTGCGAAACGGTTCCCTCGGGGTCGTCGGATTCGCCGTGGCCGCGCCGGTCGTAGCGGATCACGCGATGGGACTCGGCCAGCGCGGTGAACTGGTGGTCCCACATCCGCCGGTCCGCGAGTCCGGCGTGCAGCAGCACGACCGCGGGCCCCTCGCCGGCTTCGTCGTAGCCGAACCGGGCTCCGTTTGCTTCGATCATCCCCATGCCGGCCGACGCTAGCCCCGACGGCCGCGTCACAGCCAGGGGTTTCGCGCAGGGCGATCCGGTTAGGGTGCTGGGCATGACCGACGGATTCGAGTTCACCCGCGACGGCGAGATCGCCCGGCTGACGTTCACCCGGCCGGAGAAGATGAACGCCATCACCTACGGCATGTGGTCGGCGATCCCGGACGTCGTGGCGCGGGTCGAGCAGGACCCGGCGCTCAAGGTCCTGGTGCTCGACGGCGCGGGCAAGCACTTCTCGGCGGGCGCGGACATCAGCGAGTTCCGCGAGCTGCGTTCGACTGCCGAGGGCGCGGCGACCTACGACAAGGCGGTGGACGGCGCGGTGAGCGCGCTGACCGCGATGCGCAAGCCGTCGGTGGCGATGATCCAGGGCAACTGCATCGGCGGCGGCTGCCAGGTTTCGGTGGCGTGCGACTTCCGGTTCGCCGCGGCCGGCGCGCGGTTCGGCATCACACCGGCGAAGCTCGGCATCGTCTACCACTTCGATTCGACGCGGCAGCTGGTCTCGCTCGTCGGGCCGGCCGATGCCAAGTACTTCCTGCTCTCGGGCGAGCTGGTCGGCGCGGTGCGGGCGCGGGAGATCGGCTTGGTCAACGACGTCTTCGAGGCCGAGGAGCTGGCCGGCGCGACCGCCGCGTTCGTCGCGACGCTGTGCGCGCGCTCGCAGGCCTCGGTCCGCGGGATGAACCGGATCATCGAGAAGATCGTGGCGGGCCAGGAAAGCACTGACGCCGAGGTCGAGGACATCCGGCTCGCCGCGTTGCACGGCGAGGACTACGCGGAGGGCGTCGACGCCTTCCTCAACCGCCGGCCGCCGAAGTTCACCTACCGCTGACGGCCGCTCAGATTTCGTCCCAGGCGGTGCTTTCGTAGGCCTCGCGCAGCAGGCGGGCGGCGGCGGGGTCCGAGCGCAGCGGCACTCCGTCCACTGAGGCCACGGGGCGCCCGATCGTCTCGGAATTGGTCAGGAACACGGCGTCGAACCCGGGCAGCTCACCCGGGTACACCGGGCGGACCTCCTGCGGGACGCCCGCCGCGCGCAGCTGCCGCTCCAGCACCAGGTACGTGATGCCCGGCAGCACCGCCGCCTCGGGCCACACCACCGTGCCGCCGGAGAGGAAGCCGACGTTCCAGATCGAGGCCTCGCTGACGCGTCCGGCGTCGTCGATGAACAATGCGTCTTCGTATCCTGCGAGGCGCGCCTGCCGGGAGTGGTGGATCAGGCCGAACGTGCCGAGGTGCTTCACCTGCGGCAGATCCCGTTGGTAGCGCACGGACTTGAGCCGGATCGGGTCGGTCACCGGCTCGTGCGGCGGCCCGGTCCGGATCAGGATCTCCGGCGCCATCACCGGTTCGTCGCTGCTGACGCGGGAGAAGACCACCACCCGCGCCGACAGCGCGTCGTGCCCGGCGATCGCGTGGCGCAGATGCGCACGGACCAGGCCGGTGTCCAGCTCGCTGCCGAACAACAGCCGCGTGCTCGCTTCCAGCCGGCTCAGGTGGAAGCCGAGACCGCACACCCGCCCGGCGCGGACCTGCATCGCGGTGAAGTGGCCGTAGCCACCCATCGCGGACGCGAGGCCCGGCACGCCGGGCGGGGCGCCGTTCAGCTCGAGCGGGAAATCCACCTCACGCGGAGACGGTCACCGCGGTGAACTTCACCGGGTTCTTGGGCTCGCCGGTCGCGCCGTCCTGGCCCACCGCCCCGATGCCGGTCTTCGCGATCTGGTCGAGCACCTTCAGGCCCTCGTCCGAGATGCTGCCGAAGATCGTGTACGTGGCGGGCAGCTGGGCGGTGCCGTAGACCATGAAGAACTGGCTGCCGCCGGTGTTGGGCTGGCCGGTGTTGGCCATCGCGAGGATGCCGCGGCCGTATTTCTCGCCGGTGAAGTACTCGTCCGGCACGGTGTAGCCGGGGCCGCCCTGGCCGTCGGTCTGCACGTTGCCCTTGGCGTTCGGGTCGCCGCACTGCAGCATCTGCAGGTCGGTGACGCCGAGGCGGTGGCAGATCGTGTCGGTGTAGAAGCCCTGCTTGGCCAGGCTCACCATGCTCTGCACGGTGCACGGTGCCAGCGCCCGGTCGAGCGTCACGGGGATGTCGCCCGCGGTGCTCTTGAAGGTGAGCGTCACCGTCCCGGTGGCCGGCACGTTCTTGCCGTCCGGCACCGTCGGCTTCTTCGCGCCGGTCGGGCTCTGCGCGTCCGCCGCGTAGGTGCACGTGGTCGGGTTCGGCAGGGCCTTCGGCCGGGTCGGCATGGCCGTGCGCTGCGTCGGGATGTTCGTGAGCGACGGCACCGGGGCCGCGCTCGACGAAGGCGGCGGCGAGGCGGCCGCCGTGTCGCTGCTGCTGCCGCCGCTGTTCACGACCCACACCACGACACCGGCCACGATGAGGACGACACCGCCGACCACACCAGCGCCAACGATCTTGCGTCGCTTCGCCCGCTCCGCCCGGCGTACGAGCTGCCGCTCGAGTTTCCGCTTCGCGGCTTCACGGCGCTGCTGGTTGGTCGCCACCCGCCCTCCAGTTTCCGCTCGATGTCACACGTCTGAGGTAGCGGCAGTGTATGGGCACAGCCTGTGAGGACTCTGTACAGGGGCGGCTAGTCTCGACCCGATCGTGATCAGCGGCGCTTCCCGGGGAGGGTTTTCGTGCTTGTCGCCGGGTTTGCCGCGGGGCCGCTGCGGGCCAACTGCTACCTGCTGGCGCCGTCCGCCGGCGGTGAGTGCGTGGTGGTGGACCCCGGCGAAGAGGTGGGTGAACCCCTCACCGCGGCCCTCGCGGAGCACGCGCTGGTCCCGGTCGCGCTGCTGGCCACCCACGGCCACCCCGACCACATCGGCTCGGCGGCGGCGCTGGCGCGGGCCCACGACGTCCCGCTGCACCTGCACCCGGCCGACGCGGATTGGCACGACGGCCCGTTCGAGGCACTCACCGAGGGGACGCTGACGGTGGCCGGCCTCGACGTCACCGTGCTCGGGGTGCCCGGCCACACGCCGGGTTCGGTGGCCTTCACCGTGACGGCGGGCGAAGGTGGCAGGCTGGTGCTGACTGGGGACACGCTGTTCGCCGGGTCGATCGGCCGCTCCGGCGACCGGGGCGCCGGCGCCGAACTGGAGAGATCGTTGCGCACGAAGCTGCTCACCCTGGCCGACGACACCGTGGTCCTGCCCGGCCACGGACCGGCCACCACCATCGGCCGGGAACGCGCCGGGAACCCGTTTCTCCCCGGGGCGGGGGTGTGACCGGGATGACCGAGCAGGGTGGCGCGAAGAGCGCCGGAACGCCGCCGGAGCGGCTGCCGCTGTTCGCCGACGACCCGAAGCTGCGGCGGCGGCGCGGCTGGTCCGGGATGCTCGGCGCGGTGATCATCGGCGCCGCGGCCGGCGGCATCACCGGGCTGATCGCCGGGCAGCTGACCGGTCTGATCGTCGCGGTGGTGATCGCGCTGCCGCTGGTCTACGTGGTGCTCTACAGCGTCCGCCGCCGCATCTGGATCGAAGGCACCACGCTGCTCGTGCGGACGTGGGGCGTGCGGCGCGTCGACCTCGTCGAGGCGCGGCGGCTGGACATCGTGATCAGCGACGTGCGGGGCACGCGCACGGTGAGCCTGCTCGTGAACGCGGGACGGCGCGGCAAGGTGGTGAAGATCGACCTGGCCGTGTTCTCCGGCGCCGGCGGCCGTGAGCTGAGCGCCCTGCAACTGCGCCGCGTGGCCGACGCGCTGCTGAACAACACCGAGGCCAACGGCCTGGTCTTCTCGGAGCTGCTGGTGGCCGAACTCCGCTCGGAAGCCCGTGGCGGCGGGGCGGCGGAGCGGCCGCTGTACCGGCTCGCGTCAGCCGCTCCGGCCGGGCGCTACGTGCAGCGTTTCCCGATGGAGGCGGTCAGCCGCTTCGTCACGACGCTGGACTGAACGCCTTCGCCGCGGCGTTTTCCGGTCTGGGTCAGCCGCGGCGGGCGACGGGCTCCGCGTGGTCCGCCTGCGGCTCGGCGTCCAGGCGGGCCCGGATCTGCTCCACCTGGTCGGCCAGCTCCGGTAGTTCCTGCGCGAGGTAAGTCAGCAGGCGTTCGAGCTGCCGGAGCGTGGCGCGCATTTCGTCGAGGGCGGTGACGATGCGGGGGACCGCCTCGGCCGCGGCGAGCCCCGCGGCGAAGGCCCGCCGGGTGAGGTGCAGCGCGAGCCGCGGCCCGGCGAGTACGACGTTGAACACGGCCCCTCCTGACGAACCCGGCAGCGCTCCGTGCGGCCTTCGTACCGCACGCGCGGGCCGCCGGACCGGCCGGGGCGGGATCGTGTTACTGGTGTGACTGCTGGGTATTCGTGGTGCTCACGAGGTGGTCGGCCGGTTCGCGGGCGGCGATCAGCGCGGCCAGCACGGTGGTGACCGGGACGGCCGCGACGATGCCGACCGAGCCCGCCAGCGTGCGGATGATCTCCGACGCGATGTCCTCGCTGCCGAGCAGCGCGCCGAGCCCGACGCCGGAGATCGAGGAGTACAGCAGCACCGGCAGCGCGGCGCCGGCGTAGGCCATCACGAGGGTGTTCACCGCCGAGCCGACGTGGTCGCGGCCGATGCGCAGGCCGGAGCGGTACAGCTCGCGCCAGCCCAGCGACGGGTTCGCCCGCCGCAGCTCCCAGACGGCGCTGGTCTGCGTGATGGTGACGTCGTCGAGCACACCGAGCGCACCGATCACGACGCCGGCCAGCAGCAGGCCCCGGGCGTCGATGCCGTGGCCGAGCGAGCCGATGAGGGTCGACGTGGCGTCGTCCAGGCCGGTCAGGGACGCGGTGGCGGAGAAGATCGCGGACAGCACGCCGATGAGCGCGAGGCTGACCAGCGTGCCGAGCACCGCGACCGAGGTTCTCGCGGACAGCCCGTGGGTCAGGTAGAGCGCGACGAACATGATCGCGCCCGCGCCCGCGATCGCGACCACCAGCGGGTTCTCCCCGGCGAGGATGGCGGGCAGCACGAACAGCACGATCACCACGAAGCTCAGCACCAGCGCGACGAGCGCGGCCAGCCCCTGCCACCGTCCGAGCACCAGCACCGCGACGGCGAACAGCGCGGCCAGCAGCACCAGCGGCGTGCCGCGCTGGAAGTCGACGAGCTGGAACGACGACGGGTCGCCCGCGTCGCCGCCGTTGTAGGCCAGCACCACGGCGTCGCCGGTGGAGAAGCGCGGGGTGCTGGGCTCGATCGGCACGGTCAGCTTGAGCCGCTTGCCGTTCCCGGGCCCGCTGGTCATGGTCAGGTCGACGGTCAGGCACGGCTTCTGGCCGGGATCCGGCTGCGCGCCGACCTGCACCTGCCCCGACGCGAGGCACGGCCCGGTGGCGGTCGCGGTGATCGACGCCTGCACCGGAGTTCCTTGCTGCACCGCGCTTTTCGGCGCCGGCTTGCCCCACGGGTAGAGCACGATCATCCCGACGACCGTCGCCAGCGCCAGCGGGGTGAGCAGCCAGACCAGCAGATTCCGCACGCGGCGGGATGCCGGTGCGGCGGGGCCGTGGCCGTGGCCGTGCCCATGCCCGGCCGCGGCGACCGGATCCGGTGGCTCGACCGGGGGTCCCCCTCGCGCCCGTCCGGCGCCCCGGGTCCCGGCCGGCGCCTCCGCCTGACCACGACGGGCGCCGGTGCTTTCGGCGGCCGACTCGGCGCGCGGCGCGCGGCGGCTGCCGGTGGCTTCGCCGGGTGATTCGGTGTCGGCTGCGCGGCGGGCGTCGATGCGGGGCACGCGGCGGGTGGCGGTGGTTTCGGTGCGGGGCTGGCGACGGCCGCCGGTTGTCTCGGCTGGGGTCTCGGCGTCGGTTTCCGGGCGGGGGATTCGGCGGGAACCTGTTGTGCCGCTGGGAAGTTCGCCTCGTCGCGGGCGGGCGGGGTCACCGTCGGCGCGGGGGCGGCGGGGGCGAGGGTCGCCGCTGCCCGGTGGCAAGGGGGTTTCTCCGGTACGGCGGCGGTCCGCGGGGGCGCGGCGCGGGCGGTCGTCTTCCGCGGCGGGCCAGGCGGCGGCGGGGTCCGGCCAGGAGGCGGCCGGGGCGTCGGCGCTCGGCCAGGCGTCGCCCGGAGCGCTTGGTGACTCGGCGGCGGGCCATTCGCCGCTCGGTGACTCCGCGGCGGCAGGCCACCTGCCGTTTGGTGATTCGGCGGCGGGCCACCTGCCGCTTGGTGATTCGGCGGCAGGCCACCCGCCGCTCGGTGATTCGGCGGCAGGCCACCCGCCGCTTGGTGAGTCCGTGGCGGGCCACCCGGCGTTGTCGCCGGAGGTGGGCGGAGGGGTGGCCCCGGGCGGAGGCGTGGCACGGGGGCGCCGGGGGCGGGACGGGCCGGGCGCCGCGGTGGGGGGCTCGCCGGTCACCCGGCGGATCGGGCCGGTGCCGTCGGGGTCGTCGGTGCCGCCGTCGGGGGAGCCGGGGGAGCCGGGGTAGTCGGAGTAGTCGCGCGGTGCCACGGCGAACATCCTGCACTCCCCGGTCCGGGCTCACCCGGGTCGGGTGGGGGAGGAGCCGGTCGTATCCGGCGTTTCGGCCTCAGCTGTAGGCCTGGCGCAGATGGACGCGGCGGTAAGCCGAAGGCGGCGTGTCGAAGTGGTCCAGGAACGCCTGGCGCAGGGTTTCGGTGGAGCCGAAGCCGCAGTGCCGGGCGATGGCGGTGAGCGGCAGGTCCGTGCCGGACAGCAGCCGCGCGGCGTGTTCGGCGCGGACGGTCCGCACGTATTTGCCCGGGGTGGTGCCCAGGTGCGCGTCGAACAGCCGGGTGAGCTGACGGGTGCTGATCCCGGCGTGGCGGGCCAGCACCGGGGTGCCGAGGTCGTCGGCGAGGTGTTCGCTCACGTACGCGGCGAGGTCGCGGACCTGCCCGTGCTCCGGCGGCGGCCCGGACAGGAACATGCTCACCTGCGCCTGGTTCCCCGGCCGCTGAAGATACGTGACGAGCGCGCGGGCCACCTCGCGCGCCATCGCCGGCCCGTGGTCCTCCTCGACGAACGCCAGCGTGAGGTCGAGGCCGCTGGTGACCCCCGCCGAGGTGTAGACGTCGCCGTGGCGGATGAACAGCGGCACCGGGTCCACCGTCACCGCCGGGTACTTCTCGGCGAACCGGGACGCGTACGCCCAGTGCGTGGTCGCGCGCCGGCCGCTCAGCAGCCCGGCCGCGGCGAGCAGGGTCGAGCCGGTGCAGACCGACGCCGTGCGCCGGCTGGTCCGCGAAAGCCGCCGCAGGTGTTCCAGCAGGCGCTCGTCGCGCGCGGCCGCCGTGTGGCCGCCCCCGCCCGCGACGATCACCGTGTCCAGCTCGCCCCGCACCTGGTCGAGCCGGAGGTGCGGGGTGAGGGTGAGGCCGGACTGGCAGCGGAACGGGTGACCGTCCACAGTGGCCAGACGGATCGTGTACGGCGGGCGGGCGCCGATCCGGTTCGCGGCGTCGAGCGCGTCGGACACGCAGGCGACGTCCAGCAGCTCGGCGTCGGGGAAGCCGACGATCACGACCTGCCGCGGGGGACCGGGCATGATCGGGAAGCTACCAGCTCGACCGGCCGACGGACATGGTTCGCAGGAATCAGGACACGGTCGCCGCGCGTGCGGGCGGCGCGGGCCACCGTGGGCCCCATGACCGAGAAGCCGAAGACCGAGAAGCAGAAGACGTTCGCCTTTGTCGTCTACCCCGGCCTGACCTCGCTCGACCTGGTCGGCCCGCTGCAGGTGCTGGCCGCGCTGGCCTCGGCCGATCCGGGGCTGCGGGTGGTGGTGGTCGGGGAGACGCTCGACCCGGTGGACACCGACTCGCCGCTGCGGATCGCGCCGAGTCACACGTTCGACGCGGTTCCGGACCCGTTCGCGATCCTCGTGCCCGGCGGCGGCGCGCCGACCCTGCAGGCGATGGCGAACCCGGCCCTGATCGGCTACCTGGCCCGGGCGGCGGAGACGGCCGAGTTCGTCACCTCCGTCTGCACCGGCTCCCTGCTGCTCGGCGAGGCCGGGCTGCTGAAGGGCCGCAAGGCCACCACCCACTGGATGTTCCGCGACCTGCTGCGCGCGTCCGGGGCCACACCGGTGGCCGAACGCTGGGTGGAGGACGGCCCGGTGATCACCGCGGCCGGCGTCTCGGCGGGCATCGACCTGGCCCTGCACCTGGTCGAACGGCTCGCCGGGACGGAGATGGCACGGATCGTCCAGTTCGGCATCGAGTACGACCCGCAGCCGCCGCTCGGCCCGCTGGACTGGGCGAACGCCCCGCACGGGAACCTGGCACCGCTGCGCGAGCACTTCCTGCGCGACGGCCTCGCCGGCCACCCGGAGCTGATGGCGAAACTGCTGGCCCACGCCTGACCGGAACACGACGGCCGACCCACCAACGGGGTGGGCCATCCGGGTGAGGACCGCCGGAAGCGCCCGGCGGCCCGGACCCCGCGGTTACATTCGGGCCACTCGACCAGGCGCGATCCAGTGGCGGGGAGCTTCGCGGTGCGGTTCCAGGTCCTCGGCCCGTTGGCGGCCACGGTGGTGAACACCCCGGTGACCCTGCCCTCGGCGGCCCAGCCCCGGCGGCTGCTCGCGCTCCTGCTGGCGCGGCCGAACGAGTTCGTCGGCCGGGCCACGATCGTCGACGAGCTGTGGCCGGACGGCGCCCCGCCCAGCGCTGCGGCGATCGTCCAGGTCACCGTTTCGAAGCTGCGCAAGACGCTGTCTCCGGGGCTGGCTTCGGACGCCCCGGCACAGCGGCTGCGCTCGGGCCCGCGCGGTTACGCCCTGACCGTCGGCGAGGACGAGCTGGACGCCACCGAGTTCGTCGCCCTCGCTTCGGCCGGGCTGGCCGCCGAGGACCCGGCGGCCAAGCGCGGGCTGCTCAAACGGGCGCTCGCCTGCTGGCGTGGCGGGGCGTTCTGCGACGTCGAGACCGGCCCGCTGGTGGAGGCGCACGAGCTGTGGCTGGAGGACCGGCGCCGCACGGTGCTGGTGCAGCTGGTGGAGCTGCAACTGGCCGGCGGGGACCGCCACGCCGTGGTCCACCGGCTGGCCCCGGTGGTCGCGGACCGGCCCGCCGACGAGCGGCTCGCCGCCCGCCTGGCCGACGCGCTGGCCGGCCTCGGCCGCCGCGATTCGGCCCTCGACGTGCTCCGCCGGACCCGCCGCGCGCTGTGGGACGAGGCGGGCGTGACCCCGGGCCCGGAGCTGGACGCCGTTTACCGCCGCGTCGCCGGCACCGAGTGGACGACGGCGGGCCCGCCCGCCCAGCTGCCCGCGCCGGCCCCGGACTTCACCGGACGGGCCGCCGAGCTGGCGGAAATCGCGCGCGGCCTGCGTTCGCCCGCGCCCGTCGTCGTGCACGGCGCGCCGGGGTCCGGCAAGAGCGTGCTCGCCGTGCAGGCCGCGTGGCGGGCCCGCCGCCGGTTCCCGGACGGCCAGCTCGTCGCCGACCTCAGCAGGGCCGATCCCCGTGACGTGCTCGCCGGTTTCCTGCGGGCGCTGGGCGCGTCGGCGGCCGAGCTGACGGTCGACCTGCCCGGGCTGGTCGGGCTGTGGCGCAGCACCACCGTGGACCGCCGCCTGCTGGTGGTGCTGGCCGACGCGCGTGCCGAGGCCCAGGTCCGGCCGCTGCTGCCGAGCGGTTCCGGCTGCGCCGTGCTGGTGACGGCGCGCAATCCGCTGCCGGGGCTGGCCGCCGCCCGTCCGGTCCCGGTGGGCGAGATGTCCACAGTGGACGCACGGGCGCTGCTCGCCGCGGTGGCGGGCCAGGAGCGGCTGGCGGCCGAGCCCGCCGCGGCCGACGTGGTCGTCACCCGCTGCGCCGGGCTCCCGCTCGCGGTGCGGATCGCCGGGCTGCGGCTGGCCCGGCGCCCGCACCAGCGCGTCGCCGAGCTGGCGGCGCGGCTCACCGACGAGCGCCGGGCACTGGACGAGCTGGTCGCCGGCGACCTCAGCGTGCGCGGCGCGGTGCTGCCCGCCCTGCACGCGTGCCCGCCCGCGGACCGCGACCTGTTGCGGCTGCTGGGGGTTTTCGGCCGCCCGGTGCCGGACTGGTGTGCCGCCGCGCTGCTGGGCCGCCGCGTCGCCGAAACCGGGGAACGGCTGGAGTCCCTGCTGGACGCCCACCTGCTCACCGTCGACGAACGCGGCCGCCACGCCGTGCCGAGGTTCGTCCGGCTCGGCCTGGCGCGGCTGCCCGGCCGGGAGCCGGACCGGGCGGCGCTGCGCCGGGCCGCCGAAGCCGTGCTGGCGCTGGCCGAACGCGTGCTTTCCGTGCTGGATCCGGGTTTCACCCCGGCCGGCCCGCCGTTCGCGCGGCCGGACGTGAGCGCGGCGCGGGCCGCGACCGCCGACCCGCTGGCCTGGCGCAACGCCGAGGTCGACCTGGTCGCCGCCACCGTCCGGCTGGCCGGCGCGCACGGGTGGCCCGACCTCGCGGCGCGGCTTTCCGACGCCTGCCTCGCGCTGGCCGGTTCGCCGTGGGTCAGCGGGGGCGCGCGGGCGGTTTCGGTGGCCGGGCTGGCCGCGGCCCGCCGGCTCGGGGACGGGCCGGCGGAGGCGGGCAAGCTGTTCACCCTCGGCTCCGTGCACTGGCAGCAGGGCCGCTGGCGCCAGGCCCGGACGTACTTCGCCATGGCCGGCAAGCGGTTCCGCACCCTCGGCGACCCGCGCGGCACGGGTGCGGCGCTGGTGGTGCTCGCCGACATCGACGCCGACGCCGGGCAGGCCGCGTTCGCCGTGGAGGAGCTGCGCGAGGCGCTGGACCTGTTGCGCGAGTGCGGGGACAGCCGGGGCCAGGCGACCGCCGCGGCCCAGTTCGGCGCGCTGTCGGAGGACCTCGGCGACGTCCGGCGCGCGCTGGAGAGCTTCGAGGCCAGCCTGCTGCTCGCCGACGGGCGCGGGCACGACCAGGTGGCGAAGCGCTACGCCGACGTGCTGCGCCGCCACGGTCACGCCGACCGCGCCGCCGACCTGCTGACGGACGCGCTCGGCGGCGCGGTCCGGTCCCGCGCGCGGCACTGGGAGGCGCACGTCCTGCGCAGCCTCGGCGACCTGCACGCCGAAGCAGGCGACGTCGGCGAAGGGGAGCGCTGCCTTTCGCGTTCGCTCGCGCTGTTCGAGCAGATCGGGCACCGGCACGCCGCCGCGTACACCCACCGGAGCCTGGCCGAGGCCCGGCTGCGCGCCGCCGACCGGGACGGCGCCGAGCGGCACCTGCGCGCCGCGATGGGCGTCTTCCGCGAGCTGCGGGACCGGCGCGGCACCGGGTACGCGCTGCTCAGCCTGGGCCGGCTGCACGCCGGGGCGGGCGCGGACGGCGACGCCCGGCGGGTCCTGGCTGACGCCGCCGGCGTGTTCGAAGGCCTGGGTTTCCCGCTGTGGGAGCTGCGCGCCCTGCGGGAGCTGAACGCCGCCTCCAGTGATTCACCCGCGCGGGACCGGGCTCGTGAAGTCTTGACGAAGATCAGGACCTGAGCCCGCTTGCCGGCCCGCGGCCACGGCCCGCGTTTGGCGAAGTTATGGCGCCCGAGTCTTGGCTGCCGCACGTCAGAACTCCCCACGAGGAGGCAATTCATGCGTGTTCCCCCGATGCCGCTGTGGTCCCGCGCGGCTCTCGGACTGGCCGCCGCCACGGCGACCGCGCTGCTGGGCACCGCCGGCACCGCGTCCGCCGCGCCCGCGGTCACCAAGCTGACCCAGGCGCAGGCGGCTTCGCAGCTGTCGGCGGCCGGGGTCACCCACTCGTCCAGCGGCGGGTGCACCACGAGGTCCAACTCCACCTGCACCTCGTACGAGCAGATCAACCAGACCACGGTCAGCGGCGTGATCACGCTCAAGCACGCGAGCGGCTGCGCCATCAACATCACCGGCGGCACCGAGGTGGGCCACGCCTCGGGCACGTACAGCCATTACAACGGTTACAAAGTGGACATCGCGCACAACAGCTGCATCGATGGCTACGTGAAGAGCGCCTTCAGCTACATCGGACTTCGCGGTGACGGCTATCCACAGTGGAAGGCCGCGTCCGGCAACCTCTACTGCGACGAGGGAAACCACTGGGACATCACGTATTACACCAGCGGCGGCTGAGGCCCGCACCGGGGGCTGCCCGCTCGTGAGGGTGGCGGGCAGCCGCCGGCGCGCAGGGATGCGGCCTGGGGGTTCGCATCCCTGGCCCGGTGGCGTCCGAAGTGGACGGTCAGCGGTCCCGGAACTCCCGCGGTGACGCCCCCGTCGCCGCCCGGAAGGCCCGGGAGAAGTGGGCCGCGCTGGTGAACCCGCATTCACGCGCCACTTCCGCGATGCCCGGCGCCGCCTGGTCCGGGCCGGCGAGCAGCGCCTTCGCCCGGTCCACGCGCAGGCCCTTGATCCGCCCGGTGACACCCAGCCCGTCGTCGAAGAGCTGATAGAGCCGGCGGCGTGAGATGAACAGCGCTTCGGCCACCCGGTCGGCGTTCAGCGACGGCTCGGGCAGGTGCGCGCGCATGAATTCGAGCGCCTCGCGCCGGCGGACGGCGAGGGCGCCGGTCCGGTCCAGCTCCAGCCGAAGTGCGGTGCGCAGCACCAATTCGGCCAGTCCCAGCAGATGACGGGCGAGGCCGTCCGGGTCGAGCCGGGGCCCGGCGGACACCACGTGCGCGACCGCGCCGGCGACGAGCGCCCGCAACGGCGCGTCGACGTCCACCGGGTGGCGCAGCAACGGCCGCAGTTCGGCGAGGGTGAGGGAAAGCTCCGCCGGGGCGACCGTGAGCAGCACCTGGCCGCGGTCGGCGGGCCGCAGCTGGAGCGTGCAGCCGGAGAAGGTCAGCCGCACGCCGCCCTCGGCGACCGAGCGTGGGACGGGGCAACGCAGGTGCAACTGGATCCCGGCGGGCCCGCTCGCGGCACCCCTCCCGGCCGCGCGCACCACGAGTTTCCCTTTCGCCACCTCGAGTTCACCCGTACTGCCGGTGCTGTTCACGCTGTCCTCCGCTCGGGAGCCTGCCCGCCGGGCTTGACCGTGCGTGCAGCCATTTCGAACCATGGTTGCACGCACGGTCAAGCCCAGTTCGGGACAGCCTTGGTGACCTCACGGTATGCGCCTGGCTACCGCGGGTGCGGGGCGAGATCGCCCACGCCCGGGTCGCGAGGGGGTTGACCGGTCCGGGTGAACGCGTACCGTCGTGGGGATGTTGCAGTCCGGTGGGGGCGCCGGCCTCACCCTCCTGACCACCGTCCGTGACGATGCGCTCGTGCTGGTGACCGCCGCGGGCGAGATCGACGCGGCGTCGGTCGGCGATTTCCGGCTGGTGCTGGCGCAGGCCTGCGGGGTGGGGGACAAGCTGGTGGTCGACCTCTCCCGGGTCCGGTTCCTCAGCTGTGCCGGGCTTCGTGCGCTGGAAGAGGCCAGCCGGGAGCGGCCCGCGCTGTCCGTCGTCGCCACTGGCCGGCTGGTGTTGCGCGCGTTCGACGTCTCCGGCGTCGGCGATGCTGTGGACGTCCGCCCGCGGCTCACGGAAGCGTGCGCCTTCGCCCGAGCGTGACTTTCCGTCACCGTCGGCCGGACGAGTGGTGCTGACGGCCCGAGGTGGCGCGGACCCGGATCCTGGGTACCCCGAGGGAGGGGGAAACCGAGGAATTCGAGGTGATCCGAGATGTCCACCGGGAGCAGCACTGTGACCGGCCGGGCCGGTGTGCGGGCCGGGGGAGCGGCGGGCCTGGCCGTGCTGGCCGGCCTTTACCTGATCATCGGGCCGTGGGTCGCGCGCTTCGGCGGCGCGGCCGAGCTCGCGGTCAGCAACACCGTGGCCGGGCTGGCGATCATCGCGCTGGCCGCCGTGCGCACCCGTGACACCGGGCCGCAGGCGCTCACCTGGGTCCTGCCGGTGCTGGGGCTGTGGGCGGCGGTGTCGCCGCTGGTCCTGCGCTACGGCGATGAGACGGTGCCGTCGACGGGCGCGTTCGCGGGCAACGTGATCGCGGGCGTCGTGGTGGTGCTGTCCGGTGCCGCCCTGCTGTGGCGCCGCCGGGCGGCTTAGCTCCGGCCGGGTCCTCCTTCGCCGCCGACGGGGCGAGTGTGTCGACAGCCGCCGAACTAATCGGATACAGTGCATCCGCTTAGTTGTCCGGCGCGAGGGAGCCCAGCATGGGAAAACGAAGGACGCTGCTTTCGCTGGGCGCCGGACTGAGCTTGATCGCCGCCACGCTCACCCCGGCCGCGTCGGCCGCGACACCCGGCTCCTGGCAGCCGGACCCGGCCGCGTACGGCGTCAGCGCGCCGGTCACCACGGCGGTGCGGATGGACGACGGGGTGCTGATCTCGGCCGAGGTCGTCTACCCGACCGACCCGGCCACCGGGGCTCGCGCCGCCGGCCGGTTCCCGGTCCTGCTGACCCAGAACCCTTACGGCGCAGGACGTTCCGACCCGGCGAGTGCCGGGGACTACTTCGTGCAGCGCGGTTACATCTACGTCGCCTCCGCGATCCGCGGCACCGGGGCCTCCGGCGGCCAGGTGTCGTGGTTCGGGCAGCGCCAGGGGCGCGACGGCGCGGCACTGGTCGGCTGGGCCGCGCACCTGGCCGGCTCGGACGGCACCGTCGGCCTGGACGGCTGCTCCTACCTCGGCGTCGACCAGTGGTTCACCGCCGCCGCCGTCGGGCCGCGCTCCGCGCTCAAGGCGATCACCCCGTTCTGCACGGATTCGGACTTCTACCGCGACCTGACCGCCGACGGGGGCATCCCCACGGGGTTCGTCGCCGGCATCGCCCACGGCGAGCCCCGCGGCCCGCAGGACGACCCGGCCACCGACCCGCAGTCGGTCACCATCGCGCAGCAGGCGAACGGCGGGCCGCGGTCCTACGACAACGAGTACTGGCAGGGCCTCGACGTCCAGCGGATGATGCCGGCGATCGTGGCCAACGGCGTGCCCGCGCTGACCGAGGCCGGCTGGCGGGACCTGTTCCCCGGCGGCAATCTCGGGGCCTACGTCGCCGCGCAGAACGCCTACTTCCACCGGCCGCTGACGGCTCCGGTCACCGCGGGCGAACCGGTCACCGGCCGGTACCAGGCGATCGTCGGGCCGTGGACGCACGGGGAGAACGTCGACGGGGCCACGCTGCAGAACCTCCGGCTCGAGTGGTTCGACACCTGGCTCAAGGGACAGCGCACCGGCATGGCCGACACCGCGACGCCCCTGCACCTGTTCGAGAACACCGCCGGCCGCTGGGTCGACACGGCCGCCTGGCCACCGGCGCGCAGCGCGGCCACCTACTACCTCGGCGACGGCACGCTGAGCCCGGCCAAACCCGCCGCCGGAACCGGCACGCTCAGCTGGGCACCGGCCACTTCGGCGAACAGCCTGACCTACACCAGCGCTCCGCTGACCAGCCCGGCGGTGCTGGACGGGCCGTCGGGCGTGACCGTGTACGCGGCGTCGACCGCGCCCGAAGTCCAGCTGACGGCGACGTTGAACGTCATCGCCGCCGACGGGACCGTGGTCAAGCAGGCCGACGGCGTACTGCTGGGCAGCCAGCGCCGGCTCGACCCGGCGCTGAGCTGGTACGGCGGCAACGGCGCGCTGCTCCAGCCGGCGCACCCGTTCACCCGCGCCGCCCGGCAGCCCGTGGTGCCCGGCCAGGTCACCCGCTACGACCTCTCGCTGCTGGCGAACTTCACCCGGATCGACGCAGGCGAGCGGATCCAGCTCGTGCTGAACAGCCAGGCGCCGGCGAACTTCCACCTGCCGGTCGTGCCGACCCCGCAGGAGCTGGCGGGCTTGACCGGCGGGGCCTACACCGTGGCGCACGGGCCGGTCTTCGCCTCCGCGCTGAACCTGCCGCTGGCCGGGCCGGGGCTGTTCCGGACCAGCCCGGTCGACTGGGGGCCGCCCGCCTGAGCGCGGGCCAGGAGCTGTCCGGTGAGTCATCGGAGCAAGGGAACGGTCGCGGCGGTGGTAGGTGACCTGTTTGGTGTGGCGGGTGGCGAGGCCTCGGGGTTGCTCGGGCCGGTTGAAGGACCGTTCCGAACCCCAACCACTTGCAGGACACGCTCTAGGCGCGGCGTTTCCGGTGCTGAGCCGCGTGGGTGCTGCTGGCGACGAGCGCGGACTCGACGGTCCCGTGGGCCGTGCCGCTGCCGGGCAAAGCCGGCGTGCCGGGCCGCGCGCGCAGGCCGTCGAGCATGATCCGCAGGTAGCGCCGCCACAGCTCGGGCGTTCCGGTGTGGTCGGTGACCGCGCCGACCATCAGCTGCAGGATCGGGAAATCGGCCGGGCCGACGTCCGGCCGCAGCTTGCCCTGCTGCTGGGCCCTGGCGATCAGGACGTCGACCGCGGTGTCCACCCGGTCGCGCACCTGTCGCTGCCGTTGCGGGCCGCGGCCGGTGCCGAGCATGACCTCGCGCAGCCCGCGGTCGAACGCCTGGTCCTCGCACACCTTCTCGAGCGCGGTGGACAGCCCGGTCCAGGCGTCCGGTTCGGCCAGCGCTTCGGTCAGGGCGCGGTCGACTTTCCCGACCATGTCGTCGAACAGCGCGTCGATCAGTTCTTCCTTGTCGGCGAAGCGCCGGTACACGGTGCCGACGCCGACGCCGGCGTGGTGCGCGACGTCGTTGAGGGTGGCGGCGACCCCGTGGTCGCGGAACACCTCCCGGGCCGCGGCCAGGATGCGCTGCCGGTTGCGCTCGGCGTCCTTGCGCAGCGGGGGGCGGTTTTCGTGATCAGCCGGCACAGGTTTCGAGTCTATCGGGCCCCGGTGCGCCCGTGACGGATGTCGATCCAGTCGTCGTTGGCCAGGCCTGGGCGGTACGGGCTGTCGCGGCGTTTCGCGATGATGCCGGCCAGCCCGTGATCGCGGCTCGCGCGGGCGACCGCGGCGCCGTCACCGGGGTGGCTGGGCGGCACCTGCCAGTGCGGGCCGGCCAGGCCGAGCCCGTCGAGCAGCGCCCGCCGCTCGTGGTGCGGCGAGGACAGCAGCGACCGGAAATCCAGGTGCAGCACGTCGGTGACGAGGTAGAACACCGGGTGCCGGTGCCGCAGCCCGCGGGCCTCGCCGCCGTCGGCCGCCGCCCGGCGCCGGAGCCCGTCCGGGTCCGGGGCGCCGGCGGCGAACACGACGATTTCCCCGTCCAGCAACGCTTCCCTCGCGCCGAGCTGGGCGCCGAGGCCCCGCAGCTCGGGGAAGCGGGAGGTGACCTCTTCGCCCGTCTCGTCGAACGCGGTGATCCGGCCGCCGGTCACGCGCAGGATCGTGCGGAGGCCCGGCCACGCGAACTCGTAGGCCCAGTCCCCGTCCTCGGCCGCGCCCGGCAGCGGGCCCGGCCGCGCGGGCATCGGCGCGAGGAACCGGGGCGTGACCTCGTGCCCGTCCTCGGCCGGGTCGAGCCGGGTGAGCTTCCAGGCGTTGCCGGCGGCCGGGTCGTCGCGGTGGACCAGGGAGTAGCGCCCACGCAGCCGTTCGCCCTGCAGGACGACCTCGACGCGGCGGTCGTTCCAGTGCAGCGCCTCGTAAGCGCCGTGGTCCCAGACCTCGGCGTCGTCGGTGTACTCCGGCGGCTGGTCGTCGATCCGCACCGCGAGCCGGACCTCCTCGGGCGCCCGGGGCACCGCGCGCGGCACGGTCCAGGAGACGAGCACGCCTTCGCGCTCCAGCCGGAGATTCCAGTGCGGCTGCGGGGTTCGCTGCTCGTGGACCACGAACCGGCCGCCCCGCGCGGCGGGCCGCTCCGGCGGCGGTTCGGTTTCCCGGCCACGCCTTCGCCGGTACTCGGCCAGCTCGTCGACCACCGCGGGGCACCCCCGTCCACGTTCGGGAGCCGCCAGCCTAGCCGGTCGGTCAGTCGCCGAGCACCTGCTCCAGCCACGCCTGCCACGCCTTGCCCTGCTGCGCCGCATCGGCGGTGCCCGAGAACAGGTGATGGCCGGCGGCGATCGTCATGCCCAGCGGCCAGCGGCCGTGGAAGCGCAGCAACGCGTCCGGCGTCCGGATGCCGGCGTACTGCGGTGTCGTGTAGTCCAGGACGCCCTCGATCGGCGGGAGGCCGTCGACGGTGAACCGCACCGCCTGGCCCAGGACCGGCTCCGCGGGCAGGCCCAGCGCGTCGAGCAGCTTGGGCCAGGCGGCGGCTTCGGCGGAGGCGGCGGGGCCGTCCGCGATCACGTACTCCGCGCTGCCGCCGGGGAAGTGCGCGAGGTACTGGCCGAGGGTGTGCAGGTACATGTCCCAGCCGATGGCGAAGCTCTCGTGGTACTCGTCGCCCCAGTCGCGGTTGGTGAAGCTGTGGTGGATGAAGCGCAGGATGGAGGCACCGCCGTCCGCGGCTTCGATGAGGTACTCGAAGGCGTCGAAGCCGCCGTCCTCGGCCGGCGCGCTGCGATAGGCGAAGCGGCGCGGCGGCTCCCACGCGGTGATTTCGGCTTCGCTCTCGAAGCCGCCCATGGCGAAGCGGATCTTCCGCGCCTCGCCGTCCACCTCGTGCTTGCCCATGAACCACGAGTCGATCCCGGGCCCCGTGGCCACCGCGTCCCACACCCGCTCCGGCTCCGCCGGGAGCCGCACCTCCTTGGCCACCTCGAACTCGCGTGCCATGACCGTTTCCTCCTCGTTCGCCGAAGTCCCACCGTGCCATTGACAATAATATCTGTCAAGGGAGGCGGCGGCCTCCCGTGATCGGTGCCAGACTGGCGGCCGACCGACCAGAAGGGGACCAGCACCATGCCGACTGTCGCCGAACAGCTCATCGACGTCCTCGTCCAGTCCGGGGTGCGCCGGATCTACGGGGTGGTGGGCGACAGCCTCAACCCCGTGGTCGACGCCGTCCGCCGCACCGGCGGCTCGGCGCGCGGCGGCATCGACTGGATCCACGTGCGCAACGAGGAGGCGGGTGCCTTCGCCGCGGCCGCCGAAGCGCAGCTGACCGGCACGCTCGCGGTGTGCGCGGGCAGCTGCGGACCGGGCAACCTGCACCTGCTGCAAGGGGTCTACGACGCGCACCGCTCGGGCGCGCCGGTGCTCGCGATCGCGTCGCACATCCCGTCGGCGCAGATCGGCACGGGGTTCTTCCAGGAGACGCACCCGGAGCGGCTGTTCGCCGAATGCTCGCACTACTGCGAGATGGTCAGCTCACCCGAGCAGATGCCGCGGCTCGCGCGCATCGCCGTGCAGAACGCGGTGGGCCGCCGCGGCGCCGCCGTGCTCGTGCTGCCCGGCGACGTCTCGCACGAGTCCGCGGCGCAGCCCACCGGCGAGTGCTGGTCGCTGCCCAGCCCGCCGGCGATCCTGCCCGCCGCCGCGGACGTCGACCGGCTGGTGGAGCGGGTGAACCGCGCCGAGAAGGTGATGATCATGGCCGGCGCGGGCTGCCGCGCCGCGCACGCCGACGTGCTCGCGCTCGCCGAGGCGGTGGGCGCGCCGGTCGGGCATTCCTTGCGGGGCAAGGAGTTCGTGCAGTACGACAACCCGTTCGACGTCGGCATGAGCGGCCTGCTCGGCTACGGCGCCTGTTACGAGGCCATGCACGAGGCCGACCTCGTCCTGCTGCTCGGCACCGACTTCCCGTACGACACCTTCCTCCCGCAGCGCAACACGGTGCAGGTGGACATCGACGCGGCGCGCATCGGCCGCCGGTCGGTGCTCGAGTTCGGCGTGCTCGGCGACGTCGGGGAGACGATCCGCGCGGCGCTGCCGCGGCTCGCCCGCAAGCCGGACCGCTCGTTCCTGAACGCCATGCTGCGCAAGCACGAGCGAGGCCTGCAACGCACCGTCGACACCTACACCAAGGACGTCGCCCAGCAGGTCCCGCTGCACCCGGAGTACGTCGCCGACATCCTCGACGAGGAGGCGGCCGAAGACGCGGTGTTCACTGTGGACACCGGGATGTGCAACGTCTGGGCCGCCCGCTACCTCACCCCGAACGGGCGGCGCCGGCTGATCGGCTCGTTCGTGCACGGCAGCATGGCCAACGCGCTGCCGCACGCGATCGGCGCGCAGACCGCCGACCCCGGCCGCCAGGTCGTCGCGATGTGCGGCGACGGCGGGCTGGCCATGCTGCTGGGCGAGCTGCTCACGCTCAAGACCCACGCGCTGCCGGTGAAAGCCGTGGTGTTCAACAACTCCTCGCTCGGCATGGTGAAGCTGGAGATGCTCGTGGACGGCCTGCCGGACTTCGGCACCGACCACGACCAGGTGGACTTCGCCGCGCTGGCCAAGGCCGCCGGGCTGCACTCCCGCCGGGTCGAGAAGCCCGGCGACGTCCGCGACGGCATCCGCGAGATCCTGGCCCACGACGGCCCCGCGGTGCTCGACGTGGTGACCGACCCGAACGCGCTGTCCATCCCGCCGAACATCACCGCTTCGCAGGTGCGCGGCTTCGCGCTCGCCGCCAGCCGGACGGTGCTCGGCGGCGGGGTGGGGAAGATGCTGCAGCTGGCCAAGTCCAACCTGCGCAACATCCCGCGGCCCTGAACCCCTGACGGGCACGGCGAAACGCCCGGGGCCACCGAAGCGGCCCCGGGCGTTCGTGTCCTCTGTGGAGGGTCAGTCCGTCTCGGCCATCGCCTCGGCGAACTGCGCCGCGTACAGCCGGGAGTACGCGCCGCCCGAGTGCAGCAGCGTCTCGTGGTCGCCCTGCTCCACGATGTGCCCGGACTCCATCACCAGGATGACGTCCGCGTCGCGGATGGTGGAGAGCCGGTGCGCGATGACGAAGCTGGTGCGCCCGGCGCGCAGCGTGTTCATCGCCCGCTGGATGAGCACCTCGGTGCGGGTGTCCACGGAGCTGGTGGCCTCGTCGAGGATGAGGATCACCGGCTTCGCCAGGAACGCCCGCGCCACCGTGATCAGCTGCTTCTCGCCCGCGCTGACCGTGCCGCCCTCGTCGTCGATCACCGTGTCGTAGCCCTCCGGCAGCGTCCGCACGAACCGGTCGACGTGGGTGGCCTTCGCCGCCTCGACGATCTGCTCGTGGGTCACGTCGTCGGCGCCGTAGGCGATGTTCTCCGCGATCGTGCCGCCGAACAGCCACGCGTCCTGCAGCACCATGCCGGTCTTGTCGCGCAGCTCCTCGCGGTCCATCTTCGCGATGTCGACGCCGTCGAGGGTGATCCGGCCGCCGTCGATCTCGTAGAACCGCATGAGCAGGTTGACCAGCGTGGTCTTGCCGGCGCCGGTCGGCCCGACGATCGCCACGGTCTGGCCGGGCTCCACGGTGAGCGACAGGTCGTCGATCAGCGGCGTGTCCTTCAGATAGCGGAACGACACGTCGTGGAACTCGACCCGGCCGCGCACCGGGTCCGGGCGGGCCGGCTCGGCGGGCTCGGGCTCCTGCTCCTCGGCGTCGAGCAGCGCGAACACCCGCTCGGCCGAGGCCACGCCGGACTGCAGCAGGTTCGCCATGCTGGCGATCTGCGTGACCGGCTGGCTGAACTGGCGCGAGTACTGGATGAACGCCTGCACGTCGCCCAGCGAGAGGCTGCCGGACGCGACGCGCAGCGCGCCGATGACCGCCACCAGCACGTAGTTCAGGTTGCCGATGAACATCATCGCCGGCTGGATCGTGCCGGAAATGAACTGCGCCCGGAAGCTGGCGGTGTACAGGGTGTCGTTGTGCTCCTTGAACACCTGCTCGGCCTCCGCGCGCCGGCCGAAGACCTTCACCAGCGAGTGGCCGGTGTACATCTCCTCGATGTGCGCGTTGAGCCGCCCGGTCGTCGACCACTGCTTGATGAACTGCGGCTGCGCGCGCTTGCCGACCTTGGCCGCGACGAACACCGACGCGGGCACGGTCAGCAGCGCGATCACCGCCAGCAGCGGCGAGATCAGGAACATCATCACCAGCACACCGACCACCGTGAGCAGCGAGGTGACGATCTGCGAAAGCGTCTGCTGCAGCGACTGCGCCAGGTTGTCGATGTCGTTCGTGACGCGGCTGAGCACCTCGCCGCGCGGCTGCCGGTCGAAGTAGCGCAACGGCAGCCGGGCGAACTTCTCCTCGACGTCGCGGCGCAGCTGGTACACCGCGTTCTGCACCAGCCGGGTGGTCAGCCGGGCCTGGACCAGCCCGAAGAACGACGCGACCACGTACAGCGCCAGCACGATCATCAGGATCTGGCCGACGGCGCCGAAGTCGATGCCCTGGCCGGGCATCAGGTCGACGCGGGTGTACAGGTCCGCGAGCGTGCTGTTGCCCTGCGCCCGCAGCCCCGCGATCACCCCCTCCTTGGTGGCGCCCGGGGGCAGGCCCTTGCTGATCACGCCGGCGAAGATGAGGTCGGTGGCCTGGGCCAGCACCTTCGGCCCGACCACGGTCATCGCGACGCTCAGCGCGCCGAGCACCAGCACCCCGGCCAGCGCCGCCCGCTGGGGCTGCAGCAGCCGCAGCAGCCGGCGCATCGAGCCCATGAAGTCCAGCGCCTTCTCGGCCGGCGCGCCGGCGGCCATGAACCGCCCCGGGCCCGCGGTCGGCTGGCCGGGCCGGTTGGTGCGCGCCGCCGTGGGCCGCTCGCCGACTTCGGTGGCGACGCCGCCCTCGCCGGGCGCGCTACCCTCACTGGGTTGATTCTCGGTACTCACGCTGCCTCCGTGCCTTGCGGGATACCCGCACCCAGTCGGCACCGCGAGGAGGTGCTTCGCCATTGTGTACTCACGCTGCCTCTGTGTCTTGCGGGATACCCGCACCCAGTCGGCACCGCGAGTGGTGCTTCGCATTGTGTACTCACGCTGCCTCCGCCTCGGTCAGCTGCGAAAGCACGATCTCCCGGTACGTTTCGTTGCCGTCCATCAGTTCGTGGTGGGTTCCGGTGCCGACGACGCGGCCTTCGTCGATCACGATGATGCGGTCGGCGTTCCGGATGGTGCTGACCCGCTGCGCGACGATGACCACCGTCGCTTCGCGGGTTTCGTCGGCCAGCGCACGGCGCAGGGCCGCGTCGGTGGCGTAGTCCAACGCGCTGAACGAGTCGTCGAACAGGTAGATGCCCGGCTTGTGCACCAGCATCCGCGCGATGGCGAGGCGCTGGCGCTGGCCGCCGGAGACGTTGGTGCCGCCCTGGGCGATCGGCGAGTCGAGCCCCTCGGGCATCCGCTCGACGAAGTCCTTGCCCTGCGCCACTTCCAGCGCGTGCCACAGCTCTTCCTCGGTGGCGTCCGGCTTGCCGTAACGGAGGTTGCTCGCCACCGTCCCGGCGAACAGGTACGGCTTCTGCGGCACCATGCCGACCGCCGACGCGAGCACTCCCGCGTCGAGCTCGCGCACGTCGACGCCGTCCACGCGCACGGTGCCCTCGGTGGCGTCCATCAGCCGGGGGATCAGGTTGAGCAGCGTGGTCTTGCCGCTGCCGGTGCTGCCGATCACCGCGGTGGTCTCCCCGGGCCGGGCCAGCAGCGAGATGTCCTCCAGCACCGGCTTCTCCGCGCCGGGATACCGGAACTCGACGCCGGTCAGCTCCAGGTGGCCGTGCACGGCGCCGGGGGAGACGGGCTCGAGCGGCAGGACGACGCTGGACTCGGTGTCCAGCACCTCGCTGATCCGCTCGGCGCTGACCTCGGCGCGCGGCACCATCATGAACATGAAGGTGGCCATCATGATCGACATCAGGATCTGCAGCAGGTAGGCCAGGAACGCGGTCAGCGCGCCGATCTGCATCTCGCCGCTCTCGATGCGGTGCCCGCCGAACCACAGCACGGCGACGCTCGAAACGTTCACCACCAGCATCACGGTCGGGAACATCAGGGCCATCAGCCGGCCGACCCGCAGCGAAACGGTGAGCAGCTCGTCGTTCGCCCGGCCGAAGCGCTCGCGCTCGTGCTTGTCGCGGACGAACGCGCGGATCACCCGGATGCCCATGATCTGCTCGCGCATCACCTGGTTGATCTTGTCGATGCGCACCTGCATCTGCCGGAACGCCGGGCGCATCCGGGCGATGATCACGCTGACCGCGATGGCCAGCGCCGGCACGGCGACCAGCAGCAGGCTGGAGAGCGGCACGTCCTGGTTCAGCGCCAGCACGATGCCGCCGACGCACATGATCGGCGCGGACACCATCAGCGTCAGCGTCATCAGCACCAGCATCTGGACCTGCTGGACGTCGTTGGTGGTGCGGGTGATCAGCGACGGCGTGCCGAAGTGGCCGACCTCGCGCGCGGAGAAGTCCTGCACGCGGTGGAACACCGACGCGCGGACGTCGCGGCCGAGCGCCATCGCGGTGCGCGCGCCGAAGTAGACGGCGCCGACCGAGCCGGCGATCTGCACGAGGGTGATCAGCAGCATCACGCCGCCGATCCGCATGATGTAGCCGGTGTCGCCCTTCACGAGGCCGTTGTCGACGATGTCGGCGTTCAGCGTCGGGAGGTACAGCGCGGCAAGGGTCTGCACCAGCTGTAACAGGACGACGAGCCACAGGGTGGCTTGGTAGGGGCGCAGATGACTGCGCAGCAGACGGATCAACACGGGCGTGTTCTCCCCCAGGTGGTGGTGTTCGGTTCGGTGACTCTGTTGTTCCGGGTGACTCTCGCTGTTCCGGTGACTCTGGTGCTGCCTTGCCGGCGCCGGGCGCAGCCCCCGCTACGACGCCGGCGCGGTGGCCCCGGCGGCCACCGCGGTCAGTTCGGGCATCCCGGCCGCGGCCTCGCGCAGGAGTTCCACGAAGATCGGCAGGAGCGAGTGCTCGTCCTCGCTCTGCATCCACGTCTGGAAGGCGATCCGGGACGCGCTCTGTACGATCCCCGCCAGCATGCACGCGTGCAACGGGTTTGTCCCCTCGCCCGCGCGCTCGGCCAGCGCATCGGCCAGCAGCCGTTCCGAGTCCGCGTGGGCGCGCAACATCTCGCCGAAGAGGCCGTGGTTGTGCAGCATCTCGCGGATCCGGTGCACGTCCTCCCGTCGCGGCTGCTCCTCCCGCAGGTGCTGGACGGCGGTGGCGTTGATGATGGCGTCCCAGAGCGGCTCGTCGGCCGGACGTTCGAGCAGCGCGTCGCGGATGCGCTCCTGGCGTTCGACGATGAAGGAGCAGACCGCCTGCTCCTTGCTGGCGAAGTAGTTGTTGAATGTGCGGGGCGAGACCCCTACTTCGCTCGCGATGTCTTCGACCCGCAGCTGGTCCATGCCACGCTCCATCGCCAGGCGCAGGGCGGTGCTCGCCAGCGCCTTTCGCGCGGCGCGCTTCTTGCGCTCGCGCAGGCTCATGACGGGAGCGGACTCGGGGGGCATGCCCGCAGTGTAGCAAAAAAGTGCGCGCCCCGAAAAAAGCTGCGCGGCCCGCACTTTTCGGCCACGGTCTTCCGCTCGCGCGACTGTCATGACCGGGCGATCCGGGCTACGGTTGTTACCGAGCGTGAGTACGGTCCGGCCAACGGCGGAGGTGCGCGGCATGCGGGCGATGTGGAAGGGCTCGGTCTCGTTCGGCTTGGTGAGCATCCCGATCCAGCTGTACGCGGCGACCGAGAACAAGAACGTCTCGCTGCGCCAGGTGCACGAGGCCGACGGCGGGCGGATCCAGTACAAGCGGTTCTGCACCGTCGACGGGCAGGAGGTGCCCTACGCCGAGATCGCCAAGGGCTACGAGCTGCCCGACGGCGAGATGGTGGTGCTCACCGACGCCGACCTCGCCGCGCTGCCGCTGTCCACGCAGCGCACCATCGACGTGCTCGAGTTCGTGCCGCTGGAGTCGATCGACCCGATCCAGTTCGACAAGACCTATTACCTGGAGCCGCAGAAGAACGCGGTGAAGCCGTACCTGGTGCTGCGTGACGCGCTGCAGAAGGCGAGCCACGTGGCGGTCGCCAAGGTGGCCGTGCGGCAGCGGGAGAGCCTCGCGCTGCTGCGCGTGCACGGCGACGTGCTGGTGATGACCACGATGCTGTGGCCGGACGAGGTGCGCACCCCGGACTTCCCGTTCCTGCGCGAGGATCCGCCCCAGGTGCGCCCGCAGGAGCTGACCATGGCCGGCTCCCTGATCGACTCGCTCGCCGAGCCGGTCTTCGAGTCCGAGAAGTACTCCGACCACTACCGCGAGACCCTCGAAGCGATGATCGAGGAGAAGGTGGCCGGAAACGAGACCGCGAAGCCCGGCGCCGTCGGCGCGAAGGCCGACGTGCTCGACCTGATGGCCGCCCTGGAGGCGAGCGTCTCCGCCGCCAAGAAGACGCGCAAGCCCGCGAAAGCCGACTCGGCCGACGAAGTCGAAAGCAAGCCTGCCGCGAAGAAGCCGGCCACCCGCACCCGGCGGCCGAAGAGCGCCTGACGGCCGAGGGTCACGCTGTTCGGCCGCCAGAGCACCGGACCGGGTGACGGCGACACGCCGCCGGTATGCCAGACTCCGGCGCTCCCCGGTGCTACTAAGAAAAGTGTCCGGCGAGAACCCCAGTATTTGCGCGGAAGGCGGCCTGAGCATGGAGTGCGCGTTCTGCACCAGCGGCATCGACCACTGTCACGGCACCCTGATCGTTCACCCGGACGGCGGGTTCACCGAGTGCGCCGACCCCGGCTGCGCGGATCCGGACCGGATCCGGCACGGCCTGATCATCGACTGCCACACCGTCGACGGCGGCTGCGAGTGCACGCTGCCCGCCGAACGCGAGACGGTGCTCCGGCAGGCTTCCTGAGCCCTCCCGCGGCCCAGTGACCGTGAAGGCCTCCTTGCCCGCGTCGCACGCGGTGAAGGAGGCCTTCACGGTGTCCGGCCCCGGTGACCCGGCCCGGCCGGTGATCCTTACCCGATCGTGTATGCAGCTGTGTACATTCTGCTTGGCGATGTGCTAACACTAACGAGGTCCTTCGGCTCTCCCTCCCCCTCGGAGCCGGAGGACCCTTTACTTTCCGCCGGTTTCCCGGCCGGTGCGGGCTCAGTACCAGTGGGCGCGGCCGCCGATGCGACGGCCGGTGCTGCCGACCACCGCCAGCACGGCCCCGGCCACGGCGAGGACGATTCCCACGGTCCACAGGACCGGGATGCTGGCGATGAAGCCGATGACGAGCAGGATGATCCCGAGAACGATCACGGTTTGCACTCTCCTTCGTTGGTTACGCGGTCCCGGCGAGCTGCCGGGCTTCGAGTGCGCACTCCAGGAGGATGGCCGTTCCCACCCGCCCCGAAACGGGGACGATCGGAGCAGTCCGGCTCGCGTTCGGCCCAATGCCGGACCGGACGGTGCCGGGCTCAGTACCGGTAGTGGTCCAGCTTGTACGGGCCTTCCACGTCCACGCCGACGTACTCGGCCTGGGCCTTGGTGAGCTTCGTCAGCCGCACGCCGAGGGCGTCCAGGTGCAGGCGCGCGACCTTCTCGTCGAGGTGCTTGGGCAGGCGGTGCACGGCCACCGGGTACCGGTCCGGCTTGGTGAACAGCTCGATCTGCGCGATCGCCTGGTTCGCGAAGGAGTTCGACATGACGAACGACGGGTGCCCGGTCGCGTTGCCGAGGTTCATCAGCCGCCCCTCGGAGAGCACGATGATGGAATTGCCGGCCGGGAAACGCCACTCGTGCACCTGCGGCTTGATCTCGATCTTGGTGATGCCCGGCGTCTTCGCCAGCCCGGCCATGTCGATCTCGTTGTCGAAGTGGCCCACGTTCGCGACGATCGCGTTGTGCTTCATGCGAGCCATCTGGGCGGCCGAGATGATGCCGAAGTTGCCGGTGGTGGTGAGGAAGATGTCGCCGCGCTCGACGACGTCGTCCAGCTCGACCACGTCCAGGCCCTCCATCGCGGCCTGGAGCGCGCAGATCGGGTCGATCTCCGTGACCACCACGCGCGCGCCCTGGCCGCGCAGCGCTTCGACGGCGCCCTTGCCGACGTCGCCGTAACCGCAGACCACGGCGAGCTTGCCGCCGATCATCACGTCCGTGGCGCGGTTAAGGCCGTCCACGAGCGAGTGCCGGATGCCGTACTTGTTGTCGAACTTGGACTTCGTCACCGAGTCGTTGACGTTCAGCGCCGGGAACAGCAGCTCGCCGTCGGCGGCGAGCTTGTAGAGCCGCTTGACGCCGTTGGTGGTCTCCTCGGTGACGCCGCGGACTTCGGCCGCGATGCGGGTGAACCGCTTCGGTTCCTGCGCAAGGCTCTCGGCGAGCGTGCGCAGGACGATCGCGTACTCGTCCGGGTCGTCCGCGGCCGGCCGCGGCACCGCGCCCGCCGCCTCGAACTGCGCTCCCTTGTGGACGAGCAGGGTCGCGTCACCGCCGTCGTCGAGGAGCATGTTGGGGGACTGGCCGCCGGCGAACCGGAACAGCAGGTCGGTGCACCACCAGTACTCGTCGAGGGTTTCGCCCTTCCACGCGAACACGGGTGTGCCCTCGGGCCGTTCGGGCGTGCCGCCGGGGCCGACCACCACGGCGGCCGCGGCCTCGTCCTGCGTCGAGAAGATGTTGCAGGACACCCAGCGCACGTCGGCGCCGAGCGCGACCAGGGTTTCGATCAGCACCGCGGTCTGCACGGTCATGTGCAGCGAGCCGGCGATGCGCGCGCCCTTGAGCGGCTGCGCTCCGGCGAACTCGCGGCGGATCGCCATCAGGCCCGGCATCTCGTGCTCGGCCAGCCGCAGCTGCGTGCGGCCCGCTTCGGCCAGCGCCAGGTCGGCCACGGCGAACTCGACGCCGTTGAGGTTCCGCAGGGTGGGGCTCATGTCTGGTGCTCACTTCCTCGGTAATCAAAGGGGCACAAGGGTTTTCGGGCACGACGGAACGCGGCGGCAGCGAAGTGCCCGGCTGCCGCCAGGGGTTCGGGCCCGGGGTTTCAGGAGGCGCGGACGGCGTCCGGCGCGGGGATTTCCTTGGCGGACGACAAAAAAGCGCCTCCTTCGCAGGAGGCGCCCTTCTCTCGGTGATCGCGGGCCGAGCGTGGCGGAGTCGATGACCCCGTCGCAGCGCCTCTCGGCCCGCAACGCGCCGCAGGGCGGCGCAATGATTCCCGAATCCCACTGTGGCAAGGGCCCCGCGGCGCTGTCAAGCGGGCAGCCGGGTCATGAAGCGCGGGTCACCGCGGGAACTCGGCCCGCACGCCCAGCAGCCGCACGGGCCGGGTCAGCTCGAACCGGCCGAGCACCTCGCGGGCGGCCTGCCCGATGGCGCCGGCGTCGGACGTCGGCTCGGGCAGCGTGACGCTGTGGGTGTGGGTGAGGAACGGGGCGAAGCGCACCTTCACCTCGACGCGCGCCGCCGGGCGCCCCTCGGCCGCGACGTCTTCGGCGACGCGGCCGGCCAGCAGGCCGACCTGCTCGGCGATCGCGCCCGCGTCGGTCAGGTCCTGCTGGAAGGTCGTCTCGCGGCCGCGCGAGCGGGCGACGTACGGGGTGGCGGTGACCTCGGCGTCGCCGATCCCGCCCGCGAGCAGCCGGTACCACGGGCCGAGGCGGGGGCCGAACCGCGAGGCGAGGTCGGCCGGGTCGGCGCCGGCCAGCTCCAGCACGGTCGTCCAGCCCGCCTCTTCGAGCTTCTTGGCCGTCTTGCGGCCGATGCCCCACAGCGCGTCGGGCGCCCGCCCGGCCATCACGTCCCACCAGTTCGCCTGGGTCAGCCGGAAAATCCCGGCCGGCTTGGCGAACCCGGTGGCGAGCTTGGCGCGAAGCTTGTTGTCGCCGATGCCGACCGAACAGGACAGCCCGGTCGCCTCGGCGACACCGTGACGGACCTCGGCCGCGAGCCCCTCCGGGTCGTCCGTGGCCACGCCGAGGAACGCCTCGTCCCAGCCGAGCACCTCGACCACCACCGGGAACTCGCGCAGCCGCGCCATCACGCGGTCGGAGACCTCCTGGTAGGCGGGCGGGTCGCTGGGCAGGAAAACCGCCTCGGGACAGCGTTTCGCGGCCAGCCGCAGCGGCAGGCCGGACCGCACCCCGAACTCGCGGGCCTCGTACGACGCGGTGGCCACCACCGCGCGCTCGGCCGGATCGCCGTTGCCGCCCACCACCACGGGACGGCCGCGCAGCTCCGGATGCCGCGCGACCTCGACCGCGGCGATGAACTGGTCGAGATCGACGTGCAGGACCCAGGCCGTGGCGGACACGCCCCCAGTGTGCGCGCCGCGGGTTCGTTCGCGCCTGCCGAAGCGGCGCCGTCAGAACCGTGCGCGTCAGATCCGCGCCGGTCAGATCCGGTGGTGTCGCCGGACGAGATGCGCGGTCACCCCGCCCGCCGCGGCGAGCAGGGCACACAGGGTGAGCACGGGGCTGGTGGTCGCGAGGCCGGCGACGAGCAGCGCGACCGCGGCCACGTCGAGCGAGACCAGCAGCACGGTGACCAGCCCGCGGCCCCGGGCGGGCCGTCCCTCCCGCAGCGCGGCCACCAGCTCGGGGTCACTGGCCTCGAACCAGCGCTCGATCTTCTCCAGCTCGCTGCGATCATGGTGACTGAGCATGGAAGTCTCCTTCGCCCGGCCTGCCGGCACGACGGGCAGGTACCCCGGCCGGCCTTCCGCCAACCGCCCCACGGCCGATTCACCCGGCCGTCGCAAGGCGTATAACGTCCTATACCGCGGCTCGGTGGCCGCCCGGGCCTCGTGACCGTGCACTGTGGACACTTGATCGGCCGGTCGGGCGACCCGGCGGTGACGCCCGGCCCGGGCGGGTGGTCGTTACACAGGGGGATGCAGTATCGTTACTGCGAGTCACGTCACAGGGTCGGACCACGCCGAGGGGAGCGTCGGTGCAGGGTGACCAGCTGATCGCCGAGCGTTATCGGCTGCTGGGCCGGGTGGGCACCGGGGGCATGGGCGTGGTCTGGCGGGCGCGGGACGAGCGCCTCGACCGCGTGGTGGCGCTCAAGCAGGCACGTCTATCCGACGCCGTGAGTGGCCGCACGCTGCGCCGCGAGGCCCGGCTCGCCGCCGGGCTGCAGCACCCGAACGTGGTCACCTTCTACGACGTCGTCAACGAGGGCGACGAGCTGTGGATCGTGATGGAGTACGTGCCCTCGCGCAGCCTCGCCGAGATCGTCTCGGCCGAAGGCGCCTTGCCGGTGCGCACCGTGGCCGAGATCGGCGTGCAGCTCGCCGGCGCGCTCGCCGCGGTGCACGACCGCGGCATCGTGCACCGCGATGTCAAGCCCGGCAACGTGTTGATCACCGAGCAGGGCCTGGCCAAGCTCACCGACTTCGGCATCTCGCGCTCGGTCCGCGCCGACGAGACGATCACCGACTCGCCGCTCATCGGCGGCACCCCCGGCTACCTCGCGCCGGAAGTCGCGCAGGGGCACCCGCCGACTGCCGCCTCCGACGTCTTTTCCTTGGGTGCCACGCTGTTCTCCGCGGTCGAGGGGTCGCCCCCGTTCAGCGGGGGCAACGAGTACGCGACGATCCGGCAGGCCGCCGAGGGGCCGGTCCCGGAGCCCCGCAACGCCGGCGGCCTGGCCCCGGTGCTGACCGGCCTGATGCGGTTCGCGCCCGCCGAGCGGCCCACCTCCGCCGCGGCCCGCGACCTGCTGGCCGGCGGCCTCGAAGGGCTGCCGCCCGCGCCGCCGCGCCGACGCCGGCACAGCGCGCGCCGCCGCGGGCTCCTGGTCGGCGGGGCAGTAGTGGCTGCCGTGATAGTGGTGACCGCCGCGTTCCTGGTGTTCGTGCGCTCCCCGGACCAGCCGGCCGCGCAGGGCCCGTCCGCGGTCCCGGTCAAGCCGGCGGTGCTGGGCATCGGCGCGAACCCGGGGGAGGCCGACCCGTGCCGCCTGGCCGACGCGGCGCCGCTGAAGCCGTTCGGCACTGCCGCGGTCGACCCGGACTACGGCAACTTCGACCGCTGCGACGTCATCATCCAGCGCGGCCAGAACAGCGACGGGGGGGACCAGCAGGCCGACGTCAAGGTCGAGCTGCTGGACCCGCCCGCCGACGGCGGCGCGCCCGCCGGGCAGCGCACCCGCTCGGGCCCGTTCTCGGTGTTCGGCGACCCGGCGCAGGACGGCGACTGCACCCGGCTGGTGCAGCTGCAGGACCAGTACCTGGTGCGCATCGACGTCAGCGACGACCAGGGCGACACCCTCGACGTCTGCAAGGCGGCCGACATCGCCGTCGCCTCGGCCACGAAGGTGCTCGCCGCCGCGGGCGTGCCGGCGCGCACGACGCCGTACCCGGCGGGTTCGCTCGCCCAGCTCAACGCGTGCACGCTGCTGGACCAGGCCGCGCTCTCGGGCACCGCGGGGGTCACCGCGCCGGTGCGGGTGCAGCCCGGGTTCGGCAACTGGGGCTGTGACTGGGACAGCGACGCGACCACCCGCGCGGTCACCGTGCTGTTCGACCGGGACCAGCCGCCGGGGCCGGACACCGGGCAGCTGGTCCACGTCGCCGGGCGGGAGGTCTACACCAAGACCGACGACTTCGCGCCCAAGACCTGCCAGGCACTGCTGGTGTACCGGCAGTACACCGACGCCACGGGCGAGGCGGCCGTCGAGCAGATCAAGGTCGTGGTGCACGGCGACCCGCCGTCGGACCGGCTCTGCACCCCCGCCACCGCGCTGGCCGGCGACGTCGTCGCGAAACTGCCGAAGCCGTGACTGCCATGCGCGCCAAGGGCGCCGAGCCGCTGGGCGCCGACCACGGCAGCCTCGCCTACGGGGTGCCGGCGGCGGCCCCCGGCACGGTTTTCGCGCTCGCCGTGACCGGCGGCGTCCGGATGCCGCCGCGCGACGGCCGGAAGGTCCTTTTCGGACGCAACCGCGAGGACGTGCACGTGTGCGTCGGCGAGGACGACCGGAAAGTCAGCCGCCACCAGGGTTTCCTGCTGTGCCGCGGTGACGCGTGGTGGATGCACAACACCGGGCGGCTGCCGATCCGGCTGCCCGGCGCGCGCCTGCTCTTCCCCGAGGAGGAGCCGGTGCCGCTGCCCGAGGGCTACACGGCGGTGTTCGTCCGCGGCTCGTCCGACCGCGAGCACCTGCTGGAGCTGTACGTCGCGGGCGCGGACGGGCGACGGCCGGAGTCGAGGCCCCAGGACGTCACCGAGCCCCCGCGGATGTGGCGGCTGAGCCCGGAAGAGCGGCTGGCGCTGGTGTCGCTGGCGCAGCGGTACCTGCTGCAGCAGCCCTACCCGCAGCCGATGGCTTGGCGCCAGGTCGCCGAGCAGCTGGCCGAGCTCGACCCGTCGGCCGGCTGGACGTCGAAACGCGTGGAGCACCTCGTGGTCGCCGTCCGCGCGAGGCTGGCGCGCGCGGGCGTCGCGGGCTTGACGCGTGAAGAAGTCGGCGAGCCGGTGGGCAACTCCCTCAACGACAACCTGGTCAAAGAGCTGCTGCTGTCCACCTCGCTGGTGCCGCCGGACCTGGCCCTGCTGGACGTGGCCGGGGACGGCTGAGCCGCGCTCGCGCTGGCCCGCCGCCACCCTCAACGGCCGTGCCACCGAACGTCACATCGGGGCGCTTTCCGTGCTGCCGCCCGGCGGCGGGGCCGGGCGCTCGCGGATCCGGGAGGGGTCCCGGCGGTCCCGGTTAGCCTCGCGGCGTGCGGTGGGGCTGTCCGGCGCGCGGGGATCGGGTTGGGGGTAGGGCGTGGCCGCAGGCGAGGTCGTGCGCACACTGCCCGCCGGGCACCCCAGTCTGGCGCACGGGTTCCCGTCGCCGGCGGGGACGCTGGTGGTGCTCGGGCCGGCCGGGGGAGTGCTGGTGCCGCCGACGGCGGCGGGGCCGGTCACGTTCGGGCGCAACACGGCCGAGGTCTCGGTGCCGGTGGGGGAGGACGACCGGCGCGTGAGCCGTCGCCACGGGGTGCTCGAACACGACCGCGACCGCTGGTGGGTGCGGGCCACCGGCAAGGTGCCGTTGCGGCTGCCGGAGTCGCGGCTGCTGTTCACCGGCGCCGACCCCGTGCCGCTGCCGCCGGGCTACCTGCCGCTGTATGTGCACGGCTCGCGGGGGCGCGAGCACGTGCTGGAGGTCCGCGTCGCCGACGGGAGCCCGGTCGTGCCGGCCGCAGCCGCAGGGGGGCTGCGGGCGCGCGAACGGCTCGTTTTCGCCGTGCTGGGCCAGAGTTTCCTGCGCTGGGAGGCGCGGCCGCGCCCGTTGCCGCTGCTGCGCGCGGCCGATCAGCTCCTGCGCCTGGACCCGGCGGGCGCCTGGAGCCCGGCGGCGGTGGGGGTGGTCGTCGAGCAGGTGCGCGCCCGCTTCCACCCGGGCGCGGCGGACGGGTCGCTGCTCGAAGCCCTGCTCGCCGCGGCGGTGCTGGTGCCGCCGGACCTGGCGCTGCTGAGCGGTTCTTCGGGTGACGGCGGTGTCGATTGGACTCAGGCGACGACGGGCCGGTGACGTCCAGCGGCGGCGCGGCCGGGTCGTGAGGGAAGCGTCACACCGCCGTCTTCCGCGGCCCCCGGTTCAGGTGCGTCGCGAGGGTTTCCAGTGCCGCGGCGAAGGCGGCGAACTGGTCCGGGCTCAGCGCGTCGACGAGCAGTTCGCCGACCAGCCCGGCGTGGCCCGCGGCCGCGGCCCGCAGCTCGGACCAGCCGTGTTCGGTCAGGAAGGCGGTCACCCCGCGGTCGTCGGACTCGCACGAGCGGCGGCCGACCAGCCCCGCCTTCTCCAGCTGGCCGACCTGATAGCTCAGCCCGCTCTTCGACGTCAGCGCCGCGCCCGCGAGGTCGGTCATCCGCAGCGCACCGCCGGCGGCGGCGAGCCGGGCCAGAACTTCGTACTGTGGGTGCGAAAGACCCGCGTCGTCCCGCAGCTGCTGCTCGACGCGCCGGTTGAGCTGCGAGCTCACCGCCAGGAAGGCCTGCCAGGTCTGCAGCTGGCGCTCGGTGAGCCATCGGGGTTCGGCCATGGCACCAAGGGTAACGCAGGTTGTTCCAATTTGAACCATGTTGTAGGGTCGATCGGGGCTTGGTTCGAATTTGAACCACCAGGGGTGAACGGAGCTGGTCGATGACCACGGTGGCGGCGGCGGAGGTGCGTACGCGGGTGCGGATCCCGCTGCGGTTCGATGGCGGTCCGGCCGTCGAGGCGGAGGCTGTCACGTTCCGCGGGCTCGCCGACGGGCTCGAGCACCTCGCGTTCGTGCTCGGCGAACCCGGCCCGGTGCCGCTGGTGCGGATGCACTCCGAGTGCCTGACCGGCGACGTCTTCGGCTCGGCCCGCTGCGACTGCGGCCCCCAGCTGGGGGAGTCGGTCGCCCGCATCGCCGAGACCGGCGGCTACCTGCTGTACCTGCGCCAAGAGGGCCGCGGCATCGGCCTGTACAACAAGCTCGACGCGTACGCGCTCCAGGACGACGGCCTCGACACCTACGCCGCCAACGCCGCGCTCGGCCTGCCCGAGGACGCCCGCGACTACACCGCTGCCGCACAGATGCTGCAGGCGCTGGGCGTCGCCCGCGTGGACCTGCTGTCGAACAACCCGGACAAGGCCGCCCAGCTGACCACCGGTGGGGTCGACGTGCGTGAGCGCGTGCGCACGGGGGTGTTCGCGACGGAGACGAATGTCCGGTATTTGCGGGCGAAGGTGGAGCACACGGGGCACAGTTTGACGTTGCCTGCGGGGCTGGGGCACATCGCCAGCTGATTCTTCGGTGACGGCGTCATTGTGGGTCCACGTTAATCCATAATGGCGCTTTTATTTGTTTGCCCCCGGTGCCTTTGTGCAGAGGCCAGTGGAAGGAGATGAGGCTTGTGCCTCGCTCAAAAGCAGGCAGATGTGACTGCCGGTGTTTCTCCTGCTCGGGCATCCGCGTAGTGGTGCGTAGTGTCCAGCTGGGGTGTTACCGGCCGCAGACACATTCCCGCCGCACCTCAAGCAGAATCGATTGTCACCCAGCGCTGGCTCAGCCGCGGACGCTCAGCCGGGTCAGGTCCGCGGCGCCGGGTCGGGAGTCGGTGACGCGGACGGCGACGTAACGGGCGGATGCCTTCAGTGGCACCGAAACCGTGCGGCCACGGCCGGGCGCAGGCGCCGCGGTGTAAGTCCGGCCGTCGGTGCTGTACTCCACCGCCGCGGTGGGAATCCGGCCCGGCGCCCAGGACAGCTCGGCGGCGGCGACCGGTACGACAGCGCCCAGGTCGACCACCATCCGGCCGTTCGCCCCGGGGTGCCAGGCCGTGGCCGGGTTGTCGTCGACGGCGGCGCCGGGGGACGACATCCCTTGCGGCAGCGGCTCTGCCGGGAAGGTGACGGCGCCGAGTGCCAGGTCGTCCAGCGGGTACGGGCGGGTCTGCCGGGCGGTGACGGTGACCGTGCGGCCACCGGGGACCGTGACGGTGCGCGCGGGCTCCCCGGCCGGCTGGACGGTCAGCAGCATCGGCGCGCCGGCCGGAGCAGTCAGCTTCAGCTCCGCCGCATGGGACACCGTGGCCCGCAGGCGAGCCGGCACCGCGCGGCCGAAGGCGCCACGCAACGTGAACCACGCGGGCTCGATCCGTCCCTCCGCGGGGGCCAGCGCCGCGGTCAGGTCGGATCCGCCGGCTGTCACCACCTGCTCGCCGCGGTACAGCGCGACGGACCCGCCCGGCTGCGGCAGCGAAACCACCGTCGTCGCCGCGGCGCCGGAGAGGTTGAGCAGCACCAGGTGACCGTCCACAACGGACGCACGCACGGACGGCGCGCTGCTGGCCGGACGCGCCCCGCGAGACACAGCGGCGAGATCGCGCGGGTCCGGGTAGCACTCCACCAGCATCGGCGCGACCGGCCCGTCCGCGAGCGCGAGCCGGTCGCCGGAGACCGTGATCGGCCGTTCGGAGCCGGAGACCACGAAACCGGCCCGGCCGTCGACGTCCAGCCAGCCGCCCGTGGTGGTGAGCGCGGGCTTCGGGTAGGTCGCCGACGGAGCCCAGGTGACGCCGTCGGCCGAGGTTTCCACGCGGTACTTCCGCCCGGCCGCCGCTTCCCAGCTGAGCCGGACGCGGTCGAACGCCTGCGGTGCGCCGAGGTCCACCGCGAGCCAGCTGTCCGCGCGCGGCCGGTCGGCCGTCGACACCGCCCACCGCGTCGCCGGGTCGCCGTCGGTCGCGAGCTTCGCCTCCTTGCCCGGCGCGGCGGACGAAGCCGTCGCGGTCCCGGCCCGCGCGAGGTCGGCACCGGACGCGCCGTCGCGGACCTCGAAAGCCCACAACGAATAGCCGTACGCCGGATCCGGCTGCACGCCGAGCATCCGGACGTACCGGGCGGTCACGGCCGGGAACACGAGGTCGTCCACCCGGCCGCCCGCGGGAGGCGCCGTCGCGACCGGGACGGTCACAGTTCCTTCGGCAGCGCGGTAAGTACGGCCGCCGTCGAGGCCCGGCATTCCGGGCATGTCGAGGTTGTAGACGGACACGACGCCTTCGCCGTCCGCCACACCCGTGCTCGCGTACACGGCGGCGCCGGTCGGCAGCGTCGCGAAGCCCGCGTACCCGGTGTCGAACTTCAGCACGCCGACACTGCCGTCGAAGCCGTCGCGGACCTTCGTCCACGTCGCGGTGTGGCGCTCGCGTACGGCGAGCGCGGTCGAGGGCAGGAACATCGGCGTCGCGCCGCTCAGGGCGAAGAGCCAGTCGTCGTGGTGCGGCTGCCAGGCGAACTTGACGAATCCGGGCTTGGTGACCGTCGCCGCCCACGCGGCGGGGGAGCGATGCGCGACCAGGCCGGGCCCGGTCCCGAAATCGGCAACGCCCAGGGCGTGCGCGTCGAACTCCGCCACGCTCACCGGCCGCACCGTCCCACCGTGACTCGCGCGCCACTCGTGCAGCAGGTAGCTGATCGCGATCTCCGCGCGGGCTTCGGGCTCGTACTTCGGCTCACCGGAGAACTTCGTGACGCGGTCCACCGGCGGGTACGCCTGGTACGGCTCCAGCCGCGCGGCGAGGTCAGCCTCGGCCCTTGCCGCGTAACGGTCGCCGAGCACCTGCGCACGGAAGGCGAGCGGGATGACGTCCCGGCCGTAGAGGTGCTCGCGGTCGTTCACCATCGGCATCAGCGGCTCGCCCGCGTCGCTGGTCATCAGCAGCATGGTGCGCCACAGCAGTTCGCCGTTCGGTTGCGCGGTAAGCACTTCCGGCAGCGGTTGGCCGGAAAGCAGGAAGTGCATCGAGTTGCGGCCCGAGGTCCGCCACAGCTCTTCCTGGTAATGCGGCCCGAACGAGCCGTGGTTCTCCACCAGGAACGTGTCGTACAGGTTGGTCGCGGTGTTCGCGGAGACGGCGATCCCGTCGACGAGCCGGGGGTTGGCCAGGTCCGCGGCGGGCAGGCCGCCCTCGTTGCGGCTCCACGCACCGAAGGAGGAGCGCCACGCGGCCGCGCGCGGGTCGCCGGGCGCCCAGGCCAGCCCGGGCGCCAGCGACTGCGCGTAGACGCCCATCTCCTCGAGTTTCGTGTCGCCGACGTAACCGCCGGTCAGCCCGTGCGGCGTCCAGTCGCCGGACATCGGGTCGTTGCCCGTGCCGAGCGCTGTGGTGTACGCGGCTTGCTCGGTGGCGATTTTCTCGACATTGGCACGGGTCGCGTCGTCCAGGTCCGTCCACAGTAGACGGGCGGCGAGCTGGAAGTAGGACTGGAAGGTGGTGTCGAAGAACAGCCGCTTGCCCCATTCCGTGCCGCCGGTGAGCAGATTGGACGCCGCGAAGTGCCGGATGGTGTCGACGGTGTGCTTGTGCAGCACGTCCTGTGACACACCGGTCACCGACGCGTCGTAGCCGTCGCGGGTCAGCAGCACCGCGTTGCCCAGCACCACGGCGAAGGTGAAGTCCGTGGCCGGGTAGATCCCCTTGGCGGCGTCGAACTGCGACTCGGCCCAGCGGGTGTGCCGCAGCAGCACCCGGTGGTAGGTCGCGGCGACGTCATCGGGCGGGCCGGCCGGGCGGCCCCCGGTGCTCCCGGCGGGCGCGGGTTCGGCCGCCGCTGCCATCGGTGTCACCAGGCCGGCGGCGAACACCGCCACCCCGCCCGCGCCCAGTACGCGCAGGGCCTGTCGCCGGTTAAGCCCATCCGATCCGTGCACAACCGCCACCTCGCTGACAACCTTGTCATCGTGTCGGCGCGATTGTGTCCGCGGCGCCGGGCCCCGGGCAAGGGCCGGGGCCGAACCCGTCCGATTTCGGACAGCGAGACGCCGTCGGCCGCGAACGCCCGGCATGGTCTGATGGCGCGGTGATCTTGACCGCGGGCGAACTCTCCCTGTTGCTGCTGGCCGGGGTGGGCGCGGGGCTCACCGGCGCCACCGCGGGGCTGGCCTCGCTCGTGTCGTACCCGGCGCTGCTGGCGGCCGGGCTGCCGCCGCTGGCCGCGAACATGACCAACACCGTCGCGATGCTCGGCACCACGGCCGGGGCGGCGGCGGGCGCGCGGCCGGAGCTGAAGGGGCAGGGCCGGCGGCTGCTGCCGCTGTGCCTGATCACCACGGCCGGCGGCGGCTGCGGGAGCCTGGTGCTGCTGCTGACCCCGCCCGGCGCGTTCACGAAGGTGGTGCCCTGGCTGATCGGGGGCGCGTCGCTGGTGCTGATGGCCGGGCCGCGGCTGCGCCGGATGGCCGAACGCGCGGAGCACCACGGGATCGGCCCGGTGACGGGCGTCGCCGCGTTCCTGGTCGGCGTGTACGGCGGGTACTTCGGCGCGGCGGCCGGGGTGCTGATGCTCGCGCTGCTCACCACGGTCTGGAGCCAGCCGCTGGCCCGCACGAACGCCGCCAAGAACATCGCCACCGGCACCGCGAACCTGATCGCCGCGGTCGTCTTCTGTTTCACCGGCGACGTGGCCTGGCCCGCCGCGCTCGCGCTGTGCGCGGGATCGGTGGCCGGCTCGTGGCTGGGCTCGGTGATCGTGCGGTATCTGCCCGCGACGCCGTTGCGGATCGCGATCGGGATCGGCGGGCTGGTGCTCGCGGTGGTCCTCGGGCGGGCGGCGTTCGCGGGCTGAGGCCGGCGCCGTGATCGCCACGTCCGTTTCCCGCCAGCCCGGCAGCGGCGGGTTTCGCAGAATAGAGGCGTGAACACCACTTTTCCCGCCCACACGGCGATCGAGCCGGGCATCCTGTACTTCGGCACTCCGGTGGTGCTGATCTCCACGTCCAATGAGGACGGTTCGCCGAACCTGGCGCCGATGTCGTCGGCGTTCTGGCTGGGCTGGCGCGGAATGCTGGGGCTCGGCGCGCGCTCGAAGACGACCGTGAACCTCCGGCGCACCCGGGAGTGCGTGCTGAACCTGCCGTCCGACGCGCTGGCCGCCGCGGTGGACCGGCTCGCGCTGACCACCGGGTCGGACCCCGTGCCGCCGGGCAAGGTCAAGCGCGGTTACTTCCACGTCGCGGACAAGTTCGAGCGCGCCGGCCTCACCCCGATTCCGTCCGAGACAGTGGCGCCGCCGCGCGTCGCCGAGTGCCCGGTGGCGATGGAGGCCGTGCTGGAGTCGGTGCACCCGTTCGCCGACGAGGACGAGGCCCAGCGCGGTGGTGTGGTCGGCCTGGAGGTCCGCGTCCAGCGGGTCTTCGTGCACGAGGACATCCGCCTGCCCGGCACGGCCGACCGCGTCGACCCGGACCGCTGGCGGCCGCTGATCATGAGCTTCCAGCAGCTGTACGGCCTGGGCCCGCGGGCGCACGAGTCCACTTTGGCCCGGATCCCGGAACGCCTCTACCGCGGCCCGGACCTCGACCGGGCCCGCTCGATGCCGGCCCGGTAAGGAAAAAGCGGTGTCTCCCGGTCGTCACACCGGGAGACACCGCGCCACGGCACGGAAAATCCCCTGACCCGCCCTCACCCGCTCCGGGAATCAGCACGTGGTGGTGAGGCGTGCCGCCTGCGCGGTCACCTGTACCCGGTGCTGGGCTGCCTTGTCGGCGGGGAATCGAACCCCAACGCTGCCCACCGCGTACCAGGAGGGAGCCGGAAAAACCGCCGGCTCTCGGCTTGTGCTCGCTTTCCCGGGGCGGGTTACCGGCTTTCCGTGCCGGAGTTCAGTCCAGGAGGTCGGCCTCCCAGTTGGTGCGCTGGATGTCCACGTCCACCCCGCGCAGCTCCACCGCCACGCGGTCGGCCCGCGCGCGCAGCTCGGCGACCGGCAGGGCGGCCAGGTACCGCAGCTCCGAACGCAGCTGGCGACCCATGCCCTGGGCGCGGCCGGCGGCGGCGTCGGCCGCCGCGGTGAGGACACTGTGGCGCAGGCGGAGCACGTCGCGGCGGGCGAGGGCGTCGGTCATCGTGCCGGAGCCCAGTGGCGTGGCCGAGTTGGTGCGGTTGATCCGGCGGATCAGCGACTCCAGTTCGTCCATTGTGGAGCCGGCCTCGGCCAGCAGCTCGACGGCGTCCTCGGCCGGCGTCTCACCCTCCTGGTAACGCGCGTTCGCGACGATGCGCGTGCGCAGCTGCTCGACCCGCTTCGTGGCGTCGGAGCGCAGCGCGAGCGCCTCCGCGAGCTTCATCTCCCCACTCATGATCACCAGTATCCACGGCCACGCCAGCGGTTTATCAGTCGGCGGCGGCCGCTGCCAAGGTCGGGGCCAGCGCCTTGATCCCGGCGGTGACGGCGGTGCGCCCCTTCGCCGAGGAGGTGGCGGCGGGCTGCTGCGTGAGCAGCACCACGACGTAGCGCGAGTCCACGAGGCCCGTCGTGTTCAGCACCAGCGCCGAGCGCAGGATCATCCAGCCCTGCTTGATTTCCCAGGTCGAACCCGGCAGCCCGTCGGGGATGCCGAAGTACTGCGGGTAGCCGTCGTCGGCCGGCTGGCGGGCGTCGGCCATCGCGGTGAGCAGCGGCTGCGCCGTGTCGTCGGGAACGGTGTCCTCCAGGTACTGATAGGTGGTGACGACGTCGCCGGGGCTCATCTTCGTCATGCCCCACTGGCCGGGGTCGGCCGGCGCGACGGTGTGGTCCAGGCCCATCAGATCGGCCATCCGCCCGACGATCGTGGTCCCGCCGTCCTCCTCCCACAGCTGTGACGCGATGGCGTCGTCGCTCCCGGCGAGCATGTCGGTGAGGTCGGTTTCGTCGTTGTCGACGGGCACCTGCCAGATTCCGTTGTCGTACAGCGAGTCGAGCGCGATCAGGAGCTTGACGACGGAAGCGGTGTAGTAGGGCGTGTCCGCGTCGGTGGCGGCGAGGGTGGCGCCCGTCTTGCGGTCGAGCACCACGAGGCCCACGTCCGTGCCCTTCGACGAAGCGGTCACCGCGTCGGTGACTGCTTCGGCCACCTCGGCGGGATCCGGCAACGGGACCGACGGCGCGCTGGTGGGGGATTCACTTGTGGACGGTGGGGGACCGCTCGAAGACGGCGCCGGGGCGGGCGGTTCGGTGACGGCGGCCGTCGTCACGGTCCGGCCGCTCGCGGTCAGCGCGACGACAGCCGTCAGTGCCACCGCGGTGAGTCCGGCGCTCGCGAGAGTCCATCTCAGTCGTACGGCCATGCTTCGACAACGCGCCGCGAGTTCCGGCCGGCACCGGATTCCGCCTGTCCGTTTGCTGTGTCTTGCTGTGGAGACGCTGTGGCCGGGGGTGCGTGCTAACGTCGGGAACGGCTTGCACGGCGCAAGGCAGAGGGAGCGGCGGCATGGCACCACGGATCGAATGGGCCGGCCAGGCCTGCCCCATCGCCCGCGCGGTCGACGTCCTCGGCGAGCCCTGGACGCTGCTGATCCTGCGCAACGCCAACACCGGCACCACCCGCTTCGACGAGTTCCGCGGCGAACTCGGCATCGCGGACAACGTGCTCTCCGCCCGGCTCGGCAAGCTGACCGACGCGGGCCTGCTCGCCCGCCTGCCCTACCGCGACGGCGGCCGCACCCGTCATGAGTACCGGCTCACGAAAGCGGGCGCGGACGCCCTGCCGGTCCTCCTGGCGCTGGCCGCCTGGGGCGACGAGCACACCCGCGCCGACCCGCCGGCCGGCCGCATGCGCATCGTCCACCGGGCCTGCGGCGCGAAGACCCGCCCCGGCGCGTACTGCGCGCACTGCGGCGAGCCGATGCCGCGGGAGGAACAGCTGTGGTACCGGCCGTGGCGGTCGCGGGAGCCGTTCCCGCTGGTCGATCCGGTCTCCTGAGCTGCCTGGACTAGCTGACTTGCGCTAAAAAAGCTAACGGCCTACGGTTCGGTCATGCCGGAATCAGTGCTCGCGCCCGCCGTCACCGGACGCCGGTCGTTCACGGCCGCGGCGGCGACGCTGGCGGCGCTCTACTCCGGCAACAACCTGCCGAGCGCGCTGTATGCGTTGCTGCGCGGCACTTTCGGCTTCTCCGCACTAGTGCAGACGCTGCTGTACGCGACCGCGGTGGCGGTGATCGTGCCCGCGCTGCTGGTGTCCGGCCCGTTGTCGGACCTGGTCGGGCGGCGGGGCCCGATGCTCTTCGCACTGGGCGCGTTCCTGGCCGGTGACGTGGTGTTCGCGCTGGCGCCCGGCACCGGCTGGCTGTTCGTGGCGCGGATCGCGCAGGGGCTCGGGATGGGCGCGGGCGCGGCGGCGGCGCAGGCGATGCTCGGCGACAGCGCGGGGGAGGGCCCGCGAGGTCAGCGCCGGGCCGCGATGACGGCCACCGCCTGTGTCACCTTCGGCCTCGCGCTCGGGCCGCTGGCCGGCGGGCTGCTCGCCCAGTACGGTCCGGCGCCGCGGCACCTTTCGTTCGCCGTGCACGCGGCCGCGGTGCTGGCCGTCGCCTGCTTGGTGTGGCGCACGCCCCGGCCGGCGCCGGTGCAGGTGCGTGGCTGGCGCCCGCCGCGGCTGGGCGTCCCGGCCGCGATCCGGCGGACGTTCGTGATCGTGGCCGCGTCCTCGTTCCTGGCCTGGGCGGTGCTCGGGATGTTCTCGGCGGTGGTGCCCTCGCTCGTCGGCACCCTGCTGGGCTCGGCGAACCTCGCCGTCGCCGCGGCGGCGCTCGCGCTGATGATCGCCACCTCCGGGTTCGTCCAGTTCGGGGCTCGCCGGCTGCCGCCCACCGCGGCCCAGGCGAGCGGCCTGGTGGTGCTCGCCGCCGGGCTGGCCGTGCTGGTGCTCGCGAACGGCGCGCACCTGCCGTGGCTGGTGGTCCCCGCGATGCTCGGCACGGGCGCCGGCCACGGGCTGGTGTTCACCGGCGCGCTCGCGGAGCTGGGCGCCGTCACGCCGCCCGAGGAGCGGGGCTCGGTGATCGGCACCTACTACGTGGTGAGCTACGTCGGGCTCGGCGGCCCGGTGATCGGCGTCGGCCTGCTCGCGATCGCGCACGGGCTGCCGTCCGCCACGGTGCTGGTCGCCGCCGTGATCGGCGCCTGCTGCCTGGTGCTGGCCCCGCTGGTGTTCCTGGAGATCCGCCGCCGCAATCGTCCACAGTGAACGTCCACAGTGAACCGGAGGAGCCCGTGAGCACACGCCGGATCAACCACGAGGCGGTACGGCTGGAGGTGCCCGCGCGGGCGTCGTTCGCGGATTTCCGGGCCCGGTACGAGGAAGCCGTGCCGAAGGTGGACCTCGAAGGATTGGGGCGGCTCGTCGCCCGCGGCGCGGGCTGGCCGGAGGTCGAGGCGGCCGCGGAAGCCGGTGCGCCGCACGGCTTCATGCGGTACTGGGAGACCGACGCCGCGGCGGTGATGGGCCTGGCCGGCCCGGTCCGGCCGTGCGTGACCTACCTGATGGGCAACCACACCATCGCCCGGCGGATGTTCGCCCATGACCCCGGCGTGATGCTCGCGCCGCTGCGCACCACCATCCACGAGGACGGCGACGGCGCGGCCTGGTTCACCATCGACCTGCCCAGCAGCCGGTTCGGCAGCTTCGACCGGCCCGCGGTCGCCGCGGTCGGGCGCGAGTTGGACGACAAGGTCGCCGCCCTGCTGGCGCACCTCGGCGCGCCGGTAGGCTGACCCCGTACCTGGGGGAAGGACCGCGGATGAGCACGGAACGGATCGGCCCGCCGACGACCGCGGGCGAGCGCGAGATGCTGCGCGCGTTCCTCGACTACCACCGCGCCACCCTGGCGATGAAGTGCGACGGGCTGTCCGACGAGGACCTGCGGCGGCAGTCGATGCCGCCGTCGACGCTGTCGCTGCTGGGCCTCGTGCGGCATATGGCCGAGGTCGAGCGCGCCTGGTTCCGCCGCGTGATCGGCCAGGAGGACGTCGGCCTGGTCTGGTCCACCGAGGGCGACTTCCAGGTCGCCTACGACGCGGCCGAATCGACGCGGTCCGAGGCATTCGCCGCCTGGGAGGCCGAGGTCGCGCGGGCGCGCCGGATCGAGGAGCAGGCGGAGTCCCTCGACGTCGTCGCCCGCAACCACCGCGGCGGCGAGGACGTCTCGCTGCGGCTGGTGATGCTGCACCTCATCCACGAGTACGCCCGCCACAACGGCCACGCCGACTTCCTCCGCGAGGGCATCGACGGCGTCGTCGGCGCCTGACCCCGCGTCTGCCTTGCCAGTCGCAAGCCAGAGGCCTACCGTCGGCGGGGTGACGAGTGGAATGCGGATATTGGTGGTCGGCGCCGGCGCGACCGGCGGGCTGTTCGGCGGCAGGCTGGTCCAGGCCGGCCGGGACGTGACCTTCCTGGTGCGCCCCGGGCGCGCGCGGGTGGTCGAGGAGCGCGGGCTGCGGATCACCGGCCTGGGCGAGAACACCGTGCTCAGCCCGAAACTGGTCCGCGCGGGCGAACTGTCCGGGCCGTACGACCTGGTGCTGTTCACGGTCAAGGCGGCGGGGCTGGCGGCGGCGATCGAGGACGTGGCGCCCGCGGTGGGCCCGGGGACGCTGATCCTGCCGGTGCTCAACGGCCTGCACCACATCGACGAGCTGGTGGCCCGCTTCGGCGAGGAGCGCGTGCTCGGCGGGGTCGCGATCGTGATGACCACAGTGGACGGTGACGGCGACATCCGCCGGCTGTTCGACCTCCAGTCGCTGACCTACGGCGCCCGGGCCGAGCCCGCGCCCGCCGCGCTGGCGCAGGTGCACGCCGAGCTGTCGGGCGCCGGCTTCGACGCCACCCTCTCGACCGGCATTCTGGCGGACATGTGGGGCAAATGGGTCTTCATCGCCTCGCTCGGCGCGGTCACCTCGCTGATGCGCGGCACCGTCGGCGAGGTCGCCGACCAGCCCGGCGGGATCGAGTTCGCGGAGGCTGTCGTCGCCGAGTGCGCGGCCGTCGCCGAGGCGGCGGGCTACCCGGTGCCCGCGGCGTCGCTGGCGAACACCCGCGCCGCCGTGACCGAGCCGGGCTCACCGCGCGCGCCGTCGCTGTACCGCGACCTGACCGCCGGGCTCGAGGTCGAGGGCGAGCAGATCTTCGGCGACCTGGTGGACCGGGCGCACAAGCTCGGCGTGGCGGTGCCGCTGCTGGAGCTGGTCCGGCTGAACCTGCGGGTCTACCGGTCGCGCCGGGCCTGAGCCGGGCCGCGATCCCGGGTGAACCGGAACGGGCCGCGCGCCGTGAAAGGGGAGAGGGCACCGCGGGAGTGCCCACCGTGACACGGATGGACGGTCTTTCCGGGCGCACCGGTTCGAGTGGTGATTTTCCGCCACACCAGGACTGATACGCTCTGTAGTGGTGCCAGTCGACGTGCTGTGCGCGCGGGTGTCAGGCCCGGTTCAGGCCGGGTGTGAACCGCCGTGGGGAAGGATGCTTTCGGGTATGGCGGACAGGTTCGAGTTCGTGCTCGACGTCGTCGAAGCTCTTGTGGTGGGCCAGGCGACGGGTGGTGACATCCGGCAGTACCCGCTGCGGATCGGCACGGTGCCGTCCGACCCGGTGCGCTTCATCCGCGTGGCGACCGAGGTCTACCGGGCACTGGAAGACCGCAGGCTGTCGATCCAGGGCGAGCTGCGCCCCCAGGTGCGCGCGGCGTTCGCGCTGATCGCGAAGCACCGGGTCTCGGTCGCGGTGACCGGGGTGGACGGCCTCGGCGCCGACATCGCCGTGCTCGCCCTCACCGACGGCCGCCAGGCGCTCGGCATCACCCAGGACCCGCGTTCGGACGACCTGCTGTTCTCGCTGTTCGACGACGAGGACCTGGTGGAGGTCGTCACCGGGGTGCTGCCGCCCGCGCGGGCCGCCACCACCGGCGCGCACACCGTGCACCGCAAGGCGACCGAGACGGTGTCCAAGATGACCGCGCGGCGCCGGGCCGAGGCCGCGGAGGACGAGGAAGAGACCGACGCCTTCGGGATGATCGAGGTCAGCGGGGTGGTCCGGCCGCAGCGCGGCGAGCGGCGCCCGGCGCCCTCGGCCAACGGCGGCGTCGAGGTGCTGGAGCGCGTGCTGGCCGCGCCGCGGCTCGGCGGCGGCCACCTGGCGGTGACGGCCTGGAGCCGCCACGGCGAGCGCCTCGCCGGCGACCCGATCAGCTGGCTGGACACCGAGGACGGCCGTTACCTGGTCCACACCGCCACCGGCGATTCCGGTGAGCTGAGCGCGAAATACGTACCCGCGGGCCGGGCCGAGGTGGCCCGGGCCGTCCGCAACGCCATCGCCGCCGTCTACTGACGCCGCGGCCGGCGACCGAGGAAGGAGGTGCCCCGATGAGCGAGACCGTCGAGGCGCTGCCGGCCGCGAAGCCCGAGGCGGCCGGGCAGAACCACCGGAACCGGGAGGAGGGCTCGCGCGAGTTGTTCGCGCCGCGGCCCGCCGCCGGCGATCAGAGCTGAAGGGAACCCCGTGTCTCTCACCGACCCGACGTTGCCTGCCTCATCGGTCTCCGACCCGTCGTCCCCGGACTACAACCCGCGCAGCCCGCTGTACGACGCGACCGCCGACCCCTCGTCCAAGTACTACGTGGGCCCGATCAAGCCCGACGACGTGCTGTCGGGCGACCAGATCCGGGCCGAGGCGACCGAGCAGATCGACCAGGAGATCAAGGACGGCTGGCTCGGCCCGGTCGTGGACCCGAAGGTCCGGGACCAGAAGATCCAGGAGCTGTACCAGCAGCACCTGGACGAGGCCAGGCAGCGCCTCGACGAGGGCCTGCAGATCCGCCAGACCGGCGGCGCGCCGCACACCGTCTGGGCCAACGCCTCGCACGAGCAGATGCAGCAGGCGATCTCGCAGAACGCCGACTCCGCCACGGTCGCGGCCTCCTCGGAGGAATGGGTCAGCGTCGGCAACGAGCTGGCCGGGCACCAGCAGAACCTGGCGCAGGCGATCAACGCGAGCACGTCGAACTGGTCCGGCGGCGGCGGTGACGCCGCGCGCGAGCACCTCGCGAACGTCGGCAAATGGCTCGGCACCACGGCGCAGGGAGCGACCCTGTCCGGGCGGCAGCAGGAGATCCACTCGCAGACGCTGAACGAGACGCAGAAGGCGATGGCGGCCAACCCGCCGGTCCCGTTCTCGGTGCAGGACTCGAACGCGCAGCTGCAGCAGATCAAGGACCCGGTCGCGTACGCGCAGCAGGCCGAGCAGGCGCAGGCGACCTACCGCGAGCAGCAGGCCGCGCGCGGGCAGGCCGCGCAGACCATGACGCGGTTCGACGAGACGATCGGCTCGGCCGTCGTGACGCCCCAGTTCCCGCCCCCGCCCAAGCTCGCGGGCTCGAGCGGCGGCGGCTCGGCCTCGGGTCAGTCGGGTTCGCCGGCGGGACAGCCCGGCTCGCCGAACGGCGGCCCCGGCGGTACCGGGCCCGGCGGCGGGGACAAGCCCGGGTTCGGCACCCAGAGCGGCCGGCCCGGATCTTCCGGCGGTGGCTCGGGCCCGGGCGGCAGTGGTCCGGGCGGCAGTGGCGGCAACCCGCCGGTGAACCTGCCTCCCGGAGGTGATTCCGGCGGCGGGCCCGGCGGTTCGGGCCCCGGCGGCTCCGGTCCTGGCGGCTCGGGCCCGGGCGGCTCGAATCCGGGCGGTGGCGGCAACAACCCGTCGTTCAGCCTGCCTCCCGGCGGGGGCCCCGGCGGCGATTCCGGCGACGGCACGCACATCCAGGGGTTCACCCCGCCGCCGGTGAACCTGCCCCCGGGCGGTGGCCCCGGTGGTTCGGGCCCCGGTGGCGTGCCGAACATCAACATCCCCGGTGGCGGCGGCCCCGGACCCGGCGGGACCGGCCCCGGCTACACGCCGCCGTCGTTCACCCCGCCCGGCATCAACCCCGGCTCGAGCCTGGGTCCGGGCGGCGGTTCCGGCCCCGGCGCGACCGGCGGCAAGATCCCGGCCATCGGCCGTGGCGGCGGCGTCAACGGCGAGAGCATCGGCAGCCGCCTCGGCGGCGGCTCGGGCGGTTCCGGCGGTTCGGGAAGCTCGGGCGGTTCGGGCGGTTCCGGCGGCAAGGGCTCCGGCCTCGGCGGTCCGGGCAGCGGCAGCGGCGCGGCGGCCGAGGAGGGCGTGGCCGGGCGCGGCGCCGGCGGCGCGGGCGCGGGCGGCAAGGGCGCACCCGGTTCGCCCGGTATGGGCGGCATGGGCGCCGGCGGCAAGGGCGGTAAAGGCCCGGAGGACAAGGAGCATAAGATCGCCGACTTCGTGGAGTCGGATGATCCGTCGTTCTTTTCGCCGGATGAGGTTGTCGCGCCTCCGGTGATCGGTGACTGGAAGAACACGGACTGGAAGTGAGCGGTTGATGGCGGGCACTTTTCAGGTTGAGCCGGATGATCTGGTCGCGCACGCGAGTCATTTGGACGGTTTGGTGGATCGTTTGCATACGGCGGTGCAGGCGGCGGACAGTGCTATGTCGACGGATGCGTATGGGTTGTTGTGTGCGTTTTTGCCGTTGATTGTGAATCCGACGGGTGAGAAGGCGAAGGAGGCGGTGAGTTCGGCGGGTGAGGGTGTGAAGACGACGGCGGACAATGTCCGTACTGCTGCCAAGACTTACCGTGAGGGTGATGAGGCGGAGGCGGAGCCGTTCAAGAAGCAGGCTGGTGCGGAGGTCGACGCGAAGCAGTTGCGGGTCGGCACGGTCGAG
>NZ_FOEF01000009.1 GCF_900110575.1 Amycolatopsis saalfeldensis
TTTCGGGGACATGCCGTTTCTGGAGTTCCCGGAACCGTTCCCGGCAGGGTCTCCTTTCTCGTATCCGAGATGATGGGTCATTTCAGCGTCCAGTGCTCGTTCGAGCACCGCCTTGGTCATCTCGTTCAGCAATTCTTGCGCGCCCAGCGCCCCGCCATTCGCATACGCGTCTTTCACCAGCGCATCAAGCGTTTCCGACGGCAACACCCGAGCGAGTGCTTCGCCGGCCGCGGCACCCGCAGCCCGATCAGGCGATGTGTTCTCAGTCACAGATAGAGCCTTTCTGGGTCGCCGTCAGCGATCCCGATCTTGGTCCATCCGTGGCTTACACGGTTGTCATGACACGGCCCCTCCGGACGTTCCGTCGCGTGCAGGTCCGCGCGGGCCCGGGTGACCAGGGCCTCGCCGGCCGAGGTGGGGCGGTGGCGGCGCTTCCAGCGGCGAGCCGAGCGCGCCACGAAAGTCAGCACCAGCGCGACGAACACCAGCGCGACGAGCCCGCCCACCGGACGGCCGAGCGCAACGCCGTTCACCCCCCGCACCACCCCGACCACCAGGAGCAGCACCCACAACAGGGAGACGGCGGTCCGGGCCTTCGCCACACCGCCCTCGGCCATGAGCAGGCCTCGCCGGTCCAGGTCCGCCTCGATGTCTTTCACCGCGCGGGAATCCACTGTCCGGTACCGCAGCTCGTTGGTCGTCAGGCTCCTCCCGGCCTCGTTCGCGGCACCGTGGACGGCTCGCTCCAGCGGCTCCTGCGGGGCCGGGCCGGCCGCGCTGAGCTGGCGGTAGCTGTTCAAGCGCAGCAGGCCACGCTCGACCAGCGCCGCGATCGCCGCGTCGACGGCGCGCGGGGCGCCGCCCGCAAGGTAGGCCAGCTGGTAGACGCCCGGCATCGAGCCGTCGTGCGCGGCGGGCGCCGAACGGGCGCGCGCCCGCACCATGGCGGGCAAGACGAGCTGCACGACCAGCAACAGCGCCAAAGCCAGCCCGTACAGCACCAGGAACTGCGGTCCCGAGATACCCCACGGCTCGCTCATCGTGCGCCTCCCTCGTCGTCTGGGTTGGTGGACCCTGCTGGTCCGTTTCGCCCGTTCGGGTCGGCAGAACTGACGGCCCCGGGCGCTCGCGGGTTCCGGCTAACTGCTGCCGCCGCCGCATCCACCACCCCCGCCACAGCCGGCGCCGCCACCGCAGCCCGACCCGCCGCCGCAGCCGGAGCCACCACAGCCGGAGCCGCAGCCGGAACCGCCGCCGCAGCCGGAGCCGCCCCACGAAGACCCGGCGATCCACGCGCCACCCGCACCGGCCGCGTAGCCGGCTCGCGCTCGGCCTCGCCTCGGAGCGGGCGGGGCCACGGTGCCGCGGCTGAGCGCGACCCGGATGTCGCGGTCCGGGTAGTTGGCGAGCCCGCCGATGGCGACCGCGCCGGCCGCACCGGTGACCAGGCTTTTGTCGTCCCAGCCGGCGGTCGCGGCGGCGCGGCCCGCCTCGGTGGGCCGAGGCCCCTTGGCGCGGGTGGCTTGCGCGAGCGCGGTCGCCGCCAGCACGAGGGTCACGGCGGCGGCGATCAGCAGGTAACCGGCGAACGTCCCGCGCACCAGCTCGACCAGGAACCAGGCCAGACCGGCGGCGAGCAGCGCCGACTCCACGATCAGGGCGCGCTGCCAGGCTTTCCGCACCGGCGCTTCGTCGACGAGGAAGCCTTGCGCGACCAGTTCTCCGGTGAGTGCTTCCATCGCCGGGCCGCGTGACAGCTCGCCGATCACCCCGGTCACGCCGGACCGGAGGCCGATGATCGCCGCGGCCTCGCGGCCGAGCGGGTCGGCGGGGGCGAGCGGGGTCAGGTGCAGCCGTCCGCCGCTGTCGACGCGGACCTGCTCACGCTCGATCATCCCGGCCACCACCGTCTGGCCGACGCGGACCGGGCCGCCGGTCAGCATCGCGACGTGCGCGAGCGACCGGAGCCGAGGCGCCTCGTGGCCGCCGCGCCGGGCCTGGCGGCCGCGGGCGAACACACGGAGCAGAACGAAGAAACCCAGCAAAATACTTGCGGCAGCGAAGATCGCGCCGTCGATTCCCCAATTCCCGAACATAGGTCCGCCCTCCCCAGTAGCGTGCCGTTGTCCCATTTTGCACGCTTCGGGGAGGGCGGGCAGTCCGTCCGGCCTTAAGTTTGGGTCAAGCCTCGGCCCCGGGAACCGGGACGAGCTTCATGGAGATCGAGTTGATGCAGTAGCGCTGGTCGGTCGGCGTTTCGTAGCCCTCGCCCTCGAAGACGTGCCCGAGGTGACTGTGGCAGGAGGCGCAGAGCACCTCGATGCGCCGCATGCCCATGGCCCGGTCCTCGCGCAGCAGCACGGCGTCGGAGTCGGCCGGGTCGTAGAACGACGGCCAGCCGCAGTGGCTCTCGAACTTCGTGTCGCTGCGGAAGATCTCGGCCCCGCAGGCGCGGCACTCGTAGACGCCGGTGGTCTTGGTGTCGGTGTACTCGCCGACGAACGGTTGCTCGGTGCCGGCCTGGCGGAGCACGGCGTACTCCTCGGGGCTCAGCTCCGCGCGCCACTCCTGCTCGGACTTCACCACGCGGGGCGTGGTGCCGACGACGGGTTTCATACCTTTCACGAACCCCACGTTACCCCCGGAGGAAGGCGATCGCGTGCGCCACGATGTCCCATGCGGTGACGATCACGCCGAACACGATGAGCACCGCGATCAGCGCGGACACCCAGTAGCGCAGGCCGCCGACGCGGCTGCTGGAATCGGCGAAATCGCCCATCTGGTCCAGGCAGGCCTCCACCGTGAACGTCGGCCCGGTGCGCTCCATCCGGTCCAGGTGCGCGGCGAACGCGCGGGCCTCCGGGTCGTACGGGTCGAGCCCGACCAGGTCTTCGTGGAAACGGGGATTCCAGCCCGGTGGCACAGCAGCGCTCTCGGCCATGGCACCACGGTAAGCCATCGGGCCTGATCAGCACACTCCCGAAGCGGCCTGTGTCACTGGTTCGCCGCGATCACTGGTTCGGCGTTCCGGTGGCCTCGAGCTTGGTGTCGCTGTCGATCAGCATCTGGCCGCCGATGATGACCACCCGGTAGCCGCGCCGGATGCCGTTCACCGTGAGGTTCATGGTGAGGGAGCCGTCGGCATTGTTGCCGTTGCTGTCGGCGTGGGCGTACGAGTAGGCGCTGATCTTGTTGTTCTGCCAATACTGCTGGAAGTTCTGCTGGTCGCCGTAGACGGCCTGCGCGGCCGGGGTCAGGTAGGACCAGCCTTCGGACGGCTTGTTGAAGAACCCGTCGGCGACCATCTTGCCCGCGCCGCCGAAGTCGGTGACCTTGCCCTCGGTCGGGGTCTGGCCCAGGCCGGCGACGGGGGGCGAGCTGGGTGCGCTGCTGGCGGGGTTCGGCGCTCCGGCCGAATTCGATGTCTGCGTCTGGCCGGCCGGCGGGGCGCTCTTGTTGTTGCTGCTGCCGTTGTTCAGTACCAGGAAGACGACCACCGCGACGACGACCACGGCCGCCGCGCCGCCGGCGAGGATCGCGGCCTTGCGCTTGGTGTCGGCGGACTTGCCGGTGCCACCCGAGTAGCTCGGGGCGGCCGCGGTGGTGGCGGGGGTGCGAGGCGGTGCCGGGGGTCTGTTCTGGGCCGGCTGCGGACGCGGCGGGGTCGGCGTCTGCTGGAGCGGGGCGACCGGACGCGGCGGGGTCTGGGGGCCGAGCGTCTGGGGCCCAGGGGTCTGGGGCCCGGGCGTCTGGGGCGGCGCGGACGGCGAGCGCATCGGCATGAACGCCGCGGTCGGCGTGCGCGGCGGGTTCGACGGGGCCTTCTGCGCCGGGATCGGCGCGGAGGCCGGGGACTTCGCCTCCGACCGCTGCCACGGCGGGCGCGAGCCGACGCGGTCGCCCTGGTTGCCGGACAGCAGCAGCGGGGCCATCGGCGGCGTCGGCTCGCCCGCGGTCAGCGCGGCCAGGCGCTCGCGGGCCTCGGCCATGCTCGGGCGCTCGGCGGGCTCGCTGCGCAGCAGGCTCATCAGCAACGCGGTGGCCGGGCCGGCCTGGGTCGGCGGGTTGATCTGGCCGTTCGCCGCCGCGTAGAGCAGCGCGAGCTGGTTGGTGGTGTTGCCGTACGGCGTCTGGCCCTCGATCGCCTGGTAGAGCGTGGCGCCGAGGGCGAAGACGTCGGAGCTGGGCACCGGGTCGGCGCCACGCGCCAGCTCGGGTGCCAGGTAGGCCGGGGTGCCGCCGATCAGGCCGGTCTGGGTGAGGGTCATGTCACCCGCCGCGCGCGAGATGCCGAAGTCGGTGATCTTCGCCGTGCCGGTCTCGTCGATCAGGATGTTGCCCGGCTTGACGTCGCGGTGCACGATCCCGGCGCGGTGCGCCGCGACCAGCGCGGCCGCGACCTGCTCGCCGATCCGCGCGACCTGGCCGACCGGCAGGGTGCCCTGGTCGGCCAGCACGGCCGACAGGCTCGGCCCGTTCAGGTACTCCATCACCAGGCACGGGTCGCCGCCGTCTTCGGCGATGTCGAAGACCACGATGGCGTTCGGGTGCTGGAACCGCGCGGCGTTCTTGGCCTCGCGCATCGCCCGCTGGCGCATGTTGTCGCGCTCGGCCTCCGACACGCCCGGCTGCGGCAGGATCTGCTTGATCGCCACCGACCGTTCCAGGCGCACGTCGACGGCGCGCCACACCACTCCCATGGCACCGCTACCAATGTGCTCGACGAGGCGATAGTGCCCCGCGATCAGCTGACCGGTGTCGATGGCGACCGCTCCTGACGAAATCCCGGTGATCGTGGTCCTGCGCAGCGCGGATGGCCCTCGCGCACCCAAACGAGTGTAGCGGTCGAGCGGGCGGGGCTGCCGTCAGCCAGTTGGTGCCGGCGCCGCGGCCTCTTCCGCTCCGGGCGCCGGCGAGCGCTTCTTCAGCACCCTGACCAGGCCGATGGCACCGGCGGCGGCGAAGACGCCGTAACAGACCAGAAGTGCGGGCGGCGTGTCGCCGGTCAGCGCGTCGCCGAGGATGACCACCGCGACCGTGCCCGGCACGCTACCCAGCGCGGTTCCCACCAGGTACGGGACCAGCCGCACGGACGAGACGCCGCACAGGTAGCTGAGCGGCGCGAAGGGGACCACGGGGATCAGGCGCAGCGAGGTGATCGCCAGCACGCCGCCGCCGGAGAGCCGTTCGTTGACCAGGCGGACCGGCGCCCGGTGCAGGTGCCGCGTGACCAGGTCGCGGCCCAGCAGCCGCGCCAGGCCGAACGACAGCCCGGCGGCGATCGTCGTCGCCACCAGCCCGATGGCGATCCCGGCCACGGAGCCGACGAGCAGCCCGGCGGCGAGGTTGAACACCGTCCGCGGGATCGGAGCCACCGTGAGCAGGGAGTACGCCAGCAGCAGGAGCAGCGGCGTCGCCGGGCCGGTCGCCGCGGCCCAGCGCCGGAGGTCGGCCGGACCGGGGATCGGCAGGAACACCGCGGCCGCCGCGAAGAGGGCGAGCACGGCGAGCGCGAGGATCAGCTTGGTTCGGCCGGACACCCTTTCCACGGTAGGGCACCGCGGTTCGCGAAGGGTTTCATGGTGGGGCAGTACTGGGTGGGCGAGGTTCCGGCGGCGGGGCGCGGTGGGTTTGCGCGGTGGGTGCCGCCGGTGTTCGCGAAGGGTTCGGTGGTGGGGCGGCGAGGGGTTGGCGAGGTTCCGGTGGTGGGGGCGCGGTGGGCATCGCCGGTATTTGCGAAGGGGGCCGTGATTTGCGAAGGGGGCCGTGGTCAGGGCGGCATGGGTTCGCGAGGTTGCGGTGGCGGGACGTTCGCGAAGTGCAGTAGGCACCGCTGGCGGAGGACCGGCGGCTCGCAGGAGTTCCGGTGCCGGGTGGCACCGCCGGTGTGCGAAGGCCGGGCACCCGCCGCTGATCCCGCTACGGTGGGCTCATGCCCAAGAACGGCGATCCGGTCGAGTACCAGGTGGGGCCGCGCAAGGTCCGCGTTTCCAGTCCCGACAAGGTCTACTTCCCGCAGCGCGGCATCACCAAGCGGCAGGTGGTGGAGTACTACCTCGCTGTGGCCGAGCCGTTGCTGCGTGCGATCGGGGAGCGGCCCACCACGCTGAAGCGCTATGTCGACGGCGTCGAGGGTGAGTGGTTCTACGCCAAGCGCGTGCCGAAGGGCGCGCCCGACTGGCTCGAGACGGCCCGGATCGCGTTCCCGTCCGGCCGCACGGCCGACGAGGTCTGTCCTACCGAGGCCGCGGTGTTCGCCTGGGCGGCGAACCTCGGCACGTTCGACTTCCACCCGTGGCCGGTCCGGCGGTCCGATGTGGACCATCCGGACGAACTGCGCGTGGACGTCGACCCGCCCGATTCGGCGGGGTTCGACGACGCCGTGGCGGTGGCCCGCGTCGTGCGCGAGGTGCTGGCCGACGCCGGGCTCACCGGCTACCCCAAGACCTCCGGCGGCCGCGGGGTGCACGTGCTCGTGCGGATCCGGCCGGAGTGGGACTTCATCGCGGTGCGCCACGCCGTCATCGCGCTCGCCCGCGAGGTCGAGCGGCGAGCGCCGGAGCAGGCGACCGTCTCGTGGTGGAAGGAGGAGCGCGGCGGCCGCGTCTTCCTCGACTACAACCAGGCGGCCCGCGATCGCACCGTCGCCTCCACCTGGTCGGTCCGCGGCACGCCCCGCGCGACCGTCTCGACGCCGCTGACCTGGGCGATGCTGGACGAGGTCCAGCCGGACGACTTCGACGTCCTGTCCGTCCCGGGCTTCTTCGCCGAGCACGGCGACCTCCACGCGCCCATGGACGAAACGGCGTTCGGCCTCGAAACGCTGCTGGAGTGGTACGAACGCGACGACCGTGACCTGGGCGGCGCGGAGTTGCCCTATCCGCCGGACTATCCGAAGATGCCCGGCGAGCCCAAGCGCGTGCAGCCCAGCAAGGCGCGTCCCGACCCGGAGTGACGGGCCGACCGCCGACCGTGGTCACCCTCGGTGATCAACTGGTCCGGTGGTGCGAATTCACAACCCTCACGGCTGCATAACGTTCCCGCTGGTCAACGAATGGCGCGGGTACTGTTCTGCGGGCCCCGGGGAGGTCGGGGCCGGTTCAGGGCGTAACGGGCTGAGGTCGGCCCGCGACCTCGGACCGGAGTGCCCGGGTGCAGGCTGGAGGAGGGAGGCCGTTCGTGGACGACCTGATCGCGTTCCTGGCAGCACGGGTTGGCCAGCGCCAGGCGGTGATCATGCAGGCCGTGCGGAAGGCGAAGGACGGCGAACCGCTCAACCGCGGTGAGACGAAGGTCGCGGTGGAGCAGCGCGTGCGCGCGCTCGGCGACCTCGAGATCGACGTGGTCAACCAGATGATCAACGAGGTCGAGGCGACCCGCCGCATCATGCTCGCCCACCGCACCACGGTGTCCGAGAAGGTGCCCGGTTTTCCGCTCTACGGCAGCGAATACTGGTGCGAGACCTGTCACGTGCCCGGCGACGAGGCCGGCTCGAACTGGTGCCTGACGCTGCGCCTGCTTGCCCTGCCGTACGCCGACCACCCGGACTACAGCGAACGGTGGCGCCCGTAGCGGGAATCCGGCCTCCCGCAACGGTGTTGAACCCGGTGTGACGTACCGGATCTCCGTTCTCGACCGCTCGCCCGTCCGCCGTGGGCGGGGCACCGGGCAGGCGCTGCGTGACACGGTCGCGTTCGCCGGGGACATCGAGGCGCTGGGGTATCACCGGTTCTGGGTTTCGGAGCACCACGGCGTGCCCGGGGTCGCCGGGTCGGCGCCGACGGTGCTGGCCGCGGCCGTCGCGTCGGCCACCGGGCGGATCCGCGTGGGCACCGGGGGAGTGATGCTGCCCAACCACCGGCCGCTGGTCGTGGCGGAGCAGTTCGGGGTGCTCGACTCGCTGTTCCCCGGCCGGATCGACCTCGGGCTGGGCCGCTCGGTCGGCTTCACCGACGGCGTCCGCCGCGCGCTCGGGCAGGGCAAGGAGGCGGCCGACGAGTTCGGGGGCCAGGTGCGCGAGCTGCTCGCCTTCTTCCGCGGCGACCAGGCCGAATACCCGGGTGTGCACGCGATCCCCGCCGAGGGCCGTCGGGTGCCCGCGTTCCTGCTGGCCACCGGTTCCGGCGCCGCGCTGGCCGCGGAGCTGGGGCTGCCGCTGGTCATCGCGCCGGTGCGCGGCGAGCGCGTCCTGCTCGACGCCGTCGCCCGGTACCGCGACGAGTTCCGGCCTTCGGACCAGGCCGCGCAGCCGTATGTCGTCGTGTCGACAGCGGTGGCCGTCGCCGATTCCGCGGCGGCCGCGCGCCGGCTGCTCGTGCCGGAGGCATGGGCCACGGTCTACTCACGCAGCCACGGCGTCTTCCCGCCGCTTTCGCCGCCGGACGAAATCCTCGCCCTGGCGATGACCGACCGCGAGCGCGCCCGCCTCGACCAGACGCTCGCCGGACAGATCGGCGGCAGTCCGGAAGAGGTCGCGGACCGTCTCGGCGCGCTCGTCGAGAGCGTCGGCGCCGACGAGGTCCTGGTGAGCACGAGCACCTACGACCAGTCCGCCCGGGTCGACTCGTTCGCCGCCCTGGCGCGGGTGGCCGGGCTCGCTGTTCCCGCGGCGTGAAATCCTTGGGCGGTAACGCTTTCCGTGGCCAGACGACGTCCGTCTTGCCCGCGCCGAAGGTGCCCTCGAGTCAGATGATCATCCGAGTGTCACCGCGGTGAAGCCGCCCCACGAGGCCGGAACGGGGGCGCGGCCGGTGGCCACCAGCAGCGCCTCGTGGTCGGCCACCCCGGCCGGAAAGGCTTGCCCCGTCACCTTTTCCACCATCGCCCGGGTGGCGGCGGCGGTCTCCGGCGGCGGTCCGTCCACTCCGGACAGATGCCGGACCAGGTCGAGGTGGTGCAGCGTCGATTCGACCACGTACACCGCCAGGTAGTCCGCGACCGTGAACACCTCGTCGCAGGTCTCGACGCGGGCGGCCGGGTCCGCGGCGGCCGCGGCGCGCCCGGCGGCGACGGCGAGGTCGTCGAAGTGGTGGGCCAGCCGGTCCAGGTCGGCGTACGCGGCCGCGCCGCGGCGGACGAACGCCGATTCCGGGTCGGTCCCCGTCGGCTGATCCGAGGGCTGCCAGTACGTCACCGCGTCGCGGGTCGCCGGCGCTTCGGTGGTCGAGGCGAGCGTGATCAGGACGTCCTGCGCGTCGATGACCAGGTGGAACACCAGGTCCTGGACGAGCCAGCCGGTGCAGCCCGACGGCGTGACCCACTGGCCGCCTTCGAGCGCGTGGACGGCTTCCTGAAGGGCGCCCCAAGCGCGCGGGAAAAGATCCACAGCCGCACCTTATCGAGCGCGGCCAAGCCGTTTTCACAGTCGCAGCTGGAGCTCTGTCAGCAGCCGCTGGGCGGGGTCGGCCAGGCTGATGCCGGAGACCTCGGCGGCCCGGCGGACGCGGTACCGCACGGTGTTCGGGTGGATGTTCAGTGCTTGCGCCGCCGCGCGGACGTCGCCGAACGCGTCCAGGTAGGCCAGCACGGCGGGGACCAGGATGCCGCCGTGCTCGGCGTCGTGCGCGACCAGTTCGGCCAGGCGGGGGTCGCGGATGCGCGGCTGGTCCGCGAGGTAGGCGAGGACTTCCGACAGCAGCACGTCGGCGCGCACGTCGGCCAGCGAGGCGACCGGCTCCGGCCAGCGCCCGCGGGCCATCGTCGCGAGCACGCGGTCCGCGTCGCCCCGGGAGGCCGCCGCGTCGGACAGCCGCGGCACCACCCCGCCCAGCGCCGCGCGCACGGGCACGTCGAGGTGCCGCCGCGCCGTCGCGACGATCTCCCTGGCCAGCGCCAGCACGGCCGCGTCCGGGTGCTCGGGCAGGTCGGGCAGCAGCGCGTAGACGCGGCCGCCGAGCACGCTGACCAGCGCGGTGCGCCGGTACGCCGCGGTGTGCACCGCGATCAGGTGCACCAGCTCGGCGCGGCGCAGCTGCCGGCCGGACGCCGCGGCCCCCGGCGAGGACAGCGCGAACGCCAGCACCTGCGCCGGGCGGCCTGGGTCCGCGCCGATCTCACCGGCCACGGATTCCGCGTCGACGCGACCGTCGAGCAGCCCGGCCAGCAGGTCTTCGCGCAGGCGCAGCTCGGGGCTGGGCTGCGTCCGCGCGCGGATCAGCTGCGGCGCCAGCGAACGGCTCGCGCCGAGCAGCGCGACCTCGGCCTGCTCGGTCAGCGGCGTCGCGCCCTCCTGCACCCAGATCGTGCCGAGCGGCTGCGCACCGGCGTGGATGCCGGCCGCGATGCGCCGCCGGATGCCCAGCTCGGGCCGCTCGTCGATGCGCACGATGCCCTCGCCCGCGCGCAACCGCTGGTAGACGCCCCATTCACGCAGCATCGCCAGGTACCGCTCCGGTCCTTCGCGGCCGAGGATCGACAGCCGGCGCAGCTCGTCGACCTCGTCCGAGGATCGTGAGTAGGCCAGCACGCGGCTGGCCGTGTCCTCGATGCTGACGAGCCCGCCGGTGAGCGTCGCGACGGTCTGGGCCAGCGCGAACAGGTCGCCCAGCACCTCGCCGCTCTGGGCCTCGCCGCCGGCCCGCGCCGCGTCGACGACCCCGCGGGCCAGCGCCTCCACCTGTTCCCAGCGCGCCTCGGCGCCGACGGTGAGCAGCGCGACGCCCGCGTCCGCCGCGATCTCCGTGCCGCCTTCGCCCTTCACCGCCACCGCGGCCGCGCCACCGCGCCCGGCCGCTCGGATGGCCGCGCCGGCCGCCCGGCCGCGCGCGCCGATCACCAGCACGAGGTCGCCGGGGTGGGCCTCGGGCGGGTCCTCCGGGTCGAGGATCACCACGTCCTCGACCGGCACGGCCAGCCCGCGCGGCGCCACGAGCACCCGGACGAGTGGTTCACCGAGGGTCGCGAGCACGTGCCGCAGCGATGTCCCGGCCACGACCTCGGGAACGGCGGAGACCTTTGGCTGATCGGACAATCTCACCCTGGTGATTCTAGCCTGGTGGACAAACCTCCCCGCGGCTTCCGGCGTTACGGTTCGGGCAACTGAACCCGCAGGTGCCGAGAACAAGGGAGCCGCCGTGGACGCCGTAACCCAGACCCCAGCCCCGAAGAACGAAACGGTGCTGACCTACGCGCCGGGCAGCGCCGAGCGCGCCGAACTCGAGGGCGCGCTGACCAAGCTGGGCCAGGCGGGGCCCGTCGACCTGACCGTGACGGTCGGCGGCGAGCAGCGCGCCGGCGGCGGCGAGAAGATCGACGTCGTCCAGCCGCACAACCACGGCCGCGTGCTGGGCACCATCCAGAGCGCCACGAAGCAGGACGCCGCCGACGCCGTCGCCGCGGCGGGCAAGGCCGCGCCGGAGTGGCGCGCGCTGTCGTTCGACGACCGCGCCGCGATCCTGCTGCGCGCCGCCGACCTGCTGACCGGCCCGTGGCGCGCCACGCTGAACGCGGCGACCATGCTCGGCCAGTCGAAGACCGCCACCCAGGCCGAGATCGACTCCGCCTGCGAGCTGGCCGACTTCTGGCGCTTCAACGTCGAATTCGGCCGCCGCATCCTCGCCGAGCAGCCGATCAGCTCGCCCGGCGTGTGGAACCGCATGGAGCACCGCCCGCTCGAAGGCTTCGTCTACGCGATCACGCCGTTCAACTTCACCGCGATCGCCGGCAACCTGCCCACCGCGCCCGCGCTGATGGGCAACACGGTGCTGTGGAAGCCTTCGCCGACGCAGAGCTTCGCCGCGCACCTGACGATGCGGCTGCTCGAAGAGGCCGGCATGCCTCCGGGTGTGATCAACCTGCTGCCCGGTGACGGCAAGGCCGTCTCCGAGGTTGCGCTGACGCACCGCGACCTCGCGGGCATCCACTTCACCGGCTCCACCGCGACGTTCCAGCACCTGTGGGGCACGGTCGGCGGCAACATCGCCGGCTACCGCAGCTACCCGCGGCTGGTCGGCGAGACCGGTGGCAAGGACTTCGTCCTGGCGCACCCGTCGGCCGACATCGACGTGCTGCGGACCGCGCTCGTCCGCGGCGCTTTCGAGTACCAGGGCCAGAAATGCTCCGCCGCTTCGCGCGCGTACATCCCGCGCAGCGTGTGGGAGCAGCTGAAGGACAGCCTGATCACCGAGACCGAGGCGCTGTCCTACGGCGATGTCACCGACTTGAGCCACTTCGGCGGCGCGGTGATCGACCGTCGCGCGTTCGACAAGCACGCGTCGCTGTTCGAGCGCGTGAAGGGTGACGCCGAGGTCGAGATCCTCACCGGCGGCACCGCGGACGACAGCGTGGGCTACTTCGTGCAGCCGACGATCCTGGTGTCGGCCAGCCCGAAGCACGAGATCTTCAGCACCGAGTACTTCGGGCCGATCCTTTCGGTGCACGTTTACGAGGATGCCGACTTCGAGTCGATGCTCAAGGTGATCGACGAGACGGCGGCTTACGCGCTGACCGGCGCGGTGATCGCGAACGACCGCGCGGCCGTGGCGAAGGCGTCGGAGGCGTTGCGTTTCAGCGCCGGCAACTTCTACGTCAACGACAAGCCGACCGGCGCCGTCGTGGGTCAGCAGCCGTTCGGCGGGGCGCGCGCCTCGGGCACCAACGACAAGGCCGGCTCGATCTTCAACCTGCTCCGCTGGACGAGCCCGCGCTCGGTCAAGGAGACCTTCGTGCCGGCGACCGTCGTGCGTCACCCGCACCAGGGCTGAGAGGGGAGCTGTCATGCTTCGTGCCCCGCTGCTCGCCGCCGCCCGGTCCCGCCGGGTGCGCGCGCTGATCGAAGCCGTGCCCGTCACGCGGTCCGTGGTGCGGCGGTTCGTGTCCGGGTCCGCGACCGCCGACGCCGTGCGCGTCGCGCGGGAGCTGGCCGCCGACGGCCGGTCGATCACCATCGACCACCTCGGCGAGGACACCACGGACGCCACCCAGGCGGCCACCACCGTCCGGGCCTACGAGGCACTGCTGTCGGCGCTCGCCGAGCAGGGCCTCGCCCAGGGCGCGGACGTCTCGGTGAAGCTGTCGGCCGTCGGGCAGTTCCTGCCGGCCGACGGCGAGGGTGTCGCGCTGGAGAACGCGCGGAAGATCTGTGCCGCGGCCGAGGCCGTCGGCGCGACCGTGACGCTCGACATGGAGGACCACACCACCACGGACTCGACGCTCGGCATCCTGCGTGAGCTGCGCGGCGAGTACCCGTGGGTGGGCGCGGTGCTGCAGGCCTACCTCAAGCGCACCGAGCAGGACTGCCGCGAGCTGTCCGGCCCGGGCTCGCGGGTGCGGCTGTGCAAGGGCGCGTACGCCGAGCCGGAGTCGGCGGCGTTCCAGGACAAGGCGGACGTCGACAAGTCGTACGTGCGCTGCCTGCGGGTGCTGATGGCGGGCCAGGGCTACCCGATGGTGGCCTCGCACGACCCGCGGATCATCGCCATCGCGTCGAAGCTGGCGGCTGAGGCCGGGCGCACGGCGGCCGACCACGAGTTCCAGATGCTGTACGGCATCCGGCCCGAGGAGCAGAAGCGGATCGCCGCCGAGGGCTCCACCATGCGCGTGTACGTGCCGTGCGGCGACGAGTGGTACGGCTACTTCATGCGGCGGCTGGCCGAGCGCCCGGCGAACCTGGTGTTCTTCCTGCGCGGGCTCGCCACCCGGTCCTGAACGGCTTTCGGATCCAGGAGAACGCCCCCTCACCCGCTTCCCCGACGGGTGAGGGGGCGTTCTCGCGTCCCCGGTCAGTACTGGGTCAGGCCTGCGCTTCCTGCTCGGCCGCGGCCTTCTTGACCTCGTCCATGTCGACCTCGCGGGCCTGGCGGATGATGTCCTCCAGCGCGGCCGCGGGCAGCGCGCCCGGCTGGGCGTAGATCAGCGTCTTGTCGCGGATCACCGCGAGCGTCGGGATCGACCGGATGTCGAACGCGGCGGCGAGCTGCTGCTCGGCCTCGGTGTCGACCTTCGTGAACACGATGTCCTCGTGTTTCTCCGACGCCGTCTCGTACACCGGCGCGAACTGGCGGCACGGGCCGCACCAGCTCGCCCAGAAGTCGATCAGGACGAACTCGTGGTCGCTCACGGTCTGGTCGAAGTTGGCGGTGGTCAGCTCAACTGTGCTCATACGCCTTCCAACGGACGACGCGCGGCGGGAATTCCCGGGCTGGAGGTAGCGTCTTGACCTCTCAGGATCGAGGCCCGGCGGGCCGGGCAAGGAGGAACCATGGCGGACGGCGGGATCATGGGCCGGATCGACCAGCTCATCGCTGAAGAGCACGAGCTGCGGTCCCGGTCGGTGGGGGTCGGGCTCTCCGGGGACGACCGGGAGCGGCTGACCGGGCTGGAGCAGGAACTGGACCAGTGCTGGGACCTGCTGCGGCAGCGGCGCGCCCGGACGGAGTTCGACGAGGACCCCGAGGGGGCTGAGGTGCGGTCGGTGGGGGAGGTTGAGGGGTATCGGCAGTAGGTTCCGGGGGGCTCTTGCCCAGTCGCTGTGCCGGGGCGTGAGTGGGTCTGGTTGCCTGCCGATGGCCTGCCCCGGCCGCCCGGACGCGTCGCCGTGGCAAGGCCGGACCCGCAGGTCCGCTTTCCGCCCGGCGGCCCGGGAGCGCAGTCGCCGGGACCGGTCCTGGGCCGGCGTTGGACCGCAGGGTCGCGCGGTCCGGGACCGGCCGGGGGCAGGCGTGGTAACCGCCGTCGACGTCCAGGGTCGTGCCGGTGAGGTGAGCGGCGTCCGGGCCGGCCAGGAACGCCACCGCCGCCGCGACCTCGTCCAGGATGTCGAGCGCCCAAGCGGTCCAGCATCCGCCGGGCCAGCCCGGCGGCGGCCGGGTCGGCCTGAAAGCGTTCGGCCGTGCCACCGCCGGCGCGGATTTCCCGGGTCGGCGACCCGGCGTCCGCGGTGGAGCGGACGTAGCTGAAGGCGACGGCGGCGCCGCGCGGACGGCGGCCGCGCCCGGGTCCCGCCGGTGACCAGCGCGGTGCGGCCGGCGAGGGGTCGGTTCATGATGTGCTGTCTCTTTCCGGGAATGGGTGCCCCGTGCCGGCCGCGCGGACTTCATGCGGTGGGCAAGGCCACCCGCTCCCGGACGGCGGCCAGACCGGCGGCCTGCGAAACGACGGGCTCGTAACCGAGTTCGGCCACGGCCTTCTCCGTCCGCAGGAGGCACGGCTGCCCGAGGAACCACCGAGTGGGCGCGGAGACCTCGCCGGCGGTGGTCTCGGAGACCGGCAGATCGACGCCGTGGATCTCGAACAGGGTCTCCATGAACTCCCGGAGGACGACGCGCTGCCGGTCGGTGACGAAGTAGGCCTGGCCTGGCCGGCCGCGTCGCCAACCGAGCACGAGGCCCTCGACCGCGTTGTCGACGAAGGTGACGTCGGTGGTGTGCCGTCCGCCGTCGATCCAGGCGAACTGGCCCGCCTTGGCGGCCGCCACCAGGCTGTCGGTGAGGATGCTGTCGGGGCCCCACACGAACCTCGGGCGGATCGAAACCGTGGCGAAGCCCGGCGCGTTCGCCTCGAGCACGATCTGCTCCGCCTCGGCCTTCACCGCGCAGTAGGCGGCCTCCGAGTCCGGCCGCAGCGGTGCGGTCTCGTCGGCCTCCACCAGCGGCGGGCCGGCCAGGAGCGCGGCTTCGCTGCCGCAGTGGACGAACCGGGGAACCTTCGCGTGGCGGGCGGCGTCCACGGCGGCCTGGGTGCCGTCGACCGTCACGAGCTGGTGCCGCGCGCGGTCCGCGCTGATGTCCGTCTCGGCCGCGAGGTGGAACACCACGTCGCTGCCGGTCACCTCGTCCCGCCAAGTGGCCGGAGCGGTCAACTCGCCCCGCACGGGCTCGGCACCGAGCGCGGCCACGATTTCCGCCGAAGCCTCGCTGCGGACCAGTGCTCGAACCGAGTGTCCCTCAGCCAGCAGCCGGCGCACCAATACGCGGCCGATGAACCCCGAACCGCCCGTCACGAACGCGCGTGCCATGTGAACTCTCCTTTGCTCAGGTGCTGTGCCGGAATCAGCAATGGATCGCCGCCATAACTTCCCTCAACCACATCGATAGTTCGACGGCTTGCGATAAAATCTGTGGATGGCTTCGCTACGAGCGTTGGAGTGTCTTGTCGCGGTCGCCGACTGCGGATCGATCACGCGGGCCGCGCGGCTGCTGCATTCCTCGCAGCCCGCCGTCTCTCATCAGCTCGCCGTGCTGGAGCGTGAGACGCGGACGATCCTGGTTCGCCGCGAGCCCCGGGGCGTCAAGCTCACCCCCGCGGGGCGAGCCGCCGTCGCGGAGGCCAGGCGGGCGGTCGAGGCGGCCGCAGCCGCCGTCCGGTCGGCACGCGCGGTCGGTGAAGCGGCCGGCGGAGCGCTGCGGCTGGCCTGCGCGCAGAGCCTCACCGTGCCGCTGCTCGCCCCGGTCATCCGCCAGTGGCACCGCCGCTACCCGGAGGTGGCGGTCACCCTGCGCGAATCCATGGCGGTGGACGAACTCCTCGGCGGCGTCGACTCCGGCGAGTTCGACCTGGTGCTGATGCCCGCTTCCGTGCCCGACCGCTTCACGACCGCTGTCGTCGCTGACGAGGAGGTCGTGCTGACGGCACCGAACGGCCATCGGCTGGCCCGGCTGCCGACCGTGCGGATACTCGATCTCGAAGGGGCTCCGCTGGTCCACTTCGCACCGGAGAACGGCCTCAGTGAATGGCTCGACCGGTCGCTCACCAGTGCCGGAGTCCGCCCGGACCCGGTGATGGCGACGTCGGTGACGACTGCGGCACCACAGCTCGCGGCCGCCGGCCTCGGGGTCGCGGTATCCCCGGTGAGCGCGGTCACCGCCGGCTTCCCGGGTGTGGTCCGCTCGTTCTCGCCACGCTGGTTCCGGCAGCTCGTGGCGGTGACGGCCGCCGCGCCGGACCCGCTCGCCGCGCGTTTCACCGCCGACCTGCGGACGCACGGCGTGCGGGTGCCCAGCGACGTGCGAACCCGGCTCGCCGGCGGGACCGCCCTCCTGAAGTGAGGGCAGGCGCGCCGAGGCGGGGTCAAGCCGGGCAGAGGGTGCCGTCGGCAGGGACCTTGCCGTCGATCAGGAAAGACTGCGCGGCGGCGGTGACGCAGGGGCTCAGGCCGACGGCGCCGTGGCCGGTGCCCTGCCAGGAGACGGTCACAGCGCTGGGCATCTGGTCCGCGGCGCGGCCGGTGCCCTGGCCGGGGGTGACCGGGTCGGTGGTGGTGGCGGCGACCATGATCGGCGGGGCGCCCGGGGCGCCGGCGGGCGGGAGGGGCTCGCGGCGGACGGGCCAGGCGCCGCACCAGGCGAGCTCCTGGGCGACCAGCGCGCCGAACTGCGGGTATTTCGCGCGCATACCCTGTTCCACCTTGTCGATCTGGTCGGCGGGCAGGCGGGTGGCGGCGTCGTTGCAGCGGGTCGCGATGGTGCCGCCGATGCGGGACGGGTCGTTGTCGTTGTCGGTCAGCATCGGCGCCGCGAAGGCCTCCAGCGCGGTGACGTCGCCGGTGCGGGCCGCGGTGATCGCGTCCGCCAGGGCGGGCCAGCGGGAACGGTCCGCGAGGCCCAGATAGACGCCGTACATCGCGATGCCGGGGCTCAGGACCACGCCGTCGGCGGTCGACGCCGGGGCGGTGCGGAGGCGGTCGGTCACGGCCGTCAGCGCGGCCTTCGGGTCGCCCATGGCACAGCCGCGCGCGGCACAGTCCGCGCCGAACGCGTCCAGGGTCCCCTGCGCGCCCGCGGCGACGGCGTCCAGCACGGCCGCGCGGTCCGCACCCGGGTCGGGCAGGCCGTCGAGCACCATGCGGCCCACCTGACCGGGGAAGCGCACCGCGTACTCCGACAGCACCTTCGAACCGTCGCCGCGGCCGAGCGCGCTCAGCTTGTCCAGGCCCAGCTCACGGCGAAGCTCGTCGAGGTCGCCCGCGGTGCGCCAGCTGTCCAGGGCGGTCTGCGCGGTGTCCAGGTCGATCGCGCACTGCTGGCCGGCCCGGCGCGCGGCGTCCAGCACGTCGCCGAGGCCGCCCTGCGCGGGATCCGCGCCGAGGAGCGCGTCCCGGGCCTCGGGCGGCACGCACTGCACTCCGCCGGACATCCCGGTGCCGCGGCGGTCCAGGCCGATCAGGGTGAACTTCTGCAGGAACGCGGGCGGCAGCTGCGCCGCGAGCCGCGCGGCGAACAGCGAGCCGGGTTCGCCGCCGACGTCGTTGACCACCACCAGCGGGACCGGGCCGGTGCCCGCCTTCAGCACCAGGATCCGCGCCAGCAGGTGCTGGGTGTCGTCGGGCGCGTCGAGCGGCGCGTTCATCCGCGCGCAGCTGAAGTGCAGCGACGCGGGCACGCCCGGCTGGCCCATCCGGGCGCGGGTGTCGTCGTCGCAGTCGGTCCAGCGCAGTGTCGGCGACTGCGGTTCCGACAACGGCGGCAGCGGCACCGGGGCCGAGCTCGGCGACGCGGGCTTGGTGGCCTTGCCGTCGTTCTCCACCACGGCCGGGCGCACCGACGGGCCGGTGGTGCAGCCCGCGAGGGTCAGCGCCCCCAGCGCCACGACCACCAGCCGGGCGCGCAGGCGGTAACGGCGGGTGGAACGGCGGCGCACAGGCTTGGTCCTCACGTCTACTCGGGCGAACTCCCGGTCGAGCTTGGCACGCCGGGTGTGGGGCGGAAGTTAGCGGGTCCGGGCTCGTGAGTGGCCAGGACGGTTGGAACCGGCCCAAACACTCACGAGGGGTTCAGCGGGTCCGCACGACTTCGCCGCGGAACACCGCGGACAGGTCGTAGCGCGCGGGCTCCTCCAGCTGCGCGTAGCCGCACGAAGACGGCTCGCGGTCCGGGCGCCAGCGGGCGAACTGCGCGGTGTGCCGGAACCGCGCGGGGTCACCGCCCTCGGTGTGCTCGTAGGAGACCTCGACGACCCGCTCCAGCCGGAGCGGCACCCACGGCTGCTCCTTCGACCGCCAGCGCGTGATCCCGCCGGGGATCCGCTGGCCTTCGCGCACGGCGTCGCCGAGCCACGGGTGCCCCTCGCCGTCGGTGACCAGGGGCGCCAGCTCGGTCGCCAGCTCGCGCCGCCGCGCGGCCGGGAACGAGCCGACCACGCCGACGTGGTGCAGCAGCCCGTCGCCGTCGTGCAGCCCGAGCAGGAACGACCCGACGGCCTCGCCCGGCGCGCCGTCGACGTGCCAGCGCAGCCCGGCCAGCACGCAGTCGGCCGTGCGGGAATGCTTGTACTTGAACAGGACCCGCTTGCCCGGGGTGTACGGCTCGCCCAGCGGCTTCCCGATCACGCCGTCGAGCCCGGCGCCCTCGAACAGCTCGAACCAGTGCCGCGCGGTGTCCGGGTCCGTGGTCGCCGGGGTCAGGTGGAAGCCGTCGCCGGCGAGCTGTTCCAGCCGCGCGCGGCGGGCGGAGGTCGGTTCGTCCACGAAGGACTCCGAGCCCAGCGCCAGCACGTCGAACGCGACGAATTCGGCGGGTGACTCCTTCGCGAGCAGCTGGACGCGGCTGTCGGCCGGGTGGATGCGCTCGGTCAGGGCGTCGAAGTCGAGCTTCCCGTCGCGGGCCACCACCAGCTCGCCATCGAGCACGACCTGGTCTGGCAGCGTTTCGAGCAGCCGCTCGACGACCTCGGGGAAGTACCGGTTGAGCGGCTTCTCCGCGCGCGACTGGAGGGTCAGCTCGTCGCCGTCGCGGAAGACGAGGCAGCGGAAGCCGTCCCACTTGGGCTCGAACAGCAGGCCGCCCGAGTCCGGGATCGCCTTCGCGGGCTTCGCGAGCATGGGCTTGATCGGTGCCAGCACGGGGAGGGCCATGCGGGCATTCTGCGCACTGAACGGCGTCAGCGCACGCGTGCCGGGCCCGCCGTGTCGAGTTCGAGCCGGACGGCGGTGGGCAGCACGTCGAGCCCGAGCGACTCGCGGGCCCGCGTGAGCACGTACGTGTCGAGGTCCGACCAGACGCGGCGGACGTCCGTGTCTTCGCTCAGCCACAGCGTCACGCGCAGCGCCGGCTCGGCCTTGGTGCCGACGGCGCGCACCCGCGCGCGGGTGACACCGGTGATGTCCTCGGCGTCGGCCTGCACCGCGCCGGCGATCGCGGCCGAGGTGACGGTCAGCTCCGCGCCGGGCGTCTCGTCGAGCTGCAGGTCGGGCCGGGGCTCCGGCCGCAGCGAGCGGAAGAACCACCACAGGCCGAGCACCAGCAGCAGCACCCCGAGCACCAGCGCGCCGATCCGCGCGTACAGGGCGTGGTCGCCGAGCCAGCGGACGGCGATCGGGTCGAGCAGAGCGCGCTGCCCGCGGAACCGGCCGAGCCAGCCCAGCCCGACCATCAGCGCGGCGGCGCCCGCGAGCGTCGCGATCAGCCCGGCGACGAGCGTCAGCGCGCGCTCCGCCCCGTACGAACGGCCCAGGGCACGGCGGGCGGCGGACGTACTCATGCGCTCACCTCGCTGACGCTCGGCGCGGCCTGAGCCGAATACGCAGTGTTGAATGATTCACTCGCAAGCTCGCTCATGCGCTCACCTCGGTCGTGAACTCGGTCATCGGCGGTCCTTCGGCGAGTCGACGACCACGGTCACCTTCGGCCGGCGCACCAGCGGGACCTCGTCCAGCACGGTGCCCACCGTCTCGAGCAGGCGCGGCCGGAGCTGGGCCTCGTCCTCGAGCCGGCTGGAGGCGCGCACCCGGACGCGGCGGGCGCTGGCCGTCACGCTCGCGCCGCTGACGTTGTCCTGCGCGCGCACGGCGAGCCCGACCATCCGGGCCAGCGAGCGCGGCGACGTGCTCACGGAGATCCCGTCGGCCGGGTCGGTCATCCGCACGGCGCGGCTGCGCGCGCCGAGGGAGAAGAACACGAACAGCAATCCGGCGACGAGCACCACCGCCGCGGTGAGGCGCACGGGCGTCGCGGTCCAGTCGAGCCCGGCCAGGTGGTCCCGCCAGCGCGGCCACGGCACGAGCAACGGCGCGCTCTGCGGCTTCCACCAGTGCCAGCCGACTTCCAGCGCGAGCAGCGCCCCGCAGCCCGCGAGCACCAGGGCGAGCACAGTGGACAGCAGCCGGACGAGGACGCGCATCACCGCACCCGCGGCCGGGCGTCGGGCAGCAGCGCCGAGACCGTCACCGCGACCGAGCGCACGCGGTACGCGGTGATCCGCTCGACCTCTTCGGTCACCTTCGCGCGGACGTCGCCGGTCACCGACCGCACCGGGCCGGGGTAGGGAAGCGCCAGGTCCAGCGCGAGGTCGACGTCGTTGTCCTGGCCGCCGACCTTCACCCCGGCGCCCGAGCGGCCGGTGGTGAGCCCGGCGACGCGGTGCTCGGCCGGCACCGTGCCGGGCACCTGGTCCGCGGCGTGCTGCGCGACCTTGCGGACCACGGCGTGGGCGATGCTGAGCGTGCCGCGCTCCTCGGGCTCGGCGAGCCCGCCGCGGGGCAGGTCGACCTCGGCGAGGTGCCCGGTCACTTGTCCCGGCCCTTGCCGAACACGTCCCCGAGGTCCAGCTCGCCGTCGAGGACGCGCCCGACGACCAGCCCGATGATGCCGACCGCCAGCGTGACCAGGAAGGCGGTGAAGCCCTGGGTGGCGGCGAGGCCGAGGATGAGCCCGGCGAGCAGGCCGGTCTGGGTTCCGTTCAACGTTTCCTCCTGGGGTGCGAAGACTTCTGGCCGGCCGGGTGTCCACTGTGCACAGTGCGCGTCCCGCTACTCGACGCGGGAGGACTCCGGCGTGTCGTCGTCCTCGCCGGGCAGGTGGACGTCGTTGACCGCGATGTTGACCTCGATCACCTCGAGCGCGGTGATCTCCTCGACGGCCGTGATCACGTTGCGCCGCACCGCGCGGGCCACGTCGACGATCCGCGCGCCGTACTCCACGACCAGGTCGAGGTCGATCGCCGTCTGCTTCTCGCCGACCTCCACGGAGACGCCCGAGGTGGACGTGGTGCCGGAGCCCGGGATCCGCTCGCGCAGGGCGCCGAACGCGCGCGAGACGCCGCTGCCCAGCGCGTGCACGCCCGGGACTTCACGGGCGGCGAGCCCGGCGACCTTCTGCACCACGAGCGACGAGATCGTGGTGCGGCCCGCGGTGGACTCCTCGTTCAGCGGGGTCGCGGGGACGTCGGGCCGGTTCGGGCTCGGCTGCGCCATGGAGTTCTCCCTCGGTCCTGCGGTGTGCGTCCTGCTGCCGGAGCTCCGGCCCTGAAAGTTTTCCCACCCTTACGATGTCCCAACCGGCGGAATCCTCACGATGGGTCACCCGAATGGAGGAACTCAGTCCGGGTGCACGTCGACCACGTGCACGTTCACCGTGGGCGGCGGGGAGCCCAGCTGGCGCCGCAGCTCGTCGGTGACCCGGTCCCGCAGCAGCCCGGCGGCCTCGTCCGCGGCGACGCCGAAGCGCACGGTCGCGAGCACCTGCAGCTCGCCGTCGTCGAGGGCGACGGCCGAAACGTGCACGCCGTCCGCGCTCTCGGCCACCTCGGCGGCGACGGCCCGCGCGAGCTGGACCACCACGGTCTCCGAAACCGACAGCGAGCCGCCCTCGGACGGCAGCGCGATCGGCGGCGCGCCCCGGCGGCCGCGCACCCCGCTCACCGAGCGCAGCACCCGCTCGACGAGCCCGGCGGGCGTCGGGACCCGGTGCCGCGCGGCCGCGCGCACCAGCTCCCAGTGGGGGTCCCGCTCGGGATCCGCCGGGCCGGGGCCCTGGTCCGTCATCGTCGCTCCCTCAGCTGGCCGAGCAGCGCCACCCTGGCGCGGTGGAGCCGGGAGCGCAAGGCGGGGATGCTGACCTCGAGCACCTCGGCCACCTCCTCGTAGCTCAGTCCCTCCAGCTCGCGCAACACCAGCGGGACGCGCTGGGCCACGTCGAGCCGGGCGATCGCGCGCAGCACGGCGTCCACCTGCTCCGCGCGCACCACCTGCCGCTCGGGCGTCGCCTCGGCGACCAGTGCGCCGTCCAAAGTGGACCGGCGGCGGCCCGCGGGGACCGGGCGCACGTCGTCGAGCGACACGGTGGGGCGGCGACGGCGCAGCAGCGCGAGGGCGCCGTTGGTGACCACCCGGTAGAGCCAGGTCGACACCGAGGACTGGTGCCGGAACGCCGGCAGCGCCCGCCAGGCTGCGAGCCACGCTTCCTGGACGACGTCCTCGGCCTCGGCCGAGCCGCCGGTGATGCGCAGCGCCACCCGGTACATCATCGGCGTGTGCCGTCGCACCAGCGTGTCGAACGCCGCGTGGTCACCCGCCGCGGCGCGGGCGGCGAGGGTGGCGTCGCCGTCCTCCTCGGCCGGCATCAGCCGGTGGCCCGCCGGTAGCGCAGCAGCGTGAAGCCGTCCTCGACCAGGATCGACGCGAGGTCCAGCCGCCGCGGCGGCGACACGGCCGGGCCCGCGGCGATCCGGCCGGCGCCGCCACCGGTGAGCAGCGGCGAGACGGTGAGGCACAGCTGGTCCACCCGGTCCGCGGCGGCGAGCGCGGCGAACAGCACGGGCCCGCCCTCGCAGTCGACGCGCCGGAGCCCGCGTTCGGCCAGCATCGCGAGCGCGCGCGGCAGGTCCACGTCGTCCTCGCCGGCCGCGATGACACCGGCGCCGGCTTCGGCGAGCGCTCCCGTGTCGGCCTTCGTGGTGGTGACCACGAGCGGGGGCACGGCGGTGTCGGTGAACAGCCGGCTGCCGGGGTCGAGCGCGCCCGATCGCGTGACGACGGCGATCGGCAGGGCCGGGGCCAGGCCGAGGCGCGCGCGGCGGGCGGCCCGCTCGGGGTTCGACCGGGCGCCGCGGTAGTCCTCGGCACGCGCGGTGCCGGCGCCGACCAGCACCACGTCGGCGAGGTCGCGGGCGAGCAGGAACACGCGCTTGTCGGCCGGGTGCGAGAGGCCGGCCGAAAGCTCGTCCACGGCCGCGGCCCCGTCGGCGGAAGCGACGAAGTTGACCTGGACGAACGGGCCCGCGAGCGGTTCGGGATACCCGTAGACCCGCTCCAGGTCGTCGTCGGACAGCGGCCGGGCTTCCCCGCTCCCGCCCGGTGATGGTGGCCACACGCTCCGCACAGCAGCTATCCCAGCATGGGCCCGGAACCGCCCCCGACCGGGGGATACGCGTGCCGCCCCACCTCGCACGCACGGGTGAACGCGGTGGCTAGGCTCTGCGACCATGCCCGCAGCCGCCCTGACCGACCGGTTTCCCGAGCTCGGGGCCGACGAGCTGATCGGCTCCCTGGTGCCGCCGCCCCGGTTCGACCGTGCGCGGTTCGGCACCTACGTGCCCAACCCCGACGAGCCCAGCCAGGCCGCCGCGGTGGCGGCCTGCTCGGCGTTCGCGCGGGCGATCGGCGAGCGGCCCGCGCGGAAGTCCAGGCTGCGGTCCCTGTTCGGCGGCGGGGCCCCGGAGCCGGACGGGAAGATGGGGCTCTACCTCGACGGCGGCTTCGGCGTCGGCAAGACCCACCTGCTCGCGTCCGCGTGGCACGAAGCGCCTTCGCCCAAGGCGTACGGCACCTTCGTGGAGCTGACCCACCTGGTGGGCGCGCTGGGGTTCGCCGAGGCCGTGCGCCGCCTTTCGGAGCACCGGCTGCTGGCGATCGACGAGTTCGAGCTGGACGACCCCGGGGACACCACGCTGGTCAGCCGCCTGTTGCAGGAGCTGATGAACGCGGGGGTGCACATCGCCGCGACGTCCAACACCCTGCCGGACAAGCTCGGCGAGGGCCGGTTCGCCGCCGAGGACTTCCTGCGCGAGATCCAGGCGCTGTCCCGGCGGTTCGGCGTGGTGCGCGTGGACGGGCCCGACTACCGCCACCGCGGCCTGCCCGACGCGCCGCCGCCGGTCGGCGACGAGGAGCTGGCCGCTTCGGCCGCCGCGCACGAAGGGTCCACTTTGGACGATTTCGACGCGCTGGTGGAGCACCTGGCCAAACTGCACCCCTCGCGTTACGGGAAGCTGCTCGACGGGGTCCGGCGGGTGCACCTGCGGCAGGTGAAGCCGGCGCCGGACCAGAACGTGGGCCTGCGCCTGGTCGCCTTCGCCGACCGGCTCTACGACCGCGCGATCCCGGTGGTGGTCTCGGGGGTGCCGCTGCCGGAGCTGTTCACCGAGGAGATGGTGAACGGCGGCTACCGCAAGAAGTACCTCCGCGCGGTCAGCCGTCTGACGGCGCTGGCGCGCGACGCGGTGTGACGGCGGCGCGCAGCCCGGTCACCACGGCGGTGCCGAAGAACGTGCCGCCGGCGATGTCGGTGAGGTAGTGGTAGCCGAGGCCGATCATGCCGACGGCGGCGCAGCCGAGCAGCACCACGCCGAGCGCGACGGCCGCCGTCTTCCACCGGGCGAGCAGGACCAGCACCACGAGCACGGTGACCAGGCTGACCGTGTGCCCGCTCGGGTAGACCAGCGTGCCGTCCTTCCAGCGGTCGAACAGCGGCTTGAGCACCCAGGTGTTCAGCGCGACCGCGACCGCCGGGCCGGCGACGGCCAGCAGCGCGTCCCCGCGACGGCGCCGGTACAGGCAGATCCCGGCGATGACCGCGATGGCGGGCAGCAGCACGTACGGCTCGGTCGGCAGCACGAGCGCGTCCAGCAGGCCGTGGCCGAGGCCGCTGACTCCGGACGCGGCGGCGGAGTCCAGCGCGCCGGGGGAGCGGCCGCCCGCGAAGACGAGGCCGAGTACCAGGGCGGCCAGCGCGCAGGCGAGCGCCACCACGGTGAGGATCCGGCGGTTCACGTTCCCCTCCTTTCCGGAAAGCCGAGGCCCGGGCTGTCGAAATCCGCGAAGCTGTTCGTTGTCAGGGCAGAACCGGGACGCCGTCCTGCCGACCGAGGAGATTTATCATGGCCCGCGATTACCTGAGCGCCACCCTGACTTTCGCTGTGCCCGCCGAGCGGGTGTTCGCCGTGCTGGCGGATCCGGCGGCCCACGTCGCGATCGACGGCACCGGCTGGCTCCGGGAACCCGTCGACCGCGCCCCGCTGACCGAGGTGGGCCAGCTGTTCCGAATGGACATGCACCACGACCGCCACCCGGACGGTGACTACCAGGTGGTCAACAAGGTCGTGGTGCTCGACGCGCCGCGCGCCATCGGCTGGCTGACGGGGAGCCGCAACGGCGACGCCGAACCGGAGTTCGGCGGCTGGGTCTGGCGGTACGACCTGGTGCCGCTCGGTCCGTCCGAGACCGAGGTGACGCTCGGCTACGACTGGTCCGCGGTGCCGCGGTCCCGCCGGGAGGTCATCCGGTTCCCGCCGTTCGGGCCGGACCACCTCGTCGGCTCGCTGCGGCACCTGGCCGAGCTGACCGCGGCGGCGCCCCGGGCAACCGGCCGCTGAGCGGGCGGCGCACGCGGATGGCGGGTGGCCGAACCGGCCCGGGTTCGGCCACCATGCTGGGAAACGGAGGGAGAGACATGCGGGTCACCGTGGTCGGGGGCGGCGTCGCCGGGCTCAGTTGCGCGTACCGGCTGGCCGAGGCGGGACACCGGGTCACGGTGCGCACGGCGGGCCGGCCGGAGGAGTCGACTTCGGCGGTCGCCGGCGGGCTGATCTACCCGCCGGTGGCCCGCGTGGACGAGCGCGTGGTGCGGTGGACGGAGGTGACCGTCGGCGTGTACCGGCGTTCCCTGGCGGCGCCCGGCATCCGCTTCCTGCCCGGCTCGATCACCCTCGGGGCGGACCAGCCCGGCCCGCTGTGGCTGCCGGCCATGACGGACGTGACCCGCGACGGCGACCGGCTCGGCTTCACCACGGCGCTGGTGGACATGCCGGTGTACCTGGCGTGGCTCGCCGAGCAGGTGGCCGCGCTGGGCGTGCGCACGGAGTACGCCGCGGTGGCGTCGCTGGCGGAGGTGGACGCGGACGTGGTGGTCAACGCCGCCGGGCTCGGCGCGGCCGAGCTGGCCGGCGACGACACGCTGGTGCCGGTGCGCGGCCAGCTCGTGCATCTGGCGGATCCGGGCCTGACCTCGTGGACGGTGGTGGTGGAGGGCGACGAGGTGACGTACGTGATCCCGCACGGCCGCCACGTGATCTGCGGCGGCACCGAGGAGATCGGCCGCGGCGACCTCGACCCCGACCCGGCCGTGGCGGCGGCCATCGTGCGCCGCTGCCGGGCGCTGGAGCCGCGCCTCGCGGACGCCGCGGTGCTCGGCACCCGCGCCGGCCTCCGCCCGGGCCGCCCGTCGGTCCGCCTGGAGCGGGTCGGGAACGTCGTGCACGACTACGGCCACGGCGGCGCGGGCGTCACCCTGGCCTGGGGCTGCGCCGACGACGTCGTCGAGCTGGTCGGCTGAAACCCGCTTCAGCCGAGGAACTCCGCGTGGTCGGCCTCGGTCCGGTCGGCGTAGCGGACCGCGTACGCGCCGATCGCCTCGTCGAGGTGTTCGTCGTCGGCGAAGTAGCCCGCGAGCAGTTGCGGGTGCAGGGAACGGGTGTGCGCGCGGGCGAGCAGGGCGCCGGCGAGGCGGCCGTAGTCGTCGAGGTGGTTTTCGCGCAGGGCGGCCGGGTCGATGGCGCCCTTGAGGTTGCGGAACTGGCGCACGATGAACGGCACGCCGTCGATGCTGGTCCAGCCCAGCAGGATGTCCGACTCCGCCTGCACGAGCCGGGCGCCCTCGACGATGCGGCGGCCCTCGTGCTCCGGCGCGGGCACGCCGAGGTGCGCGGCCAGCGCCGAGGGCTGGGCCTGTTTCACTTGCAGCACCAGGTCTTCCTCGTCGTTCCCGTGCAGCAGCACGACGTAGCTGCGCAGGCCGACGCTGCCGGTGCCGACCACCCGGAACGCGACGTCGGCGATCCGGTACCGCGCGGCCAGCGTCCGCCGCGACTCGCGCAGCGTGTCCACATAGGACACCAACCCGCCGGCCACCGCGGCCGCCGTGGCGTCGTCCACATGGGTCAGCACCGGTGGGTCCTCGACGAAACGGTGCCGTGCCAAGCCCGTTTCGTGGTCGTCGACCTGTTGGGTCCACCTGGCGACGACCTTCGCGCTGGTGTTGCGCCGGGCCTTCTTCTCCGCGTCCGCGAAGTCGTCGATCAGCTCGTCCGCCCGCGCCTTCGACAGTACGGAAGCGTCCGGCAGCGCGTTCCACGACTCCAGGTACGGCAGCTCCGCCAACGCCCGGATGGTGCGGCGATAGGACTTCACCGCGTCCTCGGCCGCTTCGCGACAGCCCGGTTCGCCGATGCCGCCCTCGCGTCCGGCGAGCACGAGGCTGGCCGCCAGCCGCTTGAGGTCCCACTCCCAGGGGCCGGCCACGGTCTCGTCGAAATCGTTGATGTCCATGACGATCCGGCCCTCGGGCGTGCCGTACAGCCCGAAGTTCGCCGCGTGCGCGTCGCCGCAGAGCTGGGCGGCCAGGCCGGACGACGGGGTGCCCGCGAGGTCCGCCGCCATCAGCCCGGCCGCGCCGCGGAAGAAGGTGAACGGCGAGGCCGCCATCCGCTCCCGCCGCAGCTCGGCCAGCTCCGGCAGCCGTCCGGCGTTGCTCGCCGCGAAGTACTCCTTCGCGCCCGGCCGCTCGCGGGCGGCGGCCTCGTGGTCGTGCGCCGTCACCGGTGCGCGGTCGCGCAGCCGCTTGCCCCGCGCGTACAGCTCCGCAGGCTCGACGCTTTCGGTGCCGACCAGCGGCCGTTCCACCCAGTCCCCTCGTGTCATACGGGGCTTAACGAGCGAACCGGGCGAAACGCTCCCGCCGGTCAGCTCACGGCTGGATGACCTTGGCGATGGCGTCGATGCCGAGGTCCAGGTCCTCGCGGGAGATCACCAGCGGGGGCGCCACGCGCAGCGTGTTCTCGTGGGTTTCCTTGCACAGCACGCCGAGCCCGGCCAGCGCCTCGGACGCCGCGCGCCCGGACGGCCCGCCCGGCGCGATGTCGATGCCCGCCCACAGGCCGCGGCCGCGGACCTCGGCCAGGCCGTGCCCGATCAGGCCGGTCAGGCGCTCGTGCAGGTGGGCGCCCAGCTCGGCCGAGCGCTGCTGGTACTCGCCGGTGTTCAGCAGCCGCACCACGGCGCGGCCGACCGCGCACGCCACCGGGTTGCCGCCGAAGGTCGAACCGTGCTCGCCGGGCTGCAGGACCCCGAGCACGGCCCGGCTGCCGACCACGGCGGAAACCGGCAGGATGCCGCCGCCGAGCGCCTTGCCGAGGGTGTAGACGTCGGCGCGCACGCCCTCGTGGTCCAGCGCCAGCACGGTGCCGGTGCGAGCGAGGCCGGACTGGATCTCGTCGGCGATCAGGAGCACACCGTGCTCGTCGCAGGCGCTGCGGACGTCGGCGAAGTAGCCGTGCGGCGGGACGACCACACCGGCCTCGCCCTGCACGGGTTCGAGCAGCACGGCCGCGGTGCGCGGGGTGATCGCGGCGCGCAGGGCCTCGGCGTCGCCGTACGGCACCGTCACGAAGCCCGGCGTGAACGGGCCGAAGCCGGCGCGCGCGGTTTCGTCGGTGGAGAACGACACGATCGTGGTCGTGCGGCCGTGGAAATTGGAGCCGGCGACGATGATCTCCGCCGTGCCGTCGGGCACGCCCTTGACCTGGTGCGCCCACTTGCGCGCGACCTTCACCGCGGACTCCACGGCCTCGGCCCCGGAGTTCATCGGCAGCACCATCTCGGTGCCGGTCAGCTCGGCCAGCTCGCGGCAGAACAGGCCCAGCTGGTCGTGGTGGAACGCGCGCGAGGTCAGCGTGACGCGGCCCAGCTGCTCGACCGCGGCGGCGATCAGCGCGGGGTGGCGGTGGCCGAAGTTCAGCGCCGAGTAGCCGGACAGGAAGTCCAGGTAGGACTTGCCGTCCACATCGGTCACGCGGGCGCCCTCGGCCTCGGCGATCACGACCGGCAGCGGGTGGTAGTTGTGGGTGCTCCAGCGCTCGTCGAGTGCGATGAACCCGTCGGCGGAGGCAGGGGCGGCGGTTTCCCGGCCGGCGAACGTCGTCATGGGTTCAGGCTAGGCCCTGTTTGCGGGGAGTTCAGCCGGGAAACGTTGCTTTCGCCCGTTGTTCGTTGCGCAGTCTGGGGGGATCGCCGGTGAATCGATGCGTGCGAGGACGGTGCCGCGCGGATTCGGCGGCGAACCACCCGGCCGGGTGGTTCCGGTGAAAGCGGCGGCCGCGACCTGAGGGTTATCGTCGCCGGATGGCGAAGAAGGAGAACGGGAACCGCGTCCGGGATGCCCTGCGAGCAGGGGCGGAGCTGCCGGGCCCGGCCTCATCGCCGGTCGGGCCGGCCAAGAAGGCGAAGGGCGAGGAGAAGCTCGCCACCGCCGGGGAGCGGCTTTCGGCGTTGCAGGAGGCGCTGTACGCGGAGGGCACGGCCGGCGGCGGCCGCAGTGTGCTGCTGGTGCTCCAGGGCATGGACACCTCGGGCAAGGGCGGCACCGTCGGGCACGTGCTGGGCCTGGTGAACCCGATGGGCGTCAAGTACACCGCGTTCAAGAAGCCCACCCCGGCCGAGCGCCGCCATGACTTCCTCTGGCGCGTCCGCCGCGAGCTGCCCGCGCCGGGCCGGATCGGCGTGTTCGACCGCTCGCACTACGAGGACATCCTGGTGCCGCGGGTGTCGGGCCTGCTCACCGCGGCCGAGCGGCGGCTGCGCTACCAGCAGATCAACGCGTTCGAGCGCGAGCTGGCCGACGGCGGCACCACGGTGGTCAAGGTCTTCCTGCACCTCTCGCCCGAGGAGCAGCTCAAGCGGCTGCGGGCCCGGCTGCAACGACCGGAGAAGCGCTGGAAGTTCGACCCCTCGGACCTCGAGGCGCGCAGCCACTGGACCGCCTACCAGGAGGCCTACGCCGACCTGCTGGCCAAGACCTCGCCGGACACCGCGCCCTGGTACGTGGTGCCCGCCGACCGCAAGTGGTACCGGAACTGGGCCGTCGCCGAGCTGCTGATCGAGGTGCTCACCGAGATGGCGCCGCAGTTCCCGGAACCGGCGTACGACGTCGACGAGGCGCTGGCCGCGCTGAAGGGTGTTGGCGTGGTGGGCTGATCGTCTGAAAGAGTGCCGGGCGTGACCGACTCTGTTCTCGACGATCTCTCGTTCCTCCGCCGCCAGGCCCGCACCCAGCGCTTCACGCTCGGCGCGCCCAAGCTGTTCACCGTCTCCCCGGATGGTTCGCGCGTGCTGTTCCTGCGCAGCGAGTCCGGCACCGATCCGCGGCACAGCCTGTGGGCGCTCGAGCTGACCTCCGGCGAGGAGGCCAAGCTGGTCGACGCCGCCGAGTTGCTGCCGGGTGACGAGGACCTGCCGCCGGAGGAGCGGGCGCGGCGCGAGCGCTCACGGCTGAGCGGCAGCGGCGTGCTGGCGTACGGGGTCGACGACGCGTTCACGGTCGTCACCTTCACCTTGTCCGGCAAGCTCTACACGCTCGACCTGGCCACCGGTGAGATCAAGGTGCTGGTCGACGGCTCCGTGATCGACCCGCGGCCGAACCCGTCGGGCACGCACGTGGCCTACGTCCGCGACCGGCGGCTGCGGGTGATCGAGCTGGCCACCGGCGCCGACCGGGTGCTGGCCGGGGAAGACGGCGAGGACGTCAGCTGGGGGCTGGCCGAGTTCATCGCCGGTGAGGAGATGGACCGCCACCGCGGGTACTGGTGGTCGCCGGACGGGCAGAGCCTGATCGCCGAGCGCGCGGACCGCGGCCCGGTGCCGCGCTGGACCATCGGCGACCCGGCGAACCCGCAGAACCCGGCGAACGTCGTCGCGTACCCGTCGGCCGGTTCGCCGAACGCCGAGGTGTCGCTCGCGCTCCTCGGCCTGGACGGCAGTCGCGTCGACCTCTCGCGCGGCGACTGGGAGTACCTGGTCACGGTGCACTGGTCGGCGGGCGGGGCGCCGCTGCTCGCGGTGCAGCCGCGGGACCAGCGCTCGCTTTCGGTGCTGGCGGTCGACGTCGCGGACGGCTCCACCAGCGTGCTGCACACCGAGACCGACGAGCAGTGGGTCGAGATCGTCCAAGGCGTGCCGGCGTGGACCGCGGACGGCCGCCTGGTCACCGAGAGCGCCGCCGACGGCGACCACCGGCTGGTGGTGGACGGCAAGCCCGTCACGCCGCCGGGCCTGCAGCTGCGCTCGGTGCTGCACGTCGGCGCCGAAGTCCTCTTCACCGCCTCCGGCGACCCGACGCAGGTGCACCTGTACCGCACCGAGGGCGGTACCATCCGTCGTTTGTCCACTGAGGACGGTGTGCACGGCGGCGCGGGCAGCGCGGGGCTGACCGTGGTCTCGTCGTGGAGCCTCGAGCACAGCGGTCCCATCGTGCGGGTGCTGCGCGACGGCGAGCCCGCGGGCTCGATCACGTCGTCCACTGTGGACCCCGAGATCGTGCCGAACCTGACCTGGCTGACGCTGGGCGAGCGCGGCCTGCGCGCGGCTTTGTTGCTGCCGCGGGGTTACGAGCCGAGCGAGGGCAAGCTGCCGGTGCTGCTCGACCCGTACGGCGGCCCGCACGCGCAGCGCGTGCTGCAGAGCCGAAACGCGTTCCTCACCCCGCAATGGCTGGCGGACCAGGGTTTCGCGGTGCTGGTGGTCGACGGCCGCGGCTCGCCGGGCCGGGGCGCGGCCTGGGAGCGGGCCATCGCCGGCAAGCTCGCCGAGGTCACGCTGGCCGATCAGGTGGACGGGCTGCACGCGGCCGCCGCCGAGCACCCGGAGCTGGACCTCGAGCGCGTCGCGATCCGCGGCTGGTCCTACGGCGGGTACCTGTCGGCGCTGGCGGTGCTGCGCCGTCCGGACGTGTTCCACGCCGCCGTCGCGGGCGCGCCGGTCACCGACTGGTCCCTTTACGACACGCACTACACCGAGCGCTACCTGGGCAAACCGCAGGACGCGCCCGCGGTGTACGAGAGCAATTCGCTGATCGCCGGTGCCGGAGAGCTGTCGCGAGCGCTGATGCTCGTGCACGGCCTCGCCGACGACAACGTGTTTCCCGCGCACTCGCTGCGGCTCTCGTCGGCGCTGCTGGCGAAGGGGCGCTCGCACGTGTTCCTGCCGCTCGCCGGGGCGACGCACATGACGCCGCAGGCCGAAGAGGTCGCGGAGAACCTGATGCGCACGCAGGTCGACTGGCTGCTGCGTGAGCTTTCCGCCGTTGCCGCCGAGAAGGAGAACTGATGAGCCGCTGGGGCCTTACGATCCCGCTCACGGGTGTGCCGCTGACCGAGCACCGGGAACTCGTCGAGCAGCTGCCCGATCTCGGCTACACCGACGTCTGGACGGCCGAGACCGCGGGCACGGACGCGTTCACGCCGCTGGTGCTGGCTTCGCAGTGGGCGCCGCAGCTGCGGCTGGGCACCGCGATCGTGCCGGTGTACACGCGGGGGCCGGGGCTGCTGGCGATGAGCGCGTCGACGCTCGCGGAGCTGGCGCCGGGGCGGTTCGTGCTCGGCATCGGGGCTTCGTCGCCGGTGATCGTGGAGAGCTGGAACGCCGCGGAGTTCACCGAGCCGTTCGCGCGCTCGCGGGACACGCTGCGGTTCCTGCGCTCGGCGCTGGCCGGGGAGAAAGTGAGCGAGAAGTACGAAACGTTCTCCGTGGGCAAGTTCCGGCTGGAGCGCGCCGCGGACCCGGCGCCGTCGATCATGCTGGCGGCGCTGCGGCCGGGGATGCTGAAGCTGGCCGCGCGCGAAGCCGACGGCGCGATCACGAACTGGCTGGCCGCGTCCGACGTGGCGCAGGTGCGGGGCGTGGTGGGGCCGGAGGTCGAGCTGGCGGCCCGGATTTTCGTCTGCCCGACCGAGGATGCCGCCGCCGCTCGCGGGCTGGGGCGGATGCTGATCTCCTCATACCTCACCGTGCCGGTGTACGCGGCGTTCCACGATTGGCTGGGGCGCGGGGAAGCGCTGGCGCCGATGCACGCGGCCTGGGCGGCCGGGGATCGGAAGAAGGCCAACGAGGTGATCCCGGACTCCGTGGTGGACGAGCTGGTGATCCACGGCAGCGTGGAGTCCTGCCGTGAGCAGGTTCAGGCCTATGTGGACGGTGGGCTGACCACGCCGGTCATCGCCCTGCTGCCGACCGGCGGGGATCCGTTCGAGCAGGTGCGGGGGCTGGCGCCGAAGGCCTGATCCGGCGGCGGGCGGGCAGCTTCGAACGGGATCGGTGGACGACCGCGGGTTTTCTTGCTACTACTCGGAAGACCGGCGGTCCCTGCCCCGAACCCAGGAGGTTCGCACGATGACGATCGAGGCTCGCCCGTACCCGTTCCCGGAGGTCCCGCAGCTGGACCTGGCCCCGGAGTACGGCCAGTTCCGGCGGGCCGCCGGCCTCGCCCGGCTGGAGATGCCCTACGGCGGCACGGCGTGGCTGGCGACCAAGCTCGCCGACGTCAAGCTGGTGCTGTCCGATCCCCGGTTCAGCCGCGCGGCGGCGGTGGGCGCGGACGCGCCGCGCACGCTCCCGATGATCGAGACCACGCCCAGCATCCTGAACCTGGACCCGCCCGAGCACACGCGGGTGCGCCGGGTGGTCGCGAGGACGTTCACCGTGCGCCGGATCGAGCTGCTGCGCCCGGGGATCCAGCAGGTGGTCGACCGGCTGCTGGACCGGATGATCGAAACCGGGCCGCCCGCCGACTTCGTCACCGATTTCGCGCTGCCGCTGGCGATCACCGGGATCAGCGAGCTGCTCGGTGTGCCGGAGGACCAGCGCTCGCAGTTCCATGTCTGGTCGGACAAGGCCACCGCGATCGCCGACGTGCCGGTCGAGGAGATCATGGCGGCCCAGCAATCGCTGGAGACCTTCTTCGCCGAGCTGGCCGAAAAGCGCCGGGCGGAGCCGACCGACGACCTGATCGGCACCCTCGTGTCGGCCCGGGACGACGAGGAACGGCTGTCCGACGAGGAACTGGTGCAGCTGGGCACCGTCCTGCTCAGCGCGGGGCACGAGACCACGGCCAACCAGCTCTCCGGCTACCTGTTCACCCTGCTGACCCAGCCCGAGCTGTGGCAGCGGCTGCGCGACGAGCCGGCGCTGGTGCCCACCGCGGTCGAGGAGCTGGCGCGGATCACGCCGCTGGGCGTGGTCACGTTCGGCCGGATCGCCCGGGAAGACCTGGAGGTCGGCGGCACGCTGGTGCGCGCGGGCGAGTCCGTGGTCTGCCAGATCGCGGCGGCCAACCGCGACGAGAGCGCGTTCGAACGGTCCGGCGAGGTGGACTTCGACCGCGAGGCCAATCCGCACATTTCGTTCGGGCACGGCCTGCACCACTGCCTCGGCGCGCCGCTCGCGCGGGTCGAGCTGCAGTCCGCGCTCGCCGCGGTGGTGCGCCGGCTGCCTGAGCTGCGCCTGGCGGTGCCGGCCGAGGAGGTGCCGTTCAAGAGCGGACGGCTGCTTCGCGGGCCACGGTCGCTGCCCGTCACCTGGTAAGCGCCGCCGCCCGGATCTCCCGAATGGGCGACGTAATCCGCGGTCCGTGCCTCCATGCTGGAACGGGATGTCCACCCGGTCGCCTTCTGCCGGAGGGTGTCCGTATTGTTGCGCAGGGTAGGCAACCCTAAGAAAGGCGACTCCATGGGTGTTGAGGCGGCAGCGGGTCTCAGCGGCGGGCGCGGCGGCGCGGAACGGCTCGGCGAGCTGATCCCGGTCGCCCTGCGCGGCCTGGCGAACGGGATCGCCGAGCGGGGCGGGCCGGTGCCGGCCGGGGGGCCCGCCGCGGTGGCGGCGGCGCTGGCCGCGGCCGGGGTCGGGACGGGAGTGCTGCCGCGCACCGGCGTGGGGGAGGAGCGCGCGCTCGAAGAACTCAGCGCCCTGCTCGCCGCCGGTTCGGCCGACCCGGCGGACCCGGCTTGCGCCGCGCACCTGCACTGCCCGCCGCTGGCCGTTTCGGTCGCCGCGGACGTGGTGGCCAGTGCGCTCAACCCGTCCATGGACTCGTGGGACCAGGCGCCGGTCGCCAGTGAGCTGGAACGGGAGTTCACCACCGGGATCGCGCGGCTCTGTTATCCGGCCGCCGTGGGGGCCGACGCCGTGGTGACCTCCGGCGGCACCGAGTCCAACCTGCTCGGACTGCTGCTGGCGCGCGAGGCGGGCGGGTTCTCCGTCCGGCCCGTGTGCGGGGCGAACTCGCACCACAGCGTCGCGCGCGCCGCTTGGCTACTGGGCTTGCCCGCGCCCGTCGTCGTGGCCTGTGAGGGCGATCGGATGGTGCCGTCCGCGCTGGCCGAGGCGCTCGCGAAGCTGGGTGCGGCCGCCGTGGTCGTGGCGACCGCGGGCACCACCAACACCGGCCGGATCGACCCGCTGCCGGAGATCGCGGAAATCTGCCACCGCGCCGGGGCCCGGCTGCACGTCGACGCCGCGTACGGCGGAATGGCTCTGTGCAGCGAAACCCTCCGCTCGCGCGTCGCCGGGCTGGAGCTGGCCGACTCGGTCGCCCTCGACATGCACAAGTTCGGCTGGCAGCCGGTCGCCGCCGGGCTGCTGGCCGCGCGCGACGGCGCCGACCTCGCCGCGCTCACCGTCCGCGCCGAGTACCTCAACGCCGACGACGACACCGAAGCCGGGCTGCCCGACCTGCTCGGCCGGTCGATCCGGACCTCGCGCCGCCCGGACGCGTTCCGGATGGCGGTGACGGTTCGCGCGCTCGGTACCGAAGGCGTCGGCGCGCTCGTGGAACGCTGCTGTGCCACCGCGAACGGCGTGCACGCACTCGTGACCGCCCACGCCGGCCTGCGCTCGTGGGGCGCGCCGGAACTGTCCACTGTGGTCTTCCGCCCGCGGGTGGCCGACGAGCTGGGCGCGCCGGCCGGAGACGAATTGGTGGCGCGCGTCCGACGTTGCCTGCTGGAGGCGGGCACCGCGGTGATCGGCCGCGGCCTGCTGCCGACCGGGCCGGACGGCGTGCCGCAGCTGTGGCTCAAGCTCACCCTGCTGCACCCGCACACCGGCCCCGAGGACTACCGCTCGCTGCTGGACCAGGTGGTGGCCACCGCGGCGGCCGAGTGCGCCGCCGTCGCCCGGCAGAGCCCGGTCGCCTCGTGAGGCGGTTCGACCTCGCGGGGGTCGGGATCGGGCCGTTCAACCTCTCGCTCGCGGCGCTGGCCGATCCGGTGGAGCAGCTGGACGTCGTCCTGTTCGACGCGCGCCCGGAGTTCCGCTGGCATCCCGGGCTGCTGGTCGAGGGCGCGACGCTGCAGGTGCCGTTCCTCGCCGACCTGGTCTCGCTCGTGGATCCGACGAGCCGGCACTCGTTCCTCAACTACCTTCGCGAACGCGGCCGGCTGCTGCCGTTCTACTTCGCCGAGCGGTTCCACCTGCCGCGCGCCGAGTACGACGACTACGGCCGCTGGGCCGCCGCGCGCCTGCCGTCGTGCCGGTTCGGCCACGAGGTCACGGGCATCCGCTGGGTGGCGGCCGAGGAGGCGTTCGAGCTCACGGTCTCCGGCGAGGCGCCGGTGCTGGCGGCTTCGGTGGTGCTCGGGGTCGGTAGCACGCCGAACGTCCCGGTGCCGCTGCGGGAGCTCGTCGCGGCGCCGGACGTGCTCGCGCTGCACTCCGCGTACTATCTGACCCACCGCGATGCCTTGCTGGCGGCGGAAACCGTGACGGTGGTCGGCTCGGGGCAGTCCGGCGCGGAGGTGTTCCTCGACCTGCTGCGGTCGCGGTCCACTGTAGACGGACTGCGCTGGTTCGCGCGCACTCCCGCGTTCGCGCCGATGGAGTACTCGAAGCTGGGGCTGGAGCAGTTCACCCCGGATTACACGGCGTACTTCCACCGCCTACCGGGGCCGGTTCGCGACCGGCTGCTGCCCGCGCAATGGCAGTTGTACAAGGGAATCGACGCCGAAACCATCGCCGCGATCCACGACGAGCTGTACCGCCGCAGCATTGGCGGGCCGTGGCCCGGCGCCGCGCTCACCCCTGGCGTCGAGGTGGTTTCGGCGAGCGCGGGCGTCGGCGGCATCGAACTCGGACTGCGGCACGCGCAGCAGGAACGCAGCGCCACGCATCGCACTGGCGCCGTCGTCTGCGCCACCGGGTACTCGGAAACGCCGACCGGGCCGTTGCTGGCCGGGCTGGGCGACGCCGTCCAGCGGGACGGCCATGGCCGCCTGGTCGTCGGCGAGGACTACCGGCTCGCGCTCGGTGGTGACGTCGCCGGTCCGGTGTTCGTGCAGAACGCCGAGCGGCACACCCACGGGCCGGGCGCGCCGGACCTCGGGCTCGGCGCCTGGCGCGCCGCCACGATCCTCAACGCGGTGTGCGGCAAGGCGGTTTACGAACTGCCCGCGCGCACCGCGTTCACCACGTTCGGCCTCGAGACCACGGAGGACCTGTGACCCTGACCGCCGACCGCTTCGAAGGCAGCGCCGCCTGGCGCGCCGCGGGTTCCCTTGTCGTGCACAAGATGCTGGGCGAGCTGTCGTACGAGGCGATGCTCGTGCCGAAGCCCGGCGAAGCGACCAACGACGGGCACCGCACCTGGCAGCTGGAGCTGCCTGGTGACGTCTCGTACCGTTTCGAGGCCCGGCGCGGCGCGTTCGAGTCCTGGACGGTCCGGCCGGGCAGTGCGGTCCGGGCCGCCGGCGGGGCGGAGGCGCCGGCCGACGACCCGCGCACCCTGGTCGTCGACGCGCGGGAAACACTGGGGCTGACCGGGCTCCGGCTCGCCGACGTCCTCGCGGAGCTGACCGCGACGGTCGCGAACGAGGCGGCCCGCCTGCGGCGCGCGCCCACGGCTCCCGCACTGTCCACGATGGACTACAACCTCGCCGACGGGCACCTCACCGGGCACCCGCGGCTGGTGCTCAACAAGGGCCGCGTCGGCTTCTCCGCCGCCGATCGCGGCCGGTACGCGCCCGAGGCCGGCGCCGACGTCCGGCTGCGCTGGTTCGCCGTGCACCGCGACCTCGCCGAGTTCCGCTGCGTCGCCGGGCTCACCGAGTCCGAGCTGCTGGCCGCCGAGCTGGACGAGGCCGAGCGGGCGGCGTTCACCGCGCGTGTGGCCGAGGTCGGAGAGCCGGCCGATTACCTGTGGGTGCCCGTGCATCCTTGGCAGGCGGACGAAATCCTCGGCACGCTCTACTCGGCCGAGCTGGCGACCGGGCGGCTGGTGGACCTCGGCGACGGCGGTGACGCCTACCGTCCCCATCAGACCGTGCGCACGCTGGCCAACACCTCGCGACCGGACCGGCACGACGTGAAGACCGCGGTTTCGGTGCGCAACACGCTGGTCTACCGCGGCCTGAACTCGGCGGCCACGCTGGCCGGCCCGTCGGTCACCGAGTGGCTGCGCCGGATCGACGCCGCCGACCCGCTGCTGTCGCGCGAGTACCGGTTCGAGCTGCTCGGCGAGGTCGCCAGCGTCTCGGTGCGGCACCCACTTTTCGGTGCGCTGGAAGAACTTCCGTACCGCTTCCACGAGACGCTGGGCGCGCTGTGGCGGGAGCCGCTCGTCGCCCGGCTCGGCGAGGGGGAGCAGGCGATCTCGTTCGCCGCGCTGCCCTACCGCGACGCCGACGGCCGGTCCGTGCTCGCCGGGCTGATCGAGCGCGCGGGCCACGGCGCCGAACAGTGGTGCGCGCGGCTGTTGGACCTGCTGCTCACGCCGTTGCTCCAGTGGTTGCTGCGGTACGGCGTCGGCTTCTGCCCGCACGGCCAGAACCTGATCCTGGTGGTCGACGCCGACGGGTGGCCGCTGCGCGTGGCGGTCAAGGATTTCGCGCAGGGCGTGGACCTGCTCGACGAGGAGCTGCCCTGTTACGCCGACCTCCCGCCGGAGGCGAACGCCGACATGCTGCGCTGGCCGGCGCACCTGCTCGCGCAATCGCTGTTCAGCTCGGTGTTCTCCGGGCAGCTGCGGTTCTGGGCGGAGATCCTGCTCGACGACCTGGGCCTGCCGCGCGGGGTGTTCTGGGCGCTGGTGCGCACGGTCGTCGGCCGCTATCGCGACGAGAATCCCGACGTCGCCGAGCGGTTCGACGCGTGCCGCCTGCTCGCGCCGGACGTGGAGCGCGTGACACTCAACCGTGAGCACTTCGCCGGGCAGGGCTTCGACAAGGTGGAACGCGACGACGAGTTCGACGTCCGGTGGGGCCGGGTGCCGAACCCGTTGCACACACCGGACCCGGACGGCGCCTGGTGACGCCGTTCGCGCGTCCCGTCGGACCGCGTTCGCTGGCCGCGCGGGCTTCGGCCGGGGCTATGGCGGGGGAGATCCTGCGCCGGGTGCTCGACGACGAGGGCACCCGCCTGCTCCTGCTGGTGCCCGACCCGCACGCGCGGTTCGCCGCGGCCGAGGTCGGCGGGCCGTTCGCGGCCGAAGTACTTGACGACGGCTACGGCGTGTGCAGCTACGTGTTCGCCTGGACCCCGGACCGGGAGCCGCTGCCCGGCGGTGGCGCGCTTTCGCCGTACCTCGGCGGTTTCGGCGATCTGCGGATGCGCCCGGACCCGGCCACGGCGGTCCCGCTCGGCGACCGGACGTGGGCGGTGGTGTGCGACGCGGAGTGGCCGTCGGGCGAGCCGGCCGGGCTGGCGCCGCGGTCCGTTCTGCGGGTGCAGCTGGCGGCATTGGAAGAGCACGGGCTGGTGCCGTCGGCGGGGATCGAGCACGAGGTCGTCTTCCGGGACGCCGACGGCGCGCCGCTGACCTCGCACGGCGTCGACTACGCGCTCGGCGGCACCGAACGGCTCGCGCCCCTGCTCGCTTCGCTGCGGGAAGCGGCCGCGGGCCTCGGAGTGGAGTCCGTGCGCGCCGAATGCCACCCGGGCCAGTACGAGGTCGTGCTGCGGCACCGCGACCCTCTGGCGGCCTGCGACGACGCGTTGCTGCTGCAGCTGCTCACCCGCCGCGTCGCCGCCCGGCACGACGTCCGCGCCGACTACCTGGCCGCGCCGGAGCCGGGGCAGGGCAACTCGTGCCACGTCCACCTTTCACTGTCCACAACGGATGGTCCAGCTACGCTTTCCGGTCAGCTGGGTGCTTTCCTGGCGGGCGTGCTGCGCGACGCGCAGGCGCTGACGGCCGTGTGGGCGCCGACGTGGAACAGCTACACCCGGCTGCGGACGGCGTCGTTCTCACCCCGGGTGCTCCGCTGGGGCCCGGACGACCGCACCGCCGCCGTCCGGCTGTGCGGGCCGCCCGCGTCACCGAGGCTCGAGTTCCGCTTCGCGGGCGCGGACGCGCAACCGCATCTGGTGCTGGCGGCCCTGCTGGCGTCGGGCCGTGCGGGTATAGCGGACGGTCTCGCCCCGCCGGAGCCGGGCGTGGAGGTGGGTTCGCTCGCGCCGACGCCGTGGGAGGCGCTGGCGGCCCTGGAGGAAGGGCGCGCGGCCGCGTTGCTCGGGGAGGATGTCGCGCAGCAGCAGGCGGCACTGCTGCGCGAGGAGATCGCGGCGGGTCTCGACGGCGTGACGGACCTCCACCGGCGCCGTGGGGCCCTGCGGTCCTGAGTCAGTCGCCCGGGCAGAGGTGCAGCGCCAGCACGTTTCCGCCGGAAACGCTCACGTGCACCCGCGACACCACGAAGCCGGCGCCGACCGAGAGCCGGAAGTCGGCGCTCCCGTTCTCGCGGTTGCCGAAGCCGGCGTCCGGGAGGGTGAACGTCGCCGTCTTCCAGGTGCCGGTCCCGGTGTCGGTCACCGACGAGCTTCCCTGGTACCGCTGGTTCGGGTCGCTGGAGTCGTACTGCACGTTCCACGAGCCGGTGCCCTGGTCGAGGTAGTCGACGTCGATCGTCGCGGTGTACGGGGTGCCGCCGGGCACCAGGTCGTCCGTCACGCCGAAGTACAGGTAACCGTCCGAAGTGGACCTTCCGGACCGCCCGGCGACGGTGACGGGTGCCGAGTGCCCGTCGCCGTTGTCGAGCCGCTGCAGGCCGCATTCGGTGTCGCTCGCGCCGAGCGTGTCGCAGGTCGTCGCCTTGCCGTCCGCCGCCGGCACCGTGACGGTGATCGTGGCGCCCGGCAGCGCGTGCCCCGCCGTGTCGGTGAAGCTCACCGGCACGGGGTGGTAGCCCGAAGGCGCGTCCGCGGCGACCGCGACGGTGACCCCGGCGGTGGTGCCGGGGCGCAGCACGCCGGACGACGGCGTCACCGTGATCCCGGCCGGAGGCTGGGCCCGCCAGCGCACCGGACCGGACCGGCCGGCGGCAGCGACCGCGCCGATGGTTGCCGGGAAGCTCGCGCCCTGCGCCGTGCGCACCTGGCCGGTCGGGCTGGTGTAGCCGATGGCCGCCACCTGTCCGTCCGAATAGGACGGTGGTGACGAGGTCGCGCCCCAGGACGGGCTGGGCTGCGCGGAGAGGTCGAACTTCAGCGTGGTCCCGGTCCGCAGCGCCGAGGGCGGCAGGTAGGTCTTGTCCCACCGTTTGCCGTCGACCGACAGGCCGGTGACGTACGGGTGGTCCGCGGCCGCCGCCGGGGCGTCGATCGTGATCGACCGCCCGTTCGCCAGGTGCAGCACCGCCTTCGGGAACAGCGGGCTGGCGAACGCGAGGTCGGTGGTCCCCGGCGTCACCGGGTAGAGGCCGAGCGCGGCCCAGACGTACCAGGACGACTGCGCGCCGAGGTCGTCGTTGCCGGGCTCGCCGTTCGGCGTCGCCGAGAACAGCTGCGCCTCGATCCGCCGGACGACCTCCTGCGTCTTCCACGGTTGGCCGGTGTAGTCGTACAGCCAGGGCGTCGCGAAGTCGGGTTCGTTGCCGGACCACTGGTTCGGCAGGTTCGGCCCGGTGTTGAGCAGCTGGAAGAACGCGTCCGCCCGCAGGTTGACGGCGGCCGGCCCGCCCATCGCCGTGATCAGCCCGGCCATGTTCTGCGGGACCAGGTAGTTGTACTGCGCGGCGTTGCCCTCGTCGAACCCGTTCTGCCCGAACTGGCCGGCCGGCGGCGCCACGAAACCCGGACCGGCCGGGAACGCGCCCGTGCTGTCCTTGGGCCGCAGGTAGCCGGTGCCGCCGTCGAAGATGTTCTGCCAGTTCTGCGACCGGCCCGCGTACGTGCGCGCGGTGTCGTGCTTGCCGAGCGCGCCGGCGAACCGTGAGATCGCGAAGTCGTCGATCGCGTATTCCAGCGTCTGCGACGCGCCGGTGCGGACGTGGCCCTGCTCGGCGCGGTCGTTGGGCACATAGCCGTAGGTCTGGTAGTCGGCGACGCCTTCCCGCTCCTGGTAAGGGAAGTTGGGCGGCGCGGGGGTCGTCGCGCCCTTCAGCATGTACTTCAGCGCCGTTGTCGTGTCGAAGTCCTGGGCGCCGAAGGCGTGCAGCGACGCGAGGAACGGCGTCACGTTGTCGCCGTTCATGACGCCGGATTCCCCGTTCATCACCGGCCACTTCGGCAGCCAGCCGAACTGCGCGGCGTCGTTGACCAGCGACTGCGCGAGGTCGCTGCCGACGTCCGGCAGCAGCAGCGCCTGCAGCGCGGCGAGGCAGCGATAGGTGTCCCACAGCGAGTAGTTCGCGTACTGGACGCGCTGGTGCCCGCTCACCGAGTGGACCTTCGCGTCGAAGCCGGGGTAGCGGCCGTCGACGTCGCTGAACGTCGTCGGGTACAGCAGCGAGTGGTAGAGCGAGGTGTAGAACGTCTTCAGCTGGTCCGCGGTGCCGCCGCCCACCTGGATGCGGGACAGAACGCCGTCCCACTGTTGGCGAGCGGCCGCCTCGACCGGTGCGAGGTCCCAGCCGGGGATCTCGGCGGCCATGTTCCGCTGTGCGCCTTCGGTGCTGACGAAGGAGATCGCGACCTTCATGTGCAGGACCTGGTTCGCCCGGGTGTCGAAGGTCAGGTAGCCGCCCGCGCGCGGCGAAGAGACGTCGATCGACGTCCCCGGCGTACCGACCGTGGTCCCGTCCCAGCCGCCCGCCGCGGTGAACGGCCGGTCGAACTGCAGCGCGTAGTAGATCGTGTAGTTGTTCTGGTGGCCGCAGAACTGGCCGGTCGACGCCGAGCCGACGACTTCGTGGTCGCCGATCGTCCGCACGGCCGCGGCCTGGTCGCCGTTGAGGCTGGCGCCCGCCTTGACCAGGAGCTGGGCCTTGTCGGTGGCCGGGAACGTCAGTGCCGCGAGACCCGTGCGAGTGGCCGACGTCAGGTCGGCGCGGACACCCGAGTCGGCCAGCGTCACGCCGTACTCGCCGGTTCGGGCCACCTCGGTGTCGTGGGAGAACTTCTCCGTGCGGTCCCACGGAGCGGTGCCCACGTCGCCGACCACCGGCAGGATCGGCACGTCGCCGAACTGGCGGCAGCCGACCGACGCGTGCGTGAGGCTGAACCCGCGGATCTGGTCGCTGTCATAGGAATAGCCGGCGTACGCGTCCGGTGTGTCCGGGCTCCACTGGAGCATGCCGAACGGCACGGCCGGGCCGGGGAAGTTGTTGATCTGCCCGACTTGCTCACCGCCGTTTCCGGTCCCGATCATCGGGTCGACGTACTGCGCCGGGTTCGTGACGAGCGAAACCCCGGGCGCGGCCGCGGCGGACGGCGTGGCGACGCCGAGCGCGAGCAGGACCGCCGCCGCGGCGAGCAGCAGCCGCCAGGATCCGGTGGGGACACGGTGCATGGCAAGCCTCCGAAGTCGCGAGTTGCGCCGAGAACCTGCTGCCGCCCCTGACCTGACAACGCTGTCAGGAGCGTCTGGAAGTGTGGGTTTTCCCGGAGGCTTTGTCAATGGAGAAGCCGCGCGACCCGATCTTGCGGAAACTTTGCGTCGCCTTTTTTCGGCGGCCGGACAAAGAAGGCGACAAATTCGGGGGATCCTTGACTTTTCCCTTCGGGCAACGGAACTCTGAGCTCTGCCTGAGTCCTGGTCCCCGCGGAGGTTCTTCATGGCCCACACGCGTCCCGCTCGCCGGTCCATGGCTTTCGCCGTTGTCGCGCTGAGTGGGATCACGCTGGCCGTCGCCGTGATGAACGGCTCCGCGGCGGCGGCGCCACCCCCGCCTGTCTACCGCGACACGCAGCACAGCTTCGCCGAGCGCGCGGCGGATCTGGTGTCGCGCATGACGTTGCCGGAGAAGGTGCAGCAGCTGCACACCAACAACGCGCCGGCCATCACGCGGCTGGGGGTGCAGCAGTACACCTACTGGAGCGAGGGCCAGCACGGTCTGAACCGGCTCGGCGCCGACGCCGGCGCGGGCGGCCAAGGCGACGTCGACAACGTGCACTCGACCAGCTTCCCGGTCAACTTCGCCGCCGCGATGTCGTGGGACCCGGCGTTGACCTACTCCGAGACGACCGCGATTTCGGACGAAGCCCGCGGTTTTCTGGACAAATCCCTTTTCGGCACCGGCCAGAACAACATCGGCCCGGACGTGAACGACTACGGCGACCTGACCTACTGGGCGCCGACGGTCAACCTGGACCGCGACCCGCGCTGGGGCCGCACCGACGAGGCGTTCGGCGAAGACCCGTACCTCGTCGCGCAGATGGCGGGCGCGTTTGTCAACGGCTACCAGGGCAACAAGCCCGACGGCAGCCCGATGACGCCGTACCTCAAGGTCGCGGCGACGGTGAAGCACTACGCGCTCAACAACGTCGAGGACAACCGGCTGTCCGGGGACTCGGTCACCACCGAGGCCGACCTGCACCAGTACTACCTCAAGCAGTTCCAGAAGCTGGTCCAGGACGATCACGCCGCCGGGCTGATGACCTCGTACAACGCGATCAACGGCACGCCCGGCGCGGTCGACACCTACCTGGTGAACCAGCTCGCCCAGCGCACCTTCGGGTTCGACGGCTACACCACGTCCGACTGCGACGCGATCCAGACGGCGTGGGAGCCGCCGCCGGGCGGGCACCTCTGGGCCGCGCCGGGCTGGAAGTCCTCGGTCTCCGGCGCGCAGGTGATCTGGACCAATACGGCGACCGGCGCGACCATCCCGGCCGCCGCGGGCGCGGAGGCGTACGGGCTGCGCGCCGGGACCCAGCTCAACTGCACCGGCGATCAGGCCACACTGACCAACATCCAGGCCGCCATCGGCGCGGGCATCCTGTCCGAAGGCGTGCTCGACGCCGACCTCGTCCGGCTGTTCACCATGCGGATGGCCACCGGCGAGTTCGACCCGCCCGCCCAGGTGGGCTACACGAAGATCGACAAGTCGGTGATCGAAAGCCCGGCGCACCAGGACCTCGCGACGAAGGTCGCCGACAACTCCTTGGTGCTGCTGAAGAACGCGGCTATGCCGGGTGGCGGGCCGGTCCTGCCGGCGGACCCGGCGAAGACGGCCAAGGTCGTGGTCCTCGGCGATCTGGCGAACACCGTGACGCTCGGCGGGTACAGCGGCCAGCCGACCCACACGGTGAACCCCGTCGAGGGCATCAAGGCCGCGCTCCCGAACGCCTCTGTCGTGTTCGACGCGGCGGGAACCTCGACGACCGCCACCACGCCCGCTGTCCTGAGCGACGCGACCAAGTCCGCCGTCCGAGCCGCCGACCTGGTCCTGATCTTCGCCGGGACGGACCACTCCTCGGCGAGCGAAGGCCACGACCGGGCGAACCTCGGCATGCCCGGCAACTACGGCTCCCTGATCGACCAGGTGACGGCGCTGGGCAACCCGCGCACGGCGCTCGCGCTCCAGACGGTCGGCCCGGTCGCGCTCGGCGACCTCCAGGCGAAGGTGCCCGCGATCCTGTTCAGCGGCTACAACGGCCAAAGCCAGGGCACGGCGCTCGCGGACGTCCTGTTCGGCAAGCAGAACCCGGACGGGCACCTCGACTTCACCTGGTACTCCGGCGACGCGCAACTGCCGCCGATGCAGGACTACGGGCTGAACGCCGCGAGCACCGGGGGACTCGGCCGGACCTACCAGTACTTCACCGGCGCGCCCACGTACCCGTTCGGCTACGGCCTCGGCTACAGCACGTTCCGGCTCTCGAACGTCACGGCCGACCGCCGGTCGGTGGCGCCGGACGGCACCGTGAACGTCGGTCTCGACGTCACGAACACCGGGCCGCGCAAGGGAACCACGGTGGCGCAGCTGTACGTGGCGTCGCCCGGGGCCGGCACCGGTGACGTCCCGCTGCAGCGGCTCGCCGGGTTCCGCAAGACCCAGCCGCTCGACCCGGGGCAGACCCAGCACGTCGTGCTGCCGGTGAAGGTCTCGGACCTCGCGCTGTGGGACACCGCGCATTCACGCGAGGCGGTGGCGCCCGGGACGTACCAGTTCCGGGTCGGCTCCGACGCGTCGACCATCGTGGCCCGCTCCGACGTGCAGGTCACCGGCGCGGCCAAGCCGAAGGTGCGGACCGTGACCGTGCAGCCGGAGTCGGTCGTCTACCACCCCGGGCAGACCTTCGACCTGGCCGGGCGCAACCGCTGGCTGGCCGACGACACCAACCCGGCCGAGGAGCCGGACCGCGACCTGGGCATCGCCGCGGACAAGGTGGTCGAGGCGGTGAACGACGACCAGTCCTTTGTGGACACCAGTCACGCCGCGGTCGGCTACCGGAGCAGCAACCCGGCCGTCGCGAGCGTGGACCGCAACGGGTCGGTGCGGGCGATCAAGGACGGCGTCGCGACGATCACCGCGACCGTCAACGGCGTTTCGGGCTCGGCGCCGATCGTCGTGCAGGGGACGTTGACGAGCACGGTGCCCTCGATCCTGGCGGCGGCCGGCTCGGGCCCGGCTTCGGCCACGTTCACCAACGGCGACACGAAGGACGTGCGTGACCTCGCCGTTTCGATCACGGCACCGCCCGGCTGGACGGCCACCCCGGCGGGCCCGACCACGTACGCCCGGGTGCCCGCGGGCGGCTCGGTCACGGTGAAGTGGACCCTGAGCGCGGGCGCGGACGTCAAGCCCGGCTCCTATCCGATCGGGTTCACGGCGAAGTCGAGCGCCGGCTCGTTCGGCTCCAGTGGCGGCGTCAAAGTGCCTTATCCCTCAGTGGAAGCGGCCTACGACAACACCGGGATCAGCAACGACAACGCCCCGGCGGCCGGCGCGTTCGACGGCAGCGGCCTGAACTACTCGGCGCAGGCACTGGCCGCGGCCGGGTTCCCGCCGGGGCAGACCGTGACCGCCGGCGGGATCGGCTTCACGTGGCCGCGGCCGAACGTGCCGGACAACATCGTCGCGGGCGGGCAGGTGCTGCCGGTGAGCGGCCGGGGCGCGCTGCTCGGGTTCCTCGGCTCGAGCGCGTTCGGCAGCACGTCGGCGCCGGGCACGATCGTCTACAGCGACGGCAGCACCCAGGGCTACACGCTGTCCTTCGCCGACTGGTGGGCGGGCGGCGCGTCGCCGGGGACGTCGATCGCGGCGACCACGCCGTACCTCAACTCCGGGCCGAACAGCGCCCGCCAGAACCAGAACGTGCACGTGTACCTGGCCTGGGCCGCGCTCGACCCGGCGAAGACCGTGCAGTACGTGATCCTGCCCGACACCGCGTCGGGCCAGGCGCCGAACGCCCCGGCGGCGCACGTGTTCGCGGTCGGCATCGGGCCGGCCGCCCAGTCCGCGACCGTCGGCGCCGCGTTCGGCAATCCGGACAGCACGCACGGACTGGTGGTGCAGAACGGCGGCGACGGCAGCACCACGGCGACGACGGCGGGCGGCCTGCCCGCCCGGACCACCGCGGCCGGGTCCTCGTACCTCTACCTCGACCTCGACGACGGCGTGGTGCCGGGCGGCGGCTACCAGGCGACCGCGTACGTCAGCTATTTCGACCACGGCACCGGCGGCTGGAACCTCCACTACGACTCGTTCGCGGACGTCCCCAACAACGCCTACCGCGACTCGGCGTGGGTCACCGACACGAACACGGACACGTGGAAGACGGCCGTGATCCCGTTGCCCGACGCGGCGTTCTCCAACCGCGAGAACAACCATGCCGACCTGCGCCTGAACATCGGCACCGGCGAGCAGTCGATCGGCCGCGTCGCGGTGACGGTCGGCGGCGGCAACGTCGTGCCGATCAGCCTGGCGACGGCCCAGCCGGACGCACCCGTGGTGACCCAGCAGCCGCAGGATGCTTCGGCGGCTCCCGCCACGTTCACCGCGTACGCCCTCGGCGACCCGGCACCACTCGTTCGCTGGCAGGCCATGGCGGCCGGGGGCCCGTGGGCGGACGTCCCGGACGCGACGGGCACCACGCTCACCGTCGCCCAGCCGGTCGAGGGCACCCAGTACCGGGCGGTGTTCACGAACCTCGCCGGCGCCACCACGTCGGACGCGGCCACGGTGCACGTCCCGTAGCGCGACGAAAGCGTTGCCGGGCAACGGTTATCCGGGCACTCGTGCCCGTGGCGCTGTTGACCAGGACGTCGATCCGCGGGCAGCGAAGTCGGCGACGAGCGGTTCGGCCCCGGTCCCGCCAGCCGTGAAGCACTGGTCCAAGCCCTGCACGACGCCGCTTTCGGGGTTGCGCGGCGGCGGGGGAGTGCGCAGGCTACAGCACGTGAGCGAACACGAGTACGACCTCATCGTCATCGGCTCGGGGCCCGGCGGGCAGAAGGCGGCCATCGCCGCCGCGAAGCTGGGGAAGAAGGTGGCGGTCGTCGACCGGCACGACATGGTCGGCGGGGTGTGTGTCAACACCGGCACGATCCCGTCCAAGACACTGCGCGAAGCGGTGCTCTACCTGACCGGCATGAACCAGCGGGAGCTCTACGGGGCGAGCTACCGCGTCAAACAGGACATCACCATCGCCGACCTGCTGGCCCGCACGCAGCACGTCGTCGGGCGTGAGGTGCAGGTGGTGCGGTCGCAGCTGCTGCGCAACCACGTCGACCTCGTCGCGGGCACCGGCTCGTTCGCCGACCCGCACACGATCATGGTCGAGGGCCGCCACCCGGGCGACCGCCGCACCATCACCGGCGACTACGTGGTGATCGCCACCGGCACCCGCCCGGCCCGCCCCGCGCACGTCGACTTCGACGCCGCCCGGGTGCTCGACTCCGACGAGATCCTGCGGCTGGAGCAGATCCCGTCCTCGCTCGTCGTCGTCGGCGCCGGGGTGATCGGGATCGAGTACGCGTCGATGTTCGCCGCGCTCGGCTCGCGCGTGACCGTGGTGGAGCAGCGGGACCAGATGCTCGGCTTCTGCGATCCGGAGATCGTCGAGTCGCTGAAGTTCCAGCTGCGCGACCTCGGCGTCACCTTCCGCTTCGGGGAGAAGGTGGCGAACGTCGCGGTCTCCGCCGACTCCACCGTCACCACCCTGGTCAGCGGCAAGCGCATCCCGGCCGACGGCGTCATGTACTCCGCGGGCCGCCAGGGCGTGACCGGTGAGCTGGCGCTGGAGAACGCGGGCCTGATGGCCGACGAGCGCGGCCGGCTGGCGGTGGACGAGCACTACCGCACCGGGGTGGAGCACGTCTACGCGGTCGGCGACGTGATCGGGTTCCCCGCCTTGGCGGCCACCTCGATGGACCAGGGCCGGCTCGCCGCGTACCACGCGTTCGGCGAGCACGCGAACGGCTTGGGCGCCCTGCAGCCGATCGGGATCTACACGATCCCGGAGATCTCGTACGTCGGCGCCACGGAGGCGCAGCTGACGTCGTCCTCGGTGCCGTACGAGATCGGCATTTCGCGTTACCGCGAGCTGGCGCGCGGGCAGATCACCGGTGACAGCTACGGAATGCTGAAGCTGCTGGTGTCCACAACGGACCGGAAGCTGCTGGGCGTGCACGTGTTCGGCACCGGCGCCACGGACCTCGTGCACATCGGCCAGGCGGTGATGGGCTGCGGCGGCACCGTCGACTACCTGGTGGACGCCGTGTTCAACTACCCGACCCTGTCCGAGGCGTACAAGGTGGCGGCGCTGGACGCGACCAACAAGATCCGGGCGCTGGAGCGGTTCCCCGTGTGACGAGGACCCGACCGGACGCGCGGCGAGACCAGCCTTGTCATTCGAACATATGTTTGACAGTACTCTAGAACATGTGTTCGACTGGACGAGTGCGATGGGAACGGCAGCGGGCAGGGGAGGGTGAGCCGGTCCTGCCAGGCCTGGACGGCTTGGTGCGGTCGGTGCGATCACCGGAATTCGACGGCGTCACCTTTCACGAGGTGCACGCCCGGTCGGTGCTGAACAAGGTCCCGGGAGCCTCCGCGGTGCCGTTCCGGTGGACGGTGAACCCGTACCGGGGCTGCTCGCACGCGTGCACGTACTGCCTCGAAGGCGGCACCCCGGTGCTGCTGGCCGACGGCCGGGTCAAGCCGATCGCCGACCTCGCGGTGGGCGAGGCGATCCTCGGCACGCGCGGCCACGGCGTCGCGCGGCGGCTGGTGCCCACGGAGGTGCTGGCGCACTGGACCACGGTGCGCGAGGCCTACCGCGTGACCCTCGACGACGGCACCACGCTCGTGACCGGGCCGGACCACCGGTTCCTCAGCGCGCGCGGGTGGAAGTACGTGACCGGCAGCAAACTCGGCACGGCGCAGCGGCCGCACCTCGAGGTCGGCACGGAACTGGTGGGCGGCGGGCGGTTCGAACGCACGCCGGACGACACACTCGGCTACCGCGCCGGGTACCTGTGCGGGATGCTGCGCTCCGGCGGTTTCGCGGCGGAGCCGGACGCGGCCGCGCGGGCGCTGCGCTACCTGCCGGACTTCGGCTCCTCGGTGGGGTTCCTGCGCATCCCGCCGCAGCCGGACGCGCACTGGTCCCGCGGGTTCCTCGCCGGGCTGTTCGACCTCGCCGGCTCGTACCGCCGCGGGGTGCTGTCGATCGCGCACGACGAGACGGACGTCGTCGAGACGCTTTTCCAAGCGCTGGAACGGTTTTCCTTCGGCTACGAGACGGTGGGGCACCGCGGCCACCCGGGCCGGCGCGTGGCGCGGCTCTCCGGCGGCACCGGCGAGGTGCTGCGGTTCCTGCACCTGGCCGACCCGGCCGTGGCGTGGAAGCGCTCGCTCGACGGGACCACGATCGGCTCGGTGCGGCGCACCGTCGCGGCGGTGGAATCGCTGGGACTGGACCTGCCGCTGTACGACATCACCACCGGCACCGGCGATTTCGTGGCCGACGGCATGGTGTCCCACAACTGCTTCGCCCGCAACACCCACACCTACCTGGATTTCGACGCGGGCCACGATTTCGACACCCAGGTGGTGGTGAAGATCAACGCGCCGGAAGTGCTTGCGGCGCAACTGAAACGCCCGGGCTGGTCGCGCGAGCACGTGGCGATGGGCACGAACACCGACCCGTACCAGCGCGCGGAGGGCCGCTATCGGCTGATGCCCGGGATCATCCGCGCGCTGGCGGACTCGGGCACCCCGCTGTCGATCCTGACGAAGGGCACGGTGCTGACCCGGGACCTGCCGCTGCTGGAATCCGTGGCGAAGGACGTCCCGGTGCGGCTGGCGGTCTCGATCGCCCTGCTGGACCGGGAGCTGCAGCACCGGCTGGAGCCGGGCACGCCGAGCCCGCAGGCGCGGCTGGAGCTGGTCCGCAAGGCGCGCGCGGCGGGGTTGCCGTGCGCCGTGCTGGTCGCGCCGGTGCTGCCGTGGCTGACGGACTCCGCCGAAGCCCTGGACGCCCTGTTCGCCCGCCTCGTGGAAGCCGGGGCCACCAGCGTCAGCGTGCTGCCGCTGCACCTGCGCCCCGGCGCGCGCGAGTGGTTCGCCTCGTGGCTGGGCCGCACGCACCCCGCGCTGGTGCCGCGGTACAAACGCCTGTACTCCCGCGGCGCGTACGTGGACCGCGGCTACCGCGAACGCCTCGGCGAACGCGTCGGCCCGCTGCTGCGCCGCCACGGCCTCGCCCCGCGCGACGAGGCCGATCCGCAGCCGCCCCGGCGGGTGGCCGAGGTGCCGGAGCCGCAGGTGGAGGAGGTGGCGCCGGAAGCCGAACAGCTCCGTCTCCTGTGACCGCTCCGCAAGCCGCCGGCGCTGGTCCGGGACAAGCCTGGTAGCACGGCCGCCCGGGCCGTTCGTTAGCCTCTGGGTTCGGCGAAAACCGTCGTGAACCCGTGGGCGAAGGAGAGCAGTCGCAGTGCTCCGCACTCATCAAGCCGGCACCCTGCGTGCCGGGCAGGCCGGTCAGCACGTCACCCTCACCGGCTGGGTGGCCCGGCGGCGCGATCACGGCGGAGTCATCTTCATCGACCTCCGCGACGCCAGCGGCGTCGCCCAGGTGGTGTTCCGCGAGGGCGAGATGGCCGAGCGCGCGCACGCGCTGCGCTCCGAGTTCTGCGTGAAGATCGTCGGCGAGGTCTCGCGGCGGCCCGAGGGCAACACGAACACCGAGATCCCCACCGGGGAGATCGAGGTGCTGGCCACGGAGCTCGAGGTGCTGTCCGAGGCGGCGCCGCTGCCGTTCCCGATCGACGACCGGGTGGACGTCGGCGAGGAGATCCGCCTCAAGCACCGTTACCTCGACCTGCGCCGCAGCGGCCCGGCCGCGGCGATGCGGCTGCGCAGCGAGGTCAGCCGCGCCGCGCGCGAGGTGCTGCACGCGCAGGACTTCGTCGAGGTCGAGACGCCGACGATGACCCGCTCGACCCCCGAGGGCGCGCGCGACTTCCTCGTGCCCGCGCGGCTCAAGCCCGGCTCGTGGTACGCGCTGCCGCAGTCGCCGCAGCTGTTCAAGCAGCTGCTCATGGTCGGCGGCCTGGAGCGGTACTACCAGATCGCCCGCTGCTACCGCGACGAAGACTTCCGCGCCGACCGCCAGCCCGAGTTCACCCAGCTCGACATCGAGATGAGCTTCGTCGAGCAGGACGACGTGATCGCGCTCGGCGAGGACATCGTCACCGCGCTGTGGAAGCTGATCGGGCACGAGATCCCGCGGCCGATCCCGCGCATCACCTACCACGAGGCCATGGCGAAGTACGGCTCGGACAAGCCGGACCTGCGCTTCGACCTCGAGATCACCGATATGACGGAGTTCTTCGCGGACACGCCGTTCCGGGTGTTCCAGGCGCCGTACGTCGGTTCGGTCGTGATGGCCGGCGGCGCCGACCAGCCGCGCCGCCAGCTCGACGCGTGGCAGGAGTGGGCGAAGCAGCGCGGCGCCCGCGGCCTCGCGTACATCCTGGTCAACACCGACGGCACGCTCGGCGGGCCGGTCGCGAAGAACCTGTCGGAGGCCGAGCGCGAGAACGTCGCGGCCGCCGCGGGCGCGAAGCCCGGTGACTGCATCTTCTTCTCGGCCGGCAAGGCGAGTGCGACCCAGCCGCTGCTCGGCGCCGCCCGCGACGAGATCGGCAAGCGGCTCGGCCTGATCGACGAGGACGCCTGGTCGTTCGTGTGGGTCGTCGACGCGCCGCTGTTCGCGCCGGTCGAGGACATCGGCGACGACGTGGCCGTCGGCTCCGGCAAGTGGACCGCCGTGCACCACGCGTTCACCTCGCCGACGCCGGAGTGGATCGACAAGTTCGAGTCCGACCCGGGCAGCGCGCTCGCGTACGCCTACGACATCGTCTGCAACGGCAACGAAATCGGCGGCGGCTCGATCCGTATCCACCGCGGCGACGTGCAGAAGCGCGTGTTCAGCCTGATGGGCCTGTCCGACGAGGAGGCGCAGGAGAAGTTCGGCTTCCTGCTCGACGCCTTCGCGTTCGGCCCGCCGCCCCACGGCGGCATCGCGTTCGGCTGGGACCGCATCGTGATGCTGCTGGCCAAGGCCGATTCGCTGCGTGACGTGATCGCCTTCCCGAAGACCGGCGGCGGCTACGACCCGCTCACGGCCGCTCCGACGCCGATCACCGCGCAGCAGCGCAAGGAGGCCGGCATCGACGCGAAGCCCGTGCCGCCGGCGCCGCAGGCGTAGTGCTGCACTTGCGGGCGGTGTGCCCGCCGGAGCGGACCGACGAAGTGGTCGAGTTCCTGCGGACGCACGCCGGCACCGCGCACCTGGTGGTGCACCGCGGGGTCGCCGTCCAGCCGGAAGGCGACCTGATCGAGGCGGACATCGCGCGCGAGGCGGCCGACGAGATCGTCGACGCCCTGTGCGCGCTGCACCTCGACCGTTCCGGCGGCATCACGCTCGAGGCACTGGACACGGCGCTGTCCGACGCGGCCGACGCCGCGGAGGAGGCCGCGCCCGGTGAAGGCGCGGATGCCGTGGTGTGGCAGGAACTGCTGGGCCGCACGGGCGAGGAGTCGCGCTGGAACCTGACGTTCCAGGCGTTCCTGGTGATCGCCTGCCTGCTCGCGGCCGTCGGCGTCGTCACGGACTCGGCGGTCACGATCGTCGGCGCGATGGTGGTGGGGCCCGAATTCGGGCCGCTGGCCGCCATCGCGGTCGGCCTGGTGCTGCGCCGGCGCGATCTGATCGCCCGGGCCGGGGTGGCGCTGCTGGTCGGCTTCCCGGTCTCGATGGCCGTCACGCTCGGCGCGGTCCTGCTCGGCTCGGCGACCGGGGTCTTCGACCCCTCGGCGATCGTGGGCAACCATGCGGTGGACTTCGTCTACCAGGTCGGCGTCGCGTCGTTCGTCGTCGCACTGCTCGCCGGCGCGGCGGGCATGCTGGCCATGACCTCGGCGAAGTCCGCGGCGCTGGTCGGGGTCTTCATCTCGGTGACCACGGTGCCGGCGGCGGGTTACGCCATGGTGGCCGCGGTGGCCGGGCGCTGGGACCGGGCCGGCTACTCGGTCCTGCAGCTGCTGGTCAACCTGCTCGGGATCGTGCTCGCCGCGGCCGCGGTCCTCTTGGTGCGCCGTCGCAAACAGAGTTCCGCCGCGCTTCGGCGCCCGCTTTCGTCCGGGTGACGAGCCAATCGGGTCACTCGGCGCTTCGGGATCGGTTCGGTGTTTTCCCACTGCCCATAGTGGGTAAGGAAAAGCGGTGAACCATCGCAGAGGAGTCCCCGCCGCGCCGGTGCCCACGGATTCCCGGATCGGTTCAGGTGACCGGCGCGCCAGCGCGAAACCCGGCCCGGTACGGCCATTCCGCTGATTTTCGCCGCACGGCGCAACGCCGCGGTGCTTTGTCACGTCCCGGCTTTTCACCAAGAGCACAGTTCACCAAGAGCACGTTCACAGTTCGCCGAGGGAGGCAGTTCGCGTCCCGCTGCCCGGATCAGTGTGGTCATGGTTCATCAGTCACGAGTAGGGTCGGTGCCAATGACAGTCGACACCTCCTCCACCGACGATTCCACCGTCGGTGCGGGAGCCGAGCCCGTCGCCGCGGCTATCGCGGCGGGGGAAAGCGTGTTATCGCGTCGCTTCGGCAGCGCGATCACGCTTGTGTCGCCCGAAGACCTCGCCGGCAGCGGGCCCGCGACGGTGCTGCGGGCGCGGGTCGTCTCCTCGTCCTTCGCGCTGCCGCGCACGTTGGTCATCAAGCACTACCCGGACCCGCCGGAGCCCGGTTACGCCGACCCGTTCGCGCAGGAAGCAGTGAGCTACCAGCTGTTCACCGCGCTCTCGCCCGACGAGCGGATGTGCCCCGAGCTGCTCGCGCACGACGGCCGCCAGCGCGTGCTCGTGATCGAGGACCTCGGTCGCGCCCCGACGTTGCAGGACAAGCTCTCCGCGCGCGATTCCCGTGCGGCGGAGCGGGCGCTGCTGTCGTGGGCCCGCTCGCTCGGCCGGCTGCACGCGAGCACGGCGAGCCGCGAGGCGGACTTCAACGCGCTCTTGCGCCGGCTCGGCGGCCCGGTCCGCAACGAGGACAACGACCTCGCCGACACCCTCGACGAGGTCCCTCCGCTGCTGGAGGACCTGCTGGGCATCGTCACGCCGGAGCCGATCCGCGCGCGCGTGGCGGAATCCGTGGCGCTGGCCCGGTCGGCGGCGTTCCGCGCGTTCAGCCCCTCGGAGCTGAGCCCGGAGAACAACCTGGTCACCGGCTCGGGGGTGCGCTTCCTGGACTTCGAGCGCGGCCGCGTCCGCACCGCGCTGGTGGACGCCGCCTACCTGCGGCTGCCGTTCGCCTCGTGCGACGACGCGCTGGCGCTGCCCGCGGGCATGAGCGAGGCGATGATCGCCGCGTGGCGCGCCGAGGTGGTCGGCGTCTGGCCCTCCTTCGCCGACGACGAGGAACTCGCGGCCCAGCTGACGATCAGCGAACTGCTGCTCGTCTGGCTCATCACCAGCGACACGCTCCCGAGCCTGGACCTCACCCGCCACGCGACCCCCGTCAGCCGCGAGGCCGCGCTGGTCACCTGGTGGCGTGAGCTGGCGAAACACGCGGGTTACGCGCGGCTGCCCGACATCGCCGAGCACGCCACCCGCGTGGCCGCCGCACTGGGCGCCCGCCTCGGCCCGCACGCCGACCTGGCGTTTTACCCTGCCTTTCGCTGACCGCCGGACCTGACCGTTTCGCGCCGGGAATCCGCTTCCGGCGCGAAAACCCGGGTGGCTGGGTTGTCCGTTCTGCCCGGATGGGGCGGACACCTGCCCCAACGTGCCAAGAGTTCCCCGCCCCGTCCATGCGGCGTTACCTCACCATCACCGAGGGTGGGTTTCGGTGCCGGATGGTCTTTCGCGTGACCGTGATCAGTGTCCAAGTCACCCAGGCGCCGCAGCCCACCCGGCCGCCGGAGCCCGCCACCTCGCCGGAACCGCGTGATCCCGCCTCACCGCGAGAGCCCGCGGCGTCGCGAGAATCCGCCGCGCCGCAAGCGCCTGCCGCACCGCGGGAATCCGCCGCGCCGCTCAAGCGCGCGCGGCGCCTCGCCGTGCTCGGGGACTCCACCGCGGTGGGCCTCGGCGACCCACTCCCGCACCGGGGCGGCTGGCGCGGCGTCGGGCCGCTCGTCGCCGCGGCGCTGGGCGTGGGCGAAGACGGCTACCTCAACCCGTCGTTCACCGGCGCGCGCATGAACTGCGTGCTTTCCGAGCAGCTTCCGCTCGTCCTGGCGCACCGGCCGGACGTCGCGCTGATCGTCGTCGGCATGAACGACACCCTGCGCCCCGACTTCGACGCCGAGCGGATTTCCGCCGACCTCACCGAGATCATCCGGACGCTCGCCGCCGTCGGCACCACGGTGGTGCCCGTGCGGTTCCACGACCACGGCAAGGTGTTCCGCCTGCCGCAGTCGCTGAAGCGGGCGCTCAGCGCGCGGGTCGCCGAGCTGAACGCCGCCATCGACGCCGTCGTCGCCGCCGAGGGCGTGCCCTGCCTCGACCTCGACACGATGCCCGGCGCGTACGACCTCACCGCGTGGAGCGTCGACCGCCTGCACCCCTCGGAACTCGGCCACCGGATGCTCGCGCTGGGGTTCACCGCGCTGCTCGCCGATGCCGGGTTCGCCGTGCCGGAGCCGGTCAGCCTGACCTGCTCGGGCGGCGTGGAGCCGAGCGCCGCGGGGCACTTCGGCTGGCTGGTGCTCAAGGGCGTGCCGTGGCTGTGGCGCCGCGGGCGCGAGTTCCTGCCGTACGCCGCGGTGATCATGTGGCGCTCGTTGCGCGGGCACGGGGACTGAACACCCGCAGCGCTTCGGCGTCCGAGGCCGGGTTCCGCACGAAGTAGTCGGCGAACTCCCCGATGCCCGGGTAACCCGATTCCGCGACGAGCTGCCGGCACGCTTTCTCGGCGTCGTAAGGAGTTCTCCGGAGTTCGACGCCGGGGCCGAGCCGCGCCCAGTGCGCACCCGTTGTGCCGTAAGGCATTCCGACGCTGCCGGGGTTGACCACGCGGCGCCGGTCGGCGAGCCGGGTGAAGGGCATGTGCGTGTGCCCGCACACGACCGTCGGCGCGGTGACGTCGCCGAGCACCTCCGCCCAGCGCGAGAGCGGACTGTCGACGAGCACCACTTCCTCGTCGTCGCGCGGGGTCGCGTGGCAGAACAGCACTTCGCCGAGCCCGTCGATGTCCAGCGTGACGGTCAGCGGCAGCCCCGCCAGCAGCCGCACCTGATCCGGCCGCAGCTGCGTGGCGGCCCACGGCGCGATCGGGTCCGGGATGTTCGTCGTCCCGCCGCCGGCGAGCGCGGCCAGCTCGCGATCGGCGTTGCCGCGCACCCAGACCGCGCGGTCGCCGAGCGCCACGAGCCGGTCCAGCGTCGCCGACGGCAGCGGTCCCGCCGCGTGGTCGCCGCACAGCACCACGACGTCGGCCGCCTGCACGTCCGGCTCCGCGAGCACCGCGTCGAGCGCCGGCAGCACGCCGTGGATGTCCGAGAGCACCGCGACCGAGGAAGGCATCGGCCCAGCCTGCCCGCCGCTGCGCCGCCGGCGAAGCGTGTTCGCCGACGGCGCAAGGACTTCAGGCCTGAAGCGGCAGCACCTTCACCCCGGTCATGGCGGGGTTGGGCTGGAACGTCGGCGGCTCGCCCGGGATCGTGCGCAGCGAGGGGTACCGGTCCAGCAGGATGTTCAGCGCCACCCGGCCCTCCAGCCGCGCGAGCGGCGCCCCGATGCAGGTGTGGATGCCGTGGCTGAACGCCAGGTGCTTGTTCTCCGCACGCGCCGGGTCGAACACGTCCGGGTTCGTGAAGTGCCGGGCGTCCCGGTTGGCCGCGGCGACCCACACCATCAGCATCCGGTCCGCGGGGATCGTGGCGCCGCCCAGCTCCACCTCGGTGGTGGTGACGCGGGCGACCGCGGAGAACGGCGAAAGGAACCGCAGCGACTCCTCGATCACCGGCGGCACCAGCGCGCGGTCGGCGTGGACCCGGGCGGCCTGGTCCGGGAACGCGTCGAGGCACAGCACGGTGTTGCCGAGCAGCATCGTGGTGGTGATGTGCCCGGCGATCAGCAGCACGTTCGCGAAGTTGACGATTTCCGTGTGGTTGAGCCGTTCCCCGTCGACCTCGGCCTCGACCAGCTTGGTGAGCAGGTCCTCCCTCGGGTGCCGGCGCCGCTCCTCGGCGTGCTCGCCCAGGTATTCGGTGAACTTGCGGGTGACCCGGATCTGCTCCTTGGCCACCTTCTTCTGCTCTTCGGTCTGCTCGTTGACGGAGACCTGGTCGGTGCTGCTCAACAGCTCGTCCACCCAGCTCCGGAACAGCTCGCGGTCGCTCGCCGGCACCCCGAGCAGCTCGGCGATCACGATCACCGGCAGCGGGTAGAACAGCGCCTCCACCAGTTCCAGCCGGTCGCGCCCGGCCACGGCGTCGAGCAGCTCGCGGGTGAGCTGCCCGATCCGCGGCTCGAGGTCGGCCACCACCTTCGGCGTGAACGCGCGGCTGACCAGCTTGCGCATCTTGTTGTGCAGTGGCGGGTCCAATTGCAGCAGGCTGCCCTCGCTCAGCTCGGCGACGTCCGCCTTCGACTCCGCCGGCACCAGCCGCGTGGTGTCGGACGAGAACGTGGCCGGGTCGCTCAGCACCCGGTGCGCCTCGGCGTACCCGTAGATGTTCCAGGTGCCCAGCTCCGCCTTGAACTCCACCGGGCGGTCGGGCTGGATCCCGCGCAGCCAGAACTGGTCCGGGTGGACGGCCCAGGCCGACGGGAGTGTGGTGGTCATGGTTACTGGTTCCCCTTCCAGTTGCCGGCTCGCCGGGATCAGCCGGGCGCCGTGGCGGATTCGCCGGTGTAGATGACCGCGCGGCAGGCCGAGACGTAGGCCTCGGACACCGAGCGGAGTTCGGTGGCCGCCGCTTCGACGGCGGCGGGATCGGGCTCGCCGGGCGGCTCGAACGCGGCCCGCACGACCCGGGCCATCGCGTCGGCCCGGTCCTCGACCGTGAGGTCGGCCCGGGCGGTGTCGGCGCTGTCGCGCAGGTAGAAGCCGATGGTCGCGGCGCTGAGGGCGTAGGGCAGGTCCGGCACGTCGGCCCGCAGCAGCCCGTGCCGGGCGAACACCTCGAACGTCCCGTCGGTCGCGGCCACCCCGGCCGCGCGGGTCTCCGACGCCGCGTCCGAGTAGTGGCCGAGCAGCATGACGTCGTTCGTGAGCATGGCCGAGAGCAGCGGGTCGTGGACCACGTCGAGGAACAGGCTCCGCAGGTAGCGGTGCGGAACCGCTTCGCCGGGGTCGGTGCGCAGTCGGGTGGCGATCCGGTCGAGCAGGTCGGCCGCGGCGCGTGTGAGCAGCGCTCCGAACAGCACGTCCTTGGTGCGCCAGTGCAGGTAGACGGTGCCCTTGCCGATGCCGGCCCGGCGCGCGACGTCGTCGATCGTCACCTTGCGCGAGCCCCAGCGCACGAGCAGCTCGGAGGCGGCGTCGAGGATCCGGTCGGCGCGGTCGTGGTTCGGGTGTCCCGGCATGCGCTCCCTCGGCGATTCTTCACCCTTTGACTGTTTGACCAGATCTGATTATCTGGTCAAACCACGGTAGCGCAGGAGATCCGGGCCGGGCAAGCGGTCTTGTCGGTGGGGTCGGTTAACGTCATCGGGGTGGCAGCACAGGACGAACTCTTCACGGTGAACCCCGACCTGGGGCCGCCCCCGGAACCCACCGGGTCCAACCGGGTGGAACCGCAGGCCGACCCGGCGAGCTCGCCGCTCGCGGTGCGGATGCGGCCGCGCACGCTCGACGAGGTCGTCGGCCAGCAGCACCTGCTGCGCGAGGGCGCGCCGCTGCGCCGGCTGGTCGAGGGCGCCGCGCCCGCGTCCGTGCTGCTCTACGGACCGCCCGGCACCGGCAAGACCACGCTGGCCAACCTGGTCTCGATCGCCACCGGCCGCCGGTTCGTCGCGATGTCCGCGCTGTCGGCGGGGGTCAAGGAGGTGCGCGGCGTGATCGAGGAGGCCCGCCGGCGCCGGAGCTACAACGCCGAGAACACCGTGCTGTTCATCGACGAGGTGCACCGGTTTTCCAAGACGCAGCAGGACGCGTTGCTGGGCGCGGTCGAGGACCGCACGGTGCTGCTGGTGGCGGCGACCACGGAGAACCCGTCGTTCTCGGTGGTTTCGCCGCTGCTGTCCCGCTCGCTGGTCCTGCAGCTGCGGCCGTTGACCGACGAGGACATCGTGCGGCTGCTGGAGCGCGCGCTGGCGGACGAGCGCGGCCTCGGCGGCGAGCTCGCGCTCACGGACGAGGCGCGCGACCACCTGGTGCGGCTCGCGGGCGGCGACGCGCGGCGGGCGCTCACCGCGCTGGAGGCGGCGGCCGACGCCGCGGGCGCCACCGAGCACAAGACCATCGACCTGGCCATCGTGGAGTCCACTGTGGACAAAGCGGCGGTGCGCTACGACCGCGACGGCGACCAGCACTACGACGTGATCAGCGCGTTCATCAAGTCGATCCGCGGCTCCGACGTCGACGCCGCGCTGCACTACCTGGCCCGGATGATCGAGGCGGGGGAGGACCCGCGGTTCCTCGCGCGCCGGCTCGTGGTGCACGCGAGCGAGGACATCGGGATGGCCGACCCGACGGCGCTGCAGGCGGCCGTCGCGGCGTCGCACGCCGTGCAGTTCATCGGCATGCCGGAGGGCCGGCTCGCGCTCGCCCAGGCCACCATCCACCTGGCCACCGCGCCGAAGTCCAACGCCGTGGTCACCGCGATCGACTCGGCGCTGGCCGACGTGCGCTCCGGCGCGATCGGCACCGTGCCGCCGCACCTGCGAGACGGGCACTACGCGGGGGCGAAGAAGCTCGGCAACGCGGAGGGCTACCGCTACCCGCACGGCGTGCCCGAGGGCGTGCTCGCCCAGCAGTACCCGCCGGACGAGCTGGTCGGCCGCGACTACTACGAGCCCACCCAGCGCGGCGGCGAGCGGACACTGGCCGAGCGCGTGCCGCGGCTGCGGCGCACCATCCGCGGTGAGCGCCAGTAGTTCCCGCCGGCTGAAACTTCCGTGAGCGTCGCCACGTTCTCCCGTAGAACGGTGGGCAACGGGAATGCGCGGCCCACCGGCCCGGGTTGTTGCCGGTCACCGGTGCCAGGGGAGTTCCGTGCGAGGGGGAGTGATGACGCTTCTGACGGTGTGGCCGGACGACCAGCCCGGTCACGTGCTGCTGCGGACCGAGGACCTGGGGACCATCACGGTCGAGCTGAAGCGGCACGGCGTCGGGTTCGCCCGCTGGCCGCTGGCCGGCCTGGCGCCGGACGCCGGCGAGGCCGAGGTCCTGGCCGGGTACCGCGACCGCCTCGACGAGCTGACCGCCGCCGTCGGCTACCACTCGGTGGACCTGGTGCGCGGCGATGCCGTGCCCGCCGCCGCCGAGCGCAGCTCCGGCGCGGACGAGGACCGGTTCTTCGTCAGCGGCTCCGCGGTCTGGTACGTGCACGCGGGCCGCTGGGTGCACGCCGTGCTGTGCGAGCCCGGCGACGTCCTGAGCGTCCCGGCCCACACCCGCCACTGGCACGACGGCGGTGAGCGTCCCGGTCACGTCACCATCCGCGTCCGCCACCCGGCCCAGGCCACCGCCGCACCCCTCGCGTCTCCGCTGCGCCCGGCCGACTTCCCCGGCTTCGACGCGCTGGTCGCCGACCGGGCCACGGGCTGGCCCGCGCTCACCCGGTGAACGGCGGGCTGCGGAGCGTGCCGGGCGCGGGCACGATGGACGGCATGACCACAGTCGCGTTTCTGGGCACCGGGATCATGGGCCTGCCGATGGCCGCCAACCTCGCCCGGGCCGGGCACGAGGTGCGGGCGTGGAACCGCACCCGCGCGAAGGCCGAGCCGCTCGTCGCCGACGGCGCCACCGTCACCGCGTCGCCGGGGGAGGCGGCGGACGGCGCCGATGTCGTCGTCACCATGCTCGCGGACGGTCCGACGGTCGCCGAGGTCTTCGCCGCCGCCGGCGTCGCGCCGGGCACCCTGTGGCTGCAGACCAGCACCGTCGGGATCGAGTGGGCCGGGAAGCTGGCCGAGGCGGCGGAGCAGGCGGGCGTCGTGTTCGTCGACTGTCCCGTGATGGGCACCAAGATCCCGGCCGAACAAGCGAAGCTGCAGGTCCTCGCCGCCGGCCCGGACGAGGCGCGCGAACGGGCGGAAGCGGTGTTCGACGCCATCGCCTCGACCACCCGCTGGCTCGGCCCCGTCCCCGGCACCGCCTCCCGGCTCAAGCTCGTGATGAACGGCTGGGTCCTCGCGCTGACCAACGCCACCGCGGAGAGCCTCGCACTGGCCGACACCCTCGGCCTCGACCCGGCACTGTTCTTCGACGTGATGACCGGCACGGCCTTCGACGTCGGCTACTCGCGCATGAAGGGCCCCCTCATGCTTTCCGGCGACTACCCGGCGTCGTTCCCGGCCACCCTGGCCGCCAAGGACGCCCGCCTGGTAGTGGAAGCCGCCGGCGACGCGATCGACGTCGCGGGCGCGAAGGCCGCGCTGACCCACCTCGAAGCCGCCGTCGCCGCCGGGCACGGTGAGGAGGACATGGCCGTGCTGTACCGCGCTGTCACGAAGGAAGCCCGGTAGACCCTGGTCCGGCCGCCGCCACCGGACTGCTTGTCCACAGTGGTCCGGCGAGACACCGCAAGACTCGGCGGGATGCGGAGGCTGCGGCAACGCCCAGCACAGCTCGGCAGACCCGGCATCCTCAGCAATGCGAGCCAAGGTGCGGCAGATCCGGCAAGGCTCGCCAAGGTGCGGCGGCCTCGGCAAGGCGCGGCGATGCCCGGCAACCACCGATGTCCGGCGATGCCCGGCAAGCGCCGATGTCCGGCAGGCCCGGCAAGCACCGAGGCCCGGCGAGCACCCTGCGCATCCCAGGCGCACCCGTCACGACGCCCCCCATCCCCGAAGGCAGCGCCACCCCCGGCGATCAGGCGATCCGTTTTCGCCCGTAGTGGGCAGGCCCGCCGCTGGTCGGGAGTGGTCCGGCTGCGCTGAGTGACCGACTGGCGGGGCGACACCGCCGAACGGCTGGCCAGGCGGTAACCTCACTGGCACCGAAGACCGCGCAACCCCGAGGAGGGCCCGTGTCGGCAGGGCAGATCGCCGCGCTGATCGCCGCAGGAGCATTCGTAGTGCTGGTCTTGCTGCTGGCGATCCCGCTGCTCAAGCTCGGCCGCACGCTGGACGAGGCGACCATCGCCATCCGGAAGGCCCACGAGAGCAGCGACCCGATCCTGCTGGGCGCGAACGAGACCATCACGCACGTGAACACCCAGCTCGAGCGCGTGGACGGGATCACCGCGAACGCGCAGGCCGTCACCGGCAACGTTTCGGCGCTCTCGTCGGTGTTCACCGCGACGCTCGGCGGCCCGCTGGTCAAGGTCGCCGCGCTGTCGTACGGGCTCAGCAAGGCGGTCCGCGCGCGGCGCCGGAAGCAGGAAGCCAAGGCCGCGGCCCCGGCCCGCCGGAGGAAGAAGTGAAGCGGCTGTTCTGGCTCGGCGTCGGCGTCGTGACCGGGGTCGTGCTGTCCCGCAAGGCGGCCGAAACGGCTCGTCAGGCCACTCCGGCCGGGTTAGCATCGAACCTGGGCGACGCCGTGCGCGAGCTGGCCGGCGCCGTGGGCTCGTTCGGCGCCGAGGTGCGCGCCGGGATGAGCGAGCGGGAACAGGAGCTGCACGACATGGTCGAGGAACGGTCCGGATTCGTTGCAACGCAAGGTGTCGCGGGCCGGCACGCCGCTGCCCAGCGGCCCGCCCGGCGAGCTCGCCGGGCGGAGGGCTGACCTCGCGCGCACCCGCGCGAGAGCGGCGCCCTCCGCCGTCGCCGCCTCCCCGTCTGTCCGGCGTGGTGCGTCTGCCGCCACCCGCGCCCCCAGTACAAGGAATGACCCCGTGGACACACACGAAATCACCGATCGCTTCCTGCGCCATTTCGAGGGCAGGGGCCACACCCGCGTGCCCAGCGCGCCGCTGATCCTCGACGACCCGAACCTGCTGTTCGTCAACGCGGGCATGGTGCAGTTCAAGCCCTACTTCCTCGGTGAGGCCCCGCCGCCGTACCCGCGCGCGACCAGCGTGCAGAAGTGCGTGCGCACGCCGGACATCGACGAGGTCGGCAAGACCACCCGGCACAACACCTTCTTCCAGATGGCCGGCAACTTCTCCTTCGGCGACTACTTCAAGGAAGGCGCGATCACAGGAGCCTGGGAGCTGATCACCAAGTCCCAGGACGAGGGCGGCTTCGGCCTCGACCCGGACCGGATCTGGGCGACCGTCTACGAGGGCGACGCCGAGGCGGCCGGGCTGTGGCGCAAGCTCACCGGCCTGCCGGGCGAGCGCATCCAGGTCCGCGACGGCAAGGACAACTACTGGGACATGGGCGTGCCCGGTCCCGGCGGCCCCTGCTCGGAGATCTACTACGACCGCGGCCCGGCGTACGGCCGCGAGGGCGGCCCGGTGGCCGACGAGGACCGGTACATCGAGATCTGGAACCTCGTCTTCATGCAGGACGTCCGCGGCGAGCAGAGCCCGAAGCTGGGCTTCCCGCCGGTCGGCGAGCTGCCGAAGAAGAACATCGACACCGGCATGGGCGTCGAGCGCGTCGCCACGATCCTGCAGGGCGTCGAGAACGTCTACGAGACCGACCTGGTGCGCCCGGTGATCGGCCGCGCCGAGGAGTTCTCCGGCCGCCGCTACGGCGCGAACCACGCCGACGACGTCCGCTTCCGCGTGATCGCCGACCACGCCCGCACCGGCGTCATGCTGATCGGCGACGGCGTCACCCCCGGCAACGACGGCCGCGGCTACGTGCTGCGCCGGCTGCTGCGCCGCATCGTCCGCTCCACCCGCCTGCTGGGCGTGCAGGAGCCCGTGCTGCAGGCGTTCGCCGAGGTCGTCCGCGACACCATGGGCCCGATCTACTCCGAGCTGGTCAGCGGCTTCGACCGGATCTCCGAGGTCGTGCGGGTCGAGGAGGAGGCGTTCCTCGCCACCCTGACCAGCGGTTCGCGCATCTTCGACCTCGCCGCGGCCGAGACCAAGCGCGACGGCGGCGACGTGCTGGCCGGGGACAAGGCGTTCCAGCTGCACGACACCTACGGCTTCCCGATCGACCTGACCCTCGAGATGGCGGCCGAGCAGGGCCTGAGCGTCGACGAGGCGGGCTTCCGCACGCTGATGGACGAGCAGCGCAAGCGCGCGAAGGCCGACGCGGCGACGCGCAAGAGCGGCCACGGCGACCTGTCCGAGTACCGCAAGGTGCTGGAGCAGCACGGTGAGACCGAGTTCCTGGGCTACACCGAGCTGCAGGCGTCCGCGAAGGTCGTCGGCCTGCTCGAGGACGGCCTGCCGGTGCGCAGCGTCGCCGAGGGCCACAAGGCCGAGCTGGTGCTCGACCGCACGCCGTTCTACGCCGAGAGCGGCGGCCAGGTCGCCGACACCGGCGTGCTGATCGGCGACGGCGTCGAGCTGAAGGTGCTCGACGTGCAGAAGATCGTGCCGGGCCTGTTCGTGCACCGCGTGGAGGTCGTCGCGGGCGAGGTCGGGCTCGACACGGAGGTCACCGGCTCCGTCGACGGGCACCGCCGGCTCTCGATCGAGCGCTCGCACTCCGCGACGCACCTGGTGCACGCGGCCGTGCGCGGTGCGTACGGCAAGCGCGCGGCGCAGGCCGGTTCGCTGAACTCGCCGGGCCGGATGCGCTTCGACTTCACCACGCCCGGCGCGGTGTCGGCCGACATCCTCACCGAGGTCGAGGAGGAGGTCAACGAGTACCTCCAGACCGACGTCGAGGTGCAGAACTACGTCACCACCAAGGACAAGGCGCTCGAGCTGGGCGCGGTCGCGCTGTTCGGCGAGAAGTACGGCAACGACGTGCGCGTGGTCGACATGGGCGACTACTCGCGTGAGCTGTGCGGTGGCACGCACGTGGACCGGATCGGCCAGCTCGGCCTGGTCAAGCTGGTGTCGGACTCCTCGATCGGCTCCGGCGTGCACCGCGTCGAGGCGCTCGTGGGGCCGGACGCGCTGAAGTACGTCCGCAAGGAGCAGCTGCTCGTTTCGCAGCTGGCGAACACCTTCAAGGTGCCCTCGGACCAGCTGCCCGCGCGCATCGAGGACGTGCTGACCCGGCTGAAGAACGCGGAGAAGGAGATCGAGCAGCTGCGCACGCAGCAGGTGCTCGGCTCGGCCGGCGCGCTCACGGACCAGGCGCAGGACGCCGGCGGTGTCTCGGTGGTCGCCGAGGTCGTGCCCGACGTGGACGGCAACGGCCTGCGCGCACTGGCCTCCGACATCCGCGGCAGGCTCGGTGAGCGGCCCGGGGTGGTGGCGCTGTTCGCGCCGTCCGGCGACAAGGTCGCGTTCGTCGTGGCCACCACGGCGGCGGCGCGGGACAAGGGCATCGCCGCGGGCAAGCTCGTGCCGTCGTTCGCCGGCGCCATCGGGGGCCGCGGCGGCGGCAAGCCCGACATGGCCCAGGGCGGCGGCAGCAACCCGGGCGGGGCGCAGGCGGCCGTGACGGCCCTGCGCGCGGCGGTCGCCGACGTTGCCCAGTAGACCCCAGCGAGGCCCGGATCGGCCGGATGCGTCCGGTCCGGGCCGGGGCAGGCGGCTCGGGGTCGATGTCGGCTCTGTCCGGGTCGGGGTGGCGCTCAGCGATCCCGCCCCCATTCTCGCGAGCCCGCTCGTTACCCTCTCCCGTGATGCGAAGGACGACAGCGATCTGGACCGGCTTGCCGAACTCGTCACCGAACACGAGGTGGTCGAGGTGATCGTGGGCCTCCCGAGGACGTTGGCGAACCGGCAGGGACCGGCCGCGCTGATCGCCGTGGAGTACGCGGACAAGCTGGCGGCGCGGCTCGGCGAAGTGCCGGTGCGCCTCGGCGACGAGCGGTTGACGACGGTCACCGCGTCCCGGATGCTCTCCCAGCGGGGGGTCAAGGGACGTAAGCAGCGAGCGGTGGTCGACCAGGCCGCCGCCGTCGAGATCCTGCAGGCCTGGCTCGACGCCGCCGCCGCGCAGCGCGCCCGGAAAGGCGAGTCATGACCGAGCCCCGCGGTCCCGAGGAAGAACGCGGCCGCCGGCGGCTACGCGACCCCGGCACCGAGCCGCCCTCAGGCGACGCCCCCCGTCGCGGCCGCCGCACGCCGCCGCGCCCGTCGGGATCCCACGAGCTGCCCCCGCCGCCCGCGCGCCCGCGCCGCGGCCAGCCCGCCGACCAGTACGACGCGCCACCCGCCGCGCGGGCTCCTCGCCGCCGCCGCGAAGAGGCCGACGAACTGCCCCCGCAGGCGTCCCAGCCGCCCCAGCCTCCGCCGGGCCGCCGCCGGCGCCGCGACGAAGCCGACCTGCCTCCCTCGGACGCGGCTCCCTCACCGGGCCGCCGCCGTCGTGGTGACGCCGAACCGCCTCCCCCGCCGGGTCGTGGCCGTCGAGGTGATGCCGTGGATCTGCCTGCTTCGGAGGTGGCTCCTTCGCCGGGCCGCCGTCGTCGTGGTGACGCCGCGGATCTGTCTCCTTCGGATTTGCCGCCTCCGCCGGGGCGTCGCCGTGGTGGTGAGGTTGATTCGCCTGCGTCGGACTTGCCGCCTTCGCCGGGCCGCCGCCGTGGTGGTGATGCTGCGGATCTGCCGCCTTCGGAGGTGGCGGGCCGTGGTCGCCGGGGTGATGCTGGGGATCTGCCGCCCTCGGATGGCCTCGCCGCACCCGGTCGCCGTCGTCGTGGGGACGCGGCGGACTTGGCTCCCCAGGACGCTGCTGCCCCGGTGAGCCGTGGCCGTCGTGGTGATGGTGATCTGCCGCCCTCTGCGGGGCGCCGCCGCCGTCGTGCCGACACCGGGGACGTTCCGCTGCCCGGTGAGGCGCCGCCCGCCGGACGTCGGCGCCGCGCCGAAGCCGGTGATCTGCCTCAGCCCTCCGGTGACCCGCGCCTGGCCGCGGGCCCGCCGCCGCGCCGCCGCGATCCCGGTGACCCGTCGATGCCGCCAGACCCTCGGCTGAACCGTGGTGGCGATCCGTCGATGTCGCCCGACCCGCGGCTGCGCCGTGACCCCGGTGACCCGTCGATGCCGCCGGACCCGCGTTTCGCCGGTCCCGTCGACGGCTCGATGCCGCCGGACCCTCGGCTCAACCGTGGCGCTGACCCATCCATGCCACCCGACCCGCGTTTCGCCGGGCCGGTGGACGGTTCCATGCCGCCGGACCCGCGCCGCTCCGCTGCCCCGCCGCGGCGGCGCCGTCCCGAGCCGCCGCGGCCGGTCGAGAATCCGACGGACGTCATCCCCGCCGTGGCCGAGCCGGAGCCCGAATCCGGCACGCAGATCGACGGCCTCTTCGGCGACGACGAAGCGTACGAAGGCGAGTACGACGAGTACGAGGACTACGACGGCGAGTACGAAGAAGACGACGAGGCATACGAGGAACCGGCCGAGGAGAGCCCCAGCCGCGGTAAAAAACCGCGCAAGGGCCGCAAGCGCAAGCGGGCCCTCGGCTGGGTCGCGGCCCTGACTGTGCTGGTGCTGCTCGCCGGCGGCGCCTGGTTCGGCTACCAGAAGATCTTCGGTTACGCGGACTACGACGGCTCTGGCCAGGGCGACACCCTCGTGCAGGTCGACGACGGCGACACCACGTCCGCGATCGGCGCGAAGCTGGCCGGCGCCGGGGTGGTCGCGAGTGCCAAGGCGTTTGTCAAGGCCGGCGCGGACAACACCGCGCTGAACCGCATCCAGCACGGCTACTACGTGCTCAAACAGCACATGTCGGGCCAGAGCGCGGTCTCCCTGATCACCTCGGACGCCGCGCGCGTGGGACGGCTGGAGATCCGCTCGTACACGCAGTTCGACGACATCAAGCAGCCCGGCGGCAAGGTCACCCCGGGCGTGTTCACCCTGATGTCGAAGGCCTCCTGCGCGACCCTGAACGGCAAGAGCACCTGCATCTCGGTCGACGACCTGCGCAAGACCGTGGCCGACGGCGACCTCAAGGCGTTCGGCGTGCCGGACTGGGCGCTGGGGTTCGCGGACAAGGCGCTGAGCAAGGACAAGCGCCTCGAAGGCCTGATCGCGGCCGGCGTCTACGACGTCAAGCCCGGCTGGACCGCGACCGAGCTGATCACCAACCTGGTGCACGAATCGGCCGACTCCCTCCAGGCCGCGGGCCTGACCGCGCAGAAGGCCGGCCCGGGCATGACGCCGTACCAGACGCTGATCATCGCGTCGCTGGTCGAGCGTGAGGCGGTGAAGTCCGACTTCGGCAAGATCTCGCGGGTCATCTACAACCGGCTCGCCCAGAAGGTGCGCCTGCAGCTGGACTCGACCGTCAACTACCCGCTCGACCAGCCCACGTTGAAGACGAGTGACGCGGATCGGAACAGGCCCGGGCCGTTCAACACCTACACGATGAGCGGGCTCACCCCCACCCCGATCGCGGTGCCGAGCACCGACGCCATCACCGCGGCGCTGAACCCGCCTGCGGGCGATTGGCTCTACTTCGTCAAGTGCGAGACGAACGGTCAGTCCTGCTTCGCCGTGACGTACCCCGACCACCAGAAGAACGTGCACGAGGCGCAGGCAAAAGGTGTCTTCTGACGCCGGCGCCCGCAAGGCCGCGGTGCTCGGCCGCCCGGTGGCGCACTCGCTGTCACCGGTGCTGCACGACGCCGCGTTCCGGGCGCTGGGCCTGACCGGCTGGACCTACGAGCGGATCGAGACCGGCGCCGAGGAACTGCCCGCGCTCGTCGACGGCCTGGGCCCGGAGTGGGCGGGACTGTCGGTGACGATGCCGGGCAAACGGGCCGCGCTCGAGCACGCCACCGAGGTCACCGATCGAGCGGCGGCCGTCGGCGCGGCGAACACGCTGGTGCGCGTCCCCGGCGGATGGCTCGCCGACTGCACGGACGTCGACGGCGTCACGGGCGCGCTGCGGGCCGGCGGCGGGTACACGCCCTCGCCCGGTGACCGGGCCGTGGTGCTCGGCGCCGGAGGCACGGCGGCGGCCGCGGTGGTGGGGCTCGCGGCCCTCGGCGTCACCGCGGTCACCCTGGTCGTGCGCGAGCCGGCGCGGGCGGGGGAGACCCTGGGCGCGGCCGAGCGAACGGGCCTGGACGTCGAAGTGCAACGCTGGTCCGAAGTGGACTTCACCGCTCTGGCCGCGCGCACGGCCGTGCTGGTGAGCACCGTGCCGCCGGAAGCCGTGCGGCCGCACGTGCCCGCGCTCGCCGCGGTGCCCTGCGTGCTCGACGTGATCTACCACCCGTGGCCGACCCCGCTGGCCGAGGCCGTCGACGCCCGCGGCGGGCGGCTCGCCACCGGGCTGGACATGTTGCTGCACCAGGCTTTCGGCCAGTCCGAGCACTTCACCGGATGTCCCGCGCCCCGGGCCGAGATGCGCGACGCCCTGCGCGCGGCCACCGGCGGCCTGGTGCCGTTGCACCTTGTTTGATAGGTTCGAGGGCTGTCTTCCGCACGCTTGAGGGGAAAAGACCTGTGCCCGAAACCAGCCAGCCGGCCATGACCGACGAACAGATCCAGGCCGCCTCCGTCGGCGAGGCACCGCAGCTCAACAGCACGGTGACACTCGCCGAGTACGACCCGGAGTGGCCGAAGCTCTACCAGCGCGAGGCCGAGCGCATCCGCGGTCTGCTGGGGGACCGCATCGTGCTGCTCGAACACGTGGGCTCCACGTCCGTGCCCGGGCTCGCCGCCAAACCGGTGATCGACATCCTGCTGGAGGTCCCGGACTCCGACGACGAGGACGTGTACCTGCCCGCGCTGGAGGCCGCCGGCTACCGCCTGGTGATCCGCGAGCCGGACTGGGAGAAGCACCGGCTCTTCAAGGGCCCGGACACCAACATCAACCTGCACGTCCACTCGCCCGGAAACGGGCAGACCGAGCGGTTCCTGCTCTTCCGCGACCGGATGCGCACGCACCCCGAGGAACTCGCGCTGTACCTGGGCAAGAAGCGCGAGCTGGCCGCCCGGACCTGGCGCTATGTCCAGAACTACGCCGACGCCAAGGGCGAGGTGATCGAGGAGATCGTCACCCGGGCCCGCGCCGCGCGGTAGGCGAAACGCGGCGAGGCCGGAGAGGCCGGAGAGTCTACGGTGGCGGTCATGAAGATCGCGATTCTCGACGACTACCAGAACGTGGCACTGACCTTCGCCGATTGGGACTCGCTCGGGGCCGGGGTCGAGGTCTTCACCGAGGCGTTCGGCGGCCCGTCGGAAGTGGTGGAACGGCTGGCGGGCTTCGACGTCGTCGTCGCGATGCGCGAGCGGACGCGGTTCCCGGCCGAGGTGCTCGACCGGCTGCCGGACCTGAAGCTGCTGGTGAGCACCGGCCGCCGCAACGCCGCGATCGACCTGGAAGCCGCCGCGCGCAACGGGGTTGTCGTGTCGGCGACCGGGTATCTCGGCCCGCCGACCTCGGAGCACACCTGGGCACTCATCCTCGCCACGGCCCGGAACCTGCCCGCCGAGTTCCGTTCGATGCGCGAGGGCGGCTGGCAGGTCGGCGTCGGCACGATGCTGCACGGCAAGACGCTCGGCCTGCTGGGCCTGGGCCGGCTCGGCGCCGAAGCGGCGAGGATCGGCCAGGCGTTCGGCATGGCGCCGATCGCGTGGAGCCAGAACCTCACCGCGGAGAAGGCCGCCGAGCACGGCGTCACCCTGGTTTCGAAGGACGAGCTGTTCGCCCGGTCGGACGTGCTGTCGATCCACCTGGTGCTGTCGGACCGCAGCCGCGGGCTGGTCGGCGCGCGCGAACTCGCGCTGATGAAGCCGGCCGCGATGCTGGTGAACACCTCGCGCGGCCCGATCGTCGAGGAGGCCGCGCTGGTGGATGCCTTGCGCCGCAAAGTGATCGGCTCGGCGGCACTCGACGTTTACGACACCGAGCCACTGCCCGCCGGCCATCCGCTGCGCACGCTGGACAACGCGGTCCTCACCCCGCACATCGGTTACGTCAGCCGGGAGACCTACGAGGTCTTCTACCGCGACGCCGTCGAGGACATCGCGGCCTTCCAGGCGGGCTCGCCGGTGCGCGTCATGGGCTGAGGCGTAATTCGGTCGCCGCGGCGGGGCCCGCGATGTGACCATCAGGGCATGTCGAACCAGCTGCGGACCCGCCTGCGCGCGGCCACCGTCTGGCACGGCGACCGTACCGATGACCACTGGTACGCCGACGTGACGGGGTGGTGGCGCGCCCCTGGGCTGCTCCAGGACCTGGGCCCGGCGCTGGGCGCGCTGTTCGAGGACGAGCGCCCGACCGTCGTCCTCGGGCCGGAGTCGCGCGGGTGCCTGCTGGGGCCGCTGGTCGCGCTGCACTTCGGCGTCGGCTTCGTGGAGGTGCGCAAGAACCGCGGGCCCAGCTGCGACAGCGATGCCTGGCGGCGCCGGACGACCCCGCCGGACTACCGCGACCGCCACCTCGACCTCGGCTTCCGCAAGCGTCTCGTGAGCGCGTCCGACCGGGTGCTGATGGTCGACGAGTGGATCGAGACCGGGGGACAGGCGCTGGGTGTGCAGGGGCTGTTCGAAGACGCCGAGGCCACCTGGCTCGGCCTCGCGACCGTGGTGGACGGCTTGCGCAGCAACGAATTCCGCCGACGGCTGGGTCTGCGCTCCCTGGTCAACCTGCGCGATCTGTGAATCAGGAAAACGGCCGGCTCAGGAGAACGGCACCGTGTCCGGCGCACAGGTCGCACCGTCGGCGGGTGGGGTCAAATCGATGAAGTACCGCGCCACCGCGGCCGAGGCGCACGCGCTGTGCACGTCGAGCGAAGTGTGCCCGAAGCCGTCGACCACCAGCAGCTTGCCGTCGCCCAGTTCGGCGGCGGTCGCCTGCGCGTTGGCCAGTGGGGTGGCCGGGTCGTAGCGGTTGTTGAGCACCAGGATCGGATGCGGCCGCGGCCGGTTCCACGGCCCGGTGTAACGGTCTTCGTCGCGCGCCGGCCAGTTGACGCACTGCGCCAGGGAAAACACCGGCGCTAGGCCGAAGTAGGGCTGGCGCTTCTCCTCGGCGGCGGCCAGCGGCAGGTAGTCCGCGGTCTGCTGCGGGACGTCGCTGTCGAGGCACTGCACGGCGAGGAATCCCGTGCTGTGGACCGGCGTGTACGGGTCGAGCACCGGCGCCTGCGCCACGGCCGAAGACGGCACGAGCGCGGCGAGCGTCTGCCCGAGCCGCTTCCACCGGCCGGACTGGTACAGCGCGCTCTCGATGGTCTGCAGCAGCGACGCCGTGGTCACGCCGCCGACCGGGCCGTGGCTCAGCCGCGCGAAAACCGCGGCGAACTTGGCTTTCGGGTCACCGCCGGCGAAGGCGCAGTTCGACGGCCCGGCGGCGCTGCACGCGGCGAAGAACTGTTCCAGCTCTTGCTGCTGGGCCGTCGCGACGTCGGCGCGCACGTCCACCGGCTCGTGCTCCTGGCCGGGTTTGCCGGTGGAGTTGGCGACGAGGTCGAGGGTGCCGTCGAGTGTCATCGCGCGCAGCCGGCCGGGGAACAGGTTCGCGTACGTGCCGCCGAGGTAGGTGCCGTAGGAATAGCCGTAGTAGTTGAGTTCCTGGTCCCCGACGGCCTGGCGCAGCAGGTCCAGGTCCCGGGCGACGTTCGCCGTGGACAAGTGCGCCAGCTCCGCGCCGGTGCCGGCCGCGCAAGCCTTCCCGGGCGCCGCGCTGGCCGACCAGAACGCGGCGCTCTGCTCCGGCCGCAGGGGCGATCCATCGGGGTGGACGTCTTCCGCGCCGGGGCAGTGGATCGCCGCGCTGCCACCGATTCCGCGCGGGTCGAAGCTCACCAGGTCGAACCACGCGCGCAGCTCGGCCGGGTAACGGGCGCCGAACCGGGTCAGCTCGCCGACGCCGTCGGAGCCGGGGCCGCCGAAGTTGAAGAACAGCGAGCCGATCCGGTGCGCGGGATCGGTGGCGGGCAGCTTGATCACGGCCAGCGCGACCTGCGCGCCGTGCGGCTCCCGGTAGCTGAGCGGGACGGACGCGCTCGAGCACTGGAACCCGCCGTGGCACGGCGCCCAGCTCAGCGCGGGCACGGTGGCGCCGTTGGTGCCCATGGCCGGGGGAGCGTCGGCGCGGGCGGCGGGCACCGCGGGGGTGGTGGCCGCCGGTGCGCTGCACGCGCTCGCCGCGAGCAGCAGGGCGGCCGCGGCGAGGGCTCGCCTCACGCGGCCAGTTCGGCGAGCACGGCGTCGGTCAGGCGCGGCCACACTTCGGCCGCCCAGGGGCCGAACGAGCGGTCGGCCAGCGCGACGCAGGCGTGGCGCGCGTCCGGGTCCACCCACAGGAACGTGCCGGACTGGCCGAAGTGGCCGAACGTGCGGGGCGAGCTGGCCGAACCCGTCCAATGTGGACTCTTGTGGTCGCGCAGCTCGAAGCCGAGGCCCCAGTCGTTGGGCTTCTGGTGGCCGAAGCCGGGCAGCACGCCGTTCAGCCCGGGGAAGGCGACCTCGGTGGCCGCGGCCAGCGTCTCCGGCGCGAGCAGCTTCGGGGCCTGCAGCTCGGCGGCGAACCGGGCCAGGTCGTCCACAGTGGACGCCGCACCGGACGCGGGCGAGCCGTCCAGCCTCGTCGAGGTCATGCCGAGCGGCTCCAGCAGCGCCTCGGACAGGTAATCGGCGAACGCGATGCCGGAGTGCTCCGCCAGCGCGTCCGCCAGCTCCTCGAACCCGGCGTTGGAGTACAGCCGGCGCGTGCCGGGCTCGGCCATTGCCTTGTGCGCGTCGAACGCCAGCCCGGAGGTGTGCGCGAGCAGGTGGCGCACCGTCGAGCCCGCGGGCCCGGCCGGGGTGTCCGGCTCGAGCACGCCCTCCTCCAGCGCGATGTGCGCGGTGTAGGCGGTGAGCAGCTTGGTCACCGAGGCCAGCCGGAACACCATCGCGGTGTCGCCGTGGGCGGCCACGACCTCGCCGCCCGCGGCCACCACCGCGGCCGCCGCGTTGTCCACCGGCCACTCGTCGATCAGGCGCAGGCTTTCCATGCCGGCCAGCGTAATGGAACGCGAGAAGGGGCTGTCCGGGGCCGTTTGCGGGTCCCCGGGCAGCCCCTTCTCGGCTTGCCCCTGGAGCGGTACCTAGTGAGCGTCGAGATCGGTGGCGACGAGCTCCGCGACCGCGTCCACCGCGGCCTCGGCCCCCTCGCCCTCGGCGCTGATGACGACCTCGTCGCCGTAACCGGCGGCCAGCGTCATCAGGTTGAGCACGCTGCCGGCGGCCACCGGGTCGCCGCCGGCCTTGGCGATGCTCACCGCGACGGGCTGTGCCGCGGCCGCCTTGGCGACCAGCGCGGCCGGCCTGGCGTGCAGGCCCACCTTGCTGGCCACGGTGACTCGTTTCTCCGGCATGTCCGTCCTCTTCTCCTTGCTCAGTTACTGGTGCTGATCTTACTTCGCGGCGGTGCGCTCGAGGTCGGCCTCGACCGAGTCGTCCTCACGGCCCGGGGTGCGCAGGTTCCACTTCGTGATCACGAACCGGAACACCACGTAGTAGATGACGGCGAGGATCAGCCCGATCGGGATGAGCAGCCACGCCTTGTGCGCGGTGTCCAGCGACGAGTTCAGGGCGAAGTCGATCGCGCCGCCCGAGAACGAGAAGCCGAGCTTGATGCCGAGCGCGTTGCAGACCGCCAGCGAGACACCGGTCATCACCGAGTGGAACAGGTACAGCGGCCACGCGACGAACATGAACGCGAACTCGATCGGCTCCGTGACCCCGGTGATGAACGAGGTCAGCGCCGCCGAGATCATGATGCCGCCGACGATCTTCTTCTGCGACGGCTTCGCGGTCTGCCAGATCGCCAGCGCCGCGGCGGGCAGGGCGAACATGAAGATCGGGAAGAAGCCGGTCATGAACGTGCCGGAACCCTGCACGTGGTTGAAGAAGTTGGTCAGGTCGCCGCCGCCGAAGATGAACCACACCGGCACGTTCAGCAGCTGGTGCAGGCCGATCGGGATGAGCAGGCGGTTCAGGAAGCCGTAGATGCCGCCACCGATCACCGGCGAGCCGACGACCGCCTTGCCGATCGAGGTGATGCCCTCGTCGACGTACTTGAACAGCAGGCCGAAGATCACGCCGAGGATGATCATCGCCAGCGCGGTGATGATCGGCACGAACCGGCGGCCGCCGAAGAAGGCCAGCCAGGCCGGCAGCTTGATGCGGTGGTAACGCTGCCACAGCAGCGCCGCCACGATGCCGGAGACGACACCGGTCAGCACGCTGTAGGGCCAGTGGATGGGCGCGCCGTCCCAGCCGGGCTTGTAGCCCTGCTGGCTGCTGATCGGCGCGATGGCCTGGATGACCTTGTTGAAGACGACCCAGCCGACGGCCGCGGCGACGGCGGTCGAACCGTCGCCCTTGCGGGCGAAGCCGACCGCGATGCCGATCGCGAACAGCAGCGGCAGCCAGTCGAACAGGCCACCGCCCGCCGCGCCGATCACGGCCGCGACCTTGTCCCAGCCCAGCCCGTCCTTGCCGAACACGTCGTCCTGGCCGAGCCGGTTCAGCAGACCGGCCGCGGGCAGGGTGGCGATGGGCAGCATGAGGCTGCGGCCGAAGCGCTGCAGTCCGGCGAGGCCGCTGCCGCTCTTCTTGCCCTTCGCCCCCTCCGCGGTGGTGGCGCTCATCGGGTACCTCCATAGTGGGGTTCGTGGCCGGAATCCGGGGTGTTCCGGTCCAACTGCATGGTCACCTGGTAATGGTCTCCCCGGTACCAGGACGTCATGTCCTCGACCGGCTCTCCGTTGGCGCTGGAGACCCGGCGGAAGACCAGGAGCGGACTGCCGGTGCGCATGCCGAGCAGGCGCGCCGTTTCGCGGTCCGCGGACTCGGCCCACACCGTCTGGTACGCCTGGTCCGGGCGGAGGTCGAAGGCCTCGCCGAGCTGGGCGTACAGCGAACGGGACAGGTCGAGGTCGAGCAGGCCGGGGGTGCGGCCGGCGTGGTACCAGCCGCGTTCCACGGCCAGTGGCACGCCATCGGCGCGCCGCAGCCGCACGAGGCGGTGGGCGGGCACGCCTTCACCGAGGCCGAGCGCGTGGGCCGAGGTCACCGGCGGGATCTCCGTGGCGGTCGAGACGACCTCCGTGGTCGGGGTCAGCCCCCGCCGGCGCATGTCGTCGGTGAACGACATCAGGTAGAGCTGCAGCTCCATCCGCCGCGCCGCGGTGAAGGTGCCCTTGCCGCGGACTCTGGCCAGCAGGCCCTCCTCGACGAGCTTCCCGATCGCCGAGCGGACTGTGAGCCGCGAGACACCGTAGCGCTGGGCCAGCTCCCGCTCCGACGGGATCGGCGACCCCGGCGGCAGCTCTCGCTCGACCGAGCGGCGCAGGATCTCCCGCAGCTGGGCGTGCTTGGGCGTGGGCCCGTTCACCACCCGCTCGACCCGATCGGGTGGCGGGACGTGCGCGGCCGCGCTCATCGGCGTCACCCTCCCTCGTCTCGTCGCACCGGAACCGGTGCTCGCGTCCGGGCCGGAAGATTGGTACGTTCCGGTCTAGACCAATGACATGATGGGGCAGGATGCTCCGGCGGGCGAGCGGGTGTCAACCACCGTTATGCGTTCGTGGCCGACCGCGGCGTGCATGCCGACGAACGGCGTAGTACTGCTGGAAATGCAGCTTGCTCACGTGGGAAAGCAACAGGAAACGAGGAGGCCGCGATGGCGGACGACAGGCCGGAGAAGATTCTCGCGGCACTCGGCGGATCGGACAACGTCGTCGAGATCGAAGGCTGCATCACGCGGCTGCGGTGCGAGCTGGAGGACATGAGCCTGATCGACGAGCCGGCGCTCAAGGCCGCGGGCGCGATGGGCGTGGTGCGGATGGGCTCGGGCGTGCAGGTGATCGTCGGCCCCGAGGCCGACACGATCGCCAGCGACATCGAGGACCTGATGTGAGCCTGCCGATCCTGAGCCCCGTCGCCGGCAAGGTGGTCGCGATCACCGAGGTGCCGGACCCGGTGTTCGCCGAGGCCATGGTCGGGCCCGGCATCGCCGTGGTGCCGAGCGGCGGGCGGGCCGACGCGGTCGCGCCGGTCGACGGGACCGTTGTGACGCTGCACCCGCACGCGTTCGTGGTGGCCACCGAGGACGGCCGCGCCGTGCTCGTCCACCTGGGCATCGACACGGTGAAGGAGAAGGGCGAGGGCTTCACCCTGCACGTGGTGAAGGGCGAGGCGGTGCGCGCCGGGCAGCCGGTGGTGGGCTGGGACCCCGAGGCCGTCGCGGCCGCCGGCTACTCGCCGATCGTGCCGGTGGTCGGGCTCGACGCGCCGGCCGAGGTGCTCGCGGACCTCGAGCCCGGGCGCGAGGTCGCCGCGGGCGACCCGCTGTTCACCTGGAGCGACTGAACGGTGTGACGCAGGAGGGCCCCTTGTGGACGGTGACGTCCGCAAGGGGCCCTGTTCATGGGTGCTTCGGCTGGTCAGGCGGTGGTCACCTGTCCGTTCTCGACCTTCACGTTCACCTTCGGCAACGGCTTGTCCGCGGGCCCGTTCTTGACGGCGCCGGTGAGCGCGTCGAAGACCGAGCCGTGGCACGGGCAGCGCAGCTCGCCGCCGCTGGGCGGGTTCACGGTGCAGCCCTGGTGCGTGCAGACGGCGCTGAAGCAGGCGACGGTCCCCGCGGCGGGCTGGGCGACGATCACGTCCTGGCCGTCCGGGGTCTTCGCGGATTTCGCCTGGCCCACGGGCACCTCGGCCAGCGCAATCACCTTTCCGCCCGGCTTCGGCGCTTCGGCGCTCGCCCCCGGGCTGCCGCCACAGGCGGCGAGGGCCACGGTGCCCACGGCGGCACCGGCCACGGCGGCCCCGGTGGTGAGGACGGAACGGCGGGAGTGCAGTTCGGCAGTCATACCCCTGGCAACGAGATCCAGGCCGGTCCGGTTCACCGGTTCACGAGATTGTGCGGATCTCGTTCGCCCGCCCGTCGCGGTGAACCGGATCGGCCCGCCGTCCGTGTACCTGCCGAAGGGATCCAGGGTGGGTCGGAGTGGAGGTTCGGTCATGGACAAGTGGTTCCGCGTAATCGCCGCAGTGGGGCTGGTCGGCTCGGCGCTGGTGCACTTCTACCTGTACTGGGGCAGTGGTTACTCGGACATCGCCGTGGTCGGCCCGTTGTTCCTGCTCAACGGCGTCGCGGGCGTCGTGATCGCCGTCGCGGTGCTGTTCTGGAAGCACTGGCTGCCGGCGCTGCTGGCGTTCGGCTTCGGCGCCGTGACGCTGGTGTCGTACTTCCTGGCCACGACGGTCGGGTTCTTCGGGGTGCACGACCAGTTCAACAGCCAGTTCGAGTACTGGGGCGTGGTGACCGAGGCGCTCTGCGTGATCTTCGGTCTCGTCCTGCTGGTCCGCGACCTCCAGTCCCGCCGGGTGGTGACCGTGTCCCGCTGAGGGCCTGGGTTCGGGGGGTGATGGGGGAGTTTGCCTGTCGCCGCACCGGTCGTCGGCCGTGCGGCCGGCTCGCCGCGACCGGACTGTCGGGCGGGTTCTCGACCTTGGGTTCGGCTTGGTGCCTGTGTGGGTTCCGGCTTTGCTGCCCGAGCAGGGCCCGGCCTGGGCAGTCGAGCCGGTTTTGGCTTGGCCAAGGGGAATCCGGGTCGTCCGGTGCCGGTGGCGACGTCGGTCGTGACGCGTTCCGGGGGCGTCGAACGTCCTCGCGAGCTTTGCCGCCCGCCAACCCCTGATCCCGCTACCCGGTCGGGTGAAAAGCCGCTCCACGCGTCGCGAGGGGACCTTTCGCGACAGCGTTCGATTGCCCGCGAGTGCCGTTCCCTGTCAGCGTGGTCGGCATGGAATGGGGACTGTTCGCGCTGGTCGTAGCGACCGGCGCCCTCGCTGCGATGGCCGCGGGGCTACTGGTGCGCCGAGCCGGCGCGCCGATTCCGCTCAGCGCCACGGCGATGCTCGCCGGGGCCGGGGCGGCAGTCGTCGCGTGGCGATGGCAGGCGGGTGCTTGGCCGGGCTGGTGGCTGCCGGTCGCCTGGCTCGTCACGGTGCTCGGCGCCCCACTGGCCCTGGCCGACGTCCGCCACCGCCGGCTGCCGGACGTGCTGACGCTGCCCGCGTACCCCCTCCTCGCCATCGCGCTGTCCGGCGGCGGCCTGGAAACGCTGACCGCCGCCCTCACCGGCGCCCTCCTGTTCGGCGGCGCGCACCTGCTGGTCCGCCACCTGGCCCCAACCCAACTCGGCGCGGGCGACGTGAAGCTCACCGGCAGCCTCGGCGCAGTTCTGGGCGCCGTCGGCTGGCCCGCGCCGGCTTTCGCCGCGGTCGCCGCCAGCGCACTGAGCGCCACCCTCGCCGCGGCCGCCCACCTACGCACTTCGCCCCGGCGGCCCCAGAGCCCGGCCACCCCCCACCCGAACCCGGGCGACGGGCCGGCGCACCGAACCACCGACCCCCACTCGACTGGTTGCCCGCAATCGCCGACTTGTTCTCACCTGAGCGTCTGCTCCCGTTCGCCGACTTGTTCTCACCTGAGCGCCTGCTCCCATTCGCCGACCGCAGCCGCTGCCTCAGCTGGCGCCGTCGATCAGCCGTCACCCGTTCCTCGCCCGCATCCTCACGCGGTGGACCCGCGGCCCAGGGCAGCGGATCCGTCCCAGCGGGCCGGCCGCCCCCGCGCCCAGCGGTCAGCCCGGGTCCCGCACGGTCCGGCGTTGCTGCTGGCCACCTGGCTGTGCGCGGTGGTCGCCGGGCCGGGATCGGGGGTGGCCGTGAGCTGAGGGGTTCCCGCCCGGACCGGCAGGGGGACGTGACAGGATTACCCGGTGTTGCGCTGGATCACCGCAGGAGAATCACACGGACCCGCCCTCGCCGCCGTGCTCGAGGGCCTGCCCGCCGGGGTGGAGGTGACCACCGGGGACCTCACCGCGCAGCTCGCGCGGCGGCGGCTCGGGTTCGGCCGCAGCCCGCGGATGGGCTTCGAGACCGACAACGTCCAGTTCCTCGGCGGCGTCCGCCACGGGCTGTCGCAGGGCGGCCCCATCGCGGTGCAGATCGAGAACGCCGAGTGGCCCAAGTGGGAGCAGGTCATGGCGGCCGACCCGGTGGACCCCGAGGTGCTCGCCGGGCTGGCCCGCAACGAGCCGCTGACCCGGCCGCGGCCCGGGCACGCCGACCTGCCCGGCATGCAGAAGTACGGCTTCGACGAGGCGCGCCCCGTCCTCGAGCGCGCGAGCGCCCGCGAGACCGCTTCGCGCACGGCGCTGGGCACGGTGGCGCGGAACTTCCTGCGCCAGCTGCTCGGCGTGGAGGTGCTGAGCCACGTCGTCTCGATCGGCGGGGCGGACGCGCCCGAGGGGCCGCTGCCGCAGCCGGGCGACCTCGACGCGGTGGACGAGAGCCCGGTGCGGGCGTTCTCGGCCGAGGGCACCGAGGCGATGGTCGCCGAGGTGGACGCCGTCCGGAAGGCCGGGGACACCGTCGGCGGCGTGATCGAGGTGCTCGCCTACGGGCTGCCGCCGGGCCTCGGCTCGCACGTGCACTGGGACCGCAGGCTCGACGCCCGACTGGCCGGCGCCCTGATGGGCGTGCAGGCCATGAAGGGCGTCGAGGTCGGCGACGGCTTCACCACCGCCCGCCGCTGGGGCAGCCAGGCGCACGACGAGATCGACCGCGGCACCGGCCCGGTCGGCGTCACCCGCCGGTCCAACCGCGCGGGCGGGCTGGAGGGCGGCATCACCAACGGTGAGCCGCTGCGGGTGCGCGTCGCGATGAAGCCGATCTCCACCGTGCCGAAAGCACTGTCTACTGTAGACGTCCGGACCGGCGAGCCCGCCGTGGCCATCCACCAGCGCTCCGACGTGTGCGCCGTGCCCCGCGCGGGCGTGGTGCTGGAGTCGGTGGTCGCGCTGGTGCTGGCCGACGCCGCGCTGGAGAAGTTCGGCGGCGACTCGCTGGCCGAGAGCAAGCGCAACGCCGAGGCCTACCTGAAGGCGCTCGAGGAGCGCTGGTGAGCCCCCGCGCGGTGGTCGTCGGGCCGCCCGGCTCGGGCAAGAGCACGGTCGGCCCGCTGCTCGCCGAAGCGCTCGGCGTGGTGTTCCGCGACACCGACGACGACATCGTCGCGCGCACCGGACGGTCCATTTCGGACATCTTCGCCGAGGACGGCGAGCCGGCGTTCCGGGTGCTCGAAGCCGAGGCCGTCGCCACCGCGCTGGCGGAGCACGAAGGCGTCCTGTCACTCGGCGGCGGCGCCCCGCTCACGCCGTCGACCCGCGCGCTGCTGGCGGAGCACACGGTGGTGTTCCTGAACGTCGGCCTCGCCGCCGGGGTCCAGCGAGCCGGCCTATCCACGGCCCGGCCGCTGCTGGCGGGCGTGAACCCGCGCGCCACCTTCAAAACCCTGCTCGACGCGCGCCTGCCGGTCTACCGGGAGGTCGCGACCGTCGAGATCGACACCGACACGCGGACGCCCGCCGAGGTGGTGGCGGCCACGACCGCCGCGCTCGCCGGCGTCCCGGAGCTTCAGGAGTAGTGAGGAAAACCGTGTCCGAGAACCCGGCCGAACCGGTCCGGATCCGCGTCGCCACCGCGAGCCCGTACGACGTGGTCGTGGGCCGCGGCCTGCTCGGCGAGCTCACCACGCAGCTCGCCGACGCGTCGAAGATCGCGCTGATCCACCCGCCGACGCTCACCACCACCGCCGAGGCCGTCCGCGAAGAGCTGGCCGCCGCGGGCCTCGACGCGCACCGCGTCGAGATCCCGGACGCCGAGGACGGCAAGGCCTTCGGCGTCGCGAGCTTCTGCTGGGAGGTGCTCGGCCGGATCGGGCTCGACCGCCGCGGGGTGGTCGTCGCACTGGGCGGCGGCGCGGTCACCGACCTGGCCGGGTTCGTCGCGGCCACCTGGATGCGCGGCGTGCGCCTGGTCAACGTGCCGACGACGCTGCTGGGCATGGTCGACGCGGCCGTCGGCGGCAAGACCGGCATCAACACCGAGGCCGGCAAGAACCTGGTGGGCGTGTTCCACGAGCCGTCCGCCGTGTTCGCCGACCTGGCCACGCTGGAGACGCTGCCGCCGAACGAGCTGGTCGCGGGCATGGCCGAGGTGGTCAAGACCGGGTTCATCGCCGACCCGCGCATCCTCGAGCTGATCGAACAGGACCCGGCCGCCGCGCTCGACGCGTCCGGCGACGTGCTCGCCGAGCTGGTGCGGCGCTCTATCCAGGTGAAGGCTGACGTCGTCGCCGCAGACCTGCGAGAGTCCGACCTGCGCGAGATCCTCAACTACGGCCACACCCTGGGCCACGCCATCGAGCGCCGCGAGCGTTACCGCTGGCGCCACGGCGCGGCGGTGAGCGTCGGCCTCGTCTTCGCCGCGGAGCTTTCCCGGCTCACCGGAAGGCTCGACGACGCCACGGCGGCGCGCCACGCGTCCGTGCTGAAGCTGCTCGGCCTGCCGACGACGTACGACGCCGAAGCGCTGCCGCAGCTCGTCGAGAGCATGAAGGGCGACAAGAAAACCCGCTCCGGCGTGCTCCGGTTCGTGGTCCTCGACGGGCTCGCGAAGCCCGGCCGCCTGGAGGGCCCGGACCCGGCGCTGCTGGCGGCCGCGTACTCCGCGATCGTCGACGACACCCCCAAGAACAGCGGGAGTGTGCTGCTGTGAAGGCGTTTGTGTTCAACGGCCCCAACCTCGGCCGCCTCGGCAAGCGCGAGCCGTCCGTCTACGGCTCCACCACGCACGAGGACCTCGCGGCGCTGTGCGTGAAGACCGGCGCCGAGCTGGGCCTCGACGTCGAGGTCCGGCAGACCGACCACGAGGGCGAACTCGTCGGCTGGCTGCACGAGGCGGCCGACGGCGGTCACCCGGTCGTCCTCAACGCCGGCGCCTGGACGCACTACTCGATCGCCGTCCGGGACGCCGCCGCGCAGCTCACCGCGCCGCTGATCGAGCTGCACATCTCGAACGTGCACAAGCGCGAGGAATTCCGGCACCACAGCGTGCTTTCCGACATCGCGACGGGCGTGATCGCCGGGCTCGGCGTGGACGGGTACGCGCTCGCCCTGCGCTGGATCGCCGCGAACGCTTCGTGAACAACCCGCCCGAACTCACCACCGCGCGGCTCCGGCTGCGCGCGCTGACCGAGGCCGACACCGAGGCCGTGATGGCGGTGTTCGCCGTGCCGGAGATGAGCCGGTTCCTCAAAGCCGACCTGGCCGATCCTGCCCAGGCGCGGGAGATGATCGAGCGGCGGCTGGCCTACGACGGGCCCGCCGGATTGGGGCACTGGGCCATCGAGCGGGACGGCGAGGTGGTCGGAATCGTGCATTTGCGGCCGTCCACCGCGCTGCCCGGCGGAGTGACCGAACTGGGTTACGCCGTGGCGGTGAAGCACGCCGGGCAAGGGCTGGCGGGCGAGGCGGCCCGCGCGGTCCTCGACCACGGGCTCGGCACCCTCGGGCTGCCCGCGGTGTGGGCGCTGGTGCACGAGGACAACGCCGCCAGCCTGGCCGTGACGGGCCGGCTCGGGTTCCTGGACGTCGGCAGCGGCGTCCACTACGGCGACACCCACCGCGTGCTCGTCGCGTTCCCGTCCCAGCACGGGCGGCCCCACCACATCGAGTTGTGGGTGCCGGACCTCGCCCGCGCCGAACGCGCCTGGGGCTGGCTGCTGGGCCGGCTCGGCTGGCGGGAGTTCCAGCGGTGGCCCGCGGGCGTCAGCTGGCGCCTCGGCGGCACGTACCTCGTGGTCGAGGCCTCGCCCGCGACGACCGGCGCAAGCCACGAGCGCACCCGGCCGGGGCTCAACCACCTCGCGCTGCACGTCGGCACCCGCGTGGAGGTCGACGAGCTGGCCGAGGGCGGGCCCGGCTGGCAGCCGCTGTTCGCCGAGCGGTTCCCGTACGCCGGCGGGGACGCGCATTACGCGGCTTACCTGGAGAACGAGGACGGCTTCGAAGTGGAGCTGGTCGCGGTCGAGGGTCCGCCACGCGGGAGTTGAGTCACCCGACCGGTGCAGGCCTGGCTACACTCGGCAATCGTGCACCCGTTTCGTCCTGGGGGTCGGCGACCCGTGCGTGTCCTCCTCGCCCTGTCGCTGGCGGGGCTCGTTGTCGCGGGGTGCAGCGACAGCTACGCGCAACCCCAGGCCGACGGCCCCGCTCCCGGCGGCATCGCGGGCGGGAAGCCGGTCGCGCAGCCGAAACCGCCGCGGGCCGCGAACGTCGCGCTGGTCCCCAGCGGGGCCCGGCAGAGCCCCGGCGTCGTCGCCGCGGGCGGCGAGGACGCGGTGTACAACTACGGCCCCACGGTGATGGTCGACGGCGGCAAGACCCACCTGTGGTGGTGCAGCCAGTACGGCACCGCGGGGCCGCCGGGCGACGACATCCTGTACGCCGAGGCGCCCACCCCCGACGGCCCGTTCACCGGACCGGGTGGCGGGGTCCCCATCCCGGTGCTGTCGGGCGCGCCCGGCAACTTCGACGGCATGCACACCTGCGACCCGTCCGTGCTGCGCGTCGGCACCACCTACTACCTGTACTACACGGGCGCGGCGGGCGACCACGCGCTCGGCAACGCGATCGGCCTCGCCACCAGCACCGACGGCGTCCACTGGACCCGGGCGGCGGGCGGCAAGCCGATCCTCGGGCCCTCGCACGACGTGCACCGCGACAACGTCTACGGCGCCGGCCAGCCGTCCGTGGTGTTCCTCGACGGCTGGTACTACCTCCTGTTCACCGACACCACCGGCCGCGCGGCGGGCTGGAACGGCGCCGGGCAGTTTGTCGTCCGCTCGCACGACCCGGCGTTCGGGAGCGGGGTGGAAGCGTTGGGGGACAAGGGTTTCGCGCCGGTCTCCGCGACGAGCGCGCCCCGTGAGCGCTCGGTGGTGGACGGCTTCAGCGCCGACCTGGAGTGGGTCGGCGCGCTCGACGCGTTCGCCATCGCCCACGAGACCGCGGCGGGCACCACGCTGACGTTCTGGGACCGCGACTTCACCCTGCAGCCATACGCGCCCGTCGTGATCCCCGGCGCCTGGAAGGAGGGGCCCGGCCTGGTCCGGCGCCCCGACGGGCACGCGCCGACCTCGGTCACCGACCCCTGCGGCACGGTCTCGTTCGACGTCGTCCGCGCGACCGTGACCGGCGAATCCGGGGCCCCGACCGCGTTGCGGCACTTCGGCCTCGACGTGCGCGGCTCCGGCGCCTGCGCGGACGCCGACCGCGTCACCACCACCTTCGACGGCGTCGCGATGCCGTCCCCGGAACGCACGATGGACCTGTTCCGCCGCGGGCAGCGCATCCGGATCGACCGCCGCTCGGTGGCCGCGACGCTCGCCGGCGAGGTCCTGAACGAGCCGCTGCCGCCCGTCGAAGGCATCCCGGTGACGGCCCGCCTGCACGCCGGCGCCACCGTGGTGCACGCCGACGGCCGCGGTTACAGCGTGCTGCTCGGCAAGAACGTGCGGTGGGGCCTGCCCGACACCGGCTCGGTCAAGCTCAACGACTCCGAGGTGACGGAGGTCGACCCGCGACAGTGGGACGCCTACGCGATCGGCCTGCCACTGGGCGGCTGACCGGCGAAGGCGGGTCCAGCTCCCCGGACTGCCGCCCGGTGGCGGGGTCCGCGGCTTCCTCGCCTAGGTCGCCGGAGTGGCCGGATTCGCCGGAGCCGCGGAGGTTGCCGGAGTCCTTGCGGCTGTGGGAGTTGCCGGAGCCAGTGCGGCTGCGGCGGGGGGAGCCGCGCCGCTCGGCCGGGTCGGTGCTGGCGGAGGACTCAGGCATTTCGCCGGAATCGTCGGGGGCGGGGCCGGGGCGCGGGCGGCGGGCCGGGGAAGGCTTGCGGCGCTTGGCCCGGTGGCTCGGGGGCGAGTCCGCCGAGTCCGAGCCGGAAGCCGTGTCGGAGCCCGGATCCGAGACGGCCACGGCCTCGCCCAGGTCCAGCTCGCCCGCGTTCCGCTGATGGCGGGACTCGTCCGGTTCGAGCACCTCGTCTTCGCCGGCGTCCGTGCGGCGGGGGCGGCGGATCCGGCTGCCGACGAACAGGCCCAGCCCGGCCGGGACCAGTACCAGCAGGGCGGAGAACGCCGCGCCGCCGGTGAGGGCCGACTTCAGCTCCGCGACGCCGGTCTGGTCGACGAAGATCGCGCGCCCGATCACGTACAGGACGCCGCCCGCCAAGCCCGTGACCAGCGCCGCGATGAACCAAGCGCGGCCGCGGTCGGGCCGGTCGCGCCAGCCGTCGATCGCGCTCCACAGCGCCGCGACGCCGACGAGCACCGCGAGCGTCAGCGACGTGATCACGGTCTGGTCGGTCGGGTGGAACACGGACCACTTGGCGAGCAGCGTCATCGCCGCGGCGTGCACCACGGCCATGACCAGCCCGCGCGTCAACCAGGCACCCAGCATGGACGGAGTGTAGGTGCCGGTGGGTGAACGCCGTGTGGTCCGCCCGGGCGAGTGCGGGCTCGGACGCGGAGCGTCACCCTACGTAAGGCGCATCAGCCGCGCCGCCGCGCTGGCTAAGCTGGCCGGGTGCCTGAAATCCACGCTCACCGGCGCGGCGCGCTGCGGTCCCTGCTCACCGAGTCCGGGGTCGACGCGCTGCTGGTCACCGACCTGCTCAACATCCGCTACCTGACCGGGTTCACCGGCTCGAACGCCGCGCTGCTCGTGCACGCGAGCGGCGACGGGCGCACGGTCTTCTGCACCGACGGCCGTTACACCACGCAGTCGGCGGCCGAGGTGCCCGACCTGGAGCGCGTGATCGAGCGCGCGAGCGCCCGCGCGCTGGCGAGCCACGCCGCGCACGACCGCGCCCACCACCGGCGGACCGGCTTCGAGAGCCAGTACGTCAGCGTCGAGGAGCACGAGGTCCTGAAGGTCCGGTTCGAGAGCGTGGACCTGATCCGCACGCCTGGGCTGGTCGAGCAGCTGCGCGTGGTCAAGGACGAGGTGGAGGTCGAGGCGCTGCGCGCGGCCTGCGCGGCCGCCGACCGGGCGCTCGCCGACCTGGTCGCGGCCGGCGGGCTGCGGCCCGGGCGCACCGAGCGGGAAGTGGCCCGGGACCTGGAGAACCGGATGCTGGAGCACGGTTCGTCCGGGCCCTCGTTCGACTCGATCGTGGCCGCCGGGCCGAACTCCGCCATCCCGCACCACCAGCCCACCGGGACCGAGCTGCGCACGGGCGACTTCGTGAAGCTCGACTTCGGCGCCACCGTCGACGGCTACCACTCCGACATGACCCGCACGTTCGTGCTGGGCGAGCCGGCGGACTGGCAGCGCGAGCTCTACGACCTGGTCCACCGCGCGCAGGCGGCCGGCACCGAGGCCGTCCGGCCGGGCGCCGTGGTGTCCGAAGTGGACGCCGCCGCCCGGTCCGTGATCGTCGCCGCGGGCCGCGGGGAGGAGTTCTCCCACGGCCTCGGGCACGGCGTCGGCCTCGAGGTGCACGAGGCGCCCAGCTTCGCTACCACGGGCGTCGGTACACTGACCGCCGGTATGGCGGTCACCGTCGAGCCCGGCGTATACCTCGCGGGTCGCGGTGGCGTGCGCATCGAGGACACGCTCGTCGTGCGGGACACCGGGCCCGAACTCCTCACCCTGAGCACCAAGGACCTCGTGGCCGTCCGATAACGGCGGTCGCGGACTAGAGATCGACACAGGAGACCGAAAGCTCGTGGCCACCACCAACGACCTGAAGAACGGGCTCGTCCTCAACCTCGAGGGCCAGCTGTGGACCGTCACCGCGTTCCAGCACGTCAAGCCGGGCAAGGGCGGCGCGTTCGTGCGCACCACCCTCAAGCACGTGCTGACGGGGAAGGTCGTCGACAAGACCTTCAACGCGGGCACGAAGGTCGACACGGCCACCGTGGACCGCCGGAACATGACCTACCTGTACAAGGACGGCCAGGACTTCGTGTTCATGGACGCCGACACCTACGACCAGATCACGGTGCCGTCCGAGACCGTGGCGGACAACGCCAACTACATGCTGGAGAACACCGAGGTCCAGGTCGCGGTGCACAACGAGGTGCCGCTGTACGTCGAGCTGCCGACCTCGGTGGAGATCCTGATCCAGCACACCGACCCGGGCCTGCAGGGCGACCGCTCGACCGGCGGCACCAAGCCGGCCACGCTGGAGACCGGCGCGGAGATCCAGGTCCCGCTGTTCCTCTCCACCGGCGAGAAGATCAAGGTCGACACCCGCGACGGCCGCTATCTCGGCCGCGTCTCCAGCTGATGCCGGAGAAGCTGCCGCCGCACCCGAATCGCGGCGGGTCGATCAGCCGCCGGCAGGCCCGCCGCCGGGCGGTCGAGATGCTGTACGAGGCCGCCCAGCGCGACGCCGACGCGGTCACGCTCCTGGCGGACCGGGTCGGCGCGGTGGAGGTCGACCCGGTCGCGGACTACACGATCTCGGTCGTGGAGGGCGTCACCACGCGGCGGGAGCAGATCGACGAGCTGCTGTCCGAGCACTCGCAGGGCTGGACCCTCGACCGGATGCCGCCGGTCGACCTCGCGGTGCTGCGCGTGGGCGTCTACGAGATGCTGTGGTCGGCCGACGTGCCGGACGCGGTCGCCATCGACGAGGCCGTGGGCCTGGCCAAGGAACTCTCCACGGACGACTCGCCCCGCTTCGTCAACGGCGTGCTGGGCCGCATCGGCACGATCGCCGACCGGCTCCGCGCGGTCCTGTAGCCGCGGCCGTTCGGAGAACCCGGTGGATCACGATGGGTATGGGTGGTCTAGCCCGATCGGGTAACGGCGCGGGCCGGGGGGCGGCGCCGGAAACCGGGCCGCGCGGGCGTCGATGATCACCGTCCGCAGCCACGAAATGCACCCGGCAGATGCCCGAGGCGGGGTGAGCGTTTCCGGTGTCCGGTCCGGAAACGCTCACCGCGTCGGGCAGCTGCCGGACATCAGTCTTCTTTGGACGGACGGGCCTCTGGCGGCAGGACGCCCCAGTCGATCAGCTGCTCGGTGAGCTCGCCGGGGGTCATGTCGTAGATGATGGCCAGTGATCGCAGGTCCTCGGTGCGGATCGAGAGCACCTTGCCGTTGTAGTCGCCGCGCTGGCTCTGGATCGTCGCCGCGTACCGCGCGAGCGGGCCGACCTTCTCCGCGGGCAGCTGCTGGAGCCGCTCCAGGTTGATCACGATCTTCGTGGCGGGCTCGGCGCCCGAGGGCACGCGGCCCTCCGGCAGCAGTTCGACCACCGGCACGCCGTAGAAGTCGGCCAGCTCGGCCAGCTTCTGGACGGTGACGGCCCGATCGCCACGCTCGTACGAGCCGACGACGACGGCCTTCCAGCGGCCGCCCGACTTCTGCTCGACCCCGTGCAGGGAAAGGCCCTGCTGCTGGCGGATCCCGCGGAGCTTGGCCCCGAGCGCCTTGGCGTAATCGCCCATCTGGTGGTTCTCCGTTTCCTCACCCCCACGCCGGTCGGATGACCGGTGCGGGGACTCCTCGAGTCGAATACTCAGAGTAATGGTTACGCATAGTTGTCACCAGGTCAAGCAGAAGGTCTTCCGCCCCTGGTCGGGGCCATGGACACACCACCCGGAAGGCTGATTGACCTCCCCTGCTACTGTCGGTGCGATTTCCTCGCACAAGCCGGAGATCGACGTCCTTTAAGGACCCGTCCAGAGAGGCGGGGAAGGAGGTCCGCCTTGTCGTCACGTCCGCGTGGCGCGGCGGTGCCGGCCGGGGAGCGCGAGCTCCTTTCCGCCGGCGATGTCGCGCGCACCATCGCCCGGATGGCCCACCAGGTCATCGAGAAGACCGCCGGTCCACCGGGTGACACCGCACCCCCGGTGCTGCTGGGCATTCCCACTCGCGGCACCCCGCTGGCCCTTCGGCTGGCGCAGAAGATCGGCGAGTTCGCCGGCACCACGCCCCCTGCGGGCGCGCTCGACGTCACCCTGTACCGCGACGACCTGCGCCGCCGTCCGCCGCGCGCGCTGGAGCAGACGCAGCTGCCCGCGTCCGGCATCGACGACCGGCTGGTGATCCTGGTCGACGACGTGCTGTTCTCCGGGCGCACCATCAGGGCCGCGCTCGACGCCCTGCGGGACCAGGGCCGTCCCCGCGCGATCCAGCTCGCCGTGCTGGTCGACCGCGGCCACCGGGAGCTGCCGATCCGCGCGGACTACGTCGGGAAGAACGTGCCCACCGCGCGGGCCGAGGGCGTGTCCGTGCTGCTGACCGAAACGGACGGCCGGGACGCGGTCCTGCTCCGCGCCCCTGAAGGCCCCGAAGGAGAAACCCGGTGAAGCACCTGCTCGCCACGGACGGGCTGGACGCCGAAACCGCCACAGCCGTCCTCGACACCGCAGACGAGCTGAAGCACACGCTGCTCGGCCGCGAGGTCAAGAAACTGCCGACGCTGCGCGGCCGCACGGTGATCACGCTGTTCTACGAGAACTCCACCCGGACCCGGGTCTCGTTCGAGATCGCGGGCAAGTGGATGAGCGCCGACGTGGTCAACGTCTCGGCGGCCAGCTCCTCGGTGAACAAGGGGGAGTCGCTGCGGGACACCGCCCTCACCCTGGCCGCCGCGGGCGCCGACTGCGTGATCATCCGCCACCCCGCCTCCGGCGCCGCCCACCGGCTGTCCGGCTGGCTCGCCGCGGCGGGCACCGCGGTGGTGAACGCGGGCGACGGCACGCACGAGCACCCGACGCAGGCGCTGCTCGACGCCGCGACCCTGCGGGAGCGGCTCGGCTCGCTGGCCGGACGGCGCGTGGCGATCGTCGGCGATGTGCTGCACAGCCGCGTCGCGCGCTCCAACATCCACCTGCTCAGCACCCTCGGCGTGGAGGTGGTGCTGGTCGCGCCGCCGACGCTGCTGCCGGTCGGCGTCGAGACGCTGCCGGTCACGGTCTCGCACGACCTGGACGCGGAGCTGCCGGCCGTCGACGCGGTGATGATGCTGCGGGTGCAGGCCGAGCGGATGACGGGCGGCTTCTTCCCCTCGTCGCGGGAGTACTCGATCTCCTACGGCCTGTCCGAGCGGCGCCTGGCGCTGCTGCCGGAGCACGCCGTGGTGCTGCACCCCGGCCCGATGCTGCGCGGGATGGAGATCGCCTCGGCGGTCGCCGACTCCCCGGCCTCGGCCATCACCGAACAGGTCCGCAACGGCGTCCACGTGCGCATGGCGGTCCTCTACCACCTCTTGGCCAGTGAAGGAGCCGCCGCGTGACTCTGGTGATCAAGGGCGCCCGCCCGTACGGGGAGGGCGACCCGGTCGACGTGCTCGTCGAGGACGGGGTGATCACCGCGATCGGCGCCGTCGAGGTGCCGGACGGCGCCGAGGTGCTCGACGCCGCGGGCCAGGTCCTGCTGCCCGGTTTCGTCGATCTGCACACCCATCTGCGCGAGCCCGGCCGCGAGGACACCGAGACGATCGAGACCGGCTCGGCCGCTGCCGCGCTGGGCGGCTACACCGCCGTGTTCGCCATGGCCAACACCGATCCGGTGGCCGACAACTCGCTGGTCGTCGACCACGTCTGGCGGCGCGGGCAGGAGATCGGCCTGGTCGACGTGCACCCGGTCGGCGCCGTCACGGTCGGGCTCAAGGGCGAGAAGCTCGCCGAGCTCGGCACCATGGCCAAGGGCGCCGCGCAGGTGAAGGTGTTCTCCGACGACGGCCTCTGCGTCGCCGACCCACTGCTGATGCGCCGCGCGCTGGAGTACTCCACCGCGCTCGACGCCGTGATCGCCCAGCACGCCGAGGAGCCGCGGCTGACCGTCGGCGCGCAGGCGCACGAGGGCGAGCAGGCGGCGCGGCTGGGTTACCCGGGCTGGCCGGCCTCGGCCGAGGAGTCGATCGTGGCGCGCGACTGCCTGCTCGCGCAGCACGCGAAGGCCCGGCTGCACGTCTGCCACGTCTCCACCGCGGGCACCGTCGACGTGCTGCGGTGGGCGAAAGCGCGCGGCACCAAGGTTTCCGCCGAGGTGACGCCGCACCACCTGCTGCTCACCGACGAGCGGCTGGCCACCTACGACCCGGTGAACAAGGTGAACCCGCCGCTGCGCACCGGGGGCGACATCGAGAAGCTGCGCGCCGCGCTGGCCGAAGGCGTGATCGACTGCGTCGCCACCGACCACGCCCCGCACGCCGTGCAGGACAAGGACACCGAGTGGAGCGCCGCGCGGCCGGGCATGCTCGGCCTGCAGACCGCGCTTTCGGTGGTGACCGAGACGATGGTGAAGACCGGCCTGCTCGACTGGCGCGGGGTCGCCAGGGTGCTGAGCGAGCGGCCCGCCGCGATCGGCAGCCTGCCCGACCACGGCCGTCCGATCGAGGCCGGCGAGCCCGCCAACCTGGCCCTGGTCGACCCGGACGCCGGGTGGACCGTGCGCGGCGCCGAGCTGGCCAGCATCTCCGCCAACACCCCGTACGAGGGAATGCGCCTGCCCGGCGTGGTGACGGCGACCGTGCTGCGCGGGCGGATCACCGCGCGCGAAGGGAAGATCTGCTGATGGACCGCGTCCTTCTCACCCTGGGGATCGTCGTCTTCTTCCTGCTCTGCCTGTGGGGCATGTGGCTGGGCTGGCGGCGCAAGTCCCGCGCGCAGAGCGTGCTGGTGCCGCCGTTCCCGGAGATCCCCGCCGAGCCCGGCGAGGTCCGGCTGGAGTCGACCGGGCTCTACGTCAGCACCACGACCGCGGGCAACTGGCAGGACCGCGTGGTCACCCGCGGCGCCGGGCTGCGCAGCGGCGCGGTCTGGCGGCTGCACCCGGGCGGCATCGCCGTGGAGCGCGGCGGGGCGCCGGACTTCTGGATCCCGCGCGAGGCGGTCACCGGGGTCCGCCGCGACTCGCGGATCGCCGGGAAGGTGATGGGCACCGACGCATTGCTCGTCATCACCTGGCGGGCCGGGGAGACCGAGCTGGACACCGGCTTCCGCGGCGACGAACTCGACGACTATCCACTGTGGATTGATCAGCTTTCCGATCACGACATCAAGGGAGGTGCCCAATGAGCACCGCGAACGGCACCCGCGTCCCGGCTGCCCTGGTTCTCGAGGACGGCCGGGTCTTCCGCGGCGCGGCGTACGGCGCGCGCGGGCGGACGCTGGGGGAGGCGGTGTTCTGCACCGGCATGACCGGCTACCAGGAGACCCTGACCGACCCGTCCTACCACCGCCAGATCGTGGTGCAGACCGCGCCGCAGATCGGCAACACCGGCTGGAACGACGAGGACGACGAGTCGGCCCGGATCTGGGTCTCCGGCTACGTCGTGCGCGACCCGGCGCGGACGCCGTCCAACTGGCGCTCGAAGCGCTCGCTCGACGCGGAGCTGGAACGGCAGGGGGTCGTCGGCATCGCCGAGGTGGACACCCGCACGCTGACGCGGCACCTGCGCGAGCAGGGCGCGATGCGCGCCGGGGTGTTCTCGGGCGACGCGCTGGGCACCGACGAGCAGATGGTCGCCGAGGTGCTGGACAGCCCGCCGATGAAGGGCGCCGACCTGGCCGGCGAGGTCTCCACGGACCGGCCGTACGTGGTCGAGGCAGCGGGCGAGCGCCGCTTCCGCGTCGCCGCGCTGGACCTGGGCATCAAGTCGAACACCCCGCGGCTGATGGCGGCGCGCGGCATCGAGGTGCACGTGCTGCCCTCGGCCAGCTCGATCGAGGACCTGCTGGCCACCGAGCCGGACGGGGTCTTCCTCTCCAATGGCCCCGGCGACCCGGCGACCACCGCGCACGCCACCGCGTTGACCAAAGCCGTGCTGGAGCGCGAAATCCCGCTGTTCGGCATCTGCTTCGGCAACCAGATCCTCGGCCGCGCGCTGGGGCTGGGCACGTACAAGATGCGCTACGGCCACCGCGGCATCAACATCCCGGTGATCGACGTGGCCACCGGCCGGGTCGCGATCACGGCGCAGAACCACGGCTTCGCCCTCGAAGGCGAGCCGGGCCAGCGCTTCGAGACGCCCTACGGCGCCGCGCAGATCAGCCACTACTGCCCGAACGACAACACCGTCGAGGGCGTGCGCGCCTTCGACGTCCCGGCGTTCTCGGTGCAGTACCACCCCGAAGCCGCCGCCGGCCCGCACGACGCGGCGCCGCTGTTCGACGAATTCGTGAGCTTGATGGAGAAGAAGGCCTGATGCCGAAGAGGACAGACATCCAGCATGTGCTGGTGATCGGCTCCGGGCCGATCGTGATCGGGCAGGCCGCCGAGTTCGACTACTCGGGCACGCAGGCCTGCCGGGTGCTGCGGGCCGAGGGCCTGCGGGTGAGCCTGGTGAACTCCAACCCGGCCACCATCATGACCGACCCCGAGTTCGCCGACGCCACCTACATCGAGCCGGTGACGCCGGACTTCGTCGAGAAGGTCATCGCCGAGGAGCAGGCGCTCGGGCGGCCGGTCGACACGCTGCTGGCGACGCTCGGCGGGCAGACGGCGCTCAACTGCGCGGTCGCGCTGCACGAGCGCGGGGTGCTGGAGAAGTACGGCGTCGAGCTGATCGGCGCGGACATCAACGCCATCCAGCGCGGCGAGGACCGGCAGAAGTTCAAGGACATCGTGCGCTCGATCGGCGCCGAGGTGCCGCGTTCGCGCGTCTGCAAATCGATGGCGGACGTCCGCGCCACGGTCGCCGAGCTGGGCCTGCCGGTGGTCATCCGGCCCTCGTTCACCATGGGCGGCCTCGGCTCCGGCCTGGCCTACACGCCCGAGGAGCTGGAACGGCTCGCCTCCACCGGCCTCGACGAGTCGCCGGTCACCGAGGTGCTGATCGAGGAGAGCGTGCTCGGCTGGAAGGAGTACGAGCTCGAGCTGATGCGCGACAAGCACGACAACGTCGTGGTCGTCTGCTCGATCGAGAACATCGACGCGATGGGCGTGCACACCGGCGACTCCGTCACGGTCGCGCCCACGATGACCCTGACCGACCGCGAGTACCAGGTGATGCGCGACGTCGGCATCGCCGTGCTGCGCGAGGTCGGCGTGGACACCGGCGGCTGCAACATCCAGTTCGCGATCAACCCCGAAGACGGCCGCATGGTCGTGATCGAGATGAACCCGCGGGTCTCCCGCTCCAGCGCGCTGGCGTCGAAGGCGACCGGCTTCCCGATCGCCAAGATCGCCGCGAAGCTCGCCATCGGCTACACGCTCGACGAGATCCGGAACGACATCACCGGCGAGACCCCGGCGGCGTTCGAGCCGGTGCTGGACTACGTCGTGGTGAAGATCCCGCGGTTCGCCTTCGAGAAGTTCCCGGGCGCGGACCCGACGCTGACCACGACGATGAAGAGCGTCGGCGAGGCCATGTCGTTCGGCCGCAGTTTCCCCGAGGCGCTCGGGAAGGCGATGCGCTCGATCGAGACCAAGGCGACCGGTTTCTGGACGCTGCCCGACCCCGAGGGCGTCACCATGGAGTCCACTTTGGACGCCCTTCGCGTGCCGCACGAGGGACGGCTCTACGAAGTGGAGCGCGCGCTGCGGCTGGGCGCCACCGTCGCGCAGGTGCACGAGGCCAGCGGCATCGACCCGTGGTTCATCGACCAGATCGCGCTGATCGGCGAGGTCGGCGCGGAGGTGCGCGACGCCCCGGTGCTCGACGGGGACCTGCTGCGCCGCGCCAAGCGCACCGGCCTGTCCGACCGGCAGGTGGCCGCGTTGCGCCCGGAGCTGGCGGGCGAGGACGGCGTGCGCGCGCTGCGCCACCGGCTCGGCGTGCGTCCGGTGTTCAAGACCGTCGACACCTGCGCGGCCGAGTTCGCCGCGAACACCCCGTACCACTACTCGGCCTACGAGACCGATCCCGCGGCGCAGTCGGAGGTCGCGGCCCAGCCGGACAAGCCGAAGGTGCTCATCCTCGGCTCCGGGCCGAACCGGATCGGGCAGGGCATCGAGTTCGACTACTCGTGCGTGCACGCCGCGATCGCCTTGCGCGAGGCCGGGTTCGAGGCCGTGATGGTCAACTGCAACCCGGAGACCGTCTCCACCGACTACGACACCTCGGACCGGCTGTACTTCGAGCCGCTGTCCTTCGAAGACGTGCTCGAGGTGGTCCACGCCGAGCAGCGGTCCGGCACCGTGGCGGGCGTGATCGTCCAGCTCGGCGGCCAGACCCCGCTCGGGCTGGCGAAGCGGCTCGCGGACGCCGGTGTGCCGGTGGTCGGGACCCCGCCCGAGGCGATCAACCTGGCCGAGGACCGCGGCGCGTTCGGCGACGTGCTCACCGAGGCCGGGCTGCCGGCCCCGCGCTACGGCACCGCGACCTCCTTCGAGGGCGCCAAGCGCGTCGCGGACGAGATCGGCTACCCGGTGCTCGTGCGCCCGTCGTACGTGCTCGGCGGGCGCGGTATGGAGATCGTCTACGACGAGGAGTCGCTGGCCGGCTACATCCGCCGCGCCACCGAGGTGACCCCCGAGCACCCGGTGCTCGTGGACCGCTTCCTCGACGACGCCATCGAGATCGACGTCGACGCGCTGTTCGACGGCGAAGACCTGTACCTGGGCGGCGTGATGGAGCACATCGAGGAGGCCGGCATCCACTCCGGCGACTCCTCGTGCGCGCTGCCGCCGATCACGCTCGGCGCCACCGACCTGGAGGAGGTGCGGCGCTCCACGGAGCTGATCGCGCGCGGCGTCGGCGTGCGCGGGCTGCTGAACGTCCAGTACGCGCTGAAGGACGACGTGCTGTACGTGCTGGAGGCCAACCCGCGGGCGTCGCGCACGGTGCCGTTCGTCTCGAAGGCCACCGCGGTGCCGCTGGCCAAGGCCGCGGCCCTGGTGATGACCGGCTCGACGATCGCCGACCTGCGGGCCTCGGGCGTGCTGCCCGCCGAGGGCGACGGCGGCCGGATGCCCGCCGACTCGCCGGTCGCGGTCAAGGAGGCCGTGCTGCCGTTCCACCGGTTCCGCACGCCGGAGGGCCACGGGGTCGACTCGCTGCTCGGGCCGGAGATGAAGTCCACCGGCGAGGTGATGGGCGTGGACGTGTCCTTCGGGAAGGCGTTCGCGAAATCGCAGAGCGGCGCGTACGGCTCGCTGCCGACCTCCGGGCGGGTGTTCGTCTCGGTGGCCAACCGGGACAAGCGCTCGCTGGTGTTCCCGGTGAAGCGGCTGGCGGACCTCGGGTTCGAGATCCTCGCCACGTCCGGCACGGCGGAAGTGCTGCGGCGCAACGGGGTTGACTGCACCGTGGTGCGCAAGCACTACGAGGGCTCCACCGAAGCCGAGCCGAACATCGTGGACGTGATCCTCGCGGGCGGGGTGGAGATGGTCATCAACACCCCGTACGGCAACAGCGGTCCGCGCATCGACGGTTACGAGATCCGCACCGCGGCGGTGTCGCGGGACATCCCGTGCATCACCACCGTCCAGGGCGCCGCGGCGGCCGTGCACGGCATCGAAGCGCTCATCCGGGGCGATATCGGGGTGCGCAGCCTCCAGAGTCTCCAGGCGGCGCTGAAGGCCACGAAATGACCGCAGGGACCGGAATGGCGCGGTTCGGGGTGCGGCTGGCGAAGGCGGTGGCCGCGCGCGGGCCGCTCTGCGCCGGGATCGACCCGCACCCGGGGCTGATCGAATCCTGGGGCCTGCCACTCGACGTGAGCGGTCTGGAACGCTTCGCAGTGGGCGCCACCGAAGTGCTGGCGGCCGAGACGGCGATCATCAAGCCGCAGTCGGCGTTCTTCGAGGCGTTCGGCCCGCCCGGGGTGGCGGTGCTGGACCGCGTCGTGAAGGCCGCGCACGACGCCGGGGCGCTGGTGCTGCTGGACGTCAAGCGCGGCGACATCGGCTCCACCATGGCGGCTTACACGGCTGCGTACGTCGCCGCCGACGCCGCCTTCGCGGCCGACGCGGTCACGGTGTCGCCGTACCTCGGCTTCGGCTCGCTGGACCCCGCGGTGAAGGCCGCGCGCGAGGCGGGCAACGGCTTGTTCGTGCTCGCCCGCACGTCGAACCCGGAGGCACACGCGTTGCAGAGCGCGAAGCTCCCGGACGGCCGCACGGTGGCCCAGAGCATCGTGGACGACGCGGCGGAGCACAACGCGGGAGCGGAGCCCTACGGCGACGTCGGCGTGGTCGTGGGCGCCACCGTCGCCCCGGGCGAACTGGACCTGACCCGGCTCAACGGACCCGTGCTGGCCCCCGGTTTCGGTGCCCAGGGGGCAACAGCCGGGGACTTGCGGGCACTGTTCGGGTCCGGCCTGCCGGGCGTGCTGCCGGCCTCCTCCCGCGACCTGCTGCGGCACGGCCCGGATGCCGCCGCCCTGCGCCGAGCGGTAGGCCAAGTGGCGGACCTGCTGGCCGGGCCCAGGGGAGAAGACCAATAGCAGGCCCCGGAATCGGCCTCCACCAGCCACCCCCGCATTGTGGCCCCTGGTCCAGGGTGGGTACCGTCGCGTCACCCACCCAGATTTGAGAACTACCGGAGGAAAACGTGGCACTTCCCCAGCTGACAGAGGAACAGCGTGCTGCGGCGCTGGAGAAGGCCGCCGCCGCCCGCCGCATCCGGGCTGAGCTGAAGGAGCGGCTGAAGCGGGGCGGTACCACTCTGGTCGACGTGCTGAAGCAGGCCGAGGAGAACGAAGTCCTCGGGAAGATGAAGGTTTCGGCGTTGCTCGAAGCCCTTCCCGGCGTTGGCAAGGTTCGGGCCCAGCAGACGATGGAACGACTGGAGATCGCACCCAGCCGCAGGCTCCGCGGACTCGGCGACCGGCAGCGCAAGGCGCTGCTGGCCGAGTTCAGCGGCGAGTGAGCGGCGTCGGTCAGGACTACCCGGTGATCCGGGGCGCCGGCCGCGACGGTGAGCCGGTGGCGGGGGAGACCTCCCGTCACCGGCTCACCGTCGTCTCGGGGCCTTCCGGGGTCGGGAAGTCGAGCGTGGTGGGGGAGCTGCGCAAGCTCGAGCCGGACATCTACTTCAGTGTCTCGGTGACGACCCGGAAGCCCCGCCCCGGCGAGGTCGACGGCAGCCATTACCACTTCGTCGGCCACGACGAGTTCGAGCGGCTGATCGAGGGCGGCCGGCTGCTGGAGTGGGCGGAGTTCGCGGGCAACCGCTACGGCACCCCGCGGGAGCCGGTGGAGCGGGCGCTGGCCGAGGGCCGCCCGGCGGTGCTGGAGATCGAGCTGCAGGGCGCGCGCCAGGTCCGGGCCGCGATGCCGGAGGCGCGGCTGGTGATGCTGATGCCGCCGTCGTGGGAGGAACTGGTCGGCAGGCTCACCGGGCGCGGCACCGAGTCCGAGGCCGCGGTGGCCGCCCGGCTGGCCGAGGCGGAGCGCGAGCTGGCCGCGGCGGGCGAGTTCGACGAACGGGTCGTCAACGCCGACGTGCGGACCGCCGCCGAGCGGTTGCTAGACTTGATTACCGGTGGAGACATTTCTGCCACCGAACTGATGGACGATACGGAGCACCACGAGTGACTGTGCAACAGGCGACGCTGGAAGAGCTCGAAGGCATCACCAACCCGCCGATCGACGACCTGCTCGAGAAGGTCTCCTCGAAGTACGCCCTGGTGATCTACTCGGCCAAGCGGGCCCGGCAGATCAACGACTACTACGCCCAGCTGGGCGAGGGCCTGCTCGAGTACGTCGGCCCCCTGGTGGAGCCGGGCCCCCGCGAGAAGCCGCTGTCGATCGCCCTGCGGGAGATCCACGGCGGGCTGCTCGAGCACACCGAGGGTGAGTGACCGCAAGCCCAGGATCGTCCTGGGCGTGGGCGGCGGCATCGCCGCCTACAAGGCCTGTGAGGTCCTCCGGGGCCTCACGGAGTCCGGGCACGACGTGCGCGTGGTGCCCACCGAGGCCGCGCTGAACTTCGTCGGCGCGGCCACCTTCGAGGCCCTGTCGGGGAACCCGGTGCACACCGGCGTGTTCACCGAGGTGCCCGAGGTGCAGCACGTGCGGGTCGGCAAGGAGGCCGACCTCGTGCTGGTCGTCCCGGCGACCGCGAACCTGCTGGCCAAGGCCGCGCACGGGATCGCCGACGACCTGCTGACCACCACCCTGCTCACCGCCCGGTGCCCGGTGGCCTTCTTCCCGGCCATGCACACCGAGATGTGGGAGCACCCGGCCACCCGCGACAACGTGGCGCTGCTGCGCTCCCGCGGGCTGGTCGTCACCGAGCCCGCGGCCGGACGGCTGACCGGCGTCGACACCGGCAAGGGCCGGCTGGCCGACCCGCGCGAGATCGTCGACCTGGCCCGGCTGCTGCTGGACGAGCCCCGCGCGCTGCCCCGTGACCTCGAGGGCCTGCGCGTGGTCGTCTCCGCCGGCGGCACGCGTGAGCCGCTGGACCCGGTGCGCTACCTGGGCAACCGCTCGTCCGGCAAGCAGGGCTTCGCGCTCGCCCGCGTCGCCGCCCAGCGCGGCGCCGACGTGACGCTGATCGCGGCCCACACCGTCGACCTGCCGTCGCCCGCGGGCGCGAAGGTCGAGCGGGTGTCGAGCGCGGAGGAGCTGCGCAAGGCCGTGCAGGCCGCCGCCGTGGACGCCGACGTGGTCGTGATGGCCGCCGCGGTCGCCGACTTCCGGCCCGCCTCGCGCGCCACGAGCAAGATCAAGAAGTCCGACGACCAGCCGGACCCGGTGATCACCCTGGACCGCAACGCCGACATCCTGGCCGAGCTGGTGCAGGACCGCCGTGCGGGCCAGGTGATCGTGGGCTTCGCCGCGGAGACCGGCGACGAGCACGGCAGCGTGCTCGACCACGCCCGCGCCAAGCTCCGCCGCAAGGGCGCCGACCTGCTGGTGGTCAACGCGGTGGGCGACGGGAAAGCGTTCGGCACCGAGGACAATTCGGGCTGGCTGCTCGCCGCCGACGGCACCGAGCAGGCCATCCCGCTCGGCGCGAAGGCGCGGCTGGCCGCCACATTGTGGGACGCTGTAACGGGTTTGCGCCAGCGTCGACTCCAGCTCTAGGCCTTCTGGGTAATGTGGGCCTTGTAAGGGGTACCTAAGTCCAGGCTGGGTACCGAGCCGAAACGAGGGAAGTGACGGGGCTCGTGACTGCGTCCACCAAAAGGCTGTTCACGTCGGAATCGGTGACCGAGGGCCATCCCGACAAGATCTGTGACGCCATCAGCGACTCGATCCTCGATGGCCTGCTCGGCAAGGACCCGCGCAGCCGGGTCGCCGTCGAGACCCTCATCACCACCGGCCAGGTGCACGTGGCCGGTGAGGTGACCACCGAGGCGTACGCGGACATCCCGACCATCGTGCGCGACGTCATCCTGCGCATCGGCTACGACTCGTCGGCCAAGGGCTTCGACGGCAACTCCTGCGGCGTGAACGTGGCGATCGGCTCGCAGTCGCCCGACATCGCGCAGGGCGTCGACACCGCGTACGAGTCGCGGGTCGAGTCGGACGAGGACGAGATCAACCGCCAGGGCGCCGGCGACCAGGGCCTGATGTTCGGCTACGCCTGCTCGGACACCCCGGAGCTGATGCCGCTGCCGATCGCGCTCGCGCACCGGCTCTCGCGCCGCCTGACCGGGGTCCGCAACGACGGCGTGCTGCCGTACCTGCGCCCGGACGGCAAGACCCAGGTGACCATCGAGTACGCGGGCGAGCAGCCGGTGCGGCTCGACACCGTGGTCGTGTCCACGCAGCACGCGGACGGCATCGACCTGGAGCAGATGCTCGGCGTCGACGTGAAGAAGCACGTGGTCGAGCCGGAGCTCGCGGAGCTGGAGCTGGACACCGAGGGCGTGCGGCTGCTGGTGAACCCGACCGGCCGGTTCGTCATCGGCGGCCCGATGGGCGACGCCGGGCTGACCGGCCGCAAGATCATCGTCGACACCTACGGCGGCATGGCCCGCCACGGCGGCGGCGCGTTCTCCGGCAAGGACCCGTCGAAGGTGGACCGCTCCGCCGCGTACGCGCTGCGCTGGGTGGCCAAGAACGTGGTCGCCGCGGGCCTCGCGGGCCGCGTGGAGGTCCAGGTGGCGTACGCGATCGGCAAGGCCGCGCCGGTGGGCCTGTTCGTGGAGACCTTCGGGACCGAGACGGTGGACCCGTCGAAGATCCAGTCCGCCATCAACGAGGTGTTCGACCTGCGCCCGGCCGCGATCATCCGCGACCTGGACCTGCTGCGCCCGATCTACGCGCAGACCGCGGCGTACGGGCACTTCGGCCGGCCCGACCTCGACCTGCCGTGGGAGAGCACCTCGCGCGCCGAGGCGCTGCGCTCCCTCGCGGGCGCCTGAGCGTTCTGCTGCGAAAGCCCCCGTCCGGGAACACCGGGCGGGGGCTTTTCCGTCGGCGGGGTCTGGTAGAGATCACGGGGTGAGCAGCTCCGAACCCGCCCCGTTGTGGGAACTCCCGGAGCCTTCGCGCTCCGAGCCGGAGCCGAAGGCCTCCCCGTCACGTGCCGCGAAAGCCAAGCCCGGCGCGAAGAAGTCCTTGCCGCGCAAGGGACAGCAGCAGCCGGCGGCGCAGCGGCCGGTGGCGAAGATCGTGGTCGACATCCCGCTGGCGCACCTGGACCGCACCTTCGACTACCAGGTGCCGGCCAAGCTGGACGAGGCCGCGGTGCCCGGCTGCCGTGTGCGCGTGCGGTTCGCGGGCCAGCTGGTCGACGGGTACCTGGTCGAGCGCACCGACACCACGGAGTACGAGCGGAAGCTGGCGTTCCTGGAGCGGGTCACGTCCAGTGAGGCCGTGCTGCCGCCGCCGCTGCACACCGTGTGCCGGGCGGTGGCGGATCGTTACGGGGGCACGCTTTCCGACGTCCTGCGGCTGGCGCTGCCGCCGCGGCACGCGAAGGTCGAGGGGGAGCCGCCCGCCGAGCCCGCGCCGGCGCCGCCCGCTCCCGACGTCTCGGCGTGGGCGCGGTACCAGCGCGGCCCGGCGTTCCTGGAGGCGACGGCGGAGGGCAAGCCCGCGAACGCCGTCTGGCAGGCGCTGCCGGGTGAGGACTGGCCGCGGCGGCTCGCCGAGGCCGCCGCCGTGGCCGCCGCGCAGGGGCGGGGCGCGCTGCTGGTGGTGCCGGACCACCGGGACCTGACGCGGGTGCACGAGGCCTGCGCCGGGCTGGTGGGCGAGGACGCGGTGGTCGCGCTGATCGCCGGGCTGGGGCCGGCGGAGCGGTACCGGCGGTGGCTCGCTGTGCTGCGCGGCACGGTGCGCATGGTCGTCGGCACCCGTGCGGCGATGTTCGCGCCGGTGGCCGACCCGGGCCTGTTCGTGGTCTGGGACGACGGCGACGACCTGCACCTGGACCCGCACGCGCCGTACCCGCACGTGCGCGACGTGCTGATGGACCGGGCGCACGCGGCCAAGGCGTCGCTGCTGGTCGGCGGCTTCGCGCGGACGGCGGAGGCCCAGCTGCTCGTCGAGTCCGGCTGGGCACAGCCGGTGCTGGCCGACCGCGTCGAGCTGCGCGCGGCGGCCCCGCGGGTGACCCCCGTCGGCGAGGACTTCGACGTGGCCCGCGACGAGGCCGCCCGCGTCGCGCGGCTGCCCGCGGTGGCGTTCGAAGCGGCGCGGCAGGCGTTCGCGGCCGGATTCCCGACGCTGGTGCAGGTGCCGCGGCGCGGGTACGTGCCGGGCCTGGCGTGCGGCAGCTGCCGGACGGCCGCGCACTGCCGCCGGTGCGCGGGCCCGCTGGCGCTGCCGGGCGGTTCCGTCGACGGCGCGCCGAAGCCGCCCGCCTGCCGCTGGTGCGGCGTGCCGGAGACGGCTTTCCGTTGTGCGGCTTGTGGTTCCGTGCGGCTGCGCGCGGTGATCGTCGGGGCCAAGCGCACCGCGGAGGAGCTGGGACGGGCGTTCCCCGGGGTGCCGGTGCGGACGTCGGGGGCCGCGGAGGTGCTGGCGAGCGTGCCGGGCCGCCCGGCGCTGGTGGTGTGCACGCCGGGCGCCGAGCCGGTGGCCGAGGGCGGGTACGGCGCGGCGCTGCTGCTGGACGGCTGGGCGCTGCTGGGGCGTCAGGACCTGCGCGCGTCGGAGGAGACGCTGCGACGCTGGATGGCCGCGGGCTCGCTGGTGCGCCCGGCGTCGTCGGGCGGCCGGATCGTGGTCGGCGCGGAGGCCGGCCTGCCGGTGGTGCAGGCGCTGGTCCGCTGGGACCCGGCGTGGCACGCGTCGCAGGAGCTGGCCGAGCGCCGGGAGCTCGGCTTCCCGCCCGCCGTACGCATGGTGAGCGTCGAAGGCACGCCGGACGCCGTCGCGAGCGTCCTGGAAGACCTCCCGCTGCCCGATTCGGGCGAGGTGCTGGGCCCCGTCCCCCTCGGCGACTTCGACGAAGAAGGCAACGCCGCGCGCGAACGGGCCCTGGTCCGCGTCGCCCGCCCGGACGGCAAGGCCCTCGCCGCGGCCGTCCACGCCGCCGCCGCCCGCCGCGACGCCCGCAAGGCCACCGAGCCGATCCGCATCCAGCTCGACCCCCTGGACCTGATCTAGGGGCGGCTAGGCCGTTTGCGGCCGGTGACTGCTGCTTCTGGCGGGCTTCGGCCGCACCGAGCCGCCCCATACGCTGGGCAGGGGGCGATCGTCCGGACCGGGCATCCGGCGCGTGGCCACCCCGGTCCGGGCGGCGGCGCCCGAGCCGTCCGTTCGACGTCCCGCCCGGTGAGGAGGAGCCCCCACCGATGACCGAGGCTTCCATCAGGTCGGCCGAGCAGACGGACCTCGCCGTCCTCGCGACCTGCCTGGGGGATCCCGGCTACTTCGAGGACCGCCTGCTCCGCCAGACGAAGGGGCTGGGAGTCCTGTACACCGCGTGGCACGGGCACGAACCGGTCGGGGACCTCTACCTGTGGCTGGAAGAGGCCGAGGAGGCGCCGATCCGGGAGCACCTGCCCGGCGTGCCGCTGCTGACCCACCTGGAGGTGCGGGAGGGACTGCGGAGCCGGGGCATCGGCCAGGCCCTCGTCGAGGCGGCCGAGGAGCGGCTGGTCAAGCTCGGCCACGACCTGGGCGCGCTGGCGGTCCGGACGGACAACCACCGCGCCGCGCGTCTGTACCGCCGGCTTGGCTACCACGACTGGGGCCGCGGCGAAGTCGTCTGCAACGCCATGCGGACGGCGCCCGACGGGAGCATGGTCACCGAGCCGGAACTGTGCCGGGTAATGGTGAAGGACCTGCTGGGCCGCCACCCGAAGCGGCTCACGGAGGGAGCCTGCGGGCACCCGTCCTAGCCGGAGCTTTGGACCGCGTCGGACAGGAAGAGGTTGCCGAACACCTTCTCCATGCTGTTCCCCTCGCCGTGCTCGATGGACAGCAGGTCCAGGTAGTCGCGCCACGCCGACCGGTCCCGGCGCCAGCACTCCAGGTATTCGACGCAGAACCCCGGTTCGATCCGCTCGCTCTGGCTCAAGGCGGCCTTCAGCGACAGGTGCATGTGCTGGGTGTCGCCCCAGTCCGGCGTTTCGGCCAGCAGCTCCCGGATGAGCCGTCGCCGGTTGTCGAGGAAGGTGGCCCAGTACCCCAGGGTCGCGCTGCCCGGCTCCTGGCGATCATCGAGAAGCCCGAACAGGCCCTCGGCCAGGGTGTCGCCGAGTTCCTCGGACTCGGCGCGCTGCGGGCTGTGATAGGGGTCGTAGGGCTCCTGGTAGGCGGTGCCGGTGACGGCGGTCCGCAGCAGGCGCTGGTCGTCGAGGAGGAAAAACCAGTCCTCGTTGTAGATGTCGGGGAAGAACGAGCCGAAAGCCCGGCGCTCGACGGCCAGCGCGCCGCCGCCGACGAAGGTGTCCTGCTCCCGGCCGGAACTGCGGAGCGCGTGGCAGACCACGGAATTGTCGGGCATCCCGGAGTTGGTCAGCCCGACCGCGGCGTACTCGCCGAGCAGGCCCGCGGCCGCGCCGAGGTGCGCCGGGTCGGGGAAGGCGATGTCGTCGTCCAGGAAGAGCACCCGCTCCCAGCCGGCCAGGCTCGCGATCATCAGGCCCAGATTGCGTTTGAGGCTGGTGTCGGTGCCGCGGGCGAAACCGAGCTTCGCGAGCAGAGTCTCCGTCTCGAAGCGGGGCACCAGGTTGTCGTTGTCCAGCAGGCGGAGGTCCACGCCGTAGGCTCGGACGCCGCTCTCCTTGGCCGCGACCATGGTCTCCGCCACGGACGCGTCCTTGCTGCACAAGACGATCAGCGTCGCATCGGTCGCGCCGGCCGCCGCGATCGCGTTGGCGAGGCCGCCCGGGCGGCGGCTGGTGGGCACGATGATCGCGTCCAGTTTCCGCGCGGTCACGTGGGCGGCGTCCACCTGGTCCACCAGACCCTGGTGACTGGCGTGCTGATCGGCGAGGGCCTGGCCTTCGATCGGCGTAGCTGTCATTGTTCGGTGCCCTTCTGCGGCCAGGTGTGCAAGCAGGCGTCGGTGAGCGCCCAGTCGGGGGTGATCGCCGCGCCGCGGAAAACGGTGACCCGGCTGATGATGCTGAAGGACTCCGCGTCGCCGAACCGCTCGTCCAGCCACTCCTGGTTGCGCACGCGGAACCGCTTGTCGGTCAGCGCCCGTACCACGCCGTAGGTCCCGCGACCGAACGTGCCGTTGCACAAGGTCACCGTTCGCTTCGGGTTGAACGGGTTGCGGCCGTGGTAGAGATGGGCGACGTCGGCCACCAGGTGCCCGCTCCGGTCCAGCTCGGCGGAGAAGAAATCCGTGTCACCGTCGGCGCGGCTGACCTCGAACCCGCCGAGCGGCCCATCGGGACCGTCGCGCCGCACCTGCCGCACGGGGAGGTCCATCAGGTTGAGCAGCGCCCGGGTCTGGGTGTTCCAGTCGACCCCGCCGAGCACGATGAGGTGCGCGGTGTTGTCGTCGCGCTTCAGCGGCGTGCGCTCGTCCGTGGTCCGGAAGGTCACCTCGCTGTCGGGGTTGCACATGCGGATGTGGCCCACCAGTTCGACCAGGGAATCCAGGTCCGCGTAGGTGTAGAGCTCCACGTAGTCCGGGCTCTCCGGGTCGGCGAAGGGCTTCTGCCGCAAGGTTTCCGGCAGCCTCGCGCAGACGATCACGATGTCCTGGCCCGGCGGGAACTGCCACAGGTTGCGGCCCCCCCGGGCCGACGCGGACGGTCCGGCGGCCGCCTCGGTGCCGTCGCGCAGCTGCTGGAGCTCCTTCAGGAGCACGTTTCGCCGATCACGCTCTTCGGGGACGAGGTCGCCGACCGGGAGCACCCGGTAGGGCTTGCGCTCGATCGAACGCTTGGTGGCGAAGAAGGTCGCGTAGGCCTCGAGCCGGACCTGCGGCGGGACGACCGAGTTCTCCCAGGAGGACAGCAGGCCGGTGCTCACCCCGAACGCCCGTGCCAGGTGCGTCTGGGTCAGCGTCACCCCCGGCCAGGCCTGCTTGCGCAGGTCACGCAGCCGCTCGGCGAGCGTCTCGCTGTCTTCGGCCACAGCTTCAGGCCCTTCAGTGAAATTCAGCCGGTGGGTGAATTTGCGGGATTCTACCGTACACCCCCGTCCCGCGCCTGCAGGGGGACATGAAGGGTGTCGGAACAACGATAGAGGACGTTACATGCAGGTGCAGGGGTTGTGTCGCGTCGAGCACGGCGGTTGTACCAGGAGTCTTCAGGCTTTATAGTAGCAAGTGTGAAATTTCAGTAGATTTCAGTACGCTTCTGAAACCCCCAGGAGCCGGCCATGGACTCTCGAGTGCTCGGTATGCCTCTCCACCGGACGATAGTGGCGGTCGACGTCGAAGGATCGACGATGCTGACCAACCCGGAGCGCGCCCTGATGAGGGAGAGGCTGCGGGGACTGCTCGACGCGGCGTTCCTCGCGGGCGGGATCGACGAGGAGTTCCGGGACCCGATGATCGACCGGGGCGACGGGGCGCTGTGCCTGGTCCGCCCGGTCGACGAGGTGCCGAAGACCGTGCTGCTCACCAGGTTCGTGCCGGCCCTCGCGGAGGCGCTGTGGCGGGCGGCGGCACAGCCGCGGGGCGAGGCGTTCCGGCTGCGGGTCGCGCTGCACGCCGGGGACGTCCACTACGACGGGCACGGGGCATACGGCGAGGACATCGACTTCGCCTGCCGGCTGCTCGACGCCCCGGTCGTCAAGCGGTGGCTGAAGAATTCCGCCGACCACCTGGTGCTGGTCGTCTCCAACGAGATCTACCGGACCGTCGTGCGGCACGGGTACGAGGGCATCGACAGCGGCGCGTTCGGCCACGAGGTCTCGGTGCGGGTGGGCGGGCAGCGCATGCGGGGGCGGATCCGCAGTGCGGATCCGGTGCTGCCCGGGACCGGTCTCAGCGCGTAGAACCCCGCTGCCTGGCGGAAACTGGAAACCTCGTCGCGACCACGAAGGGCCGGGTATGGAGGAGCAGGGGTTCTGGACCGCGCTCGGCCCCTCCGATCGCGCGAAGATCGTCCCGCTCGGCACTCAGCGCACTTACCGGCGCGGCGAAATCCTCTGCCGCGAAGGGGATCCGGGCGGGATCGTGCTGGTGCTGATCCGCGGGCACGCCCGGATCGTCACGGTGGCCGCCGACGGGCGTGAAGTGCTCATCGCCGTGCGGGGGACCGGGGACGTGGTCGGCGAACTGGCGGTGCTCGACGGCGGGCCGCGCTCGGCGACTGTCGAGGCGCTGGACGAGGTGGAGGCGCTCGAGGTGCCCGGCAGCCGGTTCGCCGCCTTGTGCCGCCGGGAGCCGGAAATCTCGTGGGCCCTGCTGCTCGTGCTCAGCGAACGGCTCCGGGACGTCGGGAAGCAGTGGCTCGACCTCGGCGGCGGGGCCATTGCCCGGCGGGTGGCCGCGCGGCTCATGCAACTGGCCGTGCAGCACGGGGTCCGCCGGGGTGCGGACATCGAAGTCGTCGTGCCCGGAACACAGGCGGAACTGGCGACGACGGCGGCGATTTCGCGGGAATCGTGGGCGCGGGTCACCCGGGAGCTGCGGGAGCGGGGGGTGATCAGCACCGGCCGCCGCCGGCTGACGATCCATCGGATGGACGAACTGCGGAGACTGGCGCGCTGAACGTGTCTGCTGACACAGATTCCGCGCTCGGCCAGGGGTTTGCTGGAGTTCCACCACCGAGGGAGGCACCCCATGGAACCGTTTCTTCCCGTACCGCAGCCGGTCCGCTGGCGTCGCGGGGTCTACGCGGCCGCACTGGTCATCCCGTTCACCGTGGCGCAGGTCTGGGCGCTGCTGGTGCTGCTGAGCGTCGCGCCGCTCGACGGGCTCGTCGGACAGGCGTTCCTGGTGTCGCTCGTGGGCTCGCTCGTCGCGGTGGCGGCGGGCTGGCGGTGGACCTGGCTGCTCACCTCCGAGCGCCGCCGCGAGCGGGACCGCGCGCTGGAGCTCGAGGGGGCCCGTTACCTCCAGCGCGCCCGCGAGTTCGACCGTGACCACGCTTTCGACCGTGACCTCGTGGCCAGGCGCCTGACCCGGGTATGACCACGGCGATGCTGGCGGAGGCCGTCACCGGCGCCTCCGCCGGACCGGCGTCGCTGATCGTGCTGGCGCTGGTGCTGCTGGTCGCGTTCGGCCGGGTGCTGCGCCGGCTCGCGAAGCTCGCCAGGCAGCTGCTCGGCTCGGTCGCGGCCTTGCTCAGCCTGCTGGCCGCCGTCTCCGGCATCGGTGTCCTGCTGACGGCGACGATGGTCATGGCCGCCGCCTCCCGATAGCGCCGCGGGCCCGGCGGAGGCGATGCTTGCCCGTCGTCGATGATCGGCTCGGCGCGGGCGTTTTCCTTTCTGTGGAAGGGCGCGGCTGGGCGGGCCTCGGCCGGTCAGCCGGCCAGCTGGCGTTTCACCTCGGCGGCCACGCGGCCGCCCTCGGCGCGGCCCGCGACCTTCGGGCGGACCTCCTTCATCACCGCGCCCATCGCGGCCGGGCCGGTCGCGCCCGACGCGGCGACGGCGCCGGCCACCAAGGCGGTCAGCTCCTCGTCGGTGAGCTGGGCCGGGAGGTAACCCGTGAGCAGCTCCGCCTCCTCGCGCTCGCGGGCGGCGGACTCGGCGCGGCCGCCCTTCTCGAAGGCCTCCGCGGCGTCGCGGCGCTTCTTCACCTCGCGGGTGATGATCTTGAGCACCTCGTCGTCGGACAGTTCGCGGGCGGTCTTGCCCGCGGTCTCCTCGTAGCCGATCGCCGACAGGGTGAGCCGGAGCGTGGCCGAGCGCAGCTGGTCGCGGGCCTTGATGGCGGCGGTCAGGTCGTCGTGCAGGGTCGCCTTGAGCGTGGTCATGCCCCGATCCTGGCACCAACCGGGCCCGTCCGCGCCGGCCGCCGGGCCCGCGCCGAGCAGCGCGTGACGGTGCCTTCTAGACTCGACCCCGATGTTCGACCAGTGTGAATTCCCCCTTTACCCGGCGGAGGTGCCGTGATGCGGCTCGTCTTCGCGGGCACGCCCGATCCCGCCGTGCCGTCGTTGCGCGCCCTGCTCGAGTCCGGGCGGCACGAGGTGGTCGCGGTCGTCACGCGGCCCGACGCCCAGGCCGGGCGCGGGCGCCGGGTCGTGCGCTCGCCGATCGGCGCGCTGGCCGACGAGCGCGGCATCGAGGTGCTGACGCCCGCGCGCGCCGGCGACCCCGCGTTCCTGGCGCGCCTGACGGAGCTGGCGCCCGACGCCTGCCCCGTGGTCGCGTACGGGGCGCTGCTGCCGCAGTCCGCGCTCGACATCCCGGTCCACGGCTGGGTGAACCTGCACTTCTCGCTGCTGCCCGCGTGGCGCGGCGCCGCGCCGGTGCAGTCCGCGATCCGCGCGGGTGACGAGATCACCGGCGCGTCCACCTTCCGCATTGTCAAGGAGCTGGACGCCGGGCCGGTGTTCGGCGTCGTGACCGAGAAGATCGGGCCGGCCGACACCGCGGGGGCGCTGCTGGGCCGGCTCGCCGAGTCCGGCGCGGACCTGCTGCTGTCCACCATGGACGGCATCGCGGACGGCTCGCTGCGCGCGGTCGAGCAGGCCGCCGAGGGCCTCAGCTACGCGCCGAAGGTGACGGTGGACGACGCGCGGGTGTCGTTCGCCGACCCGGCGGCGGCCGTCGACCGGCAGATCCGCGCGGTGACGCCGGAGCCGGGCGCGTGGGCGGAGTTCCGCGGCGAGCGCTTCAAGCTGGGGCCGGTCACGGTGGTCGACGAGCCCGGCCCGCAGCCGGGCGAGATCGTGGTGGAGCGCAAGCGCGTGCTGGTCGGCACGGCGACAAAACCCTTGCGGCTGGGCGAAGTCCAGGCGCCGGGCAAGAAACGGATGGCGGCCACCGACTGGGCGCGCGGTACACGGATCGACGAGGGAGAGCGCCTGCGGTGAACGAGCGAGGCGAACGGCGGCCGTCACGGCCGCAGCGGGACCGTCCGGCCCCGCGCAAGGAAGGTCCGCGGCGCCCGCCGGAGGTCGACCCGGCCCGCCAGGCCGCGTTCGATGTGCTGCGCGCGGTGCGAGAGAAGGACGCGTACGCGAACCTCGTGCTCCCGCAGCTGTTGCGCGAGCGCCGGATCACCGGCCGCGACGCCGCGCTGGCCACGGAGCTGACGTACGGCGCTTCGCGGGCGCAGGGCCTGCTCGACGCGGTCATCGGCGCCTGCGCCGAGCGCCCGGTGGAGAAGACCGACCCGGTGGTGCTCGACGCGCTCCGGCTCGGCGTCTACCAGCTGCTGCGCACCCGCATCCCGCAGCACGCCGCGGTCGGGTCCACTGTGGACCTCGTCCGCGCCGAGGCCGGTTCGTGGGCAACGGGATTCGCCAACGCCATCCTCCGCGGGGTGTCCGAAAAGGACGAACAGACCTGGCTGGACCAGCTGGCCCCGGACGAGGCCACCGACCCGATCGGCGCGTACGCGCTGCGTACCGCGCACCCTCGCTGGGTCGCGCGGTCCTTCGCCGAAGCGTTGGGGGACAAGGGCGAGGAGCTGAAGGCGGCGCTGGCGGCCGACGACGCCCGGCCCGAGGTGCACCTGGTCGCCCGGCCCGGCGAGATCAGCGCCGACGAGCTGGCCGCGATCACCGGCGGCGACCCCGCGCCGTACTCGCCCTACGGCGTCCGGCTGCCCGCCGGCGCCGGGGACCCGTCCAATGCCGAGCCGGTGCGCGAGCGGCTCGCCGCGGTTCAGGACGAGGGCAGCCAGCTGTGCGCGATCGCCGCGACCAAGGCGCCGCTGGACGGCTCCGACGAGCGCTGGCTCGACCTGTGCGCCGGGCCCGGCGGCAAGGCCGCGCTGCTGGGCGCGCTCGCCAAGGTCAGCGGGGCGCGCGTGGACGCCGTCGAGAAGGCGCCGCACCGCGCGCGCCTGGTCGAGAACACCACCGCCGGCCTGCCGGTGACCGTGCACGTCGCCGACGGCCGCGAATCCGGGCTCGAACCGGGGTACGACCGGGTGCTCGTGGACGCGCCGTGCAGCGGCCTAGGCGCGTTGCGGCGGCGGCCCGAGGCGCGCTGGCGGCGCAAGCCCTCCGACGTCGCGGACCTGACCCGGCTGCAGGGCGAACTGCTCACCGCGGCGCTGGAGCTGGTCCGGCCGGGCGGGGTGGTGACCTACGTCGTGTGCTCGCCGCACCTGGCCGAGACCGAGGGCGTGGTCGGCGAGATCGCGCGGCGCACCAAGTCCGAGGTGCTCGACAGCCGGGAGTTCTTCCCCGGCGTCCCGCAGCTGGGCGACGGGCCGTACGTGCAGCTGTGGCCGCACCGCCACGGCACCGACGCGATGTTCTGCGCCACGCTCCGCAAGCAGTGAGGGACCTCGGGCTCGTCGCGAGCTCGTGCGGTGGGCTGGACACCCGGTTCACCGCCGAGCTGGCGAAGCCCGCGGCCGCGCGCGGCTGGCGGCTCGCGGTCACCCTGACCCCGACCGCGCACCGCTGGCTCGACGCCACGGGCGGGCTCGGCGAGCTGGCCGCGACCACCGGCCTGCCGGTCCGCCACACCGGCCGGCTCCCGGGCGAGCCGCGGCCGCACCCGGACCCGGCGGTGTTCCTGTTCGCGCCCGCGTCGGCGAATTCGGTGGCCAAGCTGGCCCTCGGGCTCGCCGACAACCAGGCGCTCACCCTGCTCGGCGACGTGCTCGGCGCACCCGGCGTGACGATCGTGCTCGCCTACCAGATCCAGGACACCCGGGTGCACCACCCGGCCTGGCGCCGGCACCTGGACACGCTCGCGGACGCCGGGGTCCGGCTGCACCGGCTCGACCCCCGGCGCCCGTGGTCCGAGGTGCTGGACCTGCTGCCGCCGGCCGGTTAACGCTCGGCCGGTGCCGTCAGCGCCATCTCGAGGGCAGCGTCGAGGTGCCCGGTGGCGGCGTCCGGCGCCGGTGCCTCGTTGATCATGACGGTGGCGCTGCGGCCGCTGTCGGTGACGCCGGTGCGGCTGAAGAAACCGAAGATTTCGCCGTCGTGGCCCCAATACCGGCCGCCGCCCGGCAGGGGCTGGGAGATCAGGCCCAGGCCGTAGCCCTGAGTGCTGCCCGGGACCGGCACGGTGCGCTTCATCTCGGCGAGCTGGGCCGGCGGCAGCAGCCGTCCGCCGAGCAGCGCGGTGAAGAACTTGTCGAGGTCGGCACCCGTGGAGACCAGGTTGCCCGCCCCTGTGGCGATGCTCGGGTCGAAGTCGGTGAAGTCCTCCGGGCCGTTCGTGCCCGGCAGGTTCACGTAGCCGCGCGGGTGCGGGCCGGGCAGCGTCTCGTCGCCGCGGCCGGGCAGCGACGTGCCGGTCAGCCCGAGCGGGCGGACGATGCGGGCGCTGATCTCGTGGGCCAGCGACTGCCCGGTGACCCGTTCCACGAGCATCTGGGCCAGCACGTAGTTGGTGTTCGAGTAGGACCAGGACGTGCCGGGCGCGAACAGCGGCGGGTGGGCCAGCGCCATCGCGACCAGCCCGGCCGGCTCGGCGCCGCGGTGGCGCAGCTGCTCCACGTCGCCCTGCAGCAGGTAGTCGGTGTAGTTGGGCAGGCCGCTGGTGTGCTGCAGCAGCTGGCGCACGGTGACCTTCGCGCCGTCGTTGCCGTTCCCGGTCACGACCCCCGGCAGGTACGTCGCGATCGGCGTGTCCAGGCGGACCCGGCCCTCGGCGACGAGCTGCAGCACCACCGTCGCGACGAAGGACTTCGTCTCGCTGCCCGCCCGGAACCGCGCGCCGGCCGGGATCGGCGTCCCGCCCGCCAGGTCGCCGACGCCACTGTGGACAGTCCGGGTCCGGCCGCGCTCGCGCACCACGGCTTCCGCCCCCGGCACGCCGTCGCCGGTCGTGAGCACCGCGAGCGCCTGCCGGACCGGGTCGGCCGTGGCCGCTGTGGCTGCTGTGGCCGGGGCAGCGACCACGGCCGCGGTCAGCACGGCGAGCGTGCCCACGGCGGTGATCTGCTTGCAGCGCAAGGACATTCTCATGATCTTCCCCTCGGTCGAGTGCCTGAGGAAGATCGTGTCGCGCTCGCGTGGGCGAAACCACCGGGCAAGCCCCCGGAGGAGACCGGGGGCCTGCCCCACCGCGGTCCCGGGGCTCAGCGCAGGCGCAGGGCCCGCTTGAGCGTGCCGAACACGTCGGTCTGATTGGTCAGGCCGACGATGTTCGCCGCCTGCGGGCCGTAGCCGGCGATGCGGACCTGGGTGCCGGTGTGGTCCATGGACTGCCCGGGCATCGCCGTGGCGTAGTTGAGGGTCATGTTCGCGCCCTCGTTCGTGACCAGCGTGGCGGTCTCACCGGGGCTGGCCGTGCCGTTGCCGATGATCTGGCTGGTGTGGCCGTGGTCGGCGGTGACCAGCACCAGGGTGTCCGCGTGGCTGCGGGCGAAGGCCATCCCGGCGGCGATCGCCGCGTCGAAGTCGACCACCTCGCCGATCTGGCCGCACGGGTCGGCCGCGTGGTCCTGCTTGTCGATGCTGGCGCCCTCCACCTGGAGGAAGAAGCCCTTGTCGCTACGGCGGTCGTCCAGCAGCTGCAACGCCTTGCGGGTCTGGTCGGCGAGCTTCGGCTGCGTGGCGGGCAGGTCCGGGTTCGGGGTGCAGCGCGACGGCGCGGTGCCGCCGGTCTTGGCCAGCGGGCCGGTCCAGTTCACCGGGAGGTTGCCGTCGGCGAACAGGCCGAGCAGCGGCTTGCCGGGCTTCGCGGCGGCGAGGTCGGCGGCGGTCCGGGCGACCTGGTAGCCCGCGGCCTTGGCCTGCTCCAGCACCGGTTTGCCGGCGTACTTGCCCGCCTTGGCGTTCTGCGCGAAGTACTTGGCGCCGCCGCCGAGCAGGACGTCGGGACGGGTCTGCACGAGCTGCTCGGCGATCGAGCCGGCGCCGCCGTTCTCCTTGGCGTTGGCCGGGCAGAGCTTGCTGGTCTCGTCCGGGCCCTTGCAGTCGCGGCTGACCACGTGCGAGCCGAGCACGGCCGGGGTGGCGTCCTGGACCTCGGCGGTGGTGACGTCGCCGGTGCGCAGGCCGGCGCGCTTGGCCAGCTCCAGGATCGTCGGCACGGGGTTGCCGTATGCATCGACCGAGATGGCGCCGTTGTAGCTCTTGGTGCCGGTGGCCCAGCCGGTGCCGGACGCCGCGGAATCGGTGACGTAGTCGGGCTTGGCCGGGTTGCCCTTCTCCACGGCGTACGTGGTGTAGTCGCCGGTCAGCGGCAGCTCGTCCATCGCCAGCCGTCCGGCCGCGCCACGGGAGTAGTTGCGCGCCGAGGTGATCTCGGACTGGCCCATGCCGTCGCCGATGAACAGGACCACGTTCCGCGCGCTGCCGCCCTGGATCGCGTTCCGCACCTCCTGGGTGCGGTCGCCGGCCGAGGCGGCGCGCACGCCGGTGTCGCCGGGCGTCGCGAGGGCGGTGCCGCCCGCGGCGGCGACCAGCACGGCGCCGATCGCGCCGGCGGTCAGCCACTTGCGGCGGCCTGCGAAGAGCGTTCTCATCGGTTCTCCTAGTACGGGGGTTTTCGGCGGTAAATCCGGAAGTTCCGGACTGGGTCATTAGTCCGTCCGCATGTGTTCCGTGCGCGGAATCGCGGTGAGCGAGGAATGTCCGTAAAGCGAACAACCAGGGCGTCACAGCCGGTGAGCAGCGGCGGGGGACGGCCTCCTACACTCGGGTCGTGGCCGAACGACCCCTCATCGCACCCAGCATCCTGTCCGCGGACTTCGCCCGTCTGGGCGAGGAGATCGCCGCCGTCGCGCACCCCGGGGAGACCCGCGCGGACTGGGTGCACGTGGACGTGATGGACGCGCACTTCGTGCCCAACCTGACCCTCGGCCTGCCGGTGGTCGAGTCGCTGCTGAAGTCCACCGACGTGCCGGTCGACTGCCACCTGATGATCGACGACCCGGACCGCTGGGCGATCGGGTACGCCGAGGCCGGCGCGTACAACGTCACAGTGCACGTCGAGGCCGCCGCGAACCCGGTGAAGCTGGCGAAGAACCTGCGCGCGGCCGGCGCGAAGGCGGGCCTGTCGATCAAGCCGGGCACGCCGCTGGAGCCCCACCTCGAGACGCTGAAGCACTACGACACGCTGCTGGTGATGTCCGTGGAGCCGGGCTTCGGCGGGCAGTCGTTCATGCCGGACGTGCTGGACAAGGTGCGCACCGCGCGCCGCCTGGTCGACACCGGGCACCTCAAGCTGGTGGTGGAGATCGACGGCGGCATCAACGCCGACACCATCGAGCAGGCCGCCGAGGCGGGCGTCGACTGCTTCGTCGCCGGCTCCGCGGTCTACGGCGCGCAGGACCCGGGCAAGGCGGTCGCCGCGCTGCGCGAGCAGGCCGCCCGGCACCGGGCCGGCTGACGCCCGCGCCCGGGGGAGCACCCGGGCATCGGCGGGTGTTGGATGGAAGGCACCCGGTTCGGCGGGTGGTTTCTTCACACGGGAGGCAGGTGCGGTGTTCACCGGCATAGTCGAGGAAGTCGGCGAGGTCACGGCGGTCGAGCAGCTGACGGACGCGGCGCGGCTCACCGTGCGCGGCCCGCTGGTCACCTCCGACGCGGGCCACGGCGACTCGATCGCCGTGAGCGGCGTCTGCCTGACCGTGGTCACGGTCTCGGGCGGCGAGTTCACCGTGGATGTGGTGAACGAGACACTCCAGCGTTCCAGCCTCGCGAAGGTGGCCGTCGGCGACGCGGTGAACCTCGAGCGCGCCACCCCCGCGGGCGGGCGGCTCGGCGGGCACATCATGCAGGGCCACGTCGACGGCACGGGCGTTTTCCTCTCCCGCGACGAGCAGGGCGTGACCACGTTCGCCCTGCCCACGGGCCTGGGGCGGTACGTGGTGGAGAAGGGCTCGATCGCCGTCGACGGCGTTTCGCTGACCGTCGCGGCCATCACCGAGGAGTCATTCTCGGTCGCCCTGATCCCGACCACGCTGGAGGTCACCACCCTCGGCCGCCGGACCGCCGGCGACCTGGTGAACCTGGAGGTGGACGTGGTGGCGAAGTACGTGGAGAAGCTGGCCGTCCCGCATCTGGCCGGCCGGGCGCACAATGACCACGTCAGCGGGGACGGCACGAAGGAGCAGGCGTGAGCGAGACGAGGGCAGCGGAGCCGCAGGCGGGGTGGACGCCCTGTGGTGCCGGCGCGGTGTTCGACGCCGACGCGATCGAGGCGGCGATCGCCGATATCGCCGCGGGTCGCGCGGTGGTCGTGGTGGACGACGAGGACCGGGAGAACGAGGGCGACCTCATTTTCGCCGCGGAGAAGGCGACGCCGGAGCTGCTGGCGTTCATGGTGCGCTACACCTCCGGTTACGTCTGCGTGCCGTTGACCGAGGCCGAGGCGGACCGGCTGGACCTGCCGCCGATGTTCCACACGAACCAGGACGCCCGCGGCACCGCGTACAGCGTGACCGTGGACGCCGCCGAGGGCATCAGCACCGGCATCTCGGCGGTGGACCGCGCGCGGACCATCCGGCTGCTGGCCGACCCGGACTCGAAGGCCGCCGACTTCCGCCGGCCCGGCCACGTCGTCCCGTTGCGCGCCAAGGAAGGCGGCGTGCTGCGCCGCCCCGGCCACACCGAGGCGGCGATCGACCTGGCCCGGCTGGCCGGGCTGCACCCGGCGGGCGTGCTCTGCGAGATCGTGTCGCAGAAGGACGAGGGCGAGATGGCGCGGCGGGACGAGCTGGAGGTCTTCGCCGCCGACCACGGCCTCACGATCATCAGCATCGCCGACCTGATCGCGTACCGGCGCCGCACCGAGCGGCAGGTGGAGCGCGTCGCCGAGGCGCGGATCCCGCTCGCCGCGGGCACTTTCCGCGCGGTGGGCTACGACAGCCTGCTCGACGGCATCGAGCACGTCGCCTTCGTCTACGGCGAGATCGGCGACGGCGAGGACATCCTGGTCCGCGTGCACTCCGAGTGCCTGACCGGCGACGTCTTCGGCTCGCTGCGCTGCGACTGCGGCCCGCAGCTGGAGGCCGCGCTGCAGGCGGTCGCGGACGAGGGCCGCGGGGTCGTGCTCTACATCCGCGGGCACGAGGGCCGCGGCATCGGCCTGCTGCACAAGCTCCAGGCCTACCAGCTGCAGGACGCCGGCGCGGACACCGTGGACGCGAACCTGGCGCTCGGCGTGCCCGCCGACGCCCGCGACTACGGCACCGGCGCGCAGATCCTCTGCGACCTCGGCGTCCGCTCGATGCGGCTGCTCACGAACAACCCGGCCAAGCGCGTCGGCCTGGAGGGCTACGGCCTGCGCGTGACCGGCCGCGTGGCGCTGCCGATCTCGCCGAACCCGGAGAACCTGCGGTACCTGCGCACCAAGCGCGACCGGATGGGGCACGACCTTTCGCAGCTGGAGCACTACGAGCAGGTGACGGCGACCGGGCCGGACGGGGAAGGGGAGAGCGGGCGATGAGCGGGGAAGGGCGTCCCGACGTCCAGCTGGACCTGAGCGACTGCAAGGCCTTGCGGCTGGGCATCGTGGCGACGCGGTGGAACGCGGGGATCACCGACACGCTGCTGGAGCGCGCGCTGGTCGCGGCCAAGGAGGCCGACCTCGAGGAGGAGCCGACCGTGGTCCGCGTGGCGGGCGCCGTGGAGCTGCCGGTGGCGGCCCAGGCGCTGGCGCGCAACCACGACGCGGTCGTCGCGCTGGGCGTGGTGATCCGCGGGGGCACCCCGCACTTCGAGTACGTCTGCGACGCGGTGACGGCCGGCCTCACGCGGGTGGCGCTGGACGAGAGCACCCCCGTCGGCAACGGCGTGCTCACCTGCGACACCGAGGAGCAGGCACTGGCCCGGTCCGGAAAGCCGGGCTCGGTGGAGGACAAGGGCTACGAGGCCGCCGTCGCGGCGCTCGACACCGCCCACGTGCTGCGCGGCCTGCGCCAGCCGTGGACCGAACGGGGATTCGTGTGAGCGCGACCATGACCGACCAGCAGACGGCGACCCTGGTGATCCGCCCCCGGCGGACGCTGATCATGTGCAGCGTGCTGGCGGTGCTGCTGCTGGGCGTGTTCATCGTGGTCGCGGTGCTGCTGCGCAACTCCCACACCGGCGTGGTGTTCGAGCCCGCCGACCAGGCCGCGATGATCGGCATCGGCATCCTGCTGGCGGCGGGCACCATGCTGTTCGCCCTGCCGCGGGTCCGCGCGGACGCGGACGGAGTCGAGGTCCGCAACGTCCTCGCCACCCGCCGCTTCGCCTGGACGGACGTCCTTTCGGTCAGCTTCCCGGACGGGGCTTCTTGGGCCCGCTTCGAACTGCCCGAGGACGAGTACTTCTCGGTGATGGCGGTACAGGCCGTGGACCGCGACCGCGCGGTCGCCGCGGTGCGTGCCCTGCGCAAACTCCACCGGGCGGCACACGAGGCGGCTTGAGTTTCCGCGTCGGGCCGCCCGGATTTCCCGGCGGCGGCTTCGGTCAGTACTCGTTCTTGATGACGAAGTACGAGCCGCGGATGGTTCCGGCCAGTTTCGACTTCTGGCGGGCGAACTTGAACGAGCCGAGTTCCGCGGGGACTTCCATCCCGTCGGAGAGCTTGAACCCGACCGCCCGTTTGCCGGCCTCGTCGAGGGTGTACATGACGTTGATCGACAGGCCGCTCGTGTAGAAGACGTAAGCCATCCGGATGTTCTCGACCTGGAATCCGGTCGCCTCGAGCGGGGGTGAGGAGATGACGATGCCGCGTTCCGCGTCGAGGATCCGGTGCACCCAGTCGATGGTCGGCCGGGCGTCGGCCGCCGGCTCGACCGTGAAGACGTGGCTGTACTTGTTCTTGAAGTAGCGGGCCTCGTTCGCCCGCAGGCCGGCGAGCGCGTCCGCGACCGGCGACGACTCGAGGCCGGTGGTCGACACGGTGGTGAAGTCCACGGTGCAGGGCATGGCGAATTCCTTCCGGTGGGTCTCAGGCTGTCGCGGGCTGAAGGGAAAGGTCGACCACCACCGGCGCGTGGTCCGAGGCGCCCTTGCCCTTCCGCGCCTCACGGTCCACATAGGAATCCGCCACCGCGTCCGTGAACGCGGGATTCCCGTACACCAGGTCGATCCGCATGCCGCGGTTGTTGGGGAAGTTCCCGGCGCGGTAGTCCCAGTAGCTGAACGGGTGGTCGTACTTCAGCGGGCGCGGGAAGACGTCGCCGAGGCCGAGGGCGCGCAGCCGTTCCAGCGCCGCGCGCTCGGGCTCCGTGACGTGGGTCGAGGCCGCGAACGCCGTGATATCCCAGACATCCTGGTCCGACGGCGCCACGTTGAAGTCGCCCAGCACCGCGAAGGGCGCGTCCGAAAGCTCCGCGGAAACGGTCTGCCGCAACGCTTCCAGCCACTCCAGCTTGTACGCGTAGTGCGGGTTGTCCGGCTCGCGCCCGTTGGGCACGTACACCGACCACACCCGCACGCCGCCGCAGGTGGCGCCGATCGCGCGGGCTTCGGTGGCGCCGTCGAACCGCGGTTCGCCGGTCAGGCCGCGGGTCACGCCGGCCAGCCCGATCCGGGAGAGGATCGCGACGCCGTTCCAGCGGCCGAGGCCGTACGCGGCGACCTCGTAGCCCAGCTCCCGCACCGGTTCGACGGGGAAGGCCTCGGTGGTGTTCTTCAGTTCCTGCAGGCACAGCACGTCGGGGGCCGAGTGCGCCAGCCAGTCGAGCACCCGCGGGAGCCGCGGCACGATCGAGTTGACGTTCCAGGTCGCGATGCGCATGCCCGTCAGGATAGGGGTGCGCGGCCGAGGCGACCCGCCGCGCACCCCGCCGGGCTCAGACTCCGGCCGTGGTCCGGATCCACGAGCGGCTGGCCGCGACGCTCGCGTAGTTGTTGGTGCCGCGGGTGTTCGTGCCGCTCTGGTTCTGCACCGTCGAGGCGACGCCGACCTGCGCGCCGTTCGACAGCTCGGGCCCGCCCGAGTCGCCCTTCCACGCCGAGCCGTTGACGCCGACGCTCTGGATCGCGCGGCCGCCGTAGGCGTCCGTGGAACGGCCGGTGACCTGGACGTTCGCCACCTTCAGCGCGGACGCCGGCGGTCCGGTCGGGGTGGTGCGGCCCCAGCCGTAGAGCTGGTTGGTGCTGCCGTTGGCCGGGTCCGCGCTGCCGAGCGTGACCGGCGCCGCGCCGGTGGCCTGCGCGAGGTGCAGCAGGGCGATGTCGCCGTTGGGCGACTCCTTCTTCTGGTCGACGGCGATCTTCGTGCCGCCGAACAGCGTGTTGGTGCCGACGCGCACGAACATGCCGCTGCCGTCCTCGTCGAGGCAGTGCACGGCCGTCATCACCCAGCTCGGCGCGATGACCGTGCCGGAGCAGTTGAAGCCCTGGAAGTCGCGGCCGGGGGTGTTGACGTAGACCTGCGCGCCCCAGCTGACCGCGGGCGCGGCGCCGCCGCCGATGATGTCCGTCTGGGCGGATGCGACGGCGCCGCCCGCGAGGGTCAGCGCGAGGGCGGCGGCGGTGGCCGCGCCGGCGATGCGGATTCTGCTCAAGGCGGGATCCTTTCGGGGGACCGGTGGGGACCGGGGAGACGCCGAGTGCTCTCGGCCGGACGGAAAGTAACCACGCGCCGGCCGGACCTGGAACCGACGAACGTCGCTTCTGTCCGGAGTACCCGACTTCCGTCGGGTCGGATCCGGGTTTCCTGGTGGGCGAGGGGCCTCGCGAAAACTGTCGGTGCCGCGCCATAGAGTGGTGAGGTGGCTGACCCGACCACCTACCGTCCCTCGCCGGGGAGCATCCCGGACGCGCCCGGCGTGTACAAATTCCGCGACGCCGCGAAGCGGGTCATCTACGTCGGCAAGGCGAAGAGCCTGCGCAGCCGGCTGAACTCCTACTTCGCCGACCTCACCGGCCTGCACCCGCGCACCCGGCAGATGGTCACCACCGCCGCGAGCGTCGAGTGGACGGTGGTCAGCACCGAGGTCGAGGCGCTCCAGCTGGAGTACAACTGGATCAAGGAGTTCGACCCGCGGTTCAACGTCCGCTACCGCGACGACAAGAGCTATCCGGTGCTCGCGGTGACGATGAACGAGGAGTACCCGCGGCTGCACGTCTACCGCGGCGCGCGCAAGAAGGGCGTCCGCTACTTCGGGCCGTATGCCCACGCGTGGGCCATCCGCGAGACGCTCGACCTGCTGCTGCGCGTGTTCCCGGCGCGCACCTGCTCGGCCGGGGTGTTCCGCCGCCACGGCCAGATCGGCCGTCCCTGCCTGCTCGGCTACATCGACAAGTGCTCGGCGCCGTGCGTCGGTCGCGTGTCGGCCGACGAGCACCGCGGGATCGTCGAGGACTTCTGTGACTTCCTTGCGGGCCGGACCGACGCGATGGTCCGGCGGCTGGAGCGCGAGATGGCGGCCGCCTCCGAGGAGCTGGAGTTCGAGCGCGCGGCGCGGCTGCGCGACGATCTCGGCGCGCTGCGCCGGGCCATGGAGAAGCAGGCCGTGGTGCTCGGCGACGGCACGGACGCCGATGTGGTCGCCTTCGCCCACGACGACCTGGAGGCCGCCGTCCAGGTCTTCCACGTCCGCGGCGGGCGGGTGCGCGGGCAGCGCGGCTGGGTCATCGACAAGGCCGAGGAGATGGACGTCCCGGCGCTGGTCGACCACTTCATCACCCAGTTCTACGGCGAGGAGTCCGAGCGCGCGGATCGCGACGACGTGAACGGCGGGCCGGTGGTGCCGCGTGAGGTGCTGGTGCCGGAGCTGCCCGCGGACGCCGAGGCACTCGGCGAATGGCTGTCCGGTCTGCGCGGCTCGCGGGTGAGCCTGCGCGTCGCCCAGCGCGGCGACAAGAAGGCGCTGGCGGAAACCGTGGTGCGCAACGCGGCCGAGGCGTTCACCCAGCACAAACTGCGCCGCGCCGGCGACCTCACCGCGCGTTCGGCCGCGCTGCAGGAGCTGCAGGACTACCTGGCGCTCGACAGCGCGCCGCTGCGCATCGAGTGCATCGACATCAGCCACATCCAGGGCAGCGACGTGGTCGCGTCGCTGGTGGTGTTCGAGGACGGCCTCGCGCGCAAATCCGAGTACCGGCGGTTCGCGCTGCGCGAGGCGGCCGACGAGGGCGACGTCGCGTCGATCGCCGAGGTGGTGCGCCGCCGGTTCCACCGCTACCTGAAGGAAAGCGCGGAGGAGGCGGCGGACCGCGACAGCGCGGCGGACATGGGCGCCGAGCCGCCGCGTCCCGGCATCGACCCGGAGACCGGCCGCCCGCGCAAGTTCGCGTACCCGCCGAACCTGCTGGTGGTCGACGGCGCGGGCCCGCAGGCCACCGCGGCCGCCGAAGTGCTGTCGGAGCTGGGCATCACCGACGTCGCCGTGGTCGGGCTCGCGAAGCGGCTGGAGGAGGTCTGGCTGCCGGCCGACCCGGACCCGGTGATCCTGCCGCGCACGTCGGACGCGCTGTACCTGCTGCAGCGGCTGCGCGACGAGGCGCACCGGTTCGCCATCCGCTACCACCGCGAGAAGCGCGGCAAACGCATGCAGGCGTCCGAATTGGACAGTGTGCCCGGGCTCGGGCAGGCTCGGCGCACCGCGCTGATCAAGCACTTCGGCTCGGTGAAGAAGCTCAAGCAGGCCAGGGTCGAAGAGATCGAGGCGGTGCCCGGCTTCGGCAGGCGCACCGCGGAGGCCGTGGTGGCGGCACTGGCCGGGGAGACCGGTGCCACCGCCCCGGGAGGGGAACAAGGGCCGTGATCGGAGAAGGAACCATCGTGAGTGCGCAAGAGGACAACCGGGGAACCGGGATGGAGGTCGCCGTCGTCAGCGGCCTTTCGGGGGCAGGGCGCTCGACCGCGGCGAAGTGCCTGGAGGACCTGGGCTGGTTCGTGGTCGACAACCTGCCGCCGGAGCTGATCGCCACCATGGTCGAACTGGGCGCGCAGGCGCGCGGCGCGATCACCAAGGTGGCCGTGGTGATGGACGTGCGCTCGCGCGCGTTCACCGACGACCTGGCCTCGGTGATCAAGGACCTCGACGCGCGGGGCTACAAACCGCGCGTGCTGTTCCTGGAGGCCACCGACGCGGTGCTGGTGCGCCGGTTCGAGGCGGTCCGCCGCGGCCACCCCATGCAGGCCGACGGCCGGCTGGCCGACGGCATCACCGCCGAGCGCCAGCTGCTCGCGCCGTTGCGGGAGGAGGCCGACCTGGTCCTCGACACCTCCGCGCTGTCGGTGCACGACCTGCGCGCGAAGATCGAGGACGCGTTCGGCTCCGAGGCGAGCACGCAGACCCGCGTCACCGTGCTCTCGTTCGGGTACAAGTACGGCCTGCCGATGGACTCCGACCTGGTGATGGACGTGCGGTTCCTGCCGAACCCGTTCTGGATCCCGGAGCTGCGGGAGCACACCGGGCTCGACGGCGAGGTCCGCAACTACGTGCTGTCGCAGGAAGGCGCCGAGGAGTTCCTCGACCGCTACCACCAGCTGCTGCGGCTGATCGGCGCGGGCTACAAGCGCGAGGGCAAGCGGTACCTGACGCTGGCGGTGGGCTGCACCGGCGGCAAGCACCGCAGTGTGGCGATCTCCGAAGAGCTCGCCCAGCGACTGTCCAATGAGGACGGAATGGCCGTGAAGGTGGTGCACCGCGACCTTGGCCGCGAGTGAGGTGCGCGCTGTCGCGCTCGGTGGGGGACACGGCCTGCACGCGACGCTGACCGCGTTGCGGCGGGTCACCCGTCAGGTCACGGCCGTGGTGACCGTCGCCGACGACGGCGGGTCGTCCGGCCGGCTGCGCCGCGAACTGGGCCTGCTGCCGCCCGGTGACCTGCGGCAGGCGTTCGCCGCGTTCGCCGCCGAAGACGGCGGCACGCTGTGGGCCGAGGTGTTCCAGCACCGGTTCGGCGGAGACGGCGCGCTGGCCGGCCACGCGGTCGGCAACCTGCTGCTGGCCGGGCTGTTCGAGGTGCTCGGCGACCCGGTGGCGGCGCTCGACGAAGCGTGCCGGCTGATCGGCGTGTCCGGGCGCGTGCTGCCGATGTCGCCGGAGCCGCTGGAGATCGAGGCGGAGGTGAGCGGCCTCGACAGCGAAGACCCGGCGGCGCTGCGCCGGATCCGCGGCCAGGTCGCGGTCGCGAGCACCCCGGGCCAGGTGCACCGCATCAGCCTGCACCCGGTGGGACGGCTGCCGAGGCCGCCGCACGGCTGCCCGGAGGCGATCGAGGCGGTCCTCGGCGCCGACGTCGTGTTCCTCGGCCCCGGCTCGTGGTTCACCAGCGTGCTGCCGCACGTGCTGGTGCCCGACCTCTACGACGCGCTCGTGCGGACCACCGCGACGAAGGTCGTCGTGCTGAACCTTGTCCCCCAGCCGGGGGAAACTGCCGGCTTCTCGCCGGAGCGCCACCTCGACGTACTCTTCGAGCACGCCCCGGGGCTGCGGGTCGACGCCGTCATCGCGGACCGCGATTCGGTGCCGGACCCGGCGAGTCTCCGCCGCGCGGCCCGGCGACTGGGCGGCCGGGCCCACCTGGGGGCGGTGGCCGACCCGGTGGTGGAGGGACGGCATGATCCTGATGCGCTCGCCCGGTGCATGAGAGAGGCTCTCGGTCTCGGTGGGGAGCACCGTGGGTGACGGCGGGCGCGGAGCGGAAGGCAGGAGGGGCAGTACATGGCGATGACCGCCGCGGTCAAGGACGAGCTGAGCAGGCTCGAGATCACCAAGATGGGGCCGCGCCGGGCGGAGGTCGCGTCACTGCTCCGCTTCGCGGGCGGGCTGCACATCGTGGCCGGCCGGGTGGTCGTCGAGGCGGAGCTGGACACGGGCTCGGTGGCGCGGCGGCTGCGCCGGGAGATCCACGAGCTCTACGGGCACCATTCGGACGTGCACGTGATCACCGCGAGCGGCGGGCTGCGCAAGGGGACGCGGTACGTGGTGCGCGTGGTCAAGGACGGTGAGGGCCTGGCCCGGCAGACCGGGCTGATCGACCAGCGCGGGCGCCCGGTGCGCGGGCTGCCCGCCGCGGTCGTCTCCGGCGGGGTGGCCGACGCGGAAGCCGCCTGGCGCGGCGCGTTCCTGGCCCACGGCTCGCTGACCGAGCCGGGCCGCTCGTCCTCGCTGGAGGTCACCTGCCCCGGGCCGGAGGCGGCGCTGGCGCTCGTCGGCGCGGCCCGGCGGATGGGCATCCAGGCGAAGTCGCGGGAGGTGCGCGGCGCGGACCGCGTGGTGGTCCGGGACGGCGATGCGATCGGCGCGCTGCTGACCCGCCTCGGCGCGCACACGAGCGTGCTGCAGTGGGAAGAGCGGCGGATGCGCCGCGAGGTGCGGGCGACGGCGAACCGGCTGGCCAACTTCGACGACGCGAACCTGCGCCGCTCGGCCCGCGCGGCCGTCGCGGCGGCGGCCCGCGTGGAGCGCGCGCTGGAGATCCTCGGCGACACGGCCCCGGACCACCTGCTGGCGGCGGGCAAGCTGCGGCTGTCGAACCGGCAGGCGTCGCTGGAGGAGCTGGGCCAGCTGTCCGAGCCGCAGATGACCAAGGACGCCGTGGCCGGCCGGATCCGCCGCCTGCTGGCGATGGCGGACAAGCGCGCGAAGGACCTGAGCATCCCGGACACCGAGTCGGCCGTCACCCCCGAGATGCTCGAGGACGAGGAAGCCTGACGGCGCCAGCGCAGCTTGTTAACGCCGCCGCCGAGGGCCGGGGGAACTCGTAACACCGCGGTAGCGCCCCGGAGCGGTGGGCGAAACGTGCCACCCGGACCGTGGACTCGAGGAGATCAGCCTTCGAGGAAGGGGAAGGGCATGCGCATGAGCGGCACAGGGGAGCGCGCGCAGCTGCAGGTCTCGGCGGAGGTCGGCACCTGGCTGAACCGGCGCAGCGGCCGGGCCGGCGACTGGACGCCCGGCCGGCTGGCCGCGGCCAAGCGCGGCACCCGCGTCTCGGTGGTCATCCCCGCGCGTGACGAGGAGGCGACGGTCGGCGCGATCGTCACCGCCATCCGCGAGGAGCTGATGGAGCGGCACGCGCTCGTGGACGAGATCCTGGTGGTGGACAGCCGTTCCACGGACGCCACCGCCCAGGTCGCCGCGGCCGCCGGCGCGGACGTCGTGGCGCAGGACTCGGTGCTGCCCGAACTCGGCGGCCTGGCCGGCAAGGGCGAGGCGCTGTGGAAGGGGGTCGCCGCGACCACGGGCGACCTGGTCGTCTTCGTGGACGGCGATCTGTACGACTTCACCACCGACTACGTCACCGGCCTGCTCGGCCCGCTGCTGACGGACCCGGCGGTCGGCTACGTCAAGGGCTTCTACCACCGCCCGCTCACCGGCTCGGCGGGCACCGAGGCCGACGGAGGCGGGCGGGTCACGGAACTCGTCGCGCGGCCGTTGCTGAACATGTTCTGGCCCGAGCTCTCGGGTTTCGTGCAGCCGCTCGCGGGTGAGTACGCGGGACGGCGCGAGGTGCTCGAGAGCATCCCGTTCGTGGCGAACTACGGCGTCGAGATCGGCCACCTGATCGACCTGCTGGAGGCCCGCGGCCTGGACGCGCTCGCCCAGGTGGACCTCGGCCACCGCGTGCACCGGCACCAGAGCACCCACGCGCTGGGCCGGATGGCGGGCCAGATCATGCTCACGCTGTTCGACCGCCTGGAGCGCTACGGCCGGCTCGTCACGGCGGTCCCGCCGGCCACGCTGCTGGCCCAGTTCCAGCGCGGCACCTCCGACGGCGGCGTCGACCGCGAGCTGGTCCTGACCGACCTGACCTGCGAGCAGCGGCCGCCCCTGGCGAGCCTGCCGGCGGCGCTGCGGCCGGCGAACCAGTTGCAGGACACCGCGTAAACCCGTTGTGCGGCAAGGCGTGCGGGGCGATCGTCACACCGCCTCGCGCGCCGGGGCCCAGCCGGGCGGGCCGAACACGTAACCGGCGCGTTCACGCCAGCCCGTCGCCGCGCGCAGGTCGCGCAGGATCGAGCCGTACTCGTGGAAGCCGACCTTCAGCAGGTCGAACGTGCCGATGTTCGTGGTGAGGCCGTAGGTCGGGCGTTTGCCCTCGGGTACGAAACTGCGGAAGAGCCGGTCCCAGACGATCAGGATGCCGCCGTAGTTCGCATCGAGGTATTCGGCGTCGCTGCCGTGGTGGACGCGGTGGTGCGAAGGGGTGTTGAACACGAACTCGAACCAGCGCGGCAGCTTCCCGACCTTTTCGGTGTGCACGAAGAACTGGTAGACCAGGTCGATCGACAGCCCGGTGAGGATCAGCCACGGCGGGATCCCGGCGAGCGCGAGCACCGACCAGAACGGCAGCTGGAAATAGGGCGTCCACTTCTGGCGCAGGGCGGTGGAGAAGTTGTAGTGCTCGCTGGAATGGTGCACCTGGTGCCCGGCCCAGAGCAGCCGGACGCGGTGGCTCGCGCGGTGGTAGGCGTAGAAGACCAGCTCCTGGCCGAGCAGCATGAGCACCCACGTCCACCAGTCGCGCGGGTCGAACCGCACCGGGGCCAGCTCGAAGAGCGCGGCGAAGACGACCAGCATGACCAGGCGGAACAGCGCGTTGACCCCGACCGCGACGGTGCCCATCAGCAGGCTGGTGCGCGTGTCGTCGACGCGGTAGCCGATCACGTTGTCGTCGTGGCCCAGCACGTGCACCGCGACGATCTCGATCACGATGAAGAGCAGGAAGACCGGGATCGCGTACAGCACCGGGTCGCGCAGGTGCGCCAGGAAGTCGGCCACGTCGCCCTCTCCTTCGAACTGACCCTTGGGTAACTTACCTACGGGTTAGTTAAGGTAGGCTCTGCCCCGTGACAGAGTCAAGGGCCGTCGGCACGAAGGGGGTGCCGCGCGGTGAACGCGAGTCGCAGATCCTCGCGGCGGGCACCGAGGAGTTCGGCCGCGCGGGCTACGCGGGTGCGTCGATGGTGGAGATCGCGCGCCGCGTGGGTGTCACGAAACCGTTGCTGTACCAGTACTTCGGCTCGAAGGACGGGCTGTACCTGGCTTGCCTGCACCGCGCGGGCGACCGGCTGACCGGCGGCGTCGCGGAGACGATGGCCGCCGGCGGCGAACCGGACCGCATGCCGCTGGCCGTCCTGGCGGCGATCTTCGCGACGTTCGACCAGGACCGCTACGCCTGGAAGCTCCTGCGCGACCGAACGGCCCCGGCGACCGGCGAGATCGCCGCCGCGGCCGAGGACTACCGCGCCCGCCTGGACGGCTTCGCCCTCGTCGGCGCGGGGCAGCTGCTGGGCTCCCGCGGCTTGTCGGACCCCCCGGACACCGAAGTGGTCGCCCACGTCTGGACCGGCGTCGTCGACTCCCTGATCGGCTGGTGGATCGACCGCCCGGCCGAATCGGCGGCCTCGATGACCGACCGGTGCGCGCGCGTGATGGCCAAGCTGTTCGGGTGGTGACTTCTGTCTACTGTGGACGCAGAAGGTCTGTGGTGCGTGGCCGGGACAACCGGCGCCGCTCCGGTTGTCCCGGCCACGGCCGGAGGCCCCGTCCGAGGGGCGAGGGGTTCCGTTCAGGAACGGGGGAGCGGCCTGCCGTCAGCGGTGGCGCTTGCTCCGTCGGCGGTGGTGCCGCTCGTCGCGGCGCCGCCGGGCGGGTCGGTCGGCACAGCGCCGGCGAGTGGTGTGCGCCCGGGGTGACCGGCGCCGCTCCGCTCACCCCGGGCGCAGTCCGCGGGCCCGGCGGACCGGGCGGAGTGCCGATGTCCCTCGCGCCATCGCGGCGCTGCGGGCACGTCCGCGGCGCCGGGGCTCGGGGAGCCGGGCGCGGTGCGCCAGGTCAAGCGGGTCGCCACGAAAACCTCCTCCAGCACCGGAAAGCGGGGACGCCGGCGTCGGCCGTGAGGTCCGCGAGGGGACTTCGGCCGGGACTCGAGAGCTATAGTTAGGAAACTTTCCTATCTATGGGTGAGATCACACCATCTCCGGCCGGGCGATGTCAATACCGAACCGCGTCCGCGGGTTCCCGGGCCCGGAAACCCGGGAAACCACAAGGGCCGGGTCCCCTCAGGAACCCGGCCCGTTCACCCCGCGAACTACCTCACCCGGCGATGTCGGCCCGCGCGATCACCTTCGTGATCCTCGCCCGGACGAGGGATTCCTCCGGCACCGCGTTGCGCCGGCCGTACTCCGCGGCCCGCTCGGCCCCCATGTACCGCTCACCGAGGCGGGTGGCCCAGTCCAGCATCTCGTCGAAATCGTGGGTCAGCCGCGCCTCGGCGGTGAACTGGACGTACGAATACGGCGGCTGCTGGTCGTCCACGACCAGCGAGATCCGCCCGTCACGGCGGATGGCCTTGCCCTTGAGGGTGTCGGTGCCCGTGGTGAACACGATTTCGTCCCCGGCAGGCGTCTCGTCCAGCAGGAACCACACCGGCGTCACGATCGGGGCGCCGTTCGCGCGCACCAGCCCCAGCTGGCCGGTCCGGGTGCCGGAACTCGCGAACTGCCACCATTCGTCCTTGATCATCTCCCGCATGGGGTGGACGTTAGCCCGTCACCCGTGCGGGCGCAGGAGGGGGCCGACTAGCCTGGCCTGCTGTGCGAGACGACGAGATGGGCGCCGCGGGCCTGGCCGACGAAGGGCTGACCCGCCGGTTGAAGGCGCTCGCCTGCACCGCGCCGCTGCACGACCTGGACGCGCGCAAGGCGAAGCTGGACTGGGCCGACGCCACGGTCTACCAGATGGCCGAGATCGCGCTGCACACGATCGACCAGGTCACCATCGCGATGGACTTCGACACCGGCGCGGGCCACGACCAGGTGATCGACCGGCTGCTGCCGTTCATCGCGCAGCAGGCCCGGTCGCGGACGCCGGACGAGCACGTGCGCGTGGCGAAGTGGGTGCTGGACAACCTGATCAACGTCGGCACCACCGACCGCGGCTTCCGGCGCGTCTACGGCTCCATGGGCCCCGGCGGCTACCAGCGCCGCCAGTTCGACTTCAAGCTGCTGGTCGAGCTGGCCGCCCCGGACGGCGAGGTCTACCTGCGCGCCACCGACGAGGCGATCAACGTGCTGGTCGGCGCGCTGGACACCGACGTCGAGTCGGCGCAGATCGCGGCCGAGGTGAAGCTGGAGAACCTGATCAACCGCGGCCGGCTGGCCGACGCCAAGCTCGCCGCCGAGCAGGCGCGCTACCGCACCGTGCAGTACGGCGAGACGTTGCGCGCCAAGCTCGACGCCACCCGCCGCGACGTGCGCGCCGTGGACTGGGAGCGCGAGGTGCCGGACCTGATCGACTCCGCGCTGGGCCACATCGAGTCCCGCTTCCGGTCGGAGAACGCGATCCTCAAGAACATCACCACCGCGCGGGACGAGTCCGAGGACGTCGACCACAAGCGCCGCGCGGCCGAGCTGGTCGACATCGTCGCGGACTGCATCCGGCGGCACACCCGGCTGCAGTCGCGGCTGGCCGACGCGGGCGCGGTGTTCCGCGCCGAGCAGGACCGCCAGCAGTTCTCCGGCCCGCCGCAGCGCGCCACCATCGACCTGTTCGGCCAGCTGCTGGTGCCGACGCTGGGGCTGCCGCTGGCCGACGCCGTCGCGCCCGCCGAGCACTTCTTCCACGCCGTCGCCGGGATCGCCCCGCCGGTGGTGCCGTCGCTGTCCTCGCTCGTGTCGATGCTGCTGCGGCCCGTGCCGGAGCGCGACCAGCTGGTGGGCGAGGTGCCCGAGCCGGAGCTGATGCCCGCCGACGTCACCGACCGCTTCGGCGACGACGTCTGGCGCCTCGCCGACGACCTGCTGGACCTGCCCGAGGTGCCGCGCCGGCTGTCCGGCCTGCTGGAGGACGCGCGCCGGACGAAGCAGCCGGGGCTGCCCGCGCTGGTCGCGCTGCGCGCCCTGCACGCCTACAGTCCCGAGGTCGGCGCCGCGCGCCGGCAGGGGGAACGCCAGGTGCTGCTGGCCGTCGACGACGGGACCCTGCTCGACGACCCGGGCTTCGGCGGCGCGGACCTGCTGCTGTCCACCGCCGGGGTCGAGCGAGCCGATGAGACCGACGAGACCGAGGAGGTCGCCTGAGATGGCCGTGACCCACACGAGCGTCGACGCCGAGGCCGCGGCCCGGCTGGTGGCGTTCGGCATGCGGCCGAAGCAGCTGCCGGCCCGCGATGTCGTGTACGGCGAGCTGGTCCGCCGCTACGCCGAGGACAACGCGTTCAAGGCGCTCACGCACGCCGTCGCGTCCGGCCTCGGGTTGATGGTGCTGGAGGTCAACCAGCAGGCGGGCGCGGTGCTCGCGGCCACCGACGAGTCGATCTTCGAGATCAAGATGGACAGCTACGCGCGGCAGAGCAAGATCCGCGAGCGCCGCGAGACCGAGAAGGTGCTGCACGGGCTGATCCACCTGGCCACCGCGGCCCTGGGCTACCCGCGCCCGGACGACCTGGCCAACGACACCTACATCGGCCGCGTCAGCGTGGAACTGGTGGACGCGATGGTCCGCGAGGCCGCGCGCATCCTCGACGAGCGCGCGCAGCAGGCCGAGGCCAACAACGACCCGCTGGCCGACGCGCCGGAGCTGGAGCAGGCCTGGCGCGCGTACGCCCGGCGCCCGGCCGCCGCGGCCACCAAGGACGGCCGGATGGCCGCCGACACCACCCGGGGCATGGTCGCGCGCGCCCTGCGGTTCCTCGCCGACCAGGGCTTCCTGGTGCCGGTGAGCGACGAGCAGGGCGGCACCTACCGCACCACCGGCCGTTATCAGATCCAGGTGCGCGAGCTGGCCGCCGACGCGGCGTTCGACGACCTGCTGGCACTCGACGTCGTCGCGGTCGCGGGTGCCGGGGGCACGCTGCGCGCGGCCACCACGGACACGCTGCAGTAAGAGGGGACTTCGATGTACGAGCTTTCGCGGGTCCGCCTGCACTCGGTGGGCCCCGCGGGCGCCCGCTACCAGGACGTGGTGCTGGACTTCAGCGGCGTCGGCGCCACCATCACCGCGCCCAAGCAGGACGCGCTGTTCAGCGCCGGGATCCACGCCGGGGGGCCGGTGCGCCGCCCCTCGCCCGCCAGCGTGCTGTTCCTGGAGAACGGCGGCGGCAAGTCGGTGCTGATCAAGCTGATCTTCTCGGTGATGCTGCCGGGCCGCCGCCAGGTGGTCGGCACCACGAGCACCAAGGTGCTGGAGAAGTTCGTGGCGGCCAAGGACGTCTCGCACGTGGCGCTGGAGTGGCTGCACGTGGAGACCGGCCAGCGGGTGATCACCGGCAAGGTCTCGGAGTGGCGCGGGCACGTGACGTCCGCGGACTCGGAGAACCTGGTCGATTCCTGGTACTGCTTCCGCCCGACGCCCGCGCTGGGGCTCGATTCCCTGCCGCTGACGGAGGAGTCGCGGCTGCTCACGATGTCCGGCTTCCACGACCGGATCGCCGCCTCGGCGCTGGCCGAGCCGGAGCTGGAGCTGTTCTGGACGCGGCGCCACCACGAGTGGACCGGCCGGCTCGACGGCCTCGGCCTGGACACCGAGCTGTTCCGCTACCAGCGCGCGATGAACGCCGGCGAGGGCGAGGCGGCGGACGCGTTCCAGTTCTCCACCGACGAGGCCTTCGTCGAGTTCCTGCTGCGCGCGGTGCTCTCGGAGGAGGAGCCGAAGGACCTCGCGCAGGTCGTTTCCACCTACTCGCACAACCTGGCCCAGCGCGGGGACCTGTTGGCGGAGAAGGACTTCGTGTCCGGTGCGCTCGAGCTCCTCGGCCCGCTGGCCGAGGAGGAGGGCGTCGCCGCCGCGTCCCGCCGGATCGCCGCGGTCGCGCGCGCCGACCTGCGGGAGCTGGCCGGGCGGATCCACGCGCGCAACGAGCTGGAGAACGCGCGGCTGGACGGCCTGGACGACCACGTCGAAGAGGTGAAGACGGCGGAGAAGCTCGCGGAGGGCGACCACCGCCGGCTCGCCGCGGGCGTCACCGAGCTGCGCCGCCTGGTCGCGGTGCTGCGCCTCGACGAGGCCCAGGCCGCCCGCAAGCGCGTGGACGCGGAGCTGGCCGAGGCCAAGACCGAGGCCGAGGCGTGGCGCGAGACCGCCACTGTGCTGAACCAGCTGAACGCCGGCCGCAAGGCGAAAGACCTGCGTGAGCTGGTCGGCAACCGCGAGGAGAAGGCCAAGCCCGCGCTCGAAGCCCGCAACGCGGCGGCGTCGGCGCTCGGCCGGGGCCTCCTCGCGCTGGCCCGAGACGCACAGCGTCAGGCTGACAAGGCCGAGGCCCACGCCGGCGCGTTGCGAGCGGAAGCGGAGAAGGCGCAGGCCGACCGGGACGAGGCCGCGAACCTGGCCGCCGGGCGCCGCGCCGAGGCGCGCGGGCTGTCCGCCCGGATCGCCGAGCTGCGCGAGGAGATCTCCGGATCCGTCCGAAGTGGACTGCTGAGTGCGGGCACGGACGTCGCCGAGGCCGCCCGCGCGGCTCGGACGGCGGCCGAGGGCACCGCCGCCGAGTTCACCCGGCGTGAGCAGGAGCTGGAGCGCGTCGGCGAGGATCTCCAAGCGGCGCAACGGGCCGTGAACGAGGCCCACCAGCTCTCCGGGTCCACACAGGACCGTCAGGTGCGGGCCATCGAAGACCTCGACCGGGCGCACCGGCGCACCGACGCGCTCGCCGCGGAGCCCCGCCTGGTCGAGCTGCTCGGCGCCGACGACGTGAGCCCGGAGAGCGACCTTCCCGTTCTGCTGCAACGGCTTCGCGAGGCGAGCGCGACCGTCGAGCGGGAGCAGACCGAGCTGCGGATGGCGGAGTCCGCCGACGAGCGCGCTCTGTCGGCGCTCGGCTCGGGCGGGCTGCTGCCGCCGCCGCAGGACGTGCAGGCCGCCCTCGACGCGCTGGAGCAGGCCGGGATCACGGCGTGGTCCGGCTGGCGCTATCTGTCCAAACTGGATGCCGTCCGCCGGGACGAGGTGCTGGAGCGGCTGCCGCAGCTGGTCGCCGGGGTGCTGCTGAACGACGTCGCGCAGGTGCCGCGGGCGCGCGAGGTGCTGGCGAACAGCCGGCTCCTGCCCAGCGCGGTCATCGCGGTGGGCACGACCGACGCGTTCCAGGCCGACGACGGGGCGCCGTCCGCCGGCGTGGAGTTTCTCGTGCCGCCGAACCCGGCTATGTACGACGAGGAAGCGGCCGACACCGAGCGTGAAGCCGTCGCCCAGCGCAACACCGAACGGCAGCGGCGCCTGGAGCGGCTGGCCGAGTCGCTGTCCGCCGACGGCGCGCTGACGTGGAAGCTCACCACCTGGCGGGAGGACTACCCGCCGGGCGCGATCGCGACGCTGGCCGAGCAGGCCCAGACCGCCCGTACCGCAAGGGAAACCGCGCAGACGGCGCTCACCCAGGCGGAGACCGAGTTCGCGCGGCTGAGCGAGAAGGCGGGGGCGTTGCGCGAGCGCGTGCCGGCGTTGCGCGTTGCGCTGGCCGAGGCCGAGGACAAGGCGCGACGGCTCGCGGAGCTGTCGACGCGCGCGGTGCGTGTCGCCGAATGGACCGAGGAAGTCGAGCGCGCGGGCGAAATCGCGGAGCGCGCGGAGGCCAACGCCTCGGATGCGGCCGCGAAGGCCGCTCGGCTGCGTGAGCAGGCGGGGGAGGAGCAGCGGACCGCCGACGGGCATCGCCGCACCGCGACCACCGCCCGGGCCGAGCTGGCGGAAGTGCCGGGCGCCGGAGAGCTGGGCGAGGACGCCGAAGCCCCGGCCGAACCGGTGGACGCGCTGAGGCGGACCTTCGCGTCGGCGTCCGAGGCCTACGCGAAGGTGGAGGTCGGCAGCGACCTGCGGGCCGAGCTGGACCAGGCCGAATCGGCCGAGGCCGCGGCGGGCTCCGCGCTGGAGTCGCTGGACGAGGCCGTGCGCCGTCGTTCGGCGGAGCTGCTGGAGACGCCGGACGGCTCCGACGCCTCGGCGCGCGCGGCGGCGCTGGCCCGGGCCCGGCGCATGGTCGACGCGGTGGAGGAGGAGCGCACCGAGGCGATCGGGCTGGTCTCCACGCGGCGGGCCGAGCTGGAGGTGCTGCCGCTGCAGAACGGCGTGTCCCCGGCCGACCGGCCGCGCGACATCGAGCACGGCCTGGAGCTGATCGACGCCGCTTCACTGGAAGTCTCGGCGGCGGCCCGGAAATGGGAGGAGCTGCAGGAACGGCGCGCGGCGGCGGAGGCGACGCTGGACTCGGCGAAGGCGTCGGCGTCCGGCTTCGCGCTTCTCGCGGAATCGCTCGCGCACCTGCAACCCGAAACGGCTGAGGCGGCGTACGACGGCGACGTCGACACGGCGCGCGCGAAGCACACGCAGCTGAACGCCGTACTGAGTGAAGCGCAGGAAGCCGCCGACACCGGCGACCGGCGCGTACGCGAGGCGGCTGACCAGCTGGCCCAGTACGCGACGGAGAAGCGCTTCGAGAAGCTGAGCACGCCCGTACGCCAGCAGGTGATCTCGGTGAAGCGCGACCAATTGCCGGTGCACGCGGCCGAGTGGGCCGAGGCGCTGCGGCCGCGGCTGCGCACCCTGACCGACGACCTCGCCCAGATCGACCGGCACCGCGGCGGCATCATCACGCGGCTGCAGGGCATGGTCGACGGGGCGTTGCGGACGTTGCGCTCGGCCCAGCGCGTCTCCCGGCTGCCGGACGGCCTCGGCGACTGGTCGGGCCAGGAGTTCCTGCGGATCCGGTTCACCGAGCTGGAGGAGAACGTGCTGGCGGAGAAGCTCGGCGAGGTCGTCGACGAGGCCGCGGCCGGCAAGACCGCCGACGGCCGCGACGTCAAGCGCGACGGGCTTTCCCTGGTGCTGCGCGGAGTCCAGGTGTCGGCGCCGAAGGGCTTCCGCGTCGACATGCTCAAGCCGGACTCCGTGCTGCGCACCGAACGCCAGCGCGTTTCGGAGATCCGCGACGTGTTCTCCGGAGGCCAGCAGCTGACCGCGGCGATCATCCTGTACTGCACGCTCGCGGCGTTGCGCGCGAACAACCGCGGCAAGGCGCGCAACCGGCACTCCGGCGTGCTGTTCCTGGACAACCCGATCGGCCGCGCGTCGGCGGGTTATCTGCTGGAGCTGCAGCGCGCCGTCGCGGAGGCGCTGGGCGTCCAGCTGATCTACACGACGGGCCTGTTCGACGCCGGCGCGCTCGCGGAGTTCCCGCTGATCGTCCGGCTGCGCAACGACGCGGACCTGCGCGCGGGCCGCAAGTACCTGTCGGTCGACTCGACGATCCGCACCTCGCTCGACGACCTCGGCGAGCCCGACGGCGTCGCCCGCCTTTCGGCCACGCGGATGTTCACCCGCGGTGCGGCCGCTGCCGAGGAACCCGCGCAGGACGAACGGACGGCGTGACGGGGGTGGCACAAGGTAGCACCGGGTGCCACCCCTGTCGTAGCATGGCGCCATGAGCCTCCACCACGAGATCACCCAGCGGGACCTGCGCAGCAGCTCCGGCGAGATCATGGACGCCGTCGAGCACGGCACCACGTTCGTGGTCACCCGCAGCGGGACGCCGATCGGAGAGCTCGTCCCGCTGCGCCGGCGCCAGGCCGTCACCCGCGCGCAGTTCGCCCGGGGATCCGAGCAGGCGCCCGCGGTCGATCTGGAGAGCTTCCGGGCCGAGGCCGACGCGAGCGTCGACGGTGGGGTGTCCGACCCGTATGAGCGGTGAGGTGCACGGGCTGCTGGACACGAACATCCTGATCCTGCGCCGCCGGATCGACCATGCCCAGCTGCCGGACGTGCTGTCGATCAGCGCGGTGACTCTCGCCGAGCTTTCCGCGGGGCCGCACCACGCCGGCGCGCCGGCGGAACGGGCGCGCCGGGTCGTCCTCCTGCAGCAGATCGAGGCCGAGTTCGATCCGTTGCCGTTCGACACCGACGCCGCGCGGGTGTACGGCAGCCTGGTCGCCGGGGTGCTGGCCGCGGGCCGGACGCCGCGGCGGCGGATCGCCGACCTGATGATCGCCAGCACGGCCATCGCGTGGCGGCTTCCGTTGTACACCACCAATCCCCAGGATTTCGCCGGGCTGGACTCGCTACTTCACCTGGTGCCCGTCGATCGCCCGGCCTGACCGGGAACAACGGCGGGGCGGGCGGGGTTGCCTGCGGCATGGACAAACTCGGCCCGCTGGGCGCTGCCACTCCCGTGTTCGGACCGGCGGACCTCACCGCCGCGGTGGCGAAAGCCGTTGAGCTGGAAGAACTCGGTTTCTCGGCGCTGTGGCTGCCGGGCGGCCCGAACAACAACCTGCCGCTCGTGCCGGCCGTGGTGACGGCGACGAAGCGGATCACCGTGGGCAACGGGATCCTGGCGGTCGACAGCGTGCCCGCGTCGGAGCTGACGGCGGTGTACGGCGAGCTGGCCGAGTCGCACCCCGGCCGGTACGTGCCGGGCATCGGCGGCGCGCACGGCGCCCGCCCGCTGGCCACGCTGAACGCCTACTTCGACGAGATCGACCCGGTGGTCCCGCGGGCCGAGCGGGTCCTTTCGGCGATGGGGCCGAAGATGCTGGAGCTGGCGCGCGACCGCGCCGCGGCGGCGTACCCGAACCTCGTCACGCCCGGCTACCTCGCGTCCGCGCGGGAGATCGTCGGCCCGGACACCCAGCTGGTGGTGGGCGTCCCGATCGTCGCGGAGACCGACGCGGAGCGCGTCCGCGAAATCGTGCGCGGCGGCTCGCTGCCCTTCCTGTCCGGGGTCCCGGGGTACATCGCGAACTTCCGCCGCATGGGCTTCACCGACGCCGACATCACCGGCCTGTCCGACCGCCTGGTCGACGCGCTCACGGTGTGGGGCGACCTCGACACGGTCGTCGCGGGCCTGCGCGCCTACCTCGACGCGGGCGCCGACCAGGTCGTGATCCACGTCGACGGCCTGCCGCCGTCCTGGCCCGCGGAGCTGCTTTCCGCGCTGGGGTGATCAGTCCTTACGGCCGGTGAACGCGAGCGTCGTGCCCAGGCCGATCATCACCAGCCCGCCGGTGCCGCCGATGAGCTCCAGCCGGCGCGGCGAGCGGGCGAACCACGAGCGGGCCGTGCCGGCCGCCACGGCCCAGACGCTGTCGGTGGCCAGCGCGATCACCGGCAGGCAGATGCCGAGCACCAGCATCTGCGCCGGCACCGAGCTCGCGCCCGCGTCGACGAACTGGGGGAGGATCGCGGCCAGGAACACGATCGACTTGGGGTTCGCGAAGCCGACCACGAACCCGTCGCGCAGCACCGCCCACGTGCGGCCCGGGGCGGTGCGCACGGTGGACGCCATCGCCTCGGTGAGCTTGCGCCGTTTCCGGATCGCCTGCACACCCAGGTAAACCAGGTACACCGCGCCCGCCAGCTTGATCGCCGTGAACACCGCGGCGGACGTCGTCACGAGCACACCGAGCCCGAACGCCACCGCCACCACCTGCGTGTACACCCCGGTCGCGTTGCCGACCACGGTCAGCAGCGCCTCCCGCCGCCCGACGGTCAGCGCCCGGCTGATCGTGAACAGCACACTGGGCCCAGGAACGACAACCATGACGAACGTGAGCGCGGCGAACGCCACGAGGTGCGCGGTGGTGACCATGTACCCGAGCGTAGAGCCGGCCCGGCGTGGCGACCACGTTTTTTCGCCGTACCCCGGAAGCTGCCCATCGGCCGGCGTGCGCAACGGCCGAATCGGCTACAAGTGACAGCTGACCGAGGTCACCGACACGTCGATCTTCGTCTTGGACTTCGGTGTGCTGACCATCGAGCGGGCGACCGTATAGGTGAGGTCGCACTCGTAACCGGAGGTCAGGGTGTTCGCCCCGAGGAACGAGATCCGGGGCTCGACCACCGTGGTGCAGCCTGCGGACCCGAAGCACTGCTTGGAAAACGTCTGCAGTTCGACCTTGAAGTCGGTTGCCTCGGGCGCTGCCCCTTGCAGTGGTGTGCCCGGGAGTCGCGGCCGTCTGTCGATCTGTTACGGCGGTCGGGCCCGAAGTCCCTGGCCCCGACCTGCCGGTCCCGCGTTTTTGTCGTACCCCGCTGGTAAGAACTTCCCTTGTGAAGATCACCCCAGACCAGCGCCGGGCCCGGCTCGGCGTGCGGCACCACCTCGCGGCCCCCGCCGCCTCGGCCGAGCAGGCCGCCGAGGGCGTCGTCGCGCTGCATGCCACCGATCCGGCGTCGGTGTACCTGGCCGTGCGGGCGCGCACGGCCGGCGGCGGCACCGTGGCCGGGGTCGAGCGCGCGTTGTACGAAGACCGCACGCTGCTGCGGATCCTCGGCATGCGCCGCACGGTCTTCGTCACCGGGGTGGCCACCGCCGCGGTCGTGCAGGCGGGCTGTTCGGCCGAAATCGCCGCCAGGCAACGGAAACTGCTCGAACAGCACCTCGCGAACCAGGGCCACCCGGAGAACCTGCCCGACCCGGGGCCGTGGCTGCGGGAGGTCGAGCAGAGCGTCGAAACCGCCCTGCGCGCCCGCGGTTCCGCCACCGCGCAGCAACTCGTGGAAGACGAGCCGCGCCTGCGCCAGCAGCTGCACATGGCCAAGGGCAAGCCGTACGCGGCGATCGGCAACGTCACCAGCCGCGTGCTCTTCCAGCTCGCGGCCGACGGGCGGATCGTGCGCGGCCGGCCGCGCGGCAGCTGGCTGAGCACCCAGTACGAATGGGCGCCGCTCGACGGGTGGCTGCCCGGTGGGCTCGCCGCGTGGTCTGCCGAGGACGCGAGGGCGGAGCTGGCCCGCCGCTGGCTGCGCGCGTTCGGCCCCGCACCCGTCGCCGACCTGCGCTGGTGGACCGGGTGGACGGCCGGCCAGACGAAAAAGGCGCTCACCGCCGTGCGACCCGTGGAGGTCGACCTCGACGGTGAGCCGGGAGTGGTCCTCGCCGACGACCTCGAGCCCGTCGCCGAGCCCGCGCCCTGGGTCGCGCTGCTGCCCGCGCTCGATCCCACCGCCATGGGCTGGGCGGCGCGCGAGTGGTACGTCGGCGGGCACCGGGAAGCCCTGTTCGACCGCAGCGGCAACATCGGCCCCACCGTGTGGAGCGACGGGCGGGTGGTCGGGGCGTGGGCCCAGCGCGCGTCGGGTGAGGTCGTGACCCGGCTGTTCGAAGACGTCGGCTCGGACCAGGCGGCGGCCGTCGAGAGGGAAGCCGCCGGGCTCACCGAATGGCTGGGGGAGGTGCGCGTGATCCCCCGGTTCCGGACCCCGGCCGAGCGTGACCTGGCCGGGTGAGCCGGGGCACCAATACCGATCCAGCGAGTGGTCCGCCTGCGGCCGTGTGACAGATCCGGTTTCGGCGTCGCAAGCGCGTGAGCTGGCTTCTTAATCGATTCTTGACGTGTTCGCGCAGTGGTGGAAGTCTCGTTGGGGCAGTCCGGGCCGCGCGCGCCCGCACGCTAGGGTTGCGCCGAAGTCCGGGAGCCTTCCGGGGTCCCGCCCCGGTTCCGGTTCGCCGCCGCCCGCGGCTGCGAACCGCACCGAGACAGCTGAACCGAAGATCCTTGTACTGAGATATTCAGAGGAGTGGCAGCAGTGACCGTTCGCGTAGGTGTCAACGGCTTCGGCCGGATCGGCCGCAACTTCTTCCGCGCCGTGAAGGCGAGCGGTCACGACATCGAAGTTGTCGCCTTCAACGACCTCGGCGACGTCAACACGATGGCGCACCTGCTCAAGTACGACTCCATCCTCGGCCGCTTCCCCGGCGAGGTCAGCGTCAGCGACGAGGGCATCGTCGTGGACGGCAAGACCATCAAGGCACTGGCCGAGCGCGACCCGGCCAACCTGCCCTGGGGCGAGCTGGGCGTGGACGTCGTCGTCGAGTCGACCGGCTTCTTCACCAACGCCGACGCCGCCAAGGCGCACATCGCCGGCGGTGCCAAGAAGGTCATCATCTCCGCGCCCGCCAAGGGCGAGGACCTGACCGTGGTGCTGGGCGTCAACGACGAGAAGTACGACGGCTCGCAGAACATCATCTCGAACGCGTCGTGCACCACCAACTGCCTCGGCCCGCTGGCCAAGGTCCTCAACGACGCCTTCGGCATCGAGCAGGGCCTGATGACCACGATCCACGCGTACACGCAGGACCAGAACCTGCAGGACGGGCCGCACAAGGACCTGCGCCGCGCCCGCGCCGCCGCGCTGAACGTGGTGCCGGCCTCGACCGGCGCCGCGAAGGCGATCGGCCTGGTGCTGCCGGAGCTGCTGGGCAAGCTGGACGGCTACGCGCTGCGCGTGCCGGTGCCGACAGGCTCGGCCACCGACCTCACGGTGACCCTGAAGAAGGCCGCGACCGTGGACGAGGTCAACGCCGCCTACAAGGCCGCCGCGGACGGCCCGCTCAAGGGCTACCTGCGCTACAGCACCGACCCGATCGTGTCCTCGGACATCGTCACCGACCCGGCGTCGTGCATCTACGACTCGCCGCTGACCAAGGTGATCGGCAACCAGGTCAAGGTCGTCGGCTGGTACGACAACGAGTGGGGCTACTCCAACCGCCTCGCGGACCTGATCAAGCTCGTCGGCTCGAAGCTCTGAGCCGGATGACCGTCAAGAACCTCGACGACCTCCTGGGCGAGGGCGTTCAGGGCCGCTACGTACTCGTGCGTTCCGACCTGAACGTCCCGCTCGAAGGGGATCGCATCACCGACGACGGCCGGGTCCGCGCCGCGCTGCCGACGATCAGGAAGCTCGCCGAGGCGGGCGCGAAGGTCGTCGTCACCGCGCACCTCGGCCGCCCCAAGGGCGAGCCGGACCCGAAGTTCACCCTCGCGCCGGTCGCCGAGCGGCTGTCCGAACTGCTCGGCGCCGACGTCGCGCTGGCCGGCGACCTGGTCGGCGAGTCCGCCAAGGCGCTGACCGCCGGCCTCGCCGACGGCGGCGTCGTGCTGCTGGAAAACGTGCGCTTCGACGCGCGCGAGACCAGCAAGGACGCCGTGGACCGCTCCGAGCTGGCCGCCGAACTGGGCGCGCTCGTCCCGGGCGGGGCGTTCGTGTCCGACGGTTTCGGCGTGGTGCACCGCAAGCAGGCCTCGGTGTACGAGGTCGCCTCGGTGCTGCCGGCGTACGCGGGCGGCCTGGTGCTGGCCGAGCTGGACGTGCTGAAGAAGCTCACCGACGACGTCGCGCGGCCGTACGTGGTCGTGCTCGGCGGCGCCAAGGTGTCGGACAAGCTGGGCGTGATCGCCAACCTGCTGACCAAGGTCGACCGCCTGCTCGTGGGCGGCGGCATGGCGTACACCTTCCTCAAGGCCCAGGGCCACGAGGTCGGCAACTCGCTGCTGCAGGCGGACCAGCTGGACCAGGTGAAGGGCTTCCTCGCCGAGGCCGAGAAGCGGAACGTGGAGCTGGTGCTGCCGGTCGACGTGCTGGCCGCCACCGGCTTCGCGGCCGACGCCGAGCACGAGGTCGTCCCGGCCACCGGGATCCCGGCCGACCGGGAGGGCCTGGACATCGGCCCGGCCACCCGTGAGCTGTTCGCGAGCAAGCTCGCCGACGCGGCCACGGTGTTCTGGAACGGCCCGATGGGCGTGTTCGAGTTCGAGGCGTTCGCCGGCGGCACCCGTGCCGTCGCCGAGGCGCTCGTGGCCAGCGACGCGTTCACCGTGGTCGGCGGCGGCGACTCGGCGGCCGCGGTGCGGCAGCTGGGCCTGCCCGAGGACGGCTTCTCGCACATCTCCACCGGCGGCGGCGCCTCCCTGGAGTACCTGGAGGGCAAGGAGCTGCCCGGTGTGGTCGCGCTGGAGGTGAAGAACTGATGGCGCGCAAGCCGTTCATCGCCGGCAACTGGAAGATGAACCTGAACCACCTCGAGGCGATCGCGCTCGTCCAGAAGATCGCGTTCGCGCTGCCGGAGAAGTACTACGCGAAGGTGGACGTGACGGTGCTGCCGCCGTTCACCGACATCCGCAGCGTCCAGACGCTCACCGACGGCGACAAGCTGCCGCTGACCTACGGCGCGCAGGACGTGTCGCCCCACGATTCCGGTGCCTACACCGGCGACGTGTCGGCGCCGATGCTGGCGAAGCTGGGCTGCAGCTACGTCACCGTCGGGCACTCGGAGCGGCGCGCGATCCACGGCGAGACCGACGAGCTGGTCAACAAGAAGGTCAAGGCCGCGCTCAAGCACGGCATCACGCCGATCCTGTGCGTGGGCGAGGAGCTCGAGGTCCGCGAGGCGGGCGAGCACCTGGCGCACACCACCGCGCAGCTGGTCGAGGGCCTCAAGGGGCTCAAGGCCGAGCAGGTGCAGTCGGTCGTCGTCGCGTACGAGCCGGTGTGGGCCATCGGCACCGGCAAGGTCGCGACCCCGGCCGACGCCGAGGAGTGCTGCAAGGCGCTGCGGGCCACGCTGAACGAGAAGTACGGCGACGAGGTGGCTTCGGCCGTTCGGGTGCTTTACGGCGGTTCGGTCAAGTCCGGCAACGTCAGCGAGCTGGTGGCGGCCGAGAACATCGACGGTGCTCTCGTGGGTGGCGCGAGCCTCGACGGCGACGAGTTCACCAAACTCTGCGCACTGGCAGCCGGTGGGCCGCTGCCCTGATCGGGGCCACTACCGGGTAACCTGTGTATCCGGTCCGTCACACAGCAGTGGACGAGTCCAGGGGTACGGTGAAGATCCGTGTGAGCGGGTCCTGGCCGTGCCCCTGCGTTCTCCGAAGAACTACAGAGGATGACATGAAGCTGTTCCTCCAAATTCTGTTGATTGCCACCAGCGTGCTGCTGGTGGTGGCCGTGCTGCTGCACCGCGGCCGGGGCGGCGGCCTCTCGTCGCTGTTCGGCGGTGGCATGCAGTCCAGCCTGGCCGGGTCCAGCGTGGCCGAGAAGAACCTCGACCGGATCACCCTGCTGCTGGGCGCCATCTGGGTGATCAGCATCATCGGCCTCGGCCTGCTGCTCAAGGTCTGACGGAACGGTAGCCCGCGCAGAGTGAGTGCATCGGCGTGCCTATTGGGGGGCGCGCCGCCGATTCGTAGGTGTGAGGATTCATGGTTGGCGGTAACGCGATTCGCGGCACCCGGGTGGGTGCCGGTCCTTCGGGCGAATCGGAGCGAGGTGAGTCGGCCCCACGTCGTCGCGTGTCCTACTGGTGCGCGAACGGCCACGAGGCCCGCCCGTCCTTCGCGATGGAGGCCGAGATCCCGGACGAGTGGGACTGCCCGCGCTGCGGCCTCCCCGGTGGGCAGAACGAGAAGAGCCCGCCCGCCGCGCCCCGCACCGAGCCGTACAAGACGCACCTGGCCTACGTGAAGGAGCGCCGCAGCGACGCTGACGGCGAAGCCATCCTCGCGGAAGCCCTCGAGCGCCTTCGCCAGCGCCGCGAACTGATCTAGGCGTTCGGCCCCAGAAACCACCGACCGGCTTCTCCACCGCCCGGCCGGTGGTTTTCTCATGCCCGGGCACCCGCGCCCCGGGCCGGAGCGCCCTGACCTGAGGACACTTCCGCCGACCCCGCCGAGGCCCGGAACCGCGGACGCCGGGGGAGTGGTGGCAAGCCCGGTCTCGGATGGGCAACCCTTCCGGCAAGCCTGGTTTTGGGTGGGCAGGCTCGCGGGAGGTCTGGATTTGGGTGGGCGACCCTCCAGCGGGCCTGGCCTGGGTGGGCAGGTCCCGGCAAGCGTGGCCTTGGGCGGGCAAGCCCGCGGGAGATCTGGCCTTGAGTAGGCAGGCTCAGGGGAGGTCTGGCCCCGGGTGGCAAGTCTGGCCTCGGGTGTGCGGGCGCGGGGGAGGTCGGCCTCGGGTGGCAAGTCTGGCCTCGGGTGGGCAAGCCCGCGGGGGATCTGGCCTCGGGCAGGCAACCCCCGGCAATCCGGCCAGGCCCCCGGACATCGTGGCCCGGAAATACCGAAGGGGCACCGCTGGAGCCGGGTTGCGGTCTCCTTGCGGTGCCCCTTCGGCTGGGGGACCGGGGGTGCGTCAGCGTTCCAGGGGGTACCTGGCCCGGACGCGGAACCCGCCGTCTTCGGTGTCGGCCGTTTCGAAGCTGCCGCCGAGGAGGCGGGCGCGCTCGGCTAGGCCGGTGAGGCCGTGGCCGCCGGACGGGAGGTGCTCGCCGGCGCGGCTGGCGCGCTCGTTGCGGACCTCGATGTTCAACGCGCCGCTGCCGCCCTGGATGCGGATGGTCGCGGTGGCGCCGGGGGCGTGCTTGTGCACGTTGGTCAGGCATTCCTGCACCGTGCGGTACGCCGCGGCCGAGACCTGGCTGGGCACGGTGTCCGGCAGGCGCTCGACGGTCAGGTGGACCGGCACGTCGGCGGTGCGGATCAGGTGGTCCAGCTCGCCGATCCCGGGGCGGGGGCCGTCGTCGCCGGCACCCGAGCGCAGGACGCTGACCAGGGAGCGCAGCTCCTCCAGCGTCCGGGTCGAGAGCTGGCGGATCACCTGCGCCGTCTCCTGCGTCCGGGCCTCGTTGCTGGCCTGGGCCTGCAGCGCGCCGGCCTGCATGGCGATCAGGGTGATCTGGTGCGAGACGACGTCGTGCATCTCGCGGGCCAGCCGGGCGCGCTCCTCGGCGCGGACGGCGTCGGCGTGGAAGCGGCGTTCGCGGTCGCGGCTCTTGGCCAGCTCGGCGAGCTTCGCCGAGATCTCCGAGCGGGCCCCGATCAGCAGGCCGATCGCGATGGGCATGCCGGCCACCAGCACGCCGTAGATCCCGTCGAGGAAGTGCTCACGCCAGCTGAGCTGCACGAAGTCCTCGAGCGGCCACTGGACGAACCGGCAGATGAACACCAGCCCGGCGCCCACCCAGGTCTGCCAGTGGAGCTGCCGGCGCGTGGCCAGCATGCCGAGGTTGATCATCGACGCCAGCTGCGCCCACCCGGCGAGGAAGCCCGGCACGGCGGCGAGCACGGCGAGGAACGGGAACCGGCGGCGGAACACCACGGCCAGGCACGCGGCGGCCGAAAGATAGACCGAATACGGCTGCGCTTTGGGCGGGATGACCAGCCAGACGTCGAGCACGGCCAGCAGCACGGCGGCCGCCTCGACACCCACCACCGAGACCGACGGCCGGCGAAGGGCGGCGAAGACTCCGGTCAGGCTCGCCCGCCTGACCCGGTCGGCAGCCCCCGCGCCGGGGCTGCCCATCGAGATGCCTGGAATCGAGAGTCCCTCTGTGCTCATCGCGGCGACCCCATTCGTCTTGTGGACTTGATGATGAGATGCGCGAGGTACCCGATCGGGACGCGTGGCTGCGAACAAATGTGCGGATGCTAACGAAGAGAGGTGTAACGACGGTAAGTTTCACCCCATCGCCGGTTCGGGGTGTCCTGGTCTCCGGCACTACGACATACGGGGGTGCACGCGTCCTTGATGTCACCTCGTGTCGATCACACCACCCTATGTTCACCTTACGGGTGATCCCACATACTGGTGAGCCGCTCTTCGGCGTAGACGCCGTTGCGCCATTCGGCGTGCCGGGACCCCACGGTTGGCGGTTCACTCGTACGGACGAAATCGAGATCCTGGGTCGCATGGCGCTGGGCATCGACATCTACCGGAGCTTCCAGACCGTCACCGACTGGCAGGGGGTCAAGAACCACGGCGTCACCTACGTCTACGTCAAGCTCTCCGACGGCGGCGGGCGGCCCGCGGGCGGCCCCGGGGACAACGAGGTCAACGGCGCCCGATCGGTCGGCATCCCGGTCGGCGGCTACCACTTCGTGCAGGCGAACCCCGGGCCGGAGGCCCAGGCCGACGTGTTCCTCGGCGAGGTCCGCCGGCTCGGCGCCACCGGCTGCGTGCCGATGCTCGACCTGGAGGACAACCCGGCGGGCTCGAAGCTGCCGAACATCCCGGACGGCCAGAAGCGCGGTTTCGCCACCGCCTTCTGCAACCACGTCGCGAGCCAGGGCTTCCGGCCCGGCGTGTACATGAACAACGCGCTGGCGAAGCAGCTGCGGCCCGACACCTGGGGCGTGTCCGGCCTGGTCATCTGGATCGCCCGGTACGGCGCGCGCCCCGACGCCGCGGCCGGGCGCTACGACCTGCATCAGTACTCCAGCACAGGACAGGTGCCCGGGATCAAGGCCCGCGGCGTCGATCTCGACGAGTCGTACACCGACGCCCATCTCACGGGGGGCGTTGCCCGACGGAAAGTGACCGAACTGATGGAACGCGTGAAGATCCCGATCAGCATGAACAGCAGTGCGGTGCGGCTGTACCTGTCCGGCAGCGATACCTCGGCGATCATCATCCGCCCGCACCTCAACGGCGACGGCTTCGCGGCCCACCCGGTGTGGCTCGGCAACATCTACGCCTGGGGCAGCGACAAGTCCGGCATCGGGCACAACCCGGTGACCGAGCCGGGCTTCGACCCGAAGGTCATGTCCCACCGCCGGTACGAGTTCCCGGGCGCGGTCTGGGCGGACCTCGAGTACAGCTCCGCCGAGGAGTTCGACATCGACATCGTCGGCTGAGCACTGGGCACCCCCCAGACACAGTGAAGGCCACCTCGGCGAACCGAGGTGGCCTTCACTGAAACCGGGTTACGCGTTGGGCGTCTGGTAGACCTTCGTCAGCTTCCCGGCCGCGGTGCGGTCCAGTAGCCAGAGCGTCCGCCGGTAGCCGCGGGCGCCGGAGACCGGCACCTGCGTCTCGTCGGCGCCCGAGAGCGCCAGCGAGACGGCCTCGGCCTTGGCTTCGCCCGCCGTCATCAGCCAGACCTCACGGGCGCGGCGGATCGCCGGCAGCGTGAGCGACACGCGGGTGGGCGGCGGCTTGGGGCAGTCCCGCACCGCCACCACCGAGTGCCCGGTGTCGTGGACCGCCGGCGAATCCGGGAACACCGAAGCGGTGTGCCCTTCGCCGCCGAGGCCCAGCATCATGATGTCGAACGCCGGGACGCCGCTGCCGTCGTCGGTCCCGTCGGCACTGGCGTTGGCGGCCAGCACCTCCGCGTACGCCGCGGCTGCCGCGTCCACGTCGTCGCCGAACTCGCCGTCCGACGGCGCCATCGCGTACACGCGCTTCGGGTCGAGCGGCACGTGGTCGAGCAGGGCCTCACGGGCCTGCTTCTCGTTACGCTCGTCCGAATCCGCGGGCACGAACCGCTCGTCGCCCCAGTAGAGGTCGAGGCGCGACCAGTCGATCGCGTCCCGCGCGCTGGACTCCTTCAGCTCACGCAGCACCGCGATGCCCGTGCCGCCGCCGGTCAGCCCGACCGACGCCGAGCCCTTGGCCGCCTGGATGTCCACGATCCGCGTGACCAGCCGGGCCGCCGCCGCGGCGGCCAGCAGCTCGCCGTTCGCGTAGACGACGACCTCGGTGCGGCTCATGAACCGCTCTTTTCCGCCGTCTTCGCCTTGGCGGGGGCCTTCTTGGCCGGGGCGCTCTTCGGAGCCGGGGCCTTCTTCTCGGCCGGTGCCGCCTTCGCCGTGGCCGTGGTGCCCGTGACGATCTTGTGCAGGCCGTGCAGCGACGCCTCGTAGACCTCGTCCGGGTCGAGCCGCCGCAGCTCCTCGATCAGGCAGTCCTCGTTGGTGCGCCGCTGCAGCGCGATCCGCCGCGTCGGCTGGCCCGGCTGGGTCAGCGTGCCGACCCGGCCGTCCGGCCGCGTCAGCTCCACCGAACCCGACCGCCGCTCCAGCGTCACCGAGATGATGCCCTGCGCACTGGAGCTCTTGATCCGCTTCACCGGCACCTTGAGGTACTCGGCGAGCCAGCCCGCGAGCAGCTCGGTGGACGGCGAGTCCGCCTCGCCGGTCACGGTCGCGCCGGTGACCTTCTCGTACGGCGGCAGGTCCAGCGCCGACACGAGCTGGGCGCGCCAGCGCGTCAGCCGGGTCCACGCCAGGTCGGTGTCACCCTCCACATAGGACTTGGCCCGCGTGGTGAGCGCCCGGATCGGGTTCTTCTCCGCGGCCGAGTCGGTGATGCGCCGCTGCGCGAGGTCGCCCAGCGGGTCCTCAGCCGGCGACTTCGGGCCGGCCCCCGGCCACCAGGTGACGATCGGCGCGTCCGGCAGCAGCAACGGCACCACCGCGCTCTGGCCCTGCGCGGCCAGCGGCCCGTAGAGCCGCAGCACGATGACCTCGCTCGCGCCGGCGTCGCCGCCCACGCGGATCTGGCCGTCGATGCGGGGCGCCGCGGTGCGGGCGCCCTTGGCGACCACGATCACCCGCGACGGGTGCTCCCGGCTCGCGTCGTTGGCCGCCTCGATGGCCTCCTCGAGCTTGGCGTCGTCGTCGGCCACTATCACCAGGGTCAGCACCCGGCCGAGCGCGACCTGGCCGCCCTGCTCGCGGATCTCCACCAGCTTCTTGTTCAACGCCGAAGTAGTGGTGGATGGCAGGTCGATGATCACGGACGCCTCCAGTTCCGGCCGGTACGCTCCAGCATTTCGTCCGCGCTCTTCGGTCCCCAGGTCCCCGGCGCGTACTGCTCCGGCGAGCCCTTCTCGGCCCAGTGGTCCAGGATCGGGTCCAGGATCTCCCAGGACAGCTCGACCTCTTCGTTCACCGGGAACAGCGAAGGCTCGCCCAGCAGCACGTCGAGGATCAGCCGCTCGTACGCCTCGGGGGAGGACTCGGTGAAGGCGTGCCCGTAACCGAAGTCCATGGTGACGTCGCGGACCTCCATCGTGGTCCCCGGCACCTTCGAGCCGAACCGCAGCGTGATGCCCTCGTCCGGCTGCACGCGGATGACCAGCGCGTTCTGGCCCAGCTCCTCGGTCGAGGTCGAGTCGAACGGCAGGTGCGGGGCGCGCTTGTAGACCACCGCGATCTCGGTGACGCGGCGGCCGAGCCGCTTGCCGGTGCGCAGGTAGAACGGCACCCCCGCCCAGCGGCGGTTCTGCACCTCCAGCGTCACCGCGGCGTAGGTCTCGGTCTTGGAGTCCTTGGCGAACCCGGCCTCCTGCAGCAGGCCGGGCACCTTCGTGCCGCCCTGCCAGCCGCCGGCGTACTGCCCGCGCGCGGTGGTCTCCTCGAACGGCTCCAGCGGCTTGGTCGCCGCCAGCACCTTCGCCTTCTCCGCGCGCAGCGACTTCGGCTCGAACGACAGCGGCTCGTCCATCGCGGTGAAGGCGAGCAGCTGCAGCAGGTGGTTCTGGATGACGTCGCGGGCGGCGCCGATCCCGTCGTAGTACCCCGCGCGGCCGCCGAGGCCGATGTCCTCGGCCATGGTGATCTGCACGTGGTCGATGTAGTTGGCGTTCCAGATCGGCTCGAACAGCTGGTTCGCGAAGCGCAGCGCCAGGATGTTCTGCACCGTCTCCTTGCCGAGGTAGTGGTCGATGCGGAACACCGACTCCTCGGGGAAGACGTCGTTGACGATCGCGTTCAGCTCTTCGGCGCTCTTCAGGTCGTGGCCGAAGGGCTTCTCGATGACGACGCGGCGCCAGGTGTTCTCGTCGGCGTTCGCCAGCCCGGAGCGGGCCAGCTGCTTGGTCACCACCGGGAACGCGCCGGGCGGGATCGACAGGTAGAACGCCGTGTTGCCGCCGGTGCCGCGCTCGGTGTCCAGGTCCTTGACGGTCTGGGCGAGGCGGTCGAAGGCGTCGTCGTCGTCGAAGGTGCCCTGCACGAACCGGATGCCCTCGGCGAGCCGGTTCCACACCGACTCCTTGAACGGCGTCCGCGCGTGCTCCTTGACCGAATCGTGCACCAGCTCGCCGAAGTCCTGGTGCTCCCAGTCCCGGCGGGCGAACCCGACGAGTGAGAAGCCGGCGGGCAGCAGCCCGCGGTTGGCCAGGTCGTAGATGGCGGGCATCAGCTTCTTGCGGGCCAGGTCGCCGGTGACCCCGAAGATCACCAGGCTGGACGGCCCGGCGATGCGCGGGAGCCGTTTGTCCCGCTCATCGCGCAGCGGGTTCTGCCACTGCGAGGAAACGCTCATGCTCCGACCTCCTGTACGGCGCGGACCAGCTCGGCCAGCCCGGCGGCGCGGTCGGTCAGGTGCAGCCGCAGCACCGGGCGGCCGTGCTCGGCGAGCACCTGGCCGTCGCCCAGCGCCTGCGCGTGCTGCAGCTGGCCGAGGGTGTACGGGCGGTCCGGCACCTCGAGGTCCTCGGCGACCGCGCCGGTGACCTGGAGGAAGTTGCCGTTCTGGTGGCCGCCCTTGTGGTACTGCCCGGTGGAGTGCAGGAACCGCGGGCCCCAGCCGAAGGTCGTCTGCAGGCCGGTGCGCTTGGCGACCTCGCCGCGAAGCAGGGCCGTGGACGCGTCGTCGAGGCGGTCGAGGTACGCCTGCACCGCGATGTACCCGTGCTCCGGCGCCGAAGCGAAGAACGCGCGCAGCACGTCCGCCAGCTTCCCTTCGGTGACAACACCTTCGCTGCCGAAGATCTCGACGGCACCGTCCACATTGGACGCGGTCTCGCCGCCCTTCAGCTTCTCGGGGTCGTCCAGAAGCGCCCGCGCGGCCTTCTTCGCGGCCTCGACGTCGGGCTGGTCGAACGGGTTGATCCCGAGCAGCCGTCCGGCGAGCGCGGTCGCGAACTCCCACAGCAGGAACTGCGCGCCGAGCGGGCCGGTGACGGCGATCTTCGCCGCTCCTTCCGCGTCGCCGATGGCGACCGGGGTGGCGTCGGACTTCGCGTCGGCGAAGCCAGGCGCGTCCGGGCCCTCGACGGCGACCGGCAGCAGGCCGGTGCCGAGCTTGCCGGTGGACTCCGCGATCAGCTGCTCCGCCCAGTCGGGGAAGCCCTTGATGCCGGAACCGGTGTCCGCCAGCACGACCTTTTCGGCGCCGCCTTCGTGCGCGGCGGCCCAGGCGGCGGCCAGCTTGATCGCCGGGTTGTCCGCCGAGTCGGAGCCGAGGACCCCGGCCACCGCGGCGGCCTGGTCGAGCAGCCGGGCGATGTCCGCGCCGGCCAGCCCCGCGGGCACCAGCCCGAACGCGGTGAGCGCGGAGTAGCGGCCGCCGACGTGCGGGTCGGCCAGGAAGGTCTTGCGGTAACCCTCCTTTTCGGACAGTTCGGCGAACGGCGAGCCCGGGTCGGTGACGACCACGATCCGCCGCGCCGCGTCGATGCCCGCGTCCGCGAACGCCTTCGCGAAGATCCGCCGGTGGCTGTCGGTCTCCAGCGTGCCGCCGGACTTGGACGACACCACCAGCACCGTGCGCTCCAGGTCGCCCGCGAGCGCGTCGGCCACCTGGCCCGGGTCGGTCGTGTCGAGCACGGTCAGCGCGACCTCGGACGTGCCGGCGATGACCTCCGGCGCGAGCGAGGAGCCGCCCATGCCGGCGAGCACCACCCGGTCGACGCCCTCGCCGCGCAGCTCCGTGCGCAGCGCCTCGATCTCGCCGATCAGCGGCCGGGACGACTTGTGCAGCGACGTCCAGGACAGCCGGATCGACGCCTCGGACTCGGCGTCCGGGCCCCACAGCGTGGCGTCGTTCGCGGCGAGCTTGGTGGCCGCTTGATCGGCGACCAGCCGCTCGACCAGGGGCGCCGCCTTGCCTGCCAGTTCGGCGTCGACGATCTCGACGCCGGTCTCATCCCCTGTCATGGTTCTGGTTCAGCCCTTCGCCTGGGAAAGCTGGCCGGTGACGGTGTCGAGCAGTTCCTGCCAGGACTTCTCGAACTTCTCCACGCCCTCGTTCTCGAGGGTGAGGAACACGTCGGTGATGTCGATGCCCACGCCGCTCAGCTGGTCGAACACGGCCTGCGCCTCGGCGCCCTTGCCGGTGACCTGGTCGCCGGTGATCTCGGCGTGGTCGGCGGCGGCGTCCATGGTCTTCTCCGGCATCGTGTTCACGGTGTCGGCGACGACCAGCTGGTCCACGTAGCGGGTGTCGGAGTAGGCCGGGTCCTTGACGCCGGTGGAGGCCCACAGCGGACGCTGCGCGTGCGCGCCGTCGGCGGCCAGCGCCCTCCAGCGGTCGGTGTCCAGCAGCTTCTCGAAGGCCGCGTACGCGAGCCGGGCGTTGGCGATGGCCGCCTCGCCGAGCAGCGCCTTGGCCTCGTCGGTGCCGATCGCGTTCAGCCGCTTGTCGACCTCACTGTCCACACGGGACACGAAGAACGAGGCGACCGAGTGGATGCCCTTGAGGTCGTGGCCGTTGGCCTTCGCCTGCTCCAGGCCGGCGAAGAACGCCTTGATGACGTTCTCGTAGCGCTCGACCGAGAAGATGAGCGTGACGTTGACGCTGATGCCCTCGGCCAGCACCGCGGTGATGGCCGGCAGGCCCTCCTCGGTGGCCGGGATCTTGATCAGCACGTTCGGCCGGTCGACCGTCTTCCACAGGTCCTTGGCCTCGGCCACGGTCTTCGCGGTGTCCTTGGCCAGGCGCGGGTCCACCTCGATGGACACGCGGCCGTCGACCCCGCCGGTGGCGTTGTAGACGTCGCGGAACAGGTCCGCGGCGTTGCGCACGTCGGTGGTGGTCAGCTCGCGCACGGTCCCGTCGAGGTCCGCGCCGCGGTCGGCCAGCTCCTTCACCTGCGCGTCGTAGGCTTCGCCCTTCGACAGCGCGTTCGCGAAGATCGTCGGGTTGGTGGTGACGCCGACGACGTGCTTGTCGCGGACGAGCCCGGCGAGGTTGCCCGTGTTCAGCCGCTCGCGCGAAAGGTCGTCCAGCCAGATCGAGACCCCGGCCTCGGACAGCTGCGCGAGCCGATCAGTGGTGCTCATGGTGATCCCTTCAGTTCTTGGTGTTGGCGATCGAGCGGCGGGCGGCGTCGGTGACGGCCTCGGTGGTGAAGCCGAACTCACGGAACAGTGTGGCCGCATCGGCCGACGCACCGAAGTGCTCGATCGAAACGTTCACCCCGGCGTCACCGGTGAAGCGGTGCCACGACTGGGCGATGCCCGCCTCGACGGACACGCGCGCCTTCACCGACGGCGGGATGACGGAGTCCCGGTAGGACTGGTCCTGCGCGTCGAACCACTCGACACACGGCATCGACACGACCCGCGCCTTGATGCCGTCGGCCTCGAGGGCCTTCTTCGCCTCGACGGCCAGCTGGACCTCGGAACCGGTGCCGATCAGCACCACATCCGGGGTGCCGTCGGAAGCGGCCAGCACATAGCCGCCCTTCGCCACGCCCTCGGCGCTGGTGCCTTCCAGCACCGGCACGTTCTGGCGGGTGAGCGCGAGGCCCGACGGGTGGTGGACGTCCTCGAGGACGGCCTTCCACGCGTAGGCGGTCTCGTTCGCGTCCGCCGGGCGGACGACGTTGAGGCCCGGGATCGCGCGCAGCGCGGACAGCTGCTCGATCGGCTGGTGCGTGGGGCCGTCCTCGCCCAGGCCGATGGAGTCGTGCGTCCACACGTAGGTGACCGGCGCCTTCATCAGCGCGGCGAGCCGCACCGGCGGGCGCATGTAGTCGGAGAAGATCAGGAACGTGGCGCCGTACGGGCGGGTCCCGCCGTGCAGCGCGATGCCGTTCAGGATCGAGCCCATGGCGTGCTCGCGGATGCCGAAGTGCAGCGTCCGGCCGTACGGGCTGGTCTTCCACATGTCCGTGGAAGCCTTCTCCGGGCCGAACGAGTCGGCGCCCTTCATCGTGGTGTTGTTGCTCTCCGCCAGGTCGGCGGAGCCGCCCCACAGCTCGGGCAGCGGCTCGGCCAGCGCGTTGAGCACCTCGCCGGAGGCCTTGCGGGTGGCGACGCCCTTCGCGTCCGGCGCCCACTTCGGCAGGTTGTCGGCGAAGCCCTCGGGCAGCGTGCGGGTCGACATCCGGTCGGCCAGCTTCTTGCGCTCCGGGTTGGCGGCGCCCCAGGCCTCGAACTTCTCCTGCCACTCGGCGCGGGCGGCCTTGCCGCGGTCGAGCGCCTGGCGGGTGTGGCTGATCACCGCGTCCTCGACCTGGAAGCTCTGCGCCGGGTCGAAGCCGAGCACCTCCTTGACCGCGGCGACCTCTTCGGCGCCCAGCGCGGCGCCGTGCGCCTTGCCGGTGCCCATCTTCTTCGGGGCCGGGTAGCCGATCACGGTCCGCACCGCGATGAACGACGGGCGCCCGGTCTCGGCCTTCGCGTTCTTGATGGCCTCTTCGAGCGCGACGACGTTCTCACCGCCCTCGACGAACTGGGTGTGCCAGCCGTAGGCCTCGTACCGGGCGACGGTGTCCTCCGAGAGGGCGATGTTCGTGTCGTCCTCGATGGAGATCTTGTTGTCGTCCCAGAAGACGATCAGGTTGCCCAGCTCCTGGCGCCCGGCGATGGACGAGGCCTCGGCGGTGACGCCCTCTTCGATGTCGCCGTCCGAGGCGATCGCGTAGACGTAGTGGTCGAAGATGCTCTCGCCGGGGGCGGCGTCCGGGTCCAGCAGGCCGCGCTCGCGGCGGGTGGCCATCGCCATGCCCACGGCGTTCGCCAGGCCCTGGCCGAGCGGTCCGGTGGTGGTCTCGACGCCGTCGGTGTGGCGGTACTCCGGGTGGCCCGGGGTCTTCGAGCCCCACCTGCGCAGCTGCTTGAGGTCCTCGAGCTCGAGCCCGTAGCCGGCGAGGTAGAGCTGGATGTAGAGGGTCAGGCTGCTGTGTCCGGCCGAGAGCACGAAGCGGTCGCGGCCGGGCCAGTTCTGGTCGGCCGGGTCGTGGCGCAGGGTCCGCTGGAAGAGCGTGTAGGCGAGCGGAGCCAGGCTCATCGCGGTGCCGGGGTGCCCGCTGCCGCAGTGCTCGACCGCGTCCGCGGCCAGCACCCGGACGGTGTCGACGGCGCGGGTGTCGGCCTCGGTCCAGTCGGCGGGCACGTTACGCCGGAGCAAAGGGTTGTTCTCGCTGGTAGAAGCGGTTTCGGACACTGAACTCGAACTCCCCGTCGGTGAGGTTGTGGCTAGCTTTCCTTCGTGGCGTAGCCGATGCGCACTGCCAGTAATCTCAATCGATCCCGAAGGGACGATATTCCTGCTGGCGGCCGCGCGCAGGCGTACCACTCGGCCCGTCGCGGCCAGCCTAGTGCTTGGGGTGTTCGCAGGCAGTCGCGACGGACGCGCGTGTGACTTCCGTCCGGGTCGCGGCCCGGCGGCCTGCCCGGTGCTGGTCACCGGGCGTACGAAGTGGACACGCCGCGCAGGGCGTGACGCAGCAGACAGGCGGTGGCGCGAGGGAGGCCCCGCGATCACGCCCGGATTCCCCGCGTCTAACATCGAACGCGGGCCTGGCCCGGGAGATTCACCAGTGTCACCACGGTCTTCCTGGCCGCCGCCCGGCCCCGAACTGACCCAGGGAGTGAAATGTCGTTGGTGAACGCTGCGCACGGACGCAGTGAAGACACCAGCGCCGTACACCCGACCGGTGAACGACCGCACGGTGCCCGGCGAAGCGTCCGCCAGGTGGTCGGCGCCTACGTGGCCCTCGCCAAGCCGCGCGTGATCGAGCTGCTCCTCGTCACCACCATCCCGGCGATGTTCCTGGCCGGGCGCCAGATCCCGTCGCCGTGGCTGGTGCTCGCCACGCTCGTCGGCGGCACGATGGCCGCGGGCAGCGCGAACGCGCTCAACTGCGTGATCGACGCCGACATCGACAAGGTGATGAACCGGACCAAGCGGCGCCCGCTGGTCAAGGACTCGGTGCCGCGGCGCAGCGCGCTGATCTTCGGGCTGCTGCTCGGGATCGCGTCGTTCGCCGTCCTGTACTTCACGGTGAACCTGCTTTCGGCGATCCTCGCGATCGCGACGATCCTGTTCTACATCTTCGTCTACACCCTCGGCCTCAAGCGGCGGACTTCGCAGAACGTGGTCTGGGGCGGGGCGGCCGGCTGCATGCCGGTGGTGATCGGCTGGGCCGCGGTCTCCGGCACCGTGCAGTGGCCGGCGTTCGTGATGTTCGGCGTCATCTTCTTCTGGACGCCGCCGCACACCTGGGCGCTGGGCATGAAGTACCGCGACGACTACGAGCGCGCCGGCGTGCCGATGCTGCCGGTGGTCGCCAGCCCGCAGCACGTGGCCCGCCAGATCGTCATCTACTCGTGGGTGATGGTCGCCTGGACGCTGCTGCTGCTGCCGGTGACGAGCTGGCTGTACGCCACCTTCGCGGTGCTGGCCGGCGGCTGGTTCCTGTTCTACGCGCACAGCCTCCAGGCCGCGGTCCGCCGCGGCGAGGAGACCAAGCCGATGTCGCTGTTCCACCGCTCGAACACCTATCTGATGATCGTGTTCGTCGCGCTGGCCGTCGACTCGGCGATCGGGCTGCCGACCCTCGGGCTGCCGTTCTAGACTGTTCCCCCGTATCCAGCGGTGCCGTCGAGGTCACTTGGCCTCGGCGGCCTTTCTGTGAATGGGCACAGTGGTGTGAACCGGGAATCCCGGGGCGTGCCGGGTGCGTTGGTCTCCGGAAGGCCCATCCTTGTCCGACGTTGAAAGCAGGCTGCTCTTGTCCGTGTCCCCGGACCGGGAAACAGACGGCACCCTCGTGGACGGCACGCCCGAGCACGCCGCCGAGCTGGCGCGTGAGCAGGCGTACGTGACCACTCTGTACGTGAAGCTCGACGCCGAGCGGGTCGAGGCGCAGCGCCGGCTCGACGTCACGCTGAAGCAGACCGGCGGCACCCCGCAGGCGCGCACGGAGCGGGACGTCGCCACCACGCTGTACAGCGACCGCCTCGCCCAGCTGGGCTCCGTCGAGCAGGGGCTGTGCTTCGGCCGCCTCGACTTCCTCCCCGAGCAGGACGAGGAGACGACCTACATCGGCCGGCTCGGGCTGTTCGACGAAGACGACGAGTACCGGCCGCTGCTGGTCGACTGGCGGGCGCCGGTCGCGCGGCCGTTCTACCTCGCGACCGCCGCTTCGCCCGACGGCGTGCGACGTCGCCGTCACCTGCGTTCGCTGACGCGCAAGGTCACCGGCTTCGACGACGAGGTGCTCGACCTGTCGGCCGCCGACCAGGGCCAGGACCTCGGGCTGGCCGGCGAGGCCGCGCTGCTCGCCGCGCTGGAGCGCCGCCGCACGGGTGAGATGAGCGACATCGTCGCGACCATCCAGGCCGAGCAGGACCGGATCATCCGGGCGCCGCTGGGCGGGGTGATGGTGGTGCAGGGCGGGCCCGGCACCGGCAAGACCGCCGTGGCGCTGCACCGCGCGGCGTACCTGCTCTACACCCACCGCCAGCAGCTCACCACCCGCGGCGTGCTGGTGGTCGGGCCGAACAGCACGTTCCTGCGCTACATCGGCCAGGTGCTGCCGTCACTGGGCGAGACCGGCGTGCTGCTCGCCACCGTCGGGCAGCTCTACCCGGGCCTGGACGCCGATGGCGTGGAGTCGCGCGAGGCCGCCGAGGTGAAGGGCCGCCCGGTGATGGCGGACGTGCTCGCCAACGCCGTGCGCGACCGCCAGCGGGTGCCCGAGCCGGTGCTGGAGATCGAATACGAGCGCGACCTGCTGAAGCTGGACCGCAAGACCTGCGCCGAGGCGCGGACCCGCGCCCGCCGCTCGCGCCGTCCGCACAACCTCGCGCGGCGCCTGTTCGTCTCCGACGTGCTCGACGCCCTGACCCGCCAGGCCGCCCGCAAGCTGGGGGAGGACCTGCTCGACGCGCAGGACGTCCAGGACATCCGCGCCGAGCTGGCGGCGGACAAGGGGATCGCCGCCGCGGTGGACTCGCTGTGGCCGAAACTCACCCCGGAAGGCCTGCTCGACGACCTGTTCGCCGAGCGCGAACGCCTCCGTTCGGCGGCCGGCAAGCTGCTGTCCGAGGCGGATCGCACGCACCTGGAGAGCGGTCGCGAGGCGCACTGGACCCCGGCCGACGTGCCGCTGCTGGACGAGCTGGCCGAGCTGCTGGGTGAGGACGACACCGACGAACGGGCGGAGCGCCGCCGCCGGGACCGCGTGGAGCGCGCGTACGCCGAGGGCGTGCTGGACATCCTGGAGCAGGACGACGAGATCGTCGACGAGGAGCTGCTGCGGGTGTCCGACGTGCTGGACGCGGAGCTGTTCGCCGAGCGGCAGCAGGCGCGCAGCGAGCTGACCGCCGCCCAGCGCGCCGCGCAGGACCGGACGTGGACCTTCGGGCACGTGATCGTGGACGAGGCGCAGGAGCTGTCCGCGATGGACTGGCGGCTGCTCATGCGCCGTTCGCCGAACCGGTCGATGACCCTGGTCGGCGACGTCGCGCAGACCGGGGCCGCGGGCGGCGCGCGGACGTGGGACGAGGTGCTCTCGCCCTACGTCGACGACCGCTGGAAGCTGGAGCAGCTGACGGTGAACTACCGCACCCCGGCCGAGATCATGGCTGTCGCCGCCCGGGTGCTGGCCGAGCTGGACGTGGACCTGAAGGCGCCGACCTCGGTGCGGGAGACCGGGTTCCGGCCGTGGGCCGCGCCCTCGGCCGACCTGGCCGCGGACCTGCCGGGCTTCGTCGCGGGTGAACTGTCCGCTGTGGACGGTGGCACGGTGGCCGTGCTGACCCCCGCCGCCCGGGCCGAGGAGATTCGCGAGCTGCTGGCGGCCGACGACGAGCGCGTGAGCGTGCTCACCGTGGAGCGGGCGAAGGGCCTGGAGTTCGACTCCGTGCTGCTGGTCGCCCCGGACGAGATCACCGGCGGCTCGCCGCGCGGGCTGAACGATCTGTATGTGGCCCTGACGCGTGCGACCCGGCGGCTCGGCGTGGTCCAGACCGGTGACGCCGTTCCGGCGCTCGACGGTCTTGGCTAGGGTGCCGGTCATGCAGAAAATCGGCAAGATCGCCGCTGTGGCCGGAATCGTCGCGGCCGCGGCACTCAGCCTCACCGCCTGCGGCGGCAGTGACCAGCCCGCCGCCGCGGCCGGCCCCCAGCGCGAGTGCACCGCGGACGACATCAAGACCACCGGGAACTTCGGCCAGGTGCCGACCATCACCATCCCGGACAGCTGCGACCCGCCGAAGAAGCTGATCACCAAGGACCTGTCCGAGGGCACCGGCCCGGCGGCGGCCAAGGGACAGCAGCTGAAGATGAACTACCTGCTGGTGACCTGGTCGAACAAGCAGAAGCTGGACAGCTCGTTCGACCGCGGCCAGACCTTCCCCCTGACCCTCGGCGCGGGCGACGTCATCCCCGGCTGGGACCAGGGCCTCGAAGGCATCAAACAGGGCGGCCGCCGGCTGCTCATCATCCCGCCCGACCTGGCCTACGGTCCTGGCGGCAACGGTGTCGCGCCGAACGAGACACTGGTCTTCGTGACGGACGCGGTGTCGATCGGCGCTGCCTGAGCACCGGCTTCGGCGGCTGCGAAGCCGGTGCGGCGGCCCGGCCCGCGTCACGGGATCAGGAGCAGTTTCCCGGTCGTCTTCCGGCCCTGCAGGTCCTCGTGGGCTCGGCGGGCCTCGGCCAGGGGGTAGCGGCCTCCGATGCGGATGGCGAGTGAGCCGTCGGCGACGGCTTGGAACAGCTCGCCCGCGCGCCAGTCCAGCTCCTCGCGGGTGCGCAGGTAGTGGCCGGAGGTCGGGCGGGTCAGGAACAGCGAACCGCCCGAGTTGAGGCGCTGCGGGTCGATCGGCGGGACCGGGCCGCTGGCCGCGCCGAACAGCGCGAGCAGGCCGCGGACCTTCAGGCTGGCCAGGCTGCCGTCGACGGTGTCCTTGCCGACGCCGTCGTAGACCACGGCGACGCCCTCGCCGCCGGTCAGCTCGCGCGTGGCCTTGGCGAAGTCCTCCCGGTCGTAGCGGATCACGTGGTCGGCGCCGGCTTCGCGCGCGAGCTGGGCTTTCTCCTCGGTGGACACAGTGCCGATCACGCGCGCCCCGCGTGCCTTCGCCAGCTGCACCAGCAGCAGGCCGACACCGCCCGCGGCCGCGTGCACCAGCACGTCGTCGCCTTCCTTGACCTCGTACGTCGAGCGCACCAGGTAGTGGGCCGTCATGCCCTGCAGCATGATCGCCGCGGCGACCTCGTCGGAGACGCCCTCGGGCACCTTCACCGCGACGGCGGCGGGGACCCGCTTGCGCGCCGCGTAGCTGCCCAGCGAGCCCTGCCAGGCGACGCGGTCGCCGGGCGCGAAGCCCGTGACGCCCTCGCCGACCCCGGCCACCGTGCCCGCGCCTTCGAGGCCGAGCACGAACGGCAGGTCGAGCGGGTAGATGCCCTGGCGCTGGTAGGTGTCGATGTAGTTGACCCCCGCCGCGGCGACGTCCACCAGCAGCTCGCCGGCCTCCGGCGCGCCGGTCTCGACGTCGGCGACCTCCAGTACTTCGGGCCCGCCGGTCCGGGTGACCTGCACTGCGGTGGACATGGTGCCTCCTCGTCTCGGTGATCCTTCCCCGGGCACAACTATGGCCGAGGCCACGCTTGTTCCGCGTCCCAGGGGGTGAGCGGTTAAGCTCGCCGACGTGGCTGAGGAGACCGAAGAAACGCCGTCCGCGCCGACGGCCCGCCAGGTGGCCGCCGCCCGTGACTTCGTGGCGCGGCACGGGAAGCCGTCGCGCGCCGTGGTGGAGAACATCGGCCGGGTCGGTGCCAGGGTCGTGCTGGTGGGCGCCGACGGCGCGCTGGGCGACGTGCTGGTGGCCGGGCCCGAGGCGGGCACCGCGCTGGTCGAGGCGGTCGACGACCTGGAAGCCGCGGAATGGGACAGCGAGACCGTGAAGCTGGCCAAGATCGGCCCCGCGCACCGGCGCAGGATGGCCGGTCCGAGGGCGGGCCGGTGAGCCGCACCGCGATCTTCGCCTCCTGCGCCAAGATGCCCGAGGGCGACGGCGACGAGCAGGCCGTGTCCGCCGCGCTCGACGACCTGGGCTTCACCGTCCGCTGGGCGGCCTGGGACGACCGGAGCGTGGACTTCGCCGACGCCGAGGTGGTCGTGCTGCGCGCGACCTGGGACTACCCGGAGCGTCGCGCCGAGTTCCTCGACTGGTGCGAGTCCGTGCCGGCTCTGTGCAACCCCGCCGCGGTGGCGCGCTGGAACACCGACAAGTCCTATCTGGTCGAGCTGCTGGACGCGGGTCTGCCCGTGGTGCCGACCACACTCGTCGAGCCGGGTGAGAAGCCGGATTGGCCGCGCACGCCGTTCGTGGTGAAGCCGTCGGTGGGCGCGGGCTCCCGCGGCGTCGCCCGCTTCGGCGCGGACGCCGCCGGTGCCGAGGAGCACCTGCGCACCCTGCACGCCGACGATCGGACCGCGCTCATCCAGCCGTACCAGTCCAGTGTGGACACCCAGGGCGAGATCGCGCTCTCGTACTTCGGCGGGATCTACTCGCACGCCTTCACCAAGGCGGCCATGCTCGGGTCCACTGTGGACCCGAGTGGCCTGTACCTCGAGGAGCGGGTGGCCGCGGCCGTCCCGGCGCCCGAGGTCCGCGCGCTGGCGGAGGACGCCATGGACACCGCGTGCTCACTGCTCGGCATCCTGCGCGCGGAGCTGCTCTACGCCCGCGCCGACATCGTCCGCGGCGAGGACGGCGACCCCCGGCTGCTGGAACTCGAGCTGGTGGAGCCGACGCTGGGCTTCCGCCAGGCCGACGCCGGCGCACCGCTGAGGTTCGCCTCCGCGGTGCGGCAGCAACTGGCTTAACGGACGCGTTTCGCCTCGAGGCGTTCCGCCCGGGGCCACCGGACGTCGGTGGCCCAGCCGAGGCGTTCGAACACCCAGATCACCCGGGCGGAGACGTCCACCTGGCCGCGCAGCACGCCGTGGCGGGCGCACGTCGGGTCGGCGTGGTGGGAGTTGTGCCAGGACTCGCCCATGGACAGGATGGCGAGCGGCCAGAAGTTGGCCGCCTTGTCACGGCTGGCGAAGGGCCGTTCGCCGATCAGGTGGCACACCGAGTTCACCGACCAGGACACATGGTGCAGGAACGCGATCCGCACCAGCCCGGCCCAGAAGAACCCGGTCACCACGCCCCACCACGACCAGCTGAGCAGCCCGCCCAGCGCCGCGGGCAGCAGCAGGCTGAGCGTGATCCACAGCGCGAAGAACCGGTTCACCAGGCGAAGGTCGCGGTCGCCGACGAGGTCGGGCGCGAACCGGTCCGCGTTGGTCACCTCGCGCTGGAACATCCAGCCCATGTGCGCGTGCCAGAACCCGCGCAGCAGCGCCGAAGGCGACGTGCCGAACAGCCACGGCGAGTGCGGGTCGCCCTCGCGGTCGGCGAACGCGTGGTGGCGGCGATGGCTGGCGACCCAGAAGATCACCGAGCCCTGCACGGCCATGCTGCCCGAGATGGCGAGCGCGATCCGCAGCGCGCGCGGCGCCTTGAACGCGCCGTGCGTGAAGTACCGGTGGTAGCCGACGGTCACGCCGAGCGTGCCGAAGGTGTAGAAGACCGCGGCGAGCGCCACGTCGACCCAGGTGAGCCCCCAGCCCCAAAGCAGCGGGACGGCGGCGATGAGCGCCACGAACGGCACCAGCAGGAAGGTCTTGAGCACGATCATCTCCGCGGGCCCCCGCCGTCCGGAGAGGAGGGGCTTCACGGGGGAGGGGACGGACGTCATGGCGCGGCACCTCGAGGGTTCGGCAGGCGGCTGTCGCGCCGGAGCCTAGGCGCCCCCGCTGTCCACCGGGCCAAAGGCGCGTTACGCCCAAATGGCCGTCGCGATGCGGATTCAGCTCGTCGCGGCGAGTTCGCGCTCGGCGGGCGGAGCGGGCACCAGCGAAACCGCCGGGCCGCGGTCGCGGGTGCCGGTCCACAGCGTCGCCGTGACGACGATGACCAGCGCCGAGCCGAGCACGTGGAAGGAGACCATGGCCTCGGGCACGCCCAGCGCGTACTGCACGATGCCGATCACGCCCTGCGCCAGCGCGACGGCCCACACCCAGGCGTACCGCTGCCAGACGCCCTTCGGCGCGCCCGCCCGCAGCAGCTGGAGGCCGAACACGGCCAGCACGATCAGGTAGGCGACCAGGAGCCCGCCGTGGGCCTGGGCGAGGTTCTCGATCGGCGCGTCGAGCCGGTGGGTGTTGGCGTCGCCGCCGTGCGGCCCCGCGCCGGTGACGGTGGTGCCGGCGATGAGCACGGCCCACATCAGCACCGTGAGCACCACCAGGATCTTGCGCCCGGAGGAGGGCACCAGCGGCCGCGCGGGCTCGTCGCCCTCGTTGAACGCCTTCAGCAGCAGGACCGCGAGCCAGATCAGGGGAGTGGAGGCGAGGAAGTGGATGGCGACGGTCCACCATTCCAGCTTCGCCAGCACCGTCATGCCGCCGATCACGGCCTGCAGCACCACGCCGCCGGGCATCGTCCACGCCAGCCGCACCAGCCGGCGGCGCTCGGGGTGGTCGAGCAGGATCCGCCACGCGGTGATCACCGCGAGCGCGGCGACCACGATCACCGCGCCGGTGAGCATCCGGTTCGAGAACTCGATCCACTGGTTCACCGCGTGGATGCCGGGGTGGTCCACCGGGACCAGGCTGCCGGGCACGCACTGCGGCCACGTCGGGCAGCCGAGGCCCGAGCCCGTCACCCGCACCACGGACCCGGTCACGCCGATCCCGCCCATCGCCACCACGGAGGCGACGCCGACGGCCCGCTGGACCGTCGCGGAGGGGTACGGCAGGCGGGCGATCAGGCTGGGGAAGAACACGGGGGAATCGTACTCGCGCGTTTTTCCGCGCTTTCTCCCCGGACGTGTCAAGACGCTTTCCTCACACGCGTTTGACGCGTCAGGTCAGCTTCGTCGTCCGGGTCGCCAAGGCGCCCGCCGCCACGGCCCACACCACGAGCACGGCCAGTGGACCCACCGCGAAGTGCCCGTCCACCAACGCCGAGCGCAGGCCTTCCGCGAGCGCGCCGGAGGGCAGCAGCGAGACGACCACGCCCAGCCCGGACGGCAGCGCCGAGGGGGCGAGCAGGATGCCGCCCGCGAGCAGCAGCACGAACCAGACGATGTTGGCCAGCGCCAGCACCGCTTCCGCGCGCAGCGCGCCGCCGAGCAGGACGCCGAGCGCGCCGAACGCCAGGGTGCCGACGATCAGGAGCGCCACGGCCGCCGCGAGGCCCGCCGCCGACGGGGACCAGCCCAGCAGCGCCGCCACCACGCCGATCACCACGGCCTGCAGCACGACGACCACCAGCGCGGCCACCACCCGGCCGGCCACGAGCAGCCAGCGGGGCAGCGCGGTGGCCGAAAGCCGCTTCAGCACGCCGTACCGCCGGTCGAAGCCGAGCGCGATGGCCTGGCCGGTGAAGGCCGACGACATCACGGCCAGCGCGAAGATCCGCGGCGTGATCCAGTCCACTTTGGACGCCGAGCCGAGCTGGCTCGCGGGCAGCACGTCCAGCAGGCTCAGCCCGATCAGCAGCGCGAGCGGGATGATCAACGTCAGCAGCAGCTGTTCGCCGTGGCGCAGCGTCAATCCGGCCTCGACCCGTGCGTGCGTGCGCAGCATCTTGCCGAGCGAGCCGCGGCCGGGCGCCGGGGTGAAAGTCCCCGCGGGGAACGGAGTGCTCATGCCCGCAGCTCCCGTCCGGTCAGCTCGAGGAAGACCTCTTCCAGCGTGCGCCGCCCCACCTGGAGCTGTTCGGGCAGCACGCCCTGCTGCGCGCACCACGCCGTGACGGCCGACACCACCTGCGGGTCGACCGCGCCCTCGACGAGGTACGCGCCCGGCGCGGTCTCGCTGACCCGGTAGCCCTCCGGCAGCGCGGCGGCGAGCAAGCCGGTGTCCAGCCGGGTCCGGGCGCGGAACCGCAGCTGCGCGGCCTCGCCCGATTCCAGCGTGAGCGCGTGCGGGGAGCCCTCGACGACGACCTTGCCGTGGTCCACGATCACCACCTGGTCGGCCAGCGCCTCCGCCTCCTCCATCAGGTGGGTGGTGAGCAGCACGCTCACGCCGTCGGCGCGCAGCGCGGCCAGCAGCTCCCAGACCAGGCGGCGCGCCTGCGGGTCCATGCCGGCCGTCGGCTCGTCGAGGAAAACCAGCTCGGGGCGCCCGATCAGCGCGCAGGCCAGTGAAAGCCGCTGCTGCTGGCCGCCGGAGAGGCGCTTGAACGGGGTCCGCCGCGCCGCCGCCAGGCCGAGCACGTCGAGCAGCCAGGCGGGGTCCAGCGGGTTCGCCGCGCACGAGGCGACGAGCGCGAGCATCTCGTCCGCCCGGACCCCGGGGTACGCGCCACCGCCCTGCGGCATGATGCCGACGCGTGGGCGCAAGGCCGCGCTGTCCTTCACCGGGTCGAGCCCGAGCACGCGCACTTTTCCCTTGTCAGGCCTGCGGAAGCCCTCGCAGATCTCGACGGTGGTGGTCTTGCCGGCGCCGTTCGGGCCGAGCAGGGCCAGCAGGCAGCCGCGCTCCATGCGCAGGTCGAGCCCGTCGACGGCGGTGGTGGAGCCGTAGGTCTTCACCAGGCCGGTGAGCTCGACGGCGGGGTTGTTCACAACGGCTCACGATACGACGTCGGCCAGCGCCTTCGGTTCCGGGGACGTCCTGGACAGCAGGAGCGGGGAGAGCCGGTACACCACGGCGACGCCGCCGAGGGTCACCAGCGCCGCGGCGCCGTAGGCCCACGGCAGGATGTAGGCATGCCCGTCGAAGGCGCTGCCGGTGGGGGGCAGCAGGAACGGCAGCCCGGCGCTGACCACCGTCGCGGCGGTCCGGAACCGGGAGGTGCCGGCGGCCGCGGCCAGCGGGATCACCGCCCACAGCACGTACCAGGGCTGGAGGCTGATCTGCAGGATCATCGCCGCGCCCAGCCCCACGCCGAGGCCGATGATCGGCCGGTAGCGCCATTTGAAGCTGGCCCACAGGAACTTGAAGGTGACCGCGGCGGTGGCCACGTAGCCGAGCACGCCGATGATCGGCACCAGCGCGTTGGTGTGGTTGCCGAGGCCGAGCGCGATGCCGAGCACCCCGGCCAGGTTCGCGAGCTCGGCGGTGGGGGAGATCCAGGACCGCACGAGCCCCGGCGTGGCCAGCGTCGTGCCGACCCAGCCGAAGCCGAGCCCCGTGCCGTAGCAGACCGCGACGAGCACCACGCCGAACAGCAGCGCCATCGGGACGCCCGCCCACACCAGGTCCTTCAGCCGGCCGTGCCAGCGGCGCGCCACCATCACCGCGAAGAACGGCAACGCCAGCAGCGCGGGCACCTTGATCGAGGCGCCGAGGGTGATGATCGTGACGCCGAGCGCGATGAACAGCAGCTCCCCGCGCGCCAGCGGCGGCGGGCTGTCGCCCTTGACCCGCACCGGCAGCCGGCGGATGCCGACCTCCAGCCCGGCCACCATCAGGCCGATCGCCAGCGAGTCGTTGTGGGCGCCCGCCACGAAATGGAAGATCAGCAACGGGTTCGCCGCGCCGAGCCACAGCGCGGTGACCGGCTGCACGCCGAACCGGCGGGCCAGCCGCGGCACCGCCCACACGATCAGCACCACGCCCACCAGTGCCAGCGCGCGCTGCAGCAGCACCCCGACCACGATGTCGTTGCCGCCGACCGGGGCGAGCCAGCCGCCGAGCCGCAGCAACAGCGGGCCGTACGGCGCGGGGGTGTCGCGCCACATGTTCGACACGCCCGCGGTGAGCGGGTCGGCGATGCCCAGCGCCGGCGCCGGGCCCAGCTGGTACGGGTCCATGCCGCGGTGCACGATTTCGCTCTGCGCCAGGTAGCTGTAGACGTCGCGGGAGAACAGCGGCGGGATAAGCAGCAGCGGCGCGACCCACATGGCGATGGTGCGGGCGAGCTGGCCCTGCGTCGCCAGCCGCGCGCTGGCCGGCCGGGCGAAGCGGCCGAGCATCAGCCAGCTGAGCACCAGGATGCCCATGCCGGAGAAGGCGATGGCGAGCGAGACCGACGGGATCCGGGTGAACAGCCGCAGCACCGGGATGTTCTGCACCGGGTTGATCACCGGGGCGGCGCCGGCGCCGAGCGAGCCCAGCGCGAGGAACAGCGAGCCGACCGTGCCGAACCGGCGGACCACGTCCAGACCGCGGTGTTCGGCCTGGTCGAGGGGCTGCGGCTCGTGCGGGCGGACGGGCGAAGGAGGCGCCACGGTCGTCGCCGTGTCGCCCGCTACGCCCACTTCCGGGTCCCGCTGCACGGGTTGTTCGCCGACTGCCACGCTTGGAAGGGTATCGAGTCGCCCTCACGGGTGATGCGGGTCACTGGCGGACGCCCCGCCTTTGCCCGTGGCGGGGAAATAAGACACACTTGTGTTGTGAAAAAGAACGGGACCCCGGACGAGGTGGGCGGCGACGAGCCGCGTGCCGCGTCCGTCGGCGTTCCCGTGCAGGTCAGCGCCGTGAACGCGGCCGAGGGCCGGACCCGCCACGAGGTGGCGCGGCTGCTGCTGGAGCAGGGCCCGATGACCGCGGCGGTCGTCGCGGAGCAACTCGGGATCAGCCCGACGGCGGTACGCCGGCACCTGGACGCGCTGGTGGCCGACGGCGAGGCGGAGACCCGGGACGCGTCCCGCCGGGAGCCGCGCGGCCGCGGCCGGCCCGCCAAGCTCTTCCTGCTCACCGAGCCGGGCCGGGCCCGGTTCGGCCACGCCTACGACGACCTCGCCGTGTCGGCCATCCGCTTCCTCGCCGAGCACGCGGGGCCGGACGCCGTGCGCGCCTTCGCCGAGAGCCGGGTCGAGGCCCTTGTCGGCCCGCACAAGCCGGCGATCACCGGATCCGGTGACCCGGTGATCCGCGCCGAGGCCCTGGCGACCGCCCTGACCAGGGAGGGCTACGCTGCGTCGACCCGTCAGGTCGGTGCCCCGGGCGGCCCCGGCCACAACGTCGGAGCGCAGCTCTGCCAGCACCACTGCCCGGTCGCGCACGTGGCCGCGGAGTTCCCGCAGCTGTGCGAGGCCGAGACCGAGGCGTTCGCCCGGCTGCTCGGCACCCACGTGCAGCGGCTGGCGACGATCGCACGCGGCGACAACGCGTGCACCACACACGTACCCGTCACCGCGACGGGTATCCCGGCCCATCCCGAGCCGGACAGCACCAGGCCCACCGAGGCGGAAGCGGCGACGCCGCCGCCTCAGGGGCGCACAGCACGGATCCCGAATGGAGGGAAACCCGCATGACTGCCGCTGCCGAGCAGCGCACTCCCACCACCGCGCCACTGAGCCAGGAAGAGACCATCGAGTCCCTTGGCAAGTACGCGTTCGGCTGGGCCGACTCCGACGAGGCGGGCGCCAGCGCCCGTCGCGGGCTGAACGAGGACGTCGTCACCGACATCTCCTCGAAGAAGTCCGAGCCGGAGTGGATGCGCGACGCCCGCTTGAAGGCGCTCAAGCTCTTCGAGCTGAAGCCGATGCCCAACTGGGGCGCCGACCTCACCGGGATCGACTTCGACAACATCAAGTACTTCGTGCGCTCCAGCGAGAAGCAGGCCACCAGCTGGGAAGAGCTGCCCGAGGACATCAAGAACACCTACGACAAGCTCGGCATCCCCGAGGCGGAGAAGCAGCGCCTCGTGGCCGGCGTCGCGGCGCAGTACGAGTCCGAGGTCGTCTACCACTCCATCCGCGAGGACCTGGAGTCCCAGGGCGTCCTGTTCCTGGACACCGACACCGCGCTCAAGACGCACCCGGAGCTGTTCGAGGAGTACTTCGGCTCGGTGATCCCGGCCGGGGACAACAAGTTCTCCGCGCTGAACACGGCGGTGTGGTCCGGCGGCTCGTTCATCTACGTGCCCAAGGGCGTCAAGGTGGACATCCCGCTGCAGGCCTACTTCCGGATCAACACCGAGAACATGGGCCAGTTCGAGCGCACCCTGATCATCGTCGACGAAGACGCCTACGTGCACTACGTCGAGGGCTGCACCGCGCCGATCTACCAGTCCGACTCGCTGCACTCCGCGGTCGTCGAGATCATCGTGAAGAAGGGCGGCCGCTGCCGCTACACGACGATCCAGAACTGGTCGAACAACGTCTACAACCTGGTCACCAAGCGCGCCAAGTGCGAAGAGGGCGCGACCATGGAGTGGATCGACGGCAACATCGGCTCCAAGGTGACCATGAAGTACCCGTCGGTCTTCCTGATGGGCGAGCACGCCAAGGGCGAAGTCCTCTCGGTCGCTTTCGCGGGCGAGGGCCAGCACCAGGACGCGGGCGCCAAGATGGAGCACCTCGCGCCGCACACCTCCTCGACCATCGTGTCGAAGTCGGTGGCGCGCGGCGGCGGCCGGACGTCCTACCGCGGCCTGGTCCGCGTCGCCAAGCGCGCGCACCACTCGCGCTCCAGCGTGGTCTGCGACGCCCTGCTGGTGGACACGATCTCGCGCTCGGACACCTACCCGTACGTGGACATCCGCAACGACGAGGTGTCCATGGGCCACGAGGCCACGGTGTCCAAGGTCAGCGAAGAGCAGCTGTTCTACCTGATGTCGCGCGGCCTCGACGAGGCCGAGGCGATGGCGATGATCGTGCGCGGGTTCGTCGAGCCCATCGCGCGTGAGCTGCCGATGGAGTACGCGCTCGAGCTGAACCGCCTGATCGAGCTCCAGATGGAAGGGTCCGTCGGCTAGTCATGTCGGTTACCGAGAACAACGTTTCCGAAGCGCTGCGTGAGGGAGCCGTCGTCCCGGCGGCTTCCCGCGCGGAGCGCTTCACCTCCTACGACGTCGAGGCCTTCGAGGTCCCGGGCGGCCGTGAGGAGAACTGGCGCTTCACGCCGATGAAGCGGCTGCGCGGCCTGCACGACGGCAGCGCGCCCGCCACCGGCGAGATCACGCTGGAGACCGACACCGCCCCCGAGCTGAAGATCGAGACCGTCGGCCGCGAAGACGCGCGCCTCGGCGAGGCCGGCGTGCCGAGCGACCGGATCGCGGCGCAGGCCTACTCGTCGTTCACCAAGGCCACCGTGGTGACGGTGCCCAAGGAGACCAAGGCGTCGAAGCCGTCGGTGCTGCGCATCCACGGCCCCGGCGTCGACCAGGTCGCGTACGGGCACCTGCAGGTCCGCGCCGAGGCGTTCGCCGAAGCCGTGGTCGTGCTCGACCACGTCGGCTCCGGCACCTACGCCGACAACGTCGAGTTCGTCATCGGCGACGGCGCCAAGGTCACCGTGGTCAGCGTCCAGGACTGGGCCGACGACGCGGTGCACGTCTCCGAGCAGCACCTGAAGCTGGGCCGCGACGCGGCGCTGCGGCACACCGTGATCACCCTCGGCGGCGACCTGGTCCGCATCTCGCCGACGGCGACCTTCGCCGACAAGGGCGGCGACGTCGACATGCTGGGCGTCTACTTCGCCGACGGCGGCCAGCACCAGGAGCACCGCCTCTTCGTCGACCACGCGGTGCCGAACTGCAAGTCGCGGGTGGGCTACAAGGGCGCGCTGCAGGGTGACGGCGCGCACTCGGTCTGGATCGGCGACGTGCTGATCCGCGCCGCCGCCGAAGCCACCGACACCTACGAGTTCAACCGCAACCTGGTGCTCACCCCGGGCGCGCGCGCGGACTCCGTGCCGAACCTGGAGATCGAGACCGGCGAGATCGAAGGCGCCGGCCACGCGAGCGCGACGGGAAGGTTCGACGACGAGCAGTTGTTCTACCTCCAGTCGCGCGGGATCGCCGAAGAAGCCGCCCGGCGCTTGGTCGTGCGCGGGTTCTTCCACGAGATCCTGGTGAAGATCGACGTCCCCGAGGTGCGCGAGCGCCTCGAAGCCGCGATCGAGGCCGAGCTCGAAGCCGTTGGCGCCTGACCGCTCTCTGACTTAGGAAACGAAGAAATGGCTACCCTGGAAATCAAGGACCTGCACGCCTCGGTCGAGACCGACGAGGGCGCCAAGGAGATCCTCAAGGGCGTGAACCTGACGATCAAGTCGGGCGAGACCCACGCGATCATGGGCCCGAACGGCTCCGGCAAGTCCACCTTGTCGTACGCGATCGCCGGCCACCCGAAGTACCGGGTGACCTCCGGCGAGGTGCTGCTGGACGGCGAGAACGTGCTCGAGATGAGCGTCGACGAGCGCGCCCGCGCGGGCCTGTTCCTCGCCATGCAGTACCCGGTCGAGGTGCCCGGCGTGTCGATGTCCAACTTCCTCCGCACCGCAGTCACCGCGGTCCGTGGCGAGGCCCCCAAGCTGCGCCACTGGGTCAAGGAGGTCAAGGAGGAGATGAACAAGCTCGAGATCTCGCAGGAGTTCGCCGAGCGCTCGGTCAACGAGGGCTTCTCCGGCGGCGAGAAGAAGCGCCACGAGATCCTCCAGCTCTCGCTGCTCAAGCCGAAGTTCGCCATCCTCGACGAGACCGACTCCGGCCTCGACGTGGACGCGCTGCGCGTCGTCTCCGAGGGCGTCAACGAGTACAAGGCCTCGAGTGAGGTCGGCGTCATGCTGATCACGCACTACACCCGGATCCTGCGGCACATCACGCCGGACTTCGTGCACGTCTTCGCCGGCGGCAAGATCGTCGAGTCGGGCGGCAAGGAGCTGGCCGACGAGCTGGAGGAGAACGGCTACGTGAAGTACGTCGGCAAGGCCGAGCCGGCCGCGATCTGACGGTTTCACCAAGCGCACCACCGAAGTTCCCGACTACACCGAGAGAGGAGTTGGCTCGATGACCACCACGGCTTCGAACAGCCCGACCAACTCTGTTCCCCTTGACGTGGCGGCGCTGCGCGCCGACTTCCCCATCCTGTCCCGCACCGTGCGCGACGGGAAACCCTTGGTGTACCTGGACTCCGGCGCGACCTCACAGCGGCCGACGCAGGTGCTCGACGCCGAGCGGCGGTTCCTCGAGACCTCGAACGCCGCCGTGCACCGCGGGGCCCACCAGCTCGCCGAGGAGGCGACCGACGCGTACGAGTCCGCCCGGGCCCGGATCGCGGAGTTCACCGGGACCTCCCCGGAGGAGCTGGTGTTCACCAAGAACGCCACCGAGGGCATCAACCTGGTGGCGTACGCGATGAGCAACGCGGCCACCGACCCCGAGAGCGCGGCCGGCCGGTTCGCCGTCGGCCCGGGTGACGAGATCGTCATCACCGAGATGGAGCACCACGCGAACCTCGTGCCCTGGCAGCAGTTGTGCCAGCGCACCGGGGCGACGCTGAAGTGGTTCAAGGTGACCCCGGAGGGCCGGCTCGACCTGTCGGACCTCGACGAGCTGATCACCCCGCGCACGAAGCTGGTCGCGTTCGCGCACCAGTCCAACGTGCTGGGCACGATCAACCCGGTCGAGCTGCTGGTGGCCAAGGCGAAGCAGGTCGGCGCGCTGACCCTGCTCGACGCCTGCCAGTCGGTCCCGCACGGGCTCTACGGCCAGGGCGCGGTCGACCTCGGCGCGCTGGGCGTCGACTTCGCCGTGTTCTCCGGGCACAAGATGCTGGCGCCGTCCGGCATCGGCGTGCTGTACGGCCGCACCGAGCTGCTCGAGGCGATGCCGCCGTTCCTCACCGGCGGTTCGATGATCGAGCTGGTCCGGATGGAGAAGACGACGTTCGCGCCGCCGCCGCAGAAGTTCGAGGCGGGCGTGCCGATGACCTCGCAGGCCATCGGGCTCGGCGCGGCCGTGGACTACCTGTCGGCGATCGGCATGGACCGCGTCGCGGCGCACGAGCACCTGCTCACCGAGCGGGCGCTGGCCGGGATCGGCGCGATCGACGGCGTCCGGATCGTCGGGCCCACCGATCTGGCGGACCGCGGCGGCACGGTGTCGTTCGTGATCGACGGCGTGCACCCGCACGACGCCGGCCAGGTGCTCGACAGCCTGGGCATCGCGGTGCGGGTCGGCCACCACTGCGCGTGGCCGCTGCACCGGGCGTGCGGGGTGCCCGCCACCGTGCGGGCGACGTTCTACCTGTACAACACACTGTCCGAAGTGGACGCGCTCGTCGACGGGATCCGCGAGGCGCAGAAGTTCTTCGGGGTTGCCTGATGAACCTCGAGAGCATGTACCAGGAGATCATCCTGGACCACTACAAGAACCCGCACGGGCGCGGCCTGCGCGACCCGTTCGACGCGGAGTCGTTCCAGGTCAACCCGACCTGCGGGGACGAGGTCACGCTGCGGGTGAAGGTGGACGGCGGCAAGGTCGCCGACATCTCCTACGAGGGCCAGGGCTGCTCGATCAGCCAGGCTTCGACGTCCGTCATGACGGACCTCGTCGTGGGGCACACCGTGGAGGAGGCGTTCACCACCATGGACGCCTTCGTGGAACTGATGCAGGGCAAGGGCAAGGTCGAGCCGGACGAGGACGTGCTGGAGGACGGGATCGCCTTCGCGGGCGTCGCCAAGTACCCGGCCCGCGTCAAGTGCGCCCTGCTCGGCTGGATGGCGTTCAAGGACGCCGTGGCCCGCACCACCACAGGAGCTGAGAAGGCATGAGCGAAGAGACCCAAACCGCCACCGCGGCCGCCGAGACCGCGGAGCACCGCGAGGGCCGCACGGCCGCCGACCTGCCGGAGCAGACCGGCGCGGTCCCGGCCGACGTGGCGAAGATCGAGGACATCGAGGAGGCCATGCGCGACGTGGTCGACCCCGAGCTGGGCATCAACGTCGTCGACCTCGGCCTGGTCTACGACATCCACGTGGAGGGCGACAACTCCGTCACGCTCGACATGACGCTGACGTCCGCGGCCTGCCCGCTGACCGACGTGATCGAAGATCAGACCTCGGCGGCCCTGACCTCCGGCGGCCTGGTCAGCGACTTCCGGATCAACTGGGTCTGGATGCCGCCATGGGGCCCGGAGAAGATCACCGACGACGGCCGTGAGCAGCTGCGCGCCCTCGGCTTCACCGTCTGATCCACGCTTTTCCCAGGGCCACCCCGCATTTCGGTGCGGGGTGGCCCTTTTTCGAGCGCTGATCGTGTCATCGGGATTTCATCGCCGTCGGGTTGGCTTGCGATCACCGGGGGAGCGGACGAGTGGTGACGCGACCGGGGTGGTACCAGGATCCGGCCGGCGGCCCGGGCCTGCGCTGGTGGGACGGCGGCCAGTGGACCGCGCACCAGTGCGTCGCGCCTGGGCTGGGTGCTCTCGGGGCGGTCGCCCAGGCCCCGGCTCCAGGGGCCGACGTGCTCAACGGGCGGGGAGCGGTCGAGCCCGCCGCGTGGAGTCCGCAGGGGCAAGCCGGATTTCCTGGCCGTCCGCGGGAAGTCGCCGTCCCGCCGGCCGCGCCGAGGTCGAATCGACGCCGGTTCCTGTGGATTGCCGGCGCCGTCGGCCTTGCTGCCGCGGGTGGCGTCGCCGCGGTCACGCTGACCCGCGACGCCGGACATGGCGGCGAAGAGCCGGCGCCACCCGCCGGGGCGCCTGTGCCCAGCGGCCCCGCGCCGACCTGGACCCAGGCCCTGGACCACGAGTTCGACAACGGCGACCGCAGCGGCGACCTCGGCGTGCTGGGCAGTGTTGTCGTCCGGTGGGACAGCGCGGTGGCGCAGGCGTTCGACGTGGCGACCGGCGCGCCACGGTGGACGGGACGGCCGGACCTGCCCGCCGGCTACTCGGGCGTCTCCTGGCTCGGCCTGCACGGCTCGTCGCTGTTCGGGAACGCGAAGAACGACGAGACCAACTCGACGCTGCTGTTCGCCCTCGGTTCGGATGGCAAACAGCAGTTCAGCCACGACGTCGGCCGCAACGCCCGCGGCGCCGGCTTCACTCGGGTCTTCGACTTCGACGGCACCACCGCCCTGCTCGGCACCACGAACGAAATCGTCGCGATCGAGGTGTCCAGCGGCAATCAGCTGTGGCGGCGCGCGCTCACGGCCTACGACCGCGGCCTCGCCGTCATCGGCGGCCAGCGGTGCTACCTCCAGGACTACACCGCCACCCTCTGCCTGCACATACTGTGCCAGCCGTTACTAATCCGACTACAGCCACGGCGGAAAAGGGTCCCTAAAAGCAAATCGGCTGCGGCCCGTGTCCGCCTACTTCCGGTCGGATTAGTAACAACCGGAAACCAGTTGTGGGCCATCCCCGGTACGGCCACGGGCAATGGCCCGACGAGCCTCGTGTCGGTCGCGGACGTCCTGGCGGTCGCCGGCGAGCGGCTGGTGGTCCTGGACGCCGCGACCGGTGCCCAGCGCCCGACGGCGCTCCAGGCGTCGACCGGCATCAGCAGGGCCGGCGTAGCGGCCGATCTGCTCGTCGTCGGCGAGCACCACGAAACGGAATCGGGAGAAACCGCTTACACGGTATGGGGAATCGACCCGCGCACGGGCGCCAAGACATGGGCGACGCCGGTCCCGCGCCCGATGATCACGGGCGTGATCACCTCGGCGGACTTGGTCCTCGTGCCCACCTCGAGCGCGGTCAGCCTGAGCCCCGACGGTTTCCTTGCCCTGGACGGCAAAACGGGCGCCATCGCCTGGGCCGAATCGGGTGCCGCATCCAGCGGCGCCACCGCGGAGTGGCTCGCCTGCGCCTCGCAGAACGCGGTCTACGCGGCGTCGAAAACCACCGTCTACGCCTATCCTCGTCAGCCGTAGTGCGGGGCCGTTCAGCCGAGGTCTTGGGGGTGCAGCACGATGCGTCCGTGGGTCTTGCGGTCGGCCAGGGCTTGATAGGCGTTGCGGACGGCGGTGAGTGGGTACGTTGCGGCGATGGGGATGTGCAGGTCGCCGGCAGCGGCGAGGGCGGCCAGCTCGGCGAGGGCCGGGAGGCCGCCGGCATCGGTCGTGCCGAGGGATTTGACGCCCTTTTCTTTTGCTCCGCGGTAATCGACGACGGTGTTGATGCGGTCGGCCGGAACGTCGAGGTTGAGGGCGAGGTCGAGGTAACCGCCGCCGACGGTGTCGATGAAGGCATCGGTTCGGTCGGTGGTGGCGAGGATCCGTTCCTGTTCGCCGTCGCCGTATTGGACCGGTTTGATGCCGTGGTGTCGGAGCAGGTCGAAGTGCGCGGCGCTGGTCAGGCCGATCACTGTTGCTCCGGCGCGGAGGGCGAGCTGGGCGGCGGTGAATCCGACGCCGCCGGATGCGCCCGAGATCACGATGGTTTCGCCTGGCCGGGGCTCCACCGCGCGGAGGGCGCCGAGGCCCGCCATCGGTGTGGTGTGGAGCGAGCCTGCCACGTCCCAGGAGAGGGCTGGTGGCTTGCTCACCAGCTGGTCCGCGGGGATGGCGACGAACTGGGCGTGGGCGTCCCAGCTCTGGAGCCGGCCCAGCACCGGTTCGCCGACGGTGAAGCCGGGCACATCGGCTGCGACGACTTCGCCGGCGAGATCACGACCCGGCGTGTAGGAACTGCCGTGCAGCGCCGGTAGCGCCCCGGGGTTGAGCGCCGCGGCCTGGACCCGGACCACCACCTCGCCCGGGCCGGCAACGGGCTCGGGGACGTCCGCGAGGTAAATCCCGTCGATGCCGGAAAAACGGTCATAACGTACTGCTTTCATCAAGTCTCCTCGTGTGCGAGTGAATCGGCCGGATCGCGCGATGCGATGCAAGATCACCGCGGAAGCGGCCTTGGCGAAGAGCGCTGCCGCGACCGGCGCCCGGCCACCGCCTCCATCGACAGCTGCTCGGACTCCGAAGTGCTCACGCTGTACCTTGCTTTCGATACGCTACCGTCTCGTATCGAAAGTAGCCCGGTTTGAGCCAACCCGCAAGGGGCGGCTTCGAGGGGTCCGCTCACCCCGCCCGACGCCCTAAGGTGTGCGCATGTACGTGACGCCGCCGATGCAGAATCACCCGCGCCCGGCTGCCGGACCGCCGTGGTGGCTGGTCATCGGGCCCGGGCTGGCCGCCCTGATCGGCCTGTTCCTGCTCACCGTGATCTACCGCTTCGACGGCCGGTCGGTCCTGCAGGTCGACCTGCACCTGTCCAACCAGGCGCTGCTGCTGAGCGGGCTCGTCGCCTACCTCGTCGCGGCCGCGATCGCCCTCCCGGCCGGTCTGCTGCTGGGCGCGCGCTTCCCGACGTCGGTGACCGTGCCCGCGATCTGCTTCATGCTCCTCGGCGTGCTGCTGATCGCCTTCACCCCCAACGGCGGCCTGCTCCTGGTCGGGCGAGTGCTCAACGGACTCGGCGCGGGCGCGGCCATCGGCGTGACCGCCGCACTGATCCGCTGGCTCCGCACCGGTCGCGGTGTCGCGGCCGCGCTGACGGCGGGCCTCGGTGTCGTCGCGTTGGCGATCGCGCCGCTCCTCGGCGGGCTGGTCTCGGACACCTTCAGCTTCCGCCTGGTGTACCTGATAGCCGCACTGTTCGTGTTCGTCGCGCTCATCGTCGCCGCGGTCATCGGCATCGTCGCGCTGACGGCGGCGAAGCGACCCACCCAGCCGATGCCGTACGCCATGCCGTACCCGCCGCGATGAGAACGCTGCACGTCGGATTGCGGGTGACCGATCCCAGGCGGTCGCTGGCGTTCTACGAGGCTGTCGGTTACGAGGTCGTCGGTCGTGTGCCCTTCCCGGCGTGAGTCACCTCGTCGTGCAGGTCGAGCCGATGGCCGAGACCCTGGACTTGCTGGCCGGCCGCCGGCATGAGCGCCGCCGATTGGCCGGAGGAAGGGGAATGAGGATGAGCCGGACACCGTTGCGGCTGTACATGTCCATGTCGGTCGACGGGTACATCACCGGGCCGGACGACCGGCCGGGCCAGGAACTCGGCCGCGACGGGGGACGGCTGTTCAACTGGCTCGACGACCGGCTGTCCGAGGGGATCAACGGGCAGGTGTACGCCGAGGCCGCGGCGACCGGCGCGGTGATTTCCGGGCGCCGCACGTTCGAGCTGGCCGGCCGATGGCAGGGCGACCACCACGATGGCGTGCCGATCCACGTGCTCACCCACCACATCGACCCGGCCGACGAGCCACCGGGCAGCGCGAAGTTCTACACCGACGTCAACGCGTGTGCCGACGAGGCCAGGGCAGCAGCGGGGGATCGAGCCGTGCTGGTCCACGGCGCCGGTGCGGCGCAGGCGTTGCTGGCGGCCGGCCAGCTCGACGAACTCGAGCTGCACCTCGTCCCCGTGCTGCTGGGCGACGGACGGCGGCTGTTCGAGCCGGCCGGACACGGCCACATCGAACTGGAGCTCGTCCGCCGGCTCGAAGGTCGCGACGCCACGCATTTGCGTTACCGCGTAACCACGATCCAGTGACCTGGCCTCGCCGGCGCTGAACCGCCCCGAGCCGGCGGGCACTCGATAGGTGTAAGCGGGTCTCTTTCGCGGATGATCACCGCTACGCTCCTGCCGTCCACAAAGGATGGTTACGAGAGGACTCCTGGTTGTGAAGGCCCGTCTGGCGGCTGTCGCCGCCCTTGCTGTCGTGTCTCTGTCGGCCGCCACCGGAATCGCCGCGGCTTCGCCGCTGCCGCCGCTGAAGATCCGAAACGGTGTGCTGACCGTCTGCCTGAACGCCGCGGCGCAGCGCGCCTTCACCGCCGACGGCCTGCGAATGGCCGCGATCGCGCCGGCCACCCAGTCGACGACCGCTGACGGCCGGTCCTGCGTGAAGTTCGCCGTCGTGGGCGAGTCCAATCTGGACATCACCGAGGCGCACGCCACGCTGCCCGGCGGGTTCGACTTCGGCAACGCCGCCGGCCGGCACCTGACTCTGACGGGCCTCGACGTGCGCACCCGCGGTCTGACCCTGGTCGCCACGGCGAAGGTCGACAACCGGCCCAGCCCGGTCGACGTGTTCTACGTCAACGTGCTGCAGGCCGGCATTCAGCCGCAGGTGCTGCCCCTTGGCGTCAAACTCGCCGCGCAGTGCATGCTGACCGGCCAATTGGCCGGCGCGATGAAGACCGACCTCGGCGCCGCCCCGCTCGCCGGTGACACCGCCATGCTCGCCGCGACCGGCTCTGCCGACCTCGGCCCGTCGCTTCTGCCGGATTCCGCCGGGCAAGCGGGCTGAGCCGGCTTCAGCGCCGTCAGTTCCGATCGATGCCCGCGTAAAAGGACTGGAGGGCGGCCGCGAGCCGGTCGGGGGCTTCCATCGCGACGTAGTGGCCGATCTCTTCGATGTGGACCGCGGTCACGGAGGTGGCGACCTGCCGCAGCATCGCAGGGGTGCGGCCCGGGGAACCCGCCACCGCGAGAACGGGCAGATCCAGTTTCCGGGCCGCGAGTCCGCGGATTTCTTCGCCGTCCGAAAGCAGGGAGCGGTAGAGGCCGGCGGCGCCGGCGAACGCGTCGGGCCGGGCGTAGGAACGGACGAGTTCGTCGATGTCGCCGTCGGTGAAAGCGTCGGGATTCCCGGCGAGGGAAGGGATCGCGTAGTCGGCGAGGAACGTGCGCTCGCGCCCGGCGAGGAGCATCTCCGGGATGCCGGGGGCGGCGAGGACGCCGATGTGCCAGGCGCCGCCGTGGGCGACGTCGGCGAGCCGCTCGGCGCCGAATGCCGGGAGCGCGGTCTCGATTCCGGTGAAGCTGCGGAGGAGTTCGGGGTGGTTCGCGGCGACGCGGAACGTGGTGGGGCCGCTGATGTCCTGGCCGGTGAGGTGGACGGGGCCCACGTCCAGGCCGGCGATCAGGTCGCTGAGGTCCTTCGCGGCGGTCGCGCTGTCGTGGTCCGGGGCGGCGGTGGCGGAGTCGCCGAATCCGCGCAAGTCGACGGCGAACACCCGATGGTGGCGGCTCAGCAGGGGAATGAGCTTGTGGAAGACCCACCAGGTCTCCGGGAAGCCGTGCACCAGCAGCACGGGAGACCCGGCGGCGCCGGCGGCCACGTAGTGCAGCTCGGTGCCGTTGAGGCGGACGCGGTGGTGATCGACACCGGGGATGGTGGCGGCGAGGCGATTCATGGGGTTCCTATCGAGCCGATAGACAAGTTGCTTGTCCAACTCTAGAAGATAGACAATCGACTTGTCCATACCGGCGGGCCTCGTATGATCGGGCCCATGGCACAGTCCAGCGGCGCCGAGCTCGCGCTTCTGCTGCTCGGCGGCTTCCACACCATGGTCGACGAGGTGCACGTGGAGCTGGCCAAGCGCGGCCACGAAGGCGTCCGCCCCGCGCACGAGTTCGCCCTGCGCGCCGTGGACGCGGGCGCGGACACCGCCTCCGAGCTCGGCCGCCGCATGTCGGTCACCAAGCAGGCCGCCGCGCAGACCATCGCCGCACTGGAGGAGTTCGGCTACGTCGACCGCGAGCCCGACCCCGCCGACGCGCGCCGCAAGCGCGTGCGGGTCACGCCTCGAGGCCGCGAGCTGATGACCGTCGGCAGCGCGCTGTTCGACGACGTGCGCAGCCGCTGGGCCGCCCGGATCGGACCCGAGCAGCTCGAAACCCTGGAAGCACACCTGGCCCAGCTCGCCGAGCGCCGCTCGTTCTCGGCCGAGGACTTGCGGGACTGATCCGGTGGACCAGCCGAAGGTGGACCGGCGTTTGACTGACTGACTCGTTCAGTCAATACCCGCCGTATGCGAGGACGGGTGCCGCCGCGGCCGTTGGGCGAGATCGCGACCGGCGGGGGTGTTCACGGACAAGGGTTACAAGGCGGCGGGGATCTCCGACGTGGCCGCCGCGCTCGGGCTGAGCCACGGCGCCCTCCACACCTCTGCCGACGGCAAGAAAACCTTGCTGTACCTGGCATTCCTGCACCTGAGGGCCGGGCCGGGATCGCCGCGGTCAACGCGCGGTCGGCGGACCAGGCCGGTGGCCGATGAGCTCGGCGGGATCATCGATCAGCTGTACGGGTACATCGAGGGCAACCAGCGGCTGCTCGCGCTGGTCGAGAGCTGCGCGCGCGACCTTCCGGAACTGGCCGAGCTGCACTTCGTGCGGGGCCGGCGCGGACTGCTGGAACAGCTGGGCGAGTACCTGCGGCGGCGCATCAAGTCCGGCCACCCGCGGCCCGTCCCGGCCTCGGCCCGGTTCCTCGTGGAGACCATCGCCTGGTTCGCCTGGCACCGGCACGGCGACCCCGACTCGCTGATGCTCGTCGACGACGACTGCCGGCGCACCGTGCGCCATCTGCTGCTGGCCGCGTTCCTGCCGGCCGGTTCCGCTGGGGGAAGGGAAACCGTGGCAGAGACGGTAGCGCTGACCGAGGAGGCTGAAGCCGGCCCACGCGTGGCGGCCGGTCCTGCTGATCGCCGGGGTGGTGGCGGTGGTCCACCTGGCCGTGGCCGCCCGCTACGGCTGGCACCGCGACGAGTTCTACTACGTGATCACCGGCCGCCACCCCGCGTGGGGCTATGTCGACCAGCCGCCGCTGACCCCGGTGCTGGCCCGGCTGGCCGCCGCGCTGCCCGGCGGCGTGGTGCCGCTGCGTGTCCTGGCCATCGCGGCGGCGGCCGGGTGCGTGCTGCTGGCCGCGAAGCTCGCCGCCGAACTCGGCGCGCGGCGGCGGGCCCAGCTGATCTCGGCCGCCGCGGTGACGGCCTGCCCGGCGTACGTGGCCGCCTCGGCGCTGTTCGGCACCACCGGCACCGATCAGCTGCGCTGGCTCGCGGTGATGGTCGCGACCGCGCGGGCGCTGCGGCTCGGCACGATCCCGGCCTGGCTGCTCGCGGGCCTGTTCGCCGGGCTGGGCCTGGAAAACAAGGACACCATCGCCGCGCTGGTCATCGGTATCGCGCTCGGCCTGGTGATCACCCGGCGCGCGGCGCTGCGCACCCCCGGACCGTGGCTGGCCGCGGCGTTGGCCCTGCTGATCGCGTCGCCCAACATCCGGTGGAACGCCGCCGACGGCTGGCCGGACGGCAGGGCAGCGCGCTGACCCAGGTGCCCGAACTGCTGCTCCTGCTGACCGGCCCGTCGATGCTCCTGCTGCTGATGCTCGGCGTGCGCGGGTTGTGCCTCAACGCCGGGCGGCCGCAACGCCGGCTGCTGGGCGAACAGCGTCGCGGCCGGCCCGGTGCCGGAGACCTCGGCCCCGCCGAAGGCCTGCGTAACCCGGTGGGCAGCGGGCCACAACGCTTACGGGTTCTGGGGGCCTGTCGGACGAGGAGATTCAGCAGCACGCGGCCATTTATCTGTGCCGGCAGCCGCACGGCACCTGGACGCAGCTGTGGCCCGGTCTGAAACTGCTGCGTTGAGCGGGTCAGGGCCGGCCGAGATCGCGCAGATCGAGGACCACCTTTCCCCGGCGGGGCGGTTTCGCGGCGGTCTCGTGGGCCTCGGCCGCTTGCGACGCCGGATAAATCTCCCGGACGGGAACGCGGAACCGGCCCTGATCGGCGAGTGCGGCGGCGGTGGCGAGTCCGTGGACGCCGTCGGGCTGGCCGCCCAGCCGGCCGGTGGACAGGCGGACGCCGTGGCCGGCTGCGCCGAAATCGGCCAGGGTCACGACCCGGTCCGTGGCACCGGTCAGGTCGATCAGCTCGGCCAGGGAACCGGCTCCCGCGACGTCGAGCGCCCGATCGACCGGGCCGGTGGCCAGCGCGCGGACGCGGGCGGGCAGGCCGGGGCCGTAGTCCACGGGTTCCGCGCCCAGGTCCTCGAGGAACCGGTGGCTTTCGGGGCGGGCGGTGCCGATCACGCGGGCGCCGCGGGCCACGGCGAGCTGGACCACGATGCTGCCGACGCCGCCGGCCGCGCCGTCGACCAGCAGGGTCGCGCGGTGGCCGGCGTCGAGCAGGTCCAGGGCACGGGTCGCGGTCTCGACGCTGGTGCCTGCCGCGCCGGCCTCGGCCCAGCTCAGGCTTTTCGGCTTGGCCGCCCAGAAATCCAGGACCACGAACCGCGCGCTCGCCCCGCCGAGGCGGGCCACATCAACCGCGCCGAAGACCTCGTCGCCGACGGTGCAGCCGGTCACGCCGGCGCCGACCTCGTCGATCACCCCGGCGGCGTCGACGCCGGGAATGTGCGGCAGGGCGAGATTCCGGCTCATCGCGGTCCCACCCGAGCGCAATCCCAGGTCGACGGGGGAGACCGCGGCCGTCCTGGCCGCGATGCGGACCTGACCGGGGCCCGGACGCGGCTCGGGCGCGGTGCCCACGGCCAGTACCCCGGGCGGGCCGAACCGCTCGAACTGCACAGCGAACATGCTCACCTCTCCCGCCCGGGCCGTCCGGGCGTTCGATGGGGTAAACCTGATTCCGGGGCAGACGTTCCGCCGGCCGGGGAAGTGAGAAGGGAGCGCGGGGAAGTGACTCGGAAAGCCCGGGCCGACGCGGTCGGCAACCGGGAGCACCTCGTGGCCACGGCTCGTGCGGCCTTCGCGGCCGACGGCGTGGACCTGCCCATGCGCGAGGTCGCCCGGCGCGCCGGGCTGGCCGTCGCGACGCTGTACCGGCACTTCCCGGCGCGCACCGACCTGATCGGCGCGGCGCTGGCCGAGCACGTGGCGGCCTGCCGGGCGGGCATGCGGACCGCGGAATCGGAGCCGGACGCGTGGCTCGCGCTGAGCGGTGCCATCTCCTGGTTCGCCGAGCACCAGATCCGCGCCCCCGGCCTCAACGCGGCCCTGTTCGGTCCACACGCGACTGTTTTCCGTGAGGACCGGCAGGCCCAGTCGGCAGCGCTGGAGCGGCTCGTCACCCGTGCGCAGCGGGACAACGCGCTGCGGCCGGGCGTCTCGGTCGCCGACGTCCGCGCCGCGCTCATGGCCATCTCGTCACTGCGCCCCGCCCGGCCCGAAGCCATCCACCGGGTGCTGGACCTGCTGCTGGCGGGGCTGCGTTCACCCGGCGTCGGCGGAATGCCCCGAACGCCCGGTCCGGCACGCTATAACTGAATCCATGACGGAGCCCGAGAAGAGCGAAGACCCGGCCGACAGACCCCGACGCGGGCTGGCCGTGGCGGCGGTGTCGGTGGCCGTCGTCAGCCTGGTGCTGGCGATTTCGACCTGGGCGGCGTGGCTGCTCGTACGGCCGCGGGTGCTCGGGTTTCCCGGAAACGCCTTTCTCGGGCAGGTCTTCCTGCTGGTGCTCGGCGCCCTGTGGTTCGTCGCGCTGCTCGCGGGCGCGCTGGCGATCGTCTTCGGGATTACCGGCGGCGCGCGTGAGCACGACGGCGATCTGGCCCGGGCCGGAGCCCTGACCGGGGCACTGACCTGTCTCGTCGCGATCGCCGGCGCGGTCACCTTCGCGCTCAGTCCTACGTGGACACCGCCGGTGGTGACGTTCCAGAACACCCCCGGTGTTTACGGCAACTACTTCGGCGGCGGGAGTAAATGACCGTCCTGCGCTCGATCCCGCTCTTCCTCGCCGCCGCGGTGCTGGAGATCGGCGGTGCCTGGCTGATCTGGCAAGGCGTGCGCGAGCAGCGCGGCTGGGCCTGGATCGGCGGGGGCATCGTGGCGCTCGGGCTCTACGGATTCGTCGCCACCCTTCAGCCGGACGCCCATTTCGGCCGCATCCTCGCGGCCTACGGCGGGATCTTCGTGGCCGGCTCCCTCGCCTGGGGCATGGTGGCCGACGGCTACCGGCCCGACCGCTTCGACGTGATCGGCGCGCTGCTGTGCCTGGCGGGCGTCGCGGTGATCATGTACGCACCGCGGACCGGGTAACGTTCGCGGAACGGGCACGATAGACGGGCGTGATCGAACCGGACTTTCCCGCTCCGCCGCCTGTGACGCCCGTTCGACGGCGGTTTTCGCCGCTGCTGGCCGTTTTCCTGGTGGTGCTCGTCGCCGGGGTGGGGCTCGCCGGGTTCGGTCTGGTGACGGTGCTCGGCTACCGGACGATCGCCGTGCCGGGCGGTTCGATGCGGCCGACGATTCCGCCCGGGTCCTCGGCGATCTACCGGCTGCGCGACGGCGAAGAAGTCCACCGCGGCGACCTGGTCGTCTTCGAAGCCGATCAGCTCACCGAGCAACCGGGCGTCCGGCTCGCCAAGCGGGTCATCGCGGTCGGCGGCGACACCGTGGAGTGCTGTGACGCGCAGCAGCGGATCGAAGTCAACGGCAAGCCGGTCACCGAGCCGTACCTCGACCCGGCCGTGGCGCCGGAGCGCGGTGCCCTGCGGTTCAAGGCGACCGTCCCGGCCGGGGCGGTTTTCGTCGCGGGGGACACCCGGGACAACTCCAACGATTCCCGGATGTACACGGATCAGCCCGGCGGCGGCGCGGTCCCGCTGTCCAAGGTGGACGGTGTGATCGTGGCCGAGGGCAGCCTGTTCTGGGCCAAGACCTTGAAGCCCACCACGGCGTTCACCGATGCCGGGCTGAGCGGCGCGGCCACTGAGGACAGTGGGCCGGTGACCGGGCGGCTCGCCTTCGCCGGGGGAGTGCTGCTGTTCCTGATCGGGTTCGCGGGCGCGATCGTGACCGCCGCTCGGCGACGGCGCACCTGAGCCCGAACATCACGGCACACAACGCCCGGACGGCCCCGATCCGGACAACCTTCGCCGGCCACGTACCGTGCCCGGTCTCCTACTTTCGGACGTGGCCGCGCATTCGGTGAACTCCTAACGTGTTCCTGCGAACCGCGGTTGCCGCTTTCCGGCAGCCGAATGGGATTTCCCCGGCGAAGGAGACACGATGAAGGTACGCGGGTTCGGGCGGATCGCGGCGCTGGCTCTCGCCGTCGCGGCGCCGCTGGGCATCGGCCTGGTCACGGCGCCCGGAGCGTCGGCCGCTCAGACGACCACGGTGTACTACGACTCCACTGGCGCGCCCGACTACCTGGCGCAGATCGACCAGGGCGCGGCGAACTGGAACGCCGCCGTGAACGACGTGAAGCTGGTCAAGGGCGACGGCAGCGGGACCGTGGTGTTCCACGAGACCAACAGCGGCGGCTCGTACACCAACACCGACGGGCACGGCAACGGCGACATCTACCTCGACACCAGCCAGGTCGCCCAGGGATTCGACCCGACGCGGATCGCCGCGCACGAGCTGGGGCACAACCTCGGGCTGCCGGACGACTACACCGGGCCCTGCACGGAGCTGATGTCCGGGCACGGGCCGGGCACCTCCTGCAAGAACGCGAAGCCGAGCGCCGAGGAGGCTTCGAAGGTGGAGTCCTTGTGGGCCAACGGGTTCGCCACCCTGGGCACCAGGACCCGGGTCGCCTCGGTCTACTGATCCCGTGGGATCCGCGGGCGGCGGCCGGGTGCGTGGCCCGGTTCGCCGCCCGCGACCGCGCTCAAGCGGGCGATTCGGCCCGGTGAAAGGGATTCGTCACGCCGAGCGGCTGACGGCCACCTCGCGGCCGACCCCGCGCAGCACCTCCACCCGGTCCGTGCCGGGGCGGCTCAGCACCCAGCTCGAGCCGGAGACGGCCTTCGCCCGCTTCTTCAGCGGCGCGAGCAGACGCGAGGCTTCGCGGTACGAGGCCAGGGAACCGCTGCCGCACACCAGCGTCGCCAGGGAAACCGTGACCGGCATGCCCTCCGCCGACCACTTCGTGTCCAGCAGGGCCGCCGCGACGGTGCCGATCTCGTCGACGTCGCAGACGATCAGGAAGTCGTCGCCCCCGACGTGGCTCACCCGCATCCGCCGCAGCTGCCCGGCCAATGTGGACAGTGTCGACCCGAGTTCGCGGATCAGGTCGTCGCCCGCGGCGAAACCGACGTTGTCGTTGACGGATTTGAAGGAGTCGACGTCCAGCCACGCGGCCACGAACGGCTCGCCGACGGCGATGCGGCGCTCGACGTCGCGGGCCACCGTCTCGCTGCCGGGCAGGCGGGTGAGCGGGCTGAGGGTCACGGCCTCCTCGACCTTCGCCTCGGCGACCCCGCGCACCACCTCGGTCACCAGCACCACGCCGAGGCAGCGGCCGGAGCTGTCGACCACCACGACGTCGTCGCCGGTGCGGCCCCAGTCCGCGTCGGTGACCAGCTCCAGGAATTCCAGCGCGCTCGCGCCGGCGTCGATGGTGTGCGGCTTGTCGGCCAGCCGGTGGGCCGGCCGCTTCGCGTGCAGCGCGTGGCCGTACGGACCCGTTACCGCCACGAGGAAACGCGTCCGGTCCACTGACCACTGTGGACGTTCATGGGCGTCGACGCCGACCACCCCGCTCGGCGCGTCGGCCGCCGCGAGGACCTCGCGGACGGCGTCGCAGGTCGCGTCTTCGGGCAGCGTGGTGGCCGGGCGGAGGAAGTCGCCGACCCGCGGTGCCTGCGGCGACGCCGGGGCGCGGCGGTCGTCCGGCAGGACGGCGCCCGCGGCCGGCGCGGACCGGTGCGCGGCGGGCGGCGCCAGCAGGTTGCCCTGCGCGATCCGCACGCCGAGGCTCTGCACGGCGTCCAGTTGAGGCCCGGTCTCGATGCCGGTGGCGACGAGCCGGATGCCCGTGCGAGTGGTGTAGTGCAGCAGCGATTCGACGACGGCGACCGACGCCGGCTCTTCCGGCAGGCCGCGCAGCACGCTGCGGTCGAGCTTGACCAGGTCCACCGGCGCCCGCACGAGCAGCGCGAGCGGCAGGTCGCCCCGGCCGAGGCCGTCGAGGGCCAGCCGGAAGCCCAGCTCGGTCAGCGCGCGCATGGCGCCCACCAGCTGGTCGGCGGGCAGGTGCGAGAACGGCGGCCCGACCTCGAGGACCACGTCGCGGGTCCGGCGCCCGGCCGCGCCCAGCTCGGCGATCAGCTCGTCGAACGCGCCCGGGCCGGCGGCCAGCGTGCGGGCGGAGAGGTTCAGGTGCAGCGGCAGCGCGCTGGGCCGCTGGGCCTCCTGGCGCACGGCGGTGGCCGCGAGGCCCAGGTCCACCTCGGCGAGCCGGCCGGCGCGGCGCGCCTCGGCGAGCAGCTCGTGGGCGGTGCCCTTACCCGGCCTGGCCAGCGCTTCGTACGCCACGACGCCGCCGGTGTGGAGGCTGTACATCGGCTGGAAGGCGAAGCTGACCGCACGGGGCGTAGTCACCGTCCGATCGTCGCAGCGGCCCGCGGACCAGGAAACCGTTGTCGACAGATGTTCACCGCACGGGAACCAGGGTTACCTGGAACGGAGTAATCGGCTGTCGCACGGCGTGGTCATCCGGGTGCTTCTCGTACCGGGGGTAGACCGGCGAGCCGGGCCCGCAGCCCCGGTGGTGCGGCGCGGAACAGCCTCGTCATCGCCGCGGCCGTGCCGGGCAGGTCGTCGCGGCCGGAGGTGAAGGCGCGCTGGGCCGTGGGCGGGAGGGTGAAGAACAGGTCGAAGAACTCGGCCGGCTCGCCCGGTGGCATCCCGCACAGCGCGTGCAAGCCGTGGCGTCGCAAGGAGTGCACGGTCCGGGCTTCGGGGGTCCACAACGTCCTTTTCGCCGCGCGGGCCGCGGCCGGCGGGCCGGCGTCGAAGGCGGCGGCGATCGCGGCGGCGACGGGTGGGGCCAGCCGCAGCGACGTCGCCAGGCTGTAGCCGGTGGCCGGGTGGACCAGGCCCGCCGCGACGCCGAACGGGACGACCGCGCCCCGGCCCGGCAGCGGCACGTCCAGCACGATCCGGACCCGCTCTTCGGCGACCGCGTAACGTCCGCGCACGCCCGCGGCGGCCAGCCGGGCCCGCAGGCGCCGGGCCAGCTCGTCGACCGGAAGCCCGGGCCGGCGCGCGAGCGAGGTCTCCTCGACCAGCACCGAGCCGTCGCCGAGGGGCAGCTGGTAACGGAAGCTCGGCCCGCCGCCGCGCCAGTCCATGAACACCGCGGTGCCCGCCGCGCCGGGCCCCAGCCGCTCGGCCTCGGCGGCGGGCAGCACGAGCCCGTACGCCGTCTGCTCCGCGCGAGCGCCGCGAGCCTTGCCGCCGAAGAGGACGCGGCTCGCACCGGAAGCGTCGACGACCACGGCGGCGGCGAGCCTGCGGTCGTCGGTGAGCACCACCGTCGCCCCGTGCCGGCCGGACTCGACGGCAGCCGCCTGCCCGGTGACGACGTGGACGCGTTCGCCGGTCAGCCAGGAACGCAGGCCCTCGTTGTCCAGCACGAGGTAACCGCGATCGAGCCGGTGCTCCCGCGTGCCGAACGCGACGGTCGCCGAAGGCGCCGCCGCGATCACCCCGGCGGGCAGCCCGGGCAGCTCGTCCGACCACACCCCGTAGGTATTGCGCCACGGGCGGTGCGGCGCCGGGTCGACGACGGTCGTCGCCAGGCCGCGCCGGGCGCAGGCACGGGCCAGCGCCCACCCGGCGGGCCCGCCGCCCGCGATCAGCACGTCCGCCACGTCGGAGATCCTGCCGCATCGCTCGGATCCGGATCAGTACGGTGGGCCGCATGGACGAGACCGACCCGAGGGCCGCGCGGCGCGACCCGGCGAGCTCGGCCGGCGGGTTCACCGACCTGGCCACCAGCCCGTTCCGCATCGACCGGGACCGGATCATCGCGTCGCCGTTCTTCGCCCGGCTGGGCGGGGTGACGCAGGTGGTCAGCGCCGCGGGCGCCGGGCTGCTGCACAACCGGCTCACGCACAGCCTCAAGGTCGCGCAGGTCGCCCGCGCCATCGCCGAGCGGATCAGCGGCGCCGGCGAATCGGCCGAGCTGGCCGCGAAGCTCGGCGGCTGCGACCCGGACGTGGCCGAGGCCGCGGCGCTGGCGCACGACCTCGGCCACCCGCCGTTCGGGCACCTCGGCGAGCAGACGCTCGACCGCATCGCCCGGCACCGGTTCGGCCTCGCCGACGGCTTCGAGGGCAACGCCCAGTCGTTCCGCATCATCACCACCACCGATGTGCGCGGCCCGTCGGCCAGCGGCCTCGACCTGACCACGGCCGTGCGCGCCGCGGTGCTCAAGTACCCGTGGGCGCGGCTGCACCGGCCGGACCCGCACCCGACGTCGCTGCCGAACCCGCCGCGCGGCGCGGCCGAGCCCGAAGACGCGCCCGGCACCGGCGCGAGCAAGTTCTCCGCCTACGTGACCGAGCTGGACGACTTCGCCCAGGCGCGCCTGCCGTTCACCGGCCGCATCGAGCCGTGGCAGCAGACCGTGGAAGCGTCCGTGATGGACACCGCCGACGACATCGCCTACGCCATCCACGACCTCCAGGACTTCCACCGCATCGGGGTGCTCCAGCACGCGCCCGTCGCCGCGGAGCTGGGGGAGTGGCTCGACCACGCGCTCGAGCTGGCGGCGCTGGACGACGGCCAGCTCTCCGCCGAGATCCGCCGCCCCGGGCGCTCGCTGGAGCGGATGCGGCGGCGGATGCACCACAAGGACGCGTGGATCGTGGACGACGACGCGTTCGCCCAGGCCGTCGGGCGGGTGCGCCGCGAGCTGGTCGACGGCCTGCTGGCGGACAGCTTCGACGGTTCGATCGAGGCCGAGCAGGCGACCGCGGCGTTCTCGGCCAGCTGGACCTCGCGGCTGGTCGACGGGGTGATCGTGGCGTCCTCGCCGTCGATCCGCTCCGGGCACGTCTCGCTGCGGCCCGCGCAGTGGCACGAGGTGCAGGTGCTGAAGTTCGTGCACCGCCGGTTCGTGCTGCTGCGCGCGGACCTCGCGCTGCACCAGCGGGGCCAGGCCGCGCTGGTGACCAGCCTGGTCGACGCGCTCGACGCGTGGCTGCAGGACCGCGACGAGGAGTCCCGCCTGCCGCGGCGCCTGCACGACCTGGTCGAGCTGGCGCACGGGGAGTACAGCCTCGTCGCGCGCACGGCGCCCGGGCTGCTGGTCGGCGCGACCGGCGAGCGCGTGCAGGGCGCCGACGCCATCCGCGGCCTCGCGCGCGGGCGGGCGGTGGTCGACTTCGTGGCTTCGCTGACCGACAAGCAGGCCGTTTCGGTGCTCGACGCGCTGTCCGGGCGGGCCGACCAGCCCTGGTCGGACTCGTTTGTCCTCTGATCTGTCCGGCGGCGCTGCCGAACGGCCTACGACGACCGTCGGGTGGCGGGTGATTACCTGCCCTATGTCACCCTAACGGCTGATTTTTACCTCGACGCACAGTACTTAGCTAAGGCCAGCCGGTGATCACCGGCATTTGGCCAGCGTGAGTCGGGGCACGCGGTGCGAGATTCGGAGGCGCACGTGCGTCGAAGCCGTTCTACCCAAGCCGCCAGCACCGAAAGACCCAGAAGAGACACGCGGAGCCGGGCCGCCGTACTGGCCGCCGGCGCCGCTGCCCTGCTCGCCGCGCTGGGCGTGGCCGCCCCACCCGCGGGCGCGGCCACGCCATCCACTTCGGACACATTCTCCGCCAACGCCTCCAGCCAGATTGCCGCGCTGCAAGCGGTCAAGACCGGGCAGACCGCCGTCGAGTCCAAAATGGACAGCCGACTGCTGGTCGAGCAGAAGCTGCAGTCAAAGCGGCTCAGCGCGTCGGCCGTGCCCGCGCTGAAAGCCGGTGACGTCTCCGCCGCCGGCACCGCCCTCGTGGACATCCGCGCCACCAAGGTCACCGACGGGCTGGTCAGCGACCTGCGCAAGGCGGGCGCGGGCATCCGGTCGCGGTCGGACCGGGAGGCGAGCATCCGCGCCGAGGTGCCGCTCTCGGCGTTGCCCGCCATCGCCGCGCGCACCGACGTGAAGCGGGTCGAGACCGCCGACCAGGCGATCACCGCCCGCGAGGTGGAGCACCCGGCCGCGCCGGGCAAGGCCGCCCCGGCCGAGACCAAACAGCAGAAGAGCGCCCGCATCGAGGGCGCGCTGAAGCAGGCGCTCGCGGCGAAGGGCCAGCGCTCGGCCGCCGCGACCACCATCACCAGCGAGGGCGACCGTGCGCACAACGCGGACATCGCCCGTCAGCAGTTCGGCGTCACCGGCACCGGCGTGAAGGCCTGTGCCCTTTCCGACGGCGTCGACTCCCTCGCCGTCTCGCAGGCGAAGGGCGAGCTGCCCCCGAACGTCGACGTCCCCGCGGGCCAGGCCGGCTCGGGGGACGAGGGCACCGCGATGCTCGAAATCCTCCACGACCTCGCGCCCAACGCCGCGCTCGGCTTCGCCTCGGCCTTCCAGTCGGACGCCGGCTTCGCCGACAACATCCGCACGCTCCGCTTCCAGTCGCACTGCGACGTGATCGTCGACGACGTCATCTACTTCGCGGAATCCCCGTTCCAGGACGGGATGATCGCCCAGGCCGTGAACGACGTGACGGCCGACGGCGCGCTCTACTTCTCCTCCGCGGGCAACGAGGGCAACGTCGCGGACGGCACCTCCGCGCACTGGGAAGGCGACTTCGCCGACTCCGGCAAGACGGTCGGCAAGTTCGCCGGCACCGCGCACAACTTCGCGGGCGCCGGGGGAGACCAGGTCTTCGAGCCGCTCTCCGACGCCTCGTCCGCCGGTGTCCCGGTGACGCTGCACTGGTCGGACCCGCTCGGCGCGGCGTCCGACGACTACGACCTCTACCTGCTCGACGCCGCCGGCAACGTGGTCAGCTTCAGCCAGAACGTGCAGAACGGCACCCAGGACCCGTTCGAGATCCTGTCCACGCCGCTGTTCGGCGGCACCGGGCTGCGGCTCGCCGTGGTCAAGTTCTCCGGTGCGGGGCGCTACCTCTCGATCACGGCGTTCAACGGCCGGTTCCGCGACTCGGCCGACGGCCTGAAGGCCTACAGCACCCCGGGCGCCGTGGTCGGTCACTCGTCCGCGCGCACCGCGTTCGCCGTCGCCGCGGCACCCGCCGGGGCCGCGTTCGGCCGCCCGCTGGAGCCGGGTGACCCGGCCAACCCGGCCGGGCCGTTCCCGGCCGCGTTCTCCGGTGCCAGCAAGGCCGAGCGGTTCAGCTCCGACGGCCCGCGGCGGATGTTCTACGAGGCCGACGGCACGCCCATCACCCCGGGCAACGTCTCCTCGACCGGTGGTGAGGTGCGGGGCAAGCCCGAGATCACCGCGGCCGACGGCGTCCGCACGTCCGTGAGCGGGTTCGACCCGTTCTTCGGCACCTCCGCGGCCGCCCCGCACGCCGCCGGGATCGCGGCGCTGGTGCTGTCCGGCAACCCCGGACTGTCCTCTTCGGACGTTCGCGACGCGTTCCTGAACACCGCCGTCGACATCGAGGCGCCCGGCACGGACAACCTGACCGGCGCGGGCGTCATCCTCGCCGACAAGGTGCTCGCCTACACCGGCGCCACCCCGCAGCCCTACGCCCAGGCCCAGCCGCCGACGGTCAAGGCGGCCGGCGGCGGCTCCTCGCTGAACCCGGGTGACACGGCCAAGGTGACGCTGCCGGTGACCAATATCGGGGACGGCACCGCCTCGTCCACCAGCGTCGTGCTGACCAGCCCGACCCCGGGCGTCACGATCACGCCGCGCGTCAAGGCGTACGGCACGATCAGCCCGGGCCAGACCGGCGTGAACGACTTCACCGTCACGGTGCCGGCGAGCCAGCAGCTCGGCGTCCCGGTGGTGCTTTCGGCCAAGGTCAGTTTCGTGGGCTCGCTGTCGCCGATCACCAGCACGTTCCCGCTCGGGGTCGGCACCCCGTCGCCGGTGGCGCAGACCTTCGCCTACACCGGCCCGGCGGTGGCGATCCCGGACAACTCGCCGCTCGGCGCCTCGGTGCCGCTCGTGGTGAGCGGGGTCGGGCCCGCGTCGAAGGTGTCGGTGTCGATCGACGGCACCACCTGCACCACCACCGAGGGCGCGACGACGGTCGGCCTCGACCACACGTACGTGGCCGACCTGACCAGCACGCTGGTCTCGCCCTCGGGCGCGACGGCGACGCTGCTCCAGCGCTCCGGCAGCAGCGCCAACAACCTGTGCCAGGTCGTGTTCGACGATTCGGCGGCGAAGCCGTTCAGCTCCGTCACCTCGCTGGACGCGCCGTTCACCGGCACCTACAAGCCGGTGAACGCGCAGACCGGGCTGAACGGCCTCGGCCCGGCCGACGGCACGTGGACGTTCAAGGCGACCGACAGCGCGGCCGGTGACACCGGCTCGATCCGCAGCGTTTCCCTGCACGTCAACGGGTTCGTCGGGGCGGGCCCGGCGCCGGGCCAGGCCGCCGCGGTGCACCCATCGGTGACCACGGGACCGGTCCACCCGGTCAACGCCCTCGCCTGATCGAGCGAGTACGGGGCCGTCGTTTCCACGGCGGCCCCGTACCGTCGTTCCCATGGCGAAGGCACGTCAGGTCTCCGGCGGCGGGCGGGCGGTCGAGGTGGCGCCGGACCGGCTGGCCGGCTGGTTCACGCGCTTCGCGGAGCGCAACGACGGCGTCCGGACGACCGTGCTCGGGGCCCGTGAGGTGTGCGTGACGGCGGGCAACGGCGTCACGGCGACCGCCACTGTCCCGTTCGGACCGCTGGCGGTCACGGGGGAGCGTGAAGGCCTGGCCGTTGAGCCGTTCGTGGCCCACGTGCTCGTGCCGCGGCTGATCGCGCTGCTGCTGGTGCGCCTCGGCGGGCACAGCCTCGGCCTCGCCCGCGGCGGGGTGGTGGTGCTCTCGCGCACCGACCGGCACCTGGTGCACGGCCGGTCCGCGGCCGGCGGCTGGTCGCAGCAGCGGTTCGCGCGCCGCCGCGAGGGACAGGCGAGGACGGCGCTGGCCACGGCCGCCCAGGACGCCTTCGAGGTCCTCGTGGCCCGATTGTCCGAAGTGGACGCTGTGGTGCTCGGCGGCGACCGGCACGCGCTGGACCGATTGCGTGATGACCGCCGCCTCGCGCCGTTGTTCGCCCGCGCGGAGCCCAGGGTGCTGGAAATCGCCGAGCCGCGGCGGACCGTGCTCGAAGACGCGGCGGAGCAGGCGATCTCCGTGGAACTCGTGCTGCGCGAGACGTGAACTCCCGGTGAAGCCGGAGTGAGACCGGCCACGGGGCGGAAAACCCGTGGACCACGACCCGTACACTCGATCTCGTGGAAATCCTGCTGGAGTAGCGGCCGCACCGGACACCCGTGCCGAAACCGGGTGGTGCCGGTGCCCGAAGCTGCCCACGCCCACCCCCGAATCCGGGAGTTTCCCTTGATCACGGCCACCGGCCTAGAGCTGCGCGCCGGCTCGCGCATCCTGCTCAACGGCGCCACCGTCCGCATCCAGCCCGGCGACCGCATCGGCCTGGTCGGCCGCAACGGCGCCGGCAAGACCACCTCGCTGAAGGTGCTCGCCGGCGAGGGCGAGCCGCACGCCGGCGACGTCCGCCGCAGCGGCGAGCTGGGCTATCTGCCGCAGGACCCGCGCGAGGGCGACCTGTCCGTCACGGCGAAGGACCGCGTGCTGTCCGCGCGCGGGCTCGACACGCTGCTGCGCGACATGGAGAAGGCGCAGACGGCGATGTCCGAGCTGGTCGACGAGCGCCAGCGCGACAAGGCCATCAACCGCTACAGCCGGCTCGAGGAGCGCTTCGCGTCGCTGGGCGGGTACGCCGCGGAGAGCGAGGCCGCGCGCATCTGCTCGAACCTCGGCCTGGCCGACCGCGTGCTGGCGCAGACGCTGAGCACTTTGTCCGGCGGCCAGCGCCGCCGCGTCGAGCTGGCGCGCATCCTGTTCGCCGCCGCCGAGGCGGGCGCGGGCGGCAAGTCCGAGACGATCCTGCTGCTCGACGAGCCCACCAACCACCTCGACGCCGACTCGATCACCTGGCTGCGCGGCTTCCTCAAGCAGCACGACGGCGGGCTCGTGGTGATCAGCCACGACGTGGAGCTGCTCGGCGACGTCGTCAACAAGGTCTGGTTCCTCGACGCCACGCGCGGTGAGCTCGACCTGTACAACATGAGCTGGCAGCGCTACCTCGACGCGCGCGCCACGGACGAGAAGCGCCGTCGCCGCGAGCGCGCGAACGCCGAGAAGAAGGCGTCCGCGTTGCAGCAGCAGGCCGCGAAGCTCGGCGCGAAGGCGACGAAGGCGGTGGCGGCCAAGAACATGGCGCGCCGCGCGGAGCAGATGCTGTCCGCGCTGGACGAGACCCGGCACGCCGACAAGGTCGCGCGGATCAAGTTCCCGGAGCCGGCGCCCTGCGGCCGCACGCCGCTGATGGCCGAGGGGCTGTCGAAGTCCTACGGCTCGCTCGAGATCTTCACCGGGGTCGACCTCGCCGTCGACCGGGGTTCGAAGGTCGTCGTACTCGGATTGAACGGTGCCGGAAAGACGACATTGCTGCGGTTGCTCGGCGGAATGGAAACCCCGGACACCGGATCGTTGGTGCCGGGTCACGGAATGCGTTTGGGCTATTACGCACAGGAACACGAAACGCTCGACCATGAAGCGAGCGTGTGGGAAAACATCCGACACCTGGCCCCGGACACCGGCGCCCAGGAGTTGCGTAACCTGCTCGGCTCGTTCCTGTTCACCGGCGAACAACTCGACCAGCCGGCCGGCACCCTTTCCGGTGGTGAGAAGACCCGCCTCGCGCTGGCCGGGCTGGTATCCAGCGCCGCCAACGTGCTGCTGCTCGACGAGCCCACGAACAACCTGGACCCGGCCAGCCGGGCGCAGGTGCTGGACGCGCTGCGCAGCTTCGCCGGCGCCGTCGTGCTGGTCACCCACGACCCGGGCGCGGTCGAGGCGCTGGAGCCCGAGCGCGTGATCCTGCTGCCGGACGGCACCGAGGACCATTGGTCCCCGGATTATCTGGAACTTGTCCAGCTAGCGTGACCCAGATGCGGCCATTCGGGTGCTTGCCAACCGGGGCGAAGCACTGAAATGGCCCAATGTGATCGCAGTTTCGACTGTTTTACGGCTGTCGTCTGGCATTCCGGCGCTCAGTGTTCGATCATTGCCCCGGCAGGGGCCTTATGTGGCCCAGAACACCACTCGGCGGGAAGGCGATCGACGTGGCTGATCTCAAGAAAGGCGCGCGGATCACCGGCAACACGCGCGACAAGCTGGCCGCTGACCTGAAGAAGAAATACGAGAAGGGCTCGAGCATCCGGGCGCTGGCGGAGTCCACGGGACGGTCCTACGGGTTCGTCCACCGGGTCCTCTCGGAGTCCGGAGTCCAGCTGCGGGGGCGCGGCGGGGCGACTCGGGTCAAGAAGAAGTAGTGGTACCAGGGCTGCTGCGCGGGGGGCGCAGTCCCGGTTCGGCGGCTCGGAACGCGAGCGCGGCTCCGAGCAGCACCAAGGGATAGACCAGGTAGCCGTAGCGGGTTGCCGGAGTGAGCAGGATCAAGGCGCCGAGACCGACGGCGATCCGCACCAGCACGGCGGATCCGGTCGCGGGGGGCCGGCGCCCCAGCCACACCAGCACGGCCACCGCTGCCGCACCGACCAGCACCAGCGAAACCACGTTGCCCACGGGGCCGGTTTCCGCGATCAGGTGGCCCGGCAGCGGGCTCGCCGCGGGGGAGCGCACCACGCCCATCCCGAGCGGGAACCGGATCACGTGTTCCATGAACGCCTTCGGGCCGGCCAGGTAGACCGGCAGGTGCAGCACCACCGTCGTAGTGACCAAAGTGGTCACGAAGCGCAGGAGTTTCGCGCGCCCCAGGCCGTTTTCGCCGCGCCCGCGGCAGTAGCAGTAGACGGCGAGCACGGCCGCGGCCGGCGCCACGATGAGTTTCGCGCTGATCACCAGGGCCAGCACCAGGCCCGACCAGCCGGCCCGGCCGGTCGCGGCGAGTGCGCACGCGAGCACCAGCAGTCCCACGATGGCCAGATCCGGCCCGGCGACCGACCACGTCAGCGCGGTCAGCGGGCAGGCGATCGCCAGCTGCGCGGCGAAAACCGGAATCCGGGGCCATTTCAGCATTCGTAGCGAGGCGATCACGCACAGGCACGCGGTGAGCGCGAAGTACCAGCGGGCGTCGGTCAGCGCGTTCGTCACCGGGTTGCCGCCGAACAGCGCCCGCGGCAGGCCGAAGACCGTCATCACCGGGCCGTAGGGCGTGTAGTCGTTGACCTCCGGCGGACGGCCGAGGGCGGTCACGTCGACGTACGGGGTGCCGTGCTGCAACAGCAGGCGCGCGCTGCGCTCGATCACCCACACCTCGGGCTGGGCGGCCCAGGAGCCGGGGGTGACCAGCCAGTCCACTCCGGTCAGCCGGCGAATCACCAGTACCGCCAGCGGGATGATCATGGCCAACAGCCCGACCGACGCCAGGCCGAACCAGCGCGAGCCGAGCCGTCCGCGCGGCTCGCGGCCGGCGCGGGCGGAAAGCAGTAGCCAGGCGCTGTGCGCGGCGGCGAGCCCGTAGCCCACGCTCGCGAACGCGCCCCAGATCCGGTAGCCGTAGAACTCCGAGGCGAACGCGCTGGCGAACGCGAACACGAAGCAGCCGAAGTAGAACAGCAGGTCCCAGCCGAGCAGGCGGGTCGCGCGGGCTTCGGGCGCGCGACCCGGTGCCATGAGCAGCTGCACCCTGCGTCCCCCTCGCCTCGGCGTATCGTGCCCCCGTCGCGTCAGGTTACCGAGGGGGTCCAGGTGGGTGAGCGGCCGCCCGTTTGCCGCGGTCCGCCCCGGATCGGGAAGAACTTCGGGTGTGCCGGTGTTGTGCGCTTCATATCCGCGAAAAAGCTCAAGTAATGTAGAAGTTTTAGACGGGGGACCTTCATGGACAACACCTGGGCGCTGATGAGTTCGGCGATGCGCTCCGCGGACACGCCGAGGGCGCTGGCCAAGGGCACGGTCAAGCGCGTCGCCCGCTTCGCCCGGCCGCACTGGGTCCGGCTGCTGGTCTTCCTGGTGCTGACAGTCGTCTCGGCGGTGCTCGCGGTGACCACGCCGGTGCTGGCGGGCAAGGTGGTCGACTCGATCGTCGGCGGCCACGACCTGCCGGTGGTGCTCTGGCTGGCCGCGGTGATCGCCCTGCTGGCCATCGCCGACGCGGGGCTGGGCCTGGCTGAGCGGTGGCAGTCCGCGCGCATCGGCGAGGGCATCATCCTCGACCTGCGCGTGGCCGTCTTCGAGCACGTGCAGAAGCTGCCGATCGCGTTCTTCACCCGGACCCGCACCGGCGCGCTGGTCAGCCGGCTCAACAACGACGTGATCGGCGCGCAGCGGACCTTCACCGCCACGCTGTCCGGGCTGGTCACCAACGTGATCCAGCTGGTGCTCTCGCTGGCCGTGATGGTGACGCTGTCGTGGCAGGTCACGGTGGTCGCGCTGGTGCTGCTGCCGGTGTTCGTGCTGCCGGCGCGCCGGCTCGGCCGCCGGATGGCCGGGCTGCAGCGCGAGTCCGCCCAGCTCAACGCCGGCATGACCACCCAGATGACCGAGCGGTTCTCCGCGCCCGGCGCGACGCTGGTGAAGCTGTTCGGCCACCCGCGCCAGGAGGTCGCGGACTTCGCCGGCCGGGCCGGGCGCGTGCGCGACATCGGCGTGCGCACCGCGATGCTGACCCGCTGGTTCATGACCAGCCTGACGCTCGTCTCCGCGCTGGCCCAGGCCCTCGTCTACGGCCTCGGCGGCTACCTCGCGCTGACCGGGCAGCTCGCGCCCGGCACCGTGGTCGCGCTGGCGCTGCTGCTGACCCGGCTCTACGCCCCGCTGACCGCGCTCGCGAACGTGCGCGTGGACGTGATGACCGCGATGGTCTCGTTCGAGCGCGTCTTCGAGGTGCTCGACCTGGACCCGATGATCAAGGAGCCGGCCGAGCCGAAGGAGCTGCCCGCCGGCACCGGTGTTTCCGTGGAATTCGACGACGTGCGGTTCGGCTACCCGGCGGCGGACCGGTTCTCCCTCGCGTCACTGGAGGACGTGGCCACTTTGGACAATCGTGGTGGCGAGGAAGTGCTGCACGGCATCAGCTTCCGCGCCGAGCCGGGTCAGATGGTCGCGCTGGTCGGCTCGTCCGGCGCCGGGAAGTCGACGATCGCGTCCCTGCTGCCGCGGCTCTACGACGTGGACGGGGGCGCGGTGCGGCTGTCCGGGACCGACGTGCGCGACCTCGGTTTCGCCACCCTGCGCGAGACGGTCGGCGTGGTGACCCAGGACGGGCACCTGTTCCACGACACGATCCGCGCCAACCTGGCGTACGCGCGGCCGGGCGTGACCGACGAGGAGATCTGGGCGGCGCTGGAGCAGGCGCGGCTCGGCGAGCTGGTGCACTCGCTGCCGGACGGCCTGGACACCACCGTCGGCGAGCGCGGCTACCGTCTCTCCGGCGGCGAACGGCAGCGGCTCACCATCGCGCGGCTGCTGCTGGCCCAGCCCAAGGTCGTGGTCCTGGACGAGGCGACCGCCCACCTCGACTCCGAGTCCGAGGCCGCGGTCGGCGAGGCGCTCACCGGCGCGCTGAAAGGCCGGACCTCACTGGTGATCGCGCACCGGCTGTCCACCGTGCGCGCCGCCGACCTGATCCTGGTGATCGAGCACGGCACGGTCGTCGAGCAGGGCACGCACGAGGAGCTGCTGGCGCGGGAGGGCCGTTACGCCGAACTGCACCACACGCAGTTCGACGAGGAGCCCGCGGTCGCTTAGGCCGCCGCCGCCCTGGCGTCCGGGCCAGGGCTGCGGGCGGGGTCAGCGCAGGGCCGGGACGCGCGGGCCGTACTTGGCCAGCAGCGCCTTGTTGGCCTCGTCGCCACCCTCCACATTGGAACTGCGCCACAGTGGAACGTCCAGGCCCTCGGCCGTGCCGCGGTCGAAGACCTGGGCCAGCACGAGGTTCCACAGGAACGCGTTGACCACAGTGGACAGTGGTGCGGTGCGCGGCGCCGCGGCCGGGTGGCTGGCGTCGCCGGGGATGACCAGGGAGTCGAGGACCACGGTGCCCTCCTCGACCAGGGTGGTCGGCGACCGGCGCGGGGCCGCGGCCACGCATTCCCGCGAGGTCACCGCGATGACCGAGGCGCCGCGGCGGCGGGCGCCGGCGGCCAGCTCCACCGGGTACGGGTTCACGCCCGAGGTCGAGAACACCACCAGCACGTCGTCCGGGCCGGGCGCGCGCTCGGCGAGCACCTCTTCGGCCAGCCCGGTGCGGCGCTCGGTCTTGGTGCTGTGCTGCGCGCCGTGCAGCGGCAGCAGCTCCGGGTGGTACAGCGGGTACACGCAGGCGAGGCCGCCCGCGCGGTAGAACGTCTCGGCGACGGCGGCCAGCGAGTGCCCGGCGCCCGCGGTGAACACCAGCGCGTCGCTGCGGATCACCTCCAGCACCAGGCCGGCCGCCGCGGCCACCTGGCCGGCGTTGGCCTCCTCGGCGGCCGCGAGCTTGTCCGCCGTGCTCTTCCAGTTCTCCGTGGCGCTCACCACACCTGCCCTTCGTCGCGGGTCCGGGCGCCGAATCTAGCGCGTGGCCACTCTTTGTGGTGGATCTGCGTGGTGGATTAGCGTGATACCCGGGCGGTAGGCGGACCCCGGTGACTGGGAGGCGGCAGGTGGACGAGGCGGAACCCGTCGTTTCGGTGCGGCGCGCGCGTGGCCGCACGCGCGCGGTCGCGTTGGTGCTGCACGGCGGGGCCGAGGTCGGCACCGGCTCGGTGCCCCCGTGGAAGCTGGCGTACCTGCGCATGGTGCCGCTGGCCCGCGCCCTGCACCGCGCGGGCGAACCGCACGGCCTCGAGGTGCGGCTGCTGCGAAACCGGCGGTACGGCTGGAACGGGGCCACCGAGGACCCGGTGCCGGACGCGCGCTGGGCCCTGGAGCGGATCCGCGCCGAGCACCCCGGTCTGCCGGTGGTGCTGGTCGGGCACTCGATGGGCGGGCGCGTCGCGCTCCGCGTGGCCGACGACCCGGCCGTGACGGGCATCTGCGCGCTCGCGCCGTGGACCCCGGCCGGCGAGCCGGTGGACGCCGTCGCCGGGCGTTCGGTGCTCATCGTGCACGGCACCCGTGACCGGATGACTTCGGCGCGCCTGTCCCACTCCTTCGCCGAGCGTGCCCGCGCGGTCGCGGCCCGCGTCGCCCGGTTCGAGATCGGCGGCGAAGGCCACGCGATGCTCCGCCGTTCGGCGGTCTGGACCAGGCTGGTGTGTGCTTTCACACTGGACGTGATCGGGGCCGGGGAGAGGGACGAAACTCTGATCAGGGCCTGGACCCGTCCCGCGGACGAGCGGTTGCGAATCCCCGTGTGAGACGAGTCGGGCGACCGGCACAAAGCGCACGCTTCGTGACCCGGGAATATCATTCAGCATGGGCCGCACAGCCCGTCCGGAGGGAGTGTCTTGTCCACCTCGAGTGTCGACCGCGCGGCGGGACCGTCCCCGCAGCCGATCCAGCAGCCGATCCCGCAGCAGATAGCCGACGAATCCCGGTGGCCGGGCCTGGCCACCCCGCCGCATTCGCCCTTGCGCGCGCGGGCCGCGGAGGCGCTCTTCCGCCGCGCCGTGAAGTCGCTCGAGCTGCGGGTGACCTTCCCCGACGGGACCACGCTCGGCGCGGGCGGCCCGGAGGCGCCGGAGATGCGCATCCGCCGCCCCGCCGCGTTCTTCCACCGCCTCGGCGCGGACGCGAAGATCGGCTTCGGCGAGGCGTACATGGTGGGGGACTGGACCGCCGACGACCTGCCCGGCGTGCTGACCCCGTTCGCGGAGAAGCTGGCCACGGTCATCCCGCCGTTCCTGCAGCGGTTCCGCCGGTTCGTCGAGCGCGCCCAGCCCGCGGCCGAGGAGAACACGATCGAGGGTTCGCGGGAGAACATCCACCGGCACTACGACCTGTCCAACGACCTGTTCAGCACGTTCCTCGACGAGTCGATGATGTACTCCTCGGCGCTGTTCGGCCCCGGTGACAGCTTCACGCAGGCCCAGCACCGCAAGCTCGACAGCGTGCTCGACTACGCGGGCGTGCGCGCGGGCAGCACCGTGCTGGAGATCGGCACCGGCTGGGGCGAGCTGTCCATCCGGGCCGCGTCCCGGGGCGCGAAGGTCACCTCGCTGACCATCTCGCAGGAGCAGAAGACGCTCGCCGACGCGCGCATCGCCGAGGCCGGCTACAGCGACCGCGTCGACGTGCGGCTGTGCGACTACCGCCAGGCCGAAGGCGAGTACGACTCCGTGGTCAGCGTCGAGATGATCGAGGCTGTCGGCGCGTCCTACTGGCCGACCTTCTTCTCCACGATCGGCAAGCGGCTGCGCCCCGGCGGCCGGTTCGGCCTGCAGGCGATCACCATGGACCACGACCGCATGATGGCCGCGGCGCGCTCGTACACCTGGATCCACAAGTACGTCTTCCCGGGCGGCATCATCCCCTCGGTCGAGGCGATCGAGCAGGGCATGGCCGAGAACACCCGGCTCAAGCTGGCCGGCATGCGGGAGTTCGGCCAGGACTACGCCCGCACGCTGAAGCTGTGGCGGGAGCGGTTCCTGGCCCGCTGGACCGACATCAAGGACTTCGGCTTCGACGAGGTGTTCGGCCGGATGTGGGAGTTCTACCTGGCCTACTCCGAGGCCGGGTTCCGCTCCGGGCACCTCAAGGTCCACCAGTTCGGCTTCGCCGACCCTCGCTGAGCAGGGGGGTTCCCTCCGGCACAACCGGCCCAGGGTGCCGCACGTCCTCATACTGAGGGCATGCGGTTCACTGGGCCGCGCCAGTTACTGATCCGACCGGAAGTAGGCGGACACGGGCTGCAGCCGATCGGCTTGCGGAAACCCTATCCGCCGTGGCTGTAGTCGGATCAGTAACTGAACAGTTTTGCCGGATCGGGGAACGGGTGATGTACCGATGACGTACGGCGGCGACGGCGGCAGGCGGCAGGAGCCGCCCCGGAGGCCCCAGCCACCGGGGAGCCCGCGGCAGCACCAGCGGGCGCAGATGATGCCGTTGCCGGGTTCCGCCCCCAGCGCGTACGACCAGCGGACGCGGCCGATGGGCAACCGGGGCGAGGCGCCGCCGCCCGGTCCGCCGCCCCGCCAGGATCCGCCGGGCCCGCACGAGGGCGGCCCCGCCCCGCGGCCGCGCCGTCGCCGCCGGTGGAGCATCGGCAAGATCCTGATGACGCTGGTGCTGATCTTCGTGCTGTTCATCGGCGGCATCTGGGCGTACCTGGAGTTCTCGATCACGCGCGTGGACGCGCTGGCCGACTACGACGGCAGGCCCGCGGCCGCGTCCGGCACCAACTGGCTGGTGGTCGGCTCCGACAGCCGCGCCGGGCTCTCGGCCGCGGAAGAGGAGAACCTGGCCACCGGCGACACCTCCGACGCGAGCGGGCAGCGCACCGACACGATCATGGTCGCGCACATCCCGGACAACTCCACGAAGCCGACGCTGCTGTCCCTGCCGCGGGACTCCGAGGTGAAGATCCCCGGCCACGGCACCAGCAAGATCAACGCGGCGTACGCGCTCGGCGGCCCGGCGCTGCTGGTGAAGACCGTCGAAGGCGTCACCGGCCTGCGCATCGACCACTACGCGGAGATCGGCTTCGGCGGCTTCGCGACCATCGTCGACGCGATCGGCGGCGTCGACATGTGTGTCGACAAGGACATGAACGACACGATGACCGGCATCAACATCAAGGCCGGCTGCCAGACACTCGACGGGCGCGACTCGCTCGGCTTCGTCCGGATGCGGCACAGCGTCGCGACCCCGCGCTCGGACCTCGACCGGGTGGCCAACCAGCGCAAGTTCATCGGCGCGCTGGTCAGCCAGATCGCGAGCCCGGGGACGCTGCTCAACCCGTTCCACTTCTTCCCGCTGCTGTCCTCGGCGCCGGCCGCGCTGACCATGGACTCGGGCGACCACGTGCACAACCTGGCCGGGCTGGCGATCGCGATGCGCGGCATCTCCTCGGGCGGCGTGCTCACCGGCACGGTGCCGGTCACCGACGGCTCGGCCACGCACTGGGACAAGGCCAAGTCGACGCAGCTGTTCGACGCGCTGAAGAACGACACCGCGGTGCCGGACGGCATCCTGATCAGCTGACGCCCGCGCGGGCGCCCGCCGGAAAACGGCAGGCGCCCGCGCGCCGTCTGCTGTCACGATGGGGCGATGGACACCCCACGGGAAACCCTGACCGAAACCGGGATCACCCTGGCCCGCTGGCGCGCGGACCAGCTCGACGACCTCGTGGGGGCCGTTCAGGGATCCTTGGCGCACATCGGCGCCTGGCTGCCCTGGGCAACGAACGGCTACGGACCGGCGGAGGGCGCCGAGTTCCTGAGCGGCACGGTGGCGCACTGGGAATCGGGGGAGTCCTACGAGTACGCCATGCTGGCCGAGGACGGCGCCGTCATGGGCAGCTGCGGGCTGATGCGCTGCGCGGGCGACGGGGGCGTCGAGATCGGCTACTGGCTCGGGCTCCCGTACACCGGCCGCGGCCTGATGACGGCGGCCACCTCGCTGGTGATCGCCGAGGCGTTCCGCTCGGGCGCCGAGTACGTCGAGATCAAGCACGACGAGCTGAACACCCGCAGCGGCGCCATTCCCGCCCGGCTGGGCTTCACGCTCGACCGCGAGGAGGCCGCTACCCAGCCGCCGGCCCCGTCCTGCGGCGGGACCGATCGGGTGTGGCGCCTGGACCGCCCCTGAACGGCGCGGTCAAGGCAGCGTGGTCAGGCAGCCGCCTCGCGGTCGCGCAGGAGCTTCAGCGCGCGGTCCGCGTGGGCGGTGAAGTTCAGCTCGCTCTTGATCACGTCCAGCACCCGACGGTCGGTGTCGATGACAAACGTCTGGCGCTTGGTGTGCAACGGGATCAGCTTGCGCCACACGCCGAACTGCTTGGCCACGCCGCCGTCCACATCGGACAGCAAGGGGTAGTCGAAGCTGTTCGCCGCGGAGAAGGCGCGCTGCTTTTCGACGGCGTCCGGGCTGATGCCCACGCGCTGGGCGCCCACCGCGGCGAACTCGGCCGCCAGGTCGCGGAAGTGGCAGCTCTCCGCGGTGCAGCCGCCGGTCATCGCGGCCGGGTAGAAGAACAGCACCACCGGGCCGGAGACCAGGAAGTCCGACAGGGTGCGCGCCACCCCCTGGTCATCGGCCAGCGTGAAGTCGGGGGCGAGGTCGCCGGTCTCCATCGGGTGTGGTCCTTTCGGTCGGTGCCGCGGAAGAAGATCCTCTCAGGAGGTTCGGAGCCGCGGCCCGCCCGGATGGTTCAGCCCGCGTGCCGGCCGATCATCTCGTCCACTTCGTCACCGGTGGCGGAATCGGCCACGAACGAACCGCGTGCGCCCAGCACACCCAGTTCACGCAGCCGCCGCGCGTGTTCTTCCGTGCGCACGCCCTCGGCGCCGATCCGCAGGTTCAGCTCCTTCGCCCGCGCGACGAGCTGGGCCAGGTGCCGCGTGTCGGTCTCGGACGGGTCGTCGGCGAGCACGTCGACCACCGCGCCGGCGAGGATCACGTGCCGCACCGGCAGCTCGTGGCGCGCGATCAGCTCCAGGTCGTCGGAGCCCGAGATGGTCAGCACCAGCTGGGCGCCGAGGTCGGCGAGGACGGTGAACGAGTCGAGCACCTCGCCGCCGTCGTCGAACATCGACTGGCGGTCGGCGCACAGCCGCAGCGCCCGCGCGGGCAGCTCGTGCCGGTCGAGCTGCTCCTTGACCAGCAGCACCAGGTCCGGGTCGGCGGCGAGCCGCTTCGGCAGCCGGATGCAGACGTCCGGCGCCGCGTCGCCGAACCGCTGCCGCCAGCGCGCGGTCGCGGCCAGCGACTCGGCGAGCAGCCACTTGCCCAGCGGGATCGTCATGCCGGTGATCTGCGCCAGCGGGTAGAACTCGTCGGAGTCCAGCTCACCCCGGTCCGGGTGGTTCCAGCGCAGCCCGGCGTTCACCGCGGCGATCCTGTCCGGGTTCCGGAGCATCACGGTCGGCTGGTAGACCAGCGAGAACTCGCCGTTCTCCAGCGCGCCGGCGATCACCGCGCCCAGCTGGTAGCGGCCGCGATCCCGGGCGTCGAGCTGCGGGTCGTACAGCATCCACTGCGCCTTGCCCGCCTCTTTGGCCCGGTGCAGCGCCAGCTCGGCCGCGCGCAGCAGCTCGACGTGGCTGCTGCCCTCGGTGACCGAACGCACGACGACCCCGGCGCTCGCGCTGACCCCGATCCCGTGCCCGCCAAGGTAAATCGGCTCGTTGAGGTCTTCCAGCGCCTGGTCGACCAGGGTGACCGCCTGCGCCTGGGTCAGGTCTTCGCCGCGCAGCAGCACCCCGAAGCCGTCACCGGAGAGCCGCGCGACGTATCCGTCGTGCCGGCCGGTGAAGGTCCGCGACAGCTTGCTCGCGACCTCCTTCAGCACCTCGTCGCCGACTCCGGCGCCGAGGCCGTCGTTGATCACCTTGAAGCCGTCGATGTCGAGGTAGATCAGCCCGAGCTGACCGCGGTTGGGCGTGCCGAGCGCCGCCTCCAGCCGCGTGGTGAACGCCTGCCCGTTCGGCAGCCCGGTGAGCGGGTCGTGCAGGTTCTGGTGCAGCAGCCGCTCGCCCAGCAGGTGCAGGTCGTCGGTGTCGGCGGCCATCAGCACCGGGAAGCGCGCCTCGGGCCCGTCGCCGGGCAGCCAGGCGAGGGTGACGTTCGTGGTGAGCCGGCCGTCCTGGCTGTGCGCCAGGTGCACGCCGCGCTCGGTGATCCGGTCGGTGCCGTGCGCGCTCAGCCGTTCCAGCCCGCCCCGGATCCGGTCGGCGTCGTGGGTGGTGGCCGCCAGGTCGGACAGGTGCCGCCCGCGCAGCCGCTCCGGCGGCGACCCCACCAGCTTCCCCAGCGCGGGGTTGGCCTCGACGATGTCACCGGCGGCGTCGGCGAGCGCAATCGCGATCGGCGCGACGGTGAACAGGGTGGTGAAGCGCAGCAGGGCGCCTTCCTGCACCGGGTTCGCGGTCCGGATGACGTCACGGGCGAACTCGAGCAGGAGGCGCTCCCGGTCCTCCGGGGCGAGCGTTACTCCTTTGGTGTCACCCAGCATCGCCGCGTACCGGCGCGCGACATCGGACACCCCTGGTTGGTCACCAGGCTCAGGCACACTCAACCCCTTCATGCGCGGACTAAAGCCAGCTCAGACGTGGTGCGAGGAATCATGGACCCACACTAGGTATGAGTTGCTCGTGAGTGATGCCACGGCATCACGCGCGATCCGGGGTGTCTACCGGCTGAACGAGTGATGGAGACTGCACAAAAGGTGACGGCATGTCACCTTGAGTGCGCGAACGTGTCTCCCGATGCCGACGGACCCCCGGCCCGCGCCCCTCAGCGCCCCTTGGCGTCGAGCGGAAGCCGTCAACGATATTCGAGGCGCATCGGCAGCCCGTCGGCGGGCACCGGCAGCGAGACGTAGTCCCAGCGCGCGGTATAAGCCTCGGGCACCGACCACCGGTAGACCCGCAGCATCTCGTGCATCAGCGCCTTCACCTCCAGCCCGCCGAACTGGAGGCCGATGCACTTGTGCGCGCCGCCGCCGAAGGGCATCCAGGCGAAGCGGTGCGACTTGTCCTCGCGGCGCGGCTCCGCGAACCGCTCGGGGTCGAAGGCGTGCGGGTCGGTCCAGTGCTCGGGGCTGAAGTGGTTCAACGTCGGGGAAACCCCGACCAGCGTGCCCGCCGGGAGGTAGTGGCCGAGCACCTCGGTGTCCTTTGTGGTCTTGCGGGCCATCGAGGGCACCGGCGCCACCAGCCGCAGCGCCTCCTTCATGACGAGGTCGAGCGTCTCGAGCCCGTCCAGCGCCGCGATGTCGGGCACGTCGTCGCCGAGCGCCAGCGACTCCGCCCGGGCGCGCTCCTGCCACTCCGGGTGCTTGGCCAGGTAGTAGGCCATGGCGCTGCTGGTGATGGTCGTGGTGTCGTGCGCGGCCATCATCAGGAAGATCATGTGGTTCACGATGTCGACGTCGCTGAACCGGTCGCCGTCCTCGGTGGTGGCGTGGCAGAGCGCGGCGAACAGGTCGTCGCCGTCGGCGCGCCGTTTCGCGGGCAGGTTCTCGCCGAAGTAGCGCTCCAGCACCCGCCGGCCGCGCAGCCCGGCGGCCCAGCGCCCGCCCGGCACCGGCGCGCGGACGATCGCGGTGCCGGCCCGCACCGAGCTGACGAACGCGCGGTTGATCTTCGCCGCGTCCGCGTCGGCGTCCATGTCCATGAACACGCGGGTGGCGACGTCGAGGGTCAGCTGCTTGAGCGCCGGGTACAGCCGCGGGCTGGTGCCGGCCGGCCACGACCGGACGCCCTCGCGCAGCGCCGGGCCCATCTGCCCGACGTAGCCGGTGAGGCGCTCGCGGGTGAACGCCTGCTGCATGATGCGCCGGTGCAGGTGGTGCTCGCCGAAGTCGAGCAGCATCAGGCCGCGCTCGAAGAAGTTCTCGATGAAGAACTTCCAGCCCTCCTGCGAGAAGGCCTTGTCCTTGTTCACCAAGGCGATCTGCGTCGCCTCGGGCCCGGACAGCGACACGATCCGGCGGCCGAAGCCGCCCAGCCACGACACCGGGCCGTACTGCTCGTAACGGCGCAGGCTGAAGTCGAGGCCGAAGCGCATCATCTCCAGCGCGTGCCCGACCACCGGCGGGCCGTCGTCGCCCAGCACCGGTTTCAGGCCGCTGCCCGCGGGCGGCGCCGCCAGCTCGCGCACCGGCCACGAAGCGCCGAGCCAGCGCTCGTCGACCTTGCGGGGCAACGGGATCGCCGTCAGCGGCGGCACCCGTTCACGCAGGGCCTCGGCGACTCTGCCGACTGCGCTCGTCATGGAGGATCATCTCCCGCCTGACTCTGGGACGAGTTCCAGCGTGCACCCTTATTGACGCAGTGGCAATACCTCCGCGCGCCTCTTTTCGGGTGGTCTCGCCTGCTTGGTCAGGCCTGCTCGGCGCGGACCTGGCGGGCGGCGGCCACGAGGTTCTCGAGCGCGGGGCTCACCTCGGCGTAGCCACGGGTCTTGAGGCCGCAGTCCGGGTTCACCCACAGGCGGCCGGCCGGCACGGCGGCGACGGCCGTGCGCAGCAGGTCCGCCATCTCCTCGACGCCGGGCACGCGCGGCGAGTGGATGTCGTAGACGCCAGGGCCGACCCCGCGGGCGAAGCCGGCGCCGGAGAGGTCGTCCAGCACCTCCATCTTCGACCGCGCCGCCTCGATGCTGGTGACGTCGGCGTCGAGCGCGTCGATGGCCGGCAGCACCTCGCCGAATTCCGAGTAGCACATGTGCGTGTGGACCTGAGTGGTGTCGGCCGCCCCGGAAGTCGCGACGCGGAACGCGCGGACGGCCCACGCGAAGTACGCCTCGTGCCCGGCCGCGCGCAGCGGCAGCAGCTCCCGCAGCGCGGGCTCGTCGACCTGGACCACCCGCACGCCCGCGGCCTCCAGATCGGCCACCTCGTCGCGGATCGCCAGCGCGACCTGCAACGCGGTTTCGGCCGGCGGCTGGTCGTCGCGGACGAACGACCACGCCAGGATCGTCACCGGGCCGGTCAGCATGCCCTTGACCGGCTTTTCGCTGAGCTGCTGGGCATACCGCGCCCACGGGACGGTCATCGGCGCCGGCCGCGAGACGTCGCCGAACAGGATCGGCGGGCGGACGCAGCGGGAGCCGTAGGACTGCACCCAGCCGGACTCGGTGGCGGCGAAACCGTCGAGCTGCTCGGCGAAGTACTGCACCATGTCGTTGCGCTCGGGCTCGCCGTGCACCAGCACGTCGAGGCCCAGCTCTTCCTGCAGCCGCACCACGCGCTCGATCTCGGTGTGCATCGTCGCGACGTAACCGGCCTCGTCCAGCTCGCCCGAGCGCAGCGCCGCGCGGGCCTTGCGGACGTCGGTGGTCTGCGGGAAGGAGCCGATCGTGGTGGTCGGCAACGGCGGCAGGCCCAGCTCGGCCTGCTGTGCCGCCGCGCGCTGCTCGTACGGCGGGCGGGCGGCGTCTTCGGGACGCAGGGCGGCGAGGCGTTCCCGTACGCGCGGATCGGTCACCTCGGTGGCCGTGGCGCGGTCCGCGACGGCGCCTCGGGCCGCGGCGAGGTCCGCGTCCTCTTCACGCAGCGCGCGGCCGAGCAGCACCACCTCGTCGACCTTCTGGCGTGCGAACGCCAGCCAGCCCTTCACCCGGGCGTCGAGGCTCGTCTCGCGTTCGACGTCGTAGGGCACGTGCAGCAGCGAACAGGACGTCGAGACGCTCACGGCCGCGGCGGTGCCGAGCAGCTTGCGGGCCTTCTCCAGCGCGCGGTCCGGGTCGGTGCGCCAGACGTTGCGGCCGTCGACCACACCGGCGAGCACCTCCTTGTCCCGCAACGCGCCTTCGGCCGCGACGGCGTCCACAAAGGACTGGTCGGTGACCAGGTCGACGGCCACCGCCTCGATGGGGGAGCGGGCCAGCACACCGAGCCCGCGCCCGAGCCCGCCGAAGTACCCGGCGACGAGGATCTTCGGCCGGTCCTGTGCCTTGGCCAGCACGTGGTACGCGCGGGTCAGCGCGTTCAGCTCGGCGTTGGTGCGGTCGCCGGCGAAGGCCGGCTCGTCGAGCTGGACCCACTCCACGCCTTCGTCCCGCAGCCGGCGCAACAGCTCGGCGTACGCGGGCAGCAGTTCGTCGAGCAGCTCCAGCGGCGCGAAGCCCGGCGCGGTCGACTTGGCCAGCAACAGGAACGTGACCGGGCCGACGAGCACCGGCCGCGTTTCGATGCCGAGTGCGCGGGCCTCGCGGTACTCGTCGAGCGGCTTGCTGCCGGTGAGCGTGAACTTCGTGTCCGGGCCCAGTTCCGGGACCAGGTAGTGATAGTTGGTGTCGAACCACTTCGTCATCTCGAGCGCGGGCGCGTCCTGCACGCCGCGCGCCGCCGCGAAGTAGGTGTCCAGCGGTGACAGCCCCAGACTCGTGAAGCGCTCGGGCAGCGCGCCGAACAGCTCTGCGGTGTCGAGCACGTGGTCGTAATGGGAGAAGGTGCCGGACGGGATGGAGTCCAGCCCGGCGTCACGCTGCCCGGTCCAAGCGCGGGTGCGCAGCGAGCGGCCGGCGGCCAGCAGCTCCGCCGCGTCGATCCGGCCCGCCCAGTACCGCTCCATGGCGCGCTTGAGCTCCCGGTCGGGCCCGATGCGCGGGCTGCCCAGAATGGTGGTGCCGATGGTGTTCACAGCTCTCTCCTCGCGAGCTCGCCGAACGAGTCCGGACGCGCGAAGGGGCCGCGTTCTTCGGTCGTGCCTGCTCCCACGAGGCCCGGACTCACGCACGCCGTCGGCGCGCGTGCCACCGGCAGGTCTTCGGACTGGTGGGCGCCGTGCTCGCGCCTACTCGCCGTCGCTTCCCGGACTCGCGTCCAGTGCTCTACCACTTCTCGTGGTGACGGCTTTCGTTCCCACTCACCGCTGCGGGGGCAGTCCCGGATTCACACCGGGTTCCCTGTTGCCTCGCCCGGGGTGCGGCCGTGAAAAAAGCCCGGCCACGCCCTGGGCGAACCAGTGGCGTGGCCGAGCCTAGCGGGCGTGGCACAACTCCCGCCCGGTTCCCGGATGGCGGGATCAGTCCCAGTCCAGGGCCCCGCCCGACTGGTACTCGATCACGCGGGTCTCGAAGAAGTTCTTCTCCTTCTTCAGGTCCATCGCCTCGGACATCCACGGGAACGGGTTCTCCGTCTCGCCGAAGATGGGCTGGAGGCCGATCTGCTGCGCGCGCCGGTCGGTGATGAAGTGCATGTACTGCTCGCACAACTGCGCCGAAAGGCCGAGCATGCCGCGCGGCATGGTGTCGCGGGCGTAGGAGACCTCCAGCTCACACGCCTCCTTCAGCATCCCGCGCACCTCGGCCTGGAACTCTTCGGTCCACAGGTGCGGGTTCTCGATCTTGATCTGGTTGATGCAGTCGATGCCGAAGTTCAGGTGGATCGACTCGTCGCGCAGGATGTACTGGTACTGCTCGGCGATGCCGACCATCTTGTTCCGCCGGCCGAGCGAGAGGATCTGCGCGAAGCCGGTGTAGAACCACATGCCCTCGAAGATCACGTAGAACGCCACCAGGTCGCGCAGGAACGCCGTGTCGGCCTCCGGCGTGCCGGTCTCGAAGTCCGGGTCCTCCAGGTGCTGCGTGTACTTCAGCGCCCACGCGTCCTTGTCCGAAATGGACGGGACCTCGCGGTACATGTTGAACAGCTCGCCCTCGACCAGGCCGAGGCTCTCGCAGATGTACTGGAAGGTGTGCGTGTGCACGGCCTCCTCGAACGCCTGGCGCAGCAGGTACTGGCGGCACTCCGGGTTGGTGATCTGCCGGTAGACCGCGAGCACGATGTTGTTGGCCACCAGCGACTCCGCCGTGGCGAAGAAGCCGAGGTTGCGCTTGAGCATCTGCCGCTCGTCCTCGGTGAGGCCGTCGGGCGACTTCCACAGCGCGATGTCGGCCTGCATGGCGACCTCGGTCGGCATCCAGTGGTTGTTGCAGCCGGCGAGGTACTTCTCCCACGCCCAGCGGTACTTCATCGGCAGCAGCTGGTTGACGTCGGCGCGGGCGTTGATCATCCGCTTGTCGTCGACGTTGATCCGGGCGGCGCCGACCTCGATCTCACCGAGGCCGGTGACGCCGGTGCTCTCCACGTTGGTCATGTTCTCGGGTTCCTTACTGGCAGGCTTCGCAGTCGGGGTCGTCGATGCGGCAGGCGGCGCCTTCGGTGGCGACGAAGTCGACGTCGTCGACCTTCGGCAGCTCCTTCGGCTCCGGCTTGGCGGCGGGCGGCGTGGCGGGCACGGCCGGGACCGCGGCTTCCGTGACCGCGGACGGCGACGGCGAGACCGCGACCGACGGCGAAGGCGCCGGGGCGGCCGGGGCGGCGGAGACCGCGTTCAGCTTGCCGTCGGTGCCGCGCAGGGTGCTCTTCTCCACGTGCGTCGCGGACTGCGCCCGCAGGTAGTACGTGGTCTTGAGGCCCTTGTGCCAGGCGTAGCGGTACAGCTCGTCGAGCTTGCGGCCGCTGGGCGCCGCGATGTAGAGGTTCAGCGACTGCGCCTGGTCGATCCACTTCTGCCGGACCGAGCCGGCGTCCACGATCCACTTCGACTCGATCTCGAACGCGGTGGCGTAGAGCGCCTTCAGGTCGTCCGGCACGCGGTCGATCTGGCCGAGGCTGCCGTCGAAGTACTTCAGGTCGCTGACCATCACCTCGTCCCACAGGCCGCGGGCCTTGAGGCTCTTGACCAGGTGCGGGTTGACCACGGTGAAGTCGCCGGACATGTTCGACTTGACGAACAGGTTCTGGAACAGCGGCTCGATCGACTGGCCGACGCCGGAGATGTTGGAGATCGTCGCGGTCGGCGCGATCGCCATCACGTTGGAGTTGCGCATGCCGACGGTCTTGACCCGCTCGCGCAGCGGCGCCCAGTCCAGCGTCGTGGAGGTGTCGACGTCGAGGCCGTCGCCCTGGCGCGCGTCGATCAGCAGCTGCATCGAGTCGATCGGCAGGATGCCGCGGCTCCACAGCGAGCCCTCGAACGACTGGTACTGGCCCCGCTCCTCGGCCAGGTCGGTCGAGGCGGAGATCGCGTAGTGGGAAACGTGCTCCATGCTGACGTCGGCGAACTTCACCGCGTCGGCCGAGGCGAACGGCACGCCGATCTCGAACAGCGCGTCCTGGAAGCCCATGATGCCCAGGCCGATCGGGCGGTGGCGCAGGTTGGAGCGGCGCGCCTCCGGGATCGTGTAGAAGTTGATGTCGATCACGTTGTCCAGCATGCGGACGGCCGTGCGCACGGTCTTCTCGAGGCGCTCGGTGTCGAGGCCTTCGGGGGTGACGTGCTTGAGCAGGTTCACCGAGCCGAGGTTGCAGACCGCGACCTCTTCGACGTTGGTGTTCAGTGTGATCTCGGTGCACAGGTTGGACGAGTGCACCACGCCGACGTGCTGCTGCGGCGAGCGCAGGTTGCACGGGTCCTTGAAGGTGATCCACGGGTGGCCGGTCTCGAACAGCATGGTCAGCATGCGGCGCCACAGCTCGACCGCGCGGAGCTTGCGGAACACCTTGATCTCACCGCGCTCGGCGGCGGCCTCGTACTCGCGGTAGCGCTCGGCGAACGCGTTGCCGTAGAGGTCGTGCAGGTCCGGCGTCTCGTTGGGGGAGAACAGGGTCCACTGCGCGTCGGCCTCGACGCGGCGCAGGAACTCGTCCGGCACCCAGTTGGCCGTGTTCATGTCGTGCGTGCGGCGGCGGTCGTCACCGGTGTTCTTGCGCAGGTCGAGGAATTCCTCGATGTCCACGTGCCAGGTCTCGAGGTACGCGCAGGCCGCGCCCTTGCGCTTGCCGCCCTGGTTCACCGCGACGGCGGTGTCGTTGGCGATCTTCAGGAACGGCACCACGCCCTGGGACTGGCCGTTGGTGCCCTTGATGTGCGCGCCGAGCCCGCGGACCGGGGTCCAGTCGTTGCCGAGGCCGCCGGAGTACTTGGCCAGCAGCGCGTTGTTCTTGTACGCCTGGAAGATCGAGTCCAGGTCGTCGTCCACAGTGGTCAGGAAGCAGGACGAAAGCTGCGCGCGCGTGGTGCCCGAGTTGAACAGCGTCGGGGTGGACGCCATGAAGTGGAAGCTCGAGAGCAGCTCGTAGAATTCGATGGCGCGGGCTTCGCGGTCGTCCTCGCGGATCGCCAGGCCCATGGCGACGCGCAGGAAAAACGCCTGCGGCAGCTCGAACCGGGTGCCGTTGTGGTGCTGGAAGTACCGGTCGTACAGCGTCTGCAGGCCGAGGAAGCCGAAGTCGAGGTCGCGCTCGGGCCGGATCGCGGCGGTGATCTTGTCGAGGTCGAAGCGCAGCAGCTCGCCGTCGACTAGTTCCAGCTCGACCGCGCGGCGCAGGTAGGCGCGGAAGTAGGCGGGGTACTCGGCGGCCATCTCGTCCTGGCTGGCCAGGCGCGGCGCGCCGGCCAGGTAGCTCAGCGCCTCGCCGCGCAGCTTGTCCAGCAGCAGCCGGGCGCTGACGTAGGAGTAGTTCGGCTCCTGCTCGACCAGCACCCGGGCGGCCATGATCTGGGCCAGCGCCAGCTCGTCGGCGCTGATGCCGTCGTAGAGGTTGCGCTTGGCCTCGGTCAGCACCGGCTCGGCGGACACGTCCTCGAGCCCGGCCACGGCCTCGCCCACGACGTGGGACACGCGGGCCCAGTCGAGCGGGCGCAGCACCCCGTCGACGCCCTTGACGCTGAGCGCGACCTCGGCCGGCACCGGGGTGGCGGCTTCGCGGGCCTTCGTGCGCTCCTCGCGGTAGAGCACGTACGCGCGGGCGACCTTGTGGTGCCCGCCGCGCATCAGGGCCAGCTCGACGAGGTCCTGGATCTGCTCGATGTGCAGGGCGGTCTCCGGCCCGGCGTGGCGCAGCAGGGAGGCCTCGACCTGCTCGGTCAGCTCGGCGACCACGTGGTGCACGCGCGAGGAAGCGGCCGCGTCGCCGCCCTCGACCGCGAGGAACGCCTTGGTCAGCGCCACCGTGATCTTGCCGGCGTCGAACGGCGAGACGGTGCCGTCCCGCCGGATGACGCGGACCGCGCTCGGGGTGGTGTCCGCCGGCGAGGCCGGCCGCTGACCGGTATCCACTGACATGCGTGTCTCCAACAGTCGAAAATGGGCGCGTTTCACCGCCACACGGCCACGTGAGGCCGTGCGCTGCGGTTTCACAAATCGGCCCGGCTGCCCTTCCTGAGCGGTCTCCCCGTCGCTGGGGGCTGCCGGTTCCCAGAGACTACATCTAGGGGTGTCGGCTCGCACGCGCCCCAAGGGGTGGCGTGTCGTCGGCTCACCCTCGCGGGTTAGCTGATCACTGAGAGCGGCTGCTCAGGGCTGTCTCACCCACCGAAACGGAGGTCGAAACCGCTCAGCGCGGCGCTCACGATCGGGCGACGGCCGGCCAGGAAGCCGAGCGGCCCGCGGGGGTTCACGGACCAGTCGGCCGCCGCCGCGGCGGCCTTGAACCGCGCCTTGACGGGGCTGCGCTTCGGCCGCCCGTCGAGCGTCTGCGCGATCTCGAACGCGGCGGGCGTGGCGACGGGCAGGCCGACTCGGCGCGAGAAGGCGGCGGTGGCGATCCAGTCGTCGGCCGTGGCCGCGGTGAACGTGCGGCCGCGGTGGAAATCGAACGTGGCGAGGTCCTTCGGGATGCCCCACAACGCCCGGCCGCCGGCGAGCGAGACCTCGCTGTCGACCCAGATCCCGGTGATCGACGCGGTGAGCCGGCGCCCGCGCACGGCGACCGCGGTCAGCAGCTCGTGATAGCTCAGCTGCCCGGGCGGCCGGTAGCCGACCCAGGCGGCGAACACCGCTGCGCGGCCGGCCACGACCACGGGCTCGGCGCCCTCGGGCAGGGCGGGCAGTTCCGCGACGGGCAGCCGCCACATCGAGAGGCACGCCTCGCCCGCGAGCCGCCACGGCTCCGGCGGGTACGCGGTCATCGGCCGAGCCACGGCAGGTAGGGCGGCAGGTCCGTGTCGACGCGCATGGTGAACTCCGGCGGGCGCTTCTGGAGGAACGACAGCACGCCCTCGGCGGTGTCGGGTGTGGTGGGCAGTCCGGCGGTCAGCTTCGAGTCCAGCTCGTGCACCTCGAACGGCGACGGCGCGCTCGCCATCCGGTAGAGCAGCTGCCGGGTGACGGCGACCGAGACCGGCGCAGTGTTCGCGGCGAGGTCGCGCGCCAGCTCGTAAGCCTTGTCCAGCACGGCTTCCGGCGCGTGGACGCTGTGCACGAGCCCCGCGCGCAGCGCCTCTTCCGGCCCGAACACGCGGCCGCTGATCATCCAGTCCATGGCCGTGCCCATCCCGACGAGCCGGGGCAGGAACCAGGCCGACGCGCCCTCGGGGTACATGCCGCGGCGCGTGAACACGAAGCCGAACTTCGAGTCCTCGGACGCCAGCCGGTAGTCGCAGGACAGCGTGATCGTCAGCCCGCCGCCGACCGACGCGCCCCGCAACGCGGCGATCACCGGCTTGTTCATCGTGAAGATCCGCTTCGAGCACCGTCCCGCGGGCTCCTGCCAGTCCTCGGGCGGTTCTCCGCCGAAGTCGAAGCCGCCGGCGGACAGATCGGCGCCGACGGAGAAGTCCTTGCCACTGCCGGTGAGCACGACCACGCGCACGTCCTCGTCGCGGTCGGCGGTGTCCATGGCGTGGTTCAGCTCGTCGGCCATCCGCACGGTGTAGCCGCCCCGCGCCTGCGGCCGGTTCACCGTGACCGTCGCGATCCGGCCGGTGACCTCGTAGGTGATCTCGGCATAGGGCGTCATGGGGTCGACGGTAGGCCATGCGGAGGGTTGCTGACAATGCGTCAATAACCCCTGGGCTGTCATGGTGGGCCCATGCTCCGATTCGGCACGGTGGTATTGGGCGTCGACGACATGCGTCGGGCGCTGGCTTTCTGGCGGCGGGCGCTGGGTTACGTCCCGCGGGATGGTGAGCCGGGGGAGGAGTTCGTTGTGCTGGTTCCGCCTGGAGGTGCTGGTCCTGGGCTGTCGTTGCAGCTGAGCGGTTCTCCGGTGCAGGAGCTGCCGCGCGTGCACGTCGATCTGTACGCCGGCAGCGCGGAGGACCAGGCCGCGGAGGTGGAGCGCCTGGTGTCGCTCGGCGCCCGGCGGGTGGACTGGCCGCGCTACCCGGAGTCGCCGGACTTCGTGGTGCTCGCCGACACCGAGGGGAACCGGTTCTGCGTGATCGACACTGCCCATGGCTGAAGGGCCGCTCTCCACGGCGGAACCTGACACAATCCGGGCATGGGCAGTGCGTCTCGAATGATCACCGTGACCCGCATCGTGGATGCCCCGGCCGTGGCGGTGTTCGCCTATCTCGCCGACCCGGCCAACCATCGGGATCTCGACACCAGCGGCATGATCCGGGGCGCCGCCGAACCCCGGCCGATCACGGCGGCCGGCCAGGTGTTCGTGATGAACATGCGCAACCCGATCAAGGGCGACCATCAGGTCGAGAACCACGTCATCGCGTTCGAGCCCGGCCGCGTCCTCGGCTGGGCGCCCGCCGAGCCCGGCCGCCCGCCCGCGGGGCACACCTACACCTGGACTCTCCTGCCCGCCGGTGAACACCGCACCGCGGTCACCCAGACCCACGACTGGTCGGCGTTCACACACGCCGACATGCTCGCTCACCTGCCGGTGGTGAACGAAGATCAGCTTCAGGCGTCGCTGGACAAGCTGGCGCGCCACTTCGGGGACCGCCTCGGGTGAACGCCGGGAGAAAAACAATCAGGCGTGCTTGCTTTTTTCCCGGCCGGGGTGCCAGGCTGGCGGCGGGACGCAAGGAGGCGTGGCATGGCTGATCTCGGCGTGATCCTCGGGGATCTGGCGGCCGAATCGCAGGCGATCGACGACGTGGTGGCGGGCTTGCCGGCCTCGGACTGGGCGCGGCCGACGCCCGCGCCGGGCTGGAGCGTCGCGCATCAGATCGCGCATCTGGCCTGGACCGATGCCAAGTCGCTGATCTCGGCGAGCCGGCCGGGGGACTGGGCGGCCGAGGTCGAGCAGCTGCTCAGCTTCGGTGAGGACTACGTCGACGCCGGGGCGCGGGAGCTGGCGCAAACGCCGCCGCGGGAGCTGCTCGCGCAGTGGCGCGAGGGGCGGGCCGCGCTGGCCGAGGCGCTCGCCGCGGTGCCCGACGGGCAGAAGCTGCCCTGGTACGGCCCGCCGATGAGCGCCGCGTCCATGGCGACCGCGCGGATGATGGAGACCTGGGCCCACGGCCAGGACGTCTTCGACGCACTCGGGCTCACCCGCGAGCCGACCGCGCGGCTGTGGCACATCGCCCGCTTCGGCACCCGCACCCGCGATTTCGCCTTCAAACTCCACTCGCTCGCCCCGCCGGCCGAGGAGTTCCGCCTCGAGCTGACCTCGCCCGACGGCGGCACCTGGGCGTTCGGGCCCGAGGGCGCCGAACAGCGGCTGACCGGCAGCGCCCTCGGCTTCTGCCTGGTGATCACGCAGCGGCGGCACCCGGCCGACACGGATCTGGTGGCCACCGGCGCCGACGTCGAGGAATGGCTGGGCATCGCGCAGGCGTTCGCCGGGCCTCCCGGGGCGGGCCGCGAGCCGGGGCAGTTCGCATGACCGCGGTCCAAAGCTCAGGGCCGCTCAGGATCGGCAACGCCTCCGGGTTCTACGGCGACCGGTTCTCCGCCGTCCGCGAGATGCTCACCGGCGGCCCGCTGGACGTGCTCACCGGCGACTACCTCGCCGAGCTGACCATGCTCATCCTCGGCCGCGACCGGATGAAGGACCCGAACCGCGGTTACGCCAAGACCTTCCTCCGGCAGATGGCGGAGAACCTGGCGCTGGCCAAGGAAAAGGGCGTCAAGATCGTCGCCAACGCCGGTGGGCTCAACCCCGCCGGGCTCGCCGCCGCCCTGCGCGAGCTCAACCTGGACGTGAAGATCGCGCACGTCGAGGGGGACGACCTGATCGCGCGGGCTGATGAACTCGGTTTCGAGAATCCCTTGACGGCCAACGCTTACCTCGGCGCCTGGGGCATCGCGGAGTGCCTGAACGCCGGGGCCGACGTGGTGGTCACCGGGCGCGTCACCGACGCCTCGGTCATCGTCGGCCCGGCCGCCGCGCACTTCGGCTGGGCGCGCGACGACTACGACGCGCTGGCGGGCGCCGTCGTGGCCGGGCACGTGATCGAGTGCGGCACCCAGGCGACCGGTGGCAACTACGCGTTCTTCCGCGAGCAGCCGATCGGCGTGCCCGGCTTCCCGATCGCGGAGATCCACGCCGACGGGTCCAGCGTGATCACGAAGCACCCGGGCACCGGGGGAGTGGTGAACACCGGCACCGTCACCGCGCAGCTGCTCTACGAAATCACCGGCGCCCGTTACGCCAACCCGGACGTGACCAGCCGGTTCGACACCCTGACCCTGACACAAGAGGGCCCGGACCGCGTCCGGATCAGCGGCGTCCGCGGCGAGGCCCCGCCGCCGACGTTGAAGGTGTGCCTCAACCGGCTCGGCGGCTTCCGCAACGAGACGACGTTTGTCCTCACCGGACTCGACATCGAGGAAAAAGCCGCGCTGGTAAGGGATCAGCTCGAGACGGCGCTCAAACCGCACCCGCCCGCCGACATCCGGTGGACGCTCGCCCGCACCGACCACGCCGACGCCGACACCGAGGAGCGGGCCAGCGCGCTGCTGCACGTCGCGGTGAAGGACAGCGACCCGAAGGTCGCCGGTCGTGCGTTCAGCGGGGCCGCGATCGAGCTGGCGCTGGCGAGCTACCCCGGTTTCCACGTCACCGCACCGCCTTCCGACGCCTCGCCGTACGGCGTCTACACCGCGTCCTATGTAGACGCCGGGGAGGTCCCGCACCTCGCGGTGCTTCCCGACGGGCAAAGGATCGACATCCCGCGAGCGGCTGAAACCAGCCTACTGTCCGAAGTGGACGAACCCGCGCTGCCCGAGCCGCTGCCGGACGGGCCGGTCCGCCGCGTCCCGCTCGGCCGGGTGATCGGCGCGCGCAGCGGGGACAAGGGCGGCAACGCGAACCTGGGCGTGTGGGTGCGCTCGGAGCAGGCGTGGCGCTGGCTCGTGCACCGGCTCACCGTCGCCGAGTTCCGGTTGCTGCTGCCCGAAACGCACGACCTCACCGTGACGCGGCACCTGCTGCCCAACCTGTGGGCGATGAACTTCGTCGTCGAGGACATCCTCGGCGAGGGCGTCGCCTCGCAGGCCCGGTTCGACCCGCAGGCCAAGGCGCTCGGCGAATGGCTGCGGTCGCGCGAAATCGACGTGCCGGAGGGGCTGCTGTGATCGTCGACCCGTTCCGCACGCCGGAGCGCACCGAGCTGCGCGCGACCGTCCGCCGCTTCGTCGAGAAGGAAGTGCTGCCACACCTCGACGATTGGGAACGCGCGGGCGAGCTGCCGCGTGAGCTGCACCACAAGGCCGGTGAGCTCGGCCTGCTCGGCGTGGCGTTCCCCGAAGCCGTGGGCGGCGGCGACGGCAATTACCTGGACGCTCTGGTGGTCGCCGAGGAGATGCACTACGCGGGCGGCTCGGGTGGGCTCTTCGCGTCGCTGTTCACCTGCGGCATCGCCGTGCCGCACATCGCCGAGGCAGGCGACCCGGTGCAGATCGAGCGCTGGGTGCGCCCGACGCTGGCCGGGGACAAGATCGGCTCGCTCGCCGTGACCGAGCCGGACGGCGGCTCGGACGTCGCGGGCATCCGCACCACCGCCGTGCGCGAGGGCGACGAGTACGTGGTCAACGGGGCCAAGACGTTCATCACCTCCGGCTGCCGCGCGGACTTCGTCACCACCGTGGTCCGCACCGGTGGCGAGGGCGCGCACGGCATCTCGCTGCTCGTGGTCGAACGCGGGACGCCCGGGTTCACCGTCTCCCGCAAGCTGGAGAAAATGGGCTGGGCCGCCTCGGACACCGCGGAACTGTCCTACGTGGACGTTCGGGTGCCGGCCGAGAACCTGATCGGCGCCGAGAACAGCGGCTTCGCGCAGGTGGCCACCCAGTTCGTCACCGAGCGGCTTTCGCTCGCGGTGCAGGCGTACGCGCACGCCCAGCGCGCGCTGGACCTGACCCTGGACTGGTGCCGGCTGCGCGAGACGTTCGGCCGCCCGCTGATCTCGCGGCAACTGGTGCAGCACAAGCTGACCGAGATGGCGCGCAAGACCGACGTCGCGCGCACTTACGCGCGGCAGACCGCCGTCCGCCACGTCTCCGGCGAAGAGGTGATCGCCGAGGCCTGTTTCGCCAAGAACACCGCCGTCGAGGCCGCCGAATGGGTGGTGAACGAGGCGGTGCAGCTGCACGGCGGGCTCGGCTACATGCGCGAGTCCGAAGTGGAGCGGCACTACCGCGACGTCCGGATCCTCGGCATCGGCGGCGGCACCACCGAGATCCTCACCGGCCTGGCCGCGAAGCGATTGGGATACACCGCATGACCGCACTGAGGTCTACTGTGGACACAAGGGCGGGCGAGTTCGCCGCCAACCGGGAGTCCATGCTGGAAAAGCTAGCCGAGATCGACGCCGAGCACGCGAAGGCCGTCGCCGGCGGCGGCGAAAAGTACGTGGAGCGCCACCGCAAACGGGGCAAGCTGCTCGCCCGCGAGCGCATCGAACTGCTGCTGGACGAGGATTCGCCGTTCCTGGAGCTCTCGCCGCTCGCCGCGTGGGGTTCGGACTACCGCGTGGGCGCCAGCGTGATCACCGGCATCGGGGTGGTCGAGGGCGTCGAGTGCCTGATCTCGGCGAGCGACCCGACCGTCAAGGGCGGCGCGAGCAACCCGTGGACCACGAAGAAGAGCTTCCGCGCGGCCGACATCGCCGCGCAGAACCGGCTGCCGGTGATCAACCTCGTCGAGTCCGGCGGCGCGGACCTGCCGACGCAGAAGGAGATCTTCATCCCCGGCGGCCGGGTCTTCCGCGACCTCACGCGTTCCTCGGCCGCGAAGGTGCCCACCGTCGCGCTGGTCTTCGGCAACTCGACGGCCGGCGGCGCGTACCTGCCCGGCATGTCGGACTACGTGGTGATGGTCAAGGAGCGCGCGAAGGTGTTCCTCGGCGGGCCGCCGCTGGTCAAGATGGCGACCGGCGAGGAGTCCGACGACGAGTCGCTCGGCGGCGCGGAGATGCACGCGCGCACCTCCGGCCTCGCCGACTACCTGGCCGCCGACGAGCAGGACGCCATCCGGCTGGGCCGCAGTATCATCAAGCGGCTCAACTGGCGCAAGCAGGGCCCGCTGCCCGAACCGGATTACGCCGAGCCGCTGTTCGACGCCGAGGACCTGCTCGGCATCGTGCCGAGCGACCTGAAGATCCCCTTCGACCCGCGCGAGGTCGTCGCCCGCGTGGTCGACGGCTCCGACTTCGACGAGTTCAAACCGTTGTACGGCCCCAGCCTGGTCACCGGCTGGGCCCGCATCCACGGCTACCCGGTCGGCGTGCTCGCGAACGCGCAAGGCGTGCTGTTCGGCGAGGAGTCGCAGAAGGCCGCGCAGTTCATCCAGCTGGCCAACCAGATCGACACCCCGCTGGTCTTCCTGCACAACACCACCGGCTACATGGTCGGCAAGGAGTACGAGCAGAGCGGGATCATCAAGCACGGCGCGATGATGATCAACGCGGTGTCCAACTCCAAGGTGCCGCACCTGTCCGTCCTCATGGGAGCGTCCTACGGCGCCGGGCACTACGGCATGTGCGGGCGCGCGTACGACCCACGGTTCCTGTTCGCCTGGCCCAGCGCGAAATCGGCGGTGATGGGCCCGGCGCAGCTGGCCGGCGTGCTGTCGATCGTCGCGCGGGCGGCGGCCGCGAACCGGGGGCAGGACTACAGCGAGGAGAACGACGCGGCCATGCGCGCGATGGTCGAGGCCCAGATCGAGGCCGAGTCGATGCCGATGTTCCTCTCCGGCATGCTCTACGACGACGGCATCATCGACCCGCGCGACACCCGCACCGTGCTCGGCCTGAGCCTGTCCGCGATCCACAATGGACCAGTGAAGGGCGCCGAGGGTGGCTTCGGCGTCTTCCGGATGTAGGGGTGGATTCGTGATGCGAAACCTGCTGGTCGCCAACCGCGGCGAGATCGCCCGCCGGGTGTTCCGCAGCTGCCGTGACGCCGGGATCGGCACCGTGGCGGTGTTCTCGGACGCCGATGCCGGCGCCCCGCACGCCGCGGAGGCCGACGTCGCCGTGCGGCTGCCGGGCAGCGCGCCGGGGGAGACGTACCTGCGCGGCGAGCTGATCGTGAAGGCCGCGGCCGACGCGGGCGCCGACGCCGTGCACCCGGGATATGGCTTCCTGTCGGAGAACGCCGCTTTCGCCCAGTCCGTTGTGGACGCGGGCCTGACCTGGGTCGGCCCGCCGCCGGAGGCGATCGCGACGATGGGCTCCAAAGTGGAGTCCAAGCGGCTGATGGCCGAGGCCGGGGTGCCGGTGCTGGCCGAGCTGGACCCGGCCGGGGTGACCGAGGCCGAGCTGCCGCTGCTGGTCAAGGCGTCCGCGGGCGGCGGCGGGCGGGGCATGCGCGTGGTGCGGGAGCTGGGCGAGCTGGCGGAAGCCATCGAGGGCGCGCGGGCCGAGGCCGGCTCGGCGTTCGGCGACCCGACCGTCTTCTGCGAGCGCTACCTGGAGACCGGGCGGCACATCGAGGTCCAGGTGCTCGCCGACCGCCACGGCACGGTGTGGGCGGTGGGGGAGCGGGAGTGCTCGATCCAGCGGCGGCACCAGAAGGTCGTGGAAGAGGCGCCTTCTCCCTTTGTCGACACGGCGATGCGCGCGGAGCTGTTCGAAGCCGCGCGCAAGGCGACGCAGGCCATCGACTACGTCGGCGCGGGCACCGTCGAATTCCTCGCCGGGCCGGACGGGCGGTTCTACTTCCTGGAGATGAACACCCGCCTGCAGGTCGAGCACCCGGTGACCGAGAACGTGACCGGGCTGGACCTGGTGGCCTGGCAGCTTTCGATCGCCGAAGGGGCCAAGCTGCCGCCGGAACCGCCTGCGGCGCAAGGACATGCGATCGAGGTCCGGCTGTACGCCGAGACCGTGACGATCCAGGACGGCGTCGCCGACTGGCAGCCCCAGAGCGGCACGCTGCACACCTTCGAGGTCCCCGGCGTCGACCGTGAATTCACCCCCGGCGCCGGTCTGCGGCTGGACTCCGGCGTCGAGTCCGGTTCCGTCGTCGGCGTGCACTACGACCCGATGCTCGCGAAGGTGATCGCCTGGGCCCCGACGCGCGACGAGGCGGCCCGGCGGCTCGCTTCGGCGCTCGCGGGCGCGAAGATCCACGGTGTGGTCACGAACCGCGACCTGCTGGTGAACGTCCTGCGCCACGAGGCGTTCTTGGCCGGGGAGACCGACACCGCGTTCTTCGACCGGCACGGCCTGGCCACGCTGGCGGAGCCGCTGGCCACTGTGGACGCCGAACGGCTGTCCGTGCTCGCCGCGGCGCTGGCGGACGCGGCGGGCAACCGGGCCGGCGCGCGGACGCTCGGCCGGCTGCCCAGCGGCTGGCGCAACGTGCGTTCGGCCGGGCAGCGCAAGGAGTTCAGCCGTGGCGACACGAAGTACGAGGTCGTCTACGCGCTGACCCGGGACGGCCTGCGGGCCGAGGGCTACGACGGCGTCGAGCTGGTCAGCGCCGACCCCGGCCGGGTGGTGCTGGACGTTTCCGGCGTGCGCCGCGCGTTCACCGTCGCGCGGCACGGTTCGGAGTCCTTTGTGGAGTCCGCGCTCGGGCCGGTGACCTTCGGCGTGGCCCCGCGGTTCGCGGACCCGGCCGCGGCGCTGGCGGCGGGCTCGCTGGTCGCGCCCATGCCGGGCACGGTCGTGCGGCTCGCCGTGGCCGCGGGCGACGTCGTGGCGGCGGGCGACCCGCTGCTGTGGCTGGAGGCGATGAAGATGGAGCACCGGATCGCCGCGCCCGCCGACGGCGTGGTCACCGAGCTGCCGGTGGAGGTCGGGCTGCAGGTCGAGGTCGGCACGATTCTGGCCGTGGTGGGAGACGCTGTGTTGGGAGAGAGCGCATGAACGCGATGAACTTCGTCGAGCCCGAGGAGCGCGCCGCGCTGCGCAAGGCGGCGGGCGAGCTGGGGCGCAAGTACGGCCACGAGTACTACGCCAAGAAGGCCCGCTCGGGCGAGAAGACCGTCGAGCTGTGGAACGAGGCCGGACGGCTCGGCTACCTCGGCGTGAACCTGCCCGAGGAGTACGGCGGGGGCGGCGCCGGGATCGCGGACCTCGGCGCGGTGCTGGAGGAGTTCGCCGCGGCGGGCTCGCCGTTGCTGCTGATGGTCGTCTCGCCGGCGATCTGCGGCACGGTGATCTCCCGCTTCGGCACCGACGAGCAGAAGAAGCAGTGGCTGCCCGGCATCGCCGACGGCAGCCGCAAGATGGTCTTCGCGATCACCGAGCCCGACGCCGGGTCCAACTCGCACAAGATCACCACCACCGCGCGGCGCGACGGCGGCGACTGGGTGCTGAGCGGGCGCAAGGTGTACATCTCCGGGGTCGACGAGGCCGACGCCGTGCTGGTCGTCGGGCGCACCGAGGACGCCAAGACCGGGCGGCTCAAGCCGGCGTTGTTCATCGTGCCCACCGACGCGCCGGGCTTCGAGTTCACCAAGATCGAGATGGACCTGGTCTCGCCGGAGAACCAGTTCTCGCTGTTCCTCGACGACGTCCACCTGCCCGCCGAGGCGCTGGTCGGCGACGAGGACGCGGCGATCGCGCAGCTGTTCGCCGGGCTCAACCCGGAGCGCATCATGGGCGCGTCGTTCTCGCTCGGCACCGCCCGGTACGCGCTGGACAAGGCCGTGGCCTATGCGAACGAGCGCCAGGTGTGGGGCGCGCCGATCGGCGCGCACCAGGGCCTGGCGCACCCGCTCGCGCAGATCAAGATCGAGTTCGAGATGGCCAAGCTGATGACGCAGAAGGCCGCCTCGCTCTACGACTCGGGCGACGACTTCGCCTCCGGCGAGTCCGCCAACATGGCCAAGTACGCCGCCGCCGAGGCCGCGATCCACGCCGTCGACCAGGCGGTGCAGACCCACGGCGGGAACGGGCTGGCCACCGAGTACGGCCTCGGCTCGCTGGTCACCGCGGTGCGGCTGGGCCGGATCGCGCCGGTCAGCCGGGAGATGGTGCTCAACTTCGTCGGGCAGCACAGCCTCGGGCTGCCGAAGTCCTACTGACCCGCAACGGAGGTTTCCCATGGCCACCTTGGCCGGCAAGACGATCATCATGTCCGGGGGCAGCCGCGGCATCGGCGAGGCGATCGCCCTGCGCGCGGCCGCCGACGGCGCGAACGTCGCGCTGCTGGCCAAGACCGCCGAACCGCACCCGAAGCTGCCCGGCACCATTTACACCGCCGCCGCGGCCATCGAAAAGGCGGGCGGCCGCGCGCTGCCCATCCTCGGCGACGTCCGCGACGACGAGGGCGTGGCGGACGCGGTGGCGAAGACCGTCGAGCAGTTCGGCGGGATCGACATCGTGGTGAACAACGCCAGCGCGATCGACCTGACGCCCACCGAGCAGGTCAGCATGAAACGGTACGACCTGATGCAGGACATCAACGCGCGCGGCACCTTCCTGCTGTCCAAACTGGCCATCCCGCACCTGCGCCGGGCGGCGAACCCGCACGTGCTCACGCTTTCGCCGCCGATCAGCCTCGACGAGAAGTGGTTCACCGCCGGGCACCTCGCGTACAGCATCGCGAAGTACTCGATGAGCCTGGTGACCGTCGGCCTGGCCGCGGAGCTGAAGGCGGACGGCATCGCGGCGAACTCGCTGTGGCCGCGCACCACGATCGACACCGCGGCGATCCGCAACGTCGTCGGCGCCGAGCTGGCGGACCGCAGCCGGACGCCGGAGATCATGGCCGACGCCGCGTACGCGATCCTCACCCGCCCCAGCCGGGAGACGACCGGGAACTTCTTCCTCGACGACGAGGTGCTGCGCGAGGAAGGCGTCACGGACCTCTCGAAGTACCGGATCGGCGGCACCGAGGCCGACCTGCAGCTCGACTTCTGGGTCGATCCGGCCTGATGCTCCGGGAACCGCAGCAGGAGCGCAGCCGCACCACCCGGCGCCGGCTGATCGAGGCCGCCATGGACTGCATCGGCGAGCGGGGCTGGCACGGCGTCACGGTGGCCGTGATCGCCGAGCGCGCCGGCGTGTCCCGCGGCGCTGCCCAGCACCACTTCCCGACGCGGGAGTCGCTGGTCGCGGCGGCCGTGGAGCTGCTCGGGGAGGCCCAGCTCGACGAGTTGCGCACCCGGGCCGCGGGCCTGCCGAGCGGGCCTTCGCGGATCGAGCGGGTGGTCGGGATGGTGCTCAACCTCTACACCGGGCCGATGTTCCGCGCCGCGTTGCAGCTCTGGTCGGTCGCTTCCACCGACGAGCAGCTGCGCGGCGTGATCGTGCCGCTGGAGGCGCGGGTCGGCCGGGAGGCGCACCGGGTGACGGTGGAGCTGCTGGGCGCCGACGAGAGCCGGCCCGGCGTCCGCGAGCTGATCCAGGCCACGCTCGACCTGGCCCGCGGCCTCGGCCTGGCCAATCTGCTGACCGACGACGCCCGCCGCCGGGACCAGATCGTGTGCGAATGGGCACGAACGCTGGAAGCCCGGCTCGAAGGAACGGCAGAGGTCTAGTCAACGTCTCAGTGGTGTTGCTAACACTATTGGAGCAGCGGGCGATAACCCGTAGTAAGCGCTCTTGGAAGAAGGTCGGTTCCGGTGTCCGGTTCAGGTTCAGGTTCAGCAGAGGCAGAGGTCGAACTCACCCACCGCGCGATGGCGATGCTCCGTGCCGTCGCCGCGGACCGGGCCCAGATGTCGTCGAGCTGCGAGCCCGACCTCTTCGTCGACGGATTCGCCTGCTGTGACCAGATGACCGCGCACCTGCTGGCCCACGGCGGCTACATCCGCCCCGCCGTCGAGGTCTCCGTCGGCCTGGTGCCCGCCCGGCTGACCGAGGCCGGGCACGCCGCCTTGCTGATCACTCAGGCCGCCTGAACGAACACCATCGGTCACCGCGCGTCGCGGTCTCGCTCGCGCGTTCGATGAGGCTTTGAGCCGGCGACGGCCGCAAGCGATGCGGTGCCGTCCGGGCTTCCCTCACTTCCGCCGAAGCGGATGACCCCACCCGGTTCCGCGGCTACAACGGGGACATGACCTCCCCTTCGATGCGGCTCGTCACCTACGACCGGTACGGCCCCGCCGACGTCCTCTCCGTGACCACCGCGCCCATGCCACGACCGCGCCCCGGCGAAGTCCTGGTGCGCGTGCACGCGGTTTCGGTCAACGGCGGCGAGCTGGCCATGCGCGCCGGGCGGCTGCTTCCCTTCAGCGGCAAGCGATTCCCGAAGCGCGTGGGGATCGACCTGGCCGGCGAGGTGGTCGCGGCCGGGGACAGCCGGTTCGCCGCCGGCGACCTGGTCTGGGGTCAGATCGGCCGGAGGATGGGGTCGGCCGCGGAGTACGTCGCGGTGCGGCCCGAGCGGCTCGACCACGTGCCGGCCGGGCTCGACGCGGTGCAGGCCGTCACGCTGCCCGTCGGGACCACGGCGATCACCGCGTTGCGGGACATGGCGGCACTCGCGCCCGGCGAACGGCTGCTGGTCCGGGGCGCGACCGGCGGTGTCGGGTACGTCGCGGTGCAGCTCGGGAAGGCGATGGGCGCCCACGTCACCGCGCTCACCAGCGCGGGAAACCTGGACCTGGCCGAGGAACTGGGCGCGGACGAGGCCATCGACCACCGCGCGCCCGGAGGCCTGGGCCGCTTCGACGTCATCCTGGACACGGTCGGCTCCGGCCTGCCCGGTTTCCACCGGCTGCTCACCGCGCACGGGCGGATGGTGACCATCGCGTTCGACCTCGACCACCCCGTCCGCTCGCTGGGCTACATCGCCGCCAACGCGGTGCGCCGCCGCCGCGCACCGGGCGCTGGAACAGGGCGGCGTGCGGGGCAAGATCGTCGTGCGGCTCGCCTGAACCCGTTGGCGCGCCTGACGTCCGTGGTCTCGGCGACGTCGTAGCCCGAGACCCCGCCGAGCCCGTCCTCCGCGCCGGGGGGGGGGGCATCGGGGAGAAGTCGGTGGTGCGGAAGAAGCTGCGGGACGCGTGTCATGTCCTCGGCTCGCGTCCAGGCTCAGCGTCGCCGCCGATGATCGGCAGGACCGGAGCGGGCGATTAATAGTTCAGCTGATGATGTACTGTCGCCCCTGTGCTGAAGTGTGAGACGCGAGGGGACGCGCTGGCCCGGCTCGGGCGCGCGCTGGCCGACCCGACCCGGTGCCGGATCCTGGTCGCGCTGCTGGACGGGACCCGTTACCCCGGCGCACTTGCCGCCGAGCTGGGGCTTTCGCGGTCGAACGTGTCCAATCACCTGGCCTGCCTGCGCGGGTGCGGGCTGGTCGTCGCGGCGTACGAGGGCCGCCAGGTGCGTTACGCCCTGGCCGATCCGCATCTGGCCAAGGCGCTCGACGAGCTGGCCAAGGTCGTGCTCGCGGTCGACACCGCCGAGCCCTGCGTCGACGACAAGGTGGCCCGATGACCGAGCGGCCGGAGAACCTCACGGCACCGTCCACCCAGGACGCCTGCTGCGCCTCGCCCGCGGTGGAAAACGAGGCCCGGCGGGCAGTGCTGTCGCGGCGAGTGCGCTGGTTCGTCGCGGCGACGATCACCTACAACGTCGTCGAGGCGGTCATCGCGATCACCGCCGGCTCGGCGGCGTCGTCCACCGCGCTGATCGGCTTCGGGCTGGACTCCGTCATCGAGGTCGCCTCGGCCGCCGCGGTCGCCTGGCAGTTCTCCGGCGCCGATCCCGAAGCCCGTGAACGCACGGCTTTGAAGGTCATCGCGCTGTCGTTCTTCGCGCTCGCGGCCTATGTGACGGCCGACGCGGCCGGGTCGCTGTTCGGGTCCGAGGCCGCGGGACACTCCACCGTCGGCATCGTGCTGGCCGCAGTGTCCCTGCTGGTGATGCCGGGCCTTTCCTACGCCCAGCGGCGCGCCGGCCGGGAACTCGGCTCAGCCAGCGCCGTGGCCGACTCGAAGCAAACCCTGCTCTGCACTTACCTTTCCGGTGTGCTCTTGGTCGGCCTGCTCCTCAACAGCCTCTTCGGCTGGTCCTGGGCCGACCCCGCCGTCGCGCTGGTGATCGCGGCCGTCGCGGTGAAGGAAGGCCGCGAAGCCTGGCGTGGTGACCACTGCTGCTGAACGCCGTGAAGGCCTCCCTCCCTGCGTCGAACGCGGGGAAGGGGGCCTTCACGGCAAAGCGATCAGCCGTTGTAACCGGCCACGATCTTGGTGAACGCGTACTGCTCCTGGTCGATGCCGCTGCAGTCGCCGCTGCCGCTGCAGTCGCGGTTGGTGGCCCAGAAGGTGAAGCGGCCCAGGTGGTGGCTTGTCGCGTAGTCGCGGATCGAGGTGAAGTTGTCCACGGTCACGGTCTCGCCGGCGTTGTCGGTGTTGCCGTTCATCGAGGACAGGCCGCTGCGGCTGTACGCGGTGGCGTCGTCCCAGCCGAAGGTGGACTTCAGCTCGGCGGCCAGCCCGTCGACGGCGGACTCGGTCATCGCGGCCATGTCGCCGCCGCTGGAGAAGTCGAACGGCATGACCGACCAGACGTCGATGTCCGCGCCGAGCGCCTTGGCCTGCGTGATCAGCCGCTTGCCGGTGTCGGTGGGACCGGTGGTGCCGGTGCCCATGGTGACGACGACCCGCAGGCCGGGGTTCTTGTCCTTGGTGATCTTGACGGCGTTCAGGATCCGGTCCTGCACCGTCGGGTTCTCGAACTCGTCGGTGTTCTCGATGTCGAGGTCGATCGCCTTGAGCTGGTAGGCGTCGATCACCTTCTGGTACGCGCCGGCCAGGTCCTCGGGCGAGGCGCAGGTGGCGCCGAGCTTGTTCCCCGACCAGCCGCCGAACGACGGGATCACGTCGCCCCCGGCGTCGCGGATGGTCTTGATCAGCGAGGCGTCGGAGCCGTCGAGCGCGCGGTTGCCGTCCCACTGCGGGTTGCAGGTGCCGTTGGACAGCATGAACGCGAGGGTGAACGACTTGACGCCGGTCGCGGACATGGCCGCGGCCGGGTCGGACTGGCCGCCCCACTGGTACAGGTAGGGCGAGGCGAGCACGGGATCGGGCGCGGCCATCGCCGAAGGGGCGAGGCCGGCCGTGGTGGCCAGCGCGGCACCCGCGGCGAGCGCGAGCGTGGCCAGGCGGCGCAGGGATTGCATAAGGTCCTCCAGCGGTGGGGACGCACGCCGGGGCGTGCGGTGCGGAGTACCTCCGAAGATGATGCGGCGGTATCAACCAGGAGGCGGGTTGTGTGCCAGCTCACGGTGGACTAGACCATTAGGAAGTGTCAAGGTCCCCGCGCGGGCGGAAAAAGACAGACAGTACGAAAGTAGGTCACCGCCGTCGCCGGGCCACGGTGCCACGGTAGGCGGAGTGACAGCGGCGTCCGGGTGGGCTAATTTGCCGAAATGATGGGGGATTCGGCGCCGGCCGCCCGGCGCCGGCGGCTGCCCTCGCTCGCCGGCTGGGCGCTGTGGCGCCATCCCCGCCGGGCCCTGGTGCTGGTGGCCGACCTCGCCGCGCTGGCCGGGACCGTCGCCGCCGCACTGCTGGTGCCGGTTTCGCTCACCTCCGCGGAAGCGTTCGCGATGCTGCTCGCGGGGCTGCTCGCGTCCGCCGAAATGTGCCGCTCAGTGGAACGCGGCCGAGGGGAATCGTTGCTGGGACCGGGTTTCGGCACGCCCTGGCTGCTGGCCGGCGCGGTGGTGCTGCCGCCACTGCTCGCGGTCGCGTTGGCGGTGGTGTCCGGATTGCACCGCTGGGCCCGGATCCGGCGGCTGCCGGCGTACCGGCAGGTGTTCGACATCGCGGCGACGGCGGTGGCCGTGCTCTTGGCCGCCGGGTTCCTGATCCTGACCGGGCCGGCGTCGATCGTCTTGGCCGTGGTGGCGGCGCTGGTGTTCGGGGTGGTCGACGCCGGGCTCCCGGCCGCCGTCGACGGCCGCCCGTCCTGCGGCGCTTCGGCGGTGCTGTTCGACGGCGCGATGCTGGCGCTCGGCGTCGCGCTGGCTTGGGCCGTCACGGATTCGCCGTGGGTGCTGCTGCCGCTCACGGCCGGGCTGGTGGTGCTCTACCGCGGCGAGTCCGGCCGCGCGGGTCGCGACGAGACCTCTGTGGACCCCGGCACCGGCGTGCTCACGGCCGTCGCCTGGTGGGACGCCGCGCGGGAGGCGCCGGCGCCCGCGTTCGCCGTGCTGGTGCTCGACTTGGACGACTTCGGCGGCCTCAACGCCCGGCACGGCCGCCGCGTCGGCGACGCCGTCCTGCGCGCGATCGCCGACACCCTGCGCGCCGAGGTCCGGTCCGCCGACCTGGTCGGCCGCTCCGGCGGCGGCGAGTTCGCCGTGCTCCTGCCCGGCACCGGCAGTTTCGACGCGCTGGCCATCGCCGAGCGCATCCGCCTGCGCGTCGCCTCGACGGCCGTCGCGCTGAAAGCGGCCTACGGCAGCCCGCAGTTCGCCTGGGCGACGGTCTCCGTGGGCGTCGCCGCGCGCCCTGATCACGGCGACCCGGTGGCGGCGGTCTTCGCGGCGGCCGGCGCGGCCGTCCGGGAGGCCAAGGAGAGCGGCCGCAATCGGACGGTTCGCGCGTCTTGAGCGTTCACGAGGTTCTTCACGACATCGTGATCGCGTCCAGTTTCTCCTTCAGGTAAGCCGAAGCGAGCACTTCCGGGTAGGCGGCGCGGCCCAGCGGCGGCGCCAGTGACGTGATGCGCGCGTCGTGGTCGGTTTCGTAGAAGAAGATCAGCGAGACGAGGTCTTCGTCGGGGGCGGCGGCCTGCGGGGGCAGCACGCGGTGGCGGGTGGAGCGCCAGCGGTCGCCGGTCCAGCGGGCCATCAGGTCGCCGATGTTGACGGTGAACGCGGCCTCGTCGAAGGGCGCGTCGACCCAGTCGCCCTCGGCCGTGCAGACCTGGAGGCCGCCGGCGCCGGACTGGCGGTCGAGCACCGTCACGGTGCCGAAATCGGTGTGCGGGCCGATCCGGAACTGGCCCGGCTCGGGCGGGCCGACGCTGGTCAGCGGCGGGTACCGGTTGATGTTGAAGGTGTAGGTCGGACGGCCCGTGTGCCGCGTGAAGTGGTCCGGCTCCAGGGCGAGCGCGTGCGCGAAGACCCGCAGCAGGTCGTCGGACAGCGCGCGCATGCGGGCCATGTACTCCCGCGCGGTGGCGGCCAGGCCGGGGACCTCGGCGGGCCAGACGTTGGGCTGGAACCAGAAGCCGTCGACTTCCGGGTCGCCGACGCCCGCGTCCGCACCGGCCGAGTACGACTCCTTCAGGTCCGGCGGCGTTTCGGTGCCTTCGGCGTAACCGTTGGCCTCGACGCCGGGCGGCAGCCAGCCGCGTCCGCCGACGGTCACCGCGTACCGCTGCTTCACTTCGGTTGGCAGCGCGAAGAACCGGCGCGCCAGCTCCCGCGTGCCATCGCGTAATTCCGAAGGCACGCCGTGGCCGGTGACGAGCAGGAACCCGGACTCGCGCAGCGCGCGGTCGATCTCGGCCGCCACCGCGGCCTGCCCTTCGGGCGTGCCGGCATACCAGGGGGACAGGTCGACGAGCGGGACGGCGGCGGGCATGGTCGTCTCCTATGGATTGTCCGAAGTGGACGGAACTCCGATGTCCTCGAACCACAGTTCCGGGCGCTGGGAGATGAAATCGGTCATCAGCGCGGTGCACGCGGGGTCGTCCAGCAGCTCGATCGTGACGCCGTGGCCAGCCAGCCAGTCGTGCCCGCCGTGGAACGTCTCGGCCTCGCCGATGATCACGTGCGGGATGCCGAACTGGCGCACCAGCCCGCTGCAGTACCAGCACGGCGAGAGCGTGGTGACCATGATCGTGTCGCGGTAGTGCGGGCGGCGCCCGGCGTTGCGGAAGGCCGTGGTCTCGGCGTGCAGCGACGGGTCGCCGTCCTGCACGCGGCGGTTGTGCCCGCGGCCGAGCAGGGTGCCGTCGCGGCCGAACAGCGCGGCGCCGATCGGCACGCCGCCCTCGGCCTGGCCCAGCTCGGCCTCCGCGCGGGCGACGGCGAGCAGCTTCAGCGGGTCGATCTGCATGCGCCACTCTCACCGGCTGCGGCGGGTGACGGCAAGTCCTGCCCGGCAACGCGGACCGGAACTGTCCGCGTTGTCTGGCAGAGTGAGGCGCATGTACGGAACTTCCGAGCGGCTGCTGCGCCTGCTGTCCCTGTTGCAGGCCCGGCGCGACTGGCCGGGGCCGGACCTGGCCGAGCGGCTGAGCGTGGACGTCCGCACGGTCCGGCGCGACGTCGAACGGCTGCGCGGCCTGGGCTACCCGGTGCACGCGACGCCCGGGGTCGCGGGCGGGTACCGGCTCGGCGCCGGGGCCGCGCTGCCGCCGCTGCTGCTGGACGACGACGAGGCCGTGGCCGTCGCCGTCGGCCTCCGGACGGCGGCCAACGGCACGGTGTCCGGGATCGAGGAGACGTCCGTGCGCGCGCTGGCCAAGCTCGAGCAGGTGCTGCCCGCGCGGCTGCGGCACCGGGTGAGCGCGCTGCAGACCGGGACGCTGACGCTGGGCAGCGGCGGTCCGGTGGTGGACGCGGAGGTGCTCACGGTGATCGCCGCCGCCTGCCGCGACCACGAGCGCCTGCGCTTCACCTACGGCACGCACGCGGGCGACGTCGGGGAGCGGAACGTCGAGCCGCTGCGGATGGTCCACACCGGACGCCGCTGGTACCTGGTGGCGTACGACCTGGGCCGCGAGGACTGGCGCACGTTCCGCGTGGACCGTGTCGACGGCGTCCCGGCGCCCGGTTTCCGTTTCACCCCAAGGGAACCGCCCGCGGCCGACCTCGCGGCGTACGTCTCGCGCGCGATTTCCACCGCGCCGTACGCGCATCAGGTGGTGGTGCGCGTGGCCGTGCCGGCCTCGGTGCTGGCCGAGCGCGTCCCGCCGACGGCCGGGGTGGTGGAGCCGGTCGACGAGCACAGCTGCCGGCTCCGCACCGGCGCCCACAACCTCGACGCGGTGCCGTTCTATCTCGCGCAGTGGGACTACGACTTCGTGGTGGAGGAGGCGCCGCCCGGGCTGGTCGAGCGGCTGACCCGGATCGCGGAACGGTTTTCCCGCGCCGCCGCGGGCTCGGCGCCGTGAGCGCTCAGGCGGCGCGGGCGCCCAGCATGCGCAGCACGAGTTCGCTGTACTCCTTGCCCAGCGCCTCCGGGGTCTGGCGGCTGCGCTCGCTGTACCAGCGGGCCACGTCGACCCCCAGCGACAGCACGGCGCGGGCCGCGGTGCGCGGGTCGGCGACGGTGAAGGCGCCGCCGGCCGAGCCCTCGGTGATCACTTCGCGGACGAGGCGCTCGATCTCGCGCCGCAGCTCGGTGACGACCTCGAGTTCCTGCTCCGGCAAGGCGTTCAGCTCGTACTGCACCACCCGCGCGATGGTGTGCCGCCGCGCGTGCCAGGCCACGAAGTCCGCCACCAGCAGGCGGATGCACTCCACCGGGTCCTGGACCTTCGCCACCGCGTTCCGCACCAGCGCCAGCGTCTGCTCGTGACCACTGCGGCTGATGGCGAACAGCAGCGCCGCCTTCGACGGGAAGTGCACGTACAACGCCGCCGGGCTCATCCCGGCGGCGCCCGCGATGTCGCGAGTGGTGGTGGCGTGGTACCCCCGCCGCGCGAAGGACTCCACCCCGGCCAGCATCAGCCGCCGCGCGGTCTCGGGCTGCACGTCGGGCCACAACTCGGCCGAGAGCGACATCGTCATCCCGCGATCCTTCCTGATCCACCGTCGCGGCCATTCTAAGCGCTTGCTCAGCCGGCGGGGGCTCAGTCTCGCGAACGTGGACGCAGAGGCCGGCAGGAAGGTCGCGACTCCGAGGGCGGTGGCGTCCAGGTCGGCGTATTCCGGAGAGTTCACCGGTGGCGGAAGCGACAGCGCCCATGAAGAGTGCAGGCCGGGTGCGGCGCGTCGGCCTCGATGGCTTGCCGGTGGGCCTTGTCGTTTGCCGCCTTGCGCTCCCTCTGCAGGGTGCGTGCCCGGACCGGTGCGGCGCGCAACCTGAGGATCAGGTCGAGCCCGAATTCGAAGGTGTCGGCCTGGGTGAACACCGGGAAGCCGCCGGTGAATCCGCGCATGGTCGGGTAACTCTCGGGGGGCAGGCCGGCCAGCCGTTGCCGGACCTCCTCCCAGTGCGGCGGCTCGCCGGTGGTCCAACTCCGGGTTCACGGGGCGGTGTAGACCTGCTCGGACAGCTGCGCCTCGGTTCTGCTGGCGTGATCGGCGATCGCGTGCATCTGCAGCAGCGCCCGGGGAATCGGTCAGCAGGCGGAAGTAGGCCCGCATCGCCGGCCGCAGCCACTCGACGTCGTCGAGTTCCGGTTCCGGCCATTCGAACCGGGACAGCAGGTTCTCCGCCACCGCGGCCAAGATGGCTTCCTTGTCGCGGAAATGGGTGTAGAGCGACATCGGCGGCACACCCAGCTCGTCGGCGAGGCGGCGGGTGGTGAGGGCGGCCAGCCCCACGCTGTCGATCAGCTGGGCGGCGGCTTCGACGATGGCCTAGCGGCTGAGTGCGCCCCGAGGCGCGCGGTGTCTTGGCCGGTCGCGACGGCATTTGTCCTCAGAGTTCGTCCGGCAGTACATGACTGCCCGACGGAAGGACGCCAATGTCCGTGGACCCTCTTCCCTCCGTTGTCCACGAGCGTGCTGAGCGGTTGCTGCCACACCACCGGCCGCGGCTGGTCCTGCGTGCAGCGGTGCGGCCCGGGTGGATCGAGGACGGCGACGCCTTCTCCCGTCGCATGACCCGGCGCAGGCCGCCGCCGTCTTCGACCAGGCCGGCTGGGCCAAGGGACCGGACGGCAACCGCAGCAAGGCCGGGAAGCCGCTGAAGATCGATCTGCGCTAAGCGATCGGCGTCCAGACCACGACCACCGGTGACGACGCCAACGGGCTCACCGTGTCGAGGTTCCAGACCGGGAACTGAGACGCCTACGGGGCCGGCTTCGGTTTCGGCCTGCCCACCCAGGCAGTGCCGTTCGTGTCCGGACCGCAGCCGCCGAACGGGCAGAACTTCGCCGGGATCGTCAATCCCGATTACGAGCGGCTCGCCGCCCAAGCGGCAGCGCAGGGCGCGCCCCGGGCTTGTTCGCTGTGGAACCAGGCCGAGCAGGCGCCGACCCGGAGCCGCCCGGCAGGTCCCTGTGCCGGCGAAGCCCGGTCCTGCACGCGAGCCGGGTCGCCCGGAACAGGCCGAGGAGTTCCATCGCGCACTGAGGTCGCACAGCGCGGTGTCGGAGCTGGTGATCTACCCGCCGGAGGGACACGGCGTGCGCGCCCAGCCGGCTTTGACGGACTCGCCGGCCCGCGTCGTCGAGTGGTTCCACCGGTTCATGCCCGCCTGAACACATTCGCGCCGGGTGCCGACCTGCCGCGGGGCAGCGCAGTCGGCGTGGCCACGGAGGTCTCGCGCGGTCCCGCCGATCACAGGGCCATTCGCAGAACGTGGGCGATGAACGATGACGAACCGGTTTTCGTGGCAAACCTCAGCCACCCGCCGGCTTTCGTCCAGTTCAGTGGCGACCGGTGTTGCCACGGGTCAGTCAGCAGGTCGGCCGGCTGCTGCTCCATGTTTGTGTTGGCGCCGATGGCGCTTCGTAGGTTCTCGAGCGCGATGTCGCCCGTTTGGCGGGTGCCGCTGTTACCGCGCCTCGCGCTCATCGTCGAGCGGAGCTGCTCCTGATCAGTCCTGATCAGTGCTGAGGCGTAAGCCCATCAGCCTCTTGACCCTGAACGCGCCCGAGCTCCGCCGTGAATCCAGCGGGCACGATCACGTCGTCACGGCTGAGATCCTGCACGCTGCGGCGGCCGAGGGCGAGCAGGGTCGAGTCGATGCCGTTGCGCAGGACGTCGAGGACGTTCTCCACGCCCGCTTGGCCGTTGGCGGCCAGCCCCCAGAGGTAGGCCCGGCCGATGAGCACGGCGCGGGCGCCGAGCGCGAGAGCCTTCACGACGTCGCTGCCGCGGCGAATGCCGCCGTCCAGCAGCACTTCCACCTGGTCGCCGACGGCGTCGGCGATCGAGGGCAGCGCGCGGATGGTGGCGGGGGTGCCGTCGAGGTTGTTGCCGCCGTGGTTGGAGACCGAGATGGCGCTGACTCCGGCGTCCACGGCGCGGCGGGCCTCGTCCACGCGGATGATGCCCTTGAGCAGGAATGGCCCGTCCCACTGCGCGCGCAGCCAGCGCACGTCGTCCCAGGCCGGCGGCGGCGTCTGCATCCACTGGCCGTACGCGCCGAAGAACGTGGGGATCGGCGTGCCCGGCTCGGCCATGTTCGGCACACTCAGGTCCGGCAGACGGCGGGTGCGGGCGTAGTCGAGCAGCCAGCGTGGGTGGGTCAGCGCTTCGGGCGAGAAGCGCAGCATCTCCTTGACCGTGAGCTTTTCCGGGATGCGCGGGCTGCCCCAGTCGCGGCTGTGGGAGAACGACCAGTCGAGGGTGAGGATGATCCCGACCGCCCCGGCTGCACGAGCTCGGTCGAGGCGGCGCCTGATGTCGTCGCGGGTTCCGGTCCAGTAGATCTGGAAGTACGTGTTCGGGTTCGCGGCGACGACCTCTTCGATCGGCTTGCTGCCGAACGAGCTCAGGCCCATCGACGTCCCACGTGCGGCAGCCGCCCTCGCCACGGCGACCTCGCCGTCAGGGTGCACCGCCTGCACTCCGGTCGGGGAGATCAGCACGGGCAGCGCGACGTCACGGCCGAGCACGGTGGTGCCCAGCTGACGTTCGGGCGCGTGCCCGGCGGTGCGCGGGGCGAACCGCAGTTCCTCGAAGGCGCTGAGGTTGTCGGCCAGGGTGAGGCCCTTCTCCGAACCGGCGATCAGGGCCGAGTACACGGAGCCGGGCAGCCTCTTCTTGGCCCGCCGCTGCGCCTCGATGACGGACTCGAACCAGGTGGTGCTCATCATTTTCCCTTCGGATCGAAGCGCAGGGGGCGCCGGACGAGGGCCGGGCGGACCGGCATGGTCGTGCGATGGGTGAGGCAGCCGGCCCAGACACCGGCTCCGTAGGCGACGTCGTCGGCGATCGCGGCGGCGGTGTAGCGGAAAGGGTCGAGCCGCGGCCTGTTCTTCGCCCAGGCGGTCAACGGTGGGCCGAGCAGCAATGACGCCACTGCGGCGCGGCGCCCCCACCCGCGCGGGGCCATGAGGGCCGCGAGCAGCGGCACGGCGAACTGCGTGCCGTAACGACCGCAGCCGAGCCAAGTCTGGTGGACGGCGGTGGCCATCGCGCGCACGACGCCGGCCGTCGGGATGTCTTGCGCCCGCAGGGTGCGGGCCATGCTGCCCACCGACCCGCCGAACGCCAGCGCGGCGATGAGCGGGTGACGGGTCAGCAGCGCGGCAACGGTGAGCGTCGGCCATGGGTGCAGCGCGAGCGGCGCCACCTTGCCAGGGTGCCGTTTCGCGAGCGGGGCCGCGGACGTGCCGTACCGGGCCCGGCGCCGGAGAAGTCCGGACCAGGTAACCGGTTCGTGGTGCTCGACGCGGACGTCGGGGGCGTAGCGGACCCGGAAGCCGGCACCGTCCAGCCGCCAGACGAGGTCGACGTCCTCGCCCACCCGCAGCCGCGGGTCGAACACGTCGCCGTCCACGGCGACGTGTGCCAGCGCCGACCGGCGGGCCACCAGCGCGGCGGTCGGTACATACGGCATCCGGGTCCCGGGCGCGACCCGCGCCGGGCGGTCGCCGAGGTCGAGGCTGCCGGCCACACGGGTGTACCGCCCGGCCGCCGTGTCCGGCGCCAGGGCCGGCACCCGCGGGGCGATCGCGGCGAGCAGCGGGTCCGCGAAGTGCGCGGCGAGCTGATCGGCCCAGCCGGGGCCTGGCACGCAGTCACTATCCACAAAGGCCACCAGCTCGGTCGAAACGTGTTCCAGGGCGGTGTTCCGTGCGACGCCGGGGCCGCCGTTGACGTCACGACGGACGAGTTTCGCGCCGTACGACGCGGCTGCGGCGGCGATGGCCGCGGGATCGAGGGACCCGTCGTCGACGACGAGCACCGGGTGCCGCCCGTCGAGTCCGGCCAGGCACCGGCCGAGCAGCTGCGCGCGGTCGCGGACGGGGACCACGACCGTCAGCCTCGGGAGCGCCGACGGCTCGGGCGGCACCGGGTGGGCGAGTCCTGCGTCGGTGAGCCGCCGGGCGAGTGCTCCTCCGGCGGCCGAGGTGATCGGTCCGTCGGCGAGTTCCCGCCACGCGGCCTGCCCGGCGGCGGTCAGCCGCAGCACCCGCGCCGGGGAGCCGCCGAACAGGAGATCGTCGGTCAGGCGACGGGTGTCCTGATCGAGCTCGACCCGGAATCCACACGGCAAAGGCGTCACAGCGCCAGCCCTCCGTCCACCGGCACCACCGCACCGGTCATGGCGCCGCTGTCCGGCCCGGCCAGGAACGCCAGCGCTGCGGCGACTTCACCGGCGTCGAGCAACCGGCCGAGCGGCTGCTGGGCAGCGAAGGACTCCGCCCCGGGCAAGTCGTAGAGCCGGGCGCTCTCCGCCAGGATCGGGGTGTCGGTCGAGCCGGGGCTGACGGCGTTCGCGGTCACACCGGTCCGCCCCAGCTCCGCTCCGAGTGCGCGGATCAGCCCGGCGACGCCCGCTTTCGCGGCGCAGTAGGCGGCGAGCATCGGCAGACCGCGGGTGGCGGCGGCCGAAGCGACCGCGAGGAACCGCCCGGACCGGGGCTCCGGCCGCCGCAGCAATGCGGGAACCGCCGCGCGGGCCAGGTTCACGACGCCGTTCAGATTGATCTCCAGCACAGCTTGCTCCTGCTCCGGCGGAACCTCCCACAGCGGGACACCGCCGGCGATGACACCTGCGGCCGCGACGGCGACGTCGAGCCCGCCCCATCGGCGTTCGGCTTCGGCGACCGCGGCGGCGATCGCGGCCGGATCCCGAACGTCGGCGATGAAGGCCTCGACGTGCTCCCCTGCCTGCTCGACGACAGCGGACAGCTCGGCTCCGCTGCCCATCGGGTACGGGAGCGCGGGGTCGTCGGCCGCGACGTCGACGGCGAGCACCGAGTAGCCCTGCTTCGCCAGAAGCACGACCGTCGCGGCACCGATCCCGCGGGACGCACCCGTGACAAGGGCTGTTCGCGTGGTCATCGTGTTCTCCAACCGTCTACTTGAGACACCAGTTGCGCGGTCAGCTTGTCCAGCAACGCCCGCCCCTCCGCTACCGTGGCGGCGGTCGGGTCGCCGAGCACCCCGGTCCCGGTCACCGCGCGAACCCCGCCCTCGATCATCACGGGCAGTAGCTCGCCGAGCGGGCGCCGGTCACCCGGCACCGCCCGGTCCATCCGGACCACCTCCGGCCGCAAGGCGAGCTGCAGCCCGGTTTCCGGTGCTCCGGCGTGTGGGTCACCGTCCCACCGCGGCTGGAACACCTGGACGTCCCGCGACTCCGCGCGCAGCCTTGCCACCGCCCGCGCCACAGGTCCCGCATTGCCGCCGTGCGTGGAGACGAACAGCAGACGTGCGAACGTCTCCACGGCCGAGCGACCCAGCTCCACCAGGACCAATTCGGTCGCCTCCTGTCCGATCGAGAGGGTCCCGGCGAACCCGGCGTGCTCACCGCTGGAGCCGTATGCCACCGTCGGCGCCACGAGGACGTCGGGCCGCTCGGCGGCAAGCCGGTCGCACAGGGCCTGAGCGATGTCGGTGTCCGTCGTCAGCGGCAGGTGAGCGCCGTGCTGCTCCGTCGAGCCGATCGGGACGGCGAGGATCGCCCCGGCCGCCGCTCGTTCCGCGACGTCCGGCGAAGACAGATCGGCGAGCCGCACCTCAGCGGCCCGATGGAGTGAAACCGGCGAGCGGGTTTTCGTCGCAGGCACGTTCCGGTGGGCGGCGCATCCCGATGGTGACCGGCACGGGGCGGCGGCGGTGAGAGTGGTCCAGCGACGGCTTTGGGACGCTGCCGGCGGCGACACCCGCGAGGGCGCGCTCACCTTCGCCGCGGACGCATTCCGGGTCCGGTCCGTCAAGGGGCAGGCCGGTGAAGAACTTCGCGGCCATGCAGCCGCCGCGGCAGGCGTCGAAGGCCGAACACGACGTGCAGGCGCCACCGGACTGCGGGCTCCGCAGCTCGGTGAACAACTCCGATTCCCGCCACACGTGGGCGAAGCCACCACCGCCGCGGACATTGCCGGCGAGGAAGGTGTCGTGGATGGCGAACGGGCACGCGTAAACGTCACCGACTGGGTCGACCAGGCACACGACCCGCCCGGCGCCACACAGGTTCAGCCCCGGCAGCCCACCGTCGCCGTAGCCGGCGAGGTGGAAGAACGAGTCACCGGTGAGAACGTTCTCGCCACGCGCGACCAGCCAGTCATACAGCTCCCGCTGCTGCGCCGCGGTAGGGTGCAACTCGTCCCAGACGTCGGCGCCGCGGCCGGACGGGCGCAGCCGGGTGATCCGCAGCTGAGCGCCGTAGCGGTCGGCGATCGCTTTGAACTCGTCGAGCTGACCGGCGTTCTCCCGGGTGATCACGACGGAAATCTTGAAGTTCCCGAAGCCGGCGTCCGCCAGGTGCTGCATCGCGCGGATCGCCGTGGCGTACGAGCCGGGCCCGCGCACGCGGTCGTTGACCTCGGCGGTGGCGCCGTCGAGGGAGATCTGGACGTCGACGTAGTCACTCGCCGCCAGTCGCTTCGCCACGCCGGGGGTGATCTTGACGCCGTTGGTGGAGAACTTGACCCCCACGTGGTGCGCGGTCGCGTAGTCGACCAGCTCCCAGAAATCCGGCCGCACCGTGGGCTCTCCACCGCCGATGTTCACGTAGAACACCTGCATCCGCTCGAATTCGTCGATCAGCGCCTTGCACTCCGCCGTGCTCAGCTCACGCGGATCCCGCCGCCCGGACGAGGAAAGGCAGTGCACGCAGGACAGATTGCAGGCGTAGGTCAGTTCCCAGGTCAAGCAGATCGGCGCGTCGAGCCCGTACTGGAATTCGTCCACAAGCGACATCACACGCTCCTCGGCTCGATCATCCGCGACGTGGCCAGCGCGGCCAGTGCTTCGCGATAGCGGGGTAGTTCGGCGGCGGTGACCCCGGCCGCGGAACAGGCTTCCCGCGCACTCGGCAGGTCGGCCAGCAACCGCACGACGGCCAGCAGCACCGGGCTCTTCAGGAACGAAAGCCGCCGCGACCCGAAGTGGTAGAGGAGCGCGCCGAACCGCTCCGGCCGGATCGACACCCGGTGGTCCAGCTGCCAGGCGCCGTCCAGCTCGAACGCTGCGGCCGCGACCTCAGTAGACACCGCACATCCCGTCGATCGAAACCTCCTCGACGAGCAGTTCTTCGGCGACAACAGGCTCCTCACCAGCGGAAATGTTGCTCATCGACTCTGCGGTCTTCTCGGTCATCGTGACTCCCGTGACACGTAGGCTTTTCGGCACTCTGTGACGAATATCCAGCAGAGTAATGTCACGCAGTGTCAGAAACAAGCCCCTCCCGAAGGAACGGCGTCTGGATGACCGAACACGCCCCCGCCGGCACGCCCAGTGCACGCCGCGGCCGCCCGCCCGGTACCAGCGCCCGCAAGCTGGAGGTCATCGCGCTGCGACTGTTCGCCGAGCAGGGCTTCCACCAGACGACTGTAGATGAGATCGCGGCGTTAGCCGGCGTTAGCCGACGGACGTTTTTCCGTTACTACGACGCGAAATCCGACGTGTTGTGGAACGAATTCGACGCTGAAGTCGAAACGATCCGCACACTGCTCGCCGAGATCTCCGACGAACTCGGCATCATGGACGCCATCCGAAGCGCAGTCCTGGCCGCCAACCACTACCGCGCCCAGGACGTCCCCGAACTCCGGACGCGGATGCACCTGCTCAACTCCGTTCCCGAACTGGCCGCGAGCGCGGCGATCCACTACGACGCCTGGGAGCGGGCCATCAGCGCCTACGTCGCCCACCGCACCGGCCACCCCGCTAACACGCTGTACCCCTTGGTCGTGGGCCAGGCGGTTCTGGCCGCTTGCCGCGCGGGCTACGACCGCTGGGCAGCCCGCGCGGACGCGGACCTCACGCTCTACCTCGATGCCGCGCTACGGGTGCTCGCCACCGGTTTCACCGACCAGGCCTTGACCGCCGCACCTGCGAGCGGTGTCGAAGACGACGGCCGCCGGCCCGCCGATCCTGGCTCCTAGGCGGGATTCCGCGGCGACTACCTCCGCCGCCGGCAGTCGAGTCGTGCAGTCCGGCCCCGTGGCGCCGCAAAGGCCGCGCCCAAGCGCGTGGTTTCGATCGCGCTGCGCCAACCGGGCCGGCCGGTGGCTCAACAGTTCGTCCAGCAGAGCCGGAGCGGGATCACTCGGCCGGGAGGACGATCGTTTTGAGGCTGTCCGGCTGCTCGTCGGCGCGGAGAGCGGCTCCCACGGCGGCCAGGCCGTAGCGGGCGGTCACCAGCTCGTCCAGGCGGACCTGCCCGGATTCGACCAGCCCGGCGGCCGTGGGCCAGGTTCCGGTGTAGCGGAACACCCCGGTGATCACCAGCTCCCGGTTCTGGATGACCGGGATGGGCAGCGCGATCTCGTCGGCACCCATGCCGACCAGTACCACCGTGCCCGCACCGCGCACCGCCCTGATCCCGCTGACCAATGCGGGGGTGGCTCCGGAGGCGTCGATGAACGCGTCCACCGCCAGGCTGGTGACGTCCTCGGTGCGCGGGTCGACGACCTGGGTCGCGCCGAAGCGCGACACGAAGTCGCGCCGCTCGGGCACCGGGTCGGACACGATCACCTCGGTCGCCCCGAACGCCCGCGCGGTTTGCGCGGTGATCACCCCGATCGGCCCGGCTCCGGCGATCAGCACCCGGGAGCCCGCCGTCAGCTTCGCTTTGCGGCAGGCCCAGATGCCCACCGACAACGGCTCGAACAGTGCCGCTGCCTCGTCGGACACCGAATCCGGCACTGCGTGGGCGAAATCGGCCTGAATGGTGACGTATTCGCAGAACGCGCCGTCGATCGGCGGGGTGGCATAGAACTGCATGTCCGGGCACAGGTTGTAGCGGCCGGCCTTGCACTGGGCGCACACCCGGCAAGGCCGCTGCGGCTCGATCGCCACCCGCCGGCCGATCCGCGCCGGGTCGACCCCGGCGCCGGCCGCGACGATCGTGCCTGCCGCTTCGTGCCCGAGCACCAGCGGGGAATCCACCACGAAATCGCCGATCCGGCCTTCGCGGTAGTAGTGCACGTCCGAACCGCACACGCCGACCGCGGATACCTTGATCAGCACCTCGTCGGCAGCCACTGCCGGGACCGGCCGCTGCTCGAGCATGACGGACCCGGCGCCGGTCAGGACGCTGGCACGCATGGTCTTCGGCGGCGCGGCGCTGGTCTCGGTCACCGGATCACGTTCCTTTTCACAGTTCTCGAATCCCGTAGTCAGCCGGCGAACCGCAGGCAGACCGGAGTGGGGACCGCAGTGCCGGACACCAGCGCGAGACGGGGTTCCGCCTCGTCGAAGGCGAACAGCTGCACGGTGTCGCTGTCCTGGTTGCCCACCAGCAGCTGAGTGCCGTCGGGCGTCAGCACGAAGTCGCGCGGCTCCCGGCCGCGAGTGGGCTCGGTGGTCTTCAGCTGCACCGTCGAGCCGTCGAAGGCGAACACGGCGATGCTGTCGTGGCCCCGGTTGGACACCAGCACCGAGCGGCCGGATGCCGACACCCGGATGGCGCTGGTCTGGTTGTGCCCGGCGAAGTCGTCGGGGAGCGTGGAGACGAGCTGGACCTGGGTGAAGCGGTCGCCGTTGCGGCGCAGCACGGCCAGCGTGCTGTCCAGCTCGTTGAGCAGGAACAGGTGCTCGCCGTCAGGGTGGAAGGCCAGGTGCCGGGGCCCGGCGCCGGGGGCGCAGGCGATGCGGGCCTCCGGGCGCTCGGTCAGGTGGCCGTCCTCGCCCAGCCGGTAGACCAGCACTGCGTCCAGGCCGAGGTCGGGGACCAGCAGCTCACCGGTGACCGGGTCGAACAGGATCTGGTGTGCGTGCGGGCCGGTCTGGCGGACCGGGTGCACGCTGGAGCCCTCGTGCTGCACGTGCTCGACCAGATCGCCCAGCTGTCCGCCGGGTTCCCGGCGGAACACCGAGATCGAGCCCGTGCGGTAGTTGGCCACGAGGACGAACCGCTCGGCCGGGTCCAGGTCCAGGTGCGCGGGCTCCACCCCGCGTGAGGAGGCTGTATTGAGCGCGGTGAGCGCCCCGGTTTCCGGGTCCCGGGCGTAGGCGGCCACACCGCCGCCGGGCCGGTCCTCGAACTCGACGGTTTCCACCACCGCATAGAGGAAGCGGCCGTCGGCCGTGGTGGTCACCCACGACGGGTTGCGCACCTCGGCGGTCACCGTGACGCCGGTGAGCCCCTCGGCGTCGCAGGACGCGCCGAGGATCCCGGTCGCGTGCCCGTCCACGTGCGGCAGTTTCTCGGTGTAGGTCCCGATGATCAGCGAGCGTGCTGCGCTCATGCGCTCCTTCTCCTGTACGTGCTGTGCTGTGCGACGGTCATTCGACGGTGAGGCCGACTTCGCGGGCGGCCTCGGTCAGGTGGGCCAGTGCGATCCGGTACTCGTCCTCGAACCCGGGGGTGGCTTCCACGTTGCCGTGGTAGGCGCCGTGATCGTCGCGGGTGCCCCGGGAAACGCCGGGGATGTCCTCGAACTCCAACGAGACCACGCCGTCGAAACCGGTGTCCTTCAGTGCTTGCAGCAGGTGGGTCCAGTTGATCTTGCCCATGCCTGGTCGCCAGTGGACGTTGGTTTCGCCGTCGTTGTCGGAGAAGTGGCAGTGCAGGACGTGCGGGGCCAGGCGGTATACCGCGATGTGGGGCAGGTCGCCGACGGGGAAGAGGTGGCTGGGGTCGAGGTTGATGCCGAGTGCGGGGGAGTCGACGGCCTCGATGAGGCGTAGCAGGCCTTCGGTGTTGGCGCCGTAGCGGAACGGGTGCGGTTCGAGGCTGTACTTGATCCCGCCGTCCTCAGCTGCTTGCGCGCAGGTGCGCAGCGCTGCTACGTAGTCTGCCCAGTTGCGCTTCCAGTCCAAATCGGACGGTACGGCGCGGGAGAAGGTCTGCATGTGCGGGCGATCCATCAACGCCGGGTGCTCCAGGGCGAACGGGTAGTGCACGACGGTGTTGATGATCGGCGAACCCAGCGCGACCGTCTTCTCGACGCCGCGCTTGAACAGGTCGGTCGCGGCCTGCCGCCGGTCCGCGTCCGGGCTGGCCAGCTCGGGCGTCTTCACGACGAACTGGGACAGCACCATGCCCTCGTCGTCGAGGACCTGCCGCAGCTCGCGCACGGTCCGGTCGGTGTAGTACTCGGTGAAGCTGACCTCGTCCCAGGCGATCAGCTCGGTGGCGCGGAACCCCGCGCGCCCGATGCGGCGGATGGCCGAGTCGTAGGGCTCATCCCACTTCCACGGCCAGATCGATGCTCCGAATCGCACGCCACGTACCTCCTCGTTCCACCGGGCGGTGGCCACTGGCCCAATAGTGAACACTTGACTACAGTTGAAACGTAGCACATGGTTTACATTTCGTGAAGACGTCAATCCCTGGAGGATCGGCCATGTCCGCGGCCCCGGAAACACACCTGCAGCTGGCCCTCGATCACACCGATCCGGCGCCGGCCGAACGCCTGGTGGAGCTGCTCGCCCCGACCTTGCGAAGGGTGGAGGTCGGTACTCCGCTGGTGCTGGCCGCAGGACTGGGCATGGTGGCCCGCGTCCGCGCGCTGGCCGGGGGATCGGCCACGGTGGTGGCGGATGTGAAGATCTGCGACGCCGGCGAGAAGATCGCGCGCAGTGCGGTGGCCGCCGGGGCCGACGTGCTCACCGTGGTCGCCACCGCGATCGACGATGTCACCTGGCGCGGGGTGCTGCGCGCCGCGGCCGACCGCGACGGCGGCACGGCCTCGGTCGTGCTAGATACCATCGGCCCGTCCCTCGACCTGCCCGCGCTGGCCGGATTCCTCGCCGCGGCAAAGGAAAGCGGCGTGCCGGTGGAACTGTGCGTGCACCGCCCGAAGGTCGGCTCACCCGGGTTCACGCAGCTGATCCAACCGGTCAACGACCACGTGCCCGGCTTCGCCTCGCTGGCGGTGGCCGGCAAACTCGCGCCGGCGGAGGCGGGCCCGGCCCTGACTGCCGGATTCGGCACCTTGATCGTGGGCGGGGCGGTCGCCGACGCCGCGGACCCCGCCGCCGTATGGGCGGAGTTCCGCCGCGAGATCGCCCGGGCCTGGCGGTGGCCGGGCTGATCCGGACCCCATCGCCGCAGCGCCGGGAATCCGTCGGATCCCCGGCGCCACAGGCGATTCCGGTCCACCCGGCCGGTGCGCTCCGCTTGCTTCCGGGACACCGCGGGTCACTGGGCTCGGCGGACGTGCGGGCCGGGGTTCAGGGCCAGAGCAGGCGGCGGCATTCCGCGATCCGCCCGGACACCGTCCGCAGACGCCGGTGCTCGGCCGGGTCCGGTTCGGCGACGGGGCGCAGCGCCGGGGTGAACACCTCGTCGAGACCGGCTTGCTCGGCCACGGCCCAGCCCAGCATCGCCACCCCGACGGAGGTCGCGCAATCCGGGTCCGGCGCGGCGGCAGGCAGGCCCAGCGCGTCGGTCATCAGCTGGACCCACCGCTTGTCCTGCAGGAATCCGCCGGTGAACACCACCTGTCCGGGCCGGCCGGCCACCGACTGCACGGCGGCGGCCAGATCCTGCACGGCCGCGGCCAGGCCGTCGAGCACGGCCCGCGCCAGGTCGGCCGAACCGTGGTGAGCGGCGAGGCCGAGGAAGGCCGCGCGCAGTTCGGAACGCCACCACGGCGCCCGCTCACCGTTGAGGTAGGGCACGAACAGCAGTTCCGGATCGGCGGGCACGCCGAAGGCGGCATCGGCCAGTTCTGGGATGCTGCCGCCCATACCGACCCGATCACGAAGCCAGGTCAGCAGGTTGCCGCCGTTGCTGCCCGCGCCGCCGGTGACCCACAGCCGCTCGGTGACCGGGTAGCACCAGGTGCGCTGCCGCGGGTCGCCCACGCGCGTGCCGGAAGCGGCGCGCACCGCAACGCTGGTGCCGACCGTGCACGAGGCCACTTGCTCCCGCGTACCGGCGGCACCGAGCTGGCTCAGCGGCCCGTCCATCCCGCCGGCGGCGACCGGCAGCCCTGCGGGCAGGCCGAGTTCGGCCGCGACCCCGGCCCGCAGTGGAGCCGAATCGGTCGCGCCGCGCACTTCGGGCAGCCGCGCACTGGGCACGCCGAGTCGGCTTAGCAGGGCGGTGTCCCATCGCCAGGCCGCGCTGTCGAACACTCCGGAGGACGCCGCGGTCATCGGATCGGTCCACAGCGCACCGGTCAACCAGGCGAACACCACGTCCTTGATGCCGGCCAGCCGCCCGTCGGCGCGCAGGCCGCGCTCGGCCAGGTAGCGCAGTTTCGCCGGCCAGTAACTGACATCCGGCGGACACAGCGTCCGGGGATAGGCCTCGGCCAGCGCCTCGGCCAGCTCGGGATAGTGCCCGGCAGCTCGCGTGTCCGACCACAGCAGCACCTCCGAACGCGCCTGCTCCCCGGGCTCCATCGCCACCAGGCTGCTGGCGGTGCCGGAGGCGGCCAGCGCCACCGGCCGCAGCCGGGGATCGGCGGCCAACGGACGGAGCACCGCCCGCACCGCGGTCAGCACCTCGTCCAGGTCGTGACCGGAGGTGCCGTCCGCGGCGACCCGGGTGTCCAGGTCGAGGGCCCGCTCGGCCACGACGCGCAGATCCCGGTCGTGAGCACGGGCGCGGACACCGCTGGAGCTGATGTCCAGCGCCAGCACGACGTCGGTCACCAGGCTCAGTCCTGCCCGTCCTGCCCGGGCACCAGATCCGCCCGGCCGGTCCACCGGTGCAGGTACTGCCCCAGCGCCCGGCTGAACACCCCGACCAGATCGAGACCCGGATCGATCAGCCACTGCAACTGGACGCCGTCCATCATCGCGAAGAGCGAACGGACCTCGGCCTCGATGAGCTCGTCGGCCAGCCACACCGCATCGCCCGCGTCCCGGGCCTCCCGCAGGTGCTGGACCCCCGTCGAGACGACCCGGTCGTAGCGGTTGCGCACGAACTGCCGGGCCGGGTGCTCGGGGTGCGTGGACTCGGCCGAGAGGGTGAGGAACAGCTCGATCAGCCCGCGATGCGCCTGGTTGTACAGCACGGCATCGCGCAACCGCACGAAGTAGTCCAGGCCGTGAACGTCCGGCGGGTTGCGCGCCTCGGCGTCGGCGTCCCAGTTCTCCAGTACGGCCGACAGCAGGCCTTCCTTGCTGCCGAAGTGCCGGGTCAGGGCGGCCGGGGTGACCCCGACCTCCTCGGCGATCTGGCGCAGCGAACCGCTGACGAACCCGTAGGAGGCGAACACCCGGGAGGCGGATTCGATGATCTCCCGGCGCCGGCGGATCCCGTTCTGGTAAGGACCGCGCACCACTTTGGCGCCGATCTCCTGCGCATCCACCATGATGTTCCCCGCTCTGTGCAGTACCGCAGCGCCTGCGACAACCTAAAAGTTATCACATGCAAACTTTTGACGCATCCCTGGCGCCGTCATTCGACCTTCAGCCCGACCTTCTCGGCCAGACCGGTCAGGAACGCCAGCGCCGTCTCGTACTCGCCGACGAACTCGTCGGTCGCGTCGGCATTGCCCTTGTACACCCCGGGGACGTCTTCCACGCCGCGCGAAACCCCCGGCACGTCCTCGAACTCCAGTGAGATCACGCCGTCGAACCCGGTGTCCTTCAATGCCTGCATCAGGTGTGCCCAGTTGATTTTGCCCATTCCCGGACGCCAGTGGACGTTCGTCTCCCCGTCGTTGTCGGAGAAGTGGCAGTGCAGGACGTGCGGGGCCAGCCGGTAGACGGCGATGTGTGGCAGGTCGCCCACGGGGAACAGGTGGCTGGGGTCGAGGTTCACGCCCAGCACGGGGGAGTCCACAGCCTCGATCAGGCGCAGCAGGCCTTCGATGTTCGCGCCGTAGCGGAACGGGTGCGGCTCCAGGCTGTATTTGAGCCCGGCCGCCCCAGCGTGCTCGCAGCACTCGATCAGCGTCTGCACGTATTCCTCGTAGTTGCGCTTCCAGTCCAGGTCCGAGGGCACCGGCTGGGAGAAGGTCTGCATGTGCGGCCGGTCGGTGATGAACGGGAACTGGATCTCGAACGGCAGGTGGGTGACCGTGTTGATGATGCCCGCGCCGAGTTCTGCCGCGACCTCGACGCCTTTCTTGAACATGTCCACCGCGGGTCCGCGCACCGCCGGATCCGCGCTGGCCATGCCCCGGTTGTCCACGATGAACTGGGACAGCACCATGTCGCGGCCGGCCAGCAGCTTGCGCAGCGAGGCGATGGTTGCGGGCGTGTAGTACTCGTCCAGCACGGTCCGGTTCCACGCGATCAGCTCGGTCGCCCGGAACCCGGCGTCCGCGATGCGCGTGATGCCGGTGTCATACGGGGCGTCCCAGCGCCACGGCCAGACAGATGCGCCGAACCTCATCGTCGTCAACCCCTTTTTGCGTTACGTCAAGCCAAAGCCGCAACGACCCGGCAAATGTGAACGTACAGCAACAGTACTTGGATGTAAACAGTTGATCGGGCACACTGGAGCCGTCCGCGAAGAGTTATCAAGCATCGACGAGGAGCAGCACAGTGCCAGATCCCCTATCGCCGGACTTCAGCGAAGACGTCGACGTCGTCATCGTCGGGAGCGGCCCGAACGGCGCGGCCTACGCCCGGGTGCTCACCGAAACCCGGCCGTGCACGCGCGTGCTGGTGGTGGAGGCCGGCCCGGTCGTGACCGAGATCCCTGGCCTGCACATGGCCAACATCATCGACGACGACGAGCGCGAGCGCGCGCAGATCTCCTGCCAGGGGCCGAACCAGTACGCCTACGACCTGCCCGCCACCTCCGGTACCGCGCACAACGCCGACGCCGCCCAGCGCAGCGAGGCACTGGTCACCCGGCCCGGCCTGTTCCCGGTCGGCTCCGGGGACATCGACGGCGACGGCTTCCCGGCCGCGCAGGAGTCGAGCAACGTCGGCGGGATGGGCTCGCACTGGTTCGGTGCCTGCCCCCGCCCGAGCGAGGCCGAGCGGATTCGCGTGATCGACGACGAGGCCCTCGAAGACGCCTATGCGATAGCCGAAGGGCTGCTGCGGGTCTCGGCGACGCAGTTCCTCGGCTCGAAGTTCGCCGAGCACGTCGAGCACGTGCTGGGCGAGGAGCTGGACGCCGGCCGGGCGCCCGGGCGCGAAGTGCAGCCGATGCCGATGGCCGTCACCCTGACCCCGCACGGGGTGCACCGCACCGGCCCCAACCTGATCTTCGACGACCTGCTCACCGGCGCCGACGAGGACTTCGAACTGCGCCCGGACACCCTGTGCGAGCAAGTGCTGCTGCAGGACGGCAAGGTGACCGGCGTGCGGCTGCGGGACCGCGTCGCTCGGCGCGAGTACGCGGTGCGGGCCGAGTACGTCGTGGTCGCGGGTGATTCCCTGCGCACCCCGCAGCTGCTGTTCGCCTCCGGTGTGCGTCCCGCGGCGCTCGGCCATTACCTCAACGAGCACCCGCAGGTCTCCATCATGGCCGAGGTCGACGGCCTCGGCGCGGACTCCGGGCACGACCACGAGGTCGGCAACTCCACCGCGATGTCCGACTCCCGGGCTGTCGCGGTCGCCGCCAGCGGCGTCACGTGGATTCCCTACGAGGCGGAGCGATTCCCGTTCCACGGCATGCTGGCGCAGATCGATCCGGACACCGTGCCGCGTTCGGCCGCCGACCGCGCCGAGCGGAAGCCGCTGATCTCGGTGCACTTCTTCGCCGCCCAGGAGCTGCGGTTCGAGAACCGGCTGGAGTTCAGTGAGTCCGAAGTGGACTGGCTGGGCCTGCCGGCCATGCGCATCCACCACACGCTCAGCGAGCGGGACCTCCGCACTCTGGAAGAGGGCAAAAGCGCGGCGCTGCGGCTGAGCAACGTGCTGGGCAAGCCGGTGGACGGCGAGATCCCGTGGATCCTTCCCTCCGGCAGCTCCTTGCATTACCAGGGCACCGTGCGAATGGGCGCGGCCGACGACGGCACCAGCGTGTGCGATCCGTCCTGCCGGGTCTGGGGCACCGAAAACCTTTATGTGGCGGGCAACGGCGTGATTCCCACTGAGACCGCGTGCAACCCGACGCTGACCAGCGTGGCCCTGTCGGTCATCGGTGCGCGCGACATCGCCAGCCGGCTGGACGCGGCCTCTGCCGCCGACTCCGGCGTACTGGCTGGCTGAAGCTCCCCCTTCACCGCGAACGGCCTGCCGGCCATCCTCCCGGCAGGCCGTTCGTCCGCTGCCGGTCGAACACGAAGAGGGCGTCCAGCCCACACGGGACTGGACGCCCTCTTCGGCGGCGGCAGGTCAGCCCTTGACCGCACCTCCGAGCACTCCGCGGACGAAGTAGCGCTGGAGGCTGATCACCACGATCAGCGGGATCAGGATGGAGATCACTGTCGCCGACATCAGCTGCGCCTCGCCCTGGCCGGTCGCGGTGACCAGGCCGGCCACGTTCACCGTCAGGGGCTGCGGCACCGAGGTGCCGCCGAGGAAGATCAGCGGGGTCAGCAGGTCGTTCCACGCCCACAGGAACTGCATGATGGCCAGTGAGGCCAGCACCGGGGCCGACAGCGGCAGCACCAGCGAGGCGAAGATGCGCAGATCCGAGGCGCCGTCGATGCGCGCGGACTCGAACAGCTCCTCCGGGATCGACGCGACGAACCCGCGCACCAGGAACACCCCGAACGGCACGGTGAACCCGACCATGTACAACCACATCGCCGGGACGGTGCCGTAGAGCTTGGTGACGTTGAAGAACTTCAGCAGCGGCACCAGCGTCACCTGGGGCGGGGTGACCATCAACGCGACCAGGGCCAGGGACAGGATGCTCCGGCCGGCGAAGCGCATCCGGGTCAGCGCGAACGCGCCGATGGCCGAGATGAGCGTGGTCAGCACGGTCGTGGGCACGGCGATGGCCAGCGAGGTGCCCAGGCTCTGCCCGAGGCCGATCACCTGCAGGGCCTGCTGGTAGTTGTAGCCGGTGAACAACGGCGCGACCAGGGCGTGCCACCAGCCCGACGCCGCGATGTCGTTCTGTGTGCGGAGCGAGCCCACGAACAGCCCCAGCACCGGGGTGAACCACACGACCATGAACGCCACGACGATGACGTGCACGATCAGCCGGACCCAGCGTCGCCGGGCTTTGCCCGCGGCCGGCCGCGTGACCGGGAGCCGGGCCGGCGGGGCGGATGTGCGCGAGGTGAGCGTGGCGGCCATGTCACCGGCTCCTTTCCGCACGGAACTGGCGGATGTTGATGACCATGATCGGGATGGCCACGACCAGCAGCACCACCGCGATCGCGCTGGCCCGGCCGAGGTCCTGGCTGGAGAACAGCTCGAAGTACATCTGGTTGGCCACGGTGTTGGTGTTGAAGTTCCCGTTGGTCATCACGTAGACGATGTCGAAGATCTTCAGCGCGAAGATCAGTTCGGTGGTGATCACGACCAGCACCGCCCCGGTGATGTGGGGCAGGGTGATGGAGAAGAAGATCCGCCATTCACCTGCCCCGTCCAGGCGCGCCGCTTCGACCAGTTCGCCCGGCACCGATTTGACCGCCGCGGACAGGATCAGTGCCGCGACCCCGAGGCTGGACCACACCCCGACGAAGATCAGGCAGTAGTTGTTCACCGCACCGGTCTGCAACCAGGCCAGCGGCTTGGTGCCCGGGATCAGCGTCCACAACGCGTTCAGCAGGCCCGTCTGGTCCCGGCCGGCGGGCTGGTACTCGTAGATCTGGCGCCAGATGATCGAGCCCGCGGCGAACGAGATGGCCGTCGGCAGCACCACCAGCGTCATGGCGAACCGTTCGTAGCGGACCCGGTCGAAAAGCACGGCCACGATCAGCGCCAGCAGCACGGTGCCGAGCGGGAACACGATCAGCCAGAGCAGGTTGTTGCCCAGTACCCCCCGCATCTGCCCGCCGAAGGCCCAGGCGAAGTTGCCCAGCCCGAGCCAGGCGTCGCCCTGGGCGTTGCGGAAGGCCGACACGATCGTCTCGATCATCGGGTAGACCAGGATGATTCCCACGACCGCCAGCGGCACCAGCAGCCAGAACCACGGCCGGGCCAGCCGGGCGGACTTGCCGCCCAGCAGCCGCAGCATTCTGTCGCCCACGCCCAGGAACAGGTAGACGACCACCGGGATCGCCACCGCCCCGATCACGATCAACGCGGGGACACTTGTCATCAGGGCATTCATCGCGCACCTCCGGGTGTCTTCCGGAGTCGCTGCTGTCTCGTGCTCATCGGCTTCCTACTGTCCGTTCTGCAGGTTCTGGATGTTCTGCAGCACCGAATCCAGGCCGGCGGGATTCTCCAAATAGGACACCACACCCTTGGCCGCCCCGGTGACCACCGCGGTCTTGGCCAGCAGGGCAGGTCCCGGGGCGAGCCGGACACCGGGCGCGAAGTAGGTCTTGGCGATGTTCTGCAGCGTCGGGTCGGAGTAGATCGAGGCGGGCACGTTCTTGTTCGCCACCGGCCAGTGATTCGCCGAGGCCAGCAGCGCCTGGGCCTGATCGGAAGCCAGGTACTGCAGGAAAACCCTGGTCTCGGGCGAGTCCTTGAACGCGTAGGTGACCTCGGCGGAATAGGTCTCGCTATTGGCGTACTGCGGGTTGGACGCCGGGATCTGCATGGAGGCCAGGTTCTTCCCCGGCTGCACGCCGGGGGCGGATCCGGTGATCAGTCCGCCGGTCCAGCTGCCCCAGATCACCGCCTGGCAGGTCGGCGGCTCCGCCACCAGCCCGTTGGATCCGGTGCCGGTGTTCTGCGAAAGCGAGCCCTGCACACCGCCGTTGACGTAGGAGTCGTGGGCCGCGATGGCGCCGAACATCTGGAAGGCGTCCTTGACCTGCGGTGAGGTCCAGGGCAGCTTGCCCGCGCCCCACTGCTCGGTCAGATCGGGGCCGTACTTCTTGGCGAACAGCGCCTCGATGAACAGCTCTCCCGGGTACCCGTTGGAGGTGCCGCCACCCTGGGCGTTGCACCAGGCGGTTTTGCCCTGCTTGCCCTGCTGCTCGGTCCAGTTCTGCACGTCCTGCCAGCTGGAGCCGGCCTTGGGCCCGCTGTAGGTCTGCGGGTCGTACCACAGCTCCATGTTGTTGAAGCCCTGGTAGACGCCGTAGATGCTGGTGCCGATGGAGGCGGTCTGGTTGACCGACGGGGTGAAGTTGTTCGCCAGCTCCTCGCCCATGAAGCTGGAGAGGTCGAGCAGCTTGTGGGTCGCGGAGTACTGCTGCATCACGCCGGGCGCGGTGGTGACCAGGTCCGGCGGGTTGTTCGCGGCGACCCGGGACTGCACGACGTTGAGGTTGTCGCCCGAGCCGGTGAAGTTGACCTGGACGCCGGTGGCGTCGGTGAAGGGCTTGTAGAACGCCTGCAGCAGCGCGGCTTCCGAGCCGCTGTTGTCGCCCATGACCGAGAGCGAGCCGGACAGTTTCTGGTTGCCCATCAGCTTCTTGGCCTCGGCCTGCGCGGCGGCCACCAGCTTCGGGTCGAGGCTGGTGCCGCCACCGGTGGTCCCGGTGCTGGCGGCCTGCTGCTGGCTGGCGCAGCCGCTGAGGCCGAGCGCCGCGACGAGAGAAGCCGCGATCACCATGGCCGCCTTGGGCTTCACACGAGGGGATGAACATGGCATGGCTACGTCAACTCCGATGTTGGTGGGACATGTTCACGGGTTTTGCGCGCGGGCGGAGCCGGCCGGCGGCGGGGACGGACCACCACCACGGAGCCGGGCGCGGGCCGGGCCGGCGCGCCGGAAAATCGCGCGCTCATCCCTCCTCACTGAGGTGCGCTCAAGCTTGCGGGCGGGGAGCACGCAGCCCGTCGGCCAGCCTTTCCAGGTTGGCGCCGAGCGTAAAGTAATCAAGCGTCAACAGTCAATAGGTGACAACTGTTCGAGTTCGGCTCGGCGCGGTCCGCAGCCCGCCGCACGTCAGAGCCCTGCGGTCGGCTCTCCGTGGACGCCCGGCGAGACTGCCGCGAGCAGTCCGGCCCCGGCGGCGAGTGTCGGCGGCGAACGCGGGCGAGTGAAACGGAGCGGATGATCCGCTTGTGGGAGTCGCTGCTGCGGTCCGGTGACTTCTCCTCGGCGACCGCTTGGCAACGAGGCCCTGGGCAAGCTCACCCCGGTCGAGTTCAAGGCCATCCACACCGCCGCGGCAGAGGAGGAATGATCAGAACCTCTGGGTGACCCTCAGCGGTGCGAAATGGAGAGACGCACCGTGCCGAGGATGATCTGAAGCCCCTGTAGTTCTGATCAGGACCCCGCATTCGATGACAACGACCATCCGGTCACCGGCGAGGCGTCGTTGATCGAACAGATCGCCCGCGAAGGCACCCCACACCTCACGTGCCCGGTGAACGGGTGCCTGTCTTCGGACATGTCATAGCCGGTGCCTTATGAAGGTCAGGCGCCATGCGCGCGGTTGACGGCCTCCGGCTGTCCACCAGGTACTGACGCGACGAGGCTCGCCGTGTACGGGTGGGTGGGGGAGTCCAGCAATGTCTCGGTGCGGCCGGCCTCGACGACCTCGCCGCGGCGCAACACGACGGCTCGATCGGTCATCTGCCGGACCACCGCCAGGTCGTGGGTGATGAACAACAGGCTGGTTCCTTGCGTGCGGCGGACTTCACGCAGGAGTTCGAGGATTTGGGCCTGCACCGAGACGTCGAGCGCGGCGACTGCTTCGTCGCAGATCAGCAGCTTCGGCCGGACCGCGATGGCGCGGGCGATCGCCACCCGCTGCCGTTCGCCGCCCGAGAGCGCCGCGGGTTTCCGTCTGGCGTACGGCGCCGGAAGCCCAACCTGTCGCAGCAGCTCGGCGACGGTGCCGCCGCCGCCCGCGGTGAGCGCTTCGCCCAGCGTCGCGCCGATGGTGAGCATCGGGTTGAGCGAGGCGTAGGGATCCTGGAAGACGACCTGCACGAGCTGGGTGGCCTGGCGACGCTGGGACCTGGTCAGCCGCCGCGGATCGCTGACGTCGAGCGGCCCGAGCCGGATGGTGCCGGACGTCGGGGTGGCCAGGCCGAGCACGCACCGGGCGATGGTCGTCTTGCCGGAGCCGGATTCACCGACCAGTCCGACTGATTCACCTTGCTTGACCTCGAACGACACGTCGGCCACCGCTGGGGTGGTGCGGGCGCGCCCGCCGAGCCCGCTGGTGCGGTGGACCTTGTGCAGGCCGGTGACGGTAAGGATCGGATCGCCCGCGTTCACCGGGGCCGAGGTGGCCGGCTCGCCGAGCGTGGTTTGCCGGACGTCGACCTCCTGGCCGATCTCGGCGATGCGCAGGCAGGCGGACGACCGGCCGCCATCGATGACGGTGAGCGATGGCCGTCCGGCCGAGCACACCGGTCGCGCCCATTCACATCGGGCGGTGAACGCACACGTGTCGGCGATCTCGTCTGCGAGTGGCACACTGCCGGGTATCGAGTTGAGGCGCGCCACGACGTGCGAGACCGGAGGCTCCGCGAGCAGCAGGCCAAGCGTGTACGGATGCCGCGGCGCCCGTGTCATCGCGGCTGACGGCGCATCCTCGAGGACCGAGCCGGCGTACATCACCAGGACGCGGTCGCAGACGGAGAAGGTCACTCGGAGATCGTGGGTGATCAGGATCAGCGCCATCCCGCGGTCGGTCTGCAGTTTTCGCAGCAGACCCAGGATCTCGGCCTGGGTGGTGGCGTCGAGCGCGGTCGTCGGCTCGTCGGCGATCAGCAGCTCGGGGTCGCCGGCGAGGGCGGCCGCGATGGCCACGCGCTGGCGCATGCCGCCGGAAAGCTGGAACGGGTATCGCTTGGCGATGTCGGCGGGGTCGAGCCCGACTTCGGCCAGCCGGCGGGCGACCTCGGCCTGTGCGGTCGAGCGCGAGCGCTGCAGGGCCCGCGGCAAGGACTCGCGAATGTGCTCACCGGTGGTCTGAAGCGGGTTCAGCGTGGTGAACGGGTCTTGCATGACCATGCCGAACCGCGTCCCCCGCAACGGGCGCAGCTCGCGCTCGCGCTTGCCCAGCAACGGGATGCCGTCGAACGCCACGGTCCCGGAGGCCCGCAAACCTTCGGGCAGCATGGCCACGATCGACCGAGCGGTGACGGTCTTGCCACTGCCGGACTCCCCGACGATGCCGAGGGTTTCCCCGGCTCGCAGGTCGAAGGAGACGTCGCGGACGAGGGTGCGGTGCGCTGCTTGGACGTGCAGGTCCTGGACGGTCAGCAAGGGGTTCACGGTCGGGTCCCACCTACGGAGTAGCGGTCATAGAGCCAGTCGCCGAGGAGCGTGACGCTGGTGGCGGTGAGCGCGATCAGCGCGCCGGGCACGAGCGAGATCATCGGGTTGTCGGTCAGCAGGTTCTGCCCCGTCTGCAGCAGGGCGCCCCAGTCGGGGATTCCCGGTGGTGCACCGAGTCCGAGGTAGGACAGCCCGGACAGGCTGACCAACGCGCCGACGAAGTCGAGCAGGAACGTGGCGATCACCGTCGGCATGATGTTGGGCAGGATGTGGCGCCTCATGATCCGCGCCGCCGGCAGCCCGAGCGTGCGCGCGGCTTCCACATAGGGCAGCCGGGCCTGCACCTGGGTGGCGCTGCGGCACAACCGGATCTCACCGGGGAGGGTGAGCACGGTGAGGACGGCGACCGCGACCCAGTAGCCGCCGCCGACCACGCCGATCACGACGACGATCACCAGTAGACCGGGAAGGGCGTACATCAGGTCCGCGAACCGGTTGGTGAGCGAGTCGATGAGCCCACCGCGGTAGCCGGCGAGCAGGCCGAGCGCGCCGCCGAGAAGTACCGTGCCCAGCGCCACACACAGCGGCCCGAGCAAGGCTGTCCCGGCTCCGGCCATGACCTCGGACAGCACGTCGCTGCCGAGCTGGTCGGTGCCGAGCCAGTGCGCGCCGCTCGGTGGGGAAACGCTGAGCAGCGGGTTCTGCTCACCTGGGTCGAAGGGGGCGAGGCGGCGGCCGAACACCGCGAGCACTACCGCCACGAACAGCCACCCGGTCGCGAGCCGGACGGTGATGGGCATGCGGTTCCGGCGGGCCGAGCGCGCTCGGCCCGCCGGAACCTGGGAGACGGCCACCATCAGGCACCTCGATTCTGGCTGGTCCGGGTGCGGGGGTCGAGGACCAGCGTGAGCAGGTCCACCAGTAGGTTGACGAGCACGACGACCATGCCGAGGAGCACGGCGACCCCCTGCACCACGGGGATGTCCTTGTCGGTCACGGCCTGCAGTAGCAACGAGGCGACGCCGGGCAGCGAGAACACCTGCTCGACGAACAGGTCGGCCGACAGCGCCGCGATGAGCAGCATGCCGGCGCTGGTCACGATCGGCAGGGCCGAGTTACGCAACGCGTACCGCACCAGTACTCGGAACGGGCTCAGCCCGCGGATGCGCGCGAAGGCGACGTAGTCCTGGTGCATCACGGTGAGCGTCGCCGCCCTGGTCTGGCGGATGACGATGGCGGAGAGGAACCCGGCGAGCGCGATCGCGGGCAGTGTCAGGTGGACGACGCGATCGCGGAAGCCTTCACCCACACCGAACACGGGGAACCAGTCCAGCCACACACCGAACACGTACAGCAGTGCGATGGATAGCACGAAAGCTGGTGCGCTTATACCGAAAGTGGCCAGCAGCGACACGGTCCGGTCGGTGGTCCGGCCGCGCCGGATGCCCGCTGCCATGCCCAGCGGGACGCCGAAGCCGAGCACGAGGATCACGGCGTAGACCGCCAGCTGCAGCGAGAGCAGCAGCCGATCCCCGATCAGCCCGGTGACACCGCGGTCGACCTGGACCGAGATCGATTGGCCGAAGTCGAACCGGACGGCGTTGCCGAGCCATGACCAGTACTGCGTGAGGAAGGACTGGTCGAGGTGATATTTCGCGTTCAGCGTCTCGATCAGTTCGGGCGTCGCCGGGCGCGTGCCGATCAGGGTCTGCAGCGGCGACCCAGGTGTCATCGCAAGCAGCGCGAAGACACCGAAGCTGAGTACCAGGAGCAACACCGCGGCGGCTGCCAGCCGCCGCGCGGTGAACGACAACAACATCATGTGGTGGACCTCAACAGGTCGATCCAGGCGCCGCTGAGAGTGTCGAACAGGCTCGGATTCTGGGTGAACGTGTACCCCTTGGCGAGTGCGTAGGCGGTCTTCTCACTGAACAACGGGATGTAGGGCAACTGATGGGCCACGTCAGTGAGGATCGCCTTGGTCGCCGCCCAGCGGTCGGCCTTGGAGTAGGTGCCCGCTGTCGCCGGTGCGATGGCGGGATAGTTCTTCTCGATGACATCGTTGGTGAAGTTGGCCGAGTTGGGCAGGTTGGGCTTCATGTTCGCCGCGCCGACGAAGCCGAACAACAGGCCGGCGGGGTCGGTCGTGGTGGTGCTGAATCCACTGAGAACCTGGAGCCCGGTGGCTTGGTGACTGAAGAAGGTCTGGAACCACTGGCCGGCCGGGACCGGTTGCGGCGTGATGGTGACGCCAAGAGGTTTCATGTTCTGTTGCAGGTTGAGCACCAGCAGCCGTGACCAGTTGGACCCGTTGATGTAGGGCACGGTCACCGAGAATCCGTTCGGATAGGCGGACTGGGCGAGCTGGGCCTTCGCTTTGGCGGGATCGAGTTCGTACTGCGGCAGTGAATCGAGGAACTGCTGCGCTTCGGCCTGGGACGGCATCACACCGGCCAGCTCCTCGATCGGGACCAGCGTCTGGAGCTGTTCGGCGTTGCCGCCGAAGGCGGCGGCGAGGATGCCCTTGCGGTCGATCGAGTAAGCCACTGCCTGGCGTACGTGAAGGTCGTTGAAGGGCGGCTTGGAGGTGTCCATCGAAAGCAGGTCCGAGACCAGGTTCTGCGCCGTGTAGACGGTGGTGCCGTTGATGCCTTGCCACTGCGTGGTGGTCTTGAGGTCGGCGATCCCGGAGCCTTGGATCGAGTCGGACCGCATGGCCAGCTGCGCGCTCGCCCCGTCGGCGATGACCGTGAACTTCACGTTCTGCGCCTTGGGCCGGGTACCCCAGTAGTTCGGGTTGGGCTTCAGACTGATGTCCTGCGAAGTCTGCGACTGATAGGCGTACGGGCCGCTGCCGACCGGCAGCGCCGCCGAGGTACCCAGATCGTCCGGGTGAGCGGTGGCGAAGGCTGCCTCCAGCACTGGCAACTCGGAGACCGTTTCGCGCATGTTCACGCTGGGGAACGCCCATTTCACGGTCACCTCCCCCGGACCGCTCGCCGTGGCGCCGGCGAAGCCGGCCATGTTGCCCGCTGTCTCGGCGGTCTTGGCCGCCGCAGCCTTGATGCTCCAGGCGACGTCGTCCGCGGTCAGCGGAGTGCCGTCGGAGAATTTGACGCCGCTGCGCAAGGTGTAGACGAGCGTCTGGGGATCCACCTGCCGTGCGGAGGTGGCGAGATTCGGCTGGAGCTGGGCGGTGCCCTCGTTGAGGGAGACCCGTTCCAGCGGTTCGGTCACCAGTGAGGTGATCAGCTGGGTTTGGACCTTCGTGGTGATGCCGGTGAGCGAGGTAGGCATCGCCGGAATCGCATAGGTAAAGGACGGAATGTCCGACTCCGTGGCGGGAGCGGCGCCCGCCGGTGTACCGGATCCGCCGGTGCAGGCGGTAGTCAGCAGGACCAGGCTGGCGGCAGCCGCAGGCAGTGCGAGGCGGATACGCCGGATTCTCTGATGCATAGCTCAGGTTCCCTTCACGTAAGTAGTCAGAACTATACAGATTGTCGCAGATATAGACAAGAAGTAGAAATATCTGATAGACAGGTGTCGTGCGACGGTTGCTGGTAAGTACTGCTTCCCGCGGGGTCGAGCCGGGCCTCTCATCGCGTGAACAGAGAGGTGCTCGAGATATGACGAGCGAACCCGAAGACCGGGAGCTGAACTTCACCACCGCCGAGTGCGCGCACGCGGCGTTGGTGGTGAGCCTGGTCGGGCCGATCGTCCCGGCGCTCGCGCAGGCTCTGGCCCCGCGCACTGAGGTAGTCCTGCACAACCTGACTGCCATGCCGAACACGATCGCGGCGATCGGCGGCGCCATCACCGGGCGGGAGGTCGGAGGGCCGCCGACCGACCTGGGGCTGCGCAGCTTCAAGGAGGGCCAGACCGACCACTGGCTGCGGTACTCGACTGAGCTGCCCGACGGGCTGAAGATGCGGTCGTCGAGCATCTATTTCCATGCGCCGTCCGGGAAACCCGTCGCCTGTCTCTGCCTGAACGCCGACATCACCGCGTTGCACCAGGCGCAGGAGATCCTCGCCGGACTCACCGCGACCGATATGCCCGGCGTCGAACCGGGCGTCGCCGAACCCATGGAGACCTTCGCCGACTCGATCGAGAACCTGAGCGAAGGCGTGTTGAGCCGGGCCATCGAGGCGGTCGGGGTGCCGGTGGAGCTGATGAAAAAGGTGCACAAGTACGCCGTCACCGAAGACCTGAACCGCCGCGGCTTCTTCGCGCTGCGAGGCGCGGTGGACCAGGCGGCACACGAGCTCGGCGTCAGCCGGCACACGATCTACAACTACCTCAACGAGTTGCAGGGCGAACATGATGGCGACATGTAGTCGAACATTTCGACTAGTAGTAGAATTCTTTGAGGTGTGAACCGACATGGGCGACCTGATTCGCAGGCTCAGCGGCGGCCCTTCGGCCGGATATTTCGACACCGCGTCGATCGGTCTCGTGCCTCGTGAGGTTCGCCAGGCGGTCGCCGACTGCTACGACGCGATGGGTCTCGGTACCCGAGGCGCCCTGCGGTGGCGGCCCGTGACCGAGCGGGCACGGGAGACGTTCGCCGCGGAGTTCGGGGTCACCGCGGACGACATCGGTTTCATGGCCAGCACCGGCGAGGCACTGAACGCGTTCGCGCACGCCGTACCATGGCGCCCGGGTGACGAGGTCCTGGTGCTCTCCGACGAGTTCCCGACCGTCCGCCTCCCCTGGCTCGAGCTGGGGGACGAGGTGACTTTGGCCGAGGTGCCGCCGCTGGCCGGTGATGATCGGCTCGGCGCGCTCCTGGCGGCGATCGGGCCGCGCACCCGGGTAGTGGCGGTGTCCCAGGTCAGCTCGTTCACCGGCACCACGATCGACCTCGACGTGCTCGGGGCGGCCTGCGCACGGGCTGGCGCGATGCTGGTGTGCGACGGCGCCCAAGCGGCCGGTGCCGTCCCGGTTGAGCTGAGTGGGGTGGATTTCTACGTCGCCACCGGCTACAAGTGGCTGCTTGCCGGGTTCGGCGTCGCGGTGGTGATCGCGAAGCGCGAGAGCCTCGACAGGTTGAAGCCGTCCCTGCTCGGCCATGGCAATCCGCCGCCGAGCGCGAAACTGTCCTACGGCCACCTGAACCTGCCTGGCGTGTACGCGCTCGAAGCGGCGTCGGCCGTCCGGCGGGCCATCGGATTCCCCGAGATCCAGGTGCGAGTCGCCGAGCTGGCGCAGCGCATCCGCGCTGAGACCGCCGAACTCGGGCTCCTGCCTGTCGCCTCAGCCGCCAGGACTGGCGGCATCGTCAGCCTGGCCGGGCTGCCCGATGTCCCAGCGGCGGTGGACCGGCTTGCCGGCTCGGGAATCGCTGTCGCTTCGCGAGGCGGCCGCCTCCGGATTTCGCCTTACCTGCACACCACTGACGCCGACGTCGACCACTTGCTGGCCGAGCTGAGCGCCGTCCGATAGGAGAACCATGGCAAAGAAGACCATCAACACCGGCTCCGCGCTCGGCCCGTACTCGTCGGCAGTGGTGGCGGGCGAGCACTGCTACATCGCGGGCACCGGCGGGTTCCTGCCCGGCACTTCGACGATCGTCGACGGCGGCATCGAAGCCGAAATCCGGCAGGCGATGGACAACCTCGAGGCCACGCTGGCGCGGGCCGGCTTCGCGCTGGCCGACGTCGTTTCGGTGACCTGCTACCTCCGGCACACCGAACACTGGCCGGTGCTCAATGAGGTCTACCGCAACTACTTCACCAAGGACGAGCCGGCGCGTGCCTCGCTGGTTGTCGCCGGCATGCCCGCCAATGCCAGCTTCGAGATCACCTGCGTGGCGTGGCGAGGCAAGGATGCCTGAAAACCCTTCCGGCGACGAAGAAGCGCTGAGCCCGCACGAGCGGTCGAATGTCCCTTTCGAGGGCTTGCCAGGAGCCGAGCGCTGGGTTGTCTACTCCGGCGGCGAACGCGTCGGATCGGTCGACGTCCGAGATGACGGCGCTGAGGCGCTCGTCGATTACAGGGTCGACACCAACGGCCGGGGCGCGAAGCTGCGCGAGCACATCGGGCTCGACCCGAGCGGGCTTCCTCGGCGCTGGGAGATCGACGGGACCTCGTTGATGGGCGGCGCGGTGCGGGAACGTTTCACCGTCGCCGGCAACCGTTGTGAGTGGACCAGCCAGGCGGACGAGGGGGATCGGCCGGCTCATCCCCCCGCGCTCTACCTCGCCAACGACACCAGCCCGTACGCGTCCGGCGTCTACGCACGGGCGGCACTGGCGGCGGGCGGCACAGTCGACGCGTTGCCCTCGGGCAAGCTGACCGTCAAGCATCTGCGCCCGGTGCGGCTCGCCGGCACCGACCTCGAAGCCTACGTGCTCGCCGGCGTCGGCTTGTTTCCCGAGTTCGTCCTGCTCGACGAACAACGCCGGATGGTCGCCAAACTGGGCGGGACACTCATGGTCCGCGAGGTCGTGGTCCGTGAGGACCATGCGGACGCCTACCCGGAACTGGTGGCGCTCGACCGCGAGCTTGGCGCGCATCACGCACGGCGGATCCAGCATCGGATCAGACACCGCTTCGACACCCCGGTGCGAGTCCGCGACGTACGTGTGTTCGATCCGCACACGCTCACGTTGACCGGACCGTGCTCGGTGGTCTTCTTCCGCGGCCGGGTCACCGCGGTGGAGCGCGGCAGCGAACTTACGAGCGGCGAGGTGCAGATTGACGGTCAAGGCGGCACACTCCTGGCCGGCCTGCACGACATGCATACTCACACCACGGCCGCGGCCGGATCGTTCTTCCTGGCCGCGGGCGTCACCACCGTGCGGGACATGGGGAACGACAACGCCATGCTGCTAGACCTGATCCCGAAGGTCGACAGCGGGGAGCTGCCCGGGCCCACGATCGTCCCGTCTGGGCTCATCGAAGGGCGCAGCCCCTACTCGGCCGCACTCGGCGTGCTGCCGGAGACCCTCGAGGAGGCAATCGACGCCGTCCGCTGGTACGCCGCCCGCGGGTACCACCAGATCAAGATCTACAACTCCGTCGACCCGTCGTGGCCCGAGCGGATCGCCGCCGAAGCCCACCGGCTGGGGCTGCGCGTCACGGGGCACGTCCCGGCGTTCACCACACCGGACGAGATGATGCTGGCCGGTTTCGACGAGATCACCCACATCAACCAGCTCGTACTGGGCTGGCTGCTGGACAAGGACGAGGACACCCGCACCCCGCTGAGGCTGACCGCCATGGCCCGGGCCCGCGACCTCGACCTCGATGGCGCCAGGGTGCGGCGCACGCTCGGGCTCATGCGGCGGCTCGGCGTCGGCCTCGACACCACCGCGGTGATCCTGGAGCGGCTGATGCTCAGCCGTGCGGGCCAGGTGCAGCAGGGCGACGTCCCGTACCTCTACCACACGCCGGTCGGCTACCAGCGCTACCGCCGTCGCACCTTCGTGCCGGCCAAGGACGAAGAGCAGTTGCGGGCCTACGAGGAGTCGTTCCCCGTCTTGTTGCGGGTCATGGCCATGCTGCACGAAGCCGGCGTTCCGCTCTGGCCCGGCACGGACGACGGCACCGGGTTCACGCTGCACCGCGAGCTGGAGCTCTACGTCGCGGCGGGAATTCCCGCCGCCCGGGTGCTCCGAATGGCCACATTGGACTGCGCTGAGCACCTCGGCAGAGGGTGGCGCAGCGGCAGCGTCGAGCTTGGCAAGGACGCCGACCTGGTGCTCCTCGACGGCGACCCCACCCTCGACATCAGCGCGATCCGCCGAATCAGGATGGTCGTCAAGCGCGGCGACGTCTACTTCCCGGCGGAGATCTATCCGGAGTTGAACATCGCGCCGTTCGGCGAGTCCCCGGCGATCCAGACGGGAGTATCACAGTGAGCGTCACCTCGGAGGCGGTCATCACCCACCACAGTGGACGGTTTAATGGTCGTGAGGTCGGCTACACAGCCACGGTGCGGCCAATCACGGTGGCGCCAGCCGGGGCGGGGGGGCCGGCGGCCGAGATCGTGTCGATCGATTACCTCGCCAGTGACGCCGGGGATCCGGCGGACCGGCCGGTGCTGTTCCTCTGCAACGGGGGGCCGATCGTGGCGTCCGTACCGTTGCATGTCGGCGCGTTCGGGCCACGCCGCGTCGGCTTTCCTGACAACCTCGCCACTGCGACGCCGGATCTACCGACCATCCACAATGAACACTGTCTGCTGGACGTCGCTGACCTCGTGTTCTTCGATCCGCCCGGAACCGGTTACAGCCGTGTCGCGGAGGGGACCGACGCCGCCGCGTTTGCCGGCGTGACCTCCGACGCGGGTCTGATGGCGGCCTGGATTCAGCGGTGGCTGCGCGACCACGATCGCGCGTCCTCGCCCGTGTACCTGGCTGGGGAGAGCTACGGGACGATCCGGGTCGCGACCGTCGCGGCGGAGCTGGCCGCCCGAGGCGTGCGGCTCGCCGGGGTGTGCCTGATCAGCCAGGCCACCAACATCATCGAGACCTCCGGACGCCGGAGCAACCTGACGGGCTACGTTGTGTCATTGCCGACGTTCGCCGCGATCGCTCGGTACCACGGGCGGACCGGCAGTCAGGAACCGTCGATGCCGGAGGTGGTCGAGGAGGCATCCGAGTTCGCGCTCACTGAATACTTTCCGGCACTGTGGAAGGGATCCCGGCTTCCGGAAGCTCAGCGCAAGCGTGTCGCGCGGAGGCTGGCCGAGCTGACCGGCATCCCCTCGACGCGCTGGGCCGAGCGAGGGCTGCGCCTGACGAAACACGAGTTCCGGGCAGAGCTGCTGGCCGAGGAGAACCTGGTGCTGCACTTGTACGATGGCCGCTTCGCAGGGCCGCCGGCGAAGCCCGCAAACCCGGGCTCGATCGAGGCAAAGATGCTCGGCCCCCAGCCGGAAGGCGCCGACACGGTGGAGCGTGCGATCGACGCGGCTATCGATCCTTACTTGCATGACTTCCTCGGGGCCGGTCGGGCGGAAGAGTACGTGCACCGGGCGACCGGCATGGTGGGGAAGTGGTCGTGGGCGGCGACGGACTCGCCGTTCGGGGACTGGCCGTACGGCGACGCGCTCACCAGGGCGATGACCACGCTGCCCGACCTCCGGTTGCTGGTCTGCACCGGAATCCATGACCTGTCCACCACGATCGGTGCCGCCGAACACGCGGCGGCCCAATGCGGCTGGCCGATCGAGCGGGTGAGGCTCGCGCGCTACGACGGCGGCCACATGATGTACGCGGAGCAGGACAGCCTCACCCGGCTCGCCGGGGACGTACGGGACCTGATTGGACGGAGCACGTGAAACCACAGGACATCGACCACATTTACAGCCTCGGCCGCCCGTCTCTATCCCCGGACGGGAGCGCCATACTCGTCACGCGGCGATCGCCCCGGGTCGACCACAACGACCACGTGAGCCGGATCTGGATGATCCCCACCGCCGATGGCGAGCCGCCGCGGCGGTTCACCCACGGCGATCGTGATGCGGAGCCCGCGTACTCGCCGGACGGCCGCTGGGTAGCGTTCGTGCGGCCGGATGGGCGTGGGCGGCCACAGCTGCACGTCATGCGGGCCCGTGGCGGTGATGCGTGGCAGCTGACCCACCATCCGATGGGCGTGGCCGCGCCAGTGTGGAGCCCCGACGCGGACCGGATCGCCTACCTCGCGTTGCTGCCCGAGCCTGGCCGGTACGGCACCGACCCGGCCGTGGGGGCGGACCAGGAGCCGCCTCGATTGGTTACCCGGCCGTTCTATCAGGCGGACGGCCTCGGCTACACCGTCGACCGGCGCCGCAAGCTGCACGTGCTCGACCTTCCTGCCGAGGGCAGGCCGGCCGACCCCTGGGTGGTCCTCGATGACGAGCACGACGAGGAAGCGCCGGTCTGGAATCCGGATGGAACGCTGCTGGCCTTCGCCGCCCGCCGACGGGCCGGAGCCGAGCGTGAGTCTGGAGTGGACATCCACGTGTGCGCACCCGACGGCAGCGGACTGCGCGTCCTCACCGACGGCTCGGTGTCCGGCGGGCGCCCGGCCTTCACCCCCGACGGCACTGCGGTCCTCTTCGTCGGCGTCTCGCTCCGGGAGGATCGTGTGCGCTGGCGCGAACACAATTTCGGGGTCTGGCGGGCCCTCGTCGAGGTCAGGGAGAAAGCGCCAGAGCGGGTGACCGCGAAAGGCAGCGTCGACCTCATGCCACCGATCACCGCGAACGCGCTCGGCGTGTGCTTCCCCGGCGATCGGCTCGTGTTCAGCTCGGCTCACCGTGGTGTGGCCCGGCTGGTGTCTTACACGGCCGAGGGCGATCAACTGTCCCTTCTGGACGACCGGTACACGGTCGGCGGGTACTGCGCCGGAATCGCCGGCGGGAAGCCGGCGCTCGCGGTGAGTGTGTCGACCACGACGTCACCCGGAGAGGTCGTCCTGCACGTCGACGGCAAGACCAGGGCACTGACAAACTTTTCCGGCCTGCTGAGCGAAAGCCTCGCGATCCGCGAACCCGAAGAGATCATCGCCACGGCGTCCGACGGGTACCCCGTCCACGGCTGGGTGGTGCGGCCGGGCGGTCCCGGACCGCACCCGGTGCTGTTGCACATCCACGGCGGTCCGCACTGGCACCACACATCGGCGGTGTTCGACGAGGCTCAGGTGTACGCCGAGGCCGGATACGCTGTCGCGCTGTGCAACCCGCGGGGCTCGCTCGGCTACGGGCCGGAGCACAGCGAGGCCATCGATGACAAGCTGGGGACGGTCGACGCCGACGACCTGCTCGCGTTCGTCGAGCAGGTCGCGGCGCTGCCGGGCATGGACACCGGCCGGGTTGGCATCATGGGTGGGAGCTACGGCGGCACGATGACGAGTCTGCTGATCGGCCGGACCGATCGGTTCGCCGCGGCCATCAGTGAGCGGGCGACCAACGACCAGGTGCTCTTCGTCGGCACGAGCGATGTCGGCTGGCTCGCCGATCCGCGGCCGCACGGGGAGTCGCTGGACCGTCTTGTCGAGCAGAGTCCGATGAGCTACGTCGATCGCATCACGACGCCGACGCTGATCGTCCACTCCGAAAAGGACCTGCGGTGCTCCTTCGCGCAGGCGCAGGTCTTTTACGCCGCTTTGCTCGCGCGGAACGTGCCGACCGCGTTGCTGATCTTCCCGGGGGAGAACCACAATCTGACCCGCTCCGGCCAGCCGCGGCACCGGGTCGAGCGGTTCCGGCACGTGCTGGACTGGTGGGCCAGGTACCTGCCGACCGAACGTAACCCGCTCCTCGAAGGAAACCCCTATGCCGGTTTCCCCGCAGGAGAATCCATTGTGGACAGGAAATCCGTGGAAGCGGAAGAGGTGGTTCGGTGACCCCGCCGCGGCTCCAGCTCACGTTGTCGCCTCAGCCCGATGGTATGCGGGTCGATTACGTCGTGGAGTCACCGGACGTGCCCGCGGCCGGCACGCTGTTCCGGCTCCCCCGGATCATCGTCGGCATCCCCGGCAGCGCGGTGTCCACAGCGGAGATCGAGGCCACCGACGCCGATGGCCGGCTCGAACTCGTCGAGACCGACGAGCCGGCGACATCGTCGGGGACCTATCGGCGCTGGTCGGCCACCCGGGACACGGCCGGCGACCTGCACGTGCGTTACTTCGCTCCGGTGCGCGTGGTCGAGCGGGCCACCAGGAACGGCCCGCTGTTCGACCTGCGAGCCGAAGCCGGCGGCCTCAACGGCGCCGGTGTCACCTTCCTGGCGTTGCCGGACACCACCGTCGAGTACGACGTCACGCTGACCTGGGACGTAGGGGGCGGGTCCGGAGTCAGCGGGCTCGGCGAGGGGATGGTCCGGACCACCGCCACGGCCGAGCGGCTGGCGTTCTGCTTCTACATGGCGGGGCCGGTGCGCCGCCACCCTGACACCATCGATAGCACCTTCGTGACGTACTGGTCGAGCGATCCGTCGTTCGATACAATGGACGTCGCCGCGCGCTGCGAGCGGATCTACCGCACTATGAGCAAGTTCTTCCGTGAGCCAACTCCAGGGCACCGGGTATTCATCCGCAAACACCCCTACCCGGGCAACGGCGGCACCGCGCTCCCACGCTCGTTCATGTTCGGCTACAGCGAGCTCGAGTCCCCGGATGTGGACGATCTGGCCACACTGATCGCGCACGAAACCGCGCACAACTGGCCGCGGCTCGACGGCGAGCACGGCAGGACGGCCTGGTACACTGAAGGCACCGCCGAGTATTACTCGATCATCTTGGCGTACCGGGCCGGCCTGGTCGACGAGTCCGCTTTCCTCCGCCTGGTCAACGATCGTGCCCGCGGCTACTACACGAATCCCCTCCAACGCCTCAGCAACGATCAGGTAGCCGAGCGGTTCTGGCGCGACCAGCGCGCGCAGCGCGTGCCCTACGGGCGTGGACTGTTCTACTTCGTCGACTTGAATGCGAAGATCCGTGCGCGCACCGAGGAGCGCCGGTCCCTCGACGACCTGGTCCTCGAGGTGCTCGACCGGCAGCGGTCGGGGGAGGAGGTCGGCGTGCCCGAGTGGATCGACCTGGTGCGAGGCGAACTCGGCGACGCGGGGCAGGCGGACTTCGAAGCCATGTCGGCCGGCCGGCCGATCGTGCCACGATCCGACGCATTCGGTTCGGGATTCATCCGCGAGACTGAGATGGGCAAGGCAATCGAACTCGGCTTCGCGATATCAAGTCTGGAGACCGGGGTTGTCACGGATCTGATTCCCGGCTCCGGGGCAGAGCGGGCCGGGGTACGTGAGGGAGACCGCATCCTTGTCGCACCTGGCGGCGCTGAGGTGGCGCGAGGACGGATCAGTGAAGTTTCGCTCACACTCGAGCGTGGCTCCCGCAGCGTTCACTTGACGTATGCACCGGAAGGGGAGGAGGTCGAACTCCACCGGTGGTGCGCCGTCCGCACGGCAGTCTCGGACGGATGACCCATCGGGGCCGATGGGCATTCCCAGCTCGGCTTCGGGCTTTGGGCGCTGGCCCGAACCCCCTGCTCACACTCTCCCAAGGCGAGGAGCGCCGCTTGATGGAAGTGAAGCTCCCCCAGCACCAGAAGCACGTCGGAACCCGGCCGCGGGGTTGCCGCTCGCCCGTTTGGGACTTCACCGAGACGACGCTGTCGCTGATCGAGGAGTTCGGGCCCGACTGGGACTCCTCGTTGATGGATCGCGACTTCCATCCGTACCGGCCACGCCCCGTCACAGTCGGGTGGGAGAAGGGCGACACCTTCGACCCTCCAGCCCGAGCTCGTACTCGGTCTGACCCGGCGAGGCGCGCTGGTCTCTTGGCTACGGCAGGAAACGATCAAGCTCCGGGGCGAACCGTTCCAGGTGCTCACGCAATGCGTCTTCCGCTTCCTCCAGCTCGAACCGCTTGAGTGCCTCGGCGATGCGGCGGTGTTGCGGAATGGCGACTTCCACCCGGCCGGGAATCAAGCTGAACGAGGTGACACCCGTTCGCTGCTGGCGATCGCCAAGGGACCGGTAGACGTCGGTCAGCACGGTGTTGCCGACCACGCTGACGATCGCGGTGTGGAACGCGCGGTCGCAGGCGACGAGTTCGGGGTTGGTGGCCCGTTCGGTGAGCAGGCTTTCCTGTCGCTCGATGAGCGGGAAGAGCAGATCAGCCGTCTCGATCCGGTGTGTCACGATTTCCTGTGCCGCGTGGAGCTCGAGGACGAGCCGGGTCTTCGACAGTTCGCGCACGTGGCGCGCGGTCACGAGGGTGACGAACGCCCCTCGGCGGGGCAGGAGCTCGATGAGCTTCTCCGCGTCGAGCCGCAGAAACGCCTCTCGGACCGGGGTACGGGAGAGTCCGGTGACGGAAGCGATGTCCATCTCGGTCACGATGTGCCCTGGCGGCAACGTCAGGTCGAGAATGAGGCCTTTGACGTACTGGTAGGCGAAGTCTTTGGCCGCGACGCCCGCCGGCCGGGCTGCCTGGGGCAGCTCCGGCCGGCCGGCGTCGTCGTCGAACGAAGTAGTCATCGGGGGGCGAGTCTAGCGGGTTCGACCTGGAACCGGCGGTTGCCGAGGGAGGGATTGGTGAGGCGCACCTCCTCGAGCCGGGTGCTCGACACGGTGGCGACCGCCACACCGGGTGCTTCACCCGCACCTGCCACGACAATGCCCATCGGGTCCACGATGATGCTCTGGCCGCAGCACACCGGACCGGTCTGGCCGGCGGCGAGCACGTACGCCGTGTTCTCGATCGCACGGGCTCGCGCGAGCACTTGCCAGTGGTCTTCTTTCGCGGGACCGGCCAGCCACGCGGCCGGCAGTGCCAGAGCGACGGCACCGGCGTCGACCAGATACCGCGCGGCCTCCGGGAACCGCAGGTCGTAACAGGTGAGCATGCCCCACCGGAGGCCGTCGACGTCGAACACGGCGGGCTCGGTGATGTCGGCGGGCGTGATGTGATCGGACTCGCGGTACCCGAACGCGTCGTACAGGTGGACTTTCCGGTACACGGCGCGGATCGCACCGTCCGCGCCGATCGCCACGAGTGTGTTGGCGGGGCGTGCGGGCTCCGGCAGCCGTTCGGTGAGCCCCGCTACGACCGTGATCCCCGCCGCGCGGGCGGCGACGGAGAGCGCGGTGACGAACGGACCGTCCAGGTCCTCCGCGTGGGCGGTGAGATCCTCGGCCGGATCGGGCGCCGCGTACATGCTGTTCTCCGGGAGGACGACCAGCCGGGCTCCCGCTCGGACGGCGGTGTCGACGGCGCCCGTCGCCGACTTGAGGTTGAGCTGCTTGTCAGGGCCGCTGGCGAACTGCGCCACCGCTGCCGGGAAATCCATGGTGTCTCCGTAAGTTGTTAGGCGGCCCGGGAGGGCCGGATGTGGCTGATGACGTCTTGCCCGTGGTGGCTTCCAAGGAGTGGCCGTCCGATCCTCCGGGGCGCCCTGGCTGCTGATTGAGATGCGCGTGCTGGTCGCTGTTTACGGAGACGACGGCGGGGTGTTCCTCGGGCCAACGGACAATCGAGCAGTTCGAGGAGACGCGTTTGAACGAGCAACGCACCCGTGTCTGGGCAGGGATCGACGCGGGCAAGGCCCACCACTGGGCCGCAGTGGTCGACGACACCGGGACGACGGTCTGGTCGCGCAAGATCGCCAACGACGAGGCGGCGATCCTCGACGCACTGGCCGACATCCTGGCCTTGGCTGAGCACGTGTCCTGGGCGATCGACATCGCCGGCACCGCATCCGCGCTGCTGCTGGCCCTGCTCGCCGCCCACGGCCAGCACACCGTCTACGTGCCCGGCCGCACCGTCAACCGCATGACCGGCGCCTACCGCGGCGAAGCCAAGACCGACGCCCGCGACGCCTACGTGATCGCCGAAACCTCCCGCGTTCGCAAGGACTTCGCGGCCATCGACGTGCCCGCGCAGCTGGCCGCGGACCTGGCGCTGCTGACCGCCCACCGCACCGACCTGGTCGCCGACCGGGTCCGCCTGATCAACCGGCTGCGCGACGTGCTCACCGGCATCAGCCCCGCCCTGGAACGCGTGTTCGACTACTCCGCACACAAAGGCGCCCTGCTGCTGACCGGATACCAGACCCCGGCCGCGATCCGCCGGGTCGGCCAGACCCGGCTCACCACCTGGCTGACCAACCGCCATGTCCGCAGCGCTGGCACCGTCGCCGCGACCGCCCTGAACGCCGCCCGGTCCCAGCACACCACGCTGCCCGGCGAACAGGTCGCCGCCGGGATCGTGACCGAACTGGCCCGCCAGATCCTCGCGCTGGACAACCGGGTGACCGTGATCGAGACTCAGATCCGCGACACCTTCCACACCCATCCCCAGGCCGAGATCATCGAGTCGCTGCCCGGCATCGGCCCGATCCTCGGCGCTGAACTGGTCGTCGCCGCGGGCGACCTGGCCGCCTACGCCGACGCCGGGCACCTGGCCTCGGCCGCCGGACTGGTGCCCGTGCCACGGGATTCGGGCCGCCGCACCGGCAACCTGCACCGCCCCAAGCGCTACAGTCGCCGGCTGCGCCGCGTGTTCTACCTGTCGGCGCAATCGAGCATCATCCGCGACGGCCCCAACCGCGACTTCTACCTCAAAAAACGCGGACAAGGACTCAAACACGTCCAAGCAGTCATCGCCCTGGCCCGCCGCCGAGTCGACGTCCTCTGGGCACTGCTGCGCGACAACCGAATGTTCACCCCCGCCCAGCCGATCACACCGACGGCTTGACAACCTCATTGAGCCTCCTTGCTCGAGAATCAGGCCGCGCCAAGTGCGCGCAGCGGACGTTCCGGGTGGACGAAGGCCCAGCAGACCGACCCGAGCACTCCGGCGGCGGCGAGTGAGACGAGGGCGAGGGTCCAGTTGCCCCCGATGCCCACCAGCAAGCCGGTGAACAGCGGGCCGGCCGCACTCATCAAGTTGCCCCACAGGTTGGTCCAGCCGGCCACCGTCGGGCCGTGGTCGCCGCCGAGGTCCTGGCAGGCGGCCCACACCTGGATCTGCACGGTGCCGACCGAACCGAGGCTCAGGCACAGGAAGACCATCATCAGCGGCACGCTGGAACTGAACGCGCCCAGGACGAGGAATACCGCTGCGACGAGGTAGCCCGCCGCGGCGGCGCGGACCCGGCCGGGCCAGCGGCGCAGGACCCGGTCATTGAGCGTGCCCATGCCGAACACGCCGGCGACGAGCGCGATCCACGGCAGTGAGCCCAGCCAGCCCATGGCGGTGAACGACACCCCACGCGCTTCGACGAGGTAGGTCGGCAGCCAGGTGGTGAAGAAGCTCTGGATGATGATCAGGAACGCGTACTGCAGGCCGATCGCCCAGAATTGCGGCGAGCGGGCGAACGCCTGCCATCGCAAGGCCGGGCCACCACGGGCCGGCGCTTTTCCGGACTCGATGTAGGCGGCCTCCTCGGCGGAGACCCAGGGGTGGGCACGCGGCTCGTCGCGGACCAGCCACCACCAAAGCGCGGCGAGCACCACGCCGACGGCGGCGAACAGGTGGAAGACCGCTGCCCACCCGAGGACATCGGTGATCCACACGACCAGCGGAGTGCCGACGATGCTGCCCAGATAGAGCCCGCACAGCAGCAAGGAGTTCCCGCGCGACTGCTCCCGCTGGGGAAACCATCGCTGCAGCGTCAGTACCGACGCCGGCCAGTCCGCGGCCTGGCCGATGCCCAGTAGCAACCGGATGACGACGAACCCGAGGAAGAGCACTCCGTACGGGGTGATGAACGTGAAGGCCGACCACCACAACCCGGCCAGCGCCAGCATTTTGCGCGGCCCGAACCGCCGGGCGAGCAATCCGCCCGGCACCTGGAACAACGCGTAGGCCCACCAGAACGACGTGAGCACAATGGACAGCTGGGTGACCGAGAGGTGGAAGTCCCGCGCGAAGACCGGGGCGACCACGGTCATCGCGGTCCGGTCCATGCTCATCACGAAGGTCACGGGCAGCAACAGTCCGCCAGCGAGCAGCCAGCGGCCGTGCCCGGACGCCGGCGAGCTGCGCGCGACGCCCCGTCGCGTCGGCGCGCTCTTCATCGGACCGCGTCGGTCGAGAGACCGGCGGCGAAGAGCTTCGCGGCACCGGTGAGGTCGGACAGGTGCTCGCCCTGGCTGATCCGCACTCGCGCATCCGGTTCCGCGGCCTCCTTCTCCTTCAGGAGATTCGCGATGTCCCAGGCCTCGGAGCGATCGAACACCGCGATCCCGTCAGAGTCCGCGAAGATCACGTCGCCGGGGTTGACGACGGTTCCGCCGATCGTCACCGTGATGTTGATCGAGCCTTCGACTCCCAGAATGCGCGTCGTGCGTGCCGAGACGCCGGCTGAGAACACAGGTAGCCCGGTTTCGACGATCTCCTCGACGTCGTTGACGGATCCGGCGAGGACTGCGCCGGCCGCTCCCCGGGCGGCCGCGGTGTGCGCGAGGACGCCACCGAAGCACGATCGGCTGTCCCCGGACTGGTCGACGACCAGAACGTCGCCTGGCCGCAGGCCGTCCGCGGCGACGTGCACCGCGGTGGAGTCCAGGTGCGGGATCCGCACGGTGACCGCGACGCCGACGAAGGCCGCCGGTCGTCGCAGCGGGGCCAGGCCACGGGGGAACCCGTAGTCGCGCAGGTGTCCGAGAGTCGAGGTCGACACCGTCGAAAGAGCCTTGACGAGTGCCGGCTCGAGCGGGTCGGGGGCGGGGCGGCGAACGAACATGGTCGGACTCCCTTCTGTGCATGCGTTACGCATGCGTTGAGTATGCGTAGCATGGTTCCCGGTGCGCGGGCAAGGCGTGGTTTCAATGGATCGGTCAAGCTCGGCGAAGTCCAGGCGTCCGGCTTTGGCTGTTATCGGAACCGGATCGCTTCTGGGGCAACGGTTTTGCAGGACTGTGCCGATTTTCCCCGTGCTTGTGCCGGGGCGCCTTGACCAGACGCCGGGCGCCGCTTAATATTCGGGCCACTACAGAGACCAAAAGCCCGAATGTGTCCCGGTGGGATGCCGTCGTCGTGGCCGGCGCCCGGATTGTGAGCACGAACGTGATGCCCCAACGAGCAAGTCTCGGACAGCCCGGCCCGCCGGACCCGCACGCCATGGTGGGCGAAGACGGGAAACTGCGGCGGCGGCTCGGATTCTGGTCCTTGCTGGCGATCGGCGTCGGCAGCGTGATCGGCTCGGGCTGGCTGTTCTCGGCGATGTACGCGGCGAACGCCGCCGGCCCGGCATCGCTGGTGTCCTGGGTGGTCGGTGGCGTGCTGATGCTGCTGATCGCACTGGTTTTCGCCGAACTCGGCATGGCGCACCCCGAATCCGGCGCACTGGTGCGCTACCCGCTGTACTCGAACGGCCGGCTCGCCGCGACCGTGGTCGGGTTCGCGACGTGGCTCGCGTTCGTGGGGAACCCGCCGACCGAGGCTTCGGGGGTAGTCCAGTATGCGTCGACCTGGCTGGGTGGGGTCTACGACGCGAAAGCCGGAAAACTGACCGGTTCGGGCATCGTGCTGGCGATTGTGTTGATGGGGCTTTTCGTCCTGCTGAATTACTTTGGTGTGCGGTTGTTCGCGAAATCGAACAACGTGGTCACCGCGATCAAAGTGGGGATCCCGGTCACGACCGCGGTCCTGCTCGTGGTGAGCGGCTTCGACCATCAGCACGGCGCGGGTGGTGTCGCCAATCTCCATGCGCACGGTGGTTTCGCGCCGGCCGGATACGCGACGGCACTGGCTGCGATCGCGTCCGCGGGCCTGATCTTCGCCTACACGGGATTCCGCAACATCGTCGAGCTGGCCGGAGAGGTGACCCATCCCCGCCGAGACATCCCGCGCGCACTGGTGGCGACGATCGTGCTCACCATCGTGCTGTACCTGGCCCTCCAACTGGCCTTCCTCCTGGCTGTGCCGGACAACCTCCTCGCGGCACGAGGCTGGCAGGGGATCAACTTCGACTCTCCTTTCGCCGACCTCGCGCAGCTGCTGGGCATGACCTGGCTGTTCTGGTTGCTGCTCGCCGATTCGTCGCTGTCACCGAGCGGTTCCGGGATCGTCTACACCGCGTCGAACGCGCGCAATGTCTACGGGATGGCCAAGAACGGGCTCCTCCCGGCCGCGGTGATGCGGATCCACGACCGAAGCGGAGTGCCTCGGCGAGCGTTGCTGCTCAATTTCGTCATCGGCGTCGCGTTCCTGCTTCCGTTGCCCAGCTGGCATCAGATCGTCAGCACGTTGAGCACCTTGGTGGTGTTCACGTTCTCCATCGGCTCGGTCACGCTCATGGCGTTCCGCTCGCAGGGGGTGACGGCCGAGACCGACCGGCTGCGGGGGATGCGGATCATCGCACCGGCCGCGTTCGTCGTGAGCTCGCTGGTGATTTTCTGGGCGACCTGGACGGATCTGCGAGGCACGATTCCCGTCATGGTCGTGGCGATCGGATGGTATTGCGCCGCCGCGGCCCGGCGCCGGCGCAGCCGCGGCGGTCCGGTCTTCGCCCGCGACGATCTGCGAGGCGGCGGCTGGCTCGTCGTTTACGTGGTCGTCATGTACTTGATGTCCTACGCCGGAAGCTACGGCGGCCGTGGGTGGATTCCGGCACCTTGGGACAGCGTGGTCACCGCTTGCCTTTCGGCGTTCTGTTATGCGTGGGCAGTGCGGGCCGGAATCCGTTATCTGGCAGCACATCCGTTCCGCGCACACGCGCCCGGTCACGACGAACAGTGAAGGTGGAGATGACCCAGTCAATCCGAGACGCTCCCGTGGTGGCGTTCACCTATGACCCGCGAGCCCTCAACGAGGCCGTCCGGTGGAGGTTGATGTTCGAGGGTGTCGTCGCCGCCGGCGCCGTACCGATGGCGATCGATTGCGGCGTGCGGCAACCGGACGTCGGCACACTGGCCGGCCTCGTCGACGGTGTGATCGTCGGCGGCGGCAACGATGTCGATCCTCGCCGGTACGGCGGCGACCCGGACGACCCGCTGGTGCGGGGGGTGAACCCCGACCGGGACGAGAACGAACTGGCGATGCTCGCGGCGGCCCGGGAACTGGGCAAGCCCGTGCTCGCGATCTGCCGGGGCATGCAGTTGATGAATGTGGCCTACGGCGGAACCCTGTTCGCCGACATCGAGCGCGATGTCCCCGGTGTGGGAGTTCACCGGCAGGGGTTGGCGGCGCTCCCGGACCCCGCTCACACTGTCACCGTGGAGGCAGGCACGACGCTGGCCCGCTGGCTTGACACCGACGGGACGATCACCGTCAACAGCGAGCACCACCAAGGCGTTCGTGCCGTCGGAGATGGCCTCCGGGTGGTGGCGCGCGCGGAGGACGGGAGTATCGAGGCGATCGAATCGGCTACCGAGGCTGTCGTCGGTGTTCAGTGGCACCCGGAGTACTTCTGGCCGGTGGAGAAGACATCGCTGACGTTGCTGTCGACGTTCATCGCGGAGAGCGTCGGCCACACCGCCGCGACGAGCGGCGCCTGACCGGCTTGCGCTTGCCGTGGGCCGCGCGACGCAGCCCACGGCAAGCGCAGTCAGGATGCTTCCTGCCTCAGCTCGTCGAACCGGCGCTTCAGACTGCGCACTGCGCGGCCGACTTCGTTGTACTGGCTGCTCAGCAGAATCATCGGCGCGTGGTGGTCGAGCGCTTGGCCCGGTCGGTCCACGCGGGATGCAGCCACGTCTTGCCTGCCGTCTCTGCAGCGGCGACGCATCGTTCCGCGTCCGCCCAGCCGGCCTCGGTGCCCTGATGCGCGCCTCTCCCGCTGGTCAGGGAGAGATCGCCCGGTCCCATCTGGAATCCGGCAACGGTCGGGGCGCGAGGATTCCGGCCACGTCTGCGATCGCGCGCGGATCCGCCAGCAGTGGCAGGCACAAGGTCGGCGAGTCGATCGAGGCGAGCAATGGGTCGTCCCACCCGTTGCATCCGACCACCCGCCCACCGGCCATGCTGCGTGCGCCTACCGCGGATATTTTGCGTACGAGGTGACTTCCGTGGGACGAAGCGTTCCTGGGTTTCCAGTCCGAACGCGCCGTGGCGACCGTCGCGGGGTCCCGCGACAACACCACGACGCGCTCGGACAGGTAGACCGCCTATCGATGTCGTGGGTGACAAGTACGGCAGTCACACCAGCACTTCGGGCTCGACCTCCGTGACCACGCTTTCGGAGAGGTCGAAACCGCATGCACTACGCATGTGACGAAACCCTTGACCTGCTCAGCTTTCCGTCTGGACTGGAAACGAACGGGTCCGGCTGCGATCAAGGAATCGATCCTCGTCTTCGACGATTCCCGAGTCCGGGGCGAACATCACGCTCAGCCAAGCCTTGTACGCATCACGGTCTTGGAAGTCCAGTTGGGACACGACGTCGCAGCCGGCGGATTCGGCGGCTCGCCCGGGCTTCACGTAGTGCCGGACGTACGCGTCAGGCCGGACCGGCAGGCCCAAGACCAGTGGTACGTGCCGGTTTTCGTAGTGGTCGGCGAACTCCTCGAAGCTGAGGCTCTGGCGTTTCGAAAGCAATGCGAGGACTCGGTACACGGTGTCGGCCCCTCTCCTGTTCGCACGTGGCTCAGGCGCCCGGCGCCCGGTGAATGACCTGTGGCTCGCTGAAGCCGTGCAGCCCGGCGATCCCGTTCTCGACGCCGATCCCACTCCACTTGGCTCCGCCGAAGGGCTGGTTCGGCTGCAGTGCCAGATGCGTGTTGACGAAGACCGTGCCGGCGTCGAGTTCACGGGCCACCCGGTCCGCTCGGTCCGGATCACCGCTCCAGACCGAGCCCGTGAGCCCGTACCGGGATGCATTCACCTGGCGCACGACTTCGTCGACGTCCTCGTAGCGGACTACCGGGAGGACCGGGCCGAACTGCTCCTCGCCGACGACGCGGAAGCCGTCGTCGAGGTCGGCCAGGATCGTCGGGGCGAAGAAATAACCGGGGCGTTCGAGAGCCGTGCCGCCGGAGGCCGCGCGGGCTCCCTTCGTAAGCGCATCGCCGACGAGTTCACGAACCCGGGTGAACTGAGGCTCGTTGTTGAGCGGGCCGAGGTCCGTCCCGGCCGCCGCACCGGGGCCGACGACCCGCGACCCGGCGAAGGCGGCAAGGCTTTCGACCACGTCGTCGTAGCGGGATGCGGGCGCGTAGACGCGCTTCACCGCGGAACACACCTGCCCGTTGTTCTCGAAGGCACTCCAGAACAGCTTCTCCGTGATTCTCACCGGGTCGGCGTCATCGAGCAGGATGGCGGGGTCGTTCCCGCCGAGCTCCAACGTGGTGCGCTTCAGGTCTGCCGCCGCCGCCGCGGCGACGAGCTTGCCGGTCGCCACGGAACCGGTGAACGAGATCTTCCGCGGTACCGGGTGGGCGGTCATCCAGGCTCCGAGCGGGTCCTTGCCGCTGACGACATTCACCACGCCGGGAGGCAGTGCGTCGGACAGGAGACGGCCGAAGCGAAGTGTCGCCAGCGGTGTGTAGGGAGAGGGCTTCAGCACCACCGTGTTGCCGGCGAGCAGCGCCGGCGCCAACTTCCAGGACGCGAGTGTCAGCGGGTAGTTCCAGGGGGTGATCGCGGCGACGACGCCCAGCGGCTTGCGAACGATCTCCACCCGCGCCGAGTCGTCGTCCTGCAAGATCTGCGGCGGGTCTTCGACTTCGGCGTAGTAGGTGAACCACGCCTGTGCGTCGGTGATCTCTTCGGCCGCTTCTCGCGCGGGCTTGCCCTGCTCTCGGGTCAGCAGCTCCGCCAGCTCGCCTGCGTGATCGTCGAGGATCCGGCGCGCGTCGAGAAGGGCCTTCCGGCGGACGCTGAGGCCCTCGCGGCGCCACCTGGCCCAAGCCCGCTCTGCCGCCTCCATCGCGGCGTCCAGCTGAGCGGGAGTGCAGTTCGGAGCCTGGGCGAAGACCTCGCCGGTGGCCGGGTCGAGCACGTCAAAGGTGCCGGCCGTCTCGGCCGGACGCCCGTCAATCGTCATCACGTAATCATTCATCGGTGCCTTCAATCGGAGTTCGGACGCAGGGTGGTCAGCCCAGCGTGGTCAAGGCGGGGGCCGGCCGGCGCCACTGATCCGTGGGCACGTCGCCCCGGGAGCGGGGCAGCGGCTGGACGCAGACGTGATCGGCACCGGCATCGAGGTGTTCCCGGACCCGTGTGGCGTCGGAGAATCCCGCGCGACTCAGCAGGGTCCGGTATGCGGGCACCGGTGAATACGCTTTCGCGTGCGTCCGCACGGTCGTCCGCGACTGCTCAGCGTCGGTGTTTCTCCGGGGTGCAGAAGTACGTGTGCGCACCCCGTGTGCGGGCGGCGGCCAGGCTTCGCATCCGCGGGCCGAGCGCACCGAGCGCGAACGCAGCCTGGTCACCAGAGCTGCGAAGCTCACCCTCAGGGCCCAGCGGGGGAATGCCTTGGCGAGGGAGTTCGCCGCGGCCGTCATGGCGAGGGCGTCGCGAGCCCAGATGCCGGCGATGCCAGTGGCCCCGGCAGGTGCTCCGGTCGCCGAGAGGAGCAGGGTGAGATGGACCGTGACGTCCCGGCCGGCCACTTCGGGCAGCCACACCGCACCGTAACCGAGTTCTTCGACCTCGACGGCCAGTTCCTGCGCCCGCGCCGTCGAAACAGTGTGCAGCGCGCTGGTCCACAAACCGACACGGCCGAATTCGGGCGGTTCATTCGTCACAGTTTCCGATGCTTTCTCTCGAAGGGGGAGAACTGCCGCGAAACGAGTACCGATTCAGTCAGATGGGGCTCAAGGTTCCAGGCGCGGCGATTCTTCCGGGGAAATGGTGTACACGGCGTACCACTGGAGCAGGGTCAGCTGGAGCGCCGCTCGTTTGATCTCGTCTTCACCCGACGCGACGTCGGTCGTGCTCAGCGTCGACTCGATCATCGCGTACAGTGCCGAAGCCGCATAGTCGACGTCGATGTCGGGCCGCACGATGCCGATGGTCCGTCCGGTGCGGTGGACCTTCGCGAGCCGGTCGCTGAGAACTTCGTCGGCTGCACGATTGGCCCGGGTGAACGCTTCGGGCAGGACCTGCCGCGCGATCTCGATCGCCGGCCGCAGATCTGCGTTCGTGACCCGCCACATGAGCGCATCCTCGACCATGCGCAGGAGTACGGCGAACATCGACTCACCATGCTCGATCGCGGCGTCCATGCGCTCGCCGATCCGTGCGTAACCGGCCAGGAAGTCCTCGACCAGTCGGGCCAGGAGCTCTTCCTTGTCGGCGAAGTGGTTGTAGACCGTGGCCCGGGAGACTCCCGAATCCTTGGCGATGTCCGCCACCCGGGCGTGGTGGTAGCCGGGGCTGTTGAAGTGGCGGCGCGCGGCGCCCAGGATGCGCAGGTTCGTCTCGTCGTTGTCGTTCGTCACCGCGGGCCTCGTTCCGGTGGAGTTCGGTTCATTCACGGCAATGCTACCAACGTGACGCCGTGCTGAGCGCGGACAGTTCTCCTGTCATCATGAGAACCGTTCCTCCCGGGCTGCTCGCAATTGATCCCTAATCGTTCTCTTGTCGAATTTCCCGGTGCTGTTGCGTGGCAGCTCGGCCACGAAATGAAACTCGTCGGGAATCCACCAGCCGGCGACGTGCGCCCGCAAATGGTCACGCAGTTCGTCGGCGCTCGGGTCGTCTCCGGCTGTCGCGACCACCGCGGCCGGGCGTTCGCTCCAGCGCTCGTGCGGCACTGAGACGACGGCAGCCTCCAGCACGGCGGGGTGTCGCATGAGCGCGGCTTCGAGATCCTGTGAACTGATCCACTCGCCGCCGGATTTGATCGCGTCCTTTGCCCGGTCGGTGATGTCGAGCCAGCCGTCGTGGGTCACAGCGCCCAGGTCGCCGGTGCGCAACCAGCCATCATGGAACTTCTCCGCGGTGTGTCCGGCACCGTAGTAGGCGGCGGCCACGACCGGCCCGCGCACTTCGATCTCGCCGACCGACTTCCCGTCGTGCGGCAACGGCGCGCCATCGGCGTCCACTACCCGGAACTCATAGAACGGCGACGCCTGCCCGGCCAATTCGCGGCGCGCCCGCTTCGCCTCACCGGAAGCATCCGGATCGGCAAGGCTGAGGGTGGCGCCGGGCAGGGTTTCCGTCATGCCCCAGCCTTGGCCGACGGTGACGCCGTACCGTTCTTCGAAGGCGGCCATGAGGGGCTGCGGCACTTTGGTTCCGCCGGAGAGGACCAGCCGGAGACTCGAGAGGTCAACGGGGCGGGCGTCTCGCTGGGCGTCGGCGTAGCGCAACAGGTCGAGCCACAGCGTGGGGACACCGCCCGCCCAGGTCACTTGCTCTCGTTCGATGACCGTGGCGATGGTGGCGGGACCCAAGTGGCGGCCGGGGAGGACGAGATCGGTGCCGGTGAGCGCCACGATGAACGGCAGTCCCCAGCCGAGTGCATGGAACATCGGCACGAGCGCGAGCGCGCGATCATGCCGGCCCAGCCGGAAGCCGTTGGTCCCAGCCATGATCAGCGCGTGCAGCACGATGGATCGGTGGGTGTAGAGAACACCTTTGGGATTGCCGGTGGTGCCCGACGTGTAGCACAGGCAGGCGCCCAGGTCCTCCTGCAGTTCCGGCCAGCGGAATCCGGCGGGCGCTTGCTCCAGCAGATCCGGGTAGGCGTGGACCGTCACCCGGCCGATCACCTCCGGGGCCGGCGTGCCGACCACGACCACGTGTTCGACCCGCGGAAGCCGGTCCAGCAGGGGCGTGAGGGTGCCGACGAGCGTCGCGTCGACGACGAGCACCCGGTCTTCGGCGTGATCGATGGTGTACTCGATCTGGTCGGCGAACAACCGGGGATTGATCGTGTGCAGCACCGCGCCGAGCCCCGTGGCCGCGTAGTAGAGCTCGACGTGGGCGGCCGAATTCCAGAGCAGGCTGCCGACGCGGTCTCCGGTGCGCACGCCGAGCGCCGACAGGGCGGCGGCCAGCCGCTCGGCGCGGACGGCGACTTCGGCGAATGTGACCGTATGGCTGAACCGCGCGGTCTCGTCGGCGACCGTGCTGATGGTGCTGTCAGGCCAAGCGGATCGCATCCGCTTGAGGAGCTCTTGCGTCGTCAACGGCGTGGACATCATGAGCCCGGCCGAAGGGTGCTGCGCTGTCGCCATGTGCGTCCCCGTCTCGTCAAATCCGTTCATCGGCCGACGAACCTGGCCTTTCCCGGGCCGTTCTCGATGAACGACCGGACTCCGTTCCGCCCGTCCTCGGTGCGGTGCATCTCGACGGCAGCGCGGCCTTCCGCATCGAGCCCTTCGCCGAGCGGCCGGTCGAAGTTCTCGTCGATCAGCTGTTTCGCCGTGGCGTGCGCGACCAGTGGTCCACGGGCGAATCGGCCGGCCAGCTCGAATGCGGTGGCCAGCACGTCGTCGTCCGCGACGACGCGGTCCACGAGCCCGATCCGATACGCCTCGTCGGCACCGACCTGACGGCCGGTCGCGACGAGGTCCTTTGCCCGCGCGGGCCCGACCAGGCGCGCCAGGCGTTGCGTGCCGCCTGCCCCGGGCACCAGGCCGAGCTGGACTTCCGGCAGGCCGAACTTCGCGGAGTGGCCGGCGACCCGCAGGTCCGCGGCGAGGGCCAGTTCGAGTCCGCCGCCGAGTGCGTAACCGGTCACCGCCGCGACGACCATCCGCGGGACCGCGGCAATCTTGTCGAAAGCCGAGCGAAACGACCGGACGTACCGTTCGGCATCCTCGGGCCCGCCCATACCGGTGATGTCGCCGCCCGCCGCGAAGATGCGGGGTCCACCCCACACCACCACCGCGCCGGGAAGATCAGCCGCCAGCTCGTCGGCCACTTCGTCGAGCCGGCGCAGCAGATCCAGGGAAAGCGCATTGGCCTTCGGCCGGTCGAGGGTGATCACCGCGACGCCGTCTTCGGTACGTTCCACCCGCAGCGGCCCCGGGCGAACCTCGGCGTCGGTGGTCTCTCGAGGAGTCATGGCAACAAGTTCTCCGTGTTCTGCGGACGGGGGGCGGTCAGGTGCTCTTCGCGTACCAACCGGCGTCGACAGGGACCGCGATCCCCGTGACGTATCGCGCTTCATCGGAGGCGAGCCACAACGCCGCGTTCGCGATGTCCTCGGGCTGGATGAAGTCCACGTTCAGCAGGGTGAGCTGCCGGAGCGTCGCCGCGGCGTCCGCGCGCTGCGGGTTTTCGAGGTCCGGGCGCAGCAATCCGAAGCTGAAATCATTGACCACCATTCCGGTTTCGGTGTTTCCCGGATTCACGCTGTTGACGCGGATGTCGTGCGGGCCGAGTTCGTGGGCGAGCGACCGGGTCAGCCCCATGACGCCGTGCTTCGCCGCGGCATAGTGCGCGATCTGTGGTTCACCCTTCAAACCGGTGTACGAGCTCGTCAGCACGAGCGAGCCGCCACGGCCGGTTTCGAGCATCCGCGGCACGACCGCCTTGACCGTCCGCCACACCCCGGTCAGATTGACGTCTATCAGCTCCTGCCAGGCGCGATCGGTGATCTCCCACGCGGGACCTTCGGAACTGAGGATTCCCGCGTTCGCCACCAGCGTGTCGATACCGCCGAATGCGGCGACGCCGTCGGCGGCGGCCTTGTCCAACGCAGGCTGGTCGCGGACATCGGCCACGACGGTCAGGATCTCGCCGCCGGCGGCCTCCACCAAACGAGCCGTCTCGTCGAGATCGTCTTTCGCCGGCATCGGGTACGGCACGGTCGGGAGGGAATCGCACACGTCGACGCCGATGATTTTCGCGCCTTCCTGTGCGAACCGCACCGCGTGTGCGCGGCCTTGCCCGCGTGCGGCTCCGGTGATGAAAGCGACTTTGCCTTCGAGCCTGCCCATGCGATCTCCTCGGGTGATTGTCATTCGAGCCGGGCCTGCGGCCGGACGGGAAAGGACGCCGTCGCGACCGCCGTGAGAACTGACGCTAGACACGGTTAGACACGGTGTCAAGAGCGCGGCCTCGCGAGGTTTTTTCCGGTAACGTCCGAGGTCAGCGCGCTTGACACGGCGTCTAACGCTGGCTAAAGTCCGCGGCCTGACTGGCGACAGACCGCGGGCAGGTGGTGCTGCCGATGCATTTCGTGAAGGTAAAACCCGGGGCCGCCGGATATTCGCATGGCCGGTGATCGCCTCGTCGGTTATTTCTGTTCGCCGAGTGATTCGGTGCCGGGACGGGGAACGTCTCCCGCGCGCGACGACCGCAAATCGACCTTGATGGCTCGGCGGGGGGCCGGGCCGGCTCCTACCCCCCGACAGTAAGGAATGCTCTGATGTCCGCATCAACCGAGGAACCGCCGATGACTGCGGCGAAGGACGCGGATCAGCCGGCCGCGAAGCTCAACGGTGTGCTCGGCGTCGGCTCGATCGTGTTCATGGTCGTCGCCGCTGCCGCGCCGCTGGGTGTGGTGGCAGCGACTTTCCCGGTCGTCATCTCGGTGGAGGAAAGTATTGGCGCACCACTGTTCTTCGCCCTCACCACCGTTCTCCTCCTGCTGTTTTCGATCGGCTACACCCAGATGAGCCGCTACGTGCCCAACGCGGGCGCGTTCTACTCCTACATCCAGGCGGGCATGGGGCGGGTCATCGGCACGGGAGCGGCGACGCTCGCGTACATCTCCTACCTGGTGCTCCTGGTCGGGAGTACGGCGTACTTCGGCGTGTCCGCGTCGAACGCCGGCCGGACGTTCCTGCATGTCGACCTGCCGTGGTGGTTCTGGTGCCTCGTCGGGTTCGCGATCGCGGGATTCCTCGGGTACCGCAACGTCGATCTCTCTGCGCGGGTGCTGGGCGTGGCACTGGTCCTCGAGACGCTGATCGTCGTCGTCCTGGACGTCGCGATCGTGGCGAAGGGCGGTCATTCCGGGCTGTCGGCTGCTCCGCTGTCGCCTTCGAATCTCACGCAGGGTGCACCGGCGCTCGGTTTCATGTTCGCCTTCCTGTGTTTCTTCGGGTTCGAAGCGACCGCGGTGTTCCGCAACGAGGCGAAAGATCCGTCCCGGACGGTGCCGCGGGCGACTTACATCGCGGTGATCGGGATCGGTGTCTTCTACGCGGTCACGATGTGGTGCGTCATCAACGGCATGGGCGTCGACCGCGCGGTCGCCGTGTCGACGGCCGACCCGACCGGTGCCGTGCTCGACCTCGCTCGCGACTACGTGGCGCCGGTCATGCGTGACGTCATGCTCGTTCTCCTGCTCACCAGTCAATTCGCTTGCACTCTGTCGTTCCACAATGTCGTCACGCGCTACCAGTTCACTATGGGCGCCAAGAAGGTGCTCCCGGCGTGGCTGGGCGTGGTGAATCTGAAGCACCGGACTCCGTCGCGGTCCTCACTCGTTGTCTCCGCCGTGACGATGAGCGCGATGGCGCTGGTGGCCCTGCTCGGGCTCGACCCGGTCACGCAGGTGTTCACCTGGTTCTCCGGTGCGGCGACACTGGGCATCGTCGCGATGATGGCCATGACCGGGGTCGCGGTGATCCTCTTCTTCCGGCGGCACACCACCGAGCGCGGGCTCTGGCGGACGTTGATCGCGCCGTTGCTGTCCTCGCTCGGCCTGTTCACGATCCTCGCACTGGTGGTCGCCAACTTCGGGTTGCTCGTGGGCGGTGACGGAGCCGCGGCCTGGATCCTTTCGGTACTGATCATCGTGTCGTTCGCAGCCGGGCTTGTGGTGGCGGTGGTGATGCGGCGACGGCAGCCGTCGGCGTATGCCGCGCTGCACGACGAATCGGAAACAGTTCTCTCCTGAAAGGATTCGCGAAGGAATGGCTGACCAAGTGCGGACGGCTCGTGGTGGAGCACTGGCGGGATACGCGGCGCTGGTGACGGGTGGCGGAACCGGGATCGGCAAGGCCTGCGCCGCCAGGCTCGCCGCGGACGGGGCCGTGGTGACCATCTGCGGCCGTACGGAGAAGCGGTTGGTGGCCGCGGCGGAGGAAATCGGGAAGTCCGCCGCCGACGGCGGGAGCGTCCGCTACGTCGTCGCGGACGTCACCAGCGAGGAAGACGTACGGGCTGCCGTGGCCGCAGCCGCCGAGCCGACTGGCGGACTCGACGCGTGCGTGGCCAACGCAGGCGGCGACGCGGAGTACACGCAACCGCTGCACCTGCAGGATGTGGGGATCTACTCCTCCGTGCTCGAGTTGAACGTCGTGGGCACGTTGCTGTCGATCAAGCACACATTGCCGCTGCTTGTCGCATCGGGACACGGTTCATTTGTCGGCATGTCGTCCATCGCCGGGCACCAGACGCACCCGTACTTCGGTGCCTACACAGCGGGTAAGGCCGGGGTCGAGGCTTTGATCCGGAACGCCGCCGACGAATACGGCCCGACGCAGACCCGGTTCAATGCGGTCCGGCCGGGCTTCATCACGACGGAGATCATGGAGCAGGTGCCTCGTGACTCGCCGGTTTATGCCAGCTACCTCGACCAGACTCCGATGCGGGATGTCGGTGCGCCGGAGGACGTCGCCAATCTCGTCCGCTTCCTGATCGGTCCCGAGAGCCGCTGGATCACCGGCCAGGCGATCAATGTGGACGGTGGGAACGGGCTGCGCGGCGGACCGGACTTCTCCTCGTGGATCAAGGGAAACCCCGACCAGGACACCATCCTGGCCCGGAAGCCGCTTGAGAGCTGACTGCGCTGGACATTGCCCTGGTGGCGGTGGTGGCCCTGGGCACCACCGCCACCAGAGCAGTCAGGCAATTGTGAACCCGCCGTCGACGACCAGCGTCTGCCCGGTGACGTACCCGCCGGCCGGGCTTGCCAGGAAAAGCAATGCCGCAGTCAACTCGTCCGGGTCGCCGGCCCGCCCGACCGGCACCCGCTGCAGTTGCGCGTCGAGGTAGCCGGGCCGGTACTGGTCGGTCATCTCCGACGCGAAGAAGCCCGGAGCCAGCGCGTTGACGCGGATGCCGAGCCGGCCGCTCCACTGCTGGGCGAGATCCCGGGTGAGGCCGAGCAGACCGGCCTTGCTGGCGGAATACGCCGCTTGGGGCAGCCCGGCGGTGGTGAGCCCGATGACGCTGGAGACGTTGACGATGCTGCTGCCTGGTTTCATGACTTTGGCGCAGGCCTGGGCAAGCCAGTAGCAACTCTCCAAGTTCACCTGCAGCACCTGTGAAAACTGCTCCGCTGTTTCGCGGAGAGCGGGCACGGCCGTGCCCAGCCCGGCGTTGTTGACCAGGACATCGACCCGGCCGAACCGTTCCATGGCCGCGTCGACGAGCTTCCGGCAATCGTCCTGATCGGTGACGTCGGTCGGGACCTCGAGGGCTAGCCGCCCGCGCTCGGTGACCAGAGCGGCGGTTTGGCCGAGCCGGTCGGCGCGGCGCGCGGCCAGGACGACATCCGAGCCGGCCTCGGCCAACCCGCGGGCGAAGGCGATCCCCAGACCCGATGAAGCGCCGGTGACGACGGCGACGCGTCCGTCGAGGGAAAAACGGTCCAGTATCGTCGGCATTTCGGCTCCTGAGGACGGACTCGGTGGACGAACCAGGTTACCGGCCGAGGCTACAAGTTGTTAGCCGGAGGAGCCAGGGTGGTGTGCGGCACGTGCGGTGGCCGGCTCAGCCGGCGCCGACGAGGCGCATCGCGAACTCGACGTACTCCCAGGCGACCTCGTTTTCGGTGAACTGCCCGTCGTCCCGGAACCAGGCCGCTACGCCCATCCCGAGGTCGAGGATCGCGTACGCGGCAAGTTTCGGGGACGACGCCCGGAACCGGCCGGCCTCGGTGCCGGCCTGGATGAGGGCGCGGAAACCACTCGCGTAATCGGCGCGCCGGTCCAGGATTGCGCTCCGGTGCGGCTCTTCGAGGCTTCGCAGCTCACGGTTCCCGACGAACGCCTCGCGCCGGTTGCGCGCGTGATAGCGGACGTGTGCCTCGACCGCTCGCCGGAGGCGCTCGACCGGATCGCCGGTACCGCCGACGGCCCTTCGGTACTCGGCGTGCAGCGCCTCCATCGTGCCCGACATGATGTCGGCCAGGAGCTCCTGTTTGGACGCCACGTGCTTGTAGAGGCTCGGCCCGCGAATCCCGACGCGAGCGCCGATGTCGGTCATCGTGGTCGCCTCGTAGCCGTGTGCGGTGAACAAATCCAGCGCGGCCGTGCGGATCTCCGCCGCGCGGGGGCTCGGGGCGTCGTTCATCCTGCTCCTTCCGGGGCGTCCGGGCGAACTCATCGTAGCCGCGGCGCGTGGGTGATCTCTCCTCGGCTCAGCAGGGCTTGACAGGGCGGCCGACACCAGCTTCCATTCGGCTAATACTCATTAGCTGGAGGTGGCTATGGCGGTGGAGTTGGCCCCCGGCCCGCAAGTTGCGGAGCTCGCCTCGCGGACCGCGGAGTTCGTTCGCGAGATCGTGATCCCGATCGAGGTCGAACACGGCGGCGTGGTGCGGGACGAGGCAGTGCGGCTCGAACTCCAGGACGCGGCGAAGGCAGCGGGAGTGTTTGCTCCGCACGTCGGCGCGGAGTTCGGCGGCCACGGGCTCGACATGCGCTCCCGCGCCGTGGTGTTCGAAGAGGCCGGCTACTCGTTGCTCGGCCCGCTGGCGCTGAACATCGCGGCGCCCGACGAGGGCAACATGCACATGCTCGAGATCATTGCAACGGACCGGCAGAAGGAGAGGTATCTTCGCCCACTCGCGGCCGGCGCCGTCCGGTCGTGTTTCGCGATGACGGAGCCGGCTCCTGGTGCCGGCTCGGACCCCGCGGCGCTGAAGACCCGCGCGGTGAGGGCGGAAGGGGGCTGGCGCATCGACGGCCGCAAGTGGTTCATCACCGGTGCCGACGGTGCCGGCTTCGCCATCTGCATGGCGCGGACCTCCGACCAGGCCGCTGTGTCGACTGGCGCCGCTGGCTCTGTGTCGACTGGCGCCGCTGGCGCGACGATGTTCCTCGTCGACGCGGACAACCCGGGGATGAAGATCGTCAGGCACATCGACACCCTCGACGAGAGCCTCTACGGAGGCCACCTCGAAGTCGCGTTCGAGGAGTGCTTCGTGTCCGATGACGCCGTTCTCGGCGAGGTCGACGGGGGGTTCCGCTATGCGCAGGTCCGGCTCGGGCCCGCCCGGATGACGCACTGCATGCGGTGGCTCGGCATCGCCCGGCGCGCGCAGGACATCGCGGTGGCCAGGGCGGCCGAGCGGGAACTGTTCGGGTCACGCCTCGGCGAACTCGGCATGGTGCAGCAGATGATCGCCGACAATGAGATTGACATCGCTGCCTCCCGGGGCCTGATCCGGCAGGCGTGCTGGGAACTCGATCAGGGCCGGTCGGCGGGGCAGGCGACGTCGATCGCCAAGACGTTCTGCGCCGAGGCGATCTGGCGCGTCGTCGATCGGTCTCTCCAGATCTGCGGCTCCCTCGGTGTGTCCGGCGACGTGCTGCTGTCGCGGTTCCTCCGGGAGGTGCGGCCGTTCCGCATCTACGACGGGCCTTCGGAAGCGCACCGCTGGTCGATCGCGCGCCGGGTTCTTCGCCACCACGACGGGCAGCGCTGATGCCGGGGCCGGGGCCTGCGGGGCTCGATCCGGCGGCGTTGCAGAAGTTTTTCGACCGGGCCGTTCCCGGTGCCGGCACCGTTTCCGCGGAGCTTCTCCACGGGGGCCGGTCCAACCTGACCTACCGGGTGACCGACGGCGTCTCATCGTGGGTCCTGCGCAGGCCGCCGCTGGGGGGACTGACCCCGTCGGCGCACGACATGACCCGCGAGTTCCGCGTTGTGGAGGCACTCCAGGGTAGCGGGGTGCCGGTCGCACCGGCGATCGCTCTCGAGGAGGACACCTCCGTGCTCGGCGCGCCCTTCGCGGTGGTCGGGCACGTCGACGGGACTGTGCTGCGGACCCAGGATGACCTCGCCGCCTTTTCCGACGACGACATCACGCGGTGTGCTTACCGCTTGATCGACGTGCTGGCCCGCTTGCATTCGGTCGACGTCCGGGAGGCCGGGCTGAGCGGATTCGGCCGGCCGCAAGGATATCTGACGCGGCAGTTGCGCCGTTGGCACGACCAGTGGACCAGGGTGGGTACGCGTGCGCTTCCGGGGCTCGACGTCCTGCATTCCCGGCTCGTCGAAATCCGCCCGGAGGAGAGCGGGGCGTCGATCGTCCACGGCGACTACCGGATCGACAATGCGATCCTGGACCCGCGCGACCCCGCGGTGGTGCTGGCGCTCGTGGACTGGGAGATGGCCACTCTGGGCGACCCGCTCGCCGACCTCGGCTTGCACCTGGCCTATTCGGACCCGGCGTTCGACCCGGTGCTCGGCGGAGCCGCGGCGTCCACCAGCACGCGGCTGCCCCCGGCAGCGGACCTGGTCGCGCGATACGCGGAGACGTCCGGTCGGCCAGTGGTGAATCTGCCGTTCTACCGTGGCTTCGGATACTTCAAGGCGGCCGTGATCGCCGAAGGGATCCATGCCCGGTACCGGCAAGGCCTGACCGTCGGCGAGGGGTTCGAGACGGTCGGGGCCGCGGTGCCGCGGCTGGTCGAAGCCGGCTTGGCTGTAGTGCGCTGAACAGCACGAGACGTCGCTTGACACCGTGTCTAATCGGGGCTTACTGTGCAGTGACGAGCCTGACGGTGGAGGTGTGTTTCACCCAGCTCGGCGCGGCGGGTTCGCCCGGCCGCGCGCACTCGATTCCGAGGGTTTCGACGCGCGATGTCCCGACGTACTCACAGGATGCGAGGGAAGACTGTGACCTTTTCAAGCCGGATCACCGAGGCCGCGCCCGATGGCGTGGACTACGTGGCAGCGGCGCACCGGCATCTGTGGCGGCACTTCGCGCCGATGGCCGCAGCCGATCAGGAAGATCTGAAACTGATCGTGCGCGGCGAGGGATCGTATCTTGTGGACGCCGGCGGACGGCGCTACCTCGACGGTCTGTCCAATTTGTACTGTGTGAACGTCGGGTACTCCTACGGCGAGGAAATCGGCCAGGCGGCGCTCGAACAGTATCGCGAGCTGGGGTATCACAGCTCCTGGGCGACTACGCATCCCCGGGCGGTCGAGCTGGCCCAGCGCATCGCGGAGCTTGCCCCCGGCGACCTGAACCACGTGTTCCCGACCACGTCGGGCGGCGATTCCGTTGAAACCGCTTGGAAGATCGCGCGGCAGTACCACCTTCTGCGCGGGGAGAACCGCTGGAAGGCGATCTCGCGCCACATGGCCTACCACGGGACGAGTCTCGGTGCGCTGTCGTTGATGGGCATTCCCGGCTCGCGCAGCCAATTCGAGCCGCTGCTGGCCGGGGTGGTGCACGCGCGCAACACGCGCCGGATCGGACGGCCGGACGCGGAGACCGAGGACGAGTTCACGGTGTTCCTGCTCGACGATCTGGAACAGCGGATCATTTCGGAGGACCCGGCCACCGTCGCGATGATCATGGTTGAGCCCGTGCAGAACAGCGGCGGGGCACTCACTCCGCCCCGTGGCTACGCCGAAGGCGTCCGAGCGCTGGCCGACAAGTACGGAATCCTGCTGGTGGCCGATGAAACCGTGACGGCGTTCGGCCGCATGGGCGAGTGGTTCGCCACCGCGCGGTACGACTTCCGGCCCGACCTGGTCACCATGGCCAAGGGGCTTTCGTCGGCACACGCGGTGATCGGCGCGGTCGCGGCCACCGACCAGGTCTTCGAGCCGTTCACCCGGGCTGGCGTCACGTTCAAGCACGGCAACACTTTCGGTGGCCATCCGGTGATGACGGCGGTCGCGTTGAAGAACCTCGAGATCATGGAACGGCTCAAGCTGCCCGGCCGGGTGCGCGACCTCGAGGGCGCGCTGGAGAAGGCGCTCCGCTCGCTCGAAGACCTCGACGTGGTGGTCGAGGTGCGGGGAGCAGGTTACCTGTGGGCGATCGAGCTGGCGGCGACCCGTCCGGACGGGTCGGCACTGACTGCCGCGGAGCTCGATCGGCTTTACGGGACAAAGGCTCTCGCCGCACCCTTGCAGGACCGGGGAGTGATGCTCCGCGTCTCGCTCGACCCGGGGTACCCGGTGATCTCCGTGGCCCCGCCGCTGGTCGCCGGAGAAGCCGAATTCGTGTTGCTGACCGACGCGCTTCGTGACGTACTGACCATTGTGGATCGTGATCGATCCGCAGGGAAGAAGTGAGGACGCCATGGCCGAGGCCGTGATCGTGGATGTGGTCCGCACCGGCGCGGGCAAGGGGAAACCCGGAGGTGCCCTGTCCTGGACGCACCCGGCGGACTTGCTGGCGATGGTCTTGCAGGGAATCGTCCGGCGGAACGACCTCGATCCCGCGCTCGTGGACGACGTGATCGCTGGCTGCGTCTCGCAGGTTCGTGAGCAGGCGCTCAACATCGCGCGATCCGCCACACTCGGCGCCGGGTTCCCGGAGACGGTCCCCGCCACGACCGTTGACCGCCAATGCGGGTCCAGCCAGCAGGCCGTGCATTTCGCCGCTCAAGGGGTGATGGCCGGAGCGTACGACATCGTGATCGCCGCCGGCGTGGAGTCGATGAGCCGGGTGCCACTCGGGATTGCGCAGATGGGCACGAGCACGACCGGCGAGCTGGTGCGCGAACGCTACCCCGAGCTGGTGCAGCAGGGAATCTCGGCTGAACTGATGGCCGCCCGCTGGCAGCTCGGCCGCGGAGAGCTCGACGCCTACTCGGCCGAATCCCACCGGCGGGCGGCGGCTGCGGCAGAATCCGGGGCTTTCACCCGGGAGTTGCTGCCGGTCAACGCTTGGAATGCCGACGGCGAACGCGTGTCCCACGAGACGGACGAGACGGTTCGGCCGGCGACCACAGTGGAAGGGCTGGCCGGGTTGAAGCCTGCCTTCCACGACGAAGCGACCGCGGCGAGATTCCCCGGGATCGGCTGGCACATCACACCGGGCAACTCATCACCGCTGACCGACGGCGCTTCCGCGGCGTTGATCATGTCCCGCGACCGCGCGGAACAGCTCGGCCTGCGGCCGCGGGCCCGGTTCGTCAGTTTCGCTGTCCGGGGCGACGATCCGCTCCTGATGCTGAGCGCGCCCATCCCCGCGACGCGTGAGGTCCTCAAGAAGGCCGGACTCGCGATCGAGGACATCGACGCCTACGAGGTGAACGAGGCCTTCGCGCCCGTGCCGCTCGCGTGGGCCCGTGAAGTCGGCGCTGATCCGGCACGGCTCAATCCCCGCGGCGGCGCGATCGCACTCGGTCACGCCATGGGGTCGTCGGGCACGCGCCTGCTTTCCACGCTGGTGAACCACCTCGAAGACAACGGCGGCCGCTACGGGCTGCAGACGATGTGTGAGGCCGCAGGTCTCGCCAACGCCATGATCATCGAACGCATCTGAGCGGGGCCGGTATCCGGCTCCGGAAAGGAGTGGGCGGGAAATGCAGCTGTCCGAAATCGACAGTGCTGACGTCCTCGACGACCTGCAGGCACAGCGGTGGAGCTGCCGAGGCTACCTCGGCACACCGGTGTCGGACGAGACGGTCCGGCGGTTGCTGGAGATGGCGCAGAAGGCGCCTTCGTGGTGCAACACCCAGCCGTGGCACCTGACCGTGCTGCGCGGCCAGCAGCTCGAGGCGGCTCGCAAGGAGTTCGTCGAGTACGCGCAAACGCACGAGATGAAGCCGGACATCCCCTTTCCGGAGCGGTATGAAGGGGAATTCCGGCGCCGTCGCCGGGAATGCGGCTGGCAGCTCTACGAGAGTGTCGGGATCGTCAAGGGTGACCGGGATGCGTCGCAGGCACAAGCCATGGAGAACTTCCGGTTCTTCGGCGCACCCGCCGTCGCGGTCGTCACGACCGAGCAGGCCCTCGGTGCTTACGGGGTGCTCGACTGCGGGGTGTACCTCGGCAACTTCCTGCTGGCCGCCCAATCGCTTGGACTGGCGACGATCGCGCAGGCGTCGATCGCGGCGCACTCCGACTTCTGGCGTACTCGGCTCGTTTTGCCGGACAACCGGCAGGTCGTGGTGGGGATTTCGTTCGGTTACCCGGACGAAGCTCACCCCGCCAACGGCTTCCGCACCACTCGGGCCGACGCGGGAGAGGCGGCCGAGCTGCTCAGGTGACGGGGCCCGGCGGCCCGGGGCGGGACGGTCAGAACTCGCCGAGGTCCGCGCCGGTCCAGCGCTCCGGCGTGAGTGTCACCGTGGAGTATGTGTCGACCGGGCTGTCTCGGACATAGGCTTCCGCGCGATCACGGGGCAGGTAACGCAGGGCGATGCGCAGGAGGAGCTCGGAGCTGGCCGGGGAGAACGAAACAGGCCCTTCCACCGTGGCGTAACGGTACGTCGGATCCGCGCGCTGGACGAGCAGCGTGGCGCGACCGGATTTGCGGAGCAGTTCGACTTTCCTTGCCGAGTTCTCGGTGATGAACTGCACGTGCTTTTCCTCGGGGTCGTACCGGTACCACATCGGGGTGCAGACCGGGCCCCGCGCCGAGCCGGAATCGACGGACAGGTTTGCGATCACAGGCTCTTCGAGCATGCTGATCCGCTCGGCGGCAGTGAGTGCCATGGTGGGTTCTCCCTGTGTTGATGGTGACAGCCGGCTCAGTTCACTGCCAGGCGAGGTCGCTCGAGAAGGTATTCGGCGAACGGCCGTGCTCGGTAGCGAAGTGGCGGAAGGCCGGCGGGACCGACGAAGCCCGGTGCAGCGTTGATCACGTCGGGGATCCGGTTGACCATTTGCGTGCACGTCGTGCGCAGTGTGTCGACGCCAGGGTTGACGACGCGGACATCGGGGTCGCCGGAGGCGGTCCACGCGAACCGGTCGGTCTCGCCCGGTTGGTAGATACGGCCCGAGAGCTCCATCACGAGCACCGGTCCTTCTTCGGTCGTCACGGTGTCGACGGTGGTGAAGCCGATGAGATCGCCGGGTCCGACCGTGATCCCAAGGCTCCGGCAGGGCGTGGCGCGCTCGGCCACCTCGGGCCGGATCTCGAACCCGGTGCCGGTCACGGTGAGATCGGAGGCCGCGGCGATCGCGGCGAGAATCGGCAGGCCGAAGCCGGGTGGCCGCTCGTCGGACTGCCTCCAGCGGGCGAAGTCGGCGACGCCGGCCCCGACCTGTTGGTCCCGGGCGACCTCCGCACCGTAGTCGTCGACGTTGAAGGTCTGCTGCCCGCTGAGCCGATCCAGGCGGTTCATGGTGCCGAGCATCCCGGCGAGCTGATGGACCAGGAAGAAGTCCTGGAACCCGCCGCCGGCGAGGGTCACCCCATGGCGACGGGCCAGCGCGTCGAGTTCCCGCGTCCGTTCCGGCGCCGTGTGCCAGGGATGCAGGAGCTCCTCTCCGATGGTGATGGCATTGACACCGTGGCGGGCGCAGTCGGCGAGGACGGCGTACTGCCCGGTCATGAAGCTGGACGTCGCGACGAGCGCGATGTCCGGCCGGGCACTGGCATACATCGCACCGGCATCGGTGGTCACCGAAATCCCCAGCCGGTGCCCGAGTTCGAGCACCTCGCCGAGGTCCTGCCCGGCCTTGCTCCGCCCCACCGCACCGACGATCTCCACTCCCTTTTCCGGCAGCAGGCCCGCCACGATTCGGTTCATGGCCCCGACGCCGACGAGCGCTGCTCTGATCGGCTTCATCGTCAGGCGGTCTTCGTCGTGGCAGTGCCCCGGAAGGTTGCGAACTGGCTGGCATACGCGGATTCGGCGTACCCCTTTTCCTTGGCGTCATCGAGGGCCGCGAGCACCCCGTTCAAAACGAACGCCGGCTGGCCCTGCGCGGCGATCGCGTCGCGATAGGCGACTATTCCGTGCCGCCACACGTCCAGGGTCGCCTGGTCCGTTTCGTAGGTCCCGGCTTTGATCTCGTCGATCGATTTCCGGATTTCGTTCTGGAGGATGCCGAGCGTCCGGATGGCGCCCTGGGCGACGAGTTCCACGTCCACACCCCGCGAGGTGGCGTAGGCGGCACCTTCGAAGAAGGCGGTGAGTCCCGTGCCCAGTGTCGTGCCGGTCAGCGCGACGTCGAGCACTGCGGGCAGGTCGAGGCGTTCGCCGAGGTAGAGGGTTCCCTCCGGTGCCAGCGTCCGGACACTGTCTTGCACCGAATCCCACCCCGACGCGTCACCGGCGTACTGGATCAGCGCGTTCTTGGTGCCGATGTCCACGGGGTACACCAGGATCGTGCCATCCACATAGGTGCCGCGGCGCGCGGCCACCAGTTCGCCGATGCGTTCGGCGTCCTCGATGGAGCCGGTCGACAGGTTGACCACGCATCGCCCGTTCAGGGACAGGCTTTCCGGCAGGGTTTCGAGGAACTTCGCGACGTCGGCGGAATTGCTGATGCAGAAGATCACCGCACGGGTGGTGGAAATCGCGTCCGCCGCGGTGTCCGCGACTGTCGCGCCTTCCTCCGCGAGGTGGTCGCAGCGGCCGGGGGTGCGGTTCCACACGGTCACCCGCCGGCCCGAGCGGCTGAGCTGCTTCGCCAGCGCCGACCCCATCAGGCCGGCGCCGATCACGGCGATTCCTGCGTCCATGATGCTCCTCCGGGAGTGTTCGGGAAGATCAGCCGAGCCGGGGGCAGTAATCCGATCAATCGACCAAGTCATGTGATCTTAATGATGGCAGACGGTCGATAGCGTGTCAATCGCAGGGAATTACGCCGCGTGGGTGGCGCGCCCCGGCAAGATCGGGTCAAGCGGTCAGAATCGATTCGAGGAAGTGTGCTGCTTCGGACACTGCCGCGGCGAATGTGCCGATCTCCGTGAGGAAACCGTGGAATACGCCTTCGTAACGGAGGACTGTGGCTTGCCCGCCGCCTTCGCGCAAGCGGCGGGCAAATGCTTCGGCTCCGTCCCGCAGCGGGTCGACGGCGGCGAGGTGGCGGCCGCCGGGACGGCCAGGGGATCGGCTTGATCGCGATCGTCGCGGAAGTAGTTGCGCCAGAACCACTCCACGTCCGCGGTGGTGATGAGCGGACCGTCGGCGTAGTCGGTCCACGAAGGCCGGACGACCCCGTATTCGACGGCGGGATACGCGAGCACCAGTCCGGCGATTCGCGGTAGCGCGCCGGTGCGGCCGGCGATGGCGGCGCTCGCGGCGAGGTTGCCGCCGGCGCTGTCACCGATCAGCGCGATCCGGGAAGCGTCGAGGCCGAGCTCGGCACTGTGGCGGGCGAGATACTCGACGCTGTCGAGACAATCGTGCAAGGGTGCGGGGAATTTGTGCTCGGGGGCGAGCCGGTAGTCGACGGACACGATCGCGCAGCCACTGCGATTGGCGAGTGCCCGGCACACCGGGTCGATCCCGTCGAGCGAGCCGACTGTCCACCCTCCGCCGTGCAAGTAGACGGCCACGGGAAGCGCGTAGCCGACGGCCGGGCGGTGCAGTCGCGCCGGGATGCCGCCGTTGCGGCCGGACAGCGTCAGGGTACGGGTCTCCGCGATTGGTTCCGGCGGTCCCCGGGGCGCGGGCCTGCTGCCGCTGCGCGGGCTTTCTCGACCCCCAGAACGTGGAACGGGCGGGGCAGGATGCGCGCGAGCGACTTGACGGCTTCGAGGGCGAGCTGGGAGCTGGTGGGGTCATCGGTCATGAGGCGGAGTCCTGTCTTGTCCGTTGTTCCTCGACGAACCGGTCGAGGACCCCGGCCTGCGCAGCGGCGAGCCGGCGGAGTTCCTCGTCGTCGCGCCGGTAGAACCATTGGAGTACGAGCCCGTCGACAGCACTGACGGCCAGCCACACGGCATCGGACAAGGCCTCCTCCTGGATATCGGGAAAAGTGCGGGCCAGTTGCGGGGAGAGGGCGTTCGCGATCGTTTCGTACGGCATTCCGGCGTGCGCCGGGGCGGTGCGCAGGATCCACAGGTACAGCTCGACCTGGGCGAGCGCGTAGTCCCGGTTGGCGAGCATCCAGTCGATCGCGGAGCGGAGGAACGATCCGGCCGTGACTCCGGCGGCCGGATCGTCCTCCTCTGGGACGAGGCTGAGGCCCACCCGGTTGAACGCTTCGAGAAAGAGATCCTCCTTCGTGGCGAAGCAATAGTGCAGCGAGGCGAGTGGCGCGTTGGCCGCTTCGGCGATCCGCCGGGTCGTCGCGCCCCGGACACCGTGTTCCGCGATGACCGCGACCGCCGCTTCGACGAATTCGTCTTTGCGTTGCTCCGCCGGCATGTGGGCCATGACAACCTTCCGATCAAACGACTTGGTCACCATCTGTATACCAGTCGAAGGTGGGGTTGACCTGGCGTTGCCGGCATCGGCCCGGGGTCAGGTGTTGCGCCCGATCCGCCGGTGGACCTCCGGCTTGCGCTTGCGCAGCACAAGGGCGTAGACGAGACCGGCCACGGCGAGGCCCCAGGTGACGCCCACGAAGGTGATCGCGATTCCGGTGCTGCCGCCGCTGAGGATGGTGAAGTTGGCGGTGCCCAGGTAGCAGATGATCGCGAACGCGACGAGCGCGATCGACGGGGAGACATACCGGGCCCACACGCTCGCCTTGAGGTGCCTGTTGCGCAGGAAGAACACCAGGATGGCGGCGCTGGTCAGCGCGATGACGATCAGTAGGCCGTAGAAGAGCAGGCCCCCGAACTGCGCGTAGATGGTAGTCGCCCCGCGCGGTCCGGGATCGTCTGGCGGGCGTCTCCTATCTGGTCAACTGCGCCGGAGTGTTCGAGGAGACCGGGTTCGACGGGGTGTCACGCCAACGCTGGGGCCGCATGCTCGACGTGAACTTGCCGGCCCCGTACCAGCTCATGGAAATCGCGCGGCCGCAGCTGAGCACGAACTCGCCCGCGGCGATCGTCAAGGTCGCCTCCCTGGAAGCCCACATGGTCCTGGCTCTGGCCGGCCCGGATCCGACCCCGCACTATTCGGCGTCGAAATCGGCGCTCCTCGCGCTCACACGATCGGCGGCGCGCGCGATGGCGCCCGACGGGATCCGCGTGAACAGCGTTTGCCCCGGTTTCATCGGCACTCCGATGGCGTCGGCGTTGCACGGTGATCTCGGCGACCTGCCGAAGGCGGTGAAGGCACGCGTACCCGCGACCCGGTTCGGGCGGCCGGAGGAGGTCGCCCATGCGGTCGTGTTCCTGCTGAGCCATCAGGCCGGTTTCATCACCGGCACCGACCTGCTTGTCGACGGCGGCCTTCACCTGACCTGACCGACAGCCGGGGCGGTCGTGAATCAGTACCCGGCCGCCACGCACTGGCATCCCTGCGCCAAGGCCCGCCGGCGCCCTTGTGCTCCCGCGGAGCCGCTCGCACCATTGTGGACCACCAAGGGCGGGACGGCACCAGGCGAAACCAGGAGCGTGCGCGACGATGACCCAGACGACTCCCACCGGCTCCATCCGGGACGGCATCCATCCCACGACGAGCATTCCCGAGGTTCCTTGGTCCACTGAGGCGCGGCTGGCCAGCAGCATATGGTTCGGGATGGACGCGTCGACCCGCTGGGCCTTCATCAAGCGCTACGGGGTCGAGGAATGCGCGCAGCTGGAGTTCGACTTCCTGCGCCGGCACCAGACCGCCCACTTCCTCGACGGGAGCAGGAAACTCGGGCTCGACGGCTATCCGGATCACGTGCGGTGCGCGATGTACCACACGTTGTCGAACCTCCTCGGCGGATTGGACATGGCGTTCCAGGACGACCACGGCGACGGAAAGGCCTGGGTGTTCTATCTGCCGCCACAGGCCTACGCGACCGGCCCGTTGCTGCCGACCTCTGCGCACGGGGCGGTGCCGATCGACATCGTGCTCCGGACTTTCGAGGCGTGGCAGGCGAACAACGGACCACTGCTCGGCAACGACCGCCTGACGTTCACCCTGACCGATCTGATCCAGGCCGGCGGCCCCTACGACGCCGGGTACTTCTCCGAAGCGCCGGGGCCGGTCGACCCCGCGAACCGCTACGTCGTCGACTTGGGCCAGCCGTCGGGTGTTCCCGGACCTCCGCCTCCTCTCGGTGCCGCCCAGTGGCCGCTCGCGCGCCGCGAGGCGGCGCTTCGGAAGTACAGCGCCGAATACGCTGTCGGCGGGCTCGCGCAGATCGCCCAGTTGAAGGGATTGGCCGTCGCGGCCGAGATCGCCGAGGAATCGCATCGCAATATCGTCGTCGCGTGGTCTCGTTATCTCGCCTCGCATTTCGCACTGAGCCGGACCGCTCCGGCTCCGGTTCGGGTCGCCGCCCTGTTCCGGCGGGTGTTCGGCCTGCTGGGTGACGAATTCGAGTCGGTCGGCGAGGGCGGGCAAGTGCTGCTCGCGCACACCCGGACCCGGCTGACCGTTCCCCAGTACCAGGACTGGGCCTCGCTGCCTTCCGCCGTGGAGGCCGCGTTCGGGCGAGCGTGGACAGTCGCGTCCCGGACGATCGGGCCGGAAGTGCTGGTGGAGGTGGATCAGTCGCGTTCGGCAGGTGAAGGGCCCACGGTATGGCGGTTCACGGTGGCCGAGGCCTGAGCCACCGCCGCGCGGCCGATGACGGAATTCCGCGCTGTCCCCCGACGATCGCTCCGGAAGGGCTTACCGAGATGCATCCGATCACCGACTTGCCGACGTTGCTCGCTCTGCGTGCCGAGTCGTACGGGAACAAGACCCTGCTGTCCCACAGCGACAGGTGCTACACGTACCGGGAGATGGATGAGGAATCGTCGCGTTTCGCGGGCGCGTTGCACGAAATGGGCGTGAAGAAGCAGGACTCGGTTGCGGTGATGTTGCCCAACTGTGGTGAGTACATCGTCGCCTGGATGGGGATCGCGCGGCTGGGCGCGGTTCAGGTGGGTATCAACACCGACTACGTCGGTGCCGGTCTGGCCCACTTGCTGGAGTTGGGCGAGGCCAAGGTTCTCGTTGTCGCCGAACAGTATCTGCCTGCCATCGCGGAGATCGCCGCTTCCCTGCCGAAGCTGGAGACCGTGATCGTGGCGGGCGAGCTCGCGGGGGCTCCCGATCTCGGGCCGCAGACGGTGTGCTCGTTCTCTTCGGCTCTCCGCTCCGATTGCCGTCCGCCGGAGGTCGAGCTCGCCGGAACGGATCTGCTGATGCTGATTTTCACCTCCGGGACGACAGGCCCGGCCAAGGCGGTATCGATCTCGCACGCGTATTGCCTCGACCTGGCCAGGCACCTCATCCGCAATTTCGAGTACCGCGAAAGTGACGTGCTGTACTCCTGTTATCCGCTGTTTCACACGGATGCGGCAATCCTGACCTACGTGACCGCCCTGGTGCTCGGCGCCACCGCCGCTCTGGGGCAGAAGTTCAGTGCGCGCCGGTTCTGGTCGGACGTGCGACGCCACGACGCCACGGTGTTCGACTTCATGGGCGCGGTGCTGGCGATCCTGCTGAAACAGCCGCCGCATCCGGATGAGCGCCGGCATCGGGTACGGCTGGCGATGGGCGGTCCGAAACCTGACAATTGGCCGGAGTTCGAAGCGCGCTTCGGAGTGAAGGTCGTCGAGATCTACGGCGCGACGGAGATGGGCCACCCGGTCTGGGATCCGCTGACCGGTTCGCGGCGCGCGGGAGCGGCCGGCCGGATCGACACCGGTCGCTACGAGCTGCGGATCGTGGATCAGGCCGACAACGAGGTGCCCACGGGCACAAGCGGCGAAATCGTGGTGCGGCCACGGTTCGCGGACCAGCACATGTCGGGCTACTACCGCGATCCGGACGAGACCGTGCGCGCGTGGCGCAACCTCTGGTACCACACGCGCGACCGTGGGCGGGTGGACGAGGACGAGTGGCTGTACTTCGAGGGCCGGATGTCGGACGCGATCCGCAAACGCGGGAACAACATGTCGGCGACGGAAATCGAGGAGGTGCTGCAGGGACACCACGAGGTGGTCGAGGCCGCCGCGATCGGTGTTCCCTCGGAGCTGACGGAGGAGGACGTGAAGGTGGTTGTCGTCCCCCGGGAGCCGGGGTGGCGCGATGCGCAGGGCCTGGTCGAGTGGACCCGCGGCCGGATGCCCGAATACATGCGGCCCCGCTACGTCGAATTCGTCGAAGAGCTGCCGAAGAGCTCGACCGGAAAAGTGCGGAAAGCCGAATTGCGGAGTGTCTGGGACCAGGGGACGGTGTACGACGCGGGGGACGGTGGCAGGACGAGTACCGGCAGGTGGCTCAGTTCCGGTCGCAGCTGATGGACGAGGTGCCGCGGTTTCCCGGCTCTGGCGGCCGGCTGTTTCACCGCGCATACCAAGGATTGTCATCCCCTAGGAGAACTGATGAGACGTCCTGATCTTGATCGAGTCAGGCCCCGCCTGACCGAGTTCGAGAACCACGTGGTCGACGAGCTGGCGGCCGGCCGGTTGTCGCGCCGCGACTTCCTGCGGCGGGCATCGGTGGCCGGCATCGCCCTTCCCGTCGCGGGCTACGTGCTGAGTGCGTGTGGCGTGCCGGCTCCGGCGGGTGGCGGCACCAAGCCGAAGCCCGGCGGAAACCTGCGGGTGGGCACCGTGACGCCCACCGGAGCGCCCAATCCGGCGCTCGTCGCGGACGAGGGTGGCACGCAGCTCATCACGCAGACCGGTGAGGCACTGGCGTTCAGGGACGTCGATCGGACCCTCAAGCCGATGCTGGCGACGAAGTGGGCGCCCAACCACGACGGCACCGTCTGGACCTTCGACCTGCGCCAGAACGTCCGCTTCCACGACGGCAAACCCTTCTCCGCGGACGATGTGGTCTACACCTTCGACCTGGCCACGGATCCCGCCACCGGTTCGAACGCGCTGTCCGCGCTTCGCGGCGTGCTGTCGAAGGGGAACGTCGAGAAGGTCAACGAAAACCGGGTCGCGTTCCACCTGGACGCGCCGGTCGGAAACTTCCCCTACCTCATCTCGTCGGACTTGTACAACACGATCATCGTCCCGAAGGGCTATCCGCTGGAGGACTGGCCGGCCACGTTCATCGGCACCGGCGCGTTCAAGCTCGAAAAGTACACACCGAAAGCGGGGGCGACTTTCGTCCGGAACGACGCGTACTGGGGACAAAAATCAATTGTGGACCGGCTTTCGGTGACGTTCTACGACTCCCAATCGGCGGAAGTCGTCGCGCTGCTGGGGGGACAGGTCGACGTTCTCGGCTCACTGAGCGCCCAGGGCGGGCAAGCCGTTCTCGGCAATGACGCGATCACGGTGGCCACGACGAGAACCAGCGCGTACCGCGAGCTGCACCTGCGAGTCGATCAAGGGCCGTTCACCGACAAGCGGGTGCGGCAGGCGCTCGCGCTGACCCTGGACCGGCCCGCGATCATCTCGGCGTTGTTCGGTGACAAGGCGGAGCTCGGCAACGACAGCCCGCTGGCTCCCATCTTCGCGGCGACCACCGGCGCCGTGCCCCAGCGGGCCCGGGATGTGGCGAAGGCTCGTTCTCTGCTCGCCGCCGCCGGGTTCGCCCGGGGGCTCTCCGCCCCGCTGGTCGTGGAGACCCTGGGCGAAATCCCCGCCTACGCACAGCTGGTCCAAGCTTCTGCCAAAGACGCGGGCATCGATCTCCAGCTTCGCACCGAGTCGGCGACCGCGTTCTACGGGGACGCGACGTTCGGGAACTCCGACTGGCTGGATTCCGCCGCGGGCATCGCCGACTACGCCGGGCGCGCGGTGCCGAACGTCTACCTGACCTCGACCCTCAAGAGCGGTGGGGTCTGGAACGCCGCCCACTTCGCCAACTCGACCTACGACGGCCTGGCGGCTGAATACGTGGCGGCGCTGGACGTCCAGAAGCAGCGGGCGGCCGGGGACAAGATCCAAGCGCTCCTGCTCGACGAAACCCCGACGATCGTCGGCTACTTCTTCAACTGGCTCAACCCGATGGCGAAGAACGTCGCCGGTGTGAAACCCGGCTGGCTTCCCAAGTTCGACCAGGCGGGTCTGGCATGACCGGCCCGATTCCGTGCGGCCTCACCGCGGCGGCCTGTTCCGGGCCGCAGACCGGAGGCCGGCGATGGCGACGTTGACGGGACGCCGGTTGAGGAGGTCGTTGCCGAGCGGTGCGCCCGCCAGGTTTGTGCTGCGCCGGTTGGGACTGCTGGTCATAACGCTGATCCTGTTGTCGCTGCTGGTGTTCTTCGCCGGGCAGCTGCTGCCGGGCAACCCGGCGCGCGCGATCCTGGGGCCGCTGGCGCCGCAGTCTGCCGTCGACGAGCTGAGCCGGCAGCTCGGGACGGATCGTTCACTGGTGGTCCAGTACGGGCAGTGGATCGCGCACGCCGTGGGCGGGAATCTGGGGCTTTCCTACACCTTCCACCAGCCGGTCGCGTCATTCCTCGGGCCGGCGCTGGGCCGGTCCGCGCTACTCGCCCTAGTGGCCTTCGCGATCTGTGTCCCGGTGGCCGTACTGGCCGGGGTGCTCGCCGGTCTGCACGCGGGAAAGGCGATCGACCGGATCATCGGCGTGGTGGGGTTCTCGGCACTCGCGCTGCCCGAGTTCGTCTCCGGCGTCCTGCTGATCCTGGTGCTCGGGGTCTGGGCGCACGCGTTCCCGGTGCAAGCCGTGCCACCGGCGGGATCCGGGTTCGCGATCCAGCTCTACTACTTGATCCTGCCCGCCGTCCCCTTGGTCATCGTCCTGTTCGGATACCTCATGCGCATGGTGCGGGCCGGGGTCATCGAAACGCTCGCGGCCGACTGCACGCGCACCGCCGAGCTGAAAGGACTGCCCCGCCGGCGTGTGATCTTCCGGCACGTGCTGCGCAACGCCCTGCCGCCGACGATCACCGTCCTGGCGAGCCAGGCCGGTTACGTTCTCGGCGGTCTCGTCGTGATCGAGCAGCTCTTCCACTACCCCGGTATCGGCAGCCTGATCTTCACCGCCACCCAGGCGAAGGACTTCCCGATGCTCGAAGGCGGAGTCCTCTGCCTCGGTGTGACGTTCATGATCATCACTTTGGCGGCGGACCTGCTCACCGCGTTCCTCCGCCCCGGAAGCATTGAGGTGAGCCGGACATGACCGTGCTGGATCCGCCGGCCCTCGTGAGCACACCCCAGCGACCGTCGAGACGTGCGGTACGGGATCTGACGCGTTCGGGCCCGTTCGTCGCCGGCGCCGTGATCCTGCTGTTCTGGGCTGTCTGCGCGGCCTTCGGCACGCACCTCGCGCCCTACCCTCCTGATGCAGTCGACCTGCACGCGATCAACGCCGTGCCCTCGGGCCGGCATCTGTTCGGAACCGACCAGCTGGGACGCGATGTGTTCTCCCGGGTGCTCGTGGGATCACGATCGGTCTTGCTGGTGGCTTTGTCGGCCAGCTTTCTCGGCACCGCGGCCGGTGCCGTGATCGGCCTGCTGGTCGGGTTCTTCCGGGGAATCGTGGACGAGGTGGCCGGGCGCATCTTCGAAGCGGTCATCGTGCTGCCGTTGATCGTGACGGCGCTCCTGGTGATCGCGGCTCTCGGCCCGAGTTCGACCACCGTGGCGCTGACGATCAGTGTGATCTTCGTGCCGATCGTCGCCAGAACGACACGGGCGGCCGTCCTGGCGGAGGTGCGGCTGGACTACCTGCCGGCCGCGCAGCTGCGCCGGGAATCACGGGTGTTCACGATCTTCGGCGAGCTGCTCCCGAACGTGCTCGCGCCGATCCTGGTGGAGTTCACAGTGCGCTTCGGCTACGCCATCTTCGTGGTCGCCACTCTGTCCTTCCTCGGATTCGGGGTCCAGCCGCCCACGCCGGACTGGGGACTCGACGTCGCGACGAACGTAGCGCTCCTTTCCGCGGGGTACTGGTGGGAAGTCGCCTTCGCCGCGCTGGCGATCGCGTCCCTGATCGTCGGCGTCAACTTGATTTCCGATTCGATCGAGCGGCTGGTGAACCGATGACCGACACGCAGACCGAGCGGGACATGCGGCCTGTCCTCAGCGTCGAGGGCCTGAGCCTCGGCTTTCACAGCCGCGATGGGGTGGCCCCGGTACTCGACTCGGTGTCGTTCGACATCGGCAGGGGGGAGGCCTTCGGACTGGTCGGAGAGTCCGGCTGCGGGAAATCGACCGTGGCCTATTCCATCGTGCGGTACCTGGCTGCCAACGCGCGCGTCACAGGAGGATCCGTCCGCCTCGACGGCAGGGATGTGCTGACGCTCGGCGGCCGGGACCTGCGCCGGTTGCGGGCGAGCGCTGTTTCGATGGTGTACCAGGACCCTTCGCGGGCGCTGAACCCTTCGATGCGGATCTGGCGCCAGGTTGCGGAGGTGTACGAGCTGGCGGGGAAGTCCGGCTCGCAGGCGCGTCGGCTCGCCGTCGAGGCACTGGATCGGGTGCAGATCCCCCGCCACCGCGAAGTCGCGCGGCGCTATCCGCACGAGCTGTCCGGCGGGATGCAGCAGCGAGTGGTGATCGCGATGGCCTTGGCCGCGCAGCCCGCCCTGCTGATCCTGGACGAGCCCACCACCGCCCTGGACGCCACCGTCGAGGCCGGCGTCCTGGACCTGATCGCCCAGCTTCGCGCGGAGCACGCGACGTCGGTGCTCTTCATCACCCACGACCTGCGCCTGGTTTCGCGGATGTGCGATCGGGTCGGCGTTCTGTACGCGGGACGGCTCGTCGAGGTCGGCCCGTCGCGTGACGTGCTGAGCGACCCGCACCACCCCTACACAGCCGGGCTGCTGCGTGCGGTGCCCCGCGGAACCGCGAAGGGCAGCGGCCCGCTCGAGGCTATTCCCGGGGCTCTGCCTTCGCCGGGGTCGGTCGTGCGAGGGTGCGCGTTCGCCGATCGCTGCGCACTCGTCGAAGATCGTTGCCGGACGGAATCCCCCGGGGTTCGCGAGGTCGGCGACGCACACGTCGTGCGGTGCTTCGTGCCGAAGGCCGCACGGAAGCCGGTGCGGCTGGTACCGGTGGCCGTCGAACGCCCGCCGGCGGATCCGGCGCCGGCGCCGCTGCTCAGCATCCGCGGGCTCACGAAGACCTACGGCCCCCGCGGCGCCGTCTCCGCGGTCGCCGGGGTCGACCTGGAGGTTTTCGCAGGCGAAGTGCTCGCGCTGGTCGGCGAGTCGGGAAGCGGCAAGACGACCCTCGGGCACGCGGTGGCAGGACTGGTGACGCCGAGTTCCGGGACGGTCGAATACCGCGGAAAGCCTCTGGCTGGCCGCGCCGACAGGCGATCCGACGACGAGGTCACCGGGATCCAGGTGATCTTCCAGAACCCTGACTCGGCGCTCAACCGCCGGCACACCGTGCGGAGGTTGCTCGGCCGCGCGGTGACCCGCCTGGCCGGGCTTCGCGGCGAACGGCTGGTGGAGCGGGTTACGGAGCTGGCCCACGGCGTCGCCCTGCCGGATCGTTGCCTGGACCTGCGGCCGAAGCAGCTCTCCGGCGGGCTCAAACAGCGGGTGGCGATCGCCCGTGCCTTCGCAGGCGACCCCGCGCTCGTCGTCTGCGACGAGCCGACGTCGGCGCTCGACGTTTCGGTGCAGGCGACCATCTTGAACCTACTGGTCCGCCTGCAGGGCGAGAACGGTGTCGCGTGCCTGTTCATCTCGCATGACCTGGGAGTCGTTCGCTACCTGGCTGATCGCATCGCCGTGATGTACCGCGGCCGCATCGTCGAGGTGGTGCCGGCCGAGCGGATCATCGACGGTCCCCGCCACCCCTACACCGAGGTGCTGATGTCGGCCGCAGATCCGGCCGGGGGCCGAAGCGGTCTGCCGGCCCCCGCGGGTTCGGCGCTGTCGAGCCACGAGGCGGGCTGCGTTTTCAGCCACCGGTGCCCGAGACGGCTCGGTCCGCTCTGCGACACGGACGAACCGCCTCTCGCCGACGCTGGAGGCGGGCAGCTGATCCGGTGCCACCTCCCGGTCGCCGACCTGGGGCGCACCGGTTCCGCGCCGGAAGTTCACGCTGGGTGATCGGTAGTCGCGTCCGCAGGTTGGCGGAGCGCTTCCGAGACCTGGCGGGTTCGGTCAATACATGCCGGCCGTGGTCGACGACCCTGGCTGAGAGGCATTCCCTGGAAAAAGCAGATTGGACGATGTGCCATGGAGATTGTGGTTCCGCCGGAGTGGTCTCGCGACGCGACCCTGTCGAGCCAGGTGTGGTTCGGGATGGATGCGGCGACGCGGGGGATTGTGCATGACAGGTGGGGTTTTGATGCGTTGGTGGAGTTGGAGTTCAAGTTTCTGCGGACGCATCAGGAGGCGCATTTCCTCGACGGGGCGGCCAA
>NZ_FOEF01000025.1 GCF_900110575.1 Amycolatopsis saalfeldensis
GGTTGATAGGCCAGAAATGGAAGCACAGTAATGTGTTGTCGAGTTGACTGGTACTAATAGGCCGAGGACTTGCCCACGAAGATGTTACGCATCCACTCTACAGCTCTGAAACACCACACCGGCACCATCGATTCTGGTGGTGGGTGTGTGTTGTTTCGTAGTGTTTCGGTGGTTATAGCGCCAGGGAAACGCCCGGTCCCATTCCGAACCCGGAAGCTAAGCCTGGAAGCGCCGATGGTACTGCAACCGAAGGGTTGTGGGAGAGTAGGACGCCGCCGAACTTTACCTAGACAGTCAGGGCCCCGGTCGAGAACCCGCAACGGTTCTCCCGGGGCCCTACTGCTATGTCTGCCCCGGCGCCGGCGACGACGCCGCCCGGGGGACGGTCCGCGAGGACCCGTAGGATAGTCAGTTGGCCCCCTAGCGGGGCATACGTATCAAACCAAGATTTTTTTCGATGGCAGGAGGCCAGGTGTCCGAGTTCGGTCGACGTGACTCAGAGGATGATGGGTCCGGCCGGTCGGCTCGCCGCGACCAAGGCTCCCGCGGCAACCGGCCGGACGCGCCCCGGGGAGACCGGCGCGGCGCGCGGCAGGACCGAGGCGGACGCGACAGCAGCCACCAGGGCCGACCGCGTCGTGACGACCGCGGCGCGGGCGCCCGTGGCACCGGCGGCGGCTACCAGGGCCGGCCTTCGCAGGGCGACGGCCCCCGTGACCAGCGCGGTGGTTACGCCGGCAACCGCGACAGCGGGCGCGCGGGCGGTTACCGCGGCTCGGACGACAACCGCTCCGGCGGTTACCGCAGCGGCTCCGACGGGAACCGCTCGGGCGGTCCCCGGGGCGGTTCGGACGACGGTCGCTCGGGCGGTTCGCGGGGCGGTTCGGACGACAGTCGTTCGGGCGGTTATCGCGGTGGTTCGGATGACAACCGGTCCAGCGGTTCCCGGGGCGGGTCGGATGACAGCCGGTCCGGTGGTTCCCGGGGCGGGTCGGATGACAGCCGGTCCGGTGGTTACCGCGGGAGCTCCGGGGATAGCCGCTCCGGTGGTTATCGCGGTGGCGCCGGAGGTAGCTCGCGCGGCGGTTATGACAACCGGGGCGGCGGGCGTTCCGACGACCGTGGCGCCGGCCGTCCGCAGGGCAAGTCGGCCTATGGCGACCGCAAGGACTCCGGCCGTCGGTGGGAAGACCGCGGCGGCAGTGGTGGTTACCAGGGGGACCGCGGTTCGAGCGGTTCCCGGGGCGGCAGCAGCTCCGGTGGGTACAAGAGTTCCGGTGGGTACAAGGGCGACTCGCGTACCGGGGGGTACAAGGGCGACCGTAATTCGCGGACTGGCGGCGACCGGGGCACCGGCGGCTATCAGGGCAAGAGTGGCTTCAAGAGCGACCGGGGCTCGAGCGGCTACCAGGGCAATCGTGATTTCAAGGGTGACCGTCGGGACGACCGCGGCTCCGGTGGGTTCCGCGATTCGAAGGGCAGCTCGGGCGGTAACCGGGACGACCGGGGCTCCGGTGGCTACCGCGGTGGCAGCGCCGGCGGTTCGCGTGACGACCGTGGCAGCTTCCGCAGCAGCGGCGACAACCGTTCCGGCGGCTTCCGCGACAGCCGGGGCTCGAGCAGCGATTCGCGCGGTGGCAGCACCAGCGGGTACCGCGGCGACCGGGACGATCGCGACGCGCGTGGTGGTGGCTCCAGTAGCGGTGGGGACCGTCGTGACGATCGTGGTGGCAGTTTCCGCAGTGGTGGGGACCGTCGTGACGACCGGGGCAGTGGTGGTTTCCGCAGTGGCGGAGATCGGCGCGATGACCGGGGCGGTAGCGGTGGTTACCAGGGCAACCGCGACTCGGGTGGGTCCCGGGGCGGTAACGGCAGCTCCGGCGGGTACAAGGGTGACCGCGATTCGCGTACCGGTGGCGATCGGGGCACTGGCGGGTACCAGGGTGATCGTGACTCGCGTACCGGTGGTGATCGGGGCACTGGCGGGTACCAGGGTGATCGTGACTCGCGTACCGGTGGTGATCGGGGCACTGGCGGGTACAAAGGCGACCGCGATTCGCGGGCTGGCGATCGGGGTGCCGGTGGTTTCCGCAGCGGTGGGGACCGTCGGGATGAGCGGGGTGGCAGTGGGTTCCGGAATGACCGGGGCTCCGGCAGCGGCTTCCGCCGGGACGAGCGGGGCGGTTCCCGTGACTCGCGGGGCGGGGGTGACCGGGGGTTCGAGCGTCGGGGCGGCGGTTCGTTCAGCCGTGAGGACAATCGGGGCGACCGTGGTGGCTACCGGCGTGACGACCGTTCCCGGGCTGGGGACGACCGCGGTTCCGGTGGGTATCAGAGTGACCGCGGCGTTGACACCACTGGGTTCGAGGGGACCGACCACGACATCACCGACGACACCATGTCGTCCACCTTTGTCGACGAGGTGACCTCGCAGCCCGGTTCGGCCGAGGTTGGATCCGGAGCGGGTGCCGTCATGGCGAAGGCTGCGTCGGATGGCGGCACGGCCGAGTCCGGTGCCGCGCAGGACAGCGGCTCGGCAGAGGACAGCAGTTCAGCCGAGGACCGCGGCACCAGCGAGGACAGCAGCACTGCCGAGGACAACGGCCCGGCCAAGGACAGCAGCACCGCCGAGGACAGCAGGCCGGCCAAGGAAGGCGGCGCTGTCGAAGACTCCGAGCGCAGCGACCGTTCCGCCGAGGACGACCACACCCCCGAGGACAGCGGCGACGCGGACGACCGGAATGACCGGGCGGATGGTGGCAGCCAGGGCAGCGCTGAGGACCGGTCCGACGACCGTGCCCGGCGGGACGAGCGGGATGAGCGGCCCCGTCGTGACGAGCGGGACGACCGGGACGATCGGGCACAGCGGCCTGATCGGCCACAGCGTTCCGAGCAGCCGCAGCGGGATGAAAGGCCGCAGCGCGCCGAAAGGCCGCAGCGCGACGAGCGGCCTCGGCGTGATGACCGGCCCCAGCGTGACGACCGGCCCCAGCGGGGCAGCCGCTTCGTGCGGGCGGGAGCGGATACCACGCTCGACGACGAGGCCATGGCTCGTGAGCTGCTCGCCGCGCCCGAGTTGCCCGAGGACATCGAGTTCTCCGACCTCGACGAGGAGGCTCGCCGGGAGCTGCGGACGTTGCCGAAGGGGCTGGCCGAGACCGTCGGGAAGCACCTGGTCGCCGCGGGCGGGCTGATAGACAGTGATCCCGAGGCTGCGCTCGAGCACGCGAAGTACGCGAAGGCCAAGGCCTCGCGCGTGCCGATCGTGCGGGAGGCGCTCGGGCTCGTCGCCTACCACTCCGGCAACTGGCAGGAGGCGCTGTCGGAGCTGCGGGCCGTGCGGCGCATGACGCGCAGCGACGAGCACATCGCCATCATCGCCGACGCCGAGCGGGCGCTGGGGCGGCCGGAGCGGGCGCTGGACCTCGCCAAGGAGACCGACACCACGAAGCTGGCCAAGGCCACGCAGGTCGAGCTCGCGATCGTCGCGGCGGGGGCACGGCGTGACCTCGGACAGCTTGACGCAGCCGTCGTTTCCTTGCAGGGCGCCGACTTGATCCCCAGCAAGCGGGACCCGTGGAGTGCGCGCCTGTTCTACGCGTACGCCGACAACCTCGCGGCCGCCGGGCGTAAGGACGAAGCCGTGCGCTGGTTCCTCAACGCTTCCGAGGCCGACGCCGAGGACGAGACCGACGCGGCGGAACGGGCGGCGGAGCTTTCGAATGAGTGACGCGCTCTTCGCGGGCTACGACGCGGTGCTGTTCGACCTGGACGGCACCGTCTACCACGGCACGCAGGTGATCCCGGGCGCGCCGGAAGCGGTCGACGCCGTGCGCGAGCACGGCACGGCCGTCCGATTCGTCACCAACAACGCGTCCAAAGCCCCCGGTGACGTCGTGGCGCACCTGCGCGAGCTGGGCCTGCCGGCCGAGTCCGCGGAGGTCCACACGAGCGCTCAGGCCGCCGCCGGCGTGCTCGGCGAGCGCCTGCCCGCCGGGGCGCGGGTGCTGGTGGTCGGCACGGAGTCGCTGGTGGCGGAGGTGGTCGCGGCCGGCCTCACGACGGTGCGGGAGAACGGGCCCGAAGTCGCCGCCGTGGTGCAGGGGCACTCGCCGGACAACGCGTGGGCCGACCTGGCCGAGGCGTGCCTCGCCATCCGCGCGGGCGCGCTCTGGGTGGCGTGCAACGTCGACGCCACCCTGCCGTCGGAGCGCGGTCTGCTGCCGGGCAACGGTTCGATGGTCGCCGCCCTGCGCACGGCCACCGACGTCGAGCCCGTGGTGGCCGGGAAACCGCAGCCGCTGCTGTTCGAGACGGCCGCGCGCTCGGCCGGCGCGAGCCACCCGCTGGTGGTCGGAGACCGGCTGGACACCGACATCGCCGGCGCGGTCGCGGCGGGGGTCGACTCGCTCGTCGTGCTCACCGGCGTCGCCACGCCGGTCGGGCTGCTCACCGCGATCGCGGCGGAACGGCCGACGCACCTCGCCGCCGACCTCACCGCGCTGACCCGGCGCGCCGACGACCTGAAGATCGGGCCGCGCCCGGGCTGGGACGTCACCGCCGTGGACGAGCTGGCCGCCGCGGGCAGCGGTGACGCCCTCGACCTGCTGCGGGCGCTGTGCCACGCGGCGTGGGAGACGGGCGTGACCACGGTCCGCGCGGACGGCGACGCGGCGGCCGCGGCGCTGGCCGAGCTCGGACTGGCCTGACTGGTAGTTTTACGGCGTGTACCCGAACGTCCCGCGGCCCGTCCCGGGCCCGCCGCCGGCCCCCGGGCCGCAGCAGACCGATCCCCGCGCGGGGATCGACGAAGCCGTCGCGGGCCTGGACGAGCTGAACACACTGCCGCTGGCCGAGCACGTCGACCGGTTCGAGGCCGTGCACAGCGAGCTCACCGTGGCCCTGTCCAGCATCGACAAGGTCTGACCGCCGTGCCCAGACGGGCCCGTCTGGACGCGGAGCTGGTACGGCGCGGCCTCGCCCGCTCCCGCGAACAGGCCTCGGCGCTCATCACCGGCGGCAAGGTCACCGTGCGCGGCATGGTGGCCTCGAAACCCGCGACCGGCGTCGAATCCGACGCGCCCATCGTGGTCAAGGACGAAGACGACCCGGGCTGGGCTTCGCGCGGCGCGCACAAACTCCTTGGCGCGCTGGAGAAATTCGGTCCCGAGGGGCTCGCGGTCGAGGGAAAGCGCTGTCTCGACGCCGGCGCGTCCACCGGGGGCTTCACCGACGTGCTGCTGCGCGGGGGCGCGGCCACCGTGATCGCCGCCGACGTCGGCCGCGGGCTGCTGGACTGGCGGCTGCGCACGGACGAGCGGGTGGTCGTGCTCGACCGCACCAACGTGCGCAACCTGGCCCCGGACGACCTCGGCGGGCCGGTCGACCTGATGGTCGGCGACCTGTCGTTCATCTCGCTCAAGCTCGTGCTGCCCGCGCTGGTCGCCTGCGTGCGCGACGGCGGCGATCTGGTGCCGATGGTCAAGCCGCAGTTCGAGGTCGGCAAGGACCGGCTCGGCAGCGGCGGCGTGGTGCGCGATCCGGAGCTGCGCGCCGAATCCGTGCTCGGCGTGCTCGACGCGGCGGCGAAGCTGGGGCTGGCGCTGCGCGGGGTGGTGGCCAGCCCGTTGCCGGGGCCTTCGGGCAACGTCGAGTACTTCGTGTGGCTTCGGCGTCAGGATCCGGGCGCCGAGGGTGCTGGCGATGGCACTGTGGACAGTGCCGAGCGGCTCGTGCGGGCCGCCGTCCAGGAAGGACCCCAGTGATCAGCACCGAACGTGAAGTGCTCCTCGTGGTGCACCCGGACCGGGACACCACCCGGGACGCGGCGCGTGACGTCTCCGCGCGGTTCAGCAAGGCCGGGATCCGGCTGCGCGTGACCGACGAGGAAGTCCGGCAGCTGATCGACCCGGACGGCTGTATGGCGATGCCGTGCACGATCGTCGCCCCGCAGGACGATCCCGCGCGCGGGGCCGAGCTGGTGTTCGTGCTCGGCGGCGACGGCACGCTGCTGCGCGCGGCGGAGCTGGCCCGCCCGGCCGGAGTGCCGGTGCTGGGCGTGAACCTGGGCCGCGTCGGCTTCCTCGCCGAGGCCGATTCCGACGCGCTCGCCGACGCCGTGCAGCAGGTGGTCGACCGTGAGTACCAGGTCGAGGAGCGGATGACCGTCGACGTCACGGTGACTTCCGACGGCGAAGAGCTGTACCGCACCTGGGCGCTGAACGAGGCGAGCGTGGAGAAGTTCACGCGCGAGCGGGTGCTGGACGCGCTGATCGAGGTCGACGGCCGGCCCGTCTCGTCCTTCGGCTGCGACGGCGTGCTGTGCGCGACGCCGACGGGCTCCACGGCGTACGCCTTCTCCGCGGGCGGCCCGATCATGTGGCCGGACGTCGAGGCGCTGCTGGTCGTGCCGAGCAACGCGCACGCCATGTTCTCGCGTCCGCTCGTGGTCTCGCCGGACTCGGTGATCACCGTGGCGATCGACCCGACCGGCCCCAAGGCCGTGCTGACCTGCGACGGGCTGCGCAGCTTCGACATGCCGCCGGGCTCGCGGGTGCGGGTGGTGTGCGGGCAGCGGCCGGTGCGGCTGGTGCGGTTGTGGGACGGGGTGTTCACCGACCGGCTGGTGCACAAGTTCGGCCTGCCGGTGCGCAGCTGGCGCGAGCGCCGGACCGGCGGCCGAGCCGTCTGACCCGCCGCGACTCGCCCGCACAGGTGTTCGACCAGGGAAAAGAACATTTAACGGTGGTCGAGCGCACGGAACGTCGGTGGGGGCGGCTACCGTAGGCGTCGTGCTGGCCGAGATGCGCATCCAGGGCCTCGGAGTGATCGAGGAAGCCCTGCTGGAACTGCACCCGGGCTTCACCGTCGTGACCGGTGAGACGGGTGCCGGGAAGACCATGGTCGTGACCGGGCTGCACCTGCTCTCCGGCGGGCGGGCCGAGGCCTCCAAGGTCCGGACGGGAATGCTCAAGGCGTTCGTCGAAGGGCGGTTCACGCTCGACAAGGCCGAGGCCGCGAGCCGGATCGTCACCGACGCGGGCGCCGACATCGACGAGGACGGCAGCGTGATCGCGCTGCGCACGGTGTCGGTCGACGGGCGGTCCAGAGCCCACCTCGGCGGCCGGTCCGTGCCGGTCGGGGTGCTGGCCGACCTGTCCGAACAGGTGATCGCCGTGCACGGGCAGAACGACCAGCTGCGGCTGCTGCGCCCGGCCGAGCAGCGCGCGGTGATCGACCGGTTCGCCGGCGAGTCCGTGGGCGAGCCGCTCACCGAGTACCGCGAGATCCGGGCCGAGTGGCTGGCCGTGATCACCGAGCTGGACGAGCGGTCCAGCCGCTCGCGGGAGATGGCGCAGCAGGCCGACCTGCTCAAGCACGGGCTGAACGAGATCGACGCCGTCGCGCCCGAGCCGGGTGAGGACGTCGAGCTGACCGAGCAGATCAAGCGGCTGGCCGCTGTCGACGAGCTGCGCGCGTCGGCCACCGAGGCGCACGCCGCCGTGTCCGGCTCCCAGGACGGCGATCCGGACGCGCCGGGCGCGCTCGGGCTGGTCGGCGAGGCGGTCCGGCGGCTCGCCACCGCCGAGGACCCCGTGCTGCGCGACCTCGCGCCGCGGCTGGAGGAGGCGTCGATGCTGCTCGGCGACGTCGGCACCGAGCTGGGCAGCTACGTCGAGACGCTGGACGCCGACCCCGCGCTGCTGGAGAAGGTGCTGGCGCGCCAGGCCGACCTCAAACGGCTCACCCGCAAATACGCGGCCGACGTCGACGGGGTGCTGGCCTGGGCCGACGACGCCCGTCGCCGGCTGGAATCCGTGGACACCTCCGACGAGGCGCTGGCCGAGCTGGCCCGCCGCCGCGACGAGCTGGGGGTGCGCCTGGCCGGGCTCGCCGCCGAGGTCTCGGCCGCGCGGGGCAAGGCCGCCGCCGAGCTGGCGTCGGCGATCACCCAGGAGCTGTCCGGCCTGGCGATGGGGCAGGCCGAGCTGGAGATCACCGTCGAGCAGCGCCCGGCCGAGCACGGCGACCGGCAGGCGCTGGCCATCGACGGCCGCGCGGTGCACGCCGGCTCCGAGGGCGTCGACGAGGTCGAGCTGCTGCTGCGCGCGCACGACGGCGCGCCGCCGCTGCCGGTGCACAAGGCGGCGTCCGGCGGTGAGCTCTCGCGCGTGATGCTGGCCATCGAGGTCGTGCTGGCGAACGTCGACACCGTGCAGACGCTGGTGTTCGACGAGGTCGACGCCGGGGTCGGTGGCCGGGCCGCGGTCGAGATCGGGCGGCGGCTGGCGCGGCTGGCCCGCACCCACCAGGTGCTGGTGGTGACGCACCTGCCGCAGGTGGCGGCGTTCGCCGACCAGCATCTGGTGGTGGACAAGGGCACCAGCGGGGGAGTCACGCGCAGCGGCGTGAAGCTGCTGGAGCCGGCCGACCGCGTGCAGGAGCTGGCCCGCATGCTCGCCGGCATGGACGGCACCGAGACCGGCCGCGCGCACGCCGAGGAGCTGCTGGCGGTGGCGGAGAAGGACAAGTCGGCGCCGGCGCCGAAGCGCAAGAAGGCCAAGAAGGGCTGACCACACCACATGATCTGGGCCGCGGTGGCCGACGTGGAGGCCGAACTCGCCGAGGCGCGGCGCGAAGCCGACCTGGACCGGTTCCTCGGGCTGCTCGGCGACGAGGAGCTGTTCGTGCCGATCCACCGGGAGGACGCCGAGAAGCTCGCCGACGAGCGCTCGTGGTCGTTCGCGAAGGCGTGTTGCGAGCACGACGGCGAGCCGTCGCTGCAGGTGTTCACCCGGGGCGCGCTGCCGGACTTCGGCGCGGACGTGGTGTTCCTCGGCGGTGACCTGGACTGGGCGCTGCACGGGCTGGCCGGCGACGACCAGGTGGTGTTCAACCGCGGCACGCTCGGCGAATGGCGGGTGCCCGGCGCGGCCGCGCTGCACTGGCTCGACGCGAATCCGGACCGCGTCACGGCCGTCGAGCAGCAGGTGGAACGGCTCAACACCGCGCGCTACGGCCATTTCGACGGCCCGGTCGCGCGGGCGCTGGCCTGCGGGGCGCAGCAGGCCGCGCTCACCGCCGAGCCGTGGAACGTGCTCGACCCGCGTTACCACGATTACGTCGCCGAGGTCCGCGGCCTGCGCGACTGGTGGGGCGTCTCGGACGCGGCCGGCTGGCGCCAGGCGATGGCCCGCCTGCTCGGCGACCGGTACGTGCTGACGCCGGGAAACCTGGTGCTGATCCTGCGGGCGCAGCACGACGCGGAGCTGGACCCGGGGACCTGGTCCGAGCTGGTCCTGCACTGGTGCGCGGAAAACGACGCGGCGCGCCAGGCCGAGGAGCTGACCCGGGCGGTCCGCCGGATCGTCCGGTACGAGCAGCGGCTGCGGGCCGACGGGGTGCTGGAGCCCGACGGCGCGGTCGGCACCACGATCGGCTGGGACGTCGGCCGCGCGGTCGGCCTGGCGCGCTGGGGCCTGGCGGTCGGGCACTGCGACGCGCTGACGGCCGAGCTGATGGTGCTCGAAGCCGGCGCCGTGGCCCGCCGCTACCACCAGTCATGGGCCGAGCTGTCCGCGAGTTATCTCCTGGGCCGGGTGCTCGCCCTGGACGGCGAGGAGTTCGGCGAGGCGTACCTGTCCGCGTTGCGGGTTCATCACCTGCTGCTTTCCGACCCCGCCAGCCCGTGGGTGAACCTCGTGTTCGAGCAGGCGGAACCCACCATCCAACCCTGAACCAGCGCGTTCGGCGACATGGCTCACCACAATGAGTCACGTCGGCTTCGGCGCGTCGTGCGCCGTCCCACGCACAAATTTGTCACCATCAGCCACATGAAGCTCACCGGTCTGCTCGCGCGAAACCAGGAAGCCCTCCCCGGCGTCACCGGCGTCGCGCGCGTCGACCGCCGCACGCGGGAGCTGCTGCGCCGGGTCAGCGCCGGCGACATCGTGGTGCTCGACCAGCTCGACCTCGACCGCGCGACGGCCGACGCGCTGGTGGCGGCCGAGGTGGCGGCCGTGGTCAACGCGTCCCCGTCGATCTCCGGCCGGTTCCCGAACCTGGGCCCGGAGATCCTGGTCGCCGCGGGCATCCCGCTGGTCGACTCGGTCGGCGGCGAGCTGCTGCGCACGGTCAAGGACGGCACCAAGCTGCGGGTGTTCGAGGGCGTGGTCTACCTCGGGGAGCGGCAGCTCGCCTCGGGCGACGAGCAGACCGCCGAGAGCGTCGCGGACCAGATGATCGAGGCCAAGGCCGGGATGTCGACGCAGCTGGAGGCGTTCTCCGCCAACACCATCGAGTTCCTGCGCCGCGAGCGCACGCTGATCCTCGACGGCGTCGGCGTGCCGGACCTGCGGATGCAGCTGCGCGACCGGCACGTGCTGGTGGTCGCGGGCGGCAACGGCCACGCCGAGGACCTCAAGCGGCTCAAGAAGTACATCGGCGAGCACCGCCCGGTGCTGGTCGGCGTCGACGCCGGCGCCGACACCCTGCGCGCGCAGGGCCACACACCGGACGTGATCGTGGGCGACCCGCACGGCATCGGCGCCGGGACGCTGCGCAGCGGCGCCGAGGTCGTGGTGCCCGCGCAGCCGGACGGCCACGCGCCCGGCGTCGAGCGGATCCAGGACCTGGGCATCGGCGCGGTGACCTTCCCCGCGTCCGGCAACTCCGAGGACCTCGCGCTGCTGCTGGCCGACGCGCACGGCGCGAGCCTGGTGGTCACCGTCGGGTTCCAGGCCACGCTGCGGGAGTTCCTCGACCACGGCCGGTCCGGCTCCAACCCCTCGACGTTCCTGACCCGGCTGAAGCTGGGCACGAAACTCGTCGACGGCAAGGCCGTCGCGACGCTGCACCGCAGCCGGGTGTCGCTGGGCGCCGTCGCGCTGCTCGTCCTCGCCGCCGTCGTCGTGGTGATCGCGGCGTTGCTCGTCTCCGACGTCGGCTCCGTCTACCTGGACTGGATCCAGCACACCTGGACCACGTTCACGACCTGGGTGAAGGGGCTCTTCAGGTGATTTCCCTGCGGTACCACATCGTTTCCATCACGGCGTGCTTCCTCGCGCTGGCCGTCGGCGTGGTGCTGGGGTCCACCGCGCTCAACGGCTCGCTGCTTTCGGGGCTGTCGAACCAGAAGAAGGACCTCGGCACACAGGTCTCCGACCTCCAGGCCCAGCGCAACGCGCTCAACGCCCGGCTGTCCGACGCCGACGCGTTCGCCGGCGCAATGGGGCCCAAGGTCGTCGCCGGGCAGCTGGACAAGCGCACGGTGGTGCTGGTGACCACCGAGGACGCGCGCCCGGCCGACCGTGACGCGCTCAAGCAGCTGGTCTCCCAGTCCGGCGCCTCGGTGACCGGCGAGCTGCAGCTCACCAGCGCGTTCACCGACCCGAACAAGGCCGACCAGCTGCGCGACGTCGTCACGCGATTGCAGCCGGCCGGCTCCAAGTTCCCGACCGCGGGCGACTCCGGCACGCTGGCCGGCGCGCTGCTCGGCTCGGTGCTGCTGCTGGACAAGACCACCGCGAAGCCGCAGTCCACCGGGGACGAGCTGGCGGCCGCGCTGGGCGGGCTCACCGACGGCGGGTTCGTGAAGCCGAGCCAGGGCGTGCAGCCCGCGCAGCTGGCGATCGTGCTGACCGGCTCGCAGCAGACCGGTGACGGCGCGGGCGACCGGGCCGCGACGATCGCCCGGTTCGCCACGCAGCTCGACCGTTCCGGCGCGGGCACCGTGCTGGCCGGAGACCAGGGCTCGGCCGAGGGCTCCGGCGCGCTCGGCGTGGTGCGCGCGGACACCTCCGCCACCTCGATCCTGTCCACTGTGGACAACGTGGACTCGGCCGCCGGCCGGGTCGCGACGCTGATGGCCCTGCGCGAGCAGCTCGATGGCGGCGCCGGCCGCTACGGCATCGCCGGCAACGCCCAGGCGCCCGCCCCGGGCATCGGCTCCGCCGGGAACTAGACGCCCCACGCACGTCGGCGGCGGGCCGCGATCTCTTCGAGGGTGGGAGATCCGCGGTCCGCCGCCGACTTGAGCGGGACGGCGTCAGCAGGCGCCGTTGTCGGTCCAGACGTTCTGGGCGCCGCCCGGGGTGTCGCCCTGCGTCCACCACTTGGCCGTCCACTTGTGGCCGCCGTAGGACACCACCGCGCCGCCGCTGTAGGCCTGGGTGGCGACCCACGCCGCGGCCGCGCAGGTGCCGGGCGGCCCGGTCGTCGGGGTGCCGCTGCCCGAGCAGACGCCGTTGTCGGTCCAGACGTTCTGGCTGCCGCCGGGGGTGTCGCCCTGCGTCCACCACTTGGCCGTCCAGCTGTGGCCGTTGTAGGACACGACCGCGCCGCCGTTGTAGGCCTGCGTGGCCACCCACGCCGCAGCCGAGCACGAGCCGCCGCCGGGGGTGGTCGGCGTGGTCGGAGTGGTGGGCGTCGTGGGTGTGGTCGGGGTGGTGGGACTGGTCGGCGGCGGAGTGGTGCAGTTCGGTGTCGAGGCCGCTAGCCCGTTCACGACCGCGTTGAACAGGGTCGAGTTCGGATCGAGGTCGTAGAGCGAGAACATCATCGCGCCGGCCAGGCCGTTGCAGTGGATGTAGTCGGTGCGCGCCTTGATCGACTGCGCGGACGAGCCGCCGTAGAAGTTCGTGCCGTCGTAGAACCAGGCCGACTGGGTGGTCGGGTCGTAGAACGTGTCGGCCGGGTTGTCGACGATCCCGGACAGCTCCTTGTACATCGCGACGCCGGGTACGTTGCCGCTCAAGGTTTTCCCGGCCGAAGGACCGGACGCCGCCTGGTACAGCCCGTGGTTCGAGCCGGCGGGCACGCCCGTCCAGCCGCGGTAGTAGAACGGGATGCCGAGCGTGAGCTTGTTCGCCGGGAACCCGCCGGGGATGCCGTACGGCGGATCGCCGTTCGTGTAGGCCTTCACCACCGAATCGATCGTGTACTTCTCACTGCCCGGCGGGATCGTGCCGGACGGGTCGTTCGGCGAGCTGTAGAGCGGGTCCTGGAAGTTCGTCGGGCCGGTCGCGTCCCAGGCGCCGTGCATGTCGTAGGTCATCGCGTCGCCGAAGTCGAGGTAGTTGCCGATCTTGTCGGTCTGCAGTTTCGCGATCTTGTCCTGCCCGCCCGGCAGGGCGGCCGAGAGCGAGTAGTGCTTGCCGCCGAGCGCGTCGAGCTCCGAGCGGAATTCGGCGAGCAGCGCGGTGTAGTTGGCGGTGTCGTTCGGGCTGACGTGGTTGCCGAGGTGGCCCGTGGTGGAACCGGGGTACTCCCAGTCGATGTCGAAGCCGTCGAAGATGCCGGCCGCGGTGCCCGGGCCGCCGTAACCGCCCTGCGAGGGCAGGTTGCCCTTGATGAACATGTCGATGCAGGAGCTGACGAACTTCTTGCGCGAGGCGTCGGAAGCCGCGACGTCGGAGAAGTACTTCGAGTAGGTCCAGCCGCCGAGCGAGAGCACCACCTTGAGGTTCGGGTGGCGGGCCTTCAGCTCCTGCAGCTGGTGGAAGTTGCCGACGATGGGCATGCCGAACGCGTCGGCCGTGCCGTCGACGCTGATGTCGGAGCCGAAGGACTTCTGGTAGTCGGCGAAGGCGTCGCCCGCGCCGTCACCGGCGTTCGGGTCGTTCTCGCCGCCGGGGTCGGGGTCGCTGGCCTTGGTGTTCTCGAAGCAGGTGAGGTTCGTCGGATCGACGTTCTCGAAGTCGTAGAGCAGGTAGTCGACGTTGTTCGCGAGGGCGTCGACGTTCTTCGGGTAGTAGGCGTTCTGGTAGATGCTCCACTGGTCGTAATAGGCGATTCGCGTGCCGCCGGACTCCGCGGGGGCGGCCGCCGGGGCGCTCGCCGCGCCCTCCGCGGCCGGTCCGCCCAGCGTCGTCAGCCCGGCCACGATCACCGCGGCGCCCGCCGCGGATAGCCAGGCCATCCGTCTGGATACCTTGTGCTGCATGGTGTTCTCCCTCACGCAGGCGAGCGCCCCGCCACGCACCGGGGTGCGCGGCGGGGGTCCGCGAACTCGTGGATCACAACGTGAGCGGTACCAGCCCGTCCTGAATGTGAACCCGTGCTGGGGGAGAGTCAATACTTTGGACTAGACCAATTCCGGGGCGTGGGCGCTATCGCCCCTGGTGTCCGGAAATCCCTCCGATGGTCGGAAGCGGGCTCACTTGAGCGGCGGGTCGAGCGGGAAGCAGGACACCCGCACCGCCCAGGTGTCGCCGCCGGCGGGCAGCGGCATCTGCTTCAGCGCGGCGGCCGCGGCGGTGTCGTGGGCCTCCTCGGCGGCCGCGTGGAAGATGTCCGCGGCGATCGACTGGTCGAACACCCCGATCTGCTGGTGCGGCCACGAATCGGCCCCGTGCAGCGCGGCCGGGATCAGCCGGTCCACCACCTTGCGCAGCGTGACGCCGTTCGGCGCCCGGTACCTCCAGACGTCGACGCCCAGGTTGTGCCCGAGCTCCGCCATCCGGCCCCACGCCGTGAGGTTGAAGTTCACGTAGTGCCACGAGATGGTGCGCGTCAGCTCGAGCGGCTGGTCGCCGTTCGCGTCGAACTGCACGGGGAAACGCTTCTTCTCCGCGTCCTGCACCATCTTCCTCGCCGTCGCGGTCTGGCCGAGGTACGCGGTGGTGGCGGCGTTCTGCAGGTCGAGGAACGTGCCGTGGTTGTTCGTGGCGGCCAGTTCCAGCTTCGCCTGCGGGCTGGTCTGCATCCAGTTCAGGTACTGCGAGAGCCACGAGCGGACGCCGGAGCGGTCCTGGCCGGTCCAGCCGGGCGCCCCGCTGTCGAGCAGTGCGAACGCGTCGAGCACCTGGGTGAACGACTGGGTCGAGTCGATGATGCCGGTGCCGGAGACGGTGTCCTTGCACGGCACGATCTGCGAGTACGTCATGTTCGGGTTCATCCGCGTGGCCGGGTCGAGGAACCAGGTGCGGATGTCGAGCGCGGCGCGACGGGCGTACTTCGCGTCGCCGGTGTAGTACCAGGCGCTGCTGAGGTAGTAGATCGCGTCCCACGCCACCATCCGGTAGGTGTGGTCGGTGATCGCGTCGGCCTCGGGGTTGCGCTGGCCGTCGCGGTTGACGTACGGGCAGCCCTGCGGGTTGTCCGGGGTCTTCGGCTGGCTGGCCCACTGGTATGGGGCCTGGCTCTGGTAATCGTGCTTGTCGCCGCTGGGCGGGGTGGTGGGCTTCTCCATGACCGACCACGGCCCGGTGGTGAGCGCCTCGTCCGCCTTGGCCAGCACCGTCTTCAGCGCGGCCCGCTGGGCCGGGGTCGCGGTGCCGTGGTCGAGCGCCGCCCGGACGGCGGCCAGCTTCCTGCCGTCCGTCACCACGGTGTGCGGCACTCCGGGGGTGGCGGCCGCCGCGCTGAGCGGGACGATCGCGAGCAGGGCGGTGAGAACGGCCGGGGCGAGCCCGCGCAATAACCTTCGCACTTCTCGAACGCCTTTCGAGTCGTGGGGATGCCGACGATTCCCCACTGGCTACCGGGCGGCGGTGCGGCTGTGGCGCACGGAATTCTGCTGGGCGGTGCGGCCGGTGTCAATCCGCCGACTGTGACGTGGACCGCCGAATCCGGGCTCCGGTCGGCGGCCGGCGCGGGGGGAATGAGATTGTGGAGCCCGATGGAACAGGCCACTCTCAGGGACCACACAGTCCATTCACAGCCGGGGTGGCGAGGCTGGCGCCAAGACCATTTCCGACCCAGGAGCGTGCCCGAACCATGAGCACCACCCAGATCGCCCGCCCGGCAGCGCGCGCTTCGGCCCGGCCGTCCCACTTGTACCAGTTGGACCTGTTCCGGGTGATCACGTTCGCGTTCGTGATCTTCATGCACGTGCTGGGCGCCACCACGTTCCCGCAGGACGTGCATTCGGACGCGATCGAGGGGCTGCTGCACTTCACCCGACAGGCGTTCTTCGCGCTGAGCACCTTCGTGCTGGTCTTCCAGTACCGGGACCGCCCGATGGCGGTGGGGAAGTTCTGGCGCCGCCGGGTGCCGCTGGTCGCCGTGCCGTACGTGCTCTGGTCGGTGATCTACTGGGCCTACTCGCTGGCCACCGCCGACCAGCCGCCGGCCTCGACCGGTGCGTCGCTGCGGGCGCTGGTGATCGAGATCGCCACCGGGACCGCCTGGTACCACCTGTACTTCCTGCTCGTGACGCTGCAGGTGTATCTGCTGTTCCCGCTGCTGATGAAGCTGGTGGGGGTGATCCGGCGCCACCCGTGGCTGGTCCTGGCGGTCTCCGGCGCGGTCCAGATCGCGGTCACGTTCTTCCTGAGCCACCCGCCCGCCAGCGTCGACTACACCACCATCACGCGGTTCTACACGACGCTGCTGCCGTACCAGTTCTACTCGGTGCTGGGCGCGGTCGCGGGCGTGCACCTGAAGGCCGTGCACAGCTGGGTGCTCCGCCACCGCTGGCTGGTGCTCGGCGGGCTGGTGGTTTCGCTCGGGATCGCCGAGGCGGGCTACTTCTGGAATGTCCACAACGGACTGTGGCCGGAGGTGGCGAGCGACGCGTTCCGGCTCTACCTGATCCCGTGGTTCGTGGCGGCCATCGCGGCCATCTACCTGGCCGGCGCGCGCTGGAGCGAAGGCCGCCGCCGCGGCTCCAAGGCGATCTCGTGGGCGGTGGACCGGTCGTTCGGCATCTTCCTCTCGCACCCGCTGGCGCTGGCCCTGCTCAGCCCGCTGATCGCCCTGGTCGGCGACGGGGCGGGCGCGCCGTGGACGACCATCGTGGTCTTCCCGGCCACGGTGGCGCTGACCCTCCTGATCGTCGAGATCCTGCGGCGCCTCCCGGTCAGCAAGGTGCTGACCGGGCGCCCGTCCTTACGGGCGGTGGCGGCAAAGGTGGCTTAGCCGCTCGGCCACGTGCGCTTCTTCTCCAGCGGCCGCGCGTACGAGCCCGCGCGGCTGGTCGTCAGCTTCAGCGCCACGAGCGACTCCGCGAGCCGCACGGCCGCGGCGACGCCGTCGACCACCGGGATGTCCAGCATCGTCGAGATCCGGCGGTCCAGGCCGGTCATGCCGGCGCAGCCGAGCACCAGCACCTCCGCCCCGGCGTCGCGGACGCGGCGGGCGGCGGTGAGCAGCGCGGACTCGGTGCGGCGCTCGTCGTCGAGCTCCAGCACGCCCAGCCCGGCGCCGACGACGGCCACGCAGTTCCGCGCGACGCCCGCCGTGTGCAGGCTGTCCTCGATCAGCCCGCACGTGCGGTCCAGCGTGGTCACCACGCCGTAGCGGCGCCCGAGCAGGCACGCCAGGTGCGCGGCGGCCTCGGTGATGTCGACGACCGGCACGTCGAGCAGCTCTCGCGCGCCCTCGCGGCCGTGTTCGCCGAAGCCGGCCAGCACCACGGCGTCGAATGATTCTGCGTCTTCGGTGAGGCCGCGCAGCAGATCGAGCACGGCGGCGGCGGAGAGGAAGCTGTCGAGCCAGCCCTCCGCCGACTCCGGGCCCCAGCCGGGCGTGCGCGCCAGGATCTCGGTGCCGGGGCTCGCGGCGGCGCGTGCCCCGGCCTCGATCTCCTTGGTCATCGCCTCGGTGGTGTTGCAGTTGGTGACGAGGATGCGCATCAGGCCGCCGCCCGCTGCTTCCGCGCGACGGCCCAGTAGAGCAGTCCCGAGGACGCCGTGCCGATGAACCACGAGTACGGCGAGGCCGGCGCGAAGAACGGCACGAGCGCGATCACGGCCGAGAGCGCCGCGGTGGGCAGGAACGTCACGATCGCGCGCGGGTTCACGCCGTGCCGGTAGTGGTACGGCCCGCCCTTCACGAACAGCTGCGCGACGTCCACCCGGGCCCGCCGGATCAGGTAGTAGTCCACGATCATGATCCCGAACAGCGGCCCGAGGAACGCGCCGAGGCCGCCGAGGAAGTAGTTGACCACGGCCGGGGAGGAGTACAGCTTCCACGGCAGCACGCACAGCGCGGCGACGGCGCTGATCATCCCGCCGACGGTGAACGAGATCCGCTTCGGCCAGATGTTCGCCAGGTCGTAGGCGGGGGAGACGAAGTTCGCCACGATGTTCACGCCCATCGTGGCGATCGCGAAGGTGAGCGCCCCGACGATGAGCACCGGGGTGTTGTGCACCCGGGCGAGCAGTTCGGCGGGGTCGGTGATCGCCTCGCCGAACAGCTGCAGGCTGCCCGCCGTGACGATCACCGAAAGCAGCGCGAACGCCGTCGAGTTGATCGGCAGGCCCCAGAAGTTGCCGCGCCGCACCGTTTTCTGGTCCGGGGCGAAACGGGAGAAGTCGCAGAAGTTCAGCATCAGCGTGCCGTAGATGGACAGGATCAGCCCGGTGGCGCCGAACCACTGGCGCACCTGCTCCCCGCCGGAAAGCCGTTTCGGGCTGCTGGTGAAGGAGATCTGCCAGTGCCCGGCGGCCAGGATCCACACCGCGAGCGCGATCATCACGGCCCAGATCAGCGGGCCGCACCAGTCCTGGAACTTGCGCACCGACTCCATGCCGCGGGTCAGGATCAGCGCCTGCGCCGTCCAGAGCGCGATGAAGCAGATCCAGCCGAGCGCGTGCAGGCCGAGGAAACCGTGCTCGGTCAACGGTTTCAGCCCCGGGTCGATGGCCAGCACGAGCAGCGTGATGGCGACGCTGGCGAGGTAGGTCTGGATGCCGTACCAGAAGATAGCGATGATCGCGCGGATGAGCGCCGGCAGGTTCGCGCCGAACGTGCCGAAGCTGATCCGCGCGACCACCGGGAACGGCACGCCGGTGCGCTGGCCGATGCGGCCCATCAGGTTCATGCCGACGTAGATCAGCACGAAGCCGAACAGCAGCGCGGTGAACACCTGCCAGGCCGAAAGCCCGAGCACGAACAGCCCGGCGGCGAAGGTGTAGTTGCCGAGGTTGTGCACATCGGACATCCACAGCGCGAAGATGTCGTAGACCTTCCAGCGACGGTCCTTGGCCGGCGCGAGGTCCTCGTTCCACAGCCCGGGATCGGGCGGCGGGGTGGCGTCCTGCTGGGTTCCGGTGAGCGGGGCGGCGGTCATGCGGGCCTCCGGTCGACGTGCCGGGCAGTTTGGTATCCCAAAAATTGGTATCCCAAATATCACCCCGAGGTCCGCCTGGGTCAACCCTCCGGCCGATAAACTCGTGTAACGGCCGGTTACAGCGGTGTTGAGGGGGAGGGCTCAGTGGCCACAGTCCCGGAGCGGCAGCCGCTCGCGGCGACCCGGCAGCGGGTGCGCGACGAGCTGCGCGAACGGATCCTCGCCGGGCGGCTCAAGCCCGGCGACCGGCTGGTCGAGCGCGAGCTGGCCGAGGGGCTCGGCGTTTCCCGCGTGCCGGTCCGCGAGGCGATCCGCAGCCTGGAGGCCGAGGGCTTCGTGGTGGTGCAGTCGCCGCGCCGGGTCGTGGTCCGGCAGCTGGCGCGGGTCGACGTGGAGGAGCTGTTCGACGTCCGCGAGGCGCTGGAGAGCCTGGCCGCGGGACTGGCCGCGGCGCGCGCGGGCAAGCCCGAGCTGCGCCGGCTGGAACGGCTGCTGTCCGACGCCGCCCGGGCCACCGCTCGCGGCGACGCCGCCCGGATCCCGGTGCTGAACAGCCGGTTCCACGACGAGATCGTGGCCATCGCCGGCAACGGCCTGCTCACCTCGCTGCTGCAGCCGCTCGAAGGCCGGCTCCGCTGGCTGACCAGCCAGAACGAGCACTGGACCGATCTGCTCGACGAGCACCACCGGCTGATGGACGCCATCGCGTCCGGCGATGAAGCCCGCGCCCGCGAGTACGCCGCCGAACACGTGCGGGTGAACCGCGCGGTCACCCTGCGGGATCTGTTCGGCGACGACCCCGACGCTGCCGGCGAGCGCCCGGCCGGCTGAGGGACCTCAGCCGAGCATCGAGGTCCAGGTCTCGACGAACTCCGGGAACGTCTTGCCCACCGTGGCCGGGTTCTCCACGCGGACGCCGTCGACGCGCAGTCCCAGTACGGCGGCCGCCATGACGAGACGGTGGTCCTGGTAGGTGTGGAAGACCCCGCCGTGCAGCGTCGCCGGGGTGATGCGCAGGCCGTCGTCGGTCTCGGTGACCTCGGCGCCCAGCGCGGAAAGCTCCGTCGCCAGCGCGGTGATCCGGTCGGTCTCGTGGCCGCGGAGGTGGGCGACGCCGGTGATCACCGAAGGCCCGTCGGCGAAGCACAGCAGCGCGGCGACCACCGGGGTCAGCTCGCCGACCTCGTGCAGGTCCAGCTCGACGCCCGGGATCGACGAGCCCCCGGTGACGGTCAGGCCCGCGTCGTCCGGCTCCACCGAAGCGCCCAGCGCCGGCAGCAGTGTCCGCAGCCAGTCGCCCGGCTGGGTCGTGTGCTTCGGCCAGCCCTTCACGCGCACGGTGCCGCCGGTGGCGACGGCGGCGGCCAGGAACGGCGCGGCCGTCGAGAGATCCGGCTCCACCACGTACTCGGGGCAGGAAAGCTTCGTCGGCGCGACGTGGAATTCCATGCCCTCGCGCGCCACCGTGGCGCCGAAGCGGCGAAGCATGTCCAGCGTCATCGCGATGTGCGGCTCGCTGGGCGGCGCGTCGCCCACCAGCCGCACGGTCACGCCCTGGTCGAACGACGGCCCGGCCAGCAGCAGCGCGGACAGGAACTGGCTCGACGCCGAGGAGTCCAGGTCCACCTTGCCGCCGCGCAGCCCGGCGTCGCCCTGGACGGTGAACGGCGGCGCGCCGCGGCCGTCGTCGTCGATCCGGGCGCCCAGCCGGCGCAGGGCGGTCAGCAGCGGGCCGATCGGGCGGCGGCGGATCGCCTCGTCACCGTCGAACAGCACCGGCGCCTGGCCCAGGGTGGCCAGCGCGGGCGTGAAGCGCGCGACTGTGCCCGCGTTGCCGAGCGCGACCGTCGCCGGCTCGGCTCGGCTGCCCGACAGCGGGTGCACGAGGAACCCGTCGGTGGTCGCCTCGGAGCGGCCGCCGAGCGTGGTGAGCGCGCCGAGCATCAGCCGGGTGTCCCGCGAGTCGAGCGGCACGCGCACCCGGGTCGGGGCGCCCGCGAGGGCGGCGAGCACGTAGGCGCGGTTGGTGATCGACTTCGAGCCGGGGACGCGCACTCCGGCGTCCAGGGGAGCCGTCGCGACCGGCGCGATCCAGTGGTCTTCGTGCGCATTCGTCACGCGCCGAAGCCTAGCGCCGCCCGTCCACCCGGTGTCCGGCCGTGCTCCTTCGCCGCCGCGAAACGCCCGGGCGGGCCCGTCGGTGAGCGGTTCGCCGCGAGTGGGATATGCTGGCGGCCCGTGGGACTTCAGTCGCGGGCTACCAAATTTGTCTTTGTCACCGGAGGCGTCGCCTCCTCTCTGGGTAAGGGTCTGACGGCGTCCAGCCTGGGACAACTCCTTACCGCACGTGGGCTCCGGGTCACGATGCAGAAGCTTGATCCGTACCTCAACGTCGACCCCGGGACGATGAACCCGTTCCAGCACGGTGAGGTGTTCGTCACCGACGACGGGGCCGAGACCGACCTCGACATCGGGCACTACGAGCGCTTCCTCGACCGCGACCTCGACGGCAAGGCCAACGTCACGACCGGCCAGGTCTACTCCGAGGTGATCGCCAAGGAGCGCCGCGGCGAGTACCTCGGCGACACCGTGCAGGTGATCCCGCACATCACCGACGAGATCAAGGCGCGGATCACCGCCGCCGCGGTGCCGGACGAGGCGGGCGGCGCCCCGGACGTGGTGATCACCGAGGTCGGCGGCACGGTGGGCGACATCGAGTCGCTGCCGTTCCTCGAGGCCATCCGCCAGGTGCGCCACGACGTCGGGCGCGACCACTGCTTCTTCCTGCACGTGTCGCTGGTGCCCTACCTCGCGCCGTCGGGCGAGCTCAAGACCAAGCCGACGCAGCACTCGGTGGCGGCGCTGCGCAACATCGGCATCCAGCCCGACGCGCTCGTCTGCCGCGCCGACCGGGAGATCCCCGAGGACCTCAAGCGCAAGATCGGCCTGATGTGCGACGTCGAGTCGGAGGCCGTGATCGCCTGCCCCGACGCGCGCTCGATCTACGACATCCCGAAGGTGCTGCACAGCGAAGCGCTCGACGCGTACGTGGTGCGCCGCCTCGGGCTGCCGTTCCGCGACGTCGACTGGACGGTGTGGGGCGACCTGCTCGACCGGGTGCACAACCCGAGCGAGACGGTGCGCGTGGCCGTGGTCGGCAAGTACATCGACCTGCCGGACGCGTACCTGTCGGTCACCGAGGCGCTGCGCGCGGGCGGGTTCGCCCACCGCGCCAAGGTCGAGATCGTCTGGGTGGCCTCCGACGACGCGCAGACCGCGTCCGGCGCCGCCTCGGTTCTGTCCGATGTGGACGGTGTGCTGATCCCGGGCGGGTTCGGCATCCGCGGCATCGAGGGCAAGGTCGGCGCGATCGAGTACGCGCGCACCCGCGGCGTTCCGCTGCTGGGCCTGTGCCTCGGCCTGCAGTGCATGGTGATCGAGGCGGCGCGGCACCTGGCCGGCGTCGAGGACGCCAACTCGGCGGAGTTCGACGAGAACACCCGGCACCCGGTCATCTCCACGATGGCCGACCAGCGCGACGTGGTCGCGGGCGAGCGGGACATGGGCGGCACCATGCGGCTCGGCGCGTACCCGGCGAAGCTCAAGGCGGGCTCGCAGGTCGCGAAGGCGTACGGCAGCACCGAGGTCTCCGAGCGCCACCGTCACCGCTACGAGGTCAACAACGCCTACCGCAAGCAGCTTTCCGACGCGGGCCTGGTCTTCTCCGGCACCTCGCCGGACGACCGGCTGGTGGAGTTCGTGGAGCTGCCCGCCGACGTGCACCCGTTTTTCGTCGGCACCCAGGCGCACCCCGAGCTGAAGAGCCGCCCGACCCGGCCGCACCCGCTGTTCAGCGCGTTCGTCAAGGCCGTGGTGGACCGCAAGGTCGCCGAGCGGCTGCCGGTCGAGCTGGCCGAGGCCCCCGTGGCGGCCCGGTGACCGAGCCGGGCACCCACGAGTTCACCGTCGCGGGCAGCCGCGTCGTCCACATCGGACGGGTCGTCGGCCTGCGGGTCGACGATGTGGTGATGCCGGGCGGAGAGACCGCGGCCCGGGAGGTCGTGGAGCACCTCGGCGCCGTCGCGATCCTCGCGCTCGACGCCGAGGGCGCGGTCACGATGGTCCACCAGTACCGGCACCCGCTCGGGCACCGGCTGTGGGAGCTGCCGGCCGGGCTGATCGACCACGCCGGCGAGGAGCCGGTCGAGGCCGCCAAGCGTGAGCTGGTCGAGGAAGCCGGGCTGGCCGCCGGGGACTGGTCGACGCTGGTCGACGTCGCCGCGTCGCCCGGGTTCACCGACGAGGTGGTCCGGGTGTTCCTCGCCCGCGACGTGTCCGATGTGGACCGTGAGATGCTCGGCGAGGAGGAAGCCGACCTCGTCGTGGCGAAGTTCCCGCTGGCCGGCGCCGTCGCGATGGCGCTGTCCGGCGAGCTGGTGAACGGCGCGACGGTTTCCGGCGTGCTCGCCGCGCACGCCGTGGTCACCGGGGCGGCCCGGACCCGCCCGGCCGACGCGCCGTGGCGGGACCGGCCGACCCGGTTCGCCCGCCGCCGCGCCGAGGGCTGAAACCCTCCCCGCCCGGGCCTGCCGCGCGTCGGCGGCCACGGGCGGGGAAGCGGTTTAGAGTGTCGCGGGTGACGGGCGCGGGCAGGACCGGGGTGGACGAGGTGATCGCCGCGTACCTGGACCACCTCGCCGTCGAGCGCGGCACCGCCCGCAACACCCTGGACAGCTACGCGCGCGACCTGCGCCGGTACGACGCGCACCTCGCCGCGGCCGGCGTCACCCGGTTCCCGGACGTCACCTCCGCGCACGTCACGGCGTTCGGCGCGGCCTTGCGCGAGGGCGACGCCGAGCATCGGCCGCTCGCCGCGTCTTCGTCCGCGCGGGCCTTGGTCGCCGTGCGCGGACTGCACAAATTCGCCCACGCCGACGGCATCACCGAGCACGACCCGGCGCGCGAGGTCCGCCCGCCCGCGCCGGCGAAGCGGCTGCCGAAGGCGCTGCCGGTGAGCGACGTGCTGAAGCTGCTCGAAACCCCGCCGCCCGAGGGCGAGCGCGCGCTGCGCGACCGGGCGCTGCTGGAACTGCTCTACTCCACCGGGGCCCGGATCTCCGAGGCCGTCGGGCTCGACGTGGACGACGTGGACGACGGCGACCGCACCGTGCTGCTCGACGGCAAGGGCGGCAAACAGCGGCTGGTGCCGATCGGCCGTCCCGCCGTCGAAGCCCTGCACGCCTACCTCGTGCGCGCCCGGCCGGTGCTCGCGGCGCACGGGCGCGGCACGTCCGCGATCTTCCTCAACGCCCGCGGCAGCCGGCTTTCCCGGCAGAGCGCGTGGCAGGTGCTCAAGGACACCGCCGAGCGCGCGGGCATCACCGCGGGCGTCTCGCCGCACACGCTGCGCCACTCCTTCGCCACGCATCTGCTCGAAGGCGGCGCGGATGTCCGTGTCGTCCAAGAACTTCTGGGCCACGCCTCGGTGACCACAACGCAGGTGTACACGCTCGTCACGGTCAATACACTGCGCGAGGTCTACGCGACCGCGCACCCCCGTGCACTGGGCTGAACGGCGCAGAAGGGCATACCAAAAAGACCGGAAGTAAGCCGACCCGGAGAGGCGGCCGACCGGACGTACTGCTTGCTTCCGGTCGGTTTGGTATCTACCAGCACTGTCGCTAGCTGTGGTGACTTCGCGCGACCGTCCCGGCGCGGCGCTTTGCCGGGGCTCCGACTCCGCGCATAGGCTGCCGTGGACTTTGCCGAGACAAGGAGCTTTCCCGCCATGTCGACACCGAACCAGCCGAACCAGCCGGCCAGGCCGGCCGCGTCCGCCGGGTCGGCCGCGGCGAGCCTCAGCCAGGCGACCATCGCGACTCCGGCCGAGCACGACGGCGACGAGCCGTCCCGGCCGCTGAGCCGCGCGGAGCGAGCGCGGGCGCGGGCCAGGGAGCGCGAGGAGAGCGGGATCGGGCCCACCGGGCGGCCGCTGCGCGAGATCCCCGAGCCGCAGCCGCTGGAGCGGCACGGGCCGGCCAAGGTCCTCGCGATGTGCAACCAGAAGGGCGGCGTCGGCAAGACCACGTCGACCATCAACCTGGGCGCGGCGCTCGCCGAGTGCGGCCGCCGGGTGCTGCTCGTGGACTTCGACCCGCAGGGCGCCCTGTCGGTCGGCCTCGGCATCCAGCCGCACGAACTCGACCAGACGGTCTACAACGTCATCATGGAGCGCTCGGTCAACGTCGAGGACGTGCTCCGCAAAACCCGCGTCGACGGCGTTGACCTGCTGCCGAGCAACATCGACCTGTCCGCGGCGGAGGTCCAGCTCGTCGCAGAGGTAGGGCGCGAGCACACGTTGTTACGGGTCCTTCGTCCGGTCATGAACGACTACGACTATGTTCTTGTCGACTGCCAGCCCTCGCTCGGCCTGCTGACGGTGAACGCACTGACCGCCGCGGACGGTGTGGTCATCCCGCTGGAATGCGAGTTCTTCAGTCTGCGAGGCGTTGCGCTCCTGATCGACACGATCGAGAAGGTGCAGGAACGCCTCAACCCCAAACTGGACATAGTCGGGATTCTCGCCACCATGTACGACCCGAGAACCCTGCATTCGAAGGAGGTCATGGCTCGCGTGGTGGAGGCATTCGGCGACACCGTGTTCGACACGGTGATCAACCGCACGGTGCGGTTCCCCGAGACGACGGTCGCGGGTGAGCCGATCACGACCTGGGCACCCAAGTCCGCCGGCGCGGCCGCTTATCGCGCGCTGGCCCGCGAGGTGATCGCTCGGTGAGCAGGCGCGCTTCCCTGCCCGGAGCGTCGGAGCTCTTCCGCCTCACCTCCAGCCCGTCGACGCCGGCGCTCGACCGGCCGCCCGTGCCCGCCCCGTCGGAACCGCTCCCCGAGCCGGACCCGGAATCCGGGCAGCTTTCCCGAGCCGCGGCACGCAGCGGCTCGGGCCGCACGAAGCACGACGCGAAGATCACCGTGTACGTGTCGGGCGACGAGCTGCTGGCGATGGAGCAGACCCGGCTGAACCTGCGGGCCAAGCACAGCCTGATCGTCGACCGCGGCCGGCTGGTGCGTGAGGCCGTCGCGGTGCTGCTCGCGGACTTCGACCTGCACGGCGAGGAGTCGGTGCTGGTCCGCCGATTGCGCGCGGGCGAGGACGACGAAGGCGAAACCGAGGGCTGATGGACGAACCGGCATCGGCCCAGCAGCCGGAGCCGGGCCCGGAGGACGCGGCGGACACGCCGATCCAGCATGAGACCGTGCACGGCGGGACCATTCCCGAAGGCGTCGCCGAGGAACTGAGCACGTCGAAGTTCAAGGTCCACCTGGCCAACTTCGAGGGCCCGTTCGACCTGCTGCTGCAGCTGATCTCGCAGCACCAGCTGGACGTCACCGAGGTCGCGCTGCACCGCGTCACCGACGACTTCATCGCCTACACGCGCGCGCTCGGGGCGGACTGGAACCTCGACGAGACCACGGAATTCCTGGTCATCGCCGCCACTCTGCTCGACCTCAAGGCCGCGCGGCTGCTGCCGGCGGCGGAGGTGGAGAGCGAGGACGACCTGGCGCTGCTGGAGGCACGGGACCTGCTGTTCGCGCGCGTGCTGCAGTACCGCGCGTACAAGCAGGTGGCGGCGCTGTTCGGCGAACTCGAGCAGGGCGCGCTGCGGCGGTATCCGCGCTCGGTGGCGCTGGAGGAGCGGTACGTCGGGCTGCTGCCCGAGGTGATGCTGGGCGTGACGCCGGAGAAGTTCGCGGAGATCGCCGTGGCGGTGTTCCGGCCCAAGCCGCCGCCGACGGTGTCGCTCGCCCACCTGCACATGGGCCGCGTGTCCGTGCGCGAGCACGCGGCGCTGCTGCGGGTCAAGCTGGCCGCCGCCGGGCAGGCGACGTTCAAGGAACTGGTCGAGGACTGCGAGCACACGGTCGAGATCGTGGCGAGGTTCCTCGCGCTGCTGGAGCTGTACCGGGAGTCCACGGTGCAGTTCGAACAGCTGGAGGCCCTGGCCGAACTGCACGTCCGCTGGACGGGCGGCACCATGGCGGAGGCCTCGGCCGCCGCGGACCAGGACCGCACCCTGGCGGAGGAAGAGGAGTACGGGTGAGCACCGAAAACCCCACACCCGCCACCGACGCGGAGATCCCCGATCTCGACGCCCTGGCCTCGGCGGGCTTGCCGGCTTCCGCCCCGGAGCCGGCGTCGGTGTCGGCGTCGGCGTCGGCAGGGGAGAGCGGCGACGCGGCTTCGGCTGGTGACGTGGGCGCAGCTGGCGAGGCTGCGCCATCGCGCGAAGCGGCCGTGGCGAGCGAAGCGACTTCGCCGGGCGAAGAGGCTGCTGGGGACAAAGCAGAGCTGGCCAGCGACGCCGCAGCACTGAGCGAAGCGGCGACGGCGGGCGAAGCAGTTTCGGCGGGCGAAGAGTCTTCGCTGGGTGAAGCAGCGGCGCTGGGCGAAGCAGCTTCGGTGGGTGAGGAGTCTTCCGTGGGCGATGCTGCTTCGGGGGGCGATGCGACCGCGCCGAGCGAAGAAGTGGTGGCGGGCGAAGCAGCTTCGGTGGACGAAGCGGCGCCGGTGGGCGAAGCAGCTTCGGTGGACGAGGCGGCGACCGTGGACGAGGCGGCGACCGTGGACGAAGCGGCGACGGTGGGCGAAGCGGCGACGGTAGACGAAGCGGCTTCGGTGGGCGAAGGGGCCTCGGTGGGCGAAGGGGCCTCGGTGGGCGAAGCGGTTTCGCTTGGTGACGTGGCGTCTTCGGACGAGGCGGCTGCCCAACCCCAAGCAGTCCAGGAAGAAGCCCCGGCCGAGTCCGCAACCGAGTCCACAAGTGACTCCGCGACCGAGTCCACAGCTGGCACTTCAACCGACCCGACAGCAGACCCGGCGACCAACCCCACAGCCGAGAACCACCTCCCCCCCGACGATCCCGAGTCCGGCCTGGTCGCTGCCGGGGATGAGAACGAGTTGCCCGACGTCAGTTCCGACGAGGCGCTCGAGGCGGCGCTCGAGGCGTTGCTGCTGGTGGTCGATTCGCCGATCAACGAGGAGTCGCTCGGGGATACCGTCGGGGTGTCCGTGGCGCGGGTCACCGTTGCGTTGCGGACGATGGCGCAGAAGTTCACCGAGCGGGCCAGCGGGATCGACCTGCGGCGAGTCGGTGAGGGGTGGCGGTTCTACACTAGGGACACCTACGCCCCGTTCGTGGAGAAGCTCCTGCTGGACGGCCAGCGGTCGAAACTGACCAGGGCCGCGCTGGAGAGCCTCGCCGTGATCGCGTACCGGCAGCCGGTGACCAGGGCCAGGGTCGCCGCGGTGCGGGGCGTGAACGTGGACGGCGTGATCCGGACGCTGCTCGCGCGCGGGCTCATCGAGGAGATGGGCACCGATCCCGAGACGACCGGAACGCTGTACGTGACGACCGAGCTGTTCCTGGAGCGACTGGGGCTGTCGTCACTGAACGACCTGCCCCCGATCGCTCCGTTGCTACCCGAAGTGGACACCATCGATGACATCTGACGAACACGCCGACGGCGTCCGGCTGCAGAAGGTCCTTTCCCAGGCCGGCGTCGCCTCCCGGCGCGCGGCCGAGGACCTGATCGTGGCCGGGCGGGTGGAGGTGAACGGCGAGGTCGTCACCGAGCTGGGCCGCCGCGTCGACCCGGTCGAGGCGGTGATCCACGTCGACGGCACGCGCGTGAACCTCCGCGAGGACCTCGTCTACCTCGCCTTCAACAAGCCCAAGGGCGTGCACTCCACGATGTCGGACGACCGCGGGCGCCCGTGCGTCGGCGACTACCTGCGCGGCCGCTGGGAGGAGACCCCCGGCGTCGTCCACGTGGGACGGCTCGACGAGAACACCGAGGGCCTGCTGCTGCTCACCAACGACGGCGACCTCGGCCACCGGCTGATGCACCCGTCGTACCGCGTGCTCAAGACCTACCTGGCCGAGGTCGACGGCCTCGTGCCGCGCGGCCTGGGCAAGGAGCTCCGTAACGGCTGGGAGCTGCCGGACGGCCTGGTGAAGGTCGACCAGTTCCGGGTCAAGGACATGCACTCCGGCAAGACCATGGTGGAGCTGGTGATCCACGAGGGCCGCAAGCACATCGTGCGGCGGCTGATGGCGTCCACCGGGCACCCGGTGCGCAAGCTCGTGCGCACGGCGGTCGGCGACGTCCAGCTCGGCAACCAGCGCCCCGGCTCGATCCGCCGCCTGACCCGGGGCGAGGTCGGCTCGCTGTACCGCACCGTCGAGCTGTGACCCGCCCGAATCGACCCCCGTGCCGTGAAACCCCGAGCTGTTCGGGGGTTCGCCGGAAAGGACCCCACTTTCCGCTCTAACGCCCGTGCGGCCGCCCTCCTAGCTTGATCGGATCCGAGACGGCTTGGAGGGCTATTTCATGCGTGTGCTCAGAGGGCTCTGCGCCGCGGTGGTCGTCGCCGCGGCGCTCGTGGTCCCGGTCCCGGCGGCGTCGGCCGCCACCGGCACCGACCCGGTGTACGACTTCGCCGGCGCCGTTCGCGAGACCGTGTGGGTGGACATCGGGCGCGACGGGGACGGCGACGGCAAGCCGGACCGCGTCGCCGCCGACATCGTGCGCCCGAAGGAGCCTGCCGCGCAGGGCACCAAGATCCCCGTGATCATGGACGCGAGCCCGTACTACTCGTCGGTCGGGCGCGGCAACGAGAGCGAGTTCAAGACCTACGACGCGCAGGGCCGCCCGGTCGGCTTCCCGCTCTACTACGACAATTACTTCGTGCCGCGCGGGTACGCGGTCGTGCTCGTGGACCTCGCGGGCACCAACCGATCCACGGGCTGCGTCGACGTCGGCGGCACCTCCGACGTCCAGTCCGCCAAGACGGTGATCGACTGGCTCAACGGGCGCGCCACCGGTTACAGCGCGAAGTCCGGCGGCAGCAAGGTCACCGCCGGCTGGGCCAACGGCAGCGTCGGCATGATCGGGAAGTCCTACGACGGCACGATCGCCAACGGCGTGGCCGCCACGGGTGTCGACGGGCTGAAGACGATCGTGCCGATCTCCGGGATCAGCTCCTGGTACGACTACTACCGTTCCGACGGCGCGTCCTTCGGCTTCGGCCCGGACGGGCTCGCGCAGACCGTGGAAGCACGCAACGGCGGGCAGGACTGCTCGGCGGAGAACAGCAAGCTCGCGCAGGGCGCCACCGCGAACGGGGACTACGGCCCGCTCTGGGCCGAGCGCGATTACGTGAAGCAGGCGAAGAACGTGAAGGCCAGCGTGTTCGTCTCGCACGGGGTGAACGACCTGAACGTCAAGACCATCAACTTCGGCCAGTGGTGGGACGCGCTCGCGGCCAGCGGCGTGCAACGCAAGATCTGGCTCGCGCAGACCGGGCACGTCGACCCCTTCGACTACCGGCGCGCGGAGTGGGTGGACACGCTGCACCAGTGGTTCGACCACTATCTGATGGGCATCGACAACGGCATCGAGAAGCAGCCGATGGCCACCGTCGAGCGGCAGCCGGACCAGTGGGCCGACCAGTCTTCGTACCCGGCGGCCGGGGTCGCGGCGACGACGCTGCGTCCGCGCGCGGGCAGCACCGCAGGCGTGGGCACGCTGAGCACGTCCGCGAGTTCGGGCACCGCTTCGTTCACCGACAACCTCAAGGGGACCGAAGACGGGTGGGCGGGGAACCCGGCGACCACGTCGGCGAACCGCGTGCTCTACAGCACCGGCACGCTCTCGTCGCCGTTGCAGGTTTCGGGCACCTCGTCGATCACCGTCACGGCCACGCCGAGCACGTCGTCGGCGCGGCTTTCGGCGATGCTGGTGGACTACGGCCCCGCCACCATCCGCAACTACGCGGGCGCCGGCGAGGGCATCAAGACCGGCACGAACGAGACGTGCTGGGGCTCGAACGCGCCCGGTGACGACGCCTGTTACGAGGTGACCAGCGCCGACACCACGAACGTCGGCTACACCGTGATCAGCCGCGGCTGGGCGGACCTGGCGAACTACCAGTCGCTGAGCCAGGAGCAGCCGCTGACGCCGGGGCAGCCGTACACGATGACGTTCCGGCTGGCGAGCACCGACCACGTGGTGCCGCAGGGACACTCGCTGGCCCTGATCGTCGGCGGCACCGACACCGACGTCATCACCGGCCCGGCGAAGGGGCCGAAGCTGACGATCGACCTCGCGAAGACGTCGGTGCAGGTGCCGCTGGTGGGCACGCCGCCCGCTTCCCCGCGAATGCCGAAGGCACCCGCTGGTCCGCTCGCCCACATCGAGAGCCGGGCACCGCTCGACCTCCGCTGAGCCGGCATCCCTGAAGGCCACCACGAGGGCCCGAAACGCCCTCCTGGTGGCCTTCAGTTGGTGGTCGCCGGGGCGGTCTTGGCCGACGTGCGCTTCCGTTGCAGCGCCTTGGCAACCGGCTCGACGATCCGGGCCGCGGTCGGGCCGAGGATCGCCATCAGCAGCACGTACGCCGTGGCCAGTGCGGCGAGTTCGCCGTCGACCGCGCCGGCCGTCACGGCCAGCCCGGCGATGACGATCGAGAACTCGCCCCGGGCCACCAGCGCGGCCCCGGCCCGGGACCGGCCGAGTTTCCCGATGCCCTGTCTCCGCGCGGCCCACCAGCCGGTGGCGACCTTCGTCAGCGTGGTCACCACGGCGAGCACCACGGCCCAGCCGAGCACCGGCGGGATCGACGCCGGGTTGGTGTTCAGGCCGAACACCACGAAGAACACCGCGGCGAACAGGTCCCGCAGCGGCTCGAGCAGCCGGGTCGCGTTGTGCGCCGTCGAGCCGGAGACCGCGATGCCGAGCAGGAACGCGCCGACGGCCGCCGAGACCTGCATCGCCGAGGCGAGCCCGGCCACGAGCAGCGCCGCGCCGAGGATCTTGAGCAGGAACACCTCGCGGTCGTCGCTGTCCACGAGCGCGGAGACGTACCGGCCGAACTTCAGCGCGATCACCAGCACCACGGTGATCACCAGCAGCGAGATGCCGACCGCCTCGAGCCCGCCGAAGAAGCTCACCCCGCCCAGGATGGCGGTGAGGATCGGCAGGTAGAGCGCCATCACCAGGTCCTCGAACACGAGGATGGACAGCACCACCGGCGTCTCGCGGTTGCCGAGCCGGCCGAGGTCGCCGAGCACCTTCGCGATGATCCCGGACGAGGAGATGTAGGTGACGCCGCCCATCACGATCGCGCCGATCGGGCCCCAGCCCAGCAGCAGCGCGACCGCGGCACCGGGCGCCGCGTTCAGCACGATGTCGAGCAGGCCCGCCATCCAGGAGCTGCGCAGCCCGGTGAACAGCTCGGCCGCCGAGTACTCCAGCCCCAGTAGCAGGAGCAGCAGCACCACGCCGATCTCGCTGGCCAGGTGGGTGAAGTCGCCGATGTCGGTGAGCGGGATCAGCCCGCCGGAGCCGAAGCACAGGCCGCCGATCAGGTAGAGCGGGATGGGGGAGAGGCCGATCCGGCCGGCGAGCCTGCCGAGCGCGCCGAGGCCGAAGAAGACCGCTCCCAGTTCGATCAGGGACAGTGCGGTGTGATCCATCAGCCGTGCTTGAGGATCTTGGCGGCGGCTTCCAGTCCCTCGGAAGTCCCGACCGCGACCAGCAGGTCGCCCGCGGTGAAGGTGAAGTCCGGGGTCGGCGAGGGGTGCACCTGGCCCGCCCGCATCACCGCGACCACCGACACGCTGGTGCGCGTGCGCATCGCCGTGTCACCGAGCGTCCGGCCGTCGAACGGGCTGGACGAGGTGATCGGCAGCTGCTTGGTGTTGATCCCCGGCAGCTCCCGATGCTCCTCGTTGAGCTGGGCGACCAGCTGCGGCGCGCCCAGGAGGTTGGCCAGCGCGCCCGCTTCGTCGGCGGTCAGCGGCAGTGAGGCGAGGCAGGCGTCGGGATCCTCGGACTTCGAGACGATCAGCTCGATCTGGCCGTCCCGCTGGGTCACGACACCGATGCGGCGGCCGTTGCGGGTGGCGAAGTCCTTGCGGACACCGATTCCGGGCAGGGGGGTGACTTCGACGTTCACCCTCCCACGGTAACCCAGTGTCCGTTTCGCTGTCCGTTTCGTACGGCTCAGCCGAGTACGAGCAGCAGGGTGGCCACCACCATCACCGCGGCCGTGAGGCCGTGCACGCCGAACGCCATGGCGCGGTTTCCCTTGTGGCGCAAGATGATCAGCATGTCGCCGACGGGGATGAACGCCTCGGCGAGCAGGACCCAGCCGACCACGTGCGGGCCGCCCGCCAGCATGGCCGCGCCGGCCACGAGGCCGGTCCCGATGTCGCGGACGCCCTTGATCTGGAAGAACGCCGTGGTGCCGGTGGGGATCGTGGCCAGGCCGAAGCCCTTCGCGGTCTTCTCCGGCGCGAACAGGTAGCTGAGGCCGACGTAGATGATCCCGAGCCCGACGAGGCCGGCGAGGACGTAGGCGGTGACGAGCATGGTGGTCCCTCCCGAAGATCTAGCGTTGCTAGTAACAGTGCCGACGCTAACTTAGCGACGCTAGATTGTCTAGCATTCGTAGGTGAGCCGCCTGACCGGCCGGGACGGGCGGCGGGCAGAATGAAGGCGGCAAGACGGTGAGCAGGACGACGCGAGGAGAGCATCGGTGACGGGAGCCCTACGTGGTGTGGTGGCGCTGGACGGCCCGTCGGGAACCGGCAAGACCACGGTCGCGCGCAAGCTCGCCGCCCGGCTCGGCGCGGGTTACCTCGACACCGGCGCGATGTACCGCATCGTGACGCTCGCGGTGCTGCGCGCCGGCGACGACCCGGCCGACTCCGACGCCGTCGGCCATCGCGCGCACGAAGCCGACTTCACCATCGGCACCACCCCCGACCACCCGGAGCTGCGGCTGGCCGGCGAGGACGTCGCCGCCGACATCCGCGGGCCCGAGGTCACGCAGGCGGTTTCGGCCGTCTCGGCGGTGCCGCAGGTGCGGGAGCTGCTCGTGTCGCGCCAGCGCCGCATCATCGCCGACGTGCTGGCCGAGACCGGCGGCATCGTGGTGGAGGGCCGGGACATCGGCACGGTCGTCGCGCCCGAGTCGCCGCTGAAGGTCTACCTCACCGCCTCCGCCGACGTCCGCGCCGCGCGCCGCAGCGGCCAGGACAGCGCCGCCGGGCGGCAGTCCTCAGTGGAGGCCGCGCGCGAGTCCGTGCAGCGCCGCGATCACCTCGACTCGACGCGCGCGACGTCGCCGCTGCGCGCGGCCGAGGACGCGGTGCCGGTCGACACCTCGGAGCTCACCATCGACCAGGTGATCGTGGCGCTGTCCGAGCTCGCCTGCCGCCGCGGCCTGCTCGAGGGCTGTGCGGCCGAGGCCGCCGAGGTCACGCGGTGACCGGAAGCGCTCTCCCCGAGGGCGCGATCGGCCTCCTGCACGACGCGGGCCGCGTCTTCGCCCGGTATCATCTGCGTTCGGCGTTCCGGATCCGCGTGCACGGCCGGGAGCGGATGCCCGCCACCGGGCCGGTGGTGGTGGTCGCCAACCACAGCTCCATGATCGAGCCGCAGCTGATCTTCGGAATGCTGCCGCGGCGTTCGGCGTTCCTGGTCAAGGACGAGATGTTCAAGGGCGCCGCCGGGCGGTTCCTGCGGGCGATCGGCCAGATCCCGGTCAAGCGCGGCGAGATCGACCGCAAGCCGCTGATGACCGCGGTCGGCGTGCTGAAGGCGGGCGGCGTCGTCGGGATCTTCCCCGAGGGCACCCGCGGATCCGGTGACGTGGCGGCGGCCGAGCGCGGCGCCGCGTGGCTCGTGCGCTCGGGAGGGGCGGCCGTGCTGCCGGTCGCCACCCGCGGGACGCTCAAGCCCGCGGACGGCAAACGGCGCTGGCGCCCGCGCGTGGACATCCTCGTGGGGGAGCCGTTCACGCCGAAGGTGGGGCCCGGCCGCACGGGACTCGACCAGGGCACCGAAGAGCTCCGCGGAGAGCTCGCGGCGCTCGTGTTGACTTTGGACGATTGGCGGGCCGAGAACCGAATCGGCTCGCCGTAGGTGAAGTGGGAAATGATGACAGGCTTTGAACCCGCCGCGGCGGAAGCGGAACTCGACGGCGTCGGCGAGATCGACGGCACCTGGTCCGACGAGACCGAGTTCGCCGCGCTCGACGCGCAGATCGAGGCGGGCGAGGCGGCCGACGAGGCGAACCTCGCCCAGCCGGTGCTGGCCGTGGTTGGCCGCCCCAACGTGGGCAAGTCCACTTTGGTCAACCGGATCCTCGGCCGCCGTGAGGCCGTGGTGCAGGACGTGCCGGGCGTGACGCGCGACCGCGTCGCCTACGACGCGTACTGGGGCGGACGGCGCTTCACGCTGCTGGACACCGGCGGCTGGGAGCCCGACGCCACCGGGCTGCAGGCCGCGGTGGCCGCGCAGGCCGAGCTGGCGATGGCGGCCGCCGACGCGGTGCTGCTCGTGATCGACGCCTCGGTGGGGGCCACGGCCACCGACGAGGCCGTCTCGAAGGTGCTGCGGCGCTCGAAGAAGCCGGTGCTGCTGGCCGCGAACAAGGTCGACGACGACCGGCTGCTGGCCGACACCGCTTCGCTCTGGTCGCTGGGCCTCGGCGAGCCGCACCCGGTCAGCGCGCTGCACGGGCGCAGCTCCGGCGACCTGCTCGACGCGATCGTGAAGGCGCTGCCCTCGGCCCCGCGCGAGGGCGAGCGGGCCACCGCCGGGCCCCGGCGCGTGGCGCTGGTGGGCAAGCCGAACGTCGGCAAGTCCAGCCTGCTCAACAAGCTCTCGGGCGAGCAGCGCTCGGTGGTCGACTCGGTCGCCGGCACCACCGTCGACCCGGTCGACTCGCTGGTCGAGCTGGACGGCGACACCTGGCGGTTCGTCGACACCGCCGGGCTGCGCAAGCGGGTCAACTCCGCCAACGGCGCCGAGTACTACGCCTCCCTGCGCACCAAGACCGCGATCGACGCGGCCGAGGTCGCGATCGTCCTGCTCGACGCCGCCGAGCCACTGTCCGAACAGGACTTGCGCGTGCTCACCATGGTGGTCGAGGCGGGCCGCGCGTGTGTGCTGGCGTTCAACAAGTGGGACCTGGTGGACGAGGACCGCCGCCACGCCATGGTGCGCGAGCTCGACCGCGGCCTGGTGCGGGTGCCGTGGGCGGAGAAGGTCAACATCTCCGCGCTCACCGGGCGCTCGGTGCGCAAGCTCGCGCCGGCGCTGCGGACCTCGCTCAAGTCGTGGGACCAGCGGGTGCCGACCGGCCAGCTGAACGGCTGGCTGGCCGACCTCATCGCCGCCACCCCGCCGCCGGTGCGCAGCGGCAAGCAGCCGAAGGTGCTGTTCGCGACGCAGGCCGGCATCCGGCCGCCGACGCTGGTGCTGTTCACCACGGGCTTCCTCGAGGCCGGGTACCGCCGGTTCATCGAGCGCAAGTTCCGGGAGCGGTTCGGCTTCGAGGGCAGCCCCGTCCGGGTGAACGTGCGCGTCCGCGAGAAGAAGGCGCGCCCGAAGGCCGGCGGCAAGGCGAGCAAGAACCGCTGAGGTTTTTCACCGGGTCCGCCGGGGGTTTCCACCACCCCGGCGGGCCTTCTTCCCCAGGTCAGGCGCCGGTGATGTCCGACACTCAACCGTGACCCTTGCGCTACCTGGGCTTCATGTTGTCGTAAGGTGGACGGCTGTACCCGGGCGCCTCATTCGGAGAGCCAGCCCGAATGAAGCTCGCGGAAGGTGAGTGATGGGCTTGCGCGCCCACGATTCGATCCTGCACGTCTCCCGTTCGAAACGGGTTCCCGTTCGACCGGCCGGGGTCTCGCTGTGACCCTCACGGCCGACCACGACAGCGCCTTGGCCGCCGTCGCGGAACTTCCCCTCGCGTTCGTCACCCCGCCCGCCCTGTTCCGCTCCGGGCCCGGCGCCGCCGAGCGCACCCTGCTCGACGTACTGGCCGCCACGGCCGCCGAGCACCCCAACGCCCCCGCCGTCGACGACGGCACCACCACGCTGAGCTACCGCAGGCTGCTCGAAGAGGTCGAGGTCTACGCCGGCCGCCTGCGCGGGCACGGCGTCGGCCTCGGCGACCGGGTCGGCATCCGCCTCTCGTCGGGCACCGCCGAGCTGTACATCGCGATCCTCGCCACCTTGTCCGTCGGCGCCGCCTACGTGCCGGTCGACGCGGACGACCCCGAGGAACGCGCCGAGCTGGTCTTCGGCGAGGCGGGCGTCGCCGCCGTCGCGACCGACGGCATCATCACCGTCTCCGGCACCCCGGGCGGCCGCGACGGCCGGGGTGCCGGCCCGGCCGACGACGCCTGGATCATCTTCACCTCCGGCTCCACCGGCAAGCCCAAGGGCGTCGCGGTCACGCACGCCTCGGCCGCCGCGTTCGTCGACGCCGAGGCCCGGCTGTTCCTCGCCGACGAGCCGATCGGCCCCGGCGACCGCGTGCTCGCGGGCCTGAGCGTCGCGTTCGACGCCTCCTGCGAAGAGATGTGGCTCGCCTGGCGGCACGGCGCCTGCCTGGTGCCCGCCCCGCGCGCGCTCGTGCGCACCGGCGTCGACCTCGGCCCGTGGCTGGTCGCGCAGGGCATCACCGTGGTGTCCACGGTGCCGACGCTGGCCGCGCTGTGGCCCGCCGACGCGCTGGAGGACGTCCGCCTGCTCATCTTCGGGGGCGAGGCCTGCCCGCCGGAGCTGGCCGAGCGCGTGGCCGTCGAGGGCCGCGAGGTGTGGAACACCTACGGCCCCACCGAGGCCACCGTCGTCGCCTGCGCCGCGCAGATGACCGGTGAGGGACCCGTGCGCATCGGCCTGCCGCTGGCCGGCTGGCAGCTCGCGGTCGTCAACGACGAGGGCGAGCCGGTCGCCATGGGCGAGACGGGCGAGCTGGTCATCGGCGGCGTCGGCCTGGCCCGCTACCTCGACGTCGAGAAGGACGCGGAGAAGTTCGCGCCGCTGCCGTCGCTCGGCTGGGAGCGCGCCTACCGCAGTGGTGACATGGTCCGCGCCGAGTCCGAGGGCCTGCTGTTCCTCGGCCGGCTCGACGAGCAGGTCAAGCTCGGCGGCCGCCGGATCGAGCTGGGCGAGGTCGACTCCGCGCTCCAGTCGCTGCCCGGCGTCCAGGGCGCGGCCGCCGCGGTCCGCCGGACCAAGGCGGGCAACCAGGTGCTGGTCGGCTACGTCGTGCCGGCCGCGGGCACCGAGCTGGACCTCGACGACGCCGCGACGCAGCTGCGCGGGCAGCTGCCCGCCGCGCTGGTGCCGTTGCTGGCTGTCGTCGAAGACCTGCCGACCCGGACCTCGGGCAAGGTGGACCGCGCCGCGCTGCCGTGGCCGCTGTCCACTGTGGACGCCGGCGCGGCCGGGCTGTCCGCCACCGAGGCGTGGCTGGCCGAAGGCTGGGCCGAAATCCTCGGCGTCTCGGTGCGCACCCCGAAGGCCGACTTCTTCACCCACGGCGGCGGCAGTCTCACTGCGGCGCAGCTCATCGCGCGCATCCGCACCCGGCACCCCGAGGTGTCGGTCAACGACATCTACCAGTACCCGAAGCTCGGCGCGCTGGCCACGCACCTGGACGCGCTCAGCGGCCAGGAGACCGAGCGGCGCGAGATCGCGCCGACCCCGCGCCGGGCCGGGGTGATCCAGACGCTGCTGATGGTCCCGCTGATGGGGCTGGCCGGGCTGCGCTGGGCGAGCCTGGCCGCCGCGGCGTCGAACGTGCTGGCGCTGCTCGGCTTCGGCTGGGCGCCGACGTTGAACTGGGCCTGGCTGGTGCTCGCCTGGCTGGTGCTGTTCAGCCCGGCCGGGCGCATCGCGATCGCCGCCGGCGGGGCCCGGGTGCTGCTGTCGGGCGTCCGCCCCGGCACCTACCCGCGGGGCGGCAGTGTCCACTTGCGACTGTGGACGGCCGAGAAGCTCGCCGAGTTCAGCGGCGCGGACAGCGTCGCCGGCGCGTCGTGGATGACCACGTACGCCAAGGCGCTCGGCGCGCGCATCTCACGTGACGTCGACCTGCACTCGCCGCCGCCGGTCACCGGCTTCCTCAAGCTGGGCCGCGGTGCCGCCGTCGAGCCCGAGGTCGACCTGACCGGCCACTGGGTCGACGGCGACCTGGTGCACATCGGCAAGATCCGGATCGGCGCGGAGGCGCGGATCGGCGCGCGCAGCACGCTGTTCCCGGGCGCCCGCGTCGGCAAGGGCGCGGAGATCGCGGCCGGCTCGACCGTCCGCGGCGCCGTGCCCGGCGGTCAGCACTGGGCGGGCTCGCCCGCGGCGCGCACCGCCAAAGACGCGCTGAAGTGGCCGTCGAGCCGCCCGCCGCGCTCCCGCTTCTGGTCGGCCGTGTACGGCGCGACCTCGGTGGTGCTCGGCCTGCTGCCGGGAATCGCCGGACTGGCCGGCGTCGCGGTGCTCGGTTACGCCATCGCGGGCACCATGGCCCCGGGCGCCGCGCTGACGCAGGCGCTGGTGTTCGTCCCGGTCGCCACGGTCGCGTACTTCCTCGCGTACGCGCTGCTCGTGCTGGTCGGTGTGCGCGTGCTGAGCGTCGGCATGGTCGAGGGCTACCACCCCGTGCACGGCCGCGTCGCCTGGCAGGTCTGGGCCACCGAGCGGCTGATGGGCATGGCCCGCGAGGGGCTGTTCCCCTTGTACGCCAGCCTGTTCACGCCGGTGTGGCTGCGCCTGCTCGGCGCGAAGGTGGGCCGCAACGTCGAGGCGTCCACCGTGCTCGCGCTGCCGAAGATGACCAAGGTGGACAGCGGCGCGTTCCTGGCCGACGACACCATGGTCGCGACCTACGAGCTGGGCCACGGCTGGCTGCACGTGGCCCCGGCGCGGATCGGCAAGCAGGCCTTCCTGGGCAACTCCGGGATGACCGCGCCGGGCCGTTCGGTGCCCAAGCGCGGCCTGGTGGGCGTGCTGTCCTCCACGCCGCTGAAGGCGAAGAAGGGCTCGTCGTACCTCGGCATGCCGCCGCTGCCCGTCCGCCGGGCGGTCGGTGACGCCGACACCAGCCGCACGTACACGCCGGCGCTGCACCTCAAGGCGGCGCGCGCGTTCGTGGAGCTGTGCCGGATCGTGCCGGTGATGTGCGCGGTCGCGCTGACCGTGGGCGTCGCCGCCGGGCTGCTGACGCTGGCGTCGTTGTTCGGCTTCGCCGTGGCCGCGCTGCTCGCGGGCCCGGTGCTGCTGGTGGCCGGGATCGTCGCCGCGCTCACCGCGACGGTCATGAAGTGGCTGCTGGTCGGGAAGTTCCGGGCGATCGAGCACCCGCTGTGGAGTTCCTTCGTCTGGCGCAACGAGCTGGCCGACACCTTCGTCGAGGCGCTCGCGGTGCCGTGGCTGATCGGGTCCGTCGGCGGCACGCCGCTGCTGCCCGCGTGGCTGCGCACGATGGGCGTGAAGATCGGCCGCGGGGTGTGGCTGGAGACGTACTGGCTGCCGGAGTCGGACCTGGTCCGCCTCGGCGACGGCGCGACGATCAACCGCGGCTGCGTCGTGCAGACGCACCTGTTCCACGACCGGATCATGAGCATGTCGCCGGTGACGCTGGACGAGGGCGCCACCCTCGGCCCGCACGGGATCGTGCTGCCGGGCGCGAGCATCGGCGCGCGCACCACCGTCGGCCCGGGCTCGCTGGTGACCCGCGGCGACGAGGTGCCCGCCGACGGCCGCTGGCTCGGCAACCCGATCGCGGCCTGGCGCCGGTGAGCCGACGACCGTTGCGGGCGGGCCGGATCCGCGCGATGCTGGGGCGAGACGATCACGTACGGGAAAGCGGGGTTCTGCGCGGGTGAGTTCGAAGCCAGCCACCCCCGCTCCCGGCGCGGAGATTTCCAGCGACTCCTACATCCCGGCCCACGGCAACGGCGGCTACCGGGTCCGGCACTACGACCTGGACCTCGACTACCGCATCGGGCCCAACCGGCTGACCGGCACCGCGGTGCTCACCTGCGTTGCCACGCAGGCGCTTTCCCGGCTCTCGCTGGACCTCGGCGAGTTCCGCGTCTCGCGGGTGCTGGTGGACGGCAAACCGGCCAAGTTCGCGCGGCGCGGGCTGAAACTGCAGGTCCGGCCGGCCAAGTCGGTGCCGGTGGACGCGGAGTTCCGGGTCGAGGTGCGCTACGTCGGCAACCCGACCCCGGTGTCGAGCCGGTGGGGTGACATCGGCTGGGACGAGCTGACCGACGGCGCGCTGGTGGCCAGCCAGCCCGTGGGCGCGCCGTCCTGGTTCCCGTGCAACGACCAGCCCTCGGACAAGGCCGCCTACCGGGTCGCGGTGACCACGTCTTCGCCGTACCTGGTCGCGGTGACCGGCGACCTCGTGTCGCGTTATAACGCGGCGAGCACCACGAAGTGGGTGTACGAGCGCAAGGAGCCGACGGCCGCGTACCTGATGAGCGTCCAGATCGGCCGGTACGACGACGTCGAGCTGGTCGCGGGCCCGGACGCCGGCTGGTTCACGCACTCGCAGGTGCGGGCCTTCGTCGGCTTCGGCCGGAACAAGACGCCGGTGCCGGTCGTGCCGCAGCGCGCCGCCGTGCCGCCGCGGCTGCGCCGGCAGTTCGCGCGCGACTTCGGCCGCCAGGACCGGATGATGGAGGCGCTGCAACGGATCTTCGGGCCTTACCCGTTCGGCGAGTACGTCGTGGTCGTCACCGACGACGACCTGGACGACCCGATCGAGGCCCAGGGCATGGCGATCTTCGGCGCCAACCACGTCGACGGACGGCGCACCCACGAGCGGCTCGTCGTGCACGAGCTGGCCCACCAGTGGTTCGGCAACAGCCTGACCGTGGCGGACTGGCGTCACATCTGGCTCAACGAGGGCTTCGCGACGTACGCCGAATGGCTGTGGTCGGAGGAGTCCGGCGGCGAGCCGGCGCGCTCGCTGGCCCGCGCCTGGCACACCCGCCTGAAGACCAAGCCGGCCGACGTGCGCATCAGCGACCCCGGCGTGTCCCGCATGTTCGACGAACGCGTGTACAAACGCGGCGGCCTCACCCTGCACGCCCTGCGCGCCGAAACCGGCGACCCGGCGTTCTTCGCGCTGGTGAAGGCGTGGGTGGCGGAAAACCGGCACGGCACGGTGACCACGGAAGCCTTTGTCACCCTGGCGGAATCGTACGCGGGGCGTTCGCTGGCCGCGTTTTTCACCACCTGGCTCGACACTCCCGCGCTCCCGCCGCTGCCCTGAGCCACGGCCGGGCTCACTTCGGTGCAGAATGACCGCACCGACGTGAGGGGAGTGCCCGATGACGTGGCCGGAGCAACCGGGTGACCAGCCAGGCGCACAACCGCCGCGGGAACCGGCAGCGGGCGGGGTTTCCGGCGGGGTGGCGCCGGAGTCGCCGGTGTCGTCGGTGTCGCCGGGGGATCAGCCTTCGACGGACGCGCAGCCGCAGCCGGGGGTTGGGCAGGGCTGGCAGCAGCCGTCGTCCGGGAGCGCGCCGGGTTCGCCGCAGCCGGGGATCGGGCCGGGGTGGCAGCAACCGTCACCTGGGGGCGCGCCGGGTTCGCCGCAGTCGCCGGGTGCGCCGGGTGGGCAGGCGTCGCCGGGGAGTGCGGGTTCGCAGCCGCCGTCGCCGGGAGTCGGTACGGGCTGGCAGCAGGCGCCGCCCGGGAGTGCGCCGGGTGGGCAGCAGTCGCCGGAAGCTGGGGCGGGTTGGCAGCAGGCGCCGCCGGGGAGCGGGCCGGGTGGGCAGCCGTCACCGGGGGCTGGGGCGGGTTGGCAGCAGGCATCGCCCGGGAGTGGGCCTGGTCCGCAGGCGTCGTCGGGGGCTGGTTGGCAGCAGGCGTCGCCCGGGAGTGCGCCGGGTGGGCAGCCGTCGGGTGCGCCGGGGTGGCAGCAGCAGCCGGGGCCGGGTGGTGCTCAGGGGTGGCCGCAACAGCCGGGGCCGGGAGGGTGGCCGCAGCAGGGGGGTGTGCCGGGTTGGGGGCCGCCGCAGTCGCCGCCGGGGAAGCGGACTGGGCTGATCGTCGGGGTGGTGGCCGCGGTGGTGGTGCTGCTGGCCGCGTTCGTGGTGACCGGGTTCGTCACGCCCGGGTTCCTGCTGCCGTCGCGGGATGGGAGCGGGACGGCGGTGGACGGCGGGGCGCCCGTGACGTCGCCGTCGGAGCCGCCGTCGGAGAGTGCGCCGCCGCCGAGCGGCAACGTCACCATTCCGACCACGCGCACGCCCGAGCCGCATCGGGCGACGCCGTTGCCGGACCCCTCCACCTGCAGTTTCCCGGCCGACCCGAACGGGCCCGCCGCCAAGCAGGCGACCCGGCCCACCGACGGTCCGCAGCCGGCCAGCGGCACTGTCGGCGTCACCCTTCGCACCACGGCCGGTGACATCGTCCTCTCACTCGACCGCGCGCTGGCCCCGTGCACGGTGGCGAGCTTCGTGAGCCTGGCGCAGCAGGGCTTCTACACCGGCACCAAATGCCACCGGCTCGGCGTCACGGACCTGCAGATGCTGCAGTGCGGCGACCCGGCGGGCGACGGCACGGGCGGCCCCGGCTACACCGTGCCCGACGAGTTCTTCCCGGGCCTGGCCTACGGCCGCGGCCTGATCGCGCTCGCCAACACCGGCCAGCCGGGCTCGGGCGGCAGCCAGTTCTTCATGATGTTCGGCACCACCCCGATCCCGCCGACCTACACCGTCTTCGGCAGCATCTCCGACGCCGGACTGGCCGTGCTGGACAAGGTCGCCCGCGGTGGCATCGCGAGCGCCGGCAACGCGGGCGACGGCACCGGGCCGCCGCGGATCCCGGTCACGTTCAGCTCGGTCGCGGTCGGCTGAACCGACCCGGACGGCGGCTGCCCGCCGCATCGGAGAGCGGCAGGCTCGACTGATGGGCACTGTCGGGCGGCAGCGGCATCTGAACCAGGCGCTGATGCGCATCTCGCGGCGGGCGGAGTCGACCGACCGGGCGACCCTGGGCCGGACATTCGTCGCATCGGGCTCGTTCTCGGCGATGCTGCACTCCACCGACCACCAGATCCTCTACGGCCGGCGCGGCGCGGGGAAAACCCACGCGCTGCTCTACCTCAGCGAACTGGTGGACCACACGGGTGAGGTCGCGGTCTACCTCGACCTGCGGACACTCGGCAGCGCCGGCGGGCTGTACTCCGACGGCGGTGTCCCCGCGACCGTTCGCGGCACGCAGCTGCTCGTGGACACGCTCGAGGCCGTGCACGAGGAGCTGCTGTCGATCGCGGTCGAGCGGGAACTCGGCGACCCGGGCACACTGCTGCCCGCGCTCGACGCGCTCGCCGAGGCGGCGACGGACGTCGAGGTGGTCGGCGAGGTGGAGCGGGAAACCCGCGCGGGCGCGACGGAGGAGGCCGGCCACGGGCTGGAGCTGGGATTGCCGCCGGCGGCCCGGGTTTCGCTGGCACACCACCGTTCCGTGAGCGGCGAGAGCCGGCTGCGGCGGACCGGGACCGAGCACCACCGGGTGGTGTTCGGCCCGCTCGGCCGGGCGCTGCGGGCCGTGACGCGGGCGCTGGGCGGCCGCCGGATCTGGGTGCTGCTGGACGAATGGAGTTCGGTGCCGCTGGAGCTGCAGCCGTTGCTGGCGGACCTGCTGCGGCGCACTTTCCTGCCCACGCCCGGGGTCACGGTGAAGATCGCCGCCATCGAGCGGCGGTCACGCTTCCGGGAGCGGCTCCCCGATGGGGACCACCTGGGCATCGAGGTCGGTGCCGACGCGGCATCCGCGGTGAGCCTCGACGACATCATGATCCTCGACGACTCCAGCAGCCGAGCCCAGGAGTTCTTCGCGCAGATGTTCCACAACCACGCTTCCGTCCGGCTCGCCACGATGATCGCCGCGCCGCCGCCGGACGCGGCCGCCTTCGTCGAAGAAGCCTTTCACGACAACGCTTTCACCGAGCTGGTCCGAGCGGCCGAGGGCGTGCCACGGGACGCGATCAACATCGCCGCGCTGTCCGCGCAGTATGCCCACGACGAGCCGATCAGCCTGCGGGACGTCCGTCTCGCCGCCCGCGACTGGTACCTGCGCGACAAGCAGGGCGCGATCAGCGGGGACGACGACGCGGCCAGTCTGCTGAGCCGGCTCGTCGACGAGGTCGTCGGACGGCGCCGCTCGAGGACGTTCCTGCTCGACCGGCGCCCCAGCGCCCGCCACACGATCATCGCGGACCTCTACGACGCGCGCCTGCTGCACGTCCTGCGTCGTGGCCTCACCGACCCGGGCCGGCCAGGCACCCTCTACGACGGCTTCGCCATCGACTACGGCTGTTACGTCGCGCTGATCCTCGACCGGCCGAACGGCCGTCCGCACGCCCGAGGCAGCTGGCTGACGCGGCCGAAGGGCGTTCCGCCGGACGGGTTCAGCCTCTCCCGCGAGGCCGTCGACCTGGAATCCTTGTAGCGCAAGCGGTTGCGATCGAACCGCCCGGGCTCAGGTGCCCGGGCGGTCCAGCACCGAACGCAGGGCGGTCAGCAGCGCCGTGACGGCGGTCTGGCTGTCCGCGGCCGGGTGCCGCCAGGCGATGTAGCCGTCCGGGCGGACGAGGAGGGCGCCGGCCTCGTCGAGGGCGCTCACGCGGGTCCAGTCGCCGTAGGAGTCGCGGGCGGCGGGGGCGCCGATGGTGACCACGCGCAGGTCCAGGCCCAGCTCGGCCGCCGCCTTCGCCGCCGCTTCGGGCCATGCCGTGCCGGACAGTCCGGTGAGGACAGTCCACCGGCCGCCGCCGACGAGGTCCAAAGTGGACACCCGACGGCCGTCGGCGCCGACCAGCCAGACGTGCGGCAGCTTCGCGCCCGGCAAGGTGGTGGGCCGGTGGAACAGCTCGGCGTCCCGTTGGCTGTCCGGCTCCGCGCCGTCCGGGAGGACCGCGCCCGAGGCGTAACGCTGGTCCAGCTCCACGCCGTGCGCGTTGAACTCGTAGTGCTTGAGCTCGATCGCCTGCTCCAGCAACCGCCTCCGCCGGGCGCCCTCGGCGTCGGGTGCGACGCAGGCGGCCAGGCCCGCGGTGATGCCGTCCGCGTCGGTTTCGCCGGTGATGCCCAGCGTTTCGAAGATCGGGCCGAACTGCTCGCGGCTCAGGTTCGCGCGGTCGACCACCTGCCGTCCGACGGGCGCACGCTCGGCCGTGTAACTGGCCAGCAGGCCTTCGCCGGCCTCGCCGCGCACGACCATGGCGAGCTTCCACGCCAGGTTGTACGCGTCCTGCACGGAGGTGTTGGAGCCGAGCCCGTTGGACGGCGGGTGCCGGTGCACCGCGTCGCCGGCACAGAACACGCGGCCGCGGGAGTACTCGGTGGCGTAGTTGTGGTTGACCGTCCACAGTGAAGTCGAGGTGATCTCGACGGCCAGGCCCTCGTCGCCGACCAGGTCGCGCACCAGCCGCGTGGCCTCGGCGACGTCGACCTCCGGCGGCGGCTGCTCGATGTCGTAGCCCCAGGTGAGCAGCCATTCACGCCACGGCCGCACCATCCGGACCAGGCCCATGCCGATCCCGCCGAGGTGCGCCCCGGGCCGCATCACCCAGTACAGCACGCTCGGCCGGTGCGCGACGTAGCGGGAAAGATCGGCGGTGAACGTGATGTTCATGCTCCCGGCCTTGCCGGTCTGTCCCGCGATCGGCAGGCCGGCCTGCTCGGCGACGCGGCTGCGCGCGCCGTCCGCGCCGATCAGGTAGCGGGCCCGCAGCGTGAACTCGTCGCCGCGCACGCGGTCGCGCAGCCGGGCGGTGACGCCATCGGAGTCCTGGGTGAAGTCCAGGAATTCCGTGTCCAGCCTCAGCTTCGCACCGCGCGCGGCGGCGTTGGCGGCGAGGATCGGCTCCAGATAGGTCTGCGGCAGGTCGATCATGTGGCACGGGCTGGCGGCCGTGTACTCCGCGGCCGACCGGTCGCCGGTGCCCCAGCTGGCGATCCGGCCGATCTCGGCGCCGGCCAGCGAGGTGCACAGCACGGTGTCGCCCATCAGCTCCGGCGGGGTGCCCTGCGCCAGCGCCTGCTCCTCGACGCCGAGGTCGCGCAGCACCTCCATCGCGCGCTGGTTGGTGATGTGCGCCCGGGGCGTGTTGGCCGTCCAGCCGTACTTGGTCGCGAGCACGGTGCGCACGCCGTAGGTGGCGAGCGCCAGCGCCGCGGTACCGCCGGCGGGGCCACTGCCGATCACGAGGACGTCGGTGTCGAAGCGCGTCATGGCGGGTCCTTGCTCACTCGGCGGGGGAGATGCGGAAGGTGAAGTCGAGGCGGCGCCAGCCTTCGGCGGGTTCGCGGCCGTCGGGCGCGGGGCCGGACTGTTCGGCGAAGTCGACGATCAGCCCGTCCTTGACCCCGAAGACCGTGTCGGAATCGAGGTAGTCGCCGCCCTGGACGAACACCTGCGTGACCAGCGTCCGGAAGCCCGGGTGTGCGATCATGAAGTGCACGTGCGGCGCGCGGTACGGGTGCCGGCCCACCGCGTCGAGCAGCTGGCCGACCGGGCCGTCGGCCGGGATGGGGTACGCCGAGGGCACGATCGTCCAGAACCGCAGCCGCCCGCCGGAGTCGGTGCGGAAGCGGGCGCGCAGCACCGGGCCGTCGAGGTCGGGCAGCTGGACGTCGTAGAAACCGTCCTCATTGGACTGCCAGACGTCCACCACGGCGCCGGCCACCGGGGCGTCGTTCAGGTCGACGATCCGCACGTCGGTCCACAGTGGAGTGCCGGGCAGGCCCTCGGCGAGGTCGGCGCCCTGCTCGGTCTCGGGCGGGCCCTGCACGTAGAACGGGCCGAGGACGGCGGACGGGGTGGTGTCCGGCGTGCGTGAGTTGGTGAGCACGTCGACCACACTGGACACGCCGAGGGTGTCGGACAGCAGGATGAACTCCTGGCGGGTGTCGCTGGAGATCTGGCCGGTGCGCGTGAGGAAGCCGATCGCGTACTCCCACTCCTCCTGCGTGAGGTCGTTGCGCAGCACGTACGAGTGGAGCGTGCGGACCAGGTCCGAGAGCAGCCCGCGCAGCCGCGGGTCCGGCGTGGCGGCGAAGCTGTCGACGACCTGCCCGGTCAACGCGCGCACGTCCGGCAGGCTCCCGGCCGCCGCGGCCGGACGCTCGCCCGTCCAAGCCTGGCGCAGCAGGTCTTCGATGCCTTCGCGGGTGACCTCGCGCGGGTTCGGGTACGGCGCGGATGTCGCCAGCTCCGCGGCCATGGCCAGGTCGGCCTCGGCGAAGCCCAGCTCCGCCAGCGAGCGCGGTGCGGGCAGGCCGGCGATGAGGTCGTGCATCCCGGTCGCGGCGTCGGGCGCGCCCAGCGCTTCGGCGATCCGACGCATGGCCTGCGGTGCTCCGGAAGTGTTGTACGCCATGGCATACGGCAGCACGACGGTGTGCGTTTCCGCGTGCGGCAGGCCGAAACTGCCGCCGAGGGTGTGGCACAGCTTGTGGTGCAGCGACATGCCGACCGAGCCGAGGCAGGAGCCGGCCAGCCAGGCCGCGCGCAGGGCGTCCGTGCGGGCGTCCACATCGGACGGATCGGCCGCGATCCGGGGGAGGGCGCCGGCGAGCAGCCGGATGGCCTCCAGCGCGAACTGGTCGACGATCGGGTTGGCCTGCGCCGAGTACAGCGCCTCGACCGCGTGGGCGATGGCGTTGACGCCGCTGGTCATCGAAAGCCCGACGGGCAGGCCCAGCGTCAGGTCGACGTCGTACAGCACGACCTCGGGCAGGACCTTCGGCGAGGACTGCGTGGTCTTGCGCCCGCCGGCCGTCTCGCCGAGCACGGGGGTCATCTCGGAGCCGGAATAGGTGGTCGCCACGATGATCTGCGGCAGGTCGGTGCGCAGCGCGATCGCCTTCGCCAGGCCCGTCGCGGAGCCGCCGCCGAGGGCGACCACCGCGTCGGCGTCGTGGTCCGCGACGACCTTGAGCGCTCGCTCGGTGACGTCGACCGGCGTGTGCATCGCGGCGTCGTGGAACTCGGCGGCCAGCAGTGACCCGAGCGCCGCCGCGACCGGCTTGGCCCGCGAAGGGCTCGCCACCAGCAAAACCCGGCTCACGCCGAGGCGCCGGACCTCGTCGGGCAAAGTGGCCAGCGCGCCGCTGCCGAAGACGACCCGGGCCGGGTTGGCGGTGTAGCTGAACATCGATGGTCCTTCCACGCGGGGTCTGTCGAGTATCGGCGCCCCGCGCGGTGGTTTCCTGCACGATCCGGCCGTGCGGGCTGCACGAAACGCGCGGCTCAGCCCGCGCGGCGCAGGGCGGCGGGGGTGGTGCCGAGGTGGCTGCGCAGCACGCGCGTGAGGTGTTCCTGGTGCGAGAATCCGCATCGGGCGGCGATGTCCGCGATCGGGTCGGTGCCGGTGCGCAGCAGCAGCCCGGCCTGCTCCACGCGCAGGCGCAGCAGGTACCGGTGCGGCGGCAGGCCGGTGCGGGCCTTGAACCGCCGCGAGAACCGGCTGACGCTCAGCCCGGTGGCGTCCGCGAGTTCGGCCAGCCCGAGCGGCTCGCCCAGCCGTTCGGCCATCAGCTCCCGCACCCGTGCGAACTGGTGGTCCGACAACGCGGCGGGTGCGGGCGGTTCTTCCGGTGCAGGCGCGTTTCCGGCCCGGTGACGGCGGGCGAGCTGAGCGGCGACGAGCGCGCACAGCTGGTCGGCGTAGGTCCGGGCGGCCGGCTCCCATTCGCGGACCACGCCGTCGAGGGAAAGCACCAGTTGCTCCAGCAGCGGGTCGACGCTGCCCAGCTCCTCCGAGAGCCGGATCGGCGCTTCGGCGCCAGCGGCCTCCTGCACGGCGGTGTCGGCGACGTAGACGTGCAGCGTGTCCAGCTCACCGCCCAGTTCCACCGACAGGTCGGTGCCCGAGGGCTGCAGGAACAGCTCGCGCGCCTGCATCCGGCGGCTCAGCTCGGCCGGCGTGCCGGCCCGGCGGCGGACGGTGACGGGACCGGCGAGGTGCAGGATCAGCTGGTGCGTGCGGGCCGCGCCGAACTCGCCGCGGTACGGGTGCTCGTGCTGCTTGGAGAGGTAGACGTGCTCCCAGCCCAGTCCCGCGCTGGTGCGCTCGGGGCGCATCCAGGGCAGGGCGAGGATGCCGTTGGTGTCGGCCGGCCCGAGCTCGCCCACGCTGTCCTCCCTCGGCTTCGAGGTGTGCGGACCAGTGTAGGCGGCCCGGCGCCGGCCGGGCCGCGCGTCAGATCGGGTTGAACTCGCCCAGCGGCGCGGTGCAGAACGGGCCGCCGACGAACTCGGCGGCCGCGCCGGTCGGGCCGGGCTTGTCCGCGAGCTGCCCGGCGTACGCCTCGGCGTTGTCCAGGGACTTGTAGCCCAGCGCCTCGGCTTCGGCCAGCGAGTAGATCCGCCGCGTGTTGTCCGAGACGCCCCAGATCAGCCGGTAGCCCGGCGAAGGAGCGCTCAGGCAGGCCTCGAACAGGCGCGCGCCGTCGTCCGGCGAGAGCCAGGTGATCAGCCCGCGCGGGCCGAGCGGCAGCGGCGTCTCGAAACACGAGCCGATGCGGACCACGATGACGTCCATGCCGAACCGCGAGTGGTACAGGCTGCCGAGCGATTCGATGGCCGCCTTGCTCACGCCGTAGTAGGTGTCCGGGCGCGGGCTCGAGTCGGCGGGCAGACCGGCCTCACCCGCGTCCGCATTGCGGCGGAAGCCGACCGCGTGGTTGCTCGACGCCAGGATCACGCGCTTGACGCCGGCCTGGCGCGCCGCTTCCAGCACGGTGTGGGTGCCGTTGATGTTGACGTCCAGCGTGGCTTCCCACGAGTTCTCGCGGCTGTGCCCGCCGAGGTGGATCAGGGCGTCGGCGCCCGCGCAGGCCCCGGCCATCACGGCCGGGTCGGTGACCGAGCCGGTCACGATCTCGGCGGCCTCGCCGTCCTCGGCGGCGGGCTGCGCGGCCAGGTCGAGCAGCCGCAGCACCCGGCCGGGACGGCGCAGCCGCGGCCGCATCAGGGTGCCGACGATGCCTGCCGATCCGGTGATCAGCACGCGCTGGTCTGCCATGGGGGTCCTCTCGCGAAGGGGAACGGGAAACGCCCTCGCGCGCGGCGCCGGTCAGTGCCGGTGCTGCGCCCGGGGACGGGTGGCGGCGGTCAGCGGATGCCGGCCCGGCGCAGCTGCTGCCCGAGCTCGGCGGTGGTCTCGGCCAGCAGCTCGCCGACGCGCCGGACGTCGGCGTCGGTGACCTGGCCGATCGGCATCGAGCAGCTCATCGCGTCGGTGCCGGGGATGCGGTACGGGATCACCGCGGCGACGCAGCGGACGCCGAGGGTGCCCTCCTCGCTCTCCGACGCGTACCCGCGCTCGCGGGTGCGCGCGAGGTCCGCGTGCAGCGCCGCCATGTCGGTGATCGTGTTCGGGGTGAGCGGCGGCAGCTCGGCCGGCATCAGGTTCTCGATCTCGTCGTGCGTCAGCTCGGCCAGCAGCGCCTTGCCCAGCGCCGTGGCGTGGGTGGGCAGCGTGCGGCCGACGCGGGAGACCAGGTGCGTCGAATGCTGGGACTCGCGTGTCTCCAGGTAGACGACCTCGGTGGCGTTGCGGCGGGCGAAGTGCGCGGTGAACCCGGTCTTCTCGCGGATCCGCTCCAGCGCTTCGGTCGCGAACGGGACGATCGCGTCGCGGTCCAGGTACGCGGTGCCGCAGATCAGCGCCCGCACGCCGAGGCGGTACCGCGCGGTGTTCGCGTCCGCCTCGAGCCAGCCCGCCTCCAGTAGCGTGCGCAGCAGGCCGTGCAGGCTGGAGCGCGGGAAACCGGTGCGCGTGTGCAGGTCCGAGAGCGAGAGCCAGACGTCGTTCGCGGCGAAGGTCTCGATCAGGTCGATCGCGCGCCGCGCGGACTTCACACCCGCGGGCTCCGCACTGGGCGTGGTGCCGCTCGCCGCGACGGCGGTGTCGAGCTTCTGCGGCATGGTGCGTCCTCCCACCGGCCGTTGACTTGTGACTCCGGCCATATTAGCGTCCCGAACAGCATTCTTATGGATGAACATAGTCACCATAACAGACTCCATTCAGGAATGTGAACACCGGGGAGTGTCCCGAGCACGCTGGGGACACCAGTGGGATCGTCGAACCCGGGCACCGGGCACGCCGCCCCGGCCACACCCGACGAGGACGGAAAGAGCAGAAACTGATGGCACAGACCGAGATCGAGCTGGACGGCCTGCTGGCGTTCCCGCTGACCCCGTTCACCGACGACCTCGAGGTGAACCTCGACGGGTTCGCGGAGAACGTGGAGAGCCACGTGGCCGCCGGCGCGGGCGCGCTGTTCGTCGCCTGCGGGACCGGTGAGTTCAGCTCGCTCTCGGCCGGCGAAGTCGCTGCTGTGCTGGCGAAAGCACGTGAGGTGGCCGCCGGGCGGGTCCCCGTGTGGGTCGGTGCCGGCGGCGGTGCCGCGGCCGCGCGCGCGGGGGTCGCGGCCGCGCAGGCGGGCGGCGCCGACGGGGTGCTGCTGCTCCCGCCGTACCTGGTCACCGGCCCGCAGTCCGGGCTCGTCGACTACGTCCGTTACGCCGTCGGCGACACGAGCGTGCCGGTGATCGTCTACCACCGCGGCACCGGCGTGTTCACCGCGCCTTCGGCCGCGAAGCTGCTCGACATCCCGTCGGTGGTCGGTCTCAAGGACGGCTACGGCGACGTCGAGGTGATGACCCGCATCGTGACCACCATCCGCTCGCTGGGCACCGAGCGTTCCGACGGGTTCCTGTTCTTCAACGGCCTGCCCACCGCCGAGGTGTCGGCGAAGGCGTACGCGGCCATCGGCGTCGCCCGCTACTCCTCGGCGGTGCACTGCTTCGCGCCCGAGATCGCCCACCGCTTCCACCGCGCGCTCGGCGAGGGCGACACCGCCGTGATGGACCGCCTGCTCGCCGGCTTCTACCTGCCGCTGGTCTCCCTTCGCGACGAGACGCCGGGCTTCGCCGTCTCGCTGGTGAAGGCGGCCGCACGGCTGCGCGGTGACAAGGTCGGCACGATCCGGCCGCCGCTGATCGAGCCGACCGCCGAGCAGATCGACCGGCTGGGCAAGGTCGTCGAGGACGGTTTCGCCGTGCTGAAGGGGATCGAGGGCCGCTGATGAAGATCCAGGACGTGGTGCTCACCCCGGTCGCCTTCGCCGACCCGCCGCTGCTGAACGTGATGGGCGTGCACGAGCCGTTCGCGTTGCGCAGCGTCGTTCAGGTCCGGTGTGAAGACGGCGTGGTGGGCCTCGGCGAGTCTTACGGCGACTCGGCGTTCCTCGGCGAGGTCCGCAAGGTGGTGCCGGAGCTGGCCGGGCACGACGTGTTCGACCTGCCGGGGCTCAAGCGGATCGTCACGCGGGTGCTCGCGGGCACCGTGCTGACCGACGAGCACGGCCTGATCGGCGGGTTCTCCATCCGCAAGACGATCGCCAGCGTGTACGCGCTGTTCGAGGTCGCCTGCCTCGACGCGCAGGGCCACTGCCTCGGCCGCCCGGTCGCCGACCTGCTCGGCGGCAAGGCGCGTGACGCCGTCGACTTCTCCGCGTACCTGTTCTACAAGTACGGCGCCCACATCGGCGCGAAGGAGGACAGCTGGGGCGAGGTCGTCACGCCGGAGCAGCTGGTCGGCGCGGCGAAGCGGATGGTCGACGAGTACGGCTTCCGCTCGATCAAGCTCAAGGGCGGTGTTTTCGAGCCGGCGCAAGAGGTCGACGGCATCCGCGCGCTCGCCGAGGCGTTCCCCGGCCACCCGCTGCGGATCGACCCGAACGCCGCGTGGACTCCTCAGACGAGCATCCGCGTCGCCGAAGAGCTGGACGGCGTCCTGGAGTACCTCGAAGACCCGACGCCGGGCATCGAGGGCATGGCGAAGGTGGCCGAGCGCGCGAGCATGCCGTTGGCCACCAACATGTGCGTGGTGAACTTCGGCGACATCGAGCCGGCGTTCCGCGCCCGCGCCATCGGCGTGCTGCTGTCCGATCACCACTTCTGGGGCGGGATGCGGGACACGCAGGCGCTTTCGGTGACCTGCGAGAGCTTCGGCGTGGGCCTGTCGATGCACTCGAACAGCCACCTCGGGATCAGCCTCGCCGCGATGGTGCACGTCGCCGCCGCGACGCCGCACCTGACGTACGCCTGCGACACGCACTGGCCGTGGAAGACCGCCGACGTGATCGCGCCGGGCGCGCTGGAGTTCGCCGACGGCGCGGTCGCGGTGCCGGACAAGCCGGGGCTGGGCATCGAGATCGACCCCGACGCGCTGGCCCGCGCGCACGAGGACTATGTCCGATGTGGACTGACGAAGCGGGACGACGTGACGTACATGCGCCGGTGGACCCCGGGGTTCGAGCCGAACACGGCGAGGTGGTGACGCGGTGAAGGTCACCGGATACGCCTACTCCTGGGACGTCCTCGAGCCCGGCTTCGTCGAGCGGGCAAGGGAACTCCGGGTGGACGAGGTCGCGGTCGCGCTGACCTACCACAGCACCCGCGCGGCCACGCCGTCGTCCGGAGACCGCACTTCGGTGCTGGCGCGGCACGCGGCGATTTACCGGCCAGTGCGCGAAGAAGCCTGGCAGCGTCAGGAACTCCGTCCGTCCACTGCGGACTGGGTCGCGCAGCCCGACAGCGGGGGCGAGGCCGTGCGGCTGCTCAACACCGTCGGCCTCCCGGCTGCCGCGTGGCTCGTGCTGACCCATAATTCGCAGCTGGGCACTGCTTTCCCGCAGTACACGGTGCAGAACTGCTTCGGCGAGAGCTACCCGTGGGCGTTGTGCCCGGCGCAGCCGGCGGTCCGCGAGTACGCCGCGACGCTGACCGCCGAAGCCGTCGCGGGCCTGGAGCTGTCGTCGGTGATCCTCGAGGCCTGCGGCCCACTCGGCGTGGTGCACCAGCACCAGCACGAGAAGACCGACGGCGTGTGGGCGCCTGCCGTGGCGCGCCTGCTGTCGATCTGCTGTTGCGCGGCCTGCGCCGAAGGCTGGGACGGCTTTGACGCCGCCACTGTGCGCGAGCAGCTGCGCGCCGAGGTCCGGCGGCTGCTGGACACGGGTGACCTGAGCGTCACCGAAGACGGGCTCCCGGCGTCGCTGAAGGACGTGCTGCTGGCCGGCCGCCAGCGGGCCACGGATGCGTTGCGCGGCGCGGTGCTCGCGGTGCTCGAGCCGGGCACGCGGATCGTGCTGCACGGCGCGCTCGACCCGTGGGTCACCGGCGCGCTGCCCGGCCTCACGCCGACAGCTGCCGATGATGCCGCTTCGGTCGTCCTGCAGAACTGGGCGCCCGGACAGGGCAGTGTCGACGCCGTGGCCGCGGCCCGCGCCGCGCTGCCCGCGGACGTGGCGATCGGCAGCTACATCACGGCCGTCGCGGCTAACCCGGTGCCCGGCATCGGGGCGTACGTGACCGAGCTCGGCCGGGCCGGGACCACCGAGCTGCACCTCTACCATCTGGGACTGGCGGGCCCCGGCCGGCGGCCGGACCTGCAGACCGCCACCGCGGCCGCCCACCGCGCGCCCTGAACGCACTGATCCACCGAGGAGAACCGTTCCCCATGAGCCGAGAGACCTCCGCCCCGGAGCTCGAGCAGATCCTCACCGCGGCCGCGGCCGCCGCCCGGCCGTTCGCGGCCTCGACCCCGGCCGAGCGGGCCGGCTGGCTGACCGCCGTCGCCGACGCGCTCGACGCCGAGGCCGAAGCGCTGATCGCCCTCGCCCACACCGAGACCCACCTGCCCGCCGCGCCGCGGCTCAAGGGCGAGCTGGCCCGCACCACGTTCCAGCTGCGGCTGTTCGGCCGGGTGCTGCGCGACGGCGCCTTCCTCGGCGCCACCGTCGACCACGCCGACGCGGACTGGCCGATGGGGCCGCGCCCGGACATCCGCCGCGTGCTGGTGCCGATCGGGCCGGCGCTGGTGTTCGCGGCCAGCAACTTCCCGTTCGCGTTCAGCGTGGCCGGCGGGGACACCGCGTCCGCGCTGGCCGCGGGCTGCCCGGTGGTGCTCAAGGCGCACCCGGGCCACGAGGAGCTGTCCACGCGCACCGGCGAAATCGTCGTTTCCGCGCTGGCCGCCGCCGGCGCTCCCGAGGGCGCTTTCGCGGTGATCCACGGCTTCGAGCAGGGGATCACGGCGCTGAAGGACCCCCGGATCGCCGCGGCGTCGTTCACCGGCTCCGTGCCCGGCGGGCGCGCGCTGTTCGACATCGCCGTCTCCCGCCCGACGCCGATCCCGTTCTACGGCGAGCTGGGCAGCGTCAACCCGGTGGTGGTCACCCCGGGCGCGGTCGCCGCGCGCGGCGAGGCCGTGGCGAAGGCGTACAGCGGCTCGTTCAGCCTCGGCGCCGGCCAGTTCTGCACCAAGCCGGGCCTGCTGCTCCTGCCCGAGGGCCACGACCTCGAGGACACCCTGCGCGAGGCCGTCTCCGGGGTCGCGCGCCAGCCGATGCTCAACGAGCGCATCGCGTCCGGATTCGCGCACAAGCTTTCGGAGCTGCGCTCGGCGCCGGGCGTCGAGACGATCGTGGACGGCACGCACCAGGGCGAGGAATTCACCCCGAGCCTGCTCGCCACCACCGCGAAGGAGTTCCTGGCCGGCGGCGAAGCGGTGCGCGAGGAGCACTTCGGCCCCGCCTCGCTGATCGTCACCTACCGCGATCAGGCCGAGCTGATCGAGGTGCTGGAGACGCTGGAGCCGGGCCTCACCGCCACCATCCAGGGCGAGGAGGACGAGGCCGAGTACGTCCGCGCGCTGCTGCCGCCGCTGACCCGGCTGGCCGGACGGCTGCTCTGGAACGACTGGCCCACCGGCGTCACCGTGAGCTGGGCGCAGCAGCACGGCGGCCCGTACCCGGCCACCACGGCGCCGACGACCACGTCGGTCGGCACCGCGGCGATCGAGCGGTTCCAGCGCCCGGTCGCCTGGCAGGGCTTCCCCGACGCGCTCCTGCCCGAGCCGCTGCGCGAGGACAACCCGTGGCAGCTGCCGCGGCGCACGGACGGGGCCCGCTGAGCTTTTCCCGCTCCCACAACTGAATCCGCCGCCGCCCAACCCCTGGTGAGGGGCCGTCCGCCGCTCACCGGGGTCCCCGCAAGCCAAGGACGTCTTGATCCTGGGAGGCACTGTCATGCCCGTAAACCGGAGAACCGCCTTGCGCGGCGGCGCCATCACGGCCGCTGCGGTCGCGCTGGCCGGCACCGTCCGGCCCGCTTTCGCGGCCGGCCCCACCCCTGATCCGTACCAGGCCATCGTGGCCGGGTACCGCGAGCTGCAGACCGGCATCAACCGGCCCTCGCCCGAGCGCACCGCGGCGTTGACGAACCTGGGCCGGGTCGCGAAGTCCTACAACGACACGATGACGGTCACCGGCGGTCCACTGTGGACCGACCTGCCGCTCGGGCCGGGCAGCGACTACACCACGTCGATGTACGGGCGGCTGCGCGCCATCGCCGTCGACTGGGGCACCCCGGGCGGCACGCTGTCCGGCGACCCGGCGGTGCTGGCCCGGATCAAGCAGGCGCTCGAGCTGATCTACACCAGCCAGTACAACCCGCAGGTCGGCGAGATCGGCAACTGGTACACGTATGAGATCGGGGTGCCGTACTACGTCCTGCACACGCTCGTCACGGTCGCCGGTGAGCTGACCGCCGACGAGCTGGCCCGCTACGTCAGCCCGATCAAGCGGTTCGTGGGCAATCCGAACGTGCGGGCCAACAACCCCTCGGTCGTCGAGACCGGCGCGAACCGGGCGGACAAGGCGCTGATCTCCATCGTCTCGGGCGCGCTGACCGGCGACGCGGCGTGGATCAAGACGGGCATCGACGCGATCACCGACGTCGCGGGCGGCGGCGCGGCGAGCGTCGTCGCGAAACTCGACAAGGCCGCCGGCGACGGCTTCCACGTGGACGGCTCGTTCATCCAGCACGACACCATCCCGTACCCCGGGCACTACGGCATCGTGCTGCTCACCGCGCTGGCCGGCGCCATCCACGTCACGGAGGGGACCGGCTACGCGCTGCCGGACGACCTCAAGCAGAAGGTGTACGCGCTCGTCGGCGACACGTTCGCGCCGTTCGTCTACGCGGGCGCGCTGATGGAGCCGGTGCGCGGGCGCATGCTCTCGCGCCAGGGCGAAACCGGGCACGACATCGGCCACCAGCTGACCGTTTCCACGCTGGTGCTGGCGCGTTCGGCCACCGGTGCGGCGAAGGACGAGCTGTCCGGCCTCGCGGCCAAGTGGATCGGCGAAGGCACGTACGCGCCGTTCCTGCGGATCCCGGACCCCGAGCGGTTCGCGCCCGGGCCGGACCTGGTGGCGACGCCGGGCATCGAGCTGGCGCAGGAGATGCTGGCGTCCCGCCCGCGGCCGGCGAAGATCGTGGCCACGCACCGGATCTTCGGCCAGCAGGACCGGATGGTGCACGTGACCGAGGGCTGGTCCGGCGCGCTCGGCGTCGGCTCCACGCGCATCTCGCGCTACGAGTCGATCAACGGCATGAACCAGCACGGCTGGTACGTCGGCGACGGGGTGCTCTACACGTTCCTGCCGAACGCGAAGGGCCACTACTCCGACGCGTACTGGCCGACGGTCGACCCGCTGCTGCTGCCCGGCACCACCACCAAGACCGGTCCGACCGGCGCGCTCGGCGCCACGCCGTTGAGCACCAAGGCCCACGTCGGCGGCGTCCGCTGGGACGCGCGGCACGGCGCGTACGCGATGGATTTCGTTTCCGCCGACGGGACTTTGACGGCGAAGAAGTCCTGGTTCTTCACCCCGTCCGGGATCGTCTGCCTCGGCGCCGGGATCACCGACACGTCCGGCCAGCAGGTCCGGACCACCATCGAGAACCGCAACCTCGGCGAGAACGGCCGGGGCACCCTGCTGGCCGACGCCCGCCTCATCTCCACCGCGCCGGGCAAGGCGAACGCGCTGCGCCAGCCGCGCTGGCTGCACCTCGACGGCGTCGCCGGTTACGTGCTGCTCGAAGACGCCCAGGTCACCGCGTTGCGCGAGGATCGCACGGGCACCTGGCGCGACGTCGACACCGGCGCCAACACGAAAGGCACCACGGACCCGTACACCCGGCGGTATCAGAAGCTGGTGATCGAGCACGGGGTGAAACCCGCCGACGCCCGTTACGCGTACGCGGTGCTGCCGGGCGCGTCGGTGGTGGGGACTGTCGCGTCGGTGCTGGCTTGGCGGGTGCGCGCGAACACCGCTGGAGCGCAGGCGATTCGGCTGGCGGACCACACGCTGCTCGCTAATTTCTACGGTGCGGGTACTGTTGATGAGGTAACTGTCTCAGGACCGGCGTCGGTGGCACTGGGGCGGAGCGGCGGCAGCTGGTCGATCGCCGTGTCCGATCCGACGCAGCTCCAGGACAGCGTCGAGGTGACGGTGCGGCGTAGCACAGTCAAGGTGCCCCTCAAGGGCACGTTCGGTGCGACCCAGGTGGTGCCGCTGCGCTGAAATGCGCAGCGGCACAGCGGTGTCGCGTAAGACTCTCCGCCGGGCCGGTGTACCCCGACCCGGTCCGGCGGAGTCATATCGGGAGCTTCAGCCGCCCAGCCTGATCGCGCGGCGTACGTCGGCGGCGTAGGCCTCGGGCTGTTCCCCGGCGGCGAAGTGACCGCCGGCTTGGTGTCGTGCGGGAAGACCGAAAGCACGGTCGGCGTGTCGATCCGGTCGGGGAGGGTGACCGGCTCGGCGTAGGTGGCGGTGCCGCTGACCCAATAGGCGGTGACCCAGGTGAGAAGCTCGTCCGGGGTGAAGGCCGCGTCGCCGGACCAGGCTTGGAGCTTCTCGACGATCCACGCCGCGAGGCCGGCCGGTGAGTCGCCGAGCGCGACGGCGAGGGTGTTCGGCCGCGTCGACTGCTCCGCGATGTAGCCGCCCTCGGTCCGGAACCACTGTGCCGCCCGGCCGAGGTAGGCCGCCGCGTCGGGCGCGAGCTTCGCCGGGTCCGCGGTGAACGCGTGCTGCGGGGCGATATTCGTGAGGTGCAGGGCTCTTACCCGGTCCGGGTGTCCGGCCGCGAGGAGTTCCGCGACGGTGGCGCCGACGTCGCCGCCGGACACCGTGTACCGCGGGTAACCCAGTGCGGCCAGGGCGTCCGCGACGATCGTGGCGATCCGGCCGGCCGACATGCCGGGCGCGGTGAGCGGGGCCGCGAACGGGAAGCCCGGCAGCGCCGGCGCCACCACTTGCACGTCCGTGAGCAGCGGCAGGAGACGTTCGAACCGCAGCACCGAGTCGGGCCAGCCGTGCAGCAGCACGACGACCGGCGCGCCGGGCTCCGCGGCCCGCTGCGTTCGAGCAGTTCGTCGAGCTTGGCGCCGGTGATGCCGCGCGTCCCGTCGTCGGTCCACGGGGTCGTGACTTCGCGCAACGCCGCCGCCACCCAGCAGCGGATCCTGGAGCAGGCACAACGCCAATTCGCCCAGTACGGGTACGCGACGATCACGGTCAAGGGCGTGGCCGACGCGGCGGGCGTGTCGCCGAATCTCATCACGCGGTACTTCGGCAGCAAGGAAGGTCTTTTCCTGGCGGCGACCCGGGTGGAGATCCCGGTCGCGGACTCCTTCGACGGCGATCGGGCCGAGCTGGGCACGCGCCTCGCGGCGAGCATCGTGCAGCGCTGGTTCGGCGCGCCCGGCGAGGACCCGCTGCACCGCTACCTGCGTGACAGTGGTCTGGACGACGCGGAAGCCCGCAGCCGAGCCGCCGCGATCGACGCGTTTGTCCTCGGCGTCTCGACCCGCCGCAGGGTCCTGCGGGCCGAACTCGGCGACCCCGGCGACCTCCAGGCCTGGCTGGCCACCACCATCCAGCGTCTGGCCGACGGCTGACTCCCGGCCCCGGACACGACGACGCCGCCCGGCCGAGGGACCGGACGGCGCTGGGCGAAACGGCTCAGCCCTGGCGGGCCTTGTTCCGCGGGCTGTCCCGGTTGATCACGAAAACCTTGCCGTGACGGCGGATCACCTGGGCGCCCGGCTGGCGGGCCAGCGAGCGGACCGACGTGCGAACCTTCATGGCTACCGTCCTCTCTGGAAGTCTGACAGCCGGTTCAACAGCATGACCGGTCGGTTTAGTCCCGGGTGTCGTCGTGTCGCTTGGTTCAGGTCGCGGCGGCGGCGGCCGACCAGCGGGCCAGGTCCTCGCCGCGGATCGCGGCCGCCATCAGGTCCGGGAAGAGGTCCGGGGTGCAGGCGAAGGCCGGGACGCCCAGCTCCGAGAGGGCGGCGGCGTTTTCGTGGTCGTAGAACGGGGCGCCGGAATCGGAGAGGGCCAGCAGGGTCACCACCTGGACCCCCGAGCCGACCAGCTCGCCGACGCGGCGGAGCAGGTCTTCGCGCACCCCGCCCTCGTACAGGTCGCTGATCAGGACCAGCAGGGTCTGCTCGGGGCGTTCGATCAGGCCCTGGCAGTAGGCCAGCGCGCGGCTGATGTCCGTGCCGCCGCCCAGCTGGGTGCCGAAGAGCAGGTCGACCGGGTCGGCGAGGTGCTCGGTCAGGTCGGCCACCGCGGTGTCGAACGCGACGAACTTCGTGCTCAGCGCCCGCATCGACGCCAGCACCGCGCCGAACAGACCCGAGTACACCACCGATTCCGCCATCGAGCCCGACTGGTCGACGGCCAGGATCACCTCGCGCTGCACGCTGTGCTGACGCCGGCCGAACCCGACCAGCCGCTCGGGCACGATGGTCTTCAGCTCGGGGGAGTAGTGCTTCAGGTTCTTGTGCACGGTGCGCGCCCAGTCGATGTCGGCCGCGCGCGGGCGCTGGGTGCGGGCCGCCCGGTCGAGCGCGCCGCGGACGGCCGCGCGGGTCCGCTCGGCCAGCCGCTCTTCGAGCTGCGTGACCACGGTCCGCACCACGGTGCGCGCGGTCTCCTTCGTCTCCTCGGGCAGCACGCCGTTCAGTGAGAGCAGCGTGCCGACCAGATGGACGTCCGGCTCGACGGCCGCGAGCAGCTCCGGTTCCAGCAGCATCCGCGTGAGCCCGAGCCGATCGACGGCGTCGCGCTGCATCACCTGGACGACCGAGCCGGGGAAGTACCGCCGGATATCGCCCAGCCACCGCGCCACCCGCGGCGCCGACGCCGCCAGGTTCGCCCCGCGCCGGTCGCCGCCGCGAGTGCTCTCCTCCCGCTCGTCGTAGAGGGCCGACAACACCGCGTCGACACCTCTGTCCTCTTCGGACAGCACGCGACCGGTGCCGTCGTCACCCCCGCCCAGCACCAGCCGCCAGCGGCGCAACCGGTCTGGGATGGCTGCCGACCCGCCCGGCCCGGCGAGCCCGGCGGCGTCTGCCGGTCCGGTCGGTGGGTTCGGCCGGGCGGGTTCGGCCGGTTCGGCTGATCCGATGCGGCCTGCCGGTTCAGCTGGTCCGGCCGGTGGGCTCGCCCCGGCGGGTGCGGCGGGTGGTCTACCCGCGGTGAGTCCGCCGGGCGTGTCGGGTGCGGTTGGTGGGTTCGGCGCGGTGGGTCCGCTGGATCCGGCGGCGTCTGCCGGTCCGGTCGGCGGGTTCGGCTGGGCGAGGTGGGCCGGTGCGGTTGCTGGGGTCGGTGCGGCGGATTCGCTCGGTTCGGTCACGGCGTCGCTCCCAGGAGGGTGGCCAGGACGGGCAGGGCGAGCTCGGCGCGGGGGTCGTCCAGGTCGTCGGTGGGTGTCGCGGCCTTTGGGGCGGTGCCGGACAGGGTGGCGGCGCGCTCGCCGATGGCGCGCTTCTCCGGGCCTGTGAAGGCGCCGAAAGTACGGCGCAGCAAGGGAAGCACCTCGGTGAAGACCTCCGGGGGAATGCCGCCCAGCCAGGTGTCGATCACCCGCAGCATGCGCTCGTCGTGGACCAGCAGCAGGGCGCCGCCCGCGAAGAAGCCCTCGACGTACGCCGCGCCCGCCGAGGGCTCGACGCCCGGCGTGAGCGCACGGCCCAGCCGCAGCTCGACCTCTGTGCCGTCCAGCAGGTCGGCGTCGTGGAGCAGGCGGACGACCCGTCCGGCCAGCAGCGGCGGCAGGGTGTCGCGCCCGGCGAGGCCGGACAGCGCGGAGAGCCAGCGCTCGCGCGCCGCTTCACCCAGCAGGGTCGTCGCCTCGTGCACGTCGTCGACCAGGCGGCAGAAGCGTTCGGCCGCGTCCTCGTCGATGCCGTGGGTCGCGGGTGGCAGGCCGGCGCACACGCGGGTGAGCATCCGGTCCGCGACCTCCCGCAGCCGCGCCGTGTCGGTGCCGCGGACGTCGCCGTAGCGCGTCGCCCGCGCCAGAGAGGGCAGCGCCGCCATCAGCCGGGCGACGTCCGCGTCGGCCGCCGCGCGGGTGTCGAGCGCGGTGAGCACCTCGGGCAGCGCGTCACCCAGGTCCGCCAGCAAGCAGTCCTCGACCGCCGTGGTGACGTCGGCCAGCGGCGGCTTCCCGGCCACGACCTCGCGGACCACCGTGGCCGCGGCCGACCCGACCGTGGTTCCGTGCACCGCCGCCGCGACCAGGTCCACCTCGTAGCCGGGCTCCCAGCACAGCGTCCAGGTCTCGCGGAACGTGCCCTTGCTGCGCGTCGCCGAGATTTCCGTTGTGCCCCAAGGGATGCCGAGCACCCGCAGCCGGTGCAGCAGCCGGGACCGGTCGACGCCGGCGGGCATGCGCAGGTCGAGGTCCAGCTCCCGCGGCTCCGGCTCGCGTTTGAGCCGCAGCCGCCGCGCGGTGGCGATCAGGTCGGCCGCGAGCGGTGCCTGCGGGACGCTCTCGGGCACCTCGCCGAGCAGCTCGCCCACCACCAGCCGCCGGGTGACCAGGTCGGCCTGCACGTCGTCGCCCCCGCACAGCACCGCGCGAGTGGCGGCGTCGACCTCCGCGAGCCCGGCCGAAGACCGCCCTCGTAGCGTCGCCAGCGTGTCGGCCAGCCGCACCGCCTCGATCACGTGCGCGGTCGAGACCGGCAGATCCTCCTCACGCAGCACGCCCGCCACGCGGGTGAGCCAGCGGGCGGTGACGTCCTCGGCCGTGGTGAACAGGTGGTGGTACCAGCCGGGAGAGCGCACCCCGGCGCCGTAACCGCTGCCGGTCGCGAGCCGGCCGTGCGTCCACGGCACCCAGGTGCACACCGCCTTCCGCTTCGGGAGTCCTTTGAGGACGGACTGGTCCGCGGCCGCCGTCGGCAGCGGGTCGGCCAGCGCCGGGACGTGCCAGGCGCCGCAGATCACCGCGATCCGCTCGAAGCCTTCCTTGCGCGTCTTGCGGAGCACCGTGCGCATGTACGCCTCGCGCCGCCGTTCGTGGAGGTCTTCCGGCCGCTCGTCTTCCCGCAGCGCGGTCATCGCCTCGGCGATCACCTCGAACGGCGGCTCGGCGTCGCGCCGCGACTCGACGACGTCGTCCCACCAGCGCTCGGGATCGTCGTACCCGCCGGCCGCCGCCAGCTCGGCTAGCGGGTCGCCGGAGCGGGTGCTGCCTTCTTCGCCGAGCGCGAATTGGTGCGCCGCGGGGAGATCGCAGAACCGCGCCGGCACCCCCGCGGCGGTGGCGTACCGCAGCGCCTGCCACTCCGGGCTGAACACCGCGAACGGCCAGAACGCGGCGCTCGACACGTCGTCCGCCGCATACGCCAGCAGCGCCACGGGTGGGCGCATGCCCTCGTCGGCAGTCAGCCCGGCCAGCGCGTCGGCCTCGGGCGGGCCTTCGATGAGCACCACGTCCGGCTCCAGCTCGGCGAGCCGCGCGGCCACCGCCCGCGCCGAGCCCGGCCCGTGGTGCCGGATCCCGAGCAGGTGCGTGGTCATCCGCTGATCTCCTGGCCCGCCCGGTAGAAGTCGGCCCAGCCGTCGCGCTCGCGTACCACGGTCTCCAGGTACTCGATCCAGATCGCGCGATCGGCCACCGGGTCCTTCACCACCGCGCCGTGGATGCCGGCGGCCACGTCCTGCGCGCGCAGCACGCCGTCGCCGAAGTGGGCCGCCAGCGCGAGACCACCGGTGAGCACACTGATCGCCTCGGCGGTGGAGAGCGTGCCGGACGGTGTTTTCACCGCCGTACGCCCGTCTTCGGTCCGGCCCGCGCGCAGCTCGCGGAACACCGTGACCACCCGGCGGATCTCTGCCAGCTCCGCGGCCTCCGCCGGCAGCGACAGCGCGGCACCGAGCTGGGCGACACGGCGGCTGACGATCTCCACCTCGGCTTCGGCGGTGTCCGGCAGCGGCAGCACCACGGTGTTGAACCGTCGGCGCAGGGCGCTGGACAGCTCGTTCACACCCTTGTCGCGGTTGTTCGCCGTGGCGATGAGCGTGAAGCCGGGCCGCGCCTGTACTTCGCTGCCCAGCTCGGGGATCGGCAGGGTCTTCTCCGACAGCACGGTGATCAGCGAGTCCTGCACGTCGGCGGGGATGCGGGTCAGCTCCTCCAGCCGGGCCACCTTGCCGTCGCGCATCGCGCGCAGGATCGGGCTTTCCACCAGCGCCCGCTCGCTCGGGCCTTCGGCGATCAGGCGGGCGTAGTTCCAGCCGTAGCGGATCGACTCCTCGGCGGTGCCCGCCGTGCCCTGCACCAGCAGGGTCGAATCGCCGCTGATGGCGGCGGCCAGGTGCTCGGACACCCACGTCTTCGCCGTGCCGGGCACCCCGAGCAGCAGCAGCGCCCGGTCGGTGGCCAGCGTCGCGACGGCGACCTCGACCAGCCGGCGCGGGCCGACGTACTTGGGCGTGATCTCGGTGCCGTCGTCGAGCCGGCCGCCGAGCAGGTAGGTGACCACGGCCCACGGCGAGAGCAGCCACGACGGCGGCCTGGCCCGGTCGTCGGCCGCGGCCAGCGCGGCCAGTTCACCGGCGTACTCCTGCTCGGCGTGGGGCCGGAGGACTGCGGACGTCATGAGAGCTCCTCGTGCATTTCGCGGCGGAAGGTGAGGGTTTCGGCGACGGCTCGCCGCCACGGGGCGGCCTCGCCGGGCAGGGGGATCACGGCCAGCCGGTGGCCGAGGCAGGCCGGCGGCACCGCCTTGGCGATCAGGGTGGCCGCGTGCGCGACCAGCCGGTGGTCCTGCTGCGCGGCGACCCAGTCGAGCAGCACCCGGCCCAGTTCTTCGGGCCACGGCTGCGGCAGGTCGAGGATGAGCCGGGTGAGAGCCTCGACTTTGAGGCCCCGCGCGAGCTTCGCGACGGTGGCGGCCTGCCGCTGCGGGGCGAGCACGCCGATCAGCGCGGCCGTGCTGCGCCCGCCCGGCTCCGCCTCGACCAGTGCCTGCGCCCACGCCTCGTCGCCCTGCCGGATCGCCGCCGTGGCCCAGCTGTCGCGCAGCACCGGCAGCGGGCAGCCCTCCACGAGCATGCCGACGAGGTCGGCCGGCGTGCCGAACTTCGCCCAGAAACCCAGCGGGGTGGCGGAAATGATCGCGCGCAGCCGCCCGGTGCCCTGGTCCGGCCCGTGCGGCACGCGGACGCCGTCGCGCAGCAGCGTGTCGTCCGCTTCGGGCCGGGTCAGCTGCAGGACATCGGCCCGCAACTCCCGGCTGCGGACGGTGACGCAGTCCTGCAGGCGCGCCGCCATGCGCCGGCCGAGGTCCGCTTCGGGCAGCCGGCCGAGCAGATGCGTGGCCGTGTCGCGGACCCCCGCCGCCCGCTCGGCGAGCGCGGCGTCGAGGAACGGCTCGTCCTCCTCGGTCAGGTGTTCGCCGAGCAGGCCGAGGAAAACGGCGCGTTGGTCGGCGGGCTCGCTGCGCCAGGTGGCCGCGAGCGCGGCCCGGGCGGCGTCCGGGTCCTCGGCGAGTGCGCGCGCGAGCCAGGCCTGGCGCCGCGCGGGGGTGCCGTACTGCCAGGCGTCGTCGTTGTCGTCCGCGACCGTGGCGACCAGGAAGGCCCAGTCGGGGTTCCGCTCGCCGAGCCAGGTGCCGACGGCCCCGGCGACCGCCGCCAGCGGCGCCCGCAGCGGAACCCGCGACCGCGCCTTCTCGGCGAGCTGCGGCACCTGGTCGGGCGGCACCCGGAAACCGGCCGCGGCGACGGCGTTCAGCCACTCTTCGAGCAGCTCGGGCCGGTTCGCGTGGAGCAGCCGGGCCAGCCGCTCGCGCGCCACGGGCGGGACCGGCGGCCGCCCGTCCGGCTCGGCGGGATCCTCGCGCCGCGCCCCCGGGACCGGTAGCTGCCCGGCTCGCCGGTAGTTGGTGACGAGCGCCGCGGTGGTCAGCACTCCGTCCGCGGGGTCACGGATGCCTTCGGTGAGCGCCCGGATCGCGGCCGGCTGCCCGGTGCGGTCGAGCGCCCGGCGGCGGGTGCCGAGCAAGGCGGTGCTGACGAGGTCCTCCCAGGCCTTCATCGGGGCACCGCCTGGGCTGGGGAGTGGTGGTGGAGGGCCGCGGACGGCAGGGGAGGGGTCCCTTCGGGGATGGGGGTGTTTGCTGCGCCGGGAGTGGTGATCTCGGGTGCTGTGGTGGTGATTGCTGTTGCGGTGTAAGGGAAGTCGGTGGTTGAAGAGGCTATCGCGGCGAGCGTGGCAGAGGCGGTGGCGCCGGGCAGCACGGCCGGGAAGGGCTGCTCAGTCAAGGCGCACCACGCCATCGGGGTGCCAGCAGGTGAGGGGGCGGAGGCCGGCGGGGGTCCATTCGGCCGCGAGGGTCACCGGGTGTGCCGCGGCCAGGGCCAGCAGGCGCCACGGGTCGGTGCCCGGGGTCAGGGGCAGGGCGGATCCGTCTACATCGGACAGTGCCCAGCCGGTCCGGCCAGTGGTCGGGTGACCGGCCGAGTCTGTGGTCGGGCGGGCTGGGCCGGTTGGCGGGCCAGCCGGGGCGGTGGCGCTGCCGGTGGGCAGGCCGGTCGGGTTGGTGGCGTTGCCGGTTGGGCCGGTGGACGGGCCAGCCAAGCCGGTGGCCCTGCCGGTTGTGCCGGTGGGCAGGCCGGTCGGGTTGGTGGCGTTGCCGGTTGGGCCGGCGGCTCTGCCGGCAGGGCCGGTGGACGGGACAACTGGGCCGGTCGGGTTGGTGGCGTTGCTGGTTGGGCTGGTGGGCAGGCCGGTCGGGTTGGTGGCGCTGCCGGTTGGGCTGATGGGCAGGCCGGTCGGGCCGGTGGACGGGACAACCGGGCCGGTGCCAGGGCCGGGGTAGCGGGCTGGGGTCACGTCGGCGAGGAGCATGGGCCAGCGGTCGAGCCAGGGGTCCGCAGCGAGGGCCTCGGCGTAGGACGACAGGGCCTCGGCGACGGTGTCGCCTCGCGGGGGAGGTGAGGTTACCGGCTCGGTGTGGTCGGCGAACAGGGCACGTAGCGGCACGGCGCCCGGGTAGAAGGCCAGCTCGCCCGGCACGATGTGGCCCGGTGGCAGCGAGCTGTCCAGCGGGCGGCCCGGCGGGGCGAACGACAGCACCAGCGCGGGACGGCCGGAGTGCCGCCCGCGCAGCCAGGTGCGGCGGGTGCGGAGCGCGTCCAGCTCCTCGTCGACCGCGCCGGTGACCAGCCACTGGTCGGCGACGCGCTCGCCGGACTCCAGCACCTGCGCGGTGCTCGTGGCGAAGCCGAGGCGGGTGCGGATCGTCTCGGCCAGGTCGGGCGGCAGCTGTTCGAGGCGGGTCACCGAGCCTGCGAGCACGTACAGCAGCGACAGCTCCGCCAGCAGGTCACCCGGCCAGTCGCGGCCCCGGCCGACCAGGCCCGCGGCCCGCCGCAACCCATTGGCCAGGCCGGTTGCCTGAGCGTCGATCATCCGCGCCGCCACGCCGCGCAGCTCTCCGGCCCCTCCGCGTTCGAAGCCCGCGAAGCCGGCCTCGACGCGGTCGGTCAGCCAGCCGCGCAGCTCGGCCGCGCCCGCCGTGACGCGGGCCATCCGGTCTTGCGCGCGCTTCGCCGCGGCCTCGAGGTCCTTCGGCGCCTCCGGCCGCTTCTCCGCGCGGGCGTCGCGAGAAGCCCGCTCCTCCAACCAGATCCGTACCCATCCGGGCTCGTCCGGGGTCTCGGGCACCTGCCCCGACGACCACAGCAGCAACAGACCCAGCGCGTGCTTGCACGGGAACTTCCGGCTCGGGCAGGTGCACCGGAACGCCGGCCCGGCCAGCTCGACCGCCGCCTGGTACGGCTTCTGCCCGCTGCCCTGGCAGGCACCCCACACAGCCCGCGCCGACGCGCCCGCGCCGGACCACCTCGCCGGCACCGCCTGGCCGCGCCCGGCCTTCGCCGACGACGCGTCCGGCGCGAGCCCGAGCACGCGCTCGGTGCTCCAGCGCGCCGCCACCGGTCCCCCCAACGTTTCCCTGGCCACTGTTCCCTTGCCGCACAATCGTTTCCTCCCCTGGCGGGGCTGACCGGAGAAGCATCCCATCCGGCACCGACATTTTCGGCGGCCGCCACGATCCGCCCGTTACGATCTGGCCCCGTGACCCCACCGCTCACCGCCGTCGCCGAGGCCCACCGGCGGCTCGGCGCCGCGCTCGCCGGGCTCACGGACGACGCGGTGCGGGAGCCTTCGCTGCTGCCCGGCTGGACCCGTGGCCACGTGCTCGCCCACCTCGCCGACGCTGCGCGCGCCCGGACCCGGGTCGTCGAGCACGCGTTGCGCGGCGAGACCGTCGCGATGTGGGCGCCGGGGGAGCGGGACTCGATCATCGACGCCACGTCCGGCCGGACCGCCGACGAGCACCGCGTCGCCGTCGCCACCCAGGCCGGGGCCCTGGAACGGGTCTGGTCGCGCGTCGAGGACTGGCCAGCCTGCGAACCGGCCGTGTACACCCGCTGGCGCGAGGTCTGGATCCACCTCGTGGACCTCGACGCCGGCATCGGCCCGGCCGATTGGCCCGAGGACTTCGCCGCCCACGCCGTCGGCTTCCTGCGCGAGCGGATCCCGGCGGGCACGAGCCTGACCGCCACCGCCGGGCCCGTCCGAGACTTGGCCGCCTGGCTCGCCGGCCGTGGCGACGGCGCGAGCCTCACCGGGCCGCTGCCCCCGCTCGGCCCCTGGCCCACCTACTGACGGAAAACGCCGGGCCACGAAAGGCGGCCCGGCGTCTTCAGCACGAGAGAGCGTCAGCTCTTGATCGCCCCGCGCCAGCTGACCTGCGGGAGCATCCGGTCGATGTTCACCCGGTGCTTGTTGGCGCCGACGATGTCGAACATCGACTCGATCAGCGTGTCCGACAGCAGGTGCGGCTTCAGCCCCAGCCCGACCAGCCCGGTGTGCTTGACGTTGTAGTGGTGCTCCGGCTGCTCGACGCGCGGGTTGTCCAGGTGCTCGATCTGCACCGGGCCGGGGAAGGCCTCCGCCACCAGGTCCGCGATCTCGCTCACCGACATGGTCGCGGTCAGCTGGTTGAACACGCGGAACTCGCCGCGCTCGGCGGGGTTCTCGACGGCGAGCCGGATGCACTCCACGGTGTCGCGGATGTCGATCAGGCCGCGGGTCTGGCCGCCCTTGCCGTACACGGTCAGCGGCTGGCCCAGCACCGCCTGGATGACGAAGCGGTTCAGCACCGTGCCGAACACCCCGTCGTAGTCGAAGCGGGTGGCCAGGCGCGGGTCGAGCGTGGTCTGCGGCGTCTCCTGGCCGTAGACGACCCCCTGGTTGAGGTCGGTGGCGCGCAGATCCCAGATGCGGCAGGCGAACTCGATGTTGTGCGAGTCGTGCACCTTCGACAGGTGGTAGTACGAGCCGGGCTTCTTCGGGTAGAGCATCCGGTCCGTGCGACCATTGTGCTCGACCTCGAGCCAGCCTTCCTCGATGTCGATGTTGGGCGTGCCGTACTCGCCCATCGTGCCGAGTTTGACCAGGTGGATGTCCGGGTTGATCTCGGCGATCGCGTACAGCAGGTTGAGATTGCCGACCACATTGTTGTTCTGCGTGTACACGGCGTGCTCACGGTCGATCATCGAGTACGGCGCGGAACTCTGCTCCGCGTAGTGGACGATCGAGTCGGGCGCGAACTCGCGCACCGCGTTGTAGAGGAATTCCGCGTCGAGCAGATCGCCGATGTAGGAAATGATCTTCTTGCCCGACACCTCCTGCCAGGCATCGATGCGGGTCGCCAGGTCTTCGATGGGGACGAGACTCTCGGCTTCCAGTTCGACGTCGTACTGGCGGCGGGCGAAATTGTCGAGAACAGCCACTTCGTGGCCTTTGTCCGACAAGTGCAGTGCCGTGGGCCACCCCAGGTATCCGTCGCCACCGAGAACCAGCACTCGCATAGAGGAGCCTTTCCGTATTGTTTACGCGACAAGCACGCTGATTCCTCTTTGTACATGACGCCATGACCGCGCTCGAACCTATCGACCAGGTGCTGATGAAGACCTGGCAATGAGCTGTGAATCTCCTATGCGTCGGGGGGCCGGGCGGCCGTGGCGGACGGCCGAGGGGAGACTGGGGACATGACGACGGTAGCCAATCCGGCGAAGCCTCGCACGACGGAGGAATCACCCCGATCCCGGCGACGCGGCACAATCCGGTTCTTTCGGGCCGCGACCAGCTCGGTCGGGGCGACGCTGCTCAGCCAGGCGGCGCTGATTTCGGTGCTCACGCTGGGCGGTGCACCGGCCCTGGCCAGCGTTTTCGCGTTCGCCGCCGGCGCCGTGCTGAACTTCTTCCTCACCCGCCGCTGGGTGTGGGGCCGGCGCGGCCGCCCGCGGATCGGTGCCGAGCTGGTGCCGTACGTCGCCGTGATCTCCCTCGGCGGGCTCGCCTCGGTGGGCCTGACCACGCTCACCGGCCACCTGCTCGCGCCGCTGGACCTGCCGCACTTCTGGTGGGTCGTGCTCATCGACGCCGCCTACATCGGCAGCTACGCGCTGGTGTTCGTCGTGAAGTTCACGATGCTCGACCGCTTCGTGTTCGGCCGCGGCGCAGCACGTACCCCCGCCACCACGTCCCCGTCATGACCCGGGCGTAGTTCGCGCCGTAGACCAGGCTGCTCCCCTTCTTGCTCTTGCCCGCCTTGCGCAGCCGCATGCTCATCGGCCGCTCCAGCACGCGGGCGCCGCGCGCGGTGATCCCCAGTAGCAGTTCCGATGACTGGTACTGCGGCTCGTTGAGCGGGACGGCGCAGGCCAGTTCCGCCCGCATGCCACGGAATCCGAACGAGGTGTCGGTGATCTTCCGCCACGTCAGCGCCGAAGCCAGCCAGGCGAACAGCCGCACCCCGAGCCAGCGCATCCGGCTGTCGGCCTCTTCGTAGCCCAGCCGGCGCGAGCCCGTGACGAAATCCGCGGTGCCGTCGAGCAGCGGGGCGACCAGCTCGGGCATTTCGCTGTTGTCGCACTGGTCGTCGCCGTCGGTGGTGACGATGTACTTCGCGCCTTTGCCCGCGGCCAGGTGGTACCCGACGCGCAGCGCGGCGCCCTGGCCGCGGTTGGTCGGTACGACGCAGACGTACGCGCCGTGCTCCTGCGCGATGCGCGCGGTGTCATCGGTGCCGCCGTCGACCACCACCAGGACGTCGACGGGCAGGCCGAGGCATTCGTCCGGCATCTTCTCCAGCACCTGCCCGATGCCGCCGGCCTCGTTGTAGGCGGCGATCACCACGGTCAGCTCGGACAGCGTGGCGTCCGGGTGCCGGCCTTCGAAGTCCGCGACCGCGCCGTCGTCCACCGCGTCCGGGTACGCCCCGAGCCGGCGGCGGCTGGCGGCGGTCAGCGTCGTGAAGCCGAGCGCGCCCGCCACCGGCAGCAGCACGAGCGCGGGCAGCTGGTAGCGCCAGGAGAACTCGAACACCGCGGACGCGAAGAGCAGGAACAGCCCGGTGCCGGCGGCGAACAGCGCGCCACTGCGGGCTTGGTCCCGTGGTTTCTTGCGCCGCAGCAAGGTGAGCAGGCCGAGCAGCGCGAAGAAGCCGAGCACCGCGCCGGGCACGAACCCGCCGTTGATCTGGTAGTCCCGCAGGAAAGTCGCGATCGGCTCGTTCACGGTCGGGTCGATGCCGTCGTAGGACTGCGTGACCATCGCGACGCCGGGCGGGTCGGCCCACAGCGGGTAGGTCTGCTGGAACTGCCAGCGGTCGAGCGGCACGTCGTTGATCGCGGTGGAGCGGGTGAACCGGAAGCTCTTGGAAAAGTCGCCGATGACCGCCTTCGCGACGTCCCACCACTGCGCCTTCAGCACGTCGTGCGCGAACTCGTCCGCCAGCGCGGTGCGGTCGGCGCCCGGCGGCAGCGGCCCGGGCCACAGCGGGTCCTGGTCGGCGTGGGTGTAGTTGTCGACGAGCCGTTCCGGGATCGGCTCGGTGGGGCAGAACACCTGCAACGTCGGGTCGAGGTGCAGGTTCGCGCAGTCCGCGACGGCCGCGGTCCGCCCGTAGAGCATGCTGCCGGACGGCCCGCTCAGGCCCCATTTCCCGGTCTGCGCCTTGACTTCCACCGCGTACGGCACCACCACGACGACGATCGCGAGCAGCCCGGCCGCCGCGTTGCGCCAGCCTCGCCAGTGCCGCCACGCGCGGCCGGCCGCGAGCACGTAGAGCAGGAACGGCACGGCGAGCGAGATCCCGATCAGCCGCACCAGCACGCCGAAGCCGATCACCAGCCCGGCGAGCGCGATCCGCCGCCAGTTCGGCTTCCCGCGGGCCAGCAGGAGCCACAGCAGCCCGAGCAGCAGTGCCTCGAACAGCACCTCGGACATGATGTTCTGCTCGATCTGCAGCTGGTAGCCGTCCAGCAGGATCGGCGCGGCGGCGAGCGCGGAAACCCACCGGCGGGCGCCGAGTTTCCGGGCCAGCGCGTAGATCCCGACGGCGATCGCGAGCCCGGCGACGTGCTGCACGGCCGCGACGAAGGCCAGCCCGCCGACCGCCAGCAGCGGCCGCAGCACCAGGTCGTAGCCGATCGGGTTCATCTGGTCGCCGCGCAGCCCGAGGTTGCTCAGATAGCGGAACGAGTCGATGTAGAGCAGGGCGGGCCGGTAGGCCACCCAGGTCAGCACCCGGAGCGCGGTGCCGGCGGCGAGCAGGGCCAGCAGGAGCGCGTGCCGGCGGAGGAACAGGGTCACGGGGTTGCTTTCAGTCCAGTTCGGAGAAGTACTTCCACGCCGTGGCCAGTCCGTCGGCGAGCGAGATCGCGGGGGTGAAGCCGATGGTCTCCGCGCTGGCCGAGATGTCGGCGAGCACCGCGGGCATCTCGCCCGCCGGCGCGGCGACGTGCTCCACCGGCAGCTCGGCGCCGGTCACCTCGCGCACCGTTTCGACCATCTCCAGCACCGAAACCGAATGCCCGGCGCCGACGATCGCGCGGCCGCTGTACTTGCTTTCGAACGCCAGCAGGATCGCGCGCACGACGTCGTCCACGTGCACGAGGTCCCGTCGCTGCTCGCCGGTGCCGTACACGCGCACGCCCTCGCCGGCCAGCGCCGCGCGCATCATGCGCGGGACGAAGCTGTCCTTGTGGGACATGCCCGGCCCGTAGACGTTGGTGAACCGCAGCGCGCAGGTGGTCATGCCGTACGCGCCGGAGTAGCCGGACAGCAGCATCTCGCAGGCGGCTTTCGTGGCGCCGTACGGAGTGAGCGGCCGGGGCGGCAGGTCCACCGTGATCGTCGACGTGCCGACGTCGCCGACCACCGCGTTCGTCGAGGCCATCACGAACTGCGGCACTTCGCGCCGCCGCGCCAGCTCCAGCAGCTCGTGGGTCACGGCGACGTTCTCGGTGAACGTTTCGGCGGGGCGTTCGACCGACTTCAGCACCGACGTGAGCGCGGCGAGGTGGACGATGCCCGCGGTCTCCGCGGTGACCGCGGCTTCGCGGGTCGCGGCGTCCCGCAGGTCGCCGACCACCACGCGGATGCCTTCGTCGGTGGTCTCGTACGGAACCCGGTCCACGACCGTGACCGGGAAGCCCTGGTCGCGGAAGGCGCGCACGGCCGGGCGGCCGATGAAGCCGCTGCCGCCGGTGACCAGGACGGAGGTCCTTTCCGGACCGCTCGGGAGTGACATGGCGGACAACCTACCCGCGAGAGCTGTGCGCCTCCTTGGTGGAGCGGCCCGGGCGCCCGCGTGCGGCCACCCCCAGTGACCACACGCGGACGAACCGTGTTTAGTTTTCTTCACACCACCGGTGCGAAGTGTATCCTTGACGGGACAGCTGGTGTCAAGCTTTCGTGACGGTTATGCTCGACCACGTCACGGGCGCAGGACGATTTGGGGGCGTTGATGGCCGGGACACCGGAAGACGGTGAACGCAGCTTCGCCGAGCGGCTGGGGAATCTGATCGCCACCGTGCACCCGCCGGACCGGAAGCCGTACTCCTATCGCGAGATCGCGAAGGGGGTCGCCGACCTGACCGGCGTGAGCATGTCGGCCACGCACGTCCAGCAGCTCGCGGTGGGCGCGCGGCGTGATCCGAAGCGTTCGCACATCCAGGCGCTGGCGCGGTTCTTCGGCGTGCCCGTCACGTATTTCTTCGACGAGGACGTGGCCGAGCGCGTCGACGGCCAGGTCGCCGAAGTCGTGGCCTGGCGCGACACCGAGGCACGCGACCTCGCCCAGCGCGCGATGCGCCTTTCCCCGCGCGACCGGGAAACCGTGACCACGCTGGTGGACCAGCTGAACAGCTACGACGCGGCCCGCGACGGGTCCCGTCGCGGGCGGAAGGCGGAGTAGCGCTGCCCGCTATGCTGATCGGCGCCGGTGCGGGCCGCGCCCAATGCACCCGGCTGGTCCGACCGCCGATCGTTTCGGGAGGGGTCATCGACCCGAGCCTGCGGGCACGCGCCCGGGTGCGCGTGCGCGAGCTGCTGCGTGAGGTCCCGTTGCCGCGCCCGTGGTCGATGAACGAGTGGGTGGACCGGCTGGAACGGCGGCGTGGCCGGGAAATCGACCTGGTCGCCGTCGAGTACGCGCCCGGGCTTCCGTCGGGGGCCTGGCAGCGGCGCGCGGACTACGACCTGATCGCCTACACCGCCGCCGCCTCGCCACTGCACCAGGACCACATCATCGCCCACGAGATCGCGCACCTGCTGTGCGAGCACCGCGGTGTCTGCCTGATGTCGAAGGCCGAAGCCGCGGCGGTCGCCCCGGACCTGAGCGCGCACCTGCTTTCCCACCTGCTCACCCGCGTGACCAGTGACGAGGACGAATACGAGGCCGAGCTGATCGCCGTGCTGCTGATGAGCGAGGCGACCGCCGGTCTCGCGCCACTGCGTCCGGGCGCGTCCGGCCGCTCCGCCGACCAGGCCCAGCGGCTCGCGTCGCTGCTCGGGTAGCCGCCCGGTGATGATCGACGTCCTCTTCTTCGGGGTCGGCCTGCTCGCGCTGGCCGCCGGGCTCTGGCGCGCGCGGCGGGCCCGGCGCACCGGCGCGGGCGCGGGCCTCGCGATCACCTTGATCGCGCTCGGCGTGGCGTTCTGCTTCCTGGCCGACGGCGCGCAGGCGATCGAGAGCCGGATCTACCCCAGCCTCGGGCGGCTGCTGTCGAACCTGGCGACGATGGTGGCCGCGTACGGCATCGAGGTCACGGTCGCGGAGATAGGCGGTGTCGCGCACCGCCGCCGCCGGAGCCGGCAGGCCGCGCTCGCCGTCGCGCTGGTGGTGCTGGTGGTTTCGTTCTTCGCCACGTCCGGGCTGCCGACCGGGATCGGGCTGTTCGACGAGCTGTACCGCTCGAACCCGACGCTGGTGGTCTACATCTTCGTGTACACGCTCTATCTCGGCTTCGCGGTGGTGGACATCGCGATCGTTTCGGCCGGGGCGATCCGCGCGGGCACGGGTGCGCTGCGGGCCGGGCTCGGTGTGATGCTCGTGGCGTGCGCGTTCGCGCTGGCTTATCTGGCCGGCAAGATCGCCGGCCTGATCGGGGACCTGAGCTCGGCGCACCCCGTCGCCATGTCGTGCAGCGGCGCCTTCTCGAACCTCGAGTGCACGCTGGACGTCGGGTTCCCGGCGGTGTCGGTGCTGCTGATCGTGATCGGCCTGACCCTGCCCGTGCTGCCCGCCGCGGGCCGGGCGATCCGGGACGCGCGCACCCGCGCCGCGCTGCGCCCGCTGCGGACCCACCTGGTGGGGCGCTTCCCGGACGTGGTGCGGCTCGGCTCCGCCGGCGTCACCGGGCGGGAGCGGCTGCTCACGGTGATGAGCGAGGTCAACGACGGGCTGATCCTGGCCGGGGTCGCGCCGTCGATGCCACCGGACGCGGCTGCGCGGGCGCTGCGCTCGGGCGCGCCCGCGGAGGCCGGCGTTCCCGCTGACGGGGACGCCACGTTTGCCGCGGAGGTGGCGCGGCTGCGGGCTATCGCGCGGGCGTTCCGAGCGGAGCCGTCAGCCGGAGCTGCCAGCCCTGCTCGGTGAGGACCACCAGGTGCAGCGCCTCGGCGCGGCCGGTGATGGGCAGCAGCGTTTCCGCCGCTTTCGCCACCTCCCGGGTTTCGGCTTCCGTGCCGCCCATCGCGATGGTCAGGTGCACCGGCGGGCGCGGGCCGAACCGGCCGCCGTAGGGCCGGACGTCCGGCCACTGCCCGCAGACGGCGTCGGCGAGGGGCTGCAGCGCGGGCGCCGCGGCCGCGACGAACCCGGCCGTGACGACCAGTTCGGTCAGGGGCACGTCGGCGGCGCGGTGCTCGCGGGCGAGCGCGGCGACGGCTTCGTCGACCGCTTCGGTGAGCTGCGCGGCGGGCAGGAACGGGTACAGCGCCGTGACGTGCGGCGACAGGCCCGGCCGTACGAGTGCGGGGTTCACCGCGCGGGCGGCGTCGAGCAGTCCTTCGGCGGCGGGCAGCTCGACCACGAGCGCGCTGGTTCCGGGAGTGGGCACGGGCCGATCCTCCCGCACCCGCGAGCACCGGGCGCGGCCGGGGTTTGTCCACTGTGGACCTGAAGGGCCCATGGGCGGGGTTTTCCGGCGCGGGAATGTGGCCGGACCGAAACCCTAAGTCTTCCCCAAGTTTTTCGCCGCCCATTCCGGGCCGCCCTACACTCGGTTGATGAAGATCGTCCTATGGACCGCATTGTGCGGATTGTGCGCCCTCGCCGGCCACGTGCTCCTGGGCGTCGTGGCGGTTTCCCTGCTCCTGGCCTGCCTTCCGGTGCGCCGCCGGACCGAGCGGGGAGCGCCGGAAAGAGAATTGATCAGTACCCGCGGCTGACATTACGGGGCCGCGCCCAGGGGTGGGTAATAAGCATTAACGGGGGATTCACCGGTAATAACCGTCGACGGGGACCTGGGCCTCGTCGAACAACGCCGGGCCCTCCTTCGTGAAGCCCGCCCCCGCGGCGGCGGGCTTGAGGGTGCCCAGCTGAGCGGTCGAGAGCGCGAACACCACCCGGCCCAGGCCGGAGCGCTCGATCGCGCCCGCGCACATCCCGCACGGCTCGCAGCTGGTGTACATGGTGGTTTTCGCGGCCGTGGCGGCATCCAGCTCGCGTGCGGCCCAGCGCGCCAGCTTCAGTTCCGGGTGCGCGGTGATGTCCCGGTCGGTGACCGAGGTGTTCCGCGCTTCGGCGAGCACGGTCCCGTCGGGGGCGGCGAGCAGCGAGCCGAACGGCGGATTGCCGCTTTCGCGTGCCTTCGCGGCCAGGCCGATCGCGTGGCGGAGCAGTTCGTGGGTCATCTTTTTCCTTCTGTGGCTGTTTTCCAGGCGTCCGCGACGGCCGCGAGCGCTCGCCAGGCGGCGGTGGGCCGCCGGGTCTCCTCCGGGTCACCCGTGAACGGGTCGAGCACCACGTCGGCGGCGCCGAGCAGGCGCAGCTGCTCGAGGTCGCCCATCACCTGCTCGACAGTGCCCTCGCCGGCCAGACGCTCATCGAGCGGCTTTTCGGTCAGCCGCAGGGCGATCCGCGGGGCCAGTCCGGGCACCGGCCGGCCCGCGGCGTCGGCGAACGCCTTGAGCCGCGTGACGGCGTCGCGAAGCCAGGGCAGCTCGAACCGGAGCGGGTGCCAGGCGTCGCCGAGCCGGACGGCGCGGCGCAACGCGGCGTCGCTCCCGCCGCCGATCCACAACGGGATGGGGCCGGCGCGATAGTCCCGCTCGTCGGCCCACGCCGCGCGGATCGTGGCGAGGTACTCGTCGGTCAGGGCTCCGCGGCGTTCGAACGGCACCCCCAGTGCCGCGAATTCCTGCTTCGCCCAGCCGACGCCCACCCCGAGCACCAGCCGGCCGCCGCTGAGGCCGGCGAGGTTCGCCGCCATCCGCGCGGTCAGCAGGGGATGCCGGTAGGGCACGATCAGCACGGTCGTGCCCAGCCGGACCCGGGTCGTCGCCCCGGCCAGCCAGGACAGCGCGGTGAACGGCTCGTAGAACGGCGCCGGGTACTGCGCGGCGACGTCCGGGGTCACCGCCACGTGGTCGGACACCATCAGCAGGTCGTAACCGAGCCCTTCGCCGGTCTGGGCCCACGCCCGCAGCATCCCCGGGTCGGTGCCGGGGCCGAAGTTCGGGATGTTCACGCCGAGTCGCACGGGAAAACGCTATCCAGGCGGCGCCGCTCGGTGAAGGGACTCCTTCCGGCATTTCCGGGCCGGCGCCGTGGATCTGCCGGTAGATTGCCGGGATGGCCGAGAGTCTCGACGACACCGACTGGGCGATCCTCGCCGAACTGCAGCAGGACGGCCGGCTCCCGCTCACCGAGCTGGGCAAACGCGTCAGCCTGAGCGCCTCGGCCACCACCGAGCGCGTCCGGCGGCTGGAGTCCCTCGGCGTGATCAGCGGCTACCGCGCGGAGGTGGACCTGGAGAAGGTCGGCTTCACCGTCCTCGCCGTGGTGCGGCTGAAGTACCCCGGCAACCGGCACGAGCCCCTGCACCGGCTGCTGGCCGAGCGCACCGAACTGCTCGAGTGCGTCCGCACCACGGGCGACGACTGCTACACGCTGAAGGTCGCGGCCACCTCGATGGCACACCTGGAGCGGGTGATGGGGGAGCTGGCGCAGTTCGGCAGCACTACGACCAACGTCGTCTACAGCCGGACGCTGCCGTATCGAGGGCCGCGCAAGCCCTCGTGACGGGTGTCGGTGGCGGGGTGGATGTGTTGCTGCTGCTGGGTTTCCGGCCTATCGGGCGGAAACTGCCGGTGCGGTCGGGCAGTGACGGGTACCAGCCCGGCGACGGTGCGCCCGCGGCTCGGGCTTGCGCCTGCGCGATCTCGGTCTGCTTGTGTAGCTCCTTCAGCCGGGCCTTCGCGACACATCGCTTCTTCGACGAGCCGCGGACCACGCCGGCGGCCGCGCGCTGTCGTGCCGGAAACCGGTCAGCCGTACCGAAACCGGGGCCGACCGGTGCGTCAGGGCGGACTCTTCCACCAGCCACGCCGACCGGGTCGCCGAGTGTTCACCTGGGCGTCCTTGCTGGCGGCGACCCGGTGCGCCTAGCGTCGGGCCGTCGTTCCTATGCGGAGGTGTGCATGTCCACTGGGGATCTGAGCAGGCGGAACCTGTTGCGTGCGGGCGGGATCGTGGCGGCCGGGGCGGCGACGGGGCTGCTGCCCGGTGTCGCGTTCGCGGCGCCCGCGCCCGGCGCGGCGCAGCAGCAGACCAAAACCGTCACCGGCACGTTCAAACCGGACGTGCCGGACTGGTACTACCTGCCCGTGGACGTGCCGCGCGGGGTCAAGCAGATCGACGTCGTCTACTCCTACGACCGGCCCACCGTGCCCGCCGGGGTCCGCGGAAATGCTTGCGACATCGGGATGTTCGGGCCGGAAGGGCACGAGCTGGGCAACACGCGCGGGTTCCGCGGCTGGTCCGGCGGGTTCCGCGACCGGTTCTCGATCAGCGCCACCGACGCCACCCCCGGCTACGTCGCGGGGCCGGTCCGGGCGGGGCGCTGGCACGTAATCCTCGGCCCGTACACCGTGGCGCCGCAGGGCATGAACTACCGGGTGGACGTCACACTGACCTTCGGCGCGGACGGCGCGCCGTTCCGGCCGAACCCGGCGCCGGTCAGCGCGCCCGCCCGCCAGCGCGGAAAGTCCTGGTATCGCGGCGACTGCCACCTGCACACCGTTTACTCCGACGGCAAGCGCACCCCCGGGCAGCTGGTCGCCGACGCGCGTGCGGCCGGCCTGGACTTCATCGTGTCCACCGACCACAACACGAACAGCTCCCAGCTGGTGTGGGGAGACTACGCCACCGACGACCTGCTGATCCTCAACGGCGAAGAGGTCACCACCCGGTCCGGGCACTGGCCCGCGATCGGGCTGCCCGCCGGCACCTGGATCGACTGGCGCTACCGCGCGTCCGACGCGGCCGACTTCCGCCGGTTCACCGACCAGGTGCACCGGGCGGGCGGCCTGGTCACCGCGGCGCACCCGTTCGCGAACTGCTTCGGCTGCACGTACGAGTTCGCCTACGAGATCGCCGACCTGGTCGAGGTGTGGAACGGCCCCTGGACGCAGGACGACGAGGCCAGCGTCACGCACTGGGACGGGCTGCTGCGCGGCGGCCGCTGGATCCCGGCGATCGGCGACTCCGACGCGCACAACCCGGACCAGACCGTCGCCCTGCCGCACACCGTCGTGCAGGCCGGCAGCCTGCGCCAGGCCGAACTGCTCGCCGGGCTGAAGGCCGGGCGCTCGTGGCTGGCCGAGTCGAAGGACGTGAACCTGGAGTTCGGCGCCTCCGGCGGCGGGCGCAGTGCGGGCATCGGCGAGCGGATCGCGGTGGGCACCGGCACGCCGGTCACGGTCAGCGCGACGGTGAGCGGGGCCCCGGGCACCACCGTCACCTTCCTCGACCAGCTCGGGCCGGAGCACACCGAGACGGTGCCGGCGTCGGGCAGCGCCACGGTCACCTGGACCACGTACCCGCGCTACAGCCGGTGGGTGCGGGTGGAGGTCCGCCGTCCCTCGGGCGGGCCGAACACCACCACGCCCAACGCGATGGTGGCCATGTCCAACCCGATCTTCCTGGGCGCCGCCTCCTAGCGCCGGACCCACACGCTCGCCCTACCGGGGTGCCGGGCAGACTTGCTCCGGTCAGGCGGGGTCGACAGGTGGGAGTTCCGGGTGCGCGGGTGCGGCGTGCGGGCGGCGATCGCGGCGGTCGTGGTAGTCCTCGCCGCCGTCGTCGTGGTGGTGGTCGTGCTGAACCAGAAGGGCGTCTCGACGCCGGGGTGCACGGTCACGCTGCCGAAGGACGCCAACGCCGCCGCGGCCACGCAGTTCACGCTGCAACCGGACCAGATGGGGAACGCGGCGACGATCGCGGCCGTCGGGACCCAGCGCCGGCTGCCCGGGCACGCCGTGACGATCGCGCTGGCCACGGCGCTGCAGGAGTCGAAGCTGCGCAACCTCCCCGGCGGCGACCGGGACTCGATCGGGCTGTTCCAGCAGCGGCCGAGCCAGGGCTGGGGCACCCCGGCGCAGCTGCAGGACCCGGTCTACGCGTCGACGGCGTTCTACGAAAAGCTCGTGAAGCTGGACAACTGGCAGACGCTGCCGATCACCGAGGTCGCGCAGTCCGTGCAGCGCTCGGGCGCCCCCGACGCCTACGCCCAGTGGGAGCCCGAGGCCCGCGCCGCGGCGTCCGCGCTGACCGGCGAGTACCCGGCGGCGCTGACCTGCCGCAACCTCACCGTCGGCCTGCCCACGGCGAACCTGGTGAACACCGCGGAGGCCGAGCTGGGCACGGCCAAGCTCAGCGGCCCCCATCCGGCCGCCGAGGGCTGGGCGTTCAGCAGCTGGCTGGTCGCCCGCGCGATCCCGCTGGGCATCGACAAGGTCAGCTTCGCCGGCCAGACCTGGACCGCGGACTCCGGCGCCTGGACCGCGGATTCCGCCGCCGGGCCCGACCTGTCGCTGCACCAGGTGACGACTCCGCCGACCAGCTGACGCGGCGCTGCTTCAGCGATCGGCGAAGGCGTCCACCCCGGTCAGTTCCGCGGACAGGGCCCACAGCCGCGCCGCCTGGGCGGGGTCGAGGGCGTAGGCGCGGACGCCGTCGTCCGCGTCGGGCTCGGTGAGTTCCGCGATGTCGCAGTCTTCGCAGTACAGCCCGCCGAGCCCGTCGAGCCGGGGTGAGGTGGCGGCCCACACCTGGGTCGCCGCGCCCTGCTCCGGGGTCTTGAACGCCACGAGGAACTCGCCGTTTTCGTCGATCCAGCCGCGCTCGACCATCTCCTCGCGCGAAAGGTGGCGCTGCAACGGCGTCATGATGCCGCCGGGGTGCAGCGCGAAGGCGCGTACACCGCTCTCGCGGGCCAGGGCGTCGAGCTGGACGGCGAAGAGGACATTCGCGGTTTTCGCCTGGCCGTAGGCCTCCCACTTGTCGTAAGGGCGCTGCGTGAAGTGCAGGTCGTCCCAGTGAAGGTCGGAGCGGTGGTGGCCGCGGGAGGAGACGGAGACGATGCGCGCGCCCGGGCGGACCGCGGGCCAGAGGCGGTTGACCAGGGCGAAGTGGCCGAGGTGGTTGGTGGCGAACTGGGCCTCCCAGCCCGGGCCGATCCGGGTCTCGGGGCAGGCCATCACGGCCGCGCTGTCGACGATCAGGTCGATGCCGCGGCCGGAGGCCAGGAAACCGTCGGCGAAGGCGCGGACGCTGTCGAGGTCACCGAGGTCGAGCGTGGCGGTTTCGGCGCCTTCGACGTTCGCAAGCGCTGCCGTGGCGACGTCCGGGCGGCGGGCGGGGACGACGACGTGCGCGCCGGCCGCGGTCAGGGCCCGGGTGGTCTCGATGCCGATCCCGGAGTAGCCGCCGGTGACGATCGCGAGCTTGCCCGTGAGGTCGATCCCGCCGAGGACTTCGGTGGCGGTGCTGCCCGGGCCGAAGCCGGAGCCGATCTTGTGCTGCTGGGTCGCGGTCATGGCCACCAGGCTAGGAACTGGAGCGCACTCCAGGTCAAATCCCCAGGTCAGCTCACCGCGGAGTTGTACAGCTGCTGGATGTCGTCGTCGAAGTAGGCGCTGTAGGACACGTCCGGGGTGTCGCCGCCCTGTTCGTAGCCGCCGATCACGCCGACGACGGTGCCGAGGCCGGTCGCCGGGTCGGCGGCGGTGACCCAGGGGCCGCCGCTGGTGCCGTCCGGGAACCCGGGGCAGGCCACGCGCTCCTGGTAGACGTCCGACTGCGTGGTCGTGTTCGCGCAGACCACCGGGGCGTCGGTGGTGTCGGGGTAGCCCGTGAGGGTGATCCGGTTGACGAAGCCCTCGCTGACGCCGAGCTGGTTCGCGCCGGTCAGGCTCTCCAGCGACGCTGGGTTGCCCGGCTGCGTGACGGTGAGGAACGCGAAGTCGAGGTCCTGGTCCGAAGACGCCGTCCAGCCCGCGGGGACCGCTTCGGCGGTCACCGTCCAGCTGCCGTACGGCGAAGCGCCGTCGTGGTAGCCGGGCACGAAAGTCAGGCCACTGGTGCCGCCGCCGAGGCAGTGCGCGGCCGTGAGGACGAGGTCGCCGGCCGGGCTGTGCACCACGCTCGCCGAGCAGAAGTGGTTGCCGCCGGAGAACAACGCGCCGACCGCGGGAGTCGCGGTGAGCGCGGTGGTGGTGGCCGCCGAGGGCTGGGTGACGTCGCCGGCCCCGGGGGTCGGCACCGGGTTGCCGGCCGCGAGGGCGGTCGCCTCGTCGGCCGGGTTGACCGTGGCCCCACCCGCCAACGCCAGCACCGCCGCGGTCGAGACCGCCAGTGCCACCCGGGAAACGTTGATCGTCACCTGTCCAGATCAGCACGCTTCGGGCCGCGGGGCACCATGGAAAGGCGGATGCACAGCAACCTCACAGTGGCCTGACAGCCCACGGACAGGGGCGAAAGCCGCCATCGGGGTGACCACGGGGCCGGCCGGGTGCGCCCCCGGCCGGCCCCCGCGGCGGGTCAGACGTGCGTGACGAGCAGGGTCACGCCGGCCTCGCCGCCGCAGTCCACCAGGACCGGGCCGACGCCGTTGCCGATGTTCGGCGCGAGGTTGGCCTTGGCGAGGAAGCCGTCCGCGTCGCTCTTGAGGATCTTGATGTTCACCAGCGACGGGCGCTCGAACGAGTTGCCGACCACGGCCTTCAGCCCGGTGCCGCCGCCGCAGTTGCCGGTGATCGTGACCTCCTGGCCGCGCTCGGTGGTCGGGTTCGGGCTGACCTGGACGACCGCGCGGGCGCCCTTCGGCGGCTGGGCGGCGGTCTGGCTGTGCTGCGTCATGTTCTGGTTGCTCCCCGTGTTCTGCGCCGGGTCCGCCGACGCGGTGGTGATGCCGACCGTGCCCGCGGTCAGCAGGACCGCCGCGGCCGCTCCGGACATCAGGAATCCCTGCTTGCGTGTCAGCGCCATGACTTCTCCCCTGGGTTGGTGTCCACTTCGGACAGCTGCTCGGCCGCCCCGGTTGCCCGGGGGGCTCATCCGGGTAGTCGCCGGGGCGGCACGCGAGGTTCTGCCGGCAGGCAAATGTGACCGGGGTCACGATCGGGTCCGGTGATCCGCTCGCACACCATGCCCGGGCCGTTTTCTATAGAGTCGCCTCGCGAACGGTTCCGGTCGAAGGAGACTCGGTGGAAGAGCGCGACGTGCTGTACGTGGGCGGCGAGTGGGTGCCGGGGGCCGGCGCCACGATCGCGGTGGAGAACCCGGCCACCGAACAGGTGCTCGCGGTGATCCCCGAGGGCACCGCCGAGGACGCCGACCGGGCGGTGCGCGCGGCCCGGGAGGCCTTCCCCGCCTGGTCCGCCACCAGCCGGGCCGAGCGCGCGGACTGCCTGCGGCGCCTGCACGAAGGCCTGGTGGCGCGCGCCGAGGAGATCGGCGAGACCATCGCCCGCGACGTCGGCACGCCGTTGCGCATCGCCACGCGCATCCAGGCCGCGCTGCCGCAGACGGACGTGCAGACGTTCGTCGACCTGCTCGCCGAGGAGGAGGCCGACGAGCCGGTCGGCAACTCGCTGATCGTGCGCGAGGCCGCGGGCGTGGTCGCCGCCATCACGCCGTGGAACTACCCGCTGCACCAGATCACCTGCAAGATCGCGCCCGCGCTGGCGGCGGGCTGCACCGTGGTGGTCAAGCCCAGCGAGGTCGCGCCGCTGAGCGCGTACCGGCTGTTCGACGCGATCCACGAGGCCGGTTTCCCGCCCGGCGTGGTCAACCTGGTCACCGGCTTCGGCCCGGTGGTCGGCGAGGCGCTGGCGACGCACCCGGAGGTCGACGTCGTGTCCTTCACCGGGTCCGTGCGCGCCGGCACCCGCGTGGCCGAGCTGGCCGCGCGGTCGGTCAAGCGGGTGACGCTGGAGCTGGGCGGCAAGTCCGCGAACGTGATCCTCGACGACGCCGACCTCGCGATGGCGGTGAAAGTGGGCGTTTCCAACGCTTTCCTCAACGGCGGCCAGACCTGCACGGCCTGGACGCGGATGCTCGTCCCGCGCGCGAAGCAGGAGGAAGCCGTGGCGCTGGCGAAGAAGTTCGCCGAGGGCTTCACCCCCGGCGACCCGCTGGACCCGAAGACGAAGCTCGGCCCGATGGTTTCGGCCGTGCAGCGCGAGCGGGTCCGCGAGTTCATCGCCAAGGGCGTGGCCGAGGGCGCGACGCTGGTGACCGGCGGCGCCGAAGCCCCAGCCGGGCTGGACACCGGCTACTTCGTGGCGCCCACGGTGTTCGCGGACGTCGACCCGGACGCCACCATCGCGCAGGAGGAGATCTTCGGCCCGGTGCTGTCGATCATCCCGTTCGACGACGAGGCCGACGCGCTGCGGATCGCGAACAACTCGCGGTACGGCCTGCACGGCGCCGTCTGGTCGGCCGACCAGGACCGCGCGCTGGCCTTCGCGCGGCGCGTGCGCACCGGCCAGATCGACGTCAACGGCGGCGCCTACAACCCGCTCGCGCCCTTCGGCGGCTACAAGCAGTCCGGGGTCGGCCGGGAGATGGGCCGCCACGCGCTGGCCGAGTTCACCGAGGTCAAGTCCATCCAGCTCTGAGTCGTTTTCCGCGCCAGGCAAAGGAGAAGACGCCGTGGTCAAAGCCGTTGTCGTGCGCGAGCCCGGAGCCGGGCCGGAGGTACTGGACGTCACGCTGCCGCCCGTCGGGCCGTCCGACGTGCGGGTGCGGATCACCGCGGCGGGCGTCTGCCACTCCGATCTGTCCATGGTGGACGGAACGCTCAGCCCGCAGTACCCGTTCGTGCCCGGGCACGAGGCCTCGGGCATCGTCGCCGAGACCGGCGCGGAGGTGACGCACGTCCGTCCGGGGGACCGCGTGGTGCTGAACTGGGCGGCGGCCTGCCGGGAGTGCTGGTTCTGCCGGGCCGGCGAGCCGTGGCTCTGCGCCGCGATCGAGGGCGTCACCACGCTGCCGCGTGGAGAGCTTGGCGGCGAGCAGCTGCACGTGGTCCTCGGCGTCGGCGGCTTCGCCGAGGAAACGGTGCTGCCCGGCAAGTCCGTGGTGCCGTTGCCCGACGGCGTCCCGCTGGACCTCGCCGCGCTGATGGGCTGCGCCGTGCTGACCGGCATCGGCGCGGTGCGCAACACCGCGAAGGTCCGGAGTGGACAGTCGGTGCTCGTGCTCGGCCTGGGCGGCATCGGGTTGTGCGCGGTGCTCGGGGCGAAGCTCGCGGGCGCGTCGCCGATCATCGCCGTGGACGTCTCGCCGGAGAAGGAAGAGCTGGCGAGGGCCGCCGGGGCCACGCATTTCCTGCTCAGCGACGGCAAACTGGCCCGGCAGGTCCGCGGGCTCACCGAGGGCCGCGGCGCGGACCACGCGTTCGAATGCGTCGGCGCGGCGACCACGATCCGCGCGGCGTGGAACTCGGTCCGCCGGGGCGGGCACTGCACCGTGGTCGGCGTCGGGCGGCGCGATCAGGAAGTGGTGTTCAACCCGCTGGAGATCTTCCACTTCGCGCGCACGCTCACCAGCACCGTGTACGGCGCTTCGGACCCGGACCGGGACATCCCGCTGCTCGCCGAGGAGGTCCGCTCCGGCGCGCTCGACCTGGAAACCCTGGTGACCCACCGGATCTCGCTCGACGAGGTGCCCGAAGCGTTCGCCCGGATGCGCGCGGGCCAGGGCGCCCGGTCACTGATCATGATCGGTGCCTGAGTCCTCTGCAGACGGTCAGTCCGCGACGTCCAGCGCGGCCCGGATCGTGCTGTCCGCGTCGATGCCGTGGTGGCGGTAGACGCTGTCGAGGTCGCCGGACTGGCCGAACTGCGTGACGCCGAGGTGGGCGGCGCGCACGCGGTGCACGTTGGCCAGGAACGCGAGGGTGTGCGGGTGCCCGTCGAGCACCGTGACCATCGGCGCGGAGCGCTCGGCCGGCAGCGCGGAGTCGAGGATCCAGGTGTCGGCGCGGCCCTGCCCGGCGCGGGCCTGCACCGCGCGGAACAGGAGCCCGGGGCTGGTCACGCAGACCACGTCCGCGTGTTTGCCCAGCGCGTCCAGGCGGTCCGCGGCGGTGAGCGCCTCCGTGACGAGCGCGCCCATCGTCACGATCGTGACGTCCGGGCGCGCCACCGCGGCGGTGCGCAGCGGGTACGCGCCGGCCACGACCTGGCGCCGGCGGCGTTCGCGGGCCGCCGGGTCCGAGGGCACCGCGGCCAGGCGCTGCTCCACCGGCCGCGTGGAGAGCCGCAGGTACGCCGAGGTCCCGTCGGGCCGGCCGAGGCGGGCCAGCGACGCCAGCAGGGTCCACTCCACGTCGAGCGCGAACGCCGGCTCGTAGGTGATGCAGCCCGGCTGCTCCAGGCCCACCGACGGGGTGGTCACCGATTGGTGCGCGCCGCCCTCCGGGGCCAGCGTGACCCCTGAGGGCGTGCCGACCAGGATCGACTGCCCGCCCGCGTAGATGCCGAACGACCACGGCTCCAGCGCCCGTTCCACGAAGGGGTCGTAGAGCACGCCGATCGGCAGCAGCGGGCGTCCCCAGCGCGACCAGGTCGCGCCCAGCTCGCCGAGCGCGCCCACCAGGTTCGTCTCGGCGATGCCCAGCTCCAGGTGCTGGCCGGTGGGCCGCTCGCGCCAGTGCAGGATCGTTTCGGGGTCGTCGGCGAACCAGTCGACGCGCTCCTGCGGCGACCACACGCCGACCTTGTTGACCCAGCCGCCGAGGTTGGTGCTCGACGAGACGTCCGGGCACAGCGTGACGACCAGCTTCGCGGCCTCCGGCGCCTCACGCGTCAGGTCCAGCAGCGCGCGCCCGAGCGCGGCCTGCGTGGTGGCGCGCCCGGACGGGGTCCGGCCGATGTCCGCCGGGATCGGCGGAACCTGGTGCGGCGCAACGGGTTCCCGTCGCAACCGGGCCGCGGTGTCCGTGCACAGCCGGGCGGCGGCCGTGCCGTCTTCGAACTTCCGCCACGGGTCGTCGGCCGAGGTGCCGACGCGGGCGGCCAGCTCGCCGACCTGCTCGGCGGTCAGCAGCGACGAGTGGTTCTGCGGGTGGCCCTCGCTGGCCAGGCCGAAACCCTTGACGGTGTAAGCGAAAATCACCGTCGGACGGCGGTCTTCGATGGCGTCGAACGCGTCCAGCAGGGCCGGCAGGTCGTGGCCGCCGAGGTTGCGGATCGCCGCGTGCAGGGTGGCGTCGTCGAGCGTGCCCAGCAACGGCGACAGCTCCGGTGAGGCGAGCCGCTCGCGCAGCTGGGCCGGGGTGCAGCGCAGCAGCCGCTGGTACTCGGGGTTGGCCATCTCGTCGATGCGGCGGCGCAGCGCTTCGCCGCCGGGGCGCTCGAACAGCTCCTGCAGCAGGCGGCCGTACTTGACGGTCAGCACCTGCCAGCCGGCCGCGTCGAACATGCCCTGCAGGCGGGTCGCGCCGATGTTGGGCACCACGCGGTCGAGCGACTGGCGGTTCAGGTCGACGATCCACACGACCTCGCCCAGCTCGGCGACGGTCGGGTCGAGCACCGCTTCCCAGACGGCGCCCTCGTCCAGTTCGGCGTCGCCGACGAGCGAGTACTGACGGCCGGTGCCCGCGCCGCCGGTGCTCGACTCGACGTAACGGCGGGCCATCGCGCCCCACAACGGCGCGGTGGCGCCGATGCCGACCGAACCGGTGGAGTAGTCGACCCGGTCCGGGTCCTTCGAGCGCGACGGGTAGCTCTGGAGCCCGCCGAACTCGCGCAACGACGTCAGGTAGCGCTCGTCGAGGTCGCCGAGCAGGTAGTTGATCGCGTGCAGCACGGGGGAGGCGTGGGGCTTCACCGAAACGCGGTCCTCGGCGCGCAGCCGGGCGAACCACAGCGCGGTCATGATCGACACCATCGAGGCGCTGGACGCCTGGTGCCCGCCGACCTTGAGGCCGGTCGGGTTGGGGCGCACCCGGTTGGCGTGGTCGATGATCGCGGTGGAGAGCCAGAGCACCCGGTCCTGCACCTCGCGCAGGATCTCGGTGCCGGTCTCGCTGGTGCGCTCGGGGGCGGGGCTGCTCACGGCTTCGTGGACCTCTCTTGGGCGGAACGTCTTCGCCAGTCCAACAGAGCTGGTTAGGCTGCACAACTGAAGCGTTGCTCGTTGAGCAGAACGCCCAGAACGGCGCCTCCGGGCGTGGAGAGGACTGCGCAGCATGCCCAGTGCCCAGCGGCTCGACGCCACCGACGCCCGCATCCTGCTCGCCCTGGGGCGCGCGCCCCGCGCCACCGCCGTCGCGCTCGCCGACGAACTCGGCCTTTCCCGCAACACCGTGCAGAGCCGCCTCGCGCGGCTGGAACAGGGCGAGGCGCTGCGCTCGGCCGAGCACCGGATCGACCCGGCGGCGCTCGGCTACCCGCTCACCGCGTTCGTCACCGTGCGGGTCGTGCAGCGGCTGCTCGACGAGGTCGGCCGGTCACTGGCCGCGGTGCCGGAGGTGCTGCGCGTGCACGGGCTGACCGGGCCGTCCGACCTGCTGGTGCACGTGGTCGCGACCGACGCCGACGACCTGTACCGGATCGCCGGGCAGATGCTCGAGATCCCGGGCGTGGAGCGGACGAACAACGCGCTCGTGATGCGCGAGATGGTGCCGTACCGGATCACCCCGCTGCTGGAGCGGGCCGCCGCTGGCAAGTAAGACCTTCGCCGGCTAGTCGCTCGACCGGTTCAGCGCCTCGCCGGACTGCCGTTCCCGCTTGCGCATCAGCAGGTCGTGGTGAACCCACACGAGCGCGGGGACGGCGGCGAAGCCCCACAAGAACAGGCCGCTGCTGCCGGTGAGCAGGCCGAACACGACCATCAGCACGACGGTGACGTCGGCCAGGACGAGAGTGGTCAGCCATAGCCGTGAGCGTGTCGCGGGCACACCCTGGCTCAACGCGGCCACGAACGCGGGATCGCTCGCGGCCAGCTCTTCTTCGATCTTCCGCAGCGCGCTGCGGTCTCGATAGGGCAGCATGACCCCTCCTCGGGACGGATCGGGCCGGTGATCGCACCTACAGTTGAGTACCCGACCCACCCCTGCGTCAAGCACCGGTTTTGCCGGAATAATCGGCTAACGGCGCGGATGGTCCGGGGAGCCGTTCATCATCCGCAGCATGGGCAGGCCGCCGGTGCGGGCGAAGCGGACCACGAGCACCGCCGCGAGCAAGAGGAAGGCCAGGTCCAGCCACGTGGTGTAGTTCCAGGAAATCCCGTCCTCGCCGAAGCGCGCGGCGCGCTGGGACGGCACCAGCCCGGCGGCGCCGAACAGCAGCTCGACGAGGTAGCCGGCGCCCGCCATCGCGGCGTAGAAAGTGCCGAGCAGCACGAACATCACCCGCAGGCCGTAATACTTCCGGTAGATGTTCAGGATCGGCAGGATCAGCAAGTCGGCGAAGAGGAACGCGACGACGCCGCCGAAGCTGATGCCGCCGTTCCACAGCACCGCGGCCAGCGGCACGTTCCCGATCGAGCAGACGAACGACAGGATCGCCACCACCGGCCCGATCAGCGGGCCCCACAGCGCGGAAGCCAGCGGGTGGCCGTCGAAGAACAGCGCCTGCCACCACGAGTCCGGCACCCACGCGCCGACCGCGCCGGCGATCAGCAGGCCGAGCACGATGTCGCGCAGCACCGCGGCCCACTCCATCACGAAAACGTGCGCCACGGCGGTGAAGCCGTCCGGCGAGCTGAGCCGGCGCAGGAACGAGCCCTCGCCGCCGACGGACATGTCCATCGCGGCGTGGCCCTCCATCGAACCGGCCACGCCCCGCTCCGCCTGTTCCCGGGCCCGCGCCACCAACCCGGTGCGGACGAACAGGCGGAACAGCAGCGCCAGCAGCACGATCATCAGCGGGCCGCCGACGAACTCGGCCAGCGTGAACTGCCAGCCGAGCAGCAGCGCGAGGATGATGCCCAGCTCGGCCACCAGGTTCGTCGAGCCGATCTCGAACGCCATGGCCGCGGTGAAGTCCGCGCCCTTGCGGAAGAGCGACCGCGCGAGCGCGACGGCGGCGTAGGAGCACGAGGAAGACGCGGCGCCCAGCGCGGTGGCGGTGGCCAGGGTGCGCGGGCGGTGGTCGCCCATCAGCCGCACGATCGTCGACTTGCGCACCACCGCCTGCACCGTCGCGGACAGGGCGAAGCCGAGGATCAGCGCCCAGAGGATCTCCCACGCCATCGAACCCGCGAGCGCCAGCGCCCGGCCGATCGCGTCCACGGCTGCCTCCTGCCCGACCCGTCGCTGGTACCGGCCGATCATCGCGGGCGCCGCCGCCCGTTGCAAACTGAAACACGTTCTAATAATGTGCGGAGGTGTGAAATACGGGATCGTGCTTTTCACCAGCGACCGGGGCATCACCCCGGCGGCCGCGGCGCGGGCGGCGGAGGACGCGGGCTTCGACGCCTTCTACGTCCCCGAGCACACGCACATCCCGGTGCGGCGCTCGGCGCCCCACCCGCGCACCGGGGACGAAACCCTGCCGGACGACCGGTATCTGCGCACGCTGGACCCGTGGGTCGCGCTCGCGACCGCGGCCTCGGTGACCACCCGGATCCGGCTCGCCACCGCCGTCGCGCTGCCGGTGGAGAGCGATCCGATCACGCTCGCCAAGACCGTCGCGAGCCTCGACCACCTCTCGGGCGGGCGGGTGACGCTCGGCGTCGGCTTCGGCTGGAACACCGACGAGCTGGCCGACCACGGCGTGCCCGGCAAGAAGCGCCGCACCGCCCTGCGCGAGTACCTCGAAGCGATGCGCGAGCTGTGGACTGCCGACGAGGCCAGCTACTCCGGCGAGTTCGTCGAGTTCGGTCCCAGCTGGGCGTGGCCGAAACCGGTCCAGCCGCGGATCCCGGTGCTGGTCGGCGCGGGCGGCACGGAGAAGACGTTCCGCTGGATCGCGCGCTCGGCCGACGGCTGGCTCACCACTCCGTCCGAAATGGACATCGAGGAGAACGTCGCGCTGCTGCGGCGGATCTGGCGCGAGGAGGGCCGCGAGGGCGAGCCCGAGGTGGCCGCGCTGGGCCCGCGGCCCGACCCCGATCTGCTGGCCCGGATGGAAGCCGCGGGCGTGACCGAGACGATCTTCGGGCTGCCCGACCGCGAGCCCGCCGAGGTCGAGGCGTGGCTCGGCCGGCTGGCCGGGAAGCTCGGCCGGGAAAGGATTACCGGATCCTGACAACTTGCTGACCGGTGCCCACCGGTTTTCTGCGATTCCGGCGCCCGGCGGGGTCTCGCGCCCAGCCGGGTGAAGGAGAATCAGCAGTGAACCCGTTGTGGCACAAGGCCATCGCGCTGGCTGTCGTCGCCGGCAGCACCGCCGCCCCCGGCCTGGCGCCGCCGTCTTCGATCGGCGCGGACGGCGTCGGCGACCCGTATTTCCCGCAGGACGGCGACCCCGCGAGGCCGGATTCCTTCGCCGGTGACACCACGGTGCGGGCAACGGCGAAACAGGATCTCGACCGGTTTCGACCTCGACCTGGAGGGCTTCGCCGTCAGCTCGGTGACGGTGAACGGGGTGCCGGCGCGTGAGGTCGCGCGCTCGGGCGCGCACGAACCCGTGATCACGCCGCCGGCACGGGTCCGGCGGGGGAGTGCGTTCGCGGTGCGGGTGGTCTACTCCGGCAAGCCGACGGGGGCGAGCTGGCACCAGCTGCAGGGCGGCGGCGTCGACGTCACCGGCGAGCCGCACTCGGCCACCGCGTGGTTCCCGCTGAACGACCACCCGTCGGACAAGGCGGCGCTGCACCTGGAGGCGACCGTGCCCGCGGCGTGGACGGTGATCGGCAACGGCCGGCCGGGGCCGACGTCGGAGCGAGACGGGCTGAAGACGTTCCGCTGGAACGAAGATCACCCGATCGTCTCCTACGCGACGACGATGGCGATCGACAAGTTCACCGTGCACACCTCGAAACTGGCCGACGGCACACCGGTGATCAACGCGTACGGGCAGAACACGACCTACCTGCCGGATTCCGAGGCGCTGGTGCCGAAGATCATGGCGTTCCTGACGAAGGCGTTCGGCCCGTACCCCTTCGACGCCTCCGCCGTGCACGAGCCGGCCCACCAGTGGTTCGGCGACTCAGTGTCCTTTTCGGACTGGCGCGACGGCTGCTTCGCCGAGTGCTTCGCCCAGTACACCGGCCAGCTCTGGGACGAGGCCGAGAACGGCGCCGACCTCGACAGGTCCTACCGCGAGATCGTCGCGAGCCATGCGGGCGACGCGGCGTACTGGGCGGTGCCGATCTACGACCCGGGCAAGGATCGCCCGCTCGACTACGCCCTGTACGACCGCGGCTCGCTGATGCTCCACGCGCTGCGCCGCACCATGGGCGACGGCAGGTTCTTCGGCCTGCTCCGGCACTGGGCCACCACGCACCGTGACGGCAATGCCTCCTGGCCCGACTTCGAACGCCTCGCCGCCCACGACGCCGGGCAGGACCTGTCGGGGTTCTTCCGGGCGTGGGCGCACAGCACGGTGATCCCGCCGGAGCCGTACCTGCACCCGGGACCGCTCCACGGCTGAGCCCACCACCCCTGAACCAGTCGGTTCACCTGAACGAGTGAAGTCACGGTTCGGCCGTCATTCCGGTGGTCCACTGCCCTCTGTGGTGGTGTGGCGGTAACCGGCCGGCACGCCCCCCGACTGGCCGGTTACCGCTGTTGCCTGTTCACAGCCGGGAAACAGCGGCATTCGGGTGCCGCCCGGCGGGGCGATTGGCGCGCCACCGCACCGCCCGAGAGACTGGACCGGTGCAGAGCCCCGCCGCCGACGAGGCACCCGAGAACGCCGTCCCGCCCGAGCTGGCCGAGCTGGCCGCCGCCTATGGCGTGGCGACCCGTTACGAGAACTCCGACCAGGTCGAGGTCCAGGTGGAGGCCGAAGTCGTCGTCGCGGTGCTCGCGCAGTTCGACGTCGACGCCAGTACCCCCGAGGCCGTCGCGGCGGGGCTGGCCGAAGTCCGTGCAAGCCGGGACACCACCGCCCTGCCGCCGACGCTGGTCGTGCGCGAGGGGCAGGAACGGGACCTCGGCCGGGCCGCCACGGTCGAGCTGGAGGACGGCACCACCCGCGACGTCGGCACCTCGCTGCCCGCGGACCTCCCGCTCGGCTGGCACCACGTGCTCACCGCCGACCGGCGCGTGCCGCTCGCGGTCGTCCCGGCGAAGCTGCCCGATGTGCCGCCCGCCTGGGGCTGGATGCTCCAGCTCTACTCGCTGCACTCCGGCGAGTCGTGGGGGATGGGCGACTTCGGCGACCTCAAGACCGTCGCCGCGCGCTCGGCCGCCGAGCTGGACGCCGGGGTGCTGCTGGTCAACCCGGTGCAGGCGTTCAGCCCGGCGCACCCGGTCGAGCGCTCGCCGTACTCGCCGTCCAGCCGCCGGTTCGCCAACCCGGTCTACCTGCGGGTCACCGCGACCGAGGCCTTCGCGAACGCCGACGGGGAAACCCGCGCCAAGGTGCTGGCCCTCGCGCCCGGCGCGGGCGAGCTGATCGACTACGACGCCGTCTGGACGGCCAAGAACAGCGCCCTCGAACTGCTCCGCCCGCACCACCCGCGCCCGGTCGAGCTGGACGGCGACCTGCGGGACTTCGCGACGTTCGGCGCGCTCGCCGAGGTCCACGGCGCCGACTGGCGCGAGTGGCCGGAACCGCTGCGCGACCCGTCGAGCCCCGCGGTCGCCGCGGCCCGCGAGGAGCTGGCCGGGCGCGTCGAGTTCCACGGCTGGCTGCAGCAGCTCTGCCACGAGCAGCTCGACGACGTCCGCCGCGCCGCCCGTGAGGCCGGGATGCCGGTCGGCGTGGTGCACGACCTGCCCGTGGGCGTCCACCCCGGCGGTGCGGACACCTGGGCGCTGCGGGAGGTCTTCGCCGCGAAGGTCCGCGTCGGCGCGCCGCCGGACGCGTTCAACCAGCAGGGCCAGGACTGGAACCTGCCGCCGTGGCGCCCGGACCGGCTGGCCGAGGCCGGCTACGCGCCGTTCCGCGACGTCGTGCGCGGGGTGCTCCAGCACGCCGACGGCATCCGCGTCGACCACATCGCCGGGCTCTGGCGGCTCTGGTGGATCCCGCCGGGCGAGCCCGCCGGCCGCGGCACGTATGTGCACTACGACGCCGAGGCGATGCTCGGGGTGCTCGCGCTGGAGGCGCACCGCGCGGGCGCCGTGGTGGTCGGCGAGGACCTGGGCACGGTGGAGGACACCGTCACCGAGACCATGCACGCGCGCGGGCTGCTCAGCTCCGCCGTGCTGTGGTTCCAGCGCGACTGGGACGCGCCGGGCCAGCCGTTCGTCCGCCCGGCGGAGTGGGATCCCGAGGCGATGGCCAGCATCTCCACCCACGATCTGCCCACGGTCGCGGGCTGGCTGGCGGCGGAACACGTGCGGGTGCGCGCCGAGCTGGGCTTGCTCGACCGGCCGGCCGCCGACGAGTACGCCGAGGCAGCGGCCGAACGCGCTGCGTTGCTGGACCTCGTTGCGCGGGAGGGGATCTCCGACGGCGACCTGGTCGTGGCGTTGCACACGCTGCTGGCCTCGGCGGCTTCGCGGCTGGTACTGACCTCGCCCGCGGACGTGGTGGGGCAGCTCCGGCAGCCCAATCTGCCCGGCACCGTCGACCAGTACCCTAACTGGCGGATTCCCTTGCCCGTCACCGTCGACGGGTTCTTCGCCGATCCCCGGGTGCACGCGGCCGTGGCGCCGTTGAAGGCCGCCCGGCCGCTGCCCTAGCGGGATCGCCGAACCCAGTCCCTGTCGTCGGAACCGAAGCAACACAAGGAGAGCCCCGTGCGCCCCTGGCCCGGAACGCCCTATCCCCTCGGCGCGACCTACGACGGGGTGGGGACCAACTTCGCGTTGTTCTCCGAGGTGGCCGAGCACGTCGACCTGTGCCTGTTCGACGACGACGGCACCGAGACGCGGGCGCGCCTGGAGGAGGTGGACGGCTTCGTCCACCACGGCTACCTGCTCGGCATCGGCCCCGGCCAGCGCTACGGGTTCCGCGTGCACGGCCCGTACGACCCGGAGCGCGGCCTGCGCTGCAACCCGGCCAAGCTGCTGATCGACCCGTACGCCAAGGCGCTTTCCCGCGGCGTCGACTGGACCGAGGCGCTGTTCGGCTACCGCTTCGACGACCCGGAGCAGCGCAACGACGACGACTCCGCGGGCCACGTGCCGTACTCGCTGGTGGTCAGCCCGTTCTTCGACTGGGCCAACGACCGCGCGCCGCGCACCCCGTACCACGAGACGGTGATCTACGAAGCCCACGTCAAGGGCATGACGATGACGCACCCCTTCGTGCCGGAGCGGTTGCGCGGCACGTACGCGGGGCTGGCGCACCCGGCGGTGGTGGAGCACCTGAAGAAGCTGGGCGTGACCGCGGTCGAGCTGATGCCGGTGCACCAGTTCGTCACCGACCACGGGCTGGACCAGAAGGGCCTGCGCAACTACTGGGGCTACAACACCATCGGCTACTTCGCCCCGCACGACGGCTACGCGGCGATGCCCGGGCAGGGCGGCCAGGTCCAGGAGTTCAAGGGCATGGTCCGCGCGCTGCACGAGGCGGGCATCGAGGTGATCCTCGACGTCGTCTACAACCACACCGCCGAGGGCAACCACCTGGGCCCGACGCTGTCCATGCGCGGCATCGACAACGAGGCCTACTACCGGCTGGTCGAGGACGATCCCCAGTACTACATGGACTACACCGGCACCGGGAACTCGCTGAACGTGCGCAACCCGCACACGTTGCAGCTGATCATGGACTCACTGCGGTACTGGGTGACCGAGATGCACGTCGACGGGTTCCGGTTCGACCTCGCCTCGGCGCTGGCCCGCGAGTTCTACGACGTCGACCGGCTGTCCACGTTCTTCGACCTGGTGCAGCAGGACCCGATCGTCAGCCAGGTGAAGCTGATCGCGGAGCCGTGGGACGTCGGCCCCGGCGGCTACCAGGTCGGCAACTTCCCGCCGCTGTGGACGGAGTGGAACGGGCAGTTCCGCGACACCGTGCGCGACTTCTGGCGCGGCGAGCAGGCCACGCTCGGCGAGTTCGCCTCCCGGATCACCGGCTCCTCGGACCTGTACCAGGACGACGGCCGCCGCCCGTTCGCGTCGATCAACTTCGTCACCGCGCACGACGGCTTCACCCTGACGGACCTGGTGTCCTACAACGAAAAGCACAACGAGGCGAACGGCGAGGACAACCGCGACGGCGCCGACGACAACCGTTCGTGGAACTGCGGGGTCGAAGGCCCGAGCGACGACCCCGAGGTGGTCGCGCTGCGGGCCCGCCAGCGCCGCAACCTGCTCGCCACCAACCTGCTCTCCCAGGGCGTGCCGATGCTGCTGCACGGCGACGAGTTCGGCCGCACCCAGCAGGGCAACAACAACGCCTACTGCCAGGACACCGAACTGTCCTGGATGGACTGGGAGCTGGCCTCGGCCAACCACGACCTGGTCGAGTTCACCGCCGGGCTGACCGCGTTCCGCCGCGCGCACCCGGTGTTCCGGCGCCGCCGGTTCTTCCAGGGCAAGCCGCTGCGCAAGGGCGAGGAGCTGGGCGACATCGCCTGGTTCACCCCGGCCGGCGAGGAGATGACCGAGCAGAACTGGGACGACGGCTTCGGCAAGTCCGTGGTCATCTTCCTCAACGGCGAGGGCATCCCGGACCTCGACCCGCGCGGCATGCGGGTGGTCGACGACTCGTTCCTGCTGGCGTTCAACGCGCACTACGAGGACATCGCGATGACCTTGCCGGGCAACGGTTACGGCCGCGAGTGGACCGTGGTCGTGGACACCGCGACCGGCGAGGTCGGGCACGCCGACGGCGAGCTGGTGCCCGGCGGCGGCAAGCTGAACCTGGCCGCGCGGTCGCTGGTCGTGCTGCAGCGGACCGCCGGAGAGGACGACGAGTGAACAAGCCTTCGTCGACGTACCGGGTTCAGCTGCGCCCGGAGCTGACCTTCACCGACGCCGCGGAACTGGTCGATTACCTGCGCGCGCTCGGCGTCGGCGCGATGTATGTCTCGCCGGTGCTCGACGCGACTCCCGGCTCCACCCACGGCTACGACGTGGTCGACCCGACGCGCGCGCGGCCCGAGCTGGGCGGCGAAGAGGCCCGGAAGGCGTTGTCGGCGCGGCTCAAGGCGGCCGGGCTCGGGCTGGTCGTCGACATCGTGCCGAACCACATGTCCGTCGAGGTGCCGAAGGCCAACGCGTGGTGGTGGGACGTGCTGCGCCACGGCCGTGAGTCCGCGCACGCCGGGTACTTCGACATCGACTGGAGCCGTGGCCGCCTGCTGCTGCCGGTCCTCGGTGACGATGACGCCGTCGCCGATCTGGCCGTGGAAGGCGACGAACTCGTTTATTACGACCACCGCTTCCCGCTCGCGCCCGGCACCGATCAGGGGAGTCCGCAGGAGGTCCACGGCCGTCAGCACTACGAGCTGGTGGGCTGGCGCCGGGGCAACGCGGAGCTGAACTACCGGCGGTTCTTCGACATCACCAACCTCGCCGCGGTCAGCGTCGAGCAGCCCGGGGTGTTCGCCGAGACGCACGGCGAGGTGCTGCGCTGGGTGGCCGACGGCGACGTCCAGGGCCTGCGCGTGGATCACCCGGACGGCCTCGCCGACCCCGGCGGCTACCTGACGCGGCTGCGCGAGGGCGCGCCGGGCGCGTGGCTGGTGGCCGAGAAGATCCTGCACCCCGGCGAAGCGCTGCCGCAGAGCTGGCCGGTGGACGGCACCACGGGATACGACGCGCTGCGCGAGATCGCGGGGGTGTTCGTCGACCCGGCCGCCGGCCCCGCGTTCACCCGGCTGGCCGCCGAACTGGGCGGCCGCACCGATTACCACGCAGTGGAGGAGCAGGCCCGCCGCCTGGTCACCGACCGGATCCTGGTCGCCGAAGTGCGCCGGATCGCCGCGTTGCTGAGCGGCGTGGAGACCGAAGCGGCACGGGCGGCGGTGGCCGAGGTGATGATCGCGTTCCCGGTCTACCGCTCGTATCTGCCCGAGGGCGGCGAAAACTGGGCCGCGGCGCTCGAGCTGGCGCGGACCCGGCGGCCGGACCTGGGCGCGGCGCTCGACGCGCTGGACGCGCAGGTGCGCGGCGAGCCCGGCGGCGAGCTGGCCACGCGGATCCAGCAGACCTCGGGCATGGTCGTGGCCAAGGGCACCGAGGACACCACCTTCTACCGGTTCACCCGGTTCGCCGCGCTGAACGAGGTCGGCGGCAACCCGGACCGGTTCGGCCTCGGCGTCGCGGACTTCCACGTGCTGGCGGAGAACCGCGCCGCGGCGTACCCGGCGACGATGACCGCGCTGACCACCCACGACACCAAGCGTTCCGAGGACACGCGGGCGCGCCTGGCCGTGCTGTCGGAGGTGCCGGACGAGTTCGCCGCCGCGGTCCGGCGGTGGACCGCGCGCCGGCCGGTCGACGAGCCCGCGCTGAACCTGCTGGCCTGGCAGACGCTCGTCGGGGCGTGGCCGATCAGCGCCGAGCGGCTGCGTGGCTACCTGGACAAGGCGGCCAAGGAGTCGAAGCTCCGCACCACTTGGACCGACCACGACGAGCCGTTCGAACGGGCCGTCGCCGCGTGGCCCGGGCAGGTGCTGGGCGACGCCGAGCTGGCCGCCGACGTCGAGGCGTTCGTCGAGCGCGTGCGCGGGCCGGGCTGGGTGAACTCGCTCGGCCAGAAGCTGGTGCAGCTGGCCGGCCCCGGCGTCCCGGACGTCTACCAGGGCACCGAGCTGTGGGACCTTTCGCTGGTGGACCCGGACAACCGGCGCGAGGTGGACTACGGCGTGCGCCGCGAGGCCCTCGGCCGGGTGCTGGCGGGCGAGCAGCCGGAGGTCGACGAGACCGGCGCGGCCAAGCTGCTGGTGGTGCAGAAAACGCTGACGCTGCGGCGGGATCGGCCCGAACTGTTCACCGGCTACCGGCCGCTGCACGCCGAGGGCGCCGCAGCCGACCACCTGCTGGCGTTCCAGCGCGGCGAGGACCTGGCCGTGGCTGTGACCCGGCTGCCGGTCGGGCTGGCGCGCGAGGGCGGCTGGCGCGACACCGTGCTGCCGTTGACCGAGGGTGTCTGGACCGACGTGCTCACCGGCCGCGCTGTCGGCGACCGGCCGGCCGCGCTCTCGCTGTTCGACCGCTACCCGGTGGCTTTGCTGGTACGAGGGGACTCCTGATGTTCACGGTGTGGGCGCCCGAGGCCGAACGCGTGCGGGTGCGGGTCGACGGCGCCGACCACGCCATGACAGCGGCGACCGGCGGCTGGTGGCGCGCCGACGTCACCGGCACCGACTACGCGTTCCTGCTCGGCGATGACGAAAAGCCACTGCCGGACCCGCGTTCGCTTCGCCAGCCCCACGGCGTGCACGAGGCCTCCCGCGTGTACGACCACTCGGCGTTCGCGTGGACCGACAGCGGTTGGACCGGACGCCCACTGCCCGGCGGTGTCGTCTACGAGCTGCACCTGGGCACGTTCACCGGAGGCGGCACGTTCGACTCGGCCATCGAACGGCTGGGCCACCTGGTGGACCTCGGCATCACCCACGTCGAACTGCTGCCGGTGAACTCCTTCGACGGCACCGCGGGCTGGGGTTACGACGGCGTGCTGTGGGGCGCGGTGCACGAGCCGTACGGCGGGCCGGACGGGCTGAAGCGCTTCGTCGACGCCTGCCACGCACGCGGTCTGGCGGTGGTGCTCGACGTGGTCTACAACCACCTCGGCCCGTCCGGCGCCTACCTCGACCGGTTCGGCCCGTACTTCGCCGGGGCCACCGACTGGGGCGCCGGGCTGAACCTCGACGGCCCGGGCTCCGACGAGGTCCGCCGGTACGTGATCGACAACGCGCTCGGCTGGCTGCGTGACTTCCACGCCGACGGCCTGCGCCTCGACGCCGTGCACGCCCTGGTCGACAAGCGCGCGACGCACCTGCTGGAGGAGCTGGCCGCCGAGGTCGAGGAGCTGTCCGCGGCGGTGCGGCGGCCGCTCACGCTGATCGCGGAGTCCGACCAGAACGACCCGAAGCTCGTCACCACCCGCGAAGGCGGCGGCTACGGGCTGGGCGCGCAGTGGTCCGACGACCTGCACCACGCGTTGCACGTCCGGCTCACCGGCGAGACCACCGGGTACTACACCGACTTCGCCGCGCCGGGCGCGCTCCCGAAGACGTTGCGCGAGGTCTTCTTCCACAACGGCACCTGGTCCTCGTTCCGCGAGCGGACGCACGGGCGCCCCCTCGACACCCGCAAGGCGCTCGGCCACCGGTTCCTCGCCTACCTGCAGAACCACGACCAGATCGGCAACCGCGCGACCGGCGACCGGCTCTCGGCCACGGTCTCGCCGGGCAAGCTGGCCTGCGGCGCGGCGGTGGTGTTCTGCTCGCCGTACACGCCGATGGTGTTCATGGGCGAGGAGTGGGCCGCGAGCACGCCGTGGCAGTTCTTCGCCTCGTTCCCGGACCCGGTGCTGGCCGAGGCGGTGCGCACGGGGCGGCGGCGCGAGTTCGGCCGGCACGGCTGGGGCGAGGCCGACGTGCCGGACCCGATGGACCCGGCCACCGTCGCCCGCTCCCGGCTCGACTGGGCCGAGCCCGGCCGCGAAGGCCACCGCGAGATGCTCGAGCTGTACCGGACGCTGATCCGGTTGCGGCGGGAGCGTCCGGAGCTGGCCGACCCGCGGCTGGCCGGGCTCGTGGTGGAGGCCGCGCCGGACGACTCCTGGCTCGTGCTGCACCGCGGCGCGCTGCGGCTGGCGTGCAACTTCGGTGCCGAAGAGGTCACCGTCCCGCTGGGCGGTACGGCCGACGAGGTGCTGCTGACCTGGGGCGCGCCCGGGCCCGACCTGGCGGGCCAGGCGGCCGTGCGCCTGCCGGGGGAGTCGTTCGCGCTGGTCAGCACCGGTCCCTGAGGCCCGCCAGGGTCTGGCCGAACCCCTGACCCGGACGTGCACCGGTCCCGTTCGGGCGCGGACTTTGGGAAGATCTGCGCATGGCCACGCGACCCGCATCCGACACCCAGGTCCTCGCCGGACGACCGTTCCCGCTCGGGGCCCACCCCGAGGCCGGGGGCGTGCGCTTCGCCGTCACCTCCGCCGTCGCCGACGCCGTGGAGGTCTGCCTGATCGCCGACGACGGGTCCGAGCGCCGCATCGAGCTCACCGAGCGCACCTTCGGCGTGTGGCACGGCCTGGTCCCCGGCGTGACTCCCGGGCAGCGGTACGGCTACCGCGTGCACGGCCCGTACGACCCGTCGCGCGGGCTTCGCTGCAACCCGGCGAAGCTGCTCGTGGACCCGTACGCCTACCGCATCACCGGACGGCTCACGAACCTGCACGCCGCGCAGGGCTTCGTCGGCGACCCGGCCCGCGGCCCGGCGTCCACTGTGGACTCACTGGGCAGCGTGCCGCTCTCGGTGGTGATGTCGCCGGGCGGGCCGGACACCGGCGCGAAGCCGGAGGTGCCGTTCGAGGAGTCGGTGATCTACGAGGTGCACGTGAAGGGGTTCACGGAGCAGCACCCGTTCATCCCGGAGGCGCTGCGCGGCACCTACCTCGGCCTCGCGCACCCGGTGTCGATCGAGCACCTGGCCCGGCTCGGCGTCACCACGGTCGAGCTGCTGCCGGTGCACGCGTTCACCGACGAGCCGTCGCTGATCCGCGCGGGACGGCACAACTACTGGGGCTACTCGCCGCTCGGCTACTTCGCGCCGCACCCGCGCTACGCGAGCGAGCCGGGGCGTGAGGTCGAGGAGTTCCGCACCATGGTGGCGGCGCTGCACGCGGCCAACATCGAGGTGATCGTCGACGTCGTGTTCAACCACACCTGCGAGGGCGGGCCGGACGGGCCGACGCTGTCGCTGCGCGGGCTCGACGCCCCGGCCTACTACCTGCACACCAAACGCGGGCACATGGCCGACATCACCGGCTGCGGCAACACCCTCGACGCGGGCTCGCCCACCGTCGTCCGCCTGGTCACCGACTCCCTGCGGTACTGGACGCAGGAGCTGGGCGTGGACGGCTTCCGCTTCGACCTGGCCAGCACGCTGGGCCGCCCGCGCGGCGGCATGTTCGACCGCGATTCGACCATGCTCACGGCCATCACCACCGACCCGGTGCTCTCGGGCTGCAAGCTCATCGCCGAGCCGTGGGACGCGACGGGGGAGGGCTACCGCGTCGGCGACTTCGGCGCGCAGTGGGCCGAGTGGAACGGCCGCTACCGCGACACCCTGCGTGACTTCTGGCGCGGCGCGACGGGCGTGCGCGACCTCGCCTTCCGGCTTTCCGGGTCGTCGGACCTCTACGACCACAACCTGCGCCGCCCGTGGCAGTCGATCAACTTCGTCACCGCGCACGACGGCTTCACCCTGCGGGACCTGGTGTCCTACAACGACAAGCACAACGAGGACAACGGCGAGGACAACCGCGACGGCACCGACGACAACCGCTCGTGGAACCACGGGGTGGAGGGCGAGACCGACGACGCGGCCGTGCTCGCGCTGCGCACCCGCCAGGCCCGCAACCTGCTCGCCACGCTGCTGCTGTCCACCGGCACGCCGATGCTCACCGCGGGCGACGAGATGTGGCGCACCCAGGGCGGCAACAACAACGCCTACTGCCTCGACGACGAGACGTCCTGGCTCGACTGGACGCCTTCGGCGGCCTCGGAGCCGATGCTCGCCTTCACCCGGCGGCTGGTCCGCATCCGCGCCGAGAGCCCGGCGCTGCGCCAGCCGGAGTTCTTCGAGGGCCGGACCACGCCCACCGGCAAGCCCGACCTGATCTGGTTCCGCCCCGACGGCGAGGAGTTCGACGAGGTCGACTGGTTCGACGAGGACCGCCGCTCGCTCTGCCTGTGGATCGACGGCTCCAACAGCCAGGCCCGCAACCGCGAGGGCGCGCTGGTCACCGACCACTCGTGGCTGCTCGTCCTGCACGCCGGCGACGAGCCGCTCGAGGTGGTGCTGCCCGGCCGCGAGTACGGCGAGACCTACAAGCCCACCCTCGACACCAGCACCGCCGACGGGGTTTCCGGCCATCCCGCCGTGCTGGAGCCGAAGGCGCGCATCACCGTCGAGGCCCGGTCGCTGCTGCTTTTGCGGGCCCCGCGCGATTTCGTGGAAGGGCCGCAGACGCCGTGAGGAACCCGGCTCGAACACAGCCGCGAAACACAAAAGTCGCGTGATGTTCACGATTTCGCTGCGCGGGTCCCGGCGTGCCGAAACCCGTAACGTGAAAGAACTTCCGCTCCGATGGAGTCGTGTCGCCCGTCCGGGTGGCGGGTAGGTTCGGGGAAAGGCCCCGCTGTCAAGGGCTTTGATCGAATCAGGCACACTGACCGTGCTCGCGTCCGCACAGTCACGAATTCGGTTAAAGGGGCGTTGCCATGACCGGCCGGCTCGGTATCGACGAGGTCACGCCCACCGTGAGCTGTGGCCGGTATCCGGCCAAAGCCGTTGTGGGAGAACACTTCCCGGTGTCCGCGACGGTGTGGCGCGAAGGCCACGACGCGGTGTCGGCCACCGTCGCCTGGCGCGGGCCGGGCGACCGGGTGTCGCGCCAGACCCGGATGGTGGAGCAGGGCACCGGGCTCGACCGGTTCGCCGCCGTGGTGGTGCCCGACGCCGAGGGCATGTGGACCTACCGCGTCGACGCGTGGAGCGATCCCTGGGCGACCTGGGAGCACGCCGTGGAGGTCAAGATCGCGGCCGGGCAAGGGCCCGGCGAGCTGGAGAACGACCTCGAGAACGGCGCGCGCCTGCTCGACCGCGTGTCCCGCCGCCCCGACCGCCGCGCCGAGCGCGGCCTGCTGGCCGGCGCCGCCGCGGCGCTGCGCGACGACGAGTGCGACCTGGCCGGGCGCGTCGGCCCCGCGTTGTCGCCGGAGATCCGCCGGCTGATGCACGAGTTCCCGGTGCGCGAGCTGATCACCAAGGGCAAGCCGCTCAAGCTGTGGGTCGACCGCAAGCGCGCCGCGTTCGGCTCCTGGTACGAGCTGTTCCCGCGGTCCACCGGCGGGGTCGACGAGCACGGCCGGGCGGTGCACGGCACCTTCGCCACCGCCGCCGACGCGCTCGATCGCGTCGCGGGCATGGGCTTCGACGTCGTGTACCTGCCGCCGATCCACCCGATCGGGCGAGTGAACCGCAAGGGCCCCAACAACACCCTCGGCGCCGGGCCGGAGGACGTCGGCTCGCCGTGGGCGATCGGCGCCGACGAGGGCGGCCACGACGCGATCCACCCGGACCTCGGCACGATGGAGGACTTCGACGAGTTCACCGCGCGCGCCGAGGGCCTCGGCCTGGAGGTCGCGCTCGACCTCGCGCTGCAGGCCGCGCCCGATCACCCGTGGGTGCTCAAGCACCCCGAGTTCTTCACCACCCGCCCGGACGGCTCGATCGCGTACGCCGAGAACCCGCCGAAGAAGTACCAGGACATCTTCCCGGTCAACTTCGACAACGACCCGCGCGGCATCTACGACGAGGTGCTGCGGGTCGTGCTCCACTGGGTTTCGCACGGGGTGCGCATCTTCCGGGTGGACAACCCGCACACCAAGCCGCCGGACTTCTGGGCCTGGCTGATCCAGTCGGTCAAGGACGCGCACCCGGACGTGCTGTTCCTGGCCGAGGCGTTCACCCGCCCGGCGCGGCTGTGGGGGCTGGCCAAGCTCGGCTTCACCCAGAGCTACACCTACTTCACCTGGCGCACGACCAAGGAGGAGCTGGTCGAGTTCGGCGTCGACCTGGTGGAGCACTGGGACCACGGCCGGCCGAACCTGTTCGTCAACACCCCGGACATCCTGCACGAGTCGCTGCAGCACGGCGGCCCCGGCATGTTCGCGTTGCGGGCGGCGCTCGCCGCCACGCTGTCGCCGACCTGGGGGGTGTACTCCGGCTACGAGCTGTTCGAGCACGAGCCGGTGCGCCCGGGCAGCGAGGAGTACCTCGACTCGGAGAAGTACCAGCTGCGCCCGCGCGACTTCGCCAGGGCGCTGGCCGAAGGCCGTTCGCTGGAACCGTGGATCACCAAGCTGAACGCGATCCGGCACGCGCACCCGGCGCTGCACGGCATGCGGTCGCTGCGGTTCCACCACATCGACAACGGCGCGCTGCTGGCTTACTCCAAACAGGACCCGGCCACCGGCGACACCGTGGTGACGGTGGTCAACCTCGACCCGCACGGCGCCCAGGAGGGCACCCTCTGGCTCGACCTCGACGCGCTCGGGTTCGAGTGGCACGAGCGGCTGATCGCGCACGACGAGGTCACCGGGGAAACCTGGGACTGGGGCCAGGCGAACTTCGTCCGGCTCGAACCGTGGCGCGCGGTGGCCCACGTGGTCTCCGTCCGGCGCCGGCTCGCGTAACGACTCGCGGCGCTTCTCGACAACTCAGCACCCCGGCAACTCAGCGGATTCATCAACCACCCTGCGCCCGCGGCATGCGGCAGGGACGATCGAACGTACCCAGCGAACGCGGGACGAGGTGGAGTTCATGGACAAGGGTGACCGGCCCGACGCGACTCTGGGAACGACCCTGGAGGGCGTGCCCCACACCGGGGAGGCGATGGACGCCGACGGCATGCTGGTCGAACCGCAGGCGGGCGACTTCGAGCCGGCCGAGCAGGCGCCCAGCAACCCGCACTGGTTCAAGGGCGCGGTGTTCTACGAGGTGCTGGTGCGCGCGTTCGCCGACTCGAACGGCGACGGCACCGGCGACCTGCGCGGGCTGGCCGGCCGGCTCGACTACCTGGAGTGGCTGGGCGTCGACTGCCTCTGGCTGCCGCCGTTCTACGCCTCGCCGCTGCGCGACGGCGGCTACGACATCAGCGACTGGCGCGCCGTGCTGCCGGAGTTCGGCACCGTGGACGACTTCGTGCACCTGCTCACCGAGGCGCACAAACGCGGCATCCGGGTGATCACCGACCTGGTGCTGAACCACACCTCCGACGCGCACCCGTGGTTCCAGCAGTCGCGCTCGGACCCGGACGGCCCGTACGGCGACTACTACGTGTGGAGCGACGACGACTCCCGCTACGCCGACGCGCGCATCATCTTCGTCGACACCGAGACGTCCAACTGGACCTACGACCCGGTGCGCGGGCAGTTCTACTGGCACCGCTTCTTCTCCCACCAGCCCGACCTGAACTTCGAGAACGCCGAGGTCCAGGAGGCGATGCTGGACGTGCTCCGGTTCTGGCTCGACCTCGGCATCGACGGGTTCCGCCTGGACGCCGTGCCCTACCTGTTCGAGCAGGAGGGCACCAACTGCGAGAACCTGCCGCGCACGCACGAGTTCCTCAAGCGCTGCCGCAAGGTGGTCGACGACGAGTACCCGGGCCGGATCCTGCTGGCCGAGGCGAACCAGTGGCCCTCGGACGTGGTCGAGTACTTCGGCGACCCGGCGACCGGCGGGGACGAGTGCCACATGGCGTTCCACTTCCCGCTGATGCCGCGCATCTTCATGGCCGTGCGCCGCGAGTCGCGGTTCCCGATCTCGGAGATCCTGCTGCAGACCCCGCAGATCCCGAGCGGCACGCAATGGGGCATCTTCCTGCGCAACCACGACGAGCTGACCCTCGAGATGGTCACCGACGAAGAGCGCGACTACATGTACTCCGAGTACGCCAAGGACCCGCGGATGAAGGCCAACATCGGCATCCGCCGCCGCCTGGCGCCGCTGCTGGACAACGACCGCAACCAGCAGGAGCTGTTCACAGCGATGCTGCTGTCCCTGCCGGGCTCGCCCGTTCTGTACTACGGTGACGAGATCGGCATGGGAGACAACATCTGGCTCGGCGACCGCGACGCGGTCCGCACCCCCATGCAGTGGACCCCGGACCGCAACGCCGGCTTCTCCGCCTGCGACCCCGGCCGGATCTACCTGCCGGTGATCATGGACCCGGTCTACGGCCACCAGGCGCTCAACGTCGAGGCGCAGTCGAACAACGCGTCCTCGCTGCTGAACTGGACCCGGCGGATGATCGAGGTGCGCAAGCAGCACCACGCGTTCGCCGAGGGCGACTTCGTGGACCTCGGCGGGTCGAACCCGAGCGTGCTCGCCTACAAGCGCCAGTGGCGGCGCCCGGACGGGCGCGAGGACGTGGTGCTGTGCGTGAACAACCTCTCGCGCTTCCCGCAGCCGGTGGAGCTGGACCTCGCCGCGCACCGCGGCGGGGTGCCGGTCGAGCTGACCGGCGGGGTCCGTTTCCCGGGCATCGGCGAGCTGCCGTACCTGCTCACGCTGCCCGGTCACGGGTTCTACTGGTTCCAGCTCCTCGAGCCGGAAGACGAAGGCGAGATGAGGTGAGTCCCTTGACCGACCCCGGTCACCTGGTCGACGAACTGGTCACCGAGCTCCCGGGCTGGCTGCCGTCCCAGCGGTGGTTCGCGGGCAAGGACCGGCCGGTGACCGCGGTGCGGCCGCTCGGGGCCACGGTCCTGATCGACGGCGACCCGCAGCTGCTGCACGTGGTCGTCGAGGTGATCCAGGGGGACCGGCAGGAGCCGTACCAGCTGCTGGTCGGCCGTCGGTCGCACCCGCCGGAGATCGCGTCTTCGTCGTGGATCGGGGCCGACGGCGGGCTGAACTTCTACGAGGCGAGCGGCGACGCGGACCTGACCGCCTTGCTGCTGGACAAGATCGTGGCCCAGGGGCGCGTCGGCCCGCTGGTCTTCGAGCACGAACCGGGCGCCGAGCTGACCGGCGGCCTGCGGGCCCGGCCGATCACCTCCGAGCAGAGCAACACCTCGCTCGTCTACGGCGGGCAGTACATCCTCAAGCTGTTCCGCAAGCTGAGCCCCGGCCTCAACAAGGACCTGCTGCTGCACCGCGCGCTGCAGACCGCGGGCTGCGAGCACATCGCCGAGGTGGTCGGCTCGATCACCGGCGAGCTGGCGGGGGAGCCCACCACGATCGGCATGCTGCAGGTGTACCTGCCCGACGCCGTCGACGGCTGGGCGATGGCCACCACCAGCGTCCGCGACCTGATGGCGGAGTCCGAGCTGCACCCGGAGGAGCTGGGCGGCGACTTCGCCGGCGAGGCCGAGCGGCTGGGCACGGCCGTGGCGAAGGTGCACGCGGACCTCGCGTCGGCGCTGGGCACCGAGCCGGTCGACGCCGACGAGCTGGACCGCACCGTGAAGGCGATGGCCGACCGGCTGGACGAGGTCGCCCACGCCGTGCCGGAGCTGGCCGAGCACGTGCCGGCGCTGCGCGCGTCGTTCGACGCCGTGCGTGAGCTGCCGCCGGGCTCCTCGCCGATCTCGATGCAGTACGTCCACGGCGACCTGCATCTCGGCCAGGTGCTGCGCACCGTCGGCGGCTGGCTGCTGCTGGACTTCGAGGGCGAGCCGGCCGCGCCGGTGGCGGAGCGGCACGCGCTGCGCTCGCCGTTGCGCGACGTCGCGGGCATGCTGCGCTCGTTCGACTACGCGGCCCAGCAACTGCTTGTCGGCCAGCCGGACGACCCGGCGCTGACCGAGCGGGCCCTGGAGTGGGCGCGCCGCAACCGCGCCGCCTTCTGCGAGGGTTACGCACTCGGCGCCGCCGCGCCGCTGGGCGACCCGCGCGAGCACGGGGAACTGCTCCGTGCCTTCGAACTCGACAAAGCGGTGTACGAGGTCGCCTACGAGCACGCGAACCGGCCGGACTGGCTGGCCGTCCCGCTCGCGGCGATCGCCCGCATCACGCACGGAGGTGAGTGACCAGTGACCACGGCTCCCCGGGACCTGCCCGATGCCGCCCCGTCGCCGCAGGACATCGACAACCTGCTCGCCGGATCCCACCACGACCCGCACTCGGTGCTCGGCGTGCACTCGGACGGCGGGCGCATTTACGCGCGCTTCCTGCGCCCTGGCGCGAAATCCGTCACGGTGCTGGCCGGGGAGACCCGGTTCCCGCTGGAGCGGGTGGCCGACGCGCTGTTCGCGGCCGAGCTGGCCGAGCACCCCGGCGACTACCGGATCGAGGTGGACTACGACGGGCACACCGTGGTCACCGACGACCCGTACCGCTGGCTGCCCACCGTCGGCGAGCTGGACCAGCACCTGATCGGCGAGGGCCGGCACGAGCGGCTGTGGGACGTGCTCGGCGCGCACGTCCGCGCGTACGAGACCCCGAACGGCACCGTCGAGGGCGTGTCCTTCGCGGTGTGGGCGCCGACCGCGCGCGGGGTGCGGGTGATCGGCGACTTCAACGCCTGGGAGGGCCGCGGGCACCCGATGCGCTCGCTCGGCTCGTCGGGCGTCTGGGAGCTGTTCATCCCGGACGTCGCGGTCGGCAGCTGTTACAAGTTCCGGATCCTCGGCGCGGACGGGCACTGGCACGAGAAGGCCGACCCGATGGCGTTCGCCACCGAGGTCCCGCCCGCCACCGCGTCGAAGGTGACGCAGTCTTCGTACACCTGGGCCGACGAGGAGTGGGCCGCGCGCCGCGAGGCGACGAACTGGGCCGACGCGCCGATGAGCGTCTACGAGGTGCACCTCGGATCGTGGCGGCCGGGCCTGGACTACCGCGAGCTGGCCGACCAGCTGGCCGAGTACGTCGAGGAAACCGGCTTCACCCACGTGGAGTTCCTGCCGGTGGCCGAGCACCCGTTCGGCGGTTCTTGGGGCTACCAGGTCACTTCCTACTACGCGCCGACTTCGCGCTTCGGCGACCCGGACGATTTCCGCTACCTGGTCGACCACCTGCACCAGCGCGGCATCGGCGTGCTGGTGGACTGGGTGCCCGCGCACTTCCCGCGCGACATCTGGGCGCTGGCGCGGTTCGACGGCAGCCCGCTCTACGAGCACGAGGACCCGCGCCGCGGCGAGCAGCCGGACTGGGGCACGCTCGTGTTCAACTTCGGCCGCAACGAGGTCCGCAACTTCCTGGTGGCCAACGCGCTGTACTGGCTGGAGGAGTTCCACCTCGACGGCCTGCGCGTGGACGCCGTCGCCTCGATGCTCTACCTCGACTACTCGCGCAAGGAGGGGGAGTGGCTGCCGAACGAGTACGGCGGCCGCGAAAACCTCGACGCGGTGCGGTTCCTGCAGGAGCTGAACGCGACTGTCTACAAGCGACACCCGGGTGTGGTGATGGTGGCCGAGGAGTCCACCGCCTGGCCCGGCGTCACGCGCCCGACGCACCTGGGCGGCCTCGGCTTCGGCTTCAAGTGGAACATGGGCTGGATGCACGACACGCTGCGCTACCTCGGGCACGAGCCGGTGCACCGCGCGTTCCACCACAACGAGATGACCTTCTCGCTCGTGTACGCCTGGAGCGAGAACTTCGTGCTGCCCCTTTCTCACGACGAAGTGGTGCACGGCAAGGGATCGCTGTGGCAGCGGATGCCGGGCGACGACTGGAACAAGGCGGCCGGGCTGCGCTCGCTGCTGGCGTTCATGTGGGCGCACCCGGGCAAGCAGCTGCTGTTCATGGGCGGCGAGTTCGGCCAGCCGCGGGAATGGTCGGAGTCGGACTCGCTCGACTGGCACCTGCTGGAGCAGCCGCTGCACCGCGGCGTGCGCGACCTGATGCGCCACCTCAACGGCATCTACCGCGACACCCCGGCGTTGTTCAGCGGTGACGTGCGGCCCGAGGGCTTCCAGTGGATCGACGCGAACGACTCGGGCGGCAACGTGCTGAGCTTCCTGCGCATCGGCTCCGACGGCTCGCGCCTGGCCTGCGTCGCCAACTTCGCCGGCGTGCCGCATCACGACTACCGCGTCGGCCTGCCCGCCGCGGGCCGCTGGACCGAGCTGCTGAACACCGACGCGGAAGCCTACGGCGGCTCCGGCGTCGGCAATCTCGGCTCGGTGGAGGCGACCGCGGAGCCGTGGCACGGCCAGCCCGCGTCGGCCGTGCTGCAACTCCCGCCGAGCGGCGTGCTGTGGCTGACCGAGGAGGTCACCCCGGCGCTGGGCTGAGCGGACCGCCGCAGGGCGGGACGGCCGGGTCTGCCCGGACGCACCCCGGATCCGTCCTGCCCGCACCGGATGTCGGAAAATGTCTCACGTCTTGTCTTGCCTGTGAAGAACGGCGCGGGCATACTTTGTTGCCATCCACAACAAACCCGGGGTGGCGCCGCCAGGCCGCTCCTCGAGGGACGAGGATGACGATGAAGTCTCTGAAAACGTCCGCACGGTGGCGGTTGCTGGCGATTCCGGCAGCCTTGTCGGTCGCGGCGGCGGTCACGCTCGCGGCGGCCCCGGCCGGAAGCGCGGCCCCGACGCCGTCGCCGGCGAAAGACGCGAAAGTCCTGGACTCGTTCACCGACGACTTCGACGGCCCGGCGGGCAGCCCGGCCGACGGCTCGAAGTGGAACTACGAGACCGGTGACAACGGCGGCAACAACCACGAACGCCAGTGGTACACCGCGGGCGCGGCCAACGCGGCGCTCGACGGCCAGGGCCACCTGGTGATCACCGCCAAGAAGGAGAACTCCGGCAACAACTGCTGGTACGGCGCGTGCGAGTACACCTCGGCGCGGCTGAACACCTCCGGCAAGTTCTCCACCAGTGGCGGGCACATCGAGGTGCGGATGAAGCTGCCGCGCGGGCAGGGCATGTGGCCGGCGTTCTGGATGCTCGGCGGCAGCAACTGGCCGACCGACGGCGAAATCGACGTGATGGAGAACATCGGCAAGGAGCCGACCACCGTGCACGGCACGATCCACGGCCCGGGCTACTCCGGCGCCAACGGCATCGGCGCCGCGTACAACGGCCCCAACTTCTCCGACGACTTCCACACCTACGCGGTGGACTGGAACGGCGAGAGCATCACCTGGTCGGTGGACGGCAACGCCTACGAGACCCGCACCCCGGCGGACCTCAACGGCAACCAGTGGGTCTACAACCACCCGTTCTTCCTGATCCTGAACCTCGCCGTGGGCGGCGACTGGCCGGGCGACCCGGACGGCAGCACCCAGTTCCCGCAGCAGCTGGTCGTGGACTACGTGCACGTGAGCTGAGAAGTCCTTGGCGGGCAAGGGATCGGCCGTGCACGGCGCGGGCCGGGCCCACCTCCGGTGACCGCCACCCCACCGGACGCCGCCGGTGGCGCTGCTCGCTCCACGGCGGCGGGCGGGGATCCCGTTGGCGCGGGTCCCCGCGGCTCGCCCGGCCTGGCTCACCCCAGGCCGGGCGAGGCCCCGGAGCACTGCCGGATCGCCGTCGCGTGGGCAGCCCGGACGGGGTCTGGGACGATCCGACGCCGTGCATCGAATGGACCGTCCGCGACTCGGTCAACCACTTGGTCGGCGAGCACCTTCGGGCACCGCACATCCTCGCCGGCGAACCCCGCACAGGTCGGCGACCGCTACGACGGCGATCTGCTCGGCAACGGCCCGGGAGCACGCGGCACAGCGGTCCCGGAAGGCCTGGCTCGGCACCGACCTGCCGGGCACCTACCGGTTCTCGTTCGGCGAGGCGCTGACCGGCCGCGCCGTCTAGCGCCGCAGCCACCGCCGGTCAGAGCCAGCCGCGCTCGCGGGCGTTCATCCCGGCCTGGAAGCGCGTGGTGGCGTTCAGTTCGGTCATCAGCGCCCGGACGCGGCGTTGCGTGGTGCGCGGGCTCCAGCCCAGCGCGCGGCCGATGCCGGCGTCGGTCTGGCCGGCCGCGAGCAACGCCAGGAGCTCCTTCGTCTCCGGGTCGCGGCCGGTGGCTGCGGGGCTGAGTGCCTCGTTCAGCGGCACCGCGCGGTCCCATTCCGCCTCGAACAGCGTCACCAGCGCGTCGAGCAACGCGGAGGCGTGGATGATGTACGCCGCGTCCACCACGTGCGGGGAGGAGCTGATCGGGATCACGGCCGTCTGCTCGTCGGCCAGCACCATCTTGATCGGCAGGTGCGGGCGCACCCGCGAGCGCTCGCCGTGGGTGCCGCTGACCAGGATGTCGCCGTGCAGACGGCCGGGCAGGGCGATCGCCTCGCGGTCGTAGATCACGCGGTAGACCACTCCGTCGGTCAGCCGGCGGTGCTCGTGGCCGAGGTTCGCGCCGGGCGGGCTGACGTACGGCGGGCGGTCGAAGCCGCGGATCTGCGTGCGGGCGCCGTCCTGGAGCCGGCGGACGCGGCTGTCGATGTTCTCGGCGCCGGTGACCACCTCGACCAGCTCGGCCGGGTGCGTGAACCGGCTGGCCTCGCGGTGCACCTCCATCAGGTCCTCGATCGCGGCGCGCGCACCGCGCAGTTCGGCGGCCCGCTCGGCCGCGAGCCCGCCCAGCGCGATGTCCGGCGGCGCCGCGAGGTAGCGCGCGGGCCGTCCGGGCACCCGGCTCGCCAGGCCGCCGGTGGCCAGCCGCGACAGCGCCCGCGCCACCTGCTGGGCGGAAAGTCCGCATTGTTCCGCCAGGTCCGCCGCGCGCGTGCGCGGATGGCCCAGCAGGGCGGTGTACACCCGAGCGTCCGCGGCGGGGATGCCGAGCGCGTCCAGGTCCCGCAACTGCTGGCGAGAACCCGCCACCTGGCGACTATTGGTCATGGTGGCTATCTTGCGCCAGCCGCGCGCGGACTGGGAAATTGATCCGATCACTGGGCGGACGCTGGTGTCCGGCCCGGCCCCCGAATCTCCCGAGTCCCCGAACCCGAGAAAGGGAGCGTCGTGCAGACGAACCCGCTTCGCGGCTTGCTCGCCGTCGTCACCGCGGCGGTCACCATCGCCGCGGTCACCGCCGCGCCGGCGACCGCCGCCCCGCCGCCGGAACCGCAGGCCCCGCCGTCCAGACACATCGCGATGCCGGACGGCGGCGCGATCACCCTCGACGCCGACGGCACCGCGACCCGCGCCGACGCCCGCGGCAAGCAGCTCGCCAAGACCGTTCTCGCGCTGCCGCAAGGCACTTCGGCCCTCGGCGGCTTCCAGCTGTCCGACGACGCCGTGCGCGCCACCTTCGCCCAGACCACCGCCCCCGCCCAGCCCGGCGACTTGCTGGTGCAGCTCGCCGACACCACCGCCGTCACCGGCGTCCCCCTGTCCGCCGGCCGCCGCGCCGCGAAGACGTCCGATGACGGGGTGAACGCGGCGTTCGGCAAGATCGGCGCCACCTCCGTCGAGCCGGTGTTCCCCGACGCCACCGACGTGCCCGCGCTCGCGAAGACCGTGCTCGTCCACCTCGGCGGCCAGGACCCGGCGGCCGCGGCGAAGACGCTCGCGGCCACTCCCGGCGTCGTCAGCGCCAAGCCGAACCGGCGCGTCTCCGCTATGTCCACCGGCCCGGTGCCCGTGCCGCAACCCGTGGTGAACACCGCGAAAGCCGCGAAACTGCCGCAGGCGCACCAGAATCCACCCGCGCCGGTGCCCTCGAACTACGGCGTGACCTCCTCGGCGCAGAGCTACCTCAACGCCGGCGGCACCAACGCGCTCGGCGCGTACAGCCTGTTGCCGGGCAAGCTGCCCGGTGCCGGCGAGATCATCACCAACGTCTCCATCGGCGACCTCACCGACCAGTCCATGGCCGACGCGGGCGACGGCTACGTCAGCACGTACGGCCCGACCACCGTGGTCCAGAACGGGCAGCGCTACCTCGACCTGCCGTCGATGCCGCTGATCCCGACCTACACCGCGAGCCCGTCCGGCCGGCTCGACCCGCTCGGCTCGGCCGAGCAGCAGGACCCCGCGCTCGGCGAGGTGCTGCTCGACTTCGGCGTGATGGCCCCGCTGCCGCACGACAAGCAGCGCCCCGGCGCCACCGGCTCCGGCCTGACCGACCTGCTCGGCATCGCCCCCGGCGCGCAGTACCGGCTGGTCGTCCCGCAGCAGCCGACGACCGACCAGATCGCCGTCGCGCTGATGGCCGCCGCGCGCCAGACCCCGCGCCCGGACGTGATCACCGCGAGCCTCGGCTTCGGCACCGACACCGCGGGCTTCCCCGGCCGCTACCTCGAAGACGACCCGGTGACCCAAGCCGTGATCGCGACGATCGTGCGGCAGTACCACATCGTCGTCACCGTCTCCTCCAACGACGGCACCCGGCTCTACACCCCGGCCGCGGTCGGCCCGGACGGCGGCAGCACGCCCACCGACGTCACCCGCGACGCCCGCGCCACCACCGACATCAACGACGACGCGACCTCCACCACGCCCAGCCAGGTCACCGACAGCGGCGCCATCGCCGTCGGCGGCACCACGCTGGACGACACGCTCGCGGTGCCGCAGCGGGCCGGCGGCGCGGCCGCGCACAACCCGACCTTCGCCACCACGCGCACCGACGGCGGCGGCAACTTCTCCTCCGGCTTCGGCACGCGCGTCGACGTTTCCGCGCCCAGCGACGGAATCCTCGTCTACGAGCACACCCCGCGCGGCTCGGCCCACGACGTGACGCCGGTGCTCAACGGCGGCACCTCGGCGTCCGCGCCGATGACCGCGGCCGCGGCGGCCGTGGTGCTGCAGGCGGCCAAGAGCACCGGACGGCCGATGGACCCGGCCGCCGTCCGCTCGGTGCTGGAGCGCACGGCGCGGCCGGTGGCGAGCCCGCCGCAGGCCGACCGGCCGGTGACGGTCGGGCCGCAGATCGACGTCACCGCCGCGGTGCAGTCCGTGCTCGGCGCCTGGCGAGCCCCGGCGATCTCGCGGGTTTCGGTCGCGCACCGGGTCACCACCGGCGGCCTGGGCGGCCAGTTCCTCGAGAACGCCGACGGCGGCCGGATCGACCTGGCCACCGGCGGCACCGGTGAAGGCCTGCTCGGCCCGGTCACGGTCGGCGCCGATGTGGTGGGCGCGCCCCCGAACGCCTCGTACGCGCTGAAGGTCGGCGGGCACGAGTTCACCGCGAACGTCCCCGCCGTGCGGCTCACGCCGGCCGAGATCCTCACCGCCGCGGGCCTGCCCGTGGTGTCCACAGAGGACCGTTCCGTGCCGGTCACGTTCGAGGTCCGCCTCGGGCCGTGGGTGGTCACCTCCGCGAAGCAGACGCTGGTCTTCGGCCCCACCGACGGCGCGTACGCCGAGGCCCAGGCCCCGGTGGCACCGGCGACCGTGGCGCCAGGGCAGCCGGTGAAGGTGCACTACGACCTCACCGGCGTGCGCAACCTGTCCAACCCGCAGCTGGTCGTCTCCACGCTCGGGCACTGGAACCCGGTGAGCGCGCCGCTGTTCGGCACCGGCTTCGTCGCGCCGCTCACCGCGACCGCGGGTGACGTGCTGGTCCCGGCCACCGCGTTCGCGAGCGGCGCCGGGGTTTACGGCATCGGCATCGTGCAGCGCTCGGTGACCGGCTCCGCGGGCAGCCCGACGTACGGCGAGTTCACCGCGGTCCGCGTCGGCGGCACCGGCGAGCGGCGGCCGGACGCGCCGACGCTCGCCGCCGGCGGCAGCGCGATGGCCCACAGCGTGGAGATCACCCGTGCCGCGCCGGGCTTCTCGCTGGGCTACGACGTGCGCGGCATCCCGGGCGCGACGGGTGCCGCCGTCGAGTTCTCGGCACCCGCGCCCACGCTGTTCAACGCGCTCAACACCGTCACGAACGCCAACGGCGACCGCCGGGACCAGGGCGGTCAGAGCGCGGGATCGGTTGCCTACCAACAGCTTCCATCACGCAACGGGGTCGCGGGCCTCGACGCGGTGAAGCTCGGCCTCGGCGGCTCGCTGTCGTACAACGTCCGAGTGTTCGCCACCGACCGCAACGGCCGGGTCCTCGGCCAGGCGTCCCCGACGTCGTTCCTCACGCTCGACGACGGCTACGCGCCCGGCGACACCGTGGTGACGAGTTTCGCCGCGGCGCCGCAGGGCACGTCGTACGCCGCCTTGCGTGAGCCCGGCGCGGGGGAGTCCGTGCGGGAGTACAACGCGGCCGCCGGCACGTACGGCCGGGTCGTCACCAGTGACCCGTCACCGGACAGCGGGTACCAAGTGCTCGGCGCGGACGCGGATCGCTTGGCGCTGCTGCACTTCACCGCCACCGGCGCGGCACTGGAAACGTACGACACGGCCACGGCGAAGGCGGTCGGCACCGCGGCCACCGACGGCTACACCGTGCAGGGCGGCCGGGTCGATCCCGCTCGTCACCGCGCGGCGATCCTGGCCAAGCGCACGTCGGACAACGCCGATGTCGTGCTGCCGCTGAACCTCGGCGACGGCAAGCTCGGCACCCCGCTGCCCGCCGACCCGCCGGGCGCGCCCGCGGGCGGGTTCAAGATGATCGAGCTGGACCAGGCGACCGGGCTGGTGTACCTGTCGCGGGCCAGCACCGGCCTGATCTGCTTCGGCGGCGGGGCGATGGCAGTGGCCGGCGTGGACCTGGACTCCGGTGCGGTCCGGCCGTCCGACGCGGGCAGCATCTGCGCCGGCGGGCTGGCCGTCGACGAGGGCGCGAACAAGCTGTACCAGCTGACCTACCGCTCGGTCAGCCTCAACATCGTCGGCACCACCTCGCTGAACGCGGTCACGGGTGACACGCTCGCCGCCGCGGGCACGATCCCGGTCCGCCAGCAGCAGGGCGGGTTCCTGGCCGTCGACTCCGGGCACCACCTCGGGCTGGTGGCGTTCCGCACGCCCCCGGTGCTCACGCCGTTCGGCCATCCGGGCGGGGTGAACACGGACAACAACGCGACCAGCCAGTTCGCGGTGATGGACCTGGTCACCGGCAAGCAGGTGTCGACGGCTTCGGGGCTGAACTTCGTGTCCAGCCCGTTCGGCGGCGAGTACGACTCGCTGACCGAGCGCTCGGCGCAGTTCGACCCCGCCACCCGGACCGGCTGGGTGCCCTCGTCGGACGGGCGGCAGCTCCAGCAGTTCCGGTACTGAGCCTGTGACGACGGTGGCCCCGCTCCGGCTCGGAGCGGGGCCACCGTCGTCTGGTGTTCAGGGTTTCCCGTGGCCGAGGTCGAGCAGTTCTTCGAAGAACCCGCCGAACTGCCGTTCCCGGTCGACGAGGTGGACTTCGAGGATCCAGTGCGACTGCTGCCCGTTGCGGTCGGGACGGCGCATCGGCCGGTCGCTGCCCGGCGCGATGTAGGACTCGATCTTCGCCCCGTCGATCGTCTCGTGCGGGAACTGGCCCACCAGGTGCCCGGAGTGCGCGCCGCCGAACGTCCAGCCCGCCTCCTCGGCCAGCTTCGTCACGTGCGCGTACAGCTCGGCGCCGGTGACGTCCGGATGCGTCTCGAAGTACTCGCGGCCCGCGTCGAACACCACCGGCAGGCTGTCGCGCAGGCGGTGCTTCACCGGGTCTTCGCCGAGCACGAACGTCCGGCCGAAGTCGGCTTCGAACTCCTCGAAGATCGGGCCGAAGTCGACGAACACGATGTCGTCCTCGCCGATCACGCGGTCCGGCGGGTTCTCGCGGTACGGCTTGAGCGTGTTGACCCCCGCGCGCACGATGCGCTTGTGCCAGTAGCGCTCCACGCCGAACAGCTCCCCGGCGAGGTCGCGGACGGCGTTGCTCGCCTCGGTCTCGCGCACGCCCGGCGCGAGGATGCCCCGCGCCTGCACCTGCGCGAACAGCTCGACGGCCTTGGCCTGCGCGTCCAGCAGCCGCGCGGCGCGGACCGCCTCGTCCTCGATCAGCTCGCTCATGCTCCCGACGGTAGCAAGGCCGCCCGGTCTGTCCTTTTGCGACAGTGGAAAACCGCCCGATTTGGCGGTTATGCCCGAGAGTGACCGGTGGCGCGGGCGAAGTCCACAGGTTCCGCACGGAGCACGGCAAGGAAAATCTCAGGTACAGGGTGTGTCCTTGTCCCTGGCGGTAGCCGGACATGACGATGCTGGAGCGGGACATGAGCGAGCAGGAGCCGGGCACGACCGGCGGGCAGTGGGGACCGCAGGAGTACCGGGACCAGGCCGGGCAGGCCGGCCGTCCCGGTCAGGAATGGTCGGCCCAGGGCGCGGGCGAAGCAGCGGGCGGCCAGGTGTCGGGGCTCGGTGGTCTTGGCGCGAGCGGTCAAGGGCTGGGCGGTCAGGGCGGCTCGTCTCCGGGGCACGAGGGCTCGCCGCAGGGGCTGGGCGGCTCGCCGCAGGGCCACGAGGGCTACCCGGGTTCCGCGCAGCAGGCCGGATACCCGTACCAGCCCGGTGCCGAATATTCCGCCGGGTACGCGGGCCAGGCGGGTTACCCGGGCGGCCCGCAGACCGGCTACCAGTACCCGGGCGGGCAATACCCGGCGTATGGGGCGTACCCGGGCACTCAGCAGTTCCCGCAGACGCCGTACCACCGGCCGCAGAAGGCGAACCGGCCGTTGCGCAGCGCGGCGATCGCCGTGGGGTCGATCGGGCTGGCCGTGGTGCTCGGGCTGGGGGTCGGGCACTTCGTCTGGACTCCGGGCGGGTCCTCGGCGTCCGGCAACCAGAACTTCGGCTCGCAGAGCGCGCCGGGCGGGACGTCGAGCACGTCGATCAACCCGTCCGCGATCGCGGGCAAGGTGAACCCGGGCCTGGTCGACATCAACACCGAGCTGGGCTACCAGGGCGCCGCCGCCGCGGGGACCGGCATCGTGCTGACCGCGGACGGCGAGATCCTCACCAACAACCACGTCGTCGAGGGCGCCACCAGCATCAAGGTGACCGACATCGGCAACGGCAAGACCTACACCGCCGCCGTGCTCGGCTACGACCGCAGCCACGACATCGCCGTGATCAAACTGGCCAACGCCTCCGGCCTGACCACCGAATCCCTGGGCGACTCGAACTCGGTCCAGGTCGGCGACGCGGTGGTCGGCATCGGCAACGCCGGGGGCACCGGCGGGACCCCGAGCGCGGCCGCGGGCAAGGTGACGGCGCTGAACCAGTCCATCACTGCCTCCGACGAGTCCAGCAGCTCGTCCGAACAGCTCACCGGCCTGATCCAGGTGGACGCCGACATCCAGTCCGGCGACTCCGGCGGCGCGCTGGTGAACGCCAACGGCCAGGTGATCGGCGTCGACACCGCCGCCTCGGCGGGCTACCAGTTCAACGGCGGCCAGGGCCGCGGCGGCCTCGGCCAGGGCCAGGGCGGCTTGGGCCAGGGACAAGGCGGTCTCGGCCAGGGGCAGGGTGGTCTCGGTCAGGGCCAGGGTGGTCTCGGCCAAGGTCAGGGCGGCTTGGGCCAGGGCCAGGGTGGCCTCGGTCAGGGTCAGGGCGGCTTGGGTGACGGCCAGCAGGGCTCGGGCCAGGGTAACGGCCAGCAGAGCACCGGTCACCAGGGCTTCGCGATCCCGATCGCCCAGGCGATCACGCTCGCGCACCAGATCGTCGCGGGCACCGGCTCCAACACCGTCCACATCGGACAGAGCGCGTTCCTCGGCGTCTCGGTCAGCGACGCCGGCGCCCAGAGCGGCAACGGCCAGGGCAGCCTCGGCCAGGGCGGCACCGGCCAGAACACCGGCGGCCAGGGCGCCCAGGTCCAGGACGTGGTGGCGGGCGGCCCGGCGGCCACGGCCGGCCTCACCGCCGGCGACGTGATCACCGCCCTCGACGGCAAGGCCGTGGACTCCGCGACCACCCTCACCAACCTGATGGACACCCACCACCCGGGCGACAAGCTCACGGTGACGGTCATCGGCCAGACCGGCCAGCAACACGACGTGACGGTAACCCCGGCCAGCGGCCCCGTCGGCTGACCCACCCCAGCAGTACCACCGGCCCGGCCCGGGACCTCGGTCACCCGCCGACTCCCCGGGCCGGGCTTCTGTCCTGGGCTCGCCGGTTTTGTGGGTCGGTGGGTGTTGTCGGTGGGTGGTTCCCAGACTGGACGCCCCGGGCTGGGCTTCTGTCCCGGGCTCGCTGGGTTTGTGGGTCGGTGGCGGACGTTGTGTTCCGGACTCGCCGGTTTTGTGGGCCGGTGGGTGTTCCCGTTGGGTGGGTGCCCGAGGGTGCGCTTCTGTCCTCGCCAAGGCCGAGGGCCGGGTGGCCGGCCCGCCGATTCACCCGGTGTCCCCGCCGATGGCCTGCGGGAACACCGGGCGTCGCGACCTGGACGGCCCAGTGGCTCAGGACAGGTGGTGCACCTCCTGCAGCCCGTACACCGGCGTCGGGATCCCTTCGTAGCGGGCCTTCAGTTGCAGGGCCAGGTACAGCGAGTAATGCCGGGACTGGTGCAGGTTCCCGCCGTGGAACCACAGTCCCTCTTGCTGCGTGGGCTTCCACATGTTGCGCTGCTCGCCCTCCCACGGGCCGGGGTCCTTCGTCGTTGCGGAGCCCAGGCCCCAGCATTTGCCGACCTTGTCCGCGGTGTCCTGGCCGACGATGTCGGCGACCCAGCCGTTCATCGAGCCGTAGCCGGTCGCGTAGACGACGAGGTCGGCTTCCAGTTCGGTGCCGTCCGCGAGGATCACGGCGTCGCGGGTGAGGTGGTCGACCTGGCCGTGGGCGAGTTTGATGCTGCCGTCGGCCACGAGCTCCGCCGCGCCGACGTCGATGTAGTAGCCGGAGCCGCGACGCAGGTACTTCAGGAACAGGCCGGACCCGTCGTCGCCCCAGTCGTGGTCGAAGCCGGCTGCTTCGAGCCGCGCGTAGAAGTCCTCGTCGCGCTCGCGGATCCGGTCGTACACCGGGATCTGGAACGCGGGCATGATCCGGTACGGGATCGACGCGAAGATCAGGTCGGCCTTCTCGGTCGTGACGCCGGAGCGCACCGCGCGCTCGGAGTACAGGTCGCCGAGGCCCAGCTCCATCAGCGAATCCGACTTCACGATGTGCGTGGAGGACCGCTGCACCATGGTGACGTCGGCGCCGTGCTCCCACAGGGCGGCGCAGATGTCGTGGGCGGAGTTGTTCGAGCCGACCACCACGGCCTTCTTCCCGGCGTAGGCGTCCGGGCCCGGGTGCGCCGAGGAATGGTGCTGATCGCCCTCGAACACGTCCATGCCGGGGAACGACGGGAGGTTCGGCTTACCGGAAACGCCGGTCGCGAACACCAGGTGACGCGGGGCGAGCACCACTTCCGCACCGTCGCGGTCGACCACGACTCGCCACTGCCCAGCCTCCTGGTCGTACGAGGCGGAGGTGACCGTCGACCGCGTCCAGTACGGCACCTCCATCAGCCGGGTGTACATCTCGAGCCAGTCGCCGATCTTGTCCTTGGGCGCGAACACCGGCCAGTTGTCCGGGAACGGCAGGTAGGGCAGGTGGTCGTACCAGACCGGGTCGTGCAGGCAGAGGTTCTTGTACCGCTTGCGCCACGAGTCGCCGGGCCGGTCGTTGCGCTCGACGACCAGCGCGGGCACCCCGATCTGGCGCAGCCGCGCGCCGAGGGCGATACCGCCCTGACCGCCGCCGACGACCACCACGTACGGCTGCTCCCCGGCGCCCAGCCGCTCCTGCTCGTCGGCCCGTTTCTCGGCCCACGAGCGGCGGCCCCGGACCACGCCGTGCTCGACGCCCTTGGGCCGGCGGTCGCGCTCCGGCTCCTCGAACCCCTTGAGCTCACGCAGGCTCGTGAGCAACGTCCACGCCCCCTCGTCCTTCAGGCGCAGGTAGCCCTTTCCCCGTCCGGTGGCGGTTTCGAACTCGATCCAGGCCTCCGCCACGCCGCCGGCTTCGGTGACCGGCTCGGTCGTGCGGAACCCGCGGGGATCGGTGCTGTCCAGACAGGCGCGCAGCAGGCCGGCCACGCCTTCGCGGCCCTCCACGGTGTTGAGGGTCCAGGTGAAGGAAACCAGGTCGCGCCAATAGGAATCGACCGCGAACAACGCGGCCGCGGCCTCGGCGTCGCGGGCGGCCAGCGCCGCCTCGAACCGGGCCAGCCAGTCCTCCACCCGGGCCTGGGGCGATTCCGCTCGCGCGATCCGGTCGGCCGTCTGCGTCATGGCTGCTCCCTGACTCCGTTGACTCCATTGTCGTGGTGTAACCCCGATCACACGCCCTGGCGCGGCCGGGCGGCAAGGGTTGCAGCGAGTTGCACGCCGGCCGGCTCCTTGGTGCCGGGGCCGGGGGCGACCTATGCTGGATGGCCGACGCCGCGGGAGGTGGACTGTGGCCGTGCACAGCGCGGTTCCCCCAGGTCGCAGCCTGCCCGCCCATGCCCGCGACCTGGTGCGGATGCACGAGGCCGTGATCGGCGGCGGGCGGCCGCAGGTGCCGCCGCGCCCGCTCGTCTCCCGCTCGTGGTCCCGGGCGCTGAGCCTCGGCTTGGCCGCCGACAGCATGAACGAGCGCGACTCCGTGTCCGAAACCGAGGTGGTGCGCCGGCGCCACGCTTCGCCGCTGCGGCAGGTGATCGGCGACCTCCGGCAGGTGATCGGCGCGATGTCCGACGCCGGCCACATGCTCCTCGTCGTCACGGACGCCGACGGGGTGATCCTGTGGCGGGAAGGGTCTTCGGCCGTCCGGCGCCGCGCGGACACTCTGGGGTTCGCCGAGGGCGCCGAGTGGACCGAGGCCCGCGTGGGCACGAACGCGATCGGCACGGCGCTCGCCGAGGCCGCCCCGGTCGAGCTGCTGGCCGGTGAGCACTTCGAGCAGAACCAGCACCCCTGGTACTGCACGGCGTCGCCGATCCACGATCCGCGCACCGGCGAGCTGCTCGGCGTGATCGACGTCAGCGGCCCGGCGCTGACCCTGCACCCGGCGGTCGGCGCGCTGGTGGAGACCGGCCGGCGGCTGGCGGAGTCGCAGCTGTGGCATTCGCACCGGCAGCGCCTGGAACGGCTGCGGCGGGCGGGGGAGCCGGTGCTGGCCGCCGGCCCGGCCCTGCTGGTGGACTCCGACGGCTGGGTCGCGCACAGCGCGGGGGTCGCGGTGGGCGAGCGGATCGCCGTGCCGCGGCCCGGCCAGGTCCTCGCCGTGCCCGGCCTCGGCGCGTGCCTGCCCGAGCCGCTGGGCGACGGCTGGCTGGTCCGCCCGGCCGGGCTGGCCCGGCAGGTGGTGCTGGACCTCGACCTCGGCCGCGCCCCGGTGCTGAGCCTGCGGACCGGCGAGACCGGCTGGCGGCGCCCGGTCACCCGGCGGCACGCGGAAATCCTGGTCCTGCTGGGGAAAGCCGGCCACCAGGGGCTGTCCGCCGAGGCGCTGAGCCGGGCGCTGCACGGCGACGCGGACCACCTCGTCACGGTCCGGGCGGAGGTCTCCCGCCTGCGCCGGCTGCTGGGCGCGATCGTCGACAACCGGCCGTACCGGCTGGCCGAGGACGTCCGGCTGACCGTCCATCCAGGACAGTGAGCCCCGCGAGACCCAGGTCACCACCGACGCTGTCACATCCGGCCCGCCCGGTCCGTCAAGGAGTCGTAAGCACCGGACACCACTTGGGGAGCTCATCATGGATGCTCGTCTGAACCTCTTCGGCAACCCGGCCACGGCCAAGTTCGTGAAGCAGCTGGTCGCCGCGTCGCAGGCGGTCGTGGACTCGCCCCTGCCCGCCGCGACGCGGGCGCTGGTGGAGATCCGCGCCAGCCAGATCAACGGCTGCGGGCTCTGCCTCGACATGCACACGAAGGACGCGGCCCACGCCGGCGAGACCTCGACGCGCCTCAACCTCGTCGCGGCCTGGCGCGAGGCCACGGTGTTCACCGAGGCCGAGCGAGCCGCGCTGGAGCTGACCGAGCAGGGCACCCGGCTCGCCGACGCGGCCGGCGGCGTCTCGGACGAGGTGTGGGCGAACGCCGCCAAGCACTACGACGAGGAGCAGCTCGGCGCGCTGGTGTCGACCATCGCCCTGATCAACACCTTCAACCGGCTCAACGTCATCGTGCGCCAGCCCGCGGGGGAGTACCAGGTCGGCCAGTTCGGCTGAGCACTGCGGCACTCCGGGCGCTGGGGGTGCTCCGGACGCGCCAGGCCCGCACGCCGGGCCCGGCGCGTCCGGAGCCGCGGTGAATTCCGGCCGCTTCGCCGAATGGTCTGGACATTTCACACAGTGGTCCAGACAATAAGGGCTCCCCGCCGACACCGGAGGCCCGTCATGAGGCGTTCCCGACTGTCCGTTTTCCTCGCCGCACTGGCCGTGGCACTGGCCGGGGTGGTCGCCGCGCCCGGTGCCGCCGGGGCGGCGAGCCTGCCCAAGCACTCGCTGATCGGCTACCTGCACGCGAGCTTCGCGAACGGCTCGGGTTACGTGAAGCTCGCCGACGTGCCGGCGGCCTGGGACATCATCGACCTCGCGTTCGGCGAGCCGACCTCGCCGACGTCCGGCGAGATCCAGTTCAACCGGTGTCCCGCCTCGGAATGCGCGGGGGTGGAGAGCGACGCCGACTTCATCGCGGCCATCCGCGCGAAGCAGGCGCAGGGCAAGAAGGTGCTGATCTCCATCGGCGGCGCGAACGGCCAGGTGCAGCTGACCACCACGGCCGCGCGAGACGCGTTCGTCAGCTCCGTTTCGGCGATCATCGACAAGTACGGCCTCGACGGCCTGGACGTCGACTTCGAGGGCCACTCGCTCACCCTCGACGCCGGTGACACCGACTTCCAGCACCCGACCACGCCCGTCGTGGTCAACCTGATCTCCGCGCTGAAGTCGCTGAAGTCCCGCTACGGCAGCGATTTCGTGCTCACCATGGCGCCCGAGACGTTCCTCGTCCAGACGGGCTACCAGTTCTACGGCGGCGGCAGCAACGGCGGCGACACCCGCCGCGGCGCGTTCCTGCCGGTGATCGACGCGCTGCGCGACTCGCTGACCGTGCTGCACGTCCAGGACTACAACTCCGGCCCGATCATGGGGCTGGACAACCAGTACCACACCATGGGCGGCGCGGACTTCCCGATCGCCATGGGGGACATGCTCAAGGCGGGCTTTCCGGTGGGGGACACCGGGAAGACGTTCGCCGGCCTGCGTGACGACCAGATCGCGGTGGGCCTCCCGGCCGCGGTCAGCGCGGGCAACGGCTTCATTGCCCCGGCCGACGTCCAGACCGCGGTGACCTGCCTGGCGAAGAACTCCGGCTGCGGCGGCTACACCCTGCGCGGCGGCGCCCAGCCGGCCCTGCGCGGGCTGATGACGTGGTCGATCAACTGGGACCACTACTACGGCTGGGCGTTCCAGGACGCGCACCGGCCGTTCCTCGACGCCCTGCCGTGAGTGTGGTGCGGGCCAAGGGTTTCCCGGTGGCGAGAACCGCGCGGAAGGTGGCAGCCGGGTTCGTTCCGGTGCACGCGGCCCGCGGTTAGCGTCCCTGGCATGGATATTCTCGCGCCGGTGCTGATCGGCGTCTTCTACGCGGTGGTCATGTCCCTGATCCGCGAACCCTCGCGGCGCCGGTTCAACGCGATCATGGTCGCGGGGGCCGGCGCCGCCTATCTCAGCAGCGGGACCTTCGGGCCGTGGGAGTTCGTGTTCACCGCCGCGGTCACCTATTGCGCGTACCGCGGCCTGGGCTCGTGGACCTGGATCGGCGTCGCCTGGCTGCTACACGCCGGGTGGGACGTGCTGCACCACCTGCGCGGCGCGCCGATCATCCCGGCGTTCGCGCACTCGTCGTCCGGCTGCGCGATCTGCGATCCGGTGATCGCGCTCTGGTGCCTGCGCGGCGGACCTTCGCTGCCCGCGCTGATCGGCTCCTGGTTCTCGCGGCGCCGGGACCGCGGACTGAGAACCGCGTCTCACCGGTAGCCAACCGGAGTCGGGTCCGCTTATGCTCGAAGGTAAGCGGACCCGGCTCCGGTTGCCCGGGTCCCGTCGTGGGAGCGAGGCCCTCATGTCCGTCACCATTCCCTTCGGTGCCACGTCGACAGCCGCGGAGGTCGTCGCCGGTCTCGACCTCGCCGGGCGGCGCGCGGTGGTCACCGGCGGCGCGTCCGGCCTCGGCGCCGAGACCGCGCGGGCACTGGCGGGCGCGGGCGCGGAGGTCACCCTGGCCGTCCGCGACGTCGCCGCGGGGGAACGCTTCGCCGCCGGGATCGGTGCGCGCGTGGCCCGGCTGGATCTGGCCGACCGGGCGTCGGTCGCGCAGTTCGTGGCCGGCTGGAGCGGGCCGCTCGACATCCTGGTCGGCAACGCGGGCGTGATGGCGACACCGGAACTGCGCACGCCCGAAGGCTGGGAACTCCAGTTCGCCACCAACCACCTCGGCCACTTCGCCCTGGCCACCGGGCTGCACGGCGCGCTCGCGGCCGCCGGGGACGCGCGGGTGGTCTCGGTCAGCTCCGTCGGTCACGTGAACGCCGACGTCGACTTCGCCGACCTCCACTTCCGCGCGCGCCCGTACGACCGGTGGATCGCCTACGGCCAGTCGAAAACGGCCAACATCCTGTTCGCCGTCGAGGCCGCGAAGCGCTGGCGCGCCGAGGGAATCGCCGTCAACGCGCTGAACCCCGGCCGGATCACCGAAACCGCGCTCGGGCGGCACGTCGGCGCCATCGCCGCCGCGCCCGCGTCCTTCGACCCGGGAAGCTCGGACGTCTCGTGGAAGAACGCCGGGCAGGGCGCCGCCACGTCCGTGCTGCTCGCCGCTTCGCCGCTCGTCGAGGGCATCACGGGCCGCTATTTCGAGGACTGCCAGGTGGCGGCGGAGCACCGTCCCGGCGTACGGCGGGGTGTCGCCGGGTATGCCCTGTACCCCGGGCGCGCCGCCCGGCTGTGGGACGAGTCCCTGGCCATGATCAAAAGTGAGTAGCCTCGATTTCGCAGGCGGGGAAGCGAAAGTGAGGATCTCGATGGACCTGGGTCTCAAGGGCAAGCGCGCGCTGGTCACCGGCGCGTCGAAGGGCATCGGCGCCGCCGTCGCCGAGGTGCTGGCGGGGGAGGGCTGCCATCTGCACCTCGCGGCGCGCGGCGCGGACGCGCTGGCGGACCTCGCCGCGCGGCTGCGGGAGACCCACGGCGTCGAGGTGACGGTGCACGTCGTCGACCTGCGGGTGCCCGCGGACCTCGAACGGCTCGCCGAGGCCGCTGCGGACGCCGACATCCTGGTCAACAATGCCGGCGACATCCCGGGCGGCTCACTCGACCAGGTCGGCGCCGAGGCGTGGCGGCACGGCTGGGACCTCAAGGTCTACGGCTACGTCGACCTCACCCGGCTCGTCTACGCGCGGATGCGCGAGCGCGGCCACGGCGTGATCGTCAACGACATCGGCGCCGCGGGCGAGCGGCCCACCACCGGCTACATCGCGGGCAGCGCCGGGAACGCAGCCCTGATGGCGTTCACCAAGGCACTGGGCGGCAGCAGCCCGCGCGACAACATCCGCGTCGTCGGCGTCAACCCGGGCCCGGTCGCGACCGAGCGGATGACCACGATGGCCGCGGCCAACGGCGACCTGGCGGACCGGCTGGCCGGCCTGGGCTTCGGCCGGGCCGCCGAGCCGCGTGAGGTGGCCGACCTGATCGCGTTCCTGGCGTCCGACCGCGCCGCCTACCTCAGCGGCACAATCGTCACCATCGACGGCGGGATGTCCTCGGCCGGCTGACGAACTCGTGAGTGTTCCCGACGGCCAGAACCGGCTGTGCCGCCCACGAAGTCCTGCACTGCGGCAGCCGGTGAGCACCGTTGTAGCCACTCACGAGCCTTGTTCGCCGGGGCGGGTGAAGACGTGCCGCCAGTGCTCGGCGGCCCGGGCCAGGTCGGCGCCGACGTGGTCGAAGTAGCCGGCCATGCCGGCCAGGCGCCGGCCCGCCGGGGTGCCGCCGAGCAGTCCGGCGCCGTAGTGGCCCGTCGCGGCCCAGGCCTCGCAGACCTCCACCGCGCCCCGGCTCGCGCGGTACCAGACGTCGTCGTCGACGAAGTAGCGCTCCGGGCGGCCGCGGGCGCGGGTGAGCAGCTGCAGGCGCTCCAGATAGCCCACCGCCTTGGACACCGACGCCGGGCTCACCCCCAGGTGCCGGACCAGGTCCGCGGCGGGCAGCCCGGACTCGTCGCGGGTCAGCAGGGCGGCCAGCACCCGCGCGGGCATCCGCGGCAGTCCGGTGTGGACCATCATGGTGGCGAACTGCTCCTCGAACCCGGCCACGGCGGGCGGCCCGGCCGGGACCCGCCGGCCGCGCTCCCGCGTCGCCTCGTGCGCGCGCTCCGCGCGGTAGGCGTCCGGGCCGCCATTGCGGAGCACCTCCCGGCTGACGGTCGAGGTCGGCCGCCCGAGCCGGCGCGCGATCTCGGCGTAGGTGGACCCGGCGGCGAGTCCCGCGGCGACGGCCCGGCGGTCGTCCTCGGTCAGTCGGCTTCCCGGCATGGCCCGATGCTACTCCGTCATTGCAACGGCAAAACTCGCGTTGCACTCGCGACAGTCATTGCAACACAAGGGAATTCGCGTTTGACGAACCTTTCCGGCGGTCGTAGGTTTCGCAGAGGAGAAAGGGGCCCCGGCCATGGAGACCACGTTCACGCCCGTGGAAAACAGCCTGTACCTCACGCTCGCCGGCCGGGCGCTGGACAGTCGCTCGCCGCGCCCGGTGCTCGCCGACCCGACGGCCGAGGGCGTCGCGAAGGCGCTCGGCTACGACCTGGCCGGAGCGCCGCTGGTGAAGAGCCAGGTGTTCGACATCGCCGTCCGGTCGAGGATCCTGGACGACGTCGTGCGGGACTTCGTCGCCCGCCACCCCGACGCGGTGGTGCTGGAGCTCGGCGCCGGGCTGGACGGCCGGATCCTCCGCGTCGAGCCGCCGTCCACAGTGGATTGGTACGACGTGGACCTGCCGGCGGTGACCGCCGCGCGCCGCCGGCTGCTGCCCGCCCGCCCGAACGCCCACCCGGTCGCCGCCGACCTGGCCGAGCCGGGCTGGCTCGGCGAGCTGCCGGAGGGCCGCCCGGTGCTCGCGGTCGCCGACGGCGTGGTCGCGTTCCTGCCCCAGGACGTCCTCGTCGCGCTGCTGAACGGGATCACCGGCCGGTTCCCGTCCGGGGAGATCGCGTTCAACAGCTACACGAGGTTCCACGTCTGGGCGATCCGGCACTACCGCGGCACCGGCTCCATCGCCGGGGTCGTCGCCAATCCCGGCTTCGACGACCCGCACGCCCCCGAGGGCTGGGACCCGAAGCTGCGGCTGGCCGGCGAGCTGTTCGCCACGCGCGCGCCGGAGGTCGCGCTGCAGCCGCCGGCGATGCGCTGGTTCACGCGGCTGTGCGGCCACAGCGCCGCGGTGTCCCGGCGCGGGACGTGTGTGCTGCGGTACCGGTTCTGAGTCAGTCCGCGTACCGGGTGTCGACCGCGACGGCCTCCCACGCCTCGAGGTCGGCCAGCTGCTTCTCCAGCTTCTTGCGGATGGCGCCGACCGCCTCGGGGCCGAGCGGCAGCCGCAGCGGGGAGTCCTCGGTGCCGACGAGCTTGAAGATGGCTTCGGCGGCGCGGGCCGGGTCGTTCGGCTGCTGCCCGGAGCTTTCGGCGAAGCGGGCTCGGATGTGCTTGGCGGCGGTCTCGCGGTAGTCGTCGATCGGCTCGGAGAAGACCATCGACCGGCCGGCGAAATCGGTGCGGAACGGGCCCGGCTCCACGATGCTGACCCGGATGCCCAGCGTCGCCACCTCGCCGGCGAGTGCCTCGGACATCCCCTCCAGCGCGAACTTCGACGTCGCGTAGATCGCGTGCCCCGGGGTGGCCACGACCCCGCCGACGGACGAGAGCTGGACGATGTGGCCACTGCGCCGCGCACGGAAGTGCGGCAGGACCGCGCGGGTCACGGCGAGCACGCCGAACACGTTGGTCTCGAGCACTTCGCGCGTCTGCTCGTCGGACAGTTCTTCGAGCGCGCCGACCAGGCCGTGGCCGGCGTTGTTCACCAGCACGTCGATGCGGCCGTATTCCGCCAGCGCGGTGTCGACGGCCGCCTGGATCGAGGCGGGGTCGGTGACGTCGAGCCGGGCCACCAGCGCGCGGCCGGCGAGATCCTGGACGGCGCGGACGTCACGGGCCGTCGCGACGACCCGTTCGCCGCGGGCCAGCGCGGCCTCGGCGAGCGTGCGGCCGAAGCCGGAGCTCGTGCCGGTGATGAACCAGACCCGGCCGGTTCCGTTGTCGGTCATGACAAACCTCCTTGAACGCGTTATCTTGAGTCTCAAACCAAAGTACCTTGATACTCAAGGAAGTGTGCTCAGGGGGATGGTCAATGGAGCAGGCGGACTCGGTCACCGCGGGCCTGGCGGCGTGGATCCGCGCCATGCCGGCCGGCGTCGACCCGGAGGTGGAGGCGGCGCGCCAGCGGATCGGGCGGCTGTCGAGGCAGTTCGAGCAGGTGCTGCGCCGCGCGGCCGCCGCCCACGACCTGTCGCTGGGCGACTGGCAGGCGCTCTCGGCCCTGCACCGCTCCGGCGCGCCGGGCGTGCTGACGCCGAAGGAGCTGGGTGACCACCTGGGCGTGACGTCGGGGACGGTGAGCGTCCGGATCGACCGCCTGGCGCGCGCCGGCCTGGTGGAACGCGTGCCCGCCGCGGACGGCCGCAGCCGCCCCGTCCGCCTGACCGCGAAAGGCCGCCGCCGCTGGTCCGCCGCGACGGGGAAACGCACCGCGGACGAGCGCGACCTCTTCGCGGACGCCCTCACCGCCGACGAGCTGGCGGTGCTGAACCCGTTGCTGGGCACCCTGCTGGCCCGGTTCGAGGCGGAGTTCGGTGCTTCGTCCACAATGGACGTCGTACGGCCGGGGTGACGGCTACTCCGGCCGCCCGTCCCAGTGCACGATGTCCGGGGCTTCGACGTAGCCCCGCAGATGCTGCTCTTCACCGCGGTTGTGGAGCGGGAAGGCGAAAACCGACCCGTCCGGCCAAGCCAGCTTGCGGCGCCGGAGGTTGACCTCGAGTTCCTGCGGAATACGGGCCTGCCAGAGGATTTCCGGCGGGGGAGCGTCCTTCGGCTCGCGCTGGGTCGAGCCGGTGTCCACCAGCGCGACGTGCGAGGGCGAGAACACCAGCCAGGGCCCGTCCGCCGCCCGGATCCCGTCGAGCAGGCCGAGTGCCATCGCGTCGGCGGGCCCGGTGACGGCGACCGCCCGGCCGGATGCGCTCCCCGATTTCCCGCCGCCGCTGCCCGCGCCGTTCGCGAGGTAGAGGACGTAGGCCACGCCGATGCCGATGCCGCGCAGGATGTTCCAGAAGAACCGCCGGACCAGCCGCTTCCCTTTGACCGTCCCGTCCTGGCGACGTCCGGGCACCTCGAAGCTCAAGCCGTCCTCTTGCAGGCGCACCGCGATGACCGGCTCGCGCCATTGGTCCCGCATCAGCGCCTCGACGCGCTCCCGGAACCCGGGGCGGACCATGAGCTTGGCCGTCTTGGCGTCCAGCCGCTCTTGGTGGGCGAAGATCTTCTGCCCGGCCGCGCGCCGGGCGTCGGCCGGGGCCTGCTCGGCCAGCTCGCCCAGGTCTGCGGCTAGATGTCCAGGTTCTTGCGGGTCTGCTCCGGGCTCTGGTCCCCGCCGATTTCGCTCTTGTCGAACCACGGTGTGTCTCCTTCGGCGCTGACCGCTTCCTTGCCTTCGCCGGCCAAAGCCTTGCCGGCCCCGATCCCGGCCTTGACGCTCGCCCCGGCGACCAGCGGGCCGGCCCCGACCGAGGTGCCGAACATCGTGGAGAGCACCCGGTTGCTCGGCTGGAAGCCCTGCGCGGCCGCGCCGAGCCCGAACTTGGTCTCCCCGGGCATCACGCCGACCCGCAGCTTCCTGGTGAACACTTCCATCTTCCCGGCGATCTTGACCAGGAACTCCATGAAGGTGTCGAGCAGCTTGCCGAACTTGCCGAGGTAGCGGGTGACCTTCGCGAGCACGCTGGCGGCCTTGGCGATCGACGCGGTCATCGCCGCGGCGACCGAGCCGCCGAAGCTGATCACCGACGCGGCCAGCGCGGGCAGCCAGAGCGTGATCAGCCAGGAGACCAGCTCGGTGATGATCGCCTTGATCACCTCCTCGATGACCACCATGACCATCGACCACATCTGCAGCACCTCGGCCACCGTGCCGGCGGCCGAGCCGACCCCGCGGATGCCGGAGGAGAAGTCGCCGAGCGCTTCCTTCGCGGCGTTGCCGGCGTCGTCGACCCAGTCGGCCAGCGCGGTGTCGCCGGTCCGCTCGAAGTCCTCGGCGAGCGCGACGAAGCCCTGCGCGATGGTGGTGAAGTTCTCCGACGCGTGCCCGATCGCCGGGCCGTCGCCGGTGACCTGGTGCAGCGCGTCCTGCAACGGCTGGACGAGCTCCAGCAGCATGTTGAGCCCGTGGCTGACCAGCCAGCCGATCGGGTCCATGGCGAAGGTGACCATGTCGCCGGCCGCGGCGCCGACGAACGACGCGCCGTCGCCGACCAGCGCGGCGCCCGCGGACGCCAGCTCGCCCGGGCTGTCCGCCTGGGCAGCCTGCTGGGCGTGCCCGGCGATCGACTTGCCGGAGTCGTAGAGCGTGCCGACCACCGGCGCCGCGCTCAGCCCGCGGTCGACGTTCGCGCCCGTGCTCTCGTCGTAGCCCGACACGTTCAGGGTGTCGGCGATGCTCTTCTTCTCGGTCATGAGCCCGGCTTCCCCACTGCGTCGATTTCCGCTTCGTACCGGCCGAAGGTGATCTTCCCGGCGTCTTCGGCGCCCTGGTACATCTGTGCCGCGGTGCCGAGCTTGGTGGTCAGCGCGTCGACGCCGTCCTTCAGGTCGTTCAGCAGCGAGCGCAGGTCGGCGAGGTGGTCGGTGTAGCCCTGCTTGGCGAAGATGCCGACCACCCCCCACGACTGGTCGCCCACGTCGGCGGCGTCGATCTTGGCGCCGAACTTGCCCGCTTCCTGCTCGTAGTACGGCAGCTGGCGGGTGTACTCGGCGATCGCGTCGATGTTCGTCTGTATTCCGTCTGGCATCGCGGAATTCCCTCGGTCGGATCGGTCAGCGGCGGAGGAACGAGTTGGCGTCGAAGTAGTCGTCGTCCTCCGGGCCGGCGCCGCGGCCGGGCCTGGATGCCTGCTGCGCCGGCGATTGCTGCTGTGACGCGGGTTCGTCGGCGGCGGTTCCGAACGCTTCGGCCTGCGCTTCGCGAATCTGCGCCGAGATGTCGACGCCGAGCGTGTCGCCGAAGGCCTCGTCCACGATCCCGGCCTGCTGCTGCACCGCGCCGGCCACGGCCTGGCGCAGGGTGCTCATGATCGTGGCGGACAGCCGCGCCGGGTCGAGTCGCATGGCTTCCGGGGAGAGCTGGACATCGGTGACGCTGCCGCCGGCCCCGGCGACGACCGTCACGGTGCCGTCCGGCGAGGTCACGGACGTACGGACCTGGGCGATCTGCTCCTGCATGTCGGCGACACCCTCGAAGCGGGTCTCGGCCTGCTGCGTCTTCGCCTGGAAAGTGCGGAACTGGGCGATCAGCTCGTCCATGTGGGCGGACATGGTGTCTCCGATGCGCGATTCGTGGTCATGTGTCCAGATCATGACATATCCGCGCGGGCTTCCGTTCGGCTTTCCCGAAAACGACGGGGCGGCCCGGGCGGAAACACCCGGGCCGCCCCGTCGCCGGCTCAGCCGAGGTGGGAGCTGATCGTGGTGTAGTCGTTGCCCACGTTGGTGTACACGCCGGGGAAGTCCTTGCGGGCACAGCCCTGGCCCCAGGACACGATGCCGGCGAGCTTGCCGTCGACGTAGGCCGGGCCGCCGGAGTCGCCCTGGCAGGAGTCCTTGCCGCCTTCGGGGACGCCCGCGCAGAACATCGACGCCTTGTCGTAGTTCGAACCGGACTTGCTGTAGTCGTCCGCGCAGGTGGTGTTGTCCACCACCGGAACGTTCACCTTGAGCAGCTGGTCGGAGACGTCGCCGCCCTCCGACGTGGTGCCCCAGCCGACCACGGTGACGTCGGCGCCCGCCTTATACGCCGCGTCGTCCGCGGACTGCACGAGCGTCGCCGGCTGGTACGGCAGGTCCTTGTCCAGCGTCAGCACGGAGTTGTCGTGCTGCATGCCGTTCATGTCGAACGCGGGGTTCTGCCAGACGTCGCTCACGCCGGCCTTCTCGCCGGTGGTGTCGCTGAAGTTGGTCTGGCCGCCGATGATCTCCATCTGCGCGGCCTTGACGCCGTCGGTGCAGTGCGCGGCGGTGAGCACCTTGTTCTTCGCGACCAGGGTGCCCGCGCAGTGCTGGGCGCCGTCGACGTTGAAGATGACGGTGGCCGGGAAGTCGTCGATGGTGGTCGGTGAGCCGCCGACGATCAGGGGCCCCGCGCCGGCCGAGGCGCCGGGCGCGGCGACGACAGCGAAGGCCGCGGCCGCGGCGAGCGCCAGCGCCGCGCGTCGAGCCAGTGAACGTCCGTCTACCTGCATGAACATCTCCCTTCGGGACCGGAAAGGTGCGTTTGCGAGCAGACCAGACCGGCTCGGGGCCCGGGTAGCTACGTAAGTCGTGTTCTGAAAATTCGCGAACATAGTTGGTTTTTGTCCGTCTCGGCGGGCTGGACGCGAGCGGCACCGGGTAGGGCTGGCGGTTGTACCTACCGGTAGGTACGGTTCCTGGGGTGGACGCGTCCGAACGGCTCATCGAAAGCACCCGGGAACTGCTCTGGGAACGGGGTTACGTCGGCACCAGCCCGAAGGTGATCCAGGAGCGCGCCGGCGCCGGGCAGGGCAGCATGTACCACCACTTCCGCGGGAAATCGGACCTCGCGCGGGTGGCGATCGAGCGCAGCGCGGGCGAGGTGCGCGCCGAAGCGGAGCGGCGGCTGGCCGCGCCGGGTCCGGCGCTCGAGCGGATCGCGGCGTACCTGCGGCGCGAGCGAGAGGTGCTGAAGGGCTGCCCCGTCGGACGGCTCACGCAGGACCCGGACGTGATGGCGGACCCGGTGCTGCGCGCGCCGCTCGGCGAGACCTTCGACTGGCTGCGCGACCGGCTGGCCGCCGTCCTCGCCGAGGGACGCGACCACGGCGAGTTCGACGCGGAGCTGGACCCGGCGGCCACCGCGGCCACGATCGTCGCCGTGCTGCAGGGCGGTTACGTGCTCGCGAAGGCCGCCGGTGACAGTGCGGAGTTCGACCGCGCTGTCACCGGAGTGCTCGCGTTGTTGCGCCGGGCTTGAGTGCTGGGGTGGTGCTCCTGCCCGCGAAACGCCCGCGCGGTGGCGAGAGCCGCGTCCGATCCTCGCCACCGCCGGTCGGGCTCAGCCGTTGAGGCGCTTGATGATGCTGTGCGGGAAGGGAAGTTCAGGGCGGCTCGCTTCGGCCAGCCGGTCCAGCTGGTCGGCGGGCAGGTCGAGCGCCAGCGCGCCGACGGTGTCCGTGAGCTGCTCCGGCGTGCGCGCGCCGACGAGGGTGCCGGCGATGGCCGGCTGCCGGGTGACCCAGTGCATCGCGACCTGGGCCGGGGTGCAGCCGGCCGTCGTGGCGATCTCGCGCACGACGTCGAGGACCGCCCAGCGCTGTTCGGAGTGCCGCTCGCCGGCGAGGCGGCCGTCGGCCCGGGTTTCGCGGGAGTACTTGCCGGACAGGAAGCCGCCGCCGATCGCGCCCCACGGCTGCACCGCGATGCCGAACTCCCGCGCCAGCGGCACGTGCTCGGTCTCGATCGAGCGCTCCACGAGCGAGTACTCCAGCTGCATCGCGGTGATCGGCGGGCCGCCCAGCATCGCGGCCTTCGTCGCGTACCACGCCGGGACGTCGCTGAGCCCGACCGCGCGGACCTTGCCGGCGCGCACCAGGTCGTCGAACGCCGAGACGACCTCCTCGGCCGGGGTGAAGCCGTCCCAGATGTGCAGCCAGTACAGGTCGACGTGGTCGACGCCGAGCCGGCGCAGCGACGCCTCCAGCGAGGCGATCATGTTCTTGCGCCCGTTGCTGCGCCGGGCGACGTTCCGCTCGATCCCGTTCGCGGTGAAGCGCGGGCCGGAGTACTTGGTGGCGAGCACGAGGTCGTCGCGGCCGGGCACCTCGCGCAGGAACTCGCCGACGAGTTCTTCGCTGCGCCCGGCGCCGTAGTTGTCGGCGGTGTCGACGTGGTTGCCGCCCGCTTCGAGGTAGGTGCGGAACACTTTGCGGGAGGTGTCGTCGTCGGAGCAGAGGGCGGAGTCGCCGAAGGTCATCGCGCCCAGCGCCAGCGGTGAGACGCGCAGGCCTGAGCGGCCCAGCGGCCGGTGGTCGTCCAGTCCGGTCAACGGTGCAGTCATGGTTTCGAGCGAACACCCCGGAGCGCGGTCCGGGTCAAGCCCGCGGACCCGGTGCTTGACCTGGAGCGCGGTCCAGGTGCGAGGGTGGGTGCGTGGACTCTTACTCACCAGCCGAAGTCACCGCCCGGACCGGGTTCTCCATCGACACGCTCCGCTACTACGAGCGGATCGGCCTGCTGCACGAGGTCGGCCGCACGGCCGGCGGCCGCCGCCGCTTCACCGAACAGGACCTCGGCTTCCTCCGGCTGCTGCGCTGCCTGCGCGACACCGAGATGCCGATCGCCGAGATGCTCCGTTTCGTCGGGCTCCTCCGCGAGGGCGACAGCACCCGCGCCGAGCGCCTCGCCGTGCTGCGCGAGCACGAGGAACGGGTCGAGGACCAGATCGGCCGCCTGCGCGGGCACCAGGAGCACATCCGGATGAAGATCGCGTTCTACCGCGGCGCGGTCGAGAACGAGGACCTCGCCAGCGTCTGACCACGGCCACCGGACCGGCTGCTGACGGATCGGCCCGGGCGAGGTGGCGTCCCGGCCGCTCGGTGGAGGCCGCGGCGGAGGTGCTGTGGGGTGGTGCGCATGCTCGGGCTGGGCGGTTCTCCGGCCGCTGGCTGGGGCCGGTCCGGGCGGGGTGGCCGCACGCTGTTGCCGGGGCGGGGCGGTGGTGTGGCTGGTGACCGGGGTTGGGTCGGGGACTCGGTTGTTGGGGTGTGGGTGGTGCTTTGGTGGCTGATGGGTCGGCTGGGGCGGGGCGGTGGTGTGGCTGGTGACCGGGGTTGGGTCGGGGACGCGGTTGCTGGGGTGTGGGTGGTGCTTTGGTGGCTGATGGGTCGGCTGGGGCGGGGCGGTGGTGTGGCTGGTGACCGAGGAGGACCACCGTGCGCGGGTCCGTGTCGCGGTCGTCCAGGTCGTGCCGGGTTGGGCCGGGGACGCGGTTGTTGGGGTGCGGGTGGTGCTCTGGCGGCCAATGGGGCCGGGCGGCGCCGGGGCTGGTGACCGGGGTCGCACTTGTTCGGGCGCGGGTGGCTGATGGGGTCAGCCGGGGCTGGGCGGTGGTGCAGCTGGTGACCGGGGTCGGGCCGGGGGACGCACTTGTT
>NZ_FOEF01000003.1:0-377618 GCF_900110575.1 Amycolatopsis saalfeldensis
AACAATGGTGTGTTGTTGGGTGATGAGCGGTTGCGGTTTGTGGCGACGGATTTGGTTTTTGCGGGTGGTCCGTTTGATGCGGGGTATTTTGAGTTGGCGGATCGGCCGTTGTCGGTGGAGGAGCGGTTGGTGGTGCGGTTGGGGGAGGAGAAGGGCCGGCCGGGTCCGCCGCCGGCGTTGGGGCCGGTGGAGTGGCCGCAGGCGCGGAGGGATACGGCGTTGCGGAAGTATAATGCGGAGTATGCGGTGGGTGGTTTGGCGGAGATTGAGCGTGCGCGGGGTATGGCTGAGGCGGTGTTGATTGCGGAGGGGTCGCATCGGAGTGTTTTTGTGTCGTGGGCGCGGCATTTGGTGCGGGAGTTGGGGTTGGGTTTGGTGGGGGATTCGTTGACGCGTTTTGTGCGGTTGTTTGTGGAGACGTTTGGTTTGGTGGGGGATCGGTTGGAGGTGGTGGAGGATGGTGTTGATCGTTTGGTGGTGCATCGTTTTTCGCGGTTGGCAGTGCCGCAGTATGAGAATTGGGCGGTGTTGCCGCGGGTGATTGAGGAGGCGTTTGCGCGGGCGTGGTGTGTGGTGTCGCGTGTGGTGGGTGAGGAGGTTGAGGTGACGGTGGAGGAGTCGCGGTCGGATGGTGCGGAGGCCACGGTGTGGCGTTTCCGCGAGATCGGCTGACCGGTGGCGCTGCACACGGGTTCCTCGGGCGCACAGCCACGACGAATGCGTTTCCGGTTCGTCGGGCTCGGCGCCACGGGGGCGGCGATCGCCTCGATCATCGTCGGCGATCCCGGCTGCGAAATCGTCGACGCGGTCGACCGATCGGAGCGGTTGCACGGCCGACCACTGCGCGAGGTGGTGGCCGGCTACGCCGGCGACCTCGCGGTCGGTGAGGACGTCGCCGTCGAAGTGACGGCCGACGTCGCAGTCGTCTGCACGTCGTCCCGGCTCGAGGAGATCGCGCCGACGATCGAGTTCCTGATCGAACAGGGGTGCCACGTCCTCACCATCGCCGAGGAGATGGGCTTCCCCCGGTGGTCGGACGGGGAGCTGGCGAGGCACCTCGACAGCCTCGCCGTGGGCCGTGGGGTCAGCGTGCTGGGCACCGGCTGTAACCCGGGGATGATCATGGACACGCTTCCGGCGGTGCTGAGCGGGCTCGTGTCCCAGGTGCGCGGCGTTGAAATCACGAGGTCGGCGGACATGTCGCGGTACGGCGGCATCCTGGCCAAATTCGGGCTCGCGCTGACCCCGGCGGAATTCGACGAACAGGTGGCGCAGGGGCGGGTGATCGGGCACATCGGCTTCGCGCAGTCGATCAGCGCGCTGGCGGACGTCTTCGGGTGGCGGCTCGATCGCATCGAGCTGGACCCGGTCACCCGGGTGGGGGTCGCCGCGTCCGACCTGGCGGGGACGCACCTGCGGCTCCGTCGCGGTTCGGTGAACGTCGTGCGGCACTGCGCACGCGGCGTCGTCGACGGCTCGGTGCGGGTCGACATCCGGACCTACTTCGGGGTATTCGGCCCAGAGGACGACGTGCCCCGCGGGGACACGCTGACCTTGACCGGGACGGACCAGACAGTGCGGCTCGAAGTCCCTCGCGGGTACGAGAGTTTCCTGTCGACGGTGGCGATGGCAGCCAACAGCGCCCGGGCCCTTCCGTCGCTGGCCCCGGGCCTGCGCACCATGGCCGACCTCACGGTCCGGCAGATCGCGTGCAAGCCGGCGGCGCCCGGCATGACGGGTTCGTCCTGACGCAGTCCTCTCAGAGTTTGGCGCGGTGGTGCAAGCGGTGGTCCGGCCGCAGGGCGACCGTAATAGGTGAGCAGCCGTGGGTGCCTGTCGACCAGGCCGGACCCGAGGCGGCCGGAGAATCGAGGTGGTGACATGAAGTGCTCGCGGGTATCGGAGACCTCGCTGGCAGCGGTCGACGAATCCGATCGCGTCGATGCATGGCAGGAAGCGTGCCGCGAGGCGTTGCTGGCCGATCGCGTGTGGCCGGTTCCGCACGTCGATACGACGTTCAGCGGAGCCGTTCGTCATCGCTGGATCGACGACCTGCTGTTCGTCGAGTTCGAATCGAGTGGCTTTGGCGGATGCTATGGCGTGAATTCCCTCGCCAACGACTATCTCGGTTTCGGAGTGTCAGCCGACAGCTACGGTGAGCGTGTGACCGCCCGGGACTCGCAGGTCCACACCGTGTGGGGTGCGTCCTACTTGTGGGCCAATGCCAAGATTCGCGACTACGAGCTCATCGGCACTGGCCGGTCGCTCATCCTGTATCTGCCCCGAGACGCGATCCGGTCCACGGGAGGGCACCTCGCCGAGCAGGTCGACCTGTCGCCCGAGCTCAGGGGTCCCTCCGCGCGGATGCTGCGGGTGATGCTCGAAGCACTGTGCGAGGAGCCGGACCTGATCGAGCCCGGCGAAGCCGTGGCGATCCGCAACAGCCTGCTCGAGCTGGCGGCCAGAGTCTTCCGCGAGGACGAGCCACCGAGCGGCGCCGCGGTGAGCCGCGCGATGAGGCGCAGCGTCGAGGCGTGGATCGACCGGCGGCTGCACCTCGGCACGGTCTCACCCGTCGACGCCGCCGCGGCCCACGGGATCTCCGTCCGGTCCCTCTACCGCATTTTCGAGGGATCCGGCGAGTCATTCAGCTCCCTCGTCCGCTCGGCGCGGGTCGCCCGGGCCCGGCGTGACGTCATCGAAGGACAGGATTCGTGCCAGACGATCGCGATGAGGTGGGGTTTCGCCGACGCCAGCCATTTCACCCGGGAGTTCCGCCGGCACTTCGGTACCACCCCGCGCGGCTTGCGGGCCGAGGTCGAAGGGCTCGACCGAGGGCAGCTGTGCCCGCCCGTGGCCGAGGACCGGGGCCGGGTGGCCGCGCCGCCCGGCGTCTCCGCAGCTTGACCCGTCCCGGGCCGGTCGGACCGGCTCCGGTGACCTGACTATCCGTTCATGGAGGATCTTGATGAGTACAGGGCGCGCAGAAAACCGGACCAGCGTGGTGACCCAGGGCGCCGATCCTGTTCCGGTCGGTGTGCTACCGCCGCTCGGGGTGGTGCCGCCCGTGATGCACGCACAGGTCGTGCGGCCGGCCCGGTACGGCGATCCCGCGTCCGCGTTCGTGCCGGAGATCGTGCCGACGCCCGAGCTCGGGCCGGACGAGGTCCTCATTGCCGTGATGGCAGCCGGGATCAACTACAACAACGTCTGGGCCGCCCGCGGGTTTCCGGTCGACCAGGTCGCCGTCCGGCAACGCCGCGGTGAGCCTGAGGATTTCCACGTCGGTGGATCCGACTGCGCGGGAATCGTCTACGCGGTGGGGGCCGCCGTCACGAACGTCGAGGTGGGCGACCACGTCGTGACCCACCCGGGGTGGTGGGAGTCCGGCGACCCGTGGATCGCCCGTGGCAAAGACCCGATGATCGCTCCGTCGGCCCGCATCTACGGCTACGACACGAACTACGGCTCGTTCGGGCAGTTCACCCGGGTGCAGTCGCACCAGGTGCTGCCGAAGGCCGCTCACCTGACCTGGGAGGAGGCAGCAGCGCCGACGCTGGTCGGCACCACCGCTTACCGCATGTTGCACGGCTGGGCCGGCAACACCGTCGCGCGTGACGACGTAGTGCTGGTGTGGGGCGGTTCGGGCGGGCTCGGGACGCAGGCCATCCAGCTCGCGCGTCTCGCGGGCGCCGTGCCTGTGGCGGTCGTTTCCGCGCCGGAGCGGGGAGCGTACGCCGAGAAGTTCGGGGCCGCGGGCTGGATCGACCGCCGGGAGTTCGACCACTGGGGTGTGCCCCCGCTGATCGACGACACGGAAGGCCAGCGGGCGTGGACCGCCGGGGCCCGGGCATTCGGCAAGCGGATCTGGGACATCGCGGGAGACCGGCGTGATCCGGCGATCGTCTTCGAACACCCCGGCGCCGCGACTGTCCCGACGAGCGTCTTCGTCTGCGAGCCGGGAGGAATGGTCGTCATCTGTGCCGGCACCACGGGCTACGACGCGATGGTCGATCTGCGCTACCACTGGACGCGCCAGAAGCGGCTGCAGGGTTCGCACGGCACCAACGACGAGCAGGCGATCGCCTACAACCGGCTGGTGGTCGACGGAAAGATCGATCCCGCGCTGGGACGCACGATCCCGTTGTCCGCGATCCCCGCCGCGCACGCCGCGATGGGCCGGGGCGAGGAGGTTTTCGGGAACGTCGCCGCGCTGGTCGGGGCGAGTGAACCCGGTACCGGAGGCGAGGCGTGATCGTGGACGCGGACTATGAAACGATCGCGGTCCGCATTGCCGGGCGGGTCGCGACGATCACGTTGCGGCGGCCCGAGGCGCTCAACGCGCTGAACCTGCGGATGATGCGCGAGCTGGTCGAGGCCGCGCACCGGCTCGACGACGACCGTGCGATCTCCGTCCTCATCCTCGAGGGTTCGGCCAGGGCTTTCGCCGCCGGAGCCGACATCAAGGAGATGGCGGATCGCTCGTACAGCGAGATGTACCTCGCGGATTGGTTCACCGCCTGGGACCGGCTCACGGCGATCCGCAAACCGATGATCGCCGCGGTCGCCGGCTACGCGCTCGGTGGGGGCTGCGAGCTGGCGATGCTCTGCGACGTCATCGTCGCGGCGCAGTCGGCCCGGTTCGGCCAGCCGGAGGTGAAGCTCGGGATACCGCCCGGCATCGGCGGTTCGCAGCGGCTCACCCGGGCGGTCGGGAAGGCCAAGGCGATGGAGCTGTGCCTGACCGGCCGGATGATGGACGCGCACGAGGCGGAGCGCGGTGGCCTGGTCGCCCGCGTGGTGCCCGACGACGAGCTCGGCCGCGAGGTCGGGGAGCTGGCCGAGGCCATGGCCGCGGCCTCGCTGGCGGCCCTGCTCACGATCAAGGAATGCGTCAACCGCGCCTTCGAGACGCCGCTTGCGGAAGGGGTCCGGTTCGAGCGGCGTGCATTCCACGCGGCGTTCGCCACCGCCGATCAGAAGGAGGGAATGGCGGCGTTCGCAGGCAAACGGCCGCCGGTCTTCACACATGGGTGACTGTGGTGCGCGCGACACGGTGCGCCTGCCGGACGGGGCCTATATGGTCAAATGACCAACTATAGGTGGGGAGGTGAGGGTCGTGCCGAACGTGTCGACTGCGCAACGCAGGGCGATGCTCGTCGACGCGGCGGTCCAGGTGATCGGGGAGGCAGGTGTCGGCGCGGCGACGACCCGCCGGATCGCCGACCGCGCCGGCGCGCCCCTCGCGACCGTGCATTACTGCTTCCGGCGCAAGGAGGACTTGTACCTCGAGGTGTTCCGGAAGCTGAGCGACGAGTTCGCCCGTGCCGCGGCCGAGGTCGAGGGTGCTGATCTGGAGGCGGTTGCGTGCGGCTATCTGAGGGCCACCGTCGCCTGGATGCTCGCCAGGACAAGGCCGCCACAGCCGCGCAGCTCGACATCCTGTGCGGCGTGCCGCCGGACGTGGTCGCAGGTGCGCGCGACCGCGTAGTCCGGTGCGGACGATTGTTCAACGTCAAGGAGGACACGATGCACGACGAGTTCGGCCCCGGAGTGGATGCGCTGTCATTCGAGCCGTTGACTCCCACGTCCTACCTCGAGCGAGCGGCCTGCGCCCACGGGGATCGGGTCGCGGTCGTCGACGGACCACGACGCTGGACGTACGCGGAGCTCCACGAGCGATGCCTGCGGTTGGCCGGTGCGCTCGCACCGCTGGCTTCCGGCCGCCCGGTGGCGGTCCTCGCGCCGAACACCCACGTGCTCCTCGAAGCGCATTTCGGTGTGCCGTGGGCGGGTGTTCCGCTCGTCGCGGTGAACACCCGCCTGTCGGCGCGGGAGGTGGCGCACATCCTCCGGCACTCCGGGGCCGCTGTGGCCATCGTGGATCCCAGCCTCGCCGACCTGCTGGCGAAGGCGCTCGCCCAGCTCGATCAGGAACTCGTCGTGGTCGAAGCCGGTGACGACTACGAGGGGTTGCTGAGCCGGGCCGAGCCTCGCGCCGTCAAGCCGCTCGACGAACGTTCGCTGTTGTCCATCAACTACACGTCCGGCACGACGGGGAACGCCAAGGGCGTGATGTACCACCACCGGGGCGCCTACCTGCAGGCGCTGGCGATGGTGGGCCACACGGGGCTGTCCCCGTCGTCGGTGCACCTGTGGACCTTGCCGATGTTCCACTGCAACGGCTGGTGTTTCCCGTGGGCGGTCACTGCGGCGGCAGCGACCCACGTGTGCCTTCCCAAGGTCGACCCCGGCGAGGTGTGGCGACTGATCCGCGAGGAGGGCGTCACACACCTCAACGGCGCGCCGACGGTGTTGTCGATGCTGGCCTACGCACCCGATGCGGGCCCGGTCGAAGGCCGGGTCCGGGTGGCCACGGGCGGCGCGCCGCCGAGCCCCGCGATCCTGCGGCGGATGGAAGGCCTGGGGTTCGATGTGACCCACCTCTACGGGCTGACCGAGACGTTCGGGCCGGCGATGATCTGTGACTGGCGCCCGGAGTGGGATGCGCTGCCGCGTGTCGAGCAGGCTCGACTGAAGGCGCGGCAAGGCGTCGGCAACATGATTTCCTGTCGCGCCCGCGTGGTGGCCGCGGATGGGCGCGATGTTCCGCCCGACGGAACCGCGGTGGGCGAGATCGTTCTGCGGGGCAACAACGTGATGCTCGGCTACTTCGAGGACGAGGAGGAAACCCGGCGGGCCGTGACCGAGGACGGGTGGTTCCGGACCGGCGACCTGGGCGTGCTGCATGCCGACGGCTACGTCGAGCTGCGGGACCGCAGCAAGGACGTCATCATCTCCGGGGGAGAGAACATCGCGTCGGTCGAGGTCGAGCAGGCGCTCGCGGAGAGTCCCGCGGTCCTCGATGCCGCGGTGGTGGCGATGCCGGACGAACGCTGGGGCGAAGTGCCGATCGCCTACGTCACCCTCCACGATGGTGCGGTCGCCACCGAGGCGGAGCTGATCGAGTTCGTGCGTGAGCGGCTCGCCCGGTTCAAGGCCCCGAAACGGGTCTACTTCGGACCGCTGCCCAAAACCTCCACGGGGAAAGTCCGGAAATACCTCTTGCGGAACGAGGCTCGTGTTCGGCATCAGGGCAAATAGGGACGTCCGGTCTTCACGTAGTACAGCACGGAAGCGCGGGTCTCCTCGATGTGCTCGGCCATGAGCCGATCGGCTTCGTCGGCGTCCTTATCGCCGATCGCCGCCACGATACGCTCGTGTGATTCCTCCATATACGGATGAATCTTCGTGAACACCGCGTTGATCGGATGGAACATCTCCGCACGGCCCTTGAGCACGGCTTCCTCGAGCAGGGGATTGCGAGCTGCTCGCGCGATGGTGAGATGGAATTCGGTGTCGACGGCTTTCCATCGAGCGACCGCACTCTGGCTGCCGTCCTCGGGCTCGTCCCGCTCGGCGATAATCGCACGCATCTGCTGCAGAAGTGAGTACAGCTTGCCGAGTTCCGTCTTCGTTCGCTTGCGTGCGGCAAGACCGGCAGCGGCCCGCTCGACGGGAAGCCGGAAGTCGAAGACGGTCTCGATGTGGGCTTCACGTTCCCGAAGAAGCCGGCGAACCTCCGCGGCCGTGAGCCGGCGGTCCAGCACCCGGAGCCCGCCCGTGCGGCCGTAGCGGGTTTCGACGAGACCTTCGCCCTCGAGCAGCCGGGCGGCCTCGCGGATCGTCGTCCGGGACACCCCCAGCTGCTCGGCGAGCGTTCGCTCGGGAGGGAACTGTTCACCGGGAAGGTAGTGGCCGATCTGGATCGCCATACGGAGCTGGTCGGCCACCAACGTGTAGGCCGGCGGCGGCTTGGCGGCGATCTCGAACGGGCTCACGCCTGGGAGTCTAGTTCAGCCCGGCTGGAGGGCGGCCGCGGCGGCGAGTGCCCGTTCGGCCGGTCCGCGTCGCCCACGTGCCTCGTTCCTGTTCTTGCTCGATCGTAAATTGGTGCGCGGAATGGTTGCTTGGTTATAGGGCGAGTTGACGGCAGAGCTGTGCCTGTCACGTGTTCGGCGGCTACGGCGGTTGCCACCGAACACATCGGACACTGCATCGCCGCCAAGCCCGGCGCGAACCTCGAGAAGGTGTGCCTCGACCCGACGGCTCTGACGGCTCTGCCGTTCCGGTGGTCCGGCTGCCGGACATCTCCAACGCCGTGCTTTGCCTGGCGTCGGACGATGGCCGGTATGCGACCGGGACGGCCACTTCGCCGGCGCCGGGGAGCGGGTTTGCTGAGTGTCTGCGGTCCGGGCGTCAGGTTCGGCGGTTCAGCCGTGTGATCCATTCCGCGACGCAGGCGGGCTTGTCGTGGCCACGGATTTCGACGGTCACGGCGAATCTGGCCTGTGCGTGGGTTTCGTGGCGCTCCAGCGACAGCAGCCGGGCGCCGGCGCGGACTTCTGACCGCACCGGCACGGGCGCCGGGAACCGGACGCGGTCCAGCCCGTAGTTCACGGTCAGCTCCGCCTCCTCGACCGAGTAGATCTGCCACAGCAATGCGGACAGCAGTGACAGGGTAAGGAATCCGTGCGCGATGGGCGTGCCGAACGGGCCGCCGGCCGCGCGGCGCGGGTCCACGTGGATCCACTGGTGATCATCGGTCGCGTCGGCGAATCCGTCGATGTGCTGCTGGGTGATCGTGTGCCATCGGCTGTAGCCGAGGTGCTGCCCGACTACGGTGCCGAGCTCCTCGACGGTGGTGAAAGTCTGCAATGGAGTCTCCTGGGACGCTGGAAAACGGAGGTCAGCCGACCGGGCCACCGGCTACGTAGAGGACCTGTCCGGAGACGAACCCGGCGGCTTCGCTGACGAAGAACGACACCGCGTTCGCGACGTCTTCGGGTTGCCCGGGGCGCCCGGCCGGGATGGTCCGGACGAGGGACGCGGAGTACTCCTCCCACGGCACCTTCAGCCGTTTCGCCACCGCGCGGTTCATGTCGGTGTGGATGAAGCCGGGGGCCACCGAATTCGCGGTGATGCCGAACTTCCCGAGTTCGATCGCGAGCGTCTTCGTGAAGCCCTGCAGACCGGCTTTCGCGGCAGAGTAGTTCGCCTGCCCGCGGTTGCCGAGCGCCGAGGTCGACGAGAGGGTGACGATGCGGCCGAATCCCGCCTCGACCATGTACTTCTGAGTGGCGCGGGCCAGCAGGAAGGCACCCTTCAAGTGGACGTCCAGCACCGAGTCCCAGTCTGTGCCGGACATCTTGAAGAGCAGGTTGTCCCGGGTGATGCCGGCGTTGCTGACCAGGACGGTGGGTGGGCCCAGCTCAGTCGCGGTGCGCTCGATGGCCGCTTCGACCGCATCGGGGTCGGCGACGTCCACAGCCACCGGCAATGCATCGCCGCCCGCCGTGCGGATTTCGTCGGCAACGGCGGTCGCAGCGGGTTCGTCGAGGTCCAGGACCGCGACGGCGAGACCGTCCTGGGCAAGGCGCCGGGCGGTCGCGGCGCCCAGGCCGCGCGCCGCTCCGGTCACGGCCGCCACAGTGCGTTGGGTCGGAGGCATCGATCATCGTCCTTCAAGGTCGTTCAGCTCTGGTCCCCGCCGCCCGCGCAAATCCGGTATTGACGGAGAATGACTAAGCGCATAGTTATATACCTTGGTAGAACAGTCAAGGGCTGGAGCGCGCCGCATCCGGAGCGAGCAGGCTGCCCCGATCGGACACGAGGTGAACAGGTGATGAGCACCATCTACGAGCGCGAGCACGACGAGTTCCGCGACGCTGTGCGGCAGTTCGTCACGCGGCGCTTGGCACCCGCGCAGAAGGAGTCGATCGAGAACCGGCGCTTCGCGCGGGAGCTGTGGCGCGAAGCCGGCCGGCAGGGCTTCCTCGGACTGGACGTCCCCGAAGCCTACGGCGGCGGCGCGGCGGAGGACTTCCGGTTCAACGCGGTTCTCACGCAGGAGTTGTCGGCGCTCAGTGCCGCCGCTGCGTCGAGCTTCAGCATCCACTACGACGTCGTCGCCCCATATCTGGTCGGGCTGACGACGGACGACCAGCGTGCTCGGTGGCTGCCCGCGTTCTGCTCCGGTGCGGTGGTCACGGCGATCGGGATGACCGAGCCGTCCGGTGGATCGGACCTCGCCGCGTTGCGTACCACTGCGGCGCGGACGGATTCCGGCTGGCTGCTCAACGGGTCGAAGACGTTCATCACCAACGGCAGCAGCGCTGATCTGGTCGTGGTGGCCGCGCGCACCGGTCCGGGTGCGGGCAGCAAGGGCATCAGCCTGTTCCTGGTGGATGCGAGCTCGCCCGGATTCCGGCGTGGCCGCAAGCTGGACAAGGTCGGGCAGCCGGAGTCCGACACCGCCGAGTTGTTCTTCGACGATCTCGAGCTCCCCAGCGCGTGCCTGCTCGGCGAAGTCGGCGGCGGGTTCGGCTACATGATGGACCGGCTACCGCAGGAACGGCTCAGCAACGCGATCGGCAACCTCGCGCACGCGCGTCCGGTGCTCACGGACACCATCGCCTACGCGCGGGAGCGGACCGCGTTCGGCAAGCCGATCGGATCGTTCCAGAACACCAAGTTCCTGCTGGCCGAACTGGCCACCAAAGTGGACGTCACGCAGTCCTTTGTGGATGAGTGCATCGTGGACCATGTGGCGGGCCGGCTCGACGGGGTCAAAGCGGCCAAGGCGAAGTGGTGGACGGCCCAGGTGCAGAACGAGCTGCTGGACGCCTGCGTGCAGGTCTTCGGTGGATACGGCTACATGGTGGAGTACCGCGTGGCGAAAGCGTGGACGGATGCCAGGGTGACCAAGATCTGGGCCGGGTCCAACGAGATCATGAAGGAGATCATCGGCCGCGGGCTGGGGTTGTGACGTGCGGTCGTCAACCGCGGGTGAGCATTGCGATCGCGAGGTCGCCGTAGAACGCGCCGAGCTCCTCCGGCGTGTCCGCGCCGTCGAGCCGGTACCACCGTACGAGGTCGATCGACAGCGCCATGATCGCGCGGACGACCCGGTCCACATCGGTCGGCGAGAAGTGGCCTTCCTCGATGCCTCGTTCGACGGCGGCCCGGAAGGTGCCGGTGTCCTCCTGGCGGAGCCCGCGGATGATCTCGTAGTGCCCGGGCGTCAGGTTGGCGATCTCGTACTGGTTCACGCGGGCGGCGACGTGGTGGCGGGCATGCCAGACGACGTGCCGGAACACCAGGCCGCGCAAGTGCTCGACCGGCTCCGCGGGATCGGCGTCGCGAAGGGTGCGTAGAACGTGCCGGTGTCCGGTCCGGGAGATCTCGAACAGCATGTCCTCCTTCGAGGGAAAGTGGACATACATCGCGGCCGGGCTCAGCCCGGCCCCGCCGCTGATGTCGCGGGTGGTGGTCGCTTGGAAGCCTTTGCTCGCGAAGCAGCGCACGGCCGAGGTGAGCAGCTTCTTCGGGACCGCCCCGTTGACCGGGTCCCACAGGTCCGCCGAGAAGTCGCTCAGCTCGGGGCCGTCGGGGCGGAGCGCGTCGAAAGCCCCGGGTTGTCGTTTCGCCATCACGTGCCGTCCTCTCCTGCGCGCAGCCTAGCGTCCTTGACATTCGCGGCAGGCGCCGGAACCATGCGAGAAGTGATTATGCGCTTAGTTATTTTGCCAGTTCAAGAGGGAGTGTGGGCATGAGTGAGTGGAGTTGTGGCCGGGCGCGTCGCTGGCTGGTGCCGCGATGAGCGAGGAAGCGGTGCTCAGCGAGCGCCACGCCGGCGTGTTGCTGGTGACGTTGAACCGGCCGGAAGCGCTCAACTCGCTGACGCTGGACATGGACGCCCGGTATCGGCAGGTGCTGGCCGCCGCGGAGGCGGACCCGGAGATCCGCGCCGTGGTCGTGACCGGCGCGGGCCGGGCGTTCTGCGCCGGTGCGGACCTGGCCGCGCTGGAAGCGCTGGCGGAGGATCCCGAGCGGCCGCATTTCGGAGCTGCCTTCCGGACGCCGCTGACGTTTTCGAAGCCGTTGATCGCCGCGATCAACGGTGGTTGCGTGGGGCTGGGCTTGGTCACCGCCCTGTGCTGTGATGTGCGGTTCGTGGCCGACGAGGCCAAGCTCGGCACGGCGTTCGCGCAGCGTGGCGTCGTCGCCGAGCACGGCTTGTCCGTGCTGTTGTCCCGGCTCGCCGGTGTGGGAACGGCGATGGACCTGCTGCTCTCCGGCCGTATCGTGCGAGGCCCGGAAGCCGTCCGACTCGGGTTGGCGACGCGGTCCGTGCCACGAGAGGAGGTCGTCCGGACAGCGCTCGAGTACGCCGGCGAGATCGCACGGAACTGCTCCCCGGCTTCGGTGCCAGTGATCAAGAAGCAGGTCCAGGAGAGCTTCCTCGGGGAGTTCCACCGGGCGGCGGACAATGCGGAACCGTTGCTGCGGGCGGCTTTCCGGCATCCGGACTACGCCGAGGGGATCCGCAGCTACCGGGAGAAGCGAAGCCCGCGGTTCGCCGGGTACGCGCGCGGAGCCGGGGAGCGGGCACCGTGGAACTGAGTTTCACCCTGCTGTCGGTGCTCCAGCGGTGTGCGTTCGATCCCCGGATCGCGTCGAGGCCCGCGTTCACCCAGAGCACGGAGGGCACGAGTTTCGCGCAGCTGCATCAGGATGCGCTCCGCCTCGCCGATTCGTTGCGGCGCTGGGGGATTGGCGCGGGCGATCGGGTTGCCGTGCTGATGGGAAACCGGCTCGCCTGGGCCGGGGTCCTGTTCGGCGTGGTCGCGGCCGGCGCGGTCTGCGTGCCGGTCAACGTGCTGCTGGCCGGAACCGAGATCCGCGCGGTGCTGGCACAGGCGGACGCCCGTGCGCTGATCCTGGACGACTCCGCCGGTCTCGGGGCGGGAGACATCGCCGGGCTGCGGTGCCCGGTGATCACCGTCGGCGGCACGGGTGAGCTCGCCTACGCGGAGCTGCTCGCGGCCGGCGATCCGGACCGGCCCGCCGCCGCCGTGAAGCCGGGCGATCCCGTGCTGCGGTACTACACGTCGGGCACCACGGGGCCGCCGAAGGCGATCGTGCACACCCACCAGGGCGTGCTGTGGAACACCCAGCACCAGATCGCCGATCTGCAGCTTTCGCCGGACGACGTCTACCTGGTCGTCCCGTCGTTCTCGTGGGCGGCGGGCTGGCACCACCTCACCCTGGCACATCTGTGGCACGGCGGGCGCTCGGAGATCCTGCCGACCGGGCCGGACACGCTGGCCCGGGTCGTCGACGCGGTCGGCCGGGCCGGCATCACCCGCGCGTTCCTCGCGCCCACCGTGCTGAAGCAGCTGCTCGCACGGCCGGATCTGCTCGAACGGTTGCGCGGCAGTTCGCTCACGCGCGTCACCACCGGCGCGGAACCGTTGCCCGCCAACGTTCCCGGCCGATTGGCGGCTGCCGTGCCGGGTTGTGCGGTGACGCAGGCGTACGGGATGACGGAGATGCCGCTCATCGCAGCGGCCATCCGGCCCGAAGAGGTCTCGGTTCGGCCGGCGAGCACCGGCCGGGCGAGCGCTGTTACGACGCTGGCGGTGAAGAAGCGGGACGGCACGATTTCGCCCACCGGCGAAGGGGAAATTCTCCTGAAGTCGCCCGCGCTCGCGTACGGGCACGGGCCCGGCTCCGGGGCGGACGAGGATTCCCGCCGGACCGGCTGGTTCCACACCGGAGACGAGGGGACGCTCGACGCCGAGGGGTTCCTCACCGTCTCCGGCCGGGTGAAGGACCTGGTCATCAGCGGCGGGATCAACATCTATCCGGCCGAGATCGAGGAGGTCATTCTCTCGTGCGCCGGCGTCGCCGAGGCGGCTGTGGTCGGGATCCCCGACGAACGGTGGGGAGAACGTCCGGCCGCGGTGGTGGTCGAACGGGCGCGGGGCGCCGTGGACGAGCGGCAAGTGCGCGATCGCTGCGCACGCGAGCTATCGAAATTCAAGCAGCCGGGCAGGATCGTGCTCCGCACCGAGCCGCTCCCGAGGACGGTCACCGGCAAGGTCCTCAAGCGGGAGGTCCGCGAATGGTTCAGCAGAGCCGGCGAGCAGGAGGAAACCCATGCGGGATAGGGACAAGATCTACGTCGACGGCGAGTGGGTGGCGCCGCAGTCGGGCATCGCGCTCGTCGTGGAGAACCCCGCCACCGAGGAGCGGCTCGCCAGGGTGCCGGTGGGCACCGGAACGGATGTGCGGAAGGCGATTTCGGCCGCCCGCCGGGCATTTCCGGGGTGGTCGGCGACGCCCGTCCCTGTCCGGGCCGGTGTGCTGCGGGAGATCGCCCGCGGCTTGGCCGAGCGGGCGGACGAGCTGGCGGCCACCGTGACGGCCGAGATGGGCTGTCCGATCCGCACGTCGCAGAAGATTCAGGTCGGGCTGCCGCAGCTGATCGCGGGCCAGTGCGCGGACGTCCTCGAGGCGTACCCGTTCAGCGAGAACATCGGCAATTCGCTGGTGGTCAGGGAAGCCGCCGGGGTGGTCGGCGCGATCACCCCGTGGAACTATCCGCTCCACCAGATCGTGAGCAAGGTACTGCCCGCGCTCGCGGCCGGGTGCACCGTCGTCCTGAAACCGAGCGAGCTGGCGCCGTTGACCGCTTACCTGTTCGTGGAAATCCTCGACCGGGCCGGCGTTCCGGCCGGGGTGGTGAACCTGGTGCCGGGACACGGGAAGGTCGTGGGGACGGCGCTCGCCACGGACCCGGGGCTCGACGTCGTTTCCTTCACCGGCTCGGTGGCCGCCGGGAAACAGGTCGCCCGTGCCGCCGCGGGCACCCTCGCCCGGGTGACACTCGAACTGGGCGGCAAATCGGCGAACGTGCTCCTCGCGGACGCGGACGTCGCCAAGGCGGTGAAGGTCGGCGTGGCCAACGCGTTCCTCAACGCCGGCCAGACCTGCACCGCGTGGTCACGCATGCTCGTGCCCGACGAGATCCACGACGACGTGGTGGAGCTCGCGGCCCAGGCGGCGGCCGGGTACCAGCCGGGAGACCCGGCCGATCCGGCGACGCGGCTCGGCCCGCTGGTTTCGGCCGCCCAACGGGAAAAGGTCCGCGGCTTCATCCGGACCGGCGTCGCCGAAGGTGCCCGGCTCGCCGCCGGCGGCGCCGGGCAGCCGGACGGGATCGACCGCGGCCATTACGTCAACGCCACGATCCTCGCCGACGTCAAGCCGGATTCGACGGTGGCGCAGGAGGAGATCTTCGGGCCGGTGCTGTCGATCCTGCGGTACTCCGACGAGTGCGAGGCACTGGAGATCGCGAACAACTCGAAGTACGGCCTCGCCGGCGCGGTGTGGTCGGCGGACGAGGAGCGCGCGATGGCCTTCGCTCGGAGGCTGCGCACCGGAGCGGTCGACATCAACGGCGGCCGGTTCAACCCGCTGGCCCCGTTCGGCGGGTACAAGCAGTCCGGGATCGGGCGTGAGCTCGGCGTGCACGGGTTGGCGGAATTCCTGGAAGCCAAAGCCATTCAGCTGTAGCCGGCCGAACAGACGGCCCCGGTGCACCGCACCGGGGCCGTTCCACATGTCCTGGCCGCGCTTGGGCGGCTGGATTCGGGCGGGCCGGGAGGTCAGGCGAAGTGGCAGGCCACTTCGTGCCCGGCGGGGCCGTCCGGCGCCCGCAGCGGCGGAGTCTCCCGTGCGCAGATCTCCGCGGCCTTCCAGCACCGCGTGCGGAACGTGCAGCCGGACGGCGGATCCAGTGGGCTCGGCACCTCACCGGTCAGCTTGATCCGGTCCCGGGGCGCGGTCCCGGGTGCCGTGGCGCCCGGGCCTGCCGACAGGAGTGCCTGCGTGTACGGGTGCCGTGGGTGGTCGTAGACCTCCTGTGCGGTGCCGTGTTCGATGATCTTGCCCAGGTACATCACCGCGATCCGGTCGGCGATGTGTTCGACGACCGCGAGGTCGTGCGAGATGAAGACACAGGCGATGCCGAGCCGCTCCTGCAGGTCCTCCAGCAGGTTGAGGATCTGGCCCTGCACCGACACGTCCAGCGCCGACACCGATTCGTCGCACACGAGCACGTCCGGCTGCACCGCGAGGGCCCGCGCGATGCCGATCCGCTGCCGCTGCCCGCCGGAAAACTGGTGCGGCCGGCGGTCGGCGTGCTCGGGATTCAGCCCGACCAGCCGCATCAGCTCCCGCACCCGGGCCGGCCGGTCCGCTTTCGGCACCAGTTCCGGGTGCACGACCAGCGGCTCGCGGATGATCTCGCCGACCCTCATCCGCGGGTCGAGCGAGCTGAACGGATCCTGGAAGACCAGCTGGATGTGCTTGCGCGCGGCGGCCAATCGCCGGCCCCGCTTGGTGTCCAGCCGCTCGCCGAGCAGGGTGATCCGGCCCGCGGTCGGCTTGTCGAGCGCGACGAGGAGGTTCGCCAGTGTCGACTTGCCACAGCCGGATTCGCCGACCAGCCCGAGGGTTTCGCCGCGGCACACCTCGAGATCGACCCCGTCGACGACCTTGATCGTGCCGATCGTGCGCTTGAACAGGACCCCGCGGGTGACCGGGATGTGCCGGACGAGTTCGCGGGCCTGCAGCACGGCGTCAGCGTTCATTCTCGACGACCTCCTCGTTCCGGTGGCACGCACTGAGCCGGCTGGGCCCGACCTGCCGCAGCGCAGGCCGGGCCAGGCAGTCGTCGTCGCTGTCCGCGCAGCGCGGACGGAACGCGCAGCCGGCGGGCAGCCGGCTCGGGTCCGGCGGCGAGCCGGGCAGCACGGCCAGCCGCCGCCCCCGGGTGTGCCGGCCGGGGATGGCGGCCAGCAACGCCCGGGTGTAGGGGTGGCGCGGCTTGCGGTAGAGCTCGTCGGCGGGCGCGCGTTCGACGATCCGCCCGCCGTACATCACCGCGATCTCGTCCGCGGTGTCGGCGACGACGCCGAGGTCGTGACTGATCAGCACCAGGGCCATGTTCCGTTCGGCCCGCAGGTCGGCCAGCAGCTCCATGATCTGGGCCTGCACGGTCACGTCCAGCGCGGTGGTCGGTTCGTCCGCGATGAGCACGGCCGGGTCCAGTGAGAGGGCCATCGCGATCATCACGCGTTGCCGCATCCCGCCGGAGAACTCGTGCGGGTACTGCCGGGCGCGGTGCTCCGGCGACGGGATGCGGACGCGGTCGAGCATCTCGATCGCGCGCCGGTTCGAAACCTTGCGGCCCATCCCGCGGTGCACGCGGAAGACCTCGGCGATCTGGTAGCCGACCGGAAGCACCGGATTGAGCGCGGACAGCGAATCCTGGAACACCATCCCGATCGCCGAACCGCGCAGCCGCCGGAACACGGCGTCGCCGAGCGTGCCGACGTCGACCCCGCTCAGCCGGACGGTGCCGCTGGTGACGCGCGCCTGCCGGGGCAGGATGCCCATCACCGCGCGCACAGTGATGCTCTTGCCCGAGCCGGATTCACCGATCACGGCAAGGGATTTTCCGGCATCGACGGAATAACCGACGTCGTCGACCACAGCGGTGGGGCCGTGATCGCCGGGGAAGACGACGGACAGGCCGGTGATCTCCAGCGCCGGCGCCGAGGCGTCGTAACCGGGGTACCTGCCGAGTACGTGCGGGGCCGGCGGCACGGGTGTGGCCGCGGCCGCGGGGTTGATCCGGATCATCCGACCTCCGGGTCGAACTCGTCACGGAGGAAATCGCCGAGCAGCACGAAGGCGAGCACCGTGATGGTGAGGAACAGCGACGGGAACACGAGCAGGTTCAGGTTCGTGGTGAAGTACTGCTGGGCGGTGTTGAGCTGCACGCCCCACGAGATCGACGGCGACTTGAGGCCGACCCCGAGGAACGTCAGCGCCGACTCGGCGGTGATCACCGCGCCGATGTTGAGGCTCGCGAGCACCGCCGTCGGCGCGAGCGAATTCGGCAGGACGTGCCGCAGCAGGATCCGGAACGGGCCGGCCCCGATGCCGCGCGCGGCGGTGATGTAGGCGAGATTCTTGTTGGCCAGCACCGAGGATCGCATCACCCGGGTCAGGATCGTCCACGAGAACAGCGTCAGCACCAGTGACACGCTCAGCGGGCTGTGCACCGGGAAGGTCTCCAGCACCACGATCATGCCGATCAGCGTGGGGAAACCGAAGAAGACGTCCATGATGCGGCTGATGAGCATGTCCACCACGCCGCCGAAGTATCCGGCGAGTGCGCCGAGCGCCACCGCGAGCACGAGGGTGCAGGCCGTGGTGAGCAGGCCGATGGTGATCGAGTTGCGGGCGCCGTGGACGACGTTCGCGTAGAGGTCGCAGCCCTGGATGTCGAAGCCGAACGGATGCCCGCCGGCCGGGCCGCGGCCGCTGTCGGCCAGCGTGCAGGCGTGGGGATCACCGTGGCCGAACCAGCCGCTGAACCACGACGGGAAGGCGGCCATCAGGCACACGAGGAGGACGAGGGCGAGGGGAATGGTGAACCGGGGCCGGGCCAGCAGCCGCCGCAGCGTTGTGGTGCGGGCGGGTGCGGGGGCTTCGGCCGGGCGGACGGCGAGCGCGCCGGACGCTTCGGGGCTAGGCAAGGCGGATCCTCGGGTCGAGCGCGCCGTACACGAGGTCGACGGCCAGGTTGACGAGCAGGAAGATCAGCACCAGCAGCGTGCTGATGCCGACGACGATCGGGCCGTTGTGCTGCTGGACCCCTTGGAAGATCTGGTAGCCGAGACCGGGCAGGTTGAAGATGCCCTCGATCAGGATCGTGCCGCTCAGCAGCAGGCCGAGGTTGACCCCGAGCATCGACGTCACCGGGATCAGCGAGTTCCGCACCACGTGCCGGAACAGCGTGCGGGCCGGGCCGAGACCCTTCACCGCCGCGGTGTCGACGTAGCCGGAGTGGAGGTTCTCCAGCACGCTGGCGCGCGTCAGCCGCGAGATCTCCGGCAGGCCGAACAGCGCCAGGCAGGCCGCCGGGAGCAGGTAGCTCGCCGGCCAGCCGTCGGCCGCGCCGGAAGCGGGCAGCCAGCCCAGCCACACGCCCACCGCGAGCTGCGCGATGTAGGCGATGATGAAGTACGGCACGCCGAGCACCACCATCGAACCGCCGAGGATGGCGTAGTCCGTGGTCTTCCCGGCCCGCACGGCCGCGACGATGCCGAGTGCGACGCCGGCGAACGCTTCCAGCACCCAGGTGGTCAGCGCCAGGGTGGCGGTGACCGGCAGGCTCGCGGTGATGATCGAGGACACCTCGACGTTGTTCAGATCGATCCCGAAGTCCCCGTGCGTCAGCCCGACGAGGTAGTGCCAGTACTGCAGCAGGAACGGATCGTCGAGGTGGTACTTCTGGTCCACCGCGTTGCGGAACGCCTCGGTCACGACGGTGTTCGGCCCGGCCAGCGCCTGGACCGGATCCCCGGGCAGGGCGAAGACCGCGGCGTAGATGATGAACGTGGTCCCGAGCAGGACCGGCACCATCAGGACCAGTCGGCGTAACAGGTATCGCCCCATGGGGGCTCCTTTCCTCCGTGCGGCGACGGACAGGTCACGGCCGGGCAGCCCGTTGTGTGCGGCCGGCGTCGGCTTCGGCGAGCACCTGCAGGACGTTTTCCCCCATCAGCGCGCGTAATTCCGTCGCGCTCCAGCCGCGTTCGGCGAGCCGGGCGAGCAACGCCGGGTAGCACGAGACGTCGTCGAGGCCGGTGGGCATGGTGCCGGCGCCGTCGAAGTCACCGCCGAGTCCGATGTGGTCGATGCCCGCGACTTCGCGGGCGTGCTCGACGTGCCGGACCACGTCGTCGACGGTGGCCTCCGGCTCGGGGTGCGCATCGCGCCATTGCGGCCAGAACGCGCTCTCCTCGGGGCTGCCGGGCTCGAAAGCGGAATCGCGGAACGCCTGGCCGGCCTCGGCGAACCAGTCCGAGACATCCTGGGAGACGAACGGGGGCACGAAGGTGATCATGCAGACACCGCCGTTGCCCGCCAATCGCTTCAGCGTCGCGTCGGGCACATTGCGCGGGTTGTCGACAAGCGCCCGGCACGAGGAGTGGGTGAAGAGCACGGGCCGGGTCGTGACGTCCAGCGCTGCTTCCATCGTCTCGGTGGACACGTGCGAAAGATCGACGATCATGCCGATCCGGTTCATCTCCCGCACCACGTCCCGGCCGAATCCGGTGAGCCCTCGGGCATCCGGGACGTCGGTGGCCGAATCCGCCCAGCCGACGTTCTTGGCATGGGTCAGCGTCAGGTAACGCACGCCGAGGTTCCGCAGCACGGCCAGGGTGGCGAGGGAATCGCCGAGGCAGTTGCCGCCCTCGGCGCCCAGCAGCGAGGCGATCCGGCCCCGCTCGAACGCCTGCCGGGCTTCCTCGGCCGTGGTCGCCGGTGCGAGGTCGGCGGGGTAGCGCTCGCACAGCCGGCGGACGAGGAAGATCTGTTCCAGGACCGCGGAAGTCGCCTCCGCGCCGGTGAGTTCGGCGGCCACGTAGACGGACCAGAACTGCGCGCCGAGGCGGCCGGCGCGCAGCCGGGGCAGATCGGTCTGCAGCCGTGGCTGATCGTGCGCGATGTCGAGTTTGCCGAGGTCGCGGTCCGCGTGGTGCCAGAGCGCCCACGGCAGGTCGTTGTGCCCGTCCACCAGTGGGGTGGTCCGGAGCAGTTCGCCGATGTCTGTTGTGGTCATGCGCTGCGGGTCTCCCGGTGGTCGCCGGCCGTCTCGGCCGGGGGGATCGAGGCAGCCAGCGTCGCCCGCATCGCGGCCGCCAGCTCCGGGTTGGCGTGCACCTCGGAGCGATCCTCCAGTGCCGTGATGACGTGCCTGACGGTCGCGGCCTGTTCGTCCTGGCTGAACTTGGCCTTGCCGGCGCGGCGAGCGGGGGTCAGCCGGAAACCGGTGGTGTACGGGGCGATCCGGTGCGCGTAACCGGCTACCGTGGCCAGCTGCCACGGCTGCGGGCGCACCGATTCGAAGTGGTCGACAGTGCGTTCGAGCACGCCGTAGGTGTCCTCGGCGGACAGCACCTCCGGCGTGCCGTGCAGGTGCAGCACCTGGAAGTTCCAGGTCGGCACGTGGGGGCCGTCGTCGTAGAAGGCCGGCGACACGTAGCCGTGCGGGCCGGCCACGATCACGACGACGTCGTGCGCCCCCAGGTCGTGTTCGGCCGCGTCGGCCCGGGCCAGGTGCCCGAGGATGGTGTCGTCGTCCCGGTCCGGGTCGACGATGATCGGCAGGTGTGACGTGACCAGGCCGTTTCCGGAGGTCGCGCTGACCATCGTGGCCCAGCCCGAATCCCGGATCAGGGCGCGCACCGAGGCCAGGTCGTCGCGCCGGAAGAGCTGTTGCTCAAGCATGGAGTTCCTCCACAGTGGACGATGCGGGGTCGGTGAGCTCGGCCCGGACGGTGTCCGGCGCGGTCCTGGTCGAGAGCACCAGGACGAGGACCGCCAGCGCTGCGCCTGCCACCGCCCCGGTCAGGTCGCCCAGCAGGCCGCGGTTGCCCGCGTGCTCGGACACCGCCGGGTAGTTGCCGAGGAAGCCGATCAGGGTCAGCCCGGCGTACCAGACGAGCAGCCACCAGCCGTAGCGGAAGCCGGCGGGTGCGTCGATCCCACGCCGGCGCGCATTCCATTGGGACAAGCCGAAAAGCGCGAACCCGATAAGCGTGACGGCCATGACCTTCCAGGTGGTGGCCCAGCCGGTCCAGTAGATCGTCAGGTTGCAGACCCACAGCGCGAGGAACGAAACGAACCGAGCTCCGCGCAGCCGGAACGGCCGCGGGAAGGCGGGCAGCTGTTTGCGCATGGCCAGCAACACGATCGGCCCGGACCCGAACGAGATCACCGTTGCCGATACCTGGAACCCGATCAGCTTCTGCCAGCCCGGGAACGGCAGGAAGAAGATGCATCCGACGACGAAGGCCAGGACCAGACCGACCCAGGGCACGCCGGTGCGGCTGATCGCACCCAGCCGGGCGGGGGCATTGGCGTTGCGGGCCATGGCGTAGGACAGGCGTGCGGTCGTGCCCGCGTAGATCATCCCGGTGTCGCCGGGGGAGATGACCGCGTCGACGTAGAGCGTCATCGCGAGCCAGCCCATGCCCAGCGCGGACGCGAGCGCGGCCAGCGGCCCGAACTGGGCCACCACGTGCCCGGCCGAGGTGAAGTTGTCGCCGACAGCCGACCAGCCGCCGGCTCGCAGCGCCGAGGCCGGCACCGCGCCGATGAACGCCACCTGCAAGGCGACGTAGAGCACCCCTGCGATCAGCAAAGAGCCGATGATGGTCAGCGGCACGTCGCGTTGCGGGCGCCTGCTTTCGCCGGCGAGGCTGATCGCCTGCTGGAATCCGCCGTAGGCGACCGCGATGCCGCCGCCGGTGATGGCGCCGAAGATTCCGCTCGCACCGTAGGGGGCGAAGCCGCCGAAAGAGGTGAAGTGGTCGGCGTGGAAGGAGGCGAGCACGAGCGCCACGGTCAGTACCGTGATCACGGCCAGCTTCCACCACACGAGGACGTTGTTGACCCGGGCGAAGACGCCGACCCCGAGTGCGTTGACGACCACGAAGACGGCCATCAGCACGATCGAGACCAGCAGGCCGGCGGGCGTGAGCACCGAGACGCCGTCCTGGGTCTTCTGCAGCCACGGGAAGTAGCTCGCCGCGTACTGGACGCACGCGAGGACTTCGATCGGGGCCACGGAGGCGAGGCCGAGCCAGTTCGCCCAGCCGAGGTTGAAGCTGGCGAACGAGCCGAAGGAGTAGTGCGGGTACCGCCCGATCCCGCCGCTGTGCGGGAACATGGTGCCGACTTCGGCGTAGGTGAGCCCGACGACCATCGCCATCACCATGCCGATGAGCCACGACACGATGGCCGCGGGACCCGCGATCTGGGCGCCGTAGAGCGCGCCGAACAACCAGCCGGACCCGATGATCGAGCCCAGGGACACGAACATCATCCCGACCGGGCCCATCGCGCGGCGAAGGCGGTGGTCGTCGCCCGCGGTGACCGTCCGTTCCGTTTCCTGATCAGTCATGGAGTCCCTGCGTTCGTTCGGCGGACGGGGCCGGCTGCGGGCGGGCGCCCGCTCCGGTCTGTCTGATGTGGAGCATGAGGGGAAGTCACCTCGGGTAATTCGGTGCGGGGGCTCGGTGCCGGCCGTGCTGGTGGGCGGTGCGGCAGGGCGATGGCGCCGGATCGGTGGTCGGCGCGCCGCCTGAGGTGTATTACTACACTCACAATTTTGTTGTGCAACGGTAAGCAGGATTGAAGTTGTACGCAAGAGGCAGTTCACGATTGCCGGCAGGAATGGTTAGCCTGCCCTTTCCGGTGGTCGGCACGGAGAGGAACGATGCGAGTGCGGATTGAAGGCAGGACCGCCCGGGAAGTGGTCAGCAGTATCGAACGAGCAGTGCAATCCGGACGATTGGCGCCGAGTGCCGTCGTGCCGTCGGTGCGGAGTCTCGCGGCGGAGCTGAAGATCAGTTCCGCGACCGTGGCCGCCGCGTACCGGGAATTGCGGAACCGGGGTGTGCTGATCGGCTCGGTCGGCCGGGACACGCGGGTCAGCCCGCGGCCGCCGCTGGCGAGCCGGGCCGGGGACCGGCTGCCGGAGGGCGTGCGGGACGTCAGCGACGGTAACCCGGACCCGCGGTTGCTGCCGTCGCTCACCGACGCCGCGCACCGCTGCGGGTTCGAGCAATATCGCTACGGGGACGTGACGATGATGCCTGAACTGGTCCGGCTGGCGCGCGGGCAGTTCACCGGGTTCGGGCTCGGCGAGGACGAGGTGTGTTTCGTCAGCGGGGCGATGGACGGGGTCGAACGCGTGCTGAGCGGCCGGCTCAAGCCGGGTGACGCGGTGTGCGTGGAGGACCCCTGCTACACCGGCGTCCTCGATCTCGTGCGCATGCTCGGCCTGCGCCCGGTCCCGGTGGCCGTCGACGACCGCGGCCCGGTCCCCGGTGCGTTGCGAGAGGCCCTGCAAACCCGGCCCGGGGCGTGCGTGGTCACGCCCCGCGCGCACAATCCAACCGGTGCGGCGCTGGATGAAGGCCGTGCGGCGGAGCTGCGCCGCGTGCTGAAGCGGCACCCGGACGTGCTCGTCGTCGAGAACGACCACGCGGGCGCGACGGCCGGGGCCGGGTACCACAGCCTCGCGCCCGGCCGTGCCTCCTGGGCGGTGATCCGCTCGGTCAGCAAATCGCTGGGCCCGGACCTGCGGTTCTCCTTCGTCGCAGGGGACGCGATGACGATCAGCCGGGTCGAGGGCAGGCAGCGGATGGCGGCCGGCTGGGTCAGCCACGTGCTGCAGCGCCTGGTGCACCAGCTGCTGTCGGATCGTGGGGTGCAGCGGCTGGTCGCCGAGGCCGAGCAGACCTACGCCGACCGGCGCAGCGGCTTCGTCGACGCCTTGGCGGGGCACGGGGTGCCCGCCATGGGTCGTTCGGGGATGAACGTGCTGGTCCCGGTTGCGGAGGAGGTGCAGACCGTACGGCTGCTGCGGGACCGGGGCTGGCTCGTGCGGGCCGGCGAACCGCACCGGCTGCAGAGTCCGCCGTTCGTGCGGGTGACCGTGGCTTCGCTGCAACCAGCCGATATCCGGGAACTGGCCGCGCATTTCGGTGCGGTTCTGCATCCCACCCGGCGCAGTCGGCTCGCCTGATTTCACGACCGGTCTGGCGGGCGGCACAAACGGTCGCCCCGGAAACTGTGGAAGAGAACGAGGAGAACCGATTTTTCCGGCGGTTACCGTATGCAGGAAAGCAATGGTAACAATGGCGGGTTCAGGTAATGCAAGCCTCATTTTGGGTTGCCTTACCTGTTTCCTTCCGGGGAGAACGGTAATTCGATGACCTCGCAAGCAGACGTGGCCCCACCGGAGCTGCACCAGCACCACCGGGACGTGACCGGCGGGTCGCTGCGCCCGGCGACGTTCGGTGTGATGGACGGCCTCGTGTCGAATTTCGCGCTGGTGGCCGGGGTGGTGGGCGGCGGCGCGAGCGGGACCACCGTGCTCATCACCGGGCTGGCCGGGCTGGTGGCCGGTGCGTGCTCGATGGCCACCGGCGAATTCGCCTCCGTGTCGTCGCAGACGGAGCTCATGCAGGCGGAGATCGCGGTGGAGAAGAACGAACTGGCCGCGCACCCCGAAGACGAGCTGCGGGAGCTGACCGCGGTCTACGAGGCCAAGGGACTCCGGCCGGAGCTCGCGGCGGAGGTCGCGCGCGAGCTGAGCGCGGACCCGGAGGTGGCGTGGCGGGTCCACGCGCGTGAAGAGCTGGGCGTGGACCCGGACGACCTGCCCTCGCCATGGGTGGCGGCCGGTTCGTCGTTCCTGGCGTTCACGGTCGGCGCGCTGATCCCGCTGCTGCCGTTCCTGCTCGGCGCGTCGTCGATCCTGCCGACCCTGCTGGCCAGCGCGGTGGCGCTGCTGGTCACCGGCGCGATCATCGCCAAGCTGACGGCCAAGCCGATGTGGTTCGGCGGCGGGCGCCAGCTCCTGCTCGGTGGCCTGTCGGCGGCCGTGACCTACGGGATCGGGCTGCTGGTCGGGGCGGGGGTGGGCTGACCGATGGCAGGTCTGCGGACAGTTGTGCTGATCAAGCAGGTCCCCGCCGCGGAGCAGGACAGCGGTCTCGACGAACGAGGCCGCCTGCGCCGGGACGGTGGCGCGGCGGAGATGAACCCGTGGTGCCGTCGTGCGGTCACGCGCGCGGTCGAACTGGCCGCCGGTGGAGGCCACAGCACCGCGGTGACGATGGGCCCGGCCTCGGCCCGGGACGTGCTGCGGGAGGCGCTCGCCTGCGGCGCCGACGCGGCCGTGCACGTCACCGATCGCCGTCTGGCCGGCGCGGATTGCCTGGTGACGGCTCAAGCGCTGGCCGCGGCGATCCGGCAGGCGGGTGGCGCGGACGTGGTACTCGTCGGCCGGAGTTCCGTGGACGGCAGCACCGGTGCGATCGGCCCGATGGTCGCGGAGCTGCTTTCGGTCCCGTTCACCGGTCCGGCGCTGGACCTGGAGTTCCGGCCGGACGGGGACGGTCGGTGGCTGCACGCCCGGCTCCAGCTGGAGAGTGGGCAGGAGGAGATGGCAGTCGCGCTGCCTGCCGTGGTGGCGGTGGCGGAACGGTCCTGCCGGGCCGCCCGCGCGCCGGTCGAAGACTGGCCGACGCCCGGGAACGTCCGCACAGTGACCGCCGGGCAGCTGGGCTGCGAGGTGAACGGCGCGGACAGCCCGACCAGGGTGACCGGCACGGTCGGGGTCTCGCGTACCCGGCGTGGCGTGGTGCTGCGCGGCGATCTCGGCACGCAGGTGAGCGCGCTCGTCGACGTGCTGCGGCAGCGGAATCCGGAGCCCCCGCGGCAATCCCGGGCCACGGCCGGACTGTCCTGGTCGGACGGTCCCCGGATCGTGGTGCTGGCGGAGGACGGCCACGACCACGGGGCGCGGGCGTTGTGCGCCGAGGCCGACCGGCTGGCCGGCGAGATCGGCGGGCACGTCGCGGTGGTGCTCGGCGCCGGGCCGGTGCCGCGAGGCGTGGCCGGACCGGGCGTCGTGCTCGGCGGCACCGAACCGCGCCGGGTCGCCGCCGCGGTCGAGCACTGGCTCGGCGCCGCCGGAACACCGCCGTGGGCGGTCCTGGGCGGCGCCGGCGAATGGGAGCGCGAGGTGCTGGGCCGGCTGGGTGTCCGGTTCGGCACCGGGCTGTTGTCCGATCTGACCGGGCTGAGCGTACGCGCGAGCGGTGGCGGAGCACTTAGGCTGCTCGGGCTGAAGCCGGCCGGGAACGGGGTGCTGGCGCAGGTCGAATGCGTTGGCACGCCTCAGCTCGCGACCGTCCGGACCGGACAGCTGCCCGCGCCGGCCGGATTCGCCCCGGACGATGCGGGGGAGGTGCTGGCGGTCTCGGCGGACGCACGGGTGCGCCGCCTCGGCCGCACCGTGGAGGACGACGCCGACGCTGTCGAGCGCGCGGAGGTCGTGATCGGCGTCGGCGCGGGCGTCGACCCGGCCGACTATCGGGTGCTGGAAGGACTGCGCTCCTTGATGGGGGCGCAATTCGCCGCGACGCGCAAGGTCACCGACGCCGGGCGGCTTCCGCATGGCCGCCAGGTCGGCGTGACCGCGCGCGGTATCGCCCCGCGCTGCTATCTGGCGCTGGGCGTGTCCGGGAGCGGGTATCACATGGCCGGAGTGGCGAGGGCGGGGACGGTGATCGCGGTCAACCATGACCCGTCCGCCCCGATCTTCGCGCAGGCCGATCTCGGCATCGTCGCGGACTGGCGGACAATCGCCCCGCTGCTCGCCGTCGAGTTCGCCCAGCGGGCGGGCACGGGCGAGGACCGGGCGGCCCCGGCCCTGCCCGCTTGACCCACCGGTGTGACCCGGGCCGGGCCGGCGGGCCGTCATCCGCCGGCTCGGCCCCGGCGTGCCTCCAGCGCCATGCTCAGGGAGAACCCCGCCAGCACCAGGATTCCGCCGACGACCGCGAGTACCGGGTCCGCCGGGTCGCCGAGACGCAGCAACAGAGCCGCGGCAGCCAGTGGCAGGAGGACAAGGACAGCGGTCTTCCAGTCGTCTCCGACCACGAAGTCGTACCAGAACTTCGCGAATGCCTTCAGCGCACGCACGGACATCACTCCTTCACCGGGATTTCCGCGACCGCCCGCGCGGGCCGGAGGCACGCGATGGCGACGCGGCTGAGCACGAACCAGCACACCAGCAGACCGAGGATCGCGAGGTCGTGTCCCGGCCAAGCGATGCTCTCCGCGCCGGCGCGGAAGATGCCGAGTCCTTCGATCGACCAGTAGGTGCCGAACGAGGCGAGCAGCAGGCCCACGCCGTACTTGAGCAGGTTCTCGTTGATCATCGACAACGGTTTGCGCATCACCGCGGCGAGCGCGAGCACCACGACCACGGCGGCCGCGGCGCCGACGCCGGCGGCGGGCACATTGCCCGCGTTCAGGCCGAACGTGATGACGATGAAGACGACTTCCAGTCCTTCGAGGAACACACCTTTGAAGGACACCATGAAGGAGAACAGGTCGAAGCCACCTCCGGCGGTCCCGGCGCGTTCCGCGGCTTCGACCTCGGTCCGATAGATCTTGTCCTCGTCGTGGATCGCCTTTCGGCCGGACGAGCGCAGGATCGCCTTGCGCAGCCACTGAAGCCCGAAACTCAGCAACAGTCCGCCGATGATCAGCTGCAGCGCGGCCTCCGGGAGCCAGGTGGCCAGTGCGTAGCCGGCGAAGAGCGTCGCCACGGCGAGCGCGACCAGTGCCGCGGCGGTGCCGAGCAGCGCCGAGCGCCAGCCGCGGGTGAAGCCCATGGCCATGACGATGGTCGTCGCCTCGACCATCTCGACAAAGCAGGCGAGGAACGTTGCGGTGAGCAGTCCCCATTCTGCGGCGTTCACGATGCGGTCCTTTCTCGGTGCCGGGCCGGCCGATGCCGCCCGGATCAGAAATTCCGGTGGGTCCAGGTGCCGCCGAGCAGCGTCGCGGCGACCGGCAGCTCGCGGAGCTCGCGCGGATCGAGCCCGGCGGGGTCCTCGTCGCACAGCAGCAGATCCGCCACGTCCCCGACTCGGACGGCGTGCCGCCCGCCGCTCGCCGCGGTCAGCGCCGCGGCGAGGCTGATCGCCTGTTCCGGATGCCACGGTGCGCGCTCGTCCGCGCCGGTCCGGGTGACGGCCGCGGCGATGCCCAGCCATGGATCCATCGGCGACACCGGCGCGTCCGAGCCGATCTCCAGCCGGGCGCCGGCCTTCAGGAGATCGGCGTAGGCGAACGCGCGATGGGTATGGCCGGCCCAGTGGCGATCGGCCACGTCACGATCGTCGGTGGCATGAGCGGGCTGGACTCCGAGAGTCAGCCCAGGGCGTGCGAAGCGGGGCAGGTCGGCGAGGTCGACGAGCTGTGCGTGTTCGATGCGGCCGGCGCCGCCGACCGTGTCGAACACGTCCAGCGCGATCCGGTTGGCACGGTCGCCGATCGCGTGCACGGCCGTCTGCAGGCCGTGTGCCCAGGCGTGGCGCATCAGCGCTTCGAGTTCGCCGGGTTCGGTCTCCAGCAGGCCGTATTGCTGGTCGGCCGGCATCCGGTCCGGATACGGGTGCTGGCACAACGCGGTGCGGGTGTTGAGCGAGCCGTCGAGGAACATCTTCAGCGGACCGGTAGTGACCAGGCCGTCGGTGCCGGGAATCGCGGATCCGGTGCGCAGCCCGCGCTCGATCGTCTGCGCCAGCTGCGCGGGGTAGACGGCACCGGTCACCCGCGCCTGCAGCGGAGCGTCGGCGGCGCGGCGCTGCCAATCGTCGAGATTGCCACCGCTCTCGAAATCGAGGAAGCCGGTCACCCCGCGGGCCGCGGCCGCCCGGACCGCGGCGGCCACCCAGCGATCGGTCACCGCGGGATCCACTGTGGACAGCTGGTTCACCGCGCCGAAGCACTCGTGTTCGCGCAGCAGGCCGGTCGGGTGGCCGCCGAGCCCGACCTGGTGCAGCGCCGCCCGGTTGAGCCATGCGGTGTGCAGGTCGTTACTGATCAGGGCGATCGGCCGGTCCGGCGGGCACCTCTCGTCGAGCATCCAACGCTCGGGCCGGTCGGGCCACAGGCCGTCGCGGAAACCGTAGCCGAGCAAGGGAATCGCGGAATTCGCGCGGGCGGCCGCGGCTCCCATCGCGGCTGCGGCCGCCAGGGCCGACGCGGTCGCGGACAGGTCGACCCGCTGCCGGGCGCTGGCCCACTGGACCATGTGCACGTGGGCGTCGTGCAGCCCGGGCAGCACCGTGCGCCCGCCGGCGTCGACGACCTCGTCGGCCGGTGCGGCGTCGAGGTCCTCGTCGATCGCGGCGATCCGGCCTTCGGCGAGCCGGACGCTGCGCAGCGGCCCACGCAGGCCGAGCCGGACGTCGCGCAGGAGCACGGGTCGCCGGACGGGTGCCGGGAGCGCCGGCGGGTCGGTGCGGTGGTCGTTGTCTGCTCGCATGGATGTCCTCGCGGTCGGCGGTCGGTCCGCCGAAACGCTAGGCCGGGCACCGGGGCCGCGGCTTCATGGAATTCATGCAAGTTGACGGTCATGCGTTTGTGGGCGTGGACAGGACCGTCAGTCGCCCAGCTGGCTCAGCCGCAGCTGCAGCCAGGTCACGAGCCGGGTGTCCGGGTTCCTCAGGTCGATGCCGAACAGCTCGTGCACGCGGCGGATGCGGTAGCGCAGGGTGTTCTCATGGACGCGCAACGCGGCCGCGGCGGGAATGGTCTCCCCGAAATGCGCGAGGTAGGTCAGCACGGTGTGGGCATACTGGGTCGAGTTCTGCTGGTCGTGTGCGGACATCGCTTCGACCGGACCCGGCGGCAGCCGGCGCATGACCCGTGCGCTGTCGGCCCATTCCAGCAGCATGACCATGCTCCGCAGGTCGGTCGCGGTGGCGACGCGCAGCTGTCCGTCCGATTCGGACAGTGCCCGCAGGACGTGGTCGGCAGTGCGGCGGCATTCGGGGACCTCCTCGTGCCGCTGTGCCGACACGCCGATGCCGACGCGCAGGGCCAGGTCCATAGTGCGGCCGACGGTGGCCACGATGTTGTCGGCAAACGCCTTGATCCGCTGGTCGACCCCGGAATCGGTGCGCAGCGGCAGCAGCGCGTAGACGGTGTCGTCGATGGCCGCACACACCGATTGCGGGTGCCACGCTTCGCAGTAGAGGCCGACGAGGTCGAGCACCCGGGCCGCGCTCAGCCCCGGGATCTCCTCGGGTTCCGTCCTCGCGATGGCGAGGACCGCGGTGGGCGTGGCGGCGCCGATGCCCAGCTGCGCTGCGGCCACTTCGGCCGAGGACGAGCCGTTGAGCAGCGAAACGAGTGCCTCGCTCTTGCTCCAGCGGTCCGGATCGCGGTGGCTGCGCGCCCTCAGCAGGTGCAGCGCGGTGACCTTCGCGGCCTCTTCGATCGCGGCGCGGGCACCTTCCCCGAGCCGCGGGGTGTCGTCCAGCGCCCAGATCAAGCCGAGCACTTGCGGACCCACCCGGACGGCGACGGCGAGCCGGCTCATGTGGTCGGGTTCCGGAACGTCGAAATAGATCGGTTCTTCAGCGCGGAGCACGAGCTGGTATTCGTCGACGTTCGTGGGCCGCGCGGGGGTCTGCCTGCCGAGGATGCCCTGCCGGCGGATCTCGTCGATCAGCTGGTGCGGCAGGTTCGAGTAGGCGAGGACCCGGCCGGTCGGGTCCTCGATGCTGATCGCACCGCCGACCTGGTAGGCGATCGCGTTCGCCAGCGAGAACAGATCGCCGATGCCGATGGTGGAGTAACTGTTCATCGCCGGGGACGACGCGCTCGTCGCGGCGGTGATGAGGCTGTCGAAGCGCCGCCACGCCATGTCGTCGGGCACGACGAGCAGCGCCACGGTGGCCTCCTTCGCCGCCGCGACCGCCGCGGTGAGATCGGCGCCGCGCGCCTTGAGCGCGACCGCGCAGTACCGGGCCTCGCCCGCCCGGCGGATGGCGTCGAACGTCGCATCGTCGTCCGGCGCCATGCCGACCATCAGCAGCAGTCCGTCGACCTCGCTGGGCACCGGCTCACCCGGCCCGTAGATCACCTGGGGGCCGACTTGGCCGGTGGCGCCGCGTGGGGCGCAGAGGATTTCCAGGACGAGCGGCCCCAGGATCTGGCGCAGCCGATCGAGCGTCACGCCGTCCGAGCCGGGCGCCGTGCCGCTCTCGCTCGCTTCCGGGGTCATCATTTTGACATCCTAAGTCGACGGTCGGCACCGAGCCGCTTCACCGCCGCGGCTGTGCCGTCCCATGAACCGGCGTCCGCGAGTTCTCGCGATCCGACAAACCGCGGAGGCCCGGGACCGACGATTGTCTATCGTGCTCGCCCGACAACCGCTTCCCCCGGAGGTAGCCGCATGGCAGCCCAGCGAACCCGACGACGTGTTCCGCGCCCGGCCGCGCTCGTGTTGTCCCTTTCCGCCTTGGCGGTTTCCGCCGCATGCGGACAGGGCGCGGGAGCCGGCGACGCGGCGGGCACCTTTTCCGTGGCGGTGTCCAGCTCCTATCTGGCCCACCTGATGCCCGGACAGGCGGGGTTCAGCGACGTGGCGAACGCGATCTGGACTCCGCTGACCTCCATCGGCCCGGACGGCAAGGTCGTGGACCAGGTCGCGCAGAGCGTGCAGTCGACCGACCAGCAACACTGGAAGATCACCTTGAAGAGCGGGTGGAAGTTCCAGAACGGCGAGCCGGTCACCGCGCAGTCGTTCGCCGATTCGTGGAGTGCCACCGCGTACGGGCCCAATGCGATGGCGTTCGGCTACCTGATGGCCGACATCGACGGGTACGCCGCGCTCAACCCGACTTCGGGCAAGCCCTCGGCCGACAAACTCTCCGGCGTCAAGGCCGTCGACGACAAGACACTCGACGTAACACTCACGAAACCACTGTCGACGTTCCCGTACATCCTGGCCAGCACCATCTTCGCGCCGATGCCCAAAGCGGCGTTCGGGGACCTGGGCGCCTTCGACAAACTGCCGATCGGCAACGGCCCCTACCAGGTGGCCGCGCCGGGCGTCGGGCCCGGCACCCAGCAGATCACGCTGAAGCGCTACGACGGCTACGCCGGGACCAAGGGGCACGCCGCCTCGATCACGGTGAAGGTGTTCCAGAACGATCAGACCTCACTCACGAGTTTCCGCGCAGGTTCGGTCGATCTCACTGTGGCCAGTGGGAACGACCTCGCCACGGCGCAGCGCACGTATCCGGACCAGGTCGTCACCGCGCCGTCGGGGTCCGTCGTCTACTTCGGATTCCCGTTGTGGGACAAGCGATTCGCTGATCTCCGGGTGCGGCAGGCGTTCTCCTTGGCCGTCGACCGCAAGACGGTGATCAGCTCGCTCCTGCACGGCGTGGGACAGCCGGCGACGGATGTGGCCCCGGCGGCGATCACCGGCGGCGGCGCCGACAACTGCACGAGCTGCGGTTACGACCCGGCGCAGGCCAAGCGGCTGCTGACCGCGGCCGGCGGCTGGAACGGACCGCTGACCCTGTGGACGAAACAGGATCCGACCATGCAGACCGTCGTCGAGGCGATCGCGAACCAGCTGCGCACCAATCTGGGCATCGCCGACATCTCGATCCAGTCGCAGCCGACCGCGCAGCTGTACCCGAATCTGTCCGGTCACAAGACCGACGGTCCGTTCCTGCTCCTGATGGGCGCTTCGTACCCGACCATCTACTCGCAGGTGGAGCAGCTGTTCTCGCCGGAGTCGGCGACGAACGTGACCGGATACCGCAACCCCGCGGTCGTCGACCTGCTCGATCAGTCCGGGAAGGCGGCCACCGACACGCAGGCAGTCGGGCTGGCACAGCAGGCCGCGGCGACCGCGCTCAAGGACCTTCCGCTGTCTCCGCTGTACTACCCGGTCAACGCGGTGGTCCACGCCAAGCGACTCGGCGATGTGCGGATCGACTATCTCGGCGAGCCCGATCTGGCCCGGATCACGGTGAGCTGATGCCGCCCGCGTCGACGGAAATTGCCGGACCGACTCACGGTGAGGGAAAGAAGTGACCGTCAAACCGCTGGATTTCACCGAGTTCCCCGATTTCGCCGCGCTCACCCGGCTCCTGCGGGAGTGGGTGGCCGCCTGCCCGGAGCTGGTCACGCTGGAGAGCGTGGGCTCGTCCTGGGAAGGCCGGGACGTGTGGCTGCTGACCCTGACCAACCGGAAAACCGGCCCGGACAACGAAAAGCCGGGGTTCTTCGTCGAGGCCGGGATTCACGCGACCGAATGGACGGGTGGGTTCGCCGCGTTGCATCTGGTGAACCGGCTGCTGCTGGGCTACGGCGTGGACGAGCGCGTCACCCGGCTCCTGGACACGCGCACGATCTACGTGGTCCCGCGCCTGGGCCCGGACGGTTACGAGCGGACCCGCGCCGAGGGCCGGTTCATCCGCTCCACCGTGCGCCCGCATCCGGCCGACCGGCCCGGCCCGGGACTTCGGCTGTGCGATGTGGACGGTGACGGGCGCACGCTGTTCATGCGGATCCCTGATCCGGACGGACCGTGGAAGAAGTGCGAGCGCGACCCGCGGCTGCTCGTCCGGCGGGAACCGGACGAGGCCGGTGGCGAGTACTACCGGCTCCTCCGAGAAGGGGAGATCGAGGACTACGCCGGGGACGACGTGGTCACCGTCGCGGACCCGCTCGAGGGAATCGATCTCGGGCAGAATCTGCCCACCGACTGGGCAGCCGCGCCGCGTACCCCGGACAATGCCGGCCCATTCCCCGGCTCGGAGCCCGAGACCCAGGCGGTCCTGCACGCGGTGGTGGACCGCAAGAACATCTGCGGCTTCGTCACGTGTCACACGTTCGGTGCGCTGCACCTGCGGCCGCCGTTGAACCGGTCCGAGGACTTCCCTTACGCCGACCAAAGGGTCTACGGCGTCTTCGGGGAGAAGGCGGAAGCGTTGACCGGCTACGACGTGATGTCGTTCCACGACCTGAAGCACGACCCCGACCTCGAGTTCCGCGGCGGACAGCTCGGCTGGTACTACCACCAACTCGGGCTGTTCGCCTGGATCACCGAGTTCTGGAACCCGAAACGCGCGGCGGGCATCACGACCCGCGGAAACTCCAGCTGGCTGATCGATCCTCCGCTGGACGACGCGCTGAAGCTCATCGAGTGGAGCGACACCGAGCTCGGCGGGCGCGGCTACGTCGACTGGTACCCCTTCGAACACCCGCAGCTCGGCCCGGTCGAACTCGGCGGCTGGGACAAGATCAACTACTGGTACAACCCGCCGCTCGACCGGATCGAGGCCGAGGTCGCGCCGCACACCGAGTGGATCGTCTTCCAGGCGCTTTCTTCGCCGTTGCTGCGCATCCGCTCGATCCGCGCGGATGAGGTGGGGGAGGGCATCTACCGCGTCCACGCCGTGGTGGCCAACGCAGGCTGGCTGCCCACTTACGTCACACAGAAAGCGCTCGACCGCAGCCTCGTGGCGGACCTCACCGCCGAGATCCGGCTGCCGGAGGGGAGCCGGCTGGTCACCGGAGACCGTGCGGTGCCCCTGGGGCAGCTGGAAGGCCGAAGCGGCGCACGCTCGACGACCACGTGGTGGGGCCACCAGCCCGGCACGCCTGATCTCACCGCGGTGGAGTGGGCGGTCGAAGCTCCTCGCGGAACCACGATCACAGTGCGAGCGAGCCATCCGCGCGCCGGAGTGGCACAGGCGGAGGTGCGCCTCGGAGACGAGGGGGACAGCGGATTGTGAGAGCCGCCCATGCAGCCAGCGGTTTCAGGTGATGTTGCATTTGGCGGCCGATACGAGGCCGAAGTCGCGGCCCCGATGCTTGCCGGTCGTCTCGCGCATGAGGAAGGCGACGATGAAGAGGCAGATGACCTCCGTGCCCGCCATGAGATGCAGACTCCAACCGTAGCCGGCAGCCCTTGGTAGAAGAGCTGCAATGAGTTCGAGATTCCGACCGTGCCGTGCTCGGCGGAGTCTGCCGCGTTCCGAACCCCTCAATGTCGTACCGCCAGGCCGGGCGTCTGGCGAGGATTATGCCGCCCTGCGCCGAATCTCCGCCGGACGCACCGCCATGGCGTAGCTGAAGTGGAACTGCTTGTTGATGGCGCCGAGGTAGCCGACCGCGGTGATGACGTACCAGGCCTCGCCGGTCGCTGCCGTACTCGGTGCTGGACCAGTAGTGCTCCGCCTTGAGGTTTTCGAACGGGCCTTAGTTTGCGAAGATCGGGCCGAAAGCCGCGGCGAAGTCGAAGGCGCCGTCGTCGTCCACCGGGCTGTCGGAAGGGGCCGGCAGTTCGGGCAGCGTGCCGTCGGTGGCTTGCAGGGCCTTGTTGCCCAACGCGTGGTAATAGAGCCTGGTCCACTCACTGTTGCCGGTGTTGTAGCCGCACAGGCTGGTGCCGTCGTATCCGTAGTGGGCTGGTCCGTCTTCGGTCGCAGGCAGGCGCCAGTCTCCCGGTCCAGGCGATCTCGTACGCCGGTCGAGGTGGTAGGTGAGGGTTCCCTCGGCGTTCAGTCCGCCGGCCCATGCGGTCTGCTTGAACCAGTTGGCGAAGCCCGAGGTGTAGTCCAGCCAGACAAGGTTCTGGGACTTGCCCACCGCGTACGGCGATCGCGTAATTGAAGGGCCAGTCCTTCTCGTCATCGCCGTGATATCCGATGTGTGTGCCGAAGAACCAGGCGAGGGCGGGGTGTTCGGCGTATTCGTTGAGCCAGTAGAAGTCGGTCTTGAGGTTCTCGAACGGCCCGGTGTTCTTCAGACCTGCGGCTCGCAATGGGAAGGAACCGTCGAGTCCCTGGTTGCCCACGTTGCCCAGCGACGTGTAGAACAAGTGGCCAATTCGGTGGTGGTCACGTTGAATCCGGCGCTCGAGGCCCCGTCATATCCGAATTCGTAGGCGGCATGCGGTGTGGCGGGCAGCCGCCAGTCTCCTTCCCAGCTCACGTGGATGCCGGGTTCCAGCTGGTAGACGAGAGTGCCCGAGTCGTTCAGGCCGGCCGCCCAGGCGTCGGCCTGCGCCCAGGTGAGGTGGTCGGTCGAATAGTCGAGCCAGATCAGTTCGCGAGCGCTCTCGTGGATCAGGCGGTACGCCTTGCCTTGGTACAGCGCGGCGCCGATGACCTCCAAACCGGCGGTTGCCGCTTTGTCGGATTGAGAGGATGCCCGATGAATCTGCGTGGTCATTGTGCGTCTCCTGGTGATCTGCTGCTTGGCGGCGAATATCTCGGCCCTCAGGCCGGTGGAAAGTGGTAGGTCACTCCCGTGGACTCCTCGGAGACCTTCCATAGCTGCCGCTGAAGGTCCTCGTCGTGGGAGGCACCCCCGGAGCGGGTCTTGGCGGGAGCGCCGACGATTCCGAGGAAGCCGCCGGGGCCGAAGAAATCACCGTTGACGGCCGCCGGATCGGTCGCGGCACGCAGGGTGGGCAGAGCCCCCTGCGCGGGGGTGCGCCCCAGTACGCCGCTGAAGAACCTGTCCACGATCGGCGGGGCGTCCTTGCGGGACATCTCGGTGCTGGCGATGCCCGGATGGGCCGCGGTGGCGGCGGTCTGCACGCTGTTCTTGCCCATGTCCACCGGCTTGGCCAGCTCCGCCATGGTGACCTGGCTGGTCCGGCCGGGCACGTGCCCGGCGTCGGTGCCCGGGATCGGCGTGGCCAACGGAAAGTCGATCTCGATCCTGGTCGTCGCGTCGTCTTCGGCTTCGTTCGGCGCTCGGAATGCAATCTCCGCGTCACCACCTTGGCGGGCTGGTTGGGCCGTGCGCGGACGCGACGCCCGCCATCGGCAGCGCGGTAGTCGCAGCCACGCCGTCCGTCGCCATACCGCGCGCGGCTACTCGTGTCGTCGCCGGCCCCACTTGGCGCTTGCTCGGCTGGGCGGGGACGGTCCGCGGCTCGATTCGGAGTCGGCCGGATCGCTCTGGTCGCCGACTTTCCGGATGATGCTGTGCTGCGGGTCCTCGGGCGGCGATCAGCAGGCCGTGGCCGGACCGGGGTCTGGTGGGTCGCGAGGACGCACGAACCAGCCGGGCTTCAGGTGCCCCGTCGATCCTGGTGGGCCTGGATTTTCGCGACGCGGGCGGTGAGGCCGCGTCGACGGTTCACAGCGAGTTGCAGGTCCAGGGGGGCGACCGGTACGTCGTGTCCTTGCCAGCGCACGTGTTCGAGCCGGGCGGCGGCGGCCGGGCCCTGTTCGTGTGGCTCGGGCTCGTCCACGTCGGCGTGCACCCCCGCGATCCATTCGAGCAGGCAGCCGGCGAAGGCCCGGCCACCGCGGTCGGCGATCCAGCCGGTCATGGTGGTGACCGGCTCGACCAGGAGGTCTTCGAGGAGGGTTCCGGCGAGCTGGGCGTCGTCGACCCGGAAGTCCAGATCGCCGGGCCCGACCTCGATCCCGCGCACGGCCAGGGCGCCGGAGCCGTAGAGGAACCAGCGCAGCCGGCTGCCCTCGGCCCGTTCCAGGAAGACCTCCAGTCCCTCGCGCCACGGCACGGGGCGCCGCCGGGCGCTCTGCAACAGCATCTCCGGCAGCCGGCGGGCGAAGTTGGCGTGCGTGCGCCGGATATCCCCGGTCGCGGACAGGCGGCGGGTGAACCGGCCGGCGGAGGTGGGCGTGAAACCCATGTGCCGCAGCCTTTCCCGGTAAAGCGGATCGTCGGTGCGAACCTCGTAGACCGCCTGGCCGCCGCGGATCTCCACCGAGGTGGCCAGCCCCGCCGCGGGGCGCAGGACCTGGTCCCCGCTACGCACCGGGGCCCGCCTGGCGAAGTCCCTCGATGCCCGCGCAGAGCAGCCGGACGCTCTGCGCGAACGTCTCGTCCGGCTCGTGCAACGACGCGCTCGCGATGGTCAGGGGGAACCGTTCGCCGAGGTCCGCGAACGCGGCGGCGTCGACGGCCGGGGCGGCCGATTCGCTCTGCTCCTGCAGCACGAAACCGGTGACGTAGCTGAGCAGCGCGTCCGCGCCGATGATCCGGTGCGGTTCGGGCACTCCGGCGTCGGCCAGGGTCCGCAGCAGGCGTTCCATCACCGACAAGGCGCCGGTGCTCAGCACTTTCGGGCTGTCGGCGAGCAGGATCGCGCCGCCGGGGTGCCGTTTGATGCTTTCGCGCAACGTCGAGGCCTGCGCTTCGACGCGCGCCGTCCAGTCCGCGTCTTCGGCGAGCCCGGCCAGCGCGGCGGTCCCGGCGTCGTAGGCCTGCCGGGCGACCCGGTCGGCCATCAGCTGGAGCAGGACGCCCTTGCTCCGCACGTGGTAGTAGAGGCTCCCGGCGTGCACGTCGAGCCGCTCGGCCACCTGCCGCATGGACAGGGCCTGATACCCCACCTCGGCGAAGGCGGTCATGCCCGCGTCGATGATCCGGTCCGTGGTCAGCTTCACACCGCCAGCGTAGCGCATCTTTCAAACAGTGTTTGAAACTGGCCGCGACAGCTGTTACGGTCGTCCTCAGCAGATTCAAACGGTGTTCGAAAACTGGGGGCTCACATGGACGCGGTGCTGTTCAACCTGACCACGGGCGCACTGATGGTGCTGATCTTCCTCGGCGGCCGGACGGTGGTCGGCGTCGAGACGGTGACGAGACGGCGCATCCCGTGGTTCGCCGTGGGGCTGACCGTGGTGGCGGTCGCCGGGATCGTCACGCAGCTGTGCTGGAGCGGCGCGATGGACTTCTTCGACTCCGACCCGGCCAAGTCGGGCTGGTGGCGGATCGTCACGTCGGTGTTCATGCAGAACGGCGGTCTGCTCGGGGACGCCTTCAACCTGGTCACGCTCGCCGTGATCGCAGCGCTGGCCGAGTGGTTCTGGCGCGGCCCGCTGATGCTGGCGCTGTTCGCCGGCGGGATCTTCCTGCCCCAGCTCGTCGACACGCTGTTCGGCGCGACCGGCGGCAGCACCGACCCGCGCAACTTCGCTGGCAGCTCCGGCGCGACGTACTTCCTCGGCGCGACCCTGGCCGCCGCCCTGCTGCTGCGCAGCCGCGTGGTCAAGGAGCGGCTGCTCGGGGCGAGCGTCCCGGTGCTCGGCCTGGCGCTGTGGTTCGCCCAGGAGAACGGGCACGGGCTGGTGGCGGCGTACGGATTCGTGCTCGGCGCCGTGGTCTGGCTCGCCGGCCGCCGGGTGCTCGACCCGGAGCGCGACCTCACGCGGGCGCCGCGCCGGACGGTGGGCTCGGTGACCGCGATCGTCCGGAAGCCGCGCGCGGGCGTCTGATCCGGAAAGCCTTGCCGCTGCGGGAGTTCGTGACCGGGGCTGGGCCGTCGGAGCGGTGCGTCCGTGTGCGGGCCTCGTGCTGGGCGGTGAGTTCGGTGGCTGCGATTGCGCGGGAGTCGCGTGTGGGTGTCTGGCCGTGATGGCCTTGCTGCCGTGGGGGTCCGCGACTGGAGCCGGGTCGTTGGTGCAGCGCGTCCGTGCGCGGGTCCCGTGCCGGACGGTGGGCTCGGTGACCGCGATCGTCCGGAAGCCGCGCGCGGGCGTCTGATCCGGAAAGCCTTGCCACCGCGGGAATCCACGAGCGGGGACCAGGCCGTCAGCGCAGTGCGTCCGTCTCGATCGCGGCGGCGCGCAGCGCGTCGGCCAGCCGCGCGGTCGGCTCGGGCAGTGCCCCGGGCAGCCGGGCGAGCACGATGCGGCGTTGTTCGGCCGGCCCGCCGCGCACGGGCAGGATCCGCACCCCGCCGGGCACCACGGAGGTGAGCGCGGTGGGCACGGTGGTGATGCCGCAGCCGGCGGCGACCAGGTTCAGCTTGGCCAGCCAGTCGCGGGCGGTGTGCGCGATCACGGGCCGCTCGTCCAGACCGGGCCAGGTCCCCATCGCCCGTTCGTCGCCCGAGGCCGAACCGGCGATCCAGCGCTGACCGTGCAGATCGGCCACGTCGACGAACTCGCCCTTGGCCAGCGGATGCCCGGCCGGCACGGCGACGCGCAGGCTGCGTTCGGTCAGCGTCCGCAGCCGCAGGGCCGGCGTTTCGGTGTCGGGCGGGCGAAACGGCGGGGCCGAGGCCAGCAGCGCCAGGTCGACGGTGCCGGCGCGCAACGCCCGGACCAGCGCGGGCGTGCTGCCTTCGCGGGTGGTCACGGTGATGGCCGGATGGGTGCGCTGCAGCGCGGCCAGCGCCCGGGGCACCAGCACGGCCCCGGCACTGGTGAACCAGCCCAGCCGCACCGTGGCGGGTTCGCCGGGCGCCCCGGCCAGTTCCCGCGCGGTGGCGTCGATCTGGTCGATCACGGTGGCGGCGCGGCGCAGCACGATCCGGCCGGCCGCGGTCAGGCGGACCCCGTCGTGGCGGCGCTCCAGCAGCGACGAGCCCGCCGCGCGCTCCAGCGCGGCGATCTGCCGGGACACCGCGGACTGGGTGTAGCCGAGCGCGGTGGCCGCGGCGGTGAGCGTGCCCCGCTCGGCCACCTCGCGGAACACCCGCAGTGCGGTCAGCGACGCGTCGGCGAAGGCCATGACGTTTGAGCATACCTCGCTTGAGTTTTTCTCGTTGGTGGCATGCCCGCGGGCGACCTAGCGTGGTGGCATGAAACTGATCCACACTCCTTTCGTTTTCGCCGCCACCGCCGCCGAAGCCGCCGCGGGCATCGACCTGACCGGCCGGCGGGCGGTGGCGACCGGCGCGGAAGTCACCCCGGCGGTCCGGGACGTCGAGGCGGGCGAGCGCGCCGCCGAGGACATCACCGCGACCACCGGCAGCACCGCGCTGCGCGTCGCCCGGCTCGACCTCACCGAGCCCGCTTCCCTCACGGCGTTCACCGCGGCGTGGGACGGGCCGCTGCACGTGCTGGTCGCCAACGCCGGCGTGATGGCCTGCCCCGAGCAGCACACCGAGCAGGGCTGGGAGTGGCAGTTCGCCACCAACCACCTCGATCACTTCGCACTGGCCACCGGTCTGCACGCGGCGCTGGCCGCCGACGGGGCCGCCCGCTTCGTGATGGTCAGCTCCAGCGGCCACCAGCTTTCGCCGGTGGTCTTCGACGACGTCCACTTCGCCTTCCGCCCGTACGATCCGTGGCTGGCCTACGGTCAGTCCAAGACGGCGAACGCGCTGATGCCCGGCGCGATCCGCACCAACCTGCAACGCCACACCGGCGGCCGGGGCAGCGGCGCCGTTCCGCCCGAGCTGATCAAGACCCCGGAGCAGGGCGCGGCGACCTCGGTCGTGCTGGCCACCTCGCCGTTGCTGGACGGGGTCGGCGGCCGGTATTTCGCCGACAGCAACGAGACCGGGACCATCGACCGCCGTGGTGCCGCGCCGCCATTGCACGGGGTGGCCCGCTACGCACTGGACCCGGACAACGCCCGTCGCTTGTGGACCGTTTCCGAGCGCCTGCTCGCGACCGCCGGAGGACGGTCATGACCGCGAAAGTCGCCCTGGTCACCGGCGCCACCCAGGGGCTGGGCCTGGCCCTGGCCGAAGGGCTGGCCCAGCGGCTGACCCCCGAGGACACCGTCTACCTCACCGGACGCGACCTCGGCCGCGTCACCCAGGCGGTCGCCGCCCTGCCCGGGGGCGGCGCCCGGGTCCGCGGCGAGATCCTCGACGTCGCCCACCCCGAGGCCGCCGGACGCCTCGCCGCGCAGCTGGCCGACCGGCACGGCGGGGTCGACATCGTGTTCGGCAACGCCGTCATGCGGGTCGGCCCCGGCGACGACCCGCGCACGATCGTCGACGCCTACGCCGAGGTCAACAACTTCGGCACCACCCGGCTGCTGCGGGCGTTCGCCCCGCTGCTGCGGGACAACGGCCGGCTGCTCGTCGTGGCGAGCTCCCTCGGCACCCTGCACCAGCTCGCGCCCGTGCTGCACGACCGGTTCGCCGGACTGTCCTCATTGGACGAAGTCGACCGGCAGGTCGCCGCCTGGCGCGACGCGGTGCGCGACGGCAGCGCCCGGGCCGGGGCCTGGCCGGGGTTCGTCAACATCCCGTCCAAGATCGGCCAGGTCGCCGCCGTGCGCGCGCTGGCGCACCAGCGCCGCGAGCGGGACCTCGCTCGCGGCATCCTGCTGGCCGCCGTCTGCCCCGGCATGATGAACACCCCCACCTCCGCCCTGTGGTGGGACGTCGCCGGCGCCCCGACTCCGGCGCAGGCCGCGGCCGCGCTGCTGAAGCTCGCGTCCGGCCCGGCCGACCCCGCTCAGTACGGGCAGCTCGTGCGTGACGGCCGGACTTTGCCGTGGAGTCCCGGTTGACATTCACGAATCATCGGCGTGGTGTGGAAGAGAATCCGGGCGGTTTTCGCTTCGCCTTCGGCAATCGGCGCGGGTGGTTCGGGCAGAAGCGCGGAGCAACCAGGGCAGTTGCCGGCCGAGTTCAACTTCCGTCCCCTCCGGCGTCGTCTGGGGTTCAGGCGGTGCTGGTCGACTGAACGGCGTTCCTGACCGGCTCGCTCGTAGAGGACGAAGTGACACAATTCGCACAAGGCGGGGATGGTGACCCGCTGGCCTCGTTCACCGCCGAGGTCGAGGACATCAGGGCCAAGGCCGAGGAGATGTCCGAGCGGCTGCGCACCGCCACCGGGACGGCCCGGACGCCGGACGGCGCCGTGTCCGTGACGGTCGGCGCGGCCGGGGTCCTGCAGGGGATCACGTTCGGCGCCAAGGCTTACCACCGGCCGCCGGAGGCGCTCTCCGCGACGGTGATGCAGCTGATCGCGACCGCGCAGAAGCAGGTTTCGGCCGAGGTCTACGGCGCGTTCGGCGGACTGGTCGGCGGCCCGGACTCCGAGGCGATGTCGATCCTGCAGGAGTTCCTGCCCCAGCCGGACGAGGAGGAGGACGAGCCGGCGCCGCCCGCGCCCGCACCGCCACCTCCTCCGCCGCCGCACCAGCCGCCGCCACCTCCCGCGGCCGCATCGCCCCGTCAGCAGGAGAGCCCCCCGTCGGCCTCGCCGCGCCGCCCGCCCCGGTCGGCCCCGGTCGAGGACGACCTCGACAACAATCCTTGGTAGAAAGGCAAAACCGGTGGCAGGCAACGGTTTCTCGGTTATCCCGGACGAGCTGCACAAATTCAGCGGGTACCTCACCGGCACCACCGCGCCCGCGGTGAAGGAGGCCGCCAGCGGCGTGCACGGCGCGAACGGCTTCGACAACCAGGCGTTCGGCATCCTCCTCGCGCAGATCCTCGCCGTCCCGGCGCGGATCGCGATGGGGGTCGTCGCCGGCAACCTGGACAAGATCTCGGACGACGTCAACGCGACCGCGGACGCCACGAAAAAGGCCGCGGACGCCTACACCAACCAGGACGAAGCCGCTTCGAAAGGGCTCGGGACCTTCAAGGCGGAACTGAAACAATGACAGTCCCCATCACGTCCTCGAATTCGACGACCGGGGCCGGCGCGATCGACAGCTGGCACAGCGTGGCCTCGGCGATCACCGAGATCAAGACCGCGCACGGGGCCGACGCGGCGGCGATCGGCGTCGAGATCGGCGTGACGGTGATCGGCGCGATCGCCGACACCGCCGCGCTGGTGCTGGACCCGCTGGCGAAGCTGGTGTCGGCCGGCCTCGGCTGGCTGATCGAGCACATCTCGTTCCTCAAGGAGCCGCTCGACCAAGTGGCCGGCGACCCGGCGGAGATCAAGAAGCTGGCCGACGAGCTGCACAAGATCGGCGAGACGCTCCGCAACGCGGCGAAGGACCTGGACGCCACGCTCGCCGCCCAGGTCGCCAACTGGAAGGGCGACGGCTACGAGGCCTTCAAGAAGGAGGTCGAAACCCGGCGCGGGCAGATCGACGACTCCGGCCACTCCGTCGACATCGCCGGCTACGTGGTCGAGACCACGATGGCGCTGGTCACCGCGGTCCGCTCGCTGTTGCGCGACCTGATCACCACGGTGCTGGGCGACATCATCGCCACGGTGCTGGTCGGGCTGGCCATGGCGGCGTTCACTTTCGGCGCTTCGCTGGTCGCGGCGGTGGGCACGAGCGTCGCGCTGGCGGCGGCGCAGGCGGTGTCGTTCGCCGCGAAGCTGGCCAAGCTGATGGGCCTGGGGGAGCGCACCGTCGGACGGCTGGTCAAGCTTTCCGCCTCGATCAAGCCGGTCCCGAAGACCGGCGGGGCGGCGGGCCACGAGCTGACCTCGATCACCCCGCACCCGGGGGGCACGGGCACGCCGCACACCGAGACCCCGCCCGGGACGCCGGCTCCCCACGGCGAGACGCCGGAGGGCACCCCGCCGCCGACGCCGCACGACGAGACCCCGCCGCCCACCCCGCACGACAAGACCCCGCCGGGCACCCCGCACAACGACGAAGACGACGTGCTGAACGACTGGGTGAACGCGGACAACCACTTCAACGGCCCGCACGACCCGCCGCCGGGTCAGCACAACCCGCCGCACGAGGACACGCCCAACCCCCACGACGACACCTCCGGCACCCACGACGGCCCGCCGCCGACTCCGCACGAGGACGCGCCGACTCCCCACGACGACACGCCGAACCCGCACGACGAGGGCACGAACACCTCCGGGGACCACACCGAGACCCCGCCGGCGAAGCCCCCGGAACCGCAGTCGCCGCTCAAGCCGTGGGAAATCAAGAAGATGAAGGCGCACGAGGACTGGCTGAAGGGCGCGAGCTGGGACAAGGTCAAGTGGGTCGAGAACCAGTTCAAGAACAACCCGAAGCTCCAGCAGTACTACCCGGTGCTCAAGGGCCTGTCGGATGCCAAGAGCAGTAAGAACTTCGTCGGCTGGGTCGGCAAGGACTTCGTGAACATCGACAAGGCGCTCACCGACATCCAGATGCAGGCCGACGCCGCCTGGGCGGATTCGGACAAGCAGTGGCGCGAGCAGCACCCGGACCCGGCCGGGCCCGCCCCGGCCGATTCCGGCCAGCAGAAGGCCTGACCGCCCGGTTTCCCCGCTGTACCACCGAGATCCCGCTGCCGCCCGGTTTCCCCGGCCGGCAGCGGGATTTCGCGTCTTCGTGAGAGCGCACTTGCATGAACGTGTGCGAGTCATCTACAGTCATGCGAGTCAGCTCTTACGAAGGGGATTCACCGATGACCGCCTCAGCCACCACCAGCCGTACCCGGACCATCGACCTGGCTGACGGCTTGTCCGTCACCGTCCACGAGTTCGGCGAGAACACCGACGGGCAGGCCGTGCTCGTGCTGCACGGCGGCGCCGGGCCCCGCTCGGTGGCCGGTCTCGCGACCGCGATGTCCGAGCACGTGTACACCGTCGCCCCGATCCACCCCGGTTTCGACGGCACGCCGCGGCCGGAGTGGGCGGACAGCTACGAAGACCTGGCCTGGGCTTACCTGGACCTGCTCGACCGGCTCGACCTGAACGGGGTCATGGTGATCGGCAACTCCCTCGGCGGCCAGATCGCCACCGAGATGGCGCTGCGCGACACCCGCGGCCGCGTGGGCTGCCTGGTCCTGCTCAACGCGTCGGGACCGCAGCCTGACGACGAGGCTGACATCGTCGACATCCGGACCATTCCGCCGCTGGAAATCGGCGGGCTGTCCTTCGCGAACGCGGCGTTCCGTCCGGACATGACGAAGCTGACCGACGAGCAGCGGGCCGGCCTGGCCGCGAACCAGAAGACCCAGGCCCGGTACGCGGGCGAAAACTTCCTCTACGACCCGAAGATCCGCCGCCGCCTGCACCGCGTCACGATGCCGGTGCTGGTGGTCTGGGGCGAGCAGGACGGCATCTTCACCGCCCGCTACGGCCGCACGTACGCGGACGCGTTCCCGAACAGCCGCTTCGTGCCGGTCGAGGGCGCCGGGCACTTCCCGCAGATCGAGCAGCTCGGCGCCACCCTCGGTGCCATCGGCGATTTCGTCGACACCGTGGTGAAGCCGGACGAGAACGCCTGATCACCCGTCTCGCCGCGCCGGGGGCTGTGCCGCCCCGGCGCGGCGTTTTCGTGTCCAGGCAAGGAAACCGCCGCCCCGAGGCCTCACTTCTTTCGCTTACGCCGTCCCGGGTTCTCCTGGGCGAAGGCCCGGGTGAGCGTGGCCGCCGTGGCGACGGCGCTGGCGATCGCGTCCTCTGGGGCCAGCCCGGCCAGGTCGATCAGGGTGAACAGCGCCTCGGCGCTGACGACCACCGCCAGGCTGCGGTGCAACTGCGTCAGCGCGGGGCTGTCCGGGTCGTGGGTCGCGGCCAGCGGGGCCAGCGCGTCTTCGATCAGGCCGAACCGCAGGCCCGGGCGGGCGGCGGGGCCCGGCCGGGCGACGGTGGCGGCGATCATCGCGCGCACCACGCCCTGGCGCGCGAGCACGTGCCGCAGCAGGAACTCGGCCGCGGCCGCCACCCGTTCGACCGGGTCTTCGGAGCCCTCGACCGACGCCAGCGCTTCGGCCGACGTGGGCAGCTGGCCGGCGATCGCCTCCTTCAGCAGGCTGGCCAGGTCCGGGAAGTAGCGGTACGCGGTCGCTTCGGAAACCAGGGCCGCCTTGGCGATCTCGGGCATGGTCACCTCGCGGCCGGTGCGGCTCAGCTCGGCCGCGGCCGACACGATCGCGCGGTGCGTGCGCAGCTTCTGGTTCACGCGGCCACTGGTGGTCGGCTCGGTCATCGCTCGCCCCTTCCGTCTGCGGCCAGTTTAGCGGGTCGACTCCGACAATGAGAGCACACTTGCATAATAGGCGATTCGCCCACGGCCGATGAGCCCCCTCGTTCGCGCGGTCGAGGCCGGGCCCGCGAGTTCGTCCTCGAGGCCGATCACCGCCGGCGCCCGGTTGCGGAGACTGGGCGGACAAGCCGAAGGAGGCCCATCCCATGTCCCGTGTGTTGCGTGACAAAACCGAAGTGTCCTGGAATCGCCTGGTCCCGCGAACGGTCGGCCGGGCCTGGTTCAACGTCGCGCTGGCCGTCGCCGCGGTCGGCTTCATCGCCGCCTCGTTCATCGTCAGCTACGACGGGCGCTGGCAGACCGGCGTCCCGTTCGGGGTGGCGCTGGTGTGCTCCCTGACGCTCGTCCCGCGGGCGATCGCGGGGCTCGTGATCCTGCGGCGGGAGGCCGCCGCCCGCGATCGGTGAGCCAAGCGGTTCAGGAGCGATCGGTGGATCGGTTGGCGGATCTCGGACGTTCCGCTGGTCAGCGCCCCGGCCGGTCACCCACAGGCGTGGACGGCGGCGGGCCGCCCATCGGCGGCGCCCGCCGCGGCGAATGACCGGTGATCCACGAGCACGGGCCGGCCGGCCCGCGCCGGGGATCGGTCCGCTGTTCGACCGAGGAGAAGGAGCACCACTGTGAGCACACTTCGCCGTCGTTTTCTCGCGGGGGCCGTCGTGCCGGCCGCGGCACTCGGTTTGCTGTTCGCCGTGCCCGGCCCGGCGTTCGCCTCGACCACGGCCGCGCCGCCGGCGGCCGAATCCGTCACCGGCCACGGCCACCACCGCGGCTCGGGCCTGGACCTGAGCATCCTGCTCGGCCTCCACCTCGGCCTCGGCGGGCACTGGCACGGCGGGCACTGCGGCCTGCTCGGCTGTTACCTCGACGACTGACGACACCGCACGGCTCCCTCCCCAATGGCGGTTCACGAAGCGGGGCAACGGGTTTCGCACCCGTTGCCCCGCTTCGTTTCGTCTGCGCGCCGATCAGTCGAAGGTGAAGGAGTAGGCCTGCAAGCCCGGGCTCAGGGTGAGCGACAGCTGTCCACTGTGGATTTCCGACCTCCGGGTCAGCCGGTAGCGGTTCGGGGCCCGCCCCCCGCCTCAGAACAGGCGGGCCTGCCGTCACCGTGCGTAGAGTCAGGCCCATGCCAGGGGAAGAAGGCCTGTTCACCGAGGGTGTCACGCAGGGGCTGAGCGCCGCCGAAGTGGCGGAGCGGATCGCCGGGGGGCGGACCAACGACGTGCCCTCGCGGGTGAGCCGCGGCAGCTGGGAGATCGTGCGGGCGAACGTGTTCACCCGGATCAACGCGATCTTCGGGGTGCTGGCGGTGATCATCTTTTCCACCGGGTACCTGCTCGACGGGTTGTTCGCCGGGCTGATCGTGGCCAACAGCGTGGTCGGGATCGTGCAGGAGCTGCGGGCGAAGCGGACGCTGGACCGGCTGGTGATCGTCGGGCAGGTGCGCCCGACCGTGCGGCGGGACGGCGTGAGCCGGGAGGTGCCGCCGGGGGAGCTGGTCGTCGACGACGTGGTCGAGGTCGGCGCGGGGGACCAGATCGTGGTGGACGGCGAGGTGCTGGCGGCGGAAGCCCTCGAGGTGGACGAGTCGCTGCTCACCGGCGAGTCGGACCCGGTCGTCAAGCATCCGGGCGAAGAGGTCATGTCGGGCAGCTTCGTGGTGGCGGGCAGCGGGGCGTACCGGGCGACGAAGGTGGGCCGGGAGTCCTACGCGGTGCGGCTGGCCGAGGAGGCCGGGCAGTTCACCCTCGTCGATTCCGAGCTGCGGCGGGGGATCGACAAGATCCTGAAGGTCGTCACCTACGTGCTGGTGCCCGCCGGCGCGCTGTCGATCTACAACCAGCTTTCCGGCTCGCAGGCCCTGCCCGACGCGCTCCGCGGAATGGTGGCCGCGCTGGTCCCGATGGTGCCGGAGGGCCTGATCCTGCTGACCTCGGTCGCGTTCGCGGTCGGCGTCGTGCGGCTGGGCGGGCGGCAGTGCCTGGTCAACGAGCTGCCCGCGATCGAGGGGCTGGCGCGGGTGGACGTCGTGTGCGCCGACAAGACCGGCACGCTCACGGAGAACGCGATGCGGCTGGCGGAGGTGCGGCCGCTCGGCGAGCCGGACGTCGCCCCCGAGACCGTGCTGGCCGCGCTGGCCGCCGCGGACCCCCGCCCGAACGCCAGCCTGCTGGCGATCGCGGAGGCGAGCCCGCCCGCGCCCGGCTGGACCGCGGGGTCGGTGACGCCGTTCTCCTCCGCGCGCAAATGGAGCGGCGCGAGCTTCGGCGAGCACGGCGACTGGGTGCTCGGCGCGCCCGACGTGCTGCTGGACGCGGGCTCGGCGGAGCGCGCGGAGGCGGAGCGGATCGGCGCGCGCGGGCTGCGGGTGCTGTTGCTCGGCCGGGCCGGCCCGGCGGCCGGCGCGCCGGGCGGCGTGACCCCGGTGGCGCTGGTCGTGCTGGAGCAGAAGATCCGCGACGACGCGCGCGAGACGTTGGACTACTTCGCCGAGCAGGGTGTCGCGGTCAAGGTGATCTCCGGTGACAACGCCGTTTCCGTCGGCGCGGTCGCCCGCACGCTGGGGCTGCCCGGTGCCGACACTCCGGTGGACGCCCGGACGCTGCCCGAAGACCCCGGACAGCTGGCCGGGGAGCTGGAAGGCGCCGCCGTGTTCGGCCGCGTCACCCCGGCCCAGAAACGGGCCATGGTCGCGGCCCTGCAATCGCGCGGGCACACGGTCGCGATGACCGGCGACGGCGTCAACGACGTGCTCGCGCTCAAGGACGCGGACGTCGGTGTGGCGATGGGCGCGGGCAGCCCGGCCACCCGCTCGGTGGCGCAGATAGTCTTGCTGGACAACGCTTTCGCGACCTTGCCGTACGTCGTGGGCGAAGGACGGCGGGTGATCGGCAACATCGAGCGGGTCGCCAGCCTGTTCCTCACCAAGACGGTCTATTCGGTGCTGCTGGCCCTGATCGTGGGCGTCCCCGGCCTGATCGGCTACGACGCGGTGCCGTACCCGTTCCTGCCCCGGCACGTCACGATCGTCGGCTGGTTCACCATCGGCCTGCCCGCCTTCGTGCTGTCGCTGGCGCCCAACAACGATCGGGCCCGCGGCGGGTTCGTGGGCCGGGTGCTGCGGACGGCGGTGCCGGCCGGGATCGTGATCGGGGCCGCCTCCTTCACCGCGTACGTCCTGGTGCATTCCGGCGCGACCGACCAGGTCCAGGCGAGCACGACCGCGCTGATCACGGTGATGGCGCTCGCGCTGTGGGTGCTGGGTGTCGTCGCCCGGCCGTACACCTGGTGGAAGGCCGGGCTGGTCGCGGCGATGGTCCTGATCTCCGGGCTGATGTTCGTGGTGCCGCTGAGCCGGCGCCTTTTCCTGCTGGACCCGGGCAACGGCGCGTACACGCTGACCGCGCTGGCCTGCGCCGCGGCGGGCATCGTCCTGATCGAACTCAGCCGCTGGATCGCCGGCGGGCTGCGTCGGGACCGGCCCGCGGCGGCTGCTAATTTCGACGGCGGCCGATGATCGCCGGCGCTGCCGGTTTACCTGGGTGGAGTTTCGAGTCGTGAGTAATCCGCTGGTTGCGCCGGTGAAGGATTCGACGACGGGGGTGTCCGGCGTTCCCTTGCTGGAGGATGCGACGGGGCTGAAGTCGGCGATCGAGAGCAAGGACTGGGCCGGGGTCGCGATGGGTGCGGTGGGGACCGCGCTGGACGCTTTGACCGCGGTGATGGACCCGTTCGGCGCGATCTTCGCCGCTGGGGTGGGCTGGTTGATCGAGCACGTGGGCCCCTTGAAGGAGGCGTTGAACGCGCTGACCGGGGACGCGGACCAGATCGCGGCGCAGTCGGAGACGTGGGCGAACGTCGCCAAGGAACTCGAGAGCGTCTCGGCGGAGCTGGCGGATCTGGTCAAAAAGGACCTGCAGAGCTGGACGGGCGAAGCGGCGGACGCGTATCGCCAGAAGGCGGCGGACACCTCGGCGTTGATCGCCAGCGCGCAGAAAGGCTGCGAGGGCGCCGGAAGCGGCGTCAAGACCGCGGGCGAGGTCGTCGCCGCAGTCCGCACCCTGGTGCGCGACACCATCGCCCAGCTGGTGGGGCACCTGATCTCGTGGGCGTTGCAGGTGGTGTTCACCCTCGGCATCGGCATGACCTGGGTGGTGCCGCAGGTCATCGCCGCGGTGACGAAAACCGCGTCGAAGATCACTCAGGTCACCACGAAGCTGGTGAAGGCGATCAAGGCGCTGGTGCCGCTGCTGAAGAAGGCCGGGACCCTGTTCGAGGACGCCGGGAAGGCGTTGAAGGGCATCAAGGGCGGCGAGGTCAAGGCGCCCCCGAAGCCCAAGGACATCACCACCCCGAAAGGGGAGCCGGGCAAGGGCGGGGACTCGACCACCCCTTCCGGTGACCACACCCCGCCGAAGGACGACTCGACCAGCCCGTCCGGCGATCACACCCCGCCCAAGGACGATTCGACCAAGCCGTCCGGCGACCACAATCCGCCGAAGGACGATTCCGGCGGCAAGTCCGGCGACCCTCATGCGCCGAAGGACGACGCCGAAGCGCCGCCGCCCGAGAACCGGCCCGGGGACGGCGACAAGAAGCCGCCGGAGCAGGACCGGTCGATCGAGAGCGAGAACGACCGCCCGCGGGCCGACGACAAGAAGGCCGAGGAACGGGAGGACTGCGGCGACCCGATCGACATCGCCACCGGGCAGATGATCCTGAGCCAGGTGGACGTCGAACTGGCCGGCCTGCTCCCGCTCGTGCTCTCCCGAACGCACGTTTCGACCTACCGGCTCGGGCGCTCCTTCGGGCCCGGCTGGGCGTCCACTGTGGACCAGCGGATCGAGCTGGCGCCGGACGGGATGGTGCACTTCGCCGCCGAGGACGGTTTGCTGCTGCGGTATCCGTCCGTGCCGGATGCGGGCGCCGGGGTGCTGCCGGTGTCCGGCCCGAGGTGGCCGTTGCGGCGCACCGACCGGGGTTTCGCGATCCGGCGCACGGATTCCGAGAGCCTGCTGCACTTCGTGGACGACGGCTCCGGACGGCTGCCGATCAGCGGCGTGACCGACGGCGACGGGAACCAGTTCGACTTCCAGCGCGACGAAAACGGCACGCCGGAAGGCATCGTGCATTCGGCGGGGTACCGCGTCGCCGTGGACACCGAGGACGGCCTGATCCTGCAGTTCCGCCTGCTGACCGCCGAGGGTGACGTGTCGCTCGTGGTCTTCGGCTACGACGAGCACCGCCGGCTCACCGAGGTGGTGAACTCCTCCGGCTTGGCGCAGCGGTTCCGCTACGACGCCGAAGGCCACCTGGTCGGCTGGGAGGACCGCAACGGCATGTCCTACCGCTACCGTTACGACGCCGAAGGCCGCTGCGTCGAGACCGAGGGCGCGGACGGCTACCTCAGCTACCGGTTCGACTACGGGCACCTCGTCACGCGGGTCACCGATTCCCTCGGCCACGTAAGGGTTTTCGAGCTGGGCGAGGACTTCCGGGTGATCCGGGCGACCGACCCGCTCGGCCACGTGACACTGTCCACTTGGGACGAGACGGGCCTGCTGCTGTCCCGCACCGACCCGCTCGGGCGGACGACCCGCTACGCCTACGACGACGCCGGCCGGATGGTCGAGACGACCCGGCCGGACGGCAGCCGGGCCCGCACCGAGTACAACGCCTTCGGCCGCCCGGTCACCCTGGTGGACTTCGACGGCGGGGTGTGGCGGCGGGAGTACTCGCCGGACGGCCTGCTCACCGCGGAGATCGACCCTGCTGGGGCCCGCACCGGCTACGCGCGCGACGCCCGGACCACGGCGGTCACCGACGCGCTGGGCCGCACCACCCGGTTCGAGCACGACGCCGCCGGGCTGCCGGTCGCGGTCACCGATCCGCTCGGCGCGGTGACCCGCTACCGGTACGACCCGCTCGGCCGGCCGGCCGAGATCACCGATCCGCTGGGCGGCACCACCCGGCTGGCCTGGAGCGTCGAGGGCACCCTGGCCGAGCAGGTCCGGCCGGACGGCAGCAGACAGCTGCGGGCCTACGACGGCGAGGGCAACCTCCGGCGGGCCGGCGACTCGGAAGCGGGGACCAGCACCGGCATCGCGCACTTCGACCTGCCCGTGTCCCGCACCGCGCCGGACGGCAGCCGGCTGGCCTTCGGCTACGACACCGAGCTGCGGCTGACCTCGGTCACCAACGAGCAAGGCCGGGTTTGGCGCTACACCTTCGATCCCGCGGGGCGGCTGGCCGAGGAGACCGACTACGACGGCCGGACCACCACGTTCGCCTACGACGCGGCCGGTGATCTGACCGGCTACACCAACGGCGCGGGCCAGACCGTCCGGCTGGTCCGGGACGTGCTGGGCAACATCGTGGAACGGCACAGCGAAGGCGTGCTCACCCGTTACTCCTACGACGCCGCGGGCCGGGTCGTCCGCGCCGTCACCCCGCACACCGACCTGGTGCTGCAGTACGACCCGTCCGGGCGGGTGCTGTCCGAATCCCTGAACGGCCGGGTGCTGGCCTCGCGTTACGACGCCGCGGGCAACCGGGTCTGGCGGCGGACCCCGTCCGGGGCGGAAAGCACCTGGCAGTACGACCAGCGCGGGCGGCCGCTTTCGCTGCGCACCGGCAGCGGGCTGCTCCGGTTCGGCTACGACGCCGCCGGGCGTGAGGTCCAGCGCCAGCTCGGCCAGTCGGTGCGGCTCACCCAGACCTGGGACGAGACGCACCAGATGCGCGGGCAGACCATCGAGGCCGGCCCGGGCCGCGTGCTGCAGCAGCGCAGCTACGAGTACCGCGCGGACGGGCACCTCACCGAGGTGCACGACCGGCTGAGCGGGCCGCGGCGGTTCGACCTGGACGTGACCGGTCGGGTCACGGGGGTGACCGGGCCGGGCTGGACCGAGCGGTACGCCTACGCGCCGACCGGGGACCTCCTGCAGGCCACCTGGCCGAGCGCGCCCGCGACGAACGCGGAAACCTGGGCGGCGCACCAGGCTCAGGGCGCCCGTCAGTACGCCGGGACGCTGCTGGAGCGCGCCGGGAACGTGCACTACCGGCACGACGGCGAGGGCCGGATCGTGCAGCGGCAGGTGGAACGGGCCCCGGGCGTGCTCGACTCGTGGTCCTACGCCTGGGACGCCGAGGACCGGCTCGTCGGCGTGACGACCCCGGACGGGACGCCGTGGCGGTATCTGCACGACGGCCTCGGCCGCCGGGTGGCCAAGCAGCGGCTCGGCGGCGACGGCCGGGTCGCCGAGGAGGTGTGGTTCTGCTGGGACGGGACCGACCTCGTCGAGCAGGTCAGCGACGGGCGGCACGCGCTCGTGTGGGACTGGTCGCCGGACGGGATGCGGGTGCTCGGGCAGACCGAGCGGACCGCCGAGCCCGGCTCGGACCAGTGGCTGGACCGGCGGTTCTTCGCGATCGTGACCGATCTGGTCGGCTCGCCGGCCGAACTGCTGGACGCCCACGGCATCGTCGGGCAGCCCGCCCGCGCCACGCTCTGGGGCACCGCGCCGGCGGGTTCGGGCCCGGCCACGACGCCGCTGCGTTTCCCCGGGCAGTACCACGACCCGGAAACCGGGCTGCACCAGAACTTCCACCGGTACTACGACCCGGCCACCGGCCGCTACTGCACGCACGACCGGCTGGGCCTTTCCCCGGGCCCGAACTCGCGCAGCTACGTGCGCAACCCGACCGGCTGGACCGACCCGCTCGGCCTGGCCCCGTGCGATGCCAAGAACTACGCCGAAGCGGTCAAGGACTACCGGACGGCACTGGGCTGGACCAAGGAGAACAGCCCGCACCAGCTGAGCGGGGAACTGAACAAGGACTGGACGACCGTCGGCGTCGGCAAGCTGGCCTACGGCGAGAAGGACGATCTCAAGATCGTCGTGGACAAGGCCAACGGCTACCTGGTGGGCTACATCAAGAAGGGCGCCGACGGCGCGCCCGACGAGATCCACCACGTCGCCGAGGTGGACCCGAACAAGGTCGCGCCGGGCGCGGTCTCGAAGCCCTTCCACCCCGACGAAACCCTGACCTACAAGAACATGGGCAACATGGAGATCGGGCCCAAGGGTGTGAGCGGGGCGGTGACCAACATGATGGACAGCAGCAAGGGGGAGATGGGCTCGCTGAAGACCCTCGCCGCGACCATCGCGGAGGGCGGCCGGTCCAACTCCTACGCCAAGTCCGTCATCGAGGATCTGCGGGCGGGCAACGACGTCAAGGTCGGCCCGTACCGTGACGAGCTGGCCCACGACTGGGGGACGAAGAGCAACTCGTACCGGGACACGGGCAACAACCCCGACAACGAGCTGGCCCTGCTGAACCGGCCCAACGACCGGCCCACCGTCTGACCGCGGTGCCCGGCGGCTACCGCTTCCGGACCGCGTAGGTCAGGTGGGTCACCCGCGGCGTCGGCACCGAGCGGATCGGCTCCAGGGCCACGCGGCTCGCGTCCACGCCCTCGAACAGGCGGATTCCGGAGCCGAACAGCACGGGTGAGAGCGCGATCGTGAACTCGTCGACCAGGCCGGCGTTCAGGTACTGCAGGATCGCCGCGCCGCCGCCGGCGATGCGCACGTCGCGTTCGCCGGCGGCCTCGCGGGCCTGGTCGAGCGCGGACTCGATGCCGTCGTCGACGAAGTGGAAGGTGGTCCCGCCCGCCCGCTCCCAGGGGTCACGTTTCTCGTGTGTCACCACGAAAACCGGGGTGTGGAACGGCGCGTCCTCCGGCCACGCTTGCTCGCCGGCGTCGAACATGCGCTTGCCCATCACGCTCACGCCGGTGCGTTCGAACGTCTCCCGCAGGATGTCGTTGTCCGGCCCTTCTTCGCCGCCCTCGCCGAGGCCCAGGTTCTCCCGGAAGAACCGCTGCGCGAAGATCCACTGCTGCAGCTCCATCCACTGTGGACCCATCAGCTCGTCGGGCGATTCGGGTGCGATGAACCCGTCCAGCGACATCGACACACTGAAGAACACTTTCCCGGCCATCAGTCCTCCGCTCCTTTTCGGACGATCTCGCCGACGTATGCGGCCAGGTTGCCCAGGGTCTGCTCGCCGGCTTCGATCGCGTGGTACTTCTCGGCTGCCTCGTCGCGCAATTGCCTGGTGGGGAACACGGTTTGCATCTCGATCCGGGTCCCCGCACCGTCGGCCGCGAACGTGAGGACCGATTCGAAGGCGTTCGGGTCGTCGCGGGATTCACCGTGCCGCAGCGCGATCCGCTCCGGCGGGGTGATCTCGGTCCAGGAGATCCACTCGGAGTAGTCCGTCCCGTCCGGTCCGTGCAGCACGAAGACCCACTCGCCGCCGACGTGGAACTCGAACGCCCGCGTGGTGGTCCGGAACCCCGCGGGCCCCCACCACCTCGACAGGTGCCGGACCTCGGTGAACGCCTCGAACACCAGCTCGCGCGGGGCGTCGATGACCCGTGAGATGACGATCTCGCGGTCTGCGGTCACGGACTGCGCTCCCTGCCCCATCAGCTCTCCTCCTGTTTTGCCTGCTTCAGGTCCTGCACGTACGCGTCGAGCCGGTCGAAGGTCTCGTTCCAGAACCGCTCGAACCCGCCGGTCCACTCGTGGACCGGCCGCAGCCCGCGGGCGTCGAGGCCGTACAGGCGCTGCTTGCCCGCCTGCCGGTCCCGCACCAGCCCGACCTCCCGCAGCACCCGCAGGTGCTTGGAGGCCCCCGGCTGGCTCATCCCCAGCTCCTGGGCCAACTCGGTGACCGCCCGCTCACCCGCCCGCAACAGCACCAGAATCTCCCGCCGCTGCGGCTCGGCGATCGCGTTGAACACGTCCGACGTCGTCGCTGCTCGTGCCATGGGCGCTATCATATTCCCATATCGGTATGCGTCAAGTCGTGAGCACGAGCGCCCCGACCGATCGACGCGTTTCGAGTTCGCGATGGGCCTCGGCGGCGCGTTCCAGCTCGAACCGGGCGTGGATCCGGGGTACCAGCTCCCCGCGCGCCGCGGCGGCAAGCGCCTGTCCGGCGTCGTCACGTTGGTCGGCGTCGGGCTTGCGGATGACCGTGCCCAGTGGTCCGGACAAGGTCAGGCCGCGCCTGGTGATGGCCTCGACCGGCAATGGTGGCCAGTCGCCGGAGGCGTATCCGTAGAGGCCGAGCCGGCCTTCACCGTCCGCGATCGCGGCGAGAGCGGAGACGGTGGTCCGGCCGCCCACGGCATCGAGCGCCAGCGTCACCCCGCGCCCGCCGGTCAGCTCGCGCACCTGCTCGGCCCAGCCGGCGGCACCGTAGCCGACCGCGTGATCGGCGCCGAACTCCGAGACGGCGGTCAGCTTGGCGCTGCTCGCGGCGCCGATGACCGTCGCGCCCGCCGACTTGGCCGTCTGCACCAGCAGCGATCCGATCCGGCCCGCTGCCGCCGTGATCAGCACCGTGTCCTCGGCGCGCAGCCGCATGGCGGAAAGCAGGCCGCGGGCCAGGGCGCCGGCCTGGAACACGGTCAGGGCGACATCGAGGGCCAGCCCGTCGGGCACCGGGAAGGCGTACGCGGCGGTGGCCACCGCCCGTTCGGCATAGCCGCCGGCCTGCCCGGCCGTGGTGGCGACGACCGTCGCGCCGAGCAGCGACCCGTCCACTTCGGGGCCGACCGCCACGACCCGCCCGCCGACCTCGATGCCAGGAATCCACGGCAACGGCAGAGGGTAACGGCCGGAGCGGACGATCACGTCCCCGTAGGCGACCCCCGCCACCCGGACATCGACCAGTACCTGACCGGCGGCCGGTTCCGGGTCGGCGACCGTCTCGGCGCCGAACGTCCGGGTCCGCCGCACGCGGGCGCTGCTGCGGGAAGCGCTGGTGGACCTGATCGAGGACCGCGGTTTCGATCGCGTCACGGTCGGCGAGCTCTGTTCCAGGGCCATGGTCAGCCGGGCCGCGTTCTACCGCAACTACCGTGACAAGTACGAACTCGTCGAACAGATCTTCGACGAGGCGATGGCCGAGATGACCGCCGGCACCGGGAACGACACTCGCTCACCCGGCCGGCGCTTCGCCGGATTCTTCGGCCACATCGACACCTATCACCGGCTCTACGGCGCGCTGCTGGGCCGCCGGGGGAGCCCATGGTTCGCCGACCGGATGCGCTCGGCGCTCGCCGCCATGTCCAGCGCTCATCCGCGCGGTGCTCGAAGCAGCCGCCGGCAAATCCGGCGGCTGATCAACGGCGCGCCGCTGTGGCAATGCATCTCATCGCCTTTTCTCGGAGGTGAACATGGCGGGGTCGTGCACGCTGCCGCCGGATGGAGGCCGGGACGGTTGGAAGCGGTCGAGGCGGCAGCCCGCCAGTGCCGGCTCGACGGTGCGGTCGACCAGTTCCCTGGCGGCAAGCCGGCCGACGGCCGGGGCGAGGGTGACTGCCGCGTGCATCACTGCCAGGTACAGGCCGGGAACCTCGGCGACCGGGCCGATGACGGGCTCGCCGTCGGCCGGCATGGGGCGGGCGCCGACGTGGGCGCTGAGCAGCTTGACGTTTCTGGTGCCGCGGAAGGTGGACCGGATGGCGGCCAGGGTCCGGTCCGGCGAATCCGCCGCGGCGATGACCCGGTCCGCGGCGACCTGCCGGAGATCGAAGTCCTCGGTGTTGACCACCGTGCGGACCAGGCCGGCCGGGGCGCGGAACCGGAAGAGCGTCGCCGGTGACGGGGCGACCGGGACGGCTATGCCCAGCGGCGCGGCCAGCGCGGCCGTCGCCACTCCGGCCGCGAGCACCACAGTCGCGGCGGAGAGGGGACCGGCGGCCGTCTCGACCCCGGCGATCCGGCCCGCGGCGTCTCGGCGGATGGCGGTGACCGGGACGTCGGGATGTATTCGCGCGCCGTGGGCACGGGCGCCCGCGATCAGCCGCTCGGTCACGCCCACCGGGTCGACGGCGCCGTCGCCGGGTGCCCAGACGGCCCAGTCCGGGGGATGGCGCAGGTGGGGTTCAAGGGTGGCCGCGTCGATGATCTTCTGCCCGGGCCCGGCTTCCGGCGTACTGCCTCCCGTGCGCCACGACAGCGAGCCGGACCACGTCACGGGAAGGCCGGGCAGCTCGGCCTCGAGCCGGTGGTACTCGTCGGTCGCCGCCACCCGCAGCCCGGCGGCGGGACCGGTGCGTACCCCGGAAGATCCGATCCACGCGAAGGAATTCACCGTCACCCCGCTGCCCGGCCGCCCGGCGTCGACCAGCGTCACGGCCGCGCCCGCCCGCGCGGCGTGATAGGCCACCGAAGCGCCGACGACCCCGGCCCCGACGACTACGAGGTCCCTTATCGGCGCGCCCGGCATTCCAGCGACGTTAACGCCTCCGGCGGCGATCGAAAACGGGTTTATTCGGGCGCCGTCCCCGGAGCGTTCCTTGACTGTGGGGCCGGACCGACGACGAGACACCCTCACCGTCCTGGCTGGGCACCGCGGCTCCGGCGCACTCGACACCGCCCAGGCGAACCTGGTCCCGGCGGGAGGCCAGGCCGTGGCCCAGGTCGACCGCGCCCCGCAAGTGCGCACGTTCCCGGACAACTACTTCCGCGACGTCAACACCAGCGTCAACCAACAACTCAGTGAGATGCGGCGCGGCAAGATCAACGACGCCTCCGGTACCGCGTTCACGGTGGTGACGACCAGCAGCCGACGAGTTCGGACCCGGCTGCGATCGACGACTCCAGCCGTCGGCCAGGGACCTTGGCAGGTTTCTCGCGTATTCCGGCAGTGCAGCCAGCCATGATGAGCAATCCCGTTGAACGGACAAGGCGTCGGCGTTGTGCGTGGTAGACAACCGGCATGCCGATCAGCCGACTGCCCATCGACGAGCAGATCGATGCCCTGCGCGAGATCCTCAGCCGCAACACCGTTCTGATCGACGTGCTCGCCCGTGCCGCCGAGCTGAACCTGCCCGGCTGGTACCTGACCTCCGGCTGCGTGTTCCAGACCGTGTGGAACGTGGTCACCGGATGCCCTGCCACCGACGGCATCCTGGACTACGACCTGTTCTACTTCGACCGCGCCGACCTGTCCTGGGAAGCCGAGGACACCGTCATCCGCGCCGGCCGCGAAGTGTTCGCCGGCGTCCCGGCCGAGGTCGAAATCCGAAACGAGGCGCGTGTGCACCTGTGGTACGAGCAGAAGTTCGGGGTGCCGTGCCGGCCCTACTCCTCGACCGAAGCCGCCATCGACTCGTTCGCCGCCACCACCTGCTGTCTCGGCATCCGGGCCGAGGCCGGTGGACGGTGGCGGGTCTATGCGCCGCACGGCCTGTCCGACGTGTTCAACCTCGTCGTGCGCCCGAACCCGGTTCAAGCACCACGCCACGTCTACGAGACCAAAACCGAGCGCTGGCGCCGGCAGTGGCCCACCTTGACCGTGCTTCCCTGGCCGGCGTGCCGTCTACACGATGGTAAACTGACCACGTGACTGCTCCCGGAAGACGCCGACCATCGGCATCGGCCGGGAGCGGGCTTTCCAGACGCCGGCGCACAGCTCAGGTCGAGGGGAGTGCCGCGTATCTGGCCAAGCGGAGCGAGCTGCTGCAGATCGCTGGTGACGTCTTCAAGGAAAAGGGTTTCGAGGCCGCGACCCTGAACGACATCGCGGCTCGGTTCGGCACCGATCGCGCGGCGATCTACTACTACTTCGCCGGCAAGGACGAACTGTTTCAAGAGGTCTTCCAAGCCACCGCGAAAACCGTTCTCGAAGACAATCTCGCCGAGGCGACTCGCATCGCGGGCCTTGGCCTGACCGCTCGAGAGAAGCTCCGGAAGCTGATCGACCTGCAGGTCACCTCCTACAAGGCGAACTACCCCTACGTGCATATCTACATTCAGGAAGACATGGGGAAGGTGGCCTTCCAGTCGACGCCGTGGGCCAAGGAAATGGTCCGCAAGACCCGCCGCTTCGAATCGATCGTCACCGACGTCATCACCGGAGGGATCCGCGACGGCGAGTTCCGGGACGACCTGGTCGTCCCCCTGGTGGTGAAGTCGCTGTTCGGCATGGTGAACTGGACTCATCGCTGGCTCAAACCGGGCGACCGGAGGTACACCGCCGAGCAGACGATCGACACGTTCTCCGCCATCTTCTTCGACGGGCTCCGCCGCCCATCGTGACTTCGGCCAGCTCGCGGCCGGCTCGCTCATCCGTGCCGTTCGCCAAGCCGTCCGGTCAGCACCTCCGTGACGAGGTGGCCGACGCAACCGCGGGTCCGGGCGACGTCGTCGGCGATCGCCTCGGTCAGCTCGGCCACGCTCCCGAACTTCGTCATGCCGCGAAGACGCCGGACCGCGGTCACCCGGACCCGCATCCCGTACACGTCGTCGTCGAAGTCCAGCAGATGCGCCTCCAGCGTCCGGTGCTCGGCCTCGAACGTCGGATTCGTGCCGACCGAGATCGCCGCCGCCCGGGTCACCCCGCCCTCCAGCTCGACGAGGCCGGCGTAAACACCGTCCTCGGGCAACGACGCGCCGAGCCGGCGGCCCACGTTGACCGTGGGATAGCCGAGCAGGCGCCCCCGTTGCCGTCCCCGGACCACCCGGCCTTCGACGACCCAGCCGGATTCGTTCTCCGCGCTCATCTTCGCACTCTCCGATGTGGACGATCGTGCCCGCCGGGCCGGTCGAGGCGGCCGGTGCGTGATCCGGCACCGGCCGCCCCGGCCGGTCAGCCGGCGGCGCTCGAGCTGAACGGCAGCTGGATCTTGGGCGCGACCTCCTGGGCGATCAGCCGCAGGGACTGGAACCAGGGCGAGGGGTCGTCCAGGTAGTCGTGGGACTCGACCTGGAGCGTGCCCCAGCCGCCGGTGAACTCGTAGAGCTTGTTGAGCTTCTCGATCACCGTCTCGGGGGAGCCGACGACCCAGACGTTGTCGCAGATCCACTCGAGGTCCACATCGGAGGGTTGGGCGCCGGCGTCCTTGATGTAGCCCTCGAGCATCCCGAAGCGCTTCCAGATCGGCCAGAGGTAGCGCTCGAACGCGTACCCGACACCGCCTTCCATGGCGAGCTTCTTGGCTTCCTTGTCCGTTTCGGCGACGAAAACCGTCTGGGACACGTGGTATTTCGAGCGGTCCGGGGTGTGGCCGTTTTCGAGCGCGGCCTTCTCGTAGGTCTCCCAGTGCGTTTTGAGGATCGACGAGCCGGAATAGATCGACACCGGCATGAAGCCGCGCTCCCCGGCGAACCGGATGGACGGCGAGTTCACCGAAAGCCCGGTGACCGCGATGTCGAGCTTTCCGCCCCATGGGCTGAAGTCGGCCAGCTTGTGGTCGTCGTGGCCCTCGCCGTCGTCGGCCTCTTCGGGGTAGCCCGCGCTCCAGAACTCGCCCTCGTGGAAGAACGGCTCGCGCTTCCAGATCTTCTCCATGATTTCCAGCGACTCGCGGACCCGCGCCGGATTGGCCGAAAGGTCCGTGATGCCGTGGAGGTAGGACGCCTGGGGGTAGGCCCCCGCGCCGACGCCGAGGAAGTAGCGGCCTTCGAGGATCTGCGAGAGCCAGCCGACCTGGATCGCCAGGTCCGCGGGGTGGTGGTGCGGCAGCAAGTGCGCCATCGGCGCGAACTTGATCCGTTCGGTCTCCATCGCCGCGGCCGCGATCACCAGTTCCGGAGTCGGGATGCACTCCCACTTCTGGGTCGCGTGCTCGGCGACCATGAACTCGGTGAGCCCGGCCTGGTCGGCCTGCCGGGCGTTCTCCAGCGCCCATTCGAACGTCTGGCGGCTCGTGCGCTCCGGACGCATGTACGGGATGTGAATGAGTCCCGAGTCCATGTTCTTCCTTCCTTGACGATTGACTAATTGGCGAAGAAGAGCTCTTTCGCGAGCTGGGTGTCGAGGTATTCGTGCACTCGCCGGATCAGTCCGTCCGAGCCCACTTCGAAGAAGAAGTGGCAGTCGGGGTCGTAGATCCGGCCGTCCTTGAGCTCGGCGTGGGATTTCGCCTCGACGGTCACCTTGTCCCCTTCCGCGACCAGGCCGACGGGGGTGATCTTCAAAGGCGCGACATACAGGTCGGCGACACCGCCGATCAGCCGGCCGAAGCCCGCTTTGTCGTAGGTGCCCGACATTCCCTCGAGCCGTCCCGAAACCCACCAGGTGACGTCGGCGGCGAGCAGGTCGAGGATGTTCCCGACGTGCCCGGTCGAGAAGACCTCGAGGAACCGGGCCACCGTTTTCTTGTTCTCATCAGTGCTCGACATGGTTCTCCCGTCGGAACCGTACGGCGGTGTGATCGGTGTCATCGACGGTATCTACACTCGTGTAAACTGTCAATGACCGGCGGCGAACTCTGTAGACCCAGTCGGGGTTCATGAAGGTCCTGAAGGCGCAATCAAGCACCGTTTACATGCATGTAGACCAGCGAAGAGTCTCCACAGTGGAACGGGCCGTGGTGGTCATTCGTCGTGCGCGGGGGTGCCCGGGTGGGCCGGCGCGGCGGCGGCGATGTGGAGGGCGTGCAGGATCGCGGTGCGGCCGGCGCCGAGGCGGAGCGCGTTCCTCAGGTGCAGCCGCATTCCGGGCAGATAGCGGTGGGTCGGCGTGGCGTCGGCGGCCAGGGACATCAGTTCCTTGGTGAGGCCGCGTACGGCGCGGGTCTGCCAAGGCACGGCGCAGTAGGCGAAAAACGCGTCGTAGGCCTCGGGGGACAGGCGCAGCAGGGAGTCGAGGAAACCCGGGACCTCGCGGTCGAAATCGGCCCAGTAGGGATCAGCGCCCTGCCGGCGCTCGCGCAGCGCGGTGCGTTCGGCGTCGAGCGGGCCGTCGAGGGCTTGACCGCGCTCGTGGAGTGCTCGGGCGACGCGGTGGGAGCCTTCCATCAGGGTGTGCACGCCGAGACCGGAAACGACGACAAGAGTTTCGTGGACCTGCGCGGCGGTGGCGCCGGCGTCGAGGGCGTCGTGAACCGCGCGGTCGATGCCGGCGCCGTCGAGGGCGGTGACCGACGCGTGCACGGCGAGCTGGATCAGCGCGACGGCGAGCTCGTCGAGGTCTTCGCCGTCGGGCGCCTCGGTGAGCAGGCCGACGGCGTGCTCGCGTACCTCGGCGAGGGCGACCGCCGCGCGGGTTTCGTCGTGCTGGGCCGTCATGGGGCGGGCACCTCCGCGGCGAGCCGGGCGAGGCGGGCTCGCAGCTCTTGCTTGTTGATCTTCGTCGCGGATCTCGGCCAGTCGCCGGACGTCACGAAGTGCACCGCGTGGGGGATCTTGTACCGGGCGATGCGGCCGGTGCAGAACCCGATCAGCTCGGCCTCGGTGCACAGGTGCCCGGCCTTGAGCTCGACGAACGCGACCGGCACCTCGTCGAGCCGGGGATCGGGGCGGCCGACGATCTCGACCCATTCGACCGCCGGGTGACGGGCGAGGAAGGCCTCGATCTCGACCGCGGCCACGTTCTCCCCGCCGACCTTGAGCATGTCCTTGAGCCGGCCGTGGAAGACGACCTGGCCCTCCGGGGTGAAGCTGTAGAGGTCGCCGGTGTGCAGCCACCCGTCGGCGTCGAGGGACTCGGCCGTCTTGACCGGGTCCTTGTGGTAGCCCTCCATGACGTTGTAGCCGCGGACGAGGATCTCGCCGGTGGCCCCGGGGCCGGCTTCCGCGCCGGTGTCGACGTCGATGATCCTGATCTCCACGCCCGGGCAGGCCTGGCCCTGCGCCCGCGAGCGCAGCTCGGTGGAATCGGCGCGGCTGCTGATCGCGTAGATGCCGGCGGTCTCGGTCATGCCGCAGGCGGCGACGAGTTCGCAGGCCGGCAGTGCGGCCTGGACGCGTTCGAGCAGCACGCCCGGGCCGATCAGGAACATCGAGCGCAGCCCGGCGAGTGCGGCCGGATCCCAGCCGGGATCGTCGAGCAGCGGCTGCATCACGGCGGGGAACCAGGGGAACGCGACGGTGGCGCGCTCGGCGGCCAGCAGTGCGAGCGTGCGCCCGGGGTCGAAGTGCCGGTCGGTGAGGAAGGTGCCGCCGCTGCCGACGGAGCCGAGGAACGAGGCCAGCGCGGCGATGTGGAACAGCGGCCCGGGCGCCCAGGTGACGTCGTGGCCGCCCGTGCCGAGCCGGTACCGGGCCCGCTCCACCGGTCCCCGGGTGATGGCTTCGTGGGTGAGCATGCAGCCCTTCGGGCTGGCCGTGGTGCCGGAGGTGTAGAGCATCGCGCCGATGTCGCGGACCCGAACCCGGGTCCGCAGCTGTTCCACGAGCCGGTCTCCGCTCGCCCTGGCGATCTCGTCGAACCGGCGGCGGTCGAGGCAGCCGGGCCGCCCGGCGCCGGCCAGCAGGACGATCGACCGCAGGAGCGGCGCCTCGGCGAGCTGGAGGGAAGCGGGGTCCGCCGCGGTGGCGAGCGTCGGCAGTCCTTCGTGGAGGATGTCGACGAAGTCCACGTACTGGTCGGGCTCCGCGGTGGTCAGCACCGCGACGAGGTCGGCGTTTTCGACGATGTAGCCCAGTTCGGCCGCCTTGTGGCGGGCGTTGAGCGGAACGATCACCGCGCCGAGGCACGCGATGCCGAAGAACGCCTCGACGTACTCGACGGAGTTGGCCGCGAGCAGCCCGACGCGGTCGCCGCGCTGTACGCCCAGACCGTGGAGGCCACGCGCGACGTCGCGGGCGCGCCGTTCCAGCTCGGCGAAGCTGTACCGGGCTCCGGGGAGGACGAAGGCGTCACGGCCGGGGTGGCGGCGGGCCGAACGGATCAGCAGGTCGGCGATGGTGGACACCTCGGTGGTGAAGCCGGCCTCCGGCCGCGGGTCGGGGGTCAAAACAGCCTCCTGGGTTCACGCGTCGCTGCGGGAAGGAAACGGTGCCGGACCGGGATGCCGGTGGCCGGGCCCATGCGCGTTTTGGGGTAAATCCGGTGCTAGGGTCAACTTATGGTCTCTCCGGAACAACGCCCGCCGGCGACCTCCGGGAGCGGGCTCTCCAAACGCCGGCGCAGCGCCCAGGTCGAGGGCAGTGCGGCTTATCAGGCGAAACGGAGCGAATTGCTGCAAATCGCGGGCGACGTCTTCAAGGAGAAGGGTTTCGAGGCCGCGACCCTCAATGACATCGCGACCCGGTTCGGGACCGATCGCGCCGCCATCTACTACTACTTCGCCGGTAAGGACGAGCTGTTCCAGGAGGTCTTCCACGCCACGGCGAAGATGGTCCTCGACGAGAACCTCGCCCAGGCCACCCGCATCGCGGGCCTCGACATGACCGCTCAAGAGAAGCTCCGGAAGCTGATCGAGGTGCAGATCACCTCATACGAGGCGAACTACCCTTACGTCTATGTCTATATCCAGGAGGACATGGGGAAGGTGGCGTTCCAGTCCACTTCGTGGGCCAAGGAGATGGTGCGCAAGACCCGCCGTTTCGAGTCCATCGTCACCGACGTCATCACCGCGGGAATCCGTGCCGGCGAGTTCCGGGACGATCTGGTCGTTCCCCTGGTGGTGAAAACCCTTTTCGGAATGGTCAACTGGACGCACCGCTGGTTCAAGCCGGGGGACCGCAAGTACACCGCTCAGCAGACCGTCGACACCTTCTCGGCGATTTTCTTCGACGGGCTCCGCCGCCCGGCCTGAGCGGGTCACGGCCGCCGGCCCGGCAGATCGGCGGGCGCCGGCTCGGCCCCGGGCCAGCGAGCCCGGTCGGGCGCGGTCAGCGACGTGCCGACCTGGTCCCAGGGGCCCACGTGGATGACGGCCATCTTGCGGCTCTTGATCTTCCAGCCGTCCGCGGTGCGCTCGTAGGTGTCGTAGTAGCGCACCGCGCCGTAGACGGTGGTCCCGCCGCGGGCGAGTTCGAGATGGGCCCCGACCACCCCGTCGGCGTGGTCCTCGTCGGTGAACGTGAGCAGCGTGGTGTTCCGGGTGTGCACCGTGACGCCCATGTGCTGCCGGTCGGCCCGGATGAACTCCACCACCGACGCGCGGTCGTCGCCACCGGGAAAAGCGCCTGCGGAGAACGAGCCGTCCTCGGCGAACGTGGCGCCGAGCGCCGCCCAGTCGTCGTCATCGGCGGCCAGGAAGTACCTCAGGACGAGATCCCCGATTTCCGCCCGGTCTTCGAGGCGGCGGATCCGTGCTTCCAGATCTGGCATGTGCACACCTTTCTCCGCGTCGGCGAGGAGCCGACGGTGCTCGCCATGGTCATCCTCGGTCAGCGTCCGGTCCAGACCGGCTTGCGCTTCCCGGCGAAGGCGGCGACACCTTCGAGCTGGTCCTTGGTGCCCGCGTAGGCCTCGATCGGCTCGTAACGGGTGGTCAGCGCCTGGTCCAGCGGCATGCCGAGGCCCCGCAGCGCGGCGTCCTTCGCGGCCCGGACCGCCGCCGGCGCGCCGGCGAGGATCTTCGCCGCCCAGCGGTCGGCGGCCGCGTCGAGCTCGCCGGCGCCGACCACCTCGTTGACCAGGCCGTACTGCCCGGCTTTCGCCGCGGGGAGCCGCTCGCCGGTGAGGATCATCCCCATCGCGACGTGGTGCGGCAGCTGCCGGACGGCCCGGTGGATGATGCCGGCCTCACCGATGATCCCGGCCTTGACCTCGGGGATGAAGAACTGGGCGTCGTCCGCGGCCACGATGACGTCCGCGCACATGGCCAGCTCGAACCCGCCGCCGATGACGTAGCCGTGCACCGCCGCGATCAACGGGGTGCGCAGGTGGTACTGCGGGCCGCCGACCCCGGTCAGCCCGCCGCCGAGCGCCATCCGGCCGTCCCGGTCGGTGCCGGCGGAGACGTCGGCGCCCGCGCAGAACGCCTTTCCGGGGGAGGCGGACAGGACGGCGACCCAGATGCCGGGATCGGCGTCGATCTCGGTCCAGGCGGCCAGCAGCGCGTCGTCCATCTCGGGGCTGATCGCGTTGAGGGCCTTGGGGTTGTTCAGTTTCACCCGGGCGACGTGCCCGTCCTTGGCGAACTCGATTCCGGAGCTCACTGCGTTCCTCCAGTCGGTTTCCGGAACTCGGCGATGGCGGCCTTGAGCCCGACCTCGCCGATCCATTCACGGAGCTGCAGCACCGAGGGCGACAGGTGCAGCAGCGCGTCCATCTCGGGGACCTGCGCGGCGGCGGTGCGCACGCCCATCGCGTCCATCGTCCGGTTGATCGCCAGCTTCTTGATCCGCAACACGTCGGAGGGGATTCGCGCCATGCGCGCGGCCAGGTCTTCGACGGTGCGCACGACTTCTCCGGCGGGCACCGCGCGGTTGGCCCAGCCCCACTCCGCGGCGGTGCGGCCGTCGATGGCGTTCCCGGGCAGGAACGCGAGTTCCTTGGCCCGCTTGGGGCCGACGAGCGGGGCCCACAGCGGGGCGATGTAACCGCCGCCCAGCGGCAGGGCCGGCTCGCCGATCCGGGCGTCCTCGGCGACGATCGTCAGATCGCAGAACACGCACAGCTGGGTGGCCCCGGCGATGCAGTAGCCGTGCACCGCCGCGATCACCGGCTTGGGGTGGTCCCAGATCGCCAGGTACCGGCCGACGTTGCGGGCCAGCCGTTCCCGATCGGCGACGGGGTCGGCCGCCTGGGGCCTGCCCACCTGGTCGACGTCGTAACCGGCGCAGAAACCGCGCCCCTCGCCGCGGATCCCGATGACCGGGCCGCCGGTGCCGGCCAGCCCCGCCAGCGCGTCGGAGAACTCGTCGAGCATGGCGTCGGACAGGGCGTTCGCCTTGTCCGGGCGGGCCAGCACGATCCACGAGATCGGGCCGTGGTGCTCGACCCGGACGTCGCGGTACGCGGTCGCGGTCATGACCGGCCGATCGGAATCTGCTTCTTGACGTGGAAGTCCACGACGCCGGCGGCCCGCAGCTCACGGCGGGCGAACCGCCAGCCGTCCGCGGTCTTGACCAGCTCGTCGTGGTACTGGCCGAAGAAGTGCCCGTCCGGACGGTCCTTTGTGTACTTGTGCCAGGCGTACAGCACCGAACGCACCTTCGCGGTGGCCAGATCCGGGCCGAAGTCCACCACGATGTTCGACACGTGGTGGCTGGTGGCCGCGAAGAAGCTGCCGATCCCGCCGAGGGTTTCGCGGTAGGCCGGCCGGCCCTCGGCGCCGAAATCGGGGCCGTAAGAGACGTAGCAGTCCTCGGTGAACAGCGCGGCGATCTCGTCCGGATGGTTCATGTCGAGGTGGAAGGCGTAGTCGAACAGCAGCCGGCGCACCTGCTCGATCTCGAGCAGCTCCGCGACCGCCGCGCTGGCCGATTCCTGGGTCGTCGTCACGACGCGTTTCCTCCGGTTCGTCGCGGGAGGGCGGGCGCCGGTGCGGCCGCCACCTCCCTGGGAGCAGTCGACCCGGATCGTATCTACATGAATGTAAACGGTCAACGGTTGCCGACCGGCTCTTCGCAGGGCCGAGGTCTGCGTCCAGTGGTTCGTTTACACGAGCGTTGACAGTTTACGTTCATGTAGATAGCGTGAGCCTCCGCTCAGGCGACGGAGAGGGGCCCGCATGATCGAGCTGGAGTCAGTCACCGGCGATCCGGTGCAGCTGCGCCAGGCCTACGGATGCTTCCCGAGCGGGGTGACGGCCGTGTGCGCGCTGGAGGACGGCGTGCCGGTCGGGATCGCCGCGAGTTCCTTCACCCCCGTTTCGATGGACCCGCCGCTGGTCTCGCTGTGTGTGCAGAACACCTCGGCCACCTGGCCGCGGCTGCGGCCGCTGCCCCGGCTGGGCGTCAGCGTGCTCGGCCAGGACCAGAACGCCGCCGCGCGGCGGCTGGCGGCCAAGGACGGGGACCGGTTCGCGGAACTCGGGCTGACCCGCACCGACGACGGCGGGGTGCTCGTGCACGGCGCGGTCGCCTGGCTGGACTGCTCCGTCCACGCCGAGGTCCCCGCGGGGGACCACGCGATCGTCCTGCTGTGGGTCCACGCCCTGCGCGCGTCGCCCGAAGACGCGCCACTGGTGTTCCACGGCAGCCGGTTCCGCCGGCTGGCGGTGGTCTGAAGTGGACACGGTCGAACAGGCACTGGCCGAAATCGCCGCGGGGCGGCCGGTCGTGGTCCTCGACGGGCCGGACCGGGAGAACGAGGGCGACCTGATCGTCGCCGCGGACCGGGTCACCCCGGCGACGATGGCCTTCGTCGTCCGCCACAGCAGCGGGTTCGTGTGCGTCGCGCTTCCCCAGCCGGAGTGCGAGCGGCTGGCGCTGCCTCCGATGCACCACCGCAACGACGACCGTTTCGGCACCGCCTACCGGGTCACCGTTGACGCCGCCGCCGGGATCGGCACCGGTATCTCGGCGCGCGACCGGGCCTGCACGGCGCGGCTGCTGGCCGCTTCGACGACCCGGCCCGCCGACCTGAACCGTCCGGGACACGTGGTCCCGCTGGCCGCCCGGCCGGGCGGCGTGCTCGAACGCGCCGGTCACACCGAGGCCGCGGTCGACCTGACCCGATTGGCCGGACTTCGCCCGGCCGGCGTGCTGTGCGAGGTCGTCAGCGCCCGCGAGCCGAGCCGGATGGCGCGCCGCCCGGAACTGTCCGACTTCGCGGGGGAACGGGGCCTGGCGATGATCACCATCGAAGATCTCATCGCTTACCGCCGGGCCACGGAGGCCGCCGCGGAGCGGGTCGCCAGCGTCCGGCTGCCGACCGAGGGCGGCACCCTCCGGACCGTCGGCTACCGCGGTGTGCCGGACGGAGCGGAGCACGTCGCGCTGGTCGCCGGCGAGGCCCGTGGCGCGGACGTGCCGGTCCACGTGCACGTCGAATGCGTGCCGGGCGACGTCTTCGGCTCGCGGCAGTGCGGGTGCGCCCGGCGCCTCGAGACCGCCCTGCGTGAGATCAACGCCGCGCACCGCGGGGTGATCGTCTACCTGCGGCCCGCCGGGGGGAGCCCGCTGCGGGCCCTGCTCGGCGACGCCGGCGCGGGTTGCGGCCGGGCCGACCCGGCCGTCGCGGCCTCGATCCTGGCCGACCTCGGGGTGACTTCGATCCGGCACCTGCACAACCCGGCGGCCACGCGCGGCGCCCTGGACGCGGCGCTCGCGGCCGCGCCCGGCGCCGCACCGCGCGGCGCGGTCGCCTGAGTGGTCACCGCGCCCGAACCTCCAACCAGCAAGGAGTCCCTCTCGTGAAATTCAGCCTCATGCAGACCGGTGTCATCGGCCGCCGGCACGAACTCGAGGCTGGTATGGCAGGCCAGCGACCTGAGCTCTACCAACGGTTCCTCGAAGAGATGCGGGGCTACATCCAGCTCGCCGACGAGCTGGGGTACGACGCCTACTGCTCTCCCGAGCACCACCTGCAGATCGAGGGCTTCGAGATCACCAACCACCCCGGCATGCTCGGCGCCTACGTCGGCCTGCACGCCAAGCGGCTCAAGGCCGGGCTGCTCGGATACGTGCTGCCGACGCACAACCCGGTGCGCGTCGCCGAAGAGATCGCGACCCTGGACCACATGCTGGAAGGCCGGCTGATCGTCGGGTTCACCCGCGGCTACCACGCCCGCTGGGTCGACGCCTACGCCGCCGTCCGCGGCATCGGCGCGACCAACGTGCGGCACGCCAAGGCCAAGAACGAGCAGGACGCGGTCAACCGCGAGATCTTCGAGGAGTCCGTCCGGATCGTGAAGAAGGCCTGGGAGCATTCGACCTTCTCCTTCAAGGGGAAGTACTGGGAGTACCCGCCGGCGGGTGGTTCGGCCGGGCACCCGGGGTACGCGGAGTTCGGCGCCGGGCAGGACGAAGACGGGATCGTGCGCGAGATCGGCATCGCCCCGCGGCCGTACACGAATCCCCATCCCAAGCTCTACGGGGCTTTCGCCTATTCCATGCGCACCGTGGACATGTGGGCCCGGGAGGGCGGCAAGCAGATCGTCTTCGCCAACGACCTCGATTTCTGCGAAGCACTGTGGAATCGCTATACCGAGTCGGCCAGAAAGGTGGGCCGTGACGTTTCCCGTGCGGACGTCGGCGCCTGGGGCGGATTCCTCATCCTGACCAACTCCCGGGAGGAGGCCCAGGCGCTGGAGGCCGAGCACCGCTGGTTCTGGGACAAGTGGTTCATCCCGCACGGCCAGCAGTTCCCCAACGTGCTGATCGGGACCCCCGACGACATCTCCCGGCAGATCGAGCAGGCCCACGACCGGCTCGGGTTCGACGAGTGCTTCCTGATGTTCGGCCAGGGCCACCTCGAGCCCGGCCGGCAGAACGAGGAGCTGATCCGGTTCGCCGAGGAGGTCGCCCCGCGTTTCTCCACCAAGGACGAGGCCGGAACGCTCGTCTAGCAATCGAAATACGCCCGCCGCACCGACGATCACCGGAGGACCCGATATCATGAAGAGTGGAATCTTTCACGTCCCCTATATGAAGCCGAGCCGCTCGCCGCGGGAGGTGTTCGACTATTCGGTGCTGATCGCCCGGGAAGCGGACCAGGCCGGATTCGCCGATTTCATGATCGGCGAGCACGCGACGCAGGCCTGGGAAAGCGTGCCGAACCCGGAGATCGTGATCGGGGCGTGCGCCCGGGAGACCGAGCGGCTGCGGTTCGCCCCGATGGCGCACCTGCTGGGGCTGCACAACCCGGGCTCGCTGGCCATCCAGACCGGCTGGCTGTCGCAGGTGCTGGAGGGCCGCTACTTCCTCGGTGTCGGCCCGGGTGCTTATCCCCGCGACGCGATCCTCCGCGGCCAGCCGGAAGACCTGTCCGAGGCCCGGCCGCGCCGTGACGAAGCACTGAAGATCATGCAGAAAGTGTGGGAGCGCAAGCCGTTCCACCACGAGGGGGAGTTCTTCAAGGGCGGCTTCCCGGAAGAGGCCGAGGCCGACGACGCCGGCGGCGAGTACCACATGATGCCGGACTTCTCGCCGTGGCAGGGCGCGGAGAACCTGGAGATCGCGATGACCGCGTTGTCCTACGGCTCGGCTTCGATGAAGTACTGCGGTGCGAACGACTTCTCGCCGATCTCCTTCTTCGGCGGGCTGGAGGTCGGCCGGTCGCACTGGGACAAGTACGTCGAGGGACAGCAGGAGAACGGCTACACCCCGGACCGCATGCGTTTCCGCATGTGCCGCGACATCGTCGTCGCCGACACCGACGCCGAGGCCAAGAAGATCGCGCTGCGGGGCGGGCTCGGGACCTGCTGGGAGAACTACCTGGTCCCGGTCTACAAGCAGTTCAAGATCCTGCAGGGCTACATCGACGACTCCGGCACCGGCGTCGACCTCGCCGACCTCGACATGGACTGGATCGCCGAGCACGTCTGGATCTGCGGCTCGCCCGAGACCGTGATCGAGAAGCTGCAGAAGATGAACGACGCCGTGGGCGGCATGGGCGAGATCGTGATGAACACCCACGACTACGCCGACGACCCCGCGCCCTGGGTCGAGTCGATGCACCGGATCGCCGAAGAGGTCGTCCCGAACATCAAGGACGTCACGGTATCGGCGGCCTGAGCGGCGCCCACCTCGGTGAGGAGCAGGGGTAACAGATGAGCACCGACGTCACCGGCGACCGGACCCTCGCCGCGCTGCTGGGTCAGTGGGCCGGAGCCCGCCCGTCGCACCCGGTCCTGGTCAGCCACCAGGAAACGATCAGCTGGGAGCGGCTGGCCACCGAGGTGGACGCGCTGCGCCGCCGGCTGGCCGGCGCGGGGGTGACCCACGGGGTCACCGTGGCGGTCGCCCTGCCCAACTCGCCGCTGGCCATCGCCCTGTGGCTGGCCGTGCCCGCCAACGGTGCCATCGTCCAGGTCCTCGACCCCGGCTCGGGCGCGCTGGCCGTCGAGCGGGCGCTGCTGGCCACCGGGCCGCGGCTGGTGATCACGACCGAGGCCGGCGCGCCGTTGTACCGGGACGCCGTCGTGCGGACCGGAGCCGCCGCGCGCCTGGTCGTGGTCGAGGACACCACGGCGTTGCGGCTGCCCGCCCTCGGCCGTCCCGCCACTCCCTCCGACGCGTCCGCGGATCAGGTCGCCGCCCTGCTGCCCACCTCCGGCACCAGCGGGGCGCCGAAGCTCGTCGAACTCACCCACCGCACTTTCGTCACGTCGGCCGAACGGCTCGCCCGCAACGGCGGTTACCTGCCGTCCGACCGGCACTATCTGTGCTCGCCGTTGTTCCACACCAACGCCCAGGCCTACCTGTGCGCGCCGCCGTTCGTCACCGGCGGCTCCATCGCCCTGGTTCCCCGCTTCAGCGCCTCGCGCTGGTTCGACGACGCCCGCGAGCTCGGGGCGACGGTCGCGTCGATGGTCGCCCCGCCGATGCGCATGGCGCTGCACCGGGCACTGGAGCGCGGCGGCACCGTCGACCCTGGCCCGCTGCGCGCGGTCCACTACGGCATGACCCTGTCGGTGAAGGATTGGCAGGACTGGGATCGCCTGGTGCCGCAGGTCCACATGCGACAGATCTACGGGCAGACCGAGTCCGTGACCGGGGTGCTCGGCGGCGCGCCGTGGGAGGCGGACGACCGCGTCACCATCGGCCGCCCGTTCCTCGGGGTCGACCGGGTCAAGCTCGTCCGGCCGGACGGCGCCGAGGCCGCCGACGGCGAGCCGGGCGAGCTGTGGGTCCGGGGCGAGCCGGGGCACACCCTCATGCGGGGCTACCACAACGCCCCGGCCGCGACCGCCGAAACCCTGGTCGACGGGCGGTGGCTGCGCACCGGAGACCAGCTGGTCCGCCACCCGTCCGGCCGGTTCGAGTTCCGCGGGCGGGCCATGCACATCATCCGCCGCGGCGGCGAGAACCTCTCGACTTACACGCTCGAGACGGATCTGCGCTCCTGCCCGCTGATCACCGACGTCGCGGTCGCCGCACAGGACGACGACACCCTCGACACCGTTGTCGTCGCGCACGTGATCCCGCGGCCCGAATTCACCGAGGCGGGTTTTCTGCGCTGGTGCCGCGACAACGCCGGCAAACGCGGGACCCCGGACGTCGTCCGCACGCACGCGGAGTTCCCCCGCACCGGAAGCGGCCGGGTCATCCTGCGTGACCTCGCCTGAACGAGCCCTGGCTGTGTCGTGGAAACAGAGGAGAGTCATGGAATTGAACGGGAAGCGCGCCATCGTCACCGGTGGTGCCCAAGGCATCGGCGAGGCGGTGGTCCGGGCGTACGTCGGCGCGGGAGCGAAGGTCACCTCGCTCGACGTGAACGAGGCACGGGGCCGGGAGGTCGCCGGGGAGGCCGGGGCCGCGTTCCGGCGCTGCGACGTGTCCGACCGTGAGCAGGTCGAGTCGGTGTTCGCCGAGGCGGCCCGGGAGATGGGCGGGCTCGACGTGCTGGTGAACGTGGCCGGGGTGCAACAGCACTCGCCGGTGGCGGACATCCCGCAGGACCTGCTCGAGCGGCTGTTCGCGATCAACACCTTCGGCACGATCCACACCAACTCCGCGGCCTACCGGATCATGCGCGAAACCGGCGGCGGCGCGATCGTCAACTTCGGCTCCGAATCCGGGCTCACCGCCGAACCGAACAACTCGCTCTACGGCGCCACCAAGGGCGCGGTGCACACCTGGACCCGCAGCGTGGCCCGCGACTGGGGACCGGCCGGGGTCCGGGTGAACGCCGTGCTGCCGTATGTCGTGACGCCCATGTATGACGCGTTCCGGAAGGCGCTTTCACCGGAGCAGCTCGCGACCCACGACCAGGAGACCAAGACGCAGATCCCGCTGGGCGGAAAATTCGGCGACCCGGCCGAAGACCTCGCCCCCGTCCTGGTCTTCCTCGCCAGCGACGCCTCCCGCTTCATCACCGGCCAGCTGCTCCCGGTCGACGGCGGGCTGATCTCCGTCCGCTGAAGGAAAGCCGGTCGGCCGACCGAGGCGGGGAGGCCATCGACAATGCGACGAGCGAACCGCTGCCTTGGCGATGGGCGTGGTGCGAGCGCAAGCGGGCCGGGTCACAGGTCGCGGAGTTCCTCCACCGCGGGTCGGGTGGAGGCGCGGGCGCTGGTGACGGCGGCGAGGGCCACGGCGACGGCCGAGGCTGTGGCCGTCAGGGCGAGGTAGGTCCATGGCACGGTGATCGAGGACGGCGGTGGGTCGAACACACCGGTCAGGACCTTGACGAGCATCTGCGAGACGCCCCACGCGATGAGCCCGCCGCCGAGCAGGCCGCCGGCGATCAGCACCAGGCCTTCGCCGAGGACGAGTCCGCGCAGGTGCCGGCGGGCGGCGCCGAGCACCGCCATGATCGCGAGGCCGCGGCGTCGTTCGGCCAGTCCGACCGCCAGCACGATCCCGCCGGCGCCGGCGGCGATCAGCACCGCGAACGCCAGTTCCAGGCGGGTGAGCCCGGAGAGGTTGACCGAGGTGAGGCTGGAGCCGACGTTCGCGCGGGTCTGCGTGATGTCGGTGACGGCTGCCGCGGCGCCGAGCCGCGCTCGCAGGTCGGCGGCGACCGCGGGCTGGTTGCCGCCGCCGGTGTCGACCAGGAACGCGCCGACGGCGTCGGAGCCGGTGGTTTGCGCGAGGTAGGCGGCGTTGGCCACGAAGAAGCTGTCCTTGGGCGCGGTCGGGAACTCCTTGACGATTCCGCTGTAGTGGAAGGGCACGGTCCGCAGGGCCTTGGTCCGGGCGTCCTGCACGCGGAGGTTGATCAGGTCACCGGGGTTGAGCTGGAAGTCCTTGACCGTCTCGGCGCTGACCAGGATGGCATCCGGGCGATGGGCGAGGGTGGCCATCAGGTCCGCCGCGCTGCCGCCTTGGAAGTAGGTGTCCTGCAGCGCGGTGACGTCCCTGATGCTTTCCGGCCGGACGCCGTAGAGGTCCTGCAGGTCGGCGCCGACGTAGGCGAACCGGTGCTGGATCGGCTCGACGTGCCGGACACCGGGGACGCTCTGCAGCTGTGCCCCGGCGGCCGGGGCGACTTGGGCGGCGGGCGGTTCGGTGACGGCGACGTCGGCGCCGTTGGTCAGCTGGGCGTCGGCTTCGGCTTGCTGCTGGTAGGTGCTGTTGAACACCGCCGTCGACGCGGCGAACGACAGCGCCAGCGCGAGGAGCACGATCGCGCGGGCGAGCGGGCGGCGTTGCCGGGCGATCCCGGCCGCGCCGGGGCGCGCCAGCCGGCCCGCCAGCGGCCGCAGGATCCGCCGCAGCGCACCTCGGCCGTGCCCGAGCGCGATCGTGGCGAGCCGCCACAGCAGGGCCGCGGCGCCGAGCCAGAGGAGGGCCGGGCCGAGGAACGCCCAGTAGGACACCGAGATGGTCGGCACGCCTTCCGGCGCCAGCACCAGCGCGTAGTCGTTGGTGCCGGAGGCCAGGAACACGACGAGCGCGGCCGCGATGAGCAGCACGTCGATCCCCGCCTTGGCCCACCACGGCGTGCGGTGGGCGCCGATCAGCTGCCGGGTCTGGGCCACGGTCTGGTTCCGCAGCCCCGTGACCGCCGGGACGAGGACCGTGAGCGTCGTGATCAGCAGCCCGGCCGCGAAGGCGATCGCGAACCACCACACCGTGGCCGCGGTGCTCTGGCCTTCCGGTGCGGGACCGAAGGCGAGCCGGCCGGCCAAAACGGCTATCGCCAGCCCCGCGGCTCCGCCGGCCAACGCGACGAACGCGGCTTCGGTGACCGCGATCCACGCGACCGTCCGTGGTGTGTGGCCGCGGGTGCGCAGGAGCGCCTGCTCCGCGCGTCGCCGGTCGGCGCCGGCTTGCACGAGCGTGCTGGTCAGCAGAGCGGCGAGCACGACTCCGGGAAGGCCGAGGAACAGGAACAGCATCTGGGCGTACGCGGCGTCGCTGCGAGCCGCGTCGAGTGCGGCGCCGACGTTGTTGCCGACCAGCGCGGCGCCGGCGACCTGGGCTTCGAAGTTGTGCGCGGCGGCGATTTCGCTTTGGTACGCGGTCGCCGGGTCGTGGGACGCGGGTGCCGCCCGGGCCACGTGGAACTGCGTGACCGGCGCCGGGCCACCGGTCCCGGTCAGTGCGGTGAAAGCGGTTTCGGGCAGCAGGAGCACGTTGTCCGGCGGTGCGGAAGGCTGGGTCTGTGCCGGTGCGCCGACCTTCTGGAAGAGGGAGTTGGCTTGGGGCAGGTCGACGACGCCGGCGATGGTGACCGGCTGCGGCGAGGTGCCCGGCAGGCTGATCGAGACCTGGTCTCCCGGTCGGACGTGCAGGTTCGAAGCGGTCTGCTGGGCGATGAGCGCACCGTCGGGGGATCCGCTGAGCTGCCGGACCTGGTCCGGGAAGGCGGCCGCGTAGCCGGGTGCCATGCCCAGCACGACGCCGGGGCCGGTGGTCTGCGTGGTGCCCCCGGTGGTGGCGAGCAGCCCGCCGGTGTGTTCGATGTGGACGGTGCGGACCGCGGCGGTGCCCGGCAGGTTCTGCAGCTGATGCAGCACGGCGGCGGGGTCCCCGCCGGGCTGGACCTCGACCTGCCAGCCGACGGCGACCGACCGCAGTGCGCGGGCGGTCATCGTGGCTTGGGAAGACGCCAGGAACGAGCCGAGCGCCGCGATCAGCGCGACCGCGAGCGCGATGCCGGCGGCGGTCGCCAGCAGACTTCCCGTGCGCCGGCGGAGCAGACCGCCGAGCCAGAGGCCGATCACGACGTCACCGCCCGGGATTCGGTGGTGCGGAGCGTGCCTTCGTGCATGGTCCAGTGCGTGTCCAGGCGCTCGATGACGGCCCGGTCGTGGGAGGTCACGACGAGCGCGGCGCCGAGGTGCTCGGTCGCGTCGAGCAGCGCGTCCAGCAACCGCTGTCCCGCGGCGCGGTCGAGCTGGCCGGTGGGTTCGTCCGCGAGCAGGAGCCGCGGCCGTTGCGCGAGCACCCGCGCGACAGCCACCCGCTGGGCCTGGCCGCCCGAGATCTCCTCGGGCAGTTTGGCGGCCAGGTCGTCGACTCCGACCAGGGCCAGTGCTTCAGCCACGCGCTGGGCCAGCTCGGGTTCTTCGACGCCGGCGATGACGAGGGGGAGGCCCGCGTTCTCGCCGACGTCCAGCGTCGGGACCAGGCTGGGGCTCTGGAAGACGACGCCGATGTCGCGGGTGCGCGCGCCGAGCGCGGGCCAGCTGACGCTGCCGCGGGTCGGCTGCTCCATCCCGGCCATCAGGTGCAGCAGCGTCGACTTCCCCGAGCCGGACGGCCCGGCGATCGCGATCCTCGCTCCACTGTGGACACTACAGCGGGAATCGCGGACGGCGGTGACCGCCGCCGGCCCGGTGCCGAACGTGCGGGCCACGTCCTCGCACACGACCAGCGGTTCGGCGGTCATGCCGCCACCTCGCCGTCCTGGATCGTGACGACCCGGTCGGCGATCGCCACGACTTCGGAGCTGTGGGTGACGATCAGCAGGCCCGCACCCTGACCGGCGTGCGCGCGGAGCAGTTCGAGGATGTGCTGCTCGGTGGACCCGTCGAGTTCGCCGGTCGGCTCGTCGGCGAGCAGCACGTCGGGGTTGTTGGCCAGTGCGACGGCGAGACCGGCTCGGGCAAGTTCGCCGCCGGAGAGCTGCGCGGGCGTCGCCCGGCCACGGCGGTCGAGGCCGACCTGTTCCAGCAGCTCGTCCACCGGGGGCCGGGTTCCGTTGTGGCGCCAGGCTTTGCGGGCCAGCCGGATATTGGCCCGTACGTCGAGGTGGGGGAGGAGGTTGCGGGACTGCAGGAGGACGCCGATGCGGTGGGCGCGGATCTTCGCGCGGACGGCTTCGGGGCGGTGGCTGATCTGCTCGCCCCCGACTTCGACGCTGCCGCCCGCCGGTTCGTCCAGCCCGGCCAGGCAGGCCAGCAGCGTCGATTTTCCCGACCCCGACGGCCCGACGACCGCGACCGTCTCGCCTCGTGCGACGGTGAGGGAAACACCGCGCAGGGCCAGCGTTTCGTCGTCACCGGTGCGGAAGAAGCGGTAGAGCTCGCGAGCGTGCAGCGCCGGCGTGGACCACTCGGGTGTGGTCATCACGACCAGCTCAGCGAGTCGGTGACGGTGCGCCATGGGTCGACGTTGTCGGCGTTGGCCGGGCCGGACAGCGTCAGGTCGACGCGGACCCCGGCTCGGAAGAAGCTGTAGCGCTCGAACGCGTCGCGGACCACCTTTCCGGTGACGGGACTCGGCGCGGAATCGCCCTGGTAGGTCAGGAGAATCGCCTGGCCCGCGTGGCGGGACACGGTGGAGACCCGGCCCATGGCGAAGTTCGGGGTCCGGGTCTTCAGCGCCGGGACGTCCGTCGCGGTCACCGACGCCGGCGTCGGGGCAGCCGCGCCGCGCGACGGGGTCACCTGCACCTGGTTCAGCTTGTCGGTGAACGTCGTCGTCGCGCCCGCCGCCGACGACGCCCAGCCCTCCGGGATTTTGACGGTGAAGCCGGCTCCCGGTGGGGCGAAGGGGATGTAGGCCTGGTTGTCGGGGATGTCGCCCGCGGGGTTGACTTCCGTCGCCGCGGTGCCGGTCGCCGGTGCACCTCCCGATACCGGGCTCGAAGCCGGATTCGTTGCGGGCGCCGGATTTCCGGAGCAGGCGGTGAGCACCGACGCCGCGATCGCCGCGATGGTGAGGCGGGCCGTGGTGGTTGTGGACATGACATCCTCTCTGCTCCGCCCGGAAGTCCTGAAGCGGTGTGACTCGGCGGACTCGAGGTCAAGCTAGGGGGAGCGCGGTCAGCGACCGGTTCGCGGCGGGCTAAGCCTCGTTAACCTCGCCGGTTTTTCCCGGTGCCGGGCAGTGGTGTGCCAGCGCCGGGCAAAGGCCTGGTTAAAGGCATTTCCCGAACTGGATCAAGGGCGCACTCTGGGGTCATGAAGGCTGTGCGGAGTTCAGGTGCGTTGCCGCGGCACTTGCGGCTGCTGAAGCCGATCGTTTCCCGTTCCGGCCGCGTTCCCGACCGGCTCGAGGCCTGGGCGATCGTTCTGCTGGGGCTGCTGGCGGCCGTGTCGATCGCGGTGGTCGGCGTGCTCAGCGCGGCCGAGTACGGCAGGCTCGCGGCCACGGCGGCCGCGGAAGCCCGTTCGCACCACCTGACGGTCGCGAAACTCCGGCCCGACGTCCCCGCACCGCCCGGGGAGGCGCCGGGTGGCGGAGCGGGGATTGCCGGCCTGAGGTCGGTGACGGCGGACTGGAGCGCGCCGGACGGGCGGCCTCGCCGTGGTGTCGTGCAAGTGGCGCGCGGTCCGGCGCTCCCGACGCAGGTTCCCGTGTGGACCGATCAGTCGGGACGCCGGGTCGCCCCGCCGTTGAGTGGCTCCGACGCGTTCATCACGGCCGTCGTCGGCGGGGCGCTGGCGGAATCTGCCGCTCTCGCCGTGCTGGGCGGCGGTTACCTGGTCAGCCGCCGCCTGCTGGACAAGCACCGGGCCCGGCTGTGGGAGCGCGCCTTGGCACACTTGGGCGGCAACGCCACGACGCCCTGAGATGATTGCCGCGTAAGGACTTCACGGTCACCGCACGATCTGCTGCCCGGCGCGCGCGGGCGGCAGCACCAGGGTGAACGTCGTCGGCGCGGGCCGGCTCAGCCACAGCCGGCCGCCCTCGGCCTCCGCGAGCTCCCGGGCCAGCGCCAAGCCTATTCCGGTACTCCCGGCGCCACTGTGCCCGCGGATGAACAGGTCCTGGCCGTCCCCGGTGCCGTGTCCCTCGTCGGCCACGTCGATCGCGAACGCGTCCGCGCTGTCGCGGGTCGTGATCGTCACCCTCCCTTCGCCGTGGACGACGGCATTGTCCAGCAGGACGCCGATGATCTGCCGCACCGCGGCTTCGGCGGCTCTGGGCCGCCCGTCGGCCCCGGGGGAGATCACCAGTCGCCGGCCCTGGTTCGTGAGCAGGTCCCGCCAGCTGGCCACGACGTCCCGCAGCAGCGCCTCGGGCTCGATCACCCCGCGATCCTCCGGCGGCCGGTTGGCGAGGGTGACCACGTCGTCGATCGTCGTCTCCAGCCGATCCGTGGTGGTGATCGCGGCCTCGACGGCCGCCGCCAGGTTCTGCCCGGGCGGATCCAGGGCCGATTCCAGCTGGAGGCGCAGACCGGCCAGCGGAGTGCGCAGCTGGTGCGAAGCGTCCGCCGCCAGTGCGCGCTGGCGGTGCAAGGCGTCGGCGATCCGGGCCGCGGACCGGTCCAAGGCCCCGCCCAGCCGGTCGATCTCCGCGATGCCGCTGACCGGGGCGCGGACGCTGAAGTCGCCGTCCCCGAGCTGCCCGGCCGCCGCGGACAGCTTCTCCAGCGGGCGGGCGATCCGAGCGGCCAGCCGCGCGGCGAGCAGACCCGTCAGGACTATCGCGGCGGTCGCGAGGCCGGCCATGGCCAGCCAGGAGATCGCGATCTTCTGGTACCCGTCGGACAGGGGAGCCGAGGTGCGCACGATGCCGCTCAGCCGGCCGTCCTGCAGGATCGGCACGGCGACGACGAGTTCCGCGCCGACCTCACCGGTGGCGACCTGGCCGTCGCGGGCCTGCGAAACCACGGGATCGGCGCTCGCCGGGCCGCCGCCGGTCAGGAGCGCTCCGGCCGGGGCGTAGAGGCCGGTTGTGTCCTCTTCGGACCCGGGAAACTCCGGCAGGCTGCGGTGCGCGAGCACGTCGTCGGCGATCGACAGCGCCGCGGCGTCGGCGGTGCGTTCGAGTTCGGTGCGCTCGTCCTGGGTGAAGTAGTTCGCGACGGCGACCGCGAGCGGGATCCCGAAAAGACTGGTGGCCAGCAGCGCGGCGGCAGCGGCGAGCAGAATGATGCGTCTGCGCATGATGGCAGTCTGCCGTGACGACCCGCTGATCGCGAAATGCCGGCGAAGGGAAAAGGTTAGCCCGAGGCCAGCGGTTACCCCGAATTCGGTTAATTGCCTGATCGAATGCCGGTCCTCGCGGGAAAATCAGCGGGTTCGGAATCGGGGTACCATTCGGCCATGGCGGCGGTTCTGCTGGTAGAGGACGACGAAACCATCGGCAGCCTGCTCGAGTCGGCCCTGCGAATGCACGACTACGACGTGATGTGGTCCCACACCGGTGGCGAAGCGCTTCGCCGGATGAAGCTCGACGAGTACGACCTGGTGCTTCTCGACCTGGGGCTGCCGGACCTCGACGGGGTCGAGGTGTGCCGGCGGGCGCGGATGATCACGCCGGGTGCCGTGATCATCATGATCACGGCGCGGACGCAGGAAATGGACGTCGTCGTGGGCCTGGAAATCGGTGCCGACGACTACCTGACGAAGCCGATCCGGCTGCGGGAATTGCTGGCCCGGCTCGACGCCCACCTGCGCCGGGGGCATTCGCCGAGCCCGAGGCCGCTTCGGGTGGGGGAGCTGGTGGTGCAGGTCGCCGCTCGCCGCGTGGTGCTGGCGGGTGAGGAGATTTCGCTGCGCCCCAAGGAGTTCGACCTGCTGCTGCGCATGGCGCGGGAACCGGGCTCGGCGATCAGCAGGGACGCGCTGATGGCGGACGTGTGGGACACCCACTGGCACGGTTCGACGAAGACGCTGGACGTGCACATCGTCGCGCTCCGCCGCAAGCTGGCCGCCGCCGCGGCAGGCTCCGCCGCGATGCCGGTCATCACCACGGTGCGGGGCTACGGCTATCGCCTCGAGCAAGCCGGTTCCGGACCGGACGGCGATCGAGAACCGGCTGCCGGCTCGCGCGGGTGACCGCACATCCGCGAGACCTGATGCGACCCGCTCGATCAGTGGTCCTGGTTCGCGACGGAGTCATTCGCATGCGGGTCTCAGGCGGTACACAGCGTCGTTCAGCAAGCCTTAAGCGTTCTCCGGGCAGGGTGGGGGACTCGCGCCGGCAACCGGGCCGGCACGGCGACGGAGGGCTGAATACATGAAGCTCACGACCAAACTGGCCGTAGGCGGCGCGCTGGCCGTGTTGATCGCGGCGCTGGGCGTGGGGTCGGCAGTGGCGGTCACGGCTGCGGCCACCGCTCCAGTCCAGAGCACGCCGGCGCCGGACAACGTCCAGGTGGCCGGGCCGGACACGCCCGGTGCCGGGCCGGCCGGCTCGGCACCGAAGTGCGAGCCGGTGGGGACGCCGCATCGGGTGACGATCCCGCACCCGCAGCGGCACACGATGAGCTGATGCGCGCTCACCCGCGCCGTGACGGGCGGCAGGGTGAGCACCGGCCGCCGTTCCATCCCGAGGTCAGGCGAGGCCGGCTCACCAGGCTTGCGCCGCAACGACTCCGGTGCCGGTTCGGCGGACGGCGACTCCGCCGAAAGCCCCGGCAACCTCACTCAGGGCTTGTGCCCGCGCCGGGTTCCGGTATCTCGATGCCGATCTGGCGGCACACCGCGCGCATCCGGCCGCGTAGTTCCTCCTCGCTCGGCGGCGTGGGGTCGAGCAGTGCCGGGAAGAGGGTGGCGCCGACGACGGTGTCGATGAGCAGCTCGGGGTCGAGGGTGGCGGGCAGCCCGCCGAGTTCGACCGCCCGGCGGATGGCGGCATGCGCGAGTTCCCGGCGCGGGCGCAGGTAGCTGTCCCAGAACGTGCTCAGCAGCTCGGGGTGGCTGGACGCGGTGCCGATCAGCCGGGCCATCAGCCCGCGCAGGTCGCTGCGGGTGACCACCGTGGCGATGGTCTCGAACAGCCGGGCGACCGCCACGCGCAGTTCGCGCTCGGTGGGCTCGGCGCCGGCGTTGAGGAATGGCTGGTAGAGCGTGACATCGTCGAGCCCGCGCGCCTGGTCGAGGGCGGCGATGAGCAGCTCCTTCTTGCTCGGCCAGCGCCGGTACACGGTCAGCCGCGCGACGCCGGCGCGTTCGGTGACCTGCTCGATGCTCATCCCGTCCGGGCCGTGCTCGATGAACAGTTCCAGGGCGGCGCGCAGGATCGCCTCGTCCGCCCGGGGATCGCGTGGGCGTCCGCGCGGTCCCGCCTCCGGCGGCTCGCTCACCCGCGGCTTTTTTCCTGATGGCACAGTGCTGTATTCAACCAGGCTGTGTCCAACCAGCGGCCCAGGTCCTCGGCGTCCGTGCCCCGCCAGGCGAGGTGGGCGTCGGGGCGCACCAGGAAGACGCCCGGCAGCGCGCCGGTCTCCGGGCTCAGCGCCCGGACGTCGTCCGAGCCGAGCCGTTTGGCCGCTTCCTGGAGGTGGCTGTCGGCAGAACCGCTGGTCAGGACGGCCCAGCCGGTACCGAGCTGGTTGTGCAGCGGGGCGCGCCGGCCCTCGGCGTCGCGAGTGGGGATGTTCGGCACGCGATCGCCCGGCCGCGGGCCGGAGTGCCGGGGGAGGCACCGGGCCGCGGGGCCGGCCAGCGGCCCGTCGCGGTAGCTCACGTCGAGTTGTGAGGTGGCGCGCAGCAGCAGCCGCTGCACCGGGGGCAAGCCCAGTGCCGGAGCCAGTGCGGCGAACACCCGCCGGCCCACAGAACTCCCGGAGAAGCCGATCCTGGTGCCGAAACTGGTCGCGGACAGCACGGATTCCGCGACCGGCCGGCGCTCGCCGGCGTAGGTGTCCAGCAGCGCCGCGCCGGCCCGCCCGGAGCTCACCAGCGCCAGTTTGAACGCCAGGTTCTCGGCGTCCCCGATGCCGGTGTTCAGCCCCTGTCCGCCCAGCGGCGAGTGGATGTGCACGGCGTCCCCGGCCAGCAGGATCCGCCCGTTGCGATAGGAATCGCCCAGCCTGCGGTTGAACCGGAACATCGAGGTCCACTCCGCGCTCTTGACGCGCAGATCCGTGAATCCCGCGCGTTCCGCGGCGAACCGGCGCAGCAGCTCCAGGATCTCGGCCTCGCTCAGCTCGCCGTCCTGCTCGGCCGAAATCGGCGCCATCAGCCGCCACAGGTCACCGTCCGGGTGCGGCAGCGGCATCACCACGAACTGGCCCTTGGCGCTGAGGAACATCCCGATGCCGGCGCCCGGGCCGGGCAGTTCGGCGTGCACGTCGGCGAGCACGAACCGTTCGGGCAGCGGCGATCCGGGGAACCCGATCCCGGCACTCTTGCGGACCTGGCTGTGCGCGCCGTCGCAGCCGATCACCCAGTCCGCGGAAGCCCGCTCACCGCCGTCGAACTCGGCGTGCACCTGGTCGGCGTCCTGCGTCAGCCCGTGCAACGGGGTGTCCCACTCGATGCGGCCGCCGAGGGCGGCCAGCCGCGCCCGCAGCTGCGCCTCGATCTCCGTCTGCGGGATCCACATCATCCGCGGTTCGCCGGGCTTCAGCGCCGCACCCACGTCGACGACCTTCCGCCCGTCCACGTGGATCCCGGTCGCCCGCACGTCGAGCGCCCGCTCCCGCAGGTCACCGAGCGCCCCGGCCCGCTCCAGCACCTCCTGCCCGCGTGGTTGCAACCCGAGCGCGCGAGACGAGGTCGCGGGACGCGAAGCGCTGTCCACCACGCGCACCGCGACACCGCGGGCCAGCAGCCCGCAGGCCGCGGTCAGCCCGGTCGGACCCGCACCGACGATCAGCACTGTCATGACTGGTCACACCCTCCGCCGAGTTTGTATACTGTACGATACAGTTTATAAACTAGCGCAGTTCCGCCACTGCCCGTGGCCGGGATGGACGAAGCGGTGGCGGGGTAGCCGAGCGCGAGGCGGGCCAGGGGACGAGCAGGCTGACGGTGCCACCGTGCAGCCGGGCGCTTCCGCGCGCAGGGACAGGACGTTGTCACCGCGCGTCCAGTCCACTGTGGACACAAAGCAGCCGTCTCCGCAGCCGGCGAAGTCCAGCGGGGTTGCGCCGGCCCGATCGGCGGCGAGCTGACCGGACAGGGTGTAGTCCTGGGGTGCGTAGTAGTCACCGCGGCGGGGCGTGGCCAGGCGCACCACGAGCCGGCCTTCGGCGGCCGTGATGCCCACGCCGATCTGTCATGCTCATCGGCACCGCGCTGGCCACCGGCCTCTGGGGCGAAGCCATCGCCTGGCTGCGCGGCCCGATCTCCGGCTTCACCATCCCGATCTGACCGAAATCGAGCGGACCGGCCCGGCATTCGATTATCAATGCCCTGACCGTGAATTGATCGTCTTACGGAATTCTTACGCAGCGCTGTCTGGAAGTGCTCCGGCACTAGGGTTCACAGGAAACTGATTTCGAGGCCGAGGACGTGTATGCGACGACTGTTCGCTCTGCTGGGCATCGGGCTTCTGGCGACGGCCTGCAGCACACCCGCGCCGCAGCCGCCGCCGCAGTTGCCGCCCGCGGCGGAGCCTGCCGTCGCACCGGGCCTTACCGCGACACCGGCCGGGGTGATCGTCCAGGTCGGCGACGAGCCGGAGGGCATCGTCGCCGACGGCGTCAGCCGGCGGGTCGCCGTGGGCCTGCGGAACCCGGATCGGCTGGGGCTGCTGGACGCCGCGTCGGGCGCGGTCGTCACCACCGTCCCGCTGCCCGGGCACCTGCGGCACCTCCAGCTCGCCGCGCCCGGCGGCCCGGTGCTGGTGCCGGACGAGGACTCCGGGCGGCTGCTCACCGTCGCGCTGCCGTCCGGGAAGATCACGTCGTCCGTGCCGACGGGCGCCTCTCCGCACGACGCCACCCGGGCCGCCGACGGCAGGGTGTTCGCCGCGAACGAGGCCGGCGGCAGCGTCGCCGTCGTCGAGAACGGCAAGGTGCTGCACACCTTCACCGACGTCACGCAGCCCGCCGGCCTCGCGCCCGTCGGAAACCTCGTCGGGCTGGTCGACGTGCGGCAGAACGACCTCTCTGTCTACGACGCCGCCACCCTGACCCGCGTCGCGCGCCTGCCCGCCGGCGCCGGCCCGACGCACGTCGTCGCCGACCGGCGCGGTCACTTCGTGGTGATCGACACCCGCGGCGGCGGGGTACTGACCTTCGACCCGGCCGCCCCCGCGCACGCCCTCGGCCGCCTCGCGCTGCCCGGAACCCCGTACGGCGTCGCCTACGACGCGACCCGCGACCGCCTCTGGGTCACCTTGACCGCGAAGAACCAGCTGGTGGGCATCGATCTCACCGGGCCCGCGCCCCGGGTGATCTCGACGATCCCGACCGTCCGGCAGCCGAACACCGTCGCCGTCGACCCCGCGACCGGCACCCGGTACGTCACGGGCACCGCGAACGGCGTCGTCGAAGTCATTCCCCCGTCCTGACCCCGGCCGGTTTTCCCTCCACACCAAGCCGCACGTCCGCGGGCGACGAATCCCCGATGGGTCCCGCGGCCCAGATCCCGCTGCGTGCACCGGCTTCACGCCCTGACACTGCGGACGCTGGGAAACACGACGATGGAGGACTTGCTCGCGCGGGTGGCCGAGGGGGATGCGGCCGCGTTCGAACGGCTGTACCGGGACTTCTCCGGGCTGGTGTTCCACACGGTGTTCGCCGTCCTGCAGGATCACGCGCAGACGGAGGAAGTCGCCCAGGAGACGTTCCTGGAACTGTGGTCGACCGCGTCCCGCTTCAAGAGAACGCAGGGCAACGGTGCGGGCTGGGTCATCATGATCGCGCGGCGGCGCGCGGTCGACCGGGTCCGGGCGGCTCAGGCCGCGCGCGAGCGCGACAACCTCATCGCACACCAGGCACCGATCCCGACCGAGCCGGACCCGATCGAGTACGTGCTCGGCGATGCCGAAACCCGCCAGATCCAGGCAGCGCTCGCCGCGCTTCCCGCGGAACAAAGGGAACTGCTGGTCCAGGCGTACATCCGCGGCGTCCCGTACCGCGAAATCGCCGCGGCCATGGGGATCCCGGTCAACACGGTCAAGTCCCGCGTCCGGCTGGCCCTCGCCCGGCTCCGGGCACTGGTGCCGCCGTGAAACGTCCTGCTCAGCGGAGGATCCCGGCGACGTTCGCCCGCTGGGCACCCAGGCGCACGTACAGGCCCGCCCACGCTCGGTCCACATCGGACGGTGCGGCGCCGTCGCAGTACCGCTTGCGCCCGTTGGCGGTGTAGTACCGGAGCAGCGGCAGGGTTTCGTCGGTACGGACCTGCGAAGGGTCGGTGTACCGGGCCCCCGGCGCCGTGGTCTGGTGTTTCATGCAGCCGACCGCTTGGCTGGCCTCGTTGTCGAACACCGGGCCGGGATCCGGCGGGGCGGCCGAGCACCCGGCCGCCAGTAAGCAGACAGCCGCCAGGACAGGTAATGCACGCATGGTCATCCGCTTCCCGTCGCGGCGCGGACGGCCAGCCCGAGGCCGACCACCAGCACCAGTGTCGCGGTGAGTACCGGCATCCAGCCGGAGAGCCGGGCCAGGCGGGCGCGCAACCGGTCCACGCGGCGCATCGTCTCCAGCCGGTCGCGCAGCCGCACCAGGATCAACCCCACCGCTGTCAGCGTGGCGGCCATGCCGAAGCCGTAGCCGAACACCAGCAGCACGCCGAACCAGGTCCGCCCGAGCGCGACCGCGCCGAGCAGGACCACGAGCGCCGACGGACTCGGCACCAAGCCACCCGCGACGCCCATCCCGATGAGGCCACCACGCCCGAACCCGCGACCGCCGCCATGCGGATGACCGTGCCCGTGCCCGTGCCCATGTCCGTGCCCATGACCGTGGCCGTGGCCGTGGGGTTGCGTTTCGACGACCTCGCCCCCAGGCGTGACGAGGACCCGTTCCGCGGACTCCGCGCGCGCCCGATTACGCAGCGCGGACCACAGCAGCCAGGCGCCGATCCCGGTCACGAGCAATCCGCTCGCCACCCCCAGCCAGCTCAGCACGCTCTCGCCGGCCAGCGCACTCGACCCGCTGATGACCAGCCCCAGCACCAGGACGCCGGCAGTGTGCGTCACCGTGACCGTCGCTCCGACGACGAGCGCGTCCCTCGTGGACCCGCGCTTCCCGGCCAGGTAGGCGGCGATCAGCGTCTTGCCGTGTCCCGGCAGCGCCGCATGCGAGGCGCCCAGCACCAGCGAGAGCAGGACGGCGAGCACACCCACGGTGAGCGTCAGGTCCTTGCTGCCGACCAGGTCGGTGAACGTCCTCGTGACCGCGCCGACCACGGCGTCCAGCGGGCCCAGGTGCGGCGCGACGTCGGCGGCGCCACCACCGCCGGCTCCCGGCTCGACCCGCAGCGTGGCCTCGCGGACGTCGAGCGGGTTGGCCAGCAGGTCGTCGGGATAGGCCCGCAGCTCGTTGCTGACGCTGGTGCTCGGCAGCCCGGACGCCGGCAGCCGAACCCCGTCGCCGACGGCCGTCATCTCGTGCCAGCCGATGCGGTCGGAGCGGAAGCCGTCACGGATCGTCAGGGTCGCGGCGCGGTCGAGCCGCGCGGGACCGGACATCGAGCAGGTGAGCCTGCTCGTGGCCAGCCCGGCCTGACCGGGCGGGAACCCCAGCGTGCCGGACCGCAGCGTCCACGGCACGGGCCGGCCGTCGACCGTCGCCGGGACGGCCGCCATGAGCGCGGCGCACTCGCTCGCGGCATAGGCGGCGGCCTCGCCGGCACTGACCACGCCATCGTGATTCGTGTCGACCAAAGGCTTTTCCTGGACGGTCGGGATCTCCGCGGCGTCCACAACGGACAGCAGATCGAGCGCGCCGGAGTGCAGGGTCAGCCCGTCGTAGTGGTTGACCGTGAAATTTCCGAGGGGGTGCGCGGACGCCGTCGCCGGGGTGGCCAGCATCAGCCCGAACGCGATCGGGACGAGCGCCAGCAGCCGTTTCACCGGCCCCCCTTGAGCCGGTCCAGCGCCGTGCGGGCGCCGGGCGCGGCCAGCGGCGAGAAGTGCGGGTTCGTCGCCAAGGCCTCGGAAAGTGCCGTCACGGCCTCGGCGTGACGGCCCAGCGCGGCGAGGACCGTTCCCCGGTGGTAGGCGAAGGTCGCGTTGCGCCAGCCCAGCGCGCCGGCACGGTCGAGGTAGGTGAGCGCTTCCGGGTCGCGGCCGTTGAGGTGCAGGGCCCAGCCCAGCGCGTCGGCGGCGAGGACGTTCTGGCGGCGGCCCCACTCCGCCTGCGCGTGGCTCAGCGCGCCGGCACGATCGCCGCGGTCGGCCGCGATCGACGAAGCGGTCAGGTCGTCGGTGACCCCGGCGGCCGCGAAGAGCCGCTGCTGCCCGTCCAGCACGGCGAATTGCTGGTTCGCCTCGGCCTGGCGACCGGCCGAGAGCAGCAACTCGGCGTACTCCTGCAGGTACTGCGGCAGCGGCACCCGCGTGACGACGTCGCGATAGCCCGCGAGCGCGTCGTCGACCCGGCCGGTCGCCGCCGCGACCTTGGCCCGGCCCTCGAGCAGGGCGACGTTCTGCGGATCCGCCGCGAGGCCTTGCTCGTACTCGGCGGAGGCCTCGTCGACCTGGCCGGAATTGAAGGCCAGTTCCCCGAGGTAGTACCGGCAGAACGCGATGTCACTCGAGCTGGTGGAGTCCGCGAGCGCGCGTTGCAGGGCCTGCCGGGCGTCGTCGACGCGGCCGTGGAGTTCGAAGTCGTAGGAGGCTCGGGTGAACGAGGAGACGCCGGGCTTGTGATCCAGCATCCGCTGGATCGCGTCGGTGGCGGCGTCGGCGTCGCCGAGCTGGGTGAACGCGTCGGCGAGCACGCCGTAGACCTCGGCGGTGTCGGGCAGCACGGCCGCGGCGCGTTCGCCCCAGGTCTTCGCGCCGGCGAAGTCGTGGCGCGCGTTCGCCAGCGCGCCCATGCCGATCAGGGCCGGGCCGTTGCCCTGGGGCTGCTGTGCCAGCGACTTCTCCAGCGCGCCCTGGGCTTTCGGGTAGTAGGCGGGGTCCGCGGTGATCCGCGCCTGCTCGACGTAGGCGGAACCGAGCTGGGCCCACGTCAGCGGATCCTGCGGCGTCCGGCGGAGCTTGTCCTGCGCGACGCTGATGCTGTGGGCGAGCGTGTCGGGTGGGTGAGCGGCCGGGACACTCGCGACGGGGGCGACCGCGGGCGCGGAAGCCCCCGCGGACACGCTGACGACGAGCGCCACCGCACCGGCGACCAGGACGACGACCGCCAGGACCCGGCGCGGGCGGATGGAGCGTTCAGGCATGGAGCAGCACCTCACGGCCGGGTGCCGGCAGCGGGTGTCCTCGGACGTGGGGGACACCCGCCACCGGCACCGGTGGACTCATTCAGCCGCGGCCCGGGGGCGGCGGCGCAGCAGCCACGCGCCGGAGCCCAGCAGCACGGCGGCGGTCAGGCCGCCGAGCGCCGGCTTGACCGGGAGCGTTCCGCCGGCGCTCGGGCCGGCCCCGGTCCCGGCCCCACCGGCCGCGGCCCCGCCACCGGTGGCACCGCCGCCGGCCGAGCCCGCGTTCACCGCGGAGTTGTGCGGCAGCGCGACGTACGGGAAGGCGCTCCCGAACGGCACGTCGTTGGCGTTCACCTTGTCTCCCGCGGCGAGCGCGGGAACGATGACGCCGGTCTGCGCGGCGCCTTCGAGCGCCTGTACTTCGATGTCCACCACGTCGTCGGTGAGCCTGCGCCCGTTCGGGAACCCTTGCAGGTCACCGGCCAGCACGCCGAGGCGGTTCGGGTTCGCCGCGACCGGGACCGCGGTGTTCAGGCGCAGCATCTCCGACGGGGTGAACCGTTTCGCGTTGACGTCGGCGTTGTTCAGCTGCGAGTTCAGGTCGGCCTTGATCGGGCCGCCCGCCTTCGTGGTGATGCCGGTCAGGAAGATCTCGGCCAGGTCGTTGCGCGGGGTCGCCGGGGCGGGCAGGCCGTAGATGCTCTGGATCAGCCGGGGTACCTCGGGCGAGGTGACGCGGTTGACCAGGTCCGGGATGGTGTGGTCCTGGTCGGGGGTGAGGGAGTTGAACCTGTCCTTCAGCCCGGCCGGCACGACGACCTCGTTGACCAGCGGATTGCCCAGCCTTGAGACCTGCACGTACGGGCCGAGCTGGTTCTGCCGGCCCGGGGTCTTGATCGTCAGCGACTGCCGCTCGGTGTCGCTCCACACGCCGATGACCGGATTGCGGGTCGCATCGCGGTTCAACGCCAGCGCGGACTTCGGCACCTGCAAGGCGATCGTGTTGACGTTGTAGCCGCGCAGCGTGTCCTGCCCGACCTCCGACAGGTTCCCGCCGTAGAGGAGGTCGAACACCCGCAGGTCGAGGAAGAACGGGTCGTCGGCCTGGCCGGCGAAGGTCTTGCCGCCGCCGGGGAGGTTCGTGATCGCCTGGTCTCGCAGCGCGCCGTAGTTCGGCATCGAGGCGGCGCCGGTGTTCGACGGCGCGGCGTTGGCCGAGCGCACCAGGTTCTCGGACCGGCCGTACCTGTCGATCACGTCGAGGCTGTAGGTCTGGCGGAACAGCAGGTTCTCGTCGGTGAGCGAGGTGACCGGGCCGTTGTCGTAGAGGAACGTCGACTTCCCTCGGCGGTCGTCGGTCTTGAACGTCCAGCGGTAGGTCAGGTCCGGTTTCCCGTCGCCGTCGCTGTCGATCTTGATGTCGTAGTGGGCGTCGGTCGCCCAGGGATAGAAGTTCGGGCCGCCGTTGGGCTCCTCGAACGGGTACCAGTTCGCGACCAGCGTGACCGTGTCCGGCTTGTCGGGGCTGACGAACGCGTACACGTCGGTGTTGTCCACCGGCGGGTCGGCCGCGATCAACGGCGCTTCGCGGTGGCTCGACGCGGCCGCGGGGCCGGTTGTTCCCAGGCCGGCGAGCGCGCTGGCGAGCAGGACGCTCCCCACGGCGAAGAGCGAGAGTCCGACGCGACGGGACCGCCGCGACGGGAGCAGTGCGGACATGCTGCAGACCTTTCGCCGACACCACCGTCACCGGCGGCGTTGAAGGCCCTTCCCGCTGATGCGCGGGAACAGCCACTGGGCCCGCAAGGCGGGCAAGCACGATTGCATTCGGAGCCGACCACGGCCCGGTTCACCCCCGAACCGGTGAATGCTTTGCCCGGTTTTTAACTGCGTATCTGCGTAGCTGAACATGCTTTAATGGGCTATTGCTCTTGGCCTGCTCATCTGTCTAGTGTCGCAGTCATTCTCCGCTCGCCTGGGCCTTACGGAATCGAGGCGGCCATGAGCACGATCCCGAACACCGTTGCCCGGCAACGGCTTTCCCGCCGGGAACGGACTTCCGTCGCCGGCATGGCCGCCGTCGTCCTGCTGCTGAACCTGCTCGGCTGGGGGCTGCTCGGGCTCGTCGTCGCGCCCCGGCACTACACGCTCGGCGCGACCGGCTTCTTCGGGACCGGCCTCGGAGTCACCGCGTTCACCCTCGGCATGCGGCACGCCTTCGACGCCGACCACATCGCGGCCATCGACAACACCACGCGCAAGCTGATCGCCGAAGGAAAACGTCCGCTGTCGGTCGGGTTCTGGTTCTCCCTCGGTCATTCCACCGTGGTTTTCCTGCTGTGCCTGCTGTTGTCGCTCGGCATCCGCGCGCTCGCCGGGCAGGTGACCGACGGCGGCTCGGCCCTGCACCGCACAACCGGCCTGATCGGCACTTCGGTCTCCGGCGTCTTCCTGTACCTGATCGCGATCCTGAACCTCGTCGTCCTGAAAGGAATCCTGAAGGCACTCAACGGAATGCGCGAGGGCAAGCTCGACGAGACGGCACTGGAACAGCAATTGGACAAGCGCGGCCTGCTCAACCGGGTCCTGGGCGGAGCGACCAAGGCGATCCGCGAGCCGTGGCACATCTACCCGGTCGGTGTCCTGTTCGGACTCGGCTTCGACACCGCGACCGAGGTCGGCCTGCTCGTCCTCGCCGCCGGTGCCGCGGCGTTCGCCCTGCCCTGGTACGCCATCCTGGTGCTGCCGATCCTCTTCGCCGCCGGCATGACCCTGTTCGACGCCGCCGACGGGTTCTTCATGAACTTCGCGTACGCCTGGGCGTTCGCGAAACCGGCCAGGAAGATCTTCTACAACCTCACCATCACCGCGCTGTCCGTCGCCATCGCGCTGATCGTCGGCACCATCGAACTGGTCGCCCTGCTCGTCGACGAAGCCGGCATCACCAGCGGGCCGCTGGCAGCGATCGCCGGCCTCAGCCTGGACCACGTCGGCTTCGTCATCGCCGGGCTCTTCGTCGCCACCTGGCTCGGCGCGCTGGCCGTATGGCACTTCGGCCACATCGAGGCGAAGTGGACCACGCCCAAGCCGGCGAGACCGGGTGACCAAGCCGAATCCGCGTCAGGTCTTCCGCGAACTCCCCGCCAAAGGTGCGGTAATGGCGAGGACGAACCGGACGTCGGCCTTGCGCAGCAACACCCAGCCGTCTGAAGCGCTCTCGATGTCGAACCCCGCCGCCAGGTGGTCATCGAGCGCCCGAGACAGGACGGTACCCGGATCGACGTGCACCACAGGGCAGCACAGGCGGGCTTCCAGGTCGTCGGGGGATTCGGCCACCTCGTCGAACGGTCCGCGAACGCCCGCCCGGTCAGGCATTGGTGAGCAGGTGCGCGAACACGACGGTGTTGTCGCGGTATTGCCGGGTGCTGTGGTCGAAACTGCCGCCGCAGGTGATCAGCCGCAGGGATGGCTGTGGGGTGTAGCCGTAGACGGTCTGCTGCGGGAAGGCGGATTTCGGGTAGGACTGCACCGTGTCGATCTCGAAGGTGGCGGCCGTGTGGTCGGCGCGGGAGACCCGGACTCGCTGGCCGGGTTTCAGGCCGCCGAGGTCGAAGAACACCGAAGGCCCGTTACGGGCGGAGTCGATGTGGCCGAGGATCACCGACGGCCCCGGCTCACCGGGGGCGGGCGAGCCGCGGAACCAGGCCGGCTGGTCGTACAACGGCCCCTCCTGGGGCACTCCGACGGTGCCGTCCGGGTTGAGGCCGACCTGGTTGACCACCGAGGACACCCCGATCGCCGGGATGTCGATGGAGACCGGCGGGGACGCGGACAGGCCGGCCGGGGCCACCGGGGCCACCGGGGGCGCGGCTGTGGGGGCCGCCGGGTTCGGGGCGGCCATGGCCGGTGACGGTTCGGGGGCGCTGTGCTGGTCGCCGAGCGCGTACCCGATGGCGGACACCCCCGCCAGGCCGAGGACCGCGGCGGCCACGACCACCGCCAGTCTCCGGCCGCGGGGGCTTTTGCTGATCGTCTCTGACATGGGAACACTCGTTCCGGGCGTAGGGCGGCCCCGCGAGCCAGCCGTTGACCTGACTCGCGGGACCAGGAGTCCTCAGGCGCGACTCAGCGGGTTTCGGTGTCACTTCGGGTGTCACTGCCGGCGTTGACAGCGGAACGCCGCCGGATCGCCACGAACCCCACCGCACCCGCGATCAGCACCGCCGCCGCGCCACCGGCGAGCAGTCCGGTGTGCTGCATCCCGGCCGTGCTGCCGCCGCCGGTGGCCACGCTGCCGGCGGGCATCTGCTTCATGTGGCCCGGCAGGTCGACCACGATCGTCGCGATCCCGATGGTGATGCCGCCCTTCAACGCGTCGGTCTTGAACGCGCCGTTCAACGCCTTCGCGGCGCCGTCGGACAGCTTGACCGTGGTGCCGGTCAAGGTCGCGGTGCCGGCCGCCGCGTCGGTGGTGATCGGCTTGAGCGTCGAGCCGTCCAGGTCGAACAGCACCGTGCTCGGCGCGACGACCTGCCCGCCCGCCTGCACCCGGCCGCTCAGCGTGGCCGGCTTGCCCGGGTCGACGACGAAGTTGTCCAGCTGCACCACCGTGTCACCCTTGGTGAGCTTCAACCCGCTGCCCTGGTGCTCGATGCTGCCCTGGACGTACGGGTCCACTTCGCCTGGCTTGTAGACGGTCACATTGCCGCCGGTGATCGGGAACGACGCCACCCCGCCCTTGACGCTCGCGGTGCCCGAAGGCGACGGCGCGACCCCCAGCGATTGCAACGCGCTCACGAACCCGGCGTCCAGCGCCACCGAGGTGGACTCCCCGGTCAGGCTCGGAATCGTCGCCACCGGCGTCGCCGCGGAGGCCGTCGCCATGCCACTGCCGAGCCCGGTCAGGGTCAGGATCGCGGCGCCGGCGATCAGCGCGGCCCCTCGTCGTGTCAGCTTCATTCTCAGCTCCTTGACTCACGTGACCCGGCGTGGTCCTGGCCGAGATGTCAACGGGTATTCGTCACCAAAACCGATTCGGCTCGGTGTTCAGCGCCGCGTTCGTCGTACACGTGGCTGTCAAGTTCCGAAAATGCCGCGGAACCCGGGGCGGAACGTCAGCCCAAGGTCTTGTCCGACCTCACCCGACACCAGCCGGCGCACCATGGTGCCGTTCATGACTGTCTACAATGGTCGGTGATGGGTCCAAGCTGCCGCGTTGCCGTCTGCGGTACCGGTGCGAGCTCGGAAAACGGGAGCGGCGGAACGCTGAGTGGGCTCGCCGCACCGCAAAATGGACACCCTACGTAGTTTTCACAGTCACTTACAGTGTCGCCTGAATGTGACGAGAACTGGCGGAGCGAGAAACGACGCGTCCTGCATAATGGCGCCTAAGCGAGCGCTTAGCCGTCAGCCGCGAGAGGACAGGAGACCAGTGTTGTGAACTCGTTCAAGGATCGCGTGGCGATTGTCACCGGGGCCAGCCGGGGGATCGGGCTCGGCATCGCGAAGGAGCTGGTCGAGCGGGGTGCGAAGGTGTGCATCACCGCGCGCAAGCCGGAGCCGCTGGCCGAGGCCGTCGCGGAGCTGGGGGGCGGCGACTTCGCCATCGCCGTGCCCGGCAAGGCCGACGACGTCGAGCACCAGGGCGAGGCGGTGGCGAAAACCGTCGAGCGGTTCGGCCGGGTCGACATGCTGGTCAACAACACCGGGATCAACCCCGTCCTCGGCGCCACCCTGGACATCGACCCGGCGGCCGCGGCCAAGATCCTCGGCGTCAACGTGCTCGCGCCGCTGTCCTGGATCAAGCACGCCCGCGACGCCTGGATGGGCGAGCACGGCGGCTCGGTGGTCAACATCGCCTCGATCGCCGGCATCCGGGCCTCGCCCGGCATCGGGATGTACGGCGTCAGCAAGGCCGCGCTGATCCGGCTCACCCAGGAGCTCGGCGCCGAGCTGGGGCCGAAGATCCGCGTGAACGCCGTGGCGCCCGCAGTGGTCAAGACCAAATTCGCGACGGCCCTGTACGAGGGCCGCGAGGAGGAGGTCGCCTCGGCGTACCCGATGAAACGGCTCGGCGTGCCCGCCGACATCGCCGGCGCGGTGGCGTTCCTGCTGTCCGCCGACGCGGGCTGGATCACCGGCCAGACCATCGTGCTCGACGGTGGCGTGACCCTGGTCGGCGGCCTGTGAGCGCCGGGGTCGTCGTCACCGGTGGCGGCGGCGGGATCGGTGCGGCGCTGGCCCGGCGGTTCGCCGCCGACGGCGCCCGGGTCGTGGTCGCGGACCTCAACGGGGACGCCGCCGCCGAAGTGGCGGCCGAGGTCGGCGGGACCGCGTTCGCCGGTGACGTGGCGAGCGAGGACGGCGTCGCGAAGCTCATCGCCGCCGCGCGCGAGACGCTGGGCGGGATCGACGTCTTCTGCGCGAACGCGGGCATCGCGCCGTTCGGCGGCGAGCAGTCGACCGAGGCGGACTGGGCGCGCACCTGGGAAGTCAACGTGATGTCGCACGTCCGCGCGGCCCGGCTGCTGCTGCCGGCCTGGCTTGAGCGCGGCAAGGGGCACTTCATCGCGACGGTGTCCGCCGCGGGCCTGCTGACCAGCCTCGGCTCCGCGCCGTACTCGGTGACCAAGCACGGCGCGCTGGCCTTCGCCGAATGGCTTTCCGCGACCTACCGCCATCGTGGCCTGACCGTGCAGGCGATCTGCCCGCAGGGGGTGCGCACGGCGATGCTGGAGAGCACCGGCGAGCGCGGCAAGCTGCTGATGGAGGCGTCGGCGATCGAGCCGGCGCAGGTGGCCGACGCGTTGTTCACCGCGATCGGCGAGGAGCGTTTCCTGGTGCTGCCGCACGAGGAGGTCGCCCAGTACTACGCGGCGCGCGCCACCCAGACCGACCGCTGGCTGGGTGGTATGAACAAGTTGCAGCGCAAGATGGAAGAGCTGCCCGAACACGGCTGATCACGGCGGCCGGCGGGCGTCTCACGGCGCCCGCCGGCCGATTCCCGGCCGCTGCCGGAATTCATTCCTTCGCCTTCGGCCGGGCAGCGCAGACGCGTTGATCCACTGCTGTCCGGAACACGACAGGAAACCGGGCTGATCTTGACACCGCCCGCGCGCCCCGAGGACCGTTTCGATCGCACTTCGGCGAAACAACTCGGCTCCGGAGCGAAGGACGAGCAGACATGGGCAAGCGTCGACTATTACTGAGATTGTCCGGCGCGGGCCTGCTGGCCGCCGCGCTCGCGATTCCCGTTTCCGCCCCGGCCGGGGCCGCGACCCTGGTCTCCGATCCGGCTTCGCTGGTGAACCCGTTCATCGGCACTTCCAACCAGGCGGACGACTTCCCGGGCGCGGACGTGCCGTTCGGCATGGTCCAGTGGAGCCCGGACACCCCCAGCCGCCCCAGCGGCGGCGGCTACGAATACAACGATAATTCCATCACCGGATTCAGTTTGACGCATTTGTCCGGTCCGGGGTGTGGCGCGGACGGCGATGTCCCCATTCTGCCCACCGTCGGCGGCGTGGACGCCGGGGCCAAGGATTCGTTTTCGCACGCCAATGAGTCCGGGACCGCCGGGTATTACTCCGTCGGACTCGACAATGGCGTGAAAACCGAGCTGACTGCCGCGCTGCGGTCCGGCATGGCCAAGTTCACCTTCCCGTCGAGCACCCAGTCCAATCTGGTCTTCAAGCTCAACGGCAGCCAGAACGGCACCTCGGACCAGACCTGGAACGTCGTCAGCCCGACGGAGGTGTCCGGCTCGGTGACCTCCGGGCACTTCTGCGGCGCCGGCTTCACCTACACGCTCTACTTCGACCTGGTCTTCGACCGGCCGTTCGCGACCAGCGGCACCGCCGCGGCGCCCGCCGTCACGCCGAAGGCCGAGCCGGGCAAGCTGCACGGCCAGGCCGCGGCGGCGAAGCCCGCGGCTCCGGCGGCCGGGCCCGCCAGCTCCTACGTGCGGTTCGACACCACCTCCAACCCCACCGTGCAGGCGCAGGTCGGCGTGTCCTACGTGTCGGTGGCCAACGCGGTGGCGAACCGGGCGGCCGACCTCCCGTCGTTCGACTTCGCCGGCACCAAGCAGGCCGCGCACGAGTCGTGGAACTCGATGCTCGGGCGCATCCAGGTGGGCGGCGGCACGGCGGCGCAGCAGCGGATCTTCTACACCGCGCTGTACCACTCCCTGTTGCACCCCAACGTGTTCTCCGACTCCAACGGCCAGTACATCGGCTTCGACACCAAGGTGCACACCGTCGCGAGTGGACACAAGGCGCAGTACGCCAACTTCTCCGGCTGGGACATCTACCGGACCCAGGCGCAGCTTTCGGCGCTGGTCGCGCCGGCCGAGACCGGCGACATCGCGCAGTCCATGATCACCGACTACGACCAGGGCGGCACGCTGCCCAAGTGGGCGCAGAACAACGGCGAGACCGACGTGATGGTCGGGGACCCGGCCGCGCCGATCCTCGCGAACTACTACGCGTTCGGCGCCCGCGGGTTCGACACCGCCGCGGCACTGGCCGCGATGGAGCACCAGGCGAGCGAGCCGAACAACGACCGGCCCTGGCTCACCGACCTGAATTCGCCCGGCTACATCCCGGGCAACGTCGACAGCAACTACGAATGCTGCAATGCCTACGGCCCGGTCTCCACCCAGCTGGAGTACGACTCCGCGGACTTCGCGGTCTCGGCGTTCGCCGGGGCGCTGGGGGACACGGCGAACCAGGCGTTCTACGCCGGCCGCGCGCAGAACTGGAAGAACACCTTCAACCCGGCCAGCGGTTTCATGCAGCCGAAGGACTCCAGCGGCGCGTGGAGCGGCGGATTCGACCCGAAGAGCCAGTCGGGCTTCGTCGAGGGCACCTCGTGGCAGTACACCGGCATGGTGCCGTTCGACGTGGCCGGTCTCGCGAAAGCACGCGGCGGCAACGCTTCGCTGATCAGCTACCTCGACAGCGTGCTCTCGGACTTCCACTACGGCGACGGCAGCAAGTCCGACCTCGGCAACGAGCCGAGCCTGGAGCTGCCGTGGGAGTACGACTACGTCGGGCAGCCGTACAAAACGCAGAAGGTCGTGCGCCAGGCCCAGGACCAGATCTGGACCGACGCCCCCGGTGGCCTGGCCGGCAATGACGACCTCGGCGCGATGAGCGCGTGGTACGTCTTCTCCGCGCTCGGGTTCTACCCGATGACACCGGGCACGGCGGACCTCGCGCTCGGCAGCCCGCTGTTCACGCAGTCCGTGACCACGCTGCCCAGCGGGAAAACGCTGACGGTCAACGCGCCGACCGCCGCCGACAACGCGCCGTACGTGCAAAGCGCCACCTGGAACGGCGGGGCGTGGAACAACGCGTACGTCCCGACCTCGGCGATCACGGCGGGCGGCACGCTCGCGTTCACCTTGGGCACCACGGCCAACACGGGGTGGGCGGCTTCCGGCCCGCCGCCCTCGTACGAGAGCGGGAGCCTGCCGCACCTGGGTACGCTGAAGTCCGGGATCGCCGGCAAGTGCGCCGACGTTTCCAACAGCGGCACGGCGAGTCCCACCAAGGTGCAGGTCTACACCTGCAATCCCACCGGCGCCCAGCAGTGGTACGCCGCGCCGGACGGTTCCCTGCAGGCCGAGGGCGGCTGCCTCGACGTGTCCAACAGCGGCACCGCCGAGGACACCCCGGTCCAGCGGTGGCACTGCAACGGCAGCGTCGCGCAGGTGTGGCAGCCCGGGGCCAACGGCTCGCTGGTGAACCCGAATTCCGGGCGCTGCCTCGACGATCCGCAGTCCAGCACGGTCGACGGCACCCAGCTGCAGATCCACACCTGCAACGGCACCGCGGCGCAGAGCTGGGCGCACGGCTGACCCCCGCCGCCGAAACGGTCCCCGTCACCCCGGGCTTTCCGGGGTGACGGGGACTTTCACGCTCCGGGGCAGGGCGGGAACCGCGGCGGCCGCCGTTCGTTCCAGCTGGCCACGCCCTCGACGACTTCCGGGTGGGCAAAGGATTCCAGCATCAGGCTGGTCGACGTCACGGCGGAGCGTTCCAGCGGCATCGCCGGTTCGCGGGCGACCTGGTCCTTGATCGTCGCCATCGAGCGCGGGGCGCTGTACGCGGCGAGTTCGGTGGCGTAGGCGTGCGCGCGCGACGCCAGCTCGCCCGCGGGCACGACCTCCTGCACCAGCCCGTACTCCAGCGCCTGTTCGGCGGTGAACGTGCGGGCCGACAGCAGCAGGTCCAGCGCGCGACCGCGGCCGACGAGTTCCGGCAGCAGCTTCGCGACGCCGTACTCGGCGATCAGCCCGCGGCGCGCGAACGCCGTGGTGAACTTCGCGCCCGCGGCGGCGAAGCGCACGTCGGCGGCGCACGCGATGACGAAACCGAGGCCCGCGCAGCCGCCGTTGATCGCGGCGACGACCGGGACCCGCACGAACGCGGCGGCGAGCACGTCGCGGTAGCCCTCCCGGTCGTCCTCGGTCACCGGCGGGGCATCGGGCGTGTTGTCCAGCAGGCCGAGGTCCGCGCCGGGGCAGAAGGCGCGCCCGGCCCCGGTCACCACCACCGCGCGGACGGCCGGGTCGGCGTCGGCCTCGCGCAGCCGGGCGCCGTAGCGCACCTGCATGGCCCGGTCCATCGCGTTGCTGCGCTCCGGCCGGTCGAAGGTGATCGTGGCGACCGGCCCGTCCGTGCCGTGCCGGACACCATCCACAGTGGACTCTTCAGCGGGCAACACTGCCTCCTCGACGCGGCGCTCCCGGCGGTTCGCGGGCCCGGCCGAGCGTACGCGCGGCGGCCTTCCGGGCCGAGTGACAACGGGCAGACTTTCCCGGCATAAGTCCATAAAAGGGGTGAATCGGGCGAGCTGGCTCAGCGGGTTCCGTCCGGTACCGGCAAGATCACGCTGCGAAGTCATCGGATTCGAAGGTGTAACCGGGGCGGACCGTGGGTAGTCATCTTCGAATCGATCAGCGGTACCGAAAGGCAGACTTGATGTCCGACGCGGGAGACACAGCCGGAAAACTGACGGTGGAGGACGTCCACGTCACCGATCCCTCGGTGATCAGACGAGCCGTCGGCGCGGCCGCGGTCGGCAACATCACCGAGTGGTACGACTTCGGCGTCTACGGGTACCTGGCCACGACCATCCAGAAGGTCTTCTTCACCGACCTGCCGCCCGCGACCGGGCAGATCGCGACGTTCGGGGTGTTCGCGGTCTCGTTCCTGATCCGGCCGTTCGGCGGGCTGATCTTCGGGCCGCTGGGGGACCGGATCGGCCGCAAGCGCGTGCTGTCGCTCACGGTCATCCTGATGGCGCTGGGCACGCTGCTGCTCGGCGTCATCCCGAGCTACGGCGCGATCGGCATCGCCGCGCCCATGCTGGTGCTGCTGGCCCGGCTGCTGCAGGGCATCTCGACCGGCGGCGAGTACGGCAACGCGATGACGTTCATCGCGGAGTACGCGCCGGACCGCCGCCGCGGGTTCTTCGGCAGCTGGCTGGAGTTCGGCACGCTCACCGGCTACGCCTTCGGCGCGACGATCGCGACCGTGCTGAGCGCGGTGCTCACCGAGCAGCAGCTGCTCACCTGGGGCTGGCGGATCCCGTTCCTGATCGCGCTGCCGCTCGGCGCGGTCGGGCTGTACCTGCGGCAGCGGCTGGAGGAGTCGCCCGCGTTCGCCCAGCTGCAGAACTCGGAAGAGCGCAAACCGGTGCAGTCGCTGGGCAGCGAGCTGCGCGCGGTGTTCACCAAGTACTGGCCCGCGATGCTGCTGTGCGGCGGCCTGGTGCTCACCTGGAACGTCACGAACTACATGCTGACCAGCTACATGCCGACCTACCTCACCGACGCCCTGCCCGCGCACGGCGCCGGCGTCGGCACCACGTCTTCGGAGATCCTGCAGATCGTCGTGCTGGTGGTGCTGATGGTGGTGATCACGTTCGTGGGACGGCTGTCGGACAAGGTGGGCCGTCGCCCGGTCGTGATGGCCGGTTGCGCCGGGCTGGTGGTGCTTTCGCTCCCGTCCGTGCTGCTGGTGCGGGCCGGCGGCGACGTCGCCACGTTCTTCGGCCTGCTGCTGATGGGCCTGGTGCTGGTGCTGTTCTCCGCGGTGCTGCCGTCCACGCTGCCCGCGCTGTTCCCGACGCACATCCGGGCGGGCGGGCTGTCCATCGCGTTCAACATCTCGGTTTCGCTGTTCGGCGGCACGACCGCGACGGTGATGAGCGCGCTCGTCTCCGGCACCGGCGACCTGAACTGGCCCGCCTACTACCTGATCATCGCCGGGGTGATCGGCGCGGTCTGCACGTTCTTCATGCGGGAGACCGCGCGCCGGTCGCTGGCCGGCTCCGGCCCGACGGTGGAGACCGACGAAGAGGCGCGCGAGCTGGTCGCGGCGTCCGCGAACGGCACCTGGCCGGAGAAGGACTGATGGGCCACGACGGCGGCGCCGGCGGCGGGCATCCCGGGGGCGGGCATCATGCTAGCGGACACTACGGCGGCGGGCATCACGGGCATCACGGCGGCGGGCACCATCACCACTACACGCCCGCGGACGGCGGCTACATCCCCACCGGCCGCCGTCGTGGCGGCCCGCCCGGCTCGGGCCGGGTGGTCGTGGCGATGCTGGCCGGGCTGGCCGTCATCGTGGTGCTGATGGTGCTGAGCCACCACTGACTTCCGTGCTTGACGGACCTCCGGCGGCTCTCTAGCGTCTCCATACCGACTGGTCGGTGTCCAAAGGAGGTCACGCGATGGGCTGGTACGACACGAAACCGTGGCTGGCGAGCTACGGCGACGAACCCGTCCCGGAGGTCACGCCGACCACGCTGCTCGGCACCTTCCGGCGGACCGTCGCGCAGGTGCCGGACACCACGGCCATCGCGTACTTCGACGCCCGCCTCAGCTATCGCGAGGTGGACGAGCTGTCCGACGGCGTCGCCCGCCACCTGCGCTCGGCCGGCTTCGGCCCCGGCGACCGGCTCGCCCTGGTGCTGCAGAACATCCCGCAGTTCGTGCTCGCGCTGCTCGGCGCGTGGAAGGCCGGCGGCATCGTGGTGCCGGTCAACCCGATGTACCGCTCGGGCGAGCTGACCCACGTGCTCGCCGACGCCGGCGTCAAGGCGATCGTCTGCTCGCAGCGCGGCTGGCACGACTACATCGGCGCGCTGGTCCCGGGCAGCCCGGTCGAGATCGCGTTGACCACCAGCGAGCTGGACTTCCAGACCCGGGACGACCAGCGGGTGCTCGGCGGGGCCACGCGGCAGGAGACGCCCGGCGCGGCCGATCTGCTCGTGGCCGCCCGCTCGGCGACCGGCGCGGTGGAGGAGGCCCGCCCCGCGCTCGACGACGTCGCGTTGATCAGCTACACCTCCGGCACCAGCGGGAAACCCAAGGGCGCCACCAACACCCACGGCAACGTCGGCACCAACGCGGCGCTGCTTGCCGGCTCCTCGGGGAGCGAAACAGGCGTGGCGCTCTTCGCGTTGGCGCCGCTGTTTCACATCACGGGCATGGTGTGCGAAGTCGCGTACGCGATCGAGGTCGCGGGGACTCTCGCACTCGCCTACCGGTTCGAGCCCGGCGTGGTCCTCGACGCGCTGCTGGAGCACCGGCCGGTGTACATGGTCGGCCCGTCGACCGCGTACATGGCGTTGATGGCGCACCCGGCGGCGTCGCCCGCGCACTTCGAGTCGTTCGATGCGCTGTATTCCGGTGGCGCGGCGTTGCCGCCGGCGGTGGTGGAGGCGTTCCGTTCGCGTTTCGGGCGCTATATCCACAATGGCTACGGCCTCACCGAGACCACCGCGGGCTGCGTCGTCGTGCCGCGCGGCCTGGAGGCGCCCGTCGACCCGGCGTCCGGCACCATCTCGATCGGCCTGCCCGTGCCCGGCACGATCGTGCGGATCCTCACCGACGACGGCGCCGAGCTGCCGCCGGGCCAGGCCGATCGAGATCGCCGTCGAGGGGCCGATGGTGGTGCCCGGCTACTGGAACGCCCCGGACGCCACGGCCGCGGCGCTGCCCGGTGGCCGCCTGCTCACCGGCGACATCGGCTTCATGGACGAGCGCGGCTGGGTCTACGTCGTGGACCGCAAGAAGGACATGATCAACGCGGCCGGGTTCAAGGTGTGGCCGCGTGAGGTGGAAGACGTGCTGTACAGCCATCCCGCGGTGCGCGAGGCCGCCGTGGTGGGCGTGCCGGACGAATACCGCGGCGAGACCGTGAAGGCGTACGTCAGCCCGGCGCCGGGCGAGCGGGCGGATCCCGCGGAGCTGGTGGCGTACTGCAAGGAACGGCTGGCCGCCTACAAATACCCGCGCACGGTCGAGGTGCTGCCCGAGCTGCCGAAGACCGCCAGCGGCAAGATCCTGCGGCGCGAACTGCGTGCCCGCGGTGCGGAAGGAGCGTGACGGTGGTCGACACTGTGCGTGGCGAGGTGGCGCCCGAGAACCTGGGCAAGGTGCTGATGCACGAGCACATCTTCGTGCTGAGCCCGGAATTCGTCGCCAACTATCCCGAGCACGACGGGTTCGACGAGGCGGTGCACGTGCCGGAGGCGATCGGGAAGCTGCGGGCGCTCAAGGCCGCGGGGATCGACACGATCGTCGACCCGACGGTGATCGGGCTGGGCCGCTACCTCCCTCGGGTGCAGCGGATCGCCGCCGAGGTCGAGCTGAACATCGTGGTGGCGACGGGTTTGTACACCTACAACGAGCTGCCGCACTACCTCTCGCTGCGCGGGCCCGGCACGATGCTGGGCGGCGAGGACCCGATGGTCGCGATGTTCGTCGGCGACCTCACCGAGGGCATCGCCGGCACGGGGGTGAAAGCCGGGATCCTCAAGTGCGCCACCGACGAACCGGGGGTGACACCGGGCGTCGAGCGGGTGCTGCGGGCCGTCGCGAAGGCGCACCGGGCCACCGGCGCGCCGATCATGACGCACACCCACGCGGGCACCCGGCGCGGGCTGGAGCAGCAGGAGATCTTCGAGTCCGAAGGCGTCGATCTGGCTCAGGTGCTGATCGGGCACAGCGGTGACACGACGGACCTGGACTACCTGACGGCCCTGGCCGACCGCGGCTCGCTGCTCGGCATGGACCGGTTCGGGATCGACTCGTTCCTGCCGTTCGAGGAACGCGTGGCGACGGTCGCGGCGCTGTGCGAGCGCGGTTATGCGGGCAGCATGGTGCTTTCGCAGGACGCGTCGTGCTACATGGACTGGCTGGAGGCGCCGGTGCGCGAGGCGGTGCTACCCAATTGGCACTATCTGCACATCGTCAACGACGTGCTGCCGGCCCTGCGCGCCCGCGGCGTCGCCGAAGCCGATCTGACCAAGATGCTGGTCGACAACCCGCAGCGGTTCCTGACCCGGGGGAGCGGCTACTGATGGTGAGCGAGCAGGCCGCGGTCCCGCGCCGTCTCCTTCAGCAGGCGACGAAACTGTTCGCGAAGAAGGGCTTCGACCGCACGTCGGTGCAGGAGATCGTGGAGGCGGCGGGCGTCACCAAAGGCGCGATGTACCACTACTTCGGCTCCAAGGACGACCTGCTCTACGAGATCTACGCCCGCGTGCTGCGCGAGCAGACGGCCCAGCTGGAAAAGGTCGCCGACAGCGACGCCCCGCTGCGCGCCCGCCTCGCCACCGCGGCGTCCGATGTGGTCGTCAGCAGCATCGAAAACCTGGACGACAACACGATTTTCCTGCAGTCCATGCACCAGCTGAGCACGGAGAAGCGCAAGGCGGTGCGGGCGGAACGCCGCCGGTACCACGAGCGTTTCCGCCGCCTGATCGAAGAGGGCCAGTCCGGCGGGGACTTCCGGGCGGACAAGCCGGCGGATCTGGTGGTGGACTTCTTCTTCGGCTCCGTGCACCACCTGGGCAGCTGGTACCGGCGCGGCGGGCCGCTGGGCGCCCGTGAGGTGGGGGACCACTTCGCCGACCTGCTGCTGTCGATGCTGAGGCCGGAAGCCTGAAACCGCGGGGCATTCCAGTGTCCACAGTGGTCGAATCCGGTTCAGCCGGTCGCGGACCGGGCTATGCGTTCCGCGCTGCGCAGGCCCGCGCTCAACGCCTCGGCCGCGGCGCCGGGGTCGCCGTGGGCGGCCAGTACGTCGGCCAGGTCGAGCAGCGCCCGGGCCAGGTCGTGGCCGGGGCCGGTCCGTTCGAAGATCGACACTGCGGTGCGGAGGGACTGTTCGGCGGCCGTGTTTTCTCCGCCCGGCAGCAAAAGCAGCCCGAGCTGACGGTGTGCCCGCGCGGCTGTGCTTGTGTCCGGTTCCGCCGTGGCGAGCACGTTTTCGAGCAGGGCCCGGGCGCCCGCGAGGTTGCCCAGCTCGCGGTGCACCCCCGCCAGCTCCGTGCCGACGTCGGCGGCCGCCTGGTACTCCCCGCCCGCAGTGAGCATCGCGCGGGCCTGGCCGAGATCGGCGGCGGCGCCGGAAAGGTCGCCCGCGGCCTGCCGGGTGCGGGCCCTGGCCTGGTGGCACAGCGCGAGTTCGGCTCGCAAGCCCAGCTGACGGTGGGCCGCGCGTGCCTGCGCCACGGCCACGCGGGCGTCGTCGAACCGGCCGGCCGCCAGGAGGGTGCGCGCGAGCCGCAGGTTCAGGTCGCGGCTGAGCTCCGGGCTCGGCAGGGCCAGCGCGAGGGCCTCCGCCGCGGCCGGGGAACTGTCGTCCCCGACCTGGACGTCGCAGGCGGCGAGGTGCGCGTCGACGAAAACGAGCGCGGCCGGGTCGGGATGGCCCGACTCGTGCAGCTCGTCGCGAATCGTGCGCAGCAGGTGCCGCGCATACCGGAACTCCCCGGACCGCCGCAACCGCACGGCCCGGCCCGCACTCGCCTCGACCCGCAGGTGAGGCGGCTCGTCGGCGAGGAGGGTGGTGGCTTCTTCGTGCAGCGGGGCTGTCTCGGCTGGTAGGTGGGGTGGTTCGTCAGCGAGGGAGGCGGTGGTTTCTTCGTGCAGCGGGGCTGCCTCGACCCGTAGCTGGGGTGGTTCGTCGGCGAGCTGGGTTGCGGCTTCTTCGTGTGGTGGTGCTGTCTCGACCGGTAGGCGGGGTGGTTCGTTGGTGAGCGGGGTGGTGGTTTCTTCGTGTGGTGGGGCTGCCTCGGCCCGTAGCTGGGGTGGTTCGTCGGCGAGCTGGGTTGCGGCTTCTTCGTGTGGTGGTGCTGTCTCGACCGGTAGGCGGGGTGGTTCGTTGGTGAGCGGGGTGGTGGTTTCTTCGTGTGGTGGGGCTGCCTCGACCCGCAGGTGAGGCGGCTCGTTGGTGAGTAGGGCGGTGGCCCCTTCGCGCAGCGGGGCCGCCTCGGGGGTCAGGGTGGCGAGGTCCGTGAGGGCCCGCGCTTTCACCGGGCCGGTCGCGAGTGCGGCGAGCCGTTGCCGGTCGCCGGCTATCAGGGCTTCCAGCAGGGCCAGTTCCTGGCCGGCGACGGGGTCCGCGGTGCGGCCGGTGGCCAGCTCCTCCAGGTCCAGCCCGAGCCGGAAGGCGAAGTGCCGCATGGCTTCGGCCGAGGGCTTGCGGCGGTCGCTCTCGACCGCCGAGACGTAGCCGGGGGTGTAGCTGGGCGTTGCGAGTTCACGCTGGGTCAGGCCGAGCCCGGTGCGCAGCCGGTGGATCCGGCGGCCCACCGTCTCCTCGTCCCGCTGCGCCATCTTCGGCCCCGTCCCGGCTAGCCTTGGTGTTTCCGACCGCGGCCAGGATAACGGTGATGACCATGGAGGGCGTGGGGCAGCGGCTCCAGCGACTGCGGGTCGAGCTGGGGCTCACCCAGCAGCAGCTCGCCGCGCCCCGGTACACCCGCGGATTCCTCGCGACCGTCGAGGCCGGCGGCCGGGAGCCGTCGGCCGAGGCGCTGGGCTATTTCGCCACCCGGCTCGGCGTCGAGCCCGACGATCTGCGCCACGGGCGGCCCCCGGGCGCCGCCGAAGAGCTGACGGTCGAACTCGAGCGCGGCCGCCGGTCGCTGTCGCGGGGGGAGGTCGACGCGGCGGTCGAGGTGTTCGCGACGGTCGAGCGCACGGCGCGGCGCTACCGGCTGCCGATCGTCGAATGCCGCGCGCGGATCTGCCTCGGCGAGGTCGAGCTGCACCAGGGCCGGATGCGGGCGGCGCAGCTCGCGTACGAGCGCGCGGGCGAACTCGCCGGCGGCGCCCCGGCATCCGTGCGGGCCTGGATCGTCCGGCGGCGGGCGCAGTGCCTGCTCAACGTCGAGTCCGCGGCCGCCGCGATCACGCACCTCGAAGAGGGGCTCGCCGAGGTCCGCGCCGAGACGCCGGCCGACCCCGACGCCGAGCTGTGGCTGCTGGCCGGCCTGATCACGCCGTACCACGAGCTGGGCGCGCTCGGCCGGATGCACGAGACCATCGAGGAGGGGCTCGCGGTCGCGCGGCGGGCGTCGCGGCGCGAGTGGATCGCGACCTTCTACGACCTAGCCGGGCAGCGGGTGCTGGAGACCAAGGGGTTCGCCGAGGTCGACCGCTGGTGGGGGATCGCGCGGCGCACCTTCGCCGAACTCGGCCTCGACAGCGAGTCCGGCAGCGTGCACTGGTCGCGGGGGTATGCGCTGAGCCAGGCCGAGCGCCTCGACGAGGCCGGCACCGAGCTGGGCCTGGCGCTGGAGATCTTCGACGCGGTGGGCCGGCTCCACGACGCGGCCGGGGTCGCGCTCGAGCTGGCCGACGTCTGCCGCCGCCGCGGGGACCGGGACCGCGCGGTCGCGCTGGCCACCCGCGCGGGTGCAGCGTACGCCCGGTTCGACCTGCCCGCGGGGATGGCCGAGGCGGACCGGATCCTGGGCCTGCAGGCCGGGGCGGACGGCGACCTGACCGAGGCGGGGCGCCTGCTGGAGCGCGCCCTCGAGCGCTACGCCCGGGCCGGGATCGTCTACGACCTCGGCCGGACCTGCCGGCTGTACGGCGATCTGCTGCTGCGCAACGGAAAGACGGCCGAGGCCCTGGAGGTGCTGCGCCGCGGCGCCCGCAGCGTGGCCTCGCAGACCCGCGCCTGACCGGAACCCTCCGAAGGTCTGTTGACGGCTTCGGCCGGTATGACCTTTACTGCGTATGCATCAAGTTGGTTAACACTAGTCAACTCGAATGATGCGCTACTCCCCGAACACCCCTTCCCGTCGCGGACCAGCTCGGCGGGGAATGCGTTGTGCCCGTTCAACCCCATCGGGAGAGACCACCATGAACAAAAGACTCCGCGCGCTCGGGCTCGGAATCGCGCCATTACCCATATTGGCCGCCGCCTTCACCGGAACGGCCTATGCCGCGGACGCGCAGGTCGCGCTGCCCGGCAGCGTCAGCCCCGCCCTCGCGCACAGCCAGCGCGTCGGCGACCTGCCCGCCGCCCAGCAGGTTCCGGTCGCCGTGGCGCTGAAGCTCCACAACTCCGCGGGGCTGGACAAGTTCCTCGCCGACGTCGCGAACCCGGCGTCGCCGGCGTACGGCCATTACCTGACGCCGCAGCAGTTCGGCGCCGCCTACGGCCCGACGAAGACCGACCAGGACCGCGTCACCACCTACCTGCGGGGCAAGGGGCTGCGGGTCACCGGGGTGTCCGGCCAGGTGGTCGACGCGACCGGCACCGAGGCGCAGCTGGCGAGCGCGTTCTCGACGTCCATCGGAGTCTACGACGACCCGGCCCAGCACCGCCGGTTCTTCGCGAACGACGGCGCGCCCTCGCTGCCCGCCGTGGTCGCCGGCGTCGTCCAGGGTATTTCCGGGCTGGACAATTATGCCGTCCGGCAGCACGACGCGGTTTCCGTGCCGAAGGCGAATCCGAACATTTCCGGCCTCGGGCCGACGGCGTTGCGGTCGATCTACAACACGAACCCGATCGGCGCCGACGGAACCGGGCAGACGGTCGCTTTGTACGAATTCGACGGGTACAAGAAGTCCGATATCGCCGCTTATGACCAGAATTACAACCTCGGCTCGTCGGCGCCGGTGACGGTGCCGGTCAACGGCCAGAACTACGACTCGAACCCGGGCGGCGGCGAGGCCGAGGTCGACCTCGACATCGAGCTGGTGCAGGCGATGGCGCCGAAGGCCGCCACCCTGGTGTACGAGGCCGCCAACGACGACGGCGGCGAGCTGAACATGGTCAACCAGATCGTGCAGGAGAACAAGGCGCCGGTCGTGTCGATCTCCTGGGGCATCTGCGAAAAGGACATCTCCAGCTCGCAGATGACCAATGTGGACAACGGCTACAAGCAGGGCGCGGCGCAGGGCCAGAGCTTCTTCGTGGCCACCGGCGACGACGGCTCGCGCGGCTGCACCCGCAGCACGTCGGGCTCGGGGGTCGTCTCCGCGGGCTGGCCGGGCACGTCGCCGAACGTCACCGGCGTCGGCGGCACCACGCTCACCGTGGGCAGCAACAACACCTACGGCTCCGAGCGCGGCTGGAGCGGCTCCGGCGGCGGCACGTCCACGCAGTTCCCGGCGCCGAGCTGGCAGACCGGCGTCGGCGGCAAGCGCACCGAACCGGACGTGGCCCTCGACGCCGACCCGCAGACCGGCTACGCGGTCTACACCAACGGCGGCTGGGCGCAGTACGGCGGCACCAGCTGCGCCGCGCCGATGTGGGCGGGCTGGGCGACGCTGTACAACCAGAAGGCCAGTGCCAAGCTCGGCAACCCGGACGCGGCGATCTACGGCGTCGGCAACGGCAGCTCGTACGCCTCGGCGTTCCACGACATCACCTCCGGCAGCAACGGCGACTTCTCCGCGAAGACCGGCTACGACCAGGTGACCGGCTGGGGCACCTACGACGGCAACGGCCTGTTCACCGCGCTCGGCAACAGCACCCCGCCCACCGGCGACACGGTTTCGGTGACCAACCCGGGTGACCAGTCGAGCCAGCCGGGCGACACGGTCAGTCTGCCGATCAAGGCGACCGACTCGGCCGCGTCGGCCAAGCTGACCTACGCCGCCTCCGGGCTGCCCGCCGGGCTGGCCATCGACCCGGCCACCGGCGTGATCACCGGGAAGCCGACCACCCAAGCGGTTTCGAACGTGACCGTGACGGCCACCGACGACACCAAGGCGTCCGGGAACACCGCGTTCAAGTGGACGGTCGGCACCCCGCCGACCGGCACCGTCTCGGTCGCCGACCCCGGCAGCCAGTGGGGTTTTGTGAACTTCCCGCTGTTCCAGACGGTCCAGCTGACCGCCACCGCCAGTGACAACGGCCCGGTCACCTTCTCGGCGACCGGCCTGCCCCCGGGCCTGTCGATCAGCGCTTCGGGCACCATCACCGGCACACCGACCAAGGCCGGCGCCTACTCGGTGACCGCCACCGCGACCGAGGCCAACGGAGCCCACGGTTCTGTGACGTTCGGGTTCCAGATCTACGGCTGATCACTCCGGCAAGGAGGGGCGCCGCACGGGACCGGATCCCGCGCGGCGCTCCTTTTTGCCGGTGGCCCAAGGGTTTCCGGGGCTTTGACGGGGACGGCTCGGGTGTTCGGCCGCATCGGTGAACGTGGTTCGGTCGTCCGGCCGCGTGGGGTGGACTTGGTTCGGTGGTTCTGCCGCGCCGCTGCCCGCGCCATTGCCGCGCCGTTGCCTGCATCGGCGTGGTGGGGTTCGGCCGTCCTGTCGCATCAGTGGCCGTTGCCCGCGTCGGCGCCCTCCACCCGCGTCGGTGGCCTGTCGTTCGGCTTTCCCTTCGCATCGCCGGCATCGGCGCCCCGCGCCCTAATCTTCCCGCCGCAGGGCCAGAACTCGGTGCACGAACTCGGTTTTCCCTTGCGTATAAGCCTCCCGGTCGCTCGCGGTGCGGGTCAATTCCCGTTTCAGGGCCGTGTACTCCGCGGCCAGGGACGGGTCGGCCCGGAGGGCGTCGCGGAAGGTCAGCTGGGCGGTTCGGCGGGGGTGGCCGGACGGGAGGACGTGCAGGTGGGCGCGCCGGTGCCGGCCGGTTTCGTCGGGCTGGACGAAGAAGCGCCGCCAGGGGGCGCCGACATCCAGGTCCGGCGGGACGTAGCACCATCCCTCGCGTTCCAGTCGGGCGCGGGCGGCGGCCACCACCTCGTCGAGGTCGCGCACCGAAGCCATCACGTCGAGCACCGGTTTGGCCGCCAGGCCCGGCACCGACGTCGAGCCGATGTGGTCGACGCCTTCGGCCAGCCAGGGGGCGAGCAGGTCCGCGATCCGTGCGCGCACGGCCGCGCCCCGCGCCGCCCACGAGGGGTCGGGCGGGTGGATCTCGGGTTTTTCGAAGGCCCAGGGCGGAGGATCGGTCACCCCGCGCACGTTACCGGCGGCCACCGACAGAAAACGGCGGCTTCAGTGCTGCTTGAGGTGATCCAGGAGCAACGGCAGGATCGCGTCCGCCGACTCCTGCGGCAGCCAGTGGCTCGCGCCTTCGATCACCACGAAGCGGTACTCCCCGTCCACGAAACCCGCGGTGAGGTCGGCGGCGGTGCGGCCGAAGCGCGGGTCCTCGGCGCCCCACAGGTACAGCGTCGGCACGGCGATGCGGCCGCCCGGGAGGTCGAACTCGCCGTCCGGGCCGCGGTACCAGTTCAGGGTCGCGGTGAGCGCGCCCGGCTCGGTCAGTCGCGCCAGGTTGCGTTCGACCTGGGTGGCGGGCAGGCGATCGCCGTACAGCGTGCGCAGCTGGGCGCAGTCGTCGGAGAGCAGGTAGGCCTCGGCGCGGCCGTCGGGGCGGCGGAAGAACTTGAGGTACGACAGCGTTTGCTGCTGCTGCTCGTCCACCTCCGCGGCCTGGCGGAGGGCGGCCGGGTGCGGGGAGGTCAGCGCGGTGAACGAGCGCAGCCGGTCGGGGTGCGCGCTGGCCAGCGCCCAGCCGACCATGGCGCCCCAGTCGTGGCCCACCAGGTGGAACCGGTCGGTGCCGAGCGCGGCGGCGAACGCGATGACATCGGTGACCAGGTGGCGGACCGAGTACTGGTCGACGTCCTGCGGCCGCGCGGCCGAGGCGTACCCCCGCTGGTCCACGGCCACCGCGCGGTAGCCCGCTTCGCCCAGCGCGGTCAGCTCCGCGGTCCACGAATCGGCGAATTCCGCCCAGCCGTGCAGCAACAGGACGAGGTCCCCGGCCTCCGGACCGGCCGCGAGCGCGCTGTGCCGGTGCGTGCCGACGGTGATCGTCAGCCGCTCGAGATCCGTGACCATGATCGCCAGGCTACGAACCCCGGGCCGGTGGCGCTACCGGAAAAAGTGCAGTCTTGCCGCCTGTTCGGACGGGCAGTGCCCACCACTGTCCACAATAGCCACAAACGTCCCGCGGCGGATGACGCCTTCCTCGCACGGCGCAAGGAAAGCGTCATCCGTAACAGGCTCAGGCCGGCAGGCCGACCAGGCCGGCCAGCCGCGCGCGGTGCCGGCCGGGGGTGCCGAACGCCAGCTCGTCGCTCTTGGCGCGCTTGAGGTAGAGGTGCGCGGGATGCTCCCACGTCATGCCGATCCCGCCGTGCAGCTGGATCGCCTCCTCGACCGCGTGCACCGCGATCGGCGCGGCGCGGGCCTGCGCCACGGCGACCGCGATCGGCACGTCGAAGCCGCCCGCGAGGGCGTCGGCGGCGTACCGGGCGGTCGCGCGGGCGTTGACCAGGTCGGTGTACAGGTTCGCCAGCCGGTGCTTGAGCGACTGGAACCCGCCGACCGGGCGGCCGAACTGGTACCGGCCCTTCAGATACGCCACCGTCGTGGTCAGCGCCCATTCGGTGAGCCCGGTCTGCTCCGAGGCCAGCAGCCCCGCCGCCGTGGTCACGGCGTTGTCCAGTGCCGCGACCGCCTGGTCGCCGGATGTGAACCGGCGCGTCGGCGCGTTCTCCAGCACGACGTCGGCGACGCGGCGGGTCAGGTCCAGCGACACCAATTCCGTCACCGTGGCCGAAGCCGCCTCCACCGCGTACAGCCCCGGCCCGTCCGGTCCGGTGGCCGGCACCACGAGCAGCTCGGCCACGGACGCGTCGACGACCGTGCCGACGCGGCCGCTGAGCGTGCCGTCCGCGTTGACCGTGACTGTCGCCGGGAACTCCGCCCCAGGCGCGGTCGTCAGGGGAACGGCCAGCGCCCCGGTCAGCTCGCCGCCGGCCAGCCGGGGGAGCAGCTCGCCGATCACCGGGTCGGCCGAGTCGGCGCCGAGCAGCGCCGTCGTCGCGAGCACCGCGCTGCCGAGGAACGGCACCGGTGCGACGCTGCGGCCCAGTTCTTCCAGCACGACGGCGGCCTCACGCGCCGTGGCGCCGGCGCCGCCCAGCTCCTCGGGCACCATCAGCCCGGCGGCGCCGAGGTCGGCGGCGAGGGTCTTCCACAGCTTCAGGTCGTACGGCTCGGCTGTCTCCACCCGGGCCAGCAGCGCCGCCGGGGCGACCCGGTCGGTGAGCAGATCACGCACGGACGAGCGCAAGTCTTCCTCGACGTCCGAATACAGCAGATCCGGCGTGGGTAACTCGGTCGAAGTCATCGGGGCAGGTCCTTCCAAGCGACGTCCTTGTCGACCCGCGGCTCGGACGGCAGCCCCAGCACACGCTCGGCGATGATGTTGCGCAGCACCTCCGAGGTGCCGCCCTCGATGGAGTTGCCCTTCGCGCGCAGGTAGCGGTAACCGGGCTCGCGGCTGGTGAAATCGACCACCTCGGAACGGCGGAACGTCCAGTCGTCGTACCGCAGGCCCTCTTCGCCCAGCAGCTCGATCTCCAGCCCGGTCAGCTGCTGGTTCAGCTCGGAGAACGCCACCTTCATCGCCGAGCCCTCCGGCCCGGGCGCGCCGGCGGCCAGCTGCTGGCGCAACCGCGATCCCGCCAGCCGCAACGCTTCCGACTCCACCCAGTGCTGCACGAGCCGGTCACGCAGCTCCGGCGTCCGCAGCTCGGGCCGCTCCCGCCAGGTCTGCGCGACCAGCCCGATCAGGCCGCCCTCGCGGGGCACGGCGCTGCCGCCGATGGCCACGCGCTCGTTCATCAGCGTGGTCTGCGCGACCTTCCAGCCCTCGCCGACGGAGCCGATCCGCAGGCTGTCGGGGATCCGGACCTCGGTCAGGAACACCTCGTTGAACTCGGCCTCGCCGGTGATCTGGCGCAGCGGCCGCACCTCGACCCCGGGCGCGGTCATGTCGCACAGGAAGTAGGTCATGCCCTGGTGCTTCGGCACGTCCGGGTCGGTGCGGGTGACCAGGATGGCCCACTGCGCGTGGTGCGCGCCCGAGGTCCACACCTTCTGCCCGGTGACGATCCAGTCGTCGCCGTCGCGCACCGCGCGGGTGGCCAGCGCGGCGAGGTCGGAGCCCGCGCCCGGCTCGCTGAACAGCTGGCACCACACCTCCTCACCGGTCCACAGTGGACGGAGGTAGCGCTGCTTCTGCTCCGGCGTGCCGAAGGCGAGGATGGTCGGCGCGGCCATGCCGAGGCCGATCACGTTCCGTCGCGGGTCGTTGTCCGGCGCCCCGGCCTCCGCGAACGCGGCGTCGACCCCGGGCTGCAGCGCGCGCGGGGCACCTTGCCCGCCCAGGCCCTCGGGGAAGTGCACCCAGGCCAGCCCCGCGTCGAAGCGGGCGCGCAGGAACTCCAGCCGGTCGGCGGTCTTCGGGTCGTGCGCGGCGAGGAACCGTTCGACGTGGGCGCGCAGGTCCTCGGCGGTGACGGTCATCGAGCGGTCTCCGTGCGGTACTTCTTCAGCTCGCGGCGGGCCAGCGAGCGCTTGTGCACCTCGTCCGGGCCGTCGGCCAGGCGCAGCGTGCGCACCCCCGCCCACAGCTCGGCCAGCGGGAAGTCCTGGCTGACGCCGCCGGCGCCGTGCGCCTGGATCGCCTTGTCCAGGATCCACTCGACCTGGATCGGGGTGGAGATCTTGATCGACTGGATCTCGGTGTGCGCGCCCTGGTTGCCCGCGGTGTCCATCAGCCACGCCGTCTTGAGCACCAGCAGCCGCTGCTGCTCGATGCGCACGCGGGACTCGGCGATCCAGTCCTGCACCACGCCCTGGTCGGCGATGGGCTTGCCGAACGCCTGCCGCGAGAGCGTGCGGCGGCACATCAGCTCCAGCGCGCGCTCGGCCATGCCGATGGCGCGCATGCAGTGGTGGATGCGGCCCGGGCCGAGGCGGGCCTGCGCGACGGCGAACCCGGCGCCCTCGCTGGCGATCAGGTTCTCCGCCGGCACACGCACGTCCTCGAACAGCACCTCGGCGTGCCCGCCGTGGTCGCCGTCGGTGTAGCCGAACACGCGCATGCCGCGCTTGATCGTCAGGCCGGGGGTGCCGCGCGGGACCAGGATCATGCTCTGCTGCTGGTGCGGGGCGGCCTCGGGGTCGGTCTTGCCCATCACGATGAAGATCTTGCAGTTCGGGTTCATCGCACCGGAGATGTACCACTTGCGGCCGTTGATCACGTACTCGTCGCCGTCACGCCGGATGCTGGTGGCGATGTTGCGCGCGTCGGAGGAGGCCACCTCGGGCTCGGTCATCGCGAACGCTGACCGGATCTCGCCGTCCAGCAACGGTTGCAGCCACTGCTTCTTCTGCTGCTCGGTGCCGAACATGTGCAGTACTTCCATGTTGCCGGTGTCCGGCGCGGCGCAGTTCACCGCGGTCGGCGCGAGCCGCGGGCTGCGGCCGGTGATCTCGGCCAGCGGCGCGTACTGCAGGTTGGTCAGCCCCGCGCCCTGTTCGCCGGGCAGGAAGAAGTTCCACAGGCCGCGCTTGCGGGCCTCGGCCTTCAGCTCCTCGACGATCGGCGCGGTGGTCCACGGGTCGTCGCTCGCGGCGAGCTGTTCTTCGAACACGGCTTCGGCGGGGTAGATGTGCGAGTCCATGAACTCGAGGAGCTTCCCCCGCAGCTCCTCGGTGACGGCGTCGTACGCGAACTCCATTACTTCTCCTCTTTGAGCGACTCGTTGCCGTGCGCGATGAGGGGGACGACGCCGGACCCGACGTTCTCGAAGCCCGCCCCGACGGTCTGGCCCTTGCTGTAGCGGAAGTAGATGCCTTCCAGGATCACTGCGAGCTTGAAAAACGCGAAGCTGACGTACCAGTTGAGCGCGGAGACGTCCCGCCCCGAGCGCTCGGCGTAGCGGGCCACGACCTCGTCGGTGCTCGGGTAGCCGGGCGCGGAGCTGGCGTTGGACACCATCTGCAGCGAGACCTTGTCCCGCTCGGCGTACGCGACCAGCAGCGCGACGTCGGTGAGCGGGTCGCCGAGGGTGGACATCTCCCAGTCCAGCACCGCGGTGATCCGGTCGTCGCCGTCCACGAGCACGTTGTCCAGCCGGTAGTCGCCGTGCACGATCGACGGCGGGCCGGAGACCGGCAGCTTCGCCGCCAGCCGGTCGTGCAGCGTGTCGACGCCGGGCAGGTCGCGGCTGCGCGAGCCGTCGAGCTGCTTCTTCCAGCGCCGCAGCTGCCGCTCCAGAAACCCGTCCGGGCGCCCGAAATCGCCGAGCCCGGCCGCGGCCGGGTCCACCGCGTGCAGGTCGACGAGCGTGTCGACCAGCGCGTCGGCGATCGCGCGGGTGCGCGCGGGACCGAGCTCGGCCAGCTGCTTGTCGCTGCGGTACGGCGTGCCCGCCACGAACTCCATCACGTAGAACTGCGCGCCGAGCACGTCGGCGTCCTGGCACAGTACGACGGTTTCCGGCACCGGCACCGCGGTGTCGTGCAGGCCCGAGATCACGCGGAACTCGCGGGCCATGTCGTGCGCCGTCGGCAGCACGTGGCCCAGCGGCGGGCGGCGCACCACCCACCGCCCGGCCCCGTCGGTGACGATGTAGGTGAGGTTCGACCGGCCGCCCTGCACCACCTCGGCGCTCAGCTCACCGGTGACGAGACCGGGCCGCTGCCCGTCCAGGTGGGCGCGCAGCCGGCCGAGGTCGAGGCCGGGCGGGTCGGTCGGGGTCATCGAGGCTCCTCAGGGTTTCGAGTCACGGTACCGACTAGTCGGTATGTCGTACAGCGGCCGGATCGGGACCCGGCCACGGCCCGGCTCAGGCGATCAGCCGGGCGACCATCTCGGCGACGCAGGCGGGCTTGGCCTCGCCCTCGATCTCGACGGTCCAGCGCACCACGGCCTGCTTCCCGCCGGGCACGTCGGTGACCTCGGCCAGGTCGGCACTGCCGCGCACCCGCGAGCCGACCTTCACCGGCTGCGGGAAGCGCACCTTGTTGAGGCCGTAGTTGATGCCCATCTTCAGGCCGTCGACCCGGTAGATCTCCGGGCCGAACATCGGGATGAGCGACAGCGTGAGGAACCCGTGCGCGATGGTGGCGCCGAACGGGCCCTGCGCCGCCTTCTCGGCGTCGAGGTGGATCCACTGGTGGTCGCCGGTGGCGTCGGCGAACAGCTGCACCCGGTCCTGGCCGATCGTGTGCCAGTCGCTCTCGCCGAGGTGCTCGCCGACCGCGCCGGCGAATTCGGAGATGTCGGAGAACACGCGCACGGCCATCAGTCCTTCGGCCCGCCGGCGACATAGATAACCTGGCCGGAGATGAAGCCGGCGCCGTCGCTGACCAGGAACGAGGCCAGGTTCGCGATGTCCTCGGGCGTGCCGACGCGCTGCACCGGGATCTGCGCGGCGGCCGCGGCCTTGAACTCCTCGAAGCCCATGCCGATCCGCTCGGCCGTCGCGGCGGTCATGTCCGTGGCGATGAAGCCCGGCGCGATCGCGTTCGCGGTGACGCCGAACTTGCCCAGCTCGATGGCGAGGGTCTTGGTGAAGCCCTGCATGCCCGCCTTGGCCGCGGAGTAGTTGACCTGGCCGCGGTTGCCCAGCGCGGAGGTGCTGGACAGGTTGACGATCCGGCCCCACTTCTCCTGCGTCTGGTACTTCTGCACCGCGCGCGCCATCAGGAACGAGCCCTTGAGGTGCACCCCCAGCACGGAGTCCCAGTCCTGCTCGGTCATCTTGAACAGCAGGTTGTCGCGGGTGATGCCGGCGTTGTTGATCAGCACCGTCGGCGCGCCGAGCTCTTCGGCCACGCGGGTGACGGCGGCGTCCACCTGCTCGGCGTCACTGACGTCGAGCGGCACGCCGACGGCCTTCCCGCCGTCGGCGGCGATCGCTTCCGCGCCTTGTTTCACCCCGGCCTCGTCCAGGTCCAGCAGGCCGACGGCGAACCCGTCGGCGGCGAGCCGGCGCGCGACCGCGGCGCCGATGCCACGGCCGGCCCCGGTCACGATGGCCACGCGGGAGGGGGAATCGGTCACGGGGAACTCCTCGTCGTTGAGAAAGAGCGGTTTCCGCTGCTGCCGGGACCGGGCACGCCGGCCGGGAGGGTCCTCCGGTGCCCCGCCCCGCGAGCCGCGGTCGTGGTGCCCGGATCGTAGCCAACCGGCGCCGCCGTCGCCCGGGGCAGCGGCGGTAAGCGTACGCTTATCATGCGATTTGCGCGAGGGCTTCCGGCTCGCCGCGGCGGTGCGGCTACTTGCGGTGGATCCGGCAGCTGGGCTCGAGAAGCTCGATCCCGCCGGCCTCCTGGCCGCGCATCAGGTACACGGCCAGGTCCTCCCGTCCGGCCAGGGGAGCGAGGTCGACGTCGGTGCTGTCGTAGAGCCAGAGGTGCCGGAGCGCGGGAAGATCCCGCAGCGGCGCGAGGTCGGGCAGCGGATGGTGATCGGTGAGGCGGAGCGTCTGCAACGCCTTCATCCCGCGGAGGGGTTCGAGGCTTTCGACGGCCGAGCCGGAAAGGTCGAGCAGTTCCAGATCGGCCAGCGCGGACAGCGGCGCCGGGTCCAGTTCGGGGCTGTCGCGCAGCCAGACCCGCTGCAGGGTGCCGGCCCAGCGCGGCAGGCGCGTGATGTCGGACAGGTCCCGGCAGCGGTGCAGGCCGAACCACTGGGGGTGGTCGAGGAAATCGAGCGGGGCGAGGTCTCGCAGTCCGTCGACGTCGCGCAGGCCGACGAGCTCCAGCCGGGTCAGCCGGCCGAGTTCGGGGAGCATCGCCGCGTCCCCGAAGCGGGCGAGTTGCAGCCCGGTGAGCCGGGGCAGGGCCCCGAGTGCGGCGTAGCCGGTGGCGGGGGTGAGCAGATCGAGCCGGGTCAGCGTGCGCGCCGGCTCGAGCTGCGTCAGATCGAGCGGCTCGGCGCGCGGGCCGCCGTGCAGGATCGCGAGGAACTCCAGGTTGGCCGACGCGAGCGGGGTGAGATCGGTCAGCGCGGGGTCCAGCACGGTGAGACCGCGCAGCCGGGGCAGCGACCGGATGAATTCCCAGTCGCCGTGCCCGTCGCCGAACTGGCAGACCAGCTGTCGCAAGGCGCTCAGCCGGTGCAGCGCCGGGGTGACCACGGGGTCGTCGATGCGGAGGTAGCCGTGGCCCAGCGGCGAGGTGCCCAGCGGTGATTCGGCCAGCACCTGCCGGGCGTAGCGGTCGACGTCGAACCGCGGCCAGGCCCGGATCAGCTCGATCCGGACGGGCCGCTGAGTGTCGCCGCGGAACCGCGCGATGAGGGCGAGCGCCGCGTCACCGCCGATCTCGGCGGCGGCCTCGATGGTCGCCGCGATGGCGCCGGGGGTCTCCGGCTCCGTCTTGGCGAGCAGGTCGAGCACGAACTCGCCGGCCGACGCCACCATGCGGGCGTTGCGGGAACTGCGCGGCGGCAACAGCGTCGCGGTACGCCGTTCGATCTCCGCGCGCAGGGTCCCGCTCAGCTCGGGCGAGGTCTCCAGGCAGGCGAGCGCGAGAAGCTGCAACTGATTGCGTTGCCGGGTACTGCTTTCCGTGCGGAGGATCCCGTACAGCAGCTCTTCGCGTTGCCGCGCGCTCGCGTGTCCCGCCGCCATGACCACGACCTCGTGCCAGTGGTCGGAGCCGGCGTTGCCGACCAGCACCCCGATGTCGTCGGACTCGACGGCCGCCTTCGCCGCGAGGTACTCCTGGAAGCTGCGGTGCACGAAGTCCACCTGGCCGACGGTGGGCTCACGCAGCAGGCCGCTGCGTTCGAGCAGGTGCCGGAAGACCTCGTCCGGGCCGGCGTGGACCTGCGGCATCCCCGCCAGCTTGGTCCGGACCCGGTCCACGATGCGGGCGCTCCCGGCGCCGGACCAGCCATTTCGGACCAGCCAGTACGCGATGTCCTGGAGCAGAAGGGTTTGCTCGATGCGGGAAAGCCCGTTCGGCGGAACGATCCCGCGCTCCTTGTCCCTTCGCTCCAGCAGCAGGTGCAGGGAGATCTCGTAGAGCTCCATGCGGTTCTCGGGCAGCTCGGCCCGGCGGTCGCGGTGCAGGGCGCACAGCAGCGCGCACAACAGGGGGTTCTGCACGATGCGGCGCAGTCCCCGCCGCGCCGCGATCGCCGCGACCAGCTGCCGCTCGAACTCGTCGAGCGCGGTCCGCTCCTCGTTGTCCAGGGACTGCGCCCGCATCGCGTCGTGCCACTGGTGCACGAACGCGGTCACGTCGCGCTGCTCCATGGGCTGGAGTTCGGCGCCGACGAAGTGCTCTTCCCGCAGCCACTTCGCGTCGACCGAGCCGGGCCGCGAGGTCACCACGTACCGGGCGGCCGGGAACGCGTTGATGAGTTCCTTGAGCCACTCGGCCGCCTCCTGCCGGCGGGACGGCGCCAGCTCGTCGACGCCGTCCACGAGCAGGACCGCGCGCCCGGAGCGCAGCTGCCGGTGCACCCAGCCGTCCGGCATCTCGTCGGCGATGTGGCGCCCGACCCCGGTCAGGAACTGTTCGGGAGCCGGGAAAGGCTCCGACACGTAACGCCGGAGCCGGAGGAAAAACGGCACGACGTCGCCCCAGCCGGCGACGCCGTCCAGGTCGCCCTGCGCACAGCGGACGCTGATCCATTGCAGCAGCGTGGTTTTGCCCGCTCCCGCGTCACCGCGGATGAACAGCCGCTTCGTCCGCGGCAGCAGCTCCTCGATCCGGGTGACGCCCCCGGCGGCCGGCTGCTCTTCGTCGAAGGAATCAGCCGGCGCCGGGAGCGCGCCTTCGGCCAGGACGCCCAGGCTGAGATAGGCCACGGACAACGGGTACCGCCGGCTCGACTCGCCGATGGTGGCGCCGAAGACCGTCATCCGGTCCAGCGCGGTGACGACCTGGCGCCGGTAGTCGGCCTCGAAGTCCTCGCCGTCGCGGGACTGCGGCAATCGCGTCAGCACTTCGCGCAACAGGCCGAGGACCTGGGTGTCGCGCCGCAGCAGCTCGGTCAGCGCCCCGGCCTCGAACCGCGGCAGCGTGGTGACGATCTGCACCAGGTAAGCGCAGCACTCCCGGAGCACTCGCTGGTAGAACTCGGTGGCGTCGGCCGACAGCAGCGCCCGTTCGGGCACGCCGGGCACGGCGCGGACCAGGGAGCGGTACAGGAACCGGGCGTCGAGGTCGGCGGTGAAGAGGTCGAGGTCGGACAGGGCGGCGCCGGTGAAGGTTTCGGTCACCGCGTCGAGCGCGGCCAGCCGCTCGGACTCCGGGACCCCGCGGAACTCGTGCTCTGCCAACGGCGCCAGCCGCTCGGCGACGATCTCCTCCATCTGCTCGAACGTCCGCCGCAGCCGGCGCTGCTCGACCGCGCCGGTGACCCGGGCGGTCAGCAGGTCGACGGCCTGTGCCGTGGCGTCGGCGGCCACCTGCCGATCGCCCATCCAGACCTTCGCCGCGCTCTTCACGATCGATGCCCCGAGCGCGAGCAGGACGCCTTCGAGACCGCTCACCGTCAACCCCCCGTCGCCGGCCTTCGAGGCTAGCGGCGCGGGCTGGTGACCGGCCAGTGCCCCGGCCGATTCGTCTAACCTCTCGATATAACTTGACAGGTTAAGTCGGTAGGTTCACCCTTGATCCCGGGGCGAGCCGGGAGAAGGCCGATGCAGATCGCGAAGATGTGGCGTTATCCGGTGAAGTCGATGCTCGGCGAAGAGGTCGCGGAGGCCGGCTTCGCGGCGAGCGGAGTCGACGGCGACCGCCGATTCGCCCTGATCGACGACGTGACGGGTCTGGTCGCCACGGCCAAGCATCCGCGGCTGTGGCGGGACCTGCTCAAGTTCTCGGCCGCGGCGGGCGGCGGCGGCGCGCGGATCACTTCCCCGTCGGGCTGGACCCTCGACGCCGGGGACCCCGCGGTGGACGGACTGCTTTCGACCGCGTTGGGGCGATCGGTCCGGATGTCCGCCGAGCGGCCCGAGGCCGCCACCGTGGAGCGTCCCGCGCCGGAAGACGTGCTGGCGCAAGGGGTCGAGGCCGAAGTGGCGGCCGCGACCCTGGAGATCGGGCAGGGCTCGCCGGGGTCGACGTTCGTCGACTACGCCCCGGTGCACCTGATCACCACGGCCACGGTCGGCGAGGTCGGCACCGAACACGTGCGGTACCGGCCGAACCTGCTGATCGAAACCCCGCCCGGCACCCGCCCGCACGTCGAAAACGACTGGGTCGGCGGGGAAGTCCGCCTCGGCGGCGAGGTGGTCCTGCGGATCGTCCTGCCGACGCCGCGGTGCGCGGTGCCCACGCTGGAGCACGGCGGGCTGCCCCGCGACCCGCACGCCGTTCGCGCCCTGCTGGCCGGCAACCGGGTCGACGTGCCCGGCTTCGGTGTCCTGCCCTGCGCCGGCTGTTACGCGGAAGTCGTCCGAGGCGGGCTGGTCCGGGTCGGCGACGCCGTGGTTGTTACGAATCCCTGACCGCCTCGCGGCGACCCGCCGCCGGACCCCTCCGGACCCTTAGGCTCCGGTGGTCGTCCGAGGAGGTCACCCTGCTTACGTTAGCGCTGATCGGGCTGGTCGGAGGCCTGATCACGGGCATTTCCCCTTGTGTGCTCCCGGTCCTGCCGGTCCTGTTCATGACCGGCGGCGCGGGCGCGGAGCCGAGCCGGCGGCGGCCGTTCCTCATCGTCGCCGGGCTGGCGCTGAGCTTCACCTTCGTCACGCTGCTCGGCACGCTGGCGCTCGCCGCGCTGCACCTGCCCGGGGACGTGCTGCGGTGGGCCGGGCTCACGGTGCTGGTCGTGCTCGGCGTCGCGATGATGTTCCCGCGCGTGCAGGACCTGCTGGAACGGCCGTTCGTGCGGCTGGGCCGGAAATCGGTGCCGGGGCAGCGGGGCGCGTTCGTGCTCGGGCTCGCGCTCGGCACGGTGTACGTGCCCTGCGCCGGCCCCGTGCTCGCCGCGATCACGGTGGCCGGGGCGACCCGCACCATCGGGGCCTCCACGGTCGCGCTGACCGTCGCTTTCGCTGTCGGCACGGCGATTCCGCTGCTGTTCTTCGCGCTGGCCGGGCATCGGGTGGCCGAGCGGGTCAAGGCGTTCCGGGACCGGCAGCGCCGGGTCCGGTTCGTCTCCGGCCTGGTGGTGATCGCGCTGGCCGTGGCGCTCACCTTCAACATCACCGACGTGCTGCAGCGCGCCGTGCCCGACTACACCGCGGGCCTCAACCAGGCGCTCGGCGCGGACCGGCTGGGCGGCGGCAACCTCCAGCAGTGCCGGCCCTCCGACGACCTCCAGGACTGCGGGACCACTCCGCGGACCGCCGGGATCAGCCGGTGGCTCAACACCCCCGGCGGGAAACCCCCGGCGCTGCAAGGAAAAGTCGTGCTCTACGACTTCTGGGCCTACTCCTGCATCAACTGCCAGCGCGCCATCCCGCACGTCGAGGCGTGGTATCAGCGCTACCACGACGCGGGCCTCGAGATCGTCGGCGTGCACACCCCGGAGTACGCGTTCGAGCAAGTGCCGGCCAACGTCGCCGACAGCGTCGCGCGCCAGCACATCTCCTACCCGGTGGCGATCGACAACGACTACGCCACCTGGAACGCGTTCGGCAACCAGTCCTGGCCGGCCGAATACCTCTCCGACGCCACCGGCCAGGTCCGGCACGTGTCCGTCGGCGAAGGCGACTACGACGGCACCGAATCCCTCATCCGCGACCTGCTCACCGCGGCCCAGCCGGCGCAGACCCTCCCGCCCCGCACGGACCTCCCGGACACCACCCCGGCGAATCCCTTGCAGACGCCCGAAATCTACCTGGGATCCAGTCGTGGTGGCAGCGAAGACGTGACGCGGCACGGGGAGTGGACCGCCACCGAGGAGTACCTCGCCGCCGGCAAGGGCGCCTCACTCACGCTGGACTACAACGCCGCCACGGTTTACCTCGACGTCGGCGGCACGGGCACCGTGACCGCCACGGCCGGCGGCGTCACCCGCAGCTTCGCGGTGTCCGGCACCCCGGACATCCACCCGGTCGTCCAGACGCCGACGCCGAACCAGGGCACCGTGACCCTGACGCTGAGCCCCGGGCTGCAGGCCTATTCGTTCACTTTCGGCTGACCGGCGGCTCTTCCGACTCGCGCCGGGTCAGCACCAGCGGCCCGTCCTCGGTGATGGCGACCGTGTGCTCGGAGTGGGCGGTGCGCGAGCCGTCGGCCGAGCGGATGGTCCAGCCGTCCTCGTCGTAGCTGATCCGGTCGGTGGTGCGCGCGAACCACGGTTCGAGCGCGAGGGTCAGGCCCGGCCGGAGCTTCAGGCCGCGGCCCGGCCGGCCCTTGTTGGAGACGTGCAGGTCCTCGTGCATGGTGCGGCCGATGCCGTGCCCGCCGAACTCGGTGTTGACCGGGTAGCCGTAATCCTCCGCCACCGCGCCGATCGCCGCGGAGATGTCGCCGAGCCGGTTGCCGGGGCGGGCCGCCTCGATCGCCGCCTCCAGCGCTTCCTCGGTGGCGCGGACGATCCGCTGGTCCTCCTCGGCCGGCGTGCCGACGATGACCGTGCGCGCCGAGTCGGCCGCCCAGCCGTCGATCATCACCGCGAAGTCCGCGGTGAGCACGTCGCCGTCGCGCAGGACGTAGTCGTGGGGCAGGCCGTGCAGGACCGCGTCGTTGACCGACAGGCAGATGACGTTGCGGAACGGGCCCTCGCCGAAGGACGGCGAGTAGTCCCAGTAACACGACTCCGCGCCGCGCCGCTTGATCATGCCGCGCACGTGGTGCTCCAGGTCCATGAGGTTGACGCCCACGTCGGCGATCCGGCCGACCTCCGAGAGCACCTCGGCGACGAACCGCCCGGTCACGTGCATGCGCTCGATCTCCGCCGGCGTCTTCATTTCGATCACGAAAACCTCGCGTACCTCAGGGTGTCGGTATAGTTATACCGAGCACCTTAGCAGTTATCGGTATAACTATACCGGTACGAGTAAGGTCGCCGTCGATGAAGATATCGAGTGCGCCCCTGGCCGCCGCGGGGCGCGGGGCGGCGAGCGCGTTGTGGCAGACGGTCGCCGGGGGCGGCGGGCCGGCGGCGGCGCCCGGCCGGGCCCACCGGGCGCTGATCGGGCTGATCGCGGTCCTGGCCGGGGTGCTCGCGTTTTTCCCCCACGGCCGCGCCGAGGTGGGCGCCCTGTTCCTGGCCGTCGCGCTCACCGCGTTCTCCGTGGCGCTCACGCTGGTGCACCCGTTGTGGGCCTGGCGGGTGCTGATCGTCGTGGTGGCGCTGGCGAACCAGTTCTACGGGGACCACGCGCGGTTCGGCTGGCCGTGGTCCGGCGGCCTCGCGCTGGCGGCCGTGCCGGTGCTCACCGCGGTCGGCCGCAACCAGCGGCCGGGGGTGCTGGCCTGGGTGTGGCTGATCTCGGCCGGGGTCAGCGCCCTCCACGCGAACGTCCGTGACGAGCTGGCGCCGATCGCCGTGCTGCTGGCGATACCGCTGGCGTTCGGCTGGCTGGTCTCGCGGCTGCGCGGCACCCAGCGCGACCTGGCCGAAGAGGCCGCGCGCCGGGCGGTGCTGGAGGAGCGCACCCGGATCGCCCGCGAGCTGCACGACGTGGTCGCCCACCACATGTCGGTGCTGGCCATGCGCGCGGACTCCGCGCGGTACCGGTTCCCCGGGCTGGACGACGGGCTGCGCGAGGAGTTCCAGGCCATCCAGGACACCGCGCGCACCGGGATGACCGAGATGCGGCGCCTGCTGGGCCTGCTGCGGGACGGGCGGGCCCAGCCGGAAACCGAGCCCCAGCCCGGCGCCGAGCGGATCGAGGAGCTGGTGGAACGGGTCCGCGCGGCGGGCACCGACGTCCGGTTCGAGCGCCGCGGCGAGTACGGCGGCCTGCCCGACGGGGTCGCGCTTTCCGCGTACCGGATCGTCCAGGAAGGACTGAGCAACGCGGTGCGGCACGCGCCCGGGGCGCCGGTCGAGGTGTCGGTGCGCATCGGCCCGGGCGAGCTGCGGCTGACCGTGCGGGACAGCGGCGCGGCCACGGGCGTGCCGGAGGACACCGCCGGCCGCGAGAAACACGGCCTGCTCGGCATGCGCGAACGGGCGGCGGCGCTCGGCGGTACGTTCACCGCGGGGCGGCGGGACGGCGGCGGGTTCGCGGTCACCGTGACCGTCCCGCTCGACTAGCCGGACCCAGGGGGAGACAACGATGGCCGTGACGGTCGTGATCGCCGACGACCAGACGATGGTCCGGCAGAGCTTCCGCGCGGTGCTGGACGCGCAGCCGGACATCGAGGTGGTCGGCGAGGCGGCCACCGGCGCCGAGGCCGTCGCCGCGTGCCGGCGGCTGCGGCCGGACCTGGTGCTGATGGACATCCGGATGCCGGAGCTGGACGGGCTGGCCGCCACCCGGCAGCTCCTCGGCGGGGACCGCGAATCCGGGCCCCGCGTGCTGATGCTGACCACTTTCGACGCGGACGAGTACGTCTACGGCGCGCTCGGCGCGGGCGCCAGCGGGTTCCTGCTGAAGGACTCCCCGCTGGACGACCTGGTCGCCGCGGTGCGGATGGTGGCCGCGGGCAACGCGTTGTTCGCCCCCGCCGTCACCCGCCGGGTGATCGCGGGCTTCGCCGGGCGGCGGCCGCGGACCCAGGACGTGACCCGGCTGGCCGGCCTGACCGCGCGCGAGCTGGAGGTGCTGCGGCTGATCGCGCAGGGACTGTCCAACGTGGACATCGCCGGGCGGCTGGTGATCGCCGAGCAGACGGCCAAGACCCACGTCAGCCGGGTGCTGGGCAAGCTGGGCCTGCGCGACCGCGCGCAGGCGGTGGTGCTGGCCTACGAGGCCAAGCTGGTGGTGCCGGGCGAGTGATACCCCGGTAGCACGAGCCGCGGGGCATGCTACCGGGGAGGCAGCCGAAGATGGCTCTCCGGCCCGACGACCGGACGGCCGTTCCTGCCTAGTTTTCCCTTGTGGACCAAGGGAAAAAGGCTTCGATCGCACTGCTCGCGGTGATCGCCGGGCTGACCGCGATCGCCGGCTGCCGCTGGCTGTACGGTCTCCCGCTGGGCGTGGACAGCACGGTGTACCGCGCCGGGGCGCTGGCGGTCCTGCGTGGACAGCCGCTCTACGACCCGTTGCTCGCGCTGGACCCGGAATCGGCGCTCGAGCTGCCGTTCACCTACCCGCCCAGCGCGGCGCTGCTGTTCCTGCCGCTGGCGCTGTTCCCGGCGCAGCTGGTGTGGCTGCTGTTCGCGGTGGGCACGGTGCTCGCCCTGTGGTCGGTGCTGCGCCGGTTTTCCGGGACCCGGCCGGTGCTGCTGCTCGTCCTGCTGGCCGTGCTGGAACCGGTGTGGCGCTCGATCGGGCTGGGCCAGGTCAACGCGCTGCTGATGGCCCTGGTGGTGTGGGATGTGCTGCCGTCCCGGGACCGCCGTTACGGCGGGGTGCTGATCGGGCTGGCCGCGGCGGTGAAGCTGACCCCGCTGATCTTCATCCCGCACCTGTTCCTGACCGGCCGCCGCGCCGACGGATTCCGCGCGCTGGCGGCGTTTTCCGGCGCGAGCGCGATCGGGGCGCTGGTCCTGCCCGGCGATTCGGCGCGGTACTGGACCTCGGCGGTGGTGGACAACCGCAATGCCGGCTCCGTCGGCTGGGTGGGCAACCAGTCGCTGCACGGGATGCTCGCGCGGTTCGGCGTGACGTCGATGGCCTGGTACGCCGCGCTGGCCGCGCTGTGCCTCCTGCTCGGCGCGTTGCTGGTGCGCGAGTTCCACCGTCGCGGCGATCCGCGGGCCGCGCTGCTCGTGACGGCGGGCTGCGCACTGCTGGTCAGCCCGATTTCCTGGACGCACCACTGGATCTGGGTGGTGGCGCTGGCCGGTTACCTCGCGGGCCGGCGGGCGGCGCCGGCCGGGGCCGCGGCGGTCTTCACCGGCCTGGCGACGGCTTCGGTGCCCGGCGGGGGCCACCGCGAGCTGTCCTGGAGCCCGATCCAGATGGTCCTCGGCAACGCCTACGTCCTGGCCGCGCTGGCCGCGGGCGCGGTCCTCACCGTCCGGCTGCTGATCCGGCCGGGTGGCCGCGACCGGACCAGCCGCGACCGGCTCTCGGCGAAGCACTGAGAGCCGCACGAGCCCCCGTCCGCGGCTACTGCGTTCGGCTGAAAGCCCGGCGGGTCCGGGTTCGCCCGGTTGCCCCGCGGGGCTACTCTCGGTGCGACTGCTGTCACGCACTCAGGAGGGTCCTGCAAATGCCGTCGAACGATGTCGCCGACCCGAACACCCCGGTCGGCGTCGACCAGAAGCGGGCCAGCGTCGCGCGCGTCTACGACTACCTGCTGGGCGGCAAGGACAACTACGAGATCGACCGCAAGACCGGCGACGAGATGGCCGCGGCCCTGCCGGACGTCATCGAGGTGGCCCGCGAGAACCGGATGTTCCTGGTCCGCGCGGTGCGGTTCCTGGCCAACCAGACCGGCGTCACCCAGTTCCTCGACTGCGGCTCCGGCCTGCCGACCGCGGAGAACGTGCACCAGGTCGCGCAGCGGATCAACCCGCTGACCAGGGTGATCTACGTCGACAACGACCCGCTGGTCACCGCGCACGGCCGGGCCCTGCTGGAAGAGAACGAGTTCACCCGCTACGTGGAGGGCGACGTCTTCGACCCGCGCAGCATCCTCGACAACGAGACCACGCGCAGCCACCTGGACTGGAACCGGCCGCTGGCGCTGTCGTTCGTGGCGACCCTGCACCACCACAAGGGTGACCGGCACGCGCCGGCCGAGGTCATGCGCGAGTACATCGACGCGCTGCCGTCGGGCTCGTACGTGGTCATCTCGCACCTGCTCGACCCGGAAGAGCCCGCGGACAGCGACGCCGCCCACCAGCTCTCGGACGCCGTCGCCCGCGGCTCGCTCGGCGGCGCGACCTGGCGCACCCAGGCCGAGATCGCGGAGCTGTTCGGCGAGCTGGAGCTGGTCCCGCCGGGCATCGTGCCGCTGTACCAGTGGTGGCCGGACGGCCCGCAGCTCAAGCCCATCGGCGTCGCGCACCGCATCATCGCCGGTGGCATCGGCCGCAAGCCCTGACCTTTCCGCCGCCGTCGTGTTCCTCTGTGGACAGACGCGCGCCGGTCAGGGGCGGGCGGGGCGGCGGCGGGGCCGGGACGACGGGGCTCGCCGCGGGAGTTCGGGGGCGGGCAGGCGCAGCAGGCCACCGAGCCGGCCGGGGCCGAGCGTGCGCAGGGCCGCCGCGGCCTCGGGCTCGTGGCGGGCGGCGTTGGCCAGGATCCCGAACAGCAGTGTGGTGACGACCAGTGAAGTGCCGCCGTAGGACACCAGCGGGAGCGTGACGCCGGTGACCGGCAGCAGGCCCACGACGTAGCCGATGTTGATCGCCGCCTGGGTGGTCAGCAGCACGGTGAGGGTGCCGGTGACGATCCGGATCCACGGGTCCCGGTTGCGCAGCGCGATCCGGAGCCCGACCACCGCGACCGCGGCGAACAGCGCCAGCACCACCGCACAGCCGACGAAGCCCAGCTCCTCGCCGATCAGCGCGAAGATGAAGTCGTTCTGCACGTTCGGCAGGTAGTTCCACTTCGACTGCCCCTGGCCGAGGCCGAGGCCGAACAGGCCGCCGTCGGCGAGGGCGTACTGCGCCTGGCGGGCCTGGTAGGCGGCGCCGCTGTAGTCCTGGTCGGGGGAGAGGAACGACAGCACGCGAGCCAGGCGGTACTGCGCGACCAGCGCGAGCACCAGGATGCCGGCGAGGCCGCCGGCCAGCAGGATCGCGAACAGCCGTTTCGGGGCGCCGGCGAACCACAGCAGCGCGAGCACCACCACGGCCAGGGTGATGGTGCCGCTCAGGTTCGGCTGCGCCATCACCAGCGCCACGGTCAGCAGGGCCGCGGGCACCAGCGGGACCAGCAGGTGCCGCCACTGGTGCAGCACGGCGGCCTTGGTGACCAGGATGTGCGCGCCCCACAGGGTGAGCGCGACCTTGGCGATCTCCACCGGCTGCAGGGAAAACGGGCCGAGGACGAACCACCGCTGCGCGCCGTCCGCGCTGGCGCCCAGCGGGGTGAGCACCAGCACCAGGCCCGCGAGACCGGCCACCATCGCGCTCGAGGCGGCCCGCCGGAGCCGCCGCAGCGGCAGGCGCAGGCCGATCCAGAAGGTCACCCCGCCGAAGCCGACGAACATCAGCTGCTTCAGGAACTGCGAGTAGACCCCGCCGCCGGTCAGCGGATTGCCCGAGGACACCGACGAGGCCGACAGCACCATGATCACGCCGAGCAGCACGAGCATCCCGCACAGGGCCAGGATCAGGTGGAACGAGGCGAGCGGGCGCGAAAGCCACGCCGTCAGGGCCGCGGGGATGGCGCGGGGCCCGCTTTCGGCGGGCTTCCCCTTTTCCCGGCGGGCCGGGGCCGGCGGCGCGGGAGGTGTGCCGAAAACCACGTCACGGCCGTGTTCACGGCGCATACCGGCCGGGCGTGAAATGGGCACGGAGCGACGATATACGGATGTTCCTGAGTGGACGCTGAGTGAAAGCCAGGTGTGCCGGGCGGCCGGGTAAGAACGGGCAAAATCGCAGAGTATGCTCCGCTGGTCGCCGTTCACTCTTTAGTGGATACGCTGGTGTGCGTAGCATCACGGCAACCGAAATGGCTTTGCGGAGTCGTCGACCGGGTCTGGGGCCGATCGTCCGTTTTCCCTGTGACCAAAGGATTATCGGCGTCGGATCTGGGTGATTCCCCCTAGCTCCGGTGCTACCGTCGGTGGCCGGTCCTGGGGGAGAATTGTTCAAGGGAAGGTAATCCGTGTCGGTTGAAGAGCGGGAAAGAAGGCTGGATACCGCACCCGCCGAGTGGGTTGGGGAAAGTGGTTCCGCGGTCTATTCCGGTGTTGAACCGCCGCCGTCGCGGACCCTGCTGAGCGTGCTGGGCGAATCGGTTTCCCGGTACCCGCAAGCGCCCGCGCTCGACGATGGTGAACAACTGCTGTCCTACGCCGGGCTGGATCGTGAAGTCCGGCGGCGCGCGGCCGTGCTGCGTGACGCGGGAGTGCGGGCGGGCGATCGCGTCGGGGTGCGGATCCCGTCCGGCACGGCCGAGCTGTACGTCGCCATCCTCGCGGTGCTGGCCGCCGGAGCGGCGTACGTCCCGGTCGACGCCGACGATCCGGACGAGCGGGCCGAGCTGGTCTGGCGCGAGGCTCAGGTGTACGCGGTGCTCGGCGCGGGCGAGAAAGTCGAGCTGCGGCACGGAAACCAGCTCGGTGGCAACGGAGCCACGCCGAGCCCGGAGGACGACGCGTGGATCATCTTCACCTCCGGTTCCACCGGCCGGCCCAAGGGCGTCGCGGTGACGCACCGGGCGGCGGCCGCGTTCGTCGACGCCGAGGCCCGGCTGTTCCTGCCGTCCGCCCCGATCGGCCCCGGCGACCGCGTGCTGGCCGGGCTGTCCGTCGCGTTCGACGCCTCGTGCGAGGAGATGTGGCTGGCCTGGCGCAACGGGGCCTGCCTGGTCCCGGCGCCGCGCGCGCTGGTGCGCACCGGGGCGGACCTGGGCCCGTGGCTGCGGCGCCGCGGCATCACCGTGGTCTCGACGGTGCCGACGCTGGCCGCGATGTGGCCGGTCGACGACCTCGCCGCCGTCCGGCTGGTGATCCTCGGCGGTGAGGCCTGCCCGCCGGAGGTGGTGCGCCGGTTCGACGACGGCGTGCGCGAGGTCTGGAACACCTACGGGCCCACCGAAGCCACGGTGGTCTCCTGTGCCGCCCGGCTGCGGGCCGGCGAGCCGGTGGGCATCGGGCTGCCGCTCGACGGCTGGCGGCTGGCCGTGGTCGACGCGGCGGGCCTGCCCGTGCGCTGGGGCGAGACCGGCGAGCTGGTGATCGGCGGCGCCGGGCTGGGCCGGTACCTCGACGCGGTCAAGGACACCGAGAAGTTCGTGCCGCTGCCCGCGCTCGGCTGGAACCGCGGCTATCGCAGCGGGGACCTCGTGCGCGCGTTGCCGGACGGGCTGGTGTTCCTCGGCCGCGCCGACGACCAGGTCAAGCTCGGCGGCCGGCGGATCGAACTGGGTGAGATCGAGGCGGCGCTGCTGGAGCTGCCCTCGGTCGCGGCGGCGGCCGCGGCCGTGCGGCGGACGGCCGGGGGAATCGACGTCCTGGTCGGCTACGTCGTCGGAAAGGGCGCCTTCGACCAGGCGGCGGCCACGCGCCTGCTGCGGGACCGGCTGCCGGCCGCGCTGGTGCCGCGCCTGGCGGTGCTGGCGGACCTGCCGACGCGGTCCTCGGGCAAGGTGGACCGGGACGCGCTGCCCTGGCCGTTGCCGCGGGCGCGCGAGGCGGCCGTCCGCACGGATCTCGACCGCGACACCGCCCGGCTGCTCGCCGTCTGGAGCGAGCTGCTCGGCGTCGAGGCCGGCCCGGACGACGACTTCTTCGACCTCGGCGGGACCAGCCTCGCCGCCGCGCGGCTCGTTTCCGTGCTGCGTCAGCACCATCCCGGGATCTCGGTGGCCGACGTCTACCGTCATCCCACCCCGGCCCGGCTGTCCACTGTGCTCGGTGCCGGGTCCGGCGAAACGGCCGGGCCGTCCCGGACCTTCGACCGGACACCCCGGTATTCCGGCTGGATCCAGTGCGCGATCCAGCTCGTCCTGCTCGGTTTCGGCGGCGTGCGGTGGCTGCTGGTGATCGCCCTGATCGGCAACCTGCTGCCCCTGGTCGTCGCCGAGTCTTGGCTGCCGACCATGTCGTGGTGGGCGCTGATCCCGGCGTGGCTGGTGCTGTTCAGCCCGGCCGGCCGGATGCTGCTCGCCGCATTCGGGGCACGGGTGTTACGCGGACGGATCGTGCCGGGGGAGTACCGCCGCGGTGGTCGGGCGCACCTGCGGCTCTGGGCAGCGGAACGGTTCGCCGCGTCGTTCGGGCCGGCCGCGATCACCGGAACTCCGCTCGCGGCCCGGTACGCGCGGCTGCTCGGCTGCTCGGTCGGCGCCGACACGGACCTGCACTCACCGCCGCCGGTGACCGGGCTGGCCACGTTCGGCGACGGCTGCGCGGTCGAGCCGGAGGCCGACCTGGCCGGGTGGTGGCTCGACGGCGACGTGCTGCACGTCGGCGAAGTCCGCGTCGGCGACCGGGCCCGGGTCGGCGGGCGGAGCACCCTGCTGCCCGGCGCCGCGCTCGGCGCGGACGCCACGCTGCTGCCCGGCAGCTGCCTCGGCGGCGTCGTGCCGGACGGAGCCACCTGGGGCGGCTCGCCCGCGGCGTCGCACGAGCGCCCGTCCGACGACCTCTGGCCGGCCGCACCGCCCTCGCGTTCCCGCGGGTGGGCCGCGCTGTACCTGGTCAGCGGCGCACTGCGGGCACTGCTGCTCACCGCCGCCGCGGTGCCGCCCGCGGTGCTCGCGGTACTGGCCCTGCCCTCGGGCACGACCTTGGGCACCGCCATGGCCGACCTGCTGTGGTGGGTGCCGCTGATGGTGCTGGCCGGGCTGCTCGGCCACGCGCTGCTCGTGCTGGCGCTGACCCGGCTCGCCGGCGCCGCGGTCAAGCCGGGGGTGCACCCGGTGCACAGCCGCGCGGGCTGGGCCGCCTGGCTCGTGCACGACCTGATGGACCTGGCGCGGCGGACCCTCTTTCCCTTCTACGCCAGCCTGTTCACCCCGGTCTGGCTGCGCTGCCTCGGCGCGCGCGTCGGCCGTTCGGTCGAGGCGTCGACGGTGCTGGCGCTGCCCGGGATGCTGCGGGTGGCGGACTCGGCGTTCCTCGCCGACGACGTGCTCGCCGCGCCGTACGAGCTGCGCGGCGGCTGGCTGCGGGTCGGGCCGGCCGAGGTCGGCGCCCGCGCGTTCGTCGGGAACTCGGGCATCGTGGGACCCGGCCGGTCCGTCGGCCGGGGCGCGCTGATCGGGGTGCTGTCCGACACCCCGGAGCAGGTCCCGGACGACAGCTCGTGGCTCGGCCGCCCGCCGATGCGGCTGCGGCGTGAGGCCGACACCCCGGACCCGGCGCGGACTTTCGCCCCGCGCAAGGTCTTGCGGGTCGCCAGGGCCGCCGTCGAGCTGTGCCGGATCGTCCCGCTGATCGTGGCCGGGCTGCTGGGCACCGCGACCTTCGCCGCGTTCGACTACCTGTACGAAAGCGCCGGCTTCTGGCTCGCCGCCGCGGCCGGCGGCTTGGTGCTGACCGTGTCGGGCCTCTGCGCCGGCCTGATCACCACGGGCGCGAAGTGGTTGCTGGTCGGGCGTTTCCGCGCCGGGCGGCATCCACTGTGGAGCTCCTTCGTGTGGCGCAACGAGCTGTTCGACGTGTTCGTCGAGACGCTCGCGGTGCCCTCGCTGGTCCAGCCGTTCTCCGGCACGCCGGTGCTGAACTGGTGGCTGCGCAGCCTCGGCGCCCGGATCGGCCGCGGGGTCTGGTGCGAGAGCCACTGGCTGCCCGAGCCCGACCTGATCGCCATCGGCGCGGGGGTGAGCGTGAACCGCGGCTGCGTGCTCCAGACCCACCTGTTCCACGACCGTGTGATGCGCCTCGAGCCGGTGACCCTCGACCCCGACTCGACCCTGGGCCCGCGCACGATCGTGCTGCCGGGCAGCCACGTCGGCCCCGCGGCCACGATCGGCGCCGGCTCGCTGGTGATGGCCGCCGAAGCCGTGCCCGGGCACAGCCGGTGGCAGGGCGCGCCCATCGCCCCGCAGCGGTAGGTTCGCCGGGTTGTCCGGTTAAGCTGGCGCCATGGGCGATGGGGTTGAGACGGTGACGGCGGCGCGCTGGGCCGAAGTGGTCAGTTACGTGCGGCTCCGCTACGAGGTCCTGGAAGAGGTCGAGAGCTGGGTGCGGTTCCGGCTCGACACCGGGAACGGCCGGACCCAGCAGGTCACCGTGCACCTGGTGCCGGACCTCGACGGGACGGCGTGGGCCGAGATCTCCTCGCCGGTCGGCTGGGCCGACCGCGTCGACCTGCGGCGGCTGCTGGAGCTGGTCGGCTCGTCGAACGTCGGCGGGGCCGCCGTGGTGGACGGGATCGCGCTGGTCAAGCACACCGTGCCGCTGGGCGCGCTGGACCTGGAGCTGGAGTTCGAACGGCCGCTGCTGTCGGTGGTGACCCGGGCGGACGAGCTGGAGCAGGAGCTCTCCCAGGCCGACGCGTTCTGAGCGCCGTTCAGCCGCGTTGACGCGCGGGCGCGGCCAGAGCCGCCAGCGCGACGAGCTCGGTGAGCGCCATCCCGCGTTCGACCAGTCCGAGCGGGATGATCTCCCACCAGCGCCCGCCGGCGGTGGCGGCGACGGCGATGGCGCCGAGGATGATCGCGAACCAGGCGAGCGAAAGCACGGCCAGCAGCCGGGCGGCGAAGCGCCGCCGGGGTGAGTGGGGGAACGTCGTGCGCGCGGCGAGCAGGACGGCCAGCGGCAGGCAGACGAACGCGAGCACGCTGGCGGCCCGGTGGAGCGTGCCGCCGGCGCCGGAATCGGCGCCCGCGGCCCAGTCGGTCTTCGGGAACGCGACGATCACCAGCAGCCCGATCGTCCACAGCCCCCCGAAGATCGCGGAGACGGTCGGCAGCCGCCGTTGCAGGCGCAGGACCGCGAGGCTGACGGCCGAGCCGAGGGCCACCAGCACCACGGCGAGGTCGAAGACCCATTTGTTCTCACTGAGGCCGTACTCACTGATCGTTCGGCGGGTGACGCTGATCTGGTCGGTCGGCGGCACAAGCCCGAGCACGAGCACGCCCACCGCGCCGAGACCGAGCGCGACGATCCCGGCAATCGCGAGCCGATCCGGACGGCGATCCTGCGCGAGGGCGGTCATCCACCGAGATTAGCCAAGCCGGGTTCGGGTCCGTGTGAGCGGAAGATCCGTTCGGCCGGGAGCCGTGAGCCGTGAGCCGGGAGCCGGGAGCCGTGGGGCGGGAACCGGGTCCGCTCGTGCTGCCAGGTCGTGTCCGAGCGGGACTGCCGCTCGTGTGGCCCGGCTGGCTTGGGTGCGAGGGTGCCGCTCGTGTGGCTCGGTTGGTCTGTGTGCGGGGGTGCTGTTCGCGTGGCTCGGTTGGCTTGGGCGCGGGGGTGCTGTTCGCGTGGCTTGGTTGGCTTGGGCGTGAGGGGTCTCTCTCGTGTGGCTTGGTTGGCTTGGGCGCGGGGGTGCCGCTCGTGTGGCTTGGTTGGCTTGGGCGCGGGGGTCCCGCTCGCGTGGCTCGGTTGGCTTGGGCGCGGGGGTCCCGCTCGTGTCGCTCGGTTGGCTTGGGCGCGAGGGTGTCGCTTGGCTGGCTTGGGCGCGAGGGTGCCGCTCGTGTCGCTCGGCTGGTCTGTGTGCCGAGGGTCCTGTTCGCTCCGCTCGGTCGGCCTGCGCGGGATGGTCCCGCTCGCGGCTGAGCGGGGATGCCGCCGCTCGCGCTGCCCGGCCGGTCTGCGGCGAGAGCGCCGGTCCAGAGCGAGACCGCGCCCGTTACGCCGCCCGTCCGCTTCCGACCACCTGGCCGCGGACCGTGCGCAGGGCGTTGTGGTCCACAGTGGACGGTTCGGCGGAGAGCCAGCCGCCGATCTCGTGGAGGAACTGCTCCGGGGTCATCGGCGGGCCGGGTTCGCCGTCGGGGTCGGCTGTGGTGACCTCGCCCTCGCGGCTGGGGTACACGATCATCGCGCCGCGCAGGGCGACGCCGGGCAGCAGTTCGCGGTAGGCGTCGAGGCTCTCGGCCAGGTGGCTGCCGCCGCCGCGGAAGGCTCGGCCGTTGCGCAGCAGGCGGCCGTCTTCGGCGGTCTCGTAATGGCCGGGCAGCCAGAGCTTCGATTCGACGAGCACCAGGCGCTTGCCGCACAGCACGGCGTGGTCGACGTCGGCGAACACCGAGCCCGGCCAGGACAGGCCGTGGAAGATGCGGGCCCCGGGCAGCCGGGTGAGGTACCGCTCGAGCAGGTCGGCGGTGAGCCGCTCCGCCAGCTCGTCGGCCTCCACGCCCGGGTGGCCGAACACGGGAGTGCCGCCGAACTCCTCGGCGAATTCGCTGCGGGCCTTGCGCGCCGCGAGGTAACCGCGGGCGAGGCGCTGGACCAGCAGCGCGGTGCCCGCGGTGAGCAGCAGCCAGACGATCAGCACCGGCGGCGTGAAGTCCACCCCGGCGAGCAGCGGCAGCAGCACGAGCACCATGCCGGCGACCGCCGCGACCACGGGCGTGTGCCCCGGCCCGCGGCGGCGGCCGTGCCGCATGCGGGTGTCCTCACCGGCGAACACCCACCAGTCGAGGTCCTCGGGGGCCAGGTCCAGCGGCTCCGGCACGAAGCCGGGCTCCTCGCTGAACCGCCGCCGCTTCGGCCGCGCGGCCGGGCGCGTGTGCACGGCGGGGATGCCGGCGTCGTACCCGGTGCGACGGCGGGGGTCACTCAGCGTGTCGTAGGCCTCGCGGAGCAGCTGGAACGTGCCGACCGTGCCCCCGGCGTCGGGGTGCAGCGTCTTGGCGAGCCGCCGGTAGGCCGCCTTGACCTCCGCGGGCGAGGCCGTCTTCCCCACGCCCAGCACCGCGTAGTAGTCGACTTCGGGCACGACGCGTTCCACCTCCGGATGGCTGGCGCGGCAACACTATGGGGTCCCCGATCGGCGCCGCCAACCGCCTCCGCGGCGCGCCGGGGTGAATCGGTTCCGCCCGCTTGCCCGGAGGGGCCGTCCCGAGGGAACGCCCCGGTACGCCGAGTGTTCAGTGACCACAGTGGACAGTCGTGGATGGGTCCGTTCCGGTGTATCGGTCCGGCCTTGACGGTGACTGTCGGTGGTTGCCGGTCGCTCGATCGGGTTCGGGAACCGCCCAGCAGACTCGGGGACGTGCGGAAACTCAAGGCCGCCCGCCGGCCGGAGATCGTCGGGGCGGCGGTGGAGCTGGCCGCCGAACGCGGTCCGGCCGCGGTGTCGATGCGCTCGGTCGCGGCCCGGCTCGGGCTCACGCCGATGGCGCTGTACGGCTATTTCCGCGGCAAGGACGACCTGCTCGACGCCGTCGCCTGCCACCTGATGGGCCTGCTGCCCGAGCCGGGCGCGGAACTCCCGCCGCTGGAACGGCTGCGGCGGCTCGCCGGGGGACTGCGCGATCTCGCCCGGGCGCATCCGGCGTTGGCGGGCTTGCTGTTCACCGCCGGCGCGTCCGCTGCCGACGAGGCGCTGGTGGTCACCGACCGCTGGTACGCGGCGCTGCTCGACGCCGGTGTGCCGGCCGCGGACGTGCCCCGCCTGGAGCGGCTGCTGACCACGTTCGTGGCGGGGTTTGTGCTGTCCGAGGTCGAGGGGCGGTTCGCCGCGGCCCGCCGGGCCGCACGGTCGCGCCGGGCTCGCTTCGCCCCCGCCGACCTGCCGGGCCACCACCGCCTCGGCACCCGGCTCGACCCGGACGTCGCCTGGGACACCGAGTTCGGCGACGACCTGACCGCCCTGCTGGGCGTCGTCGAGGCCGCCGCCCTGCGGGACTCGTGAGTGTTCCGGACGGTTCCAACCGGGCGGAACACTCACGAGTCTTCAGGCGCGGCGCGGCTCGCGGCGGTCGAACACCAGCTCGCGGGCGGTGCCGAGCGCGGTGGTGATCGCGCCGGCCAGCACGGCCTCCGAGCCCAGCTGCCCGGCGATGATCTCCGCGGCGAACGGCGTCGTCGCGGCGAGGGTGCGGCGCATCGGCTCGGCGAGCAGGTCCGCGTTGCCGCCGATGCCGCCGCCGAGGACGATCAGGCCGGGGTCGAGCACGGCCGTCACCGCGGCCACCACGTGCGCCAGGTGCACGGCTTCGGCCTCGACCACCTGCCGGGCCAGCGGATCGCCTTCGCGCGCGAGGCGGAAGACGTCCTTCGCCGTACGGGCCTTGCCGACCCCCAGCTCGCGGGCGTGCGCGACCACGGCGTGCGCCGCCGCGGCGTCCTCCATCGGGCCCGGCCGCTTGGCGCGGGCGCCGCCGGAGCCGACCGGCAGGTCCGCGATCTCGCCGGCCGCGCCGTGGGCGCCGCGGAACAGCCTGCCGTCCACCAGCACGCCCATCCCGATGCCGGTGCCGACGGTCAGGCACACCAGCACGTCGACCCCCAGCGCGGCGCCGAGCGCGTGCTCGCCGACGGCGCACAGGTTCGCGTCGTTCTCCACCACCAGCTGCGAGCCGTGCGCGCCCAGCTCGTCGGCCAGCTCGTGCAGCAGGCCCTTGCGCTCCCAGCCGGGCAGGTTCGGGGCGCGGTGCACGGTGCCGGTGCGCGCGTCCGGGATGCCCGGTGTGCCGACGACCGTGGCGACGACGTCCCCCGGCGCCAGCCCGGCCGCCGCCACCGTCCGCGAGACCGCCTCGCTGACCGTCCGCACGAGCGCGCCGGCCGAACGGCAGCGGTTCGGCTCGTCGAGCCGCGCGACGATGCTGCCGTCGAGATCCGCGACGGCCACGCGGATCGAGCGCCGCCCGATGTCCACCCCCGCCACGTGCCCCGCCTCGGGCGCGGCCCGGTACACCACGGCCGCCCGCCCCGGCCCGGACAGGCTGTGCCCGGCCGCCCGGACGAGCCCGTACTGCTCCAGATCGAGCAACGCCTGCCCGACGGTGGGCTTCGACAACCCGGTGTCCCCGGCGATCTGCGGGCGGGTCGCCTCACCGTGGTCGCGCAGCCGCTGCAGCACCAGACGCTGGTTCAACGCCCGCATACTCGCGGGCGTCCCGACTTGCGGCGCGGGCCCGAGCGGCCGCCCCGTCTCCGTCGCGGTGATCGCTCGCAGCTCGCGCGCCATGCGTCCTCCTTGCGCCCCATTTTCTTGCGCCCCATTGTTCGCGCCGCTGCCCGGGCTTCGCGGTGTTTGCCCGGCTTGTGCGCCGGTGGTCGCGCCGTTGCCGGGCGTCCGTGGCGTTTGCTCGCCTTGTGTCCCGTTGCCCGAGCCACTACCCGGCACCGGCCCTCGCGGCGCTGTCCGGCCGCCGTGTGCCTCGTTGTCTGTGCCGCTGCCCGGGCTGCGTGGCGTTTGCCTGGCTTGTGCCTCGTTGTTCGCGCCGTTGCCGGGCGTCCGTGGCGTTTGCCCGCCGTGTGCCCCGTTGCCCGAGCCACCACCCAACCCCCGCCGCGCCCTACGTCCGCCTTGCGTTCCACCATTCGCGCCGCCACGGCCCGCCGGATCTGGGGCCGGGGGTGACACTGGGTCCCGTGTCACCGCCGCCACCTGCGGCTCGTCCCCTCCCGCACCGTCCGCTGCCACGCTCTCCCCGTCCTCGCTTCGCTCGTGTTTCCACAACTTTACAAACGGATCCCTTCCGGCCCCGTACATCTTATGTTAAGAAGCTTTACTAACTATCGGATGGAGGCACGACGTGAGCTCACCCACCCGTTCGGGGGGCCCGGGGGCGGCGGACCTTTCGCCCACCGGCCTCGAACGCAAGATCGGGCCGCTGCAGGCGACGGCGATCAACATGACGCAGATGTGCGGGATCGGCCCGTTCGTCACCATCCCCGCGATGGTCGCGACCATGGGCGGCCCGCAGGCGATGTTCGGCTGGATCATCGGCGCGATCATCGCGCTGGCCGACGGCCTCGTGTGGGCCGAGCTCGGCGCCGCGCTGCCCGGCGCGGGTGGCACGTACGTCTACCTTCGCGAGGCGTTCCAGTACCGCACCGGGCGGCTGATGCCGTTCCTGTTCGCGTGGAGCGCGGTGCTGTTCATCCCGCTGATCATGTCCACCGGCATCATCGGGCTGGTCCAGTACCTCGGCTACCTGATCCCCGGCGTGACCGACGACGCCGGCACCACCCCGCTCGGCAAGGTCATCGGCATCGCCGTCGTCCTGGTGATCGTGCTGGCGCTGTTCCGCCGCATCGGGCAGATCAGCAAGCTCACCACCGGGCTGTTCGTCATCATGCTGTTCGCCGTGCTGGCCGTGATCGTCGCGGCCTTCTCGCACTTCAGCGGCGCGCAAGCGTTCGCCTTCACGCCCGGCGCGTTCGGCTCGGGCGGCGCGTTCTGGGGCGGCCTCGGCGCCGGCCTGATCATCGCGATCTACGACTACCTCGGCTACAACACTTCCGCCTACCTCGGCGGCGAGGTGCGCAACCCCGGCCGGACGCTGCCCCGCTCGATCATCTACTCCATCCTCGGCATCATGTCGCTGTACTTCCTGCTCCAGGTGGGCGTGCTCGGCTCGATCCCGTTGGAGGAGCTGAAGAGCGCGACGTCGGTCGCCTCGAGCGTGCTGGAACAGGCGTGGGGCACGGTCACCGCGAAGGTGATCACCGTCTTCATCGTCATCGCGGCGATCGGCTCGGTGTTCGCGGGTCTGCTCGGCGGCTCGCGCGTGCCGTTCGAAGCCGCGCGCGACAAGGTTTTCCTGCCGGTCTTCGCCAAGCTGCACCCGCGGCTGAACCTGCCCACCGCGGGCGTGCTCACCATGGGCGTGATCACCGCGATCGGCTCGCTGTTCACCCTGACCGACGTCATCAACGCCGCCGTCACGGTGCTCGTGATCATCCAGTCACTCGCGCAGGTCGCCGCCATCGTGGTGCTGCGCCGCCGTCAGCCTCGATTGGACCGGCCGTACCGGCAGTGGCTCTACCCGGTCCCGACGATCATCGCGCTCGCCGGCTGGGTGTACATCTACGTCTCGGCCACCTGGCTCTCGATCATCCTGTCCGTGGCGTGGATCGTGCTCGGCGTCGTCGCCTTCTTGATCTACGCGGCGGCCGAGAAGGCGTGGCCGTTCGGGCCGAAGGACATCCGCGAGGCGTTCGCTTCGCCGCACACCACCAGTGAAGGGGCTGAGGCATGAGGAAACCGCCCATGGCCAGGATCGCCGCGGCCGCCGCGCTGATCCTGGTGCCCGGCGTGCTGAGCGTGGCCGCGCCCGCCTCGGCACAGGTCACGCCGGAGCAGCACACGACGGCCAAGCCGCACGGCCTGTCCACGATCGGCCTGGCCGGCTGGCAGGTGCTCACCACCGCGAGCGTCAAGGACGGCGGCGCCAAGGTCTCCACCCCCGGCTATCCGACCGCGGGCTGGCTGCCGGTCAAGCCGGACGACGCCGGCGCGCCCGGCACCGAGATCAACGCGCTGGTGCAGAACGGCAAGTGCCCGGACGTCTTCTACTCCGACAACATGCGCAAGTGCTTCGGCTACGTCGACAAGGTCGGCCCCGTGGTGACGAAGCCGTTCTCCGACCCGTGGTGGTACCGCACGGACTTCGACCCGTCGTTCACCAAGGGGAAAAACGGGCAGCTGACCATCCCGGGCATCGTCGGCGAGGGCGACGTCTGGGTCAACGGCACCCTGGTGGCGGGCAAGGACGTGGTCAGCGGCGCGTTCGCCGGGCACACCTTCGACGTGACCAAGCTGCTCAAGCCGGGCAAGAACAGCCTGGCGATCAAGGTCTACCCGAACGACCCGCTCAAGATGTACACGCTCGACCAGGTGGACTGGGGCCAGATCCCGCCGGACAACAACACCGGCCTCCAGTACCCGCCGACGCTGCAGCTGTCCGACGCGCTCACCGGCGGCAACGCCCACGTGGTGCAGGACAACGCGGCGGACCTGTCGACGTCGTCGCTCACGGTGAAGGTGGACGTCACGAACAACGCGGCCACCGCGCAGACCGGTGACGTCGCGGCCACCGTCACCCCACCGGGCGGTGGCGCGCCGGTCGTGGTCGAGCAGCGTGTCACCGTGCCCGCGCACGCCAAGCAGACCGTCTCGTTCACCCCGGCGAAGTTCGGGCAGCTGAAGATCCGCCGACCGCAGGTGTGGTGGCCGTACTCGATGGGAGCGCAGCCGCTGTACACGCTCGGCACCGCGGTTTCCCAGGGCGGCGTGCTGTCCACCTCCTCCTCGGACACGTTCGGCATCCGCACGGTGACCTCGAAGCTGGTCGGCAAGTCCACCCCGCTGCCCGACGGCGCGCGCCAGTTCGCCGTCAACGGCAAGGACTTCGTGTTCCGCGGCGGCGGTTTCGCGCCGGACCTGTTCCTGCGCTACGACAAGGCCGACACCGCGCACCAGCTCGCGCTGATCAAGAACCTGGGCCTGTCCGGCGTCCGGCTCGAGGGCCACGACATGCCGCAGGACTTCTACGACCAGGCCGACCGCGCCGGGCTGCTGGTGATCGGCGGCTTCCTGTGCTGTGACGCCTGGCAGCCGGAGGACGCCTCGAAGCTGACCGACCGCGACTACACGATCATGCACGACTCGGCTTACTCGATCGGGCAGCGCGAGCGCAGCCACCCCAGCGTCTTCAACTACGGCTGGAGCGACAACGAGCCGGTCGCGCGGCAGGAGAGCGAGACGCTCAAGGCCTTCAAGGAAGCCGACTTCCAGGTTCCGGTGATCGCCTCGGCCGAGTACAAGAGCACGCCGACGCTGGGCAGTTCGGGGGAGAAGGAGGGGCCTTACGATTGGGTCCCGCCGTCCTACTGGTACGACACCTCGCACTTCGACAAGACCGATTCCAGCCGTACCAACGCGGGCGGCTCGTGGGGCTTCGCCAGCGAACAGAGCGCCGGGCACACCGTGCCGACGCTGGACTCGATCAAGCGGTTCCTCTCCCCGGCCGAGCAGGCGAAGCTGTGGCAGGACCCGGCGTACAACCAGTACCACGCCAATTTCGAGCCCGACCACGGTGGTTACGCCTTCGGCACGCTGTACACATTGGACAACTCCATCACCCACCGGTACGGCGCCTGGAACTCGCTCGAGTCCTATGTGGAGTCCGCGCAGCTCGCGAACTACGAGAACACCCGCTCGCAGTTCGAGTCCTTCCTGGCGCACTCGACCGACAAGAACAACCCGTCGACCGGCGTCGTCTACTGGCAGCTGAACAAGGGCTGGCCGACGCTGCTCTGGTCGCTCTACAACGACGACGGCGACCAGGCGGGCGCCTTCTTCGGCGCGAAGAAGGCCAACAAGCCGTTGCACGCGATCTACGGCTACGACACGGGCCAGGTGACCGTCGACAACCTCGGCGCCACCGCGCAGTCCGGGCTTTCCGTGCAGGCCAAGGTCTACGACACGGCGGGCAAGGTGCTCGACGACCAGACCGCGAAGAACGTTTCGCTCGGCAGCCAGGGCGTGCAGACCGGCGTGCTGAAGCCGAAGGTGCCGTCCGAGACGAAGGCGCCGGCCAAGGCGCAGGTCTACTTCGTCGAGCTGCAGGTCAGCCAGGGCGGCAAGGTCGTCGACCGCAACGTCTACTGGATGTCCACGCAGAAGGACGTCGTCGACTGGGGCAAGACCCTGGGCCAGCCGCAGGCGACGCTGAGCCAGTACAGCGACTTCACGGCGCTGCAGGACCTGCCGAAGTCACAGGTCGGCGTGACCGCTTCGACCAAGGCCGCGCCCGGGCCGGACGGCGCCGACACCGCGACCACGGTGACGGTGACCAACACCTCGAAGACCCCGGCCGTCGGGTTCTTCCTGCGGGCCGACGTCCGCCGGGGCACCCCGGACGGGCACGAGGCCGCCGGTGACAACCAGCTGGCCGCGGCGACCTGGGACGACAACGACATCACGTTGTGGCCCGGGCAGTCGCAGACGCTGACCGTCAGCTACAAGGCGGCGGACCTGCACGGCGCGCCGGCCGTGATCAGCGTCGACGGGTTCAACACCGGCAGCGTCGTGGTGCCGGCCGGTGGGCGCGGCGGCGGGCACGCGGCCGTTCCGCCGAAGGTCGAGGGGACCCGCGAGTGACGTCCGAAGAACTGGTCCTGGGCATCGATTTCGGCGGCACGAAAGTGGCGCTGGGCCTCGCCCGCCGCGACGGCACCCTGCTGGCCACGCGCCGGCTGGACACCGACGCGGCGGCGGGGGCCGAGCAGGTGGTGACGCGCGCGCTCGCCGGGGCCAGGTCCCTGGTCTCGGACGCGTACGCGCACCTCGGCTCGGTGGGCGTGGTCAGCCCCGGGATCGTGCTGCCGGACCGCATCCTCCTCGCGCCGAACGTGCCGGGGTGGGAGCGGCTGCACCTGAAGGAGCTGGTGGCCGCCGAGTTCCCGGACCTGCCGATCGCGGTCGGCACGGACGCGAAGGCGGCGGCGCTGGCGGAGTGGAAGTGGGGCACGCTCGCCGGGGCCGACCCGGCGGTGTTCCTCTCGCTGGGCACCGGCATCGCGGCGGCGGTGCTGGTCGGCGGCCGGCTGCTGACCGGCGCCAACGGGGCCGCGGGGGAGATCGGCTACAACCTGCTCGCCCCGCCGGACACCGACGGTTTCGCCAGCGGGGCGGCGCCGCTGGAGGAGGCCGTCGGCGGGCGCGGGCTGGGCAGCCGGGCGAGCGCGCTGCTCGGCCGCCCGGTCACCGCCGGCGAGCTGTTCGCCTTGGCCCGGGAGAACACCCAGGCCAAGGAGCTGGTCACGGCGGCGCTCGACGAGCTGTCCATGCACGTGGCCAACCTGGCGATCGCGTTCGACCCGCAACGCGTCGCGGTGGGCGGCGGGCTGGTCCGCTCGGCCGACGTGCTGCTGCCCGCCCTGCGCGACCGCCTGGCCGCGGCCGTGCCGTTCCCGCCCGAGCTGGTCCCGGCGCGGTTCGACCAGGACGCTTCCCTGCTGGGCGCCGTCGCGCTCGCGCTCTAGGACTCGTGAGTGTTTACGCCGGTTCTAACCGGCGTGAACACTCACGAGTCCTTGCGGACCCGGGTCGATTCGCGGACCACGAGTTCCGGGGTGAAGACGACCTGACGGCGTTGCGGCGGCTCGTCGCCGGTCTCGGCGAGCAGGAGGCTCGCGGCGGTGCGGCCGAGGCGCAGCGCGGGCTGGCGCACCGACGTCAGCGGGACCGCCGCCGCGCCGGCGAACTCGATGTCGTCGTACCCGACGATCGCCATCTCAGCGGGGACCCGGACGCCCGCGCCGACCATCGCCTGCAGCACGCCGAGGGCGAGCAAGTCGTTGGCGCAGAACACCGCCGTCGGGCGGGGGCTCATGCCGAGCAGGCGCGCGCCGGCGTCGCGGCCCGAGCTGACGTCCAGGCCGATCGCCTCCAGCACGGACAGCTCGGCGCCGGACCCGGCCAGCCCCGAGCGCACGCCCCGGTCGCGGTCGCGGCACTGGGTGAGCAGCATCGGGCCGTTCACGAACGCGATCCGCCGGTGCCCGGTCTCCAGCAGGTGCCGCGCCGCGAGCTCCCCGCCGGCGACGTCGTCCACCGACACCGAGCTGGCGTCCTCCGCCGGCACCTTGCGGTCCACGAACACGTACGGGATCCCGCTTCGCCGGAATGCCTGCATCGCGTCGCCGGCCGTGTCGACCGGGCTCAGCAGCACCCCGCGGACCCGCTGCTCGGCGAGCATCGCGAGGTACGACGCCTCGGTCTCCACCCGCTGGCTGCTGTTGCAGGTGATGATGTTGAGCCCCTCGTCGTGCGCGGCCTCCTCGGCGCCGCGGGCGACGTCGACGAAAAACGGGTTGCCGAGGTCCAGCACCAGCAGCGCCAGGATCCGGCTGCGGCCGGCGCGCAGCTGCCGCGCGGACTCGTCGCGGACGTAGCCCAGCTCCTGGATCACCGACAGCACGCGGTTGCGCGTGGCGGTGGCGACCACGTGCGGCCGGTTGACCACATTGGACACCGTGCCGATCGAGACGCCGGCCTGCCTGGCCACGTCCTTGATGCCGACCACGGCCCTCATCTCCCCTCGATGAACTCAAAAGCCAGCGTAACACGCATATGAAACGTTTCAGACGAGTGGGTGCCCGGCGCGTCGGCGAGGCTTGGGCGAGCCCGGAAAGCGGGACCCGGCGGCGGCTATCCCACGAAGGTAGCCGAAACGGCGCGGCGCGGCCAACCCGCCCGGCGTGGCGCGGCTGGGGGTTGATTCTCCGTGCTCCGACTGGTTACGCTCGCCCGGCCCGATGGTTGATACGTTTCAAGTCAGGGTGGTTCGCGCACTGTACAACCGCCCGCGTCAAGGAGGACGCCTTGGCCGTCAGCGTCGTCGCAGCTGTCCGCTTCGAACACCTCGACCCCGCGCTCGGCGTCGGCACGGCCGAACCGCGGATCTCCTGGCAGGTCCGGACCGGTGACCCGGGCTGGGCGCAGACCGCGTACGAGGTGGAGCGCGACGGCGGCGCCCCCGTCCGCGTCGAGTCCGCCGAGCAGGTGCTGGTGCCGTGGCCGTTCGAGCCGCTGGCCTCCCGGGCCCGCGCGGTCGTCCGCGTCCGCGTGGCCTCGGGGGAGGACTGGAGCGACTGGAGCGAACCGTCGCCGGTCGAGGCGGGACTGCTCGACGCGGGGGACTGGACGGCCCGGTTCGTCAGCCCGCGCGCCATCGGCACGATCGGCGGGCGCGCGCCCGTCCTGAGTCGCAAGTGGACACCGCGTTCGGCCGTCGCGTCGGCCCGGCTCTACGTCACCGCGCTCGGCGTCCACTCGGCCACGCTCAACGGCTCGCGGATCGGCGACGAGGTGCTCGGCCCGGGCTGGACCAGCTACCGGAACCGGCTGCGGTACCGGACGCACGACGTCACGGCGCTGATCGGCGAGGGTGAGAACCGCCTCGACGTGCTGCTGGGCAACGGCTGGTACCGCGGCCGCCTCGGCTGGACCGGCAAGCGCGGCGTGTACGGCGACAGGGTGGCTTTGCTGGCGCAGCTGGAAGTCCGCTACGACGACGGGACCACCGAGGTCGTCGCCACGGACGAGCAGTGGACCGCGCACGAGAGCGCCGTCGTGGACAACGACATTTACGACGGCCAGCGCACCGACCTCCGCCCGCACGAGTCCGTTGTGGACGGTGTGGAGGTGCTGCCGGGCCCGCCCGGCGAGCTGGTCGCCCCGGACGGCCCGCCGGTCCGTGTGACGCAGGTGCTGCCGGCCGTGACGGTCTCGGCGTCGCCTTCGGGCGCGACGCTGGTGGACTTCGGGCAGAACCTCGTCGGCTGGGTGCGGCTCAAGGTCCGCGATGCGCGGGCCGGCCAAGAGGTGACCGTGCGGCACGCCGAGGTGCTCGAACACGGCGAGCTGGGCACCCGGCCCCTGCGCAGCGCGAAGGCGGCCGATTCGTACGTGCTCGACGACGCGGCCGAGGCGGTGCTGGCGCCGGAGTTCACTTTCCACGGCTTCCGCTACGCCGAGATCACCGGCGTCGAGGGCCTCGCCGCGGCCGACGTCGAGGCCGTGGTGGTGGGCAGCGACCTGCGCCGCACCGGCTGGTTCGGCTGCTCGGAACCGCTGCTGGAGCGCTTCCACGAGAACGTGGTGTGGAGCATGCGCGGCAACTTCCTCGACCTGCCCACCGACTGCCCGCAGCGCGACGAGCGGCTCGGCTGGACCGGCGACATCCAGGTGTTCTCGCCGACCGCCTCGTTCCTCTTCGACACCGCCGGGTTCCTGTCGTCGTGGCTGAAGGACCTGGCGGCGGAGCAGTCCGGCGACGGCTCGGTGCCGTTCGTGGTGCCCGACGTGCTGCACACCGAAGCACCCGCCGCGACGGCGTGGGGCGACGCCGCGACCGTCGTGCCGTGGGTGCTGCACCAGCGTTACGGCGACGTCGAGGTGCTGCGCCGGCAGTTCGCCAGCATGCGCGGCTGGGTCGACCGGATGGCGGCTGCGGCCACCGGCGGCGTGTGGGCGGGCGGCTTCCAGTTCGGCGACTGGCTGGACCCGGACGCGCCGCCGGACGACCCGTTCGCGGCGAAGGCCGACCCGGACGTCGTCGCCACGGCCTACCTCGCGCACTCGGCGGGCATCGTCGCGGACGCCGCTCGCGTACTGGGCTTCGAGGAAGACGCGGCGACGTACGCAGACATCGCCGCGCGTACGCGTGCGGCTTTCGCGCGGGAGTACGTCACGGTCTCCGGTCGCTTGGTGAGCGACGCGCAGACGGCGTACGCGCTGGCGCTGGAGTTCGCGCTCCTGCCGGACGCCGGGCAGCGCGCCGTGGCCGCCGGCCGGCTCGCGGATCTGGTGCGCGCCGGCGGTTTCCGCATCGGCACCGGGTTCGTCGGGACACCCCTGATCGCGGACGCGCTGACCGCTTCGGGACGTCCGGACCTCGCGTACCGGCTGGTGCTGGAACGCGGCAACCCGTCGTGGCTCTACCCGGTGACCATGGGCGCCACCACGATCTGGGAACGCTGGGACTCGATGCTGCCGGACGGCTCGGTGAACCCGGGCGAGATGACGTCGTTCAACCACTACGCGCTCGGCGCGGTCGCGGACTGGCTGCACCGGACGGTCGCCGGGCTCGCGCCGTCGTCCCCGGGCTACCGCTCGCTGGAGGTCCGGCCGCGGCCGGACGCGGCGCTGACCCACGCGTGGGCGCGGCACGAGACGCCCTATGGCGAGGCCTCGGTGTCGTGGCGGCGCGAGGACGGCCGGTTCACGCTCGACGTCGTCGTCCCGGCGGGTGCCTCGGCCACCGTGCACGTGCCCGGCGCGGAGCCCGTGCACGTGACGCACGGGCGGCACTCGTGGACGGTGGCGGACCCGTGCGCCGCCGATGGTGCCAAGCCGCGGACGGTGCGGGAGCTGATCGACGCACCGGCGCTGTGGGCGTCTTACACCGACGTGCTGGTCGGCTTCGAGCTGGCCACGGACGCGGCCGACCTCGCCCGCCGGGCCGCGCCGTACCTGGACTTCGCCCCGGCCGAGCTGCCGGAGTTCCTGGCGCGCAAGGACTTCGCCGGGGCGGGCGCCCAGGCGCGGGCCGCGGTGGAGGCGCTGCTGCCCGGCTGAGACCCGGACCGGGGCCGTTCGAGGTTCCCGCCGTTCGTCGGGTGGGCCGGCGGTTAGCATCAGCGTGGTTTGCTCATTCTGGGAGGAGCCCGGGTGCGGATTCTCGTTTTCCTGTCGACGGTCCTGCTGGCCTGGTTCCTGACCGGGGCGGTCGCCTCGGCCGGGCCCGTGCTGGAGGGCGACACCGACAACCCGGTCTCGCCCGCGCCCGCGGTCAGCCGCCCGGACACCCCGCATTGCACGGTGTCGCTGGCGGAGAAGTTCCCCTCCAACGCGGCGGACGGCAGCCCGCAGACGTACTCCGGCACGGTGACGCCGCCGAAGAGCTGCCCCGGGCCGTGGGCGAAGGTCGTGATGGACCAGACCGTGACCGTCAGCGGCCGCCAGTACGACCGGATCGGCGACCTCCTGATCGGCGGCACCGAGGTGTGGTGGGGCACCACGGAGGAGCCCAGCGGCGAGGGCCACCGCGCGATCACGTACCACCTCGCCAAGGACCTGACGCCCTACACCGCGCTGCTCCGCACCCCGCAGCCCTTCACCGGCGGCATCGGCAACTACACCTCCGATGTCTACACCGGCGTGTACGCGCAGACCGTCACGCTCACCTACTACCGCGCCGACCACGCGCACCCGGCGCCCGAGACCGCCGACCGCGTCGTCGGCTTCCCGCACGCCGACGCGCAGCCCGGCGCCGCGACCGTCCACTTCGCCGCGAAAGACCTGCCGCGCAACATCACCCGCGCCCGGCTCGAGGTGACGCTGGAGGGCGGCGCCTGCGACGAGCAGTGGTTCGACGACGTGCCCGACGAGGTCGCGGCGAAGTACCCGGCCGCGAACATGTGCGGGCACGGCCCGTTCCGCGAGGCGAACGCGGCCCTCGACGGCGCCCCGGTCGGCGGCGTGCAGACGTTCCCGCACATCTACTCCGGCGGCATCGTGCCCACTCTGTGGCGGCCGGTGGTCGCCATCGGCACGTTCAGCCTGCACGCCGAAACGCTCGACCTCACACCGTTCGCCGGGCGGCTCGTGGACGGCGGCGCGCACGACCTTTCGTTCACCGTGCCGGACATCGGCGGCTCCTGGAGCGTGGTGGCGACCCTGCTGCTCGACACCGACCAGCACGCCGCGCGCACGTCCGGCGCGCTGACACAGGACGACGTCGCCCCGGTAGCGGCGAAGCAGACGGCGGTGAAGGACATCACCGGCGGGGTGAACGCCACCGTGACCGCGCGCCGCGACGACGTGACGGCGGGCTACGTCGACACCTCCGCTGGCCGCGTCTACACGCGGGTGGAGCGGACGCGGGACTACCGCAACAGCGACGACGTGACGGCCGCCGGCCTGACCCAGCACGTGGTGCAGTCCGACGCCGGAAAGCAGACCTCGGTGTCCACAGTGGACGGAAAGGCGCGCTCCGCGGCGCGGCACGACTGGTCGTACCCGCTCACGGTGGACGCCTCGGCGGCGAACTACGTCGACGACCAGAACTTCCGGCTCACCGGCGCGGTCGACATGACGATGCAGCTGTCGGACCTCGCCGGTGACGGGCGGTCGTGGCGCCCGGTCTCGGCGTCACGCGAGTGGCTCGGCTCGTCCGGGGTGCTGGCGCGCACGAACGGCGTCAACACGGAGTCCGACGGCAGCTCCCGCACCACGTACGCGGGCGTGGACGACCGCGGCCGGCCGTACTGGCACGCCATCACGACTGATCACGGCCTGGTCACGGCGGATGTCGGGATGCCGAACCACGGGTGACGGCCGTCTCCGCCGTCCTCACTCGTTCGGGGCAGTGGGGTAGTCTCGCCGCCATGGGGAGTCTCCGTTCGCGTGCCCTCGCCTGGGTCGGCCGCCGGTACCTGGCGCGGCAGCAGAAGCGGGGTTTCGACCTCGAAAAGATGGCCTTCCTGCCGGACACCGCGCTCATGCCGCTGCGCCGTGAGGGCCTCGACCCGGTCGCCGAGCTGGGCGCCGCGCGGGACGAGGCGCCGATCCGGAAGCTGGACATGCCGTTCGGGCTGAACGCCTGGCTCGTCACCGGGTACGAGGAAGCCAAGGCCGTCCTCGGCAAGGTGTCGGAGTTCAGCAACGACTTCACCAACCTGGTCGGCAACGCCGGGGTCACCGAGGACCAGAACCCGGGCGGCCTGGGCTTCGCCGACCCGCCGGTGCACACGCGGCTGCGCAAGCTGCTGACCGCGGAGTTCACCATGCGCCGGCTCAGCAGGCTGACCCCGCGGATCGACGCGATCGTGAACGAGCAGCTCGACGCGATGGCCGCCACCGAGGGCCCGGTCGACCTGTGGGAGCAGTTCGCGCTGCCGATCCCGTCGCTGGTGATCTGCGAGCTGCTCGGCGTGTCCTATGAGGACCGCGCAGACGTCCAGCGGCTGAGCACCGCGCGCTTCGACCTGTTCGGCGGGGCGGGCGCCTCGCTCGGCGCGATGTCGGAATCGCTGGAGTACCTGCTGGAAGTCGTCCGCAAGCAGCGCGAGGAGCCGGGCGACGGCCTGCTCGGCATGCTGATCAAGGACCACGGCGACGAGATCAGCGACCAGGAGCTGGCGGGCCTCGCCGACGGCGTGCTGACCGGCGGCCTGGAGACCACGGCGAGCATGCTCGCCCTCGGCGCCCTGGTCGTGCTGCGCGACCCGGCGGCCTTCGACGCCGCCAACGGCGACGACGACGCGGTGCACCGGTTCGTCGAGGAGCTGCTGCGGTACCTGGCCGTGGTGCAGATGGCGTTCCCGCGTTTCGCCAAGCAGGACATCGAGATCGAAGGCGTCCGCATCGGCGAGGGCGACATCGTGCTGGCTTCGCTCTCCGGCGCCAACCGCGACGCGGTCCTGGGCGCGGACATGGAGAGCTTCGACCCGACCCGCGAGCCCACCTCCCACCTGGCGTTCGGCTACGGCGCCCACCGCTGCATCGGCGCGGAACTGGCCCGCATGGAACTGCGCACCGCCTACCCGGCCCTGGTCCGGCGCTTCCCGAAGCTGCGCCTGGCGGTGGAACCGGAGGAGCTGACGTTCCGCAAGGTGTCGATCGTCTACGGGCTCGATTCACTGCCCGTGCTGGTGGACTGACCGCCGGTTCGGTGACTCGGTCACCCGCGGCTCGGTGGCTCGGCTTTGGTGGCTCGGGGCTCGGTCGTTCGGCCGCGCGGGCCTGTGCTGCTGCCGAAAGCTGTGACCACACGAGCCGGCGCGTTGTCCGGGACCACCACAGGCTCGGCGGCCCTTGCGAGGGGCGAGCCTTTTCTGGCGGTGAGCGTGGCCGCAGTCGAGCCTTCCGCGTGCGGGCCGCTGTGCTGTCGCGGTGTCCGGGGTCGGTGGAGGTTCGGCGGCCCCAGCGGAGGGGCGAGCCTTCTCCGGCGGTGAGCGCGGCCGTTCTCGGGCCGCGTGTGGGTCGGTGGTGTCCGGGCCGGTGGAGGTTCAGCGGCTCCTGCGACGGGCGAGCCTTCCTCAGCGGTGAGCGTGGCCGCGACCGGGTCGGCCGCGCGTGAGCCGGTGGCATCGCGGCGCCCGGGACCACCGCGGGCTCAGCGGACCCCGCGAGGCCGGAACTGGATGCTGATCCGCGGCCCCACCCCCTTGGCCGTCTTGGGGATCGCGTGTTCCCAGGTGCGCTGGCAGGAGCCGCCCATCACGATCAGGTCGCCGTGGCCCAGGGGGTAACGGTGGGATTCGCCGCCGCCGCGGGGGCGCAGGGCCAAAACCCGGGGGGAGCCGACCGAGAGGATCGCGACCATGGTGTCCTCGCGGCGGCCGCGGCCCAGATTGTCGCCGTGCCAGGCGACGCTGTCGCGGCCGTCGCGGTAGTAGCAGAGGCCCGCGGTGCGGAACGGCTCGCCCAGTTCGGGGCCGTAGTGCGTGCTCAGTGCCTCCCGCGCCGAGGCCAGCACCGGATCGGGCAGCGGCGCTTCCTCGCCGTAGAAGCACAACAGCCGCGGCACCGCCACGACGCGGTCGTACATCTGCCGCCGCTCCTCCTGCCACGGGACCTCCGCGGCGAGCCGGGTGAACAGCTCCCCGGACCCGGACAGCCAGCCGGGCAGCACGTCGACCCACGCGCCTTCACCCAGCTCCGTGCGCCGGGCGTCGCCGAGCGGGCCCAGCTCGGCCGGCCCGGAGTCGCCGAACAGCGAGCCCTGCAGTGCCTGCGTCATGGCGGCCACCCTACACGATCATTCGAACATACGGCGGGACTTGCCTCACTGCTGTCCTTTCTGTATATACTGTACATATTCAGTGAGGGAAGGAGGGTCGTGCGGGTCGTTTTGTCGAACAGTGCCGGCACGCCGCTGTACGAACAGATCAAGGAACAGGTGGGCGCGGCCATCCTGGCGGGCGAGCTCGCGGAGGGCACTCCGTTGCCGTCGGTCCGCGCCCTGGCCCGCGATCTGCGGATCAGTGTCATCACGACGACGCGGGCGTATTCGGAGCTGGCTGCCGAGGGATTCATCACGACCGTCCCGGGCAAGGGCGCCTTCGTTCAGCCATTGGACACGGAACTCGTGCGGGAGCAGCGGGTCCGCCAAGTGGAAGAAGGCCTGCAAGCCGCACTGGATGCCGCCCGCCCGGCCGGCTTGAGCCGTGGCGATCTCATCGAGATCCTCGATGCGCTGATCCAGGCCGAGAAGGCGAACAGCCTTGAGTAACGCGACCGGACAACACGATGGAGGAAGGGGCCAGTCCGTGGATTCAGACCTTGCGTTCGCCCTTCGTGGAGTGAGCTCCACAGTCGGCTCATTCGCATTGCGCGACATCAGTTTCTCGCTTCCGCTGGGCTACGTCATGGGTTTTATCGGAGCCAATGGCGCGGGAAAGACGACGACCATCCGATGTCTGCTGGGCATGCAGCAGATCCAGCAGGGCGAGATCGAGGTGCTCGGTCACCCGGTGCCCGGTCCGGTCGCACAGCGACAAGACCTCGGGGTCGTCCTGGACCACACCTATCTCGTCGGTGACTGGCGGCTGACCGAGGTGGAGCGGGCGGTCCGCCCCTTCTACGACCGTTGGGACACCGACCGGTACCACCAGCTGCTCGGGGCCTTCGGGCTGAGTCCGCGGGCCCGGGTCAAGGACCTGTCCCGCGGCATGGCCGTGAAGCTGATGATCACGCTGGCGCTGTCCCATCAAGCACGGCTGCTCGTCTTCGACGAGCCGACCAGCGGCCTGGACCCGGTGGCCCGGGACGAACTCGTCGGGATCCTCGGGGACTTCCTCCTCGACGAAGGGCACAGCGTGCTGTTCTCGACGCACATCACCTCCGACCTCGAGCGCATCGGCGACTACCTGACGCTCATCCACGGCGGGCGGATCATCTGCACCGGCACCAAGGAGGAGGTCCTGGACAGTTACCGCGTCGTGCGGGGCGGCCCGGACGATTTGGCGGACACCCCCGGCGTCCGGCTCATCGGCGCCCGCCGCACCGCGATCGGGGCACAGGCGCTGGTACCTGCCGAGGATGCCGGACTGCTGGGCGCGCGGGTGGTCATCGAGGCTCCGACCTTGGAGGAGCTCGCCGTCCATCTCGGAGCGCCCGCGACCGGTCACGGCCCGGGAGCCGAATCGCCGGGTGATGCCGAGCCTCGGGCGGCCCGTTCGATCTCAAGCAGGGCGACCAAGTGACCACTCTCGCCCGGCTGCTGGTGCTGGACCTGCGGGTCATCGCGCCCTATCGCCGCCAAGCCCTCATCACCACCGGGATAGTCCTGGTCATGCTCTTCGACCGGCCGGAGGTCATCCTGCCGGCGCTGATCATCCTGTCCGCGTCCTGGACGGCCAGCTACCCGTTCCAGGTCTCCGACAAGGCGAAGCTGGAGACGCTGTACGCGGTTCTGCCGGTCACCCGCCGGTCCCTGCTGCTCGGGCGTTACCTGTGGTCGCTGGCGATCTTCGTCTGCTACTCAGTCGTCGGCATGGCCGCGTCGCTGGTATCGGCGCACGTGCAGAACATCGCCTTCGCCGGCCCGGCCGTCGCGGAGGTGCTGGCGATCTCCTGGGCGGCGTTCGCGCTCAACATCTCCATTCAGTACCCGCTGTACGTCCGTTTCGGCTACCTGCGGGCCGGCCTGCTCGGCACGATCCTCCCGATCGCGGTGGCCGCGGTGGCCGTGACCCGATTTCACCTGAACATCCGCCCGGACGCGATGTGGCTCGCTCTCATCGCCGTCGCCGGCGCGGTCCTGTTCGTGATTTCCGCTGCGGTCGCCACGATCATCGACCCGGCCAAGTCGGGCACGGCGCGGTGGGCGGTCACCTGACTGCCCGGCCCCTGTTGCTGCTCACCACGACCGGCGCGCGCGGCGGCGAAGCCAGGACGACTCCGTTGTCCGACGTGGCCGACGGTGCGGACCTGGTGGTGTTCGCCTTGAACCGTGGCACGCCAAGGGATCCCGACTGGTTCCGCAATCCGGCGGCCCGCCCGCCCGCCGCCGTTGACCGGCACCGAGCGCGTCAGCCGGGACCGTCGCTGGTCGCGGCGAGCAGCGGGACCACCAGCTCGCTGATGGGGGTCGGGATGCCGTGCTGCCGCCCGCGCCGCAACACGACCCCGTTCCGGACGTCCCATTCGAGCGGCCGGCCCGCCTCGCGGTCGGTCAGGATCGACGTGCCCATGTCGGCCGGGTAGGACCGGAAGGCGTCGATCATCTCCTGGGGCAGCTCGTCGCCGAGTTCGGCGCCCTCGGCCCGGGCCACGGCGAGGCACTCCCGCAGGTACGCGAGGCCGAGCCCGGCGATGTCGTCGCGGGCGAACACGCCCGCGCGCCTGCCGGTGAGGGCCATCAGGCCCGCGATCGCGTTCTGCAGGAGCTTGCGCCACGCCAGCGACGTGAAGTCGGCGGCCGGCTCGACCGTGCACAGGCTTCCGGACAGCGCTTCGGAAACGGCGCGGCCCGGCTCGGTGTCCGGCACGGTCAGGCGGGCCTCGTCGCGCAGCCAGACCGAGCCGTCGGGCTGGGTCTGGGCCGGGAACCAGACGATGCTGGGCAGCACCCGGCCATGGGGGACATGAGGGGCGACAACGGTTTCCTGCTCCACCCCGTTCTGCAGCACGCAGACCACGGTGTCCGGCCGGCACAGCGCGGCCAGCCAGGGCGCGGCCGCCTCGACCTGAGTGGCTTTCACGGCCAGGAAAACCAGGTCGGCCGGGGCCGCGCCCTGGGCCGCGTCGACCCGGACCGGGCCGGGCACCACGATGCGGTCCGCCGCGGCACGCAGCTCGAGCTGGGCACGGGCGGTGCGGCCGTACAGCCTGGGCGCGCGCCCGGCTTGGTGCAGCGCCGCCGCGACGGTCGTGCCGATCGCTCCCGGGCCGACCACGGCGACGTTCGGGGTCGTTGTCATGCGTTGATTGTGCCCACTGACCGTGCGTGATTCAGGCCCCGGGGCGGTTCGCGACCGGGATCACGATCGGCGTCTGCGTCGGTGAGGTGCCGTTGTCGAGGAACAGCATCGCGATGGCCCGCACGAACTGGTCGAACGCGTAGAACCCGGCGGGCGCGACGGGCAGCAGTCCCTCCCGGAAGGCGATGTAGGCCGGCCAGCCGGTGCGGACCGCGGCCGCGGCCAGGTAGTCGCGGGGCAGTTCGAGCCAGTCGGCGATCCGGTCGTTGAGCACGTAGCGCACGAACTCGTTCAGGAAGCCGCGGGTGACGCCCAGATCGAGCTGCGCGGTCAGCCCGAGCAGCTCCTGGGCGAGCTCCTTGCCTTCGGTGGTCGGAGTGAGGATCGGGGTGAGGACCTGCGCCGACTGCGCGTCCGCGGCGGCCCAGCTCCGCGGGATGAACTCGTCCCGCACGCCGAGCAGGTGGATGGCGACCTGCCACAGGTGCAGGAACGCGTCCTCCTCCGCGGCCGTCATCGGGACCTGCCATTCGAGCAGCTTCCGGTGCACGAAGGTGCCCAGGCTGTGGAAGGTGACCAGGATGTCGCCGTTGCTGATCGGGGTCTTCTCCTCGGCGACCGCCCGCCAGTGCGCGGACTGCGGCAGCAGGTGCCGCACCCCGGCGTGCACCAGGCGCGTTTTGTTGGCCGTGACCACGAACTGGCCGCCGGGCTCGAAGGCGGTCAGCTCGCTCAGGTCGTAGCCGAAGGTGAAAGTCTTGGCCGCGCGGTCCTTCATGTTCGCGCCGCCCGCGGACCAGTAGACCGACCTGGCCTCCCGCGGGATCACCGTGCTCATGATGCCGCTGCCGAGGCCGTACAGCATGAACAGGTAAGTGTCCTTGCGGCGGTTGAAATCGGCGGCCAGGCGCAGCTTGGCGGGGTCGGCCCAGGACGGCAGGCGGTTGGCCCGGCCGAGGTGGGTGGCGAGGTCCGCGGGCAGTCCGGCCGGCAGCGGATCACCGTTGTTCAGCCACGAATGCAGCGCGGCGTTGACCGCCGGAACCTGGCCGTTGTCGAGGAGCGCGGCCAGCAGCGGGTCGGCCTCGTCGTCCCAGACCGACCACGGATCGGTGCCCGTGCCGGTTCCGGCCACCGATCCCGACGACGCCCACGCCCACGCCGGCGTGACGCTCGCGGCACCGGCGAGGCCCAGTGCGGCACCGAGGGTGAGGACCCTCCTCCTGCTGAGATCTTCCATTTACTTACCTGCTTCCCTGAGGCCACGTTGCCTGAACATCACGCCGTTTAGGCTGATGCGAGGGTGTTGCGGGTTCGTCATGCAATGTGATTCTTCATTAACATAGCGACCGGTGGCGCGGCTCGGCAAGCCCGGCTCGTGATTGACTGGCGCGCATGGCCTTGTCCGCTCCCGCGCCGGCCAGGGCGCCGTGGTGACCTCCGAGCCGGCCGTCCGGCCGCGCAACCGGCGGCAGCTCATCGTCGAAGCGGCCGGCCGGGTGTTCAGCACGCGCGGTTACCACGCCGCGTCCATGGAGGAGATCGCCGCCGCCGTCGGGATCACCGCCGCGGCCCTGTATCGGCACTTCCCGAACAAGTACGCGCTGTTCACCGAGTGCGCGAACGTGATGGCGGACCGGCTCGTCGCCGCACTCGACGAGGTGGCGCCCGAGTCCGCGCTGGCGGAGACGCTGGACGTCGTCACCCGGGTCACCGTCGCCCATCGCGCCTCCGGCGGGGTGTACCGCTGGGAGGCGCGGTATCTCGACCGCGAGGACCGGCAGCGGCTCAAGGCGAAGTTCGCTTACGTCGTCGGCCGGGTCGCCGACGTGCTGCGGCGCGACCACCCGATGCCTGGCGACGATCTGCGCGCGGTGGCCGCCCTCGGCGTGATCGGGTCGATCACCATGCACCACACCTCGATCGCGCACCGCCGGGTGGAAAGCCTGCTGCTGACCTCCGCCGTGCGGGCCGCCACCACCGGAGCCGTGGCCGGCAGCGCGCGCCGGGTCGAGCTGCCCGCGCTGCCGGTGCCCCGGACCCGGCGCGCGGAGATCCTGGCCGCCGCCATCCCGCTGTTCGAACGGGACGGGTTCGCCGCCGTGACCAACGGCCGGATCGCGGAGGCGGTGGGGGTCACGACGTCCGCGATCTACCGCCATTACCCCGGCAAGGCCGACATCCTGGCCGCGGCCTGCCTGCAAGCCGCGGAGCTGCTGGCGCAGGCCGTGGACCGGAACCTCGAGGGTGTGGCCGATCCGCGCGCGGCCGTGATCGCGCTGGCGGCGACGTACGTCGCGTACAGCTTCGCCCACACCGCGCTCACCAGCGTCGCCGAGGCCGAGATCATCGGCATGCCGGCCGCGTTGCAGGGGCCCGTCGTGCGCGCCCAGCGTGAGCACATCGCGGTGTGGGAACAGCAATTGCGGCTGGCCCGGCCCGACCTCGACCCGCGCCAGGCCCGGGTACTGGTGCACGCGGGCTTCGGTGTGGTGGTCGAAGCCGGGCGCCGGCTGCGCTGGCGGGACACCGAGGAGCATCGCGCCGCCGTCACCGCGCTCGTGGTGGCCGCGCTGGGCCTCGCTACGGGCTGAGTTCTTCCGCGGGCGCAGCCGGTTTCGGATGCGCCGTCACCACCAGCCGGTGCGTGCGCGCCCCCGGGGCTGCTTCGTCGTGGTAGCGCGAGACGAGGCCGGCGACGAGTGCGGTCAGCTCTTCGGTGAACGCCGCGCGGTCGCGCGCCGAGCCGAACGCGATCTCCGTGTCGAGCGTCAGCGTCGGCAACGGTTGTTCCGCGCGCGCGGCGCGGCGGACGAGTCCGGCGACCTCCTGCACCGTGCGTCCGGCGACGGCGAGCTGGTAGGCCGCCGAAAGGCGGTCCGGCTCGACCGCGCTCCGCCCGGCCTCGCCGAGGGCGGCGGGGGAGACGAGGTACGACGCGGCGGTGGCGGTGAAGAGCCGCTCGGTCAGCCCGCCCCACCGCCGCGAGCCCGCGGGCTCGACCAGGCCGTGCGTCTCCAGCGCGCGCAGGTGGTAGTGCACTTTCTGCCTCGACAGCCCGAGGCGCGCGGCGAGCGCGGCGGCGGAAGCCGGTTCGGTCAGGGCCGCCAGCAGCCGCGCCCGGACCGGGTCCAGCGCGGCGGCCGCCGCGGCCGGGTCCTCGATCACCTCGACGTCGAACATGCACTGAGCCAAGCAGTGACAAACAAAGTCGTCAAGGGGCCCCGGAACGGGTGCTTGTCTGTTTCCGCCCGTGCTCGTACAGTCAGCACGCAGGTCCGGCAGTGGTCTGGACCTGTCTGCTACCGCCGCCCTGATGTTCCTGGAGGTTGGCTAGTGCGCAGAAGATTACGGCTCGGTGCAGTGCTTGGCGGGGCCCTGTTCGGCCTGGCGGTGGTGACCCCGGTCGCGAGTGCGCAGGTGGGCACCGGACCGTGGAACCCCTGGTCGCCGGGCTATTCGGAGCAGGAGCGCGGGTGCGGCCAGATCAGCGGCCTCACGTTCCAGCTCACCTGCTCCACCGGCAGCGGCGACCAGCGCGCCGAGCGGCGGTACGACACCTACACCGGCGGCACGCACCAGTTCGAGGGCTCGTTCAAGATCACCAGCATGAGCGGCACGCGCATCAGCGTGAAGCAGACCTTCCGCGACGGCTCGAACGCGGGCCCGTATTTCCTGCTGGCGGTCGAAAAGGGCGGGCGGATGTACGCGGTGGAGGGCGGGCAGACGCTCGCCGGCGGCGCCACCGTCGGGACCTCCGTGCGGGTCAACACGATCAACCAGGTCGGCAGCACGCACAAGGTCTACATCAACGGCTCGCTCAAGCAGACCATCGACAGCCCGAGCGGCAGCTACTACGACAAGTTCGGCTCGTACCGGACCTCCAGCGGGGCCGGCCCGATCACCGTGCAGTGGAGCGGCGTCAAGTTCTGGACGAAGTGACCCCGCGGGCGGCGTCCCCGGTGCCCGCCGGGGGCGCCGCCCACTCGGCCGGTGAGTCCCATGAGGACAGTCGCAGGCCGCTGGTGAACCGTCGCGGCGCGCCGGTCAGCGGATCGTCGAACTCGAGCGTCTTCGCCAGCAGCTGCAACGGTTTCGTGAAGTCGTCGAGCGGGGTTTCGGTGACCACGGGGTAGAAGCCGTCGCCGAGGATGGGGATGCCGAGCCCGTTGAGGTGCACGCGCAGCTGGTGCGTGCGGCCGGTGGCGGGCACCAGCCGGTAGCGGCCCAGCCCGTCGCGGTGCTCCAGCAGCTCCACGTACGTCTCGGCGTTCACCTCGCCCGGAACCTCTTGGGCGGCCAGCACTCCGCGTTCCTTGACGATCCGGCTCCGGACCGTGCGCGGCAGCCCCAGTGCCGCGTCGTACGGCGCGATCGCCTCGTATTCCTTGTGCACCAGGCGATCGCGGAACATCGTCTGGTACGCCCCGCGCGCGGACGGGGTGATCACGAACATCACCAGCCCGGCCGTGACGCGGTCGAGCCGGTGGGCGGGCGACAGCGCCGGCAGGCCGAGGTCGCGGCGCAGCCGGACCAGCGCCGTCTCGAGGATGTGCTGCCCACGCGGGATGGTCGCGAGGAAGTGCGGTTTGTCGACCACGAGGAGGTGCTCGTCGCGGTGCACGACCGCGATGTCGAACGGCACCGGCACCTCGTCGGGCAGGTCGCGGTGGAACCAGATGAACGTGCCGGGCTCGAACGCCGTCCCGACGCCGAGCGGGCCGTCCGGGCCGAAGATCCGCTCCTCGCGCAGCATCTCTTCGATCCGCGCGGGCGCGACGCGGGGCAGCCGTTCGACCAGGTGCTCCAGCAGTGTGCCCCACGGGCCTTCGTCGGGCAGCCGCAGCCGCGCCGGGTCGAGCCCGTGGCGTGGCGGCAGCGGGGCCGGGAGCTTGCGTCTCATCGGACGCCGAGTCTAGTCGCCGCTGTGCTGCCGGTAGATCGCGATGTAGCGGGCCTTCGCTTCGGCGTCGGCGGCGTCGAACGCCTCCTTGCGGATGCGCTTGCCGGTGCCCGGCGCGAAGCCGTTGCGCGAGAGCCGGTGGTCGATGCTCTCCTCCATGTACGCGCAGGAGTAGAAGTACGCCACCAGCGCGGCCATCAGCACGATCGCCAGCCGGAGCTGGATCGGGCCGGGCAGCAGCAGCCAGACCAGGCAGAGCGGCGCGATGCCGACGGAACTGCGCAGCACGTGCCGCGCTTTCCAGTGCTTCGACGTGGTGTCGTGCAGGATCCAGTCGCGGTACCGCTCGGGCAGCCGGCCGCCCACGGCGTACCAGAACCAGCGGAGCACTCCCGGACGTGTCATCTCGTCCTCCATCGCCGAGTTCCCCTATCGCTTGCAGAGTACACTAATGATTAGTGCACTAACGATTAGTGTAGGCCAGGCCACTCCGCTAAAGTGGCGCGACGCGAGAAGGAGGAACCGTGGCCGAGATCGACCTGGGCGAGGACCCGTTGAAGCTCGACCGTCAGGTGTGCTTCGCGCTGTCGGTCGCTTCGCGCAGCGTGATCGCGATCTACCGGCCCCTGCTCGAACCGCACGGGCTGACGCACCCGCAATACCTCGTGATGCTCGCGCTGTGGGAGAAGGCGCCGAGGTCGGTGAAGGACCTCGGCGCGGCGCTGCGCCACGAGCCGGCGACGCTGTCCCCGCTGCTCAAACGGCTGGAAGCGATGGACTACGTGACGCGGGGCCGCAGCCGCTCCGACGAGCGGCAGCTGACCGTCGAGCTGACCGCGAAGGGCCGGGCGCTGCGCGCGGAGGCGGAGAAGATCCCGTACCGCGTGGTCGAAACGCTCGGCATGGAGCTGTCCGAGCTGGAGGCCCTGCACACCGCGCTGGGCCGGGTGATCGCGGCGACCGCATAAACGTTCGTGTACGGCTCTTGTACGGCGATCTTCCAGGATGAGCGGGCGGGCGCCGCCGCAGCGGCGAGGGCGTCCCGCGATCCGAAGGCCTCCTTCCGGCCCCCATCCGGGAGGGGGCTTTCGTTTTGCCGGGAGTACCGGCGGCCTCCGCGGCGTTGCGCCAGTGAGACGGGCACCGGGCGGAAGGAGCGAGTGTGGGCGAGGAACTGAAGGTCCGGCTGGGGGTCGCGCCGGCGCCGGGCACGGGTCCCGCGGAGTTCGCGGGGCTGGCCGAGACGCTGGAGGCGGCGGGGATCGACTCGCTGTGGCTGTCCGAGCTGGTCTACGCGCCGGAGGTCGAGCCGCTGATCGGCATGACGCACGCGCTCGCCCGCACGAGCAAGCTGAAGGTGGGCACCGGCGTCGCCATCCTGCCCGGCCGCAACCCCGTGCTCGTCGCGAAGCAGCTGGTCACGCTCGCCGGGCTGGCGCCGAAACGGGTGCTGCCGGTGTTCGGCCTGCGCCCGGCGAATCCGGCCGAGCACACCCTGTTCCCGGTGCCGGAAGGCAAGCGCGCCAAGGTGTTCGACGAGTCCCTGACCCTGCTGCGGCTGCTGCTGGAACAGGACGACGTGTCGTTCGACGGCGAGTTCTTCCAGGTCGACGGCATCACCATCGGCCCGCGCCCGGCCAAGCGCCTGGACGTGTGGCTCGGCGGCAGCGCCCCGGCCGCGCTGCGCCGCGCGGGACGGCTGTCCGACGGCTGGCTCGGCAGCTTCCACTCGCCCGAGCAGGCGCGGGCCGCCCGCGTCGCCATCCAGGACGCCGCCGCCGAAGCCGGCCGCGAGATCGAGGCCGACCACTTCGGCCTGAGCCTGCTCGTGGCCACCGAGGGCATGCCGGAACGGATGCTCGCCGCCGCGGCGCAACGGCAGCCGGGCACGCCGATCACCGAACTCGTCGCGACGAGCTGGGCCGAGGCCCGGCGCCTGCTGGAGCAGCACATCGACGCGGGGCTGTCGAAGTTCGTCCTGCGGCCCGGGCACTCGGGCGACTACCAGCGGTTCCTCGACGGCTTCCAGCGCGAGCTGCTGCCGTTGCAGAACTGATCAGTCCAAGAACTCGAGCTGGACGGTCTTGCGGGGCATCAGGACCAGCGCGACGACGCTGAGCACGGCGACCCCGACCAGCGCGAGGAACACGTTGTGCGTGGCGTCCGCGAGGGCGCCGCGCACGAACCCGGCGGCGGCGGAATGGTCGGCGTGGCCGCCGAGCACCAGGCTGGTGGCGTCCACGCTGTCCGGCAGCTTGCCGGCCAGCTCCGCGGGCGGATGGGCGAACCGGCCGGCCAGGGTGGCGTTGGCGATCGCGCCGAACAGCGCCGCGCCGACCGCGCTGCCGAGGGAGCGGCTGAACATGTTGGTCGCCGTCACCACGCCCCGGCGCTCCCAGCCGACGGTCGACTGCACGGCCACCACCGTCGGGCTCGCGGCCAGGCCCAGCCCGATGCCGAGCACGAACGACGAGCCGGCCGCCGCCCAGATCGACGAGTCCGGTCCGAGCGTCGTGGTCAGCACCCCACCGGCGATGATGAACGCGGAGCCGATCAGCGCCGTGTCGCGGAACCCGATCTTCATGTAGACCCGGCCGGACAGCGAAGCGGCGAGCGGCCAGCCGATCGTCAGCGCGGCGAGGGCGAACCCGGCGGTGAGCGCGCCGGTGCCGAGCACGCCCTGGGCGTACGTCGGCAGGTATGAGCTCAGCCCCATCATCACCGCGCCGACCACCAGCGCGACCAGGCTGCCACCCACCAGCGTGCGCCGGGTGAACACCCACAGCGGCAGCACCGGCTCCTTCGCCCGCTGCTCCACCAGCACGAACGCGATCAGCGCCAGCACGCCGGCCGCGAAGATCAGCAGGCTCGGCGCCGAAGCCCAGCCCCACGCGACTCCGCCTTCCAGCAGCGCGAGGATCAACGCCGTGCAGCCGAAAGTGAGCAGCGCGGCGCCGGTGTAGTCGATGCGGTGGCGGCTGCGCTCCACGCGCTCGGTGAACTTGCGGTAGAGCATCCAGGCGGCGATCGCGCCCAGCGGCAGGTTGACGAAGAAGATCCAGCGCCAGCTCAGGTACTCGGAGAACACGCCGCCGAGCGTCGGGCCGACCACTGACGCGATGGCCCAGACGCCGGCCAGGTAGCCCTGGACCCGGGCGCGCTCCTCGACCGTGTACAGGTCGCCGACCATGGTCATGCTGATCGGCTGCACCGCGCCGGCGCCGATGCCCTGCACCGCGCGCGCCGCGATCAGCACCGGCATGCTCCAGGCCGCGCCGCACAGCACGGAGCCGGCCAGGAAGGCCGCGATGCCGAAGAACATCACCGGGCGGCGGCCGAGCACGTCGGCGAACTTCCCGTACAGCGGGACGGTGACGGCCTGCGTCAGCAGGTAGATCGAGAACAGCCAGGGGAACTGCGAAAACCCGCCGAGATCGCGGACGACGGACGGGACGGCGGTGGCGATGATCGTGCTGTCCAGCGCGACCAGCCCGGTGCTCAGCATGACCGCCGCGAGAACCGGTCCGCGCTCGGACCGCAGCCCGACGCCCTTCTTGGCCGTCGTGGCCGGGACCGCCGTGCTCATGCGCCCAGCCCGGTGACGTCGGCAGGCTGGTTCATCGGTGGTCTGCTCCTCGGGGTGCCCATGGCTGGCTTCAACTCTTTCGCCTCCGCAAGCATTCCACGAACGAGTGAAGGGTTTTCGCGGACGCCCGGCCCGACATGATGGGGGGATGGACACGTGGGTGCGGCCGATCCGCCGCGGATGGGTGGTGCGCGATCGCGTGCCGGGGCCGGATGTCGACGAGTTCGCGGAGCCGGACGCCGTCGTCGCCGCGCTGGCGTCCCCGGAGGCGGCGGGGGACACGCTGCTGGCCGTGCAGCATCCGGCTCGGACGCCGGCCGCGCTCGCCCGCGGGCTGGACCTGAACACGGCGCTGCCGTCGGCGCGCGCCGCCCTGGCCCGCATCCGGGCGCTGCACTACCGCTCGCTGACCGGCTTCGTCGCGGCGTACCGCATCGACGGCCCGGACGGGGCGGCTTCCGGGGTGCTGTGCCTGGTCGACCTTCGCGAGCTGAACTCGGGCGGCGCCCACGTGCGGCACACGGAGGAGGTGTACCCGCAGGTGGTCGCCGAGCGCGCCGCCGTGCTGTCCGGCCTCGGTTGCGCGACGAGCGCGGCGCTGCTGGTCCCGGCCGAGGGCGGGGCGCTGCTGACCGAGACCGTCGAATCGGCGTGCGCGGGGCTCGGCGGACCGGATGTGTCCACTGTGGACCTCGCGGGCCGCCGGCACGAGCTGTGGGTGGTGCCGTCCGGGACCGTGCAGGGGCGCCTGCTCACCGCCGTGGCCCGGTCGGACCTGCTGGTCGCGGACGGCAACCACCGGGTCGCGGCCGCCGCGGCCACGGGGCAGGGCGCCCTCCTCGCACTGGTCACGGCCGGGCCGCGGCTGGAGATCGGCGCGATCAACCGCGTCCTCACCGGGTTCTCCGCGGCCGAGCTGGCGAGCGCCTGGCGCGCGGCGGGCCTGGAAGTCGAGGCGACGGCGGACCGGACACCGCCGTCGTGCCCCGGCACGGTGGTGGTCCTGGCCGGCGCCGAGGCCCTGCGCGTCACCCTGCCCGTGGTCGATTCCCTGATGATCGATCACGAGGCGGTCGAACGGCTGCTGTTCGCGCAGGCGCTGGGGGTGGACCCGGACGGGCCCGCGGTGCGGCCGCTGCCCGCGGGCCGCCCGGTGCCGCCGGGTGCGTTGGTCCAGCTCGCGCCCGTGCCGTTCGAGACGGTGCTGAAGGTCCACGCGGCGGGGCGGCGCCTGCCGCGCAAGGCCACCTATTTCACCCCGAAACCCCTCGGCGGGCTGGTGCTGGCCGAGATCTGAGGGCGGCCGCTCAGGGGATGATGCCGCGTGACTCGAGCGCGTCGGCCAGGCGTTCGCGCAGTTCCTGGGCGGTGGCCGGCGGGTCGATTTCGGCCGGTGGCGAAAGGACTTTCGAGATCACCGTCGAGAGGTTCTGGTACGCGGGGGTGAGCGGGCGCACGGCGGCGTCGCCGAGCGCCGTGCGGATGTCGTCCTTCATCGGGAACTGTTGCGCCATCGTGGGATTCTCGGTCGCGTTGGCGGGCTTCGCCGGGTCCAGCGGTGTGGTGTCGGTGTAGATCGAGGCGAGGCTGGGCGGCTCGCCGTCGAGAAGTGCTTGGTACTTCTGGCTTTCCTCGTTACGGAGGCAGAGCGCGGCCTCGAACGCCTCGCGTTTGTGCGGGGAGTAGGTGCTGACGGCGAGGTTGTAGCCGCCGATCGTCCCGTGCGCCTCGCGCCCGGGCGCGGCGGCCGGGTACGGCGCCCACTTGATGTGGCCGACGTCCTGGGGCTTCTCCTGCGCGTAGGCCGCGTAGACGAACGGCCAGTTCAGCTGGAACGCCGCCTGCCCGCGCTGGAAGGCCTGGCGCACCTCGTCCTCCTTCTGGTTGGTCAGCGACGGGTCGGTGATTCCGGTGCCGGCCAAGGTTTTCAGCAGTTGCAGTGCCCGGACGGCGCCGTCGTCCATCACCACGGACTTGCCGTCGTCGGAGAGGATGTGCCCGCCTTCGGAGGCGACGAGGGTGTTGTAGAAGACGACCAGCCCTTCGTACTGCGCGCCGGTGAAGACCACCTCGTACGGCTTGCCGGCGGCCTTGAGCCGCTGGGACTGCGCCATCATCTCGTCGAACGTCCGCGGCGGCGCCGGGGTGAGGCGGTCGTCGTACCAGAGCAGCTGGATGTTGGTGTTCTTGGTGGCGCCGTAGAGCTTCCCGTTCCACTGGGCGGTCGCGAGCGGCCCGGGCAGCACGTCCTTGGTGGCCGCGGCGCGGTCCGCCCCGGTCCACGGCTCGATCCAGCCGGCCTCGGCGAACTCGGGCACCCAGGTGACGTCCAGCCCGAGCACGTCCATGGAGTCGTCCCCCGCGGCGAGCCGCCGCACCATCTGCTCGCGCTGCCCGTCCGCCGCCCGCGGCAGCTTGTTGTAGACGATCCGGTACCGCCCCGCCGCCTGCCGGGTGCATTGGTCGACGAGGGTCTGCATGTGGTCTTCGGGGGAGAGGTAGAGGTTGATCGTGGTCCCGCTGCCGGCCGAACACCCGGCCACCAGCGCCCCCGCCACGATCGCCGCCCCCGCGAGGGCCCGTCCGCGCCTGGTCCCCTGCCGCATGAGGCCTCCTCGCACCGATCACCCGTCGTAGCCGAGAAGCCTCACATCGTGGCCGGTTGCCACTTTCGCGTCAAGGTGCGAAATCCTGCAGGTCAACGCGCTCGCGGCCTAGGATCGCCTCGTGAAGCTGCCCGTGATGCCGCCCGTGCGGCCGATGCTGGCCAAGGCCGTGCACGAGGTGCCGCGCGCCGGGGGACTGTGGTTCGAGCCCAAGTGGGACGGGTTCCGCTGCGTCGTGTTCCGCGATCACGACGAGGTGGAGCTGGGGTCGCGCAACGACCGGCCGTTGACGCGGTACTTCCCCGAGCTGGTCCAGCTGCTCAAGGACGCTTTGCCGCCACGGTGTGTCGTCGACGGGGAGATCGTGCTGGTGACGCCGCGGGGGCTGGACTTCGGGGCGCTTCAGCTGCGGCTGCATCCCGCGGCCTCGCGCGTGGCGAAGCTGGCCGAGGAGACGCCGGCCAGCTTCATCGCGTTCGACCTGCTGGCGCTCGGGGACCGTGATCTCACCGGGGAGCCGTTCAGCGAACGGCGGCGGCTGCTCGAAGAGGCACTCGGCGGCGATCCGACGGGCGTGCTGCAGCGCGTCCACCTCACGCCCCTGTCCACGGATCCGGACACCGCGCAGGACTGGTTCACCCGCTTCGAGGGCGCGGGCTTCGACGGGGTGATGGCCAAACCCGCCGATCAGCCCTACGAGCAGGACAAGCGCGTGATGTGGAAGGTCAAGCACGAGCGGACGGCGGACTGCGTCGTCGCCGGGTTCCGGTGGCACAAGGACGGCGCCGGGATCGGGTCGCTGCTGCTCGGGCTGTTCGACGAGCGCGGCGAGCTGCACCACGTCGGCGTCGCCAGCAGTTTCACCGCGAAGCGGCGGCGGGAGCTGGTCGAAGAACTCAAGCCCCTGACCGAAAACGCGCTGGACGGGCATCCCTGGCGGACCTGGGCCGAGTACCAGACCGCCGACGAGGAGACCGGGCGGCGGCCCGGCGCGAACAGCCGCTGGGCGCCGCAGAAGGACCTGAGCTGGGAGCCGGTGCGGCCCGAGTGGGTCGCCGAGATCCGGTACGAGCACCTGCAGGGCGGTCGGCTGCGGCACGGCGGTCGGCTGGTGCGCTTCCGGCCCGACCGCGAACCCGCGTCCTGCACGTACGCCCAGCTCGAGGAGGCGCCGCCCGCCGAGCTGGCCGCGCTGTTCCGGGAGGCGAGATGATCCTCGAGGTCGACGGGGTCGAGCTGACCGTGTCCAGCCCGGACAAGGTCTACTTTCCCGAGCACGGCGAGACGAAGCTCGACCTCGTCCGCTACTACCAGGCCGTCGCCGGGCCGCTGCTCGACCGGCTCGGCGGCCGCCCGCTGCTGCTGGAGCGCTACCCGGACGGCGCGGGCGGCAAGTCCTGGTTCCAGAAGCGGGTCAAGAACCCACCGGACTGGCTGACCACGACCGTCGTCTCCACCCCGAACGGCACGACCAGCGACGCGCTGGTGGCCGCCGACCTCGCGCACGTGCTGTGGGCGGTCAACCAGGGCTGCCTCGGCTTCCACGTCTGGCCGAACCGCGCTGGTGCCCTGGACATCGCCGACGAGCTGCGGATCGACCTCGACCCGTCACCCGGCATCGGGTTCCCGCAGCTGCGCGACGCCGCCGTGCTCGTGCGCGCGTTCCTCGGCGAGCTGAGCATCGAGGCGTACGTGAAGACGTCCGGCTCCCGCGGCCTGCACCTGTACGCGATCCTCGAGCCGCGCTGGGACGGCTACCAGGTCCGCGCCGCGGCCGTCGCGCTCGCCCGGGCGCTGGAACGGCGGCACCCGGACCTCATCACCGCCCAGTGGTGGAAGGAGGAGCGCGGCTCACGCGTGTTCGTCGACTTCAACCAGAACGCGCCGCACAAGACGGTGTTCGGCGCGTGGTGCGTGCGCCCGCGCGTCGGCGGGCAGGTGTCCACGCCGATTTCCTGGGACGAGCTGCCGACCGTCGAGCCGGACACGCTCACGCTGTCCACGGTCCCGGCCCGCCTCGCGTCGGCCGGCGACCCGTGGGCGGGCGCGAACGACCGGCCGCAGTCGATCGAGCCGTTGCTGGAGCTGTCCCGTGCGGACCTCGCGAGCGGGCTGATGGACGCGCCGTGGCCGCCGGTCTACCCGAAGATGCCGAACGAGCCGCCGCGCGTCGCGCCCAGCCGCGCCAAGAAGGCTTGAGTGTTGAGGACAGGGTGGATTCATGCGGTTGTTGCAACTGGTTTCGAGGGTTTTGCGGGGGCGGTCGTCGAGTTCGACCGCGACCTCGGCCAGGCGGGCCGGGGTGTGGGCGGCTAGGTCGGTACTTTTGGGGAAGTATTGGCGCAGCAGTCCGTTGGTGTTCTCGTTCGAACCTCGCTGCCAGGGTGAGTGCGGGTCGCAGAAGTAGATGGCCATCTCGGTGGCCATGGTGATGGTGGCGTGCTGGGCCATCTCGGTGTCCTGGTCCCAGGCCAGCGACCGGCGCTGTTGCCCGGGCAGCCGCCGGATCGTGGTGATCATGGTTTCGGCGACCCCGGTGGCGTCTTCGCGCTCGGGCAGGTGCAGCAGCAGGCAGGAACGGGTGCTGCGCTCGACCAGGGTCCCGATCACCGATTGGCTGTCTTTGCCGACGATCAGGTCGCCTTCCCAGTGCCCGGGGATGGCCCGGGTCGGCGGCTTCGGCGGGGGCGTTCGGAGATCGGGACCATTCCGGCGATCTTGCCCTGGCGGGTGCGACGCCCGTCAGGGGTGCGCTGGGGTGTGCGGACGGCTCGTCCGGTGCGCAGGCAGGCGGCGAGTTCGCGGTGCAGCCCGCCGCGGGCTTGGACATAGAGGGCCTGGCAGATGGTTTCGTGGGTCACGTGCATCCTCGGCTGGTCGGGGAAGTCCCGTTTCAGCCTGGCAGCGATCTGCTCGGGCGACCACCGGGCCCGCAGGTCTTGCTGGACGCGGGCGTGCAGGGCGGGGTTGGTGGTCAGCTTCGCGGGTTTCGGTCGTTTCGCGTGGTGTTCGGCGGTGTGTTGGGCGGTGCTGGCCCGGTAGCCGGCAGCGGTGCTGTTGCGAGCCAGTTCCCACTCGGCCCAGGACAGCAAGCGGCCCGAGCAGGCCACCGGCGCGTTGGTGATCACGCCGCCAGCCTGCTCGAACAACCGTCTCCCGCTCGCCGGCGACACGCCGGACGCTATCGCCGCCCGGTCCACCGACAGCCCCGCCCGGACCTGGTCCCAGAACCCGACCCGCACCTCCCGGGACAGCCACCGACGACACTTCCCCGTCATGACAGCACCTCCTGCATCAGGTGCTGCAACGACCACTAGGACCCAAGCGGTTCTAACCGTCCTGAACCACTCACGAGAGCGGCAGGTCGAAGGCGAGCTGCTCGGTCCCGCCGGCTGTGGCGGGCGAGCCGGACAGGGTGGCGGCGCAGGCCGGGCACGGGGCGACGGCGCCGAGGTCGATCGGCGTCCAGGTGCGGGATTCGCGTTCGCCGCAGGCCGAGGCGCGGTAACGCAGGTCGCCGGAGCGGGTCATCAGGTGGGCGACGGGGGAGTCCTCGGGCAGCGCGCCGACGAGGTACCAGCGCGTCGCGCCGAGGAGCGTGGACGGATTCGCCATGGAACTGTTCCTCCTGGGGAGGGCGGTTCAGCAGCTTTCCTTACACCACGGCCAGTGTCCGTCGCCGTGCGCGGGAATCCGTGCGTTTACGCCTGTTCGGCGTGGCGCGCTCCGTCGTCCGGCTCGTCGAGGTAACGCAGGATCCGCAGCATGCCGCGCTCGTCCGGCGTGCTGTCGCCGGCGAGGCAGGCCTCGAGCCGGCGGGTCAGGTCGGCGGCGTCGAAGCCCGCGCCGATCAGCACCAGCTCGGTGCGCCGCGGCCGTCCCGCCGGCCAGGCGGACCGGTCGAACTCGACGAATCCGCCGACGGTGTGCAGCCCGAACCGCGACCGGATGCCGTTCGGGCCCAGGTCGAGGTGGCCTTTCACCCGGTACAGCCCGGCGGGGCGCTGCTCCAGGAAGTCCAGGAAACGCCGCGGCGAAAGGGGCTGTTCCGCGGTGAACGTGACGCTCTCGTAGGCCGCGTGCAGGTGCCGGGAGTGGTCCTCGTGCTCCCGCAGGTCGTCGAACGAGAGCTGGCCGAAGCGCTCGCGCGGCCTCGGGTCGAAGAACAGCTCCGGGTCGACGCAGCCGTGGTCGGTGACCAGCAGCGGGACGCCCGGCGCCAGCTCTTCGACGGTGCCGCGCGTTTTGGCCAGCTCCCCGGCCGTCACGCGGTCGGCCTTGTTGAGCACCACCAGGTCGGCGACGCGCAGATGGTCGGCCAGCTCGGGGTGGCGTTCGCGGGTGGCCGCGAACTCGGCGGCGTCGACCACTTCGGCGAGCCCGCCGTAACGGATGCCCGGGTTGTCGCTGGCGATCATCAGCCGCACCAGGTCACGCGGCTCGGCGATGCCGCTGGCCTCGACGACGATCACGTCGATGCCCGCCTCGGCGTCGGCGAGCTTGCCGAGCATGGCGTCGAGGCCACTGGCGTCCACGGCGCAGCACAGGCAGCCGTTGCCGAGCGAGACCATGGTGTCCACCTGGCCGGAGACGGCGAGCGCGTCGATGTTCACCCGGCCGAAGTCGTTGACGACCACCCCGACCCGCGCGCCCTGCCGGTTGGCCAGCAGATGGTTGAGCATCGTGGTCTTGCCCGAGCCGAGGAAGCCCGCGACGAGGACCACCGGGATCCGCTGCCTGGCCACCCGCACCCCTCTCGGTCGTCGCCGCGACCTTACCTTCCGGGCCCGCGGTGACTCACCATTGAAGTGGTTGTTTCCCCGGTGTGGTCGGGTAACCTACCCCGTCTGATCGGATCCCTTGGGGCTACAGGGTTTCCTGATCATGAGCACGGACAGGCGGCGGAGGGGCAATGCCCTTTTCCGGCGTTTCACAGGTGGTGTTCTCGGAGAGTGGAGTAGCCCGGTGACCATGGTATCCACGCAGGTGAAACGCGGCGTTCAGTTCGCGGAGGCCGAGGAATTCGTGCGGCTCTGCCACGCCGAACAGGCGGTGCCGCCCGGGCAGCGCCTCGGCGAGCGGCTGGCGCGGATCTCCGACGAAATCGCGGAGACCGGCACCTACCGGCACACGCCCGCCGAGCTGGCGTACGGCGCGCGGGTGGCGTGGCGCAACTCGGCGCGGTGCATCGGGCGGCTGTACTGGCGGAGCCTGCGGGTCCGCGACCGGCGGCACGTGCGCGACGCCGCGGGCCTCGCCGGGGAGTGCGTGGCGCACCTGCGGGACGCGACGCGCGGCGGGCGGATCCGCCCGACCGTCACCGTGTTCCCGCCGGACACCCCGGCCGGGCCGGGCCCGCGCATCCACAACAACCAGCTGGTCCGCTACGCCGGCTACCGGCTCGACGACGGCTCGGTGCTCGGCGACCCGCAGCACGTCGCCTTCACCCGCAGCGTGCGGGAGCTGGGCTGGCGCGGCCCGGAGCGCCGCGGCTCGTTCGACGTGCTGCCGCTGCTGATCGAGGCCCGCCCCGGCGAGCGGCGGCTGTTCGGCCTGCCCGCCGACGCGGTGCTGGAGGTGCCGCTCACGCACCCGGACCACCGCTGGTTCGCCGGCCTCGGGCTGCGCTGGCACGCGGTGCCCGCGATCAGCGACATGCCGCTGGAGATCGGCGGCGTGCGGTACCCGTCGGCGCCGTTCAACGGCTGGTACATGGCCAGCGAGATCGGCGCCCGCAACCTCGCCGACCCCGGCCGGTACGACCTGCTGCCGGTGATCGCCGACCTGATGGGCCTGGCCACGGGCGACGACCGCACGCTGTGGCGCGACCGCGCGCTGGTCGAGCTGACCCTGGCCGTGCAGCACTCGTTCGACCAGGCCGGGGTCACCGTCGCCGACCACCACTCGGAGTCACGGCGGTTCCTGGCCCACCTCGAGCGGGAGGAGCGAGCGGGCCGTTCGTGCCCGGCGGACTGGAGCTGGATCGTGCCGCCGCTCTCGGGCGCGCAGACCGCCGTCTTCCACCGCTACTACGACGAGCCGGACCCGGCGGCCCGGCCGGCTTTCCTGCCGCCCGGCTGAACGGGAACGCCCGTTCGGCGGATCGTGGAAGACCGGGGGAGCCGGCGGTCCGCCGCGGGCGGAGAATGGGGTCATGACCGCAGTCCTCGTCGTCTTCGCGGGCAAGAACGGCGGCACCCGGGAAATCGCCGAGGTGATCGCCACCGAGCTGCGCGCGCAGGAACTGCGGGTGGACGTGCGGGACGCGGCCGACGTCGCCGGGGTCGAGGAGTACGCGGCGGTGGTGCTCGGCAGCGCGCTGTACTACTCGCGCTGGCGGCCGGAGGCGGTGCGGCTGCTCGAGCGGCACGTCGATGACCTGCGGGAACGGCCGGTCTGGCTGTTCCACAGCGGGCCGTGCGGGCCCGGCGCGGCGCTGGTCCAGGTCAGCCTGCCGGCGAAGGTCGCCTTCCTCGCCGCGCAGATCGACGCGGAGCGGACCGCGACCTTCGGCGGGCGGCTCGACCCGGCCCGCGCGCGTGGGCTGATCGCGCGGTTCATGGCGTCGGGCCGGCGGGCGGGCGACTTCCGCGACTGGGACCTGATCCGGGCCTGGGCCCGGGACGTCGGCCGCCGCGTCCGCACGCGTGTCCTGTTGTGACACTGGTGTCGTTTTTGCTTGGTGTGACTGGTTTTCCCGTTCCCGTTCCGGGTGTTGCCGACGTGCCGGGCCGGGTGTAAACCAAGCGGAGGCCGATTCCGAAAGAGAACGACGGGGGCTCGTGTGTCGGACAGCGCGGACAGCGTGGTGGCGAAGCCGGGTAAGCAGAAACTGACCTCCGACCAGAGGAACTCCTTCATCGCCGCGTCGCTCGGCTGGAGCATGGACGCGTTCGACTACTTCCTGGTCGTGTTCGTGATCGCCGACATCGCCAAGGACAAGTCCTTCGGCGCGACCGCGACGCAGTTGGCGTTCATCACCACGGCGACGCTGGTGATGCGGCCGGTCGGGGCGCTGGTCTTCGGCCTGTGGGCGGACCGCGTCGGGCGGCGGGTCCCGCTGATGGTGGACGTGATCCTGTACTCGGTGGCGGGCGTGCTGTGCGCGGTGGCGCCGAACTTCACCGTGCTGCTGATCCTGCGGTTCGTCTACGGCATCGGGATGGGCGGCGAGTGGGGCCTCGGCGCGGCGCTGGCCATGGAGAAGATCCCGGTGCAGCGGCGCGGGTTCTTCTCCGGCGTGCTGCAGGCCGGGTACTCGGCCGGCTACCTGGTCGCGGCGCTGGCGTACCTGCTGTTCCACACCGCGCTGGGGCTGGACTGGCGGTGGATCTTCGCGCTGAGCATCTTCCCGGCGCTGATCAGCCTGCTGATCCGGTCGCGGGTGAAGGAGTCGGAGGTCTGGGAGGCCGCGCAGGAGAAGATGCGCGTCACCAAGACGTCGGTGAAGGACGTGCTGCTCAACCGCAAGGTGATCCGCCGGTTCGTCTACCTGATCCTGCTGATGACCGCGTTCAACTGGATGAGCCACGGCACCCAGGACGTCTACCCGACGTTCCTCAAGGCCACCGAGCACGGCGGCGCGGGCCTGACCTCGGCGACGAGCACGTGGATCGCGGTGATCTACAACATCGGCGCGATCATCGGCGGACTGACCTTCGGCGCGTTGTCGGAGAAACTCGGCCGGCGTCGCACCATTGTCACGGCGGCCGTGCTGGGGCTGCCGATCATCCCGATCTTCGCCTTCGACCACGGCGCGGGCCTGCTCGCGCTGGGCTCGTTCCTGATGCAGATCATGGTGCAGGGCGCGTGGGGCGTCATCCCGGCGCACCTGACCGAGATGTCGCCGGACGCGGTCCGCGGGTTCTACCCCGGCGTCACGTACCAGCTGGGCAACCTGCTGGCCGCGCTGAACCTGCCGATCCAGCAGAGCATCGCCGAGTCGCAGGGGTACACGGCCGCGCTGCTGTGGACGGTCATCCCGGCGCTGGTGCTGGTCGCGGTCCTGACCTCGTTCGGCAAGGAGGCCAAGTCGATTCGCTTCGGCGGCGAGGCGGCGACCACGGCGCCGGTGAGCGGCGGCTGAGAATGGGTTTCCGGTAAATGCGGGCACAATAGAGCAGCCCGATGAAATTCTGATGAAACCGAATTTGTTTCGAATTCGGGCTCCTCGGGATGGTTTTTCCGGTCTGGTGCGGTTGCGTGAAAACCGCTAACATCGGAAACTGTTCAGTACGCTTGGCCTTTCGGCCACCGAGTGTTATTCGGACCGTGCGCTATTCGGGGAGTGAACATGAGAAGGCTCGCGGCCGTACTGGCCGGTCTGCTGATGTCGGCGGGAATCGTGCTGGTGGGCGCGCCTTCGGCGTCCGCGGCTTCGTGCGACGGCACTTACACGATCGTGGTAGGCGGCTTCACCGACCGCGACTCGACGATCTTCAGCGGCGCCGGCATCAGCCAGCGCGTCGGCTACTCGGCCGAGCTCAACAGCCAGAGCGCGCGCCAGGGCGTGGACGAGCTGAACCGGCTGATCCGCAACCAGCGCGCGGCCTGCCCCGGCCAGCACGTCAAAGCCGTCGGGTTCTCCGAGGGCGCCGCGGTCTTGCACATCTGGGTGACCGAGAACTGGAAGACCTTCGGCAACGTCAACGCGGTCCTGATCGCCGACCCCAAGCGCGACCCGCACGGCCTGGGCGGCCCCGGCCTCGCGGGCCAGGCGCCGTCGGTGATCTTCGGCCCGATCGTCGGCTACCCGCTCGTCGGGGTCGACAGCTTCTTCGGCAACATTCCGACTGTTTCGCTGTGCACGGACGACATCATCTGCGACGAGGCCGCGGCATCGGGCTGGATCGGATACGCGCAGCACAAGCACACGGAAAACTACAATTTCAACGTCGACGTCTATTCTGACAACGGCGTTGGCCAGTGGTTCAACGGGCAGTATTTCCCGGACAAGTAAGCGGCCGTATTCAACGGCGCTGTTATCGACAGGGGTCCCGGCATGGTGCCGGGGCCCCTGGTTCGCTTTTCGGGCGTTCCCGGCGGTGTTGATCGCTGCTGCTGCCGTCCGGGTTGAGCTTGAGTGTCGCCTCTGACCTGCGGGGTTGCGCACCGACATGGCGGCGATATATCGTCGAAGTGTCGGCGATAGAACAACCCCTCGGGAGGACATCATGACCAGGACGGCAGGCAGCAACCACCTCTTCGACGGCTTCGGCCCCGACGACCGGCACGGCCCCGGCGATCAGCACAACCCTCACCACTGGCACGGCTCTCACGACCGGCCCAGCTCCGACAGCCAGCACGGCTCCGACGGCCAGCGCAGCTCCGGCGACCGGCCGGGTGCCGACGGCCAGCACGGCTCCGGCGACCGGCCGGGTGCCGACGGCCAGCACGGCTCCGGCGACCGGCCGGGTGCCGACCACCGGTTCGGCTTCGGTGACCGGCCGGGTCCAGGCCACCAGTCCGGCTTCGGCCATCCGCACGGCTTCGGGTTCACCATGGGTCACCCAGCCGGGCCATTAGGCTCTCGGCCAGGCCCCGGCGGCCCCCCACCCGACCACGGCGGCCACCACGACCACGGCGAGCACCACGAGGACGGCGAGCACCACGAGCACGGCGGTCACCACGGCCCGGGCGGATTCCCGTTCGGACCGGGCCGGGATCCCCGATCAGGTGGATTCCCCTTCGGCGGCGAGCACCACAGCTCGGGTGAAGTCCCCTTGGGACACGAGTATCACGGCGCCGGTGGGTCGCCCTTCGGGCCTGAGCGCCGCGGTCTTGGTGGATTCCCCTTCGGCTCTGAGCATCACGGTCACGGCGAAGTCCCCTTCAGCCGCGTGCATCATTGTGCTGGCGGTTTCCCGTTTGGCGGCGAGCACTACGGTGCCGGGGGGTTCCCGTTCGGGTTCGAGCGCCATGGCGCTGGGTTCCCGTTCGGCGGCGAGCATCATGGTGTCAGTGGGTTCCCGTTCGGCCATGAGCGCCACGGTCCCGGCGAAGTCCCGTTCGGCGGCGAGCACCACGGTCCCGGCGGGTTCCCGTTCGGGCCGGAGCAGCGCGGTCCTGGTGGGGCTCCCTTCGGGCATGGCGGTCACCATGGGCCGGGCGGGTTTCCGTTCGGGGCGGGGGGCGAAGGGTGGCCGGGTGGGTTCCCGGTCGGGGGCGGCGAACGCGAAGAGTCCGAAGGGCTCCCGCTCGGGTACGACGCGGCGCGGGGGCCGGGTGGGTTCCCGCCGCCGCCTCCGCCCCCGCCGCCGCCGGGTGGGCCCGGGTTTCCCGGTTTCCCCGGGTTTCCGGGGTTTCCCGGCGGGCCGGGCGGACCGGGTGGGCCGGGTGGGCCGCGAGGGGTGTTCGGCGGGGCGCCGTGGGGGCGGGGTGCTCGCGGGCCGGCTCGGTCGGTGCGGCCCGCGGTGCTCGCGTTGCTGGCCGAGGAACCCATGCACGGCTACCAGATCATGCAGGAGATCCGCCGCCGCACCGGCGACGAGTGGCGGCCCAGTCCCGGGTCGATCTACCCGATCCTGCAGCAGCTCGAGGACGAGGGCCTCGTCCGGTCCGACGAGTCGGGCGGGCGCCGCGTCGCGCAGCTGACCGAGGCCGGACGTGAGCACGTCGCCGGGCGGGACGAGGAGTTCGCCGGGCTGTGGGAGTCCCGCGTCGACAGCGACGATCCCAGCGTCGACCGGGTCCACGCGCTCTACAAGCAGCTCGGCGACCTCTCCGGCGCGGCGGGACAGGTCGCCTACACCGGGACCGACGCGCAGTTCGCCGAGGTCCGCAAGGTCCTCAACGAGGCCCGCCGCCGGATCTACGGCGTGCTGGCCGAGGACACCGAGGACTGACGGGCGTCAACGAGGGCGGCGAGTCCACAGTGGACTCGCCGCCCGGGAACGACAGTGTCCTCAACCGACAGTGGCCGCGTGTTCGAGCAGCGCCCGGTGCACGGTTTCCACCGCCGGGCTCTGTTTCCGGCCGAGCCGCGCGAGCATCAGGACCCGGCTGAGGGCCGGCATTTCCAGCACCACAGTCCGGATGTCGTGGCGGTCCTCGGTCAGGCGGCGGGGGACGAAGGCGATCCCCAGGCCGCCTCGGACCAGGTCCAGTGCCATGGCCGGGTCGGCGACCTCGATGGCGACGTCGCGTTCGACGCCGGCCCGCGCGAACAGCTCGTCGGTGCGGGTCCGGTTGGCCCAGCCGGCCGGGAAGTCGATGAACGGGACGTCCGCGAGGTCGGCGCACCGCAGCGGCCGGTCCGGCAGCGGGGTGTCCGGGGCCGCGGCCAGCACGAGGTCCAGGGTGCCGACCGGGCGCAGGCCGATCGACGCGACGGTGGTGTCCGGCTCGGGGATCAGCGCGAGGTCGAACGTGCCGTCGGCGATGCGGTCGAGGTGGCGGTCGAGGGTCAGCGGCGAGAACTGGACGCGCAGCGCGATGCCCGGATGATCCCGGCGGATCGCGCCGAGCACCTCGGCCAGCGGGAACGTGCCGGTGGACAGCACCGTACCGAGGGTGACGGTGCCGTGCAGGCCGCCGTCGAGCGAGTCGAGTTCACGGCGGACGTCGCGGGCCGCGCCCACGATGGCCCGGGCGCGGTCGAGCAGGATCCCGCCCGCCGCCGTGAGCTCGATGCGGTGGCCGATCCGGCGGAACAGCGACTGGCCGAGCTCGTGTTCCAGGCGCCCGACCGCGGCCGACATCGTCGACTGCACCACGCGTTCGCGCTGGGCGCCGCGGGTGAAACTGCCCTCGTCGGCGACCGCGATGAAGTAGGCCAGCTGCTGAAGCTCCATACGGGCCAGTATCGCCGACGTCGATCGAAGCAGCGGAATCGTTCGTTGGACGCGCCCGGCACCCCCGATCGACGATGGACGGCAGGCACCGTGACCATCCACAAGGGAGCGACAACATGCGGCTGATCGCGCTGGAGGAAGCGTTCTCGATTCCCCGGCTCAGCGACCGTTTCCCGGGCCTGACCGACCTCGGGCCCATCCCGGTCAGCCCGGAGTTCGGCCGGCACGTCGCGCGGCGGCTGCCCGATTTCACCGAGCTGCGGCTGCCCGAAATGGACCGTTACGGCGTGGACGTGCAGGTCCTTTCGCACACCGCCCCGGGCCTCCAGGCCGGGCTCTCGGCCGAAGACGCGGTCGCCGCCGCGAGGTTCGCCAACGACTACCTCGCGAACGTGGTGGCCGAGCACCCGGCCCGGTTCGCCGGCTTCGCGGCGCTGCCGATGCAGGACCCGCCCGCCGCGGCCGCCGAACTGCGCCGGGCCGTCGAGGAACTCGGTTTCCGCGGTGCGCTGGTCAACGACCACACCGGGAGCCGCTACCTCGACGACCCGGGCTACGAGCGGTTCTGGACCACGCTGGAGGAGCTGGACGTCCCGCTCTACCTCCACCCCGGCGCCCCGCCCGCCGAGCAGTGGCAGGTCACGGACGGCTGCGCCGAGCTGATCGGGCCGACCTTCACCTGGGGCGCGCAGACCGGCGGGCACGCCCTGCGCCTGCTCTACTCCGGCGTTTTCGACCGGCACCCCGGCGCGCGCCTCATCCTCGGGCACATGGGCGAGTACCTGCCGTTCATGCTGTCCCGGCTCGATTCGCGCTACGCGACCCTCGCCCCGGGGCGCACCCTGGACCGCGCCCCGTCGGCGTACGTCGGCACGAACATCCTCATCACCCTCAGCGGCGTCCAGTCCCCGGCGGCGCTGGCCGGCGCGATCCTGGCCATCGGCGCCGACGCGATCCTGTTCGCGATCGACTACCCCTACGAGTTCACCGGACCGGCCACCACCGCGTTCGCCGGAGCCGCGCTCAGCGACGCCGACCGGCACAAGATCGCGCACGGCAACGCCGAACGGCTGCTGAAACTCCGGCCCTGGACCGAATCCGCCTGATCGGCACGTACAGTGCAGCCGGACGGGAGACGCCCAGGCGTTCCGGAGAGGTTGTTGCCCACGTGAAAGCCGGGAACGATGCCCTGTCGCGCGATGCGCGGCTGGCGGCCTACAGCGCGGTCTCCACGGCGCTGGCCCTGCGCAGTGATCTCGAGCTGCGCGACCTCGTGGACGCGGCTGAGCCCGTAGGATCCGGCATCGGCGGGACGACGGCGCTGCTGGACGTCGGCGAGACCCCGGTCTTCGTCAAGCGGGTGCCGCTGACCGACCTGGAACGGCAGCCGGAGAACGTCCGGTCGACGGCGAACCTCTTCGGACTGCCGGACTTCGCCCATTTCGGGGTCGGGCTCATCGGGGGCGCGGGCTTCGGCGCCTGGCGAGAGCTGGCCGTGCACACCATGACGACGAACTGGGTGCTGGCAAAGGATTTCGAGGGCTTCCCGCTGACGTACCACTGGCGGGTCCTGCCGCACCCCGGGCAGTCGCTTCCCGGGGAACTGGCCGACGTGGACAAGGCCGTCGCCTACTGGGGAGGCGGATCGGCGGTGCGCCGGCGGATCGAAGCCGTGCGGGATTCCTCGGCGAGCATCGCGCTGTTCCTGGAGTACCTCCCGCAGAACCTGCACGACTGGCTGGGCGTCCAGGTGAAGGCCGGCGACGAGGCGGCCGACCGGGCCTGCGCCATGGTCGTCGAGCAGCTGCGGGCCGGGACCTCGTTCATGAACGCCCGCGGCCTCCTGCACTTCGACGCCCACTTCCAGAACATCCTGACCGACGGTGAGCGGCTGTTCTTCGCGGACTACGGTCTCGCGATCTCGTCGGAGTTCGACCTGTCCGGGGAAGAGGCCGGCTTCTTCACCGGGCACCAGTCCTACGACCGCGCCTACTCCGTGACGCATCTGGTGATCTGGCTGGTCACCGCCCTGTACGGGTACCGGGGGGAGGAGCGCAGCGCGTTCGTGCGCGCCTGCGCCCAGGGGGAGCGGCCGAAGGGGATTCCGCCGGAGGTCGCGGCGATCCTCGCCGAGCACGCGCCGCTCGCCGAGGTGATGACGGACTTCTACCGCAAGTTCCAGCTGGAGAGCAGGCAGGCCCCGTATCCGGCGGAGGAGATCAGCCGGATCGTCGGTCGACGTTAGGTCAGCCGCGTGGGCGACGGGCCGGCCGCCCAGCCCAGGTGGTCCGACACCGTCGCCGCGGCGGCCGCGGTGGCCAGGCCAGCGGCGCTCAGGCTGGCCGCGATCCGGGGGTGCGGCGCGGACACGTTCAGCGCCGCCACCACCCGGCCGCGGAAGTCGCGGATCGGGGCGGAGACGCCGGACAGGCCGGGCTCGAATTCCTCTTCCACGCGGGCGAAACCGTGCGCCCGGGCGTCCTGGATCTTCGCCCACAGCGCCGGCAGGCCGTCCTGCGAAGGGAAGCGCACGTACAGCTCGTCGGGCGTCGCGTCCAGCAGGAGGACGCGGCCGGCCGACGTGCGGTCCGCCGGGACGCCGCGGCCCTCCCAGCCGTGCACGCGGAACGAATGCCCCGAGACCGAAAGCAGCGTCAGCACTTCCTGATCCCGCAGCACACACAGGTGCACGGTCTCCTCCAGATCCGCCGACAGCGCGCGCATCACCGGCTCCGCGGCCCGCGCCAGCCGGTCCTCCACCGTCCGCGCGACCAGCGAGAACAGCCGTCGCCCCATGCGGTACTCGAGTGTGTCCGGGTCACGCTCGACAACGCCTTCTTCGGCCAGCGCCTTGAGCGCACGCGAAACCTGGCTCTTCTCCCGGCCCGTCAGCTGCGCCAGCCGGACGACGCCGAGCCCGCCCGCGCGTTGCCCCTCTTCCGACGCCAGCGCTTCGAGCAGGTCGAGGTCGCGGCGCAGGCCGTGGCCGGGGTGGCGGTCCATGCACCGCAGCGTAAGGGAGTTGGCCTGAGCGCACCGCGCATTGCGATCTCCCCGCGTGGCTTGCCGTCGCGAGCGGGCCGCTCGTAGCTTCGGGAGGGAAGCGAAGGGACACCATGAAGATCACCGACATCACCCTCGACCGCCTGCGGCTGCGGCTGGACCCGCCGTTGCGCGCGGCGTGGGACCCGGAGCCGCGCCGGCATTTCGACGCCACGATCGTGCGGGTGCACACCGACGACGGCGTCACCGGCATCGGGTCCGGCGACACCATGGCGGGCTTCGAGGCCGTCAAGCACCTGTTCGTCGGCGAGGACCCGCTGGACATCGTCCGCCACGTCAAGGCCATCGAGACGGCCAACTTCCACGGCGGCAGCTACTGGCCGCTGGAAGTCGCGCTCTGGGACCTCATCGGCAAAGTAGCCGGCCTGCCGGTCGCCACGCTCTTCGGCAACGCCGCGCGGTCGGTGCCCGTGTACGCGTCCACGGCGGAGCTGAAGCCGCCGGCGGAACGCGTTGAATCCGCACTCCAGGCACGCGAGGCCGGGTTCCGCGCGATGAAGATCCGCATCGACCGCGACCGCGCCGCCGAGGGCGTGGCGACGGTCGCCGCCGTGCGGGACGCGCTCGGGCCGGACTTCGAGATCATGGTCGACCTCAACCAGTCCTGGCGGATGGCGGGCGACACCGCGCCCGCGACGGACCTGGCCGCGACCCGGAAGCTGGTCCGCGGACTGTCCGAACTGGACGTGTTCTGGGTCGAGGAACCCTTGCCGTACCACGATCTCGACGGCTTCCGAGCCCTGCGCGCGGACAACCCGGGCGTCCGGCTCGCGGCGGGGGAGATGCACCACTCGGTGCCGGAACTGCTGCGCTGCCTGGAAGAGGACGTGCTCGACGTCTACCAGATGGACGTCGTGCTCGCCGTCGGCATGCACCGCGCGCGGACGCTGGGGGAGCTGGCCCAGCTCAAGCACCGCGCGTTCACCCCGCACAGCTGGACGAACGGCATCGGCGTGCTGGCGAACCTGGCCGTCGCGGCCGGGGTCGGCGGCGGCCCGTACTTCGAGTTCCCGTTCGACCCGCCGGGCTGGACGCCGCAGCGGCGCGACTTCATGCTGGCCGAGCCCGTGACGGTCACCGCGGCCGGCGAGCTGGCAGTGCCGTCACGGCCCGGGCTCGGTTTCGAGCTGGACGAGCAGGCCGTGGACCGCTGGCGGAGCTGAGCCGCGGTGCGGGGGCTGGCGCGTGTCCGCAACACTCACCAGCCCCGCCGCGTCAGCTCTTCAGGCCGTGCTCGATCGCCTCGATGATGCGCGGCCGCAGCTCCGCCGGGCTGATGATCGCGTCCACCGAGCCGACCTCGACCGCGCGCTGGACGCTGTGCACCCGGTCGAACTCCGCGGCCACCTGGCCCAGCTTCTCGGCCCGCACGCCGGACTGGACTTCGGCCAGCTCCGCGGTCAGCGCCGCGCGCTCGGCGCCGCTGACCTCGGTCAGGCGGGCCTGCAGCGAGGCCACGCGGGGGTCGTTCGCCGTGCGGTTGTTCACCTCGCCGGCGAACACCACCGCCGCGGCGGGCGCCCCGCCGAGCACCGAGGCGAACGAGCCCTCCAGCGCCAGGACCGTCATCTTCGGGTTGAGCGCCTTGGAGAACACCACGAACGCGCCGCCGTGGTAGCGGGAGATCACGGTGAACACGATCGGGCCGTCGAAGTTGACGATGGCCCGGCCGATCTCCGCGCCGTACTCCAGCTGCAGCTTGCGCATCGACTCCGGGGAGCCGTCGAAGCCGGACAGGTTGGCGAGCACCACCAGCGGGCGGTTGCCGCTCGCCGAGTTGATCGCGCGCGCCGCCTTCTTCGACGAGCGCGGGAAAAGCGTACCCGCAGTGAACGCGTCAGGCCCGTCGGTGGGGGGGAAGCCGCGGCGCGGCACCGAGCGCGACTCGATGCCGAGCAGGCACACCGGGCGGCCGCCGATGTGCACGTCCTGCACCGCGGCGGTGTCCGCGTCCGCCATGCCGGCCCAGCGCTCCAGCACCGGATGGTCCTGATCGGACAGTGCGCGCATCACCGTGCGGATGTCGAACGGCTTCTTCCGGTCCGGGTTGTGCTCGGCCGAGAAGATCTGGCCCACCGTGGTGAAGTCGCTGCCGACGATCGCGTGCGGGTAGCCCGAGACGTCGCGGCCCGCCGGGTCGGTCGTCACGGCCTGGCGCGGTGAGGACTCGCCCGGCACCACGTACGTGTGCTCGTAGTGCGCCATCAGCACGTCACGCGCGCCGGCCAGGTTCGGCGCCCAGTACTGCGCCTGCCCGTTCGGGCCCATCACGCGGTCGTAGCCGCCGATGCCGAAGTTGTCCTCGGCCGAGACGCCGCCGGAGAAGTCCAGCGCGTCCTTGCCGGTGAGCACCATCGCCGAATCCGGCGTCATCACCAGGATTCCCTTGGTGTGCATGAGCATCGTGGCTTCGGCGTTCCAGTACGGCTGCGCGCCCACGTTGATGCCGGCGACGACGATGTTGATCTCGCCGCCCCCCTGGGTGAACTCGACGATCCGCTTGAGCGCGGCCGCCACCCAGTCCATGTTCTCGGTGCCGGAGTCCATCGAGATCCGCGCGCCCGACGACAGCGAGAACCACTCCAGCGGCACCTGCTTGCGCTCGGCCAGGTCCAGCGCGGCGATCACGCGGGCGCACTCGGGCTCGGACAGCGCGCCCAGCGCCTTCGTCGGGTCACCCAGCAGCACCACCCGCTCGACGCCCTCGGGCACCAGCTTCGACGGCGTGCGCACGACCCCCGCGACGATCGCGGCCTTGTTCCCGCCCCGCGGCCGGTCCACCGGGACCAGCTCGCCGGCGTCGTCGAGGTCGTGCTCGACGAAGCTGCCCTCACCGGCCAGCATCCCGGTCAGCTCGTACGGGTAGACGGTGTCGCGCCGCGCCGCGCGCAGCACCTTCTGCCGGTAGCCGTCGAGCGGCTGCACGGGTTCGGAAGACGGCTGGCCCACCGCGAGCCGCACGCCGGAGCCGACGTCGTTGCGGATCGTGACAGCCAGCTCGACCAGCTCGCCGGTCGCCGAATCGCGCCGCCGGGCCAGGAAGAGGATCTCCTCCAGGCCCGCGCCCGCCGTGCTCGGCAGGACGCGCCGGGCGAGGTGGTTCAGCTCGTCCATGGTCAGCTCGGTCGGCGGCCAGACGTACAGGACGATGCGGTTGGTGTCGAAGCGCTTCTTGGCCGGCCGCTGCGCCTGCACGTTGCGGATGGCGTCGAGGCAGCCGGCGAGGGTGTCCTCGGCGGCGGGCAGCGACACGAGCCGCCCGTCGGTCTCGCGCAGCGGGGTGAGGTCGCGGACCTGCGCCATCGCGACCAGCCGCTCGTCGGCCGGGTTGGCCTTGGCGACGCACTTGAACAGGTACACCTCCTCGTCCGAGGAGGGCAGCCGGGTGAGGTCGAACTCCTGGAGCCGCTGCAGCTGCATGCGCTCGGCCACGCGCGGGTGCAGGCCGCGGATCAGGCGGTCCTCGGCGAAGCCCGCGCTGTTCCCGGAGGTCTCCGTGCCGCGGCGGAAGGTGAAGTGGTGGTGGACCACCGCGCCGTCACCCCCGGCGACGGTGGTGGTGATCCGGTCGACGCGCTCGGGCAGCGGGTGCGCCGCGATCACCTCGCCGAGCCGGTCCGCCATCGCGTCGGCGTCCGGCTGGCCGGCCCAGCGTAGGTAGAGGTCGGCGACCACGTGCGCGCCGGCCGCGGCGTCCCCGGCCAGCTCGCCGACGGCGCGCACGGCGTCGGGCAGCTGCGCGAAGTCGACGGCGGTGGTGACCACCCGGGCCGGCTCCACGTGCTCGGCGGTGACGAACGCGCAGCCCGCGACATCGCGCGAGCGAATGCCGGACAGGCCCTTGTTGCCGTAATAACGGCGGGTCAGGACTTCCAGCAGCGGCGCCGGGTCGGTGCCCGGCCTGCCGATGCGCTGGCCGAGCAGCCGCACCAGCGGCTCGGAGCCGGCGACCATGGCGGCGATGCGCTCGGCGCGGTCCGGCGAGTCCGGGTTGCGGTCGAGGTGGCGCAGGCTCTGCCGCACCCCGGCGTAGACCTCCGCGCGGGCCCGGCGCAGCAGCGGCTGCGCGAACCAGCGGAACACCACGCCGCGGGCGAGGTCGCTGACCGCCGGGTACCGCACCTGGGTGGCGGCCACGAGGTGCTCCAGCGCCAGGCCGGCCTCCTCGCGCAGCGACTCCAGCGGCGGCGCTTCGGTGAGCCACTGGCGCAGCAGCGCCGAGACGATCGCGACGTCGGACGAGGCCCGCTGCTGGGCCAGGAAGATGCGGAAGACCGCCTCCTCCAGCTCCGGCGTGCGCTCGAAGTCCGTGATGCCGTAGTGCCCGAGCACGCGGCGCAGCCGGTCCTGGAACGCGTCCGGCAGCCCGGCGCGCTCCACGTCGAGGCTCTGCAGGTAGCTGTGGAAGTACTCGCGCGCGCTGTGCACCGGCCGCTCGGCGCTGATGTCCTCGCCGGCCGGCTTGTTGCGGGTCAGCTCGGACAGGTCGGCGAAGGTGCCCAGCAGCGCGACCTCGGCGGTCAGCGCCCGGCCGGGCTCGCCCAGCTCGGCGCGCGCGGCGAGGTAGCCGGTCAGCACGCGGCGCTGGTCGTGCGGGTCCACGTCGAAGCCCAGCAGCAGGCTGCGCAGGTCCTGCCGGCCACGCTCGGCGCGGTCGGCGGCCGAGGCGGCGGCGGGCTCGGCGGGCAGCTCGATCTCGACGACCTCGTCGGCGGCCGCCGCGGTCTCGCCGGCGTCCTCTTCCTCGGCCAGCGGCTCCAGGCGCAGCAGCGCCGCGCCCGTCTCCACCTGGCTGCCGATGGAAACCGGCAGCTCCCGCACCCGGGCCCGGAACGGCGCGCGCAGCACCGTCTCCATCTTCATGCTCTCCAGCACCAGGATCGGCGCGCCGCCGTCCACCTCGTCGCCGACGGCGACCGGGGTCGCGACCACCAGCGCGGGCGCGGGGGAGCGGACCACACCGCCCTCGTCGCGGCTCACGCGGTGCGTGACGCCGTCGACCTCGACCAGGTGCACCGGGCCGTGGGTGCCGGTGACCAGGCGGAACCGCCTGCCGTTGACGGTGATCTGGCCGGAGTGGGCGTCGAAGCGGTCGATCTCGACGTCGGCCGGGCTGACCTCGCCGCCGCCGCTGATGCCGACGCGGAAGCGCTTCTGCCCGACGCGGGCCACGGAAACCCGGTAGCCGACGCCGCGGAGCTTGAGGTCCAGCGGGCGGCCGCTCTCGTGCTGCACCTGCGGGCGGCCGCCGTGCGCGGTGGCCAGAAGGCGTTGGCGGGCAACCTCTTCCTCGTCCTCGTACGCCTCGATGGCGGCCGCGGCGAGCGCGATCGCGGAGTGCTTGCTCGTGACGAGCCGGCCCTCACCGCGCACGCGGTCGATCCAGCCGGTGTCGGCGCTGGCGTCGATCACCTCGGGCTGGTCGAGCAGGTCGAGCACGAAGCTCTTGTTGGTGGCGCCGCCCTCGATGATCACGGTGGTCTCGCCGAGCGCGCGGCGCAGCCGGGCCAGCGCCTGGTCGCGGTCACGGCCGTAGGCGATGATCTTGGCGATCATCGAGTCGAAGTCGGCGGGGATGGTGTCGCCCTCGCTCACGCCGGTGTCGACGCGGATGCCCGGGCCCGCGGGCAGCAGCAGCCGCGCGATGTGGCCGGGGGACGGGGCGAAGTCGCGGTCCGGGTCCTCGGCGTTCAGCCGCGCCTCGACGGCGTGGCCGGACTCGCCCGGCTGCGGGCCTTCGAGCTTGCCGCCGCCCGCGACGTGCAGCTGCAGCTGCACCAGGTCCGTGCCGGTGGTGATCTCGGTGATCGGGTGCTCGACCTGGAGCCGGGTGTTCACCTCGAGGAAGGCGAACAGCTTTTCCCCGGGGTGGTAAAGGAATTCGACGGTGCAGGCGCCGCGGTAGTCCACCGCGACGGCGAGCCGTTCGGCCGAGGTCTTCAGCTCGGCGGTCTGCTCCGGCGAGAGCACCGGCGAGGAAGACTCCTCGATGATCTTCTGGTTGCGCCGCTGCACGGAGCAGTCGCGGACGCCGAGCGCCCACGCCGTCTCGCCGTCGGAGATCACCTGGACCTCGACGTGCCGCGCGCCGGTGACCAGGCGCTCCAGGAACACGATGCCGGAGCCGAACGCGCGCAACGCCTCCTGGCTGGTGCGCTCGTAGGCCTCGGTGAGGTCTTCGGCCGAGGCGACCATGCGGATACCGCGCCCGCCGCCGCCCGCGGTTGCCTTCAGCATCAGCGGATAGCCGATCTCGTCGCCGGCGCGCAGGGCGGCGTCCAGGCTCGCGACCTCGCCTCGGCTCCACGGCGCGACCGGGACCCCGACCTCCTCGGCGATCAGCTTCGCGCCGATCTTGTCGCCGAGCTTGCGCATCGCCTCGGCGCTCGGGCCGACGAACGTGACGCCGACCTTCTCGCACAGCTCGGCGAACGCCGGGTCCTCGGCCACGAAGCCCCAGCCGACCCACGCGGCGTCGGCCCCGGTCTCGACCAGCGCCTTCTCCAGCACGGCGAGGTCGAGGTACGGGCGCGCCGAGGCCGGGCCCAGCGGGTAGGCCAGGTCGGCCTCACGGACGAAGGTGGCGGACCGGTCCGCGTCGGTGTAGAGGGCGACCGTCTCGATCCGCGCCCCGGTTTCCGCGGAAAGGTCCCGGACTGCGTGGATGAGCCGCATCGCGGCCTCCCCGCGGTTCACGATGGCGACACGACTGAACACCGGCTGAGCCTCCCATGTACCCACACGCAGCAGGCGACGTCCGGCCCCCGGATCGTCGCCTGCACTTGCTTACAGCCTGCTCCCTTACCGGCGGGTACACCAATGTCGTGCATGGCGCATGCCGCACCGGCTGAATTGTGGGAACCAGCCAAAAAGCGGCCTGGGCCACACGGGTCCGGCCGCCGTTCGCGCGAGGTTCGCCACAAATCACATCGAACAAGCTAGCGCGGGACGGCTGGGGAAAGCCCGTGACTAAGGGGCGGACAGGGGGTCTTCGCCGCCACGCTGGGTGGTGGCCATCCGCCGTTCAGCTCGCCAAGGGCCCGCCACCGGCCCGCGGTACCGCGCCGGCGGTTCGGCCGGTGACCCTTGACACACCCTTCCGGGTGCACCTACGTTCACCGGTAATCGATTTCTCGACGAGGGCCGCTCGAGCCGGGACAGGCGCGGGCGGGCGAGGGGCGAGGGCGGGAATGGGCGACGAGGGCGTCGCGCTGGTCGAGCTGGCCGGCGTCAGCAAGGCCTACGGCGGGGTGCGCGCAGTGCGCGCGGTGGACTTCACCGTGCGCGCGGGGGAGGTGCACGCGCTGCTCGGGGAGAACGGGGCGGGCAAGTCCACCCTGATGAAGGTGCTCTCCGGTGAAGTGGCCGCCGAGCAGGGGACGATCCGGATCGCAGGGGAGGCGGTCCGGTTCGCCCGGCCGGCCGACGCGCAGCGGGCCGGCGTCGCGATGATCCACCAGGAGCTGGACCTCGTGCCCGCGCTTTCGGTGGCGGAGAACGTTTTCCTCGGCCGCGAGCCGCACGCGCGCGGGGTGCTCGACCGCCGCCGGATGGTGGCCGAGACCCGGCAGCTGCTCGCGCGCACCGGTGTCGGCTTCGACGCGGCCACGCCGGTGGAGCTGTTGCGCACCGGCGAGCGGCAGCTGGTCACCATCGCCAAGGCGCTCTCGCTCGACGCGCGGATCCTGATCATGGACGAGCCCACTTCGGCGTTGTCCCCGCACGAGGTGACGCGGCTGTTCGCGGTGATCGACCAGCTCCGCCGCGACGGCGTGGCCGTGGTCTACATCTCGCACCGGATGGAGGAGATCGGCCGCGTCGCCGACCGCGCGACGGTGCTGCGCAACGGCGAGGTGGTGGCCGAGTTCGACGCGCGCGAGCTGACCGCGGCGCAGGCGGCCGAGGCGATGGTCGGCCGCCCGGTGCACCTCATGTTCCACGCCGAAACCCGCGCGACGGTGACCGAGGACGTGCTGGAGGTGGCCGACCTGGTGGTCCGGCCCCGGGCCGGGCGGCGCGAGCCCGCCGGGATCAGCCTGCGCGTGGGGGCCGGCGAGATCGTCGGCGTCGCCGGGCTGCTCGGCTCCGGCCGCACCGAACTGCTGGAGACGCTGTACGGCGCCGGGCCGAAGGGCGCGCGCAGCGGCACGGTTCGCCTGCGGGGCAAGGACTTCCGGCCACGGTCGCCGCGCGCGGCATTGCGGGCCGGTGTCGCGTACGTGCCGGAGGACCGGCGCGTCTCCGGGCTGGCGCTGGAGCATTCGGTGCTGGCCAACACCGTGCTGTCTATTGTGGACAAGCTGACGCGGTTCGGCCTCGTGCCCGCCGCCCGCGAGCGCGGCAAGGCCCGGGAGACCGCGGGGCGCCTCGGCGTGAAGCTCACCTCGCTGGCCGATCCGGTCGGCGCGCTCTCCGGCGGCAACCAGCAGAAGGTGGTGCTGGGCCGGGCGTTGCTGACCGAGCCCGCCCTGCTGCTGCTCGACGAGCCGACCCGCGGCGTCGACGTCGGCGCCAAGGCCGAGATCTACCGCATCCTCGGCGAGATCGCGCGGACCGGCGTCGGCGTGCTGCTGGCGTCTTCCGAACCCGCGGAGCTGGTCGGCGTGTGCGATCGCGTGGTGGTGCTGCGCGGCGGGCGCAGTGTCCACGAGCTGGACACCGCGCTGGCCGGCGAGGCGGAGCTGCTGGCGGCGTCGATGGGAGATGTGCGGTGAAGGCCCTCGCGGTGCTGTTCCGGTTCCAGAGCCTCTTCGGGCTGGTCATCGTGTTCGCCGCGGCCGTCGCGTTTTCCCCCTCGTACGGCGGGAGCCTGGTCTTCCTGGGCGCCGACAACCTGTTCAGCGTGGTGCGCGCGATCTCCGAGATCGGCATCATCGCGGTCGGCATGACGCTGGTGATCCTGGTCGGCGGGATCGACCTGTCGGTCGGCTCGGTGGTCGGGCTGGCCAGCGTCGGCATCGCGGAGCTGCTCACCGCCGACGACTGGGGGCTGGTCCCGGCGGTGCTGCTGATCCTCGCGCTGGGCCTGGTTTTCGGCCTGCTGCAAGGGATCGCGAGCGCGCGCTTCCGGATCCAGGCGTTCATCGTCACCCTCGCCGGCATGCAGATCGCGCGCGGGCTGGCCCGCATGTGGTCCGGCGGCGAGGGCGTGTCGATCACCTACGGCGACGGCCCGGGCCAGGCCCCGGTGCCGTTCTCCCTGCTGGGCGAACGGACCTTCGGCGGCGTGGTGCCGATCCCGGCGCTGATCTTCGTGGTGGTCGCCGTGCTGGCCGTGGTGCTGCTGCGGGTGAGCGCGTTCTCCCGGCACGTCTACGCGATCGGCGGCAACGAGCGGGCCGCGCGCCTGTCCGGTGTGCCGGTGACCCGGGTGAAGGTGCTCGTGTTCGGCGTCTGCGGGCTGCTCGCGGCGCTGGCCGGGATCGTCCACGCGGGACAGCTGAACTTCGGCGGCCCCAACGACGGCGTCGGCTACGAGCTGAACGCGATCGCCGCCGTGGTGATCGGCGGGACCAGTCTTTCGGGCGGGCGCGGGTCCGTGCTCGGCACCGTGGCGGGCGCGCTGCTGGTCGGCGTGCTGGACAACATCCTGCAGCTCAACGACGTCGACTCCAACGTGCAGCTGATCGTGGTCGGCGTGGTGATCGTGTTCGCCGCCGGCCTGCAGCGGCTGCGGCCGGCGTCGCTCGGCGCCGTGCCCGACCTCCAGGCGGATCCTCCAGCGGATTCTCAAGCAGATGCTCAGGCAGGGAAGGGGAGCTGATGTCCAAGAACACCCGCCGGATGGCGGTTCTGGTGGCCGCCGGGCTGGCGCTGACGGCCTGCGGCACCACCCACGAGAACGCGCCCGGCGCGTCGTCCGGCACCGCGCCCGCGCCGAAGGCCTGCAAGGGGCCCAGCGGGAAGTTCACCATCGGCATGAGCCAGGCGAACCTCGCCGAGCCCTACCGCGTGCGGATGGACGACGACATCCGCAAGGCGGCGGCGGGCGTGCCGCAGTTCACCGTCCACTACTCCGATGCCGCGCAGGACAATTCGAAGCAGGTGGAGCAGGTCAACACCTTCCTGACGCAGAAGATCGACCTGCTGATCATCAGCCCCAACGAGGCGACGCCGCTGACCGGCGTCGTCAAGCAGGCCTACGACCAGGGCATCCCGGTGCTGATCCTGGACCGCAAGGTGGACGGCGACGCGTACACCTCGTTCATCGGCGCGGACAACGTGGACATCGGGCGCCAGGCTGGGCAGTTCTTCGCCGAGAAGCTGTTGCCGCAGGGCGGAAAGGTCGTCGAGCTGAAGGGCCTCGCCGGCTCGACGCCCGCCAAGGAGCGCAGTGACGGCTTCGACAAGGGCATCGCGGGCAAGAACGTGAGCGTCATCGCGACGGCGGACGCGGACTGGTTGCGGGACAAGGGCCAGCAGCAGGCCGAAGCCCTCCTCAAGGCGCACCCGGACGCGCAGGCGATCTTCTCCGAGAACGACCCGATGGCCGAGGGCGCGCGGCTGGCCGCGCAGAACGCGGGCAAGGCGGACCTGCCGATCGTCGGCATCGACGGGCTGCCGGTGCCCGAGGGCGGCATCAAGGCGGTGGAGGCCGGCCGGCTGTCGGCGACGTTCGTCTACCCGACGGGCGGCGCGGAAGCCGTTGCGGCGGCGAAGAAACTGCTCATCGACTGCCAGCCGGTGGCCAAGACGCAGACCCTCGGCACGCGGCTGGTGACCAAGGACAACGCCGCCGCGGTGTACGCCGAGTTCAACCGCGGCTGAGCAGGGGGAGAGCATGGCTCGAATCGGCGTCCTGGCCATTTCCGACGGGCGCGGCCACGTGCACCGCCGCAACACCGGGTTCATCCGGTCCAAACGGGACAGTTTCACGGCGGCGCTGGAGGCGGCGGGGCACGAGGTGGTCGTCGGCGACCTGGTGGCCACCAACACCGTCGCCACGGCGGCGGCCCGGGAGGTCGCGGCGGCGGGCGTGGACGTCACGGTCTTCTACTACGCGGTGTGGAGCTTCCCGCACTTCACGATGCTCGCGGCGGACGCGACCACGAGCCCGTTGCTGCTGGTCGCCAGCACGGACCCGGCCGAGCCGGGGCTGGTCGGGATGCTCGCCGCCGGCGGCGCGCTGGACCAGATCGGCCGGGCGCACACGCGGCTGTGGGGCGCGCCGGACGAGGCGTCCCTGATCGCGGAGATCGGGGTGCGGGCGAGGGCCGCTTCGGCGGTGGCGTCGCTGCGCGGTTCGACGTTCGGGCGGTTCGGCGGGCGGCCGATGGGGATGAACACGGCCGTCGCGAACACCGACCAGTGGATGCGGCAGTTCGGCGTGGACGTCGAGGAGATCGACCAGTACGAGCTGGTGCTGCGCGCCGAGCGGGCCGACGCCGCGGAAGCCGCCGGCGCGCGCGAGTGGCTGGAGCGCCTGGCGACCGTGCACTACGACGGCGAGAAGCTCACGCCCGAGCTGCTGGAGCGGCAGATCCGGTCGTACCTGGCGGTGCGCGACATCGTGGCGGAGCGCGGCATCGACTTCTCCGGCATCAAGGGCCAGCCGGAGCTGACGGAGAACTTCGCGACGATGGACGTCACGGAGGCGTTCCTGAACGACCCGTACGACTGGAACGGGCCCAAGGCCGTGCACGTGACCGCCACCGAGGCGGACATGGACGGCGCGCTGACCATGCAGCTGATGCACCGGATCACGGGCACGCCGGTGCTGTTCGCGGACGTCCGCCACTACCACGCCGACCGCGACATCTGGGACCTGTGCAATTCGGGCCAGCACGCGACCTGGTTCGCGGCGCGCAGCGCGGACCCGGCGGAGAACCTGGCGAAGGTGCACCTGTACCCGGAGGTGTTCTTCTTCCCCGCGGGCGGCGCCTCGGTGCAGCACATCGCCGCCCCGGGCGCCATGACCCTCGCCCGCCTGACCCGCCTCTCCGGCGCCTACCGCCTCCAGCTCCTCCAGGGCGACTTCGAGTCCTACGACGCCGCGACGAACGCCGCCCTGGCCGCCTCCTCGACCCCGGAATGGCCCCACGCCTTCGCCCGCCTCGACGTACCCGCCCCGACCTTCCTCTCGACCTTCGGCGCCAACCACATCCACGCCGTCCCCGGCGACTTCCGCCCCGAGCTCCGGGCGGCGGCGGAACTGATGGGGGTACGGGTGGAGGAGTGGAGCCGGGCGGGCTGAGTGGTCGGTTGGTCGGTCGGTCGGTGGGTCCCGACCGGCTGAGACCGGCCTGCTGGGCTGGCCCGCTGAGATCGGCGTGCTGGGGTTGGCTGACTGAGACCCACCCGCGTTGTCGGGGTTGGGTCACTGAGGACGGCGTGCCGGGGCCAGGTGCGAATGGGCCTGGACCTCACAGGAGGCAGGCTGGCGGCGGCCGTGGCCATGCGCGCCTGCCGCTGACCTGGACTGCCCGCTCCCCGCCCAGCGTCTGGCACCCGGCCGACCGGCGCCTCACAGCAGCGGCCCGGCGCCCTGTATCTGGCGCCCGGCCGACCGGTGTCCGAAAGATGTGGTCCGGCGCCCTGTATCTGGCGCCCGGCCGACCGGTGTCCGAAAGGTGTGGTCCGGCGCCCTGTATCTGGCACCCGGCCGACCGGTGTCCGAAAGGTGTGGTCCGGTGCCCTGCATTGGCGCCCGGCCGACCGGCGCTCGAGAGGTGCGGCCCCGGCGCCCTCACAGCAGCGGCCCGGCGCCCTGCGTCTGGGGCCCGCAGGCCGGTGCTCGAGAGGTGCGGCCGACATCCCGCCCACCGGCGCTCGAGAGGTGCGGCCCGGCGCCCGGCGCCTGTGCCATTCGACGCTGCCGAGCTGGGCGACGCGCGCGGGGTGGGTGGCGTTTTCCGGGTATCGGTGCTGTGGCCCTCGTCGCGATCGCTTGGCCGGGTCGGGGGCGGGGCTCACCATGGCTGAGGTGCGGGTGGTCTGATGCGGCTGCCGCCGGGTCTCCCTTTCGAGTGGTCGCTAATGCCGATGAGTGAGCGTATGAGACATGGGTCTCCACCAAAGGGGTGAAAGATCGACTGTCGGGCAGCTCGTAGTCTTACGGCGCGTTACTCATAGAGGAACATTCACGTTAGACCCCGAGAACGAATCAAGGAGGTACCGCCATGGGCACCGAGAGCCCCGCCGTCCGCGCGACGGTCATCTTCGGGCTGCGCACGTTCGGGGCCGTCCCGCTGCCGGTGCGCGCCGACCTCGAGTACGACCCGTCGGATCCGTATGCGATCGCCGTGGGTTATCACGCCGGTCCGGGGGTGGTGCGGTGGCTGTTCGGCCGCGACCTGCTGGCCGACGGCCTGATCGCGCCGGCGGGTGACGGGGACGTTCGCGTCCGCCCGGCCGCCGACCCCTCGCGCGTGATCGTCGAGCTGAACGCCCCCGACGGCTCCGCCGTGCTGGAAGCCCCGGCCAGCGAGCTCGCCGACTTCCTCGACCGCACCTACGACGCGATCCCCGCCGGCGACGAGGCCCGCTGGTTCGACTTCGACCACGAGCTGACCAAGCTCGCGATGCACGACTGACCGACCCGCTTTTTCCGGCGGGCGGATCCGCGAGCGGGCGGGTGGGGATCGCGGGTCGGCCGGGCACCGCGGTGCTCATCGCGGCCGGGCCGGGTGACGACGGCTGGACGCCATCACGCGAAGCCCGGCCGAAGGTCAACGGCTCAACGGCTCAACCCAACAGCCCGACAGTCCAAGGGCCGACAGTCCAAGGGCCGACAGCCCGACGGCTCACCGCCGCGCACACCAGGCTGTGCGCGACCTGGTAACGAATCCCGAACCCCGACCCGTTGTGGTTTCCCGGTTCCGGCTCGGCGAGCGTTCTCGAATACGCTGCCTCCCCCGCCGTGAAAGGGTTTTCTCGTTTCCCTCGCCCGTCCGCGGGCGTCAGGGGGCATTCGCCCCGGTGGGTGGCGCGGGTTGACCTGTGCCCTCAGCGGCGTACGGTCATGATGGTTGGCTGTTGTTCAAAACCATGTGCTTCGGTCAGCGCCTTCAGTAGTTGCCTGCGGAAGGAGCGCACCATGACTGCCCGGTTTTCGGTATTCTCCGCTCCCACCGAGCTCACGGTGACCATCACCGGCCGCGAAGGCGTCTTGGTCCTGACCACCGTCGGTGACATCGACGCCGCCAGCGTTCGTGCGCTCGACGAGGCGCTGGTCACCGCGCTGGCCGGCAGCGAGCGGGTGATCGTGGACCTCTCTCGCGTGGAATTCCTCGGCTGCGCCGGGATTCGGGTGCTCTGCGTCGCCGCCGAGCGGCACCCGTCGCTCACCGTGGTGTCCGGCACCGGGCACGGGGTGCGGCGCTGCCTGGAAATCACCGACGCCGGCCGGCACCTGACGATCCACGAGACGCTGGCCGCGGCGATTTCGCCCGCCAGGAACGAGGAATCGACCACCTGATCGGGGCGGTGCGTTTCGCCGCCGGGCGGCCCGGGTAGGCCGGGGAGATGACTGCCCAGACCGAGAACGTCCCGGAAATCGAGCTGAACAACGGTGTCCGCATCCCGCAGTTCGGGTTCGGGGTCTTCCAGATCCCGCCGGAGGGCACCGCGGAGGCGGTGCGGACCGCGCTCGAAGCCGGCTACCGCCACCTCGACACCGCGCAGCTGTACGGCAACGAGCAGGGCGTCGGCGACGGCATCCGCCAGTCGGGCCTGCCGCGTGAAGAACTCTTCGTCACCACCAAGCTCGCCAACGACGCGCAAGGCCACGACAACGCGATCAACGCACTGGAAGGCAGCCTGCAACGGCTGGGGCTCGAACAGGTGGACCTCTACCTGATCCACTGGCCGCTGCCGAGCCAGGACAAGTACGTGCGGACGTGGACGGGTTTCGAAGAGCTGCTGCGGGCGGGCAAGACCCGCGCGATCGGCGTGTCGAACTTCCAGATCGCGCACCTCGAACGGCTGGCCGGGGAGACCGGGACGGTGCCCGCGGTGAACCAGATCGAGCTGCACCCCGCGTTGCAGCAGACGGAGCTGCGCGCCTACCACCGGACGCACGGCATCGCCACGGAAGCGTGGAGCCCGCTGGCCCAGGGGGAGCTGCTGACGGACCCGGTGCTCACCGACCTGGCCGGGAAACACGGGAGAACCGCCGCCCAGGTGGTGCTGCGGTGGCACATCCAGCTCGGCAACATCGTGTTCCCCAAGTCCAAGACACCCGACCGCATCCGCGAGAACATCGACGTGTTCGACTTCGCGCTGTCCGACGACGACCTGGCGGCGATCGGCAAGCTCGACGCCGGCCACCGCACCGGCTTCGACCCGGACACCTTCGGCGGGTAACCCTTTCACCGCAATGGTTTCCGTCCACGATCGGGCGGGGTACCCCACGTGAAACCACGCCAGGATGGAGCACTCGGATGAACACCAACGCGTACCTGTCTTTCCTCGCGATCGGGATCGTGCTCGTCGTCGTCGACGGGCAGGTCATCTACCGCAGCGGCCGCGGGTACCTGGAGAACTCCTACGGCGACCCGGGCGCCGGCGCGTCGATGACCCGCCTGGTGACCGTGCTGTTCCACCTGGTGGCGCTGGGGTTGCTGGCCCTGCTGTCCACGATCCCCATGGGGGACGGCGATCTCCCGGGAGTGGTGGGCCGCCTCGGCGCGCTGCTGCTGGTGCTCGCGGTCATCCACGCCGTCACCCTCGGCGCGCTCGGCCGCCTGCGCGGTGCGCAGGTCGGCGAGGCGGTGGTGAACCGGCGGATGTCCCGCAGCGAGGCCGAACAGCGCGGCTCGGTCGTCACGCCGGTGCCGGGCCAGGAGGGGAACTACCCCGACGTGAGCCCCTCGCTGGAGCATCGCGCGCCGTACTCCACTCCCTGACCTCAAGCCCTGGGGAGGTCCGTGTGCGGCTTACCTGATTGTGGGTACCCCATCAGGGGGACACGCCGACGTACACGAGGAGTCACAGCATGAGAGGTCCGATCGCGGGGATCGAGCGCGAGCGCAAGTACGAGATCGGTGAGACGACCGGGATTCCGGGGCTGGTCGGTACCGGCCCGGTCCGGAGCCAGGCGGCGCCCGCCGAGCAGTTCCTGGACGCCACCTACTACGACACCACCGGTTTCGCGTTGGCGCAGAAGGGAATCACGCTGCGACGGCGCACCGGCGGCGAAGACGCGGGGTGGCATCTGAAGCTGCCGATCGGCCCTGACACGCGCGAGGAGCTGAACGTCGCGCTCGGCGCGGACGAGCTGAAGGTGCCGAAGGAGCTGTCGCGGCTTCTGCGCGCGTACACGCTGGGCCGCAAGTTGGTGCCGATCGCGCACCTCAAGACCGACCGCTTCGCGCACCAGCTCACCGACGGCGACGGGCACCCCGTCGCCACGCTCACCGACGACCACGTGACGGGCGAGGCCGGTGGCGAGTCCGCGCGGCTGGACCGGTGGCGGGAGCTGGAGATCGAGCTGGCCCCCGAGGTCGCGCCCGGAGTGCTCGACGAGCTGGGACACGCGTTGACCGGCGCGGGTGCGAAGACGTCGCCGTGGCCGTCGAAGCTGCGCCGGCTGATCGGGGACCGGGTGCCGGCGCGGAAGAAGCCGGCCGAACGGCCCGACGCGGGCACCGTTGTGGTCGGGTACCTGCGGCAGCAGGCCGACCGCTTGCGCCAGGCGGACGTGGGCGTGCGGCGGGATGCCGACGACTCCGTGCACCAGTTGCGCGTGGCCGTGCGGAAGCTGCGAAGCGCGCTGCGGACCTTCGGGTCCATTGTGGATGGTGCGGCGACCGCGGAGCTGGTGGCCGAGCTGGGCTGGCTGGGACGGCGGCTGGGGCCGGCGCGGGACTTGGAGGTCGCCGCGACGCTGGTGGCCGCGGACGTGGACCGGTTGCCGCCGGAGCTGGTTCTGGGTCCGGTGCGCCAGTACGTGACGCGGTATTTCGCGCGGGAGCAAACCGTTGCGCGGGAACGGGTTGTGGAGACGGTGGACGGCGGCCGGTACCTGCGGTTGCTGCGTTCGCTGGATTCGGTGCTGGCGGAGCCGCCGTTGACTGCCGCGGCCGGGAAACCCGCGCGCAAGGGGTTGCGGAGGCCGGTGCGCAAGGCCGTGCGGAAGATGGAGCGGGCGGAGAAGGCGGCGCGGGGCCTTTCCGGTGTGGACCGGGAGGTGGCCCTGCACAGTGTGCGGAAGAAGGCCAAGCGGGTCCGGTACGCGCTGGACGTGATCCGGCCCGTCGAAAAGGTGGGGGACTGGCGCAAGCGCGTGAAGGGCGCGCTGCGGGAGCTGGGACGGCACCAGGATGTGGTGGCGAGCCGGGAAGTGTTGTACCGGCTGGGAATCTCGGGCTTCGGGGATGGTGAGAACACGTTCACGTTCGGGGTGTTGCTCGGGCGCGGCGATGGGGCCGCGGCCGAGCATCGGGACGGATTCGCGCGGGCTTGGCGGCGATTGCGGGGCAAGCGGCCCGGATGGCTGTCCTGATCCGGCGAGTCGGCTGAAGACCGCGACCGTGTTCGAACACGGTCGCGGACGAGCCGGTGTTGTTATGCGGGCAAACACCGGTGACAGCGGGCCGTGCGGAAACCCGGCCGGGTGGCCGGCCTACTTGCCGAGGGCTTTCTTCAGTTCCTGCTTGGACATGGCCGAGCGGCCGCGGATGTTGCGCTGCTTGGCCTCGTTGTAGAGCTGGTCCTTGGTGGGGCCGCCGGGGCCTTGGCGGTTGCCCGAGCGTTTGCCGCCGCGGTGCTGGGGGCTCACGTCGTGGGTGGAGGTGCGGCTCGCCTGGCGGGACTCGCCGGACTGGGCGCGGTTCTTGTTGACGGTGCGGGCGGCGATCTCCTCGGCGCGATCGGTACTGGCGCCCCGCTCGCGCTGGGAGTCCTTGATGTGCTGGTACTGACGCTCGCGCTTGGTGCTCCAGGTTTGCTGCGGCATGGCTGCTCCCTTCCTCGACCGCTGGGTACCCCGGTCCCGGCGGGAACCAAACGTGCAGGTCAGAGGGTTGCCGCAAGTGCCGTTGAACCGGCGGGCCCGATCGTCCGTGTGCTGGGATGACAGCGAGCGGGCAGGGAGGCCAGGATGCGGTTCCACCAGGACGGGCCGGTGGTGTTGGTGCTGCCGGGCAACGTCGACGACCTGACCGAGCCCAGCGGCGGCAACACCTACGACCGCCGGATGTGCGGGAGCCTGCCGGGCGCCGGGACGGCCGTGCTGGAGCTGGCGGTGCCCGGGAGCTGGCCCGAGCCGGGGCCCACGGCGCGGGCGCGGCTGGCCGGGGCGCTCGCCGAACTGCCGGACCGGGCCACCGTGCTGCTCGACGGGCTGGTGGCCTGCGGGGTGCCCGAGATCCTCGCCCCGCACGCGCGGCGGCTGCGGCTCGGCGTGCTCGTCCACCTGCCGCTGGCCGACGAGACCGGGCTCGACCCGGAGCGTGCCGCCGAGCTGGAGGGCCGCGAACGCGAGACGCTGCGGCTGGCCGGGCTCGTCGTCGCGACCAGTCCGGCCGCGGGGCGGGACCTGGTCCGACGGCACGAGCTGGAACCGTCTCGCGTGCAGGTCGTGGCGCCGGGCACCGACCGCGCGCCGCTGGCGTCCGGGTCCGACGGTGTTTCCCGCCTGCTGTGCGTCGCCGCGGTGACGCCGCGCAAGGCGCAGGACCTGCTGGTCGAGGCACTGTCCCAAGTGGACGATCTCACGGCCGAGTGCGTCGGCTCGCTCACCCGGGAGCCGGACTACGCCGACGAACTGCGCTGGACCGTCCGGCGGCTCGGCCTCGACGAGCGTGTGCAGCTGACCGGGCCGAGGTCCGGCGCCGCCCTCGACGCCGTCTACGACACCGCGGACCTGCTGGTGCTCCCGTCCCACGCCGAGACCTACGGCATGGTCGTCACCGAGGCGCTGGCCCGCGGCATCCCCGTGCTCGCCACCGACGTCGGCGGCGTCCGTGACGCGCTCGGCACCTCCCCCGGCGGCACCGTGCCCGGACTGCTCGTGCCACCCGGTGACGTGGGCGCGCTGGCCGGCGCCCTGCGCCGCTGGGCGGACGACGCCGAGCTGCGCGACCGTCTCCGTGCCGCCGCGATCGAGCGCGCCGGCACCCTCGAGGACTGGGACGGCGCCGCTCGCCGGCTCACCGAAGTCCTCACCCGTTTCCGTTTTGCTCCCATCGAGGTGGCCTGAAAATGCGCACGTTCTGGGTGTGGTTCCGGGTTCTCGGCGGCTTCGCCATCATCGGCGGGCTGGCCTGGCGGCTGGGCACCGGCGCGTTCCTCGAGGGGCTGCGCGTGATCGGCCCGTGGCCGCTGCTCGCCGCGCTCGTGCTGGGCTTGGTGAGCACGGTGGCGAGTGCCTGCCGCTGGCGGGTGGTGGCGTCGCGGCTCGGGCTGCGGCTCGCGTTACGCGACGCGGTGGGCGACTACTACCGCGCGCAGTTCCTCAACGGCGTGCTGCCGGCCGGCGTGCTCGGCGACGTCCACCGGGCCGTGCAGCACGGGCGCAAATCCGGTGACGTCGGCCGCGGCGTGCGGGCGGTGGTGCTGGAGCGGACCGCCGGCCAGGTGGTGGTCGTCCTCGCCGGGGTGGCCGTGCTGCTCCTGCGCCCGGCGGTGGTGCCGCCGGTGGCGCACGACGTGCTGATCGTGTCCGGCGCGGCCGTGCTGGCGATCGCCGTGGCCGTGGTCGCGGTGGCGTTCGCCGGCGGCTCGCGGTGGCTGGAGAGCCCGTCACGGTGGCGGCGCGCGTTCGCCGTCTCGATGGCCGACGTGCGCGCCGGGCTGCTCGGCCTCGGCGCCTGGCCCCGGGTGACCGCGCTTTCGCTGCTCGCGCTCGCCGGGCACCTGGCCTTGTTCGTCGTCGCCGCGCGGGCCGCCGGGGCGACGGCGTCGCTCACGACCGTGCTGCCGCTGCTGGTGCTCGCGCTGCTGGCGATGGGCCTGCCGGTGAACGTCGGCGGCTTCGGGCCGCGCGAAGGCGTTGCGGCACTGGCCTTCGCCGCGGCCGGGCTCGGCGCGCAGCTGGGCCTGACCGTGGCCGTGGTCTACGGCGTGCTCGGCCTGGTGTCCAGTCTGCCCGGCGGCGCGCTGCTGCTCGCGCACTGGGTCGGCGGCCTGCGCCGGACGGCTCCGCAGCCGGTTCGGCAAGCCGCTCTGGAGCCGGCCTCGCGACCGGCCCGCGTGCCGGCGCGATCGGCTGCGTGAGGCCCGGACGCCCGGACCGCGGGGGCTCCGCGTCGCAGTGCTCGCCGGTCATTTCCACTTCGCGGGTGGCCGGCCGCCTGAAGGAGCAGCCCGGTGGTCGCCCCCGCCCCGAGTGGATCAACGCGGGCGCTCTACCGTGCACCCGTGCGGTTCGTGGTGGTTGTTTTCCTCCTGCTGGCCGCCTCGGCCTGCGCTTCGTCCGACGCGGCCGTGGGCGGGGATTCCGTCGTGCGGACGGCGTCGGGCCAGGTGCGCGGCACCGTCGCCGAGGATTACCGGCTGTTCCAGGGCATCCCGTATGCCGCGCCGCCGGTGGGGGAGCGGCGCTGGCAGCCGCCCGCCGCGCCGGAGCCGTGGCTCGGCGAGCGGGACGCGACGAAGCCCGCGCCGCGGTGCCCGCAGGACAAACCCGCCGACGGGGCGGCGACGAGTGAGAACTGCCTTTCGCTGAACGTCTGGACGCCGAAGACCGCCACCCGGCTCCCGGTGCTGGTGTGGATCCACGGCGGCGCGTTCGTGAACGGCGGCGGCGACCGCTACGACGCGCGGGACCTGGCCACGCGCGGCGACGAGGTCGTGGTCACGGTCAACTACCGGCTCGGCGCCCTCGGCTTCCTGGCCGACCCCGCGCTGGCGCCTTCGGGCGAAGCCGGGAACTACGGGCTGCAGGACCAGCAGCAGGCGCTGCGCTGGGTGCGCGACAACATCGAGGCCTTCGGCGGCGACCCCGGGGCGGTGACGATCGCCGGCCAGTCCGCGGGCGGCATATCGGTGTGCGATCACCTGGTGGCGCCGGGCTCGCGCGGGCTGTTCCGCGCCGCCGTGATCCAAAGTGGACCGTGCCAGGCCCAGGCGACGCTGGCCGGCGCCGTCAAGTCCAGTGTGGACTACAGCAGCCGGCACGGGTGCGCGGACCGGGCGACGGCGGCGGCCTGCCTGCGGGCGCTGCCGGCGGCGGACCTGCTGGACGCGCCCCAGTTCTTCGCGGTCGCCGGGATCGGCATGCCCGGCCCGGTGGTGGGCGGCTCGGTGCTGCCGGTGGCGCCGCTCGACGGGTTCCGCCGCGGGGCGGCCGTTCCGGTGCCGGTGGTGGTGGGCACGACGCACGACGAGTTCACGTACTTCCTCGCGGAGCAGGTCGCGGCCACGAAGAAACCCGTGACGCCAGACCGTTACGTCGCAGCTCTGACCTCCGTCTTCGGCGACGGCGCTTCGGTGGCTTCGCACTACCCGTTGGCCTTGTTCGGTGGTGACGCTTCGCGTGCGTACGCGGCAGCTGTCACCGACAGCGGCTTCTCGTGCGCCGCGCAGGACATGGCGACCGCACTGGCCGCGCGGGCGCCGGTGTGGGCATACGAGTTCAACGACCCGACATCACCGGCCGCCGCCACGATCCACGCGCCGTTCCCGCTCGGCGCTTCGCACACGTTCGAGCTGCCGTACCTCTTCCGGTTCGACGGCCAGGTCGGCCCGCTTGACCCGGCGCAGCAACGGCTTTCGGACCGGATGATCGCCGCCTGGACCGGGTTCGTGCGCTCGGGCGCCCCGCCGGTCTGGCCGCGGTTCGGTGCCGTGCAGACGTTCCGCGCGGACGGCGTCGCGGTGACGAAGTCCTTCGCCGCGGATCACCGCTGCGCGTTCTGGAGCGGCTTCACCCGGCACTGACCCGGTTCCGGCAGGATGTCCGCCATGACGGTGACCGCAGCGGACCTCGACGTTGTCCTCGGCTGTTTCGACCAGGCGCTCCGGCCGGTCGTCGACCGGGACTGGACTCGCCGGGCCGGCGACGTCGAGTGGGACTGCCGGCACACCGCCGAGCACGTCGGCGACTGCCTGCTCTCCTACGCCGCCCAGCTGGTCACCGCGCCGCTCGAGGGTTACGTGCCGCTGCTCGCCACGATGGAGGAAGGCGCGTCGAACGCCCAGGCGCTCGACGTCGCGCTCACCGGCGGCCGGCTGCTCGCCGCGGCCGTGCGGACCACCGGCCCGGACGTCCGCGCCTATCACCCGACCGGCTTGGCGGACGCGGAGGGCTTCGCCGCCATGGGGTGCGTCGAGGCGCTGATGCACGGTGAGGACATCGCCACCGGCCTCGGCGTGCCGGAGCGGATCGACCCGCCGCGTGACGTGTGCGCCCGCGTGCTGGCGCGGTTGTTCCCGGAACACGACGTCGAAGGTGACGCCTGGCAGGCGCTGCGCTGGTGCGCGGGCCGGATCGAGCTGCCGGGGCGGCCGAGGCGCACAGACTGGACGTGGCGCGGCGCCCCCTTCGGCGAGTGACCGGCCGCCTCGTCGGGTGCGGACGAGCGGCGGGGCGCCCCGCTCGGCGAGTGACCGGCCGTCTCGCAGGGTGAACGCGGCTGCCCCGCCACGGTCACATCCGGTAGTCTTGACAGCCAGGTCGAGAGGCGCTGCAACGGACCAGGCGGTCCGCCACGCTCGGCCGCTCCGTTCGTGAAAGGGCGCCTCCGTGATGCGATACGGAGGTGGCCGGTATGACGCAGAGCCTGCGGGACCTGCTCGACGAGCGGATCGTCGTCCTCGACGGCGCTTGGGGCACGATGCTGCAGGGGGCCGGCCTCACCCCGGCCGACTACCGCGCCGAGTGGCTGGAAGGCCACGAGAAGGACGTCACCGGCGACCCGGATCTGCTCAACCTCACCCGCCCCGACGTGGTGCTCGACGTGCACCGCCAGTACCTGGCCGCGGGCGCGGACGTCACCACCACCAACACCTTCACCGCCACCGGCATCGGCCAGGCCGACTACGGCCTCCAGGACCACGTCCGTGAGATGAACCTGCGCGCCGTGGCGCTGGCCCGCCAGGCGGCCGACGAGTTCGATGGCCGGTTCGTGGCCGGCTCCATCGGCCCGCTGAACGTCACGCTCTCGCTCTCGCCGCGCGTCGAGGACCCGGCGTACCGCGCGGTCACCTACGAGCAGGTGAAGGCCTCCTACGCGGAGCAGATCAAGGCGCTCGCCGACGGCGGGGTCGACCTGCTGCTGATCGAGACGATCTTCGACACCCTCAACGCCAAGGCCGCGATCACCGCCGCCCGCGAGGTCGCGCCGGACCTGCCGCTGTGGATCTCGGTGACGATCGTCGACCTGAGCGGCCGCACGCTCTCGGGCCAGACGGTGGAGGCGTTCTGGAGCTCGATCGCGCACGCCGAGCCGCTGGTCGTCGGCGTGAACTGCTCGCTCGGGGCCCAGGAGATGCGCCCGCACGTCGAAGAGCTCGCGAAGATCGCGGGCACCTACACCGCGTGCCACCCGAACGCGGGCCTGCCCAACGCGTTCGGCGGCTACGACCAGACGCCCGAGGAGACCGGCGGCATGCTCGGCGAGTTCGCCGGCGCGGGCATGGTCAACATCGTCGGCGGCTGCTGCGGCACCACGCCCGCGCACATCGCGAAGATCGCCGAGGCGGTCAAGGGCGTGCCGCCCCGCGAGGTGCCCCGCACCGGGCACCAGACGCGGTTCAGCGGCCTCGAGCCGTTCAAGATCAGCGCCGACACCGGGTTCGTGATGATCGGCGAGCGCACGAACGTGACGGGCTCGGCGAAGTTCCGCCGCCTGATCGAGGGCGGCGACCACCAGGCCGCCGTCGACGTCGCGCTGGAGCAGGTGCGCGGCGGCGCGAACCTGCTGGACGTCAACATGGACGCCGACCTGCTCGAGTCCGAGGAGGCGATGACCACCTTCCTCAACCTGATCGCCACCGAGCCCGAGGTCGCGCGCATCCCGGTGATGGTCGACAGCTCCCGCTGGCGCGTGCTCGAAGCCGGGCTGCGCTGCCTGCAGGGCAAGGGCGTGGTCAACTCCATCAGCCTCAAGGAGGGCGAGGGCCCGTTCCTGGAGCAGGCCCGCCGCATCCGCGACTACGGCGCGGGCGTGGTGGTGATGGCGTTCGACGAGCAGGGCCAGGCCGACACCGCCGACCGGAAGGTCAGCATCTGCGGCCGCGCGTACGACCTGCTCACCCAGCAGGCCGGGTTCGCGGGCGAGGACATCATCTTCGACCCCAACGTGCTGGCCGTGGCCACCGGCATCAGCGAGCACAACGGCTACGCGAAGGCGTTCCTCGAAGCGCTGCCGCGGATCAAGGAGCGCTGTCCGGGCGCGCACACCTCGGGCGGCATCTCCAACCTGTCGTTCTCCTTCCGCGGCAACAATGTCGTGCGCGAGGCGATGCACTCGGCCTTCCTGCTGCACGCCGTGCGCGCGGGCCTGGACATGGGCATCGTCAACGCCGGCCAGCTCGCCGTGTACGAGGACATCCCGGCGGACCTGCTGGAGCTCGTCGAGGACGTGCTCTTCGACCGCCGCGAGGACGCGACCGACCGGCTGGTCGAGTTCGCCGAGACCGTGAAGGGCAGCGGCACCAAGCGCGTCGTCGACCTGTCCTGGCGCGAAGCCTCGGTGGAGAAACGGCTCTCGCACGCGCTCGTGCACGGCATCGTCGACTTCATCGAGGACGACACGGAAGAGGCGCGGCAGTCGTTCGAGCGGCCCCTCCAGGTGATCGAGGGCCCGTTGATGGACGGCATGAAGATCGTCGGCGACCTGTTCGGCTCCGGGAAGATGTTCCTGCCGCAGGTGGTGAAGAGCGCGCGCGTGATGAAGCGCTCGGTGGCCTATCTCGAGCCGTACATGGAGGCGGAGAAGGAGAAGATGCGCCTCGAAGGCCGCATCGACACCTCCCGCGGCCAGGGCAAGGTCGTGCTCGCCACGGTGAAGGGCGACGTGCACGACATCGGCAAGAACATCGTCGGCGTGGTGCTGGGCTGCAACAACTACGAGGTGATCGACCTCGGCGTGATGGTGCCCGCGGCCAAGATCCTGGACACCGCGGTGGCCGAGAGCGCCGACGCCGTCGGCCTGTCCGGGCTGATCACCCCGTCGCTCGACGAGATGGTCAGCGTCGCGAACGAGATGCAGCGCCGCGGCCTGAAGCTGCCGCTGCTGATCGGCGGCGCCACCACGTCCAAGCAGCACACCGCGGTGAAGATCGCGCCGGCCTACGACCACACCACGGTCCACGTGCTCGACGCGTCACGGGTCGTCGGGGTGGTCTCCGACCTGCTCGACACCGACCGCGCGGACGTGCTCGACACGGCGAACCGCGCCGAGCAGCAGCGGCTGCGCGAGCAGCACGAGAACCGGCACAGCACCCCGTTGCTGACCGTCGAGCAGGCCCGGGCGAATCCGGAGGCGGTCTCGTTCGACGAGATCCCGGTGCCCGACTTCACCGGCGTCCGCGTGCTGGAGCCCTCGATCGCCGAGCTGCGGAAGATGGTCGACTGGCAGTTCCTGTTCCTCGCCTGGGAGCTGAAGGGCAAGTACCCGGCGATCCTCGACCAGCCCGTCGCGCGGGAGCTGTTCGACGACGCGAACACGATGATGGACGAGATCATCGCGAACGGCTCGTTCACCGCGCGCGGCACGTACGGCTTCTGGCCCGCGCACGCCGAGGGCGACGACATCCTGCTCGAAGGCGAGTACGCGGACTACAGCTTCCCCATGCTGCGTCAGCAGACGAAGAAGCCCGAAGGCCGCGCGAACCGCTGCCTGGCCGACTACATCGCGCCCGAGGGCGACCACCTCGGCGGCTTCGCGGTCGCCATCCACGGCGCCGGCGAGCTGGCCGCGCACTACGAGGCCGAGCACGACGACTACCGCGCCATCATGGTCAAGGCGCTGGCCGACCGGCTCGCCGAGGCGTTCGCCGAGTACATCCACCTGGAGGCCCGGCGCCGCTGGTTCGAGCCGGACGTCCAGCCGGACCTGGCCGACCTGCACGCCGAGCGCTTCCGCGGCATCCGCCCCGCGCTCGGCTACCCGGCCAGCCCGGACCACAGCGAGAAGCGGGACCTGTTCACCCTGCTGGACGCGGAGAACCTCGGCATCCGGCTGACGGAGTCGTACGCGATGATGCCGGCCGCGGCGGTGAGCGGGCTGATCTTCGCCCACCCGGACTCGCGGTACTTCACCGTCGGCCGCCTCGGCCGCGACCAGGTCGAGGACTACGCCCGGCGGCGCGGCCTGGACCTGGAGGAGATCGAGCGCTGGCTGCGGCCGAACCTGGCCTACTGACCCTGGTGCTGCTGGGGGTACTGGCCCGGCTGCTGCTGCGGGTACTGCCCCGGCTGGCCCTGGCCTTGGTCGGGCCCACCCTGCTGCTGCGCCACGATCTGGTCGGCCTGCTCGCGGGTGATCCGGTTCTGGCCGCCGCAGAAGGTGCACTGCGTGAGGTACTTGACGTTGATCGGGAAGAGCGGGATGAAGAACAGCGTGAACTTCGTGACGCGCTTCAGCACCGCGTGCGCGGCCGGATTGCCGCACCGGCCGCAGAGGAAGGTCGCCAGCACCAGCTGGAACATCTTCGTGCGGTAACCCCAGATCACCATCGTGCGCTCCTGTGCTCGAAACAGTCCGGCGGACAGTGTCACAGAGACGTCCCGCGCGGCGCGGCGGTTCCGGGAAAATGCTCGTGCGTGTTGAGGACGGTGAGAACCGTTCTCAACACTCACGACCTGCGCGGCAGCGGGACGGCGGCTAGTTTCTCCCCGTGGTCGGAATCAGCGCGGTGAGGTTCGGCGCGGTGGCGCTGCTCGGGCTCGTGGCACTCGGCGGCGTCGCGCTGGTGGTGGCGGTCTCGCCCTGGTGGTGGTTCCTCGCCGGGCCGTTGCTGGCGCTCGCCGTGACCGGGGTCCACGACCTGGCCCAGCGGCGGCACTCGGTGCTGCGGAACTACCCGGTGCTCGGGCACGCCCGGTTCCTGCTGGAGGGCATCCGGCCGGAGCTGCAGCAGTACTTCGTGGAGCGCAACTTCGACGGGCGGCCGTACGACCGCGATGTCCGCAGCATCGTCTACCAGCGCGCGAAGGGCACGGACGCGGAGGAGCCGTTCGGCACCGAGCGTGACGTGTACGCCGACGGCTACGAGTTCCTGGTGCACTCGATGGCGCCGGTCAAGGAACCGGAGACGCCGCCACGGGTGCGGGTCGGCGGGCCGGACTGCGCGAAGCCGTACGACATGGCGTTGCTGAACGTTTCGGCGATGAGCTTCGGCGCGTTGTCGGCCAACGCGATCTTGGCGCTCAACCGCGGCGCGGCGCTCGGCGGGTTCGCCCACGACACCGGCGAGGGCGGGCTGAGCGAGTACCACCTGCGCGGCGGCGGCGACCTGATCTGGGAGGTCGGCACCGGGTACTTCGGCTGCCGCACCGCCGACGGGGACTTCGACCCGGGCGCGTTCGCGGACAAGGCCGCCCAGGACGCGGTCAAGTGCGTCTCGCTCAAGCTCTCGCAGGGCGCGAAGCCCGGCATCGGCGGGGTGCTGCCCGGCAGCAAGGTCAACGCCGAGATCGCCCGGGTCCGCGAGGTGCCGGTGGGGCAGACGGTGATTTCCCCGCCGTACCACCGGGTGTTCTCGACGCCGCGCGAGCTGGTGCGGTTCGTGGCGCGGATGCGGGAGCTGGCGGGCGGCAAGCCGGCCGGGTTCAAGCTGTGCGTCGGCTCGCGGCGGCAGGTGCTGGCGCTGTGCAAGGCGATGGCGGACGAGGGCGTGACGCCGGACTTCATCGTCGTCGACGGGTCCGAGGGCGGCACCGGGGCGGCGCCGCTGGAGTTCGCCGACCACCTCGGCACCCCGCTCACCGAGGGCCTGATCACCGTCCACAACGCACTCGTCGGGACGGGCCTGCGGGACCGGATCCGGCTGGGCGCCGGCGGGAAGGTGGCCACCGGGGCGGACATCGTCAAACGGCTGCTGCAGGGCGCCGACTACACCAACGCGGCGCGGGCGATGATGTTCGCCGTCGGCTGCATCCAGTCGCAGCGCTGCCACACGAACAAGTGCCCGGTCGGCGTCGCCACCCAGGACCCGCGCCGCGGCCGCGCGCTCGAAGTCGGCGACAAGTCGGAACGGGTGCGGCGTTACCAGGCCTCGACGGTCGAGGGCGCGGTGCGGATCATGGCCGCGATGGGCGTCTCGGAGCCGGCCGGGCTTTCCCCGCACATGCTGCGCCGCCGGCTCGACCCGCACACCGTCCGCTCGTACGGGGAGCTGTACGACTGGCTCGCGCCCGGGCAGCTGCTCGCCGAGCCGCCGGCGGACTGGGCCGGGGACTGGAAGGCGGCCGACCCGGACCGCTTCACCGTGTGAAGCCCCTCCCGCCTCGGGAGTCACCGCACTAGGCTGAGCGGAGGGTGAGACGACGGACTTCGAGCCCGGGAAAGGCTGGATGCTCTGTCGAACGCAGTAGAGCGGGACACCACGTCGCTGACACCGGCCGGTCGCCTGGACGCCCCGGGCTTCCGGCTGCGGGTCCTGCTGATCGAGGACGACGACGGGGACGCGCTGCTCGTCGAGGAGCTGCTCGCCGACGCGAGAGTCCCCACCACCCTCGCCCGGGTGCGGACGCTGGCCGGGGCACTGGACGGGCCGGTCGCCGTCGACTGCGTGCTGCTGGACCTCCAGCTGCCCGACGCGATGGGGCTGACCGGGCTGACCCGGCTGCTGCGGCACGCGCCCGGCACCGCCGTGGTGGTGCTGACCGGCCAGGACGACGAGGCGACCGGGGTCGCGGCGGTCGCCGCCGGCGCCCAGGACTACCTCGGCAAGGGCCAGGTCGACGGGCCGCTGCTGGGCAAGGCGCTGCGCTACGCCTGGGAGCGCAAGCGCGCCGAGCAGGCGGAACAGCAGCTGCTCCAGCAGCAGCTGCTGGCCAGCGAGAACTCGCGCCTGGAGCGCGGGCTGCTGCCGACGCCGCTGCTCGCCGACCGGCACCTGAGCCTGGCCGCGAAGTACCGGCCCGGCCGCAACGGATCGCTGCTCGGCGGCGACTTCTACGACGCCATCGAGCTGCCCGACGGCCGGGTCCAGCTGGTGATCGGCGACGTCTGCGGCCACGGCCCGGACGAGGCGGCGCTGGGCGTCGCGCTGCGCATCGCCTGGCGCGCGCTGGTGCTGGCCGGGCTGCCGACGGCCGAGGTGCTGGCCACCGTCGAGCGGGTGCTGGTCCACGAGCGGATCCGGCCGCTGTTCGCGACGTTGTGCATGGTGGAGGTCGCGCCGGGCCGCGATTCGCTGCGGATGAGCCTCGCGGGGCACCCGCCGCCACTGGTCGCGACCCGCGACGGCCGCGGGCACCTGCTGCCGGGGGAGAAGCTGGGCGTGCCGCTCGGCCTGATCCCGGACGCGCGCTGGGATCCCCTCGACGTGGCGCTGGAGCCGGGCTGGTCGCTGCTGCTCTACACCGACGGGGTCTTCGAGGGCCGGGTCGGCGACGGCCCCGCGCGCCTCGGCCACGAGAAGATGGCGGAGCTGCTCCTGCGGCTGCTGCGCGAGGCCGGCCCGGACGCCGACCGCGGCGCGGTGCTGGACCGGCTGATCACCCGCGTCGAGGAGCTGAACGCGGGCGCCCTCGACGACGACGTCGCCCTCGCCATGCTCACGCACTTCCCGGAGGCGGGCGGATGAACCGGTACGCGGGCGCGGAATCGTCGTGGCCGATCCGCCGCTGGGTCACCCTGGTCGCCGTGGTCGAGGCGATCCTGCTGCTCGCGGCGCTCGCCGGCGGCGGGATCTCGATCGCCAACCTGAACAGCGCGCGCTCGCTCCTGCTGGACCAGACCGGCCCGCAACTGTTGCAGGCCAACGCTTTGGCCCAGTCACTGCTCAACCAGGAGACCGGCATCCGCGGTTATCTCCTGACCGGGCAACGCGATTTCCTCCAGCCCTACATCGACGGCAGGCAGGCCCAGACCGACGCGGTGGAGGCGTTGCGGCAGCTCGGCGCGACGCCGGGCACAGAGGCCGGCAACGACCTCGAAGCCGTGCTGCGCTCGGCGAAAGCCTGGCAGGACGTCGCCGCCGCGCCGGACCAGGCCGGCACCGGAGGGCCGTCGCCCGTGCTGGCCGACCGCGGCAAGACCCTGTTCGACCAGGTCCGCGCGGGCCTTTCGACGCTGAACGCGCACCTGTCGGTCGCCCGTGACACCGGCCGGACCGCGCTGGACCGCGCGTCCGGGGTGCTCACTGCGTCGCTGGCCGTGATCGCCGCGCTGGTGGTGATCCTGTTCGTGTTGCTGTTCCTGGGGCTGCGCCGGACCATCACCCGGCCGATCACGCGGCTGGCCGAGGAGGTGCGGGTGGTGTCGGACGACGACCTGCACCACCCCGTGCTCGGCACCGGGCCGCGGGAGCTGGTCAAGCTGGGCGCGGACGTCGAGGCGATGCGGCGGCGGATCGTCGACGAGGTCAGCGCGCTGGAGCGTGCGCACGCCCTGCTCGACCTCCGGACCCAGGCGCTGGAGCGGTCCAACTCCGATCTGGAGCAGTTCGCGTACGTCGCTTCGCACGACTTGCAGGAGCCGCTGCGCAAGGTGACGAGCTTCTGTCAGCTGCTGGAGCGCCGGTACAAGGGGCAGCTCGACGAGCGCGGCGAGCAGTACATCGACTTCGCCGTCGACGGCGCGAAACGGATGCAGAGCCTGATCAACGACCTGCTCGCCTTCTCCCGCGTCGGCCGGCACACCGCCGAGCCGGTGGTCCTCGATTCCGGCCGGCTGCTCGACCAGGCGCTCGCCAATCTCGGGACGGCCATCGAGGAGACCGGCGCCCGGGTCGAGCGGGGCGAGCTGCCCGAGGTGCGCGGCGAGGCGTCGCTGCTCACCGCGGTGTTGCAGAACCTGGTGAACAACGCGCTGAAGTTCCACGCCGACGAGCCGCCCGTCGTGCGCGTCGAAGCCGAGCGCGACGGTGGCCAGTGGCTGTTTTCCGTCACGGACAACGGAATCGGCATCGAAGAGCAGTACGCCGACCGCATCTTCGTGATCTTCCAACGGCTGCACAGCCGGACCGCCTACGGGGGGACCGGCATCGGGCTGGCGATGTGCCGCAAGATCATCGAGCACCACGGCGGCCGGATCTGGCTGGACACCGCGCACCCCGGGGGCAGCCGCTTCCGCTTCACCCTGCCCGTGGTGTCCACAGTGGACGCCGGGCCCGAGAGCCGGAACGAGGACGCATGACCGAGACCTTCGACCCCATCGACATCCTCCTCGTCGAGGACGACCCCGGCGACGTGCTGATGACGCGGGAGGCGTTCGAGCACCACAAGATCCGCAACCCGCTGTACGTGGTGTCCGACGGCGTCGAGGCGCTGCAGTTCCTGCGGCAGGAGCCGCCGTACGCCGACGTGCCGCGCCCCGGGCTGGTGCTGCTGGACCTGAACCTGCCCCGCAAGGACGGGCGCGAGGTGCTGGCCGAGGTCAAGGCCGCGCCCGAGCTGCGCTGCATCCCGGTGGTGGTGCTGACCACCTCGGAGGCCGAGGAGGACATCCTGCGCAGCTACGACCTGCACGCCAACGCCTACGTGACCAAGCCGGTGGACTTCGACCGGTTTGTCGAGGTCGTCCGCCAGATCGACGATTTCTGGGTCACGGTCGTCAAGTTGCCCCGCTGAGCCGGTGGCGTGCGCGTGGTTGTTGCTGCACGATAGGCATTCGTGACGTCTTCTTCCCGGGATGTTCCCGCCGCGCGCCAGGACAGCGGCGACCTGCAGGTCACCGTGCGCTGGCGCGGCGACGCGGCGGTGGTGGCGGTGTCGGGCGAGATCGACCTGGTGACCGCGCCGGAGTTCGACGAGGTCGTCGCCGGCGTCGTGGACCAGGGCCCGGCCGTGCTGGTGGTCGACCTGGGCGCGGTCTCGTTCCTCAGCTCGGCCGGCCTGCAGGTGCTCGCGGGCGCCCACCGGCGGCTCGGCGAGCGCGGCCTGCGGGCGGTCACCACCTCGGCCGTCACGTCGAGGCCGTTCACCAGCACCGGCCTGGACACCTGGATCGGCCTGTTCCCCTCGGTCGACGAGGCGCTGGCCCCGGCCCCGGGAACGGGGGAGTGAGCGTGGCGGTGACCGAGGAGGGCGCCTTGCCGGTCGCGCCTTTGCGCTGCGACGGCGTCCCGGCCGAGCCCCGCGCCCTGCGCACCCTGCGCCACCGCCTCAAGGAGTGGGCGCTGGCGGCCGGCATCGAGCCGGATCTGGCCCAGGACATCGCTTTGGCCGGCTACGAGGCGCTGGCGAACGTCGCGGACCACGCGTACCAGAACAACCACGGCGGCCTGGTGGACCTCGAAGCCGCTCTGCACGACGGCCGCGTCGAGGTCGTGATCACCGACCACGGCCAGTGGCGCGCGCCGGTCGCCGACTCGGCCCGGGTGTCGCTGCGGGGCCGCGGCCTGATGCTCCTGCGCGCGAGCGCGGACGCCGCGGAGATCACCCCCGGCGCGGACGGCACCGTGGTGACCCTGGGCTGGAACCTGCCGGTCCCGTCTTCACACTGAGGGGCTGGGCACCCCGGCCGCGCGGCGGCGCAGCAGGAAGCGCTGCACCTTGCCGCTCGGATTCCGGGGCAGCGCCTCGACGAACTCCAGCCGCCGGGGGTACTTGTACGGCGCCGCAAGGGATTTCGCGAAGTCCTGCAGTTCCGCGGCCTTGACGGGGGAGGGCGGGACGCCGTCGCGCAGGACCACGTAGGCGGCCACCACCGAGCCGCGGGCCTCGTCCGGGGCGGCGACCACCGCGCACTCCAGGACGTCCGGATGGCGCAGCAGCACCTCCTCGACTTCGGGGCCGGCGATGTTGTAGCCCGAGGAGACGATCATGTCGTCGCTGCGGGCGCGGTAGTGGAAGTAGCCGTCCTCGTCGCGGACGTAGGTGTCGCCGGTCAGGTTCCAGCCGTCCTGCACGAACACGGACTGGCGGTCGTCGGCGAGGTAGCGGCAGCCGGTGGGGCCCACCACGGCGAGCCGGCCCGCGGTGCCGTCCGGGACCGGGTGGCCGTCCTCGTCGACGATGCGGGCGCGGTAGCCCGGCACGACGCGGCCGGTGGAGCCCGGGCGCGCGTCGCCGTCGGCGGCGGAGATGAACACGTGCAGCATTTCGGTGCTGCCGATGCCGTCGATCAGCCAGTGCCCGGTCGCTTCGTGGAAGTCGGCGGCCACCGCGGCCGGCAGGGCCTCGCCCGCCGAAACCGCGCGTCGCAGGCCCCGCAGCAGCGGCCGCCGGTCCGAGGCGAGGATCGCGCGGTACGCGGTGGGCGCGGTGAACAGCACCGTGACGCCGTGCGCGGCCGCCAGCTCGGCCAGTTCCAGGGGAGTGGCCCGCTCGACCAGCAGCGTGGCCGCGCCCGCGTGCAGCGGGAACACCAGCAGGCCGCCGAGCCCGAAGGTGAACGCCAGCGGCGGCGTGCCGGTGAACAGGTCGTCCGGCTCCGGCTTCACCACGTGCCGCGAGAAGGTGTCCGCGATGGCGAGCAGGTCGCGGTGGAAGTGCATGGTCGCCTTCGGGCGACCGGTCGTGCCCGAGGTGAACGCCAGGATCGCGACGTCGTCGGCGGCCGTCGCCACGTCGTCGAACGTCGTCGGCTGCCCAGCACAGCGGGTGGCGAGGTCCTCGGGCGAGTCTCCGCCGTACGCGAGCACGGGCAGGTCGAACGCTTGCAGTTCCTCGGTATAGCGGTGGTCGGACAGTGCGAGTGTCGGCGAGGAGGCGTCGATGATCTTCGTCAGCTCGTGCGCGCGCAGCATCGGCATGGTCGCGACGGCGACCGCGCCCGCCTTCAGCACGCCCAGCCAGCACGCGGCCAGCCAGGGGGTGTTCGGCCCGCGCAGCAGCACGCGGTTGCCGGGCACCACGCCCAGCCCGGCCAGCGTCCCGGCCACCTGGTTCGCGCGGGCCAGCAACTCGCCGTACGTCCACGTGGTGTCCGCGGACACCACGGCGCGGCGCTCGGCGCCCCAGCGCTCGACGGCACCGTCGAGCAGCCGGGTCGCGGCGTTGAGCCGGGCCGGGTAGGCCAGCTCGGGAAGGTCGAAGACCAGCTCCGGCCACGACCCGGCGGGCGGCAGGTGGTCCCGGCAGAAGGTGTCCACGTGGGCACTGGGCGAGAGCGGCACGGTAAACCTCGCTTCCGGTGCAGTCCGGCACCAGAACGCCACTGTAATACAGTTTACGATCGTCAGGAAGACGCGACAACGGCCGGGCCGCCTCAGCCGCCGTCGGCGGGCCTCCACACGTTGTCGGAGGTGTCCGGGGTGGTTTCCCCGGTGCCGGAATCCGTTGTGCCGTAATGACCTGGTGGCAGTTTCCGGTGCCGCTGCGCGATCGCCACCCCGGTTTGGAGCGCGAGGCACAGCGCCACGTAGCCGAGGATCGGCCCGGTGAAGGCATGTGGCGGGCGGCCTTCGCCGACGAGGTCGAAGGCCGCCGGCACCGAGTAGATCGCGGGTATGGTGGTTGCGATCGCCTGGCGGCGCAGCAGTTCGTCCGCGGCGAGGGAACCGTCGTCTTCGGCGATCACCGGCTCGCGCAGAGTGCTGCACAGCACCACCCCGGTGCAGATCGCGCCCAGCGCGAGCAGTCCGAGCCAGCTCCACGCATACGTCCGCGCCCCGGCGACGAACATCGACAGTGCCAGCGCAGCCCCGCCGAGGAAGGTACCGGCCACCGCTGCGACGAACCAGCCGTCGACCAGCCCCGTCGGCCGGGTGACCTCGGTGACGCGATCGGGCACCAGTGCGACGAGGTTGCGCAGACGCACTTGCCGGGCCCGCCACTGCCCGATCTGGAGGGCGGCGAAGAAGAAGTACAGGGGGAAGCTCGGGGGCATCTCCTGGCCGCGCACGCCCGGTAGCCACTCCGGCCTCAGGTATGCCAGGCCAGCCACTTGCGCACGGCGGCGATCTCCGCGGATGACGGTTCGGCAGGCGGTCTTCTCCGGCGCGCCAGGAACTTGTGCATGGCCTCACTCCCCAGAAATCGGCCATCGAGTACCGGATGGTCACACGAGGGGAGAAACCTCGTCAACCAAGCGCAAGCCGAACGGGATCCCAGCGAGACCTCGGCGCCACTCCCGTCGCCGCGTGGCGAGGGAGTGGCGCCGGGTTCAGGAGCGGGCGTCGAGGTAGGCCGGGTCCGGCGGCGGGATCGGGATGTCGGGCTGGCCGGCCAGCAGGGTGCTCATGGAGCTGAAGTACGGCGGCGCGGCGACCGTGCCACCGAACGCGCCGTGCCCGCAGTTGCCCAGGTGCACCGGGGTGCCCGGGCAGATCTCCGCCGGGTGCGGGCCGTCGGCGAACACCATCGAGGACACCGCGAAGTTGTCCACGCCGCCGACGAAGGCGACCGACTCGCTCTGCTGCGTGGTCCCGGTCTTGCCGATGTCGGGCCGGGTCCAGCCGGCGTTGCGGGCCGCGCTGGCCGAGGTGCCGATGGTGGTGTCCTGGCTGAGCCCGGACTCCAGCGTGGCCGCGACGCCCTGCGGGATCACCTGCTCACAGGCCGGCTGCTGGACCGGCACCGGCTTCCCGTCCCGGTCGGTCACCGACAGGATCGGGTTCGGCGCGCACCAGGTGCCGCCGCTCATCAGCGTGGCCGACACGTTCGCCATCTCCAGCGGGCTGACCGGGCTGTTGCCGAGCGTGAACGACAGCAGGTTCTGGAAGTACGTCGACTGCGGCTGGTTGTACTGCGGGTTCTTCGACAGCGCGTTGCCGGGGTCGGTGATCGGCGGGTTGCCCGCGTCGTTGGTCGCCAGGGTGTTGCGCAGGCCCAGCTTCCGCGCCATGTCCAGCACCGCGGGCATGCCGACCTGGCTCTCGAGGCCCACGAACGCGACGTTCGGCGAGGTCGCCAGGCCGTTCGCCACCGTGATCGGGTCCGGGTAGCTGGTGCCGTCGTTGCTCACCGGGTAGCAGTGGGTGTACTGGTTCGCGTTCGGCGGGGTGAAGCAGTTGCTCATCGGGTTGGGCAGCGGGGTGTTCAGCCCGGCCTTGCCGGCCACCATCGCGGCGGCGGTGGTGAAGATCTTGAACGAGGAGCCCGCGCCGAACTTGTTGCTCGCGTCGGCCACGATGTCGGTGGACGTCTCGCCCTGCGCCGGGTCCGTGCCGTAGTTGCGGTTCGCCACCATCGCGAGCACCTGGTGCTGGCTGCTGCCCGGCTGGATCACGGCGAAGGTGTTGGCGACACCGTCCTGCGTGGTCGGCACGTTCCCGTCGACCGCGTCCTTGGTCACCTGGCTCACGTGCGGGTCCATGGTGGTCTTGACGACGTAGCCGCCGGTGTCGATCTGGTCGGCGGTGAGGCCGGCCTTCTCCAGGTAGTTCACCGCGTACGTGCAGAAGAACCCGGCGTCCGGCGCCGCGCCCATGCAGGTGCTCGGCGGCGTCTGCGGGTGGGTGCCGACCACGCCCAGCGGGGTCGCCTTCGCCGTGGCGGCGTACGCGGCGGGCAGCGAGTGGGCGGTCACCATGGAGTCGATGACCACGTTGCGGCGTTTGAGCGCCTGGTCCGGATGGCTGTACGGGTTGTAGACGCTCGGGTTGTTCACCATCCCGGCGAGCAGCGCGGCCTGCGGCACGGTCAATTTGTCCGCTGTGGTCCCGAAATACGCTTGCGCGGCGGCGCCGATGCCGTAGACGGTGCCGCTGAACTCGACCACGTTCAGGTAATCGGCGAGCACGTCGTCCTTCGACACGGTCTGGCTCACCTGCACGGCCATCTTCGCCTCGCGCAGCTTGCGCGCCAGCGAGTCCTCGCGGTCCTGGGCCTGCGCGTTCTTGTTCCCGCGGTCCACCACGTTGATCAGGTAGTTCTTCACGTACTGCTGGGTGATCGTCGACGCGCCCTGCACGTTGCCGCCCGAGCTGTTGTTGACCGCTGCGCGCAGCATGCCCTGCGGGTCGACGCCGCCCTCGGTGTAGAAGCGGCGGTCTTCGATGTCGACGATCGCGGCCTTCATCGTGGTGGCGATCTGTGCCGCGGTGACCGGAACGCGGTATTGCGAGTACAAAGTCGCGATCGCGCCGCCATTCCGATCCGTCACCGTTGTCACCAAAGGCGGATCCGCGTGCGCGAGATCGGCCGAAATGGTGTCGACCGAATCACTGACCTGATTGGACAGCACACCGGCGCCGATCGCGACCGGCGCCATGGTGCCGGCGACCAGGATCCCGGCCAGCACACACAATCCGAGAAACGGGGCTATCCCCCTGCTGCGAGCCACGGACGCCACGTTAGGACTGCCCGGGTGAGCAGGGCGTGGGGTGAGACGTTTCTTTCATCGGGCCAACCTTCCCAGCAGAGCCGACGCTACGCCGATCGCAATCGCGGAGGCACCTGCTAGGACGCCGAAGTCCAGTCCCAGGTTGGCCGGCGTGCCGATAAGCAACCCGCGCAGGGCATCCACCTGATAGCTCAGCGGGTTGGCGTGGCTGAGCACCTTGAGCCAGCCGGGCATCAGGTTCACCGGATAGAGGGCGTTGGAGCCGAAGAACAACGGCATGGTGATGGCCTGCCCGATGCCCATCAGCCGTTCCCGGGAAAGCACCACACCCGCGATGACGATGGACAGGCAGCAGAAGAACGCCGAGCCGAGCACCACGACCACGGCCATGGCCAGCAGCCGCAGCGGGTTCGCGGTCAGCCCGACGCCGAGGATCGCGGACAGGATCAGCACCATCAGCGCCTGCACGAGCGCGCGCACCCCGGCGGCGAACGCCTTGCCGGCGACCAGCGCGGCCCGCGGCGTCGGCGTGACCAGCAGCTTGGCCAGCACCCCGGCGTCGCGCTCCCAGATGATCTGGATGCCGTAGAAGATCGCGATGAACAACGCCGACTGCGCCAGGATGCCGGGCGCGAGGTAGTCGAGGTAGGGGATCGAGCCGGTCGGGATCGCGCGCAACCGGGTGAAGGTCTCGCCGAAGATCAGCAGCCACAGCGCGGGCTGGATCGCGCGGGTGAGCAGCTCCGTCTGGTCGCGGCGCAGCTTCTGCAGCTCGATCAGGCACATCGCGCCGACGCGCGAGGCCAGGATCCGCAGCTGCGCGAGCGGGCCGGGGTCAGCCGAGACGGCGGGCGGTGCGGCGAGTGGCACGGACATCGCGCATCCCTCCTGCTTCGCCGGCGAGCGCGTCGCCGGTCACGGACCGGAATACATCGTCCAAAGTGGAGTCCGGCCCGAGGCCCGCCTCGAGCTCGGCGGGGGTGCCGAGCGCGCGGATGCGCCCGGCGTGCATCAGGGCGACGCGGTCGCAGTACTGCTCGGCCTCGTCCATGTAATGCGTGGTGACGAGCACGGTCATGCCGGTCTCGGCGCGGATCTCCGAGATCCGCTCCCACACCGCCGAGCGCGCCACCGGGTCGAGCCCGATCGTCGGCTCGTCGAGGATCAGCAGCCGCGGCGAGCTGACCAGCGCCTGCGCCAGCTCCAGCCGGCGGATCATGCCGCCGGAGTAGCCGCCGGCCGGGCGGTCCGCGTCGTCGAGCAGCCCGACCAGCCCGATCGCGTGGCGCACCTGCTCCGCCCGCTCGGCGCGGGGAACGTCGAAGAGCCGGGCGAACAGCGAAACGTTCTCCCGCCCGGTCAGCGCGCCGTCCGCGGACAGCTGCTGCGGCACGTACCCGATCAGCCTCCGGACGGCCATCTTGCGACGCGCCACGTCGAGCCCGAAGACGCGGACCTCGCCGGCCGGGATGGGCAGCAGCGTGGTGATCATCCGGATCGTGGTGGTCTTGCCCGCACCGTTCGGCCCGAGCAACCCGAACACCTCCCCGCACACGATCTCGAGATCGACGCCGTCCACTGCCTTGACAGGGCCGAACGAGTGCTCCAGCCCGACGCACCGCACAGCGGGCGGACGGTCGCCGGTGTCGCCGCTGGTGGCCTGCGGCGCGCTGGAGTCCGGCGGGGTTGGGTTGCTGGTGTCGCTGTCGGTGGGCCGCGGTGCGTCTGTGCCCGGTCGGGTTGAGTTGGCGGTGTCGGTCGCCGTCGTCTGGCGCGCGTCTGTGCCCGGCCGTGGGCCGGTGTTGGTTGCTGCGGCTTGCGGTGTGCTGGTGTCCGGCTGAACCGGGCTGCCGGTGGCCCGCTGCGAGCCTGCCTCAGGCCGGACTGGGATGGCGCCGTCGGTTGACGTGGTCTGTGGTGTTTCCGGCCCGGCGCCGGTGTCGCTCATCCGTCCTCCTTCAGGATTTCCATCAGCTTTTCCAGTGCGGGCAGGGCGGCGGCGATGGCTGTGGTGTCCTCTTCGGACAGCCGGGTGAGTGCGGCGGACACCAGGCCGGTGCGCGCGCGGCGCCAGCTGGTCATGCGTTCGCGGGCGGCTTCGGTAATCTCGAGGCGGGCCGCGCGGCGGTCGGCGGGATCGACCTCACGGCGCAGCAGGCCGGCTTCCACGAGCAGGTTCACCAGGGTGCTCACCGAATTGCCGGCCAGGCTCAGCTTCCGCGCCGCGGCGGCGACGCCGATGCCGGGCTGCTCGTCCACCACCCGCAGCAGCTCGACCTGCGAGCCGGGCAGGTGCGGCACGGACAGCTCCGCGCGCACCCGGCGCCGCACCACCCGCCGGACCCCCTGCACGGCCAGCATCAGCCGTTCGGCGAGCACGGGGTTTGCGCGTCCGGTCATGGCCGCGAATGTAGCTCTGAGTCAGAGCTATCAGCAACGCTTAATGTCCGCTCGGTCCGTTCGGTTCCCGGATGTCCGGTGGCAGCGGCGAGCGCGGTCAGGCGGGTGAGGCCGCGGACCATTCCAGCGACAGCTTCAAGTTGGCCTCCGTGGCCGCTTTCGCGACGACCCCGCCGGGCTCGGCGGTGAGCTTCACGCCGAGCTCGATTTTCACCGTGCCCGGCGCGCCGACCAGGTCCCGGACCTGGTGCAGCACCGTGGCGACGGCCAGTTTCACCCGCCGCAACGCCTCCTCCAGCGTCTCGGCGGAGTCCCGCACCACCGAGCCGGCCCGCTGCAGCCGCTGCTGGTCCTCGACCAGCACAGTGCTGCCGTCTTCGAGCGGCATTTCCACGACGGTGTCCTCGGATCTTCCAGATGCAGTCGGCCTTCGGTCACCCGCATCGGCCAACCTATTGCCGAAAGTGCCCGGCCGGTCGCGGAACCGGGCCGCTAGGACCCGTTTGCCGGCGCCGGGCGCGGCTTGATCCAGCGGGCGATCCACTGGGAGGCCGCGACCAGCAGCAGGGCCCAGTAGCCGAGGTGGGGCCAGATCGCGCCCACGATGAAGGCCACGAGGAACGCCCCGCTGGTCAGCATGGAGTTGGCCATCCCCTGGTCGTCGATGGGGTCGGCGTCGCCGTGGACTTCGGGGGAGCGGCGGATGACCAGGACCATCGCGGTGTAGCACAGGCTGTTCACCAGCACGGTGCCGATGTAGAACAGCACGGCGAACCGGCTGGTCTGGAAGGCGCCCACGATCTGCGTCGGGAAGGGCAGCACGGCGATCGTGAGGATCCAGCCGAAGTTCAGGTACACCAGGGCCGCGTTGTAGGCCTCGACGTGCTCGAAGATCTGGTGGTGGGCGTACCACAGGCGCGCGATGACGGCGAAGCTCAGCAGGAAGGTGTAGACCTTCCACTGGTTGTCCGTGAAGACCTGGATCGCGTCGGCTTTTTCGGCGGCCAGCTCCGGCACCAGCTCCGAAAGCGGCAGCACCAGCAGGGTCAGGGCGATGGCGGCGACGGCGTCGGTGAAGAACACCAGCCGTTCGGGTGACCTCGTCTTCTGCACCGCGCGATCCAACCATCCCCGGCCGCCGGCCCGTCGGCGGGGGTGGAGTGTCCACTGAGGACGCCCCGCTCAGCGGGCCAGCGCCCGGGCCGCCGCGCGGGTGACGGCGGCGGCGACCGCGGCCAGCGCGGGCGAGTCCAGCTTCCACTGCTGCCAGTACAGCGGCACGTCCACCGGCCGGTCCGGCGCCAGGTCCACCAGCGGGCCGCGGCGGGCCAGCTGGGCCTCGGGCACCATGCCCCAGCCGAGCCCCGCGGCCACCGCCTCGGCGAACGACTCCGAGGCGGGCACGTAGTGGCGCGCTCCGCCGGGGGCGCGACGGCGGGTGAGGCCGCGCAGGAAACGGTCCTGCAGGTCGTCCTTGCGGTCGAACAGCACGGCGGGCGCGTCGGCGAGCGCGCGCGGGCCGTCGCCGAGCCAGCGTTCGGCGAACTCCGGCGAGGCCACGGCGCGGTACCGCATCCGGCCCAGCCGCGTCGCCGTGCAGCCCTGCACCGGGTGGGGAGCGGACGTCACCGCCGCCATCACCAGCCCCTCCCGCAACAGCGCGGCAGTGTGGTCCTGGTCGTCGCTGCGCAGGTCGAAGCACACCCGCAGCTCGGCGGGCAGGTCGGCGAGCGCCGGCAGGAACCAGGTGGCCAGCGAATCGGCGTTGACGGCGATCGGCAGCGTCGTCGGCACGCCCGCCTCCGCCAGGCCCAGCTCCGCCCGCGTGTCGGCTTCCAGCCGCGTGAGCTGGCGGGCGAACCGCACCAGCACCGCCCCGGATTCGGTGAGGCGCACCGGTTTCGACCGCTGGACCAGCACCCGCCCCGTGCGCTGCTCCAGTGCCTTCACCCGCTGGCTCACCGCCGACGGCGTCACGTGCAGCGCCGCGGCGGCCGCGTCGAAGGACCCCTCGTCGACGACGGCGAGCAGCGTCCGGACCTGGTCGAGCGGCAGATCTGACATCACGAGAGCTAATGCTACGTTAGAATCTTTAGCTGGTCTCATGACGAGCAGCGCGCTTACCTTCACCACTGTGCTTCCCGTACTCGCCGCCGGCTTCGGCACCAGCCTGTCCCTGATCGTCGCCATCGGCGCGCAGAACACCTTTGTGCTCCAGCAAGGCCTGCGCGGGGCGGCCGTGGTGCCGGTCGTGCTGGTCTGCGCGCTGTCGGACGCGGTGCTGATCGCCGCGGGGGTCGGGGGGATCGGCGCCGCGCTGGGCCGCTGGCCGGCCGCCGTCGGCGTGATCGGCGTGGCCGGCGGCCTGTTCCTGATGGCTTACGGCTTCCTCGCCGCGCGCCGCGCGGTCCGGCCGGGCGCGCTGACCACCGGCGCGGCCGAGGTGAAGTCCTTGCGCCGCACCGTGTTCACCTGTCTCGCGCTGACCTGGCTGAACCCGCACGTGTACCTGGACACCGTCCTGCTGCTCGGCTCGGTGGCCGCGGGGCACGGCGACGGCCGCTGGCTGTTCGGCGTCGGCGCCGTGCTCGCGAGCGCGTTCTGGTTCTGCGCACTGGGCTTCGGCGCGCGCCGGCTCGCGGGGGTGTTCGCGCGCCCGGCCGCGTGGCGGGTGCTGGACGCGCTGATCGCCGTCACCATGACCGCGCTCGGCGTCACGATGCTCGCGGGACAGCTGTGATCAGGTCTGCGTCGTTCAGGTTTGGGGCGAAACCGGCCACATGTCGTCGTTCAGCAGCCGCTTGAGGATCTTGCCCGTCGCGTTGCGTGGCAGCTCGGTCACGAAGAACACGTCCCGCGGGACGGCGAAGCGCGCGAGCTTCTGGTGGATGTAGTGCTGCACGTCCTCGGCGTGCATCCGCGCGCCCTCGCGAAGCACCACGTACGCGGCGAGCCGCTGGCCGTACTCGTCGTCGGGCACGCCCACCACCGCGGCGTCGGAGACCCCCGGCAGCGCGACGAGCGCCTCCTCGACCGGCCGCGGGAAGACGTTCTCGCCACCGGACACGATCATCTCGTCGGCGCGGCCGGTGATGAACAGCCGCCCGCCGGCGTCGGTGTAGCCGATGTCGCCGGTGGCCATCAGGTCCTGCGCGCGCGGCACGCTGGAACCGTTGGTGTAGCCGTCGAACAGCATGTCGTTGCCGACGAAGATCTGGCCCTCGTCGCCGGGCGGCACGAGCTTGCGGTCCTCGTCCAGCACGGCGATCCGGGTGCCCGGCGGGCAGCGGCCCGCGGTGGTCGGCGCGGCGCGCAGGTCGGCCGGGTCGGCGATGCTCGCCCAGGAGACCTCGGTGGAGCCGTAGAAGTTGTAGAGGATGTCGCCGAAGGTGTCCATGAACGTGGTCACGAACGTGCCCGACATCGCCGAGCCGCTGCTGGCCACGATCCGCAGCGAGGACAGGTCGTACCGGCTGCGCACGCGCTCGGGCAGGTCCTGGATGCGCTGCAGCATGATCGGCACGGCGAACAGCGCGTCGCACCGGTGCTCGGCGATCATCCGCAGCGTCTGCTCCGCGTCGAACCGGCGGATCAGCGAAAGCTCCGCGCGCAGGGCCATGCCGACCTGCATCGCGGCGAGGCCCCAGCTGTGGAACATCGGCGCCGCGACGGCGATCTTGTCCCTGGCGCGCAACGGGATCCGGGCCAGGATCGTCGCGGCGGTGCCGAGGCCCTTGGGCGTGGGGCGGCGCGCGCCCTTCGGCGCCCCGGTGGTGCCCGAGGTGAGCACGACGATCTGGCCGGGCCGTTCGCTCGGCTTCGGCCGGTTCGACGGCGTGTCGTGGATCAGCTCGTCGACGGTGCGGTAGCCCTGCTCCGCGTCGTCCCAGGTGCTGACGCGCGGGAAGTCGCCGCGCACGTCGGAGATCGTCCGCGCGAACTCGTCGTCGGCGAGCACCGCGGCGGGGCGGTGATCGGCCAGCACGTCCTCCACGGCGCTGGGGGACAGGCCGGTGTTGAGCAGGATGACGTCGGTGCCGAGCTTGCTGCAGCCGACGAAGGCCTCGATCATCGCCGCGTGGTTGCGGCACATCAGCGCCACCCGCTGGCCGGCCTGGACGCCGAGCTTGGCGAGCGCGTTGGCCAGCCGGTTGCTGCGCTCGTCGATCTCGCGGAAGGTGCGGGTGTTGCGCTCGTCGTGCACCGCGATCTCGTCGGCGCCGCGCGCGGTGGCGGCCAGGTAGCCGCCGGCGACGGTGGCGCCCCACTGCGAGAGCGAGTTCAGCTGCCGGATGACCTTGTCCGGCCGTCCCGCGGCGATCACGCCGGCGCGGACCAGGACGTTCGCCGTGCGCAGCGCGGTCGCCCGGTCCTGCGGGGGCGGGTCGGCGGCCTCGCCCGCGAGCTGCTGGTCGATCCGCCGCGTGAGCTCCTTGAGCAGGCCCTTGACCGCGGACCGGGAGAAGAAGTCGCGGCGCTCCGGCGGCAGCGAGGGGAGCATCAGGCGCAGCACGATCTCGGTGCGGCCGCCTTCGATCGCGTGCAGCTCGAAGGAGACCCAGTTGCGCTCGTCGGGCAGCCCGCACCAGACCACGTGCTCGTTCGGCCGGTAGACCACCGCGTGGATGGTGCCTTCCACCAGCGTCTCGCGGTCCGGGGCCAGCCGGATCAGGCACCGCGGGCCCCGGCCGCGCGCGGCGGCCTCGGTCACCTCGCACCAGCTGATCGCCGGCACGAATCTCGGGTACAGCTCGGGCGACCCGATGATCTGCCACACCTGGTCGGGCGGGTGCCCGGCCATCGCGCTCGCCTCGACTACATCGTCTCGCATGCGATCCGCCTCAGTCGCCGTGCGCGTTCTGCTCCCCGGTTCCCACCGGACACGCGTTCAGGTCCGGCGCACGCTATCAGCAAATGGGGCAGCTCTGGTACTCCGAACGACCCCGGATCCGCTGGGTGGGAATTTTCTGGCAGCAGGTCACAACCACGCTGCGGGCCTGGGGAGAGTGTGCTGTCGGGCGGGCTCGCCGCCGGGTCCCATAATGTCCGGGTGGAGCAATTGGTCGAGGAGTACGGCCCCCGCTGGGAGCCCGGGCCGTACGAGCGGGGAACCGACGGCCCGCGGGTCATCCTGGTCGGGGTGGACATGTCCCAGACGGGCCTGCGCGCGGCGTCCTACGCCGGCGGCCTGGCCCGCCGTCAGAAGGCGCGGCTGGTGATCGTGTACGTCGCGGCGCCGTCGATGTGGGCCGGGCTGGCCGCGGCCGCCGTGGCCGACATGCAGCAGCAGACCTTCGAAGAAGAGATCGAGGAGCTGCGCTCGGAGCTGCACAACCGGGCCGACGAGCTGGGCGTGCCGGTCACCTTCATGGTCCGGCGCGGCGAGGCCTTCCCCGAACTGCAGCAGGCGGCGATCGACGAGAGCGCGGACCTGGTCGTGGTGGGCGCGTCCGAGCTGGCCGGTCACCGGCTGGTCGGCTCGGTGGCCAACCGGCTGGTCCGCGCCGCGCACTGGCCCGTGGTCGTCGTCCCCTGACTGTCCGGCACTTCGGCGGCGTTGACAGCTGCCCGGCGAGCGGTAAGAATAATGAACCGGTAAGAATATTGCACCGGTTGGAGGCCGTCGGGTGGATCCACAGGACGAGTTGCTGGGCGAGGCGGCGAAGCTGGGGGCGGTGGCCGCGGATCACGCCGTGGAGACCGAGCAACGGCGGGCGCTGGCCCCCGCCGTGGTCGAGGCGGCCCGGGCCTCGGGCCTGTTCCGCGCCGGGCTGCCCGCGGCGCTCGGGGGAGCCGAGCCGTCCGCGGCGGCGGTGCTGCGGGCCGCGGAGAAGGTGGCCGAGGCCGACGCGTCGGCCGGCTGGTGCGTCTCCATCGCGGCCACCAGCAGCCTGCTCGGCGCGTACCTGCCCGCCGACGGCGGCCACGAGGTCTTCGGCGACCCGGCTTCGGTCGCCGCCGGCGTCTGGGCCCCGCGCGGGAAGGCGGTCCCGGCCGACGGCGGGGTCACGGTCTCCGGGCGCTGGTCGTTCTGCAGCGGGGTGCCGCACGCGGACTGGGCCTTCCTCGGCTGCGTCCGGCCCGAGGGCCAGGACGGCCGGCTGGTCGTCGCCGCGATCCCGGCCGCCGAGCTGACCGTGCACGACACCTGGCACACCTCGGGCCTGCGCGGCACCGGCAGCCACGACGTCAGCGCGGACGGGGTCTTCGTGCCCGCGCACCGCCTGCTGTCCGTTGTGGACGGACCACCCGCGAACGCCGGCACGCTGCATCGGTTCCCGCTCTTCGGCTTCTTCGCCGCGTCGATCGCCGCGGCCGCGCTCGGCAACGCGCGCGGCGCGGTCGCGGACCTCGTCGAGCTGGCCGGGGTGAAGAACCCGAGCGGTTCGCGTCGCACGCTCGCCGAGCGCTCGGCCACGCAGGGCGCCGTCGCCGAGGCCGAGGCTTCGCTGCGCGCGGCCCGCGAGTTCTACTACCGCGCCATCGACGACGCCTGGCAGGCCGTCGCTTCGGGGTCCATTGTGGTCGCCGAGGAGCTGCGGCTCGCGTTACGGCTGGCTTGCACGCATGCCGTCCGGACGTCGGCGGAGGTCGCGCGGACGATGTACGACCTCGGCGGCGGGTCGGCGATCTACGAGACTTCGCCGCTGCAGCGCCGGTTCCGCGACGCGCACACGGCCACCGCGCACTTCCAGGTCAACCCCGCCACCTACGAGCTGGCCGGCCGGGTCCTGCTCGGCCTCCCGGCGGAGACGGCGCAGCTGTGAGCGGAATCGGCGTGGTGACGCCGTTCTGGCTCGACCGGCCGGATGCCGAGGCGGTCGAGATCGCCGTGGCGGCCGACCGCAACGGCTTCGGCGAGCTGTGGATCGGCGAGATGGCGACGTTCGACGCGTTCGCGCTGGCGACGGCCGTCGGGCTGCGCACGGAACGGCTCGGCGTGCGGGTCGGCCCGTTGCCGATCGGTGTCCGCACGCCGGTTTCGCTGGCGCTCGGCGTCTCGTCGGTGGCCGGGCTGACGCGTCCGCCGGTGGGGCTCGCGCTCGGCGGCTCGAGCCCGGCGATCGTCGGCCGCTGGCACGACCGGCCGTGGGAGCACGCCGCGGGCCGGATGCGCGAGACGGTCGGGGCGCTGCGTGCTGTCCTGAATGGACAACGGCTTTCCCTTGCCGGGGAACATATCCGCAGTGACGGTTTCCGCCTGCGGCAGCCGGTGCCGGAGCTGCCGATCACGGTGGCGGCGTTCGGCCCGGCGATGACGCGGGTGGCCGCGGAGGTGGCGGACGAGGTCGTGCTCAACCTGGTGCCGCCCGCGCGGGTCGCGGCGGCGCGGAAGGCGGTGGACGCGCACGCCGCTGCCGCCGGGCGGACGCCGCCGCGGCTGGCGGTGTGGATCCCGGTGGCGCTCGACCCCGGCGCGGCCACGCGACGGCAGCTGGCCGCGCAGCTCAGCGTCTACCTGAGCCCGCCGGGCTACGGCGAAATGTTCGCGTCACTGGGTTACGGCTCGCTCGTGGCTTCGGCGCGGTCCGGTGCGTCGCGCGCCGAGCTGGCGGCCGCCGTCCCGCCGGAGCTGGCCGCGGCCGTCGGCGCGATCGGTGACGTTTCGCAGGTTCGCGGGCGGATCGCCGAGTACCACGCGGCGGGCGCGGACCACGTCGGCCTGGTCCCGGCCACGGCGGAAGACCCGGCCGGCCGGGCACTGCTGCGCGAGCTGGCGCCGTGATGGCCGCGGAACACGAGCTGCGCCACCGGTTCACCGCGGAATCCGTCGGCCGGTCGCTGGAGGCGCTGGGGGAGCGCTGGACCCTGCTGATCCTGCGCGAGGCGTTCTTCGGCGTGCGGCGGTACGCGCAGTTCGCGCGGAACCTCGGCATCCCGCGCCCGACCCTGTCCGCGCGCCTGAAAAGCCTGGTGGAGCTGGAAGTCCTGGACCGCGTGGTCTACGCGACGGACCCGGACCGCTTCGAATACCGCCTCACCACGGCCGGCAAGGCGATCTTCCCGGCCCTGGTCGTCCTCATGCACTGGGGCGACGACCACCTCCCGCCCCCGGACGGCCCGCCGCTGATCCTGCGTCACCACCCTTGCGGTGAACCGGTTTCGCCGTACCTCGCCTGCCGCCACTGCGCCGAGGAGGTCACCACGGCGAACGTGACCCCGGAGCCGGGCCCGGGCTACCGCGGCGGGTAACCCGGGGCCGGTGCGGGCTCAGGCGTGGGCGTAGATCAGGGACCACTCCCAGCCACAGCTCTGGCAGGTGCCGGCCTGAACCTGGCCGCCGTGGCCGCCGACCGGGACCCAGCCGTCCGAGACACGGAGGTCGTAGCGCCCGGCGGGTACCGCGCTGAAGGCGACGTGCCCGTCGGCGTCGGTCTGCCCGGTCGCGACCACCTGGCCGTCGGTGTGGTCGACGAGGCTCACCGCGGTGCTGGTGATCGCTTCACCCGCGTCCTGGGTGGAGTTGTGGTTGTCGTCGTGGTAGATCCGGCCGCTGGTCCCGGCCGCGGTGCCCGGCACCTTGGCCCAGAGCTCGATCGCCGGGTAGCCCTCCGGGCCGGCCATCGCGGGGCCGAAGTCGCACGCCACGCCGAAGCCGCCGTACTGGCTCGCGGCCGGTGGGACCGTGCCGGTTTCGGTGAAGGTCCGCGTCTCACCGGGCGCGAACGTCAGCGAAGCCGGGTACACGAGGTCGGACCAGGACTTCCAGCCGACGAGGCTGTCGGGGTCGTCGCCGACCCGGTCGCACCAGCCCGAGACGTCGGTCAGCGTTTCGGCGCTGGTGTTGGTCAGCGTCACGGTCAGCTGCGCGCTGTCACCCGCCGCGTAGGTGGTGCGGTCCAGTGAAGCCGTCGCCTGCAACTTGTCCGAAAACGGCCGCACGGCGCGGAGTAGCACCCCGGACGAGGGCTGGTCACCGCCGACGTCGAAGGCCGGCCCCTGCCCGCCTTCGGCGATCCAGCCACCGGGCAGCGCATCGGCGCTGACGGCGTAGCGCTGCGCGGGCCCGGTGAAGGTGAACGTGCCGTCGGCACCGGTGGTGACCGGGAACCTCGACTGGGGGCTGTAGACCTGCACCGTCGCGCCGGCCAGGCCCTCACCGGGGTCGAAGGCGTGGTTGCCGTTGCGGTCGCCGTACACGACGCCGTCGGCGGATCCGGTGGTCGTGGTCGGATCGATGAACGGCACGGTCACCTCGGCCGGAAGCTGGTCGGAGGGCGCCAGCCAGGTGCTGACCCGCACCTGCGGCGGCCCGGTCCACCAGTCCACCTCGGCGGTGAGCGTGACGGCGGCGGTCGCGCCGGGGTCGAGGGTCACGCCCGGCCCGCTCGGGTCCAGCCCGGCCCAGTCCTTGACGTTCAGCCAGGACCCGCCGATCTGGTCGAGCGAGACGTGGAGCCCGGTGAGCGGGTACTCCGCCAGGCTGTGCAGGGAAACGGTGAGCGGGAACGGTTTCCCGACCAGGTGCGCGCCGCTGTCGGTGGACGCGCTCACTTCCAGCTGTGGTGGGGGCGGGTCGGCCGAAGCGGCCGGCGTGAGGAGGGCACCGAGGGTCAGCGCGGCGGTCAGCCCGGACAGGAGCCGGGTGAGCCCGCGCAGGGGTCTGTGGGACAAGGGTGTTTCCCCCTGGGAAAAGGCCGTCCGTGGGCGTCCCCCGACGCACGCTTGCCGGGCCGGCTCGAGAGCTGCGATCAACGGAGAAAGTACGCCACAGCCGCATTTTCGCGCCAGTGGGTAATCCGGTCGGAGCAGTGCTCAGCCGGCTTCGCGGGCGACGATCGTGTCCCAGTGTGACTGGGCTTCGGTTCGCCATTCGGCGTAACGGCGGTGGAACAGGTCGGCCGCCTGGGCGCCGCTCCAGCGTTCGGGCAGCAGGTCGGGCGGCAGGCCGGGGTCGAGGAACGGGAAGCGGCGCCATTCGTGGACCAGGTGGGTCTGGGCGAGCAGCACGGCTTCGCCCGAGCGGGGCGCCAGGCCGGTGAACTCGTCGATGAACCGCTCGTAGTGGCGGTCCAGTTCGCTGAGGTCCCAGGCGCGCGCCGCCATCTGGTGCTCGTCGCCGATGTCCGCGTAGCCGGCGACGAACGACATCGCCTGGCCGCTGTCGGTGAGGTCCCCGACCAGCCGCGCGGCCTCGGCCTGCGCGGAGGTGTCCGGGCTGATCCACACGCCCGGCGCGGGCGAGCCGAAACCGGCCCAGCTCAGCCGCGTGCGCATGCGGTGGCGCAGATCCCGCTGCGTCTCCGGCACCGAGACCAGCAGCACGAGCCACCGGCGGTCCCATTCCCCGCGGCCGCGGCCGAAGCTGTAGATCCGCTCGGCGCCTTCGGTCAGCAGCCGCCGTCCCGGCGGGGTCAGCGACCAGCGCACGCGCCGTCCGGCCCGCTCCGACTGCAGCCAGCCCTCGCCCGAAGCCCGGGCCAGCGCCTGCCGCGCCGACTTCTCCTCGACCTTGAACAGGGCGAGCACGTCGACCAGCGTGGAGGTCCAGACCGCGTCGGGCCGGGGCAGCACGTACTCGCCGAGCACCGTCATCAGCAGCGACCGGGCGCTGGTGTGCGCCAGCTCGCGCCGGCGGGTCACGGTGGGCCGGGTAGCCGCCACGAGCGGATCACCGCCTTCCGAGGAGACGGGGACGGGCGTCCGGTCAGGTTACCGCTCCGGCCCGGCCGGGGTGCCGGCCGCCGCGCCTCAGAAGACCGCCACCTCCAGCCCGGCCAGCCGCTCGGGCTCGGTGACGATCTCGATGCCGGTGATCCGGTCGCCGTCGACGGTGAACGCCATCGTCGAGGTCAGCCGGCCCAGCGGGGCGACGATGATGCCGGGCTTGCCGTCGACGAGGGCCGGGCGCGCGAAGCGGGCGCGTTCGGAGAACCGCCGCGCGCCGTTCGCCACCTGCTCGGCGCCGCGGACGACAGTGGCGTCGTCGCCGTCCACGCGCAGCACGACGTCGGGGTCGAGCACGGCGACGAGTGCGGTGAAGTCCCCTTCGCGCGCGGCGGCGAGGAAAGCGTCGACGACCCGGCGCCGTCGGGCGAGGCCGGCTTCCGAAGCGGTGGTGCCGCCCCGGACCCGGCGCCGCGCGCGGCTCGCGAGCTGACGCGCGGCGGCCGGGGCGCGGTCCACGATCGGCGCGATCTCCTCGAACGGCAGCGCGAAGATGTCGTGCAGCACGAACGCCAGCCGCTCGGCCGGGGACAGGGTGTCGAGCACGACGAGCAGCGCGAGCCCGACCGAATCGGCCAGCACGGCCTCGTCCCCGGGATCGGTGCCGCCAGCCTGGTCCGGCAGCTCGTCCCCGGCCGGCTCCTCGCGCCGCGACGCCCGCGAGCGCAGCACGTCGAGGCACACCCGGCTGACCACCGTGGTCAGCCAGCCGCCGAGGTTCCCGACGTCCTCGGTGCCGGCGCGGCTGAACCGCAGCCAGGCCTCCTGCACGGCGTCGTCCGCCTCGGCCAGCGAGCCCAGCATCCGGTAGGCCACCGCCCTGAGGTGGGCGCGGTGGGTCTCGAACTGCTGCGCCGCCAGGTCCCGCTCGTCCACTGTGCTCCTCCGCTCCGGGTGCTCTCCCCACTCTGACGCGCGCAGGACCGCGATTGTGACTCAGATGCGCGCCCGTGCGACGGTGAGCGCGTTACTCCCTGGTCATCGAGAGGCGTTCCCTTGCCGGATCCCGAGTCCGTTGTCCTACGGTTGCGCGCCGCCGGGTGTGTGTTCGCCGAAGAAGAGGCGCGGCTGCTCGTCGAGGCTGCCGCCACCCCCGGCGAGCTGGACGCCATGGTCAGGCGCCGGGTCGGCGGCCTGCCGCTGGAGCACGTGCTCGGCTGGGCGGAGTTCGCCGGCCGGCGGTTCGTGGTGGAGCCGGGGGTGTTCGTGCCGCGGCACCGCACCGAGCTGCTCGCGCGGCTGGCCACCGGGTTCGCGCACGCCGGCGCCGTGGTCGTCGACCTGTGCTGCGGGTCCGGGGCGCTCGGCGCCGTGGTCGCCGCGGCCGTGCCGGTCGAGCTGCACGCCACCGACCTCGAGCCCGCGGCGGTCCGGTGCGCTCGTCGCAACGTCGTCGGCCGCGTCTACCAGGGCGACCTCTACGCGCCGTTGCCGAGCGAGCTGCGCGGACGCGTCGACGTGCTGATCTCCAACGTCCCGTACGTGCCCACCGGCGAGATCGCCCTGCTCCCGCCCGAGGCGCGCGAGCACGAGCCGCTGGTCGCCCTCGACGGCGGGGCCGACGGGCTCGACGTCCTGCGCCGCGTGGTCACCGAGGCCCCGGGCTGGCTCGCGCCCGGCGGCCACGTGCTGTTCGAGACGAGCGAGGGCCAGGCGGCCCGCGCGATGGCCGACGTCGAACGCGCCGGCCTGCGCGCGCGCGTCGAGGAATCGGCGGAGCTGGGGGCCACCGTGGTCGTCGGGCAGCGATCGGCCGTAGAACCGTTGCTGCACAAGGAGTAATCCCTCGGACGGTGGTTGGCCGGGCGGGCCCGCGGGTATGTCGCCGGGGTCGCGAGAGAAGGGACCTCGATGAAGGTTTACGCCGACCGCCCGGCCCGCCGCGCCGCCCAGCTCCTCGCCGATCTCTTCGCCCTCGGCCTCACCACCGCCGCGGTGTGGCTCGCCGTGCAGGTGCACACCGAGGTGATGCGGATGCGCGCGCCCGGCGACGGCCTCGTCGACGCGGGCTCGGGCCTGCGCGGCACGTTCGACTCGGCCGCGGGAAAGGCCGGCGGCATCCCGCTGATCGGCGACGCGCTGGCCGGGGCGCTGCACACCGGCTCCGCCGCCGGCACCAAGCTCGCCGACGCCGGGCACTGGCAGATCGACGCCGTCACCGACCTCGCGTGGTGGATGGCGGCGTTCGTGGTGGCCTTGCCCGTGGTGTTCCTGCTGGTCTCGTGGCTGCCGCTGCGCTGGCGGTTCACCCGTGGCGCCACCGCGGCCGCCCGCCTGCGCCGTCAGGGCGAAGACGGTCTCGACCTGCTCGCCCTGCGCGCCCTCGTCACGCGCCCGCTGCCGCGAGTGGCGAAAGCGGGCGAGCTGACCGCCGGCTGGCGCGAGCACGACCCCGCCGTGATCCACCGCCTCGCGGGCTGGGAGCTCCGGCGGCACGGGCTGCGCTGACCGGCATTCGTGGCGTTGTCGATCACGACACGGATTCGTCCGGTCCTCGCACTGCACTCACGGCGCCGCGCCGTTTAGGGTCGGGTCATGTTGGTCGGCCTGCTCACCCGGGAGTACCCACCGGACGTCTACGGGGGAGCGGGGGTGCACGTCGAGTTCCTCGCCCGGGAGCTGCGGTCGCTGGTCGATCTCGACGTCCACTGCTGGGGCCCGGACCGTCCCGACGGCGCGTACGGGCACCGGGACCCGCACGAGTACAGCCAGCCCGCGTTCGCGACGATCGACATCGCCGTGTCCATGGCCGAAGCGCTGCGGGGCCACGACCTCGCGCACAGCCACACCTGGTACGCCAACCTCGGCGGCCACCTCGCGAAGCTCACCCACGGCATCCCGCACGTGATCACCGCGCACTCGCTGGAGCCGTTGCGGCCGTGGAAGGCCGAGCAGCTCGGTGGCGGCTACCGCGTGTCGTCCTGGATCGAGCGCGACGCCTACGAGGCCGCGGACGCGATCATCGCCGTCAGCGGCGGCATGCGCGAGGACGTGCTCCGGGCATACCCGGCGGTGGACCCGGGGCGGGTCCACGTGGTGCACAACGGCATCGACACCACGCTCTACCAGCCCGACCCGGACCGGGACGTGCTGCTCAAGCACGGCATCGACCCGGACCGGCCGTACGCGTTGTTCGTCGGCCGGATCACCCGGCAGAAGGGCGTGCCGCACCTGGTGCGCGCCGGGTTCGACCTCGCCGAGGACGTGCAGCTGGTGCTGTGCGCCGGCGGCGCCGACACCCCCGAGCTGGACGCCGAGTTCCGCGGCCTGGTCGCGGACCTGCAGCGCGAACGCACCGGCGTGCACTGGATCCCGGAGATGCTGCCGCGCGCGGAGGTCGTCCAGCTGCTCACGCACGCGACGGTGTTCGTCTGCCCCTCGGTGTACGAGCCGCTCGGCATCGTGAACCTCGAGGCCATGGCCTGCGGCACGGCCGTGGTGGCCAGCGACGTCGGCGGCATCCCCGAGGTCGTCGAAGACGGGGTCACCGGCCTGCTCGTGCACTACGACGAGGCGGACCCCGCGGCGTTCGAGGCGGACCTCGCCCGGCGCGTCAACGCACTCGTCGCCGATCCCGCCCGCGCCACCGGGATGGGCCTGGCCGGGCGGGCGAGGGCCGTGGGAGAGTTCGGCTGGGCCGCGATCGCCGCTCGGACGGTCGCGATCTACGAGGCGTGCGGGAGGGTTTCGTGATCGACGGATCCGACGTGCTGGGCATCGTCCTGGCGGGCGGCGAGGGCAAGCGGCTGATGCCGCTGACCGCCGACCGCGCCAAGCCCGCGGTGCCCTTCGGCGGGGTGCACCGGCTGATCGACTTCGTGCTCTCCAGCCTGGTGCACGGCGGCATCCGGCGGATCTGCGTGCTCACCCAGTACAAATCGCACTCGCTCGACCGGCACATCAGCACGACCTGGCGGCTCTCGTCGCTGACCGGGGAGTACGTGACTCCGGTGCCCGCGCAGCAGCGCCTGGGCCCGCGCTGGTTCCAGGGCAGCGCCGACGCCATCCACCAGAGCCTGAACCTGGTCTACGACGAGCAGCCCGCCTACATCGCGGTGTTCGGCGCCGACAACATCTACCGGATGGACCCGCGGCAGATGATGGACGCGCACATCGCCTCGGGCGCGGGCGTCACCGTGGCCGGCATCCGGGTGCCGCGGGCCGAGGCGAGCGCGTTCGGCGTGATCCACACCGAGGACGGCACGAGGATCGACGCGTTCCTGGAGAAGCCGGAAGACCCGCCGGGCCTGCCGGGCTCGCCCGACGAGTCGTACGTGTCGATGGGCAACTACGTGTTCACCACGCAGGTGATGATCGACGCGCTGAAGGAGGACTCGAAGAACGTCGGCTCGAAGCACGACATGGGCCGCGACATCATCCCGGCGCTCGTCGCGAAGGGCGAGGCGGCCGTCTACGACTTCAACGGCAACGAGGTCCCCGGCGAGACCGAGCGCGACCACGGCTACTGGCGCGACGTCGGGACCATCGACAGCTACTACGACGCGCACACGGACCTGATCTCGACGTACCCGATCTTCAACCTGTACAACCGGAAATGGCCGATCCTGGCGCATCCGGGCCAGCGGGCCGCGGCGAAGTTCGTCGAGGGCGGCACGGCCAACCAGTCGATCGTCAGCAACGGCTGCATCATCTCCGGCGCCCAGGTGGTCGACTCGGTGCTCTCCCCGGACGTGCTGGTGGAGAACGGCGCCGTGGTGCAGGGCTCGGTGCTGCTCGACGGCGTCCGCGTGGGCCGCGGCGCCGTGGTCCGCCGCGCGATCCTGGACAAGAACACCGTCGTCCCGCCCGGTGCCCACATCGGCGTCGACCTGACCCGCGACCGCGAGCACTACCACGTGAGCCCCGGCGGGATCGTCGTGCTGGGCAAGGGAGAACGCGCGCTGTAACCGCTCTCCGGCCGCCGCGGCGGGGCCGTGCCTGACCGGGCACGGCCCCCACTCCGCTACTTGCGGTGCTTCTTCCCGCTGTCGTCCTGGATGTCGAACTGCTCCTTGCGCACCTCGCCGGTGACGGTCTGGTCCTCGGTGACCGTCTCGGTGCTCATGCGGACCCGCTCGACCGGCACGGTTTCCTTGTGCACCACCGCTTTTTCGGCGTGCAGGGTGAGGTCCTGATCCTCTTCGCCGAGCTTCGTCCCGGGCCGGGCGCGGCCGTCGGTGATCGGCTCGCGCTCGATGCGGACCTCCTCGTGGCTGACCGGGACCGTGACCTGCTGCTCCTCGGTGACCACGTACTTGCGGAGGTGGACGTGCCCGGTCTCGACCTGCTCGGTGCCGACGTTCAGCCGCTCTTCCGAACGGATCATCGCGTTGTCGCGGGTGTCCTTGCCGCTGTTCGCGGCCTGGTCCGGCCGGTCGGCGCGGCCGCCGCTCGCGTCGGGGGCGGTGCGCGGCATCGGCAGGCCGTAGTGCCGGTAGAGCTCGGCGCTCTCGCCGGACGAGAGGTGACCGTCGGTGTCGATCTGCGGTGCCTCGGAAACCTGGTCCTTGGCGACGTTCACGTGGACGCCGTCGTTGTCGAGGTTCGCGCCGGAAAGCGGCACGAAGCTCTCCTTGCTGCCGAACAGCCCGGTCTTGACCGTGATCCACTCGGGCTCGCGCGTCGTGTCGGCGAGATAAACGTTCCCCACCTTGCCGATCTTGTGGCCCTCGGGATCGACTACGGCGCTGTCCATCAGCTGCTGGGGGTGCATGGTGCCGGCCATGTCTCTCGCGTCCTTTCTCGATCGGTGGTGCTTGGTCTTCGAGCACCACCGTCGGACGGTTGGCTGATCATGGCAACTTTCCGGTGTGCCGGAGGGTGACCCCGGAAAGTGGAGGTTTGGCGGTGCCCTTCGGGGTAACGCGCGCGCTCCACCGGACCACGCCCGGTACCGGGCCGGGACCGAGGCTCACCTCATTGGGTAGGGCGCGGGTGGCGGAACCCGCCGTCCCGCGCCGAGAACGCCCTGATGGAAGGTTTGCGCAGGTCAGAACGGGTGGCGTAACACCGGCGTAATCCGGATGTCCGTAGGGTCCGGTGTTGTGGACAGCACGGGATGGGTTTCCTCGGCGCCGCGGGCCGAGCGGGCCCGGCAGGTGGCCGACGTGATCCGGCACCAGATCACCTCGGGCGCGTTCGACGGGGTGCTGCCGGACGAGCTCGCGCTCGGGCGGCGGCTCGGGGCTTCGCGCAACGCGGTCCGGGAGGCGCTGGGGCTGCTGCGCGCCGAGGGGCTCGTCGAGCGGCGGCGGGGAGTCGGGACGCTTGTCGTGCGGCCGAAGTACGGGCACGGGCTCGACCGGCTCGCCGGGCTGGCGGAGGCGCTCGAGGGGTACGGCGAGGTGGTCAACGAGGTCCGCTCGGCGGGGGTGGCCGCGGCGCCGCCCGCGATCGCGGCGCGGCTGGGCCTGGCCCCCGGCACGGAGGTCGTGCACCTGGAACGGCTGCGCCGGCTCGCCGGGGTGCCGCTCTCGCTGGACACGACCTACCTCACGGCCGACATCGGCCTGCCGCTGCTGGACGCCGACCTCGCCGGCCGCGACCTGTTCGCGCTGATCGAAGAGACCTGCGGCCGCCGCCTGGGCCGGGCCGACGTGGTCGTGCACGCCGTGACGGCCGGCCCGGACACCGCCACGCTCCTGGAAATCCCGGCCGGCACCGCGGTCTTCGCCCTGGAACGCCTGACCCACCTCGACGACGGCCGCCCGGTGGACGCCGAATCGATCCACGTGTGCGCGGACCGGCTGACCCTGCGTGCGACGCTGCATCGGGGTCCGGCGTGACGGCGCGTGTCCTTTTGGGACGTTTCGGGTTGGTCGTCGGCGGGTCGATCCACGTGTGCGCGAACCGGCTCACTCTGCGTGCGGCGTTGAATGGGGGTCCGGCGTGACGACGTATGTCCTCTTAGGACTATTCGGGCTGGTGGGCGGGATCGGGATCACGGCGTTCGGCCCCGGTGGGGTGCTGCCGACGATCGGGTTGTTCCTGTTGACGCCGCTGGCGCCGGCGCAGGTGGCGGGGACGGCGATCGTCACTCATGTGGCGACCGGGGCGCTGGGCACGGCCGCGTATGTCCACTCCGGACAGTTGCGGGAGGTCCACACGCGACGGATCGCGGGGGTGCTCGCCGCCACCGCGGTGGTCGGGGCGCCGGTCGGGGTGTGGCTCAACTCGTTGGTCTCGGCGCGGCTGTTCGGGCTTCTGCTGGCGGTGTTCGCCGTGGTCGTCGCGGGGCTGGTCTGGCTGCGGGACCGGCGGGGCACCCCGGTCCGGCCGGACCTGCCGGCCGGACTGGTCGTGGGGCTGGGGCTGGTGGTCGCGACCGCGGCCGGGCTCGTCGGGGTGGGCGGGCCGATGCTGACCGTGCCGCTGCTGGTGGCGTGTGGCGTGCCGATGCTGGAGGGGCTCGCCGCGGCGCAGGCGCAGTCGGTGGTCATCGCCGGCGCCGGCACGATCGGGTACCTCGTGCACGGCGCCGTCGACGGGCCGCTCGCCCTGGTGATCGGGCTACCGGAGCTGGCCGGGGTGCTGCTCGGCTGGAAACTCGCGCGGCGGATGCCGGTGCGGCGGCTCAAGATCGTGCTGATCGCCGCCCTGCTGGCCGTCGCGCCTTACCTTGCCTTCCACGGCGGCTGATCACCGGACCCGGTCGAAGGGCAGCTGCAGCACCGGCCCCGGCCGGACGTCGGCCCCGTGCGTGCGGACCAGGTCCACTTCGGACGGTGTGAGGGCCCGGCGGTAGAGCCGGGTGTCGTCCAGCGCGCCGTTCAGGTGGTAGGCGCCGTCGAGCCGCGCGCCCAGCCAGAGCTGGAACGAGACGGTCTGGCTGACCGAGCCGGGGGAGTCCGGCCCGTCGGCGACCACCGTCCCGTCGACCCGGATCGTCAGCCGGCCCGCCGTGCGCTCCAGGGCCACGTGGTGCCAGGCCTGGTCGTCGTAGGCCTGCGCGGTGGTCACGGATTTCGTGCCCGCCGCCGTGGCCATGGTGGCGATGAGCCGGTGCGAAGCGGGCTCGCCGCGCAGCCACAGCTGCGGCGCCGTGGTGCCCATGCCGCCCAGCCAGAACAGCACTTGCGGGTCCTTCACCGCGCCGTAGCGGAACCACGTGGTGAACGTGAAGTCGCCCGCGCCCGGCAGCTGCGAGGGCGAGTACGGCACGCGGACGAAGTCGTCGACCCCGTCCAGGTTCAGCGCCCCGCCGAACCGGCCGGCGGTCACCGTGGCGCCGCCGAGGACCCGCGCGTCGGCGTGCGTGCTCGAGACGTCGGGGGTGCTCGGCCCGGCCGGGTGATGCCCGAGGTAAGCCTCGTCGAAGCGCGCGAAACGGATCTCGTCACGGGCGTCGACAGCGCCACCTTCATACATCAGCCCGATTTTCGCGTCCGGGTCGCGCTGATCGCTGAGCTGCACCAGGTCGGAGTAGCCCGACCAGTCCGTGGTCACCCGCGTGCCCTGCTCGGCGTCCTCCCAGGTGCGGCCGTTGTCGTAGGACGAGCGGACCATCATCCACCGGCGCCGGTCGGTGTCCGAAGGCGACGCGAACAGGATCCGGTCCCCACCCGGGCGTTGCAGGCGCAGCAGCGAGCCCTGCACCATCGGCGTGACGAGGTCGGGGATGGTGGTGAACCGCCGGCTGAACGTCTCGCCGCCGTCCCGGCTCAGCGCGTAGTCACGATTGCCGACGTCGGTGCCGCCCTGCTCCCGGCCGCCGGCGTAAATCGTGCCGTCGGGCAGTTCCACCACGCTGACTTCGGACGGCTTCTGCGTGTACGTCCCGCCCACCGGGTGCGGATAACTGTCGACGGCGCCGACGTGCCAGCTCGCCCCGTGGTCGTCGCTGTAGATCAGGGCGGCGTAGTTCTTGATCGAGTTGGTGCCGTCGCTGCGCTCGGCGTTGACGCCGAAGACGAGCCGCCCCGCGTGACGGCCCTTCGTCAGCTGGATGCCGTGCACCGGGCCTGAGGCATACCACGAATCCCACGCCGGCAGCTTCGCCTGCGCGCTGATGTCGACGGGCGCGGACCAGGTGAGGCCGTCGTCGTCGCTGTACTGCGAGTGCGGGGTCCGCGGGCACGGGACGTCGCAGGCCTTGTCGTCGTCGCGGCCCTTGTTGTACGTGGTGATCAGCACGATCCGGCCGGTGCGGCTGTCCACAATGGGCACCGGGTTGCCGTGGGTGTCGCCGCCGCCGGGGTTGACCACCTGCAGCGGGGACCAGGTCTTGCCACCGTCGGCCGAACGCTTGAGCACCAGGTTGATGTCGCCGGTGTCACCGCAGTTGTCGACGCGCCCCTCGGCGAACGCGAGCAGGGTGCCGTGCGTGCTGCGGACGATCGCCGGGATGCAGAAGCAGGCGTACCCGGTTTCCTGGTGGGGGTTGAACAGGACCTGCTGGTCGAATTGAGGGACTGGAGCACTGGCTGTCGCCGCGCCGGGCACGAGCAGCCCGGACAGCAGTACGACGAAGGCCAGCCCCCAGCGGCTTATCGCTCTCATCAGACGGTTTTCCCTTCACCTCGGGTCAGGACGGCCACCCCGCGCGGCGCCAGCGGCACCGATTCGACCAGACGGCCGGGCTCGGTGAGCAGGTCACGGGCGGGCTCGGGCAGCGGCACCGTGACCGCCTCCTCGCCATGGTTGAGCAGGAACAGGTAAGCGCTTCCCCCGGCCGCTTCCCGGACGACCGCCTGCACGCCCGCGGGCAGGCCGGGCAGTACCGGCGCGACCCCGGCCTCGGCGGTGATCCGGTCGAACAGCGCCCGCATGGCCGCCGGGTCCGGCCGTGTCGCGAGGTACCAGGCGATCCCGTCGCCGAACTCGTGCCGGGTCACCGCGGGGCGGCCCGCCAAAGGGCCCTCGCCGAACGTCGCGATCACCGAGGCGCCCTCGGGTTCCACCCACTCGGACCAGATCGTGCCGGTCGCCGCTTTCCCCGCCGTGTCAATATCGATCGAGCCGTCTTCGGGCAACGGCCAGAACTCGTCCACGCGCAGCCCCAGGACTTCGCGCAGCGGGGCCGGGTAACCGCCGAGATACGCGCGGTCGCTCTCGTCCACGATGCCGGAGAAGAAGGACACCACGAGCTGCCCGCCACCGGCCACATAGGACCGCAGGTTCTCCGCGACCCCGGCGTCCATCAGGTACAGGTTCGGCACCACCACGAGCCGGTAGCCGGAAAGCTCCCGCGTCGGCCGCACGACGTCGCAGGTGACACCGGCATCGAACAGCGGAACGTAGTGCGCGAGGTGCGTTTCGAGCTGGCGCAGGTCGTCGGACGGGTGGGAGTCCAGTTCCAGCGCCCACCAGCTGGGCCAGTCGTGCAGGATCGCGACGTCGGCGTGCACGCGGCTGCCCGCCAGTTCGGGCAGTGCGGCCAGTTCGCGGCCCAGGTCCGCCACCTCGCGGAACGTGCGGGTCTCGCGGCCGCCGTGCGGCACCATCGCCGAGTGGAACTTCTCGGCGCCGCCGGAGGTCTGGCGCCACTGGAAGAACAGGACGGCGTCCGCGCCCTGCGCCACGGCCTGCCAGCTGCCGAGGCGCATCGCACCCGGTGGCTTGGGACCGTTGCGGGGGCGCCAGTTCACCGCGCTCGGCGCCTGCTCCAGCAGCATCCACGGCTGCCCGTCCTTAGTGGACCGGACCAGGTCGTACGCGAACGCCGCCTCCACCTGGCTGCGCGGCTCGTGCGGGTCGGGATAGGAGTCGAGGCTGACGATGTCCTCGTGCGGCGTCCAGGTGTGCCAGTCGAGCGCCTTCTGCACCAGGCCGACGAAGTTCGTGGTCACGGGCACGTCCGGCGTCACGCGGCCGAGCACCTCGCGCTCGGTCAGGTAGCAGCCGAGGGAGGCGTCGGAGGAGAACCGGTGGTAGTCCAGCTGCTGCGCGGGGTTCGGGAACGTCGGGGCGACGCGCGGCGGCTCGATCTCCGACCAGTCCTCGTAGCGCTGCGACCAGAAGGTGGTGCTCCACGCCGCGTTCAGCGAGTCCATTGTGGAGTAACGGCACTGGAGCCAGTGCCGGAAGTGCTCGGCGGAGGCCTCGCAGTAGCAGGCGCGGATGTGGCAGCCGAACTCGTTGCCGATGTGCCACATGGCCAGTGCCGGATGCCCGGCGTACCGCGTGGCGAGCCGGTCGACGAGCCGGGCCGCGTGCTCGCGGAACACCTGGCTGGACGGGCAGAACTGCTGCCGCGCGCCCGCCGAAAGCCGGGTTCCGTCCGCCCGGACCGGCAGGATCTCCGGGTACTGGTGGGAAAGCCACGGCGGCGGTGAGCCGGTCATGGTCGCGAGGCAGACCGCGACTCCGTGGTCCGCGAGCTTGTCCATGACACTGTCGAACCAGCCGAAATCGAACTCGCCGGGCCGCGGCTCCACCTGCGCCCAGGAGTAGATCCCCATGGTCACCAGGGAGACGCCGGCCTCGGCCATCAGCTCGACGTCCTCGTCCCACACCTCGGGGGACCAGTGCTCGGGGTTGTAGTCGCCCCCGTAGTGGATCCGGTCGAAGGAGACCATCTAGAGCAGCCCCGTTTCCGCGAGCTTCTCCTTGATGCGCAACAGTTCGTCGTCGTTCAGCGGCAGCTGTGGCGGTGCCGTGACAGCGTTGTCGATGAACCCGCGCATCTTCATCGCCGCCTTGAACGCGCCGAGCGCCGCCGAGCCGCGCCCCATCCGGCTCGGCGGCGCCACGTCGACGATGCCGAACAGCGTGAGCAGGCGCTCCTGCTCACGGCGCGCGGCGAGCGGGTTGCCGGAGCGGCAGTGGTCGTAGATCAGCACGAAGCCGACCGGGTCGACGTTGCCGAGCCCGGGCACGGCGCCGTCCGCACCCAGGGCCAGCGCCGCGTCCACGAGCAGCTCCGAGCCGGTGAACACGGAGAACTGGTCCAGCCCGCGCTCGCGACGGCCCTTGAGCACGAAGCGGAAGCCGGCCTCGTCGCCGCTGGAGTCCTTGAGCCCGGCCAGCACCCCGGCCTCGGCCAGGTCGAGCACCAGGTTCCGGTCGAGCTTGGTGTGCACGGCGACCGGGATGTCGTAGGCGAAGATCGGCAGCGCGGTCCGCTCGTGCAGCAGCCGGAAATGCCGGTCGACCTCGGCCACGTGCGTGCGCGTGTAGTACGGCGCGGTGATCACGACCGCGTCGGCGCCGGCCGCCTCGGCGGTCTTCACGTGCTCGGCGACGCGCTGGGTCGTCATGTCGATACAGCCCGCGAGTACCGGCACCCGGCCGGCGACCTGGTCCACGGCCGTCTCGATGACCACGCGGCGCTGGGCGTCGGGGATGAACGCGACCTCGCCGGAGGAGCCGAGCACGAAGACGCCGTGCACGCCCGCGTCGAGCTGGAATTCGATGTGCCGGCGCAGCGATTCGGTGTCGACGGTGAAGTCGTCGGCGAAGGGCGTGCACAGGGGCGGGATGATGCCGGCGAACTTCTTCGCGGTCATGAGGCGTTCACTCCGGTGAGGGTCTCTGGGTGGATGCAGCGGTAGGCGTGCCCGCCGGCTTCGGACAGCGGTGGCAGCGTTGCCGCGCACTCGTCCGTGGCCTTCGGGCACCGGGTGTGGAACGGGCAGCCGGGCGGCGGCGCCGTCGCGGACGGGACGGGTCCACTGAGGACGATCGGCTCGACCGGGTGCAGCAGGCTCGGCGTGGCCGAGAACAGCGCCCGGGTGTACGGATGCCTTGCGCCGCCGGGAAGATCGGCGGCCGGCGCGGTCTCGACGACGCGGCCGAGGTACATCGTCACGATCCGGTCGCTCATCCGCCGCACGGTCTGGATGTCGTGCGAGACGAAGACCATCGCGAGCCCGAGCCGGTCACGCAGGTCGATCAGCAGGTTCAGGATCTGCGCGCGGACCGAGACGTCCAGCGCGGACGTCGGCTCGTCCGCCACCAGCAGCTCCGGGCCCAGCGCGAGGGCCCGGGCGATGGCGACGCGCTGGCGCTGCCCGCCGGACAGCTGCGAAGGCACGGCGTCGGCCACGCTGGACGGCAGCCCGACCAGGCCCATCAGCTCGCGCACGCGCTCCTCGCGTCCGGCGGGGGAGCCGACGTGGTGCACGTCGAGCGGGTCGCGCAGGATCTTCGCGACCGGAAGCCGCCGGTTCAGCGCGGTGGACGGGTCCTGGAAGATCATCCCGACCCGGCGCCCGACGTCGGCCGCCCGTAGCTCCGCGAGCGGCTTTCCCTGGTAGCGAACGGTTCCCGAGGTCGGGTGTTGCAGCCCGACCAGCACCTTGGCCAGCGTGGACTTGCCGCAGCCGGACTCGCCGACCACGCCCACGGTCTCGCCCGCCGAGATGGTCAGGTTCGCGTCCGTGAGCGCGTACACGCTGTCGCGCCCGAACAGGCCGGCTCCGCGGATTCGGTGCACCACATGCACACCGTCGACTTCGACGAGACTCATACCTGCGCTCCTTCCGCGATCGCGGGTGCCGTGCGCTCGGCCGGGTAATGGCAGGCGACGACGTGGTCGGCACTGTCCCCGGCCCGCTCCGGCGCCACCTCGAAGCAGTGCCCGCGCGCCGCCGGGCAGCGGGCGGCGAACCGGCAGCCGGGCGGGAAGTCCGCCGGTGCCGGGACCACGCCCTTGATCTGGGTGAGCGTGGCCTCGTGCTCCTCCAGCGACAGCACCGCGCCGAGCAGGCCGCGGGTGTAGTGGTGGCGCGGCGAGCCGATCACCTGCGCGGTGGCCCCGGTCTCGGCCACCTGCCCCCCGTACATCACCACCACGCGGTCCGCGATATCCGAGACCAGCGCGAGGTCGTGCGACACCAGGATCAGCGCGAAGCCCAGCTCCTCCTGCAACCGCAGCAGCAGCGCGATGATCTGCGCCTGCACGGTCACGTCGAGCGCGGTGGTCGGCTCGTCGGCCACGATCAGCTGCGGGCTGCGGGACAGCGCCATCGCGATCAGCACCCGCTGGCGCTGGCCGCCGGACAGCTCGTGCGGGTACGCGCGCAGCGTCCGGCCGGGGTCGAGGTTCACCAGTTCCAGCAGCTCTTCCGGGGTGCGCGTGCCGCCGCGGCGGGTGAACTGCTTGAGCTGCGCGCGGATCGTCATCGCCGGGTTCAGCGAGCTGAGCGCGTCCTGATAGACCATCGAGATGTCGTGGCCGAGGTGACGGCGGCGGGTGCCGGGCTTCATGGTGAGCAGGTCTTCGCCGTCGAACAGGATCTCTCCGGAAAGCCTCGCGGCGGTGGGCTGGAGCCCCATGACGGAAAGCGCGGTGAGCGACTTGCCGCAGCCGGACTCGCCGATCAGCCCCAGCACCTCGCCGGCCCGGACGGTGAACGACACATCGTCCACCACGTTCACGCCGTCATGCCGCCCGGGGAAGCCGATGGCGAGGTGCTTCACCTCCAGCACCGCCGGTCGCCCGGTCAGGTCACGCGCCTTGGCCGCCAGCCGTTCCCCGGCCTCCAGCAGGCCCGCGATCGGCAGCACCGGGGCAGGGTTTTCGGTGCCCGCGATGGCTTTCTCGATCTCCTGCGCCACCGCGCCCGGTTTGGCGCCGCGGCCCGAGGGCGCCGCCCACGCGTCGGAGATGCCCTCGGACAGGACGTTCAGCGCCAGCACCGTGATCAGGATCAGCAGGCCGGGGAACAGCGTCGCCCACCAGCCGCCGGTCAGCACCAGGTCCTTGCCGTCGGCCAGCACCGAGCCCCACGACGGGTCCGGCGGCCGGATGCCCGCGCCGATGAACGAGAGCGACGCCTCGAACACGATCGCGTCGGCCACCGTCACCGTGCAGTACACCAGGATCGGTGCGGCGGTGTTGACCGCGATGTGCCGGGTGAGGATGAAGAGCCGCTTCGCGCCGATCACGCGCTCGGCGGCCACGTAGTCCTCGCCGTACTGCGCGAGCACGTTCGCCCGCACCACCCGGGCCACCGACGGCATGTTCAGGAAGCCGATCGCGAGGATCAGCACCAGGATGCCGTGGCCGAACACGGCGACCAGCACCGCGGCCAGCGCGATGCCGGGGAACGCCATGATCACGTCCAGCACGCGCATCACCACGGCGTCGGTCCGGCGCCCGGAGGTCGCCGCGAAGGAGCCGATCACCACTCCCGTGAGGAGCGCGAGCAGGGTGGCGCCGAGGCCGATCGCGAGCGACCAGCGGGTGCCGGCCACCAGGCGGGAGAAGACGTCCCGGCCGGACTGGTCGGTGCCGAACCAGTGCGCGGCGCTCGGGCCGCCGGTGTCGGTGCTGAGCGCGTCCGGGTTGTGCGTGGCCAGCACCGTGCCGAGGATCGCGACGAGCACCAGCAGCGCGAGCACGCCGAGCGCGACCCATGACGTCGTCGGGAGCCTGCGGAACCGGATGCCCGGGCGGGCCAGGCGCGCGGTCAGGTTCGGGCGGATCACCGGGCGCATCACGAGTGGCTCCTCAGCCGCGGGTTGGCGATCAGGTAGAGCACGTCGACGATCAGGTTCACCAGCACGAAGCCCACGGCGATCGTGATCACGAAGCCCTGCACCTTGGCGGTGTCGCCGTCCTGCACGGCCTGGATCATGTTCTGCCCCATGCCGGGCAGCGCGAACATCGTCTCGATCACCACGGCCCCGCCGAGCAGGTAGCCGACCCGCAAGCCCAGCACGGTCAACGGGTTCACGAGCGCGTTTCGCAGCACGTTGCGGCCCACCACGACCACCGGCGGCAGGCCGCCGCCGCGCGCGGTGCGCACGTAGTCCTTGTCCAGCTCCTCCACCATCGACGTGCGGATCACGCGCGTCAGCTGCGCGGCCACCGGCAGCGACAGCGAAATCGCGGGCAGGGCCAGCGAGTTGAGCCAGCCGGAGAACGAGTCGGCCGGGCTGACGTAACCACTGGTGGGGAACAGGCCCTGGCCCACCGCGAGCCACTGCACGAGCAGCAGCGCGATCCAGAACGCGGGCGCCGCGACCCCCGCGAGCGTGACCACCCGGATCAGGTGATCCGGCCAGCGGTCGCGGAACAGCGCCGAGGTCACGCCGAGCACGATCGACAGCACCAGCGCGATCAGCAGGCCGAGCAGGGTCAGCTGCACGGTGAGCGGGAGCGCGGTGGCGATGGTCTGCCCGACCGGCTCCTTGGTGATCACGCTGGTGCCGAAGTCGCCTTGCAGCAGGTGCCAGACGAAGTGCACGTACTGCAGCGGCAGCGGGTCCAGCAGGCCGTTGTCGGCCCGGAACTGCTGCAGCTGCGCGGCGGTGGCGTTCGCCCCGTTGAACGCGGCCAGCGCCGGGTCGACGGGGGAGAAGCGCATCACGATGAACACGAACAGGATCACGCCGAGCAGCAGCGGGATCAGGGCGAGGATGCGGCCGGCCAGCATCCGCACGACAACGGTCACAGGGGGTCTCCTCGCTCAGACCGGCTTGGCCTGGTTCAGGTAGAGGCCGGGGTAACCCTGCGCGCGCACCCCGGTGATGGCCTTCGGGTCCCAGGCCGTGCCCAGCTGGGTGAAGACGATCGGGTAGATCACCGCCTGCTCGGAGATCCGGTCGAGCAGCTGCTTGTACAGCCCGTTGCGCTTGGCCTCGTCGGTCTGCTGCGCGGCCTGGTCCTGCAGCGCCAGCAGGGCCTGGGCGTCGGCGTTCGTCCAGCGCGCGTACTTCGTCATCATCAGCGACTGCGCGTCGTAGTAGTAGCGGATGAGCAGGTCCGGGTCGTTGCCGAACTGCATCGGGTTGTTCGTGGTGGACACGACCTGGAAGTCGCCGCCGTTGTCCAGCTTGGAGAACAGCGCCTTGGTGTCCTGGGAGTCCAAAGTGGTCTGCACGCCGACGGCGTCCCAGCCCTCCTTGATCACCTTCACGCAGTCGAGCACCAGCGAGGTGTTGGTGGTGGACAAGGAGATCTTCAGCCCGGTGACGCCGGCCTCGGCGAGCAGCTGCTTGGCCTTCGCCGGGTCGTAGGCGAAGTCCAGCGCGGCCGGCTGCGACTCCGGCAGCTTCGGGTTGATGAACGACGTGCCCGGGGTGCCGGTGCCGCGCAGGCCGATGTCGATCATCTTCTTCTTGTCGATCGCGTAGTGCAGCGCCTGGCGCACGCGCTGGTCGCCGAACGGGGCGTGCGCGGTGTTGAACATCAGGTACAGGTTGTTGCCGCCGTCGGCGAACTCGACCGTGCGCCCGGCCTGGCGCAGCTGATCGGCGTTGGCGGCCGGGATGTTCTCCACGACCTGCGCGTCCGGCTTCGCGCCGGAGATCGCGGCCACCCGCGGGGCGGAGTCCACGATGGACTTCCACAGCATCTTGTCGTAGGCGGCGGGCCGGCTGCCGTTGTAGGCCGCGAACTTCTCGAACGAGGTGTGGCTCAGCGGCGCCTGCTCGGTGATCTTGTACGGGCCGGAGCCCACCACCTTGCCGGCCGCGGCGTCGGCCCATTTGCCCTCGTAGACGTGCCGCGGCAGGATCTTGCACGACTGGATGCGCTTGAGCGCGTAGGGGAAGGGGAACTTCAGCACGAACTCGACGCTGCGGTCGTCGACCTTCTTCACCTCCTTCAGCCACTGGGAGAAGAAGCTGTGGATGAGCACGTTCTCCTTCTCGTCGAGGGCGCGCGCGTAGGTGAACACCACGTCGTCGGCGGTCACCGGCTGCCCGTCGTGCCACTGGGCGCCGTCGCGCAGCTCGAACTCGATGCTCGTGCCGCTCACGTCGGCGGGCAGCGCCTTGGCCAGGCCGGGGAAGGGGTCGCGGGTGATCGGGTCACCCTCCACCAGGGACTCGTAGACGTGCAGGAAGGCGGCCATGGAGAAGGCCGACGCGGTCTGCAGCGGGTCCCAGGACTGATTGTTGCCGTAGCCGACCACCGCGGTGACCAGCCCGGTGGAGCTGCCGGTCTTGTTGGTCGAGGCGGGACCGCCGCACGCGGCCAGCGTCGACGAGAACGCCGCCGCGGCGCCTGCCAGGCCGGCGTAGCGCAGCAGCGCGCGCCGGTTGAACGAAGGGCCGGTCCCCATGGCGGTTCGGGACATAGCGTCTCCTGACTCGATGTTGGTACGCCCACCAGTAAGCTTCAAGCTGCGATTTTGCAAGAGGGAGGACATGGGACGTCCTATGACTTGGCCGAACCCTAGAACCCGCGGGGGTACCGGTCAAGGGGACCGAAGCACTTTCGCAACCCGGGCGTCACCGCGGGGAAACAAGCCGGGCATGACGTAGGATGTCCTGGCGATGGCGACGGGCCAGCGACCGAAGGACAGCCGGGGAGAGATGTTTTGGCGCGCCCTCAACGCAGTGAAGAGATCACCAAGCGGATCATCGACCTGATCATCGAGCGGGACCTCCCGCCGGGCGCGCCGATGCCCACGGAGCTGAGCCTGATGGACGACATCGGGGTCAGCCGCAATTCGATCCGGGAGGCGATCAAGGCGCTGCAGGCGCTGGGCATCGTCGAGATCCGGCACGGCTACGGCACCTTCGTCGGCTCCGCGGGCTCCGAGGCGCTGCAGACCTGGCTGCTGTTCCGCACGCGCACCCGCGGCGCGAGCGACGCCGGTCGGCTGCGCGACCTGCTGGAGGTCCGCGAGATGATCGAGACGGAGCTGACCAGCCGCGTCGCGCTGGAGCACCGGCCGGAGCTGATCGGGGAGCTGCAGGCGCGCGTCGCCCGGATGCGCCGCAAGGGCCCCGACTCGGCGGTGGCCGACCGTGAGTTCCACGACCTCATCTGCGCCGAGGCGGGCTTCGACCTGGCCCGCGAGCTGACCGGCCTGTTCTGGGACGTCTACCGGGCCGCGGAGGCCGAGCTGGGCGGGCCCCCGACCTCGGCGGCGGGCACCGCGAAACGGCACCAGGCGATCGTCGACGCGCTGGCCGGCGGCGATGCCGAGGCCGCGGCGGAGGCCGTCCACCGGCACTTCGACGAGGTCCGCAAACGCGCCAAGGCCGGCCGTTACGGCGGCTTCGGCGAGGCCCGTCCGGTGCCCGCGGACCCGGCGGACGCGGAGTCCGTGTGAGCCTGGAGATCGAGCTGCTGCCGCCTTCGGCCGCGGCGGGCGAGGACCTCGCCGTCACCGCCCTGGTGAACCAGGTGTACGCGGTCGCCGAGAAGGGCCTGTGGGCCGGGCCGGCGGACCGGACGACGGTCGCCGAGGTGGCCGGGCTGGTGCGCGCCGGGGAGATCGCCGTCGCGCGGCTCGACGGCCGGACCGTCGGCTGCGTGCGGATCCACCGGCTGGCGGACGGGGCCGGGGAGTTCGGCCTGCTGGCCGCCGCCCCGGACGTGCGGGGCGCGGGCATCGGGCGGGCGCTGGTGCGGTTCGCCGAGCAGCGGTGCCGGGCCGATGGATGCGCCGAGATGCAGCTGGAGCTGCTGGTCCCGCGCGACTGGACCCACCCGTCGAAGGAGTTCCTCGCCGGTTGGTACGGCCGTCTCGGCTACCGCGTGGTGCGCACCTCGACGATCGACGAGGCGTACCCGCATCTGGCCCCGCTGCTGGCCACCCCGTGCGATTTCCTGGTGTACCGCAAGGATCTCGGGGCCGAGCTCAGCGAGTGACGGCCGCGACGAAGCGCTCGACCACCAGGGCCGCCTCGGCCGGGTCGAGGTCGCGCCGCGCCAGCTGGAGCAAGAGGCCTTCGACGAGGGAAGCAGTCCCCGCGCGTCGCGGTGCGCGTCGCCGGGGGAGCGGCGGGGTCGGCTCAGGCGGATGGCCGCGGCGATCGCGTCGGCGAGCTGCCCGGAACCGGCGGACAGGCGCGCCGACATCTCCGGATTCCGTGCCGCGCGGTTCACCACGGTCACCCAGGCCAGCACCTGGATCGGCCAGACGTGGCCGGAATCGCCGGCTGTCCCGGGGATCATGCCCTGGAGCACGCGGCGCACGGTCGACTGGGCGTGTCGCGGGCCGGTCAGCGCGGTGAGCTGGCCGACGCGCTGCTCGTCGAGCATTTCCAGCACTCCGCCGACCGCGTAGTCGAGCAGGTCGTCCGTCCCGGGGAAGTAGTGCTGGACCGACCCGAGCGACAACCCGGCCTCCGCCGCGACCCGGTGCAGGCCCACCGCGTCCCAGCCTTCGCGGTACGCCAGCCGCCACAGCGCGGCAGAGTTCAGGGGCTTTCGCGGCATTCCTTATGCCGCACCACTTGAGGGCCCTCGCCGGTTCCAGGCGCCGGCTCCGGCGCGGCGCTGGGACGGTGTGCGCGACGCGCGGGCGTTCGGCTCCCCGGTTCCGCAGCCGGGGCTCTGGCATCCCGGCGACGATCCGGAATGCCTCACCGTCAACGTCTGGACGCCTAATATCACCCAGTCCGGGCTGCCGGTCCTGGTGTGGTTCCACGGCGGCGTGTGCCTCGGCAGCACCGCCACCACCCCCGACTTCGACGGCGCGGCACTGGCCGCCGCGGGGATCGTGGTGGTCACTCTCAACTACCGGGTGGGCTACGAGGGTTTCGGCTGGGTCGAGGACGCCCCGGCCAACCGCGGGGTGCTCGATCAGCTCGCCGCGCTCGGCTGGGTGCACGAGAACATCGCCGCTTTCGGCGGGGACCCGGACGCGGTGACGCTGATCGGGCAGTCCGCCGGCGCCTCGTCGATCGCGGGCCTGATCGCGGCCGGCTGCGCGCCCGGGCTCTTCCGGCGCGGGATCGCGCAGAGCCCGGGACGGATCTTCGTCCCGGCCGACGAGGCCCGCGCCGTTTCGGCGATGATCACTTCGCGGCTCGGCGTCCGCCCGACCGTCGAAGCCTTGGCGGAGGTGCCTGCCGAAACCATCCACGCGGTGCAGCTGGCGCCGGTGGCCGTCATGGCGGGTGAGCCGGGACGGTGGACTCAGCCGAACGCTCCGTATTCGCTGATCGTCGACGGCGAGCTGTTCGACGCTCCGCCGTGGGACACCCGTCGGCGCGCCGCCGGCCTGAGCCGGGAAATCATCTGCGGGTACACCACGGACGAGGCCCGGATGTTCACCGTCGACGCCGATCTGTCGGCAGCGGATCCGGCCGGCACCGCCCACGCCTACGGCCTGTCCGAGCGCGCGGTCCGGGCCTACCGAGACGGAAACCCCGGCATCACCGGCGATGACCTGCACGCCCTGATCCTGTCCGATGCCCTCTTCCGGATGCCGTCCCTGTGGTGCGCCGAGGCCGGCGCAGCCGCGGGAAGAAACGCCTACCTGTACGAGTTCGCGTGGCCCAGCCCGGCGCGCGGCGGTGCGCTGGGTGCCTGCCACGGCCTCGACATCCCGTTCACCTTCACCACCCCGCGCAGCCCGCTCGCCGCCGGCCTGATCGGCCCGGAGGTGCCGCCGGACTTCGCCCCGCTCTCGACCGCGATGCGTGCCGCCTTCACCGCGTTCGCCAGTACCGGCGACCCGGGCTGGCCGCGATTCGACCGCGCGGACCGGATCCGCCGCATCTGGCGTAACCCGCCGGCGCTGGGCCGGGACTCGCTGTCGGCGTCGGCCCGGATCTGGCAGGGCGAGCGCGGTCGCCGGCCCGCGTAGAAGTTCTGGCGCGCGGCCACGGCCCAGGACCACGTGACGCTCGCGCTCTGCCGAACGTGGGGTTGTGCCCGCCTGCCCGCGTCAGCGTCTGGTGTGAATTTTGACCAGGTGGTAGAAATCTTCCGACGCCGTCCTTCGCGGCCGTCGACCCCGCGAGGCAAGGGAGCTGGAATGGGCAAGGTCTCCGTGCAGCTGTACTCGGTGCGTGACGTGTTCGCGACCGATCCGGCGGACGTTCTGCGGCGGCTGGCCGCCATCGGGTTCACCCAGGTCGAGCCGTACGGCGTGGTCGAGAACGTCGAGGCGCTCGCCGCCGGGCTGCCGGCCAACGGGCTCACCGCGCCGACCGCGCACGCGCAGCTGATCGGCGTCGACCAGGAGGCCGTGTTCACCGCCGCGAAATCGCTCGGCATCGGGATCGTGATCGACCCGCTGGTCAAGCCGGAGCAGTGGCAGGACCCGGCCGACATCGCCGCCACCGCCGCCGCGCTGAACGCGGCCGCGAAGACCGCCGCGGAGCACGGGATCACGGTCGGCTACCACAACCACTGGTGGGAGCTGGAGTCCCGGATCGGCGGGCGCAGCGCGTTCGAGGTGTTCGCCGACCAGCTCGACCCGGCGGTCGCGCTCGAGGTCGACGCCTACTGGGCCACCGCGGGCGGCGAGGACGCGGCCGGGCTGCTCAGCCGGCTCGGCGACCGCGTGCGCGCCATCCACGTCAAGGACGGGGCGCTGGCCACCGATGCCTCCGGCCAGGTCCCGGCGGGCCAGGGCGCCCTGCCGCTCGCGGAGATCCTCGCCGCGGCGCCGGACGCGTTGCGCGTGGTGGAGTTCGACCGCTACGACGGCGACATCTTCGAAGCCGTCGCGGGCAGCTTCGCCTTCCTCGCCGACGCCGAGAAGTGAGCACCGGACCGGTCGGCGTCGGCGTGATCGGCGCCGGCGTCATCAGTGACACCTACCTGGAGAACCTCACCTCGTTCCCGGACGTGCGGGTGCTCGCCGTCGCGGACCTCGAGGCCGGTCGGGCGGCGGCGCAGGCGGCCAAACACGGTGTGCCGCAAGGGACCACGGTCGCCGAGCTGCTCGCGCACCCGGAGATCGAGCTGGTCGTGAACCTCACGATCCCGGCCGCGCACGTCGAGGTCGGACTGTCCATTCTGGACGCGGGCAAGAGCGTGTGGGCGGAGAAGCCGCTCGCGCTCGACCGGCAGACCGGGCGCAAACTGCTGGACCGCGCGCGGGAGAAGGGTTTGCGCGTCGCGAGCGCGCCGGACACCGTGCTCGGCGCCGGGCTGCAGACGGCCCGGCGCGCGGTGGACGCCGGGCGCATCGGCGAGCCGCGCACGGCGCTGGCGCTGTTCCAGACGCCGGGGCCGGAGAGCTGGCACCCGGCGCCGGAGTTCCTGTTCCAGGCCGGCGGCGGGCCGCTGCTCGACATGGGGCCGTACTACCTGACCGAGCTGGTCCAGCTCCTCGGCCCGATCCACCGGGTCACCGGGGCCGGGGGACAGGCGCGGGCGACCCGCGTGATCGGCTCCGGCCCGCGCGCGGGCACCGGGTTCCCGGTGACCGTGCCGACCACGGTGACCGCGCTCGTCGAGTTCACCCGGGGCGGCAGCGCGCAGGTGGTGCTGAGCTTCGATTCGGCGCTGACCCGCACGGGCTTCGTCGAGGTGTCGGGCACGCTCGGCACCGCCGTGCTGCCCGACCCGAACCGGTTCGACGGCGCCACGCGGCTGCACCTGCTCGGGGCCGGGGAGCCGGAAGAGCTTGCCGCGCAAGGACATGCGGCCTCGCGAGGCACCGGCGCGCTGGAGCTGGCCCGCGCGATCCGGGCCGGGGTGCCGGAGCGCGCGTCCGGCGAGCTGGCCTACCACGTGCTCGACGCGATGCTCGCCATCGACGAGTCGATCACCCGCGGCCAGTCGGTCGAAGTGGAGAGCACGGTCGAGGTGCCGCCCGCCCTGCCGGAGGGCTGGGACCCGTACGCCGCGACCCTGTAGCCGGCCGTCCCGGCGCGGCGGCACCCGCGCCGGGACGGCTCAGCCGAGCGGCACGGTGAGCAGGTTCTGCAGGTAGAAGCGCAGGGAGCCGACGAGGTCGACGCGGTCGGGGGCGGTGAGCCATTGGACCTGGAGCCCGTCCATCAGCGCGATGAACGTCAGCGCCGCGTACTCGGGGTCGGCGCCTTCGCGCAGCTCGCCGCTCGCGGACAGCACGCGGAACGACTCGACCACGCTCTCGCGCGCCTGCTCGTAGTGGCGCTCGAAGTAGCTGTGCGCCGGGTGGTCGGGCGCCACCGCTTCGGCGGCCAGGCGCGAGTACAGGTCGACGATGCCGGGGTGGCGCACGTTGTGCCCGGCCAGCGCGACGAAGTGGCGGAGCACCTCCAGGCCCGGCGGCACGTTCAGCTGCTCACGCTCGGAGTCCTCGGCGTCCCGGCGCACCAGCACGGCGGCGAGCAGCGCCTCCTTGGTGGGGAAGTAGTACAGCAGGCCGGCATGGCTGATGCCGACGCGCTTTGCGATCTCCCGCAGCGACGAACCGTGGTAGCCGGCTTCGCCGTACAGGGTGGCGGCCGCCGAAATGATGTCCTCGCGGCGGATCCGGCCCTTGAGGTAGCCCCCGCTCACGGGATGTCTATCGGTTCGGCGACATGCACCCGACCATCATGCCGCAGACCCGAAATGAACAATCACAGTGATCGTTCGAACAATCGGGTTGTACGAACTACCGGGTTTCGTGGCATCATCGGCAGGACCACACCCCAGGAGGAACCGCCCATCATGAACGATCGCCCTTCGCGCACCGGGCTGCCCCGCGCCGCCCGCGTCGCGACCTGGACCTTCTTCGCCCTGAACGGGTTCGCGGTCGGCATGTGGGTCGTGCACATCCCCGTGGTCGAGCGCTCCACCGGCATCTCGCACAGCACGCTGGGCGTGCTGCTGCTGGTGCTCGGCGCGGCCGCGTTCGCCGGGATGCAGGTGGTGGGCCCGCTCGCGGACCGGTGGGGCCAGCGCCTGGTCCTGCCGGTGTCCGGCGTGCTGCTCGGGCTCGCGCTGATCGGGCCCGGGCTCGCCGGCAGCTGGTGGTCGCTCGGCCTCACGCTGGTGGCGTTCGGATTCTTCAACGGCTCGATCGACGTCGCGATGAACTCCCACGCCGTGGTCGTCGAGCGCGCGTACCCGCGGCCGATCATGGCCTCGTTCCACGCCATGTGGTCGATCGGCGGGGCGATCGCCGCGTTCGCCGGCGCGGCGGTGCTCAAGGCCGGGATCCCGACGGCGGCCGCGCTGGGCGGCACGGGCGCGCTGTGCGTGGTCCTTTCCCTGGTGGCCGGGCGGTTCCTGCTCAACGCGGAACCGGCGGAGCCCGAGCCGGCCGGGACGGCGGCGGGTCCGGCCGAGCGGGTCCGGCCGCCGCTGCGCCTGGTGTGGCTGCTCGGCGCGCTGGCGTTCGCGCTCATGCTGTCCGAGGGCGTCGCGAACGACTGGGCGGCGCTGCACCTGCAGGACGTGCTGGGCACGTCCGCGGCCACCGCCGCACTGGGCTACGGCTCGTTCGCCGTGGCGATGACCGTGGGCCGGTTCGCGACCGACCGGGTGGCCGCGCTGGTCGGCCCGGCCGCGATCGTGCGTTACGGCTCGGCGCTCGCCGCCTTCGGGCTCGCCATCGCTTCGCTCTCGCCGTGGGTGCCGCTCGCGCTGGTGGGCTGGGCGCTGTTCGGCCTCGGCCTGTCCGGCGGGGTGCCGCAGCTGTTCACCGCGGCGGGCAACCTCGACACCCGCGCTTCCGGCGCGTTGATGGCGAAGGTGGTCGGCCTCGGCTACGTCGGCCTGCTGGCCGGCCCCGCCCTGATCGGCGGCCTCACCCGGTGGATGCCGCTGAACGTCGCCTTCGCCGTGCCGTTTGTGCTCTGCGTGCTGGCCGTGGTGTTCGCCCCGGTGCTGACCCGGCGCCGCGACCGTGAGCCCGCCGAGGTCGGCTGAGCTCGGCGGGGTCAGAACGGGCAGGTCAGAACGGGCAGGTCAGCGGCCCCCGGCGGTGGCCGCCGCCGGTCAGCGTCACCGCCGCCGCGCCGGGCGCGGAACCCAGGTGCCCCACCGTGCAAGCGATCTGCTGGGTGGCCATTGTGGACAGTGACTGGACGTCGAGGCCCAGCGCCACCGTGACGTCCCCCGGCGCCATCGACACCGACGCCGGGGCCGCGTTCGCGGGCACCTCGGTGGTCAGGCCCGCCGCCCGCTCGGCGTCGTCCGGCCCCTCCGCCAGCAGGGTGAGCACACCGCCCGGCGACGTCGTCGTCCCCTGCCGCTGCGCCGCGGTCGGCTGTCCGCCCAGCACGAAGTAGAGCACGGTGCTCTGCGAGCTTTCCGGGACGACCGGCCCGCTCGGCGCCGGGCCCCCGGGGATCACCCCGCTGGGCCGCACCCCGCAGCCGGCCAGCACCACGGCCACCACGGCCACCAGCCCGATCCGGCACACCGCCCGCCCCGTCCCTCCGGCGTTCGGGTTTTCCTTTCCGGGCAACGGTTTTCCGGTGCGCATCAAGCACCTCCTGGGTCGCGGGGGAGGCGGACGGTGAAGACGGCGCCGCCCTCGGGACGGTTGGCCGCGGTGAGGGCGCCGCCGTGCAGCCTGGCGTTCTCCCAGGCGATCGCGAGGCCCAGGCCGCTGCCCTCGGACCGGGAACGGGCCGTGTCGGCCTTGTAGAACCGGTCGAACACGTGGGGCAGCACATCCGGGTCGAGGCCGGGACCCTCGTCGGTGACCTCGATCGCCAGCCGGTCCGGCTCGGCCGAGAGCCGCACCGTGACGGGCGGTGCGCCGTGGCGCAGCGCGTTGCCGACGAGGTTCGCGACGATCACGTCGAGCCGCCGCGGGTCCAGCCGGGCCCGGACGCCGGGCGGCAGTTCCGTGGCCACCTCCGCCGCCCAGCCGCGGGCGCGCAAGGTGGCGCCGACGGCCTCGGCGACGTCGACGTCGTCCAGCGCCAGCGCGGCCGAGCCGGCGTCGAACCGGGTCACCTCGATCAGGTCGTTCACCAGCCGGGTCAGGTTGTGCGTCTCCTGGCTGACCAGCCGCGCCGCCTGCCCGGCGGGCCCGGGCAGGGCCGCGGCCTCGGCGTCGAGCAGGTCGGTGACCGCGGTCATCGCGGTCAGCGGCGTGCGCAGCTCGTGCGAGACGTCGGCGACGAACCGCCGGGCGTCCGCCTCCATCCGCTCCAGCTCGCCGACGTGGCGCTGCAGGGATTCGGCGGTGGTGTTGAACGTCCGGGCCACGCCGGCCAGCTCGTCGGACCCGCGCACCTCCAGCCGGGTCGTCAGCTCGCCCTCGCCGAGCCGGTGCGCGGCCCGGCGCAGCTCCTGCACCGGCCGCAGCACACTGCGCGCGGCCAGCAGCGCCAGCAGCATCGCGAGCACCAGCGCGGCGCCGCCGGTGAACCACGCGCCGCGCGCCAGGTCGCCGATGCTCGCGGCTTCCGAGTCCAGCCCGCGCACCACGTACACCTCGATCCCGGACGGCCGGGTGCCGCCCGCCCCCGAAGGGTCCTTGACCAGCAGCTGGGTTCCGATCACCAGCCCCGGATGACCGTCGTAGTCGATCCGCTGCCAGGCCACGATGCCGGTGCGCACCCGGCGGTGCAGTTCCGCGCTGACCAGGGAGGGGGCCATACCGCCGGCGGCCTGGCCACCGGACTCCGCCACGGCGCTGTCGCCCCGGCCCGCGACGTGGCCGGCCATCGTCGTCAGGTCGCTCGCGGTCGGCGTCAGCGTCGTCAACGGGTACAGCTGCTCGATCCGGTTCGTCACCTCGATCACGGCCTTGTCCTGCGCGCTCTGCAGGATCGTGGTGCGGGCCTGCACGTAGCCGAAACCGGCCACGGCGGCCGCCGTGACCACGCTCAGCAAGGCGAACGCGGACAGCAGCCGCGTCTGCAAGCCCCAGTCGGACCATCCCTTCACAGGGGGCCGAACCGGTAGCCGAAGCCGCGCAGCGTCTGCACGTACACCGGCGCCGCCGGATCGTCCTCGATCTTCGAGCGCAGCCGCTGCACGCAGGCGTCGACGAGCCGCGAGTCGCCGAGATAACCCTGATCCCACACCGATTCCAGCAGCTGCTGCCGGCTCAGCACCCGCCCGGGCGCCGCGGACAGCTCCAGCAGCAGCCGCAGCTCCGTGGGCGCGAGGCCGACCGGCTCGCCGTGCTTGGCGACGACGAGGCCGGCCCGGTCGATGGTCAGCGCCCCGTGCCGTTCGGCTTCCGTCTTCGACTCGGCCGGCCGCGGCTCGCTCGCGGTCCGGCGCAGCACGGCGCGGATGCGGGCCTCCAGCACACGGGCCTGCGCGGGCTTCACCACGTAGTCGTCGGCGCCGGCCTCGAGCCCGGCGACCACGTCGATGTCGTCGTTGCGCGCGGTGAGCATGATGATCGGCAGATCGCCGCCCGCGCGGATCCGGCGGCACACTTCGAAGCCGTCCATGCCGGGCAGCATCAGGTCGAGCACCACCACGTCGGCGACGTCGGAGGTGAGGCGCTGCAGGCCCAGTTCCCCCGTTTCCACGGCTTCCACCGTGTGACCTTGGTAGGTCAGCGCGAGCTGCAGGCCGTCTCGCACGGCCTGGTCGTCTTCGATCAGCAACACCCGGGGCATGGGCTCCACTATTGCAGTGGCGCCTACGACCGCGTCAGCGGAGTGTCATCGTTCGGTAACAAACGGCGATGCTTACGCGGCTGTTACAAAGCTGTCGACGGATGCGGACCGAGCAGGGGTCGCCCGTGCACATTGGCCGCCGAGCATGAATCGCATGATCTTCTCCCGAGCCCGGCTCTATGCGGTGGTAACGCGGGTGCTGGCCGTCCTGCTGCTCCCGTTCGCCTTCCTGCGGGCCCCCGGGCGGGCCTGCTACCTGGCCTGCCAGTGGGCGCTCGGCCTGCGGTTCCCGGCCGAGGACCTGACCGGGCTGGTGCCGGCCGTCCGCGAGGCGTTCACGGCGGCGCGCACCGAGGCGTTCTGGCGCGACGGCCAGCTGATCGGCCTCACCTCCGGCCACCGGGACGCGGCCGAGCAGCACCGCCTGTTCAGCGAGGAGGTCCGCCGCACCGGCTCCGTCCGCGAGGCCTGCCGCTTGGTGCTGCCGCCCGCGGAGTCGACGCACGTCAGCGGCCTCGCCCTCGACGTGCGCCCGACCGAGGGCGCCGCCTGGCTGGAGCGCCACGGCGGGGTCCACCACCTGCATCGCCGCTACGACAACGAGTGGTGGCACTTCGAGTACCACCTCTGCCCGCCGCCGCGCCTGCCGTATCCGGGGGCCGGGGCGCCGGCGGACGGCCGGCCGCGGGTCCGCACCGGGGAATGGGTCGTCTGATCCGTCCGGTGTGGACAGTCTTCAGAACCGGCGCGTGAACGGCAGCGGCTTGCGCATCCGGATCAGCAGCAGCAACGGCACCAGCACGTACGGCAGGTTGAAGGCGAGGAACTTGCCCGGGTTCCCGGTGCGCATCGCCGGGTCGCCGAAGAACTCCACGCCGAACACCACCACGCCGGTGAGTGTGACGATCATCGTCGCGTAGATGACCGCGAACAGCTGGATCCAGTTCCGCCCGGTCAGCAGGCAGTACACGAGCAGCACGTAGAACGGCATGTAGACGAAGGCCGAGAGGCCCGTGACGATCCGCATCCAGTCCGGCGGGTGCATGAACAGCACGTCGGCGTCGTGGGCATACCAGTAGTTGGACTGCACGAAGAAGTTCGAGGACGGCTGCGAGAAGTCCACGCCGACGGTCGGCAGCAGGTCGCTGATCAGCGACGTCACCGTGAACGCGGCGAACAGGACCGCGAAGAAGATGTCGGCCCGGCGGGTCTTCAGCGGCAGGTTCGCGGGCGCGGTCATGAGCGGATTCTAGGCAGGCGAGAGCGGGCCTCCCGGGCGGCGCGCCAGTAGAGTGCCCGCATGAACGCGTTTCAGGTCTGCCTCTGGGTGTTCGCGGGGGTCTGCGCCGTCTGCTGGCTGTTGTCGGTGATCACGCGGGAGTACTCGTGGGTGGACCGGATCTGGTCGCTCGTGCCGGTGGCCTACGTCGCGATCTTCGCCGGCGCCGCCGGGTTCGCCGACCCGCGGCTGGACGTGATGTTCGTCCTCGTGGCGCTGTGGGGCGCGAGGCTGACCTTCAACTTCGCGCGCAAGGGCGGCTACGCGCGCGGCGGCGAGGACTACCGGTGGGCGGTACTGCGCGCGAAGATGCGGCCCTGGCAGTTCCAGCTGTTCAACCTCTTCTTCATCACGATCTACCAGAACGCGATCCTGCTGCTGATCACCCTGCCCGCCTGGACCGCGCTGGAAAACCGTTCGCCGTTCGGCGCCTGGGACGTTGTGGTGGCGGTGATCGGCCTCGCCTTCCTGGCCGGCGAGACGGTGGCGGACCAGCAGCAGTGGGACTTCCACCAGTGGAAGGCGCGCGAGCAGGAAGCGGGCCGGACGCCCGACCCGCGTTTCCTGCAGCGCGGGCTGTTCCGCTTCTCGCGGCACCCGAACTTCTTCTTCGAGCAGGCCCAGTGGTGGATGGTGTGCTTCCTCGGCGTTGCCGCCGCCGCGGCGGTCACCTGGACGATCGCCGGCGCGGTCCTGCTGACCCTGCTCTTCGTCGGCTCCACCGTGTTCACCGAGAGCATCACGCGCGGCCGCTACCCGGAGTACGCCGACTACCAGCGCCGGACGTCGCCGATCGTGCCGTGGTGGCCGCGGCGTGCCGCAGCCGGGGCCTGAAGCCGCTCAGGCGTTGCGGGGCTTCAATTCCGCCATGTCGCCGAAGTCCTCGCCGGGCACCTGGGTGTTGATGATCCGCGGCGTCGCGGAGATCGCGTCCGGCAGCGTGGCCATCGCGGTCTTGAAGTGCGCCGAGCTGACGTGCGCCACCGCCGCTTCCTGATCGCGGTAGCCCTCCACCACCACCCATTCGTTCGGGTCGTCGGCGCTGCGTGACCAGTCGAAGAAGAGGTTGCCCGGCTCCGCGCGGACGCCGGCGGTGAAGTCCGCGACGATCGAAAGCCAGTCGTCGCTCTTCTCCGGCAGCACAGGGAACTTGACGACGATGAAGATCATGGCAGCGGTCCTTTCGCGAGCGGGAATCCGGCACCCCATCCTCCACCGGCGGGCGCGGGCCCGCGATCGGACCGCGGGAGTGATCCGGCGCACACCCCCTCCGAAGAGGTGAACTAAACTCGGGTTTTCGCCGTCATACCGGCGATTTCCGGCGAGGGGGCGGAATCCACGACGAACTGGGGGTTTGACTCATGATCGGTTTCGAGACCGACCTCGACGACTTGCGCGGCGCTTCGGGGCTGGTGGGCAAGGCGGGCGACGGCGCCACCGCGGCGCGCGACGGCGTCAAGAAGCTCGACGTCCCGGGCTCTTCGGGGCCCGCGGACCTGATCGATTCGCTGATGCCGTTCGGCGGCGGCGCGCAGACCGCGTTCGGCCGCTCGCTCGGGATGCGCGACGTGAAGTCGGCCTACGAGTACCACCGGCAGAAGGTGGAGGAGGCGCTGGCGAAGCTGGCGTTCACCACCCAGCAGTCGAGCCGGGCGCTGCTCGAGGTCGCGGACCTGTACGAGGAGGCGGACGCGGACGCGAAGACCCGCGTGAACCGCGCGGCCGCGCAGCTGGAGGGGAACTGACATGGGCGACGACTACTTCGGCATCCAGTCCTCCTCCGGCGACGAGGACCGCTCGGCGCTGCTCGAGGGCATCAGCGACGACCTGCTCGACGGCGCCAACGACGCGCTCGACGGCCTGCTGGCGCTGAAGTACGGCGACTGGATGGCCTACAACATGATGGAGGGCCTCTACGAACAGCAGCAGGAGGCGATCGCGGACGTCTTCCGGGAGTTCTCCGAGGCCGACATCGAGCCGGACTCCGCGGACGGCCTCCAGTCCATGGTCAACAGCTACGAGCAGGTCTGGAAGACGTTCGGCAACGAGCCGCTGACCGACCTCACCCGGGCGCGCCAGCAGATGGAGTCGTGGCGCGGCACGGCCGCCGAGAACGTCAAGACCTACCTCGACGAGCTGCACGCGACCTACGACCGGATGGCGACGGAGATCTCGGTGCTGGAGAGCGGCGTCATCGCGGCGCGCGACGCCGTGTGGGGCGCCCGTTCGGACCTCAACAGCCTCGCGGCCACGTTCAAGGACACCGCGCAGAAGTGGGCTGAGGAAAAGTCGAAGCAGGGCGAGATCTCGTGGTCGCGGGTGCTCGCGGCGGCCTTCGTCACGACGCTGACGACGATGCTGGTCGTCGCGGCCGCGCCCGCCGCCGCGGGGGTGACGGTCACCCTCGCCGCCAAGGGCATCCAGGCCGCGGCCGCCGGTGCCGGCGCGGGGCTCAACGAGCTGGTCGCCGAGCAGGGCGCCGCGGTCGAAGGCAGCAGTGCCAAGGAGATCTACGAGAGCTTCTTCGACCACGTCGACAAGATCCGGACCGGGATGCAGAGCTCTTCGGGCCGGCTGGCCGCGAACATCCGCGCGCACGGCGACCAGCTGCCGAAGATCCCGGCCCCGCCGGACGTGAGCCCCGGCGACTCGTTCGACCCGGGCAACTTCGAGACCTCGAACACCCCGAAGGGCACGGAGGACAAGGTGCGCCGGGAGAACGTCGACATCGCGCCGGACGGCGGCCTGTCCCGCCCGATGTCCCCGGGCACGCTCGGCTGATGACCCCGCCGCCTCCGGACCGCGATTCGCTCGTGACCGCCCTGTCCGCGCTGTCGGCCGACGTCACGTCGCCCGACGGCGCGGCGGGCGTCTCGGTGAACACCGACGGCGTGCTGACCGCGCTGCGCCTGTCGGACGCCGTGCGGGAGATGTCCCCGCACGAGATCGCGGAGCTGGTGCTCCGGACGTACGCCGAGGCGCAGCGCATTTCGGCCCGCCGCACGGGGGAGCTGCTGGCGCCGCTGGGCACGACGGGTTACCTGATGGACCGCCTGCGCTGGCGGGCCGGGTTTTCGCCGGAGATCCCCGAAAACGAGGTCGCCGCCGAAGATCCGGCCACCGGGGATTCCGCGCCGGGGCCCGCTTTCCCCGGCGAGTACCTCCGCGACCGTTCGGGCGACGTGGCTCCGGCGCCGCCCGAGCCCGGCCCGGTCGCGGACGAGGACTGGTACGGCAAGGGCGTGCGCTTCGACCAGGCCTGGTGACCGGCCCGGCCATTTCGTCCTTAAAGGACGGTCAGGGGGTGAACGACGTCGCCGGCGCGCCACCGCCGGTCTGCGGCGCTCCGGCCGGGCGGACCGCGACCTGGTGGTGCTTGGCGGGAGGGGCAGAAGGCCTGCTCGGCCGCGAAGAAGGCGGCGGGGTGGGCGAAGAAGTCGGCGGGGTGCCGGTGATCGTGAACGTGCCCGTCGCGACCCGGCCGTCCGTGCAGGTGAACGTGGCGGTGTAGTGGCCGGGACGGGTGCCGGCCTTGCCTTTGCCGCCGGCATAACCGAAGTTGCCACCGTCGGTCCAGATGATCGGAGCGGCGAAGCCGGGTGACGTGACGGGGCCCGCCGGACTGCAGCCACCGCCCTGCGCGGCGTAGGTCTCGACGTGCATTTCGCCGCCCGGCGCCACTTCCGCGGGCCACAGGGACCAGCCGACGCTCGTCGGTGCGGCGGTGGGACTGAGCAGGGTCGAGCCCAGCAGGGCCGCGCCGGTGATGAGTTCCGTGAACATGGTTTCCTGCCCCTCCGTTGTGCCGTTCTCACGCACGGGGGAGGACAACGGTTGCCTCAGCGGTCGTAGTAGGACGACGGCGGCTGCGGCGGCTCGTTCCACTGCCGGGTCGGGGCGTCGGCGGCGCGGGTCTCGCGGCGCTTGCGGTGGTGCAGGGTGCGCGCGTTCGCGGCCATGCTGTTCACCACGATCGCGATCACCAGCCCGATCACCAGGTTGATCACGGCCGTCGCGATCTTCGCGCTCTGCTCGACCGTGAGGGTCAGGGGCAGCACGACCGCGATGAGCGTCACCAGCACCATGATCCAGCCGAAGAACTGCCCCGGCGCGGGCGTCGCGACGCTCAGCAGGTGCATCAGCCCGGTGGCGAGCAGCGCGGCGACGGCGGCGGAGATCGCGTACGTCGGGGTGCTCGCGTTCCCCCAGATGCCCTCGCCCTTGGGCGCGAGCACCGGCACTTCGAACAGGCCGCGGGCGATCAGCAGGCCGACGATGGCGACCAGCGCGGCCACCACCGCCGTCGCGACGCCGCCCGCCCACAGCCTGGCCGCGTCCACCCCCGTCCGGACGTCGCGGTCGTAACCGCCGTTCTGCGGGTACTGGGCCATCACGGATCCCTCCGTTGCGCGAGCCGTACCGGGCCATTGTCCCGCTATCCGGCCGCGGGCGCTTGTTCCGACGCCCCGGAGGCCCCGGGCTCCGGCAGGCCGCGCAGGCGGAACGCCAGCACGATCAGCATGACCCCGTACAGCACCGCGTAAATCCCGATCAGCACGGCGATCCCGAGCACGCCCGCGATGGGGTGCACGAGCACCAGCACCCCGGCGAGCACGCTCAGCGCGCCGGCGACGATGAGGAACGCCTCGCCGGTGATCTGCTTGCGCAGCCGCACCGCCGCGACGATCTCCGCGATGCCGGTGACCACCGCCCACGCGCCCACCAGCGTCGCCAGCACGAGCACGGTCGTGCCCGGCCACACCAGCGCGAGCACCCCCGCGATCACGCCGAGCGCACCGAGCAGCCCGTACGCGGCCCGTTGCGCGCCGTCTCCCGGCCGGAACGCCTGCACGATCGCGCTGATGCCGTCGAAAAGCGCGTACACCCCGAAGACGATCGCGAGCGCCAGCACGGTGACGCCAGGCCAAACCAGGGTGAGGATGCCGAAGAGCACCGCGAAGGCCCCGCGGGCCGCGACCAGCGGCCAGGCCCGGCGGGGGTCGAGGGCGGATGCGGCCATGAACGCGGACATGTGCGGCTCCCAGGAGAGGACGAAGACCTGGGAAAACGCTAGCAGCGCGAGGAGTCCGGGGCACTGCTCCGGTATTCACCCGATAGGTGTCCGAAATGGACGTCAGCCGGTCACCGGCAGTGCGGTGAGGCGCCAGGTGCCGGGGTCGGGGGCCCGGTGCGCGCCGGGCTCGGTGATCGCGAGCGAGGGGAACCGCCGCAGCACGGCGCCGAGCGCGACCTCCGTCTGGACGCGCGCGAGCGAGGCGCCGAGGCAGAAATGCGGGCCGTACGCGAAGCCGAGGTGCCCGCCGGGGGCGCGGCGGACGTCGAGGCGCTCGGGGTCGTCGAAGGCGCGGGGGTCGCGGTTGACCGCCGCGATCGACGCGGTGACGGGCTCGCCGGCGCGGATCGGCACGCCGTGCAGCTCGAGGTCTTCGGTCGCCTGCCGCGGAATCGTCAGCAGCGCGGGGCCGCACCAGCGGATCAGCTCGTCGACGGCGCCGGCCAGCAGCGCCGGGTCCGCGCGCAGGGCGGCCAGCTCGCCCGGGTGGGCCAGCAGGGCCTCGATCGCGTTCGCGATCAGGTTCGCCGGCGTCTGCCCGGCCAGCACGAGCTGCCAGACGAGCGTGACCAGTTCCCGCTCCGCGAGCCCGGCCACGGTTTTGAGCAGGGCGACCAGATCGCGGCCGGGCCCCGCGACGATCTCGCGCGCGCCGTCGATGATGCCCGGCACCGCGGCGGCGAACCCCGGGCCCGCGCCCGCGAGGACGGTCCGGCCGTATTCGTGCCAGCGCGGCCGGTCGGCCTCGGGGACCCCGACCAGCTCGCAGATCACCTCCATCGGCAACGGCTGGGCGAAGTCCCGCAGCAGGTCCACCGGTCCGCCGGCGGGCAGGGCGGCCAGCAGCCGCTCGACGATCCGCTCGATCCGCGGCCGGAGTTCCAGCGCCCGGCGCGCGCTGAACGCGGGGGAGACGAGCCGGCGCAGGCGGCCGTGCTCCTCGCCCTCCATCTCCTGCATCGTGCGCAGGTACGGCACGCAGTGCTCGGGCACCTCGGGCCGCTGGTAGCTGGCGGCGCCGAGCGCGAACCGCGGGTCGGTGAGCATCGCGCGGGCCTCCTCGTGCCGCGTCACCACCCACATCGGGCCGAAACCGGTCAGGCGCGCCACCGGGCCGCGTTCGCGGGCGGCGCCGTACGCGGCGAACGGATCCCGCTGCACGGCCGGGTCGGTCAGGTCGATCTCGGGCACTTCGATCTCGGGCACTTCCTGGACGGGCGCCATCGGGTCCCCATTTCGCATGTTCAGATCAGATGCTCTCATCATATGCATGGTGACGGTATCTTGGGCAAGCATCCCGAGGCTTTCCGGGGTTTTCCGAGGTGAGGAGGACGATGGCCCGGCTGACCAGGGCGGAGACCCAGGAACGCAACCGCGCGAAGGTGCTCGAAGCCGCGCGTGACGAGTTCGCCGAGCGGGGCTTCCGCGACGCCAAGATCGACGTCATCGCCGAGCGCGCGGAGCTGACCCGCGGTGCCGTCTACTCGAACTTCCCCGGCAAACGGGCGTTGTACTTCGCGGTGCTGGCCGCGGCGGCTGAGCGGGATTCGGCCGGGCCGCGCAGTCAGGACCCCGCGCTCAGCCCCGCCGAAGCACTCGGCGCGCTGGCCGGCGCGTGGGTCGCCCGGCTGCCCCTGGCCACCGACCCCGGGGCGCGGCTGGGCGCCGACCTGATGCCGGAGATCCTGGCCGACGAGCTGACCCGCCGCCCGTACGCGCAGCTGATGCGCTTCGAGGCGATCACGCTCGGGCTGGCGCTGGAACGGCTGGCACCACGGGACGGGCGGCTCGTGCGCGTCGCGGAAGCCGCGCTGACCACGCTGCACGGGGCGAGCCGGCTCGCGGCCGTGGCGCCGGGCTTCGGCGAGCCGTTCAACGTCGTGCGCGTCTGCGAGTCCTTGCCGGGGCTGGGGCTGCCCGACGAATGGCCGCCGGAGCCGCCGATCGTGGCGCAGGCGCGGCCGGTGGACGAGCGGTGGACGCCGCCTTCGGCCGTCGACTCGCTGCGGGATTCGGCCGCCGCGATGGACGGCGACGGGGTGGTGGCGGTGCTGGGCCTGCACCGGCTTTCCGCGGCGGAGGAGGCGATCCGCGCGGCTCCGGCGGGGGACTCGGTCACGATCGCCGTGGTGACGGGCGAGCCCGCCGAGCTGTCGCCGTTGACGCAGCTGGCTCTCGCCGAGCTGCGCGGCCACCTGAAGCAAGCGTTCCCGGCGTCGACGTGGCCACGGGCCCAGGTGGTCCGGGACGACGCGGGGGCGCTGGCGGCGGCCGCGGGGGTGACGGCGGTGAGCGATGCGACCGAGACCGCCGTGCGGATCCGGGACGGGCGGATTGTGTTGCGGGCCGAGGGTTTCGGCGCTTGTCACGCCGTCGCGACCGGGGCGGTCCGGCCGGGCTGACCCCGGGAACGAGCCGGGCCGCCGGTCCACAAGGGACCGACGGCCCGGCCGTCTGGAAAGGACTGCAAACTCAGCCGACCTGGTAGCTGTACGGCAGGGTCGCGAGGACCTCGCCGGTGCCTTCCTGCGGCAGGCCGGTCACCCCGGTCGGCAGGGTCGGCACGGTCACCAGGTTGAGGTGGCCCGCCACCGCGGCGCCGTGCTTGCCCGACGGCGTGATGGTCACCGGAACCGTGACCGTCTGGCCCGGCTTCACGATCATCGGGGTGCCGCCCGTGCCGTTCGGGTTCACCGACTGGTCGTACGGGTCACCGGTGGACGACGTCACGGCCGCGTCGAAGCCCGCGGTCTGGATCGACGCGGTGTACGAGGCGTGCCCGGCCGGCGCGCCCGAGGGACCGAACGGCCCGATCTCCTGCACGTCGGCGAACCAGATGCCCTTCGTGACGTAGCCCTGCTTCTCGCCGATCGTCGCGACGGAGACCGTGCTGCCCGCCTGCGCGGACTTCAGGTCGCCGAGCACGTCGATGCCCGCGGCCGAGCCCTGGATCTCCACCTGCGCCGGCACCGTCGACGAGGTGGCGACGGTGAACTTGCTGGTGTCCGGCGGGATCGAGTACACCGGGGCGTTGGCGTTCAGCTCCGGCAGGTCCACCTCGGTCGAGCCGCCGAGCGGCTGCGGCTGCAGCGTCTGCCGGCTGTTGGTACGCGCGTCGACGCCGATGGCGACCGGCTCGATCCCGTTGTTGCGCACGGTCACCGGGACGGTCACGGCCTGGCCGGCGGCCAGCTTCTTCGACGCCGAGTTCGGCAGTGCCGGGGCGCTGACCGAAACCTGGTCGAAGCCCACCGTGCCGGTGAACGGCTGGTCGATCTGCTTGCCGGTCACCGGGTTCTGCACCACGACCACGAAGTGCCAGCGGCCCGGCAACGGGTTCGCGTCGGTCAGCTGGAGCGTGGTGCCCTGCGAGAGCTTGTTCGGCGCGCTGAGGAACACGTTGCTGTTCACGTCCGCCAACTCACCGTTCGGGTCGACCAGCACGCCGTCGACGAGCGTGCCCGGGTCCTGCAGCTTCAGCGCGACGTCCAGGTCCTTCTTGCCCTTGGGGACGTCGAACTCGTAGCTGAAGGTCTGCGCCGGCGAGACCGCCCGCGCGTTGCCGCCGGTGATCGTGCCGCCGAAGCCGCCCGAGCCGTTCTTGGTCGGGATCAGCGAGCGCAACACGGCGGACAGGGTGGTCTGGTGGCCGTCGGAGCTGCCGAAGGTCACCGAGTAGTCCGCGTCGCCGCCCGTGGCCGGGGTGGCCAGCGAGACCTTGACCGGCTGGGTTTGGCCCGGGTTCAGGCTCAGCACCTGCGGCGAGACCTGGCCGTACGGGACGGCTCGCTGCGTGTCGTTGCTCAGCTGGATGTCACCGGTGTAGCCGGTCGGGCCGGACGCGGAGTAGAGCACCGCGGTCCAGGTGCCGGCGGCCGGGCGCGTGACGTCCACGTTCGCGTAGTTCGCCGTGGCCGCGCCACCCTGCGGGCGGCTGTTGGCCACGAAGGTGCCGTCCGGCGCGATCAGGGTCAGCCGCACCACGGGGGTGACGGACTGGCCGTTGACCGTCTTCGGGCTGCCCTGCCACGCCATCCGCGAAAGCAGGCGCTGCGCCCCCGCGGGCACGCTGAAGGTGACCTTCTTGTACGCCCAGTTCGTGCCGTTGTAGTAAGGGAAAGTCGGCAGCTTGGCCGAGTCGAACGCGGTGGTCTGCGTCTGCGAGGACTGCGGCGCGAAGGTGCGGGTGCCGGCGCTCACCGTCAGCGGCTTGCTGCCGACGTTGGTCACCTTCACCGTGGCGTTCTGCGTGCTGCCCGGCGCGCCTTCCAGGGTGAGCTGGTCGGTCGAGAGGGCGATGTTCGACGCGGCGCCCGCCGGGGCACCGGTCGTGCCGGGCGAGGTCAGCGCCGCTTCGACGGCCGCGCGGGCGTCGAGCAGGCCGGAGCCCTGCTCGTCGGCGGGCAGGCCGAGGTCGTGCGCGGTGCCGGTGATGAACTGCTTCACCTGCGCGGGCGTCGGCGACGCGCCGTGGTGCGTGCCGCGGTAGCCCTGGATGACCAGCGCGGCGACGCCGGCCGTCAGCGGGGCGGATTCACTGGTGCCGCCGAAGGATTCGAGGTCGGTCGGCTGCGGCACGGTCTTGAAGTTCCGGCATTCGGCGTACGCGGGCGCGCAGTCGGCCCAGTTGCCCTCACCGGGCGCGACCAGGTCGATCGTGCGGCCGTTCTGCGTGATGCCCGCGGACGACAGCGCGGAGATGTTGTCGTTGACCCACTTGCCGTTGGAGAACGGGAAGGCGGCGTAGGTGGTCTGCGCGTACAGCCGGTTGTCGGTGGTCGCGCCGGCCGAGATCACCAGCGGGTCGGTGGCCGGGCTGCCGATGGTCGAGGTGATGCCCGCGTCGCCGCTGGAGGCGGTGACGGTGACGCCCGCGGCCACGGCCTGGTCGTTGAACACCTGGAACAGGTTGCGGGAGCTGGCATCCGGGTACTGGTTCAGGCCCAGCGACTCGTTGATCACGTCGACGTGGTCGACGGTCACCGCGTAGTCGATCGCCTGCAGCACCGCGGAGTTCGTGGCGGTGGAGCCGAAGACGTTGAGGCCCACCAGGCTCGCGCCGGGGGAGACGCCCTTGACGACGATGTTGCAGCCCGCGGGCAGCGGGTGGTTCTCGTTCACGAACTTCGACAGGTCGTGCACGACCGTGCCCTGCGCGGCGATCGACGAGGCGTCGCCGAAGGCCTCGGCGCCGGAGTCGGTGGTGGCGGGGCCGTCACCGGAGAAGTCCTGGTAGTCGGAGAAGACGTGGGAGCCGTCGGGGCGGATGAAGTCCGCGTAGTTCGGGTCCATGTTGTCCGCGAGGAACGCGACCTTCACCCCCGCCCCGGTCGCCAGGTCCGAGGCGCTCTTCGAGCCGTCGGTGCTGTAGGCGTGGATCGAGGTCAGCGCCTCGGGCTCCACCAGCGGCTTGGCCGGGTCGGCCGGGCAGATCGTGCCGGGCGCCTGGGGGGCCGCCTTGTCCTGGGCCTTCGGGGCTTTGCTGTCCGCGCCGGGCGCCGGCTTCGCGTCGGGCAGCGTCACCTTGCTGTCCGGGAGCACCTGGGCGACGGCCGGGTCCTGCGCCAGCTGGGCGGCCTGGGCCGAGGTCACCGTGGCGGAGAACGCGTTGCCGAGCGCGAAGTGCTTCACCTTGGCCGGGGCCGCGCCGGTGAGCTTGGCGAGCACGGACTCCTGCTGCTGAGTGGCCTCAGTGCGCCGGGCGCCCGAAGCCGCCTTGGTGGGCGGCGCGTCGGGAAGCTGGTTGTTGAGGACCACGATCACCGACTGAGGCGCGGCATCGGCCGCGGTGGCACTCGGCGCGGCGACGGCGGCCTGGCCGGTGCCCAGCTGAGTCAAGCTGGCCAAGGCCAAACCTCCCGTCGCGGCTATGACGAGGGCGCGAACGGATCGCGAGGAACGCCGCATGTGCAGCTCCCACTTCCTACTCGAAGGGTTTGAAAGTTACTGGCCCCGACGAAATCGGGCGCGGTTGTGCCCGCCTGATTTCCCTGTGGGAGAACTATTTCGGACCCCTCGTCGATCCACAAGCGACAATAGTGGTGAAGAAATCCGACAAAAAAGACCGAATTCCGCCCCGGCTCGCGCGGTGAGTCCCTTTTGGTTTTTATGGGCTGTTTTCGAGAATTGTATTCAGGTCACGGGAAGGTGACTGCGGGAGTTCCGCGCGATCACGAGGGTCCCGGCGAGCGCCACGATGACCAGACCGCCGAGCAGCACCGGGTAACCGGCCACCCCGCTGAGCGCCGCGAGTAACGAAGGCAGCAGAAAACCGATATATGCCAGCGCGTAGTAAATACCGGTCAGCTCGGCGATCTCGTCCGGCCGTGCCAGGCGTTGCAGTTCAAGCAGCCCGGACACGACCGCGATGCCGTACGCCGTGCCGAGCACCAGTGCGGTGGCCAGCGCCAGCCATGGTGAGCGCACGGCGGCGGCGAACGCGCTGAGCGCGAGGCCCGCGCACAGCACGGTCATGCCGGTGAGTACCGCGCGGGCGCTGGTGGCGCGGTCCACGCGTTTCGCGATCGGCTGGATGCCGACACCCGCGCCGACGGCGCACACCGTCAGCAGGGTCGAGTAGGCGAGGGACCACGAGCCCAGCTGATCGTCGACCAGCTGCGGCATGATCGCGTACGCCACGCCGCACGAGCCGAAGATCCACGGCGCCATCGGCAGGATCACCCGGCGGAAGCGGGGATGCCGGGTGGTCACCGGCCGGGTGCGGGGGAGGGTCGTCGTCCGGCCCAGTGTTTCCCGGCCCCGCAACGCGAAGGCCAGCGCCACCACGGTGAGTCCGATGTGGACGGCGAACGGCAGCACCATCGGCCACGGCGCCCACTGCGCGAGCACCCCGGCCGCGCCGGGGCCGATGCCGAGGCCGAGCGTGAGGCACAGCGCGGCGCGGCGGGTGCCGAGGTCGGGAGCGCCTCCGGCAGCGTCGGACAGCTCCTTGATCCAGGTCGAGCCGACGGCCATCGCCACCGCGACGGCGACCCCGGTGGCGAACCGCCCGGCGGCGATCCAGGCGACGCCCAGCGGGCCGAGTGCGATCAGCGCGCTGGCGGCCAGCGAAAGCACGGTGCCGGCGAGCATCACCGGGCGGCGTCCGTAGCGATTGGACAGACGGCCGGACAACAGCAGCCCGGGCATGAGCCCGATCACGTACGCGCCCAGCAGCGCGTCGACCGTGAAAGTGGAATAGCCCGCGTCCTTGTACATCACCAGCAACGGGGTGAATTGGTTGCCGCCCCAGCCGCAGGCGAAAACCGCGGCGGCGGCCGGAAACCAGGCCGTGCTGCGGCTCTCGACGGCCCGGGTGGCGGTGGTTGTCATCGGCGGTGGACCCCGTCCAGGTGTGCGCGCAGAGCGGGGGCGAACGCGTCGGCGTCGGCGGCCTCGATGATCGTGATCAGCGCAGTGTGCTCCTCGACGACCTCGGGCAGGCGGGCCGGGATCGGGCGCAGCGCGTGCACGTTCATCCGGCGCTGGCGGTCGGCGAGCGTGGTGTAGAAGTCGAGCAGCAGCGTGTTGCCCCCGGCGGCGACGATGGTGCGGTGGAACAGTTCGTCGGCCTCGGCGAACGCGGGCAGGTCTCCGGCGTCGGCGTGCGCGCGCTGCGTGTCGAGCACGGTGCGCAGCTGTTGCAGTGCATCGGGGATCAGGTCGGGCCGGCGCGCGAGCCGCCGCACGGCCGCGGCCTCGACGGCCTCCCGCGCGTCGAGCACGTCTTCGGCCTCGCCCGGCGGCACGGGCACCACGACGGCGCCGCGTTTCGGGATCAGGTTCAGCAACCCCTCGACCTGCAGGCGCAGGAACGCTTCCCGCACGGGCGTCCGGCTGACGCCGAGGCGTTCCGCGATCTCGCCTTCGCTGAACAGGTGCCCGCCCGGCAGCTCGCCGGTGAGCACCAGCTCCTTCGTCAGCCGGTAAGCCCGGTCGGCGGCGCCGGGCGCGGTGTTCTTGGCGGGGGTCATGACCATGGACGCTAGCATGCATCTTAGCTTGTATCTATGATGGTGCCCGGGTTCACTGACGCGGCTTAGCGTCGCTGCCATGACCGATATCAACACTGACTTGAATGTCAACGCCGTCCTGACTGATTTCGCCGCCGTCTGGAACGAGCCGGACGCCGGGCTGCGCCGCCGTCGGCCGCCTTTGGGACGAGGACGCGGTGGAGTGCACCTCCGAGAACCCCTGCCGCGGCCACGACGAGCTGGTCTTCACCACCCACCTGGTCCCGGTCGGCGGCGGGAGTCCACAGTGGAGCGGAACGATCGTCCTGCTGCCGACCCCCCGCCGGCCGGATCGAGCGGGACTACCAGTTCCCGGCCGCGTGACGCGGAGAGCACGTCTTCGATTGTGCAATGTGACATACTACTGTCGTGACGGTGCGAGAACACCCGGACGTGCTGATCGTCGGGGCCGGGGTGGTCGGCGCCGCGTGCGCGTATTTCTGCGCGGCGGCGGGCCTGCGGGTCGCGGTGCTGGACCGCGGCGGCGTCGCCGGCGGAACCACCAGCGGCGGCGAAGGCAACATCCTCGTGTCCGACAAATCGCCAAGCCCCGAACTGGACCTGGCACTGCTGTCGACGCGGCTCTGGGGTGAGCTGGGGGAGCGATTCGGGCCCGGCGCGTTCGAACTGGAGCACAAAGGCGGGGTGGTCGTCGCACAATCGCCCGAAGCGGCTCGCGGTTTGGCGGTGCTGACGGCGAAACAGCGCGGCCTGGGCGTCGAGGCGGTCGACGTGTCCGCGGCGGAACTGGCCGAACTGGAACCGAATCTGACGCCCGAGGTGTGCGCGGGCGCTTTTTACCCCCAGGACATGCAGGTGCAGCCGATGCTGGCTGCTGCTGAGCTGTTGCGCGCCGCGCGTGCACTCGGCGCCACCTTGCACACGGACACCGAGGTGCTCGCGTTCCGCCTGCGCGACGGGAGTGTTTTGGATGGCGCGGCTTTGGTGGGCGGGACTTCGGCTCGCGGCGCTGGAGCGGCTTTGGCCGGTGCGGCTGGGAATGGCCCCGCTTCGGGCGGGAGGGCTTCGGCTGGTGGTGCTGGGGTTGGCGGTGCTGGTGGAGGCGCGGCTTTGGGCGGTGCGGCTGGGAATGGCCCCGCTTCGGGCGGCAGGACGCCGGCTGGCAGGGCTGGGCATGGCAGCGCTGGGCCTGGCGCAGCTCGGGCTGGCAGCACCGCGGAACCTGCGGCTTTGGGCGGCGTGGTCACCAACCGTGGCGAGTTCGGGGCGCGGTGGGTCGTCAATGCGGCCGGTACCTGGGGCGGTCCGGTTTCCGCGCTGGCCGGTGCGCCGATCCCGGTCCTGCCGCGGCGGGGTTTCGTGCTGGTCACCGAGCCGTTGCCGCGGGTGGTCCGGCACAAGGTCTACACCGCGGACTACGTCGCGAACGTGGCCAGTGGCGACGCCGGGCTCGAGACGTCCGTGGTGGTCGAGGGCACCCGCGCCGGCACGGTGCTGATCGGCGCCAGCCGCGAGCGCGTCGGCTTCGATCGGCAGTTCTCGCTGCCGATCGTGCGCAAGCTGGCCGCTCAGGCGCTCGGTGTGTTCCCGTTCCTGGCCGACGTCGCCTTGCTGCGCGGTTACTTCGGCTTCCGGCCGTACTGCCCGGATCACCTGCCGGTGATCGGCGTCGATCCGCGCCGGCCCGGGCTGGTGCACGCCTGCGGACACGAGGGCGCGGGCATCGGCCTGGCCGCGGCGACCGGTCACCTCATCGCGCAACAGCTGACCGGGGCGACGCCGGACCTGGACTTGACGCCGTTCCGCGCCGATCGTTTCAGCCGGGAGGCGGTGTAAGCACACAATGGCGGACGCCGGTCGCACCGCCGACCCGGGTGCGGGTGTCCCGCAGAACACAGGAGGCGGTGTGACTACACAATGGCGAACGCCGCCGGCCCGCGTGCGGGCGTTCCGCGGAACACGGGAGGTGGCGTGAGGTTTTCCTTCGACGGCAAGGTGATCACGGCCGAACCGGGGCAGAGCGTCGGCGCCGCGCTGATCGCCGCGGGGTATCGGTCGTGGCGGACGACGCGGCACGGCGGCGCGCCGCGCGGGGTGTTCTGCGGCATCGGCGTGTGCTTCGACTGCCTGGTGGTCGTCAACGGCCGCCCGAACGAGCGCGCCTGCCTCACCGAAGCCCGCCCCGGCGACGACGTGCGGTCCCAGGAAGGAGCCGGTCGCAGTGACCTTGCCTGCTGAGTATGACCTCGCGGTGCTGGGCGCGGGCCCGGCCGGTCTGGCCGCCGCCGTCACCGCCGCGCGGGCCGGTGCGCGGGTCGCGCTGGTCGACGCGGGTGACCGCGTCGGCGGCCAGTACTGGCGCCACCGCGAAGCCGACGACGGCACCGGCCACCACCACTGGCGAACCCTGGTACGGCTGAGGGATTCCCTGCCCCGGCTGGACTTCCTGGCCAGGCACGCGGTCTGGCACGTCGAGCGGACCGGCGCCGGCTTCACCCTCCACACCGGCCACGGCGAGGTTCGCGCCCGCGCCCTCGTCGTGGCGACCGGCGCGTACGACCGTCAGCTGCCGTTCCCCGGCTGGACGCTGCCGGGCGTCTTCACGGCCGGCGGCGCGCAGGCGTTGCTCAAGGGCCACGGTGTACGGGCCGGGAGCCGGGTCGTGGTCGCCGGGACCGGGCCGTTCCTGCTGCCGGTCGCCGCGGGGCTGGCGCGGGCCGGGGCCGAGGTGGCGGGGGTGTTCGAGGCCGGTTCCCCGGCCGGGTTCGCCCGCTCGCCACGAGCCGTGCTCGGCAGCCCCGGCAAGCTCGCCGAGGGGGCCGGGTACCTGAAAACCCTGGTGCGCAACAGGATTCCGTACCGGACACGGACGGCGGTCGTCGCGGCGCACGGCGACGGAGAAGTCCGCTCGGTGACCGTCGCGTCGCTCGAGGAAGACTGGCGGATCGTGGCCGGCAGCGAGCGCGAGATCGCGTGCGACACCGTCGCGGTGGGTTACGGCTTCACGCCGCAGCTGGAGATCCCCCTGCAGCTCGGCTGCGAAACCCGGCTCGGCGCCGACGGCAGCCTGATCGCGGTGGCCGACCGCCAGCAGCGCGCCAGCGTGCCCGGCGTCTACCTGGCCGGTGAGGTGTGCGGCGTCGGCGGGGCCGAACTGTCCCTTGTGGAGGGTGAGCTGGCCGGGCTGCACGCCGCGCTCACGACGGTCGGTGCCGAGCCGGACCGGGCACGGGTCACGCGGCTGTTGCGCCGCCGCGAGTCCGCCCGCGCGTTCGCCGGGGCGATGCACGCGGCGCACCCGCTCCGGCCCGGCTGGCTGAGCTGGCTCGACGCGCCGACGCTGCTCTGCCGGTGCGAAGAGGTGAGCGTCGGGACGGTCCGCGGTGCCATCGCGGACCTCGGCGCGACGGACGCCCGCACCGTCAAACTGTTGGCGCGCCCCGGAATGGGACTGTGCCAGGGCCGGGTCTGCGGTTACGCCACGGCCTGCCTCACCGCCGCCGAGCAGGGCCGCGAGCCCACGGCCGCCGACCTCGCCGCGTCAGCCGGGCGGCCGATCGCGCAGCCGGTGCGGCTCGGGGATCTCGCGGATGGCTGACCTGGCACTGTCCGAAGAGGACGAGGCGATGCTGGACGGCGCGGCCGGTCCTGCGGCGCAGTTGTGTCTGCGGATGGTCGTCGCGCTCGCGCGGGTTCGCGGTGCGCCCCGGTTGCTGCGGGTGGCGTCGGCCCACGTCGATGGGTGTCTTTACCACGGTCGGGCCGGGCTGGATTTCGTCGAGTGGCTCGGGGGTCTCGCGGATGGCTGACCTGGCACTGTCCGAAGAGGACGAGGCGATGCTGGACGGCGCGGACGGTCCTGCGGCGCAGTTGTGTCTGCGGATGGTCGTCGCGCTTGCGCGGGTTCGCGGTGCGCCCCGGTTGCTGCGGGTGGCGTCGGCCCACGTCGACGGGTGCCTTTACCACGGCCAGGCCGGGCTGGATTTCGTCGAGTGGATCGGGGAGCTGGGTGGCCGGGTCGCGGTGCCGACGACGCTCAACGTCGGCTCGCTCGACCTCCGCCATCCGGGCCTGGTCCACGCCGACGCGGAGACGACCGCGAACGCGCGCCGGCTGATGGCCGGCTACACCGCGCTGGGCTGCACCCCGACCTGGACCTGCGCGCCGTACCAGCTCACGCACCGGCCGTCGTTCGGCACGCACGTGGCGTGGGCGGAGTCCAACGCGATCGTGTTCGCCAACTCCGTGCTCGGCGCCCGCACCGACCGGTACGGCGACTTCCTCGACATCGGCGCGGCCATCACCGGCCGCGCGCCGGACGCCGGGCTGCACCGGGACGCGAACCGGCGCGCCACGGTCCGGCTCGACTGCGCGGGCCTGTCACGGCGGCTGCTCGCCGAGGACGCCGCCTGGGGAGTGCTCGGCCACCTCGCCGGGCGCGTCGCGGGCAGTGGCGTGCCGGTGCTCACCGGGGTGCCGGACGGCGTGACCGAGGACCGGCTGAAGGCGTTCGGCGCCGCGGCCGCCTCCAGCGGGGGAGTGGGCCTGTTCCACGTCGTGGGCGTGACCCCGGAGGCGCCGTCACTTTCAGCGGTGGCCACGGCGGACCTCCCGGTCCACGAGGTCGCCGCCGCGGACCTGCGCGTGATCCGCGACGAGCTGACCACCGCGCGCGGCGGCGGAATCGACGCGCTTTGCCTTGGCACACCGCACTTTTCGGTCACCGAGTTCGAGCAGCTGGCCGGCCTGCTCGGTGACGGCCCGCCGTTCCACCCCGACGTGCGAGCCTGGGTGACGACCAGCCGCGCGGTGCTCGCGGAGGCCGAACGGCTCGGCTACGCGGAAACCGCGCGCGCAGCCGGCGCCCGGATCGTGGTGGACACCTGCAGCTACATCACCCCGGTGCTCGACACGGACGTCCGCACCGCGATGACGAATTCCGGCAAGTGGGCCTGGTACGCGCCCGGCAACATCGGTGTGGCCGTCACACTCGGCTCGATGGCCGAATGCGTCGCCTCGGCCCGCGCCGGCCACCTCGTCCGGGACGAGGCACTGTGGGCGAGCTGATCGGCCGCACCGTCTTCCCCGGCGAGGCCACCGGAATCCCGCTGGTCCTCGACGCGCCGCTGTCCTTCTGGGGCGGCACCGACCCGACCGGGCGGATTGTCGACGAGCATCACCCGCAGCGGGGCGCCGTGGTCACCGGGCGGGTGCTCGTGCTGCCGAAGGCGCGGGGGTCGAGTTCGTCGTCCTCGGTGCTGGCCGAGCAGATCCGGTCCGGCACCGGCCCCGCGGCACTGGTCCTCACCGAACCCGACGCGATCCTGATGCTCGGCGCGTGGGTCGCCGCGGAGCTGTACGGCCACCGGCTGCCGATCGTCGTACTGTCCACAGAGGACTACGACCGGCTGTGCGCCCGCTCCGGCCCGGTGACGATCGTGGCCGGACCGGAGCGGGCCATGATCACCGCCGCAGCCGCACTTCGCCCGTCTGGATGACGGCCGCAACCCCGGCCGCGGGGTCGGCCAGGATGTCAAGATCGTCCAGTGGATTCCCGCGGATCAGCACGACATCGCCGTGCGCGCCCGGGGCCAGCACGCCCAGCGAACCCTCCTGGCGCAGCAGCTCCGCCGCGACCGTGGTGGCCGAGCGCAGCACCGCGCCGGGCGACTGGACCTTGCCGCGTAAGGAAAACTCCTCCGATTGCCGGGACTGCATGGCGCCCAGCAGGTCGCTGCCGTAGGCGATCCGGACGCCCGCCGCGTCGGCGAGCCGCAGGGCCTCGAACCCGTTCTCGCTGACCTTCAGGACCTTCGCGTACTGCTCCTCGGTGAACCCGAGTGAGCGGCTCTGCTCCAGCAGCGCCTGGTAGGTCACCAGCGTCGGCACGTAAAAAGCGTTGTGGCGCAAGAACAATTCGATCGACGTCGCGTCCAGCAGATTGCCGTGCTCGATGGTGCGGACGCCGAGTTCCAGGCCGCGGTTGACGGCCTCGGCGGTGTACGCGTGGCCGGCTGTGTAGAGGTTCGCCGCGGCAGCCTCGTCGACGATCGCGCGCACCTCCTCGTCGGAGAACTGCAGTGAGTCGACACGGTCGGTGTGGCTGGCGCAGCCGCCCGACAGCATGAGCTTCAGGTGGTGCGCGCCGCGGCGGATCTCGTCGCGGGCGGCGCGGCGCACCTCGTCGACGCCGTCGCACACGCGGCCCAGGCCGGGGACCGCGTAATGCTGGTCGTGGACGTCGCGGCCCGCGGGGCGCAGGTCGCCGTGACCACCCGTCTGCGAAAGCGCCTTGCCGCCGAAGAAGATCCGCGGCCCGGCGAACAGGCCCTGCTCGACGGCGGCGGCCAGCCCGAAGTCCGCGCCGCCGACGTCTCGCACGCTCGTGAAGCCGCGCGCGAGCATGTCCCCGAGCAGGTGCGAGGCCTGGGCCGTCACGTACGCGGGGGAACGGTCGGCGACCGAGCCCAGGTCCGCGCTCACGGCGGTCACGTGCACGTGGCAGTCGATCAGGCCCGGCACGGCGAACAGCCCGGTCGCGTCGAACTCGTCCGCGCCGGCCGGGCCGCCGGGGTCGGCCGCCACCTCCGTGATCCGCCCGGCGGCGATCCGGACGGCCCGGCCGGCCGACACCGTTTCGCTCACCGGGTCGACGACGGTCGCGTGCCGGAGCACGAGGTCGGCGTTCATGCGTTACCTCCAGGGGTGGGGGACTTGATCGTCTCCTGGCCGATGCTCTCCAGCGACCGGCCGGTGGTGCGCTGGCCGAACACGGCCACCACCACCGCCCCGAGCACGAGCAGGACCAGCAGCATGGTGAACACGCCGCCGAAACCCACGTTGCCGTAGGAGAAGCCGATCACGATGGGCGCGGTGATCCCGCCGATCCGGCCGACGGCCGAGGCGACGCCGAGCCCGGTGGTCCGGATCATCGTCGGGTAGATCTCCGAGGTGTAGGAGTATTCGAGCGCCGCGTTGCCGTTCATGAAAAACGACAGCACGATGCCCCAGACCAGGATCTGCGTGCTGGTGCCCGAGAACGCCAGCCCCAGCGCCCCGACGGCGCCGCCGGCCAGGTAGATCACGATCGTCCACTTGCGCTCGATCCGCTCGCTGACGAACGCCGCCGAGTAATAGCCGGGGATCTGGGCCAGGTAGATCAGGATGGAGAACAGGAAGCTCTTCGATATGTCGAAACCCTGCTTCACCAGCAGCGACGGGATCCAGGTGAAGAACCCGTAGTAGGTGAAGATCGCGACGAACCAGTAGACCCACGAGGTGATCGTGGTCTTGCGCAGCCCGCCCGAGAACAGCGCCTTGAGGTTGTCCGCGACCCGGCCCGACGAGACGTGCACCTCCTCGGCCTGGGTGGACGGCTGCGGCGTGGGCAGCGGCCCGACGCGCGCGCTCACCTGCCGTTCGATGTCGGCCACCACGCGTTCGGCCTCGTCGACCCGGCCGTGGACGTGCAGGAACCGCGGCGACTCCGGCAGCGACCGGCGCCACCACAGCAGCATCAGGATCGGCACCGCGGTGAGCACCTGGACCCAGCGCCAGCCGTGCGGCACGTCGCTCACCACGAAGTAGCCGAGCAGGCTCGCGAAGACATAGCCGAACGCGAAAAACCCGGCCAGGGAGCCGATGTAGCGCCCGCGCACGCGTGAGGGCACGAACTCCGAGAGGTACGGCGCGATGATCGCGCTCTCCGCGCCGGTCCCCATGCCCGCCACCACGCGGGCGAGGAACAGCACCGCGAAGTTCGGCGCGGCCGCCGCGACCAGGCTGGCGGCGGCGTAGATGACCAGCGCGCTGACCATCACCGCGCGCCGGCCGATCTTGTCGCCCAGGATGCCGGCGCCGAGCGCGCCGAACAGGAACCCGATCAGCAGGCTGCTGCCCAGGATGCCGGTCGCCCCGCTGGACAGCCCCCATTCCTTGGTGACCGAGGGGAGGATGAACGCGACGATCGCGCCGTCCATCGCGTCGAAGGTGTAGCCGAGGCCGCCGGCGAACAGCAGCTTGTAGTGGAATCGGGAAACAGGCAGGCGTTCGAGCCGGGCCGCCATCAGGTGCGAGGTCAGCTTCGGGGTCTCGCCGGTCGTCTCGGTCATGGTGCCTCCATCGGCGTGAACGAGGTCAGGCCACTGTACAATGTCACATGGCACATGACACGATGAGTTTTGCCGATTGAGGTTCTGGTCGTCAACGCTGGGTAACATCGGAAACCTGGAGGTCTCATGACGGGGCGCGAAAAGCCGTGGCACGGGGTGCTGGTCGCGACGGCCCTTCCACTGCGCGGCCCGGAGTCCGGCGCGCTGACCGCGGACTTCGACGCCTACGCCGAGCACGTCGCGTGGCTGGCGGCGAACGGCTGTGACGGCGTGACGCCGAACGGTTCGCTGGGGGAGTACCAGACCCTGAGCGTCGAGGAGCGGACGCGGGTGGTGCGCACCGCGGTCGACGCGGCACCGCAGGGGTTCACCGTGATGCCCGGGGTCGCCGCGTACGGCGCGGCCGAGGCGCGGCGCTGGGCCGAGAACGCGGCCGAGCTGGGCTGCCCCGCGGTGATGCTGCTGCCGCCCAATTCCTACCGCGCCGACGAGCGCGCGGTGCTCGCGCACTACCGCGAGGTCGCCAAGGCCGGCCTGCCGGTCGTGGCCTACAACAACCCGTTCGACACCAAGGTCGACCTGGTCCCCGAGCTGCTGGCCGAGCTGTACGCCGAAGGCCTGATCACGGCGGTCAAGGAGTTCTCCGGCGACGTGCGCCGCCCGTACCGGATCGCCGAGCTGGCGCCGGGCCTCGACGTGCTGTGCGGTGCCGACGACGTGCTGCTGGAGCTGGCCGTCGCCGGGGCGCCCGGCTGGGTCGCGGGCTACCCCAACGCGTTCCCGAAGGCCACCACCGAGCTGTGGGCCGCGGCCGCGGCCGGCGACCTGGCGAAGGCGGTGCCGCTGTACCGGCTGCTGCATCCGTTGCTGCGCTGGGATTCCCGGACCGAGTTCGTCCAGGCGATCAAGCTGAGCATGGACATCGCCGGCCGTTACGGCGGTCCGTGCCGCCAGCCGCGCGTGCCGCTGACGCCCGAGCAGGAGAAGGCCGTCCGGCAGGCGACCGAGCGGGCACTCGAGGAAGGGCTTTCCTAGACCATGCGCGCCAAGCGGCTGTTCCACGCCGTCGACTCCCACACCGAGGGCATGCCGACGCGGGTGATCACCGGCGGCGTCGGCGTCGTGCCGGGGGCCACGATGTTCGAGCGGCGCCAGTACTTCGTCGAGCACCTGGACCACATTCGGCAGCTGCTGATGTACGAGCCGCGCGGCCATTCGGCCATGAGCGGCGCCATCCTGCAGCCCCCGACCCGGCCGGACGCCGACTGGGGCGTGCTGTTCATCGAGGTCTCCGGCTGCCTGCCGATGTGCGGGCACGGCACCATCGGCGTGGCCACGGTGCTGGTCGAGACCGGCATGGTGGCGGTGACCGAGCCGGTCACCACGATCCGGCTCGACACCCCGGCCGGGCTGGTGGTCGCCGAGGTCGAGGTGGCCGACGGCGCCGCGCGCGCGGTGACGATCCGGAACGTGCCGTCGTTCTCGGTCGGGCTGGACCGCGAGGTGGACGTGCCGGGGCTCGGCCGCGTGCGGTACGACCTGGCCTTCGGCGGCAACTTCTACGCCATCGTCCAGCTGGCCGAGCTGGGCATCCCGTTCGAGCACAAGGAAAAGCAGCGGCTGCTCGACGCCGGGCTGTCCATCATGGACGCCGTGACCGGGCAGGACCGCCCGGCCCACCCGGTGAACCCGGAGATCTCCGGCTGCCACCACGTCTACCTCGCCGCGCCCGGCTCGACGGCCCGGCACTCGCGGCACGCGATGGCCATCCACCCCGGCTGGTTCGACCGCTCGCCGTGCGGCACCGGCACCAGCGCGCGGATGGCGCAGCTGCATGCGCGTGGTGAACTGCCGCTGGACACCGAGTTCCGCAACGAGTCGTTCATCGGCACGCACTTCCTCGGGCGGCTGGTCGAACAAACCTCGGTCGGCGGGATCCCGGCGGTGGTCCCGAAGATCACCGGCCGGGCCTGGCTGACCGGCACGGCTCAGTACTGGCTCGACCCGGACGACCCGTTCCCGGCGGGATTCCAGCTGTGATCGACTGCGTGGCCGGGGCGCCGCCGATGCGGGACGCGATCGACGCCGTGCGCGCGGCCCTGCTGGAAGGACTCGACCCGGAGCAGGACCCGCCGCGGTCGGTGGCCGAGGTGCCGCCGGGGCAGCTGCTGCTCATGCCCGCGTACTGGGGCCGTTACGCCGGGGTCAAGGTCGCCTCCGTCGCGCCCGGCAACCCGGCGCTGGGCCTGCCGCGGATCCAGGGCGGCTACCTGTTGCTCGACGGGCCGACGCTCAGCCCGCTCGCGCTGCTGGACGCGGTCGCGCTGACCTCGGTCCGCACCGCGGCGGTGTCGGCGGTCGCGGCCGACGCCCTCGCGGAGCCGGACGCCGCGCGGCTCGTCGTGTTCGGCACCGGGCCGCAGGCCCACAGCCACGTCGAGGCCCTGCGCGCGGTCCGGCCGGTGCGGGAGCTGGTCGTGGTCGCCCGCGATCCGGGCCGTACCAAGGAGTTCGTGGCGGGCTACCGGGACCTGGACGCCCGGGTGGGCACGGCCGCGGACGTCGCGGGCGCTGACCTCGTCGCCTGCTGCACCACCGCCCGTACCCCGCTGTTCGACGGCTCGCTGCTGCCGGACCACACGACGGTCGTCGCGGTCGGCTCGCACGAGCCCGACGCCCGGGAGGTCGACGACGTCACGGTGCGGCGCTCCATTGTGGTCGTCGAGGCGCGGGCCGCCGCGCTGCGCGAGGCCGGCGACGTGGTTTTGGCCCTGCGGTCCGGCGCGATCGGGCCGGACGCGCTGCGGACGCTGCCGGATCTCGTGCGGGGGAAGGCCGACGTGCCCGCGGGGCGGCCCCGGCTGTTCAAGAGCGTGGGCATGGCGTGGGAGGATCTGGTGGTCGCCGCGAAGCGGCACGAAACCGCCAGGGGGGACCGACGATGACGATGGACGGCCACCAGCCGCTCGCGCTGCCCTCGTTCGGCGTCCAGCGGAACCTGCGCGAGAAGATCACGCAGACGCTGCGCGCGGCGGTGATCTCCGGCGAGCTGCGGGCCGGTGAGGTGCATTCCGCGCCGAGCCTGGCCGCCCAGTTCGGCGTCTCGGCCACCCCGGTCCGCGAGGCGATGCTCGACCTGGTCAAGGAAGGCCTGATCGACACGGTGCGCAACAAGGGGTTCCGGGTCACCGAACCGTCCGAAAAGGACCTCGACGACCTGTCCGAGCTCCGCGCCCTGATCGAGGTGCCCACGGTCCGCCGCCTCGCCGAGACCGGCGTCGACCCGGCGGTGATCGCCGAGCTGCGCCCGCTGGCGCTGGGCATCGAGCGCGCGGCCGCCGAGCACGACCTCATCGCGCACGTCGCCACGGACATGCAGTTCCACCTGCGGCTGCTGGAGCAGGCGGGCAACCCGCACCTGGTCGAGACCGTGCGCGCGCTGCGGGCCCGGTCTCGCATCTACGGCTTGCGCAGCCTCGCCGAGCGCGACGAGCTGATCCCCTCCTCGGCCGAGCACGCCGAGCTGCTGGACCTCATCGAGGCCCGCGACGCGGCCGGCGCCGAGGCGCTGATGGACCGCCACATCCGGCACGTGCGCGGCATCTGGGCCCGCTGACCGCCCCGGCGTGGTTGGCTGGACCGGGTTCCTCGTCCGGCGAGGGGAGCACGTGATGGGAGCGGACCGGGCGGTCACCGCCGCGGAGCTGTTCGACGAGGTCGGGGCCGGCTACGAGGCGGCGTTCGGCCGTCCGCCGGTGGTCGACGCGGCGGTGCGAGAGCTGCTGGCGGAGCACGCGCGGGTCCTGGACATCGGCAGCGGCCCGGCGCGGATTTCCTCCAGGGTTTTTCCCGTTCCTGCAGATGCCGCGCGCGGACACCGAAGGCGTGCTCGCCTCGATCGCGCGGTGGCTGGTGCCGGGCGGGCGGCTCTCCTTGATCACGGTGCCGTACGACATCGAGGACTTGCCGGTCGACTTCCCCGGCCCCGTGCGCCTCACCAGCCGGAGGAGCATCTGCTGAGCACCGCGCGGAAATCCTGATCGGACCCGGCGAAGGCCTCCGCACCGTCCGAAGTGGTGCGGAGGCCTTCGCCGCGGAACGGCCTACTGCTGCTGCTGGTCGCCGCCGTTGAAGTGTTCCTTGAGCTTGTCGGCGCCCTGGTTGATCTGGTCGCCGTGCTTGCCGCCGGTCTTCTCGTCGGCGAACTGCGCGGCCTTGTCGACGCCCTCGCCGACCTTGTCGGAGTTGCTACCGGCGAACTCCTGGATCTTTTCCTTCGCCTTGTCGAACAAGCCGTCCATGTTCCGCTCCTCTCGTCGTGCCGGAATCCTGCGTGGACTCTTGCCGGGTACCCACGGGAAGCGGGCCCGGCCCGGGGTTCGCCGGATCGGGTGAGACGGGGCGGGTCACCGCCGTGAGGCCGTCGACGAGCAGATCGGTGATGCGGAAGGCCTCCTCGTGCCAGCCGGGATAGGTGCGGGCGCCGCAGATTCCGCCCAGCGCGCGCAGCACCGTCCGCCCGGTGATGTCGCCGCGGATCACGCCGGTTTCCGCGCCTCGTTCGAGCAGCAGGTCCAGCGCGTCGCTGAGCTGCTCCCGGCCGCCGGTGAACACGGGGGAGTCGGTCGCCATGATGCTCTCCAGCGCGGCGGCCATGCCCTTGCTGACGGCGGCGTGCTCGACCACCCGCCGGAGGTATTCCGCGAGCGCGGCGCGTGGTTCCAGGTCCTCGAGCAGCTGTCGCGCACTGTCGCAGACTTCGGTGACCTCCTGCCGGTAGACCTCCTCGACGACCGCGTCGCGCGTGTCGAAGTGCCGGTAGAGCGTGCCGACCGACACCCCGGCGCGCTTGGCGATCTCCTCGACGCGGATGTCCGCCTCACCGGCCGCGAAAGCCTCCCGGGCGACGGTGAGCAGCGCTTCCCGGTTGCGGCGGGCGTCGGCCCGCAACGGACGTGACAAAGATCCCTCCCGGCACCAAAGGTGAACCACCCTCCGTATATTTCCGGAGGTACGTTCACCTTAGCGGAGAGGCCATGCTCATGGACGACGGACTGGCGGGCAAGCGGGTACTGGTGACCGGCGGGAGCCGGGGCCTGGGGGCGGCGGCCGTCCGGCGGTTCGCGGAATCGGGGGCGACGGTGCTGGCCGTCGCCCGGAACGCGCCGGCCGAGCCGGTGCCCGCCACCTTCATCCCCGGCGACCTCGGCACCCCGGCCGGCGCCGCGGCGCTGGCCCGGCGGGTGCTCGACGAGGTCGGCGGCATCGACGTCCTGGTCGACAACGCGGCGGCGGCCACCGGCCCGGCCGCGACCCTGGACCGCACCGACGAGGCCTGGCTGGCCGACCTCGACGCGAACCTGCTCAGCGCGGTCCGCCTGGACCGGGAGCTGGTGCCCGGCATGGTCGAGCGCGGCACCGGGGTGGTCGTGCACGTGTCCTCGATCGCGAGCCGGCTGCCGCAGAACCAGGAGGCCTCGTACGCGGCGGCGAAGGCCGCGCTCAACGCCTACAGCCGCACCCTGGCCGCCGAAGTCGGCCCCCACGGCGTGCGAGTGGTGTGCGTCCTGCCCGGATTCATCGCGACGCAGGGCGCGCTCTCGCACCTGCGGCAGTTCGCGGACCGGCAGGGAATCACCCTCGAGGAGCAGACCCGCCAGGTCGTCGAGCACCTGAACGTGCCGATGGGCCGCCCCGGCGACCCCGAAGACGCCGCCGAACTCATCGCCTTTCTCGCTTCGGCGCGCGCGAAATGGCTGACAGGAGCCCAATTCCGCGTTGACGGCGGCATCATTCCCACGACCTAGGTGTATTTGGCCATCAGGTTGATGGCAGTCGGCTGGTGGGTGGTCGCCGAGTGCGCTGTGGCGGTGTTGAGTGTTGTAGTGCTCGAGCCGGGGTGCAAGGGCTGCTGTGCGTTCGGTGTTGCTGGTGAACGCCTTAGGTGATCGCCCGGGTGAGGAAAGCAGCGCAGGTCTGTTCCTTCTCGTCGGGGAGGATCTCGGAGTAGGCCAGCCGGCTGTGATCGTCGACCAGGGAGTGGACAGAGTCGAACCCGACTTTGACGCTGCGGTCACGGGTGGCTTCCCGGTTCACACGGCCATGGGCTCGCCGGCCGCCGCCGTCGGGACTGCGGCCGATCTTCTTGACGTCCATGCGGACCAGTTCGCCTGGCCGGTCCCGTTCATAGCGCACTGCGGTGGTCTTGCTGGCTCGGATCACCTCGCCGGTCATGGGGTCGAGCGTCGCCAGTCGCGGTCCTGGACGCACCACACCCACCCGGAGGCTCTCCCCACGTCAACCACACCACCACCTGCCACCAACGTCCTGACCAAATACACCTAGCCGGGTACTGGGTATCGTCGCCCCGTCGGGCATCGGAGCGGAGGAGGGCACGTGGCGGGACCGCTGAGCGGGCTGAAGGTCGTGGAGCTGGCCGGGATCGGGCCGGGGCCGCATGCGTGCATGGTGCTGGCGGACCTCGGCGCGGACGTCGTGCGGGTGGAGCGGCCGGCGGGCGCGCTCGACCTCAGCGGGGGCAAGCCCGATCCGTTGCTGCGCGGCCGCCGGTCCGTCGCCGCGGACCTGAAGACGGCCGAGGGGCGCGAGCTGGTGCTCCGGCTCGCGGAGAAGGCGGACGTGCTGGTGGAGGGGCTGCGCCCGGGGGTCACCGAGCGGCTCGGGGTCGGGCCGGACGACTGCTTCGCCCGCAACCCGCGGCTGGTCTACGGCCGGATGACCGGGTGGGGCCAGGAAGGGCCGCTCGCCAAGCGCGCCGGGCACGACATCAACTACGTCGGGCTGATCGGGGTGCTGCACACGATCGGCCGCGCGGGCGAGCGGCCGGTGCCGCCGCTGAACCTCGTCGGCGACTTCGGCGGCGGCTCGATGTTCCTGCTCACCGGGGTGCTTTCCGCGCTGTGGGAACGCGAGCGCACCGGGCTCGGCCAGGTCGTCGACGCCGCGATGGTCGACGGCGCCGGCGTGCTCGCGCAGATGATGTGGGCGTTGCGCGGCCTCGGCTCGTGGTCCGACGAGCGCGGCAGCAACCTCCTCGACGGCGGCGCGCCCTTCTACGACACCTACGTGTGCGCGGACGGCCGGTACGTCGCGGTCGGCTCGCTGGAACCGCAGTTCTACGCGGCGCTGCTCGCCGGCCTCGAACTGGACCCGGCGTCGCTGCCGCCGCAACTGGACCGCGCGGGCTGGCCGGCCCTGCGCGCCACCTTCACCAAGGCGTTCCTGGCCCGCACCCGCGACGAGTGGACGGAGGTGTTCGGCGAAGTCGACTCCTGCGTCACCCCGGTGCTCGCGCCGGACGAGGCCGCCGCGCACCCGCACATCGCGTCCCGCAACGGCCTGATCGAAATCGACGGCGTCCTCCAGCCCGCCCCGGCGCCCCGTTTCTCCCGCACCGCACCGGATCTGCCCACGCCGCCGCCGAAACCGGGAGCCGACACCGAAGCGGTCCTCGATGACTGGGGCGTCTGAGCGGGCACTGCCGGACCCGGGCTAGCGTGGTGCGCATGGACCTTCCCGACGGCCTCCGCGCCCTGCTGGAGCAGCCCAGCCTGTGCTTCCTCGCCACGACGATGCCCGACGGCTCGCCCCAGCTGACCCAGACCTGGGTCGACACCGACGGCAAGCACGTGCTGGTCAACACCGTCCAGGGGCACCAGAAGGTCTTCAACGTCCAGCGCGACCCCCGGGTGGCGCTCAACATCGTCGACAGCGCGAACCCGTTCCGCTACTACCGCGTCCGCGGCCGGGTACTGGACATCACCGCCGACGGCGCCGCCGAGCACATCGAGAAGCTCGCCCACCGCTACACCGGCAAGCCCTACGCCTCGTACGGCGGGCCCGGCCAGGTCCGCCTCCTGCTGCGCATCGAGGCCGACCGGATCGGCACGACGGGCTGAGCCATGGCCGCGACCCCGAGCACGGCAGGCCCGCCGGAAACGGCAGGGCCCCTGTCCGTCCGCCCCCTGGACCCGGCCACCTGGCCCGCGTTCGCGCGGCTGGTCGAGGCGAACAACGGCGTGTGGGGCGGCTGCTGGTGCCTCGGCTTCCACGTGAAGCTGGGCCAGGGCCGCACGGCGGCGCAGAACCGGGCGGAGAAACAGCAGCGCGTCGCCGAGGGGCGCACGCACGCCGCGCTGGTGTTCGACGGCGAGGAATGCCTTGGCTGGTGCCAGTTCGGCGCCCCGGAGGAGCTGCCGGAGGTCAAGAGCCGCCGCCGGTACGAGAAAGACCTGATCACCCTGCCGGACTGGCGCGTCACCTGCTTCTTCACCGGCAAAGGCCGGCGCGGCCGCGGGGTTGCCGACACCGCGCTCGGCGGGGCGCTGGCCGAGATCGCGCGCCGGGGCGGCGGCACGGTCGAGGGCTACCCCGAGGAGACCGACGACCGCACGGTGGCGGGCTCGTTCCTGCACACCGGGCCGATGGCCGTGTTCGAGAACCACGGCTTCACCCGCACCCGGCCGATTTCGCCGCACCGCTGGGTGGTCACCCGCTCCGTCGCGAGGACACTCACCCGTGCAGCCGCACCGGCAACGCCTGATGCCCGTTGACGATGAACGACGCCAGCGGCACCAGCTCGTCCGGCGTCACGTCCAGCGTCAGCCGCGGGAAGCGGGAGAACAGCGCGGGCAAGGCGATTTCCACTTCCATCCGGGCCAGCGGCGCGCCCAGGCAGTAGTGCACGCCGTGGCCGAACGCCAGCGACGCCTTGTCCGAGCGGGTGATGTCGAACCGGCCGGCGTCCGGGCCGTACCGGTCCTCGTCGCGCCCGGCGATGCCGAGTGAAGCCAGGATCGCGTCGCCCTCGCGGATCGTCGTGGCGCCCAGCTCGATGTCGGCGACCGCGAACCGCAGCGGCAGGTGCGAAACCGGGGACTGCCAGCGCAGCACCTCGTCCACGGCGTCGCCCCACGAGCGCTCGCCGTCGAGCACCAGCCGCAGCTGCGCGGGATGGCCGAGCAGCGCGGCGACGGAGTGGTCGAGCAGGTTGACGGTGGTCTCGTGGCCGGCCGTGATCATCAGGATCAGGGTGTCGACGAGCTCGGTTTCGGTCAGCTGCGCGCCGTCCTCGTCGCGGGCGGAGATGAGCACGGTGGCCAGGTCGTCGCCCGGTTCGGCGCGCCGGAGCGCCACGAAATCGGCCAGCAGCGCGTACAGCGCCTCGACGTTGGCGGTCGCCTCCGCGGCGGTCGCCGAGGTGTCGAACATGCCCCGGACGGCGGCGCGCAGCCCCGGCCGTGCGGTGTCCGGCACCCCCACCAGCTGGCAGATCACCTCGATCGGCAGCGGGTAGCAGTAGCGCTCGCGCAGGTCGGTCGCGGTGGGGCCGGCCGCCAGCCCGTCGAGCAGGCCCGCGGCGATCCCGGCGATCCACGGGCGGAGCCGCTCGATCCGCGCCGGGGTGAAAGCCTTCTGCACCAAGGAGCGCAGCCGCAGGTGCTCGGTGCCGTAGGCGGTGAACATGTTCTGCACCGACACCCAGATGTGCAGCGGCCAGTCGTCGGAGATCTCACCCGCGCGGTACGGCGGCCAATGCCGCCGCGCGTCCTTCGACACCCGCGGGTCGGCGAGCAGCGTCCTGAGCGCGTGCTGGCCCGTGACCGCCCAGGCGAGCACCCCGCCGGGCAGCTCGACCTGCGTGACCGGGCCGTGTTCGCGGAGCCGGGCCCCTTCGCCGTGAACGTCGCGCGCGGTCGGGTCGAGGACGAAGGGCGGGGCGGTGTACTGCATCGGCGGCTCTCCTGACCGGCCACCGGCGCGTCCACAATGGACAAATGGGGGAAGTAGTGCGACGCCGGTGAAATCCGACCGGAACTGTAGCGCGCGACCGGCCCGGCCCCCGCGGGTCCAGGGGTCGAAGATCGGGAGCGGGGAAAGGGGTTGACGCCGCTCAGCCGTCGGCGCGGCGCCGGTGCAGGGAAAACCGCTCGAACACCGAAAGCTCCCCGCTCGGCTTGTTCACGTTGTAGTAGGTGACGTGCATGGTCGTCGTGTCGCCGCGGTGGCGGCCCGGGTCGACGGTGAAGGCGGCGAAGCCGTACGGGTGGTCCAGGTCCCGCACCGCGCTCCACACGGCCTGCTCGCGGACGTAGGTCGGCACGCGCTTGCCGGTGCCCGGATCGGCCTTCGCGGAGACGGCGGTGAGCACCTTTCCCGTGCCGTCCTTGAAGAAGCTGCCGTTCGTGGTGCCCGAGACCCCGCCGCCGCCCAGGATCATGTGCACGGTGCCGTGCGTCGCGTCGATGTTGTCGGTGGCCGTCGAGACCGGGTTCGGCGTGAGCGTCTCGCTGCCGGAAACCACGCCGCGCACGGCGAGGGAGCGCTCGTAGTCGTGCTCGTGCCCGCACAGCACCAGGTCCACGCCGTACGCGTCGAACAGGGGCCCGTACTTCTCGCGCAGGCCGAGGTCGGCGCCGTTGGCGTCGGAGGTGCTGATCATCACCTGGTGCATCGCGACCACGATCCAGTCGATGTCGCGTGACGCGCGGGCCGCGGCCAGCTCCTTCTTCAGCCAGGCGAGCTGACGGCCGCCGGAGTAGCCGTTGACGTAGACGTCGCCGCCGTCCTGCAGGCAGTTGTCGTCGTTCTGCAGCACGATCACGCGCACCGCGCCGACGGTGAAGCCGTACCAGAGCCCGGCCAGCTCGGCGTCGGTCTCGGTGGAGGGCAGCTGGAAGTAGGCCTGGTACGCGCCGAGGCCGAGGGCGCCGTTCTGCTTCTCGATCTCGTGGTTGCCCGCGGCGGGCATCCACGGCCGGTACCGCGCCGAGCGGGTGTTGTTGGTGAAGAAGTTGTTCCAGGTGCGCACGCGGTCGAGGTCGAGGTTCGCGTAGCAGAGGTCGCCGTTGAGCAGGTGGAACAGCGGCGCGACGGTCTCGATGCCGGTGACGATGTCCTTGGTTGCCGGGGTCGAGTTCGCGTCGAGGCCGACGCCGCCCGCGGCGTTCCAGGTCACCTGCGGCGCGGACTGGTCGCCGAAGCTGGTGAAGGTGAAGGCCGAGCGGCCCGACGGCGCGGTGCGGAACGTGCCCGCGTCCGGCGTCGCGCCGTCGTGCTGGGCGGCGTAGATGTACTCGGTGCCCGGCCGCAGCCGGTCCAGCTCGGCGTGGTGGACCCACACCGTCCGCCCGGACGTGCCGTCGACGTAGGTGCGGGTGTCGGCCGGCGCGATCGCGCCGAAGCCGCCGTCGAGCGTGCCGTAGAGCACCCGCGGCCGGGCGACCGAGCCGTCGGTGATCCACGAGACCACCATCTGACGGGCCGGGTCCCGGCCGAAGGTCAGGTGCAGGCCCTGCACGGGCGTCGCGCCGGTGCCGATGGAGGGCACGAACGCGGCGCTCTGCGGGGCCGCGTCGGCGATGCCGCTGCCGAGCAGCGGGGCGGCCGCCCCGGCCCCCAGCAGGCCGAGCGCACCACGGCGGGTGACGGTGTGTTTGCTGCTCTCGGACAACGGGGCCTCCTCGGCTTCGGCGCGAAGCGAACGTATGCGCGTTTCCCGACGCGGCGGTGAACGCGAACTGTCGCCCGCGTGAAGTCCGCCGCGCCACTGGGCCGGACGGTGTCCTGTTTTCTGTCCGATTCCCCGCCCTTGGCGGCGGTTGACTATTCCGGATATCCGCACCGAAGCTCGTAAGGGTATTCGGCGGAGGTGCTGATTTTATCGGCAATCCGAACCGGGGAACGGCGATTGCGGAGGTATTTCGTGGACAGTGCGAAGGGTTTCCCGATCGGCCGCCGGGCCTTGCTGGCCGGAGCCGCCGGCGCGGCGGCGACCACGTTCGCCACCGCCGGTCCGGCCGGCGCGGCGCCGGCGCGCGAGGCGACGTTCCCGCTCGGGCCGTTCACGAAAAGCAAGCAGAACCCCATCCTGCGCCCCGATCCGGCCCACGCCTGGGAATCCGCCTACCTGTACAACCCTTGTGCGATCGTCGTCGGCAATCGCGTCGCGTTGTTCTACCGGGCGCAGGACGCGGCGAAAACCTCCAGCATCGGGCTGGCGTTCAGCGATGACGGAATCACTTTCACCCGGCTGCCCGATCCGGTGCTGACGCCGAGCGAGCCGTGGGAGCTGCCGGGCGGGTGCGAGGATCCGCGGGTGGTGCGCGTCGGCGACACCTATTACATGACCTATACCGGCTACGACCACACCAGCGCGCTGCTGTGCTTGGCCACCTCGAAGGACCTCCGGAACTGGACCAAGCATCCGCCGCTGTTCCCCGACCTGCGCGATCCCGGCCACGGCGCGAAGCCGTGGAACAAGTCCGGCACGATCGCGGCGACGCCGATGCAGGGCTGGTACTGGATGTACTTCGGCGAGTCGAACATCTTCTGGGCCCGGTCGAAGGACCTGATCACCTGGGAGACGCCCGGCAACGACGATCCGGTCGCCCGGCCGGTGTTCCCCTGGGAGGGGTCGCTCATCGAGCCGGGCCCGCCGCCGGTCGCCGGGCCCGGCGGACACCTCGTCCTGGCCTACAACGGCCGCTCGGACGGCAACGGCGGCTATCCGAAGGGGCAGTACTCCGGCGGCCAGCTGCTGATCGACCCGGCCGACCCGACGAAGGCGGTCGCCCGGCTGGAGCGGCCGTTCATCTACCCCACGGCGGACGACGAGCAGAACGGCCAGGTGAACCACGTGACGTTCAGCGAGGGCCTGGTCCGGTTCCACGACCGCTGGTTCCTGTACTACGGCATGGCGGATTCGGTGCTCGGAGTGGCGACGGCGCCGTAGCGGCCGTGCTTGGATCGGTGGCATGAACCTGGGGAACGACCTGATGCCGGCGCTGCTCGAGCACGCCCGTTCGAACTCGGCCTTCTGAGCATGTGGACGACGGCTCCCCGCGCGGTGGTCTTCGACTGCGACGGCCTGCTGATGGACACCGAACCGTGCTGGACGGTCGCCGAGACCGAGTTGTTCGCGCGCCGCGGGCTGCCGTTCGGGCCGGCGCAAAAGGCGTTGGTGATCGGGAAGTCCCTGCCCGCGGCGGGCGCGGCGATGGCGGAGGCGTTCGGGGAGCCGGGTGCCGGCGACGCCCTCGCGGCCGAGCTGCTGGAGCGCGTCGCCGAGGTGGTCGCCGCCCGGGCCGAAGCGTTGCCCGGAGCGCGTGAGCTGGTGGACCTGGTCGCGGAGCGGGTTCCGTTCGCCGTGGCCAGCAACTCCCCGCGCGCGCTCCTCGACACGGCGCTGGCCCGTGGCGGCTTCAGTGTCGAGGTCAGCGTCGCCGCGGACGAAGTTGCCGAGACCAAGCCGGCGCCGGACCTGTACCTCGCCGCCTGTGCCGCGCTGGACGTGGTGCCGGGCAAGGCGGTCGCGTTCGAGGACTCCATGACGGGGGTGCGATCGGCGCGCGCGGCCGGCGTCCCGGTCATCGCGGTGCCGACGCTGGCGCACCTGGAGTTGCCGGCGGACCTCGTCATCGGCTCCCTGCGCGACCCGAGGCTGCTCGACTGGGTGCGTGGCTGGCGTTGCGGCCGGATTCGCCGGACGGAGGTCGGGATCGATTCAGTGGATCTCTGCTAGCCTCGCCGTGATTCGCGGCTCACCGTGGTGCCGCCTGTTGCCGCAGTGCCCACGGTTGTGTCGAAGGCGCTCCGGCGCCGACTTCCGAGGAGCGAAATGACTGCCATCGTCCGGGTCAAGGGCCGTGAGGTGCTCGACAGCCGCGGGAACCCGACCGTCGAGGTGGACGTGGTGCTGGCCGACGGGTCCGTCGGCCGGGCGGCGGTGCCCTCCGGCGCCTCCACCGGTACCCGTGAGGCCGTCGAACTGCGTGACGGCGACAAGAAGCGGTTCCACGGCAAGGGCGTGCGCAAGGCCGTCGACGCCGTGAACACCGAGATCGCCGAAGCCGTCGTGGGCATGGACGCCGAAGCTCAGGCCGACGTCGACCGCGCCCTGATCGCGCTCGACGGCACCGCCAACAAGGCCCGCCTCGGCGCGAACGCCACGCTCGGCGTCTCGCTCGCCGTGGTGAAGGCCGCCGCGGCCGCCAGCGCCCTGCCGCTGTACCGCTACGTCGGCGGCGTTTTCGCGCACCTGCTGCCGATGCCGATGATGAACATCATCAACGGCGGCGCGCACGCCGACAACCCGATCGACTTCCAGGAGTTCATGATCGGCCCGGTCGGCGCCGAGACGTTCGCCGACGCCGTGCGCATGGGCTCCGAGGTCTTCCACACCCTGCGCAAGTCGCTGCACGAGGCGGGCCACAACACCAACGTCGGCGACGAGGGCGGCTTCGCGCCCCAGCTGGGCTCGGCCGACGAGGCGCTCGAGTTCGTCGTGCGCGCCATCGAGCAGACCGGCTACACCCCGGGCGAGGACATCGCGCTGCTGCTGGACCCGGCGGCGTCGGAGTTCTACACCGACGGGGTCTACGACTACACCGGCGAGGGCCGCAAGCGCAGCGTCGAGGAGCACGTCGCCTACCTCACCGAGCTGACCACGCGGTTCCCGATCGTCTCCATCGAGGACGGCCTGGCCCAGGACGACTACGCCGGCTGGAAGCAGCTCACCGACGGCATCGGCGACCGCGTGCAGCTCGTCGGCGACGACCTGTTCTGCACCAACGTGGACATCCTGAAGGACGGCATCGAACGCGGCATCGCGAACTCGATCCTGATCAAGGTCAACCAGATCGGCACCCTCACCGAGACGCTCGACGCGGTCGAGACCGCGCACAAGGCGGGTTACTCGGCGGTCCTCTCGCACCGCTCGGGCGAGACCGAGGACACCGCCATCGCCGACCTCGCCGTGGCCACCAACTGCGGCCAGATCAAGACCGGCTCACTGTCGCGTTCGGACCGCACGGCCAAGTACAACCAGCTGATCCGCATCGAGGAGGAGCTGGGCACCGAGGCCCGTTACGCCGCCCGCGCCACCATCCGCGGCCAGCGCTGACCTGCTCGCAGATCGCCCGCGCCGGCGGGGTCCCGCTCGTGGACCCCGCCGGTTTCGGTTGCCGGGCAGCGAGCAAACCCCTAGGAGCAGAGCGGTGCGACCGGCTGGTCGGATCCCGTTTGCACGTAAGTGTCGGAGATGTAGTTCCCCGCGCCGATGCGGTCCCAGATCGTGCTGGTGCCGAGTTTGCCGGTGACCGAGTCGCCGTTGACGTAGCACTCGATGGGGACCTTGGCGTAGTTCGCGGCGAGGCCCTTGACGGCGGCCGAGGTGCTGGCGCTCGCCCGGACGTTCACCGGGTCGCCGGCGGTGCTGACGGTGCCGGAGGCGGCCGAGGTGCCCGTCCACAGGTAGGTGACCTTCACGTTCCCGTTGTCGCCCAGGCCCACGCCGCTGCCGAAGGTGCCGTCGGCCAGGTCGATGCCCGCGGGGTTGCCGACGGTGTAGCCGAGGTCGTCCTTCTTGTTGTTGTAGCCGTTGTGGTAGGCGGCGTACGCCTCCGGCTGGCCCTGCGGCAGGTCCTTGTACTCCGAGCGCACCGAGGCCGGGTTCCAGTAGTCGTCCCTGGTGTTCCACGGGCCGACGTCCCACACCGGCGCGTACTCGCAACGGCTGCCGTCGGTCCGGCACACCTTCACGCTGTAGGTGCCGCTGCCCTTGGCCGACGTCGCCTTGCCGGAGGGCAGGGCGACGAAGTGGTCGTTGCTGGTGATCACGTGACCGTTCGCGGTGGTGTGGCCGACGAGGCCTTCGCGGGTGGCGTAGATCGTGTAGGTCAGCGGCGTGGTCGCGGCCAGCGCCTCGGCCTGGGGGGCCAGGCTGCCGCTCAGGCCGACCTCGCGCACCGTGGGGCGGACGCGGTCGGCCTTGCTGGACAACGAGATTCGCGTCTGGACCACGGTCACCGCGCGGCCGAACGCGGCGGGCCGGGCGCCGGCCGGGGTCCACTCCGTCCAGTCGTCGGACCCGGGCCCGGAGCGGCCGCGGACATCGACCTCGACGCCCGTTCCCCCCGGCAGGTCCGCGGTCACCTTCGCGGTGACGCGGTTGACCGCGGAGGCCAGCGGCTGCTCGGGCGAGATCAGGTAGCCCTCGCTGCCCGCCGTCATCAGGTCCGTTCGGTGCCAGGCGGAATCACGCAGGGTGAGTGCGCCGCCCGAATCCCGCACGTTGACGTCATCACTATCCACTTTGGACAGGTCGGCGCGCCAGGCGAGCGCGCCCCCGGTGGCGCCGGCGGGCGCCGCGAACGCCGTGCTCCCGGCGGTGACCGCCCCCGCGGCCAGCAGCGCCGCGACCGCGCGGCGGACCATCACATTCCCGACCACGACCGTTCTCCATTCACTCGTTCGACGCGAATGCGGTGAAGCCTGTGCGGCGGTCGTACACGATCCGTACAACGCCGCCCCGCGGCCATGTACGGCTATGTCCGAAAAAGGCGCAAAGAACGAAATGCTCCGCTTGTCCCCGTCTACATCGGACGGTCCGGGACCCGGTAGCGCCGAAGGTAGGGACCTGGCCGGGGCGAAGATCACGAACCGGGACAGCGGGGGGCCAGTTTCCGTGGACGTCATGGACAGGTGAGCCGTCGCCGGTGTAGTTGTGGGCACGTCGGGTCCGGAAACAAAACTGGGGGCTGGTGATGGCGGGGTACCTGGTGCGCCGCGTCCTGCAGTCGCTCGTGGTGGTCGTGCTCGTCGCGGTCGTCACGTTCGTCCTGTTGCAACTCCTGCCCGGCGGGCCGGCGCGCGCGATCCTCGGGCCGAAGGCGACGTCGCTGCAGATCAGCACCTTCCTGCACGACAACGGCTACGACCGGCCGCTGCCCGCGCAGTTCCTGACCTGGGCCGGCCACGTGCTGACCGGCGACCTCGGCTACTCCTACAAGCTCAACCAGCCGGTCACGGCCGTCATCGGCGACCACCTGCCCAAGACGATCCTGCTCATGACGCTGTCCACTTTGGTCGCGCTGGTGGTCGCCGTGCCGCTCGGGGTCTACCAGGCGCGCAAGCGCAACACCGCGGGCGACTACGTGGTGACGGGCCTGTCGTTCGCGTTCTACTCGATGCCGAGCTTCTTCCTCGGCGAGATCCTGGTGCTGCTGTTCGCCGTGCAGCTGCAGTGGTTCTCGCCGCTGGGGCCGAGCGGGGACTCGATCGGCGAGATCCTCGCGCAGGCGCCCGCGCTCGTGCTGCCGGTGCTCACGCTGGCGCTGATCACGGTCGCCTCGTTCAGCCGGTACGCGCGCTCGTCGGTGATGGAGAACCTGAGCCAGGACTACGTCCGCACGGCGCTGGCCGGCGGTGCGAGCGACGGCAAGGTGCTGACCCGCCACGTGCTGCGCAACTCGCTGATCCCGATCGTCACGCTGCTCGGGCTTTCGCTGCCGCAGCTGTTCGCGGGCGCGCTGATCACCGAGCAGGTGTTCAACTACCCGGGCATGGGCTTCACGTTCATCCAGGGCGCGCAGGTGCACGACTACCCGCTGCTGCTGGGCATCGGGCTCGTGGTCGCGCTCGCGACCGTGGCGGGCTCGCTGCTGGCGGACATCGGCTACGCCGTGCTCGACCCGAGGGTGAAGTACTGATGACCACCGAGGTTTCCGACCTGAAGAACCCGCCGCGCTCGGCGGCCCGGATGACGCTGCGGGCGTTCCGGGAGAACCGCCTCGCGGTGGCCGGGCTGGTGCTGATCGTCCTGTTCCTGCTCTTCTGCTTCCTCGGCCCGCTGGTGTACCACACCGAGCAGGTGGCCACGAACCTCTCCGGGGCCAACCAGCCGCCGGGCGCGGGCCATCCGCTGGGCACCGACGACGTCGGCTACGACGAGCTCGGCCGGCTGATGGAGGGCGGCCGGTCCTCCCTGGAGATCGGCGTGGCGGCGGCCGTGATCGCGACGGTGTTCGGCACGCTGTGGGGCGCGATCGCCGGCTACGTCGGCGGGTTCGTGGACGCGGTGATGATGCGGGTGGTCGACACCCTGCTGGCCATCCCGACCCTGTTCCTGCTGCTGATCCTGGCGGCGATCTTCACCCCGACGGTCAGCCTGCTGATCCTGGTGGTGTCGTTCGGCGCGTGGCTGAGCCCGGCGCGGCTCGTGCGCGGCGAGACGCTCTCGCTGCGCACGCGCGAGTACGTGCAGGCGGTGCGGATGATGGGCGGCGGGAGCCGCCGGGTGGTGCTGCGGCACATCATGCCGAACGCCATCGGCACCATCGTGGTCAACGCGACCTTCCAGGTGGCCGACGCGATCCTGCTGGTCGCGTCGCTGAGCTACCTCGGCCTCGGCATCGCCCCGCCGCACGCGGACTGGGGCAACATGCTCTCCAACGGCACGGAGTTCGTGCAGAACGGCTACTGGTGGATGATCCTCCCGCCGGGCATCGCGATCATGCTCGTGGTGGTCGCGTTCAACCTGCTCGGCGACGCCCTGCGCGACGCGCTCGAAGTGCGGCTGCGGAGGCGGTGAAATGAGCCCGGTCCTGAGGCTGGAAGACCTGCGCACCACCATCGACGTGCGCGACGGTGTGGTGCGCCCGGTCGACGGCGTCACGCTCGAGGTCGGCCGCGGCGAGCTGCTCGGCCTGGTCGGCGAGTCCGGCTGCGGCAAGACGATGACCGCGCTGTCGATCCTGCGCCTGCTGCCCACGGGCGGGCGGGTCGAGTCGGGCCGGATCCTGCTCGGCGACGACGATCTGGCGGCGATGACCGATCCGGAGCTGCGCGCGGTGCGCGGCAAGCGGATCGGCATGGTGTTCCAGGACCCGATGACCTCGCTCAACCCGACCATCCCGATCGGCAAGCAGGTCACCGAGCCGCTGGAGCTGCACGAGCGGGTTTCGCGGGCGAAGCTGCGGGAGCGGGCCGTCGAGATGCTCGAACTGGTCGGGCTGCCGGACGCGAAGCGGCGCGTCGACGACTACCCGCACCAGCTCTCCGGCGGCATGCGCCAGCGGGTGATGATCGCCCGCGCGCTGGTCTGCGAGCCGGAGCTGCTGATCGCCGACGAGCCGACCACCGCGCTGGACGTCACCGTGCAGCACCAGATCCTGGAGCTGATCGACGACCTGCGGCGGCGCCTCGGCATGGCCGTGATCCTGGTGACGCACGACCTCGGCGTGGTCGCGGGCCGCGCCGACCGGGTCGCGGTGATGTACGCGGGCCGCATCGCGGAGCTGACCGGCACGCGCTCGCTGTTCGGCAACCCGCGCCACCCGTACACCGAGGCGCTTTTCGAGGCGCTGCCGGAAAACGCGGCGGAGTCGGGCGAGAAGCTGTACAGCATCCCGGGGCTGCCGCCGGACTTGAGCGACCCGCCGTCCGGTTGCCGCTTCGCGCCGCGTTGCCGGTACGCCACCGAAGAGTGCGTCGCGGCCGAGCCGCCGTTGGACGGCGAAGTCGAGGGCCACGACTACGCGTGCTTCCACCCGGTGGGCGAGCCCGGCCTGACCGAGCCGTCGCGAGTGGTGCGGGTGCACGAGCGTGGCGGGGCACCGGCGGATGACGGCAGCGGGGTCGAGGACGCGCCGCTGCTGGAAGTCGAGCACCTGGTCAAGGACTTCGCCGTGACGCGCGGCGCGGTGCTGCGGCGCAAGGCGGGCACGGTGTCCGCGGTCGCGGACGTGAGTTTCGCCGTGGCGGCGGGGGAGACCTTCGGGCTGGTCGGCGAGTCCGGGTGCGGGAAGACCACGGTCGGACGGTCGATCGTCGGGCTGGAGGAGCCCACGTCCGGGCGGATCCGGATCGCCGGGACCGAGCTGACTTCGTTGCGGGGCAAGGAACTCCAGCAGCGGCGGCGCGAGACGCACCTGGTCTTCCAGGACCCGTACGCCTCGCTGGACCCGCGGATGCGCGTCGGCGCCGTGCTCGCCGAGCCGCTGGAGATCCACGGCGTCGGCACCCGCGCGACGCGGGCCCGGCGGGCGCGTGAGCTGCTCGCCGAGGTCGGCCTGCCCGCCGACGCGGCCGCGCGTTATCCGCACGAGTTCTCCGGCGGCCAGCGCCAGCGCATCGGCCTGGCCCGCGCGCTCGCGCTGGAGCCGAAGCTGATCGTGGCCGACGAGCCGGTGTCGGCGCTCGACGTGTCCATCCAGGCGCAGATCCTGAACCTGATGAACGACCTGCGCTCGCGCCACGGCCTGACGTACGTGTTCATCTCGCACGACCTGTCGGTGGTGCGCTACCTCGCGCAGCGCATCGGCGTGATGTACCTCGGCAAGCTCGTGGAGGTCGGGCCGGCCGCCGAAGTGCACGGGCGGCCGCGGCACCCGTACACCCGCGGGCTGATCGACACCGTGCCGGTCGCCGACCCGTGGGCCGACGGGCGCGAAGGCGGGGTCACCGGCGAACTGCCGTCGGCGCTCGACCCGCCCTCGGGCTGCCGGTTCCGCACCCGCTGCCCGTTCGCGCAGGACGTGTGCGCCGCCGAGGAGCCCGTGCTGCGGACCTTCGGCGACGGGCATCAGGCCGCCTGTCACTTCCCTATCGAACACGGCCCGCTTGAGCACAATCCTCTCGAACAGGCGGCAACACCCGTCTACCAAGGAGAAAACGGATGAGAATCACCAGGGCGTTCGTGCTTCCCTTGGTGCTGCTGGCCGGTTTGGCGACGGCGTGCAGCGGCAGCAGCGGAGGCTCCGGTGGCGGCACCCCGACCGAGGGCGGCACCGCGGTGTTCGCCGAGGCCCCGGGCACCCAGCCGAACTGGATCTTCCCGTTCGTCGACTCGGCGCACAACAGCGGTTACGCCACGGGCGACCTGCAGCAGCTGATGTACCGCGAGCTGTACTGGTTCGGCGACGCCAAGGGCAGCACCGGGGTGAACACCACCAAGAGCCTCGCGGACCCGCCGGTCTTCAGTGACAACAACAGCAAGGTCGTCATCAACGTCAAGCCGTACAAGTGGTCCAACGGCGAGACGGTGAACGCCAAGGACGTCGTGTTCTGGATGAACATGATGTTCGCGGAGAAGGCGAACTGGTACGGCTACGTGCCCGGCCAGTTCCCGGACAACGTCAAGTCCGCCACGGCCACCGGCCCGCAGCAGGTGACGCTGCAGCTCACCGACTCGTACTCGCCGACCTGGTTCACCGGCCAGGAGCTGGCGCAGATCGCGCCGTTGCCGATGGCGTGGGACAAGACCTCCGACTCCGCGGCGGCCGGCAGCGGCGGCTGCGCGGACGACCGCGCGAAGTGCGACGCCGTCTACAAGTACCTGTTCGGCAAGAGCAAGGACCTCTCCACCTACGCCACCGACCCGCTGTGGCAGGTCGTGGACGGCCCGTGGCACCTCACCGCGTTCGACGCCGAGGGCAACATCAGCTACGACCCGAACCCGAAGTACAGCGGGCCGGACAAGCCGCACCTGGCGCACTACAAGATGCAGCCGTTCACCAGCACCAGCGCGGAGTTCAACGCGCTGCGCAGCGGGAAGACCGTGAACGTCGGCTCGGTGCAGGGCGCGGACCTGCCGCAGAAGAAGGCGTCGGAGAAGCTGCCGGCCACGAACCCGTTGCAGGCCAACTACGATCTGGTGCCCGCGTACGGCTGGGGCTGGAGCACGACGCTGCTGAACATGGACAACCCGACCTTCGGCGCGGCGTTCAAGCAGCTGTACCTGCGGCAGGCCATGCAGCAGACGCTGGACCAGGAAACCGACGTGAACGTCGCGTTCCGCGGCTACGGCGCGCCGACCACGGGGCCGGTGCCGGTCAACCCGGACAACGAGTACGTGACCGCGTCCGAGCGCGGCGCCGGCCCGTACCCGTTCGACAAGACGAAGGCCAAGGGCCTGCTGACCGGCCACGGCTGGACCCTGCAGAACGGCGCGATGACCTGCACCAGCCCCGGCACCGCGCCGAACCAGTGCGGTGCGGGCGTCACGGCCGGCACGCGGCTGGAGTTCTCGCTGCAGTACTCGACCGGCAACCCGGCGTACGGCCGGATCATGCAGCAGTGGAAGTCGGACGCCGCCGAGGCGGGCATCGTGTTCGACCTCAAGGGCCAGGAGTTCAACGCCCTGATCAACGACATCAGCAGCTGCCACGGTTCGGGCCCGACCTGTGAGTGGCAGATGGGCTTCTTCGGCTACCAGCAGTACAACGCGGTGCCGACGGGCGACCAGCTGCTGCTGCCGGGATCCACCGGCAACATCGGCAACTACGACGACCCGCAGCTCGACAAGCTGATCCAGGCCACCCTGCACAGCGACGACAAAAACGCCTTCGCCGCGTACGAGGACTACGCGGTGAAGAGCTTGCCGGGGCAGATCAACATGCCGCTGCGCACGTACATCGAGGTGGTGGACAAGAAGCTCGGCGGCGTGGCGTTCCCCGCCGTGCAGACCGCGCGCAGCCCGGAGGAGTGGTACTTCACGAAGTAAGCCACGTCGGTGGTGCGAGCGGGAGGGCCGGCCTCCCCCTTCCGGAGGCCGGCCCTCCCGCTCGTTTTCATTGGACACCGTGAGTGGCCATACGCGGGAGAGATCACCAAGGGTCACACTCGAACGGATTATCGGCGGCCCCGGCTGTCCTTCGTTCGGCGGCGCCGCTCTACTCCGGGTGGCAGTAGCCTTCGCGCCATGGACGACCGAAGGACCGCTTGCCGGACGGTCCAGATGGCGGGTCTCGGCCTGGTGGCCGGCCTGGGTTTCCTGGTTTCGAGCCTGTGGTGGGCGGCCGCCGTGTGGTGGACCTGGCTGGCCGGCAGCCTGCTGGTGGGTCTGCTGACGTGGATCCTCGTCTTCGAACTGGTCCGCCTGCGCCGCGGCGGAGACTGAGCGAGGTCGTCCGTCCACAGAGGACGCAGCTATTCCTGGCCTGCCAGTAGCAGGTCCCGGGCGGTGGTTCGCCCGATCTTTGCCGCGCTCAAGATCGTTACCACTGGTGATCGAGAGGGCACAAGGAGCGATATCTCACAAGGTCCGGCCCTGTAAGCAGTGGATCACTGAAGGTAAATTTAGTTGTCGTACTACATCTAACGCCGGGACCACTGCCGCTCCCACACGTGCGTAATCGAACTTCACGGGAGGGCTGACCCATGACGACCGCAAGCACGGCCATCGACGAGCGGCTGGAGCACCGCGCCGCCGCGCTGTACGCCGGTGACCAGCAGGTTCGCGAAGCCGCGCCGCTGGACTCCGTCAGCGCCGCGATGCGGCGGCCCGGGCTGTCGCTCCAGCGGGTCGTCGCCACGGTCATGGAGGGGTACGCGGACCGGCCGGTGCTGGGGGAGCGGGCGAAGGAGCTCGTCACCGACCCGGCGACCGGCCGCACCACGCTGGAACTGCTGCCGCGGTTCGACACGATCACCTACGGCCAGCTATGGGAACGCGTCGGCGCCGTTGTCGCCGAATGGCACCACGACCCGCGAAACCCGTTGGCGGACGGGGAATTCGTCGCCGTGCTCGGGTTCACCAGCACCGACTACGCGACCATCGACCTGGCGTGCACGCGGATCGGCGCGGTCTGCGTCCCGCTGCAGGCCGGCGCGACCGCGGGGCACCTGAAGCCGATCCTCGCCGAGACCGGGCCGCGGATTCTGGCCACCAGCGCGGAAAACCTGGCCACCGCCGTCGACGCGATCGCCGAGAGCGCCTCCGTGCGGCGGCTGCTGGTGTTCGACTACCACGCCGGGGTCGACGAGCAGCGCGAACAGTTCGAGGCCGCGCGGCAGCGGCTCGCGGAGTCCGGCAGCACGGTGGTGCTCGACACGCTGGCCGAGGTGGTCACACGCGGGCAGGCGCTGCCGCCGGCGCCGGAGTTCGACCCCGGCCCGGCCGGCGACCGGCTGACCCTGCTCATCTACACCTCCGGCAGCACCGGCACGCCCAAGGGCGCCATGTACACCGACCGGCTGGTGCGCGAGCTGTGGTTCGGGTTCTGGCCGGAGAAGACCGGCCGCGCGGTGCTGACCGTCAACTACATGCCGATGAGCCACGTCGCGGGCCGCGCGCTCCTGCTCGGCGCGATGGCCGACGGCGGCACCTCCTACTTCGTCGCGAAGAGCGACGTGTCCACGCTGTTCGAGGACATCGAGCTGGTGCGCCCCACCGAGATGATGATGGTGCCGCGGATCTGCGACATGCTTTACCAGCGCTACCAGAGCTTGCTGGACACCGGCTCCGGGACCGGGGACGAGGTGAAGGCCCGCCTGCGCGAACAGGTCCTGGGCGGCCGGCTGCTGTGGGTGGGCTCCGGTTCCGCGCCGATCTCGGCCGAGATGACGGCGTTCGTCGAGTCCTGCATGGAGCTGCCGCTGCACGACGGCTACGGCTCGACGGAGGCGGGCGCGGTGCTGGTGGACCACGTCGTCTCCCGGCCGCGGGTCACCGCCTACAAGCTCGTCGACGTGCCCGAGCTGGGGTACTTCACCACGGACCTGCCGCATCCCCGCGGCGAGCTGCTGGTGAAGTCGTCGATGCTGGTGCCGGGCTACTTCAAGCGGCCGGATGCCACGGCCGAGGTCTTCGACGACGACGGCTTCTACCGCACCGGCGACATCATGGCCGAGGTCGGGCCCGAGGAGCTGGTCTACCTCGACCGCAGCAAGAACGTGCTCAAGCTGTCGCAGGGTGAGTTCGTCGCGGTTTCCCGGCTGGAGGCGGTGTTCGCGACCAGCCCGCTGGTCCGGCAGATCTACGTCTACGGCAGCAGCGAGCGCGCGTACCTGCTCGCGGTGGTCGTGCCGACGCCGGAAGCGTTCGAGCGCGGCGGCGACCTGAAGGCGGCGGTGGCCGAGTCGCTGCAGCGGATCGCGAAGGAGGCGGACCTCAACTCCTACGAGATCCCGCGCGACTTCCTGCTGGAGACCGAGCCGTTCACGCCCGAGAACGGCCTGCTGTCGGGGATCCGGAAGCTGTTGCGCCCCAAGCTGAAGGAGTTCTACGGCGAGCGGCTGGAGCAGTTCTACGCCGAGCTGGCCGACCGCGAGGCGAACGAGCTGCGCGCGCTGCGCCGCACCGGCCGCGACGAGCCGGTGTTCGACACGGTGGTCCGCGCCGCGCTGGCCGTGCTCGGCTCCTCGGCCGGCGCGCTGGCGCCGCACGCGCACTTCATGGACCTGGGTGGCGATTCGCTGTCCGCGCTGTCGTTTTCCACGCTGCTCAAGGAGATCTTCGAGGTCGAGGTCCCGGTCGGCGTGGTGATCAGCCCGGCCAACGACCTGCGGCACCTGGCCGCGTACATCGAGGCGGCGCGTGAGTCCGGTTCGCCGCGGCCCACCTTCGCGAGCGTGCACGGTGAGGGCAGCACCGAGGCGAGGGCCGCGGACCTCACGCTGGACAAGTTCATCGACGCGGAAACCCTGGCCGCGGCGAAGGACCTGCCGCGCCCGGGCGGGCAGCCGCGCACCGTGCTGCTGACCGGCTCGAACGGCTACCTCGGCCGGTTCCTGTGCCTGGAGTGGCTGGAGCGGCTGGCCGAGACCGGCGGCAAGCTGATCTGCATCGTCCGCGGCAGCACGGCCGAGGCGGCGCGCAAGCGGCTCGAGGACGCGTTCGACAGCGGAGACGCGGGGCTGCTGCGGCACTTCCGGGAGCTGGCGGCCGAGCACCTGGAGGTCCTCGCGGGCGACATCGGGGACGCGGACCTCGGGCTCGACGAGCCGGCCTGGCGACGGCTGGCCGACACCGTGGACCTGATCGTGCACCCGGCCGCGCTGGTCAACCACGTGCTGCCCTACGACCAGCTGTTCGGGCCCAACGTGGTCGGCACCGCGGAGCTGATCCGGCTGGCGCTGACCACGCGGGTCAAGCCGGTCACCTACCTGTCCACGGTGGGCGTGTTCACCGAGGAGGCCGCGGGCACCGACGAGTACTCCGACATCCGCGTCACCTGCCCGGCGCGCCCGATCAACGAGGAGTACGCCAGCGGTTACGGCACGAGCAAGTGGGCCGGCGAGGTCCTGCTGCGCGAGGCGCACGACCTGGCGCGGCTGCCGGTCGCGACCTTCCGCTCCGACATGATCCTGGCGCACAGCCGGTACGCGGGGCAGCTCAACGTGCCCGACATGTTCACCCGGCTGCTGCTCAGCCTCATCGTCACCGGCATCGCGCCGCGCTCGTTCTACGCCGGCGACCGGCCCGCGCACTACGACGGGCTCCCGGCCGACTTCACCGCCGAGGCCATCACGACCGTCGGGCTGGCCGAGCCCGAGGGCTACCGGACCTACAACGTGATGAACCCGCACGAGGACGGCATCTCCCTCGACGTCTACGTGGACTGGCTGAACGAGGCCGGCTACCGGATCCAGCGGATCGACGACTACGCCGAGTGGTTCGCCCGGTTCGACCGTGCCCTGCGCGGTCTGCCGGAGCCGCAGAAGCAGCACTCGCTGCTGCCGCTGCTGCACGCGTTCGCCCGGCCGGCCGAGCCGGTCGACGGGGCGGGCGACATCCCGACCGAGCGCTTCCGCGCCGCCGTCCAAAGCGCGAAAGTGGGCGCGGACAAGGACATTCCGCACGTTTCGGCGGAGCTGATCCGGAAGTACGCGGCGGATCTGAAAGGTCTGGACCTGCTGCGCTGAGGCTGACGTGGCCCGGCGCGCGGCGGGGGTCTTGACTTCGCTGCGTGCCGGGTCCTACCGTCTGAGTCACTTCGGTAGGAATCTTTCCTAACCAATGGGCTCCTGCCGGGCACCGCCGCCTCGGTTTCCCCGTTGTCCCCGGAAGGATGACCCATGGTTTGTTCCGTGCGCCGAGCCTTGACGATCGCCGCGGCGGCGCTGCTGCCCGCGGCGCTGGCGGCCGGCGGTGTCGCCCAGGCCGCACCCCAGTCCTCGCCCCAATCATCGCCACAGTCGTTCCCGGCGAAGTTCGCCGCGCCCTACCTCGAGCTCAGCAGCGGCACGGTCGGCGACATGGCCGCCGACAAGAGCGCGTCCGGCGTCAACCACTTCACGCTGGCTTTCCTGATCCCGCAGAGCGGCTGCACCGCCAAGTGGGAGAACGGCGATTACCCGGTCGGCAATTTCAAGTCGCAGATCGGCTCGCTGCAGTCGGCGGGCGGTGACGTGATCATCTCGTTCGGCGGAGCCGAGGGCGGTGAGCTGGCGCAGACCTGCAAGTCCGCGAGCAGCCTGCAGGCCGCTTACGCGAACGTGGTGAAGACCAACAACGTGCACCGGCTCGACTTCGACATCGAGGGCGGCCCGCTGGACGACACCGCGTCGATCCAGCGCCGGGACACCGCGCTGGCGGCGTTGCAGAAGGCCGACCCGTCGGTGCAGGTCGACTACACCCTGCCGGTCGACCCGAGCGGGCTGGAGGGCAACGCGCTGTCCCTGCTCAAGGACGCCAAGAGCAAGGGCGTGAAGGTCAGCACGGTCAACATCATGACCATGGACTTCGGCGACGGCGAGAACGCGCTGAACGACGCCGAGTCCGGGGCGAACGCCACCGCGAAGCAGCTCGCGAGCCTGTACGGCGAGTCCTCGTCGGCGGCGTGGGCGCAGCTCGGGCTGACCCCGATCGCCGGCAAGAACGACGACAACGAGAACTTCACCCAGGCCAACGCCAAGACGCTGGAGTCGTTCGCGGCGTCCAAGGGCGTGTCGCTGCTGGCGTTCTGGGAGGTCGACTCCTACGACAAGAAGGTCGGCTACGCGTACTCGAAGATCTTCGGCAAGATCTGAGCGGCGGTCCGAGCGGCCCGGCCGGGTGCTTCCGGCCGGGCCGCCGGAGCCCGGATCTCACGTTTCCGGCAGTCTGGACGTCTTCACGGTGGAGGGGGCACGAGGCACCCACCGGGAGCGAAAGGACGAGGGGCATGAGTGTCCGGCACACGGTCGTGGACTCGCCGGTGGGCGAGCTGACGCTGGTCGCGGACGGCGACGCGCTCATCGGCCTCTACTTCGACGGGCATCAGCGCAAGCCGCGGCTGGACGGGTTCGGGCCGCGTGACGACCGCGGGTTCGGCGACGTGACCCGGCAGCTGGGGGAGTACTTCGCGGGCTCGCGGACCGAGTTCGACCTGCCGCTGGCGCCCCGCGGCTCGGAGTTCGAGCTGAAGGTCTGGGGACTGCTCACGACGATCCCGCACGGGGAGACGCGCACGTACGGGCAGCTGGCGGCGGAGCTGGGCGATCCCGGCGCCGCGCAGGCGGTCGGGAACGCCAACGGCTGGAACCCGATCAGCATCGTCGTGCCGTGCCACCGGGTGATCGGCGCGAGCGGCGGGCTCACCGGCTACGCGGGCGGCGTCGACCGCAAACGCTTTCTCCTGGCCCTGGAGGAGCCGCCGGCGGACGAGGACGGCAGGCTGTTCTGAGCGACATGAACACAGGGGAGGATTCGTGACGGGCCGGAACCGGGTCACGCCGACCGGGGAGATCGAGGCGTTCGCGCTGCGCGGCGCGTGGACGGGCAACCGCGGCATCCTGCACTCCGGCCGCGAGATCGTCCGGTTCCACGCGAGCGACCTCTGGATCACCTGTGCGCTGGAGTTCCGCGGGCGGTGGCGCGAGCAGTGGCTGCCGAACCGCTGGACGCCGCTGTACTTCCACGACGAGGCGGTGGCGTTCGCCGCCGGGCACCGGCCGTGCGGCGAGTGCCGGCACCGGGACTACCGGGCCTACCGCGACGCCTGGGCCGAACAGCTGCGAGTGCCACCGCCGTCGGCGAAGGAGATGAACCGGCAGTTGCACGGCGAACGCCTCTTCCGCGGGACGCACCGGCGGCGCTTCCACGAGCTGCCGTGGGCCGGGCTGCCCGACGGCGTCTTCGTGCTCCGCGACGGAATCCCGGCGCTGGTGGCCGACGGGCACCTGACCGAATGGACCCGCGCGGGCTACGGCGCCCGCCGGCCGCGGCCGAAGGCGGGCACCGCGACTGTCGTCACGCCACCGTCCACAGTGGCCGTCCTGCGCGCCGGTTACCCGGTGCAGGTCGACGAAGGGGCCCGCCGGTGAGCGCGCGGCCGTTCGAGCGGGTGGTGGACGAGCACGGGCCGATGGTGCTGCGCGTCTGCCGCGCGGTGGTGGGCCCGGCCGACGCCGAGGACGCCTGGTCCGAGACGTTCCTGTCCGCGCTGAAGGCGTACCCGGAGCTTCCCGCGGACGCGAACGTCGAAGCCTGGCTGGTCACGATCGCCCACCGCAAGGCGATCGACGTGCTGCGCGCGCGGGCGCGCCGTCCGGTGCCGGTGGACGCGCTGCCGGAGGAGCCGAGCCGCACCGGCCGCCCCGAGGACTGGGACGGCGACCTGTGGCACGCGCTCACCCAGCTGCCGGAGAAGCAGCGCACCGCCGTCGCCTACCACTACCTGGCCGGCTTCCCCTACCGCGAGGTCGCCGCGATCACCGGCGGCACCGCCGACGCCGCCCGCCGCGCGGCCGCGGACGGCATCAAAGCGTTGCGGCTGAAGGACTTGAGTGCTGCGGAGCCGGAAGGAGCACGCCCATGACCGAGCCGTCCGACACCGAGCTGTTCGAAGGCGTGCCCGGCCCGGACGAGGCCACCACGGCCAGGCTGCGCGCGCGGCTCGCCGGGCTGGCCCAGCGTGACGGCCTGCTCGACGTCGCCTACCGGACCGTCGACTCGCCCGTCGGCCCGCTGCTGCTCGCCGCGACCGAGGAGGGCCTGGTGCGCGTCGCGTTCGGCGTCGAGGGCCACGACGACGTGCTGGCTGAGCTGGCCGGCGCGGTCAGCCCGCGGATACTGGCCGCGCCCGCGCGGCTGGACCCGGTCGCCCGCGAGCTGGACGAGTACTTCACCGGGCGGCGGCGCGCGTTCGACGTGCCGCTGGACTTCCGGCTGTCCAAGGGTTTCCGCCGCGAGGTGCTCACCCACCTGGCCGAAATCCCGTACGGCAGCACGGAGAGCTACGCCCAGGTCGCCGCCGCGTCGGGCAGCCCGCGGGCGGTGCGCGCGGTCGGCACGGCGTGCGCGACGAACCCGCTGCCGCTGGTCGTCCCGTGCCACCGGGTGGTCCGCTCGGACGGCACGTCCGGGCGCTACCGCGGCGGCGAGGCCGCGAAGCTCACGCTGCTCGCCATGGAGGGCCGGGCGCGCTGACTTACGAGCGGTAAGTCGAGGCGCGCACGACCAGCTCCGGGGTGAACGTCACCTGCTGGTGCTCGTGCCCCGGGTCGGCGGTCTCCTGCATCAGCAGTTCCGCGGCCGTCCGGCCGAGCCGGCGGCGCGGCTGGCGGACCGAGGTCAGCGGCACGGTGGCGGCCGCGGCGAACTCGATGTCGTCGTAGCCGACGATGGCGAGGTCGTCCGGGACGTGCAGGCGCAGCGCGGCGCACGCCTGCAGCAGGCCCAGCGCCAGCAGGTCGTTCGCGCAGAACGCCGCGGTCGGGCGGGTCGAGGCGGGCAGGCCGGCCAGGCGCTGGCCCGCGTTGCCCCCGTCGGCCACGCCCATCTGGGACGTCGTCAGGTCGACCAGGCTGTCCGGGCCGAGGCCGGCCGCGCGCAACGCCCGCAGCGCGCCCTCGCGGCGGTCGCGCACCTGGCCGACGCCCAGCAGCCCGCCCACGAACCCGATCCGCTCGTGGCCCTGCTCCACCAGGTGCCGCACCGCGATCTCGCCGCCGACCACGTCGTCGACGGCCACCGAGCAGTGGCTGGCCGTGGGCCGGGTGCGGTCGACGATCACCAGCGGCGTGCCGCGCCGGGCGATCTCGTCGAGCTGGGGCGAGCCGGGGTCGACGGGCGTGATCAGGATGCCCTGCACCCGCTGCTGTTCCAGCCGGCTGAGGTAGGCGGCCTCGCGCGTGGCGAGATTGGCGCTGTTGCACAGGAACAGCGAGAGGTCTTCCTCGTCGGCCGTGTCCTCCATGCCCGCGGCGACGTCGGTGAAGAACGGGTTGCGGCCGTCGAGCATCACGTACGCGAGCACGCGGCTGTGCCCGACGCGCAGCTGCCGCGCCGATTCGTTGCGCACGAACCGCAGCTCGGCCATCGCGGCCTCGACCTTCGCGCGGGTGCCGGGGCTGACCCGGTCCGGCCGGTTCAGCACGTTCGAGACCGTGCCGAGGGAGACCCCGGCCGCGGCCGCGACGTCCTTGATGCCGGCGGCGCGGGCATCGAGGACGTCGCGGCCGGGCCCGGACTCGTGGGGGTCTTGCACCGTCATCGCGGCCCTTCGTGCGGGAAACCTGCCTGCCGGAGCCCGCCGGGCGGGATGTGCGAAACGGGCCAACCGACCGGCTGCCGGCTGAAAAATCGTTTCATTTCCGGTTATCTCGTGTCATTGACTTCACCTTCTGACGCATAGTAGCGTCACCGCGCCAGGTTTGTGAAACCTTTCAATCCGGAGGTCGCGATGACGCGGCAGGAGCCGGGCCGCGAGCCCCTTCTGGAGGTTCGCGGCGTGACCAAGTCGTTCGGCGCGGTCGCGGCGGTCGCCGGGGTGTCGTTCCCGCTGTACGCGGGCGAGGCCCACGCGCTGGTCGGCGAGAACGGCGCGGGCAAGTCGACCATCGTCAAGATGCTCGCCGGGGTGCACCGGCCCGACGAGGGCACCGTGGCGCTGGACGGCGAGCCGGCCGGGTTCTCCTCGCCCGCCGCCGCCAAAGCCGCCGGCATCGCGGTGATCTACCAGGAGCCCACGCTGTTCCCGGACCTCTCGGTGGCGGAGAACATCGTGATGGGCCGGCACCCGCGCAAGGCGCTCGGGATGATCGACCGGGCCGCCGTCCGCGCCGAGGCCGAGCGGCTGTTCGCGCGGCTCGGCGTGCGGATCGACCCGGGCCGCCCCGCGCGCGGGCTGTCGATCGCCGACCAGCAGATCGTCGAGATCGCCAAGGCCCTCAGCGCGGACGCGCGGGTGCTGGTGATGGACGAGCCCACGGCGGCGCTGAGCCTGGTCGAGGTCGAGCGGCTGTTCTCCGTGGCGCGCGCCCTGCGTGACGAGGGCAAGGCGATCATGTTCATCTCGCACCGGTTCGAGGAGATCACCGAGCTGTGCCAGCGCGTGACGATCATGCGCGACGGCAAGCACGTCTCCACCGACCTCGTCGCCGAGGTGACCGTCGAGGAGATGGTGCGCCGCATGGTCGGGCGCGAGCTGGACACGCTGTTCCCCAAGCAGGACGTGGAGCCCGGCGCGGTGGTCCTCGAAGTGGAAGGCCTGGCGCGCGAAGGGGTTTTCCGCGACATCTCGTTCTCGGTCCGCGCGGGCGAGATCGTCGCGTTCGCCGGGCTGGTCGGCTCGGGCCGCTCGGAGGTCGTGCAGGCGGTGTTCGGAGTGGACGGACGCGACGCCGGAGTGGTGCGGCTGAACGGGAAGAAGCTGCGCGCCGGCTCGCCGCGCGCGGCGATGTCCGCCGGCATGGCGCTGGTCCCGGAGGACCGGCGGCAGCAGGGCCTGGTGATGGACCTTTCGATCGAGCGGAACGTGACGCTGCCGCGTTCGCGTGCACTCTCGAAACTCGGCCTGCTGCTCGGCCCCGGCGAACGCCGGGAAGCGGTGCGCTGGACCGAACGGCTGCGCACGAAGTACCGGCGCCTCGGCGATCCCGTCGGCACGCTTTCGGGCGGGAACCAGCAGAAAGTGGTGCTGGCCAAGTGGCTCGCGATGGCGCCGAAGGTGCTCATCGTGGACGAGCCGACGCGCGGCATCGACGTCGGCACCAAGGCCGAGGTGCACCGGCTGATGTCCTCGCTCGCGGCCGAGGGCGTCGCCGTGGTGATGGTGTCCTCGGAGCTGCCGGAGGTGCTCGGCATGGCCGACCGGGTGCTGGTCATGCGCGAGGGCCGGATCGTGGCGGAGATCCCGCGGGCCGCCGCCACCGAAAGCTCGGTGATGTTCGCGGCCATGGGACAGGAAGCGGCGGCGTGAACGTGACCAAGGCGGTCCAGGGGACGGCAGCACGAGGAGCGGTGGCGTGAACGTGACCAAGACCGGGCCGGGCACGGCGGGCGAGGTGGCAGCGCCCCGCGAGCTGACCGCGTCTTCGCGGAAATCGGTGCTGGGCGGGCTTTTCCGGGCACGCGAGTCGGGCATCGTGCTCGCGCTCGTGGTGCTGGTGGCGTTCACCGCGACGCAGAACCCGAGGTTCCTGTCCGGGCAGAGCATCCGCGACATCCTGCTGGGCACGGCGATCCTGGCGGTGCTGGCGGTCGGGCAGGCGGTCGTGATGATCACCCGCAACATCGACCTGTCGGTCGGGTCGGTGCTGGGGCTCTCGGCGTTCGCCGTCGGCTCGCTGCTGCGCGGGAACCCGGGCCTGCCCGTGGTCGTGGCGCTGCTGGCCGGGCTCGCGGTCGGCGCGGTCTGCGGGCTGGTCAACGGCGCGGTGGTCCGGTTCGGCCAGGTGCCCGCGCTGGTGGTCACGCTCGGCACGCTGTACGCGTTCCGCGGCGTGAGCTACTTCTGGGCCGGCGGCCAGCAGATCAACGCCGACCAGCTGCCGGGCTCGTTCCTCGGCTTCGGCGACTCGGCGGTGCTCGGCGTGCCGTGGCTGGTGCTGATCGCGGTGGTGGTGATGGTCGTGGCCGGGGTGGTGCTGCGGAACTACCGCGGCGGCCGTGAGCTGTACGCGATGGGCTCGAGCCCGCAGGCGGCCCGGCTGGCGGGCATCAAGGTCGGCCGCAACACCACCGTGGCGTTCCTCGTCAGCGGGGCGCTCGCGGGCCTGGCCGGGGTGCTGTTCGCGGCGCGCTTCGGCACCGTCGACGCGGCCGCGGGCACCGGGTACGAGCTGAACGTGGTGGCCGCCGCCGTGGTCGGCGGGGTCGCGGTGTTCGGCGGCAGCGGCTCGGTGTGGGGCGCGAGCCTCGGCGCCCTGCTGCTGACCGTCATCGGCAGCGCGCTGGCCGTGCTCGACATCAACCAGTTCTGGCAGCAGGCGATCGTCGGCGCGCTGATCCTGCTGGCCATCGGGGCGGACCGGCTGGTCGCGGTGCGCGTCGCCCGGTCCCTCAAGAAGAAGGACGCCCATGTCTGACAGCACAGCGCCCCCGGGCGGCAGGCCCGCCTGGCTCTCGCGCCTGGCGAGCTGGGACGCCGCGGTCATCCTGGTCACGATCGTGGTGCTGCTGGCCGCCTCCGGCGTGGTCGACAACTTCGGCACCGGCCGCAACTACACCTTCCTGCTGCTGGACCTGCTGCCGATCGCGCTGATCGCGCTGCCGATGACGTTCATCATCGTCACCGGCGAGATCGACCTGTCGGTGGCGAGCACCCTCGGGCTCACCTCCGCGGTGATGGGCTCGCTGTGGGACGCCGGGCTGACGATCGAGTCGATCATCCCGATCAGCATCGTGCTGGGCGCGATCCTGGGCGCGGTGAACGGGTTTTTCGTCACGGTGCTGAAGCTGCCCTCGCTCGCGGTCACCATCGGCACCATGGCGCTGTACCGCGGCCTGGCCTTCGTGGTGCTCGGCGACGGCGCGGTGGCGGACTTCCCGCGCGCCTACACCTCGTGGGTCACCGGAACCCTCGGCGGCGGGCCGATCCCGAACGTGCTCGTGCCGCTGGTGGTGCTGGCCGTGGTCTTCGGCGTGGTCCTGCACGCCACGCCGATCGGGCGCGCGGTGTTCGCGGCCGGCGCGAGCGAGCAGGCCGCGCGGTTCGCCGGCGTCCGCACCGGGCGGCTCAAGTTCTGGCTGTACGTGGTGTGCGGCGCGATGTCCGGGCTCGCCGGGGTGCTGTGGACGCTGCGCTACTCCAGTGCCCGCGCGGACAACGGCTTCGGCATGGAGCTGGCCGTGGTCGCCGCGGTGCTGCTCGGCGGCGTGTCGATCTTCGGCGGCAAGGGCACGCTGCCGGGGGTGCTGGCCGGCGTGGTGCTGCTGGCCGGGCTGCAGAACGCGCTGCGGCTGCAGGACGTCTCGAACGAGGCGCTGAACATCGTCACCGGGGTGCTGCTGATCGTCTCGGTGCTGCTGCCCAACATCGTCTCCTCCGCCCGCGCGGCCCTGCGGCGCCGGCGAAGGCGATCCCCGTCCCCGGACCCCGGATCGCTCGCCGGGATCGAGCAATGATCAGAAAGGTGACAAAGATGTCCCGTCGATTCCTCACCGGCGCGCTCTCGGCGGCCACCGCGGCCGGGCTGGTGCTCAGCCTGACCGCCTGCGGTGGCACGACCAAGAACGACAGCTCCGGCTCGGGTCCCGCCCAGTCCACCGCGGCCGCCGACCCCAACGCCGCGACCAAGCAGGGCGTCAAGATGGCGTTCCTGCCCAAGCAGCTGAACAACCCGTACTCCGACATCGAGGTGGGCGGCGGCAAGGCCGCGCTCGACGAGCTCAAGGGGGCCTACAAGCTGGTCGGGCCCAACGACGCCAGCGCCTCGTCCCAGGTCAGCTACATCAACACGCTGATCCAGCAGCAGCAGGACGTGATCGGCATCGCGGCGAACGACCCGAACGCGGTCTGCCCGTCGCTGAACCAGGCCCGCAGCGCCGGCATCAAGGTCGTCACGTTCGACTCCGACGCGGCGAAGGACTGCCGTGACCTGTTCATCAACCAGGCCTCCACCCAGGGCATCGGCGAGCAGCTGGCGAAGCAGGCCAAGGACCTCTCCGGCGGCTCGGGCGAGATCGCGGTGCTGTCCGCGACGCCCAACGCCACCAACCAGAACGCCTGGATCGAGGTGCTCAAGCAGCAGCTGGCCAAGCCGGAGTACGCGAACCTGAAGCTGGACAAGATCGCCTACGGCAACGACGACGACCAGAAGTCGTTCCAGGAGGCGCAGGGCCTGCTGCAGTCGTTCCCGAACCTGAAGGTGATCGTCTCGCCGACCACCGTGGGCATCGCCGCCGCCGCGCGTTACGTCAGCAGCTCCAGTTACAAGGGCAAGGTCGCGGTGACCGGGCTCGGCACGCCGAACCAGATGCGCGCGTTCGTCAAGGACGGCACCGTGAAGCAGTTCGCGCTGTGGAACCCGGCCGACATCGGCTACCTCGCCGCGTACGCCGGCGTCGCGCTCAGCTCCGGCCAGATCACCGGCGCCCCGGGACAGAAGTTCAAGGCGGGCAAGCTCGGCGAGTACACCGTCGGGGCGAACGGCGAGATCGTGCTCGGCCCGCCGACCGTGTTCGACGCGTCCAACATCGACAAGTTCAACTTCTGACCGCCATGGCGCGCTACTGCTTCTGCCTCCAGGTGAAACCCGAGCGGATGGCCGAGTACACCGAACGGCACCGCTCGGTCTGGCCGGAGATGCAGGCCGCGCTTTCGGAAAGCGGTTGGCACAACTATTCGCTGTTCCTGCGCGAAGACGGGCTGCTGATCGGCTACGTCGAGGCCGGGGACCTGGCCGAGGCGCAGGCGGCGATGGCCCGCACCGAGGTGAACGCCCGCTGGCAGGCCGAGATGGCCGGGTTCTTCACCGGGCTCGGCGGGCGCGCCCCGGACGAGGACCCGTGGCTGCTCACCGAGGTCTTCCACGCCGGCTGACCCCGGCCCCGGAAACACCGCGCGCAAGCGCCTGACGAGAAAGACGTGATCGACTTGTCCGACCTGACGGCCGTGAAATCCGCGCTGCGGGCGCAGCGGATCGAGACGCCCTCCTGGGCGTTCGCCAACTCCGGCACCCGCTTCAAGGTGTTCCCGCAGGCCGGGGTGCCGCGCACGCCCGAGGAGAAGATCGCGGACGCGGCGACGGTGCACCGGTTCACCGGCGCGGCCCCGAGCGTCGCGCTGCACATCCCGTGGGACCGGGTGGCCGACTTCGGCGCGCTGACCCGCTACGCCCGGGACCTCGGGGTCGAGGTCGGCGCCATCAACACCAACGTCTTCCAGGACGAGGACTACAAGCTCGGCTCGGTCACCAACCCCGACGCGGGGGTGCGCCGCAAGGCCACCGACCACCTGCTCGAGGCCATCTCCATCATGGACGCCACCGGCTCGCGCGACCTGAAGCTGTGGTTCTCCGACGGCCTCAACTACCCCGGCCAGGACGACCTGCGCGACCGGCAGGACCGGCTGGCCGAGGCGCTGCGGGAGGCCTACGCCCGGCTCGGCGGCGATCAGCGGATCCTGCTGGAGTACAAGCTGTTCGAGCCCGCGTTCTACGCCACCGACATCCCGGACTGGGGCACGGCGTACGCGCATTGCCTGGAGCTGGGCGAGCGGGCGACGGTGTGCATCGACACCGGGCATCACGCGCCGGGCACGAACATCGAGTTCATCGTCGCGTTCCTGCTGCGGGCGGGCAAGCTCGGCGCGTTCGACTTCAACTCGCGCTTCTACGCCGACGACGACCTGATGGCCGGCGCCGCCGACCCGTTCCAGCTGTTCCGGATCATGTACGAGATCGTCCGCGGCGGCGCCCTCGACCCGGCGTACGGCATCAAGTTCATGCTCGACCAGTGCCACAACATCGAGGCGAAGATCCCGGCGATCATCCGGTCGGTGATGAACGTGCAGGAGGCCACCGCCAAGGCGCTGCTGGTCGACCGCGACGCCCTGCGCGCGGCCCAGCGCGAGGGCCGGGTGCTGGAGTCCAACGCGATCCTGATGGACGCCTACAACACCGACGTCCGCCCGATCCTGGCCGACCTGCGCACCGAGGCCGGCCTGGACCCCGACCCGATCGCGGCTTACCGCCGCAGCGGGTACCAGGAGAAGATCGTCGCGGAACGGGTCGGCGGCGACCAGGCCGGATGGGGGGCGTGACAGCGATGACCGTGCCGGAGGAACTCGTTGCCCGGAGCAACGCGCTGGGGGCCGATCCGCGCAACACCAACTACGCCGGGGGCAACACCTCGGCCAAGGGGTCCACAGTGGACCCGGTCACCGGTGGTCCCACGGAACTGCTGTGGGTCAAGGGCTCCGGGGGCGACCTCGGCACGCTGACCGAGGCCGGGCTCGCGGTGTTGCGGCTGGACCGGCTGCGCGCGCTCGTCGAGGTCTACCCCGGCGTCGAGCGCGAGGACGAGATGGTCGCCGCGTTCGACTACTGCCTGCACGGCCGGGGCGGGGCGGCACCGTCGATCGACACCGCGATGCACGGGCTCGTCGACGCGCCGCACGTCGACCACCTGCACCCCGACTCCGGCATCGCGCTGGCCACCGCGGCCGACGGCGCCGCGCTCACCAAGGAGTGCTTCGGGGACCGCGTCGCCTGGGTGGACTGGCGGCGGCCGGGATTCCAGCTCGGGCTGGACATCGCGGCGGTCAAGGCGGCCAACCCGCAGGCGATCGGCGTGATCCTCGGCGGCCACGGCATCACCGCGTGGGGCGCGACTTCCATGGAATGCCAACGGAACTCGCTCGAGATCATCCACACCGCGGAGAAGTTCCTGGCCGAGCGGGGCAAGGCCGAGCCGTTCGGCGCCGTCGTGCCCGGGTTCGCGGCGCTGTCCGAAAAGGACCGTCTGAGCCGGGCGGCCGCGCTGGCGCCGGTGGTCCGGGGACTGGCGTCGACCGACCAGCGCCAGGTCGGGCACTACACCGGCAGCGAGGTGGTGCTGGAATTCCTGGCGCGGGAGAAGCTCGCGCCGCTGGCCGCGCTCGGCACCTCGTGCCCGGACCACTTCCTGCGCACCAAGGTCCGCCCGCTGGTGGTCGACCTGCCGGCGACGGCGCCGCTGGAGGACGTCGTCGCGCGGCTGAAGGAATTGCACGCCGAGTACCGCACCGAGTACCGCGCCTACTACGAACGGCACGCGACACCGGACAGCCCGGCGATGCGCGGCGCCGACCCGGCGATCGTGCTGGTGCCGGGTGTCGGGATGTTCTCCTTCGGCAAGGACAAGCAGACCGCGCGGGTGGCGGGGGAGTTCTACGTCAACGCGATCAACGTGATGCGCGGCGCCGAGGCGGTGTCCACGTACGCGCCGATCGCGGAGAGCGAGAAGTTCCGCATCGAGTACTGGGCGCTGGAAGAAGCGAAGCTGAAGCGGCTGCCGAAGCCGAAGCCGCTGGCCGGGCGGATCGCGCTGGTCACCGGGGCCGGTTCGGGGATCGGGAAGGCGATCGCCGAGCGGCTCGCGGCCGAGGGCGCGTGCGTCGCGATCGCGGACCTGAACGCGGACGCGGCGGCCGAAGCGGCGCAGGGCATCGGCGGGCCGGACAAGGCCGTCGCGGTGACCGCCGACGTCACCGAGGCCGGTGCCGTGCAGGCCGCGGTGGACGCGACCGTGCTGGCGTTCGGCGGGATCGACCTGGTGGTGAACAACGCCGGGCTGTCGATCTCGAAGCCGTTGCTGGAGACCACCGAACGCGACTGGGACCTCCAGCACGACGTGATGGCCAAGGGCTCGTTCCTGGTCTCGCAGGCCGCGGCGAAGGCGATGGTCGCGCAGGGCATCGGCGGCGACATCGTGTACATCTCGTCGAAGAACTCGGTGTTCGCCGGGCCCAACAACGTCGCGTACGGCGCGGCGAAGGCCGACCAAGCACACCAGGTCCGGCTGCTGGCCGCCGAATTGGGCGGGCACGGCATCCGGGTCAACGGCGTGAACCCCGACGGGGTGGTCCGCGGCTCCGGCATCTTCGCCGGCGGCTGGGGCGCGCAGCGGGCCGCGGTGTACGGCGTGCCGGAGGAGAAGCTCGGCGAGTTCTACGCCCAGCGCACCATCCTCAAGCGCGAGGTGCTGCCCGGGCACGTGGCCGCCGCGGTCTTCGCGCTCACCGGCGGCGACCTGACCCACACCACCGGGCTGCACGTGCCCGTGGACGCCGGCGTGGCGGCCGCGTTCCTTCGCTGAGACGGGAGAGGACCCCATGACCGACCCGCTGATCGACCGGATCACCCCGCGCCGCACCCGCGTCGGCCTGGTGGCCGGCGGGCTCGGCGCGTACTGGCCGCAGTTCCCGGAGCTGCTGCCGCAGTTGCGGGCCTCGGCGCGGCGGGTGGCCGCGCGACTGTCCGATCTGGACTGCGAGGTGATCGACGCCGGCTTCGTCTCCGACGCCCAGGAGGGCGCGGCGGCGGCGGAACGGCTCCGGGTGGCCGACTGCGACCTGATCATCGGGTTCCTCACCACGTACCTGACCTCCAGCATGCTGGCCCCGATCGCGCAGCGCAGCGGCTCGCCCGTGCTGCTGCTGAACCTCCAGCCGACCGAGGCGATGGACCACGCGAGCTTCGGCACCGGCGCGTGGCTGGCCTACTGCGGCGCCTGCCCGCTGCCGGAGATGGCGAACACCTTCCGCCGCGTCGGCGTCGAGTTCCGGTCGGTCTCCGGCTACCTCGAAGACGAGCGGGCCTGGACGCGGATCGGGCGGTGGATCAAGGCGGCGGGCGTGCGGGCGGCGTTCCGCCACGGCCGCCACGGCCTGCTGGGCCACCTGTACCCGGGCATGATGGACGTCTCCACCGATCCCACGCTCGTCTCGGCGCAGCTCGGCGGGCACGTCGAGATCCTGGAGGTCGACGACCTGCGCGTGCGCGTGGAGCAGGTCACCGACGCCGAGACGGGCGCGCGGATGGAGCTCGCGCGCAAAGTGTTCACTGTGGACGAGTCCGTTGTGGACGAGGATTTCGCCTGGGGCGCCAGGGTTTCCGTCGCGCTGGACCGGCTGGTGGCCGACTTCGGGCTGGACTCGCTCGCCTACTATCACCGCGGCCTCGACGGCGAGGCGCACGAGCGGGTCGGCGCCGGGTTCATCCTCGGCGCTTCGCTGCTCACCGCCCGCGGCATCCCGGCCGTCGGCGAGTACGAGCTGCGCACGTCACTGGCCATGCTGCTGATGGACCGGCTCGGCGCCGGCGGCTCGTTCACCGAGCTGCAGGCGCTCAACTTCCGCGACAACGTGGTCGAGATGGGCCACGACGGACCGGCGCACCTGGCGATCAGCGCGAGCCGGCCGCTGTTGCGCGGGCTCGGGGTGTACCACGGCAAACGCGGCTGGGGCGTGTCCGTCGAGTTCGACGTGAAGCACGGGCCGGTGACGCTGTGCGGCCTCGCGCAGGGGCGTGACGGCACGTTCTCGATCGTCGCGTCGGAGGGCGAGGTCGTGCCCGGCCCGCTGCTGGAGATCGGCAATACCACCTCGCGCGTCGACTTCGGCTGCGATCCGGGGGAGTGGACCGACGCGTGGTCGGCCAGCGGCATCGCGCACCACTGGGCGCTCGGCACCGGGCACCGGGCCGGCGAGCTGGCCGCGGTGGCCGACCTGCTGGGGCTGGACCTGACCGTGGTGCGGGTGTGAAACGGCTGGCCGCGGTCGACCTCGGCGCGTCCAGCGGGCGCGTGATGGCCGGCTCGGTCGGGCCCGGGCAGCTGGAGATCGAGGAGGTGCGGCGCTTCCCGAACGGCGCCGTGCGCGCGGCCGGGACGCTGTACTGGGACGTGCTCGGCCTCCACCGCGAAATCCTCGCCGGCCTCGGCCAGGCGCACCGCGCCGGACCGCTGGACGGCATCGGCATCGACTCGTGGGCGGTGGACTACGGGCTGCTCGACGCGCGCGGGAACCTGCTCGGCAACCCCGTGCACTACCGCGACGCGCGCACCGAAGGCGTGCTGGAGCGGGTGGTGCGGACGGTGCCGGAGCGGGAGCTGTTCGACGTCACCGGGCTGCAGCAGCTGCCGTTCAACACGCTGTACCAGCTGGTGTCCGAAAAGGACCGATTGGCCACCGCGTCGACCCTGCTGCTGATCCCGGACCTGCTGGCCTACTGGCTCACCGGGCAGGCCGGGGCCGAGCACACCAACGCCTCCACCACGCAGCTCTACGACGTGCGCGCGCGGACCTGGGCGACCGGGCTGGCCGGGCGCGTCGGCGTGCCCGCCCGGCTGCTGCCGCCGCTGCGCGAGCCGGGGGAGCGGATCGGCACGCTGCTGCCGGACCTGGCCGCCGAGCTGGCGCTGCCGGAGCTGCCGGTGGTCGCGGTGGGCTCGCACGACACCGCGTCGGCCGTGGTCGCGGTGCCGGCCGAGCCCGGCGCGAACTTCGCCTACATCTCCTCGGGCACCTGGTCTCTGGTCGGGCTGGAGCTGGACGCCCCGGAGCTGGGCGACGCCGCGCTGGCCGCGAACTTCACCAACGAGGGCGGGGTCGACGGCACGATCCGGTTCCTGCGCAACGTGATGGGCCTGTGGGTGCTCACCGAGACGCTGCGGACGTGGTCCGCCCGGGACGAGCGGGCCGAGCTGGCCGAGGTCCTGGCCGAAGCCGCCGCCGCGCCGCCGCTGGGCGCCGTGGTGGACGTGGACGCGCCCGCGTTCCTGCCGCCCGGGGACATGCCGGCACGCATCGCCGCCGCCTGCCGGGAGACCGGGCAGCGGCCGCCGGCGACCCGCGGCGAGCTGGTCCGGTGCATTGTGGACAGTCTCGCGCTGGCCTACCGCCGGACCGTCCGCCAGGCCGCGCGGCTGGCGGGCCGGACGGTGGACGTGGTCCACATCGTCGGCGGCGGTGCCCACAACACCCTGCTGTGCCAGCTGACCGCCGATGCCTGCGAGGTCCCGGTGCTGGCCGGCCCGGTCGAGGCGGCCGCGCTGGGCAACGTGCTCGTGCAGGCCCGCACCCTGGGCGCCGGCCTGCCGGACCTGGCCGCGATGCGCGAGCTGATCCGCCGGACCCAGCCGCTGCGGCGGTACACGCCTTCGGGCGGGGACTGGGCCGCCGCCGAAGCCCGGCTGCACCCGGCCGGGGTGTCGCGGTGAAGGCCTCCATCACCGCCTCCGACGCGGGTGAGGAGTCCTTCACGGACTTCGACGCGGGTGGGGAGGCCTTCGCGGACTTCGCGCGGCCGAGGACCCGGCCCGCCATCGTCTTCGCGGACTGAGGAGGAGCGGTGCACGCGTCGCTGGCACGCGAGGAGATCGCCCTGCTCGCCCTGCTGGCCGAAGGCCTGCCGCTGGAGGCCATCGCGCGGCGCCTGGACCTGTCCGACCGCACGATCCGCCGCCGCGTCCGCTCCATCTGCGACCGCCTCGGCCTCGAGACCCCCATCCAGGCCGTGGTGTGGGCGGCCCGGCGCGGGCTGGTGTGACCAGTAGCATCAGCGGCGACCGGTCAGGAGGAAGGGGAGCGATGCCCGCCGAGCTGGAGCTGATCCGCGCGGAACTGGTGGCCGACCCGGACAACGCCTGGGCGCGGGAGCTGGGCTACGAGCCGGTGTTCGCGGCGGCGCCGGGCGCGCGGATCGCACTGATCGGGCAGGCCCCCGGCCGCAAGGCGCAGGAGAGCGGCGTGCCGTGGGACGACGCGAGCGGCGTCAAACTGCGCGAATGGCTCGGCGTGACCGACGAGCAGTTCTACGACCCCGCGCTGTTCGCCATCCTGCCCATGGACTTCTACTTCCCCGGCAAGGGCGCCTCCGGCGATCTGCCGCCGCGCAAGGACTTCGCGCCCAAGTGGCATCCACGGCTGCTCGGCCGGCTGCCGGACATCGCCTTGACGCTGCTGGTCGGCGGGTACGCGCAGAAGTACTACCTGGGCGCCTCGGCCGGGGCGAACCTGACCGAGACCGTCCGCGCGTACCGGGACTACCTGCCCTCGAAGCTGCCGCTGGTGCACCCGTCACCGCTGAACTTCCGATGGCAGAAGAAGAACCCGTGGTTCGAGGCCGAGGTGGTGCCCGCGCTGCGCGCGAGGGTGCGCGAGGTGCTCGCCTGAGGCGGTCCCTCCACTGTGGACATGGTGGAGGAACCGCCTCAAGCCCAGGCCGGCCGGTGCAGCTCGTCCCAGGAAGGCACGCGCGGGGCGAAGCGCAGCGACAACCCGGCCTCGGCCGGGGTCCGGTCGGCCTTGCGGGAATTGCAGCTGCGCGCCGTGCCCCCGCACGCCGCGACGGTGTTGAGCCAGCTGGTGCGCTCGCCGCCGCGGGAGAGCGGCACCACGTGGTCGACCGTGGTGGCGCGGCGGCCGCAGTAGGCGCACTGGTGGCCGTCCCGCTGCAGCACGCCCCGGCGCGACCAGCGCGGCGGGCCGGAGTAACGCCACTTCATCACCACGTAGCGCACCAGCCGCACGACCTTGGGACGCGGGAACAGCCCGCCGAAATCGGTGCCGTCGGTCTCGTGGACCACCGCCACGTCACGCACCAGCATGCGTATCGCGTGGGCGACGGACACGGTGTGCAGGGGCTCGTAGCCGGCATTGAGGACCAGTACTCCCATGGCGACGGGCACCTCCCTTCGGGAGTCGGGCGGGCGGGAACGAAAAAAGCCGCCCGGCTCGGTTTCCCGACGGGCGGCTCCCTGCGTAGGACGCGCTGGGCACGTCACGGCGGGGAGCCTGGGGTCGCTAGGGCACACAACGGGCAAAGCTCGTCGCACAGCGAGGCGCGCTCGTTGCTGCGCGCCTGGTGCATGGCCTTGCCGGGCATGGGGTGCTCCTCGTTCTCGGACGTGGTCATCATGACCGAAGCCGGACCGGCCCGTCAACGCCGATAACGTTGCGATTGCCAGGCCGGACGCCCCGGCCGCGGCCCGGCGCCTCCACTGTGGACATTTCCGGCGTCAGCCGGGCGGCACCGTGGACAGCAGCAGTGCGAACGCGTCTTCCACGGCCGCCGCCAGCGCTCGCGGCTCCGGCCCCGCGACGGTCCGGCCCGCGCGGAAGCACCCCAGCGCGAGCTGGGCGGCCAGTGCCGCCTCCAGCTCGGGCATGCCCTGCGTCCGCAGTGTGGAGACCATGGCTTCGGCCAGGTTCAGCAGCTTGCGTTCGCCGCGGTCGTGCAGCTCCGGACTGTCGCTGACGAGCCGCATGCGCAGGCGGTAGCGCTTCGCGTCGGCGGTCACCGCCTCGCACATCGCGTGGACGGCGGCGCGCGCCTGGTCCAGCGCCTCGCGCAAGGTGGGCGGCGTTTCGGCGGGCTCGGCGCGCAGGCCCAGCAGCCACTCGGCCATCCCCCGCTCTTCGGCGAACAGCACTTCCTGCTTGTCGCCGAAGTACCGGAAGAACGTGGTCCGGCCGACCTCCGCGCGCTCTGCGATCTCCGTGACCGTCACGTCCGCGAAACCACGCTCGGCGAACAGCGCGAAAGCCGCGTCGACGATGGCTTCCTGGGCCCGCCGGCGTTTGCGCTCGCGGAGCGGGGGCAGCGGCGGCATGGCGCCAGGCTAGCCGATCCGGTCCCGGATGTCGTACGGTACTCAGTGCCAATTAGTACTCAGTTCCGGAGGTGGCCGACCACCGGCTTGTTCCGCGACGCCTTTCGCGCACTCGCCCGCCGCGTCCGGCGCCATGCTCGCGAAGGCCGTCGCCGGACCCCGCCCCGGCGAAACGGGCGCGTACGTCGACCGTGAGGAAGAGCTGTGCGCCTTGCCGGTCGAAGTCGGCTGATTCCCGTTCCGGGCACGGGATTCCGGCTTCAGCGGCCGTACAGCTCGGTCAGCAGCGCGACCGCCTCGGGGGTGGCCGGGTGCGGGTCGCGGCGGGGCCAGGCCAGGTGCACCGGCACGGGCGCGGCGTCGCGGACGCGGCGGTAGGCGATGCCGTCCCGCCGGTACTGCGTGACGGTGGCGTGCGGGGTGATCCCGACGCACCGGCCGGTCGCGATGGCGGCGAGCCAGTCGTCCACATCGTGGGTCTGCCCGACCCGCGGGCGGGCGTCCTCGGGCCACAGGTCGACCGTGGTGGTGCCGGTGCGGCGGTCGATCACCAGCTCGCGCCCGGCGATCTCGGCGAGGGTGACCGTGCGGCGGCGCGCCCACGGGTCGTCGGCCGCCATCGCGCAGTAACGGGCCTCGTAGCCGACGGTCCGGTGGGCGTAGTGGCGGGGGTCGACCGCGGTGCGCAGCACGGCGACGTCGCACAGGCCCTCGGCCAGGCCGCCGGTCGGGGTGTTGGTGCGGACCACGAGCAGCTCGACGTCCGGGTGCCGGGCGGCCCAGCGCCGCTGGAACTCGGCGGTGTGCCGCCCCAGCGCCGACCAGGCGTGCCCCACCCGCAGCCGGGTGTGTCCGGTGGTGGCCTCGCGGACCAGCTCGTCGGCCTCGGCCAGCAGGTGCCGGGCGCGGGCGAGGACCTGCACGCCCGCGGTGGTCGGGACGACGCTGCGGCTCGTGCGGTGCAGCACCCGCACGCCGAGCACCCGCTCCAGCGCGAGCAGCGTCCGCGACACCGCTGCCTGCGACACCCCCAGCTCGATCGCCGCGTCGGTGAACGTGCCGGTGTCCACGATCGCGGCCAGGCACCGCAGGTGGCGCAGCTCCAGATCCATGCGTTCAGCGTATAGCCGCGCTGTTTCATGCATTTTGCGCATGGATGGCCACGGCGCACGCTCGGGCCATGACGACGACCGAACGCGCGGCCGGGACAGCGCCGCAGGAGCGCCGCGCCGCCGGGGTGGCGCTGATGCTGGGCAGCGCGCTGGCCAACCAGACCGGCGCGGCGACCGGGGCGCTGGCCTTCCCGGTGGTCGGCCCCGCCGGGGTCGTGGCGGTGCGGCAGTGGGTGGCCGGCGCGCTGCTGCTGGCCGTCGGACGGCCGCGGCTGCGCTCGTTCACCGCGCGGCAGTGGCGCCCGGTCCTGGCGCTGGCGGCCGTGTTCGGCACGATGAACCTCACGCTGTACAGCGCGATCGACCGCATCGGCCTGGGGCTCGCGGTGACGCTGGAGTTCCTGGGCCCGCTCGCGGTGGCGCTGGCCGGCTCGCGCCGGAAGCCGGACCTGGCGTGCGCGCTCGCCGCCGCGGGGGCCGTGGCGGTGCTGGCCCGCCCGCAACCCACCACGGACTACGCCGGCATCGGGCTGGCGTTGCTGGCCGCGGCCTGCTGGGCCGGCTACATCCTGCTGAACCGGACCGTCGGACGGCGCCTGCCCGGCGTGCAGGGCACCGCGGCCGCGGCCGGCGCGTCCGCACTGGCCTACCTTCCGATCGGGGTGCTCGCCTTCGCGCACCACCCGCCGACGACGGCTGCCCTCGGACAGGCGCTCGTCGCCGGAGTGCTTTCCTCGGCCGTGCCGCTCCTGGTCGACCTGCTGGCTCTGCGCCGGGTGCCCGCCGCGTTCTTCGGCGTGTTCATGAGCGTCAACCCGGTGCTGGCCGCGCTGGTCGGCCTCGTGGTGCTCCATCAGCACCCCGACGCGGCCGCTTGGACGGCGATCGCGGTCATCGTGGCGGCCAACTCGGTGGTCGCCGGACGGCGGGCGCCGGCCGTGTCGTAATCGACACAGTGTCGATTTAATCCGACGCGATGTAGAGTCGATGGCATGACCACTCGGACCTTCCTCATCACCGGTGTCAGCAGCGGCCTCGGCCGGGCCTTCGCGCAAGGGGCGCTCGACGCCGGGCACACCGTGGTCGGCACCGTCCGCAAGGCGGCCGACCTCGCGGCCTTCGAGGCGCTCGCCCCGGGCCGGGCCCACGCGCGGCAGCTCGACGTCACCGACGACCACGCGGTACCGGCCGTGGTGGGCGAGATCGAAGAGACCGTCGGGCCGATCGACGTCCTGATCGCGAACGCCGGTTACGGCCACGAAGGCGTGTTCGAGGAGTCACCGATCGCCGAGCTGCGCGCGCAGTTCGACGCCAACGTGTTCGGCGTCGCCTCGACCGTGCAGGCGGTGCTGCCGTCCATGCGGAAACGGCGTTCGGGGCACATCTTCGCGGTCGGCTCCATGGGCGGGCTGATGACGGTGCCGGGGCTGGCCTACTACTGCGGCAGCAAGTACGCGGTCGAGGGAATGCTCGAAACCGTCGCCAAGGAGGTGGCCGGCTTCGGCGTGCACGTCACGATCCTCGAGCCCGGCTCGTTCCGCACCGACTGGGCGGGCCGCTCCATGGTCCGCAGTGAACGGTCCATTGTGGAGTACGACGAGCTGTTCGAGCCCATCCGCGCGGCCCGGCAGGCGGCCAGCGGCCATCAGCTGGGCGATCCGGCGAAGGCCGCCGAGGCGGTGCTCCGGGTGATCGACTCGGAGAAGCCCCCGGTGCACCTGGTGCTGGGCTCCGACGCGCTGCGCCTGGTCGCGGCCGGCCGCTCGGCCGTCGAAGCCGATTTGCGGGAGTGGGAGGGCCTTTCGCGGTCCACCGACTTCCCGGACGGCCACCAGATCGTGTCGAACCGGCCGTGACCGGGCCCGGGAAACGGCGCTCGGCCCCGACCAAGGGGGACCGGCGGGAGCAGGCGATCCTCGACGCGGCCGAGGCGTTGCTGGAGCACGAGAGCGTCGAGCCGATGACGGTGGAGACGATCGCCAAGGGGGCCGGGATTTCGCGTGCCTCGCTGTATTTCTACTTCGGCTCCAAGCACGAGGTGCTCGCCGCGCTGGTGGCGCGCACGGTCGCCGTGCTGCGCGAAGACGCGCTCGGCGCGGCCGGCGACACCGTCTCCAGTCCCGAAGAGACGGTCCGCGAAGCCGTGCGGCGCACCGCGAAACAATGGCGCGAGCACGGTTTGGTGATGCGCGCGGCGGTGGACTTTTCCGCGGCCGTCCCGGAAATCGGCGAGCTGTGGCAGGACACGCTCGCTTCCTACGCCGAGGCGATGGCCCGCGTCCTGGTCCGTGGTGGCATCCCGGACGAGAAAGGGCCCGAGGGCGCCGCCGCGTTGGCGCGCGGCCTCTGCTGGATGACCGAGCGGACGTTCTACTGGGCGTCGGCTCGCCCCCGCGAACTGCGCGCGGCGACCGAGACCTGCGCCCGGATCTGGCTGCGGGTGCTCGCCTCCGCCGAAAGCGCGTAATCGGCGGGAAAAGTGTCCTTTCAGCCCTACTTTCGTGCTGAGGAAAGCTAATACGTATTAGCGTCTTGCCTTTGTCTCGCGTGGCTGCCTAACGTCTTGGCCACGCCGGACGAAGGAGTTCACCGATGGTCTTGTCGCGACGCGGGATGCTGTTCGGGACGGTGGGGCTGGGCGCCACCCTGGGGCTCGGGCTGACGCTGCCCGGCGGGGTCGCCGCCGCCTCCGTCACCCCGCCGGCCGGGCCGTTCCCGGCCCTGCCGCCGCTGCCCGCCGGCGCCCCGGTGCGCAAGCTGTTCAGCCCGCTGGAGCAGCGGTTCGGGCCGTACCTGGCGATCCTGCCCGGAATGGTGAACGACATCGAGGTGACCGACCCGGCGACGCTCGGCTATATGGGCGGCGGCTGGTGGCGCACCCCGAGTGTGCCGACCAACGCGCGGGTGCAGGAGCACGTGTTCACGCTGAGCTGGTTCCATGCGAACGCGCGCTCGTGGAACCCGTACTCCGGCAACGCGGCCCTGCTGAAACGCCTCGACGCGGCGATCGCGCATTATCTGAACCTGCAGCACGCCGACGGTTCGTGGCCCGAATACAGTGTGACCGAGCAGTCCAAGGCCGCCACCGGGTTCGGCCTCGGCTACCTCGCCAAGACGCTGGCCAACCTGCGCCAGGCGAACGCGCTGCCCACCCGCCGCGGCCAGATCGGCACCGCGCTGCACCAGGGCATGACCTGGTTCCTCGAGCCGGCCAACCCGATCTGGGCGTCGCCGATCCACTACGCCAACCAGAACACCTCCGGCCTGGCCAGTTCCACCCGCGCGCTGAAGCTGAACCCGGACGCGGCGATGCAGGCGAAACTGGCCAGCCGGATCGCGTACCTCGCGGCGCACGGGCAGAGCCCGGCCGGGTTCTTCTACGAGCCGACCGGGATGGACATCAACTACAACTTCGAGGTGATGCTCCCGGAGCTGGCCGAGATCTACGTGCTCACCGGCGACAAGACCGTGCTTTCGATGGCCTCGAAGTTCGCGGGCTGGTTCGGCTACAACGTCGTGCGCGAGCCGGACGGCACCGGTTCGCTGACCTACGTCGGCATGTCCGCCCGCACCACGGTGACCGGTTACGACAACGTGATCCCGGACCCGGACCGCACGAACCTGGCCTCGTTCTTCGTCCCCGAAGTCCCCGCGCTGGCCCCGTTCTTCACCTCGGCCGAGGACCGCGCCGCGACGAGGGCGGCGTGGGCGGCCGCGTCCGGCCCGGCCCCCGGACTGGCCAAACAGGACACTTCGCCGCGGATCATCGCGCACGCGCCGTACGGGGAATCGTTGCCTTCCAAGGCGGCCAAGCAGGCGGCGATCGCCAAGCTGCCCTACCTGGCGAGCAAGGACTTCGCGGTGCAGCGCCGTGACGACCTGACGAAGCAGGCGTACACCTTCATCCGGCGGCCCGCGCTGTACCTCGCCGCGTTCTTCGGCACCCGCCCGTCTTCGGAGGTGCGCGGCTCGGCCGGGCTGCTGTGGCACCCGGCCGCGGGCGCGATCGTGCAGAGCCAGCAGGACGACACCCAGTGCTGGGCGAGCCTCCTGCCCAACGGGAACCCGGACGCGCGCAGCAACCTCGACGCCACCTACCAGGTCGGCGGACGGGCTTGGGACGGTCAGCGGATCGTGCCCGGCAGCGCGCCGGTGGTGGTGGCGTACGCCCTGCCGGACGGCCGGATCCGCACCACGCTCACCGTCACGCCGAACACGGTCACCCGCGCGGTGAAGGGCACCAGCGCGCTCACCGAGCAGGTCCCGCTGGTGCTCAAGCCGACCGACACAGTGTCCTTTTCGGACGGAACCCCGATCGGCCACGGCCGGAATTCCGCCGCGACCGCGACCGGGCTGACCATCCACCGCGGCGGCAAGGCGATCACCATCGGCTGGGGCACCGCACTCGCCGCCTCGGTCACGGCGACCACGGTGAACGTCCTGTCCACCGGTGGCCGCCGGATCCACGTGCTGAGGGTCCCGCACGGCGGAACCCTCAGCACGGTCATCACCCTGCCGTGATCGCCGCGCGGTAGGAGTGGGTGCCCGGGGTGGCGGTGAAACGCCGGTCGCCCAGCCGGATCTGGCCGTGTGTGCCCGGCGGGGCGGTCACGGTCAGCGCGATCGAGGAGCCGTTCTTCTGCCAGCTCACCGTGATCGGCCCGTGCGGCGTGGGGACCTGGCCGCGGGCCCAGGCGACCGGCCCGGGGTGCGGCTCCACGGTGAACGTCGCGAAGCCCGGGGTGAGCGGGGTGACGCCGAGCAGGTCATTGGTCAGCGCGGGCAGCACGCCGGTGGACCAGCCGTGCGCGGCGGAGGTGTAGGCGCCCTCGTACATCGAGCCGCCCGGGCCGATGCCCTCCCAGTCCGTGACCCCCGGGTCGTGCGCGGCCATCGTGCCGTACATCCGCTTGATCTCGTCGACGGCGGAATCGGCCTGGCCGCTGCGGAACCGGGCCTGCAGCTCGGGGTAGGAGGTGAACGCGTACACCCGCTGCGAACCGCCGGCGATGAGGGAATCGTTGTCCATGAACGAGTTCCCGTACGGCAGCGCGGTGTGCTGCGCCAGGTAGCCGAGCGCCGAGGCCGTGCGCGCCGGGTCGGCGACCCCCGCGACGACCGCGATGCTGTTGCCGTCCTGGCCGTGCCGGACCGGTCCCGTGGCGGCGTCGAGGTACGCGCCCGCCGCCGGGTCCCACAGGTGGGTGTTGATCGCGCTCGACACGGCCGAGGCGCGCTGCGACCAGCGGTCGGCGTCGGCGGGGCGGTGGAGCGACCGCGCCAGCTGGGCCGCGTCGGTGAGCGCCTGGACGTACAGCGCGTTGTAGTAGGTGACCTCGCCGTCGCGGGGCAGGAACGCGTAATCGCCGTAGCCGCTGGGCCTGGACAGCAGCCCGCGCGCGTCGGTCATCGACGGGTACCAGCCGTCGAGCGTCTTGGTCAGCGCGGCGTAGTACTTCGAGCCGTAGCCGGTGTCTCCGGTGTAGAGCACGTAGTCCCAGCTCGACGTGACCCACCACAGTGGATAGTCGAACAGGGGGAGCGTGTAGTCGTTGATCGACGCGGGCGGGATCCAGCCGTCGGCGCGCTGGTGATCGGCCAGGTCGGCGAGCACGGTGCGGGCCGCGGCCGCGGTGTCGTGCGTGAGGTAGGTGGTGCGGCCGGACACTCCGACATCGCCGACATACGGGTCGCGGTCGCGTTTCGCGCCGTCGTGCAGCACCAGCTTTCCTTCCAGGGTCGGGCTGGCGGCGTTGCGCGGCTCGACATCGGTGGCGCGGAAGGTGTCGGTGACGAGTTCGTTGGTGTAGGCCGCGCCGTACCAGTAGCGGTTGAGCTCCTCATCGGAGGACTCGAACCAGCCGGTGTAGCCCGCCGGGGTGCCGAGCACCCCGGTGAACAGCAGCGAGACGTCGTCGAGGCGGACCTCGCCGCTCGGGATCGCGGCCGGGGCGTCGCCGGGCAGCGCGTCGAGGCTGATCCGGACGTAGCGGAAGCCGTGCAGGCCGTCGGCGCAGACCTGGCTGCCGGACTGGCAGCCCTTCGTGTCCGTCCACTGTGAACGTCCACTGGGGACGGCGTGCTGGTCGGTGCCGGGCCCGCCGGCGAAATCGGAGCGGGCGAAGTCGGACCGGTCGGTGAGGTACTGCCGGGTCTCGGAAAACGCCAGCCGCACCCCGGGATTCCCGGCCGAGGCACCGTCGAAGGCGAGCTTCGGGTACCCGACCACGACCTTGCCGAAGTCGACCACCAGCGAGGGCACCGGCGGATCGGCGACCAGCCCCGGCCACAGCTCGTTCACGCGGGTGAACTCGCCCTTGTCCGTCGCCTGGTCCTTGGTCACGGTCAGCCGGACCTGCGTGGTGGTCACCGGCCGGTCGAACGGGACGGCGAGCTGGGCCTTGGTGTTCCCGGTGACCGTCGCCGCGGTGTGCCAGGCGGCGCCGTCCCAGGTGTCGACGGTGAAGTCCTGCGGCACGCCGTCGCTGCTCGATTGCAGGGTGACGCCGGGCAGCGCGGTCGACGGCGTGGTGACGGTCAGGCTGTCCGGGTACGCGGCGAGCGTGTCGTCGTTCCAGAACGTGCCGGTGTCCCCGTCGATGGCGTTCGCGGCGTCGTAGGTGCGGGGCCGGCCATCGTTGCCGTTGTTGGGGGCGTGCGAGCTGGACGCGGTGGCGGTGGTGCCGGCGGGCCACCGGGGCTTGGCGGGCGCGGGCGGGCGGCGCAGCGTCGTCACGCCCGCGCCGAGCACCCCCTGTGGATTCGTCACGTCGCCGCTCACCTGCGTGACGGCGACGGGCCGGACGTCCCGGCTCTGCGGTCCGACGATGTAGCGCTGCCAGGACGGCGCCGCGTCGACCGGCGCATTCGCCAGCGCGGGCACGAGCAGCACGGTGACACCCAGAGCGAGCCCACGGACCAGGCGGCGATGCCTCATGGCGAACCCTCGATCTTCAGCGGGGACGGGGTTTGAAACGTTTCAGACTCTTGCTGGGAAAAGTTTAAGAGGCGTGTCAAGAGACCTCCGTCGGCAGCCGGACGGCGGAAGGCGGCGCTCAGCCGGCGCATGCGAAACCCGCGCGGCCCCCTTTTCGAAAAGGGGGCCGCGCGGGTCAGTGTCTACTGTGGATTCAGGCCGCGCCGGTGATCTGCTCGTTCAGGTAGAGGAACGCGCCGACGCCGTGGAAGTCGTTGGTGGCGCGGGGCCGCGCGAGGTAGAACGGCGCGTCGCCGACGTTCGTGCCGACGCCGATCTGGGTGATCTGCGTGGCGCCGCCGTCGGCGATCGAGACGCGGTCTCGCACACCGGCGTATCCGGCGTCCACCACCGGCTGGTAGTCCTTCCCGAGATACCCGCGCTGGATCCCGCGCGAAAGCGTGTACGTGAACAGGCTCGAGCACGAGGTCTCGGTCCAGTTGCCCGCCAGCGTCGGCCTGACCGGCAGCTGGAACCACCGGCCGGTCGCGGGGTCCTGCCACTTGCGGAAGCCGTCGGCGAGATAGCGCACGATGCCGGTCAGCGCGCCGCGGTCCGGCGCCGTCTGCGGAAGCGCGTCGAGCACGTCGACGTTCGCCGCGCCGAACCAGCCGACCGCGCGGCACCACACTTCGGGGGAGTGGCCGGTGGCCGGGTCGGACCAGCTCGCCTTATGCGTTTCGTCGTAGGCGTGGTACAGCAGGCCGCCGGGATTGCGCAAGTGACCGAAGTAGGTAAGCAGCTGCTTCGCCGCTTGTGTGGTGGCGAAGGAATCGCCGGTGTCCGCGCCGTAATGCGCGAGGAACGGGGTGAGCATGAACGCGCCGTCGGCCCACAGCTGCCCGGTCAGGCCGGTGTTGTGGATGAACCCGCCGTCGGAGGTCTTCGGGTAGGTGTCCAGGCGCGTGCGGATGCGCTGCGCGGCGAGCGAATAGCGCTGGTCGCCGGTCTGCTGCGCGAGGATCAGGAAGACGTTGCCGGCGAGCATGCTGTCGAGGTCGTTGTAGGCGTTGCCGGTGCTGCCGTCCGGCTTGACCTTCGCGGCGCCCCAGTCCTCGAGGTAGTCCACGTACCGGGAGTCGTGGGTGCGCTGGTAAACGCGGTACAGGCCGAGCAGGAACAGGGCGTCGGTGTAGCCCAGTCCCAGTGAGGCGGCGGGGTGCGCGGCGATCGTCGAATCCGCGACCGCGCGGGAGAGGTCGGCGCGCGTCGCGGCCGAGGCCGCCACCGGCGCCTGCAGCAGGCCGACGGCGACGAGAATGGTGCACAGTAATCGGAAAACGGTACGGTTCGCCAAGGGGACCAGCTCCTTTGCCGGGGTACGCCGGTGATCTTCGGCGTGAATCGCCGAAACGGTCAACCGCCCGCCGGGGAAAAGAACCGGACAGAAAACGGGACTAATATATCGATGGGGGCGTTGTTTTCATTGACTTCCCCGGCGGCCGGCCGCTTCCCTGTTCTTGGTGCCCTGGTCGCGGGGCGCCTCGCTTCGGCTGGAGGAGCCCACCATGGTCCTGGCCCGGATCGCCCGCCTGTCCGCGGTGCTCCTGCTGGCCCTCGCCGCGCTGGTCGTGCCGGCCGCGACGGCCACCGCCGTCACCGCCACCGATGTTTCGGTGAACGGGACGGCGACGGGCCGGACCTTCGACGGCGTCGGCGCGATCAGCGGCGGTGGCGGCAATTCCCGGCTGCTGCGCGATTATCCGCCGGAGCAGCAGGCGCAACTGCTCGACTACCTGTTCAAGCCCGGTTACGGCGCCGCGGTGCAGCTGCTGAAGCTGGAGATCGGCGGCGACGCGAACTCCACCGACGGCGCCGAGCCCAGCCACGAGCACGTGCGCGGCCAGGTGAACTGCGACGCCGGCTACGAGTTCTGGCTGGGGGAGCAGGCGGTCGCGCGCAACCCGGGGATCAAGCTGGTCGCGCTGCCGTGGGCCGCGCCCGGCTGGATCGGCGGTGGGAACTTCTGGTCCCAGGACATGATCGACTACGACATCTCCTGGCTCGGCTGCGCGAAGCAGCACGGACTGACCGTCAGCTACCTCGGCGGCTGGAACGAGAAGGGCCACAACACCGCCTGGTACAAGGATTTGCGCACCTCGCTCGACGCCAACGGCTACGGCTCGGTGCAGATCGTCGGCGACGACACCGACTGGGGGACCGCCGACGACATGCTGTCCGACCCGGCGTTCGGCAAGGCGGTCGGCATGGTCGGCGCGCATTACCCGTGCGGCTACCTGTCCGACGCGACCTCGTGTGCTTCCAGCGCGAACGCCGTTGCGACCGGGAAACCGCTGTGGGCCAGCGAATTCGGCTCCCAGGACCAGGATTCCGGCGCGCAGTTGTTGATCCGCAGCGTCACCCGCGGCTACCTCGACGGGCAGATGACCGGCTTCATGAACTGGCCGATCATCGCGGCCCTGTACCCGAACCTGCCGTTCAACACGGTGGGCCTGGCGACCGCGAACTCGCCGTGGTCGGGCGCGTACCAGCTGGGCAAGAACCTGTGGGCGACCGCCCAGGTCACCCAGTTCACCCAGCCCGGCTGGAAGTTCCTCACCGGCTCCGCGAGCGGCTACCTCGGCGGCGATCGCGCGAACGGCAGCTACATCAGCCTGAAATCGGGCAATGGCACGGACTACTCCACCATCTACGAGACGACCAGTGCCACCAGCGCGCAGACCGTGAACGTCCAGGTCTCCGGCGGGCTGGGCACCGGCGCGGTGCACGTCTGGTCGAGCGACCTCGGCTCGGCCAACCAAGCGGACTACTTCGTCAAACAGGCCGACGTGACCCCGCAGAACGGCTCGTACTCGCTGACGCTGCAGCCCGGCCGGGTCTACTCGGTCACCACCACGACCGGGCAGGGCAAGGGCACCGCGACCGCGCCGGCCGAGCACGGCCTGGCGCTGCCGTATTCCGACAACTTCGACGGCAACACCACCGGCACCGAGGCGAAGTACTTCTCCGACATGCAAGGCGCGTTCGAGTCCCGCCCGTGTGCCGACGGCCGCGCCGGGCAGTGCCTGCAGCAGGTCGCCCCGGTCAAGCCGATCGAATGGCAGGGCGACAGCGACGCGTACGGCCTGATCGGCGACCTGGCCTGGCGGGACTACAGCGTCGCGGTCGACGTGGACCTGCAGCAGTCCGGCACCGTCACCCTGCTGGGCCGGGCGAACACCCAGAACCGGCCGCAGAATCGCCAGGCCGCCTACCAGCTGCGCCTGGACGAGCGGGGCGCGTGGTCGATCGCGAAGAACGACAGCAACGGCGAGCTGACCACCCTGGCTTCGGGCACGACCGGCGCGCCGGGACTGAACTCGTGGCACCGCGTCGGCCTCAGCTTCTCCGGTGACGACATCACCGCGACGCTCGACGGCGCCACCCTCGGCACCGCCGCGGACAGCTCGTTCCCCGCGGGCCAGGCCGGGTTCGGCGTGGCCGGCTACCAGACGGACCTGTTCGACAACCTGTCGGTGGCCGCGGCCCCGCCCGGGAACCACAGCGGTGTCCTCAAAGGACTGGAGTCCGGGATCTGCGCCGACGTGCCGAAGGTGAGCGACCAGAACGGCACCGCGATCGCGCTGTGGGACTGCAACGGCGGCGTGAACCAGCAGTGGACGGCCACCCCCGCCGGGCAGCTGATGGTGTACGGCACCAAATGCCTCGACGGAACCGACCCCGCGGCCGCGCGGATCCAGGACTGCACCGGCGCGGCCGCGCAGAAGTGGGACCTGAAGGCCGACGGCACCGTGGTGAACGGCGGTTCGGGCCAGTGCCTGGCCGCGTCCGGCACCGCGCCGGCCGACGGGCTCGGCACGGCGTCGTGCACCGGCGCCCCGAACCAGGGCTGGGCCCGCAGTCCGGCGCCGAGCATGCTGCAGGGCCGCGCGTCCGGCCGGTGCGCGGACGTGCCCGCGGGAGACTCGACGCCCGGCGTCCGCCCGACCCTGTGGGAATGCCACCACGGCAGCAACCAGGAGTGGACGTCCACCGCCACCAACCAGCTGACCGTGTTCGGCAACCGCTGCCTCGACGTGGTCGGCGGCGGCACGGCCGACGGCACCCCGCTCCAGATCAGCGAGTGCACCGGCGTCGCGGCCCAGCAGTGGCGGGTCCGCTCGGACGGCGCCGTGGTGAACGTCGCGTCGGGCCAATGCCTGGACGCCGAGGGCGGCGGCACCGCGGACAGCACCCCGCTCGTGGTCTCCGGCTGCACGGGATCGGCGAGCCAGCAGTGGACGCGGGCGTAACGCCGGGGCCCCGGCGAGCGACCGCGTCGGCAGAGGGCACAGCCGATCCGGCGGGAGTCGAACGATGGCGGACAACGAGCAGTCAGCGAACTACGAGACGGCCGCGCGGCAGCTGGACGAGACCTTCAACAAGGGAGGGACCCACGACCCTGAGACCCCGGTCATCCGCGTCCATTCCGTGCCCGATCCCCTCCGGCCGGTCCCGGACCCCGTGACGCCGGCCCCGGCCGCGAATCCGGAGGCGGAGCCGAGCGGCGCGTAACCGTGGTGCCGTCGACCGCCGGCGGCCTGGCCGGGCTCCTGCTCATCCTGGCTCCCGGGATCTGGTATGAGCTGATCCGCCAGCGCTCCCGCCCGGGACGCGGGGATTCCGCCTTCGTCGAGGTTTCGCGCATCCTGCTGGCCGGGGTGCTCGTGAGCCTGACCGCGCTGATCCTGCTCGGCGGATTCCGCGCGCTCGACCCGCGGCTGCTCGCCGACCCGCAAGCCCTGCTGTCCCAGCCGGGGTACCTGGCCGCGCACCTCGGCCTGGTGGCCTGGACGGTGGCCTGGTTCCTGGTCCTCACCATGACGATCCCGGCCGTGTGGCTGTACAACACGCCCGGGAAGAACGCGCACGCGGAGATCCGGCAGGAGAGCCAATGGGTCTCCTACTTCGACCGGATACCGCGGCGCGATGCGGCCGACCAGGGCTTGCCACCGCCGGAATTCACCTACCTGCAGGTGCGCACGGCCAGCGGCGTGCTCTACCGCGGCCGTCTCGCCGGCTACGACAACGGCCTCGACCTCGACGCCCGTGAGCTGACCCTCGGCCGGCCGCACCTGATCACCAAACCGGTCGGCGAACCGTGGGAGTCGCTGGAGCCCGACGGGTGGAGCGTGGTGATCATCCGGGGCAACGAGATCAAGGACATCCACGTGCTCAACGTGGTCCCGGACGACGGTCCCGCCCCGGCCCGGCGCCGCCGGGTGCCGCGGATCCCGGCCCACTCGCGGCTGGTGATCCTGCTGGCCCTGGAACTCCTGGCACTGGGCCAGCTGGCCGCCCTCGGCCGGTGAGCGTGAACCCCTGACCGCGCAGGACATCCGCTGTCGCACGAGAACTGGTAGTTGTGGAGAAGGCACAGCGAGCGACAGCGAGGAGACACCCGGTGGCCCGACGCCCGCGCATCGACGATCTGACCGCCATCGCGGTTCCCGAGCAGCCGGCCCTTTCGCCCGACGGCAGCCGGGTGGTCTACGTGCTCCGCATCGCCGATGCCGAGGCCGATCGCGTCACCCGGGCGTTGTGGCAGGCGGGGGTCCGGTCCGGGCGGCCGCGCCGGTTGACGCGCGGGGAGGCCGACGTCGCCCCGGCGTGGTCGCCCGACGGCAGTCAGCTGGCGTTCCTGCGCGCGCAGGAACGCGGTTCGCAGCTCTGGCTCCTGCCCGCGGACGGCGGCGAGCCCGAGCAGCTGACCCACCTGCCGCTCGGCGCCGGCCGCCCGGTGTGGAGCCCGGACGGCACCCGGATCGCCTTCACCGCCGGCGTCGACCGGGAGGCCGCCGAGAACGAGGACGACGCGGCGCGCACCCGTCGCGCGGACGCCCCGATGACGGTGGATCGCCTGGGCCACAAGGCCGACGGCGCCGGGCGGCTGCGCTCGCTGCGCAGCCACCTGCACGTCTTGGACGTCGCCGCGAAGAAGGTCCGCCGGCTCACCGACGGCGACTGGCACACGAGTGACCCGGCCTGGTCGCCGGACGGCCGGAAGCTCGCTTTCGCCGCGGCCACCGCGCCGGACGCCGACCTCGTCGCGCGCCAGCCGGTGTACACAGTGGACACTGACGGCCCCGCGGCCGAGCCGGTCCTCGCCGGTCTCGAGGAGGGCGTCGGCGTCACTGCCGAGTGGCTCGCCGACGGTTCGGGACTGGTTGTGATCGGCGCGGAAAGCGACGCCACCGGGCACCTTCGCCTGCTGCGCCTGCCGTTCGACGGCCCGCCGGCCGAGCTCGCGGCCTCACTCGACCGCAACCTGATGCCCGGCGGGCCCGCGTACCCCGGCGCGTTGCCGCAGCTCACGAACGAGGGCCGCGACGTGCTGTTCTGCGTCCGCGACCGCGGCTGCACCCACCTCTACTCGGTCCCGGTCGACGACGGTGACCGGCCGCGCCCGGTCGTGAGCGGCGCCGGGCGGACCGTGGGCGGCCTGTCCGTCGCGGGCGGGACCGCCGCGATCGTGCTGGCCACCCCGGGCTCGTACGGCGAAATCGTCGGCGTCGACCTCGCCACCGGCACGGAGACGGTGCTGACCCGGCACGGGCTCGAGGACGTCGAGCTGTTCCGCCGCGAGGAGCGCGAGTTCACGATTTCCGACGGCACGGTGGTCCAGGGCTGGCTGATGCGCGACCCCGCCGTCGAGGGTCCCGGGCCGTTGCTGCTGGACATCCACGGCGGCCCGCACGGCGCGTGGAGCGGCGTCGCCGACCCGATTCGGCTCTACCATCAGGAACTCGTCGCCCGCGGCTGGACGGTGCTGCTGCTGAACCCGCGTGCGAGCGACGGCTACGGCGAGGCGTTCTACAACGCCGCTCTCGGGGCGTGGGGCGTGGCCGACGCGAAGGATTTCCTGGAACCGCTGGACACTCTCGTCGCCGAGGGCGTGGCCGATCCGGCGCGGCTCGCCGTCACCGGTTACAGCTACGGCGGCTACCTGACCTGCTACCTCACCAGCCGCGACAACCGGTTCGCCGCGGCTGTCGCGGGAGGCGTGGCCGCCGACCTGACCAGCATGGCCGGCACCTCCGACGAGGGGCACCTGATCAGCGAGTACGAGTGGGGCGGGCAGCCGTGGACCGGCGGCCCGGACCTGGCGGGGATGTCGCCGTACACGAAGGTCGCCGACGTGCGGACGCCGACGCTGATCCTGCACGGGGACAACGACTTGCGCTGCCCGGTCGGGCAGGCCGAGCAGTGGCACACGGCCCTGCGCGAACTCGGCGTGCCGACCCGGCTGGTGCTCTATCCCGGTGCCAGTCACCTGTTCATCCTCGAAGGCTCGCCCTCGCACCGGCTCGACTTCAACCGCCGCGTCGTCGACTGGGTCGAGCAGTACGCCGCGGGTCCGGAAGGCCCGCGGCGGCCGCGGATCGACGCCGCCCACTGGCAGCGCCGCCTGTCCGAGCTGGCTCGGCGGCACGGGGTGCCCGGCGCGCAGCTGGGCATCCTGCGGCTGCGCCCGGGCGGCGAGGACGAGCTGGCCGAGGCCGCCCACGGGGTGCTGAGCACCGCCACCGGCGTCGGGACGACCACCGACTCGGTCTTCCAGATCGGCTCGATTTCGAAGGTGTGGACGACAACCCTGGTGCTGCAGCTCGTCGAGCAGGGCTTGCTGGACCTCGACGCGCCGCTCACCGACGTGCTGCCGGAGCTGCGTCTGGCCGGCCCCGCCGCGGCCGAGACGACCATGCGCCACCTGCTCACGCACACCAGCGGCATCGACGGCGACGTGTTCACCGACACCGGCCGCGGCGACGACTGCCTCGAGAAGTACGCCGCCCTGCTGGCCGACGTGGCGCGGAACCATCCCCTCGGCGCCACCTGGTCCTACTGCAACTCCGGGTTTTCCTTGGCCGGCCGGGTGATCGAGAAGCTCACCGGGTCCACATGGGACATTGTGGTGCGCGAGCGGCTGATCACCGCGTTGGCGCTGAAGCACACCGTCACATTGCCGGAAGAGGCGCTGCTGCACCGCGCGGCCGTCGGGCACTTCGGGGCCGACGAGCCGGAGCCCGCCCCGGTGTGGGGACTGCCGCGGTCGGCCGGGCCCGCCGGGCTGATCACCGCGAGCGCCGCGGACGTGCTCGGCTTCGCGCGCCTGCACCTGACCGGCGGGCTGGCCCCGGACGGCAGCCGAGTGCTGGGACAGGAGAGCGCCGAGGCGATGGCCGCGTTCCAGACCGGCCTGCCCGACAAACACGCGTTCGGCGACTCGTGGGGCCTCGGCTGGATCCGGTACGGCTGGGGCGGCCACCGGCTGATCGGGCACGACGGCAACACCGTCGGCCAGTCGGCATTCCTGCGGCTGCTGCCGGAACAGGGCCTCGCCGTCGCGCTGCTCACCAACGGCGGCCGCACCCGCGACCTCTACCAGGACCTCTACCGGGAGGTCTTCGCCGAGCTGGCGGACGTCGAACTGCCGGTGCCGCTCGGCCCGCCCGCGCAGCCGGTGAACGTTGATTTCGAGCCGTACCTCGGCACGTACGAGCGGACCGGCGCGCTGATGGAGGTGTTCCGCGGCGAGGACGGGGCGCGGCTGCGCGTCACCGTCACCGGGCCGCTCGCCGAGCTGCTGCCGGAGAAGGTGCAGGAGCACACGCTGGTCCCGGTCGAGCCGGGCCTGTTCGTGGTCCGGTCCACCCAGGGGCGGGGCTGGCTCCCGGCCACCTTCTACACGCTGCCCACCGGCGACGAGTACGTCCACTTCGGCGGCCGCGCGACACCGAAGGTCCGCCGTCACGCTTGCACTAACGAGTGATTTCGATCGACACTTTCAGTGAGCGAACGTGCCACCTCGTAGTGACTTTCGGTCACTGTCGGTCAGTCCGGGCCTGTGACCACCGGGTATCCGCAGGTCCGCTCGCGAATCCCTAGTGCCCCTAATCGGCCGGGTCCCGAAGCCCCCTAGTGGTGCTCCGCAAAACCCGGGGTGGCCCCCGTTGGCCCCCAGATGGCGCCGCCCTAAGTTCGTCCCGGAGCCACCGGCTCGTCGGCATGTCCGACGGTGCTGATCACGGTGCCGACCTCACCTTGCCGATCTGTTGTCATTATCAGGAGAATTGAACTATGGGCCCGGTGCAGACGCTGCACGAATTCGCGTTGAATCTTCTCAGCGACCCCCAGGCACTGGCGGAGTACAACGCCAACCCGCAGGCTGTGCTGAACGGCGCCGGTCTGGGGGACCTGAGCGCGGCGGACGTCCACGACATCATGCCGCTGGTCATGGACACCGCGCCGCTGCCCGCCGCCGGCTCGCCGGCCGCGTTCGCGACCGGTGACGTCACCGGCACGCTGGACCACGCCGCCGCGACATCGCCGCTCGCCGCGGCCGCGCCCCAGGCCGAGGACGCCGTCCACGCCGCCACCGCCGGTGTGCCGCCCCTCGACCTGAGCGGCGTTTTCGGCGCGGTCAGCGACATCGCCGACCAGACCGGCCTCAACACCGCCACGCACGGCGCCCTCGGCGACGTCTCCGGCATCGTGGACAGCGTCGCCGGCGCCACCAGCGGCGTGCCGCTGGTCGGCCCGCTGGTCGACGCCGGCGCCATCGACCTGCAGCACACCGTCAGCGCGGTGGGCGACCACCTCTTCGACGGCAAGCTGGTCGGCAGCGCGGTCGACGCCACCACCAACCACCTCGGCGACGCGCTGCTGTGGAAGGCCGCGGTCAGCACCGTCGGCGAGGTGCCCGGTGTCGGCGGCCCGCTGAGCGGAGTGGTCGAGGACGTCCGCGTCCAGGGCAGCGGCCTGCTCGGCGCGGTCAACGGCGCCATCGGCTCCACCCCGGTGGGCGTCAACGCCGAGAACATCCAGGCGCACGGCGACTTCGGTGCCGCCGGCGACCTGTCCGGCTCGCTGGACCACGCCGTCTCGGCGCTGCCGGTCGGGCTTCCGGCCCTGCCCGCGGTCCCGGCCCTGCCGGCGGTCCCGGGTGCCTCGGCTCCGGGCCTGCCCGCCGTTCCGGGTGTCCCGGCGCTGCCGGCCGTGCCCGCGGTCCCGGGCGTCCCGGCGCTGCCGGCCACGCCGGACGTCTCGTCCACCGTCGGCTCGGTCACCCACACCCTCGCCGGTGCCACCTCGCACCTGCCGGTCGCCGGCGACGCGGTGAACCACGCGCTGGCCGCGGCCGGCGAGCACACCGACACGGGCATCCGCAGCGACGCGGTGACCAGCGACCTCACCGGCGCCTCGCACTCCGGTGACCTGGTCAGCAACGTGGAGAACCACACGCACGACCTCGCGGGCGGCCTCGACCTGCACCACGGTGTCGAGGGTGTGCTGGGCGACCTGCACATCGGGCACTGAAACCAGGTCCTGAGCTCGGGTAACTGACTGCGGAGCGGGCCCGGGTCTTCCGATGGGGAGACTCGGGCCCGCTTTTGCGCGCTCGCGCCTCAGCCTTCCCCGACCGGACGCCAAAGCCCGCAGTGGTAAGCCTTTCCAGGGACGCGGGCCCGAACAACGAGGCCAGCTCCAGGCCGTGGGCCGCGACGAGCGGAAAGCCCGGTGGCATCGGGTATCCCTGGGTGCCGGGCGCCTCCCGGTCGGCGAATTGGCAGGCGTGCACCGGACGGCCGCGGACGGCGAGCGCCCGTGCGTCGGCGGCCACGTACAGCCGCAGCTCGTCGCGGTCGGTGCCGAACAGCACCGGCACGTGCGGGGTCCGGCCTTCGCGCATCGCGTCCACCGGTGACGCGGGCAGCACCGGGATGCCGTACGGCGCCGCGGTGAACACCTCGGTGTACCCGCCGTCCAGCCAGGCCTTCACGGGCACGCGGCGCAGGCAGGCCAGCACCGCGGAATCCGTTCCCTGGCAACAGAATTTGGCCGCCGCGTCCGCCCTCGGCTGCAGCGCAGCCGCCCGCGGCGACGTGAGCACCGCGCAGGTGGCCAGTGCGCCGGAGGACTCGCCGAACAGCGTCACGTTGCGCGGATCGCCGCCGCGTTGTCCCGGACCCAGCGCAGCGCAGCTGGTCCTGAGTGCCGAAGCCGGTCTCGGCGCCCAGCTGAGGCGCGGCGAAATTGCCGAGCGGGCCGAGCCGGTAGTTGACGTTCAGGTACAGGCAGTCCTCGTCGGTGCTCGGCACCCGACCGGGCTGCCCGGAGGCCTGCGGACACCGCGGCCCGGGCTTCCCGGCGTCGCGAACCCTCGCCCACGACCCGCCCGCGGCGGCGCCCACCGCAGACCGCCCACGGGCGACTGGGCGTGGGCACCCCCTGGAACCGGCGCACGGTGCCGTCGGCCGTGCCACGGACTGACCCGGCGGCAGTGCGGACGACCAGGTCGCCGGGTGCTGATCCGGCGGCTTGCGCGATCAGCCCGCCATCCGCACCGGCCGGCGCTGCGGCCGTCACACCTTCGCTCACCGCCAGGGCCGCCACCGTGCCGAGTGGCACCGGCCACCGTTTTCGCCTGAGCACGGCCGGCGTCCCGTCTTCGATGCCACGAACGGGTAGCCGCGCGGGCGCGGTGTGGCGTCATCAGAAAGGCGGACCGGCATCCCTGATCAGGGCGGACCGGCGCGGGATCAGCCGAGGCGGCCCTGCTGCGCGCGGAATTCGTCCAGCTCACGGCGTTCGCGTTTGGTCGGGCGGCCGGCGCCGCGTTCACGGCGGGCGACGGGGACCGAGGCTTCCGGCGGCGGGGCCGGGGTGCGGTCGATCAGGCAGGTGGCGGCGTCCGGGGCGCCGACGCGCTTCTGGATCACCCGCGCGACCTCGACGATCCGGGTCTGCTGCCCGTTGCGCAGCCGCACCTCGTCGCCGGCCACCACCGAGGTGGCGGGCTTGGCGGGCCGGTCGTTGACGCGGACGTGCCCGCCCCGGCACGCCGCGGCGGCGTCCGCGCGCGTCTTGGTCAGCCGCACCGCCCACAGCCACCGGTCCACTCGGGTCGATTCCACTCGTCCATGATGGCCCGGTTCCGCGCCCGGCGCGCTCCTGGGGCCGGGCCGGCCGTGCTCAGGCCGGGGTCCCGGCGGGGCCGGCGATGGTGAGGCCGGTGTGGTCGGCCGCGTCGAAGCGCACGAGGAACTGTTGCCCGACAAAGGGAAGCTCCAGCCGTGAGACGGTGTGGCGGGTCGTCGCGGTGAAGGCGGGGGTGCCGTCGGCCGGGGTGACCTCGAGGGTGAATTCGACCTTCGGGTTGTCGTTCGTGGTGATCCCGGTGTCGCGGAACGCGGTGACGGTCGCGGTGCCGGGCACCCCGGACCGCATCAGCCGCGCGCGCCGGCGCGAGCCGCGGACCGCGCCGCGCACGGCCAGCAGGACGAGGCCGGCGATGACCACGGCCTGGCCGCCGATCCACAGGCCGAGGTTCGCGTCGAAGCCGAAGTACATCAGCACGCCGCCGCCGGCGAGGAGCAGCAGGCTGATCAAGCCCATCTTCGACACCCGTCCCCACCCGGCCCGGTCCGCCGCCGGGGTTTCGCGCCCGATGATAGAGCGGCCGCGCGAGCCGCGGAACACCGTGGCAGCGCGGCGAAAATGAACTTTCAGGCCCGGGCCCGCCGCAGCCCGGCGATCCGGCGGGAGATCGGGTCGAACTCGCTGACCTTCAGCACGGCCAGCAGCCCGAACGAGACCCCGGCGCCGACCAGCCCCTCCAGTGGCAGCCGGACGACGGCCTGCCAGCTGGCGCCGAGGGAGGCGGGCACCACGAGCCCGGCCAGATAAGCCGCGCCGGCGCCGAGCGCGCTGACCGCGGTGGTGACCAGGATGACGCGCAGCGCGCGCCGGCTGCGCAGGTGGCCGAGCCGCACCCACAGCCAGACCTGCCCGACGACCGCGCCGATCACGTAGGTCGCGCCGTTGACCAGCATCGCGCCGAGCACGATGTGCTCGCGGTCGAGCAGGCCCTGGCAGAGGAACAGCATCGGGATCTTCACCGCGGTCATCACGATCATGATCAGGGTCGGTGTGCGGGCGTCCTTCATCGCGTAGAACACCCGCAGCTGCAACAGGACCATCGCGTACGGCAGCAGGCCGAGCGCGGAGATGGCCAGGGTCTGCCCGAGCCGGTCGGCGTCGGCGAGCGTGCCCTTGCCCCAGGTGAAGATCGCGATCCCGATCGGCGTGCCGATCACCGCGAGCACGGCGGTGCAGGGCAGCAGCAGCACGGTGGAAAGCCTTGCGGCGTAAGAAAGATCGCCCACCAGGCGCGGGGTGTCGCCGTCCGCGGCGGCCCGGCTCATCCGCGGCATGAACGCGGTCAGCAGCGAAACGCCGATGACCCCGTACGGAAGCTGGAAAAGCAGCCAGGCGTAGGTGTACGCGGTGACCCCGCCACCGGTGCCGCTCGTCAGGACGTTGGTGTTGACGACCAGCCCGATCTGGCTCACCCCGACGTAGCCCAGGATCCACGCGGCCAGCCCGCCGAACTCCTTCAGCCGCGGGTCGATGCCCCAGCGCCAGCGGAACCGGAAACCGCTGCGCAGCAACGGCGGGATGAGCACGACGGCCTGGCCCACGATGCCGAGCGTCACCCCGAGCCCGAGCACCAGCAGCTTCGGGTCGCCCATCCGGACCGGGCTCAGCGAGATCTCGCCGGGCACGAGGTAGAACACCCCGAGGGTGACGAGCACGACGAGGTTGTTGAGCACCGGCGCCCAGGCCGGCGGGCCGAAGACGTTCTTGGCGTTGAGGATCGCGGCGAACAGTGCGAACAGGCCGTAGAAGAAGATCTGCGGCAGCACCAGGTAGCCCAGCGCGGTGGTCAGTGCGGGGCTGGTGTCGGGGGAGGAGCTGTCCACGTAGAGCAGGGTGAACAGCGGGGCGGCCGCGACGGCGCAGGCCGTGCCCAGCGCGAGCAGCACCAGCGCCATGGTGATCAGCCGTTGCGCGTACGCCTCGCCGCCGTCGGCGTCGTCGTGCGAGCGGACCAGCAACGGGATGACCACACTGGACAGCACCCCGCCCAGCAGCAGCTCGAACACCATGTTCGGCAGGGTGTTGGCGATGTTGAACGAGTCGTTGACCACCCCGGTGCCGATGATCAGCGCCAGCGCGATCTTCCAGCCGAACCCGGTGATCCGGCTGACCAGCGCCGCGACGGCCAGCCGGCTGCTCGACTGGGCCACCGAAGCGGACGGCCCGATCGGCGACGGCGGCGCCTGCGGGACCGCGACCTGCACCGCGATCTCCGTGTAGGAGCGGGGCACGTCGAGGTCGCGGGTCGGCCAGTGCGCGCCGCCGGGCAGGCTGAGCTCGGACGCGTCGAAGGCGATGAACGCCGTCGCCTCCTCGGGGCGGGGCGGGGTCCGATCGTCTTGCTGCATGAGACGACCCTGCCAGCGGGCGTGACGGCTGTCGACGCCGACCGGCCGGGGTCGCCTGTGTGCTTGCCCGCTCCGGCGTCCGGGGATGCGCCCGCTTCAGGGCATTCGTGCCCAGAAGTCCAGGCTGTGCTCCGTGACGTAGTCGACGCCGCCGATCCGCCCGGGCGCCAGCGAGTGGACGTGCCCGGCGCCGGGCCAGTCCGGCAGGCCCGGCACCGCCGGGTCGCCGTGGCGGGCGAAGGCCGTCCAGTACCGGTTCATCCGCTCGGCGAGTTCCTGTTGCGCCGCCGGCAACACCGGGCCGCCGGGGAGGTCGAACTGGTACGCCAACTCGCTGCCGTGCTGGGCGCCGGAGGGAAAGCCGGGGAACAGCACCGGGGCTTCCTCGTCGGCGAACTCGTACAGCCAGGTTTCGGTGTGCGCGGCGAGCAGGCGGGCCAGCTCCCAGAACGGCCGGGCCCAGGCGCGGTCGGTGCTGACCCGTGCCCAGGCGACGCTCGGGGTGGCGAAACTGCCGAGTGCGTAACGCGCGGCGACCTCGTCCGCGGCGTCGCCGAACGCTTCGGCCACCAGCTGCGGGTAGCTCTCCGCGGTCACGGGATTACCCGCCAGCCCGGCGAAGAAGCGCGCCTCGTCGCGGGTGGTGCCCAGCAGCAGCGGCATCCGCTGGAACCGGCCGGCGGCCAGCGCGTCCGCGGGCGACTCGGGCAGCACGCCGCCGCCGAACGCGGGCCGGATGAACGCGCCCGACACCGGGAGCAGATCCGCCACCGGAACCCGGCGGAGCTGCGCCAGCGCCGCCCCGGGGTCGCTGCCCGGCTCGACCCAGCCTTGCTCGATCGCGACCGCGGCGCCGAGCCGCTCCAGCTCCGCCACCGGCGACCACATCGGCGGGAGCGCCGGGAGGCCGGGCATGAACAGGTGCGCGGGCGTCGGGCCCAGCATCCCGAACACGCTCTGCAGGACCGCGCGGTGGAACAGCCCGGCCGACCCGGGCGCGGTGAGGTGCGCCGCGACGGTGAGCGCCCCGTGGGACTCGCCGACCAGCGTCACGTTCGCCGGGTCGCCGCCGAACCGCGGGATCTCCCGCTGCACCCAGCGCAGGGCGGCCTGCTGGTCCTGCAGGCCGAAAGTGCCGCTCCCGTCGAGGCCGGGGTGCCCGAACCAGCCGAGCGCGCCGAGCCGGAAGTTCGGGGCCACCACCACGACGTCGCCGGTGACGGCGAGCCGCCGGGGGTCGTAGCCGGCCGCGGTCCCGTTGGTCCCGCCGCCGCCGTGCAGCCAGACCAGCACCGGGCGCCCGGTGCGCGGGGCCGCGGGCACGGTGACGTTCAGCGTCAGGCAGTCCTCGTCGACCGAGGCGGCGGCGTCGAACGCCTGCGCCGTTTGCGGTGCGGGCGGGCCGGGGCGGGTCGCGTCGCGGACTCCGGACCAGGGCTCGACCGGCGCGGGCGCGCGCCACCGCCGTTCGCCGACGGGCGCCGCGGCGTACGGGATGCCCTGGAAGGAGTGGTGGTCCTCGCGCCGGAGGCCGCGGATGGTGCCCTCGGCCAGCCGGACGGTCACGGGCTCGGTCATCGGGTGCGCTTCCTCGTTGGCAATACAATCATATTGCTACCTTAGCCGCACTGGCTCAGTGCTGTCGCGGGGATTGCCGGCGGCGGGTGGTGAACACCGTGCCGATGGCCCGGTCCAGCACCTCGCGGGCCGGGAACGCGCCCGCGCCCGAGAGCGCGACCTGGTCGGCCAGGCCCTGGGTGGCGGCGAGGATCAGGCGGGCGGCGAGCGAGGCGTCGACGGCGGGCTCGACTTCGCCGCCCTCCTTGCCGCTCTCGATCACCGACACGACGTACTCGAGCAACCCGGCACCGGAGCGCCGGGCGACGGCGGCGAGGCCGGGATCGTGCTGCGCTTGGGCCTGTAACCCTTGCCGCACGCGGTATTCGAGGTCCCGTTCCGCGTCGAGGGGCAGCAGTTCGACGAGGGTGTCGAGCAGGACCTCCGCGACCGGGCTCCCGGCGGCCTCGCTGTTGCGGACGCGGACCCGCACCCGCTCGCTCATCCGGGCCACGGCGTCCTCGTAGGCGAAGCGCAGCAGGGCGTCCTTGCCCGCGAAGTAGTGCTGGATGAGCCCGACCGACACCCCGGCCTCGCCGGCCACCCGGGAGAACGACACCCCGCCGAAACCTTCGGCGGCCAGCAGCCGCTGGAACGCCCGCGCGATCTGCGCCCGCCGCTGGTCGTGATCGACTACTCGTGGCATGCCGGATACAATACAGGCGTATGGGATCGGAAGGGCCCGGCGGTCCGAGGGGAGCCGACGTTTGGGATACCATCCGTCCGTGGCTGAAGTGATTCTGGCGAATGTCCGCCCCTGGGGCGGCGAGGCTCGCGACGTGGTGATCCGGGACGGGGTGATCGCCGAGGTCGTCCCGGCGGGCACCGCGCACCGAGCGCAGGGAGCCCGGATCGACGGCGGTGGCCGGCTCGCGCTGCCGGGATTCGTCAACGCGCACGCCCACGTGGACAAGAGCTGGTGGGGCCAGGACTGGGTTTCCTACGGCGGCGAGCCGACCACCCAGGGCCGGATCGCGCACGAGCGGGCGGAGCGGGACCGGCACGGCATCCCCGGCGTCGACGGGGTGGTGGCGGTGCTGCGGGAGTTCCTGCGCCACGGCACCACGGCCACCCGGTCCCATGTGGACGTCGACCTCGGCGTCGGGCTCACGGGCATCGAGGCGGTCGCCGAGGCGGCCGCGGTCCTCGGCGGCGCGGTCGAGGTGGAGGTCGTCGCCTTCCCGCAGGACGGGGTGCAGCGCCGGCCCGGGGTGCTCGACCTGCTGGACCGGGCGGCCGCCGCCGGCGCGGCCAGTATCGGCGGGCTCGACCCGGCCTCGATCGACCGTGATCCGGTGGCCCAGCTGGACGGGCTGTTCCGGATCGCCGAACGGCGCGGCGTCGGCCTCGACATCCACCTGCACGACGGCGGCGAGCTGGGCGCGTTCCAGTACGAGCTGATCATCGACCGCACGGTCCGGACCGGGCTGCAGGGCCGGGTCACGGTCTCGCACGGCTTCGCGCTGGGCGAGCTGCCGGAGCCGCGCCAGTCGGCGTTGCTCGACCGGCTGGCCGAAGCCGGCATCTCGTGGGCGACGGTCGCGCCCGTCCGCACCGCCCCGCTGCCGTGGCGCGGCATGGCCGAGCGCGGCATCCCGATCGGGCTGGGCACCGACGGCATCCGCGACCTGTGGTCCCCGTTCGGCGACGGCGACCTGCTCCGCATCGCCCTCGGTTTCGCCCGGCTCCACGGCCTGCGCACCGACGAAGACCTCACCTACGCGGTCGAGCTCGCCACCGGCCGCGCCGCCGGGTTCGTCCACCGCGCCCGGCACGGCATCGAGCCCGGCGCCCGCGCCGACGTGGTGCTGCTCGACGCGCAGAACGTGCCGGACGCCCTGGTGCGGGTCCCGCGCCGGGCCCTGGTGCTGGCCGGCGGCGAGGTCGTCGCGCGCGACGGGGAACTCACGCTCTGAAGGCTCAGAGCCCGAGCAGCCCGGGCTCGGCGGCGTGGGCCCGCCAGTGCTCCTGGGGCCGCGGCACCAGGCGCCGCCCGGTGAGGTCGAGCAGCCCGCACACGCTGGTCACCTCGGCGACCAGCAGGCCGTCCGCGCGGTGCAGCTGCTGGCGGATGCTCGACGTCTTCCCGTCGCCCCACTCGTAAGCGGACGTGATCGTGACCGAGTCGAGGGCGCGCAGCTCCCCGAGGTGCCGGATCGTGGTCGTGAGGTTGACCGGGCCGACGCCGTGCTCGCGCAGCGCGGCGAGGTCGACGCCCGCCGCGACGAGGCCGGCCCACCGGGCGTGGTCGGCGTAGGCCAGGTAGGCGGGGCCGCGCACGTGGCCGTTGGGGTCGAGGTCGTCGGCTCGGACGGCGAGGGTGAGGGGGTCCATGCCCGTCGATGATCGGCCGTTCAGCGCGCCGCCGTCTGGTCGGTTTCGGCCACGCCTTCGTGACGCGCGTAACTGGCCACGAGCCGGGCGGGCGAGGAGCCGGACAGGCGCCGGCATTCGTGGCCCAGATGCGACTGGTCGGCGAAACCCAGCTCCGCGGCGATCGCCGACAGCGTGGTGCGACCGGCGGCGAGGTCGTCGAGGCGCCGGAGGAAACGGTGGAAACGCAGTACCCGGTGCAGTTCCTTCGGTCCGTAGCCGACCGCGTCGCGGACCCGGCGCCGTAACGTCCGGTCGCTGACGCCGAGCCGGCCGGCCGCCGCGTCGACCCTTATGTCCGAAGTGGACAGTGTGCGCACGGCCGCCGCCATCGCGGGGTCCGGCTCGAAACCGTTGCGCAGCCGCCGTTCGACGAACTCGGTGAGCACAACGCGTTGCGCGGCCGGCGTTTCCGCCGCGGACAGCCGGTCGACGAGCCGGGTCCGAACCAGGTCGTGCAGGTCCACCACGGGGTCCGCGGCGAACCCCGGGCCGAGCAGCCCGCCCGCCACGCCGCAGCGCAGCCGGACGCCGACCGCCGTGCCGGAGCCGGACAGCGGGATCCGCACCGGCCCGGCCGCGCCGACCACCACCAGCCGGCGTCCGTTCCAGGCCAGGTCCGCGCACCCGTCCGGCAGCACCCGCAGGGACCGGGCCCAGCCGGGCACGCCCTCCCACGAGCACTGGACCACCGGGGCCAGCCCGGCCGGCGGCGGCAGCTCGCGGTAGCGCGACACCCGCCGCCCGGCGCCGTCGGCCGCGGAGAACCGGAGTGGGGCCACCATGACGGCCATTGTCCCCGATCCGGCCTCGCGGCGAGAGTTGTAGCCTGGGCCGAAACACCGGGGGGAACCGTGACGACACTCGAAAACCGGCCGAACACCGCGCTGCTCGTCATCGACGTCCAGGTGGGCGTGGTGGCCGAGGCGTACGAGCGGGACAAGGTCGTCGCGAACATCGCCGGGCTGGTCGAGCGGGCGCGGGAGGACGGCGTGCCCGTCGTGTGGGTGCGGCACTCCGCCGAGCACCTCGTCCCCGGCAGCGAAGACTGGCAGATCGTCCCCGAACTGGAGCCGCGCGACGCGGAGCCGGTCGTCGGGAAGCAGTACGGCGACGCCTTCGAGGACACCACGCTCGAGACCGTGCTGGCGGGCCTCGGCGCCGGGAAGCTGATCGTCACCGGCGCGGAGACCGACGCGTGCGTCCGCTCGACCCTGCACGGCGCCTTCACCCGCGGCTACGACGCGCAGCTGGTTTCCGACGCCCACACGACCAACGACGGCACCTCCTGGGGCGCGCCGTCACCGGAACTGGTCATCGCGCACACGAACCTGTACTGGACGTACCAGTCCGCGCCCGGGCGGACCGCCGGGACCGCCGCGGCCGCGGACGTGCGGTTCCGCGCCCAGGACTCGTGAGTGCCGACAACGGTTCCCACCGTCAGGAACACTCACGAGCCTTGACCGGCTCAGGCGCGGACCGCGCGGTACTCCTCCACCCGGGCCATCACCGCGGCGTCCACCTTGCTGGGGTGGCCCGCGTCGAACGGCGGCTCGGGGTCGTACTCGATCAGGGTCTGCGCGGCCTTCGCGGCGGTGGTGTCCACGAGCAGCTCGGCCAGCCGCAGGGCCATGTCGATGCCGGAGGAGACGCCCGCGGCGATGACCAGCCGCTGGTCCAGGTGTTCGATCACGCGCCGGTGCACGGGTTTCGCGCCCAGCTCGGCCAGCTTGTCCACGGCGCCCCAGTGCGTGGTCGCCGCCAGCCCGTTCAGCAGGCCCGCGGCGGCGAGCACCAGGGAGCCGGTGCAGACGGACGTGGTGAAGCGGGTGCCGGGGTAGGTCGCGCGGACCCAGTCGACGAGCGGGCCGCCGTCGAGCAGCGACCGGGTGCCGATGCCGCCGGGCACCACGACCACGTCGGGTGAGGGCACCTCGTCGTAGGCGGCGTCGACGGTGAGCCCGAGGAAGCCGTTCTCCGTGCGGACCTCACCGCGGCGCTCGCCGACGAACACCAGGTCCAGCGCCGGGATCCGCTGCAGCACCTCGTACGGGCCGATGGCGTCGAGCGCGGTCATCCGGGGGAAGGCGGCGATCGCTACCTGCATGGGAAAGTCCTTTCTCAGGACGGTCCGGCGGCGAAGTGCCGCCGGTAGTGGGCGGGTGGCACGCCGAGGCGTCGCAGGAACGCCCGGCGCATGGTCTCGGCGGTGCCGAAGCCGGTGCGGGCGGCGACCGCGGTCACCGGCGCGGGCCCGGACTCCAGGAGCCGGCGGGCGGCGTCGACCCGCACCTGCTCCACGTAGTCGCCGGGCGGGTAGCCGAGCGCGCGGGTGAACTCACGGCTGAAGTGCCGCTCGCTCATGCCCGCGTGCGCGGCGAGCGCGGGCACCCGCAGGTCGGCCTCCGGGCGGCCGTGGATCAGGTCCTGCGCCTCGCGGATGCCGGGCTTGCGCGCCGGCTCCGTCCACATCGGACCCGCGTACTGGCTCTGCCCGCCCGGCCGGCGCAGGAACACCACCAGCTCGCGCGCGACGTGCTGCGCGAGGTCCACGCCGTGGTCGGCTTCGACGAGCGCCAGCGCGAGGTCGATGCCCGCGGTGACGCCCGCGGACGTCCAGATCCGGCCGTCTCGCACGAAGATCGGGTCGGCCTGCACGTCTATTCGCGCGTACGTGCTCGCCAGCTGCCCGGCGTACTGCCAGTGGGTGGCGGCGGCGTGGCCGTCGAGCACCCCGGCGGCGGCGAGCGGGAACGCGCCGGTGCACACCGAGACGACCCGCGCGGACCGGCCGGCCGCGTTCCGCAGCCAGCCGACCAGCTCGTCGGCCGGGGTCAGGGCCCTCGCCCCGGCCCCGCCGGGCACGAGCAGGGTGCCGATCTCGCCGGACGAGGGGAGCGGGCCGTCCGGGACGAGCTTCAGCCCGCCGTCCGTGGTCACCGGCTCCGGGGTGGCGGCGACCAGGCGCACGGCGTAGCCCGGGGCGTCGCCGAGCCGCTTGGTGGCGTGCGCCAGCACCTCGAACGGCCCGGTGACGTCGAGCACCTGCACACCGTCGAAGACGGGGATCAGGACCAGGTGTTCTCGCACCCCACCAGCCTCGCACCGGGCGAGGGTGTCAGCAATGACGGGTATCCCACTGATCCGGCCATGGGCGTGTCCCCTGCGGGCCGCCCGGGGCGGGGCCGTACCGTCGGGTGGGTCCCGAGGAGGTGCTGGTGGTTCGGATTTCGGACCGGGCGTGGCCGTCGACGGTGGTGCCGAGCGACGAGCACGAGCGCGCCCAGGCCACCGGCGTGCTGTTCCGGCGCATGGGCTGGGTGACCGAGCGGCTCACCCGCGACGAGCGCGAGGACGTCGATCGCCAGCTGGACTTCTGGTACGGCAACGGTTACTGCCCGGACGCGCTGCTGGTGGCGCTGGGCGCCCTGCCGGACGGCACCCGGCAGCGGCCGCGCGGGGCGGGCGAGCGGCCGGGGGACTTCCTGCGCTCACGGCTGAACGGCTGGTTCAGCGACGAGGCCCAGGCGTCGATGACCGACGTGCTGGAGCCGCCCCGGCAGGGCCAGACCTTCGAAGCCTGGTTCGCCGCCAGCCGTCGCCGGGCGCTCGAGGAGGGCAGCTACCGGCGCCGCCCGCAGCTGTCCGAGTCCGGCGCCAAGGCCCGCGAGGAGGCGCGCGAGTTCGCCGCGTCGCGCCGGCGCGACCCGATCGCCCGGCTGCGCGAGAGCGAGCGACGTCGGGCGGAAGCGTTGGAGAGCCTCAAAGTCCCGGGGGTGGAGCCCGCGCGCGACGCCGTGGTCCCGCTCGCGCCGCCCGAGGTGCGGTCCACGCCGCGGATGGTCGCCAGCTTCGCCGGTCGTCAGTCGGTCGCCGCCCGCTCGCCCCAGGTCGTGCGGATCGTGGAACGGCTGCGCGCCGAGAAGCGCGGGCCGTCGAAGGCCGAGCTGGCCGTGCTCCGCAACGCGGTGCGAGACGCCCACCACAACGCCGGCATCGGCACGCTGGAGGCGGCGAGCGCCGAGGTGAGCGACGAGGCCGGCGTGCTCACGCCCGAGGGCGTCCGCATCCTGGCGTTCCTCGACCAGGCCGGCGCCTCCCAGCTACCGCTCGACGCGATGGTCGCGGTCCTCACCCTGGCCGTCGACTCGCCGTTCCCGCCCCAGGACTGAGACAGGGCCGCCGCAGCCACGGATCGGCAGACCATGGTTACGCCCAACGGATCCCGCCAGGCTTGGGGGAGACCGAACGGGAAGGACCACGAACATGAAGCAGACCCCGAACACCGTCTTCCTGACCGGGGCGACGTCGGGCATCGGGCTCGGGCTGGCGCTGCGGCTGCACGAGCTCGGCGACAAAGTGATCATCAGCGGGCGCCGCGAGGACCGGCTCGACCGGATCGCCGCCGAGCACCCGGGGATCGAGACCGTGCCGCTCGACGTCGCCGACCCCGCGCGGATCGCCGAGGTGGCCGACGAGGTCACCCGCGCCCACCCGGAGCTGAACGTGGTGGCCACCGTCGCCGGGATCATGCACCCGGAGCGTCTGCTGGACCCCGCGCACCTGGCCACCGCCGAGGCGACGGTGACCACCAACCTGCTCGGCACGATCCGGGTGCTGTCGGCGTTCCTGCCGTTCCTCGCGGAGCAGCCGGAGGCCGCGGTGATCACCGTCAGCTCGGGGCTGGCTTTCGTGCCGCTGCCGCTGACGCCGACCTACGCCGCCACGAAGGCCGCGATCCACTCGTACACCGAGTCGCTGCGCGTCCAGCTGGCGGACACGCCGGTGCGGGTCTTCGAGCTGGTGCCGCCCGCCGTGCAGACCGCGCTGATGAACCAGGAGGACGACGAGAACGCGATGCCGCTCGAGCCGTTCCTCAGCGAGGCGATGGCGCTGCTCGCCGCCCAGGCCGAGGGCGAGCTCCTGGTCGAGACGGTGAAGCCGCTGCGTTACGCGGAACGCGACGGGTCGTACCCGCAGGTTCTGGCCCAGCTGAGCCACTTCTGAGCCGAGGCCCTTCCGCGCCCCGGCGTTCGCTGCGTGGAACCAGGGCTGGGAGCAGACGCCTCAGCCGAGGGTGGTGGCGGGGCAGGGCTGGAGCTAGCAAGGCGACATGGGGGCGCATCGGGCCGGGGCCGCGTCGGTCAGCGGTGTGGGTGTAGTGCTGCCGGTACCGCGCGCAGGTTCGGCATCGGTCAGCGGGCCGCGTTGGTCAGCGGCGTGGGTGTAGTGCTGCCGGTACCGCGCGCAGGTTCGGCGTCGGTCAGCGGTGTGGGTGTAGTGCTGCCGGTACCGCGCGCAGGTTCGGCATCGGTCAGCGGGCCGCGTTGGTCAGCGGCGTGGGTGTAGTGCTGCCGGTACCGCGCCCAGGTTCGGCAGCGGACAGCGGGCCGCGTCGGTCAGCGGCGTGGGTGTAGTGCTGCCAGTACCGCGCCCAGGCTCGGCAGCCAGCGCTGCCGCGGGTCGGGGGCGGTGAGCCACTCCACGGCCACCCCGGTGGCGCGCGGGCCGATCGGCAGGGGGACCAGCGCGCCGCAGTCGAGCAGGTCCACGTCCTTCGGCAGGGTGCCGCGCGGGGGGACCAGGCCGTCGGTCTCGGCGAGCAGCGCGGCGCGGGCGCCGTGCTGGGTGGGCAGGGTCAGCGCCGGGCCCTGGCAGCCCGTCGCGGCCAGCCGCTGCAGCACCGGGGTCGCGGTGAGCTTGGGCAGGGTCACCGCGCAGAGCCCGTTGTCCAGCACCAGGAACAGCCCCTGCCCGCGCCACTGGACCGACCAGCCGAACAGCCGTCCGTAATACGCGTCGAAACGCTCGGACTCCGGCCGCGTCGCGCCGGTCGGCTGAAGCTGCTGGTCGAGGGTCATCGTCGACGCCTTCCACTCGGTGGGGAGGGCTCGGGCGTGCCGCGGCCCGCAACCCGTCGTCCAGTCTAACGGCACTCAGTGCCACTAGCAAGACGGCTGCTACCGTTCCGGACCATGACGGAATCGCCGCGCCGCTCGCCGGCCACGCGGGTCGGGGCCACCGCCGCCGGTCGCCGGGAGCTGCGCCGGGCGCTGGCTGCGGCCGCGATCGACCTGTTCGTGGCCCAGGGCTACGAGGCGACCACTGTCGACGAGATCGCCGCCGCGGCCGGCGTCGGGCGACGCACATTCTTCCGCTACTTCGACGCCAAGGACGACGTGATCTTCGCCAACCACGACGAGATCGTGGCGGAGATGGAGCGGGTGTTCGACACCGCCGGCCCGGGCGGCGACCCGGTCGAGGTGGCCTGCGCGACGGTCGGCCTCGTGCTCGACTACTACGCCGCGGACCTCGATGTCTCGGTCAAGCGGTTCGCGCTCACCCGCACCGTGCCTTCCTTGCGGGACAAGGAGGTCGCGACCGTGGACCGGTACCAGCGCGTGCTCGCGCGCTACCTCCGGCGGCGGTTCGCCGAGCAGGGCGACGACTCCTCGGAGCTGCGCGCGGCCGTCGCCGCCGCGGCGATCGCGGCGGCCAACAACCACGTGCTCCGCAGCTGGCTGCGCAGCGGCGGGAAGGACGACATCGCGGCCAGCGCCGCGCACGCGTTCGGGCTCGTCGCCGACGCCTTCCGCGGTCCCGAAGCCCCGGGGCCGGGCCGCCAAGCCGACGGGACCGCCGCCGAGACCACCGTGGTCGCCGTGATGAGCACCGCGACGCCGCTGCACGAGGTCGTCGCCCGGGTGGGCGCGGCCCTGCGCAGCGCCGGTGCCGATCCGGGACAAGTGCACTCAGTGCCGTAAGGCCCGGGCGCGCGGGTACCGGAAACGACAAAACGACGAAAGCGCCGCCGGTCCGCGAAGACCGGCGGCGCTTCCGTGCATTGTGGACAGAGCCGGGGTTACGGCGCCTTGTCCAGCTGGGTGGCCTTCACCGCGTTGCCGACCTGGGTGCAGTCGGCGGTCGTGGTGCCGGCGACGCCGGTCTGGGCATTGGTGCTGCACGCGGAGTTCAGCGCCGTGCCGAGGTCCTTGAACGTGGACGTCGGGCGGAGCAGGTTCTCCACCTTCCACCAGAGCGCGATCGCCTTGTCCTCGCCGAGCCCGGTGATGGTCTGGCCGTTGAAGCTGTCGCCGTCGGTGATCAGGTAGTCGACCTTGTCGACGACACCCGCGTCGATGTGCGGGTCGCCGTTCTCGTCGGTCCAGTACTGGCCGTTGACGCGGTCCGGCCCGGGGCCTTCACCCGAGTCGGCCGGGTTCTTCATGTCGCGCACCTGGCCGATCGACGAGCCCGCGCCCATCATCCAGCGGTTGGCGCCCTGCACGTTCGCGTCCTTGGCCTTGAAGGCGATGAACTGGCCCATCACGTCGGACATGCCCTCGTTCAGCGCGCCCGCGTAGCCGCTGCCGAGCTGCGAGGTGTGCTGGGTGACGCCGTGGGTGAGCTCGTGACCGGTGATGTCCATTGTGGTCACGCCCTCGCCGAAGGCCATCTGCTCGCCGTCCCAGAAGGCGTTGGCCCACGGGCACTGCTCCTGGCCGTTCTCGGTCTCGCACATGCGGACGGTGCCGCGCAGCGCCTTGCCCTTGCCGTCGCCGTAGTCGGCGCCGATGTTGGCGGTCAGGTCGTACGAAGCGGCGGAGTTGTAGAAGTCCTGTGCCGCGCCGAAGAAGTCGTAGACGTGGTTGACGTCCTCGGTCGCGACCGGGTCCTGGCCCTCGGTGCGGGTGATCTTGAACGCCTGGCTCGCGCCGCAGCGGATGTCCTCCAGCGTGGCGGTGTCGAGGTCGACGACCTTGCGGTTGGCGTCGCAGACGTCGCGGTTCACCCCCGCGTGCTTCGTCTCGCCCCACACGGTCAGCACCTGGCCGCTGCCCGCGCCGACCACCGCGGTCCACTTGTCCTCGGGGTCGATCCCCTTGACGGGCACGAAGTAGGTGGGCACGGCGGTGGCGTTCTTGCTGTCGCCGCCGAGGCTGGCGTCGTACCAGTAGGCCTGCTCGGCGCCGGCCTTCAGGCCCGCGGACTTGCCGGCCTTCTTCGTGACGGCGTCCAGCGCCGCCTTCGAAGCCCGTGCCTGCGCCCCGCGCGCGTCGGCGGGGAAGGCGCCTTCGCTGCGCTGGGTGGTCTTGCCGAGTGCGGCGAGCAGCGCGCCGCGGGAGTCGAGGTCCTGCACGATCTGCGCGCCGTACACGGGCACGCCGCCGATGGTCTGCTGCAGCCGCGCGACGTTGCCGCCCGGCAGCGCCTGCACTCCCGCCAGGTTCAGGTCGCCGACGCCGAGGCCGAACTGCTTCGCCAGTCCCGCGATGTGGGAACCGGCCGCCGCGGCGACGTTCCCGGCCTGGGCCTGCGCGGCGGCCAGCGGCGCCGCGGGGCGGACCGCGATGACACGGCCCTGGGCGTCGGTGCTCACCTGGTCGGCCTGCTGGGCGGACGCGGTCGCCGCGCCACCCGCCGCCACCAGGAGTGACGACGTGGCCAAGGCCGTCGTCAGAACAGCCAGCCGTTTCGAAGACATGGATCACCTTCCGCGTAGTGGGTCATCCCGAGTGACCCGCTGCGGGCAGTCTCGATAACGGCGCGAGCGGTAATAAGGGCCGAAAGTAGGGAGCGGCGGCGAGACCAGCCGTTGGATAGAAACCGTATAAAACGGACAGTCCTAACCGGATTCCCGCGGCGTGACGCTCCTTTGTGGACGCACCGGGTCAGGCGCGGTGGTACTGGACCGGGGCCGCCACCTCGCCGCCCAGCTCGGCCGCGGCGTGGCGGGCCCAGTACGGGTCGCGCAGCAGCGCCCGGCCCAGCAGGACGGCGTCCGCACGGCCGTCCGCCACGATCCCGGCGGCCTGCCGGGGCTCGGTGATCAGCCCGACGGCGGCGACCGGCAGTCCGGCCCCGGTGCGCACTCGCTCGGCGAACGGCACCTGGAAGCCCGGCGCGGCCTCGATTTTCGCGTCCGGCACGGCGCCGCCGGTGGACACGTCGAGCAGGTCGACGCCGCGGGCGAGCAGTTCCTTGGCCAGCCGCACGGTTTCGTCGGCGGTCCAGCCCTCGCGGGGGTCGTCGGCGTTCTCGCTCAGCCAGTCCGTCGCGGAGACGCGGAAGAACACCGGCAGGTCCTCGGGCCACGCGGCGCGGACCGCCTCGACGACCTCCAGCGCGAAGCGGATGCGGCCTTCGAAGGAGCCGCCGTAGCCGTCGGTGCGCCGGTTGGTGAACGGCGACAGGAACTGGTGGATCAGATAACCGTGTGCACCATGGATTTCCACGACGTCGAAGCCGGCGGCGCGGGCGCGTTCCGCGGCCTTCCCGAATTGTCCGGCGATCTCCGCGATCTGTTCGGTGGTCAGCTCTTCCGGGGTGGTGGAGGCCTCGGTGAACGGCACGGGACTGGCGCTCACCGGGGTCCAGCCGTATTCGGCGCCGGCCGGGATCGGCGCGCCGCGGCCGACCCAGGTGCGCTCGGTGGAGGCCTTGCGGCCCGAGTGCCCGAGCTGGATGCCCGCCACGGTGCCCTGGGTGTGCAGGAAATCGGTGATCCGGCGGAACGCGGCGACCTGGGTGTCGTTCCAGATGCCGAGATCGTACGGGCTGATACGGCCTTCCGGGCTGACGGCGGTGGCCTCGGTGAGGATGAGCCCGGTGCCGCCGGCCGCGCGCGCCGCGAGGTGGGCGAAGTGCCAGTCCGCCGGGGCGCCGGCCAGCTCTCCGGCCGGGGCCGCGCTGTACTGGCACATCGGCGCCATCCAGACACGGTTCGGGATGGTCAGCGACCGGAGGGTGTACGGCTCGAACAGCGTGCTCATACGGGCGTCTCCGCGGAGTGTGCAGGGTGCGCTAGCTGCGACAGCGCTCTACCAGCTCCGACAATAATTGCCAACGCGGAGTATTTTCAAGGGCCCAGCCGGGTGCTGTGGGTCATAGGATCGATCCCCGCCGGCGACGGCCATGAGCGTCCATAGCGGACACTCACGGCCGTCGTGGTGCGGAAGTGTTTCAGCGCAACGCGTTCACCGTCACGGTGAGCGTGTCGGGGTCGCCGGCCTGGACGGCGCCGCTGAAGTCGGGGCCGGGGGAGACGTCGTCGTACGGGAAGGCGTAACCCCGGTTGTCGGGCAGCTTGCTGTGCACGATGCGGGCGTAGTGGTTGGTCTCGGCCGCCTGGTAGAACTTCGCCGGGTCCTCGCCGGTCGGCTGGTTCGCGTTGTCCAGCAACGTGGTGCGGTTCAGCGCGGCGGCCAGGCGCGGGATGATCGCCTTGCGCGCGTCGCTGTCGCCGTCCTTGATCGCGAACGGGCCGCTGTCGCAGCTCCACACGTCGGCCGTCACCGGTTTCGTGAAGGCCTCGCCGTTGTTGAACTTCAGCACGCCGTCGGAGCCGACGCGGCCGGTGAAGACGCCGAGGCCGGGCACCTGCGTGTCGACGGTCAGGTCCGTGCCCGCGTACTTCTGCCACACCTGGTCGATGTAGCCGTCGAGGTAACCGCTGAACTGGTCCGCGCGGTAGTGCGCGCTCAGCGCCCGCAGCGGGGTGCCGTCCGGGCCGGCCTCGATCAGCGAGGTCCAGGCGCCGCCCTGGGCCTTGAGCGCGTCGGCGATCGAGTCCAGCGACTTGGCCGGCAGGCCCGACACGGTCTGGTCGCCGGAGCCGGTGGTGGTCAGGTGCAGGCCGAGCGGGAAGGCGACGAAGTCGACGTAGCTGATGTTGGCGAACAGCACGTCATTGTTGAAGGTGAACTCGCAGAACGACCAGTTGCGGTTGTAGTTGACGTCGTCGGTGTTGACGAAGCTCGGGGGCACGAGGGCGGGGCCGGGGTTGACGAAGAAGTCGAGCTTGGCGTCGGTGGCGAAGGTGACCCGCGCCCCGGCCATCTTCGGCACGGTCACCTGCGAGAGCGTCTTGATCGGGATCGCGCAGTCCTCGGCGAGCGGGGTCTGCGCCGCCGGCGACGGCGGGTAGTACGGGGTGCCGTCGGCCTTGAGCACCACCAGTTTGCCGTCGAGCGTCGTGCCGGTGACGTAGGCGTAGGTGGCGCCCGCGCCCGTCTGATCGTCGAACGCCAGCTTGAAGGTGTCCGGGGTGGCCGCGGAGGCAAAACCTTTGCCCCACAACGGAAAAGTCGCCGCGGCCGCGGACGCGCCGAGAAAAGCTCGCCGGGAAATCAAGGAAACCGCCTCCAGGGATAGCGCTGTTGATCGGTTCAGTGCCGGGCACCGTAGCCACGCGTGGAAGCGAAGGTCAACGAATAACCACGGGGTTGGCCCTTTTTGTCAGTGAATTACGGACGGAAGGAGGAACCCCGCGCGCGGCCGAACCGTGCGTGGGGCCGGGCGCGACTGTCAAGGTGCTAATACGTATTAGTCCCGCCATTTCGCCGAATCGGACAGAATTCCCGGTCGAGGTTGACGGGAGGCTTCGCGTCGCAGAGCCTTCGCTAATCCGCATTAGCGACGAGGAGGTGCGCGGAGGTGGCAGCGCGAGGCAGGACGCCGCGGCAGGCGGACATCGCCCGGATCGCCGGGGTCTCCCAGGCGACGGTGTCCGTGGTGCTGGCCGGCAACCGCGGCGTGCGGATGGCCGAGTCCACCCGGCACCGGGTGCTGGAGGTCGCCGAACGGCTCGGTTACGTGCCGCACCCGGTCGCGACGCGGCTGGCGTCGGCGCGGTCGAACATGCTGGGGCTCTACACCTTCCGCACCACGTTCCCGACCGACACCGCCGACTCCTACCACCCGATCCTGGCCGGGGTCGAGGAGGAGGCCGCGGCGCTGGGGCAGGACCTGATCCTGTTCACCGGCACCGCCGGGTCCGGCGCGCTGCGGGAGGCCGCGATCCGCCGCACCCGGATGGCCGACGGCTGCCTGTTCTTCGGCCGGCACGTGCCGGAGGAGCCGGTGGCGCGGCTGGTCGACTCCGGCTTCCCGTTCGTCTACATCGGACGGCGGCCGGAGCTGGGCGGGCGGATCCCGTACGTCGGGGCCGACTACGTCACCGCGTCGGCGGAGGTGCTGCGGCGGCTGACCGCGCTGGGGCACCGGGAGATCCGGTACGTCCGCGAGCTGGACGAGGCCCCCTCGTCCAGCGACCGCCAGCGCGGGGTGCTCGAAGCGGCGCCGCGCACGGAGATCGTGCGCGTCGGCGGGCCGGAGGTGCACCCGGACACGGTGCGGGGCTGGGTCCGCGACGGCGTCACCGCCGTGGTGGTCGAGGGCACCGACACCGGGGCCGCGCACGCCGCGGTCCGCACCGCCGTCAAGGCCGCCGGACTGTCCACACCGGACGATCTCTCGCTGGCCGTGCTCGGCGGCCCGCCCGGGGTGAGCGGCTTCGCGGTGCCGATGCGGGAGATGGGCCGGTGCGCGGTGCGCCTGCTCGTCGACCTCGTCACCGAGCAGGACACGACGCCGCAGCAGCTGCTGTGGTGCCCCCCGGTGGCCGGCGATTCCGTCGGCGCACCACGATCCCGTTAGGACGGAGCATGGCTGAACTCGGCACCGAGATCCTCGTGGCAGGCGGTGGGACCGGCGGCGTGGCCGCCGCGCTGGCCGCCGCCGGAGCGGGGCATCGGGTCGTGCTGACCGAGGAGACCGACTGGGTCGGCGGCCAGTTCACCGCCCAGGCGGTGCCCCCGGACGAGAACCCGTGGATCGAGCGTTTCGGTGGCACAGCCTCGTATCGGGCGTTCCGCGAAGGGATCCGCGACTACTACCGGCGGCACTACCCGCTGCGGGCCGAGGCCGCGCGGCTGGCGGACCTGAACCCGGGCGCCGGGCGCGTCAGCAAGCTGTGCCACGAGCCGCGGGTCGCGCTCGCGGTGCTCGAATCCCTGCTGGCGCCCCATCGCGCGGCCGGGCGGATCACCGTGCTCACCGGGCATCGGCCGGTCTCGGCCGAGGTGACCGGCGACCGGGTCGACGCCGTCACGTTCGAGGGACCGGACGGCGAGCACACCACGGTGCGGGCCGCGTACGTGCTCGACGCGACCGAGAACGGCGACCTGCTGGCGCTCGCGGGCGTCGAGTTCGCCGTCGGCGCCGAGTCGCGTGACGAGCACGGCGAGCCGCACGCGCCGGAGCGGGCCGATCCGGGGAATCTTCAGGGTTTCACTTACTGCTTCGCGGTTTCGCACCACGCGGGCCAGGACCACGTGATCGACCGGCCGTCGATGTACGGCTTCTGGCGCGACTACCGGCCCGAGTTCTGGCCCGGCCCGCTGCTCGGCTTCCTGGCGCCGGACCCGCGCTCGCTGGAGCCGGTGCCGCGCACCTTCGACCCGAACCCGGACACCGACCCGCTGGCGATCAGCGCGGACCAGAGCGCCGACGCCGGGGACAAGGAGCTGTGGGGCTTCCGCCGCATCCTGGCCCGCGGGCTGCACCGGCCCGGCGCGTTCGACTCCGACCTGACGCTGGTGAACTGGCCGCTCAACGACTACTGGCTGCGGCCCGGCCTGGAGATCGACGGCGTCAGCACGGCCGAGGACGTCACGCGCGCCCACTACGAGGCCAAGCAGCTTTCGCTTTCGGTGCTGTACTGGCTGCAAACCGAGGCGCCGCGGCTGGACGGCGGCACCGGCTTCCCCGGCCTCAAACTGCGCCCGGACGTCGTCGGCACGAAGGACGGCCTCGCGAAGTCCGCGTACGTCCGCGAGGGCCGGCGCATCCGCGCGGTCACCACGGTGGTCGAACAGGACGTGTCACTCGACCTGCTCGGCGCGACCGGCCGCAAGTCCCATGTGGACTCGGTCGGCGTCGGCAGCTACCGCCTCGACCTGCACCCCTCGACCGCCGGCGACAACTACGTCGACGTGCCGAGCGTGCCGTTCGAGATCCCGCTCGGCGCGCTGCTGCCGCGGCGGATGCGGAATCTCCTGCCCGCGGGCAAGAACATCGGCACCACGCACATCACCAACGGCTGCCACCGGCTGCATCCCGTGGAGTGGAACGTCGGCGAGGTCGCCGGCCACCTCGCGGGCTTCGCGCTGCGCCGCGGCGGCGAGCCCCACCAGGTCCGCGAGGACCCGAAGCTGTTCGACGAGTTCGCCCGCCTGCTCGACCAGGCCGGCGTCGAGCGGCGCTGGCCCGAAGTCCGCGGCTACTGAAGCCCCCAGTTCCCCAGGAGGTATGGACAATGACGGTCCATCCCGGTCCCGTGCGGATCGGCATCGACGTGGGTGGCACGTTCACCGACGCCGTCGCCGTGGACGCGCACTCGTTCGAGCTGCTCGGCCAGGTGAAGGTGCCGACCAGCCACGACCACGCCGACGGCGTCGCCCACGGCATCCTGGAGGCGCTGGAGAAACTGCAGGCCGAGGCCGGGATCGGCGCCGGTGACGTGTCGTTCCTCGCGCACGGCACCACGCAGGCCACCAACGCGCTGCTGGAAGGCGACGTCGCGATCGTGGGTATCGCGGGCATCGGCGCGGGCTTCGACGGCTTCGCCACCCGGCGGCTCGAGTCGCTCGGCAAGATGGAGCTGGCACCCGGGCGCCGGCTGCCCGTGCGGTACGCGGCCGTGCCCGACCCCGGCGACGCCGACCAAGCCGTCACCGCGCTGGTCGAGCAGGGCGCCGAGGTGGTGGTCGCGGTCGAACCGTTCAGCGTCGACGATCCCGAGGGCGAGCGCGCGGTGGTCGCCGCGGCCCGGGAGCGCGGGCTGCTCGCGACCGCGACGCACGAGATCACCAGCCTGTACGGCCTCACCAAACGGGCCAGGACGGCGGTGCTGAACGCGGGCATCATGCCGCGCATGGTGTCCACCGCCGACCTGGTCGAGGCCAGCGTGCAGCGGGCGGGCATCACCGCGCCGCTGATGGTGGTCCGCGGCGACGGCGGCGTGATGTCGCTGCCGGAGATGCGCCGGCGGCCGCTGCTGACGGCGCTGTCCGGGCCGGCCGCGGGCGTCGCGGGCGCGCTGATGGGGGAGAAGCTCAGCGAGGGCGTGTTCCTCGAGACCGGCGGGACCTCCACCGACATCAGCGTGATCCGCCGCGGCCGGGTGCCGGTGCGGCACGCGCGGCTCGGCGGGCGGGAGACCTACCTGCCCGCGCTGGACGTCCGCACGGTCGGCATCGGCGGCGGCTCGCTCGTCCGGTTCTCCGGCCGCGCGGTCACCGAAGTCGGCCCGCGCAGCGCGCACATCGCGGGGCTGCCGTACGCCTGCTTCGCGCCTGCTTCAGCGCTCACCGGCGCGAAGCTGGTGACGGTCTCGCCGCGTCCGGACGACCCGGACGACTACGTGGCGCTGGAGGCGGCGGACGGCCGGCGGTACGCGCTCACGCTCACCTGCGCGGCCAACGCCCTTGGGGTCGTGCCGGCCGGTTCCTACGCCCGCGCCGAGCCGGAAGCCTCGCGTCTCGCAGTGCGGCCGCTGGCCGAAGCGCTGGGGCTGACGGTCGAGGAAGCGGCGCGGATTGTCTTGCGCCAGGCCGTGAAACCGGTGCGCGCGGTCGTCGAGACGCTGGTCCGCGAGTACCGCCTCGACCACCCGTCGCTGGTCGGCGGGGGCGGCGGGGCGGCGGCGGTGACGCCGTTCCTCGGCGAGGAGACCGGGCACGACTGGCGGATCGCGGCGCACAGCGAGGTGATCAGCCCGCTCGGCGCGGCGCTGGCGCTGGTGCGCGAGTCGGTCGAGCGGATCGTGCCGAGTCCGTCCAATGAGGACATCTTGGCCGCCCGCGCGGAGGCCGAGGCGGCGGTGGTCGCGCAGGGCGCGGACCCGGCCGGCGTCGAGGTCGACGTGACGGTGGACCCGACCCGCAACCTGATCCGCGCGGTCGCCACCGGGGCCACCGAGCTGCGCACCAAGGACCGCGCGTCCACTGTGGACGATAAGGCGATGCGGGACGAGGTGGCGCGCAGCCTCGGCGTGCCGGTCTCCGAGGTGGCGGAGCTGGCCGCGACGGCCCAGCACCGCGTGTTCGGCGCCCGCGCCCGGCGTCCCGGCCGGCTCGGACGGTTCTCCGCGCCGGTGGAGCACGTGCGGGTGGTCGACGCCGAAGGGGTCGTGCGCCTGCACAGCGCCGGGGCGCTGGTCGAGAAGACCGACGTCGGCACCGCGCCGGCCCGCCTCGCCACGCTTGTCGACAAACACACTCGTTACGGCGACGGCGGTTCGCGCGCGCCCGCCGTCTGGCTGCTCGTCGGGCCGAAGATCGCCGACCTGTCCGGGGTGCTCGACCGCGACCAGCTCGTGGCGCTGATCGGGGCCGAGCTGAAGACCCGGGCGGCGGACGAGCCGGTCGTCGCGATTCTGGAGGACCGGCGATGAGTACTGACCTGGATTTGGCCGTCGCCCTGCTGCGGGCGACGCCGACCCACGAAAACCGGCCCGAGGCGCAGCTGCGCGGCTGGGCTTCGATCGCTCTGGCCTACGGCGACGAGCTGGCCGCCGCGCCCGACGACGAAGACGTCCGGATCGTCGAACGCGACGGCGGGGTCCGTGACGGGGAGCTGCTGCTCGCCGAGTACCGCCGCGCCACCGTCACGCTGTACCGGGATGCGTTGGCCCGGATGGAAAAGCTGGCCGCCCGACGCGGCTGGCCGGTCACCTCCGACGGCCTGCGCAAGGCCGCCGTGGCGCACGAGCTGGCGCACCACCGGCTGGACGTGCGGGAGCTGAACCGCCGGCTCGGGCACACCGCCGCGCGGCTCGGCCCGTTCCGTCTCCGGGGCCATGTGGCCGGCGCGGACGAGATCGTCGCGCACCGTTTCGCCCACCACCGCAGCGGGCTGGGCGTCAGCCCGCTGCGGCTCACCGCCGCGCTCGCCGAAGGGAACCGCTGATGGGTATCGCGATCCTGGCCCTGATGGCCGTCGGGGTGGTCCTGATGCTGACCCGGGTCCTGCCCACCGCGTTCGCGCTGGTGCTGCTGGCGCTCGGCATCGCCCTGCTCGCCGGGGCGCCGCTGTCCGGCGGCAGGAACGACATCCTCACCAGCGTGCTGCAGACCGGCTCGGCGGCGCTGGCGTCGACGATGATCGCCGTGCTGCTGGGCTCGTGGCTCGGTACTTTGATGGACGAGACGGGCATCGCCGCCACGCTGGTGCGCAAGATCGTCGAGTTCGGCGGTGAACGGCCTTCGGTCGTGGCGCTGGGCGTGTTCGCCGTGTCGATCCTGTGCGGCAGCATCACCGGCTCCGCGCCGGCCGCGATGCTCGCCGGGGTGGTCGGCATCCCGGCGATGATCGCCGTCGGCGTCACACCGGTGGTCGCGGGCGGCACGGTGCTGATGGGCATCTCCGCGGGCTCGCCGCTGGAGCTGCCGGTGTGGCAGTTCCTCTCCGACGCGCTGGGCGCGCCGGTCGGCGACGTCAAGGCGATCATGGTGAAGCTGTTCCCGATGGCGCTGGTCGTCGGCATCGCGTACGTGCTCATCGAGACCCGCCGGCGCGGCGCCCGGCACGCCTGGGCGGTGCGCCTGGACCGGCCGAAGGCGCGGGTCCGCCGGGGCGACGCGCCGTGGTACGCGCTGATCACGCCGCTGGTCCCGATCGTGCTGGCGCTGGGCTTCGCCGTGCCGATCGTGCCCTCGCTGCTGGTCGGGATCGTCTACGCGCTGGTGACGACCACGAAGTGGGGCGAGCTGAACGGCCGCGCGCTGCGATCGCTGTACAAGGCGTTCCATGTGGCGGCGCCGCCGATCGTGCTGTTCATCGCGATCGGGATGCTGCTCGCGGCCGTGAAGCTGCCCGGCGCGAAGAGCGCGCTGACGCCGATCGTGTCCGCGATCAGCCCGGCGTCGGCGGTGTGGTTCGTGGTGGTGTTCGTGGTGCTGGTGCCGCTGTGCCTGTTCCGCGGGCCGCTCAACGTGTTCGGCCTCGGCGCCGGGGTCGCGGGCGTGCTGGTGACCGGCGGGATCTACCCGCTGTCCGCGGTGGTGGGGCTGATGGCCTCGTACAACCAGGTGTTCAGCGTGTCCGACCCGACCAGCACGCAGACGGTGTGGGCCGCGCAGTACTCCGGCGTCCGCCCGGAGAAGGCGATGACCTCGACGCTGCCCTACACCTGGGTCGTCGCGCTCGGCGGGATGGTGCTCACGTCCGTGCTCTACCTGTGATCACTGCCTCGGACGGGGTCCGGCTCGACTCGGCCTGGCACCCGGGCGGGCCGTCCGCGGTGGTGCTGGCGCACGGCATCACCGGCGACCTGACCGAGCAGGGTTTGTTCGTGACCCTGGCGGAAAAGCTTGTCGCGGCGGGGTTTTCGGTGCTGCGGTTCTCGTTTCGCGGGCACGGGGCGAGCGAGGGACGGCCTCGTGACATGACCGTGGCGGGAGAGCTGCTGGACTTGCGCGCCGCTGTTTCGGCCGCTGGTGCTCCGGTGTCGGTGGTCGCGTCGAGCTTCGGGGCAGTGAGCACCGCGCTTTCGCTGGCCACGCTGCCGGTGCGGTCGGTGGTGCTGTGGCAGCCGGTGCTGGACCTGCGCCGGACGTTCCTGGCGCCGGAGCTGCCCCGGGGGATCAAGCTGTACTCGGACCGATCTTCGTTGCGGGACAAGGGTTTCCTCGACATCGAGGGCCGGTTCCAGCTGGGCGCACCGCTGTTCGAGGAGTTCACCCGCTTGGACCCGCGCGCGGCTTTCCTGTCCGCCGACCAGCCCGCGTTGGTGATCCACGGCGACGCCGACGAGCACGTGTCCCACGAAATCGCCCGCGCCACCGCGGCCGCCCGCCCGGGAACCGACTGGCGGTCGGTTCCCGGCGCCGGGCACGGTTTCCGCGGCCACGGCCCGGAAGTGGTCGAGGCGACGGTCCGCTGGCTGACTGGTGTCCGGTGATTCTGCGGGCGTCAGCCCACCTGCACGTCGATGCAGGAGTAGAAGGCGTTCGCCGTGTCGGCGATGTTCCACACGGCCAGCACGGTCTGCCGCCCGGTGTGCCCGCTCAGGTCCACCTGATGCGAAACAGTCTCCGGCGGCTGCTGGTTGTGCCCGTCGAAGCTGGCCACCAGGTCGTTGCCGACGTAGTACTCGTAGCTGGCGGTGCTGTGCCGGGCGGTGAACGTCCAGTCGAAGGTCGCCGTGGTGCCCACCGGAGTGGCCTGCCAGCCTTTGCTGTCGTCGTTGAGGTCGGCGAACTGGGCCAGCCCGCCGTTGCAGCTGTGCAGGCCCTTGGGGCCTTCGACGCTCTGGGGCTCGTAGGTGATCTGCCCGCACGAGACCGTGTGCTGTGCGCACTGCGCCTGCCGGCTCGCGGGGGAGTTGACGTACCCGTGCGCGCTCGCGATGCCGGCCGGGCTCACCAGCACGAGCACCGGTGCGAGCACCGCGCCCGCGAGTGCGGCGAGAAGTTTCCGGTTCGCTTTCATACCAGCTCCTTCGGGGAAGGCTCGCTTCCCGCCACGGCACTGTGACCTGGCGATGTGGCCCAGCAGAACAACGGCACCGGGGCGGAAAGGTGCTCGAGCGAAGGGGAATTTGTGGTCTAGACCATACGCCGTACGACCGGGGAAGGTCAACAGCTGGCAAAATATCCCCACACGTTGGTAAGAAGCCAACCAACGAGGCTTGCCAGGCCCGGCACTCCGGCGGCACCCAGAACGCGCGGCGGACTCAGCCCTCCCGCACTGCCCGTGACGTGCGGCGGGGCTTGCCCGGTTGGGCTCCCCGGCCGGTCCGGCGTGCGGTGGACCCGGCCGGATCGGTCGTCCGGCCCTGGCGCGTGGTGGGGCTGGGTTGCTGCGCGCGGTCGACCTTGCCGGGTCGGTCGTCGGGCGGTGCCCGCAGTGCATGGCGGAACTGGGTTGCTACGCGCGGTGGACCTAGCTGGGTCAGTCTTCCGGCGGTGCCCGCAGTGGGTGGCAGAGCGGGGCTGCTGTACGCGGTGGACCTTGCTGGGTCGGTCGTCGGGCGGTGCCCGCA
>NZ_FOEF01000003.1:377688-688601 GCF_900110575.1 Amycolatopsis saalfeldensis
TGGCGGAACTGGGTTGCTATGCGCGGTGGACCTAGCTGGGTCAGTCTCCCGGCGGTGTCGGTAGCGGGTGGCAGAGCTGGGCTGTCGCCTGCCGCGGGACTGGCAGGTCGGTCGTCCGGCGGTGTCCGCGATGTGTGGCAGAGCGGGGCTGGTGTGCGTGGTGGACCTTGCCGGGTCGGTCGTAAGGGGGTGTTGCAGTGCGTGGCGGAACTGGGTCGCTGCGCGCGGTGGACCTAGCCGGGTCAGTCGTCCGCCACTGGTTCGCAGTGTGTTGCGGAGCGGGGATGCCGCAACCCCGTGGACCGGTCGGGTCAATCCTCCAGCAGGGTCCGCAGCGCGCGGCGAAACTGCGCCCCGGCGCTGGGGCTGAGCGCCGCGAGGAACGTTTTCTCCGCCTCCTGGTAGGCGGCTTCCGCCGCGTCGTAGGCCTCTGAGCCCTGCTCGGTGAGTTCGACGACGTTCCGGCGGCGGTCGGCCGGATCCGGTTGCCGTCGGATGATGCCCTTGTCTTCGAGGGCGTCCAGCAGCGCGACCATCGTCGTGCGGTCGACGCCGAGTGTCTGTGCCACCTGTAGCTGGGACGTCGGATCCCGGTGGGCCAGTACCCGCAGTGCGCCGAGGTCCTTGCCGTCGATGCCGAACGGGGCGAGCGCCGCGTCCGTCAGCGCCGTGAACTTCAGGTTGGCGTGCTTGAGGAGGTAGCCCAGCGCTCGGTGCAGGTCGGGGCCGGGGCTCGCTTCGGTGGACACGGGCGTCAGCTTACGCTTAAGCTGATCGTCAGTAGTGCTGATGATCAGCGAGACAACCAATGAAAGGCCAGACATGATTCTCGTTACCGGGGGCCTCGGTTTCATCGGCTCCCACACGGTCCGCGCGCTCGCCGAAGCCGGCCAGGAGTGCGTTCTCCTCCAGCGCCGCAGCCCGCAGCTCCCGCCGCACCTCGCCGACCTGCCGGTGCACGTCGTGCAGGGCGACGTCACCGACCTCGACGCGGTGCTGGCCGCCGGCAAGCAGTACCCGGTCACCGGGATCGTGCACCTCGCCCTCGCCCTGCCATGGAAAACCGTGCAGGCCGACCCGATCGCCGACACCGGACGGGCGCTGGAGGCGTTCCTCAACATCGTCCGCGCCGCGCAGACCCTGGGCGTGCGCCGCGTCGTCACCGCGAGCACCATCGGCGTCTACCACGGCGCTGGCGAAGGGGCGCTCACCGAGGACCAGCCGCTCTCCTTCGACCACCTCCACGTCATCCCGACGTTGAAGAAGATCACCGAGCTGCTCGCCGGCCACCTGTCGAGCGTGACCGACGTGGAGATCGTCAACGCCCGCATCTCCGGCACCTGGGGCCCCGGGGGACACCTGCCGGACCGCTTCTTCGCCGCCCCTTCGCTGGCGCTGGCCGCTGCCCGGCGAAGCGAACCCGATCTGTCCGGGCTGCTCGCGCCGCCGCACGCCGAGGATTCGCTCGACCTGCTCTACGTCAAGGACACCGGCCGCGCGCTGGCGCTCCTGCAGCTCGCCGGCGAACTGCGCCACTCGACGTACAACGTCGCCTCCGGCCATGCCACGAGCAACGCCGACGTGCTCACCGCGATCGAGTCCGTCGAGCCCGGCTTCCACTTCGAGCTGCCCACGGCCGGGACGCGCCCGGTGAACTGGCTCGACATCACGCGGCTGCACGAGGACACCGGATTCGAGCCCCGGTACGGCACCGCCGCCGCGGCCGCCGAGTACATCGCCTGGCTCCGCGCCGGCAACGAGCGGTGAAACCTCACGCCCGCCCCGAAAGCAGCTCGAACGCCTACCACATCCCGGCGTACCGGCCGTCGCGGGCGAGCAGTTCGTCGTGGCTGCCGATCTCGGCGACGCGGCCGCGGTCGAGCACCACGATCCGGTCCGCGGTGCGGGCGGTCTGCAGCCGGTGGGCGATGACGATGGTGGTGCGGCCGTGGGCGAGGGTCTGCATGGCCTCGGCCACGCGGGCCTCCGCGGCGAGGTCGAGGTTGGACGTCGCCTCGTCCAGCAGCAGGATCGCCGGGTCGACGAGCTGGGCGCGGGCCAGCGCGAGCAGCTGGCGCTGCCCGGCCGAAAGCGACCGGCCGCGTTCGGCGATCTCGTGCCGGTAGCCACCGGACAGCGACGCGACGAAGTCGTGCGCGCCGACCGCGCGGGCGGCCGCCTCCACCTCCGCGTCCGTGGCCTCGGCGCGGCCGTAAGCGATGTTGTCGCGGACGGTGCCGGTGAACAGGAACGCTTCCTGCGGCACGTAACCCAGCTGGCCGCGGTAGCCGGCGAGGTCGAGGGAGCGCAGGTCGTGCCCGTCGACCCGGACGGCGCCGGCATCCGGGTCGTAGAACCGCGAAAGCAGCTTGATGACGGTGGACTTGCCCGCGCCGGTCTCGCCGACCAGCGCCACCGTCTCGCCCGCGGCGATGGCCAGGTCGACCTCGCGCAACGCTTCCGGCGGCTTGGCCCCGGGCGCGAGCGAGCCCGCCATCAGCCGCGGGTCGGCGGGGCCGCGGCGCTCCCCGGTGCTCCGCGCGGGCGCGGTGGGATAGGAGAACCGGACGCCGCTGAAGGTGATATGCCCGCGCAACCGGCCCGGGTCCACCGGGTCGGCGGCCGGCGGGGTGAGCGTCTCCAATCGCATCAGTTCGGCGATGCGGTTGACCGAGATCCGCGTCTGCAGCCATGAGTCGAACACCTGCGAGAGCTGCTGGATGGGGGAGAAGAACAGGTCGATGTAGAGGATGAACGCGATCAGCGCGCCGGCGGTCAGGTGGCCGGAGTGGATCATCCCGGCGCCGACGCCGAGCACGATCGCGTCGGCGCCCGCGGAGAGGAACTGCACGAACGGGAAGTAGGTGGCCGCGAGCCGCTGGGCGGAGAACCGGGAGTCGAGGTAGTCGCGGCCGAGCCGGCGGAACCGGCGCACCGTCTCGGCTTCGTGGGCGAAGGCCTGCGATTCGCGCACGCCCGAAAGGCTTTCCTGGAAGTCCGCGTTGACGATCGCGACGCGGTCGCGGGCCACATCGTACAGCCGGGCCGCGCGGCGCCGGAAGATCACCGTCGCGATCGCCAGCGGCACCACCACGGCCAGCGTGCACAGGCCCAGCTCCGGGTTCACCACCACGAGCGTCACCCCGACCCCGCCGAAGGTGACCAGCGCGACCAGCGCCGAGAGCAGCCCGTTTTCGATCAGCGACTCGAACTGGTCGACGTCGGTGGTCATCCGGGTCATGATCCGGCCGGCCATCTCGCGCTCGTAGTAGTCGAGCGAAAGGCGTTGCAGCTGCGCCCAGATCCGGATCCGCAGCGAAAGCATCACCCGCTGCGCGGTCCGTCCGGTCACGAAGGTCTCGGCGACCTCGTCCAGCAGCGCGGCGAGCGTGATCACCAGGAACAGCCCGGACGCGGTGAACAGCACCACCTGCGAGCCCTGCAGCACGCCGTCGTCGATGCCGGTCTTCACGAACACCGGCCCGATCACGGACGCGACGGCGTCGACCACCACCAGCAGCAGGCCGAGCAGCAGCGGCAGGCGGAACTGGCGCAGGATCGAGCCGAGCGAGAACCCGCGCTGCTGCTGGGATTCCCGGGCCAGGTCGACGTCGGCGAAGTCGCGGATCGGCTTCAGCTCGTCGACGCGGGCGAGCAGGTCCGGCGTCGGCGGCAGCGCACTGCGCCAGCTGCCGCCCGCCGAGCCGCCCAGCCCGCTGCCGAGGCTCGGCGCGCGGGTGTTCGCGGTGGCCAGCCTGCCGCCATTGCCTTGCGCGCCATTGCCCTGCGCTTGCGGAGCGGGGGCCGACCAGGCGGACTCGGTGATCGTGCTCAGCACTTCGATGCGGTCGCCGACCTTCTCCGCGGCCGCCTCGTCCAGCCCGGTGAGCAGGCTGCGGTAAAGAGCGCTGCGGGCCACCAGCTCCTCGTGGCTGCCCTGGTCGGCGACCACGCCGCCGTCCAGCACGACCACGCGGTCGGCCAGGTGCAGCGTCGAGCGCCGGTGGGCGACGAGCAGGGTGGTGCGCCCGGCCAGCACCGTGCGGAGCGAGGCGTTGATCGACTCCTCGGTGTTCGCGTCGACGGCGCTCGTGGCGTCGTCCAGCACCAGGATCCGCGGGTCGGTGAGGATCGCGCGGGCCAGCGCGATCCGCTGCCGCTGCCCGCCGGACAGCGACAGCCCGCGTTCGCCGACCACGGTGTCGTAACCCTGGGGGAGCGTGGAGACGAAGCCGTGGGCCTCGGCCACTTCCGCCGCGGCGACGACCTCTTCGTCGGTGGCGCCGGGACGGCCGTACGCGATGTTGGCGCGGATGCTGTCGGAAAACAGGAAACTCTCCTCGAACACCACGCCGACCTGTGAACGCAGCGACCGGAGTTGCAACGAGCGGACGTCGTGGCCGTCCACCAGCACCGCGCCGGAATCCGGGTCGTGGAAGCGGGAGACGAGCATCGTCGCGGTCGTCTTGCCGCTGCCGCTCGGGCCGATCAGCGCGACCCGCTCGCCGGCGCCGATGTGGAGATCGAAGCCGCGCAGCACTTCCGCGTCGCCGGAGTATCCGAAGTGGACGTTGTCGAAGCGGATTTCGCCGCGGGCCGCCGGCAGTTCGACGGCGTCCGGCGGGTCGGCGATGGCGGGCGGCAGGTCGAGCAGCTGGAAGATCCGCTCGACGCCGGCCCGCGCCTGCTGCCCGATCGACAGCACCGCGGCGAGCTGCCGCGCGGGCGCCATCATCTGCCCGACGTAGGTGGAAAACGCCAGGAGCGTGCCGAGGCTCAGCTCGTGGCGCAGCGCCAGCCAGCCGCCGAACACCAGGATCGCCACCTGCCCGAGCGAAGGGATCGCCTGCAGCAGCGGCTGGAACCGCGCCTGCAGCCGGACCGCGCGCAGCTGCGTGCCGTACAGATCGCCCGCGGTGTCCGCGACGCGCCGGAGCTCACGGTCCTCCTGGCCGAACGCCTTCACCACGCGGACGCCGTTCACGTCCTCGTCGACGATCTGCACCAGGTCGCCCTCGCGCTGCTGCGCGGCCCAGGTCGCGGGGAAGATCCGCCGCCGCATCCGGTACGAGACGACCAGCAGCAGCGGCACGACCACGAGGCTGACCAGCGCGAGCAGTGGCGACAGGACCAGCATCACGCCGAGGGAAAGCAGCAACAGCAGGATGTTCCCGCTCAGGATCGGCAGCAGCCCGAGCAGGCCCTGCACCAGCGCGGAGTCCGAGGTCGCCCGCGCCACCAGCTGACCGGTCGGCATCCGGTCGAGGTTCGTGAAGTCCATCCGCTGGAGGTGGGCGTGCATCTCGTTGCGCAGGTCGTACTGCACGGCCAGCGCCACCCGCCCGCCGCGGTAGCGCCGCTGGTAGGCGAATCCGAAGGCGGCCGCGGCGACCACGAGCAGCGCGACCAGCCAGGGCCACAGCTCGGCGTTGTCGCTGAGGATGACGCCGTCGACGATCTGGCGTTCCAGCAGCGGCACCACGGCCTGGCAGGCGCTGCCGAGCACGGCGGCGCCGAGCGCGATCACCAGCTCCCGCCGGTGCCGCAGCACGTAGCCGCCGAGCCGGCGCAGCCAGCGTGACTTTTCCGGTTGGTTGTCCGCTTTCGCGGTGGTCTGTGAGGTTTCGGTGTCGGTGCTCACCGCGGCTGGGTCATCGGTTTGGTCCCTGCTTTCTCGGTCATGACTTCGTCGATCGCCGCGCCGAGCCACACCAGCGTCTCCAGCAGCCGGTCGCCGTCCGGGGTGCGCGCGGCCAGGCCGGTGACCCGCTCGACCATCTCGGCCTCGGTCCGCGCCAGCAGCTCCTCGCCCGCCGGGGTCAGCGACAGCGCGGTCGCCCGCTGGTCGCCGTCGACGTCGCCGCGAACGAGGAGGCCGCGTTTCGTCAGCGCCTCCACGGCGGAGCTGATCGCCGGCCGCCCGAGCGCGAGCCGTTGCGCCACACGGGAAGCACGCTCGTCGCCCGAGGCGATGGCGGACAGCACGCGGTAGTGCGCGAGGTTCAGCTCGGCGGACGAGCGCTCCAGCACACGCGAGGCGCGGGCGAGCGCCCGCACGGCCAGCACGGCCGTGCTCCCGGGCGGTGGCTTGATCGTCATGCCCTCGACGGTACTCCCATATGGTTCGATCGTCGAACAAGTTTTCCCGGGGCGGTCAAACCGAACCGAATTCGGTAGTCTGGCGTGCGCCGGGCGGCGGTGTCGCCGTGGGTCAGCACGAGGTTCGGAGGTAGTACGGACGATGAGCTTCAACCTGGCCACCATGCTGCGGGAGTCGGCGCTCGCCGGACCGGGCAAGGACTTCCTCCGGTTCCCGGCCGGCGCGCTCACCTACGCCGAGGTCGACGAGGCGTCCGGCCGCGTGGCGACGGCGCTGCGGGCGCGCGGCTACCGGCCGGGCGACAAGGTGGCGCTGCAACTGCCGAACGTCCCGGAGTTCGTGTCCGCCTACTTCGGCATCCTCAAGGCCGGGCTGGTGCTGGTCCCGCTGAACCCGCTGCTCAAGGCCGGGGAGATCGCCTACCACCTGGCCGATTCCGACGCCCGGCTGCTGATCACCGGTGCGTTTTCCGCCGAGGAAGCCCGGACCGCGCTCGCCGAGGTGCCGGGGGTGGCCGCGGTGCTCGTCGGTGAGGTCGACGCGACCGGCTGGCCGGACGGCACCGGCGCGTTCGCCGAGCTGCTCGCCGCCGAGGGCGACGACGAGATCCACCCCGGCGCCGCCGACGACACCGCGGTGCTGCTCTACACCAGCGGGACCACCGGACGCCCGAAAGGCGCCGAGCTGTCCCATTTCTCGCTCTACATGACCTGCACCATCGGTGGCCAGACGTTCGGCACCGAACCCGACGACGTGGTGCTCGCCGTGCTGCCGTTCTTCCACGTGTACGGCCTGTCCAGCATCCTCAACGGCGCCGCGCGCCACGGCCGGACCGTCTCCGTCGTGCCGCGGTTCGAACCGAAGGCGGTGCTGGCGGCGATCGAACGCGACCGCGTGACGATCATGGCCGGCGTGCCCACGATGTACCACGCGCTGGCCGCGGCGGACAGCTCCGGTTACGACACGTCCAGCCTGCGCATCGGCAGCTCCGGCGGGGCGGCGATCCCGGAGCAGGTGCTGCGCTCGTTCGAGGAGAAGTTCGGCATCCCCGTGCTGGAGGGCTACGGGCTGTCGGAGTCCTCGTCGACCGCGACCGTCAACCCGGGCGCGGACCGGCGCAAGCTGCTGTCCATCGGCAAGCCGATCTGGGGCGTGCAGCTGCGGATCGTCGACGAGCAGGACCGGCAGCTGCCGCCCGGCGCGGAGCACGTCGGCGAGATCGTGCTGCGCGGGCACAACATTACCAAGGGCTACTACAAGCGCCCGGAGGAGACGGTGAAGGCGTTCCGCGGCGGCTGGTTCCACACCGGCGACCTCGGCTACGTCGACGAGGACGGGTTCGCGTTCGTCGTCGACCGCAAGAAGGACCTGGTGATCCGCGGCGGTTACAACGTCTACCCGCGTGAGGTCGAGGAGCTGCTCTACACCCACCCGGCCGTCGCGGAGGCCGCCGTGCTCGGCGAGCCGGACGACCGGCTGGGCGAGGAGGTCGTCGCGGTCGTCTCGCTGAAGCCCGGCGCCTTCGCCGAGCCCGACGAGATCGTCGCCTGGGCGAAGGAACGCATTGCGGCGTACAAGTATCCGCGCCGGGTCCGGATCATCGACGAGCTGCCGAAGGGGCCGACGGGGAAGATCGCGAAACTGCTTTTGCGGGAGGGTTGAGCGGTTTCGGCGCGCGCCGTCTCGGGATCCTGGCTCGTCGAGTCCGGGCGGGCGCCGTGCCATCCTGGGCCGATGACCGCTCCCGATGACCCGGCTGCTGTGACCGGATTGCGTCCGCGCGACTTCGTCGGCTACGGCCGGTACCCGCCGCAGGTGCGGTGGCCCGGTGCCGCGAAGGTCGTGGTGAACGTGGTCGTCAACTACGAGGAAGGCGCCGAATACTCGATCCCCGACGGCGACGGCCGCAACGACGGCTGGGGCGAGTACGCGTACGAGGTCGGCCCGGAGGTCCGCGACCTCGGCACCGAGACACACTACGAGTTCGGCAGCCGGGTGGGGATCTGGCGGCTGGCGCGGATCTTCGACCGTTACGGGATTCCGGTGAGCGTCGGCGCGTGCGCGGTGGCGCTGGAGCGGAACCCGGCCGTGGCGGAGTGGATCCGCGAGCGCGGCCACGACGTCGTCGGCCACGGCTGGCGCTGGCTGGACTATTCCCGAATGTCCCTTTCGGACGAACGCGACCACCTCCGCCGGGCGATCGAGTCCCTGGAGCGCACGACGGGGCAGCGGCCTCGGGGCTGGTACCTGCGCTCGTTCCCGAGCGAGCGGACACTGGACTTGCTGGCGGAGGAAGGCGGTTTCCTCTACGACTCCGACCCGTGCAACGACGAGCTGCCGTACTTCACCGAAGCGGCCGGCCGTGAGCTGCTGATCGTGCCGTATTCCAAGGTGTACAACGACACCCGCTACCTGCTGAGCCCGACCTACGGCTCGCCCGCACAGTTCTTCGAAAGCCTCCGCCTGGGCCTGGACTACCTGTGCGAGGAGGCCGACGACGGCTTCGGCGCCCGCATGATGACCGTCGGCCTGCACCCCCGCTGGAGCGGCCAAGCCAACCGCGCCGCAGCCGTCCGCGATTTTGTTGCCTACGCAGGGGAGAAGGCGGGCGTCCGCTTCATGCGGCGGCTGGATATTGCGCAGTGGTGGCTGGAGCATCACGCAGAATGGTCGTGACTCCCTCTGCTGGCCTACGGTGAGCCGATGCGCAGCGACCTGAAGACCGTGTCCGTGCCGGTGGCCGGCGGCGACCTCGCCGTCGAAGTGGCGGAGTCCGAGTCCGCGCCCGTGCTGGCGATCCACGGCGTGACAAGCAACTGCCGGCTGTGGAACTGGCTGCGCGCCTCGGCGCCCGAGCTGTCGCTGGTGATGCCGGACCTGCGTGGTCGTGCGGGAAGTTTCGCTGTGCGCGGGCGTTCTTCGCTGCGGCAGCACGCCGAGGATCTGGTGCGGGTGCTCGACGCGCTGGGTCTGGGCACGGTGGACGTCTGCGGGATGTCGATGGGCGGCTTCGCGGCCGTCGAACTGGCGACGGGCTGGCCGGACCGGGTGCGGGGCCTGGTGCTGGTGGACGGCGGGCTGCCGATGGTCGCGCCTGCGGGGCTCACGCCGGAGATGCTGCCTGCCGCTTTCGCGCCCCAACTGGGGCGGCTTCAGCGGCCGTTTGAGAGTGTCGACGAGTATCTTGCCTACTTCACCCGCAATAGTCCGCTGCTCGATCCTGCTGACCCACTGCTGCGTGACAACCTGGCGCACGATCTTGACGCGGCCGGGCGCGTGCGGCTCAGCCCTGAAGCGGTTCTCTCGGACGCCGAGGATGTGTTCTTCGGCGAGTCCGGGTGGCTGCGGTTGACCGTTCCGGTGGAGCTGGTGTGTGCCGAGTGGAGCGCCGGGCCGGACACTCCGCCGGCCTATCCGGACGAGGCGCTGGCGGGTTTTCGCGCGCAGCTACCGGCTCTGCGCCAGCCCCGGCGGATCCCGGGCACGGACCACGCGGCGACGATCATGACCCACGACGGGGCGAGGGTCGTCGCCGACGCGATCCGCGCGGTGACATCCGGTCGGGGCTGACCAGCCGTCAGTGCCCGACAGCGGCGCGCACAGTCTCCTTCAGCGAGCCCAGCGTGGCGATCACGGCGGTCGGCTCGTAGCCGCAGTGGGCCATGCAGTTGTCGCAGCGGGGGTCTTTGCCGCGGCCGAACTTGTCCCAGTCGGTTTCCTCGATCAGCTCCTTGTAGGTCTTCGCGTAGCCGTCGTCGAGCAGGTAGCACGGGCGCTGCCAGCCGAGCAGCGAGTAGGACGGGATGCCCCACGGCGTGCACTCCAGCTCCCGCTTGCCCTCGAGGAAGTCGAGGAACACCGGGGAGTGGTTGAGGCGCCAGCGTTTCCGGTTGCCGCCGCCGAAGGCCTTGGCGAACAGCTCCCGCGTCGCCTGCACGCCGAGCCAGTGGTCCTGGTCCGGCGCCTTCTCGTAGGCGTACGCGGGTGAGATCTGCATGTTGTCGACGCCCAGCTCGTTCAGGTAATCGAGCACGCCGACCACGTCCTCGGCGGAGTCGCCGTCGAAGAAGGTCGTGTTCGTCATCACCCGGAACCCCTTCTCCTTGGCCAGCTTGATCGCGTCGACCGCGGCCTGGAAGCCGCCGGGCTTGCGCACCGACTCGTCGTGGCGCTTCTCCAAGCCGTCGATGTGCACCATCCAGGCGAAGTTGTGGTGCGGCTTGAACTTGTGGATGTGCTTGGGCAGCAGCAGGGCGTTGGTGCACAGGAACACGATCTTGCGGCGGTCCAGCAGCTGCCGCACGATCTCGTCGATCTTCGGGTGCATCAGCGGCTCACCGCCCGCGATCGATACCATCGGCGCGCCGCTCTCCTCGATGGCGCCGACCGCCTGCTCCACCGGCATCCGCTGCTTGAGCAGCGTGTGCGGCTGCTCGATCTTGCCGCAGCCCGCGCACTTGAGGTTGCAGGCGAACAGCGGCTCCAGCTCGACCAGCAGCGGGAACTTCTCCTTCCGCAGGACCTTCTGCTTCATCAGGTAGCCGCCCAGCCGGACGGACTGACGCAACGGCATGGCCATCGCTCAGAGCACCTCCCGAGGTAGTGTGAAAGTGATTTGCTCTTCCGTCAGCCGGCGTTCGGCGACGGTCACCGGCCCCAGCCCGCCCAGCGCCGCCACGACCTCGTCCACGAGGTGCGGCGGGGCCGAAGCGCCCGCGGTGAGGCCGATCGTGCGGACGCCGGCGAGGCGGCGCAGGTCCAGCTCGGCGACGTCGTCCACGAGCACGGCCGGGGTGCCTTCGCGCTCGGCCACCTCCACCAGCCGGCGTGAGTTCGAAGAGGTGCCGGATCCCACCACCAGCACCAGGTCCGTCTCGCGGGCGATCGCGCGCAGCGCCTGCTGCCGATTCGTGGTGGCGTAACAGATGTCGTCCTTACGGGGCGCGGAAAGCCCGGGGAACCGCTCGCGCAGCACGGCCGCGATCTCCTCGGCCTCGTCCAGTGCCAGCGTGGTCTGCATGGTGTAGGCGACGCGGGCGGGATCGCGCGCGGTGACGGTGCGCGCGGCCGCGACGTCGCCGACCACCACCACGTCTTCGGGCGCCTCCCCGACAGTGCCTTCGACCTCCTCGTGCTCCGCGTGCCCGATGAGGAACACGGTGTCGCCGCGGCCGCTGTAACGGCGGACTTCGTTGTGCACCTTGGTCACCAGCGGGCAGGTCGCGTCGATCACCGCGAGCCCGCGGCCGGCGGCGTCACGGCGGACCGCGGGGGTCACGCCGTGGGCGGCGAGCACCAGCGTCGCGCCTTCGGGCACCTCGGCCACTTCGTCGACGAACACCGCGCCACGCTCCTGAAGCTGCCGCACCACGTGGGTGTTGTGGACGATCTGGCGCCGCACGTACACGGGCGCGCCGTGGCGGTCCAATGCGCGCTCGACGATGTCGATCGCCCGCTCCACCCCGGCGCAGAACGAACGCGGCCCGGCCAGCAGCACGTGACGGCCGCCGGTGGCCGCGGCCCACGCGGTGAGCGCCGGGACCGCCGCGCGCAGGCTGCGCAGCCCGGCCAGGCCGTTTCCGAGCGTGCCGGGCCGCAGCAGGGGTGCGCCGGCAGTGTCCACGATGGACCGGACGACGGCGAACGGCTCGCCCGCCGCGGCCAGCCGTTGCGACTCCATGTCGACCGCGAGCGCGCCGGTTCCGGCCAGCTCCGCGCGTTCCCGCTCGGTGACGACGTGGCCGGTGCCCAGCACAGGTCCGATGTGGACGGTGAGGCCGAGCCGTCGCAACGCACCGGCCAGCAGGGGAGCGGACGGCACGGGCACGGCCCCGTCCGGGCCGCGGACCTCGTCGGCGACCACGAGGTCGCCGGGCCGCACGTGCGGGACGAGCCCGCCGCCGATCCCGGCGACGATCCGCGGACCGGCCGGGAGCCGGGCCGCCGCGGCCGCCGCCCGGCGCGGGCCGAGTCCGGTGTGGACGGTGGGCAGCTCGCGCCGGGCCGCGCGCAACGCGGCCTGCTCGATCCGCAGCGGCGCGCAGAGCACCGCCCGCCGCGAAAAAGCTCGTGAGTGTTCGCGACGGTTAGCACCGTCATAAGCACTCACGACCGGCGTGGTCACGAGCCGCTCCGCACGTACCGGCCCAGCGCGGACAGCGGGAACACCACGCGGTAGAGGTGATAGGACAGGTAGAAGTCGCCGGGGAAGCCGGTGCCGGTGTGCTTCTCCTCGTCCCAGCCGCCGTCCGCGCGCTGCTGTTCGACGAGCCACCGCACCCCGCGCACGGTCGTCTCGGCGTCCCGTTCGCCGGCCGCCAGCAGGGCCAGCAGCGCCCACGCGGTCTGCGACGGCGTCGACTCGCCCCGCCCGGCCCACGCGGGATCACGGTAGGAGCGCAGGTCCTCACCCCAGCCGCCGTCGGTGTTCTGGTGCTCGGCCAGCCAGGTCACGGCGCGGCGGATCCGCGGGTCCGAGCCCGGCATTCCGGCGGCGACCAGCGCGGGCACCGCGGCACCGGTGCCGTACACGTAGTTCGCGCCCCAGCGGCCGAACCACGAGCCGTCGGGCTCCTGGTGCTCCAGCAGCCAGCGCACGCCGCGGCGGCACTCGCGGCTGCCGGTTTTCCCTTCCGCCGCCAGCATTTCGACCACGTGCGCGGTGACGTCCGCGGACGGCGGGTCGATCACCGCGCCGAAGTCGCAGAACGGCAGCTTCGTCGCGAGCACCTGGGTGTTGTCGGCGTCGAACGCGCCCCAGCCGCCGTCGCGCGAGACCATGCCCTCCAGCCACTCGACGCTGCGGTCGATCGCGCCGCGCAGCCGCAGGTGGTCCGGCTTGCCCAGCCGCCGCAGCGCGAGCACGACCTCGGCGGTGTCGTCGGTGTCCGGGTAGCCGTCGTTGGCGAATTCGAAGGCGAACCCGCCGGGCCGGACCGACGGGCGGCGCACCGTCCAGTCGCCCGGCACCCGGATCTCCTCGCCCAGCAGCCATTCCCCGGCCTTGACCAGTGACTCGTCGCCGGGGGAGACGCCCGCGTCGAGCAGCGCGGTCATGGCCAGCGCGGTGTCCCACACCGGCGACTGACAGGCCTCCAGGCGCCGGACGCGGCCGGTGGCCGTCTCCTCGTGGATGGTGAACCCGTCGAGCCCTTCGAGCCCGGCCTTGAGCGCCGGGTGGTCCAGCGGGTAGCCGAGCAGGTGCAGCGCGAGGATCGAGTACACCCACGGCGGCTGGATGCCGCCCCACGACCCGTCGGCCTCCTGCCGCGCCAGGATCCACTCCGCGGCCTGGCGCAGCGCGACCTTGCGGACCGGGTTGAACGGCAGCTTGGCGTAGGCGTGCAGCGCGGTGTCGAGGTGCTGGAACACCCCGTCCCAGCTCCACGGCGGCGCGGTCTTGCGCGGCGGCTTGCCGGCCCGCAGCTCGTCCACGCCGAACGGCAGCTGCCGCACCGGCTTCAGCGTCGCGACGACGGTGAGCGGCACGATCGTCTGCCGCGCCCAGCACGCGAAGTCGTAGACGTTGAGCGGGAACCAGGACGGCAGGAAGATCAGCTCCGGCGGCAGGTTCGGCAGCTCGTCCCAGGACCACAGGCCGAACAGCGCCAGCCAGATCCGGGTGAACACCCGCGTGCCCTCGAGGCCGCCGTGCTCCCGGACGAACTCCGCCGCGGGCACGAGCCACGGCGCGTCGGCCGGGTCGCCCGCCAGCCGCAGCGCGACCCACGCCTCGACCGTGGTCGACAGATCGGCCGGGCCGCCGGGGAAGGTGGCCCAGGTGCCGTCGGCCCGCTGCTGCGAGCGGATCCACCGCGCCGACTCCTCGGCCACCCGCGGGGTGAGGATGCCGAGGAAATGGCGCAGCAGCAGGTCTTCCGCGTCCATCGTGACGTTCGTGGCCAGCTCGCCCTTCCACCAGCTGGCGGCTTCCTGCTCCCCGCGCAGGAAGCCGATGCCCGCGGCCACGGCGTCTTCGGCGGACCGCTTCGGCGCGGAGTCCGAAGTGGACGATTCCGGGACGGTCTGGGTCATCACGCCTCCCGGCCGACGATGAACCGGGCGATCTCGATCAGCTCCGCGCGCGGCCCGGCGGGCAGCCCGGCGATCGCGGTCTCGGCCGTGGCGACGCGGCGCGCGGCTTCGGCCATGGCCCACTCCCGCCCGCCCGCGGACTCGACGAGGCCGGCGACGCGGGCCAGCTCCGTCTCGTCGCCGGTCTCCGCCCCGGCCAGCCAGCCGGCCAGCTCACGCGCGGTGGCCCCGCCGTGCCCGGTCGCGTACGTGATCGGCAGGGACTTCTTGTGCGCCCGCAGGTCCGAGAACACCGGCTTGCCGGTGACCGCCGGGTCGCCCCAGATGCCGAGCACGTCGTCCACCAGCTGGAACGCGAGGCCGATCTCCTCGCCGTACCGGGTCAGCGCCCCGACCACGGCGGCGGGCGCCCCGGCGAGCACGGCGCCGATGGCCGCGCTGCCGGACAGCAGCGCGCCGGTCTTGCCGCCCGCCATGGTCACGCACTCCGGCAGCGTGACGTCGTCGCGCTGTTCGAACGAGACGTCGAGGAACTGCCCGTGGATCAGCCGCCGGGTGGTCTCGGCCAGCAGCCGCCCGGCGGCGATCGCGTGCGGGGAACCGCTGTCCAGCACCACTTCCTGGGCCAGCGCCAGCATCGCGTCACCGGTCAGGATCGCGCTCGGCGCGCCGTAGAGCGACCAGACGGTGGGCCGGTGGCGGCGCTCGGTGTCGCCGTCCATCAGGTCGTCGTGCACCAGGGAGAAGTTGTGCACCAGCTCCACGGCGACCGCGCCGGGCACCCCCGTTTCCGGGGACGCGCCGGCGGCCTGGGCGGACAGCACGGCCAGCGCCGGGCGCACGGCCTTGCCGCCGTTTCCCTGTACTGGCACGCCGTTCGCGTCGGTCCAGCCGAGGTGGTAGGCGCTGATCGCGCGGCTGCTCTCGTCCAGCCGCTCGACGGCCGCGCGCAGGGCGGGTGTGACCGTGTCGCGGCACCGGGCCAGTGAGCCCGGCGCCGCGGGCGCGGCAGTGGGTCGCATGGTGGCGGTCATGCTCCGACTCCCTCCTTCACGTCGTGAATGTGCTCTTCGAGGAGGGCGTTCGCGGCGGCCGCGCCGCTGCGCGCGGCGCCCTCCATGGTCGCGGGCCAGCCGGTGGCGGTCCACGCCCCGGCCAGGAACAGGCCGCGTTCGGCGGTCGCGGCGGGCGGGCGCAGCGACGCGGTTCCCGGGCTGGGCCGGAAGGTCGCGTGGCGTTCGCGGGTGACGAAGAAGTCGAGCACCTCGGCCTGACGGGCTTCGGGCAGCAGGCCGGTCAGCTCGGGCAGCAGCCGCTCGCGCAGGGCCGCGGTCGGCAGGTCGATCAGGCCGTCGGCGGCCGAGAGCGACATTGCCAGGTACTGGCCACTGTCCAAACCGGACTGCCGGGTGCGGTCGAACACCCACTGCACGGGCGTGCGGACCCCGGCCGCGAACGGCTCGTCCAGCACCCGGCGGTCGAGCACCACGTGCACGTTGACGATCGGGGAGCTGCCGAGCCCGCCCGACCAGCCGGGTGGCAGCCGCACGGCGCCGTCCGGGGCGAGCCGTTCGGTCACCGGCGGCGGGGTGGCGAGCACGACCTGCCCGAACCGGTCTTCGCCGCTGTCGGTGCGCACGCGCCAGCCGCGCCCGCACCGTTCGATGGACCGGACCTTGACGCCGGTGCGCACCTCCGCGCCGGCCTCGGCCAGCCGCGCCCGCGCCGGGTCGCCGTGCAGTTCGCTCAGCGGCACCAGCGACCAGCCGATGTCGGCGGCCGCGGGATCGGTGAGCAGGCCTTCCTGGAACACGGTCGCGGCGAGGCTGAGCGACGCGTCGTCCGCCCCGGCGTTCAGCGTCGCGACGCCGACGAGGTCCCACAGCACCTCGATCGCGGCGGCGCTCTGCCCGTGCCGGCGCAGCCATTCGCCGAACGACTGGCGGTCCGTGCGATCGTCGGCCGGGTCGACGCGCTTGAGCGCCAGCGCCGCGAGCGCGAACCGCGCGCGGTCCAGCGGGCGCAGGTGCTCGTACCGCAGCAGCGAAGCGGCCAGGTGCAGGGGAGCGGGCAGGTCGCCGCGGCGCAGCCAGGTCGTCGCGGCCGAGCCCGGGGTGCGGATCGGGATCGCCAGCCGCGGCTGCAGCGCCACCCGGTCGGCGACGCCGAGCCGGTCCAGCAACGCGAGATAAGCCGTGCAGCAGCGCAGGAACACGTGCTGCCCATTGTCCACATGCAACTCGCCACGGGTGAACGAGTGCGTCAGGCCGCCCAGGTGCGGCCGCGCTTCGTACAGCGTCACGGACCGGCCCGCGTCGACGCAGCGCAACGCCGTGGCGATCCCGGCGAGACCGCCCCCGACCACGGCGACTGTGCCTGATGCCGCCTCCGCGGGAGGGAGTGCGTCGGCGGTGCCTGATGCCGCCTCCGGGGGAGGGAGTGCGTCGGCGGGCTCGTTCATCGCGGGCTCCCGAGCAGCGCCCGCACGGCGACCACGGCCTTTTCCCGCCCCGACAAGGAAAGCCGGCGGTCGAACACCCGCGAGGGCTGCTCGTCGATCCGGTCGAGCAGGGTGCGGTAGATGCCGGACATCGCCGTGCAGCAGGCCGCGCTGCGCCGGTCGAGCGAGGGGACCAGGCGCAGGCCGTCGCCGTACCAGTCGCGCGCGCGAGCGGCGGCGTCGTGCACCAGCGCGGTCAGCCCGCCTTCGGGGTCCTGCAGCCGGCCGTCCTCGCCGACGGCCAGCTCGACGCCGAACCGGTCGAGGTCCTCCTTCGGCAGGTAGACGCGGCCGTTGAGCAGGTCTTCGCGGATGTCACGCAGGATGTTGGTCTGCTGCAACGCGATGCCCAGCTGGTCGGCGTAGGTCGCGGCCTCGGGCTCGGGCCTGCTGCCGAACACGCCGAGGCACAGCCGCCCGACCGAGCCCGCCACACACCGGCAGTACTCCACCAGGTCTTCGAACCGCACGTAATGCCGGCCGGTCACGTCCATCTCGACGCCGTCGAGCAGCTCCTCGAACGCGCCGAGCGGGATCGGGTACCGGCGGGCGGCGTCGGCGACCGCGACGTACACCGGATCGGTGCTCGCCCCGAGGTCGCCGAGCGACTTGCGGACGCCGGCCAGCCCGGCCAGCTTCTCTTCGGCCGGCAGGTCGCCGTCGCCGATGTCGTCGACGATCCGGGCCAGCGCGTACACCGCGCACAAGGCGGCCCGCTTGTCCGGTGGCAGCAGCCGGATCCCGTAATGGAAATTGCGCGCTTGCTCCTTGGTGACCTGCGCGCAGTACGCGTAGGCGTCTTCGATCGTCGTGGTCATCCGGACCGCCTCCCCGCCTTCGGTTCACCCTGTGATCCGCCCTGTGATCGGCCGAAGCCCAGCCACACCAGCCAGCCCAGGACCCCGGCCTTCGACGGCCGCGCCGGCCTGCCGAGCACGTCACCGCCGGTCTCGCGGAGGGCATCGACCGCCGCCAGCCCGCCGGCCACGAACCCGCCGACCGCGAGCCGGGCCCAGCCGTGCAGCTGCCCCACCAGCGGAGCGCCGCTGCCCAGGAGGGCCGCGGCGCGGTCGATTTCGAAACGCATCAGCTCTCTGAACTCCCGGGAGCCGCGCGCCGCGCCCAGCTCCGTCTCCGCGACCCCGAATGCGGCCAGGTCCTCCTGCGGGAGGTAGACCCGGCCGTTCGCGAAGTCCTCGGCGACGTCCTGCCAGTGCTCCACCAGCTGCAGCCCGGTGCAGACGCGGTCGGACAGCTGCGCGGCCCGCTCGTCGCGCACGTCGAACAGCCGCAGCACGATCCGGCCCACCGGGTCGGCCGAGAGCCGGCAGTACGCCAGCAGGTCCTCGTACGCCGGATACCGCGTCACGTGCTGGTCCTGCAGGTTCGCCTCGACCAGCCGGCCGAACGGCGCCGCGTCGGCCCGCCCGCCGTGGATCGCCGGCAGCAGGCCGCGGATCACCGGGTGCGTGGGCTCGCGGCCGTCCCAGGCGCCGGCCAGCTCCTCGCCGAACGCCTTGAGCTGGGCCACCCGGTCGCCCTCGGCCTCGTCACCGAGGTCGTCGATCGTGCGCGCGACCGCGTACACGGCCGTGAGGTCGGCGCGGAGTTCCCGGGGCAGCACGCGCAGGGCGACCGGGAAGTTCTCGGCCTGCCGTTTTTCCCGCAAACCGGCGGCCGCGGGCAGGTGACGTCCAGGTGAAGTGGGACTCATCCGCCTCAGTCTCGCTCGCTCGGACGGGCGGCTTCTGCGGCCGGGAGGAGAATTTTCCCGGCTTCGACTTGGCACGAACGGACAAAATGGGGCGAGGATGAACCCGACCGAACCTGTTGACCTGCTATCACTGGGGAAGGGCGAGCTGCGCGCATGGCATCAGACCAGGTGGCCCGGTTGGGTGAACTCGAAACCAAGGTGAGCAGGCGGCTGCCCGCCATCCTGAACGAGGTGCGGGACCTGCTCGTGGAGCAGCACCCCGACTACGCGGCGTTCCTCACCGAGGAGCTGGCGGAGGTCGTCACGGCCAGCGCGGGTTTCGTGCGCCGGCTGATCAGCGTGGCCGAGTCCCCCGAGAACGAGCTGCCCGGGCTGGGCTCCGGCGTCGAGCAGGTGGTGTTCGAGGAGATCGGCCGGACGCAGTACCGGCAGGGCCGCCGGGTGACCAGCCTGCTCGCCGCGTACCGGGTCGGCGCCCGCGTCGCGTGGCGGCACGTGTCCGAGGCGGCGCTGGAGCTGGACGTGCCGGCCGAGCTGTTCGCCTCGCTCGCCACCACGGTGTTCGCACTGGTGGACCAGCTGTCCGAGTCCTCGCTCCAGGGCTACCTGCAGGAGCAGTCGGACGCGGTGCGGGCGCGGGAGAGCCTGCGCGACGAGCTGAGCGAGCTGCTGCTGTCCGACCGCGCCGACCAGGCCGCGGTCCGCTCGGCCGCGGTCCGGGCCGATTGGCGGATCCCGAAGTCGGCGGCCGTCGTGCTGGTCGAGGGCGACAACGAGCTGGGCCGGGAGCTGGTGTCCCGGCTCGACGACACCTGCCTGCGGCTGCGGCGGCCGGGCCTGCTGGTCACGATCGTGCCGGATCCGGCGGGCCCGGGGCGGCGCGCGTGGCTGGCCAGGGCGCTGCGCGGGGCCGGGGCGGTGGTCGGCGCGTCGGTGCCGGTGGACCGGCTGCCCGCGAGCCTGCGCATCGCCGAGGTGACCGCCCGGCTGCGGCGCGACCACCTGCTCAGCGACGACCCCGTGTTCGCCGACGAGCACCTCGACGCCATCATCGTGCACCGCGACGACCGGCTCCTCGACGTGCTGCGCCGCCGCTGCCTGGCCCCGCTCGACGAGCTGAACGACTCGGCCCGCGAACGGCTTTCGACCACGCTCACCTCGTGGCTGCTGCACCTGGGCGACCGCAAGGCCGTGGCCGAGGACCTGCACATCCACCCGCAGACGGTGTCCTACCGGCTCGGCCGGCTGCACACGCTGTTCGGCCCGCAGCTGGACGACCCGGCCACCCGAGCGACGCTGATGCTGGCACTGGCGTGGGGCCCGCCCGGCTCGGACTCGTAAGCCCGGGCCGGCTTCAGCTGGAAGCGCCGAACTTCGTCGCGAGGGCGCGGTAGACGCCGGGGACCGCGCCGCGCAGGGCGACGGGCAGGCGCAGCCAGCGGGGCACGTAGTAGTCGCCGGGGCGGGCCGCGGCGCGCAGCACGGCGGCGGCGGCCCGGTCGGCCGGCACCGGCCGCGGGGTCGTGCGGGTGTAGGGCGTGCCGCGGCGGTCGAAGAACGCCGTCCGGACCACTCCGGGCACGACCACGCCGACGTCGACGCCCGTGCCGTGCAGCTCGTAACGCAGGCTGTCGGCGAAGGCGTCGAGGCCGGACTTCGTTGCCGCGTACACCGCTTCGCCCGCGACGCCGGTGCGGCCGGCGATCGACGTCACGAACACGATCCGGCCTTGGCCCCGCGCGAGCATGCCGGGCAGCAGGGTCCGGGTCAGCTCCAGCGGCGCGGTCAGGTTCACCGCGACCAGCCGTTCCAGCTCGGCGCCGGGCAGGTCCGGCAGCGGCCCGGCCCAGCCGAGGCCGGCGTTGCTGACCAGCACGTCGACCCGCCCGGTGACGGCCGTCGCGCGTTCCGCCAGCCCGGCCGCGGCGCCCGGTTCCGCCAGGTCGGCGTCCAGCGGGGTGCCGCCGGTCTCGGCGGCCAGCGCGGCCAGTCGCGCGCGGTCGCGGCCGTGCAGCAGGACGTGCGCGCCAGCGGCGGCGAACCGGCGGGCCGCGGCCTCGCCGATGCCTGAGGACGCGCCGGTGACCAGGACCGTCGGGCCGGCCGGCCGAGCGGGCATCAGAGCCCCGGCAGCGCGGCCGGGCGCGCCCCCATCCGCAGCACGATGCCCTCGGAGCGCAGCGAGCGCCGGAACCACCACAGCGAGGCGGCGATCGTGATGCCCACCAGCGTGTAGGAGCCCGCGGTGCTGACCATCAGGAAGTTGCCGACGGTGGCCTTGGCCAGCATCAGCAGCGTGCCCGCGCCGTTCACCGCGAAGACCAGGGCCCACAGCAGCGAGACGCGCTGGAAGAAGCGGCGCATGCCGGGGTGGCCGGACAGCGCGTCCGGGAACGCGCAGAAGTCACCGGCCAGGCGCGCGAGCAGCGGCCGGTTGAACGGCGCGGACACCAAGAACAGGCTGGCCACCACGAAGTTCTGTAATGTCGGCTGCAGGAAGTACAGGAAGGTGCTGCCGGTGGCCAGGCCGAGCACGGTGCGGGCGATCAGCAGCGCGGTGGTGAGCAGCAGGACCGCCGGCACGCGTTTGCGCAGGACCAGCCGGGTGACGAGCACGGTGGCCGACCAGCAGAGCGCCGCGAGGACCCCGCTGTCGAAGCTCACCAGCGTCAGGAGGAGGTAGAACAGCCCGGCCGGGATCAGCGTCGACTCCAGCAGATGCCGTCCCCCGCCGAACACGAGGTTGCGGAACGAGGGGAGGTCGATCGTCATGGAGTGTCGCATGCAGCTGAAGTACCTCCGGTACGGGGCAGCCGTCCCCTCGGGGTCACTGAAAGCCCGGTCTTGGGCACCCGGGAGCCGGTGTACTCAGGCGGCCGGGAGTTCCCACAGCATAGGCATGCCGGATGGGGATGGTGTGAGGTGACTGCTCCGTGAGCGCGACCGGGGTGTCGCTGTTCGTGGCCGTCCCGGCCGCGGTGGCCGGCGCCGTCTGCATCGGCCTGGCCAGTGCCGCGCAGGCCAGGGCCACCAAAGAGGTCGAAACGACCAAGCCGCTCGACCTCACGCTGTTCCGCCGGCTGATCGGCAGGCCGCTGTGGCTGATCGGCATCGCCGCCACCCTGCTCGGCCTCGGGCTGCAGCTGGCGGCGCTGGCGTTCGGGCCGCTGCTGATCGTGCAGCCGCTGCTCATCACCTCGCTGATCTTCGCCGGGCTGGCCTCGGCCCGGTTCGAGAAGCGCCTGCCGGACCGCGTGATGGTGGGCGGCTCGGTGCTGTGCGTCGTCGGCCTCGCGGCGTTCATCCTGATCGCCCGGCCCAGCGGCAACGGCGACGTGCTGCTGACCGGCCCGGCCCTTCTGCCGCTGGGCATCGCGCTGGCCGCGGTCACCGCGGCCGGGATGGTGCTCGCCGCGTTCACCGGCTCGGGTTCGCTGCGCACGCTGGGGCTCGCGGTGGCCACCGGAGTGCTCTACGGCCTGACCGCCGGCCTGATGAAGGTGGTCGCCGGCCAGTTCCGGGTGGGCTTCGACGAGCCGTTCCGGCACTGGACGCTGTACCTCGTCTGCGTGATCGGCCCGTTCGGCTTCCTGCTCAGCCAGAACACGTTCCAGCAGGGCCGGTTCCTCACCCCGGCGCTGGCCGTGATCACCGCGCTCGACCCGCTGGTGGGCGTCGCGATCGGGCTGTCCTGGATGGGCGAGTCGGCCAACGGGAGCCCGCTCGCGCTGGCCGGCGAGGCGGCCGCGGGGCTGGTGATCGTGGTCGGCATCGCGCTGCTCGCCACCCGCGCTTCGCACCTGTCCGCCGCGCCGGAGCCCACCGAGGCCGCGGAGCCCGGATCGGACCCGGACGACGGGTACGGTCTGGCCGGATCCACCTGCTGACACCGCGGTGGCCGTGCCGCCGCACCGCACCGGCGAAGGGGGCGCGTTGGAGCGCGTGCTGATCGTCTCGGCGAACATCGGGGAGGGGCACAACGCCACCGGACGCGCGCTGGAAGGCGCCGTGCGGGAGCGCTGGCCCGGGGCCACCGTGCAGTGGCTCGACACCCTCGACGTGCTCGGGCCCGGCGTCGGGCCGCTGCTTCGCCGCACGTACGTGGCGAACGTGGAGAGCACCCCGTGGCTGTACGAGTTCTTCTACACCGCGATCTGGCGGGTCGCCTGGTTCGCCGCCGTGACCCGGCGCCTGGTCGGCGCGTGGTCCGGCCGGCGGCTCGCCCGGCCGGTCGCCCGCTTCGGCCCGGACGTGGTGCTCTCGACCTACCCGATGGCCACGGCGGGGCTGGCCTGGCTGCGCCGCCGGGGCCGGCTGGACGCGCGGATCGGCGCGTGGGTCCCGGATTTCGCGCCGCACCCGTTCTGGGTCTACGGCTCGGCGGACCTCACCCTGGTGATGCACGACGTCGCGGTGGGCCCGGCGCGGCGCTGCTCGCCGTCCGCCGCGGTGGCCGTGTCCGCCCCGCCCGTGCGCGCCGGGTTCCGGCCCGGCGACCGCGCGGGTGCCCGCCAGCAGCTCGGCCTGCCGCCGGAAGCGTTTGTCGTGCTGGTTTCGTGCGGCTCACTGGGTTTCGGCGACCTCCGGAAGACGGTGCTGGAGCTGCTCGGCGCGCATCCGGACGTGCTGCCGGTCGCCGTCTGCGGCCGTAACGAAGCGCTCGCGCGGAAGCTGCGGCGGATCGGCGACCCGCGGCTGCGCGTGCTCGGCTGGACCGAGGAGATGGCCCGCTACACGATCGCCGCCGACGTGGTGGTGATGAACGCCGGGGGCGCGACCGGGCTGGAGGCGCTCGCCTGCGGGCGCCCCGTGCTGATGCACCGCCCGATCGCCGCGCACGGCCGGGCGAACGCCCGGCTGATGGCCGAGGCCGGCCTCGCCCTGGTGTCCGAAAAGGACGGTGAGCTGGCGGCGGCGGTCCAGGCCCTGCTCGCCGAGCCGGACCGGCTCAAGTCGATGGCCGAGGCCGCGACGCGGCACTGCGACTCGGCGACCCCGCTGACGACGGTGCTGGAGTCGCTGGCGGAAGGCCCGCGGAACCCGGCGCCGCAGCGGCTGCGCGCGGAGGACGCGCTGTTCCTCCATGTGGCCACTCCTCAAGTGCCGCAACAGGTCGGGGCCGTCCTGATGCTCGACCCGAAGGCCGACGGCACCCCGGTCACCCACGCCGACGCGGTCCACTTCCTCACCGCGCTGCCCGGCCTGCGCGCCCGCCTGCTGCCCGGCGGCGGCCTGTGGCGCGCGAAGTGGCAGGAGGACCCGGCGCGCGGCGCCGAGGACATCCTCACCGGCTCCGAGGCCGAACCCGGCGCGGACTTCGAGACGGCGCTGACCGCGGAGATGGACGCCTTCTTCTCCGCCGGGGTCACGCCGGAGCACCCGTGCCGCGCGCGGCTGGTGACCGGCCTGGCCGGCGGGCAGGGCGCGTTGCTGATCGCCCTGCACCACGCGGCGAGCGACGGGATCGCGGTGATCGGCGCGCTGGTCGGCCGGGCACGGGGCAAGGCCCCGGTGATCGCGCCGCCACCCGGGCGGACGAACCTCACGCAACGGCTGAAAGCGGTCCGGTTCACGCGACCCCGTTCGGCGGCGAAGTCCGAGGCAGCCCGGCTGGCCCGCGGAGTCTGGGCGCTGGCCCGGGCCGGCACCGCGCCGCGAGTGCGCTGGGAGACCGGGATCGACGGCCCGGAACGGCATTTCGCCCGCGCGCACCTGCCGGCGCCGGAGGTGCGGGCGGCGGCGCGGCGGCTCGGCGTGCCGACCACGGACCTGGTGCTGGCGCTGCTCGCGGAGTCGCTGCACCGCGAACTCGGGGCGGGCGCGCCGGAGCGCGTGCGGGTGCTGATCCCGATGTCCATTCGCGACACCGGCACGTTCCGGCAGCTGGGCAACCACACCGGCGCGGCGTCGGTGGACCTGCCGGCCGGGCCGATGCAGCTGACGCGACGGGTGACCGTGACCCGCGATTCGCTGCGGGACCAGGTCGGCCGGGGCGCCCCGCGCGCGGGCAACGCCGTGGTCCGGGTGCTCGGCGTGCTGCCGCCGTGGCTGCACCGCCGGCTCGCGCGCCTGGTCTACCGCGGCACGTGGTTCAGCGTGATCGCCTCGGTGCTGCCCGGCGCGCGCTCACCGGTGTCGCTGAACGGCTCGCTGATGCGGACCGCCTACCCGGTGCTGTCGCTCGCGCCCGGTGTCCCGGTCGCCGTCGGCGTGATGACCTGGGCCGACCGGGTCACCGTCTGCGTCACGGTCCCCGCCGCGCACACCGCGCGGGGCGACCGCCTGGCCGCCGGGGTCACCGAGGCCTTCGCGGACCTCCAAGCCCTGGCTAGTTGAAGAAGTGCGTCGAAGGCCGGGGGACCTCTTCACCGTCGACGAAAATGTCGAGCTTCTCGTTGTAGAACGAGACCAGCCCGGCGATCGGGGTCATCGCGACGGTCGGGAAGTCGTACGCCCAGGCCAGGTCCTGGTGCAGGGTTCCGCCGGTGCGGATCGACCAGTAGCCGGTGGTGCGGCCCTTGTACGGGCAGGCCGTGACCGTGGTGGTCGGCACGAGGTGGGTGAAGTCGACCTCGGTGCGGTTGAAGTAGTAGCGCGTCGGCAGGCCGGTCTCGAACAGCAACACCGGCGAAGACGACTCCGCGAGCGTCACGCCTTCCAGCGCGACGCGGACGTGGCGGGTCGAGCGCAGCGCGTCCACCCGCGTGTACGGATTGCGCGGGTGCACGAAGACCTCTTCGTCCTCCTCGAACCACGAGTCGAGGGCGGCCCACTCGAAACGCACGTGGCCGGCCAGACCGGAGACGGCGTCTTCGCCGTACACGCGAGCAGCCGCGGGCTTCACGACTTCGCCGACGCGCAGGGCGTGACGGCGGGCGGTGCCGCGCTTGAGCCGCTGCGGGTGGTCCTCGTCGAAGAGCAAGCCGGGCGTGACGTCGGCGACCGGGATGTAGAACTGCGGGTACGGCGGCCATTCCCAGACGTACAGCGCGCGCGTGGTGTCCAGCACCACCCGGCCGCCGAGGGTGGCGCGGATCCGCCGTGGCACCGGCTCCACGTGGTCGGTCTCGGTGATCATCGCCGGGTAACCGGGCATGGCTGCTCCTGGGGAAGTCGTGGAAACGCGAACGGCGCGCGAACCCGGGGTCCGCGCGCCGCTCGTCGGGTCAGGCCGTGGCCCGCTTCGGCAGCTTCCAGCCGGGGCGGGGAAAGTGGCAGGTGTAGCCGCTCGGGTACTTCTGCAGGTAGTCCTGGTGCTCGGGCTCGGCTTCCCAGAAGTCGCCGGCCGGGGTCACCTCGGTGACGACCTTGCCGGGCCAGAGGCCGGAGGCTTCGACGTCGGCGATCGTGTCCACGGCGACCTGCTTCTGCTCGTCGTCGGTGTAGAAGATCGCCGAGCGGTAGCTGGCGCCGAGGTCGTTGCCCTGGCGGTCCTTGGTGGTCGGGTCGTGGACCTGGAAGAAGAACTCGAGCAGGTCCCGGAAGCCGGTCCGCTCGGGGTCGTAGACGACCTCGATGGACTCGGCGTGGTTGCCGTGCCGGCGGTAGGTGGCGTTGGGCACGTCGCCGCCGCTGTAGCCGACCCGCGTGGTCACGACACCGGGCTGGTGGCGGAACAGCTCTTCCATGCCCCAGAAACAGCCGCCGGCGAGAATCGCCTTCTTCGTAGCCATGGGTATCTCCTTACTCGCTCTCGGCGGTGAAGAGGGTCCGGTACGCGCCGTAACCCTCTTTTTCCAGGTCGTTCAGGTGGATGAAGCGCAACGACGCGGAATTGATGCAGTATCGCAGACCGCCCCGGTCGGCCGGGCCGTCCTCGAAGACGTGCCCGAGGTGGCTGTTGCCATGCATCGACCGGACTTCGGCGCGGATCATGCCGAGGCTGAAGTCTTTCTTCTCCACCACGTTCGCCTGCTCGATCGGCTTGGTGAAGCTCGGCCAGCCCGACCGGCTGTCGTACTTGTCCACCGAGGCGAACAGCGGCTCGCCGGAGACCAGGTCGACGTAGATCCCGGGCTCCTTGTTGTCCCAGTAGACGTTGTCGAACGGCCGCTCGGTCCCGTCCTGCTGGGTCACGCGGTACTGCTCGGCGGAAAGGCCGGCGACGGCTTCCGGGTTCCGGCGGTACTGCGCCTGCTGGGACGTCTGTTCGTGGGACACAGCTCTCCCTTCACGGCCTCTCGGCGCGGGCTGGGGAACCAGGTGAAACGCACCTGGACGTGCGGTCATAACGACAATCTACGGCCGTTTTCTATTCCGCCGCCGCGCGGTGGCGGGAGCTGTCGGAGTTTCGTAAGGTATGCCGCCCAGCACGCCCTCGTCCAGGAGGTCGAGCAGGGTGCGCAGCGCGCGGCTCGGCGGCCGCCCGGCGTGGGACGCGGCGGTGAGCGGCCAGGTGAAGTCGAGGTCGGTGAGCGGGACCACGGTGGCGCCGGGCACCGACAGCGGCACGACGTCGGGGATCACCGCGACGCCCAGCCCGGCGGCGACGAAGCTGGGCACCGCGCGCAGGTCCGCCACCTCGACGGTGACCCGCCGCGGCGAGCCCAGCACGGCGAAGGCCCGGTCGACGGCGATCCGGTTGCCGAACCCGCGCGGGGTGTCGACGAAGCGTTCGCCGGCCAGGTCCGCCAGCCCGATCTCCGCCCGCCCGGCCAGCTCGTGGTCCGCGGGGACCAGCGCGTGGTAGGGCACGGCGAGCAGCTCCCGCACGGCCAGCCCGGCCAGCTCGGTTTCGGGCAGGCCCAGCAGCGCCACGTCGAGGCGGCCGTGGCGGATGTCCTCGGCGAGGCCGGTGGAGCCGGTGGTCGACACCGTGACGTGCAGGTCCACCAGCGGGTGCTGGGTGTGGAAGGCGCCCAGCAGCGCGGGCAGGTCGAGCGCGCCGATGCTGCTCATGGTCCCGATCCGCAGGCTCCCGCGCAGGCCGGCGGAGGCCTCCTGCACCACCGAGCGCGCCCGGTCGACGGCTTCGAGCGCGGCCTTGGCCTCCGGCAGGAACGCGCTGCCCGCCGCCGACAGCGCGACCCGGCGCGTCGACCGGTCGAACAGGGTCGCGCCCAGCTCGGTCTCGAGGGTCCGGATCGTGGCGGACACGGTCGACTGCACGGTGAACAGCCGCTGGGCGGCGCGCGTGAAGCTCAGCTCCTCGGCGACCGCGACGAAGTACTCGAGCTGACGGGTCTCCACGACCTGGATTATCGCCTCTCGCGATAACTCTGACCACTATTTTTCGTTGGACCGAATGAGTCGGCGCGGGCATCGTGGAAGGCACCAGCTTCTCCCGGAAGGCCACCATGCTCGACATCGCCCCTCGCGTCCTGTCCCCGGTCCGGCGCGTCAGCCACGGCTGGGGATTCCGCGTGATCGCGTTCGCGTTCGCCGTGTCCCTCTCCTTCTCGACGCTGCCGACACCGCTGTACGCGTTCTACCAGCAGCGAGACGGCTTCCCGACCTTCGTGATCACCGTCGTCTTCGCCGCGTACGCGGTGGGCGTGATGGCGAGCCTGTACCTCGCCGGCCACGTCAGCGACTGGCTCGGCCGGCGTCGCGTGATCCTCGCCGCGACGCTCACCGAAGCGCTTTCGGCGGTGATCTTCCTGGTGTGGCCCGAAGTTCCCGGCCTCATCGTCGCCCGGCTGGTGTGCGGCGCCGGGATCGGCGCGCTGACCGCGACCGCCACCGCGCACCTTTCGGAGCTGCGCGCGATCGCGCGGCCGCAAGAGGACCCGGGCCGGGCGGGCCTGGTCGCCACCGTGGTCAACATGGGCGGCCTCGCGCTCGGCCCGCTGGTGGGCGGCTTCTTCGCCCAGTTCGCGCGAGGGCCGCTGACCACGCCGTTCCTGGTCTTCCTGGCGTTGCTGCTGGTCAGCGCGCTCGCGGTGAGCCTGGTGCCCGAAACCGTCGAGCGGCGCGAGGAGCGCCCGGCGTACCGGCCGCAGCGGATCTCGCTGCCGCCCGCGGCCCGGCCCGCGTTCGTCGGCGCGGCGATCGGCGTCTTCGCCGCGTTCGCGATCACCGGGCTGTTCATGGCGCTCGCGCCGACGTTGCTGGCGCAGGGCCTGCACGAATCGGGCCGGCTGCTGGCCGGGATCGCCGCGTTCTCGATGCTCGGCTCGGCGGCGCTCGCGCAGCTGCTCTTCGCGCCGATGGCGACCGGTCTCCAGCTGCGGATCGGTTACGCGTCGATGGTGGCGGGCCTGGTCGTGCTGCCGGTTTCGGTGTTCGTGCCCACGCTCTGGCTGTTCTTCGCCGGCAGCATTCTCGCCGGCGCCGGGGTGGGGCTGGGGTTCCGCGCGTCGGTCGGGACCGTCGCCGCGCTGGCCGACCCGCTTTCGCGCGGCGAGGTGCTCGCCGCGCTGTTCCTGGCGGCGTACGCGGGACTCGTGGTGCCGGTGCTGTCCGTCGGGCTCGCCGTGGTGTGGGTGCCGAGTTCGGTGGCGCTGCTGGGGTTTTCGGTGGCGGAGCTGGTGCTGCTGGGCTTCTCCGCCCGCCGGGCGTTCAGCGCGTCTAGCGGGGCAGCCGCCCGGCGGTGAGGCGGACGGTGAACCCGTGGTCGTCGCGGACCATCGCCACGTGCTCGCACAGCTGGTGCGCCAGCCACAGCCCGAGCCCGCCGGTGGTGCGGTCGGCCGCGGGCAGCAGCCCGGCGAACGGGTCGGCCGGGCCCGGGCCGGTGTCGTGCACGGTGACCACGGCGTGGCTGTCGTCGGACCACAGGCGCAGCCGGACCGGGCCGCGGCCGTGGCGGTGCGCGTTCGTCACGACCTCGCTGACCGAAAGCACCAGGTCGTCCAGCGCGTCCGGCGAGAGCGCCGCCCGGTTCGCTTCGGTCACCGCGCGCCGCGCGGCCGCGGGCTCCGGGTCGGCCAGGTCCAGCTGCGGCGGCCGGAGCTGGACCGGGTGCGGCGGCACCGGCCACGGCGCGGTGAGGAACGCCCGCGGCTCGATGTAGTCCGCTGTGGACACCCCGTCGGGGCCGGTGACGAGCGGGTGGGTCCGCCGGACGTCGTCGAGCACGTGCGGCGGCGCGACCCGGGTGTCGTAGGCGCAGAGCGTCCGCACCGGGAATTCGGCGTAGGCGTGGTTCACCGCCGACTCGTACCGCGCCCACCAGTCCCAGGAATAGCCGAACGCGACCGGCGGCAGCTCACCGACGATGCGGATGTCCGAGGCGCCAGCGGCGACGTAGTCCGCCATCCGCTTCCGGTACGCCTTGAGCACCGAAGCGGGGCGCGCGTACAGGTCACCAGCGGCGACGAAGGTGAGCCCGGCCGGATCCGCCACGGCTTCGTACACCAGCTCGGCGCGCCGCGGCTCCAACGACACCAGCGCCGGCTCGCCCGACTTCACCGCGGCTTGGAGGAACGGGACGGCCAGCGCCAGGAACTCCTCGTCGGAGGAGTGGCAGAAGGCCTGGTGCTCACTGTGCGCCCGGCCGGCCCCAGGCAGGGCCGTCACGCGCGGTGTCCCGCCGGCGAGCATGCCGGAACCGGCGGAAGAGGCAGGATGGTGGGCAGGGCTCGGTGACGCGGGCACTGAGTGTGCTTCTCGCGGGGGGTCCTGGGCGGGGCCGGTAGCTGGGTGGGGAGGGCCCCGGGCCGGGCCGGTGGCTGGGTGGTGGGCAGGGCTCGGTGACGCGGGCACTGAGTGCGCTTCTCGCGGGGGGTCCTGGGCCGGCCCGGCAGCTGCGTGGGGAGGGCCCCGGGCCGGGCCGGTGGCTGGGTGGTGGGCAGGGCTCGGCGACGCGGGCACTGAGTGCGCTTCTCGCGGGGGGTCCCGGGCCGGCCCGGCAGCTGCGTGGGGAGGGCCCCGGGCCGGGCCGGTGGCTGGGTGGTGGGCAGGGCTCGGCGACGCGGGCACTGATTGTGCTTCTCGCGGGGGGTCCCGGGCCGGCCCGGCAGCTGCATGGCGGGCAGCTTACGCCGCCGGGTTCCGGTCACTGGTCACGCGCCGTGTTCCGGCGCATGGTCACGGTCGTGCCGTCCGGTCGCCGCGGGCATTCGCTGGTGTCGGCGAGGCTGCGGATCAGCAGCAGGCCCCGGCCGTGGGTGTCCTCGGGCGGGTTCCCGGCGCCGTCGTCGGGTGACCACGACCGTGAGCTCGCCGTCCCGGATCGTCGCGAGGAGGTCGAGCACGCTGCTCGGCGGTGTCGGCCACCGCCGATGCCGCGCCCGGACACCCCCTTGGCCGGCGCGCGGCCCGGCTCGATCAGCGGCTCCGGGAGTGGCGGGGCCGTTCACACCGCGCCGCCGGACAGGTGGTGCACGCGGATCAGGGCGATGTCGCCGCCGTCGCCGGACAGCACCGGTTCGGCGTAACCGGCCCGCTGCATCGGAGATGCACCTCGTCAGCGCCGATTTTCCTTGGTACAGCGGAGATTTCGGCACAGCGTCGCAGCACTCGGCAAATGTCCGTACAAACTGGACCGACATTTCCCGCGAATTGTCCGAACCGACCAGGATGTGAAACCGGTTGGCGCCCATCGGTTTCCGGCTTAGCTTCGGTGCGCGGCGGATCTTGTCCGCCGCATCGCGACGAGGGGAGCCGGGGCGTGGCGACGGGCGAGATCACGGCGATGGCACCGGTCGGGCTCGGCTGGCTCGTCACCCGGATCGGCGAGCGGACGGCCCGCGGCATCGCGAGCGCCGTCTCCGGATTGATCCGTGACGGCGAAATGCTGCCCGGCGCCCGGCTTCCGACGGTGCGCGCGCTGGCCGCCGAGCTGTCCGTCAGCCCGACGACGATCGCCGAGGCCTGGGCGCAGCTCCGCACGGCCGGGCTGATCGGCACGGGACGTCGGCGGGGCACGACCGTGCTGGCGCCACCGCCCGGTCCGGCGGCGGCGAGGTCGTTCGAAGGCTGGCGCACCGTCGACCTCGAACACGGCCTGCCCGACCCGGCGCTGCTGCCGCCGCTGGAGGACGCCGTCGCCGCGGGGGTGCGCACGGAGCGGTTGAACAGCTCCTCCAAGGATTTCATCACCCCACGGCTGCGTGCCGCGGCGAAGCCGACCTGGCCGTTTCCCGCCGAGGCCTGGACGGTCGCGGCGGGCGGGCACGAGGGCATCACGCTGGCCTGCCAGTCCGTCGCGCGACCCGGCGACGTGATCGCGGTGGAGGAGCCGACGGCGCCGTGGCTGCTGGAAATGCTGCGCCGGTCCCGGATCCACGTCGTCCCGGTGGCCTGCGACGAGGACGGCCCGCGGCCGGAATCGCTCGCGGCCGCGCTGGCGCACCGGCCCGCCGCGTTCGTCTACCAGCCGCGGGCGCACGTGCCGCTGGGCCATTCGGTGCCCGCCGGCCGCGCCGCCGCGCTGGCGGCAGAGCTGGCCGCCGGCCCGATCGTGATCGAGTACGACGACCTCGGGCCGCTGGCCTCCGCGCCCGCCGCGAGCGTCGGCACGCACCTGCCGGACCGGGTGCTGCTGGTGCGCTCGTACTGCACGGCGTTCGGCCTGGAGCTGCGCAGCTGTGTGCTCGCGGGCGCGGCGCCGCTGGTGGAGCGGGTGCGGGAGCTGCGGACGTTCGGCCTGGTCTGGTCGAGCCGCATCCTGCAGGACGCCCAGACGTTCCTGCTCACCGACGCGGCCACCGGCGTGCTGCTGCGCCGCACGCGCCAGCGCTACGCCGAGCGCCGGGCCGCGCTCGCGAACGCGTTGGGGGACAACGGGATCCGGGTTTCCCCGGCGGACGGGCTGGCGCTGTGGGTCCCGGTGCCGGACGAGACCCGCACCCTGGTCACCCTGGCGGCGAACGGCGTTTCGGCCGGACCCGGCACCCGCTGCTTCGCCCGGCAGCCGCCCGCGCCGCACATCCGCGTCGCGATCGGGCAGCTCCCCGACGACCCGGACCTGGTGGCCGACCTCGCGACGATGATCGCCACGGCCGCGGACCGCCGTCCGCAGCGGTCGGCCTGAGCGAGGGCAGGAACCGATGACCGAGTCCGTCCTGGGCAACGCCGCGTGGGCTTCGCTCACCGGCCCGCACGCGCACTTCGCCGAGCGGAAGGGGCAGGTGCTGCGGTATCCGGTGGACGTCGCGCCGTTCCTCGCGGTGCCGGACGAGCCCGACGAGCACGTCTGGCGGGACATCGCGGACCTCGCCGGCCCGGGCGCGGTGGTGCCGCTGCCCGCGCAGGCCGGCCCGCCGCCGCCCGGCTGGGAGGTCTTGCGCGCGGCGGCCGGCGTCCAGCTCGTCGACGACCGCGTGGCCGCCGCGCCCGACCCCGAGGCGGTCCGGCTGACCGCCGCCGACGTGCCCGAGATGCTGGACCTGGTCGCCAGGACGAAACCCGGCCCGTTCCGGCCGCGCACCGTCGCACTGGGCACGTACCTGGGGATCCGCCGGGACGGCGCGCTCGTCGCGATGGCCGGGGAACGGCTGCACCCGCCGGGCTGGACGGAGATCAGCGCGGTCTGCACCGACCCGGCCTTCCGTGGCCGGGGCCTGGCCGCCCGCCTGGTCCACGCCGTCGCCGCGGGCATCCGCGACCGCGGCGAGACCCCGTTCCTGCACGCCGCCGCGACGAACACGAACGCCATCCGGCTCTACGAAACGCTCGGGTTCCGCCTGCGCCGCCGCACGGTCCTCGGCCGGGCCCGCGTCCCCGCGGACGACCGGCTCGGCACCCACGCCCGCTAAGGCGCTCGCCCGGGCTTCAGGGCTTGTGAGTGTTTAGGACGGTTTGGGTTCTGGGGGTCGTTGCAACAATCAGCAACGCGCCGCAGGCCACGTCGGGTCGCTAACTCTCGTTGGCGGAGCGGGAGGAAATCATGATTCTGTATGCCCGGGAGCTGCCGAAGGCGGAGATCGCGCGGCGGCTGGGCAGGGATCGTTCGACGATCGGGCGGGAACTGGACCGCAACAGCACTGCGGAGGGCTATCGGGCCAGCACTGCACAGCGCGCGGCCGAGCAGCGCGAGACGGCCGAAGACGGCCACACTGGCCGCGGACCCGGTTCTGGCCGAGCGGGTGCAGCAGGACCTGTCGGCACGGTGGTCCCCGGAACAGATCACTGCCAGGCTGACACCAACGGCCTGCTCAGCCAGTACTTCCCCAAAGGCACCGACCTCTCGGCGCACAACCCCGAGGACCTCGCGAAAGTGGCCGCCGAACTCAACGGCCGCCCCTGCAAAACCCCTCGGCTGGGACACCCCAGCCGAACGACCCACCATACTACTGTCCTAAATAGATCACGTTGCGACGATCGCATGAATCCACCCCGTCCTAAACACCCGCGAGCCCGGGCCGGGTCAGGAGTCGGTCAGCGGCAGCCCGGGCGGGTTCACCTGGGCGGCCGGCACGGCTTCGTTGCCGAGGCCGTAGGCGGCGAGCCACTTCTGGTACTGGCCGTGCGCGATCAGGTAGTCGATCGCGTCCGCGAGGGCGGGGGCGAGGCCGTTTCCCTTCTTGGTGGTCGCGGCGATCAGGCCCTGCAGCGAGGATCCGGCGCCGGAGTACTTGCCCGCGCCGCGGGTCGGGTTCGGGGTCTTCGCGGTTTGCGCGGCGTGGTAGGCGATGCCGGGATTGGGCGCGAAGTAGGCGTCGATGCGGTGCGCGGACAGCGCGAGGTAGGTGCTGTTCTTGTCCCCGAACGTGCGGACGTCGAGCTTCTTCCCCTCCGACTTCAGCTTTCCCTGCCACGCCAGCAGGATCTTCTCCTGGTTGGTGCCCGAGTCGACGGCCACCGTCTTGCCGGCGAGGCCCTCGTAGTTCCCGTCGAAGTTCCAGGAATCGGCCTTGTTCACCTCGAAGCCGAGGTTGTCCTCGCGGTAGGAGGCGAAGTCGAAGCCCTGCTGCTTGCGCTGCTCGGTCACGGTGATGTTGGAGAACCCGGCGTCGAACTGTCCACTTTGGATCCTGACGAACAGGTTCTGCCACGAAGCGTTCTGCACCTCCGGGGTGAGCCCGAGCACGGCGGCGACGAGGCGCCCGAGGTCCGGCTCGGCGCCGGTGAGGTTCCGCTGGTCGGCCCCGACGTAGGCCAGCGGCGGGAACCCCGACGGCAGCGCGCCGACGCCGATGACCAGCTTCCCGCTGTCGAGGATCTTCTTCGGCACCTTGGCGCGGATCTCCGGCACCGCGGTCACGCTGAGCTGCACGGGGTTCGCGTCGGCGGTGTTGCCGGCGACGGTGACGGACTGCGGTCCGCGCGGGCTGGTCGCGGCTTCGGTGGCGCCGCCGCAGGCGCCGGCCAGCAGCGCGACGGCGGCGAGCACGGGCAGGATCGAGCGGGTTCTCATCGGTTCTCCTGGGTGGTGCGGACGACGCGGCCGAGGAACTCCCGGGTCCGTTCGTGCGCGGGACGGTCGAGGACGGTGGCGGGCGGGCCCTGCTCGACCACCCGGCCGGCGTCGAGGAACACGACGTGGTCGGCGATCTCACGAGCGAACGCGATCTCGTGCGTCACCACGATCATGGTGGTGCCGGAGCGGGCGAGGTCCTTGATCACGGCGAGCACCTCGCCGACGAGCTCCGGGTCGAGCGCGGACGTCGGCTCGTCGAACAGGATGAGCCGGGGCTCCAGCGCCAGTGCCCGCGCGATCGCGACGCGTTGCTGCTGCCCGCCGGAGAGCCGGCGCGGATAGGCGCCGGCCTTGTCCGCCAGGCCGACGCGCGCGAGCAGCTCGCGTCCGCGGGCCTCGGCGTCGGCCCGGCGCTGTCGCTGCGTCACCACGGGCGCCTCGACGACGTTGTCCAGGATCGTCAAGTGCGGGAACAGGTTGAAGCTCTGGAACACGAACCCGATGCGCGAACGCTGCCGCAGGATGGCGCGTTCGCTCAGCTCCTTGAACCGGTCGCCGTGCACGCGCACGCCGATGAGCTCGCCGTCGATGCTCACGTAGCCGCTGTCGAGCCGTTCGAGGTGGTTGATCGTGCGCAGCAGCGTCGACTTGCCCGAGCCGGACGGCCCGATCACCGCCGTCACCTGGCCGCCGGGCGCGGTCAGGTCGATGCCGTCGAGCACCCGGGTGGTGCCGTAGGACTTCACGGCGCTGCGCACGTGGACGGTGGCGCTCACCGGGCCACCCCCATCGAGCGCAACCGGGCGCGGAAGCGCTGCAACGGCGTCGGCGGGACGGTCCGCAGCGCGCCGCGGGAGAAGTAGCGTTCCACGTAGTACTGGACCACCGACAGCACGCTGGTCAGGATCACGTACCAGACCGTGCCGACCAGCAGCAGCGGGATGATCTGCCCGCTGTTCGTGCTGGCCTGGGTCTCCACCACGCCGAACAGCTCCAGCAGCGACGTGATGTAGACGACCGACGTGCCCTTGAGCAGGCCGATCAGCTGGTTGGCGTAGGCCGGGACGATCGCGCGCGTCGCCTGCGGCAGGATGATCCGCCGGTACTGGCGCGAGCGCGGCAGGCCGAGCGCCGCGGCGGCCTCGAGCTGCCCCTGGTCCACCGAGATGATGCCGGACCGCACGATCTCGGCGGCGTACGCGGCTTCGTTGAGGCTCAGCCCGAGCACGGCGACCACGAAGAAGCTGAGCAGGTCGGTCGCGCTGAACCGCGCGAACGACGGGCCGAACGGGATGCCGAGGCTCAGCGTGCTGTACAGGGCGGTGACGTTGGCCAGGAACAGCAGCAGCACGATCAGCGGGATGGAGCGGAAGATCCAGACGTAGGCCCAGGAAACGGCCTGGAGCAACGGGTTCTTCGACAGCCGCATGAGGGCGAGCACGACCCCGCCGGCGAGCCCGAACACGGCGCTGAGGCCGGTCAGCTCCAGCGTGAGCAGCAGGCCGTCGAGGATCACCGGCCGCAAGAACCAGTAGCCGAACACGTCCCACTGGAACACCGGATTGGTCGCCAGCGCGTGGGCGAGCTGGGCCAGCAGGACGAGCACCACGGCGGCGGCCACCCAGCGGCCGGGCCTCCGCAGCGGGACGACCTTCCGGGCGGCGAGCTCACGCAGGCGTTCGTCACCCGCGGGCTCGGCGGCGGGCCTGGTGGCCGGGGGAGAACTCAACAGGGGCTCCTGGGGGACGGCGGGGCGTGCGGCCGGTAGCCACTGTCGCCCGCGCGATCCGCCGTGTCGAGTGTCCTCTCCGGACTCCCACATGCTGAACCGGGCAGGTGGCCGACGGTCTTTGTGCCGGTGTTGTACCAGGACTGTCCATTGTGGAGTTAGAAGGAAATACGCTTGTCCGTCAACGGTGTTCAGGGAGTGGGACCGGACATGACGGGCGTCGCCGAACTGCTCGTGGAGGGGCTCCATGATGGTCGGTGCCGGCCGAGCAGCGCCGAGGTGGTCCACGCCAGCGGCGCGTCGAGCGTCTCGGCCAGCTGCGCCCAGCCGGGTCTTGGCCGCGAGGACCGCGTCGGCCGCTTCCTGCCTCGCGGTTGTTCGCCTTCGGCGAGAGTGGTGGCGCCCGGGCGGGACGGGCGACAGGGTGGGGGCATGAGGCTTCTTGTATTGGGCGGAACGGTTTTCGTCGGGCGGACGGTGGCGGCGGAGGCTTCGCGGCGCGGCCACGAGGTGGTGTGCGCGGCGCGCGGGGAGTCCGGCACGGTGCCCGACGGCGTCAAGCTGGTGCGCGTCGACCGGGATGCCGAGGACGGGCTCGCGCCGCTCGACGGCGAGGAGTTCGACGCGGTCGTGGACGTGGCGCCGCTTTCGTTCCCGTGGGTCACGCGGGCGCTCGGCGCGCTCGCGGAACGCGCCGGGCACTGGACGTTCGTCTCCACGGTGAGCGTCTACACCGACGCGGAAACCCGCGGGCAGACCCCGGCCACCGGTGCGGTGCACGAGCCGCTCGAACAGCACGCGACGGTCGAGCAGCTGCGTGCCGAGGGCGGGGCCGGACTGTACGGCGCGATCAAGGCGGCGTCCGAGAACGCCGTGCGCGCGGCGTTGGGGGAGCGCGCGTTCGTGGTGCGGCCCGGCCTGATCACCGGTCCCGGCGACAGCAGCGACCGGTTCGGCTACTGGCCCGGCCGCCTCGCCCGCGGTGGGCGCGTGCTCGTGCCGGCGTCGGACCGGCCCGTGCAGTACCTCGACGTGCGTGACCTCGCCGAGTGGATCGTCACGGCGGCCGAAACCGGTCTGGGCGGCACCTTCGACGGCGTCGGCCCGATCCGCCCGCTCGGCGCGCTGCTGGCGGACATCGCGGCGGCAGTGGGCGGTGACGCCGAGCTGGTGCCTGCCACGGACGCCCAGCTGACGGCCGCCGGCGTCAACCCGTGGAGCGGGCCGCGTTCGCTGCCACTGTGGCTGCCCGCCGACCACGCGGGCCTCGCTTCACACGACCCGGCACCGTCCCTCGCGGCGGGCCTGCGAACCCACCCGCTGGCCGACGCCGTCGCAGGCGCCCTCGACACGGAGCGAAACCTCGGCCTCGACCGCGAGCGGCGCTCGGGACTGTCGGCAGCGGAGGAGACGGAAGTGCTGGCAGGCCTGTGAAACGCGGCGGCCATTGTCTACGGTGGACGGTTGCTCGGTAGGCTCACGGGCGGTCGCCGCACGGTCGCTGGGTGGGGCACTGGGGGTGGTCGCCGGGTGGGGCCGTTGGGGGATGGCCTTTGAGTGGGGCGCCGGGGATGGGCGCTGGGGAATGGTCGCTGGGTGGCCGCCGAGGGTTGGGCGGTGGGGAATGGTCGCTGGGTGGCCGCCGAGGGCTGGGCGCCGGGAATGGTCGCCGGGCTGGATGCTGGGGATGGTCGTGGGGTGGGGCGCCGGGAATGGTCGCTGGATGGGCCGCCGAGAGATGGGCGCTGGGGGATGGTCGCCCGGTGGGGCGTCGGGAATGGTCACTGGCTGGGGCGCCGGGGGATGGGCGTCAGGAATGGTCGCTGGGTTGGGTGCTGGGGGATGGTCGCCGGGTGGGGCGCTGGCAATGGTCGCCCGGTCGGCCACCGACAATGGCTGCCGCGCGGTCGACCGGTGGGGCCGGTGACCGGTCCGTCCGGGTCCCAGTGGACGATCAGCTGGCGGCGAGCCACTTCGCGCGCGCACCGGGGCCCGGCACCCAGCAGCCGCCGGAGGGGGTTTCGGGCTCGTCGTCTTCGGGCAGGGCCAGCAGTTCGGGGAACACCTCGGCGGCGGTGCCGGTCGAGCGCCACAGCCAGGTCCGCGGGGTGAGCACCTGTTCCTCGGTGCTGGGCAGGCGCGCGGCGGCGACGTCGTCCTCGGCGTTGAGCCGGATCACGTCCACCACTGAACCGTGCGCCCGCACACCGACGACGGCGAGCACCTCACCCTGTTCGTCGGACGGGTGCACGAACTGGTAACCGCGGGAGATCAGTTCCCGGAGGCCGGCTTCGACGTCGAACGGAGCTGGGTCGGTCATGGCCCCCGCCTTCCGGTCCGGTGTGTGCCGCCGTGGCCACGGCGCTCGCTTCGTCCCCTTGATGATCCGGACGCTAGCACGCTCACCCATTAGAGTGAGAGGACATACTTTGTCTTCTAGCCGAAAGTTTGATGTTCTGTAGAAGTAGTGACAACGCCGGAGAAAGTGCACTCATTGGAACACGAACCGCCCCGCCTAGCTGAGTCGACAAGATAACGACGTTCCTACCGTCGACTGTGGAGTGACACTTTCATCGACAAGTGTCACCACCGTCGAGTGGCAAGCCTGTTGGCGGCCTGGCAAGGACGGTTAGCATCGGAGCCGTCCCGCCGGAAGCTCCCGAGGCCGGAAACGCGCCGCGCCCGGCCGGCGATCAAGCGCCGCTCCCGCTGCCGACAGCACCTGGGGTCCGTGATGGTCCAGTACACGCTGGTCGTCGGTGGTCTGCCGCTGGCCGGCGCGCCCGCCTACCTGGCCTTTCTGCTGCACCGGCGCCGTTGGGGCACCGCTCGCCCGCCGCTGCCGGCCGAGGAACTGCGCGCGGTCGCCGACGTGCTGCCCCGGACCCGCCCCGTCCTCCCGCCTGTTGACGGCCCGGGCGCCGAGCAGTGCGCGCCGTGCCTGAGCTGCCGGCCGCCGATCGTCCCCGCGCCCCGCCGTCCGGAATCAGCTCCGGTGAAACGGGCCGGGGTCGCCTGACCGCCCTGGCGTCAGCGCACCCTTCGCGGCGCCCCGAACCGCGCCGGGACGCCGGGGGAGAACAGCACGCTCACCGGTTCCCCGCTCACCGGGACACCCGCGGCGGGCGCCAGCTCGTCGGAAAGGTGCAGCAGCGTCGCGCGGTGCAGGGGCCACTGCGGGTGGTCGTTGGGCACGTACAGGGTGCGGCCGTGCCAGCTGACGTGCAGGCCCCAGCGCGCGGTCAGGAACTGTTCCAGCGTCGTGGGCCGCCCGATCGGCGGCCCGGTTCGCACCGCCAGCGTGCTTTCCGTGTGGTGCCACCGCGTTCGGCAGCGGTAGGTGAGCAGGTCGCCGTCGCGGCGGAGGCTCATCGACGACCACCGGTAGGGCAGCGAGAACCCCAGTCGCCCGGCCAGTGCCGGCACGAGCCGCGCCGCGTCGAGCGACCGGAAAACCACCCCGCGCCGGCCGGCCGCGTCCACCGAGTACAGCCGCACGTTCGTCTCGCAGAAGCTCCCGAAGTACGGCACCGCCGGCCCGCCGAAGGGCCGCACGCGGTCCATCCGGAACGGCACCAGCCCGACGTAGGTGGCCCCGCCCAGCACGTCCGGCCGCGTGCCCGCCGGCAGCAGCCCCGCGACCGCCGCCGGCTCCACCGCCCAGTGCACGAACGTCAGGTCCCGCCACCACTGCGCCAGCACCCCCCGGCCGACTCGCCGCGGGGTCGTCACGCTGATCGGCTCCACGACGTCGTCCACCGCGTCCACGCTACGGAACGCCCGGACGCGCCTCGCCGGCAGCGCGAGCGGGAGGCGGGACCGCCCCCAGGACGGCCCCGCCTCCCGGTCCGGGGTCAGCCGCAGTGGCCGGAGGGGGCGTCGAACTTCGTGGTGCCGATCGAGCCGCCCCAGGTGACGCACTTGCCGGCCGCCGAGGCGGTGACCGGGCCGGCGAACCAGGAGTACGAGCCGGAGTCGGTCTGGCGGGTGCCGCCGGCCACCTGGAGGTACGCGGCCGTGGCCGTGGCGGTGCCCTCGGCGGCCGTCTTCATCGTGGTCACGCAGTTCTTGCCGTTCGCCGCGTTGTAAGACAGGTAGACGGTGCCCGCGGCGCCCAGCGAACCCTTGTCGATCACGGTGTAGCCCGCGCCGCAGGCCGGGGCGCCGAGCTGGGCGTCGGTGAAGGTGGCCCAGCGGATCGAGGAGTACGGGCTGGTCGAGCCGGCCTCGAACAGGACGCCCGCCGTGCTGGCGGTGGCCGTCGTGCCGAGCGCGATGAGGTCGGAGTAGGCCGTGTCCTGGCTCCACACCAGGAATCCGTCGGCGTCGCCGGTCCAGCTGCCGCCCGCGTCGAACGACGAGCGGATGCGCAGCGCGTGCCGGTCGTTGCACACCGACGGGCCGGCGAACAGCAGCCGCGTGTACTGGCCGCCGGTGTCGGGGGTGCTCATCGCGACGGTCGAGCCCTGCACGTCCGGCGTCTTGGCCAGGTCGGGCTCGGTGACGAACTTCTGGCTGAACGTCTGCCCGCCGTCCGAGCTGATCGCGTACGCACGCTCCACTGTGGAGCACATGGTGCCCGAGTTGTTGCGCGCGGACGCGTAGATCCGGCCGTCCGGCAGCTCGGTGAGGCTGATCTCCTGCGGGTTGAGCGTGGTGCTCGCGTCGGTGGCGCCGCGGTGCCAGGTGGCGCCCCGGTCGTCGCTGTAGGCGATCGAGCCGGTGCCCGGCGCCGTGCTGGACAGCTGGTAGCTCATCCCGGCGACGATTCGTCCTTTGTGGACACCGCGGGTGAGCACCGAGGCGTGTGACGGCCCGGTCGCGAGCCAGCCCGGCGCGGTGGTGAAGCCCAGCTGCGTGGTGAGCACCTGCGGCGCGGCCCAGGTGGTGCCGTTGTCCTTGCTGATGCTGACGCGCGGGACCCGCCCGCACGAGGCGTGCGGCGCGATGCACTGCATCACCGAGAGCAGCACGACCCGGCCGTTCGGCTCGTCCGCGGTCGGCGGGACGACCACCGGGGTCGGGTTTCCCTTGGTGTCGCCGAAGCCCTGGATGACGATCTGCGGGGCGGACCAGGTCTTGCCGTTGTCCTTGGAGCGCTTCATGACGGTGTCGATGTCGCCCGCGTCGGCGCACCTGTTCTTGCGGCCCTCGGCGAAGGCGAGCAGGTCGCCGTTGTTCGCCTTGACGATCGCCGGGATGCGGAAGCACGAGTAGCCGTTGGTGCCCGCCTGGTACACCACGGTGGTGGCCGCGTCGGCCGAGGCGGCGGGGACCGCCCCCGGGACCGCGGCCACCGCGGCGGCCCCGGCGAGGCCCGCGAGCAGCGCTCGCACGGCACGTCTGATTCTCACTGTCGTCTCCGTCCTGGGGAGTAAGAAGTGCTCCCCAGGCTCCGGCGCCGCCGTACACGCCCCGTACAACTGCGCCGGAAACCCTTTTGTACCAAAGGAAGGAGTTTCCCTTACGGTGACCTCGCCGTTATCATCCCACGTCCTACCTACTGGGCCAGCCGGGGGAACAGCGCTTCCGCCGAAGTGCGGTGCACGGCGGCCAGCCCGGCCTCCGGAAGGTCCTCGTAGGTGTCCAGCCAGGTGTCGAACCTCCGCCGGGACGGGGCGGGGTTGAAGGGGAAGTCGCTGCCGTACAGGATGTGGCCCGGGGCGGCGAAGGCGAGCAGCGACGGCAGGGACGTCGGCGTGGAGGACAGGGCCGTGTCGAAGTAGAAGCGGCGCAGGCCTTCGAAGATGCTTTCCTCGGTGGTGCCGGGGTTGAACATCGACGCGAAGGTGAAGCGGTGCGCGGCGTAGGGCAGGAACCCGCCGGCGTGCGAGAGGATCACGCGCAGCCTCGGGTGCCGGTCGAAGACGCCGTTCGCCACCAGGTGCAGCGCGCTGCGGGTGGTGTCGAACGGGAAGTCCAGCACCGGGCTCGGCAGGCCCTCGAGCCGGGGCATCGGCGGTTCCGCGGGGTGCACGAACACCACCGCCGAGCGCGCGTCCAGCTCCGTCCACAGTGGCTCGTACGACGGGTCGCCCAGATAACGCCCGTGGGCGTTGGAGAGCAGCACGACGCCGTCCGCGTGCAGTTCGTCCAGTGCGCGCACCGCTTCGGCGGTCGCGCCCTCGACGTCGGGCAGCGGCAGTACGGCGAACTGGCCGAAGCGGTCGGGCCGGTCCTTGACGAGTTCGGCGTGGTAGTCGTTGGTCGCCCGGGCCAGCTCACGTGCCGCGGCGTCGTCGCCGAAGTGGACGCCCGGGGCGCTGATCGACAGCACTCCGGTGGCGATCCCGGCCCCGTCCATCATCGCGAGCGCGCCGGCGGGGTCCCAGTCCGGGATCGGCCAGCCGCCCGGGGTCTGTCCGCCCTCCTCGAACGCGTGCCGGTAGGCGGGCGGGAGCAGATGCTGGTGGACGTCGATCTTTCCGGTCATGGTCGCTAGGCTCCTAATAGATAGGTTGCTAACTATTGTGCTGCTAAGCTACCACTCGTGAAGCCCTCCGCGCTGTCCGATACCGAGGCCGACGAGATCGGCCAAGCCGCCGACGAGCTGTTCTTCGCGATGCGCAAGGCGCGTTCGGCGGGCGCGGACCAGGACGGCGGCCTCTCGCTGCCGCAGCTCACCCTGCTGGAGCCGCTGGCGGCCGAGGCGGAGCTGCCCGTGGGCCGCCTCGCGGCCGCCGCCGACGTCACCATCCCCACCGCCACCCGCATGCTGCAACAGCTGGAGGCGGCCGGCGCGGTCACCCGGCGGCGCCACCCGGACGACGAGCGGAAGGTCCTGGTCGGCCTCACCGCCGACGGCGTGACCCGGCTGAACCGGCTGATGTCCCGCCGCCGCGAGCGCCAGGCCCGCGCGTTCGCCGAGTTCACCCCGGCGGAGCGCCGCCAGCTGGTCGCGCTCCTCGGGCGGCTGACCGGGGTGATGAAGGAGTTCCGCGAATCCGGCTGAGCGGTGAACCGGACGGCGCGCGCCCTCGTGTAGGGAGCACTGCTTCGAGGGAAAGGATTCTCGTGTCCCCCTTCACGCGTTTCCGGTCGCGCCGCGCTTCCGCGCCGTCCGCCGACGAGCTGCCCGACGCCGAGCCGCCCGCCCGGACCCGGGTACGGCGGGTCGCAGCGGTAATGCTGACGGTCGCGGCCGCCCTGCTCGTGCTGTTCGGCCTGCTGGCCCCGATCACCCTCGCCGCGCTGACCCCGGCGGCGTTCTTGAGGCTGCCGGTGGAGGCGCTGGTGGTCGCCGCGCTCGCGGTGGTGCTGCCGCCGCGCTGGCGGCGGGTGCTGGCCGTGGCGGCCGGCGCCGTCCTGGGCGTGCTGACCGTGCTGAAGGTGACCGACCTGGGCTTCGACGAGGTGCTGAGCCGGCCGTTCGACCCGATCCTCGACTGGAGTTTCGTCAGCGCCGGCCTGGACTTCCTCGCCGGCGAGCTGGGCGGGCCGGGCTCGATCGCCGCCGCGGCGGGAGTGGCGGCGGTGATCCTGGCGGTGGTCGTGGGCACCACGCTGGCCGTGCTGCGCCTGACGCGGCTCGCGGCCGGCCGGCGCACGGGCTCCACCCGCGTGATCGCCGTGCTCGGCGTGGCCTGGATCGCCTGCGCCGTGACCGGTGTCGAGCTGGCTCCCGGGCAGCCCGTCGCGTCGCGCAGCGCCACCAACTTCGCGTACGCCGACCTGCGGCAGGCGCGCACGGACCTGAACGACAGCCAGGAGTTCGCGGACCAGCTCGCCGCCGACCCGTTCCGCGCCACCCCCGGCGGCCGGCTGCTGAACGGCTTGCGCGGCAAGGACGTGCTGCTCACCTTCGTGGAGAGCTACGGCCAGTTCGCGATCCAGGGCTCCGATATCGCCCCGGCGATCGACAAGCAGCTCGACGCCGGCACCGCCACCCTGCGTGACGCCGGGTTCTCCGCCCGCAGCGCGTTCCTCGATTCGTCCACTTTCGGCGGTGGCAGCTGGCTCGCGCACTCCACCGTGCAGTCGGGCGCCTGGGTCGACAACCAGCAGCGGTACAACAACCTCCTGGCGAGCGACCGGCTTTCGCTCACCCGCGCGTTCGGCCGGGCGGGCTGGAAGACGGTGCAGGACGTGCCCGCGCACACCCAGCCGTGGCCGGAAGGCAAATACTACGGCTTCGAGCAGTATTACGACGCGCATGGCGTCGGCTACCGAGGCCCGGGCTTCGCCTACGCGACGATGCCCGACCAGTACACGTTTTCCGCGCTGCAGCGCAACGAGCTGGCCGCGAAGGACCGCCGTCCGGTGATGGCCGAGATCGACCTCGTGTCGAGCCACGCGCCGTGGTCGCCGCGTCCGTCCCTTGTGGACTGGAACAAGGTGGGCGACGGCTCGGTCTTCGGCCCGATGCCCGCCGCGGGGGAGGCCCCGGAGTCGGTGTGGCGCGATCCGGACCGCATTCGGGCCGCGTACGGGGCGGCCATCCGGTATTCGCTCGACACGCTGGTCTCGTACCTGAAGACCTATGGCACGGAGAACACCGTCCTGATCTTCCTCGGCGACCACCAGCCCCCGGTGGTCACGCCGCCGGGAGTCTCGCACCAGGTGCCGGTCACGATCGTGGCGAAGGACCCCGCCGTGCTGGACCGCATCAGCTCCTGGCACTGGCAGGACGGCCTCCGCCCGAGTCCCGCCGCGCCGGTCTGGCGGATGGACGCCTTCCGGGACCGGTTCCTGACGGCGTTCGCGAAGTAGCGTGCCGCTCCCGCGCCGGACGGCGGGATCGGGGAAGCTGGGGCGGTGAGCAGTGAAACCCCGGAACGGCAGGACGGCCAGGGAGCGGGCTACCGGCGATCGGCCGGGTCGGCGCGCGGGCAGGCGCGGCGGCGCGAGCTGCTGGAGCGGGTGACCGACGACCTGGCCGTCAACGGGCTCGTCGACTTCTCGCTGCGGCGGGCCGCGCGCGCCGCGGGCGCCACGCACAAGGTGCTGCTCTACCACTTCGACAGCGCGGAGGACCTGCTCGGCCAGGCCGTCTTCACGCTGCGCGAGCGGCGGATCGGCAACGCGATGGCGGCCATGGCCGAGGGGGCCGAACGGCGCACGCTCGCCGAGCGGGTGCGCGTCGCGTGGCACACGCTGCGCGACGAGGAACCCGGGCTGCAGCGGGTGCTCGACCAGGCCATCGGGCTGGCCATGTACGACCCGGCGCGATACGGCGATCTCGGCCACGGCGCTTCGGCCCAGTACCTGCCCCTGCTCGTTTCGTACTGCCCGCCGCACTGGACCGGGCCGCGCAAGCTGGAGGTGGCGCAGATGATCCTCGCGACCCTGCGCGGGTTCACCGTGCACCGCGCCATCGGCGGCGAGCCCGAAGGCGCCGAGGCCGGTTTCGCGGCGCTCGTGCGTGCGCTGGACCGCGAGGAGGCCTGAGCCGGCGGGGCGATGGACAGTTTGCGAACCACGTGGTTCACTTCTCTCGGCGGGACCAGTCCGGGAGGTAGTCATGCAGCGCGAGAAAGTCAGGTTCGACAGCGGCGGCACGGAGTGCGCCGCCTGGCACTACCCGGGGGCGAACGGCGCGTGCGTGGTCATGGCGGGCGGCTTCGGCGTGACCAAGGAGCCCGGCACGGACCTGTTCGCGAACCGGTTCCAGGCCGCGGGATTCGGCGTGCTGGCCTTCGACTACCGCCACCTCGGCGAGAGCGGCGGGTCGCCTCGCCAGGTCGCGCGGGTGGGGGAGCAGCTGGCCGACTGGCACGCCGCGGTCGGCTTCGCGCGGACGTTGCCGGGGGTCGACCCGGAGCGCGTCGGGATCTGGGGGTTCTCCGCGTCCGGCGGTCACGTTTTCCTCGTGGCCGCCCAGGATCCGCGGCTGGCGGCCGCGATCGCGCAGACGCCGAACGCGGACGGCCCGGCGACTGCCCGCAACGCCGCGCGGTACCAGAAGCCGTTCGCGATGCTGCGGTTCACCGGACGCGGGATCCTCGACGCGCTCGGCAGTCTCGCCGGGCTCCGGCCGCGGCTGGTCGCGCTGGCCGGGCCGCCCGGCACGGTGGCGCTGCTGACCACACCGGACTCGCTCGACGGCGAGCGCGCGCTGCGCGCCGAGCGGTACCCGGACTGGGAGCAGGCCGCGGCCGCCCGCTCGGCGCTGCGGATGACGCTCTACCGGCCCGGCCGCGCGGCGGCACGCGTGCGCGGCCCGCTGCTCGTCGTCGTCGCCGACCAGGACCGGTCGGCGCTGGCCGAACCGGCCGTCGCCGCCGTCGGCCGGGCGCCCCGGGGCGAGCTGGTGCGGGTGCCCGGCGGGCACTACGCGCCGTTCCTCGACGAGCACGAGCACGTCGTCGAAGCCGAGGTTTCCTTTTTGCGGCAGCATCTTCTGGCCCCGGCGCGGACGGGGACGGCCTGACCCGGTGCGCTCAGCGTTCCAGCGGGACCGCCGTCGCGCCGGTGAAGCGGGGTGATTCCGCCTCGTCGAGCATGGCCGCGGCGACGGTCGCGCGGCTGACCCGCGCGGGGAAGAGCCGCTTCGGGACGTCGCCGAGGCCGAGGGTGCGACGGGTGCCGCTCACCGGACCGGCCGACAGCGGGCCGGCGTGGAAGACGGTGCCGCCCGCGGCCAGTATCGCGGTGTCGGCGCCGACCTTGTCGGGGATTTCCTTGCGCAGGAACAGCTTCAACAACGTCCGGGTCACCGGGCCCGCGGCGGTGCCCGACGCGCCGGTGCCGAACGCGCCGAGCCACAGCACCCGGCCGGGGCGGGCGGCCAGCACCGCCCGCGCGCCCGCGGTCAGCGTGCCGGGCGGGCCGGAGGTGGAGGCGCCGAGGCCGGACAGCACCACCCCGGCGCCCCGCAGAGCCTGGGCGATGGACTCCGGATCGTGCACATCGGCGGCCACCCGGCGCAGGCGACCGGCGTCCACAGTGTCTCCGGTGGCTCCGAGGTCGATGCCTTCGGGCCGCTGCACGTCGGCGGCCACCGGGCGCAGGCGGCCGGCGTCCACAGGGTCTCCGGCGGCTCCCAGGTCGATGCGTTCCGGCCGCCGCGCGATGGCGGTCACGGTGTGCCCGCGGGCCAGCGCCTGGCGGGTCAGTTCCAGCCCGGTGCCGCCCGAGGCGGCGAGGATCGTCAGCTCCACCGCGATCAGTCCACAGTAGACAAGGCGGTGACCGCGGCCTCGTGCAGCGCGGGCGCCGTGACGAGCAGGTCCGGGCTGCCGGGACGCCAGGGCGAGCCGTCGATCCGGGTCGCGACCGCCCCCGCCTCGGTGGCCAGCAGCACCCCGGCGGCGATCCCGGACAGCACCGGCTCGTACTGCCAGAACACGTCGTTCTGCCCGTTCGCGAGCAGCAGCAACGGGAACGTCGACGGCACGGACACCCGCACCAGCAGCGCCCGGCCCAGCATGGCCGTCACCGATTCGCCGATCCGGCGGTACGTGCGCTCCTGCCCGGGCTCGGCCTGCCCGGTGGTCGCGATCGCCGCGTCGAGGTCCCGCTTCGCCGAGACGCGCAGCGGCGCCCCGTCGAGCCAGGCGCCTTCGCCGCGCGCGGCGGTGTAGGTGAGGTCGCCGATCGGCTGGTGCACAACGGCCAGCACGGGCTCCCCGTCGCGCAGCAGCGTGACGCTCACCGCCCATTCGGCCAGGCCGTGCACGTGATTGACGTTGCCCTCCACCGCATCGACCGCCCACCATTCGCCGGGTGGCAGCTCGGTCGTCTCGTGTTCTTCTTCGACCCAGCCGGCGCCGGGCCGCGCGGCCGTCAGCTCGGCGCGAAGGCCGTCGAGGGCGACGGCGTCGTTGTGGCGGACCGCGGTGGCCATGCCGGCTCGGTCGGCCGGGCGCGCGTCGGGGGAGTGGATGGCGAGCAGCCGCGCGCCGGCTTTCTTGGCGGCTTCGGCGACGGCGGTGTGCAGGGTCATGGCGTGCCTCCGGGGTTTCGGTGATCTCCTGCCCCCGACGCTAAGGCGATCCAGTCATGACTTCCAGTGCAATCTCGGCAACTCAACAGTTACCCTCGTGCAGGTGGACCTCAACCTGCTCGTCGCCCTCGACGCCCTGCTGGAAGAAAACAGCGTCGCCGCGGCCGCCGACCGGCTCCGGCTCTCCGCCCCGGCGATGAGCCGCACCCTGGCCCGGATCCGGCGGGCGACCGGCGACGACATCCTGGTCCGCACCGGCCGCACGATGAGCCCGACGCCGCGCGCGCTCGAACTGCGCGACGAAGCGCACGAGCTCGTCCGCCGCGCCGCCGCCGTGCTGACGCCCGCGCGGGAGCTGGACCTGGCCGGGCTCGAGCGCGTGTTCACCGTCCGCGGGCATGACGCGCTGGTCGACGCGCTGGCCCCGCTGCTGGTCGGCGCGCTCGCCGAGGCGGCCCCGCGGGCCGGGCTGAGGCTGCTGGCCGAAACGTCGGCCGACAGCACCGACCTCGCGCGCGGCCACGTCGACCTGGAGGTCGGCGCGACCCGGCCGGCGCGGCCCGAGATCGCGGCCGAGACGATCGGCGCGGACCGGGTGGTGGCCGCGATGCGGTCCGGCCACCCGCTCGCCGAGGGCGACCTCACGCCGGAGCGGTTCGCCGCCGCCGTGCACGTTTCGGTCTCGCGCCGCGGCCGGCGGCACGGCGCGATCGACGAGGCGCTGACCGGCCTCGGGCTGAGCCGCCGCGTGGTCGCGTCCCTGCCCACCAGCGCGGCCGCGCTGGACCTGGCCGCGGGCAGCGATCTGGTGGCGGTCGTCGCCGAGCGCGTCTGCCGTCCTTTGTGGACGAAGCGGGGCCTGGTGGTCCGCACGCTGCCGTTCACCCTCCCGCCGGTGCCGGTGGTGCTCGCCTGGCACCACCGGCACGACAGCGACCCGGCCCACGCCTGGCTCCGCGCCGAAGTCCGGCGCGCGCTGGAAACCGTGGTCGCGCCCGAGCAGCTCACGCCGTGACGAGCCGGTCCTCCCGGGCGGCGGCGCGGCGGTCCGACCTTCCGGACAGCAGCGCCAGTCCGAGCGCGAGCACCGTCATCACGGCGCCGACCCAGTTGGTCGACGCGTAGCCGTAGCCGGCCGTGATCACCACGCCGCCCAGCCAAGCGGCGAGCGCGTTGCCGAGGTTGAACGCGCCGATGTTCACCGCCGAAGCGACGGTCGGGGCCGCCTCGGCGCTGGCCAGCATCCGCATCTGCAGCGGGGGCACGGTCGCGAAACCGAAGCCGCCCAACAGGAACAGCGTGACGATGGCGGGCACGGCAGCGTGCGCGGTGAAGGCGAACACGGCCAGCACCACGGCGAGCGCGGCCAGCACCGTGTACAGCGTCGGCATCAGCGCGCGGTCGGCGAACCGGCCGCCGAGCAGATTGCCCAGCACCAGCCCGACGCCGAAGAGCACCAGCAGCCAGCTGACCGCGCCCTGGGGCAGCCCGGCGACTTCGGTCATCATCGGGGCGATGTAAGTGAAAGAAGCGAACACGCCGCCGAAGCCGAGCACCGTCGTCCCGATCGCCAGCCACACGCGGGGGTGGCGGAACACGGCGAACTCGGCGCCGATGCGCGCGTTCACCGGCCGCGCGGTGTCCGGCACGAGCGCGGCCACGCCGAGCAGGCCGAGCACCCCGAGCCCGGCGACGACCCAGAACGTCGCGCGCCAGCCCAGGCCCTGGCCGATGAACGTGCCCATCGGCACGCCGAGCACGTTGGCCAGCGTCAGCCCGGTGAACATCAGCGCGATGGCGCTCGCCTTCTTCTCGGGCTGGACCAGGTCGGCGGCCACCACGGCGCCGACGCCGAAGAACGCGCCGTGCGTGAGCGCCGCGACGATCCGGCCGGCCATCAGCGCGCCGAAGCTCGGGGCCAGCGCGGACAGCACGTTGCCGGCGATGAACAGGACCATCAGCAGCAGGAGCAGGTGCTTGCGGCGGATGCGGGTGCCGAGCGCGGTCATTGGCAGCGCGCCGGCCGCCACGCTCAGCGCGTAACCGGTGATGAGCCAGCCCGCCGCGGGAATGGACACCCCGAAGTCGGCGGCGACCTCGGGCAGCAGCCCCGCGATCACGAACTCCGTGGTGCCGATGCCGAACGCGCCGATGGCCAGCGCGAGCAGTGCGAGCGGCATGGTGCTTCCTCCTGTGACTCTGGTGCGTACGAGAACTACCGTCGCTTACAATAGTTGCACACGCCTGATATATGCCAGAGCTGACTACAGGTGTGATCGGTTAAACTCGGCGGTGGCCGGACCGGTGGTGCCCGGCGCCGAAGGAGGTCAGGCCATGTCGTTGTCCGACGACGCCGAGGAAGCCCGAGCCCAGGGCTGGCGCACCCTCGCCGCCCTGCACGCCCGGCTCGAGACCCGCATCGAGCGCGGCCTGCAGGCGGGGCACAAGCTGGGGGTGAGCGAGTACAGCGTGCTCGACCTGCTCAGCCGCCAGGACGGCTGGCACATGCGGATGCAGCAGCTGGCGCGCGCCGTGGTGCTCAGCCAGAGCGCGACCACCCGCCTGGTCGCCCGGCTGGAGAAGCAGGGCTACCTCGCCCGTTACCTGTGCGAGGACGACCGCCGCGGCATCTACACCGAGGTCACCGACGCCGGCCGTGCGCTGCTGGCCGAAGCCCGGCCCACGCACGACACGGCGTTGCGCGAGGCGCTGGAGGAAGCCGCCGAGATGCCGGAGCTGCGTTCCCTGGTCGAAGCCGTGACCCAGCAGACGCTGGCCCGCGGCTGACCGTCCTGGTCGCGAAACCCTTCGGGCAGACCACGAAGACGCCGGGCCGACGGGCTGGGACGCTGGGATCCCCGGCGAAAGGACGTCGCTCATGCGCTCGGCGAAGAAGCTGCTCGCGGTGGTCGCGGCGGTGCTCGTGGCCCTCGGCTCGGCGACCGGCCCGGCCGGCGCCGACGGGGTGAAAAAAGGGGTCAGCGCCGCGAATTTCGACGGTGTGACCACGGCGCTCTCGGACGTGCGGGCGGGCTGGTTCTACACCTGGGCGTCGGACCCGCAGGGCATCAGCGCGCCGCCGGGCGCGGAGTTCGTCCCGATGATCTGGGGCCAGGGCTCGGTGACCGACGCCCAGCTCGCGGCGGCCAAGGCCAACGGCACCACGCTGCTCGGGTTCAACGAGCCGGACCTCGACGGCCAGGCGAAGATGTCCGTCGACACCGCCCTGAGCCTGTGGCCGCGGCTGGAAGGCACCGGGCTGCGGCTCGGCGCGCCCGCCGTGGCGTTCGGCGGCGACGTGGCGGGCGGCTGGCTCGACCAGTTCATGAGCGGCGCCAGGGCCCGCGGCTACCGCGTCGACTTCATCCCGCTGCACTGGTACGGCGGGGACTTCTCCGCCGCGGCCACCGGTGAGCTCCAGTCGTACCTCGAGGCCGTGCACAACCGTTATCAGCTCCCGATCTGGGTCACCGAGTACGCGTTGACCGACTTCTCCGTGTCACCGCCGCGGTACCCGTCTTCGGCCGAGCAGGCCGATTTCGCGGCCAAGTCCGCGGCGATGCTGCAGGGCCTGTCCTATGTGGAGCGTTACGCCTGGTTCTCCCTGTCCACCACGACCAGCCCGACCGGGCTGTACACCGGCACCACGCCGAACGAAACGGGAGTCGCCTACCGCGCCGCGGGCTAGGCTCGGCCGCATGGATCTTGGGCTGACCGGCCGGACCGCCGTGGTGTGCGCGTCGACGCAGGGCCTTGGGCGCGCGTGCGCCGTCGAACTGGCGCGGGCCGGCTGCACGGTGGTGGTGAACGGGCGGACGGAGTCCTCGACCGCGCAGGCGGCCGAGGAGATCGCGGCCTCGACCGGGGCGGCCGTGGTCGCCGTCGCGGCGGACCTGAATACCCGCGCGGGGCAGGACGCGCTGCTCGCCGCCGCCGGCCCGGCCGACATCCTGGTGAACAACAACGCCGGACCGCCGTTCCGCGACTTCCGCGAGGTCGACGAGGAGGCGCTGCTCGCCGGGGTCAAGGCGAACATGGCCACGCCGATCCGGCTGGTCCAGCGGGTGGTGGACGGGATGGTCGAACGCCGGTTCGGCCGGATCGTCAACATCACCTCGGGCTCGGTGAAGATGCCGCTGGCCGGGCTCGACCTGTCCAGTGGCGCGCGGGCCGGGCTGACCGGCTTCCTCGCCGGCGTGGCGCGGTCGGTGGCCCACGCGAACGTGACGATCAACTTCCTGCTGCCCGGCTCGTTCGACACCCGGCGGCTGCGCGCGGGCCAGTCGGCGGCCGCGGAGGCGCAGGGGCTTTCGATGGACGAGGCCGCGGACCGGGCGCGGGCGGGCATCCCGGCCGGCCGGTTCGGCGACCCGGCCGAATTCGGCGCCGCGTGCGCGTTCCTGTGCTCGGACCGGGCGGGGTTCATCACCGGGCAGAGCCTGCTGATCGACGGCGGCGCGTACCCGGGCGTGCTCTGAACCGGCTCGAGGTCCCCGGTGGTGTCAGTCTCACTTCCCGGGACAGGCCCGGTGCGGGCGACTAAGTTGCGTGGTGCAACCGACTCGAAACGGGAGGCCTCGTGAGCACGACCACGTTCGCCGCGGTGTCCGCCGTGAAGCAGCGGTCCGAGCACGCCTTCGACGTCGACCTCAGCTCGCAGTGGACCATCGGCGGCCGCCCCAACGGCGGTTACCTGCTGGCCACGATCGGGCGCGCGGCGGGCGCCGTGGGGCCGCACCCCGACGTGCTCGCCGCCAGCGCGCACTACCTGCGCTCGCCCGAGCCCGGCCCCGCCGAGGTGGAGGTCGAGCCGTTGCGCGCCGGCCGCGGCGCGAGCCAGGTGCGCGCCCGGCTGCTGAAGGACGGCGTGCCGTGCGTCGAGGCGCTGCTGACCCTCGGCACCCTGCCGGCGGAAGGGCAGGCGCGCTGGGCCGGCGGCCTGCCCGACCCGCGGCCGACCGACCCGGACGGCGGCGTGCGCGTGCCGAGCCAGACCCCGACCGGGACCGCCGCCGCGATCTTCGACGAGGTCGGGGCCCGGCTGGACCCGGAGAGCGTCCGGACGTTCACCGAGGGCCCGCGCGGCGTCGGCGAGCTGTGGGGCTGGCTCACCCTGCCCGGCGACGAGCCGTTCGACCCGGTGTCGCTGCTGTTCGCCGTGGACGCCTTCCCGCCCGCCACCTTCGACATCGCCGCCAGCGGCTGGGTCCCGACCCTGGAGCTGACCGCCTACGTCCGCGCCCGCCCGGCCCCCGGCCCGGTCCGGGTACTGCACCGCGCCCAGCTCATCGACGACGGGCGCGTCGACGAATCGTGTTTCGTCTGGGACCGCACGGGGCGGCTGGTCGTGCAGTCCACGCAGCTGGCGGGCATCCGGCTGGACTGAGCTGGCTGGATTGAGCCGGCTGGGCTGCCCGGGTTGGCCGGAGTGGACTGCCCGGGTTGGGTTTACCCGGTTGGGCTGATTCGGCTGGACCGCCGGGCTGGGCTGCTCGGGTTGGTCGGGTTGGCCTGCCCGGGTTGGGCTGATTCGGCAGGGCTGCCCGGGTTGGGCTGATTCGGTTGGACCGAGTGCGCTGGATTGACCCGGTTGGGCTGATTCGGCCGGACCGCTGGGCTGGACTGACCCGGCCGGGCTGACCCGGCTGGACTGCCCGGCTGAGCTGGCTGGGCTGACCGGAATGACCCGGCCGGGCTGATCGCGCCGGACTGACCCGGCCGGAAAGCGTCAGTCAGCCGATGGTTTCCGGCTTCCCGGCGCCGAGCAGCACGCCGGTGACCCGGCCGTCGGTCAGTACCCAGGCGGCGTCGTGCGCGCCGATTCTCGCCGTGGCTGCCCGGTGGCTCTCGCCGAGGCCGACCGCGGGTAGCGGCTCCGTGACGTGGCCGGTGATCGAGTCCTCACGCCGGACCAGGCCGGCCGCTTCGGCCGCGCGCAGGCGGCGGACGTCGAGCGTGCCCGTGACCTCCGCGAACGCCGGTGAGCCCGTGACGCCCGGCCGCGGCACCGTCACCGCCCACAGCTCGCCCGGGCCGTCGTGGTCGAGGGCTTCGCCGGCCGAGGAGGTCGAGGGCAGCCACGAACACGGGCCCGCGGCTTCGGCGACGGTCGGCTCGTCCTCCACGTCTTCGAGGAAACCGAAGCCGCGCAACCATTCGTCGTCGTAGTACTTGGACAGGTACGAGCGCCCGGAGTCGGGCACGACGACCACCACGAGGTCGTCCGGCGTGAGCGTGGCGGCCAGCCGCAGCGCCGCGGCGACGGCGGTGCCCGCGGACGCCCCGAGCAGCAGCCCCTCCTCCCGCGCCAGCCGCCGGGCGGTGAGGATCGACTCGCGGTCGCCGATCGGCTCGACCACGTCCGGCACGCCGCGGTGGTAGGACTCGGGCCAGAGGTCCTCGGCGGTGTCCGGGTGCAGGTAGTGCCCGATGCTCTCGACGAAGTACGGGCTGCCGTCGCCGCCGGAGTACACGGAGTGGTCCGGGTCGGCGCCGATCACCCGGACGCGCCCGTCGCTGGCCTCTTTCAGGTAGGCCCCGGTGCCGCTGATGGTGCCGCCGGTGCCGATGCCCGCGACGAAATGGGTGACACGGCCGCGGGTCTGCCGCCAGATCTCCGGACCGGTGCCCTCGTGGTGCGCCGCGGGGTTGGCCGGGTTGTCGTACTGGTTCGCCAGCCAGCCGCCGCTCTCCTCGGCGATCCGCCGCGCGAGCTGCGAGACGTGCGCGGGGTCTTCCCGCGGCACCGCACCGGGCGTGACCACGACCTCGGCCCCGTACGCCTGGAGGATCAGCGTCTTCTCGCGGCTGCTCTTGTCCGGCACCACGACGGTGAGCCGGTAGCCGCGCTGCGCGGCGACGATCGCGAGGCCGATGCCGGTGTTGCCGGACGTCCCCTCGACGATGTGCCCGCCCGGCTTCAGCTCCCCGCTCCGCTCCGCGGCGAGCACCATCGACAGCGCGGCCCGGTCCTTCACACTGCCGCCCGGGTTCAGGAACTCGGCTTTCACGTACACCGGCGCTCCGGCTTCGGGCGCGACCCGCGCGAGGCGGATCAACGGCGTGCCCCCGATCGCCTCGAGCACCGAATCGAAGGCGTCCACGTCGGTTTCAGTCACCGTGCCAGCCTAGCCGTCTTCGCGCCCCGGCCGCAGCTTTGTGCCAGCGTGCCATTGTGCCTGCGGGCAACGGCCGTTTTCCCAGCGCCCGGAATTCGTTGACGCGCCGGGAGGACCGCGGAAACCATCGGGTCCTCACCCCCGATCGGAACGGAGTCCATTGTGGTCACTGCGGAGAAGGGCGCCGCGGAATGGCTGGCCGTGGCGAAGGACGTCGCGGACAAGCTGGCGGTCGACGCGGCCGAGCGCGACCGGGCGAACGAGACCCCGTATGCGGAGGTCCGGCTGCTGAAGGAAGCCGGGCTGGTCACCCTTCTCGGCCCTCCGGAGCACGGTGGCGGCGGGCAGAGCTGGGACACCGCGTACCGGGTCATCCGGGAGGTCGCGCGCGGCGACGGCTCGATCGGCCAGCTGCTCGGCTACCACTACCTGTGGGCGTGGGCGGCGCGGCTGGTCGCGACCGAGGCGCAGATCGCGGCCGTGGAAGAGCTGTACACCAGCGAAAACTACCTCTTCGGCGGCGCGGTCAACCCGCGTGACGGCGATCTGGCGATCGTCGAGGACGGCGACGAAATCGTCTACAATGGACGGAAATCGTTCTCCACCGGCAGCAAGGTCTCGGACCTGACGGTGCTCGAAGGCGTGCTCGACGGCACCGAAGACCACATCTTCGCGATCGTCCCCTCGGCGCAGGAGGGCATCGTCTTCCACGACGACTGGGACAACATCGGCCAGCGGCTCACCGAATCCGGCAGCGTGTCGATCACCGGCGTGCGCGTGCCGTGGGCGAGTGCCGCGGGCTACGTCGACAAGGAATTCCGGCCGCTCACCTACAACACGCTGAACGTGCCGGCCATCCAGCTGGTCTTCGCGAACTTCTACCTCGGCATCGCCCAGGGCGCACTGGAAACGGCGGCGGCCTACACCCGCGGTCACACCCGGGCGTGGCCCTACGGCGGCGACAACAAGGAATCGGCCGCCGAGGAGTGGTACGTCCTCGACGCTTACGGTGACCTGCAAGCGAAACTGTGGGCCGCGGAAGCGCTGGTGGACAAGGCGGGCGCGGCGATCTCCCGCGTGCTGCACGCCCCGCGCGAGGAGCTGACACCGCAGGCGCGCGGGGAGATCGCGGTGCTCATCGCCGCCGCCAAGCAGCGGGTGATCGACACCGGGCTGGAGATCGGCACGAGGGTCTTCGAGGTCACCGGCGCGCGGGCCAGCGCGTCGAAGGTCGGGCTGGATCGCTTCTGGCGCAACCTGCGCACGCATTCCCTGCACGACCCGGTCGCGTACAAACGCCGGGAGGTCGGCGCGTACACGCTGCTCGGCGAATTGCCGGAGCCGACCTGGTACACCTGATCACTCCGGTGCCGCGCCGTCGGACCTGGGTTTTTCCCGGAAAGCCGGGTTCGGGGCGCAGGCTGCGGCGGCGGCGCCTAGGGTGTCGGCCATGGCCGATCGTGCGCTGTGCCTGGAGCCGGTGGAGCTTTCCGGGCGGGAGCGGTCCGTGCTGCGGAGCGTCGCCGCCCGTGGCTCGGGATCGTCGCTGAGCTGTGAGCTGGAGGCCGGGCACGGCCACGAGCACGCGGCGTCCGTCGAGGACGGGTGGTGGCTGCGCTGGTGGCCGGGCCGCCGGGTGCTGGAGAGCCGCGCCGCCTGCGCGATCGCGGCCGACGGGGGCGAACGCTGCCGGGTGCCCGCCGGACACGAGGGCGGGCACTCGTTCGACCTCGCGGTGTTCCCGGACGGTGACGCGGCGGATCAGGTCGTGGCCGACGCCGGGTGGCGCGGCGGTCGCCGGTAACGTTGCCTCACATGCGTGAAGGCTTCCAGGACGACCTCGGCCGGCTCCACGGCCGGCTGGCCGCGATGTCCGAGGGTGCGGCGGAGGCGATGCGCGGGGCGACCCGGGCACTGCTGGCCGCCGACCTGCGGCTCGCCGAACAAGTGATCGGCGCCGACAGCGAGCTCGACGACCTGCGCTCCTCCTGCGAGGAGGAGGCGTACTCGCTGCTCGCCCTGCAGTCACCCGTCGCCGGTGACCTGCGGATGGTGCTCGCGGTCGTCTACTGCGCGGAGAAGATCGAGCGGATGGGCGACCTCGCCGCACACGTCGCCAGCATGGCCCGCCGCACCCACCCGGACCGCGTGGTCCCCGCCGAGCTCGAGCCGGTGTTCCGCGAGCTGGGCGAGGCCACCTCGCACATGGCCGACCGCGTCGCCGAACTGGTGCGGACCGGCGCCAAGGGCGGCCACGCCGAGCTGAGCCACGAGGACGAGACCGTCGACGCCCTGCACGCGCGGGTCCTCGCCACCATCACCGCCGAGGGCTGGGAGCACGACCAGCGCACGGCCGTCGGCTTGACGCTGGTGACGCGGTTCTACGAGCGATTCGCCGACCAGACCGTCTCGGTCGCCAAACGCCTGGACTTCGCCGCGACAGGCGATCTGCCCGCCTGACGCGCTGGACGTCCTGGCCTCAGCCCGGCCGCGGGGGCCACTCTTGCGGCCGTGGCCGGGGAAGCGGCGGCTGCTCGGGACGGGGCCGGACCGGCCGGTGCGCCGGCTGCTGCTGAACGGGACCCCGGCGAGGCCCTTGGGCTGCTTGTGGTGGGGTCTGCGCCCGGAGCCGGGGCTGAGGCTGAGGCCGGGCTTGCGCTTGGCCCCGCAACTGCGCGGGTGGCTGGGGCTCGCGCCGGGCCTGCAGTTGAGGCTGGGCTTGTGGCTGTGGCTGGCTCTGCGGCTGGGGTTCGTGCTGGGCTTGCGGCTCGCGCTGGACTTGCGGTTGCGGCTCGCGCCGGGCCTGCAGCTGCGGCTGGGCCTGCGGCTGCGGCTGGGCCTGCGGCTGCGGCTCCTGCTGGGTTTGCGGCTGGCGCCGGGTTTGCGGCTGCGGCTCCTGCTGGGTTTGCGGCTGGCGCCGGGTTTGCGGCTGGGGCTCGCGCCGGGCTTGCGGCTCCTGCTGGGTTTGCGGCTGCGGCTGGCCCTGTGGCTGGGGCTCGCGCTGGGCTTGTGGCTGCGGCTGGACTTGCAGCTGCGGCTGGGCTTGCGGCTCGCGCTGTGACCGTGCCTGGGGCTGGCGCGGCGTGTGGGCCTGCGGCTCGCGCGGTGGCTGGGTTGGTGACCGACGCTGCGGCTCGGACTGGCGGGGGTCCGGTGACTGCGGCAGGCGCGGCTCGGGCAGCGGCCGTGTCCGGCGGTCACCGGCGGGATTCCGGCGCCTGGCCGCGGGGTCGCGGCGCCTGTCGGCTGGGAGGTGTTCGCCCGGCTGTCGCCCGGTGGGGACGCGGCCGATCAGCTCGGTGCGGTCGTCGGGTGGGTAAGGCTCAGCCGTCTCCGCGGGAGTGCCGAGCAGCCGCCAGGGCACGCGGCCGGCGAAGCGGTCGACCAGGTCCGTCGCGCGATCGAGCGCGAACCGGTGTGCCAGCCACGCGAAGGCCGCGCCGAAGAAGAGCCCGCCCAGCACGTCGTGCGGGAAGTGCGCGCCGACGAACACCCGCGAGAACGCCATGAGCGCGGCCAGCGAGAAGAGCCACGGCATCGCCCGCCGCCAGGCGTAGACGGCGCCGAGGGCGGCGGACGCGGCGACCACCGAGTGGTTGCTCGGAAACGACCAGTCCCCGGGATCGGGGCACGTGCCGATGTAGGCGGTCACCGGCAGCCCGCGGCACGGCCGTTCCTCGTGGACCATGGTCTTGAGGACCTCGCTGAACAGGTACGCGGCCACCGTCCCGGCCGGCGCGAGCAGCGCCAGGGCCATCCGCTCGGCGGAGCCGCTCGCGCGCGCCCGCCACCACAGCAGCGCGAACAGCGGGATGACCAGCACCAGCCCGTACTTCGTGTAGGCCAGCAGCAGTCCCTGAACGAAGCCGGGGCTGTGGACGCCGAGGCTGGTGATAGCGTCGTACAACCCGCTGCCGGAATTCGACGCGTGACTCCACGCAGTCGTCATTCAGCTCTCCTTCACCGTCTGTTCGCCTGGCGGCCATGCCGTGTTCAGCTGAAGATCAGGAGGTTACGACCTCGTGATCAAGCTCGGCGCAGCGGGGTTCCGTCCACTGTGGACGACGTGAAGCGACGGTGTGGTGGAGCCGCGGGGGATCAGGCGCGACCGTGCTCCGGGGAGCGCCCCGACGGCGCTCCCCGGAGGCCGGTCAGGAGCCGACCGCGGACGGGGCCGTGCGGGTGGCCGTCAGCAGCCCGGCCAGGACCCGCCCGAGGGCGAAGCGGCCGGGGCCGGTGAAGACCAGGATCAGCAGCGTCCAGCTGAACAGGGCGGCGGCCTCGCCGCCGTTCTGGATCGGCAGCGCGCCGTTGGCCACGTGGACGGTGAAGTAGGCGAAGGCCATCGAGCCGGAGCCGATCAAGGCGGCCGACCGGGTGCCGATGCCGAGGCAGACCAGGGTGCCGCCGACGAGCTGGATCAGCGCCGCCCACCAGCCGGGCCAGGTGCCGACCGCGGCGGGCCCGTGCGCGCCGAGCACGCCGAAGATGGTCTTCACGCCGTGGCAGGCGAACAGGAAGCCGATGACGATGCGGAAGAGCCCGATCGCGTGCTCGCGGGTCGCGTCCAGCCGGTGCATTTTTCCTCCACAAAGGACAGTGAACGGGGTACCGGCCAGTGGGACTTCGCCGCCGGTCGGGTGACGGTGGTCAAGTGGTCCAGACCAGTGGTCCGGTCAGCGCTGAACGGACGCGGTTGTGGTGGGAACACTCAGATATACCGGGCGGGCGCCGCGGCTCGATACCTGCGAAAGTCCTGTCTCGACTGGTGAATTGCCGATACTTCGACGAAACACAGGTGACCCCTGCCCGGGTACGGCAGGGGTGGCGTCAGGCCGAGGTGGCCGGGGCGAGCAGCCGGTAGCCGGCGTTCGCGGAGAACTCCGCGGTGAGCGCGTACCGGTCGCCGCGGACCAGGGTGTGCCGCCATTCGACCGGGCGCCCCTTGGTGTGGCTGAGCCGGTTGATGGAGAACGCGGCGACGTCGTGGGCGCAGTGCAGCTGGTTGCGCTCGGCGGCGGTGGGGATGACCGCGTGCACGTCCTCGCGGCCGTGGTCCATCCGGATGCCGGTGCGCCGCGAAAGCTCGGCGTATAGCCCGGTGTGGGTGAAGTCGGCCTCGAGCAGCGGCGCGGCGAGGTCGGCGGGCAGCCAGACGCGGTCCAGTGCCAGCGGCTCGTCGCCGGCCAGCCGCAGCCGTTCGAGGTAGACGAGCGGGGTGGACGCCTCGAGTTCGAGGCGCTCGGCGACCAGGGCGTCGGCGCGGGTGTCGAAGGCGCGCACCACGCTGTGCTGAGTGAGCCCGGCGGCCTCGACGGACGCGAAGAGGCTGTACAGCGCGCCCATCGGCACGGTGATCTCCGGCGGCGGCGCGACGCGGGGCTGACGGCCGCGCTCGGCGACGATCACCCCGTCGGCTCGCAGCTGGCGCAGGGCTTGGCGCACCGTGTGCCTGCTCACGCCGTACTCCTCGACCAGCGCCAGCTCGCCGGGGAAGCCGGCGGCGAACTCGCCGGCATCCAGCCTGGTCAGCAGCTCCTGCTGGAGCTGGCGCCAGAGCGGGTCCGGGCCGACCCGGTCGAGCGTCCGTGCGGCCATGTCACCCTCCCCGCTCCGCTGTGTCGCTTCCCGGTGACTCTACCGCTGGTCGTATGTCCGGACATGCGCTAACGTAAATGTACGTACATTTACTCGAGCAGGGAGGGCGCGATGACGGCGACCCAGGAGACCCCACCGGCGCCGGCCGTGGGGCGGCCGCCGGTCCGGGGGGTCGCCGGGCTCGTGGTCGCGCTGCTCGTCGCCGGGGTCGCGACGGCGCTGGGCGCGCTGGTGCCGATCGTCGGCGGGCCGGTGTTCGGGATCCTGCTGGGCGCGCTCGCCGCGGCCGTCGTGCCGGCCCTGCGCGCGCCGCGGTTCGAGCCCGGGTACGCGGTGGCGGCCAAGCCGGTGCTGCAACTGTCCATTGTGGTCTTGGGCACCGGGCTTTCGCTGCAGCAGGTGGTTCGCGTCGGCGGTCAGTCGCTGCCGGTCATGCTGGGCACGCTGGCCGTCGCGCTCGGCGGGGCCTGGCTGCTCGGCCGGTGGCTCGGCGTGCGCGGCGACACGCAGATCCTGATCGGCGTCGGCACGGGCATCTGCGGCGCCTCGGCGATCGCCGCCACCACGGCCGTGATCAAGGCGAAGCAGGCGCAGGTCGCGTACGCCATCGGGACGATCTTCACTTTCAACATCGCGGCGGTGCTGCTGTTCCCGCCGCTCGGGCACCTGCTCGGGATGAGCCCGCACGCGTTCGGGCTGTGGGCGGGCACGGCGATCAACGACACCTCTTCGGTCGTGGCCGCTTCCTTCGCGTACGGCGGCGACGCGGGCTCGTACGGCCTCGTCGTGAAGCTCACCCGCACGCTGATGCTGATCCCGATCGTGATCTTCCTGGCGGTCCGCACGGCCCGCCGCGACGCCCGCCTCGCGGCCGCGGAACGCGGTGAGGAGAGTGCCGGTTTCAGCCTGCGCGCCATGCCGTGGCGCAAGATCGTGCCCCTGTTCCTGATCGGCTTCATCGCCGCCGCGACGCTCGACAGCCTCGGCGTGATCCCCGAGTCCTGGCATCCCGCGCTGTCGGCGCTGGGCACATTCCTGATCACCACGGCACTGGCCGGCATCGGGTTGTCGCTGCGGCTCGCGGACATGCGCCGGGCCGGGAGCCGCCCGCTGCTGCTCGGCGCGCTGCTGTGGGTCGCGGTCGCGCTGAGCAGCCTCGGGTTGCAGGCGCTGACCGGCACCCTCTGAGCTGTTCACTCGGTCACCGAACTATCTTTCCCGCTCTTCGTGGAGTTATGGTGACAAGGTAGTTCTGTTGAAGAACGAATTCGGAGGTGTCCGGCGTGCTGCTGGAAGAGCGGCCCCGGCCGCGGGTGGTGCGGGAGCACCGGAACGCGGGCTGGTTCGCGGTGGGCGCGGTGTGCTTCGGCGCGTTCATGGGGCAGCTCGACGCCAGCATCGTCACGCTGACGTTCCCCGCGCTCCAGTCCGAGTTCGCGGCGCCGCTGGCCGCGGTGCAGTGGGTGTCGCTTGCGTACCTGCTGAGCCTGGTCGGGCTGCTCGCGGCGGTCGGGCGGATCGCGGACGCGGCCGGGCGCAAGCTCACCTACGTCTACGGCTTCGGGGTGTTCACCGCGGCGTCGATCGCCTGCGGGCTGGCCCCCGGGCTGGGCTGGCTGATCGCGTTCCGGGTGCTGCAGGCGGTCGGCGCGGCGATGCTGCAGGCCAACAGCGTCGCGCTGGTCGTCACCAGCGTGCCGGCCGCGCGGCGCCGCGCCGCCCTCGGCGTGCAGGCGGCCGCGCAGGCACTCGGCCTGGCGCTGGGCCCGGCGGTCGGCGGGCTGCTGGTGAACACGGCCGGGTGGCGCTGGGTCTTCCTGGTCAACGTGCCGGTCGGGGTGCTCGGCCTGATCGCCGGACGGCTGCTGCTGCCGCGCACCCGTGAGCGCACGCCGCTGGGCCGGTTCGACGGCGCCGGGGTCGCGCTGCTGGCGACGTCGACGACCGCTGTTCTCCTGGCGTTGTCCGGGCTTTCCGGCCTGCCGCTGCCGGTGCCGCTGCTGGTGGCCGTCGCGGTGCTCGCCGCGGGCGGGTTCGTCTGGCGGGAGGCGCGCGCGAGCAGCCCGGTCGTGCGGCTTTCGGTGCTGCAGCCGCGCGCGGTGTCGCTCGGCCTGGTGGGCGCGATGTGCGGGTACCTCGTGCTGTTCGGGCCGTTGACGCTGCTGCCGCAGATCGGCGGCGCGCGGGGTTCGACCGGGCTGATGCTGACCGCGCTGCCGGCGGGGTTCGCGGTCGCCGCGCTGGCCGCCGACCGGGTGCTGCCACCGGCGTTCACCACCCGCGCGCGCTCGGTGCTCGGCGCGGCCGTCGCGGTGGGGGGCTGTCTCGCACTGCTCGGCGCGAGCGGGCCGTGGACCGGGGTGTCGCTGTTCGTCGCGGGGCTGGGTCTGGGACTGTTCATCCCGGCCAACAACGCGTCCATCATGGGCGCGGTCCCGGACAGGATGTCGGCGACCGGAGGAGGACTGGTGAACATGGCCCGTGGGCTGGGCACCGCGCTGGGTGTCGCGCTGGTGACGTTGTGCCTCCATTTCGGTGGGTCGGCTCTGGCTCTCGGTGTGCTCGCCGCGGCGGGGGTGCTCGCCGGTGTCACGGGCGCGCTGGTCCGGGGGACCGCGCGGTGACCGACGAGACGGCGCTGGCCGAGGTCGTCGCCCGGCTCCGGCGGGCCATGCGCCGCGCGGCGCGCAGCGCGGACCCGGACAACCCGCTTTCGGTCGCGCAGCTGGAACTGTTGTCCTGCATAGGGGAGAACCCGGGCGCTCGGCCGAGCCGGCTGGCGCAGCTGCTGAAGCTCGCGCCCAACTCCGTCACCACCATGGCCAACGGCCTGCGCGCCCGTGAGCTCGTCACGAGGACCGGCGGCGGCGAGGACCGGCGGACCGTCGCGCTCGCGCTGACGCCCGCGGGCGAGTCCGCCGTGCGGCAGTGGCAGGCGCACAACGCGGAAATCCTGCACGCGGCGACGGAACGGCTGCACCCGGCCTGGCAGCACCTGCTCACGGCGTCGCTGCCCGCACTGCGCGAACTCGTCGCGGCGATCGACGATCTGGTGGAGGATTAGGGAAAGGGGAGTGCTCACCGCTTTCCCTTTTCAAGGTATAGCGCACCGGGGGGCTTGCCGCAAGACCCGGGTGGTATCGCAGAATCGTCGTCCTCAGCCGGAATTCGGTGAAAAGGGGAGCCACGAGTGCGAGTGTTGTTGTCGACGTACGGGTCGCGCGGGGACGTCGAACCGCTGCTGGCGCTGGCGGTGCAGCTGCGGGCGCTGGGAGCGGACGTGCGGGTGTGCGCGCCGCCGGACTTCGAGGGGCTGCTGGCCGGGGCCGGGGTGACGCTGGTGCCGGTGGGCCCCTCGGCGCGTGAGCTGACGAAGCTCGCCCCGCCGCCGTCGTCCCTGCCCGAGCGCGCGGCCGGGGTGATCGCCGCGCAGTTCTCCGCGATCCCCGCGGCGGCCGGCGACTGCGACGCAATGGTGGCGACGGGCATGCTGCCGGCCGCGGCGGGTGCGCTTTCGGTGGCCGAGATGGTGGGCATTCCGTCGGTGTACGTGAGTTTTCAGAAACTGGTGCTGCCCTCGCCGGACCACGCGCCGCTCGCGTACCCCGGCCGGCCGTTTCCGCCGGGGGTGCGCGACAACCGGGTGCTGTGGGAGCTGGATGCGCTGAGCGTCGACGCGTTGTTCGGGGAGGCGTTGAACGGGTGCCGGGCCAGGAATGGGCTGCCGCCGGTGGACCACGTGCGGGACTACGTGATCGGCGCCCGGCCCTGGCTGGCGGCGGACCCGGTGCTGGATCCGTGGCCGTCGGCTTCGGACTTGGCCGTCGTACAGACCGGCGCCTGGTTCCAGCCCGACGACCGCCCGCTCCCGGCCGACCTGGAAGCGTTCCTGGACGCCGGCGCGCCGCCGGTCTACGTGGGTTTCGGCAGCATGCCCATGCACAGTGCGGAAAATCTGCCCCGGGTGGTCGTCGAGTCGGTCCGCGCGCAGGGCCGCCGCGCGATCGTCTCTCACGGCTGGGCTGACCTGTCCCCGGACGCCGACGACTGTTTCGTGCTCGGCGAGGCCAACCACCAGGCGCTGTTCCCGCGCGTGGCCGCCGTCGTGCACCACGGCGGCGCGGGCACCACCTCGACGGCCACCCGTTCCGGCACGCCCCAGGTCGTGGTCCCGCAACTGGCCGACCAGCCGTACTGGGCGCGCCGCGTCGCGGACCTGGGCATCGGCGTCGCCCACGACGGCCCGGCGCCGACTCTCGAGTCTCTGTCCAGTGCGCTCCGGACGGCCCTGCTCCCGGAGTTCCGCGCCCGCGCCGCCGCGGTGGCCGCCACCACCGGCGCCGACGGGGCAGCGGTGGCGGCCGGGCTGCTGGTCGAGATGTCAGCCGGGAGGGTGTGCGCGTGCCGGGGTGACTTCTGGCGGTCCTTGAGGCCGGCCGGGGGGTGAGGTCGGCTGGTGGATCCGCGGGGTCGGTGGGGGAGGCGCTTGTGTCCGGGTGGATTCGGCGGGCGAGAGGGTCGGCTGGGGGTGCTGGCCTGCTGGACGCGGCCGGGTGCGGAGGCGTGGGGAGGCGTGGGGAGGCGCGTGTGCCCGGTGAATCCGGTGGGTGCGGGGGGTCGGTGGGGAGGCGCGCGTGTCCGGTGGGTGCGGGGGTCAGTGAGGGAAGTGTGCGTGTCCGGTGGGTGCGGGGGTCAGTGAGGGAAGTGTGCGTGTCCGGCGGGCGCGGGGATCGGTGGGGGGCGCGCGTGTCGGGTGGGTGCGGGGGTCGGTGAGGGATGTGTGCGTGTCGGGTGGGTGCGGGGGTCGGTGAGGGAAGTGCGCTCATCCGGCGGGTGCGGGGGTCAGCTGGGGCGAAGCGCGCGTGTCCGGGCGGATTTGGCGGGCGTGGCGGTCGGCGGGAGGGAGTCCGTGTCCGAGTGGATCTGGCGGGCACACAGGCGCGGTCGAGGCAAGCGTGCCTGGGCGGAATCGGTAAGAGCCGGGGATCGGTTGGGTGCGTGCCTGTCCGGGTGGATCTGGTGGGCGCAGGGTCGGCCGGGGCAAGCGTGCCTGGGTGGATTCGGCGGGGTGCGGGGTCAGCCGAGGCTACGTGTGTCCAGGTGGATTCGGCGGGCGTGAAGGGGCTCGGGGGCAGCGGATGGATTCGGCGGGCGCGAAGGGGCTCGGATGGATCCGGCGGGCGCGAGGGTCGCCCGGAAGAAAGGGCTTGTGCCCGAGTGATCCCGGTGACCACCGGGATCGGCTGGAAGGGAGCGTCGGTGTCCGGTTGAAGGTTCGGTTGAATGCCCGGGTCGAATCAAGTGCCCGGCTGAATCACGCAAGATCGCCGGCTTCCACGCCGGCAGTACCAGCACCAAGCCCCACCCGTTCAAAGCCCGGCACCAGCAACAGAGCTTGACAACAAGGGGGCTTGACAAAGGGTGGACAATAAAAAACCGGCGTGTCTTCCACATTTTCATCAAGACCCGTGGAATACCCGCCGTCGATAACATCAGAATAGCCGCTGTGAGGGGTTTGTGTCAACTCAGGGGTACGAAGAGGAATTGCAGTCCGAGCGAGGCTACGTGGCCGGGCTCTACGCGAGGCTTGACGCCGAGCGGGCGCGGGTGGAGGGGGAGTACACGACGGCGCTGGGGGGCAACGGCGGGACGCCGATGGAGCGGGACGTCGAGGTGCGGGCGCGGGCCCGCGAAATGCGGCGGCTGGACGTGGCCGACGACGGGTTGTGCTTCGGGCGGTTGGACGGGCTTTCGGGGGAGCGGTCCTACATCGGCCGGATCGGGTTGTTCGACGAGGAGGACGGGTACGAGCCGGCGCTGCTCGACTGGCGGGCGCCGGCGTCGCGGGCGTTTTACGTGGCCACGGGGGCCAATCCGGAGAACGTGCGCCGGCGGCGGCAGTTCCACACGCGGGGGCGGCGGGTGGCCGATTTCACCGACGAGGTGCTCGGCCGCCCCGGCGAGGGGGAGCACGGGGACGCCGCGCTGCTCGCGGCGGTCAACGCGCCGCGGGGGGAGGGCATGCGCGACATCGTCGCGACGATCCAGGCCGAGCAGGACCGGATCATCCGGCTCGACCATCCCGGCGTGCTGGTCATCGAGGGCGGCCCGGGCACCGGGAAGACCGTGGTGGCGCTGCACCGCGTCGCGTATCTGCTCTACACGCAGCGGGAGCGGATGGAGCGCCACGGGGTGCTGGTGGTCGGGCCGAATCCGGCGTTCCTGGACCACATCGGCCGCGTGCTGCCTTCGCTGGGCGAGTCCGACGTGGTGTTCATGACCGCCGGCGACCTCGTGCCCGGCCGGCGCGTCACCGCCGAGGACGGGCCGGAAGCCGCGCGGCACAAGGGTTCGCTCAAGATTCTGGACGTGCTGGGCGCGGCGGTCGCGGACCGTCAGGGACTGCCGGTGGAGCCGATCCCGATCCGGCTCAAGGACGTCACCGTGCGGATCGACGCGGAGACCGCCGAGTGGGCCCGGGACGAGGCGCGCGCGAGCGGGCAGCCGCACAACGAGGCCCGCGCGGTGTTCGCGGAGATCGTCACCTATGTGCTCACCGAGCGGGCGATCGCGCGGATCGGCCGGGGCTGGCTGACCCGCGACGACCGCGAAGAGTGGGAGAGCATGCGGGCGGACCTGGTCAAGGAGCTGGCCGGGGACGCCGGGTTCACCGCCGCGCTCGACGGACTCTGGCCGTCGCTGACCCCGGAAACCCTGCTGTCCCAGCTGTACGCGTCGCCCGAGCGGCTGCGGGCGGCCGGCGCCGACCCGTCGCTCCACCGCGCCGACGGTGCCGCTTGGACGGTGTCGGACGTGCCGCTGCTCGACGAGCTGGTCGACCTGCTGGGCCACGACAAGTCGGCGGAACAGGCCGCCGAGCGGAGCGCCGCACGGGAGCGGAAGGCCGAGGCCGAGTACGCCGCCGGCGCGATGGAGATCCTCAAACTGGACCGCGAGGAGCTGGACGAGGACATCGGGCTGGTCGCCACGGACCTGCTCGACGCCGAGGACCTGGCGGAGCGCTTCGTCGAGGCCGACACCCGCACCCTCGTCGAACGCGCGAGCGCGGACCGGGACTGGACGTACCGGCACGTGGTGGTCGACGAGGCCCAGGAACTGTCCGAAATGGACTGGCGGGCGCTGATGCGGCGCTGTCCCAGCCGTTCCTTCACGGTGGTGGGCGACCTCGCCCAGCGGCGATCGGCGGCCGGGGCCACCTCGTGGGACGCGGTGCTCGAGCCGTACGTGCCGGATCGGTGGGTCTACCGGTCGCTGTCGGTGAACTACCGCACCCCGGCGGAGATCATGGCCGTCGCGGCCACGCTGCTCGCCGAGTTCGCGCCCGGGGCCGAGCCGCCGGAGTCGGTCCGAGCTTGCGGCGTCCGGCCGTGGTCCCGGCGGGTTGCCGGAGCCGAGCTGGCCGGGGCCATCGAGGAGTTCGTCCGGGACGAAGCCGGCCGCGAGGGCACCAGCGTGGTGATCGGGCCGCCCGGGGTGCCGGGCACGGTCCCGGCGTCGGAGACCAAGGGCCTCGAGTTCGACGCCGTGCTGGTGGTGGACCCGGACCGGATCCTGGCCGACGGGCCCCGCGGCGCGGCGGAGCTGTACGTCGCGCTGACCCGCGCCACCCAGCGCCTCGGCGTCCTGCACCAGGGCCCGTTGCCGCAGGCGTTGAGCGGGCTCACGGAAATCGGGGCCGCGACGCCGCTTCAGGACCGGGTGAGCACGCAGTCGCCGCAGACGGCGCCGGTGCCGGAGGGGGCGACGCGGTAGATGAGGCAGCAGCTGCGCCGCCGGAACCGGCCGTCGGCGCGGGTGCTGGTGCCGCGCAGGGGCGCCCGGCCGAGCAACGCCGTGGCCAGCGCCCGGGCCCGGTCCGTCCACTCAGGACGGTCGGCGGCCAGCATGGTGGCGGCGCCGTTCACGGCGGAGGCGACGTTGCCCCACAACACCCGGCCGGACAACGGGAACAGCCCGGTGATCCGCCGGATCGGGCCGTCGAGGACCTGCTCGGCCAGCGCGTCCGCGAGGGCGCCGTCCGAGAACGGCGCAGCCGGCCCGGACGGCGGCCGGACCGACAGCGGGACCGCGCCGCCCGGCACCGGCTCCCACCACGTCCCGGCGAGGTCGAGCACCGTGCCGTCGCGGACGGCGAACGCGAGCGTGGGGGACAGGAGCCGGGCCACCAGGCCGAGGTGCGTCACCGACGCCGCGACACGCCACTCGACGGCGTCGTCCGGGCGGCCGCCGGCCAGCGCGGTCCGGACGCCGGCGATGCGGGAGCCGAGCACGCTCTCGTCGGTCAGCAGCTCGTCGAGCGGGCGCCACGGCGGTGTGGCCGTGGCGCCCGTGACGTGCGTGTGCACCGCGAAAAACGGGCCCAGCCCGGTGAAATCCCCCGTCACGCGGCCTGCGTGGCGGAGGCCCGGCGTTCGCGGCCGATCAGCCGTTCGGCGAGCGGGCCGAACGACAGCCCGAGCGCGCCCCACAGGATCACCTGCGCGAGGACCGAGTTGAGGCGGAAGTCGAAGAGCGTGTCGGCCGGGAAGCCCGGGTAGACGATCACGCCGGCCGGGTTCTTCAGCGGCAGCGGGGTTTCGGTCGCCTGGACGCCGTACTCGGCGACGTTCGTCGAAAGGTGCCCGAGCGGTGGCAGCACGGCCATCAGGATCCCGATCACGATCACGAACGCCGCGCCCGCGATCAGCGACGCGTTCCAGTTCCCCAGCCGAGGGGCCAGCCTCCGGCCGAGCCAGACCGCGGCGGCGAGGAACACCAGCGAGCCGATGACCATGATCAGGTACAGCCCGCCGCGGTCGCCGATGGTGTCCGGGTGCCCGATGGACGGCGGGTTGGCCGGGTACTTCAGGAACGGCACCAGGTACAGCCCGAGGAACCCGCCGCCGGCCACCAGCAGCGCCAGCGTGCGCGGCCGCACCTGGCCGACGCGGCCGAGGCAGACCGTGTAGACGACCGTGAACAGCAGGCCCATGGCCAGGCCGAAGAGGATCATCCCGGCGCCGATGCCGACGTTGGCCTGCACGGCGCGGCTGAACAGCTCGGGCCCTTCCTCCGCGGCGGGCTGCCCGGCCGCCTGGTCCAGCGCGGCCTGCGCCGCGTCCCGGCCGCTCTCGTAGTCGATCGCCGCCTGGATCTGCGGTTCGGCGAATACGCGGGCGAAGACGAACGCCAGCAGTCCCGCGAAGGCGCCGGTCAGCGCGCCCCGCAGGAGAAGTTTCTTCTCCATGTCCGGTGGTCCCGTTTCTCCGTGCTTCAGCGACTCAGTGACAGGGGAAGCCGAGGAAGTGCCGGGAGTCGTGGACGAACTCGTGGATGTGCATGTCGCTGCCGAACACCGAGGTCGCGCCCTGGTCGACGCCGATGAAGTAGTACAGCGCGAGTGCCAGCAGCGTCGCGCCGGCGAGCCAGAGCACCGCCTTGGTCACGGGCAGGACGACCGGGGTCGAGGATTCGGCCGGAATGGCGGTCATGGGGCCTCCTTCAGGGGATAACGCGTCCCACATCGATTGGAGCTGCCCGGCGGTTCCTCGACCTGACTCACCCGCGGCGTGCGGGCATACAGTGGCGCGACCGTGCCGGATTCTCACCGGCTTCGGGAAACCGCCGCGCCGCACGACAGTACGTCGCGGTGTGTGAGGGCGTCAATTGCCGGTGTGATCACAGTGGTGAGTAGAGGTGTGGTTAGGCTAAGTTAAGTTCGGCTGGTCCTTTCGGCGCGGAACCAGTCGTTCGCGAGCGGTCTGGCGGCGTGGGCGAAACCCGGCGCGGGCGTCGAGACCGTGTACGCCGAGAGCGGGCCGCCGTTCGAGAAGGTCGCCGCGGCCAAGCCGGAGCTGATCCTGGCCGGCGACGAGTACGACCTCGCCAAGGACTTCCCGACGCTGGGCTACCTCAACGGCACCGGCAAGGACAGCTGGCAGCAGATGGCGCAGCGCGCCGGCGACGTGCTCGGCCGGCGCTCGGAATCCGACCACCTAGGCGAGCCGTCGGTCGAGCTGCGTGACGTGCGGTTCAGATACAGTGATTCCCTTTTCCTGGAAGGAGTTTCCCTCAAAGTGCCCGCCGGGTCGACGACGGCGCTCGTGGGTCCGTCCGGCGCGGGCAAGACGACCGTGACGAAGCTGGTGGCGGTTCCTCGACGTGGACGCCGGGTCGGTTGCTGAAGGACTCGCCGATCGTGCGGCTGGGCGAGGCGACGTCCGCCCTCGACGCGGAGAACGAGGTCGCGATCCACGAAGCCCTGCGGGAGCTGGCGGACGGGCGCACGCTGCTGGTCATCGCCCACCGCCTCTCGACGATCACGCACGCCGATCGCATCGCCGTGCTCGGCGGTGGTGTCGTCGCGGAACTCGGGCGCCACGAAGAACTTTTGGCGGCAGACGGCCGTTACGCTCGGCGGATCACCGCGCGGGAAGCCTGGAACGCGTCTCAGTCCAGCGCCGAGTTCTTCGTCTCGGGCGCCCACAGCACCGAAACGACCAGCCCGATCACCAGGACCACGGTCAGGATCAGCATGGTGGGGGAGAAGCCGATCCCGTCCAGGCTCAGCGGGAGCAGGAAGGTGCCGATCGCCGACCCGATCCGGCTGAGGCCGTTGAGCAGGCCGACGCCCGAGCTGCGCAGGTCGGTCGGGAACAGCTCCGGCGGGTAGACCTGGTCCAGGTTGACCGCCGCCGACATGGTGAAGGTGAAGACCAGGAACAGCGGGAACAGCAGCGCGGTCGGCGCGTCCGGCCAGATCGCCATCGGCGCCATGGACACGATCAGCACCACGAACGACCAGATCGTCAGCCCGCGCCGGCTCATCTTGGCGACCAGCCACAGGCCGCCGAGGCTGCCCGCGAGCAGGAACAGGTTCAGCAGGCCGTCGCTGGTCGTGTCCTCCCCGCCGACGCCCATCTTGAGCAGCACCAGCGGCAGGAAGGTGTAGATGGCGAAGTACGGCACCACCTGCGCGTTGTAGAAGATCGCGCCGAAAGCCGTGTTGCGCAGGTACTTCCGGCCGAACAGCTCGCGGTAGGGCACGCGCCGCACCGTGCGGTAGGTGCGGACCAGCGATTCGAACGCGCCGTCGTCGCCGCCGAGCCGGCGCACCACGGCCCGCGCCTGCTCGACCCGGCCCTGCGTGAGCAGCCACCGCGGCGACTCCGGCACGCCGATGCGCAGCAGCACCACGGCGATCGCGGGCACGCTGCTCGACGCCAGCAGCCAGCGCCACGAGTCGCCGCCGAGGGAGACCACGTAGTTGCCCAGGAAAAACGCTGCCACGTAACCCACCGTCCACAGCACGGTCAGCGAGGCCAGCAGCCCGCCGCGGTACTTGCGGGGCACGAATTCCGCCACCAGCGTCGGCCCCAGCGCGTAGTCCGCGCCGATCCCGATGCCGATCAGCAGCCTCAATATGAACAGCTGCACCGGGTCGTGCACGAAGAACTCGGCGGCGGACGCGACGGCGATCAGCAGGAAGTCCACTGTGTACAGCCGCTGCCTGCCGACCTTGTCGGCCGCCCAGCCCACCAGGATGCTGCCGAGGAAGATCCCGATCAGCGCGGACGCGCCGAGCAGCCCCTCCCACACCGTGCCGAAGCCGAGCTGGGCGGCGATCACCGGCAGGGCGATGCTGATGATGCCCAGCTCGTAGCCGTCGGAGTAGTTGGCGCAGAAGGTCAGCGCCGTGATCCGGAGGTGGAAGCGGTTGAGCGGGACGTCGTCGAAAGCCGTGGCTTCGTCCCCCTCACTCGGGGAGGAAGAGGTCTTGCTCTGCGGCATAGTCTTCGAAGCCTTCCAGTCGTTGCCGGGCCAGGGCGCCGGCCGCGTCGGCCATCGCCTCGACCAGCGCCACGGTCAGCGAGACGACCGCGGCGTGGGAGTCGAACACGAACTCGGACGCGACGGCCGCGCTGAGCACGTCGTCGGCGTACGGGGTGAGCGCCGAGACGGGCCGGTCCGTGATCAAGAGGGTGCGCAGGCCCAGCGAACGGGCCTGCTCGAGGGCGGCGGCGCTCTCCCGCGGGTAGCGGGGGAGCGCGACCACGACCAGGGTCCGCGCGCCACACCGGTCGGCGTGGCGCAGGGAGTCGCCGAAGACGCTGCCGGAGTCGGTGAGCAACCGGACGTCCGGGTGAATTTTGGTGGCCAGGTAAGCGAAAGACGCCGCCTGCGCGGCCGAGATCCGGTAGCCGGCCACGACCAGCGGACGGGATTCCATCAGCCCCGCCGCGATGCTGCGCAGCCGGGTGTCGTCGGCCAGCTGCGCGCGCAGTGCGGTGAGGTTGCGCAGGTCGGCGTCGATGGCGTCCTGGAACTTGGTGCCGCCGGCCTCGGGTTCGGGCCGGGCCGAGGCGTCGCGCAGGTAGCGGCGGAACCCGGCGTAGCCCTCGAACCCGAGCAGCGCGACGAACCGGGTCACCGAAGGCTGGCTGACCTGCGCGTACTCGGCGAGCTCGGCGCTGGTGAGCGCCGCGGCGTCGGCCGCGTGGTCGGCGAGGTAGCTGGCGATGCGCCGCTGCGCCGGGGTCAGCCGGTGGGCGGTGAGCAGTTCGTGCAGCGACCGGGACACCCGGGCCTCCGTCCTTGCCAAGCTGGCGAATGAATAGTTTCATGTCACAATAGGAATGAATGAAAACTTGTCAAGAGGGATGGCGATGACCGACACCAGCCGGATCGAGATCAGCGGGGCCGGGCTCCGGTGCGCCGACGTGGTCCGTGTGGCGCGGCGCAGCGCGTGGACGGAGCTGGCCCCGGACGCACTGGCCCGGGCGGAGCAGGGTTACGAGCTGGCCGTCGAGCTCGGCGCCAAGCGCGCGGTGTACGGCCGCACGACCGGCGTCGGCGCGAACCGGCACACCGTGGTCGACCCGGAGTCCGCCGACCACCACGGCCTGCGCCTGCTGCGCAGCCACGCGAGCGGCACCGGCGAGCCGCTGCCCGACGACGCGGTGCGCGCGGTGATGGCGATCCGCCTCAACCAGCTCGCCGCCGGCGGCAGCGGGGTGCACCCGAGGCTGCTGGAGGCGCTGGCGACGGCGTTGCGGGTCGGCGCGCTGCCGCTCGTGCACTCGCGCGGCGCCATCGGCACCGGCGACCTGACCGCGCTCGCGGAGATCGCGCTGACGCTGGCCGGCGAGCTGCCGTGGGCGGCGGGCAACCTCGACCCGCTCGCGATCAGCCCCGGCGACGCGCTCGCGTTCATCTCCAGCAATGCCGCCACGCTGGCCGAGGCCGTGCTGGCGTGGCACGACCTGACCCGCCTGCTCGCCGCGAGCCATGTGGTGACCGCGCTGACGTTCTGCGCGCTCGGCGGCTCGGCGGAGGCCTACTCGGAACGCGTGCACGCCGCCCGCCCGCATCCCGGCGCGGTGCGGTGCGCGGCCGAACTGCGCCGCCTGCTCACCGCCGCCGGCGACCTGCCCGACGGGCGGCGGCTGCAGGACCCGTTCGGGCTGCGGGCTTTCCCGCAGGTGCAGGGCCCGGCGCTGGACGCCGCGGCCGCCGTGGAGCGGGTGCTGGGCATCGACCTGAACGCGGCGGCGGAGAACCCGCTCATCGACATCGAAACCGAGCAGGCCTACCACCACGGCCAGTTCTCCACGGCCTACGTCGCGCTCGCGTTCGACCACCTCCGCGCGTCGCTGCACCACGTCGCGGAGCTGTCCACGGCCCGTCTCGGGGACCTGGTCGAGCCGGACCTCAGCGGCCTGCCGCCGTTTCTCAGCGAGGGGCCGGCGGGCAGCTCGGGGATCATGATCCTCGAGTACGTCGCCCACGACGCGCTGGGCACGCTGCGCCACGCGGCCTCCCCGGTCACGCTCGGCACCGCCGTGATCTCGCGCGGCCTGGAGGATCACGCGAGCTTCTCGACCCACGCCGTGCGCAGCACCGTCGCCGCCACTGCCGCGTACCGGACCGTGCTGGCGTGCGAACTGCTCGCCGCGGTCCGGGCCCTTCGGATGGCGGGGACGGAGCTGCCGGACACGCCGTTGCGCGAGGCTTTCCGGCTGGCCGTGGGCAGCCTGCCCCACATCGGTGAGGACCACCCGCTGAGCGTGGAGATCGGGCAGGCCGAGCGGCTGCTGGACCGGCTCTCGGTGCTCTGAGTCAGCCGGGCAGGTCGGCCGTGGTCAGCTCGGCCTTGGCCATGGTGTCGTTGAGGAAGGCGGGGAAGACCTGGCTGTGGCCGGCGGCGACCTCGTCGGCGGCCTCGACCCGCACGGACCAGCCCTGGTCTCGCAGCCAGGTGGCGGGGTCGCGGCGCGGGGCGGTGTTGAGCAGCCCGTCCATCTCGATGCCGACGCGCTCGTCGGCCTTCAGCTGCCGCATCATGCGGTCCATCGACTCGACGTCGCCGCCGGGGACCTGCTCGACGCCGATCCGGCTGCCGGGCGCGGAACGCGCGTTGATCACCTCGAAAAGCGCCTCCTCGGCCTCCGCGGGCAGGTACGGCAGCAGTCCCTCGGCGAGCCAGACGGCCGGGCGCGACCGGTCGAAGCCGGCGTCTTCCAGCGCGGCGGGCCAGTCGTCGCGCAGGTCCGCGGCGACCGGGTGACGGCGGCACCGCGGGCGGGCGCCCAGGTCGTCGAGCACCTGCTGCTTGAACTCGAGCACGCGCGGCTGGTCCACCTCGTAGACGTCGCGGCCGGCCAGGTCCAGGCGGTACGCGCGCGCGTCGAGCCCGGCCGCGACGATCACGAGCTGAGGCGCGTCGGAGCCGGCGATGAGGTCGTCGAAGAAGCGCGAGCGCAGGCCCATGTACGCGGCCATCGCGGCCCACATCTCGTCGTCGCCGGCGTCGGCCGGTCCCGTCGGCATCGGCCGCGGCGGGTTCGCCGCGCGCACGAACGCGGCCGCGAACGGGTCGTCGACCAGCCCGCCTTCGGAGCCGGTCACGATCGCCCGCGCCGAGGCGACCGCCAGCGCGGTCAGCCCCACGCCGCTGGTGATGCCCCACTGCTCGTGCGTTTCGGTCATCGGGTGCCCCTCTCTCCGCCAGATTCTCGCGACCCAGAATGGCACTGTGCGATCGATCGGGTGCGTACGGTGAGCGAAATGCCCGACTTGATCTTTGTGGCCCGCGTCACCATTCATGGGAATCCGTAAGGACTCGGCAACCGGTTCCGGCCCTTCGCGTGGCGTACAAAGGGACGCAGAGGTGATGCCCGTGTCCGTCGTACGGCGTGAACGGTGGTGGCGATGGGCGGTGGTCGGCGTGGTGGCGGTGCTGCTGGTCGCCGCGCCGCTGGTCGCCGGGGCCGTGGGCCCGTCCGGGCCGTCGGTCGACGCCGGGCGATTGCGGGATCTGGTGCAGCGGTCGGATTCCGTGATGTACGAGGGTGAAGCCCGGAGCACCGGTTCGCTGGCCTTGCCGGAGCTGCCGAACCTCGCCGATGTTTCGGCGCTGTTCGCCGGGACCACGACGATGCGCGCGTGGTACGAGGGGCCCGACCGGTATCGCGTCGCCACGCTGACCACCGCGGGCGAGCGCGACCTCTACCGGCTGCCCCAGGGCGAGTACACCTGGGACTACGGCGCGAACATGCTGACCGAGCTGGCGGGCCGGCCCGCCGTCCGGCTCCCGCGCGCGAGCGACCTCCTGCCGCCCGAGCTGGCGCGGTGGATCCTGCGGTCGGCGCCGGGCGAGGCCGTGAGCACGCTGCCCGCCCGCCGCGTCGCCGGGATCGACGCGTCCGGGCTGCGGCTCGTGCCCGCCGACCCGGACACCACGATCGGGCGAGTCGACCTCTGGGCCGACCCGGTCAGCGGGCTGCCCGTGCGCGTCGAGGTGACCGCGCGCGGTCAGCAGAATCCCGTGCTGGTCACGGGTTTCGACGACGTCGAGCAGCGTCCGCAGGTGGTCGGGACCCCGCGTGCGGCGCCCGGCAGCGGGTTCACGGTGACCAACGCGCCGGACATCTCCAAGGCACTCGGCTCGTTCGGCCGGGTGCGGCTGCCCGCCACGCTCGCGGGAAAGCCGGTGAGCCAAGCGGAATTCGGCGGCGTCGAAGGGACGGCGCTCTACGGCGCGGGGCTCTCCACCTTCGCCGTCGTCGCCGTGCCCCGCAACGTCGCGGACGCGGCCGCCGATGCCGCGTCGAAAGCGGGCGGAACCAAATCGGGGGACACCGTGCTGCTGTCGATCACGCCGCTTTCGCTGGCGATCGTCCGCCCGCCCGGCACACGGCGGGCGTATCTGCTGGCGGGCCCGGTGGCGACGTCGCTGCTGGCGTCCGCCGGCGACGAGCTGGCCCGCCTGCGCCGGAGCGGCCGATGATCGTCACGCGCGCGTTGACCAAGCGCTACGGACGCACGCTGGCAGTGGACGCCGTCGACCTGGAGGTGCGCGAAGGCGACCGCTACGGCTTCCTCGGCCCGAACGGCTCCGGCAAGACCACGCTGGTCCGGATGCTGCTGGGACTCGTGTACGCCACCAGCGGTGAGATCGAGCTGCTCGGCCGTCCCGTGCCGAAGCGGGTCTCGGAGGTGCTGCCGGAGGTCGGCGCGCTCGTCGAGGGACCCGGCGCGTACACGCATCTTTCGGGACGGCGCAACCTCGCCCTGCTCGACGCCTCGGGGCGCGGCGGGGGACGGCGTACGCGCCGCCGCCGGATCGAGGAGGCGCTGGAACGCGTCGGGCTGGCCGGCGTCGACCGGCGGCCGGTGAAGGCGTACTCGCTCGGCATGCGCCAGCGGCTCGGGCTGGCGGGCGCGCTGCTGAACCGGCCCCGGCTGCTGGTGCTCGACGAGCCCACCAACGGCCTGGACCCGCAGGGCATCCGGGAGATCCGCGAGCTGCTGGTCGAGCTGAACCACAACGGCACCACCGTGTTCCTGTCCAGCCACCTGCTGGCCGAGATCGAGCAGCTGTGCACCCGCGTCGGCGTGGTCGACCACGGTCGGCTGGTGCTGGAGGACGATCTCGCCACTCTGCGCGCGGAGACCGGGCGGGTGCTGCTCGGCACCCCGGACGCGGCGGCGGCGGTCGCCGTGCTGGACGGGCGCGTCGAGCACCGGGACGGTGACAAACTGTTGGTGCGCCACGGAAATCCCGCGGAGCTGAACGCCCTGCTGGTCGCCGAGGGCGTGCCCGTCACCTCGCTGCAGGCGGAGCGGCGGACGCTGGAACAGGTGGTGCTGGACGTGACCGGCGCCGGCTCCGACCGGTTCGGGGGGCGGTGATGATCGGCGTCGAACTGCGGAAGCTGGTGCTGCGGCCCCGGGTCTGGGTGAGCGTGCTGCTGTTGTGCCTGCTGCCCGCGATCGTCGGCGTTTTCCTGGCCACGGCGGACTTCGCGCCGCCGCCGGGGCAGGGCGGCGCGTTCCTGTCCGCGGTGGTCAGCGACGGCTCGCTGTTCCCGGCCGCCGCGCTCGCCCTGGTGCTGCCGCTGTTCCTGCCGATCGCCGTCGCCGTGGTGGCGGGCGATTCGGTGGCGGGCGAGGCGGCCGGCGGGACGCTGCGCTACCTGCTGGTCCGGCCGTCGGGGCGGACGCGGCTGCTCATGGCGAAGCTGGTGGCGCTCGCGGTGTACGTGACCGGCGCGATCGTCATCGTGGTGCTGACGTCGCTGGTGATCGGGGTGATCCTGTTCGGCACCGGCGGCCAGGCGGTGGGCCCGGGCGGGCAGACGGCCGCCGCGGTCTCGCTTTCGGGCTCGTCGCTCACATCCTCGGGGCTCGGGCTGCGGCTGCTCGGCGCGGTCGCGTACGTCGTGCTGTCGATGCTCGGCTTCGCCGCGATCACGATGTTCCTGTCCACCCTGACGGATTCGGCGCTGGGCGCCGCGCTCGGCGGGCTGGCCGTGCTGATCACCAGCTCGGTGCTGGAGACGCTCGACGCGGCCGCTCCGGTGAAGCCGTACCTGCCCACGCACTACTGGCTCTCGTGGATCGACTTCTTCCGGGATCCCGTGCTGTGGCGCAACATCGACCACGGACTGCTGCTGCAAGCGGGGTACATCGTGGTCTTCTTCGGCGCGGCGTGGGCGAATTTCGCGACCAAGGACGTCACGAGCTGAGGCATTTCCCCGGCGCGGCCAGTGACGCCGTGCCGAGTGCCTTCAGGACCAGCGCGGTGACGGCCGGGTCGGTGGGCAGGTCGCCGTGCGCGGCGGTGTCGCCGGGGCAGATCCCTTGGAGCGCAACGTTCACCGCGCCGTCGAGCCGGGCCGACTCGGGCGGGGTGACGGTCTCGTCGCGCTCCGTCCACAGCGAAAGCCACGGCAGGCCGGGCGGAAGCGGCGGCAGCCGGCTCAGCAGGGGACTGCCGGGGATCAGCTGCTGACACGCGGTGGGGCAAGCGCCGGGGACCAGCGCGCCGCCCGCCGCGGCGAGGCCGGTGCCGTGCATCGGCGCGCCGAGCGTGACGACGCGGCGGGCCTGGTGCTCCCCGCCGTCCCGCGCCACCCAGAGCCGGGCCACGACACCGCCCGCGGAGTAGCCGATCACGTCGACGGACGGGGCGCCGTTTTCGTACGCGCGCTCCACCGCGTCGGCGAGGACGCCGACCTGCTGGCCGAGGTCGCCGGTCCCGTCGCCGACGAGGGTGAGCACCTGCGCGTCGCGGCCGGTGGCCCGGTGGATGCGGTCGGCGAGCTGCAGCAGCCCGCCGCGCCCGCCGCCGTAACCGGGCACCAGCAGGACGGGGCCGGGCCGGTCCTGCGCCGGACGTCCGGACCTCGGCGCGGCGCTGGACCCGGCCGTGGTCAGCACCGCGGCCACGATCCCGGCGACGACCACCAGCGCCGCGCCGCCGAGCAGCAGCCGGCGGCGGCGGGGGCTCAGGCCGGGCCAGGGGTTCCGCATACCCCCATGGTGCCTGCCGGACGGCGGGATCCCGGTGTGGCGGCGCCGCGTGCGTTCAGGAAGCGGCGGCCTCGCGCTGGATCTGCTCGAACTGCGCGCCCATCGCGGCGGAGAGGGCCTGGGCGGCGGACAGCGGGCGGACCATCACCGTCAGCTCGTCGACCAGGCCGCTCTCGTCGAGGTGGAGGAAGTCGGCGCCCTCGACCCGGGTGTCGCCGATCCGGGCTTCGAAGACGAGGGCGTGGGCCCGGCCGTCTTCGCCGGTCAGCTCCCGCACGTAGCGGAAGTCCTCGAACACCCGCAGCACCCCGCGCAGGATCGCGGCCGTGATCGCCTTGCCCGGGTACGGCCGGAACGCCACCGGGCTGGTGAACACCACGTTCTCCGCCAGCGCCGCGGCGATCGCGTCCGGATCGCGTGCCTCGACGGCTTCGCGGAAGCTCTTCATGCCCTACCTCGATCTGCTCGGCTCGGATGGCTGCCCCGACAGCTTAGGGACTCCCCGCCCCTGTTACACCGGACCCGGCATCGTCCCGGTACTCGGCCGGAATGTCCTCCTCCACGGAGGATTTCGGCCCCCGGCGGTGATCTTCGCGCCGGTACGCTGGCAACGTCGGCAAGATCGGTGGAAGGGAGTGCGCATGAAGATCGGGATCGGCCTGCCGAACCAGGTGCGGGACATGGACCCACGGGTCCTGCCCGGGTGGGCGCGGCGGGCTGAGGAGGCGGGGTTCTCGACGCTGGGCACGGTGGGGCGCACGGCGTACCCCGGCGTGATGGACACCGTCGCGCTGGCCGCGGCCGCGGGCGCGACCGAGCGGATCGGGCTGCTCAGCAACGTGATGCTGGCCCCGGTGTGGCCGCCGGTGCTGCTGGCGAAGGACCTCGCCGGCATCGACGGCGTCTCCGGGCACCGCCTGACGGTCGGCCTCGGCATCGGCGCCCGCGAGGACGACTTCGTCGTGGCCGGGCTGGGCCCGAAGGGGCTCGGCAAGCGGATCGACGCCGACCTCGAGACCTACCGCAGCGTCTGGGACGCGGAGCCCATCGGCGGCGGGGTCAACCCGGCGGTGCCGCCGGGCACGCGCCGGGTGCCGCTGCTGTTCGGCGGTTCGGCACCGGCCTCGTTCGCCCGGATGGCCAAGTGGGGCGAGGGTTACGTCGGCGGTTCCGTGCCGCCGGAGATGGTGGCCGGGTCGTTCGAGCAGGCCCGGGCCGCGTGGCAGGCCGCGGGCCGCGAGGGATCGCCCCGGCTGGTGGCCATCGCCTACTTCGCGCTCGCGGACCCGGAGCAGGGACGCGGGAAGGTGTGGGACTACTACAGCAATTTCGGCGATTTCGCCAACGTGGTCGCCGGCGGCGTCCGGAGCACGGCCGAAGACCTGCGCAAGGCGGTTTCGTGCTTCGCGGACATGGGCGCGGACGAGCTGATCTTCAACCCGGCCACCGACAACCCGGCCGACATCGAAGCACTCGCCGAGATCGTGCTGTAGGTCCTCGTGCCCGGTCCTGCTGGTTCGGGCGGGCCGGGTGCTGGGTGGCGGGGCTGATGGCCAGCGTGTCGTGGTGCCAGGTGGGTAGTGCGAAGCCTGGGTGGGTTGAGGCTTCCTCGCGGGCTTGGAGCCGGGTGCGTTGGCCGAGTTTGTGCTGTGGGTCCTCGTGCCCGGTCTCGCTGGTTCAGGGGGCCGGGTGCAGGGCGTCGCGTAGGGCGGCGAGGCCGACGGGGCCGATGGCCAGGGCGTCGTGGTGCCAGGTGCGTAGTGCGAAGCCAGGGCGGGTCGACGCTTCCTTGCGGGCCTGGAGCCAGGCGCGCTCGCCGAGTTTGTACGCGATGGCCTGGCCCGGCCAGCCGAGGTAGCGGACCACTTCGGCGTGCACCTGGTGCGGGGCGGCCAGGCCGCGTTCGCGCAGGATGCGGCAGGCGGTTTCGAAGTCCCAGCGGGAGCCGTCCGGCAGGGGCAGGTCCAGGTGCGCGCCGATGTCGATGACCACGCGGGCGGCGCGCATGGCCGAGCCCGAAAGCATGCCCAGGCGGGTGCCGGGCTCGGAGTACCAGCCGAGCTCGTCCGCGAGGCGCTCGGCGTAGAGCGCCCAGCCTTCGGCGTGGCCGCTGACCGAGTAGACCCGCGCGAAGCGGCTGACCCGGTCGGCGGCCAGCTTCGCGGTGCCGACCTGCAGGTGGTGGCCCGGCACGCCCTCGTGGAACACCGTGGTCAGCTCACGCCAGACGGTGAACCGGTCCCGGCCGCCCAACGGCCACCAGGTGCGGCCCGGGCGGGCGCCGTCCTCGCTGGGGCCGCTGTAATACGGGGCGCCGGACGCCGAACCGTGCGCGATCGTCACGTCCAGCGCCCGCAGGGGCTCCGGGATGTCGAAGTGCTCCGCCGCCGCCTCGAGCGCGCGGTCGTGGGCCGCGCGCAGCCAGTCCACATAGGACTCTTCGCCGGTCACGCTGTACGCGGCGTCCAGGATTTCCTGCGCCTGCGAGACACTCGCGCCCGGACGCACCCGCGCGGCCTCCGTCGCCAGCTCGCGTTCGATCCGCTCCAGCTCGGCCCAGCCCCACTCGTACGCCTCGGCCAGGTCGACGTCCGCCCCCAGGCTCAGCCGCGCGCCCGCCGCGTAACGCTCCGCGCCGACGCCGTCCACTTCGCTCGCGCGAGGCGCGTACTCGTCGCGCAAATACGCGGCCAGCCCGGCGTACCCGCGGTAGGCGGCGTCGGCCGCGGCGCGCAGTTCGGCGGACCGGGGGCCTTCGCCGTAGCCGTTCAGCAGGGTTTCGTGCACTCCCGCGTACCGGTCGGCCTGCGCGGCCGCCTCCAGTGCCTGGCGCCGCGCTGCGGGCAGGCCCCGATCGAGCCCTTCGCCCAGCGCCGAGCGCCAGCCGGCCAGCATGGGCTCCACCCCGGCCAGCCGCAGGGCGATCACGTGCCAGTCTTCGTCGCCGTCGCGCGGGAGCATGTCGACGGAATCGTGCACCGAGGTCAGGATCCCGAAGTGCGCCTTGACCGCGCGCAGCGGCTCGCCCAGATCGTGCCACGCCAGCTGCGCCTCCAGCCGTTCACGCAGGTGCGCGCCCGCAACCCGGTCCTGCGCCGACTCCGGCGTGAGCTCGCCCAGCGCCGCGAGCGTGCGCCGGGCCAGCCCGGCCCTCGCTTCGACGCCTTCGGGCCCGTAATCGGTCAGCGCGCCCGGATCGGCCGCGATACCGCGCATCGTCGCCATCACCGGGTCCAGTACGGCTTCGGCGGTCACATGGTCGTCGGAGAGCTGGAAGATCGGCGTCACCCGGCCACGCTATACCCCGGGACCGGTGGTTCCGGTGAGCATTGGCCGGGGCCGGGGCCGGGGCCGGGGCCGGGGCCGCGCTGGCTCGGACCGCGCTGGCTCGGACCGCGCTGGCTCGGACCGCGCTGGCTCGGACCGCGCTGGCTCGGACCGCGCTGGCCCGGACCGCGCTGGCCCGGACCACGCTGGCCCGGACCACGCTGGCTCGAACCACGCTGGCGGGGCCGCGCTGGCGGGGCCGCGCTGGCGGGGCCGCGCTGCCGGGGCCGCGCTGCCGGGGCCGCGCTGGCCCGGACCGCGCTGCCGGGGCCGCGTTGGCCCGGACCGCGCTGCCGGGGCCGCGTTGGCCCGGACCACGCTGCCGGGCCGCGTTGGCTCGAACCGCGCTGCCGGGGCCGCGTTGAATCGACCATGTCGGCCGGGACCACGCTGGCCCGAACACACTGCCCGGACCACGGGGGCCCGGACCGCGTTGCCGGGATCCACGTCGCTTGGTCGGTGCCGGGCGGGCCAGGCCGTTGCCCGGGCCATGCTGTCTGGCCGGTGCCGGGCGGGTGAGGCTGTCGGGGCCACGTTGCCTGGTCGGCGCTGCCCGGCCGGCGCCGGTCCGGCCCAGCCTGCTTGGGTCCACAATGGACGGTGTGGGCGGTCAGCGGGCGGGTCCCTCGCCGAGGCCGTCCGCCGGGTCGAGGCCGAGGACGTCCAGGAGCCGGGCGCAGTCCTCCGCGTCGGTGGATCTCGACGCGACTGTGCGGACACAGCGGCGGCGTTGTTCCGGTGTCAGGCCGAACGGGTCCGGCAGCGAGTCCGACTCGGGTGGCGGCCACTTCGCCGCTTGCCGGGCCGGCTTCACTGCTCGCTCCGCGGCTCGCCCGGTGGGCGGGCGTCCAGGATGTCGGTGGCGCGCACCAGGTCGACGGGGGAGTCCGGGGCGGCTTCATACGGCCGGACGGGCACCCAGGTCGTACTGGTGTGCTCATCGCGAAGACTCCGCCCCGCGACCGTTCCGCTGCGCTCCTGCCAATCCGATGCCAGGACATTCGCCACGTCGCGGCCGCCGCGGGTGCTGTAGCCGTAACGGCTGCGGGCGTCACGGTAGCTGCGGGCGCCGCGGTGGGTGCGGCAGCGATAACGGACCAGCCAGCCCGGTGGATAGCCGCCGCCATGCCGGGTGGGCCAGGCATGCTCCCCGGGAGCGGCGGTGGCGGGCTGCCCGGAGCCGACGGAGCCGACGGAGCCGACGGAGCCGACCGAGCCCACTGACCTCACCGAGTCCACTGAGCCGCTCGAGCCTGCCGAACCGGCCGAGCCTGCTGAACCGGCCGAGCCTGCTGAACCGGCCGAGCCCGTCGAGCGGACCGAGCCCGTCGAGCCCGCCGAATCGGCCGAACCCGTCGAGCTGACCGATCCCGCCGAGCTGACCGATCCCGCCGAGCTGACCGAGTCCACCGAACCGGCCGAGCCCGCCGAGCAGACCGATCCCGCCAAACCGGCCGAACCGGCCGAGCCCGTCGAGTGGACCGAGCCCGTCGAGCCCGTCGAGCCCGCCGAACCGGCCGAACCGGCCGAGCCCGCCGAGTCCACTGAGTCGACCGAACCCCCCGCGCCCGGCGCCCCCGAATCCACAGCCTCAGCCATGGTCGGCTCCTGGGCTCACCCGAAGACCGGGCCGGGAGGGATTGCGTGGGTGTTCTTCCGCCAGAGGCACTGCTTGCTCCGCTCTGCTCGGGACGTGTTTCCAGTCGCCGAGGTCCGGGGCGGTGGTCCAGGGTAGGCGCCGCGGCCGCTCGGTGGCTCGGCCAGCCGGGTGGTTCCCGAACGGGTCAACGGCAAAGGTAGGAACTCTACTCAGGGTAGGACGAAAGCCTCAGAGGTGATCCTGGCCGGAAGACCCAGCCTGGAAGGCGAATGACGAGAATTCGGCCGCACGGAGGTAGTTACGGACAGCCGAGGTGTGACTATATTCATCTGATGTCTATCCGCTGACCTGTCGGAGAGCCTGATGCGAATCGTCACCGTTGCCGCGCACCTGGTCACCGCCGTTGCCACCGTTGCGGCCGTCGGCGCTGTTCCGGGGAGGGCGCCCGACCTCCTGTACGCCGCGCCGTCCGGGCACGGCTCGGCGTGCAGTGCCGCCGCTCCGTGTGATCTGGCCACCGCGCGCGATCGTGTTCGCGGGGTGCTCCCGCATGCCCGAGGCGACGTCGTGGTCGAGCTGAGCGGCGGCACCTACCGGCTGACCTCGCCCCTGAAACTGGGCGTGCAGGACTCCGGCGCCCCCGGCCACCAGGTCGTCTACCGCGCCGCGCCCGGGCAGCACCCGGTCCTCAGCGGCGCGATCCAGGTGACCGGCTTCCGGAAGACCGACCCCGCCAAGAACATCTACCGCGCATCCGTGCCGAAGGGGACCGCGGGCCGCGACCTGTTCGTCGACGGCGTCCGCGCGCCGCGGGCCCGCTCGGCGCAGGACCCGGCCGGGTTCTCGGTGACGGCCACCGGGTTCGCCACCGCCGACCCGTCGTACACCTCGTGGACGAACGCGAGCCAGGTCGAGGTCGTCGCGAACAACGCGTGGAAACAGCTGCGCTGCCCGCTGGCCTCGATCACCCCCGGCGCGTCCGGCGGCTCCGCGCTGACCGTCGACCCCGGCTGCTGGAACAACAACCACAGCGCGGTCCCGAACCCGGGCTTCCCGTTCAACGGCGCGGGCCTGCCCACGCTCGACCGCGTCACCTGGCTCGAGAACGCCTACCAGCTGCTCGGCACCCCGGGCCAGTTCTACCTCGACAGCGCCGCCGGCTACCTCTACTACGTGCCGCGCCCCGGCGAGGACCTGGCGAAGGCCGACGTCGAGCTGCCCGTCGCGCCGGAGCTGCTCGACCTCGCCGGCACGCCCGGGCACCTCGCGCCGCTGAACGATTCGGACTGGCGCGCCACCTACACCGGCAGCTGGAGCTACTCCTCCGGACGGCCCACCGGCGACCTGGGCGGCGACGTCCACTACACGCAGCAGAACGGCGACGCCTTCTCCTACACCTTCACCGGCACCGGCCTCCAGGTCCTCACCGAGACCAACTCCGACGAAGGCGACATGGACGTCTACGTGGACGGCGCCAAGGTCTCCACGGCTTCGGCCAAGAGCGCCGAACGGCTCGCGCAGCAGGCCGTCGTTTCGGTCACCGGGCTGCCGCAGGGGAAACACACCGTGCGCGTGGTCAAGACCAGCGGTGACTACCTGCTGATCGACGGCTTCACCGTGATCCCCGAGGCGATCGCGCCCGTGCACGACATTTCCTTCAGCGGCTTGACTTTCGCCTACGCCGCATGGAACGCGCCGAGCACCGCGGGCTACGTCGACAACCAGGCCGGTGTGCTGTGGGACCCGGCGACCCACGCGCCGGTGCGCATCCCGGCCGCCGTGCAGGTGCACCGGGGCGCGCGGATCGCGTTCACCGGCGTCACCGTCCAGCACACCGGTACCGCGGGCATCGACTTCGCCGACCAGACGCAGGACTCCACGCTTTCGGGCAGCTCTGTGGACGACACCTCGGGCGGCGGGGTCGCCGTCGGCGAGGTCGACGACTACTACCAGACCCAGCCCGCGCTGATGACCAGCGGCAACACCGTGTCCGGTAACAACATCCAGCACCCGGGGCAGGAGTACCAGGACGCGGTCGGCGTCTGGGTGGGCACCAGCCGCGGGACCACGCTGGCGCACAACGACATCGGCTACACGCCGTACTCCGGCGTCTCGATCGGCTGGGGCTGGGGCTGGGCGTCGAGCTGCGCGCTGCAGGCGAAACAGGGCCTGCCCGACCCGTGCAAGCACGGCACCACCTACACCGGCGGCAACCACGTGACCGCCAACCACGTGCACAGCGTGATGGGCGTGCTGAACGACGGAGGCCCGGTCTACACCCTCGGCGGCCAGGCGTCCGGCTCGGACTTCACCGGCAACGTGCTGGGCGAGTGCGTCAACGGCTGCAACGAGATCTACCACGACGAGGGCAGCTCGCTGTGGGACACGCACGGCAACGTGGTGCGGATGAGCAACGGCTCCCCGTGGCTGCACCTGTGGACGCCGACCATCCACGACGACCACATCTACGGCAACTACTCCGACACCGCCCAATACCAGAACAACGGCACCGACATCACCCTCGAACAGTCCACAGTGGTCCCGGACGGGCGCTGGCCCGCGGCGGCGCAGGCGATCATCGACGCCGCCGGCCCGGGCACCCCGCGGGGCCCGGTGATCGACGACGACGATCTCCGGATCTCCTACCTCGGCACCTGGTCCTCCAGCGGCTCGCGCAACGACGGAGACCTGGAGAACGGCGTGCACTACAGCCAGCAGAACGGCGATTCCGCGGCCATCACGTTCACCGGCACCGGGATCGGCTTCCTGACCGAAACCAATTCCGACGAAGGCGATATCGCCGTCACCCTCGACGGGGTTTCGAAAGGCACGGTGAGCGCGAAGACTGCCCAGCGGCAGGGCCGGGTCCCCGTTTATTCGGTGACCGGTCTCGCCGCCGGGCAGCACACGCTGACTGTTTCGAAAGCGAGCGGAACCTATTTCCTGGTGGACGGGTTCCGCATCTACTGAGCCAGCAGCCGCAGGTCGATCGCGTCGGCCATGGCCTGCATGCCGGCTTCGTTCGGGTGCAGGTGGTCACCCGAGTCGAAGCTCGGCCGCAGCGCCGCCGGATCGGAGGGGTCTTGCACCGCCTGGTCGAAGTCCACGACGCCGTCGAACGCCCCGCCGGTGCGGATCCAGGCGTTCGCCGCCTGGCGGATCGCCTCGGCGGGCGCGCTGTAGTAGCCGGCGCCCTTGTCCGGCAGCATGGTGCCGCCGATGATCCGCACGCCGGCCCGGTGCGCCTGGCCGATCAGCGCGCGGTAGCCGTCGATCAGGTCCTGCGCGGTGAGCGGCGCGCCGCCCGGGCCGGCGTTGTTGCCGATGTCGTTGATGCCCTCCATCAGGATCACCGTGCGGACGCCGGGCTGGGCCAGCGCGTCGTGGCCGAACCGCTTGAGCGCGCTGACGCCCTGCCAGATGTTCGGCACGTCGGTGAGCACGCGGTTGCCGCCGATCCCGGCGTCGACCACGGCGGTCGGGCGCGGCCCGGCGAGCCGGCGGGCCAGGTCGTCGGGCCAGCGGTGGTACACGCTCGCGGGGGTGTTGTAGCCGTCGGTGATGGAGTCGCCGAACGCGACGACGGTGCCGGTGGCGGCGGGGGAGACCACGTCGAGCCCGGCCAGGTAGTACCAGGAAGTCGTTGCGGTGACGTAATTCCCGTCGTCGGCCTCGGCGGCGTGGTTGCCGGGCTTCGAGAGGTAGGAGACGTCGAACGCGTCCGAGTGCCAGGTCGCCGAGCTGGTGGCCTGCGGCAGGTAGAGGCTGACCAGCACGTTCTGCTCGGCGCGGACCGGCATCGGGATCGGGTCGCTGACCACCTCGTGGCCGGCCGGGATGGTCAGCGTCCGCGCGTGCGAGAACGTGACCGCCCGCTGCGACCCGGCGACGGCGGTGGCCCGGTCCGCCTGCAGGGCCACGCTCACCGCGCCGACGGCCAGGGGGGTGGTGCCGCGCAGGTTCGACAGGTGCAGCCGTAGGCCCGCGCCGCCGACGCTCGGGTGGGCGACCATCCGCAGGGTCTGGTCGGTGAAGTTCGGCCCGCCGATCGTCATGCTCGGGGACCAGGAAGAAATCCACGGGCCGTTCGGATGATTCGCGGCCGCGGTGGCGTTGTTTGTGCTGCCCATTATTCCCAGAACAACCGCCATCGCGCACAGCAATGTCTTCTTTGTCATCACTGGTAATCGCCTTTTCTTTCGGGGAAATACAGTATTACTGTCATTTGGCCCGAGAGGGAAGACCTGTTTCCGATCCGCGTCAGCGATGGGGGTAATGGGCGGCGAGGGCGGCCCAGACCTCGAGCACGTCGAGCGCCTGCCGTGGGCTCGCGGCCGCGAAGCGGACCGTGCGGCCGTCGATGCGCTCGGTGCCGGGGACGCGGGCGGCCAGGTCCGCCGCGCCGTTGGGCCGCAGTTCGGCCTCGACGACCAGTTCGTCCGGAATGGACAGTGGCCGGACGGCGCCGGAGAGGGCGTTGCGGACCGCGCGCGCGGCCCCGGCGGTGATGGCCTCGCGGGCGACGGCCGGGTGACGGCTGCGCGCGGCGGTACGGCCGAGCGCGGTTTTCACCGGGACCGTCACCACGCCGGGGAAGGCGCGCTCCGCGTGCGCGCAGACCACGTCGTCGCCGGTGACCAGCCCGACCGGCACGCCGTGCTCCGCGGCGATCAGCGCGTTCAGGTCCGCTTCGCCGATGGGCACCCCGCCCAGCCGGACGTCGGCGAACCCGCTGCCGCTGAAGGTGTGCGCGAGCACGCCGGCCGGATCGGCGGCCCCGGCGTGATAGCCCACCAATAACACGACGCCACGGCCGGTCGGCAGCTCCTGCATCATGCCGAGCGGCGTGGGCTCGCCGATCACGTAGTCCGCGCGCCGGTCGAGCCGCTCGCCGAGCAGGTTGTCCGCCGGGCCGTGGCTGTCGTTGACCACCACGGACGTCGCGCCGCCCTCGAACGCCCCGGCCACCGCGGCGTTGGCCTCCGCGGTCATCAGCTCCCGCGCGGCCGGGTAGTCCCGGCCGCCGGGCCCGATCTGCTGGCGCGTGGCGATGCCCGCGACGCCCTCCAGGTCCACCGAAATCAGCACGTCCACCATGGTCACCCCAGCCGCTCGTCCCGGCTGGAGCGTACCCGCGACCGGCTCAGCCGCGGGCCCACTTCTGGTTGCCGTTGCCCGAGCAGGGCCAGATCTCCAGCGGGGTGCTGTCGGCCGTGCCCGCGTTCTTGGCGTCCAGGCAGGTGCCGGAGGCGACGTTGAAGACCGTCCCGTCGGAGTGGACGCGCCACTGCTGGGTGGTGCTGCCGTCGCAGCCGCGGATCTCCACGCCGGTGCCGTCCGCGGTCGCGCCGCCGATGAGGCCGAGGCACTTGGTGTCGTAGACCGTCAGGTGGTTTGACTCGTCGGAGGTCCAGGTCTGGTTGTCCGAGCCGACGCAGTCCCACAGCGCGGGCTGGGCGCCGTCGTCGCGGCTGGCCGCGGGCACGTCCACGCACCGGCCCGAATCCCGGCCCCGCAGCGGGCCGGCCGCGCTCCGGCGGGCCCAGCGCTGGTTGGCTCCGCCGGTGCAGGTCCACAGTTCCAGCGGGGTGCCGTTCTCGTAGGACTGGCCGGTCGCGTCCAGGCAGGTGCCGGAGGCGGCGTTGACGATCGAGCCGTCCGGCTCGACCGTCCATTGCTGGCTGCCGCTGCCGGAGCAGTCCTCGATCACCGCCTGGGTGCCGTCGGCGGTCGCCCCGCCGGCGGTGTCGAGGCATTTGCTGCCGTAGACCATCAGCTGCTTGGCCGGGGTGGATGTCCAGCCCTGGTTGGCGCCGCCGTTGCAGTCCCACAGCGCGACGACGGTGCCGTTCGCCTGGCTGAGCGCCGGGACGTCCGCGCACAGACCGGAGTTCTGGTCCTTGAGGAAGCCGCTGACCGAGCCCGCGGCGTTCGGCGTCACCGAAAGGTTGTCGAACTGGTCGGTCTGGTAGCCGACCACGCCGAGGCCGATCTGGCCGGTGGGATAGGAATTGTCGTGGACGGTGCCGAGGGTGGTGCCGTCGACCTTGGCCGTGATCTCGTCACCGGAGAAGCCCAGCGAAAGGGTGTGCCAGCTGTTCAGCCCCGGCGCCGCCTGGGTGCCCGAGAGCAGCGTGCTGAGGTTGCCGGCACTGGTGTTCTTGTCGATGGACCAGTCCCCGTTGTCGCTGATCCTCAGCTCGTACGCGGCCTGATGGCTCTGCGGCCGGGTCTGCGTGTTGGCCCGGCCGAGCAGTTCCGCGGTGCCGGCCTGCTGGAGGTCGACGTCCGCGCTCACCGTGTAGTCCGACCAGGCCGGATCGCCGGCCAGGGTGAAGGCGTCCGAATCCTCCTGCCATTCGATCGGCTTGACCGGCGCGACCTGCTGCACGCACTGGCCGGACCGCCCGGCCGCGCACGGCCGCACCTCGTACGAGCCCTGCATGTCGGAGAGGTACTTCGCTTCGGTGCTGGTGGCGTCGTTGTCGAAGTTGTCGCTGTAGGGCAGGGCGAGCGGGTGGTCGGCGGGCGGGTTCGTGACGCCCTTGCCCTGGCCCGTCGTCGTGGTGACGGTGTAGGCGTAGCCCGGCTGCATGGTCAGCGAGTACGTCCCGCCGGCCGGGGTGATGTCCTGGGTGTGGATGAAGTCCGTCGACGCGCTGGGGTGGTTGACGTTCGTGGCCCACACGTGCACCGGGCCGGTGGACAGGCCGCCCTTGACGGTGAAGTCCGCGGTCTGCGCCGCCGTGGCCGTCGTGGTCTCCAGCACGGTCGAGTAGTCCGTGCCGTCCGGCGACTTCAGCGTCACGTAGCTGCCGTTGGACTCGGCGCCGCCGAGGTGGCCGGAGCCGGCGTCGATGAACTTCCAGCCGGGCTGCGCGAACTGGGTGACCTGCGCGGTGGCCCAGGTGTTCTCACCGAGGCTGTAGTGCCCGGACCACGGCGAGTTCGCGGTGGCCAGGCCCACGGTCGGAAACGGGAGATTGGGGTAGAGCGCCGCGACCAGCGGCCAGTTCAGGTACGCGGTCAGCTCGGCGTCGACGTACCCGCGGGTGATCGAGCGGATCAGCGCCGGCGCGCCCGCGTCCATGTCGATCGAGCCGTTTTCGCTGGCCCACAAGGGTTTCCCGTTGTTCTTCGCGGTTTCGGTGCTGGAGCAGCTGTTCGCGCTGCCGCCGTCGCCGCCCTCGCAGGGGTAGTGCGCGCCGATGATGGACACCGCGTTGTCGAACGCCGGGTTGGCCGCCATGTCGTCCGCGACGCCCCAGCCGCTGTCGTCGCCGACGATCTGCACGCTCGCGTACCCGGCGTTGTCCAGCGCCGAGCGCAGCTGGATGTACCAGTTCACGTCGTGCCCGCGCTCGTTCCACCCGCCGAGGTAGTCGATGGCCAGCCCGTTCTGCTTGGCGCACCCCAGCCACGTGATCAGGTAGCCGATGGTGTCGCTCGACCAGAACCCGCCGTTGATCCAGCCCGGGGCCGCCCAGGCGAGCGCGGCGAGCTTGATGCCCGGGTTGCGCGCCTTCGCCTGCTTCATCAGCCAGAACCCGTAGCCGACGTTGCAGTTGACCTGGCCCTTGACGTGTTCGACCGACGGCTCGGAGCCGTCCGTGGAGTCGGCGTCGCCGCCGATCTCGGTCTTGAGGATCTGCAGGCTCGCGCCGTAGTTCGGCTTGAACAGGTAGTCGAGGACCTCCGCCTGCTGGGCGGCCGGATAGTCGGTCAGCAGCCGGGAATTGGCGCCGCCGCCGCTGATCGCACCGACGCCGTCGAACGTGCGCCCGCCCTGGGCGCCGTCCACTGTCACGGCCGTTTCGGTCGCGGCGGGCTTCGCCGGGTCGGCCTGCACGGGTGCGGCGGTCGACGGCAGTGCGCCGGCGAGCAGCGCCATGATCCACAACGGGGCGAGTCTGCGTGAACGGGACACCGGCGGCCCACCTCCACTCAAGGGATGGTGAACAGTGTGCGGTTGTGTGTGTTTGACGGTCAAGATCCGCCACAGGTCAAACATGGACAAACAGTGGCGGTGGTGTAGACCAGCTGAAGCGGCGTTCAAGATCGGCAATCGTCCCTGCGGGATTGCTTGCCATTGCCGTGTTACGAGTGCTTGACACGAATACCGGCCCGAGATCACACTGAGCGTCATCGTCTCGGAACGGCCGGCGACATTTTCTTCCTGACCCCTCGGCGCGGCTCCAGGCGTGTTTTCTGTCATGGCTGGAGAATCCGGAGAGGGGTTTGCCGTGAACGCGCGAAAATGGGGTAGAAAAACGGCGGTCGCGGTTGTCTGCGGAGTCGCGGTGTCGGCCGCGGTGGGAGTGCCCGGCTCCGCCGCCGCGCGACCGCTGTTCCGGCAGCTGCTCGGGCACGTCGTCGCCAGCGGGTATTTCGAGGCCAGCGCGCCGGTCGCGGGCGACTACGCGATCGAGTACGACGTGACCAAGGGCATCGTGTACTACGACACGCTGATCGACGGAGTGGGCCTCGGCTCCGCGGGCGGCCCGGCCGGCACCGCCAATCACACCGCGGCCACGCCGTTGACCGCAGGTGGTCACCTGGTGAATGTGGCCGGGGGTGAGGGAACCGGCGAAGCCGACCTTTATCTGGTGCAGATCTCCTGACTGGAAGCGGCAGAAAGCGCCATTTTTGCGGGCCGTTGTTCGACTATTTCAGTTGCGCTGGAACCTGCGCGCGTGCGTTTCCGGCTGGGTGAGTCAACGAGGGAGAGGTTCGGCGTGACTGTTCATCGGGGTCGTGATTTTGCCCGAAAGTACCTGACCGTGCTCGGTGCGATCTTGCTGTGCGCCGCCTTTTCCGTCGGCGGGACGGGCCTACGACGGCCCGCTTTATCAGGTCACGCGGGCCTCGGACGGGGCCGGCCAGGACATCGGCCCGCTGTCGGCCGGCGGGTACGCCGACGCGGCGGCCCAGGATTCGTTCTGCGCCGGCACCACCTGCCGGATCACCAGGATCTACGACCAGACCGCGAACCACAGCGACCTCACCCCGGCTCCGGGCGGCACGGGGAACAACGCGGCGGACCGCGGCGCCGACGCGAGCGAGCTGGCGGTCACGGCCGGCGGCGAAAAGGGTCTACGGCGTCTGGACTTCACCCGGCGTCGGCTACCGCTACAACGGCGTGGCGAAGGGTGTCGCGACCAACGGCGCGCCCGAAGGCGCGTACATGGTGGCCAGCGGCACCCATGTCGGCAGCAACTGCTGCTTCGACTACGGCAACGCCGAAAGCAGCCCCGCCGACAACGGCAACGGCCACATGGACGCGGTCAGCATCGCGACCACCTGCTACTTCCAGCCGTGCAGCGGCGCCGGCCCCTGGGTCGAGGCCGATATGGAGAACGGCATGTTCCAGGGCGCCGACGGCTCCAACACCGCGAACGCCGGCAACAACAGCCCGTACGTCACCGCGATGCTCCGCAACGACGGCCAGGCCACCTATTCCCTCCAAGGCGGTGACTCCTCGACCGGCGTGCTTTCGACCTGGTGGAACGGCGCGCTGCCGAACCGCGGCGGCTACCGGCCGATGCAGCAGGAGGGCGGCATCATCCTGGGCATCGGCGGCGACAACAGCAACTGGAACATGGGCACCTTCTTCGAGGGCGTGATGGTCGCCGGCTTCCCGGACGACGCCACCCAGAACGCGGTGGCGGCGAACGTGGCCTCGGTCGGCTACACCGGGGAGACCGACGTGCCCAACGGCCCGCAGGGCAACCTCACCGGCCCCGGCGGGCAGTGCGTCGACGTGGCCGGTGACGACACCGGCGTCAACGGCACCGCCGTCCAGCTGTGGAACTGCCAGCGCTACGCGGAAGACCAGTACTGGACCCACCAGCCGAACGGCTCGCTGACCACCATCGGCCGCTGCCTCGACATCACCGGCGACAGCACCGCGTCCGGCGCGCCGGTCGAACTGTGGGACTGCACCGGCGGCGGCAACCAGGTGTGGCAGCCGCAGCCGGACGGCTCGCTGCTCAATCCGCAGTCCGGGCTGTGCCTCGACGACCCGGGCGGCAACACCGCCAACGGCACGCAGCTCGAGATCTGGACCTGCAACGGTGGCGGCAATCAGCAGTTCACCCTGCACAGCGGTTCCTGACACCGGAGGGAAAAGCGCATGGACGAGATTCGCCGCCGCCGCTTCGTGGCCTTGGCCGCGGGAGCCGCGGCCGGAGCGGTGGTTTCCCCGCTCGGCCTGGCCGCGGCCGCGCCGAACAGAACGCGCCCGCGGCTTGACGTCTCACCCGCGGACACGGGCGGTTTCGTCTACCCGGCGCCCGGGCAGACGACCGGCCCCGGGGTCCTCCCGGCGAAGCCCGCGAGCGCGGAATACCTGGGGCGACAGGATTACGGCACCGAAGTCGCTCGTGACCTCGGCTTCTCCGGCGTCCTGAATGGACAGTCCGTGTGGACGTTCGGCGACACCCTGCTCCCGGACGGCAACGGCGGCTACGCGTTCCGGGCCTCGGACAGCGTCGGGCTCGGCGACTCGTCGAACCCGCTGCGGATCTACGACCGGGCCGACTCCTCCGGGCCGACCGAGTGGATTCCGCTCAACGACGCGGAGAACGCCAACGGCGGCCTGGGCCGGTACGGCATGGGCGGCACCAACGTCATCGAGTACGCGCCCGGCCAGGGCCTCGTCTGGTACCTGAAGAACGACCGGGGCACGAACGGGCAGGGCATCGTCGGCGCCGGCGTCGCGACGGTCGGCATCGGCCCGTTCGGCCCGATCGCGACCCGGGCGAGCGACACGATGTGGGGCCCGACCGAACCGTGGTGGGGCGACAACGGGGTCACCTACAACCCGCTCGACGGCAAGGTTTACGTCTACGGGCACGGGCCGGCGCCGTTCAGCAACAACGTTTACCTGGCCCGGGCCACCGCGGCGAACGCGACCGACGTATCCGCCTACGAATACTGGGACCAGAGCGCGAAGGCGTGGACCACGCGGCGGTTCAGCCTCAGCGGCGCACTGGGCACGGTGGTGCTGACCGACGAGCTGGCCATCTTCGCCAACGGGGAGATCGGCCAGTCCAACGCGTTCTGGAGCAACCACTACAACACCTGGATGTACGTCGCCGGCGCCAATGTCGGCTACAGCGACATCATGGTGTCGACCGCGCCGAACCTCGAAGGCCCGTGGACCACGCCGGTCACGATCGCCTCCACCTGCCCGGGCGGCAGCTGCGGCCTCCGTTACGCCATCGCGCCGCACCCGGAGTACGACCCCTCGGGCGCCACCATCCTGGTCACCTGGACCGATTCCAACGTCATCTACACCGTCCGCGTCCACTGGCGGTGAGTGCTCAGGAATTCACGTACGCCAGCACGGCCAGCACCCGCCGGTGGCCGCTGTCGCCGGCGGGCAGGCCGAGTTTGCGGAAGATGTTGCCGATGTGCTTGGTCACCGCGCGCTCGGTGACGACGAGACGCTGGGCGATGGCGAGGTTTTCGTGGCCCTCCGCCATCAGCTGCAGCACCTCGCGTTCCCGCGCGGTGAGGGAGTCCAGCGGATCGTGGCGGTTCATCAGCTGGGTGACGACCTCCGGGTCGAGCGCGGTGCCGCCCGCGGCCACGCGCTCGAGCGCGTCCAGGAACTCCTCGACGCGGCCGATCCGGTCCTTGAGCAGGTAGCCGGTCCCGTTGGCGCCGGTGGCCAGCAGCTCGGTGGCGTAGGCCTGCTCGACGTACTGCGAGAGCACGAGCACCGGCAGGCCGGGCAGCTGCTTGCGGGCCTCGACGGCGGCGCGCAGGCCCTCGTCGCGGAAGGACGGGGGCATCCGGACGTCCAGCACGGCGATGTCGGGCCGGTGCTTCAGCAGCGCGGGCACGATCTCCGGCCCGCTGCCGGCCACGCCGACGACCTCGTGCCCGGCGCTCTTGACCAGGAGCACGATTCCCTCACGCAGCAACGTGTTGTCCTCGGCGATCACTATCCGCATGGCAGCCGCACCTCGATCGTGGTTCCCCCGTCGGCCGGGCTGGTGAAACGCGCGCTGCCGTCCAGCGCGGCGACGCGGCGCCGGATGCCGGCCAGACCCGAGCCCGAATCCGGGTCCGCGCCGCCCTGGCCGTCGTCGCGCACGATGATGCGCAGCTGCGCCCCGTCGCCGTCCACGGTCACCTCGGCGCGCCCGGCGGTGCTGTGCTTGGTCACGTTCGTCAGCGACTCGGCGACCACGAAGTACGCGGCGGCCTCGACCGGCGCCGGCGGGCGCGGCAGATCGTCCGGAATGGACACCGACACCGGGATCCGCTGCCCGCCCGCGAGCGCGTGCACGGCGCCGCCCAGCCCCCGGTCGGCCAGGATCGGCGGGTAGATCCCGCGGATGACGCCCCGCAGATGCCCGAGCGAGTCCTCGATCCCGCTGCGCGCGTCCTGCAGCAACGACAACGCGGCGGTGGGCTCGGCCCGCAGCGCGCGCTCGGCGAGGCCCAGCCGCACGGCCACGGACACCAGCTGCGCCTGGACGCCGTCGTGCAGATCGCGTTCGATGCGGCGCAGCTCCGCCCCGTGCGACTCCAGCGCCTCGGTCCGGGTTTCGGTCAGCCGCTCGACCTGCTGCTCCAGCCGGGCCCGCTCGGTCGGCCGCAGCAGCTTGCCGGCGAACCGGGTCTGCGCGCGGGCGGCGAGCGGCACCAGCCACCAGATCATGGCCGCATAGACCGCGGTCTGCAGGAACGGCCAGGTCAGGGCCTCCGGCCAGGTCTCGACGCGGATGAACGCGGTGACCGTGCCCGGCGGCAGCAGCTGCCACCACAGCGGGATGGTGAGGCTGTACGGGACCGAGGGCCAGAGCGCGACCGCGGTCACCCCGGCGAACAAGCCGCCGATGCCGTGCCCGGCCAGCCAGGCCAGGTCGCGCCAGGCGGCCGGGTCGGTTACGGCGGCCCGGACCCGGCGCCAGTGGCCGCCGTGGAGCTTCCGGTACGGCCGGGCCACGTCGTGGCCGAGCAGCGGCGCGACCCGCTTCCGCTCGGTGTCGGCCAGCCATCGCACCGGTGCCAGCGCATCGGGGAAGACCACAGTGGCCAGCAGGAGCAGCGGCGCCGAGGCGAGGCCGAGCATCGCGGGCACGGCGGTCAGCAGGCCGCCGAAGAGCACCCTCGTCGCGTCTGCGCTGCGCTTGACCGCAGTTTTCATCTCGCTCCCCGGATACCCGCCTGACGTGCGGTGACGCAGCCGGACTCTACCGGGCACCCCGGCGGTGGTGTAGCCGGCTACACCCCCGTCCGGGGTGCTGGAGCCGCTGTGCGCCAACCCTTCCCCTCCTAGCGTCGTGATCACCGGCGAACAGGGAAGGAAAACGAAGATGAGCAGGACACTGGGGGACTCCCTCACCACCGCGGTGCGGATGGAATCCGTACGCAAGACCTACGGCAGCGGCGACACCGCCGTGCACGCCCTCGACGGGGTGTCGATTTCCTTGCGGCGCGGGAGTTTCACCGCCGTGATGGGCCCGTCCGGCTCGGGCAAGAGCACCTTCCTGCACTGCGCCGCCGGCCTCGACCGGCCGACCGGGGGCCGGGTCCTGCTCGGCGACACCGAGCTGACCGGCCGCCGCGAAGCCGAGCTGACCGAGCTGCGCCGGGAGCGGATCGGGTTCGTGTTCCAGGCCTACAACCTGCTCGACGCGCTCACCGTCGAGCAGAACATCCTGCTGCCGCTGCGGCTGGCGAACCGGCCGTTCGAGCCGGAGTTCCTCGCCGAAGTGGTGCGCTCGGTCGGCCTCGACGTGCCGCTGGACCGGCGGCCCGCCAAGCTTTCCGGCGGCCAGCAGCAGCGCGTGGCGATCGCCCGCGCGCTGATCACCCGGCCCGACGTGATGCTCCTGGACGAGCCGACCGGCGCGCTCGACACCCGCACGGCGCGGCAGGTGCTGCTGGCGCTGCGCCACGCCGTGGACCGGTGGGGGCAGACCGCGCTGATGGTCACGCACGACCCGGTGGCGGCGTCGTTCGCCGACCAGGTCGTGTTCCTCGCCGACGGCCGGCTCGCCGGGGAGCTGGAACGCTCCGGGGCCGAGCAGATCGCCGAGCGCATGACGCACCTCGGGGAGTGGTGACGGACGTGTTCGCTCTGTTTCCCTTGTCCTGGCAGATGATCCGCGCGCACCGCGCGGGCTTCGCCGCCGCGTTCGTCGCGGTGTTCTTCGGCTCGGCCCTGATCACGGTGTGCGGGGTGCTGATCGACTCTGGCCAGCGCGCCGGCATCGCGCCCGAGCGTTACGCCGCGGTCCCGGTGGTGGTCACCGCCCCGCAGTCGGTGACCGACAAAGACGGGATGGCACAACGGTTCGCCGAGCGGGTCCCGCTCCCGGCGTCGGAAGCCGACGCGATCGCGCGGGTGCCCGGGGTCCGCTCGGCGATCGGCGACGTCAGCGTGCCGGCCGGGTTGCGCACGGCGGGCGGCACCACGCCGCTGACCGTGCACGGCTGGTCCGCCACCGGGCTCGGGCCGATTGCCTTGGCGGACGGGCGCGCTCCCGCCGCCCCGGACGAAGTGGTGCTCGACGCCGCGACCGCGGCCCGGGCGTCGGTGCGCACCGGCGACGCCGTGGACCTGGAGGCCGGCTCGGTCGCCACGAGGTTCCGGGTCGCCGGCACCACCGTCGCGGGTGCGGGACCGGCGTTCCTCACCGACGCGCGGGCCCGGCAGTTCGCCGGCCGCCCGGACCAGGTGGACGCCGTCGGCGTGCTCGCCCAGCCCGGCGTCGACGCGGGCGAACTCGCCACGCGGATCCAGGCGTCGGTGCCCGGGGTGGTCGCCGCCGCCGGGAACGACCGCGCGGACGCCGAATTCCTCGACGTGGGCACGGCGCGCTCGTTCCTGGTCCTGATCGCCGCCTCGTTCGGCGGCACCATGCTGATGATCGTGCTGCTCGTGGTGGCCAGCACGCTCGGGCTGTCCGTGCAGCAGCGGCGCCGGCAGTTCGCGCTGCTGCGGGCGATCGCGGCGACCCCGCGGCAGCTGCGCCGCCTGATCGGCACCGAGGCGGTGCTGGTTTCGGCCGTGGCGTCGGTGCTCGGCGCGCCGGCCGGCCTCGGGCTGAGCCTGGTGCTGCGCAACGAACTGGCGGACCTGGGCGTGGTCCCGGCCGGGTTCCGGTTCGTCTACGGCCCGCTGCCGATCGTCGCCGCGGTCGCCGCGTGTGTGCTCACGGCGCTGGGCGCCGGGCTGGTCGCGGCCCGCCGGGCGGCGCGGATCAGCCCGATCGCGGCGCTGGGCGAGGCGGCCGTCGAGCCGCCGCGGCTGGGGCGGGGCCGGCTGGTCACCGGCTGGGTGCTGGTCGTCGCGGGGGTGCTCGCCGGCGGGGTCGTGCCGCTGGTGCTGGCCGGTCCCGCCGCGATCGGCGGCGCGGCGGGCTCGGTGCTGCTGCTGGTCATCGCCGTGGCGCTGCTCGGGCCACGGCTGCTCACCGCGACCTCGGGGCTGTTCCGCGGCCTGGGCCTCGGCCGTGGGGCCGCGGGTTACCTGGCCGGCGCCAACACCCGGGCCCACGCGCGCCGCCTCGGTTCCGCGACCACGCCGTTGATCATGGGCGTGGCGCTGGCCGCGGTGCAGATCTTCACGCTGACCACCACGGCGGGCGCCGCCCAGCGCCAGGCCGACGCCGGTCTGGTCGCCGACCGGGTGCTCGTCGCCGAGAACGGCGTCGCACCCGCCGTCGCCGGTGCCGTGCGGCAGGTTCCCGGCGTCGCCGCGGCGGTCCCGGTGGCCCGGACCGGCGTGCAGGTGACCTACCGGCAGCTGGGGGAAGAGGCGATCGAGCCCGCCGGCGCGCTGGGCGTCACCCCGGAAGGCCTGCGTGCCGTGCTGAACCTGGACGTCCGCCGCGGTGACCTGACCGGCTTGACCGGCGACACGGTGGCGGTGAGCCAGTTCGCCGCCGACACCTACGGGGTCGACGTCGGCGGGACCCTGAACCTGCGCCTCGGCGACGGCACCCCGCATCCCGCGCGGGTGGTCGCGGTCTACGGCAGCGGGCTCGGCTTCGGTGACCTGACGCTGCCGCACGACGTGGTCGTCTCGCACACGACTTCCCGGCTGGACACGGAAATCCTGGTCGCGAAGGCATCCGGCATCGCCGACGCCGCGCTGGACGCCGGTCTGCACAAGGCGCTCGCCGCGCACCCGGAGGTCCGCGTGTCGGGCCGCGAAGCCTTCGCCGGCGGACAGGACGCCGCAGCGGCCGGGCAGTCGACCTTCGTGCTGCTGCTCAACCTCGTGCTGCTCGGGTTCATCGCGATCGCGGTGGTCAACATCCTGGTGCTGGCCACGGCGGCGCGGGTCCGCGAGTTCGCCCTGCTGCGCCTGGTCGGCGCGAAACCCCGCCAGGTGCGGTCGATGATGCGCCGCGAGGCGGGGGTCGTCGTCGTGGCTTCGGTGGTGCTCGGCTCCCTCGCCGCGCTCCCGCCGCTGCTCGGGGTCAGCGTCAGCCTGACCGGGTCCCCGCTGCCCACCGTGCCGCTGCCGGCCTGTCTCGCGATCGCCGGCGTGGCCGCGGTGCTCGGCTGGGCGTCGATCGCCATCCCGACCCGGTTCGCCCTGCGCCCGGCCCCGATGGCCGCCCTGCGCACCGGCGAATGAAAGTCCTCAGTAGACAGATCAACTCCGTGGAAAGGACGCTGTGATGGTAGTTCCCGGCCAAGTGGGCTCCGAAGCCCGCCTCGAGCCGACCGGTCTGCGCGGGCTCATCGGCCGCCGCCGGCTGACCAGTTTCTTCGTGCTGGCGTACGGGATGAGCTGGCTCGCCTGGACCCCGTACATCCTCTCCGGCAACGGGCTGGGCGTGCTGCCCTTCCGGTTCCCGGTGCTGCTCGGCACTTCGCAGGTCTTCGGCGTGCTGCCCGGCGCTTACCTCGGCCCGATCCTGGCCGCGTACATCGTCACCCGGGTCGCCGAAGGCCCGGCCGGGATCCGGCGGTGGGCCGGGCGCCTGCTGAAGTGGCGGGTGAACTGGCGCTGGTACGCCGGGGTCCTGCTCGGCACGCCGCTCGCGCTGACCGCGGCGAGCATCCCGTTCGCGGGCGGCTGGGCGAACGTCCACCTGCCCGCGGCGGCCGTGCTGATCGCGTACGTGCCCGCACTGGTCTTCCAGATGATCACGACGGGGCTCGCCGAGGAGCCCGGCTGGCGTGACTTCGCGCTGCCCCACCTCCAGCCGCGGTTCGGCGCGCTGCGCGGCACCCTGGTCCTCGGCCCGCTGTGGGGCGCCTGGCACCTGCCGCTGTTCCTGTCCGAGTGGGGCGGCTGGCCGGACGTGGACTGGGTGCGGCCGGTCGAGTTCATCGCCACGGCCGTGCTGTTCAGCCTGGTCATGACCTGGGTGTTCAACCGCACCGGCGAAAGCCTGCCGCTGGCCATGCTGCTGCACACCAGCGTGAACAACTACTTCTCGGTCGCCTGGTCCGGGATGTTCCCGACGGTCGACGCCCACGGCGCGGCCCATATCCAGCTGATCACCGCCGCGGTGGTCGCGGCCGTGCTGCTGATCGCGACCCGCGGGCGGCTCGGTTACCCTTCCATCCACAGTGGACAGTGACCGGGCGGGTGCCGGGTCAGGCGACCTCGTTCAGCCTCCCGGTCGCGACGTCGAAGACGAACCCTCGCACCGAATCCTTCCTGGGGATGAACGCGCTGGTGCGGATCCGCGCGAGCGACTGCCGCACGTCGGTGTCGAGGTCGGTGAAGGCCTCGGCGGCCCAGGCCGGTTTGACGCCGACCTCCTCCTGGATGGACTTCTTGAACTCGTCGTCGGTGAAGGTCAGCATCCCGCAGTCGGTGTGGTGGATGAGGATGATCTCCTCGGTGCCCAGCAGCCGCTGGCTGATCGCCAGCGAGCGGATCTCGTCTTCGGTGATCACGCCGCCCGCGTTGCGGATCACGTGCGCTTCGCCCTCGTTCAGGCCGAGGACGCCGTAGACGTTGATCCGCGCGTCCATGCACGCGACGACCGCGACGCGCTTGGCGGGCGGCAGCGGCAGCGGGCCGCTGAAGCCCGCGGCATACTCGGCGTTGTTGGCCAGCAACTCGTCGGTGACACTCACAGGTGGTCCTCTCGGCCGGTTCCCCTCGGGGTGAGCAGACCGCCGCGTGCACTCAGGCGCAACCATGCCCACGAAGTGGAAATCCCGGCCGGGCCGGTGACGAACACGGCCGGTCCCCGGGGTCACTCCGGCGGAACGTCGACCGGGGCCCAGAGGCTGGGCAGGTTGACCACCACGCCCTCCTGGCTGCTGCGCGCGATGACGACCACGGCGGGTTCGCCGGTCGGGTTCTCCTCGCGGTGGGGGACGTACGGCGGCACGAAGATGTAGTCGCCGGGCCCGGTTTCCAGCCGGACCTCCTCGTCGCCGTCGGCGAAGACGAAAACGGGGTGGCCGGACTTGACGTAGATCGCGGTCTCGGCCTCGCCGTGGTGGTGGTCGCCGGAGTTCGTCTCCGGGGCCACGTGGGTCTCGCCCATCCAGACCTTCGTCGAGCCGACGGTCTTGCCCGAGATCGCCTCCAGCCGCCGCATCCCGGAGGTCTGGGTGGTGTCGCCGGTCAGGCCGGCGCCGCGGATGTGGCGCAGCGGCTGGTGCCAGTGGTCGGTCATGGGCCTTCCTCACGGGCTCGGTGCGGGTGGGTGCCCGCCATCATCCCCGCCCCGGCGGGCCGGCGCCCGTCCCGGCGAGGACGACCGGGAACCGGGGACGGGCCTTTCGGGACAGGAAACGGCCCGGCGCTGCCCCAGCGCCCCAGGCGATGGCATGTTGGTCTCGGGGATTCGGCTCGGGAAGGGTGCTAGGCGGATATGGCGGACAGGTTCGAGTTCACGCTCGACGTGGTCGAGGCCCTGGTGGTCGGACAGGCGACCGGCGGCGACATCCGGCAGTTCCCGTTGCGGATCGGCACGGTGCCCGCGGACCCGGTGCGGTTCGTGCGCGTCGCGACGCAGGTCTACCGGGGCATGGAGGAGCGGCGGCTGTCCGTGCAGGGCGAGTTGCACCCGGCCGTGCGCACCGCGTTCGGGCTGCTCGCCGAATCGCGCGTGGCGGTGGCGGTGACCGGGGTCGACGGCCTCGGCTCCGACCTGTCGGTGCTCGCGCTGACCGACGGGCGCCAGGCGCTCGGCATCACGCAGGACCCGCGGTCGGACGAGCTGACCTTCTCGCTGTTCCCGGACGAGGACCTGGTGGAGGTCATCACCGGCGTCCTGCCGGCGGCGCGCGCGGCGACCACCCCCGCGCAGACCGTGCACCGGGAGGCCCCGCGGGAGGTGTCCGCCATGACGGCGCGGCGCCGCGCCGAGGCGGCTGAGGACAAGGACGAGACCGACGCGTTCGGCAGCCTCCGGATCGTCAAGACGCGGTCCGGGAGGGGCCGGGCGCGCCCGGGCGAGCAGTCCGGCGGCGACGTGCTGCAGCAGGTGCTGGCCGCTCCGCGCCTGGGCGGCGGGCACATCCTGACCACCGGCCGCGGCCGGTTCGGCGAGCTTCGCAGCGGCGACCCGATGAGCTGGCTGGACACCGAGGACGGCCGTTACCTCGTCCACACCACCACCGGCCAGTCCGGTGAGCTGAGCGCGAACTACGTGCCGGCCGGGCGCGCGGGTGTCGCCCGCGCGGTGCGGCAGGCGATTTCCGCCGTCTATTGACGCTCTACTGTGGACAGAGCGCGTCCGGCGCCGGACGAATGCCGCCGGCGCGGCTAGGCTGGAGGCCATGAAGGGGCTGCTCCTGCGCCTGTCCGCGGTCGATGCCGACGCGGAGGCCGCGGTACGGGTGATCGCGTACTTCGACGAGCTGGTCGCGCACCGGGCGAGCCTGCCGGACCTGGTGCGTTCGGCGGCGGCGCTGGCGGAGTGCCCGGCCGGGCTGGACGGCGAAGGCCGGGCCGCCCTGCGCTTCGGCCCGGACGGCACGGTCCCGGCGGGGCCGGAGCCGTCCACCGCGGTGTCCTCGGCGGTGGAGCCCGGCAGCCGGGTCTGGCTGGAGCGCCCGGCGCCCGGCCCGCTCGACGACCTGGTGCTGGAGCGGTTCGCGATCGCCGCGCGGCTGCTCGCCCGCCCCGGACCGGCGGCGGCCGCACCGCACCTCGCCGATCCCGCGCTGGTCGAGCTGGTGCTGGGCGAACAGGCCGCGGACGAGGACCGCGCGCGGGCGCTGGTGCTGCTCGGGCTGGCCCCGGGCAAGCCGCTGCGCGTGGTCGCGGTCGGCACCGAGGACGGCGGCGACCCGGGTGCGGCGGCCGTCGCGCTGATGGCCCGCGGCGGGGCGCCCCCGGCCGCGCGGGTGGCGGTGGTCGGCGACGTCGCGGCGGTCCTGCTCCAGCCGCGTGAAGGCGCGGGCACAGTCGTCACCTCACTGCGGGCCGCGCTGGCCGAACGGGCGCGGGAACGCCGCGCGACGGGCTCGGTCCGGGTGGGCGTCGGCGACCCGGTCGACGGCCTCGAGGCCCGCCGTTCCTGGCTGCAGGCGCGGCTGGCCGAGCGCTTCGCCGTGCCCGGCGCGGAACCGGTGATCGTCCACGACGAACTCGGCTCGCTCACCCTGCTGGCCGAGATCCCGCCGGAGCGGCTGCGCGCCCAAGCCGACGTCCGCGCCCTCGACGACCTCGCCGCCACCCCGGCCGGCGCCGCCGACGTCGCCACGCTGGAAGCCTTCTGCCGCACGGGATCCCTGCGCCAGGCGGCGCTGGCGCTGCACCGCCACCACAGCTCGGTCGCCGGACGGCTCGCCCACGTGGAAGACGCGCTGGGCTGGCGCCTCGACGACCCGGGCGACCGCTTCCGCGCCCGCCTCGCCCTGCTCGCCCGCCGCCTGGCAGCCCGCGGCTGACCTGCCGGAAGCGCGCGGAGCGGGCCGATTCGGGACCGGCCCGCCTTGTCCCCTCCCCCAGCCGACATACCCCACCGGGCGTTGATCAACGGCCAGGTGTTCTTTGTCCCCGCCGAAAACCCACGCACTGTGCGAGGGGGCGCCGCGCGCCGGTCAGGCCCGGCCGGAGGAGAGGGGTTCAGCCGCGATGACGCAATGCCGGCTGCGCAAACGCACGCAGCACCACCTCGGCGCCCCGAAACCGGCCGGGACCAGCCGCTAGACCGGCTCGGCCCCCAGCGCCCGGGCCAGCACGGCCCGGGCCTCGGCCACCTCGCGGCGGGAGATCGTCGCCTGTTTCACCATGCCCGAGCCGTGGAAGGTGCCCGGGAACAGGTGCAGCTCGGTGCTGACGCCGGCGGCCAGCAGGCCCTGGGCGTAGGCGATGCCCTCGTCGCGCAGGGGGTCGAACTCCATCACCGAGACGTAGGCGGGCGGCAGGCCGGACAGGTCCGTCGCGCGGGCCGGCGCGGCGTGCACCGGGACGCCCTCGGTGCCGCGGACGCCCGGGCCGAGGTAGGAGTCCCAGCTGAACTCCGCGCGCGGCCGGTTCCACAGCGGGGTGTCGACGAAGGCGCGCATGCTCGGGGTGTCCAGCCGGTCGTCGATCTCCGGCACGCCGAGGTACTGGAACGCGATCGCCGGGCCGCCGCGGTCGCGCGCCAGCAGGGCCAGCGCGGCGCACAGCCCGCCGCCCGCGCTGACGCCGTGGATGACGATGCGCTCCGGGTCGATGCCCAGGTCGCCGGCGTTCTTGGCCGCCCAGACCAGCGCCGCGTAACAGTCCTCGAGCCCGGCCGGGTACGGCGCTTCGGGCGCGAGGCGGTAGTCCACCGACACCACGACGACGCCGAGGTCGCGCGCCAGCCCGAGGTTGCTCTCGTGGCCCATGTCCGCGTCGCCCACGATGAAGCCGCCGCCGTGCACGTCGAAGAGCAGGGACGGCGTCGCGATCCGGTCCGGGGTGTAGACGAGCACGCGCACGTCGGGCGCGCCGTCCGGTCCGGGCACCTGCTCCTCGCGCACGGTGACGCCGGTGGTGTCGGGCTCGCCGGCCAGCTCCGCGAACATCTCCTTCATGCGCAGCCGGGCCGCCGGCAGGTCGGAAAAGTCCTGCGCCGGGATCATCGGGATCGCCGCGGCGAGCTCCGGGTCGAATGCGTAGGTCATCGGGTTCCTCTCCTCGAAGACGTCCTGTCCTCCATTCTGGCGGCAAGCGCGCCCGGGCGGGCCCGACGAGCGTCGCCGGGCCGGGCCCCCGCGGCCGACATCCGCGCGCCCGGCCCGCTAGCGTGGAGCGGTGGAGATCTCCGAATTCGGGTCCTGGGCCACGCCGATCACGGCGGAGCTGATCACGCGGTCGGCGGCGCGCGTGACGGACGTGCAGACCGACGGCGACGCGGTCGTCTGGTCGGAGGCGCGCCCCGAAGAGGGCGGCCGGGTCCAGCTGGTCCGCCGCGCCGCCGACGGGACCGTCACGGAGCTGCTGCCCGAAGGCTTCGACGCGCGCACCGCCGTGCACGAGTACGGCGGCGGCGACTGGTGGGTCCGCGAGGGCGCCATCTGGTTCGCGAACTGGCGCGACCAGCGCCTGTACCGCCTCGACGGCGGCGAGCCCGAGGCGCTGACACCCGAGCCCGAGGTGCCGCGCGGCGACCGGTACGCCGACGGCGGCTTCAGCCCGGACGGCACCCGCCTGGTCGTGGTGCGGGAACGGCACCCGGCCGGCGGCGGGGGAGCGGCCGGCGTCCGCAACGAGCTGGTCGAACTGCACGCGGACGGGACGCCGGAAGTCCTCGTCAGCGGCCCCGATTTCGTTGCCGCTCCGCGGTTTTCCCCGGACGGGCGCCGGCTCGCCTGGGTCTCGTGGAACCACCCGGACCTGCCGTGGGACGACACCCTGCTGACGGTGCGCGACCTCGGCACCGGCGTGGACACGGTGGTGGCGGGCGGCCCCGGCGAGTCCGTCTCGGAGCCCCGCTGGCTGCCCGACGGCACGCTCCGCTTCGTCTCCGACCGCACCGGCTGGTGGAACCTGTACCGCTGGAAGCCCGGCGGCCCGGTGGCACCGGCCGTGGTGCTGGACGCCGAGATCGGCGTCCCGGGCTGGCAGCTGGGCCTGGCCCGGTACGCCGAGCTGCCGGACGGCCGCACGGTCTTCGCCCGCTGGAGCGGCGGGCTGGACGGCCTCGCGGTCGCGGCCGCCGACGGCACCGTGACCGGCCTCGACCTGCCGTTCACCCTGATCCGCGCGGTCCGGGCCACCGGGACCGGCGAGGTCGTGGTGCTCGCCGGTTCGCCCACCACGGAGCCCGGCGTCTACGCCGTCACCGCGGAAGGCGGGGTCCGGACGCTGCGCGAACCCCGGGACACCGGCATCGACCCGGGCTACCTGTCGGTGCCCGAGGCGATCGATTTCCCTTCGGGCGAACGGGTTTCGCACGCATTGTTCTACCCGCCGGCGAACCCGGCCCACGATGGGCCCGAGGGCAGCAGGCCCCCGCTGATCGTGATCGTCCACGGTGGACCGACGGCGAGCGCGGCGCCCGTGCTGTCGCTGGGAGTCCAGTACTGGACGAGCCGCGGGTTCGCCGTGGTGGACGTCAACTACGCGGGCTCGACCGGCTTCGGCCGTGCCTATCGCAACGAGCTGCGCGGCACCTGGGGCGAGCTCGACGTGGCCGACTGTCTCGCGGCCGCCCGCTGGCTCGCGGCCGAGGGACGCGTCGACGGGAAGAAGCTGCTGATCCGCGGCGGCTCGGCGGGCGGTTACACCGTGCTGGCCGCGCTGGTGCGCGAGGACACGCCGTTCGCCGCCGGCACCGACCTGTACGGCATCGCCGATCTGGAGGCGCTGGCCGCCGACACGCACAAGTTCGAGAGCCGCTACCTGGACCGGCTGATCGGCCCGTACCCCGAGGCCCGCGACGTGTACGTGGACCGCTCGCCGATCCACCGGGTCGACGCGTTCGCCCGGCCGCTGCTGGTGCTGCAGGGCGCCGACGACCCGGTGGTGCCGCCGAACCAGTCCGAGCTGATCGTCGACGCTCTGCGCGCGCGGAAAGTCCCGGTCGCGTACCTGCTGTTCGAAGGCGAGCAGCACGGTTTCCGGCGGGCGGACAGCATCCGCCGTTCGCTGGACGCGGAACTCAGCTTCTACAGCCGGATCTTCGGTTTCCCGCTGCCGCCGGGCGAGGCCATCGAGCCGGTCGAGGTGGAGAACCTGCCCTGAGCGTTCAGGAGTTCTTGCCCGGCAGCGCGAGCCGGAAGATCTTGCGCACCACCGAACCGAGCTGCTTCGACAGCGAGCCGGTGTTGTACGGCAGCCCGTACTTCTCGCAGATCGCGCGGACCTCGCCGGCGATCTGCGGGTAGCGCCGCGACGGGAGGTCCGGGAACAGGTGGTGCTCGATCTGGTGGCTGAGGTTTCCCGACATCAGGTGGAAGACCGGGCTGCCGCTGATGTTGGCCGAGCCGACCATCTGGCGCAGGTACCAGCCGCCGCGGCTCTCGTCCTCGGCCTGCTCCTCGGTGAACACCTCGGCGCCGTCGGGGAAGTGACCGCAGAAGATGATCGAGAACGCCCACAGGTTGCGCACCAGGTTCGCGCTGACATTCGCCGCCAGCGTGAGCGGCGCCAGCGGGCCGGTCAGAGCGGGGTACAGCAGGTAGTCCTTGCCCGCCTGGCCGGCCACCTTGCGCAGCATCGGCCCGAGCAGCGGCCGGACGTCCGCCCAGCCCCGCTCGCCCTGCACGATCCGGTCGGCCTCCAGATCGTGCAGCATGATGCCGTACTCGAAGAACAGCGCCTGCGCCGCGGCGTAGACCGGGTTGCCCAGGTAGTACGGGTGCCACGGCTGGTCCTCGGTGATGCGGAGGATGCCGTAGCCGACGTCGCGGTCCTTGTCGAGGATGTTGGTGTACGTGTGGTGCATGAAGTTGTGCGAGCGGCGCCACTGGCCGCTCGGGCAGACCATGTCCCATTCGAAGGTCTGCGAGTTGAGCGCGGGGTCCTTCATCCAGTCGTACTGGCCGTGCAGGACGTTGTGGCCGATCTCCATGTTGTCGAGGATCTTCGACACCGACAGGGCGGCGACCCCGCCGAGCCACGCCGGCGGGAACCAGCCGGCGAACAGCAGGACCCGGCCGGACACCTCGCACAGCCGCTGCACCGCGATCACCTTGCGGATGTAGTCGGCGTCGACGGCGCCGAGATCGTCGACGACCCGCTGGCGCAGCGCGTCGAGTTCCTCGCCCAGTTCGTCGATCAGCGCGGGGCCGGGCTGGGTGGTGGTCATCGTCATAAGCGTCTCCTCGGGTGGAGCACGGTGGAACGGGCGGATCCCCGGGGCGGCAGTGCCGGAAAAGGGGCTTCATCAGTCGCGCGCGGCGCGGGACGTCGTCGGCCGGGCCGCGGACGCTCAGACCGCCGAGGGTAGCCGCTGCCCCGGCCGGCCGGGCTCGGCAAACGGGTAACTGTGCCTCGGGTGGGCAGTGTCACCACGGCGTTCGCAGTCCCGGCTGACGCAGACGCGGACCGCCACCCCCGGCGTTCCCGCCGTGGCCGGTGCCGGTGTGTGCCGGACGGACAGCGCGTCGAGGGCCGCGCGGATCCCGGGCCCGCCCGCCGCGACGGACAGCCGGAACCCCTCGGCCGCGGCGTTTTCCCCGGCCTCGCGCACCGCGGTCAGCGCCGCCTCGCCGAGGCCCTCGCAGCCGGTCAGGTCGACCGTCAGCAGGCCCCAGCAGAGCCTCCGCGCCTCGGCGAGGTGCTCGGCCACCGCCGCGTCGCCGGCCTGGTCGAGCCGGCCCGACACCGAGACGGTCACCGTCCCCGCGCCGATCCGGGTGGCCACGCGCGCGGCCCGCCCGGGCCCGGGCGGCGCGGCCTTCGGGTGAACGGTCATCGGGCCTCCTGGCAGGAGCGGTCACGGCCAGGGGCAGGGGTCATGGCGACGCGAAACAAGTGTAAGCCGTCCGCGCCGGGCCGGTTTCGTGACTTGCCCCGGCGGGGCGCACGGACGATGCTGAACGGGGTAGTCGCCGTCGGCGACCATGCCGAGGGGTGGTCATGAGGGACACGTCGGCCGGACGGGCCGATCTGGGTGGTTTCGCCGGATTTCAGGGGCGCCGGTGAGCTGGCCGGACACCCCCGAGGGGGCGTCGCCGGAGGGGCGGACCGGCGTCCTGCTCGTGGGCACCCGCGGCGGAGACGGTCCCGGTGAAGTGCTGCTCCGGATTCGCGGCGGCACCGAAACCTACCGGGCCTACTCCGAAGTACCACTTCCGAAGGGGGCGACCGTGCTGGTCGTCGAGGAGCGCCCGCACCGCGCCGTCGACGTCGTGGCCTGGACGGACCCCTTTCCCCACAGCTAGGAGAGAACGAAGATGTTCGGATACCGAGTGCCCGCGCCCGACGAGGCGATGCTGATCTCCGGCGGCAAGCGCGGGAGTTCGGGTGAGGGACCGTTCCGCGTGGTCACCGGGCACGGCGCGTTCATCATGCCGTTCTTCCGCAAGGTCCGGTTCCTGACGCTGAGCATGGCCGAGGCGGAGGTGTCCGAGACCTGCGTGACCAAGCAGGCGATCACGCTCAACGTCCGCGCGGTCATCGCGTTCAAGGTCGGCAACGACACCGAGAGCATCGTCAACGCCGGTCAGCGGTTCCTGTCGGACCAGGGGCAGATGTCGGTGCTGACCGGGCGGATCTTCGCCGGGCACCTGCGCTCGATCGTCGGGTCGATGACGGTGGAGGAGATCGTCACCGAGCGGCAGAAGCTGGCCACCGAGGTGCTCGACGGCTCGGCCGCGGAGATGGCGAAGATCGGCCTGACCATCGACTCGCTGCAGATCCAGTCGATCGACGACATGAAGCTCGGCTACATCGCGGCGATGGCCGCGCCGCACAACGCCGCCATCCAGCGTGAGGCCCAGATCGCCCAGGCGCGGGCCGACCAGGCCGCGGCCGAGGCGGCGCAGGAGTCGCACCGGCGGCAGGCGGAGTACTCGCGAAAGACCGCCGTCGTGCAGGCGCAGTACAAGGCCGAGGTCGACAAGGCGCAGGCCGAGGCGGCGCAGGCCGGGCCGCTGGCCGAGGCGACGGCGCAGCGCGAGGTGATCCACGCCCGTACCGAACTCGCCCAGCGCGAAGCCTTGCTGCGTCAGCAACAGCTGGTGACCGAGGTCGTCCGCCCGGCCGAGGCGCAGGCGGAGCAGGTGCGCGTGATGGCCCGTGCGGACGCCGAGGCGATGGAGATCAAGGCCGCGGCCGCCGCGTCGCACAACCGCGTCGCGCTCGACCGCCTGGTGATCGAGCAGCTGCCCGAGATCGTCAAGGAGGCGGCGCGCGGGCTCAGCGGCGCGCAGGTGACTGTCCTCAATGGAGCGGACGGGCTGGGCGAGATCGCCGCCGGACTGGTCAGCCAGGGCATGGCGATCCTCGACTCGGTCAAGGCGGGCATCGGCCGCCCGGCTTCGGGGGATGCGGAGCCCTCGGCCACCGCGGACAACCACGCCCCTGCCGACCAGGGCAAGCCCGCGATCGAGCGCTGAGGCTGCCCCGTCCCTGAAGGCCGCCGTTTTCCGGTGGCCTTCAGGGGGCGGTTCGCTGGAGCACCACGGCCACGAGCAGCGCGACCGCGACCAGGACGCCGCTGGTCCAGACCGGGCCGAGGTCGCCGCTGCCGAGCGTGGCCGCCGCGATGGCCGGCCCGCCCGCGGCGCCGACGTTGAGCGCCGCCGTGGCGTACGAGCCGCCCATGGTCGGCGCGCCCGCGGATTCGTAAAGCACCCTGGCGATCAGCGTGCTGCCGAGCGCGAACGACAGCGCGCCCTGGACGAACACCAGGATCAGCAAAGCGATCGGAGCGGCGGCCAGCCCGGCCAGCGCGAGCCAGCCGAGCAGCAGCAACGGCCCGCCGGCCGCGAGCACGAGCCCGGGCCGCCGATCGGACAGCCGCCCCGCGACGGTGACTCCGGCGAACGACCCGAGCCCGAACAGCACCAGCGCGACCGGCACCCACGGCTCGGCCAGCCCGGCCGTGCCGGTGACGATCGGGGCCAGGAAGGTGAACGTCGCGAAGGTGGCGGCGTTGACCAGGGCGCCGAGCACCATGGTCAGGGCCAGCCGGGGCTTGGCCAGCTGCCGGATCTCGGCCTGGAGCGCGGGCGCGGCGCCCGTTGCCGGGGCGGGAAACCCTTTCACCACACCGAAAGCCGCGGGCAGGCACAGGATGACGATCGCCCAGAAAGCAGCCCGCCAGCCGAGGAGGGCGCCGAGGACGGCGCCGCCCGGGACACCGGCGATGGTGGCCACCGTCGTCCCGGCGAGCAGGATCGACAGCGCGCGTCCCTTGCGGTCCGGGGCGACCAGCGCGGCCGCGGCGGTCAGGGCCGCGGCCAGGAAACCGGCGTTCGCCAGCGCGGCGACGACGCGGGTGGCCAGCAGCGCCGCGAAGCTCGTGGTGACGGCGCCCGCGAGGTGCGCGGCGGCGAACACCAGGACGAAGCCGAGCAGCGAGGCGCGGGTGGGCCACCGTCGCGCGAGCGCGGCCGTCAGGGGGGCGCCGGCGGCCATGCCGACCGCGAACGCCGAGGTCAGCAGCCCGGCCGTGCCGATCGGCACGCCGAGGCCGTTGGCGATGTCCGGCACCAGGCCGGCGAGCATGAATTCCGAAGTGCCCATCGCGAAGACGGCCACGGCGAGCAGGTAGAGCGAAAACGGCATCAAGGGCTCCGATGGCTCCGAGGTGAGGGAGAACGACCAGGCGTCTCGTCACCGCGGTCAGCGCCCCAGGGCGCGCACCGGTCCCGGAAAGGGGGACTCTCAGTGGCTCAGGGGGCTGACGGCGTGACCGAAAGCCCCCACCTTGTCCGCTTCAAGGCTCGACATGGCGCCCACCGTACTCACCGCCGCCGGTCGCCGCGCAACCGGATTTCACCGCGCGGTGCTCGACCGCCGAGGCCACGGGCACCTGGTTGCGCAACCGGGTCAGCGCGACACCGGCGAGCACCACCGCCATCCCGGCCGCGGCCCGGAACCCGACTGCCTCGTGGAGCACGATCGCGCCGAGCGCCACCGAGACGACGGGCAGCAGGTAGCCGACCGTCGCGGCGTTGGTGGCGCCTTCGTCCGCGATGATCCGGTAGGTGAGGTGGAAGGTGAGCCCGGTGGCGAACACGCCCAGCGCGACGATGGCGACCAGGCCGACGGCCGTGAGGCGGATCGGCGCGAAGCCGGCCGGCAGGGCCAGCGCGGACAGCCCCGTGGCGGCGGTGAGCTGGGCCGAGGAGAGGGACAGCGTCGGCACGCCCCGGCCGACCAGATGCCTTCCCATATAAGCGAAACCGACCGCGTAACTGGCGGCCGCGGCGCAGAGGGCGAGCCAGCCCCAGCCCGCTTCACCGGTCTGTTCCCACGGGGCGAAGATCAGCACCGTCCCGGCGAAGCCGAGCAGCAGCCCGCCCAGCCGGGCCGGGCGCGGGCGGCGTTCCGAGCCCAGGAACAGCCCGATCAGCAGGGACCACAGCGGCGTCGTCGCGCTGAGCACGCCGGCCACCCCGGAGCCGACGGTCTCCTGGCCGACGCCGAACAGGAAGAACGGCAGCGCGTTGCAGAAGAACGCGGCCACGAGCAGGTGCCCCCAGATCCGCCACCCGCGCGGAAGCCGCCGCCGCCCCACCACGGCCGCGACGATCAGCGTCGCCGCCCCCAGCGCGCACCGCAGGAAGGCCACCTGCACCGGCGAGAACGCGCCCAGCGCCAGCTCGATCCAGAGGAACGTCGACCCCCACACCAGGGCCAGCACCGCCACCCGGAGCACCGCCCAGGCCCGCCCTTTTCCTTGTGCCATGGGGAAAACCCTGCCCCCACCGGACGACGGCGACAAGCGCGAAGTACTTCACCACCGTTAAGCCGGGCTACAAGGTCTACATCGGACAGTTCCGCCCCGGCACGGCCGCGGGTGACGACAGTGACGCGGCCGCCCGCTCAGTCGGCGCCTTCCATCGCGGGCCCGGCCTCCGGTTTCGCGGGCCCGGCTTCGGTCACGAGACGTTGCTGCCGCCGGAGGTTCAGCCGATTGCCACCCCGCTTGCGATCTGGCCCGGGTTGATCCAGCCGCTGTGGTTGTCGCCGCCGGACCAGTAGTGGGTGGCCGCGTTGGTGGTGGGGTCGTGGGTGGCGATGGTGACGTGGCCGCCCGCTCGCGGCACCACTTGTCCCAGCTGCGCTCTCCCAGCCCCGGTTTCGGTCACGGGACGTTGCTGCCGTCGGAGGTTCAGCCGATTGTCACCCCGCTTGCGATCTGGCCCTGGTTGATCCAGCCGCTGTGGTTGTCGCCGCCGGACCAGTGGTGGGTGGCCGCGTTGGTGGCGATGGTGACGAGGTCGCCTGCTCGCAGTGCCATTCACCGTGCGGTGCTCGCTGTAGCGGTGGCTTCCACGGCCGCACGTGGGCGAGGAGGCCCGCCCCGGTTTCGGTCACGGGACGTTGCTGCCGTGGGAGACTCAGCCGATTGTCACCCCGCTTGCGATCTGGCCCTGGTTGATCCAGCCGCTGTGGTTGTCGCCGCCGGACCAGGAGCGGTGGGTGGCCGCGTTGGTGGCGATGGTGACGAGGTCGCCTGCTCGCAGTGCCATTCACCGTGCGGTGCTCGCTGTAGCGGTGGCTTCCACGGCCGCACGTGGGCGAGGGCCCGCCCCGGTTTCGGTCACGAGACGGTGCTGTCGTCGGAGGTTCAGCCGATTGCTACCCCGCTAGCGATCTGGCCCTGGTTGATCCAGCCGCCGTGGCCATCGCCGCCGGACCAGGAATACAGGGTGGCCGCGTTGGTGGTGGGGTTGCCGAAGAGGTAGTCGGCGCTGCCGTCGCCGGTTGCGTCGGCCAGGGTGACGCGGTCGGCGGTGGTGGTGAGGACGGTCGCGATCTGGCCGTAGGGGATCCAGGCGCCGTGGCCGTCTCCGCCTCGGTTCAGGTACAGGGTGACGGCGCCGTTGTCGGCGAGTGCGCTGTAGTCGGCGCGGCCGTCGCCGTCGAAGTCGGCGAACCGGACTCGGGACGGGTCGGTGGTGGTGCCGGTGGCCACCTGGCCGAGCCTGGTCCAGCCGCCGTGGCCGTCTCCGCCGCGGTTGAGGAACACGGTGACGGCGCCGTTGTCGGCGATGGTCAGGTAGTCGGTGCGGCCGTCGCCGTCGAAGTCGGCGAACCGGACTCGGGACGGGTCGGTGGTGGTGCCGGTGGCCACCTGGCCCAGATCGGTCCAGCCGCCATGACCGTCGCCGCCGCGGTTCAGCCGCACCGAGACGGCGCCGTTGCCGGCGATGGTCAGGTAGTCCGCGCGGCCGTCGCCGTCGAAGTCGGCGAACCGGACCCGCGACGGGTCCGTCGTGGTCCCGGAAGTGACCGGGCCGAGCACGTCCCAGCCGCCGTGCCCGTCGCCGCCGCGGTCGAGGTAGACCGACACCTCGCCGCTGCTCGCGACGGCGAGGTAGTCGGCGCGGCCGTCACCGTCGAAGTCCGCCCAGCGGACCTTGCCCGAGCCGCCTGCCTCGGTGCCCGCCGCCAGCGGGGGGCGGCCGGTGACCGCGCCGTCGGTCCAGGCCTGGTCGAGCGCGCCGTAGAGGCTCTGCGCCATCCGCTGGTAGCCGGCGTCGTTCGGGTGCAGCCCGTCGGCCATCTCGGCCGAGGTGAGCGCGGGCGGGTCGACGTACCGCAGCTGGTGCCCCGCCTGCTGTTCGGCCGCCGGGAACCCCTTGACCCGGCTGTTGAACGCCGCGACCTGGTCCTGCAGCCCGGGCGTGGTCGGGATCAGCCCCAGCACGAGCACCGCGACGCCGGGGCGGTCGGTGAAGACCCGGTCGAGCAGCGCTCGCAGGCGGTCCGGCGCGCCGGGCAGGTCGATGCCCCGGTTGAGGTCGTTGATCCCGAGGTGCAGCAGCACGACGTCGGGCCGGGCGTCGGCCACCCAGCCGTCGATCCCGGCGGCGATCTCGTCGATCGTGTAGCCGCTGTGCCCCTCGTTCGCGGGCGCGGCCAGGCTGCCGGAAGCCTGGCTCCCGACGAACCTCGCGGCGTAACGCGACTGCCCGGCGATCATCGTCCACAGTGGAGCGCGGTAGGAGGACGCGGTCGCACTGCCCACGCCCCAGGTGATCGAGTCGCCCAGCGGCATCACCCGGACGACGGGCGCGAGCGCCGCCGCGGCAGCCGGGACGACCGCGGCGGTGAGCCCCACCAGCACCACGGCGGCGAGGGCCAGCAGACGGCGCATCTCAGGACGCCGCGTTCACGAGGTCGAGCGCACTCTGCTGACGCGCGGCGTCGATCTTGTCCAGCGGCCCGGACCAGCGCAGTCCGTACTGGTCAAGGGAATTGCGGTCCGAGCCGTACGCCCGGTCGGCCTGGCGCTTCAGGTAAGCCGTGTACGGGTGGTCGGGCAGCGCCGCGTTCAGCGCGCCCAGCCCGCGGGCGTCGGCACCCTTGAACGACGGCCCGTCACCGCCGCAATCGCCGGTCTCGCAGGGGTCCCGGAGGATCCCGTCGGCGGTGTTGAGCGAGCCGGACGTGGTGTTCGCGTCGCCCAGCTGACGCGCGGTGGTCAGCAGGGAGCTGTCACCGGTGGCGCGGTTCAGCTCCGTCAGCGCGTTGATCAGCACGCCCTGGTTGTACGACCACACCGTGCTTCCGTTGTTCTTGCAGGTGTTCAGATCCGTGCCGTCGTTCACCAGGTTCGAGCCGTTGACCATGCCGGTGCCCTGGAACCAGCTCCAGTCGCTGCGCGCGCGGCCGAGGTAGGTGCTGTCGCCGGAGATCCGGTTGTGCAGCGCGGCGTTCAGCTGGATGTAGAGCGAGTTCGCGATGGCGTTCTTGTACGTCTTCGCGGTGCTCCACCAGACCCCGCCGCCGCAGGTGCCGTCCCAATAGGACGCCATGTGGTCCGCGTCCGCGCGGGCGGTGGACAGGTAACGGCTGTCGCCGGTCAGGTCGTAGGCGGCCACCCAGGCCAGGCCCCACCAGCCGGTGTCGTCGATGTAGTCGTTGCGGAACTGGCCCAGGCCGCTGTTGACGTTCAGGTCGTAGGTGCGCCCGATGGCGTAGGTGTAACTGGCCATCCCGGTCACCTTGATGCCGTTGATCACCGCGGTCAGCGCGTTCGCCGAGTTCCACCAGCCGGTGGTCGAGAACAGGCCGGTCTGGAGGTTGTAGAACATCATCTGCGCGGTGGCCGCCGCGGTGCGCCGCTCACCGGCGTTCCACGGGGTGCGCGCCCACGAGGTGCAGGCGATGTCCGCGCGGTCGCCGGCCTTGCCGCAGGCGCGCAGCGCGCCGACGCCGAGGTTGTTCCAGTCGTCGACGTTGTACATCAGGGTGCGCCACCCGGTCTGCCCGGACGGGGTGGCGGTGTCGCCTAGCTTGCTGCCCGAGGCCCAGCTCTGGCCGCCGTCGAAGGAGCGGTCCAGCCACACCTCGTCGCCCGGGCTGCCGTTGCCGATCGAGGCCCAGCCCATCGCGTCGGTGTCGTCGAAGTGCAGCACGATCGACCGGGAGAACAGGGTGACCGAAAGCGGGGTCCGGTCGCCGGGGGACAGCGCGGGATCGGCGGCGTCGCAGCGTTTGTTGCAGATCGCGGCCTGCACGGCGGGGGTCTTCGAAGGCGCGGCTTGGGCCGGCGCGGGCTGGTGCGGCCCGGGCGCGTGGGCGGGGGGAGAACCGGCCGGAGCAGGCGCCGGGGGAGTGACGGGCGGATGCGCGGCCACGAGGAGCTGGGCGGCCAGCGCGGTCGCGGCCAGGAGGGCGCGCACGGTCGTGGCGGAGGCGGGTCTGAACCGGGCAGCGGGCATGACTGTCCTCCTCGTCGAGACACGAGAGCGGCCTCCCGGACGGGGGAGGCAGTGAGCAGGCCGCGCGGGCCCGGCGGTGGGCCGGGGTTCAGCGTGACTCGCGGATTGTCGCCGTGTCAACGGAAACCGGGGAAACTGGTTCAGACAACTTTCTGTCCGGACCGCCCGCCGATCCTTCGGTGCGACCGTAGGGACAGGGCCGCCGGGGAGCGGCACAATGCCCGTGCCTCACTCAGGTTCGCGCGCGTCCGGAGTGGGTTCCAGCGCGGCCAGCGCGCCCCGCAGGGCGCCGACGCAGGTGTCGCGCAGGCTTTCGCGGCTGAACGCGTCCGTGGTGATCCACTCGACGCACAGCGAGCGGACGAACACCAGCCAGCCCATCACGACCGCGGGCGCGGTCGGGTGGCCGGTGAGACCGGTGGCCTCCAGCAGCCCCCGCCCCTGCGCGGCGCACTCCTCGTTGATGATGGCCTGGATGACCGGGTCGCCCGCGAGCACCTGGTTCGCCGCGATCGCGGTGTTCCGGTTCGCCGCGAAGTAGTCGATGTGCGCGTCGAGCCCGGCGGACACCAGCTCCTCGACGGGGGTCTCCGGGTCGAACCGGACCTCGGCGACCAGGCGGTCCGCGGCTTGGCGGTAGATCGCGGCGAACAGGTCCCGCTTGCCCGGGAAGTATTGGTACAGCGCCGCTCGCGAGATCCCCGCGCGCTCGGCGACGTCCTCCATGGCCACCTCGGCGTACGGCTTGGCGGCGAACAGCTCGGCGCCGGCCTGGAGCAGTTCCTTGCGTCGCTCGGCGCGGTCGAGGCGCCGTCTGGGGGTCATGGGCCGATCCTAGTTGACACGAGTCCACTATCGGTCGTACCGTCCCTTAGTAGACGGAAGTCTACTAAGGGGGAGTGGTGATGGCCCGGTTCCTGAAGTGGCTGGCGCTGGCCATGGGGATCGCCTGCGCGGCGATCGGCGTGTTCCACTTCGCCGGCGGCATCGCTTCGGTGCCGGGCGAGGGCGGCGTCGGCGCCACTGTGGACAGTCGGGAACGCTTCTACGGCGCGCTGTTCTTCGGTTACGGCCTGATGTGGGTGTGGGCGGCCCGGCAGTCGCCGATCCCGGCCACGGTCGTGCGGTGGCTCGCCGGCGTGTTCCTCCTCGGCGCCGCCGGCCGTCTGGTGTCGCTGGCCGTGCACGGCTGGCCGCAGTGGTTCCAGCTGGCGCTCACGGTGATCGAACTCGTGCTTCCGCCGGTGTTCTTCTGGCTCGCGTCGGAGGACGAGAAGGCCAAGGCCCGCGTCGCGGCCTGACCGGGGGCTCCCGGCCGGGCACGTCAGACCTTGCGCGCGATCCCGCCGACGATCAGCCGCTGCGCCAGGTTCAGCGGCTCGAGGTGCGGCCCGTCCGGCCACCAGTTCGCCAGCTCGACGATGCCCGGCTCGATCAGCTCCAGCCCGTCGAACAGCTCCTCGATCTCGGACCGGGTCCGGGCCGTGGCGCCGCCGAGCGAACCGCGCGCGACCGCCTCCTGGAAGACGCGCATCGATTCGCTGTCGGCGCCCTCGCCCGGGTCGAACAGGTGGGAGATCGCGACGTACGAGCCCCGGGGCAGCGCGGCGATGTACTCGCGCATGATGTCGGCCGGGGCGTGCCGGTCGCCCTTGTGGTGGTGCAGCGTGGCCACGAAGAACAGCGCGATCGGCCGCTCCCAGTCCAGGTGGGCGCGCACGACCTCGTCGCCGAGGATGGTGGCGGGCTCGAAGATGTCGCCGGGCAGGAACCGGGTCCGCTCGTTCTCCTCCAGCAGCGCCCGGCCGTGCGCGATCACCACCGGGTCGTGGTCGATGTAGACGACCTTGGCCTCCGGCTGCAGCCGCTGCACCACCTGGTGCACGTTCTCGGCGGTGGGCAGGCCGGAACCGCAGTCGAGGTACTGGGTGAGGCCGGCGTTGGTGGCGAGGAACCGGCACACCCGGATCAGGAACGCGCGGTTCTCCCACGCCAGGTGCAGCGTCTCCGGCATCACCCGGGTGAGGTCGTCGAGCGTCTTGCGGTCGATCTCGTAGTGGTCCTTGCCGCCGAGCGCGTAGTCGTACATTCGCGCGATGCTCGCCCGCCCGGGGTCGACGCCCGCCGGGGCGTTCGGGTCGGCATCTGCGGCGTTCGACGGCATTCCGGTCGCCTCCTGGGTCGTGGTCGCACCCAGGGTAGTCAGCCGGGTGGGCCCGGTGAACCCGGCACGCCCGCTGGCGCCGGTGCGCAGGCGTACCCGGGCCGCGGGATGGGAGTGCGGCGGCCCGACCACGTCACGTTCCTCGCCGCCGAGCCCGGCCCGGACGACGGGTCCGTCGCCGCGCAGTGGCCGACCTTCACGAACAAGTCCTACGACCTCGTGTGCACCGGCGATCGGACCGGCGGCAACGGCCGCCTGCACCACATCGCCTTCGCCGCCGACATCTGCTTCGGCCCGCTGACCCGGCTGATCCTGGCGCCGGACCGGCGGCCGATCACCCGGACTCCGGCCGAGCGCGCGAAGGGCCAGGCCTGGGGCCCGAAGACGATCGGGTCGTTCCACACCCGCGGCACGCCGCCGGTGGGCGGGGCCTAGGATCGCACCGGTGCCGCCCGACTCGCCGCCCCCGGGGTTCGTCCTGCTGGAGTCCTCGCCGTTCGTCGAGCAGGTGGGGCCGATCTACCGCGACGGCGAAGGCCGGCTCGGGGTCCGCGTACTCCCGGCGCACACGAACACGATGGGCTCGGTGCACGGCGGCTTCCTGATGACGGTCGTCGACATCGCCGCCGGCCAGGGCGCGCGCGCCGGGCCATCGGCGCGGGCTCGGTGGTCCGCACGGTCAGCACCAGCGTCGACTTCCTCGCCACGGCGGGCGTCGGCAGCTGGCTGGAGGCGGACCTCACGGTCGACCGCATCGGGCGCCGCGCGGTTTTCACTTCGTGCCGCGTGACGTCGGGGGACACGGTGGTCGCGCGGGCGACCGCGGTGCTCATGCGCGGATAGCACCCGGTCGAGTGGTCGCCGGTTCTTTCACTCTCTGATGCCGGATCGGCGCGACGCTCCCCGTAGTGGAGCAAGAGGCGCCTGGCGATTGTCGGCACAATCGAATTCCGGAGTTCGGGAACCACCCGGATGCCGCAGTCGTGAATCCGGTTCGCTCACTCTACCGGGCTAGGGAAGATAGCTTTCCGTGAGATTGAACCGGCGGGGGGATCATTGTGTTTTGCGCACTCCCGGGACACGGTCGGAATTGTCGTTACCCCTGAAGTCGAGGAGTGCCATGAAACGGAAAATAGCCGGTCTCGCCGCGTCGATGATCGCCCTGGCCTGCCTGGTCGCCGCGCCGGCTTCCGCGGCGGAACCCGGTCAAGGCCGGCCCGGGTGCTTTTCCGAGACCTACTCGGTCGCATTCGGGGTGGGGATCGCCGTGAACTGCGGCTTCGGCGAGGGGAACGGCTACCGGGTCGTCGCCCATTGCTCGAGCGGTGAGAATTTCTGGTACTCCCTGGGCACTTACGTGCCCTACGATTTCGGTCCTTCGGTCGCCAAATGCGAGGGTGGGCTCTTCTCCCCGGCCTCGCTGGGCGGTTATCACATCGTCGAGTACTGACGCGGATTGGTGGGGAAAACCGTCGTGTGGCCGCTTCCGGGCGAAGCGGCCACACGTCTCTCGCGCTGACCTGCCAGCTCCACGAGTCCCCCTCGAAGCCATGGTCACTTCACGTCAGCTGACGAAGCGGCGATCGAGCATAAACTGCCCTGAAGAGCGCCGTCAACCACGGTGTCCGGTTCGCCGAAGATCGGCTTCACCCCAGCCGGCGCCCGGTAGGGTGCGGGCCATGTCCGACACGCTCGCCGCCAAGGTGGATCACCTGTTCAGCACCGTGCGGCCGCGTGAGGGGAACGAGTACTCGTTCGAAGAGGTCGCCGAGGGCATCCGCGCCAAGGGCGGGCCCACCATCTCCGCGACCTACCTCTGGCAGCTGCGAAAAGGGCTGCGCGACAACCCGACGAAGCGGCACCTGGAGGCCCTCGCCGGGTTCTTCGGCGTCCCGCCCGCGTACTTCTTCGACGACGCGGAGGCGGAGCGGATCAACGCTGAGCTGACGTTGCTCAGCGCGCTGCGTGCCGCGCCGGTGCGGCAGATCGCCTTGCGCGCCAACGGATTGTCCTCGAAGAGCCTGGAGGCGATCGCCGACATGGTGGACCGGGTGCGGCAGCTGGAGGGATTGCCCGACCCGGACGCCGGGCGGTGACCGGACCCGGCGACCGGCGGCTCCGCAAGCGGTGCGCCGCCCGGCTGCGCGAGCTGCCCATGCCGGTGCCGTTCGACGTGCGGGTGCTCTGCGATCAGGTGGCGCGGCGCCGCGGCCGCCCGATCCGGCTGGTGCCGATGGCCGGGCTGACCGGCGTCTGCGGGCTGTGGCTGGCCACCGGCGAGGCGGACCTGATCTGCTACGAGGCGGCGACCAGCCGGCCGCATCAGGAGCACATCATCCTGCACGAGCTGGCCCACGTGCTGTGCGATCACTACCCGTCGTCCATGCCGGAGGCCGCCGCCTCGCTGCTGCCGAGCCTCGACCCCGCGATGGTCCGGCGGGTCCTGGCCCGCGCCGGCTACTCGACCGAGGAGGAGCGCGAGGCCGAGCTGCTGGCGTCACTCATCCGGCAGCGGGCCCGCACCGGTGGCAGCCCCGCCGACCGGCTCCGTTCGGCGCTGGGGGACGCCGATGGCTGAGTGGCTGCTGCGGTACGGCCCGGTGGTGCTGGCCTGGGTCCTGTTCGCCGCGCGGCGTGGCGGCGACCCCGGCCGCCGGGCGGTCCGGCAGGTTTTCCTCGGCCTGGCCGTCTCGCTGACGGCGCTGACCCCCGCCGGGCAGACGGTGATCCGCGCGGTCACCGGCGCCCCGGACCTGCCGCGCCTGGCCGGGCACGCCGGCATGCTCTACGCCGCGTGGTCGGCGCAGCGGTTTCTCGCGCACCTGAACGGAATCCGCCCGCCGCGCCGGCAGGGCTGGTGGATCGGCGGCATGTTCGCGGTGATGTGTGTGCTCTTCGCGCTCACGCCCGACCTGAAGCCGCAGTCGCCGTGGGTGATGGAGTACTGCTTCGCTTACGCCGCGGCGCAGATCCCGGCCTTCGCCGGGGTGATCCGGCTGGGCCTGCGGTATGCGCGTCCGGCAGCCCCGGCTTCTTTGCGCGCGGGCCTTGGCCTGGCTGTCGCGGGCACTGCCGCCGGGGTGGTGTACCTGGTGAACAAGACGGCGCTGGCCGCCGCGCCCCGGTGGGGCTTCGACTATCCGCCCGGGCACGCGTTCCTGATGTCCAAGGCGCTGCCCGCCGTGGCGCACGTGCTGGTGCTCGTCGGCGTCACGCTGCCCGCGGCCGCGGCCTGGCTGGGCCGGTGCCGGCGGCACCGCCGGCTTCGTCCACTGTGGACGGCGTTGTACCGGGCCGACCCGGCGATCGCATTGGACCCGCCCGCCGGCCCGCGCCGGCTGGCGCCGTGGGGCCTCCGGATGCGCCTCTACCGGCGGGTGATCGAGATCCGCGACGGGCTGCTCGCGCTCCAGCCGTACCGGGACCCGGCCGTCGCCGCCGCCGCGCGGGAAAGCGGGGTCCGGGCCGGGCTGCGCGGCCGTCGGCTGGACGCCGCGGTCGAGGCCGCCGCGGTCGTCGCGGCATTGCGCGCGCGGGCGGACGGCGTGGCGCCGGACGTCGAGGAAAGCAGCGCCGCGCCCGGTGGCGAAGACCTCGGCAGCGACGCTGCGTTCCTGAGCGAGGTCGCCGTCGCCTACCGGCGCAACGCGGTCGCCGCGGGCTGACGAGCCAGGTCTTTGTCAAAGTGTTGACCGAGGGCCGGGCGCGCGGAAAGGTCGGATGTCAGGTCAGGTAGCTCGGTTTCTGCCGTGGGAGGCACCCGGTGCGGTACAGGTTCTTGGCGGCGGTCCTCGCGACGGCGGTACTCGGCGCGCCGAGTGTCGCCGCGGCGGCCCCTGGCGGGGCGGCTGCGGAAGCGCAGCTGGTCAGCGACCCGGCAGCGTACGTCGACCCGCTGATCGGCACCGGCAGCGGGGGCGGCTCGGTCGGCGAGATCAACAACTTCCCCGGCCCGGCGATGCCGTTCGGGATGATGCAGTTCTCCCCGGACACCCAGGGCTCCTACGCCGGCTACCAGTATCACAGCGATCAGATCCGAGGTTTCAGCCTCGATCACGCCTCGGTCGGCTGCACCGCGTTCGGCGACGTGCCGATCCTGCCGGTGACCGGCGACGTCGGTGCGGCCCCGTGGGACCGCACCGAGCACTTCACCCATGACGGCGAGCAGGCCGCACCCGGCTATTACGCCGTGACGCTCGCCGATTCGAAGGTCCGCGCGGAGCTGACCGCCGGCACGCGCACCGGCCTGGCCGCGTTCACCTTCCCGGCCGGCGCGAACGCGCAGGTGCTGGTCAAGGGCGGCGCCAGCCTGGCCGGCGACTCCCACGCGGACCTGAAGGTCACCGGCGACCACGAGGTCAGCGGTTCGGCGACCACCGGCAACTTCTGCGGCAAGGGCAACAAGTACACCGTCTACTACGACGTCACGTTCGACCAGCCGTTCACCGCGCACGGCACGTGGGACGGCACCTCGGTGAAGCCGGGCACGGACGCCGTCGACTCGCCGAAGGCCGGCGCCTACCTGACCTTCGGCTCGCAGAAAGTGGTGCACGCCAAGGTTTCGATGTCGTACGTGAGCGTCGACGGCGCGAAGGCCAACATGGCCGCGGAGATCCCGGGCTGGGACCTCGGCGCCGTCCGTCAGTCCACAAGGGACGCCTGGTCGGCCATGCTCGGCAAGATCCGCGTGGCGGGCAAGGACTCCGCGCAGCTCAAGACCTTCTACACCTTCCTGTACCACTCGCTGATGCACCCCAACACGTTCAACGACGTCGACGGCCGGTACATCGGCTTCGACGACAAGATTCGGACGCTGCCCGCCGGGCACGCGCAGTACGCCAACTTCTCCGATTGGGACACCTACCGCACGCTCGCGCCGTTGCAGGCCATGCTGTTCCCGAAGCAGGCCAGCGACATGGCGCAGTCGCTGACCAACGACGCGGTGCAGGGCGGCTGGTGGCCGCGCTGGCCGATGGCGAACGACTACACCGGCCAGATGACCGGGGACAGCTCGGTGGCGCTGATCTCGAGCCTGTACGCCTTCGGCGCGCGGGACTTCGACGTCAAGACCGCGCTGAAGTACCTGGTCAAGGGCGCGACGTCGGTGGACGGGACGCCCGGCGCGTACCAGGAGCGCCGGGGCGTCGCGGACTACGTGGCCCGCGGGTACATGCCGAACAACGACGCCTCCCGCGGCGACCACGCGCGCGTCGGCGCGTCGATCACCCTGGAGTGGGCGATCGACGACTTCGCGATCGCGCAGTTCGCGCAGGGCATCGGCGACCGCGGCGTCGCCCGTGAGTTCGGCAAGCGCGGCCAGAACTGGCAGAACATCTTCAACCCGGCCACCGGCTACCTCCAGCCGCGCGGCGAGGACGGCCGCTTCCCCGACGGCCCGGCCTACCAGCCCCCGCCGCCGGGCGAATTCGGCCAGGACGGCTTCGACGAGGGCAACGCCGCGCAGTACACCTGGCTGGTCCCGCAGGACCCGGCCGGCCTGGTCACCGCGATGGGCGGGCCGGCGAAGACCGCGGCGCGGCTGGACACGTTCTTCCAGCAGCTGAACGTCGGCCCGAACGAGCCGTACATGTGGGCCGGCAACGAGCCCGACTTCGGGGTGCCGTGGCTGTACAACCACGTCGGGCAGCCGTGGAAGACGCAGCAGGTGGTGCGGCAGATCGCGACCACGCAGTTCAGCGCCACCCCGGACGGCGAGCCGGGCAACGACGACCTCGGCGCGCAGTCGTCCTGGTACGTCTGGGCCGCGCTCGGCATTTATCCCGGCACGCCGGGGACCTCGGACCTGGTCGTGCACAGCCCGCTGTTCGAGCGCGCCGTGCTCACCCTGCCGACCGGGCGCACCATCGACATCCGCGCGCCGAAGGCGTCCGCGACCACGCCGTACGTGCAGGATCTCCGGCTGAACGGCGGGGAGTGGAACCGCACGTCGCTGCCCGCCGGCACCGCGCACGACGGCGCCCGGCTGGACTTCACGCTGGCCGCGCAGCCGGATCGCGGCTGGGCCGCGGGCAGCCAGCCACCGTCCTATCGGGACAGTGAACAGCCGTTCCTCGCCTCGGCCGACAACCAGCTGACGGCCGCGCCGGGCTCGACGGGCCAGGCGACGATCACCGGCCAGCGGCTCGGCGGCCACGATCGCGCTCTCGACGTCACCGTGCAGTCGCCGGCGGGCCTGACGGCCACGGCGCCGCGGCAGCTCCGGCTCGACGACCGGACCGGCGGCGGGAGCGTGAAGCTGACGGTTTCCGTGCCCGCCGGGACCCCCGAGGGTTACTACCCGGTGCCGGTGACCGTCCGCGGCAGCGGCCACACGGTGACGACTTCGGTGATCGTGCTGGTCGCCCCGAAGGGCGGCCTCACCGCCGCGTACGGCAACGTCGGGATTTCCGACGACGGCGACGCCGGCTCGGCGAACTTCGACACCGCGGGCAACAGCCTTTCGCGGCAGGCGCTCGCGGCCGCGGGCCTGGCCGGCGGGAAGACCGCGCAGGCCGTGGGCACGTCCTTCACCTGGCCCGCCGCGCCCGCGGGCCGCCCGGACAACGTCGTGCCCGCGGGGCAGGTGATCACCCTCGCCGCGCCCGCCGGCCGCCTGTCCTTCATCGGCACCGCAACGAATGGCGACCACCGCGCCACCGCCACGGTCACCTTCACCGACGGCACCACCGCCCAGTCGGACCTGTCCTTCGGCGACTGGGTCCTCCCGGGCGGCGGCACGGACCCGGTGTTCGGCAACACGCTGGTCGCGCGCACCGCGTACCGCAACCAGCCGGGCGGCCAGGGCGGCGCTGCTTCGATTTACGCCACGGCACCGTTTGTCGCCCCGGCGGGCAAGCAGGTGGCCTCGGTGACGTTGCCGGCCGAGCGGGATCTGCACGTGTTCGCGGTGGGGCTGGGCTGAGGCCCGGGGTCAGCGGCTGCGGGCCACCCGGCGTTCGTCCCAGACCGGTTCCGGGATTTCGCGCACCACGCCGTCCGAGCCGAAGACCAGGTAGCGGTCGAAGGACTTGGCGAACCAGCGGTCGTGGGTCACGGCGAGCACGGTGCCCTCGTAGGCCTCGAGGCCGTCCTGCAGGGCCTCGGCGGATTCCAGGTCCAGGTTGTCCGTCGGCTCGTCCAGCAGGAGGGCGGTGGTGCCGGCCAGTTCGAGCAGCAGGATCTGGAACCGGGCCTGCTGGCCGCCGGACAGCTTGTCGAACGGCTGGTCGCCGTGGCCTTCCAGCTCGTAGCGGCGGAGCACGGCCATCGCGCCGCCGCGGTTCTTCGCGTGGGTGGTCCACAGGATGTCGACGAGGGGGCGGCCGGTCAGCTCCGGGTGCGCGTGCGTTTGCGCGAAGTGGCCCGGCACGACCCGCGCGCCGGTCTTCCACAGGCCGGTGTGCGCGACGTCCCCGCCCGCCAGCAGCCGCAGGAAATGCGACTTGCCCGAGCCGTTGGACCCCAGCACCGCGACCCGCTCGCCGAAGAAGACCTCCAGCGAAAACGGCTTGATCAGCCCGGTCAGCTCCAGGTTCTCGCAAGTGACCGCGCGAACTCCGGTGCGGCCGCCGCGCAGGCGCATGCGGATGTCCTGGCGCCGTGGCGGCTCCGGCGGCGGGCCGGCCTCCTCGTACTTGCGCAGCCGGGTCTTCGCGGCCTTGTAGCGGGACGCCATCTCGTCGCTGCGGGCGGCGTACTGCTGCATGTCCAGGACGAGTTTCCGCAGCTGCGCGTGCTTCTCCTCCCAGCGCCGCTTCAGCTCGTCGTAACGGGCGAACCGCTCCTGCCGCGCCTCGTGGTAGGTGGCGAACCCGCCGCCGTGCACCCAAGCGTCGGAGCCGGCCGGACCGGGCTCGACGCTGACGATCTTCTCCGCCGCCCGCGCGAGCAACTCCCGGTCGTGCGAGACGAACAGCACGGTCTTCCTGGTCTCGTGCAGTCGTTCTTCCAGCCAGCGCTTGCCGGGCACGTCGAGGTAGTTGTCGGGCTCGTCCAGGAGCAGGACCTCGTCCGGGCCGCGCAGCAATGCCTCCAGCACCAGGCGTTTCTGCTCGCCGCCGCTGAGTGTGCGGACCTGCCGCCACTGGGCCTTCTCGTACGGGACGCCGAGTGCTGCCACCGTGCAGACGTCCCAGATGGTCTCGGCCTCGTAGCCGTGGGCCTCCGCCCAATCGCTCAAGGCCTGCGCGTACTTCATCTGCGCGGCTTCGTCGTCGACGGTCATGATCAGCTCTTCGGCCGCGTCCACGGCCGCCGCGGCCTCGCGAATACGCGGCGGCGCGACCGAGACCAGCAGGTCGCGCACCGTCCGCTCGTCCCGCACCGACCCGACGAACTGCGCCATCACCCCGAGCCCGCCCGAGACCGCGACCGTGCCCTGATGCGGCTGCAGATCACCGGCCAGCAGCCGCAGCAACGTCGTCTTCCCCGCGCCGTTCGGCCCGACCAGCGCGACCACGGCCCCGTCCCCGACCCGGAACGAGACGTCGCCGAGCAGCGGCCGCCCGTCAGGCAGGTAATAGTCGACGTGCGCCGCCTCGAGATGACCCATGGCCGCGGAGTCTACGGACCGGCGCGCCCGTGGTGCCGCCTATTTTCCCGGCGCTAGCTCCCCGCCAGCATCGGCAGGGACACGAAGTCGGCCAGTGCCTGCTGGCCCGCGATGTTGGCGTGGATGCCGTCGCCGTTGTCGTAGGCCGGGTTGATGTGGTTGGGGGCGAGCGGGTCGGCGAGGACCTGGTCGAAGTCGATCGTGGCGGTGCAGGTGCCGGAGCAGTTGTTGCCCTGCTTGACGAACAGGCCGACGGTGTGGCGGTCGACGTTGTTCTGGTCGGAATAGCCCGGCCGTGGCGTGATCGGGGTGACGTAGACCTTGATCCCGGCGTCGCGCAGTCGCTGGAAGACCTGGTGGTAGCTGTCCAGGATGGGGGCGGCCGTGCAGCCGTCCGCGAGGTCGTTGGTGCCGTAGTAGTAGATCACCGCGGTGACGCCGTGCAGCGCGAGCACGTCGCGGTCGAGGCGGCTCAGCGCGTCCAGGCCCTTGACCCCCTCGGGCATGCCGGGGCAGCCGGCCGCGCTGGTGGTGCCGCCGATGCCCGCGTTGGCCACGGCCAGCTGCGCGGTGCCGGGCAGCTCCGCGACGATGCGCCGGGCCAGGTCGTCGGCCCAGCGGCGGTTGGTGCCGGTCTCGGTGCAGCCGGGCCCGCAGTTGGTGCTGCCGGTGCCGTCGACCACCGAGCTGCCGAACGGCACGATCGTGCCCGTCAGCCCGGGGTGGTCCACGTCGACGGCGCTGACCAGGTAGGTGGCGCCGACCTTCTGGGTGTACGCCGCGCCGTCGGGATCCGCGACGTGCGAGCCGGAGCCGGCCGGGGTGAGGTAGTTGTCCCGCAGCGCCGAATCGTGCTCACCCGGCACGGCGGTGCCCGCGACGTACAGGCTGATCGCCACGTCCTGGTCCGGCGAGGTGGCCAGGGGAGTGCCGTCGCTCCACACCTCGCCGCCCGCGGGCACGGTGACGGACGGGCTCCCGCCGAAGGTGACCGGCGCCGGCGCGGTGACCGCCGACGCGCCCGCGCTGATCCCCGCGGTGGCCTCGTCGATGGTCAGCGGGGCGGTGCCGAAGGTGTTCTGCACCCGGACCCGGATCGCGTCGCCGCCCTGGCTCAGGTGCGTGATCATGCGCAGCGACTGGTGGTTCAGCGTGACGCCCGCCAGATCCTGCTGCGACTCGGCCCACGAGGTGAACCACGTCCGGGCCGCGGCCTCGGCGGAGGAGCCGAACAGCGCGGTGAGCGCCACTGCGGCCGCCGCGGCCGGGACGGTCGTTCTGCCGCTGATTCCCATGGCTGTCCTCTCAGCTCAAGCGAGGGCGAGGTGCACGGCGTGGTGGCCGGTGGCGCCGGCGGGCAGCAGCGGGCGGCCGGGTCGTCCGTCCACAGTGCACGAGACGACCCGGGTGCCCGCCCCGTCGAGAACGAGGTCCACAGTGGACTCACGGTAACGCAGGCCGAGCAGGCTGACCCGGCCCCAGCCCTCGGGCAGGCAGGGCGCGAACCGCAGGCCGTCCTCGGTGAAGTCCAGCCCGCACAGTCCCGAATAGAGCAGGCGCAGGAAACCGCTGGCCGACCAGGCCTGGTCCGGCTGCGAGGTGAACTGCTCCAGCTCGCCGCTGCCACCGGTCTGCCAGCCGCCCTGCACGGCGCCGGTGCGGGCGTCGTAGATCTCGTAGAAGTTGCCGCCGGTGCCCGAAACCAGCGTGGCCAGGTCGGTGACGGCGCGGCCGAACAGGTCGGCCCGGCCGCCCGCCGCGGCGGCGTGCCCGAAGAACGAATGCACCATCGGCCAGACGACGGTGTTGTGCCGCCCCGGTTTCTCGTCGCTGAACCTCGCGAAGTGCGGCCGGCTGTTGGCGATCCCGCGCGGCTCCCACACCGCGTTCGCCAGCACCTGCCGCGTCCGCTCGGCATCGGTGACGCCCAGCAGCACGGCGAACGCGAGCCCGGCGCCCTCCTGCGAGACGTCCAGCTGACCGGCCATGGAACCGGCTCCGTGCACGAAATAGCCGAAGCCGTCGCCGTGCCACAGGCGGGTGTTGATCGCCGTGCGCAGCCGCGCCGCGTCGGCCCGGTGCGCGGCGTCGGGCTTGCCCAGCGCCCGCGCCATTCCCGCCAGCGCGAGGAAAGCGCCGTGGTAGAGGCAGTTCGTGGACAGGCACAGGAGCTTCGCGGCTTCGGGGTAGTCGAGCACGAACGACGAGTGGATGCCCGGCTGCCACGGCGGCGCCGGATAGCCCGCGATGCCGTCGTTCATGAAGCTGGGCCCCTCGAACAGCCCGGCAGCGGCGTTGAAGTTCGCGGCCTTCCGCGCGGCGACGGTGTTCACGCCGATCCCGTAGGCGTCGGCCAGGAACTGCGCGTCCCCGGTGACCAGGTAGTGGTGCCAGGCGCCGAGCACCCAGACGATCTGGTCCCACCACTGGTTGTCCTGCTGCACGATCAGGCTGCCGTCGGCGCGTTTGTCCACAACGGACAGCAGCGTGTTCCGGCCGACCGCCGCGCTGAGCAGGCTGCCGGCGTTCCACGCGTTCACGGCCGCGTCACGCGTCCAGCGCTGCGGCGACGGGTAACCGCCGCCCGCGCGGATGAACGTGCCGGGCGGGTACGCGAGCCGGCCGGAGTGGTTGTAGGTCGGGGGATCGGCGTACGCGGTGTTGATGCCGACCAGGTCGGTCAGCGCGGATTCGTGCAACGCGCCCAGCAGTTCGCGGGTCGCCGGCTCGGCGAAGACCAGCGACGGCAAGGTGTAGTCCACCCGCAACGAAGGCGTCTTGTCCGGTGGCTTGCTTTCTCCGGCAGCGGACGCGGGTGACGCGCCGAGACCGGTGGCCCCGACCCCCGCGGCTCCGGCCAGGGCGAGGAAGCCCCGCCGGCCGACCTTGACTTCGTCGTCTCTGCCGGTCATCGCACTCCCCGCTGGGTGACATCCGCTGGTGAAATCGTTGTCAAGTGGGACGTTCACGATGCTAGGGGCGTATTCGGCCGGCGGGCAACGGTTCTGTCCGGTCTTGTCCGCTTGTCGCCCGGCTCCGGCCCGGATGGCCGCACGGCGGGAGGCCCCGGTGGGCCGCTCCCGCCGTGCGGGGGACTCAGCCGGTCGCGAGGACCTTCAGGCGGGAGATGTCCGCGCTGAAGCTGTCCTGGTCGATCGGGGTGGAGCTGTACTGCCAGAAGGTGTAGAAGCCCCACTTGTACGGCAGCGTGCCGGCCGAGGAGGCGTAGCGCGCGACCCAGAGCGGGTTGGTGGAGCTGAAGTCGCCGCCGTTGCCGGTGCACTGGCTCCACCAGCTGGTCGCGGTGTAGATGACCGGCCAGCGGGTGGTCTTCTTGTGGTACTCGTCGCTGAACGCCTTGATCCAGGCGACCATCGCCGAGGTGCCCAGCCCGTAACAGGCCGAGTTCGGGCCCCACTCGATGTCGAGGGTGCCGGGCAGGGTCTTGCCGTCCTTGGACCAGCCGCCGCCGTGCGCGACGAAGTAGTCCGCCTGCGCGGCGCCGCCGCTGAGGTCCGGGCGGCCGTAGTGGTAGGCCCCGCGGATCATGCCGACGTTGTACGAGCCGTTGTACTGCTGGGTGAAGTACGCGTTGGTGTAGCCCGTGCCCTCGGTGGCCTTGACGTAGGCGAACTTCTTGCCGGCGCTCCAGTAGGAGGCCCAGTTGACGTTGCCCTGGTAGGAGCTGACGTCGATCCCCGGCACGCTGGCGTCCACACTGGACGGAACGGCGCCGGACGCCGCCACGCCGTCGTGCGCCCGGATCGAGGCGCCCATCTCGTGGTTGTCGGACGTGTCAGCGGCGTTGGCGGCGTTGGCCTGTGCTCCGCCCGCGGCCACGACCGTCACGGCGGTCGAAACGGCAAGCGCGGCGCCGAGCAGGCGGCGCCACCCCCATCTTGCAGATGACATGGATGTTTCCCTTCGAGTGCCCTCGCGAAGCGCGGCTTTGCAGGGCCGCGCGGACTTGATTCTGTTACACCGATATGTGGAATGTCACTGCTCCATGTGAACCAATTTTCGGGTACGGGCCGACCGTGCCAATCGGTCACCGGCCGGGGCCGTGGCGGCGCACTGTCGCAAATTGAGACCGGCGGGGTGCCCGGGATGCGGTGTGGTGAACGTCCGGCCCCCGCCATGACAGGAGCGTCCACGGATGTCCCAGGAGACCCGCGAAGTGGCACCCCCGTCGAGCGCGCGGCAGCTGCGAACCCCTTCGGCGCTGGCGCTGGCCGACCTCGCCGCGATCTTCGACGACCTCCAGTTCACCCTGCGCTGCTGCGAGCGCCTGCTCACCGAGCTGGAACGCGACGGCCTCGACGCCGTGCTGGTCGAATCGCTGTGGGTCTCGGCGCTGAACTCGTACGCGCGGTGCTTCCGCCCCGGCGAGCGAGGCATGGGCCTGACCGAAAAAGACCTCGGGGCCACGGGTGTGCAGGGCGAGGTCGTCGAGTGGCACGGCCTGCTCGGCCGGATCCGCGACTTCTCCCTCGAGGGCGCGGTCAACCCGCGTGAGGCCTATTCGGTCGGCGTTTCGCAGGCGCCGACCGGGCGGCCCGAGGGCATCGTCATCACGTCCGTGCCCCATCCGCTGGTCGACGAGGTGACGGTCCGCCAGACCGGCCGGCTGGCCTTCGAGCTGAGCCGCCTGCTGGACGAGCGCATCAAGGAGCACCAGAAGAAGGTCTTCGCCGCGGTTGAGGAAATGCCGGTGGAGCAGCTCGGCGCGCTGCCCGCCATCGAGGTGACCGCCGCGTCTTGAGCGCTGCCGCTCAGAGCTGCACGTCGGCCGCGGCGAACAGGGTGCGGGCGCACAGGTCCCGCAGCTCGTCCTGGGTCACCGTCTGGTGGTCGAGCCAGTGCAGGATCGCCTCGCTGACGAACATCAGCCAGCCGCGCACGGCCAGGCGGGTCGCCTCGGTGACGGTGGTCAGCTCGCCGAGCGCGGTCAGGATCCGCTCGGCGTTGGCGGTGATGGCGACTTCGCGGATCTCCTGGATCTCGCGGTCGGCCCCGCCGGTGGCCCGGTGCACGATCCGGTAGCCGTCCGGATGGGTGCGGGCGAACTCCAGGTAGACGTCGAGGCCCGCGCGCAGCTGTTCGGCGACCGGCAGGGCGGGGTCCGGCTCGCTCATCGCCAGCAGCTGGTCTCGCTGGGTGCGCACGACCTCGGCGAAGAAGTCCTTCTTGGTCGGGAAGTAGTGGTACAGCAGGCCGCGTGAGACCTCCGCGATCTCGGCGACCTCTTCGATCCAGACCTCGTCGTACTGCCGCTTCGCGAACAGCCCGGCGCCGATCGTCAGGAGCTGCTCCCGCCGTTCCCGGGTGCTCAGCCTGGTCCGCATCCACCGAGCTTACTTGACACGGGCTCGCCTGCGGCGGGATCGTGACACTATTGGATCCGGGTTCAATAGGAGGCGTTTGTGGACACCACCGGCATTCCGCACCGGCCGGGCCGGCTGCCCGTGCTCGGCGACCTGATCGGGTCGAACCCGCGCACGCCGCTGCAGGACACCGTGCGCCTGGGCCGGCAGCTGGGCCCGATCTTCACGCGGCGGCTGGTCGGCATCGAGCTGGTCTTCGCCTCCGGGATCGACCTGGTCACCGAGCTGAACGACGAGAAGCGGTTCACCAAGCACGTCGGCCTCGGCGTGAAGAACCTCCGCGCGGTCGCCGGCGACGGGCTGTTCACCGCCTACGGCACCGAGCCCAACTGGCGGTTCGCGCACGACATCCTGATGCCCGCGTTCACCGGCGAGGCGATGCGCGGCTACCACCCGATCATGGTGGAGGTCGCGCGTGAGCTGGTCGCTTCCTGGGACGCCAAGGATTCGGCCGACGTCTCCGCGGACATGACCCGGCTGACGCTCGAGACCATCGGCCGTGCCGGCTTCGGGTACAGCTTCGGCTCCTTCGAGCGCGAGGAGCCGCACGCGTTCGTCACGGCGATGACCCGCGCGTTGCGCTTCGCCCAGATGCAGGGGATCAAGCTGCCGTTCGTGCGTCGCGCGCTGGCGGGCTCGGTGCGGCAGAACCAGGCCGACATCGCGTTGATGAACACCGTGGTGGACGAGGTGATCGACGCCCGCCGCCACGACGGCGAGCCGGGCCGCGACATCCTCGGGCTGATGCTCAGCCAGAGCCACCCGGAGACCGGCGCGAAGCTGGACCCGGTGAACGTCCGGAACCAGGCGATCACCTTCGTCGTCGCCGGCCATGAGACGACCTCCGGCGCGCTGTCGTTCGCGTTGTACTACCTGACCCGGCACCCGGAGCTGCTCGCGCGGGCCCGCGCCGAGGTGGATGCCGTGTGGGGCGACCGCGAGCCGGCGTTCGCCGACGTGATGAAGCTCCGTTACGTCCGCCGCGTGCTCGACGAGTCGATGCGCCTGTGGCCCACCGCGCCCGGGTACTCCCGCCAGGCGCGAGAGGACACGGTGCTGGGCGGGCGGTATCGGATGCGCAAGGGTGACTGGGTGCTCGTGCCGCTGCCGCTGCTGCACCGCGACCCGGCGGCGTGGGGCCCGGACGCGGAGACCTTCGACCCGGACCGCTTCGAGCCCGCGGCGGTGAAGAAGCGCCCGGCGCAGGCGTACAAGCCGTTCGGCACGGGGGAGCGCGCGTGCATCGGCCGCCAGTTCGCCCTGCACGAAGCCGTGCTGGCGCTGGGCATGGTGCTGCAGCGGTACGACTTCACCCCGGATCCGGCGTACCGGCTGAAGATCGCCGAATCCCTGACGCTGAAGCCGGAGGGCTTCCGGCTGGGCATCCGTCCTCGCGCGACCACCGGGGCCCGGCCCACCGCGGCGTCGCGAACCGCCTGAGTCCTGTGTAGACGGTGTGGCGCCGGAAAACCGTTCGACAGCCCGGCGGGGCCGGTGCCACAGTGGCGCACTATGACTGGTGCCGAGTTGGTGACCGCCGCGGACGTGCGGCTCATGCAGGGCCTGGCGCAGCGGATCACCGCGAGCCGCCTGGACCTGGTGAACAGTGAGGCGACGTTCGGCGAGCTGGCCTGGAACTGGGGCATGGGCCACGCCCGGCGCGGCGGGACCTGGCCCCGCCGGCTGTGGTTCGACGGCGGCGATCTGGTGGCGTGGGGCTGGGCCTACCTTCCGCACCGGGTGACGCGGGCCGACGGGTCGGTGAAGGAGGTCGCCGGGGCGAATCTGGTGTATCAGGTCGATCCCGGCCACCCCGCGCTGATCGACGAGGTGATCGACTGGTTCGACGAGGTGGCGGCGGGCGTCGAGCGCACGGTGTCGCCGAGCGCCGTCGACGAGTTCGCGCTCCGACGTTGGGCGGCGCACGGCTATCGGTCCGACCAGGCCGCGCTCGCCGACAACGGGTCGTGGCACCTGTACACCGAGCGGGACCTCGCGGACGTGGCCGATCCGGCGCTGCCGTCCGGCTTCCGGTTCCGCACCGCGGAAGAGGCCGGACCGGAGGCCGCGGTCCAGGCCCACGCGGACGCCTGGGCCCCCTCGGCGTACTCGGCCGAAAGCTACGCGGGCGTCCAGCAGACCCCGGGCTACCGCGGCGACCTGCACCTTCTGGTGGAGGCGCCGGACGGGACGATGGCCTCCTCGACGATCATGTGGTTCGACGAGGTGAACAAGACCGCCGAATTCGAGCCGGTCGGCACGCATCCGGACTACCGGCGCCAGGGACTCGGCCGGGCGCTGCTGCTGGACGGGATGCACCGGGTGCGGGAAGCCGGGGCCACGCAGATGACGGTCGCGTGCCTGGGCGGGGCGGGGCATCCCCGGGCCTGGGGGCTGTACCGGAGCCTCGGGTTCCGGGAGCTGACCCGGGACGCACCGCTGATCAAGACCGTCTAGCCGCTGTCCGGTAGGTCGTGGGCGGCAGGGAACGGTCGCGACCCGGGCCGGGCTGATGCCATCCGGCAGCGGGGTCAGCTGCGGGTTGTCGCCAGCTTCGCCCGCGGTGAGCGGGAACCGTATCGGCAGGCCAGGCCCGCCGGCCGCGGGACCGGCCGACTGCCCCCATCACTCGCCGGACACGTCGTAGCCGCTGTCTGTCAGCCGACGGTCGCCGTGCGGGCCTTGGCGGTGAACGCGTCCAGCACCCCGTCGCCGACCAGGGCCTGCCGCACGCCCCACGGGTTGGTGTTGCCGGTCTTCACCGCTTTCGCTTGCGTGGTAAGGGAATCCGCGGACGCGGTGAGCCGCTGGGCCGTGGCCGGGTCGCCGTGGGCCGAGGCGACGAGCGCGTCGAGCTGGTCGGTCATGGCGCCGCCCCACAGCACGGTGGCGTCCAGCCAGGGCTTCGCCTCGTCGACGAAGGCGGCGATGACCCGGCCGTCGCGGATGACGGGCGCGGCGTCCTTGATCCGCTGGGCGTAGGGCCGCAGCTCGCGCGCCGCGCCGTCGTGGTCGCCGGCGTCCCAGCGCTGCCAGAACGAGGCCGTCTTCGCCGCGAGCGCCGGGGCTTGCGGCTGCCACGGGGTCGGATCCGACGAGGGCGCCAGGTGCTCCAGGTCGGCGAACACCTCCATCGCCGCGCTCGCCCGGGGATCGCCGCCCGCCATCCGGCTGAGCGCCAGCGGCCAGGAACGCTCGGGCGAGTACGCCGCGTCGTTCCAGGCGAAGTCCGTCGCCCCGAATTCGGCGATCTCGCTGGCCGCCTCCTGGTTCATCGGGTTCGACACGATTCCGTTGAGGTACTGGGAAAGACCGGCCTCGCGATGCCCGTACGGCGCGAGCAGCAGCCGCCCGGCGGACTCCTCGTAGTCGTTCACCGGGTAGTTGTCCCAGAGGAACACCTTGCGACCGTACAAAGTGGACACCTGCTGGGCCTGCGCGACGGTGATGCTGGACGGCACCACCGCGGTGCCGGTCCACTGCACCACCACCGACGGGTCCAGGTGCTCGCGCAGCTCGGTCTTGTACGGCGAGTCCGCGAGGTCGCTGTACTCGGTCGGCACCGTTTGCAGCGGCCGTGCGCCGTCGTGGGTCTTGATGAACTGCGAGGTGACGGTGTTGAGCAGCGTCACCTGAGCCTTGCCCGCGGCGGCCTGCCCGGGGGCGCCGTACGCCGTTTGGTCGGCATCGCAGTTCCACCTCGTGTACGAGATGTCGTCGAAGGGCATGGAGAACGACCGGACGCCGAGGTCGTAGACCGACTGGAGTTTCGCGGTCAGCGCGGCGTAATCGCTCGGCGAGGAGAAGCAGATCGAGACGCCGGGGGAAAGCGCGTACGTGAAGTCGACGTGCTGTGCTTCGGCGGCGTGCACGAGCTGCCCGAGCGTGGCCAGCTGGTCGGCCGGGTACGGGTCGCGCCAGCGTGAGCGCAGGTACGCGTCGTCTTTCGCGCTGTAGACATAGGAATTCGCCTTGACCTCGCTCAGGAAGCCGATCTGCCGCAACCGGTCCTCGGTGGTCCACGGCGGGCCGTAGAACCCTTCGATCGAGCCGCGCAACGCCATGTTCGGCCAGTCCCGCACGGCGGCGCCGCTGACCGCCCAGCCGCCGCCGGACCGCACGAACAGCTGGCGCAGCGTCTGCACGCCGTAGTACTGCCCGGCCGCGTCCCGGCCCCCGACGGCCAGTTCGGCGGGCTTCGGCGAGCGCAGCGCGTACCCCTCGGCCTGGTCCGGCACGGTCAGCGAGCCCAGCGCCGTGACGATGTCCGGGCGGTCCGCGCCGCCGAGGCGGACCACCAGCCGGCCGTGGCCGGTCGGCTGCCCGGGCGCGACGGTGGTGACCGAGCGGGCGCCGTGCTGCTGAAGCAACGTCGTGAGCAGGTCCTTAGCCGCCGGGTCCGTGGCGCTGTCGGTGACGAGCACGGCCGAGCCGGGCACGCGCACGTCCGCGGAAGCCCGGGTCACGGACTGCGGGGTCGGCGCGATCGGGGGCACCGCGATCGCTGTTGTCGCGGCAGCGGGGGAAGCGCCGATGGCCAGCGACGCGGCGGTGGCACCGGCCACGACCACGGCGGCGAGGAACCTGGTGGGGACAGGCATGGGGGATCCCTAACTCTCAGCCGGGCGGGGGAACGGTGCGGTAGAGGCCGACGGTCGCCAGATACGGCGTGGCCCGCGCCTGGGTGACGATCACCCGGAGACGGTCCGCGGTCACCGGCGCCGGCAGCGTGACCAGGCGGGTGTAGCCGACGGTGGTGACGGTCGCGACCGTCTGCCAGGCCCCGTCGACCTCGGCCTGGACAGTGGCGCCTTCCACGTGCTGGCCGCGGCTGATGTCCTCGCCGAGGCGGATCTGGTCGAACGTCGCGGGCCGCGGCAGTGGCAGGTCCAGCGTGCCCTCTCGCGCGCCGTGGGGCGGGGACCACGAGGTGGTGAGCGAATCGTCGGTCACCGCGGCGACCGCGGGCGAGGGATGGCTGTCCGGCCCGGGTTTCGCGAGGTTCACGGCCTGGGTCGCCGCCACCGACGCGCCGAAGCCCGCGAGCGCGGCGCTGTCCGCGGGCGGCACGAGCCCGTCCTGGCCGGGCGGCACGTTCAGCAGCAGCGACGAGTTGCGCCCGACCGTCCGCCGGTAGATCTCGACCAGCTGCGCCGCGGTCTTCGGCTGCTCGCTCGCGTGGAAGAACCAGCCGGGCCGCAGCGAAACGTCGGATTCCGCGGGCGCCCATTGCAGATAGCGCACGGAGGGGTCGGCGAGCACCGCTCGCGAGCCGAGGTCGCCGGCGCTCGCCCCGCCGATGAACAGCTCCTCGTTGTGGGCCGTCTCCGGATCGCCGGACGTCGGCAGCGGGCTCCACTCCGTCTCCCGCGCCTGACCGGACTCGTTGCCGACCCAGCGCACACCCGCGGGGCCGGCGAAGGTGACCGTGTCCGGCGAGAGGGCGTGGATCAGCCGGAACCAGGTGGTGAAGTCGTAGTCCTCGCTGATCCCGTTGTTCCGCCAGGGGTTCGCGCCGTCGAGCCACAGCTCGTCGATCGGCCCGTACTGGGTGAACAGCTCGTACAGCTGGTTGAGGTAATAGCTGTTGTAGTCGTCCTCGCGGACGGTGAAGCGGGGCAGCTTCCCGCCCGCGAGCGCGGCCGCGCGGTCGTCGCCGGGCACCAGGCTCGGGATGGTGCGCTCGGTGACCGCGCTGCCCGAGCCGTAACGGCCCTGCCCCGACGGCGCGAAGGCGCGGTCCTCGTAGGTCGCCTGCTCCTCGATGGACAGCTGCTGCCCGGCGGCGACCTTCGCCTCGACCCGCTGGACTTCCTCGGCGAAGAACGACGCGGGAAGCTCGGCGCCGTCCGCGGGGGAGAGGTAAACGCCGACCTTCAGCCCGGCCGCGCGGGCGGAGTCCACGTAGTCGCGCAGGAGGTCGCCGCGCGGGTTGACGCAGCCGGCGGCGCGGACCTGCCAGAAGGCCGACGGGTCCTGGGCGCGGGCTTCCTGCGCGCTGTCGCGGGCCGGGTTTTCCCCGGTACAGCCCTGTATCCACCACGGGCTGGCGATCACCGAGTGGTTCGCATAGCGGGTCGGGTAGAGCACAAAACCGTCGTGGTGCTTGACGGTCAGCATCACCTGCGTGATGCCGGCCGCCTTCATCGAGCGCATCCACTGGTCCGTGTCGGCCCGCTGCGGCGAGAACGTCGACTCCCGCTCGGCGCCCGAGCCCCACTCGCGGTCGGTGAAGGTGTTCATGCCGAAGTGCGTGAACCCGGTGACCGGCCGCTGCTGCCAGGCCAGCTGCCCGGCGCGCGGCACCACTGCGGCCGCCTTGGCCAGGATCCGGTCCATCCCGTCGCACGGCCGCACCGGAATGATGGCGGCGGGCCGGATCGGGCCGGTGCAACCGGTGGTTTGACCGGGCGCGGCCGCCGTACTGGCTGGTGCGGCGCCGGCCGGCGGGCTGCTCAGCCCGAGCGCGGCCAGTGCCAGCACGCTCAAGACCAGCGTCGCCCGGCGCGTCGAGATCGGCATCGGCCCCTCCTGACGGTCCCCGCAGCCCCGTGCCTGGTGAATCTTTCGCACACTAGGTCGGGAATCCGTCGGATGTCTAGACCTGAGCGGCTGAGACCGGCGACCGTCGCCCGGATGCCGATCGGTGGATCGATTCCGTTACCTGGCCGGGTTTTCTCCGGTGGCCTGGGTACTGCGGCAGATGGGTGACGATCGGCCGGGCGGGACAGTGGTCGGACCGTTGACTATCCACTGTGGACAGGACGCCGCCGGAGCCGGGCGTCGGCCAGCGCGGGGGAGCGGTAGCCGGTGTCGGCCGGGTTGAGGTCGGTGCCCGGCGCCACGATCTCGTCGATGCGGTCGAGCACGGCCTCGTCCAGGGTCACTTCGGCCGCGCCCAGCTGGCTTTCCAGGTGCGCCAGGGTGCGCGGCCCGATCACGGCCGAGGTGACGGCCGGGTGCCGCACCACGAACGCCAGCGCCAGGTGGATCAGCGGCAGCCCGGCCTCGTCGGCCAGCCCGGCCAGCGCGGTGGCGGCGTCGAGCTTGGCCTGGTTGCCCGGCACGGAAAGGTCGTAGTGCGCGTGGGTACTCGGGTGCGGCATCTTCTCCGTGCGGCGGCTGGTCAGCCCGTCCGACCCGGCGCGCCACCGGCCCGAAAGCCAGCCGCCGGCCAGCGGGCTCCAGGCCAGCACTCCCAGGTCGTGCTCGGCGCAGGTGGGCAGCACCTCGTTCTCGACGCTGCGCGTCAGCAGCGAGTACGGCGGCTGCTCGCAGACGAACCGCTCCCGGTTCCGGCGCTCGGCGGTCCACTGCGCTTGCACGATCGACGCGGGCGGGAACGTCGACGAGCCGAGGTAGCGGACCTTTCCCTGGCGCACCAGGTCGGTCAGCGCGCCGAGCGTCTCGTCGATCGCGGTGCCGGGATCGGGCCGGTGGACCTGGTACAGGTCGAGGTGGTCGGTGCCCAGCCGGCGCAGGCTTTCCTCGCAGGCGCGCAGGATCCAGCGCCGCGAACTGCCGCGCTCGTTGGGGTCCGCGCCCATCGGCGAGTTCACCTTGGTGGCCAGCACGACGGAGTCGCGGCGCCCGGCCAGCGCCTTGCCGACGATCCGTTCCGACTCGCCGTTCGAATAGACGTCGGCGGTGTCGACGAAGTTGATCCCCGCGTCGAGGGCGGTGTGCAGGATCCGGGCCGTGTCCTGGTGATCGGGGTTGCCCCAGGCGCCGAACATCATCGTGCCCAGGCACAGGGGGCTGACCTTGACGCCGGTCGTGCCCAGGTTCCGGTAGTCCATCGGGGTTTCGCTCGCTTTCGCCGTGATCGGGTCCCTCGATCACAGCAGCGGCGGCCCCGGAGCGGTAGGCACATCATGGCGCCGTTTGGCACGATCCTCGCAATCTTGCCGGGATCGTGCTTGGCTGGCCGGGTGGATCTCCTCGACGAGCTGGGCGAGCTGATCACGCGGCACACAGGGCGCGGCACGCTGCGCAAGCGGCGGATCACCGAAGACGCGTCGGTCACCTTCGCCAGTGAGCGGACGGAGCCGATCGCGGTGATGTCGGAGCCCTCGCTCGCGGTGGTGGGCCAGGGTGTCAAGCGCACGGTGCTCAACGGCACGCCGTACGACTACCGCGCGGGCCAGTACGTCGTCGTCCCGGTCGACCTGCCGGTGCTCGGCCAGGCGCTGGCGGCGAGCCCGGCCGAGCCGCTGCTCGTGTTCAGCCTGACGCTGCGGCCCGCGCTCATCGCGTCACTGCTGCTCGAGTCAGGTGCCGCCCAGCCCACGCCCGCGTTCGGCGGCCTGGTGATCGGCGACGCGACCGCGGGCCTGCTGGACGCGGTCGTCCGGCTGCTGCGCGCCGGCGGCCATCCCGACGACCTCCGCGTGCTCGGGCCCGGCCTGGTGCGGGAGATCCACTGGCGCCTGCTCACCGGCGAGCAGGGCGGGCTGGTGCGCCGGATCGGCCTCGCCGACGGCAGCCTCGCGCACATCGCCCGCGCGATCCGCTGGCTGCGCGAGCACTACGCCGAGCCCGTCCACGTCGCCGACCTCGCGCGCCTCGCGGGCATGAGCCCCTCGACGTTCCACCGCCACTTCCGGGCCACCACCTCGATGACGCCGATCCAGTTCCAGAAGCAGATCCGCCTGCAAGAGGCCCGCGCCCGCCTGGCGGCCCGCCCCCGCAGCATCGCCGAGGTAGCCCACCTAGTCGGCTACGACAGCCACTCCCAGTTCACCCGCGAGTACCGCCGCGCCTTCGGCCTCACCCCCGCCCGCGACGCCGACCGAATGCGCGGCCCCCTTGCGCCAGACCCGATCAACTGAGACAGCGATTCGCGGCCTGGCAGGGGTGTTTTTGGGTGGCTTGCAATCCGGCCCGGCGCCGTTGGGCGAGTGCCACCCCCGACCCGGCGCCGCTGGGTGGGTTGGGGTCTGGCTGGCGCCGTTCGGCGATTCGCGACCTGGCCCGGATGTTGTTGGGTGGCTTGCGATCCGGCCCGGCGCCATTGGGTGGTTGCGGCACGTCGCGGGTGGGTGGGTTTCGGCCCGGCGCCGCTGGGTGAGTCGCGATCTGGCTGGCGTCGCGGGGTGGCTTGTGGTCTGGGCTGGTGTCGCTGGGCGATCTGTGACCGGCCGGCGCCGTTGGGCGGGTTGGGGCCTGGCTGGTGTCGTTCGGCGATTCGCGGCCTGGCCCGGCGTCGTTCGGTGGGTTGCGGTCTGGCAGGTGTCGCTGGGCGATCTGCGACCGGCCCGGCGCCGCTGGGTGCCATGCGATCCGGCCTGCCCCGCTGGGTGGCTTGCGTCCGGCTGGTGTCGCTAGGCGATCGGCAACCCGGCCGGACGCTGCTGGACGAGTCCCACCCCGGCCGGACGCCGCTGGGTGGGTTGCGATCCGGCTGGCCTCGCGGGGTGAGTTGCGGTCTGGGTTGGTGCTGCGGGGCGGTTTGTGGTCCGGGCGGGCTCGGATCTGCGCGGCACCGCGGGGTGACTCGCAACCCGGCCCAGCGCCGCTGGATAAGTTGCGATCCGGTCCGGCGCCATTGGGTGGCTTGCGATCCGGCCCGGCGCCATTGGGTGGTTGCGGCACGTCGCGGATGGGTGGGTTGCGGCCCGGCGTCGTTGGGTGGTGGCGTCGCGGGGTGGGTTGCGGTCTGGGCTGGCGCCGCGGGCCGGTTTGCGGTCTGGGCAGGCTCGGGATCTGCGCGGCACCGCGGGGTGACTCGCAACCCGGCCTGCCCCGCCGGGCCGGACGTGATCCGGTAGTCCCGCTGAGCGGATCGGCGGCAGGCGACATCGATGTCATCGTGGCTGATTCTTGTCTTCCTTGTCTTCTTGACCTTCTCGTGGGCGGCGGCGGAAGCTTCCTGGCAACGTTGTCAGCCGTCGGTGCCGGACGCCCCGTCAAAGGGGTCGCGGGGTGCCTTGGCGGCCGCTGAGTGAACGGAGCCCTCATGGCGCACGGTGACGGAACGGGCCCGGAGCAGGCGCTCTCGCGGCGGCGCGTGCTGTCCGCCGGAACCGGTCTGCTGGCCGGGTTCGGGCTGGCGGCCGTGCTGCCCGGGATCGCCGAAGCCGCCACGGCCGTCGGCGCGGCACCCGCCGATGGCCAGGCCGGGCACGGCGTGACCGACCTCGCCCTGTTCCGCCCGGTCCAGGTGTCCTCGACCGACTACGCCGCCACCCCGGCCGAGTTCGCGGTCGACGGCCTCGCCCAGGTCGGCGTGGCGGGCTCGGGCTGGCGGGCCGCGCCGGGCGACGGGCCGTGGATCGTCGTCGACCTGCAGGGGCAGTGCCAGATCAGCTCGGTGGTGCTGACCTTCGAAGCCCGCCCCGGCGACCCGGCCTTCGACGGGAGCGGCAGCCGGACCAACACCAAGGGCACCGAGATCCAGTCGAGTTACGCGGTCGCGCTCGACCTCGACGTCTCGGCCGACGGGAAGTCCTGGCGCACCGTCCACCACACCGATTCCGGCACCGGGGGAGTGCAGACGGTGCCGCTGGACCCGGTCGTCAGCGCGCGCTGGGTGCGGCTCTCGGCGTCCCGCCTCTCCACGACGAACCCGTTGGGGCTCAACGGTTTCCAGGTCTACGGCACCAGCCGCGAGCCCCGTCCGCCGGTGCACGGCTGGACCAGCTGGCCGGTGCGCGACCGCGACGACCCGCCCGCGCTGAACGTCGCGGCCGACGGCACCGCGGCGCTCGAGTCCGGCTGGGTGCTCACCATGCAGGACTGGGCGCCCAGCACCGACGGCGCGGTGCTGTCGGTGCTGGGCGTCGACACCCGCGGCTGGCTGCCCGCGACCGTGCCGGGCACGGTGCTGGCCTCGCTGGTCGAGCAGGGCCAGCTGCCGGACCCGGTGGCGGGCATGAACAACATGCACGTGCCGGAAGCGCTGTCCCGGCACGACTGGTGGTACCGGCGCCGGTTCGCCGTGCCCCGAGGCCTCGACACCGGCGCGGGACGGCACGTGTGGCTGGAGTTCGACGGCGTCAACCACGAGGCGGACATCTGGCTCAACGGCGCCCACGTCGGGAGCCTGGCCCACCCCTTCGGCCGGGCGGCGCTGGACGTCACCGCGGCGCTGCACCGCACCGGCGACCAGGCGCTGGCGGTGAAGATCTCGCCGATGCCGTTACCGGGCAGCCCTGGCGACAAGGGCCCGGCCGGACAGTCCTTTGTAGACGCGGGCACCACGATGTTCGCCAGCTCGCCGACCTACCTCGCCGTGTCCGGCTGGGACTGGATGCCCGCTGTCCGCGACCGCGTTTCGGGCATCTGGAACCACGTCCGCCTGCGCTCCACCGGCGACGCGGTGCTCGGCGACGCCCGCGTGGACACGGTGCTGCCGAACCTCCCGGACACCGGCAGCGCCGAGGTCACGATCTCGGTGCCGGTGCGCAATGCCGGCGGGGTCGCCCAGCGGGTGCAGGTCACCGCGGAGTTCGACGGCGTCCGCGTGAGCACCACCGTCACCGTCGCGCCCGGCCAGGAGACCGTCGCCGTGTTCGCCCCGGCCGCGTTCCCGCAGCTGCGGCTGAAGAACCCGAAACTGTGGTGGCCCAACGGATACGGCGACCCGGCCCTGCACGACCTCACCCTGACCGCCGCGATCGGCCGGACCGTCAGCGACCGGAAGGCGGTGCAGTTCGGCCTCCGGCAGATCGGCTATCAGTACGACCAGCCGATCGTCATCGTCGACGGCCGGGCCGGGCAGAAGGTCGATCTCGGCGCGCAGAACGCGCGTTACGTCCGGATGCAGGGCGGCAAACGCGCCACCGGCTGGGGCTTCTCGCTGTGGACACTGTCCGTTGTGGACAGCAAGGCGCCGGGCACCGACCTCGCCCTGCGCAAGACCGCCACCTCGTCCTCGGTGGCCGACGGGAACCCGCCCGCCAACGCCGTGGACGGCGACCCGCAGACCCGCTGGACCTCGGCGTACCAGGACGGCGAGTGGATCCAGGTCGACCTCGGCGCCGCGACCGCGTTCGACCAGGCCGTGCTGACCTGGGAGACCGCCTACGCCGCGACGTTCAAGATCCAGGTCTCCCAGGACGGGACCACCTGGACCGACGCCGCCTCGGTGGACAACTCGGCCAAACCGCTGACCATCCTGGTCAACGGGGTCAAGATCTTCATCCGCGGCGGCAGCTGGGGCTGGGACGAGCTGCTGCGCCGGATGCCGGCCGAGCGGATGGACGCGGTCGTGGCGATGCACCGCGACATGAACTTCACCCTGATCCGCAACTGGGTCGGCTCGTCCTACCGCGAGGAGCTGTTCGCCGCCTGCGACAAGTACGGCATCCTGCTGTGGAACGAGTTCTGGGACGGCTGGTCCACCGACCCGGCCAACCACGACAGCTACCTGGCGCAGGCCGAGGACACCGTGCTGCGCTACCGCCACCACGCCTGCGCCACGGTCTGGTTCGGCTGCAACGAGGGCAATCCGCCGGCGGTGATCGACCAGGCGCTGCGCGACATCGTCACGCACAACACGGACCTGCTGTACCAGAGCAACTCCGCGGGCGGGGTGATCACCGGCGACGGGCCGTACCACTGGCTCGACCCGAAGCAGTACTTCACCGGCGAGGCGACCGGCGGGAAATCCGGCTTCTGGAGTGAAATCGGCCTGCCGACGGTGTCGGTGGCCGAGAGCATGCGCAACCTGGTCGGAAAGGACGACCCGGGCTGGCCGATCGGCGCGCCGTGGTTCCTGCACGACTGGTCGTCGAACGGCAACCAGTCGCCGCAGACCTACCTGGCGGCGATCGACGCCCGGCTCGCGCCGTCGACGAGCCTCGAGGAGTTCGCCCGCAAGGCGCAGTTCGTCAACTACGAGAGCATGCGCGCGATCTTCGAGGCGTGGAACGCCAAGCTGTGGAACGACGCCACCGGTGTGCTGCTGTGGATGTCGCATCCCGCGTGGCACAGCACGGTGTGGCAGACCTACGACTACGACCTCGACGTCAACGGCAGCTACTACGGCTCGCGCAAGGGCTGCGAGGCCCGCCACGTCCAGGCCGACCTCTCGACCTGGCAGGTGCTCGCGGTCAACCACACGCCGGGCGCGCTGGCCGGGGCGACGGTCACCGCGCAGCTGTACGGCCTCGACGGGCAGGCCCTGGGCGCGCCTTCGGTGCAGAAGGTCGACGTCGCACCGATTTCGACGGCGCCGGCGTTCACCGTGCCGTTCACCGCCGACCAGCCCGCGCTGCACCTGCTGCGGCTGAGGATGACCGGCGCCGACGGCACGGTGATCTCGGAGAACACCTACTGGCGCTACCGCACCGACACCGCGATGCAGGGCCTCAACCAGCTCGCCCGGACCCAGCTTTCGGCCGACCTCCGGGCGACCGGCCGGGGCGGCTACACGACGACCGTCCGCAACACCGGCCGGACGGCCGCCGCGATGGTCCGGCTGTCGCTGCGGGAGCGCAACGGCACCGACCGGGTGCTGCCGACCCTCTACGGCGACAACTACTTCTGGCTGCTGCCAGGGGAAAGCCGCACCATCACGGTCGACCCGCGCCGCCCGGTCGACCACCCGAGGCTGCGGGTGGAGGCCTACAACGTGCCGGCGAAGCTGGCTTGAGGCGCTTACCGGGTCAGCTCGCCGCCGGTGAACATGGCCATCAGGCGGTGCGGCGAGTCGTCCGAAGCTCGCCTGAGGGGCTTACGGGGTCAGCTCGCCGCCGGTGAACATCGCCATCAGGCCCCGGGGTGAGTCGTCGCCGAACATGAATTCGTGGAGTTCGGCGCCGTCCGCGGCGGCCGCGGCGCTGCGGGGGAACATGGCCCGCTCGTACTCGGCGAGCGCGGCCTCGGTGTCGCCCGGGTGCGCGGCCAGGGCTTGGCCGAGCTCGGCCCCGTCGAGCATGGCCAGGTTGGCGCCCTCGCCGTTCGGCGGCGCGAGGTGCGCGGCGTCGCCGACCAGGGTGACCCCCGGCCCGCGCTCCCACCGGTGTTCGATCGGCAGCGTGTAGAGGGGGCGCAGGACCGGCGTGACGTCGCTTTCGGTGATCAGCGCGGTGATTTCCGGGGCCCAGTCACCGAATTCCCGCGCGATCCGCCCGGTGGCCGCGGCCGGGTCGGTGAAGTCGATGGTGGCGAACCAGTCCAGCGGCTGGGTGAGTGCCACGTAGGTGTGCAGGGTGTCGCCGCGCTCGTGGTGGGCCATGATCCCCGTGCCCGGCGCGAGCGTCATCAGGCCCCCGCCGCCGACCGCCTTCGCCGCGGCCGGATGACGGGTGCCGGACTCGAACAGGTAGGTCTCGACGTAGGACATGCCGCTGTACTCGGGGACGGCGTCCGACAGCAGCGGCCGGACGCGGGACCACGCACCGTCCGCGCCGACGAGCAGGCTGGTGGCGACCGTGGTGCCGTCGGCGAAGCTCACTTCGTGACGGCCCTCACCGAGGGCGCGCACGCCGCTGACCTTGTGTCCCCAGTGGACGGTGCCGGCCGGGAGCGAGTCGAGCAGCAGCTGCCGCAGCTCGCCGCGTTGCACCTCGGGTCGCCCGCCGCTGTCGTCGTCGGGTTCGTCGAGCAGGACGGTCCCGTCCGGGCTGAGGACCCGCGTCGCCTGGCGGCCCTCCAGGATCAGGCTGCGGAAGCCGTCGGTCAGGCCGGCCGCCGCGAGGGCCGCCTGGCCGGTGTTTTCGTGGATGTCGAGCATCCCGCCCTGCGAACGCGCCTTCGGTGAGGGCTCCGCTTCGCAGACCGTGACCGGGATGTCGTGGACGTGCAGGACGCGGGCGAGGACAAGTCCGCCGAGGCCGGCGCCGATGATCGTGACCGGGGTTTTCATGATGGGCTCCGCAAGGGTCTCTGGAACGTTGTTCCACAATCATGGAGCGCCGTTCCAGAACTGTCAACCGGCGAAGGCCGTGGCGCCCGGCACCGCGTCCAGCAGCTGCCGGGTGTACGGGTCGGCGGGCGCGGAGAGGACTTCGTCCACCGGCCCCTGCTCGACCACGCGGCCGTCCTTCATCACCAGCACGTGGTGGGCGAGCGAGCGGACCACGGCGAGGTCGTGCGAGATGAACAGGTAGCTCAGCCCCAGCTCCTCCTGCAGCGACGAGAGCAGGCCGAGGATCTGGTCCTGCACCAGGACGTCCAGCGCGGACACCGCCTCGTCGCACACGACCAGGCGCGGGCCGGCGGCGAGCGCGCGGGCGATCGCGACCCGCTGGCGCTGCCCGCCGGACAGCTCGTTCGGGTAACGCTGGGCGAGCGCGGCCGGCAGCGCGACCTGGTCCAGCAGCTCCGCCACCTTCACCCGCCGCGAGGCGCGGTCGCCGACGCCGAAGGTGCGCAACGGCTCGGTGACGATCCGCTCGACCGTCCACATCGGATCGAGCGAGGCGTACGGGTCCTGGAACACCGGCTGCATGGCCTGCCGCGCCGCCCGCAGCCGGGCGCCGCGCAGCCCGGCCAGGCCGGTGCCGTCGAGCCGGATCCGGCCGTCGGTCGCGGGCACCAGTCCCAGCACCATCCGCGCGGTGGTGGTCTTGCCCGAACCGGACTCGCCGACGATCGCGGTGGTGCGCCCGCGCTCGACGGTGAACGACACGTCGTCCACCGCGCGCAGCACACCGCCCCTGCCCCGGAGGCGGTACTCCTTGGACACGTGCTCGACCTCGAGCACGACGTCCGAAGAGGACACTGGCCGTCGCGGGGGAGCCTTGAGTGACGGCGCGGCGGCCACCAGCCGCCGGGTGTAGTCCTCCCGGGGCGCGGTCAGGACCTGTTTCGCGGCACCGGTTTCGACGATCTCGCCCTCGGACATCACCACGACCCGGTCGGCCCGCTCTGCCGCCAGCCCCAGGTCGTGGGTGACCAGCAGCAGTGCCGTGCCCAGCTCGCGGGTCAGCCCGTCCAGGTGATCGAGGATCTGCCGCTGCACGGTGACGTCGAGCGCGGAGGTCGGCTCGTCGGCGATCAGCAGGTCCGGCCGGCAGGCCAGGCCGATCGCGATCAGCACCCGCTGGCGCATGCCGCCGGAGAACTCGTGCGGGTACTGCCGCGCCCGCCGGGCCGGCTCGGTCAGCCCGGCCTGCCCGAGCAGCTCCACGGCCCGGCCCCAGGCCTCCCGCCGTCCGCAGACCCGGTGCGCCAGCAGGGTTTCCGCGACCTGGCGGCCGACCCGTGACACCGGGTTGAGGTTCGACATCGGGTCCTGCGGCACCAGGCCGACCTCGCGTCCGCGCAACCGCCGCAGCCGCTTTTCGCCGGACTGCGTGATGTCCTCGCCCCGCCAGCGGATCGTGCCGCCGGTGACCCGGCCGGACCCGGGCAGCAGGCCCATCACCGCGTGCGCGGTGGTGGACTTCCCGGAGCCGGACTGGCCGACGACGGCGACGCGTTCGCCCGGCGCCACGCTCAGGCTCACGCCGCGCACCGCGGGAGTGTCCCCAAAGGACACTTCCAGGTCGTTGATCTCCAGCAGCGGCTCGGTCATGACGGTCCCCTTCACCGGCTGGTCTTCGGGTCGAGCGCGTCGCGCAGGGCGTCGCCGAACAGGTTGAAGCCCAGGCAGATCACGGCGAGCGCGATGCCGGGGAAGATGCCGGGCCACGGCGTGCGGAACAGGTACTGCTGGGCGTCCGACAGCATGATGCCCAGGCTCGGGTCGGGCGGCTGGATGCCGAGGCCGAGGAACGACAGGATCGCCTCGCCGAGCACCGCCGCCGGCATGATCACGGTGGCCTGCACGATGATCACCGGCAGCGCGTTGGGCAGCACGTGCTGGCCGAGGATCCGCCACGGCCCGGCGTGCATGGTGTGCGCGGCCAGCACGAAGTCGGTTTCCTTCAGCCGCAACGTTTCCGCCCGCACCACGCGGACCATGGTCGGGATCTGCGCGATGCCCAGCGCGACCGCGGCGTTGGCCAGGCCGCCGCCGTTGATCGCGGCCAGCCCGACGGCGAGGATCAGGAACGGGAACGCCAGCATCAGGTCCGCCAGCCGGGAGACGATCGCGTCCAGCCAACGCCAGTACCCCGAAAGCAGCCCCAGCGGCACGCCGAGGACCACCGCGAGCAGCACCGACAGCGCGCCGACCTCCAGCGAGGCGCGGGTCCCGTAGAGCACCCGGGACAGGATGTCGCGGCCGAGGTCGTCGGTGCCGAGCCCGAAGCCGACCGTGCCGGGCTGCTGGAACGGCGTCGAGAAGTGCACCTCGGCCGGCGCGTAGGGCGCCAGCAGCGGCGCGAACACTCCGGCGACCAGCACGATCAGCAGCAGCACGCCGCCGGCCACGCCCATCGGGTTCCGCCTCAGCCGTCCCAGCGTGCGCCCGCGGACCCGGGCCGACGGAACGGGGGCGGCGGTCTCGACGGTCATCGGGTCCTCCCGGAGACGCGCATGCGCGGATCGATGACGGTGTAGAGGAAGTCGACCAGCAGGTTGATCACGATGTAGGCGCTGGTGATCACCAGGACCACGGCCTGGATCACCGGGTAGTCGCGGGTGAACACCGAGTCGAGGGTCAGCTTGCCGATGCCGGGCAGGCTGAAGATCCGCTCGGTGACCACCGCGCCCGCGATCAGGCCGCCGAGCTGGAGCCCGACGATGGTGGTGACCACGATGAGGCTGTTGCGCAGGGCGTAGCGGAAGACCACCGCGCCCCGGCCGAGGCCCTTCGCCCGCGCGGTGCGGACGAAGTCGGCGGTCAGCGTCTCCACCATCGACGAGCGCGTCTGGCGCTGCACCACCGCCGCGTGCGCGAGGCCGAGGATCAGCGCCGGCAGCGCGAGGTAGTAGAGCCCGCGCAACGGTTGCTCGAACGGCGAGACGTACCCGGAGGCGGGGAACCAGCCCAGCTGCACCGACAGGTAGAGCACGGCGAGGATGCCGAGCCAGAAGGTCGGGATCGACAGGGCGAGCAGCGAGAAGCCGTTCGCGGCCCACTCCGGCCAGCGGCCGCGCGAAACCGCCGCGACCACGCCGCCGGCCATGCCCGCGAGCACGGCGATCACCATCGCGAACACCGCCAGCTGCACGGTCACCGGCAGCGTCGCGCCGATCATCTCGCGCACCGGCGTCCCGGTCCGGACGGACTTGCCGAAGTCGCCGGTCAGCGCGTGGCCGACGAACTTGAAGTACTGCACCGGAAGCGGGTCGTCCAGGCCGAGCTGGGCGCGCACCGCCGCGATCGCCGCGGGGTCGGCCTGCTCGCCGGCCATCGCCGTCGCCGGGTCGCCGGGCAGCGCCCGCACCCCGATGAACACCACGACGGACGCGAGCACCAGCGTCAGCGCGGACTGCCAGAGGCGGTGGAACAGGTGGCGCAACACGGCTCAGCCCTCCTGGTTCTGCAGGTACGCGGCCTTGCCGAGCCGCACCACGCCGTCGGAGTACACCTCGACGCCCGCGACCCGCGTGGACCGCACGGTCAGGTTCCGCAGGCGGTAGGTGTAGACGATCGGGTTCTGCTGCTGGATCAGCTGCACCGCCTGCCCGTACAGCGCGGCGCGGGCCTTGACGTCGATGCTGCGCGAGGCGGCGCCGAGCAGGTTGTCCAATGTGGACGAATGGAACCCGCCGTAGTTGCCGCCCGCGCCGGAAGAGAGGAACCGGGCGGTGTTGGCGTCCGGGTCGACGCGGCCGGACCAGCCGAGCATCAGCGCCTCGAACGTGCCGCGCTTCTGCACGTCCAGCAGCGTCGAGTACTCGACCGGCACGATCTTCAGGTCGAACCCGCCCTCGGCGACGCTCGCCTGAAGTGCCTGCGCGTACCGGAGCTGGTCCTGGGCGTTTGAGACCTGCATCGAGACGGGGTAGGGGATGGGCACCCCAGCCTCGTGCAGGAGTTGACGGGCCTTCGCGGGATCGAAGGCGGGACAGGCGTTGCTGGCGGACGAGGCGTACGGCGTCGCCGGCGCGATGGGTGAGCAGGCGGGGTCGAACCAGTTGTTGAAGACCGTGTCCACCAGCGTCTGGCGGTCGATCGCGAGGGAGAACGCCTGGCGCACGCGCGGGTCCTTGGCCAGCGGCGTGTCGATCGGCTTGGTGGGCTTGCCGACGCCGTCGACGTTGCCGGTGTTGAGCGTGATGCCCTGGTAGCCCAGCGACGGCGCCTGCAGCACCTTCAGGGCCGGGTCCTTGGCGAGCGCGTCGATGTCCTGCGGCGAGATGGTGTCGGCGACCTGGACGTCGCCGGAGCGCAGGTTCGCGGCGCGGATGTTGGCGTCGGACATGATCCGGTAGGTGATCCGGTCGAGGTGGACGTCCTTGGCGTCGTAGTAAAGCGGGTCGCGGGTGACGGTGATCGACGTCTGCGGCACCCGCCCGGCGAACTTGAACGGCCCGACGCAGACCGGGTGGTCGCCGAAGCCGTCGCCCTCCTTCGCCAGCGCCGCGGGCGACATGATCATGCCGGCGCGGTCGGCGAGCGCGGCGGTGATCGGCGCGAACGGGCGTTTGTAGTGCAGCACCACCTGGCTCGCGTCGGTCGCCTCGATGCTCTTGACCGGCCCCATTTCGCTGGTGCGCTGGGAGGTCTTGAGCGAGAAGTGCCGCTGCAGGCTGGTCGCGACCGCCTTCGCGTCGAACGGCGTGCCGTCGGCGAACACGATGCCGGAGCGGACGCCGATGGTGACGGTGAGGCCGTCGGGGGAGACCGTGGGCAGCGTGGCCGCCAGCTGCGGGACCACGCTGCCGGCCGAGTCGAGGTCGTAGAGCTTCTCGCAGATCGTGCTCATCACGTAGCGCGTGTAGAGCGAGCTGGAGGTGGTCGGGTCGAGGCGGTCGGGCTCCGAGGACAGGCCCATCACCAGCTCGCCCCCGTCCGCCACCCGCTGGTCGCCGACCGGGGTGCCGAAGTCGTTGTGGTGCTCGCTGCGACCGCTCACGTGCTGCACCGGCACGCAGGCCGTCAGCGTCGCCGCCGCCAGCACGGCGAGGGCCACATAAAAGGACCGGGGGGACATGGCGAACAAGCTACGTCGGTTTTTCCCCGACGTCGTTTCCCCGGTGTTAATCCGTGTTAATATCGTTATCCTTCAAAATGGCATGGAAAAAAGCGGCCCGGCGATTCCGGTCCGCTGTTTTCCGACGGTTCCCGCATTATCTCCCAGCGGCGTATCCCTGCATTCCGCGGGGGTTCGCCGCGCCCGAGAGCATGCCGGTCCCCGGGTCTCGAGCGACGGCGCACAACCGGCCTTCGGACCAGGGTTCTCCCACTTCGACCACGTGTCCGCGGCTTTCCAAAGAAGCGATCACGTCGGCGCCGGCCCGCGATTCCACGGTGACCCCGCCGGGCACCATCGCACGGGGGTAGAACGAACTCGGGAAGCTGTCGGTGTGCCAGTTCGGCGCGTCGATCGCGCCTTGCAGGTCGAGTCCGCCGCGGACGTTTTCGCCCAGCGCGACGGCGAGCAGGAAATGCATGCTCCACTGGTCCTGCTGATCACCGCCGGGAGTGCCGAACGCCATTACCGGGACGCCGTCGCGAAGGGCGAGCGAAGGCGAAAGCGTGGTGCGCGGGCGTTTGCCGGGGGCGAGGGAGTTGGGCAGGCCCGGGTCGAGCCAGGCCATCTGCAGCCGGGTGCCGAGCGGGAAGCCGAGGCCCGGGATGACCGGGTTGGACTGCAGCCAGCCGCCGCTGGGCGTCGCCGCGATCATGTTGCCCCACCGGTCGACCACGTCGACGTGGCAGGTGTCGCCGCGGGTCGCGCCGTCCTTGGCGACGGTCGGCTCGCCCGCGCCCACCGGCGTGACGACGGCGCCGCCCGCCCCGACGTACTCGACATGCCGGGCCAGCCGCGGCTCGCGTCCGTCCGGGCGTCCCGGGCGCAGCTCGTGCGACGCCTTGTCACCGATCAGCCGGCGCCGGGTTTCGTTGTACTGCGGGGAAAGCAGGGTCTCCATCGAGACGTCCGAGCTGTCGCCGTACCACGCTTCGCGGTCGGCCATCGCGAGCTTCGTGCCCTCGATGAGCGTGTGGTAGTAGTCCGGCGTGGCGTAGTCCAGCTCGCCGGGCAGGAGCGCGAGCTGCTGCAGGAGCACGGGTCCTTGGCTCCACAGACCCGCTTTGGCGATGGTCCAGCCGTTCCACGTGTGCGTGACCGGGTCCTCGTACGACGCCTCGTACGTGGCCAGGTCCTGGCCGGTGAGGGTGCCGGCGTGCCGCTCGCCGGAGGTGTCCATGGTGGGCTTCGCGGAGAACTCGGCGATCGCCTCGCCGATGAAGCCCTCGCGCCAGACCTTGCGGGCCGCGTCGATCTGCGTCTCACGGCCCGGCCCGGCCGCCTCGGCCTCGGCGAGCACGCGGCGCCAGGTGTCCGCGAGCGCGGGGTTCTTCAGCAGCGCGCCCGCCGCCGGCGCCTTGCCGTCGCGCAGGTAGAGCTCGGCCGAGCTGGTCCACTCGGTCTCGAACAGCTCGCGCACGGTCTCGACCGTGGTGCCGATCCGCTCGACCGCCGGGTGCCCGTTCGCGGCGTACCCGATCGCGTAGCCGAGGATCGTGCGCAGCGGTTTGGTGCCGTGGTCGCGCAGCAGGAGCAGCCAGGCGTCGAACGCGCCCGGGATCGCGGCGGCCAGCGGGCCGGTGCCGGGGACCAGGTCCAGCCCGAGTGAGGTGTAGTGCCCGATGGTGGCCCCGGCCGGCGCGGGGCCCTGTCCACAGAGGACCTTCGGCGCGCCGCCCGCGGGGGCGACGATCATCGGCACGTCGCCGCCCGGGCCGTTCAGGTGCGGCTCGACCACGTGCAGCACGAAGGCGGCGGCGGTGGCCGCGTCGTAGGCGTTGCCGCCGTCCTCGAGGACCGCCATCGCGGAGGCGGAGGCGAGCCAGTGGGTGGACGAGACCATGCCGAAGGTGCCCTGCAGGGTGGGACGCGTCTGGAACATGCCTGCATCCTCGCGCGCGCGGCGGGTGTACGTCCAAGACATGTGAGACACCGTTCCGATAGCGTTGTGCTATGGAACGCCGTCAGCTGGAGTATTTCGTCGCGATCGTCGAGCACGGCGGCTTCACCCACGCCGCGAAGGCACTGCGGGTGGCGCAGCCCTCGTTGTCGCGCGCGATCGCCAAGCTGGAGCACGAGCTGGACGTCGAGCTGTTCCACCGGGTCGGCCGCAACGCCGTGCTCTCCAGCGCGGGCCAGCTGATGGCCGACCGCGCCCGCCTGGTCCTGCGCGACCTGGACGCGATGCGCGCGGCGGCCCGCGCGGTCGGCGACGGCCTGGTCGGCCGGGTCGACGTCGCCGCGACCTCGTCCTCGGCGCTGGAGCCGGTGATCAGCATCATCGCCGAACTGCGGGAACGGCATCCCGGCGTGCTGGTCAGCACCTCTTCGGCCCTGTCCGCGGCCGAGGTGGTGGCCATGGTCCTGCAAGGCCGCTGCGAGGCCGGGGTCTGCGGCAGCGCCGAGCGCCCGACCGGCCAGGGCCTGGTCGCCCACCATCTGCGGGACGAGGAGTTCCTGCTGGTCGCGCCACCGGGGACACGCCTCGGCGGGGACGGCACCGTCGCGTGGGAAGACCTCGAAGGCATGCGGTTCGTGGTGACCAAGCCGGCCACCGCGGTGCGCGCGCTGTTCGACCGGCTGGCCGCGAGCGTCGGCGAGGTCTCCATCGCGGCCGAGGTGGGTGACCGCAGCGTGGTCCTGCCGATGGTCCTGCGAGGCATCGGCGCCGGCCTGATGCCCGACGGCTGGGCCGACCTGGCCCGCCGGGCCGGCGCCGAGGTCTACCGCTTCTCCCCACCGGAGCGGCTGCCGCAATGGCTCGTGCACCGCACCGGCCCGATCACGGCCGCGACCCAGGCATTCCTGGACACCACCCTGGCCCGGCCTGCCTGAGGGCCTGGACTGACCGCTTGGGTTGCCCGACAAGGTCGCCTTCGCCGCGCCCCACTCAGGTAAGGAGCCCCGGCCCGAACACGGCCCCGCCACCGTGGACGGGTACCGCCGTTCAGCGGAGCAACCACCGTCGCAGCGGCTTCCATCGGCCTACGACGGAAGTCGCGTTCTTCCTTTACCGACCATCGTCGGGTACCGGGTAATCACTCACAGCCGTGAAAGTGGGCGCGTCCTTCACCGTCCCCGTCACCGCGTGGCCCGGCCCGCGGTTGGAGGTAGATCCCAGTGCGCAAAGCCCGTGTCGCCGCGGTTCTGTCCGGAGTGGCCCTGTTCTCGCTGGCCGCGGCCGGGACCTCGGTCGCCGCCCAGCCGTACATCATCGACGGCGGCAACGCCGACTCGCTGCACGGTGCGGCCCGGATGTTCGCCGGCGGCCAGGAGCTCTGCTCGGCGACCATCATCGCGCCGGACTGGATCCTCACCGCGCGGCACTGCACCCAGGGCGCCGACGGCCAGCAGATCAGCTTCCACGTCGGCAGCCTCGACCAGACCCAGGGCACCTCGGTGAACGCCACCGAGGTCCACGAGTCGACCGACGCCGACATCTCGCTGGTCAAGATCGACCAGCAGGTGCAGACCGATTACGCGCCGCTGGGCAGCGCCGGCGACGTCAAGGTCGGCGACGAGGCCCAGGTCTACGGCTGGGGCGCGACCTGCACCGACAAGCCGGAGATCGAGTGCCAGTCGCAGCAGCTGAAGGTGGCCAAGGTGAACGTCACCTCCATCGACTGCCCCGACGGCGCGGCCGGCACCTCGGTCTGCGCGAACCGCGGCGACGGCATCACCGCCGGCGGCGACTCCGGCGGCCCGATGTACGCCAACGGAAAGCAGGTCGGCGTCGCCTCGACCAGCGACCGCCAGTCCTACACCGCCTACATCAACGTCACCCTCTACCGCGACTGGATCTCCTCGGTCGCGGGCGTCTGAGCCACGTTTTCCAGTGCCGGTGCCGGGTTTTCCGGCGCCGGCACCGGCGTGTCTCCTTTTGTCGGACCCCTCCGCTACGGTCGTGCGGACCGGACGAGCCGATCTCGAGGAGGACCGGGAAACGTGACCGAAGCCGCCGTCCCGCTGCGCGTGCTGTTCTGCATCGGGGTCAACCAGAACTTCTTCGACCTGCCCACCGACGGCATCGGCGTGGTGTGGCAGGCCTTCTCCGCCATGCTGCGCGACCTCGCGGCGCTGGACGGGGTCACGGTGCTCGGCACGATCGACGACGATCAGCACATGGTCGGCCCGTCCGCGGCCTGGCCGTGGACCTGTTACGTGCTGGCCGATGTCGCGGACCAGCCGACCGTCGTGCGGGCCTGCAACCTGTTCCGCACCACCCCGGTCGGCGAGCACGCGCTCTGGCGGTACATGCGGATCGAGGCGCGGATGGGCCGTGAGCTGGCCATCCCGGCCGCCGTCACCTCGTCGGACTCCGCGGCGGGGGACCGGTGACGGCGTCGCGGGTCGCGGTCGTGACGGGCGCCGCGCGCGGGCTCGGCCGCGTGATCGCCGGGCGGCTGCACGAGCAGGGCTATCGCGTCGTGCTGACCGACCGGGCGGACGAGGCGGTGCGCCGCGCCGCGAACGAACTCGACCCCGGCGGCACGACCGCGCTGGCGCTCCCGCTCGACGTGCGAGACAAGGCGGCGTTCGAACGTGCCCGGGACGAGGCACACCGTCGCTGGGGCCGGATCGACGTGCTGGTCAACAATGCGGGAATGTCCACAGTGGAGCCACTGATGGAGATCAGCCCGGAGAGCTTCTCCGCCGTGGTGTCGGCCAACCTCGACGGGGCGTTCCTCGGCAGCCAGGTCTTCGGGGCGTATTTCGCCGAACGGGGCGCCGGCCGGATCGTCAACGTCGCCTCGCTGGCCGGGCAGAACGGCGGGACCGCCACCGGTGCGCACTACGCCGCGGCCAAGGGCGGGGTCGCCACGCTGACCAAGGTGTTCGCGCGCGAGCTGGCCGGGCGCGGGGTCACGGTGAACGCCGTGTCACCCGGCCCGCTCGACCTGCCGGTGGTGCACGAGTCCGTGCCCGCGGACCGGCTCGCGGAGATCAAACGCTCGATTCCCGTCGGCACGCTGGGCTCACCGCTGTTCGTGGCCGACATGGTGGCGCTGCTCGCGGCGGAGCACGCCGGCTTCGTGACCGGCGCCTGCTGGGACGTCAACGGCGGCCTTTACCCGCGCTAAAGCCTTCACCTCGGCCAGTCGCCGGGGGTATTCTGGGCTGCGGGTGAGCAGCATTGACGGACAAGCATCGGCCGGACGACAGGTCGGTAGTGGTGCCGAACTTCCGGGGGCGACAGGCTCTCGACGCGTGGCTGTCCGGCCACGACGCGGGATTATTGCTGCAGGGCCCCGATCCCGACAGTCCCCACGCCGTGTTGAACGGCGTCGTGGTGGCGCAGCTGCCCGCCGCGGGCGCCCGCCTTTCCCGGTGGGACCCGGTGACGGTCTGGGTCACCGACTCCGGCGACCCAGCCGGTGTCCGCGAACCCCGCCGCCCCCTGCCGGACCCCTGGGAGAACACCGCGGCCCGCAAACCGAACGAGGACCTGGACGACGCCTGAGCCGAGACACCGGCCGAAGACCGGCCCAGGCAGCCCTCTGCCGGTGCCGGATGCTTTGCGGGTGTGCAACCCGGGTGCGGCAGTTCCCCAGCCGGGGCCGGATGCGTTGCGGGGCGCGGAGCCCGGCGCGGCAGTCTTCTCTGCCGGTGCCGGGTCCATTGCGGGCCAAGGAAACCGGGAACGCTGTTTCTTGGCCGGTGCCCGGGTGCGTTGTGGGGCGCGGAGCCCGAGGGCGGCAGCCTCTCGGCTGGCGGCGGGTGCATTGTGGGGTCCGGGAACCTGGGCGCGACAGCCTCTCAGCCGGTGCCGGGTGCGTTGTAGGGTTCGGAACCTGAGCGCGGCCTCTTGGCCGGCGCCGGGCGCGTGGCGGGGAGCGGAACCCGGGTGCGGCAGTCTCTCCGCCGGGGTCGGGTCCGTTGTGGGGCAAGGAACCCGAGCGCGGCAGTCTCTCGGCCGGCGGTGAGTTCATTGGGGGATCCGGAGCCCGGCGCGGCAGCCTCTCCGCCGGTGCCGGGTGCGTTGTGGGGCGCAGAGCCCGGGTGCGGCAGCCTCTCCGCCGGGGTCGGGTCCGTTGTGGGGCAAGGAACCCGGGCGCGAAAGCCTCTTGACCGGTGCCGGGCGCGTGGTGGGGTCCGGCACCCCAGCGCAGCAGTCTCCCGTCCGGTGCCGGACCCCTTGCGGCGCAAGAAAATCGCGAACGAGAAGCCCCCGGAGACAGCGATGCCCGCACGCCGGCCCGACCAGCGTGCGGACATCGTCTCGGGAGTGGCTCGTTCAGCGACTGGCCCAGCCGGGCCGAGCCAGGGCGGCCGGGTCAGTCGGTGCCCGACTCCATGGCTGCGTGGTCTAGCAGCTCGTCGTCGCCGGAGACGCGGCCGCGGGAGGCGATCGCTTCGGCGCCGCCTTGGGGCATGGCGCCGATGAGGCCGGTCGAGGCGGCTTGGGCGGCGCCGATGAGGGCCGGGTGCGAGGTGCTGCCGACCATGCCGAGGCTCGCGTACTGCTCCAGCTTGGCGCGGGAGTCGGCGATGTCGAGGTTGCGCATGGTCAGCTGGCCGATCCGGTCCACCGGGCCGAACGCCGAGTCCTCGGTGCGCTCCATCGACAGCTTGTCCGGGTGGTAGCTGAACGCCGGGCCGGACGTGTCGAGGATCGAGTAGTCCTCGCCGCGCCGCAGCCGCAGTGTCACCTCGCCGGTGATCGCGGTGCCGACCCAGCGTTGCAGCGACTCGCGCAGCATCATCGCCTGCGGGTCCAGCCAGCGGCCCTCGTACATCAGCCGGCCGAGGCGGCGGCCCTCGTTGTGGTAGCTGGCGACGGTGTCCTCGTTGTGCACCGCGTTGACCAGCCGCTCGTACGCCGCGTGCAGCAGCGCCATGCCCGGCGCCTCGTAGATGCCGCGGCTCTTCGCCTCGATGATGCGGTTCTCGATCTGGTCGGACATGCCCAGCCCGTGCCGCCCGCCGATCGCGTTGGCCTCCAGCACCAGGTCGACGGCGGTGTCGAACTTCCGGCCGTTGATCGTGACCGGGCGGCCCAGCTCGAAGCCGACGGTGACGTCCTCCGGGGCGATCTCGACGTCGGCGTCCCAGAACCGCACGCCCATGATCGGCTCGACGATCTCGACACTGGTGTCGAGGTGCTCCAGCGACTTGGCCTCGTGCGTCGCGCCCCAGATGTTCGCGTCGGTGGAGTAGGCCTTCTCGGTGCTGTCGCGGTAGGGCAGCTCGTGCGCGACGAGCCACTCGGACATCTCCTTGCGGCCGCCCAGCTCGGTGACGAAGTCGGCGTCCAGCCACGGCTTGTAGATCCGCAGGGAGGGGTTGGCGAGCAGGCCGTAGCGGTAGAACCGCTCGATGTCGTTGCCCTTGAAGGTGGACCCGTCGCCCCAGATCTGGACGTTGTCCTCGAGCATCGCGCGCACCAGCAGCGTGCCGGTGACCGCGCGGCCGAGCGGGGTGGTGTTGAAGTACGGGCGGCCGCCGGAACGGATGTGGAACGCGCCGCAGGTCAGCGCCGCGAGCCCCTCTTCCACGAGGGCCTCACGGCAGTCGACCAGCCGCGCGATCTCCGCGCCGTAGGCGTGGGCGCGCCCGGGCACCGACGCGATGTCGGGCTCGTCGTACTGGCCGATGTCCGCGGTGTAGGTGCAGGGCACCGCGCCTTTGTCGCGCATCCACGCGACCGCCACAGACGTGTCGAGGCCGCCGGAGAAGGCGATCCCGACGCGCTCGCCGACAGGGAGGGAAGTGAGCATCTTGGACACGCGAATGATTATGCACACTTATGCATCGTCGTGCAATTCGGGGGCGGTCCGGGACGCGAAAGTCGTCGCGGCGGGTGCTGCATTCTGGCCGTCTACCAGGCAGAACACCCGACGGCGCCGGAGACCTCCGCGGCCGGGCCGGGCACGGGGCGCAGCCATTCGGTGAGCACGCGGGTCGCGGCGGTGGTGAGGGCGGTGCCGGCGTCCGCCGCGGCCTCGCGCAGCGGCTGGGGGTGCAGGCCGAGCGCGGTGAGGGACTGGGCGTGGCCGATCAGCCACCGTTCCAGGGCGCGCGGGTCGGCTTCGAGGTGGAACTGCAGGCCGAGGACGTGCGCGCCGACGGCGAACGCCTGGTTCGGGCACGCCGGCGTCGAGGCGAGCCGGACCGCGCCCGCCGGGATGTCGAACCGCTCCTGGTGCCAGTGCAGCACGGGGACGTCCGCGAGGTGCCGCAGCGGCGAGCGGAGCCCTTCGTCGGTGAAGGTCAACGGCGTGTAGCCGATTTCGCTGTGCCCGGCGGCTTCGACCCCGGCGCCCAGCGCGCGGGCGAGCAGCTGCGCGCCCAGGCAGATGCCCAGCGTGCGCCCGCCGCGGCGGACCCGCTCCCGGATGGCGTCGACCTCGGCGGTGAGGAACGGGTAGCGCCCGGCGTCGGCGGCTCCGATCGGGCCGCCCAGCACGACGAGCAGATCGGCCTCCGCGACGGTCTCGGCGCTGATCTCGTGGACGCCGGCGTCGAGGTACAGCACGTCGTACCCGAGGCGGTTCAGCACCGGCTCGATCAGGCCGAGGTCCTCGAAGGCGACGTGGCGGACGGCCAGTGCGGTCTGGGTCATCGGGATCCTTCCGAACGACGCGGCGGGGGGCAGGCCCGCGGGGTGGACGCCCCGGCGGGGTCGAGAGTCGCGCTGATGGCCGGCGCCGAAGCCAAGTAGAGCACGGCGCCGGCGGTCTCCCCGGTGGTACCGACCTGCCCGGACGGGCGCTGTTTCCGCAGGGGCAAGCCATTTCCGGCCGGTGGCTGCCCGGCCGTCGCGAACCCCGGCGCGACCGAGGTCACAGCGATCCCGTGCGACACGCCCGGCCGGTTCGCCTCGGGCGGTGACGGGATGGGGCGGGACATCGGGGCGGCTCCTCGGCTCCGGCGGCTTCTTGATCGTGCCGGAGCCGATGTCCGAATGTCAACATTGCGCCGGGGTGCTGTGAGTGACGCCGCAGGCGCGGTGGGTGGCTCGGTGAGAGGTGTCCGAAGTGGACGGAGACCGCTCCGGGCGGCGGGGGGATTTCTCTTCCCACTTCGGCGGGGGATTTCCCTTCCCACTTCACGGTATAGCGCACCCCGGGGCTTGCCGCAAGGCCCGTCCGGCGGCGCATAATCGCTGCTCCGCGGGCCGAGGAGCGAGGGGGACTTCGATGCGGGTGCTGCTGTCGACGATCGGTTCACGGGGGGACTTCCAGCCGTTGCTGGCGCTCGGGGTGCAGCTGCGTGGTCTCGGGCACGAGGCGCGGCTGTGCGCGCCGCCGGACTTCCGGGGGCTGGCCGAAGAGCACGGCCTGCCGTTCGTGCCGCTGGGGCCCGGGCTGCAGCCCGGCGCGACGGCGGGCCCGGCGCCCAAGAAGCCGACGATCGAGGAGCTGCGGGCGCTGGTGCCGGCCACCGTCGCCGGTCAGTTCGAGACGGTGGGGGAGGCGGCCGGGGGCTGCGACGCGATCGTGGGCTGCAACCAGCTCCAGGTCGCCGCGCGGTCGGTGGCCGAGCTGCGGGGCATCCGCTACTTCTTCGCCGACTACAGCCCGGTCAGCCTGCCGTCGCCGCAGCACGCGCCGCCGCCGTTGCCCGGGCGCCCGCCGGCCGACCCGGACGCCGACGACCGGACCCGGTGGGCCCAGGAGATCAACCGCCGCAACGCCATCTGGCGCCCCGCGCTCAACGGACAGCGCGCGGCGGCCGGGCTCGGCCCGGTCGACGACGTGCTCGGCCACATCCTGACCGACCGGCCCCTGCTGGCCGCCGACCCGGCGCTGGCGCCGTGGCCGCGACCGTCCGATGTGGACGTCGTGCAGACCGGCGCCTGGACCCTGCCCGACCGGCGGCCGCTTCCCCGGGAGGTGGAGGACTTCCTCGCGGACGGCGAGCCACCGGTCTACTTCGGCTTCGGCAGCATGCGCTCGCCGCGGGAACTGGGCCGGGCGGCGGTCGAGGCGGCCCGGGCGCTCGGACGCCGCGCGATCGTGCTGCGCGGCTGGGCCGGGCTGTCACTGCCGGACGACGGGCCGGACTGCCTGGCCGTCACGGAGCTGAACCTGCAGGCGCTGTTCCCGCGGGTCGCCGCCGTCGTGCACCACGGCGGGGCGGGCACCACGACCACCGCGGCCCGTGGGGGCGCGCCGCAGGTCGTGGTGCCGCACCACTACGACCAGGACTACTTCGCTCGCCGCGTCCAGGACCTCGGCATCGGCGTCGCGCACGCGGGTGCCGAGCCGACCGCGGTTTCCCTGGCCACGGCGTTGAAGCAGGTCCTTCGGTCCGATGTGGAGAGTCGGGCGCGGTCGTTCGCCGCCGAGGTGCGCACGGACGGCGCCCGGGTCGCCGCGGAGCTGATCGTCGCAAGCGTCACCGCGCGGCCATGACCTCGTCGAAACCGCCGTCCGCACGCCATTTCCGCAGCAGTTCCTGCAATGCCAGCGGGCCGTCACCGAAGCCGTAGGACTGGCCGCGCTCGCTCGGCCGGCCTTCGTTGTTGTAGTAGCCCGGGGTGCATTCGAGAGCGAACTGGGTACGGTCCTTCGCCTTCCCCCGGATCGTGTCGAGCCACGCGGCCTCGGCCTCGGAGGTCGGCTCGATCCGGTCCACGCCGCGTGCACGGGCCTCGGCGACGATCTCGCGGATGTGCACGGCCTGCTGGTCGAGGCCGTGCACGAAATTGACCGTGCCGGCGGTCTGCAGCTGCCCGACGTGGAACAGGTTCGGGAAGCCGTGGCTGGCGAAGCCGTGCAGGGTCCGGATGCCGTTTCGCCAGTGCTCCAGCAGCGGGACGCCGTCGCGCCCGTGGACCGGGAGGCGGCCGCTCAGCAGGTCGGTCGCGCCGAGGGCGAAACCGGTCGCGAAGATGATGCAGTCGACCTCGTGCTCCTGGTCGCCGACCACCACGGTCTTCCCGGTGATCCGCTCGACGCCGCCGTGGTCCGCGGTGTCGACCAGGGTCACGTTGGGGCGGTTGAACGTCTGCAGGTAATGGTCGCTGAACGTCGGCCGCTTGCACATGTAGCGGTACCAGGGTTTGAGCGCCTCGGCCGTCGCCGGGTCCCGTACCACCGACGCGACCCGGTCGCGCAGCTCGTTCATCTTCTGGAAATCGGCCAGCTCGCCGACGCGTTCGCGTTCCTCCTCGGGGAGCCCGGCGTAGGCGTCGGTGGGGATGAGCTTCTCCAGCAGCCGGGCGCTGCCGGTCCAGCCGTCGGCGATCAGGTCCTCCTCGACCTGCCCGCCGGTGATGATCGTGAGGAAGTTGTCCCGCCGGGCCTGCTGCCAGCCCGGTGCGAGCGAGCGGGCCCACGCGGGGTCGGTGCGGCGGTTGCCCCGGAAGTCCACAGTGGACGGAGTGCGCTGGAAGACGTACAGGTGCCCGGCATCGCGCCCCAGGTGCGGCACGACCTGGATCGCGGTGGCGCCGGTGCCGATGAGCGCCACGCGCTTGCCGGCGAGCCCGGTGAGGCCGCCGTCGGCGTCACCGCCGGTGTAGCCGTAGTCCCACCGGCTGGTGTGGAAGGTGTGCCCCTCGAACGTCTCGATGCCCGGGATGCCGGGCAGCTTGGGGCGGTCGAGCACAGCGCTGGAGACGACCGCGTAGCGGGCCCGGATCGTGTCCCCGCGGTCGGTGCGGACCGTCCACTCGGCTTGGTCCTCGTCCCAGCGCAGTCCTTCGACGGCGGTGCGGAAGCAGGCGTCGCGGTAGAGGCCGAAGTGCCGGCCGATCGCCTGGCAGTGCCGCAGGATCTCCGCGCCGGGCGCGTACTTCCACTCGGGCACGTAGCCGAGTTCTTCCAGCAACGGCAGGTAGATGTAGGACTCGACGTCGCAGTGGATGCCCGGGTAGCGGTTCCAGTACCAGGTGCCGCCGAAGTCCCCGGCCTTCTCGATCACCCGCACGCGGTCCAGGCCGGCCTGGCGCAGGCGCGCCGCGGCGAGCAGCCCGCCGAAACCGCCGCCGACGACCACCGCGTCGACCCGGTCGTGCAGCGGCTCCCGGGTGAAGCCGGGGGTGGCGTACGGGTCGGCGGCGTAGTAGCCGAAGTCGCCTTCGGCTTTCCGGTACTGGGCGCTGCCGTCCGGGCGCAGCCGCCGGTCGCGCTCGGCACGGTACTTGGCGCGCAGCGCGTCCGGGTCGAAACCCGGGGCTGACGAGGTGCTGGACATGGATGCCTTCCGGGGTCGGTGATCTCAGTTCCTAGGTAACCCACTCACGCGACCTTAGTCAAGCAAGTGATTTAAATTCGGGGTAGGCTCCAGGCCATGGACGATGCTCAGGCGCCCGGCACCCGGATCGACACCGCGGCGCCGGCCGGGTGGTCGCGGCCGATCTCTCCGCCGACGGCCTGGACGCCTTCGCCGCCGAAGCCGGATCCGGCGACCTCGTCACCGTGGTCGCGGACATCACCGACGCGGCCGGGGTCGAGCGGATCGTGGCCGTGGCCGGGCCGCGGATCCACGGGCTGGCCAACGTCGCGGGCATCACCGACGACAATTCGCCGGCCCATGAGGTCAGCGACGAGGTCTGGCGACGCGTTTTCGCCGTCAACGTGGACGGCACGCTGCGCCTCATCCGCGCCGTCGATGCTGGACGCCGGTGCCGGCTCGATCGTCAACGTCGCCTCCGGAGCGGCGCTGCGCGGCTCGGCTGCCGGAATCGCTTACACCGCCTCGAAACACGCTGTCGTGGGAATCACCCGCAGCTGCGCGTTCATGTACGGGCCGCAAGGCCTGCGCGTCAACGCCGTCGCCCCGGGCGGGGTCGCCACCGGGGTCCCGCAGAGCGCGAACCCGTCGGAGTTCGGTCAGCGGCGGATCCGCGCGTTCCTCCCGCTCATCCCGGCGATCGCGCGGGCGGAGCAGCTCGCGGCCTCGATCACGTTCCTGCTCGGCGACGACGGCGTCAACGTCAACGGCGCCGTGCTGTCTTCCGACGGCGGATGGGCGGTGCAGTAGCGGTGGAACCGGAGAAGGTGGCGCCGGAGCTGCGGGCCCGGGTCCGATGGGTGCCGCGCCTCTCGATGCGGCGCCCGTGGGTGCGGCGATTGGCCCGGCCGCTGACCCGGCGGATGCGCGCGGTCGAGGTTCCCGGCGTGCGCCTGGAGGCCGCGGACGGGGTCCGGGTCCACCGCCCCGTCGTCGTCCGCTCGGACGCCGCGCTGCTCTGGATCCACGGCGGGGGACTCGTGGCCGGAAGCGCCGTGGCGGACGACCGGTTCTGCGATGAGACCGCCCGTGAGCTGGGGATCGCCGTCGTTTCGGCCGAGTACCGGCCGGCGCCCGAGCACCCGTGCCCGGCGGCGATCGACGACTGTCACGCCGCCTGGACCTGGCTGCAGGACCGGGCGGCGTCGACCCGGCGTGGGTGGCGGTCGGCGAGCAGAGCGCCGGCGGCGGGCTCGCCGCGGCGCTGGTGCGACGGCTGCACGACGAGAGCGGCCGGCAACCGCTCGCGCAGCGGCTGTTCTGCCCGATGCTCGACGACCGCACCGCCGCGCGGCGGGACCTCGACCCGTTCCACGGCGAAGACCTCGCCCGCGCGTATCTGGCCGCGGCCCGCAGCTGGCTGCGGGCGCGCACGTAGGATCTTCCCCGGCGAAGAGGCGGTGGTTTATGACGGAGAGAACCGTCCGGGTGGACCGGGCCGGCGCGACCCGGGAGGCGATCCTCGGCACGGCGGAGCAGCTGTTCGCCGAGCACGGGGTGCACGCGGTGTCCAACCGGCACATCAGCGAGGCCGCGGGCCAGGGCAACAACGCCGCGGTGAACTACCACTTCGGCACCAAAGTGGACCTGGTCCGCGCGATCATGCGCAAGCACACGGCGCGGATCGAGGTGCTGCGCACGGAGATGGTCGACGCGGTGCCCGCGAACCCCGGCCTGCGCGAGTGGGTGGCCTGCCTGGTCCGGCCGACCACCTCGTACCTCGACGAGCTCGGCGCGCCGAGCTGGTTCGCCCGGTTCGGCGCGCAGATCATGACCGACCCCGCGCTGCGCGAGATCATGGTGACGGAATCGCTTTCCTCGCCGGTGCTGGCCCGGGCGGTCGACGGGCTGAACCACTGCCTGCCCCAGCTGCCGCCGGAGGTCCGCGCCGAGCGCGGGGACATGGTCCGCCAGCTGATGATCCACGTGACCGCCGAGCGCGAGCGCGCCCTCGCCGAGGGCACCCCCACCCCGCGGGCCACCTGGGCCGACGCCGCGACCGGCCTGATCGACGGCATCACCGGGCTGATGCTGGCGCCGGTCACGCGCTGAGCCGGGCCGGCACGTCCACAGTGGACGCACCGGCCCGCCGCGCTCAGGCGAGGGTGATCGCGTACAGCTCGGCCCGGGGGTCGTTCGGCAGGGACAGCGACTGGAGCGTCTTCCCGGGGTCCAGGGCGGCCTGGACGCCGAAGAGCCGGACCGGCGGCCCGTCCACGCCGCTGCCCGCCTTGATCCGGTGCGGCAGGTCGAGCACGACGGTGCTGCCCGCCGGGGCCGAGCCCGCCCAGTCGCCGAGTGTCACGCCGAGGGCGGCGCTGCTGCCGTCGGTGTAATGCGCGGTCAGCGTGGTCGTCACCGGGCCGCTGTGCGAGGAGCCGACGATCCGCAGCGTCCCGTGGCTGCCCGCCGGGACCAGCAGCGACTGGCCGCGGGCCTCGACGAAGTTCGCCGCGGTCCCGCTCGGGTCCGGGGCGGCGTAGGTGACGCCGTCCCACAGGACCGGCCCGGCGGGCGGCATCAGGTCCGCGTCGTAGCTCCAGCCGGAGCCGTCGAAGTTCCCCTCGGTGGACGCGGCGACGGTGGCCGTGCCGTCGTGGTCGAGGTCCCGGCTCAGGTCGACCGCGCACGCCGCGCCGGACGTCGCCGCGCAGACCGCCGGCGCCCGCACTTCGACGCTCACCGGCCGGGTGACGGTGTTCGCGCCCAGCCCGGAAGCCTTGACCTGCAACGGATAGCTGCCGACCGGGGTCCCCGCCGGCACCGTCACGGTCACTGAAACCGGTTGCTGCACCGGCAACCGGCCCGACCACCGGAGCAGCGGGTTCCACGGCTTCGTGGTCACCTTCCAGCCCTTCGGCGCGGTCGAGGTCACCATGACCGGCTGCACCCCCGGGCTCTGGGTGAGCACGTCCAGGTTCAGGTTCACCTGCTGCGCCCGCGCCGACGCGGGGATCACCACCGAGCTCTGGCCCAGCGAAGCGTCGACGTGACTGCGCAGGTCGCCGACCGCGTTGTTCACCGAAGGCGGCTCGGCGTTCGCGGACGTACCCCACTTCGACGGGCTGGAGCCGAGTTCGTGCGTCAGGGTGCCGCCGTGGGAGACCGCGGACCAGTCCAGCCAGGTCTGCCGGACGTCACGGCCGTTCAGCGAAACGCTCTGCACGTACCGGTTGGTGTCGCTCGCGCCCGGCGCGGAAACGGTGAGCGTGCCGCCCTGCGCACTGCCGTACTGTCCGATCCGGACGGTCGCCGACTCGAACTGCGGGCTGGACACCGCGAGGAAGTTCGAGCCGCTCATCGTCGGGTACAGCCCGAGCGAGGAGAACACGTACCAGGCCGACATGGTGCCGAGGTCGTCGTTGCCGGTCATGCCGTCCGGGCCGGTGGTGAACAGCGTCATCGCCGCCCGCACCACGGTCGCGGTCTTCGCCGGCGCGCCGACCCAGTTGTACATGTACGGCGCCAGCAGGTCGGGCTCGTTGTTCGGGTTGTAGGTGGGCTTGCCGTAGTAGTCGTACGGGCTGGCGATCCAGTCGTTGCGCGCGGTGCCCGCCGGGTCGGTGAGCAGCTTGTCGTAGGCGAAGAAGGAGTCCAGCCGCTTCTGCGTGGTGGCGCGCCCGCCCATCAGGGAGACCAGTCCGGCCGGGTCCTGCGGCACGAGCCACTGGTACTGGTAGGCGCCGCCCTCGTGGAACTGCTGATCCGCGTCGACCGGGTTGTACGGCGTCAGCCAGGTGCCTTCGGTGGTGCGGGGGCGGAACGCCTGCGTCGAGGAGTCCCAGAGGTTCTTGTACCACTGGCCGCGGTCGGCGAACATCCGCGCGTCGGCGGTGTGGCCGAGGCCCTTCGCCATCAGCGCGAGCGCCGCGTCGGCCGCGGAGTACTCCATCGTCGCCGAAGCCGGGTGGTTGCAGTCGTTGTCGCCGCCCTTGGCCGCGCAGTCCGTGCCGAGGGTCAGGCCGCTGGGGATGTAGCCGCGGTCGTTGTAGAAGTTCACGCCGGAGCGCCCGTTGTACGGCGAATCGGCGGGCGGTGTGCTCGTGGCATTCTTCTTGAGCAGCGCGTACGCCTCTTCCTCGTGCCCGGCGAGCAGGCCCTTGGACCAGGCTTCGACGAGGAAAGGCGTCACCGGGTCGCCGGTCATGATGTTCGTTTCGCTCCCGGCCAGCGCCCAGCGCGGCAGCCAGCCGCCGTCGCGCCCGATCGCGACCACGGACAGCGCGACGTCTTTCGCCACTTGGGGTTCGAGCATTTCCAGCAGCTGGTTCTGCGGCCGATAGGTGTCCCACAGCGAGAAGTTCTGGTACGGCGTGTAGCCGCTCGCGGTGTGCACCTTGCCGTCGAAGCCGGTGTACGCGCCATCGGTGTCGCCGGCGAGGTTCGGGTGCAGCTGCGAGTGGTAGAGCGCGGTGTAGAACGCAGTCTGCCGATCCGCGGTGCCGCCGCCGATCTTGATCGCGCCGAGCCGGTCGGCCCACGCCTGGTGCAGCGCCGTGCGGGTGGCGTCGAAGTCGTACGAGTCACCGGTTTCCGCGGCGAGGTTCTTCCGCGCGCCGTCGGCGCCGGTGTAGGACAGGCCGACCTTGACCATGACCTCGCGGTCGGTGGTCGCGTCGAAGCTCGCCCACGCGCCGTTGCCGCCGGTGCCCGCCGCGTCCCGGCTGCCCGGCGTCCGCGTCGAGCCGCGCCAGGTGCCGAAGGAGCTGAACGGCCGGTCGAACGTCGCGGTGAAGTACACCGTGTGCTCGTCGTGCCCGGCGCAGAACCCGCCCGCGCGCACGCGGCCCTCCAGGGTCCGGTCGCCGACCACGTGGATCTCGGAGTCCTTGACCGACTGGTTGGCCTGGCCGGTGTTGAACAGGACGTTCGCCTGGCCGGTCGAGGGGAAGGTGTAGCGCTGCCAGCCGGTGCGGGCGGTGGCGGTCAGCTCGGCGTTGATGTCGTATTTTTTGAGGCCCACGCGGTAATAGCCGGGCTCGGCGTGCTCGTCGCCGTGCGTGTACTCGGACTTGTAGACGTCCTTGTCGACGCTGTCCACGGCGCCGGTGGTCGGCATGACCGGCAGCTCGCCCATCACCCCGCAGCCGACGCCGGACAGGTGCGTCTGGCTGAAGCCGTAGATGGCGTTCTGCTGGTAGTCGTAGCCGCCCTGGCCGCCGGTGTCGGGGCTGACCTGCACCATCCCGAACGGCGCGCTGGCGCCGGGGAAGGTGTTGCCGAAGTTCTGCGTGCCGACGAACGGGTTCACCTGTGCGACCGGATCGGCGACCGGGGCCGTTTGGGCCCCGGCCGTAGCGGGCGCCAGCGCGGCGAACACCAGGCCCGCGACCGCGAGCGCGGCCGCCCGTCTGCTCTGCGTCCTCATGGGGCGCACCTCCCAGAAGCGATGACATCGTTGTCAGAACCGAACTCGGTGCCGGGTTGTTGAACGGAGAGCAGCTTTACATCTCGCTGGGCATTTGCAAACCCCGTGACCGGTCAATCCGTTGTCAGGACCGCGGGCGCACGGTGGCTCGGCCGGGCTCCGGACTGCCGCCCGCCGTCGTGCGCGGCGGGCTGCGTTACCTCGAACAGCGGGCGGCCGAGGCGGGCGGGGAATTCCTCGTGGAGCGTCGGGAGCCCGACGGAATCCGTCTCTTGTGGACGGTCCCGGTGCTCTGAACCCGTTCGGCGGCAACGGATCGACGGCGAAAGCGGGCACGCTGCGGACGTTGTGTCCCCGCAGCGCGGCCCGGCGCTGGTGACCGCGCCGGTGCCGTGACACACTGGAGGTCCATCGTTCCCATGGCGTCCCCACGGCGCCGGCTCCGGACCGCGGCGGGGACGCCTACGCCGCTGCCACCGGATTGCCGGCCGGCCGAAGGGGATGGCGCCGATGCCGACCACTTCCGCACCGTCGCGCGGCCTGCTGGGCGAAGCGGCCGGCGCGGCCCGGGACACGCCGCCCGGGCGCGCGGCGGAAGTTCCCGGCGCCCGGTGACCGAGGTCGAGGTGCTGCGCGCGAGTGTGCTGGCCGCGCTCGTCGAGGGCGGGGCCGGCAGCGGGGTCGACACCGTCGGACGGGTGTGCCGCGCCTGCGTCCGGCTGCTGCCGGTGGACGGGGCCGCGGTGTCGGTGATGGCCGACGCCGGACGGCGGGAGCTGGTCTACGCCAGCGACGAGGTGAGCACCGCGTTGGCCGAGCTGCAGTTCTCCCTCGGCGAGGGCCCGTGCTTCGAGGCCTACCGCACCGGCGGCCCGGTGCTGGTGGCCGACCTCGCGACCGGGCTGGTGCCCGGCTGGCCGATGTTCGCCGCCGAGGCGGCGGGGCACCCGGTGGCGGCGCTGTTCACCTTCCCGCTGCAGATCGGCGCGGTCCGGGTGGCGACCCTGGACACCTACCGCGCCACCCCCGGTTCCCTCACCCCGGCGGACCTCGCCAGGGCGTTACGGGTGGCCGACGTGGCGGCGCTCGCGTTGTCGGGACTGCAGGCCGGGGGCACGAGCTGGCTGGACGGCGACGGGCCGTGGCTCGCCGCGTCGGGCATGCGGCGCCGGGAGGTGCACCAGGCCACCGGCATGCTGATCGCGCAGCTGGACATTTCGGCCGCCGCGGCGCTGGCGCGGATGCGGGCCCACGCGTTCGGCCAGGACCGTCCGCTCGCGGAAGTCGCCGCCGACATCGTCGCCGGGCGGCTGTTGCTGGGCGGCGAGCCGGATCAAGGACCACTATGAGCACAGCGAGGAGGAATCCAGGTGATGGCAGGCATGGCCGATCGTGAACGACAGGTGACCCGGGCGTTCGTCGCGCTCGCCGACACACTGGTCGACGACTACGACATCGCCGATCTGCTGCACACGCTGGTCGGGCAGTGCGTCGCGCTGCTCGACGTGGCCGCGGCCGGGCTGACGCTGGCCGACGAGCGCGGCAGCCTGCAGGTGCTGGCCTCCTCGACCGAGCAGGCCCGGCTGATCGAGCTGTTCCAGCTCAACATCGACGAGGGGCCGTGCGTCGACTGCTTCACCGGCCAGGCGCCGGTGCTGGTCGCCGACATCGCCGCCCAGTCCGCGCGGTGGCCCCGGTTCGCGGCCGAGGCGGCCCGCGACGGGTTCGCCTCGGTGCACGCGCTGCCGCTGCGGCTGCGGAAGCAGACCATCGGCGCGCTGAACCTGTTCGGCCACCGCCCGGGGGAGCTCGGGGCCGACGACCTCGAGCTGGCGCAGGGGCTGGCCGACACCGCGACCATCGGCATCCTGCAGGAGCGGGCCATCCGGCGCGGGGAGATCCTGTCCGAGCAGCTGCAGGCCGCGTTGAACAGCCGGGTGATCATCGAACAGGCCAAGGGCGTGCTGTCGGTGGCCGGCGGGCTCGACATGGACGACGCCTTCAGCGTCCTGCGCGACTACTCGCGCGGCACCAACTCCCGGTTGAGCGAGGTCGCCCGCGCCCTCGCCGACCGGAAACTCGATCCGAGGGTCGTCCTGACCCGTTCGGCGGCGCGCGAGCGCTGACCGGGATCGGGGCTTCGAAGGGAAAACCATGGAAGTCCAGATCAGCACCGACAACAACGTGCACGGCGGGGAAGAGCTGAACCAGCGCATCGAAGCCGAGCTGCGGTCGGCGCTGTCGAGGTTCAGCGACCACCTGACCCGGCTCGAAGTCCACCTGGGCGACGAAATCGGCTCCGGCGCCGAGGGAATGGACCGGCGGTGCGTGATCGAAGCCCGCCCCGCCGGCCGCCCGCCGGTCGCGGTCACCCAGCACGCCGGCTCGGTGGACGAGGCGGTCGCCGGCGCCGTGCGCAAGCTCGAAAGCCTGCTCGAGAGCAAGTACGGCCGGACCGACCACCGCAAGGGCGGCGACTCCATCCGGCACAGCCCGACCGGAGATCCGCGATGAACCCGGCCGCCTGCCCGCGGCAGGCGTAGGCTTCGGTCAAGACCCCAGACCTCGGTGCCACCGATCGAGCCGCCCCGCGGCTGCCGATGACCGAGGAGGGCCGGACATGGGGGAGAACTCAGCGAAACCCGCGTCGGCCGGACCATGACCCGGCCCCCGGTGGCCGGACGGCTCCACGACGCTTCGGCCGGATGGGCTTTCCGCCGCGGGACTTTCGTGCTCGTGGGGCCGGGTGCCACTTGCGCTGCGGCTTGGATTCGCGGTGAGCCCGGCGGGACTTTCGTGCTCGTCGGGCCGGGCGCTACCTGCGCTACGGCCTGGATTCGTCGTGGTGCGGGCGGGACTTTCGTGCTCGTGGGGCCGGGCGCTACTTGCGCTGCGGCCAGGATTCGCGGTGAGGCGGGCGGGACTTTCGTGCTCGTCGGGCCGGGCGCTACTTGCGCTGCGGCCAGGATTCGCGGTGAGGCGGGCGGGACTTTCGTGCTCGTCGGGCCGGGTGCCACCTTCGCTACGGCCAGGATTCGCCGTGGTGCCGGTGGGACTTTCGTGGCGGTGCGGCGCACCCGCGCCGAGATCCACCGCGACGGCCGGCCCCCGATTGCCGGGACACCACAGGCGCTCCGGCCGAGACCGGCCACGGGACACCCACCGCCGGTGCCGCGGGCGATCTACCCCTGACTTCCCGGACCGGCCACCGCACCCCTCGCGGGTGCCCGGGCGCGGCAGGCGCCCGGCCCCCGCTCTACTCGGAGGTCCACAATGGACTATGTGTTACCCGCCGCTCGGCCGGAGCCGGGCCGGACCCGCGGCAGCGACTACGCCGAGCTGTCCGAACTGGTCAAGGAAGCCGGGCTGCTGCGCCGCCGCCCGTACTACTACGCGCTGCGGGGCGGGGTGACCCTGCTGGTGTTCGCCGGCGCCTGGGTGCTGTTCGCGTTGCTGGGCGGCACCTGGTGGCAGCTGGGCACGGCGGTCCTGCTGGCCGTGGCGTACACGCAGCTTTCGTTCCTCGGCCACGACGCCGGGCACAAGCAGATCTTCCGCGGCCGCCGCGCCAACGACGCGGTCGGCTCGGGACTGGCCGGACTGGTCGGGCTCAGCTACGGCTGGTGGGTCGGCAAGCACAACCGCCACCACGCGAACCCGAACGTCGAGGGCGCCGACCCGGACATCGACATGCCCGCGCTCGCGTTCAGCGCCCCGCAGGGCCAGGGCCGGACGGGATTCCTGCGCTGGATGGCGAAGTACCAGGCGTTCCTGTTCTTCCCGCTGCTCCTGCTGGAGGGCCTCGACCTGCACTGGTCGGGCATCAAGGCGGTGTGGCACGGCGGGCTGCGGGCCCGGCGGCTCGAGGCCGTGCTGCTCACCGTCCACATCGGCGGCTACCTGGCCGCGGTGTTCCTGGTCCTGCCGCTCGGCCAGGCCTTCGTGTTCATCGCGGTGCACCAGGCTTTGTGGGGTGTCTACATGGGATGCTCCTTCGCGCCCAACCACAAGGCCATGCCGCACCTGGAAGAAGGCCACCAGCTGGACTTCCTGCGCCGCCAGGTGCTCACCTCGCACAACGTCAACGGCGGCCGCTGGGTCGTCGTCGCCCTCGGCGGGCTGAACTACCAGATCGAGCACCACCTGTTCCCCAGCATGCCGATGTCGACCCTGCGCCGCGCCCAGCCGCTCGTCCGCGAGTTCTGCGCCGCACACGGCATCAGCTACAGCCAGGGCGGCCTGCTTGCGTCGTACCGGCAGATCCTGCGCCACCTGCACGAGGTGGGCGCCCCCTTGCGCGCCGCCGACGCCGCCCGGTCACGGCCTTAGCCGGTGCTGCCCAGCCGGTTCCATCCCGCCCTGCCGATCCCGCCCTGCCGATCCGCCCTAGCCAATCCGCTCCGCCGATCCGACCCAGCCGATCCATCCGCCGATCACGGCCCGAGCCCAATTCCGCCCTGCCGTTCCCGCCTCACCTAGCCGGTGCCGCCCCTCCGATTCCGCCTGGCGCCCCGGCCGAACAAGACCGCCAGCCGTCCCCATCTCACCCGCCGACCCCGCCCCGCCGATCCGACCCAGCCGATCCATCCGCCGATCACGGCCCGAGCCCAATTCCGCCCCGCCGTTCCCGCCTCACCCAGCCGGTGCGGCCCAGCCGATTCCACCCAGCCCGACCCCGGCCGGCCGATTCCGTCTGACGACTCCGGCCGGTCGGGAACGCCAGCCGTCGTTCCCGCCCCGCCGATCCGACCTAGCCGTTCCCACCCCGCTGATCCCAGCCGCTGTTGCCGTCCAGTCGATCCCGGCCCGATCCGAACGCCGAGGTGCGCCATGCTCGCTCGAACCGTCGTCACCGTTCTGGTCGTGGTGGCCGTCGCCTTCGGGGCGGTGGGGCTGGTGGCGATCCCGCCCGGGGCGCTGGCCGGCTGGGTGTTCCTGGCCGGGGCGGTCGGCCTGGTCGCCTGGCAGGGCGCCGGGCATCTGCCGGAGAACCGGTTCGTGACCCGGCCCCGGTGGCCCGCCTGGTGGTCCGGCATCGCGGCGGCGGCGCTGTGCCTGACGTTCTGCCTGGCGGTCACCGGGCTGATCGCGGTGGCCGGTGCCGCCACGGCCGTGAGCTCGACGCTGCTGCTCCTGGCCGTGGCGGCCTGGGCCGGGTGGCGTTCCACGGCGGCCAAGGCACCGCCCGCTCCGGACGAAGCGCCTCCCGTGCGTTACCCGGTGGTCCTGCCGCCGCTGGTGGCCGCGGACCTCGCCACCGACGAACTGTGCGTCGCCTGGCGCCGGAGTTACCTGGAACTGCTGCGGGCCGTCGACGAGCCGAGCCGGCAGCGGGTTGTCCGGCAACGGCAGGAGTACCTCGACGAGCTGGAGCGCCGCGACAGCCTCGGCTTCGCCCGCTGGCTCGACAGCGGTGCCCGAGCCGGCAGCGACCCCCGGCGATTCCTCACCAGCGGCGGCTGAGGGGTGCACCGGCCATGACCGAACTCGAAGCCTGGGCGGCCGTGCGACCGCTGGCCTGGGACGACAGCAGCCGCGCGGTGCTGCACGACGCGCTGGCCCGGGCCACGCCCCGGCCGTGGCCCGTCGACCTCGGCGACCAGGAAGTCGTGTTCCGCGAGCCGCCCGGCGGGCAGGACCCGGGCAACGCGGCGCTGTATCGCTGTGGTGCGGCGCTGGCCGCGGCGTGGACGGTCCTGCGAGTGCTCGGCCACGACCTCGTCGCCGAAATCCCCGCGGAACCGGGCCCGCTCGCCGTCCTGCGGGTGGTCGGCCGCAGCTCCCCGGCCGGCCGGGATTGGCGGCGCTACGCGGCGATCCGGGACCTCGCCGCTCCGGGCGCCGTCGTGACCCCCGCACCGCCGGCGGCCTTGCAGGCGATCGTCGACGACAGCGCATGGCCGGAGACGCAGCTGGTGATCGTGGACCCCGGCGCGGCGTCGAGGACCGGCCTGGTGATCGACGGTGCGCCGCCGGAACCGGTGATCCTGGACGGCAGTGCGCGGCCGGAGACCGGACCGGCCACGGTCCGTCCACAATGGCCATTCACGCTCGGCTCCGGCGGGTCCGCGGTCCTGGCGCTCACCGACGGCTCCGCGCGCCGCCACCGCGTCCTGGCCGGAGCCGTGGTGCATCGGGCGCGGCTTTCGGCCGCCGCGGCCGGCTTCGGCACCGAGGTGATCGCCGGGCCACGGCCGCGCGCGGTGGCCGAGGCGGCGGCCCTGCCCGGTTTCCCGCACGCGCTCCTGCGGTTCGGCACCGCGGGCTGAGCCGGCGCCGGTTGCCGAACCGGGCGAGCCGCGCAGTGCGGCTCGCCCGGATGTCCCGGCCGGACCGCGGTCAGGCGCCCGGGCCGGAGTAGATCTCGCTCTGCGGCGGGTCGGCCACGGTGACCGGCTTGTCCCAGTCGCTGAAGTTCATCGTGCCCTTGTTCGGCTGCTGCAGGAGCAGCAGGTAGTGCGGCTCGTCGGCGGCGACGTACGCGGTGCCTTCCGAGCTGCTGTACTTCAGCACCGAGGCGCCGTTGACAGTGCTCTTCTCGCCGCCGCTGAAGGTCGTCGAGCCGAGTGCGCCGACGGTGTTGTCGACGAAGGTCGTGTAGTCCAGGAACTCCTTGAAGGCGTCGCCGATGCCCGCGCCGATCTGGGAGGTCGAGGTGACCCACTTGTCCTTGAGCTGCTTCACCACGCCGGACGAGGCCGGGATCCCGGCCTCCTTGATCAGCGAGTCGGTGAACCGGAAGTAGTACTTGTCCTTGACGCGCAGGACCGGCACCGCGACGCCGTCCTTGTCGACCGTGCCGCTCGCGCCGTCCTTGCTGAGCTTCAGGTCGAGCTTCACGGTGCCCGCGTCCGAGACGGTGCCCGAGACGTGTACCGAGGAGGCCTGCTTCGCGGCTTCGCTCACCGAGGCGCCGACCTTCGACGCTTCCAGCACGGCCGGGGCGGCGGACGACGAGGCGGCGGCCGGGACGGGGGCGGGGGCCGGCGTCCCGTCGGTGGGCGAGCCGGCGCACGCCGTGCAGAGGAGGGCGATGGCTCCGGCGGCGGCGAGCGCACCCGGGCGCACTCGCATCGGACGCAGACGAATCATGTGCGGGAATCCATTCGTGAAAGCCCAGGTACACCCCCGGGACCCGATCGAGTATCGCCCATAACGGTGATTCGTTACCGATCGCTCGCACCGAGGGTGATCAGGGGCCGTCCTCCACCCTCCGGAGCTCCCGGGTGGAGACGGTTCTCCACCCGGGATACGGCCTCGGGCGCACGACTCGCGCCGCCCGGATCCCTAGCGTTGTCGCCATGACGGGGACACCGGGGATCGCGACCATCCGAAAAGGACAGTCGCCGGGGCGCGGGCCCGTGGAAACCACCGAGCGAAGGGGAATTCCCGTGGTTGAAACAACCGAGACGGCAGTGGGGCACACCGAGGCCAAGGCGGGCGGGCCGCTCCGGAACCCGGCGGCCAAAACGATGCTGAAGGGCCTCTTCTGGGACTTCGGCCCCGCGCTGATCGCGTACTTCGCCGCGCAGCTGTTCGGGGCGAGCACCTACGCCGCCCTGCTGGCCGCCACTTTGGTGTCCGGGGTACGGGTCGTCTGGGTGGCGGTCCGGCAGCGGCGGCTCGACCCCTTCGCCCTGTTCCTGCTGATCATGTTCGGTGTGGGCCTGGTCCTGACCTTCGTGACCGGCGACGTGCGCTTCATGCTGGCCAAGGACTCCGCCACGTCGGCCGTCTCCGGGCTGGTCCTGGTGGGCAGCTGCCTGATCGGCCGCCCGCTCGTCTACCACGCGGCCAAGCGGATGGCCGCCTCGGCGGGGCGGGAGCCGGAGTTCGCCGCGACCGCGCGCACCCCGCAGATGTGGCAGCGCTGGCGCCGCATCTCGCTGGTCTGGGGCTTCGGGCTGCTCGCCGAGTCCGCGCTGCGGATCGTGGGCATCTACGTGCTGCCGCTGACCGTCGCGGCCGACCTTTCGCAGGTCCTGCAGGTCGTCGTCCTCGTCGCGCTGGGGTTCTGGACCTTCCGCTCGACGAAGCGGCCGGCTCTGGCCCCGGCCACGCGCTGACCCGGCCCCACCCACTCACCGAAGACCCACTCGCCGAAGACCCACTCGCCGAAGACGGAGCGAAGAAATGAACGGAACCCTGCAAGTGGTGCTGATCATCGCGGTGATCGCCTACATGCTGATCCGGCGGCTGGCCGGGGAGCCGGCCGAGGCCAAGCGGATGCTGCTCCTGCCGGCGGTCCTGACCGTCATCGGCATCGTGAACCTCGACGGCCCGGCCCATTCCGGGACGGCGCTGCTGTTCCTCATCGGGACCGCGCTGATCAGCGCGGTCCTCGGCGCCCTGCGCGGCGCGAGCATCCGGCTTTCGCGCCGTGACGGCATCGTCTTCATGCGCTACACCTGGGTGACCCTCGCGCTCTGGGCCGCCAACATCGCGGTGAAGTTCGGCGGGAACCTGCTGCTCGGCGCGATCGATAAGAACGGCGCGGCGGCACTGGGCGACTCGGTGCTCCTGACCGTGGGCATCGGCATGCTGCTGGAGGGCGTGGTGGTGCTGGGCCGGGCGCTGCGCAGCGGCGAGCGGGTCATCTGGGCCCAGGGCCGCGACGGTGCCCCGCACCAGACCTCGCCCTGGCTCGACGACCTCCAGCGGCAGCTTTCCCGCCGCGGCCGCGGCTGACCAGGCTCGCACCCGGTCGTTAGGGTGGGCAACGACCGACACGACATCGAGGACGGCCATGGAGCAGGTGCGGACGCCGCGGACGCGGCTGGGCCGGAGCACCGAAGACCTGCTCCGGCCGTTCGTCTTCGCCGCCCTGGTCGTGATCGCCTCGGTCCAGCTCGCCACCCGCGAGCTGGTTTCCCCGGCGCTCGCGGTCACGCTGTTCGCGGCGGTCGTGCTGCTCACCTCCGCAGCCTTCCTCCCCTGGACCAGGATCCCGGTGACCGGCCAGATCGGCCTGGCGCTGGCCGCCTCGGTCCTTTCCGCGATCCTGCTGCCCTTGGCGCAGTCGACGATCGCGCCGGGCTTCGCGTTCGTCGCCTCGGCGGTCGCCGGCGAGAAGCTCGCCTCCCGCCGCGCGGCGGTCCTGGTCGCCGTGGCCGGCGCCGTGACCGCGGCCGTCGCCGTCTGGGTGGTTGAGCACCTCCACCCGATGGCCTCGGGCTGGCCGTGGTGGCTCGGCCTCGCCGTGGCCGCCCCGGTCTACCTGGGCATCTCCCGCCAGGACCACCGTGAGTCGGTGCGGAACGCGGAACGGGCGTACCGCTCGGAGGCCCGCGAGGTGGCACTGCTGGAACGCGGCCGGATCGCCCGCGAGATCCACGACGTGCTGGGGCACTCGCTGTCGGGCATCTCGCTGCAGCTGGACCTGGCCGACGCGCTGCACGGCAAGGGCCGTGACGGGGAGGCGAACCTCGCCGTCCGGCGGGCGCGGGCGCTGGCCGTCGGCAGCATCGCCGAGACCCGGCACGCGATCGAGGCCCTGCGCGAGGACTCCCTGCCGCTGAGCCGGACGCTGGAGCTGATGGCGATGGGGGACTCCGTCCCGCTGACGGTGACGGGGGAGCAGTGGCCGGTGCCGACCGAGATCGCGCACGCGGTGATCCGGGCCGCGCAGGAGGCACTGGTCAACGCCGCGAAGCACGCGCCCGGCGCGGACCGGTCGATCACGCTCCGGTACACCCCCGGCGCGGTCGGCCTGATCGTCGCGAACGGCCCCGCCGCGCGGGAGCCCCGCCCGGGTCCCGCGGACGGCGGCGGCATGGGGCTGGTGGGCATGCGCGAGCGGATCGCGCTGCTGGGCGGCACGCTGAAAACGGGTCCGGGCGCGGACGGCGCGGGCTGGATCGTCGAACTGGAGATACCGAAGTGACTCTTTCCCTTGTCGTGGTGGACGACCAGGCCTCGGTGCGGGAGGCGCTCGCGGTGATGCTGGACCTCGCCGACGGCATCAGCGTCGTCGCGACCGCCACCCACGGGGGCGAGGCGGTCGAGGCCGTCGAGCGGTACGAGCCGGACGTGGTGCTGATGGATCTGCACATGCCCGTGATGGACGGCGTCGAGGCGACCGGGCGGATCAAGGCCGCCCGGCCGTCGGTGCAGGTGGTCGTGCTGACCACCTTCGACGACGACGAGTCCATTCTGGCCGCGCTCGAGGCCGGCGCCAGCGGCTACCTGACCAAGGAGGCCGACCGCGCGAAGATCGAGCAGGCGGTGCGCAGCGCGGGCGCCGGCCAGGTCGTGCTGGCCCCGGAGGTGCAGCGCCGCCTGCTTTCCCTCGCGACGCGCCGGTCCCGCCCCGCCGACGAGCCGGAATTCGGCCTCACCGCGCGGGAAACCGAGATCCTCGGCCTGATCGGCGAAGGCCTGCGCAACCCGGAGATCGCGGGACGGCTGTTCATCAGCGAGGCCACCGTCAAGACCCACATCAACAACCTCTTCGCCAAGGCGGGCTTCCACTCCCGCGCCGACGCCGTCCGCTATGCCCTGAACACGGCCGAGCCGGGCGGGTACCGGCGCCAGGACTGACCTCGGCGGCGGTTTCGCGTGCGGAGGCGGGCCGCCGGGAGATCTGCGAAGCTGCGGCCATGACCTCTCGGAAGTCCTCCCCGTGGCTGCGCTGGACGACGCTGGCGCCGGCGATCGCGGTGGTCGCGCTGCTGCTGACCTGGGGCCGCACGCTCGGGACCCTGCCGGTGGTCGTGGTCGCGGTGGTGCTCGCGGCCGCCGTGCTGGCGGCGGTGCACCACGCGGAGGTGGTGGCGCACCGGGTGGGGGAGCCGTTCGGGTCACTGGTGCTGGCCGTCGCCGTGACGGTGATCGAGGTGGCGCTGATCATCACGCTGATGGTCTCCGGCGGCCCGAAAACCGGCTCATTGGCGCGTGACACCGTCTTCGCCGCCGTGATGATCACCTGCAACGGGATCCTCGGGCTGTCCCTGCTGGTGGGGGCGTGGCGCAATCCGGTGACCGTGTTCAACGCCGAGGGCTCGGGCTCCGCGCTCGGCACCGTCGCGGCCCTGGCGACGCTCTGCCTGGTGCTGCCCAGCTTCACCGCCGCCCGGCCGGGGCCGGAGTTCTCGCCGACGCAGCTGGGCTTCGCCGCGATCGCGTCACTGATCCTGTACGGCATGTTCGTGCTCACCCAGACCGTGCGGCACCGCGACTTCTTCCTGCCGGTCGACGCCGAGGGCGCGGTGCTGGAGGAAGACGAGCACGTCGCCCCGCCGACCACGAAGGCGGCCCTGACCAGCCTCGGGCTGCTGCTGGTGGCGCTGGTCGCGGTGGTCGGGCTGGCGAAGGTGGAGTCGCCGGCGATCGAGTCCGGCGTGGCCGCGCTGGGGTTCCCGCAGTCGTTCGTCGGCGTGGTGATCGCGTTGCTCGTGCTGCTGCCCGAGACGATCGCCGCGGCCAACGCCGCCCGCCGCGGCCGCGTCCAGGTGAGCCTCAACCTGGCGCTGGGCTCGGCGATGGCCAGCATCGGCCTGACCATCCCGGCGATCGCGATGGCGTCCATCTGGCTGTCCGGGCCGTTGCAGCTCGGCCTGGACCCGACCCAGATCGTGCTGCTGGTGATCACCGTGGTGGTGGGGGTGCTGACCGTCGTCCCCGGCCGCGCCACCCGGCTGCAGGGCGGGGTGCACCTGGTGCTGCTGGCGGCGTTCGTGTTCCTCGCGGCGCTGCCCTGACCGGGGCGGTGCGTAAACTCGGCTGTACCAGCCGGTTTCCAGGAGGACGAAGCGCATGGCACGACGCGGTGACGCGCTGCGGGAGCACATCCTGTGGGCGGCGAAGGACGTCTTCATCGAGACGGGCTTCGAACGCGCGTCGATGGACGTCGTGGCCGCGCGGGCCGAGACCTCGAAGCGCTCGCTGTACGCGCACTTCGAAAGCAAGGACAAACTGTTCCTCGCCGTCCTCGACCTGGTGCGCGAGCTGTATTTCGAGCAGCTCAAGACCCCGCGTGACTACGCCGATGACGCGACCGAGGCGGCGGTGCTGTTCTGCGGCCGTTTCCTGCAGCTGCTGCTGTGGCGCTCCGCGCTGCGCACCTGCCGGCTGAGCATGACCGAGGCCGAGCGCCTGCCGGAGGCGGCGGCCCGCTACTACGACGCGATCTTCGCGACGCCGCAGGAGCGCCTCGCGGCCTTCGTCGGGGAGTCGTTCGACCTCGGGCCGGGCGCGGCGGAAGACCTGGCCCGCGAACTGCTCGGGCGCACCGTGTACCCGCGGCTCTTCCGGGCCCTGCTCGGCGTCGAGCCGCCGCTGGACGAGCGGCCCGAGGAAGCGTCGATCGCCACCGACGTCGACGTCGCCGCGATCCGGCGGGCGCTGGCCGACCTGCTGGCGGGAACCGCGCTAGGGTCGTGCGCGTTGGAAAAGCAGTGATCAAGACACCGGAGTGAAGGACGAAGTGCAGGGGATGGCGACAACGAGGGAGTCCGGCGCCGCGGTGGACGGCGGCCGGGACACGGACGGGTTCACGGTGCCCGCCGGGTTCCTGCTGGTCTACAAGTTCGCCATCGAGGAGCTGATGACGAAGCTGCGCATCCTCAGCGAGGAGTTCGACTTCGCCCACCGGCACGACCCGATCGAGCACATCAGCAGCCGGGTCAAGCGGCCCGCGGCCATCGGGCAGAAGCTGCGCCGGCGCGGGCTGGGCACCGACCCCGCGACGATCACCGAGCAACTCGACGACATCGCGGGCGTGCGCGTGGTCTGCCCGTTCCTGTCCGACGTCTACCACGTCGCGCGCATGCTGACCGGCCAGGACGACGTGGAGCTGGTGCGCAGCAAGGACTACGTCGCGAACCCGAAGGCCAACGGCTACCGCAGCCTGCACCTGATCGTGCGGATCCCGGTCTTCCTGTCCGACCGGGTGGAGAAGGTCAAGGTCGAGGTGCAGCTGCGCACCATCGCGATGGACTTCTGGGCCACCCTCGAGCACAAGCTGAACTACAAGTACACCGACCGGCTGCCCGAGGATTTCGCCGACTTCGCCGGGGAATTGGCCGGCACGGCGGTCGTGGCGGCGCAGCTGGACACCCGGATGCAGCAAGCTGCACGAGCGGATGCGCGGCACCGCCGGCCTCGTCGCCCCGCTCTGACCGTCCTTTTCGGACTGGCCGGTTTTCTGCGACACTGGTGCTGCTCGGTGTAACGGAAGCGGCACGGAGCGCGACAATCAGCCAGGGCGGGGGAGCGCGTGGACAGGTCTGTGAAGGCCGGGTTGGCAGCCGGTGCGATGGTGCTCGGTTCGCTGGCCGCAGCGTGCGGGGAATCACCGTCGCCGGGTTCGGGCCCGGGGCAGACGGCGGTCGTGACCGCCACGCAGACCGTCACCGAAACGGCCGGGCCCTCCGCGGCACCGGCGCCCCCTGCGGACGGCGACGTCGTGGTGCCGGACGTCTCGGGTATGAACCACCAGGCCGCGCAGAACGCGATGCAGGCCGCGGGCCTCTACAACCTCCGCGAGGTCGATTCCACCGGCAAGCACCGGGCGATGATCCTCGACCGCAACTGGTGCCAGACCGGCCAGGACCCCAAGCCGGGCGCCAAGGTCGGGAAGCAGACGGTGGTCACCCTGTACGCCCGCAAGTGCGACGAGCACTGAACTCGCATCCGGTCTGGTTCGACCGTGGCGCGTTCGTGAGCGTGCTGATCAGCTCGAGCCCGACTGAATTCGCACTCGGTCCGGTTCGACTGCGGCGCGTTCGTAAGCGTGCTGACCAGCTCGAGCCCGACTGAATTCGCATCCGGTCCGGTTCGACTGTGGCGGGTTCGTGAGCGTGCTGACCAGCTCGAGCCCATCGGCCGCGCGCCAGGTCCCGGCCTCGGTCCTGCCGTGGGGCCGGTAGCCGTCTCGGACCAGGTAATACTTTCCGGCGGCGGCTTGCCGAAGCCGGGGAACCGCGGCCGGCCGGACGGTCACCTCTCCCAGCCGCAAATGCCCGCCCAGTAGCCCTGGATGACGCCGACCATCGGCCCGCCGCTGTTCATCGCTCCCGCTATCTCGCCACCCAGCTGCTCCTTGAGCCGGCGCAGCGCCTCGGCCCGCGCCGCCCGCCAGTCCGGATCGAAGAGGTACTGCGCCCGGTGGGACACCAGCACCGTGAGAAACCCGCCGCCTTGGGCGCCGAGCCGTTCGCCCGTACCTCGGTGACCGCGTTGCCCTCACGACCGGCCCGGCTCTCGTCGCGTGCCCGCAAGGTGGCTCGCGCCAGCTCACTTGCCGTCTTCTCCAGATCGGCGGTCAACGGGTGCGGGGCGGGCCGTGCCGCGGCCGTCGGAGAGTCTAAGGCGACCGGCTGGTGCGGCCGGAGATCGGCCAGGAACGCGGCAAGCCCCGGTTCCGGGGGTGCGGCAGCGGGCGTCGTCAGTTCGAGACGCTGCTTGCGCCAGTTGACCATGGTGTCTCCCTCGAATGGCGCAATCCGATGGCAGGAGTGCCGATCCCAGGACGCCGACCGGGCACCAGCGCCGCCCTGACCGGCGGCCGTACGTCCATCTCGCGAAGGTCGTGACCCGGCGCGGGGACCGGTCCCGGCCGTTGTGGTCCGCGGCTCCACCTGCTCGACGGTCCCGTCTGTCCATATCGGACAGTAGCGCCGGGTTCCGGGACCGGCTGCGGACCTGGGCACCCCTGCCGTGACTGTGTGCCTGGTCACGGTGACGCGCCGTTTTTGTCGGTGGTGACCCGTATCCTGATCCGGTGAGCAGTCGACGGGTTCGAACCCCGTCGGCGCCCCCCCATTTCTTCCCGTGAGCGCCCCCGGCGCGGATCAGCAGGAGCCCCACGCATGACGCACACCACGAACGCCACCTCACCGGCCCGGGAGCGCGCGCCGTCCGCGCCCGGGCTGCTGATCGCGGTGCTGGTCGGATCGGCCTTCGTGATGATCCTCAACGAGACCATCCTCAGCGTCGCGCTGCGCGACCTCACCGCCGACCTCCGCGTGCCCACCACCACCATCCAGTGGCTGACCAGCGGATTCCTGCTCACCATGGCCGTGGTCATCCCGACCACGGGTTTCCTGCTCGAACGGTTCAGCCCGCGCAGCGTGTTCCTCTTCTCGATCTCGGCGTTCAGCCTCGGCACGCTGCTGTGCGGCGTGGCGCCCGGGTTCGGGCTGCTGCTGGTCGGCCGGATCGTGCAGGCCTGCGGCACCGCGGTGATGCTGCCGCTGCTGATGACCACGGTGATGCGCCTGGTGCCGGTGCACCGGCGGGGCGCGATGATGGGCACGATCAGCATCGTCATCGCCGTCGCGCCGGCGATCGGGCCGACCATCGGCGGGGCTGTGCTGTCCTCGCTGGGCTGGCGCTGGATGTTCTGGATCGTCCTGCCGCTCTCGCTCGCCGCACTGGTGATCGGCGCGGTGCGGCTGCGGATCACCAGTGAGACCCGCGCGGTGCCGCTCGACGTGGTGTCGGTGCTGCTGTCCGCGATCGGGTTCGGCGGCGTGCTGTACGGGCTGTCCACGGCCGGCGAATCCGGCGGTGCGCAGCCGTTCGTTCCGCCGTGGGTGGCGATCGGGGTCGGGGTCGTCGCACTGGTGGTGTTCACCTGGCGCCAGACCCGGCTGCAGCGCCGCGACCGGGCGCTGCTGGACCTGCGGCCGTTCACGCACCGCGGGTTCGTGGTGGCGCTGGTGCTCACCGCGCTGCTGTTCATGTGCCTGATCGGCGCGGGCGCGATCCTGCTGCCGCTGTACCTGCAGACCGTGCTGCACACCTCGACCCTGGTGAGCGGCCTGGCCGTGCTGCCCGGCGGGCTGGTCCTCGGCCTGCTCGGCCGCCCGGTCGGCGCCTGGTTCGACAAGGTCGGCTCCCGCCCGCTGGTCATCCCGGGCTCGGCGGCCATGGCGGTCGCGCTGTGGCTGTTCACCACCCTCGGACCGGGCTCGCCGCTGATCGCGGTGATCGCCATCCACGTGCTGCTGATGGCCGGGCTGGGCCTGATGATGACCCCGCTGATGACCGAGTCCCTCGGCGTGCTGCCCGACCACCTGTACTCCCACGGCAGCGCGATCCTCTCGACCCTGCAGCAGGTCGCCGGCGCGCTCGGCACCACCGTTTTCGTCACCGTCGCCACCGTCGCGAGCGCGAACGGTTCCGCCACCAGCCCGGACTCCTCAGGGCTGCACGCCGCGTTCATCGTCGCCGGCTGCATCGGCGTCGCGGCTTTCGGCATGTCATGGCTGGTGCGCTCCGCCCGCGCCACCACTTCGGAGCCCGCGCCGGAACTGGAGGCGAAACAGCCCTGACCGCTGTACCTCAGCGCCGGGCGTGGCTGCGGTTTCCGAGGCACGCCGTCACCTAGCTGCGGCGGCCGTAAGTGAGGCGCCGCGACAGGATTTCGGCTGGGTCACGGTAGTTGTGGTGTTGGATGCTGTGTTCGTTGTCGTGGGCTGTGTCGGTGCTGCGGCTTTTGGCATTCGCTCCCGGCAGCGGCTCTGGGCTGGGGGCGGAGCGGTCTTGAATGGTGTGCTTCGGTGCCGGGTGTGGCTGTGGTTGCCGAGGCGCACTGTCATCTAGCTGCGGCGGCGGTGAGTGAGGCTGCGCAGCAGGATTTCGTCGGCTGCGGTGGTCGCAGTGTTGGCTGCTGTGTTGATTGTCGCCGGGCTGCGGTTTTCGGCCTGCTGCGGTTCGTGCGGTCCCCGCGCGGCGCCGCTTCGGAGCCTGGGCTGGGGGCGGAGCGGTCTTGAGTGGTGTGCTTCGGTGCCGGGCGTGGCTGTGGTTCCCGAGGCGCACCGTCACCTAGCTGCTGCGGCGGTAAGTGAGGCGCCGCAACAGGATTTCGGCTGGGCCACGGTAGTTGTGGTGTTGGATGCTGTGTTCGTTGTCGTGGGCTGCGGCGTTCGGCGTGTGGTGGTTGGTGCGCTCCCGGCAGCGGCTCTGGGCTGGGGGCGGAGCGGTCTTGAGCGGTGTGCGTCGGCGCCGGGCGTGGCTGTGGTTGCCGAGGCGCACTGTCATCTAACTGCGACGGCGGTGAGTGAGGCTGCGCAGCAGGGTTTCGGCTCGGCTGCGGTGGTCGCGGTGTTGGCTGCTGTGTTGATTGTCGCCGGGCTGCGGTTTTCGGCCTGCTGCGGTTCGTGCGGTCCCGCGCGGCGCCGCTTCGGAGCCTGGGCTGGGGGCTGAGCGGTGTGCGTCGGCGCCGGGCGTGGCTGCGGTTGCCGAGGCACGCCGTCACCTAGCTGCGGCGGCGGTGAGTGAGGCGCCGCAACGGGATTTCGGCTGGGTCACGGTGGTTGTGGTGTTGGATGCTGTGTTCGTTGTCGTGGGCTGCGGCGTTCGGCGTGTGGTGGTTGGTGCGCTCCGTCCGTGGAGCCTGGGCTGGGGGCGGAGCAGCCCTGAGTGGTGTGCCTCGGCAACAGGCGCGGCTGTGGTTGCGGAGGCGCACCCTCTAGCCGCGGTTGCCGTGGGTGAGGTGCTGCAACAGGATCCGGATGGGCCGCGGTGGTTGAGGTGTTGATTGTCGCCGGTTGCATCGGGGGTTGTGGCGTTCGGTATGTCGTGGTTAGCACGCAGCACCGCCTCGGAGCCTGACCTGGAGGCGGAACAGTCCTGACCAGTGTGCCCCGGCAACAGGCGCGGCCGCCATCGCCGAGGCGCACCCTCACCTAGCCACGGCGGCCGTAAGTGAGGCGCCGCAACAGGATTTCGGCTGGGCCGCGGTAGTTGTGGCGTTGCATGAGGTACGCGCCCACCACGGTCGCCAGCCACACGGCCAGGCCGCATCCGGCGGCGATGAACGTGGGGCTGCCCCGGCCGTCGCCTAGGGATAGCAGGAACGGGGAGGCCAGTACCAGCCACGCGACCGTCTGGAAGAGGTAGCCGCTGAGTGAGCGTTGGCCCAGGGCCGCGACGGCGCCGATCATCAGGTTGTCGCGCGGTGCTGCCATCTTCTTCGACAGCCGGTGCGCGAGCAGGCCGAACAGGCACAGGTAGCCGATGCCGCCGAAGAAGCCGGAGCCTTCGTAGAGCAGCTTGACCGCTGGGCCGATGGCCGGGTCGACGGTCAGGAAACCGCCGCCGAGCAGTCCCATCGGCAGCCCGCCCAGTACGGCGACGCCGAGGCCGAGCGCTGCCCCGAGGCGCAGTCCGCGCAGGTGCTTCGCGGGCTCCTCCAGCACGCGCCGCCGGGCGGCCCAGGAGCCGACCCACACGAACAGGATGAACGGCAGCATGCTCAGCACGGTCCCGGGCCACTCCGTGAGCCGGTCCGCCACCGCGGCGCCGAAGCTGCCGGCCGCCATCGAGGGGGAGTCCTGGGTGGGGGCCGTGGACAGGCTGCCGGGAGTCCCGGTCGCCAGGCTGGTCACCACGACCACGGACAGCACGATGACAGTGCAGGCGGCGAGGCCGAGGTACCACAGCGGCACGCGGTAGAGCCGGTCCCCGCGGTGCAGCAGGACCAGGGTGAACACGATCCCGACCAGCCCGTAAGCGCCGAGGATGTCCCCGGCGAACAGCAGGATCCCGTGCACCAGGCCGAAAACGAACAGCCACGCGTTGCGCCGGACCAGCACCCGGCGCACCGCGGCCGGCGTGCTCCCCGCCGCCTCCTGCCGGCGCGCGAGCTGGACCAGCGCGTAGCCGAACATGATCGCGAACAGCGGGATTCCCCTGGAGTGCACGAACAAGAACAGGAACACCGTGTACACGCCCTCCGCGCCGTGCGGTGTCTTGTCCAGCCCTGGCCCGGTCGCGAAGAAGACCGAAGCGCTGTTGGCCAGCGCGATGATCAGCAGCATCGCCCCGCGCGCCAGGTCGGGTGCCAGCGCGCGTTCCCCCGGGCGCACAGGGCCGCGCACGGCTCTCGGCGCGGCGGGATGGGTCTCAGTAGCCATGGTTTCCCCCGGTCGTTGTTAGTGTACGTCGGATACTATCCCATGGATACTAAGTCGTGCGCAATGATGTCCGCCAGAGGCAGCCGATTCACCGGAGGAAGCGGACCGTGACGGAAACAGGAAAGGTGCCCGCGGTGCTGGCGCGCCTGTGGCGGCTGCCGTCCGGGCCGCGGCTCGGCCGGCCCGCCGAGCTGGACGTGGACCGGGTCGTGCGCGCGGCGGTGGACCTGGCCGACCGCGACGGGCTGGACGGCGTCACCCTGCTGAAGGTGGCGCAGGAACTGGGCGTCACCAAGATGTCCCTGTACCGGCACGTCGGCTCGAAGGGCGAGCTGTTCGGGCTGATGGCGGACTTCGCCACCGGCGCGCCCCCGGAGATCGACGCCGAGGACTGGCGCGAGGGGGCCCGTCAGTGGGCCAACGCCCACCGGGACATCTACCGGCGGCGGCCGTGGATGGTGCACCTGCCCGTTTCGGGACCGCCCGGCGGGCCCGGCGCGATCGGCTGGATGGACGCGCTGCTCGGCGTCCTGCGCGGCACCGGCCTCGACTGGGCCACGAAGGTGAGCGTGCTGAACCTGCTCGGCGGCTACGTCCGCCAGGCCAGCACGGTGACGCAGCAGCTCGCCGAGGGCCGCCGTGCCTCCGGCCGCGAGCAGGCCGAGATCGAGCAGGACTACGGCCGGTCGCTGATCCACCTGGTCGACCGGGACCGGTTCCCGGACGCGGCGGGGCTTTTCGCGTCCGCCCTGTTCGAGGGGCCGACCGGGGACACGGACCCGGGGGACCGGGAGTTCGCGTTCGGCCTGGAGCTGATCCTCGACGGCCTCGCCGCGACCGTCGCCAGGACCCGTCCCGCCGGATGACGACCCGCCGGATGACGACCCGCCGGATGACGCCGCGGAACCGGCCCCGGCGGCGGGAATGCCTTACCCGCCAACGAAAAAGCCCGGGCCGGCCGGCGTAGTGCCGACCGGCCCGGGCCTCAGGACCGCAAGACCTCAGAACGTCAAGCTCAGCCGAGGTCGAAGCGGTCGTTGCTCATCACCTTGTCCCACGCGGCCACGAAGTCGCGCACGAACTTCTCCTTGGCGTCGTCGCTCGCGTAGACCTCCGCGAGGGCGCGCAGCTCGGAGTTCGAGCCGAACAGCAGGTCCACGCGGCTGCCGGTCCACTTGACCGCACCGGAGCCGTCACGGGCCTCGAAGCTCTCCGGGTACGCCCCGTCCTCCGCCGCCGTCCACTCCGTGCCCAGGTCGAGCAGGTTGGCGAAGAAGTCGTTGGTCAGCGTGCCCGGGGCCGTGGTGAACACCCTCGCCGAGGACTGCTGATGGTTCGCGCCCAGCACCCGCAGGCCACCCACGAGCACGGTCATCTCCGGCGCGCTCAGGTTCAGCAGGTTCGCGCGGTCGACCAGCAAGTACTCCGACGGCAGCTTGTTGCCCTTGCCGCGGTAGTTGCGGAAACCGTCGGCGGACGGCTCCAGCGGCGCGAACGAGTCGGCGTCGGTCTGCTCCTCCGTGGCGTCGGTGCGGCCCGGCGCGAACGGCACCGGCACCTCGAAGCCGCCGTCCTTCGCGGCCTTCTCGACCGCGGCGACGCCGCCCAGCACGATGAGGTCGGCCAGCGAGATCTTCTTGCCGCCGGTCTGCCCGCCGTTGAACGACTCCTGGATGCCCTCGAGTGTGCTGAGCACCTGGGTCAGCGTCTCGGGCTCGTTGACCTCCCAGCCGCGCTGCGGCTCGAGGCGGATGCGCGCGCCGTTGGCGCCACCGCGCTTGTCACCACTGCGGAAGGTCGAGGCCGAAGCCCACGCGGTCGAGACGAGCTGCGCGACGGTCAGGCCCGAGCCGAGGATCTTGGCCTTGAGGTCCGCGATCTCGGCGTCGCCCACCAGCTCGTGGTCGACGGGCGGGACGCGGTCCTGCCAGATCAGCTCTTCGGCCGGGACCAGCGGGCCGAGGTAACGCTGGATCGGGCCCATGTCGCGGTGGGTGAGCTTGAACCAGGCGCGGGCGAACGCGTCCGCGAACTGGTCCGGGTTCTCGTAGAACCGCCGCGAGATCGGCTCGTAGACCGGGTCGAACCGGAGCGCGAGGTCACTGGTCAGCATGGACGGGCTGCGGTTGAGCTTGCCGTCCTCGGGGTCCGGCACGGTGTTCTTCGCCTTGCCGTCCTTCGGCGTCCACTGGTTCGCGCCGGCCGGGCTCTGGGTGAGCTCCCAGTCGTACTCGAACAGGTTGTGGAAGAACCAGTTGCTCCACTGGGCCGGGGTCGGGGTCCAGGTGACCTCGAGCCCGGAGCCGATGGCGTCGCGGCCCTTGCCGGAGCCGAAGTCGTTCTTCCAGCCCAGGCCCTGCTGCTCCAGCGGCGCGGCCTCGGGCTCGGGGCCCTTGTGCGACTCCGGTCCCGCGCCGTGGGTCTTGCCGAAGGTGTGCCCGCCGGCGATCAGCGCGACGGTCTCCTCGTCGTTCATCGCCATACGGCTGAAGGTCTCGCGGATGTCGCGCGCCGAGGCGAGCGGGTCCGGGTTCCCGTTGGGGCCCTCGGGGTTGACGTAGATCAGGCCCATCTGGACGGCGGCGAGCGGCTTCTCCAGCTCGCGGTCGCCGGTGTAGCGCTCGTCGTCGAGCCAGACGCGCTCCGGGCCCCAGTACACGTCCTCGTCGGGCTCCCACACGTCCGCGCGGCCGCCGGCGAAGCCGAAGGTCTTGAAGCCCATGGTCTCCAGGGCGCGGTTGCCGGTGAAGATCATCAGGTCCGCCCACGAGATCTTGCGGCCGTACTTCTTCTTGACCGGCCACAGCAGCCGGCGCGCCTTGTCCAGGTTCACGTTGTCCGGCCAGCTGTTCAGCGGCGCGAACCGCTGCATGCCGGCGCCCGCGCCGCCGCGGCCGTCCTCGATGCGGTAGGTGCCCGCGCTGTGCCACGCCATCCGGATCATCAGCGGGCCGTAGTGGCCGAAGTCCGCGGGCCACCAGTCCTGCGAGGTGGTCAGCAGGGCGTCGACGTCGGCGGCCAGCGCGTCGAGGTCGACGGTCCGGAACTCGGCCGCGTAGTCGAAGTCGCTGTCCATCGGGTCGGCCACGGCCGGGTGCTTGCGGAGGATCTTCAGGTTGAGCTGGTTGGGCCACCACTCACGGTTGCTGCCGCCCTCGGTGGGGTGGCCGAGGCGCCCGGCCGCGACCGGGCAGCCGCCCGCGCTCTCCTCGTTCTTCTCGCCGACGACGGCGTCAGGGCTGTCAGACACAGAAATCCTTCCGGTTTCGGTGGTGGTGCTCAGGATGTGAGCGCGGTGCAGTCGGGACACAGGCCCCAGAAGATGACCTCGGCTTCGTCGATCGTGAACCCGTGATCATCGGAGGCAGTCAAGCAGGGCGCGGGACCCACGGCGCAATCGACGTCGGCCACCACCCCGCACGATCGGCACACGACGTGGTGATGGTTGTCCCCGACGCGTGCCTCGTACCGCGCGACGGAGCCCGGCGGTTCGATCCGCCGCAGCAGGCCCGCCGTGGTCAGCGCCCGCAGCACGTCGTAGACGGCCTGGTGGGACACGCCGCCGAGGTCGGTCCGCACGACGCCGATGATCGAATCGGTGTCGGCGTGCGGGTGGTCGTGGACCGCGGACAGCACCGCCAGCCGTGGGCGGGTCACGCGCAGGGAGACCCCGCGGAGCATCCGCTCGAAGTCCGAAGCTGTGGGCACGGCCGAAGTCTGCCCCATTTTCTGGAGTCAATCAAGTTCAGCGGCCGATGCGCGAGTCGTTCGGGTGACGCGGGCCGCTCAGTCGGAGGGCCCGCGCAGGGTCAGCACGACCCGGAGCACGTGCTCGACGGCGGCCGGGAACACCGCGGCGCGCAGCTCGCCGCGGGTGGCCAGGTTCCGGGCGGCGAAGTCCAGCATGTGGTCCGGCCCCAGCCGCCGGACCAGCAGCGCGGCCAGTTCCTCCAGGTCGAGGCCCGGGTGGTCCAGCCGGGTCAGGGCGAGCTCGACGATGAGTTCGTCGTCGGTCATCGTCCCCGGTTCCGAGCCGGGCGGGCCACCCGGGCCTGTCGCGCCCTGATCCTGTTCCACACCGTCGAGCTTAGCCATTTCCCGGCGGTGGCCGGTCGCCTCAGCCGCGGGGGTCGAACGGGATGCCGCCCGGCTTGGCCGCGGTGAGCAGGTCCTCGAACCGGCCGTCGCTGATCTTGATCGTGGCCGCGCCGAAGTCCGCGCTCATGAGCTTGTCCCGCAGCGCGGTGCCGGGCCAGCCGTCCCAGCCGACGATCGGCGGCTGGCGCCAGGTGTGGTAGTAGTTCTCCGGCGGCTCGTCGTTCCCGTTGGCCAGGCGGAAGAAGTGCGTGCCGAGGCCGTCCTTGTGGTAGACGGTCTTGGGGTGCGTGCCGTCGAAGAGCACCTGTGCGCGCGGGTAGGTGACCTGGCTGCTGTGCTGCGTGGTGCTCACGTACTCGACCTGGTTGCTCGACTGGTCGATCCAGGAGATCACGTGCTCCCAGTCGTGCCGGTGGCCGCCGAGGCCGCTGCCGTCCACGGCCTGGTCCTTCTCGAAGTAGCTGGCGTAGATCACGGCGCACCAGCCGTTGTTGCACTTCGACCGGGCGTAGGTCTGGGAGTTGTCCAGGTCGGACTGGTCGTGGCAGTTGCCGTTCACCGCGCCGGTGGTGTTCAGCCCCGGCGCGAGGGTGCCGTCCGGCCCGATGGCGGGGGTGGCGTAACAGCCGTCGCCGTCGTAGTCGTAGGCCGGGGAGAACGAGGCCTCGTAGCCGTTCGCGTTCTGCGGCAGGTTGTGCGGCGGGTCGGCGTGGGCCGCCGACACGGGGACCAGCACCGCCACCGCGGTGAGGCCGAGCACGGTCCCGATCCGGGAGCGCGTGCGCCTGGCCGATACCTTCGTCATGTCTGTTTCCTCGCCTCGACGCCGTTGTGCCTGCGTCCTTTCTCCCGGTCCGCCCGCGGTCCTGTCCAGGCCCGGCCCGCTCAGCGGGAATGAAAAAACGGCCAACCCCGGTGAAACGGCCGGGTCAGGCTCGGTGGGCCGGCGCGAGGTCTATCCAGTAACGGCGCGCAGGGCGGGTGGTTTCGAGCACCCCGCCGTTCAGCTCGATTGTCTTGGCGGAGGCCAGGTTCCCCGTCTCGCAGACGAGCAGGACCCGGCGCAGGCCCGCGGTGCGCGCGAGGACGAGCATGCGGCCCAGCGCCCAGGACGCCAGGCCGCGGCGGCGCGCCGACGGGCGGATGCCGTAGCCGATGTGGCCGGCCCGGCGGGTGAAGTCGTCGTCGCGGTGCCGCAGCGCGATCCCGCCGAGCACCCGGCCGTCCTCGACGATCCACCGGAACGTGCAGCGCGCGCGGGACGGGTCCGGCTCGTCGGCGAGCAACGCCACCCAGGCCGCGAACCCGGACGGCGACTCTACCTCGTCGCCGTCGTCCAGCCCGAACCCGTCCTCGTGCGCGCCGGGCCCCCACTCGTGGTGCGCCTCGAGCCAGGCCGCGTGCAGCCGGGCGGTGGGCGCGATCAGCTCGGGCATGAACCGAGGCTACCGAGCTTCAGTTCACCAGCACGATCTTCCCGCGTGCGTGGCGGCTTTCGCTCAGTTCGTGCGCGGCGGCGGCTTCGGTCAGCGGGAACGCGGCGGCGACCGGTATCCGCAGCCGTCCCTCGTCGGCGAGCTTCACCGCCAGCGCCAAGGCGTGCACCGCGAGGGGATCCGCGGTGCCCACGGTCTTGCCGGTTTCGTCGGACGGCGCGCCGTGCGACAGGTGGACGCCGTGGGCCGCCGCGGTGGTGTCGGCGATCGTCACCACTCGCGCGGCGTCGCCCGCGATGGCGACGAGGTCCGGCAGCGCGCCGCCGGCGCAGTCGAACACCGCGTCCACTCCGGACGGTGCGAGCGCGTGGATCCGTTCGGCCAGGCCGGTTCCGTAGGTCGTCGGCACCGCGCCGAGGGAACGCAGGAATTCGTGGTTGCGTTCGCCGGCGGTGCCGATGACCGTGGCCCCGCGGGCGGCCGCGAGCTGGACGGCGACGGTGCCGACGCCGCCGGCCGCACCCTGGATCAGCACGGTGTGCCCGGCGCCGACCGCGAGCCGGTCCAGCACCCGGGTGGCCGACTCGACGGCTCCCGCGGCGCCGCCGGATTCCTCCCAGCCCCACGCCGACGGTTTGGCGGCCCAGGCGGCCAGGACGTCGAAGTCGGCGTTGGCGCCGCGCGCGGCCATCGTGGTCCAGCCGAACACCTCGTCTCCCATGGCCACGCCGGTGACGCCTTCGCCGATCTCGTCCACGACCCCCGCGGCGTCGAACCCGGTCCGGTAGGGGAACTCCGGCGTCACCGCGGCGCGCATCTCCCCGGAGCGGATGCGGACCTCCCCGGCCGAGAGCCCGGAGGCCCGCACGGCGATGCGGATTTGACCCGCTCCGGCGTGCGGCTCCGGCACTTCGGCGACGCGCACCACGTCGGCGGCCGGGCCGTAATCGGTGAACTCGATTGCTCTCATGAATCGAACGTAACCGGGGCACCCCGCCCGGTTGGCTAAAGTGAGAGTGGTGACGGCTCAAGTGGGAACGCAGCTCCGCTCGGACGCCCGTGACAACCGCGGGCGCATCCTCGCGGCCGCTCGCGCCGCCTTCGCCGCGGAGGGCTTCACGGTGCCGATCCGCGAGATCGCCCGGCGTGCCGGGGTCGGCGTCGCGACCGTCTACCGGCACTTCGAGACCAAGGAAGCACTGCTGGCCCAAGCCTTCGCCGAGGAGCTGACGCCGTGCTCGGCGATCGTCGAGGAGGGGCTGGCCGCGGCCGACCCGTGGCGCGGGTTCGGCCTGGTGATCGAGCGGCTGATGGAGGTCCGTGCCCTCGACCGGGGCCTCGCCCGCGTGTTCACGGCGCGGTTCCCGGACCCGGCCGAATTCGCCGAAGACCGCGACCGGACGCTGCGCCTGCTGCTCGAACTGGTGCGGCGCGCCAAGGAAACCGGTGCCCTGCGCGCGGATTTCGTGCTGGAGGACATCAGCCTGGCGCTGATGGCGAACGAGGGCATCCGCGCCGCCTCGCCCGGGGCCAGAGTGGCCGCCTCACGCCGGTTCGCCGCGCTGATGCTCCAGTCTTTCCAGGCGGAGCCGGTCGCGGCCGAGCTGCCACCGGCGGTCCGGCTGCCGGTCTCGCGGCGCTGACCCCGGCGCCCGGCTCCATGCCGGGCAACGGGCGGAGGCGGGCAGCCCCTACTTCAGCAGCGCGCCCAGCCGGTGGGCCGCGGCGACGACCAGCCGGCCCAGCCGGTCCGGGTCGGGGGCTTCGAACAGGGAGAGCCCGATGCTGGTTTCGGCGGCGTCCCGGCCGGTCGGGACCACCGCGGAAATCCCGGTGATGCCCGGCGCTATCTCCCCGGTCGACACGGCGTAACCCCGTTCGCGGGCCCGGGCCACCTCTTCGCGCTCGCCCGCCACCGCGGGGCGCGCGGCGAGCATGGCCAGCCCGGCGGAGCCGCGGCCGATCGGGTCCAGCTGCCCGGAGCGGAACGCCACGTGCATCCGGGCTTGCCGCGGCTCGACGATCATCAGCATCCGGACCTGCTCCGCGTTTTCGCGCACGACCAGGTGCGCCGACGCCTCGGCCGCGTCCGTCAGCTCCTCCAGTACCGGCCGGGCGAGGGTCCGCAGATCCTGCTCGACGGGCTCGGCCAGCCGCACCAGCCCGGTGCCCAGCGAGATCCGCTTGAACCGGTCCCGGCGGCAGAGGTGGTGCGCTTCGAGCGTGCGGACCAGCCGGTGCGCGACCGTGCGGTGCACCCCGATGCCCTCGGCGATCTCGGTCAGCGACAGCCCCTGCGGGTGCGTGACCAGCAGCTCCAGCACCTGCAGCCCGTGGTGCAGCGTTTTGGACGTGCCCGACGCGCCCGGCGGCCCGCTCGGATCCGGAATGGACACACGACTCCCTTGACTACCGCCGATGGTGCGACCTACTGTCTTCTCATATTCGCACACTGCGTGCGAATATAGCACGTTTAACGGTGACGGGGCAATGGAGGTTCCGATGACAGAGGGAGTCCCGGCCGAGGACGTGCTCGCGGTGCATCAGCTCTACGGCCGCCAGAGCCACGCCATCGACTCGGGCCGCGCGCACGAGTGGGCCGCGACCTTCACCCCGGACGGCGAGTTCGTCTCGCCCAGCTACCCGGCGCCCTCGGCCGGTACGGCCGAGCTGGTCGCGTTCGCCGAGCGGTTCCACGCCGGCTGCCTCGCCTCGGGCGAGACGCTGCGGCACGTGATCAGCACGGTCGACGTCCACCCTGGCGACGCGCCGGACGAGCTGTCCGCCCACGCGTACCTGCAGATCATCGGCGGGTCACCGCCGCGGCTGCACCGGCTGACCGTGGTCGCCGACGAACTGCGCCGCACCGCCGACGGCTGGCGGATCCGGCGTCGCACCGTTCATCGCGACGCCTGAACAGCCGTAGTACCAAAGAAAAAAGGAGAACGCAGGCATGACGAGCTATGAGCCCACCGGTTCCGGGCGGGTGCTGCACCAGCCGGTGACCGCGCGCTACCCGGAGCTGCCGGGCAAGGTCGCGGTGATCACCGGGGCGGCGCGGGGGATGGGCGCCCGATTCGCGGCCGGACTCGCGACGCGGGGCGTCGACGTCGTCGCGGGCGACATCAACGGCGAGGCCATGACCGCCACCGCCGAAGAGCTGAACGCGGCCAACGGGTCGCTGGAAGAGAAGCCCGGCCGGATCGTCGCGTCCACTGTGGACGTCACCAAGCCGGAGGAGCACCTCGCGCTGGCGCGGCGGGCCGTCGACGAGTTCGGCCGGATCGACTTCTGGGTCAACAACGCCGGGATCTTCCCGTTCGCGGAGGTCGCGGACATCTCCGCCGAGCAGATCCGCGCGACCCTGTCGGTGAACGTCGAGGGGGTGCTGTTCGGCGCCCAGGCGGCGGCCGCGCACCTGCGGCCCGGCGGCGCGATCGTGAACATGTCCTCGGTGTCCGCCGTGCGCGTGCGCCGGGGCCGGGGTGCCTATTGCAGCTCCAAGGCCGCGGTCGCGCACCTGACCGAATCGCTCGCGGTCGAGCTGGGGGACCAGGGAATCCGCGTCAACGCGATCGCCCCCGGCTACATCGACACCGAGATGACGCGCTGGATCCAGGACGACGCCCCCGCGCTGGCGAAAGCGCTCGAAGCCGTGCCGCTGCACCGGATCGGCTCGCCCGAGGAGGTCTTCGGGGTGCTGCTGTTCCTGCTCTCGGACAGCGCGCGGTACGTCACCGGGCACAGCATCGCGGTCGACGGCGGCTCCCGGCATGTCTGAGGCCCGCGAACCGGTGCGTTACCCGGACGTCGTGCTGGTCACCGGCGCGGCGAACGGGATGGGCGCCCACCACGCCCGCGCGCTCGGCGCCCGCGGGGTGCACGTGTGCGCCGCGGACGTGGCCGACGCGTCCGGGGTCGTCGGGGAGATCGCCGCCGCGGGCGGCTCGGCGTCGGCGCACACGCTCGACGTGACCGACCCCGCGCGGTGGGCGGCCGTGGTCGAGCAGATCCGGGTGGACCACGGCTCGCTCGGCGGGCTGGTCAACAACGCCGGCATCTCCCGCCGGCTGGAGTTCATGGACACCACCGCGGAAGTCTGGGACCGGGTGCTGGCGGTCAACCTGTCCGGCCCGTTCCACGGGATGCGGGCGGCGGCACCGCTGATCCGGGACTCCGGCGGCGGGTCGATCGTCAACATCTCGTCGATCTCCGGGCAGATCGGCTACTTCTCGCCCGCGTACTCCTCGAGCAAGTGGGGCCTGACCGGACTGTCGAAGTCCGCGGCGGGAAACCTGGCCCGCTGGGGCATCCGGGTCAACTCGGTGCACCCCGGGCTGGTCGGCACGGCGCTGCTGGCCGGCGCGGACGCGTTCGTCGAGTCCGCTGTGGACAGTATCCCCGCGGGCCGGGTGGGCACGCCGGACGAGATCACCGACGCGGTGCTCTTCCTGCTCTCGGACCGGTCCACCTACCTGACCGGGAGCGAGGTCACCGTCGACGGCGGCCTGGTCTCCAACGGTCTCTACCACCGCATCCTCGCGGGCGCCGGAGGTGACCTCGGATGAGCGAGAATCAGGTCGACGTCGTGGTGATCGGGGGCGGTGGGGCGGGGCTCGCCGCCGCCGTCTCCGCGGCCGAGCAGGGTGCGTCGGTGCTGCTGTTCGAAGCGGAACGGGAGCTGGGCGGTTCGACGCAGCTGTCCGCGGGCATGCTGACCGCGGCCGGCACCAGCGTGCAGGCCGGGCTCGGCGTCGAGGACAGCGCGGAAAAGTTCTTCCAGCACTACCAGGACCTCAACCAGTGGCTGCTGAAACCCGGCCTGGTGCGCGCGTTCTGCGAGCACGCGGGGCCTTCGGTCGAGTGGCTGCTCGGGCTCGGCGTGGAGATCCCCGCGAAGGTGTCCCACGACGCGCACACCCCGGGGCTGACCCGGGCGGGCGTGGAAGACGTCTGGCGTGGGCACGTGCCGAAGGACCAGGGTTACGGGCTGGTCCAGGTGCTCGACCGGGCGCGGCGGCGGCTCGGCGCCGAGGCGGTGCTGAACACCCGGGTCGAACGGCTGCTGGTGGACGGCGGCCGGGTCGCCGGGGTGGTCGCGGACGGGATCGACGTGCGGGCCGGGGCGGTGGTCGTGACCACCGGCGGGTTCGCCCGGGACCCGGCACTGCGGGCCCGGTACTACCCGGACGCCGAGGCGGCGGGGGAAGACCTGTTCGTCGTCGCGGCCCCCGGCTCGCGCGGCGACCACTTCGGGTTCGGCGAGCAGGTCGGCGCGTCCATCGCGGGTGAGGGCTGGGGCCTGCTGCTGCCCACGGCCTACTTCCAGCGGCTGCACCACTGGCAGTCCGGTTTCCCGCCGCCGTCACGGGTCCTGGTCAACGCCCATGGCCGCCGTTTCATGGACGAGGACGCGTCGTACGCCGTGTCCAGCGGCATCATCAGCGCCCAGGACGGTCCAGTGTGGACGGTCTTCGACGAGCGCGCGCGGGCCGGGCTGCCCCCGGGGTACGCGCACTGGGACGCTGCGCACGTCCTCGCCGAAGCCGAGGCCGGACGCACGTTGCGCGCGGACACCGTCGAGGAGCTGGCCGGGAAGATGGGCGTGCCCGCGGCGGCCTTGCGCGCGACCGTCGACCGCTGGAACACCCAGCTCCCGGCCGGCGGCGAGGACCCGGAGTTCCTGCGGCACCGCACGTTGGCGGCCAAGGGCGTGACCGGGCCGCCGGAGCCGATCGGGCAGCCGCCGTTCCACGCGGCGCGCACCCTGCCCGCCGAACTGGTCTGCACCCACGCGGGCCTGGAGATCAACGCCGGCGCCGCGGTCCTCGACGAGCGGGGGAACCCGGTCCCCGGGCTGTTCGCCGCGGGGGAGGCGGGCGCCGGGGTGCTCGGCCCGCGGTACGTCGGGGGCGGCAACGCCGTCGCCAACGCCATCACCATGGGCCGGATCGCCGGCCGCGCCGCCGCGGAAAACGCTTCGGGAACCTGAGCGCCACCCAGAGTTTTCACTCACCGTCGAGGAGAAACCAGATGTCCGTGCACACCGGCCCGGCCCCGGCCGAGAGCGAACTCGGCAGGCGCACCGTCCGCAAGGTCGCGGTGCGGATCATGCCGATCATCGGCCTGCTCTACGTCTTCAACTACATGGACCGGGCCAACATCGGCTACGCCCAGCTCGGCATGGCGAAGGAGCTGACCATCACCGCCGCGACCTTCGGCGCCGCGTCCGCGATCTTCTTCCTGGCCTACGTCGTGTTCGAGATCCCCAGCAACATGGTGATGAAGAAGGTCGGCGCGCGGCTGTGGCTGAGCCGCATCGCGGTCAGCTGGGGCATCGTCACGGTGCTGACCGGGTTCGTCGCGAGCGTGACGCACCTGGTCATCGCGCGGATCCTGCTCGGCATCGCCGAAGCCGGGCTGTTCCCGGGGCTGCTGCTGTACCTGACCCTGTGGTTCCGCGGCAAGGAGCGCGGCCGCGCCATCGCCGCGCTCGCACTGGCCCAGCCGATCGCGCTGATCCTCGGCAGCCTCACCGGCGGCTGGATCCTCGACCACGTGCACTGGCTGAACCTGAGCAGCTGGCAGTGGGTGTTCGTGCTGCAGGGGGTGCCCGCGGTGCTGATCGGGGTCGTCACGTTCTTCTACCTGCCGGACCGGCCCGCCGGCGCGCGGTTCCTCACCGAGGAGGAGAGCGCCTGGCTGCAGGCCGAAATCGACCAGGAGTACGTGCCGGAGGAGAAGGAGACCTTCCTCGGCCAGCTGCGCGCGATCCGCGACGGCAAGGTGCTGCACCTGGCGTTCTCGAACCTGTTCATCGCCTGCGGCCTGTACGGGCTGACGTTTTTCCTGCCGCTGATCGTCAAGCAGCTGGACCCGGGCTACGCCTCGACCAACATCGGCCTGCTGGGCGCGATCCCGTACGTGGTGGGGGCGGTGGGCATGCTGCTGCTGGCCCGCAACTCCGACCGGACGGGCGAGCGCAAGGGACACGTGATCGTGCTGGTGCTCGTCGCCGCGGTCGGGTTCTTCGGCGCCATCCAGTTCAAGTCCGTGCCGGTGCTGTCGCTGATCAGCCTTTCGCTCGCGGCGATCGGCGTGCTCGGCTACCTCGCGCCGTACTGGGCGATGGCGTCGAAGGTGCTGTCGAAGGAGCACACCGCGGTCGGGCTGGCGGCGATCAACTCGATCGCCGCGCTGGGCGGGTTCTTCGGGCCTTACGCGATCGGGCTGGCCGCGACCGACACCGACGTGACGGTCGGGCTGTACTTCCCGATCGGCTGCCTGGTGCTGTCGGCGATCATGCTCGCCTTCCTCAAGGTGCCGCGTGAGGCCGGGACCCGCGGCGCGCGAAAGTAATTCAGGCTTTGACTTTCTCGCAGGGTCTGGCCCGGGTTAGGGTTCGGCATGCCCGAGTCACCCGCCGAGCTGGACTTCTGGTCGTTCGTCGCGCTCGCCAACCGGCGGCTGCACGAGGAGTACGGCTTCCGCCACCAGCTGGCCACCGAGGTGCTGCTCACCCTGAACCGCGCCTCGGACCTGGTCACCTACGACCTGGAGGCGGCCGTGCACCGGCCCCGCGGGCGGTCCTGGTCGGGCTTCCGGCTGCTGTTCGTGGTGTGGCTGGCCGGGCCGCTCGAGCCCAAGGAGGCGGCCCGGCTGACCGGCATGAGCCGCGCCGCCGTGTCGAACCTGGGCAAAACGCTCATCGCGGACGGCCTGCTGGACCGGACCCCGGTCGAGCACGACGGGCGCTCGGTGCGGCTTTCGCTGACCGAGGCCGGGCACGCCGAGATGGTCGAGGTGTTCCGCGAGCACAACGAGCGCGAGTTCAGCTGGACGAACGCGCTGACCGAAGCCGAGCAGCGCGTGCTGGTGATGCTGCTGGACAAGCTGATCACCAGCCGCGCGGAGTTCGACGCCCGCAGCCGGAGCTGACCCCTTCCGGTACCGCCCGCGCGGGGTTAGCCTGGGGTCCGGGTAGTTAATACTTTGATCAGTTGGTATTCACCGAGTGGGAAGGCGGCCATGGCCTACTACCGCAGCGCGGGCAGCATCCCGCCGAAGCGCCACACCCAGCACCGCACCCCCGAGGGCGGCCTGTACCGCGAGGAGCTGATGGGGGAGGAGGGCTTCTCCTCGGACTCGTCGCTGCTCTACCACCGCGGGGTGCCGTCGGCGATCGTCGACGCGACGCCGTGGGAGCTGCCGGACCAGACGCTCACCGAGAACCGCCCGCTGATCCCGCGCCACCTGAAGCTGCACACGCTCTTTTCCGGCCAGGACTGGAAAAGCGTCGACGCGGTGACCGGCCGCCGCCTGGTGCTGGGCAACGGTGACGTGCGGATCTCCTACGTCGCCGCCGGCGAGTCCTCACCGCTCTACCGCAACGCGATCGGCGACGAGTGCGTGTACGTCGAGTCCGGCGAGGCGCGCGTCGAGACGGTCTTCGGCGTGCTCACCGCGCGGCCGGGGGACTACGTGATCCTGCCCCGCGCGACCACCCACCGCTGGGTGCCGACCGGAACGGAACCGTTGCGCGCCTACGCGATCGAGGCGAACTCGCACATCGCGCCGCCCAAGCGCTACCTGTCGCGCTTCGGCCAGCTGCTGGAGCACTCGCCGTACTGCGAGCGCGATCTGCACGGCCCGTCCGAGCCGCTGGTGGCCGAGGACGGCGGAGACGTCGAGGTACTGGTGAAGCATCGCAGCACCCGGGGCATCACCGGCACGCGTTACGTCTACCCGACGCATCCGTTCGACGTGGTCGGCTGGGACGGCTGCCTGTACCCGTACACGTTCAACGTCGCCGACTTCGAGCCGATCACCGGGCGCGTGCACCAGCCGCCGCCCGTGCACCAGGTGTTCGAGGGTGCCAACTTCGTGATCTGCAACTTCGTGCCGCGCAAGGTGGACTACCACCCGCTGGCCGTGCCCGTGCCGTACTACCATTCCAATGTGGACTCCGACGAGGTGATGTTCTACTGCGGCGGGAACTACGAGGCGCGCAAGGGCTCCGGCATCGGGCAGGGCTCGATCAGCCTGCACCCGGGCGGGCACAGCCACGGCCCGCAGCCGGGCGCGGTCGAACGATCCCTCGGCGCCGAGTTCTTCGACGAGCTGGCCGTCATGGTCGACACCTTCCGCCCGCTGGACCTCGGCGAGGGCGGCCTGGCGAGCGAGGACTCCGCGTACGCCTGGACCTGGGCCGGCCGGGGCCCCGCGTGACCGGGCCGCTCCCGTCGCTCCCGCTGTTCGCCCTCGGCCTGCTCGACGACGCCGCGGTGTTCCCACCCGGCCTGGCCCCGCTGCCGGACGCGGTGGCGGCGCACCGCCGGCACGAGGCCGCCTGGTACGGCGCGCTGGTGGGGCCGTTGGTGATCGCGGGTTCCGCACTGGGTGAGCTGGCGGAGGTGCTGCGCGCGGACGCCGGTGCCGGAAGCACGTTGCGGCTCGCGCTGACCTTCCCCGGCGGGCCCGCGCGGGTCGCCGAAGCGCTGGAAGCGAGCGCCGAGCTGCCGGTTTCCTTGGAGGCGCTGGAAATCGCCGTCCCGGACGGGATGGAGCCGGGTGAGCTGCTTGCGGCACTTGCCACCGCGTTGCCCAAAGCGGTGACGCCGGAGGCCGTGCGGCCCGAGGTTTTCGTCGAGATCCCCCGTGACGCGCGGCGGGATCCGTTGCTCGCCGCGCTCGCGGGTACCCGGTACCGGGCGAAGTTCCGGACCGGCGGGGTGCGGGCGGAGCTCTACCCCGACGAGGCCGAGCTGGCCGCCGCCGTGCTCGCGGCGGTCGAAGCCGGAGTGCCGTTCAAGGCCACCGCGGGGCTGCACCACGCCCTGCGCAACACCGACCCGGACACCGGCTTCGAACAGCACGGCTTCCTCAACCTCCTGCTCGCCGCCGACGCGGCTGCTCGCGGCACCAAGGAGGACGCCGCCGACGGAGCGCGCGGGATCACTGCCACCCAAGCCGCCGCCGACGGAGCGCGCGGGATCGCGGGCACTCAAGCTGCCGCCGACGGAGCGCGCGGGATCACTGCCACCCAAGCCGCCGCCGAGCGCAGCGGCGCCGTCGAAGCCATCGTCCGGGGCTTGCTCGCGGAGCGGGATGGGGCTGTCGTCGCTGCGGGGGTGCGGGAGATGGGGCCGGAGCGGACCGCCGCGGCGCGGGCCCGGTTCATCTCGTTCGGCACCTGCAGTGTCACCGATCCGCTGACCGAGCTGGCCGGGTTCGGCCTGCTCACCGAACCCGGAGGAGCCGCATGACCGCGCTCGACATTCCCGCCGGCTCGCCGTTCGGGCCGGAGAACCTGCCCTACGGCGTCTTTTCCGTCGGCGGGGACGGCCCGCGCGTCGGGGTCCGGGTGGGTGATTCGGTGGTCGACCTGGCCGTGGCGCTCGGTTCCGGGGTGTTCGCCGCGCCGACGCTGAATCCGTTCATGGCCCAGGGTTTCGAGCGCTGGGTGGCGGTCCGCGAGCAGGTCACCGCGCTGATCGCCGGGGACGTCCCGGACCGCGCCGTCCACCCGGTCGCCGGCGTGCGGCTGCACCTGCCGTTCGAGGTCGCCGACTATGTGGACTTCTACGCCTCCGAGCACCACGCGTCGAACGTCGGCCGGTTGTTCCGGCCGGACGCCGAGCCGCTGCTGCCGAACTGGAAGCACCTGCCCGTCGGCTACCACGGCCGGGCCGGCACCGTGCTGGTGTCCGGCACGGACATCGTGCGCCCGAGCGGGCAGCGCAAGGCGCCCGGCGACGCGCTGCCGTCGTTCGGGCCCAGCACCCGGCTGGACATCGAGGCCGAGCTGGGTTTCGTCGTCGGCACCGGCACCCCGCTGAACACCCCGGTCCCGGTGGACGAGTTCGCCCGGCACGTCTTCGGCGCGGTCCTGCTCAACGACTGGTCCGCCCGCGACATCCAGGCGTGGGAGTACGTGCCGCTCGGCCCGAACCTCGGCAAGAGCTTCGCCACGTCGATCTCGCCGTGGGTCGTGCCGATCCTGGCGCTGGAGGCCGCGCGCGTCCCGCTGCCGGGCCAGACCGACCCGGAGCCGTTGCCCTACCTGCGCGAGAGCCGCTCGTGGGGACTCGACATCGACCTCGCCGTCGAGTGGAACGGCGAGGAGGTCAGCCGCCCGCCGTACCGCGAGATGTACTGGTCGCCCGCGCAGATGCTGGCCCACATGACGGTGAACGGCGCTTCGTCGCGCACCGGCGACCTCTACGGCTCCGGCACGATCTCGGGCCCCGCCAAGAACCAGCGAGGCGCCTTCCTGGAGCTGACCTGGGGCGGCCAGGAACCGGTCACGGTCAAGGGCGAGGAGCGGAGCTTCCTGCTCGACGGCGACGAGGTCGTCATCACCGCCACGGCCCCCGGCGCGAACGGCGGCCGCATCGGCTTCGGCGAGGTCCGCGGGCGGATTCTGCCTGCGCGGTAACGGCTTCTCAGCCGTCCTCGCCGCACGGGCGCGCGCACATGCCCCGCCACAGCAGGTCGGCCAGATCGGCGGCGAGGCCGCGCCACTCGCTCTCCGGGTTGAGGAACAGCATCCCGACCAGCCCGCGCAGCACCGTCTCCGGGGCCAGGCCCGGGCGGACGGTGCCGGCCTCGACGTTCGCCGCCAGCAGGGTGGCGACCGCGTCGACCATGGCGAGGTACGGGTCCATCGGCAGCTCGCCGCGCGACGCGGTGGCGGTGCGCAGGGCGTTGGCCAGGCCGCGTTTGGTCATCATGTAGTGCGCCACGTGATCGGTGGCCCAGAGCCGGAACGCCTGTTCCGGCGGGTGGGCTTCGAGCAGCCGCGGCACGATGTCCACGATCTGCTGCACCTCGCGCCGGTAGACCGCCAGGATCAGCGCCTCCGGGGTGGGGAAGTGCCGGTACACGGTGCCGACGCCCACTTCGGCCCGCTTCGCGATGGCGTTGAACGAGACCTCTTCCGACCGGGCCAGCGAGTCCGCCGCCACGGTGAGGATGCGCTCGTGGTTGCGCCGGGTGTCCGCACGCCGGGGGCTGACCGATCCGGTTGTCATCGTCCCTCCCGTTGCTCTCCGCCTCGCAGGGATGTTAGTGCAGGCAAGCACTTGACCTGGAGCAACTCAAGGGTGAGAAGGTTCATTGCGGAGCGGATTCCCATCCGATACCCTCGCGTCGAGGGGCCGAGCGGATAAATATCCGATCTGCGAGGGGCGATCTGCCCGACGTTCTGCGGGAAAGAGATGTAGTGGACATCGTACTCGAAGTCAATGGCGCGACCGAGCGCCTCAACGTCGATCCGGGCGTGACCCTGCTGGACGCGCTGCGGGAGCGGCTGTCGGTCACGGGCCCGAAGAAGGGGTGCGACCGCGGCCAGTGCGGCGCCTGCACGGTGCACGTCGGCGGCCGCCCGGTGCTCGCCTGCCTCACCCTCGCCGCCGCGGTCCGCCAGCCCGTGACCACGGTCGAAGCACTGTCCACGGAGGACGAGCTGCACCCGGTCCAGCAGGCCTTCCTCGACCAGGACGCGCTGCAGTGCGGGTTCTGCACGTCCGGCCAGCTCATGTCGGCGGTGGCCGCGGTGGAGACCGGCGTCGAAGACGTGCGGGAGTTCATGTCCGGCAACCTCTGCCGCTGCTCGGCGTACCCGAACATCGTCGCGGCGATCGAGCAGGCGAGGCGGGCCGATGCGTCCGTTTGAGCTGACTGCCCCCACCACGGTCGAAGACGCGCTCGCCGGGACCGGCACGTTCCTGGCCGGCGGCACCACGCTCGTCGACCTGATGAAGCTGAACGTGCTGACCCCGCAGCACGTCCTGGACATCAACCAGATCCCGTTGCTGGGCATCGAAACCGGCGACGGGCTGCGGTTCGGCGCCCTGGAGCGGATGGCCGACATCGCCGCACACCCCGGCGTCTACCCGGCGATTTCCCGGGCGCTGCTGCTGAGCGCTTCGCAGCAGATCCGGAACATGGCCAGCATCGGCGGGAACCTGCTGCAGCGCACCCGCTGCTCGTACTTCCGCGACGTCGCCATGCCGTGCAACAAGCGCGAGCCCGGCAGCGGCTGCCCGGCGATCTCCGGCGCCAACCGGATGCACGCCGTCCTCGGCACCAGCGACGCGTGCGTGGCCACCCACGCCAGTGACGTGGCGGTCGCGCTGGTCGCGCTCGACGCCGAGGTCGTGCTCGCCGGCGAAGACGGCACCCGCGTGGTGAAGCTGGCCGAGTTCTACCGCGAGCCGGGCGAGACCCCCGAGGTAGAGCACGACCTGCGCCCCGGCGAGCTGATCACCGAGGTCCGGGTGCCGCGGCTGGACTGGGCCGAGAACTCCACCTACGTCAAGGTGCGGGACCGGCAGTCCTACGAGTTCGCGCTGTGCTCCGCCGCGGTCGCGCTGGACATCCGGGACGGCCGGATCGCCGACGCCCGCGTGGCGGCCGGCGGCGTCGCGACCGTGCCGTGGCGGCTGCCCGGTGTGGAGGCCGCCCTGCGCGGCGCGCCGGTCACCCAGGAGGCTTTCGAGGCTGCTGCCGCGGTGGCCGCCGAGGGGGCGCGACCGTTGTCCGCCAACGGGTTCAAACCGTCACTGCTGCGCCGGACGATCGTCCGCGCGCTGCTCGAACTGACCGAGGGGAACCGCTGATGCTCACCCGGGTGGACGGACCGCTGAAGGTCACCGGCCGGGCCGGCTACGGGCTGGACCGCACCCTGCCCGGCATGGTCTACGGCTACGTCGTGGTCAGCACGATCGCCCACGGCGAGATCGAGGCCATGGACGTGACGGCGGCCAAGAGCGCGCCCGGGGTGGTCGGCGTGTACTCGCCGTTCGACCCGCTGGCCCTGCGCACCGCCAGCTCGCCGATGTTCGGCGAGACCTGGGTTCCGTTGCAGGACAAGGAAGTCACCTACTACGGCCAGCCGATCGGCTTCGTGGTGGCGGAGACCTTCGAGCAGGCCCGGGACGCGGCGATGCTGGTCCGCGTCTCGTACCGCCCGCGGCCGGCCCTGACCTCGCTGGCCGACGGCCTGGCCACGGCCGAGGACGCGCCGGAGTCGCGTGGGGTGCCCTCGTCGCTGGCCGTGCTCGCACCCGGCGTCGAGTCCATCGAGGACGCCCTGGCGGCGAGCCCGGTGGTCGTCGAGGCGACCTACTCCACCGCGACCCAGAACCACGCCGCGATGGAGCCGCACTCCGCGGTCGCGGTGTGGGAAGACGGCGTCATGACGGTGTACAGCGGGAACCAGGCCTCGCACCTGCACGCGCTGGAGCTGGCCAGCGCGCTGGAGCTGGAGCCGTCCGCAGTCCACTCGGTGAACCCGTTCGTGGGCGGGGCCTTCGGCGGCAAGGGCCGCACGGCCTCACCCGCGTTCCTGGCGGCCGCCGCGGCGCGGGCCCTCGGCCGCCCGGTCAAGGCCGCGCTCACCCGTGAGCAGGTGTTCACCGCGACCGCCGGCCGGGCCGCGACGGTGCAGAAGATCGCCCTCGGCGCGGAGCGCGACGGCACGCTGGTCGCGTTGCGCCACGACTCGTGGTGCAGCACCGACGCGCAGCGGTCGTTCGTCGAGCCGACCTCGCACGGCACGTCCCGCGAGTGGTACGCGACGCGGAACCTGGCCATCAGCCAGAAGATGGTGCCGCTGAACATCCCGCCGACCACGTTCATGCGCGCGCCGGGCGAGGCGCCCGGCTCGTTCGCGCTGGAGAGCGCGATCGACGAGCTGGCGGTCGCGCTGGAGATGGACCCGATCGAGCTGCGGCAGCGCAACAGCTCGACCGCGCCGCCCGGCAAGGACCTGCAGTGGTCGAGCAAGCACCTGGACGAGTGCTTCCGCGTCGGCGCGGCGCAGTTCGGCTGGACCGGCCGGCGGCCGGGCGGGCGCACCGAAGGCGACTGGCTGGTCGGCATGGGCGCGGCCACCGCGATGTTCCCCGCCCTGCGCTTCCCGGCCACGGTCGGGATCACGCTGCGCGACGACGACACGGCCGAGGTCGCGACCAGCGGCGCGGACCCGGGCACCGGCCTGCTGACCGTGCTTTCCTTGGTGGGGGCGGAATCCCTGGACATCGCGCCGGAGCGGATCGTCCCGCAGCTGGGTGATTCGAGGCTGCCGCCGGGCGGGCTCTCCGGTGGCTCGACCGCCACCGCGAGCGTGGGGACGGCGATCATGATCGCCGCGAACCAGGCGATCGACGAGCTGCTGGCGCTGGCGTCGGCGCCGGGCGCGCCGTTCGACGGGCAGGACGCGCTGTACGCGGACGGTCGCGTGCTGGCCGGCGGCCGGTCGATGACCTTCGGCGAGCTGCTACGGGCCCTGGACCTCCCGTCGTTGCACGTCACGGGTTCCTCGGCGCCGGGCGAGGAGCTGACCAAGCACTCGTTCAGCTCGTTCGGCGCGCAGTTCTGCGAGGTCCGCGTGCACAAGTGGACGCGCGAGGCCCGGGTCTCCCGGATGCTCGGCGTGTTCGACGGCGGCCGGATCATCAACGGGCAGGCCGCCCGCAGCCAGATCATGGGCGGCATGATCTGGGGCGTTTCGGCCGCGCTCCACGAGGGGCTGGAGATCGAGGAGAACGGCCGGCTGGCCAACGGCGATTTCGCCGGCTACCTGCTGCCGGTCAACGCGGACATCCCCGACATCGGCGTCCGCTTCGTCGAATACCTGGACACGCTGCACAACGCGGTCGGCGCCCGTGGCCTCGGCGAGATCGGCACCGTGGGCGTGGCGGCGGCGGTGGCGAACGCGATCGCCAACGCGACCGGCATCCGGGTCCGGCACATCCCGATCATGATCGAGGACCTGCTGCCCGAGGAGTGACCCCGGTGCGCGGAACCGGCCCGGTTCCGCGCACCGGTCGCCTCAAGCCTTCACCTCGGCGAACGGCCCGTCGCTCCCGAACGCGTGCGCGGCGAAGCGCTCGCCGATGCGGCGGTGGGCCGCGGTGTCCGGGTGGAGGCGGTCGGGCAGGGGCAGCTCGGCGAAGTCGGCCTCGCCGTAAAGGGTCAGACCGTCCAAATAGTACAGAGCGGCATCGTCGGCGGCGCGCTGCGCGACGATGCGGGCCAGCTCGTCCCGGATCACCTTGAGGGTCAGCTTCCCGGCCGCGCGCTCGGCCGGGTCCCCGGTGGCGGCGAACTGGAGCGTGCCGGAGCTGAAGTCGACCGCGCCCGGCCCGGGGGTGTCCTCGTGGATCGGGCAGAGGATGGGGGAGACGACCAGCAACGGCGTCTCCGGGTGGCCCTCGCGGATGGTGTCGAGGAAGCCGTGCACGGCCGGGCCGAACGCCCGCAGCCGCATCACGTCGGCGTTCACCAGGTTGATGCCGATCTTGACGCTGATCAGGTCCGCCGGGGTGTCCCGCAGGGTGCGGGCGGTGAACGGGTCGAGCATCGCGCTGCCGCCGAAGCCGAGGTTGACCAGGTCCACCCCGCCGAGCGACGAGGCCAGCGCGGTCCAGGTCGTGGCCGGGCTCGCGGCGTTGGAGCCGTGGCTGATCGAGCTGCCGTGGTGCAGCCAGACACGGCGGCCTCGGCGGGCCACGGCCTCGACCGGGGCGTCGGTCCGCAGCTGCGCCAGCTCGGTGATCTCGGTGTGCGGCAGCCAGATCTCGACGTCCTTGACCCGGCCGGGCAGGCCCTCGAACCGGACCGTGCCGACCGGTCCGTCCTGCGTCTCGGCGGTGCCGGTGGCCATGTCCAGCAGCAGGACCTTGCCGCCGGTGGTGCTCGCCTGACCGGCCGGCACGCCGTCGACGAGCAGGTCGTAGACGCCGTCCGGGCGCGGCGGGATGTCGCGGTAGCCGACCCGGGTGCGCAGCGTGTCCAGCTCGACGGCGGTGGCGGCGGTCCGGAACACCAGCCGGACCCCGGCGGGCTGGGCTTCGGCCATGGCCAGCTGCCCGTCGGACCACTGCGCGCGGGCCCAGGCCGGCAGCCGGTGCGGGGCCAGGCCGTGCGCGGTGGGCTCCAGCTCGAGGGCGCCGCGCACGAGGTCCGCGGTGACGGGGGTGGTGATCCAGCGGGTGGTCTCGGTCGCCCCGGTGGTCGCGGCGGAGCCGGGGGCGGGTGGAGAAGTCATGATCGGAGTCTGCCGACCGGGCCGGTGGTCCGCACTTCGTTTACCCGCCCGGCCGAGCGAGGAGTTCGCCCAACCTTCTCCAGTAGGTTGTGTGCCCGCCCCCCGCTGTGATGAGACTGGGCGCATGACCGACCTGAACCGACGCCGGTTCCTCCAGGTGGCGGGCGGCACCGCCGCCGCGTCCATGATGTCCGGCAGCATCGCCCGAGCCGCGGCCATCCCGGCGAACCACCGTACCCGCAGCCTGCAGGATGTCGAGCACGTTGTCGTGCTGATGCAGGAGAACCGCTCGTTCGACCACTATTTCGGCACCCTGCGCGGGGTCCGCGGCTTCGGCGACCCGCGCCCGGTCACGCTGCCCAGCGGCAAGCCGGTGTGGAATCAGCCGGACGGGGCCAAGGACGTGCTGCCGTTCCGGCCCGAGGTGAGCAACCTCGGGCTGCAGTTCGTCCAGGACCTGCCGCACGGCTGGAGCGACACCCACTCCGCGTGGAACGGCGGGAAGTACGACAACTGGGTGCCCGCCAAGGGCACCACCACGATGGCCCACATGACCCGCGACGACATCCCGTTCCACTACGCGCTGGCCGACGCGTTCACCATCTGCGACGCCTACCACTGCTCGATGATGGGGTCGACCGACCCGAACCGCTACTACATGTGGACCGGGTACACCGGCAACGACGGCGTCGGCGGCGGCCCGGTCCTCGGCAACGACGAAAAGGGCTACAGCTGGACGACCTACCCCGAGCGGCTGGAGCAGGCCGGGGTGTCGTGGAAGATCTACCAGGACGTCGGCGACGGCCTCGACGCCGCCGGCTCGTGGGGCTGGATCCCCGACGCCTACCGCGGCAACTACGGCGACAACTCGTTGCTGTACTTCAACCAGTACCGCAACGCCAAGGCGGGCGACCCGCTGTACGACAAGGCACGGACCGGGACGAACGCGAAGAACGGCGACGGCTTCTTCGACGTCTTCAAGGCCGACGTCAAGGCCGGGAAGCTGCCGAGCGTCTCGTGGGTGGTCGCGCCCGAGGCGTTCACCGAGCACCCGAACTGGCCCGCCAACTACGGCGCCTGGTACGTCTCGCAGGTGCTCGACGCGCTGACCGCCTCGCCCGAGGTGTGGAGCAAGACCGCGCTGTTCATCACCTACGACGAGAACGACGGGTTCTTCGACCACATCGTGCCGCCGTACCCGCCGGCCACCGCCGCGCAGGGCGGCTCGACGGTCGACACGAAGTACGAGATCAACGACTCGCTGCCGTACGGGCTGGGCCAGCGCGTGCCGATGCTGGTCGTTTCGCCGTGGAGCAAGGGCGGCCGGGTGTGCTCGGAGGTCTTCGACCACACCTCGATCCTGCGGTTCCTGGAACGCCGGTTCGGCGTGCGGGAGACCAACATCTCGACCTGGCGCCGCGCGATCACCGGCGACCTGACCTCGGCGTTCGACTTCTCCGGCACCGACCCCAAGGTGCCGAGCCTGCCCTCGACCGCCGCGTACGTCCCGCCGGACCACGACCGGCACCCGGACTACAAGCCGGTGCCGCCGGGCAACCCGGCCCTGCCGAAGCAGGAGCCCGGCCAGCGGCCCGCGCTGCCGCTGCCCTACGACCTGGCCGCCGACGGCACGGTCGACCAGGGCAAGCTGACGGTGAAGTTCGCCAGCCACGGCGCGGCCGGGGCGGTTTTCCACGTGACCTCGTCCACGGACAAGAACGGCCCGTGGAGTTACACGGCCGGCGCCGGGCAGCAGACCACCGGGAGCTGGGCGGTGTCCGGGAACTACGACTACACCGTGCACGGCCCGAACGGGTTCTTCCGCCAGTTCACCGGGCCGGGCGCCGGAGTCGAGGTCACCGCGGTCACCTCGCGTCGTGGCGGGGACCTCACGCTGGTGCTGACCAACAAGGGCACCGCCGCGGTCACGGTCGCGGTCCGCGCCGCCGCCGGGTATGGCTACGCCGGGCCCGAGACGCACCGCCTCCGCCCCGGCGCCCGGACGGAGCACACGGTCCGCACCGGCGCGACCGCGGGCTGGTACGACCTGACCGTCACGGCCGGGACCACGATCCGCCGTTTGGCGGGCCACGTGGAATGCGGGTCGCTGAGCCTCACCGACCCGGGCATCCGCAGCCACTGAGGTAGTGACCGTGCCGTCCTGTCCGGGACGGCACGGTCCTTTGTGGTCAGTGGGCTTCGCCGAGGAAGGCGAGCAGCGCCGCGGTCAGCTCGGCGGGCGCGTCCTCCTGGACGAGGTGGCCCGCGCCGGCGATGGGCTCCAGCCGCGCGCCGGGGATCCGGGCGACCAGCTCGGGTCCCTTCGCCGGCGGGATCCAGGTGTCGTCCTGGCCCCAGCAGACGAGCACCGGGATCGCGAGTTCGCCGTACCGGTCCTGCACTTCGTCGGTGAAGCGCTGGTCGGCTTGGGCGATCTGCCGGTAGAAGGCGGGTTGGCCGGTTTCACCGAGCCAGGGCGCGACGAGCCGGTCGAGGACCGCCGGGTGCAGGCCGGCGCTGCTCGCGGAGCCGACGTACTCGCGCACCAGCGCGCCGTGCAGCGCGGGCGGCAGCTGCTCGAAGACCTCGGCGTGCTGCCCGACGAGCCGGAAGAACGGCGAGCCCCACGGCGCGAGCGCGACCGGGTCGACCAGCGCGAGCGCGCGGTAATCGGCGCCGTGCAGCAGATGCGCCCGCAGCGAGACGGCCCCGCCGAAGTCGTGCGCGACAACCAGCGGCCGGTCGAGCCCCCAGTGCGCCAGCAGCTCGGTGAAGACCCGGCCCTGGGCCGCGAGCGAGACGTCCTGGCCGGCGGCCTGCTCCGAAGCCCCGTACCCGGGCATGTCCCAGACGAACACGTGATGCCGCCGGGCGAGCGACCGCGCCACCGCCCGCCAGACGTAGGATGAAAACGGTGTCCCGTGCACCAGGACGACCGGGTCCTGCCCACGCGGCCCCAGCTCGGCCCACCGGACTTCGCCGGCGCTGCTGGGAAAGGTCTCGGGCAGCTGCCATTCGCTCACGGACGCGGTTCCTCTCACGTAGTGGGTCGGACGGTGCGAGTCCCAACAGTAAGACTGGGGCGCCGGGAGCCGCCCCGCCGGTTCACGCTTCAGAACCGAGGCAGACGCCGACGCAGGGTGAATGAGGCCACGGTCGCACAAGCTACGGTCAGCGCTGCGGTCACAAATACTGCGACCAGGGCCGTGGTGCTCAGGGGAGTCGTGTTGCCTCTGCCGCCGGACACCGCGAGCACGATGAGGCAGCCGAAAATATCGACCACTATCGCGCACAGCCACATGGCGAGCAGGAGTGTGCGCACACCGTTCGGCAGTGGCTGACGGGCCGCGATGCGGGAGCTGGTGAGTGCTCCGATCCCGGAAAGCAGCAGCGCGAACGCGCCGGCGCCGAGAAAGATCAGTCCGAAGTAGAACAGCGGGTGCGTGCCGCTTGGCGACGCCAACCCGAGCCACGCAAGTGCTATCCACGCCAAGGCGGTCACTATCACCGCAGCCGCGCCCGCTGCCCGCGAGGCTGCGGCTACCTCGCCAGGCCGGACTTGCCCTGTATGGCGGCCGCACCGGCGACGGCCGCGATCGCGGCCGGGCCCCCCTTGCTTCGGGCCAGTGCTCTTGCCACAACCGCTTTCTACAGCTCGATCCGGGTCCCCATCACCACGGTCCGGTCGACCGGCAGGCGGAACGAGGCGGCTTGGGACGCGGCGTTGTGGGCCAGGCCGATGAACAGCCGCTTCTGCCACGTGGGCATGCCGCCCGGCGGGCCGGGCTCGATGGTGACCCTGGAGAGGAAGTAGAACGCGCTGTCCAGGTCGGTCTCCAGCTCGCTGGTGAGCATGAACGCGTCGCGCAGGGCGGCGGGGATGTCGGCGTCGTCGGAGAAGCCGAAGCGGACCGACAGGTGCACGATGCCGTCGTCGGCGTGGGAGAGGGAGTCGACGGCGAGGCGATCGTTGCGCGACACGTGCGGCACGCTCTCGAAGATCACCGAGACGATCACGACGTGCTCGTGGACGGCGCCGTTGAACTCGACGTTGGCGCGCAACGCCAGCGGCACCGTCTCCTTGGTCGGGTGCGGGAACACCGCCGTGCCGGGTACCCGCGTCGGCGGGTTCTCGTGGAGCTGGTCGACGAAGTCCGACAGCTTGCCCTCGGTTTCGGTGCGCCGGTCGGTGATCAGGCGGCGCCCGCGCTGCCAGACCAGCATGATCGTGACGGCCGTCCCGCCCAGCAGCAGCGGCAGCCAGCCGCCGTGCACGACCTTGGTCAGGTTGGCCGCGAAGAAGATCAGCTCGACACCGCCGAAGACGACGGCCACCAGCGTCAGCTGCCATCGCGGCCAGTGCCACACGGAGGCGGCCAGGATCAGGAACAGCGCGGTGGTCAGCAGCAGCGTGCCGGTCACGGCCACCCCGTAGGCGGTGGCCAGCGAAGCCGACGAGCCGAACGTGGCCATCAGGACCAGCACCGCGCCCATCAGGATCCAGTTCACCCCGGGCACGTAGATCTGGCCGCTCTCCTCCTTGGAGGTGTGCCGGACGGTCAGGTGCGGCAGGAAGCCCAGCCGGATCGCCTGCCGGGTCACCGAGAACGCGCCGGAGATGACCGCCTGGGACGCGATCACGGTGGCGAAGGTGGCCAGCACGACCATCGGGATCTGCGCCCAGCTCGGGACGAGCAGGTAGAACGGGTTCTTCACGGAGCCGGGCTCGCCGAGGATCAGCGCGCCCTGGCCGAGGTAGTTCAGGATCAGCGCGGGGAACACGACGGCGAACCAGGCCCGGCGGATCGGCGGCCGGCCGAAGTGCCCCATGTCGGCGTACAGCGCTTCGGCGCCGGTGATCGACAGCACCACGGCGCCCATCGCGATGAAGGCGATGTACGGGTGATCGAAGAAGAAGCCCGCCGCGTACGTGGGGGAGAGGCTCCGCAGGATCCCCGGCCGCTCGAAGATGTGCGGCAGGCCGAGCACCGCCAGCGCCAGGAACCACAGCAGCATCACCGGCCCGAACAGCCGGCCCACCCGGTGGGTGCCGAACCGCTGCGCGAGGAACAGCACGATCAGGATGACCGCGCCGATGGGCAGGATGGACCCGCTGATGCTGGGGGCGACGACGTCGATGCCCTCCACCGCGGACAGCACGGAGATCGCGGGGGTGATGACGCTGTCGCCGAAGAACAGCGACGCGCCGATCACCCCCAGCATCGTGGCCACCGCGACCAGCCGCTTCCGGTCCGAGATCTGCCGCCGGATGAGCGCGGCCAGCGCCAGGATGCCGCCCTCGCCGTCGTTGTCGGCGCGCATCACGAAGAGCACGTACTTCACCGAGACGACGACCAGGATCGACCAGAACACCAGCGACAGCACGCCGTAGACGTCGTCGGGCACCGGCTTCACCGCGCCGTTGTCGATCGAGAACACGGTCTGCAACGCGTACAGCGGGCTGGTGCCGATGTCCCCGAACACCACCCCGAGCGCGCCCAGGGCCAGTGCCGCGCCCGCGGACCGCCGCGGGTGCCCGGCGCCGTGGGCGGACGGCTTCGCTTCGTTCTGCTCAGAGCTCACCGGGTCAGTCTGCCCGGCCCGGCCGCCCCGGTCGCGCCGGCACCGCCGCGCGTCAGCCGGTGTTCACCTCCCGGGTGGTTCAGGTGGCGGCGACCAGGAAGTCTTCGCCGCTGGACGGGCGGAGGCCGTCGGGGCGGCCGGCGAAGTAGCGTTCGGACAGTGCGGTTCCGGGAACGTGCCGGATGTCCGTGAAGCCCGTTTCCCGGGCCATTTCCAGCATTTCCCGCGGTGGGTACAGGCTGACGAACGGCGTGCCGGAGGCCTTCGCACCGGTCCGGACCGTCTTGAGCCCCGGGCGGTCGGCCTCGTCGAGCAGCTCGGGCGGCAGCAGGAACGTCATGGCCACAGTGGACCCGGCGGCGAGCCGGGCGAGCTGTCGCAGCGTCGCCCGGGTGGTCTCTTTCGCGAGGTACATGCTGACGCCGGTCGAGGCGACGACCGCGGGCTCGGCCGGGTCGAAGCCCGCCGCGACCAGCCGGTCCCACCAGGACTGCCCGGATTCGAAGTCGACCGGCACCAGGCGCAGCGAATCGGGCACCGGGTGGCCGAGTTCGAGCAGCCGCCGCCGTTTCCACGCCTGGGTGCCGGGCTGGTCGATCTCGAACACCCGCAGCCGCGCGGCCAGGTCCGGCCGGCGCTGGACGAAGGTGTCCAGTCCCGCGCCCAGCAGCACGTACTGGCCGACGCTGCGCCCGGCCTGCTCGGCGACGAGGTCTTCGACGAACCGCGCGCGGGACACCACCCCGGCCCGGAACGGCCGGGTGCCGTCCGGGTCCATGTCGGGCCGCCGTCGCCAGCCCTCGCCGGGATCGGCGAGCCGCAGGGCGAAATCGTCCTCGAAGACGTGCGGTGGCGCGTCGGCTTCCAGGTGCAGCGCCCGCCAGAGCGCGACGCGCACGGCGGTGTGGTCCGGCTCGGTGTCCATAGTGTCCACTGTGGTCGCTTCGCCGGTCACTTCGATCCCGGTGCCTGCAGGACCCAGATCCGCCCGTCGGGATCGCGGACGGCCATTTCCCTGGTGCCGTAATGGGTTTCCTCGAACGGGGCGACGACCTCGAGCGCGGGATCCGGTTCGAACGCGTCGGCGTCGGGCACCGTCAGCACGAGCCGCGACCGGGTATCCTGGTCCTCGGGCACCTCGACGATGAACACCCGCGGCCCGTCGCCGCCCCGCAGCTGACCCGAGTTGTGGTCGGTTTCGAAATCCAGCTCGAAACCCAGTGCCTGGAGGAACTTCGCCGCCTTGCCCCAGTTGTGGGTCTCCAGGAACACGGCTTCGATCCCTTGAGTGGTCATGATGGTTCCTTCCCCGGTGGACGCTGTTCGCTGGGCTCGTCGAGGTAGGCGCGCAGCGCGTCCGCGACCAGTGCCGAGAGGGACGAGCCCGTCTCGATGGCGCGGAACTTCACCTGCTTGATCAACCCGACCGGCAGGTACACGTTGAACTGCTTGACGTCCTCTTCGGCCACCGGTCGATACTAGCATGCTAGCAATCGTCTGTGACCACTACTTTTTCCTCAGCGCCGTCGGAGAGGAACGCGGACAGCCGCTGTCCCTCCTCGGTGACGGCGGTGCGGTCGGCCCGGGAGAGGCGGCGCAGGGGGTGGACGGTCACGGTGCCCGCGTCGTCCGTCCAGGTCGCGGAGACCCGGCCGTCGACCAGGACGAAGCGCTCGCCGGCGACGGACAGGCCCCGGTGGGCGTCGTCGATGATGCGGCCGCGGTCGGCGTAACCGAGCACCGCGTTGTCGAACGCGGGCAGGAATCGCACCGGGGCGGGGGTTTCGGGGTCCGGTCGCGGCGAGCCGGGCAGGTCCAGCAGTTCCCGGCCGCGTTCGTCGCGAAAGGACACCAGCTCGTCGCGGATCGCGGCCACCGCGCCCGGCAGCCCGGCGACGCCGCTCCAGCCGCGCAGGTCGGCCGTCGCGGCCGGGCCGTAGGCGGCCAAGTAGCGTCGTGCCAGCGCTTTCCCGGCCGGATCGGCTTTTCCCGCTGGGTCGGCTTTCCCGGCCGGAGCCGGTGCGCCCGTGGAGCCGCCGGACGGCAGCGGGTCGACCTCGCGGCCGAGCCAATCGGACATCGGCAGGTACCGGGCGCCCGCTTTTGTGCGCCACAGCCCGCGCGGCGGCACCTGCACCGCCGGGATGAGGGCCGCGATCAGCATTTCGCCCAGCGCCTGCGGGCCCGGCTCCGGCCAGCGATCGGCGACGGCCCGCGCGAGTTCGCCCATGGTGCGCGGCTCGCCGTCGGCCAGCACCGCGCGGCCGGCCGCCGCGAGCTCGCCGAGGTCCACCCCGGCCAGCTCGCCGCGGTAGGTGCCGAGCACCCGCTGCCGCAGCATGGCGTCGTGCCGCGCCCGCCAGGCCAGTGCGTCGCCGGCGGCCACGAGGTGGACGGTGCGGCGCATCAGGTGCGTCCGCACCACCTCCCGCCCGGTCAGCAGCTCGTCCAGCGAAGCCGGGCCGAACGCGCGCAGCCGCGACCAGAGCCCGGTGAACGGCGCCTGCGGCTCCTGCGCCTGCAGCCCGCCGAGGTGCGTCACGGCGTCGAGCACCGGCAGGCCGGCGCGTTCGAGCAGGAGCTGCCGGGCGAGCGTCGCGCGATTGAGCGCCCGGGCGTCCAGCACGGTCATGCCGGTCCACCCGGCCCACAGAGGTTCACCATGCCGCTTCTTCGTCGATTCCCTTGACTCAATGGGACTTCCGGCCGTACTCGTGCTGGTGCGCGATCGTCCACTGCGGGACCTCGCGGGTGACGAGGTCGGCGCGCTCGGGGTCGAGAGTGGGTGCTCACGGTGGTGGCTTCCTCCGGTCGTGATCGAGTCACCACGATTCTGGCAGGGGAAGCGGACAGGGTGTGGCCGCTACTCGGGGACAGCCGGGAATTTCCGCCGAAAGGCTTCAGCGGCCGCGGTTGCGTGAACGTCTCCGCGGGCGGCGCGGATCTGGCAAGCTCGGGTGGGTGAAGATCCTGTTCTGCTCCGCGCCCGGCTACGGGCTGACCCTGCCGCTGATCCCGTTGATCTGGGCCGCGCGCGCCGCGGGTCACGAGGTGCTGCTGGCCACCACGTCCGAGATGACCGACGCGGGCGCCCGCGCCGGATTGCCGGTCTGCGACGTCTTCCCGCAGCGCGACGTGTGGCACGACCTGATGTCGTCGATCCGGCCGGGGGCCGGGTCGAACGACGACGTGCCGGAGGAGTACCGGCTGGCGCGCGAGGCCGGCAACCCGTTCGGGCTGTTCGTGGTGACCATGACCGAGGGGACGATCAAGGCCGGCCGCGCGTTCGGCGCCGAGCTGGTCGTCTACACCTCCGACCACGCCGCCGGGATGCTGGCGGCCGCGGCGCTCGGCGTGCCGGCGCTGGAGGTCGGCAACCGCGTCTCGTGGTCGATGCGGGACATGGACTGGCGCGAGGCCGGGCGCAACCCGTTCGGCGAGGACGAGGTCAGCGTCATCATGCGGGAGAAGCTCGGGATCGGTGACGCCAAGGCGGAAGTCGTCGCGCGGATCGACCCGCGGGCGCCCAGCATGGGCGGGATGGGCGCGGGCGAGGAGCACGCCGACGAGCGCGACGGCGTGCCGTGGTGGCCGATGCGGTTCGTGCCCTACAACGGCGGAACCGTGGTCCCGGAGTGGGCGCTGCACCGCCCGGAGCGGCCGAGGGTAGCGGTCACGCTCGGCACGGTGGTGCCGGCGATGTCCGGGGTCAGCAGCCTGCGCGTGGTGATCGAGGCGCTCGGCGGGATGGACGTCGACGTGGTGCTCGCCGCCGGCACGGCCGACCTGACCGGCCTCGGCGAGCTGCCGTCCAATGTGGACTCGGTCGGTTTCCTGCCGCTGTCGGCGTTCCTGCCGACCTGCGCGGCGATCGTGCACCACGGCGGCTCGGGCACCACCGCGGCGCCGCTGTTCTACGGGATCCCGCAGCTGGTGCTGCCGGCGTTCGCGGACAACCCGATGTCGGCGCAGCGCGTCGCCGACCGCGGGGTGGGCCTGACCCACGATCCGGCCACTGTGGACGTCGCCACCGTCCGCGCCATGGTCGGGCGGCTGCTGGAGGAGGAGGCCTTCCGCACCGCGGCCACGCAGGTCCGCGACGAGATGGCCACCCAGCCCAGCCCGAGCGCCGTCCTGGAGCGGGTGGTCGGCGCGCTCGGCTGAGCCCCGGCCGGTCAGCGGAACGAGTACCGGACGCCGGTGAGTTCCGCGGAGATCTCCCAGAGCCTCGCGGCGGCGTCCGGGTCGGTGGCGCGGGGGCCGGGCCGCAGCGGGACCGGCGGGCCGTACATCCCGCTGCGCCCGCCCGGCCCGAAGAACTGGCCGCCCTCGACGTCCGGCGCGGTCGCGGCGCGCAGCTGGCTCGCCGCGCCGCGCCCGACCGGCTGCGCCACCAGCGCGTTGCCCACGCGCAGCAGCAGCCCGGCGAACCCGCGCGCACCGGACGAAGGCAGGTTCGTCGAGGTGAACCCCGGGTGCGCCAGCACACTCGCCACCGGCACCGCGTCCGCGCGCAGCCGCCGGTCCAGCTCGAGTCCGAAGAGGACATTCGCGAACTTGGACTGCCGGTACGCCTTCAGCGGCCGGTACACCCGTGCGCCGTGGAGGTCGTCGAAGTCGATCGACCCGTCGCGGTAGGCCTCCGAACTGACCGTGACGACTCGAGCGCCGGTGCCCCGCCGCAACAGGGGCAGCAGCAACCCGGTCAGCGCGAAGTGCCCGAGGTGGTTGACCCCGAACTGCGACTCGAACCCCTGCGCGGTCAGCGAACGCCCCGGCATCCCGATGCCCGCGTTGTTGACCAGCAGATCGATCGGCCGCCCGCGCGCGCCGAGCGTGGCGGCGAACTCGCGCACGGAGCCGAGGTCCGCGAGGTCGAGGCGCAGCATCTCCAACTCCCCGGCGCCCTCTGCGCGCAACCGCCCAAGCGCGGCGAGCCCCCGGCCTTCGTCGCGCGAGGCCATGACCACGTGCGCGCCGCGGGCCGCCAGCACCCGGCAGGTCTCGTACCCGAGCCCGCTGTTGGCGCCGGTGACCACGGCCGTACGCCCGCTCTGGTCCGGGATTTCGGCTGCCGTCCACCGGGTCCCCGCGCCACGGGAATTGCTCACCGCGCGCGGCGAGGCTGCACTGGCCACGCGAAGAGGGCCAGGTACAGCGGGACGATGCGGAAGGCCGCCAAGGTGTCCATCTGCCCGACGGTACCGTGGCCCCGGGCTTTCGCCGAGCGTGTTCTGCCGCGCGGCGACCGCCCCGGAATCAGGTGCCGGTGTGCCGCCGCTGGTGTTCGGTGATGTCGGTGAACAGCTGCTTGAAGCGGTCGTACTCCGTGCGGCCGAGGCGGCGGGCGTGGCGTTGCTGGATGGTCGCCATGATGGCGTCCGCCGCCTCGGACTGGGCCAGGCCGCGGGCGGTGGGGCAGACCAGCTTCGCGCGGCGGTCGCGGGGGTCGGGGCGCCGGCGGACGTAGCCGAGGGCTTCCAGTTCGTCGATCAGGGTGCCGATGATCTGCTTGTGCTGCCCCGAAAGCCGGGCCAGGTCGGTGGCGCGGACGCCGTCCGGGTCGAGGTAGGCGAGCACGGCGCCGTGGCGGTGGTTCAGGTCGTCGAAGCCCCGTGCGGCCAGCTCGGTGAACAGCTCCCGCTGCACCGCGAACAGCAGCCGGCCCGCCAGCACGCCCAGATCGGGATCCGTCGCGTTCCGCTCGGCGCGGGTGACCATCCGCCGTTCTCCCCTCGGCCGGCCGATTTCCCGCCCACCTTACCGGCCGCCGCGTTCGGTGATCATCAGCCGCCGACGTAGGCGGCCAGGTGCTCGCCGGTGAGCGTGGAGCGGTCGGCCACGAGTTCGGCGGGCGTGCCCTCGAAGACGATCCGGCCGCCGTCGTGGCCGGCGCCGGGGCCGAGGTCGATGATCCAGTCGGCGTGCGCCATCACCGCCTGGTGGTGCTCGATCACGAGCACCGACTTGCCCGCGTCGACGAGCCGGTCGAGCAGGGCGAGCAGCTGCTCGACGTCGGCCAGGTGGAGGCCGGTGGTCGGCTCGTCGAGGATGTAGACGCCGGCCTTGTCGGTCATGTGGGTGGCCAGCTTGAGCCGCTGCCGCTCGCCGCCGGACAGCGTGGTGAGCGGCTGGCCGAGGCTGAGGTAGCCGAGCCCGACGTCGGACAGGTGGGTGAGGATCTTGTGCGCCGCCGGGATCTTCGCGTCGCCCTCGCCGAAGAACCCGGCCGCCTCGGCCACCGGCATGGCGAGCACCTGGCTGATGTCCTTGCCGCCGAAGGTGTATTCGAGCACCTCGGCCATGAACCGCCGGCCCTCGCACACCTCGCAGGTGGTGGCGACGCCGGCCATCATCGCCAGGTCGGTGTAGATGACGCCGGCGCCGTTGCAGGCCGGGCAGGCACCCTCGGAATTGGCGCTGAACAGGGCCGGCTTCACCCCGTTGGCCTTGGCGAACGCCTTGCGGATCGGCTCGAGCAGCCCGGTGTAGGTCGCCGGGTTGCTGCGCCGCGAACCGCGGATGGGGGTCTGGTCGACCGCCACCACGCCCTCGCCTTCCGCGACCGAGCCGTGGATCAGGGAGCTCTTGCCCGACCCGGCCACGCCGGTGATCACGGTCAGCACGCCGAGCGGCAGGTCGACGTCGACGTTCTGCAGGTTGTGGGTGTCCGCGCCGCGGACCTCCAGCGCCCCGGTCGGCTTCCGCACCGACGGCTTCAGCGACGCCCGGTCGTCGAGGTGCCGCCCGGTCAGGGTCCCGCTGTTCCGCAGCCCGTCGACGGTGCCCTCGAACACCACCTCCCCGCCGCCCGCGCCCGCGGCGGGACCGAGGTCGACGACGTGGTCGGCGATCGCGATCGCCTCCGGCTTGTGCTCGACGACCAGCACGGTGTTGCCCTTGTCCCGCAGCTGGAGCAGCAGGGCGTTCATCCGCTCGATGTCGTGCGGGTGCAGCCCGATCGTCGGCTCGTCGAACACGTAGGTGACGTCGGTGAGCGACGACCCGAGGTGGCGGATCATCTTGGTGCGCTGGGCTTCGCCGCCCGAGAGCGTGCCCGCCGGGCGGTCGAGGCTCAGGTAGCCCAGACCGATCTCGGTGAACGAGTCCAGCGTGTGGCGCAGCGAGCCCAGCAGCGGCGCGACCGACGGCTCGTCCAGCTTCCGCACCCACTCGGCGAGGTCGCTGATCTGCATCGCGCACGCGTCGGCGATGCTGGTGCCGTTGATCTTCGACGAGCGGGCCAGCTCGCTCAGGCGGGTGCCGTCGCAGTCGGGGCAGACGGTGAAGGTGACCGCCCGCTCCACGAAGGCGCGGATGTGCGGCTGCAGGGAGTCGACGTCCTTGGACAGCATCGACTTCTGCAGCTTCGGGATCAGCCCCTCGTAGGTCAGGTTGATCCCGTCGACCTTGATCTTGGTCGGCTCCTTGTAGAGCAGGTCCTGCAGCTCCCGCTTGGTGAACTTGCGGATCGGCTTGTCCATGTCGAAGAAGCCGGAGCCGCCGAAGATCCGGCCGTACCAGCCGTCCATGCTGTAGCCGGGGACGCTGAGCGCGCCCTCGCTGAGCGACTTGCCCTCGTCGTAGATCTGCGTGAGGTCGATGTCGTTGACCGAGCCGCGGCCCTCGCAGCGCGGGCACATGCCGCCGATGATGCTGAAGCTGCGGCGTTCCTTCGTGCTCCGCCCGGCGCGCTCCACGGTGACCGCGCCCGCCCCGCTGATCGAAGCGACGTTGAACGAAAACGCCTGGGACGAGCCGATGTGCGGGGTGCCGAGCCGGCTGAACAGGATGCGCAGCATCGCGTTCGCGTCGGTGGCGGTGCCGACGGTGGAGCGCGGGTCGGCGCCCATGCGCTGCTGGTCGACGATGATCGCCGTGGTCAGCCCTTCGAGGACGTCGACGTCGGGCCGCGCCAGCGCCGGCATGAAGCCCTGCACGAACGCGCTGTAGGTCTCGTTGATCATCCGCTGCGACTCCGCGGCGATCGTGCTGAACACCAGTGAGCTCTTGCCCGAGCCGGAGACGCCGGTGAACACCGTCAGCCGCCGCTTCGGGAGCACGACGCTGACGTCCTTCAGGTTGTTCACCCGGGCGCCGTGCACGCGGATCAGGTCGTGGCGGTCGGCCTCGTGCGGCGCCGCCGACTGCGGGCCCGGCTTGGCGGTCTTGCTCATCGGTGTCTCCGTCTCGTGCTACGTCGCTGGCTCATCTAAGCAGGTCCGGGCGGGTCCTCAGCTGTCCTGGAGTAGCCCGAGCACGTTGCCGTCGGCGTCGGTGACGGTGGCCACGCGGCGGCCGGGCCCGACCTCGCGCGCGGCGTCCTGCACGGTGGCGCCCGCGGCGGTCAGCTCGGCCAGCTTCGCCTCGATGTCGGCCACCTCCCAGTAGGCCACCGGCGAGGTCATGGCCTGCGGGCCGCCCTTGGGCACGAGCCCGATGTGCTGGCCGCCGGCCTCGAACCCGACGTAGTAGGGCGAGTCGGCGCTCGGCTCGACACCGAGCAGCACGGTGTACACGGCCTTGGCCTTCTCCAGGTCGGAAACGGGGTGCAGCACGGTCTTGATGCCGGGGGTGGCGTCCATGAGTGGCTCCTGGATTCGTGGTCGGTTCTGTGGTCGCCAACGCTAGGCGGGGCCCGGGGGCGGCGCTTCTCGATTCCTGATCGTTTGTCAGGACGGCGGACAGCTTCCCCGGCGGCGCTGGACAGCGCCCGACCCCCGCTGCGATTCTGGGTGCGGATTTCCAACGTTGTAAAAGCGCGGGGGCTGCCCCCGGGATGGAGTCAAACGGTGAAAACGCGCACCGTGCGTCGGCTGGCCCGGTCCCTTCGGAGAAAGATCGCGGTGGCCGCCGCGGTGGCGGTCGCCGTGACAGCTGCGCCGGCCGTCGCGCTGGCGGACCCGGCCGCGCAGCTCGCGGCGGCGACCGTATCGGCCGGGGACGCGCGGTTCATCGTCCTTTCCCCGACGCTGATCCGGACCGAGTACGCCGGCGACGGCAAGTTCACCGATCAGGCGACGTTCAACGCCATCGGCCGCTCCTCCTTCCGGCGGACGCCGTTCACCACCCGCGTTTCCGGCGATCTGCTCACCGTCAGCACCAGCGCGATGACCCTGACCTACGAGAAGGGCTCCGGCCCGTTCTCCGCGAAGAACCTGAGCGTGCGGCTCAAAGCCGGCGCGCAGCCGGTGACCGCGGCGCCGTGGCAGCACTTGATCTGCGCGGCCGGCGCGCTGTGCGAGGCGGAGGACCTGGCGTACGGCGGGGTCAGCGTCGCGACCGACCACTCCGGCTACGGGGGCAGCGGCTTCCTGGCCGGGTTCCAGGGCCAGGGGAGCCGGGCCTCCGCGGACGTCGACGTCGCGACCGCGGGCACGTACCAGTTCGACCTGCGGTACGCGAACGCCGTCGCCGGGGACGGCCAGCACACGACGCGCACGCTCTCGCTTTCGGTCGACGGCGGGGCGAACCGGACGGTGAGCCTGCCGCCCACCGACACCTGGGACACCTGGGCGCTCGTCGCCGCGAAGCTCTCGCTCGCCGCCGGCCGCCACACGATCACGCTGACCCGCACGGCCGCCGACTCCGGCAACGTGAACGTCGACAGCGTCGCGCTGGTGGCCCCGGACGCGCCGTACCCGTCCGCCGCCGCGCGGGCGGTCACCGACTGTCCTTTCGGGACCTCCTGCGAGGCCGAGGTGGGGCGCCCGGCCGGGTCGGCCAGCCGTGCGACCGACCACCAGGGCTTCTCCGGCAACGGTTTCCTCGCCGGGCTGAACCAGGGCGCGGGCCTGACCGAGCCGGTGGTGAACGTGCCCGCGGACGGCACGTACGCGGTGCAGGTCCGCTACGCCAACGGCCTCGGCGGCGACGGCCTCCACCAGGACCGGACCGCGACCGTCTCGGCCGGCGGTGCGACACAGCAGCTGACCTTGCCCGCCACGAAGGACTGGGACACCTGGGCCACCGCCTCGGTGACGGTCCCGCTCAAGGCCGGCGCGAACGACCTCGTGTTCGGCTGCCCGGACGCCGTCTCCTGCCACGTCAACCTCGACACGGTCGCCGTGACGGCGGCCGGCGCGCCCGCTCCGGCGCCGCACCTGGCGCTCGGCGGCTACCGTCGCGGGCTCGACGGCTACAACGGTGACAACGGCGCCCCGGGCACCACGCCGGGCCTGCTGAACCGCGACGGCTGGTACCTGCTGGACGACACCGCTTCAGCGCTGTACGACCCGGCCACCCGCCAGGTCACCCCGCGGCCCGGGCACGGCGGGCAGTCCTATCAGGACGGTTACCTGTTCGGCTACGGCCACGACTACCAGCAGGGCCTCGGCGACCTCGCCACCCTGACCGGACCGCCGGAGCTGCTGCCGCGCTGGGCGTACGGCGTCTGGTACTCCGAGTACTTCGACCGCACCGCGGCCGACTACCGCGACACCATCCTGCCGCGCTTCCGCGCCGAAAACGTGCCGCTGGACGTGCTGGTCACCGACACCGACTTCAAGGCACCCGACACCTGGGACGGCTGGTCGATGGACCGCACGAAGTTCCCCGACCCCAAGGGCTTCTTCGACTGGTCGGCGTCACAGGGGCTGCACAACACGCTCAACATCCACCCCAGCATCAAGAGCTCCGACCCGAAGTTCGCGCAGGCGCAGGCCACCGCGAAGGGCAAGCTGGCCGGCTGCGGTGGCGACTGCCACGCCTTCGACTGGGGCGACCCGGACCAGCTCAAGGCGTACCTGGACCTGCACCAGGAGATGGAGGCCCAGGGCAACGACTTCTGGTGGCTCGACTGGTGCTGTGACAACTCGCAGTCCTCTTTGGACGGCGTCACCCCCGACGCGTGGATCAACCAGCAGTACGCCACCGACGCCGACAAGACCGTCGGCCGCGGGTTCGTCATCTCCCGCGCGTACGGCTCGCTGCAGGCCGGCGGTTACGGCAACCCGGGCGCCCTGCCGACCGGGCCGTGGGCGGACAAGCGCAGCACCATCCACTTCACCGGGGACACCGCGTCGACCTGGGGCACGCTGAAGGCCGAGGTCGGCTACACGCCAGGGGAGGCGGTGGCCACCGGGATGTCCGCGATCAGCCACGACATCGGCGGCCACGTGGACACCACCGGCCTGCCGGGCTCCGAGACCTACGTCAGCGGCGGGCAGACGCACCAGAGCACCAAGCTGCCCGACGACATGTACGCGCGCTGGGTGCAGCTCGGCACCTTCCAGCCGGTGGACCGCCTGCACAGCAACCACAGCGACCGGCTGCCCTGGCAGTACGGGGCCGAGGCGAAGGCGTCGGCGGAGAAGTTCCTGGTGCTGCGCGAAGACCTCGTGCCCTACACCTACACGCTGGCCCAGCAGGCGGCCGCGACCGGCGTCCCCGTCGTCCGCCCGGCCTACCTCCAGTACCCGGAGGAGGAGAACGCCTACGCGACCGCGGGCAGTGAGTACCTCTACGGCCCGGACATGCTGGTCGCGCCGGTGACCACCCCGGGCTCGTCGGCGACCACCTCGGTCTGGTTCCCGCCGGGGCAGTGGACCGACTACTTCACCGGCCGGACCTACGCGGGCGGCACCACGCAGGACGTGACCACCGGCCTCGGCTCGATGCCGGTGTTCGTCCGCGCGGGCGGGATCGTGGCGACGCGGACCAATCATGTCGCCAACGACGTCCAGAACCCGCTCGACCGCGTCACCCTGACCGTGGCGGCCGGCGCGCCCGGCACGTTCAGCCTGTACGAGGACAATGGCACCAACGCGAAGCAGAACTCGACCACGGCGGTCCACGCGAGCGGGCACAGCGTCCGGATCGACGGGGCCAGGGGATCGTTCGCGGGACAGCCGAAGAGTCGCGTGTGGACGGTGTCGATCCTGGGGGCCACGGCCCCGGCGCAGGTGACCGCGGACGGGCGGAAGCTGCCGTCGTCCGCCTGGCACTGGGACGCCGCGGCGCACAAGCTGACAGTGGAGCTGCCCCGGCGTGACGTCCATGCGCCGGTGACAGTGACTTACTGACGCTTGGTGAACCGCTGGGTCTTGGCGATGTCCTGGCGGCGACGGGGCTTCCAGAACGTGGCCGGTCACCACCGCCCTCAAACGCCACAGCGGGGCTCTTCGGCCCGGGAGTGATCTCAGCGGAGGCGTCGCTGGAGGACGTCGGCGAGGACTGCGGTCACGACCTTGCCGACGTCTTCCGGCTGGGCGCTGTCCAGCCGGTCTCCGGCGGCGAACAGGAGATGCCCGGCGCCGGTCAGCGAGAGGGCCAGTGACGCGGTGTCGGCGTCGGCGGCGATGCGGCCCAGTTCGCGCTCGCCGGTGAGGTAGGCGGCGAGCATGGCGCTCGCTTCGACGAGGACCGGGATGCCTTGGGCCGGGCCGGTTTCGCGCAGCCGGGCACGCAGCTCGTCGCGGAAGATGACGAGGCTGACGATGGCCACGACGAGCGGGTCGAACAACTCCGTCAACGCGTTGGCGACGTTGCCGGCGACGCTGCCGATCCCGGCCGACGCCCGCAGGAGCGCGGCCTGGTCCTCGACCCGGGCGACGCGGTCGCGCACGAGTTCGGCGAGGAAGGCGTCGAAGTCGGGGAAGTGCCGGTGCAGGACGCCCTTGGCGACCCCGGCCTCGGCCGTCACCGCGCGGCTGGTCAGCGCCTCCGGCCCGTCGCGCAGCAAAACCCGTTGCGCGGCAACGAAAAGCTGCTGGCGAGCGTCGCGGATGTGGATCCCGGTCGGCACTGGTCTGGCCTCCGCCTTGTTTGAGTGGGCACGTGCCCACTATGGTGGGCGCATGCCCACTTTACCGGAGCCGACCCCGCCGCCCGCCGAGTCGCACCAGCACCGCGGCATGGCCGAGTCGTTCGGCGTGGATCCCGCGCGGTACGACCGGGCCCGGCCCCGTTATCCGGACGCGCTGGTGCAGCGGATCGTCAGCGCCAGTCCCGGGCGTGACGTCCTCGACGTCGGCTGCGGCACCGGCATCGGCGCCCGCCAGTTCCAGGCGGCGGGGTGCGCGGTGCTGGGCGTCGACCCGGACGCGCGGATGGCGGAGTTCGCGCGGGGGACCGGGGTCGAGGCCGAGGTGGCGAAGTTCGAAACCTGGGAGCCGGCCGGGCGGGTGTTCGACGCGGTGGTCGCCGGGCAGTCCTGGCACTGGGTGGACCCGGTCGCGGGCGCGGCCAAGGCGGCCCGCGTCCTGCGGCCCGGCGGCCGGCTGGCGGTGTTCGGCCACGTGTTCGCCGCCCCGCCCGAGGTCCAGGCGGCCTTCGCCGAGGTCTACCGGCGGCTGGTGCCGGACTCGCCGCTGAACTCCGCGCCGTCCCGGACCCCGCTGGAGACCTACCAGGCGATGTTCGCCCACGCGGCCGACGGTTTCCGCGAGGCGGGCGGCTTCGGCGAACCGGAGCAGTGGCGGTTCGACTGGGAGCAGTCCTACACCCGCGACGAGTGGCTCGACCACCTGCCGACCACCGGCGTCCTCACCCGCCTGCCGCCGGACCGGCTGGCCGAGGTGCTGCACGTGGTCGGCGCCGCCATCGACGGACTCGGCGGCGGTTTCACCCTGCCGTACACCACCTTGGCCGCCACGGCCGTGCGCAGCAGTGCCGTCGGGTAGCCTGACAGGCGCGTTCACGAAGTGAACATCGTCTTCAAGCCCAGGAGCAACACCCGAAGGGAGAGTCCCGTGACCAAGTCGACGCGGGCGCCGGAGGGGGGCCGCGCGGATCGTGGCGACCAGGCGGACATCCAGGCCGTCAGCCGGGTCAGCCAGATCCTTTCGCTGTTCGACCCGGCGACGCCGGAGGTGACCGCGGCGGCGGTCGCCGAGCGGCTCGGGCTCAATCGCACCACCGCTTACCGCTACTGCACTTCGCTGGTGGCCGCCGGGTTGCTCGAGCGCAGCGCCGAGGGCGGTTACGTGCCCGGCGGGCTGCTGCTGCAGCTGGGCGCCTTCGCCATCGGCCACCGGCGCGTGATCAGCCTGGCGCCGCGGCACATGCAAGCGCTTTCCCGCGCCACGCAGACCAGCGTGGTTCTCAGCCTCTGGGGCCTCACCGGCCCGGTGGTCTCCCGGGTCGAGGAAAACGTCTCCACCATCGTGGTGGTGTCCGTGCGGGTCGGCAGCCACCTGCCGCTGGACACCGCGCAGAGCAAGGTCTTCCTCGCCTACCACGCCGACCAGCTGTCCATGGAGCGCCTGATGGCCAACCTTTCCGGCCCGGCCCGGGACGAGCTGCGCGCCGACGTCGAGCGGGTCCGCGCCGTCGGCCACTGCTCCGCGATGAGCACCCCCGGCGTCGTCGCGGTGGCCGCGCCGGTGTTCGACGAGTACGGCATCTGCGCCACCATCGCCATTGTCGGCCCGGACAACACGCTGTCGATGTCCGACGACGCCCCGGAACTGCGCGTGGTCGTGGGCGCCGCGCGCGAGCTCACCGAGGAGCTGGGCGGGTACTACCGGCCCGACCAGCGCGCGGTGTAGGGCAGCCACGCGGGCGGCCGCACCGGCGGGACGTCCGCGTACGAGCGGGTCCTGGCGAGCGCGCTGCCGACGAATTCTTCCGCGCCACCACCGAGATAGGCCCTCACCCCGGCGACCAGTCCCGTGAGCACCGCGGGCCCGCCGATCCACAATGCGGTGACGACCTCGACGGCGCGGGCGCCCGCGGCGAGGAACCGCAGCACGTCGGTCACGGTGCGCGCGCCGTTGGTGCCGATCAGCGGAACGTCCAGTGCCGCATAGGTTTTGCCGACCCAGTACAGGCTCATCGGCAGGCAGCCCGGTGAGCTCCAGGCGCCCCAGGACCCGAGCGCCGCGCCGCCCTCGAGGTCGGGCAGGAAACCCGGGTAACGGCCGACCAGCCCGACCGCGTCCGCGCCGGCCGACCGCGCGGCCCGGGCCAGCGCGACGACGTCGGACGCCTGCCCGGGCAGCTTGACGAACAACGGCACGTCGACGGCGGCCCGCACGGTCCGCACCGCGTCGTGGACCGCGTCCACTTCGGTCAGTTGCCGCACCGCGCTCGCCTCACGGCCGTGCGGGGCGCCGATGTTGAGCTCGACGGCGGGCACGACTTCCGCCATCGCCCGTCCGATGCGGGCGGCCGCGCCCGCGTCGGCGAGGGTGATGCTGCCGATCACCGGGCAGCCGCGGGCCGCGCCGTGCCCGGCGCCCGCGGCCAGGATGTCGAGCCAGTCGTCCAGGTCCACCTGCGCCAGCCCGGAGCGGTTCAGCAGGCCGTCGCCGGGCCGCGCCGAGCCCGCGGGCCGGACCCGCCCGTCGCCGGAGACGAAGGCGTAGTCCGCGATGTCCAGCTGGCGCCGGGCGGCGGCGCTCTCGTTCACCGACTTCGCCACCACCGCCCCGGCGCCCGCGTCCACGCAGGCGATCAGGCCTTCGCGGGTCATGGTCAGCTCGGACGAGCCGACCCACACCGGGTTGGCGGTGACGAGGCCGCCGACCTCCGTGCGTCCGTCCATTCAGGACAGTGCCGGGATCGTGCTGTCGTCGTCCATGTCGACGTCCTTGGTCTCCGGGCCGAGGAAGCCGCCGACGCAGATCAGCACGCCGGCCAGCACGATCAGCACGCCGGGGGCGAGGTGCGCGGGCATGACGCCGTCGAACTGCTGGAGGTAGAACTGGTAGAAGGCGGGCGCGATCAGCGCGAGGCTGTAGCCGACGCCGTAGCCGGTGGACCGGATGCTCGCCGGGAACCGCTCGGTCAGGTACGCCGCGATCGGGCCGAAGGTGCCGACGGTGAAGACGCCGATCAGCACCCCCCAGCCGAGCGCCGCGCCGAATCCGCCGCGGGACACCATCAGCAGCGTGTACGAGCCCGCGCCGATCACCGCGACCGCCAGGCCGTAGCCGATGTAGAAGCGCCTTCGCCCGATGCGCTGCGACAGGATGCCGAGCAGCGGGTAGGACAGCGCGGCGGCGGCGTTGATCACCAGCATGGTCAGCGTGACCTGCGAGCTGGACAGCAGCAGGTGCGACTTCAGCTGCGCCGGGGTCACGGCGGCTTCCATGTTGGTCGCCAGCCAGGTGCCGGTCATCAGCACGAAGACCTGCGCCAGCGCCTTCGGGTACCGCGAGACCAGGCGGACCAGCGGCAGCTTGTGCTTCTCGCCGGTCAGCTCGGACGGCGGCTCGTGCACCTGCTTGAGGTAGTAGCGGAACAGCACGGCCGCCAGCACCGCGCCGGCCAGGAACGGCACCCGCCAGCCCCACTGCACGTACGCGCTGTGGAGCCCGGCCGACGGCATGAATGCCAGCAGCGCCAGCGTGATCGCGGCGATCACCGCGTACGCGGCGGGGGAGGTCGAGGTGATGATCGAGGCGTACAGGCCGCGTTTGTGCTTCGGGCTCCACTCCATCGCCAACGGCACCGCGGTCGTGTACTCGCCGCCGAGGAAGATCCCGTCGACGAACCGCAACGCGATCAGCAGGCCGACCGACCACATGCCGATCGTCTCCTGGCCCGGCAGGCAGGCGGTGACCAGGGTGATCACGCCGAAGCCGCCGACCGCGACCAGCGTCGTGCGCTTGCGCCCGACGGTGTCGGCGAAGTGGCCGAAGATCACCGCGCCGAGCGGGCGGCCGATGAGGGTCGAGGCGAACACCAGCGACGAGAGCAGGGCGGTGGTGCTCAGGCTCAGGTTCGCCGCCTGGAAGTAGGCCGTCGCCGGCGCCAGCACCACGATCGGCAGGTAGATGTCGAACTGGTCGACGAAGTAGGCGAGCGTCCCGCCGCGCACCGCGGCGCGCACCTTGGCGAGGTCGGGACTGTGCGGGGCGCCGGTCCGGGGCTCCGGGACCGCCGGACGCGGCTGCGCGGCGGGGGAGGGTGTGGCGGGGGGCGGTGCGGACATCGTCGTCCTCCAAGGTCTGCTGCCGGCTACCCGCAGCTCACGAGTGACCACAACCGGTGCATTTTCGAACTTAAAGTTCACAAAGTGAACGCTAGATACCGTAAACAGGAGTCCCGCGTTGCACAAGAGGGCCCTTGGGGTTGACAGACGGTCTTATAGTGAACTGGGTATTCACAATGCGAACGAAGGTGACTCTATGAGCCGGCGCCCCGCCATCGCCACCGTCCTGGACGGCCTGGTCGACATGCACGTCCACTCCGGGCCCAGCCCGTTCCCCCGCCGCTTCGACCACGTCGAGGCCGCCGAGGACGGCGCCCGGATCGGCATGCGGGCGATGGTCGCGAAGTCCCATCACCACAACACCCAGATGGACGTCCTCGCGATGAAGGGGCGCTTCGCCGGCGTCGCCGCGCAGGCCTACGGCGGCATCGCGCTGAACAGCACGGTCGGCGGCCTGAACGTCCACGCCGTGCGCATGTGCCTGCGCATGGGCGGCAAGGTCGTCTGGTTCCCGACCATCTCCTCGGGCCGGCACATCGACTGCCACCCGGAGGACGGCGCGTTCCCGACCACCACCGTGCCGCTGACGCTGGAGCGCATCGACATCGTCGACGGGACCGGCGCGCTCAAGCCCGAAGCCGGCGAGATCCTCGACGAGATCAAGGCGCAGGAGGCCGTCGTCAACGGCGGGCACATGTACCCCGAGTACATCCGCACGCTGTTCGAGGCCGCCAAGGAGCGGGGCATCACGCGGATGGTCGTCAGCCACCCGGACTTCGTCATCGGCGCCGAGCCGGAGCTGTGCCGCGAGCTGATCGGGCTCGGCGCGTTCGTCGAGCACGAGGTCGGCATGTACGACCCCGAGGGCACGCAGAAGTGGGACCCGAAGCAGCTGCTGACCTGGATCGAGGCGCTCGGGCCGGAGCACATCGTGCTGGCCTCGGACTTCGGCCAGAAGGCCAACCCGAAGCCGGTCGACGCGTGGCTGCGGGTCGCCGAAGCGCTGCTCGACCTCGGCCTGCCGGAGAAGGACCTGCGGCGGATGGTGCGCGACAACCCGACGTACCTGCTCAACCTCGACGCCTGAGCGAAAGGACACCGAAACCTTGTACGCCAAGGACGATCCGCGTTCCGCACTCGCGACAGCGCCCGCGCCGGGACCGGACAGCGGCGCCGCGATCGCGGCCGCGCAGTACTTCGACCTGCAGGCCACCCCGATCGTGCGCGCGCAGAACGTCGCGCTGATCCACACCGCCGCGCGAGCCGGCGACGACCTCGACAACGGGACACTGGAAGGCGAACTCGCGATCGTCGTCACCGGCGCCTCACCGGCCTTCACCGTGCTCACCGACCACGGCGCCACCAGGATCGAGCAGCCCGGGCTGGTCGTGGTCCCGCCTGGCGCTTCGCGGATCAGCGTGCACGGCGACGGGCCGCTGGTCCGGCTCGTCGAGGCCACCGAACCCGCGTGGCGCGAGCGCGCGGCGAACGCCGGTGCCTACACCGAAGACCACCCGCGGGTCGCGCTGCTGCAGCGCTGGCCGGAACCCGGGGGAGGGGCGGCGGTCCGGTTCTACCCGCTGGCCGACGTGCCGGCGGACCCGGCGCGGTTCGGCCGCATCTTCCGCACCCGCGCGTTCATGGTCAACTTCCTGCCCGAGCAGGACGGCCCGCGCGACCCGCGCCGGCTCTCGCCGCACTCGCACGCGGACTTCGAGCAGCTTTCCCTTGCCGTGCAAGGAGAGTACGTGCACCACATCCGCACCCCGTGGCTGAACGACAGCACCGGGTGGCGCGAGGACGAGCACGTCCGGCTCGGCAGCCCGTCGGTGGCGGTCATCCCGCCGCCCGCCGTGCACACCTCGGCGGCGAGCGACCCCGGGGTGAACCAGCTGATCGACATCTTCAGCCCGCCGCGGGCGGACTTCTCCGGGAAACCGGGCTGGGTCCTCAACGCCGACGACTACCCGATGCCGTGACCGCGCCCCGACGCACGGGTGCCGGGCTGTTCGCGCCCGGCCGGGTGACGGCCCCGCTCGGCACCTGGCTGAAGATCACCGCGGGGGAGCCGGTCGAGATCATGGCGTACGCCGGGTTCGACTTCGTCGTGATCGACCTGGAGCACGCGCCGCTCGACCTGGCGATCGCGTACCGGCTGATCAACTCCGCCGCCGCGCTGGGCGTGGTGCCGCTGGTCCGGGTGCCGGACAAGACGGCGTCGACGATCCAGAAGATCCTCGACGCGGGCGCCATGGGCATCCTGGTGCCGCACGTCGACACGGTCGAGCAGGCGGCCGCGGTCGGCGCGGCGTGCCGGTTCCCGCCGCACGGGATCCGCGGCGCCGGCGGGACCAGCCGCGCCGGGGCCTGGGGCCTGCGCCCGAACGCCGAATACCTCGCCACCGGCAACGACGACGTGCTCTGCATCCCGCAGCTCGAAAGCGCCGAGGCGATCAAGGCCGCGCCGGAAATGCTCGCGCTCGACGCCGTCGACGCGGTGTTCGTCGGCGCCGCGGACCTGTCGATGTCGATGGGCACCACACCGGCCTCGCCGGAGGTCCTGGAGTCGATCGCCTCGGCGCTCGACGCCGCGCACGCCGCCGGGAAGCGCTGCGGGCTGGCGTTCGGCGGCGTGCCCGAGCGGGCCGCGCAGGCGGTGCGCGACGGCTGCGACTTCGTCCTGCTCAGCAACGACACCTCGATGCTGGCGGAGGCCGCGCGCGGGCTGGTCGCGGCGTTCCGGGAAGCCGAAGGGCGCCCGTGAACCTCTCGCTTTCCTTGCCCCGCAACGCCTTGTCGATCGCCGAGCTGGACGAGCTCGACCACGACGGGGTGGTGCGCTTCGTCCGCGCGCTCGAGCGGAGCGGCCACCGGATGGTCTGGATCCCCGAGGTCAACGGGCGCGAGGCGTTCACGACCGCGGCGCTGGTGCTCGGCGCGACCGAGCGGATGATCGTCGGCAACGGCGTCGCCCGCGCGCTCGAACGCGTGCCGAAGTCGGCCGCGTCGGCGGCGCAGGACCTCGCCGCCGGGTACCCGGGACGGTACGTGCTGGGCCTCGGGGTCAGCGGCGCGGCCCGGGAGCGCGGGACCGGCCCGCTGCCGTTCCTGCGCGACTACCTCGACGGCGTCGACGCGGTGATCCGGCGACGGGGCGGCCCCGAGGTGCCGCGAGTGCTCGGCGCGTACTCGGCCGGGATCACGCGCCTGGCCGCGGAGCGCGCGGACGGCCTGCTCACGTTCCTGGTCACGCCCGAGCACACCCGCTGGGCGCGCGAGACGATCGGGCCGGACCTGTTCCTCTCGGTCGTCCAGTGGGCGGTGGTGGGCCGGGACCGGGCTTCGGCCCGCGACGTGGCCCGGCGGCGGCTCGCCTACTACCTGACCCTGCCGCACCAGCTGGCCAAGCTGACCCGGCTCGGCTTCACCGACGCCGACCTCGCCCCGCCGGGGTCCGACCGGCTGGTCGACGCCCTCGTCGCCTGCGGCACCCCGGACCAGGTGCGGGAAGCGTTGCGGCAGCAGTACGACGCGGGGGCCACGCAGGTGGCCGTCAGCCTGGTAGGCCCGCTCGACGAAGCGAAACTCGACGCCTACCGGGCGCTCGGCGAACAGGAGAACTGATGCGGGCAGCGGAAAAAGTCATCATCACCACCGCGATCACCGGTTCGGTGAACGTGCCTTCGCAGAGCCCGCACCTGCCGTTGTCCACCGCGGAGGTGGCGAAGGCGGCGCTGGAGGCGATCGAGGCCGGCTCCGCCATCGTGCACCTGCACGCCCGGCACCCGGACGGGCGGCCCGCGTTCGAACCGGAGCTGTTCGAGGAGATCATCGCGCCGATCACCGCGGAGACCGACGCCGTCATCAACATCACCACCGGCGGGGCGTCGTCGATGACGATGGACCAGCGGCTGGCGGCGGCGACGCGGCTGCGGCCGGAGCTGGCGTCGATGAACATGGGCTCGATGAACTTCGTCTACTCGGGCATCGCCGGCAAGGTGACCGAATGGCGGCACGACTGGGAAAAGCCCTACGTGCTCAACACCTACGCGCACCCGTTCGTCAACACCTTCGACAAGATCGAGCACACCCTGCGCACGCTCGGCGAGGCCGGCACCCGGTTCGAGTACGAGTGTTACGACATCGGCCACCTGTACTCGCTCGCGTACTTCGCCGAGAAGGGCTTGGCCGAGCCGCCGCTGCTGATCCAGGGCGTGTTCGGCGTGCTCGGCGGGATCGGCGCCGACCACGCGAACCTGGAGCACATGGTGCGGATCGCGGACAAGCTGTTCGGGGACGATTACGCGTTCTCGGCCTTCGCCGGGGGCCGCGACCAGATGCAGTTCGGCACCCACAGCGCGTGGCTCGGCGGCCACGTGCGGGTCGGCCTGGAGGACAGCCTCTGGCTCGGCAAGGGCCGGCTGGCGCTGAGCAACGCCGAGCAGGTCACGAAGATCCGGGCCGTGGTCGAGGACCTCGGCAAGGAGGTCGCCACCCCGGCCGACGCCCGCGAGATGCTCGCGCTGCGCGGAAAACCCAAGGAGGACAACGCTTCATGAGCACCCCGCCACTGGAGGGCAAGGTCGTCCTCGTCGTCGGCGCGAGCACCGGGATCGGCGCCGACGCCGCGCGCGTCTTCGCCGAAGACGGCGCGTCCCTGATGCTGGTCGCCCGCACCGAAGAGCCATTGGCCGCGCTGACCGAAGAACTCACCGCAGCGGGTCACGATGTGGCTTACACGATCGGCGACGTCACGGACGCGGCGAGTGTCACGGCCTTTGTCGACGCCACCGTCGCCCGCTTCGGCCGGCTCGACGGGGCGTACAACAACGCGGCCATGGGCCAGGGCGGCCGCCTCGACGCGGTGTCCGAAGTGGACTTCGACCGGATCATGGCGGTCAACGTGAAGGGGACCTGGCTGTGCCTGCGCGAAGAAGTGCGGGTGATGGAGCCGCGGGGCTCGGGCTCGATCGTCAACGTGAGCAGCATCGGCGGCCTGCGCGGCAGCTCCGGCATGGGCGCCTACCAGGCGAGCAAACACGCGGTCATCGGGCTGACCCGCACCGCGGCCCACGACTTCGGGCCGCTCGGCATCCGCGTGAACGTGATCGCGCCCGGCCCGACCGAGACGCCGATGCTCGACGAGCTGCGCCGGACGATCCCCGGCGGGGTGGCGGCGCGGATCGCCGCCACCCCGCTGCGCAAGGCGGGCACCGGGGCGGAAGCCGGGGCCACCGCGGCGTTTCTGCTGAGCGACCGGGCGTCCCACCTCAGCGGGGTGGTGCTGCCGGTCGACGGGGGCTTCCTCGCCTGACCGGGGCTCAGCAGAGGTCGACCGACGCGACCGTCGGCTCCGCGCCGGCGAACTTGAGGCCCTGACGGTCACCGGGGGCGATGCTGAAGCAGCTGCTGTCCGGCGCGCGGTTCACCACCACGGTGACGCGGTACTCGCGCGAGCAGTTGTTCGCGACCGTGACGAACAGCGTGGTGCCGACCGAGCCGCCCTGCGAAGCGACCTCGATGCAGGACGGCGCGGCGGCGTCCGTCGCGGCCGAAGCGGTGCCGGCCAGCCCCAGACCGGCCAGCGCGACCACGGCGAGGCCGGCGAGCGGGCGGGTGAGCGAACGGGTCTTGATCATGGGTCTGCCTTCCCTTGCGGACGGATGTGCTCCGGCCCGCACGGTAAGGCCGGGTGCCGGGGACCGGTCCCGATCATGAAACCCGGTGACGCGGGGGCGCAGCGGTCCGGCGCGCGGCCGCCTGGGTCCGGTCCCGCCGGCGGGAGCTTCAGGCGCCCGGGGGCGGCGAGGCGAGGGCTTCAGGCGTCCAGGCCGGAGATCCGCCGCGTGCTGGTGATCAGCGCGCCGGTGGTCCGGCTCGCCCAGTCGAGGATCGCGCGGGTCTCTTTTTCGTCGTAGTGGGTCATGATCGTGCCCAGGTCATCGACGAACGGGCCGAACGCCATGGCCATCAGCGCGTCCATCCGCTCGTTCGGCAGCAGGTGCACGACGACCTTGCGGCGGTCGTGCGGATCGGGTGCGCGCCGCACGTAACCGGCCTTGGCCAGCCGGTCGAGCATCCGGGTGACCGCGCCGGTGGTGAGCCCGGTGTGCTCGCCGACTGCCCCCGCCGTCACCGGGCCGAGGCGCTGCAGCAGGTCCAGGCACTTGCGCTCGACCGCGCTCAACCCCAGCAGCCGGCCGACGGCCTCGTGGAACACGACGATCGCGGTGGCGAACTCGCGGCCCAGCACCTGGGCGTTCGCCACCTGGTCGGCGGGGTCGGCTTGCGTCATGGGCCGATGCTACCTTACCCTTGCACTCTCTTAGCAGACAAAATAATGATGTGTGCAGGGATTGGGGGAGCGCGATGCCTGAGGTCGGTGCGGGTCGTAAAGCGGTGCGGGTGGGCTTGATGATCGTGAACGCCGCGGTCGACCTGCTGCTGCCGACGGTGGTGCTGGTCGCGCTCGCGCCGACCGGGCTGTCCGCCGCGGTGCTGCTGTCCATCGGCGGAACCCTGCTGGCGGGCAAGGCCATCGGCGGCCAGACCGGCTACGGGCGGTTCCGCTGGCGGCTGGCGCTGCTCGCCGGCCTGGCGCCCACGGCGGCGATCCTCGGGTGCCACGCCGCGGGCCTCGGCGACGTGCCCAGCATGGTGGCGGGCTCGGTCGTACTGGGGGTGATCGTGCTCGCCGACGTGGGGCTGGGGCGCCGCCGTGCCCGCACTGGGGGAGGCGCCGACGTGGGGCTCGGGCGTCGCCCTGGCCGCTCCGAGGGAGGGGTCGACGTGTTCGCGCTGGTCGTGCTGGTAGAGGTGCTGGCGGGCGTGGTGCTCACCTCGATCAGCGGCGATGCCCGGTTCGTGCTGGCGCGGGTGTCGCTGTACCTGGCCATCGGCGGGCTGGTGATCCTGGCGTCGGCGTGGGCCGAGCGGCCGTTGATGCGCACGGCTCTCAAACCCGTTGCGGCCAAAGGAGAACCCGCTCGCGAGGAGGCATTCGAGCGAGCCTGGGTGAATTCGCGCAAGTTCCGCGCGCTCTACCGGGCCATGACGGCCGGGCTGGGCGGGGTGCTGATCGTCGACGCCGTCCTGCGGGCGGTGATCATCTACAGCCAGCCCGCGGGCGCCGTCGTCGAATCCTCGCTCACCTCGCAGCTCCCTCTGGTGGTGCTGATCGCCGGGTGGTTCGCGGCGGGCCGCGGCCTCGCGGTGCCGCGCGCCGAGCGGATCCTGGAGGCCGAGCTGGCGAGGGCGCCCGCCGGCCCGGAACCTCCAGTCCCCGCGGCTACGAAACCGCGGTGATCGAAAGCGTCTGCTGGGACGCGGTGCGCCCGCCGCCGACCGGGTTGCCCGTCCGGTCGGTCCAGTACCGGGCCGGGGTGGTTTCCGCGGCCCGGCCGGAGAGGCCCAGCACCAGTCCGCTGTAGCGGTTGACCAGCCGGTAGCCGTGACCGGAGCGGAGCACGAACCACTGCTGGCCGACGCTCGGGCCGCCGGGCCCGGCCGGGGTGACCGTCGGCGCGGTGCCCCACGCCCGGGTCGCCGGGGACGAGGTGCCGACGCCGAGCAGCCCGCCGGTCGCCCGGTTCACGATCCGGTACGAGCCGTCGCCGTTGGCCGCGAAGGACCACGCCGTGGCACCCGCCCGGGCGAACTGCGAGGTGGTGGCGGAGCGGCCCGGGACCTGCGCGAGGACGCGGCCGTCACCGCTGGCGATCCGGTACGCCTTGGCCGGGTCGAACAGCGACGTGGCCGGGCGGGCGCCTTCGACGGTCAGGTCGAAGTACGTGCCGGACGCGTCGCCCGGGCAGCCGAACGCGCAGTACGACCGGAAGTCCTTCCCGACGATCGACGAGCTGGTTTTGCCGGCGCTGTCGAGGAACCAGCGGTACCAGGAGGCGTCGGTGTGGTTGCCGGTGTCGCCGGCCAGCCGCCACTTCTGCGTGGCCAGGTCGTCGGTGACGTAGAACTGCTGCGGCGCCTTGCCGCTCTGGTCGACCGCCTGCGGTTCGCCGATGTACAGCCCGAGGTAGGCGTTGTAGGCGACGTCCATGACGAACAGCGGTGACGTCGGCGGGGTCTTGCCCGCCGCGACCTGCTCGGTGGTGGTCCCGGCGTTGGCCGGGTTGTACTCCTTGGACGCAGGCGTGTAGCCGGTGCTGCTCGCGCCGTCGACCGGCACCATGTTGCTTTCGCGGCCGCCGACGCCCGGCTCGGACCATTTGCCGTCGTACCACTTCTGCCAGCTGCCCGGAGCCATCTTGCCGGCGATCGGCGCGCGGGCGACGTGCTCGTAGAACGCCTTCCAGCCGCCGTTCTTGTCCACCACGCGCGAGCCGTAGTACAGGTAGAAGTAGCCCGAGGCGGTGTCCGTCAGCAGCCGCTGGTCGCCGTCGCCGTAGTAGTAGGTCTGCTGCGGGAAGGCGCCGGTGTCCCCGCGTTTGGTGCTGTACGGCGACGTGATCACGTGCGCCTTGATGGCCCAGGTGTGCCCGCCGTCGGTCGAAACCGCGTAGTCGATGGCGTCGTAGTGGAGGCCGTCGCCGAAGGGCTGCGGGGTGAACTCGTTGTGCACCAAGCCGTACCAGTCGCCGGTGTCCGGGTCGACCCACACGCCGGACAGGTCGCAGAAGTTCTTCTGCGAGTAGCCGGAGCCGGCCGGCGGGGCGGTGGCCTCCCGGCCGGTGGGGCTGGTGTTGCACCGCCAGGTCGTGTCGTTGTTCTTGTCGCGGGGCTCGGCGGGGTTCACCGCGTTGCTCAGCGCGCTCGACTTCGTCGCGGAGTCGAAGTCCTTGCCGGAGTAGAACTCCCACTCCCGCGGGGCGGTCGCGCCGTAGTCGGCGGCGGACTGCTGGAAGTAGTAGGTGCCGTCCTTGTCGATATAGCCGCTCGCCGGGGTGTCGGTCGGATAGGCGTACGTGCCGGTGCCGTTGACCGTCACGGTGAAGCCGCCGGACGGCGCCGCCGACGCGGAGGCCGGGACCAGGCCGCCGACGCACAACGCCACGCCGGCGAGCGCGACGGCGGCTCTCCGGCCGGTTCCACGGGACCTGGGATACGAGACGGGCATGGGCTCCTCATTCCTTCCGGACGCCGACCGACGCGGCTGCGGGGGACCTGGATGAGCATTGATGTCGGAAAACTAGACAGAACAAACAAGATCGATCACATTTGGTGTGCAGTGATGATGCACTCCGAGGTATTTCACTGTCAACGATCGACGGTCGTATAACGCCCTATACGGCGGCCGTCTGCACGGTTCTGCTCGCTTGGCTGCGCCATCGATGCTCGAAGATGCAAAAAGACAGCATTGACGATGCACAAACCTGCATCTACGGTGACAGCTGTTGCTCACACCTGGCACGGATGGGGAGTCGATGAGCGGGACTTTCATGGCGGCGGAGATCGCGAGCCAGCCGGAGTGCTGGCGGGACGCGGCGAACCTGGCCGCGGCCAACGCGCGGCTGCTGCCGGCGCCGGGCGCCCGGGTCGCGGTGGTCGGCTGCGGCACGTCGTGGTTCATCGCGCAGGCGTATGCCGTGTTGCGCGAAACCGCCGGGCTCGGGGAGACCGACGCGTTCGCCGCTTCGGAGTTCCCCGTCGGGCGGGCCTACGACCAGGTCGTGGCGCTGACCCGGTCGGGCACCACCACCGAGGTGCACACCCTGCTGGCCCGGCTGCGTGAGACCGCGCCGACCCTGCCGACCACGGCCATCACCGGGGTCCCGGCCGAGATCGCCGGCGCCGCGGGCACCGTGGTCGACCTGTCCTCTGTGGACGAGCGCTCGGTCGTGCAGACCCGGTTCGCCACCTCGGCGCTGGCCATGCTCCGCGCGCACCTCGGCGAAGACCTCGCCCCGGTGATCGCGCAGGCCGAGCGGGTGCTGGCCGAGCCGCTGCCGGCCGAGCTGGTCGAGGCGGGGCAGTTCAGCTTCCTCGGCACCGGCTGGTCGGTGGGCCTGGCCAACGAGGCCGCGCTGAAGTTCCGCGAAGCCTGTCTCCTGTGGACGGAGTCCTACCCGGCCTGGGACTACCGGCACGGGCCGATCAGCATCAGCGAGCCCGGCCGCGTCACCTGGATGTTCGGCGCTTCGCCGGACGGGCTGGCCGAGGACGTCCGCCGGGCCGGCGGCGTGTTCGTCGAGACCGGGCTGGACCCGATGGCCGACCTGGTGCGCGCCCAGCGCGTCGCCGGCGCGATCGCGGAGCGCAAGGGGCTGGACCCGGACAACCCGCGGAGCCTCACGCGCTCCGTCGTGCTGAGCTGAGCATGACGCTCCTCGCGGCGGTCGACGTCGGCGGCACCACGGTCAAGGCCGCGGTGTACGAGCCGGGCCGCTGGACGAAGCGGGCCGAGCTGCGCCGTCCCACCGCCCGTGGCGCGGATCCGGCGAAGGCCGTGGCGGACCAGGTCCGGACCCTGATCGGGCAGCTGCAGCACGCCGGCCCGATCGCCGCGGCCGGGGTCGTGGTGCCCGGGGTGGTCGACGAGGCCGCGGGCGTCGCGCGGTTCGCGGCGAACCTCGGCTGGCGGGACGCGCCGGTGCGCGAGCTGCTGGCCGAACGCCTGCCGATGCCGGTCGCCTTCGGGCACGACGTCACGGCGGGCGGGCTGGCCGAGCACCGCTTCGGTGCGGCCCGCGGGTTCGCCGACGCCGCGTTCGTCCCGGTCGGCACCGGGATCGCGGCGGCGCTGCTGATCGGCGGCCGTCCGCATCGCGCGGCCGGGCAGGCCGGCGAGCTGGGCCACGTCGACGTCGGCCACGGTCACCGCTGCGGGTGCGGCGCCACCGGCTGCCTGGAGGTGGTCGCGTCCGCGGGCGCGATCGCCCGCCGTTACACGGAACGGTCCGGCCGGGCCGTCGCCGGTGCGCGCGAAGTGCTCGAGGCGGACGACGACGTGGCACGCGAGGTCGTCGAGGAAGCCGTGACGGCGCTGGCCACCGGGCTGAGGCTGCTGGTCACGCTGATCGCGCCCGAAGTCGTGGTGCTCGGCGGCGGGCTGTTCGAGGCGGGCGGGCTGCTGGAACGCGTCGACCGGCGGCTGGCCGGGTCGCTCGTCTTCCAGCGGCGCCCGGTGCTGCGCCGTGCGGAGCTGGGTGACGAAGCCGGTTGCCTGGGCGCGGGCCTGCTGGCCGCGGAGCTGCTGGAACGGGTGGTGGCGCCGTGATCCTCACCGTGACCCCCAACGCCGCGCTCGACGTGACGTACACAGTGGACAGTCTGGTGCCGGACGAGGTGCACCGCGTCTCGGCCGTGCGGCAGCGCGCCGGCGGCAAGGGGATCAACGTCGCCCGCGTGCTGTACGCGCTGGGCGCCGACACCCGGGCGGTCGCGCTGGCCGGCGGTGCCACCGGCAGCGCCGTCGCGCAGGAGCTGGCGGCTTCCGGCGTGCCCGCCGAGCTGGTCCCGATCGCCGGGGAGACCCGCCGGACCACCACCGTGCTCTCCTCCGACGACCACGCGGTCACCCTGTTCAACGAGCCCGGCCCGGTGATCACGGCGGGGGAGTGGGCGGCGCTGGCCGCCGCGGCCGCCCGGCACCGGCCGGAAGTACTGGTCTGCTCCGGCAGCCTGCCGCCCGGCGCGCCGCCGGACGCGTACGCCCAGCTCGCCTCGGCCGGGATCCCGACCGTGCTCGACACTTCCGGCGACGCGTTGCTGGCCGGGCTGGCCGGACGGCCGGCCGTGGTCAAGCCGAACGCCCGGGAACTGTTCGAGGCCACCGGAATCCGCGACGTCGAGGCGGCCGCGGCCGAGCTGCGGAAGGCGGGCGCGGGCGCGGTTGTCGTGTCGCTCGGCCGCGACGGCCTGCTCGCCGTCACCGCGGCCGGCACCTGGCACGCGGCGCCGCCCGCGGAGCTGAGCGGCAACGCCACCGGGGCCGGTGACGCGGCCGTCGCCGGGATCGCGCTCGGGATCTGCCGGCACGAGCCGTGGCCGCAGGTGCTGCGCCGGGCCGTCGCGCTGTCCGGCGCGGCCGTGCTCGGGCCGCTGGCCGGCGACGTCGACCTCCCGCACTACCACCGAGAACACCACCGGGTCGCCGTGCGCGCCCGGGCGAGCTGAGGAGGGCCACATGCCATTGGTGTCCACGGGGGACATCGTCGGCGGCGCCGTGGCGCGGCGCCGCGGCTGCGGGGCGTTCAACGCCATCCAGCTGGAGCACCTGACCGCGATCGTGGACGGGGCGGAGGCCGCCGACGCGCCGGTGATCCTGCAGCTGAGCCAGAACGCGGTGCGCTACCACGGCGCGCTCGCCCCGGTCGGCGGCGCCGCGCTCGCCGAGGCGCGGGCGGCGGGCGTGCCCGTGGCCGTGCACCTGGACCACGCCGAATCGCGGGAGCTGGTGCGCGAGGCCGTGGACCTCGGGTTCGGCTCGGTGATGTTCGATGGGTCCACATTGGACTACGAGGCGAACGTGCGGGCGACGCGCGAGGTCGCGAAGTACTGCCACGACCACGGCGTCTGGGTGGAGGCCGAGCTGGGCGAGGTCGGCGGGAAGGACGGCGTGCACGCGCCCGGCGCCCGCACCGATCCCGGCGAGGCCGCGAAGTTCGTCGCGAACACCGGCGTGGACGCGCTGGCCGTGGCGGTCGGCAGCTCCCACGCGATGCTGACGCGCGACGCCGCGCTCGACTTCGAGCTGATCGCCGCGTTGCACGCCGCCGTGCCGGTGCCGTTGGTGCTGCACGGTTCTTCGGGGGTGTCCGACGAGGGCCTGGCCGGCGCCGTGGCCGCCGGCATGACGAAGGTCAACATCGCCACCCAGCTCAACAAAGTGTTCACCGCCGCCGCGACGGACGACTGGCGCGAGCACCCCGAGCGCGTGGACCCCCGCCGGTACCTCGGCGCGGGCCGGGCGGCGGTGGCGGTCGAGGTGCGGCGGTTGCTGGGTGTGCTCATGCTGGGACACGCGGAAACCGCCAGGTGACGATTGTGCAGATTTACCGAGCGAACTTGTTGACAGATGCGTGAAGTCGCAGAAAACTGCGCGCTAATGCGCAGAAACCGGCGTTATTTCCTAGATCGGGTGGTGGCTGTGGTGGCTATGCGGGTAGCACGAGGCAAGCGTTCGGAAAGGCCCGGGGACCGGCTCGCCGGGACCTCGAGGACAAAGCTGGCGGTGGCTCTCACGGCCGGGGCCGCGCTGCTGCTCGCCGGCTGCGGCGGCGGGGACACCGCCGCGGGCGGCACCGGTGAGAACGCGCTGCCCGGCGTCGACCAGTACCTCAACGCGCCGTGTCCCGAGCCCGGCGTCAAGCCCGCCACCGGCAAGACGGTCGCCTACTGGTCGATGTGGACCGCCGACGAGCCGCAGGGCAAGGTGCTGCAGAAGGCGTTCAAGTGCTTCCAGGACAAGACCGGCGTGCACGTCGACGTCCAGTGGCTCGGCCGCAAGGCCTACACGCAGAACCTGGTGCCCGCGCTGAACACCGACACCGTGCCGGACCTGTTCGACCAGGACGTCAGCAAGGTCGGCGCCGCGATCATGACCCCGGGCGGCACGCAGAGCCTCGACGACGTCTACGGGATGAAGGTCGGTGAGGGCGACAAGACGGTCAAGGACGTGCTTTCGCCCAGCTCGTACGACTTCCCACAGAACAAGGACCACGAGGGCCACAACTTCATGGTCCCGTACACCGTCCAGTCGAGTGCCTGGTGGTTCGACAAGGACACCGCCGGCGCCGTGGCGCAGCCGAAGACGATGGACGAGCTGACCGCCCTGTTCGACAAGGCGAAGTCCGACGGCAAGGCGGCGATCAGCCTGGACGGGGACATCCCGTTCTACAACATGTACTTCTTCACCCAGCTCGCCGAGCGCTACGTCGGCTCCGGCGGCCTGTACAAGGCGGCCACCGACCCCACCGGCGCGGCCTGGACGTCCGACCCCGGTTTCCTCAAGGCCGCCACCGAGACCGCGAAGCTGCCGAAGTACTTCATCGACGGCTGGGACGCGGCGAAGTTCCCGCAGGTGCAGCAGCGCTGGGCGGACGGTGACTCGCGATTCCTCTACGTCGGCACCTGGGCGCCGAGCGAGACCCGCGAGTACCTCGACAAGGAGGGCGCCGGCACGAAGATCGCGTACGGCTCCTTCCAGTTCCCGATGCCGCCGGGCGCCACGCACGACACCGTCGAGCAGATGTCCATCGGCTTCGCGGTGCCGAAGAAGGCCAAGAACGCCGAGGCGGCCAAGGCGTTCATCGCCTACTTCCTCAACAAGGACATCCTTTCCGGCATCCCGGCCGTGGCGGACAACCTGGTGCCCCGCGCCGACCTCGCCGTGCCGGACGACCTCAAGCAGGTCAAGTCCGCGATGGACGACCCGAAGAAGGAGCACGTGCTGCAGTACGACGGGATCGACGGCATCGCCGGCGGCAAGTGGCAGACCGACGTGTTCGACCCGGCGGACCTGGCGCTGCTCAAGGGCCAGCTGAACCCGCAGCAGTTCGTCGCGCAGCTTTCGGCCAAGAGCGCCGCGTTCTGGAAGACCCAGGGCTGATGACGGCCGCGACTCGGGTGGTGCGGGCCCCGGCCGCCCGCGCCACCCGCGGGGCGCACCTAGGCCGCAAGCGCCGGCTGTTCTGGCCGTTCGCGGTCCCGGCTTTGGTGCTGTACCTGGCTTTCCTGGTGCTGCCGACGATCGCGACGGTGGTGCTGAGCTTCACCCACTGGGCCGGGGCCGGCGACACCCCCGAGCCCGACGGCGTGACCAACTACGTGCAGATGTGGCAGAGCGACTCGTTCCAGTACGCCTTCCGCAACACGCTGGTGTACGTCTTCCTGGGCGGCATCGGCACGTTCGCGATCGCGTTCCTGTTCACCATGGTGCTGCGGGACATGCGCGGCGGCAAGGTGATCCGGGCGATCCTGTTCTTCCCGAACATCGTCGCGCCGGTGGCACTGGGCATGTTCCTCGGCTTCGTGTTCAAGTACCAGCCGGGCAAGCAGGGCCTGGCGAACTACGTGCTGGAGCACGTCGGCGCGGACGCGGCCAAGTTCCTCGCCCCGGCCAACGTGACGGGGGTGGTGACCGCTTCGCTGATCTGGGCCAGCTCGGGCTTCTACATCACCATCCTGATGGCCGCGGTCGACCGGATCCCGCCGTACCTGTACGAGGACTCGGACCTGGCCGGGGCGTCGCCGTGGCAGAAGTTCCGCAACATCACGCTGCCGATGACCTGGGACGTGGTCGGGGTCGCCGGGGTGCTGTGGACGATCAACGCGCTGAAGATCTTCGAGCTGGTCTTCGTGCTGGCCGGGCCGGGCACCTACGCGCCGCCGAACCAGGCGTGGACGCTCGGCATCTACGTGTTCGACCGGACCTTCGGCTCCAACGGCACCCCGGACTTCGGCGCCGCCTGTGCCTGCGCGGTCGCGATGATCGCGCTCGTGTCGGTGCTCGTGGTCCTGCTGCGCCGGTTGATGCGCCGTGACGCCATCCAGTTCTGAGGGGGAGACCATGTCCGTCACGGACGCGCCCGCGCCCGCCGCCCGCGCGGCGAAACCGGCGCGCAAGCCGCCGCGCCGGCCCAAGCCCGCGCCCGGCTCCCGGCGGCTGAGCCCGCTGCGGCTGCTCGGCTCGGCCATCGTGTGGCTGTTCACCGCCGGCAACGTGCTGGTGCTGTACTGGCTGCTGTCGGCCTCGTTCAAGACGCCGGTGGAGATCTTCACCAAGCCGTTCGCCCTGCCGTACCAGTGGTTCCACCTCGGCAAGCCGTTCCGGAACTTCGTCTACGCCTGGAACAACGCCGGGTTCGGCAACGCCGTGGTCACCACCGTGGTGCTGGTCGGGCTCGCCACCGTCGTCACGGTCGCGGTGTCGGCCCCGGCGGCGTACGCGCTGACCCGGCTCGGCGTGCGCGGCTCCGGGCCGCTGACCAACGTGGTGGCGATCGGCATGGGCGTGCCGTTCCAGACCGTGATCATCCCGCTGTTCGTGGTCATGAGCAAGATCCACCTGGACAACGAGTACGGCCTGTTCCTGGTCTACGTGGCGCTGTCCATCCCGTTCACCGTGTTCCTGCTGACCGGCTTCTTCCGCTCGCTGCCGGACGAGCTGGAGGAGGCCGCGGCGATCGACGGCGCGTCCCCGCTGCGCACGTTCTTCTCGGTGATGCTGCCGCTGGCGCGCGGCGGGCTGATCACCGCGCTGACGCTCAACGCGATCGGGCTGTGGAACGAGACCCTGCTCGCGATCGTGTTCCTCAAGGACCAGGCGCACTTCACGCTTTCGCGCGCGCTGTTCACCTTCTACGGCGCGGCCAGCTACCAGTCGGAGTACGGCGGCCTGATCGCCGGCGTCGCCATCGTGGTGCTGCCGATGCTCGTGCTCTACCTCGTGCTCGCCCGCCGGATCATCACCGGACTCACCCTCGGCGCCGGAAAGTAAGGACCCCATGGCCACCGTGAGCTTCACCGACACCACGCGCTACTACGCCGGGGTCGAGCGGCCCGCCGTCGACGGGCTCGACCTGGAGATCGACGACGGCGAGTTCCTCGTCCTGGTCGGGCCGTCGGGCTGCGGCAAGTCGACCACCCTGCGGATGCTGGCCGGCCTGGAGGGCGTCGACGACGGCTCGATCCACATCGGCGAGCGCGACGTGACCGACTTGCCGCCCAAGGACCGGGACATCGCTATGGTGTTCCAGAACTACGCGCTCTACCCGCACATGAGCGTGGGCGACAACATCGGCTTCCACCTGAAGATCGCCAAGATGGCGAAGGCCGAGCGGGACCGCCGCGTCCGCGAGGCGGCCGAGCTGCTCGACCTCACCGAGTACCTGGACCGCAAGCCGGCGAAGCTGTCCGGCGGCCAGCGCCAGCGGGTCGCGATGGGCCGGGCCATCGTCCGTGAGCCGAGCGTGTTCCTGATGGACGAGCCACTGTCCAATCTGGACGCCAAACTGCGGGTGCAGACGCGCACGCAGATCGCCTCGCTGCAGCGGCGCCTGGGCATCACCACGCTGTACGTCACGCACGACCAGGTCGAGGCCATGACCATGGGCGACCGGGTGGCGGTGCTCAAGGACGGCCTGCTGCAGCAGTGCGACACCCCGGTCGGGCTGTTCTCGCGGCCGGTGAACGTGTTCGTCGCCGGGTTCATCGGCTCGCCCGCGATGAACCTGCTCACCACCACGGTGGACGGTGAGGGCGCGCTGGTCGGCGGCACCCGGCTGAAGCTGACCCCGGCGCAGCGCGCGGCGCTGACCGGGCCCGGCATCGTCGTCGGCATCCGGCCGGAGGGCTGGGAGACCGGCGCGGAGGGGCTGGCGGCCGTGGTCGAGGTGGTCGAGGAGCTGGGCAGCGACCAGTACCTGTACTGCCGCAGCGAGACCGCCGGGGTGCTGACCGTCCGCACGCCCGGGATGGCGCCGTGGCAACGCGGGGAGAAGATCGGCCTGACGCCGAAGCCGGGTGCGGTGCACCTGTTCGACGAGGCCACCGGCGAGCGGCTGCCGGACGCATGACCAGCCTGAGCGTGACCACGCTGGTCCTGCCCGCGGCGGACCCGGGCCCGGAGAACCCGTTGCCACCGCTGGTGAAGCCCGCGCCGGTGCAGCAGGTGGCGAACCTCGCGGAGCTGCCCGCGGACCTGGCCGAGGGGCTGTCGTACGGGCGGCTCGACACGGTGCTGCCGTACCGGCTGCAGGACGGCTACACCCGCTCGCGCACCGAGACCGAGCTGCCCGCGCTGGTGCTGGAGAACGACCGCCTGCGCGCGACCGTGCTGCCCTCGCTCGGCGGGCGGCTGTACTCCTTGTGGCACAAGGCGTCCGGGCGCGAGCTGCTCTACCGGAACCCGGTGTTCCAGCCCGCGAACCTGGCGCTGCGCGACGCGTGGTTCGCCGGGGGCGTCGAGTGGAACCTGGGCAGCACCGGGCACACCGCGCAGACCTGCGCGCCGATGTTCGCCGGCCGGGTCGAGGGGCCGGGCGGCACGCCGGTGCTGCGGCTGTGGGAGTGGGAGCGCACCCGGGACCTGCCCTACCAGCTGGACTTCTCGCTGCCCGAGGGCTCGGATTTCCTGCTGGTGGGCGTGCGCGTGCGCAATCCGCACGCGCACGCGGTGCCGGTGTACTGGTGGTCGAACATCGCCGTGACGCGGGAGCCGGAAACCCGGGTGCTCGCGCCCGCGGCCGAGGCCTGGCATTACGGCTACGGCGGGCGGCTCGACCGCGTCGCGGTGCCCGGCGAGCTGACCTACCCGGCCCGCGCGGAGGCCGCGGCGGACTACTTCTTCGAGCTGACCGGCGATACCCCGCGCTGGATCGCCGCGGTCGACGGGCGCGGGGACGGGCTCCTCCAGGCCTCGACCCGGCGGCTGCGCGGGCGGAAGCTGTTCGTCTGGGGCGAGTCCGCGGGCGGGCGGCGCTGGCAGGAGTGGCTGGCGCCGGGCGCGCCGGGCTACCTGGAGATCCAGGCCGGGCTCGCGCGGACCCAGCTGGAACACCTGCGCCTCGACGCCGGGGAATCCTGGGACTGGCTGGAGGCGTACGGCCCGGTTTCGGCCGACCCCGCCGTGGTGCACGGGCCCGACTGGGCCGCGGCCACCGGCTCGGTCCAGTCGGCCGTGCCGGTGCTCGACGAGCCGCACCGGGAGTGGCTGAAGGTGGCCGACCTGCCGCCGGAGTCCTTGCTGCACCAGGGTTCCGGATGGGGCGCGCTGGAGGTGCACCGCACGATGGCGGTGCTGCCGGGCACGCCGTTCCCGGCCGCGGCGATGGGCCCGGAGCAGGAACAGTGGCGCGCCTTGCTGGACGGCCGGCCGCCGTCCGGCTCGCCCTCGGAGGTGCCCCCGCCGACGCTCGTCGGCGCGGCGTGGGCGGACCTGCTGGAGCACGCGCCGGAGAACTGGCTGACCTGGTACCACCGCGGTGTCGCCCGGTGGGCGGCCGGTGACCACGGTGGCGCGCGGTCGGCTTGGCACGCTTCGCTGGCGGCGGCGGAAAACCCGTGGGCGCTGCGGAACCTGGCCGTCGCGTCGGCCGACCGGCGTGCGGCGGCGGAGCTGTCCGAACGCGCGTTGCGGCTGGTGCCGGACCTGCTGCCGCTGGCCGTCGAGGCCATCACCGCGCAGCTGGACGCGGACCTGCCGGAACGCGCCGCGGCGTTGCTGGAGGCATGGCAAGGCGAGCTTTCGGGACGCCTGCTCTTCCTCACCGCGCGCACCCGTCTTGCCTTGGGCGACACGGCGGGCGCCCGCGCGATTTTCGAGGCGGGCTTCGAGGTGCCCAACATCCGTGAAGGCGAGACGTCCCTTTCGGACACCTGGGCGGCGGTGGCCACGACACCGTTGCCCGCCCGGTACGACTTCCGGATGGCGCCACCGTGAGCACGTGGCCGCGGGCCGTTCGGGCATGTCGCGTGCGAAGCTGCCGCCGAATGCAGCATACTGCTCGAATCAGGGGCCTTGGACGCATCCACTTGATTGAAGCGGTCCCGCGAGCAGCTAGGGAGTACCGCCGATGGCCCGGCACGAACGGTTGAGCACCCTGCTGGACATGCTCGGGCAGCGGGAGAAGATCGACGTCGAGGACGTGGCCGAGGAGCTGGACGTCTCGGCCGCCACGATCCGGCGCGATCTGGACCACCTGGCCGAGCAGCAGCTGCTCACCCGCACCCGCGGCGGCGCGGTGGCGAACGACCTCGCGTACGACCTGCCGTTGCGCTACAAGACCGCCCGGCACGTGCCGGAGAAACAACGCATCAGCGCGGCCGCGGCGGCGCTCGTCGAACGCGGGATGGCGGTGGGGCTCAACGGCGGCACCACCACCGCCGGCGTCGCGCGCGCGTTGGCGATCCGCTCGGACCTGTCCGGGCGCGGGGACGCCTCGGGGCTGACCGTGGTGACGAACGCGCTGAACATCGCGCACGAGCTGGCCGTGCGGCCGAACGTCAAGATCGTGGTGACCGGCGGGGTCGCGCGCCCGCAGTCGTTCGAGCTGAGCGGCCCGCTCGCCACGCGGGTGCTCAGCGAGCTGACCATCGACCTGCTGTTCCTCGGCGTCGACGCGTTCGACCCGGAGGCGGGCGCTTTCGCCCACCACGAAGGCGAAGCGAGCATCAACCGGCTGATGGTCGAGCGCGCCGAGCGGGTGGTGGCGGTGGCCGACGGCTCGAAGCTGGGCCGTCGCGCGTTCGCCCGGATCTGCCAGGTGGGCGAGGTCGACGTGCTCGTGACCGACGTCGACGCGGACCCGGCCGCGGTGAAGGCCTTCGAGGCCGCCGGGATCGAGGTCCGCGCCGTCTGACGGCCGGCCGGAACCCATGGGGCGCGGGAGTTTCCCGCGCCCCTTTTGTTGTGCGCCCGGTCGTGCGCCCGCCCCTGCGCCGCGATGCGACGGAAGTAGGGATTAACCGGTACGGACGCTGACAAGCGCGATGCCGTCGGCTATACAGAGCACATCATGCGCGTTCATGCGTGAAAGGTGCCAATAATGAGCAGAGTTGCGCAGAAGCTAGGTGTGCTGGTTGCAGTAGCCGTGCTGGGGCTGGCGCCGGCGGCCGCGTCCGCCGACCCGTCCCCGCCGTCCGGGCAGCTGGGCGCCCTCACCGGTATTTCCGCGGACGGGCCGGTGGTCACGCTGAATTCGGGCGCCGCCGCCGTGCGCGTGAGCTTCCCGGACGCGGCCGCGGTCCGCGTCTGGCTCGCCCCGGACGGCACCTTCGCCGACCCGGCGGGCAGCAAGATCGTCCTGCCGCGCGGCCCCGGCGTGACACCGCGCGAGGTCGACAAAGGCGCCTACTGGGCCATTTCCACGCCGAAGGCGACCCTGCGCGCGTACAAGAGCCCGTTGCGTTTCGCCCTCTACGACGGCGCGGACACCCAGCGCCGGTGGGAAGAGGCGGAGCCGCTTTCGTGGACCGGGACCACGACCACGCAGACGCTCCTGCGCGGCGCCGCCGAGCAGTTCGTCGGCGGCGGGGAGCAGAACGGCCGGTTCAGCCACCGCGACCAGACCATCAAGATCTTCGCCGACGACAACTGGAACGACGGCGGCGCCCCGAACTCCCAGCCGTTCTACGCTTCCACGGCGGGTTACGGCGTGCTGCGCAACACCTTCTCGCCGGGCTCGTACTCGTTCACCGACCCGGTGAAGACCACGCAGGACGAGCGCCGCTTCGACGCCACGTACGTGGTGGGGGACAGCCTCAAGGACGTCATCTCCGGCTACACCGACCTCGTCGGCAAGCCTTTTGTGCCACCGATCTACGGCCTCGAGACCGGTGACTCCGACTGCTACCTGCACAACGCCAACCGCGGCGAACGCCACACCCTCGACGCGCTGAAGGTCGCCGACGGCTATGCCCAGCACGGCATGCCGAACGGCTGGATGCTCGTCAACGACGGCTACGGCTGCGGGTACGAGAACCTGCCGCAGACCGGCGAGGGCCTGCGCAAGGACAACATGCAGCTGGGCCTGTGGACCGAGAACGGCCTGCCGAACCAGGGTGACGAGGTCAAGGCCGGCGTGCGGGTGCGCAAGCTCGACGTCGCCTGGGTCGGCCCCGGGTACCAGTTCGCGCTGGACGCGTGCGACACCGCGCACCAGGGCATCGAGGCCAACAGCGACGCGCGCGGCTTCGTCTGGCAGCCGGTCAGCTGGGCCGGGGCGCAGCGCTGCGGCGTGCTGTGGAGCGGGGACCAGTCCGGTTCCTACGACTACATCCGCTGGCAGATCCCGACCTACGCCGGGGCCACCACCTCGGGCATCGCCTACAGCACCGGCGACATCGACGGCATCTTCGGCGGCAGCCCGCAGACCTACGTCCGCGACCTGCAGTGGAAGACCTTCCTGCCGGTCGCGATGACCATGGACGGCTGGGCCTCGTCCGACAAGCAGCCATGGCAGCAGGGGGAGCCCTACACCTCCATCAACCGCCAGTACCTGCTGCTCAAGGAGCGGCTGCTGCCGTACACGTACAGCTATTCGGTGCAGGCCAACAAGACCGGCGTCGGCCAGGTGCGCCCGCTCGCGCTGGAGTACCCGGACGACCCGAACGTCTGGACGGACAAGGCGAAGTACGAGTTCCTCTCCGGCACCGACTTCCTGGTCGCGCCGGTGTACGAGAACTCCAACGTGCGCAACGGGATCTACCTGCCGAAGGGCACCTGGGTCGACTACTGGAGCGGGAAGACCTACACCGGTCCGACCACTGTGGACAATTACGACGCGCCGCTGGACAAGCTGCCGCTGTTCGTCCGGGGCGGTGCCGTCGTGCCGATGTGGCCGGAGGGCACGACCTCGTGGCAGACGCGGAACAAGTCCGAATTGGACCTGGACGTGTACCCGCAGAGCCAGGGCGGGTTCACCCTGACCGAGGACGACGGGGTCACGCGGGCGAACCAGCAGGGCGCTCAGGCCACCCAGCGGTTCACCGTGGACGCGCCGAAGTCGGGTCCCGGCACGGTGACCGTCGGGATCGGGGCGAGCACCGGCTCGTACGACGGGAAGCCGGCCTCGCGGAAGTACCAGCTGACCGTCCACACGGGATCGAAACCGGCGGTCGTCCAGGCCGGGAACGGGCTGCTGCGCCAGTACGGCACCCGCGCCGAGCTGGACCAGGCGGCCAGCGGCTGGTTCTACGACGGCTCCGTGGTGCGGGTGAAGACCGCGCCGATCGCGGCCGGTGACCGGCAGGACGTCCGGCTGCTCGGGACGAGCGCGGTCGGCGGGGTCTTCCCCGCGGACCAGAACGGGGTGGTCGCGCTGGCCGCGCCCGGCTTCCTCGCCCCGGGCACGCCCGCGAAGGCGTCGGTGAGCTTCACCAACGGCACCCCGCTGCCGGTCGGCGACGTCGCGCTCTCGGTGCAGGCCCCGGCCGGGCTGCGCGCCGACGTCGGACGGGTGCCCGGCGGCCTGGTGTGGCCGGGCCAGAAGGTCACGGTGCCGGTGACGCTGACCCCGTCGGCCGGGCTGAAACCGGACGACTACCAGCTCACCGCTTCGGCGAGCTACCGCGCGCGGCTGATTCCGCACCAGGTCACGGATTCCGCGACGGTGACGGTGCCGCACGCCTCTGTGGCCGAGGCCGCGGGGAACGTCGGCGTGACCGATGCCGCGCACCTGGCCGCCGGGAACCTCGACGGCGGCGGGAGCAGCTTCCGCGCCGACGGGCTGGCCCAGGCCGGGCTGAGCCCCGGTGCGCAGTTCACCGCGGACGGCGTGGCGCTGACCTGGCCGGACGCGGGCACGGGCAAGCCGGACAACGTGGTCGCGGCCGGCCAGACGATCGCCGCGACGGGCAGCGGGAGCAAGCTGGTGCTGGCCGGCACCGGCACGGGCACCGCGAAGGGTGCGGTGGTCGTCCACTACGCGGACGGCAGCACCGGGCAGGCCGACGTGTCCTTCCCGAACTGGTGCTGCGCCGACGCCGGCGGCGCGACCACGGTGGCGAGCGTGCTGGGCAAGAACACCCCGGCGGGCCCGGCCTACCCGACGGTGCCGTACCGCGTCTTCGCCGCGACGGTCCCGCTGACCCCCGGCAAGGAGGTCACCGCGTTCACCCTGCCGTCGAACTCCGCGATGCACGTGTTCGCGGCCGCCGTCGGCTGAGTCACCGGCAGTCGCCGTCCCTCGGGAGCAGCGGTGCCCTCCACGCAGGTGGGGTGCACCGCTGCTCCCTTGTCTCGCCGCTACCAGGAGCGCCTCGCTGTGTCGAGACGGTGTTCAGGTGAACTCTTCGAACCACGAGCGTATTCAGGCACTGCTGGAGTCCGGATCACCCGGCAGAGCTAGCGGTGCAGCATTTGTCCGGCTATCGTGTTCGACGGTTCTCTTGTCCGTCCGCCAAAGGGACGGCGCGGTTGGACCGAACGCACGAATGAACGGTGAATGCTGCGCCATGGTCGAAGTGAGTGTGTCGATGGCTGATTTGTCAATGTTCACCCATACCAGCGGACAACTCGACCGGCTTTGCCGAATGGTCGGTTTCGACGATGCCCGGGGCCGTCACCTGGATCTTCTCCGGGGATTGCTGGGCCGCCACGGGGATAAGAGCATTTCGGAGCGGCCGTCTTTCCTCTCGAATGTGGCGGACGACACATCTCCCATTGAGTTCTCGGTGGCATTCGACGCCACCGGTGAATGTGTGGTGCGGGTCCTCGGGGAGACGGTCGGGGCCGGGTCCCCGCGGGAGTTCCTCGACCGCGTCGCCGGCGAGTACGGGCTGGTCACCGACCGGCTCGACGCCGTCGCCGACCTCTTCCTGCCGCACGAGGAGCGGCAGGGCCCGTTCACGCTGTGGTATTCGCTGATCTTCCGGCCGGGCCGCGAACCGAAGATCAAGGTCTACCTCAACCCGCAGATCAGCGGCCCGACGATGGCCGATTCCCTGGTCAGCGAGGGGTTGCGCCGGTTGAACATCGCGGGGGCGTTCGATCCCATGATCGAGCACGCGCTGGGCCGCGGCGAGCGGGACAACTTCTCGTTCTTCGCGCTCGACCTCGACGACGACCCGCTCTCGCGGGTGAAGGTGTACGTGTCGCACGACGCCGCGGACTCGGCGGACGCCGAACGCGCGGCGGAGCTGGTGGCCGGCACCGACCCGCTGCTGATCCGCGAATTCCTCGCCGTGCTGGGTGGCCGGAAAGGCCCGTTCGACGGCCGGCCGCTGGTCTCCAGTTATTCTTTCGTGGAAGGCTCCGGGGAACGGCCGGCCAACTACAGCGTCTATCTTCCCATTCGCAGCTATGTGCCCGACGACGATGTGGCCCGCGCCCGCGTGCACGCCGTTCTCGCGCAGTACGGCTTCGACCGGACAAGAATGGACAAAGCCCTGGCAGCGGTGTCGCGGCGGCCGCTGCACGACGGTGTCGGGCTGATCTCGCACGTCGCGCTGAGAATGGGTGAATTCGGCTCGGGAATCACCGTTTATCTGTCCTCCGAAGCTTATCGGGTCATGCCTCCCCACAAGCGACCGGTGCTCGGCCTGTTTTCGTGACCGCGGTAATTTCTGACGATCGCCTTTTGTAGTGGAGGAAACACATGCGGAGCTTCCCACCGTATCGAGCCCAGGTCGTCGCCGAGATCCCGGTGACCACGCGGGCCGAGCGTGAGCGCGCGCTCGCGGCCGCGGGGTACAACGCGTTCAACCTGCCGGCCCGGATGGTCACGATCGACCTGCTCACGGACTCGGGGACCGGGGCGGTCTCCACGGCGCAGGAGGCGGCGGCCGCCGCCGCGGACCGCTCTTATGCCGGCTCCGACTCGTTCTTCCGGTTCCGCGAGGCGTTGAGCGAGCTCACGCACTACCCGCACATCCTGCCGGTGCACCAGGGCCGCGCGGCCGAGCGCGTGCTGTTCACCAGCGTCTTGCGCGCCGGCCAGATCTCGGTGAGCAACACGCACTTCGACACCACGCGCGCCAATGTCGAACTGCTCGGCGCCGAAGCCCGCGACCTGCCGTGCGCGGAGTTCGGCGACCTCGACAGCCTGGAACCGTTCAAGGGCAACATCAACCTCGACCGGCTGGAGCAGCTGCTCACCGGGCCGGAGGCGGACCGCGTCGGCATGGTCCTCGTCACGATCACCAACAACGGCGGCGGTGGCCAGCCGGTGTCGATGGCCAACCTGGCGGCCGCGAGCCGGCTGGCGCGGGCCCACGGGGTGCCGATCTTCCTCGACGCCGCGCGGTTCGCGGAGAACGCCTGGCTCGTGGTGCAGCGTGAGGAGGGCTACGCGGGCAAGACACCCCGTGCGGTGGCCGAGGAGGCGTTCGGGCTCGTCGACGGCGCCGTGGCGAGCCTGAAGAAGGACGGCATCTCGCCGATGGGCGCGTTCATCGGCCTGACCGATCCGGAGCTCGCCCAGCGGTGCGAGACGAACCTGATCGCCACCGAGGGCTTCCGGACCTACGGCGGCCTGGGCGCCCACGACCTCGACCGCGTGGCGAAGGGCCTGCACGAGGTGCTGGACCCGCACTACCTCGAGGCGCGCGCCGACGAGGCCGCGAGGCTGGCGCAGGCCGCGAACGACGCCGGCGTCGACATCGTGCAGCCGCCGGGGATCCACGCCCTCTACCTCAACGCCGGGCGCCTGCTGCCGCACCTGCCGGCGAGCCGCTTCCCGGGCCACTCGCTCGCGTGCGAGCTGTACCTCGAGGGCGGGATCCGTTGTGTGGAGCTGGGTTCGCTCTACCTCGGCACCCTCGACGAGAACAACGAGCTGGTGACCCCGGCGCCGTTCGAGCTCGTCCGCATCGCCTTGCCGCGCCGGGTGTACTCCCAGGGCCACTACGAGTACGTGGCCGAGGTCCTCGGCGACATCGCGAAGAACCCGGACCGGGTGCCGGGCTACCGCATCGTCGACGCGCCGAAGATCCTGCGCCACTTCAACCTGAGGATGGCCCCGGTGTCCTGACCCCGGTGCCTGTCCACAGAGGACAGGCACCGGGCCGCGCCGGACGTCAGGCCGGCGCCGGCGCCATGCTCATCGCGTGCTTGACCAGCCGGATCAAGGCCAGTTTGCTGGACTCGCGGTCGCGCGCGTCACACATGACGATCGGCACCCGGTCCGGGACGACCAGTGCTTCGCGGATCTCCGCGGCGTCGTACCGCGGCGCGTCGTCGAAGCAGTTCACCGCGACGACAAACGGGATCTTGCGGCGCTCGAAGAAGTCGACCGCGGCGAAGCTGGTCTCGAGGCGGCGGGTGTCCACGAGCACGACGGTGCCGATCGCGCCGCGGGCCAGGTCGTTCCACATGAACCAGAAGCGCGCCTGGCCCGGGGTGCCGAACAGGTACAGCACGTGCCGCCGCGAGAGCGTGATCCGGCCGAAGTCGAGCGCGACCGTGGTGGTCTTCTTCCGCTCCACGCCGGACAGGTCGTCCACCTCGGTACCGGCCTCGGTCAGCACCTCCTCGGTGGTCAGCGGCGGGATCTCGCTGACCGAGCCGACCAGCGTGGTCTTCCCGGCGCCGAACCCGCCGGCGACGATGATCTTGACCGGGGCCGGGACCAGGTCCGCCCCGGATCCGTCAGTACTTGAGAAGGCCATCGAGAACCGCCTGGAGAGTTTCGAGGTCCGGCGCGCTCGCCGGAGAAGGGCTGGGGGAGCGGGTGATCACGAGGCCGCGTTCGATCAGGTCGCCGCACAGCACCCGCACCACCCCGAGCGGGACTTTCACGTAGACGCCGATCTCGGCCACGGACACCGGGCGGCGGCACAGCTGCACGATCGCCCGGTGCTCCGGGCCCAGCCCGGTGGGCTCCTGCTCGGTCCGCAGGGTCATCACCTGCGTCGCCAGGTCGAGCCGCGCGGCCTCGCCGGGCGTGCGGCCGCTGGTGATCGTGTAGGGCCGCACGAGCGGCCCGGCGGCCTCGTCGTACCAGCTGTCGTCCCCGCTCATGTGGCCTCCCGTAACAGGCGTGCGGCGTCGCGCGGCGCGGACGCGAGGTAGTCCCCGACGCGGTTGACCAGGCGGTTCATCTCGTAGGCGATCATCTCGACGTCCACGCTGTCGGCCGCCAGCACCGCGAGGCAGGCGCCCTGGCCCGCGGCCGAGACGAACAGGTAACCGCGCTCCATCTCGATCATGTTCTGCAGCACCTGGCCGCGGTGGAACTGCCTGCTCACCCCCTTGGCCAGGCTCTGCAGGCTCGACGCGATGGCCGAGAGCTGGTCCGAGTCGTCCTTGCTCATGCCGGCCGACTTGCCCAGCAGCAGGCCGTCGGCGGACAGCACGATGGCGTTCTGCGCGCCGACGACGCGGTGCACCACGTCGTCGAGCAGCCAGTTGAGATCGGGTTTCGCGTTCCCGTACTCGTTCATACTCGGAGAAACCTTGACTTTCCTGTGTGGACTGGGCGGATGGTCTCAGGCTAGGAATCGTCGGCCCCGTCGCGGGCCCGGCGGGTGCCCTTGTGGAAGGCCGCGAGCGTGCGCGCGGTGCCTTCACCCGGGGCCACTTCGCGTGCGGCGTCGTCCTCCGGCTCGTCTTCCAGCTGGGTGACGAGGTTCTGCTGTGGTTCCCGCCGCGGCAGCCGCGGCCGGTCGTCCGCCCGCGTGGGCTCGGCTTTCGTTTCGACAGCGGGCACCGGGGGCGCAGCGGCCGGTGGCGGGCCGGGCTCGGCGACGGGCGCCGGGTCGAGCTGGGCCAGGGACCGGGCCGGGTACGGCCTCGGCTCCACGTCTCGGCTCATCGGGGTGTGGGCCTCCCGCCGCATCGGAATCTGACCGGTGAACGAGCTGGACGTGTCCATCGCGGGCCGCGCGCTCTCCTCTCCGCGAAGCGGGGGCGCGCCCACCGGCGCGAAGACCGCGGTGTCCTCCGGCGGGACGGACCCGGTGTCGTCCGCCTCGCCCGGCCGCGGCTCACCGGCGAGGTGCTGGGCCGGGATGAGCACGGTGGCGCGGAGGCCGCCGTAGCGGGACGGGTCGAAGGTGACGGTGATGCCGAGCTTCGCCGCCAGCCGGGCGACCACGAACAGGCCGAGGCTGGAGTCGGCGCGCAGGGCCATGGCATCGAATTCCGGCGCCTCGGCCATCATCCCGTTCGCCCACTGCCGCACGCCTTCCTTCATACCGAGCCCCTGGTCCGACACGTCGACCACCACGCCGCGGGCGACCGTGCGGCTGGTCACCTCGACCGGGGAGCCGGGCGGGGAGAAGGAAGTCGCGTTGTCCACCAGCTCGGCGACGAGGTGGACGGTGTCGGCCACGGCGGCGCCGGTGATCGCGACGTCGGCGACCTGCTCGACCTGGACCCGCGCGTACTGCTCGGTCTCCGAGACCGCGGCGCGCAGGACTTCCAGCAGCGGCACCGGCTTGCGCCAGCGGCGGCCGGGCTGCTTGCCGCCGAGGATGATCAGGTTCTCGGTGGTGCGCCGCGCCCGGGCGGCGAGGTGGTCGAGCTGGAACAGCGACGCCAGCTGGGTCGAGTTCTCCTCGCGGCGCTCCAGCTCGTCGAGGATCTGCAGCTGCTGGTGGACCAGCACCTGGTTGCGGTGCGCGATGCCGAGGAACACGTTGTGCACGCCGCTGCGGGCCTTGGCCTCGCTCGCCGCGGCGTTGACCGCGGTCAGCTGGGCGAGGTTGAACGCCTCGGCCACCTGCCCGATCTCGTCCCGGCCGTGGTCCAGCCGGGGCAGTTCCTCGGCCACGTTGACCGGATCGCCGTTCTTCAGCCGGGACACGATGCCCGGCAGGCGGTGGCGCGCGAGGTCGAGCGAGTCGTCACGCAGCCGCGCGAGGCGGGTCATCAGCGCGCGGTCGACGAGCGAGCGGGACACTCGCACCGCGACGATGATCGCCGCCAGCGAAGCGAGCAGCGCGACGATGCTGCCGATGATCGCGTTGCGCAGCTGGGCGTCGCCCGAGTCGATCGCGGCGGCGGAAACCTTGTCCGCCTGGGCGATCGTCAAGGCGTTGAGGCCGCCGGAGACCTGGCCGGTGAGCGTGCGCCAGTCGGCCTCGGAGACCGGCACGGTGTCCTGCTGGCCCGAGGTCCACGGGCCGTGCTTGACGATGGCGGCTTCCGCGTCGGTCAGCTGCTTCCAGCCGGGGCTCGAGATCAGCGCCTGGTAGTTCTCGCGCACCTGCGGCTCGAGGAACGGCGCGATCTGGCTGAGCTGCGTGCGATAGAAGCCGGACAGCCGCGTGAACTGCACGAATTCGTCCGGGCCGAAGGAGCCGCTCGCCAGCGCCGTGGACACCAGCGAGGTTTCCCTCGACATCAGGTCGCTCGTGCGGAACAGCGAGGTCGCGCCGATCGCGCCCTGCACGGCCGTGGCGTCGGGGACGACGCGCGCTTGGGTGTCGAACAGGTCCGCCGCCGAGTCGAGCACGCCGTTGTAGAAGCTGTTGACCTGCGCGCGGTCGATGCTGCGGAAGCCGACCTGCGAACGCAGCACCGGCAGCTGGTCGAGCTGGCCCTTCAGCGCGGTGACCTTGGCCGCGATCGCGTCGGGCGCGCTGGAGATCGTCGAAGCGAAGGCGTCCTGCAAGCCCTTGAGCTTGTCGTCGGTGCTGGCGCGCTGCTGTTGCAGCTGGTCGGCCCCGGTGCCCGGGCTGTCGAGGAACTGGAGCGCGGCCTGGCGCTCCTGCTGGAGCGCCGACAGCGCGGTGACCGCGGGGATCGACACATCGCGAACCGACACGGCGACCAGGCGCACGTACAGGCCGTTGACGAAGAAGTACGACGACACCGCGATCCAGAGCACCAGCAGGGTGACGCTGGGGATCAGGACGGTCCTGGTCAGCCGCTTGCGGATCGACTTGTCGTACGGCCTGTCGGGCTCTTCTTTGTCGTCTTTTTTCGACACGGGGTTCACAAGCTCCTGAGTGACAGACGGCGAACGAAGTCGGTGTGGCCGCGGAACCGATCGGGTCAGTTTTTTACCACGAACCAGGGCCTCATGGGGGGCTGGGCCTGCGCGCCGGGAGCCGGTTGTGGATCACGCGGTGGATCACTAGGCCGAATGGCGGAAACGGACGGGCAGCGGTGCCGGTACGAAGAGGCAGGGCAAGGGGAGGCGGGTGTGACGGCGCCGACATCGGTGGCCGGGCCGAGGCGAACGGGGCCGGGCGGGGTGTGTCCGAAAAGGACTGTCTCCGGCGCAGCTCAGCGGGCTGTGGCGGCCAGGACCGCGTCGGTCACCTCGGCCGGGGGCCGGGTGCCGTCGACGATCGTCGCGCCGAGGCGCCGGTAGGCGGACTTCGCGCGGTCGTTGTACTCGAGTGCCGCGGCCAGTTCCTCCGGGTGCTTGCCGAAGGAGTTCGTCGTGCGGGCCAGCAGCCGGTCCCGCAGCGTCCGGTTGTCCACCATCAGGCAGACGACGAGGTCGAACAGGTCCCGCACCTCGGCTTCGTTCTCGGCCAATCCACAGAGGAACGCGGTCCGGCCGCGCATCCCGGCCACGAGCGCCTCGACCTTCGCGCGGCTGATCTGCCAGCCGAAGCGGTCGAGCCAGCCGGCCGGCACCGGGTCGGGAGGGTCGGCCACGGCCTGCCCGGTGGTCCGGTCCACCCAGTGGTTGTAGCCGTCCCAGTCGGCGTCGAACGCCGGCTCGCCCCGGCTCTTGAGGAACGCGCACACCGTCGACTTGCCGGTCCCGGAGCTGCCGGTCACCCACACCACTGGCACCGGACGAGCATCGCACAGGACCCGGCGGCCCCGGCCGGAGGTCAGCAGCTGATGCTGCCCTTCCTCAGAGCGTGACCGCCGTCGTTGCTGTCGTCGGACCAGTACACGGGCTTGGTGCCGCCGGAGCACTCCGCGGCGGCCGCCAAGGAGAAGCCCTCGTTGTTGTAGTCGGGCATCCCGCTCGGGCGCTGGTAGACCGCGGTGGTGGCGAACGCGCCCGAGGCGTCGACCCGCATGGTCCGGTGCTGGCCGGCGCAGGTGTCGTCGCAGACGACCCACAGGCGCGAGGCCTGCGGCTCCCACTGCAGCTCCATCACCCCGGACATCCCGCTGCTGATCGTCGCGACGCGGGTGAAGGCGCCCGAATCCTGCAGCACGTAACCGTAAACCGTGCCGGTGCCCTCCACGCCGACGAAGAACACGCCGCCCGTGTGCGCGGCGTAGTGGCCGGGGTCGTAGGCCGCGCCGGTCGAGGAGTCCTTGAACCCGGCGGAAGTGAGGCTCGCGTCGGGGATCCAGGTGACGCCCTCGAGGCCGAGGTTGGCGCCGACCGGCGGCAGGTCGCCGGTCAGGTCCCACTCCTTCGCCGCGGACAGGCCGGTGCCCGAGCCGCTCACGTCGTAGCGCAGCACGGACAGGCGGCTGGTGCCGGAGTTGTCGCCGTCGCGCTCGTTCGAGGTGTAGACGCCGCCCGAAGAACCGGCGCCGGTCAGCGTGATGCCCTCGTCGTCCGGAGTGCCGGAGCCGTCCGGGTAGTGGACCTTCTTGCCGGAGCCCCAGCCGCCGGCGGTGTCGGGCTTCCAGCCGCCGGAGCCGTCGGGGATCAGCCGCCAGATCTTCCCGGAGTTCTGCGCCGCCCACATCACCCCGCCCTCCTGGTAGAGGCCGCTCAGGTCCTCGCCGAAGACGTTGGAGCCGTCCGCGGTCGTGACGGAGCCGCCGCCCGGCCACTTCGCCGGGGTCGGGTCCGTCCTCCCGCCACAGCTGTTGGCCGCGCCCAGGGTCAGCGGGGCCTGGACGAAGCTGCCGGTCCCGTCGGGGCAGCGCGACCAGGACGGGCTCGAGTGCGTCGTCCAGCTGTAGCTGTCGACCAGGGTGCTGCCGTCCGCGCGGTAGAGGCGCGCCTGGTCCGCGGAGCCGAGGCCGAACTGGCCGTGCACGTCGAAGGCCTTGAACCCGCCCGGCGCCAGCTCGGTCCCGGCGGCGATCCGGTACTCGGAGCTGTCCTTGTCGTCCTTGAGGATCCAGCCCGACACGTCGACGGCGGCGGTGCCCTGGTTGGACAGCTCGATGGAGTCGTTGACGGCTCCGGTCGTCACCACCTCGTTGATGCGGACGTCGTCGGCCGGGGCGGCGTGGGCCGACGGCGCGACCAGGGCTCCGAAGACCAGCGCGGGTCCGGTGGCGACGACGATGCAGCGGCGGAGGCGGCTCGGCCACCGGCGGGTTTCGGGCACGGGGTTCCGTCCTGGGGTCGGTCGGGCAGGGGATCGGGCCAGCCACCCGACATTCCCGGCCCGGACCGAACGGCCGCCTTCCCCGGGGTGAGCGCGGCGTGAACGGTGAACGAACTGGAGCGCGCAGTGGTGAAAGACACCCTAACAGTCAGGCCGACCTCCGATCGGACCTTGATTTCGCGCTGCCGACGTGCTTACCCGGCTGGGCTTTCCCCGGTGCGGCAACGGTTTCAGCGGCGCAGCGCGGTCTCCTGCGCCATCCGTGACAGCTTCTCGGGATTGCGCACCGCGTACAGCCCGGTGATCAGCCCGTCGTCGATGCGCGCGGCCAGCACGGTGTCGAGCTCGCCGCCGAGCCGGAGGACCAGCGCCGGGTGACCGTTGACCTGGGCCGGCTCCAGCGAGGCCTCGGCCCGGATCCGGGTCAGCGCCCGGGCCACCCGGCCGGCGCCCACGAGGGGCTTGAGCACCGCTTGCACGATCCCGCCGCCGTCGCCGAGCAGGACGACGTCCGGGGCGAGGATGTCCAGCAGGCTTTGGAGATCACCCGTTTCGACCGCGCGCTGGAACGCGGCGAGCGCGTCGCGGGTCTCGTCCCGGGAGACTGGGCCACGCGGCCGGCGCGCGGCGACGTGCGAGCGGGCCCGGTGCGCGATCTGGCGGACCGCGGCCGGGTTCTTGCCGACGGCGTCCGCGATCTCCTCGTAGCCCAGGTCGAACACCTCGCGCAGCACGAACACCGCCCGCTCGGTCGGGGTGAGGGTCTCGAGGACCAGCAGCATCGCCATCGAGACGCTGTCGGCCAGTTCGACGTCCTCGGCCACATCGGCCGTGGTCAGCAGCGGCTCCGGCAGCCACGGGCCGACGTAGGACTCCTTGCGCCGCCCCAGCGTCCGCAGCCGGCCGAGCGCCTGGCGGGTGGTGATCCGGACCAGGTACGCCCGCGGGTGCTCGACCGCGGCGAGATCCACCGCCGCCCACCGCAGCCAGGTCTCCTGGAGGACGTCCTCGGCGTCGGCGGCCGAGCCGAGCATCTCGTAGGCCACCGTGAACAGCAGGTTGCGGTGGGCGAGGAACGCCTCGGTGGCGGCGTCCGGGCTCTCGGCGGGCGCGGTCATGGTGGCTCCTTCTTGCGCACGACTGGGTCCCCCATCGGACACCGGGCCCCGCCGTTTTGTGACAGCCCGCGGCCTGTGGCGTGCGTCACTGCCCGGTGCTGTCACAAGCGCCGGGGCACCGGCATCCCATGGTCGTCAAACGCACCATGGAAACCCGAGTGAGGACACCGTCATGGAAGCCCGATTCCCCATGTCCGCCAACGAGTTCGCGATGAAGTTCGGCAAGCGGTTCGCCGGGGCCGCGCTGCTGCTCGACCAGTCGGCGCTGCCGAAGCCCACCCAGGAGCTGGTCAAGATCCGGGCCAGCCAGATCAACGGCTGCGGCTTCTGCACCGACATGCACACCAAGGACGCCACGGCCGCGGGCGAAACCGCGACGCGGCTCCACCTGGTCGCCGCGTGGCGCGAGGCCACCGTGTTCACCGAGGCCGAACGCGCCGCGCTGGCGCTGGCCGAGGAGGGGACCAGGATCGCCGACGCCCACCACGGCGTTTCGGACGAGACCTGGGCCCAAGCCCGCAAGCACTACGACGACGACCAGCTCGCCGCGCTGGTCTCCCTGGTCGCGATGATCAACGCGGCCAACCGGATGAACGTCATCACGCGTACCCCGGCCGGCTCCTACGAGCCGGGCATGTTCGCCGAGTTCGTGCAGTGAGCGTCAGAAGGCGGCCAGGCCGTCCGGGGTGCCGTTGCCGGTAGGCCCGTCGTAACCGGGGACGGCGGCGCAGAGGTAGTCGCCGCCGCATTCCTCGCCCTGGGCGTTGCTGCCGCCGACGGTGTCGTTGAGCGACGCGGCATTCGCGAGGACGCGCTCGTCCCGCCGATCACCGCCCAGCCCGGCTCGACCGTCGTCTCGTAGACGGCCGGGCCGGTTTCCGGGTCGGCCACCGCGGACACGTCGGCGACGGTGCGGCCGGGGCAGTTCGGGCCGGCCTGCCAGGCCGGTTTCGCCACCCGGGCCGAGCAGCCGCTGGCCGCCTTCCGCCAGGCCGATTCGGTCCAGCCCCGCGCGTTGGCGGACCGGGTCAGCGACGTGCCGCCGACCGCGACGACGTTCCCGTACACCGCCGGCGCGTTGGGCACGGTGAACCCTTCATCGCCGCTCACCCGGCTTTCCGGGGCGCCGTAGCTGGTGGACACCACGGTGGCGCCGAGTGCCACCGCGGTGTCCACGGCGGTGCCGAGTGAGTCGAACGACGCGTCGTCGCCCAGGACCAGCAGGATCCGGCACTGCCCGCAGGCGGCCGACGCCAGGTCGAGGTCGAGCGCGATCTCCACCGGCCAGGTGCCGCTCACCGGCGGCAGCGGGGCGGCGGCGCCGTGCTGGTTGACCTTGCGGAAGCAGCCGTTCGCCGTGGTGCACGGCGTCAGCCCGTAGGTTTGCCGGTATACGGCCAGATCCGCCTCGGCAGTGGGGGAGTCCCCGGCGTCGACGATGGCGATGGTCTCGCCCGCCCCGCCGGTTTCCGGCAGCCGCGCCCGTCGGACGGCCGGTTGTCCACTCGGGCGAAACACCTTGCGGCGCCTGCGGCGGCGGGGCCGCAGGCTTCCCGTGGCTCAGCGCCCGCGGGCCCGGCCGGGACCAGCGCGGTGATCACGAAAGCGGCAGCCAGCACGGCGAACAGGCGCGGCTTTCGGCTCCCCGCAGTCATTTTCCGGCCTTCGCGACGGCGCAGGCGTTGGTGATCGTCTGGCTGATCGCGTTGCCGGCCTCGTCCCGCGCGGTCACTTTCGGCGACGGCGAGGTCCCCGCCGCCGTGGCCGGATTCCGCCACACCGCGGCGTATTCGCCCAGCGCTCCGGCGACCGGCGCCGGCTGCCAGGTGACGCCGTCGTCGAACGACACCGAGACGGTCACCGCCGTCGTCGGCGAGCGCGAGCCCGCCCCGCTGTAGGCCACGTGGCCGACGTGCAGCCCGAGTACCTGGACCGGCGCGGCCGAGGTGGTGGTGAGGTCGTAGTCCACGGTGAGCGCGCCGAGGATCCGGCACTGCTGCGCGGGATCGGCGGCCGTGCAGGTGTGCGGACCGGGCAGCGGGGCGGGTTTCGCGCCCGGGTCGTACTTCACGGTCAGCTCGGTCCGCAGCTTGCCCGCCTGCCCGACGCCGGGGATCGCGGTCCGGTCGACGTCCAGCACGCCCCGGAAAGTCGCCGGGGTCGTGGGCACCTCGACCACGGCCCCGTAGGCGCCGTCGTGGTCGAACACCTGCTTGCCGTCCCGGTACAGCGAATAGTGCGTCCGGGGGACGAAAAACAGCGGGATCGCGGTGTGGTCCGGCTCGCTGTCCCGCACCGCCGGGATCGCCAGTGAGACCGTGCCGCCCGCGGAGCAGGCGTCGCAGAGCTGCTTGCCGTTCCACTGCCCGAGCCCGGCCGACAGCGGTCCGCGCGACCAGTCGGTGAGCACGCCGGGCGCCGGGACGTAGAAGCCCACCCCGCCCAGGCCGTGCGCCAGGATCACCGGGTCCAGCGGGCCGTTGTCGATCGCGACGGGCATCGTGTCGGCCGGGTCGGCGTGCAGCACGTCGCGGACCGTGGCGAGCTCGTTTCCTTGGTGGAGAACGACTGGTCGGCGGTGATGCCCTCGGCGGCGAACGAGAGGTCGACGCGGTAGCGGTCCTCGGGCTTCGGCGCCGCGCCGCCCCATTGCACGACGTAGCGCAGCCGCCCGGCCGACGGCTTCGGGACCGGCGTCACGTACTGGGCGAGGCGGTACCCCGCGATCGTGAAGGCGAACCCGCGGCCGGCCGGGTCCTCGCGGTAGACGTTCACCCGGATCAGGTCTTCGGTGACGGGCTTCGGCGAGGTCACCTCGACCAGCGAGGTGGCGGTCCGCTCGTCGACGGTGAGGATGCTGGTCACCGGGGAGCCGGGGACGGTGAAGTCTTCCACCGCAGCGGTTCTCGTGGCGGTCACGGTCCCGCCGGCGTCACGGTCGGCGAACGTCGAGTACGCCGCGTAGTGGCCGGCGGGCACGGCGATCCGGGTGCGGCCGTCGACCTCGACGCTCCGGTCCAGCTTCGCCGCCGAGTCCGTGTCGACCAGGCTCACGCTGCCGTTGACCGGGCGTCCGGCCAGATCGGTGAGGCCGATCTCCAGGAAGTGCAGTGGATAGTCCGGCTGGGCGGGCTGTTCCGCGGCCGCTCCGGCCAGCTTGATCGTGACGGGCAGGGCGGTGCTGCCCGCCGGGCGCCCGGCCGCGACGTCTTCGGCGATGCGCCGGTGCAGCGCGGCCCCGAAAGCGCCGGCGGGGAAGGACAGTTCGAGCGGGATTCTCCCGGTCTTTCCGGCACCGGCCTTCGCGAGCGCCGTGACGTCGAACAACGACCGGTCCAGCTGGCCGAGATAGGGCGCGGCATCGGCCGGAATGACGTAACGGTCACCGCCGTCCGGCCCAGGGGAAACGGTGACCTGGTCGCGCCGGAAACACCGGCGGCCAGCAAGACAACTGTGACGTTACGGCGCGCTTTCCGTGGGCCGGATCCCCGGCTGTGCATGCTCGATGCTCCATTCCAGCGGCGCGCCCGATGCTGGACTGGACCATTTACCGCGTCAATGGAAAACGCGTCTTCCGTCCATCGGGGATTTTGTCGTCAGGCAGCCCCGGCAGTGTCCACCAAGGACTCGACCGGCGGCCCGAACCACTGCTCCAGCGCCGTGTCCAAGCCCGGCCCGCCGGCCCAGGCGACGTAGCCGTCCGGGCGGACGAGCCGTGGCCGCGGGCCGTCGCGGGTCTCGACGCGGTCGGCCCAGCCCTCGGGCAGCGGCGCGCCGACCAGCACGGCACGGCCGTCGGGCGAGGCCGGAACGTCGGTGGCGCGGCCGAAAGTGGCCGGGTAGCCGATGCCGAGGCCGGACAGCTCCAACGCGGTGGCGCGCCGGGCGTCCGCGGTGGCGAGCAGGCCGGTGATGATTTCCCGGACGGCCATGGCGTCCGGGTCGGGGATGCCGAGCACGCCCTGCGCGCGCGTGCTGAGCAGGACCCGCGCGGCGACCGGGTGCCGCTCGTCGTGGTAGCTGTCGAGCAGCCCGCCGGGGGCGTGCCCGCGGACCTGCGCGGCCAGCTTCCAGCCGAGGTTCACCGCGTCCTGCAGGCCCAGGTTGAGCCCCTGGCCGCCGATCGGGAGGTGGACGTGCGCGGCGTCGCCGGCGTACAGCACGCGGCCGTGGCGGTAGCGCTCCACCTGCCGTGCCGCGTCACCGAATCGCGAGGCCCAGAGCACCTGGCCCACCTCGATTCCCGGCCCGTGCGCGGCGGTCAGCGCCCGTTGCAGCTCCCCGGCCGTGACGGGTGCGTCCCGGCCGAGCCGCTGCTGCTCCTCACCGGCGACGACCACGCGGTGGCGCCCGCCCGAAAGCGGCAGCAGGAACCCCGGTCCGGCCGACGGCAGCTGCCAGTCCTCGCCCAGCCCGGCGGGTTTGCGCGCGAGCGTGACGTCGGCGACGAGGAGCGAAAACCGGGCCGGCGTACCGGGAAACGCGGCGCCCAGCAACGTCCGGACCGTGCTGTGCCCGCCGTCGGCCGCGACCAGCCAGCCCGCCCGGTAGTCGTGCCCGCCTGCCGTGACGGTGACCCCGTCGGCGTCCTGCTCGACCGCGGTGACGGCCGCGTCGCGCCGCACCGGAGTGCGCAGCCGCGCTTCGATCGCCGCCGCCACGTACGCCTGCTCGACGCCGAGCTGAAACGGAAACGGCGTCGGCAGGTCGGAGTAATCGATCGGGATGCCGGAGAAGTGCCCGCCCGGCAGCCGCGCTTCGACGTGCGGCTCGATCGCGGCGAGCAGGCCGCGGTCGGCCAGCACCTCGACCGATCGCGGCTGCAGGCCGAGTGCCTTCGACTGCGTGGCGGGCCGGGCGTCGCGCTCCAGCACCAGCACGTCGAGCCCGGCGCGCTCCAGCTCGAACGCCGCCAGCAGCCCGGTCGGGCCGCCGCCCGCCACCAGCACGTCAGGCATCGAGGTTCTCCTTCTTGAGGTACCAGACGTGCCAGGCGATCAGCCCGGCCAGCGAGGCGAACCAGACCACGGTGGTGACCACGGAGATGAGGTCGATCGGCAGCGCGTAGACGAGCACGACGTGCACCACGGCGCCGGCCAGCAGCACCGCGCCCCAGGCGGCGGTGTTGACGCGCAGGCCGCGCCGGAACCGGGCGTCGGTGTCCCAGCGGCCCGCCCACGCGGCCGCGCCCTCGGCCCCGCGCTTGACTTCGGCGATCGTGCGGCCCAGGGTCAGCTGGGCCGGCCGGCCGAGGAAGACCGTGACCAGCATCCACGCGCCGAACAGGCCGCCGAGCGCCGCCGTCCAGCCCTCCCGGATCACCAGCGTGCGCGGGTCGTCCGACAGCAGGCCGAGCACCACCGACAGCACCAGGACGCTCAGCGTGACCAGCGCGACGAGGTCGACCCGGCGGTTGCGCCAGATGGTCCAGACCACGTAGGGACCGGCCACCAGCACCCCCGACATCAGCGCCCACCACTGGCTCACGCCCGCGGCGCGCAGCCCGTAGAACAGCACCATCGGCACGACCACTTCGAACACGACGGCGATCACGTTGGCCCGGACCACCCGGCGCAGACCGGCGTCGGCCGTGGGTTTCTCGTCGATCATCATGGTTTTTCCCCCTCAGGAACGGGTGCGGTCGCCCGCACGTACAGGTCGGCGAGCTCACGGCCGATGCGCGTGAGCTCGGCGGGTTCGGGAACGTCGGCGGTCGCGGTGGCGACGACGGCGTCGAGGCCGGAAGTGAGGGCGAGCGCCGCGGTGCGGGCGTCGAAGGCGCCGAAGGCACCCGCGGCCTGCCCCGTGCGGAAGTGCTCCTCGAACAGGGCGAGCCGCCCGTCGACGGACTCACTTCGCGAGCCGGCGTTCTTCACCAGGTCGATCAGCGCCCGCACCGCGGCCGGGTGCTCGCCGACGAGCGCGACGTTCGCCTCGACGAAGGCCCGCAGCTGCGCGACGTGCCCGACCGCGGCGTCGACACGCGGGTTCATGAACGCCCCGGCGACCTGCTCGATCTCGGCGACGCAGGCCGCGAGCAGGTCGTCCTTGCCGGCGAAGTGGTAGCTGATCATGCCGGTGCTGGACAGCCCGGCGTGCTTCGCGATCCGGCTGAACGACGCCTTGGCGTACCCGGCCTCGGCGATCACCTCGATCGCCGCCGTCACGATCTGGGCCCGGCGGCCCGACTCGGTGAACGTTTTTGCTCGCATGAGCAAAAGTTAGCTCAGTCGAGCAATAACCGCAAGTCACTTGTGTTGGGAGAGGTGGTTCAGGCGAGATCGGGCGCCGCGCCGAGCAGGGCGGCCCGGTCAGGGCAACGAGGAGCGAGCGGTCCGGTGGGCGACGCTGTACTGCGTGTAGCCGTTGGCGCGCCGGACCGGCCCGTCGAGGAGGTCGAAACCGGGGGTCCGCCGGCGCGCCTCGCGACGGCGGACCCCTCGATCAGGTTCGGCTCAGTGGCGGCGGTCCCGGTGGAACGCCAGCCGGTAGACGATCAGGATGATCAGCGCCCCGAGCACCGCCAGGCCCCACGTCCGCAGGTCGAAGAAGGTGCCGAGCTGCACGTGGAACAGGGTCTTGCCGACCCAGCCGCCGACGAACGCGCCGCCGATGCCCAGCAGGATGGTGATGATGCAGCCGCCGGGGTCCTTGCCCGGCATCAGGGCCTTGGCGATCACGCCGGCCACCAGGCCCAGCACGATCCAAGCGATGACGCCCATGTACTTCCTCTCGTCCGGATACTGCCAATCGGTAGACGCGCCGCGGTGACGCCTGGTTGCGTCTTCTACCAGCCGGGCCGGGACCCCTCCGGCCCGGGAGTGGCAGTCTGGCGACGGGCGCGCGGCGGAGCGGGCCGCGCCGGCCGGTGAGCGTGAGGAGGACCGGGGTGTCCAGGGACTGGCGGCTGTTCGGGCGAAAGAGCCGGGGCCCGGCGCGTAATCCGGATGAAAGCGCTGAAACCGGCGCTGCTCCGGTGAACGCCTGGCCGGCCGAAGCCGAGACCACCGCGGAAGCCGTAGCCGAGGCCCGTGCCCTGCTGACGCGGGCGCGGGCCTGGCTGGACCTGCCGCCGCACCCGCACCTGCGTGCCGCGTACTACCTGCGCCTGGTGGACGGTCACCCGCAGGTCGTCGCCGAGGACGTCCCTGGCGAGGACCTCGCGACGGCGGCGCGGGCCGGGCGGCTCGGCACCCCGGGTGAGGTTATCGACGCGGCCGTCCAGCTCGCCTGGGCGCTCCAGGCGGTGCACGAGGCCGGCCGGTCCCACGGCGACGTCCGGACGGCCACGGCCGTGCGCGCCGAGGACGGCGTCGTGCGGCTCACCGTCTCCGGCCCGCTTGCCTCCACAAAGGACAGTGGGGACCTGCGCGCGCTGACCGCCGTGGTGACCGAGCTGTTCGACGGCCTGGTGATGCCCGAAACGGTCGCGGCCCTGCTCCGCGACTGCCCGCCGACCGCCCGTGAGTTCGCGGACCGCCTCATCGCGCTCTGCCCCGAGGCGACCGGCAGCCCGTATCCCCGCGAGGCCCCGCGGCCCGCGGAGCCGTTGGCGAACGAGTGGAACAACCGCGCCGCGTCGCTGGCGCTGGCGGGCGAGCACGCCGAGGCCGAGCAGTACTGGGAACGGGCCCTGCGCGACGATCCGCGGCATCCGGACGCGACGTTCAACCTCGGGCTCCTGCTGTGGCGGACGGCCCGCATCACCGACGACGAACTGATGCGCCGGCTGGACGCGGCGGGCCAGGCCAGTGCGCACCAGCCGGACGACCGCGTGGCGCGGCTGGCCGGGCTGGTCGACGCCGAGCGCGGCGGGCCGCGGTCCGAGCCGGATGCCGACCCGCCCTTGACGGCCCGGTGCAAGGCCGGCTGGCTGTACGCGGTGGCACTCACCCCGGACGGGCGGCACGCCGTCTGGGGCGCGGAGGACGGCACGGTGCTCTGGTGGAACTTCGACGGCGGCGAAGTCGTGAAGCTCACCGGCCACACCGAGGGGATCTGGGCGGTCGCGGTGACCCCGGACGGCCGGTTCGCCCTGTCCGGCGCCGCCGACAACACCCTGCGCTACTGGGACCTGACCACCAGGCGCTGCCTTCGAGTCCTCAATGGACACCGGCAGCGGGTGCGCGGCGTCGCGATCAGCCCGGACGGCCGGTTCGGCGTCTCCTGCGCGGAGGACGGCCGGGTGCTGCGCTGGGACCTGGCCGGCGGTAAGCAGACGGGCACGATCACCGAGGGGAAGACCGGCCTCATCTCGGTCGCGATGACCTCGGACAGCCGGTACGTCGCGGTGGCCGGCAACCACGGCTCGCTGCAGTGGCGTGAGGTCCGGTCCGGCCGTCTGCTGCACACGCTCGCCGGCCACTCCGACGACGTCTACTCGGTCGCCGTCACCCCCGACGGCCGGTACGCCCTCTCGTCGGACGGCGGGCGTGAGGTGCGCTGGTGGGACCTGCGCACCGGCGAGTGCCTGCGCACGATCACCGGCCACGTCGCGACGATCACCTCGGTGGCCATCTCGGCCGACGGGCGCCTCGGCGTCAGCGGGAGCATGGACCGCACGGTGCGTCGCTGGGATCTCGCCACCGGCCGTTGCTTGCGCACGATCGAGCACGGGTACCTCGTCCTCGGCGCGGCCATGTCCGCCGACGGCCGGCGCGTGGTCTCCACCGCCACCGACCGCAAGCTCCGGGTCTGGGACCAAGCCGCCGCCGTGGCCGCGCCGTGGAGCCACAGCCCCACCGGCAGCGCGCGCGAACTCGAATCGCGGGCCCGGGAGTTCCGGTCCGAGGTGAGCCAGATCCGTTACCTGCTGGCGAACGCGGCGGTCCCGGCCGCGACCGAGCGGCTGCTGCGGGCCCGGGACATCCCCGGGTACGCGCGGCACCCCGAGGCGCTGGAGCTGTGGCGCGAAACGGGCCGGGCCCGGCGGCGCACCGCGTTCATGGACATCCGCCGCGTCCGCACGATCGAGAACCCGGCGGGGCTCACCGCGCTCGCGCTCGCCCCGGACGGCCGGCGGGCGCTGGCCGCGGGCTGGGACTACACGCTTCGCCTGTGGGACTTCGAAACGGGGGAGTGCCTTCAGGAACTGATCGGTCACCAGGACACGGTCACTTCGATCGCCTTCGCGCCGGACGGGAGCACGGCGGTGTCGGCGAGTGCCGAGCACACCCTGCGCGTCTGGGACCTGAACACGGGTGCCTGCGTACGGGTGCTGTCCGGGCACGCCGACGAGGTGACCGCGGTCGCGGTGGCCGCGTCGGGCCAGGTGCTGTCGGCGGGCGCCGACCAGACGCTGCGCTGGTGGGACCCGCGCACGGGGGAGTGCCGGCGAGTCCTTTCCGGACACACCGGCGCGGTCAGCTCGATCGCGCTCGCCCCGGACGGCCGCCACGCGGTTTCGGGCGGCGCCGACGCCACCGTGCGGTGGTGGGACCTCGGCACGGGCAAGTGCCTCAAATCCTTGCACAGCCACAAATGCGGCTCACGGGCGGTCGGCGTGACGCCGGACGGCGGCCTCGTGGTGTCCGGTGAGGACTGCGGAAACCTTTCCCGGTGGGAGCTGCCGAAGGGCCGTGGGATCGAATCACTGACGGGCCACCAGGGACCGATGCTCGGCCTCGCCGTCACCACCGACGGCGAGCACGTCCTCACCGTGGGCGCGGACCGCGAACTGCGCGTGCGGGAGCTGTGGTCCGGCCGGAACCTGCGCGTGGTGACCGGGCACGAAGACGAGGTCTGCGTGGTCGCCCTCGCCGCGGACGGCTGGTCCGCGGTCACCGGCAGCCGGGACGGCACGGTGCTCGGCTGGGCGCTCGACTGGAACCACGAACCCCGCGAGTGAGGTGACCCGAGGATGCGCCTGCCCTGGCAGCGAAAGAACAACCCGGTATCGCCGCGTCCCGGCGTGCGGGCCGAACCGACCCTGACCGGACCCGACGAGCGGCCCTCCGGCGAATCCGGCCGGGTCCGCTGGGGCGTCGGCGAAACCGTGCTCGGCACGTACCGGATCGAGGAGAAGCTCGGCGCGGGCGGCATGGGCGTGGTGCACCGGGTCCGGCACCTGGACTGGGGGCTGGACCTGGCGGTGAAGAGCCCGCTGCCGCGGATGTGGCTGTCCGGTGTGCAGGCGTTCGTCGACGAGGCCGAGGTGTGGGTCGGCCTGCCGCCGCACCCGCACGTGTGCACCTGCCACTACGTGCGGGTGCTCGGCGGGGTGCCGAGGATCTTCGCCGAGTTCGTCGACGGCGGCACGGTCGCGGAGGCGCTGGAGGCCGGACGGCTGCGGGACCTCGATGGCATCCTCGACGTCGCGATCCAGCTGGCGTGGGGACTGCGGGCCGCGCACGAGGCCGGAGTCGTGCACCAGGATGTCAAGCCCGGCAACGCTTTGCTGACGGCCGACGGGCTGGTGAAGATCACCGACTTCGGGCTGGCCCGGGCCCAGCAGCGGTCCGAGGGCGCCGAAGCCGCGGCGGAGCCGGAGTCGATCCTGGTGACGCACCGCGGCCTCACCCCCGCGTACGCGTCGCCTGAGCAGTACCGCGGGCAACGGGCCGGACGGCCTGGTGATGTCTGGTCGTGGGCGGTCACCGTGCTGGAGCTGTTCACCGGCGAGGTGACCTGGACGCTCGGCGCGTTCGCCGGCGCCGCGCTGGAGGACTACCTCGCCCGCGGGGCCGCGGTGATGCCGGCGGAGGTCGCGGTCCTGCTCCGGGAGTGCTTCACCCCCGACCCGGCCGCGCGCCCGGCCGACCTCGGCGCGCTGGCGAATCGCCTGGCCGCCGCGTACGCCACGCACGTCGGACGCCCGTACCCGCGGGCGGCCACCAGCCCGATGGCCGTGCGCGCCGACGGGTTCAACAACAAGGCACTGTCCATGCTGGACCTCGGCCGGACCGATCAGGCGAGGCGGTTCTGGGGCCAAGCGCTGGAAGCCGACCCGCGGCACCTGGACGCCACGGTCAACAGCAAGCTCGGCCAATGGCGCGAAGGCGAGCTGACCGACCTCCAGCTGGTCGAGCAGCTGGAGCGGTTTCGCTTCTCCCTGCCCGAATCCGACCCCGCCCGCGACCGCCTGGCGTACGCGCTCGGCGTGGTGCACCTGGAGCGCCGTGACCTCGCGGCGGCCAAGGCGCAACTCGGCGAAGCCGCGCCCGGCGACCCCGATGTCGCCGCTGCCCTCGAGGCAGTCGACCGCGCCGAGCCCGTCAAGCTGCGGACACTGGAGCTGCCCGCGCAGGAGGGCAAGACCTGCCCGCTGGCGATCGGGCCCAACGGCCGGTACGCCGTCTCCGGCGGCGAGGACCGGACCGTCCGCTGGTGGGACCTGGTGACCGGCCGGTGCCTGCGGATCCTGCCCGGCCACACCGACCTGGTCTGCGGAGTGGCGTTGTCCGAAGACGGCCGGTTCGCCCTTTCCGGCGCCATGGACGGCACGGTGCGCTGGTGGGACCTGGTCGAGGGGACCGGCCTGCACGCGCTCAGCGGTGACGTGCCGTTCTTCTGCGTCGCTCTCTCCGGCGACGGCCGGAATGCCCTCGCCGGTGACGCGGAGGGCAGCGTGTGGTGGTGGGACCTCACCACCGGGCAGTGCCTGCGGAAGCTGAGCGGGCACGAGGGCGGGGTCGACAGCGTTGTCGTGCTGCCCGACGGCCGTGCCCTTTCGGCGGGCGAAGACGGCACCGTGCGGTACTGGGACCTCACCACCGGCGAGCAGGTGCGCACGTTCACCGGGCATCGCGACGCGGTCTACGTGCTCACCCCGCTGCCCGGCGGCACGCGGTTCCTCTCGGCCGGGCGCGACGGCGCGGTGCGGTACTGGGAGCTGGCCACCGGCCGTTGCCTGCGGGTGCTCAGCTACCCCCACCGGGTGCTCGATGTGCTCGCCACGACGGTCTTCGCGGTCGCCGCCGGCCCGGACGGGCGCACCGCGATCGTCGGCAACAAGTACGGCGAGCTGACCTGGTGGGAGCTGAGCACCGGCCGTTGCGTGTGGACCGTCGACGTCGGCGGCACGCTCAACTCGCTGATGGTCGCCGCCGACGGCAAGACCGCGCTGTCGGGCGGTTTCGACCAGACCGTGCGGTGGTGGGACCTGGCGCCCGGCCCCGCGGCACCGTGGAGCTACAGCCGTCCACGGTCCACAGTGGACCTCGGCGCGCTGGCCGGGCGCTTCCACGGCCGGATCGACGCCGCGCGGACGTTGCTCGACCGGGGTGACGCGCGGGCCGCGGCGCGGGAACTTCGTGAGGCGCGGGCGGTCGCCGGGTTCGAGAACGACGCGGAGCTGGGCGAGCTGTGGCGCCGGGCCGGCCACAGTGGACGGCGCACGGCCGTCATCGGCAGCCGCCAGACCCGCCGGCTCGAAACGCCCGCCCACCTCGCGAAGGCGGTGGGCATCACCGCCAACGGACGGCGCGCCTTGAGCTCGACCGCGGACACCCGCCTGCGCTGGTGGGACCTGACCACCGGCGACTGCCTGCACACCCTCGACGCCGGCGACGGCTTCGCGTTCACCGCCGCGGTGACCCCCGACGGCAGGCACGCGGTCTCCGTCAGCGACCGGAAGGTGCACTGGTGGGACCTGAACAGCGGGAAACGCCGGGCCGCGCTGCCGCTCGGCACCGAGGAGGGGATGACCTTCGCGGTGGCCATCACCCCCGACGGCCGCCGGGCCGTGTCCGCGGGCACGGACCGTCTCCTGCGCTGGTGGGACCTGGCCGGCGGCCGCTGCGTGCGCACTCTGGCCGGCCACGAAGCCCACCTCAACGCCGTGGCCGTCACCGCCGACGGCCGGCACGCGTTGTCCGGCGGCGCGGACCACACCCTGCGGTACTGGGACCTGACCACCGGGCAGTGCCTGCGTACGTCCACTCCGGACAGTGGCGGGGTGAACGCGGTCGCGGTGACCCCGGACGGCCGGCACGCCGTGTCCGGCAGCACCACCGGCGCGGTCTTCGCCTGGGACCTGGCCACCGGCGAGGGCCGGGAGCTGCCGGGGCGGCACACGGCTCAGCTCAACTCGGTCGCGATCACCGCGGACGGCCGCCACGCGCTGTCCGGCGGCGAGGACACGACGTTGCGCTGGTGGGACCTGGCCGAGGGCCGCTGCCTGCACCAGGTGAAGACCACGTACGTCGCTTCGGCGGCGATGACCCCGAGCGGGCACCACGTGGTCTCCGGCATGTCGGACGGTTCCGTGCTGCTCTGGGAAGTCGACTGGGACTACGAGTTCTGACGCCGGGAGTAGGTTGGGATCATGGGACAAGAAGATGCCTCCATGCCCACCGATCTGCCCAGCAACTGGGGCCGCTGGGGCGACGATGACGAACGCGGCACACTCAACCTGATCACCGGCGAAGTCCGCGCGCGGGCCGCCGCGGAGGTCCGAACCGGACAGTCCGTGTCACTGGCGCAGCCGATCGAACCGGTGACGCTGCTCGGCGGCCCGTTCGCGCCGGAGACGACCGAGGGGTCGCCGGTCTTCCAGATGATCTCCCACACCGGCACCGTGCAGGCGAGCGCTGACTTGATGCTGGTGACCAACCACCACCCGCGCTCCACGCACCTGGACGCGTTGGCGCACCAGACTTTCGAGGGCAAGGCCTACCCGGGCCGCCCGCTGGCGGAGTGCGTGACGCCGATCGGCGTCCGGTTCGGGTCCACGGCCGGCTTCGCGTCCGGCATCGTCACACGGGGCGTGCTGCTGGACCTCGCCGCCGACGGCCCGCTGCCCACCGACCACGTGGTGTCACCGGAAGACCTCGAAGCGGCGGAGGAGCGCGAGGGCGTCCGCCTGGAGTCCGGCGACGCCATGGTCATCCGCGGCGGTCAGCTGCTGCGGCTCAACCAGCCCATCCCGGGCTTGTCGGTGGACAGCGTCCGGTGGATGCACCGCCGCGGGGTTTCGCTGTACGTCGGCGATATCGGCGACGCCCACCCGCCGCAGGTGCCGGGCGCGCCGTCGCCCCTGCACACGGTTGCCTTGGCGCGCATGGGCATGCCGCTGCTGGACGCGGCGCAGGTGGAGGAACTCGCCGCGGTCTGCGCCGAACTCGGCCGCTACAGCTTCCTGCTCAGCGCCGCCCCGCCGCGCATCCACGGCCTGACCGGCGTCCCGGTCAACCCGATCGCGATCTTCTGACCTGGTTCAGCCCGGCGCGGGCCTGATCGCGGCGTACAGGATCATGTCGACCCGCCGGCCGTTGATCTCCTGATGGCTGCGCAGCAAGCCTTCGCGCTCGTACCCCGCGCGCCCCGCGGCGCGCTGGGACGCGACGTTCCAGGGCTCGATGTACAGCTCGATCCGGTGCAGCTCCGGGAGCGACCAGGCGAAACCGGTCAACGCCGTGAGCGCCTGCCCCGCCACCCCTCGCGCGCGACTGCGGGGCGCGACGGCGTACCCCGCGGTCGCGCGCCCCGCGGCGATCGGCGCGAGGTGCAGGCCCGCCGTCCCGAGCGCCTCGTCGGTGTCCCGGTGCGCCACACACCAGGAATACCCGGCGCCGGTAACGAGCCGGGTGGCCTGTCGCTCCATATAGGACAGAGCGTCCGCACGGCCGGCGCGGCCCGGCAGCGAGCCGATCGTCGGCACGTACGGATCGGTCGCGAGATCCCGGAGCATGTCGACGTCGCGTTCCGTGAAAGCCCGGAGCCGCACGTTCCCGAACGACGGTGCGGGCGACGGCAGGACCAACGGGCTCATTTCCGGGCGGCGCCGGCCAGGACCGTGGATTCGCTGGCGGACTCGAAGTTCACCTTCACCTCGTTGTCACCGGCCTGCTCAGGGTGCCAGTCCACAGTCCAGGCCACTCCGGGATCAACGAGGGTGAAGTCACCGAAGAGCCGGGCGACCTCCTCCCGGTCGCGGTAGACGACGGGGCTGGACGAGGCGTCGTAGGCCGCCTTCAGCTCGGTGAGCAGCTTCTTGATCTCCGGGGGTACGCCATCCTCAGTGCCGTGCGACAGGGCCAGATACGAGCCGGGCACAACCAGATCGCGGTAGCGCGCGACGAGACTCGGCCCGAGGTCTTCGGTGCTTCCCGAATCAGGGGCGGGCGGTTGCTGGAAGTGCAGGACCGCGATCAGCAGCAAGGCGACCGGCTGGTCGAGGTCGATGATCCCGGTGTCCCGGATCTGCGCCCACAGCCCGTCGGGATCGCGCATGTCGCCCTGGATCACGGTGTGCCGCTCGGGATCGCCGTGCTCCCGGAGGAGACTGCGCGAATGGGCCACGGCCACCGGTTCGTGGTCGACGTAGACGACCTTGACTTCGCCCGGCGCGAGGTCCTCGGCCACCTCGTGCGCGTGGCCCATGGTGGGCACGCCGGAACCGATGTCGACGAACTGCCGGACGCCCTGGCCGACCAGGTACCGCACGACGCGGTGCAGGAACATCCGGTTCGCCTGGCAGATGGGCCGGATAATGGGGTACTGGCCGAGGAGCCGGTCGGCGAACTGGCGGTCGATCTCCCAATTCGTCGTGCCGCCGAGGTAGTAGTCGTACATGCGGGCGGCGCTGGGATGGCTGAGATCGATGCCCGGCGGCGGAAAGCGGTTCTCGTCGATCCCGGTCACGTGCGACTCCTTTTCGGTTCGGCGGTTTCCACGGTAGTGGTTTGCATCAGGGGACGGCGGTCGCCATTCGGGTGGCGTTGATTTCCCGTTCGGCGTGTTCGAGCAGTTCCCGGGATTCTTCCCGGCTCAGCGCCGCGTTGCTCAGCGAAGCCCAGCGGTCGAGGTAGGAGGCCTGGAAATTATCGTCCTCCGACTGCTGGATGCCCTGGGGCGTTTCACCGTAGGCGAAGTCCTTCGCGCCGTTGGTGAACCGGAAAACGGTCAGGTCCAGTGGCAGGTAAGGCAATTCGCCGAACGGCACGAACCGGATCGACACCCCGGCGTGCTTCGCGGTCAGGTTCAGCATGTGCTTGACCTGGTCGAGCACGACGTACGGGCCGAGTTTGCGGGTGCGGGTGAGTTGCATCAGCGCGCTTTCGCTGAGCAGGAATTCGTACTCCCGGTCCGGGTGGAGCGCGAAGACCCGGGCGCGTTGCGCGCGCTCGTAAACCGCGTCGTCGATGTTGCTGCGGCCGGCCGTGCTGAACAAGGTGAGCATGTAGCTCTCGCATTGCAGCTGGCCGCTGATCCGCTCGCCGGTCCAGCTCCGCACGGTGGCCGCCTCCTGCTCGGCGCCGAGGATGTCCCGGAACCACGGGGGAGTGGCGACGAGCCGGCGCCCCGACCAGACGCCGGCCATGCTCGCCGTCGTGTTGAGCCCCCGCATGATCGCCGCGTCGGCCTCGGTGATCTTCAGCGTCCGGATGAACTTCTCCAGCTGGTCCGGCTGCATGCCGAGGTGGGCGTGCTCGAGCTTGCTGATGTTGGCCTGGGTGTAGCCCACCAGCTTGCCGAACTCGGCTTGGGTCAGGCCCAGCTTCTTCCGTGCCGCGGAGATCATCGTGCCCAGCTCTCGCTGCTGGGTCGCGACGGAGGGCAAGGTCACCGGATTGCGCCGTCCAATCAGGGGATCGAGGACTCCCCATCGTAAGACACAGAGGCACGCGGCTGCAGCATTATCCGGTCGCGGGTCGCGGGGTCAGCAGTCGAACTGGCCGGCGCGAACGGACGTGACGAAGGATGTCCATTCTTCGGGCGTGAAGAGCAGCACCGGTGATTCGCCGAGCTTGGAGTCCCGGACCGCGACCAGGCCCGGCCGGCCCAGATTGACCTCGACGCAGTTGCCGGAGTTGTCCCCGCAGGGAATCGGCCGCTGCCACGCGGCGTCGTCGAGCGAGATCGCAGCGGTCTTCGGGTCGTAGCTTTCCATGATCGCCCCTCGTCAAGATGCTCGCGGGTAATTGGATTATTCCGTCCATCCAGAGTCGGGCTGGAATATTCCACGCGCAAGGGGCGAGCGGTGATCTTGGACTGGTGGGTGAGATGTTCACCCATTCGGCCCGATATGGGGGCATTTCGGTAATCACCGGTGGTCGGCGGTCGTTGCGCCGCATCACCGCCACCGCGCGGCGGCTGTCCTCGCAGAACCTGCACCGATCTGGGGGCCACCATCGACGAAATGCTCGACCGGAGCGAGGCGGCTTCACCAGCCAGCGGCGGTTCATCGCCGACGCCTCCCACGAGATCCGCACCCCGCTCGCGGTGCAGCGGACCGCACTGCAGGTCGGCCTGGCCGACCCCACCCCGAAGGAGCCGGCGCTGATCCGGGACCGGCTGCTGGCCGACAACCGCCGCAGCGAACGGCCGATCGAGGGACTGCTGCTCCTGGCCCGCAGTGATCAGGGCGTGCCGGGCCCGGCGCCGGTCCGCCTCGACGAAGTGGTCGACGAGGTGCTGGCCCGGCACGGAACTGACCTTCGAGGCCGAGCTGCGGCCGCCCTGGTCCGCGGCGAGGTCCTGCTGCTGACCCGCCTGCTCGCCGACGCGGTGCGGTACAGCACCGCGGGCGGCACGGTCTGGGTCCGCACCACACCCCCGGCGGGGTGCTGGAAGTGCGCAACACCGGCCCGCTGGTGGCCCCGGAAACGGTGGCGCAGCTGACCGAGCCGCGGCGCCGGCCGGACCCACTCCGCCGCCGGCCGGACCCACTCCGCCGCCGACGGCTGCGGCCTCGGACTGTCCATCGTGGACTCCGGCACCACGCCACCCTACTGTGCGGTTCGTTGCCAATCCGACTACAGCTACGGCGGAAACGGTTCCTGCAAGCGGTTCGGCTGAGGCCCGTGTCCGCCTGCTTCCGGCCGGATCAGGAACGTGGCCGCCCGCCCCGACGCGGCCTGTGCGTCCGCGTCACCCTGCCCGTGGCCGCCACCGAGGCGGGCTGAACCCGCGCCGGTCGCCTGCCGTACTCGTCTGGGCGGGGCGTTCGGTTACTCCTTCCCGGCTGAGGATTTCGAGGTCCGCCGCCGGACGACGGCGGTCACGACGAGCGCGGCCGCCCCGGTGCCGAAGACGCCGGTGCCCGCGGCGACCCAACGGGTGGCCAGCGCCAGCGCACCGAGTGCGGCGCAGAGGATCTCGCCCGCGATGAAGGCCGCCCGCAGCGTCCAGCCCCAATCGCTGAAGATCGCCCCGAGCAGCTCCGGCCAGGACGGGGCCGTCGCCTTGCGGTGGCGGGCCCGGCCGCCCGTGGCCGGAGCCCGGCTGGGCACGAGTGGATCTTCGCCGGAGTCGGCCGGTGGCGCGCCCGCGCTGGTCGGCCGGGCCGAGCGGGGAGACGTGCGTCGCCCGTTTTCCCCTGGCTGGTTGCAGTTGGCGACGTATATCATGGCCTCGTTGTGCTCCTATCGATGTGTGAGCGTCGGAAAGTGTGTGCAGCGTCGGCGCGGCTCTCTCTGGCCAGGGAGTCGCGCCTTTTTCGTGAAAGGGGCTTCCGGTGCGTCGGAAATCCCGATTTTCGCTCGGATCAGCCGAGCGAAGAAAGGTAGGTCGGCGGGTGGTGGACCGCCCGCCGTTGCTGGTGTGAACCCGTTCAGTGCCTCCAAGGAGTGGCTGCCGGTGACCGGCCTTCAGGTGGGTATGCGCTGCTCACGAGCGTTGGCGTCGAACCCCAGCCCCCGCTTCGCCCATGCCGATGCATGTGCATCTGTCCGTGCAGTGTATCCCTGTGATCAGCCCGGTGAAACAGAGAGTGGGGGCTTCGGTACTGCCCGAAAGGCCGCTGTGGCACCGGAAATCGACCTGGCCGGCGGAGGTCGGCGCACTTGTTGACCATCGGTAAAATTGCCTCTTACCAGCAGATGATCGCGGACGGTGAGCACCGTTGTCGCACATTGTTTCCAGCTGCCGACACGTGCGGCATTCGAGTGTTTTCGAATATTCCGCGGGAGCTGAAGCCGGTGTCGAATATTCCAGTCCGCCGGCGCCCGTCTTGACGCGGTGAACGTCTCCGATGTGCCGTCCGTGGCGGTCACCGTCTGTGTCACTCGAATGGTTGACGCGAGTTCCGTGGTGACTTCGCTTTTCGGCTACGCCCCGTGCACTCACGGCGCGTTTCCGGCCTTCGCGACAGCCACGGCAGGGCTGGGCTGCGCGATCGCCGATGCGGCGGACCGCGCAGATGGACGTGCATATTCCAATGGCTGCACTGGTCTGGGGGTGTGCCGCGGCATCGTGATAGACCGTCGGCAGTCAGGATTGCGGCGGTGTCGCGCGGTGGCTCCGCGGGGTAGCGAAGAGTAGTCGACGAGGTCACTCGAACCGCTGGGCGACTCCGGAACACCGCTCGGCGCGACACTCCCAGTAGGACGTGAGGTGACCGTGAGTCTTCGCCAGGATGAGATCACCGGAGGCGGGGGAGGGAGAACGCCCGGGAAATGGGGCGGGGCCCCTTGCGCGAACAGGGGGCCCCGCGGTGTCCGATAACCAGCCCGTGAAGACAAGGAACAGGACCTGGTGACTGTACAGCTGGAGAGACCCCGCGAACCAGGGATCCGCGCGCCCCAACGGGTCGATGTCGCGGAATGCTTCGACGCCGAGGACCCGCGCCCCCGCGTCGCGACCCCGGAAGAGATGATCGCCGCGGCGGCGAAGGTACTGGCCGGCCGCGGCCACGGCCGCCACCGCAAGCCCGACACCCGTGACGGCCTCCTGTACCGGGCGGCCGGCCGCCTGTCACGTTGGGCCGCCGCGCTCCGCGTGGCCCTCCTGCTCGCCGCCGGCGCCTGCGCGATGGCCACGGTGGTGACGACGACCGCCCCGCGGATCGCCGCCTCCCTCGGCACGTTCGTCGCCTTCGCGAGCGTGGTCGGCGTGTGCGCGGCCTGGCCCCGCCGCACCCGCGCGCCCCGGCGGTAATGGCTGGGCTTCCGGGTATCGCCGGGTCGGTTTTCGCGCGGGCCTGCAACCGCGGAGGCCCGGCCGGAAAGCCGACCCTGTTTCGCGAGGGCCTGCAACCGCGGAGGCCCGGCCGGAACGCTGGCCCTGGCGCGAACTGGGTCGCTTCCAGCCGGGCCCCGGGTCCGCCCACTGCGGCTGGTCCCTGCGGCTGGGCCGCTACCGCGCGCGCTGCTGCAGAGCCGTTGCTTCAGGCGCCGCCGCCGCTGAGCCGTTACCCCGCGGTCGTTGTGGTTTGGCTGCCACCGCAGGTGCACCACGGCGGAGTCATCGCCTTAGTCGCCGTTGCAGCTGAGCCGCTGCCGTGCCGCGCTGTGGCTGTGCCGCTGTGGTTGAGCTGCCACCGGAGGCGTACCACGGCGGAGTCGTCGCTTCAGTCGCCGTTGCAGCTGAGCCGTGCCGTGCCGCGCTGTGGCTGTGCCGCTGTGGTTGAGCTGCCACCGGAGGCGTACCACGGTGGAGCCGTTGCCTCAGGCGCGGTTGCGGCGGGGTCGCTGCGGTGCGGCCGCGGTGACTGAGCTGCCACCGCGGGCGCACCACTGCGGAGCGTCGTCTCAGGCGCCGCTGCCGCCGCGCCGGTACCACGCCGCCGCTGTGCTGAGCTGCCACCGGAGCGTACCGCCGCGGAGCCGTCGCCTTAGGCGTCGTTGCCGCTGGGGGCCGCTGTGGCTGGGTCGCTGCGGCGCTGCCGTTGCGGCTGAGCTGCCACCGCGGGGCACCACGGCGAAGTCGTCGCCTCGAGCGTCGTTGCGGCTGAGGCGCTACCCCGCGGTCGCTGTGGCTGAGCCGTCACCGCGGCCGCACCACAGCGGAGCCGTCACCTCAGGCGCCGTCGGCCGGTGAGGTAGAGCGCGAGGCCCGCTAGCAGCAGGAGGCCTGCCAGGGAGAGGGGCCAGGCCACGTCCACGCCGGTGTTCGGGAGCCGGTGCGGTGGCTCGCCTGGGGCCGGCGCCGGGCCGGGGCCAGGCGGGACCGGGGCGGCCGGCACGACGGGGACACTGACGCTCGCTTCGCCGCCTGGGACCGGGTTGCCGTCGGGGGCGGTGCCGGTGGTGGTGGCGACGTTGCGGACCCGGCCCGCCGTCACGTCCGCCGCGGTGATGGTGTGCGGCGCCACCGTGCAGACCATCGCCTGGCCCGGCGCGAGCGAGGTGCCCGGGCAGGTCACCGGGCCCGCGGACGGGTCGTCGACCTTGATCTCGCGGACGGTGGCCTCACCGGTGTTCGTGACGGTGATCGTCCAGGTGATCCGGTCCCCGGCGCCGATGCGCCCGTCGCCGTTCAGGTCGAGCGGGTGGGCCGACTTCATGATCGCGAGCGCGCCCGTCGCGGTGGCGCGCACCGTCGCGCTCGCGGGCTTCGAGTCGACCGGGGCGCCTTCCGGCGGGGTGCCGGACGCCACCGCGGTGTTGTCGATCGACCCGGCGTCCACATCGGACTGTGTGACGCGGTACGTCGCGGTGCAGGTGACGCGCTGCCCGGGCGCCAGCGAGGCCGACGGGCAGACCGGCGCCGGGGCTGGGCCGCTGCCGGTGAAGTGGGTCTCGCGGACTGTCACCGAAGTGAGCGTGACGTTGCCGGTGTTGGTGACCACAAAGGAATACGCGACGTCCTGGCCGGCGGCGGAGACGGTCTCCGGCGCGGCCTTCTTGGTCAGCGCCAGCGCGGCGTCCGGCGGGGTCGGCACGACCACTGTGGACGGATCCGAGGTCGGCGGCTCCCCGTCGGGCGGGGTTCCGGTGGCGACGGCCGTGTTCGTCACGCGTCCTGAGTCCACATCGGACTGGCTGAGCACGTAGGTGGCCGTGCAGACCGCCTGCTCGCCGGGCGCCAGGCCGGCCACCGTGGCGCCGCCGCCCGGGCAGGACAGCGGCGAGAGCTGCCCGGTGCCGGAGAACGCCGTCTCCCGCACGGTCACGCCGGTGAGCGTCTGGTTGCCCGTGTTGGTCACCACGAACGAATAGGTGACGGTCTGTCCCGCGTGGAAGTGCCCCTCGTCGGCCGGATCCGCCGACTTCACCAGCGACAGCCCCGGCTTGGCCGGCACGGTCACCTTCGCCTGCGACGGGCCGGAGGTGACCGGGTCGCCCTGCGGCGGGGTGCCGGTCGCCTCAGCCGTGTTGGTCACCGAGCCGGCGTCCGCGTCGGCCTGGGTCAGGGTGTACGTGGCGGTGCAGGTGACGGACTGGCCGGGCGCCAGCGTGCGCGAAGGGCACCCGATGGCCGACATCGTCCCGGTGCCGGTGAACGCGGTTTCCCGCACGGCCACCGAAGTCAGCGTGCGGTTGCCGGTGTTGGTCACGACGAACCGGTAGGCGACGGCGTGCCCGGCACCGTCCACTGTGGCCGGTTCGACCGACTTGGCCAGCGTCAGCGCGGCCCCGCCGCCCGCCGTGACCACCGCGGTCGCGGGCGGGGTCGTCGCCGGCGGCAGGTCCCCGGGCGGGGTGCCGGCCGCGGTCGCGCTGTTGGTGATCCGGCCGGCGTCGACATCGGCCTGGGTCACGGTGTAGTCCGCGGTGCAGGTGACGGTCTGGCCGGGCTCCAGCGTCGGCACCACTGCGCCGCCCGCCGGGCAGGAGATCGCGGAAAGCGTCCCGCTGCCGCTGAAGTCCCCTTCGGTGACGGTCACGTCGGTCAGCGTCACGTTGCCGGCGTTCGTCACTGTGAACGAGTAGCGGACCGGCTGACCCGCGCCGTCCACTGTGGTCGGATCGGCCGATTTGGCCAGCGTGAGCGCGGCGGAACGGGTGGCGGTCACCTTCGCCGAGGAAGGCGCCGAAGTGGTCGGCTCGGTCGCGCGCGGCGCCGTGCCGTGCGCGACGGCGGTGTTCTCGATCGAACCCGCGTCGATGTCCGCCTGCGTGACCGGGTAGATCGCCAGGCAGGTCTGGGACGCGCCCGGCGCGAGCACCGCGTTCGGGCAGTTGACCCCGGGGGCGGGGCCGGAGCCGGTGAACCGGGTCTCGTTCACCCCGACCCCCTTCAGCGTCACGTCACCGGTGTTGGTCACGGCGAACCGGTAGGTCACGGACTGGCCGGCGCGCTCGACGGTGGTCGGATCCGCCGTCTTCGCCAGCGTGATCGCCGGGTGCGCGGGCGTCGGGATCGACACACTGGACGGATTCGAGGTGGTCGGGCCGGCCGAGCCGGGCTGCTTGCCGTGCGCCGTGGCGGTGTTGTCGAGCCGGCCCGAATCCACGTCTTCCTGCGTCAGCACGTACGTCGCCGTGCAGGTGGTGGCGGCGCCGGGCGCGAGCGTGGTGACCGGGCAGACCGTCGGGGTCATGGCGCCGCTGCCGGAGAACGCGGTCTCGTCGACCCCGATCCCGTCCAGCGGCACGTTGCCGGTGTTGGTGACCAGGAACGAGTAGGTGATCTGCTGCCCGGCCGTGTAGGCGTCCGGGTTGTCGGGGGAGGCGGACTTCTTCAGCGTCAGCGCCGGCTTCGGCGTCTCGGTGGGAGTGCGGGTGGACGACGGGTTCGAGGTCACCCTGGTGCTCACGCCCGGTGGCAGCCCCGACGCGGTGGCGGTGTTGACCACGGCGCCGTTCGCCTGGTCCGCCGGGGTGATCACGTCGGGCCGCCGGGCGGTGCAGGTCTGCGATTCACCCGGGGCGAGCGACGGCCGGGGGCAGGTGACCGCGCCGGCCTTGGGGTCGGTCACGGTGATGTCGGTCAGCGTCAGCGCGCCGGTGTTGGTGACGGTGAAGGTGTACCCGATCGTGTCACCCGCGTCGGTGATCCCGTTGCCGTTCACGTCCGACGGCGCGGCGGCGTGCTTCACCAGCCGCAGCGTCGCCGCCTTGGCGGTGTTGGTGACCGTGCACGAGACGAAGTCGCCGATGCCGACGTGCACCTGGGCCGAGCCGCCGGCGTCGCCGGTGGGCAGATTGCCGTCCGCGGCGCCGTTGCGGGTGCAGGACCAGGATCTGTCGTAATTGGACTCCAGCCCCGAGGTGGCCCCCTCTTTCATGGTGTACGTGCCGCCGCGGGCGCCGGCCAGCACGGTGACCTCGCCGGTGGTCGCCGACGCGCCGCCGCGGGTGTTCGCCGACCCGAGCACGGTCCCGCTCGACGACTCGGCCGAGACGGCGAACGAGTCGCCGGCGAAGCCGTTCACGACCTTTTTGGACAGCTGGAGGCTCGAGACCAGCACCCCGAAGCCGACCGCCTGCCGTCCGCCGCCCACCATGCGCTGGGTGAACGAGGCCGGGTCCTCCGCGGAGAGGATCGCGGTGCCCGTCTTGTTGGCGTTCGCGCGCCCGACACAGCGGACCGTCGTGGTGCCGATGCCGGTGTAGCCGCCGCCGCACGCGTTGCCGATGCCCGGCCCGGAGCTGTCCGCGGTCAGCGACTCGATCGGGGAAGACGAGGTCCACTCGATCGATTCGCCCGGGTCGGTCGATTCGGCGTCCGCGCCCACCAGGCCGTAACCCTTGACCACGGCGCCGGTCGAGTCGGTGGCGACGATGTCGGTGAGCGCCGCGACGGTGGTCGTGCTGCTGGCGGTCTGGTATAGCGCCGGCTTGCCCGGCACCCCGGTGTAGTGCCCGGAGTTGCCCAGGTAGGCGGCCGAATACGTGGGCAGCGAGTTCGGCGCGACCGGGCCGCCGGACACCTTGAGGGTGACCGCGAGGCGGTAACCGCCGGGCAGCGCGAACGTCAGCCGCTGGCCGGCCGCCGACGTGGCCTCGGACGCGCTGTAGCCGGACATGTCGAACCAGCAGAGCGTCCGCGCGTAGGTGCCGGTGCCCGCGGCGGCGAACCCGCAGCTCTGCGTCCCGGCCGCCGCCGCGGGGGACACCGAGCCGGGCGCGGCCACGCCGAGCGCGAGCAGCACGATGGCCAGCAGCCCGAGCATGACCCGCCGGGGCTTTCCGGCACCGGACCTCACACCACTCATCGACCGCGGACCTCCCGACTCGGCTGGCACTCCACGATCATCGTGCGTGAGGGTGGCCGTTCCGGCATCCGAAGAGGTGATCAATCAGTCCATAGTGGCCGGTCACGGGCGGAAGTCCGCGCGTACGGCGCGATGGTCGCTGCCGTTCGCCGGGAGCACCGCGTCGCCGGTCGCCGCGAGCCCGCGGGCCAGCACGTGATCGGGGCGGGTGAGCGGGAAGCCGGCGGGCCACGTGAACCCGAACCCGGTCCTGACCTCGGGGACCGCGGCGGCCAGCGCGCCGAACCGGCGGTCGGTCGACGCGGTGTTGAGGTCGCCGAGCACCAGGACCCGCGGCGAACGGTCGGCCTGCAGCAGCCCGGTCAGCCCGGCCAGCGCCCGGTCCCGTCCCGCGGTCTCGCCGAGCCGGATGGAGGCGAGGTGCGCGACGTAGACCGTCACCGGCCCGGACGGCAGCCGGACCTGCGCCCGCAACGCCCGCGCCCAGCCCTGCGCCAGGTCCAGCCGTTCCACGGCGGTGACGGGGTACCGGCTCCACAGCCCGACGGTGCCGGCGACCGCCTGGTACGGATGCCCGGGGCGGAGCGCCGCGTCGATCGCGGGGCCGGTACGCCCGGTCTGTTCCTGGATCGCGACGAGGTCGGCGTCCGTGGCGGCCAGCGCCTTGGCCGCCGTCCCGGCCTCGGTGTTGCCCGCGCCGATGTTCTGCGTCACCACCCGGAGCCCGCTCGATCCGTTGGCTGAGGCGGGCAACATCGGCGGCACGAACAGCGCGGCCCAAGCGAGCACGGGCACCAGCAAGGCGATCTGCGCGGGCCGTGAACGCCGGGCGAAGGCCAGCCCGCCGAGCGGCAGCACCGCGAGGCCGAGCCAGGGCAGGAAACTGTCCACGAGGGTGCCCGCGCCCGCGACGTCGGGCACCAGGCGGTGGCCAAGGAGCAGCGCCGCGAGGGCGACCGCGGGCAGCCCGGTGCGCAGGCGTCGCCGGAAGTCCATGCGACCACAGTGGACTCCGTTGATGAGAGGTTTCTGAAACCGCCTCGGCTACCCTGGACCGGGTCATGGACGAACACCCCGCCGCCCCGCTGGTCCTCGTCGCCGACGACGAGCCCGCGGTCCGGGCAGCCGTCGCCGACGCCCTCGAAGTGCACTCCTACCGCGTGCTCACGGCCGGGGACGGGCCCGCGGCCCTGCGCGCGGTGGCCGAGCACGAGCCGGACCTGGTCGTGCTCGACGTGCTGATGCCCGGGCTGGACGGCCTCGGCGTGTGCCGGGCGTTGCGGGCCGCGGGCCGCCGGGTGCCGATCCTGATGCTGACCGCGCGGGCCGAGGCCGAAGACCGGGTCAGCGGCCTGGACGCGGGCGCCGACGATTACGTCGTGAAGCCGTACCACCTGGGGGAGCTGCTGGCCCGGGTGCGCGCCCTGCTGCGGCGCAGCGGTGCCGAACCCGGGGCCGAGCCGGTCGAGGCACCGCCGCGGGTCGCGGACCTGGTGCTGGACCCGGCGTCGCGGCAAGGGCAGCGCGGCGAGCGGACCATCCAGTTCACCGAGACCGAGTTCGCGTTGCTCGAGCTGCTGCTGCGCAACCGAGGGCAGGTGCTGACCCGCGAGGTGATCACCGAACGCGTGTGGGGCTACGACTTCGGCCCGGCCAGCAACCCGGTGGAGGTCTACATCCGTTACCTGCGGCGGAAACTCGAGGCCGAGGGCGAGCCGCGGCTGGTGCACACCGTGCGCGGCGTGGGTTATCAGCTGAGGGAACCGTGAATCTGCGTACCCGGCTGGCTGTGCTGGCCGCGCTGTCGGTCGCGGTCGCGGTGGCCGCGATGGCGTTCGCCGCCTACTTCTTCTTCGACCGTGAGCTCGGCCGCCAGCTCGACGTCAGCCTGACCCGCGAGGCGAACCGGGTCCAGCTGCAGCTCAAACAGGGGGATTGGTACCGGCCCGACGGCCTCAGCTGCGAGTGGCTGGCGGCGCCGGCCTGCGCGCAGCTCGTCACGCCCGAGCCGGCCGGGCCCACGCTGTTCCCGGTCACGCCCGAGGCCCGCCAGGTCGCCGCGGGCACCCGCGCGGAATTCACCGGGGACGTCCTTTCCGACGGCCTGGCCCTGCGGGTGAAAACCGTGCCGGTGCGCCCCGGCGAGGCCCTGCAGGTGGCCGTGCGCTCGGACCAGGTGACGCAGAGCCTCGACCGGATCCGGCGGGTGCTGCTGCTGGCCGGCGCGGGCGGGGTGGTGCTGGCCTGCGCGTTCGGCTACCTGGTGGCGCGGGCCGGGTTGCGCCCGCTGGCCCGGATCACCGCCGCCAGCCGGCACATCGCGCGCACGCGCGACCCGGCCCACCGGATCCCCGTGCGCGGCCGGGACGAGCTGGCCGAGCTGACCCGGCACTTCAACACCATGCTCGCCGCGCTGGAGGAATCCCTCGCGGCCCAGCGGCAGCTCGTCGCCGACGCTTCGCACGAGCTGCGGACCCCGTTGACCGCCCTGCGTTCGGACATCGACCTGCTGGCCCTCGACGGCCGGCTCGGCGAGGACCGGCGAAGGGTGGTGCTGCGCCGGATCGGCGACCAGTTCGAGGAGCTGACCCAGCTGGTCAACGACCTGATCGAGCTGGCCCGCGGCGACGAACCGCCGTCCGAGGCCGAGGAAGTCGACCTCGCGCAGGTCGTGGGGGAGCGGGTCGAGCTGGCCCGGCGGCACTGGCCGGGGATCACCTTCACCGCGCGGCTGGCGCCGGTCCTCGTCACCGGCAGCGCGGAACGCCTCGCCCGCGCGGTGGCGAACCTGCTGGACAACGCGGCGAAGTTCGCCCCGGCGGGCAGCACGGTGACCGTCGGCCTCGCCGACGGCCGGCTGAGCGTGCGCGACGAAGGCCCCGGGATCGCGGAGGCGGACCGGCCACGGGTGTTCGACCGGTTCTACCGTTCGGCCACGGCTCGCGACGTGCCCGGCTCCGGGCTCGGGCTGGCGATCGTCGCCCAGGTCGTGCGGGCGCACGGCGGCCGCGTCGAGATCGGGTCGCCGCCGGGCGGGGGAGCCGAGTTCACCGTGGGGTTCCCGCCGCCGGGCTGATCTCATCTGCCGCTCATCTCCGCCGTCCACGGTGGACGCCCATGAGCGAACGAACGAAAACGGCCGTCGCGCTGGCGGTGGTGGCGGGCTTGACCTTGACGACCGCGGCCCAGGCGGACGCCGGGGCGCGCCTCGGCCACGGTGCGCTGGCGATCCCGGTCCAGGGCGGCGTCGCGCTGCTGGACCCCGCCACCCTGCGGGTCGACGCGCGGACCGCCGCCGGAACGGTGGTGCTCTCCGAAGGGGCCCGGGAACCGCTGGGGGCGCCGGGTTCCATGTCCGTCCACAATGGAACATACAGCTGGTCCTACCCGGGCCGGGGGCTCACCGCTTCGGCCTCGGCGCGTGACGGCCGCCTGGTCGTCGACCTGCGCGCGAGCGCGGACGGTGACCTGAGCTGGCCCGTCACCGGCACGGACCGGGCCGCGAGCGCCGTGCAGTTCCCCCGTGGGGAAGGGCTTTCCGTGCCGCTCGCCGACCCGTGGTGGAACGGTCAGCTCGGCGGCACCGACCCGGTGCGCCTGCAGGACCTCAGCATGCCGTTCTGGGGTTACACACTCGGCTCCGTCGGCGCCGGGTACGTGGTGCCGACCGACCTCGGCACCAGCCTGCGCTTCGTCTCGACCGCGGGCCGCCTGCACACGGTCACCTATCACCACTTCGCCGCCGCCGGCGCCGCGGTCGGCTACACCGTGGCGTTCAGCATCACGGACGGTGCCCCGGTCGCGCCGGCGCTGGACTACCGGCGGTGGCTGGCCAGCCACGGTCAGCTCGGCAGCCTGGAGCAGAAGATTCGCGCCAATCCGGCGGTCGGCAAGCTGATCGGCGCGTTCCACGCCTATCTCTGGGGTGACGGCCGCAGCGCCGGCGCCGTGCGGCAGATGCAGCAGCTCGGCCTCGGCCGGATGTGGCTGGGCTACGACTCCGACGACAGCCCGATGCCCGCCGACGCCGTGCGCGCCGCCAAGGACGCGGGTTACCTGGTAGGCCCGTACGACAGCTGGGACAACGCGCAGGACCCGGCGACCGCCGACACCCCGGCCGCGCGCTGGCCGTCGCCGGTCTGGCCGCAAGCCTGTGTCGAGAATGCCCAGGGGCAGCCGGAAACCGGGTTCGGCGGACGTGGTTGTTACGTCAGCTCCCAGGCCCTCGCCGACGCCGAGCCCGCGCACCACTACCTCGCCGGCCGCGTCGCCGCGACGGCCGCGAACGGGGCGGACAGCTACTTCCTCGACGTCGACGCCACCGGCGAGCTGTTCCGCGACCACAGCGCCGCCCACCCGATGACCGAGGCGCAGGACCGGGCGAACCGCCTGTCCCGCATGGCAAAGCTGAGCGGGCGGTTCGTGCTGGGCTCGGAAAGCGCCGGGGCGTGGGCGAACCAGGTGCTGGCCTTCAGCCACGGCTCCAGCACTCCGGCCGCGGACGGGCTGTGGGCCGCGGAACGGGACAAGGGCACCTGGGGGACCTACTGGCCGTCCACGCGGCCCGGCTTCTTCTTCAAGCCGGCCACGATCTCCGCGGACCTCGCCAAGGCGATGTTCGACCCGCGCTACCGCGTTCCCCTGTACGAGACCGTGCTGCACGATTCGGTGATCAGCCTCGACCGCTGGGAGCTGCCCCTGGACAAGCTGCCCGCGCAGCGCGTCACCCGGATCCTGCTGGCGATGCTCTACAACACCCCGCTCAATCTCGCGCTGGACCGGCAGGCGCTGACCGAGGAGGGTCCGGAACTGGCTTCACTGCAACGTTTCTTCGCCGATCTCCAAGCGGGAGCGGGCACGAAGGCGATGACCGGGTTCCGCACGCTGTCCGGTGACGGCCGCGTCCAGCAGACCACCTTCGGCGACCACGCACTGGTCGTCACGGCGAACTTCGGCAGCACCGCGTTTCAGGGGCTGCCCGGCGGTTGCGTTTCGGCCGGGCAGCCCGGCCGGCCCGTGCGGCGGCTGTGTCCGAAGGCCGCCTGATCAGCCGTGGTGACCCGGCTTCCGCGGCGGGGCCTGGGGCGCTTCGAGCTGGGCCAGCCAGGTGGTGAGCACCTGTTCCAGCTGCCCGGCGTCGGCCGGGGCGAGGTCGTCGACGAGGCGGCGCTCGTTGTGCATGTGGGCGGTGAAGGCGGTGTCGATCAGCTCGCGGCCGGCCGGGGTCAGCGCGACCACCCGGCCGCGCCCGTCGGCGGTGCTGGGGCGGCGGGTGACCAGGCCGGCGCGTTCGAGCCGGTCGATCCGCTTGGTCATGGCGCCCGTGGTGACCATGGTGAACGCGGCCAGCTCGCCGGGCGCGCGTTCGAACGGGTCCCCGGCGCGGCGGAGCGCGGCCAGCACGTCGAATTCGCCCTCGCTGAGCCCATAACGGCTGTACACGACACAGAGCTGGGCGGTCAGGAGTGAGGCGACGCGGTGCAGCCGGCCGATCACCCCCTGCGGGCTGACGTCGAGGTCGGGGCGTTCGCGCGCCCATTCGGCCTGGATGCGGGCGACGTGGTCCAGCAGCGGTTCGGTCACCCGTCCCATGATAGCTTCCCAGGAAGGTATAGTAGCTTCCATGGAAGCTACCTTGCGGTGGAGCCTGGCTACCGCCGTCGCGCCGATCGCCTGGGGCGCCAACTACTTCGTCACCCATGAACTCCTGCCGTCCGGCTTCCCGCTGTACGGCGCGATCCTTCGAGCGCTGCCGGCCGGCCTGCTCCTGCTCGCGGTTTGCCGGCGGCGGCCGCGCGGGTCGTGGTGGTGGAAGTCGCTGGTGCTGGGCGCGTTGAACACCAGCGCGTTCTTCACGCTGGTCTACGTCTCGGCGCAGGCCCTCCCGACCAGCCTGGCGTCGATGATCATGGCCACCTCGCCGGTGGTGCTGATGCTGCTGGCCTGGCTGCTGATCGCCGAGCGGCCGACCGTGCCGGCGCTGACCGGGGCCGTGATCGGCATCGCCGGGGCCTGCCTGATGCTGCTGACCGCGGCGGTGCGGGTCGACGCGCTCGGCGTCGCCGCGTCGGTGGGCGCGATGACGCTGTCCTCGGTCGGGTACATCCTGGCGAAACGGTGGTCGGGCGAGGTGGACGTGATCGCCTCGACCTCCTGGCAGCTCATCGCGGGCAGCCTCCTGCTGATCCCGCCGGCGGTGGTCGTGGAGGGCGCGCCGCCGGCGCTGACCGGCGACATGCTGCTCGGGTTCGGCTACGTCACCGTGGTGGCCACCGCGCTGGCGTTCGCCGCCTGGTTCAGCGGGCTGAAGCACCTGCCCGCCGCGTCCGTCGGCCTGATCGGGCTGCTCAATCCGGTCACCGGGGTGCTGCTGGGCACCCTGCTGGCCGGTGACACGCTGACCGGTCAGCAGGTCGGCGGCATCGCATTGGTGCTGGCCGGGCTGCTACTCGGCCAGCCGATCGTCAGCCGGTTTCGGCGCCGCGCCGTGGGTTCCCGGTCTGCTGTCCTGAGTGGACGGTCTGAGTGAGCGCGTTCTCCGGCGCTGCCCGCGCGGCTGATCGGGCTTGTGACTGGTCTGGGCCAGTGGGGGACCGCCCTGGATCGCGGCCATGTGGCGTCCGCGATGCCGACTGACATGTTAGATGTCAGTCGGAGTTGGGCGTAACGGCCCGGCCCGAGGGTGACCCGGGTGTGGTGTCGCGGCAGCGGATCCCGCGAGCGGCCGCGCTGGACCCGATCACCGGGCGAGCCGATCGGCTGCCGCCAACCCGACGGCCGAACACGGGCTTGCCGTTGGGCCTCGACGGCTGGGCGGTGTGCGTTCAGCTGCTCAGCGTCTGGGTGCCCTCGGCGCCCTCGGTGCCGGGTTCCGCGGTGTAGACCATGATCCGCAGGTCGCTGGCCGCCACGGCGAGACGTCGCAGTCGAGCTTCGCCGGGCCGACCTCGGGGTGGAGGATGGTCTTGAGCCCGGATTCCTGCTCGGCGGCCGCGCCGGACTGTCACAGCTCGGCGAACCGTTCGCTGGTGGCGCGCAGCTCGGCGATCATCCGCCGCAGCTGTGGGTCGGCCGGGTCGCGCGCAGGTCGGCCACCATGCCGGCGTGGAACCGGGCCAGCGACTCCGGGGTGTGCCGGGCCCGCGAGCCCGGCCCGGCGAAGTGCCGCCACACGGTGTTGCGCTCGAACCCCCGCCACCCCGACGGGTCGCCCATCAGCGCCGCGTACGGCGGGTTGGCCGGCAGCAGCGTCCAGGAAGCGTCGAAGACGGCGACCGGCGTCCCGGTCAGCCGGTCCAGCAGCCGGTGGACGCTGGGGTTGATGAACTTCGGCACCGTCTCCGGCCCCGGCGGGTTCAGCCCGGCCGGCCGGAACAGGTGGGCGCGCTCGATCGCGGACAGCCGCAGCGCGCGGGCCGGCGCCTCGACCACCTGTGCCGAGGGGCTGGTCGCCCGGCCCTGCTCCAGCCGGGTCACGTAGTCGCCGGAGATCCCGCCCAGCTGGGCCAGCTCCTCCCGGCGCAGCCCGCTCGCGCGCCGGTGCCCGGCCGCCTCGGGGGTGACCCGGTCGCGCCAGCGTCGCACCGCCCGCCCGAACTCCGCCGTCGCCAGAGCGGCCAGTCTGCCCGGCCGGCCGCGGTGCTGCCTGGTACCGGCAGTCCCGGGAAGACCGGACGACTGGTAGTCCGCCGGGCCCGGGCGGACCGTGGCAGCCATGACGACAACACTGATCACCGTTGCCAACAAGGGCATCGGCTACGAAACGGCCTGCGCGCTCGCCGCACTGGGCCGCACTGTCTACATCGGAGCGCGCAGCGTCGAGCGCGGGTGGAAGGTCGGCTCCGAGCTGGGGGTGCGGTCCGTGCCGCACGACGCCTCCGTCGAGGCCGCGATGAAGGCGATCGAGGCGGCCGAAGGACACCTGGACGTGCTGGTCAGCAACGCCGGCATCGGGCTGATGGCCCTCAACGGACCCGAAGCGCTGAAGATGTTCGGCACCAACGCCGTCGGCGTCATCCGCGTCACCCAGGCCGCGCTGCCGTGCTGCGGAAATCGCGGAACCCGGTGGTGGCCAACGTCCACTACGCGAAGGCGGTGCCGGAGGTCAAGTTCAACGCGGTCGAGCCCGGCTGCACCAACACCGAAATCGGCACCGGCAACGGCGGCGGCCGCCCGGCCGGGGTGAGCGCGAAGGTCGTCGGCCCGGACGGCCCGACCGGCACCTTCCAGGAGGAAGAGGCCGACCAGCTGCCCTGGTAGGGCTAGGCGCGCCAGTACGCGCTGCCGTCGTCGCTGCGCCGGAGCAGGCCTTCGTCCACGAGGTGACGGCGAAGCGCGGCATGGTCGTCGTGGATCGGGGCGAGCTTGTCCCGGACGTTTCGCTCGGTGTAACGCCGCCCCGGTGTGAATTCGCCGGCCAGGCGCGCGAACACGGCCTGACGGAGCCGTCCCGGCCGCGGGATCGCGACGAGCCGGCCGCGGCTGAACAAGCCCTCGACCGGATCGGCCGGCGGCTTGGCCAGCGCGTCCCGGAAGGCTTCCGGGACGGCGCGGTAACGGTCCTCCGCAAGGGAAACGAGCCCGGCCGACACCAGGCGACGCGCGAGTTTCGCCGTGCGCGCGTCGCCTGCGGCCGCAAGTCCGTCGGGTGCCGCGCAGATGCGGCCGAACAACCGCAGCCGCGCGGGATCGGCCAGTGCGGAGACCAGCGCTTCCGGTGAGGCCGCTTCCGAAGAGGACATGGGCGGGACGGTACCGGCGCCGATGCGGTGCGCGCACCGCGTTTTCACGGCGCCGGCCGCGCTGTCCAAAATCCCGCTCGGCTCCGGCGCCAGGGGGCGCCGAGCCGGTCCGGGCCTTGCCCAGTGGACCATCCGCGCTTCTTCGACCGGCCCCGCCGGGCTCAGCGCCAGCCCAGCTCCGGCGCCACGTGGGTGAGGATGCTCTCCAGCACGTGGGCGTTGTAGTCCACGCCGAGCTGGTTCGGGACGGTCAGCAGCAGGGTGTCCGCGGCCTGGATGGCCTCGTCCTCTTTGAGCTGCCGCACCAGTTCGTCCGGCTCGGCGGCGTACGAGCGGCCGAAGATGGCGCGGGTCGTCTCGTCGATCATGCCGATCTGGTCTTGGGAGTTGCGGTCGCGGCCGAAGTACGCGCGGTCGGTGTCGTTGGTCAGCGCGAAGATGCTGCGGCTGACGGAAACCCGCGGCTCGCGCTCGTGGCCGGCCTCTCGCCAGGCCTCGCGGTAGGCCTCGATCTGCTTGCGCTGCTGGACGTGCAGCGGCTCGCCGGACTCGTCGGTCTTCAGCGTGGAGCTTTGCAGGTTCATGCCCAGCTTCGCGGCCCAGACGCCGGTGCTGTTCGAGCTGGAGCCCCACCAGATGCGCTCGCGCAGCCCCGCCGAGTGCGGCTCGACCCGCAGCAGCCCGGGCGGGTTGGCGAACATCGGCCGCGGGTTCGGCTGCGCGAAGCCCTCGCCCTCGATCACCTCGAGGAACTCCTCGGTGTGCCGGCGGGCCATGTCGGCCTCGGTCTCGCCGTCGCGGGGGAGGAAACCGAAGTACCGCCAGCCGTCGATGACCTGCTCGGGGGAGCCGCGGCTGACGCCGAGCTGCAGCCGCCCATCGGAGATCAGGTCGGCGGCGCCCGCGTCCTCGGCCATGTACAACGGGTTCTCGTAACGCATGTCGATCACGCCCGTGCCGATCTCGATCCTCGACGTGCGGGCGCCGATCGCCGACAGCAGCGGGAACGGGCTGGCCGCCTGGCGCGCGAAGTGGTGCACGCGGAAGTACGCGCCGTCCGCGCCCAGCTCCTCGGCCGCCACCGCCAGGTCGATGGACTGGTGCAGGAAGTCGGCGGCGGACCGCGTCTCGGAGTGCGGGCTCGCCGACCAGTGGCCGAACGACAGGAATCCAATCTTCTTCACGCACACCTCAGCGTCCGGCGAGCGCGTTTGATTCCCCGGACTCGCCGCAGCATAGATCAGATGTATCAACGCCGGAAGCAGGGACCGATTCAGAAGCAACCCGAAACGACCGGAGAACTTTCCGCCCTTGTGAGGAAATACATCCGATGAGTACGCTCGCGCCGCTCACGACTGGCGCTGGTGCCTCACGCCGGGCAGCACCGTGGTGTGCCGGTCACGATCACGGCTTGGGCCCGCTGCGGCGGCCCGGAACGGAGCTGGACGTGAACGAGATCAACCGGCGTGCGGTGCTGGGGATCATGGCCGGGGCCGGCGCGGCCATGGCCGTCCCGGGGACCGCGTCCGCGGTAACCCGGCCACCGGGAACCCTGCCCGGCGGCGAAGCGGGCTGGCTGGGGAGCGCGGGCGACCTCGGCGACCGGGGCTGGGCCGGCTTCCTGGCCGGCGCCGACCTGCGCTGGCGGCGGCTGCCGCAGGCCTGGGACGAAGGGCCGTTCCTCGGCAACGGCTTCCTCGGCACCGGGGTCTACGCCGAGCCGGGCGCCAACGCGATCCGCTTCACCGTCCAGCACACGCAGGTGCAGGACCACCGGCCGGAGTTCGGCTCGCTGTTCGGGCTGGCCCGGCTGCCGATCGGGTACTTCACGCTGGAGCCGGCCGGCACGATCACCGGCGTCGACTGGCGGCTGGACCTGTGGAACGCCGAGCTGACCGGCACGATCGTCACCACCGCGGGCAGTCTCGCCCTGCGCGCCGTGGTGCCCAGCGAACGGTCCGTGCTCGCGGTCGAGGTGCGGCCGACCGAAGGGGAGCGGAAGTTCCGCTGGGTCTTCCACCCGGCCGAGGCGGTCAGCCCGCGGACCGCGCCGCAGTTCCACAAGCCGCCGCCGGCCGGGTACACCGCGAACCCGCCGGCGAGCCTCGAAACCAGCGGCCCGGACCGGCTGGCCGTGCAGCCGCTGCTGGCCGGCGGCGAGCACGTCACCGCCTGGCGCGAAGTCACCGCGGGCACGAGGCGGACGCTGTACACCGCCGTGGCCTGGTCCCACCCGCGCCGGACCGCGGCGCCCGAAGCCCTGCGCACGGTCCGCGCGGCCGCCCGCCCGCTGGACTGGCTCGTCGCGGACCACCGGAGCTGGTGGCACCGCTACTACCGCCAGAGCTTCCTGTCCATTCCGGACACCCGGCTGCAGTCGTTCTACTGGATCCAGCTGTACAAGGTCGCCTCCGCCACCCGGAAGGACGCCCCGGTGATGGCGACCACCGGGCCGTGGCTCGAGCCGACCCCGTGGCCCGCGGTCTGGTGGAACCTCAACGTGCAGCTGGAATACTGGCTCATCCACGGCTCCAACCACCTCGAGCTGGACGCGGTCACGCCCACGCTGGGCCGGTACCGGCAGCGGCTGCGCGATCAGCTCGCCGAGGCCCACCGGGCGGACTCGTACGGCATCCCGCGCACCACGGACATGACCCTGCTCAACGGCACCAGCGACGGCAACAGCGGGTACGCCGTGGGAATCCCGGGCCAGGAGACGCCGACGCCCGAGGTCGGCAATCTCGCGTTCGCGTTGAACAACGTGTGGCTCAGCTACCGGCACACGATGGACGAGGCGATCCTGCGCGACGTGCTGTTTCCCTTGCTGCGCGGCGCGATCAACTACTACCTGCAGTTCCTCGCCCCCGGGCCGGACGGCCGGCTGCACCTGCCGAAGACGTTTTCGCCCGAGTACGGCGAGCTGGCCCCCGACTGCAACTACGACCTCGCGCTGATCCGGTGGGGCTGCACGACCCTGCTGGACTCCGCCCGGCTGCTGCGGATCGACGACCCGCTCGCGCCGAAGTGGCGCACCGTGCTCGCCTCGCTCGCGCCGTACCCGGTGGACGAGAACGGCTACATGATCGGCGCGGGCGTGCCGTTCGCCAAATCGCACCGGCACTACTCGCACCTGCTGCAGGTCTACCCGCTCTACCAGGTGAACTGGGAGCAGCCGGAGCACCGCGCGCTGATCGAGAAGTCGCTGGCGCACTGGATCGGGTTCGAGGGCGCGCTGGAGGGGTACAGCTTCACCGGCGCCGCGTCGATCTCCGCGCAGATGCTTCGCGGCAACGACTCCGCGGACTACCTCGGGCAGCTGCTGGCGCGCTTCGTCCGGCCGAACACGATGTACAAGGAGTCCGGCCCGGTCATCGAGACGCCGTTGTCCGCGGCGCAGTCGATGCACGACATGCTCTGCCAGAGCTGGGGCGGGGTGGTGCGGCTCTTTCCCGCGGTGCCCTCGTCGTGGCCGGACATCGCGATGCGTGATTTCCGGGCCCAGGGCGCGTTCCTGATCAGCGCTTCGCGCCAGGGCGGGCGCACCCGGTGGCTCCGGGTGCGCAGTGAGGCCGGCGCGCCGTGCGTGCTGCGGCCGGGCATCGACGGCGAGCTGACCGTCCGCGACGCGCGGGGCCGGGAACGGGACTGGCGCCGCCAGGCGAACGGGGACGTCGAGGTGCGGCTGGGCCGGGGCGAGGAGGCGTTCGTGTACTGGAAAGGGGACCGGCCGGACTTCGAACTCGGCCCGGTCGACTCGGCGGGTCCCGCCGAGCCTTGGGGCTTGCCGGTGTAGAGGGGAGGTTGCCCGCTGGTCACTGTCGGTGGACATGGGGGCAGGTAAAGCGGTCAGAAAGGGTGAAGATCGGGCCGGTTCTTCCCCATGCCGCGCCGGCAGCGTGTCCACTGGTGTCAGACGGCGCGCCGGCGCCGGGCCGGGAAGGGGAAGCCGGATGCGAACAGGCGGCCGAGCCCACCCGACCAGGTCCGGTAAACGGCAGTAATGTGGACGGGCGGCGGCACGGGTATTACGGGCAGCAAAGCTTGACCGTGCCGCTCCGGCATGGGTTTGAATGGGCCTGGGCGGCACGCCGGGGCCGCGGTACGAAGTGCTGGAGGGGAGCCATGGCGTGGAGCACTCGCGAGGTCGCCGACCTCGCCGGTGCCAGCGTGCGCGCGGTGCGGCATTACCACGAGATCGGCTTGCTCAAGGAGCCGGAGCGCGGCGCCAACGGCTACAAGCACTACGGCACGTCCCACCTGCTCCGCGTGCTGCGGATCAAGCGGCTGACCACGCTCGGGTTCTCCCTGCCCCAGATCGCCGCCATGGGCGAGGCCGACGAGCACTTCGTAGCGGCGCTGCGCTCACTCGACCAGGAGCTGGCCGCCACCGTCGAGCGGTTGCGGCGCACCCGCGTCGAGCTGGAGCTGATCCTGAGCCAGGGCGCGCCGACGGAGCTGACCACCGCGCGTGACCTGGCCTCGGCGGCGGCCTGGGCGGACCTCTCCGACGCCGGCCGCGCCTTTTTCGTGGTCCTCGGCCGGGTGCTGGGCCCCAAGGGCCGGCGGGCCTACGAGAAGATCCTCAGCCGGTGGCACGACGACCCGGCGATGGCGGAGCTCGACCACCTGCCCGCCGACGCCGGCGAGGACGCCCGGCGCCGGCTGGCCGAGCGGCTGGCGCCGGCCATCGGCGCCCTGACCGCCGGCTGCCCGGAACTGAAGGACGCGACGGCGGACGCGCCTCGCGGCCCGCAGTTCGCCGCCGACATGATGGACGCGGCGATCAAAGATCTTTTCAACCCGGCCCAGATCGATGTCATGGCCCGGGCGGGCGATCTCCTCGGAACACCGGGAGGGCCCGGGCAGTCATGAGTGACGAGAAGGAAGAGAAAGCGATGGCGGACCAGACCGAGTACGACGCGCTCAAGACGACCGCGAAACGGCTCGACGCGGCGCAGCCGCTGCAGCCGATGCTGTCCGGCAGGAAGATGATGGACATGGCCCGCACCGGCAGCTTCGCGGTCGACGACACGACCGGTGACAAGATGATCGCCGCGCTCGAGGCCGTCGTGGACACGCTGCAGCAGCGCTGGAGCGCGCTGCAGAAGGTTGGGGAGACGCCCGCGATGTCGTCCACCGCCACCGGCCAGTGGGTGGCCCAGCACATGAGCGCCACGGCGAACGACGCGCAGGGCCTGCTCACGCAGCTGCAGGCGGCGCGGGACGAGTTCCCGACCTACATCGAGGCGATCAAGCTGGCCAAGAAGAACTACGCCGATCGCGAGTCCGGCACCAAGACCACGCTGACCCACCTTCGCCCCGCCGGCGACGAGAGCTGAAGGACCCTCCCGTGTCTTCTGCCACTGACAAAGCGAACAAGGCGGCGGCGGTCTCCGACCCGAAGTCGCCGGGCTACGACCCGAAGTCGCCGGACTACGACGCGAAGATGGACTCTTCGTCGAAGCTGTACGAGATGACGGCCGACCCGTCGTCGAAGTACTACGTGGGCCCGATCTCCAACACCGAGATCTCCGGCGACGGCCTGCGCAACGTGTCGACCCTGGAGGCCGACCTGATGGGCACCTGGGTCGGCCCGGCCCTGAACCCGGACGCGAAGAACAAGCTGATCCAGGCGATCTACGAGCAGAACCTCAAGAACAGCAGCAAGGACTTGAGCGCCGGGCTGACGATGCGTGACCCGGGCACCCCGCCGGTGACCGACTGGGGCAACGCCACCCACGAGCAGATGCAGCAGGCGATCACGGAGCAGGCCGACCCGGCCACCGTGGCCTCGTCCTCGGAAGAATGGGTGAACGTCGGCAACACCCTGACCGGGCACCAGAAGGAGCTCGCCAGCGCCATCAACGCCAGTGCCTCCGACTGGCAGGGCGGCGGCGGCGACGCGGCGCGCGAGCACCTCGCGAACGTCGGCCAGTGGCTCGGCACCACGGCGCAGGGCTCGGCCCTGTCCGGGCGGCAGCAGGAGATCCACTCGCAGGCGCTCAACGAGACGCAGATCGCGATGAAGGCCAACCCGCCGGTCCAGTTCGACGTGGCGCAGTCCATGGCGCAGCTGCAGCAGGTCAAGGACCCGGTGGTGTACGGCGCGACGGCCGGGCTGATCGTCAACAAGTTCCGTGAGCAGCAGGCCGCGCGTGAGCAGGCCGCGCAGACCATGACGCAGTACGACAAGACCATCGCCGGCGCCGTCGCCACGCCGCATTTCCCGGCCCCGCCGAAGCTGGCCAGTGCCGGCGGCAGCGCGAGCCCCGGCTCGTTCTCGCCGAAGCTGCAGGGCAGCCCGCGCCTCGGCCCGGACGGCAAGCCGGTGGGCCCGAACGGCGGGCCGCTCGGTCCGGACGGCAAGCCGGTGCTGGGCCCCAACGGCATTCCCGTGGGTCCGAACGGCCAGCCGATGGGCCCGGACGGCAAGCCGCTGCTGGGCCCGAACGGCCAGCCCCTCGGTCCGAACGGCCAGCCCCTCGGCCCGGACGGCAAGCCGCTGGGCCCGAACGGCCAGCCGCTCGGCCCGAACGGTCTGCCACTGGGGCCCAACGGCCAGCCGCTGGGTCCGAACGGCCAGCCGGTCGGCCCGAACGGCCAGCCCCTCGGGCCCAACGGGCTCCCGCTGGGCCCGAACGGCCAGCCGGTCGGTCCCGACGGCAAGCCGCTGGGACCGGGTGGCATGCCCTCGCTCAACCTGCCCAACCCGGGCGACAGCACGCACGTCCAGGGGTACAACCCGCCGAAGATCCCCGACCTCAACCTCCCGCCGGGTGGTCCCGGGCCGGGAATGCCGGGCGGCAACATCCCCGGCGGCGGCAACCCGCCGTCCTTCACCCCGCCGCCGCTGAACATCCCGCCGCTCGGCCTGCCCAAGGACAAGAACAAAGAGGGCACCCAGATCCAGGGGTACGAGCCGCCCAAGATCCCGGACGTCAACCTGCCGCCGGGCGGTGGCCCCAGCTACACCCCGCCGAAGATCCCGGACGTCAACCTCCCGCCCGGCGGCGGGCCCAGCTACACCCCGCCCAGCATCCCGGGCGGCATCTCGCTCGGCGGTCCGGGTGGCACGGGCGGCGGCCCGGGCGGCACGGGCAAGATCCCGCCGATCGGCCTGGGCGGCGGTGTCAACGGTGAAAGCATCAGCAGCCGCCTCGGCGGCGGCGGTGCCGGTGGCATCGGCGGGATCGGCGGCGCCAAGGGCGGCTCGCTCGGCGGCCCGGGCAACGCGACGGGTGCCGGCAGCCTGACCCCGGAGGAGCTGGCCGCCCGTGGCGGGGCCGCCGGTGCCGGGGCCAAGGGCGCGGCCGGTTCGCCCGGTATGGGCGGTATGGGCGCCGGCGGCAAGGGCGGCAAGGGTCCGGAGGACAAGGAGCACAAGATCGCCGACTTCGTCGAGTCGGACGACCCCTCGTTCTTTTCGCCGGATGAGGTTGTCGCGCCGCCGGTGATCGGTGACTGGAAGAACACGGACTGGAAGTGAGCGGTTGATGGCGGGCACTTTTCAGGTAGAGCCGGATGATCTGGTCGCGCACGCGAGTCATTTGGACGGTTTGGTGGATCGTTTGCATACGGCGGTGCAGGCGGCGGACAGTGCTATGTCGACGGATGCGTATGGGTTGTTGTGTGCGTTTTTGCCGTTGATTGTGAATCCGACGGGTGAGAAGGCGAAGGAGGCGGTGAGTTCGGCGGGTGAGGGTGTGAAGACGACGGCGGACAATGTCCGTACTGCTGCCAAGACTTACCGTGAGGGTGATGAGGCGGAGGCGGAGCCGTTCAAGAAGCAGGCTGGTGCGGAGGTCGACGCG
>NZ_FOEF01000002.1 GCF_900110575.1 Amycolatopsis saalfeldensis
GTGGAGTTGAATGCGCGGGCGAATCGGCTGGCGCGGTGGCTCTGTGAGCGGGGTGCTGGTCCGGAGTCGGTGGTCGCGGTGTCGTTACCGCGTTCGGTCGAGTTGGTTGTGGCGTTGTATGCGATTCACAAGGCGGGTGCCGCGTATTTGCCGTTGGATCCGGACTATCCGGTGGCGCGTCGGGAGTTCATGCTGGCTGATGCGTCTCCGGTGGTGGTGCTGGACGCTGCGGTGGATGTGAGTGGGTATGACGGTTCGGATTTGGGTGTGCGGGTGTCGCCGGAGGCTGCGGCGTATGTGATTTATACGTCGGGTTCGACGGGGCGTCCGAAGGGGGTGGTGGTGCCGCATTCGGGGATTGTGAATCGTTTGTTGTGGATGCAGGGGGAGTATGGGTTGGCTGGTGATGATCGGGTTTTGCAGAAGACTCCGTCGAGTTTTGATGTGTCGGTGTGGGAGTTTTTCTGGCCGTTGATCACGGGTGCCACGCTTGTGGTGGCGAGGCCGGAGGGGCACAAGGATCCGGCGTATCTGGCTGAGCTGATTCGGACGGCGGGGGTGACGACCGTCCACTTCGTCCCGTCGATGTTGCGGCTCTTCCTGGAGGAGCCTGCCGCGGTGGGGTGCACCGGTCTGCGGCGGGTGATCTGCAGCGGTGAGGCCCTGCCGTCGGAGCTGGCGTCGCGCTTCCAGGACGTGCTTCCCGCTGGGCTGCACAACCTGTACGGGCCGACTGAGGCTTCGGTCGACGTCACGGCGTTCCGGGTCACCGGGCCGTTCGCCGGTGCGGGGGTTCCGATCGGGCGGCCGGTGTGGAATACGGGCGCTCAGGTGCTGGATGGGCGGCTGTGTCGGGTTCCGGTGGGAGTGGCGGGGGAGTTGTATTTGTCGGGTGTTCAGTTGGCGCGGGGTTATCTCGCGCGGCCCGGGCTCACTGCTGAGCGGTTTGTGGCGAACCCGTTTGGTGATGGTGGGCGGTTGTATCGCACGGGTGATCTGGCGCGGTGGACGGCGGGCGGGGTGCTGGAGTTCCTCGGCCGCGCCGACGACCAGGTCAAGGTGCGCGGGTTCCGGGTGGAGCTGGGTGAGATCGAGGCGGCACTGACCGAGTGTGACCCGGTCGGGACCGCTGCGGTGATCGCCCGGGAGGACCGGCTGATCGCGTACGTGACCGGTGCGGAGGTTGTCGTCGACGAGCTGCGGGCGCAGGTCGCGCGGCGGCTGCCCGAGCACATGGTGCCGGCGGCGGTCGTGGTGCTCGGCGAACTGCCCCTCACGCCGAGCGGCAAGCTGGACCGCGCGGCACTGCCGGACCCGGAGTTCACCGCCGGGGTCGGCCGCTCGGCCCGCGACGACCGTGAGCGGACCCTGATCGGGCTCTTCGCGGACCTGCTCGACGTGGCCGCCCCGTCGATCGACGACGACTTCTTCGCCCTCGGTGGCCACTCGCTGCTGGTGATGCGGCTCGTCTCGCGGATCCGGGCGGTGCTGGGTGCCGAGGTGAGCGTGCGCGACGTCTTCGAGGCGCCGACTGTCGCCCGGCTGGTCGAACGATTCGGCGCGCCTGCTTCACGGCCGGAGCTGGAATCGCGGGATCGGCCGGAGGTGCTGCCGCTCTCGGCCGCGCAACAGCGGCTGTGGTTCCTGCACCAGCTGGAAGGCCCGACCACGACGTACTCGATCCCGTACGCCTGGCGGCTGACCGGCCCGCTCGGCACCGGAGCGTTGCGTGCCGCCTTCGGCGATGTGGTCGAGCGGCACGAGGTGCTGCGGACGGTGTTCACCGCGCAGGGCGGTGTCCCGGCACAGCGGGTCCTGGACGAGGCCGTGGTGGATTTCGCGGTGGAACGCGCGGACGTCGCGGCGCGAATCCGGGCCGAAGTGGACATTCCGTTCCGGCTCGATGAGCCGCCGGTGCGCGTGCGCCTGTTCGAGGCGGGTTCCGAGGAGCACGTCCTGCTGGTGCTGCTGCACCACGTGGTCACCGACGAGTGGTCGGAAGGCCCGCTGCTGGCCGACCTGACCGTGGCCTATCGCGCCCGGCTGGCCGGTGAGGCTCCTAAGTGGACACCGATGCCCGTCCAGTACGCGGACTATGCCTTGTGGCATCGGGACTTGCTGTCCGATGTGGAGGAACGGCAGGCCGCCTTCTGGCGTGACCGCCTGGCCGGGCTGCCGGACGAACTGGCGCTGCCCGCGGACCGGCCACGGCCGGCGGAGGCGAGCCACCGAGGCGGCACCGTGACGTTCCCGGTGCCCGCCGGGCTCGCGGCCGACCTGCGGGCGCTCGCACGGCGGCACGACGTCAGCATGTTCATGCTCGCCCAGGCCGCGGTCGCCGTGCTGCTGCACCGGCTCGGCGCGGGCACGGACATCCCGCTCGGCGCACCGGTGTCCGGCCGGTCCGACGAGCGGCTGAACGACCTGGTCGGCTTCTTCGTGAACTCGCTGGTGCTGCGCACCGACCTGGCCGGCGACCCGGCGTTCGGCGAGCTGCTGCGCCGGGTGCGCACGGCCGACCTCGCCGCGTTCGACCACCAGGACCTGCCGTTCGACCGGGTCGTCGAGCTGGCCGACCCGGAACGGTCGCTGGCCCGGCACCCGTTGTTCCAGGTCATGGTCGTGTACCTGCCCGAGGCGGGCGGCACACCGGACCTGCCGGGACTCACCGCGACCCGCGAGGAACTGACGTCCGGCGCGGCGAAGTTCGACCTCGAGTTCGGCTTCCTGGAGCAGTCGGACGGCGGCATCGCCGGCGCGATCGAGTACAGCGCCGACCGGTTCGACCACACCACGGCCGAGGCGCTCGGCGGCCGGCTGGTGCGGCTGCTGGCCCAGGTCGCTGCCGACCCGGCCGTGCGGATCGGTGCGCTGGATGTGCTGGGTGAGGATGAGTCCGCGCGGTTGGTTTTGTGGAATGCGACGGCGCGTGGGGTGCCGTGGGTGAGTTTGCCGGAGTTGTTCGAGGGTCAGGTTTCGCGGACGCCGGATGCTGTGGCGGTGGTTTTCGAGGGGACCACTCTGTCCTATGTGGAGTTGAATGCGCGGGCGAATCGGCTGGCGCGGTGGCTCTGTGAGCGGGGTGCTGGTCCGGAGTCGGTGGTCGCGGTGTCGTTACCGCGTTCACTTGAGCTGGTTGTGGCGTTGTACGCGATTCACAAGGCGGGTGCCGCGTATCTGCCGTTGGATCCGGATTATCCGGTGGCGCGTCGGGAATTCATGCTCGCGGACGCGTCCCCGGCGGTGGTCCTGGACGCTCCGGTGGACGTGAGCGCCTATGACGACTCCGACCTGGGCGTTCGGGTCGACCCGCTGGCGCCGGCGTATGTGATTTACACGTCGGGTTCGACGGGCCACCCCAAGGGGGTGGTGGTGCCTCATGCGGGCATCGTGAACCGCCTGTTGTGGATGCAGGGGGAGTATGAGCTGGCCTGCGATGATCGGGTTTTGCAGAAGACTCCGTCGAGTTTTGATGTGTCGGTGTGGGAGTTCTTCTGGCCGTTGATCACGGGTGCCACGCTTGTGGTGGCGAAGCCGGAGGGGCACAAGGATCCGGCGTATCTGGCTGAGCTGATTCGGACGGCGGGGGTGACGACCGTCCACTTCGTCCCGTCGATGCTGGAGGTCTGGCTCGCCGAGCCGAAGGCGGCGAACTGCACCGGACTACGCCGAGTGCTGTGCAGCGGTGAGGCGCTGCCCGCCGACGTGGTGACCCGGTTCCACGAGCTGCTGCCCGCGGAACTGCACAACCTCTACGGCCCCACCGAGGCTTCCGTCGACGTCACAGCAGCACCGGCGCGGGTGGCGGCGTCCGGACGAGTTCCGATCGGGCGTCCGGTGTGGAATACGGGTGCTCAGGTGCTGGATGCCCAGCTGCGGGCGGTTCCGGTGGGAGTGGTGGGGGAGTTGTATTTGTCGGGTGTTCAGTTGGCGCGGGGTTATCTTGCGCGGCCGGGTTTGACGGCTGAGCGGTTTGTGGCGAGTCCGTTCGGTGACGGTGAACGGTTGTATCGCACGGGGGATCTGGCGCGGTGGACGGCGGACGGGGTGCTGGAGTTCCTCGGCCGCGCCGACGACCAGGTCAAGCTCCGGGGCTTCCGCGTCGAACTAGGGGAGATCGAGGCCGCGCTCGCCGCGCACCCGGCGGTCGCGCAGGCTCGGGTGACTGTCCACGATGGACGACAGCTGGTCGCGTACGTGGTGCCGGTCAGGGAGACCGTGGACGCCGGGGAACTGCTCGCTCACCTCGCCCGGACGCTGCCCGAGCACATGGTGCCCGCGGCGGTCGTCCCGCTGGAGCGCTTGCCGCTCGGCCCGAGCGGCAAGCTGGACCGCCGGGCGCTGCCCGCGCCGGAGTTCGAGGTCACCGACGACGCCCCGGCCACCGGTGACGAGGCCACCCTGGCGGAGCTGATGGCCGGCGTGCTCGGGCTGCCGAAGGTCGGCGTGCGCGACGACTTCTTCCGCCTCGGCGGGGACAGCATCGTCGCGATGCAGCTGGTGGCGCGCGCCCGCGAGGCCGGGCTGGTGCTCAGCCCGCGGGACGTGTTCCGGCACCGCACCGTCACCGGGCTCGCCGGGGCGGCGGGCACGCCGCTCGCCACGCCGGCGACCGGGGACGGCCGTCCGCTGCTGGAGCTGGACGAGGCCGAGCGCGCCGAGCTCGGTTCGGTCGCGGCCGAGGTCTGGCCGCTCACCCCGTTGCAGTCCGGCCTGCTGTTCCTGGCCACTGTGGACACCGAGGGACCGGACGTCTACACCGTCCAGTTCGGATTCGATCTCACTGGCCCGCTGAACGAGGCGCGGTTGCACGACGCCGTGCGGAAGCTGTTGGCGCGGCACCCGAACCTGCGCACCAGCTACCGCTACCTCGGCTCCGGCCGCCCGGTCGCGCTTGTCTCACGCTCGGCCGAGCCCGAATGGCGGGAGACGACCGGCGAGGCGCTGGAGGACGAGCTGGCCCGCGAGCGGCGCCGGTTCGACGTCGAGTCCGGGCCACTGCTGCGCTTCTTGCTGGTGCGGTTCGGCGAGGACCGGCACCGGCTGGTCGTCTCGCATCAGCACCTGCTGCTCGACGGCTGGTCCGTGCCGCAGCTCCTGGCGGAACTGTCGGCGCTGTATGCGGGACGTGCGCTGCCCGCCGCGCGGCCGTACCGGGATTACCTCGGCTGGCTGCGCGACCAGGACCGTGAGGCGGCGACGGCCGCGTGGCGGGCGGCGTTGGACGGTCTCGCCGAGCCGACCCGCCTCGCCCCGGCGGATCCCGATCGGGCACCGGCCCTGCCGTCGAAGGCCACGGCCGAGCTGTCCGCCGAGGCGACCGCCGCGCTCACCGCGTTCAGCCGCGAGCGTGGGCTGACGGTGAACACGCTGGTCCAGACCGCGTGGGGGCTGCTCCTCGCCGCGCAGACCGGGCGTACCGACGTGGTGTTCGGCGCGACTGTCGCCGGACGTCCGCCGGAGCTGCCCGGTGTGGAGCGGATGCTCGGGCTGTTCATCAACACCGTGCCGGTGCGGGTGCGGTTCGACCCGGCCGAGCCGCTCGGCGCGGTCTTGGATCGGGTGCAGGAGGAACAGTCCACGCTGCTGGCGCACCAGCACGTCGGGCTCGCCGAGATCCAGCGCGAGGCCGGGCTGGGCGAGCTGTTCGACACGCTGATGGTGTTCGAGAGCTACCCCGGCGCGGACGAGGAGCCGGACCCCGACGGCCTGCGCGCGGAGATCGTGGACCACCGTGACTCCACGCATTACCCGCTGACCTGGGCCATCGAGCCCGGGGAGCGGCTGCGGCTGACCGCCGAGTACCGGGCCGATCTGTTCACCGAGGACACCCCCGCCCGGCTGCTCGCCGGGATGGAGCTGCTGCTGGCCGCGATGGTGTCCGATGTGGACCGTCCGGCCGGGACGGTCGAGGTGCTGCCGGAACCGGACCGGCAGCGGATCCTGCGCGACTGGAACGACACGGCGCTCGAAATCGAACCGGATACCGTCGCCGGGCTGTTCGAGAAGCAAGTCCGCCGGTCACCGGACGCCGTGGCCGTCGTCGGCGGTGCGTCGTGGACGTACCGCGAGCTGAACGCACGCGCCAACCGGCTCGCCCGGGCGCTGGTGGAGCTGGACGCCGGCCCGGAGAGCCTGGTCGCGCTGGCGCTGCCGCGCTCGGCCGACCTGCTGCTGGCGATCCTGGCCGTGCACAAGGCCGGGGCCGCGTACCTGCCGCTGGACCCGGACTACCCGGCCGAGCGGCTGGCCGCGATGCTCGTCGACGCCCGGCCCGGGCTCCTGCTGACCGTGCCGGAGCTGAGGCCCGCGCTGCCCGAGGTCACCGACACCGTGCTGCTGCCGGACCTGCTGGCCGTCGGCCTGCCGGACACGGACCTCGGCCAGGACGACCGGCTCCGGCCGTTGCTGCCCGGCCACCCGGCGTACGTGATCTACACCTCCGGCTCCACCGGCACGCCGAAGGGCGTGGTGGTGACGCACGCGAGCGTGGTGAACCTCTTCCACAGCCACCGGGAGACGCTCTACCGGCCGGCCGTCGAACGCACCGGGCGCGCGCAACTCAACGTGGGGCACGCCTGGTCGTTCTCCTTCGACGCCTCCTGGCAGCCGCAGCTGTGGCTGCTCGACGGGCACGCCGTGCACGTCGTCGGCGACGAGGCGCGGCGGGACCCCGAGCTGCTGGCCGGGCAGATCCGCCGCGACGGGTTCGACTTCATCGAGGTCACGCCGTCGTTCTTCGCGCAGATGGCCGACGCCGGGCTGCTGGACGGTGAACGCTGCCCGCTCGCCGTCGTCGGGGTCGGAGGTGAGGCGGTGCCGGACGCGCTCTGGCGGCGGCTGGCCGCGCTGCCCGGCACCGAGGCGTTCAACCTGTACGGCCCGACCGAGTCCACTGTGGACGCGCTGGTGGCGCGGATCGGGGACAGCGAGCGCCCGCTCGTCGGCCGCCCGGTCGCGAACACCCGGGCGTACGTGCTGGACGGGGCGTTGCGCCCGGTCGCGACGGGCGTCACGGGCGAGCTGTACCTCGCGGGCGGCGGGCTGGCGCGGGGTTACCTCGGCCGGCCGGAGCTGACGGCGGAGCGGTTCGTCGCCGATCCGTCCGGCCCGCCCGGCGCCCGCATGTACCGCACGGGCGACCTCGCGCGGTGGACGGCCGACGGGCGGCTCGACTTCGGCGGCCGCGCCGACGACCAGGCGAAGATCCGCGGCTTCCGGGTGGAGCCCGCTGAGGTCGAGGCGGCGCTGGACCGGCACCCGGCCGTCGCGCGGAGCGTGGTCGTGGTGCGGGAAGACCGCGTCAAGCAGCTGGTGGCCTACGTGGTTCCTTCGTCCGAAGTGGATGCCGGGGAGCTGCGGCGGCACGCGGCCGGGACGTTGCCGGATTACCTTGTGCCCGCTGCGTTCGTGGTGCTGGAGGCGCTGCCGGTGCTGGCGAACGGGAAGCTCGACCGGGCCGCGCTGCCCGCGCCGGACTTCACGGAGCTGGCCGGCGGGCGGGCGCCGTCGACCGACCGGGAGCGCGCGTTGTGCACGATGTTCGGTGACGTGCTCGGGGTGCCGGGCCTGGGCGTCGACGACGACTTCTTCGCCCTCGGCGGCGACAGCATCGTCGCGATGCAGCTGGTCAGCCGCGCTCGCACCGCCGGGCTGCGGATCTCGCCGCGCGAGGTGTTTCGGCACCGCACGGTGGCCGGGCTCGCCGAGGTCGCTGCCGAGGTGGTCGCCCCGGCTGTCTCCGACGACGGCACGGGCACGGTCGGGCTGACGCCGATCATGCACGCGATGCGCGAGCTGGGCGGGCCGATCGCCGGGTACCACCAGGCGGCGCTGCTGCTGACGCCCGCGGGCATGACCGGGGACCAGCTGACGGCGGTGGTGCAGGCCGTCGCCGACCGTCACCCGATGCTGCGCGCGCGGCTGGACCGGTCCACGGCCCGGTGGGCGCTGCAGGTGCCGGGGCCGGTGGACGTCGGGGATTGGGTGTCTGCAGTGGACGTCCGGGGGGTGGCCGAGCTGGGGCCGGTCATCGCGGCCGAGGCGGTGGCCACCCGCGCGCGGCTCGACCCGGACGCCGGCGCGATGCTGCGGGCGACCTGGTTCGACGCGGGCGACGGCGCCGGCCGGCTGCTGGTGCTGATCCACCACCTGGTGATCGACGGCGTCTCGTGGCGGGTGCTGCTGCCGGACTTCGCGGCGGCGTGGGAGGCGGTCTCGGCGGGCCGGGTGGTCTCACTGCCCACTGTGGACACGTCGTTCCGGCGCTGGTCCGACGAGCTGGCGGCGCGGGCGACGTCGCCGGAGCGCGAGGCGGAGCTGGACCGGTGGCGCGCGGTGCTGGGCAGTGCCGTGCCGCTCCCGCTGGACCGTCCGCTCGACCCGGCCCGCGACGTCGAGTCCACTCTGGACGGCCTGGCGCTGACCCTGCCGGCGGAGCTGACCGGGCCGCTGCTGGGCCGCGTGCCCGCGGCGTTCCGGGCGACGGTGAACGACGTGCTGCTCACCGGCCTCGCGCTGGCGGTCGCCGACTGGCGCCGTCGGCGGGGCTCGGACGGTGCGGCGACCCTGGTCGACCTCGAGGGCCACGGCCGCGAGGACGAGCTGGCGGGCGGGACCGACCTGTCCCGGACCGTCGGCTGGTTCACCAGCGTGGTGCCGGTGCGCCTCGACCTCGGTGCCGTCGACGTGGCCGACGCGCTCGCGGGCGGCCCGGCGGCCGGGGCCGCGCTGGAGCGGGTGCGGGCGGAGCTGGACGCGCCGCCCGCAGGCGGGACCGGGTTCGGGCTGCTGCGGCACCTCAACCCGGTGACCGGGCCGGAGTTGGCGGCGCTGCCGCGGCCGGAGATCGAGTTCAACTACATGGGCCGGTTCGGCCACGCCGACTCGGCGGACTGGGCGTACGCGCCCGAGGCGGACGCGGCGGACCTCGGCGCCGACCCGGGCAAGCGCGTCTCGCACGCGCTGACCGTCAACGCGCTCACCGAGGACAAGCCGGAAGGGCCGGCACTGGCGGCCTACTGGTCGTGGCCCTCGGCCGTCGCCACGCCGGACGCGGTCCGCGATCTGGCCGAGACGTGGTTCCGCGCGCTGGAGGCACTGATCCGCCGCGCGGCCGTGCTGGACGAGAACTGAAGCAGGGAAAGGAAATGCAGATGACGAACCCGTTCGAGAACCCCGATGGCACCTACCTGGTGCTGGTGAACGACGAAGGCCAGCACAGCCTGTGGCCCGAGTTCGTCGCCGTCCCGGCGGGCTGGCGCACGGCCTTCGGGCCAGGCCCGCGTCAGGACTGCCTCGACCACGTCGAGCGGAACTGGACCGACCTGCGGCCGAAGTCGCTGATCGAGGCCATGGAATCCGAGCCGCGCTGAAGGGCGCCGGCCGCGCGCCCGGGTCAAGACCTGACCCGGGCGGGCGAGGGGGTCAGCCCCAGATGTCGGTGATCGGCGTCGCCGAGGCGCTCTGGCCCGCGTGAGAGAGGCCGTACGCGTCCTCGATGGTGCGAAGAACGTTGTAGTGGCTGATGTTTTCGCTGTAGTTGCCGGTGGTGACGCCGGCGCCGGTGATGATGGTCGGGATCTGGTTGTCCGGCCCGTTGTCGTCCTCGTCGAAGGTCAGCACGAAGACGCTGTTGTGCGTCTTGGCCCACTGGACGTAGCCGTCGAGGTTCTGCTTCAGCCAGCTGTCACCCTGGGCGACGGTGCCGTCGTGCATGTCGTTGTCGAGGTTCGGGACGACGAAGGACACCGCGGGCAGCTTCGTGTAGTCGGTCGGGAAGCTGTCGAAGGTGAGGTTGCTGGTGGCGGGCACGTCGGCGAAGTCGACCCACGGGTTGTGCTTGCGCGCGTACGGGCCCGAGGTGCAGCCGGTGTAGCCGTCGCTCGGCATGCTTTCCGAGTACCCGGCGAAGGTCAGGTTCGCCGCGAGTGTTTCGCCCCCGAGGTCGGCGGTCGTGAACGCCGTCTTGGGGCAGGTGTCGTTGGTGACGCCCTGTGCCGACCCGGAGAACAGGGCGAGGTAGTTGGGCTGGCTGGGGTGGGTGATCGCGTGGGAGTTCGTGAAGTTGGCGCCCTGCTGGGACAAGCCGGTGATGTACGGCGCGTCCGGGCTGCCGACGATTTCACCCTGGGCGTGGTTCTCGTCGATCAGGACGACGATGTGGTCCGGCCGGGGGACGGCGGCGTGGGTGGCCGCGCTGGCGGTGGCGGTCGTGAGCGCGGTGGCGGCGATCAGCACGAGGGCGCCGGACGCGGCGCGTTTCGCGGGTGACAAGGACATTCGGGCTCCTGTTCCGGTCGAGCACGGTAGTGGGATCGGTGAGCACGGTGAGATCGCGGTGGACCCCTCGGCGATCGGTCGGGATCGTGTCAGGACCGGCCGACAGAAAGTAGCGACTTTCGTCGAAGAACGGTTAAGCAAAAACAGAATTTGCCTTCGGCGGACCGGCGCCGGGCAAGCGATCGGTTAACGCAGGGCAAGGTCACGGTTTAACCCGGACATTCCGTCCGGAAGGCGGGTCTCGGCCAGGTTCCGTTCGGCTCCCGTTCACCGGGTGCGCCTGCAGAAGGACATGTACTATCCCTAGGTTTCTCACGCGCATCGCACAACCAGGGTGAGGAGCTATGGGCAGACCTGCCGCAGTCCGGGCTCAGGGGATCACCAAGTGCTTCGGCGACGTCGTCGCACTCGACGGAGTCGACCTCGACGTGGCGCCGGGGCAGATCCACGGGCTGGCCGGCCCGAACGGCGCCGGCAAGACCACGTTGCTCGGGTTGCTGCTGGGCCTGGCGCTGCCCGACGACGGCAGCCTGGAAATCCTCGGCACGCCGGTGAAGCGGGCGCTGGCCGCTCCCGACGGTGTCGCCGGTTTCGTCGACGGGCCGGGCCTCTACCCCTCGCTCACCGCCCGGCAGAACCTCGCCGCGCTGGCCGCTTTGCGCGGCGGCGCGCGGACGGCGGGGATCGACGACGTGCTCGGCGAGGTCGGGCTCACCGACGTCGCCGACGACCGGGTCCGCGGGTTCTCCCTCGGCATGCGCCAGCGCCTCGGGCTGGCGGCCGCGCTGCTCACCCGGCCCCGGCTGCTGGTGCTCGACGAGCCGGCCAACGGCCTCGACCCGGCCGGCAAGAAGCACGTGCACGGCGTCCTCACCCGGCTCGCGGACCAGGGCGCCACGGTGGTGCTTTCCAGCCACCGCATGGACGACCTCGAAGCGCTGTGCTCGGAGGTCACCATCGTGGCCACCGGACGCGTGGTCTTCACCGGCCCCCTGGCCAAGCTGTCGGCCGAAAGCGGTGAACTCGACTACCGGCTGCGCACCTCCGACCCGGAAGCCGCGCGTCGCCTGGCCGCCGGGGTGCCGCGGCTGCGGATCGCCGAGGACAGCGGGACCCGGCCGGACGCCGAGGTGCTGGTGGTGTGCGGGCCGGTGCCCGCCCTCGACGAACTGGTGGTGCGGCTGGTGCGCGAGGGCGTCGCCGTGCGCGAACTCGCTCCCGTGGTGTCGCCGCTCGAAGCCGCTTTCCTCGCCCTGACCGAGCAGCGGGAGACCAGCCGATGACCGCCACCCTCACCGGAGCCGACGCGCCCGCCCGGCCGGTTTCGGTAGCCCGCAGCTTCCGTTTCGAGCTGGTCAAACTGCTCGCGCAGTGGCGGATTCGGTTGCTGGTACTGGCTTGCTGGATCGCGCCGGCCCTGTTCGTCGCCGTGGTGAGCCAGCAGAGCGACCTGCCCGTCGACACCCTCTTCGGCCGCTGGATGAACGCCACGGGCTGGGCCGGGCCGTTGGTGATGCTCGGATTCGCCGGCACGTACGCGCTCCCGCTGCTGACCTCCGTGGTCGCCGGAGACGTGTTCGCCTCCGAGGACCGGCTCGGGACCTGGCGCCACCTGCTGGTGGCGGTCCGCTCGCCGCGGCGGATCTTCGCGGCGAAGGCGCTGGCCAGCCTGACGGTGATCCTGGTCCTGGTGGCCGGGATGGCCGTTTCCAGCGCGGCCGGGGGAATCGCGGCGGTCGGCAGCCGTCCGCTGGCCGGGCTCGACGGCCACCAGCTCACGCCGGGCGGCGCGGCCGGGACGGTCCTGCTCGCGTGGGTCTGCGTGCTCGCCCCGGCGCTGGCGCTGGCCGCGATCGGGCTGCTCGGGTCCGTCGCCTGGGGGCGTTCGCCGATGGGCCTGCTGCTGCCCGTGGTCGTCGCCATCGTGCTGCTGCTCGCGCAGATGCTGCCGCTGCCGGTCGCGGTCCGGCTCGCGCTGCCCAGCTACGCCTTCATCGCGTGGAACGGCCTGTTCACCAGCCCGGCCCAGCTCGGCCCGCTGCTGATCGGGATCGCGGTCAGCCTGGTCTGGGCCGTGGTCGCGACCACGCTGGCGTACCGGCTGTTCCTGCGGCGTGACTTCACCAGTTCCGGCTACGACGGCTCGGGGCGTCGCACGGTCGCCGTCGCCGGGCTGCCGCTCGTCGGGCTCGTCGCCGTCGCCGCGGCGGTCTTCGCCGTGGTGATCCCGGCGACCGGCTCGGGCATCGACCAGGCCAAGGTGCAGAGCTCGCTGGCCACGGCGTTCGGGCACCTCTATCGCCTCCAGACCGGGGAACTCCACCGCCCCGGCGTCACCGAGGAGCAGCTGGCGGCGACGGCGGCGTGCACCAAGGGCGGCGGCCTGATCGCCGCCGAAGGCCCCGGAAACGACTGGCGCTGCGTCGTTTCCTGGCATCTGCCCGGGGTCGAGGCCACCGGCTCGGCCATCTACCAGCTCGACATCACCTCGGACGGGCACTACGTCGCCGACGGCGACGGGCCGAAGGAAGTCAACGGCTACTTCCAGGTGCGCACCCCGGACGGCGACCAGCCCAACCCCCTCTGGCAGTTCGACGCGAACGTCGATCTTCTCTCCGCCACCCCGAAGGGATGAATCCCATGCAGGTAACGCGCCATCGACGGACCGGGAAGCGCCGGCAACGCGGCCGCCGGGTCCGGCTCACGATCACCGGCGCCGCCATTTTCGCCGTGGTCGCCGGCACCGGCGTCGCGTCCGCTTCGACGCAAGGGTTCGGGACCGACCAGGTCGGCCAGAACACCGACCGGGGCCTGGTCCTGTCCAGCGACCAGTACATCGCCCCGGTCGGCGATCGCCTCGTCGTGAACAACGGCAAGATCATGGCGTCGACGGTCAGCCCGGACGGCGGCCACCTCGCCGCGCTGACCACCGACGGCGGGATCGCGCTCACCATCGTGGACCTCAAGAGCTGGAAGGTGCAGCAGCTCGTGGGGAACTCCGCGACGGCGAACCTGCGCATCCCCGGGAACGACGTCGGCCAGGAAGGCCCTTCGTACTCGCCCGACGGCAAGACGCTGTGGATGGCCCAGACCGACGGCTACCGCCGGTTCACGGTCAACCCGGACGGCACCGTCGCGAACCCGTCCTTCGTGCCGATCCCGGCGGACGGGCCCAAGCACGGGCTCCCGGCCCAGGCGGTGTTCTCGCCCGACGGCAAGACCGTGTACGCCGCGGTGAACGGGCAGAACCGCGTGATCGCTATCAACGCGGGCACCGGGGACATCCAGCAGAGCTGGGCCGTCGGCAACGCCCCGCGCGACCTGGCGCTGGTCGGCTCCCGGCTCTACGTCGGCAATGAGGGCGGGCGCGCGCCCAGGCCCGGCGAGACCACGATCAACTCCTACAACACCCAGGTGCCCGCCGACCCGGTCACCGGCTCCACCACCACCGGCACGGTCAGCGTCATCGACCTGGCCAAGCCGGCGGCCGCGGTCGGCAGCATCGACGTCGGCCTGCACCCGACCGCGCTGTACGCCAAGAACGGGACGCTGTTCGTCGCGAACACCAACAGCAACAACGTGTCCGTGATCGACACCGGCCGCAACAAGGTGATCCAGACCATCGCGACCCAGCCGTGGCCGGAGGCGACGGTCGGGTACGAGCCGGACGGGATCACCCTCACCAACGACGGCCACCTGCTCGTGACCCTCGGGCGCGCCAACGCCCTCGCCGTCTACCGGTACTCCTCCCCGAAGGAGCCGGTCAGCTACGTCGGCCTGCTGCCGACGGACTACTTCCCGACGGCCGTCACCACGGTCGGGAAGGACGTGCTGATCTCCAACACCCGCGGCATCGACGCCCGCCGCCCGACCACCGCCGCCGGGCACGGCACCCACGACACCACGGCGAGCCTGCAGCGCTTCACCCTGCCGGACGACCGGGTGATCCGGGCCGACACGGCCAAGGTCTTCCAGCAGAACGGCTGGACCCCGGGGTCGGTCCAGGTGGCCAACGGCCAGGGCGGCAAGCGGCCGGTGCCGGTGCCCGCGCGGCTCGGCGACCCGTCGACGATCAAGCACGTCTTCCTGATCGTCAAGGAGAACCGGACTTACGACCAGCTCTTCGGCGACATCCCGGCCGGCGACGGCGACCCGGCGCTCGCGCAGTTCGGCGCGAACGTGACCCCGAACCAGCACGCGCTGACGAGTCAGTTCGGGTTGTACGACAACACCTACGACATCGGCACGAACTCCGCCGAGGGGCACAACTGGCTGATGCAGGCCGACAACCCGGAGTACACCGAGTCTTCGGCCGGCGAGTACCTGCGCAGCTACGACACCGAGGACGACGCGCTCGGCCACCAGAGCTCCGGGTTCCTCTGGAGCGGCGCCCAGGCCACCGGGAACACGGTGCGGGACTTCGGCGAGTTCAACCAGTTCGAGACGACCCCGGCCGGCTCGAACTGGCAGTCCTTCTACTGCGACAGCAAGAACATGGCGGCGACCGGGGAGCCCACCGCGCTGCCCACCGTCACCTCCTCGCCGATCCCGTCGCTGAACGACGTGACCGTGCACTCCTTCCCGAAGTTCGACACCGGCATCCCGGACGTGTACCGGTACCAGATCTGGAAGCAGGACTTCGAGAAGAACGGGCCGGCCAACCTGAACATGTTCTGGCTCTCCAGCGACCACACCGGCGGCCCGCCCAGCCCGGCCGCCCAGGTCGCCGACAACGACCTCGCGGTCGGCAAGATGGTCGACACCATCTCGCACAGCCCGTACTGGAAGGACTCCGCGATCTTCGTGGTGGAGGACGACTCCCAGGCCGGCCTCGACCACGTCGACGGCCACCGCGCCCCGATCCAGGTCATCAGCCCCTGGGCCCAGCACGGCACCGTCGACAACCACTACTACTCGCAGATCACGATGATCCGCACCATCGAGCAGATCCTCGGGGTCCAGCCGATGAACCAGAAGGACAGCGCGGCCACCCCGATGGCCGGGGCGTTCACGAAGAAGCCCGACTACACGCCGTTCAACGCGGTCCCGAACCGCACCTCGCTCACCGCCGGGCTGCCGACGCCGCCGGCCTGTGGTGCGGACACCACCGCGCCCGCACCGTCCACTGTGGTCCCGGCTAGCCAGCAGCCGGTCGCCGCGCAGTGGCAGGAGTGGACCAAGCACCAGCGCCTGACCGGGCCGAACGCCACGGCCGACTACGCCAATCCCACGCAGATGAACCACTTCACCTGGTACCAGATGCACGGGTGGACGCAGCCGTACCCCGGCGAGAACAAGATCTTCACGCCGGACCAGGTGCCCGGCGCCGCCATCCCGTCGGCCGAATCCGACGGCTGATCGAGCTCGTGAGTGTTCGGGACGGTGAGAACCGTCCCGAACACTCACGGGCCCTTGGGCACGGAGGGAGTCCCGGCTGAAGCGGCGTCTCGGGGTGCGCGACGCGGTGGTGATCGGGCTGGGCTCGATGATCGGCGCGGGAGTCTTCGCCGCGCTCGGCCCGGCAGCGGCCGCCGCCGGGAGCGGGCTGCCGCTCGGGCTGGCGCTCGCCGCGATCGTGGCCTACTGCAACGCGACCTCGTCGGCCCGGCTGGCGGCGCGTTACCCGTCTTCGGGCGGAACCTACGTCTACGGCCGCGAACGCCTCGGCGATTTCTGGGGTTTTCTCGCGGGCTGGGCCTTCGTCGTCGGGAAGACCGCGTCCTGCGCGGCCATGGCCCTCACCGCCGGCTTTTACCTGTGGCCGTCCGGCGCCCATGCGGTCGGCGCCGGGGCGGTGGTCGCGCTCACCGCGGTCAACTACTTCGGGATCCGGAAGTCCGCCTGGCTGACGCGCGTCATCGTCGCCGTGGTGCTGGCGGTGCTCGCCGCCGTGGTCGTCGCGTGCCTGACCTCGCCGGCTGCCGACGTCGCCCGGTTCGGCCCCGGCGACGGCGTCAGTGCGGGCGGTGTCCTGCAGGCCGCCGGGCTGTTGTTCTTCGCGTTCGCCGGGTATGCCCGCGTCGCCACTCTCGGCGAGGAGGTCCGTGACCCGGCGCGGACCATCCGCCGCGCGATCCCGCTCGCGCTGGGCATCACCCTGGTGGTTTACGCCGCGGTCGCCCTGGCGGTGCTGGCAGTCCTCGGACCCGACCGCCTCGGCGCGGCTGTCGATCCGCTCGCCGAAGCCGTCCGGGTGGCGGGTGCCGGTTGGCTTGCCCCGGTGGTCCGGGCCGGTGCCGCGATCGCCGCGCTGGGGTCCCTGCTGGCGTTGATCCTCGGTGTCTCCCGGACGACGCTCGCGATGGCGCGCGACCGGCACCTGCCCCCGGCGCTGGCCGCGATCCACCCCCGGTTCGAGGTGCCGCACCGCGCCGGACTCGCCGTCGGCGCCGTGGTCGTGGTGCTCACCGCGACGGCCGATGTCCGTGCTGCGATCGGGTTTTCCTCCTTCGGCGTGCTGGCCTACTACGCGATCGCGAACGCCTCGGCGTGGACCCTCACCCCGGCGGAGGCCCGGCCACCGAGGGTCGTGCCGGTGGCCGGGTTCGCCGGGTGCGTGGTGCTGGCGTTCGCGCTGCCGCTCGCCTCAGTGGTAGCCGGTGCCGCCGTCCTCGCGCTGGGCGCACTCCTTTTCGGGGTGCGCCGCACGCTGAGGGGACGGCTCAGCCGAGCGCGGTCAGCAGATCGGTGAGCGCGGGCTTCTCCTGCTTCGGGTCCGGGCTGGTCGCCCGCAGGCGTCGCAGGACCGTGTCGATCTTGCCGTCGACGGTGCTCCAGGCGGCCTCGTCTTTCGGCTTCAGGCGTGCTTCGGCGTTGTCCCAGCCGGTTTCGAGGTCGTCGACCCGGCTGGTCGCGCCGGACTGGTCCCCGGCGTTCAGCTTGCCCAGCGTGTCCTGGGTGATGGTGCGGAACTCCGAGAGGTCGCCCAGCGGGGAGACCTTCCCGGCAGCCGCGGGAGCGGCACCGGGCGGTGCGGCGACGGGCGTGGCGGAATCGGACTGGAGGGCGGACTTCCGGAGGGAGTACCCCGTTCCCGCGGCGACCAGGACCAGGACGAGGACCACGGCGGTCTGCCAGAGCCCGCCCCGGCCCGGTTCCGGCGAGTCGGCCGGGATGACGTCGGTCTTGGTCACCGACAGGTAGGTGACGACCGCGAGGATGCCGGCGACGAAGATCAGGCTCGTGACGGTCGTGCCCAGGCCCAGCCCGCCCTGGCCGGGGGACTGCGCGAGGTAGTCGCCGATCGACGCGCCGAGCGGGCGGGTCAGGATGTAGATGAACCAGAAGGCCGGCACCGGGTGCATCCCGAACCGCCAGGCGAGCGCGAGCACCGCGATCAGGCCCGCGACGATGCCGCCGGTCACCAGGTAGCCCAGCCCGAGCACCTCCGCCATGAGGTCGCCGGTCGCCGTGCCGAGGGCGAAGGTGAACAGCACCGCCAGCCAGTAGAACGCCTCCCGCCGCCGGGTGACGATGGAGTGGATGGACAGCGTCGCCTCGCTCGAGTACCAGGCCACGAAGGTGATGGCGAGCAGGACGGCGAAGACCAGCGTGCTCGTTTCGAGCGGGACGCCGAGGCTGTCGGTGAGGTTGTCGGTCACCAGCGTGCCGAAGACGCTGACCAGCGCCACCGTGAGCCAGTAGGTGGCCGGCACGTACCGCTTGGCCCGGAACTGGAGGACCAGCGCGACCACCAGCAGCGCGCCGGTGAGGACGGAAACGCCGGTGAGGCCGAAGTTCAGGTTCACGTTCAGGAAGTCGGCCGCGGATTCGCCGACCGTGGTGCACAGGACCTTGACGATCCAGAAGTAGAGGGTCACCTCCGGCACCTTGTTGAGGAGCCGGGTTTCCTGGGCGAGGGTGCGGTGCGAGGTCATGATCCCTTTCGGCCGGCGGGTTCCCGACGCAAGATCGCGTGAGGACCCGTCAGACGGTAGGGGGTGCCGGATGAGGTATCGGCTCGGTGACGGTAAGTGTGCGGTAAACAATTCCCGGATTACCGCCGGGGAATGTCACCGGAATGCGGGCCGCCGTGCCGCGGTCAGATAACCGACGAGCGCGGCGATCACCAGCAGCAGGACGAGGCTGACCAGGCCGGTGCCCAGGTCGAGCCCGCCGCGCACGGGCGGCACGCCGAACCAGTCGGCGAACGAGGCGCCCAGCGGCCGCGTCAGGACGTAGGCGGCCCAGAACGTCGCGATGGCGCCGAGCCCGGCGAACCGGCGGGCCAGCGGCGGGATCGCGATGGCCACCGCGAACATCAGTCCCGAGCCGAGGTAGCCCAGGCGCAGGGTCGTCGCGGTCAGGTCGCCCACGGCGGTGCCGAGCGCGAACGTGGTGACGACGGTGAGCCAGTAGAACAGCTCCCGGCGCGGCGTGGTGATGCTGTGGATCGACAACGTCTTCTCGATCCGTTGCCACAGAACGAAGACAACCGCCAGCACGACCGCGAAGAAGACGGTCGACACCGCGTACGGCACACCGAGCCCGACGTGCAGGAAGTCGGCGGCCATGGTCCCGAACACGCTCACCATCACCACGGCCGTCCAGTACACCCAGGGCACGTACGTGCGAGCGCGGAACTGCGCGACCAGCGCCGCGGCGAACGCCAGCCCGCCCAGTGCCACGGCGATCACCGGATCCATCAGGTGCGCGAGGAAGTCGCTCGTCGTCTCGCCCATGCCGGTCGTGAGCACCTTGACGATCCAGAAGAGCGCGGTGACCTCCGGGACCTTGCTGGCAGCGACGCGGCCGGCCACGGGACCGCCCTCGCGCAGTTCTGCTGAAGTCATGGCGGAATTCTCGCAGCCGGGCCGGTCCCGCCGATGGCCGGAATGATTCTTCCGCCGGCGTCCCCGTTGCTGGTTTTGCCGGTTTCGTGATGGCGGAAAGATAACCTCGGGCGAACCTGCCGCTAACCTTCGCGACGGTATTGTGCCGCCGTTTTTCCCGGCCGGCGACTGAATCCAGTTCATTCGATGTTCGCCCCGCTGTCTCCCAGGATCTTTCTCGGCAGCCTGGAATACGTCGGGCGCCGGAGTTCCCGGGCGCCGGAGAAAGCAGGAGGAGATTCGTGTCGAGAATTCGCACATGCTCGGTGCTCGCCGCGGCGGGGCTGTTCGCCACCGCTGTGCCGGCGACGGCGGACCAGCCCGGCCAGCAGCAGCGGCACGTGCTGCTCGTCTCGGTCGACGGGCTGCACCAGTCCGACCTCGCCTGGTACACGGCGGCGCACCCGCAGTCGGCGCTGGCGGGACTGGTCGGGCACGGCACGTCGTACACCCACGCGAGCACGCCGGTGCCCTCCGATTCCTTCCCCGGCATGGTCGGCCAGGTGACCGGCGGCAACCCGGCGACGACCGGCGTCTACTACGACGCCACGTACAACCACGCGCTGCTTCCCGCGGGCACGAAGAACTGCGCGGGCGTGCAGCCCGGCGTCCTCGTCGACTACACCGAGGATCTCGACCGGAACAAGGATTCCGTCGACGCCGGGCAGGGCCTCCCGAACCTGCCGGACGGCGTGCTGAAGATGACCGGCGACCCGCGCACGCTGATCGATCCCGCGAAGCTGCCGGTGGACCCGCGGACCTGCAAGCCCGTGTACCCGCACCAGTACCTGCGGGTCAACACGGTGTTCGAGGTCGCCCGCCAGGCCGGCCTGCGGACCGCGTGGTCGGACAAGCACCCCGCGTACGAAATGCTCAGCGGCCCCTCCGGGACCGGCATCCAGGACCTGTTCACCCCGGAGATCAACAGCGTGGTGGGCAGCGGTGACTGGACCACGGACAACGCCGCGACCCAGCGCTACGACGGCTACAAGGCCCAGGCGGTGCTCAACGAGATCGACGGGTACGACCACAGCCGCACCACGCAGACCGGCACGCCGGCGGTGTTCGGGCTGAACTTCCAGTCGGTGTCCACCGCCCAGAAGCTCCCGGTCTCGGGCGGTCAGCCCGGCGGGTACCTGCCCGGCGGCGCGCCGGGACCGGTGCTGCGCTCGGCACTCGACTTCGTCGACCGCCAGATCGGGGCGTTCACCGCCGAGCTGAAGCGCCGTCACCTCGACAAGAGCACCACCGTGGTGCTTTCCGCCAAGCACGGCCAGTCGCCGATCGACCCGGCCGCGCTCACCCGCATCGATGACGGCGCCCTCCTCGACGGCCTGAACGCCGCCTGGCGCGCGGCCCACCCGGGCACGCCGGACCTGGTCGCACTGTCCACTGACGACGACGCCATGCTGCTGTGGCTCTCGGACCGCTCGCCCGCGGCGACGTCGTTCGCCAAGAACTACCTGCTGGCCCAGTCGGGGAACGGAAACGGGATCACCGGCGCGGCGAAGCCGTTTGTCCACTCGGGACTGACGGCGGTCCACGCGGGAGCCGACGCGGCCCGTTACTTCGGCGTCCGGCCCGGCGACGCCCGGGTCCCGGACCTCGTCGGCGTGGTCGTGCCCGGGGTCGTGTTCACCGGCGGCAAGTCGAAGATCGCCGAGCACGGCGGCGCGTCCGCGGACGACCGGGCCGTGCCGCTGGTGGTGAGCGGGACCGGCCGCGGCACGGTCGAGACCGGGGCGGTCGAAACCACGCAGATCGCCCCGACGATCCTGCGGCTGCTGGACCTCGACCCGCGCTCGCTCGACGCGGTGCGCGCCGAGGGCACGCGGGTGCTGCCGGGGCTTCGTGAGTGAACCGGATTTGCCGCGCGCTGGCCCTGCGCTAACCCGGACTTCAGCTCCGCATTGGTAACTTCCGGCAAGGAGGACACGGAGGTTTCGGGTGCACGTCGTGATCGTCGATGACGAGGCCGCGCTGCGGGACTCGCTGTCGCGCACGCTGCGCTTCGAGGGCTACACGGTTTCCGTCGCGACGGACGGCGCCAGCGGACTGGAGCTGATCCGCTCGGATCGGCCGGACGGGGTGATCCTGGACGTCACCATGCCGGTGCTGGGCGGGCTCGACAGCTGCCGGCTCCTGCGGGCGGAGGGCAATCACGTGCCGATCCTGATGCTCACCGCCCGCACGGCGGTCGGTGACCGTGTGGCCGGGCTCGACGCGGGCGCCGACGACTACCTGGTGAAGCCGTTCGCGCTGCAGGAACTGCTGGCCCGCGTCCGGGCCCTGCTGCGCCGCACCGAGTACGGCTCGGCGGCCGAGCCGGAGGGGCCGTCCTCGCTGGAGTTCGCCGATCTGACCCTGGATCCGGGCACCCGCGAGGTCCTGCGCGGGGACCGCCCGGTGCGGCTCACCCGGACCGAGTTCTCGATGCTCGAGACGTTCCTGCGCCATCCGCGGCTGGTGCTGACCCGGGCGGTGATGTTCGAGCAGGTCTGGGGCTACGACTTCGGCGCCGCGTCCAACGGGCTGGACGTGTACGTGGGCTCGCTGCGCCGCAAGCTCGAAGCGGACGGAGAGCCGCGGCTGCTGCACACGGTTCGTGGCGTCGGCTACGTGCTGCGCGAGGATCCGTTGTGAGACCACGGATCCGGGCCTTGACGCTGCGGGCCCGGCTGACCGTGCTGGTGGTCTCCGCGGTGGCCGTCGCCGTGGTCGCGGTCTCGCTGACGTCGTGGCTGGTGACGCGCGCGAACCTGTACCGGCAGTTCGACGCGCAGCTGCAGGCGTACGCGCAGGTGGCGGCCAAGTCCGCGTCGCCGGCCGAAGCGCTGGCCGCGTTGCGATCGACCGACCACGACGGCGGGGACACCGGGCACGGCCTCGGCCTCACCGTCCAGTTCCTCGACGCCGCGGGCGCGCCCACCGCCGTCGGCGGGGAGGCGCGCGCCATCCCGGTCGGCGCCGAGGCCCACCAGGTCGCCGCCGGTGCCGCCACGATCGGGTCGGAGGAGGACAAGATCGGCTCGGACCGGTACCGCGTCTGGATCGCCGCCCGGCTGGGCGGCGGCGCGGTGCAGGTCGCCCGCGACTCCGAGGGGGTCGAGCGCACCCTGGCCGAGCTGGGACTGTGGGAGCTGGCGGTCGGCCTCGGCGTGGTGCTCGCCGCGGCGCTGACCGGGCGCGCGGTGGCGAGAACGGCGTTGCGGCCGGTGGAAACGCTGACCGCCGCGGCGGGGGAGGTGGCCCGGACCCAGGCCCTGTCGGCGGAGATCACCGTCACGGGGCGGGGGGAACTCGCGTTGCTGGCCGAATCCTTCAACGAGATGCTGACCGCGCTCGCCACCTCCCGCGACGACCAGCGCCGCCTGGTGGAGGACGCCGGCCACGAGCTGCGGACGCCGCTGGCCAGCCTGCGCAACAACATCGAGCTGCTGATCCACGCGCAGAGCCGCTCCGGCCTGCCCGCCGACGACCACACCCGGCTGCTGGCCGACCTCGACGCGCAGTCCACCGAACTGACCGACCTGGTCGGCGAGCTGGTGGAGCTGGCGACGGGGGACCGGTCGCCCGAAACCGTCGAACCGGTGGAGCTGGGCGAGGTCGTGCGGGCCGCGGTGGACCGGGCCCGGCCGCGCGCGCCGGGTGTCCGCTTCGAGCTGTCGGCGGCCGAGGCCGTGGTCCGCGGCCGTCCCGCGGCGCTCGAACGGGCCGTCCTCAACATCCTCGGCAACGCGGCGAAGTGGAGCCCCTCCGGCGGCGTGGTGACCGTGACGCTGGCCGCGGAGGACGGCGTCGCCCGGCTCGTGGTGGCCGACGAAGGCCCGGGCATCGCCGAAGCCGACCTGCCGCACGTGTTCGAGCGGTTCTACCGGGCGGCGTCCGCCCGCGCGCTGCCGGGTTCGGGGCTGGGCCTGGCGATCGTCGAGCAGGTGGTGGTCCAGCACGACGGCCGGGTCACCGCCGCGAACGGGGAGCCGGCCGGTGCCCGGTTCGAGGTGACCCTGCCGCGGGTTTCTTAACCAAACCCGGCCGGATCTTCATCGAGTTCTCATCCGCGCGCACAATCGTGGGTGAGGTGACCACGACCTCGTTGCGGGCGCCGCGCCCCGCGCCGCTCCTGTGGACGGCGATCGGGATGTGGGCCCTCGCGCAGCTGCTGATCGGCGGGCTGGCGGTGGGGCTCGCGCAGCGGGTCGACCCGTGGCGCGACCCGGTCAGCGACTACGCGCTGCAGCGCTGGGGCCGGGCGCCGTTCCTGCTCGCGGTGGCGCTGCTGCTCGCCGGCGGGATCGTGCTGGCGGTGGCGGCGCAGCTGGCCGGGCTGCCCCGCAGCCGCGGCGTGATCGTCCTCTTCGGACTGTGGGTGGCGGGCCTGCTCGTCGTGGTCCTGTTCCGGGAGAACCCGAGCGCCACCGTGGTCACCCTGCACGGCGAGATCCACCGCTTCGGCGGCGCGGTGCTGTTCAGTTGTCTCCCCTTCGCCGGCCGCGCGCTGGCCCGGGCCCTGGGCACCGATCCGCGATGGTCGGCGCACGCCGGGCGGCTCCGCTGGTACGCGGCGCTGGCGCTGTACACCGCGGCGGCGTTCGGCCTCGCGCAGTTCGTGTCCGCGCTGCCGGAAGGGCTGCTGGAACGCCTGGCGCTGACGGCCGAGCTGGGCATGCTCGTGACCACCGCCCTGGTCGTGCGGGCGGCCGCGCGATGACCGTCCTCGCGATCGCCTTGGCTTTGCTGGGCGCCTGTTTCTTCGCCGGTTCGGTCTCGCTCCAGCACGACGCCGTCCGGGCGCAGCGAAACGGCGCGGTCCGCTTGACCCGGCTGGCCCGGTCACGGACTTGGCAGGCGGGCGCGCTGCTCGGCGTCGCGGGCACCGGGCTGCACTTGACCGCGCTGTCGCTGGCGCCGCTGGCCATCGTGCAACCGCTCGGAGTGCTGAGCCTGGTGCTGACCGTGCTCGCGGGCCGGGCGACGGCGACGCGCCGGGTCCGGATCGCGGCGCTGGCCGTGTGCATCGGGGTCGGCGGCTTCGTCCTGGTCTCGGCGTCCGGCGGCTCGGCGTCGCCGGACGTGACGACCGGCGCCGTGGTGCTGGCCGTGCTCGCCGGGCCGGTGGTCGCCGCGGCCGGGCTGAGCTGCCGGGGCCGCGGCCGGTGCGCCGGTCTGGCCGCCGCGGCCGCGGTGCTGTTCGGGCTCGGCTCGGCCGTGCTCCGCGCGGCCGCCCTCGAACTGTCCACAGTGGTCACCGCCGCCGGGTTCGCCCTGGGCGGCGCGGCACTGCTCGCGGCCGGCGGCTGGCTGCTCCAGCAGGCCCACGCCGCCGGTCCCACCGCGGTCGTCGTCGGCGCCACGACGGTGCTCGACCCGCTCACCGCCGTGACCGCGGACCAGCTGCTGTACGGCGAAACACCCCACCTCGTGCCGGCCATGGCCGTCGCCCGCCTCGTCCTGGCGCTGCTCGCCGTGACGGGTGTGCTCGTGCTGGCCGGTTCGCTCAGCGATCCGCCCGAACTCGACAAGGAACCCCTCATGGCCGACCCGCTTCCCCCTGCCGGACTCCGGATCCTGCTCGGCGCCGACACGTTCCCGCCCGACATCAACGGGGCGGCGCACTTCACCGCCCGGCTCGCCCACGGCCTGGCCGGCCTCGGCCACGACGTGCACGTCCTGCGGCCCCGCCCGCGCGCCGACGCCACCGACCACGGCCCGCTCACCGTGCACGACGCGCCCTCGCTGGGCACGCCGTTCCACCCGACGTTCCGGATCGGCCGCCCCGGCGTCGGCCGGGCTGCCGAGGAACTGCTGGACCGCATCCGCCCGGACGTCGTGCACGTCCAGTCGCATTTCGCGGTCGGGCGCGCGCTGCTGGCCGCCGCCCGTCGCCGGGGTGTGCCGACGGTCGCGACCAACCACTTCATGCCGGAGAACCTGCTCGGTTACGTCCGCCTGCCGTCGGCGGTCCGTGAGGCGCTGATCCGCTTCGCGTGGCGTGACCTGGTCCGCGTCTACCGCGGTGCCGACACGATCACCACGCCGACGCCGCGGGCCGCGGACCTGTTGGCGCGCAACGGTATCGGGCGTCCGGTCACGGTCATCTCCTGCGGTGTGGACCTCGAGCACTACGCCGCGCGGGCCACCCCGTCCGGTGGTGACGCGGCGGTGGTGTTCGTCGGGCGGCTCGACGCCGAGAAGAACGTCGACGAGCTGGTCCGCGCCGTCGCGCGCGTGCCGCGGATCCGCGCCGAGATCGTCGGTGACGGCTCCTGCCGGGCCGCGCTCACGGAGCTGGCCGCGGAACTGGGCGTGGCGGACCGGGTTCGGTTCCACGGCTTCGTGCCGGACGCCGAACTGGTCCGGATCTACGGCCGTGGCCAGCTGTTCTGCATGCCGGGCACCGCCGAGCTGCAGAGCCTCGCCACGATGGAGGCGATGGCCGCGGGCCTGCCCGTGGTGGCCGCCGACGCGATGGCGCTGCCGCACCTGGTCCACAACGGACACAACGGTTACCTCTACCCGCCGGGTGACGTCGCCGCCCTGGCCGCCCGGCTCGCCGAACTGGCCGGGAACGAAGACCGCCGCGCGGCGATGGGCGCGGCCGGCCGGCAGCTGGTCGCGCGCCACGACCTCACCCGCACCCTCAACCGCTTCGAAACCCTCTACCGTCCGGCGGCGGCGCTTCAGACCGCGGTGGCCGATTCGGGCCTGGAGCCGGCGCGCCCTTGATTCCCCGGGATTTCCGGCCGCCCCGCTGGCCCGCAGCATCTACAAGTATGTAGATTTACGACGTGCCTGTAGATACTGCGGAAGGCGAGCGCATGGAGCGTGTGGTGATCGTGTCCGCCCGGGTCGGCGCCGGGCACGACGGTGCGGCCCGGGAGCTGGCGCGGCGGCTGACGGAGCGGGGGATCCGCGTCAGCCGGGTGGACTTCCTCGACCTGCTGCCGGGGCGGCTCGGGCGGGCGTTGTGCGGGGCCTACCACCGGCAGCTGGAGATCGCCCCGCGCAGCTGGGACTGGCTGCTCGGGGCGCTCGGCTCGCCGGCGCCCGCGGCGGCCGCCCGGCGCTTCGCGGCGCTGGCCGCCCCCGGCCTCGCGGAAGCGGCCGGGGACACGCAGCTCGTGCTGTCCACCTACCCGCTCGCCACCCACGCCGCGGCCCGGCTGCGCGCGCGGGGACGGCTCGAACCGGCGTTGGTGGCGTACCTGACGGACCCGTCGGTGCACCGGCTCTGCGTGAGCCGGTGGGCCGACTTGACCATCGCGCCCAACGAGATCGCGGCCCAGCAGGCACGGGCGTTCGGCGCGGTCCGCACGCTGGTCACGCCGCCGCTCGTCGGGCCCGCGTTCCGCCCGGTCACCGGCACCGCCGAGCGGGCGCGGCTGCGGCTCGCGCACGGCCTCCCGGCGGACCGCCCGCTCGCCCTGGTCGTCTCCGGCTCCTGGGGCGTCGGCGAAGTCGAGCGGACGGTAGCCGACCTCGTCACCGACGGCGCGACAGAACCGGTCGTCGTCTGCGGCCGCAACGACGCACTGCGCGCCCGCCTGGAACGAGCCGGGCTCCGGCACGTGTTCGGCTGGGTGGACACGATGGCGGACCTGATGCGCGCGTGCGACGTCGTGGTGCAGAACGCGGGCGGCCTCACCACCTCGGAGGCCCTCGCGACCGGGCTGCCGGTGCTCACCTACCGCTGCCTGCCGGGCCACGGCCGTGCCAACGCCGCCGTCCTCGACCAAGACGGCACCGTGCCCTGGGTCCGCTCGCCCGACGGACTGGGCGAGGCGGTCCGCGCGGCCCTCGCGACCGGCCCGGTGACGTCGATGGCGTGGCCGGTGGAGGTGGCGGGGTGACGGTGGGTTCGTTCGGTGGGCTTGGCGAGGCGGCCGGCCCGCTGGCGACTGGCCCGATGACGCCGATGGTGGCCGGCCGAGGACGCCGGGCGGCGGTGGTTGCGGGTTTGCCCGGTGGTCGTCGCCTTCCGCGCGGTGCTCGCGAGCGGTCCGGTGGTGGAGGTGGCCGGGTGACCCGGGCGGCGGTGTGGGTGCGTTCACCCGGCGGGCTCGGCCACGCGGTCGGCGTGGCACTGACGACTGGTCCGGTGGAGGTGGCGGGATGATGCGGGTGATGGTGGGTTCGCCCTGGGGACTTGGCGAGGCGGTCGGCGCGGTGCTCGCGGTTGGTCCGGTGGCGCCTGGTGGTGTGGCCGGCCGAGGAGGCCGGGCGGCGGTTGTTGCGGGCTCGCCCGGCGGCCAGGTCGCCTTCCGCGCGGTGCTCGCGAGCGGTCCGGTGGTGCCGCTGGGGGAGGTGGCCGGGTGATGGTGAGTTCGTTCTGCGGACTTGGCGAGGCGGCCGGCGCGGTGCTCGCGGCTGGGCCGGTGGCGCCGGTGGTGGCCGGTCGAGGAGGCCGGACGGCGGTGGTGGGGGGTTCGCCCGGTGAGCTGGGCGATGCGGTCCGTCCGGTGCTGGCGACTGGTCCGGTGGCGGCCGGTGGAGGTCGCCGGGTGATGCGGGCGGCAGGGGTGGCAGGTTCGCCCGGTGGGTTGGGCGAGGTGCCCGAGAGCAGCCCGGTAGAGGTGGCCGCGTGATCCGGGCGGCCGCGCTCGCCGCCGTCGCCGCGCATGCGGGGCCGGCTGCGTTGTTCATCCCGCCGGTGCGGGTGGCGGTGGCGCCGGGGCTGGCTGGGATCGGGGATGCCGGGCATGTCGCGCTGACGTTCGACGACGGGCCGCACCCGCGGTCCACCCCGCACTTCCTGAGGCTGCTCGACGAGGCCGGGACCCACGCCACGTTTTTCGTGCTCGGCCGGGAGCTCGCGCGCACCCCGGATCTCGGGCGGGCGATCGTCGGCGGCGGGCATGAGATCGCCGTGCACGGCTGGGATCATCGGTGTTTCCTGCGCCGCGGTCCGCGAGCCCTGTACGACGACCTCGCGCGCACCGTCGAGCTGACCACCCGGATCACCGGCGTGCGGCCGGCCTGGCTGCGCGCGCCCTACGGGGTGTTCTCGGCCGGGTCCCTGCTCGCGGCGCGCAAGCTGGGGCTGCGACCGGTGTTGTGGACGGCGTGGGGTCGCGATTGGACCAGCCGGGCGACACCGGCTTCAGTCACCGCGACTGTCCACAAGGGCCTCAAAGGAGGCGGCACGATCCTGTTGCACGACTCCGACGTCGCCGCCTCCGTCGGGGCCTGGCGCTCAGCGCTCGGCGCACTCCCGGTGATCCTCGCCGGTTGCCGGGAGCGAGGCCTGGCCGTCGGTCCCCTGCGCGAGCACGGGCCGGCATTCCGCCCGTTGCGCGGATTCGATCCCGGCGTGCAGGTCGGCCGCGGCCTGGAGGCTGGCGACCGCCGACCAGGCGGAGCAGCCCAGCACGAAGGCCACCGCCAGCGCGGCGAGCGGGCCCCGGCCCGGCGGGGCTGACGCCTTGTCCAGCAGGGCGTGGACCCGTAACGGCACCGGGCCGCTGGTCGCCGCGAGCGCGTACGCGGCCTCGGCCCGGCCCGCCAGCGCGGCCTTCGCGACCGCGGTCGCCACCAAGCGACGGTCGCCGACCCGCTCGGCCGCGGCCTCGTCGGCCCAGCGCTCCATCGCGAACCGCGCCGCTGTCCCGAGTGGACGGACGAACGGGTTCAGCGCGCTCGCGAGGGTGGCGGTCGCCGCGTACACCGGGTGCCGAAGCCTGAGGTGGGCGCGCTCGTGGGCCAGCAGGGCGACGCGTTCGTCGGGGCCCAGCACGGCGAGCATCCCGCTGGAGAGCGCGATCCGGCCACCGCGCCCGGCGATGGCGAAGGCGATCGGCTCCGTGCCGGGCAGCACCACCACGCCGCCGTCGAGGGTCTGCCCGTCGAGTTCGGCGTGCACCCGCCGGTACCAGCGCCGGTAACGCAGGGCCGCGCGGACGACCGCGCCCGCGACGGCGGCCAGCAGCGCGCCACTGGCCACCGCGACGGGGATCGGCACCGCCGTGGCCGCGCTGAACGCGGTGGGGGAGAACTCGCCGAGCCGCGCGATCACCGGCAGCTGCGAAAGCCCGGCCGCAGCCGCCAGCAGCAGCGCCGCCGTGCTTCCGGCGGCGAGCACCAGCGCGATCGCGGGGAACAGCGCGCTCGCGAGCCGCGGGGCCAGACGGGGCGCCAGCCACTGCGCGACCGGCCAGGAGGCCAGCGGCAGCAGGAGCGGCACAAGCAGGTCCAGTCCCATCCCGTCAGCCTTCCGCCGGGTCGCGCCGCAGCAGCTCCAGCAGCGCCTGCTCGTCCCTGGCCGGCAGGTTGGACACGAAGCGGGCCAGCACACTGTCGCGGTCGTGCTCGCTGTCGAGCACCGCGCGCATCCGCCGGGCGGCCAGCCCGGGCTCGTCGTCCACCGGGCTGTACGTGAACGACCGGCCCTGCTTCTCCCGGGTGACCACGCCCTTCTCGTGCAGCCGCGAAAGGATCGTCACCACGGTCGTGTAGGCGAGCGGGCCGTCGAGCCGCTTCCGCACCTGTTCGGCCGACGCGGGTTCGCGGCGCTGCCACAGCACGGCCAGCACCTCGGCCTCCAGCTCACCGGGTCCTCTGCGCATACCCCTGAATCTACACCGCTGTCATAGTTCACCCGGTGACCGGCGGGGGAAAGCGCAAGGTCGTCGCGAAGAAGTCGCGCTGGTCGGAGCTCAGGTAACGGTCCACCTGGCCGGGCATGGCGGGCAGCAGCTTCCGCGGTGACGAACCGGCGAGATCGGGCCGGTAGCTGTTGAAGGTGACCATCGGCGAGTGGATGTCGAGCTCCATGCCCTGCTGGATACCCGCCTGCGCCATGGCGGCGGCGAGGGTGCGCAGCGTCAGCCCGCCGCCGCCGACGAAGATCAGGTTGCCGTCGCGGTCGGTGCCGAAGCCGGAGCGCCAGGTGTACTGGAACTGGTTGGACGCGCTGCCCCAGTGCCCGGCCGGGTTCTTCTCCAGGCCGGGCACCGGCGCGCCGTGGTCGATCACCAGGTCCAGGTTCTGCCGCACGGCGGTGACGTGCGGGCCCATCGTGGCGTCACGGCCCCACTGCGCCACCGAAACGCGGCCGGTGTCGTCGATCACGGCCGACGCCATGCCGTCGCGAAGCGGGGCGGCGGTGGTGCCGTCGAGGTAGTAGCCGCACTGGCAGTCCTTGAGCTTGAAGCCCGAGTTGAACGCGGCGACCAGCGTGCCGCGCAGCGCGTCCGGGATCGCCGACGGGCCGGGGCCGCCGGGGTCCTTCGTGCCCGAGAACAGCCGGGTGCGCACCAGGGACTGGTTCAGCCACGCGACTCCGGCGACCACACTGGCGTGCCCCGGGTCCGGCTGCACGAACGTGGTGTACTCGGCGACCTGGGTGCCGCTGCGGGCGCCGGCCGTCCACACGCCTTCGCCCGCGGGCGCGAACCGGCCCACCGGGAGGTCCGGCGGCCGCAGCCCGGCCGCGGCCCCGGCGCTGCTGCCCGCCGGCGGCAGATCGCGGGCTGGGGGCGGGGCCGTCGACGGCGGATGCCGTGTGTACCACCAGTTCTCGACCGTGTTGACCACGCCGCCCAGGCCGATGTCACGCAGCCAGTCGACCGTCCGGACGGAAAAACTCGCGTCTCCGGGATAGGTGAGGTCATAGCCGTACATCCCCGCCGGGTAACAGAACAGGGCCGCGATCAGCAGCACGGCGATCCGGCCGCGCCGGCGGGGTTTCGGGCGCGGGGCGAGCGCGGGCGGGACGAGGTGGTCGACGGACATGTCCGAAAGCTATTGCGCGCCCGGTGCACGCCCGGAAAAGCCGGGGTTAGAGCCGGGGAAAAACGCATTCCGGCCGCGGAAAGCGGCGGCGGCGATGAGAAAGCGGGTGATTTCCGGTTAGCGGAAGGCAAAATGATCGCGGCCGTGACCGGCGCGCGGGCAATCGCGGACGCGGCGGATAGTCTCGGGGCATGGCCCGAGTCCTCCTCGTCGAAGACGACCGCACCATCGGTGGGGTCCTGCAAACGAGCCTCACCCAGCACGGGCACGAGGTCGCCTGGTTCACCGAGGGCCGCGCGGCCTTGCGCGACGCCGCGGAACGGCCGTGCGAGCTGGTGCTGCTCGACCTCGGCCTGCCGGACCTCGACGGCGCCGAAGTGTGCCGCGAACTGCGCAGCCTCCAGCCCGCCTGCGTGATCGTCATGCTCACCGCGCGCGGCGACGAAATGGACGTGGTCGTGGGCCTCGAGGCCGGCGCGGACGACTACCTGGTCAAACCGGTGCCGCTCGGCGAGCTGCACGCCCGGCTTCGCGCCCATCTGCGACGGCATTCGGTCGCCCGCGGGCCCGCGGAGGTCTGCCTCGGCCGCCTGAGGATCGACTCGGCCGCGCGACGGGTCACTGTGGACGGTGCCGAGGTGAGCCTGCGGGCGAAGGAATTCGAGCTGCTGCAACGGCTCGCCGCCGAGTCGGGCACCGCGGTCAGCCGGGAGACGCTGATGGCCGACGTGTGGGACGCGCACTGGTTCGGCTCGACCAAGACCCTGGACGTGCACATCGCCGCGTTGCGGCGCAAGCTCGCCGAGGCGGGCGGCTCGGGCCCGATGCCGGAGATCGCCACGCTGCGGCGGCACGGCTACCGGCTCGAGGCCCCGGAGGGCTGAGCGGGTGCGCCGCCGCATCGTCGCGACCACCCTGCTCGCCGCGCTGGTCGCGATCGGCCTGTTCGGCATCCCGCTAGCCGTCGCCGTCTCCCAGTATTACGTCACCGCCGAGCGCGCGGAGCTGGAGCGCGCCGCGGACGGGTACGCGCTCGACGTCTCCGCCGACATCCTCCGCCACCGCGCCCCGGACCGGATGCCGGAGACCGAGGACCCCACCTTCGTCGCCGTCTACACCGCGGCGGGCGCGCAGCTGGCCGGTGCCGGGCCGCAGACGCTCGACAACGCGGACGACGCGGTGCGGGCGGGCGGGGTCGTGGTCGCGGACACCGGCGATGAGCTCGTGGTGGTCGTGCCGATCAGCGACGACGGGACGGTGGTGGCGCTGGTGCGGGCCGCGACCGCGCGGACGGAGGTGTTCCAGCGCACGGTGCTGACCTGGCTGGGCATGGCCGGTCTCGCCGCGGTGGCGCTGCTGTCCGCCTACGTCGTGGCCCGCCGCCAGAGCCGGCGGCTGGCCCGCCCGCTGGAACAGCTGTCGGCGACGGCCCGCGACCTCGGCGACGGCGATTTCTCCATCCGGGCCGGCCGCGCCGGGATCCCGGAGATCGATTCGGTCGGCGAATCGCTCGACTCGACGGCGGTGCGGCTGGACGACCTCCTGGCCCGCGAGCGCGCGTTCTCGGCCGACGCGTCGCACCAGCTGCGGACGCCGCTCGCCGGGCTGCGCCTGCAACTGGAAGCGGCGCTGGAGGACCCGGGAACCGATCTGCGCGAGGTGGTACTGGCCGGGATCGGCACCACGGGCCGGCTCGACCGGACCGTCACCGATCTGCTCGCGCTGGCCCGCGACACCCCGCCGGTCCGGGACGCCGCCGCCGTCGGCGAGGAGCTGGTCGCCGTCGAGCAGGAGTGGGCCCCGGCGTTCTCCGGCCGGGGACGCGCGCTCGTGCTGACGATCGAGCCCGCGGTCGCCGGGGCACGGCTGTCCGGCCCGGTGCTGCGGCAGATCATGACGGTGCTGCTCGACAACGCGGCGCGCCACGGCGGTGGCACGGTGACCATCACGGTCCGCGACGCGGGCGGCGCCCTCGCGGTCGACGTGGGCGACGAGGGCGAAGGCGTGGAGAGCGGCACCGACGTGTTCAGCCGCCGCTCGGCGGGCGCGCACGGGACCGGGATCGGGCTGGCGCTGGCGCGGCGGCTCGCCGAGGCGGAGGGCGGCCGGCTGCGGCTGGCCCGGCTCCGTCCCCCCGTTTTCACCTTGTTGCTGCCGCTGGAGCAGTAAAACGGCTTACTACTACGTTGGTGTAGAATTTCTACATCAACGTAGTAGCAAGCTGGAGGAGTGGTCCGTGGGGTTCGCTGTGCATGCCGCTGTCGCGGTGCGGGAGTCGCTGGGCGGCAGCCTGCTCGACCCGAAGTCGCTGCTCGCCACGTTCGGCCCCATCGGGGTTTTCGTGGTGATGTTCGCCGAAACCGGGCTGCTGATCGGGTTCTTCCTGCCCGGCGACTCGCTGTTGTTCACCGCGGGGGTGCTGGCGGCGACCGGCGCGGGCTCGGCGCTGCACGTGTCGCTGCCGGTGGTGATCGTCGCGGCCGCGGTGGGCGCGATCGCCGGTGCGCAGGTCGGCTTCCTGCTCGGCCGGCGGGGCGGCAGCGCGGTGCTGGCGCGGGTGAAGAACCGGCATGTGCACGAAGGCGTCGCGCGCGGCTCGGCGATGCTTTCCCGCTACGGGTATGGGAAAGCCGTGGTGCTGGCCCGCTTCATCCCGGTGGTGCGGACGGTGCTGAACCCGCTGGTGGGCGTCACCGGGATGCCCGCGCGGCAGTTCGCGCTGTGGCAGCTGCTCGGCGGTCTGCTGTGGACGGTCGGGGTGACGCTGGCCGGGTACGCGCTCGGCGCTTCGGTGCCGAACATCGACAGCTACCTGCTGCCGATCATCGCCGTGGTGGTGCTGGTGTCGTTGAGCCCGCTCGTGGTCGAGGTGATCCGGGCCCGTCGAGGGCGGGCGTGATGTTCTTCGATGCCGGGCTGTACAAGGACGTCACCGATTTCGCGGGGTCGGTCGGCTGGCTGGCGGGACCCGTGGTGGCGTTCAGCGAGTACGGCGTTTTCCTGATCGTGCCGGTGATCCTGGCGCTGCTGTGGCGGGCCCGCGGCCGGGGGACGGCCGAGCTGGCCGCGGCGCTGTGGGTGCCGGTCGCGGTCGCGGTGGCGCTGGCGTTCGACACGGTGCTGAAGGCGGCCTTCGCCGAGGTCCGCCCGTGCCGGGTGGTCCCGGCGGTGCACACGCTGCTGCCGTGTGACGCGCCGACGGACTACGCGTTTCCCAGCAACCACACGGTGATCGTGGCCGCGTTCGCCGGCGCGATGCTGCTGGTGAACCGGCGCTGGGGCTGGTGGGCGACCGGGTTCGCGGTGCTGGTGGGCATTTCGCGGGTGTACATCGGCGCGCACTACCCGCACGACGTCGTGGCGGGCTTCGTGCTCGGGATGGCGGTGGGGCTGCTCGGCCTCGCCGTCGTGCCCCGGCTCGCCCGAGCCCGATTACTGCTGATGCGGAGGCAACCATGACATCGGACGACCCCGTGCCCTCAGGCGTGCGCTGCTCCGACGCCGAACGTGAGCGGACCGCCGCGGCGCTGCACCAGGCCGTCGGCGAAGGCCGGCTCTCCTTGGCCGAAGTCGAGGAGCGGACCACGGCGATCTACGCCGCCCAGTACCGCCATGAGCTGGACGCCGTCGTCGCCGACCTGCCGGCCGCCGAGGCCGCCGCCGCTCCCGGCTGGCGCCCGCTGCTCACCGGCCTGGGCCAGCAGGTCACGGCGGACCTGATGTCCCTCACCGCGGCTCGCCGGAAAGCGATGCTGATCGCGCTGGTGGTGCTCGCCGTCGTCGCCGCGCTGATGCTCGCGGTGCACGGCATCACCGACGAGGGACACGGACCCCACAGCTTCGGCCACGACTGATCGGCCCGGCCGCCGGGGAAACGTCGAAGTGCCGGTCCCCGGCGCGATCGGACATGATGGCCGCATGCCGCACCGCGTACTGCTCGCCGACGACGACCGGGCCATCCGGGAGTCGCTGGTGCGCGCCCTGGAGCTGGAGGGCTACCGGGTCACCGAGGTGACCGACGGGGTGGCGGCGCTGGCGACCGCCCGCCGGGAGGAGTTCGACGTGCTGATCATCGACGTGATGATGCCGGGCGTGGACGGGCTCGGCGTGTGCCGGGTGCTGCGCGCCGACGGCGACCCGACCCCGGTGCTGATGCTGACCGCGCGGGTGGAGACGGCCGATCGCGTGGCCGGTCTGGACGCGGGCGCGGACGATTACCTGCCGAAGCCGTTCGAGCTGGACGAGCTGCTCGCCCGGTTGCGCGCGCTGCTGCGCCGCGGCCTGCCGGACCCGGGCGGGGCGGCCCAGCGCGTGCTGCGGCTGGGGGAGCTGGCGGTGGACCCGGCGGCGCGGCGGGTGTGGTGGTCCGGGAGCGAGATCCCGTTGTCCAAGACGGAATTCGACCTGCTGGAGCTGCTGGTCCGCAATGCCGGGATCGTGCTCGACCGGGGCACGATCTACCAGCGGATCTGGGGTTACGAGTTCGGGCCGGAGTCGAAGAACCTGGCCGTCTACATCGGATACCTGCGCCGGAAGCTGGAGAAGGCCGGCGCGGACGGCCTGATCCACACGGTCCGCGGCGTCGGCTACTCGGTGCGGCCGGCGTGAACCTGCGCAGCAAGCTGGCCTTCGCACTGGCGGGCGTCGGCGCGGCGACGGCGATCCTGGTCGGCGTGTTCAGCTACCAGACGGCGTCGGCGCGGATCAGTGAGGAGCTGGACCGCTCGCTGCTGACCTCGTCCTCGGAGGTCGCCGCGGGGGCGACGCAGGTGCTGGCGCCCAGCCCGCTCACCCGCGGCCCGGACGACAACGACCACGACGAGGCCCAGCCCATGGTGGCGCAGGCGATCGCGCCCGACGGCTCGGTCCGGCCGATCGGCGGCCGCCCGGTCCGGCTGGCGGTGGGCGCCGCGGACCGGGCGCTGGCGGCGACCGGGGCCCCGGGCAGCCGCGGCTACGAAGACCTGACGGTGCCGCCGGACGACTACCGGGTGATCACCGTCGCGCTCGGGCCGGGGCGGGGCGCGATCCAGCTCGGCATCGACGTCGACGAGACCCGGCACGTGCTCCAGGACCTCGCCACGCGCATCGCCGGCCTGAGCGTGGTGGTCCTGCTCGGTGCCGCGCTGGCGGGCTGGCTCATCGCCCGCCAGATCACCCGGCGGCTGGTCCGCCTGACCCGGGTGACCGAGCAGGTCAGCGCCGGCCGGCAGCTGGACGTCACGGTGCCGACCGGCGGCCGGGACGAGGTCGCGCGGCTGGCCGCGTCGTTCGACCGCATGCTCGGCCGGCTGGCCAGTGCGCGCGAGGACCAGGAACGGCTGGTGCAGGACGTCGCGCACGAGCTGCGGACGCCGTTGACCAGCCTGCGCACCAACGCCAGCGTGCTGCGCCGGTTCGACGAGCTGCCCGCCACCGCGCGGGGGCGGCTCGTGGACGATGTGGACGGTGAGACCCGCGAGCTGACCCACCTCGTGGACGAGCTGGTCGAACTCGCCACCCGCCACCAGGACGAGGAGGAGGCCGCGCCGGTCGAACTGGGCGCGATCGCCGAGCGGGCGGCGGAGCGGGTGCGCCGCCGGTCGGGCCGCACCGTGGTCGTCGACGCGGACGGCACCCGCCTGAACGGCCGGGCCAAGGGCCTCGAACGGGCCGTGTCCAACCTGCTCGAGAACGCGGTCAAGTTCGACGCCGGGGCCGGGCCGCTGCGGGTGCTGGTGCGCGACGGCCGGCTGGAGGTGCTCGACCGCGGCCCGGGCATCGCCGACGAGGACGCCGGGCGCGTCTTCGACCGGTTCTACCGCGCGGACGGCGCGCGCGGGCTGCCGGGATCGGGGCTCGGCTTGGCCATCGTGCGCGAGGTCGCGCGCACACACGGGGGTGAAGTCTTCGCGGGGCCGCGCTCGGGCGGCGGCGCGGTGGTCGGGTTCACCGTCGGCACCGAGGTTCTCTTACCGTTTTCACAACTTGATCACGCCGGGGACTAACCGGGCTCGGACAGGGTGGTGGGGACGCTTCGCATCCGCGAGCGCAGCCCCCGCACCGGGAGACCGATGTCCGCCACCACCCTGCCGATCCGGCGGCCGCCGCTGTCCCGCCCGCCCGCGCCGGTCCGCCGGTGGTGGCGGGACGCCGCCGGGCTGGCCACCTGGCTGAGCCTGCTGTTCGTGGTGGCCCTGTGGGTTTCGGGCCGGGGCCTGCAACAGCTGTCCGGTGTGGCCGGCCTGCTCACCTCGACCGGACGGCTCACCGGGCTCGTGGCCGCGGACCTGCTGCTGATCCAGCTCCTGCTGATGGCACGCATTCCCTGGGTGGAGCGCAGTTACGGCCAGGACGAGCTGGCCCGGCGGCACCGGCTGGTCGGCTTCACCTCGTTCACCCTGACGCTGGCGCACATCGGGCTGATCAGCCTCGGGTACGCGGCCACCGACCGGTCCGGGCTGGTGGCGGAGGTCTGGGACCTGGTGACCACCTATCCGGGCATGCTGCTCGCGACCGCCGGGACCGCCGCGCTCGTGCTCGTCGCGGTGACCTCGGTGAAGGCGGCCCGGCGCCGGCTGCGCTACGAGTCGTGGCACCTGCTGCACCTCTACGCCTACCTGGGCGCGGGACTGGCCCTGCCGCACCAGCTCTGGACCGGTGCCGACTTCACCGCCTCACCGGTGGCGACGGTGTTCTGGTGGGGCGCCTACGCCGTGGCGGCCGGCGCGGTGCTGGTGTTCCGGATCGGGCTTCCCTTGTGGCGCAACGGGTATCACCGCCTCGTCGTGGACAGGGTCGTGCCCGAGGGTGACGGCGCGGTGTCGGTCTGGCTCCGCGGCCGCGCCCTCGACCGGCTGCCGGTCGCGGCCGGCCAGTTCTTCGTCTGGCGCTTCCTGACCGGCCCCGGCTGGACGCGCGGCAACCCGTTCTCGCTCTCGGCCGCCCCCGACGGCCGCCGCCTGCGCATCACGGCCAAGGACCTCGGCGACGGCAGCGCACGGCTGGCGAACCTGCCCGTCGGCACCCGGGCGCTGTTCGAAGGCCCGTACGGCCGGCTCACCTCGTCCGTCCGAAGTGGACCGCGGGTGACGATGTTCGCCTCGGGCATCGGGATCACGCCGCTGCGGGCGCTGCTGGAGGAAATGCCGTACCGCCCCGGCGACGCGGTGCTGCTCTACCGGGCGAGCACCCAGGCGCAGCTGCTCTTCCGGCACGAGCTGGACGCTCTCGCCGCGCGTCGCGGGGTGCGGGTGTGCTACCTGCCGGGACGGCGGGCGCGCGACCGGGACTCGTGGCTCCCCGACCGCTACGCGGCGGTCCCGGACGACGTCGTGCTGCGTCATCTCGTGCCCGGCATCGCCGAGCACGACGTGTTCGTCTGCGGTCCCGGCCGCTGGACCGAGGCGGTGATCGGCTCCGCGCGCCGGGCCGGCGTCCCGGCCGGGCGGATCCACTTCGAACGGTTCGGCTGGTAGGGGAGAAGACGATGCGCAGAATCGCCATCGCGGTCGCGGCGACCGTGTCGATCGTCGTGCTGCTGTTCAGCTATCACACCAGCACCGGCTCGGGCGGGCTGCCGGTGGCCGGGGTGCAGCCGAAACCGGTGGTCCGGACCACTGCGCCCAGCTCGCCGGCCGCGCCGTCCTCGGGGCCGTCGCCGGCGCCGTCTTCCGGTGCCGGCGGGACTTTCACCGGCGACGCCGCCGACACCCAGTACGGCCCGGTGCAGGTGCAGATCACCGTGTCCGGCGGGAAGATCACCTCGGCCCAGACGGTGCAGGTGCCCCAGGAGAGCAGCCGTGACGTGCGGATCAACTCCGCCGCCGTGCCGATCCTGAACCAGGAGGCGCTGACCGCGCAGAGCGCGCAGATCGACACCGTCAGCGGCGCCACCTACACCTCCGAGGGGTACGCGCAGTCCTTGCAGTCGGCGATCGACGCGGCGCACCGGTGACGGCTCCCGCGGCCGAGCGCCGGTCCTGGGTGGTGCAGGTGATGGGCCTGCCGGTCAGCCTGCACGTCCGCGGCGAAGGGGCCCGGTCCGCGCCCGCGGTCCGGCGCGCGGTGCCGGTGGTGTTCGGGCGGCTGCGGTTCGCGGACCGGCTGTTCAGCCCGTATCGCGAGGACAGCGAGGTCAGCCGGATCCGGCGGGGCGAGCGTCCGTCCGGGCATCCGTGGGTGGCCGAGGTGCTCGCGTTGTGCGAGCTGGCCCGCGAGCGGACCGACGGCTACTTCGACGCCCGCCTGCCCGGCGGCTTCGACCCGTCGGGCCTGGTGAAGGGCTGGGCCGTCGAACAGTCCGTCGCCGCGCTGGCGGACCTCGAGGGCTTCGACTACTGCCTCAACGCGGGCGGTGACGTCGTAGCCGCGGTCCGGTCGGCTGCTTCGCCCGCGTGGCGAGTGGGCGTCGAGGACCCGCGGGACCGCTCGCGTCTCGTCGCGGTGCGCGAGGTCCGGACCGGTGGCGTGGCCACGTCGGGCAGCGCCGCGCGCGGAGCGCACATCGTCGACCCGCACACCGGCGCCCGGCCGGACGCCCTGCTTTCGGTCACGGTGACCGGCCCGAGCCTGCTCTGGGCCGACGTCTTCGCCACGGCCGCGTTCGCCCGCGGCGGTGACGTCGCGGGCTGGGTGCGGGCGAGGGCGCCCGGCTACGAGGCCTTCGCCGTCGGGCCGGACCCGTGATGTCCTCCCGCCCGGCACGTCACCCGAAACCCTGACTCCAGAAGGACTTCATGACCACCCTGAACGGTTTGCCCGCCCATGTCCTGCTCGTGCACGCGATCGTCGTCCTGCTGCCGCTGGCGTCGCTGCTGCTGGTGCTGAGCGCGCTCTGGCCCGCGGCCCGCCGGAAGCTCGCCGGCCCGAACGCGCTGTTGTCCCTGCTGGTCGTCGCCCTGGTCCCGATCACCACCGACGCGGGGGACTGGCTGGAGCACCGGGTGGCGTCCACCCCGCTCATCCGCGCGCACACCCAGCTCGGCGACACCGCGCTGTACGTCGCGATCCCGGTCGCGGTGCTCGCGCTGGCCGTGTGGTGGCGGCAGCGGGAAGCCGCGAGGACCGTGCCGGCCTCGCTGGAATCCCCTGCCACGGAGTCCGTCGTCGCCTCGCCGGGCGGGCCTGGTGCGGCGAAGCTCGCCACCCGCCCCGCCGTCGCCCGCCGTGTTTTCCTGGCCCCGGCGTCCACTGTGGTCACTGTCGTCGTGGCGGTGCTGTCGGTCGCCGCCGCGGGCGCGGCGGTTTACGACGTCTACCGGATCGGCGATTCCGGTGCCCAGGCCAGCTGGCAGGGCCAGTTCAGCCCGGCGCCCGTGCCGGGCGGCCACGGCGGCTGAGCGCCCTCGTCGACCGGCCGGATCCCGGTCAGCCCGCCTGCCGGTAGCGATCGAGGATCGCGGTGCGCAGCGCCGGGCCGGAAGTGCCGAGCGCCAGCAGGATCGAGGGCACCAGCCCGCCGTCGGCCCGGATCAGGCCGAGCGCGAGGTGTTCGACGCCGACGTGCTGGTCGTGGCGCGCCTTCGCTTCGCGGACGGTGTACTCCAAGCCCTTCTTGGCCCGCGTGGTGAACGGGAGATGCCCGCGGGGGACCGGTTCCGGGGCGTGGTAACGGCCGGTCGCCGGCGGGACCGGTGCGGTGATGGCCGCGCGCCGGTGCGCGGTGAGCGCGAAACGATGGTGTCCGACCCAGCGGCGCAGGCCCGGCGGGATCGCGCGGCGGGGGTCCAGCCGGGACGGGCGCGGCCGCGGATGGAGGACCTCGGCCGCCCGGGTGAGGGCTTCGGCGCTGAAGGACGCTTCGATCCGGGCGCGCACGGCGTCGAGGTCGATTCCGATGGCCGACAGCGCTTCCTGGTCGAGATCGCCGAACAGGCCGCCTCCGCCGCCGAGGCCGACGCTGCGGACGATCTCCTCCTCGACCGCCTCCGGCGTGATCCCGTGGCCGCGCAGGACCTCGCCGACGGGCTCGCCGGTGGCGGCGGCGGCGAGCAGGAGGTGCTCGGTCCCGATGTAGCGGTGGCCGAGCCGGCGGGCGTGCTGCTGTGCCTGCACCACGACCGTCCGGGCTTCCGGGGTGAAGAGCTCGAACATCATCGGCTCCCGACTCGCCGGCCGTACTTGCGGTGCACCGTCTGCTTGGTGACGCCGAGCCGCGCGGCGATGTCCTGCCAGGACCAGCCCAGCTTCCGCGCGTTCTCGACCTGGAGGATTTCCAGCCGTTCGCTGAGTGACCGCAGAGCGGCCACCGCGCGCAACCCCACTTCGGGGTCGTCGCTGGTGGCGCTCTCGGCGATCTGCACTGTGGATTCCATGCCTGTCAGCATATGCTGACGGAGGATGGTCGTCAACATATGCTGACAGGCACGGGTCACTTGCTGGCTTGCACGAACTTGTCCGTGTAGGTCTTCGTCAGGTCGATGGTCTTGCCCTTGACGTCGGGGTTGAAGGCCTGCAGCACCTTAAGGTCGGTCGGCGGCCCGCTGGGCGGCATGATCCCGGTCAGGTTGTAGATCCCCTTCTCGTTGTCGAAAGCCTTGGCGTACGCGGCTTTGCCGGAACCGGCGTAGTAGTCCGCGGGCATCACGTCGGCGAGCTGTGTGCCGTTGTGGGCCTGGATCCACTTGAGCGTCGCGACGTAGGCGTTGACCAGCTTCTGCACGACGTCCGGGTGCTGGTTCACGTACGCGGTGCTCATGTACAGCGAGGTCGCGGGGTACTCGCCGCCCAGCTGCTGCGTGGTGCCCGACGCGGTGCGCATGTCGAGCAGGATGTAGGCCGAGCCGGTGGCCAGCAGGGTGGAGACGGTCGGCTCGGTGGTCATCGCGCAGTCGACGTTGCCGTGCTGCATCGCGCCGATCAGCGTCGAGCCGGACTGCACGCCGATGCGGTGGATGCTCGCCGGGTCGACGCCGTTCTTCTGCGCGAGGAACTGGGTGAGGAAGTCGGTGGACGAGCCGATGTCGGTGATGCCGAGGTTCTTCCCGGCCCAGTCGGCCGGCGACTTGATCTTGCCCTTCAGGTCGTTGCGGCACAGCTCGACCTCGCCGGGCGTGGTCAGCATGGAGATCACGGATTCCATGGACTGGCCCAGACCCTGCATGGCGATGGTGTGGTCGTAGAAGCCGCCGACGCCGTCGACCTTGCCGGCGACCATGTTCGTGGTCGCGTCGACGCCCGCGCCCTCGTCCTGGAGGGTGACGTTGAGGCCCTGCTGCTGGTAGTAGCCGAGCCGCTGGGCGAGCATGAACGGCAGGTAGATCTGCTTGTTCAGGCCGCCGACCATGATGCTGACCGGCGTGCCGGAGCCGCCGGAGCTGCTGGTGCCCCCGGACTGGCTCGCGGTCGAGGCGCAGCCGGAGAGGCTGAGCGCGGCGGCGGCCGCCAGGGCGACCCACATCTTCTTCGACACAGGTTTCTCCTTCGGTGATTTCTTGGGCGAGGGCTCAGAGTTCGGGGCCGGCGAGCTGGGCCGGGCGCCAGCGGAGCAGACGGCGCTCGAGCCGGGTGATCAGCCATTCCGCGAGCAGCGCGACGATGCCCATGATCACCATCGCGGCCCAGACCCCGTTGGCGTCGAAGGTGCCCTGGGCGTTCTTGATCAGCACGCCGAGGCCGGCGTAGCCGCCGAGGAACTCGCCGACGATCGCGCCGATCAGGGCGAAGCCGAAGCTCACGTGGAGGCTCGCGATGATCCAGGTGAACGCCGACGGCAGCACCACCTGGCGGGTGACCTGCCAGCGGGACGCGCCGAGGATGCTCGCGTTGGCGATGAAGTTCCGGTCCACCTCGCGGGTGCCCTGGAAGGCGTTGAAGAAGACGCCGAAGAACACCAGCACGATGACCAGCAGGATCTTCGACTCCAGTCCCAGCCCGAAGGCGAGCACGAACACCGAGCCGAGCACGATCCGCGGGATCGCGTTGAGCACCTTGATGAACGGGCCGAACACGTCGGAGAGGAACCGGATCCGGCCGAGGGCGATGCCGCACACGATGCCCAGCGCGGTGCCGATGACGAAGCCGATCAGGGCCTCCTGCAGCGTGGTCCAGATCTGGGCGCCGAGCGAGCCGATGGCGGTGCCTTCGGTGATCCAGGTCTGCAGCCGGGACACGATGCCCGAGGGCAGGCCGTAGAGGATGATGCCGCGCTGGTCGCCTTGCACGAGCAGCTGCCACCCGCCGAGGACGACGACCAGCACGAGCACCTGGGCCAGGTGCACCAGGGCCTGGCGCCGCCGGTGGCGGGCGCGATGGGCGGCCTGGAGCTCGGCCGGCCGGGTGCCGGCGGCCGCGGTGCCCGCGGCCAGGTCCGTGTTCGTCACGAGGCCTCCTGTTCCCGCAGCTGGGTGGTCTGCGTGTAGGCGAGGTCGACCTCGGCGCGCAGGGCCTCCCAGATCTGCTGGTAGAGATCGACGAACTGGCGCTCGAACCGGATTTCCTGCACCACCCGCGGTCGCGGCAGGTCGATCGGGAAGCGGGCCTTGACCGTGGCCGCCGGTCCCGCGGTCAGCACCACGACGGTGTCCGCGAGGGCGATGGCCTCTTCCAGGTCGTGGGTCACGAACACCACGGCCGGGCGGGTGAGGTCCCACAGGGACAGCAGCTCGTCGGACATCTTCGCGCGGGTCTGCACGTCGAGGGCGGAGAACGGCTCGTCCATGAGCAGGATCCGCGGCTCGTTGATCAGGTTCTGCGCGAGCGCGACCCGCTTGCGCATACCGCCGGAGAGCTGGTGCGGGTAGCGGTCCTCGAACCCGGCGAGGCCGACCCGGCGGATCCAGTCGCGGGCGTCGGTCAGCGCCGTCCGCTTGGCGACGCCGCGGAACCGGGGACCGGCGGACACGTTGTCCAGCACGGTTTTCCACGGCAGGATCGCGTCGGCCTGGAACATGAAGCCGACGCCCGGGGTGATGCCGGTGACCGGCTCGCCGTGCACCGCGACCGAGCCGGCCGACGGACGCTCCAAACCGGACACCAGGGTCAGCGTCGTGGACTTGCCGCAGCCGGTGGGGCCGACGACCGCGCAGAACTCACCCGGCGCGACCCGGACGTCGAGGTCTTTCAGTGCGGTGTAAGGCAAACCGCCGTCGGTGGTGAACTGCTTGGTCACCCCCGCGAGTTCGATCGCCGGGCTCAGTCCCGGTCCTGGGCTGGTTGCGTGCACCGCCTGCTCCTTCCGCTCGGTTGTCGGGGCAGGACGTTAAGAGCGGGAGACGCCGGGGAAAACGTTGTGTGCGTTACCGGCCGTGCTGCGCGTTCCGCAGTGTTTAGCTCGTTTAGCTCAGGGGAGATCCGGACGATCGGGATCTTTCGGCGGTCGGCGCTTGGCAGGGTGCGCACGGCGTGGTGTCATGCGAGCGGCCCCAATGACCAGTGGCCTGTAGTGCCAGCAACAGAGTGGAGCGGCCATGTGGCGACAGCGCCCTCTGGCGACCCAGATCCTGCTCGCGGTGCTGGGCATCCTCCTCGTGACGGTGTCCGCGGGTGCGCTGCTCTACGCCCAGCTGACTGGGGACACCCTCGACCGGCAGTACGAGCAGCGCGCGCTCGGGATCGCCGCCACTGTGGCGCAGATGCAGCCGGTTCGCGACGCGCTGGCCCAGCATGATCCCGGCCACCGCATCCAGGCCATCGCCGAACAGGTCCGCCGCAGCACCGGCGCGGCCTACGTGGTGGTGACCGACCGGTCCGGGGTCCGCTACTCCCATCCGATGCTTTCCCTGATCGGGCAACGGATCGAAGAGCCCGTGGTGGCGTTGGACGGGCAGGGGCACGCCGGGATCGACAACGGCAGCCTCGGGCGGTCGGCCAACGGGCGGGCTCCGCTGCCCGGCGCCGACGGCTCGGTCGAGGGCCAGGTGTCGGTGGGGATCCTCGAGGAGCAGGTGACCAGCCAGCTGGTGCACCAGATTCCCGAGGTGGTGCTCTATTCGGCGCTGGCGCTGGCCATCGGCGTCCTGGTGTCCTGGCTGCTGGCCCGCAGGCTGAAGCGGGCCACCTTCGGCCTCGAGCTGGCCGAGATCGCCACCCTGCTCCAGGAGCGGGAGGCGATGCTGCACGGCATCCGCGAAGGCGTCATCGGGGTCGATGCCGCCGGGGGCGTGAGCGTGATCAACGACGAGGCGCGCCGGCTGCTGCGGATTTCGGCGACCGCGGGCGGGCAGTCCGTCGAACAGCTGCTGCCGCCCGGCCGCCTCCGCGACGTCGTGGCCGGGCAGAGCCCCGGTGCCGACGAAGTCGTGCTCACCGACGATTACCTGCTGGTGGTGAACCGGATGCCGGTCGTGCTGGCGGGCCGCCCCGCCGGGCACGTGATCACCCTGCGGGACCACACCGAGCTCGAGGGCCTGGTGCGCGAGCTGCACGCGCTGACCGGCTTGACCACCGCGTTGCGCGCGCAGGAGCACGAATTCAACAACCGGCTGCACGTGCTGTCCGGGCTGCTCGGCCTCGGCGAGCCGGAGGAGGCCACCCGGTACCTGGCCGAGATCTCCGGCGAGTCACTGGCCCAGGCCGGCGATCTGCGGGCCCGCATCGCGCCGCCGGAGCTCGCGGCGCTGCTGCTCGCGAAGGTGACGATCGCGGCGGAGCGCGACGTCCGGCTCACCGTCACCGCCGAGTCCCATGTGGACCGTCCGGCAGGGGAAGCCGGCGCCCTGCTGACGGTGCTGGGCAATCTGATCGACAACGCGGTGGAGGCGACCGCCGGCGGGCCCGGGCCGCGCGCCGTGACGGTCCACCTCGCCGAGACGGGCGACGACCTCCACCTGGTCGTGACCGACACCGGGCCGGGGGTGCCCCCGGACGCGCTGCAGGCGGTGTTCGCCGACGGGTACTCGACGAAGACCGAGCCGGGCGGCCCCCGCCGGGGGCTCGGGCTCGCGCTGGTGCACCGCCTGGTGCGCCGCGCGGGCGGGACCATCGGGGTCACCGCTGGCCCCGGCGCGCGCTTCGAGGTCCGCCTCCCGCTCGCGGGCCTGGTGAAGCCGCCGGAACCCATGACCTCGGGAGTATGACGATGATCAGGACGCTGGTGGTCGACGACGACTACCGGGTGGCGAAGATCCACGCGGCCGGCATCGACCGCGTGCCCGGTTTCAGCTGCGTCGGCCAGGCCCACAGCGCCGCCGAGGCCCGGCAGGCGGTCGCCGACCTCGCGCCGGAGCTGCTGCTGCTCGACATCTACCTGCCCGACGAGGACGGGCTGGCGATCCTGCGCGGGCTCAATTCCGCCGGTGGCGCCGGGCCGGACTGCATCGTGATCACCGCGGCGCGCGACCTGGAGACCGTGCGGACCGCGATGCACCTGGGCGCGGTCTACTACCTGGTGAAGCCGTTCGGGTTCGCGCAGCTGCGCGACCAGCTCGACGCCTACCGGCGCTGGCGGCAGCAGACCAGCGGCAGCGGCGACGCCGACCAGGCCACCGTCGACGCGCTGTACAACCTGCTCAAGGGCCCGGCCGTGAAGTCGCCGCCCGCGGCCGCGCTGCCGCCCACCATGCAGAAGATCCTCGAGGCGATCCAGGACGCGCCCCGGCCGATCGGCGCGAGCGCGCTCGCCGGGCAGCTCGGCCTCAGCCGGCCCACCGCGCAGCGCTACCTCACCGAGCTGCACCGGCGGGGCGCGATCCGGCTGCACCTCGAGTACGGCCGCGCCGGCCGCCCGGTGCACCGCTACGCGATGCCGGATCCCGGGGGTCACGCCCCGACGAAAGCGACAACAGTGTAGAAATACTACAAAGGTGTCGAAGCCTGGCCCGGCGTTCCGCCCGCCGGGTGCCCGACTCGTTCTTGTCCCTTTGTGGTGAAGGAAAAACACCGTGAGCGCGATCGACATCGGCCAGTCCGTGATCCTCGGGATCGTCGAAGGCCTGACCGAATTCCTGCCGGTGTCGTCCACCGGGCACCTGAAGATCGCCGAAGGGCTCCTCGGCATCCCGGTCGGCGACCAGTCCGTCGTCGGCTTCACCGCGGTGATCCAGGTCGGCGCCATCGCCGCGGTGCTGGTCTACTTCTTCCGCGACATCGTCCGGTTCGCCGCCGCCTGGGGCCGCGGCCTGGTCAATCCCCGGGCCCGCCAGGAGCACGACTACAAGTTCGCCTGGTGGGTCATCTTCGCGACGCTGCCGATCGTGGCCGCCGGCCTGCTGTTCCAATCCCTGGTGAAGGGGCCGCTGGCTTCGCTGTGGGTCGTCGCCGGCTCGCTGATCATCGGCAGCGCGGTGATGTGGTTCGCGGACCGGGCCGGCAGCGGACGTCGCAGTGAAGCCGAAGCGACGCTCACGGACGCGATGCTGGTGGGCGCGTCACAGATCCTCGCCCTGCTTTTTCCCGGGTTCTCCCGCTCCGGCGCGACGATCTCGACCGGCTTGCTCCGTGGCCTGGACCGGGTGGCCGCGACGCGCCTGTCGTTCTTCCTGTCGATCCCGGCCCTGACCGGCGCCGGGCTCTACGAGCTGAAAGACGCCCTCGGCGGCGGTGCCGGCGCGCTGTCGCTCGTGGTCGGGACCGTGGTGTCGTTCATCGTCGCCTACGCGTCGATCGCGTGGCTGCTGAAGTTCGTCGCCGGCCACACGTTCACCGCGTTTGTCGTCTACCGCGTCATCGTGGGCGTCGCGCTGCTGGCTGTGCTGGGCACCGGCGTGCTGGCGCCCTGACCGGTCACTTCCGCCGTCCGCGTTTCGCCGCGCGCAGCCGTTCTTCCCGCAGGGAGCCGACTTCCGGCAGCGGCAGCGCGGACGGCGGGGTGCCGAGCGCCCATGCCAGCAGCAGGTCCGCCAGTGCCGGGTTGCGGGCGAGGACCGGCCCGTGCAGGTAGGTCGCCAGCACGCGGCCGGTGACCGCGCCCTCGGTGCCGTCCCCGTTCCCGACGCCGGACCGCACCCGTCCCAGTGCGTGGCTGCCGCCGGCCACCCGGGTGCGGCCGCGGTGGTTTTCGAAGCCGGTGAGCGGTTCCGTGCCGAGTTCGGGCCCGACGTCGACGACCACCTCGCCGACCGCGCGGCGCGGCCCGGGCACGGTCGCGGCGTCGAGCAGGCCGAGCCCGGCGTGCCGCATACCGTCGGAGGTGGTGAATTCGGTGCCGAGGATCTGCAGCCCGGCGCAGACGCCGAACACCACGGCCCCGCGCTCGACCGCGTGGTGCAGGCCGGGCCGGGCCCGGAGCCGGCTGACCGCGAGGGTCTGGGCGTCGTCTTCGCCACCGCCCAGCAGGTACAGGTCCAGAGAGGACGGCAGCACCTCGCCGTGGTCGAAGCCGGCCACGGTGGCGGTGATGCCGCGCCACTGCAGCCGGCGTTGCAGTACCTCGGCGTTGCCGCTGTCGCCGTAGGTGCCGAGGATGTCGGGCAGGACCAGGCCGATGCGCAGGACGGAATCAGTCATCGCTGCGCGGATCGGGCGGGGGCCGGGTTCTTCGGCATGAGGGGACACATGGGCCGAATGTAGGTCGGGGCCGCTGAGCGCGAGGTTCGCGCAGGGTTAACCCCAGGCTGCGTCCCCCGTCCACAGTGGACATGATTAACGGGCGGTTAGTTCCGCTTGGCCCACGCCTTGCCGCAGCTTTGGTTAGCTGAGGCTTGCCAAACCGACGAGAGGACGGGTGCCCATGTGGGCCGAGGGCGTGCCGAACCTGGTGATCGGCCTGCGCGAGGGGCTGGAGATCGGCCTGGTCGTCAGCATTCTGCTGGCTGCCCTGCGCAAAACCGCGCCGGGCACCTCGGCGAGCCCGCTCTGGACCGGGGTGCTGGCCGCGGCGGTCCTGTCACTGGGATTCGGCGCGGCGCTGACCTTTTCCCGCGCGGAGCTGACGGCGCGGTCCCAGAGCATCTTCGCGGGCGTGCTGAGCCTGGTCGCCGTGGTGCTCGTCACGGTGATGGTCTTCTGGATGCGGCGGGCGGCCCGGGCGTTGTCGGGGGAGCTGCGGGCGAAGATCGGCGCCGCGGTCATGGTCGGCGGCGGCGCGCTGGCGTTGACGGCCTTCCTCGCGGTCGCCCGTGAGGGGCTCGAGACGGCGCTGTTCGTCTGGACCACCGTGCAGGCTTCGGGCCGCACCTGGATTCCCCTGCTCGGTGCGGCGGTGGGGCTCGCGGTGGCGTTCGGACTGTGTGTGGTGCTGTACCGCACGAGCGTCAAACTCGATCTCGGCAAGTTTTTCACCCGCAGCGCCGTCGTGCTGGTGGTCATCGCGGCGGGCGTGCTGTCCTACGGGGTCGGCGAACTCCAGTCGGCCGGGCTGGTCCCGGGGCACACGTGGGTCGCGTTCGACCTGTCCCGCGTCGTTTCGACGGACGCCTGGTGGGTCTCGATCATCACCGGCATCACCAACCTGGCGCCGGTGATGACCTGGACGCAGGTGATCCTCTACGTGGCGTTCGCGGCCACCGTGCTGGTGATGTACTTCCGCCCCCAGGCCGTCGCGGCGCCGGCGCGCGTTCGCAGCGCGGCATCGCGTCCCCTGCGGCGGCCTTGGCTGTACCTGGCCGCCGCCGTGCTCCTGCCGCTGGCGGCGGTCGCCGGATTCGTGCTCGCGGCCCCGTCCAACGGCGGCGCGCAGGCGGCCGCGGTGACGGTCTCGGCCGGCGGCTGCGCGGACGACTGGGCCGGGGCGGGCGCGGGGCGGCGCACGTTCACCGTGGTCAACGAGTCCGCCCACGGCGGCGAGATCTACCTGGTCCGCGCTGCGGACGCGTCGGTGATCGGGGAGATCGAAGGGCTCGGGCCCGGCACCCGCCGGTCGATCTCGGTGGACCTCGCGCCGGGCACGTACGCGTGGCGCTGCGTGGTGCCGGGACAGCTGGATCAGCGTTCGCCCGCGGCCCAGGTGACGGGTACCGGACCGGCCGCGGTCGCGGCGCCGGTGCTGCCGATCTCCGCGCCGGACCTGGCCGGGCCGCTGCGGGCGAACGCGGCGTACGTCCTCGCCGCGGTGCGCACGACGGCCGTCGAAGCCCAGCGCGTGCGCGATGCGCTGCAGCACGGCGATCTGCCGGGTGCCCGGGCGGCCTGGCTGCCGGCGCAGCTGGCCTGGGAACGCACGGGCGCTGCCTACGGAGCGTTCGACGACCTCGGCGTAGCCATCGCGGGGCTTCCGCAAGGCTTGCCGGGCGGCGTCGCGGACCCGGGGTTCACCGGCCTGCGCCGGCTCGAATACGGGCTCTGGCATGGGGAATCCGCCGCTTCGCTGGTGCCTGTCGCGGCGAAGCTGGGCGACGACCTGCAGGCGCTCACGGTCAAACTGCCGACGCTCGAAGCCGATCCGGCCGACCTGCCCCGCCGGGCCCACGAAATCCTCGAGGACGCCGTCCGGCGGCACCTGACCGGGCTTTCGGACCAGGGATCGGGTTCCGGCTACGCCGAGACGCTCGCCGACGTCGACGCCACCACCGCGGTGCTCGACCAGTTGCGCGGGCTGATCACGGCGCGTCGCCCGGAACTGCTGCCCACCCTCGCCCGGGAAGCCCAAGCGCTGCGTGACGCGCTGAACGCCACCCGGGCCGGCGGGGCCTGGCGCGCGCCGTCGGCGGTCCCGCTCGCGCGGCGGCAACAGGTCGACGCCGCGACCGGCGCGATCCTCGAAAGCCTCGCCACCGTCCCGACCCTGCTCGAAATCCGCGCCGGCTGACCCGGCCGCCGCACCGAACCCGGAGAATCCCCATGTCCTTGAACCGCCGACGTTTCCTGCAGGGCGCGGGTGCCGGGGTCACCGGCAGCGCGCTCGCCGGAGGACTCTTCGCCGCCGGCGCCCGCGCCGACACCCCGCCGTCCGCCCCGAGCGCGGAACCGGTTGTCTTCCACGGTGAGCACCAAGCGGGCGTCCTCACCCCGGCGCCGGCCGCCGGCACGTTCGCCGCGTTCGACGTCACCAGCCCGGACCGCGCGGGACTGGTGACGCTGCTGAAAACCCTGACCACTCGCGCCCGCGTGCTCACGGCCGGCGGGCCTCAGCCGGACCTCGGCGTCGGCGCGCCCCCGGCCGACAGCGCGGTGCTCGGGCCCGACGCGCCGGCCGGCAGCCTCACCATCACGGTGTCCGTGGGGAACTCGCTGTTCGATCAGCGGTACGGCCTCGCCGGCCGCAAACCGTTGCACCTCACCACGATGCCCGTGTTCCCCGACGACGCGCCGGAACCGGCCTCGTGCCACGGCGACCTGATGCTGCAGATCTGCGCCGCCACCGCGGACACCGCGCACCACGCCCTGCGTGACCTGATGAAGCACACGCGGGCGTGGATGCAGCCGCGGTACCGCATCGACGGGTTCGTGCCACCGCCTCGCCCGTCCGGCGCGCCGCGCAACCTGATGGGGTTCAAGGACGGCATCGTCAACCCGGCGCCCGCCGACGCCACGGACGTCGTCTGGGTCGCGGCGGACGGGAAGGAGCCGGCGTGGGCGACCGGCGGTTCGTACCAGGTGGTCCGGCTGATCCGGATGCTGATCGAGTTCTGGGACCGGGTTTCGCTGACCGAGCAGGAACGCATGTTCGGCCGCCGCCGCGACACCGGCGCGCCGCTGGACGGCTCCGCCGAAACCGACAAGCCCGACTACGCCCGGGACCCCGGCGGCACCGTCATCCCGCTCGATTCCCACATCCGGCTCGCCAACCCGCGCACCGCCGCGTCCGCGGGCAGCGCGATGCTGCGCCGTCCGTACAACTACGACCGCGGCTTCGCCCCGACCGGTGAACTGGACTCGGGGCTGATTTTCTGTTGCTACCAAAGAAACTTGGCCGCACAGTTCGAAGCCGTGCAGGCCCGCCTCGCCGGCGAGCCACTGGCGGACTACTTACGCCCCTTCGGCGGCGGCTATTTCTTCACCCTGCCCGGCGTCCGCGGCGACCAGGACTGGTACGGCAGCGGCCTGCTGCGCTGAGCAGGAGCGCGATGGTCAGCACCGGCGCCGTGACGGCCACGGCGCGCGCCGTGAGGACGGGCAGTCCCGCGTGGGGCACCGGGGCGCCGGGCGGGGAGGGCGGCGGGGTGAAGCGAAGCCGTGAATCCATGTGGTGCCAGCGGTTCACCTCCAGGTACAGCACGCGCCAGCTGCCCGCCCAGGCCACCGCGGCCAGCGCCGGCAACCAGGTCCGAGTAGTCATGGCGTCAGCATAAGCTGACGAGTGCCGTCCGGCAAGAGAATCAGCTGGCGGGCTTGACCTCGGTGGCCGGGTTCCCGTCCACGGCGGCCGCCAGTTGCGGGACGAGCCGCTGCAGCTGGTAGGGCAGGCTCAGGACGCTGACGAACGACGTCGCGCTGCCGTAGGTGCTCGAGTCTTCGATGAAGACCTCGCGCTTCTGCTTCGCGACGTTCAGGCCCGAGTAGAGCTTGTCCTTCGCCAGGGTGGCCTGGCCGTTCGCGACTGTGTCGACGATCCAGACGAGCGCGTCGACGTTCAGCAGGTCGGTGCGCTCGGCGCTGATGTTCGCGCCGAACTTGTCGCCGATGGCCTGGTCGAGGTTCGCGGGCAGCTTGAAGCCGAGGTCGGTGAGGATGCGGGAGCGCGGGTCCTCGCTGCCGTAGACGAAGTAGCCGTCGTACTGCGTGGCCATCAGGGCCGTCTGGCCGGCGAACTCCGGGTGCGCCGCGCGCGCCTTGGCGAGCTGGTCCTCGACGCCCTGCACCAGCTGGTCGGCCTCCTTGGCCTTGCCGACCGCCTTGCCGACGGCCTTCGTCTCGTCCTGCCACGGGATGCCGTAGTCGTTGAACCCCTTGGGCTGCGCGATCGTCGGCGCGATCTTCGACAGCGTCGAGTACTGCTCCTGGGTCAGCGCGGAGTACAGGCCGATGATCAGGTCCGGCTTCAGCGCGGCGATCTTCTCGAACTGCGGGCCGTCGGTGCCCTTCAGCACGGTCGGCACCGGCGCGCTGCCGAGCTTGTCCTTGGCCCACGGGCCGATCGCGCCGGGGAAGTTGCCCAGGTACTCCGTGGTGCCGACCGGGACGACGCCGAGGGCCAGCAGCGCGTCCTGCTCGGTCAGGCCGACCGTGACCACGCGCTGCGGCGCCTTCTCGATCTTCGTCGAGCCGTACTTGTGGTCGATGGTGACCGGGAACGCGCCCGGGTCCGTGGCACCGGCCGCGGCACCCGGCGTGGCGGCGGTGTCGGAGCCGCAGGCCGTGAGCGCGCCGGCCAGCAGGAGCGCCGCGGTCAGCGCCCCGGCGGCCCGGGCGCGCCCGCGCACGGCGGACAGGAGGGAGAAGCGGGCCATCATCGGTCCTTTGCATCGCACGGTTAATCAGGTTTGGCTAACCTAAGACGTCGGCGGTCATCGACGCAAGGACGGCGACTGCGGCGCCGCTCACGTCGATCCTTGACGCTGCCCTGACCAGGCCGCCCACAACGTCGCGTACGCACCGCCCGCGGCGACCAGCTCCTCGTGGGTTCCGGTCTCCACCACCGCACCCGCGTCGAGGACCACGATCCGGTCCGACGCCGCCGCTTGGGTGAGCCGGTGGGCCACGACCAACCCGGTCCGCCCGGACAGCGCCGCCGCCGCGGCCGCTTCGAGCGTCTTCGCGCCGGCGCTGCCCGCCTCGGCGGTGGCCTCGTCCAGGATCGCGACCGGCGGATCGGCCAGCACCAGCCGGACCAGTGCGAGCTGCTGCGCCTGCGTGACGGTGAGCTGGTGCCCGCCGTCGCCGACGACGGTGGCGAGCCCGTCCGGCAGGGCCTCGGTCCAGCCGAGCGCGCCGACAGCGGTCAACGCCGCCCGCAGCTCCTCGTCGGTCGCCTCGGGGCGGGCGAGGCGCAGGTCGTCGGCCAGGGTGCCGCTGAAGACGTGCACCTCCTGGCTGATCAGCGCGACCGTACGCCGGGTCCGGTCCGGGCCCAGTTCGTCGAGCGGGACGCCGCCGAGCGAGACCTCGCCGGAGCCGGCGCGGTGGATGCCGGCGATGAGCTTCGCCAGCGTGGTCTTGCCCGCACCGCTCGCGCCGACCAGCGCGACGCGCTCGCCGGGGGAGAGGTCGAGGTCGACCTCGCGCAGCACCGGGTGACCGTCCACATAGGAGTGACCGACCGCGGTGGCCTTGACCGAGGAGTCCACCGGCCGCCCGGGCCGCTGCGGTTCGGCGGGCGCGGGCAGGTCCGCGACGCCGATCAGCCGGGCCAGGCTCGCGGTGGCCGCCTGCGCGTCGTCGACCAGCGCCAGCGCGGTGTTGATCGGCCCGAACAGGCTGTGGAAGTACAGGGCGGCCGCGGTGGCGACGCCGACCGTCGCCAGGTTCGCGCCCACCAGCAGGTAACCCGCGGCGAGCACGGCGGACAGGCCGACGAACTCGGCCAGGTTCAGCCGCCCGAAGAACCGGGTCACCAGCCGGATCCCGCGCAGCGCCAGCTCCACCGCGCCCGCGGACCGCTGCCGGACCCGCTCCACGTGCTCGTCGGCCAGCCGGAACGCGCGCACGGTCTTGGCGCCGCCGATGGTGTCCAGCAACTGCTGCTGCTGTGAGCCGACGGCGGCGCGTTGCGCGGCGTAGAGCGGTTTCGCCTGCCGCACGTACCAGCGGACGGTGTGCAGCTGGATCGGCACCGACAGCAGCGCGGCGAGCAGGAACCGCCAGTCGAGCACCGCCATGGCGCCCAGCGTGAGCACGATCGTCAGCACCGAGCGGCCCAGCTCCGGCAGCGCCTCGCGCACCCCCTCGGCGACCACCGCGACGTCGTTGGTGACGCGGGTGGTCAGGTCGCCGGAACCGGCCTTCTCGACCTGCTCCAACGGCAGTCCCAGCGCGCGGTCGACGAACCGCTCGCGCAGGTCGGCCAGCATGGTTTCGCCGAGCCGGGCGAGCATCGACACGCCCAGCGCCGTCGCGATCGCCGACACCACCGCGACCAGCACCAGGGTCACCACGGGGGTGACCAGGTCCGTGGCCGGCCGGTGCTGCGCGACGACGTCGACGACCCGGCCCAGCAACGGCGCGGTGAGCAGGCCGACCGCGGTGGCGCCGACGATGAAGGCGAACGAACCGAGCGCGCGGCCCTTCGAACGGCGCAGCAGTTCGCCCAGCACGGCGCGGATCCGCGGCCCGTCGGCCGTCGGCAGCAGCTCCCGGCCGGTCGCGGCAGCACCGTTTTCCGTGACAGCGCCGCCGCTCGTGGCAGCACCGTTGGTCATGACAGCACCGCCGCGCGGTAGTCGGCGCGCTCGCGGACCAGCCCGGCGTGCTCGCCCTCGGCGACCACGCGCCCGTCGGCCAGCAGCACCACGCGGTCGGTGGCCGCGAGCAGCGCCGGGCTGGTGGTGACGACGATCGTGGTGCGGCCGCGGCGCAGGCGGGCGACCCCGTCGGCGATGCGTGCCTCGGTCACCGTGTCCACCGCTGTGGTCGGGTCGTGCAGCACGAGCACTGGGGCGTCCTTGGCGAGCGCGCGGGCGAGCGCGACCCGTTGCCGCTGCCCGCCCGAGAGCGAACGCCCGCGCTCGGTGACCGCCGTCGCCGTGCCCGCGGGCAGCGTGCTCGCCACCTCGTCGGCGGCCGCGGCGGACAGCACGCCTTCGGACCGGCCCGTCGCTCCCGCTCGCACGTTCTCCTCCAGGGTTCCTTCGAACAGGTCGGCGTCGTGCGCGGCGACGAGCACGACCTCGCGGACCCGGTCCGGGTCCACAGTGGACAGGTCGGTGGCGTCGACCCGCACGGTGCCCGCCGCCGGGTCGGTGAAGCGGCCGAGGCAGTCGAGCAGGTCGGTCGCCGTGGCGGGGTCGGTGGTGACCACACCGAGCAGCTGGCCGGGCGGCACGGCGAGGTCCAGCCCGCGCAGTTTCCCGTGCGTCACGCCGGAAAGCTCGACCCGGCCGCCGGCGGGCGAGGGCAGCGCCGCGTCCCCGCCGGGTACGGCCAGCGGCGCGTTCAGCACCGCCGCGACCCGCGCGGCCGAGGCGCGGCCCTGTGCCAGCTGGCCGTTGACCATGGCGAAGATCGAGAACGGCGCCTGCAGGAACTGGGCGAGACCGACCGCCGCGACCAGGTCGCCGACGGTGATCTCGCCGTCCGCCGCGAGGTTCCCGCCGACCAGGGCGACCAGGGCGATGAAGATGCCGGTGAGCGCGAGCAGCGCGCCGTTGTGCCAGGCCTGCGCGCGGGCCGCTTTCACCGTGGCCAGCAGGGAATCCTGGCTGGTCCGGCGGTAGCGCGCGACCGCCGCGGGCTCCGCGCCGATGCCCTTGAGCACCCGCAGCCCGGCGACGAGGTCGGTCGCCACCCCCGAAGCGTGCGCCGCGCGCTCCTGCTCCACCTCGCTGCGCCGCTCCAGCGGCTTGCCGATCAGGTGCGCCAGGAACAGCAGCGGCGGGGTGCCGAGCAGGACCAGCAACCCGAGCGGCACGGACATGCGCAGCAATGCGATCGCGCTGACCACCAGCCCGCTGAGCGCGGCGAACCCGAACGGCAGCATGGCGTCGACCATGCCGACGCGACGGGCGTCCGAGGTGCCGATGCTCGCCAGCTCCCCGGCCAGCGCGCCGGTCTCGGTGCCGCCCCTCGGGTGCAGCACCCGGCGGCTGATCCGCAGCCGGAGGTCCTGCGCGGCGAGTTCCGAAGCCCGCTCGGCCGCCCGCGCGCCGAAGCGGTAGCTGGAGGACAGGACGAGGAACACCACCCCGAGCACGCCCAGCCACAGCAGCAATGTGAGCACCGAGCTGTCCGCCACGGCGCGGTCGATCACCACGCCGATCACGACCGGCACCAGTGCCTCGCCGCCCTGGTGGGTGGCGGCCAGCACGGAGGCGAGCACCACCGGCCTCCGCTGCCCGGCGACCGCGCTCCGCAGCACGTCCCGCCCGGTGATCGCTGCTGCCGTCGTCACCGGCGCCCTCCTGTCCGTCCCGGCTGCGCTCTGTCTTGATAGGTAAGGCTAGTCTAAGAACGGCTCCCGATGTGGTCCGGTCCCGGAGGAGGTTTCGTGGTCGTGAGCGCCAGTCCGCCCGCGGCGCGGGCGGATCCGCCGCCCGCGCCGCGCGCGCGATCCCGGGCCCTGCGCGGGGCCGGCCTGCTGTGCGCGGCCGGCGTGCTCGTGCTGGTCATGCTGCTCAGCATCTGGGTCGGCTCGAAGGGCATCCCGTTCGCGTCCACCTGGTCGGTGCTCTGGCACAACGACGGCTCGGCCGACGCCGTGATCATCCACGACCAGCGGATCCCGCGGACCCTGCTGGGCGCGCTGGTCGGCGCCGCGCTCGGCCTGGCCGGTGCGGTGATGCAGGCGCTCACGCGCAATCCGCTCGCCGACCCGGGCCTGCTGGGGGTCAACAACGGCGCGTCCGCGGCGGTGGTCTCGGCCATCGCCTTCGCCGGGGTGAGCGGCGTGCTGGGCTACGTCTGGTTCGCGTTCCTCGGCGCGGCCATCGCGTCGGTGGTCGTCTACCTGCTGGGCACCGCGGGGCGCGCGGGCGCGACGCCGGACCGGCTGGTGATGTCGGGCGCGGCGCTGACCGCCGTGCTCCAGGCCTACATCGGCGCGGTGCTGCTGATCGACCCGGACACCTTCAACCAGTTCCGGTTCTGGAACGTCGGCTCCCTCAGCGGCCGTCGCGGCGACGTCCTGCTTCAGGTCTCCCCGTTCATCGCGGTGGGTATTGTCCTGGCGTTGCTGCTCGCGCGGCCGTTGAACGTGCTGGCGCTCGGCGAGCAGACCGGCAAGGCGCTCGGCGCGCACATCGGCCGCACCCGGGTGCTCGGCGCGATCGCGGTGACGCTGCTGTGCGGCGCGTCGACGGCGGCGATCGGGCCGATCGCGTTCATCGGGCTGGCCGTGCCGCAGGCGGTGCGGATCCTGGTCGGCCCGGACCAGCGGTGGGTGCTGCCATATTCGATGGTGCTTTCGCCGGTGCTGCTGATCGGCGCCGACGTGCTCGGGCGCATCCTCAACCCGCCGGAAGAACTGCAAGTGGGCATCGTGACGGCGTTCCTCGGCGCCCCGGTGTTCATCGCGCTGTGCCGCCGCCGGAAGCTGGCCCGCCTGTGAACGCGGTCAAGGAGAAGCCGGTGGGCACCGGCCGCGTTTCGGTGCGGGTGGCGCCGCGCGCGCTGGTGGTCGGGATCGTGCTGTTCGTACTGGTCTTCCTGCTGAGCGCGGTGAGCATGACCACCGGGGATTACCCGATTTCGTTCGGCGACGTGGTGAAGACGCTGTTCGGCTTCGGCGACGCCGGGACCGAGTTCATCGTGACGACGCTGCGCCTGCCGCGGCAGCTGGTGGCACTGCTGGTCGGCGGCGCGCTCGGGGTCAGCGGCGGCGTTTTGCAGAGCCTGTCCGGAAACCCGCTGGGCAGCCCGGACGTGATCGGCTTCACCGAGGGCTCGGCGACCGGGGCGCTGCTGGTGATCGTGCTCGCGCACGGCGGGTCCTCGGAGGTGGCCCTCGGCGCGCTGGCCGGTGGCCTGCTGACCGCGCTGGTGGTCGGGCTGCTGGCGTTCCGCCGTGGCGTGCAAGGGTTCCGGCTGATCCTGGTCGGCATCGGCGTGGCCGCCATGCTCACCGCCTTCAACTCGTACCTGATCACGCGCGCGTCTTTGCAGGACGCCTACTCGGCGCAGGCCTGGCTCGTCGGCGGGCTCAACGGGCGCGGCTGGGAAGAGGTCGTGCCGGTCGGGATCGCGGTGGTGATCCTGCTGCCGATCGCGTTCGGCCACGGGCGGCGGCTTTCGCTGCTGGAGATGGGCGACGACGCGGCGAAGGGCCTCGGCGTGCCGGTCGAGCGCACCCGGATGATCATGATCGCGGTGAGCGTGACGCTGTGCGCGGTCGCCACCGCGGCGGCCGGGCCGATCGCGTTCGTCGCGCTCGCGGCCCCTCAGCTGGCGAAGCGGCTGGCCCGCTCGGCGCGCCCGACGCTGGTGTCGGCGGCGCTGATGGGCGCACTCCTGCTGGTGGCGAGCGATCTGGTGACAAGGCTGGCGTTCGGCGAGCAGGGCCTGCCGGTCGGCATCGCGACCGGCGCCATCGGCGGGCTGTACCTGATGTGGCTGCTCTCGAGCCAGTGGCGGCGCAACCGGGGCTGAGGGCCGGGCTCAGCGGGCGGCGGCCTGCTGCTGCGGTTCGATCGGGGCGGGCTCGCCGAACCGGGCGAGGGCCAGTGCCGCGGTGACGGCGAGGACGAACCCGGCGACCGCGACGAGCACGAACCCGGGCCGGGTGCGGTCGCCGAGCAGCACGATGCCGATCAGCGACGGCAGCACGGTTTCGCCGAGCACCATCATCGCGGTGGAGGTGGTGACGCTGCCGCGTTGCAAAGCCGTGGCGTAGAACAACATCGCCAGGCCGCCGGCGACGGCGACGATGTAGAGCGCCGGGTCGGTGAGCAGGTCGAGCGGCGCCAGGCTGGGCATGACCCGGCCGGAGATCGCGACGACCCCGAAGCAGAGCCCGGCGACGAGGCCCAGCGCCGGCGTCCGCACGCGGCGGCTCGCCCGGCCCGCGGCGACCCCGGCGAGCCCGAGCACCACGACGGCGCCCGCGAGCACGAGCCGGAAGCCCAGCCCCACCTGCGTCGAGCCCTCGCTCTCGGCCGAGCCGCCGAGCAGTGCGAGCCCCGCGCACACCACGGCGACGGCCGTCCACTCGCGGGCCCCGAGCCGCACGCCGAACACCCGCGCGGCCACCGCCGTCACGGCCAGGCTGGCCGCCTGTGCCGCCTGCACGACGAACAGCGGCAGCACGTGCAGCGCGGCGATCTGCGCGACGAAGCCCAGCACGTCGAAGCCGAGCCCGAGCACGAACTTCCACTGCCGCAGCACGCGCAGCAGCAGCCTCGGGTCCACGCCCGCCCCGGCGTCCGGCGCCGCCTTGGCCGCGACGGCCTGCATCACGGACGCGACGCCGTAAGCCACCGCGGAAAGCAACGCGCACAGCAGTCCCCACACCATGATCCCCACCCTATGCCGGGCGGCCTGCGCTACGCTGCGCGCCATGTCGAACAGCAGTTCGAGCGTCGAACGGGCCTGGCCCGACCCGCTGAGCGGGGACGAGCTCACCGTGCAGACGCGGTTCCTGGACTTCCTGCGGGCCACCGCGGTCAACAAGCTCGCCGGGCTGACCCGCGAGCAGGCCGTGGCGGCACCGCTGCCGGCCTCGCCCCGGACGAGCGCGCTGGGCGTGGTCAAGCACCTCACCGCGGTCGAGCGCTGGTGGCTCTCGATCGAGGCGGGCGGCGCGGAGCTGCCGTCGTTGTGGGACGGCTCGCCCGACCCGAGCTGGGATCTCGCGCCGGAAGACGACCCGGCCTCGGTGGCCGCCGCCTACCGCGTGGAATGGGCGCGCTCGGCGGCCTCGCTGGCCGGGCTCGCCGCCGGCGACCGGACCAGGCGCGCGGGGGAGTTCACCGTGCGCTGGGTGCTGGCCCACGTCGTCCAGGAGACCGCGCGGCACGTCGGCCACCTCGACACGCTGCGCGAGCTGGCCGACGGCGAAGTGGGGGAGTGACCGCCGCCGGATAGGCTGCCCGGCATGGCAGACCAGCTGTACTTCCGCCAACTGCTCGCCGGCCGGGACTTCGCGGTGGGCGACCCCCTCGCGACGCAGATGGTCAACTTCGCCTACCTGATCGGCGACCGCGAGAGCGGGGAAGCGGTGGTCGTCGACCCCGCGTACGCGGTGCGGGACCTGCTGGACGTGCTGGCCGCCGACGGCATGCGGCTCACCGGCGCGCTCGCCACGCACCATCACGCCGACCACGTCGGCGGTGAGATGGCCGGCCTGCCGGTGGCCGGCATCACCGAGCTGCTCGCCCTCGCCCCGGTGCCGATCCACGTCAACGTCGACGAGGCCGAGTGGGTCCGCCGCGCCACCGGCGTCTCGGCCACCGACCTGACCGCCCACGACCACGACGACGTCCTGACCGTCGGCTCGATCGGCATCCGCCTGCTGCACACCCCGGGCCACACGCCCGGCAGCCAGTGCTTCCTGGTCGGCGACCGCCTCGTCTCGGGCGACACGCTGTTCCTCGAAGGCTGCGGCCGCACCGACTTCCCGGGCGGTGACGCCGACGCGATCTACCGCAGCCTCCAGTCACTCGCCGCGCTGCCCGGCGACCCGGTGGTCTACCCGGGCCACCAGTACTCGGCCGAACCGTCGGCCACGCTTTCTTCGGTGAAGCAGGCGAACTTCGTCTTCCGGCCGCGCTCGCTCGCCGAGTGGCACCGGATGTTCGGCATGCTCGGCGGCTGAGCACGGATCCTCCCGCGGTGCGGGGAGAACAAAGGCGCATCGCCGGGTCCGCGGTTTCACTGCGTGGGAGCACGCCGTCGCGGATTGACTTCGCGGGCCGGCGACTCGATGCTCGGGGCCATGTTCCTCGTCGCTGAGCGCGACTTCCCCTTCCCCGCACCGAAATCCGGGAGAAATCCGTGTCGGTCTCCACCACGGGCGTGCTGACGCGCGCCGATCCGGCCGCGTCCGGGGCACCGCCGCGGCGGGCCCGGCGGCGGCTTCCGTCGCTGCGCCGCTGGATCAGCCCGGTTGCGCTGCTGGTGGCGTGGCAGGTCGCCAGCGCCACCGGCGCGCTGTCGCCGGACAAGTTGAGTTCACCGTGGACAGTCCTGCAGAGCGGCATCGAGGTCGCGCGCACGGGCGAGCTGGGCGACGCGTTCGTCGTTTCACTGGCCCGGGTCGGCGCGGGTTTCGCGCTCGGCGCCGCGGTCGGCGTGGTCCTCGGGATCGTCGCCGGGCTGTCGCGCTGGGGCGAGGCGCTGGTCGACCCGCCCGTGCAGATGCTGCGCACGCTGCCGTTCCTCGGGCTGATCCCGTTGTTCATCCTGTGGTTCGGCATCGGCGAGGAGACGAAGATCGTGCTCGTCGCGCTCGGCGTCGCCTTCCCGCTGTACCTCAATGTCCACTCGGGAATCCGCACCGCGGACGAGCGGCTGGTCGAGGCCTCGCGCGCGCTCGGCTTCACCCGGGCCGAACGGCTGTGGCACGTGGTCCTGCCGGGCGCGTTGCCGCAGGCCTTGGTGGGGCTGCGGCAATCGCTCGGCCTCGCGTGGCTCGCGCTGATCGTCGGCGAGACGGTGAACGCGGACGCCGGCATCGGCTACCTGATCAACAACGCGCGCGAATTCCTGCGCACGGACGTGGTGGTGGTCGGCCTCATCGTGTACGCGGTGCTCGGCCTGGTCACCGACGCGCTGGTGCGCCTGCTGGAACGGAGGGCCCTGCGATGGCGAGCCCGGTGATCGAAGTCCGCGGCCTCACCAAGAGGTTCGGCGACCGGACCGTCCTGAGTGGACTGGACCTGGAGATCGGCCGCGGCGAGTTCGTGGCGCTGCTGGGCCGCAGCGGCTCCGGCAAGTCCACGCTGCTGCGGGTCCTCGCCGGGCTGGACGGCGAGATCGAGGGCACCGCGGAGGTGGACGGCACGGTGTCCGTCGCCTTCCAGCAGCCGCGGCTGCTGCCGTGGCGCAAGGTCTGGCGCAACGTCGTGCTCGGGCTGCGCCGCGAGGGCCGGTCCCAGGCACGTAACCGCGCGATCGTCGAACGCGCGCTCGACGAAGTGCGCCTGACCGCCCACGCCGACGACTGGCCGCTGACGCTGTCCGGCGGCGAGGCCCAGCGCCTCTCGCTGGCCCGGGCGCTGGTGCGCGAGCCGGACCTGCTGCTGCTCGACGAGCCGTTCGGAGCCCTCGACGCGCTCACCCGGATCGCGATGCACCGGCTCGTCGAAGACCTGTGGCGCAAGCATGGCCCGGCCGTGCTGCTGGTGACCCACGACGTCGACGAGGCCTTGCTGCTCGCCGGCCGGATCCTCGTGCTCGACGAGGGCCGGATCGTCGCCGAACACGTCCTCGGCCACCCCCGGCCGCGGACGCCGACCGACCACGCCGGCCTGCGCACGCGCGTGCTGGCCGACCTGGGAGTGACCGAAGGTGCACCTGCGTAACGTGCTGGCTGTGGCTCTGCTGCTGGGCGGGCTGACCGCGTGCTCGTCCACGACCGCGGCGAGCGGTCCCGCGCCCGTGCCCGCCGCCGTTTCCCCGGCCGAGCTGGCGAAGGTGACTCTGCGCGTCGGCGATCAGAAAGGCGGCGTGAAGTCCTTGCTCACGGCCGCGAACCAGCTCGGCGCCGTGCCTTACCGGATCGAATGGTCGACGTTCACCTCCGGGCCGCCGCTGCTGGAGGCGGCGTCGGCCGGCGCGATCGACCTCGGCCGGGTGGGCAACACGCCGCCGATCTTCGCGGCCGCTTCGAGGGCGAAGATCTCGGTGGTGAGCGTCGCGAAGAGCAATGTGGAGCGTGAGGCGATCCTGGTCCCGCCGGACTCGCCGCTGGCGAATGTCCAGGCGCTCAAGGGAAAGACCATAGCCGTGGCGAAGGGCAGCTCCGCGCACGGGCAGCTGCTGAACACGCTGAAGAACGCCGGGCTGACGACCGAGGACGTCAAGCTTTCCTTCCTGCAGCCCTCGGAGGCGTACGCCGCGTTCACCCAGCATCAGGTGGACGCGTGGGCGATCTGGGACCCGTACACCGCTCAAGCCCAGCTCGACGCGCACGCCCGCGTACTCGCCGACGGCCGCGGCAGCTCCAACGGGCTGGCGTTCGAAACCGCGAGCACGGCGGCGCTGGCCGACCCCGGCAAGAACGCCGCGATCAAGGATTTCGTCACGCGGGTGGTCAAGGCCCAGCTGTGGTCCGATTCCCACCACGACGAGTGGGCGAGGGCGTGGGCCGCCGAGACCGGGCTTTCCCTTGCGGTGGCGCAGAAGTCGGTCGACGCCGGGCGTGACGTGCCGACGCCGCTGGACGACTCGATCGTCGCGTCCGAGCAACAGCTCGCGGACGCCTTCACCGAAGACAAGACCCTCCCGGGGAAGGTGGACTTCGCGTTGTTCGCCGACCGTCGTTACGGCCCGGAGATCGAAGCCGCGAGGAGCAACGGATGAGCCTGAAACTGCACTGGTTCCTGCCGACCACCGGAGACGGCCGGACGATCGTGGAACGCTTCCACGCCAGCAAGTCCTCCGGTCCGCGGGCGCAGCGCCCGGCTGACCTCGAGTACCTCGCGCAGGTGGCTCGCGCCGCCGAACAGCAGGGTTTCGAGGGCGTGCTGACGCCGACGGGCACCTGGTGCGAGGACGCGTGGCTGACCACGGCGGCGCTGATCCAGCAGACGCGGAAGCTGAAGTTCCTGGTCGCGTTCCGGCCCGGGGTCATCTCGCCGACGCTGGCCGCGCAGATGGCGGGCACCTTCCAGCGGCTCTCGCAGGGCCGGGTGCTGCTGAACATCGTCACCGGCGGCGACGCGGTGGAGCAGCGCCGGTTCGGCGACTGGCACGACCACGACGCCCGGTACGCGCGGACGGACGAGTTCCTGACCATCGTCCGCGGCGTGTGGTCGGGCCGGCCGTTCGACTTCGAGGGCGAGCACCTGAGGGTCGAGGGCGCGACCACGCTGGCCGCGCCGGACCCGGTGCCGCCCATCTACTTCGGCGGCTCGTCCCCGGCCGCGCTCCCGGTCGCGGCCCGGCACGCCGACGTCTACCTGACCTGGGGTGAGCCGCCCGCGCAGGTGGCGGAGAAGATCGCCAAGGTCAGGGCGCTGGCGGAGGCGGCGGGCCGCACGGTGCGCTTCGGCGTGCGGCTGCACACGATCACGCGCGACACGTCGGCGGAAGCGTGGGCGGAGGCGCAGAAGCTGCTGGACGCACTGAGCCCGGAGCAGGTGGCGAAGTCGCAGGCGGTGCTGGCCGCCAGCGAATCCGTCGGCCAGCAGCGCATGGTCGCCCTGCACGGCGGCCGGGCCGACGCGGGCGTACGCGGCCTGGAGATCCATCCCGGCCTGTGGGCCGGCATCGGCCTGGTCCGCGGCGGCGCGGGCACGGCACTGGTCGGCAGCCACGAGGAGGTCGCGGACCTGATCGAGGAATACCACGCGGCGGGCGTCTCGGAGGTCGTGCTGTCGGGTTACCCGCACTTGGAGGAGGCCTACTGGTTCGGCGAGGGGGTCCGGCCGGAACTCGCGCGCCGCGGGCTGCTGGCGGATGTGCCCTTGCTCCACCGGGACGACAACGCGGAACGGGCCGCGGCGGCGTTGTGACTTGGTGGGTGTCTCGACGCCGGCTCCATGGTCACCGAGGTGGGCCGGCGTCGCCGAGCTGGCGCGGTTCCGACAGTCGCCGCTCGGTCTGGGCGCCACCCTGGTCGACGAGGGTGACCGGAAGCGGATCTTCGCGGACCCCGCCGGGCGTGCCGTTCTCGGTCTGGATCACCCGGAACTGGCCGCTCAAAGGTCTTTCCTCAGCGTCCGCGACAGCGCGAGCGCCACGGTCCGAACGGCCGGCGCGACGCGTTCCGTCCGCATCCGCGTCGCCCACCCCGAGATCGAGACCGCGGCAACCGCGTGCCCGCCCGGGGCCACGAGCGGGCTGGCCGCGCACACCACCCCGACCCCCGATTCCTCGCGTTCGAACGCGATGCCGTCTTCGCGGATGCGCGCCAGCTGGCGGCGCAGCAGGCCGGGCGCGGTGATCGTGCGGCTGCTGACGCGCGGCAATCCGGCCTCGATCACTTGCGCCACCACGGATTCCGGCGAGTACGCGAGGATCGCCTTGCCGACGCCGGTGGCGTGCGCGGGGAACCGGCCGCCGATGCGTGAGGGCAGGTCGGGGGCGTCCGGGCCGCGCAGCACGTCGAGGTAGACCACCTCGGTGCCCTCCAGCACGGCCAGGTGCACGGTGTTGCGTGTCGCCTCGCGCAGGTCGGCCAGGTAGGGCCGGGCGGCGTCGACCAGGCCGCGGCGGCGGACGGCGAGCTGCCCGATCTCGAACAGCCGCAGGCCGAGCCGCAGCGAGGTCCCTTCGCGCTCCAGCAGGCCGGCGTCGGCGAGATGCCCGGCCAGCCGGTGCACGGTCGTCTTGGCCAGCCCGGTCCGCCGCGCCAGCTCGGACACCCCGACGGTGTTGTCGCCCGGCCGGAACGCGCCCAGCACCGTCGCGATCCGGGCCGCGACGAGCCCGTCACCCCGCTCGCCGTCGTTCCGCCCAGTGGTACGCACAGGTTGAGTGTGCCCTACCCGGGCGAGGACTGTCGGCAGCATGGCGGAACGGAAGGTCACGGCCGCGATCGTCGGCCCGGGCAACATCGGCACCGACCTGCTGGCGAAGCTGCGGCGCAGCGAGCGGGTCGAAGTGCGGTACATGGTGGGCGTCGACCCGGCGTCCGACGGTTTGGCGCGGGCGGCGAAGCTCGGGCTCGAGACCTCGGCCGAAGGGGTGGACTGGCTGCTGGCTCGCGCGGAGCCGCCGGAGATCGTCTTCGAGGCGACTTCGGCCAAGGCGCACCTGGCGAACGCGCCGAGGTACGCGGAGGCGGGCATCCGCGCGGTCGACCTGACCCCGGCGGCGATCGGGCCGTTCACCTGTCCCGCGGTCACCCCGCCGGAGCGGCTGGACGTGCCCAACGTCAACCTGATCACCTGCGGCGGGCAGGCCACCATCCCCATGGTGGCCGCGATTTCCCGGGTGACCCCGGTGCCGTACGCGGAGATCGTCGCCTCGGTCTCCTCCCGCTCGGCCGGGCCGGGCACGCGCGCCAACATCGACGAGTTCACCGAGACCACCGCGCTCGGGCTGGAGCGCGTCGGCGGCGCGGCGAAGGGCAAGGCGATCATCATCATCAACCCGATGGACCCGCCGATGATCATGCGGGACACCGTGTTCTGCGCGGTCGACCCGGAGGTGGACTTCGCCGCGGTGACCGAGTCGATCCACCGCATGGCCGAGGAAGTGCGCAGGTATGTGCCGGGCTACGCGCTGAAGGCCGAGCCCCAGTTCGACCCGCCGCGGCCGGAGTGGCGGGGTCAGGCGCGCGTCGGCGTCTTCCTGGAAGTCGCGGGCAACGGCGACTACCTGCCGACGTACGCGGGAAACCTCGACATCATGACGGCCGCCGCGGCCCGCGTCGGCGACCTCTTCGCGGCGGAAATGGCGGCAGCATGACCGGCACGAACGCGGTGAGGCTGGTCGACACGACCCTGCGCGACGGCAGCCACGCGATGGCGCACCAGTTCACCGAGACGCAGGTGCGCGAGACCGTGCGCGCGCTCGACAACGCCGGGATCTCGCTGATCGAGGTGACCCACGGCGACGGCCTCGGCGGCTCGACCTTCAACTACGGCTTCTCGCTCACCGACGAGCGCGAGCTGATCGCGGCCGCGGTCGACGAGGCGAAACAGGCGAAGATCGCCGTCCTGCTCCTGCCCGGGCTGGGCACCGTCACCGATCTGCGCGCGGCCGCGGACCTCGGCGCCGGCGCCGTGCGGATCGCCACGCACTGCACCGAGGCCGACGTTTCGATCCAGCACTTCGGCGCCGCGCGCGACCTCGGGCTGGAGACGGTCGGCTTCCTGATGCTGGCGCACATGTCCACGCCCGAGGACCTGGCCGAACAGGGCCGGATCATGGTCGACGCGGGCTGCCAGTGCGTGTACGTGGTCGACTCCGCGGGCGCGCTGATCCTGGAGGAGGCGTCCGACCGGGTCGCGGCCCTCGTCGCGGAGTTCGGCGCAGACGCGCAGGTCGGCTACCACGGGCACCAGAACCTGAGCTTCGGCGTGGCCAACTCCGTGCTCGCCCAGCGCGCGGGCGCGCAGCAGATCGACGGCTCGCTGGCGGCGCTCGGCGCGGGCGCGGGCAACTCGCCGACCGAAGTGCTCGCGGCGACGTTCGAACGGCTCGGCGTGCGCACCGGCGTCGACAAGGACGTGCTGATGGACGCGGCCGAGAACGTGGTGAAGAAGTACCTCACCCGGCTGCCGGTGATGGACCGCTCGTCGATCGTGCAGGGCTTCGCCGGCGTCTACTCGAGCTTCCTGCTGCACGCCGAACGCGCGGCCGGGCGCTACGGCGTGCCGGCGCACGAGATCCTCTACCGCGTGGGCGCCGAGCGGTACGTCGGCGGCCAGGAGGACATGATCATCGACATCGCTTTGCGGCTGCAGCAGGAAAAGGCAGCTCAGTGATCGAATTCGTCCGCTTCGAGCACCAGCCGGACGCAGTGCGCCACCAGGCGTTCGCGGCCGGCGCGCAGGGTGCCGTCGAGGTGGGCGATGAAGATGTTGCTCAGCGCGCCGACGAGGCCGATCGCCACCAGCCGGCGGCCGGTCTCGTCGCCGCGGGTGAGCTGTTCGCCGACCAGCGCGGCGAACACCGGCATCAGGTGCAGCCCGCGGCGGGTCAGCGCCGGGTCGGTCAGCGGCGCGAGCAGCAGCACGCGGCCCCGGCGCGGGTCGTCGAGGACCAGCTCGACGAACGCGGTGACGGCGCGCTCGGCCCGCTGCCGGCCATCGGGCGCGTCCCGGACCGCGGCCACGAGTGCTTCGCGGGCCTGTTCGCCGACATCCTCGTAGACGGCCGCGACCAGTTCCTCGCGGTCGGCGAAGCTCTCGTAGAAGTACCGCTCGGTGAGCCTCGCCTGGCGGCACACGGCACGGACGCTCACCGCCGCGCTGCCCTCGGTGCCGAGCAGGTCGAGCCCGGCGGCGACCAGCTGCTCCCGCCGGGCCGCGCGGCGATCGTCCAGCGTCGTGCCCGCCCACGTCCGGCCCGGCATACGAACTCCTCTGTTGACCACGTGCGTTGTCACATCCTAACCTGACAACGCACGTGGTCAGTTGTCCGACGGGCGAAGGAGCCGCTGATGAGCCGGGACGCACCGGAGCCGCTGGGCCCGGACTCGCTGACGTGGCGGTACTTCGGCGACTGGCGCGGCCTGCTGATCGGGCTGTGGGCCGGCTCGATGCAGAACATGCACCCGGGCCTGGGCGCCGGCGTCGAGCAGCACTCGCGGTTCTTCGAGGAACGCTGGCAGCGGCTGTTCCGCTCGCTCTACCCGATCGGCGGCGTGGTCTACGACGGCCCGCTCGCGCACCGCACCGCGCTCGAGGTGCGGGGCTACCACGACCGGATCAAGGGCGTCGACGCGAAGGGCCGCCGCTACCACGCGCTCGACCCGGACAGCTTCTACTGGGCGCACTCCACGTTTTTCGTCAGCACCATCCTGATCGCCGACCATTTCATGGGCGGCATCGGCGAGGAGGAGAAGCGGCAGCTGTTCGACGAGCACGTCCGCTGGTGGCGGATGTACGACATGACCATGCGCCCGGTGCCCGAGTCCTGGGAGGACTTCCAGCGCTACTGGAAGCACATGTGCGCCGAGGTGCTGGAGGACAACAAGGCCACCCGCGACGTGCTCGACCTGCGGGGCCTGGCGAAGCCGCCGTTCCTGCCGTGGCTGCCGGACGCGCTGTGGCGGCCGCTCTCGGTGCTGATCGCGCGGAACTTCGTGTGGCTCACTGTCGGGCTGTACGACCCGGAGGTGCGCGAACTGCTCGGCTTCCGCTGGTCCGATCGCGACGCCCGCCGCCACCGCCGCTTCGGCCGGCTGGTCAACGCGGTCTTCAAGCTCGTCCCGCGCGACCGCCGTTACCACCCGCGGGCCCGGGCCGGCTGGCGCCGGGCGCGCGGGGAGGTGGCCGCGGCCGCGCCGTTGGTCGAGACTCCACGCAGGAACCTGCCGCCGCTCGCCGAACGCGGCAAGCCGGAGCACTACTCGCCGAACGTCTGAAGGGACGCGTCATGAAGCTGGGCTATCACCTCGGGTACTGGGGCAGCGGGCCGATCCCGGGAGCGCTGGAGTCCGTGCTCGAAGCCGAGCGGCTGGGCTTCGACTCCGTCTGGTCGGCCGAGGCCTACGGCTCCGACGCGTTCACCCCGCTCGCCTGGCTCGGCGCGTCCACGAGCACGGTGAAGCTCGGCACCAACATCGTGCAGATGTCCGCGCGCACCCCGACCGCCACGGCGATGAGCGCCCTGACGCTCGACCACCTCTCGGGCGGCCGGTTCGTGCTCGGGCTGGGCGCGTCCGGGCCGCAGGTGGTGGAGGGCTGGTACGGGCAGCCGTACCCGAAGCCGCTGGCGCGCACGCGGGAGTACATCGAGATCGTGCGGAAGGTGCTGGCGCGCGAGGAGCCGGTGACGATCGACGGGCAGTTCTACCAGCTGCCGCTGCGGGGCGGCACGGGGCTGGGCAAGGCGCTCAAGCCCACCGTGCACCCGCTGCGCGCGGACCTGCCGATCCACCTCGCCGCCGAAGGGCCGAAGAACGTCGCGCTGTCGGCCGAGATCTGCGACGGCTGGCTGCCGTTGTTCTTCTCGCCCAAGGCCGACGCGTTCTACCGCGCGGCGCTCGCCGAAGGCTTCGCGCGCCCGGGCGCGCGGCGGACGTTCGACGACTTCGAGGTGTCGGCTTCGCTCCCGGTGATCGTGCACGACGACGTCGAGGAGGCGGCGAGCTGGATCAAGCCGGCGCTGGCGCTCTACATCGGCGGGATGGGCGCGAAGAGCGTGAACTTCCACCACGACGTGTTCGCCCGGCTCGGGTACGCCGACGTCTCCGACAAGGTGCAGGAGCTGTACCTGGCCGGGCGGAAGGCCGAGGCCGTCGCCGCGATCCCGACCTCGCTGGTCGAGGACACCTCGCTGATCGGCCCGGCCGCGAAGATCCGCGAGGAGCTGGCCGTGTGGGAGGAGACCGTGGTGACCACGCTGCTGCTGCGCGGTGACGCCGGCTCGCTGGCGAAGGTGGCCGAAGCGCTGTCCTGACCGGTGGCGTCCCGGCGGCGGACGGTGCGGGGTCGGCCCGGTACGCGCCGTGCATTACGACGGTGGCACGATTCCTCCCGACCACTACCGGGGACCGGCGAAGATCGACTAGTCATGGCGTTCGTCGGACCGCCCTCGAGGAGGACCCTTGGCGTCGCTGCCCCGCCGGACGAGATTCCGCTACTCGCTCGGCTCGTTCGTCACCGGCGCCTTCGGCACGGTGCCCGGACTGCTCCTCCTGCCGTACCTGACCGACACCATGGCCGTGCCGGCCGCGGTGGCCGGCGTGATCGTGTTCGTGCCCAAGGCGTGGGACGTGCTGTTCAACCCGGTGGCCGGCCGGCTCTCGGACGCCGACCTGGTGAAGACCGGGAGCCGGCGGCGGTTCCTGCTGCGCGGCGGCATCGGCGTGGCGATCCTGTTCGCCGCGCTGTTCGCCCACCCCGGCTTCGGCAGCCCGGGCCCGGACGCCACGTACGTGGTGGTCGTGTTCTTCCTGTGCGCCACCGCGTACGCGTTCTTCCAGGTGCCGTTCAACGCGCTGCCCGCCGAGCTGACCGAATCGGCCGAGGAGCGCACGAAGCTCACCAGCGTGCGGATCGGCGTGCTCGCCGTCGCCATCCTCGTCTCGGGCGGCGCGGCGCCGGCGATCACCGACGTGCTCGCCGGGGTCGCGGGCTACCGCGTCATGGGCATCGTGATGGCGGTGATCATCCTGGCCGCCACGATCGGCGTCTACACCGGCCTGAAGGGGGCGCCGGTCGGCTCGCTGCGGCCGAACGCCCTCAGCTTCAAGCAGCAGCTGCGCACCATCGCGCAGTGGCGCCCGTTCCGGTGGCTGATGGGCACCTACTTCATCCAGGCGCTCGGCGTCGGCACGGTGCTGGCGGCGATCCCGTACTTCGCGGAGCACGTGCTCGGCGACCCGGGCTACCGCACGGCGCTGTTCGTCGGGTTCGTCGGCCCGGCCCTGGTGACCATGCCGCTGTGGCCGCGGCTGGGCCGCCGCTACGGCAAGCTCAACGGCTTCCGGATCGCGACCGCGGTGTTCACCGTGGGGCTGCTCGGGATCATCCTCGCCGAGGTGGCGCCGTTCGCCGTCACCCTGGTCTTCGTGGCGCTCGCGGGTGTGGGCTACGCCGGGATCTCGGTGTTCCCGCTGGCTATCCTGCCGGACCTGATCACCGCCGAGGAGGAGCGCACCGGGGAGACCCGCGCGGGCATCACGGCCGGGGTGTGGACGGCATCGGAGACGCTCGGGCTGGCGCTGGGCCCCGGCCTGTTCGGGATCGTGCTGCAGCTGGGCCACTACGTGTCCAGCACGAACGCCACGGCCGCGCAGCCGGGCTCGGCGGTCACCGCGATCCTGCTCGGCTCTTCGGTGCTGCCGGCCGTGCTGGTCGCGCTCGCCGGTCCGCTGCTGCGCCGCAAGGTGCTGGAGCCGAAGCCGGCCGCGCAGCCGTGAACGAGGTGCTGGCGCAGTTGCGCGAGCTGCGCGCCGGCGACCTCCCGACCCACGGCGGCCGCACGCTCGCGTACGTCTACGACAGCGGTCTGTCCGAAGTGGACGAGATCGCCGCGGCGGCGCACGCGCTGGCCTCCTCGGCGAACGGGCTGGACCCGACCGCGTTCCCGAGCCTGCTGCGGATGGAGAACGACCTCGTCGCCACCGCGGCGGGGCTCCTCGGCGGGGACGCGGAGACGGTCGGCACGGTGACCTCCGGCGGCACCGAGTCCTGCCTGCTCGCGGTCCTCGCCGCCCGCGACGCCCGGCCGGGCCTCGCGGCGCCGGGCCTGGTCCTGGCGGAGACCGCGCACGCCGCGTTCCACAAGGCGGCGCACCTGTTCGGCGTGCGCAAGGTCGTGGTGCCGGTGGACCCGGTGACGTTCCGCGCGGACCCGGCGGCGATGGCGGCGGCGATCGACGAGTCCACTGTGCTCGTCGTGGCCAGCGCGCCGTCCTACGCGCACGGCGTGGTGGACCCGATCCCGGAGATCGCGGCCGCGGCCGCCGCCCGGGGCGTGCGGATGCACGTGGACGGTTGCATCGGTGCCTGGGTGCTGCCGTACCTCGCGCGGCTCGGCGCCGACGTGCCGCCGTTCGACTTCCGGGTGCCCGGGGTGACCAGCATTTCGGTGGACCTGCACAAATACGCGTACTGCGCGAAGGGCGTTTCCGTGCTGCTGCACGCGAACGCCGGGCTGCGGCGGACGCATTACTTCGCGAGCGCGGACTGGCCGGGTTACACGATGCTGAACCCGACGCTGCAGAGCACCCGCTCCGGCGGCCCGCTCGCCGCGGCGTGGGCGGTGGTCCGCCACCTCGGCGACGAGGGCTACCTGCGCCTGGCCGAGGTGACGCGGGAGGCCGTCGCGCGGATCCGCGCGGGCATCGAGGGGATCAACGGCCTGCGCGTCCTCGGCGACCCGGACTCGACCCTGATCGCCTTCACCGCCGCCGCCCCGGGATTCGACCTGTTCACCGTCGCCGACGAGATGAAGGTACGCGGCTGGTACGTGCAGCCGCAGTTCGCGCACGGGTCCTCGCCGCTGAACCTGCACCTGACGGTGACGGCGGCGAACCACGGCAGCGAGGCGGAGTTCCTGGCGGACCTGACCGCCTCGGTGCTCGCCGCCAAATCGGCCGGACCGGTGACGGTCGATCCGGACGTGGCCGCGTTCGTCGCCGCCCTCGACCCGGAAACCCTTACCACGGAACAGTTCGGCGACCTGCTCGCCGCGGCCGGCCTGACCGGCGGCGACGGCCTGCCCGACCGCATGGCCCCGATCAACGCCCTGCTCGCCACCGCCGCCGAGCCCCTGCGCGAGCGGCTGCTGCTGGAATTCCTGGGCGCGCTGTACACGCCCGGCCCGCATTAGTTCCCCTTGCCGGACAGCGCTTTCCCGAAAGGTGAAACGGTCGGTTTCGGCGTTGTCGCCGGCGGCTCGGTTCCGGTCCCGATCCGGGCCGCCGCGTCACTCGTCCGACTGATAACCATTGTGCCGCCGCCCGGCCGCCGCTGGACTGGTCGGAGATACCGGGTAAGTCCGAGCGGGAGGAAATGGCGATGTCCGGCTATTCAGGTCGTTGGCTGTCCGGGGTGCTGCTTTCCTTGGCCACGGCCACTTTACTGGCTACCCCGGTCGCTTCGGCGGCCGGCGCGCACCAGCAGTCCACTGTGAACGGTGGCGATGCGATGTACACCGTTTCGCCAGGGCCCGGCCGTGAACCGTATTACTGCTCGGCGGGGTTCGCGATCGTGGTCAAGGGCGTCCGGTACCTGCTCACGGCCGGGCATTGCACCGAGCACGGGCTCGACTGGAAGGACATCGGCGCCAACCTGGACACCCACTTCCCGGTGACCGACTACGGCCGCATCCGGGACCTGAACGGCTCGGGGCCCAGCAGCGTCGACCTGTACAACGGCCGGACCCAGCGGATCCTGCGCGCGGGCATCCCGCGGGTCGGGCAGCCGGTCTGCCGCAGCGGGATGACCACGAAGAAGCAATGCGGAAAGGTGCTCGGCCTCGGCCAGACCGTGGACTACGGCGGCGGCAAGCAGGTGGTCGGGACCATCGTCACCGACATACCCGTCTCCAGCGGTGACAGCGGCGGCCCGTTGTTCGCCGGCGGAATCGGCTACGGCGTCCTGTCCGGCGGGAACAGCCAGGTCAGCTTCTTCCAGCCGCTGCCGCCCGTGCTCGCCGCCTACGGCGCCGCCCTCGCCTGACGCCCGGATGGGGATTTCTGTCCACAATGGCGGAGGCAGTCCCTGGGGAAGGCGGAGTTTGCCCGGAGATAACCTCCGATTTAAGCCGATGATGAATTCCCGCGGAGACAGGGACAAAAGCGGCACCAATTCCGGTACTTGAGCAGGGCGGCCGAGAGAATGCCCGTGCGTGCAGGATCCTTGCCTCTTGGCGCCGGTTTTGCTTTCTTGTCTCCTTTTTGCTGATATACCAAGGGCGCTGATAGGACGGGAGGGCCGTCATGTCGCGTCACCCGGAAGCCGGTCCGGGCCTGGTCGGGCGCTCGGCGGAACTGGCCGTGCTGGCCGCCTCGTTCGATGCCGCGCGGGCGGGGTCCGGGCAGCTGGTCATCGTGCGCGGGCCTTCGGGGATCGGGAAGACCGCCTTGCTGGATCGGGCCGGTGACGGCGGCACCGTCCTGCGGGCCTCCGGCGACCCGGCCCCGTACGCGACGGTCCGGAACCTGCTGGGGCTCGATCCCGCGCATCCGGTGCCCGACGGCGAATACCCGGCACTGCAGGAGCTCCACCGCCTCGCGCTCGACCGAGTCGAGGTGGCGCCACTCGTGCTGGTGCTCGACAACGCCGATTGCTGTGACGACAAGTCGTTGCGCTGGTTGGAGTTCCTCCTGCGCCGGGGCGCGGACCGGCCACTGCTGGTGGTGCTGGCCGAGTGCTCGGACGGCCCGGTCCCGTACGACCGCCGGCTGGCCGGGGTCGCCGCCGCTGGCCGCGCCAAGGTGATCGAACCGGGCCCGCTCGGCCCGGACGACGTCGCCGACGTCATCCGGCGGGAGCTGCGCCGGGCGCCGGCCCCGGACTTCACCACGGCGTGTGCCGAGGCCTCCGAAGGCAATCCGAGGTCTCTGCTCCGGTTGCTCGCCGCGGTCCGGGAAGAGGGCGTGCGGCCGGACAAGGCGGGCGCGTCACGGGTGGCCGGACTCGGCGCCGGCCTGGTGCGGATGGCGGTGCGGGAGCGAGTGGCCCACTGGTCCGAACCGCTTCGGCGGGTCGCCCGCGCGGCCGCCGTGTTCCAGGCGTTCGACGCCGGCCTGGTGTCGAGCCTTTCGGGCCTGCCGATCGCGGCGGTCGTCGCGGCTTTCGCCCTCCTCAGGGGACACGCCCTCCCCGGAGAGGGCGACGACGAGTGCCAGCTCGACGTCCTCTCGACGGTGCTCGACGAACTCGGCGACGCCGAGCGCGGCGAGCTGAGGCGTCGGGCGGCACGCATCCTCAACGACGCGGGGGAGCCCGTCGAGCGGGTCGCGGAGCAACTGCTCGCCCTGGATTCGCTCGGCGAGCCGTGGATGCGCGGCCTGCTGGCCAGGGCCAGCCGGCGCACCGGGAGCCGGTTCGCGCTGCGCTGCCTGGCCCGGCTGGCCGAGACCGACCCCGGCGACGTGGGCGCGCGGGTGGACCTCGCGCAGGCGCTGGTCGAGGTGGACCCGTGGCGGGCGGCTCCGTTGCTGGAAGAAGCACTTCCCCAGGTGAGCGAGCCCCACGCGCGCGCGGTGATCGCCGAGCTGCTCGGCGCGATTTCCCTGACGGTGCGCGGGGTCTGGGCTCCGTCGGTGGTGTTGTCGGAGGCTTTGGCCGCGCTCGGCACCGGCGGTGGCGAAGCCGAGACGGCGGACGAGTTCGAAACGCGGGTGCGCCTGGAAACGCTGGTGCGGCTCCGGCGGGCCGGTTCGCCCGCCATGCTCCGCGAGCCGCCGGACCATCCCGGCGACACCCCCGCCGAGCGTCAGGCGCTGGTGGCGCAGGCCCTGATCACCACGATGCGCGGAACCTCCGCGACCATCGCGGCCGATTTCGCGCGTCGCGCGCTGAGCGGCCCGCAGCCGAAGACGGGCTGGACGGCCTCGGCCGCGGCGTCGGTGCTGTTCCTCGCCGACGAGTTCGACGAGGCGATCACCGGTGTGGGCAAAGCGCTCCTCGGCGCCGAGCGGCGCAGCGCCCCGTGGACCGACCTGCTGGCGTTGAGCACGAGGGCGTGGATCCTGGCCGGCGCGGGGGAGATCGCCGACGCCGCGATCGACATCGCCGACGCCGCCGAGATCGTCGAGCGGGAGCCCTGGGGCCCGAAGACGACCCTGCACCTGGCGACGCACGCGCTGGTGCTGTCCAACCTGGGTGACATCGACCGGGCCGTGGCGGTGCTCGAGCAGGCCGAAACGACCGCCGGTGACGGGATTTCCCCCGAGGACCACTACTTCCTGCTGGCGAAGTCGGCGGTGGCCTGGCACCGGCAGGACTTCGACTCGGCACTGGCCCACGCCCTGCGCTGCGGTGAGCTGCTGGACGAGGCCGGGATCAGCAACCCGGTCTTCGCCCCGTGGTGGCTGCACGCCGCCAGCCTGCTGGCTCGGCTGGGGCGGGCGGGCGAGGCCGCCGGCCTGGTCGAGCGCGGTGAGGAGATGGCGGCGGCCTGGGGCACCGGCCGGGCGAAGGGCCTCGCGTTGATGGCCAAGGGGACGATCACCCGCGGCCCGCGGGCGCTGGACGCGCTCACCGAGGCCGCCGAGGTGCTGGCCGGCACTCCGGCGAAGTCCGACCACGCGCGGGCCGAAGCCCTCCTCGGCATGGCGCTGCTGCGGGCCGACGACGCGGTGGCCGCGCGCGAGCACCTCCGCCGTTCGGTCGACCTTTCGGTCCGGCACGGCGGCTGGGCGTCGGCGACCACCGCCCGGGCCCTGCTGGTCAGTGCCGGCGGCCGGATGTCGCGGGTCACCGACCGGGTCGACCTGCTCACCGGGCGGGAGCAGAAGGTGGCCGGGATCGCCGCGCGCGGGGCGAGCAACTCGGAGATCGCCGACACGCTGTCGGTCACCCTGCGCACCGTGGAGGTCCACCTGACCAGCGTCTACCGGAAGCTCGGCGTGGTGAACCGCGCCGACCTGGCGCCGTTGTTCGGCTCCGCCACCGCCTCGGCGGAAAGCTGAGGCGGCCGTGCTCGAACGGGAATCCGAACTGGCGGTGCTGGGCCGCGTGGCCGGCGAGGCCGCGGCGGGCACCGGCGCGGTGGTCCTGATCAGCGGGCCGCGGGGATCGGGGCGGACCGCGCTGCTGGACGCACTGGCCGGGATGGCGCCGGCGGGGACCCGGGTGCGGCGGGCGGTGGGCGCCGAGCCGGAGCGGGGCTTCCCGTTCGGCATCGTGCGCCAGCTGTTCGGGAATCCGGGGCCGGCCGGGGAGATCGCGCTGGGCACGCTGCTGGACGAGCTCGACGGCGACCGCACCACGCTGTTGCTGATCGACGACCTGTGCTGGATCGACGCCCCCTCCGCCGACCTGCTCAGCCGGCTGGCCCAGCGCCTCGACGGGCTGCGGGTGGTCATCGCCGGCACCGTCGGGGACAACGGGCACGCCTCGGCCCAGGCACTGCGCCGGGGACTGGCGGCCGCGACCTGCGAGGTCCGGGCGGCGAACCTCTCGGTCGCCGGTACCGCGCGGTTCATCGCCGATCGGCTCGGCGAAACCTGCGACGACGGGTTCGCCGCCGCGTGCCAGGCGATGACGACGGGCAACCCGGAGCTGCTGACCGTGCTGACCGGCGGTCTCGTCGCGGCCGGGGTCCGGCCGACGGCGGCCGGCACCGAGAGCGTCCTGCCGCTGAGCGAGGAGCTGCTGCTCGCCCCGCGGCTGGCCCGGCTCGAAGACGCCAGGGACTCCGTGCGCGAACTGGCCGGCGCGATGGTGGTGCTCGGCGTCCGGGCCGAGCCGGACCTGCTCGGCACGCTCACCGGCCTCGACCCGGTCGAGGTCTCGGAAACCCTGCTGACACTGGAAAGTCTCGGCCTGGTGGTGGACGGCAAGCCGCCGCGGTTCATCTGCTCCCGCATCGGGGAGGCCGTCGCCGGCGCGCTGTCGGTGGAGCGGCACGACCGGCTGCACCGCGCGGCGGCACGTGCTCTGCACGCCGCCGGGGCGTCGGCCGAAGTGGCGGCCGACCACGTGGGCGCGATCGCCGGCAGCCTGGACCGCTGGGAGGCCGACGTGCTGCGCCAGGGCGCGGCGGTCAGCCTGCGCCGCGGCAGCCCGGAGGACTCCGCGCGGTACCTGCGCCGCGCGCTGCTCGACGTCCCCGGCACCGGCTCCGAGCGGGCCCGGCTGCTGGCCGGGCTGGCGGTCGCCGAGCGGGGGGTCGACCCGGCGTCGTCGATCCGGCACGTGTGCCAGGCGATGCCCGAGCTGGGCACCCTCGGCGAACGCGCGGCCGCGGCGCTGCTGATCTCGCCGGCCACGATCCGGTACGACCCGCCGGCCGCGCGGATCGTTTCCGGGGTCGCGGCCGAACTCGGCGATCCGGCCCGCGCGGGCGGCCCGACCCGCGAGACCGCGGTGCGGCTGGACGCGCGCCTGCGCCACGCCCGGCTGGAGAACCCGCGGGAGGTCTCCGTGACGACCGGGCTGCTGCTGGAGCAAGGCCGGGAGCTGCCGCTGTCGACGGGTGCGGACCGTGAACTGGCGGTGGTGCTGCTGCGGGCGGGCACGGTTTCCGCGGCGCTGCCCGCGGCCGAGGTGTCCTGGCTGGGGCATCGGATCCTGGAGCGTGAGCCGGCGTCGGCCACCCATGTCCACTCGGCACTGGCGTCGCTGGTGGAGATCCTGGTCGCGGCGGATGCCACCGAGGACGTCGCGGGCTGGCTCGACCTCGCGCTGACCCAGGCGATGCGGCAGCGGGCCGTCGCGGCCGAGTCGCTGATCCAGGCGGAGCGGGCGCTGGTGTTCCTGGCCACCGGGCAGCCCGCCCGGGCACAGGCGAGCGCGGCCTGCGCGGCGGAGCTAGCCGACCTGGACTGGCCGGAGACCGCCATGGCGTCGATGGCCGCGCAGGCGTCGGTCGCCATTGTGACCGGAGACAAGGAGCTGGCGGAGCAGGTCCTCGCGGCGCGGCAGTACGACCGCACGGATCCACGCGGCACCGCCGTTTTGGGGCTGCTGCGCGGTTTCCTGGCCGCCACGGCCGGCGATCCGGAGGCCGCTCTGGACCACTTCGCCGGCTGTGGCCGGCAGCTGGCACGGGCCGGCTGGCGCAACCCGGCGTTGTACGACTGGCGCGCCGGCGCCGCGGTGCTCCAGCACCGGCTGGGCCGCGACGCGGAGGCGGCGGCGCTGGCCGAGGAGCACCACGCGCTCGCCGAGTCGTGGGGCGCGCCGGCGACGGTGGGCCGCGGGCTCCGGATCCGCGGCATGGTCACCGGCGGCGCCCGCGGAGTAGCGCTGCTCCGCGAGTCGGTCGAAGTCCTCGGCCGGTCGGCGGACCGGCTCGAACTGGCCAAGGCGCAGCTCAACCTGGGCCGCCGGCTGGTCGAAACCGGCGGCCCGGACGGCCCGAAACACCTGTGGCAGGGCCAAGAACTGGCCAAGGCCTGCGGGGCGGGCTGGCTGGTCAAGGAGGTGGCACCCCCCGCCGGCGCGACACCCCCCGGTTTCGCCGCCGGCGGCCGCGCCGCGCTGACCCCCGCGGAGAACATCGTCGCCGGAATGGTCCTGCGCAACCTGACGAACGCGGAGATCGCGGAGAAGCTCGGCGTCTCGCGCCGCGCGGTGGAGAAGCACCTGACGAACTCGTACCGCAAGCTGGGCGTGGATGGCCGCGCCGGCCTGGCCGGTTTGCTCGGTTCCGGGTACGACGGTCCGGTGGGGGCGGGGCGTTGAGTGTGGCTGGGTTTGGGTGGTAGTGCGGAGCTTGAGCCGCAAGTGGGGTGTGGCCGGGCCGGGTGGGGCGGTTCGCTCGGCTCGGCCTGCGACGGTCCGGTGGTCCCGGGGCGTTGAGTGTGGCTGGGTTTGGGTGGTGTTGCGGAACTCAAGCCGCAGGCTCGGTGTCGACGGTCGGGCCGGGGTGGCCGACCCGCTCGGCTCGGCCTGCGACGGTCCGCTGGTGTCGGGGGCGCTGAGCCCGGCCGCGTCGGGCCGGTGTTGCGGCGCTTGACGAACTCCAACCGCAAGCGGGGCGTGGCCGGGCTGGGCGTGGTCGGCTCGCTCGGCTCCGCACACGACGGTCCGGCGGTGTCAGGCCCGCTGAGCGTGCGGCCGAATCGGCGGGGGCCAGGCGGTGATGGCTGGCCTGGCCGCGCCGGGTGGTGTTGCGGTACCTGACGAACCAAGCCGCGAGCCGGGCGTGGCCGGCTCGCTCGGTTGGGCCTACGACAGGCCTGGCGATTCCGGGCCACTGAGCGTTGTGGCTCGCGGGTCAGGCGGTGATGACCGTGGGCCCGGCGGCGCCGATCTCGGCGGCGACTGCGGAGTCGATGCCCGCGTCGGTGATGAAGGTGTCGATGTCGCTGAGGTTGGCGAAGCGGGCGAAGTGGTCGTTGCCGACCTTGGTGTGGTCCGCGAGCAGGACGGTGCGCCGGGCGCTGGCGATGGCGGCGCGTTTGACCATCGCCTCGGCGGAGTCGGGGGTGGTGAGGCCGCGGTCGGCCGATACGCCGTTGGACGCGATGAAGGCGACCTCGACGAAGGTGTCCTGAAGCGCCTGCAGGGCCCACCCGTCGACGGAGGCGAGGGTGCGGCTGCGCAGCCGTCCGCCGACCAGCATCACGGTCAGGTTGGGGCGCGTGGTCAGGGTCAGCGCGATGCTGACGGAGTGGGTCACCACGGTGAGCTCGCGGTCCGCGGGCAGGATCTCGGCCAGGCGGGCCGTGGTCGAACCGGCGTCCAGCAGGATCGTGCCCTCGTCGGGCAGCTCGGCGAGCGCCGCCTTGGCGATGCGCTCCTTCTCCGCGATCATCACGCCTTCGCGGGCGGCCAGCGCGGGCTCGAAGCCGAGCCGTTCGACCGGGATGGCGCCGCCGTGGACGCGCCGGAGCACCCCGTGGCGTTCGAGGACGGTGAGGTCGCGGCGGATCGTTTCGGTGGTGACGGTGAACTCGTCCGCCAGCGCGGTCACGTCGACGCGGCCCTTGGCGCGGGCGCGTTCGAGGATGATCTGCTGTCGTTCCTCGGCGTACATCTCCACCACCTCTGGCCCCTCGACTCGGTGACGTGTGAGTTTATGTGGTTTTTTGCCTGACCGCAACATGCCGACCAAGCGGCTTCCGGCGGCGTCCACCTGGTCGACCCGCTCCGTCCATGCCCGAAAGCACTTGATTAGTGTGGGAAAACCCGCGGACACTTGAAAAGCAACGTGAAACCATGCAAAATCACCTCCAATACCGTAGAAAACCAAGCTTGAACCCTCGCGCACCGAGGGGCTGAAGACGTCCCGACCCGGGGGTTTGAAGTGATCGTGACCGTGACCGCGAACCCCAGCCTGGACCGGACCCTGGAGGTGGCCGGGCTGCGGCGAGGGCAGGTGCACCGCATCTCCGCCGTGCACGTCCAGCCCGGCGGCAAAGGGGTCAACGTCGCGCGGGCGCTGGTGTCCAACGGCGTCGCGGCGCGGGCGATCGTGCCGACCGGCGGCGTCGAAGGCCGGCAGCTCATCGCGCTGCTGACCGACTACGACATCGAGGTGTGCCAGGTCCCCTCCGCCGGCCCGGTGCGGATCAACGTGAGCGTGGTGGAGCCCGACGCGACCGTCACGAAGCTCAACGAGCCCGGCGCCACCCTCAGCGAGACCGAGGTTTCTGGCCTGCTCGACGCGATCCTCGGCAACATCGCCGACGCTTCGTGGGTGGTGCTGGCCGGCAGCCTCCCACCCGGGATCGACCCGGCGTTCTACGCCGAGGTCATCCGGCGCCTCGACGGCCGGGGGATCCGGGTCGCGGTGGACACCAGCGGCCCCGCCCTGCGCGCGGCCGTGGCCGCCGGTCCGGCGCTGATCAAGCCGAACCGCGAGGAACTCGAAGAGGTCATGGGCCGCAAGCTGCCCACGGTCGCCGACATCGGCGACGCGGCGAGGGAACTGCGCGACTCCGGCGTCGGGGCGGTGCTGGCCAGCCTCGGCGGGGACGGCGCGCTCCTGGTCGACGCCGACGGCATCTGGCACGCCGAGGCGCCCGCGGTCGTCCGCAGCACGGTCGGTGCCGGCGACGCGACCCTCGCCGGTTTCCTCGCGGCCGGGGCCCACGGGTTTTCCGCGCTGCGCCAAGGAGTCGCCTGGGGCGCCGCCGCGGTGTCGCTGCCGGGCAGCACGATGCCCCGGCCCGGCGACATCCGCCCGGAGTCGGTCCGGGTCCGCGCCCGGATCGACGGCGGGCGGCTGCTCCAGGCCGGCTGATCAGTCCGATGTGGACGGGGGAAGCCGCTCCAGCGCGGCGGGCAGCGCGCTGCGGCCGGGCACCCCGAGCTTGCGGTAGACGCTGGTGAGGTGCTTCTCCACGGTGCGCGGGGTGACGTCGACCTCGTCGGCGATCAGCTGATTGGTCAGCCCCTGGGCCGCGAACTCGGCGATCCGGCGTTCCGAGCCGGTCAGTGCGCCACGGGGAGCAGGTGCCGCGGACGCCCCTGCGGTGGCGGGCACGAGCCACGGCGTCTCGTGCTCGAGGCCCTGCCCCCGGCGGCGGTGCGGCTCGGCGGCGTCGCTCTGCCCGAGCCGCTTGGCCAGCAGCCGTCCCGTTTTGGTCTGCTCCAGCCGGTTGACCGAATCGTTGAGCACCGCGGCGGAACGCCGGAGCAGCTCGATCCCCGCGGTGCCTTCGGTGATGGTGCCCCAGACCCGCAGCGCCCGGCCCTGGCCCTGCGGCGTCCCCCATTCGACCGTGCGGGCGTGCTCCTGTTCGATCAGCTCTTCGGCGGCCGCCTGCTGGCCGAGCCGGTGGTGCAGCAGCGCCGCCCAGCTCCGCCACGGCACCAGCTCGGGATTGCGCCACCCGGCGGCGTCCAGCTCCCGGCCGCAGGCGTGGAAGTGCTCGAGCGCGACCGCGTGATTTCCGGCGGTGGCCGCGATTCCGCCGTGGACCAGCTTGCCCAGCCACGACGCGCCGCCGGCGTCGTACTCGGCGCAGCGGCCGAGCAGCCGGGCGGCCGTCGTGGCGTCGCCGGTCCCCATCGCGGCGAGGACCAGTGCGTGCGTGCTGCCTTCCGACGCGGAAGAGAGCGAGGCGTTCGCCAGGTCGAGTGCCAGCCCGGCGAGCCCGGCGGCCTCCTCCGGCTTGCCCCGGCGCACGGCGATCAGCGCCCGCTGCACCGCGACGAACGCGCGGGCCGCCGGGGCGCCGACCTCGCGTTCCTGCGCGGACACGGCATCCAGCCAGGCGCCGGCCTCCTCCAGCGCGTCGGCGAGGACCAGCGAGCGCACGACCAGCGGGGTCGCCGTGTGCACCTGCTCCAGCGCGGCCGGTTCGTGCCGCATGATCCGTTCGCCCAGCTCGGTCACGCGCGCCGAGCCGGTGCCCGACATCGTGGCGGCGAAGACCAGCGAGCCGATCAGCTCACGCTCGCCGGCGGTGCCCTGCGGCGGATGCTCGCCGAGCCCGGCCAGCCGCTCGGCGGCGTCGGCGAGGTCGGCGGGATCGCGATGGCGCGCGTACCGGACCCGGGCTTCGAGCTTGAGCGAGATCTCGCGGGACTCGCCGGACAGCCCGGCCGGATCACCGAATTCGGCCCGCAGTCCTTCGAGCAGTTCCACCACCGGCCCCGGATGCCGGCCGAGCGTCAGCGGTTCGATCCGGACAGCCGCCCGGCCACGGTCCAGAGTGGACTCGAACAGCGGCAGTGCCTCGGACAGGTGCTGGGCGGACAGGAACGGGTCGAAGCGGCGCTCCGCGGCGGAAAGGTCGACCAGCAGCCGGGCCCGGCCGGCGTCGTCGGGCGGGCAGCTCAGCAGGGCCCGCCGCAGGTACCGGGTGGCGGACCCGCAGTCGCCCCGCGCGCCCGCCGACCGCCCGGCCGCCCGCAGCACGTCGACGGCCCACGGCGCCGGTGGGTGGTCCGCGTGGACCAGGTGCGCGGCGACGTCCTCGGCCGGGGAATCGCAGCCCTGCAGCAGTTCGGCGAGTTTCGAGTGCAGCGCCGACCACTGGTCGGTCACCATCGAGTGCTCGACGGCGTCGCGGACCGCGTGGTGGACGAAATGCTGCGCGGGCCCGGGGTCCAAGAGCCCGAGCCGGGCCAGCGAGTCCGAGGCGGCGTCGCAGTCCGCCGGGTCGAGGCCGGCCAGCGCGCACAGGAGGTCGCGGCTGTCCCGCTCGCCGAGGACGGCCAGCGCGTGCGCGAACCGCCGCACCGGCTCGGGCTGCGACCGCAGGCACGCCATGATGCGCTGGCGCAGCGCGGAAGGCAGGAGCAGGCGCGCGGCTTCGGTGTGCTCGGCGATCGGGTGGTAGCCGAGCCGGCGCAGCTCGGCCAGGATCGACATCAGGAACAGCGGGCGCCCGGCCGAGGTTTCGTGGCAGCAGCGGACGAAGCCCTCGTCGCCGGGCTCGCCGAACTCCTCGGCGACCGCGATCCTCGTGGCCACCGGCGAAAGCGGCCCGAGGGTGACGTTCCCGGCGGCGCGCCCCGCCAGCTCGCGCAGGGCCGGCCGGCCGCTCAGCGGGTCGCCCTCGCGAACCGTGACCACGACGACGATCGAGAGGCCGTCGAGCCGCCCGGTCAGCCGGTTCAGCCAGTCGAGCGAGGCGTCGTCGGCCCAGTGCGCGTCGTCGACCAGTACCAGCAGCGGGTTCCGCCCGCTCGATTCCCGGACCAGCTTCTGCAGGTTCTCGAGCACCTGGTCTTCGGCCGTTTCGGAAAACGCGCGCCGGCTCGGTTCGGAAAGGCCGAGCAGCAGCGCGGAATCGAGGAGCTGGTGCACGACTCCGTACGCGAAATCGCGTTCCGGCAACGCACAGCCGGCCTGAAGCGCCGGCACGCCTTCGCCGAGTGCGTGCTCTCTCATCGCGTGGAGCAGGTGGGACTTGCCCGCCCCCAGCGGTCCGCCGATCACGACGAGCCGGCCGCGGCCCGTCCGAGCCTCCCGCAGGGAAGCAGTCAGCGACTCGATTTCGGGTTCCCGCTCGAGCAGCACGTGGTCCAGACTCCTCACGGAATTCGACGGCGGTGAGCGCACCAGCTTAAGGACGGGGGTGGTGGTTGTCGATCGACCGGTCGGTCGGTGGCGCAGGTGCCCGTCAAAAGAAGTCAAGCGCATGGGGCGCCGATAAATCACTAGTGTTGTGTGAATAGGACGGGGTTTCCGTGGCCTTCGCCGGAACGCACGGGCGAAATCGTCGAGACGACCGATTCCGCCCGCGGCGCGTCACCTCAGCGTTGCGCGGGTTCGCGCTCGAGTGCGGCGCGCAGGCCGGCGCGTCCGGTGACGTCGAGCTTGCGGTAGATCTTGGTCAGGCGGAGCTCGACGGTCCGGGTGGTGACCGAAAGCGAGTCCGCGATGTCCGCATTGGACCAGCCGGAGACGGCCAGCGTAGCGAGGTTTTCTTCGGACTGGGTAAGCATTCCGTGCGGGGAGGCGGGCGGAGCGGCGGCCGGGGCCGCCCGCCGGGAAGCGAGCAGCTCGGTCAGGCGCGCCACTTCGAGCCGGAGTTCGTCCGCCCAGTGCAGGGAAGCCACTTTTCCGGCATCGCGGAGCAGCGCGGCCGCGTCGTCGAGTTCGCCGGCGTCGATCCGGGCCCCGGCCAGGCCGGTCGCGGCGGCGGCGAAACGCAGCCGTGCCGGGGAATCGCGCAGCAGCCGCACGGCCTCCTCGAGGTCTTCCGTGGCCTCGGTGCCGTTCAGCGCCTGCCAGGCGTCCAGGTGGGCCGAGCCCAGCGTGCTCGGAGCGCCCCATTCCTTGGCCAGCTTGAGTTCTTCGGTGACCAGCCGAAGCGCGGGGGCATCGGCGCCGCAGCCGCGGTGGGCCAGGGCGGCGAGGCTGCGCCAGCTCGCGATGGCCGGGTTCGTCCACTGCCGGGTCGAGAGCAGCCGCCCCGATTCCTGGAACGCCCGCAGCGCGGCTTCCGGGTTGCCGGTGGCCAAGTCGACCGCTCCGCGCGCGCACAGCAGGTAGGACCAGCCGATGCCGTGTTCGGCGTCCGGGAGCAGTTCCACCGCGGCCGCGCGCGCCGCGAGGTCGAGGTGCCCGCGGTCGAGGTTCAGCGCTATCTCGAGACCGAGCAGGCCCGTCAGCGCCCGGGGAGTCCAGCAGCTGAGCGGGAGCTGGGCCCTGGCGGCGGCCAGGTCGTCGGCCGCCTCGTTGAGCCGGCCGCACCGCCGGACCACCGCCGCACGGGCGACGAGGGCCTGGGCGGCCGCCGCCCGGGCATCGCGCCGGCGGGCGTCGGCGAGCACCCGGTCCAGTCCGGCCAGCGCTTCGGCCGTGTCGTCGGCGTACATCAGGGCGACGCACGCGGCCACGCGCGGGCTCAGCGGGCGGTCCCGGTCGCCGTCCCGGGTCAATCCGACGCGGGCGAGCGCGCGGGCCCTGGCCCTCCCGCGGCCGCGGCACGCGAGCTGGAACGCGACGACCGCGGCCTGGGCCGGGTCGGTGGGCAGATCGGGCAGGCCGGGCAGGGAGTAGGCCGGGAACGCCTCTTCGCCGGCACTGTCCTCTTCGGCCAGTGTGCCGAGCGCGATCAACGGTGCCAGCGCTGCCGGGTCGAGGTCGGGCCGCGCGCAGACCGTCGCGATCACCGGCCCGCTGGTCAGCGCGTCCCCGCGGGAGCACAGCAGATCGGCGGCGGGGACCAGCAGAGTGCCGTCGGACGCGCTGTCGGCGGCCAGCAGGATCTGTTGCAGCCGCCGGTCGCTGCCGTCGGGGGACTCCCTGAGCTCGGCCGCGGCGAGGTCCACCAGGAGGCTCCGCCGCTGTGCCGCGTCGAGCGGTTCGCGCAACGCGCGGTAGAGAAGCGCGGGGGTGGCCGACGCGCGGCCCTCGAGCCGGCTGCGCGCCACCGCCCGCGTCAGCACCTCGACCACCCACGGCTGTCCGATGGGCGAAGTGCCGAGCAGCAGCCTGCCCAGTTCGAGGTCGCCGATCGCGGCGTGGTGCCCGAGGCGGGCGGCGCGGGTGTAGAGGTCCTGGCGGACGGTCACCGGCATGCCGGCCAGCACCTTCGCCGCGATCTGCGCGGTGGCGAGGCGGGGGCCGCCCGGGAGGGTCGCGAGGCCGTTGCTGACCAGGAGCCCGAGGGACCTGGCGGTCGGAGTGGCCTGCGGTGCGGCGAGTGTCCGCACGAGGTCGAAGGCGAGGCCTTCGCCGGCGACGGCCATCGCGCGCACCAAGGCGAGCGCGTCCGCGGGAAGGTCCCCGGTGAGGTCGTCGAGGTACTGCCCCATGGCTTCGGACGCGCGAAGCGACAACGCGGGCAGCTGGTCGGCGCCGGCCCGCAAACCCAGCAGCGCGAACCGTTCGGCGACGGACTTGAGCACGGCGGGGAGGCCGCCGGTGGTGGTGAGCGCGTGTGCCGCGAACTCCTCGTCGACCGGGCCGGGACACTCGGCCGCGATCAGCGTGCGGACCCCGCTTTCGCTGAGCGGGCGCAGTTTCAGCGTGCGCGCCGGCACCACCTGGCCGCCGTCGGCGGGCCACGGCCCGTCGCCGGGCTCGTCGCCGAGTTCGGGCGAGTCGCCCCGCACCGCGCACACCAGCACGGCGGGGGTGGTGTGCAGCCGCCGGACCAGGGACCGGATCCACAGCCGCGACGCGGGGTCGGCCCACTGGGCGTCGTCGACCGCGATCAGCAACGGCTGTTTTCGCGCCAGGGCAAGGAATCGGTCGATCCGGGCGGGCAGCTCGCCGGCCGCCGGGCCGGGCCCCCGGCTCCAGGTGAGCGCGGTCGTCAGCTGGGCGGCCAGGCTGTGGGGGAGTTCCGCGTCGGCCCGCGAACACCGGACGTGGAGCGCGCGGATGCCGGCGCCCCTCGCCAGCGTCACGATTCTCCGCAGCAGCGCGCTGCGGCCGGTGCCCGGGCGCCCGGTGAGGGTGAAGACCGAGGAATGTCCGAAGTCCAGCGCTGCCAACGCGTTGCGGAGGGTTTGTTCCTCGCCCGCGCGCTCGACCAGGGATTCGCCGGGGGCGCGCTCCGGGCGGAGTAGGCGGAGGTTCACGGTTGCGCGCACCGCTGCCGGTGGGTGGACTGCCGGTGGGGGGACGGGCGGTGCAGGCACTACCGGTGCGGGGACTGCCGGTGCGGGGATTACCGGTGAAGGGACTGCCGGTCGAGGAGCTGCCGGTGGAGGGCGATCGGAAACCGTCGGCTCGGACATGATCGCCTCCCGTCCTGTTTCTCTTCTCTGACCTACGCTGGCCCGCCCGCGTCTCGGTGCGCGAACGGGGACTTCTATGCCGGGTGGGGAAGTGTGCCGGGGTGGGGAAGCCCGTTCAGCAATGCCGGCGCGTACCGGGTTTCACTGCCGAGACGGGTTCGGTGCCGGACCGCGTCGTCCGTGAGGGCGATGCCGGGTGGTGCAGGACCGGGTGGCGAACAACCGGCCAGGGCATCACCGGGAGCGGGGCGGCTGGGCGGCACAACAGTGTTTCGGTTGTCCCGGACCTGATCGGCGGAGCCGAGATGATCACGTCCCTTCCAGCGTCTCCCAGGTGGGGTGCGGCGGGTGATGGGTAACCCGTTCGAGCGAGCGGTGCGGACCTCACTGTAATGAGGGCAATGTTGGTTTGCAACTCACTTGATGTCGGTTTATGCCTGTTCGTCCCGATCATCGGCCTGCGTTTACTTGCGTAGCGGAAGCGTTGCCGCCAAACGCGAATAAGATTCCACAATCGGCGGTGACTCTGCGCTAGGCGTCCGCGGTGTCCGAAACGCCGGTTGTCTCGACTGTCGGCGGTGATCGGGTCCTCGCGCGCCGGAAGGTCCATTAAGGACGGTCGAACCGGTCTGGCGACGGCGTCATCCAGCTCGGATGCGGACTCGTCCGTTCGGGTGTCGGTGGAGCTCTTGGCCCGTTCGGGATTAAACGAAGGTAAAACCATGCACAGGGCTTGCGAACCAACATCAAGGTCACTACTCTCCCCAACAGGGTGACACAAGGGAGCCGATCGAGTGCTCAGCGCAGCGATCCGGCTCGGTGAAACGGAAGGAGAGCGAACCCGGAGGCCGGGACCTACCGGCTCATCGGGTGAGGCCAGGGTCCGCCGGCTCGCCGGACGGGTCCGAGGTCAAGGCCCGGCAGACAGGTCCGAGGTCAAGGTCCGCCGGCTCGCCAGAGGGGTCCGAGGCTAAGGCCCGCCAGGCGGGTCTGACGTCGGGGACCAGTGGCCCGCCAGGCGAGTCCCGACGTTGGGGGCCAGTGGCCCGCCAGGCGAGTCCCGAGGTCGGGAACCAGTGGCCCGCCAGGCGAGTCCCGAGGTCAGGGCTCATCGGCCCGGCAGGCGAGCCGAACGATGTGCGTGTGACGGCAGGCCGCCGCGTGCATCGGTTGTTCTCCGGTCTCGCCGCATTCGGCTCGTGCCGGGCTTACGGTTCGCTTACCTTGAACGTTTTCTTACCTTTCGATGAACCGCGCCAGCGGCCCCCTTTATGTCCCCGGCAGTCTTCCGGTGAGGCGTCCCGGAATGGCCGACTGTTAAATCCACATCAAGTCCGCCTGAGGCTTTCCTCGGCGTGATTCGCCATTTCGTCCCGTGCTTAAATCGCGTGGTTGGAACGCTGTCTTTCCGGCGGGTGAACGCCGGCCGACGAGTTCACGGTCATCGGGACGGCGAGGCAGGCTTCCGTCAAGTGTCACAATAGTTGCTGGTCAGAGCCTTGCTCTCGGCAGATCGCCTGGAATCTTCGGGGTACCGAACCGCACCGAACCCCGCACCCCGCATCCGAACCATGGGGGTCCGCAACCACAGTATTTGGCTTTGTTCTTGGTTTCTTGTTGACTTGTTTTGGCGGGGACGCCCATAGTGTGAAAAGAACGACATGGGGTGAGTTCTTCCCAGCACAACAGGATCTTCAGTTCAGTGAAGAGAGGAATGGTCGTCGATGAGTACGGACACCGCTGCCACCTTGGTGCCCCGGACGAGCAGTGCCATTTCAGCGGCTCGGTCCGAAGGTTTCGTCGATGTCTTTCGCCCGTTCTTCGACCGGTCGGGGATGTGCCTGGCCAGCCTTGACCCCCGGGTCCGGGTCGTCGAGGCGAATGTGGACTTCTTCCGCCAGTTCGGCCGTTCGGCCACGGAGGTGTGCGGCCAGAGCTTCTACGACCTGCTGCACCCCAGCGTGCGGGAGAAGGTCGAGCAGCAGTTCGCGCGGCTGACCGAAGGACGGCGGGTGCGCTTCGCCGAGCGGATGGTCGCCGTGCGCCCGGGTGAGCCCGCGTTCGCCGGCGAGCTGACCGGAATCGCGGTACACGGGGAAAACGGGCAGGTCGAAAGCATCATGGTGATGGTCCGCCCGGAGAAGTACGAGCGGGACCCGCAGGTGCTGACCGGCCGCAAGAAGCTGCTGACCGCGATGGACGCTCGCATCCTCGAGGGCGTCGCCTCCGGGGTGTCGACCGTGCAGCTCGCGGCGATGCTCTACCTCAGCCGGGGCGGGGTCGAGTACCACGTCAGCACCCTGCTGCGGAAGCTGAAGGTGTCGAACCGCCCGGCCTTGGTGTCCAAGGCCTACTCGATGGGGATCTTCGGGGTCGGCTCGTGGCCCCCGCGAGTTCTGCCCGACTACGTGAAGTAACAGTAGTTGCCCGTCGGAGGTCTTGTGCTCCAGAACCGTGCCGGAGAAGCCAGGGTGACCGCCCTGGCTTTCCGCATGCGCCGGGCACGGGGGAGTTCTCCTTGCGGTGTATCAGACCGTGACGACGCGCGGGCCCGCTTCGGCGAGCTCGGCCGCCATCCGCTCGTCGAGGCCCGCGTCGGTGATGAACGTGTCGATGTCCTTCAGCTCGGCGAACCGGGTGAAGTGGTCGGTGCCGACCTTGGTGTGGTCGGCGAGCAGGACGCAGCGCCGGCTGCTCGCGATCGCCGCCCGCTTGATCATCGCCTCCGCGGCGTCCGGGGTGGTGAGGCCGCGCTCCGGCGAAACGCCGTTGGTCGCGATGAAAGCCACTTCGACAAAGGTGTCGCTCAACGCGTGCAGTGCCCAGGCGTCGACGGTGGCCAGCGTGCGGCTGCGCAGCCGTCCGCCCACCAGCATCACGGTGAGGTTCGGCCGCGCGGTGAGCGTGAGCGCGATGTTGACCGAGTGGGTCACGACCGTCAGCTCGCGGTCGTTCGGCAGCTCGTCGGCGAGCTTCGCGGTGGTGGTGCCCGCGTCGAGCAGGATCGTTCCCTCGTCCGGGAGTTCCCGGAGCGCGGCCCGCGCGATGCGCGTCTTCTCTTCGATCATCACGGATTCGCGGGCCGAGACCGCGGGTTCGAATCCCAGCCGTTCCACCGGGATCGCGCCGCCGTGCACCCGCCGGAGCACCCCGTGCCGCTCGAGGATGGTCAGGTCGCGCCTGATCGTCTCGCTGGTCACGGTGAACTCGTCGGCGAGCGCCGCGACGTCGACCCGGCCGCGGGCGCGAGCCCGTTCCAGGATTGCCTGCTGCCGTTCCTCCGCGTACACGGGCCGACTCCTTCCGCGCGAGGCGGTATCGGATGTGAGGTTATGTGGTGTTTGTGGCCTTGGCAACAAACCGTCTACATCGGAGCACTAGATTCCTCTTGTTCTTCAACGATACCCGCGGAACATGTGTGCGGAAGCAAACCGCGACGACGTGGGAACCCACGTGAACGAAGTCAAAGTCACTCAAGGTCACGACGGCTTGCTGCCGGTGTGCCCACGCTGACCGGACCGGGTCCCGAAGCGGCCGAACGGCCATTGTGGACAGTCCGTGCGCCGGTCGCGCCGAAGGAGATCGCCCGAGGGTCGCCCCGGTTCATCCAGGGCGCATCGACCGGCCGCCGGCCGGCCGCGCCCGGTCCCCGTCTCGCTGCCGAGCCCGAAACGCGGCAGTGGTCCAGTTCGCTCGAACGCAACGCTGGGAAGGGTCAATGATGACGAAGACGGAAGTCGCACCGACGAAGTCGATCCAGGCGCGGGTGGTGGTGCAGCGGTTCGGCGGCCGGCTCGCCGGCATGGTCATGCCCAACATCGGCGCGTTCATCGCGTGGGGCCTGATCACCGCCCTGTTCATCCCGGCCGGGTGGACCCCGAACGCGCACATCGCGCAGCTGGTCGACCCGATGATCAACTACCTGCTGCCGGTGCTGATCGGGTACACCGGCGGCCGGATGGTCCACGGCCAGCGCGGCGCGGTGGTCGGCGCCGTCGCCACGGTCGGCATCGCGGTCGGCGCGTCGATCCCGATGTTCCTCGGCGCGATGATCGTCGGCCCGCTGGCCGGCTACCTGGTGAAGCTGTTCGACGAGCACCTCGGCCACCGCAGCGCGCCGGCGTTCAAGATGCTGGTGGACAACTTCAGCGCCGGCATCATCGGCGCCCTGATGGCCGTGCTCGGCATGCTGGGCATCGGGCCGGTGGTCCAGTGGATCACCCAGGGCCTCGGCAACGGCGTGCAGGCGCTGATCAACGCCCACTTGCTGCCGCTGGTGTCGGTGATCGTCGAGCCGGCCAAGATCCTGTTCCTCAACAACGCCGTCAACCACGGCATCCTCGGCCCGCTCGGCATCGCGCAGGCCGCGCACGCCGGCAAGGCCGTCGAGTTCCTGATCGAGCCGAACCCCGGCCCCGGCCTCGGCATCCTGCTGGCGATCACCTTCTTCGGCAGCACCAGGGCCGCCCGCGCGACCGCGCCCGCCGCGATCGTCATCCAGTTCCTCGGCGGGATCCACGAGATCTACTTCCCGTACGTGCTGGCCCAGCCCCGGCTCGTGCTCGCCGCCATCGCCGGGGGCGCCTCCGGCGTCCTGTTCTTCAGCATCACCGGGGCCGGCCTGGTCGCCACGCCGTCGCCCGGCAGCATCATCGCCGTCCTCGCGATGACCCCGAGCGGCAACTACCTCGGCGTGATCCTCGGGGTGGCGGTCGCCGCCGGAGTGTCCTTCGTGGTCGCTTCGGCCCTGCTGAAGTTCGGCCGTGGCAAGGAAGAGAGCGAAAAGGCCGTGCAGGTTTCCGCCGGCGGGGCACTGCCCGCCTAGTCCCGCCGGTTTCCCGAACCACCTCCCTGTACCTCAACGAGGAGAATGCCATGAGCACGATTCACGGATCCGACATCAAGAAGGTCGTCATCGCCTGCGACGCCGGGATGGGCAGCAGCGTGATGGTCGCCGCGCAGCTCGCGAAGCGGCTCAAGCCGTACCGGGTCAAGGTGGAGCACACCCCGGTCAACGAGATCCCCGACGACGCCAAGCTGGTCCTGTGCCAGGACTTCCTCGTCGCCAGCGCGCGCAAGGGCGCGGCGGACGCGGTGATACTGGGGTTCCAGAGCTTCCTCGGCGACCCGGTGTTCGACCAGGTCGAGGCGGCCATCCGGGACGGTGGGCACCTTGCCGACTGAGCATTCGCTGCTCGACGCCGCCGGGATCAGGCTCGGCCGGACGGCGGCCGGCCGGTCCGACGCCGTCGACCAGACCGGCCGGACGCTGCTCGAGATCGGCGCGGTGGAGGCGGGCTACCTGCCGGCCATGCACGAACGCGAGCGGCTGGTCTCGACCTTCGTCGGTGAGGGAGTGGCGATCCCGCACGGCACCGACGAGGCCCGGAAGTACGTCCGGCGCACCTGCCTGGTGGTGCTGCAATTCCCCGAAGGCGTGGACTGGGGCGGCCATGACGTGCGGATGTGCGTCGGGATCGCCGCCAACGGCGACGAGCAGGTGGGCATCCTCGCCTCGCTCGCCAGGGTGCTGGTGGACGCCGGCCGTGCCGCCCAGCTCCGCGAGGCCACGGACGCCGAGACGGTGATCCGCATTCTGCAGTCGACGAACGAGGAGTCAGATCAGTGAAGGTCGCGCGTTTCTACGCCCCGGGTGACATCCGCATCGAAGAGGCACCGGAGCCCTCGCCGAAGGCCGGTGAGCTGAAGATCCGGGTGCACAACACTTCGACCTGCGGTACCGACCTGAAGATCTTCCGCCACGGCCACCACCACATCGACCCGCCGCGGGTGATCGGCCACGAGATCGCCGGCGAGGTGGTCGAGGCCGGCGAAGGCGTGACCGGCTGGGAGGAGGGGGCCCGGGTCCAGGTGATCGCCGCCATCCCGTGCGGCGACTGTGCGGAGTGCAAGCGCGGCCGGATGACCGTCTGCCCCAACCAGCTCTCCATGGGGTACCACTTCGACGGCGGGTTCGCCGAGTACATGATCATCCCGGAGAACGTGCTCAAGGTCGACGGCGTCAACCGCATTCCCGATTCGCTCGCTTACGCCGAAGCTTCCGTCGCGGAGCCGTTCGCGTGTGTCCTCAACGGACAGACGCTGGCCGGCGTCGGAGAGGGGGACGTGGTGGTGGTGATGGGCGCCGGTCCGATCGGCTGCCTGCACGTCCGGCTCGCCCGCGCCCGCGGTGCCGAAGCGGTGTACCTGGTCGAGCTCAACAAGAGCCGGCTCGACATGGCGGCGAACCTGGTCAAGCCCGACGCGGCCATCTGCGGCTCGGAGGCCGACGCGGTCGAAGAGGTGCTGGCGCTGACCTCGGGCCGCGGCGCCGACGTCGTCATCACGGCGGCGGCTTCGGGCAAGGCGCAGGAGGACGGGCTCAAGATGGCCGCTCGCAGCGGGCGGATCAGCTTCTTCGGCGGGCTGCCGAAGGACAACCCGGTCATCGCCTGCGACTCGAACCTGGTCCACTACCGCGAGCTGACCATCGTCGGGGCCAACGGTTCCACGCCGTACCACAACAAGCAGGCCCTCGACCTCATCGCCACCGGCGCGGTCGGAGTCGACGACCTGATCACCCACCGGCTGCCGCTGGACGGTGTCCTCGACGCGATCCGGATCGTCAGCAGCGGCGAGGCCATCAAGGTGACCATCGAGCCCGGCCGCGTCTCGGTTTGAGCCCGCGTGGGTGGCTGCCCGGCGGATCGGGGATTCGAGGACGCCCGATCCGCCGGGCTCACTGTCCATCGTAGACACCACCCGGCGAGGAAGCTCTAGGGGAAAAGCCAGTGTTGGCGCGTGGCTGTGGACCCGGCCCGGCGTGGGGGCGCACCCTGTTTCGGAACAGGGCTCTTCCGCTCGGGAAAGGGATGATCGCTATGGGCAGCCTGCGGATCGTGCTCACCGGTGGACCGGACCGGCTCCAGGACGGGTGGGTCGAGGAAGTCGACAGCCTGGACGACAAGGTCAAGATCTCGTTCGCCTCCGGGTACGAGCATTTCTCGCCCACCGGCGAGGTGACCGAGGTGGACGGCGCGGTGCTCCCGGTGTTCCACTGGTGCGCGCGGACCGAGATCGCGGAGTAGCCGGGGCGTCCCGCCGTCCATTGCGGACAGAGCGAAAGTCCCGGAAGTCTCGGAAAATCCTTGGTGTGCCGGGCATCTGTTGACACCGCTCACGAGCTCCTGCGACGGTCGGGCCCGGATTCGTCCGCGCACAGGGGCGATTCATCCTTGGTCGAGATAGGGGTTGGCATGTCCAGGCGCGCATTGATCACCGGGATCACCGGGCAAGACGGTTCGTACATGGCCGAACACCTGCTTTCGCAGGGTTATCAGGTGTGGGGATTGATCCGGGGGCAGGCGAATCCGCGCAAGTCGCGGGTGAGCAAGCTCGCCGCCGATCTCAACTTCGTGAACGGCGACCTGCTCGACCAGGCCAGCCTGGTCTCGGCCGTCGACAAGATCCAGCCCGACGAGGTCTACAACCTCGGGGCCATCTCGTTCGTGCCGATGTCCTGGGAGCAGGCGGAGCTGGTCACCGAGGTCAACGGCATGGGCGTGCTGCGCATGCTCGAGGCGATCCGGATGGTGAGCGGGCTGTCGATCAGCTCGCGCCCGCCGGCCAGCGGCCAGATCCGGTTCTACCAGGCGTCCTCCTCGGAGATGTTCGGCAAGGTGATGGAGACGCCGCAGTGTGAGACGACGACCTTCCACCCGCGCAGCCCGTACGGCGTGGCGAAGGCGTACGGCCACTACATCACCCGCAACTACCGCGAGTCCTTCGGGGTGTACGGGGTTTCGGGCATGCTCTTCAACCACGAATCCCCCCGGCGCGGGGCCGAGTTCGTGACCAGGAAGATCTCGCTGGCCGTGGCCCAGATCAAGCTGGGGCTGCAGGAAAAGCTCCACCTGGGCAACCTCGACGCGGTCCGCGACTGGGGCTTCGCCGGCGACTACGTCCGCGCCATGCACCTGATGCTGCAGCAGGACGTCGCCGACGACTACGTGGTCGGGACCGGCCAGATGAACTCGGTGCGCGACGCGGTCCGGATCGCCTTCGAGTGCGTGGGCCTGAACTGGGAGGACCACGTGGTCATCGATCCGAAGCTGGTCCGCCCGGCCGAAGTCGAGACGCTGTGCGCGGATTCCGGCCTCGCGCGCAAGGTGCTGGGCTGGGAGCCCACCGTGACCTTCGACGAGCTGATGCGCATGATGGTCGAGGCCGACCTGCAGCAGGCCACGCGCGAGCGCCAGTTCGACGACCTCTCGCTGACCGGCGCCTGGTAGCCCGTCGCCGCCGCCCCCCCGCCCGGCCTGGGCAGTCTAGGGATTTCCCAGGCGGCCCGGGACGAGACTGGCGTGGCGGGAAAGGCCGCCTGACGGCGTGGTTTCCGTGTTGTTCCAAGGGGACTTTGTGCGATGCGGGCCGCGACTCGCCGCTCGCGGTCGAGATGGGTTGAGTTGGTATGGACAACGAACAGAAGCTCAGGGACTACCTCAAGCGGGCCAGCGCCGATCTGCAGCGCGCCCGCCGGCGGGTGGACGAACTCGAGGAAGCCGCGACCGAGCCGATCGCCATCGTCGGCATGGGCTGCCGCTTCCCGGGGAACGTCGCCGGCCCGGAGGACCTGTGGCGGATGGTCCTCGCCGGTGAAGACGGCATTTCGGGCTTCCCGGCCGACCGCGGGTGGGACCTGGAGCAGGACGGCCTCGGCTCGTCCGCGCCCGACGCGGGCGGCTTTCTGCGTGGTGCCACCGAATTCGACGCCGACTTCTTCGGGATCTCACCGCGTGAAGCCCTCGCGATGGACCCTCAGCAGCGGGTACTGCTCGAAACCGCTTGGGAGGCCTTCGAACGGGCCGGGCTCGATCCGGCCCTGGTGCGGGGCACCCGGACCGGGGTCTTCGTCGGGGCGATGGCGCAGGACTACCGGGTCGGCCCGGGTGAGGGCGTCGAGGGCTTCCAGCTGACCGGCAGCACGACCAGCGTGATGTCCGGGCGCCTGTCCTACACCTTCGGCCTCGTCGGTCCCGCGGTGACGGTGGACACCGCGTGTTCCTCCTCGCTCGTCGCGATGCACTTCGCCGCCCAATCGCTGCGGGCCGGTGAATGTTCGCTGGCGCTGGCCGGTGGCGTCACCGTGATGTCCAGCCCGGCCACCTTCGTCGAGATGAACCGCCAGGGCGGCCTCGCGGTCGACGGGCACTGCCGCTCGTTCTCCGACGACGCCGACGGCACCGGCTGGTCGGAAGGGGCCGGAGTCCTTGTCCTGGAACGGCTTTCCGACGCCCAGCGCAACGGGCACGAGGTGCTGGCGGTCATCCGCGGCTCCGCGGTCAACCAGGACGGCGCGTCGAACGGGCTGACCGCGCCGAACGGCCCGTCGCAGCAGCGGGTCATCCAGCAGGCCCTGGCCAACGCCCGGCTCTCCGCGGCCGAGGTCGACGTCGTGGACGCGCACGGGACCGGCACCACCCTGGGCGACCCGGTGGAGGCGCAGGCCCTGCTGGCGACCTACGGGCGGGAGCGCGACGCGGCGCCGTTGCTGCTGGGCTCGGTGAAGTCGAACCTCAGCCACACCCAGGCGGCCGCCGGGGTCGCCGGGGTGATCAAGATGGTCATGGCGATGCGGCACGGCGTGGTTCCCCGCACGCTGAACGTCGGCACCCCGTCGTCGCATGTGGACTGGACGGCGGGCGCGGTCGAGCTGGTGACCGAACCGGTCGGCTGGCCGGAGACCGGTGCGCCCCGCCGGGCCGGCATCTCTTCGTTCGGCATCAGCGGCACCAACGCGCACACCATCATCGAGCAGGCACCGCGCGTCGAGGCCGCCGAGCCCACTGGGGACGCCGGTCGCGTCGATCCCGGTGTCGTGCCGATGCCGGTTTCGGGCAAGACCGCCGAGGCACTGCGCGCGCAGGCCGCGGCCCTGCTGTCCTTCGTGGACGAACAGCCGGACCTCGACCTCGGCGACCTGGCTTTCTCCCTGGCGACGTCGAGGTCGAGTTTCGAACACCGCGCGGTGCTGAGCGCGGCCGATCGTGAGGCGGCTGTCGCCGGGCTGACGGCGTTGGCCGGGGGTGCTTCCGCGCCGGGCCTGGTCCAGGGAACCGTCCAGGGCAGGACGAAACTGGCGTTCTTGTTCACCGGCCAGGGTTCGCAACGGCTGGGGATGGGCCGGGAGCTGCACGCCCGTTTCCCGGAGTTCGCCGCCGCGCTGGACACGGTCGCCGCGGCCCTCGACGTCCACCTCGACCGTCCGCTGAAGGACGTGATGTGGGGCGAGCAGCCGGAAACGCTGGAGCGGACCGACTACGCCCAGCCCGCGTTGTTCGCCGTCGAGGTCGCCCTGTTCCGGCTGATGGAGAGCTGGGGCGTCAAGCCGGACTTCCTCATCGGGCACTCGATCGGCGAGCTGGCCGCGGCCCACGTCTCCGGTGTCTTCAGCCTCGAAGACGCGGCGACGCTGGTGGCCGCGCGCGGGCGGCTGATGCAGGCCCTGCCGGGCACCGGCTCGATGGTCTCGCTGCAGGCCTCGGAAGCCGAGGTGGCGCCGCTGGTGCAGGGCCGGGAAGACCTGGTCTCGATCGCCGCCGTCAACGGGCCCGCTTCGGTGGTCGTGTCGGGTGACCGCGAGGCCGTGGACGAGATCGCGGCCCACTTCACGGCGCTGGAGCGCAAAACCCGGAAACTCGAGGTCTCGCACGCCTTCCACTCGCCCCAGCTCGAACCGATGCTCGGCGAGTTCCGCGCCGTGGTGGCGGGGCTTTCGGCGCAGGCGCCGCTGATCCCGATCGTGTCCACGGTGACCGGCGAGCCGATGACGGCCGAGCAGGCGCGGTCCGCGGGCTACTGGGCCGATCAGGTCCGCCACACCGTCCGGTTCGCCGACGGCGTCGGCTGGCTGGGCGAGCACGGTGCCGGAGTGTGGCTCGAACTCGGCCCGGCCGGCGTGCTGTCCGCGATGGTCCAGGCCTCGCAGGAGGACGCCGCCGCCTTCCCGGCGTTGCGGGCCGGCCGGCCGGAGGGCGCGGCGATCGCGTCCGCGGCGGGCAGCCTGCATGTGCACGGGGTCCGCGTCCGGTGGGACGCCTTCTTCGCCGGCACCGGCACGCGCCGGGTGGACCTGCCGACCTATGCCTTCCAGCACCGCCGGTTCTGGCCGAAGACCATGGGCGCCGAGGCCGGTGACCTGCGGGCGGCGGGGCTGGGCGCGGCCCACCACCCGCTGCTCACCGCGGCCGTCGCGCTGGCGGACTCCGACGGGTTCCTGCTGACCGGCCGGCTTTCCCGGCAGTCGCACCCGTGGCTCGCCGATCACGTTGTCGGCGGTGCGGTCCTCCTGCCGGGCACGGCCTTCCTGGAGCTGGCGATCCGGGCCGGCGACGAGGTCGGCTGCGACCGGGTCGAGGAGCTGACCCTGGCCGCTCCGCTGGTGCTGCCGGAGCACGGCGGGGTCCAGGTCCAGGTCTGGGTCGGCGCGCCCGACGAGTCCGGGAGCCGTTCGCTTTCGCTCTACTCACGGCCCGATGACGCCGACGCCGAGCTTCCGTGGGTCCAGCACGCGGCCGGGGTGCTGTCGATCGAGGACCCCGCGGAATCGTCCGATGCGGACTTCACTGTCTGGCCGCCGGCCGACGCCGAGGCGATCGACCTCGACGGCCACTACGACCGGCTCGCCGAGGGTGGTTTCGAGTACGGTCCGGCGTTCCGTGGTCTCACCGCCGCCTGGCGGCGCGGGGACGAGGTCTTCGCCGAGCTGGCGCTGCCCGAAGGCACGGACGCCGAGGCGTTCGGCATCCACCCGGCGCTGCTCGATTCCGCCTTGCACGCCTCGGCTTTCGCCGACCTCGACGGTGGCCTCCCGTTCGCGTGGGAGGGCGTCTCGCTCCGCGCGACCGGCGCCACGGCCGCGCGGATCAAGATCACCAGGCTGGCCGGCGACAGCATCTCCGTCGCGGTGGCGGACACCGCGGGCGAACCCGTCGCCTCGATCGACACCCTCGTGCTGCGCGCGATGGACGGGCACGCGCCGTCTTCTTCGATCGAGCGCGATTCGCTGTTCACCCTCGGCTGGAAGAAGGTCCGGGCCACCCGGGCGACGACGGCGTCCGTCGGCTTGCTCGGCGAGGACGTCTTCGGACTGGCCGACGCCGTTCGTGAATCGGGCCTGGCCGTCGAGACGCAGCTCGGTTCGACGTGGTCCGGCAGCACTGTTCCGGAGATCGTCCTGGTGCCGTTGAGCGGGGCCGGAACCGAGATCCCCGCCGAGGCGCACCGTCTGGCCGCCGAGGCGCTGGGCGTGGTCCAGGCTTGGCTGGCCGAGGAGCGGTTCGAGGCGTCCCGGCTGGTCTTCGTGACGCGCGGCGGCGACCTGTGCGCGGCGACAGTCTGGGGTCTTCTCCGGGCGGCCCAGAACGAGCACCCCGATCGCTTCACCTTGCTTGATCTCGACCCGGAGGCCACTGCGGCCGCCGGGCTTGTCGCCGCGCTGGGCGTGGCCGAACCGCAGCTGATGATCCGCGACGGCGTTGTGCTGCAGGCGCGGCTGGCTCGCGTTTCCCCGGCGGCCCCGGCCGAATCGCCCTGGAGTGCGGACGGGACGGTCCTGATCACCGGCGGCGTCACCGGGCTGGGTGGCGTCTTCGCGCGCCACCTCGTCGCCACGCACGGAGTGCGGCGCCTGCTGGTGCTGAGCCGGCGGGGTGCCGCGGCCGAAGGTGCCGCCGACCTGGTCGCAGAACTTGCCGAGCAGGGTGCCGAACTCACGATCGCCGCCTGCGATGTCGCCGACCGGGCCGCGCTGGCCGCGGCGCTGGAGTCGATTCCGGCCGCGCACCCGCTGGCCGCGGTGGTCCACACGGCCGGGGTGCTCGACGACGGGGTCATCTCCGCCCTGACGCCCGAGCGGCTCGACGCCGTCCTGACACCGAAGGTCGACGCCGCCTGGAATCTGCACGAGCTGACGCGTGAGCTCCCGTTGACCGCGTTTGTGGTCTTCTCTTCGGTCGCCGGGACCTTCGGCGCGGCCGGGCAGGCGAATTACGCGGCCGCGAACGCCTTCCTGGACGCACTCGCCGCGCACCGCCGCCGTGCAGGCCGGCCGGGAACCTCGCTGGCGTGGGGTCCGTGGGCGCAGTCCGGCGGCATGACCACCACGCTGACCGATGCCGATCTGGAGCGCCTCGCGCGGGCGGGGACACCGCCGGTCAGCGTGGAGCAGGGGGTCGCGCTGTTCGACGCCGCGCTCTCGGTGCCGGAAGCGGCGGTGCTGCCGGTCCGGCTCGACCTGGCGGCGCTGCGCGGGCTCGGCGACGTCCCGCCCTTGCTGCGCGGGCTGATCAAGACCTCCGGCCGGCGCTCGGTGATCGCGGGCAGCGGCACGGCGTCCGCGCTGGTGCAGCGGCTGGCCCGGCTCACCCCGGCCGACCGCGCCGACACGGTGCTGGACCTGGTGCGCACCGAGGTCGCCGCGACCCTCGGGCACACCGGGGCCGAGGCCATCGAACCCGCCCGGGCGTTCACCGACCTCGGCTTCGACTCCCTGACGGCCATCGAACTGCGCAACCGGCTCAGCCGCGCCACCGGGCTTCGCACCTCGGCGACGGTGATCTTCGACTACCCGACCTCGAGCGCGCTGGCCGCGCACGTGCTCGCCGAGCTGACGGAGTCGGAAGCCGCGGCCGACGCCCCGGCCGCCGTCACCCGCGCGGTGGCCGACGACCCGATCGTGATCGTCGGCATGAGCTGCCGGTACCCCGGCGGCGTGGCCTCGCCGGAAGACCTGTGGCGGCTCGTCCGCGAAGGCACGGACGCCATCTCGGGCTTCCCGGTGAACCGCGGCTGGGACCTGGGCTCACTCTACGATCCGGACCCCGACCACCTGGGCACGACGTACACGCGCGCCGGCGGTTTCCTGCACGACGCCGGCGAGTTCGATCCGGGCTTCTTCGGCATGAGCCCGCGTGAAGCGATGGCGACGGACTCGCAGCAACGGCTGCTGCTCGAGGCTTCCTGGGAGGCCATCGAGCGCGCCGGGATCGACCCCGTGTCGTTGCGCGGCAGCCGGACCGGCGTGTTCGCCGGGGTGATGTACAACGACTACGGCGCGATCCTGGCCGGCGGTGACTTCGAGGGCTTCGCCGGGAGCGGGACGTCGCCGAGTGTGGCTTCGGGCCGGGTTTCCTACACCCTCGGGCTGGAGGGCCCGGCCGTCACCATCGACACGGCGTGCTCTTCGTCGCTCGTCGCGATGCACTGGGCGATGCAGGCATTGCGCGCGGGGGAGTGCTCGCTGGCCCTCGCGGGCGGGGCGACGGTCATGTCCACTCCGGCTTCGCTGATCGAGTTCGCCCGTCAGCGCGGGCTTTCCCCCGACGGCCGCTGCAAGTCCTTTTCGGACGGCGCGGACGGCGTCGGCTGGTCCGAGGGCGTCGGCATCCTCGTCCTCGAACGACTTTCCGACGCTCGCCGCAACGGTCACGAGGTACTGGCGGTCGTGCGCGGGTCCGCCGTGAACTCCGACGGCGCGTCCAACGGCCTGACCGCGCCGAACGGCCCCTCGCAGCAGCGAGTCATCCGCCAGGCGCTGGCGAGCGCCGGACTGTCCACTTCGGATATCGACGTGGTGGAGGCGCACGGCACCGGCACCAGGCTCGGCGATCCGATCGAGGCACAGGCGCTGCTGGCCACCTACGGCCGGGACCGGGACGAGGACCGGCCGCTGCTGCTGGGCTCGGTGAAGTCCAACCTCGGCCACACCCAGGCCGCGGCCGGGGTGGCCGGGGTGATCAAGATGGTGCTGGCGATGCGCCACGGCGTGCTGCCGCGGACGCTCCACGCCGCCGCGCCCTCGTCCGAAGTGGACTGGACGGCCGGAGCCGTCGAGCTGCTGTCCGAGGAGGCCGGGTGGCCGGCCACCGGACAGCCCCGGCGGGCGGGGATCTCGTCCTTCGGGATCAGCGGGACCAACGCCCACACGATCATCGAGCAGGCACCGGCCTCGGCCCCGGTACAGCCGACGAACCCGCCGACGGATCAGCCGCGGCGTGAGCTGATCGTGCCGTGGCTGGTGTCCGGCAGGACCCGGGACGCGCTGCGCGCCCAGGCCGCGACCCTCAAGTCCTTTGTGGAATCCCGTCCGGAGCTGAGCACGGCCGACGTCGCGCTGTCGCTGGCCACCACCCGGTCGGCGTTCGACCGGCGGGCGGCGGTCGTCGGCGTGGACCGCGCGGAGCTGCTGACCGCGCTGGGCGCGCTGGCCTCGGATGCTTCGGCGAGCGGACTCGTCGAAGGTGAGACCGGCGGCGGGACCAAGCCCGCGATGCTCTTCGCGGGCCAGGGCAGCCAGCGTCCCGGCATGGGGCGCCACCTGGCCGGACGGTTCCCGGTGTTCGCCTCGGCCCTCGACGAGGTCACCACCCTGCTCGACGGTTCGCTCGACCGGCCCCTGCGCGAGATCCTCTTCGCCGAGGAGGGCACGGCCGAAGCCGAGCTGCTGGATCAGACGGGCTGGACCCAGCCCGCGCTGTTCGCGTTCGAGGTCGCGCTCTTCCGGCTGCTGGAATCGTGGGGGGTCAAACCCGCCGCCGTCGCGGGTCACTCGATCGGCGAGCTGGCCGCGGCCCACGTCGCCGGAGTGCTTTCACTGGCCGACGCCTGCGCCCTGGTCGCGGCGCGGGCGAAGCTCATGCAGGCCCTTCCGGCAGGCGTCGGCGCCATGGTGTCCTTGCAGGCCACGGAGGACGAGGTCAGTCCGCTGCTGACCGGTGGCGTGTCGCTGGCAGCGGTCAACGGGCCCGCGTCGGTGGTCATCGCCGGCGACGAGGACGCGGTGACCGCGCTCGCCGCCCACTTCGCCGGGCTGGGACGCAAGACCAAGCGCCTGCGGGTCAGCCACGCGTTCCACTCGTCCCACATGGACGCGATGCTCGACGAGTTCCGCGCGGTCGCGCAGGGACTGTCCTACGCGGAGCCGGTGATCCCGCTGGTGTCCAACCTGACCGGCGGGTTCGCCGCGGCCGAGCAGGTTTGTGCCCCGGAGTACTGGGCCGAGCACGTGCGCGGCACGGTCCGGTTCGCCGACGGCGTGACCGCGCTGCGGGACTCGGGCCTGACCACCTTTTTCGAACTCGGCCCCGACGGGGTGCTGTCGGCCATGGCCGCGGACGTCCTGGCCCAGGACGATCAGGGGGCCGAAGCCGTGCCGGCCCGGCGCGGGGACCGGCCGGAGGAACTCGCGCTGACCGAGGCGCTGGCGCACCTGCACGTCCGCGGCGTCTCGGTCGGCTGGCCCGCGTTCTTCGCCGGCACCGGCGCGCGCCGGACCGGCCTGCCGACCTACGCCTTCCAGCACGAGTTCTTCTGGCCCGAAATCGCCGCCGCGCCCACCGCCGACCCGGCCGACGAGCGGTTGTGGGCCGCGGTGGAGCAAGGCGACGCCGATCACCTCGCCGCCCTGCTGGGCCTGCGCGAGGACCAGCTTTCCTCGCTCGGCTCGGTACTGCCCGCGTTGACCTCCTGGCGGCAGGGACGGCGTGAGCGCTCCGTGCTGGACTCGTGGCGGTACCGGCTCGAATGGAAGCCGCTCCGCCTGCCCGTCACCCCGGCGCTCAGCGGCACCTGGCTTGTGGTCACCACCGAGGCGGTTGACGCCGAGGAGGTCACTGCCGCGCTCACCACGCACGGGGCCGAGGTCCGTCACTTCAGCGTCGACGAGCCGGGCGCGGATCTCGCCGAGGCAGCCGAGGGCGTGACCGGGATCGTCTCCCTGCTCTCCTCGGACGAGCAGGCGGACGAGGCCCTGCCGGTGCTGTCCCGCGGTCTGTCCTCGACCCTCGCGCTCATCCGGGCGATCGGTGCCGCCGGTCTCGAAGCTCCATTGTGGACGCTGACCCGGGGCGCCGTCTCGACCGGGCACTGGGACCCCGTGACGAGCCTGTACCAGGCCGCGGTGTGGGGGCTCGGCCGGGTCGCGGCGCTGGAGTACCCGCACCAGTGGGGCGGTCTGGTCGACCTGCCCGCGAGCCTGGACGAGGCCGCGGCCCGGACCTTGGTGAGCGTGCTCGCCGGGCTGGACGGGGAGGACCAGGTGGCCGTCCGGTCCGCCGGCGCGTCCGGCCGCCGGCTCGCGCGCTACCCCGTGGACGAGCTGCCCGGCGAGTTCACCGCGACCGGCAGCGTCCTGGTGACCGGCGGGACCGGTGCGCTGGGCGCCGAGTGCGCGCGCTGGCTCGCCGGCAGCGGCGCGGAAAACCTGATCCTGGTCAGCCGCCGCGGCGAGGACGCGCCCGGCGCGGGCGAACTGCGGGCCGAGCTGGAAGCGCTGGGCGCGCGCGTCGAGATCGTGTCCTGCGACGTCGCCGACCGCGCGGCGCTGGCGGCCGTGCTGGAGCGGGTCCCGGCCGAGCACCCGCTCACCGGTGTGATCCACACGGCGGGGACCGGGCAGTCGTCGCCGCTGCACGAGACCGACGCCGAGACGTTCGCCGGGATCATGTCGGCGAAGGTGTCCGGCGCGATCAACCTCGACGACTTGCTCGGCGAGACCGAACTCGGCTTCTTCGTGCTGTTCTCCTCGATCGCCGGGGTGTGGGGCAGCGGCGGCCAGAGCGCTTACGCCGCGGGGAACGCCTACCTGGACGCACTGGCCGGGCAGCGCCGTACCCGGGGCCTGGCCGCGACGTCGATCGCCTGGGGACCGTGGGCCGAGGCCGGGATGGCCACCGAAGAGGCCGTTTCCGACGACCTCGCCCGGCGGGGACTTTCGTTCCTGCGCCCCGAAACCGCGATGGCCGAACTCCGGCGGGCCGTGGCCCAGCAGGACGTCACCGTCACGGTCGCCGACGTGGACTGGGAGCGGTACTACCCGATCTTCACGTCGCTGCGGCCCAGCCCGCTGCTCGGAGATCTGCCCGAGGCCCGAGCCACCCTCGCCGCCGAGCCCGACGCCGCCGGCTCGGATTTCGCCGTCCGCCTGCGCGCGATGGCGGAGCCCGAACAACGCCGGGTGCTGCTCGACCTCGTCCGCACCGAAGCGGCCGTGGTGCTCGGGCACGCTTCCGCCGAAGCCGTCACGGAGCGACAGTCGTTCCGCGACGCCGGGTTCGACTCGATGACGGCGGTGGAGCTGCGCAAGCGGCTGGCCAAGGCCACCGGCCTGGCGCTGCCGGCCACGCTGGCCTTCGACTACCCGAACCCGGCCGCGCTGGCCGCGTTCCTGGGCGACGAAGCACTCGGTGCCGGCGACGCACTGGTCCCGGCGGTCACCGCAGCCCCGGCCGACGACGACCCGATCGCCATCGTCGGCATGAGCTGCCGCTTCCCCGGCGGCGTCCGGTCGCCCGAGCAGTTGTGGGACCTCGTCTCCCGGGGCGCCGACGCCGTCACCGACTTCCCCGCGGACCGGGGCTGGGACGGCGAAGGGCTCTACGACCCGGACCCGGACCGCCCCGGCCGCACGTACACCACCCAGGGCGGATTCCTGCACGACGCCGCCGAATTCGACCCCGGGTTCTTCGGCATCTCGCCGCGTGAGGCACTGGCGATGGACCCGCAGCAGCGGCTCCTGCTGGAGACCGCGTGGGAGGTCTTCGAACGGGCGGGGATCGATCCCGAGACGGTCCACGGCAGCCGCACCGGCACGTTCATCGGCGCCAGTTACCAGGATTACGGCGCCGGCGCGGACCTCGGCGGGTCCGAGGGCATGATGGTCACCGGCACCAGCCCGAGCGTGCTGTCCGGCCGGGTGGCCTACCTGTTCGGGCTGGAAGGCCCAGCGGTCACCGTCGACACCGCGTGCTCGTCTTCGCTGGTGGCGCTGCATCTGGCCTGCCAGTCGCTGCGCCGCGGCGAGAGCTCGCTCGCGCTGGCCGGTGGCGCGCACATCATGGCCAACCCCGGGCCGTTTGTCGCCTTCAGCCGTCAGCGCGCGCTCGCCTCCGACGGCCGCACCAAGGCTTTCGGTGACGGCGCCGACGGCATGATCCTCGCCGAGGGCGTCGGGCTGGTGCTGGTGGAACGCCTCTCCGACGCGCGCCGCCACGGGCATCCGGTGCTCGCCGTGGTGCGGGGCTCGGCGATCAACCAGGACGGCGCGTCCAACGGGATGACCGCGCCCAACGGGCCGTCCCAGCAGCGTGTCATCCGGCAGGCGCTGGCCGACGCGGGTCTGTCCACAACGGAGATCGACGCCGTCGACGGCCACGGCACCGGCACCGCGCTGGGCGACCCGATCGAGGCGCAGGCGCTCCAGGCGACGTACGGCCGCGACCGCGACCCGGAAAGCCCGCTGCTGCTCGGCTCGATCAAGACCAACATCGGGCACACGCAGTCGGCGGCCGGGGTCGCGAGCGTGATCAAGATGGTCATGGCGATGCGGCACGGGACGCTGCCGAGCACGCTGAACTCCGAAACCCCTTCGCCGCACATCGACTGGTCGCCGGGCACGATCTCGTTGCTCAACGACGCGGTGGGCTGGCCCGAAACCGGCCGCCCGCGCCGCGCCGCCGTGTCGTCGTTCGGCATCAGCGGCACCAACGCGCACACGATCCTCGAACACGTCCCGGAAGACGCTCCCGCCCCGGTGCTCGAGGGGCCGGCCGGCATCGTCCCGTTGGTTCTTTCCGGCAAATCCCCGGCCGCGCTACGCGGACAGGCGAGGGCGCTGAAGTCCGTTGTGGACGCCGAGCCGGATCTTCGGGACCTGGGGTATTCGCTCGTCACTTCGCGGACGCTCTTCGAACACCGCGCGGTGGTCCTCGGCAGCGACCACGTCGACGCTCTGTCCGGTTTGGACGCCCTGGACCGCCGCGACGGCTCCGCGGCCGGGGTGGTCAGCGGGACCTCGGACGTCGACGGCCGCACGGTCTTCGTATTCCCCGGCCAGGGCTCGCAGTGGGCCGGCATGGGCGCCCGCCTCCTGACGGAGTCGCCGGTGTTCGCCGAGCGGATCGCCGAATGCGCGGCCGCGCTGTCGCCGTTCGTCGACTGGTCCCTGATCGATGTCTTGCGCCAGGCCGAAGGCGCGCCGACCCTCGACCGCGTCGACGTGGTCCAGCCGGCCACCTGGGCGATGATGGTTTCGCTGGCGGCGCTGTGGCGCTCGCGCGGGGTCGAGCCCGACGCCGTGGTGGGCCACTCCCAAGGTGAGATCGCCGCCGCGGTGGTGGCGGGCGCGCTGTCGCTGTCCGACGGCGCCCGGGTGGTCGCGCTGCGCAGCCAGGCGATCGGCCGCACGCTGGCCGGCCTCGGCGGCATGATGTCGATCGCGCTGCCGGTCGGCGACGTCGAGGCGCGGCTTTCCGGCCGTGGCGCGGGAATCTCGGTCGCGGCGGTCAACGGGCCGAACTCGGTCGTCGTGTCCGGTGAGCCCGGGCTGCTCGACGCCCTGTTCGACGAGCTGACCGCAGAAGAGATCCGCGTGCGCCGGATCGCGGTGGACTACGCGTCGCACTCCGCGCAGGTGGAACTGCTCGAAGAAGAGCTTTCCTCGGTCCTGTCGGAGGTCCGTCCGCAGGCTTCGGAGGTCCCGTTCTTCTCGACAGTGACCGGTGACTGGCTCGACACCACCGTGATGGACGCGGGTTACTGGTACCGCAACCTGCGTCAGCGGGTCGAGTTCGGGCCCGCGATCGCCGAACTGGTGGCGCAGGGCCACCGCGTGTTCATCGAGTCCAGCCCGCACCCGGTGCTGACCACCCCGGTGCAGGACGTCGCGGACGCGGCCGGGGTCAAGGCCGTGGCCGCCGGTTCACTGCGGCGCGACCAGGACACCGCGGGCCGGTTCCTGACTTCGCTCGCCGAGGTCTTCGTGCGCGGGGTGCGCGTCCGCTGGCCGGATCTGTTCGACGGCGCACGCCGCGTCGAGCTGCCGACCTACGCTTTCCAGCGGGAGAGCTTCTACGCCGTCCCGATCGAGCCGGAAGCCGGCCTGGCGGCGGACGACGCCGAGTTCTGGACCGCCGTCGAGGAGCAGGACTTCGAGTCGCTCAGCGCGAGCCTCGACGTCGACGGTGCTTCACTGGCCACAGTGCTGCCCGCGCTTTCTTCGTGGCGGCGGCAGCGGCAAGACAAGTCCACGGTGGACTCGTGGCGCTACCGGGCCACCTGGAAGCCGCTCAAGGGTGTGGCCCCGGCCGCGCTGTCCGGGACCTGGCTGGTGGTGTCCACTCGAGACACCGAAGACGCTGAACTCGTCGCAGTGCTGGAAAGCCATGGCGCGCAAGCGGAACGGCTCGTGCTGGACGAGACCGCCATGGACCGTGGGGTTCTCGCCGGGCAGCTGAACGCGTTCGAGGGCGTTTCCGGAGTCGTCTCCCTGCTGGCCTTCGCGGAGCAGCCGAGTGAACTCCACCCCGAACTCGCCCTCGGCCTCGGGTTGAGCGTCTCGCTCGTCCAGGCACTCGGCGACGCCGGGATCGACGCTCCTTTGTGGAGCCTCACCCGCGGCGCGGTTTCCACCGGCCGTTCGGACCAGGTGCCCAACCCGGTGCAGGCGCAGGTGGCCGGCCTCGGCTGGACGGCAGCGCTGGAGGCCCCGCACCGCTGGGGCGGCGTCGTCGATCTGCCCGAATCCCTTGACGCGCGCGGCGGCCAGCGTCTCGTGAGCGTGCTGGCCGGGACCACTGGCGAGGACCAGGTCGCGATCCGCTCGTCCGGTGTGCTCGCCCGGCGCGTGGTCCCGGCCCCGGCCGGTGAGCCGGATCGCGCCTGGACCCCGCGCGGCACCACGCTGGTCACCGGCGGCACCGGGACGCTCGCCAAGCACCTGGCGCGGTGGCTCGCCGCGCAGGGCGCCGAGCACATCGTGCTCACCAGCCGGCGCGGGATCGAGGCGCCCGGCGCGCCCGAGCTCCTGGCCGAGCTGGTCGAACTGGGCGCCGACGCGGAAATGATCGCCTGCGACGTCGCCGACCGGGACTCGGTCGCGCGGCTGCTGGGCGACCTGAAGTCCGCGGGCCGGACCGTGCGCACGGTCGTGCACACCGCCGCGATCATCGAGCTCAGCTCGATCGACGGCACCGACATCGAGTCGTTCGCGCGGGTCATCCGGGCCAAAGTCCTGGGCGCGCAGCACCTCGACGAGCTGCTGGACGACGAGGAACTCGACGCCTTCGTGCTCTACTCCTCGACCGCGGGGCTGTGGGGGAGCGGGCTGCACGCCGCCTACGTGGCGGGCAACGCCTACCTGGCCGCGCTGGCGGAAAACCGGCGGGCGCGCGGACTAGCCGCGACCTCGGTCTCGTGGGGCATCTGGGCCGACGACCGCGAACTCGGCCGGGTCGACCCCGAGCAGATCCGGCGCAGCGGCCTCGTGTTCATGGAGCCCGCGCTGGCACTGGCCGGGCTCCGGCGCGCGCTCGACTCCGGCGACACGGCCGTCGCGGTCGCCGACGTCGACTGGGCGCGCTACCACCCCGTCTACACCTCGGTCCGGCCCACGGAGCTGTTCGCCGAGGTGCCCGAGGTCCGCCGGCTCACCGAAGCGGCCGAGGAAAGCCAGGGCGCGGCCGGGGAAGGCGAGTTCGCCGCGCGGCTGCGGTCGCTGCCCGCCGCCGAACAGGACCGCCTGCTCCTCGACCTCGTGCGCGGCGAAGCGGCGACGGTGCTGGGGCACGACTCGGCCGACGCGCTGTCGGAGCAGCGGGCCTTCCGTGACGTCGGCTTCGACTCACTCACTGCCGTGGACCTGCGCAACCGGCTGGCCACCGCCACCGGGCTGACCCTGCCCAGCACCATGGTGTTCGACTACCCGAGCCCGCTCGTGCTGGCCGCCTTCCTGCGCTCGGAAATCGCCGGCGCCGAGGTCACCACGATCGCGCCGGCGGCGTCCGGTGCCGATTCCGGCGATCCGATCGCCATCATCGGGATGAGCTGCCGTTACCCGGGCGGGGTCAGCTCCCCGGAGGACCTGTGGGAGCTGGTCACCCGCGGCGCGGACGTCATCTCCGGCTTCCCCGCCGACCGCGGCTGGGACGGCGACGGCCTGTTCGACGCCGACCCGGACAGCTCGGGCAAGACCTACTCGACGCAGGGCGGTTTCCTCGACGACGTCGCCGACTTCGATCCCGGGTTCTTCGGCGTCTCGCCCCGGGAAGCGCTGGCGATGGACCCGCAGCAGCGGCTCCTGCTGGAAACCGCGTGGGAGGCCTTCGAACGCGCCGGCATCGACCCCGCCGCCCTGCGCGGAAGCCGGACCGGCACCTTCGTCGGCGCCAGCTACCAGGACTACAACTCCCTGGGCGAAAGCGCTGCGGAGAGCTCCGAAGGCCACATGATCACCGGCACGCTCTCGAGCATCCTGTCCGGCCGGATCTCGTACCTGTTCGGGCTGGAAGGCCCGGCGGTCACGCTGGACACCGCTTGCTCGTCCTCGCTGGTGGCCCTGCACCTCGCCTGCCAGTCCGTGCGCAGCGGCGAAAGCTCGCTCGCGCTGGCCGGCGGGGTCAGCGTGATGTCCACTCCCAGCGCGTTCATCGGTTTCAGCCGCCAGCGCGCGATGGCTCCGGACGGCCGATGCAAGGCCTACGCCGAGGCGGCCGACGGGATGAGCCTGGCCGAAGGCGTCGGTCTCGTGCTCGTGGAGCGGCTGTCCGACGCGGTGCGCAACGGACACCAGGTTTTGGCCGTGGTCCGCGGCTCTGCGGTGAACTCCGACGGCGCGTCCAACGGCCTGACCGCGCCGAACGGCCCTTCGCAGCAGCGCGTGATCCGCCAGGCGCTGGCCAATTCCGGACTGTCCGCTTCGGACATCGACGTCCTCGAAGGCCACGGCACGGGCACGGCGCTCGGCGACCCGATCGAGGCGCAGGCGATCCTCGCGACCTACGGGCGGGACCGGGCGCGGCCGTTGCTGCTGGGTTCGGTGAAGTCCAACATCGGGCACACGCAGATGGCCTCCGGCGTCGCGAGCGTGATCAAGGCAGTGCTGGCGATGCGGCACGGAGTGGTCCCGAAAACCCTGCACATCGACGAGCCTTCGTCGCATGTGGACTGGTCCTCGGGCGCCATCCGGCTGCTCACCGAGCAGATCGAGTGGCCCGACAGCGGCCGTCCGCGCCGCGCCGGGGTTTCGTCGTTCGGGTTGAGCGGCACCAACGTCCACACGCTGCTGGAGCAGGCGCCTGCACTCGAGGCCCCGGCTCAAGAACCGGCCGACGGCGTCGTGCCGGTCCTGCTGTCCGGGCGGAGTGACCAGGCGCTGCGTGACCAGGCGGCCCGGGTGCTTTCGCTGCTGGAGAACCGGCCCGAGGTGCACCCGGCCGATCTCGCGTTCTCGCTGGCCACCTCGCGGTCCGGGTTCGAACGCCGCGCCGCCGTGGTCGCCCTCGATGGCGACGACCTGATCCGTGGCCTGACCGCGCTGCGCGACCGGACGCCGGCCACCGGTTTGGTCGAGGGCACCCCGGCCCGCGGCCGCCTCGCGTTCCTCTTCACCGGGCAGGGCAGCCAGCGTCCGGGCATGGGCCGGGAGCTGCACGAGCGGTTCGAGGTCTTCGCCGAGGCCTTCGACGCCGCGCTGGCCTGCTTCGACGTCGAACTGGACCGCCCCTTGCGGGACATCGTCTTCGCCGAGGCCGGAACGCCCGAAGCCGAGCTGCTGAACACCACCGCGTACACCCAGCCGGCGCTGTTCGCGCTGGAAGTCGCGCTGTTCCGCCTGGCCGAGTCCTGGGGCGTGCGGCCGGACTACCTCGCCGGGCACTCGATCGGGGAGATCGCCGCCGCGCACGCCGCCGGTGTCTTCTCGCTGGAAGACGCCTGCGCGCTGGTGGCTGCCCGCGGCCGCCTGATGCAGGCGCTGCCCGAGGGCGGGGCGATGGTTTCGGTGGAGGCGAGCGAGGACGAGGTCACCCCGCACCTGACCGAGCGCGTGTCGATCGCCGCGATCAACGGCCCGGCTTCGCTGGTCGTCTCGGGTGACGAGGAGGACGCACTGGCCATCGCCGCGCGGTTCGAGGCGGACGGCCGCAAGACCAAGCGGCTCACCGTGAGCCACGCGTTCCACTCACCGCGGATGGACGCGATGCTGGACGAGTTCGCGGCCGTCACCGCCGGGATCGCCTACCAGGCGCCGGAGATCCCGCTGGTGTCCACTGTGACCGGTGCTCTGGCGACCGCCGACCAGCTGTGCGACCCGCAGTACTGGGCCGGGCACGTCCGCGGCACCGTGCGGTTCGCCGACGGTGTCGCCGCGCTGGCCGCCGAGGGCGTGACCACGTTCGCCGAACTCGGTCCCGACGGTGTTCTTTCCGGTATGGCGCAGCAGGTTCTCGGCGAGGGGCCCGAGATCGTGCCGTCGCTGCGCCGCGACCGCCCTGAGGTCACGGCGATCACCACGGCGCTGTCCCGGCTCCACGTCCACGGCGTCACGGTGGACTGGGCCGCGTTCTTCGCCGGTTCCGGCGCTCGCCGGATCGACCTGCCGACCTACCCGTTCCAGCACGAGCGGTTCTGGCCCGAGCCCGGCGAGCGCGTGGTCGCCGCGGACACCGATCCGGTCGACGCGGAGTTCTGGGCCGCCGTCGAACGCGAAGACCTCGGTTCGCTGGCCTCGACACTCGACCTCGACGACCGGACGATCACCGCGATGGTGCCCGCGCTGTCGTCCTGGCGCCGCCGCCGGCGAGATCAGTCCACAGTGGACGAGTGGCGTTACCGGGCCGGGTGGAAGCCGCTGCCCGCCACCGCGGAACGCGCGAAGGCCACCGGCACCTGGCTGGTCGTGACCACTCCGGGCGCCGATGCCTGGACTGACACCGTGGCCGGCGGGCTGGGCGTCGAGACTGTCCGGTTCGAGGTGACCGCGCACGATCGTGCCGCGCTGACCGAACAGCTGCGGCCGCTCGGCACCGGGTTCGCCGGGGTGCTTTCCCTGATGGCACTGGACAGTGAGACGGCAAGCGGGCCCGTAACGGTGCCCGCCGGGCTGACGCGCACCGCCACCCTGGTGCAGGCGCTCGGCGACGCCGGGATCGTCGCGCCGCTGTGGTGCGTCACCCGCGCCGCGGTGGCCATCGGGTTGTCCGAGCAGGTCGCCGACTCCGTCCAAGCGGGTGTGTGGGGCTTCGGCCGGGTGGTCGCGCTCGAACACCCGGACCGCTGGGGCGGTCTCGTCGACCTGCCGGCCGAACTCGACGACCCGACCGCGCGGCGGCTCGCGTCGGTGGTGGCCGGTGCCGAGGACCAGGTGGCCGTCCGGGCTTCCGGAGTGTTCGCGCGGCGGCTGGCCCACCGGCCGTCGGGTGGTCGGGAAACCGGCACTTACACGCCGTCGGGCACCGTGCTCGTGACCGGCGGGACCGGTGCGCTCGGCGGGCACGTCGCCCGCTGGCTCGCCGGGGGCGGGGCCGAGCACGTCGTCCTGCTCAGCCGCCGCGGGCCGGACGCTCCCGGTGCCACCGAACTGGACGCCGAACTCACCGGCCTCGGCGCCGTCGTCACCATCGTGGCCGGCGACGCCGCGGATCGGGACACCCTGGCCGAGGTCTTCGGCCGGTTCCCGATCAGCGCGGTCTTCCACACCGCCGGGGTCGTGGAGGACACCGTCGTCGACGCGCTGACACCGGAGAAGTTCGCTGCGGTCTGGCGGTCGAAGGTGGTTTCGGCACAGGCACTGGACGAGCTGACCCGCGACGCCGACCTCTCCGCGTTCGTGCTCTTCTCCTCGACCGCGGGCACGCTCGGCGCGCCCGGGCAGGGCAATTACGCGGCGGCGAACGCGACCCTGGACACGCTCGCCGAACAGCGCCGCGCGGCCGGGCTCCCGGCGACCTCCATCGCCTGGGGACCGTGGGCCGACGGCGGCATGGCCGACGGAGCCTCGCTCGGCAGTCGTCTGCAGCGCGGTGGCTTCGGCCTGCTGACGCCGGAACTCGCGATCTCGTCGATGCGGCACGCGATCGAGCTGGGCGACCCGGCCGTGGCCGTGCTGAACATCGAATGGGACCGGTTCGCCGAGGCCTTCACCACGCTCCGGGCGAACCCGTCCCTGTCGGATCTGCCGGAGGTCAAGCGGCTCGAGGCGGTGGCACCGGACCCGTTCGAATCAGGGCTGCGCCACCGTCTCGGCCAGCTGCCCGAGGCGGAGCGCGGCGCGGCGGTGCTCGACCTCGTGCGCAGCCAGATCGCCTTGGTGCTCGGCCATTCCGACGCCGCCACGGTCGAGGCCGACCGGGCGTTCAAGGACCTCGGCTTCGACTCGCTGACCACGATCGAACTGCGCAACGCCCTGTCCGCGGCCACCGGCCTGAAGTTCGCCGCGTCGATGATCTACGACTACCCGAACGCGGCCGGGCTGGCGGAGTTCCTGCTCTCGGAGCTGCTCGGCTCGATCGCCGAGCCGGCCGTCCCGGCCGCGGCCCGCCGCGCGGTGGCGGACGACCCGATCGTGATCGTCGGCATCAGCTGCCGTTTCCCCGGCGGAGTGTCGTCGCCGGAAGACCTCTGGCAGATGCTCGCCGACGGCCGAGACGGCATCTCGTCGTTCCCCGCGGACCGCGGCTGGGACCTCGAAGCGCTCGCTGCCGGCGCGTCCGACACCCGCGAAGGCGGCTTCCTCACCGGGGTCGCGGACTTCGACGCCGCGTTCTTCGGGATCTCGCCGCGTGAAGCGCTCGCGATGGACCCGCAGCAGCGCCTGCTGCTCGAGACGAGCTGGGAAGCGCTGGAGCGGGCCGGGATCGACCCGGCCGGCCTGCGCGGCAGCGACACCGGCGTGTTCGTCGGCACCAACGGCCAGGACTACACCGGCATGCTGCGGGAAGCCGCCGCGGACGTCCAGGGCCACATCGCCACAGGCAACACCGCCAGCGTGATGTCCGGGCGCCTTTCCTACACCCTGGGGCTCGAAGGCCCCGCGGTCACCGTCGACACCGCGTGCTCGTCGGCGCTGGTCGCGCTGCACTGGGCCACCCGGGCCCTGCGTGACGGGGACGCCTCGCTGGCGCTGGCCGGCGGCGTCTCGGTGATGTCCACTCCGGACTCGTTCGTCGAGTTCAGCGCCCAGAGCGGCCTCGCGCCCGACGGCCGCTGCAAGCCCTTCGCCGACGCCGCGGACGGCACGTCGTGGTCCGAGGGCGTCGGGATCCTGGTGCTGGAACGGCTTTCCGACGCCGTCGCCAACGGGCACGAGGTCTGGGGCGTGGTGCGCGGCACCGCGATCAACTCCGACGGTGCGTCCAACGGCCTCACCGCGCCCAACGGGCCGTCCCAGCAACGGGTCATCCGCGGCGCGCTGGCCGACGCCGGGCTGGGCACGGCCGACGTCGACGCGGTGGAGGCCCACGGCACCGGCACCACCCTCGGCGACCCGATCGAAGCCCACGCGCTGCTGATGACCTACGGCCGCGACCGCGAGGAGCCGCTGCGCCTGGGCGCGGTCAAGTCGAACCTCGGGCACACCCAGGCCGCGGCCGGGGTGGCCGGGATCGTGAAGATGGTCATGGCGATTCGCCACGGCGTGCTGCCGAAGACCCTGCACGTCGACGCGCCGACCTCGCACGTCGACTGGGCAGCCGGCGCGGTCTCGCTGGTGCGCGAGCCGGAGGCCTGGCCCGAGTCCGGGCACGCGCGCCGCGCCGGGATCTCGGCGTTCGGGGTCAGCGGGACCAACGCGCACGTCATCATCGAGCAGGCCCCGGCTGTCGAGCCGGTGACGGCCGACGTGCCGATCACTCCGGCTGCTGTGCCGTGGCTCGTGTCCGGCAAGAGCCGCGCCGCGCTCGAGGCCCAGCTCGACCGGCTCGGCGCCTTCACGGCCGATGCGTCCACTGTGGACGTCGGCTACTCGCTGGCCACCGGCCGGAGCGCCTTCGCCCACCGCGCGGTGCTGCTCGCGGGCCCGGACGGGCTGGCCGAGTCCGCGCGCGGAACGGTGACCTCGGGCAAGACCGCGTTCCTGTTCTCCGGGCAGGGTGCCCAGCGGATCGGGATGGGCCGCGAGCTGTACGCCCGGTTCCCGGCCTTCGCCACGGCGCTGGACGAGGTCTTCGCGCACCTGGACGTCGAACTCGACCGCCCGCTGCGTGAGGTCGTCTGGGGTGACGACGCCGGACTGCTCGACGAAACCGGCTACACCCAGCCCGCCTTGTTCGCGATCGAGGTCGGGCTCTTCCGGCTGCTGGAATCCTGGGGCGTCAAGCCGGATCACGTCGCCGGGCACTCGATCGGCGAGGTCGCCGCCGCGCACGTCGCCGGGGTGCTTTCGCTGGCCGACGCCGTGCGGCTGGTCGTCGCCCGTGGCCGTCTGATGCAGGCGCTGCCGGCCGGGGGAGCGATGGTCTCCGTGCAGGCGACCGAAGCCGAAGTCCGCCCGCTGCTGACCGGCGGGGTGGCGATCGCCGCGGTGAACGGGCCCGCCGCGGTGGTGATCGCCGGAGCCGAGGCCGAGGTGACCGCGATCGCCGGGCGGTTCGAGGCCGACGGCCGCAAGGCCAAGCGGCTGCGGGTGAGCCACGCGTTCCACTCGCCGCTGATGGACCCGATGCTCGACGGCTTCCGCCGGGTGGTCGAGGGGCTTTCGTTCGCGGCGCCGCGGATCCCGCTGGTGTCGAACGTGACCGGGGCGCTCGCCACCGCCGAGCAGCTGTGCTCGCCGGAGTACTGGGTGGGTCACGTCCGGGGGACCGTCCGGTTCTCCGACGGCGTGCTGGCACTGCGCGACGCCGGGGTGTCGACGTTCGTCGAGGTGGGGCCGGACGGCGTGCTGTCCGCCATGACCCAGCAGGTGCTCGACGACGGCACCGAGCGGGTCGCCGTGCCCCTGCTGCGGGCGAACCGCGACGAGGAGACTGCGATCTCCGCCGCGCTCGGCGCCCTCCACGTGCGCGGTGTGCCCGTGGCCTGGGAGGAGTTCTTCGCCGGGACGGGTGCGCGCCGGATCGCGCTGCCGACGTACGCCTTCCAGCACGAGCGGTTCTGGCCGGAAACCCCTCTGCCGCGCGCTGCCGGGGTTTCCACCGACCCGGCCGACGTCGAATTCTGGTCCGCCGTCGAGCGGGAAGACCTCTCGTCGCTGTCCACGATCCTCGAACTCGATGACGACTCGGTGGCCGCGATGGTCCCGGCGCTGTCGAGCTGGCGGCGCAAGCGGACCGACCGGTCCATAGTGGACGGCTGGCGTTACCGGGAGAGCTGGAAGCCGCTCACCGACCTGCCCGGGGCGGTCTCCGGACGCTGGCTGGTGGTCGTCCCCGAGCGCACCGATGACTGGCTGGACCCGGCGGTCGCGGCCCTCGGCGATGACGTTGTGCAGGTCGGGCTCGGCGACGACGTCAGCGGGTTCACCGCGCGGCTGATCGAAGCGCAGGAGGGCTCCGGCGGCCTGACCGGAGTCGTCGCCCTCGCCGTGCCCGGATGGCCGGCGGACTTGCTGCGGTCCCTGTCCGACGCCGGTGTCGAAGCCCCGCTCTGGTGGGTCACCCGCGGCGCCGTGTCGGTCGGCCGGTCCGATCACCTCGAGCACCCGGACCAAACCGCCGCGTGGGGCCTCGGCCGGGTGCTCGCGCTAGAGGAACCGGCCAGCTGGGGCGGTCTCGTCGACCTTCCCGAGGTGCTCGATTCCCGGGCGGCCCCACGGTTCGCCGCCGTGCTGGGCGGCCGGGAGGACCAGGTCGCGGTCCGCGCGTCCGGGGTCTTCGCCCGTCGCCTGGTCCAGGCTCGTGACGACCACGCCGGATCCTGGACGCCGGACGGCACCGTGCTGGTCGTCGGTGGCGCGCAGGCCATCGGCGCCCAGGTGGCCCGCCGGCTGGCGGCCCAGGGCGCCGACCGCCTCGTGCTCACCTCGAAGCACACCGGTTCGGCTCCCGAGCTGGAAGCCGAACTGGCCGGCCTCGGTGCCGCGGTGACCGTCGTGCAGTGCGACGCCGGTGATCGTGACGCGCTCGCCGCGGTCCTGGACGCGGTCGAGGGACCGCTGACCGCCGTGATCCACGCCGACGACGAGCCCGGCGAGCTGACCGGTGACCTGACCGCCGACGTCGCCGCGGCCGTCGCCGGGGCGGAGAACCTGGACGCGCTGCTCGCCGGCCGTCCCCTGGACGCGTTTGTCCTGTTCACCACGGTCGCCGGGGTGTGGGGCTCGGCCGGACGCGGGACCGAAGCCGCGGTCGGGGCGCACCTGGACGCGCTCGCCCGCCGTCGCCGCGACCGCGGGGAGTCCGCGCTCTCGATCGCTTGGGGCGCTTGGGCCGACGGGGTTTCCGGCAGCCTCACCGGGCACCTGCGCCTCAACGGTGTCCCCGCCCTGGAGTCCGGCCTCGCGCTGGCCGCGCTCGGTCACGCGATCGCCGACGACACCGCCGCTTCCGTGGTGGTCGCCGATGTCGCGTGGGACCGCTTCGCCCCCGCCTTCACCGCGAACCGGCCGAGCACCCTGCTGGACGAGCTGCCCGAAGCGCGTGCGGCGCTCGCGCCGGCCGAGGACGCGGAGTCCGCGACCCTGCTCCGGCAGAAGCTGCGTGCCCTGCCCGAAGCCGGCCGTACCGCCGAAGTCCTCGGCCTGGTCCGCGAGAAGGTCGCGGCCGTGCTGGGACACGCCGGCGCGGACGCGGTCGAGGCCGGCATCGCGTTCAAGGATCTCGGGTTCGACTCGCTGACCGCGGTCGACCTGCGCGGCCAGCTCACCGCGGCGACCGGCCTCGCCCTGCCCGCGACACTGGCCTTCGACTACCCGACGCCCGCCGCGCTCGCCGACCACCTGCGGGCCGAGCTGCTCGACGAGCGGACCGGCGCCGTGGCCACGGTGCCCGCGCCGCGCTCCGTGGACGAAGATCCGATCGCCATCGTCGGCATGAGCTGCCGCTACCCCGGTGGTGTCCGGTCGCCGGAGGACTTCTGGCGGCTGGTGTCCGGTGAGGTCGACGCGATCGGCGCGCTGCCGGTCGACCGGAACTGGCCGCTCGCCGAGCTGACCGGCGACGGCCCGGGCAGCACGCCCGCCCGCGGCGGCGGTTTCCTTTACGACGCCGGGGATTTCGACCCGGGCTTCTTCGGCATTTCGCCGCGCGAGGCCCTGGTGATGGACCCGCAGCAGCGGCTCGTGCTGGAAGGCGCGTGGGAAGCGCTGGAGCGGGCCGGGATCGACCCGGCCGGCCTGCGCGGCACCGACGCCGGGGTGTTCATCGGCGGCGGCAGCGGCGACTACCGGCCGAACGCCGAGGAGAGCGGGCAGTGGCAGACGGCCCAGTCCGCGAGCCTCCTGTCCGGCCGCCTGGCTTACACCTTCGGGCTGGAAGGGCCGACTGTCTCGGTCGACACGGCGTGCTCGTCCTCCTTGGTGGCGCTGCACCTGGCCGCCCAGGCGCTGCGGACGGGCGAGTGCTCGGTCGCGATCGCGGGCGGGGTGACGGTGATGTCCACGCCGGCCAACTTCGTCGAATTCGGTGACCTGGGCGCGCTTTCCGCCGACGGCCGCTGCAAGGCCTTCTCCGACCGCGCGGACGGCACCGGCTGGTCCGAGGGCGTCGGCATGCTGGTCGTCGAACGGCTCTCCGACGCGCGGCGCCACGGTCACGAGGTGCTGGCCGTGGTCCGCGGCTCGGCGATCAACTCCGACGGCGCGTCGAACGGCCTCACCGCCCCGAGCGGGCCCTCGCAGCAGCGGGTGATCCGCAAGGCACTGGCGAACGCGGGCTTCACCGCCACCGACATCGACGCCGTCGAGGCGCACGGCACCGGCACCGCGCTGGGTGACCCGATCGAAGCCCAGGCGCTGCTCGCGACCTACGGGCAGGACCGGGAACGGCCGTTGCTGCTCGGCTCGGTCAAATCGAACATCGGCCACACCCAGGCCGCCTCGGGTGTCGCGGGCGTGATCAAGATGGTGCTCGCGATGCGGCACGGCGTGCTGCCCAGGACCCTGCACGTCGACGCGCCGTCGTCCCATGTGGACTGGAGCAGCGGTGCCGTCGAACTGCTCACCGAGACCCGGCCGTGGCCCGATTCGGGCCGGGCGCGCCGGGCGGCGGTGTCGTCGTTCGGGGCCAGCGGGACCAACTCGCACGTCATCGTGGAACAGGCGCCCGCGGCGGAAGCGGCCGAGCCGGTGCGCGAGACCGGCGTCTTGCCCGTGACTCTTTCCGGTAAGACGGGCTCGGCACTGCGGGAGCAGGCCGGCCGGCTGCTGGCGCGGTTGCGGACCGCGCCGGAGCCCGCGCTCAGCGATCTGGCGTTCTCGCTGGCCACCTCGCGCTCGGCGTTCGAGCACCGCGCCGCCGTCGTCGCGGGTGATCTCGATGAGCTGCTCGGCGGGCTGGCGACGCTGGCCGAGGGCGACACGTCGTCCATCGCGCTGCGGGGGAGCGCCGGGCGCAGCGGCAAGCTCGCGTTCCTGTTCTCTGGCCAGGGCTCGCAGCAGCCGGGCATGGGGGCCGCGCTCTACCGCCGGTTCCCGGTGTTCGCCGAGGCCTTCGACGCGGTCCTGGCGCACCTGGAAGCCCACCTGGACCGGCCGCTGCGCGACCTCGTGTTCGCCGCACCGGCGACCGAGGAAGCCGAACTGCTCGACCAGACCGGGTACACGCAGCCCGCGCTGTTCGCCGTCGAAGTGGCGCTGGCCCGCCTGGTGCGGTCCTGGGGCCTCGAGCCGGACTTCGTCGCCGGGCACTCGGTCGGCGAGCTCGCGGCGGCCCACGTCGCCGGGGTGTTCTCGCTGGCCGACGCGTGCACGCTGGTCGCGGCGCGCGGCCGGCTGATGCAGGCGCTGCCGGCCGGGGGCGCGATGGTTTCGCTCCAGGCGACCGAGGACGAGGTCACGCCGGTGCTCACCGCCGGTGTCTCCATCGCCGCGGTGAACGGCCCGAGGGCGGTGGTGATCGCCGGTGACGAAGCCGCCGTGACCGCGATCGCGGGCCGATTCACCGCCGACGGGCGAAAGACTAGGCGTTTGCGCGTCAGCCATGCGTTTCACTCGGCTCATATGGACGCCATGCTGCAGGACTTCGACCGGGTCGCCCGGCGAGTGTCGTACACCGCGCCCGTCGTGCCGCTCGTTTCCGCCGTCACCGGCGAGGTGGCCGACGCGGAGCGGCTGTGCGACCCGGGCTACTGGGTCGGCCACGCCCGCGAGGCGGTCCGCTTCGCCGACACGGTGAGCACGCTGGCCGGGAACGGCGTCACGAGGTTCCTCGAAATCGGCCCGGACTCCGTGCTGTCCGCGATGACCCGGGACAGCCTCGGCGAGGCCGACGCGCTGGTGGTTCCCTTGCTGCGCAAGGACCGTGACGAGGAGACGACCGCCGTCACCGCGCTGGCCCGGCTGCAGGTCGACGGCGTCAGCCCCGCCTGGTCCGGCTTCTTCGCCGGAACCGGCGCGCGGCGGGTGGACCTGCCGACCTACGCCTTCCAGCACGAGCGGTTCTGGCCCGCGGCCACGGCCGAGGCGAGCGGCGGCAGCGAAGCCGACCACGAGTTCTGGGCCGCGGTGGCGAAGGAGGACTTCGGCTCGCTGGCCGCCACGCTCAACGTCGACGGCGACGCGCTCTCGAAGGTGCTTCCCGCGCTGATGGACTGGCGGCGGCAGCGCACGGAACAGTCCACGGTGGACGGTTGGCGGCACCGTATCGGCTGGCACCCGCTCACCGCGGCGCCCGCCGGCGACCTCGCCGGAACCTGGCTCGTGCTCGCCCCGGCCGGCAGTGCTGACGAGTGGGTCCCGGCCGCGATCGACGCGCTGGGCAGCGACGCGGTCCGCGTCGACGTCCCGGCCGGGCAGGACCGGGAAACGCTGGCCGGCTCGCTGAGCGCAGCCGGTACGGACTTCGCCGGTGTCGTGTCGCTGCTCGCCATGACCGACTTCGAATCGGGTGTGCCGGCCGGGGTCACTTCGACTGCCACGGCGCTGCAAGCACTGGGCGACGCGGGAATCACCGCTCCACTGTGGAGTGTCACGCGGAGCGCGATCTCCGTGGAGCCCGGCGAGGCACCGGTCCGTCCGGACCAGGCCGGGGTCTGGGGTCTCGGCCACGTGGCCGCGCTCGAACACCCGGACCGCTGGGGCGGTCTCGTCGACCTGCCCGAGGTCGCCGACGCCCAGGCGGCCGAGCGGTTCGCCGCGGTGCTCGCCGGGCTCGACGGCGAGGACGAGGTCGCCGTCCGCGCGTCCGGCCTGTTCGGCCGCCGGTTGAGGAAAGCCGAAGCGCACGGCTCCGCCCCGGTCTGGGAGCCCAGCGGGACGGTCCTGATCACCGGCGGCACCGGTGCGCTGGGCCGGCAGCTCGCCCGCAAACTCGCCCGTGACGGCGCCGAGCACTTGCTGCTCGCGAGCCGCGGCGGTCTCGACGCTCCCGGCGCCGCGGAGCTGCGTGACGAACTCACCGCCACCGGGGCGCGCGTCACGATCTCCGCCTGCGACGTCGCGGACCGGGCCGGACTCCAGGCCATGCTCGACGGCGTCCCGGCGGAGTACCCGTTGACCGGCGTCGTCCACGCGGCCGGTGTCCTCGACGACGGGGTGCTCGACGGGCTCACCCCGGACCGGTTCGAAGCGGTGTTCCGGTCGAAGGTCGGCTCGGCGTTCCTGCTCGACGAGCTGACCCGGGACCTGGACCTGAAGGTCTTCGCGCTGTTCTCCTCGGCGTCGGGCGTGGTCGGCAACCCCGGCCAGGCCAGCTACGCGGCGGCGAACACCGTGCTCGACGCGATCGCCGAACGCCGGCACTCGCTCGGCCTGGCGGCGACCTCGATCGCCTGGGGCGCTTGGGGCGGCGAGGGCATGGCGTCGAACGCCCACGCCGAGGAGGCGGCCCGCCGCACCGGCATCGGGGCGATGGATCCGGAGCTGGCCTTCGCCGCGCTCCGCCAGGTTGTCACCGAAGACGAGCCGACCGTGCTGATCGCCGCGGTCGACGCGGGCCGGTTCAGCGCCACCGCCCGGCCGAGCGCGCTGCTGCGGGAAATGCCCGGCTACAACGAGCTGGCCGCCGCGCCCGACGCCGGGATCGGCTTGCGGGCCAAGCTCGCGGACCTGGCCGGCGGCCAGCGCTTCGAGACCGTGCTCGACCTGGTCCGGGCACGCGCGGCGGAGGTGCTGGGCTACACCGATGTCGAGCTGGTCGGCGCGGAGAAGGCCTTCCGGGACCTCGGTTTCGACTCACTCGGCGCGGTGGAGCTGCGCAACCAGCTCAACGCCGCGACCGGGCTGAGCCTGACCTCCACGCTGGTGTTCGACCATCCGACCCCGGCCGCGCTCGCCGAGCACATCCTGGCCGGAGTGCTGCCGGGCGAGACGGCCCAAGACGACGGCGAAGACGACGACCTCCGGGTTCCGTTCGCTTCGGCGGAGGAAGCCGGGCCGTCCATCGACACGATGGAGATCGACGACCTGGTCCAGGCGGCACTCGACGGCCAGTCCGACCGGTCGAACGACTGACGGAGTTGATGATGACATCGCCCAGCGAGAAGGTAGTCGCAGCGCTCAGAGCTTCACTGAAGGAGACCGAACGGCTGCGGCGGCAGAACCGGCAGCTCGTCGAGAGCGTGGCGGACCCGATCGCGATCATCGCGATGAGCTGCCGGTTCCCCGGCGGCGTGGCCTCACCGGAAGACCTGTGGGACCTGGTGGACTCGGGCACCGACGCCGTCTCGGGCTTCCCCGCCGACCGCGGCTGGGAGCTGGACGCCCTCGGCGGGGCCGGGGTCGACGAGCGGGGCCACGGCGTCAGCCAGCAGGGCGGTTTCCTCAGCGGTGCCACCGAGTTCGACCCCGGGTTCTTCGGGATCTCGCCGCGTGAAGCGATGTCGCTGGACCCCCAGCAGCGGTTGCTGCTGGAGACCTCGTGGGAGGCCGTCGAACGGGCCGGGATCGACGCGACCCGCCTGCGCGGCACCCGGACCGGGGTGTTCGTCGGCACCAATGGGCAGGACTACGCCTACCTGGTGGTGCGCGCGCCCGCCGAGTCCACCGGCGACGTCGGCACCGGGTTCGCCGCGAGCGCGATGTCCGGGCGCGTTTCCTACACGTTCGGCCTGGAAGGGCCGTCGGTCACCGTCGACACCGCCTGCTCGTCTTCGCTGGTCGCGCTGCACCTGGCCGCGCAGTCGCTGCGGGCGGGGGAGTGCTCGCTGGCGCTGGCCGGCGGGGTGAACGTGATGTCCACCCCCGGTTCGCTGGTCGAGTTCAGCCGTCAGGGCGGGCTCGCCGCCGACGGCCGCTCCAAGGCGTTCTCCGACGGCGCGGACGGCACCGGCTGGGCCGAGGGGGTCGGGATCCTGGTCCTGGAACGGCTTTCCGAGGCCCGGCGCAACGGTCACCAGGTCCTCGCGCTGGTCCGCGGCTCGGCGGTCAACTCCGACGGCGCGTCCAACGGCTTCACCGCGCCGAGCGGGCGCGCGCAGCGGCGGGTGATCCGGCAGGCGCTCTCCAGCGCCAAGCTGACCGCGGCCGACGTCGACGTCGTCGAGGCCCACGGCACGGGAACCCCGCTGGGCGATCCGATCGAGGCGCAGAGCCTGCTCGCGACGTACGGCAAGGACGCCGGCCGCGAGCACCCGCTGCTGCTCGGGTCGATCAAGTCGAACTTCGGCCACACCCAGGCGGCGGCCGGCGTCGCCGGCGTGATCAAGATGGTGCTGGCGCTGCGGCACGGCGTGCTGCCCCGGACCCTCCACGCGGACCCGCCTTCGTCGCATGTGGACTGGTCGCAGGGCCGGGTGGAACTGCTCGCCGAGCGGCGCGACTGGCCGGAGACGGGCCGTCCCCACCGCGCCGGGGTCTCTTCGTTCGGCGTCAGCGGCACCAATGCCCACACGATCCTCGAACAGGCGCCGGTGCCGGAAGCCGAGGAGGACAGCGCTCCGCTGCCGGCGGTCGTTTCCTGGCTTCTTTCGGGAAAAACCGAAGCCGCGCTGAAGGACCAGGCCGCCGCCTTGCTGTCCGCTTTGGACAGTGGCCCCGAACTCCGCCCCGCGGACGTGGCGCTTTCCCTGGCAACGACCCGGGCCGCCTTCGAGCACCGGCTCGCCGTGACGGCCGACGATCCCACCGAGCTGCGTGGTTTGCTGAGCGCCTGGCACGCGGGCGAAGCCGCCCCGGGCGCAACTCAGGGCGAGGTCACCCGGCGCACCAAACTCTGCGCGGTGTTCTCCGGCCAGGGCGCGCAGCGAGCCGGGATGGGCAAGGAACTCTACGAGACGTCCCCGGTGTTCGCCGAGGCGCTGGACGCGGTGCTGGCGCAATGGGACGAACCGGTCCGCGCGGCGCTCTTCGGCGCTGCTTCGCTGGACGAAACCGGGATCACCCAGCCCGCGTTGTTCGCAATCGAGGTCGCGCTGTTCCGGCTGATGGAGGCCTGGGGCGTCGTCCCGGACTTCGTGACCGGGCACTCGGTCGGCGAGATCGCCGCGGCGCACGTGGCCGGAGTGCTGTCTCTGGAAGACGCGTGCACCCTCGTGGCGGCCCGCGCGCGGCTGATGCAGGCCTTACCCGCGGGTGGGGCGATGACTTCCTTGCAGGCCCGTGAAGCCGAGGTGCAGCCGTTGCTGACCGAGGCCGTCTCGATCGCGGCGGTCAACGGGCCGGAATCTGTGGTGGTGGCCGGTGACGCCGATGAGGTCGGCCGGATCGCGGCGAAGTTCGAGGAGCTGGGGCGCAAGACCAAGAAGCTCGTGGTGTCGCACGCCTTCCACTCGCCGCTGATGGACCCGATGCTCGACGAGTTCCGCCGGGTCGTTCGCGGGCTGACCTTCAGCAAGCCGGTGATCCCGCTGGTCTCGAACCTGACCGGCGAGGTGGCGACCGGGGATCTGGTGTGCTCCCCGGAGTACTGGGTGTCTCACGTGCGTCAGCCGGTGCGGTTCGCCGACGGCGTCCAGGCCGCCCGCGCGGCCGGGGTGACGGCCTTCTTCGAACTCGGCCCGGACGGCGTGGCCTCGGCCATGGTGCAGGACGTTCTGGGGGACACCGCGTTGGCTGTCCCCGCGCTGCGCAAGAACCGCGGCGAGCAAGCCGCGGTCGTGTCGGCGCTGTCCCGGCTGCACGTCGCCGGGGTCCAGGTCGACTGGGCGGCGCACTACGCCGGAACTGCCGCGCGGCGGGTCGGGCTGCCGACCTACGCGTTCCAGCACGAGCGCTTCTGGCCTGAGGTGGCCGAGCCGGTACGGAACACCGTTGACGGGCGATTCTGGGACGCCGTCGAACGTGAAGACCTCGACGGGCTCGCTGCCGACCTGGGCGTCGAAGGGGCCGCCCTCGGTGCTGTGGTGCCCGCGCTGGCCTCTTGGCACCGCAAGCGTCAGGAACAGTCCACTGTAGACTCCTGGCGGTACCGTGAGAGCTGGGTGCCGCTGACCGGGCCCCAGGCGGTCGGCCTCCGGGGCTCCTGGCTCGTCGTCGTCCCGCAGTCGCTTGCCGGGGATGACTGGGCCGCGTCGGTGGTCGAAGCCATGGGTCCGGCGGCCGTTCGGCTCGACGTCGGCGCGACCGGTCGCGCGGAGGTGGCGCGGCGGCTGCGAGACGCCGGTGAGGTCGCCGGAGTGGTGTCCCTGCTGGCTTTCCTCGACTCCGGCGCCTCGGCCACCACGGAACTGTTGCAGGCCCTGGGCGACGCCGGATCGGCCGCGCCGGTCTGGGCCGTGACCCGCGGCGCGGTGTCGACGGGACGCGGGGAACGGCTCCTCGAGGTCGGCCAGGCCGCGGTGTGGGGGCTGGGCCGCGTGGCCGCGCTGGAGTACCCCGAGATCTGGGGTGGCCTGATCGACCTCCCAGAGGTGCTCGACGAGCGCGCGTCACGACGGTTCGCCGGACTGCTCGGCCGGGCGGACAACGCCGAAGACCAGGTCGCTGTGCGGGATTCGGGGGTGTTCGCCCGTCGTCTGGTTCCCGCTCCGGCGGCCGACGGGCTGAGGGCCTGGGTTCCCACCGGCACCGTTCTGATCACCGGCGGCACCGGCGCGCTCGGCGCGCATGTCGCCCGGGATCTGGCGGCGAAGGGTGCTCCGCATCTGGTGCTGGCGAGTCGCCGTGGGGCGGACGCGCCGGGGGCGCAGGACTTGTGTGATGAGCTGACGTCGTTGGGTGCTCGGGTCACCGTGGCTGCTTGTGACGTTTCGGATCGTGACGCGGTGCGGGAGTTGCTGGTGGGGCTTCCGGGTGAGTTTCCGTTGACCGCGGTGGTGCATACCGCGGGTGTCCTTGACGACGGTGTGCTCGATGGGCTGACTCCGGATCGGTTCGAGGCGGTGTTCCGGGCGAAGGTCGCCTCGGCGCTGGTCCTCGACGAGCTGACCCGCGACCTCGGGCTGGCCGTGTTCGCGCTGTTCTCCTCGGTGGCCGGTTCGGTCGGAAACCTCGGGCAGGGCAACTACGCGGCGGCGAACGCGGTCCTGGACGCGATCGCCGAACGCCGTCGCGCCGACGGGCTCGCTGCGACGTCGATCGCTTGGGCGGCGTGGTCCGGTGGCGGCATGGCCGACGACGCCAAGGTCGAGGAGCGCTCACGTCGGCTCGGCACGTCGGTGCTGGAACCCGGCACGGCCCTCGCCGCGCTCGGCCAGGCCGTCTCCGAACCGTCGGCGACCGTGGTGATCGCCGATCTGCAGAATCCCGCCCTCCTCACCGCCCTGCTGAGCCTGCGGCCGACGCCGCTGCTCGCGGAGCTGCCCGAGGCCCGGCGCATCCGTTCGGCCGCCGCGCCCGCCGACGCCGGGGCCACCGCGCCCGCACTGCGCGCCCGGCTCGCCGGACTGTCCGAAATCGACCGTGTCGCGGCGGTGCTCGAACTCGTCCGCGGTGACGCCGCCGCCGTGCTCGGGCATGGCTCGCCGGCCGCCATCGGGGCCGAGAAGGCGTTCCGGGATCTGGGCTTCGACTCCTTGACCGCGATCGAGATCCGCAACCGGCTCGCCACCGCCACCGGGCTGACCCTGCCCGCCACCCTCGTCTTCGACTACCCGACGCCGGCCGTGCTCGCTGCTCATCTGGTGGCTCAGCTCCTCGGGCTGACGGCCGAAACCACCGAGGTGACGAAGAGCGCGTCCGCCGTCGACGAGCCGATCGCGATCGTCGGCATGGGCTGCCGGTTCCCCGGTGGGGTCGCTTCACCGGAGGACCTCTGGCAGTTGCTGTCCGACGGCCGCGACGCGATGTCGGACTTCCCCGCCGACCGCGGCTGGGACCTCGACGCCCTCGCCGGCGACGGCCGGGGGACCAGTGTCACCGGGCAGGGCGGTTTCCTTTACGACGCCGCAGAATTCGACGCCGGGTTCTTCGGTATTTCGCCGCGTGAGGCCATGGCGATGGACCCGCAGCAGCGGTTGCTGCTCGAGACGTCTTGGGAGGCTGTCGAGCGGGCCGGGATCGACCCGGGGACCTTGCGCGGCAGCCCGACCGGGGTGTTCATCGGGACCAACGGGCAGGACTACGCGAGTCTCGTCGTGAGCTCACGCGAGGACGTGGAAGGGCACGCCAGCACGGGCTTGGCGGCGAGTGTGGTGTCGGGCCGGATTTCTTACACGTTCGGTTTTGAGGGTCCGGCGGTGACGGTGGACACGGCGTGCTCGTCGTCGTTGGTGGCGTTGCATTGGGCGGCGCAGGCGTTGCGGTCTGGTGAGTGTTCGCTGGCGTTGGCCGGTGGTGTGACGGTGATGTCGACGGCGATGGGTTTTGCGGGGTTCAGCCGTCAGGGCGGGTTGGCTCCGGATGGTCGTTGCAAGGCGTTTTCCGACGATGCGGATGGGACCGGGTGGGCTGAGGGCGCGGGAGTCCTCGTCGTCGAACGATTGTCGGATGCCGAACGCCGGGGGCACCGGATCCTCGCGGTGATGCGGGGTTCGGCGGTGAATCAGGATGGTGCGTCGAACGGGTTGACGGCGCCGAATGGTCCGGCGCAGCAGCGGGTGATCCGGCAGGCGTTGGCCGGAGCGGGATTGGCTGCTTCGGATGTTGATGCGGTGGAGGCGCATGGGACCGGGACGGTTTTGGGTGATCCGATTGAGGCGCAGGCGATTCTGGCGACTTATGGTCAGGGTCGGGAGGTTCCGTTGTGGTTGGGCGGGATCAAGTCGAATCTCGGGCATACTCAGGCTGCGGCTGGGGTGGCGGGTGTGATCAAGATGGTGATGGCGATCCGGCATGGGATTTTGCCGGAGACCTTGCATGTGAGTGCGCCGTCGTCGCATGTGGACTGGTCTTCGGGTGCGGTGTCGTTGTTGACGAAGCAGACTGCGTGGCCGGAGGTGGATCGTCCGCGGCGGGCGGGGGTGTCGTCGTTCGGGCTCAGCGGGACCAATGCGCACGTGATCCTCGAGCAGGCGCCGGGTGCCGAACGGGCGGTGGAAACGGTTTCCGGGGCAGTGGTGCTGTGGCCGCTGTCGGCGAAATCGGAAACCGCGCTGGCGGAGCAGATCCGCCGGATCAAGTCCTTCGCCGACGCCAACCCCGGCGTTCCCGCGGCCGAGGTGGGCCGTTCGCTGGTCCACGGCCGGGCCCTGTTCGAGCACCGCGCGGTCCTCCTGGGCGGTTCCGAGCCGGTGACCGGGAGCGCCGGGCCACGGTCCACGGCCGTGCTGTTCTCCGGCCAGGGCAGCCAGCAGCTGGGCATGGGACGCGAGCTGTACGACCGCTTCCCGGTGTTCGCGGACGCCTTCGACGCCGTGGCCGCGGAGCTGGACCGGGGCGCCGACCGCCCGTTGCGTGAGGTCGTCTGGGGCACCGACGCCGAGGCGCTCGACCGGACCGGTTACGCCCAGCCCGCGTTGTTCGCGATCGAGGTCGCGCTGTTCCGGCTGGTCGAGGCCTTCGGGATCAGGCCGGCCCGGGTGGCGGGGCACTCGATCGGCGAGATCGCGGCGGCCCATGTCGCTGGGGTCCTCTCGCTGGCCGACGCTTGCACGCTGGTGGCGGCGCGGGCTCGGTTGATGCAGGCGCTGCCGGCGGGTGCCGGGGCGATGGTGTCGGTCCGTGCGGCCGAGGCCGAGGTGCTGCCGCTGCTGGCGGGCCACGAGGACCGCGTGTCGATCGCCGCGGTGAACGGCCCGGACACGGTGGTCGTGGCCGGTGCCGAAGACGCCGTGCTGGCCATCGCCGAGCAGCTGACGGCCGCGGGCCGCAAGACCAAGCGGCTGGCGGTGTCGCACGCGTTCCACTCGCCGTTGATGGACCCGATGCTGGACGAATTCGCCCGCGCGATCGCCGGCTTGTCCTTCGAGAAGCCGCGGATCGCGTTCGTTTCCACCGTCACCGGGAAACCGGCGACTGACGAAGAACTGTGCTCACCCGGGTACTGGGTGCGGCAGGTGCGGGAGCCGGTGCGGTTCGCCGACGGCGTCGCGACGCTCGTCGCCGAGGGTGCGGACACCTTGGTCGAGCTGGGCCCGGGCGGGGTGCTTGCGGGCCTGGCCCTCGCCCTGGTCGATCCCGCGACGGTCACCGTGGTCCCGGCGCTGCGCCGGGGACGCGGCGAAGAAGCGGCGCTGGTGACCGCGCTCGCCGAGCTGCACGTGATCGGTGCCGGGGTCGAGTGGAGCCCGTGGTTCACCGGCTCGGACGCCGTCGTGGACCTGCCGACCTACCCGTTCCAGCGCGAGCGCTACTGGCCGACCCCCGGCACGCCCGCGGCCGACGCCGCCGGGCTGGGCCTGCTCGACGCCGGGCACCCGCTGCTCGGCGCGGCGACCGCGGTGGCCGGTTCGAAGGGCGTGCTGCTGACCGGCCGGATCTCCGCCGCCACCGCACCGTGGCTCGCCGAGCACGTGCTCAACGGCGCGTTTTCCCTTCCCTCGGCCGGTTTCGCCGAACTGGCGCTCCGCGCGGCCGACCAGGTGGGCTGTGAGCGGGTCGAGGAACTGACCGTCACCACCCCGCTGCGGCTCGGCCCGGAGGACGCCGTCGCCGTGCAGGTGTGGGTCGGCGAGCCGGACGACACCGGGCGCCGGGCGATCACCGTCCACTCGTGTGTTGCCGACGCCGACTGGACCTTGCACGCGACCGGGAGCCTGGCCGCCGGGCCAGCCGCCCCGTTCGACCTCGGCAGCTGGCCGCCCGAAGCCACCCCGCTCGACCTCGACGGCATCTACGACGAGTTCGCCGCGGACGGCCGCGAGTACGGACCGGTGTTCCGAGGCCTGCGCGCAGTGTGGCAACGCGGCGACGACGTCTTCGCCGAAGTCGCCCTCCCGGACGGCACCGAGGATGTCGCCGCGTTCGGCCTGCATCCCGCGCTGCTCGATGCGGCCCTGCAGACGGCGAACTTCACCGTGCAGGCCGAGAACGGGCTCGACGCGGTGTCGTGGGCGGGACTGACCTTGCACGCGGCCGCCGCGTCGGTCTTGCGGGTCCGGCTGACCGCCACCGGTGACAACACCGTCTCACTGTCCGCTGTGGACGCTGAGGGCGCGCCGGTGCTGTCGGCCGAGTCGGTGCGGCTGCGGCCGTTCGACACCGCGAAGCCCGAGACCGTGACGGACGGCTCGCTGTTCCGGCTGGGCTGGATCCCGGCGGAGCCCGCACTGCCGGAGCCCGGCCGGACCTGGGCCGTGCTGGGTGCCGACGAACTCGGCCTGACCGGCGCGGTCAAAGCCGCCGGATACCGGGTCACGGCCGGCGAGAAGCTCACGGACCTGGCCGGGGAGACCGTGCCGGACTTCGTGCTCGTGCCGGTGACCGGGGCCGGTGACCTGCCCGCCGCCGCGCTCGCGACGACCTCCCGGGTCCTGGAAGTGGTGCAGGACTGGGCTTCGGACGAGCGGCTCGCCGAAACGCGGCTGCTGTTCGTGACGCGGAACGCCGCCGGTGAGACGGTGACGGACCTGGCCGCGGCCCCGGTGTGGGGGCTCGTCCGCGCCGCCCAGCTGGAGAACCCCGGCTCGTTCCTGATCACCGACCTGGACGGGGAAGACGCTTCCCCAGTACCGCGGCTCCCGGGCCTGCTGGCGGCAGGCGAGACACAGGCCGTGGTACGAGACGGAGTGGTCTGCGTGGGACGGCTCCAGCGCGCGCCCGCCGGAACCGGCGGCCGGGCCTGGGATCCCGACGGGACGGTCCTGATCACCGGTGGCACCGGCGGCCTCGGCGGGCAGCTCGCGCGCCACGTGGTCGCCGAACGCGGCGTCCGGCATCTGCTGCTGGCCAGCCGGCGCGGCCCGGAGGCGCCCGGCGCGGACGAACTCCGCGCGGACCTGCTCGCACTCGGCGCCGAAGCGACCATCGTCGCCTGTGATACCGCCGATCGCCAGGCCGTCGCGGACCTGCTGGGCCAAGTCCATTCCGGACACCCGCTGACCGCGGTTGTGCACACGGCCGGCGTGCTCGATGACGGTGTGCTCGGCTCGCTGACCGCGGAACGCCTCGCCACCGTCGCCCGGCCGAAGGCCGACGGCGCCTGGCATCTCCACGAACTCACGAAGGACGACGATCTCGCGGCGTTTGTGCTGTTCTCCTCGGTCGCCGGGGTGATGGGCAGCCCGGGACAGGCCAACTACGCGGCGGCCAACAGCTTCCTCGACGCCTTGGCGCAGCTGCGCGCCGCCGAGGGACAGGCGGCCACGTCGCTGGCGTGGGGCCCGTGGGCGTCCGGCAGCGGCATGACCAGCACGCTGAGCGACACGTCACGGCGGCGGATCGCGGGCGCCGGCCTCCCGGAGCTGTCCCCTGAGGAGGGCCTGGCGCTGTTCGACCGGTCCACCGCGTCGGACGAGGCGCTGCTGGTGCCGCTCGCGCTCGGCGCCGGCTCGATGCGGGCCCAGAGCGTGGTTCCGGCTGTGCTGAGGAGCCTGGTCAAGACGACGCGGCGCACGGCGGCCGCCGAAGCGGCCGTCTCGCAGGCCGGGTTCGCCGAGCAGCTCGCAGAAATGCGCGAGGGCGACCGGCAGCGTCACCTGGTCGACCTCGTGCGGAACGCGGTGGCCGCCGTGCTGGCCCACGGCTCGCCCGAAGCGATCGGGGCCACTCGCGAATTCCGCGAACTCGGCTTCGATTCGCTGACCGCGGTCGAACTCCGCAACCGGCTGACCGCCGCGACCGGCCTGCGCCTGCCCGCGACGCTGGCCTTCGACTACCCCACGCCGGCGGTGCTCGCGGAGCACCTCGGCACCGAATTGCTGACCGGCGATCCCGCCGACGCCGGGCCGTCCCTGCTCGCCGAACTCGATCGGCTGGAAGCCGCGCTCGCCGCGAGCGAACCCGACGACGTCACCCGGGGCGGGGTCGCGGCGCGGCTGCGGCGCCTGGTGGCCGGCTGGAGCGGGCCCGCCGGCGAGCCCGGAACACCCGACGTCACCGAGAGGATCCAGTCGGCCAGCGCCGATGAGGTCTTCGACTTCATCGACAGGGAACTCGGCCGGCTGAAGTAACGGCTGACCCGTGGCCACGGACAGGAAAGGTTCACTCACGATGCCGGACGACCAGAAACTCGTCGAATACCTGAAGTGGGTCACGGCTGATCTGCACCAGACCCGCCAGCGCCTGGAGGAGGCCGAGTCGGGCCGCCAGGAAGCCGTCGCGATCGTCGGGATGGCCTGCCGGTTCCCGGGCGGCGTCGGCTCGCCCGAGGACCTGTGGGAGCTCGTCTCGTCCTCTTCGGACGCCATCGCCGGATTCCCGGTGGACCGGGGCTGGGACCTCGGCGTGCTGGCCGGCGACGGCCGCGGCCGCAGCGCCACCACCGAGGGCGGTTTCCTGGACGACATCACCGGTTTCGACGCCGGGTTCTTCGGCATCTCGCCGCGCGAGGCACTGGCGATGGACCCGCAGCAGCGGCTGCTGCTGGAGACCTCCTGGGAGGCCGTCGAGCGCGCCGGGATCGACCCGTCGAGCGTCCGCGGCAGCCGGACCGGCGTGTTCGTCGGCACCAACGGCCAGGACTACGCGAACCTTGTGCTTGCTTCTGGTGAAGACGTCGAGGGCCATGCCGGCACCGGGCTCGCGGCGAGCGTGGTCTCCGGCCGGATCTCCTACACGTTCGGCTTCGAGGGCCCGGCTGTCACGATCGACACGGCGTGCTCGTCCTCGCTGGTGGCCTTGCACCTCGCCGCGCAGGCCCTGCGCGCCGGTGAATGCACGCTGGCCCTGGCCGGCGGTGTGACGGTGATGTCGACCTCGCTCGGCTTCGCCGGTTTCACCCGGCAGGGCGGGCTGGCCCCCGACGGCCGCTGCAAGGCGTTCTCCGACGACGCCGACGGCACGGGCTGGTCCGAGGGCATCGGCATGCTGCTGGTGGAGAAGCTGTCCGACGCCGAACGCCACGGCCACCCGATCCTCGCCGTGGTCCGCGGCTCCGCGGTCAACCAGGACGGCGCGTCGAACGGCCTGACGGCGCCGAACGGGCCCTCGCAGCAGCGGGTGATCCGCCAGGCGCTGGCCGGCGCCGGACTGTCCACTTCGGACGTCGACGCGGTCGAGGCCCACGGGACCGGCACGGTGCTGGGCGACCCGATCGAGGCGCAGGCGGTGCTGGCGACCTACGGCCAGGACCGGGAGATCCCGCTGTGGCTGGGCGGGATCAAGTCGAACCTCGGGCACACCCAGGCCGCGGCCGGGGTCGCCGGGGTGATCAAGATGGCCATGGCCATGCGGCACGGGATCCTGCCCGAAACGCTGCACGTGAGCGAGCCGTCCACGCACGTCGACTGGTCGGCCGGCGCGGTATCGCTGCTGACGGAGCGGACGGAGTGGCCCGCGGCCGGCCGTCCGCGCCGCGCCGGGGTGTCGTCGTTCGGCATCAGCGGCACCAACGCGCATGTGATCCTCGAGCAGGCGCCGGAGCCGAAGGCCGAGCCGGGCGAGCCGGTCGCCGCCGGGGTGATCCCGTGGGTCGTCTCCGGCAAGAGCGTCCCGGCCCTGCGTGCCCAGGCCGGCCGGCTGTTGTCCGCTGTGGACGGTCTGCCGGTCGCCGACGTCGGCCTCTCGCTCGTCGAAAGCCGGTCGGCGTTCGACCGGCGCGCGGTGGTGCTGGGGGAGTCCCGCGACGAGCTGACGGCCGGGCTGGCCGGGCTGGCCGGTGAAGAACCCGCCGCGGTCACCGGGCTCGCCGACGTCGACGGCCGCACGGTTTTCGTCTTCCCGGGCCAGGGCTCGCAGTGGGCCGGCATGGGCGCTCGCCTGGCCGAGCAGTCACCGGAGTTCGCCGACGCCCTGGCCGAGTGCGCCGCCGCGCTCGCACCGCACGTCGACTGGTCGCTGCTCGACGTGCTTCGCGGGGCTGAAGGCGCGCCGTCGCTCGAGCGCGTCGACGTGGTCCAGCCCGCGTCCTGGGCGGTCATGGTCGCGCTGGCGGCGCTGTGGCGTCACCACGGGGTGCTTCCCGACGCCGTGGTGGGCCACTCACAGGGTGAGATCGCCGCGGCCGTCGTCTCGGGGGCACTGTCCATCTCGGACGGTGCCCGCGTGGTCGCGTTGCGCAGCAAGGCGATCAGCCGTGCCCTGACCGGTCGCGGTGGCATGATGTCCGTCGCGCTCCCGCTGGCCGGCGTCGAGGCGCGGCTGGGCGGGCGCGCGATCTCGGTCGCGGCGGTCAACGGGCCGAAGTCCGTGGTCGTGTCCGGTGAGCCCGCGGCGCTCGACGCGCTCCTGGCGGAACTGAAGGCCGACGAGGTGCGCGCCCGCCGGATCGCGGTGGACTACGCGTCCCACTCGGTCCAGGTCGAGGAACTCGAAGACGAACTGCGCGGCGAACTCGCGGGCCTCGCGCCGCGGGAGTCCGACATCCCGTTCTTCTCCACCGTGACCGGCGATTGGCTGGACACCACCGGGCTGGACGCCGGCTACTGGTACCGGAACCTGCGTCAGACGGTCGGTTTCGAGCCCGCCGTACGCGCGCTGCTGGACCAGGGGCACCGGGCGTTCGTCGAGGTGAGTCCGCACCCGGTGCTCACCGGCAGCGTCCACGAGACGATCGACGAGGTCGGCGGGCCGGCCGTGGTCGCCGGGACGCTGCGCCGCGACGACGGTGACCTGCGGCGGTTCCTGACCTCGCTGGCGGAGGTGTTCGTCCGCGGCGTCGACGTCGGCTGGTCCGCGTTCTTCGCCGGCACCGGCGCGCGCCGGGCCGACCTGCCGACCTACGCCTTCCAGCACGAGCGGTACTGGCCGCGGTCCGCGCCGCCGCGCGCCGACGCGTCCGGGCTCGGCCTGCTTTCCGCGGAGCACCCGCTGCTCGGCGCGGCGGTGTCGCTCGCCGGATCGGACGGCCTGCTGCTGACCGGACGGCTTTCGCTGGCGACCCATCCCTGGCTGGCCGATCACTCGGTCGGCGGCGTGGTGCTCTTCCCCGGCACCGGGTTCCTGGAACTCGCCATCCGCGCGGGCGACCAGGCCGGCTGCGACCGCGTCGACGAGCTGACGCTTTCGGTCCCGCTGATGCTGCCGGCCGAGGAGGCGGTGGCCGTCCAGGTGCGCGTGGGCGCGCCCGATGACGACGACTGCCGTGACCTGCAGATCTTCGCCCGGCCGGCCGACGCGCCGCCGGAGGCCGAGTGGACCTGTCACGCCACCGGCGTGCTGGCCTCGGGCGAGCGGCAGGCGGGATTCGACGTGAGTGCCTGGCCCCCGGCCGATGCCCAGCCCATCGACCTCGAAGGCTTCTACGACCGGCTCACCTTCGGCCCGGTTTTCCAGGGCCTGCGCGCGGCCTGGCGTGACGAGAGCGCGGTTTACGCCGAAGTCGGCCTGCCTTCGCCGGTCGACGACGCCGACCTGTTCGGCATGCATCCCGCGCTCTTGGACGCGGCCCTGCACGCGGTGTCGTTCGTCGATCCGGACGGTGGCGGCAAGAGCCTGCTCCCGTTCGCGTGGAGCGGGGTTTCGCTGCACGCCGGCGGCGCTTCGACGCTGCGCGTGCGCCTGACCGGCGTCGGTACGGACGCGGTGTCGCTGGCCGCGGTGGACGTCGAGGGTGCTCCGGTGCTGTCGGCGGATTCCCTGGTCCTGCGCTCGGCGTCGGCCGGGCTCGCGGCCGGCGCGCGGGGTGAGCAGGAGTCGTTGTTCCGGCTGGACTGGATCGACGTCCCGGTCACCGCGCCGCCGCCGACCCGGTGGACGATCCTGGGTGGCGACGCGTTCGGCTTCGCCCCGGCGGCGAGCCTCGCGGGCCACACCATCGCGGGTTTCGCCGATTCCCCCGCCGACGGTCCCGTGCCGGACGTTTTCCTGCTGTCGGCCACTGGCGACGGCGACGGCGACGGCGACGGCGACGGCCCGGCCGCCGTCCACGCCTTGACCGCGCGGGTGCTCGGGCAGGTCCAGGGCTTCCTCGCCGAGGACCGGTTCGCCGGGGCCCGCCTGATCGTGGTGACCCGGGGCGCCGTGGCCGGCGGTGGCGAGGACGTCACCGATCTCGCCGCGTCCGCGGTCTGGGGCCTCATCCGGTCGGCGCAGACCGAGAACCCCCGGCGGTTCCTGCTGGCCGACCTCGACGAGACCGACGAGTCCGTCGAAGCGCTGCCGGCGCTCGCCGGGCTGTTCACCGACGGCGAGTCGCAAGTCCTTCTGCGCCAAGGGCAGGTCCGCGCCGGCCGGCTCGCCCGGCTCGTGCCCGGCGGCAGCCTGCTGCCGCCCGCCGGCGACGCGCCGTGGCGGCTCGGCACCAGCAACCGGGGCAGCCTGGACGACCTGGCCCTGCTGCCCGCCCCGGAGGTCGCGGAACCGCTGTCCGGGCGCCAGGTCCGGATCCGGGTGGCGGCCGCGGGCGTCAACTTCCGCGACGTGCTCAAGGCGCTCGGCATGTACCCGGGCCGTGACGGCCTGCTGGGCGCCGAGGCCGCCGGCGTGGTGACCGAGGTCGGGCCCGAGGTGACGGCGGTCAAGCCCGGCGACCGGGTGCTGGGCATGATGGACGGCGGGTTCGGGCCGGTGGCCGTGGCCGACGAGCGGTATCTCGGACTGGTGCCCGAGGGCTGGCCGGACGAGCAGGCCGCGTCGGTCGCGCTGGTGTTCCTGACGGCGTACCACGCGTTCGTCGACCTGGCCGGGCTGCGCCGGGGCGAGACCGTGCTGGTCCACGCCGGCGCCGGCGGTGTGGGCATGGCGGCGATCCAGCTGGCCCAGCACGTGGGCGCCGAAGTCTTCGCCACGGCCAGCGAAGCCAAATGGGGCGAACTCCGCGCGCTCGGCGTCGCCGAGGACCACATCGCGTCTTCGCGCACGACCGAGTTCGAGCAGCGTTTCCTGGCCGCCACGGGAGGACGCGGGGTCGACGTCGTGCTCAACGCCCTCGCCGGCGAATTCGTCGACGCGTCGTTGCGGGTGCTCGCGCCGGGCGGCCGCTTCCTCGAGATGGGCAAGACCGACATCCGCGACGACGTCGGGGGAGCGGACTACCGGGCGTTCGACCTCGGCGCCGTCCCGGCGGACCGCATCCAGGAGATGCTGGGCGAGCTGCTGCGGCTGTTCGCCGACGGGGCGCTCCGGCCGCTGCCGGTGACCGCGTGGGACGTGCGGCGGGCGCCGGACGCGTTCCGCCGGATGAGCCTGGCCAAGCACGTCGGCAAGATCGTGCTCACGATCCCGCCCGCCTGGCGCCCCGAGGGCACCGTGCTGATCACCGGCGGGACCGGGGTGCTGGGCGGCCAGCTGGCCCGGCACCTCGTCGCCGAGCGGGGGGCGCGGCACCTGCTGCTGACGTCGCGCCGCGGTCCGGAGGCGCCGGGAGCCCTTGAGCTGCAGGCAGAACTCATCGCGCACGGGGCCGAAGTCACCATCACTGCCTGCGACACCGCCGACCGGGAAGCTCTCGCGGGCCTGCTCGCGTCGGTCGACCCGGCGCATCCGCTGACGGCCGTGGTGCACACGGCCGGGGTCCTCGACGACGGCGTCGTCGCCTCCCTGACCCCGGACCGGCTCGATACCGTCCTGCGGCCCAAGGCCGACGCCGCCTGGCATCTGCACGAGCTGACCGCGGGGCTCCCGCTGGCCGCGTTTGTCCTGTTCTCCTCGGTGTCGGGTGTGACCGGTGCTCCCGGACAGGCCAACTACGCCGCGGCGAACGTCTTCCTCGACGCGCTCGCCCAGCATCGGCGAGCGGCCGGGCTTCCGGCGACTTCGCTCGCGTGGGGGCTGTGGGAGCAGGCGAGCGAGATGACCGGCGCGCTCACCGGCAACGACGTCAAACGGATCTCCTCGGCCGGGCTGCCGGTGATCGGCACCCGGCAGGGAATGGCGATGTTCGACGCCGCGGTGGTGTCCGACGTGCCGCTCATCGTCCCGCTGCGGGTCGACGCTTCCGGGCTCGGCCGGCGCGGCGAGGTCCCCGCGCTCCTGCGCGGCCTGGTCCAGTCGAGCCGCCGGAAGGCCGCCGCCGGCACCACGGACGTCTCGACGGCGACCCTGCAGGATCGGCTCCGCGGACTCAGCGCTTCGGAGCAGGAGGATGTCGTGCGGGCGCTGGTGGTGGACTATGCCAGTGTGCTGCTCGGGTTCCGCGATTCGGACCGGCTCGATCCCGAGCGGGCCTTCCTCGAATCCGGTTTCGACTCGCTGATCGCGGTGGAGCTGCGGAACAAGCTCGCCGAGACCGTCGGCCTGCGGCTGCCGTCCACTGTGGTCTTCGACAGCAAAACCCCGGCACAGCTGGCGAAATGGCTGTGCGGTGAGATCGCGGGCACCCTGGAGGCCGCGCCCGCCAAGCCTGCGCCTCAGGATGCCGACGACACCGTTTCGAAGCTGTTCTTCGGCGCGCTCGACGAGGGGCGGGTCCAGCAGAGCATGGGACTGCTCAAGGCCGTCGCCGCGCTCCGGCCGACCTTCGAGACCCCCGCCGAGCTGGACGAGCTGCCGCTCCCGATCACCTTGTCCGAAGGCGCCGAGGAGCCGATGCTGATCTGCATCAGCTCGCCGGTGGTGACCGGCGGGGTCCACCAGTACGCGCGCATCGCGGCCCAGTTCCGCGGCAAGCGCCGGCTGGCGGCCCTCCCGCTGATCGGGTTCGCCTCGGGCGAAAGCCTGCCGGCCACCCCCGCGGCGGCGTCGAGGGTGATCGCCGAATGCGCGCTGAACGCCAGTGACGGCAAGCCTTTTGTGCTCGTCGGGCACTCCTCGGCCGGCGCGCTCGCCTGCTCCGTCGCCGGGGTGCTCGAGAACACCTGGGGGATCCGGCCGGACGCGGTGGTCATGCTCGACACCCTCAGCCTCCGGCACGGCAGCGACGAGGTCGTCGACTTCGGCGAGATCAGCCGGAACTACCTGTCCGGGCTGGAATCGACCTCGGTGACGCTGACCAGCGCCCGGCTCTCGGCGATGAGCCACTGGTTCAGCATGATGGCCGGCCTGGAACTCCCGCCGACCACGGCGCCGACCCTGCTCGTCCGGTGCACCGTCCCGCTGGCCGGCGCCGAAGCCGCCGGTCCCGACGACAACCCGGTGCCGGCCGAGAAGGTGATCACCATCGAAGCCGACCACTTCTCCCTGGCCATGGAGGATTCGGCGACCACCGCCGCCGTGCTGGAGGACTGGCTCGCCTCCCTGGTCCGGGCCGGCTGACCGCCACCGGAAAGCAGCCGACCCCGGGCCGAGGTGGCCCGGGGTCGGTTTCACGTAGCGGCAGCCGATTCACCACCTGACGGGCAGGGCGTGCAGCCCGAACAGGATCCCGTCGTACTTGAAGGGCAGTTCCTCGACCGGGGCGGCGATCTCGAGCGTGGGGATCCGCTCGAACAGCGTGCGGTAGACGATCTCCATCTCGGCCCGGACCAGGTTCTGGCCGAGGCACTGGTGCACGCCGTAGCCGAACGCGACGTGGTGGCGGGCGGGCCGGGCGGGGTCGAAGCGTGCCGGGCCGTCGAAGGCGCCGCTGTCGTGGTTCGCGGCGGCGACCAGGGGGATGATGCCCTCGCCGGCCTTGATCAGCTGGCCGCCGATCTCCACGTCCTCGACCGCCACGCGCAGCGCGACCAGGTCGGCGACCGAGTGCAGGCGCAGGAGTTCCTCGACCACCCGCTCGTCGCCGATCCACTCGCGGTTCGCCAGCAGGGTGATCACGCCGAGGGAGATGTTGTTGGCCGTGGTCTCGTGGCCGGCGATCAGCAGCAGCATCGCGACACCGGAGAGTTCCTGCGGCGTCATGGTGCCCGCGGCGAGCAGCCGGCTCAGCAGATCGTCGCCCGGCCGTTGCTGCTTGAGGGTGATCAGACGGGTGATGTAGCGCAGGATGTGCTTCCCGGCGGCTTCGCGCTCGTCGTCGGTGGAGGCGAAGCTGACCAGCACGCGGGTCTTGGCTTCGAAGAACTCGTGGTCGGCGTAGGGCACCCCGAGCAGCGCGGTGATCACCAGCGACGGCACCGGCAGCGCGAAGTCGGCCACCAGGTCGGCGGAGTTCCCGGCCGCGAGCATGGCGTCGATCCGCCCGTCGACGACCCGCTGGATCTCCGGCCGCAGCTCCTTGATCTTGCGGACGGTGAACTCCGGGATCAGCGTCTTGCGGAACCGGCCGTGCTCGGGCGGGTCCATCCCGACGAACCAGCCCGGCACCTGGTCCGGCGCGGGCACCCCGCCGGTCCGGCCGAAGCTCGGGAAACCGGCGTGGGTCGGGTTGGAGCTGATCCGGCGGTCGGTGAGCACGGTGCGGACGTCCTCGTGCCGGGCGACCAGCCAGACTTTCGTGTCGGCGCCCAGCGCGGTCCGGACCAGCCCCGGCCGCGCGCGGATGTCCGCGTATTCGGGCGGTGGGAAGGAGACGCCCGCCCGGCGGCCCGGAAAATCGACGGTGTTCTGCTCGGTGGTCGTCATTCCTGTATTCCCTGGTAGAACTCGCGGACCTTCCCGGTGATGAACGTCTGGTCGGCTTCGGTGAGGCCGGTGTAGGTCGGCAGGTAGAGGCCGTCCTCGCTGAACGTGCTGGCGTTCAGTGCCGGCCAGCCGGGGTCGAGGTAGCCGGGCTGCCTGCTCATCGGCTTGAAGAACAACCGGGTCTCGATCCCCGCGGCGGCCAGGAATGCACGCAGCTCGTCACGGCGCTCGGCGCGCAGGTCGTACATCCACAGCACATCGCGCGCCGGCATCAGGGTGATGCCGCTGATCCCGGCGAGCCCTTCGTCGTAGCGTTTTTCGATGTCCCGGCGCAGGGCGAGGATTTCGTCGAGCTGCTCGGTCTGCGCCAGCGCGACGGCGGCCTGCATGCTCGTCATGCGGAAGTTGTAGCCGAGCTTCTTGTGCAGGAAGGTGTGCCCGGAGTCGAACGCCATCCCGCGCAGGTGGGCCAGCTGCCCGGCCAGGTGCGGATCGCGCGTCAGGCAGATCCCGCCCTCGCCGGAGGTGATGATCTTGTTGCCGAACAACGAGAAACACGCGATGTCACCGACCGGGCGGACGCCGTGCGCCTCGGCCGAATCCTCGACCACGCGCAGGTTGTACTCGTAGGCCAGCTTCATGATCGCGTCCATGTCGCAGCGCCGCCCGTAGATGTGCACGGGCATGATCACCTTGGTGCGCGGCGTGATCTTCGCTTCGATCTTCGAGACGTCGATGTCGAGATCGTCGCCGCAGTCCACGAAGACCGGGGTGGCGCCGGTGTAGGTCACCGCCCAGGCCGAGGCGATCATGGTGAACTCCGGCACGATCACCTCGTCGCCGGGGCCGATGCCGAGCGCCCGCAGCGCCAGGGTGAGCGCGGTGGTCCCGGACGAACAGGCGACGCCGTGGGCGATCCCGTTGTAGTCCGCGAACGCCTGCTCGAACCGCTTCACGAACGGGCCCTGGGAGGAGAGCCAGCCGTCGCCGACGGTCCGGGTCACGTATTCCAGCTCGCGCCCTTCGAGCCAGGGCTGGGAAACCGGGTAGTGGATCGCCATCGTCTCCTCGTTCTTCCGGGGTGGTTCTTCCGGGTGGTCACTGCAGGGACGGGGAGGCGAGCACGACGTCGGCCGCAGCTTCCCGACCGCCCGCTTCCCGTTGCTGTACGGCGAAATGCTCGGCCCGCGCCCGGAAGGAGTCCTCGCCGATCACCCGGGTGAGCTTGTCGGCCACGTCGTCGGGATCGATCGTCTCGGGCCGGTCGAGGGTGAGGCTGACGCCGAAGTCCTCGCCGCGGATCGCCTGGTCGTGGCAGTCGACCCAGAGCGGGCGCACCACCAGCGGCTTGCCGAAGTAAAGTCCTTCGTGGTAGCCGTTTCCGCCGGCGTGGGTGAAGAACACCTTGACGCTGGGATGCGCCAGGACGTCGAGCTGCGACGGCACCCAGGTTTCGACCCGCAGGTTGGCGGGCAGCTCGGCCGGCAGGAACTCCTGCTGATCGGCCGGCAGCTTCCAGAGGAACTGGTGCTTGCCTTCGAGCCGGCGCGCGACCTCGACCAGCGAGCCGACCTGATCGCGGGTCAGCCGGGTGATCGTGCCGAATCCCATGTAGACGACGGAGTCCTGGGCGTCGAGCCAATCGGCGACGCGGCGGTCTTCCGGCGCCTGGGGGAGCGGGGGCACCATCGCGCCCACGAGCCGCATCTTCTCCGGCACCGGGAAGGGGTAGTCCAGCCCGGCGACCGAGTAGGCCAGGATGCTTTCCGCGGCGTCGATCCGGGCCATCTGTCCGCGGGCCTCGGGGGCGATCCCCAGCTCCGCGCGGATCGGGCCGTCCTGCGAGACCACCTTCGCCAGCTTGGGACCGAGGAACAGGGCCAGCGTGCGCAGTTTGAAGAGCCGGTTCTCGATCCGCTGCGCCAGGGACATCCGGTACGGCAGACCTGAATGCGGCACCGGGAAGCTCGGCGGCGTGTAGCTCCTGGAGAACGGGGTGTGCGAGGTCAGCACGTTGCTGGGCATGAACGGGACGCTCAGGATGAACGGGATCTTCCTGGTGATCGCCAGTTCGACGGCGAACAGGCTGAGGCTCTCGATGACCATCAGGGCGGGCTGGATCTTGTCGACCGCGGTTTCCAATGCCCGGTACTTGCCCACGCGCAGCTTCGGGTCCACTGTGTGCCGGAGGACCGCGGCGTGGGCTTTGAAGCGCGAAGACTGGGTCACCGCCCGGTAGGTCTCGTCGTCCCAGGTCACCGCGGACATCTCGGGCACCACCTCGCCGAGCGAGGCGAACTCCACCGGAGTCCCGCCGCCGATGCCTTCGATCTCGCCGCGGCGGGGCTCGTCGGTGGCGAACCAGAGGTCTTCCACCCCGCGGCCGGACAGCTCCGCGGCGAGGATCAGCAGCGGGTTGAGCAGGCCGCTTTCGGGGGAGCTGACGAGCAGGATCGGCCGGCGGGTCGAGTCCATGGGCACTACCTTTCCGCGCTGCGCGGGTGGCTTCGGAGTCCGAGACCCTGCCTTTGTCCCACGGGGCGGCCCGGCAAATCACTAGAGCCGGCCGATTCCTCGCACCGGGCCCGCGGTTTCTGGGGGTTTCCTTGGTGGTGACCGCGAACACTGGGCACCGGGCACCCCGGAGTGCCGTGTTGTCTCTCGAAGTCGAAGGAAGAGGTTCGGCCATGGCGAAGATCTGCGGCGCCGACAGTGTCCGCACTCTCGAGGAGTGGGAAGCCGACGCGGTCCGGATGGCAGGCGAGCTGCGGGACCGCGGGGTGCGCCGGTCCGACCGGGTGCTGCTCAAGGCGGAGAACTCACCGGGTTACCTCACCGCGCTGCTCGCGCTGATGCACCTCGGCGCCTCGATCGTGCTCATCGACTACCAGGAGCGGCCCGAGACCACCGCCCGCCTGATCGCCCAGGCCCGCGTGAAGGTCTGCATCAGCGGCGATACCACGGTCCTGCCCGAGCTGGACATCCTGGGCTTCACCATCTACGAGCTCCAGCTGTACTCCGCCGGCCGCACCGCGACCGCGGCGGAGCTGGACGTCCAGCCGTGGTGCGACCTCCCCGACGGCCTGCTCATGTTCTCCTCCGGCTCGACCGGCGCGCCGAAGGCGATCATCAAGTCCGGCGGCTCGTTCCTGGCCAACCTGCGCCGCAACCTCAACCAGGTCGGGCACGTCGCGAGTGACGTGCTGGTGCCGCTGCTGCCGTTCTCCCACCAGTACGGGCTGTCCATGGTGCTGATCGCCTGGCTCACCCGGTGCTCCCTGGTGGTGGCCCCGTACCGGCGGCTCGACCACGCCCTGCAGATGGCCGGGCTGTGCGGGGGGACGGTGTTCGACGCCACCCCCGCGACCTACCGCAGCATGCTCAACATCGCCCGCCGCCGGCCCGTGCTGATGCGGGTGCTCGCCGAGGCGCGGATGCTCTGCGCCGGCGCCGCACCCCTGGACCCGGGCCTGGTGGACCGTTACGCCGACGAGGTCGGGCACCACCTGCTCGACAGCTACGGCAGCACCGAACTGGGCAACGTCTCGTTCGCGACGCTGGACAACCCGGTCGCCTGCGGGCGCGCGGTCGAGGGCGTGCGGCTGGCCGTGGTGGACGACGAGGGCGCCGAGCTGCCCGCCGGCGAGGTCGGCGAGGTCATGGTGCTCACCCCGGACGTCATGGCCGGTTACCTCGGCGAGGACGGCGAGGTCCAGCCGATCAGCCGGGGCTGGTACCCGAGCGGCGACTTCGGCCGCCTGACCGAAGACGGCAGCCTGGTCATCCTGGGCCGCAAGCGCGCGGTCCACCGCATGGGCTACACCCTCTACCCCGAGATGATCGAACGGCGGATGGCGGAGGCCGGCTGCGTCGCCAAGATCATCGCGATCCCGTGCGAGCGCCGGGGCAGTGAGCTGATCGCCTTCGTCGAGGACGACGAGGACCGCGGACCGGACCACTGGCGCGCCGTGGCCAGGACGGCGCTGGCCGACTACGAGGTGCCCGACCGGATGGTCGTCATCGACAGTTTTCCGCTCAACGGCAACGGGAAGCCCGACAGCAAGCGGCTCCAGGAGCTGGCGGTCTCGGCGTGAGCGAACCCCGCAGTGCGGTCGCCGTGGCCTTCCCCGGGATGGGCTCGTCGACGTTCGACGAGGTCGGCCGGTTCATGGTGCTGGACCGCTACGCGCGCCGGCGGATCGCGGTGGCCGACGAGGTGCTCGGCCGCTCACTGCTCGACGGTTTCCGTGCCGCCCAAGGGGTTTACGACGTCCACGCGCAGGTGGCCTTCCTGGTCAACTCGCTCGCGCTGGCCGACCGGGCCGAGCAGGAACTGGGGCTGCGTCCCGATTTCTGCGTCGGCGCGAGCGTCGGCCAGCGCGCGGCCGCGGCGTACGCCGGCTCGCTGGACTTCGCCGACGCTGTCCGGCTCACCGTCGACCTCGTCCGCTGCGAGGACGAGTATTTCGCCGGTGAGCCGGACGATCTGGTGACGCACTGCTTCGTCCGGGTGCCCGGTCAGGAGTTTCTGGCGCTGGTCGAAGAGCGGTCCGCCCGGGGGGAGTGGATCGAGATCTCCGGGTATCTCGACGAGGGCGCCTACCTGGTTTCCCTGCGTGCGGCGCAGCTCGACGACCTCATCGCGGCGGTCCGCGCGCTCGGCGGCTATTCCATGCAGACCATGCGGCCACCGGTGCACGCGCGGCGGTTCACGCCCTTACGGCTGAAGGCCGACGCCGAAGTGTTCACCCGCTACCCGCTCGCGGAACCGGCCCTGCCGGTCATCGCCGACCAGGACGGCCGCCGGATCGGCTCGGCCGCGGAGCTGCGCACCATGCTGCTGGACACCTTCGACCGGCCGATCCACTGGCCGGCCGTGGTCGGGGCGCTGAAGGACGAGGGCGTCTCGACCCTGTACGTGACGGGCCCCGACCTGCTGTTCCACCGGCTCGACGTGACGGCCGGGAACTTCGAGGTGATCCCGGTGACCCCGAAGACGGCGGCGAAGCCCGTTCCCGTGCCTTGACGCTGCCGGTCCCTTTCGGACTGTCCTCAGAAGGGCAGGTCCACCGGGGCGAGTTCGTCGAAGCGGTCGCCGGGGCCGGGGTTCTCCGGGGCGGTCGCGCCGCCGAGGTGGTCGAGCACTCCCCAGACGGCGTTCAACGCGGTGGTCACGGCGCCCTCGGCGAACCCCGCGGTCCACGAAACATCGTCGCCGCAAAGGAAGAAGCCGCGCCGCGCGTCGGGTTCCCCGCGCTGCATGAACTGGGTGAACAGGCGCCGCTGATAGCGGTAGTGGCCCGGCAGGCTGGCGCGGAACGCCCCCATGAAGTGGGGCTCGCGCTCCCAGGTGACGGTGATCGGGTCGCCGATCACGTGCGAGGCGATGTCGACGTCCGGGTAGATGGCCTTGAGCTGGCGCAGGACGACGGCGAGGCGCTGGCCGTCGTCGAGGGTGAGCATCTTCGAGGAGTCGTCGTTCCAGCTGTAGGACAGGCACATCACGCCCGGCCGGTCGGGTCCGTCGTCGAACAGGTACACCCCGCGCGGGCTGCGGTCGGTGAGGGTCATGCCCATCACGTCGCGGCCCGTGCGCGGGTCGGTGTCCCGCCAGAACGGCCGGTCGGTCAGCACGAACAGCTTGGAGGAGTTCATGTAGTGGGTGCGCTCGACCGCGGTCCACTGTGGAACGCTGAGCAGCTCCGGCGCGCAGTCGATCCGGCCGAGCAGCGTCCACACGTGCGGGGTGAACACGGCGGCGGCGAAGTCCTGCCGCGCGCCCGAACTGTCCTCGACGGTGATGGCCTCGCCGGTGCGGCTCAGCCGGGTCACCGACGGGCGGGGGCGGCCCGAGTTGAGCGACGAGAGGGAGGTGCCGGCGGGCCAGTGCGCCAGGCGCCCGGGCGTGCGGGTCCACAGCCCGGCCGGGACCTGCCGGGCGCCGCCGACGATGCTGACCTGGTCGTCGTCGGCGTGGGTGTAGATGACCCGCAGGATCTCCAGGATCGAGTTCGGGAAGTCGGTGTCCCAGCCGCCGGTGCCGAAGCCGACCTGGCCGAAGATCTCCCGGGTGCGGAAGGACTCGAAGGCCGAGGACGCCGCCAGGAAGCCGTAGAACGACTGATCGTCCATTTCGGTCACCAGCCGGTTCCAGATGGACTTGATCGCCGGGACGTCGCGCCGCCGGATGGCGTCCTCCATCGAGGACAGTTCCGCGCGGTCCTGCAGCGCCTTGTCCCAGGCGTCGGCGACCGCCTGGTAGTCGGTGGGCAGCTCGTCGGCGGTCCGGACGCGGTGGACGACTCCGCCGAGGTCGAGCACCGTGCTCGGCGTGCAGGCCGAGAGCGGATTGGGAAACGGGCGGGTGGCCAGGCCGAGCAGGCCGATGTAGTGGAACAGGGTGCTCGCCGAGGGTGGAAAACGCATCGCGCCCAGCTCCGCCAGTGAATCCGGGTGGTCGGCGAAGGCGATCGAGCGCATGCGCCCGCCGAGTTCGCCGGCCTCGTAGAGCACCGGCCGCAGCCCGAGTCTCATGAGCTCGTACGCGGCGACGAGGCCGGAGACCCCGCCGCCGACCACGGCCACCGGGGTGCCGAGGCGGTGCTCCGGCAGCCGGCCCAGACCGGCCGGGTGGCTCAGCCAGTCGTCGTAGGCGAAGGGGAAGTCCGGGCCGAACATGGTCATGGGGTGCTGACTGGCCAAGGTCATAGCGGGGTGCCCCTCCGGAGAGAACGCGGCCGGCGACTACTCGGCATGGCGCGGGCCGGCCTCTTGCGCCGGCGTTCCATGCCGCGGCCTGGTGTCGCCGAAGCGTCCCCCAGCCGTTCGCGGGAAAACACCAGTTCTGGCGGCGGTGACCGGATGGCGTGCGGAAACCGGTGCGTCCTCTAGGAAAAAGTACAGGGTGCGGACTTCTACGATCGGGGCCGAAGGCAGTTGGCGGACCAGGGTGCAAAGGTTGGTGGCGCGGCGATATGACGAGCGAAGCCTGCAACGTGTCCTCGGCCGGCGAGGGTGACGGCGGTGCTCCCGAAGCGTGGCGCGAGCTGTCGGGCTCGCGCGGTGAAGCCGTCCGGAAGCTGCTGGCGATGGTCCAACGGTTCGCGGCCACAGCGCTGGGCGTCGAACGCGCCGAGGTCGAAGATCCGCTCCGCCGCTTCGCCGACCTCGGCCTGAACTCGCTGGCGGCGGTCGAGCTGCATCGCCTGGTCCAAGCCGAACTCGGGATTTCCTTTCCGCTCACCGACATCTACGACCATCCCACGGCGAGCAGCCTCGCCCACGGCCTCGCTGCGCACCTCTTCGGCGAAGAACCGGCCGCGCAGGTCGTCGCCGGGGGAGCCGAGGCCACCGACGCCGGCGACCCGGTGGTGATCGTCGGCACCGCCTGCCGCGCCCCCGGCGGGGTGTCCTCCCCGGAAGAGCTGTGGCAGCTTCTCGTCGAGGGCAAGGACGCTATCGGGGGCTTCCCCGAGGACCGCGGCTGGGACATCGAGGGCTCCTACGACCCCGACCCGGACCGGCCCGGGCGGACGTACTCCCGGTTCGGCGGCTTCCTCGAGGGCGCGACGGAATTCGACGCGGACTTCTTCGGGATCTCCCCGCGTGAGGCCGCCGCGATGGATCCCCAGCAGCGCCTGCTGATGGAACTGGCGTGGGAGCTGTTCGAACGGTCCGGCATCGATCCGCAGTCGGTCGCCGGCAGCTCCACCGGGGTGTTCATCGGCGCGGAGAACCACGAGTACGGGCCGGGCATGCAGGACGCGCGTGACGGCGCGGAGGGTCACCTGATCACGGGGACCGCGGGCAGCATCGCGTCCGGGCGGATCGCTTACGAGTTCGGCCTGCACGGACCCGCCCTCACGATCGACACGGCCTGCTCCGCGTCGCTGGTGGCGCTGCACGTCGCCGCCCAGGCCCTCCGGCGGGGCGACTGCGACCAGGCGATCGTCGGCGGGGTCGCGGTGATGGCCACCCCCGGTTCGTTCATGGCGTTCAGCCGGGTCCGTGGTCTCGCCGAAGACGGGCGCTGCAAGGCTTTCGGCGCGGGTGCCGACGGCACGGGCTGGGGCGAGGGCGTCGGCATGCTGCTCGTGGAGCGCCTTTCCACGGCCAAAGCGCGCGGACACCGGGTCCTGGCGGTGCTCCGGGGTTCCGCGGTGAACTCCGACGGTGCCAGCGCCGGCCTGACCGCCCCGAACGGGCTGGCCCAGCAGCGGGTCATCCGCCAGGCGCTGGCCGACGCCGGCCTTCAACCGTCCGATGTGGACGCCGTCGAGGCGCACGGCACCGGCACCGCACTCGGCGACCCGATCGAAGGCGCCGCGCTCCAGGCCGTCTACGGCGCCGGGCGGGAGGCCGGGCAACCACTGCTGCTGGGGTCGGTCAAGTCCAATATCGGCCATGCCCAGGCCGCGGCCGGGGTGCTCGGCGTGATCAAGATGGTCTCGGCGATGGGCGCGGGGGTGCTGCCCCGGACGCTGCACGCGGATCCGGCCACCCCGCACGTCGACTGGTCCGCGGGAACGCTGGAACTCCTTACCCGGCAGCGGGAATGGCCCGACCGTGGCGAGCCTCGGCGGTGCGCGGTCTCGTCGTTCGGCTTCAGCGGCACCAACGCCCACGTTCTCCTGGAGCAGGCTCCCGAAGCCGGCGCGCCGGTTGACGTCGCGGACCCGGGAGGCCCGACGCCACTCGTGCTTTCCGCTCGCAGCCTGCCCGCCTTGCGCGCCCAGGCCGCTTCGCTGCGAGACGTGGTGCGGTCCGGCGCCCGGCCGTTGGACCTCGCGTTCTCCTCGGCGTGGAGCCGAGCGGCGCTGCCGCACCGGGCCGTGGTCGTGGACGCCGGCCTCGCCGGCCTCGACGCGCTGGCCGAGGGCGAACGGCACCAGACGGTCCACGAGGGAACCGCCCAGCACGGGCGGCTCGCGTTCGTCTTCCCCGGCCAAGGCGCGCAGCGGCTCGGCATGGGCCGTGGGCTGCACGCGCGGTTCCCGGCGTTCGCCAAGGCTTTCGACGACGCGTGTGCCGAGGTGGACCTGCATCTCGACCGCCCGCTGAAGTCCGTGGTGTTCGCCGAGCCCGATTCGGCCGAAGCCGCGCTGCTGGTCGAGACGGCGTACACCCAGCCGGCCCTGTTCGTCTTCCAGGTTGCGCTGTTCCGCCTGCTGGAGTCGTGGGGCGTGCGGCCGGACGTCGTCACCGGTCATTCGATCGGCGAGGTCGCCGCGGCGCACGTGGCCGGGATCTGGTCACTGCCGGACGCCGCCGCCTTCGCCGCCCATCGCGGCCGTCTCATGCAGGACCTGCCCGCAGGTGGCGCGATGGTCGCCGTCCGGGCGAGCGAAGACCGGGTCCGCGAGCTGCTTTCCGAGCACCCTGGCGAGGTCTGCGTCGCCGCGGTCAACGGCCCGGAGGCGGTGGTCCTTTCCGGACCTGAGGCCGGTGTGCGGGTGCTGTCCGCGGAGCTGTCCGGGCAGGGGATCAAGTGCACGCCGCTGCGGGTGAGCCACGCCTTCCACTCTTCGCTGATGGAGCCCGCGCTGGACGATCTGCGCTGGGTCGCCGACGTGCTCACCTACCGGAAGCCGAAGCTGCCGGTGGTGTCCACTGTGACCGGTGAGCTGAGTTCCGCCCAGGGCTTCGGCTCGCCCGATTACTGGGTGCGCCAGGTCCACGAGCCGGTCCGCTTCGCCGACGCGGTCGCGACGCTGGGTGCCGAAGGCGTCACCTCGGTACTCGAACTCGGGGCCGGCGCCGTGCTGTCCGGAATGGTCGCGGAGATCCTGGCGGACGGGGACACCTTCGCGGCGCCGGCACTGCGCGTCGACGAGGACGAGGCCGCCTCGGTCGTCGCCACCATGGCCGCCCTGCACGTCCGCGCCGCCGGACCGGACTGGTCACTGTTCTTCGCCGGCCGGGGCGCCCGCCGCATCGACCTGCCGACGTATGCCTTCCAGCGCAGCCGCTTCTGGACCGGCAGCGGGGCCGGGCGAGTGAAGTCCACTTTGGACCACCCGGTTCTGGACACGGCCTTCGAACTGGCCGCGACCGGCGAGACGCTGTTCACCGGCCGGGTTTCCCGGCGCACCCACGCCTGGCTCGGCGATCACCGCGTGCGCGGCCGGGTCCTCGTCCCGGGCACGGCGCTGGTGGAACTGGCGATCCGCGCCGGGGACGAGGTCGGCTGCGACCGCGTGGCCGAGCTGGTCCTGGAGGCCCCGCTGGTGGTCGGCGAGCACGACGACGTCCAGGTGCAGGTCACGGTCGGCGCGCTCGACGAGGCCGGCACCCGGGCGGTCACCCTCCACGCGCGGAAGGACGCGATGGCGTCCTGGACCCGTCACGCCGCCGGGCTCCTCGCCTCGGGCACGCCCGCGTTCGAGTTCGAAGGCGCCTGGCCGCCGGGCGGGGCGTCGGCCGTCGACCTGTCCGGGTGTTACGAAAGCCTGGTGCAGGCCGGTTTCGAGTACGGTCCGGCGTTCCAGGGGCTCACCGCGGCGTGGCGGCGGGGTGAGGAGGTCTTCGCCGAGGTCCGGCTGCCCGATTCCGGCTCGCCCGAGACCTTCGGGCTGCACCCGGCGCTGCTGGACGCGGCCCTGCACGCACCGGCGCTGAGCGGTCCGGCCGGGACCGTGCCGTTTTCCTGGACCGACGTCACCCTGCACGCCACCGGCGCGTCGGCGCTGCGGGTGTGCGTGAGCCCCGCCGGTGACGACGCCGTGCGGATCCTGGCGACCGATCCCGCCGGTGCCCCGGTGTTCTCGGCGGAGTCGCTGGTCCTGCGGCCGCCGTCGTTCGCCGCTGACGACGAGGGCGCCTTCGAGCACCTCTGGCGCCTGGACTGGACTCCGCTGCCGGTCGACCTGGACGCGCAGGACTGTTTCACCGTGCTCGGCGCCGACCCCCAGGACGTGGCGAACGGCCTGCTGGAGGCCGCGAACTCGGTGGAGTGCCACCCGAATCCCTGTGCGGACGGCGCGACGGTTTTCGTCCTGCCCGTCGACGGGACGAGCGGCTACCGCGCCGCGCTCACGGAGACCCTTTCGACGGTGCGCGAGTGGCTGGCGGATAGCCGGTTCGACGACACCCGCCTGGTCGTCGTCACTCGGGGCGCGGTGCAGTCCGCCGGTGAGCCGGTCACGGACCCGGCCGCCGCGCCGGTGTGGGGCCTGATCAGGTCGGCGCAGGCGGAGAACCCGGGCCGGCTCGTCCTCGTCGACTTCGACGCCGAGGCCCCGGTGCCGGCTTCGGCCGCCGCACTCGCCGGGCTGCTGGCCTCCGGCGAACCGCAGGCGGTCGTCCGCGGCGGCGAGGTCCGCGTCGCCCGGCTCTCCCACCTCACCGGCTCCAGCGACGCGGGTCTGCTGCCGCCGGGTGGAACCACGTGGCGGTTGGACAGCCCGCGCCGGGGAAGCCTGGACGAGCTGACCCTGGCGCCGATGGCCGTCACGCCGCCTTCCGGCCGGGAAGTGCGCTTGCGGGTCGGCGCGGCCGGGATGAACTTCCGCGACGTGCTCAACGCGCTCGGCATGTATCCGGGCGAGGCCGGTCCGCTCGGCGCGGAAGCGGCCGGCGTGGTCGTCGAGACCGGACCGGAGGTGCGTGCGCTCCGGCCGGGCGACCGGGTGATGGGCATGGTCGACGGCGGTTTCGGCCCCGCTGCCGTGGTCGACGAGCGCTTCCTGGTCCCCGTGCCCGCGCAGTGGTCCGAAGTGGACGCCGCGGCGGTCCCGCTGGTCTTCCTGACCGCCTGCTACGCGTTGAGCGACCTCGCCGGGCTCCGGCCCGGTGAGTCCGTGCTGATCCACGCCGGGGCGGGCGGCGTCGGCATGGCCGCGATCCAGTACGCGCGGCACCTCGGCGCCGAGGTCTTCGCGACGGCCAGTGAAGGCAAGTGGGACACGCTCCGGGCGCTCGGCGTCGCGGAAGACCACCTCGCGTCCTCCCGGACGACCGACTTCGAACAGCGCTTCCTGGACGTGACCGGCGGCCGCGGCGTCGACGTGGTCCTGAACTCGCTCGCGGGCGAGTTCGTGGACGCCTCCCTGCGCACCCTCGCCCCCGGCGGCCGGTTCCTCGAAATGGGCAAGACCGACATCCGCGAGCCGGCCGGGGTCGCCTACCGGGCGTTCGACCTGTCCGAGGCCGGTCCGGACCGGATCCAGGAAATGCTGGCCACGCTGGTGGAGCTGTTCGCCGCCGGGGTCCTGTCGCCGCTGCCGGTCAGGTCCTGGGACGTGCGGCGCGCCCCCGAGGCGTTCCGGTACATGAGCCAGGCCCGGCACGTCGGCAAGCTCGTGCTGCGGATCCCGGGCGACTGGGACCCCGAGGGCACGGTCCTGGTCACCGGGGGCACCGGTGGTCTCGGCCGGCTGCTCGCGCGTCATCTGGTGACCGAGCGAGGCGTCCGGCACCTGGTGCTGGCGAGCCGGCGCGGCCCGGAAGCCGAAGGCGTGCAAGAACTTCTGGCCGAACTCGGCGAGTCGGGCGCCCGGGTCGAGGCGGTCGCCTGCGACCTGGCCGATCGCGGCGCGGTGGCGGATCTGCTGGCGGCCCTGCCCGACGCGCACGCGCTGACCGCCGTGATCCACGCGGCGGGGGTCGTCGACGACGGCATGCTGGACTCGCTCACCCCGGACCGCCTCGACACGGTGCTGGCCCCGAAGCTCGACGCCGCCTGGCACCTGCACGAGCTCACCGCGGACCGGGACCTCGCCGCGTTCATGCTGTTCTCCTCGGTCGCGGGCTCGCTCGGCAGCGCCGGGCAGGGCAACTACGCGGCCGCGAACGCCGGGCTGGACGCCCTCGCCCAGCACCGCCGCGACCTCGGCCTCCCGGCGACCGCGGTGGCCTGGAGTGCTTGGGCGCCGGGCAGCGGGATGACCGCGGCGCTGACCGAAGCCGACCTCGCGCGCATGGCGCGTGAAGGCCTGCCCGTGCTCACGGAGGAGCGGGCCCTGTCCTTGTTCGACGCCGCGCTCGGCTCGGCCGCCCCGGTGATCGTGGCGGCGACCGTGGACCTGTCGCGGCAGCGTGACGAGGTGCCGCACGTGTTCCGCGGGCTCGTCCGGGCCCCGGTCCGTCGTTCGGCCGCCGCGAGCGCCGCCGGTGCGGCACCCCTGGCCGCCCGTCTTCGCGGACTGTCCGAAGAGGACCGTGAACGCACTCTCGTCGAGCTGGTCCAGGCCGAGGCCGCCGGCGTGCTGGGGCACGGACGGGCCGCGGAGGTCGAACCGGGCCGGGCGTTCAAGGAGCTGGGCTTCGACTCGCTGACCTCGGTGGAACTGCGGAACAAACTCACGGCGGCGACCGGCTTCCGGCTCACGCCGACCGCGGTCTTCAGCCATCCGACCCCGTCGGCGCTGGCCGCGCACCTGCTCGCCGAGCTGGTCCTGGACGACGGGCCGGCCGAGCCCGCCGCCGCCCCGGCCGGCCCTGTGGACACTGTGGACACTGTGGACACTGTGGACCCGATCGTCATCGTCGGGATGAGCTGCCGTTATCCCGGCGCGGTGCGGTCGCCGGACGAGCTGTGGGAACTCGTCTCCTCGGGCCGTGACGCGATCGGCGGCTTCCCGGCCGATCGGGGCTGGGACCTCGACGGCCTCTACGACCCGGACGGCCTGCGCCCCGGCACCTCGAGCACCCGCTCGGGCGGATTCCTGGCCGACGCGGCCGATTTCGACGCCGGGTTCTTCCGGATGAGCCCCCGCGAGGCGCTGGCCGCCGACCCGCAGCAGCGGATCCTGCTGGAGGTGTCCTGGGAGGCGTTCGAGGCGGCGGGCATCGTGCCCGGATCGCTCGCCGGCACGCCCACCGGGGTGTTCGTCGGGGCGTCGAGCAGCGATTACGCGTCGCTGCTGTCCGAGGCCAGCCGCTCGGAAGGCTTTGTGCTGACCGGGAACACCAGCAGCGTGATGTCCGGCCGGATCTCCTACACCTTCGGCCTCGAAGGCCCCTCACTGACCGTCGACACCGCGTGCTCGTCTTCGCTGGTGGCCCTGCACATGGCCGCGCAGGCCCTGCGGCTGGGGGAGTGCTCGCTCGCGCTGGCCGGCGGGGTGGCCGTGCTGTCGGAGCCGTCGATGTTCGTCGAGTTCAGCAAGCAGGGCGGCCTGGCCGCGGACGGCCGGTGCAAGTCCTTCTCCGAGGACGCCGACGGCACCAGCTGGGCCGAGGGCGCCGGGATGCTCGTGCTGGAGCGGCTTTCCGACGCCCGGCGCCACGGCCACCGGATCCTCGCGACACTCCGCGGCAGCGCGGTGAACTCCGACGGCACGTCGAACGGGCTCACCGCCCCGAACGGCTCTTCGCAGCAGCGGGTGATCCTCGCCGCGCTGGAGGGCGCGGGCCTGTCACCGTCCGAAGTGGACGTCGTCGAGGCACACGGCACCGGGACCGCGCTGGGCGACCCGATCGAGGCGGAGGCACTGCTCGCCACCTACGGACAGGACCGGGACCACCCGTTGTGGCTCGGGTCGATCAAGTCCAACTTCGGGCACGCGCAGGCGGCGGGCGGGGTCGCGGGCGTGATCAAGATGATCATGGCGATGCGGCACGGCCGGCTCCCGCGCAGCCTGAACGTCGGCACTCCCTCGTCCCAGGTGGACTGGTCGGCCGGCTCGGTCGCCCTGCTCGCCGAGCCGGTGGCCTGGCCGGGCGGCGGTCCCCGCCGGGCCGGGATCTCGTCGTTCGGGATCAGCGGCACCAACGCCCACGTGATCGTGGAGGAACCGCCCGAGCGCGAGCGGGTGCCGGCCGAACCGCGGCAGGTGCCGTGGCTGGTGTCGGCCAAGACCGAGGGCGCGCTGGCGGCCCAGATCGACCGGCTCACCTCGTTCGCCGAGGCCAATCCGGAGCTGACCGCGCTGGACATCGGCTACTCGCTGGTGACCAACCGGTCCGCCTTCGGGCATCGGGCGGCCTTGTTGCCGGGGCGCGACGGTGTACGCGAGATCGCCCGAGGGGTCGCCGGCGGCGGTCCGCTGGCGGTGCTGTTCACCGGCCAGGGGTCGCAGCGGCTCGGCATGGGCCGGGAACTCCACGCGCGGTTCCCCGCGTTCGCCGAGGCCTTCGACGCGATCGCGGCGCACGTCGACGCCGGAGTGGACCGCCCGCTGCGCGACGTCCTGTGGGGTGGGGAAAAGGACCTGCTCGATCAGACGGGATGGGCCCAGCCCGCGCTCTTCGCGGTCGAGGTCGCGTTGTTCCGCCTCCTGGAGTCTTTCGGTGTGCGGCCCGGTTTCGTCGCCGGCCACTCGGTCGGCGAGGTCGCCGCGGCGCACGTGGCCGGGGTCCTGTCGCCGGCCGATGCGGTGCGGCTGGTGGTGGCCCGGGGCCGGTTGATGCAGGCGTTGCCGGGCTCGGGCTTGATGGTCTCGGTGCAGGCGGCCGAAGCCGAGGTCCGGCCGTTGCTGGCCGGCCACGAGGCCACGGTCTCGATCGCGGCGGTCAACGGCCCGGACGCCGTGGTGATCTCCGGCGCGGAAGACGCCGTGTCGGTGATCGCGGCCGCCTTCGACGCCCGGGGCCGCAAAACCACACGGCTGCCGGTGTCGCACGCCTTCCACTCACCGCTGATGGCACCGATGCTCGCCGAGTTCCGGGGGGTGGTCGAGGGACTCGACCTGCGTCCGCCCGTGCTTCCGGTGGTGTCGACGGTGACCGGCGCGCTCGCCGGCGCCGAACTCCTCCGTTCGCCGGACTACTGGGTCCGGCACGCGGCCGACACCGTGCGCTTCGCCGACGCCGTGGCGGCGTTGCGTGACGCGGGCGCGGCCGGCTTCCTCGAAGTGGGCCCGGACGGCGCGCTGTCCGCCATGGCCAGGCAAAACCTGCCGGCCGACGCGGTGGTGATCCCGGCGCTGCGCCGCGACCGCGGTGAGGAGGCCTCGGTCGTCGCGGCGCTCGCCGGCCTGCACGTGCTGGGCGCGCGGGTGGACTGGCCGGGGTTCTTCGCCGGCTCGGGCGCCCACTGCGTGGATCTGCCGACCTATGCGTTCCAGCGCGAGCGGTTCTGGCCCGAAGCCGGCATCGGTGGTGACACCACGGACTCCGGGACCGACGACCGGTTCTGGGCCACGGTGGAGGGCTCGGACCTCGGCACGCTGGCCGGCGACCTCGGGGTCGCCGGGACGGCGCTGGAGGAGGTGGTGCCGGCGTTGTCGGCCTGGCGCCGCAAGCGCCGGGAGAAGTCCAAGATGGACTCGTTGCGGTACCGGGAAAGCTGGCTGCCGCTGGAGGAAGCGCCGGCACCGGTGCCGCTGGGCCCGTGGCTCGTGGTGGTGCCGCGGGCGCTCGCCGAGGACGCTTGGGCCGCGTCGGTGGTCGAAGCGATGGGCCCGGCGGTGGTCCGGCTCGACGTCGGCGGTACCGAGCGAGCCGACCTGACCGAGCAACTGCGGGCTTCGATTCCCGACGGCCTGGCCGGAGTGGTGTCACTGCTCGCTTTCGCCGAGTCCGCCGCGGCCGCGACCACCGGGCTGCTGCAGGCACTGGGCGACGCCGGGGTCACTGCCCCGGTCTGGGCCGTGACGCGCGGCGCGGTCACCACCGGTCGCGCCGATCCGCTCCGCGCCGTCTCGCAGGCCGGTGTCTGGGGCCTGGGCCGCGTGGCCGCGTTGGAGCATCCGCGGTCCTGGGGTGGCCTGATCGATCTTCCCGAGGTGCTCGACGAGCGCGCGTCACGACGGTTCGCCGCGGTCCTCTGGCACGCGGACACCGCCGAGGACCAGATTGCCGTCCGGGCTTCGGGGGTGTTCGGCCGCCGTCTGGTGCCCGCCCCCGCCACGGCCGAGGCGACGGCCTGGAGCCCGGCCGGGACGGTGCTGATCACCGGCGGTTCCGGCGCGCTGGCGGCTCATGTCGCCCGGGATCTGGCGGCGAAGGGTGCTCCGCATCTGGTGCTGGCGAGTCGCCGTGGGGCGGACGCGCCAGGGGCACAAGACTTACGTGACGAGCTGACGGCCCTGGGCGCCCGGGTCACTGTGGCTGCTTGTGATGTCTCGGACCGTGACGCTGTTCGGGAGCTGTTGGCGGGGCTTCCGGGCGAGCTTCCGTTGACCGCGGTGGTGCACACCGCCGGTGTCCTTGACGACGGTGTGCTCGACGGGCTGACTCCGGATCGGTTCGAGGCGGTGTTCCGGGCGAAGGTCACCTCGGCGCTGGTCCTCGACGAGCTGACCCGCGACCTCGAACTCCAGGTGTTCGCGCTGTTCTCGTCCATCGCCGGTTCGGTGGGCAGCCCCGGGCAGGGCAACTACGCGGCGGCGAACGCGGTCCTGGACGCGATCGCCGAACGCCGTCGCGCCGACGGGCTCGTGGCCACCTCGATCGCTTGGGCCGCGTGGGCCGGTGGCGGCATGGCCGACGAGGCACGGGTGGAGGAACGTTCCCGGCGGCTGGGCGGCGCCCTGCTCGAACCGGGGCCGGCGGCGGCCGCGCTCGGCCGGGTCGTCACCGCATCGGCGGCGACGGCGGTGATCGCCGATCTGCGTGATCCGATGCTGCTGACCGCGTTGCTGGGCTTACGGCCGGGCCGGTTGCTCTCGGAGCTGCCCGAAGCCCGCCGTGTGCTCGAGGCGGACGAGCAGGCACCGGGCTCGGCGGGGGCGCAGCTGCGCGAACGGCTGGCGGAACTGCCCGAAGCCGACCGGGCCGGAACGCTCCTGGAGCTCGTCCGCACCCACGCCGCGGCCGTGCTCGGTCACGGCTCCGCGGCCGCCGTCGGGGCCGGCACGGCGTTCCGGGATCTCGGCTTCGACTCCCTGACCGCGGTCGAAGCGGCCAACCGGCTGGCCGGTGTCACGGGCCTGGCGCTGACGTCCACAGTGGTCTTCGACTATCCGACACCGGCGGAGCTGGCCGGGCACCTCCTGCGGGAGCTGCTGGGTGAGGCCCGGCGGACCCACACCGAGGTCCGGACGCCGCCGGTCGTGGACGAGCCGATCGCGATCGTCGGCATGGGCTGCCGGTTCCCCGGGAACGTGCGTTCGCCGGAGGACCTCTGGCAGCTGGTCGACGAGGGCTGCGACGCGATGTCGGCCTTCCCGGCGGACCGGGGCTGGGACCTGGCCGCGCTGGCCGGCGAGGGCCGCGGTACCAGCGTGACCGGTCACGGCGGTTTCCTCGACGACGTCTCGGAATTCGACGCCGGGTTCTTCGGCATCTCGCCGCGTGAGGCGCTGGCGATGGACCCGCAGCAGCGGGTGCTGCTGGAGACTTCGTGGGAGGCCGTCGAACGCGCGGGGATCGACCCGGCCGGCCTGCGGGGGACGTCCACCGGGGTGTTCGTCGGCACCAACGGGCAGGACTACGCGAGCCTGGTGGAGAACTCACCCGAGGACGTGGAAGGCCATGCCACCACGGGTCTGGCGGCGAGTGTGGTGTCGGGCCGGATTTCTTACACGTTCGGTTTTGAGGGTCCGGCGGTCACGGTGGACACGGCGTGCTCGTCGTCGCTGGTGGCGTTGCATTGGGCCGCGCAGGCGCTCAGGTCCGGTGAATGCTCGCTGGCGTTGGCCGGTGGCGTGACGGTGATGTCCACCGCGACGGGTTTCGCCGGGTTCAGCCGTCAGGGCGGGTTGGCTCCGGACGGTCGTTGCAAGGCGTTCTCGAACGACGCGGATGGGACCGGGTGGGCCGAAGGCGTGGGTGTCCTGGTCGTCGAGCGGCTGTCCGATGCGGAGCGCAACGGGCACCGGGTGCTGGCGGTCGTGCGGGGTTCGGCGGTGAACCAGGATGGTGCGTCGAACGGGTTGACGGCGCCGAACGGTCCGGCGCAGCAGCGGGTGATCCGGCAGGCGCTGGCCGGGGCTGGACTGTCTGCTTCGGATGTTGACGCGGTGGAGGCGCATGGGACCGGGACAGTGCTGGGTGATCCGATTGAGGCGCAGGCGATTCTGGCCACGTACGGTCAGGATCGGGAGATTCCGTTGTGGTTGGGCGGGATCAAGTCGAACATCGGCCATACTCAGGCTGCCGCTGGGGTGGCGGGTGTGATCAAGATGGTGATGGCGATCCGGCGCGGGGTGTTGCCGGAGACGTTGCATGTGAGCGAGCCGTCGTCGCATGTGGACTGGTCGGCTGGTGCGGTGTCGTTGTTGACGAAGCAGACTGCGTGGCCGGAGGTGGATCGTCCGCGCCGGGCGGGGGTGTCGTCGTTCGGGCTCAGCGGGACCAACGCACACGTGATCCTGGAGCAGGCCCCGCCGAGTGCGGCGGAGGTCGAGGACTCCGGCCGGGCGGACGTGGTGCCGTGGCTGCTGTCGGCGAAGTCGGAGGCGGCGCTGAGCGAGCAGATCACGCGGCTGCGGGAATTCGCCCGGCTCAACCCCGGCGTTCCCGCGGCCGATGTGGGCCGTTCGCTGGTCACCGGCCGCGCGCTGTTCGACCACCGCGCGGTGGTGCTGACCGGAGTGGACGGTGAGCCGGCGGTGATCACGGGACTGGCCGCGCACCGTTCGGTGGCCGTGGTGTTCTCCGGCCAGGGCAGCCAGCGGCTCGGGATGGGGCGCGAGCTGTACGACCACTTCGCCGCGTTCGCGGACGCCTTCGACACCGTGGCCGCCGAGCTGGAACGGGGCCTGGACCGTCCCCTGCGCGAGATCGTCTGGGGCACCGACGCCGAGGCGCTCGACCAGACCGGTTACGCCCAGCCCGCGTTGTTCGCGATCGAGGTGGCGCTGTTCCGGCTGGTGGAGTCGCTGGGGGTGCGGGTTTCCCGGGTGGCGGGCCACTCGATCGGCGAGATCGCGGCGGCGCACGTCGCCGGGGTCCTATCGCTGGCCGACGCCTGCGCCCTGGTGACGGCCCGGGCGCGGTTGATGCAGGCGCTGCCGGCCGGTGCGGGCGCGATGGTCTCCGTCCGCGCGGCCGAGGCCGAGGTGCTGCCGCTGCTGGCCGGCCACGAAGCCGCATTGTCGATCGCCGCGGTGAACGGCCCGGAGGCGGTGGTGCTCGCGGGCACCGAAGAAGCGGTGTCGGGTGTGACCGCGCAGCTGGAGGACCTGGGCCGCAAGACCAAACGGCTGGCGGTGTCGCATGCTTTCCACTCGCCGTTGATGGAGCCGATGCTGGCCGAGTTCGCCGAGGCGATCGCCGGCCTGACCTTCGGGGAACCCCGGATCGCGGTGGTTTCCGGGGTGACCGGCAAGCTCGCCGGCGCCCGGGAACTGGCTTCGCCCGGCTACTGGGTGCGGCAGGTGCGCGATGCGGTCCGGTTCGCCGACGGCGTGCAGGCACTGGTCGGCTCGGGCTCAGACACTGCGGGCTCGAATGTCATTGTCGAACTCGGTCCCGGCGGGGTGCTCGCCGGGATGGCGCTCGACCTCGTGGATCCGGCCGAAGTGACGGTGATTTCCGCGCTGCGCCGGGACCGTGGTGAAAAGGAGGCGCTGCTCGGCGCGCTGGCCCGGTTGCACGTCAGCGGGGCCGGCGTCGAATGGACCTCGTTGTTCGCCGGGGCGGAGGCGAATATCAGCCTGCCGACCTATCCGTTCCAGCGCGAGCGCTACTGGCCGGCCCCGGCGGCCTCCGCTGCCGGTGACGCCGCGTCGGTCGGCCTCACGTCCGTCGGCCACCCGCTGCTGGATGGCTTCGTCGCGCTGGCCGACGACGCGGGCGTGGTGTTCACCAGCCGCCTGTCGACGCGGACCCACCCGTGGCTCGCCGACCACGTGGTGCTGGGCAAGACTTTGCTGCCCGGCACGGCCTTCGCCGAGCTGGCGATCCGGGCGGGCGACGAGGTCGGCTGCACGCGGATCGACGAGCTGACACTCGAATCGCCGCTGGTCTTCTCCGGTCAGGGTGCCGTGCAGGTGCGCGTTTCGGTGGGCGCTCCCACCGACACGGGCAGCCGCGTGATCCTGATCGACTCCCGTCCGGCCGGCGCCGACGACGCGTCCTGGCTGCGGCACGCCTCGGGCAGCCTCTCCCGAGGGGTGGCCGCTCTGCCTGCAGAGAGCGCGGTCTGGCCCCCGGCCGGGGCGGAACCGGTCCTCGTGGAGGGCTGCTACGAGGACTTCGCCGGCCTCGGCTTCGACTACGGACCGGCTTTCCAGGGGCTGCGGGCGATGTGGCGCCGCGACGACGAGATCTTCGCCGAAGTGAGCCTGCCGGACCACGTTCTGGCCGACGCCGGCGCGTTCGGGCTCCACCCGGCGCTGCTCGACGCCGCGTTGCACCCCTGGCTGGTCCCGGCCGCAGGGCGTGACGGCACCGGTGCGGTCCCGTTCTCGTGGGAGGGCGTCTCGCTCCACGCGGCGGGCGCCGCTTCGCTGCGGGTGCGGCTGGTGCCGACCGGCGAAGAGACGATGTCGATCACGATCACCGATCCCGCCGGGCTTCCGGTGGCCACCGTCGAGTCGCTGGTCTCGCGGGCCTTCTCCGGAGCGCAGCTGCGGGCGGCCGACGCGGTCGCCGGGGACGCACTGTTCGGAGTGGACTGGACGCCGGTGGCGGCCGAGTCCGCGGGGCCGAAGTCCGTGGCCCTGCTGGGCGAGGATCCGTTCGGCGTCGCGCGCGCTTGCGATGTCACCGTGAGCGAAGATTTCGGTGCGCTGGAAGAGGTTCCGGACGTTGTCCTGATCTGCCTCGCCGGCGGCCGCGATCGACCGGTGGACTCCGCGCACGCGCTGAGCACCCGCACCCTCGAACTGCTGCAGGGCTGGCTCGCCGAAGAACGGTCGTCGCGGCTGGTGTTCCTCACCCGCGGCGCGACGAGCGGCGAAGACCTTCCGGCGTCGGCGGCGTGGGGGCTCGTGGGCACCGCGCAGTCGGAACACCCGGGCCGCTTCGGGCTGGTGGACCTCGACCCACGCGAAGACCTCGGGCCGGCCGCGCTGAGCACGGCGTTGGCGATGCCCGAAGAGCCGCAGCTCGCGATCCGCGGTGGCGAGGTTTCGGCCGCCCGCCTGGCCCGGCGGTCGCCGGCCCCGGGCCCGCTCGGCTGGGCCCCCGAAGGAACCGTGCTGATCACCGGCGGCACCGGCGGGCTCGGCCGGCTGCTGGCCCGGCACCTGGTGACCGAGCACGACGTACGGCGGCTGGTGCTGGCCAGCCGGTCCGGGCCGGCTTCGCCGGACGCGGAGAAGTTCGTGGCGGAACTGGCCGAGCTGGGCGCCGACGCGTCGGTGGCCGCCTGCGACGTCGCGGATCTCGACGCGGTGCGCGCCCTGGTCGGCGCCATCCCCGCCGACCACCCGCTCACCGCCGTCGTGCACACCGCCGGGGTGCTCGACGACGGGGTGATCGGCGCGCTGACCCCCGGGCGGATGGCGGCCGTCCTCCGCCCGAAGGCCGACGCGGCCTGGAACCTCCACGAGGTCACCCGGGAGCTCGACCTCGCCGCCTTCGTGCTGTACTCCTCGGTCGCCGGCGTGCTGGGCAGCCCGGGACAGGGCAACTACGCGGCGGCGAACACGCTCCTGGATTCCCTTGCCCGGCAACGCAAGCGCGAAGGACTGCCGGCCGTTTCCCTGGCGTGGGGGCCGTGGGCGCAGGAGAGCGGCATGACCGCGGCCCTGTCCGGCACCGATCTGGCCCGGCTGGACCGGGACGGGGTGGCCGCGCTGCCCGCCGAGCAGGGGCTGGCGCTGTTCGACCTCGCGATCGGCTCCGGCGAACCCCTGGTCGTGGCGGCCACCATCGACACCGCGGCGCTGCGGGCCCAGCGTGTGGTGCCGTCGATGCTGCGGGGCCTGGTCCCGGCCGTACGCCGTGCCGCGGTTCAGACGGGCGAGCCGGCGGCGCAGCGGGTCGCCGGTCTTCGGGGCGAAGAGCGGGCGCGGTTCGTGCTGGACCTCGTGCGCACCGAGGTGGCCGCGGTGCTGGGCCACTCCTCGCCGGCCACCATCGGCGCCACGCGGGACTTCCGGGACCTGGGCTTCGACTCGCTGACCTCGGTCGAGCTGCGCAACCAGCTGAACGCTGCCACCGGGTTGCGGCTGCCCTCGACCCTGGTGTTCGACTACCCGTCGCCCGAGGCGGTCGCCGGGTACCTCTCGGCGCGGCTGCCCGAGGACGGGGCCCGCCCGCCGGGTTCGGCGCTCGAAGAGCTGGGCCGGCTCGAGGTGGCCCTGAAATCGGACGACGCCGAGCACGAAGCGGTCGCGAAACGGCTCGAAGAGATCATCGCCCGGCTGCGGCGCCCCGCGGCGTCGCCGGCCGGGAATCCCCAGGCGCCCAAGGAAGACATCGCTTCGGCGTCTCTCGATCAGCTGCTCGGGATCATCGACGAAGAATTCGGCTGAGGTCAGGGCCGTACACACCCTGCCGTTCACCCCCTGCCGCGACTACGACGTGATGAGGACAAGCCAGTGGAAGACCAGCAGGACAAGATCGTCGAGTATCTGCGACGCGTGACCGCTGATCTTCGCGGCGCGCGCGAGCGGGTCCACGAACTCGAGTCGCGGGCCCACGAGCCGATCGCCATCGTCGGGATGAGCTGCCGGTACCCGGGCGGGGTCGGCTCGCCGGAGGACCTGTGGCGGGCCGCGGCCGAGGGCGTCGACGCGATCTCGGACTTCCCGGCCAACCGCGGCTGGGACGTCGGGAGCGTTTACCACCCGGACCCCGAGCACCCTGGCACGTCCTACACCCGCTCCGGCGGATTCCTGCACGGCGCGGGGGAGTTCGACCCGGAGTTCTTCGGCATCTCCCCGCGCGAGGCACTGGCGACGGACGCGCAGCAGCGGCTCCTGCTGGAGATCTCGTGGGAGGCGATCGAACGGGCCGGCATCGACCCGGTGACGTTGCGGGGCAGCCGGACCGGCGTGTTCGCGGGGGTCATGTACAGCGACTACGGCACCGCGCTCAAGGGCCTGGAGTTCGACGGCTTCCGGGGCAACGGCAGCGCGCCGAGCATCGCTTCGGGTCGCGTGGCCTACACGCTCGGCCTCGAAGGCCCGGTTGTCACTGTGGACACCGCCTGCTCGTCTTCGCTGGTCACGATGCACCTGGCCGCTCAGGCGCTGCGCGGCGGTGAGTGCTCGCTGGCGCTGGCGGGCGGCGTCGCGGTGATGTCGACGCCGGAAATGTTCGTCGAGTTCTCGCGGCAGCGGGGCCTCGCGGCCGACGGCCGGTGCAAGTCCTTTTCGGACGACGCGGACGGCGTGGGCTGGTCCGAAGGCGTCGGGATGCTGGTCCTGGAACTGCTTTCCGACGCCCGGCGCCACGGGCACCAGGTGCTCGGGGTGGTGCGGGGCAGCGCGGTGAACTCCGACGGCGCGTCGAACGGGCTGACCGCGCCGAACGGGCCGTCCCAGCAGCGGGTGATCCGGGCCGCGCTGGCCGACGCCGGACTGTCCGCAAGGGACGTCGACGTGGTCGAGGCGCACGGCACCGGCACCCGCCTCGGCGACCCCATCGAGGCCCAGGCCCTGCTCGCGACCTATGGGCAGGATCGCGAACGGCCGCTGCTGCTGGGCTCGCTGAAGTCGAACTTCGGCCACACCCAGGCCGCCGCCGGCGTGGCCGGCGTGATCAAGATGGTGCTCGCGATGCGAGAGGGCGTGGTGCCGAAGACGCTGCACGTGGGCACCCCGTCCACACAGGTCGACTGGGCCGAAGGCGCGGTCGAGCTGGTCACCGAGCCGGTCGCCTGGCCGGCGGTGGACCGCCCGCGCCGGGCGGGGGTTTCCTCGTTCGGGGTCAGCGGCACGAACGCCCACGTGATCGTGGAACAGGCCCCGGCCGCCGTGCCCGCGGAGGCCGAACCGGTGGTGGCCCCGGCGGTGGTGCCCTGGCTGGTCTCCGGCCGGTCGGCGGCGGCGCTGGACGCCCAGCTGGCCACCATGAAGTCCTTTGCGGACAGTCACCCGGACCGTTCTTCGCTGGACATCGGCTATTCGCTGGCCACAACTCGTTCGACCTTCGAGCACCGGGCGGTCCTGCTCGGCGACGAGGTCGTCCGGGGGGTGGCCGAAGAGCGCTCGCTCGCGGTGCTGTTCCCGGGGCAGGGCAGCCAGCGGGCCGGGATGGGCCGGGAGCTGTCCACGCAGTCCGCAGTCTTCGCCGAAGCGCTCGACGAGATCTTCGCGGCGTTCGAGGGCCTGCTCGACCGTCCGCTGCGCGAGGTCATGTGGGGCGAGGACGAGGACGCGGTCACCCAGACCGAGTTCGCCCAGCCCGCGTTGTTCGCCATCGAGGTGGCGCTGTTCCGCTTGGCGCGGTCGTGGGGCATCGAGCCCGCCTACGTCGGGGGCCATTCGATCGGTGAGGTCGCCGCCGCCCACGTGGCCGGGGTGTTCTCCCTGCCGGACGCGTGCGCGCTGGTCGCGGCGCGGGCCCGCTTGATGCAGGCGGCCGCGGGCGGGGTGATGGTGTCGCTGCGGGCGAGCGAGGACGAAGTCACCCCGCTGCTCGGCGAAGACGTCTCGATCGCGGGGATCAACGGCCCGGACGCGGTGGTGGTCTCGGGCACCGCCGAAGCCGTCGGGCGGGTGGCCGCGGTCTTCGAGGCGCAGGGCCGCAAGACCAAGCGGCTCGCGACTTCGCATGCGTTCCACTCGCCGCTGATGGACCCGCTGCTCGGCGAATTCGGCCGGGCGATCGAAAACCTGACCTTCGAGGCCCCGCGGATCCCGGTGGTCTCGAACCTCACCGGCGAGATCGCCGACGACGCGCTGCGCACGCCCGGGTACTGGGTGCGCCATGTGCGGGAAGCCGTCCGGTTCGCCGACGGGATCCGGACGCTGCGCGCCGCGGGTGTCAACGGCTTCGTGGAGCTGGGTCCCGGCGGGGTGCTGTCGGCGATGACGCTTGAGGTCTTGGCCGACGAGACGGCGGAAGTCGTGGCGGTTCCGTTGCTGCGCAAGGATCTCCCGGAAGGCGAAGCGGTGCTCACGGCGTTCGCCCGGCTGCACGTCGCCGGGGCCGAGGTGGCCTGGAAGCCGTTCTTCGCCGGGACCGGGGCCCGCCGGATCGACCTGCCGACCTACGCCTTCCAGCACGAACACCTCTGGCCGGCGGCTTCGGCGGACCCGGGCGACGTGACCGCGGCCGGTCTGGTGGCCGCCGCGCATCCTCTGCTGGGCGCGGCGGTCGCGCTGGCCGGCACCGAGGGCGAGCTGTTCACCGGCCGGCTGTCCGTGGCGACCCACCCCTGGCTCGCCGATCACGCGGTCGGCGACACCGTGCTGTTCCCCGGCACCGGATTCCTGGAGCTGGCGATCCGCGCGGGGGACCAGGCCGGCTGCGACCGCGTCGAAGAGCTGACCCTGGCCGCGCCGCTGGTGCTCGGCCCGGAAGACGCTGTGGTGCTCCAGGTTTCCCTCGGCGGTCCGGACGACTCCGGACGGCGGGCGATCACCGTCCACACCCGCCCCGCCGCCGTCCCCGGCGCGCCGTGGACCCGGCACGCGACGGGCACCCTGATCGCGAGCCCGCCGGTTGCCGGGCCCGGCACCGCGGCCTGGCCGCCCGAGCACGCGACCCCGGTCGGGCTGGACGGTTTCTACCAGGCCGCCGGTGAGTCGGGATTCGCGTACGGCCCCGTGTTCCGTGGCCTGCGGGCGGCGTGGCGCGCGGGCGACGAGGTCTTCGCCGAAATCGAACTGCCCGACGAGGCCGGCGGCGGCGACCGGTTCGGCCTGCACCCGGCCCTGCTCGACGCCGCCTTGCACGCCACGGCTTTCGCGGGACTCGGCAGCACGGACGAACGGCTGCTTCCGTTCTCCTGGAACGGTGTTTCACTGCACGCCGAGGGCGCCGAGCACCTCCGCGTCCGGCTGGGCAAGACCGCCGACGACACCATCACGCTGGCCGCCTTCGACGTCGAGGGCGCACCGGTCATCACCGTGGACTCGCTGGTGCTGCGCGCGGCCCCCACCGGAGCGACCGCCACCGGCACCGGAGCGTCGGATTCGCTGTTCCGGATCGACTGGATCGAGGCCGGCACTGACCGGGAAGCGGCCGCCTGCGTGGTGCTCGGACCGGACGAACTCGGCCTGGCGCTCGGATCCCCCGTGGTTCCGGCGTTCGCCGAGCTGACCGACGTTCCCGACGCCGTGCTCGTGCCGATCGCCGGTGCGCCCGGCGCCGCGGACGTCCACGCGGTGACGGCCCGGGCGCTCGGCCTGGTGCAGCAGTGGCTGGCCGAGGACCGGTTCGCCGATGCCCGGCTGGTGTTCGTCACCCGGGGCGCCGTCTCGGTCGCGGGTGAGGACGCACCGGACCTCGCGGCCGCCGCGATCTGGGGCCTGATCCGTTCGGCCCAGGCCGAAAACCCCGGGCGGTTCCTCTTGATCGACCTCGACCCGGCCGCCGATCCCGGCATCGTGCCGGGCCTGGTCGCGTCCGAAGAGCAGCAGCTCGTCGTGCGTGGCGAGCAGGTGTTCCACGCCCGGCTGGCCTCGCTCACCTCCGGTCCGGCGCTGGTTCCCCCGGCCGGCGGCGAGCCGTGGCACCTGGTCACCAGCCGCCGCGGCAGCCTGGACAATCTGGAGCTGAAGCCGGCGACCGCGGCCGCCGAACCGTTGACCGGCCGCGAAGTCCGGGTGAGCGTGCGGGCCGCCGGGCTGAACTTCCGCGACGTGCTCAGCGCGCTCGGCATGTACCCCGGTGAGCCCGGCCCGCTGGGCGCCGAGGCCATGGGCACAGTGGTCGAGGTCGGCCCCGACGCGACGGACCTGCGTCCGGGCGACCGGGTCATGGGCATGATCGCGGGCGGCATCGGCCTGCTCGCGGTGGCCGACGAGCGGGTGCTGACCGTGGTCCCGGACGACTGGTCGGACTGCGGGGCGGCGTCGGTGCCGCTGGTCTTCCTGACCGCGTACTACGCGCTGGTGGACCTGGCCGGGCTGCGGGCGGGCGAGTCGATCCTGATCCACGCCGGGGCCGGCGGCGTCGGCATGGCCGCGATCCAGCTGGCGAAGCACTTCGGCGCCGAGGTCTACGCCACGGCCGGCGAAGGCAAGTGGGACACCCTGCGCGGGATGGGGATCCCCGACGACCACATCGCGTCCTCGCGCACGGCGGAGTTCGAGGAGGTGTTCGGCGGGGGCATCGACGTCGTCCTGAACGCGCTGACCGGCGAACTGCTCGACGCGTCGGTGCGCCTGCTCGCGCCCGGTGGCCGGTTCCTGGAGATGGGCAAGACCGACCTCCGCGACGCCGCCGAGTTGCCCGGGATCACCTACCGGGCGTTCGACGTCGTCGACGCGGGACCGGACCGCACCAGGGAAATGCTGCGGGAGCTCGTCGAGCTGTTCGAACTCGGCGCGCTGAAGCCGCTGCCGGTGACGACCTGGGACGTCCGGCGCGCGCGGGACGCGTTCCGCCACATGAGCCAGGCGAAGCACGTCGGCAAGATCGTGCTGACGATGCCGCGCGGCTGGGACGCGGAAGGCACCGTGCTCATCACCGGCGGCACCGGTGGCCTGGGCAGCCTGCTCGCCCGGCACCTGGTCACCGAACGCGGCGTCCGGCACCTGCTGCTGGCCAGCCGCCGCGGCCCGGACTCCCCGGGCGCGCCCGGACTGCGTGACGAGCTGGTCTCCCACGGCGCCGAAGTGACGATCGCCGCGTGCGACACCTCCGACGGTGAGGCCGTCACCGCCCTGCTGGCGGGAGTCCCCGCGCGGCATCCGCTGACCGCCGTCGTCCACACCGCGGGTGTCCTCGACGACGGCCTCGTCGAGTCACTGACCCCGGAGCGCCTGGACGGTGTGTTGCGGCCGAAGGTCGACGCCGCCTGGCACCTGCACGAAGCCACGCGCGGCCTCCCGCTCGCGGCGTTTGTCGTGTTCTCCTCAGTCGCCGGAGTGCTGGGCAGCCCGGGGCAGGGCAATTACGCCGCGGCGAACACGTTCCTGGATTCCCTTGCCCAGCAACGCAAACGTGAGGGCCTGCCCGCGACGTCGATCGCCTGGGGGCCGTGGGCGCAGAGCAGCGGCATGACCGCCGACCTGACCGACCTCGACCTCCGCCGGATGGACAACGCGGGGCTTCCCCCGGTGACTGCGGAAGAGGGCCTGGCCCTGTTCGACGCCGCGCTGGCCGCCGACGAGGCGCTGGTCGTCGCGATGCGGATCAACGCGCGGGCCCTGCGGTCCAGGAGCGACCTCCAGCCGCTGATGCGCGGGCTGGCCGGCGGCGCCCGTCGCACGGCGGCGAAAGCCTCCTCCGCCGCAGCGGCTTCGACCTTCGCGGCCCAGCTCGCCGGCCTGGCACCGGCGGAACGCCTCCGCTTCCTCGTCGACCTCGTGCGCAACGACGCCGCCGCGGTCCTCGGGCACTCGTCCTCCGGGTCGATCGATGTCCGGCAAGGATTCCGCCAGCACGGCTTCGACTCGCTGACCGCGGTCGAGCTGCGCAACCGGCTCACCGAGATCACCGGCCTGCGGCTGCCTTCGACGCTGGTGTTCGACTACCCGACGCCCGCGCAGCTGGCCGAGTTCCTGCTCGGCGAACTCGTCGGCACGGACGGGCCCGAGCCGCTCGCGGCCGCCGCCGAGCCGGGCGCGCACGCCGAAGACCCCGTGGTCATCGTGGGCATGAGCTGCCGCTTCCCGGGTGGCGTCCAGTCCCCGGAAGACCTCTGGCAGCTCGTCGACTCAGGCACCGACGCCATCTCGGAGTTCCCCGCCAACCGGGGCTGGGACCTGGGCATGCTCGCCGGAGGCGGCCCCGGCAGCAGCGAAACCCGCGAGGGCGGATTCCTCTACGACGTCGCCGATTTCGACGCCGAGTTCTTCGGGATCGCCCCGCGTGAGGCGCTGGCGATGGACCCGCAGCAGCGCCTGCTGCTGGAAACCACCTGGCAGGCCCTCGAGAACGCGGGCATCGCGGCGCACACGCTGAAGGGGCGTCCGGCCGGCGTGTTCGTCGGCGCCAGCCACACCCACTACACCGAGACGCTGGGCAGCGCGGCCGCGGACCTGGAAGGGCTCATCCTCACCGGCAACACCTCCAGCGTGATGTCCGGCCGGCTGTCGTACACCCTCGGCCTCGAAGGCCCCTCGATCACGGTCGACACCGCGTGCTCGTCCTCGCTGGTCGCGCTGCACATGGCCGTGCGGTCGCTGCGCAGCGGTGAGTGCGCGATGGCGCTCGCCGGCGGCGTGACCGTGATGGCGACCTCGGACAGCTTCAGCGAGTTCGCCCGCGCGGGCGGCCTTTCCCCGGACGGCCGGTGCCGCGCGTTCTCCGACGATGCCGACGGCACCGGCTGGTCCGAAGGCGTCGGCATGCTCGTGCTGGAGCGGCTTTCGGACGCGCGGCGACAGGGCCGCGAGGTGCTGGCCGTGGTCCGCGGCGCGGCGATGAACTCCGACGGCGCGTCCAACGGCCTGACCGCCCCGAACGGTCCCTCGCAGCAACGGGTGATCCGCGCGGCGCTGGCCGACGCCGGACTGTCCACATCGGACGTCGACCTGGTCGAGGCCCACGGCACCGGCACTAAACTGGGCGATCCGATCGAGGCGCAGGCGCTGCTGGCCACCTACGGCCAGGATCGTGAGCGGCCGCTGAGGCTGGGCTCGCTCAAGTCGAACCTCGGCCACGCCCAGGCGGCGTCCGGCGTCGGCGGAGTGATCAAGACGGTGCTGTCGCTGCGCGAGGGCGTGATGCCGAAGACGCTGCACGTGGACGAGCCGACCTCGCATGTCGACTGGGCCGCGGGCGCGGTGGAGCTGCTGACCGAGAAGACGGCCTGGCCGGAGCTGGACCGCCCCCGTCGAGCGGCGGTGTCCTCGTTCGGCATCAGCGGCACCAACGCCCACGTGATCCTGGAACAGGCGCCGGCCGCCGCCGAACCGGGACCGCGGGCCGAGACCGGCGGGGTGCTGCCGTGGGTGCTCTCGGCGGCGTCCGTGCCGGCGCTGCGGGAGCAGGCGGCGCGGCTGCGATCCTTTGTGGACGGCCGATCGAGCCTGGCGCCGGTCGACGTCGGCTGGTCGCTGGCCACCACGCGCTCACCGCTGGCGCACCGGGCCGCCGTGCTCGGGGAAACCCGGGAGGAGTTCCTCGACGGCTTGGCCGCGCTCGCGGCGGACGGCCCGTCGGCGTCGGTCGTGCTCGGCCGGGCCGGCAGCGAGAGCCGGCCGGTGTTCGTCTTCCCCGGGCAGGGCTCGCAGTGGTGGGGGATGGGCCGCGAACTCCTGGCCGCCTCGCCGGTGTTCGGCGAAAGCGTGCGCGCCTGTGCCGACGCGCTGGCGCCGTTCGTGGACTGGCCGGTGTACGACGTCGTCGCCGGTGTCGGCGCCCCGGCGATCCTGGACCGGGTCGACGTCGTCCAGCCCGCGCTGTTCACGATCATGGCCGGATTGGCCGCGGTCTGGCGCGCCCACGGAGTCGAACCCGCCGCCGTGATGGGGCATTCGCAGGGCGAGATCGCCGCCGCGTACGTGGCGGGCGCGCTCTCGCTCGACGATGCCGCCCGTGTCGTCGCGTTGCGCAGCCAAGCGCTGCTGAGCCTTTCGGGTCTCGGCGGGATGGTCTCGATCGCCGGGTCCGCCGAGCGGGTGGCCGGATTGCTCGCGCCGTGGGGCGACGACGTTTCGCTGGCCGCGGTGAACGGACCGTCCTCGGTGGCTGTGTCCGGCACGCCCGCTGCGCTCGACGCCGTGCTAGCGGAATGCGCGCGCCAGGACGTGCGCGCCCGCCGGATCGTCGTGGACTACGCCTCGCACGGCCCCCAGGTCGAGGCCGTCCGGGAGGAATTGCTGCGAGTCCTCGCCCCGATCCGCCCCCGGTCCGCGACCGTGCCGTTCTACTCCACGGTTTCCGGCGCGAGGCTCGACACTGCCGGACTCGGCGCGGAGTACTGGTACACGAACCTCCGGCAGACGGTCCAGCTCGAACAGGCGACCCGCGCGCTGCTGGCCGACGGGCACGAAGTGTTCATCGAGGCCAGTCCCCACCCGGTTCTGCTGGGCGGCGTTCAGGAGACCGTCGAATCCGAGGGAGGGGACCCAGGCGCGGTGCTCGGCTCGCTGCGCCGGGATGAAGGCGGCACCCGCCGTTTCCTGACTTCGCTCGCCGAGGCGCACGTCCACGGAGTGCCGGTCGACTGGACGACGGTGTTCGCCGCGGGCGAGCCGCGGACAGTCGGCCTGCCCACCTACGCCTTCCAGCGCCGCCGGTTCTGGTCGGACCAGGCCGCGACCGCGCCGGCCGGGACCGGGCCGGATTCGGAGTTCTGGGACCTGGTCCGCAGCGGTGACGTGAAATCGCTGGCGGGGGAGCTGTCCCTCGACGACGAGTTCTCCGCGCTCGAGACGGTGCTTCCGGCGATTTCGGCGTGGCACGCGCGGTCGGAGCAACGGTCGGCGGTCGACGGCTGGCGCTATCGCGTCCAGTGGGCTCCGGTGCCGGTTCCCGACGCTCGGCTGAGCGGCCCCTGGCTGCTGGCTGAACCGGCCGCTTCGGAACTCGGCGACGAAGTGGCTGCCGCGCTCGCTGCGGCCGGAGCTGTCGTCGTGCGTCAGGACATCACCGGGGGCGGCCGTGAACTCGTTGCCGGGCAGGTGAAATCCGCGCTTGACGGGGTCACCCCGGCGGGAATCGTTTCGCTGCTCGGTCTGGTTGAGGAACCGCATGCCGACGTGCCGCGCGGCCTCGCCGACACCGTCAGCTTGGTGCAGGCGGTGGGTGACTTGGAGATCGAAGCGCCGCTCTGGTGTGTGACACGAGGAGCGGTCGCCGTCGGTTCGGAAGCTGTCCGGCCGGTGCAAGCCGCGCTGTGGGGGTTCGGTCGTGTCGTGGCCCTCGAACACCCCTCGCGCTGGGGCGGCCTGATCGACCTGCCCGAGGTGTTCGACGGCGTCGCGGCGGCCCGGTTCGCCTCGGTGCTGTCCGGTGTGGACAGTGAGGACCAGGTGGCGCTCCGCCCTTCGGGTGCCTTCGGCCGGCGGCTGGTGCACGCCCCCGCTACTGAACGTCCCGGTGCCGCACGGCGCTCGCACGGCACTGTGCTGGTCACCGGCGGCACCGGCGGTCTGGGCGCCCGCGTGGCCCGATGGGTCGCCGAGAACGGCGCTGACCACGTCCTGCTGGCCGGCCGTCGCGGGCCGGCGGCGCCGGGTGTCGAAGAACTTCGCGCCGAACTGGAGAACGCGGGGGCCAGCGTGACCATCGCGGCCTGCGACGTCGGTGACCGCGCCGCAGTTGCGGAGTTGCTGTCGCGGACCCCGGCGGAGTTCCCGCTGACCGCGGTGTTCCATGCCGCGGGCGTGCCCGACGACGACGCGGTCGAGGCGCTGACCCTGGGCGGGCTCGCGACAGTGCTGCGGGCGAAGACGGCCGGCGCGTGGCACCTCCACGAACTCACCGCCGGCCTCGAAGCGTTCGTGCTGTTCTCCTCGGGCGCCGGGATCTGGGGCAGCGGAGGGCAGCCGGGTTACGCGGCGGCGAACGCGTATCTCGACGGGCTGGCCGAACTCCGGGCGAGTGAAGGACTTCCGGCGACGTCGGTGTCGTGGGGCTCCTGGGCCGGGATCGGGATGGCGGCCGGAACCGGTGCCGCGGAGCAGTTCCGCCGGGCCGGGGTCGGCGCGATGGACCCGGACCTGGCGATTTCCGCGCTCCGGCGGGCGATCGACGACGGCGAGACCACCCTGACGGTCGCGGACGTCGACTGGGCGCGCTTCGCCCCGCAGTTCACTGTGCTCCGCCCGAGCCCGCTGCTGGCCGCGCTGCCGGAGGCCGTTCCGGCGGCTCCGGACGCCGTCGAAGAGCCGGCCCTCAAACGGCGTCTGCTGGATCTGCCGGACGCCGAACGCGGCCGCACGCTGCTGGAGGTCGTCCGCGCGGAGGTGGCGGCGGCACTCGGGCACGGCTCGGCCGCGACCGTCCCCGCCGATCGCGCGTTCCGGGAACTCGGGCTCAACTCGGTGGTCGCGGTGGCCCTGCGCAACCGGCTGACCGGGCTGACCGGGCTGGCGCTGCCCGGCGCGCTGGTCTTCGACTACCCGACACCCCAGGCGCTGACCAGCCACCTGCTCGCCGAGCTCTTCCCCGGCGGCGGCGAGGAAGCAGCGGACGACGAGGAAGCCGCGGTCCGGCGGGCGCTCGCCGCCATCCCGATCAGCCGCCTGCGGCAGTCCGGCCTGCTGGACATGCTGCTCGGCCTGTCCGGCGAGGGGCCGGACGAGGGCGGCGACCCGGGCTCGATCGACGACATGGACGCCGCGAGCCTGCTCCGGCTGGCCGCCGAGAGCACCACGAACTGACGCGGGAGTGGAACCGATGACAACCGAGCCCTATGTCGAGGCCCTGCGGAAGTCGCTCAAAGAGGTCGAGCGCCTCCGCCGGCAGAACGAGCAGCTGGTCGCCGCCGCGGTGGAGCCGATGGCCGTCGTCGGCATCGGGTGCCGGTTCCCGGGCGGGGTGAGTTCGCCGGAGGCGTTGTGGGACCTGGTCGAACAGGGCCGTGACGCGGTCGGTGGCTTCCCGGACGACCGCGGCTGGGACTTCGAAGCGCTCGGCGGCGAAGGCCGCGACCGCAGCGGCGCGAGCGAGGGCGGGTTCCTCGACCGCGTCGCGGACTTCGACGCCGGGTTCTTCGGGATTTCCCCCCGCGAGGCGGCGGCGATGGACCCGCAGCAGCGCGTCCTGCTGGAGACGTCCTGGGAAGCGCTCGAACGCGCCGGGATCGACCCGCAGTCGTTGCACGGCAGCCGCACCGGCGTGTTTTTCGGCACCACCGGGCAGGACTACGGCGAACTGGTGGCGAACGCGGGCGCGGAGGCGGACGCCCACGCCGCCACCGGCCTGCTCGCGAGCGTGCTGTCGGGCCGGGTTTCGTACTCGTTCGGCTTCGAGGGCCCTTCCGTCACGATCGACACCGGCTGCTCGTCGTCGCTGGTTTCGCTCCAGCTGGCGGCGCAGGCGCTGCGCAACGGCGAGTGCTCGCTGGCGCTGGCGGGCGGGGTGACGATCATGGCGACCCCGTCCGGGTTCATCGAGTTCACCCGCCAGGGCGGGCTCGCGCCGGACGGGCGGTGCAAGTCGTTCGCGGACGCGGCCGACGGCACCGGCTGGTCGGAAGGCGCCGGGGTCCTGGTGGTCGAGCGGCTTTCCGACGCGCAGCGCCACGGGCACGAGGTCCTGGCCGTGCTGCGCGGCGGCGCGGTCAACTCCGACGGCGCGTCGAACGGCCTCACCGCGCCGAACGGCCTTTCGCAGCAACGCGTGATCAAGGCCGCGCTCGCCAACGCCGGCCTCACCCCGGCCGACATCGACGCCGTCGAAGGCCACGGCACCGGCACCACCCTCGGCGACCCGATCGAAGCACAGGCGCTGCTCGCGGTGTACGGCCCCGGCCGCGAGCCCGGCCGTCCCTTGTGGATCGGCTCGGTCAAGTCGAACCTCGCGCACACCCAGGGCGCGGCCGGCGCGGCGGCCGTGATCAAGATGATCATGGCCATGCGGCACGGGGTCCTGCCGCCCACCCTGCACGTCGACGCGCCGAGCACCCACGTGAACTGGTCGACCGGCGGGGTCTCGGTGCTCACCGAGCGCCGGGAGTGGCCGGCGACCGGCCGTCCGCGCCGCTGCGGGGTCTCGTCCTTCGGCATCAGCGGCACCAACGCCCACGTGATCCTGGAGCAGGCCCCTGTTGCCTCAGTGGCCCGGGTGCAGGCAGCCCCCACCCCGGCGGCCGCGGGGGCGCAGGCCGCTGCCGCCCCAGCCGCCGAGGCGCTCCACAATGCCGCCCCAGCCGCGGAGGCGCCGCACAATGCCGTCCCGGCTGCCGGTGTGTCGACCAATGCCGCCCCGGCCGCCGAGGCGCTGCACAATGCTGTCCCGGCCGCCGCTGTGTCGATCAATGCCGTCCCGGCCGCCGAGGCGCTGCACAATGCCACCCCAGCCGCCGCTGTCCCGGTCACCCCTGTGCCGGTCGATGCGGCGGACCACGTCCTGCCCTGGCTGCTGTCCGGCCGCACCGAGCGTGGGCTGCGGGCGCAGGCGCGGTCCCTGCTCGCGCACCTGGCCGAAGTGCCGGACCAGGCACCGGCCGACACGGCGTTCTCGCTGGCCACCACCCGCGCGTCGCTCGAGCGGCGGGCGGTGGTCGTCGGCGCGGGCCGCGAAGCTTTGCTCGCCGGGGTGCGGGCGCTCGCGGAGGGAGACCCGGCGCCGGGCCTGGCCGTCGGCTCCGCCGCCCGCACCCGGGGCGCCGTCCTCGTCTTCCCGGGTCAGGGGTCGCAATGGCTGGGCATGGGTGCCGGGCTGCTCAAGGCCTCGCCGGCGTTCGCCGCGCGGATCGCGGAGTGCGAGGAAGCGTTGCGGCCCTTCACCGACTGGTCGCTGACGGCGGTGCTGCGGGGTGACGAGAACGCGGCCGACCTCGGTCGCGTCGACGTGGCGCAGCCCGCGCTCTGGGCGATGATGGTCTCGCTGGCCGCGGTCTGGCGCGCCCACGGCGTCGAACCCGCCGCGGTGATCGGTCACTCGCAGGGCGAGATCGCCGCCGCCTGTGTCGCGGGTGGACTGTCCCTTTCGGACGGTGCGCGGGTGGTCGCGGTCCGCAGCCAGGCCATCGCGCGCACCCTGTCCGGGCACGGGGGCATGGTGTCGGTGACCGCGAGCCACGAAGACGTCCTGGCGCGGCTGAAGCGCTGGGACGGGAAGGTGTCCGTCGCCGCGGTGAACGGACCGTCCACTGTGGTCGTCTCCGGCGACGTCGCCGCGCTCGACGAACTCCTCGAGTCCGGCCAGGCCGACGGCGTCCGGGCGAAGCGGATCGCGGTGGACTACGCGTCCCACTCGGCGCACGTCGACGCCCTGCACGACGAGCTGGCCTCGACACTCGCGCCGATCGAGCCGCGCAGCTCCGGCGTGCCGTTCTTCTCCACCGTCACCGGCGACTGGATCGACACCGCCGAGCTCGGCGCCGGGTACTGGTTCCGCAACCTGCGCGGCACAGTCCAGCTGGAGGGAGCGGTGCGTTCACTGCTCGGCGGCGGGCACGACGTGTTCATCGAAGCGTCCCCGCACCCGGTGCTCTCCGCCGGCCTGCAGGACACGATCGACGCCGCCGGCGCGACCGAGGCGGTGGTGCTCGGCTCGCTGCGGCGTGACGACGGTGGCCGCTCCCGGCTGCTCACCGCGCTGGCCGAAGCCCACGTGCACGGCGTGCGCGTCGACTGGCGCGAACTCGTCGCCGGCGGGAGCCGCGTGGACCTGCCGACGTACGCCTTCCAGCGCGAACGGCACTGGCTCGAGCCGCAGGAAGGCTCCGCGAACGCGGCGGACCTCGGCTTGGAGCCGGCGGATCATCCGATGCTCGGTGCCGCGCTGGGCCGGGCCGACACCGACGGCGTGGTGCTCACCGGCCGGATCGGGCTGAAGTCGCACCCGTGGCTCGGTGACCACGTCGTGCTGGGCGCGGTGGTGGTCCCGGACACCGCGTTCGCCGAGTGGGCGATGCGGGCGGGCGACGAGGCCGGCTGCGGTGTGCTCGACGAGCTGACCGTCCACCGGCCGCTGGTCCTCGACGGCCGCGACTCCGTCCAGGTGCAGGTCGTCGCCGGGGCGGCCGCGGGATCCGCGCTCCAGGCCGTGGCGGTGTACTCCCGGCGTGACTCCCGCGGGCCGTGGATCTGTCACGCCACCGCGACGATGTCGGCGACGGCCGCCGCTCCGGCCGGACCCGCACCCTGGCCGCCGGAAGGCGCCCAGCAGGTCGACGTCGGCGAATTCCTCAAGACCGCCGAAACGGCCGGGCACGAGCCCGGGCCCGCGTTCCGGAACGTCGTCGAGGTGTGGCGGCGCGACGAGGACCTGTTCGTGCGAACCGAACTCCCCGAAGACCTGCATCCCGCCGCGGCCCGGTTCGCCGTCCACCCGGCGCTCCTGCAGACCGCGCTGGCCGCCGGTCTCGCGACACCGGGCGACGTCAGCCTGCCGTCGAGCTGGCGCGGGGCCGAGGTCCACGCCACGGGCGCGACCGCGCTGCGGCTGCGCCTCTCTCCGGACGGCCATGGCGGCCTGTCCGTCGCGGCCGAGGATCTCACCGGAGCCCGAGTGCTCACCGTGGCTTCGGTCCGGCGGGGCACGATCTCCGCGGACCAGCTCGCGCCCGCCGGACCCGCCCACCGCGACGCCCTGTTCCAGGTCCAGTGGGTCCCGGCCCCCGTCGGAGCCGCGGAACCGGCGGGCGACTGGGCCGTGGTCGGCACCGGTTCCGCGATGTCCACGGTGTCCACAGTGGAGCGCGCCGGGGTCCCGGTGGTGGCGGTGCCGGGCCTCGACGAACTCGGTACGGCGGGGGAGCCGGTGCCGGACCTGGTCCTGCTGCCCGTCGCTTCGGACCCGGCTGACGGCGTTGCCGCGGCCGCGCACACCGCGGTCCGCGACACCCTGGCCGCGGTGCAGACCTTCCTGCGCGAGCCCCGGTTCGACGGCGCCCGCCTGGTGGTGCTGACCCGCCAGGCGGTGGCCGCCGGGCCGGCGGAGAACGTCGCCGGGCTGGCCGACGCGGGGGTCTGGGGCCTGGTCCGCTCGGCCCAGTCCGAGAACCCCGGCCGGATCACCCTGGTCGACATCGACGAGGAAGACAGCTCGGCGAAGGCGCTCGTCGCCGCGGTCACCGATGCCGTGGCCGCCGATGAACCGCAGCTGGCCCTGCGATGCGGCACCGCGACCGCCCCCCGGCTCGTGCGGGCGCGGACAGCGGAAGAGCCCGCGGGATGGCAGCTCGACCCCACCGGCTCCGGCACCGTGCTCGTCACCGGCGGCACCGGCACTCTGGGCGCGCTGCTCTGCCGTCATCTGGTCGGGCAGCACGGGATCCGCCGCCTCCTGGTGACCAGCCGGCGTGGCCTGGACGCCACCGGCGCCCGTGCACTGCGCGACGAGCTGACCGGCCTCGGCGCGGAGGCCGACATCGTTTCCTGCGACACGGCGAACCGCGAAGAGCTGGCCGGAGTGCTGGCCGGGATTCCCGCCGAACACCCGTTGAGCAGCGTCGTCCACCTGGCCGGCGTGCTCGACGACGGGGTGCTCGACGCGCTGACCGGCGAACGCGTCGACAAGGTGCTCGAACCCAAGGTGGACGCCGCGCTCAACCTCCACGAGCTGACCCGTGAGCTGAACCTGTCGGCGTTCGTCCTGTTCTCCTCGTTCTCCGGCGTCTCCGGGGCCGTCGGCCAGGCCAACTACGCGGCGGCGAACACGTTCCTCGACGCGCTGTCCCAGCAGCGCCGGGTCAGCGGCCTGCCCGCCACTTCGCTGGCCTGGGGCTTCTGGGCCCAGCGCAGCGAGCTCACCGGGCAGCTCGACGAGACCGACCTCGCCCGGTTCCGCCGTGAGGGCGTCCTCGCGATGACGGCCGGGCAGGGCCTCGCGCTGTTCGATCTGGCGTCCACTGTGGACGACTCGCTGGTCGTCACCGCGCCGCTGGAGTTGCGGTCGATCGCCCGGGACGGCGTCCCCTCGCTGTTCCGCGGGCTCGTGCGTCCTGCCGTGCGCCGGGCCGCGGGGGCCGAGACCGGGCGGGCCGAGCCCCGCCTGCTCGACCGGCTGGCCGGGCTGAGCGCGGCCGAGCAGGAGAACCTGGTGCTGGGGCTGGTGAATCGCCACGTCGCCGCGGTGCTCGGGCACGGTTCGCCGGACGACGTCGAGTCCGAACGCGGGTTCATCGAGCTGGGCATGACGTCACTGACCGCGGTCGAGCTGCGCAACCGGCTCGCGGCCGACCTCGGCGTCCGGCTGCCGGTCACGCTGATCTTCGACCACCCGACCCCGCTCGCGCTGGTCCGGCACGTCCGTGCGGAACTCGGCGCGGACGCCGGCCCGGTCCCGCTCCTGGCGGAACTCGAGAAGCTCGAAACGGCGGTTTCGGCGGCCGAGCCGGACGCCGCGGTCCGGGCGCAGCTGGTCAAGCGGCTGTCCGCGCTGCAGTGGCGGCTGGAGGCGACCGACGCGCCAGGCACGCCGGAGACCGGTGCTGCCGAGGAACTCACCGAGGTGAGCGACGACGAGATGTTCGCGTTCATCGACCAAGAACTCGGACGCGGCTGAGCCGGCCCGCGTCAGCCGTTCCCCTCACCTGGGAGGCAGTACCCGCATGACGAGCAACGAAGACAAGCTCCGCGACTACCTCAAGCTGGTCACCACCGACCTGAGGCAGACGCGGCAGCGCCTGGGCGCGGTCGAGGCGAAGCACACCGAGCCGATCGCGATCGTCGGCATGGGCTGCCGTTACGCCGGGGGAGCGAACTCTCCGGACCAGCTGTGGCAGCTGCTGCTCGACGGCGGCGACGCGATCTCCGGGTTCCCGGCCGACCGCGGCTGGGACGCGGCCGCGATCTACGACCCGGACCCGGACCGGCCCGGCAAGACCTACGTCGTGGAGGGTGGCTTCCTGCACGACGCGGCGGCGTTCGACCCCGGGTTCTTCGGGATCTCGCCCCGCGAGGCGCTGGCGATGGACCCGCAGCAGCGGCTGCTGCTCGAGGTGGCCTGGGAGGCGATCGAGCACGCGGGGATCGATCCGCTTTCCTTGCGTGGCAGCGATGTCGGCACGTTCGTCGGCGCGGTCGAATCGACCTACGGCGCGGCCGCCGAGCTGCCGGAGACCGCCGAGGGACATTTGCTGACCGGCACCGCGGCCGCCGTGCTGTCCGGCCGGATCTCCTACTTCCTCGGCCTCGAAGGGCCGGCCGTCACGGTCAACACCGCTTGCTCGTCCTCCCTGGTGGCGCTGCACTGGGCGGAGCAGGCCCTGCGCGGCGGCGAATGCTCGATGGCGCTGGTCGGCGGGGCGACGGTGATGGCGACCCCGAGCGCGTTCGTCGAGTTCGCGCGTCAGCGGGGCATGTCGCGTGACGGGCGGTGCAAGGCTTTCGCCGAGGGCGCCGACGGGATGGCCTGGGGCGAAGGCGTGGGCGTCGTCCTGCTGGAGCGGCTTTCCGAGGCGCGGCGCCAGGGCCACCGGGTGCTCGCCGTCGTGCGCGGCTCCGCGGTCAACCAGGACGGCGCGAGCAGCGGGCTGACCGCGCCGCACGGGCCGTCGCAGCAGCGGGTCATCCGTGCGGCGCTGGAGAACGCCCGCCTGACCCCCGACCAGATCGACGTCGTGGAGGCGCACGGCACCGGCACGAGCCTGGGTGACCCGATCGAGGCCCAGGCGCTGCTCGCGACCTACGGGCAGGACCGGGAGAACCCGCTGCTGTTCGGCTCGGTGAAGTCGAACCTCGGGCACGCCCAGGCCGCGGCCGGGGTGGCCGGGGTGATCAAGATGGTGCTCTCGCTGCGGGAAGCGGTGGTGCCGAAGACGCTGCACGCCGAGACGCCCACGACCAGCGTCGACTGGACGGCGGGCTCGGTGGAGCTCGCGACCGAGCAGCGGCCGTGGCCCGAGGCCGGCCGTCCGCGCCGCGCGGCGGTCTCCGCGTTCGGCATCAGCGGGACCAACGCGCACGTGATTCTCGAGCAGGCCCCGGAAGCCGAGTCCGCGCCGGCCCCGGCCGTCACCGGCCTGGTGCCGTGGCTCCTGTCGGCGAAAACCCCGGAGGCACTTCAGGCTCAGGCCGAGCGGCTGCTCTCGCACCTGACGACGCGCCCGGACCTGCCCGCCGCCGACATCGCCGTCTCGCTGGCGGGCCGTTCCCCGTTCTCCCACCGGGCGGTGATCACGGCCGGCGACCGCGAGAGCGCCCTGCGCGGCCTGTCGGCGCTGGCGACCGGCGAGCCGGACGTCGGGCTTGCCGAGGGTTCGGTGGCCGGCGGCAGGACCGCGTTCCTGTTCTCCGGCCAGGGTTCGCAGCGCCTCGGCATGGGTCGCGAGCTCCACGAGCGGTTCCCGGTCTTCGCCGGGGCCTTCGACGCGGTGGCCGCGGAACTCGACCCGCTGCTGGACCGTCCGCTGACGGAGGTCGTCTGGGGCGCGGACGCCGGGATCCTCGACGAAACCGGCTGGACGCAACCGGCATTGTTCGCGGTCGAGGTCGCGCTCCACCGGTTGGTGACCTCCTGGGGCGTCACCCCGGACTTCCTCGCGGGCCATTCGATCGGCGAGGTCGCGGCCGCGCACGTGGCCGGCGTTTTCACGCTCGGGGACGCGGCCAAGCTCGTCGCCGCGCGGGCCCGGCTGATGCAGGCGCTGCCCGCGTCCGGCGCCATGGTCGCGATCCAGGCGACCGAGAGCGAGGTGTCCCCCCTGCTCGACGCGAGCGTCTCGATCGCCGCGATCAACGGCCCTGAATCGGTGGTCGTCTCCGGCGCCGAAGCCGCGGTCTCCGCGATCGCGGACCGGTTCGCGGACCAGGGCCGCAAGGCCTCCCGCCTGCGGGTGTCGCACGCGTTCCACTCTCCGCTGATGGACGGGATGCTGGAGGAGTTCCGCGCGGTCGTCACGGAGATCTCCTTTGAGAATCCGGAAATTCCGGTCGTCTCGAACCTGACCGGTCAGCCGGCGGCCGCCGGTGAACTCGGCTCGCCGGACTACTGGGTCCGCCACGTCCGGGAAACCGTCCGGTTCGCCGACGGCATCCGGGCGCTCACCGCCGAAGGCGTCCGGACGTTCGTGGAGCTGGGGCCGGACGGCGTGCTGTCGGCGATGGCACGCGAATCCGAAGCCCCGGCCGCGATCCCGGTCCTGCGCCGGGACCGGCCCGAGGAGCAGACCGCGGCCGGCGCGCTGGCGCAGCTGCACGTCCGGGGCATAACCGTGGACTGGAGCGGCTTCTTCGCCGGTGGGCGCCGCGTGGATCTGCCGACGTACGCCTTCCAGCACGAGCACTTCTGGCCGGACACCCTGGCCGGCGGGCCCGGGGACGTCACCGCGGCCGGTCTCGACGCGGCCGGGCATCCGCTGCTGGGCGCGGCCGTCGTGCTGGCCGGCGCCGACGGGGTGGTGCTGACCAGCCGGCTTTCCCCGGGCTCTCACCCGTGGCTGGCCGATCACGTGGTGCGGGGCCGGGTGCTGCTGCCGGGCACGGCCTTCGTCGAGCTGGCGATCCGCGCCGGCGACGAGGCCGGCTGCGGTCGGCTCGAAGACCTGACGCTCGCCGCGCCGCTGGTTCTGCCGGAGCAGGGCGGGGTCCAGGTCCAGCTGCGGGTGAGCGCCGCGGGGGAGTCCGGCCGCCGGACGTTCACGATCCACTCGCGGCCCGAAGGCTCGTCCGAAGAATCCTGGGAACGGCACGCGACCGGTGTGCTGTCCGAAGAAAGCCTCGCGGGGGAGCGGTTCGATACCACGGCCTGGCCGCCCGAAGGGGCGACACCGGTCGACCTCGGCGGGGCCTACGACTGGTTCGCCGAGGGCGGTTTCGAGTACGGCCCGGCGTTCCAAGGGGTGCGCGCGGTGTGGCGCCTCGGCGAGGACGTCTTCGCCGAAGTCGAGCTGCCGGACCACATCGGGGACGCCGAGGCGTTCGGCCTGCACCCGGCGTTGCTCGACTCGGCGCTTCAGGCCGCCGCCCTCGCCGAGCGCGGTGAAGACGGCCGCAGCGGCATGCCGTTCTCGTGGGAGGGCGTTTCACTGCACGCCTCTGGTGCGGCCTCGGCGCGGGTCCGGCTGCGGCCCGCCGGCGAGGACGCGGTCTCACTGACCGTGGTGGACGCCACCGGCGAGCCGATCGCTTCGGTCGATTCACTGGTCTTCCGGGGCATCCCGCAGGAGCAGGGGGCCGACCCGCACCGCGACTCGCTCTTCCGGACCGGATGGGTCCCGGTGCCGCCCGCCGGGGTGACCGCCGCGTCGGTGGCGCTGCTCGGCGCCGACGAGCTGGGACTCGGCGATTTCGTTGTGCCGCAGGAGGATCTGGCTGCTCTCTTGAGCGGTGAGGTGCCGGACGTCGTGCTGGTCACGGTGGCCTCGGCGCCGGTCGAAGCCGTCCCCGCGGCGGTCGTCGGTGAGCTGGAACGGCTACAGCAATGGCTGGCCGAAGAGCGGTTCGCCGGCTCCCGGCTCGTGTTCGTCGCGCGCGGGGTGACCACCGGCGAGAATCTCGCCGCCGCCGCGGTCTGGGGCCTCGTGCGGTCCGCCCAGACCGAGCACCCGGGCCGGTTCGGCCTGATCGACCTCGACGCCGACGCGGCGTCCGCGAGCGCGTTGCCGCAGGCGGTGGCCTCCGCCGAGCCGAGCCTGCGCGTCCACTGTGGAGAGGTGCTCGCCGCCCGGCTGGAGCGGCTCCCGGCACCGCCGGACACCGCCGGGTGGGACAGCGACAGCACCGTGCTGATCACCGGCGGCACCGGCGGTCTCGGCAGCATCCTCGCCCGGCACCTGGTTTCCCGCGGCGTCCGCAAGCTCGTGCTCGCCGGGCGGCGCGGGCTGAGCGCCGAGGGCGCGCCCCAGCTCCGCGACGAGCTCACCGGGCAGGGCGCCGAAGTCACCATCGCCGCCTGCGACCTCGCCGATCGGGACGCGCTGGCGGAATTGCTCGCCGCCCACCCCGTCACCGCGGTCGTGCACGCCGCGGGCGTCCTCGACGACGGAACCGTCGCTTCCCTGACGCCGCACCAGGTCGAGACGGTGCTGCGGCCCAAGGTGGACGCGGCCTGGAACCTGCACGAACTGGCGGGCGAGCTCTCGGCGTTTGTCCTGTTCTCCTCGGTGGCGAGCCCGTTCGGCGCCGCCGGCCAGGGCAACTACGCGGCGGGCAACGCCTTCCTCGACGCGCTCGCGCAGCACCGCCAGGCCCTCGGCCTGCCCGGGACCTCGCTGCAGTGGGGGCCCTGGACCCAGGACGCCGGGATGACCGGCGGCCTGACCGGCGCCGACATCGAGCGCATGATCAGCTCCGGCGTGCCGCCGCTGGCCCCCGAGCAGGGTGTCGCCCTGTTCGACGCCGCGATCACGAGCCCCGAAGCCGTGGTGCTGCCGGCGAAGCTGGACCTGCCGGTGCTCGGCGCCCAAGGCGACGTCCCCGAGCTGCTGCGCGGGCTCGTGCCGGCCCGGCGCCGTCGCGCGGTGGCGGCCAGGACCGGCAGCGGCGGCGGCCTGGCCCGGCAGCTGGCCGCGCTGGCGCCCGCGGACCGGCGTGAAGTCCTGCTCGACGTCGTGCTCAGCCGGGTCGCCCTGGTGCTGGGGCACGCCGGGGCCGGCTCGATCGACGCCGCCCGGTCGTTCCAGGACCTCGGGTTCGACTCGCTCACCGCCGTCGACCTGCGCAACCGGCTCAGCGGCGCTGCCGACGTGCGGCTGCCCGCGACGCTGGTGTTCGACTACCCCACGCCGGGCGCGCTGGCCGACTACCTGCTCGAAGAGCTGCTCGGCACGAGCGATGCCGGCGTCCCCGCCGCGGCGCTCGAGCCGGTGGACGACGATCCCATCGCCATCGTCGGGATGGCCTGCCGTTACCCCGGCGACGTGAGTTCACCGGAAGACCTGTGGCGGCTCGTCGAGAGCGGCGGCGACGCGATTTCGGCGTTCCCGGAAAACCGCGGCTGGGACACCGCCGCGCTCTATCACCCGGATCTCGACCACTTCGGCACGTCCTACACGCGCTCGGGCGGATTCCTGCACGACGCGGGCGCGTTCGACGCCGGCTTCTTCGGCTTGAGCCCGCGCGAAGCGCTCGCGACGGATTCACAGCAGCGGCTGCTGCTGGAGGCGTCGTGGGAGGCGATCGAACGCGCCGGGATCGACCCGATGTCCCTGCGCGGCAGCCGGACCGGCGTGTTCGCCGGAATCATGTACAGCGACTACGGCCATCTGCTGTCGGGCAAGGAGTTCGAGGGGTTCCGCGGCAACGGCAGTGCGCCGAGCGTGGCGTCCGGCCGGGTTTCCTACACCCTCGGGCTTGAAGGCCCGGCGGTCACCGTCGACACGGCTTGCTCGTCCTCGCTCGTCGCGATGCATTGGGCGGCGCAGGCGCTGCGCGGCGGGGAGTGCTCACTCGCGCTGGCCGGCGGCGCGACCGTGCTGTCCAATCCGGACGTCTTCGTGGAGTTCTCCCGCCAGCGCGGCCTGGCCGTCGATGGCCGCTGCAAGTCCTTTTCGGACGACGCGGACGGGGTCGGCTGGGCCGAGGGCGCGGGCGTGGTCGTGCTGGAGCGCCTTTCCGACGCGCAGCGCAACGGTCACGAGATTCTTGCCGTGCTCCGCGGCTCCGCGGTGAACCAGGACGGGGCGTCGAACGGCTTGACGGCGCCGAACGGCCCGTCGCAGCAGCGGGTGATCCGCCAGGCGCTGGCCGCCGCGGGTATGTCCACTTCGGACGTCGACGCAGTGGAGGCCCACGGCACCGGCACGACTCTGGGTGACCCGATCGAGGCGCAGGCCCTGCTGGCGACCTACGGCCAGGACCGGGAGACGCCGCTGCTGCTGGGGTCGGTGAAGTCGAACCTCGGGCACACCCAGGCCGCGGCCGGGGTGGCCGGGGTGATCAAGATGGTCATGGCGATGCGCCACGGCGTGCTGCCGAAGACCTTGCATGCCGGCTCGCGTTCGTCGCATGTGGACTGGGAGGCCGGAGCCGTCGAGCTGCTCACCGAGCGCACCCCGTGGCCGGAGACCGGTGGCCCGCGGCGTGCGGCGGTGTCGTCGTTCGGGATCAGTGGCACCAACGCCCACGTCATCCTCGAACAGGCGCCGCGCGTCGCCGAGCCCGAACGTCCGGAGCACCCCGGTCTGGTCCCGTACCTGCTCGCCGGCAAAACGCCGGAGGCACTCGCCGCCCAGGCCGGACGGCTGGCTTCGCACCTGGAGTCGCATCCCGAGCTGGCGCCTTCGGATGTCGCCTTCTCGCTGGCCACCACGCGTTCGGCGTTCGCCCACCGGTCCGTGACGCTGACCGGCGCCGAGGCGATCGAGGGTTCGGTGCTTCCGGGCAAGGTGGCGTTCTTGTTCTCGGGTCAGGGTTCGCAGCGGCTTGGTATGGGCCGGGAGTTGTATGCGCGGTTTGCTGTGTTCGCGGAGGCGTTTGATGCTGTCGCCGAGTTGCTGGATGGTTCGGTGCTGGAGGTCATGTGGGGCGAAGATGCCTCGGTGTTGAATGAGACGGCATCAGCGCAGCCTGCGTTGTTTGCGGTTGAGGTCGCGTTGTTCCGTCTGGTGGAGTCGTGGGGTGTTCGGCCGGATTTTGTGGCGGGTCATTCGATTGGTGAGGTCGCGGCGGCGCATGTCGCGGGGGTTCTGTCGCTTGTGGATGCTTGCACGTTGGTGTCGGCTCGCGCACGGTTGATGGGCGAGTTGCCTGCTGGTGGTGCGATGGTGGCGATTCAGGCCACTGAGGATGAAGTCCGGCCGCTGTTGAGCGGTGGTGTGTCGATCGCGGCGATCAATGGTCCGGAGTCGGTGGTGGTGTCCGGGGTCGAGGCTGAGGTCGCCGTGTTGGTGGCTGGGTTTGAGGGTCGGAAGTCGTCGCGGTTGCAGGTGAGTCATGCGTTCCATTCGCCGTTGATGGATCCGATGCTCGACGAGTTCCGCGCTGTGGTGACGGAGTTGTCGTTCGCTGCTCCGCGGATTTCGGCGGTGTCGACGGTGACCGGTCAAGCGGCTGAGTGGGGGTCGCCGGAGTATTGGGTTCGGCAGGTGCGTGAGCCGGTGCGGTTCGCTGATGGTGTCCAGATGCTGGTGGGTGAGGGGGTTACCAAGTTCGTCGAGTTGGGTCCGGATGGGGTGTTGTCGGCGATGGCTCAGCTGTCGGCGCCCGAAGGCGCGGTGGTGGTTCCGTTGCTGCGTAAGGATCGTCCGGAGGAACTCAGTGCGCTGAGCGGGTTGGCGCGGTTGCATGTTCACGGGGTCGGCGTGGATTGGGGCTCGTTGTTCCCGGGGGCGCGGCGGGTCGATCTGCCCACCTACGCCTTCCAGCGCAGCTGGTTCTGGCCGGACACCCTCCCGGAGGGCGACGCGGCCGCGTTCGGGCTCACCGCTCCCGGTCATCCGCTGCTTACCGGCTCCGTCGAACTCGCCGGCGACGACGGGCTGCTGTTCACCAGCGTCCTGTCCGTCCGCACGCATCCGTGGCTCGCGGACCACTCGGTGCACGGCCGTGTCCTCGTGCCCGGGACCGCGTTGCTGGAGTTGGCGATCCGCGCCGGCGACGAGGTCGGCTACGGGCGGATCGAGGACCTGACCCTGGCCGCGCCGATGGTCCTGCCCGAACAGGGGGCCCTCCAGGTGCAGCTCTCGGTCGCCGCGCCCGACGATGCCGGGTTCCGCCGGGTGGCCGTCCACTCGCGGGCCGGCAGCAGCGGTCCGTGGACGCAGAACGCGGCCGGGCTCCTGGCCGAAACCGCACTGCCGGACTTCGGCTTCGACGCGACCGCCTGGCCGCCGGAAGACGCCGTCGCCGTCGACGTTTCCGATTGCTACGAACGGTTCGCCGAGGGCGGCTTCGCGTACGGCCCGATCTTCCAGGGCTTGCGGGCGGTCTGGCGCCGCGGCGAGGAGGCCTTCGCCGAGGTGAGCCTCCCCGAGGACGACACTGCCACCGAATTCGGCCTGCACCCGGCGCTGCTCGACGCGGCGTTGCACGCGATTTCCCAGGCCGGGCTGGACATCGAGGCCGGCGCGCTGCCGTTCTCCTGGGCGGGCGTCTCCCTGCACGCCACCGGCGCGTCCTCGGTGCGGGTTCGGCTCGTGCGCACCGGCACCAACACGGTGTCGATCACGCTCACGGACACCACCGGCGGCCCGGTTGCCACCATCGAGGCACTGGCCGTCCGCGCAGTGCCCGGCGACCGGCTGGCCACCACCGCCGACGCCCTGTTCCGGCCCGGCTGGGTCACCGCGGCGGGGCCGGCCACGGTCGCCGAGTCGGTGTCGGTCCTCGGCGCCGAGACCCTCGGGCTCGAAGACGCCTTGCGGTCGGCGGGCGTGCAGGTGGGCGAGGACTCCGCGCCGGTGGTGCTGTACCCGGTGATCGGCGACCGCTCGGACCCGGCCGCGGCGGCCCATTCCGTGACCGCCGCCGTGCTCGGGCACCTCCAGCAGTGGCTGAGCGAGGACTCCCGCCTCGTCTTCGTGACCAAGGGCGCGACCACCGGCGACGATCTGGCCGGAGCCGCCGCGGCCGGGCTCGTCCGGTCGGCCCAGACCGAGAACCCCGGCCGTTTCGGCCTGGTCGACCTGGACCAGGACCCAGCCTCGATGGCAGCGCTGCCCCAGGCGCTGGCCTCGGCCGAGCCGGAGCTGGCGATCCGCGGCGGCGAGATTTTCGCCGCGCGCCTCGACCGCGCGTCCGTCGCCGAGCCGCGGCGCACCTGGGACCCCGACGGCCCGGTCCTGATCACCGGGGGCACGGGCGGCCTCGGCCGCGTGCTGGCGCGGCACCTGGCCGGCGAGCACGGCGTCCGGAACCTCCTGCTGGTCAGCCGCCGGGGCGGGGCGGCCGAGGGCGCGGCGGAGCTGGTCGCCGAACTCGCCACGCTGGGCGCCGACGCCCGGCTGGCCGCCTGCGACGTGTCCGATCGCGAAGCGCTCGCGGACCTGCTGGCCCGCCACCCGGTTTCGGCGGTCGTGCACACCGCCGGAGTCCTCGACGACGGGTTGATCGATTCCCTGACGCCGGAACGCCTCGACGCCGTCCTGAGGTCCAAAGTGGACGCGGCGTGGAACCTGCACGAACTCACCCGCGACAACGGGCTCACCGCGTTCGTCACCTACTCCTCGGCCGCCGCGACGTTCGGCTCCGCCGGCCAGGGCAACTACGCGGCCGGGAACGCGTTCCTCGACGCGCTGGCCCGGCATCGGCACAGTCTCGGCCTGCCCGCGGTGTCGCTGGCCTGGGGCCCGTGGACCCGCACCGGTGGAATGACCGGCGACCTCACCCAGGCCGAGCTGGACCGCATCGCGCGCTCCGGGATGCCGCCGCTGACCGTCGAGCAGGGCATGGCGCTGTTCGACGCCGGGCTGAGCGGCGAGGAAGCCGTCGTCGTGCCGGCCCGGCTCGACTTCGGCGCGCTGCGGGCCCAGGGCGAAATCCCGGAGCTGCTGCGTGGCCTGATCCGCGGCTCGACCCGCCGGACGGCCGCGGCCGGCGCGGGTTCGGCCCTCGCGCACGGCCTGGCCGGGCTCGGCGCCGAGGAGCAGGCCGAGGCTCTGCTCGACCTCGTGCGCACCCAGGTCGCGATGGTGCTCGGGCACGCCGGGGTCGCGGAGATCGATCCGGAACGGGCGTTCACCGACCTCGGCTTCGACTCGCTGACCGCGGTCGAACTGCGCAACAAGCTCAACGCCGCCACCGGGCTGCGGCTGCCGGCCACGCTGGTCTTCGACTACCCGACGGCCGCCGCGCTGGCCGCGCACCTGCTGGACCAGCTCGTCGGCTCGGCCGCCGAGACGGCCGTGCCCCTGCGGGCCCTCCCGCCGGTCGCCGACGATCCGATCGTGATCGTCGGCATGGGCTGCCGCTACCCGGGCGGCGTGGACTCGCCGGAAAGCCTGTGGCGGCTCGTCGCCGGCGGGGCGGACGCGATCTCGGCGTTCCCGGAAGACCGCGGCTGGGACCTCGACACCCTGTACCACGCCGATCCGGACCATCTCGGCACCTCGTACACGCGGTCGGGCGGGTTCCTGCACGACGCGGCCGACTTCGACCCCGGTTTCTTCGGGATGAGCCCCCGTGAGGCCCTGACCACCGACTCCCAGCAGCGGCTGCTGCTGGAAACCTCGTGGGAGGCACTGGAACGCGCCGGCATCGACCCGAGGTCGCTGCGCGGCAGCCAGACCGGGGTCTTCGCCGGAATCATGTACAACGACTACAGCTCCCTGCTCGACGGCGCGGAATTCGAGGGCTACCAGGGCAGCGGCAGCGCGGGCAGCGTCGCTTCGGGCCGGGTTTCCTACACCTTCGGCTTCGAGGGCCCCGCCGTCACCGTGGACACGGCGTGCTCGTCCTCGCTGGTCGGACTGCACCTGGCCGCGCAGGCCCTGCGGTCCGGTGAGTGCGCGCTGGCGCTCGCCGGCGGGGTCACGGTCATGTCCACCCCGGGCACATTCGTCGAGTTCTCCCGCCAGCGCGGGCTGTCCGCCGACGGCCGCTGCAAGTCCTTTTCGGACGACGCGGACGGCGTCGGCTGGTCGGAAGGCGCGGGCATGGTCGTCCTCGAGCGGCTTTCCGACGCGCGGCGCAACGGCCACGAAATCCTCGCGGTGCTCCGCGGCTCCGCGATCAACCAGGACGGGGCGTCGAACGGCTTGACGGCGCCGAACGGCCCGTCGCAGCAGCGTGTGATCCGCCAGGCGCTGGCGAGCGGCGGACTGTCCACTTCGGACGTCGATGTGGTCGAGGCCCACGGCACCGGCACCACCCTCGGCGACCCGATCGAGGCGCAGGCGGTCCTGGCCACCTACGGCCAAGACCGGGAGATCCCGCTGCTGCTGGGCTCGCTGAAGTCGAACATCGGCCACACCCAGGCCGCGGCCGGCGTCGCCGGGGTGATCAAGATGGTCATGGCCCTGCGGCACGGCGTGCTGCCGAAAACCCTGCACGCGGGGACGCCTTCGTCCAACGTGGACTGGGAGAGCGGCGACGTGACGCTGCTGGCCGAGCAGATCCCGTGGCCGGAGACCGGCCGCCCGCGCCGCGCCGGGGTCTCGGCGTTCGGCATCAGCGGCACCAACGTCCACGCCATCCTCGAACAGGCCCCGCCGGCCCCCGCGCCCGAGCCGGCCGCCGAACCGGCTGTGGTCCCGTGGGTCCTGTCGGGCAAGACCCCGGACGCCCTGCGCGCCCAGGCGGCGCGGCTGAGCGAGTCCGGCCTCGGCGAATCGTCGGCTGACGTCGGTTTCTCGCTGGCCACCAGCCGGTCGGCGTTCGATCACCGCGCGGTAGTCCTGGTGTCCCCGGACTCGAGGCAGGGTCTTGCCGCGCTGGCCGCGGGGGAGCCGGATGCTTCCGTGATCGAAGGCTCGATCCTGGCGGGCCGGACGGCGTTCCTGTTCTCCGGTCAGGGTTCGCAGCGGCTTGGTATGGGCCGGGAGTTGTATGCGCGGTTTGCTGTGTTCGCGGAGGCGTTTGATGCTGTCGCCGAGTTGCTGGATGGTTCGGTGCGGGAGGTTATGTGGGGTGAGGACGCTTCGGTGTTGAATGAGACGGCATCAGCGCAGCCTGCGTTGTTTGCGGTTGAGGTGGCGTTGTTCCGTCTGGTGGAGTCGTGGGGTGTTCGGCCTGATTTTGTGGTGGGTCATTCGATTGGTGAGGTCGCGGCGGCGCATGTCGCGGGTGTTCTGTCGCTTGTGGATGCTTGCACGTTGGTGTCGGCTCGCGCACGGTTGATGGGCGAGTTGCCTGCTGGTGGTGCGATGGTGGCGATTCAGGCCACTGAGGATGAAGTCCGGCCGCTGTTGAGCGGTGGTGTGTCGATCGCGGCGATCAATGGTCCGGAGTCGGTGGTGGTGTCGGGGGTCGAGGCTGAGGTCGCCGTGTTGGTGGCTCGGTTTGAGGGTCGTAAGTCGTCGCGGTTGAAGGTGAGTCATGCGTTTCATTCGCCGTTGATGGATCCGATGTTGGCTGAGTTCCGCACGGTGGTGGAGGGGCTTTCGTTCAGTGTCGCGCGGATTTCGGCTGTGACCGGTAAAGCGGTGGAGTGGGAGTCCCCGGAGTATTGGGTGCGGCAGGTGCGTGAGCCGGTGCGGTTCGCCGATGGTGTCCAGACACTGGTGGATGAGGGGGTTACCAAGTTCGTCGAGTTGGGTCCGGATGGGGTGTTGTCGGCGATGGCTCAGCTGTCGGCGCCCGAAGGCGCGGTGGTGGTTCCGTTGCTGCGTAAGGATCGTCCGGAGGAACTCAGTGCGCTGAGCGGGTTGGCGCGGCTGCATGTGCACGGGGTCGGCGTGGATTGGGGCTCGTTGTTCCCGGGGGCGCGGCGGGTCGATCTGCCCACCTATGCCTTCCAGCGCCGGCGTTTCTGGCCGTCCGGGGCGGGAAAACCGATCGGTGACGTCCGGGCCGCCGGGCTTGGTGCGCCGGCCCACCCGTTGCTCGGCGCGGCCGTGCGGGTTGCGGGTTCGGACGCCCTGTTGTTCTCCGGCCTCCTGTCCACCCGGACGCAGCCGTGGCTGGCCGGCCACGTTGTGCTCGGCTCGGTGCTCCTGCCCGGCACGGCGCTGCTGGAGCTGGCGATCCGCGCGGGCGAGGAGGTCGGCTGCGACCGGGTCGAGGAGCTGACGCTCGCGGCCCCGCTGGTCCTGCCCGAGCAGGGCAGCGTGCAGCTGCAGGTCGCGGTCGCGGAGCCGGAGGAGTCGGGCCGGCGCGCGGTGACCGTCTACTCGCGACACGAGGGCGAGGAAGACGGGCCGTGGACCTGCCACGCCACCGGGGCGCTGGCCGTCGGCGAGTACCACGCGGAGCCCGGCACCGGGGTGTGGCCGCCCGCCGGGGCGGAACCGGTCGAACTGGCGGACTTCTACGAGCAGCGCGCCGCGGACGGTTTCGAGTACGGCCCGATGTTCCAAGGCCTGCGGGCGGTCTGGCGCTCAGGCGGAGAGGTGTTCGCCGAAGTGGCCCTGCCCGAAGGCTCCGGGGCCGAAGCGTTCGGCCTGCATCCGGCGTTGCTCGACGCGAGCCTGCACGCCGGTGCCTTCGACGGCCGGGCGGCCGACGACCGGCGGTCGGTGCCCTTCTCGTGGACCGACGTGTCGCTGCATGCCAAGGGCGCCAAGGAACTCCGCGTCAAACTCGGCTGGGACGCCGAGGGCGCGATGACGATCGCCGCGACCGACCGATCGGGTGCGCCCGTGGCGTCGGTCGGCGCGCTGCGTGTCCGCGCCGTGTCCGCCGACCAGCTCAGCAGCACCGATCGTGACTCGCTGTTCGGCCTCGACTGGGTTCCGGTGCAGGCGGACGCGGCGGGCCTCGGCACCCCGATCGTGCTCGGCCCCGATTCCCTCGGGCTCGCGGACGCCCTTCAGGCCGCCGGAGCAGACGTGGAGTGCCACGCCGATCTGGCTTCGGTCGGCTCACCGGCCGGGCCGGTGCTGGTGGCACTGGCGGGCACGCCCGGCGAGGTCCCCGAGTCGGTGCACACGACGAGTGCCTGGGCCCTGGCGCTGCTGCAGGAGTGGCTCGCCCAGGAGCGGTTCGCCGGATCGCGGCTCGTTTTCGTCAGCCGGGGCGCGAACTCCGGCGAAGACGTCACCGCGGCCGCGGTACAGGGCCTCGTCCGCTCGGCCCAGTCGGAGAACCCGGGCCGGTTCGGGCTGGTCGACCTCGACGAGGAGCCGTCCGGCCTGCTGGCGGCGGCGCTGTGTGCCGAGGAACCCCAGCTCCTGGTGCGTGACGGAACACTGCTCGCGGGACGCCTCGTCCGCGTCGCCGCCGGCACGGCCGACCGCTGGGACAGCGAGGGCACCGTGCTGCTGACCGGCGGCACCGGCGGCCTCGGCGCCGTCCTCGCCCGGCATCTCGTCGCCGAACGAGGCGTACGGCACCTGCTGGTGCTGAGCCGGCGCGGCCCGGCGGCCACGGGGGCGGCCGAGCTGGCCGCGGAACTCACCGATCTCGGTGCGGACGTGCGCGTCGAGGCCTGCGACGTCTCGGATCGCGCGGCACTGGCGGACACCCTCGCGGCGATCCCCGGTGACCATCCGCTGGTGGCGGTCGTCCACACCGCCGGCGTCCTCGACGACGGGGTGATCGGCTCGCTCACGCCCGAGCGGATGGACACCGTCCTGCGGCCGAAGGTCGACGCCGGGTGGAACCTGCACGAGCTGACCCGGGACCTCCCGCTGTCGGCGTTTGTGGTGTTCTCCTCGATCGCCGGGGTGTTCGGCAGCGCCGGGCAGGGAAACTACGCCGCCGGCAACGCTTTCCTCGACGCGCTGATGCGGCGCAGGAACGCCGAAGGCCTGCCGGGGGTGTCGCTCGCGTGGGGACCGTGGGCCCGGACCGGCGGCATGACCGGCGAGCTGAGCGCCGCCGACCTGGAGCGCATGGCCCGCTCCGGCATCCCGCCGCTGCCGGCCGAACGCGGGGTCGAGCTGTTCGACGCGGCGCTCGCCGCCGGCGGGCCGCTTGTCCTCCCGGTCCGCCTCGACCTCCCGGTGCTGCGCGCCCAGGACGAGATCCCGGCCCTGCTGCGCGGCCTGATCCGGGCCGCCCGCCGTCCGGCCGGTTCGGCCACCACGGCCGGGCTCATCCGGCGCCTGTCGGGGCTCACCGAAGCCGAACGGCGGGCCGACCTGCTGGAGCTGGTCCGGACGCAGGTCGCGCTGGTGCTCGGCCACGACGGCGCCGGCGAGATCGACCCGGGCCGCGCCTTCCGCGACCTCGGCTTCGACTCGCTGACCGCGGTCGAACTCCGCAACCGGCTGAACACCGGCGCGGGGCTCAAGCTGCCCGCCACCCTCGTCTTCGACTACCCGACGCCGGGCGCGCTGGCCGAGCACCTGCTCGAAGCGTTGTTCGGCGGCGAGGCCCCGGCCGAGCCACCAGCACTCGCGGCGGTCGAGGGCGACCCGATCGTGATCGTCGGCATGAGCTGCCGCTACCCCGGCGGCGTCGACTCGCCGGAGGGCCTCTGGCAGCTGGTCGCCGACGGCGTCGACGCGATCTCCGGGTTCCCGGAAGACCGCGGCTGGGACGTGGAGTCGCTCTACCACGCCGATCCCGACCACCACGGCACCTCCTACACCCGATCCGGCGGCTTCCTGCACGACGCGGGCCAGTTCGATCCCGCGTTCTTCGGGATGAGCCCCCGCGAGGCCATGACCACCGACGCCCAGCAGCGCCTGCTGCTGGAGGTCTCGTGGGAGGCGCTCGAGCGCACCGGGATCGACCCGGTTTCACTGCGCGGCAGCCGGACCGGGGTGTTCGCCGGAGTCATGTACAACGACTACAGCTCAACGCTTTCGGCCGCCGAATACGAGGGCTACCAGGGCCACGGCAGCGCGGGAAGCGTCGCCTCGGGCCGGGTTTCCTACACCCTCGGCCTGGAGGGCCCCGCGGTCACGATCGACACGGCGTGCTCGTCCTCGCTGGTGGCCATGCACTGGGCGGCGCAGGCGTTGCGCAGTGGTGAGTGCTCCCTCGCGCTCGCCGGCGGTGTGACGGTGATGTCGACGCCCGGCACCTTCGTCGAGTTCTCCCGGCAGAAGGGCATGTCGCCCGACGGGCGCTGCAAGGCGTTCGCGAACGCGGCCGACGGCGTCGGCTGGGCCGAGGGCATCGGCATGCTGGTGCTGGAGCGCCTTTCCGACGCCGAGCGCCACGGTCACGAAGTCCTCGCGGTGTTCCGCGGCTCCGCGGTGAACCAGGACGGGGCCTCGAACGGGCTGACCGCGCCGAACGGCCCTTCGCAGCAGCGCGTGATCCGCCAGGCGCTGGCGAGCGCCGGACTGTCCACTTCGGACGTCGACGTGGTCGAAGCGCACGGCACCGGCACCAGCCTCGGCGACCCGATCGAAGCCCAGGCCCTGCTGGCGACCTACGGCCAGGACCGCGCGGCCCCGCTGCTGCTGGGCTCGGTGAAGTCCAACATCGGCCACACCCAGGCCGCCGCCGGGGTCGCGGGCGTGATCAAGATGATCATGGCGATGCGGCACGGCGTGGTGCCCCGGACCCTGCACGTGGACGCGCCGTCGGGCGAGGTCGACTGGGCCGCGGGCGACATCGAGCTGGTCACCGAGCCGGCCGCGTGGCCGGAGACCGATCGTCCGCGCCGGGCCGGGATCTCCTCGTTCGGCATCAGCGGCACCAACGTCCACACGATCATCGAGCAGCCCGCCGCGCCCGCCATGATCGTGGACGCCGGCCCGGCTCCGTCCGGCGTGGTGCCGTGGGTGCTCTCGGCCCGGACCCCGGCGGCGCTGCGGGCCCAGGCCGGGCGCCTGCTGTCCCGGATGGACGGTCTGCACCCGGCCGACGTCGGGCTCTCGCTCGCCGAGGGCCGGTCCCGTTTCGACCACCGCGCGGTGGTGCTCGCCGGAGACCACGACGAAACCGTGCGCGCCCTGACCGCGCTTTCCGACGGCGAACCGGCCGCCGGGCTGATCGAAGGATCGGTGCTCGGCGGGAAGACCGCGTTCCTCTTCTCGGGCCAGGGTTCGCAGCGGCTCGGCATGGGCCGTGAGCTCTATGACCGGTTCCCGGTGTTCGCCCAGGCCTTCGACGCGGTCACCGGCGAACTCGACCGGCACCTGGACCGGCCGTTGCGTGAGGTGATCTGGGGCGAGGACGCCGAAGCACTCGACGACACAGGCTGGACCCAGCCCGCGCTTTTCGCCGTCGAAGTCGCGCTGTTCCGGTTGGTGGAGTCCTTCGGCATCACCGCCGACCAGTTCGGCGGCCACTCGATCGGCGAACTCACCGCCGCGTACGCCGCGGGCGTGTTCACTCTCGAGGACGCCTGTGCGGTGGTCGCCGCGCGGGCTCGCCTGATGCGGGAGCTCCCGGCCGCCGGCGCGATGATTTCGCTCCAGGCCGGCGAAGCCGAGGTCGCCGCCGCGTTGGACGGCCGGGAGAAGGAAGCCGGGATCGCCGCGGTCAACGGGCCGCTGTCGGTGGTGGTGTCCGGCCGGACCGAGGTGGTCGAGGAGCTCGCGCGGCACTTCGAGGGCGAAGGACGGCGGACCAAGCGCCTGCCGGTCAGCCACGCGTTCCACTCGCCGTTGATGGAGCCGATGCTGGCGGGCTTCCGGACGGTGCTCGAAGGCGTGTCGTTCGCCGAGCCCGTGGTGCCGGTCATCTCGAACCTGACCGGCCGGCCCGCGGCGCCGGGAGAGCTGGGCACCCCGGATTACTGGGTCCGCCACGTTCGCGAGGCCGTGCGGTTCGCCGACGGGGTCGGGGCGCTGGCCGGGAACGGGGTCACGGTGTTCCTCGAACTCGGACCGGCCGCGGTGCTCACGGCGATGGCCCAGGAAACCCTCGCCGGCACCGAGGTCGCCCTTCCGGTGCTGCGCAAGGACGGGTCCGAGGTGCGCTCGCTGGCCTCGGCGCTGGCCGGGCTGCACGCCCACGGCGCCGAAGCGGACCTCTCCGCGTTCTGGCCCGGCGCCCGGCGCGTCGACCTGCCGACCTACGCCTTCCAGCACGAACGCTTCTGGCCGGCCCCCGACTTCTCCGGTGGCGACGTCACCGCCGCCGGGCTCGGCACGACCGGCCACCCGCTGCTCGGCGCCGCCGTCCAGCTCGCCGGGACGGCCTGGATGCTGTTCACCAGCCGGCTCTCCCTGCGGACCCAGCCGTGGTTCGCCGATCACGTGGTGATGGGTGCGCCGATGGTGCCCGGCACCGCGTTCGTCGAGCTGGCGCTGCGGGCGGCCGACGAGGTCGGCTGCGCCCGTGTCGACGAGCTGACCCTGGCCGCGCCGCTGGTGCTGCCGGCGATGGGCGCGGTACAGCTGCAACTGTGGGTCGGCGACGCCGACGAGTCCGGCCGCCGTCCGCTGACCGTCCACTCGCGACTCGACGGCGACGGCGAGCGACCGTGGACGCAGAACGCGAGCGGTGTGCTCGCCGTCTCGGGCCACACGGCCGAGTTCGACGCGAGCGTGTGGCCGCCCGCCGACGCCGAGGCGCTGTCGCTGGAGAACTGTTACGAGGAGTTCGCCGAGGCCGGTTTCGGTTACGGTCCGGCGTTCCAGGGCCTGCGCGCGGCCTGGCAGCGCGGCGACGAGATCTTCGCCGACATCGTGCTGCCGGAGGCGGTGGGGTCCGGTGCGGCGGCGTTCGGCGTGCACCCGGCGCTGCTCGACGCCACGCTGCACGCGTCGATGCTCGCCACCGGCGAAGGCGAGGGCGGGGGACTGCCGTTCTCCTGGGAGGGCGTTTCGCTGCACGCTTCCGGTGCGTCCGCGGTGCGGGCGCGGCTGACCCGCACCTCGAACGAATCGATGGCCATCGCGCTGGCCGACACGTCCGGGCAGCCGGTCGTCTCCGTGGATTCGCTGCTCGTTCGCGCGGTCGCCCCCGACCAGCTGCGCGGCGCCGAGGACGACGCGCTGTTCAAGCTGGAGTGGGTCGGCCTCGCCGCGGAGCCGGTGGTGCCCGGCTCGATCGCCGTGCTCGGCGCGGACGGCTCCGCGCTCGTGGAAGCGCTGAGCGGTCACGACGTCCGTGCTGCCGCGGACCTGGCGTCTCTTGTGGACGGTGAGGTGCCCGGGATCGTCCTGGTCCCGGTCCGCGGTGACTCGGCCGACGTGCCCGCTTCGGCCCACGAGCTGTCGTCGCGGGCGCTGGGCCTGGTCCAGCAGTGGCTCGCCGAGGAGAAGTTCACGGATTCGCGGCTGGTCTTCGTGACCGAGGGCGCGGTCGACGGCGGCGACGTCGCGGCCGCGGCCGTGTGGGGTCTGGTGCGCTCGGCCCAGTCGGAGCATCCGGACCGGTTCGGCCTGCTGGACTCCGGCCCGGTCCCGGGGCCCGTGCTGCTGGCCGCGCTCGGCTCGGGCGAGCCGCAGGTCGTCGTGCGGGACGAAACCGTCCTCGCGGGACGGCTGGCCCGGGCCACCGCGGGGGAGGCCCCCGCCTGGGACCCGGAAGGCACCGTGCTGATCACCGGCGGCACCGGTGGGCTCGGCGCGCTGCTGGCCCGGCATCTGGTGGCCGGGCGCGAGGTCCGCCACCTGCTGCTGGTCAGCCGCAGCGGCCTCGCCGCCCCGGGTGCCGGGACGCTGGTCGAGGAGCTGACCGAACAGGGCGCCGAGGTGACGGTGGCGGCTTGCGACGTCTCCGATCGGGCTTCGCTGGCCGAGCTGCTGTCCACCGTGCCCCGGCTGACGGCGGTGGTGCACACCGCCGGGGTGCTCGACGACGGTGTGGTCGAATCCCTGACGCCGCAACGGTTGTCCGCAGTCCTGCGGCCGAAGGCCGACGCCGCCTGGCACCTGCACGAGCTGACCCGGGAGAGCCCGCTGGCGGCGTTCGTCGTGTACTCCTCGATCGCGGGCACCTTCGGCGGGGCCGGCCAGGCCAATTACGCCGCGGGCAACGCGTTCCTGGACGCGCTGGCGGCCCGGCGCCAGGCCGACGGACTGGCGGGCGCGTCGCTGGCCTGGGGCCCGTGGGCCCAGGGGGCCGGGATGACCGGCTCGCTGAGCGAGGCCGACCTCGAGCGGCTGCGGCGCTCGGGAATGCCCGCGCTGTCACCGGAAGAAGGCGTCGCCCTCTTCGACGCGGCACTGGGCACGGGCGCGGCGGCCGTGGTGCCGGCCCGGCTCGACCTCGCCGCGCTGCGGGCGCAGGGGGAGATCCCAGCCCTGCTGCGCGGGCTGATCCGGACGCCGTCACGACGTTCCGCCGCGGCCGGCCAGATCACCGTGGACACCCTCGTCGACCGCCTGCGGGGACTGGCCGACGACGCCCGCGACGAGGTGCTGCTCGACCTCGTCCGCGGCCAGGCCGCCCTGGTGCTCGGGCACGCCGACGGCACCGGGATCGAGCCGGACCGGGAGTTCCGGAACCTGGGCTTCGACTCGCTGACCGCGGTCGAGTTCCGGAACCGGATGAACACCGCCACCGGCCTGCGCCTGCCGGCCACGCTGCTGTTCGACTACCCGACCCCGGCCGGGCTCGTCGAGCACCTGCGCGGTGAACTCGTGGTGGCGGGCCCGGAATCCCCTTCGCTCATCGGGACGCTCGACCAGCTGGAAACCGCCTTCGCCTCGGCGACCGTCGACGAACAGCTGTTCAAGCAGATCGAAGGGCGCCTGGAGGTCCTGCGGGCCAAGTGGGCGGCGCTGCGGACCGGCTCGACGGACGCCGGGGACACGGAATTCGACTTCGACGCGGCCAGCGACGACGACGTCTTCCGGCTCCTCGACGACCAGCTCGGCCTCTCGTGAGGATCACTCGGCCGATCGTGAGTTCTTTCGCTGGTTGGCCATGAAGCGGGCTTTCTTCTGACGATTCCCGCAAGTGCCCATGTCACACCATTTGCGGGTGCGGCTCTGGCTGGTGTCGAAAAAGGCGGCTCGGCAGCTGGGAGAGGCGCACAAGGCCAGCTTCCCGTCCCGTTCGCCGGCGAGGATGCCGATCGCGTCGGCGGCGATCACACCGAGCGCGTCTTCCACACAGGAAGCCGAGCCGAGCTGCCATCGCCGCTTGCCCTCGGGCGTCAGCACGGCCGCGGCCCGGCCCTGCGCGCTGCGGTCATTGATGACTCGGACGGCCGCCGCGGGGAGGGGGCCCTGGATCGCCGCCGCGGTCGCGGCGGCGTGAATCGATTCCCTCAGCTCCCGGGCGAGTTCGAGCTGGGCATCGGTGCAGGAGTCGACGGCGAGGCCGCTCACCGCCAGCCAGTCGACGAGCCGGCGCGGGGTGGGAATGCGCTCCACCGCCTCGCCATGACGCTCCGACAGAGTGCCGGTGAAGCTGGTCGCCAGCACGGTGCCGAGCCGAAATTCGGGGAACTCCACGCGCATGGAACCAGCTTAGCAGGTTGCACCCAGGCATCGAGGCCTGCTAGAACCATCTAAGACGGTTCCCTGCTGACCGGGAGGTTCTCATGTCCCATCCGACCAGTGACGTGCAGGCATTCGAAGCCCACGCACCCGACGCAGACCTCGACGATCTGCGGGCGAGGCTCGCCGCCGCGCGGCTGCCGGAGGCCGAGACGGTCTTCGGCGCCCCGCCCGGCCCTCGGCGATGGGACCAGGGCGTGCCGCTCGCCGACCTCGTCGACGTCGTGCACTACTGGCGCACCGGGTACGACTGGCGGTCGTTCGAGGCGCGCCTCGACGAAATCGGCCAGTTCCGCACCACCATCGACGGCCTCGGAATCCACTTCCTGCACCGCCGGTCCGCGCGCGCGGATGCCACTCCGCTGATCCTGACGCACGGCTGGCCGGGCAGTATCGCCGAATTCGTCGACGTGGTGGACGAACTTGCCGATCCTGAAGACGGGCCGGCGTTCCACGTCGTGGTCCCGTCGCTGCCGGGCTTCGGCTACAGCGGCAAGCCCGCCACCACCGGGTGGGGGACCGAAAAGATCGCGGCCGCCTGGGTGGAACTGATGGGCCGGCTCGGCTATGGCGAGTTCCTCGCCCACGGCGGCGACTGGGGCGGCACTATCACCACGGTGCTCGCCGGCCGCTTCCCGGAGCACGTGCTCGGCATCCACACCACGTTCGCGGAGGGACTGCCCGGATCGAGCATGGACGGGCTGACGGCGCTCGAGCGCGAGTGGACCGAAGGAACCCGCCATTTCTGGCGCCACCGCGCGGCGTACGCGAAGCAGCAGGCGACCCGGCCGCAGACCATCGGCTACTCGCTGGTCGACTCGCCGGCCGGGCTGCTCGCCTGGATCCTCGACAAGTTCGCCGAATGGTCGGACACCGAAGACAGCCCGTTCGAAACGATTTCGATCGATCGTCTTCTCGACGACGTCACCCTGTATTGGCTGACCCGCAGCGGCGCGTCGGCGGCCCGGATCTACTACGAAAGCCACAACTCGCTGGATCCCGGACTCCGGGTCGACGTCCCGGCGGCCGTCACCATGTACCCCCGCGACATCGAAAGGTATCCGCGCCGCTGGGCGCGGGAGCGGTACCGGCAGATCGTCCGCTGGCGGCAGCCCGGGGCCGGGGGGCACTTCCCGTCGCTGGAGGTGCCCGGGTATTTCGTCGAGGACCTGCGAGAGGGCCTGGCGGCCGTGCTGGCCGTCGCTAGGGCGTGAGCGGACGGCGGAAGCCCAGCACCGCGAAGCCGAACGACACGATCACGATCACCGCGCTGATCACCACGGCGGGCGCCAGGGCCGCCGACCCCGGAATGCCCAGCGCGACCGCGCGGGTCGCGTCGACCGCGTAGGTCAGCGGGTTGGCCCGCGCGACGACCTGGAGCCAGGCCGGGAGATCGGCCACGGGCACGTAGGCGCTCGAGGCGAACATCAGCGGGAAGAGCGCGATGCCGTTGATGGTCTGCATCGGCTCCGCCTTGCGGATCCAGGTCCCGACCGCCAGGAAGACCCAGCCGAGGGCCCAGCTGACCACCAGCGTGAGGCCGATCGAGATCAGGATGCCCGTGACCCCGCCCTTCGGGGTGTAGCCGAGCAAGGCGATGGCCAGCACCAGGATGAGGATGATCTGCACCGCGCTGCGGCACAGATCGGACAGGCTGCGCGCGATCAGCAGGGAAGCCGGCTGGATGGGCAGCGACCGGAGCCGGGACACGACGCCGTTCTTGAGGTCCTCCACCAGCCCGACCCCGCTCTGCAGCGACGACTGCACGGCGTTGTCGATCAGCACGGCCGGCACCAGGTAGTCGACGTAGGAGATGCCCTGCGGGAAGTGCGGCGTCATCAGGAGGTTGGCGAACACCTGGGTGAACAGGAACAGCAGGATGACCGGCTGCATCAGCCCGAACACGACCAGCTGCGGCTCCCGGACGAGCGCGCGCAGGGAACGGTCGGTGAGGACCAGGATCTGGGACGCCACCGAGCTTCCCGGCCACCGCGCCCGGGTCGTGGCTCCGGGGGTGCGGGCGAGGGTCGAGGTCATGCGGGACTCCACGAGGCTCGGGCCGGATGGGGCGCGGACTTGTTGGCGAGCGCCAGGTAGACGTCGTCCAAGGTGGGTTCGCCGAAGGCCAGCTCGGCGGCCTCGATCCCGCCGTCGTCCAGCGCCCGGATCACCGCGGCGAGGTCCTTCGAGGCGCCGACCGGGGTGATGATCGTGGCGCCGTCCGGCCCGATCGAGGGCGTCATCCCGGCCTGCTCCAGCGCGGCACAGGCGGTGGCCGGATCGTGCCCGGGTTCGAGCACCACGGTGACCGACCGGCGGCCCACCTGCTCCTTCAGCTCGGCGGCGGTGCCCGAAGCGACCACGGTGCCGGCCGAGAGCATCACGATCGAGTCGGCGAGCCGGTCGGCCTCGTCGAGGTACTGGGTGGTGAGCAGGACGGTCGTCCCCTCCGCGACGAGGCTTTCGACGATCTCCCACAGGTTGATCCGGCTCGACGGGTCGAGCCCGGAGGTGGGCTCGTCGAGGAAGATCACGTCCGGGCTGCCGACCAGGCACGCGGCCAGGTCGAGCCGCCGGCGCATGCCCCCGGAGTAGGTCTGGCTCAGCCGGGTCGCGGCCGCGGTGAGGCCGAACACCTCCAGCAGGTCGTCGGCCCGGCGTTTGGCGGCCTTGCGGTCGGCGCCGAGCAGGCGGGCGATCAGGACGAGGTTGTCGCGCCCGGTGAGCCGTTCGTCCACCGAGGCGAACTGGCCGGTGAGCCCGATGACCTCACGCATCTTCTTCGGCTCGGCGCCGACGTCGAAGCCGGCGACCCGGACCGTGCCCGAGGTCGGCGGGGTCATCGCGGTGAGGATGTTGACGAGCGTGGTCTTGCCCGCGCCGTTGTGCCCCAGCAACGCGAGCACCGAACCCTGCGGGGCGGAGAGCGTCACCGAATCCAGGGCGCGCACCGAACCGAATTTCTTGCTGACGCCGATCGCTTCGATCATCGGTCGCCGGTCTGAGCGGATCGCGGTCATGGACAGAACTCCCCGCAACTGCGTGGTCGATGTGGGTCAGGTCGGGCCCAGCCGGTCGCGGACCACCTGCAGGACCGCTTCCTGGTGCTGGGTCAGGTAGAAATGGCCGCCCCGGTAGACGTTCAGGTCGAACCCGGCGGAGGTGTGCTCGCGCCACCGCCCGACCTCCTCGAGGGTGGCTTTCGGGTCGCTGTCGCCGGTGAGCGCCGAGATCGGGCACCGCAGCGCCGGGCCCGGCCGGTACCGGTAGGTCTCCGCGGCCGTGTAGTCGGCGCGGATCGACGGCATCGCCATCCGCATGATCTCCTCGTCGCCCAGCGCGCGGGAGTCCGTCCCGCTGAGCGCGCGGATCTCGGCGAGCAGGCCGTCGTCGTCCTTGAGGTGGACCCGTTCGTCCCGGTGCGCCGAGGGCGCGCGCCGGGCCGAGACGAACAGCCGGAGCGGGGCGGGCAGACCGGCCCGCTCCATCCGCAGGGCGATCTCGAAGGCCAGGGTGGCGCCCATGCTGTGCCCGAAGAACGCCACCGGGCCCTCGAGTTCCGGTTGCAGTGCCTCGAAAGCCGCGTCGGCGAGCCGGCCGAGGTCCTCGATGCACGGTTCGCGCCGGCGGTCCTGCCGCCCCGGGTACTGCACCAGGCCCACGTCGATCCCGGGCGCCAGTGGCTTGGCCATCGGCACGTAGAAGCTGGCGGAACCCCCGGCGTGCGGCAGGCAGATCAGCCGCACCGCACCGGGACGAGCCACCGCCGGGTGCCGTATCCAGAGATCACGGTCGAGTTCGGTGTTCGTCACGGCTTCCTTTCCGGTCGGGGGAGCACTTGACCGGCATCATGGGAGACGGCTGAGTCTTGCGGCCAGCCGGCATAACACCGAACTTCTCGGGTTACTTCTAGTGTCGGGCGCCCGAGGTTTAGTGAGAACCGCAGTGGCGACCGGGTCATAGTTGCCCCGGCGAGCGGCGTCGAATCCTTCCGGCCGCGGCCCCACGTCGAAGGACTGAGGAGCTGAAGTCGGATGAGCGGCGACAGGACCGGACCCGGGAGCACAGACCAGCCCTTCACCAGGCTCGTGGCGCCGTTCGAACGCTGGTACTTGGCGTTTCCCGCGTCGATGGCGCCGGTGATGACGTTCTGCGTCGAAGGGTTCGGGCACGTCGACGCCGGGCAGTTGCGCGAAGCGGTGGCTGTGGGCTCGGAAGCCTGCCCCGGCGCCCGGCTTCGCCTGCATGGGCGGAACTGGGTCGACAGCGGTGAGACTCCGCCAGTGCGTGTCGTGGCGGGCCCCGGCCCGGATTCCTCGGCCCTGCACGAAATCCCGGAGCTGCGGTCCGCTTTGCCCGATGCGGCGGGGGCCAACTGCGAGGTGCTGCTCTTCGACGGCCCGTCGCCGACGATCGTGTTCCGGGTGTTGCACATCGTGATGGACGCCCGGGGCATGCTGCTGTGGATCGCCGACGTCTTCCGGGCGCTGCGCGGCGAGGCGACGACGGGCGCACGGTCCACAGTGACCATCCTGGACCTGGAAGATCCGCTCTACCGCAAGGCCGACGTCTCGAAAGAGGAGTACGCCACCCCGTCGCTGCTGGGCCTGCCGGGCAACTCCGACCGCGCCGGGACGATGTGGCGCCGCCGGACGATCGACGGCACGTTTCCGGCGCTGGCCGCGAAAATCGCCACCCGGCTCGCCGCGGGCAGCGGCCGGCCGAAGGCCGCCATCAGCTTCCCGGTCGACCTGCGGCCGTTCCATCCGCAGGTGCAGTCGGACCGGTCGACGTCGAACCTCTCCCTGACCGTCGCGCTGGACATCCCGGCCGGCCAGGACTGGGAAGCCACCTACGAGCAGGTGCTCACGATGCTGTCGGAGCGCTCCGGCGAGGTCCACGCGCCCGGTCCGGAGATCCTCGGCACGCCGTTGTGGGCGTTGAAGCGCGTGATCAAGGGAATCGACCGCCGTGCGCGCCGTCGTGACCGGTTTTCCCTGCTGGTCAACGTCAACAACCTCGGCCGGCTCGACCCGCTCGCGTTCAGCACCGGGGAGTTCGAGGCCACCGGGATGTACCTGCTCGAGAGCCAGGAGCCGGCCAGCCCGCTGAGCCTCGCCGTGACCGAAGTGGACGGCCGTACCGAGCTCACGCTGGCGTGGTGGGCCGGCGCCGAGCAGGAGAAGCGGGCGGACGCCCTGCTCGACGACCTCTGCGAGCTGTTGTCCCCGGCGGAAAACCGCCGCCACAGCGAGATCCGCCCGCCGGCCCCGCCGGAGGACGGCACTGCCGGACGGGGCGTTGTCGAGCAGTTCCGGGCGCAGGTCGAGGCGGCCCCGGACGCGGTCGCGATCAGCGGCCCGGAAGGCGACATCAGCTACGCCGAGCTGGCGCGGCGGGCACGGGTGGTGGCCGCCGCGCTGCGGGACCGCGGGATCGGGCGGGACACCGTCGTCGGCCTGCTGGCGGACCGCACGGTCGCCGCGGTCGCCGGCGCCTGGGGCGTCCTGCTCGCCGGCGCCGCGTACCTCCCGATGGACACGAAGCACCCGGACGGCCGCGTCCGCTCGCTGCTCGAGGACGCCAAGTCCCCGGTCTGCCTGGTCGGCAAACCCCACGACGGCCGCGACAACCTGCCCGGCGGCTGCGCCCGGATCGTCCTGGACGACCTGCCGTTCTCGGCGGAGCCGCCGGAGATCGACGGGACGCCGTCGCCCGGAGACCTCGCCTACGTCGTCTACACCTCGGGGTCCACCGGGAAGCCCAAGGGCGTCGAGATCGAGCATCGGAGCCTGAGCAACTACGCGAGCTGGGCCGTCCGGGAGCACGGAATCGACGCTTCGACGCGCCTGCCGCTGCTGTGCTCGCTGTCGTTCGACGTCGCGGAGATCTCGCTGATCCTGCCGTTCCTCGTCGGCGGCACCCTGCTGCTGATGAAGGACGAGCTCAGCCACGTCGCGATCCAGGAGGTACTGGACAACGGCGCCACGATGCTCTCGCTCACACCGTCCCATTTGGACCTGATCACCAGGCTCGACCTGGAGCCCCGCGACGTCCGGGCGCTGATCGTGATCGGCGAGCAGTTCACTCGCTCGGTCGCGCTGCGGGCGCGGGAGCTGTTCGGCCCGGACTGCCGGATCATCAACCTCTACGGGCCGGCCGAGGCGACCATCGGCGTCAGCCACCATTTCTTCGACGCCGAGCGCGACACCGGCGCGGCCGTGCCGATCGGCGAACCACTCGACGGCGTCACGTTCCACCTGCTCTCACCCGACCGGCAGTTCGTCGCGCCGGGGGAGCCCGGTGAGCTGTACATCGGCGGGGTCCAGCTCGCCAGGGGCTACCGCGGCCGGCCGGACCTGACCCGGCAGCGGTTCGTGCGCCTGGCCGACGGCAGCCGGGTCTACCGCACCGGTGACATCGCGCGGCGGCTGGAGTCCGGGGCCGTCGAGTTCTGCGGGCGGATCGACGACCAGCTCAAGCTCCACGGCCACCGGATCGAGCCGGCGGAAATCGCGCAGACCCTGGAGACCCACGACGCCGTCGCGAGCGCGGTCGTCGTCGCCCGGGCCAAGCCGGGCAGCAAGGACAAGGCGCTGTGCGGCTACTTCCTGACGGTCGCGGACGTCGGGATTCCGGAGCTGGTGGCGTACCTCGAACAGCGGCTGCCGCACTACATGATCCCGGCGGTGCTGCTCGAGGTCGACGAGATCCCGCGCTCGGTCAACGGCAAGGTGTCCGTCGGATCACTGCCGGATCCCTTCGCCGCCGCCGGCACCCCGGCCGCCGCGGGCACCGGGCCGCTGGACGACGTGGAGAGCGAGGTCGCCAAGGTCTGGTCGCAGGTCCTCGGCGTCGAGACCGGCGCGATCGAGAGCGCGAGCGACTTCCACCGGCTGGGCGGCGACTCGGTTTCGCTGATCACCATGGTGGCCATGGTGGCCCGCCAGGTCGTCGGGCCGGCCGGCGAGCGGGCCTTCACCGGGCGGATGCCCGAAATCATCCGCGACGCCACCGTGCGCCAGGTCGCCGAACTGGCCAAACAAGCCAAAGCGGCCTGATCCGGCCACCGGCCCGCGCTCCGGCCGGGCGGCCCTGCCCCGCGTGCACCGGAGACCGGGACATCTCCGGGAAATCTCCGCGAAGTTCTTACGTGACCGGGGTCACCAGTGGTTCACTATGTTAGGAAGGTTTCCTAATAAACGCTGGAGGTCCCCCGGTCATGTCATCCCCCCGCAGGCGCTTCGCGGTGGTCGGCGCTGCCCTAGCGCTCGCCACGCCTCTCGCAGTCCGGTCCGCCGACGCCGCCACCACTATCACGTCGGTCGCGGCCGCCCCGTCGTACACGGCCGCCCAGGTGCTGGCCGGTGTGAAGAAGAACAGCACGAAGGCGAACCAGGTCAACTCCAAGCCCCACATCAACACCATGACGCGGGCCAAGAACGTGAACGCGTACCAGGTGGCGAAGGGCGTCTACGCCTACAGCTCCAGCCTGGCCGTGGACACCGACGGCAGCGACCCGGATCCCGATCCCGACCACCAGGGCTCCACGACTTTCCAGGACAGCAACGGCAAGCAGCTGGGCGCGCACCACGTGCCGTTCTACGTGCTGGGCGACGACTGCTACGAGAACACGAGCCCCTGCCCGCACTTCTTCTACAAGGAACACAACATCAAGGGCCGTCAGTTCGCGCTGATGTTCTACAACGGCAAGGTGATCGGCTCGATCTTCGGCGACACGCAGACCGGCAACGACCAGACCACTTCGGACAACGACTCCCGGGAACTGGGGGAGGCGTCGGTGAAGGCGGCCTCGCTGCTCGGCATCAACAGCAGCGGCACCGACGGCGGCGTCGACAACGGCGTGACCGTGGTGATCTTCTCCGGCTCGGACTGGGTCGTGAACGGCAGCAACAGCAACCTGAACGCCAACGCCCAGGCCTTGGTCTCCAAGGCACTGGACACCCTCGGCTCGAGCATGGGCCTGTGACTGCCGCCCCCCGGTCTTTCGCTCGGCGAACGACCGGGGGGTGCAGGGTCACTGATCGCGTGAGGCGAGCCCGGCCGGCGCGGCGTTCAGCGCGGTGTGGATCGCGTCGGCGAGCGCCAGTGCGTCCTCTTCGGTCAGTTCCAGCGCGACGCGCGCGGACGGGCCGATCGACGGGTTGAGGAAGTCGATGTTCACGGTGTGCGCGTAGCTCGCGTGCGTCGGGTGGTCGACGTACACCGTGGCCTCACTGAGGCCGAACCAGCCCTGGGCGCCCTTGCCGCTGCCCTCGACGGCGATCTTCTCGGTCAGGTAAGTGCACATGCTTCAGTGTCCTTTCCGGACAGTCAGACGGTCAGGCGGCGAGGTGGCGGCCGTAGAACTCGAGGATCTTGCCCCAGCCGTCCTTGGCCGCCTCGGGGCGGTAGCTCGGCCGGTCGACGGCGAAGAACGCGTGGCCGGCGCCGTCGTAGGTGTGGAACTCGTGCTCCTTGCCGAGCCGGTCGAGCTCGGCGGCGAGCACTGCGGTCTCTTCCGGCGCGGGGAACTTGTCCTCGGCGCCGAAGATGCCCAGCAGCGGGGCGGACAGCCGCGGGGCGAGGCCGAGCAGCGGCTTCATCGTGGCCGGCATGCCGGGCGGCGGCTCGTTGACCACAAACGCGCCGTAGCAGTCCACGGCCGCGTCCACCGGCAGCGAGCAGGCGGCCAGGAAGGTCTGACGGCCGCCGGAGCAGTGCCCGATCACGCCGATCCTGCCGTTCGCGTTGTCCAGCGACTTCAGGTGCGCGGCCGCGCCCTCGACGTCGCCGACCAGCCGCTCGTCCGGCACCCCGCCGGCGGCGCGGACGGCCGCGGCGGCGTCGTCCGGGCTCGCGCCCGGCGCCTCCCGCGAGTAGAGGTTCGGGCACAGCGCGGCGAAGCCCTCGGCGGCGAAGCGGCGCACCATCTCCTTGGTCGAGGCGTCGTAGCCGGGCATGTGGTGGATCACCACGACGCCGCCGCGCGGCGCGGGGTCCAGCGGCCGGGCCAGGTACGCCTCGATCTCGTCACCGCCGTGCCCGGTGATCGTGATGCTGCCCGCGGTGAGCGTGTCGTTCATCCGTTCTCCTTGCCTGGTACGGGACTGTCCGGTTCGGTGTGGAAGTAGCGCTTGCCGCGGGAGACCGAGGCGATCCCGGCGACGAGCGCCATCACGGCGGCCGCCGTGAAGACGATGACCAGCCCGTGGTGGAACGGGCCGGAGATCAGGCCGGGGAAGAACTCCTTGCCGGTCAGCGCGGCCGCGTCGGCCGGCGACAGTCCGGAAAGGACACCCGGGCCGAGCAGGTGCGCCATCGGGTTGCTGCCGAGGAACGCCGCGAACAGCGTGCTCACCGGCGGCAGCTGCGCGACGTTCGTGGCGACGCCGGCCGGCACGCCGTGGGCCAGCAGGCCGCCGGTCAGCGTCTGCGGCAGCGAGCCGGCCAGCCCGGCGATCATCAGCGAGAAGAACACGCCGATCGACAGCGCGGTGCCGGAGTTCTGGAAGGTCGCGCGCATGCCCGAGGCGACCCCGCGCTGGTGGTCGGGCACGCTGCTCATGATCGCCGAGGTGTTGGGCGCGGAGAACATGCCCTGCCCGAGCCCGCTGACCACCAGCAGCGTGGCGAACGCCGGGTAGCTGAAGTCCACCGGCAGCGCGAGCAGGCCGAGGAACGACCCGGCCACCAGCACCAGCCCGCCGGTGGAGAACAGCCGCGCGCCGAACCGGTCGGAGAGGTAACCCGACACCGGCCCGGCGATCAGGAACCCGATCGTCAGCGGCAGCAGGTAGATGCCCGCCCACAGCGGGGTCTTCTCGTAGTCGTAACCGTGCAGCGGCAGCCAGATCCCCTGCAGCCAGATGATCAGCATGAACTGCAGCCCGCCGCGCGCGATCGCGGTGAGCAGCGCGGCCAGGTTGCCCGCGCTGAACGCCCGGATCCGGAACAGCGAGAGCTGGAACATCGGCGCCTTCACCCGCGTCTCGATCACGCAGAAGGCGAGCAGCAGCAGGATTCCGGCGCCGATCCCGCCGAGCACCCACGGGCTGCCCCAGCCGGTGGCCGCGCCGCCGTAGGGCTGGATGCCGTAGGTGATCGCGGCGAGCAGCAGCGCGGTGCCCACGGCGAAGGTGAGGTTGCCGCCCCAGTCGATCCGGGCCCGGCGCGGCGCGCCGATCTCGCGCAGGCTGCGGATCGACCACACCGTGCCGAGGATGCCGAACGGCACGCTCACCCAGAACACCGCGCGCCAGTCGATCTCGGCCAGCAGCCCGCCGACGACCAGGCCGAGGAACTGCCCGGCCAGCGCGGTGATCTGGTTGATGCCGAGCGCCATGCCGCGCTGCTCGCGCGGGAACGCGTCGGTGAGGATCGCGGCCGAGTTGGCGGTCAGCATCGACCCGCCCACGGCCTGCACGATGCGCCAGCCGATCAGCCACATCGCGCCGCCGGCCGCGTGGAACGGGTCGAACGACAGCGCCACCGAGGCGACGCTGAAGATCACGAACCCGACGTTGTACATCTTCACCCGGCCGAACATGTCGCCGAGCCGGCCGAGCGTCACCACCAGCACGGCCGACACCAGCAGGTAGCCCAGGATCATCCAGAGCAGGTAGCCGATGTTGCCCGGCGCCAGCGGGTCCAGCCCGATGCCGCGGAAGATGGCGGGCAGCGAGATGATCACGATCGACCCGTCGAGGGCCGACATGAGCACGCCGAGGGTGGTGTTGGACAGCGCGACCCACTTGTAGCGGCTGCCCGGTGTGGTGGCGGTGGTGGTCACAGTTCGTCCGCCAGCCGTTCGAGCAACGGGATCACCTCGATGAGTCGGCGGCGCTCTTCGTCGCTGAACTTCCCGGCCAGCGCGTGGACGAGCCGCCGGGTGTTGGCCGAGCGCCGGTCGGTCAGGATCTTGCGGCCGGAGCCGGTGACGGACATGACCACTCGCCGTCCGTCGGCCGCGTCGGGGCTGCGGGAGACCAGGCCGCGCTCGACCAGCCCGGCCAGCGTCACGCCCATGGCCTGCGGCTTGACCCGTTCGAGCTCGGCCAGGCAGCCGGGCGTGGCCGGGCCGTCGCGGTCGAGCCGGGACAGCACCGAGGTTTCCGACAGCGTCGCCTCGCCGACGACGTACCCCTGTCGCATCCGCCGCACCAGCCGCCCGAGCACCACCCGCAGGTCGGCCCCGGCCTGGAGCAGCTCCTTGCTGATCCGCTCCGTCATAATCGTCAACCTAGACTGATAAACCTGGGTTGATCAACCTTCGCGAAACGCCCTGACCGCACCGAAAAGCGCAGTTCGGTCAGGGGGTCTGGCTGCCGAGGTTCAGCACCAGGGAAGCCGCGGCCAGGGCCAGGAACACGACCCCGCCGACGAGCTGGCGGGAGCCCACCCGCAGGTGCGCGGCGAGCGCGCCGATGAAGTACAGGATCAGCCCGCCGCCAGCGCCGCGCCCAGCAGCGGTACCCAGAACGTGGATAGGCGCATCCGCCTGCGCCAACGGGTAGTCGTGCCGGATCAGGTAAAACGTGGCGGCGGTGCCGGTGAACACCGAGGTAACCAGGGTGCCGGTGAGATAAGCGGCGAACATGGGCTTCCTTTCCGCGGGGCTGTCCGCCCAGGGACGGGACGGCCCCGCGGAATGTGACCGGCCGGCACCTCAGTGGACGTGGACCGGCGCCCACTCCGGGAAGGGGTCGCCGGTGACCGGCTCGTCGGTGAGGCAGCCGCCGAGCGCGGCCAGCAGGGCGCCGCCGTCCAGGCCGACGCCGATGAACACCAGTTCCTGCCGGTGCCCGCCGGCGACCCCCTGCGGCTCGAACCGCGCCACGCTGCCCGCCTGCGACCACAGCCCGAGCGTGCCCGGCCGGGAGGCGAGCGTGAAGAACCCCTTCGACCGCAGCACCGTGCCGAACTCACCCGGGCCGGACTCACCTGTGCCCAACTCACCTGTGCCCAACTCACCTGGGCCGGGCTCACCCGGACCGAGCCGCTTGGTCACGAAGTCCCACAGCCGCCACGGGTCGAACGCCCGCCCGGCCCGGAAAACGACGCTGGAGATGCCGTACTCCTCGGTCTCCGGCACGTGGTCGCCGTTGAGCTCGGCGACCCAGCCCGGCGCCTCCTGCGCGCGCTCGGCGTCGTAGCGCCCGGTGCCGAACACGCGGTCCAGCGGCACCCGGCCGAAGCCGGCGGTGACCACGTCCGCCGCCGGGTTCAGCCGCCGCAGCGCGGCCACCAGCCGGTCCCGCTCGGCGGCCGGGACCAGGTCGGTCTTGTTCAGCAGCAGCACGTCCGCGAACTCGACCTGGTCCATCAGCAGGTCGCTGACCGTGCGCTCGTCGCCCTCGTACTGGTCGAGGTGCCGCTCGACCAGCGAGTCGCCGCCCGCCAGCTCGCGGCCGAAGTTCACCGCGTCGACGACGGTGACCATGGTGTCGAGCCGGGCGTCGCGCAGCACGGGCGCGCCGTCGTCCCCGGCGAAGGCGAACGTGGCCGCCACGGGCATCGGCTCGGAGATCCCGCTCGACTCGATGAGCAGGTGGTCGAACCGGCCCTCGGCGCCCAGCCGGGCCACCTCGTCGAGCAGGTCTTCGCGCAGGGTGCAGCAGATGCACCCGTTGGTCAGCTCGACGAGCCGCTCCTCGGTGCGCGAGACGCTGCCGCGCACCAGGGCGGCGTCGATGTTCACCTCGCTCATGTCGTTGACGATCACCGCCACCCGCTGCCCCTCGCGGTTGGCGAGGATGTGGTTGAGCAGCGTGGTCTTCCCGGCGCCGAGGAATCCGGAAAGGACGGTGACCTTCACCGGCCCAGCCGCTGGAAGTGCTTGATCAGCTTGCGCGGCACCAGTTTCCGCTCACCGTCCACCGTGATCGGGACCAGGTCGGGCACGGCCGCCTTCCACTGCGCGCGACGGGAACGCGTGGTGCTGCGCGACTTCCTGCGCTTCGGGACGGCCATCAGCGGGCACCGCCCGGCGTGCGGCGGCCGTACCGGCGGTGGAACTTCTCGACCTGGCCCGCGGAGTCCATGATCCGCTGGTTCCCGGTCCAGAACGGGTGCGACCACGAGCTGATGTCGACGGTCACGAGCGGGTACCTGCACCCGTCGGCCCACTCGATGGTCTTGTCCGAGGTCGCGGTGGAGCGGGTCAGGAACGCGTCGCCGGTGGAGGTGTCCTTGAAGACCACGGGGTGGTAGTCGGGGTGGATGCCGGGTTTCACTGCGTGTCGTCCTTTCGCTGGGCGGCCGGGACGTGCCGGTCCGCCTCGGTTTCGTTGTCCTCGCACGGGTCTTCGTGCCATTCCCCGAACGGGTCGGGGTAGCCGCGCCAGGCCGCCTCGCCCTCGGCCAGCTCCCCGTCGGTCAGCAGCGCGCCGAGCAGCGCCTGTTCGATCTCCTCGGGCGCCGCCTGGTCGGTGACCACGACGAGCTCCTGCGCGCGGTCGCCGTGCACCGGGTCCCAGCGCAGCGACGCCAGCGTGCGGCGCTCGGGGGAGACCTCGACCCAGTCCGGGCCGCCGGGGGAGGCGAGCCACGGCCCGGCGTGCCCGATGCCGAGGCCGCCGCCTGCCGACTCGATCCAGAACGCCACGTCCGGCTGGCTGGCCACCCAGGCCCGGCCGCGGGTGCGGACGACGCCGTCGAGCAGCAGGTCGATCGCGTCGTGCAGGCGCTCCGGGTGGAACGGCCGCTGCGCGGTGAAGACGAGCAGTTCGATGCCGCAGTCCGGGTGAAGTGGTGGCTGGCCGCGAAGCAGCGCGCCGTGCATGTCGCCGACTTCGCCGCGGCGCGCGTCGGCGGGAACGGCGGCGTACAGCCCGGCGACATCGGTCCGGCTCAGCTCGACGCGCGGCACCGACGGGGCGACGCGGTCGAGCACCGCGGCCGACTTCGCCGCGCTCCAGGCGTCCGTCGCCGCGCCGGCGAGCACCAGCACGTCGGCGAACTCGGCTTGCGCGAGCGCGACCTGCGCCACGGTGCGCTCGTCTTCGGGACTGCCTTGCAGTGCCCGCTCGACCAGCAGCTCGTCACCGGTGGCGTCGTCGAGCCAGGTGGCGCAGTCGACGACGGTGAACACCGCCTCGATCTCGACGTCCTCGCTCACCGGCCGCTCGCCGACCAGCACGTGCTGGATCGCCCAGCTCACCGGCTCGGGCTCCATGGCCTCGTCGAGCCGCACGACGATCCCGTTCACCGCCGGCATCCGGGCGAGCCGGCGCAGCAGCGGCAGCAGGTCCTCGCGCAGGGTGCAGTTGACGCAGCCGTGGGCGAGTTCGAGCGCGGTCAGCTCGTCACGCGGGCCGAGGCGGATCCGCCGCCGGACGACGCCGTCGCCGATCCGGCGCAGATCGTGGTGGACCACGGCGATGCCGGGGCCGGCCCGGCGGAGCAGTTCGGACAGCTCGTCGTTCGGTTCCGGGGCGAGCCCGCTGACGAGCACGAGCGGGACACGCGGGTGTTGGGTCACTGAAGCTCCAGTTGACGGGGCGGGGTACGGTGGCAGCGTAATTGAAAACGAATGTCACTACCAACTCGGGAGGGTCCGTGTCAGCCGTGTGCCAGGTCACCGGCCGCAAGCCGGGCTACGGCAAGCAGGTCTCGCACTCGCACCGCCGGACGTCACGGCGCTGGGAGCCGAATCTGCAGACCCGCCGCTACTTCGTGCCGAGCCTCGGCCGCACCGTGCGGCTCAAGGTTTCGGCCAAGGGCTTGAAGACGATCGACAAGCGCGGCATCGAGTCCGTCGTGGGCGAGCTGAAGGCGAAGGGGGTGAAGCTCTAGATGGCCAAGAGCACCGACATCCGGCCGATCATCAAGCTGCGGTCCGCCGCCGGCACCGGATACACGTACGTCACGAAGAAGAACCGCCGGAACGACCCGGACCGGATGGTCCTGCGCAAGTACGACCCCGTGGCGCGCAAGCACGTCGAGTTCAAGGAAGAGCGCTGATGGCGAAGAAGTCGAAGATCGCGAAGAACGAGCAGCGCAAGGTCGTCGCCGCGCGCTACGTCGAACGCCGCCGGGCGCTCAAGGCGGTCATCGCCTCGCCCGCGTCGTCGCCGGAGGAGAAGGCGGACGCCGTGGTGGCGTTGCAGAAGATGCCGCGCGACGCGAGCGCCACGCGCGTCCGCAACCGCGACACCGCCGACGGGCGCCCGCGCGGCTACCTCCGCAAGTTCGGCCTTTCGCGCGTGCGCATGCGGCAGATGGCGCACAACGGCGAGCTGCCCGGCGTCGCGAAGTCCAGCTGGTGAGCCGCGAGCGCGTCTTCCGGCGCAAGGCGAACCCGTTGCACGCGGCCAAGATCACCGAGGTCGACTGGAAAGACGCGGACCTGCTGCGGAAGTTCATCTCCGACCGCGGGAAGATCCGCGCCCGCCGCGTGACCGGGCTGACGCCGCAGCAGCAGAAGCAGGTGGCCACGGCGATCAAGAACGCGCGCGAGATGGCGCTGCTGCCGTACCCGTCGGCATCGAGGGGCTGAAGGACCGGCCCTCCCGCAGCGCCGGGAGGGCCGGCCCCGGTTGTGCGAAACTGGCGGCCATGACCGCTGTCCCGCCGGACGGGGAAATCGATCCGCGGCTGCTCGACCTCTGGGCCCGGGTGTTCGGCATGGCGCGCTCGGGCGACACGAAGAGCCTGATCGCCTACGTCGAGGCCGGGATCCCGGCGAACCTGACCAACGATCGCGGCGACACCCTGGTGATGCTGGCCGCATATCACGGCCACGCCGAGGCCGTCGCCGCCCTGATCGAGCGCGGCGCGGACCCGGGCCGGGTGAACGACCGCGGCCAGAGCCCGCTGGCCGGCGCGGTGTTCAAGAACGAGCCGGACGTGGTGAAAGCCCTGCTCGACGGGGGCGCGGACCCGAGGGCGGGCAGCCCGTCGGCGATCGAGGCGGCCACGATGTTCGGCAACACCGAGCTGCTGGCCCTGCTCGAGCGCTGACGAGCGCGGCCAGGCAGACTTCCCGGCATGGACGACCCGCACTACCTCTCCGGACTCCAGCTCGCCGGCCGCCGCGTCGTGATGGTCGGCGGCGGCACCGTCGCCCAGCGCCGGCTGCCGCGCCTCGTGCGCGCGGGCGCGCGGGTGGAACTGGTGTCCCCGCACACGAGCCCGTCGGTGAGCGGCATGGCGGACGCGGGCGAGATCGTCTGGCATCAGCGCCGGTACGCCGAGGGCGATCTGGCCGACGCCTGGTACGCGCTGGCCTGCACCGACGATCCGGAGGTCAACGCCGCGGTCTGCGCCGAGGCCGAGCGCTCGCGCGTGTTCTGCGTCCGCGCCGACGAGGGCGAGTCCGGCAGCGCCGTGACCCCCGCTTCGGGCCGTCACGGCGGGCTGCTGTTCGGCGTGCTCTCCGGCGGTGAGCCGCTGCGCTCCGCGGCGGTGCGCGACAGCGTGCTGGACGCCCTGCACGCGGGCACGGTCGCGGACGGCCGGGCGCCGCGCCGCGAGGAAGCCGAGCTGCCCGGCGTCGCGCTGGTCGGCGGCGGGCCGGGCGACCCGGACCTGATCACCGTGCGCGGCCGGCGGCTGCTCTCGCGCGCCGACGTGGTGGTGGTCGACCGGCTCGCGCCGCGGGAGCTGCTGGACGAGCTGGCGCCGGAGGTGGAGATCGTCGACGCGGCGAAGATCCCGTACGGCCGCGCGGCGAGCCAGGACGTGATCAACCGGACGCTGATCGAGAAGGCCAAGGCGGGCAAGTTCGTCGTCCGGCTCAAGGGCGGCGACCCGTACGTGTTCGGGCGCGGCTTCGAGGAGGTGCTCGCCTGCGCCGAGGCGGGCGTGCCGGTGACCATGGTCCCGGGCATCACCAGCGCTTTCGCGGTGCCCGCGGTGGCGGACGTCCCGGTCACCCACCGCGGCGTCGCGCACGAGGTCGTGGTGGTCTCGGGCCACGTCGCCCCGGGAGACGACCGTTCGCTCGTCGACTGGTCGCTGCTGGCCCGGATGCGCGGCACGATCGTGCTGATGATGGGCGTCGAGCGGCTGCCGCAGTTCGCCAAGGCACTGCTGGAAGGCGGCCGCCCGGCCGAAACCCCGGTCGCCGTCGTCGAAGACGGCACGATGCGGACCCAGCGCGTGCTGCGTTCCACTTTGGCGAAAGTGGCCGACGACGCGGCCGCCGCCGGGGTGCGCCCGCCCGCCGTGATCGTGATCGGCCCGGTCGCCGGGCTGGCTCACGAGTCCGAGTAGCGCTCCTCGGCGAACTCGCTGATCGCGGTGGTCAGGCGCTTCGGGTCGAAGCGCAGCTCCACCGGGCTGCGGGCCTGGACGAACTGCGCGTGCGGCATGTCCAGCGCCAGGGTGTCCGCGTCGCCGAAGGGGTGGATCGGGTCGCCCTCGTGGCCGATCACCAGCGCGGGCACGGCGATCTGCCGCCGGACCGACTTCGGCGGCGCGATGCGGCCGAACAGCACCCCGTGCAGCAGCGCGGCCATCGACGCGGGCTCCTGCGAAAGCGTGTCCGTCACCACGTCCACCCACTGGCTGCCGTGCGGCACCAGATTGGCCGCCAGCGCGACGCCGCGCACCGAAACCGGCAGGAAGCGCGCCGCGAACAGCAGCGGGGCGAAGGTCAGCAGCCCGGCGACGATCGCGTTGTCCAGCACCGGCATCTCCACCACCAGCCCCCGCGCGCGTTCGGGCTGCGAGACGGCGACCTCCAGCGCCACGTTCGCGCCCAGCGAGGTCCCGCCGATCACCGCGCGGTCGATCCCCAGGTGATCGAGCAGCGCCACCGCCTGCTGCCCGAACGCCGGCATCGAATACCGCCACGACTCGGTGGGCCGGTCGGAGTCGCCGTGGCCGAGCAGGTCGAGCGTGATTACGCGGAAGCCCGACCGGGTCAGCCGCCGGGCCAGCGGCGCGTGCATCCGGCGGGTCAGCATGATCCCGTGCATCAGCACCACGACCCGGTCGCCGGCGCCGAACTCGGTGTAGCAGAGCCGCTGGCCCTCGTGGCTGAACGAGCCGGACAGCTCGATCGGGCGGGTGCGCCGGACCGGCCGGGGCTCGGGGGCCGGTTCGTCCACCGCCGGTGCTGGGGCCGGAGCCATGAGGCCACCTTCTTCCGCTGTGGTCTTCGCCGGTGCTGCCTGGTCCAGGAAAGCATCTCCCGGCCGCGTTGGCACAGCGTCAACCGGATGAGTCAAGATGACCACCATGAGCGCACCCGTTGACGTCCTGCCCGATCTCGTGTCCCTGAAGGTCGCCCTCGACGGCCCCGTCGCCGAGGTCACCCTGCTCGGCCCGTCGAAGGGCAACGCCATGGGGCCCGACTTCTGGCGTGAGCTGCCGCAGGTCTTCGCCGCCCTCGACGCCGACGCGCGCGTCCGCGCGGTCGTGCTGACCGGCAGCGGCAAGCACTTCTCCTACGGCCTCGACCTGCCCGCCATGATGGGCGGCTGGGCGCCCCTGCTGGCCGGCGACGCGCTGGCCGGGCCGCGCACCGAGTTCCACACCGAGGTCAAGCGGCTGCAGGAGGCGGTCAGCTCGATCGCCGAGTGCCGCAAGCCGGTCGTCGCCGCGATCTCGGGCTGGTGCATCGGCGGCGGCGTCGACGTGGTCACCGCCGCCGACATCCGGCTGGCCAGCGCCGACGCGAAGTTCAGCGTGCGCGAGGTGAAGGTCGCGATCGTCGCCGACATCGGCAGCCTGCAGCGGCTCGCCCCGATCATCGGCGAGGGCCACCTGCGTGAGCTGGCGCTGACCGGCAAGGACATCGATGCCGCGCGCGCCGAGAAGATCGGCCTGGTCAACGACGTCTACGAGGACCAGGAGACGCTGCTGGCGCGGGCACGCGAGCTGGCCGCCGAGATCGCCGCGAACCCGCCGCTGGTCGTCCAGGGCACCAAGCAGGTCGTCTCGGCCACCACCGAGCGGCAGGTCGCCGAGGGGCTGCGGTACGTCGCGGCCTGGAACGCCGCCTTCCTGCCCAGCAAGGACCTCGCCGAAGCCGTGCAGGCGTTCCTGGAGCGGCGGGCGCCGGAGTTCAAGGGCGAGTAGAAACGGGGTTCGACCCGCGAGGACGAGGGAGTACGACGTGAGCAATGGCGCTTCGGAGAGCTATCAGGCGTTCCGCGCGGCACGGGACTACCTGCAGGCGCACCGCGAGGACTACGACACCGCGGTCCGCGAGTTCGCCTGGCCCGAGCTGACCGAGTTCAACTGGGCGCTCGACTGGTTCGACGTGGTGGCCCGCGACCCGGCGAACGCCGAGCGGTACGCGCTGTGGATCGTCGAGGAGGACGGCACCGAGAACCGGTGGACGTACCCGGAGATGGCCGCGCGCTCGAACCGGGTCGCGAACTGGCTGCGCCGCCTCGGCGTGACGCGCGGCGACCGGCTGATCCTGATGCTGGGCAACCAGGGCGAGCTGTGGGAGACGATCCTCGCGGCGATCAAGCTGGGCGCGGTGGTCATCCCGGCGTCGACCCTGCTCGGCCCGGCCGACCTCACCGACCGCGTCGAGCGCGGCCAGGCCAAGCACGTCGTGATCCGTGCCGCCGACACGGCGAAGTTCGACGGCGTCGCGGGCGGCTACACGCGCATCGCCGTCGGCGAGCCGGTGGCGGGCTGGCACTCGTACTCCACGGCCTACGCCGAGCCCGCGGAATTCACCCCGGACGGCGTCACCCCGGCGGGCGACCCGCTGCTGCTGTACTTCACCTCCGGCACCACGGCGAAGCCGAAGCTGGTGCAGCACACGCAGGTGTCGTACCCGGTCGGCCATCTGTCCACAATGTACTGGATCGGCCTCGAGCCGGGCGACGTCCACCTCAACATCTCCTCGCCGGGCTGGGCGAAACACGCCTGGAGCAACGTGTTCGCGCCGTGGAACGCCGAGGCCACGGTGTTCCTGTACAACTACAACCGGTTCGACGCGCCGGCCCTGATGGCGCAGATGGACCGCTGCGGCGTGACCAGCTTCTGCGCGCCGCCCACGGTCTGGCGGATGCTGATCCAGGCCGACCTGAGCGCGCTGCGGACCCCGCCGAAGAAGGTCGTCGGCGCGGGGGAGCCGCTGAACCCCGAGGTGATCGAGCAGGTCGAGCTGGCCTGGGGCGTCACCATCCGGGACGGCTTCGGCCAGACCGAGAGCAGCGTCCAGATCGCCAACACCCCCGGCCAGGACGTCGTGCCGGGCTCGATGGGCCGCCCGCTGCCCGGGTTCGCCGTCGCGCTGGTCGACCCGGTCACCGGCGAGCGCGCGGCCGAGGGCGAGATCTGCCTGGACCTGGCGCACCGGCCGGTCGGGCTGATGACCGGCTACACCGGCGACGACGAGCGGACCGCGGAGGCCTTCGCCGGCGGCTACTACCACACCGGCGACGTCGGCTCGGTCGACGAACGCGGCTACATCACCTACGTCGGCCGCACCGACGACGTGTTCAAGGCCTCGGACTACCGGATCTCGCCGTTCGAGCTGGAGAGCGTGCTGCTGGAGCACGAGGCCGTCGCCGAGGCCGCCGTCGTGCCGGCCCCGGACGCGATCCGGCTCAACGTGCCCAAGGCGTACGTCGTGCTCGCCGCCGGCCACGAGCCTTCGGCAAACACCGCGAAGGCCGTGCTGGCGTACGCACGCGAGCACCTGGCGCCGTACAAGCGGATCCGCCGGCTGGAGTTCGCGGAACTGCCGAAGACGATCTCCGGCAAGATCCGCCGTGTCGAACTGCGCGGCCGCGAGCACGCCGACACCCGGCCCGAGGGCGAGTTCCGCGAGGAGGACTTCCCGGACTTGAAGTCCTGAGCGGGCGCTATTCGGACGGGACGACGGCGGCGAACACCGTCTGCTCGCCCTTGCCGCAGGTGGTGCCGCCCTGGGCGGCGGGCGGGCCGGAGGTGCACAGCCAGCCCTCGACGGTGTCGTTCACTGCGTCGTTCGACCCCGAGCCCTGACGGCCGGCGATCTTCGCGTGGAACTCCTTCACCAGGCGCATCGCCTCGGCGCAGGGCACGCCGCCGGCCTGGCTGTCGAACACGTTGAGGGTCAGCCCGCTGGCGGCGGTCACCGTGCCGCAGGCGCCGGGGGCCTTGGCCGGGGCGGCCGGCTTCTTCGGCGCGCTCGAGGACGGCTTCGCGGTGTCCGGCAGCGGCGGGGGAGCGGCCTTGGATGACGGAGCCGCGGAGGACGTCGTCACCGGCGCGGGCACGGGCGGTGGCGAGGACCGGGGCGAGGGCTCACCCGAACAGGCGGCCAGCGCCGGCAACAGGAGCCACGCCGCGAGCAGCGGCCGCCACACGGTCTGCGACTGGGGCACCGGCGGTCCTTTCGGCAAGGGGTCGTCCGGGCCATTCTCACCCCCGCGAGCACGCACGACGCGCACCGACACCCGGCGCGGGAGGGCGAAGATACCGCCGGGCGAGTGGTCCCGCCGCGCCTGTCGCGCGGGATCTATGTCCACTGTGGACGATTAATCTCGTGTTTACACAGTGAAACACCGGGCGGTCATCCCGAATCGATCGGACGAATCAGGGCCGCAGCGGTTAACGCGCGCGCTCCGGTCGCCGAAGAACAAGGTGAACGCCCGAAGCGTTCTTCGTCCCCGAAACCCACCGTCCCGAACCCAGAGAGCGATGACTACCTCAGCAACCAGCGAGCCCAGCGCCCCGCCGCCAGCCACCCCGCCGACCGTCCCGTGCAGCGTCGTCTGGTGCGACGGCCGCCCGTACGTCCTCGAGGGCCGCCCCGGCCGAGCCCGCTGGGTCGGCACCGACTACCGAGGCCGCCCCGAAGCCCTGAGCAGCGCCGAAGTCCAACGCCGCGGCTGGACCCACAGCCGCCGCCGCGCCTGCTGAGATCCCCGGGATCCGGCCCCGGATCACCCGAGGCCACCGTGCTTCAGCCCGGAAACGGCGGGCGCCTCCGGACTTGGCCCGCCCGGATCGCCTGACCCGCCCGGATCACCTGAGGCCACCCGGCTTCAGCCCCGGAGCGACCGGCGCCCCCGGACCCGCCCGGATCACCTGAGGCGACCGGCTTCAGGCCCGGACCGGCCGACGTTCCCCGGACCTCGCCCCCGGATGCCCGCCTGCCGGTCTCGGCCCCAGGCCCGGTGAAGTCCCCGCGGCCGGGTCGCGGCGCCATCGAGGCCCGCAGCCTGGCCGCGTGACCATCGGTTCGCGAAGGCCGCGCGGTCTCCGTGTGCCTGCCCCGTCACTCCGGCGTCACCGGGCTGCTCCGTGCCTGGCGGCGTGCCCATCGCTTTGCGAAGGCCGCGCGGTCTCCGTGTGCCTGCCCCGTCACTCCGGCGTCACCGGGCTGCTCCGTGCCCGGCGGCGTGCCCATCGGTTCGCGAAGGCTGCGCAGTCCCCGTGTGCCCGCACCGCCACTCGGGTCACTCCCTGTCCGGCCACCTGACCATCCTGCCAAAGCCGTTCCCCTCGCCACGCCCGCACCAGCCCAGGCCGCCACGCCCGGTCGCGTGACCATCGGTTCCCCCGCCCGGCCGCCCCTCTAGGCTGGGCGCGTGACCACGGTCCCCGAGCCCAAGACGGAGCCTTCCCTGCTGCGGCAGGCGTTCAACGTCCCCAACATGCTGTCCCTGCTGCGGCTGGCCGGCGTGCCCGTCTTCCTGTGGCTGCTGCTCGGCCCGAAGGAGGACGGCTGGGCGCTGGCGGTGCTCGTCTTCTCCGCGCTGACCGACTGGCTCGACGGCAAGCTCGCCCGCTGGCTCGACCAGATGTCGCGGCTCGGGCAGCTGCTCGACCCGGCCGCGGACCGGCTGTACATCCTCGCGACGCTCGTCGCCTTCCTGCTGCGCGGGATCATCCCGTGGTGGGTGGTGGTGCCGCTGGTGCTGCGCGAGCTGGTCCTCGCCGTGTGCGTGCTGGTGCTGCGCCGCCGCGGCTTCGCCCCGCCCGAGGTCACCTACATCGGCAAGGGCGCGACCTTCGTGCTGATGTACGCCTTCCCCTTCCTGCTGCTCACCCAGGGCGGCTCGGACCTGGCCGCGGTCGCCCGGCCGATCGCGTACGCGTTCACCATCTGGGGCGGGGTGCTCTACCTCTGGTCCGGGGTGCTCTACGTCGTGCAGGTCGTGCGCGCGCTGCGCCCCCGGTGATGGAAGACTGCGCGTAGCTGACGGCACGAGGAAGGGGAGCGGCCTTGTCCACTCCGGAAGAACTCCGCTACACCGAGGAACACGAGTGGGTCGCCGCGCGCGCGGGCTCCGTGGTCCGGGTGGGCATCACCGAGTACGCGCAGGACCAGCTCGGCGACGTCGTGTTCGTCGACCTGCCCGAAGTGGGCCGGCAGGTCGGCACCGGCGACGTGTTCGGCGAGGTGGAGTCGACCAAGAGCGTCTCCGAGCTGTTCGCGCCCGTGGACGGCGAGATCGTCGCGGTGAACGACGCGGTCGCGGAGTCCCCCGAGCTGATCAACTCCGACCCGTACGGCGAAGGCTGGCTCGTGGAGATCCGGCTCGACGAGGGCGCGGGGCTCGAGGCCCTGCTCGAAGCCGAGGCCTACCAGGCGCTCATCGCCGGCTGAGCCCGGTCCGCACCTGGCCCGGGGCGTGCGCCCGCGGAAGGGGGAGCCGCAGGGTCCGGAACCGATCAGGCACGGTACGTTGGCAGCCACACGTTCTTGGTCAATGGTTTTATCTTGTGTAGAGGAGAGCTCAGGTGAGCACGAACGACGGGCCCGGCGTTCCCCCGGAGCAGTCTCCGGAGCGGACCTCTGTCTTCCGGGCCGACTTCCTGGCCGACGTCGAAGGCCACGAGTCCGCCCCGGCAGCCGAGGCACCGGTCCAGGGCGTCGACGCCCTGCCGCCGGGTTCCGCGCTTCTGGTGGTGAAGCGCGGCCCCAACGCGGGTTCGCGCTTCCTGCTCGACCGGGACACCACCAGCGCCGGGCGGCACCCGGACAGCGACATCTTCCTCGACGACGTCACCGTCTCCCGCCGGCACGCCGAGTTCCGGCGTGAGGGCGGCGAGTTCGTGGTGATCGACGTCGGCAGCCTGAACGGCACCTACGTCAACCGGGAGCCGGTCGACCAGGCCGTGCTGGCCGGTGGCGACGAGGTGCAGATCGGGAAGTTCCGCCTGGTCTTCCTGACCGGCCCGGGCCACGGGGGCCAGGGGGCACAGTGACGGCGGCCGGGCAGCCCGGTCGTTCGGAGGCCCGGCGCGACGGGTTGAGCATCGGGGCGGTGCTGGCGCAGCTGCGCGGCGACTTCCCCGATGTCACCATCTCCAAGATCCGGTTCCTCGAGGCGGAAGGCCTGGTCCAGCCGGGCCGGACCGCCTCGGGGTACCGGCAGTTCGCCGTGGCGGACGTGGAGCGCCTCCGCTTCGTGCTGTCCGCGCAGCGGGACCACTACCTCCCGCTCAAGGTCATCAAGGAACAACTGGACGCGGCGGACTCCGGCCTGGAGCCCGCTGCGGTCACGCCGCGGCTGCCGCGGAAGCTGGTCCCGCTGGAAGCGCCGGGGGAGAACGGCGGCCTCCCGGGGCCGTCGGACTTCGAGACCGGCCGCGAGGTCCGGCTGACCCGGGAAGAGCTGCTGGCGCAAGCCGGCATCGACGCCGCGACGCTGGCCGAACTGCAGCAGTACGGCCTGGTCCGGCCCGGCGCGGCCGGCTTCTTCGATCCGGACGCGGTGCAGGTCGCGCGCACCGTGAAGGCGATGACCGAATTCGGTATCGAGCCGAGGCATCTGCGGGCCTTCCGCGCCGCGGCCGACCGCGAAGTCGGTTTGCTGGAACAGATTGTGACGCCCGTGTATCGCCACCGTGACACCGGCGCCAAGGACCGGGCCGACGAAGTCGTCCGGGAGCTGGCGGCGCTGTCGGTGACGCTGCACACGCTGCTCGTCAAAGCCGGGATCCGGGGCGTCACCGGGGGCTGAACCGGTTTTCCCGCCACAATCCCCTTTCACTTCGAATGTCAATGACTGAATGTTCGCGCCCGTATGCCGTACCGTGAGGGAACGGTTTGCGGCGCCGCGAACCGAGAAAGTCCGCCACTAGCGAGCACAGCGCCCGGAGGACGGGTAGCGTCGGAACCATCGGCGCGAATACGTCGTCAAGCGCTGCGGCCCGTGCGCATGAGAGGGAGGCGAAGCCCGATGAGCGAGATGCGCGTCGTGGGCGTGCGGGTGGAGCTGCCCGCGAATCAGCCGATCTTGTTGCTGCGGGAGACCGACGGCGAGCGGTACCTGCCGATCTGGATCGGCTCGGTCGAAGCCACCGCGATCGCCTTGGAGCAACAGGGAGTCCGTCCCGCCCGGCCGCTGACCCACGACCTGCTCAAAGAGGTCATCGGGGCGCTCGGCCGCGAGCTGGAGCAGGTCGTGATCACCGACCTGAAGGAAGGCACCTTCTTCGCCGAGCTCGTCTTCGACGGCGACATCCGGGTCTCGGCCCGCCCGAGCGACTCGGTCGCGCTGGCGCTGCGGATCGGCGTGCCCATCCACGCCGTGGACGCGGTGCTGGAAGAGGCCGGCCTGATCATCCCGGACGAGCAGGAGGACGAGGTCGAGAAGTTCCGCGAGTTCCTCGACTCCGTGTCCCCGGAAGACTTCCGCGGCGCCGACACCTGAGCCACGAGGGCGAACGCGGCCGGACCGCGGACGCGTTCGCCACCTCGGTGCTGCGCCGGTGTCAGTTCTTTTCCGACGGCGCGGTCGCCCGCTCGAACAGGTCCGCGAGCTCCCGGCCGTACCGGTCGAGGTCGGTCGCCGGGTCCGCCGAGTACGCCGCCGCCACGCCGTCGATGGCCTGGGCGATCGACATCGCCATCACCTCCGGCGCGAACTCGCCGAACGCCCCCTCCGCCTGACCCTGCTTGAGCTGCCGGTGCACAGCGCCGACGCGCAGCTCGGTGACCAGCACCGAGGTCATCGCCCAGCCGTCCGCGTCGTCGGCGTTGGCGGCGAACTCCACCAGTACCCGGACGCACTCGGGATAGTCGCGCAGGAACGCCACCGACGTCTCGACGTGCGCCCGGAGGTTGCCCGGCCGGTCGCCGGGGTCGAGCCCGGCGCTGCGCTGCTGCAGGAACATCGCCTTGGTCTCGGACACCGTGCTCAGCACGGCCTGCATCAGGCCCGCCTTGTTCGTGAAGTGGTAGGAGATCATCCGCGTGCTGCTCAGGCCCGCGCGCTCCTTGATCTTCGAGAACGTGGTCCGGCGGTACCCGAGGTCGGCGATCGTCGCGATGGTGGCGCCGATGATCTGCGCCCGGGTCGTCGCCTCCGTGACGCTCAGCCCCAGTTCGGCTTGCGTGTCGAAATTTACTTGCATGAGTAAAAAGTAACACAGTCGAGTAAATCCGCCCAAATCCGTACGGCGAACGGACCAAAGGCTCAAGACGGGCTTGAGGTCCGCCGCGCGTCGCGTTGACCGCCCCGCGGTGCGGGCTTACCGTCAAAGGCGGTAAATCGCCACGATGTGATTCGCTGACTGGGGCGCGATCGTGGCGGTTCTCCCCGGCCGATCCCGCTCTGGGCTCGACCGGCTGTCATTCGCCGGCCGCCAGGTCGGGCGAGGGGAGGCTTGCGTGGTCGAGGCTGGTAGTCCGGAGAGGCCGCCTGTTCGTGCCGCCGACGGCGAGCAGGGCGAGCTGTTCCCCGACGCCTCGTTGCCGGACGAGCTGGTCGGCTACCGCGGTCCCGCCGCGTGCCAGATCGCCGGGATCACCTACCGGCAGCTCGATTACTGGGCCCGGACGAAACTGGTGGCCCCGAGCATCCGGACCGCGCACGGCTCGGGCTCGCAGCGGCTGTACTCGTTCAAGGACATCCTGGTGCTGAAGGTGGTCAAGCGGCTGCTGGACACCGGGGTCTCGCTGCAGAACATCCGCGTCGCGGTCGAGCACCTGCGGGTGCGCGGCGTGCGCGACCTCGCGCGCGTGACCCTGTTCTCCGACGGCACCACGGTGTACGAGTGCACCTCGCCGGAGGAGATCGTCGACCTGCTCCAGGGCGGGCAAGGGGTGTTCGGCATCGCGGTCAGCGGCGCCATGCAGGAGATCAGCGGCACGATCCACGAGTTCCAGGCCGAGCGGGCCGACGGCGGGGTCGTCGAATCGGTCGAGCCGGACGAGCTCACCCAGCGCCGCAACGCCCGTCGCACCGGTTGATCACCGGCCGCGGGCCGGGGGTAAAGTAGCGAGCGCGGTCGACGAACCCGCGCGGGAGAGACCGAGCCGGCATCCACGAGCTCGGCGCCGAAGGAGCAACTCCTCCCCGGAACCTCTCAGGCACCCCGGACCGCGCGGACCAGACGCCTCTGGAAAGCGGATCGGCAGGTGACCACCCGCCGATCCCGCCGACGGTGCAAGCCCGGCTCACCACGCGGGTGAAACTCTCAGGCGCCCCCTCGGGGGTACGGACAGAGCGGGGAGGACCCGGCTCGAGCCGTTCGGCTCGCCGGGTTTTCTTGTTCTGCACGGGTTTTCGCGCCGGCCGATCCGGTAGCGCGAGATGGTCCGGACCAGGTGGCCGCTCGAGGTCTGGACCAAACGGCGCCGCGTGGTCTGGACCGGATGGCCCATCGCCGGGTGGTCCGGACCTCGTGAGCCGGGCGGCGGGCCCGCGGGATCCGGGCCCACCGCCGGGAAACGGCCCGGTTCAGCCGGGGACCCGGTCCAGGAACCCGTGCACCTTGGTGATCCGGCCGCCGTCCAGCTCCACCACGTCGAAGCCGATCGCGACCGGCTCGGTCACCCCCGGGGCGCTGAGGTACCACTGGAACCGCGCCAGATCGTGGTGGGCGTCCGGGGCCGCGGGCAGCCGGAAGGACAGGCCCGCGAACTGCGCCTGCGCGCCGGCGATGAAGCCGTCGATCCCGTCGTGGCCGCGGACCGCGCCCAGCGGGTCGGTGTAGGTCGCCTCCGGGGTGAACAGCTCCGCGATGAGGGCCTTCCGGCGCTCGGCGTCGGTCTCGTTCCAGACGGCGATGTACTGCTCGACCGTGTTGTGCACATCGGACACTGTGCTGCTCCTGTTCCTCCTGGGGGACAACGGGTTCGCTGTCCTCGTCGACGCCAAGACTGCCGGGAGCGCGGCATCGGGTCGATTACGCGAGAGGTAACGCCGACGGCGCGGATTCCGGCCGCCGGGCGATTACCCGAAAGGTAATGGCCCCGGTTCGCCGTTGGCCGTAGCGTCCTGGGGGTGACGACTTCGGTGAAGGCCCCGGCGCGCAGCGCGGTCGGCGTGCTGCTGCGCGAATGGCGCGACCGGCGGCGGATCAGCCAGCTCGACCTGGCGATCTCCGCGGACATCTCGACCCGGCACCTGAGCTTCGTGGAAACCGGCCGGTCCCGGCCGAGCCGAGAGATGGTGCTGCGCCTCGGCGAGCACCTCGACGTGCCGCTGCGGGAGCGCAACCAGCTCCTGCTGGCGGCCGGGTACGCGCCCGCGTACGGCGAAAGCGAGCTGGCCGCGCCGGAGCTGAAGGCCGTCCGGGAGGCGGTGCGCCTGCTGCTCACCGGGCACGAACCGTATCCGGCCGCCGTCGTCGACCGGGCCTGGAACCTCGTCGACGCGAACGCGAGCCTGCAGGTGCTCGTCGACGGCATCGCGCCCGAGCTGCTCACGCCGCCGGTGAACGTCCTGCGCGTCACCCTGCACCCGGACGGCATGGCGCCGAACGTGCTGAACCTGGGGGAGTGGCGGGCTCACCTGCTGGGCCGCCTGCGCCGCCAGGTCGAGGCGACCGCCGACGCCGGCCTCGCCGAGCTGCTGGCCGAACTGCGCGGCTACCCGTGCGACCAGCCGGTGCCGGAGGTCGAACTGCCCGGTCCCGGCGACATCTTCGTGCCGCTGCGCTACCGCCACCAGGGCACCGAACTGACGTTCTTCAGCACGGTGGCAACCTTCGGCACCCCGCTCGACGTCACCGTGGCCGAGCTGGTGATCGAGTCGTTCTACCCGGCCGACCCAGCGACGGCGGCCTACCTGCAGGAGCGGGCGGCGGGCTGAGGTCAGCAGAAAGCTTCGGTGGCGCGGTGAGGGTGTCGGTCTGCGGCGTGCGCGGCTTCGACGGTTTCCCGAGCGAGAATGCAGGCCCCGTCCACCCTCGTCATCGGCCTGGCCGCGGGCGAAGCGGACACCCCAGCCGCCCGATGCGATGGTGAGCCCGGGCGAGCGATGGCAGGATTGGCGGCGACAGTCCAGGAAACCGCAGTGAGGATCCGCCTCCATGGCCATGCCGCCCCTGCTCACCCTGAACAACGCGGTGACCGTCCCGCAGCTCGGCTTCGGCGTCTACAAGGTGGACGCCGACCAGGCCGGGAAGGTGATCGCCACGGCCATCCAGGTCGGGTACCGCAGCATCGACACCGCCACGCTGTACGGCAACGAGGCGGAGGTCGGCGCCGCGATCAGGGACTCCGGCGTGCCGCGCGAGGAGTTCTTCGTCACCACCAAGCTGTGGAACACCGACCACGGGCGCGACCGGGCGCTGCGCGCGTTCGACCGCAGCGCCGACGCGCTCGGGCTCGGGCAGCTCGACCTGTACCTGATCCACTGGCCGCAGCCGCGGCTGGACCGTTACGTCGAGACCTGGCGGGCGCTGGGGGAGCTGCAGCGCGAGGAGCGCGTGCGCGCGATCGGCGTGTCCAACTTCGGGGTGACGCACCTGCGCCGGCTGCTCGACGAGACCGGCGTCGTCCCGGCGGTGAACCAGGTCGAGCTGCACCCGTGGCTCCAGCAGACGGAGCTGCGCGCGTTCCACGCCGAGCACGGCATCGCGACCGAGGCCTGGGCCCCGCTGGCCCGCGGCCGGCTGCTCGGCGAGGGCGTGATCACCGCGCTGGCGGCCAAGTACGGCAAGACGCCCGCCCAGCTGGTGCTGCGCTGGCACCTCCAGCTGGGCACGATCGCGATCCCGAAGTCCGCCACGCCCTCGCGGATCCGGGAGAACTTCGACGTGTTCGACTTCGAGCTGGCGGACGACGATCTCGCCGCACTGTCCGAACTGGACAATGGCACGCGCACCGGGCTGGACCCGGATACCGTGGGCTGAACGCCCTTGGCACAAGAGAAGCGCCGGCTCCCGCGAAGGGAACCGGCGCTTCTCCTACGATCCGGGGCTCAGTACGGCCGGATGCCCGCGGCCGCGAAGTCGGCGCGCTGGGCGGGTTCCTTGAGGAACGCGCGGAAGCTCTGCGTGCCGCGCTGCTGGGTGTCGTCGATCGACGCGCCCGCCAGCCCGACGAACGGGTAGTCGGCGGGCGGGAACGAGCCGATGGTCATCGGCGGCGACCCGATCATGTCCGGCTTGGCGCTGGAGAGCTGACCGGACCAGCTCGAGGACTCGGGGATCCAGCCGTCCGGCAGCCCGCCGATGCTGTCGAGCGAGGCCCGCCCGGTGAGCGCGCTCAGCACGTCGGCCGAGTCCTTGGTCTCGACGGTGACCTGCACGCAGCTGCCGTGCACCACGGTGAGGTCGGAGTTCCAGCGCGCCGCGGCGGCCTGCACCGGCGTGGTGATCTGCGGGGCCACCACGATCCGGATCTGCGACCGGCCGCCGGTGCAGCTCGCCGCCTGGGCCTCCGCGCGGTTGTTCAGCACGCTGTCGGCCCAGTTCCAGCCGAACACGCCGAGCACGATGAGGACCACCAGCCCGGCCACGGCGATCGGCCAGCCGGCGATCCGGCGGCGGGGGGCCTTCTTGGCGACGATCCGGTGCGAGCCGGTCGTCTCACTGCGCCCCTGCTGGGGTTTCGGGGGGTCGAGAGGGTGCGGCACCGGCTCCTCGGCCAGGCTGTGTCGCCCCATCGTTGTCCTTTCGGTATGTGCGCACACGCACAGCTACGCAATCACATCGTTATCACTCTAACAGGCCAGCGACCCTGCGTGAATATCGTTACCGAGCGTGGCTTTCGTGGTACAGCTCAGCTCTCACGGCCCAGCAGGTGCCGGCACAGGGCGATCAGCCGTGCGCGCAGCGGCTCGGCCCGGCGCGCGAACGCGGCCTGGGACCGGGCGTACTCCGCCCGTCCCTCGGCCGTCTCGATGCGGACCGCGGGGTAACCATACGCGGCGAGGTCGTACGGGCTCGCGCGCATGTCCAGCGCCCGCACTTCGGCGGCCAGCTCGAAGCAGTCGCCGACCAGCTCGGCGGGCACGAACGGGTCCAGCTTGTACGCCCACTTGAACAGGTCCATGTTCGCGTGCAGGCAGCCCGGCTGCTCCAGCTCGACCTGGTTCTCGCGGCTGGGCGCCAGCCCGTTGCGCGGCCGCGCGGGATCGGTGAAGAAGCGGAACGCGTCGTAGTGCCCGCACCGGATGTCCAGCGATTCGACGACCGTGTCGGTGCCCGCCGAGCCCAGCCGCAGCGGCACCTGCGCGTGCCGCACCGAGTCCGCGGGCTCGCGGTAGACCATGGCCCACTCGTGCAGCCCGAAGCAGCTCAGCCGCGGTGCGCGTGAGGCTGTCGCGGAGAGCAGGCCCAGCACGAACTCCGCGGTCTTCGCCCGCCGCCCGGTGAACGCGGCCGGGTCGAGCGCCACGCCGTCGGCGGTCTCGGTGAAGGCCGGCCGTTCGAGGAACCGCCGGGCGGCCGGGCCGGCGAGCACGACGCCCGGGCCCGGCTGCCAGCGCTCCACGTGCCCGGGCCGGTGCGAGTAGTAGGTGAACAGGAAGTCCAGCACCGGGTGCTTCTCGCCGCGGGCGCGGCGCTCCTGGTGCGGCCCGGTCCAGGCCCGCATCCGCTCGGCGTGCGCGCTTTCGCGGGCCAGCCACTCGGGTTCGGCGAGCACGACCGGCCCGGTCATGCCGTCACGTGCGTGCCGTCGCGCACGGTCCCCACGTACTCCTCGACCAGGTCCTCCAGCGCGACCACGCCGACCGCCCTGCCCGCGGCGTCCAGTGCCCGGGCCAGGTGGCTGCCTTCCTTGCGCATGGCCGAAAGCGCGACGTCCAGCCGCGCGTCGGAGGACAGCTCGGTGAGCGGGCGCGTCTTCGAATCCGGCACGTACGTGGCCGGGTTCTGGCCCACCAGGTCGAGCACGTCCTTCACGTGGATGTAGCCGGTGAGCGTGCCGTCTTCGGTGCACACCGGGAACCGTGAGAACCCGGTGGAGGACACCGCGCGCTCGACGTCGCCGAGCGTCGGTCCACAAGGGAGGGTGGTCAGCTCGGCGGTGGGCACCAGCACGTCGGCGACGGTCTTCTCGACCGACGACAGCGTCTGCGAAAGCCGCTGGTGCTCCGACTGGTCCAGCAGCCCCTCGCGGCGGGACTCGCTCAGCAGCTCCGCCAGCTCGTCGGAGGTGTACGCGGTCTCCAGCTCGTCCTTCGGCTCCACCTTCACCGCCCGCAGCAGCGAGTTCGAGACGAAGTTGAGGAACCAGATGATCGGGCTCGCCAGCTTCACCCAGCCCACGTGCACCGGCACCAGCCACAGCGCGAGCCGCTCGGGCTCGGCGATGGCGAGGTTCTTCGGCACCATCTCGCCGATCAGCACGTGCAGCATCGTGATGAAGGCCAGCGCGATGGCGAACGAGATCGGGTGCAGCAGCTGCTCGGGCAGGCCCAGCAGGTCGAACAGCCCGGACAGCTGGTGCGCGACCGCGGGCTCGCCGAGGCGGCCCAGCAGCAGCGAGCAGATGGTGATGCCGAGCTGGGCGCCCGCGAGCATCCGCGAAACGTGCTTGCTCGCGTTGATGACGATCTGCGCGCGGGTCTTTCCCTGCTCCAGCAACGCTTCCAGCCGGTCCCGCCGCGAGGAGATCAGGGTGAACTCGGCGCCGACGAAGAACGCGTTGGTGAGCAGGAGGACCGCGACGAGCGCGATGTTCAGCCAGTCGTTCACGCCGGCACCCCCCGTCCCGCGGCGGTCGGCTGCGCGTCGGCCTGTGCCCCGTCGGGCCGGTCCACCGGCCGCACCTGGACCTCGGCGATCCGGTGCCGGTCCATGCTGGTGACGGTGAGCAGCCAGCCGTCGACCTCGGCGGCGTCACCCTCGGCGGGGATGCGGCCGAGCCGTTCCAGCACCAGGCCGGCGATGGTCTCGTAGTCGCCGTCGGGCATCCGGAAGCCGGTGACGTCGGTGACCTCGTCGGCCCGCAGCTGGCCGGAGACCAGCCAGCTGTCGGTGCCGAGCTGCTGCGAAGCCGGGGCCTCGCCCTCGTCGTGCTCGTCGCGGACGTCGCCGATGATCTCCTCGACCACGTCCTCGAGCGTGACCAGCCCGGCCGTGCCGCCGTACTCGTCGACGACGATGGCGAGCTGGTAGCGCGAGTCGCGCAGGCGGTTCAGCAGCGCGTCGCCGGACAGGGATTCGGGCACGGTCGGCACCGGCCGCATGGCCGAGCCGATCCGCATCGTCGCCCGCTCCTCGGCGGTGATGGCGAAGGCCTGCTTGATGTGCACGGCGCCCTGGACGTCGTCGAGATCCTCGGTGTACACGGGGAATCGCGAGAAGCCGGTGCGGCGCGAGATCTCGATGAGGTCGTCCACGGTGTCGTCCACGGTCAGTGATTCGACCTGCACACGCGGGGTCATCAGCTCCTCCGCGGTGCGCTCGCCGAAGCGCAGCGAGCGGTCCAGCAGCTCCGCGGTGGAGGTGTCGAGCGTGCCGCTTTCGGCGCTGGAGCGCACGATCGAGCCCAGCTCCTGCGGCGAGCGCGCCGAGCGCAGCTCCTCCTGCGGCTCGACGCCGAACTTGCGCACCAGGAAGTTGGCGCTGTTGTTCATCAGCGTGATCAGCCAGCGGAACAGCGCGGAGAACCGCGAGTGGTAGCCGGTCACCGCGCGGGCCGTGGCCAGCGGGCGCGCGATGGCGAGGTTCTTCGGCACCATCTCGCCGAGGATCATCGAGAGGAAGGTCGCCACGACCAGCGCGACGGCGATGGAAACGCCTTCGGCGACCGCGTCGGACAGGCCGCCGAACAGCGGCCGGACCAGGTCGCCGATCAGCGGCTCGGCCAGGTAACCGGTGATCAGCGTGGTCAGCGTGATCGCCACCTGGGCGCCGGAGAGCTGGAAGCTCAGGGTGCGGTGGGCCTTCTGCACCGCCAGCGAGCGGCGGTCGCCGGTCTGGCGGACGTCGGCGTCGACCGTGCTGCGCTCCAGCGCGGTGAGCGAGAACTCCGCCGCCACGGCCAGGCCGGTGCCGGCGGTCAGCAGGAGGAACAGGAGCACGCCGAGGACGGAAAGCAGGGCGTGGATCATGCCGCGCCGCCCTTCGTGGCGGGGGGAACGGCTATCGGGAAGCCGGGTTGCTCACCCGGCCCGGTACTGTCACCGGGCGACTGCGCAGCGCGCACGTATGGAGTCACTCCTTGCGAGGAAATCGGCTTGTACTGCGACGATGCCGACAATCTTAACGTGTTCCCCACGCCGGGCGGGGGCGACCGTGGTGTGTCGGGCGGCTCAGCGCGGATGGCGCCCGAGGAGCGCGACGAGGCGGGTGGGCGCGCTCGCGGTCCGGCTCACGGCCACCGGCGGGTCGAACACGCCGAGCCCCTGCCACTCCTCGACCATGGGGCGCAGCATGTCCAGCAGCCGCGCCGCCAGCTCGCCCGGCACGGGGTTGGGCGCGCCGAGCGCGGTGGCCAGGTCCCAGCCGTGCACGGCGAGGTCGAGCGTCATCTGCCAGCCGTAGTCCTCGGCCGGGATCAGGCCGAACGAGACGTGCACCGTGCGCTGGACGGCGCCGGGGGACAGCCACGCCGCACGGGCGGCTGCCGAAGCCTGCTCCCAGGCGGCCAGCGGGTCGTCGCCGAGCACGTCGCCCTCGTACTGGTCGCCGACCTCGTCCAGCGTCGCGCCCGCGAGCAGGTGCGGGACCCACAGCTGCTCGGCGACGAGGTGGTTGACCAGGTCGCGGGCGGACCACTCGGTGCAGGGGGTGCCGCGGCGCCAGTCGCCGGGGCCGGTCTCGCGGACGGCGCGATCGAACACGTCGAGGGCCCGGCCGTGTGCGTCGAGGAGGTCCACGGGCACATTCAACACGAAGGCGCGGGCGGCGCAGCGCGGGGAACCTATCGGGTGGCGCCGGGCCGGTGCCGCCGGACGGTCTCCTCGACCAGGTCCAGCACCGGGCCGAGGTCGTCGCCGGGCAGGCCCATGGCCAGGTGCGAGACCAGGCCTTCGAGGACCAGCTCGAGGAACGCGGTGAGCACGTCCACGTCGACGTCGTCGCGCAGGTTGCCGGCTTCGCGCTGGCGCTTGAGCCGCTCGCGGGTCGCGACGGTCAGCTGCTCGGAGCGCTCGGCCCAGCGCGCGCGGAACTCGGGATCGGTGCGCAGCCGCCGCGAGACCTCCAGCCTGGTGCCGAGCCAGTCGGCGGGGTGCTCGCTGTCGCCGGCCAGCAGCTCGCGCATCACCTGCACCAGGCCCTGCTCCGCGACGACGTCGGCCATCCGCACGGCGTCGTCCTCCGCGAGGGCGAGGAAGAGCGACTCCTTGTCGCGGAAGTGGTGGAAGATGGCGCCGCGGGAGAGCCCCGTCGCTTCTTCGAGGCGGCGTACTGTGGCACCCTCGTACCCGTAGCGGGCGAAGCAGACGCGCGAGCCGTCAAGGATCTGGCGCCGGCGTGCGTCGAGGTGATCCTGGCTGACCCGTGGCATCCTGAAATCCTGACATCCGAGACAGGGTTCTCGCAATCCGTACGTACGTACTGTGACGTGGAGTCGCCGGAACCGATCCGCGCTCCCCGCCGTCCCACAGCCGCTGTGCAGTGCGCGTGTACTGCTGACACGGGCTGAAGCCGTGACTACTCTGTGCACATCACGGTGAGTGAGACTGGGGAAAGGAACGGCCTTGATCATCGGCGAAGCGGGCCGGGCGGCACAGGCGGTCTTCGGCGACGTCCTGCCCGGGGGCCCGGTGTACGGCGGGTCGAGCGGGGGCGGCGGGCGGTTCGAGATGGACGCGGCCGAGCTGGCCTCGGTCATCGGGCTGTGGCAGGACCAGCTGGAGAAGATCACCGCCGACGGGGTCACGATCAAAGCCATCTCGGACGCGATGAAGCCACCGGGCCAGGACCCGGCGAGCGGCGGCTACACCACCACCGGCCTCGATTCGCTGGCCGCGCTCCAGCAGCAGAACGACTCGATGAAGGTGTACGTGCAGGGCTACATCAAGAAGCTCCAGGCGGCCAAGGACAAGACGGTCGCGGCCGACCAGGCCGGCTCCGAATCGTTCGGCCGCGCCCAGTGACTGCGCTGGTGCGGCGGGTTTCCGGGACGGCAGCCGTTGTCCTGGCCGCGCTCTGTGCGTCTGCCTGCTCCGGCACGACGGGCGGCACGGCGGAGCCCGGCCCGTCCTCGTCCGCGCCGGCCGACCCGAACGTGCCCAAGGTCCCGGCTCCGCTGGACGTCTCCGCCTACACGGCCAAGCCTTGCGAGACGGTCCCGTCGTCGGTGCTGTCCTCTTTGGACTACACGGCACCCGGCCAGGCGCACACCGGCTCTGCAGGGGACACCGCCGCGGGGCCCTACTGTGCCTGGATCGCCGGGGCGGCAGGGCTGAGCGTCCAGGTGGGGCTGCTCACCGGCAACCGCGACCGGGGCATCGGCGGGCTCGCCGGGCTGTACGCGGGCAAGGCCTCGGGCCAGGTCGGGTTCCTGGCACCGGCGCCCGACGTGGCGGGCTACCCCGCCGTGTACACGGACCTGCGGGACCGGCGTGCGAGCGGTGACTGCAGCCTGGACGTGGGCATCGCCGACGATCTCGTGTTCTCCGTGTCCGCGCAGGGGTACCAGGGGCAACAGGATTCCTGCCAGGCCGCGGGGACGGTCGCGGCCGCGGTGGTCAGCACGCTCAAGGGGGCTTAGGTGGACGGCAAGCAGATCTACGAGAACTTCAGAAACGGCGACACCGCGGGCCTGCGCAGCGCGGCCACGCAGGTGCAGCAGCTTTCGGCCGCCTACCTGGAACGCGCGCAGGGCATCCGCGACCTGCAGGACCGGATGGCGAAATCCTGGACCGGCGGCGCCGCGGACGCCGCGAAGGCCGGGGCGGGGCCGCTGGAGCTGGCGTTCCACGACACGGCCGACCCGCTCGACATGACCACGGCGTCGGTGGACATGCAGGCCAGCAGCTTCGAGAACTCCAGCCACTCCGTGGTCGAGGTGCCGCCCAAGCCCGACAAGCCGAACCCGTGGACGACCGGGCTGAAGGCGGCCATCCCGATCGCCGGGCCCTTCATGGCGGCCGGCGACGAGAAGTCCTATCAGGACAGCCTCAACCGGTACAACACCGCGAACGAGACCAACGTCCGCGTGATGGACCAGTACAACGGCGTCACCACCAGCACGAAGTCCGTGCTGCCGACCGTGTACGGCACGCTCGAGCCCGACGGCGCCGCGATCTCGCTCAAGACGCCGGTGCCGCCCGGGCACGTCGGCCCGCCCGCCACGGGGAAGCCGGCGCGGACCGGAGGCGGCAGCGGCCAGGGCGCGACTCCCGCGGGCGGCAGCGTGGTGCCCGGCGGGGGATCGGGCGGCCACACGGTGCCCGGCAGCGCGCCCGGCGGCGGGCACCACGGCCCGACCGGCGGCGGCACGACGGGCAGCGCGGGCGGTGGCACAACGGGTGCCGCGGGCGGCGGCACGACCGGCGACACCACGACGTCGCAGGGCAGCAAGTCCGGCCCGTCCCTGGTCACCCCGCCCGCACCCGGCGTGGACGCGGGCGGCGGCCGGGCGAACGGGCCCGGCGGCTCGGCCGTGTTCGTGCCCGGCGGCCCGGGTGGCCAGAATCCTTCCGGCGTAACCGATCCCGAAGGTGGCCTCGGCGGTCGTGGCGGGGCGGGTGGCATCGCCGAGCGTGGCGTGGGCTCGCGTTCGGGCGTCGGCGGAATGGGCGGTGCCGCGGCGCAGGATGCCGCGGCGGCCCGGGCGGCGCAGGGCCGCGCCGGGGCAGCGGGTGGTCCGATGGGCGCGGGCGGGCGCCGCGGTGAAGGCGGCGAAGACGAGGAGCACCAGCGCCCGGACTATCTCGTCGAAGCGGACCCGGACGCGATTTTCGGCACCGACCAGCGGACCAGCCCGCCGGTCATCGGAGAGTAGGCGGTGACCGCGGTGGCGGGACGGGTCGACGTTCCGATCGAGGCGCTGGCGGCGCTGGCCGAGCGTGAGCAGGTCGGCCGGCTGCACGTGACCCTGCGCCCGGAGCCGGTCTGGTTCTCCGACACCGAGCACGACGAGGCGGCCAAACGGGTCGACGACGCGCTGGCGGTGGCCGGGCTGGTCGACGGCCGGGGCCGCGCCACCGTCGACTTCCTCGACTGGCTGCCGCTGCTCGTCAAGCCGTCGCTGGAGTACTACGGCTGGGTGGGCGTCGGCGACACCACGTACGGCGTCCTGGCCGCCGCGAGCGGCCTGCAGGCGGTGCTCGCGGTGTCCGACGGCGAGCACGTCGGCGTCCAGGAGATCGACCGGCAACGGCTGGTGGAGACCCTCGTCGAGCAGTTGCCCGCGGCGGTCGCGGGCGGCGGGAACCCGCGCACGGTAAGGGTTTCCGACCTCGACGACGCTGCCCGCCGCGGCGAGGACGCGTACCCGCTGGACCCGGCGCTGGCCGACGTCGTCAGCCTGGTGCAGCGGCCGGTCCACGGCAGCGGTGAGCTGTACGCCGGCCGTCGCGACGAACTCGGCCGGTACGTCCACCTGGAGGAGCCGCTGCACTACGCCGACACGGACTGGGGCCGCTACCTGAGCTACACCGCCGGCGAGGGCGCGGACGCGGTGATCCACCTCGGCCCCGCCGGTCCGGCCGAGCTGTGCCGCGCCCTGCGGGAGCTGGCGGCCGGCCTGGCCGGCTGAGCGGCCTGCGCGCGCCGCGGAAACGGATAGAGTGCTCGTCGTGGACGCCGCCGAGAGTTCCCAGCCCGCTGCCCTGCTCAACCTGTCGATCTTCGAAGTCAACAAGGTCGCCGTCCAGCTCGCCGAGGCGCAGCGCAGCGGCGACTTCAGCGGTGTCGCCGAGGCCGCGCGCGAGCTGCGTGAGGCCGCCGACGGCCTGGACCGGCTGGCCGAGCTGGTGGCACACCAAGCGGACAGCTGAGCAGTACGGAAAAACGGCGGGCCCGCCGAGTTGTAACAGCGCTAATATAATGGCGCTGTCATAACTCGACCGGAAGGATCCGCCGTGCCCGGCCTCTATCCCGAGATCGAACCGTACGACCACGGAAAGCTCGACGCCGGCGACGGCCACTCCGTCTACTGGGAGGTCTGCGGCAACCCGGCGGGCAAGCCCGCGGTGGTCGTCCACGGCGGCCCCGGCTCGGGCTGCTCGACGGGCCTGCGCCGCTACTTCGACCCGGACCGGTACCGCGTGGTCCTGTTCGACCAGCGCGGCTGCGGGCGCAGCACACCGCACGCCGGCGAGCCCGTCGCGGACCTCTCGGCCAACACCGCCGGGCATCTGCTGGACGACATGGAGCTGCTGCGCACCACACTCGGCATCGAACGGTGGCTGCTGTTCGGCGGCTCGTGGGGCTCGGTGCTGTCGCTGACCTACGCAGTGCGGCATCCCGAGCGCGTCACCGAGCTGGTCCTGATGGGCCTGGCCACCGACCGGCAGCTGGAGATCGGCCTGCTCACCCGCGGGCTGGGCGGGATGTTCCCGGCCGAGTTCGCGCGGTTCCGCGACCTGGTCCCGGAATCCGAGCGGGACGGCGACCTGGCGGCGGCCTACCACCGCCTGCTGATGGACCCCGACCCCGCCGTCCACCACCCCGCCGCGCGCGCCTGGTGCGACTGGGAGGCCGCGATGCTGCCGGGAGTGCCGCCTTCGCCGCGGTTCGACGACCCGGCGTACCGGCTCGCCTTCACCCGCATCGTCACGCATTACTTCTCGAACGGCTGCTTCCTGGAGGACGGCGCCATCCTCCGCGACGCCGCGAAGCTCGCCGGGATCCCCGCCGTGCTGGCCCAGGGCGTCCTTGACCTCAGCAGCCTCACCGGTACGCCGTGGCTGCTGGAGCGGGCGTACCCGGACGCCGAACTGGTGCTCGTCGGCGGCACCGGGCACACCACGTCGACGGACGCGATGCAGAACGTGCTCGTCGGCGCGACCGACCGGTTCGCGGCCGGGTGATCGGGTCTTCCTCAAACGCGGCGGATGACGCTTTCGCCGCACCGAGCGAGAGAAAGCGTCATCCGCCGCGGCGGGGTTTCGTGGTCAGGGGATGAGCAGCGCCGGCGCGCCATCTTCCGCCATCGCTTCTTCGGCCCGGGCCGAGCGCGTGGTCTCGGCCAGCTGCAGCCCGGTGACGCGCGGCGGCACCCGGTCCAGATTCCACTCGGCCAGCAGCAGCGCGACCTTCGACTGCATTTCGGTGCGCAGCCGCAGGAACGAGTCGGCCGGGTCGGCGCCCACCTCGCCGAGCAGCAGCCACCAAGCCCACGCCGCGGCGCCCGCGTTCGCGACGAAGTCCGGGATCACCGCGACTCCGCGCGCCGAAAGCGAGGCCTCGGCTTCCGGTGTCGTGGCGGCGTTGGCCGCTTCGACGACGACCGTGGCCTTCACGAGGTTCTCGTTGTCCACGCGCAGCGCGTACGAGATCGCGGCCGGCACGAGGATGTCGCAGTCGGTGGACACCACGGCGTCGCGCGGCAGCAGGCGCACGCCCTCGGGCAGCTGCGAGCGGTCGACTTCGCCGAAGCGGTCGCGCAGTTCGAGCAGGGCCGGGACGTCGAGGCCTTCGGGGTCGTACAGCGTGCCGGCGGCGTCCGCGACGGCGACGACCTTCACACCGGCCTCGTGCAGGTACCAGGCGGCCCCGCCGCCCATGGTGCCGATGCCCTGGATCGCGACGGTGGTCTCCGGCGCCGTCCAGCCCCAGGCGCTGGCCGCGCCGAGGCAGGCCTGCGCCACGCCGTAGCCGCCGATCACGTCGCCGAGCAGCAGCCCGCCGGGCACCGGCGCGTTGAGACCGGCCTGGACGCGGCGCAGGGTGCGCGCCGGATCCGCCGAACGGCCGATCGCGGCGTGGTAGGACTGCTCCAGCCCGAGCTTCTCGAAGACGGAGTCGATCAGGTGCTGCGGCACGCCGAGGTCTTCGGCGGTCACCCAGCGCGAGTCCAGCCACGGGCGCAGGAACTCGCAGAACCGGGTGAGCACGCCGAACGCGCGCGGGTCCTTGGGGTCGAAGTCGAGGCCGCCCTTGGCGCCGCCGACGGGGAGGTTGAAGGTGGCCGTCTTGTTCGCCATGCCGCGGGCCAGGTCCTCGACCTCTCCCATGGTGCAGCCCGCCCGCATCCGCGTGCCGCCGGTGGCCATGCCGGAAACCAGGCTGTGCACCACGAGGTAACCATGCGCGCCGGTCACGGGATCGGTCCACGTGAGCCTCATCAGCGGTTCGGCGTTCTGCGAGATCATCAGGCCATTCACCTCCAAGAGTCCGGGGCGGCCCGTCACGGCCGCCTCAAGTCGAGGGTGCGCGCGCAAGTGGCTTCGCGTCTATTTAACGAAGCTGCACGAAGTTGTTTAGGGTTGCTGCATGGAGCTTTCGTTGCACCGCTTGCGGATGCTCCGCGAGCTGCACCGCCGTGGCACGGTGACCGCGGCCGCGGTGTCCCTGCACTACACCGCTTCGGCGGTGTCGCAGCAGCTCGCGCAGCTGGAGCGGGACGTGGGCGCGAAGCTGTTCGAACGGCTCGGGCGCCGGGTCCAGCTCACCGAGCTGGGGGTGCTGCTCACCGAGCACGCCGAGGAGATACTGGGCTCGGTCGAGCGCGCGACGCTCGCCTTGGAGGAGGCCCAGGGCACTTTGTCCGTGCGGCTGACGGCCGGGGTGTGGGCGTCGGTGGCCTCCGGGCTGCTGCCGACGGCGCTGACCGCGCTCGCCGCCGAGTACCCGGGCATCCAGGTCCGCACGCGGGAGCTGGCCCCCGAGGACACCGCCGAGGCGGTCCGCGACGGCACGCTGGACCTGTCGTTCGTGATCGACTACTCCGACGCCCCGATGCAGTGGGACGCCGGCCTCGAGCGCGCGGTGGTCGCCGTGGAACGGCTGCACGCGGCGGTTCCCGCGGGCGCGGTGCCGGCCGGGACGGCGTCGCTGGACGAGCTGGCCGAGCACCCGTGGATCCTGGCCAGCCCGAAGTCGCACTTCGGCCGCGCGATGCGGATGGCCTGTCACCGGCACGGGTTCTCGCCCAAGATCAACCACGAGGTGGAGGAGCAGTCGACGGCGATGGCGATGGTCGGCGCCGGGCTGGGCGTCACCCTCGTCTCGGACCTGGGCCTGCGCCTGCTGCGCCCGCCCGGGATCGACGTCGTGACGCTGACGACCCCGCTGCTGCGGACCGTCTCGATCGCCTACCGCCGCACCGAGATCCGGCGGCCTTCGCTGCACCTGGTGATCGGCGCCGTACAGGCCGCGGCGGCGGAGCTGGGGCTGGGTACGGAACCCGCGCTGCCCTGATGGTCGGGGTGGGATGTTCCGGCGGGACTGAGCGTCACCTGACGATGGGCTGCTCCGGCTCGGGGTGGTGGTCGGCTCACGTGGTGCAGCGGCCGGGCCTTTCGCCTCGCTGAGTGCAGTGGATGACGCTTTCCCCGCGTCGGCGCGGCGGCCCGGCGATCGGCGCGGCGCAGGCCGCGGCGGCGGAGCAGGGACTGGGCGCCGAACCCGCGCCGCCGTGATCATCCGGTTGGCGCAGCGGTGTCGGCAATCGGGATGAACTGCCTGCTCACAGCACCTTACGAGCTGCTTATGGATCCTGCCCGCGACGTTACGCCGCTGTTTTTGTCGGACCCTCCGTGTAGCGTCCGAGACAAGTGGTCCGACCCCGCGGACCCCCTCTGCCTAGGACGATTCAGTGGACGGCGATCGATGACTACGGTGCACGATTTTCCGGAGAAATCCGGGAGTGCGTCGAACCTGACCGCGCGGGTTCTTTCCGACCGCGCGGCGGGGGAGGCGTACGTCGCCTCGGTGTGTTTCAAACACGGCCCACCGAGACTGCTCGGCGTGGAGCTGGAGTTCACGGTGCACCACACCGGCGACCCGGCCCAACCCCTCGACCCCGACCTATTGGCCACGGCGCTCGGCCCGCACACCCCGCGGACCTTGCGCCCCGACAGTCCCGCGGCCCCGCTCCCGGCCGGCTCGCCCCTGAGCCTCGAGCCCGGCTGCCAGGTGGAGATCTCCGCCCTTCCCCAGGCCTCGCTGCGCGAGCTGCACGCAGTCGTCTCGGCCGACCTCGACTACCTCGTCACCCTCCTCGCCCGGCACGGCCTCGTGCTCGGCGAGTCGGCGATCGACGCCCACCGGCCGCCGCGGCGAGCGCTGCGCACCCCGCGGTACGCGGCCATGGAGCGGCGGTTCGCGCCGCTGGGCGAGGGCGGCATCACCATGATGTGCAGCACCGCGGGCCTGCAGATCTGCGTCGACGCCGGTGAGGCCGACCAGTACGCGGCCCGCTGGGCGGCGGCCCACGCCATGGGCCCGCCGTTGCTCGCCGCCTTCGCCAACTCCGCCGTGCACGCCGGCCGGGATACCGGCCTCGCGTCCGCGCGGTGGCTCGCCGTGGCCGAAACCGAGCCGGTGCGCACCGTCTCGGGCGAGCCGGGGCCGGACCCGGCGGCGGAGTGGGCCCGGCGGATGATGGACACCCCGCTGATGGTGCTGCCCCGCGGTGAACGGCCGTGGGACGCACCGGAGGGCCTCACCTTCGCGGACTGGATCGGCGGCCGCGGCGCGGCCGGCATGCTCCGCCGTCCGACGACCGAGGACCTCGACTACCACCTCACCACGATGTTCACGCCGGTGCGGCCGCACGGGTACCTGGAGATCCGGTACCTCGACGCCCAGCCGCCCGGCGAGTGGCTGCCCCCCGTCGCGCTCGTCACGGCCCTGCTCGCCCGTCCGTCCACTGTGGACCGGGTCCGGCAGCTGTGCGCGCCGGTGGCGGGGCGCTGGGCCGACGCGGCCCGGCTGGGGCTGGCCGACGCCGGCCTCGCCGCCGTCGCGCGGGAGCTGGCCGAGCTCGGGATCGCCGAGCTCGGCACCACCGGCCTGCCCGCCGAGACCATCACGGAGATCACCGGGAGCGTGCGCGCACGCGTGAACGGATCCAGGAGTCAGGAACGATGAGTGTCACCCCGGAGCACAACCCGCTGCTCGAACTGAGCCCGCAGAACCTGCGGGCGCACGCGGCCGAAGCCCTCACCCGGGCCCGGGCGCGCAGCATCGCCCTCACCGACGCGGTCGACGACGAAGACCTCGTGCGGCAGCATTCGAAGCTGATGTCGCCGCTGGTCTGGGACCTCGCGCACATCGGCAGCCAAGAGGAGCTGTGGCTGGTCCGCGACGTCGGCGGCCGCGAGCCGCTGCGCCCGGAGATCGACGACCTGTACGACGCGTTCCAGCACGCGCGCGCCGACCGGCCGTCCCTGCCGCTGCTCGGCCCGGCCGAGGCCCGCGCGTATGTGCGGGAGGTCCGTGAGAAGGCCTTCGACGTGCTGGAGAAGGCGCCGCTGGAAGGCAGCAGGCTCACCGAAAGCGCGTTCGCCTTCGGCATGATCACCCAGCACGAGCAGCAGCACGACGAGACCATGCTGGCCACCCACCAGCTGCGACAGGGCGAGCCGGTGCTGCACGCGCCGGAGCCGCCGCGCCCGCCCGCGGCCCGGCTGCCCGCCGAGGTGCTGATCCCCGGCGGGCGCTTCACCATGGGCACCACGGCCGAGCCGTGGGCGCTGGACAACGAGCGCCCGGCGCACGAGGTCGACGTGCCGGCGTTTGTCCTCGACACCGCGCCGGTCACCTGTGGCGCGTATGTCGAATTCCTCGATTCCGGCGGGTACCAGGACCGCCGGTTCTGGAGCGAGGCGGGCTGGGCCTATCTGAACGACCACGCCATCACGGCGCCGCGGTTCTGGCGCCGTGAGCCGGGCGGCTGGTGGCGGACCCGGTTCGGGGTGCACGAGCCGGTGCCGTCCGGCGAGCCGGTGGTGCACGTGTCGTTCCACGAGGCCGAGGCGTACGCGCGGTGGGCGGGCAAGCGGCTGCCCACCGAGCCCGAGTGGGAGAAGGCGGCCCGGCACGACCCGGTGTCCGGCCGGTCCCGCCGGTTCCCGTGGGGCGACGAGGAGCCGACGGCCGAGCACGCCAACCTCGGCCAGCGCCACCTGCGCCCGGCCGCGGCGGGCGCATACCCGGCCGGCGCGTCGCCACTGGGCGTGCACCAGCTGATCGGCGACGTCTGGGAGTGGACGAGCACGAGCTTCCACGGCTATCCCGGGTTTTCGGCGTTCCCGTACCGGGAGTATTCGGAGGTGTTCTTCGGGCCGGAGTACAAGGTGCTGCGCGGCGGCTCGTTCGGCACCGACGCGGCGGCGATCCGGGGCACGTTCCGCAACTGGGACTACCCGATCCGGCGGCAGATCTTCGCCGGCTTCCGCTGCGCCCGCGACCCCCGTCCCGGCGAGGTGACGTAGACGGCATGTGCCGGCACCTCGCGTACCTCGGCGCGCCCACGTCGCCCGCCGAGCTGATGTTCGCTGCCCCGCACGCGCTGCTCGTGCAGTCCTACGCACCGCGCGACATGCGGGGCGGCGGGTCGGTCAACGCCGACGGCTTCGGCCTCGGCTGGTACCCGGAACCGGGTGCGGCGCCGCTGCGCTATCGGCGTCAAAGTCCACTGTGGACGGATCAGGTGCTGCCCGCGCTGGCCGCCTCGGCGCGGACCACCGCGTTTGTCGCCGCGGCCCGCAACGGCACCACCGGCATGCCGGTCACCGAGGCGGCCGCCGCGCCGTTCGTCTCGGGCCGCTGGCTGTTCAGCCACAACGGCGTCGTCCGCGGCTGGCCCGGCTCGATGGCCGGGCTCGCCGCGGGGCTCGACGTCACCGAGCTGCTCACGCTGGAGGCGCCGACGGACTCGGCGCTGCTGTGGGCGTTGCTGCGGGAGCGGCTGGGCGCGGGTCAGGACCCGCTGGCCGCGGTGACCGCGCTCGTCGGCGAGGTCGAAGCGGCCGCGCCGGGCTCACGGCTGAACTTCCTGCTCACCGACGGCGAGACGCTCGTCGCGACCACGTGGACGCATGCGCTGTCGATGCTCCGCACCCCCGGCGGGGTCGTGCTGGCCTCGGAGCCGTGCGATCCGGACCCGGGCTGGACGGCTGTCCCGGACCGTCACGCCGTGCGGGTCACCGCCGACGGCGCGGAACACTTCCCCCTGACTTTCGATCGGAGTGCCCCCTGATGACCGAGGCCGACCTGGAAAGCCATCGCAGCGACGTGACGGGCGAGCTGCGCGAAGACGTCCGTGCCGGGCTTACCGCGGCGCAGAAGTGGTTGCCGCCCAAGTGGTTCTACGACGCGGACGGCAGCGAGCTGTTCGAGGAGATCACCGCGCTGCCGGAGTATTACCCGACGCGTTGCGAGCGCGAGGTGCTCGCCGCGCGGGCGGGCGACATCGCGCAGCTCACCGGCGCGCACACGCTCGTGGAGCTGGGGTCCGGGTCGAGCGAGAAGACCCGGCTCCTGCTCGACGCGCTGACCGGGCACGGCACGCTCGAATCGTTCGTGCCGCTCGACGTCTCGGAGTCCGCGCTCGCCGAGGCCACCGAGGCGATCGCCGCCGACTACCCGAAGCTGGAGGTCCGCGGCGTCGTCGGCGATTTCACCCGGCACCTGGGCCTGCTGCCCGGCGGCCGGCCGCGGGTGGTCGCCTTCCTCGGCGGCACGATCGGCAACTTCCTGCCCGAGGACCGCACGACCTTCCTGCGGTCGGTGCGTGAGGTCCTCGACGAAGGCGAGTGGCTGCTGCTCGGCACCGACCTGGTGAAGGACCGCGAGACGTTGGAGCGCGCGTACGACGACGCGGCCGGGGTCACGGCAGCGTTCAACCGCAACGTGCTGCGCGTGATCAACACCCGCCTCGGCGCGGACTTCGACCTTGACGCGTTCGAGCACGTTTCCCATTGGGACAGCGAAAACGAGTGGATCGAGATGCGGCTGCGCGCGCGGCGGGCGCTGACCGTGGAGATCCCGGGCGCGGAGCTTCAGGTGCGGTTCGCCGAGGGCGAGCACATCCGCACCGAGATCTCGGCGAAGTTCCGGCCCGGTGGCGTCGAGGCGGAGCTGAAGGCCGCCGGGTTCGGCCTGGAGCGCTGGTGGACCGACTCCCAGCAGCGGTTCGGGGTGAGTTTGGCAAGATCTGTCCGTGGCTAACCCTCTCGCGAACCTCGCCCGCAAGCTCGGCACCCAGCCCTGGGTGATGGAGGCCTCCCGCGGAATCATCTGGGCCGACAAGAAGCTTCACCGGTGGTTCGGCGGGAAGGTGAGCCTGGTCGGGATCGCGGGGCTGCCCTCGCTGCGCCTGACCACGGTCGGGCGCAAGAGCGGGCTGCCCCGCTCCACGAACCTGCTGTACTTCCCGCACGGGGCCGACTTCGTGCTCACCGGCTCGAACTGGGGCCGGCCCCGGAACCCGGCCTGGACGTTCAACCTGCGCGCGCTCTCGGAGGCGGAGGTGGCCATCCGGGGGCGCGTCGTGGCGGTGAAGGTCCGGGAACTGGAAGGGGAGGAGTACGAGCGGATGTGGGCGGAGCTGCTGCGGTTCTGGCCGGGCTACGAGATGGAGCGGGTGGCGGCGGGGAGGCCGCTGCCCGTGTTCGTGCTTTCGCCGCAGTAGCCCCGGCCGCAGTAGCCCTGGCCGCGGTGGCCGAGGCTGTCTTTGGTGGGGGTTTCGTGTCGTGATCTCCTCCTTTCGGCCGGTGCCCCGGTTTGACCGGTTGTGCGAGTCTCGCCCGTGGTGACGGACCGTGCCCGCGTGGGCGCGGACGTGCAACGGGAGGGTGTGAGGTCGTGCGGGGATCGAGAAGAGTGCGGGCGGCCGCGCTGGTGGTGGCGCTCGGCGCGGGGGCGGCGCTCACCGGCGCCGGCTCCGCGGGGGCGGCGACCGCGGCCGGAATTCAAGCGGCGCAGGCCGAGGCGGTGGCCGGGGTCGCCTGGGGCGCGTGCCCCGAGGGGACGTTGGCGGGCGTGCCCGCCGACCAGCTCAAGCTGTACAGCTGTGCCCGCTATCGGGTGCCGGTCGACCATGACAACGCGGCGCTGGGGACCATCGACATCGCCCTGCTCAAGCGGGCGGCGAAGGTGCCCGCGCAGCGGATCGGGTCGTTGTTCCTCAACCCCGGCGGCCCGGGCGGCTCCGGGCTGCGGATGCCGATCGCCGGCTCCGGCTACTTCCCGGGCCCGGTGCTGGACCGGTTCGACCTGATCGGGTTCGACCCGCGCGGGGTCGGGGACAGCAACCCGCTGCGCTGCTTCACCACCGCCGAGGACGCCGGCGAGGTGCTCGGCTCGACGACGCCCGTCCCGCTGTCGCGCAGCGAGATCTCCACGACGCTCGCGGCGTACAAGGACTACGGCCAGTTCTGCAAGAACAACGCCGGCGCCCTGCTGAACCACATGTCCACCAAGGACGTGGTGCGTGACCTGGACCAGCTCCGCGCCGCCGTCGGCGACCAGAAGCTGACCTACGTCGGCTTCTCCTACGGCACGTTGATCGGCTCGACGTACGCCGCGATGTTCCCGAAACAGACCCGGGCGATCGTGATCGACGGCAACGTCGACCCGCAGCTGCGGACCACCGACGGCGTCGCCTACGACCTCCAGCGCGCGCAGGGCTTCGAGATCTCGCTCGACGCCTTCCTCAAGCGCTGCGACCAGGCCGGCGACAAGTGCGCGTTCAGCTCCGGCGACCCGCGCGCCAAATTCGACGAGCTGCGCGCCTCTCTTCGGCAGCAGCCCATCCAGCTGCCCGGCGGCCAGACCGTGGACATCAGCACCTTCACCGGAGGGGTTTCGGGCACCCTGTACTCGCCGTCCGGGTTCGGCTACCTGGCCGCCGACCTCCAGACGCTGTACGACGCCATCCACCCGCTGGCCGCGCAGTCCCAGAGCGCCGCGCCCCACCGGCTGAAGACGCTGGGCACGGCCAAGAACGGCCTCGCCGACCTGGCCCCGGACAGCCCGTACACCGGCGACGACTCCTACTTCGGCGTGAACTGCGCGGACAAGCCGATGGCCATCAGCCAGGCGCAGGTGCCGGGGATCGCCGGCCAGGCGGACCGGCAGTCGCCGACTTTCGGGCGCTACCAGGTGTTCTCCGACATCGCCGCGTGCCCGGTCTGGCCGTCGGCGAAGAAGTCGGACCGGTACTCGGGCCCGTGGCACGCGAACACCGACGTCCCGGTGCTCGTGATCAGCAACTTCTACGACCCGGCCACGCAGTACGCGTTCGGCCGGCGCATGGCCGCCGAGCTGGGCAACTCCCGGCTGCTCTCGGTCGACTCCTTCGGCCACTGCATCCTGGGCGGCTCCCGCACCGTGGACCAGACCGTGGCCGAGTACCTGACCGATCTGAAGGTGCCGGCCGAAGGCCAGGTGTTCCAGCCCGACACCCAGCCGTTCGAGACCCCGGCGACCGCCCGGGGCTGAGCGCGGCGACGACCGGGCCGTCCGCGACCCACGCGGGCGGCCCGGCACCGGGGTAGTTCGGCCCGAAAATCGGGCATAACCGGACAAGACTCTTGTCACCACGGCACCAACCCGCCAAAGTGGCCGCCAGAAGTTCACCGGAGGGGAGTTGACGTGCGGCGCTCGGTGGTCGTGCTGGGTGCTGCCGGGTTCGCGGTCGTGGTGGTGGGTGCCACCGTGGCCGTGTCGCTGATGCCCGGGGACGACGCCCGCCAAGCCGCCGTCATCGAGGTCTCGCGGTCCGTGTGCGGCAACGGCTGGACCGCGCCGCAGTCCGGCTCGCAGACGCTGCAGGTGCGCAACAACGCCGCGGTCACCATGGAGGTCGAGGTCATCGACCCCGCGACCGGCACGGTGTTCGGCGAGCTGGACGGCGTCGGGGCCGGCACCACGCGCGCGCTCCCGGTCAACCTCGGCAACGGCGGGTACGCCCTGCGCTGCGTCCCCGACGACGGCACCCCGTTCGTCGGCGCCACGGTGCAGGTCACCGGCGGCGCGGACCGGCCGGGCCCGGCCGTGGTGCCCGTGACGAACGCCGACCTGCTCGGGCCGCTCAAGCAGTACCACGCCTACGTCACCGACGGACTGGGCACGCTGGCCGGCCAGACCGCCGCGCTCAAGCGGTCCGTCCACAGTGGAAACCGGGAGTCGAGCCGGCGCGCCTGGCTCACCGCGCACCTGACCTACGAGCGCCTCGGTGCCGCCTACGACGCGTTCGGCGACTCCGACGGCGCCATCAACGGCACCACCGACGGCCGGCCCGGCGGCGCGGCGGACCCGGGCTTCACCGGTTTCCACCGGCTCGAGAACGGCCTGTGGCACAACGAAAGCCTCGACGCCCTGGCACCGGTCGCCGATCGGCTGGATGCCGACGTGTCAGCCCTCAGGACAGCCTTCGCCGACGCCCAGATCGACCAGAACGACCTCGGCCTGCGGGCGCACGAGATCATGGAGAACACCCTGCAGTCCGAGCTGACCGGCCGTTCCGACTACGGCAGCGGCAGCACCCTGGCCACCGCCGGCGCGAACCTCACGGGCACCCGCGCCGTGCTCGACGTGCTCCGGCCGTTGCTGGCCACCCGCTTCCCGGGCCTGAAGGACCTCGACGCCTGGTTGGACCGGACCGAGCGCGACCTGAAGGCCGTCGAGGGCAGGTCGCTGGCGGAACTGGCGCAGCCGCAACGGGAACGCGTCAACGCCGACGTCTCCGAACTCACCGAGCGCCTGGCGCCCATCGCCGCGATCGCCGAGCCGAGGAGGGTCTCGTGACGCTCGGGCGGCGCGCGTTCCTGCGCGGGGCGGCGGCCGCGGGCGCCGGGGCGGGGCTGGCCGGGATGGCCGGCAGCGCGGCGGCGAGCAACAGCGCCAGCGGGGCCTCGTTCTACGGGCGGCGGCAGACGGCGATCCTCTCGGACCCGCCGCGGCACTCGATCGTCGCGGCCTTCGACGTCGTCGCGGAGGACCGGGCCGAGCTGACCGGCCTGTATCGCGAGCTGACCGACCGGGCGCGGTTCCTGACCCGCGGGGGAGCGCCTGCCGCCGTCGGCATCACCGGCCCGCCCGCCGACTCCGGCGTGCTCGGGCCCGAGGTGCCGCCGGGAGACCTGTCGGTGCTGCTCGGCGCCGGCTCGTCCCTGTTCGACGACCGCTACGGACTCGCGCCGCGCAAGCCCGCGAAGCTCAAGCCGATGACGATGTTCCCCGACGACGCGCTCGACCCGGCCTGGTGCCACGGCGACCTGAGCCTCACCCTCAGCGCCGAGGAGCCGGACACCGTGCTGCACGCCCTGCGTGACCTCGCCCGCGCCACCCGCGGCGGCATGCAGCTGCGCTGGAAGATCGACGGCTTCACGTCACTGCCGCGTCCGTCGGGCGCGCCGCGAAACCTGCTGGGCTTCAAGGACGGCACGGCCAACCCGGAGCCGCCCGAGCTGGACAGTCTGGTGTGGACGGACGACGGCGGCAGCTACCAGGTGGTCCGGCTGATCCGGATGCTGGCCGAGTTCTGGGACCGCGTCTCGCTTTCGGAGCAGGAGAACATGATCGGCCGCCGGCGCGACAACGGCGCCCCGCTCGACGGCGACCAGGAGCACGACGAGCCGCGCTACGGCCAGGACCCCGTCGGCACGGTGATCCCGCTGACCAGCCACATCCGCCGCGCCAACCCGCGCACGCCGCAGACCGACGGCGAGCGCATCCTGCGGCGCGCGGTGAACTACGACCGTGGCGTGGACGCGAACGGCAACCTCGACCTGGGGCTGGTGTTCACCTGCTACCAGCGTGACCTCGAGCGCCAGTTCGAGACGGTGCAGAAGCGGCTCGCCGGCGAGCCGCTCACCGACTACGTCTCACCGTTCGGGGGCGGGTACTTCTACCTGCTGCCCGGCGTGACCGGCCCGGCCGACCACTACGGCCGGGCATTACTGGTTTAGGCACCACTGGGCGAGCGGAAAGGGGCAGGCTGTGGGCAGGAGCAGGAGGAGGACCGCGCTGGCGACGGGTGCGCTGGCCACAGCCGCGCTGCTGGCGTCGGCGTGCGCGAGCAGCGAGGCGGCACCGGTGCCGGGTCACGCGGTGGACGCGGCGGCCTTCGCCACCGCGACGCCGATCAAGCACGTCGTGGTGATCTTCGGCGAGAACATCTCGTTCGACCACTACTTCGGCGCCTACCCGAAGGCCACCAACGAGAACGGCACCCCGTTCCGCGCCGCGCCCGGCACCCCGGCGGTCAACGGGCTGACGCCGCGGCTCCTGACCGACAACCCCAATGCCTACAACCCCAAGCGGCTCAGCCCGGACCAGGCGCTGACCTGCGACCAGGCCCACGACTACAACAAGGAGCAGGCCGCCTTCGACGGCGGGAAGATGGACAAGTTCGTCGAGCACACCGAGAAGGACAAGTGCACCGGCCAGCCGGTCCTGTTCGGCGAGCCCGGCCTGGTGATGGACTACTTCGACGGCAACACCGTCACCGCGATGTGGAACTACGCCCAGCACTACTCGCTGAACGACAACTCCTTCGACGCCGTGTTCGGCCCGTCCAGCCCCGGCGCGATCAACCTGGTCTCCGGCCAGACGCACGGCCTCCAGCCGGTGGACTCGGTCACCGGCGAGCCGAAGGTGGACCCGAAGACGGCCGCTTCGCCGGACGCCAAGGGCGTCGGCACCATGATCACCGACCCCGACCCGGCGTTCGACGACTGCTCCGACAACAACCACACCGCCACCGACAACCTCGGGGCGTTCCAGGGCCGCAACGTCGGCGACCTGCTCAACGCCCGCAACGTCACCTGGGGCTGGTTCGAAGGCGGGTTCAAGCCGACCGGCGCCGCGAACGGCCACGCGGTCTGCGGCACCCAGCACCCGAACGTCGGCGGCCAGGCGTCGGTGGACTACAGCCCGCACCACGAGCCGTTCCAGTACTACGAGTCGACGGCCAATCCGAAGCACCTGCCGCCCAGCTCGCTGCCCGCCGTGGGCCAGACCGACCAGGCCAACCACCAGTACGACGTGAGCGATTTCAACGACGCGCTGGGCGCGGGCACCATGCCCGCCGTCAGCTTCCTCAAGGCACCGTCCTATCAGGACGGTCATGCCGGGTACTCGGACCCGCTCGACGAGCAGGCGTTCGTGGCCGCCGAGGTGAACAAGATCCAGGCTTCGCCGCACTGGCGCGACACCGCGATCGTGCTCGCCTACGACGATTCCGATGGCTGGTACGACCACCAGGCCCCGAAGATCGTGAACGGCTCGCACGACTCCGCGCAGGACTCGCCGGTCTGCACCTCGCATCCGGTGAAGCTGGGCGGCTACGCCGACCGCTGCGGGTACGGCCCGCGCCTGCCGCTGCTGGTGATCTCGCCGTACAGCAAGGTCAACCAGGTGGACCACGCGATGACCGACCAGACCTCGGTGCTGCGCTTCATCGAGGACAACTGGCACCTCGGCCGGATCGGCGACAGCTCCTACGACGCGCTCGCGGCACCGTTGACCGGGATGTTCGACTTCTCGTCCCCGAAGGCGAAAACCCTGAAGCTGGACCCGAAAACCGGCGCTGTCGTCCCCTGATCAGGGGCGCCGTTCACCCGCGCCTCCCGCGCACCGATGAGTTTCCGCGCCCGGTCCGGTCTACCCGGGCAAAAGGCGTGACAACGGGAGGCTCTGATGGGCAGCACGGCAGAAGGCAAGGTGCGCTGGCACCTGATGATGTCGCTGGACGGGTTCGCGGCCGGGCCCGGCCATTCGCTGGACTGGGCGGCCGGGACGACGGTCCGCCCGGGCTGCCACGAGGAGGCGATCGGCAGCCTCGGGGCGGTGCTGGGCGGCCGCCGCGGTTACGACGCGATCGCCGCGCGGCATCCGGGCCAGGCGGGCCGGCAGCCGTACGGCGGCGCGTGGAGCGGGCCGGTGTTCGTGCTGACCCACCATCCCGAGGACGCGATCCCGGACCCGGGCATCACCTTCCTCGACTGCGACGTGGCCGAGGCGGTGGCGATCGGGCTGGCCGCGGCGGCGGGCAAGGACCTGGAGATCCACAGCCAGGACATCGCCCGCCAATGCGTGGAGCGCGGCTTGATCGACGAGTTCCACGTCCACCTGGCGCCGGTCATGCTCGGCTCCGGGGTGCGGCTGTTCGACGCGCCGGGCATCGACCCGGTGCGGTGGGCGCGGATCCACGACGGCGATCCCGCGCGGGCCGTCGAGCTGCGCTACCGGCCCGCCTGATCCGACGGCGAAGGCCGCCCCGGGGAGACCCGGGACGGCCTTCGCTTGTGGTGTAACGGAAATCAGCTGCGGGTCATCTTGCGCAGCACGTACTGCAGGATGCCGCCGTTGCGGTAGTAGTCGGCCTCGCCCGGGGTGTCGATGCGGACGTCCGCCTCGAACTCCACCTTCGTCCCGTCCTGCTTGGTGGCGGTGACGTGCACGGTGCGCGGGGTCTCGCCGTCGTTCAGCCTGGTGATGCCGGCGATGTCGAACGTCTCGGTGCCGTCCAGCTTCAGCGACGCGGCCGACTCGCCGGCCGGGAACTGCAGCGGGATGACGCCCATGCCGATCAGGTTCGACCGGTGGATCCGCTCGAACGACTCGGTGATCACCGCGCGCACGCCCAGCAGCGAGGTGCCCTTGGCCGCCCAGTCCCGCGACGAGCCGGAGCCGTACTCCTTGCCGCCCAGCACGACCAGCGGGGTGCCCTGCGCCGCGTAGTTTTGCGCCGCGTCGTAGATGAACGCCTGCGGGGCGCCGTCCTGGGTGAAGTCGCGGGTGTAGCCGCCCTGCACGTCGTCCAGCAGCTGGTTGCGCAGCCGGATGTTCGCGAAGGTGCCGCGGATCATCACCTCGTGGTTGCCGCGGCGCGAGCCGTAGGAGTTGAAGTCCTTCCGGCCGATGCCGTGCTCGGTCAGGTACTGCCCGGCCGGGGTGTCGGCCTTGATCGCGCCGGCGGGGGAGATGTGGTCGGTGGTGACCGAGTCGCCCAGCTTCGCCAGCACGCGCGCGCCGGAGATGTCGGCGACCGGCGCCGGCTCCGCCTGCATGCCCTCGAAGTACGGGGGCTTGCGCACGTAGGTGGACTCCGCCTCCCACTCGAAGGTCTTGCCCTCCGGGGTCGGCAGCGCCTTCCAGCGCTCGCCGCCGTCGAAGACGTCCGCGTAGTCCTTGGTGAACATCTCCTGCGTGATCGAGGAGTCGATGGTCTCCTGGATCTCCTGCGGCGTCGGCCAGATGTCCTTCAGGAACACGTCGGTGCCGTCGGTGTCCTGCCCGAGCGGCTGGTGCTCGAAGTCGAAGTCCATCGTGCCGGCCAGCGCGTACGCGATGACCAGCGGCGGCGACGCCAGGTAGTTCATCTTGACGTCCGGGTTGATCCGGCCCTCGAAGTTGCGGTTGCCCGACAGCACGGAGACGGCGGTGAGGTCGTTTTCCTGGATGGCCGCGGAGATCTCGTCCGAGAGCGGGCCCGAGTTGCCGATGCAGGTGGTGCAGCCGTAGCCGACCAGGTGGTAGCCCAGCTTCTCCAGGTACGGCCACAGGCCGGCCTTGGTGTAGTAGTCGGTGACGACCTGCGAGCCCGGCGCCATCGAGGTCTTGACCCACGGCTTAACCGTGAGGCCCTTGTCGACGGCGTTGCGCGCCAGCAGCGCGGCACCGAGCATCACCGACGGGTTCGAGGTGTTGGTGCAGGAGGTGATCGAGGCGATCACCACGGCGCCGTGGTCCAGCACGAACTCGCCGCGGTCGCTCGTCTTCACCGTGACCGGCTTGGACGGGCGGCCGGACGCGCCGTTCGCGGCGGACTGGATGTCGACCGCGTCCTCGTCCTTGAACGAGAGCGAGGCGGGGTCGCTGGCCGGGAAGGACTCCTCGACGGCCTCGTCGACCTTGGTGTGCGGGGTGCGCTGGTCGTCGTCCACGTAGTCGTGCACCGACTTGCGGAACGAGGACTTCGCGTCGGACAGCTCGATGCGGTCCTGCGGGCGCTTCGGGCCGGCGATCGACGGCACGACCGTGGACAGGTCCAGCTCGATGTACTCGGAGTACGCCGGCTCGTGCGCCGCGTCTTGATCAGCAGAGTGCCAGAGGCCCTGCTCCTTGGCGTACGCCTCGACCAGCGCGACCTGCTCGGCGGAGCGGCCGGTCAGCTTCAGGTAGCGGACGGTCTCCTCGTCGATCGGGAAGATCGCCGCGGTGGAGCCGAACTCCGGGCTCATGTTGCCGATGGTGGCGCGGTTGGCCAGCGGCACCGAGGCGACGCCCTCGCCGTAGAACTCGACGAACTTCGAGACCACGCCGTGCTTGCGCAGCATCTCGGTGATGGTCAGCACGACGTCGGTCGCGGTGACGCCGGTCGGGATCTCGCCGGTCAGCTTGAAGCCGACCACGCGGGGGATCAGCATCGACACGGGCTGGCCCAGCATGGCCGCCTCGGCCTCGATGCCGCCGACGCCCCAGCCCAGCACGCCCAGGCCGTTGACCATGGTGGTGTGCGAGTCGGTGCCGACGCAGGAGTCGGGGTACGCCTGGCCGCCCCGGGCCATCACCGTGCGCGCGAGGTGCTCGATGTTGACCTGGTGCACGATGCCGGTGCCCGGCGGGACGACCTTGAACTCGTCGAACGCGCCCTGGCCCCAGCGCAGGAACTGGTAGCGCTCGCGGTTGCGCTCGTACTCGATCTCGACGTTGCGCTCGAAGGCGTCGGCGCGGCCGAACACGTCGATGATCACGGAGTGGTCGATCACCAGCTCGGCCGGGGCCAGCGGGTTGACCTTGTCGGGGTCGCCGCCGAGATCGGTGACGGCCTCGCGCATGGTGGCGAGGTCCACGACGCACGGCACGCCGGTGAAGTCCTGCATGATCACGCGGGCCGGCGTGAACTGGATCTCGATCGACGGGTCGGCGCTGGGGTCCCAGCTGCCGAGCGCGCGGATGTGGTCGGCGGTGATGTTGGCGCCGTCCTCGGTGCGCAGCAGGTTCTCGAGCAGGATCTTCAGGCTGTAGGGCAGGCGCTCGGAGCCCTCGACCTTGTTGAGGCGGAAGACCTCGTACGAGGCGTCTCCCACTTTCAGCGTGTCTTTGGCGCCGAAGCTGTCCTTGCTGGCAGGTGCAGTCACGTCTAACTCCAGTGGCATGGATCCCGCGCCGGTGCGGCACGTGAGTCCCGGGTCAGTTCGGTGTGTAACGGGGTCGTCGGGCCGACCACGAGCGAGTCTTGCGCACCCCCACCGTAGGACCGGAATCGGGATGGCACACCTCGTCCGTCGCTCCAAACAGTACGCGTGTCCTGTATTAACTTCAAGACGACACGCGGAGTGAGCTGGGCCATTCGGACACGCCGGGCCGCCGGGGTCCCCCGATGAGGGGAATTGATACCTACGGTGTGTGAGTTCCGCCTGAGGCTTGTGATAGTGGTGTGACTGCAGTGGCACGGGGTGTGCGCGCTGCGGAGTTGTGCCTGGTGGGCGTTGTCCCTGGTGAGCGGAGGTGGCGGGTCGTGGCGATCCGGAGTGCACGCGGTGCCCGGCCCGGAGTCCGGCGCGGCCTGACCGTCGGCACGTTCGCCCTGGTGGTGCTGTTCGGCGCGACCGGCACGGGCCTGGCGGTGCCGCCGCCCCCGCCGAACCCGAGCGACTCCGACCTGAACTCTTCGAAGGCGGCGGCGAACGAGAAGGCCGGCGAGGTCGGCCGGCTGACCAACCAGCTCGCGCAGGCCGAGGGGAAGCTCAGCTCGCTGCAGGACGACCTCGAGCTGAAGCAGGAGGAGGCCAACAAGGCGCTGGTCGACCTGCAGACGGCGCAGGACGCGGCCACGCAGGCGGAGCAGGACGCCCAGTCCGCGCGCACGCAGGCCGACACGGCCGCGGCGGCCATCGAAAAGGCCCGCGAGGACTTGAAGAAGTTCGCCGCGGCGAGCTTCGAGCAGGGCAGCACGATCGGCTCGATCTCCGCCTACCTCACCGCCCAGAGCCCGCAGGACCTGCTGGCGCGCGCCCAGCTGCTGGACTCCATCGGCGGCTCACGGCTGAACGCGCTGGACCGGCTGCAGCAGGCGCAGACGGACAAGTCCAACAAGGACTCCGCCGCCCGCAAGGCCCTCGATGTCGCGCAGCAGAAGCAAGCGGCCGCGCGGCAGGCGAAGAGCGGCGCGGACGCGGCGCAGTCCGCCGCCGTCGAGGCACAGCAGGCGCAGGCGGCGCAGAACACGCAGCTGCAGGCGAACAAGTCCTCTGTGGAGCAGCAGCTCTACGCCGCGCAGTCGAAGGTCAACGGCCTGCAGGGCCAGCGGCAGCGGTACCAGGACTGGGTCGCGCAGAAGCAGCGTGAGGACGAGGAACGCGCCCGTCAGGCGGCGCTGGCCGCCAGCCACAGCGGCGGTGGCAACGACGGTCCCTCCGGTGGCGGCGGCCGTCCTTCCCCGGCGGCGGGCTCCTCGATCGAAGCGGTGATCGCGCGGGCGCTGTCCCAGGTGGGCCTCCCGTACGCCTGGGGCGGCGGCAACGCGAGCGGCCCGACCCGCGGCATCCGCGACGGCGGCGTCGCCGACATGTACGGCGACTACCGCAAGATCGGCTTCGACTGCTCGGGCCTGATGATCTACGCCTTCGCCGGCGTGCAGTCCCTTTCGCACTACAGCGGCTACCAGTACACGTCCGGCCGCCGCGTGCCGCTGTCGCAGATGCGCCGCGGCGACATGCTGTTCTACGGCGGCTCCGCCGGCATCCACCACGTCGCCCTGTACCTCGGCGGCGGGCAGATGGTGGAGGCCCCGCAGTCCGGCTCGTACGTCCGCGTGACCTCCGTCCGCTACGGCGGCATCATGCCGTACGCGACCCGGCTGGTCGGCTGAGGCGCCGTCCACCCGGGAAAGGCGGTATCAGCCGCGATTCGAGCCGGGGCGCCAAGTGCCGTCGAGCGGAACACCCGCGGCCGCGGCGATCCGGTCGCGCGAGGCCAGCAGCCGGGCTTGGAGCGCCGGCAGGTCGACGCCGAGCAGACGGCCGTCCCGCTTGACCACTTCGCCGGCGACGAGAACCGTGTCGACCAGCCCGGGGTGACCCGCCGTGACGACGGTGCCGGCGGCGTCGGCGACCGGGAAGACGGTCGGGTCGTCGGCGCGGAGCAGGATCACGTCCGCCTCCTTGCCGGGGGTGAGGCTGCCGGTACGGGCGCCGAGGCCACAGGACTGCGCCGCGTCGACCGTCACGAAGTCCAGCAGGTCCCGGGAATTCAGGCTGCCGTCGAGCCCGCGCTGCACGGCGAAGGCGGTGCGCATCGTGGCGAACAGGTCGCCGGCCGCGGACGGGCAGTCGTCCGCGGACAGTGTCGGGCGCAGTCCGGCCGCCAGCGCGCGGCCGGTCTCGGGCCAGCCGAAGCCCATCTTCGCCTCGACGTCCGGGCTGATCGACACCGAGCTGCCGGCGTCGGCCAGCATCCGCAGCTCGTCGTCGCCGAGCCCGTTGGCGTGCACGAAGGTCGTGGTGTCCGACAGGAGCCCGTGCGCCCGGAGCGCGTCGATCGGCCGGCCGCCGGACAGGCCGTCGACGTGCATGCTGGTCCGCAGCCCGAGTTCGGCCGCCAGCTTGAGGTCCCCGGCGACGGTGTCCATGGCGACCTCGCCCGGGCCGCGCAGTCCCAGCGCCATGGTGACCGGGCCGGTGCCGCCGACCTCGGCCCGCACCCGGCGGACTTCGGCTTCGATCCGGTCGGTGGTCCGGTAACCCGCGCCGTAGCAGAAGATCGACCGCCCCCGGCGCGTCCCGGAGGCCGGCCAGCGCGGCGTCCGCGTGCTCGGGACTCTGCGTGGCGTGGAACCAGTCCAGCATGGTGGTCACCCCGGAGTGCAGGGCCTCCAGCCGGCCGAGCAGGTTCCCGAGGTGGACGTCCTCCGGCCGGTAGTGCGGCTTGAGCGTGCCGTGCATCGCCGTCACGTAGTCCTCGAACGCCCAGTCGGCGCCGATGCCGCGGAACGCCGTCTGCCAGGTGTGGCGGTGGTTGTCGACGAAGCCGGGCAGCACGATCCGCGCGGTCCCGTCGATCACTTCGGCGTCCGGCGCGTCGATCCGCGCTGCGACGGCTTCGATCACGCCATCGCGGATCAGGACGTCGCCGCGGGTGAAATCGCCGACCGCCGGGTCCAGGCTGAGGACCGTGCCGCCGGTGATGAGGGTTTTCATCGGGTGAACGCCTTTCTCGGTCATTTGACGGAGTCGGCCGCCGCGAGCACGTCGGCGACCAGGTCTTCGGTGTCCTCGGTGCCGGCGGCCAGCCGGACCAGGCCGAGCGGCACGCCGGACTCGGCGATCTGCTGCTCGCTGAGCATTCCGCGCCACATGGACGCCGGGTGCACGGCGAGCGACTCGACCCCGCCGAGGCCGGCCGATCGGCGGGCGTAGCGCAGGCGCCCGAGAAACGCGTCCGCCGCTTCGAAACCGGCGGCCAGCTCGACTGCCAGCACGCCGCCGAAGCCGCTCATCTGCTTGGCCGCGAGCACGTGCTGCGGGTGGGTGGTGAGGCCGGGGTAATGCACTCGTCCCACGGCCGGGTGATCCTGCAACGCTTCCGCGAGCGCCTGGCCGTTGGCGTTGTGCCGGGGCATCCGCAGCGGCAGCGTGCGCAGGCCGCGCAGCAGCAGCCACGCGTCGAACGGGCCGAGCACGGCGCCGGTCAGCAGCGCGACGTCCCAGATCCGGTCCAGGAGTTCGGCCGATCCGGCCAGCACCCCGGCCGACACGTCGCTGTGGCCGTTGAGGTACTTGGTCGCGCTGTGCCAGACCAGGTCGACGCCGACGTCCGCCGGCCGCTGGTTCACCGGCGTGGCAAAGGTGTTGTCCGCCATGGTCAGCGCGCCGTGCGCGCGGGCCAGACCGGCGACGGCGCCCAGGTCCGTGATCTGGAGCAGTGGATTGCTCGGCGACTCCAGCAGGATCAGCCGGGTCCGCGGGCTCAGCGCCCGGCCGAACGCCGCCAGGTCGGTCTGGTCGACCTGCGTGACCGAAATCCCGAGCCGTGGCAACAGGTTCAGCAGTACCGACGCGGTGCCGCCGTAGGTGGACTTCTGCCCGATCACGTGGTCGCCGGCCGACACCAGGCCGAGCACAGCGGTGGTGAGCGCGGCCATCCCGGAGGCGGTGACCATCGCCGCCTCGGTGTGTTCCAGTTCCGCGACCACCGCCGCGACCTGCGCGTGGTTCGGGTTGCCGTACCGGGTGTAGAAATCGTGGCCCCGCCGGTCCACCGCGACCCGGGCGAACGCTTCGGCGTCTTCGGCCGCGAACGTCGCCGTCTGGTGGATGGGCGGTGCCACCGCGCGGCTGGGAGCGATGCCGCGATCGGCATGGATGGCGACCGTACTGCGGCCAGGCATGGTTCCCCTTCCCGGGATCGGGTCGTCCGGCCGCACCAGCGTGCCCGGCCGTCCGCCGCCGCGGGCCGATCCGGCGCAACTTCGGCAGCAAATGGCGTCGCTGACCAGGCCGGCCGATGTGCTAGGTCGCCCGGGCGCGCAATAATCTGCCCTCATGGACGAAGTGGACCGGTCGATAGTGGCCGTGCTCGAAGCGGACGGCCGGATCAGCAACGCGGAGCTCGCCGCCCGGGTCGGCCTGTCGCCGTCGCCCTGTCTGCGCCGGGTGCGACGGCTGGAGGAGACGGGGGTGATCCGGGGTTACCGTGCCGTGCTCGATCCGGCCGCGGTCGGCCGCGGCCTGCGCGTGTTCGCCGGCGTCCGGCTGGTGCGCCACGGCCGCGCGGACGTGGTCGCGTTCGAGCGCGCGGTGGTCCGGCTGCCCGGCGTGGTGCAGTGCCACCACGTCACCGGCGACTACGACTACCTGCTCCACGTCGAGGTCGCGGACTTGCCCGCCTATGAGGACTTCCACGCCAACCGCCTGGCCGGCCTGCCCAGTGTGGCCGCCGTGACCAGCTACGTCACCATGAAAACCCTCTCGGCCGGCTCCCGTTGATCAGCCGTTCAGGCCGCGGAGCAGGCCCTCCAGATCACGCTCGCCTTCGCGGGTCTGGGCGCCGTGGGCGAGCCCGCCGCGGATCAGCTTCTCGGCGGCGGGGCGGACGAACTGGCTTGCCCAAGCGTCGTTTTCCCGCTGGAGGCCGGCGGAGAGGTCTTCCGGGGGGAGGGCGCGTTTCGCCGCGGCGATCACGCCTTCCGGCAGGGCGGCGATAGTGCGGGCGAGCCGGTCGACCACCTCGTCGAGTTCCCCGGCGGGCACGGCGCGGTTGACCCAGCCGTAGCGTTCGGCGGTCTCGGCGTCGAACAGTTCGGCGCCCAGCACCGCCTCCAGCGCGCGATGGCGGCCGGCCCGGTTGGCCAGATACTGCGTGCCGCCACCGCCGGGGACGATGCCCATGAGGGCCTCGATCTGGCCGAGGCCGGCGCGGCCGATCGCGGCGAAGGTCAGGTCCGCCGCCGCGACGAACTCCGCGCCGCCGCCGCGCGCCAGGCCGGCCAGCTTGACGATCGTCACCTGGGGCTGGTGGCGCAGCAGTTCCCCGAGGGCCTGGAAGACGTTGACACCGCTGGTAATGCCGGCCGCGAGCCCGTCGAAGGCCGCCGGGGTGTCCACAAGGGACATGTCCACGTGGGCGATGAAGAAGTCCGGGTCGGCGCTGCCGAACACGATCACGCGGGCCGAATCGTCGTCCCGCAGGGTCGCCAGCAGGCGCCGCAGGTCGGTCATGAGGGCGACGTCCAGGACGTTGACCGGAGGGTTGTCGAGGGTGACGCGGACGATGCCGGCCTCGCGGCTCACCCGCAGGGTCGCGTAGGCGTCGTGGGACATGGAGATCTCCGATTCGTGCCTGGCCGGTAGCTAGGTTCCTGATGTATACCTAGCCTGGGACGGCGGGTCTCCGGCGTCAATAACGCACTCTCGGCATCGTTGGGATCATGGAGGATACCCGGATGGCCACTCCGCGGACGGATCCCGGCCTCGACGGCGCCGTCTACCGGGCCGACTGCCCCAGCCGCCCGATCCTCGACCAGATCGCCGACAAGTGGTCGATGATGGTGCTGGCCGTGCTCGAGAAACCGCGCCGGTTCAACGACATCAAGCGCCACCTCGAGGGCGTGACCCAGCGGGTGCTCACCCAGACCCTGCGCCGCCTGGAGCGCAACGGGATGATCGAGCGCCGCGTGCTGCCCACCTCGCCGATCGGCGTCGAGTACTCCCTGACCCCGCTCGGCGAATCCCTGCGCGAGCCGTTCGGCCGCCTCTACGACTGGACGGTCGCGCACACCGGCGAGATCCAGGACTCCCAGCGGGGGTACGACCGGCGGCTTCAGGCCGGGCGGCCGTAGCCCGGCCTCGCCGGTGCGCGCGGGCCGATCAGGCCGGTTGTGCCGGGCAGAAGGCGTCGTGGGCGGGACGCTGCCCGGTGACCAGGTAGCCGGTCACCGCGTCGTTGCCGCACTTGTTCCCGGCCCCGTAGGCCACGTGCCCGCCCTGGTCGACGGTGACCAGCCGGGCCCGGCCGCCGAACGCCGCCCGCGTCCGGAGCGCGCCGGCCAGCGGGGTCGCCGGGTCGCGGAGGTTCTGGACCATCAGCACGTCCGACGGTCCGCGCCCGGTGATCCGCACCTTCGGCTCCGCCGGAGCCGGCCAGAACGCGCACGGCCGGATCTCGGCCGCGATCGGGCCGTACATCGGGTAGCGCGCCCGGTCGGCCGCGACGTCCCGCTGGTAGTCCCGCACCGATGCCGGCCACTGCGAGTCGTTGCAGATCACGCTCAGGTAGCCGACGGAGACGCGGCCGCGATCACTGAAGGGGGCGTTGCCGGGGTCGGGCTGGGCGAGCTCGGGAGGGAGCGGCCGGCCGGTGTCGAGGTCGCGCCACAGCGTCGCGAGCAGGGGGAACGTGCTGTCCGAGCGGATGTAGGCCGCGGCGGACGCGCGGAACGCCGTGCCGTCGTACCCCTGCGCCGGAGTCTTGTCCAGGCGCTCGGCGAGCTGGAAGTAGCCGGCGTTCACCGCGGCCGGGGTGGCACCGAGCCCGTACTGCTTCGGATCGGCAGCGGCGAACTTCGCGAAGTCCGGGAAGCGGGTCTGGAAGCCCGCGCCCTGGCTTCGCAACGCCCCGATGTCGTAGCCCTCCGGGGGCAGGCTGCTGTCGAGCACGATGCGGTCGCTCCGGTCCGGGAACAGCGTCGTGTACACCGCGCCCAGGTAGGTGCCGTAGGACTCGCCGTAGTACGAGATCTTCCCCTCGCCCAGCGCCGCGCGGATCCGGTCCATGTCGCGGGCGGTGTTCGCGGTGGTGACGAACGGCAGGACGTCGGAGGTCTCCGAGGTGGCGCACTGCCGGGCGATGGTTTTCGCGGCCTCGGCCTGCTTCGCCACGTCGGCCGCGTTGTACGGATAGGGCGGGGTGGTGGCGATGGCGTTCTGCTCCCTGGTCAGGTCGCAGGTCAGCGGCGCGCTGCGGCCGATGCCGCGCGGGTCGAACCCGATCACGTCGTAGCTGTCCCGGACCTGCTGGGGCAGGCCCAGCAGGGGCACGGCCAGCTGCCCGGGCAGGCCGGGGCCGCCGGGGTCGGTCAGCAGGGCGCCGCGGCGCTTCGCCGGGTCTTTGCTGGGCAGCCGGGAGATCGCGAGGTCGATCTTCCGCCCTTCGGGATGGCGGTAGTCCAGCGGAACCGGGAGCGTCGCGCACTGCAGGGCCGGGTCCGTGCCTTTCGGGCAGGCACCCCAGGCCACGGGTGCCTGCGGCGGTCCGGCCGGCTCCGCGTTCGCCGCGACAGCCGCGGTCACCGCCGCCACACTCGCCATCACGGCCGCGGCGGCGAGGGCCGCGGGCAAGATCCTGCGCATGGGATTTCTCCTTGGTCCATCGTGAATCGCGCGGGGAAGAACCCAAGGACAGCAGTACTCGACGGAGGGGACCCCTGCCGGATGTCATGGCCCATCGAGTGACGGATGGGTGGGGCGGGGAGCCGTCCGGCCCGGACGCTTGTCGCATGATCGAATCACCGGACCGCTCCCGTAGCATCACCGCGGTGGTGCCTGACGAGCCCGAGGAGTTCTCCGTCCGGTCGTGGCCGGATTGGAGTTTCCGGGGCGAACCGCTGGACGGTCAGCGGCGGCGCGGCCGCAGGGCGGTGGCGGTCGTCGCGATCGCGAACCTCTCCTCGCTCTTCCTGATCGCGCGGTTCGCCGGTGTCGCCGGCGGCGACCACGACCCGGTGCGCGCCGGGGTGGTGCTGGGCCTGGTCGTCTGTTACGGCGTCGGCTGCCAGCTGGTTCCGTGGTACGGGCCGCGGGCCTCGCACCGGCAGCGGATCGCCATCGTGGCCGCGGTGTTCGTGCTCGGGGCCGCGCCGGCCGTGCTGCTGGGCTCGCCCGACTACCTGACCGACCTGACCTACGCCGTCGCGGCCGGGCTGATGCTGTTGCCGCTGCGGTATTCCCTGCTGCTCGGCCTCGCCACCGTGATCGGCCAGATCGGCTGGATGCAGCTGGCCGAAGGCCGGGTGAACTGGGCGCTGGTGGCCACGCTGGCCGGGGTGACCGCCGCCCTCGGCACCGTGTTCGCGCTGGTCTTCACGATCGGCCACTTGCGGGCCGCGCGTGCGCAGGTCCGGCGCCTGGCCGTGGACCAGGAACGGGAGCGGGTCGCCAGGGACCTCCACGACGTCCTCGGGCACACTCTCTCGACGATGACCGTCAAACTGGGGCTGACCCGGCGGATCCTGGAGTCCGGTGGGGACACCGCTCCCGCCGTGACCGAGGTCGGCGAGCTGGAAAGCCTGTGCCGGCAGGCGCTTTCCGACGTGCGGGCCACCGTCTCGGACTACCGCACGGTGTCGCTGACCACCGAGATCGCCGGTGCCCGGATGGCCCTGCGCGCCGCCGGCGTGCGGGCCGACCTGCCCGCGACGGCCGACGACGTGCTGCCCGGGCTGCACGGGGTTTTCGGTTACGTGGTCCGGGAAGCGGTCACCAACGTGCTGCGGCACTCCGACGCCGGCCGCTGCCGCATCCGGCTCGGCCGCGACTGGGTGGAGATCACCGACGACGGCACCGCCGCGGCCGCGACCGTGGCCGGGCACGGCCTGACCGGTCTCGCCGAACGGCTGGACGCGGTGTCCGGCGCGCTCGAACACGGGCGGGCCCCCGGCGGCGGCTTCCGCGTACTGGCCCGCGCGCCGGCACCGCGGCCGGCCGACGGAACGGGGCCCGCGTGATCCGGGTCCTGCTGGCCGACGACCAGGCGCTGGTGCGCGGTGCGCTGGCGTCGATGCTGCGGCTCGAACCCGACCTCGAAGTGGTCGCCGAGCTCGGCGACGGCACCGAGGTGCTCCCCGCCGCGCGGCGGACCGCTCCCGACGTCGCGCTGCTCGACGTGCAGATGCCGGGCCGGGACGGGCTGGCCGTGGCCGCCGAGCTCCGCCACGCCCTGCCGTCCTGCCGCGTGATCATCTGCACCACCTTCAGCCGGCCCGGCTACCTCTCCCGCGCGATGTCGGCGGGCGCGGCCGGGTACGTGGTGAAGGACTCCCGTCCCGAACAGCTGGTCAACGCGATCCGCCGCGTCCACGCCGGGCTGCGGTTCGTGGATCCCGCCCTCGCGGCCGAATCCCTCGCGAGCGGCGCCAGCCCGCTGACCGACCGCGAAGCGGACGTGCTCCGCGCCGCGGCCGAGGGCGGCACGGTCGCCGACATCGCCAGGACCGTCGGGCTGTCGGAAGGAACCGTGCGCAACCACCTGTCGTCGGCGATCGGCAAGACCCAGGCCCGCACCCGCGCGGAAGCGGCCCGGATCGCGGAAACGAACGGCTGGCTCTGACGCCCGTCGCACCGGTGGGAGTTTCGCAGGTCAGGCGGGCGCGTCTCCGGAACTGCTCCCGGCCTTCACGCGCCGGGGCCGGGTCAGGACCATCGCCTGGCAGCCCGGCAGCACCCGCAGCTCCTCGTGGTCGCCCGCGCGGTAGGAGCTGGGCGTCTGGCCGACGAGCTCGGTGAAGCGCGCGCTGAACGAGCCCAGGCTGGTACACCCGACGGCGAAGCAGACATCCGTCACGCTCAGATCGCCGCGGCGCAGCAGCGACTTCGCCCGCTCGATGCGGCGCGTCATGAGGTAGGAGTACGGCGTTTCGCCATACGCGTCGCGGAAGCGGCGGCTGAAATGCCCGGCCGACATCAGCGCGGTGCGGGCGAGCGCGGCCACGTCGAGCGGCTGCGCGTACTCCCGGTCCATCCGGTCGCGGGCTCGCCGCAGCCGTCGCAGCTCGTCGAGGTCGGGGCTCATGCCGCCATTGTGCCTGGTGGCTGGGCCGGCGTCAGCGGAACCCGCGGGTCACCGGGTTCGGGCGGGAGGCCGATCTTCTCGGCGAGGCCACCTCGCGGCAGGCGGCCGCGGGCTCATCGGACTTCCGCCGCCGGCGGGCTCCAGACGTAGGGCGTGGTTGTGGTGACGGCCGTGAAGCCGAGCCGTTCGAGGATCGGGCGGCTGTCTTCGGAGGCGTCCACCTGCAGGTAGCGGACGCCGCGGGCCGCGGCCAGCCGGGCGCGGCGCGCGACGAGCGCGCGGTACAGGCCCCGGCCGCGCCACGCGGGCAGGGTGCCGCCGCCCCAGAGGCCGGCGAACTCGGTGCCGGGCACGAACTCCAGCCGTGCGGCGGAGACGAGCCGCCCGTCCGCCTCCGCGACCACGTGCGTCGCGGCGTCCGGGCGGCCGACGAGGTCGGCGGCCAGCGCGTCCTCGTCCGTGCCGAACACCTCGGCGCTCAGCGCGGCGATCCGCCGCAGGTCCGCCTCGCCGCGGACCTCGCGCACCAGCACGCCGTCCGGCGCCGCGGACTCCGGCCCCAGGTCGGCGATCGCCGCGATCACGACGGTCTCCCGCGGCTCCGGCTCGAACCCCGCCGCGAGGAGCCGCTCCGCGAGCGACGCCGGCCGGTCGTGGCCGCGTGTCTTCCACTCGACGGCCTCCCCGCGGGCGGCGAAGTGGTCCCGCTGCCGCGCGATCAGCTCGTCCAGCGCGGGCCCGGTGACACCGAGGTCGTGCCGTCCGGTGACGAGCCCGCGGCGGCCGCCGGTCACGCGGACCACCGGGCCGTCGGGGTCCAGCCGCAAGCCCGGCTCCGGGATCGTCAGCTCGGCGTGGCGGACCTGCTCTTCATAAGCGGCGAGCAGCCGCGCGGCGTCGGGCATCCCCGGACGCTAGCGTGGACCCGACCCGGCAGGGGAACGGTTTTCCGGAGCGCCGTTTTTCCGGGGGACAGGGAGGCGCGAATGCCGTACGCGGGGATCGTGCTCGCCGGCGGGGCCGCGCGCCGGCTGTCCGGTGTGGACAAACCGGGGCTGGTGGTGGGCGGTTCGTCGCTGCTCTCCCGGGCGGTGGCCGCCGTCGGCGGCGCGGACCCGGTGGTGGTGGTCGGCCCGCGGCGCCCCGGCCACGACGGGGTGGTGTGGACGCGCGAGCCCGTGCCCGGCACCGGCCCGGTGGCCGCGCTCGCGGCCGGGCTGGCGCTGGTGGCCGGCGACGGTGTCGTGGTGGTGCTGGCCGCCGACCTGCCGGGGGTGCGGAAGTCCACAGTGGACCGGCTGCGGGCGGCGCTCGCGGACGCCGACGGCGCCGTGCTCGTCGACGCGGCGGGGGAGCGGCAGTGGCTGCTCGGCGCCTGGCGCCTGGCGGCGTTGCGGCAGGCGATCCCCGAGCCGCCGGAGAACGCGTCGCTGCGCCGGGCGCTGGGCGGGCTGTCCCTCGTGGACGTCCCGGCCGAGCCGGGCGAGAGCGACGACATCGACACGCCGGCGGACCTGGAGCGCCACCGCTAGGGCGTCTTCACAGCTGTCATACCGGTGGTGCGGTTGCATGGTCGGACGGATCGCCGTGGTCCGCCTGGGGTGTGCGTGGCGGGCGGACGGCGGTCCCCGCGAGGCAGTACGGTCGCGGGGCGAGCCGCAAGCACAGAACCACAGGAGGCAGAGTGACCGAGCCCGGCTACGCCGAGGGCGCGAACGGGCAGCAGCCCGGCACGCCGGCGCGGGACGCCCAGTTGCTGGAACGGACCGTGTTCGAGGTCAAGCGCATCATCGTCGGCCAGGACCGGCTGGTGGAGCGCATGCTCGTCGGGCTGCTGGCCAAGGGCCACCTGCTGCTGGAAGGCGTGCCCGGCGTCGCCAAGACCCTCGCCGTGGAGACCTTCGCGCGGGTGGTCGGCGGCTCGTTCTCGCGGGTGCAGTTCACCCCCGACCTGGTGCCCGCCGACATCCTCGGCACCCGCATCTACCGCCAGGGCGCCGAGGTGTTCGACGTCGAGCTCGGCCCGGTGGTCGCGAACTTCGTGCTCGCCGACGAGATCAACCGCGCGCCGGCCAAGGTGCAGTCGGCGATGCTGGAGGTGATGGCCGAGCGGCACGTGTCGATCGGCGGCCAGACCTTCCCGATGCCCGACCCGTTCCTGGTGCTGGCCACGCAGAACCCGATCGAGAACGAGGGCGTCTACCCGCTGCCGGAGGCCCAGCGCGACCGGTTCCTGTTCAAGATCCTGGTCGAGTACCCCACCGCCGAGGAAGAGCGCGAGATCATCTACCGGATGGGCGTCACGCCGCCGGTGCCGCACGAGGTGCTCAGCCCGGGCGAGCTGGTCCGGCTGCAGGGCGTCGCCGCGCAGGTGTTCGTGCACCACGCGCTGGTCGACTACGTGGTGCGCCTGGTGCTGACCACCCGCACACCGGCCGACCACGGCCTCGCCGACGTCGCCGGCTGGGTGTCCTACGGCGCCTCGCCGCGCGCGAGCCTCGGCATCATCGCCGCCGCCCGCGCGCTCGCGCTGGTCCGCGGCCGTGATTACGTGCTGCCCCAGGACGTCGTCGACGTCGTGCCGGACGTGCTGCGCCACCGCCTGGTGCTGTCCTACGACGCGCTGGCCGACGGCGTCCCGGTGGAGCACATCATCACGCGGGTGCTGCAGACCGTGCCGCTGCCGCAGGTCTCCGCCCGGCCGCAGGGCGGGAACGGGCCGGGTGCCCCGGTCCCCGCCGGCGCGCCCGTCAGGTAGGCCGGTGGCGAAGAAGGAGCAGCGCGAGCGCCCCGGGTGGGCGCCGCCGGTGCTGCGGGGCGACCGGCTGGAGGCCGGCCTGCGGACGCTGGAACTCGACGTGCGGCGCCGGCTCGACGGGCTGCTGCAGGGCAATCACCTCGGCCTGGTGCCGGGGCCGGGCTCGGAGCCGGGCGAGGCGCGGATCTACCAGCCGGGCGACGACGTGCGCCGGATGGACTGGGCGGTCACCGCCCGCACGACCACCCCGCACATCCGCGAGACCGTGGCCGACCGTGAGCTGGAGACGTGGCTGGTGGCCGACCTGTCGGCGAGCCTCGACTTCGGCACGGCGCTGTGCGAGAAGCGTGACCTGGTGGTGTGCGCGACGGCCGCCGTCGCGCACCTGACCGGCGGGGGCGGCAACCGGATCGGCGCGCTGGTGTCGAACGGCGAGCGCACCGACCGGATCCCGGCGCGCGGCGGGCTCGCGCACGCCCGCGGCCTGATCCGACGGCTGGCCGAGACGCCGCGCGCGCCCGAGGGCGTCCGCGGCGACCTCGCCGACGCGCTGGAACAGCTGCGCCGCCCGCCCCGGCGCCGCGGGCTGGCCGTGGTGATGTCCGACTTCCTCGGGCCCACGGACTGGCAGCGGCCGCTGCGCGCGCTCGGCGGGCACCACGAGCTGATCGCCATCGAGGTGCTCGACCCGCGTGACATCGACCTGCCCGACGTGGGCACCGTCGTACTGGCCGACCCGGAGACAGGGAAACAGCGCGAAGTGCACGCTTCTGCCTTGCTGCGCAAGGAGTTCGGCGCCGCGGCGCACGCCCACCGGCAGGAGGTCGCGGCGGCGCTGCGCCGCGCCGGCGCCGCGCATTTGGTGCTGCGCACCGACCAGGACTGGATCGCCGACATGGTGCGGTTCGTCGTGGCCCGCAAGCGCCGCTGGTCCGGGGGTGTCGCGTGAGTTTGCTTGCGAGGGAAGCATTCGGCGCCGCGTTTTCGGCTCAGGCCGCGCCGGGCAATAGCGAGGCGGGCGCATGAGTTTGACCGGTTTCACCGCACCCTGGTGGTTCCTGCTGCTGATCGCGGTCGCCGCGGTCGCCGTGGCGTACGTGCTCGCCCAGCGGGCGCGGCGCAAGCGCGTGATGCGGTTCGCCAACCTGGAGCTGCTCGACAAGGTCGCGCCCAAGACCCAGGGCTGGATCCGGCACCTGCCCGCGGTCCTGATCGTGCTGTCGCTGCTGGTGCTCACCGTCGCGCTGGCCGGGCCGACCGCCGAGCAGAAGGTGCCGCGCAACCGTGCCACGGTGATGCTGGTGATCGACGTTTCGCTGTCGATGGAGGCCACCGACGTCGCGCCGACCCGGCTCAAGGCGGCGCAGGACGCGGCGACGCAGTTCGCGAAGAACATGACCCCGGGCGTCAACCTGGGCCTGATCTCGTTCGCGGGCACGGCGACGGTGCTGGTCAACCCGACCACCGACCGGGCCGGCGTGGTGAAGGCGATCAGCGATCTGAAGCTCGCGCAGTCCACGGCCACCGGCGAGGGGATTTTCGCGGCCCTGCAATCGATCGAGAGCTTCTCGGCCGTGGTCGGCGGCGCGGACGGACCGCCGCCCGCGCGGATCGTGCTGATGAGCGACGGCAAGCAGACCGTGCCCGAGGACCTGTACGCCCCGCGTGGCGCGTACACCGCGGCGCAGGCGGCGAAGCAGGCTCAGGCGCCGATCTCGTCGATCTCGTTCGGCACCACCCACGGCTCGGTCAACATCGAGGGCCGGCCCCAGGACGTGCGCGTGGACGACGATTCCCTGCGCGAGATCGCCCAGCTCTCCGGCGGCCAGTTCTACAAGGCGGCCAGCGCGGACGAGCTGAAGAAGGTCTACGCCGACCTCGGCGAGCAGATCGGCTACGAGCTGAAGGACGCCGACGCGAGCAAGCCGTGGCTCGTCATCGGCACGCTGGTGCTGATGATCGGCGCGGCGGCTTCACTGCTGATCGGCCAGAGAATTCCCTAGCCGTGGTGCTCGGTCACGGCGAAACCGTTCTGGCGCCAGGCTTCGTAGATGCTGATCGCCGCGGTGTTGGCGAGGTTGAGCGAGCGGCTGGTCGGCAGCATCGGCAGCCGCACGCGGTCGGTGACCTCGGGGGCGTGCTGGACCTCGGCGGGGAGGCCGGCGGATTCCGGGCCGAACATCAGCACGTCACCGGGCTCGTACGCGACCTCGGTGTGCAGCCGGGTGGCCGACGCGCTGAAGGCGTACACCTTGGCCGGCAGCAGCGTCCGCCACGCGGCCGCGAGGTCGGCGTGCACGTGGACGCGCGCGAGGTCGTGGTAATCGAGCCCTGCGCGGCGGAGCTGCTTGTCCTCCAAGGAGAAGCCGAGCGGCTCCACCAGGTGCAGCTCGCACCCGGTGTTGGCGGCGAGCCGGATCGCGTTGCCGGTGTTCGGCGGGATCTCGGGGTGGTAGAAGAGCACGCGGAACATGGCTGGCCTTACGAGGTGGCGGAGGCGGGCAGGTACGCCGCGTAGGCCTCGCGGACCTCCGGCGGCGGCGGGGACTTGCGCAGGGTCGCGGGGTCGATGAAGACGTAGCGGAGGGTGGCCTCGGTGGTGAGCTTGCCGTCGCGGCGGATCTCGGACTCGTAGACGATCGACGTGGTGCCGAAGTGGCTGAGGAACACCGAGACCACCAGCTCGTCGTCGAAGCGGCACGGCGCGCGGTAGCGCAGGTTCGACTCAGCCACGACCATGTCGGCCCCGGTGGCCAGGAACGCTTGGTGGGAGCCGAAAAGCGCCTTCTCCACCTCGAACGCAGCCATGTCCACATAGGCCAGGTAGTGCGCGTTGAACACGATGCCCTGGCCGTCGCACTCGTGGTAGCGCACGCGCAGCGGCATCTCGGCGAGGGGGCGGCGGCCGGGGCTCATCCGTCCAATCTAGCGAGGCCCGGATCAGCCGTGCAGCGCCCGGTAGGTCTCGGCCGCACCGGCCTGCAACGGCACGGGCCGGGTGCCGATCAGCGTGCGGACGTCGAGGAACTGCGTGCCGACGGCCTGGGCGGGCACCAGGTCCGCCGCCCGGCCGGCGAGCACGCGCACCACCGCGGCGGCGACGTCGTCGGGCAGGGCGGGGGAGCAGACCAGCAGGTTCGCGACGCCGATCGTGGCGAGCGCGCCGACCCCGCGGTAGGCGTCGGCGGGCACCTGGACCGGCTCGTAGACCGGCCCGTGCGCCGCCCGCAGCTGGGGGATGACGGTGTTCAGCGGCAGCAGCGCCAGCGGGGTCCGGCGGTTGAGGTCGGCGAGCGCGGGGGTCGGCACGCCGCCGGACCACAGGAGCGCGTCGATGGTCCCGCCGGCCAGCGCCGCGACGGCGTCGGCGAGCTGCAGGTGCTGCGCTTGGACGCGCACGCCCGCCGCGCCGAAGACCCGTTCGCCCAGCTGCGCCGCACCGGACCCGTTCGCACCGAGCGAGACGGCCCGCCCGGCCAGCGACGGCAGGCCGGCGAGCCCGTCGGCGGCGCGGACGACCAGCTGGAGGTAGTTCTCGTACACCCGGCCGAGCGCCCGCAGCGGCACCGGCGAGGGGAACGGCGCCGCGCCCGTGAGGGCCGACTGCGCGACGTCCGCGAGCACCAGCCCGAGGTCCGCCTTCCCGTCCCGAACCAGCTCGACGTTGGCGACGCTCGCCTCCGTCGGCACGGCGGCGCAGCGCAGCAACGGCTCCGCACGGCTCACCTCGGCCGCCAGCACTTCGGCGAACGCGAGGTAGAACCCGCCCGGCTCACCCGCGGCGATCGTCACGTCCCGCCCCGGGCCACGGTAACCACTGGCACAGCCCGCGAGCGCCAGGCCGAGCCCACCGAGCAGCGCCGCGCGGCGGGTGATGCGTGTGGGGGTGTGGCGCGGGTTTCCGGGTGGCGTGGTGCGGTGGCTGGTGTTCACGGTGTTGCCTCCGCGGGCGGCGTGAGCGGGTTTCCGGGCAGCGCGGGTCGGCGGGTGGTGCTGATGGGGTTGCGTGCGAGGGAGGTGTGGCCCGGACTTCCGGGCGGCGTGGTGCGGTGGGTGGTGCTCGCGGTGTCGGCTCGGTGGGCTGCGCGGTCCGGGTTTTCAGCCTGCGTCGTGTGGTGGGTGGTGCTGATGGGGTTGCGGGCGCGGGAGGTGTGGCGGGGGCTTCCGGGTGGCGTGGTGCGGCGGGTGGTGCTCGCGGTGTCGGCTCGGTGGGCAGCGCGACCCGGGTTTCCGGGCTGCGTCGTGTGGTGGGTGGTGCTGATGGGGTTGCGGGCGCGGGAGGTGTGGCCTGGGTTTCCGGGCGGCGTGGTGCGGTGGGTGGTGCTCGCGATGTCGGCTCCGCGGGCAGCGCGACCAGGGTTTCCAGCCCGCGTCGTGCGGCGGGTGGTGCTCACGACGTCACCTCCGCGGGCAGGGTGACCCGGACTTCCAGCCCGTGCGGCTCGGCGGCCCGAAGCTCCAGCGTGCCGCCGCGGGCGCGGGTCTGCTCGCGGACGATGGCCAGGCCCAGCCCTGTTCCGCGGGGCGCTCCTTCGCCGCCGGCGCGCCAGAATCGCTCCGTCGCGCGGGCGCGGTCCGTTGTGGACAGTCCGGGGCCGTCGTCGGTGACCACCAGGGTGGTGGTGGCGCCGTGGGGTTCCCAGCCGGCGGTGATGGTGGCGCCGTGGCCGGCGTAGTGGACGGCGTTGTCCAGGAGGACGTCGAGGATCTGGGCCAGCTCGCCCTCCGGGGCGTGGACCAGGACCGGCTCGGCGTGGGCGGGGCACGGCACCAGGGTGGCGCCCGCCCGGTCCGCCGCCGGGCGCCAGGCGTCGACGCGCTCGGCGATCACGGTCGCGAGGTCGGCCGGCTCGGTCAGCTCGGCCGATTCAGCCAGCTCGGCCGGCCGGTCCGCGCCGCCCGCCGCGAGCCGGGTCGCGGTGCTCTCCGCGGTCGCGAGCGCGAGCAGGCCGTCGAGGATCCGCTCCAGGCGCTCCACTTCGGCGACGGTCGCGTGGTAGGCGTGCCGGTCGTCCAGCTCGGCGCCGAGAGAGTCGACGCGCAGCCGCAGCGCCGCCATCGGGTTGCGCAGCTGGTGGGAGGTGTCGGCGACGAGCCGGTGCTGCTGGTCGGCGGCCTCCACGACGGCGTCCGACATCCGGTTGACCGACGCTGCGAGCGTCCGCAGCTCGCGGGGGCCGGACCGTTCGGGCACCTGCGCCCGGTGCCCGCCCGCGACGGCGAGCACGCCGGTCTCCAGCTCCAGTAGCGGCCGCACCATCCACCGCGCGAGCAGGACGGCGAGCAGCACGAACACCGCGGCCACCAGCAAGGCGCCCGCCGCGATCGCGCTCCACGCCGCCGTGACGTCCGCGGCGGCCGCCGTCACCGAGGCCCGCAGCACGACCACGCCCGAGACCCGCGTCCCGGTGCCGACCGGGCGCGCGAACAGCACCGGTGTGGCCGACCACGGGCTCAGCGCCTCGACGCGGGCCGGCGGCTCGTTGCGCATCGTCGCCTCCACCAGCGCGTGCACGGCCGGTTCCGCGGCGGACATCCCGCCCGCCTGCACCAGCGGCGTCCGCTGCGCGTCGACCACCACCACCGCCTCGCTGTATAACGACGAATACTGCGCCGCTTCGGCCGCGAGCGCCGCCGGGTCGCGCGAATCGACCGCCTGCTGCGCGAGCACCACGAAGCGGTCAACGTCACTGCTGCGCGAGATGACCAGCTCCTGCGTCCGCTGCCCGGCGGTGGAGGACAGCAGCGGAACGGCGAACGCGGCGACGACCAGCAACGCCAGCGTCACCAGCACGACCAGGAGCCGGGTGCGCACGCCTCAGCCCCGGCCGAGCCGGTAGCCGAAGCCCCGGATCGTGGTGAGCAGGCCCGGCCGGTCGAGCTTCGCGCGCACCTGGGTCAGGTGCACGTCCAGCGAACGGGACACGGCCAGGTGGGCGTCGCCCCACACCTCGTCCATCAGCTGCTGGCGGCTGACCGCCGTGCCCGCCCGCGCGGCCAGCACCGCGAGCACGTCGAATTCCTTGGTGGTGAGCCCGATGTCGCGGCCGGCGACGAGCACCTGCCGCCCGCCCAGGTCGATCTCGACGTCCTCGACCCGCACCACCGCGTCCCCGGCCGGGGCGGTGCGGGCTCGGGCCCGGCGGACGACGGCGTCCATCCGGGCCAGCAGCTCGGCCAGGCGGACGGGCTTCGTCAGGTAGTCGTCGGCGCCGAGGCGGAGCCCGCGGACCACGGACCGCTCGTCACCGCGCGCGGTGAGCACGATGACCGGCACGCCCGAGACCTGCCGGATCTTGCGCAGCACGTCCAGCCCGTCCAGATCGGGCAGGCCCAGGTCGAGCAGCAGCAGGTCGGCGCCGTGGTGCCGGTGGAGCGCGTCGGCGCCCCGGCCAGCGCTGGTGACGGCGTGGCCGTGCGCGTGCAGCGTCTCGGCGAGCGCGCCGGCGACCCCGGCGTCGTCCTCCACGAGCAGCACGCGCACGGCCATCCTCAGCCTCAGTCCTCTTCGCGTTCGAGGGCGGACGAACGCGACGTTTCGCGCATTGTCCCGTACACCACCAGCGACACGAGGATGCAGGCCGCGACGTACCAGAAGAACAGCGACTCGTGGCCGGCCTTCTTGAGCGCCTGCGCGATGAGTTCCGCTGTGCCGCCGAAGATCGCGACGGTCAGCGCGTAGGGCAGGCCGACGCCGATCGCGCGGATCTTCGTCGGGAACAGCTCGGCCTTCACGATCGCGTTGATCGAGGTGTAGCCGGTGACGATGACCAGCGCGCCCAGCAGCAGCAGGAACGCGAGCACCGGCTGTTTCGTGTGCGCCATCGTCGTCATGATCGGCACGGTCAGCACCGTGCCCGCGATGCCGAAGAACATCAGCAGCTTCCGGCGCCCGATCCGGTCCGAAAGCCGGCCCGCGAGGGGCTGGACGATGGCGAACACCAGGAGCGCGGCGAAGAGGATCACGGTCACCGTCCGGCGGGGGATGCCGGCGGTGTTCTCGAGGAACTTCTGCGTGTACGTCGCGTACGTGTAGAAGGCGACGGTGCCGCCGAGTGTCAGGCCGACGACGAGCGCGATCTCCTTCGGGTACTTCACGAGCGCGCGCAAGGTGCCTCGTTCCCCGGCTTCCGAGCCCGTCTCGGCCGAGACGCGTTGGTAGCTGGCGGATTCGTCCATCCCGCGCCGCAGTGCCATCACCACGACGGCCGCGATGGCGCCGACGACGAACGCGATGCGCCAGCCCCAGTCGCCCATCTGGGCCTCGGTCAGCACGCTCTGCAGGATCAGCTGCAGGCCGAGCGCGAGCAGCTGCCCGCCGACCAGCGTCACGTACTGGAAGCTGGAGTAGAAGCCGCGTTTGCCGGGCGTGGCCACCTCGGACAGGTACGTCGCGGAGGTCGAGTACTCACCGCCGACGGACAGGCCCTGCAACAGCCGCGCGAGCACGAGCAGGATCGGCGCGGCGACGCCGATGGTCTGGTAGCCGGGCGTCGCGGCGATCATCAGCGAGCCGAACGCCATCATCGACACCGACAGCACCAGCGCCGAGCGGCGGCCGAACCGGTCCGCGAACCGGCCGAGCATCCAGCCGCCCAGCGGGCGCATGAGGAAGCCCACGGCGAACACCGCCGCGGTGTTGAGGAACTGGGCCGTCGCGTCCCCGCCGGGGAAGAACGACTTGGCGAAGTAGATGGTGAACGCCGAATAGGCGTACCAGTCGTACCACTCGACGAGGTTGCCGATCGAGCCGCGCAGCACGTTCGCGACGACCCGCCGCTCGCTCGCGGGGCCGGCCTCGCCGTGGATCCGGGTAGTCATCTTTGACCTCCTGTGTCGCGACTCACGGTGACCAACCGGCGGGTAACCATCAAGGTCGAAGCGCGGTTCCTTACCTCGCCTTAGGACACCCGCGCCACGCCGGGAGGCTGAGGTGGCGCCGGGTGCGGAGCCGCCCGGCCGGGGGCGATAGCCTCGTGCCGGCACGTTGGTACGAACAGAGGAGAGTCGCAGTGGGACGGTCGGTCTTGGTCACCGGCGGCAACCGGGGGATCGGTCTGGCGATCGCGCTGGACCTCGCCGGGCAGGGCCACCAGGTGGCGGTCACCCACCGCGGCTCCGGCGCGCCCGAAGGGCTCTTCGGCGTCGAGGCCGACGTCACGGACACCGAGCAGGTCGACGCCGCGTTCAAGCAGGTCGAGGAGCACCAGGGGCCGGTCGAGGTGCTGGTGTCGAACGCCGGGCTGACCGACGACACGCTGCTGATGCGGATGACCGAGGAGCAGTTCGAACGCGTCGTGAACGCGAACCTCACCGGTGCGTTCCGCGTGGCCAAGCGCGCCTCCCGCGGGATGCTGCGCGGCAAGTGGGGCCGGTTCATCTTCATCTCTTCGGTGGTGGGCCTCTCCGGCTCCGCGGGCCAGGCGAACTACGCGGCCTCGAAGGCGGGCCTGGTCGGCTTCTCGCGGTCGCTGGCCCGGGAGCTGGGCTCGCGCAACATCACCTCGAACGTCATCGCGCCCGGCTTCGTGCGCACCGACATGACCGACGCGCTGGGCGAGGACCGCAAGAAGGAGATCCTCGCCCAGGTGCCCACGGGCCGTTACGCCGAGCCCGCGGAGATCGCCGCCGCCGTGCGGTACCTGGCCTCCGACGACGCCGGCTACGTCAACGGCGCCGTGCTGCCGGTCGACGGCGGCCTCGGCCTCGGCCACTGACCTTCTGACACCGACCGTTTTTCCCGAGCTGACCCCACGACCTGGAGGAACCCGTTGCCCGGACTGCTCGAAGGCAAGCGGCTGCTGATCACCGGCGTCATCACCGACGCCTCGCTCGCGTTCCACGCGGCCAAGATCGCGCAGCAGGAGGGCGCGAAAGTGGTGCTCACCGGTTTCGGCCGGATGTCGCTGGTCGAGCGCATCGCCAAGCGGCTGCCGGAGGAAGCACCCGTCCTGGAGCTGGACGTCACCAATACCGAGCACCTGGACAGCCTGGCCGACCGCGTGCGTGAGCACGTCGACGGCCTCGACGGCGTGCTGCACTCCATCGGCTTCGCGCCGCAGACCTGTCTCGGCGCGCCGTTCCTGGACGCGCCGAGCGAGGACGTGAAGGTGGCGGTGGACGTCTCGGCGTTCTCGTTCAAGTCGCTGGCCGTCGCGGCCCTGCCGCTGCTGGCGCCGGGCTCGTCGATCGTCGGCATGGACTTCGACGCGCGCGTGGCGTGGCCGGCCTACAACTGGATGGGCGTGGCGAAGGCCGCGCTGGAGTCGGTGAACCGGTACCTGGCCAAGGAACTCGGCCCACGCGGCATCCGCGTGAACCTGGTCAGCGCCGGCCCGATGAAGACGATGGCGGCGAAGTCCATCCCCGGCTTCAACGAGCTGGAAGACGGCTGGAACGACCGCGCCCCGCTCGGCTGGGACAGCTCCGACCCGACCGCGACGGCCAAGACCGTCTGCGTCGCGCTCTCGGACTGGCTGCCCGCCACCACGGGCTCGATGATCATGGTCGACGGCGGGGTGCACGCGCTCGGCATCTGAGCCATGACCCGGTGAGCGGCCCTCGTGCGGACATCCGCACGAGGGCCGCTCACTGCCTTCAGTGTCCCTAGTGGACGGTCGCGGGCGCTGGGGGCAGCGGCGAGGATCGCGCGTCGTCCGAGCGCTGGACCCGGAGGGCGGACGTCAAGGCGGCCAGCGTCAGCACCCCGAGGGCCGCGCTCACCCAGGCCACGCTCGGGAGCCCGAGGCCCGCGTTGATGGCCGTGCCGCCGAGCCACGGGCCGGCCGTGTTGCCGACGTTGAAACCCGCGGTCGTGCTCGCGCCGACCATGGTGGAGGTGCCGCCGGCCACGGAGTACGCGCGGACGTTCAGGGCCGGGTTGGCGGCGAAGCCGGCCGCGCCCAGCACGAGGACCGCGACCACGGCGACCACCGCGTTCGAAGTCAGTGCCAGCGTCGTGAGCGCGACGAGGGCGAGCCCGAAGCTGCCGTACAGCGTGGCGAACGGATGGGTGTCCGCGAGCTTGCCGCCCGCGGTGATGCCGATCAGCGCGCCGGCGCCGAACAGCCCGAGCACGAGCGGGACCTGGGCCGATGGCAGGCCGTCGGCAGTCGTGAGCAGCGGCGCGAGATAGCTGAACGTCGCGAACACCATGGCCTGCGAAAGCGCGATCACGCCCAGCGCCAGCCAGACCCGGCCGTTGCGGAACACGCTCAGCTCGGTCCGCACCCGCACGGCGGAAGCGTCCACGGCGGTGTGCGGCACGAACGCGAGCACCCCGGCCGCCGCCACCACGGTCAGCGCCGCCACCGCCCAGAACGCCGTGCGCCAGCCCGCGTGCTGGCCCAGCAGTGTGCCGGCCGGGACGCCCGCGATGTTCGCCACGGTCAGGCCGCCGACCAGCACCGCGAGCGCGCGCCCGCGCCGGGCCGCGGGCACCAGCGAGATGGTGGTCGCCGCGGCGACGGCCCAGAACCCCGCGCAGGCCAGCGCGCTCACCACACGGGTCGCGAAGAGCAGGGCGTAACCGGGGGAGAGCGCGCCGACGACGTGCGAGGCGCCGAAGACCACCAGCAGCGCCAGCAGGGTCGTGCGGCGGGGCAGCCGAAGCGTCCCCACGGCGAGCAGCGGCGCGCCGACCACCATGCCGACGGCGAACGCCGAGATCAGCAGGCCGGCGTCGGGGATGCTGACCCCGAGGTCGGTGGCCATCCCGGGCAGCAGCCCGGTGATCATGAACTCCGAGGTGCCGAGCGCGAAAATGCTCAGCCCGAGCACGAAGACGGCGAGGGGCACGGGTCTCCTCCTTGTGGATTGATTGGTACAAAATGAGCCCGGGTGCCATCAACGCTGATGAGCGGAAAGGGGTTTCGGTCAGCGGCGGGCGAGCGCGGAGACGGCGATGTCGGCCACCGCCGCCATCGCCGGGCGTTGCGCGCCGCGGCGCGACATCAGCCGCAGCCCGCCGACGGTGCTGTGCACGAACTGCGCGATGTCGGCCGGGTCCCGGTCGCGGGTGACGCTGCCGTCCGCCTGGCCGAGCCGGGCGTAATCGCCAAGGGCGGCAAGGAAAGCCGCCGTGTCCGTCTCGACCTTCGCGGTGACCTCCGCGTCGGCCGTGCCGAACTCGGCGATGGTGTTGACCATCAGGCAGCCGCGGCGGCCGTTGCCGAGTTCGTCCTCGATCAGGTCGGAGAGAAGCCGGCGGATCGCGTCGAGGCCGTCCTCGGCCTGCTCCAGTACCTCGGCGCGGCTGCGGGCGCCGCGCTCGGTGTAGTGCTCGAGCGCCCGCTGGAACAGGGCGTGCTTGCTGGTGAAGGTGTTGTAGACGCTGCTGCGGCCGAGTCCGGTGGCAGTGCACAGGTCCTGGGTCGAAGTCGCCTCGTAGCCGTGCGCCCAGAAGGCGTTCATGGCGCCTTCCAGCGCGACCGTCTCGTCGAACTCCCGTGGCCTGGGCATGCGGCGACCGTAGCACGTTTTGGATGGATCAGTACATAACGAGCCCGGCTCGCCGTGGGCCCCGCCACAGCGGCAAGATGGGCTGGTGGGTTACGACGCGTTGTTATGGCTTTCGTTCGGCGGCCCGGAGGGGCCCGACGAGGTGATGCCGTTCCTGGAGAACGTCACCCGGGGCCGGGGCGTGCCGCGCGAGCGGCTGCTCGAGGTCGCCGAGCACTACCAGCACTTCGGCGGGGTCTCGCCGATCAACCGGCTCAACCGCGCCGCGATCGCGGCCGTCGAAAAGCAGCTGGCGGCCGAGGGCGTCGAACTGCCCGTGCGCTTCGGCAACCGCAACTGGCACCCGATGGTCGAGCAGACGCTGGCCGAGATGAAGGCCGACGGCGTGCGGCGCGCGCTGGTGTTCCCGACCAGTGCGTACGGCGGCTACTCGGCCTGCCGTCAGTACGACGAGGACATCGAGCGCGCCCGGGCCGCGGTGGGCGAAGGCGCGCCGGACCTGGTGAAGCTGCGCCAGTTCTTCGACCACCCGTTGTTCGTCTCGGCGGTCGCGGACGCGGTGCGCGCCGCTCACGCGCGGCTCGGCGACCGGCCGGACGCCCGGACTGTGTTCACCGCCCACTCCGTGCCGGTGAGCGCGGACCGGGCCGCCGGGCCGCCGTCCGAAGGCGGTCACCGCTACTCGCAGCAGATCGCCGAGGCGGCCCGGCTGGTCGCGGCGGAGGCGGGGATCGCGGAGTACGACGTGGTCTGGCAGTCGCGTTCCGGCCCGCCGCAGGTGCCGTGGCTGGAGCCGGACATCGTCGACCACATCGACGCGCTGCACGAGCGCGGCGTCGAGTCCGTGGTGGTCAGCCCGATCGGCTTCGTCTCGGATCACCTCGAGGTGATCTGGGACCTCGACAACGAGGCCGCGGAGCGCGCCGCCGGGCACGGCATGGCCTTCGCCCGCGCCGCGACGCCCGATTCGGACCCCCGTTTCGCGGAGCTGGTGGTCGAGCTGATCCGCGAACACGTGGAGGACGCCCCGGCCCGCAAGCTTTCCGGGTTCCCGGTCGCGGGCTGCACCGTGAACGGCGCGCCGTGCGCGATCGGCTGCTGCGAACCGGCGAAACGCCCTTCGCCCCGCCCGGCCTGACCAGGGGCCGGCGTCAGGGGTGCCGGTCGCCCTGGTCGGCGAAGACGCGGACGGCCTCGTTGACCGCGGCGGTGCGGGCCGTGCGGACGGCGTCGGCCAAGGGGCGCAACGCTTCCGCGCGCTGGACCGCCGCGGAGGCGGACAGCGCGCCGCCCGGGTCGTCGGTGCGGGCGATGGCCAGGATGGCCGAGATCTCCTCGGCGCGCTGCAGCACGCGCAGCGAGCGCGCGGGCATCCCGGCCGGCCACTCGACCTGGGGCTGGGAGCGCAGGTGGGCCGACAGCTCGGCGCGCACGCTCGGCCGGTCGCTCGCCACGTCCAGGGTCTGCAGCGCGCCGGCGCTCGCGCGGATGGCGTCGGTGAGGCCGTGTTCGGCGTCGGGCAGCGACTGGTACTCCAGCGGGGCCGGCGCGCTCAGGGAGTAGACGGTCCAGCGCATCAGGCCCTCGGCGATCGGCTCCGGGACCAGGCCGAAGCCCAGCTCGGTGAGCACCACCGCGTCGCCGCAGCGCAGCGCCGCCTCGGTGAACGGGCCGCCGCCGCCGAGGCCGCGGACGTCGCCGGGGACCGGGAGCACCAGCTGGGCGCTTTTCGCGCCCTGCGCGCGCAACGCCATCATCAGCTGGACCGGGGTGGCCGCGCGGTTGAACGCCAGCGGCAGCTCGAACGCCTCCGCCGCGGGCGCGTCGGCGGCCACGACGTCGTGCGCCTCACCCCAGGCTTCGAGGGAGTCGAGCACATCGTCGGAAGCCGCGGCTCCGTTCAGCCACGCGGAGGACCAGACGGCGAGGGTCGCACTGGGACGGCACACGACGCCCTATTTTACCCGTCCGCCGGGCGGGCCCGCCGATCGCCCACGCTGGAGTCGCTCCACGTCGACGTACACCCGAACGGTAAGTAGCGTCGAGGGGGTGAACGCTGTTCCAGACGGTTTTCCCCGTACCGCCGGCGAGCTTCGCGCTGCCGGCCACGCGCCGCGCCCGATCGCGCGCGAGATCCACGACAACCTCCTCGAAGCCCTCCGTGACGGCCGCGACCCGTGGCCGGGCATCGTCGGCTTCTCCCGCACGGTCCTGCCGCAGCTCGAGCGCGCGCTGCTCGCCGGCCACGACGTCGTCCTGCTCGGCGAGCGCGGCCAGGGCAAGACCCGCCTGCTGCGCACCCTGGCCGGCCTGCTCGACGAGTGGACGCCGGTGATCGAGGGCTCCGAGCTCGGCGAGCACCCGCTCGACCCGATCACGCCCGCGTCCGTCCGCCGGGCCGCCGAGCTGGGCGACGAGCTGCCGGTGGCCTGGCGCCACCGCAGCGAGCGCTACACCGAGAAGCTGGCGACGCCGGACACCTCGGTCGGCGACCTGATCGGCGACGTCGACCCGGTGAAGGTGGCCGAGGGCCGCAGCCTCGGCGACCCGGAGACGATCCACTTCGGCCTCGTGCCGCGTGCCCACCGCGGGATCGTGGCGATCAACGAGCTGCCCGACCTCGCCGAGCGCATCCAGGTCTCCCTGCTGAACGTGATGGAGGAGCGCGACATCCAGGTCCGCGGCTACACGCTGCGGCTGCCGCTGGACGTGCTGCTCGTCGCCACGGCGAACCCCGAGGACTACACCAACCGCGGCCGGATCATCACCCCGCTCAAGGACCGGTTCGGCGCCGAGATCCGCACGCACTACCCGCTGGACGTCGAGTCCGAGGTCGCGGTGGTGCGGCAGGAGGCGAACCTGGTCGCCGAGGTCGGCGAGCCGCTGCTGGAGGTGCTGGCCCGGTTCGTGCGCAATCTGCGCGAGTCGCCGGTGATCGACCAGCGCTCCGGCGTTTCCGCGCGGTTCGCGGTCGCCGCCGCCGAGACCGTGGCCGCCGCCGCGCTGCGCCGGTCCGCGCTCACCGGCGAGGAGCCGCCGGTCGCGCGCCCGGTCGACCTCGACGCGGTGCCCGCCGTGCTGCGCGGCAAGATCGAGTTCGAACCGGGCGAGGAGGGGCGCGAGGTCGAGCACCTGGTGCACCTGATGCGCCGGGCCGTCGCGGAGACCGCGCGCGAGCGGTTCGCCGGGCTGGACCTGCGCCCGTTGTCCGACGCCGTCGCCGACGGGCACCTGGTCGCCACCGGCGAGCGCGTGCCGGGCAAGGACGTGCTCGCCGCCCTGCCGGAGCTGCCGGTGCTGCACGAGGTCGCCCAGCGGGCCGGAGTGTCCTCCGACGAGCCCGCGGGCCGCATCGCCGCGGCGGTGGAGCTGGCCCTGGAGTCGCTGTTCCTGGCCCGGCGGCTGGCCAAGGACTCCGACGACAACATGACGGTGTACGGCCAGTAATGCACCCGCCGACGTACTTTTTCCCGCGGAGGCGGCATTGACACAGCTTCCGGAGGGTTACGCGTACGGGCCGTGGCACGACGGGCCGGATCCGCTGGCGCCGCCGGCGGACCTGCGGGACGCCCTGGACGAGATCGGCCGCGAGGTGATGGCCGGCTCCTCACCGCGTTCGGCGCTGGAGGAACTGCTGCGGCGCGGCACCGAGCGCACGGCGGGCCTCGACGAGCTGTCGCGGCGGTTGTGGCAGCGCCGTTCCGAGATCCAGCGGCGCCACCGGCTCGACGGCACGCTGCAGGAGGTCCAGCAGCTGCTGAGCGAGGCGCTGACCGCCGAGCGCCGGGAGCTGTTCCCCGACCCCGACGACGAGGCGCGGTTCCGCGAAGCGCAGCTGGACGCGCTCCCGCCGGGCACCGCCGCGGCCGTGCGGGAGCTGAGCGAGTACGACTGGCGCTCGTCCGAGGGCCGCGAGAAATACGACCAGATCCGCGACCTGCTCGGCCGGGAGCTGCTCGATTCGCGGTTCCAGGGCATGAAGGAGGCGCTGCAGAACGCCGGGCCCGAGGACGTCGAGCATGTCAACCAGATGCTCGGCGACCTCAACGCCCTGCTCGCCGCCCACGCGCAGGGCGCCGACGACATCGAGGAGCGGTTCGCCGAGTTCATGAACCGCCACGGCGAGTTCTTCCCCGAGAACCCGCAGAACGTCGACGAGCTGATCGACGTGCTCGCCGCCCGCGCGGCCGCCGCGCAGCGGATGATGAACTCGATGTCCGCTGAGCAGCGCGCCGAGCTGGCGGAGCTGACCCAGCAGGCGTTCGGCGACCCTCGGCTGGCGCAGCAGCTTTCGGCGCTGGACGCGCAGCTTCAGGCGTTGCGGCCGGGCGAGGACTGGACGTCTTCGGAGCGCTTCCGCGGCCAGGACCCGTTGGGCATGGGCGAGGGCGCGCAGGCCATGGCCGACCTGGCCGAGCTGGACGGGCTCGCCGAGCAGCTGGGCCAGTCCTACCCCGGCGCGCGGCTGGAGGACATCGACCTCGAGTCGCTGGAGCGCCAGCTGGGCAAGGACGCCGGCGTCGACGCGCGGCGGCTGTCGGAGCTGGAACGGGAGCTGCGCCGCCAGGGCCTGTTCGAACGGGCCGCCGACGGCTCGCTTCGCTTGTCGCCCAAGGCGTTGCGGCGCCTGGGCGAGACCGCGCTGTCGGACATCGTGAACGCGTTGCGTGGCAAGACCGGCGATCGGGAGACCGAGTCGGCCGGCGCTGCGGGCGAGCCGACCGGGGCCAGCCGGCCGTGGCGGTTCGGGGACATGCAGCCGTGGGACGTCCCGCGGACGGTGCGCAACGCCGTGCTGCGGTCGACGTCGCTGGGCTCGGGCGCGGTCACCCTCGACGTCGAGGACGTCGAGGTGGTGGAGACCGAGCACCGGTCACGGGCGGCGGTGGCGCTGCTGGTGGACACGTCGTGGTCGATGGTCCAGGAGGACCGCTGGCTGCCGATGAAGCGCACGGCGCTCGCGCTGCACCAGCTGATCAGCACCCGGTTCCGCAACGACGCGCTGCAGCTGATCACCTTCGGCCGCTACGCGATGCCGGTGGACCTGCCGGAGCTGGTCGGGCTGGAGGGCACCTGGGAGCAGGGCACCAACGCCCACCACGCGCTGCTGCTCGCCGGACGGCACCTGCGCCGGCACCCGGACGCCCAGCCGGTGGTCCTGATGGTCACCGACGGCGAGCCCACGGCCCACCTGGAACCCGACGGCGAGGCGGTTTTCGACTATCCGCCGGACCCGCGGACCATCCACAAGACACTGTCCGAAGTGGACCGCCTGGCGAAGCTGGGCGCCTCGGTCACGGTGTTCCGGCTCGGCGACGACCCGCGCCTGGAGGCGTTCGTCGACGTGATCGCCCGCCGCTCCGGCGGCCGGGTGGTGGCGCCGGACGTCGACGGGCTCGGCGCCGCCGTGGTCAACGACTACCTCCGCACCCGGCGCCGGTAGCGCGGCGAATTCAGCGGCGGTGGACGACGATCCGCGCGCCGCGGCCCGGCACGAGCGTGATGTGCCGGGTCTTCGTCGGCTCGGGGCGCGGGTCGGCGGCCGTGACGCGGTAACGGGTGAACAGCTCGCGCAGCACGATCGTCGCTTCCAGCAAGGAGAATCCCGCGCCGAGGCAGCGCCGCGCGCCCCCGCCGAAGGGCAGCCAGGTGCCCGTTTCCGGGCCACCGCCGAGGAACCGCGTGGGGTCGAAGACCTCGGGAGACGGGTGGTTCGCGCCGTCGGCGTGGACCATCGAGATCGACGGCAGCACAGTGTGCCCGGCCGGGACGGTGTAGCCGCCGAGGGTGATGTCCTCGGTCAGGCGGCGGGCGACCTCGGAGATGATCGGGTGCAGCCGCATCGCCTCCTTCGCCACCGCTTCGAGGTACTTCTCGTCGCCCTCGTCCGCGGCGCGCGTGGTCGCGGCGGCCACCGCGGGGTTCCGCGCCAGCTCGTGGAACGCCCAGGCCAGCGCGGTCGCCGTGGTCTCGTGACCGGCCAGCAGCAGCGTGACCAGCTGATCGCGCAGCTCGGGGTCGGTCAGCTGATCGTCGCCGGGCACGGACAGCAGCCGGGACAGCACGTCGGTGCGGCCTTCGAGGTCCGTGGCGGTGCGCCGGTCCGCGATCTCCGCGTACAGCAGCTCGTCCACGCGGTCCTGGCGCTCGCGGTTGCGCCGCCACCGGCCGACCTTCTGCAGCGCCGGGCTGTGCCAGCCGAACAGGTCGAGCGCGCCGACGTCGACCACGTGCCCCAGCAGGGCCCGCAGCTCGTCCAGCCGCGGGCCCTCCGCGACGCCGAACACCACGCGCAGGATGATCTCCAGCGTCAGCGCCTGCATCCGGTCGTGCGCACGGAACGGGGTGCCCGAGGGCCACCGGTCCAGCTCCGCCGTGGCCAGCTCGGTGACCAGGTCGCGGTAGCCGCGCAGCGCGGCGCCGTGGAAGGCCGGCATGAGCAGCCGCCGGGCCCGCAGGTGCTCCTGCTCGTCGGTGAGCAGGACGGAGTGCTCGCCCATCACCGGCTTGAGCACGACGTTGCCCTCGCCTGCGTGGAAGGTCTCCACCGGGCCGGCGAACACCGCCTTGATCAGCTCGACGTCGCCGACGAGCACCACGTTGCGCTCGGGGTAGATCCGAAGCCGGAACACGGTGCCGTAGCGCCGTTGCAGCAGCGGCTGGAACACGTGGCGGAAGGCGCCGAACAAAACCGTCTGCACCACGACGGGCAGCCGCGGGCCGGGTGGCCGGGGCGACGTACGGGAACGGGACAGCGTCCGCAGGGCCATGCTGTTGTTGGTACTCGTGCGGGAACCCGGTGTCCACCGGACTTGACCCTCACGCGACGTGAGGCGCGATCGTCGTTCAGGACAGGGCCCGCAGGGGCCGGAAAGGCGGGGGAGATGGGCTACCGGGTGGGTGAGGTGGCGGCGCTGTCCGGCGTCACCGTCCGCACGCTGCACCACTACGACGAGATCGGCTTGCTGTCGCCGGGCGGGCGCACGTCCGCGGGCTACCGCCACTACAGCGACGACGACCTCGACCGGTTGCAGCGCATCCTGCTGTACCGGGAGCTCGGCTTCCCCCTCGAGACGATCGTGACCATGGTGGACGACCCGGGGGTCGACGCCGATGCCCACCTGAAACGGCAGCGCGAGCTGCTGGTGGAGCGGCAGGGCCAGCTCGGGCGCATGGTCGCGGCCGTCGATCGTGTACTGGAGGCGAGAGCCATGGGCAACGCGTTGACGCCCGAGGAGAAGTTCGAGGTGTTCGGCGGCTTCCGCGAGCCGGAGGGCTACCCGGAGGAGGCCGCCCGCCGCTGGGGCGGCACGCCGGAGTGGCAGCGCCGGACGCTGCCGGGGACCAAGCAGGAGTGGGAAGACGGCGAGGCCGAGCGCGTCGCGTGGGTCGGCCGGCTCGTCGCGCTGGTCGACGCGGGTTCGCCGGCCGACGGCGCCGAGGCGGGGGAGCTGGCGGAGGCGCGCCGGGCCATGCTCGGACGCGTCATGGGGGAGTGCGGCTACGAGGTGCAGCAACGCATCGGCGAGCTGTACGCCACCGAACCGGTCCAGCTCGGGTTCCTGATCCGGGAGGACGAGCAGCGGCCGGGGATCGGCGCGTACGTGCGTGACGCCATCCGGGCGAACGCGGCAAAGCACTGACCGCGGGGGAGCGGCGGGTCCGGCACCCGTCGCTCCCACCGGGTGGGAAAGCGTACGGCCGTCACGCTTACAGTCGGGGGTATGCAGACTTGGTCATCCGTCGACGTGCCCCGGCTTCCGGGCACCCCCCGCCCCCTCCGGCTCCACGACACGGCGACCGGGCAGATCCGCCCGACGGCGCCCGGTGCCACTGCCCGGATGTACGTCTGCGGCATCACCCCGTACGACGCCACGCACCTCGGCCACGCGGCCACGTACCTGGCGTTCGACCTGGTCAACCGGGTGTGGCGGGACAACGGCCACGAGGTGCACTACGTCCAGAACGTCACCGACATCGACGAGCCGCTGCTGGAGCGCGCCGAGCGCGACTCCGACGACTGGGTGGTGCTCGGGATGCGCGAGACGGCGCTGTTCCGCGAGGACATGACGGCGCTGCGCGTGCTGCCGCCGCGCCAGTTCGTGGGCGCGGTCGAGAGCATCCCGGAGATCGTCGAGGTGATCGCGAAGCTGCTGTCCAACGGCAGCGCCTACCGCGCCGACGACCCGGAGTTCCCGGACGTCTACTTCGACCGGGGCGCCACCGGCCGGTTCGGCTACGAGTCCAACTACGACGCCGAGACGATGAACAAGTTCTTCGCCGAGCGCGGCGGCGACCCGGACCGGCGCGGCAAGCGCCACCCGCTCGACGCGCTGCTGTGGCGGGTGGCGCGCGAGGGCGAGCCGTCGTGGGAGTCGGAGCTGGGCGCCGGGCGGCCGGGCTGGCACATCGAGTGCAGCGCGATCGCGGTCAACCGCCTCGGCCTCGGCTTCGACCTGCAGGGCGGCGGCTCGGACCTGATCTTCCCGCACCACGAGTACAGCGCGGCGCACGCCGAGGCGGTCGCGGGGGACCACCCGTTCGCCCGGCACTACGTGCACGCCGGGATGATCGGCCTCGACGGCGAGAAGATGTCGAAGTCGCGCGGGAACCTGGTGTTCGTCTCGCGGCTGCGCGCCGACGGCGTCGACTCCGGCGCGATCCGGCTGGCGCTGTTCGCCGGGCACTACCGCGAGAACCGGCCGTGGACCGACGGGCTGCTGACCGAGGCGCAGGAGCGGCTCGCCCGCTGGCGGGAGGCCGTCGCGCTGCCGGCCGGCCCGGACGCCACCGAGGTGCTCGCCCGGCTGCGCGACCACCTCTCCGACGACCTCGACACGCCGAAGGCACTGGCCGCGGTGGACGCGTGGGCGGCCGCGGCGCTGCGGCGCGACGGCACCGACACCGCCGCGCCCGCGCTGATCCGCACCGCCGTCGACGCGCTGCTCGGCATCCAGCTCTGAGCGACGCTCAGACCTCCTTTTCGAGGGCGGTGACCAGCCTGGGCCGAGACGGCTCCCAATCCAGGGTGTCGCGGGTGTCCGCGGAGGGCCAGCGGCTGGCACCGTCGCCCACGTAGCCGGACACGCCGGCGGCACGGGCGATCTCGATCAGGCCCCGAGGCGAAGCCGTAAGCACCGTGGGCTGCAGGCGGACGACGGTGCGGCAATGGCTGCGGCCCGCTTCGGCCAAGCGATCCCTCCGGGACCACCTGGCCGAAGCGCAGCTCTCACTCCGCACCATCCTCGGAACTGTATAACGACCTATACGGACGCCGTCCGGCGAGCATCAAGCTCTAAGTGGTCACCCTCCCAGTCCCGGCGCAGCCACCGGTCATGAGACGCGATGACGACCGCGCCCGGCGCGCTGCCGAGCGCGGCGAACATCTCCTCGGCCAGCGTCAGCGAGATGTGGTTCGTCGGCTCGTCGAGCAGCAGCACGTCCGGCGGATCGGCGAGCAGCACGGCGAGCGCGACCCGCCGCCGCTGCCCGACGGACAGCTCGCCCACCGGACGGCCGAGGTCGCGCGGCCCGAGCAGGCCCAGCTGGGACATCGGCGGGGCCGACTCGCCCAGCGCGGCGAGGTACACCTCGTGCGCCGAGCGCCCCGGCTCGTCGAACTCCACGTCCTGCTCCAGCATCCCGACCCGCACCCCGGGTCCGAAGTGGACGGTCCCGGCCGGCGGCGCGAGCCGGCCCGCCAGCACCGCCAGCAGCGTGGACTTGCCCGCACCGTTGCCGCCGGTCACGAGCAGCCTCGCCGAACCGGTGACGTCCAGCTCCATCAGGCTGAGCCGTCCCGGCACCTCGATCCCGCGCACCGAGATCGCGGGACCCTCGCCCGGCGTCCGCGTGGTGAGCGTGCCCCGGAAACGCAGGGGCGCGGGTGGCTTCCGCACCTGGCCGCGGGTCAGCTCGTCCAGCCGCAGCCGGGCATTCCGGATGCGGCGGGAGACCTGCTTTTCGACCCGCCCTCCCTTGCGGTCGTAGAGCGTCTTCGCGTTGTCCGGCTGCGGCCGGTTGTGTGCGACCCGGCGGGCGGTCACCGCCACCGACTGACGCAGTTCCTTCAGCTCGTCCTGCTCCTCGGAGTAGCGCTGTTCCCAGCGCGCTCGCTCAGCGCGTTTCTCCTTCAGGTAGTCGGTGTACGCGCCGCCGTAACGGGTCGCGCCGCCGGTGAGCCGGTCGGCCGGGACCGGGTCGACGATGCCGGTGCAGACCGCGTCGAGGAACACCCGGTCGTGCGAGGACAGCACGACCACCCCGGTCAGCTCGGCCAGGTGCTGCTCCAGGAACTCCATCCCGGCATCGTCGAGGTGGTTGGTCGGCTCGTCGAGCAGCATCGTGGCCGGCCGCCGGATGAGCAGCGCGGCCAGGCCGAGGCGGGAGCGCTGGCCACCGGACAGTGTGGACAGCCGGCGGCCGGGGTCGACGCCGCCGAGCCCGAGCCCGCCGGTGACCAGCTCGGCGCGCCGGTCGGCGTCCCAGAGGTCGTGCGCCTGGGCCCACTCCAGCACCCGGCCGTACTCCTCCAGCAGGGCCGGATCATCAGGCCGGTCGGCCATCGCGGACGTGAGCCGCTCCAGCCGGCCGGCGGCCGAGCGGATCTCGGCCAGCGCGCTGTCGACGACGTCGGCGAAGGTCGCGGTGCCCGGGAACGGCAGCTCCTGGAGCAGGAACCCGAGGTCGTCACCGCGGACGATTTCGCCTGAGCGCGGCACTTCGAGGCCGGAGAGCAGCCGCAGCAGGGTGGACTTGCCGGAGCCGTTCTCGCCGACGAGGCCGAGCCGCTGGCCGGCCGAGGCCGTCAGCGAGACGCCGTCGAGGACGGTATGGGTGCCGTAGCCGAAGACGACGTCCTTGGCTTGCAGGAAAAGAGACATGAGCGATCACCGGGCCTGGGATGGAAATGGTTCCCCGACGGGACTCTTGGCTCACGGGAGCGGATGGCTCGACCGGAGCGGCCTCGATGCGGGGAAGGGCTCGGTTCAGCTGTACATGGTGGCGACAGCCTAACGCGACGGCCGCCCGCTCGGTCAACCCGTTATTTCGCGGGCCGCTTCGTCGTCTCCGGCGAGCAGCGTGGCGGCCTCCTGGTCGGCCGCCGTTTCGCCGTCGGTCAGAAACGCCACCAGCGCGGTCAGCTGACGCCGGTCGAACGACGCCATCCGCTCGCCGAGCCGCTGGGCGAGCGGGGCGTAGAGGTCGGTCAGCTCCGCCATCCGGTCGGGCAGCGGGCGCACGCGCAGCCGCCGCCGGTCGGCCGTGTCGGTGGCGCGCTCGACGAGCCGGGCGCGCTCCATCCGGTCGAGCATCCGGGTGAACGCGCCGGTGGTCATCCCGAGCAGCCGGGCCAGCTCGGTGGGGGAGTCGGTGGCGCCGCTGTGCACGAGCTGGAGGCAGTGCAGCTCGGCCGGCGTCACGCCGAGTCGGTCGGCGACCGCGGTGTGGAAGCGCACGGTGGAGCTGACGAAACGGGGCAGCGCGAGCGCGGCGGCGGTGGCGAGTTCTCGCTGGTGGGGCAACAGACCGTCCTCAGGGCTCACGGGCGCAGTCGCTGCTTCGTGCAGTAACTGTCCGTGATGGTAGCGAAGCCGGTTGACAGCAGGTCAGGCGGCTGCAAACCTGAAGGAAGTCTTTCGAAAGAATCCTTTCAGGTATCGGAGCGAACCATGGCCGAGCTGCCCCCGCGCAAGCGCGTCGACGACGCCGAGCTGCTGCGAGCGCTGGCGCACCCGCTGCGGACGGCGCTGTTGCAGTACCTCACCGCCATCGGGCCGAGGACCGCGAGCGAGTGCGCGGACGCGGTCGGGTCCACGGCGTCCAACTGCAGCTGGCACCTGCGCCAGCTGGCGCAGTACGGCCTGGTCGAGCGCGCCGAGGGCGGCGACGGCCGCGAGCGCCCGTGGTCGGCCCGGCAGGTCGGCCTCGACCTGGGCGACTTCAGCGACGACCCGGTGCTGACCAGTGCGCAGCTCGCCGTCGTCGGCACGCAGCTGAGCCAGGAGCAGGAGCTGACCCAGCGGTACCTGGACTCGTTCGACGGGCTCGGCCCCGAGTGGCGCGATGCCGGCGGGATGACCAACTACACGCTGCGGGTCACGCCCGCGGAGCTGGAACGCCTGGTCACGGCGATCGACGCGCTGGTGCGCCCGTACGTCGGCGCGATCCGGCAGGACGCCCCCGACAGTGCGCGCCCGGTGCACATGGGCGTGCGCGCCTTCCTGCGGATCGAGCACGACGGGAAGCCGAGCGCGTGAGACAGCTGCTGGCGATTCCCGCCTTCGTACGGCTGTGGGTGGCGGCGTTCTTCGGCGAGACGGCCGAGTGGATCCTGCAGGTCGCGGTGCCGCTGTTCCTGTTCACCAGCACCGGCTCGGCCGTGGCAACCGGGCTGAGCATCGCGCTCGGTCTGCTGCCGACCGTGCTGCTCAGCCCGGCCGCGGGGGTCGTGGCCGACCGGTGGAACCGTCGCGCGGTGCTGGTCGTGGTGTGCGCGGCCCAGGCTGTGGTGGTGCTGCCGCTCCTGGCCGGCGCGGGGATCCCGGTCGCGCTGGTCTACGTCGTGATGGCGGCGCAGGCCGGGCTGGCGTCGGTCTTCGAGCCGGCCCGCAACGCCCTGGTGCAGGAGCTGGTCGGCCCGGGGGAGGTGACCGGCGCGATCGGGCTGATGAGCGTGAACGGCAGCGTCGCCCGGCTCGCGGGCGGCTGGGCCGGCGGGGTGCTGCTCGGCTGGGGCGGGCTGGAGAGCGTGGTGCTCGGCTACCTCGGCGCACTCGCGCTGGCGGGCCTGCTGCTGGTGCGCCCGTTCCGGCGCGTCGGCCCGGAAACCGTTGTGGCGACGGTGAAGGAGCCGGTGTTCAAGGCGTGGCTGGCGGGCTTGCGAGAGCTGACGGGTGACCCGCGGCTGCGCGCCACCGGCGTCGCCACGGTGCTCGCGGCCGTCGCGCAGGGCATGTTCCTGGTGCTGTTCGTGGTGTTCGTGCTCGAGGTGCTGGGCGGCAGCGAGGCCGACGCCGGGCTGCTGCGCGGAGTGCAGGCGATCGGCGGGCTGGCCGCGGGGTTCGCGGTGGCGACAGTGGCCCGTCGCGTCGCGCCGGTGCGGCTGCTCGCGTGGGGCTCGCTCGTGACCGGGGCGCTGTCCGCGCTGATCTGGAACCTGGCGTTCGCCACCACGGCACTGGGCCTGTACGTCGGGCTGTTCATGGTGGTCGGCGCGCCGGCCGTGGTGACCGGTGCTGGGCTGCTCTCGCACCTGCAGGGGGTGGCCGCGCCGGAACGGGCCGGACGGGTGCTGAGCACCGTGTTCGCGGTGATGGCGGCGGGCACGGCCGCGGGGGCGCTGCTCGCGGGCACGCTGGTGGTGGTCACCGGGCCCGCGGTGCTGCTGGACGTCCAGTCCGGGATCTACGTGCTCGCCGGGCTGGTGCTGCTGGGAGCGGGTAAGGGGCGGTTCCGGCGTTCTGCCGGCCCGGGAGTGGTTACGGTGGAGGAGTGCCGTCTCTCTTCGCCACCAGCGACCTCCATGTGACCCACGAAGGCAACGCGCCGATCGTCGACCGCGTCGTGCCCGACGCGCCGGAAGACTGGCTGCTGGTCGTGGGCGACGTCGCCGAACGCGCGTCGTCGATCCGCGACACGCTCGCCACCTTGCGCGAGCGGTTCGCGAAAGTCGTGTGGGTGCCCGGGAACCACGAGCTGTGGACCACGCCGAAGGACGAGGTCCAGCTGCGCGGGCAGGCCCGTTACGAGCACCTCGTCGAGCTGTGCCGCTCGATCGACGTGCTCACCCCGGAGGACGAGTACCCGGTGTGGGAGCACGGCGCGCGGCCGCTGACCATCGCGCCGCTGTTCGTGCTCTACGACTACAGCTGGCGCACCCCGGCCGCCGAGGGGAAGTCCCGCGAGGTCGCGCTGGCGCAGGCGCGCGAGGCCGGGGTGGTCTGCACCGACGAGTACTTCCTGCACCCGGACCCGTACCCGAGCCGGCAGGCCTGGTGCGCCGAGCGGCTGAAGGTCAGCACCGACCGGCTCGACGCGATCCCGGAAGACCACGGCACGATCCTGATGTCGCACTGGCCGCTGCACCGCCACCCGACGGCGCCGCTCTACTACCCGGAGTTCGCGCTCTGGTGCGGCACCACGGAGACCGAGGACTGGCACCTGCGCTACCGCGCCGAATTGGCCGTGTACGGCCACTTGCACATCCCGCGCACCACCTCGGCCGACGGCGTCCGGTTCGAGGAGGTCTCACTCGGCTACCCGCGCGAGTGGAGCCGCCGGGCCCGCGGCGCGGTCCCGATCCGGAAACTGCTCACGGCCTGACGTCCCTTCAACCGAATCGGCTGCGGTCCGCGTCCGCCTACTTCCGGTCGGATTGGCAACCGGGGAACCCCTTGGTACGCACGGTGCTCGGCGACGTTTCCCCGGCCACGCTCGGGGAGCTGTCGGCCGCCGGGCAGCTGACCGTCCCCGGAAACGACGGAGGGGCCGCGCACCGTGATGGCGCGCAGCCCCTCCGATCGTCGCGGGGATCAGCGCAGGCCGAAGCCGCCGCCCTCCTGCCCCGGACGGCGCCGGCGCAGGTACCGCTCGAACTCCGCGGCGATCTTGTCGCCGGAGACCTCCTCCATGGTGACGTCGGTTTCGGCGTCGCCACGCTCTTCGAGGCCGCGGACGTACTCGGCGATCTCCTCGTCCTCGTCGGCCATCTCGGTGACCGTGCGCTCCCACTCCTCCGACTGCTCCGGCAGCGCGCCCAGCGGGATCTCGACGTCCAGGACGTCCTCCAGCTTGTGCAGCAGCGCCAGCGTCGCCTTCGGGGACGGCGGGTGCGAGACGTAGTGCGGCACCGCGGCCCAGATGGACACCGCCGGGATGCCGGCCTGCACGCAGTAGTCCTGCAGCACGCCGACGATGCCGGTCGGGCCCTGGTAGTTGTTCAGCTCCAGCCGGAACTGGCTCGCCGTGTCCTTGTCGTACGCCGTCCCGGTGACCGGGACGGGCCGGGTGTGCGCGGTGTCCGCGAGCAGGGCGCCGAGCGTGACGACGGTGGCCACGTCGAGCTGCATGATGTGCTCCAGCAGCTCCGCGCAGAACGCGCGCCAGCGCATGTTCGGCTCGGGGCCCTGCACGAGCACCACGTCGTGGTCGAGGCCCTCGGGGCGGCAGACCGACAACCGGGTGGTCGGCCAGTCCACGCGGCGGGTGACGCCGTCGACCATGCGCACTGTGGGCCTGCTCACCTGGAAGTCGTAGTAGTCGTCCGGCTCCAGCTCGGCCAGCGGGGTGGCGTCCCAGTTGAGCTGCAGGTGCTCGACCGCGCGGCTGGCCGCGTCACCAGCGTCGTTCCAGCCTTCGAAGGCCACCACCATCAGCGGGCGGTTCGGTTCCGGGCGGGCGCGATCCGGCTCGGGGGGTCGCTGGGTCTCGTCGACGGGCTCACTCACCTGACCAGCCTACGACCCTGCGCCCGTACGCTGTGCAGCATGTCCGACCGCAGGCCGTGACCGGATCGAAGACCACACTTTCCGGGCGGGCCGGCACCCGGCGTGGCGCCGCCGTGGCGCCCGACAAGACTAGGAGACACCTGTGACTGCACCGTCCTCTTCGGACGGATTGGCTGCCGTCCTGTGGGACATGGACGGCACCCTCGTCGATTCCGAGAAGCTCTGGGACGTCGCGCTGTACGAGGCCGCGGAGATGCTCGGCGGGCGGCTCAGCGAGGAAATCCGGCTGACGCTGGTGGGGTCCAACATGGACGCCACCTCGACCGTGCTGCTCGAAGCGACCGGTCGTCCGGTCACGCCCGAGTCGGTCGCCGAGACCGGCGAGTGGATCCGGCGGCGCACCGCGGGGCTGTTCGACGACGCGCTGCCGTGGCGCCCGGGCGCCCGCGAGGCACTGGCCGCGGTGAAGGCCGCGGGCGTGCCGTCCGCGCTGGTCACCTCCACCGAGCGGGCCCTGACCGAGCTGGCGCTGAACACGATCGGGCGCGAGTTCTTCGCCGTCACCGTCTGTGGCGACGAGGTGGACGGGCTGAACAAGCCGCACCCGCGCCCGTACCTGAAGGCCGCCGAGCTGCTGGGCGTGCCGGCGGAGCAGTGCGTCGCGGTGGAGGACTCGCCGCCGGGCGCGGAGTCGGCCGAGTCGGCGGGCTGCACGGTGCTCGTCGTGCCCAACGACGTCGACGTCCCGCCGGGGGAGCGGCGGGTGTTCCGCGGTTCGCTCGTGGGCGTCGACGCCGCCACGCTCGCCGGGCTGCGGAGCCTGGTGTGACGCGGGCGTCAGCCGGGTCACCCGGGGCGGCGGACGCGCACGCGGGGTGGAAGGATCTGCAGACCGTGAAGACCTTCGATGAGCTGTTCGCGGAGCTTGCCGAGCGCGCGCGTACCCGTCCCGACGGGTCCGGCACCGTCCTGGCCCTGGACGCCGGAGTGCATGCCCAGGGCAAGAAGGTGCTCGAAGAAGCGGGCGAGGTGTGGATCGCCGCCGAGCACGAGTCCGACGACCGCCTGGCCGAGGAGATCTCGCAACTGCTGTACCGGGTCCAGGTGCTGATGCTCGGCCGGGGGATCTCGGCCGAGGACGTCTACCGCTACCTGTGACGCGCTCGCGCACCGGAGACCGAGGAGAGACCGAAATGCTGCGTGTTGCCGTGCCGAACAAGGGAGCCCTCGCCGCCACGGCGTCGGAGATGCTCGGCGAGGCGGGCTACCGCAGGCGGCATGAGCAGCGCGACCTGACGGTCCTCGACCCCGTCAACGAGGTCGAGTTCTTCTTCTTGCGCCCCAAGGACATCGCCATCTACGTCGGGTCCGGCGACCTGGACCTCGGCATCACCGGCCGGGACCTCGCGCTCGACTCGGGCGCGCCGGTCACCGAGGTGCTCGCGCTGGGCTTCGGCGGCTCGACCTTCCGCTACGCCGGCCCGGCCGGCCAGGAGTGGAAGCCCGCCGACCTGCACGGCAAACGCCTGGCGACGTCGTACCCGCGGCTGGTCCGCGAGGACCTCAAGCGCCACGGCGTCGAGGCCGAGGTGATCCGCCTCGACGGCGCGGTGGAGATCTCGATCCAGCTCGGCGTCGCCGACGCGATCGCCGACGTGGTCGAGTCCGGCCGTTCGCTGCGCCAGAACAACCTGGTGGCCTTCGGCGACCCGATCTGCGTGTCCGAGGCGGTCCTGCTGGAGCGCGAGGGCAGCGCCGCGTCGAAGGCGAAGTCGCAGGTGGCCGCCCGGTTGCGCGGGGTCGTGTTCGCGCAGCAGTACCTGATGCTGGACTACGACTGCCCGCGCGGGATCCTCGAGCAGGCCATCGCCATCACCCCCGGCCTCGAGTCGCCCACCGTCGCCCCGCTCGCGGACGACAACTGGGTCGCCGTCCGGGCCATGGTGGCGCGCAAGGCGGTCAACCAGGTGATGGACGAACTGGCGGACGTCGGCGCGAAGGCCATTCTCGCCTCGGACATCCGGTCCTGCCGCCTCTGACCGCGCTCGCCGGATCCGCCGCGCGTCAGCCGAGCTGATCGCGGCGGCGGGTCAGCGCGGCGGTCTCGGCGGTGTTGCCTGCCAGCTCGATGGCTCTGTCGTACGCGGCGCGTGACTGCCGGCTTCGGCCCAGACGGCGAAGCAGGTCGGCCCGGGTCGCGTGGTAGGCGTGATAGCCGGCCAGTTGGCCGTCGAGCCGGTCGACGGTCGCCAGTGCCACCTGAGGGCCGTCGATCTCGGCGACGGCGATGGCCCGGTTGAGTGCCACGATCGGTGACGGGTCGAGGTGGGCGAGCTGGTCGTAGAGGGCGAGGACCTGTGACCAGTCGGTGTCGCCGACGTCGCGGGCGGAGGTGTGCACGGCATTGATCGCGGCGAGGATCTGGTAGCGGCCCGGGGGTGTCCCGGCGGCGGCCGCGGCGAGGCGTTCGCGCACCAGCCGGTGCCCCTCGGCGATCAGCACGGTGTCCCAGGCCCCGCGGTCCTGCTCACCGAGGGCGACCAGTTCGCCGTCGGCCGAAATCCGGGCGCTGCGGCGGGCTTCGGTGAGCAGCATCAGCGCCAGCATCCCGGTCACCTCGCCGTCTTCCGGCAGCAGCGCGCGGATCAGGCGGGTGAGGCGGATCGCCTCGGCGGTGAGGTCGTGCCGGACGGGATCGGTGTCCGGGCCGGTCGCGAGGTAACCCTCGTTGAAGACGAGGAAGAGGACGGTGAGCACCCCGGACACGCGGGCCGGCAGGTCCTCGGCGGACGGCACGCGGTAGGGGATGCGGGCCGCCTTGATCTTGGCCTTCGCGCGGGTGATCCGTTGCCCCATGGCGCTTTCCTGCATCAGGAAGGCGCGGGCGATCTCGGGCATGGTCAGGCCGGCGACCATCCGCAACGTCAGCGCGACGCGGGTCTGCAGCGCCAGCGCCGGGTGACAGCAGGTGAAGATCAGCCGGAGCCGGTCGTCGCCGACGGCGCCGTCGGGCTCGGGTGGGTCGTCGTCGTGCCTGGCCCGAGCCTCCTTCTGCTTGTCGTCGCGCTTGTTCTCGCGCCGGATCCGGTCGATGGCCTTGCGGTTGGCGGTGGTGGTCAGCCAGGCGCCGGGGTTGGGCGGCAGGCCGTCGGCCGGCCACCGCTCGACGGCGGTCGCGAACGCCTCGGCCGCCGCTTCTTCGGCGATGTCGAGGTCGCCGAACCGCCTGGTCAGCGCGGCCACCACCCGGGTCCACTCCGCGCGGTGGACCCGGGCGATGGCCTCCCGGACGTCGGCGCTGCTCACCGGAACGGGCGGACCTCGACCTTGCGGTTGCAGGCTTTCGAGCCTTCGGCGGCGAGCTTGAGCGCCACGTCGAGGTCGTCGGCGTCGATGATCCAGAAGCCGGCCAGGTACTCCTTGGACTCCAGGAACGGCCCGTCGGTGATCAGCGCCTCCCCGCCCCGGTTGTCGATGACCGTGGCCGAGCCGGGGGCGCCGAGCCCGCCGGCGAAGACCCAGTGGCCCTCGGCCTGGAGCCGCTCGTTGAACACGTCGATCGCCGCCTGCTCCTCCGCGTCGGCGAGGCTGGGCTGGTCGTGGATCACGGAAAGCAGGTACTGCATGCTCATCTCCCGTGCGGTGGACGGTTCACTTGCCGGCGTACCGCGCTCGCATCCGTTCCTGCGGTCCTCTTCCGACGCGCCGCCGTTTCCCCGCGCCACTCCGGCGACGGTGACCTGCGTGATGGTCGTCAGCTTCATGGTCGCGGTTCCCTGCTGCTCAGGGGTTTTCCGGCGCGGCCGAGTTCCCGAGTGGACGGTCAGCGGGGCCGTTGCGGGCGCTTGGGCATCAGGTCGTAGAGCTTCTTGCGGGCGCCGTTGTCGTTGACGTTGCGGGCCACCGCGACCTCGGAGATGAAGTCCTCGAAGACGAACTCGTCGTCGGCCGGGACCTCGGTGGGGCCGGGGTTCTGGGCGAGGTAGCCGTCGAGCGTGTCGGCGATCTCGCGGAACGACAGGGCTTGCAGCGTCTCCGGCGCGTACGTGGTGACCGGGACGCCGTGGGCGGCCGCCTCGTTCATCACCACGCCGAGCGGGACGTGCGAGAGCATCGGCACGCCGAAGTTGTACATCTCCTGCAGCGCCGCGGCCGCGTAGTGCGAGATGGGCCGCCGGTAGAGGCCGGGCACGATGCCGTACCAGGCGAGCGGCGAGCGGCCGGTGGTCTGCTCCACGTAACGCACCTGGTCGGCCAGCAGCCGCATCGCGCGGATGCTGGTCTTGTCCGGCTGCACCGGCACCAGGATGCCGTGCGAGGCCGCGAGCGCGTTGTTGGTCAGCACGTCGAGCGCCGGCGGGCAGTCGATCACCACGTGGTCGTAGTGCGCGAACTGGATCACCCGGGCGAGCTGCCAGCCGGGCACGCGGAACTGGTCCAGCCGCCGGATCAGGTCGAACATGCCCGGCGAGGTCGGGATGACGTCGAACGCGCCGCCGCGGCCGATGTTGCTGCGCGGATGCGGCACGGCCAGTTCTTCGATCGAGCCCTTCCACAGCTTGGTCAGCGCCTTCGCCAGGCTGGGCATGTCCGAGGCGACCTCGTCCAGGCCGAGCATCTCGGTGGTGGCGTGCCCCTGCGGGTCGAGGTCGATCAGCAGCACCCGCCGGCCGCGCTCGGCGAGTGCCGCGGCGGTGCCGACGCTCAGCGAGGTCTTGCCGACCCCGCCTTTCTGGTTGACCACCGAGGTGATCTGCATGCCGGAGCGCTCCCTTGTCGGTCGTTCCGCGAAGGCTATTGGATCCGGGGCGGGTCCGCGCGGTTATTCGCCTCCGGCCTGTCGCGGACGGACGAGCAGGGCCTGCGCCCCCGTGCCGACCGGACCGGAACCGTCGTGCAGGGTACTCGTGGCCGTGCCGATTCCGTGTGGGCCGACCAGCGTAACCGCGTCGAGCCCCATCCATTCGCCCTCGGGCTCGCGGCGCAGGTGGACGGTCAGCTCCGAGTTGATGAACCACCAGTCGCGCGCCGGGAGGAAGTGCGACACCCCGTTGCCGGAGTCGGCGATCGCGAACAGCCGCTGCAGCCCGGTCGGCTCCTCGCCGTCGACCAGCGGGATCCGCTGCCGGCCCCAGACCGCGGCGGGCCCGGGCGCGGAGATCCCGCCGCGCACCGCGCGCCACTCGATGGCCTGCAGGTAGCCGCCGGCCCAGTCGTCCGGGAACGCCGTCTCGGTGCCGGCCTCGGCCGAGGGCAGCAGCGGCCCGGCGTCGGTGGCCACGGCTTCGGTGCCGGTGGTCGCGATCCGCCACGCCGAAGCCCGGGCGACGACCCGGCCCGCGGCGGACAGCTCCGACTGCAGCAGCTCGACCGAACGGCCCGGCCGCTCCACCCACGACCGCTGGTCCAGCTCCGCGACCGGTGCGGGGCCGAGTATCTCGACGGTCACCCGCGCCAGCAGCGACGGGTGCGGTGCCTCGATCCGCTCGAGCCCGCGCACGAGCAGCGCCGACGGCGGGCCGAAGTGCTGCGCGCCCGGCGCCCACGGGCCGCTGGTGTGCTCGGTGGCGGCGTACCGCTCTTCGCCGAGTGGCGCGTAGAAGGCGTCGGCCATCAGTCGGCCCGGTCCAGTGCGGTCTCTTCGCCCGCGTCCGGTTCCGGCCAGCCCGGGTACTCCGGGGGCGTGCCGCCGAACTCCGGGCAGTGCGCCTGGTGATCGCACCACGAGCACAGCTTGCCGGGGTTGGGCCGGAAGTCGCCGGTCTTGCCCGCCTTGAGGATGGCCTGCCAGATCGCCTCCAGCGTCCGCTCGAAGCGGACCAGCTCCGCCTCGTCCGGCGTGTACGCGAGGGACTGCCCGTCGGTCAGGTACATCAGCTTCAGCTGCCGCGGCACCACGCCGCGCAGGCGCCAGAGCACCACGGCGTAGAACTTCATCTGGAACATCGCCTTGGCCTCGCCGATCTCGCGCGGCGCGGCCCCGGTCTTGTAGTCCACCACCCGGATCTCGCCGGTGGGCGCGACGTCGACCCGGTCGATGTAGCCGCGCAACAGCACCCCGGAGCCGAGTTCGATCTCCACGTGCAGCTCACAGGCCTCCGGCTCCAGCCGGCGCGGGTCCTCCAGGCCGAAGTACGAGTCGAGCAGCTTTTCCGCGGACTGCAGCCACTTGCCGGTCTCGTCGTCGTCTTCGCCCTCGAACAGCTCCGTCCATTCCGGACTGCCCGCGGACAGCTCGGCCCAGGTGGGCTCGATCAGCTCTTTCGCGCGCGGCGGGACGCGTTCGTCCGCGGGCAGCGCGAAGAGCCGCTCCAGCACGGCGTGGACGAGCGTGCCGCGCAGCTGCGCCCGCGTGGGCACCTCCGGCAGCCGGTCGACGGCCCGGAAGCGGTAGAGCAGCGGGCACTGCTTGAAGTCGCTCGCGCGGGACGGCGACAGCGCGGGCCGCCTGCGGACGGGCGCGCCACCGGCCTCGGGGGGAGTGGTGACCGTAGCGGTGTCGGGCATGGCCAGAGCGTAACGCCGGGCACCGACACTTCCGCTCGCGCGACTCGCGGGGCACGGCATGAGGACCGCCACCATCGTGGGCCGGCCCGGCGCCACCGGCTCGCGCCGGGCGGGAAAAGCCAGGCTGGGCCACCGGCCGGGAACGGGGGGAGGGCTGGGGCCGCAGGTCTGGCGGGAGGCCCGGATGAGGGTGACTGCGGTGGGTGTGGGGCGTGTCGGGCCTGGGGCGGGCCGGGCTGCGGTGGGTGTGGGGCGTGTCGGGCCTGGGGCGGGCCGGGCTGCGGTGGGTGCGGGGCGTGTCGGGCCCGGGGCGGGGCCGGGATGCGGTGGGCACCCTGGGCTGCGGTGGGCGCGGCGTGTCGGGCCTGGGAGCGGGTCGGGCTGCTGTGGGTGCGGGGCGTGTCGGGCCCGGGGGCGTGTCAGGCCAGGGGAACGGGCCGGGCTGCCGTGGCCGTCCCGGGCTGCGGTCGGCGTGTCGGGCCTGGGAGCGGGGCCGGGTTGCCGTGGCAGCAGACCAGGAAGCCCCCGCACCCGGCCTGGCCATCGCCATCGAGCTACCGACAGCCGCCCCCCGCCCCGAACGGCTCTGACCGGCCGGAACCGGCGACACCACTCGTCCGCGCGGGGCGGATAACCGCCTTCCCACACCCTGCCCTTTACTCTTGCCCGCATGGCCGCAACCCGTCAGCACAGTGCCCGGCCGCCCCGGCGGGCCGCCAGCGGCGACGGCGGGCTGCTGCTGTTCCGCGTCGGCGGGGTCCCGGTCCTGCTCGCGCCGTCCTGGTGGATCGGCTCGGCCATCATCGTCGTGCTCTACGCGCCGCTGGTCGGCCGGTTGCTGCCGGACGCGTCCACGCCGATGTCGTGGCTGCTGGCGGCCGCGTTCGCGGTGCTGCTCGGGCTCTCGGTGCTCGCCCACGAGCTGGGGCACTGCCTGGTCGCGCTGCGGCTCGGAATCCCGGTGCGGCGGCTGCGGCTGTTCCTGCTCGGCGGACTGTCCGAAGTGGCGCGGACCCCGCGCAAGCCGGGGCAGGAAGGGCTGGTCGCCGCGGCGGGCCCGGCCGTTTCGCTGGTGCTCGGCGGGTTCTGCGCGCTGCTGCTGCTCGCGGTGCCGCCGGACGGCGCGGTGTGGCTGCTGATCGCCGAGTGCGCCGTGGCGAACTTCGCGGTCGGGCTGTTCAACCTGCTCCCGGGACTGCCGCTGGACGGCGGGCGCCTGGTGCGCGCCGGCGTGTGGGCGGCGACCGGGCTGCGCGCCAAGGGCACCCGCGCCGCGGTGGCCGGCGGCGCGCTGGTCGCGACCGCGCTGATCGTGTGGGCGCTGTGGGGTCTGGCGACCGCGAGCGAGGACCGCTGGCTGCGCCTGGGCGTCTGCGTGGTCACGGCGTGGTTCGTCATCCTGGGCGCCCGCGCCGAGCTCGTCGCCGAGGCCCGGCGGAGCTGGCCGGACGGGCTGGAGATCACCGAGCTGGTGCGGCCGGTGCTGCAGCTGCCCGCGGAGAGCCCGGTGTCCGACGCGCTCGCCGCGTCCGCCGGCCGCGGCGTAGTGCTCGTGCGGGCGGACGGAGTCGCGGCCGGCCTGCTCGACGAGCAGGCCGCCGAACAGCTCGCCGCGGCCAATCCGCATGCGCCCGCGGAGCTGGCGGCCGAGCCGATCCGCGCCGAGACCGTGCTGCTGGCCTCCGAACCGGGCGAGGAGATCGCCGAGCGGGTCCGCGAAACCCCGGCGTGGCAGTTCCTCGTGGTCGACGACGAAGGCCGGCCGGCCGGGGTGCTGCGCCGGGACGATCTCCGGGCCGCGCTCGTGCGCGATCGCCGCGGGTACTGACCCCAGCCGCGGCCCGCGCGGGCGACCTGGGAAGATCTGACGCCAGCGTTTCGCGTGAGGGTGGAGGACGAAGTTGTCGGTCAGCGGACCGTTCAGTGTGGGTGACCGGGTTCAGTTGACGGATTCGAAGGGCCGCCACTACACCCTGACCCTCGCCGACGGCGGGGAGTACCACACCCATCGCGGCGCCCTCGCCCACGACGACCTGATCGGGCTGCCCGAGGGCTCGGTGGTGACGTCCGCGGGCGGCAGCACCTACCTCGCGCTCCGGCCGCTGCTGCCGGACTACATCCTGTCGATGCCGCGCGGCGCCCAGGTGATCTACCCCAAGGACGCCGCGCAGATCGTCATGTTCGGCGACATCTTCCCCGGTGCGCGCGTGCTGGAAGCGGGTGCCGGGTCCGGCGCGCTGACCTGTTCGCTGCTGCGCGCGGTCGGCCCGGCCGGGCGGGTGTCGTCGTACGAGATCCGCGACGACCACGCCGAGCACGCCGAGCGCAACGTGGTGAAGTTCTTCGGCGGGAAGCCGGACAACTGGTCGCTCACCGTCGCCGACCTCGCCACGCACACCGGCGAGGTGGACCGCGTGGTGCTGGACATGCTGGCGCCGTGGGACCAGCTGCCGAACGTCGCCGCGCACCTGGTGCCGGGCGGCGTGCTGACCGTCTACGTGGCGACGGTGACCCAGCTGTCCCGGGTGACGGAGTCGTTGCGGGAGCAGCAGTGCTGGACCGAGCCGGAGTCGTGGGAATCGCTGGTGCGCCCGTGGCACGTGGTCGGCCTGGCGGTGCGGCCGGACCACCGGATGGTCGCGCACACCGCGTTCCTGCTCACCGCGCGGCGGCTGGCGGACGGCACGGTGTCCCCGCGGGTTTCGCGGCGGCCCAGCAAGGGCAAGGGCTGAACCTCAGCCCGGCACGCACCAGCGGCCGTTTTCACGGTGCATCGGGAAGGGCGTCTGCTTGCGGCCGCCGGTGCCCTCGACGTGGATGTTCACGCTGGCCGAATCACCGTCGACGGTCGGCGCCTCGGGCAGGGTGACGGCCATCGGCCCGGCCGCGTCCCAGCGCTTCTGCAAGGCGGACAGCGCAGCCGAGGTCTGCGGACGGCAGGTGAGGGTGCCGAACTTGGTCGCGTCCCGGCGCTGGATCGCGTCGGCGATGGCGTGCGCGAGGACCGTGACCGCGGCGACGTCGGCATCCGGCGCCGGAGTCGTCGAGGTGGGGCGCGCGGCGGTCGTCGTCGAAGGCGGTGATGCCGGGGGAGCGGCAGCGTCGTCGGGGCCGGCGGGGGCGACCAGGAGCAGCCCGATCACCACCCCGGCCACGAGCGCGCCGAGCAGGGCGAGCCCGGCGGTGAGCCGTCCGCTCACCGCCGGGGTTTCACTTCTTGTCCGCTTGGGCGTCCACGAGGCACCAGACGCCGGACTCGCGCTTGGACGTCATGGTCCCGTTCGCCGTCTTCGTTCCCTGCGTGGCCGTGTAGCGCACGGTGGCGCTGTCGCCGTTCTCCTGCGCGGTGCCGGTGAGCTGGACCTGGATGGTCTGGATGTCCACGGCGCCGCCGGAGTAGATGCTGCGGCAGGCGAGCGTCGAGAGCGCCTTGCCGTCACCGGCGCTGAAGTCGGCCGCGGCGGCCTGGAACAGCTCCTGTGACGACGCCTTGCCGCCGGGCGCGGGACCGGTGCCGCCGGCCCCGGTCGCCGGGGCGGACCCCGAACTGGACGGCTGGGTCGGCGAGCTGCTCTTCGGCTGGCTCGGCGCGGGGTTCTTCGGCGCGCTCGAGGCCGGCGGCGCGGCGGTGTTCGAGGAGTTGTCGTTGTTGCCGGACAAGCCGATGACGAGCCCGACCGCCCCGCCGACGACGACCACGGCGCCGATCGCGATGCCGATGATCAGGCCGGTTTTCTTTTTTTTCGGCGGGGGCTGCTCACCGTAGCCGCCCTGCGGATAACCACCCGGTTGGCCGTACTGGTCGCCGAATCCGCCCTGCTGGTAGGCGTCCTGCTGCGGGAACTGCTGTGTCCCGCCCGGGTAGCCCGGCTGCTGCTGCGGGCCGGACTGGGGGTAGCCCGGCTGCTGCTGCCCGTAGCCGGGCTGCTGGGGGTAGCCGCCCTGGTACCCGCCGGGCTGCTGGCCGTACTGCGGTCCGGCCCCGGGGTAGCCGGGCTGCTGCTGCGGGCCCGACTGGGGGTAGCCGGGCTGCTGCGGCTGGCCGTACGGATCCGGCTGCTGCCCGTAACCGCCGCCCTGCTGGCCGTAGCCGCCGGGCTGCTGCGGCGGGTAGGTCATGTCTGTGCCCCCTAGCTGCTGCGCGTCGAGACCCGGCCACCAGGTGTGGTGAGGTCGCGGCCGATGCTAGCCATCGGCGGCCGGATCCGTGCGCCGAGGCCGGATCTGGGCCGAAAACAGGGTTCGACGGGCAGCGTGGCGGGTATCTCTGTGCTGCTCGCTTTCGCCTGGTGGAACACGGCGTGTCGCGGTCCGGTGCCCGGGCACCGAAATGGCCGCTTGCGCTGCGGTGGCCACCGTGCTGGGCGGGCGGAGAAGACGCGACGCGCCGATCTTGTAATGCGGAAAGGCCTTTTCTTGTCGGTGATCGCCGGTACCGTGGAATGAAAAGCACTCCGAGGAGGTGCCCAATGCATCATGACCTTCCCGGAGGTCGGCGCGAGGAGGCCGACCCTTCAGCAACGAGCGGAGCAGGGCAGCCATCGAACGAGGAAGCCCGGCAGATTCGTTTTCTCGAGGAGGAAGTGGCGCTGCTGCGCCGCAAACTGACCGATTCGCCGCGACAGAACCGGGTTCTCGAACAGCGCCTCGCCGAGGCGTCGGAGCGGGTGAGCCAGCTCACCGAGCGCAACACCAAGCTGGTCGAGACCCTGCGTGAAGCACGGGGACAGCTGCTCGCCCTCCGCGAGGAGGTCGACCGGCTGGCCCAGCCGCCCAGCGGCTATGGCGTGTTCGTGGCGGCGTACGAGGACAACACGGTGGACGTCTACACCTCGGGCCGCAAGATGCGGGTCTCGGTGTCGCCGGCCGTGGAGGTCTCGTCGCTGCAACGTGGCCAGTCGCTGCGGCTCAACGAGGCGCTCACCGTCGTCGAAGGCGGCGGCTTCGAGCGCACCGGTGAGGTGTGTTCCCTGCGTGAGGTGCTCGCGGCGGAGGTGGAGGGCGAAAGCCTTCGCGCACTCGTCGTCGGGCACGCGGACGAGGAGCGGGTCGTCCTGCTCTCCGATCTGCTGGCCGAGCAGCCCCTGAAGCCGGGGGACTCGCTGCTCGTCGACTCCAAGGCCGGGTACGCCTACGAGCGGGTGCCCAAGGCCGAGGTCGAGGACCTGGTGCTGGAGGAGGTGCCGGACGTCCGCTACGAGGACATCGGCGGCCTCAGCCGGCAGATCGAGCAGATCCGCGACGCGGTGGAGCTGCCGTTCCTGCACGCCGACCTCTACCAGGAGTACCAGCTGCGGCCGCCGAAGGGCGTGCTGCTGTACGGCCCTCCGGGCTGCGGGAAGACGCTCATCGCCAAGGCGGTGGCCAACTCCCTGGCCAAGAAGGTGGCGCTGGCCCGGGGCGACAACGAGGACGGGAAGTCCTACTTCCTGAACATCAAGGGTCCCGAGCTGCTCAACAAGTTCGTCGGCGAGACCGAGCGGTCCATCCGCCTGATCTTCCAGCGGGCTCGCGAGAAGGCGTCCGAGGGCACCCCGGTCATCGTGTTCTTCGACGAGATGGACTCGATCTTCCGCACCCGTGGCTCGGGCGTGTCCTCCGATGTGGAGACCACGATCGTGCCGCAGCTGCTCTCGGAGATCGACGGTGTCGAAGGACTGGAGAACGTCATCGTCATCGGCGCCTCCAACCGCGAGGACATGATCGACCCGGCGATCCTGCGGCCGGGCCGGCTCGACGTCAAGATCAAGATCGAGCGTCCGGACGCCGAAGGCGCGAAGGACATCTTCTCCAAGTACCTGGCCGAAGGCCTGCCGATCCACGCCGACGACCTGGCGGAGTTCGGCGGGGACCAGAAGGCGACGTTCGACGCGATGATCCAGCACACCGTCGAGCGGATGTACGAGGAGAGCGACGAAAACCGGTTCCTCGAGGTGACCTACGCCAACGGGGACAAGGAGGTCCTGTTCTTCCGGGACTTCAACTCGGGCGCGATGATCCAGAACATCGTGGACCGGGCGAAGAAGTCGGCGATCAAGTCCGTGCTGGAGACCAACCAGCCCGGCCTGCGCGTGCAGCACCTGCTGGACGCGATCGTCGACGAGTTCGCGGAGAACGAAGACCTGCCGAACACCACGAACCCGGACGACTGGGCCCGGATCTCCGGCAAGAAGGGGGAGCGGATCGTCTACATCCGCACCCTCGTCACCGGCAAGAACCAGGACTCGGGGCGGGCGATCGACACCGCCACCAACACGGGTCAGTACCTGTAAGAGGCACGGAGCATGTGGGGCCGCCGGTTCGCCGGCGGCCCCACATGCCGTGTCCGGGCCGGAAAATCCCTCAGGGACCGGCGGTGAGCGCGGCCTTCCGGCGCGGCCGGAGCCGTCCGTGCGAGGCCAGGATCCCGAGCACCACCAGGACCGCGCCGACGGGTTCGTTCCAGTGCACGGGCTCGTTCAGCACGACCACTCCGAGCACCACGCCGACCACTGGTGTGAGGTAAGTCACCGCGGACGCGTTGGCGGCTCCCCAGGCGGCAACGATGGCGGTGTTCCACGCGTACGCGACACCTGTCCCGAACACGCCGAGCACGAGCATGCTGAGGACCACGGCGGTGCTGAGGTGGACCGGCGAGGTGGCTACCGCGGGGGCCAGCAGTCCCAGGATCACCGTGGCGAAGCCGACCTGTCCGAACGCGACGGTGACGGGGTCGGCGCCGCGCGGCGACACGAAACGGCGCAGGTAGACGAACGCCGCGCCGTAACAGGTCGTGGCGCCCAGGCAGGCCAGCTGTGCGGTCAGCTCATGGGTCAGGTCGATGCCCTGCCACACACCGACGAGCGTCAGCACACCCGCGAAACCGAGCAGCAAGCCCACAGTCCGCGGTCGGGTGAGGCGCTCCGCCGGGAGCGTGGCGGCGGCGAAGAGCATCGTCAGCAACGGTGTGGTCGCGTTGAAGATGCTGGCCAGCCCGGACGGGATGTACTGCTCCGCCCAGGAGAACAACAGGAACGGCCCCACGCACAGCAGCACCGAGACGACCGCGAGATGGCCCCAGAGCGCCGGGTCGCGGGGGAGTGGGCGCCGTCGTACCACCAGGATCACGGCCAGTCCGAGCGCGCCGAAGCCGGCCCGGGCCAGCGCGACCTGCGCGGGGGAGAGGCCTTCGAGGCCCACCTTGATGAACAGGAAACTGGCACCCCATACCGTCGCCAGCGCGACGAACCGCGCCGTGACACCGAACCGCCTGGGCATGGTCCTCCCGGTCTTCGTGAATTCCAGCCCAGTCAACGGGTCGCCGCGCCGCGGGGCCAGCGGTTTTCGGACCGGACGCCGAAGACCGCTGTATAACGCCCTATACTTCCAGTCGTGAGCTCAGATGACGCAGGTCGGCCGCGCGCGCCGATCACCGAAGCCGACGTCATGGCCTGGCTGGAGACGACGGCGGCCGCCGTCCGGGCGGGGGAGGTGGGCGCGCCGGAGCTGATCGAGCTGCTGGGGGAGCTGCGCCGCGCCTCGGCCGCGTGCGCCGACGCGTCCGACTGGGCACTGCTGGCCGCCCGCGAGGAGGGAGCGAGCCTCCGCCAGATCGCGCCGGTCTTCGGCAAGGGCTACGTCCGCGCCCCGGCCGCGCGACTCGAGAAACTCCACCGCCAAGCCCAGAACTCCGGCCAATGGCTGGCCATCCTCCGGCACAATCAAAGTGTATAACGACCTATACGGCCTCGCGTTCCAGAAAAATCAGTCGTAGTCACCTGACTCAAAAACTCAGCAACGACAAGGGAAGTCATGGATCGCATCGCGGTGGGGCTCGCCGCACTGGGCCGGCCCGCGTACATCAACCTGGGCCGGGACCTGCCGGCGTCACGGGACGTCGCGGCGATGCGGGCCGCCACCCACGCCGTGCTGGACGACGCCTATCGCGCGGGCGTCCGGTGGGTCGATGTGGCGCGCTCGTACGGGCTGTCGGAGGAGTTTCTGGCCGGCTGGCTCGACGAGCGCGGCCACACCGACGTGACGGTGTCGAGCAAATGGGGCTACCGCTACGTCGGCGACTGGCGGTTGGACGCCGACGTCCACGAGGTCAAGGAGCACACGGCGGCGCGGTTCCGCGAGCAGTGGGCGCAGACGCGCGCGCTGCTGGGTGACCGGGTGAGCCTCTACCAGGTGCATTCGCTCACTGTGGACAGTCCGCTGTTCTCGGACGAGCCGCTGATCGAGGCACTGGCTGAGCTTTCCGCGTCCGGGGTCGAGGTGGGGTTCTCGACGTCCGGGCCGGCGCAGGCGGACGCGGTGCGGCGGGCGTTCGGGCTGGAGGTGGCGGGGCGGCCGGTGTTCACGTCGGTGCAGTCCACCTGGAACGTGCTGGAAACCTCGGCCGGTGCCGCGCTCGCGGAGGCGCGGGCGGCCGGGAAACGCGTGCTGGTCAAGGAGACGCTGGCGAACGGGCGGCTCGCGGTCGAGGCTCCGCCGGTGGTGGCGCGGATCGCCGCGGCGCACGGGGCGGGGCCGGACGCGGTGGCGGTCGCGGCGGTGCTGGCGCAGGAATGGGTGTCGGCGGCGGTGATCGGGCCGTCGAGCCCGGCTCAGCTGGCGGCGAACCTGGCCGCCGCGGAGGTCTCGCTGGGCGCGGAGGAGCTGGCCGGGCTGGCTGCGGTCGCCGAGGAGCCGGTCGGGTACTGGCAGCACCGGTCCCGGCTCGGGTGGGACTGAGGGGCTGCACTACCCTCGCTGCATCGCGTTCCGGCTGGGCGGGGCGCGGATCTTGCGGAGGGGCAGCAAGTGCGTCATCGGCAGGTGCTCGCCGTGGCCGCGGTCGCGTTCGTCGGGCTGGCCGGGTGCGGCAATCGGCCCAACAATCTCGAGACGTACTACGACGATCCGGCGCCCGTGAGCGATACGCCCTCGGCCACTGCGGCGCCGCGCCCGCCGGCCGTGCCCGTGGTGCCGAAACCGGACCCGCCAAAGGCGGCGGTCGCGGCGGTTCCGGGCGCGCTGCTGTCCGATGAGGACGTTGCCGAAGAGGGCGTGCACCCGGGTGCGGGCAAGGTCTCGGGCTGTCTCACCGGTTTGGCGCCGGGGGAGCAGCGGTCGGCGAGCTGGGTGTATCCGAGTGGCTCGGTGCTGGATCACCAGGTGACGGCTTATCCGGACCGGTCCGGTGCGGACGTGGTGTCCGGGGCGGACTGCGCGGGGACAGTGCTTTCGCTGCCGGCGCAGGAGGGCGTGACCGGGCTGCGCGCGTGGTGTGAGGGTTCGACGTGCACCGTGCTGGTGGCGAAGGGGAATCTCGTGTCGGCGCTGAGTGTCGCGGCGAGCACGCCGACGAGGGCGGCGGACGTGGCGAAGCGGTTGTTGCCGAAGCTGGTGGCGAAGCTGGTTGCTCAGCGGTAGCGGCGGAACCATTCGAGGACGCCGGCGCGGCCGTCGGGGATGAACGGCCGGGTGGGGTCTTCGACCCAGGCGCGTAGCTGTTCGAGCGGGATCCAGCGGCCCTCGACGATCTCCTCGGGCTGGTGGCGGATGGGTCCGTCCCACCGGACTTCGAAGGCGAAGTTGTGGCAGTGGACTGTGCCCTGGTCGTAGACGAGGGTGAACAGCGGTTCCGGTTCCACTCCGTGGACGCCGAGTTCTTCGGCGAGCTCGCGGCGGGCGCATTCGGCGGGGGTCTCGCCCGCGGCGACCACGCCGCCGGCCCAGCAGTCCCAGGTGGACGGGAAGACGTCCTTGTCCGGGGTGCGGAGGTGGACGTAGACGGATTCGCCGTCGCCCGAACGGACCAGCACGACGCCCGCCGCGTGCCACAGTCCTTCCGCGCGGACGCGGGAGCGGAGGACCTCGCCGGTGGCGCGGCCGGTTCGGTCATAGAGGGCAACGAGTTCGTCACTGCCTGGCATGGGGGCATCGTCGCACGGGTGTACCCCGTAGGGTGGGTGGCATGCGTCGGATCATGGGAACCGAAGTCGAATACGGCATCGCCGTGCCCGGGGACGCCACGGCGAACCCGGTGCTCACCTCGACTCAGGTCGTGCTCGCCTACGCGGCGGCGGCGGACATCCCGCGGGCCCGGCGGGCCCGCTGGGACTACGAGGTGGAGTCCCCGCTGCGGGACGCGCGCGGGTTCGACCTGACGGGTCCGGGCGGCCCGGGGCACGATCCGGACGTGGAGGACCTGGGGGCGGCGAACGTCATCCTGACCAACGGGGCGCGGTTGTACGTGGACCACGCGCATCCGGAGTACTCGGCGCCCGAGGTCACGAACGCGCGGGACGCGGTGATCTGGGACAAGGCGGGCGAGCGGGTGATGGAGGAGGCCGCGCTGAAGGCGGCGACCGTGCCCGGGCAGCCGCCGTTGCAGCTGTACAAGAACAACGTGGACGGCAAGGGCGCGAGCTACGGCACGCACGAGAACTACCTGATGGCGCGGTCGACGCCGTTCACCGCGGTGATCGCGGGGCTGACGCCGTTCTTCGCGTCGCGGCAGGTGATCACGGGCTCGGGCCGGGTGGGGATCGGGCAGCAGAGCGAGGAGGCCGGGTTCCAGCTCTCGCAGCGCGCGGACTACATCGAGGTCGAGGTCGGCCTGGAAACGACGTTGAAGCGCGGGATCATCAACACGCGGGACGAGCCGCACGCGGACGCGGACAAGTACCGGCGGCTGCACGTGATCGTGGGCGACGCGAACCTGGCGGAGTACTCGACCTATCTGAAGGTCGGGACCACGGCGCTGGTGCTGGACCTGATCGAGTCGGGGATCCGGTTCGACGAGCTGAAGCTGGACGAGCCGGTGCGCGCGGTGCACCAGATCAGCCACGACCCGACCTTGAAGGTGCAGGTCGAGCTGGCGAACGGGAAGAAGTTCACCGGGTTGGACCTGCAGTTCGCGTATCACGAGATCGCGGCGGCGAACCTGGAGCGGACGAGCGCGGACGAGGCCTCGAAGGAGGTGCTGCGGGTCTGGGGCGAGACGCTGGACGCGCTGGCGCGGGATCCGCAGGAGTGCGCGGACCGGCTGGACTGGCCGGCGAAGCTGCGGCTGCTGGAGGGGTACCGGGAGCGGGACCAGCTGGCGTGGGGCGCGCCGCGGCTGCGGCTGGTGGACCTGCAGTATTCGGACGTGCGGCTGGGCAAGGGCCTGTACAACCGGCTGGTCACGCGGGGCTCGATGAAGCGGCTGGTGACCGAGGAGGAGGTCCAGGCGGCGATCACGACGCCGCCTTCGGACACTCGGGCGTATTTCCGGGGCCGGGCGCTGGAGAAGTACGCGTCTTCGATCGCGGCGGCGTCGTGGGATTCGGTGATCTTCGACGTGGGCCGGGAGTCGCTGGTGCGGATCCCGACGCTGGAGCCGCTGCGGGGGACGAAAGCGCACGTCGGGAAGCTGCTGGACGCTTCGGCGACGGCGGAGGAGCTGGTCGAGGCCATCACCGGTTCGGACTAGGGCGTCCGGGGGATCGCGGTCGCGGCGTGGCCCCGAATGTCGGGGCCGCTGGGTAGGCTAGGAATCATCAGCCACACCGGGAGGCGAGATGGCGCAGGAGAAGGTCGAGAAGCACGGCGGCGGCGACTCCGACGAGGAGTTCGAGGCGGCCGGAGCGGCGGGTCAGGAACGGCGCGAGAAGCTCGGCGAGGACGTCGACACGATCCTCGACGAGATCGACGACGTGCTGGAGGAGAACGCCGAGGACTTCGTGCGCGCCTACGTGCAGAAGGGCGGCGAGTAGTCGTCTCCCGTGGTCGCCGTCCCCGGGATGTCACGGTGTCACTGTGACCGTGTCGCGGGGCGGTGGTCGCGGGTGCGCGATGGGTTCGTCGGGACAACCACAGCACAGATGGGAACCAAGAGCACGTATGGACAACACCTCCCCTCGCGCGGGGCTTTCCGGTCCGGGTCTGCCTGCCGCGTACTTCTCGCCGGCGTCGTCTTCGTTCGCGGACTTCCTGCGGGACCAGGCGCCTGAGCTGTTGCCGGCGCGCCGGGTGCCGTCGGGGGCGGGCGAGCTGGGCGTGCCGCACGGGACGACGATCGTGGCGCTGACTTTCGCCGGGGGCGTGCTGATCGCGGGTGACCGGCGGGCGACGTCGGGGAACCTGATCGCGAGCCGGGACATGGAGAAGGTCCATGTCACCGACGAGTACTCGGCGGTGGGCATCGCGGGCACGGCCGGGCTGGCCGTGGAGATGGTGCGGCTGTACGCGGTGGAGCTGGCGCACTACGAGAAGATCGAGGGCGTCACGCTGTCGCTGGACGGCAAGACGAACAAGCTGGCCGGGATGGTGAAGGCCAACCTGGACATGGCGATGGCGGGGCTGGCGGTGGTGCCGTTGTTCGTCGGGTACGACCTGGAGGCCGTGGACGCGAAGCACGCCGGCCGGATCGTGTCGTACGACGCGGCGGGCGGCCGGTACGAGGAGAACGCCGGGTACGCCGGGGTGGGTTCGGGTTCGCTGTTCGCGAAGTCGGCGCTGAAGAAGCTGTACGACCCCGATGCGGATGCCGAGGCGGCGGTGCGGTCGGCCGTGGAGGCGTTGTACGACGCGGCGGACGACGACACGGCGAGCGGCATGCCGGACATGGTGCGGCGGATCTTCCCGACCGTGGTCACGATCACCGCGGAGCACGGTGCGGTGCAGCTGCCGGCCGAGGAGACGGCCGCGGTGGCGGAGGCCGTGGTGGCAGGTCGGGCCGAGCGGACGCACCACCGGACGAGCTGAGGCCTGTGATCGCGCTCAGCACTGGACCATCGAACGCCGTTACACCGAGGAACGTGGAGCCGACACCGTGACGATGCCGTTGTATGCCTCTCCCGAACAGCTGATGCGGGAGCGTTCCGAGCTGGCGCGCAAGGGCATCGCGCGCGGCCGGAGCGTCGTGGTGCTGAAGTACCGGGGCGGGATCCTGTTCGTGGCCGAGAATCCGTCGGCGACGTTGCACAAGGTCTCGGAGATCTACGACCGGATCGGGTTCGCCGCGGTCGGCCGGTACTCGGAGTTCGAGAACCTGCGGGTGGCCGGGATCCGGCACGCGGATCTGAAGGGCTACCAGTACGACCGGCGGGATGTGACCGCGCGGGCGTTGGCGAACGCGTACGCGGCGACGCTGGGCAGCATCTTCACCGAGCAGCTGAAGCCGTTCGAGGTGGAGGTCTGTGTGGCGGAGGTGGGGTCGAGCCAGGCCGAGGACCAGCTGTTCCGGCTGACCTACGACGGTTCGATCTTCGACGAGTCGCCGTATGTGGTGATGGGCGGGCAGACCGAGCCGATCAGCACGAAGCTGAAGGACACGGTCGACCCGGACCACGACCTCGAGACCGCGCTGGGCACGGCGGTGGAGGCGTTGAAGGCGACGGTCGCGGCTTCGTCGAACGGCAATGGCGGGGTGCCGGACCAGATCAAGCTGGAGGTCGCGGTCCTGGACCGGGACCGTCCGCGGCGGGCGTTCCGCCGGTTGACCGGTGCGGCGCTGGACGCGCTGCTGCCGGCTCCGCCGGAGAAGAAGGACGACGACGCGAAGGACGAGAAGGACAAGGGCTCCGACGCGAAGGGTGACTCCGCGAAGGAGTGACGGTCGGGTTGTGCCCGGATGGGCCGCGCCGGGTTTTCCCAGGTGCGGCCCGTCTTGCGTTTCCGGGGGAGCTGAGCCTCATCCGGTGCGGGACGGAAAATGGCTTGGTGGTCTCCGTAATCTGAGACGGATCCGAGGGGGGACGTATGTCCGGACTGGAATTCGCGACACTGCGTGAGCAGGTGGCGGCGCTGGGGGCCAGGAGTGTGTCGGCTGCCGAGCTGCTGGAGCTGAGCATCGCGCGGATCGAAGAGCTCGACGAGAAGGTCAACGCCGTGGTGGTGCGGGACTTCGACCGTGCCCGCGCGGCCGCGAAGCAGGCGGACGCGGCCCTGGCGCGGGGTGAGCGCGCGCCGCTGCTCGGGGTTCCGGTGGCGGTGAAGGAATCGATCAACGTCGCCGGCCTGCCGACCACCTGGGGGATACCGGAGGCGGAGGGCTGGGAGCCGGCCGAGGACGCGGTGCTGGTGACGCGGGTGAAGGACGCGGGCGGGGTCGTCGTCGGGAAGACGAATGTGCCGCACCTGCTGCACGACTGGCAGTCCTACAACGACATCTACGGCACCACCAGCAATCCTTGGGATCTGGCGCGCTCCCCGGGTGGCTCGTCCGGTGGTTCGGCGGCGGCGCTGGCGGCGGGGTACGTCTCGCTCGCGCTCGGCTCCGACATCGGCGGGTCGCTGCGGGTGCCGGCGCATTTCTGCGGGGTGTTCGCGCACAAGCCGTCGCTGCCGCTGTTGCCGGGTCGTGGCAGCGTGCCGCCGCGGGTGCCCGCGCTGCCGGCCCCGCCGGACCTCGCCGTGGTCGGGGCGATGACCCGCAGCGCGGCCGACCTGACGCTGGCGACCCTGCTGCTCGCCGGTCCCGACGAGGTCGAGGCGATCGCCTACCAGCTGACGTTGCCACCGTCGCGCGGCGCCGGACTCGGTGACTTCCGGGTGCTGCTCGTCGACAGCCATCCGCTGGTGCCGACGGCGGCGGTCATCAGTGAGGGGTTCGACCGGATCGCGCAAGGGCTCGAAAAGGCCGGCGCCACCGTCGCGCGGCACAGCGAGCTGCTGCCCGACCTGGAGCTGACCGCGAAGACCTATTTGACGCTGCTGGCGTCGCGATTCGGCGTGGATATGCCGCCTGAGGCGCACGAGGCGGCAGCGGCCGCTGTCGCCGACCTTCCACCGGGCACCGACACGGTGCAGGCGATCATGACCCGGGGAATCGTGGCGAGCCACGCCGATTGGGTCCGGGCGGACCGGGTTCGGGTGGGCCTGGCCGACCAGTGGCGGCGCCTGTTCCGGGAGTTCGACGTGGTGCTGTGCCCGAGCTCCCCGACACCGGCGTTCCCCCACGACCACGCGGACCGTTACGCCCGTGCGTTGGAGATCGACGGCACGGCGTACCCCTACGACAGCCATCTGCTCTGGCCGAGCGTCGCCACGCTGACCGGGCTGCCGGCGACCGCGGTGCCGATCGGGCGCTCCCCGGAAGGGCTGCCCTTCGGCATGCAGATCGTCGGCCCGTATCTCGAAGACCGCACCACACTGCGGTTCGCGGAGCTGGTCGAGCAGGAGTTCGGCGGATTCACCCCGCCGCCCGGTTTCTCCTGAGCCGCCGGGGGCGATCGTGCCAGGATCGGTTGCATGCCTTCCGTTTCCGAGAGTTCCGAGCGTTCTGCCGACGAAGCCGTGGTCAACGACTACAACACCTTCGGCGAGGCTTATACGGCCGAAACCGAGACCAGCCTGATCAACGCCTACTACACGCGGCCCGCGATCCTGGACCTGGCCGGGGATGTGGCCGGCCGGCAGGTCCTGGACGCCGGCTGCGGCGCCGGGCCGCTGTTCGCGCAGCTGCGTGACCGCGGCGCGACCGTGACCGGCTTCGATGCCAGCACGAAGATGGTGGAGCTGGCCCGGCAGCGGCTCGGTGAGGACGCGGCCCTGCAGGTCGCCGACATCGCCGAGCCGCTGCCGTTCGCCGCTGGGGCGTTCGACGACGTCGTCGTGTCGCTGGTCCTGCACTACCTGGAGGACTGGACCGCGCCGCTGGCCGAGCTGCATCGGGTGCTGAAGCCCGGTGGCCGGCTGATCCTGGCCGTCAACCACCCGATCATCTACAAGATGGTCCACCCCGAAGGCAGCTACTTCGCGATCGAGAAGTGGTCCGAGGAGTACACCTTCAGCGGCCAGAAGGCCGTGCTCACCTACTGGCACCGGCCGTTGCACGCGATGACGGACGCCTTCACCGCGGCCGGGTTCCGGACCGCCGTCGTCAGCGAGCCGTATCCGGCGCCGGGCGCCCGCGAGCGTTTCCCCGAGACGTTCGGCGACAAGCAAGCGTTCCTGTGCTTCCTGTTCTTCGTCCTGGAGGCGGAGTGACCTTCCCGCTGGAGCCCACTCCGATCCGGGTGCCCGACGCGGTCCTCGACGATCTGCGCGCCCGGCTCGCGTCGACCCGGCCGCCGCTGGACGAGGGGAACGAGGACTGGTCCTACGGCGTCCCGGCGAGCTACGTCGGTGAGCTGGTCGCCTACTGGCGCGGCAGCTACGACTGGCGCAAGTACGCAACCGGCCGCTGAGCGAGGACCAGCCCGACGACGTCCGCGCCCGGATCCTGGAGCGCTGGAACGCCTGGAGCGACAACGGTGGCGACGTCGAGTCCGTCTTCACCAAGGACGACCTGCTCACCCACGCCACGATCTACTGGGTGAACAACTCCATCGCCACTTCGATGCGGTACTACGCCAATGCCAACCGCCACCCCTGGACCCGCGCGCACGACCGCACCCCGGTCGTGGCGGCCCCGGTCGGCCTCACCCTGGTCACCTACGAGAACCCGCCCGGCATCCACTCCGCCGAAGAGCGGGTCCGGGCGTTCAAAGCCGGTCCGCAGGCCGGGTGGTTCAACCACGTCAACGTCACCGCGCACGAGCACGGCGGCCACTTCAGAACCCCGACGTCTGGGTGGGCGACCTGCGCCGCACCTTCCACGGCCGCCGACCTTGACGTTTTTTGGCTAGCACGAAACTTTGGCGAAACCAAAGTTTCGTGCTAACCTGGGTTCATGGTCAAGGAGACAGGGCTCCGGGAGCGCAAGAAGGCGCAGACGCGCCGGCACATCGCCGACACCGCCGCGCGGTTGTTCGCCGAGCACGGTTATGACCAGGTTTCGATCGTCGACGTCGCGCGGGCGGCGGAGGTGTCGGACCAGACCGTCTACAACTACTTCCCGGCCAAGCAGGACCTCGCGTTCGACCTGGCCGAGGAAATCCGTGACCTGTATGCGAAAACGGTCCTCGAACGGCCGGACGGGACGAGCCCGGCCGTGGCGTTGCGCCCCTTGGCCCTCGAGCACATCGAGCGGCATCGCGGCGCCGACCTCGGGCTGGCGCGTGGTGCGCTCCCCGCGCTCTGCGTCAGCAGCCCCACCATCCGCCGGCTGACCCTCGAGGCCTACGACCAGCACGCCGAGGTGATCGCCGCCGCGATCACCGAGACCTGCCCCGACGTCCATCCCGCGATCGCCCGCGCGCACGCGGCCGCACTCGTCTCGGTGTTCCAGCTGCTGTTCGAGCGCATCGGCCACAGCGTCGTGGACGGAACGTCCCCGGCGGCGGTGGCCGACGAACTCACGCCCGCGGTCGAGGCCGTGTTCGACGACCTCGACCGGCATTTCCGGAGCTTCCACGCCCCGGCGGCGGAAGCCACCTAGCCAAGGAGTTTCACCATGCCCACTCCCGTCACGATCATCGGTGCCGGACTCGGCGGCCTCACCCTGGCCCGCGTCCTGCACGTCCACGGAATCCCGGCGACGGTCCACGAGGCGGAGCCCTCCCCGTCGGCGCGTTCGCAGGGCGGGATGCTCGACATCCACGACTACAACGGACAGCGCGCCCTCGAGGCCGCCGGCCTGACGGACGAGCTCCGCGGACTCGTTCTCGAGGGCCGCCAAGCGATCCGGATCCTCAACACGGACGGCACTGTCCTCTTCGAACAGGACGACGACGGCACGGGCGGACGCCCCGAAGTGCAGCGCGCCGATCTGCGGCAGCTGCTGCTCGACTCGCTCCCGGCCGGCACCGTCCACTGGGGACACAAAGTCGGCAGCGTCCAGACCCTGGACGGCGGCGGTCACGAGGTGACTTTCGCCGACGGCACAACCATTGCCGCGAGCCTGCTGGTCGGCGCGGACGGCGCGTGGTCACGCGTCCGGCCACTGCTTTCCGGCGCCACGCCCGAGTACGCCGGCACGACGTTCGTCGAGACCTATCTGTACAACGCCGACACCCGCCACCCCGCCGCCGCCAAAGCCGTCGGCGGGGGAGCGCTGATGGCGCCCGCGCCGGGCCGGGAAATCCACGCTCACCGGGAAAGCGGCGACACCTTGCACGCCTACGTGGCGCTCACTGAGCCCCAGGACTGGTTCGCCGCGATCGATTTCGCCGACGCCGCCGCGGCGACCGCCCGGATCGCGCGGGAATTCGACGGCTGGGCCCCGGAACTCACCGCACTGATCACCGAAAGCGACACCCCGCCGGTCCTGCGCCCGCACTACACCCTGCCGATCGGGCACCGGTGGAACCGCCTGCCGGGCGTCACCGTGCTCGGCGACGCTGCCCACCTTTCGGTCCCCAACGGCGAAGGCGCCAACCTGGCCATGCAGGACGGTGCCGAACTCGGCCAGGCCCTCGCCGCCCACCCCGGCGACGTCGAGGCCGCGCTCACCGCATACGAGCAAGCCCTGTTCCCCCGCAGCGCCGCGGCTTCGGCAGCGGCCGCCGCCGAAGCCGCCAACACTCCCACGCTGGAGGACGCGAAGAACTTCTTCGGCCGGGACGAGCAGACCGCCTGAGGAAACCACCGATCATGGCTGAGCCGCACGGCACGTCCGCGCTTCGAGGCTGTTCACGGTGCGCTGCAACGAAATCTCGGACTCCGGAGCGGGAGCCGGGTGCCTGGACGACCGTCGCCTGGCCATCTCCTCCGCGATGGACAAGAAGCCCCGGCTCAGGACGCCGGCCCAGCACCCCGGAAGTTCTGGTCGGCGAAGGCGAGCAGGTACGGCAGGGTCGCCCGCGCCGTGTGCCAGGTGTGGTTGAAGCCGTGTTCGGAGTGGACGACGGCTTCCTGGCCGCGTTCGTGGAAGGCGGCGGCGATGCGGCGGGCGGTGGCGACGTCCGTGGGGGCGCCGGTGCCGACCGCGAGCATCACCGAGACCGGCGCACTGAAGGCCATGGTGGGCAGGTAGCGGCGCGGGGTGTTGGCGGCGATCGCGGCCTGGTTGCCGTTGAGCACCCCGATGGAGTCGTTGAGGTCGTCGTAGGGCAGGGCGATGACCAGGTTCGAGAACTCGTCCACGTGGTGCAGGCCGATGTTGAGCGCGCCGAAGCCGCCGCCGGACATGCCGCCGAGCGCGCGGTGCCGCCGGTCGGCGACGGTGCGGTAGCGGTGGTCGACGGCGGGGACGACGGTCTTCGCCAGGTAGGTCTCGAGCTGGGGGCCGCCGGGCACGTCGAGGCACTCCCAGTCCTTGCTGGGCTGGCCGGCGGTCATGTCCACGCTGACCACGATCATCGGCTCGATCACCTTCGCCGCCTCCAGGCTGCGGAGGGTGTCCGGGGCCGAGCCCGAGGTCAGCCAGTCTCGCGGGCCGCCGTACGGGTAGCCGTGGATGAGGTAGACGACGGGGTAACGGTGGTGCGCGTTGGCCGGGTCGGAGTAGCCGGGCGGGAGGATCACGTAATTGTCGCCCGACGGCACGTTGCGGGCGGGGTCGGCGACGCTGAACACCTGGATCGCCTGGCCGCTGCTCGGCTGCTGGTGCGCGGCGGTGGCCTGGCTGGCAGGGGTGATGGCGTCCGACTCGCCGCCGCCGTCGGTGAGGAGCTGGCCCACCGCGCTGGCGGCACCGGAGCCGCGGGCGAAGAGGCGGCCGAGGTCCTCGGGCGTGCGGACGTAGCCGACGTAGCTGTTGACCGCGGTGACGGCCGCGACGAGGAAAAGCGCCACCGCGCCCGAGATTCCCCAGCGCCGGGCGCGCCGGTTGCGCGACAGCGCGATGGTGACGGCGAGGATGGCGACCGCGGCGCCGGCGGCGGTGAGCCAGATCAGCGGGGATTCCAGCGGTCCCAGGTCACGGGCCTGCGCGGTGACCTCGGGCGGCAGGACCGGGTCGACGGCGGCCTGGGGGATCACCGGCGCACCGCCGGTCGGGTGCAGCACGAGCCGCCGCGGGAAAGCAAACGCAACTGGGAATCCCTGCCATGAGCCGGTGCGGGCAAGGGTCGCCCGCACTTCGAAAGCTCATCTTAGGAACCGGTTGCTGTGGATTTGTTGAGAAAAGGTAAAGAGTGCCTCAAATACCCTGTTCACGGCTGCGATAGATGGTGAGGGCGCTGGGCCTGGCGCGGAAGCGGAACTCCTGGCCGAGCGGGCCGACCTCGCCGTCGGTGGCCACGCGGCGGTTGCCGTCGAGCAGCCGCACGTGCAGTTCGGGCCGGTCGAGCTGCTGGTAGACGTGGCTGGCGTTGAGGCTGTTGGTGACCATCGCGAGCAGGAAGCGGGCCCGCGAGTACGGCAGGTCGGCGCGCAGGTAGCGGACGTCGAGCAGGCCCGTGTCGAGTGCCGGGCGGCGGGACGGGGCGAAGCCCTTCGGCGAGTAGGTGCCGTTGCCGACGAAGATCAGCCAGACCTCGGCGGGCCGGCCGTCGAGCAGGATCCGCAACGGCTTGGCGCGGCGCAGGACCCGGGCGAGCGCGATCGCCGCGGCCGGCCATTTCGGGTGCTTCTCCTGGAGTTTTTCACGCAACCGCACCATTTCCGGGTAACCGCCGAGGCTCGCGGTGTTGACGAACCAGCGGTGCCCCGGCTCCCCGGCTCCGGTCACCTCGACCTCGCCGAGGTCGATGCCGACGGCGTGGCCGGCCTCGGTCGCGGCGTCGGCGTCCGGCATCGAGCGGACCCCGACGTCACGGGCGAAGTGGTTGAGGGTGCCCGCGGGGATCAGGGCCAGCGGCAGGTTCCGCTCGGCGGCGATCGAGGCGACCGCGGCCACCGTCCCGTCACCACCGGCCACGCCCAGCGCGCGGACGCCGCCGATCCGGGCGTCGATCTCGGCGTTGAGCTGGTCGCGCAGATCCTGCGACGGGTCCGGGTAGAGGATCGTCGCCTTCGGCCAGGCGTAGCGGACGTCCTCGGTGGGGTCGTGCCCGTCGACGCCGGAGTGCGGATTGACCAGTGCCAGCATGTCCTCGCCGTCGCGCATCTCGGGCGCTTCGGCGGGGTGCGCGGTGCGGGCGGGCCGGTCGGGCCCCAGCGGCCACCAGTGCCGGGTCAGCGCGGCGACGCCGACGCCGATCGCGATGCCCGCGCCGACGTCGCTGGGCCAGTGGACACCGGTGTGCACGCGGGAGTACGCGACCGCGCCGGCGAGCGGGACGAGGGCGAGGCCGGCGCGCGGCGACTCCATCGCCACCGCCGTGACGAACGCGGCGGCCGAGGCGGCGTGGCCGGAAGGGAACGACGAAGAGGACGGGCGCTGCCGCAGCCGGCGGTGCTCGGGCACCTCGTCCTCGGCCGGGCGGCGGCGCGGGAACAGCGGCTTGCCGATCAGGTTCGCCGCCGCGCTCGCCCCGGCGATCGCGGCCACCCCGCGCAGCGCGCCCCGGCGCGCCGGGCCCTTGCGCGCCGCCAGCACCGCGGCGGCGGCCCACCACAGCCGGGACTGGTTCGCCGCTTTCGACAGCGATCCCAGCACGTGGTCGGCGGGCGTCTCCGGCAGCGCCGCACTGCGCCGCATCAGGGCGCGATCGGTCCGGCCGACCCGCCGGAACGTCCGGCTGAGCTGCGAGAACACGCTGGGGGACCTCCGGTCCGTCGAGCCGGGCGCGCGATCGGCGGGCGCCTGATTCGCGCGCTTTTTCACCGAACGCAACGTACCGACCGCGTGTCGCCGCCCGAACGGCGCACCGTCGGAGGGGGTCCAGCGCCTACTCTGGTGGGATGCAGCGGCGGATCTTTGGCATCGAGACCGAGTTCGGGGTCACGTGCACCTTCCACGGCCAGCGCAGGCTCTCGCCCGACGAGGTGGCGCGCTATCTCTTCCGGCGGGTCGTGTCCTGGGGGCGCTCGTCGAACGTGTTCCTGTCCAACGGCTCCCGGCTCTACCTCGACGTGGGCTCGCACCCGGAATACGCGACGGCGGAGTGCGACGACCTGGTCCAGCTGGTCACCCACGACAAGGCGGGGGAGCGGATCCTGGAGGACCTGCTCGTCGACGCCGAGCGGCGGCTGGCGGACGAGGGCATCGGCGGCGACATCTTCCTGTTCAAGAACAACACCGACTCGGCGGGCAACTCCTACGGCTGCCACGAGAACTACCTGGTGACCCGGGCCGGGGAGTTCTCCCGGATCGCCGACGTGCTGCTGCCGTTCCTGGTCACCCGGCAGCTCATCTGCGGCGCGGGCAAGGTCCTGCAGACCCCGCGCGGCGCGGTGTACTGCCTGTCCCAGCGGGCCGAGCACATCTGGGAAGGCGTGTCGAGCGCGACCACGCGCTCGCGGCCCATCATCAACACCCGCGACGAGCCGCACGCCGACGCCGAGCGCTACCGGCGCCTGCACGTCATCGTCGGCGACTCGAACATGGCCGAGCCCACCACGATGCTCAAGATCGGGTCGGCGAACCTGGTGCTCGAGATGATCGAGGCCGGCGTCCAGTTCCGGGACTTCACCCTGGACAACCCGATCCGCGCGATCCGCGAGATCAGCCACGACCTGACCGGGCGGCGGCAGGTCCGGCTCGCGGGCGGGCGCGAGGCCTCCGCGCTGGACATCCAGCGCGAGTACCACGCCCGCGCCGTGCAGCACCTGAAGGAGAACGGCTCCACCCCGGCGAACGACCGCGTGATCGAGCTGTGGGGCCGCGCGCTGGAAGCGGTCGAGCAGCAGGACTTCAGCAAGATCGACACCGAGATCGACTGGGCCATCAAGCACCGCCTGGTCGAGCGCTACCGTGCCAAGCACGACCTGGACCTGTCCAGCCCGCGGGTGGCGCAGATCGACCTGGCCTACCACGACATCCGCCGCGGCCGGGGCATCTTCGACCTGCTGCAGCGCAAGGCCCTGGTCCGCCGGGTCACCGAAGACGGCGAGATCGAGGTCGCCAAGGACACCCCGCCGCAGACGACCCGCGCGAAGCTGCGCGGCGACTTCATCGCCGCCGCGCAGGCCGCCGGCCGCGACTTCACCGTGGACTGGGTGCACCTGAAGCTCAACGACCAGGCGCAGCGGACCGTGCTGTGCAAGGACCCGTTCCGCTCGGTCGACGAGCGCGTGGAACGGCTGATCAGCTCTCTGTAGCCGGTACCGGATGGGGCCGTCCCGCTGGGGCGGCCCCATCCGCGTTTCCTACGAAAGTCGCCGGCCCGGTGCGGCAGGATCTGGCGCATGCGTCTGCTGCGTGCGGTGCTCGTCCTGATCGGTGCGGTCCTGCCCCTGCTGGCCCCGATGGCGGCCTCGGCCGCGGAACGGCTGCCGTCGTGGCAGCTGGAACCCACCGGGGTGACCGCGCAGTTCCGCGGCCTTTCGGCGGTGAGCGGCCGCGTCGCCTGGGTCAGCGGGACACAGGGGACCGTGCTGCGGACCGTCGACGGCGGGCGCAGCTGGTCGTCGGTCGGCCCGCCCGGGACCGGCACGCTGGAGTTCCGCGACATCGAGGCGTTCGACGCCGAGCACGCCGTGACCCTGTCGATCGGGCCCGGCCAGGATTCCCGCGTCTACCGCACCGACGACGGCGGGCGGCACTGGCGCCAGACGTTCCAGAACCCCGACGCGAAGGCCTTCTACGACTGCCTGGCCTTTTTCGACCCGTGGCGCGGCCTGGCGATGAGCGACCCCGTCGACGGGAAGTTCCGGATGCAGGCCACCTCCGACGGCGGCCGCAGCTGGCACCGGATCCCCGACGCCGCGTTCCCTCCCGCGCTGCCCGGCGAGGCCGGCTTCGCCGCCAGCGGCCAGTGCGTCACCACCTCCGGCCCGGCCGACGCCTGGCTCGCCACCGGCGGCGGCGCGCAGGCCCGGGTCCTGCACTCCGGCGACGGCGGACGGCACTGGAGCGCCGCCGTCACCCCATTGCCCAGCAGCGCGTCGGCCGGGGTGTTCGCGCTCGCGTTCCGCACGCCGTGGCAAGGCGTCGCCATCGGCGGCGACTTCGCCAACCCCACCGCGCCCGGCCCCGCTGTCGCGCTGAGCGGCGACCGCGGCCGCACCTGGCACACCCCGCCGCAGCACCCGGACGGCTACCGCTCCGGGCTGGCCTGGCTCGGCGGCACCGTGCTCGCCGTCGGCCCGGGCGGCAGCGACCTCAGCCCCGACGGCGGACGGCACTGGACGTCGTTCGACACCGGCAGCTTCGACACGGTCGACTGCACCGCGTCCGGCAGCTGCTGGGCCAGCGGCGTCCAGGGCCGCGTCGCCCGGCTCGGCCGCTGACGCCGCCTACCCGCAGAACCCGCGGGGAGCTACTCTCCGACGGGAAGCAGGGTCGGCAGCACCAGGAGGTCCGTCGTGGCGACCAGCACCGCCGAGCAGGACGGCCAAGCCGAAGAAGCCGCGTACAACGCCTATCTGGCCGCCTGCCCGACCCGGAAGCTGCTCGACGAGATCGCCGGCAAATGGGTCAGCCTGATCCTCGTCGCGCTCGGTGACGGCCCGCAGCGCTACAGCGACCTCTCGCGCCGCATCGCCGGCGTCAGCCAGAAGATGCTCACCCAGACCCTGCGCGTCCTCGAACGCGACGGCCTGGTCACCCGCACCGTCACCGCGGGTGTGCCGGTGCGCGTCGACTACTACGCCCTGACCGGCCTCGGCGCCGGCCTCCAGGCACTGATGACCGGCTTCAAGGACTGGGCGGAGACCCACTTCGACGAGGTCGACGCCGCGCGCGCCGGTTACGACGCGCGCACGCCGGACCTCACGATCGGGAACCACGGCGCGGGCTAGGGTTGTCAGGTGTCCACCGCACGCGCCGAACGCCTGGTCAACCTCGTGCTCGCCCTGCTCTCCACCCGGCAGTACCTCACCGCCGAGCGGATCCGCGGGATCGTGCCGGGGTACACCGACGCGGCCAGCGACGAGGCGTTCTTCCGCACCTTCGAGCGGGACAAGACCGAGCTGCGCGAGCTCGGCATCCCGCTGGAGACCGGCCGCAACTCCGCCTTCGACGCCGTCGAGGGCTACCGCATCGCCCGCCGCGACTACGAGCTCGGCGAGATCGACCTGGCCCCCGACGAGGCCGCGGCCGTCGGCCTGGCGGTGCGGCTCTGGGACTCGCCCGAGCTGACCGGGCAGGCACTGGGCGCGCTGGTCAAGCTGCGCGCGGCCGGCGTCGAGGTGGACGACCAGGCCCCCACCGTGATCGAGCCGCGGGTCCGCGCGGAGCCGGCTTTCGGGCCGCTGCTCGCCGCCGTCCAGAACGGCCGCGCCGTCCGCTTCGAGTACCGGCGCGTCGGCTCGCCGGAGCGGATGATGCGCACCCTCGAACCGTGGGGCGTGGTGTCCTGGCGCGCCCGCTGGTACGTCGTCGGGCACGACCGCGACCGCGGCGCCACCCGCTGCTTCCGGCTCTCCCGCGTCACCGGGCAGGTCACCGCCGTCGGCCCGGCCGGCGCGGTCACCCGGCCCGAGGGCGTCAACCTGCTGCAGCTGGTCTCGGTCACGAGCGGCGGCGAAGAGCCCGCGCCCGTGACCACCGCCCGCCTCTGGATCGCCGACGGCCGCGCGGCCGGGGTCCGCCGCCGCGGCCAGGTCGTCGGCCGGGAGACCGTCGGCGGGGAAACCGGCGACCTGGTCGAGATCGGGCTCAACTTCCCCGAGTCCGCCGCCGACTGGATCGCCTCCCAGGGCCCCGACGTGCTGGTGCTGGAGCCCGACGTGCTCGCCAAGGCCGTGCAGCACCGGCTCGAGGACGTCCTCGCCCGCACCGCCGCGGGGAGCGGCCGATGAGCAGCTCCACCGAGCGCATGCCCCGGCTGCTCGCGCTCGTGCCCTACCTGCTGGCCCGGCCCGGGATCCGGGTCGACGACGCCGCGCAGGACTTCGACGTCACGCCCAAGCAGCTGCGCAAGGACCTTGAGCTGCTGTGGATGTGCGGGCTGCCCGGCTACGGCCCCGGCGACCTGATCGACCTGTCCTTCGAAGGCGACACCATCGTCGTCACCCACGACGCCGGCATGAACCGGCCGCTGCGGCTCACCGGCAGCGAGGCCACCGCCCTGCTCGTCGCCCTCCGCGCGCTGGCGGAGACCCCGGGAGTGGTCGACGCCGACGCCGTGCGCCGCTCCATCGCCAAGATCGAGGTCGCCGCCGGCCAGGCCCAGCCCGCCGGCGTGGTCGTCGCCGGCGGGGTCCGCGAGGGCAAGCGCACCGCCGAGACCCGCGAGGCCGTGGCCGCCGCCCTGCAGGCCGGGCGCGCGCTGCGGATCCGCTACTACACCGCGTCCAAGGACCAGGTCACCGAGCGCACCGTGGACCCGATGCGGCTGCTCATCGTGCAGGCCGTCGGCTACCTCGAAGCCTGGTGCCGCCGCGTCGAAGGCGTCCGGCTCTTCCGCCTCGACCGCATCGACGAGCTGACCGTGCTCGACGAGCCCGCCGCGCCGCCCGCGCACGCCCGGCCCACCGACCTGTCCGACGGCCTCTTCGCCCCGCGCCCGGACCAGCAGGAGGCTGAGCTCGTCCTCGGCCCGGACGCGCGCTGGGTCGCCGAGTACTACCCGTGCGAGGAGCTGGCCGAGCTGGCCGGCGGCCGGCTGCGGATCCGGATGCGCTACGCCGACGAGTCCTGGATGGTCCGCCTGGTGCTCAGCCTCGCCGGGGACGCGCTGGTGGAGAGCCCCGCCGCACTCGGCGAAGCGGTCCGCCGGCGCGCAGCTGACGCCGTGGCCCGTGCCCGTCACCTACCGTCAACCTACGACCGTTAAGGTAACGCCGTGCCTTACCTGCCGACCGTCGTGCTCCTCGCGGCGGGTCTTCTTGTCCTGATTGTCCTGCTCGTGCGGACGCTCAGGGTCTTGCGCGGTTTCCGCCGCACCATGAGCATGGTGGCTACGAATACCCAGGACCGGACCGGACTGCTCCGTGCCCGCTCCGCCGCACTTCGCGTGGCTGTGGTGCAGCGCCGCGAGGCACCGGAAAACCAGTAACATCTCCCTGAGACGGAAAGAAGGAGGCCACCGACCATGAACGCGCTGCAGCCGTGGCACATCATCATCCTGGTGCTTCTCGTGGTTCTGCTGTTCGGTGCCAAGAGGCTTCCGGACACGGCCCGCGCCATCGGCAAGTCCATGAAGATCTTCAAGGCCGAGACCAAGGACTTCTCGGGCGAGAAGAGCGCCGAAGACGCCGAGCCGGCCGAGACCAGGCAGATCCCGCCGGTCGCCGCCACCAGCACCACCAGCGGCGTCACCAGCCAGGACGACAAGGTCGCCGACCTGCAGCGCCAGCTCGAAGAGCTGAAGAAGCAGCAGGCCGCCGACCAGCCGCAGAAGAACGCCAGCTGACCCAGCCGGCCCCACCCGGTCCCCCCTGCCGCGCAGCGCGCTGACCACCCGGCGCGCTCGCGCGGCCGACGATGAGAACGGAACGACCAGTGGCGGAAGCCGTCAACGGCAACGGCAGCCGGAGCAACCGTCGGCGCCGCAGCCGACGGGTCAACCCCGACGGCACGATGACGCTCATCGAGCACATCTACGAGTTCCGCCGCCGGCTCGGGTTCGCCCTGCTGTTCATCGTCATCGGCGGCATCTTCGGCTGGATCTGGTTCGAGCAGCACCTCGGCCCGATCCCGTCGCTGGGCAACATCATGACCCAGCCGTACTGCGCCATCCCGGCTTCGCAGCGCTTCGGCAGTGACCAGGGCGGCTGCAAGCTGCTCCAGACGGTCCCGTTCGAGATCTTCATGGTCCGCCTGAAGGTCGGCATCGCCGCGGGCACCGTGCTGCTCTCGCCGTTCTGGCTGTACCAGTTCTGGGCGTTCATCGCCCCGGGCCTGTACTCCAAGGAGCGCAAGTACGCGCTGACCTTCGTCGGGTTCGCCTCGGTCCTGTTCGCCGCCGGCGCCGTGCTCGCCTACTACCTCGTGCCGCACGCGCTGGCCCTGCTCGCCGGCTTCGGCCAGGAGCAGTTCGTCACCGCGCTCACCGCGGACAAGTACATCTCGTTCATCCTGTCGCTGCTGGTGATCTTCGGCGTCAGCTTCGAACTGCCACTGCTCGTGGTGATGCTCAACCGCGTCGGCGTGGTGAAGTACCAGCAGCTGAAGAAGTGGCGCCGCGGTCTGGTGTTCGCGCTGTTCGTCTTCGCCGCCTTCGCCACCCCCGGCTCGGACCCGTTCTCGATGCTCGGCCTCGCCGCCGCGCTGACCGTCCTGTTCGAGATCTCCATCCAGATCGCGCGGTTCCACGACCGCAAGCGCGACAAGGTCCGCAAGGACGAGGGCTGGGACCAGCTGGCCGACGACGAGGCCGCGCCGTTCGACTACACCCCGAGCACCGCCGACGACGAACCCGTCGCCCGCGGTGGCGGCAACCGCACCGACGACATCACGTAACGCTCGCATGGGCCTGCACGCGGCACTGGCCGTGCACCCCGCTTCCGGACACGGCGCCGCCGCCCGCATCGCGGACACCGTCGCCGCCCGGCTGCGCCCCTGCGTGGACCGCCTCGACGTGCTGGTGGCCAACACCGTCGAGGAGTCCCGCGCCCTGATGCGCACCTCCCACGACGCGGGCCTCGACGTGCTGATCGTCCTCGGCGGCGACGGCGCGGCCCACCAGGGCGTGCAGTTCTGCGCCGACCACGACGTCGCCCTCGGCCTCGTCCCCTCCGGCACCGGCAACGACTTCGCCCGCGCGCTCGGCAGCCCGCCGGACGCGCCGTCCGCCGTCACCGCCCTCGTCACCGCGCTGGAGAACGGCGCCCGCCGCCGCATCGACCTCGGCCGCACCGGCGACACCTGGTTCGCCACCGTGCTCTGCTCCGGCTTCGACGCCAGCGTCAACGCCCGCGCCAACCGGCTCCGCTGGCCGTCCGGCCCCCACCGCTACGACGTCGCGATCCTCGCCGAGCTGGCCGCGTTCCGACCCAGCCCGCTCACCCTGACCGCCGACGGCACCACCCTCGACCTCGACGCCACCCTCGTCGCGATCGGCAACACCCCGTTCTACGGCGGCGGCGTCCCCATCTGCCCGGCCGCCACCCCCGACGACGGCCTCTTCGACGTCACCGTCATCGGCGCCGCCACCCGCCTCCAGCTGCTGCGCCTGCTGCCCGGCCTGCGCTCCGGCGGCCACGTCACGCACCCCGCCGTCCGCACCCTGCGCGCCCGCGAGCTGACGCTCACCGGCCCCGGCTGGCCCGCCTACGCCGACGGCGAATCCCAGGGCACCGCGCCGTTCACCGTCACCTGCGTGCCGGACGCGCTGACCGTCGTCGCCTGACCACAGCACTGAAAAGCGGCGCTGATCGTCACGCGGCGTGCGGACTGTCGGTGCCGTGTGGAACCCTGGCGGAGTGGCCAGTAGCCCTTCTCAGTCCCCGGCCGAGGCCTATGCGGTCTCGCGGCGCCGCGGGAAGTACCCCCGGCTGACCCAGTTCGCCGGCGAGGTGTCCTTCGAGTTCGACGATTTCCAGGTCCGCGGGTGCGAGGCGCTGGAGAACGGCCACGGCGTGCTGGTCTGCGCGCCCACCGGCGCCGGCAAGACCGTGGTCGGCGAGTTCGCCGTGCACCTGGCGCTGGCCGAGGGCCGCAAATGCTTCTACACCACGCCCATCAAGGCGCTGTCGAACCAGAAGTACGCCGACCTCGTCGCCCGGTACGGCGCCGACGCGGTCGGCCTGCTCACCGGCGACACCTCCATCAACGGCAACGCCCAGGTGGTCGTCATGACCACCGAGGTGCTGCGCAACATGCTCTACGCCGGCAGCTCGGCCATCCCCGAACTCGGCTACGTCGTGATGGACGAGGTGCACTACCTCGCCGACCGGTTCCGCGGCGCGGTCTGGGAAGAGGTGATCCTGCACCTGCCCGAGCACGTGCGCGTGGTCGGCCTGTCCGCCACGGTCAGCAACGCCGAGGAGTTCGGCGAATGGCTGGTCGAGGTCCGCGGCGACACCACCGTCGTCGTCGACGAGCACCGGCCCGTGCCGCTGTGGCAGCACATGCAGGTCGGCAACCAGCTGCTCGACCTGTTCGCCGGCCAGGACGAGGCCGACCCCGGCGGCGAGCTGCGGATCAACCCCAGCCTCCTGCGCCGCACCGAGGAAATGGGCCGGTTCGCCGGCCCCAGCGGCTTCCGCGGCCCTCGCGGCGGCGGGCGGCGCGGCGCGCCCCAGCGCGGGCCCCGGTTCCGCCCGCCCTCCCGCGTGGACGTCGTCGAACGGCTCGACCACGCCGGCCTGCTGCCCGCGATCGTGTTCATCTTCTCCCGCGCCGGCTGCGACGCCGCCGTCACCCAGTGCGTCCGCTCCGGCCTGCGGCTCAACGGCCCCGAGCAGGTCGACGAGGTCCGCCGCATCGTCGAGGAGCGCACCAAGGACCTGCCCGAGGGCGACCTCGGCGTGCTCGGCTACTGGGAATGGCGCGACGCGCTGGAGCGCGGCATCGCCGGGCACCACGCCGGGCTGCTGCCGGCGTTCAAGGAGACCGTGGAAGACCTGTTCGTCCGCGGCCTGGTGAAGGTCGTGTTCGCCACCGAAACCCTCGCGCTCGGCATCAACATGCCCGCCCGCACCGTCGTGCTGGAGCGGCTGGTCAAGTACAACGGCGAGGCGCACGTCGACCTCACGCCCGGCGAGTACACCCAGCTCACCGGCCGCGCCGGGCGCCGCGGCATCGACATCGAGGGCCACGCCGTCGTGTCCTGGCAGCCCGGCGTCGACCCCAAGCAGGTCGCCGGCCTCGCCTCCACCCGCACGTACCCGCTGCGGTCCTCGTTCCGGCCCGGCTACAACATGGCCGTGAACCTCGTCGCCCAGGTCGGCGCCGACGCCGCCCGCGACCTGCTGGAACAGTCGTTCGCCCAGTTCCAGGCCGACCGCTCGGTGGTCGGCACCGCGCGGCGCATCGAGCGCAACAAGGAAGCCCTCAAGGGCTACGCGAAGGCCGTCACCGGCGACTTCGCGCAGACGCTGGAGTACGTCGAGCTGCGCGCGAAGATCTCCGACCGCGAGAAGGTGCTGGCCCGGCAGAACACCGCGTCCCGGCGCGCGGGCACGGCGGAATCGCTGGAGAAGCTGCGCAAGGGCGACGTGATCGCGGTCCCGGCCGGCCGCCGCGCCGGGCTCGCCGTGGTCGTCGACCCCGGGCTCGACCCGATTCGCGAGCCGCGCCCCGTGGTCGTCACCGAAGACCGCTGGTCCGGACCATTGTCGGTGGCCGACTTCCCGGCGCCGGTCGAGCCGCTCGGGCACATCCGGCTGCCCAAGCACATCGAGCTGCGCTCACCGCGGACCCGCCGCGACATCGCTTCGTCGCTGCGCAACGCCGGGATCGCGCTGCCCGGCCGCCAGCGCCGCCGCGGTGGCGCGGACGACGACGCCGAGCTGGCCAGCCTGCGCCGCGCCCTGCGCTCGCACCCCTGCCACGGACTGGCCGAGCGCGAGGCGAACCTGCGCTGGGCCGAGCGCTACCAGCGGCTCACCGAAGAGACCACCCAGCTGGAGCGCAAGGTCGCCGCGACCACCCACTCGCTCGCCAGGGCGTTCGACCGGATCCTCGCGCTGCTCGGCGAGCGCGGCTACCTCGGGCCGGCGACGGCGGGCGACGGCGAGGACCGCGTCACCGAGCACGGCCAGCGGCTCACCCGGCTCTACAGCGAGTCCGACCTGCTGGCCGCCGAGTGCATCCGCCACGACGTGTGGGCCGGCCTCGGCGCGGCCGAGTTGGCCGCCGTCGTCTCCACGCTGGTGTTCGAAGCCCGCCGCGACACCGCGGGTGAGCCGCGCCTGCCCAGCGGCGGTGTGCCCGCCGCCTGGCAGGAGACCACCCGGCTGTGGGTCGAGCTGACCGAGGACGAGCGCCGCCACCGCCTCGACCGCACCCGTGAGCCCGACGCCGGGTTCGCCTGGCCGGTCTACCGGTGGGCCCGCGGCGAGTCGCTGGAGAAGGTGCTCACCGCCGCGGAGACCAACGGCCAGGAGCTGTCCGCGGGCGACTTCGTCCGCTGGTGCCGCCAGGTGATCGACCTGCTCGACCAGATCCGTGACGTGCTGGGCAAGGCCGACCCGGTCGGCGCGACCGCGGCCGAGGCCGTCCGCGCGCTGCGCCGGGGAGTCGTCGCGGCCGGGGCGGCGTGAGCGTGGGCAGGGTGACCAGGCGAGCGTGAATTCCCCGTTACCCGGGAGCGTTCGGGGGCAGCTGTGGCGCACCTGGCGGACAGGGTGTGCGTGGGCGCGTGTGCTCGGCCCCGACCTGTGGTTGGATCGCGCTCGAGACCAGGCGAAGCGAGGCGGAGGCGAACGATGAGCACGCCGTATGGCGGCAACGACCCGCAGCAGCAGCCCCCTTACGGGCAGCAGCCGGGCGGCGCGTACCCGCCGAGCGGGCCGCAGGAGCAGCCCTACAACCCGCAGCAGTACGGGCAGCAGCCACCCCAGCAGCCCTACGATCCGTCGCAGCCCACCCAGTGGGTCCAGCCCCCGTCACCGCAGCAGCCGCAGTACGGCCAGCAGCCCGGCGGCTACACCCCGCCGCAGCAGACCCAGTGGGGCCAGCAGCCGCCGCCGCAGCAGTACGGCCAGCCCTACGACCCGAACCAGCCGCAGTACGGGCAGCAGCAGCCCGGCGGCGCGTATCCGCAGAGCGGGCCGCAGGAGCAGCCCCTGTACGGCCAGCCGCCGAGCCAGCAGCAGTACGGGCAGCAACCGCAGCAGCAGGGCCAGTACGACTACGGCCAGCCCGCGCCCGGTGCGGGGGAGAAGGAGCCGGGCGGCTCGAAGAAGGGCCTGTTCATCGGCATCGGCGCGCTGGTGGTCGTGGTCGCGGTGGTCGCGATCCTCGGCTTCGTCGCCCCCGGGTTCTTCCGCACCGAGGTCTTCAACAACACCCAGATGCAGACCGACGTGGCGAAGCTGCTCACCGACACGTACAAGATCACCGGCGTCACCGGCGTCACCTGCCCGGCCGAGCAGAAGGTGGTCGACGGCGCGAAGTTCGAGTGCACCGCCACCATCAGCGGCAAGCCGCAACAGGTCCCGATCACGGTCAAGGGCACCGACGGCAACTACGAGGTCTCGCCGCCCAGCTCGCAGTGACCGCGGCACAGTACGCAACGGACGGCTTGGCCGGGACGCGGAGCGCGGTGGGGTGCGGTACTTTCTGCTGACCTTGACCAAGGGCCTTCGGGGCGGAGGATCGTGGGCATGCGCGCGGTGCGGGTGCTGGGTTTGTGCGTGATCGGGCTGCTGGCCGCCGCGGGCTGCGCTTCCGGCCCGCAGCCGGGGCAGCCCGAGTGGACGACGACTTTCGGCCGCTCTTCCGCCGTCGCCTCGTCCCCGCCGCCGGTCCGGGTGTTCGACGCCAAGGCCATGAGCGCCGGCGTCACGAAGGTCCTCTCCGAAAACTACGGGCTGCACGACCTCGGCGAGGTCACCTGCCCCGACCGGCAGGCCGTGACCGACGGCAACCGGTTCCAGTGCACAGTGGACGTCGCGGGGGAGCGGAAAGGCGTGCCCATCACCGTGACCGGCACCGGCGGCCAGTACCGGGTGGACGCGCCCCGGTAAATCGCGTGGCCCCGGACCGGCCGGCTTGGTTTGATCAGGGCATGACGGACTTCGCGGTACGCCCTATCACCGAGGACGAGCGCCGGCCCACCTTCACGCTCCTGATGCAGGCCCTGCACTCGCGCGTGCCGAGTGACGAATCCTGGCGCGAGTACGCCGGCTCCTGGGCCGCGGAGCGGAAGTTCGGCGCGTTCGCCGGAACCAGCCCGATCGGGATCACCGGCTCGTTCGACACCGAGGCGGTCGTGCCGGGCGGCGCGCGCCTGAGCACCGGCGCGGTCGACGGCGTCGGGGTCCGCGCGGACTGGACCCGCCGCGGTGTCGTCAGCGCGCTGATGCGCACCCAGCTCGAGGACTTCGCCGCCCGCGGCGTCACCCTCGCCGCGCTTTACGCCAGCGAGGCGGTGATCTACGGCCGGTTCGGCTACGGCGCCGCCACGTTCAGCCGGTCGATCCGGGTCGAGCACCCGGCCCGGATCCGGGACAGCGCCCCGCGCACCGGCACCGTCCGGCTGCTCGACGAAAACGAGGCGGTGGTGCAGATCCCCACGCTGTACCAGCGGATCATCGCCCGCGCCCCCCGGCCTGGCCTGCTCGCTCGCCCCGCCTACTGGTGGCCGGGCGAGCACAACCGCCAGGTCCGGTACGGCGGCGGGTACCGCGTGGCCGTCCACACCGGACTGAACGGCGAGGACGACGGGTTCGCCGTCTTCCGCAGCGTGGACCGGGCCAGCACCGACGACCCGGGGCGCCGCGCGCTGCTGGACGTGCGCGACCTCAACGGCGCGGACCCCGCGGCGATCGCCGGGCTGTGGCGCTTCCTGCTGTCGGTCGACCTGGTGGGCACGGTCGTCGCCCGTGACCGTCCGGTGGACGACCCCGTCGGCGTCCTGCTCACCGACCCGCGCCGCGCCCACACCACCGAGCTGGGGGACCAGCTCTGGCTGCGGCTGGTCGACGTGCCCGCGGCACTGACCGCCCGCACCTACGGCGCCGCCGCCCCGGTGGTGCTCGGCCTCACCGACCCGCAGCTGCCCGCCAACACCGGCCACTACACGGTCGGCCCCGACGGCGCCCACCGCACCGACGCGCCGGCGGACCTCCAGCTCGACCCCGAAGCCCTCGCGATGCTCTACCTCGGCGAGTGGCGCGCGACGACCCTGCTGCAAGCCGGCCGCCTCACCGCGACCGACCCATCCGCCGCCGCCCGCGCCGACACCCTGTTCACCACCGAGCGCAGGCCATGGTGCGGCACGCACTTCTAGCCACCGGCGTCTGTCCACTCTGGACAATCCACGCTTCGCCGTCGCCGGGGATCAGTCCTTCGGCAACGCCGCGAGCAGCCGGTCCACCGACCGGCCCAGGTTCCACCGTTCGGCCAGTTCCGCGACCCGCTCGGGGTCGGCCGGGGTCGTCGGCACCGCGTCCGGGCCGGACACCTCGACCGGCGCGTCCACGGCGACGCGCACCACGGTGGGGGCGACCGCGAGGTAGTCGGCGGCGTCGGAAAGCCGCAGGCGCGTCTTGAGCGGCACCCGCGCGTCGCCCGAGGACGACGCGGCGATCAGCTCCTCCAGCGAGCCGAACTGCGTGATCAGCTTCGCCGCCGTCTTCTCGCCGATGCCGGCGACCCCGGGCAGGCCGTCGGACGGGTCACCGCGCAGGGCGGACATGTCGGCGTACGCCGGGCCCGCGTGCTCGACCGGCACGCCGTAGCGTTCGGCGATCTCCTTGCGGCCCAGCACTTCCGCCTTCGCCCAGCCCTTGCCGACGTACACCACCGCGGTGGGCGTCGGCTCCTCGCGCACCAGCTGGAACAGGTCGCGGTCGCCGGTGATGACCTCCACCGCGGCGTCCCGCTCGCGGGTGGCGAGCGCGCCGATGACGTCGTCGGCCTCGTAGCCCGCGGCCTCGGCGGTGGCGAAGCCGAACGCGGCCAGCACGTCGAGGATCACCGGCACCTGCGGGGTGAGCGTGTCCGGCACCTCTTCGACGTCCGCTTCGCTCTCGCCGTGGCCCGGCACCGCGACCCGGTGGGCCTTGTAACTGGGCAGCAGGTCGGTGCGGAACTTCGGCCGCCAGTCCGCGTCCAGGCACGCCACCAGCCGCGACGGGCGGCGGTCGGTGAGGATGCGTGCGATCGTGTCGGTGAAGCCGCGCACCGCGTTCACCGGGGTCCCGTCGGGCGCGGTCATCGAATCGGGCAGCGCGTAGAACGAGCGGAAGTACAGGCTGGCCGAGTCGAGCAGGGCGAGTGGTCCGGTCACCCGCACAGCGTGCCATGCCGGGCGCCGGACCGTCGGTGCCGCGCCGGTTGCCCCGGGCCCGGCCGGGGTAACCGGGCGGGGACGAGCCAGGAGGGGAGCACGATGTCCACACCGGACGAACAAGGGCAGGCGACGAGCGGGGGACGGCCGTGAAGGTCTTGGTGACCGGGGCGTCCGGCTTCGTCGGGAGCCGGCTCGCGCCCGTGCTCGCCGAGGCCGGGCACGAGGTCCGCGCGATGACACGGCGGCCCGCGGAGTACACCGGGGCCGGCACCGCCGTCCGCGGCGACGTGGCCGAGCCGCGCTCACTGCGCACCGCGATGGAAGGCGCCGACGCCGCGTACTACCTCATCCATTCCCTCGACGCCGCCGACTTCGAACGCCGCGACGCCGCCCACGCCCGCGCGTTCGCCCTGGCCGCCAAGGAGGCGAAGGTGGGCCGCATCGTCTACCTCGGCGGGCTCGGCGACGACACCGACGACCTGTCCGCCCACCTGCGCAGCCGGCGCCTGGTGGAGCACCTGCTCGGCTCCACCGGCGTGCCCGTCACGGCGCTGCGGGCCGGCATCGTCGTCGGCCACGGCGGCATCTCCTGGGAGATCACCCGCCAGCTGGTCGAGCACCTGCCGGCCATGGTCACCCCGCGCTGGGCCGCGACCCGCACCCAGCCGATCGCGATCGCCGACGTCATCCGCTACCTCGCCGGGGTCCTCGAACCCGCCGAGGCCGAGGGGCGCACGTTCGACATCGGCGGCACCGAGCGGCTCGCCTACGTGGACATGCTGCGCCGCCTGGCCGAGCTGGAGGGCCGCAGCCCGCTGATCGTGCCGGTGCCGCTGCTGACGCCGCGGCTGTCTTCGTACTGGCTGGCGCTGGTCACCGACGTCGACGTCACCACCGGCCGCACCCTGATCGACTCGATGGCGAACGAGGTCGTGGTGCGCGACGACGGCATCCGGAAGGTCGTCCCGTTCGAGCCGATGGACTACGACGCCGCCGCGCTGGCCGCGCTGGGGGAGCGCGCCCGCGAACGGCGGGCGGCTTGACGGCGTCACGCGGCCGGCCCACCTCCTTCACGACCGGCGGCCGAGGGCGGCGCGGCCTCCTGACGGCCTTCACGGCCGCGGGCACCGGACTGCTCGGCCTCTCGCTGGCCACCCGGCCCGGCTCCGGCCGCTTCTACGTCCTCACCAACGCCGTCGCCGCCACCTGGATCGCGGGCGGGCTCGCCGCCGGGCCGCCCCCGCGCGGCCGGTCCCGTCACCCGGTCGCCACCCCGGTGCTGATCGGCGCCGGCGCGTTCGGCGTGTTCTACGCCACGGCGCTGGTCGCCCGCCGCATCCCGGTGCTCTCCCGCGCGCTCACCGGCGTGCTCGCCTACGCCCACCGCGGCTCCGGCCCGGCGGTGCTCGCGACCACCCTCGCCACGGGCGCGGCCGAGGAGGTCTTCTTCCGCGGCGTCGTGCAGGAGCCCGGCACGGCGGTCGCGGCCTCGACCGCGGTGTACGCGCTGTCCACGGTCGCGACCCGCAACCCGGCGCTGGTGCTCGCCTCGCTCGTGATGGGCACGGTGTTCGGGCTCCAGCGGCGCGCGACCGGCGGCGTCCAGGCCCCGCTGCTGACCCACCTCGTGTGGTCCGCGCTGATGCTGCGCTACCTCCCGCCGCTGTTCGAAACTCCGGCCCAGCCCGGGTGACGGACCACCGTCCGCACCGGTACTAGGCTCCATCGCATGTCGCGCCGATCCCTCCACACGCCTGCCCCCGACGCCGCCGCGCTCCGCGCCCGCCTCGACCGCGCCGCCGCCGCGGCCGCGAAGGCGGACACCGACGCCCTGCTCATCGCCCCCGGTTCCGACCTGCGGTACCTGCTCGGCCAGGCGGGCGGCTCGTTCGAGCGGCTGACGACTCTCGTGGTGCCCGCCGACGGCGTCCCGGCGCTGGTCGTGCCCAAGCTGGAAGCCCCCGGTTACGCCGACGTGCCCACCGCCGAGCTCGGCATCGAGGTGCTCACCTGGGTCGACGGCGACGACGCGTACCGGCTGGTGGCCGACCGGCTCGGCAAGCCCGGCCGGGTCGCGGTCAGCGACTTCACCCCGGCGCTGCACGTGCTCGCCCTGCGAGCGGCCCTCGGCGACGCCGAGCAGACCCTCGCCGGGCCCGTGGTGCGCGAGCTGCGGATGCGCAAGGACGCCGCCGAGATCGCCGCCCTGCGCGCCGCCGGCGCCGCCATCGACCGCGTGCACGCGCGCGTCGGCGAGTGGCTCCGCGCGGGCCGCACCGAGGCCGAGGTGGGCGGGGACATCACCGCCGCCATCGTCGAGGAGGGCCACAGCCGCGCCGACTTCGTCATCGTCGGCTCCGGCCCGAACGGCGCGAGCCCGCACCACGACGTGTCCGACCGCGTGATCCAGCGCGGCGACGTGGTGGTCGTCGACATCGGCGGCCCGCTGCCCGACGGCTACAACTCCGACAGCACCCGCACCTACTCCGTCGGCGAGCCGCGCGACGCCGACGTCGCCGAGACGTACGCGGTCTTGCAGCGCGCGCAGCAGGCCGCAGTCGACGCGGTGCGCCCCGGCGTCATCGCCGAGCGGATCGACGCCGCCGCCCGCGAGGTCATCGAGGCCGCCGGGTTCGGCGAGTTCTTCATCCACCGCACCGGCCACGGCATCGGCCTCGACGTGCACGAGGAGCCCTACATCATCGCCGGCAACCAGCTGCCGCTCGAGCCGGGCATGGCCTTCAGCGTCGAGCCCGGCATCTACCAGGCGGGCCGCTGGGGCGCCCGGATCGAGGACATCGTGGTGGTCACCGAGAGCGGCGTCGAGGCCTTCAACACCCGGCCGCACGAGCTGACCGTGCTGGACGCATGACCGTGCCCGGCCTGGAGCCGCTCGACCAGTCGATCGTGCAGGAGCTGGCGGCCGACGGGCGGCGCAGCTTCACCGACCTGGCCGAGCGCGTCGGCCTGTCGGTTTCGGCCGTGCACCAGCGCGTCCGGCGGCTCGAGCAGCGCGGGGTCATCCTCGGCTACACCGCGCGGCTCGACGGCGAGCAGATCGGCCTGCCGCTCACCGCGTTGATCTCGCTGACCCCCAACGACCCCGCCGCCCCCGACGACTACCCGCAGCGGATCCAGCACATCACCGAGATCGAGTCCTGCTACTCGGTCGCCGGGGACGAGTCCTACATCCTGCTCGTCCGGGTCGCGTCCCCGCTCGGCCTGGAGGACCTGCTGCGCCGCATCCGTGAAGCGGCGAAGGTCTCCACGCGGACCACGGTGGTGCTCTCGACGCCGTTCGAGGGCCGGTCGCCGACGCTCTGAGCAAGGAGAACCGCTCCCGACGGTGCGGTCACTGGTACGATAAAAGGTATGGCAACACGTAAGGTGACACTTTCCCTGGACAGCGGGGCGCTCGAGTTCGCCGAGCGGGCCGCGAGGGCACACGGGATCTCGGTCTCCTCCTGGCTGTCGAAAGCAGCCCGGCGTGAGGCGGTACGCACCGGTTACACCCCGCAGCATGCGCCCGCCGCGCCGGCCGCGGAGTCCGACGAGGCCGAGCGGAGCGCGGCGGAAAAGGACATGCGTGCGCAGGGGTGAAGTCTGGACGTACCACCCCCCGACCGATCCGGCCAGGACCCGCACCGTGGTCCTGCTGTCCTCGGACGGGGTGAACGAATCCGAGCGGCCCTGGCTGCTCGGCACCGAACTGCTCGACCGCGACCCCCAGGACATCCTCGGGGTCGCCGTGGACGCCCGTTATTGGGTGTCCACGCTCAATCTCACGCGCCTGTACCGCCCGTGGTTCGACGAGCGCATCGCCGAGATCGACGCCGAGGTGCAGGAGAACATCGACGTCGCCCTCCGCGCCGCGCTCGACCTCTGACCACCGCCCGCTGATCAGCGGGCGGTGACCTCCGGGACCGCGTGGAGCTTGCCGTCGGGCCCGCTCAGGCAGGCGGCGTCGCCCTCTCGCACGGCGAGGAACTCCGTCAGGCAGTCGGCGATCGCGGCGTGGCCCGCGGCGTTGGGGTGAAAGGACTCCTGCAGCGCGTGCTGAGCCCGGTCGGTCTGCCCGAGGTCGCTCAGGTGCAGCGTCAGCCGGGTGAACCACTCCTTGGCCGGGTCCGCGCCGCCGCTGCACGCCTCGTGGTTCGCGCCCGCGCGCGCCAGGTCCAGGAACCGCGCGCCGCTCTGGACGGCGGCCTGCTTGAGGCCCGCCGAAAGCGTCGTGATGCCCGTGCTCGCGATCCAGCTCAGGTCGTCGGTGCGGAACGGGCAGCCGTCGAGGCTCTGCAGGTTCGCCGGGATGCCGGGGCCGACCGGGGTGGCGTAGGACTGGAGCACCAGCTGGTAGTCCGCCGGCACGTAACCGGCCTGTGCCAGCACCTTCTTCACATCGCCGACGGCGTTGACCACCTTCGGCACCATCGCGTCCACTTTGGACTTCCAGGTCCGTTGCAGCGCCACGTTGCACGACGGCCCGCCGATGCTGAACCAGGCCTTGAAGCAGTCGGTCACCTGCGCGGAGAACTGCGGGTCGTCGTTCGCGCCCACGGCGATCACCACCGCGGCCACCCGATGGTCCTTCACGACCTTCGCCAGCTGCCCGGCCTGCGAGGGCTCGCCCCACTGCGGCTGCCCGCCGAGCGCGACCTGTCCGGACGGCGCCCCGGAGCAGGCGAAGTTCACCCGCGCCGTCACGCCGGGGATCCGCACCTTCTGCACAAACGCGTCCGCCGAGCGGTGGCACCAATCGCCGTTCCGGCCGTCGGTGTCCGGGGTGTAACTGCCCGCGCCCTCGCCGGACACCGTGCTGTCGCCCATGGCGACCACGGTCAACGGGCCCGTGCCCGGCGGCCCCGGCCGCGGCAACGGCTGCCCGGACCGGCTCGAAGCGCCGAAGAGAAGGAAGAACCCCGCCAGAACGGCCACGCAGCCGAGGACCAGCGCCCCCCACCACCACCTGAATCGTCGCATCGCCGCCCGAGTCTAGCGAGCGATCAGCGCGAAATCGTGGCCATGCCGCCAGAGCGCCGGGTGGTGCGGATCCGGCAAGCCTTGCGCTGGGCCGTAACGCCTGGTCCGTCCCTCGGCGCCGCAGCGGCGGTGAGCAGCGCTGGGTGCACGTCGGGCAGGGCAGCCGCCCGGTGGCGGTGGCTAACCGCGAGCGACCTCAGCGGTGTGCGCGGGGGTGTAGCGCTCGCCCAGCACCTGGTCGCTCAGCGGGGCCAGCGCGGCCAGTGCCTCGGCGTCCAGGGTGAGCTCCAGCGCGGCCGCGTTCTGCTCCAGCCGAGCCGGGCTGCGGGTGCCCGGAATTGCCGCCACCGCCACCCCGAGCCGCTCGGCCTGGGCGTACACCCAGGCCAGCGCCACCTGGGCCGGGGTGGCACCCAGCCGTCCGGCCACCTCGCGCACGGTCTGCGCGATCTTCTCGTTGGCCTCGCCCGCCTCGCCGGCGAAGCGGGGGTTGGTGCGCCGGAAGTCCTTCTCGCCCAACGTGGAACGGTCCAGAGCGCCGGTCAGGAACCCCCGCCCCAGCGGCGAATACGGCACCAGCCCGACCCCCAGCTCGGCCATCACCGGGGTGACCGCCTCGACGTCGCGCGTCCACAGCGAGTACTCGCTCTGCACCGCGGTGATCGGGTGCACCGCGTGCGCCCGGCGCAGCAGCCCGCCGTCGACCTCGGACAGGCCCAGATGGCGGACCTTGCCCGCCTCGACCAGCTCGGCCATCGTCCCGACGGTCTCCTCGATCTCCACGTCCTGGGGCGGGCGGTGGGCGTAGTACAGGTCGATCACCTCGACGCCCAGCCGCAGCAGCGAGGCGTCGCAGGCGCGCAGCACATAGTCCCGGGCACCGCGGATGCGGCGCGCCCGATCGCCGGCGCTGCGGTCGATGCCGAACTTGGTGGCCAGCTGCACCCGGTCGCGGCGGCCGTGGATGGCCCGGCCCACCAGCACCTCGTTGTGCCCGGTGCCGTAGGCGTCGGCGGTGTCCAGGAACGTGACGCCCAGCTCCAGCGCCCGGCCGATGGCGGCCAGGCCGCCGTCCCAGTCGGCGGCGCCGTAGCTCTCGCTCATCCCCATGCACCCCAGGCCCATCGAGCTGACGGCGAGACCGGGCGAGCCGAGCGTGGTTCGGGTGATCATGCGCGGATACTCCTCCTGCCCGGGGACCGGGCGGCACCTCGAGAGCTGACGGACGCCTCCGACGCTAGGACTTGGAGCACGCTCCAGGTCAAGCCGGCTCGCGCTCGACGCTGCCTTGGCCCATGGGGTTTCGGCTCCGATGCGGCGAGAGCCTGCTTACAGCGCGGCGCGCTTGCGTTCCAGCAACTGCCGCTCGGCCTCGTTCCCGCTGAGCTTGATCGCGTCGGCGTAGGCGGCCGAGGCCTCGCCGGTGCGGCCCAGCCGCGCGAGCAGGTCGGCGCGGACCGCGTGGAACAGGTGGTAGCCGTCCAGGCCGAGGGCGTCCACCAGGTCCAGCGCCGGGCCCGGGCCGTCGACCTCCGCGACGGCCACCGCCCGGTTGAGCGCGACCACCGGCGTCGGGCTGAAGGTGAGCAGATGGTCGTAGAGCCCGACGATCTGGGCCCAGTCGGTGTCCTCGACGGCCCGGGCGTCGCTGTGCACGGCGTTGATCGCGGCCTGCAGCTGGTACGGGCCCGGCCGGTCCCGGCGCAGGCACCGGCGCACCAGCTCCTGCCCCTCGGCGATCAGCGCGGCGTCCCAGCGCGTGCGGTCCTGGGCCGCGAGCAGCACGACGGCGTCGCCGGCACCGGTGCGCGCGGGCCGGCGGGACTCGGTCAGCAGCATCAGCGCGAGCAGGCCGAGCACCTCCGGCTCGTCCGGCATCAGGTCGGCCAGCAGCCGGCCCAGCCGGATCGCCTCGGCGGCCAGGTCCGGCCGGTCCAGCGCCGGGCCCGCGCCCGCGGTGTGGCCCTCGGTGAAAACGAGGTAGACGACGGCGAGCACGGCCGTCAGTCGGTCCGGCAGGTCGGCGTCGCGGGGCACCCGGTACGGGATGCCCGCGTCGCGGATCTTCGCCTTGGCGCGCACCAGCCGCTGCGCCATCGTCGGCTCGGGCACGAAGAACGCGCGGGCGATCTCGCCGGTGGTGAGCCCGCCCAGCAGCCGCAGGGTCAGCGCGACCCGCGCCGCCAGGCCCAGCGCGGGGTGACAGCAGGTGAAGATCAGCCGCAGCCGTTCGTCACGCACAGGTCCCTCCTCGACGGGTTCGCCGCGGGCGTGCAGCAGCGCGGCCTGGGCGTGCCGGTCGTCGCGGGAGGATTCGCGGCGAAGCCGGTCGAGCGCCCGGTTCCGCGCCGTGGTCACCAGCCAGCCCGCCGGGCTCGGCGGGAGCCCGGCGGACGGCCAGCGGTCCGCGGCCACGGTGAACGCCTCCTGCACCGCCTCCTCGGCGAGGTCGAGATCGCCGAGCACCCGGGTCAGCACGGCGACAGTGCGGCCGTACTCCGCCCGGAACACCCGCTCCAGCGTCTCGGCGTCCACAGTGGACACGTTCAGGCCTCGCCCTGGAACGGCCGGACCTCCACGGGCAGGGCGGTGATCGCGGCGATCCGGCCCGCCCAGCCGAGCGCGGCGTCGAGGTCCGGCGCCGCGACGATGGTGAACCCGCCCAGGTGCTCCTTGCCCTCGGTGAACGGGCCGTCGGTCATCAGCACGTCGCCGTCCTTCGCGCGGACGACGGTGGCCGAGCCGGGTTCGTGCAGGCCGCCGGAGAACACCCAGGCGCCGGCGGCCTTCAGCTCCGCGTTGAGCGCGTCGAGCCGCCCGGCGATCTCGGTGAGGACCTCGGCGGCGGGCACGGGGCCGTCGGGCTGGTAGACGCTCAGCAGGTACTGCTTCATCGGGAACTCCCTCTCCTCGGGTGCGGTCACTCCCTCTCGCGTTCGGGACTCGGCCGTTTCGACAGCCCTCAGCCGGAACCGGTGAGATCGGTGGCGGCGGCCAGCGCGGTCACGACGCCGGCGAGGTCGCCCAGCGCGGACGAACGGTGCCCGGGCCGCCACACCATCTCGGTGCGCGCGGAATCCCCGGCGAGCGGCACGAACACCACCCCGGTGCGGCGCAGGCTGTGGGCCGAACGCGCCAGCCGCGTGACGCCCACGCCCGCAGCCACCAGCCCGAGCAGCCCTTGCACGGTGACCGCGCGCTGCACGACCCGCGGGGTGAATCCCGCGGCGGCGAAGTCGGCGTCGTACTTGCGGTGCCACGGTTCCCAGCTCGCGCGCGGGGTGAGCACCCACGGCTCGCCGGCGAGGTCGGACAGCGTCAGGCCGGCCCGGTCCGCGAGCGGGTGCCCGTCCGGCAGCACCGCGCAGACCTGCTCGGTGATCAGCGTCCGGCCGGCCAGGTCGTCGACCAGTGGCGGACGGGTGAAGGCGGCGTCGAAACGGCCGGCGCGCACGCCGTCGACCAGTTCGGCGATCGACACTTCCGCCGTGCTGAGCGTGAGGCCGGGGAGCTGGTCGCGCGCCGCCCGGACCACCGGTGGCAGCAGGTAGTTCGCCGTGGAGGCCAGGAACGCCAGCCGCAGGGTGCCGATCTCGCCTCGCACGGCGCGCGCGAGCGTCGCGACCGCCTCCTCGGCGCGGTCCAGCACGGCGCGGGCCTCGGGCAGGAACACCTCGCCGGCGGCGGTGAGCCGCGCGCCCCGGCCGTCGCGGTCGAACAGCTTCGTGCCGAGAATCCGTTCCAGGACGGTGATCTGCTGCGAAAGCGACTGCTGCGCGACGTGCAGGCCGGCCGCGGCGCGCGTGAAGCTCGTTTCGTCAGCGGCAGCGACGAAGTACCGCAACTGCCGAAGCTCCGGGGTCACAGGCTCCGACTGTAGCCCCGCCAGGAAACCGGTGCTGGCACCGGTGCCCGGGCGTCGCCAAGATCGGGAACCAGGACCACATCAGGAGGGAAAACCGATGACGAACACCGACGGCCGCGTCTGGCTGATCACCGGCTGCTCGACCGGCTTCGGCCGCGAGCTGGCACTGGCCGCAGTGGCGGCGGGGGACCGGGTGCTCGCGACCGCGCGCCGCCCGGAGACGCTGGACGAGCTGGTCGAGCAGGGTGCCGGACGGTTGCGCGCGGCGGCGCTGGACGTCACCGACTCCGCGCAGGTGCGAGCGGCGGTGAAGACCGCGCTGGCCGAGTTCGGCCGGATCGACGTGGTGGTGAACAACGCCGGCCACGGCTCGGTCGGCGCCGTCGAGGAGCTGGCCGTCACCGACCTGCGGGCGCTGATGGACGTCATGTTCTTCGGCGCCGTCGAGGTCACCAAGGCGGTGCTGCCCCACCTGCGCGAGCAGGGGAGCGGCGTGGTCGTGCAGATGAGTTCCATGGGCGGGCAGACCGCGCCACCGGGCTTCGGCGCCTACTGCGCCGCGAAGTTCGCGCTGGAGGGCATTTCGGAGTCGCTGGCCGCGGAGGTCGCGCCGTTCGGGGTGCGGGTGCTGATCGTCGAGCCGGGTGCCTTCCGCACGTCCTTCGGCGGCGGCGCGATGCACCGCTCGCGTGAGCTCGACGCGTACGCCGCTTCGACCGGCGACACCCGCGCAGCCGTCAACAGCATGGACGGGGCCCAGTCCGGCGACCCGGCCAAGGCGGCCGCGGCGATCGTCCGCGCGGTCGGCGACCCGGACGCGCCGCTGCGGCTCGCCCTCGGCGCCGACGCGGTCGAGGCGATCCGGGCCCACCACGAGTCCGTGGCCACCGACCTGGCCGCGTGGGAGGACGTCAGCCGGGCGACCGCGTTCTCCTGACCCGGCCAGCGGAACGCGTCAGCCCGCGTCCTGCCACGGGCCGACGCTGCGCAGCAGCACCCGCACCTGACCGGGATCGGTGATCTCGGCCTCGACGCCGTTCGGCAGGGCGATGATGAGGTGCGTGTCCCGCGCGACGCAGGCCGCGGCCGTCTCGGCCAGCACCGCGGAACCACCGGCGTCCAGCGCCGTCGTCCGCGTCAGGTCGACCACCACGCGGCGGGCCTCCTGCTCGAATGCTTCTTCGATGAGACGGTGGTAGGCCGGGGCGGCGGCACCGTCGAGCACCCCGTCCACGGTCAGTAGGACTTCTCCGTCAAGAAAGACGCTCAGCAGGCTCATCCTGGCCTCCAACCGCGGCTTCACCGGGAAAGTCCAGCGTACGACAGGTATCCGGCCCGCTGCGCGCTCAGCGGGGACTGGAATAGTCACGCTTCGGCAACCGGAGATCACGCACCGCGTTCACGCCGGCGCGCCCGTTCCCGCCGGGCCGCCCGCTCAAACCCGCCACCGCGGGCCGTGCCCGCGCGTACCGGGAGGTCTTCCTGGCCGGGCACTGTTCTTTGACCCGTGCGCGAGCGGTCACCGACAGTGGATCGGAATCGATTCCGATCCACTCCGATCTCAACGACGAGAAGGCGGACTCATGCATCGACGCAGCTCGGCGCGCCGGACCACCAAGCGCCTCTCCATCCTCCTGACCACACTGGCCTTCCCGCTGGCCACGGCGATGGCGGGCGCTCCGGCCCAGGCGGCCGAAACCTGGACGACCGTCTTCCAGGACAACTTCGACGGGGCGGCCGGTACCGGGCTGAACACCCAGGACTGGCTCTACGACAAGGGGACCGGCTACCCCGGCGGCGCCGCGAACTGGGGCACCGGCGAGATCGAGACGTCCACCGACTCCATCGGCAACGTCTACCACGACGGCAGCGGCCACCTGGTCATCAAGCCCCTGCGCGACGGCGGCGGCAACTGGACCTCGGGCCGGATCGAGACCCAGCGCACCGACTTCGGCGCGCCCGCCGGCGGCCAGATGGAGATGAGCGCGACCCTGCAGCAGCCCAACCCGGCGAGCGGCCTCGGCTACTGGCCCGCGTTCTGGGCGATGGGCGCCGACGCGCGCCCGGTCGGCGCCACGAACTGGCCCAGCATCGGCGAGATCGACATCATGGAGGACGTCAACGCGCTCAGCAAGCACTCCACCACGTTCCACTGTGGACAGTGGGCGGGCGAGTGCCACGACCCGGACGGCATCACCAGCGACCTGCAGGACTGCGCGGGCTGCCAGACCGGCTACCACACCTACTCGGTGGTCGTCGACCGCCGCGACGCCGCCGCGGAGGAGCTGCGCTTTTCCCTCGACGGCGTGCAGACCTACTCGGTCAAGCAGAACCAGGTCTCCGACGCCACCTGGAAGGCCGCGGTCGACCACGGCTTCTTCGCCATCTTCGACGTCGCGATCGGCGGCTCGTACCCGAACAAGGTCTGCGGCTGCACCTCGCCCTCGGCCGACATCACCCCGGGCGCGGGCATGAGCATCGACTCGTTCACCGTCAAGACCAGCACCAGCTGAGGGCCGGACAGCGAGATGGCCTCCTTGCCGGGTCGGGGGACCGGCAAGGAGGCCATCTGCTTTCTACCCCATCTCGGGGGCTAGGGGTAGCTCACCACGTCGACCGGGACGGTCCCCGATGGGGTGGTTCCGCCTGCGTCGTTGATCACATGGGTGATCGTGCCCCGGTAGTTGAGGGACACCGTGAGCAGGCTGTGGAACCGCACGCCTGCGTTGTTCGGCACTTCGAACGCGTGGTAGCTGGAGACCGCGGGGTTGGTGTCGAAGAAGCAGTAACTGCCCAAACCCCAGGCCTCGTGCGAGGTCACGTTCGCACCCACCTTGTACGCGGCGTACCCGGCGACGCCCGATGGCGCGTTCCAGGACGCCTGGTCCGGCACGTCGTAGGGCATCTCGTTCTGGAAGAAGATGGTCTTGCCGCCCTGGCCGTTCCAGATCACCTGGTATTTCTGGTAATGCTCGACGAACAGGCCGGTGGCCAGCACGTTGTTGCCGTTGACGAGCACGCCGGTGTCGGCGGTGTTGGTGGTCCAGCCGACGGTGCCGGCATTGCCGTGGTCGGCCCGCCAGGCCCAGGTGTGGTCGATGATCGTGTTGTTGCTGTTGACGACCAGGCTGTTCGTGGCCTTGCCGGCGATCTGGCCGCCGATGCGGAAGAACACGTCCTGCAGGGTGGTCGGGTTGCCCGCGTGGTCGGCGGTGGACCCGGACGCGCCGACGGTCAGCAGGGCCGGCGAGTTCGTGGTGCCGGCGTCGAACAGCAGGCCCTTGACCCGGACGCCGTCCACGTCCGCGACCTGCATGGCGGTGACGCCGTTGTCCGGCACCAGCGTCGGGTAGCCGACGCCGAGCACCACGGTGTTCGCCCGGCTGACGTTGAGCGTCTGGTTCAGGTGGTAGATGCCCGGGGTGAAGAACAGGTTGCAGCCCGAAGAAAGCGCGCTGTTGATGGTCGCGGCCGTGTCGCCCGCCTTGACCACGTAGAACTGGCTCATCGGCAGCGACGAGCCCGGGGTGCTGCCGCCGGCCCAGCTCGGCCCGGACGCGTTCGTGCGCAGGGAAGGAAGGAAAACGCGGTAGTTGCCGTCGCCGTCGACGTAGAGGTACGGCACGTCGCGCGAGACCGGGGTGGTCGCGAGCGTCGTCTCCGGCGGGTTGGGGAAGGTGTTCGCCGGGGCGCCCGTGGTGCCGGAGAAGACCATGTTCCAGACACCGCCGGCCCAGCTGCCCAGCGACGAGTCACGGGTGTACCACTGCTGCTGCGAAATGGACGCGGTTTGCCCGGAGACGCGGGTGTCGGCGATGTAGCCGCCGCTGGCGTAGCCGTAGCTCGCCGGGTACAGCTGGAGCCCGCCGCGCACGTCCATCCGGCGGAACGGCGCGGCCTGCGCCACTGCCCACCGGTCGTTGCCGCTGGACGGCGTGACCGCCATGTTCTCCGCGGAGCGCCAGAAGTTCTGCAGCGCGACACCCTGGTCGGAGGCGTTGAACGCGTCCACCGTGAGGTCGCCGTTGATCTGCACGTCGTCCGGGTTCTGCCCGAGGCCGGCGACCGAGGTGTAGAAGCCGACGTTGTCGTGCACGTTGTAGGTGCCCGGCTTGAACAGGTGCGCCACCCGCCGGTCGGCGAACTGCGCGGTGAGAGTGTCCTTCTGGGCGTTGAAGTCGGTGTCGAGCTGCGACTGGATGGCCGCGGCGGACATGCCGGGGTCGAAGATCCGCACGTTCGGCCCGAAGTCGGGCACGTTCGGCTGCGTGGTGCAGCCCGCCTGCGCGCCGATCGTGTAGGTCGCGCTGGCGACGGGGGAGTTCGCCGAGCCGGACTTGAGCGCGATCGCCGAGACCGTGCGCGAGGTCGGCACGCGGATCGGCGCACTGTACAAAGTGGACGATGCCGTGGGGGTCGAGCCGTCGGTGGTGTACCGGATGCTCGCGCCGGACGTCGCCGACGTGAGGGTCACCGTCTGGGCGCTGGGGTAGCTGCCGCCCGCGGGGCTGAAGGCGGGTGCGGCGACTGTCCCGGTCGCGCCGCCCTGGGTGTAGCTGAAGTGCGGGGTGTCGTACTGCGGCCCGCCTTTTTCGTAGGTGAACCAGTAGTCGAGCACGGTGCCGGTGCTCAGGCCGCCGACGGTGTAGGTCCAGGTGCCGGAGTTGTCGGCCATCCGGACGTTCTGCTGACCGATCCCGGGGACGCCGGTGTAGTGCACGTCGACGTAGAGCGACGCGGTGGCCGGGGTGAAGGCGATCTGCGCCTGGGTGCTGCTGAGCTGGGTCGCGCTCTGGGTGTAGTCGGCCGCCGCCGAGGCGACGGGGGCGACGAGTCCCGCGCCGGCCAGCAGGCCCGCCGCGGCGAGCGCGATCGCGGCGAGGGGACCCCGCCGTCTTCGGGATGCCTGAGGTCTTCGGGACAACACCAAGGTCCGGTTCACGCCGTGACACCTCCGCCGTTGGGAATGCCGTGGGGAATGCGCTGACGAGCTTTTTGTTGCGAGTCACAACAAAGTAGCTCCCGGCCTGCGGGACTATCGTCACGAGTGGGTAACATTTGTCTGGACCAATGATCAAAAAAGTCACGGTCTGCGAATTACATCCTTCGGATGGGTGATTCACGACCGGGTGACGTGCGACCATCTTCTGTCTCACCGTGTTCGCGTTCTCCGAGGAGGCAGGATGTCACCCTCTCGCGGCAAAACCCTGGTCCGTGCGCTCGCGGCGGCCGTGCTGGCCGCGGCCGCCGTCGTCCCGCTTTCCCTGGTCACCGCGACGAGCGCCGAGGCGACGCCGCTCCTGCGCGGCGGCCTGGTGAACTTCGCCTGCTCGGCTTCGGGCCAGCTGCACTGCCTCGGCAAGGCGGTGAAGTCGCCGAAAGGCTCCGGCCCGCTGCTCACCTCGACCCCCGTCGGCTACGGGCCGGCCGAGATCCAGGCCGCGTACAACCTCGGCGGGCTGCACGCGGACGGCCGCACCGTCGCGATCGTCGACGCGATGGACGCGCCGACCGCCGAGGCCGACCTCGCGCAGTTCCGCTCCGCGCGCGGGCTTTCGCCGTGCACCACGGCGAACGGCTGCTTCAAGAAGGTGAACCAGAACGGCGCGGCGAGCCCGCTGCCCGCCGGCGACTACGGCTGGGCCGAGGAGATCAGCCTCGACCTCGACGCCGTGTCGTCGGCCTGCCCGGACTGCCACATCCTCCTGGTCGAGGCGAGCTCCGCGGACACGGACCCGCTGATGACGGCCGTCGACACCGCCGCGGCGACCCCCGGCGTCGTGGCCATCTCCAACAGCTACGGCGGCACCGAGGACCCGACCATCACCGCCGCCGACGCCCACCTGAACCACCCGGGCATCGCCGTCACCGCGTCTTCGGGCGACTCCGGCTACGGCGTCAGCTGGCCCGCGTCCTCGCCGTACGTCACCGCTGTCGGCGGCACGACGCTGAGCAAGGCGGCGGGCACCACCCGCGGCTGGTCGGAGACGGCATGGTCGGGCAGCGGCAGTGGCTGCTCCACGATCGAGACGAAACCCACCTGGCAGCACGACGCCGGCTGCGCGAAGCGGACTGTCGCGGACGTCGCCGCGGTGGCCGACCCGAACACCGGGCTGGGCGTCTACGACACGTACAACAGTTGCGGCAGCTCGGCTTTCTGCGACCTGCTGCTCTCGCTCGGGCTCGCCCAGGGCGCCGACGGCTGGGTGCAGGTCGGCGGCACCAGCCTGTCCTCGCCGGTGATCGCGAGCGTGTACGCACTGGCCGGGAACTCCGTCACCGCGGGATCTTCGCCGTACGCGCACCCCGATGGCCTGTACGACGTCACGTCCGGCAACAACGGCAGCTGCAGCGGCTCGTACCTGTGCACCGCGGGGCCCGGCTACGACGGTCCGACCGGCCTCGGCAGTCCCCACGGCACGGCGGCCTTCTGAGTCGCCACTCGAGTTCCCCGTTGCCTCCGCCTGGGGCACGGCCGACGAGCTGGTCCTCATCGACCAGCTCACGCCTGGGACCCGGATGACGAGGACGTGACGATGCGCCCTCGTACGCCCCGGGTCAGCGGCCCAGCAACGGCGGCAGCACCAGCTCGGCGAAGTCCTGCACATCCCGCCGCTGGTCGTTTGAGCGGGCGACGCTGTAGAAGATCCGCACCGACTGGTTCGAGTCGTCGCGGAGCTTGACCTCGACGCCGCCGTCGCCGTCGAACCGGGCGGGGCGGCCGGCGACGGTGTCCGGCCAGCTCTCCTCCTGCTCCCGGAACGTGGGCGGGACGTACGAGGCGGTCGCGAAGGCGGCTTGAGTGCGGACGGTGTCGCAGGCGCCGTTCGCCTTGGGCTTCGTTTCGGCGATCGGCACGCTGAGCGCCTTGGCGAGCTGGGTGCACAGCTGCCAGGCGGCCATCGGGTAGGCGCTGTCGGCGATGCCGAACCCGGGCACGCCGCCGACCTCACGCGGGGGCAGCTCGCCGGCGGCCGCGGTGATCGGGGGGAGCGGCAGGCCGGGCGCGGTCACCGCCGGCACCACGGCGTCCCCGACGGCCTGGACCATGGCGACCAGGTCGCGGCCGGAATCGGCGCGGAAGTCCTCGGTCAGGTCGAAGTCCAGCATCGGGTACACCATCCCCGGGACCGCGCTGGTACGGGCGACCGTGACGAACAGCGTCGCGATGGTCTGGCCCTCGTCGGCGGCCAGAATGGCGTCGTGCCCGCCGACCCGCACCGGCTTGGTGGCGCCGGTGGTGAAGGGCTTGGCATCGACGGGGTGCACGTCGAGGCTGAGGGTTGCGGTGACGACGTGGCAGTAGCCGAACACGTCGACCTCCAGCGCGATCGGGCCGCCGAGCAGCTTCGACCAGGTCTGCTCCGGGATCGCGGTGCAGAGCGCGTCGGCCGCCGTCCGGGCCGGCAGCGCCGCCACCATCTCGCCGGTCGGCAGCGGCACCGTCCGCACGGCCGACCCGCCCGCCGACGGCCAGGGCGAGGGCAGGCTCGTCGGTGCCTGCGGGCCGAACACCTTGTCCCACACCAGGATCAGGCCGTATCCGACCAGCGCCCAGAACGCCATCACGGCGACGATGAGCAGGGAAACGGTGCGGTACGGGTGCCTTCCGAAGTTCACCGCGGAGACTTTAGCGGCCGATCACGACAATCTGTTCGAGGCGGTGATCCCGGGTTGTTTCGGCCGGTCGGGAACCGGGTGGCGCCATTCGTAGTCGGCCAGCGGGAAGTGGCGGGCCCGCCACCACACCTTCGCGCTGGATTGGGGCCGGACGATCGACGGCTCGCCGTGCCGATCGAGGTAGTAGGTGTTCGAATCCGCGCAAGAAGCACTGGTGAACAACGATTTCCGGTGCCCCCGTCGCATCGCCCGGTAGAAGCGGTCGTGCGCGGGCCGGCGGATGCCCACGTACGTCGCGCCCTGCGCGCGGGCGTGGGTGATGCAGCGCAGCGCGTGCGCGGTCTGGTTCTCGGCCATCACCAGCCACGACCAGCTGGTCGCGAAATGCGGGCCGGGAATGAGGAACAGGTTCGGGAAACCGGGCACGGTGATGCCCTCGTACGCCTGGAAACGGTTCTCCGCCCACCAGTCGCGCAGGTCGACCCCGTCTTCCCCGCGCACCGCGTAACCCGGCACGCTGTCGTATTCGAAGAATTTGAACCCGGTGGCCAGTACGAGAGTGTCGATCTCGCGGACCGTGCCGTCCGCGGTTTCGATGGCGTGCGGGTGGACGCGCTTGATGCGGTCGGTCACCAGCTCGACGTTGCGTTTCTCGAACGCGCTCCAGTAATGGTTGGACAGCGCCGGTCGTTTGCAGCCGAAATCGTAGCCGGGCTTCAGCCGTTCCCGGAGGCCCGGATCGGAAACCTGCTGCCGCAGGTGCCGCAAGGACAGCTTCTCGATGCGTTTGGTCAGGAACGGCAGCCGGGTGTAGTTCGTGACGCCGAGCCACATCGCCAGCTCGATGCCGGTGCTGACCAGACCGCGGCTCGCCCACCGCGCCGGGGCGAACCGGTCGAGGACCTTCCGCGCACGCGGGGACAGCTTCACGTCGGGCCGGGGCATCACCCAGATCGGCGTGCGCTGGTAGACGTCGAGCCGTTCGACCTCGCGCGCCAGCTCCGGCACCAGCTGCACCGAGGACGCCCCGGTGCCGATCACCGCCACCCGCTCGCCTTCGGGTGCGTAGTCCTGATCCCAGTGCAGCGTGTGGACGGTCCGGCCGGCGAACTCGCCTACGCCCTCGATGTCCGGGGTGCTGGCCTTGCCGAACACCCCGTGGGCGGAGACCAGGAACCGGGCGGTGAATTCGTCGCCGGCCGCCGTCCGCACCAGCCAGCAGTGCCGTCGCGCGTCGAACTCGGCGGAGACCACGTCCTGGCCGAGCCGGACGTGCGGGCGCAGGCCGTGCTCGGCGACCAGGCTGTCGGCGTACTCCTTCACTTCGGCGCCCTTGGCGAACACCCGCCGCCAGTTCCCGTTCTGCGCGAAGGAGAACTGATAGGTCACCGACGGGATGTCCACTGCCACGCCGGGATAGCGGTTGTCGCGCCAGGTGCCGCCGATGTCGTCGGCGCGCTCCAGGATCACGAAGTCGCGCAGGCCCGCCTTGCGGAGCCGGATGGCCATGCAGATCCCGGCGAACCCGGCGCCGATGACGATGACCTCGTGCTGAGGTGCTTCGGGCATAGCGCGGTACTCCCTCGTCAGCGTCCGGCGATGGTCAGGCGAGCAGGCCGGAATCGCGCCACAGCTTCTTGCTCGGGCCCCCGATGAGGTCGGCTTCCGCCAGGAAGCGCACCAGCCGGGAGGCGCCCGACGCCAGCGTTTCGCGGCGCTGGGGGTTCGCCCAGGCCAGCTCCGCGGCCCGCTTCGGGTCGGGCAGCCCGGCGCGGGCGTACTGCTTGGGCCGCGCCAGGATCCGGGCCAGCATGAGCGCGCCGACCGCCACCACGTCGCGGGTGAACTCCCGGACGGGCCAAGGGGAATGCTCCAGCAGGCGCATCAGGTCCTCGCGGGCGTAGCGCACGTGCCGGGCTTCCTCGGTGACGTGGATCCGCATCACCGCGCGGACCAGCGGCTGCACGGTTTCGTCCTTCAGGTGCTCGCGCTGCAGGGCGTCGAACACCTCCTCGCCGATCAGCGTCGCCACCCACATCGACGGGCCACGCAGGATCAGCGGCAGGGCCTGGGCGGTGAGCTGCAACGGCCTCGGGTTGCGGTACGGCCGGCCGCCGACCTTCTCGATCAGCATCGAGAACATGGTGGAGTGACGGCATTCGTCGGCGATCTCGGTCAGGGCGTACCGCACGTGGGCGGTGGTGGGATCGGTGTTGTACGACATCCGCAGCAGCATCTGCATGAGGATGATCTCGAACCAGATCCCGACGCTGACGGAGTTGATCAGCTCCTGGCGTGACAGCTCCACCCGCTGCTCGTGGCTCATCCGGTCCCACAGCGGTGTGCCGTACAGCGACACGGTGCGCTCCGGGATGAAGAAGCTGCCGTCGACCAGCGGGGCGTTCCAGTCGATGTCCACGTGCGGGTCGTAAGACAGGTTCGCGCTGGCCTTGAGGAGCCTGTTCGCGGTGGTCTCCCGATCGGTTCGCACCATCTCCGCCGCCTCCCGTCGCTGCTTCCGTACAGGAGAACGCATGTAACAATGTTAGTCAAGCTGTAAAGGCGTTAGGCTTTTCGCATGACGGTGGACGGGACGGGCGAGGACCTGCTGCGCCGCGCGCGGGCCAGCGAGCTGCCGGACGAGGGGTCCGAGCGCATCCTCGGCGCTGCGCTGGAGCAGGCGGAGGACTTCGGCCTGCGGCGGTTCACCATCGACGACGTCGCCCGCCGGGTCGGACTGTCCCGGGTGACGATCTACCGGTACTTCCCCAAGAAGGACCAGCTGCTCAACGCGCTGCTGATGCACGAGCTGCGCCGGTTCCTGACCAAGGTCGACGAGGTCGTCGCGAAGCATCCGCGCCCCGAGGACAAACTCGTCGAGGGGCTGCTGTTCTGCCTCGGGTTCCTGCGCGGGCACCGGCTGCTGAACCGGCTGCTGCGCACGGAGCCGGAGCTGATCCTGCCGCACCTGACCACCCAGGCGGGCGGGGTCGTGGCCGCGGCCCGGGCCTGGATCGCCGGCCTCATCCGGGCCGAGATCGCCGCGGACCACCTCGACCTGCCCGACCGCGACGTCGACAGCGCGGCCGAACTCCTCGTCCGCGTCGTGCTGTCGCTCGTGCTCACGCCCGAGACCGTGCTGCCGCTCGATTCCCCCGCCGAACGGCGGCGCCTGGCGGAGCTGTACCTGACGCCGATCGTGCGGGCCCTGCGCCCCCATCGGGACCACGCCGGCAGCTGAGGTCTGCCCGGAAGTCCATTCCCCTGTGGACGCTCGGAGTAGTCACAGCGACAGGTTTCAGACAAAACGCGGGCCAGGGCTGGACCGGTTCCGATCGGCTTCCCACACTCGGCGGGCAGTGGGTTTCTTTCCCCCGACCTTGGAGGAGTTCCGATGCGTCGAAGAATCACCCTAGCGCTGGCCGGTGCGGCCGTGCTCACGGCGAGCCTCGCCTCGGTGGTGGCACCCGCCGCCACCGCGCAGGCGTCCCCCGAACTGCTCGCCGCCATGCAGCGCGACCTCGGCCTGACCGCCGGCCAGGCGCAGGCCCGGCTCGGGCAGGAGCTGGCGGCGTCGAAGCTGATGCCGGCCGCGCAGCAGGCGGCCGGCGCGGCCTACGGCGGCGCCTGGTTCGACCCGGCCCTGGGCAAGCTGGTCGTCGGCGTGACGGACCCGGCCGCGGCCGACGCCGTTCACCGCGCGGGCGCCGAAACCGCCCCGGCCCGAATCAGCGCGGCGGCGCTGGACAAGGCCAAGGCGGCCATCGACGCCTCGACGAAGACGAAGCCCGCCCCGGCCCAGGTCAGCGGCTGGAGCACGGACCAGCGCACCGGCAGCGTGGTCGTCAGCCTCCAGCCGGGCGCGCACGGCGCGGACGTCGACGCCTTCCTCGCCCGCGCCCGCGCGGCCGGGCCAGTGACCGTCGCGACGGAGCCCCGGCCGCAGACGTTCTCGGCCGGCACCGTCGGTGGCGATCCCTACTACATCAACGGGAACACGCGCTGCTCGATCGGATTCTCGGTGAACGGCGGGTTCGTCAGCGCCGGGCACTGCGGCGGCGCGGGCAGCTCGGTGGTCGGCTGGGACGGCTCGGCGATGGGCACCTTCGGCGGCTCCTCGTTCCCCGGCAACGACTACTCGATCATCAACATCGGCAACGGCTGGTGGACCGCCCCGGTCGTGCTCGGCTGGGGGACGGTCAGCGACGTGATCGTCCGCGGCTCCTCGGTCGCGCCGGCCGGGTCGTCGATCTGCCGATCCGGCTCGACCTCGCACTGGCACTGCGGCACCGTGCTGACGCTGAACGACACGGTCAACTACTCGCAGGGCGCGGTCTACCAGGTCACCCGCACCAGCGTGTGCGCCGAGCCCGGCGACTCCGGCGGCTCGTTCATCACCGGTGACCAGGCCCAGGGCGTCACCTCGGGCGGCTACGGCGACTGCACCGCCGGCGGCAACACCTGGTTCCAGCCGGTGAACGAGATCCTGCAGACCTACGGGCGGTCCCTCGTCACGGGCTGACCCGGGCGACGGTGCCGGGCACCGTCTCGTGTCCACAGTGGAATCCCAGGCCGGCCCTGCGCCATTCGGCGCAGGGCCGGCCTGTCAAGCGGCGGATGCGGTGGTTTCCGCTGGCCACATCCGGACAGCTTTGGCCCCGTTCGTTGTTTTCCGCCCGGCCGTGGCGGTAGACAGATCCCGGCTGGGTGAAACGTTTTGACAACGGCGGGAGACGTTCATGCGCCGGTCGGGATTTTCGGGTTCGGCCCGGGTCTGGTTCGGCGCGCTGGCCGTGGCGCTCGTCGCCGCGGCGGTGCCCGCCCTCGCGTCCGCGGAGCCGGAGACGGCCCACGGACGGCCGCTCGCACCGACGGCCCTGCGCGCCGGGGGACAGGCCGCCGACGCGCTCATCGACAGCCCGCGTCCGAAGTTCGCCTGGACCGTGAACGACTCAGGCCGGGCGGAAACCCAGACGGCGTACCAAATCCGGGTCGACAGCGCCCACAGCCACTGGGACTCCGGCCGGGTCGGCTCGGCCGATTCGATCGACGTCACCGGTCCGGCCTTGGCGAGTAACCAGACCTACGAGTGGTCCGTGCGGACGTGGAACCGGGAAGGCGCGGAGTCCCCGTGGTCGGCGCCCGCGCGGTTCGACACCGGTCTGCTGAACCCGGCCGACTGGTCCGCGTGGTGGCTTCAGGCCGACGACGGCGCGCTCGTCCGCGGCCGCTTCGACGTGGCCAAGCCGGTCGCCCGCGCGCGGCTGTACTTCGGCGCGCAGGGGATCGCCGAGCCGCACCTGAACGGCGCGCCGGTCGAACCGGACCGGGTGCTCGACTCCTCGGTCACCGACTACGCCTCCCGCGTGCTCTACCGCGACTTCGACGTGACGAGCCTGCTCAAGCCCGGCCCCAACGCGCTCGCGTTCATGACCGCGAAGGGCCAGTTCGCCGGGCGTCCGACCCTCGTGGCCCAGGTCGATGTCACCTACACCGACGGCTCCTCCGCGCAGTTCGGCACCGGTCCGGACTGGAAGACCCACGCCGGCCCGATCACCGCTGACGACTTCTACAACGGCGAGTCCTACGACGCCCGCCAGGAGATCCCGGGCTGGGACTCGGCCGGTTTCGACGCGGGCGCCTGGCCCGCCGCCCACGCCGTCGCCCCGGCTTCGCACCTTCAGAGTCTCGCGGTGGGCAAGCCGGTGACCGCCTCGGACACGACCACCTGCTGCGGCTGGTCCCCGGCGGCCGCGACAGACGGCATCGACGGTTCCTCCGACGCGTCGGAGGGCTACCACTCGGCCATCGAACCGGCCGCGGACGCCACCAAGTGGGTGCAGACCGACCTCGGCGCCTCGCAGCGGCTGGGCTCGGTGTCCCTGTTCCCCGCGCGTCCGACGAACGATCCGGCGGGTGACTTCGCCGGCGCGGGATTCCCGGTGCGCTACCGGGTTCAGGTCGGCGACGACCCCTCGTTCGCCACCTCGGTGACCGTCGCCGACCGGACCGGCGCGGACCAGGCCAACCCGGGCACCGCTCCGGTCACCCTGCCCGCGGACGTCACGGGCCGGTACGTGCGGGTCACCGCGACGAAGCTGCCGTGCATCGGCACCAGCTGCACCTTCCGGCTGGCCGAGATCGGCGTCTACGCGCCGCATCCGGCGGTGACCGACAGCGGCCTCACCCAGCTGCAAGCGGACCCGTCCCCGGCTACCCGCGTGGTCGCGGACTTCGCGCCGGTCAAGGAAACCCGGCCGGCCGCGGGGGTGCGCGTCTACGACTTCGGCCAGAACCGCACCGGCCAGGCGACGCTGAAGGCCGCCCAGCCCGCCGGGACGACCGCGGTGCTGAAGAAGGGCGAGATCCTCGACGCGGCCGGGCGGGTCTCGACCGCGAACATCAGCTTCAGCGCCACCGACACGCAGCGGCAGACTGACCGCTACACCTTCCGCGGCGGCGGCACCGAGACCTACCGGCCGCACTTCAACTACGCCGGGTTCCGTTACCTGGAGCTGACCGGAGTCCCGGACGACGCGGCGGTCACCGTGACCGCGCAGGAGATCCACACCGACGTGCCGGCGACCGGCGCGTTCAGCACCTCCGACCCGGGGCTCGACAAGATCCGGGCCGCCGTCGCGCAGACCCAGCTGAACAACCTCGAGACCATGCCGATGGACTGCCCGACCCGGGAAAAGCACGGCTGGCTCGGCGACGCGGGGGATTCGGACCAGGAGGCGCTGGCCGGCTTCGACCTCCAGTCGCTGTACGGCAAGTGGCTCGGCGACATCGTCACCAGCCGCAACGCCGACGGCAGCGTGCCTTCGGTCGCGCCCACCGGCGGCCGCACGGACTGGCGCACCGACCCGGCCTGGGGCACCGCGTACCCGCAGATCGTCTGGGACTCCTACACCCAGTACGGCGACACCGGCCTGCTCGCCACGCATTACGCGGACGTGCGAGCCTGGGTGGACTACCTCGGCACGATCAGCGACGGCGACCACATCGTGGTCAACGCGCCGACCTCGTGGGGCGACGACTGGCTGTCGACGGTCAGCACCCCGCACAGCTACTTCCAGACCGGCTTCTCCTACCTCGACACGACCCTGCTCGCGAAAATGGCCACGGCGCTGGGGAAAACCGCCGACGCCGCGCACTACACCGCGCTCGCCGGGCAGATCGCGGCCGGCTTCCTCAAGCGCTATTTCGCCCCGGACACCGGCGTCTTCGGCACCGGCACCCAGCTTTCGTACGCGCTGCCGCTGGTGTTCGGGCTCGTCCCGGCCGGCCGGGAGCAGGCCACCGCGGACCGGCTGGTCGCCGACCTCGCGGCGCACCGGAACCACGTCACCACCGGGTTCGTCGGCACCACACTGGTGTTCCAGGCCCTGGGCCGCTACCAGCGCAACGACGTCGCGCTCGCGATCGCCCAGCGCACCGACTACCCGAGCTTCGGCTACATGGTCGACCAGGGCCCGGGCACGATCTGGGAGAAGTGGGACAACTCCTCGGCGCCGGACGGGACCTCGTCGAAAGACCACATCGGACTCGGCGGCGCGATCGGGCAGTGGTTTTACCAGCAGCTGGGCGGAATCCAGCCGGGCGCGCCGGGCTACCGCGAGTTCACCCTCGCGCCCGCCGTGGCCGGCAACCTGACCCACGCCTCCGCGAAGCAGGAGACAGTCCGGGGCACGATCCTCAGCTCGTGGCAACGGGACGGCAGCACGCTGACCTACCACGCGACAGTCCCGGTCGGGGCGACGGCGACCATCCGGCTGCCGTTGCCGGGCGGCAAGCAGTCCTCGGTGCGAGAGGGCGGCCGCACGATCTACGGCCACGCGGCCCAGCCCGACCCCGGGCTCGCCGTCGGCGCGGCCGACGATGAGGCGCTGACCCTGACCGCGGGCTCGGGTGACTACACCTTCACCGTCACCCCGCCGCAGACCCCGTTCACCCAGCTCAGGCTGACCGCCGGCACCCCCGCCGCGATCACCTCGGGCGGCGGTGGCGATGTCCCTGTGGTCCTGGAGGGCCGCTCCACCGCCGCCGGTTCGGCGACGCTGGGCGCCCAGGCCCCGGCCGGCTGGACCGCGACGGCCACGCCGGACCGGATCCCGTTGTTCCCGGCCACTTCCACGGCCTCGGCCACGGTTCACGTCACCGTGCCGGCCGGCACGAAGAGCGGCCTGTACCCGGTGACGATCACGGCGAAGGCACCGGGCGGCGCGAACGGGACGGCCACGGTCACCATCCCGGTGTTCGGCAGCTGGGCGAGCGGCACCACGGCGTCGGCCTCGAGCGAGCACCCGCCCAACACCGTCGACGGTGCGACGCGGACGTATGTCGCGGCCAACGCCGTCGACCACGACCTGGCGACCTTCTGGAACGACGACACCGACAACGCGTACCCGGACACGCTCACCGTGACGGCCCCCGCCGCGACCGCGTTGACCGGCGTCGGCTTCGCGTCCCACCCCGACGGCGTGCCGACCGACTTCACCGTGTCGACGTGGGACGGCGCGCAGTGGGCCGAGCAGGCGCACGTGACCGGCAATGCCTCGGTGTACCGGTGGGTGCCGTTCGGCGCGCCGGTGACCACGAACCAGGTGCGGATCGTCGTTTCGGCCGCACAGAACAGTTACACGAGGATCGCGGAGGTGACGCCGTGACGCGGCGTGGAGCAGCTCTGATCGCGGCCGTGCTGATCGCCGGCACCGCCTTGCCCGCCACAATTCCCGCCACCGCCGAGGCCGCTTCGACGCCGGGCTGCCCCTGGGTGGGCTCGACGGCGCCGATCGGCACCCGGGTCGCGCAGGTCCTCGGGCAGATGACGCTCGACCAGAAGATCACGATGGTGCACGGGACGGCGACCGGCGGCTACACCGGCCGCGTCGCGGGCAACGACCGGCTCTGCGTGCCGTCGCTGAAGATGGAGGACGGCCCGCTCGGGGTGAACCTCGGCAACACCACTCAGCTGCCCGCCGCGTCTTCCGTCGCCGCCTCGTTCGACTCCTCGCTGGCCAAGACCTACGGGTCGGTGATCGGCGCCGAGGACAAGGCCAAGGGGGTCGACGTCGACCTCGGCCCGACCATCAACATCGTCCGCGACCCGCGCTGGGGCCGGGCGTTCGAGTCCTACAGCGAGGACCCGTACCTGGCCGGGCAGATGGGCGCCGCCGACATCGAGGGCGTGCAGTCCCAGGGCGTGATGGCGCAGGTGAAGCACTGGGCGGTCTACAACCAGGAGACCAGCCGCAACACCACCGCCGACAACGCGGTGATCGACGACCGCACCGTGCACGAGATCTACGCCAGCGCGTTCGGCACGGTGGTCGACCAGGCGAAGCCGTCCTCGGCGATGTGCTCCTACTCCTCGATCAACGGCACGTACGCGTGCGAGAACTCCTACCTCGACGCCATCCTCAAGCAGGACTTCGGCTTCGACGGCTTCATCACCTCGGACTGGGGCGGCACGCACAGCGCGGCCGGCTCGGCGAACGCCGGGATGGACATGGAGATGCCCGGCCAGGACTTCTTCGGCACCGCGTTGAAGACGGCCGTCCAAAATGGACAGGTACCGCAGTCCCGGCTGGACGACATGGTCGGCCGGATCCTGCGAGAGGAGTTCCGCTTCGGGCTGTTCGAGCACCCGTCACCCGACACCCCGGGCGCGCCCGCGTCGACCCCGGCGCACCTCGACGTGGCGAAGAAGGCCGCCGAAGACGGCACGGTCCTGCTGAAGAACGACGGCGGCCTGCTGCCACTGGACTCGGCGAAGGTGCACTCCATCGCGGTCATCGGCGACGGCGCGGGCAAGAACACGCTCAGCTCCGGCGGCGGCAGCGCGCACATCGCGGGCACCGGCACCGTCACGCCGTTCGACGGGATCAAGGCGCGCGCCGGATCCGGCGCCACGGTGGCCTACGCGCAGGGCAACCTCGGCCAGGGCAGCGCGCTCCCGGCGATCGAGAGCGACTACCTGACACCGCCGTCCGGCACCGGCCACGGCCTGCAGGGCGCCTACTACCCGAACACGGACTCGTCCGGCGCCCCCGCCGTCACCCGGACCGACCCGCAGGTCGACTTCACCTGGACCGGCACGACACCCGCGCCCGGCCTGCCCGCGACGAACTTCTCGGCCAAGTGGACCGGCGCGCTCACCCCGCCCACGACCGGCACGTACACCCTCGGGCTGACCAGCGACGACGGCAGCAGGCTGCTGGTCAACGGGCAGACGGTGATCGACAACTGGGGCGACCACGGCGCGGCCACGAAGACCGCGCAGCTCCCGCTCACCGCGGGTCAGCCGGTGCAGGTGGAGGTCGACTACTACCAGGGCGGCGGCGACTCGACCGTCACCCTCGGCTGGCTGCCCCCGGGCCAGGACCCGGTCGGGGAGGCGGCCGCGCTCGCCGCGAAGTCCGACGTCGCGGTCGTCTACGCCAACGACTACGAGTCCGAGGGCAGCGACCTCGCCGACATCAGCCTGCCGGCCGACCAGAACAAGCTGATCGACGCCGTCGCGGCGGCCAACCCGAACACCGTCGTCGTGCTCAACACCGGCTCCGCGGTGACCATGCCGTGGCTGGCGAAGGTCAAGGGCGTCTTCGAAGCGTGGTACCCCGGCCAGGAATCGGGTAACGCCATCGCTTCGCTGCTCTTCGGCGACACCACGCCGTCGGGCAAGCTCCCGGTCACCTTCCCGGCGTCGCTGGACCAGGTGCCCGCCTCGACGCCACAGCAGTGGCCCGGCGTCGACGGCAAGGTCCAGTACTCGGAAGGGCTCGACGTCGGCTACCGCTGGTACGACCAGCAGAAGCTCGCCCCGCTCTACCCGTTCGGCTATGGCTTGTCCTACACCAGCTTCCGGTTCTCCAACCTGAAGGTCGACGGCCCCACACTGGGCGAGAACGGGCGGATCCAGGTCAGCGCCGACGTCACCAACACCGGCGCGCGGGCGGGCTCGGAGGTGGCGCAGCTCTACCTGGGCGACCCCGCGGCCACCGGCGAGCCGGGCAGCCAGCTCAAGGGCTTCCAGAAGGTCGATCTCCAGCCGCAGCAGACGAAACGGGTGCAGTTCGCCGTCACCGCGCAGGACGCGTCGTACTGGAGCAGTGACGCGCACGCGTGGGCACTCGGCGCCGGCCAGTACACCGTCCGCGTCGGCGACTCCTCGCGGAACCTGCCGCTTTCGGGTGGCTTCCGCGTCGACCGGACGTCCGGGCCGCGGTTCACCAAGGTGACCGCGCCGGCGATCGCGACCGGCGGCAAGACGTTCGCGGTGACCACCACCTTCACCAATGGCGCCACCGAGCCGGTGCGCGACGCCGTGACCAGCCTTTCGGTGCCGAAGGGCTGGACCGCGACGCCGCGCACCCGGCGCTCTCGCGGACCGTCCGATCAGGACAGACGGTGGCCACGACCTGGTCGGTGACCGCCGCGCCCGCCGCGGCGCCCGGCCCGGCGAACCTCGCGGGCACCACGCGGTACGCGGGCGGTTCGACCGGTGCCGGGACGGCGACCGTGCAGGTGTCCTACCCGAGCCTGGCCGCCGCGTACACCGACGTCGGCGTGACCGACGACGCGAACCCGGCCCCGGGCAACCTCGACGGCGCCGGCTTCAGCTTCTCCGCGCAGGCACTCGCTTCCGTCGGCGTGAGCCCGGGTGGCCAGGTGCACTCCGGCCCGGCGACGTTCACCTGGCCGGCCGTCCCGGCGGGCCAGGCCGACACCGTGACGGCCGCCGGCCAGAGCATCGCCCTGCCCGGCTCGGGCTCGGCGCTGTCCTTCCTCGCCGCCGGCACCAACGGCACCCAGAGCGGCCCGGTGACCGTGACCTACACCGACGGCACCACGTCCACCTCGACGCTCACCGTCGCGGACTGGTACGCCAACCAGGCCGTCGACGGCTGCGTGCTGGTGGCCACCGCGCCGTACTGGAACCGGCCGGCGGGGAGCACCTACCCACACGATCAGAAGGTGAGCCTGTACGCGGCGTCGGTGCCGCTCACGGCGGGGAAGCAGGCCGCCTTCGTGACCCTGCCGGTGGCCAAGCAGCTGCACGTGTTCGCGACGGCGTTCAGCGGGGCCTGAGCGCCAGCCGCTGTCCACTTCGTCCTCTTGCTGACCGCTTGGGGGCATCCGCGACCAATGGCCGTGGCAGCCGTGGGGTGGGAGAGTTTTAATCCGGTGGTACACCCCGAAAATCCCGCACCCGCGGGAGCCGCCGGAAGGAACAGAATGGCTGCTCAGCTCGGCAAGAACTCTCGTGCGCGCCGGACCCTCGCGCTGACTGTGGGGGCTGCTGCCGCCCTGTCGCTGTGCGCCGCCGGAGCGCCGGCGACCGCCGCGCCGGTGGCCAAGCACCACCAGTTCAGCTCGGCGGCGTCGCTGCTGGGCGGGGCGAAGTCGCCGCAGGAGCGGGCGGCGCTGACCGACCGCGCGCTCGCCGCGGCCGGCAACAGCCTCCAGACCTCCTACGACACGAAACCGTTGTACGACCAGGGAATCGACGGCACCGGCACCACGCTGGCGACGGTCGTCTCGTACGGGGACAAGGACATCCAGTCCTACATAGACAGTTACTCGAAGTCGCACGGCCTGCCCGCCGCCGACGTCCAGATCGTCGAGCCCGCGGGCAAGGTCCCGGCGTGCGGCGACCCCGGCACGCCCGCCGACTGCTCCAGCTGGGGCGGCGAGACCGACCTCGACGTCGCCATGTTCCACACGCTGGCGCCGAAGGCGAAGATCCTGGTCGTCGCCACGCCGACCTCGGAGACCCAGGGCATCGACGGGTTCCCGGACATGATGACGGCCATCGACTACCTGGCCGACCACCATTCCGCGAACGTGATCTCGATGAGCCTCGGCACGCCGGAGGACGACTTCGACAGCTCCGCGCAGCTGCACGGCCTCGACGCGCACTTCAAGAAGGCGACCGACGCGGGCATCACGGTCACCGCCTCCACCGGCGACGACGGCTCGACCGGCACGAAGAAGGACAACACGCCGTGGGGCAAGAAGGTCGTGAGCTTCCCGGCCGCGAACTCCTACGTGACCGCGGTCGGCGGCACCGTGCTGCACACGGACTCCACCGGCACCCGGACCTCGCCCGACACGGTGTGGCCGCTCTCGGGCGGCGGCGTGTCGCACGAGTACCCCGCGCCGGACTGGCAGGCCGACGTGGACCAGACCACCAAGGCCACCGGGCGTTCGCTGCCGGACATCTCGCTGCTCGGCACGTCGGGCACCTCGCAGTCCTCGCCGCTGTTCGCCGCGGTGGTCGCGCTCGCCTCGCAGAAGGCGGGCAAGGGACTGGGCTTCATCAACCCGGCGCTGTACAAGATCGGTGCCGGCGCGGAGACCAACGGCCTGGTCGACGTGACCTCGGGCAGCAACGCCACGGACGGCGTGGACGGCTACGAGGCGGGCAAGGGCTTCGACATCGTGTCCGGCTGGGGCACCCTCGACGCGGCCAAGTTCGTCCCGGCGCTGGTGCAGCAGATCGGCTGAGCCACCAGGATTTCCGCGGGGCCGCCGGACCGGGCACGACCTGGTCCGGCGGCCCCGTTCCCGTCCGGATGACCACGAACGGGTGACGGCGAGCAAGCGGGGACGCTACGGCGCGGGCACCATGATCACCGGACCTGCCAGTGCCGAGATCGGAGCCGGAATGCGCGAACTGCCGGGAAACGAGCGGAGCCGACGATGGCGGGCCGGGCTGCTGCTCGCGGCCGTCGCCGCGCTGCCGTGGGGGCTGATCACCGCGGGTCCCGCGGCCGCCGCCGACTATTCGCGGGCCGCCGGGAACTACGCGGGCTCGCAGATCGAGGCGCACGAGGGCGTGCACGGCCGCCCGGACACCGCCCGCGCGGACGTGAGCGGCGACCAGACCCTGGGCCACGACGTCAGCGGGCACCAGGGCCCGGTCGACTGGCCGGCGGCCAGCGGCTCGGGCGCGCGGTTCGCCTACGTGAAGGCCACCGAGGGCACCGGGTTCGTCAACCCGCAGTTCGGCGCGCAGTACAACGGCGCGCACGGCGCCGGGATCATCCGCGGCGCCTACCACTTCGCCCGCCCGGACGTCTCCACCGGTGCGCAGCAGGCCGAGTACTTCATCGCGAACGGCGGCGGCTGGAACGGCGACGGCAAGACACTGCCGGGCGCGGTCGACCTCGAGTACAACCCGTACGGCGACGCTTGTTACGGCAAGAGCCCGGCGGACATGACGAACTGGATCGCCGACTTCACCAGCACCTACCTGGCGAAGGAGAAGCGCAGCGCGCTGATCTACACCAGCACCGCGTGGTGGAAGCTCTGCACCGGCAACACGGGCCGCTTCGGCAACACCGACCCGCTGTGGCTCGCCCGTTACGCGCCGCAGGTGGGGGAACTGCCCGCGGGCTGGGACAAGCAGAGCATCTGGCAGTTCTCGCGGTCGGGCAGCCTGCCCGGCGACCAGAACTACTACAACGGGCCGATGGGCCGGGTCGAGGCCCTGGCCGCGGGCCCGTCCGCCGCCGCGGCCTGACGAGACGTCCGACCGGCCGATTGACTCGGGCGCTGGGCTGGCTAAATTCACTTCATGCCGCGTAGCACCCGCTGGATCGTTGTGGTGGTCCTGCTTGTCCAGTTGGTGTGGTCTGCGCCCTTGTCGCTGGTGTTCGGCCGCGCGTACCTGATCACGCCGGAGCCGGTCCTGCTGGTGCTGACGGCCGGCTTCGGCTTGGTCGCGGTGGGGATCGTGGCCACGACGGCCGCGTTGCTGGTCCGCTGGCGGGTGGCGGCCCGGACCCGCCGGAGGCTGCTGGACACCGGTTCACGCGTGCCCGCGTTGCTGGTCGACGTGTCCTACACCGGGACCAGGGTGAACGGGCACGCGGTGCGGAAGCTGACCTTCGAGTCGCGGTCGGCCGGCACGCCGATCCGCGCGGTCGAGCGGACCACGGCGGCGCTGCCCGCGGGCACCCCCGCCACGATCGCCTACGACCTGGCCGACCCGGCGAAGGCCGTGGTGGCCGACGACCTGACCGCGCTCGCCGCCGACCTGGCGCGGCGCGCGGACCGGAAGCGGCAGGCCTGGATCGACGAGATGTTCCGGCGGCAGGGGAAAACCGCGTCGAGCGGGCCAGCGGTGTTCACCACGAGCACGGTGTCCGGGTCCGACGGCGTCCCGAGCGACCTCGCGTCGCACATCCACGAAGCGAGCGCCCACGGCCTGGACACCGCGCTGGACCAGCTGCGCGCGATGGTCCGCGACGGCCGCCTCACCCAGCAGCAGTTCGACGAAGCCGAGCGGCAGTTCTCCGGGCTGTTCGGCCGGTCGGGCCACTGACCCGGGCACAGGTCAGACGGTCGCGGTGAGGAACTGCGTCTGGATCTGAACCGGCTGTCCGGCCACGGGCAGCGCGAAGTGGTCGACCGCCGTCACCTCGTCGGGGCCTTGGACCGTCCAGCCGGTCTTGGCGAACAGCGCCAGCCAGCCGTCGCGGTCCAGGACCGTGTGAAGCGGTCCGCAGCCACCGAACATCTCCTGGTCCACCACGGCGACAACCCGATCGGAATCGAGGCCGGCGGGGTGCACTTCGGCGGTGAGGGCCAGCGTGCTGCCTTCCGCGGCACGGCCGGAGAGCCCCGCCATGAGTGCGAGGACGTCACCTGGTTCGAGGAACAGGGCGAGGTGTTCGGCGATGAAGAGGGTCGGGCGGGCGGCGTCGTGGCCTGCGCGGGCGAGGGCTTCGCCGACCTCGTCGGTCCGGAAGTCCAGCCCGACGGGGATGGCGTGGCTGGTGTCGGTGCCCGTCGCTTCGAGCCGGCCGACCTTGTCCGCGATGACGGCGGGCCGGTCGAGGTCGAAGAACGTCGCGCCGGAGTGCCGGAACCGCAGCGCGCGGTCGTCGTAACCGGCCCCGAGGTTGACGACCTGCGGGACTCCCGCCGCGATGGCAGCCAGGACGAGCTGGTCGAAGTACGGCGCGCGGGGCGCCAGCAGGTCGAGGGACAGGGAGATGTCGCTGGGCTCGCCGGCCGGGTCCAGCGCTCGCAGTCCCCGGACGAGCGCGCGGCCGGCGTCGGGGTCGCCTTCGGCGGTGTGCGGCCGCTCGAACTCGACGCGGCCGAGGGCGCAGACCTCGCGGATCATCGTCAGCAGCGGGTTTTCCCGTGTGGTCATCAGGATTCCTTCGGGGGATTCTGGTCGCCGGGGTCCGGCAGACCGGCGGTGATCTTGCCAAGCAGCTTCCGGAAAGCCGCCCGCTCCGGCTTCGTGAGCGGGGCGAGGATCGATTCGTCCACCGCGGCCATCGCCTCGTCGCGCCCGGCGATGAGCTCGACCCCGGCGTCGGTCGCGAAGACGCGCTTGCTGCGTTCGTCGCCGTCCTCGTAACGGCGTTCGACGAGGTTCCGGGCCTGGAGGCCCCGCAGGACACCGGAGACGTTGGCCGCGCTCGTCCGGGTCGCCTGGGCGATGTCGCGCTGGATGGCGCCGGGGTGCTCCGCGAGGTAGCTCAGGACGAACGCCTGCTGCAGGCTGAGGCCCCGGGTGCGAATCCACTCCTGGCCCGCCTGCACCTGGGCCCAGTGGATGATCCTCAGCCGGTCGAGGGGTCCTTCCGCGTGCTCCATGTTGAGGACATTAACTGTTAACTACTTAACGGTCAACGCCTTGAACGCTAGGCCGGTGGCAGTTCCAGGCCGACCGACGCCAGGATCCGGCCGACGAGCTCGCGGGCCTCGTCGCGCCGGTACTCCGTGGTTTCCGGGCCGCCGAGCAGCTTGGCCGCCAGCTCGTCGACCGGCCAGGTGAGCAGGGTGCCGTGGCGGGCGAGCAGCAGGCCCGTGCGGCGGATGTCGTACCGGCCGCCGGTGTCGAGCCACGCGTAGAGCAGGACCTGCCACAGCCAGCGCCCGACGCGGGCGGGATCGCGGACGGCGGCGACCGTCTTGACGTCCACCAGGGTCGCGCCGCGCTCGTCGACGCCGGTTTCCGGGTCGATGGCGCCGAGCAGGATGTCGCCGTCGGCCCAGCCGGGCACGATGGTCGGGCCGGCGATGCCGAGCTGACGGCCCTCGGGCGGGTTTCCGGCGAGTGCGCGCATCTCCCACAGCGCGCCGCGTTCGTGCAGCCGCTGGGCGAGCCGCACCAGCTCGGCCACCTGGTCCTCGCCGGCCAGCCCCCGCAGGAGGTCGACGGTCGGGGCACCGCCGTCGACGGCGCGGGCGAGGCGGGGGTCGATGCCGCCGGAGCGGTAGATGTCCTCACACGCCGAGAGCACCCAGTTCGTGCGCGCCAGCCCGGCTTCGGCGCCCGGCTGGGCGAGGGTGCCGGGCGGCGCGTGCTCGGCGAGGTAGCCGCGCGAGCGTTCGAGCAGCTCGCCCCAGACCGCTTCCGTGCCGGGCACCGCTTCGGCGGCAGGGAACGGGTCGCCGAGGTCGAGCCACGTGGTCGCCGCGGGCCGGACGAACAGCGCCCGCGCGCGGTACTCCTCGGGCAGATCGCGGTGGGTCGGGTAGGCGGCGGCCTGCCGGTGCGCCCATTCACCGGTCGCCCACTGCGCGCCGACCAGGCCCAGGAGCGCGTAGTACGGCGGCGCGGGCTGCACGAGGTCGGCCACCCGCTGCCCGAACGCCCCGCCGATCTCCGCCCAATGCCGTCGCGGGACGTCGCGCCCGGCGGGCCGCACCGGCTTGACGTCCCCCACCGCCCGCGCGACCTCCGCCGCGACGGCCGGGGTGCCGGTGAAGACGCGCGCGCACCAGGAGGTGAGCACGCTTGCGGGATCGGCCAGTTCCGAAGTCAGCGACACGACGCGCAGTAGACCACGCGGCCCCGGCCGCGGGCGTGCCATGGTGGCCCAGACCGTTTTTTACTATTACTTGAGCCGTTCGGGAAACACTTTCCGGGGAGTCTATCGCGTCACAATCAGGGTGATTCCGGTGCGTTTTTCATCGTTTCACCGCGAGCTAACGGTCTTGGGTCCCCTTCGCGGGTGACCCCCATATGAGCAATCACTTTGTGCGAGTTCGGGGTAACGTTCGATCATCACCACAAGGCAGGGAAGGGGAGTTGAAATGAATGTTCGCAGTGTGCCGGCATTTCGGCGGTTCCTCCGCGGCGCCGTCGACATCGTGGGTGTGGTTGTGGCCGTCTGCGCCGTCGCGTGGGTGATGCTCTGGGCGGCATTCGCGTTCTGACCGATTCCGGCCGAGGGGGATGATCACGTGGACCTGCTCGTGAAAAGCGTCCTGCACCGCCTGCCGGAGGGCGCGGACGCCGTTCTCCGGGCGCAGGACGACGAAATGTTGTTCGCAAGCGCCGCGACGGGCGACCTGGACTCGTTCGAAGTCCTGGTCACCCGCTACAGCTCGGCGGTCCTGTGGATCGTGCGCTCGCGCATCGGCGACGGGGCACTGGCCGACGACGTGGTGATCGCCGTGTTCTGCCAGGTGTGGCACGCGGCCCAGCGGGGCGTCGCCGGGCAGGGGTTCGTCCGGGTCCTGAGCAAGGCCGTCGGCGCTTGCCTGACCGGTCTCGACCGGCTCCGCTGCGGTCCCCGTCCCGCATAGGTCACGGACGAGAGCGTTCAGCTGTTATGAGAGTTGACTTGCACGAATCGGAGAAAAGGCCGTAGTCTCCGCATGCAAGTTGACTCTCATGAAGGAGCGGACGTGACGAGCATCGCGATCGTCGGGCCGGAAGCCGGTGAGATCACCCTGAACGGGCCGATCCGGCTGAGGATCCTGGAGGACGGCAGCACCACCGGCCACCGTCTGGGGGTGGGGGAGCTCGTCGTGGCTCCGCACGTGACCGGCCCGCCGCAGCATCGGCACGCCGCGCACGACGAGGGGTTCTACGTCGTACGGGGGACGGTCCGGTTCACCGTGGGGGAAGACTCTTACGACGCCGAGGCCGGCAGCCTGGTCATGGTGCCGCCGGGGGCGCCGCACACCTTCGCCAACCCGGGTGACGAGCCGGCGGTCATCCTGAACACCTTCACCCCGGACCTGTACGTCCAGTACTTCCGGGACCTGCGGGACTTCGCGGCCGAGGCGGGGCGGCCGGCGAACGGCGCGGAGATCGCCGAGATCATGGGGAACTACCAGACCGAGGCCGCGACCACCTACGCCGGCGACGATCCCGCGACGCCCGTCGAAATCGAAGACTGTCACCTCGACGACGACCTGGTGATCCGGGTCGAGAGCCGCGGCAGCGGACGGCCGGTGCTGCTGGTCCACGGCGGCGCGGGCCCGGCCTCGGTCGCCGGTCTGGCCGCCGCGCTCGCCGCGCGCGGGGTCCGGGTGCTCACGCCGGTCCTCCCGGGGTTCGACGGGACCCCCGGCTCCGGGCAGGTGCGCGACGTCGCGGACCTCGCCCGGGCGTTCCGCCGGCTGATCGAGGCACTCGACCTGCGTGACGTGCTCGTCGCCGGCAACTCGGTGGGCGGCTGGATCGCGGCCCGGATGGGGGTCGATGAGCAGGAAGCCCGCGACACCGCGCCCGAAGGCGTTCGCCGGGTCGGTGGGCTCGTGCTGCTGAACGCGGTCGGGATCGCCGTCGACGGGCACCCGATCACCGATCTTTCCGCGGAGCCGCCGAGCCGCCTGGCGGATCTCGTGTTCCACGACCCCGACCCGTTCCGGCTCGACCCGGCCACTATGCCGCCGGGGCAGCTCGCCGCGATGAAGGACAACGCGGCGGCGTTGGATCGCTACGCCGGCAACCCGTACATGCACGACCCGCGGCTGCGGGCGCGGCTCGAATCCGTGCGGCTGCCGGTGCGGGTGGCCTGGGGCGAGAGCGACGGGATCGTTGATGTCGCGTACGGCCGTGCGTACGCGGCGTCGTTCGCGGGGGAGCACGACGAGGGCGCGAAGTTCGCCGTCATCCGGGAGGCGGGGCACCAGCCTCAGCTCGAGCAGCCGGAGCGCACCGCTGACGTGGTGCTCGGCGTCGACATCACGCATTGAGGCGGGAGCGTGTCCACTCCCTTGCTCCAAACCGTGGACGCTGCGCCCGCGGCACGAGCTACACCGGCCCGTCGACCACGACGATCACGGCGCCGTTGACCAGTATGCCGGTGCTGGTGAAATCCGGCGGAATCCTGCCGACCCGCACCGACTACACGCAGAACCAGCAGCAGCCGCTGACCCAGCTCACGCTCAGCGTCGCCGCGGGCGCCGACGGGAGCTTCTCGCTGTACCAGGACTCCGGCGAGGGCACGGGCCCGTCCGCCACCACGCCGGTCACCTGGAACGACGCCGGCCGGACGCTCACCGTGGGCGCCGCGACCGGCACCTACCCGGGCGCCGCGACCGCCCGCGCGTACACCCTGCGGCTGAGCAATGCCGTTGCGCCGACTGCGGTTTCGGTGGACGGTGCTCAGCTGCCGGAGACGGCCTGGGCCTACAACCCGGACTCCCGCACGGTCACGGTGAACACGGCGAGCCTGCCGGTGGGCAGCGCGCACACCGTGACCCTGACCGGCAGCGCGGCGGGAAACCCGGTGTCCGGCGAAGTCCTGGGGCCGGACGGCCGGTGCCTTGCCGTGCGCGGCGGGATTTCCGCGGACCGGCAGCCGATCGAACAACAGGCTTGCGACCATTCCGCGGGCCAGCTCGTCACCCCGCCGGCCGGGGGAGCGGTCAAGGTGCTCGGGAAGTGCCTGGACGCGGCCGACGGCAACACCGCGGCCGGCACGCCGGTCCAGCTCTACACCTGCAACACCACCGGTGCGCAGTCCTGGCAGCTCCGGGCGAACGGCACCCTGGTGAACCCGCAGTCCGGGCGCTGCCTGGACGTTCCCGCGGGAGGTATCGCCCAGCTCGCCGACTGCTCGGCCGCGGCCACCCAGGTCTGGCGATTCCCGCCCGCCCAGCTCAGCGGGCCGGGCGGGCAGTGCGCCGACGTGGCCGGCGCGGACCCGGCCTCCGCGACCGCGGTGCAGCTGTACACCTGCAATTCCAGTGACGCCCAACGCTGGTCCGCGCCCGGCGACGGCACGCTGCGGGCGCTGGGCAAATGCCTGGACGTGAACAACGGGCTCACCGCGAACAACACCCCGGTGCAGCTCTGGGACTGCAACGCCTCCGGCGCGCAGACGTGGGTCATGCAGGCGGATGGGTCGCTGCTCAACCCCCAGTCCGGCCGCTGCCTCGACGATCCGGACAACGCCGGCGCCCCGGGCGACCGGCTGCGGATCCACGACTGCAACCAGACCGCGGCCCAGCATTTCCGCCTGGGCACCTGACTGCGCTTGTTTAGAGGTCGATGACCACCTTGCCGTGCACGCGCCGGCTGGCCTGGAGTTCGGCGGCGGGGCGGAACTGTTCGACCGGGAAGCTCGCCTCGATGGGCACCCGGAGCCGACCCTCTGCGACCAGGCGGGCGATCTCTTCCAGCGCGTCGACGGGAGCGTTCGCGCCGTTGGCCGCCGGCACGCCGTCGAGTTTCGTGGCGATGGTGCAGATGCGGTCGTCCGGGAGGCCGAGTTCCCTTGCGGTGTGGACGGTTTCGGTGCCGTGCAGGTCGATGGCGGCGGTGACCCCGCCAAGCGCTCGCACCCGGTCGGCCAGGCCGTCGCCGTAGGTGACCGGCTCGGCTCCGAGATCGCGCAGGAAGTCGGCCGAGGTCGCCGATCCGGTCCCGATCACGCGCGCTCCCGCGGTCCGCGCCAGCTGGACGGCGAACACGCCGACCCCGCCCGCCGCGCCGCCGATCAGCACGGTGTCGTCCGGGCCGGGGTCGATCACGGCCAGTGCCGCAGCCGCGGTGCGGCCGGCGATCGAGAGGGTGGCGGCGGTGCGGTCGTCGACGCCGTCGGGGGTGTGGTGCGCCTCGTTGGCCGCGGTGCCCCCGACGGCGTCCACCACCACGAAGTCGGCGATGGCGCGGGACAGGGCGCCGCCGAACACCCGGTCGCCGGGCGCGAAGCCGGTCACCCCGGCACCGACCTGGTCGACCACTCCCGCGTAGTCGGTCCCGAACCCGGCCGGGAGGCTCAAGCCGAACCGGGCGGCGGTGTCCGCGTCGGCGGTCATGATCCAGTCCATCGGGTTCAGCCCGGCTGCGGTGACCCGCACCCGGACCTGCCCCGGGCCGGCCTGCGGCGCGGGAATCTCACGGACGTCCAGGACTTCGGGGCCGCCGAAGGAATCCAGCCGGACCGCCCGGCTCCGGCCCGTCGCCGGTTGCTCGCTCTGGTGCTGCATGTACGCCTTGTCTCCTTCGAAACCGAGGAACGATGAAACGGACTATGCTCCGTTTAACTGGACCAGCCTAACACAACCGGAGCGTGATCCGTTTTGACTGAGGGGGAGCTGCGCGCGCCACGGGCGGACGCGAGCCGTAACCGCGACCAGTTGCTCGCGGTGGCGACCCGCATGTTCGGGTCGGCCGACGCCGAGCCGTCGATGCGTGCGATCGCCCGCGAGGCCGGGGTCGGCATCGCCACGCTCTACCGGCACTTCCCGACCCGCGAGTCCCTGGTCGACGCGGTCTACCGGGACCAGGTCGGGCGGCTCACGGCCGGCGCCCGCGAGCTGCTCGGCCGGCTGCCCCCGGCCGCGGCGATGCGGCGCTGGATGGACCTGTTCGGTGACTGGATCGCGACCAAGAACGGCATGCTCGACACGCTGCTCACCATGATCGAGTCGGGCGAGATCGCCCATGCCCGGACCCGGGCCGAGCTGCTCGCGGCCATCACCACGATCCTCGACGCCGGCCGGGTGGCGGGCGACCTCCGCTCCGACGTCCCCGCCGACGACATCGCCGCCGCCCTCATCGGCATCTTCACCGTGGCGCCCCGGCCCGGGCACGAAGCCATGGCCGGCCGTCTGCTGAACCTCTTGATGGACGGCCTCCGGCCCGCCTGAGGCGTCCGGCCGGGCGCTGGGCGTTGCGCAATCGGGTCCGTCCGCTATACCGTCGAACAGAACTAGAACAGGTTACAGTATCGGCGGCGGTGGACCGAGGAGCGAACATGGCGAAGAGGCCGGTGCGCGGCGATCAGGCGGACTATGTGGTCGTCGGGTCTGGCAGCTCGGGCGCGGCGATCGCGGGCCGCCTGGCTGAGGCCGGGGCCAGCGTAATCGTGCTCGAAGCCGGGAAGAGCGACGAGCAGCTGCTGGTCCGGAAGCCGGGCATGTCGGCCCCGATGCACGCGGTGCCCCAGCTGAAGCGGACGGTCGACTGGGGCTACTACTCGGTGCCACAGAAACACGTTCTCGATCGGCGGCTGCCGGTGCCGCGCGGGAAGGTCGTCGGCGGGTCCAGCTCGGTCAACGGCATGGTCTACGTCCGCGGCAACCGGGCCAACTACGACTCGTGGGCGGCCGAGGGCAACTCGGGTTGGGACGCCGACAGCGTCAACGCCGCGTACAAGCGGATGGAGGACTTCGAGGACGGCGAGAACGCCTTCCGCGGCAAGGGCGGGCCGATCCGGATCACCCGCGCCAAGACCCCGCAGGAAGGCTCCCTCCAGTTCCTCGACGCCACCGCGGAGACGATCGGCTGCGAGATCCTCGACGACTACAACGCCGAGTCGCAGGAGGGCGTCAGCCGGATGCAGCAGAACGCCGCCGACGGCCTGCGTTACAGCGCCTCGCGCGGCTATGTGCACCACCTCGCGCCGCGGACGCTCGAACTGCAAACCCGCGTGCTGGCAAGGAAAGTGGTCATCGAGAACGGCCGCGCGACCGGCGTCGAGGTCGTCGACGCGAACGGCGGCACGCGGATCGTCCGGGCCGGCAAGGAGGTCATCGTCTCGGCCGGGTTCGTCGGGTCGCCGCAGCTGCTGATGCTGTCGGGCATCGGCCACGCCGAGCACCTCAAGGAGCACGGCATCGACGTCGTCGCGGACCTGCCGGTCGGCGACAACCTGCACGACCACATGTTCCACGCGCTGACCTTCCACGTCTCGTCCAGCCGGAACAAGGGCAGCGCCCCGTACTTCGCGCGCGGCCTGGCGAAGGAGCTGATCCGGCCCGGCAGCACCTTCATGGCGAACTCGGTCTTCGAGGCGGTCGCGTTCCTCCGGACCTCGCAGGCCGACGCGGTTCCGGACCTCCAGCTGCACGTCCTGCCCTGGGCGTACGTCTCGCCCAACCAGGACGCGCCGATCCGCCACGCCGTGGACAAACGCCCCGCGCTCACCGTGATGGCGACGCTGATCTACCCGAAGAGCCGCGGCACGGTGCGGCTCGCCTCGGCCGACCCCGCGACGGCGCCGCTGATCGACTTCCAGTACCTGTCCGACCCGGCCGACCTCGAGGTGCTCGGCGAGGGCTCGGAAATGGTGCGCGAGATCTTCGCGTCGAAGGCGTTCAAGGGCGCGGTCAAGGAAGAGATCCATCCGGGGACCGGGCTGCGGGGCCAGGAACTGCGCGACGCGATCCTGAACCGGGCGACGTCGGTCTACCACGGCGTCGGCACCTGCCGGATGGGCGTCGACGAGCTGGCGGTGGTCGATCCCGCGCTCAGGGTCCGGGGGGTCGAGGGCCTGCGGGTCTGCGACGCCTCGATCATGCCGTCCATCACCGGCGGCAACACCAACGCCCCCGCCATCATGATCGGCGAGGTGGGCGCGCAGCTCGTCCTCGCGGGGAAGTGAGCCGGCCATGACCGTGACCCCGCTCGGGCTGACCCGCCCGGCCTCGGCCACCGACGCGTTCCTGCGGCAGCTCGTGGCCCGGGTGCCCGGCTCGGCCGGCGCGACCTGGCCGCTCACCGAGGTCTACACCGGCGACGTGCTGGTCGGGCTGCCGCAGTCGACGCCGTCCGACATCGAGCAGGCGTTCGCCGTCGCGCGTGAAGCACAACGGAAGTGGGCCGCCACCCCGGTCAAGGAGCGGCTGGCGGTGTTCAAGCGGGCGCACGCGCTCTTCGTGGGCAACGCGCGGACCGTCGCCGACCTCATCCAGGTCGAGAGCGGCAAGAACCGGCGGATGGCGATCGAGGAGAGCTGCGATCCGCCGATGGTGATGAGCCACTACCTGCGCCGCGCGGCCAAGCTGCTGGCGCCGGTGAAGCGCGGCGGGCCGGTGCCGCTGCTGACGACCTCGACCGAGATCCGGCAGCCCAAGGGGGTCGTCGGCATCATCGCGCCGTGGAACTTCCCGTTCGCCACCGGCATTTCCGATGCCGTGCCGGCCTTGATGGCGGGCAACGCGGTGGTGCTGAAGCCGGACAACAAGACCGCGCTCTCGCCGCTCTACGGCATCCGGATGCTGGAGGAGGCCGGCCTGCCCGAAGGCCTGTTCCAGGTGGTGTGCGGTGAGGGCCCGGATGTCGGGCCCACGCTTATCGACCACGCCGACTACGTGATGTTCACCGGCTCCACGGCCACCGGCAAGGTGATCGGCGAGCAGGCCGGCCGGAACCTGATCGGCTGCTGCCTGGAACTCGGCGGCAAGAACCCGATGATCGTGCTGGAGGACGCGAACCTGGCCGAGGCCGTGGCCGGCGCGGTCTTCGGCGCGTTCGGCAACACCGGGCAGATCTGCATGCACGTGGAGCGGATCTACCTGCCGGAGTCGCGGTACGACGAGTTCAAGGACGCGTACGTAGCCCGGGCCCGGGCGCTCGACGTCCGTGCCGCGTACGACTTCGGCCCGGAGATGGGCTCGCTGGTGTCGCCTGACCACCTGCGCCGCGTCCAGTCCCATGTGGACGACGCCGTGGCCAAGGGCGCCACCGTGCTCTGCGGCGGCAAGCCGCGCCCGGACCTCGGCCCGGCGTTCTTCGAGCCGACGATCCTCGAAGGCGTCACGAAGGACATGCTCTGCGGCGTCACCGAAACCTTCGGCCCGGTGGTGGCGCTGTACAGGTACCGCACGGTCGACGACGCCGTGGCACTGGCCAACGACACCGACTACGGCCTCAACGCCTCGGTCTGGGGCCGGAATGCCGCCGCCGCGCGCGCCGTGGCCGCCCGCATCGAATCCGGCAACGTCAACATCAACGACATCCTGGCCACCGCGTACGCCTCGAAGGGAACCCCATCCGGCGGCGTGAAGAACTCCGGCGTCGGCGCCCGCCACGGCGACCAGGGCCTGCTCAAGTACACCGACGTGCAGAACTTGGCGGTGCTGAAGAAGCAGGTGATGAGCCCCCGTCCCGGCCAGGCGTACGAGAAGTACGTCGAAGGGATGCTCTCTGGGTTGAAGATGATGCGCCGGTTACGCATCCGCTAGCCGAAGCGTGGGAGGTCCGCGCTGCGGTTTTATTGGCGCTTGTATCAACAATCCACGGGTTGCCGTCGCAGGGAAGCTCGCCTCGTGCACTCGTCTGGTATTGGCAGAGCTTGCGATGTCGAGTCGGTGGGCCCGTTTCTTCATGTCAGGGCCAACGCCATTTCGTGCTCCTGTCGAGCGTGTAGCCGGGGAGGAACCCGTGGTCGGTTGGTACGACTCAGAAGTTCCTCCCCGGCTACACGTCAAGAACGAGGCTGCGTGTTCCACCAGGCCTGCCCGGCTTCCGGCAGCGTCGAAATCGGGTCGTAGTACGGGTAACGCCGGTTCAACGCCTCCGGGTCGTCCAGTTCGATCCCGGTGCGGTAGTTCTTCGTCCAGTACGAGATGCCCTTCTCACGGTCGTATTCCGCGAGCTGGTGCACCCACCGCTTTCCCACATACGGCACGTCGCAGACGATTCGCGGGGTCGCGTAGCCCGGCAGGTAGCCCATGATCGCGTGCTGCAGCTCCTGCGCCTCGTGCACGGAAACCCGCCAGTGCTCGGCGTTCGGGATCATGTCGCACATATAAAAGTAGTACGGCAGGATGTTCGCCTCGCCCTGGAGGGCGAAGCACAGGTCCAGCAGCGCGGCCGAGGTGGCGTTCACCCCGCGCATGAGGACGCCCTGGTTGCGGACGTCGCGGACGCCGACCTCCAGGGCGGTTCGCGCGGCCTCCGCGACCAGCGGGGTCACCGACTGGGCGTGGTTGACGTGCGTGTGGATGGCCAGGTTCACGCCGCGGCGCTGCGCGGTCACGGCGACGCGCTCGAGGCCTTCGACGACCTTCGGCTGGATCCAGTGCTGCGGCAGCGCGGCGAGCGCCTTGGTGGCCAGCCGGACGTCGCGCACGGTCTCGATGTCCATCAGGCGCATCAGGAACGACTCGAGCTGCGGCCACGGCACGTTGGCCACGTCGCCGCCGGAGACCACGACGTCGCGGACGCCGGGGGTGCGCTTGAGGTAGTCGATCATCGCGTCCTGGCGGTCGACCGGCTTGAGGGCGAGCTTGTGCTTCTCCACCTGCTCGGTCGAGTTCCCGACCAGGTCCATCCGGGTGCAGTGCCCGCAGTACTGGGGGCAGGTCGAGATCATCTCGGCCAGCACCTTCGTCGGGTACCGGTGGGTGAGGCCCTCGACGACCCACATCTCGGCCTCGTGCAGCGAGTCGCGCTCGGAGTGCGGGTGGTTCGGCCAGACCGGGTCGCGGTCGCTGCGCACCGGCATCATGTAGCGGCGGATCGGGTCGGCGTAAAACGCCTCGGTGACCTTCGCCGGGTCGGTGCCGGCCGTCGGCGCCATGGTGTTGATCATCTGCGGGGGCAGCAGCATCGACATCGTGGCCATCTCGCGCTGGTCGGCGAGCAGGTCCTCGTAGAAACGATCTTCCAGCAGGTCGCCCATCAGGGCGCGCAGCTGCTTGACGTTGCGGATGCAGTGCACCCGCTGCCACTGCGCGTCGCGCCATTCGGCATCGGTGACGTGCTGCCAGCCGGGGAACCTGCGCCAGTCGGGTTCGACCAGCTCGGCGCGGGCGTACCGATAGGGCTGGTCCTGGGCGGCGGCAGGCGTCACAGGTTCCTGGATCGCAGTCACTTGTACTCCTAGTCGTCGAGATCACGTTAAAATATCCTGTCATAACATTCTCACAGCGTAAATCTTCCTGCACAACAGCAGGGGCCCGCACCCCGGCAAAGCGGACCCGGAACGCCGGGGGAGACTCGTACACCGTGACGAACGACAGCACCACGCTCCTGCTCGGCGGCCGGATCTACACCCCCTCCTCGCCGGACGCGACCGCGATGGCGGTGTCCGGCGGCACGGTCGTCTGGGTCGGCCAGGACGCCCCCGCCCGCGCGCTGCACCCCGGCGCCCGGGTCGTCGACCTCGCCGGCGCGTTCGTCGCCCCCGCCTTCGTCGACGCGCACGTCCACGCGACCGCGACGGGCCTGCACCTGACTGGGCTCGACCTCACCGGCGTCCGCAGCGCCGCCGCCCTGCTCGCCGCGGTGCACGCGGCCGCCGTCCCCGGCCGTGTGCTGCTGGCGCACGGGTGGGACGAGTCGGGCTGGGCCGAGCCCCGCCTGCCCAGCCGCGCGGAGCTCGACGAGGCGGCCGGCGCGGCGCCGGTGTACCTGAGCCGGGTCGACGTCCACTCCGCGCTGGTGTCGACCGCGCTCGTCGAGCTGGCGCCGGAGGCCCGCGCCGCCGCCGGCTGGTCCGCCGACGGCCCGCTCATCCGCGACGCCCACCACGCGGTCCGCGCGGCCGCCCGCGCGGCGATCACGCCGGAGCAGCGCACAGCCGCGCAACGAGCGTTCCTCGCGACCGCCGCCGCCCGCGGGATCGTCTCCGTGCACGAGTGCGGCGGCCCGGACATCGCCGGCCGCGACGACTTCACCGGCCTCCTCGCCCTCGCCGCCGAGCCCGGGTCCCCGGAGGTCGTCGGCTACTGGGGCGAACCCGGTCAGGCCGGCCTCGACGCCGCCCGCGCAATCGGCGCGCACGGCGTGGGCGGCGACCTGTTCGTCGACGGCGCCCTCGGCTCCCGCACCGCCGCGCTCACCACGCCTTACGCCGACGAGCCCGGCACGTCCGGCTCGCTTTACCTCGACGCCGCCGCCATCGCCGATCACCTCACCGCCTGCACCGAAGCCGGGCTGCAGGCCGGTTTCCACGTGATCGGCGACGCGGCGACGGCCGAGGTCGTGGAGGGGTTCCGGCTCGCCGAGAAGGAGGTCGGCCAGCGCGCGCTCGCCGCCCGCCACCACCGGCTCGAGCACCTGGAGATGGTCACCGCCGAACAGGCCCGCGCATTGGCCGGCTGGGGCGTCGTCGCGTCCGCGCAGCCGCTGTTCGACGCGGCCTGGGGCGGCGGCGCCGGGATGTACGCCGACCGCCTCGGCGCGGCCAGGGCCGCGGACCTCAACCCGTTCGCCACGCTCGCCGCGGAAGGCGTGGTGCTCGCGTTCGGCTCCGACTCACCGGTGACCGCGCTCGACCCGTGGGCCGCTGTGCGCGCCGCGGTGCACCACCACACCCAGGGCGCCCGGCTGTCCGCGCGGGCCGCGTTCACCGCGCACACCCGCGCAGGGCACCGTGCCGCCGGCGTCAACGACGGCGTGACCGGCAGCCTGGTCCCCGGCGCCCCGGCGCATTACGCGATCTGGGACGCGACCGAGCTGGTCGTCGCCACCGCCGACGCCCGGGTGCAGCGCTGGTCCACCGACCCGCGCTCCGGCGTGCCCCCGCTGCCGCGCCTGGACGGGGAAACGCCGCTGCCGCGCTGCCTGCGCACGGTCCGCGACGGGGCGGTCATCCACGACGACTTCACCTCCGCCGCCTAGAGTTCGCGGTGTGCCAGTGAAAGTGGCGGATCCCGAACCGGGCGCCCCGGACTCCGATCAGAACACTCCGAAAACCGCCGGAAAACGGCGATTCACCCGGGCCTGGCTGCTGCGGCTCGCCGCCGCGGCGGTGGCCGGCTACGGCTACCAGCTGAGCTTCGCGCCGCGCCCGCTGTGGTGGCTCGCGCCGATCGCGTTCGCCGTCCTCGCGTTGGTCCTGCGTGGACGGACGTTCCGCGGCGGCTTCGGCTACGGCTTCGTGTTCGGGGTCGTCTTCTTCCTCACCCAGCTCCTGTGGCTGCAGGACTTCCTCGGCCGCGACTTCGGCCCGTGGCCGTGGCTGGGCCTGTCGCTCGTGCTGGCGCTCTACTTCGGACTCGCGGGCTGGTTGATCACGGTCGTCTCCCGGCTGCCGCTGGCGCCGCTCTGGGGCGCGCTGGTGTTCGTCGGGCTGGAGACGCCGCGGGCGTGGTTCCCGCTCGGCGGCTTCCCGTGGGGCCGGGTCGCGTTCAGCCAGCCCGAGGGGGCGTTCCTGCCGCTCGCGTCGATCGGCGGCGCCCCGCTGGTCGGGCTGGCCGTGGTGCTGACCGGCTTCGGCCTCGCCGCGCTGGTCGCCCGGCTGTGGACCGAGCGGAAGGCGCGGCCGCTCGTCGCGCCCGCGGTGTTCACCGTGGTGCCCGTGGTCGCGGGGCTGGCGCTGTGGCCGACGATCGGCACCGCCGCGCAGGACGGCTCCCTGACCGTCGCCGCCGTGCAGGGCAACGCCCCCGACATCGGCATCGCGCTGGAGGGCCAGCGTTACGTGCTGCGCGACAACCACCTCGCCGAGAGCGCCAAGCTGCTCGGGCAGATCCAGTCCGGCCAGGTCCCCAAGCCCGACCTGCTGCTGTGGCCCGAGACCGCGACCTCCTACGAAGGCGACGACCCCGGCATCGACCAGATGGTGTCCGCCTACGGCGTGCCCGCGATCATCGGCGCGCTGGTGCGCCTGCCCGACGGCAGCGCGCAGAACTCCGCGGTCGTCTGGGACCCGCGCACCGGCCCCGGCCAGCGCTACGCCAAGCAGCAGCTCGTCCCGTTCGGCGAGTACGTGCCCGCCCGCTCCATCGCCCGGCTGGTCACCCCGTTCGTCGACGACACCCGGGACATGACCACCGGAGACGGCAGCAACGCCGCGCTTTCGGTCGCGGGCACCAAGGTCGGCGTCTTCATCTGCTACGAGACGGCGTTCGACTACCCGGCCCGCGAGGCCACCGACGGCGGCGCCGAACTGCTCGTGGTGCCGACCAACAACGCCTGGTACGGGCGCAGTGAGATGAGCTACCAGCAGCTGGCGATGTCGCGGCTGCGCGCGGTCGAGCACGGCCGCGCCGTGGTGGTCACCGCCACCTCGGGGGTGAGCGCGATCGTGGCGCCGGATGGGACGATCACCAGCTCAACCGGCCTTTTCACGGCAGATGCCCTGGTCGGCCGCGTGCCGCTGCGGACGCAGACTACGCTGTCGGATCGACTCGGTGCGTGGACGGAGTACGGACTGCTGGCACTGGCGATCGCCGGTGTCGCCGGCGGGTTCGTACTCCGTTTTCGCACCCGGCGCGCGAGCGCCGGCAGGACAGCAGGGGAAGCGGCGGGTTGATCCCGCGGGATTCGGAGGAGAACGGATGGCGCAGGCGCCGCGGGGGGCCGAAGGAATCGAGCCGGTGCTGGTGGTGATCCCGACCTACAACGAGCGGGAGAACCTCGGCCCGGTTCTGGACCGCCTGCACAAGGCACTCCCGGACGTTCACGTGCTCGTCGTCGACGACGGCAGCCCGGACGGCACCGGTGAGCTGGCCGACGAGCGCGCGGACGGCGACGACCGCGTCCACGTGCTGCACCGCACCGAGAAGGCCGGCCTCGGCAAGGCCTACATCGCCGGGTTCCGCTGGGGCCTGGCCAAGGGCTACGCGACGTTCGTGGAGATGGACGCGGACGGCTCGCACGCCCCGGAGGACCTCCCGCGGCTGCTGGACGCCGTCGGCGACGCCGACCTGTCCATCGGCTCGCGGTACGTCCCCGGCGGCAGCACGGTGAACTGGCCGATGAGCCGCAAGGTCCTTTCCCGCGGCGCCAACGTGTACTCGCGGATCGCGATGGGCCTGAAGGTGTCGGACATGACAGCGGGCTTCCGCGCGTACCGCCGCCCGGTGCTGGAGAAGCTGGAGCTCGACGAGATCGCCTCGCACGGCTACTGCTTCCAGATCGACCTGACCCGCCGCACCGCCGACGCGGGCTTCGACATCGTCGAGGTCCCGATCACCTTCACCGACCGCGAGATCGGCGTGTCGAAGATGAGCGGCGACATCATGCGCGAGGCGTTCTTCCGCGTGGCGGCCTGGGGCGTGCAGCGCCGGGTGGGCCAGGTGAAGCGGCTGTTCGGGCGCGGCTGAGCGGCTCGCCCGGCAAACCGGACAGGGAACCAGAAGCGGAACTTCGACGTCCCAAAGCGGCACGGGTGTTACATTCCTGGTGAGGAGTGTCACTCGGGACTGCTGGGGGAGGAAGTTCTGTGGGCTTCGAGGTCAATGTCGCGAACATCGGCAAGGCGGCGGCACGGCTCGCCGCGGGCAAGCCGCCGGCGCTGTCCGCGGCCGGGGCGCCGAACGTCGGGAGCACAGGGCGGGCCGACGGGTACGCCGGTGACTACGACGTCTGGCTCCTGACCCGGCAGGAGGACCTGCAGGCCGCGCAGGAGCAGGTCGAGAGCCTGGTGGAGGGCATCAGGAACGCCGCGAAGAGCTACGACCGCTCCGACGACAACGCGCGAGACGTCTTCCTGAAGGCCCTGGACGGCGACTTCGAGCGGATCGACCGATGAGCGCGGTGTTCGACAAGATCCACCAGCTCGCCGACCAGGTCCAGAAGGGCAATCCGGCCGACCTCGACGACCGGGCGCGAGCCTGCCGGACCGCCAAGGAAGCCGTCAACGACGCCAAGTCACTGGTGGAGAGCGTCCGGACCGAGCTGGCCGAAGGCTGGCACGGCGGGGCCGGCGAGGCGGCGCTTTCCTCGCTGGAGGACTTCAAGAAGAACCGCGACGCACAGGCCGAGGACCTCGAAGACTCGGCGCGGTCGTTCGAGGTGGTCCGCGACGCGCTGGCGAAGGCCCAGCAGGAGGCCGGCAGCAAGCGCGCGGACGCCAAAACGTTGCAGGACAAGCTCGACGCCATGTGGAAGGACCACGCGCACGGCAAGGGCAACATCGTGCTCGCCTGGGCGAAGGACAAGATCGCCAAGGCCGAGGCGCTGGCCCTGCTGGCCGACCTGGAGCTGGTGGTCAAGACCTACGACGCGGTCCTGCTCGCCGAGGGCCTGAAGATCCGCGAGAAAACGGGTCAGGTGTGGGAGCTGGCGGGCTCCGAAAAACGGAACATCGCCGAAATCGGCGCGCTCATCCTCCGCGAAATCCCCGGTATCGCCGCGCTGGTCGCGAAGAACCCGAAACTCCGGCTCGCCCTGGCCACGGGCGATTGGGACAAGATCATGCAGGACCCCCGGGTCGCGCAGAAGATCTACGACTATTTCGGCTTCAAGTACGTCAAGGGCGGCGATTTCTACACCACCGGCGAGCATTCGGTGCAGCGTTACCTCGGCTGGCACGACCTCTACGACAAGCTGGAGAAGGTGATCGGCGCGCATCTCGACCACACCAGCGCCGATGGCGACAACATGGAGTTCACCGACCCGAAAACCGGGAAGAAGTACCGGCTGGAACTGTGGAAGGGCAGTTACGGATTCGGCGGCGCGTTCGGCGGCGAGGTCGGTTTCTACACCAGCGACGGCAAGGGCAATTCCGGTTATTTCTCCGCGGCCCAGGGCGACGACCAGATCAAGGTGACCCAGCAGATCTACGACAAGAAGAGCGGCCAGGTCTATTTCACCAACGACGGCCAGGGCGCCGACGGCACCGACAAACGGCACTTCTGGAACCTGGCGATTCGCACCCAACCCGGCGTGCACCCCGAGGACCTGGGCCAGCGGGCGACGATCGAGGTGCGGGACCCGGGCATGCGTGACCGGATGTACGACGAGATGACCCGCTACGCCACCGCGCACCCCGAGGAGCACCTCAAGATCACGAAGGGCTCCGATCACCCGCCGACGCTCAGCTACGACTGGCAGAAGTGACCCCCGGTCACCGCGCGGAAAGCGATTTGAGCTCCCAAGGCCCGTCGTCGTCCTTGCTGTCCGCGCCCGTCCCGGCGGCGTGGTCGTCCAGCCCGGCGAACACCCCGGTGACGTCGACCAGCCCGGCCACCTCATCGGCGACGTGCTGACCGTACTGGCCCTCGATCTCTTCCAGCCCCTCGCGCAACGCCCCGACCGCGGCACTCCTGGCCTTGGCTTTCAACAGGCGGGCCAGCTCCTCCGGGCTCCGCTCGGGCCCGTTCCGGGAAGCGTCACGTCTGGGCTCACTCATGACCACACAATATGCGGATTCGCCGCGAAGCGGTCGATATCCCCGAAACCCGCCACCGAGGCGCCCCCAGCGACCGGCGAGCCTCCCGGCGCCGGCCCGATCAGATGACGCCGGAGAAACCCGAGCTGACGCTCCAACACCCCCACGGTGAACGGCGACCCCATCACCTGGTGGCCGGCGCCGGGCAGGAGCAGGACCTCGTGCGGGCGCCCGGCAGACAGCAGCGCGGCGGAGAGGCGGACCGTGTTCGCCGGGTGGACATTGTCGTCGGCGAGGCCGTGGATCAGCAGCAAGGGCCGGGTCAGCGACGGCGCGGTCCGCACCAGCGACAGCGCCTCGTACCGCTCGGGGAAGTCGGCGGGGTGGCCGAGGAAGCGTTCGCGCCAGCGGGCGTTGTACAGCAGCTGATCGGTGACGCCCGCGCCGGCGACCGCGGCGTGGAAGACGTCCGGCCGGCGCAGGACGGCGAACGTCGCGAGCGAGCCGCCGAAGGACCAGCCGCGGATGCCGACGCGATCCAGGTCGAGTTCGGGGAACCGGCGCGCGGCCTCGTGCAGTGCGGAGACCTGGTCCTCCAGCACCGGGCCGAGCAGATCGCCGTACGCCTCGCGTTCCCAGGCGGGCCCGCGTCCGGGGGTCCCGGCGCCGTCGGCGACCAGGACGGCGAAACCCTGCTCCGCGAACCACTGCGCGGTCAGCGACCGCCAGTCCAGCCCGGCCGTGACCCGCTGGCGCGCCGCACCGCCGTACGGGTCGACCAGCACGGGCAGGCGCTCGCCCGGACGGTGCCACGACGGCAGGTGTAGCGCCGCCCGCAGCGCGCGCGGCCCGAGGACCAGCTGCGTCGCGTGGACGTCCAGCACCGGCCGCGCCACCAGTGACCTGACCGGCACCGTCGGTTTCCCGTCGCGCACGACCGTCACCCGGCCGCCGGGGGAGTCCGGGCCCAGGGCGACCTGGACCAGTGTGCCGCCGCGCCGTACGCCGGAGTGGACGCCCGGCCCGGTGCTGATCCGCCGGAGGCCGTCCGCGGCTCGCCAGCGCCAGAGGTGGGTTTCGGTGGGCTCATCGGACGCGGTGAACAGCACGTCGCCGCCGTCGACGTCCAGCACGGCCCGAAGCTGGAGGCCCGGCGGGGTGACGGCCACACCATCCACGGTGAGCCGCCGGGTGCCGGGGTCGTCGACGTGTGCCACGACGGCACCGCCGTCCGTCCGCGCGGGCAGTCCGGGCACGATCTGCACCCAGCCGGCGTCCCGTCGCTCGTGCAGGACGGTCGTCGCTCCGCCGGCCGGGTCGATGCCGAGGAACCGGACGGTCTGCTGATCGCGTGACTGCACGAGGGCGGTCGGACCGTGAGCGGTCCAGGCGGCATCGACCAGGTACTCGAACGCGTCCCGGTCCCACCGGACCTCGATGCGCTCGCCCTCCAGCCCCGCGATCCACAACGCGACGTCGGCGTTGGCCTGGCCGACCGCGGCGTAACGGAACGCCCGCGCGGGCCGGTCCGGCCTGGTCGGGTCGGTGGTGTGCCATAACGCCACCGCCGCGGCGTCCACGCGGGCGACCAGCAGCCGTGACCCGTCCGGCGACCACCAATGGCCGTCGTCGGTGTGCTCGCCGACGCCGTATGAAACACCGGGGGAGCCGGGCACCAGGATCGCCCGGTCGCCGGTCCCGTCGGCCTCGACCACGCGTAGGACCCCGTCACGGACATAGGCGACGCGCGTTCCGCCCGGGTCCGGCCGCGGGTGGGTGACCGGGCCTTCGACCGGCAGCCGCCGCGGGGACCCGCCGCCGACGTCGACCGTCCACAAGCTCCCGCCATGGGCGAACGCCACCAGCGCGCCACCCGTCTCGTAAGCGCCGATGCCCGCCGACGTGGTTTCGGACAGCCGCGCGGGATCCGCCAGCAGGCGCTCGGTTCCCGAGTCGAGGTCCAGCGCCCACAGGCAGTCCAGCGGGTCCTCACCGCCACGGCTCCGCAGGAACAGCACGACCGACCCGCCCTGGACCGGACGGAACCGGTCCGGCGCCCCGAGGGTGAACCGCCGCGTGCGGGCCAGCTGTTCGGGCAGGGAGGTCATCGCCCCAGCCTGCCATCCCGGCGACCGGCCCAGGACGGCGAAAAGCCCCCGTGGGGGGAGGTCACGGGGGCTTTCCTGTGGTGGGAGCCAGCTACTGGCCGAGGCTCACGCGGACCGGCTGGTCCGGCGTCCCTTGAGCTCGGCGAGACGTTCGTTCAACAGATCCTCGAGCTCGGGAATGGAGCGGCGCTCCAGCAACATGTCCCAGTGCGTCCTGGGGGGCTTGGTCTTCTTCTGCTCGGGCTGCCCGCCATCGACGATCTCGGACTCGCTGCCGTGCAGCCGGCACTCCCACACCGTCGGGATCTCGGCGTCGTCGGAGAACGGCACCTCGAACTCGTGGTTCTTGGGGCAGGCGTAGCGCACGGTGCGACGCGGGGCGAGATCGTGGTTGCGGTCGGTCTCGTAGCTGACCGCTCCCAGCCGGCTTCCACGGAGAACACGGTCGGCCATGATGGAGTCCTTTCAGTCAGCTCCGGGTGAAGCCAGGGTGGTGCTCACCCTATGCAACGATCGCGGCGTCCGAGGGATTCCCGGGACATCATGTCGTTGCTCACGATGAGCTGTGTCACCCCTCGGCGTCAGCTTCCACTACTAGGAGACGTTTCGCGCTCTGGCATGACGCGGTCACCGCCTTCTTAGTGCGGATATCCCCCAGTTGGGCTACTGACCCTGTGTTCATGACAACCGTAACTGACCGTGGTGCTCGGTCGCGGGACCCAGGTCGCCCGAACGGAAGTGTCGGCGGCACAGTACCTGATAACGGACCGTAGCCATTTCGGCATCAGATCGTGCTGAAGCTGAAGTTTCAACTATGACTCGCTCCGTATCAGCTACTACAACAGTGTCACCCTCGCGAAGTATTTTGTCATCCCTCACCCGCGCGTTGAACCGGCCCGGCAGTCCGCACCAGCACAGCACCTCCACCTGCACGGGCTGCAGGTCGTCGGCCACTTCGAACAGCCGCGCCGCCCCCGGGAACAGCCGGCTCCGGAAGTCCGTCGCGATGCCGAAGCAGTACACGTCGACGCCCGCCTCGTCGGCCAGCTCCGCCAGCTGGTCCACCTGCGCGGGGGAGAGGAACTGCGCCTCGTCCACGATGATGTAGTCCACGTGCTGCCCCAGCGCCCACTGCGCGCGCACCAGCTCCCGCACATCGGTGACCGCGGCGACCTCCGTGGCCCGCCGCGTGATCCCGATCCGGCTGGTGATCTGCGGCACGCCCGACCGGTCGTGGCGCACCAGCACCAGCCCGCGACGGCCCTGCCGCGCGTGGTTGTGGTCGATCTGCAGCGCGAGCGTCGACTTCCCGCAGTCCATCGGGCCGTAACAGAACTTCAGCCGCCCACCGGGGACCGCGCTCCGCCGCGCGCCCGCCGGGGGAGCCGGGGACAGGGCGTCGGTGGGGTCTTCCACGGGCGGCGGAGCATCGAGCCCGCTGTCGTTGAGCGCAGTCACGACGTTCGACCCTATCTGGGCTCACAGCACCTCCGGCGGACGGTTCCCCGCGGCCACGATCGCGCGCCGCACCGGCACCAGCGCCACGAACACCAGCCCGAGTACGAAGAACACCACCAGCGCCACGATCGCCAGCCGGAACGACCCCGTCGCCTGCCCGACCCCGGCGAACACCAGCGGACCTAGCCACGACGTGCCCTTCTCGCCCACGACGTAGAGCGAGTAGTACTGCGCGTCCTTCCCGGCCGGGATCATCTGGCTGAACAGCGACCGCGACAACGCGTTCGTCCCGCCCAGCACCAGCCCGATCCCCACCGCCAGCGCGTAGAACTGCAACGACTTCCCGGGCTGCACGAAGTACGCGCACCCCAGCACCACCACCCACAGCACCAGGCTGCCCAGGATCGTCCGCTTCGCGCCGAGCCGCCGCGCCACCAGCCCGTGCAGCGCCCCGCCCGCGTACGCCACGAACTGGATCACCAGCACCGTCACGATCAGCACCTCGTCGGAGAACCGCAGCTCGTCCTTCCCGTACTGCGCCGACACGCTGACCACCGTGTTGATCCCGTCCGCGAACAGCAGGTAACTGCCCAGGAACGCCAGCGTCAGCGGGAACCGCCGGGCCTCACGCAGCGTCTGCCGCAGCTCCCGGAACCCCGCCCGCAGCACCGACACCCCGCGCTCGGCCGCCACCGGCACGTGGATGCGGGGGAGCGCCCGCACCGTCGGCACCGTGAACACCGCCCACCACAGCCCCGAGGTCAGGAAGCAGATCCGCACCGCCGTCTCGGTGCTGACCCCCAGCGAGTCCCGGCTCAGGTAGAAGGCCAGCTGCAACGCCAGTGCCACCCCGCCGCCCAGGTAGCCGAACGCCCAGCCCTTCGCCGAAACGTCGTCCCGCTCGTCCGGCCCCGCGATGTCCACCAGGAACGAGTAGTAGACGACCAGCGAACCGCCGTACCCGATGTTCGCCACGATGAACAACGCCGCGCCCAGCTGCCAGTCCGAGCCCGCCATGAAGAACATCAGCGCCGACGCCACCGCGCCGAGCAGCGCGAACCCGCCCAGGATCCGCCGCTTGTTCCGGCTCCGGTCGGCCACCGCGCCCGCGATCGGCAGCACCAGCACCTGCACCACCGTCGCCGCCGACAGCAGGTAGCCCCAGGTCGAACCGGCGGGGAAATGGAGGCCGAACAGCGAGACGTCGCAGTTGTGCAGCTTGTCGTCCGCGCCCGTGACGCCGACACAAGGCCTGTCCCCGTTAAGGGTGATGTTCTGCTTCGCGTCCGTGGCCGCGATCGTGCTCATGTAGAGCGCGCCGAACACCGTCGTCACCGACGAATAGAACGGGGAATTCGCCCAGTCGTAGAAGTACCAGCCCCACCGTTCCCGCTTCCGGTCCCGGGCCTCGGCCAGCGTCATCCACAGCTCCTCGTCCGCCGCGTTCCTCCAGGTCAGGCGGCACACTACTGGGACGGCGACGGACCACACCGCCGGATGGGCGAAACCGTGTCCGGTTCGTCGCCGAAGATCATCAAGCGCTGCTCCGAACGGTCGCCGGAATCGCGATTCCCGCGTGTCGCTGATCCGGTTTCCCGATGGTTCATGTGAGACTGGTGTTTGTCGTGTGACTCTTGTGGACAGTGGGGCTGCTGCTTACTGTGCACCCATGACCAACCGCGTTCGCACTGCTCACCGGGCCGCGGCGAGATGCCTGATCCTCGCCCTGGCCGTGCTCGGCATGCAGCTCGCCGTCACCGGCGCCGCGTCCGCGGACCCCAGCTCCAACGCGTGGGCCAAACTCCGCATGTGCGAGGCGAGCGGCCGCTACACCACCAACACCGGCAACGGCTACTACGGCGCCTACCAGTTCAATCTCGACACCTGGCGCAGCGTCGGCGGCCAGGGGCGCCCCGACCAGGCCAGCCCCCGCGAACAGGACTACCGCGCGCTCTACCTGTACCGCATGCGCGGCTGGCAGCCCTGGGAGTGCGCCGGCATGCTCAGCCTCGCGGCCGACAACGACGCCCGCAGCAAGCGCGTCCCCTCCTACGACGAATCCGCGTACATGGGCGGCGGTGGCCAGCCCGCCCCGCCCGCGCCTGCACCGAAGCCGACCCCGGCACCGCCGTCGGGCTCAATGCCCGCGTGGCCCGGCCTCGTCTACGCCTACGGTGACTGCGCGCCCGCCCTCAAGACCTTCCAGCTCCGCATGAACGCCTTCGGCTACGGCTTCACCGGCACCGGCTGCTACTACGACAAGACGCGCGACGCCGTCCTCGCCCTCCAGCGCGCCAACGGCATCAACGACTCCGGCCGCCTCGGCCCCAAGACCTGGAAAGCCGCCTGGGAAGGCAAACCGCCCCGCTGACCCGGCCGCCGCCGTCACTCGGCCGGCTGCCAAGCGCCCCGCTCCGACAGCACGTCACGCAGCAGGTCCGGCCGATCCGTGACGATCCCGTGCACACCGAGATCGAGCAGCTCCTGCATCTGCGCCGGATCGTCGATCGTCCAGGTGTGCACCTCGGCGCCCGCCCGCTCCGCCGCCCGCACGAACGACCGGTCCACCACCGTCAACGGCCCCTGCCGCACCGGCACCTGCGCCAGCCAGCCCCGCGCCAGCCGTCCCACCGGCAGGAGCGGCACCCACCCCTGAGCCCACAGCGCCAGCACCGACCCCGGCCCCATCGCCGTCAGCAGCTCCGGCCCCGCCGACCGCCGCAGCCGCGCCAGCCGCGAGTCCGAGAACGACGCCGCCGCGACCCGGCCGTGCGCGCCCGTCCGCTCCAGCACTCGCACGAACGGCTCGACCGCGCTGTTCGCCTTCACATCGACGTTGAAGCACGCCTCCGGCAGCTCCTCCAGCACGTCCTCCAACCGCGACAACGGCTCCCGCCCACCGACCTTCACGTTCTTCAGCTGCGCCCACGTCTGCGCCGCGATCTCCCCGCCGCCGTCCGTGGTCCGGTCCAGCGTGCCGTCGTGGTGCACCACGACGACCCCGTCCGACGTCGCGTGCACATCCGTCTCCACGTACCGGTAGCCCTCGGCCACCGCCCGCCGGAACGCCGGCAGCGAGTTCTCCATCCCGGCCAGGTCGCCGAGGTGCCAGCCGCGGTGGGCGAACGCCCGGGGGAGCGGGCCGGCCAGGTACGGGAACTGTGGTCGTCGCATACGACCAGTGTGCGCTTCCGGCATGGCCCCGGCATGAGCGAGCCATGGCCAGCTATGGTCTGCCGGGTGAGGGATCTGGCCGAACACGCCCCGCTGACCGGCGACGAGCTCGTCGTCCCGCGACGCCCGAGCGCGCCCAAGCACTGCGGCTGGTGCGGCCGCCGCCTCCCCGAAGGCGGCAACGTCGGCCGGCGCCGCCGCTACTGCGGGCAGTCCTGCCGCCAGCGCGCCTACGAACGCCGCACCGCCCTCCAGCGCAGCGGCCTGCCCGAAGACGCCGTCGTGCTGTCCGACACCGAAATCGCCGCGCTGCAGGACCGCCTCTTCCAGCTCCGCTGCGCCGCCGAGGACATCGTCACGGCCGCCGAGGACGGCGCCGCCGCGGGAGAGCTGCGCACACTCGCCCAAGAGATCGTGCACGCGGCCAAAGACCTCGAACAGCTCCGCTGACCCGCTCGGTAGCCGGCTGCGGGACTGACTCAGGGGCAGCCTGCTCGCGACACCCTCGCGGCTTGCCCGCCAAAGCAGCTCACTCCGGCGCGCCCAGCCCGTCCAGCGCGCGGTAGGTCCGGTTGCTCGCCGCGGCCGCCCGCTGCTCGCGCCCGGTCGCCTCGATGTAGTTCTGGCTCGTCGCCAGGCTCGCGTGGCCCAGCAGGTTCATGATCTCCGACGCCGTCGCGCCGTCCTCCGCCAGCCGCGTCGCGAAGGTGTGCCGCAGGGCGTGCAGATTCGCCCCCGTCGGCACCCGGTCGTGCAGGCCGGCCCAGCGGTAACACGACTTCACCAGGTACTCCAGCGCCCCGCGCCCGATCGGCTCGCCCGCGCGATCCCGCAGCAACGGCTCCGACGAGGAGAACCGCTGCCGGGGAAACCGCCGCCGGCACGACTCGACGTACGCCTCGATCAGCTTCGCCAGCACCGGCTGCACCGGGATCGACCGGTCACGGCTGCCCTTGCCGTGAACGTGCAGCCGCAGCTCGCCGGCGCGCCCCACGACCGACCGCGGGGCCAGCGCCCGCATCTCCGCCGCCCGGAGGCCCGCGACCAGCCCGAGCGCCAGCACCAGCACGTCCCGCTCCGGCCACGGATCCCGCGCCCGCCGCGCGCCATCGGCCGCCGCGGCGAGCAGCCGCTCCGGGGTTTCCTCTCCCCGCAACGGTTTCGGCGTGAGCGGGGGAGTCTTGGGCCGGGCGACCGCGCCCATCGGATTGCCGGCCAGCAGCCCGTCCGACACGCAGAAGGTGAGGAACTGGTTCCAGGTCGACCAGGCCCGTAGCACAGAGCTTTTCGCGTGCCCGTCGGCGAACGCGCCGAACGCCGCCCGCAGCACCGGCGCGGTGAGATGCTCGACGTCCAGCTCCTCTTCGGACCGGCCCGCCTCGGCCAGCAGGAGAGTGGTGATCCCGGCGAGGTCGCGCCGGTACGCGGCAGTGGTGTGCGGCGAATCCTTGCGCGGCCGCCGGGCCGCGAAGAAGGCTTGCTGCGCTTGGGAAACCTGCATCTGGATCTTGTACCGTACGACACCGACAATCTTCGCGGCCGGATGACTATCCAGACTCATGCATAATTGCTATTATGCATGAAACGACGATATCGGGCGCCTGTCGCTCCGGGGGACTCTCGATCCTGCCGTGCCGTTGCGAATGGCTCACCGAAGCCATTTCGGCGACCTCGAGGTGCCGTGGGCGACATGCGTTCATCTGTTCGAGTCATCACCGGCTGACTTCCCAGGCGCAGGGCCGGTCTACGTTGATCGACTTCGCCGGATGTTCTCCAGGTGCTCCGCCCGAACGTCCGGCCACTCGACATTGTTTCGTCACGGTGACGAAATGAATCGGGGTAACCGCACGTCGAAGGCGTCGAACTCGGGGATCTCTCGGCATCCCGCCGGAGAGGTCACCGATGCAGTCAACGGTCGGCAGCTGTGGTGCGGGACCCGACTCGACGACGTGTGTGGACCGCCCACCCGCAGTGGGCCACCGGGAAACCTGCTCAGATCGCTTCCTGGAGCCCCTCCGGTGCTTTCTTCAGGACGTTATCCAAGCGCCGATAATGTACATTATGTCAAGTTGAAGGCTGGGGCCACTCCGGAGAGACTCCTCCAATGGCCAACACCCACGACTGGTCCCGGACGGTGGACCTCGAGCATCTCGAGTCGATCCGCCGGCGCCCGGACGTCTTCGCTCCCGGCGGTGCGCGGCACCTGTTGCTGGAGGTTCTCGCTTATCCGTCCGAGGAAGCCGAAGACCTAGGTACAGGACGCGCGTTCGTCACCTTCCATCCCGACGGCTCGATCTCGGTGACCGATGAAGGCCGCGGCACCGTCACCCAGGTGGACGGTCAAGGCCGGGCGGTCCGGAAACCCGTGATGGCGACCCGGGATCTCCGGTTCTTCGACTCCCCCACGCCACCGCTGCTTCCCGACGGCCATCCGCGCCGGGGCATGTCAGTGGTCGCCGCGTTGAGCGTGTGGCTGGTGCACACCAATCGCCGGGGCGGTGCCGCGTGGACGCAGCGGTACGAGCGGGGTGTGCCCGTCACGGATCTCACTCCGGTTCCGGTGGTCGGCCCGGCCGGGACGACCGTCCGCTTTCTCCCGGATCCGGTCCTGGCGCCCGTGCGCGAGCTGGGACAGGCCGGCTTCGGGCCGCACCTGGCGTTGACCGAAGTTATGAATTAGTGGTTCACTTCTTGACGTGCCCTATCGACGGACCCCGAAGGTGCAGGAGCGGCTGGACGCGTTGCGTGACGCGATCGTCGTCGCTGCGATGGAGCAGCTTGCTGAGCACGGGTATGCGGGGTGTTCGGTAGCCGCGGTCGCGGAGCGGGCCGGGATCGCGGTCGGGACGGTGTACCGCCACTTCCCCACCAAGGCCGAGCTGGTCGTGCGGGTGTTCCGGCAGGTCGTGTCGCGTGAGGTCGAGGCGGTGCGCGCGGCCTCGGAGCAGCCCGGGGACGCCACGGAGCGGGTCGTCGCGGTGTTCGAGACGTTCGCTGCGCGGGCGTTGAAGGCACCGCGGTTGGCGTATGCGCTGCTTGCCGAGCCGGTGGACGCGTTGATTGACGCGGAGCGCCTGGAGTTCCGGCGGGCGTTCCGTGATGTCGTGGCGGGGCACGTCGCCGACGGTGTACGGGCGGGGGTGCTGCCCGCGCAGGACGCGAAGATCACCGCCGCCGCGTTGGTGGGGGCCGCGGCCGAGGTGCTGATCGGTCCGCTGACCAGTGGCGGGACCGCTGATGTCGTCGAGTTGCGCACGTTTGTCGTGCGGTCTTTGGGAGGTTCGGATGTCCGTCACGCATGAAGTCACCAACCAGGTGCCGCCGTTGGTCTACGACGTGGCGGACGATCCGGCGCTGCTGGCGGCCGTCGGGCGGGCGGAGGCCGGCTGGGCGGTGGACGAGCTGCACGAGCTGGGCCGGCTGGCCGGTGGTGAGCAGGCACAGGAGTGGGGCCGGCTCGTCAACGAGAACGAGCCGGTGCTGCGCACGCACGATCGGTACGGGCATCGGATCGACGAGGTCGAGTTCCACCCGCATTGGCATGACCTGATGCGGGTGGCGGTGTCGCATGGCCTGCAGGCGGCGCCGTGGCGGGACAGCCGGGTGGGGGCGCACGCCGCGCGGGCGGCGAAGCTGTACGTGTGGGGTCAGGTGGAGGCCGGGCACACCTGCCCGATCTCGATGACTTACGCCGCGGTGCCGGCGTTGCGGGCGACGCCGGAGCTGGCGGATCGGTTCGAGCCGTTGCTGGCGTCGACGGAGTACGACTTCGGGTTGCGCGAGCCGGGCACGAAGCGCGGGCTGATCGCGGGCATGTCGATGACCGAGAAGCAGGGTGGCTCGGACGTTCGCGCGAACACCACGACGGCGCGGCCGGCCGGTGACGGCAGCTATCGGCTGGTGGGCCACAAGTGGTTCACCTCGGCGCCGATGTCGGACGTGTTCCTGACGCTGGCGCAGGCGCCGGGCGGGTTGTCGTGTTTCCTGCTCCCCCGGGTGCTGCCCGACGGCAGCCGGAACCCGATCCGGCTGCAGCGGCTGAAGGACAAGCTGGGCAACCGGTCGAACGCGTCGTCGGAGATCGAGTACGAGGACGCGGCAGGCTGGCTGGTCGGCGAGGAGGGCCGCGGGGTCCGCACGATCATCGAGATGGTGAACAACACGCGGCTGGACTGCGCGCTGGGCAGTGCTTCGGGGATGCGGCTGGGCGCGGTGCGGGCGGTGCACCACGCGACGCACCGGCAGGCGTTCGGGAAGGCGCTGGTGGATCAGCCGTTGATGGCGAACGTGCTGGCCGACCTGGTGGTGGAGTCGGACGCGGCGGCGACGGTGGCGATGCGGCTGGCGGCGGCGGGCGACCGGACGGGTGACGAGCAGGAGCAGGCGTTCCGCCGGCTGGGGCTGGCGGTGACGAAGTACTGGGTGTGCAAGCGGGCGCCGGCGCACGCGGCGGAGGCGCTGGAGTGCTTTGGCGGCAACGGTTACGTCGAAGAGTCCGGGATGCCGCGGCTGTACCGGGAGGCGCCGCTGATGTCGATCTGGGAGGGCTCGGGCAACGTGGCGGCGCTGGACGCGTTGCGGGCGATGGCGCGGCAGCCGGAGTCGGTGGCGGCGTACTTCGCGGAGGTCGAGCTGGCTTCGGGCGCGGACGGGCGCCTGGACGACGCGGTTGGCCGGTTGAAGAAGGAACTGTCCGATGTGGACGGCATCGAGTTCCGGGCGCGGCGGGTGGTGGAGTCGATGGCGTTGGTGCTGCAGGGTTCCCTGCTGGTTCGGCACGGGGACCAGGCGGTGGCGGACGCGTTCTGCGCGTCGCGGTTCGGCGGTGACTGGGGGCTCGCGTTCGGCACGCTGCCGTCCGGCACGGACACGTCGGCGATCATCGAGCGGGCGCGGGTGTAGTTGCGGCGTTTCCCGGACGCGTTGGCGGGCAAGGGTTTAGGGTCTGCGGTCATGACCGTCTCCCCCGATGCCCAGCCTGCTTTCGTGTCCGCGACGCGGACTGCCTATGACACCGTCGCCGTGAGCTACGCCGAGGTCCTCGACGGTTTGCTCGCGGAGAGCACTTGGGACCGGGCGATGCTGAACGCGTTCGCCGAGCTGGTGGGCCCGGCCGGCCCGGTGGGTGACCTGGGGTGCGGGCCGGGGCGGATCGCGGGGTATCTCGCGTCGCTGGGGCTGGACGTGTTCGGGGTGGACCTGTCCCCCGCGATGGTGGAGGTCGCGCGCCGGGCGTACCCGGGGCTGAAGTTCGAGGTGGGTTCGCTGCTGGCGCTGGAGCTGGCGGACGAGTCGCTCGCGGGCGCGCTGGCGTGGTACTCGATCATCCACACGCCGCCGGCGCGGCTGCCGGAGGTGTTCGGGGAGCTGGCGCGGGTGCTGGTGCCGGGCGGGCGGCTGTTGCTGGCCTTCCAGGTGGGTGACGAGGTGCGGCACATCGAGCAGGGGTACGGCCACGACGGGCTTTCGCTCGACGCGTACCGGCTGCGGCCGGAGCTGATTGAGCAGCTGGCGGCGGACGCGGGGCTCACGATCGAGTCCCGCCTGGTCCGGGCGCCGGAGCCGCCGCACGAGAAGACGCCGCAGGCGTACTTGGTGGCGCGCAAGGGCTGACTTCCTCCGCCGCGGTCGGCAGCCGCAGCGCGTGCTCGGACGCGCTGCCCGGCATCGTCGGCCGGGGTGAGTGCCTGGTTGGTGACGGTGAGGTCGCCCTTGGCGCAGGTCGGCGTCGAGGCGCAGCATGGCGGCGGCCCAGTCCGTGTACAGCTCCCGGGCGTGCGGGTCGAGCCCGCGGAACGCAGGAATCGGTGCGGCCGTGGTCAAGGTGGCCCACTTCGTCCCCCTCAGCAGTGGCATCGACAGTCCGCGATTTGTCGGGACGGCCCTATACTCGGCTCCGATCAGCTATGACGACTTCAGCCGAGCCTTCGCCCGACGAGCTGCTTGACGTGTTCAAGGCACTCGCCAACCCCGTGCGTCTCCAGCTGCTCCAGTGGCTGCGGGAGCCCGAACGGAACTTCCCCATCGAGGACGGGATCGCCGACCCGTACGAGGTCGGGGTGTGCGTGAGCCACATCCAGGCCAAGACCGGGCTCGCGCAGTCCACGGTGTCGGCCTACCTGTCGGTGCTGCAGCGGGCGGGCCTGGTCCGCGCCACCCGGGTCGGGAAGTGGACGCACTACCGGCGCGACGAGGAGCGGATCTCCTGGATCGTGGCCGCGCTCGGCCACTCGCTCTGACCCTCGCCGAAGACTCATATCGAAGTTCTGCGATACTTCGATCCGTCGGGTCACCCACCGGGCTGGAGGAGACATGGGCGCGATCGGCGGAATGGACCTGGGGCGTTTCGGGATCTGGACGTTCGACTTCGAGGAGCAGCCGGCGAGCCGGATGCGGGACTCGATCCAGGAGCTGGAGGGCCTCGGCTGGCCGGCGTTCTGGATCCCGGAGCGGGACGGGCGCGAGGCGATGACCCACGCCGGGTTCCTGCTCTCGGCCACCGAGCGGATCCGGATCGTCAACGGCATCGCGAAGATCTGGTCACGCGAGCCGCGCTGGACCCAGGGCGCCGCCGTGCTGCTCGCGGACGCCTACCCCGGCCGGCACCTGGTCGGCCTCGGGGTCGGCGACGCGCGCCCCGGCGTGAAACCGCTGGAGGCGATGGCCGGATACCTCGCCGAGCTGGACGCCACGACCAGCGCCAACCCGCGCCCGGAAGCCCCGATGCGGCGGCTGCTCGCGGCGTACGGGCCGAAGATGCTGCAGCTGGCCGCCGACCGCGCCGACGGGGCGCACACCTATCACGTGACCGTGCGGCATACCGCCCAAGCCCGGGAAGTGCTGGGAGACAAGGCTTTCCTCGGCGTCGAGCACGCGGTGCTGTTCGAGACCGACCCGGACCGGGCGCGCGCGATCGCGCGGGAGCACCTGCACGTGTACTTCACCCAGCGGTACAACATCGCCAAGTTCCTGCGCCTGGGCTACACCGAGGCCGACCTCGACGGCGGCCGCGGCAGCGACCGGCTCGTCGACGACCTCGTCTTCTGGGGCGACCTCGACACGATCACCCGCAAGCTGAACGAGCACCTCGACGCCGGCGCCGACCACGTCGGCATCCAGGTGATCGGCACCGAGCCCGGCGGATCGGCGATGCCGCAGTGGCGCCGTCTCGCCGAAGCCCTCCTGCCCGGCTGATCGGCTCAACCGGCGTCGTAACGGTCGCGGGCGCTCTCGATCTCCCCATGGTGGTCCGTGACCCATTGGGCGAGCGCGTGGACGATGGCGCGCAGGCTCTCGCCCAATGGCGTCAGCTGGTACTCGACGCGCGGGGGCACCTCGGCGTAGACGGCCCGGGAGACCACCCCGTCGCGTTCCAGGTGGCGCAGAGTCAGGGTGAGCATGCGCTGGGAGACGCCCGGAACCCGCCGGTGCAGGGCGCAGAACCGCAAGGGGCCGCCGCTGAGGATGCCGATCACCAGGACCGACCACTTGTCGCCGATCCGGTCGAGGGTCTCCCGGAAGCTCCGGCCGTCGTCCGGCCAGCTCTCGCACGGGTGCGGAGTGGTGGCCTGGTCAGGATCAGCGGTGTGCTTTGCGTACATCAAAGTGCCTTTTGTGAGGTCATCGCCACATCCCTATGGTGGGGTTACGTACCGATCGTAACCAAGCCAAGGAGTGACATGCCGGTCCAGCGTCTCAACCACGCCGTGCTCCACGTCCGCGACGTCGCGCGCAGCGTCGCCTTCTACGCCGACCTGCTCGGCTTCCGCACCGTCTTCAGCCTCCACGCCGACGGCGACCAGGTGCCCGAGGGCGCGTTCCTGCAGGCCGAGGGCTCGACCAACGACCACGACCTGGCCTTCCTCCAGGTCGACGGCCCGGCTTCCCCGCAGGGGCCGAGCCGACGACCCGGGCTCGCGCACCTGGCCTGGGAGGTGGACACCCTGGCCGAGCTGAGGCGGATCCGCGGCAAGCTGGTGGAGACCGGCTCGCTGGCCAACGAGATCGACCACGGCACCACGAAGTCGCTGTACGTCAACGACCCGGACGGCCTGGAGTTCGAAGTGTGCTGGCTGGTGCCCGCCGACCGGACCGACGGGGTGGAGCGCGAGGCCTTCACCCCGCTCGACCTCGACGCGGTCATCGCCCAATACGGCGCCGACCTCCCCGGCGGGACCGGCGTGTCCGCTCCGGCCCGTCGGTGAACGCCGTCCATGGCTGACGACACTGGCCCACTGGTGATCATGGGCGGAGAACCGGACGGCTACTGCGACCCGGACACGGGGGCCTGCATCCTGCCCGGCTCCGGCCAGAGCGCCGACGAGTCGGCCGGGCCCTCGCCGCACTGATCAACGGCGGGCAGCCCCGTCGGCTCGAAGCACCCACGGCGGGCCTCCGCCGATCCTGTACCTACTAGTATGTACGAGACGAAACGGAGGCCCGCCTTGCACGCCATGCACTACGAGATCACCCTGCCCGCCGACTACGACATGGAGGTGATCCACCACCGGGTGCGGACCCGGGGGCCGCTGCTGGACCACCTGCCGGGCCTCGGGCTCAAGGCCTACGGGGTGCGGGAGCGCGGCGTCGACGGGTCGGAGCTGAACCAGTACTCCCCCTTCTACCTCTGGCACGACCCCGCCGGCATGCACGCTTTCCTTTGGGAGGGCGGGTTCCGCGGCATCATCGACGACTTCGGCCGTCCGCCGGTGCAGCACTGGACCGTGCTGGCGTTCGAGCCAGGGCCCGCGTTCGGCACCACGCCGCGCGCGGCCGGGAAGCGCACCGAGCTGGTCCCCCGCGAGACGCGGCCTGCGGACGTCGTCCGGCCGGAGCTCGAGGCGTTGCGTGATCATGCGCGACGCGACGGCGTGCACTCCACGGCCCTGGTCATCGACCCGCGTGCGTGGGAGCTGGTGCGGTACACGCTGTGGCAGGACACCGCGCCGGCCGAGGACCCGGTGCGGTACCGCGTCGGGCACGTTTCGGCGCCGGAACTGGCCGCGCTGGAGCATGGTCAACAGTGGTGAAGTCTCCTACGGTGGCCAGTACGGCCGAAGGAGGACGATGACACGCTTGCACGATCGCCGGATCCTGGTCACCGGTGCCGGTTCGGGCATCGGCCGGGCCACCACGCTGCGGCTGCTTTCGGAGGGCGCGCGGGTCGTGGCCACCGACATCGCCGTGGACGGCCTCGCGGGCACCGCCGAACTCGCCGATTCCGAGCCTGAGTCCAAGGCGGGCCTGAAGACCTTGCCGATGGACGTCGGCGACGAGCAGTCCGTCGCCGACGTCACCGGGGAGGCGATAGCGCACCTCGGCGGGCTCGACGCGCTCGTCAACGCCGCCGGCATCCTGCGGGCCTCGCACACCCACGAGACGTCGCTGGAGTTCTGGAACCGGATCATCGCGGTCAACCTCACCGGCACGTTCCTCGTGACCCGGGAAGCGCTGCCCGCGCTGATCGCCGCCGGCAGGAGCGTGGTGGTGAACTTCAGCTCCACCTCGGCCAGCTTCGCCCACCCGTACATGGCGGCCTACTCCGCCAGCAAGGGCGGCATCCAAGCACTCACGCACTCCTTGGCGCTGGAGTACGCCAAACAGGGCGTACGCGTGGTCAGCGTCGCGCCGGGCAGCGTCAAGAGCGGCATCACCGACAGCGCCGCCACCTGGATGCCCCAGGACGTCGACTGGACGCTGTTCGGCCGGCTGCTGCCGATCCTGCCCACCGACGTCACCGCCGACATCGGCGCGCCGATGGCCAGGCCGGAGGCAGTCGCGGGCGTCGTCGCCATGCTGGTGTCGGACGACGGGGAGTTCATCACCGGCACCGAGATCCGGATCGACGGCGGCACCCACACCTGACCCGGTCAGCCGGCCAGCGCCGTGCCGTCCGCCTCGCGGGCAACCGCCAGCATGGTGTCCTCGGCGCGGCTCACCAGGTGGGCCGCCTCCCCCAGCCACTGCCGGGCGCCGGGTGAATCGGCCATCCGCGAATAGCCGCTCATGAACGGTTGCCCGTGCCCCGCATCCCGGCCAGGTGCCAGGTCCGTTGGACGGCGAGGCCGTCCACCGGGAGGACGGCGAACGAGAACACGTCGTCCACCAGCAGCCCGAGCACCGCCCACTCGGCGTCCTCGCAGCCGGACACCATCGGCCAGCGGCCGCGGATCCGCACTCCGCCGGACTCCCGCACGCCCCGGCCCGCCGGGATGCCCGATCTGAAGCACAACGCGTGCGGGTCGGCGAAGACCTCCCGCGTCCCGACGCCGCAGCCGGCGGCGATGTCCGGGCGACATCGTGCTCACCTCGGCCGGTGCCCAGCACGGGCTCGCCCGCGCCCGGGCCGTGCGACTTCGAGTTCCTCTGCGGCTCCTACCGGATGGAGCACGGCCCCGTGCCGCAGTACCTCCGCGTGCTGCCCGGCCTCATCGCCGTCTCCCCGGGCTACGAGCGCCGGCCGAACTGCTCAAGGCCGAGGTGGGCCGGGACCGGCCGGGCGGCGGGGCGACGCTGCGGTCATTGCTGGACCTGGTGCTGGTCCAGGTACTGCGGCAGTGGCACGAGACGCTCCCGGCCGCCGGCGATCGCCGCCGCACTGCGGCAGATCCACGAACACCCGGAGCACCCGTGGACCGTCGCCGGGCTCGGCGAACTCGCCGGGCTGCCGCGGACCGCGTGCACCCGGCGGTTCACCGAGCTGGTCGGCCAATCCCCGATGCGGTACCTGACCGGCTGGCGGCTCGGGCGCGGCGCGCGGCTGCTGCGGGAGACCGACGCGTCGCTGGCCACGATCGCCCGCCAGGTCGGGTACTCGACCGAATTCGCCTTCGCCGGCGCGTTCCGCCGTGAGTACGGCGTCGCCCCGGGCCGGTTCCGTCACGCGCCGTCCGCGTCTTGATCAGCGGCGTGGCACCGGCGTGAACTCCGCGAGGTCCGGCAGCGGCGGCACCGGGCGGGCGTAGGCGTCCGCGGCGAGCATCCCCTCCGGCGGGCGCGACGTCCGCCGGCCCAGTTCGTCGAGCACCTCGCGTTCCGTGCGGCCCCGCATCAGCAGTAGCACGAACGGGTCGGCGTCGAGCAGCCACGACACCTGGAACGAGAGCGCCGCGGCGTGCCGGCAGGGCAGCTCCCAGCCGGGGCAGTCGCACTCCGGGTCGAGGTCGCCGATGCCGGGCAGCAGGCCCACGTCGTCGGCCAGCTCCGGCGGCAGGTCGCGGTCCAGCAGCGCGGCCAGGTGGGCCGCCCGGTCCGCGGCGCGGCCGAGCAGCAGCTCCCAGTCCGTTGTGGACAGTTCGGCCAGGCGCAGGGCGGTGCGGTACGGGCCGCCGCCGGTGTCGTCCACCGTCGCCGCGATCCGGCCGGGGCTCACCGCGATCGGGCCGACCAGTCCCGCCACCGCGTACCCCCGCCCGCGGCGCAGCTGCCGCTGGTCCAGCGCCGTGTCCTCCATCGCCTGCAGCCACGCGCGGCCCCACCAGGAACGCGCGAACGGACCCCGTCCGGGACGTGCCGGAAACGCGGGGAAGCCCCGCACCCGCTCGGTCATCCGTGCCTCCTCAGCTGCACCAGCTCCGCCAGCTCGTCGTCGGACAGCTCCGTGAACGCCGCTTCTCCCCCGGTGAGCACCGCGTCGGCCAGCGCCCGTTTCTCCCGCAGCATCACCGCGATCCGGTCCTCGACGGTCCCCTCCGCGACGAGCCGGTGCACCTGCACCGGCCGGGTCTGCCCGATCCGGTACGCCCGGTCGGTCGCCTGGTCCTCGACCGCCGGGTTCCACCAGCGGTCGTAGTGCACGACGTGGTCGGCGCGCGTGAGCGTCAGCCCGGTCCCGGCCGCCTTGAGCGAGAGCAGGAACACCGGCACCGCCCCGTCCTGGAAGCGGCGCACCAGCTCCTCCCGCTGCCGCACCGGTGTTCCGCCGTGCAGCAGCTGTGCGCCGATCCCGCGCGCGGCGAGGTGGCGCTCCAGCAGGCGGGCCATGACCACGTACTGGGTGAAGACCAGCACCGCGCCGTCTTCGGCGAGGATGGTGTCCAGCAGCTCGTCGAGCAGCTCGAGCTTCCCCGACCGGCCGGACAGCGGCGTGTCGCCGTCTTCGCGGAGGTACTGCGCCGGGTGGTTGCAGATCTGCTTGAGCGCGGTGAGCAGCTTGACGATCCGGCCCCGTCGCGCCATCCCGTCGGCCGCGCCCACCTCCGCCATCAGCTCCCGCACCGCCGCCTCGTAGAGCGCGGCCTGCTCGGTGGTCAGCGACACCGGCCGGTCGGTCTCCGTCTTGGCCGGCAGCTCGGGCGCGATTCCCGGGTCGGACTTGCGCCGCCGCAACAGGAACGGCCGCAGCAGCCGGCCGAGCCGCTCCGCTGCCGCCGGGTCCGCGCCGGACTCGACGCGTTTCGCCCACCGTTCGCGGAATTCCGCGTGCGAGCCGAGCAGGCCCGGTGTCGTCCAGTCGAGGATCGCCCACAGCTCCGACAGCGTGTTCTCCACCGGGGTGCCGGTCAGCGCGACGCGAGCCGAGGACCTCAGCTGCCGCAACGTTTTCGCCGTCTCGGAGCGGTGGTTCTTCACGTGCTGGGCCTCGTCGGCCACCAGCAGGTCCCACTCGATCGCGGCGAGCGGTTCCGGGTCCGCGCGCAGGGTGCCGTACGTGGTCAGGACAAAGCCGTCGAGGTCGTCCAGCGACCGCTCGCCGCCGTGGAACCGGCGCACGTCGGCACCGGGCGCGAACCGGTGGATCTCCGCCTCCCACGTGCCCAGCAGCGACGCGGGGCAGACCACCAGCGTCGGGCCGCCGCCGCGGTGCAGGTGCAGCGCGATGAGCGTGACGGTCTTGCCGAGCCCCATGTCGTCGGCGAGGCAGCCGCCCAGCCCGAGCGCGGTCACGGTGCTCAGCCAGCGCAGGCCGCGCAGCTGGTAGTCGCGCAGCGTCGCGACCAGCCCCGGTGGCTGCTCCCCCGGCTCGGGAACCCGGGAAAGCCGTTCCCGCACCGTCTCCAGCCAGCCGCCGGTGACCACTTCCACCGGCTCGCCGTCGACTTCCGTGGTCCCGGCCAGCACCGCGCCGAGCGCGTCGACGGCGGTCAGCGGCTTCAGCGTCCGCTGCCGGGCCCGGTCCGCCGACGCCGGGTCGAGCAGCACCCAGCGGTCCCGCAACCGGACCACCGGACGTCGCGCCTCGGCCAGCTCGTCCAGCTCCGCCGCGCTCAGCACCGCGCCGCCGAGCGCGAGCTGCCAGTCGAACTCCAGCACCCGGCCGCCGCCGAAGAACGACGGCACGTCGCCGGGCTCGTCCCCGGCCGCCACCACGGCGCGCGCGGTCAGGCCCGTCAGCTCGGCCGGCCAGTGCACGCTGATACCCGCTTCGGCGAGGCGTCCCGCGCCGGCGGACAGCAGCTCGCCCACTTCTTCGTCCCCGAGCGGCAATTCGGACGGCACCGCTGCCGACAGCAACGGTGCCAGCGGCGGCCACGCCTCCGCGGCCCGGCGCAGCGCCAGCACTACCTCGTGGCGTGCCTCCTGGTCCCCCGACTCCCACAGCCGCGCGGCGTCCACCAGCGGCTCCGCCCCGCCGTGCACCTGCACGACCGCGCGGAACCGGCCGCCGGCCAGGTCGTCCGCCTCCACCCGCAGCGACACCCGGACCGCCAGGCCCGCGACGTCGCCTAAAAACCGCAGCAGCAACGGGTACGGCTCGGGCAGGCGGGTGTCGTCGCCCGGCACCGGGGCGGCGTGGGCGTGCGGTGGCATCGCTTCGGCCAGCCGGCGCAGCCAGCGGTCCTCGGCCGGCTCCAGCGGGCCCGTCCACCCGGCTTCGCGCAGCCGTATGCCGGCTTCCGCCGCCACGGCCCAGAAAACCGCGGACGGGTCGTTCTCCGGTGGGTTCGCCAGCAGCACCGGCACCGCGTCGGCGACGGGCAGCCGGCGTGCGGGCACCTCGCGGACGCCGTCCGCCAGCACCAGCCGCACCGTCCCGGCGGCGCCGGGACCACCGGGGTCACCACCGTCCGGATCCCAGAAAACGACCTGGCCAGGCTCCACGATCACGGCCTTCAGCTGCCCACCCCCGTAGTTTCCGCACGTTGTACTATGACGATACCAGAACTCTGTACAGCGTACGAGGAAGCGGCGGGCAGAATGTCCGGGATGAGCACGGAGTACACCGGCGCCGGCGACCCGCGGCGGGCCATCGAGCTGCTCTGGGGCGTGCCCGGCCCGCCGCGGCGCGGCCCCAAGCCCAAGCTCACGGTCGCCGACGTCGTCACCGCCGCCATCCGGCTGGCCGACTCCGACGACCTGGAGGCGGTCACCATGCGCCGGGTCGCCGAAGACCTCGGCGTCGCCCCGATGTCGCTCTACACCTACGTGCCCAGCCACTCCGAGCTGGTCGACCTGATGCTCGACCGCGCCCACGGCGAGCTGGCCGACGAGCTGCCCGCCACCGGCTGGCGGGACGCGGTCACCGCCGTCGCCGAGGACCTCTGGCAGCTCTACCACCGGCATCCGTGGCTGCTGCAGGTCACCACCGGCCGCCCGCCGCTCGGGCCGAACACCTTCGCCAAGTACGAACGCGAGCTGACCGCCCTCGACGGGCTCGGCCTCGGCGACCTCGAACTCGACGCCGTGGTCAGCCTGCTCACCGGGTTCGTCCGCGGCGCCGCCCGCGGTTCGGTCGACGCCGCGCGCGTGGTCCGCCGCAGCGGTCTCACCGACGTCCAATGGTGGGAGCGCAGCGCCCCGGTACTGGCCGGAATCCCCGCCGCCGACCCGGCGAACTACCCGCGCGCGAGCCGCGTCGGCACCTCCGCCGGCCAGGCCTACGGCGCCGCGGACAACCCCGAGCACCACTTCCGGTTCGGCCTCGCCCGCATCCTCGACGGCGTCGGGCAGCTCGTCTCACGGGGCTGACGAGCGGAAACTGTCGGTGCCCCGGGTTAGGTTCACTGCGGGTGGCGGCACGGGTCGTCGCCGGAGGGAGCAGTGGTGGAAGTGGACGGACGCACGGCCGAGGCCGCTGTCGCCCAGGCGTTCCGGGAGGAGCGGGCCCTGGTCGTGGCCACGCTCATCCGGGTCACCGGCGACTGGGACCTCGCCGAGGAGTGCGTCCAGGACGCCTTCGCCCTCGCCGTGCGCACCTGGCCACGCGACGGCGTCCCCGCCCGTCCCGGCGCGTGGCTCACCACCACCGCGCGCAACCGCGCCATCGACCGGATCCGGCGCGAAACGGTGGGGGCCGGCAAGCTCCGGGAGGCCGCGCGCCTGATCGTCCCCGAAGAACCCGGGAACACCGACGAGAGCGGCGTGCCGGACGACCGGCTGCGGCTGATCTTCACCTGCTGCCACCCGGCGCTGGCCGTCGAAGCCCAGGTCGCGCTCGCGCTGCGGACCCTCGCCGGGCTCAGCACGGCGGAGATCGCCCGCGCGTTCCTCGTGCCCGAGCCGACCATGTCCCAGCGGCTGGTCCGGGTGAAACGCAAGATCCGCACCGCGGGCATCCCCTACCGCGTCCCGCCCGCGCACCTGCTGCCCGAGCGCCTGGCCGCCGTGCTCGGCGTGCTCTACCTCCTGTTCAACGAGGGCTACACGGCCAGCGCGGGCCCGGATCTGCAACGCCCGGACCTCGCGGCCGAGGCCATCCGCCTCGCCCGGGTGCTCGCCTCGCTCATGCCCGACGAAACCGAGGTCGCCGGGCTGTTCGCCCTCATGCTCTTGCAGCACGCCCGGCGCGACACCCGCGTCACGTCCGACGGCGACCTGGTCCCGCTCGACGAGCAGGACCGCACCCGCTGGGACACCGCCGCGATCACCGAAGGCACCGCGCTTCTGGAAGCCGCCCTGCGCCGCGGCGAGCCCGGGCGTTACCAGATCCAGGCCGCCATCGCCGCCTGCCACACCCCTGAAGGCAGCGACTGGCCGCAGATCGCCGGGCTGTACGGCGAGCTGCTCAAACACCTGCCGACGCCGGTGGTCGAGCTCAACCGTGCCGTCGCCGTCGGCATGGCCGCCGGCCCCGCGGCCGGGCTCGCACTGGCCGACGAGCTGACCGCCCGCGGCGACCTGGCCGGCTACCACCTGCTGCCTGCCACTCGCGCCGATTTCCTGCGCCGTCTCGGGCGCACCGTCGAAGCGCGCGCGGCATACACCGAAGCACTGGCGCTGGCCGGCACCGGAGCCGAGCGCGCCTACCTCACCCGGCGGATCTCGGAACTGCCCGGCGCCGGGGTGTCGGTCCCGGCGCCCGCCGTTCGTCGGCTGGGCGAACCGACACCTGAGACGGAAGGACATCCCGTGATCGGCAAGACTTTGCGCCTGCCCGGCACCGAACTCCACTACGAACTCGACGGCAGCGGACCGGTGCTGCTCCTGGTACCCGGCGGCCCCGCCGACGCCACCGCGTTCACCGGCCTGCGCCCCCTGCTGACCAGCCGTTACACCGTGGTCACCTTCGACCCGCGCGGCATCTCGCGCAGCGCCGTCACCGGTGAGCCCGGGCCCGACCTGGTGGGCGACCACGCCGAAGACGTGCACCGCCTGCTGGCCGAGATCGGCGGCGAGCCCGCGTACGTGTTCGCCAACAGCGGCGGCGCCATCACGATGCTGGAACACCTCAAGCGCCACCCCGGCCAGGTCCGCACCCTCGTCGCCCACGAGCCCCCGGTCAGCCGCTACCTCGGCGAGATGCTCGCCGAAGGCCCGGACATTCCCGCGATCTACCGCGAGCACGGCACCGAGGCCGCGTTCGCCGCGTTCATGGCCGGCACCGGCTTCGAGGTCCCGCCGCCGCCCGCCGCCCCCACCCCCGAGGAAATCGAGCAGGGCAAACGGATGCAGGCCAACCTCGGCTTCTTCTTCGGTCACCTGATGGCCGCGATCGGCCAGTGGGAGCCCGACCTCGACGCCCTGCGTGCCTCCTCCGCCCGCCTCGTCATCGGAGTCGGCGCCGCCGCCGAAGGCACCCCCGCCCACACCGCCGGCCTCGGGCTGGCCCGCGAACTCGGCCTGGAGCCCGTGCCGTTCACCGGCGACCACGGCGGTTTCGCCGGGCAGCCGGGGCCGTTCGCGGAGCAGCTGACCGCCGTCCTCGACCAGCACTAGGAGAACCCCGTGCGCTACCTGCTGATGATCGCCGGCGAAGGCGAACCGACCGAAGAACAGATGGCGGTCGGCTGCGGCGGCTGGTCCGACGACCTGCTCGCCCGCGGCGTCCTCGTCAGCGGCGGCGGTCTGCACCCGCCGGCCTCCGCCACCACCGTCCGCGTGCGGGGCGGCGGCGTCCAGCTCAGCGACGGCCCGTTCGCCGAGAGCAAGGAGCAGATCGGCGGCTACGCCATGATCGACTGCGCCGACCTCGACGAGGCCGTCGACATCGCCTCCCGCCACCCCGCCGCGGCGTACGGCGCCATCGAAGTCCGCCCCATGCTGGGCTGAGCACCCGAGGAGAGAAGAGCCATGCCGTCCTTTGTGGACCGTCCTGCCCAGCGCTACGCGGGGTTCCGCGACACCGTCACCGTCGAGGGCCTGCGCGAAGTGGCCCACCGCATCGCCGCCATCGTCGGCGCGCTCGCCGCCCGGGGCGTCACGCCCGCCGGTGCGCCGTTCTTCCGCTACCTCGTGATCGGGCCCGGGATGAGCAGCCTGACCGTGGAAGCCGGCGTACCGATCGAGGCCCCCGTGGACCTCGGCGAGGAGTACTTCACCGACGTCGTGCCCGCCGGGAAGTACGCCATGAGCACCCACCACGGCGCCCCGGACGGCCTCCACGCGGCGACCGCCGCCATCCTGGCCTGGGGCGAACAGGAAGGCGTGCGCTGGGACCGCACCGAAACCCCCGCCGGCGAACACTGGGCCGCCCGCATCGAGGTCTACCGCACCGACCCCCGCCAAGAGCCCGACGCGACCAAATGGGAGACCGACCTGTACCTCCGCCTCGCCGACTGACCCACCCGAACTCGGCGCTTACCTACCCGAGTCCGCCCCTGCCCTGCCCGGCCAGATCCCGCCCGGCCAGATCCCGCCCGGCTCGATGCTGCCCAGCCCAGCCCAGCCCTGCCCGGCTCGGTGCGGCCCTGCCCGGCTCGGATCGGCCCACCCGTGCCGATCCGAGCAGGGCGGCCGAACCGGATCGAGCTGAACCGGCGCCTCTCTGCCGGCTCGACTGGCCGGACCGGGCAACCACCTCGGCCTGCCCCGGGCTGAGCCGGGGGCGAGCCCGACTCAGCAGTGGCCCCGGGCCAGCCAGCCGCCGAGTAGGCAGCCGAAGCCGGCGGTTGCGGTCAGGGCGCGGACGAGGTTCCAGCGGACCCAGGCGGTCTCGAATCGGGCCCGTAGCTCGGACAAAGGGGCGGTGCCGCGCTCGAGCGCGTTGTTCATCGGGATGTTCACCGCCGCCGTGATCACGATCGTGACCAGCAGCAGCGCGAACCCCGCGACCAGCCACGGCAACGCGCGGCGCCCGTCCGCGGGCAGGTGCAACACCGCGGCCGCCGCGGCGAGCAGGGGCGCGCCGAGAAAAGTGAGCAGGAACCAGCCGTTGACGATGGCGATGTTGATCTGCCGCATCGCCGTGACGAACGTGTGGTCGTCCGCCCGCGCCAGGCCCGGCATCACCGACACCGCGTACGCGTAGAACAAACCCGCGATCAGCCCCGCCGCGACGATCGCCGCCACGAGGACCACCCCGGACACCGAAGACATCGTACTTTCCTTTCCCGCAGCCGAAACCGTCATCTCGCCCAAGCCCGGGCGCAATCCGCGAACATCGCAGCCTCCTCCTCCGGCATCCCCGACACCGACGGCGATCTCGGCCGCCCAGGACCAGGGCTGTCGTTTCGGAAGTCATGAAAGTGAGTCAAGCTCGGCGGAGCGAGACGATCCATGGTTCAGGGGCTCGATATCATGTTTCAGCGTCTACGATGGTCGGCATGGACCCGCTCGCCGCGCTGCTCGACGGCCCTCGCGCCCACGGGGCGTTCCTGCTCCGCTCGGTGCTGCGGCCACCGTGGTCGCTGCGCATCGAGGACCGGGCCCCGCTCACGCTCGTGGCCCTGGTGACCGGCGACGCGTGGATCGTGCCCGACCACGGGACCCCGTCCCGGCTGGTCGCGGGCGACGTCGCGATCGTGCGCGGCCCCGAGCCGTACCTGTTCGCCGACGACCCGGCCACCCCGCCGCAGGCGGTGATCCTGCCCGGACAGGAATGTCGGACCCCCGACGGCGGGCACCTCACCGACCTCGTCGACACCGGTGTCCGCACCTGGGGCAGCCCGGCCGACGGCAAGGCTCGCGACGCAGCGGGTGCCGGAACCAGCGCCCGGGCCACCGCTGAGGCCAGCCCCCAGACCAGTGGCGGAACCAGCGCCGAGACCAACACCGGAACCGGCGCGCAGGCCAGTGGCGGAACCAGCGGCGAGACCAACACCAGAACCAGCGGCGAGGCCACCAGAACCGACGGCGGAACCAACCCCGAGACCGTGCTGCTCACCGGCACATACCCCGCCGTCGGCGAGGTGTCGCGCCGGCTGCTTGCCGCGTTGCCCCACGTCCTGGTGGTGCGCGCGGACGAGTGGGACAGCCCGCTCGTGCCCCTGCTCGCCGAGGAGATCGGCCGGGACGTCCCCGGCCAGGAAGCCGTTCTCGACCGGCTGCTGGACCTGCTGCTCATCGCCGCGTTGCGGACCTGGTTCGCCCGCCCGGACGCCGCCGCGCCGGCCTGGTACCGGGCGCACGAGGACGCGGTCGTCGGCCAGGCCTTGCGGCTGCTGCAGGATCGGCCCGACCGGCCGTGGACCGTCGCCGCGCTGGCTGCCGGCACCGGCGTCTCCCGTGCCGCGCTGGCCCGTCGCTTCACCGGCACCGTCGGCGAGCCACCGATGGCCTACCTCGCCGCGTGGCGCCTGGCGCTGGCCGCGGACCTGCTGCGCCAGCAGCCCGACACCACCATCGGCGCGATCGCCCGCCAGGTCGGCTACGGCAGCTCGTTCGCGCTGAGTGCCGCCTTCAAACGCGAGTACGGCCGCAGCCCCCAGCAGTACCGGGCCCGCGTGCCGGCCTGATCGCCGAAGCCGCGTACCCCACGCGCGGCTTCGGCAACGCGGCCCGGCTCAGGCGGCTGCTTCGCCGGTGACGACGCGGTCCACGAAGCCGTACGCCAGCGCCTCCTCGGCGTCGAACCAGCGGTCGCGATCAGCGTCGGCGGTGATGCGCTCGACCGTCTGCCCGGTCTGGCGCGCGGTGATCTCGGCCATGCGCCGCTTCATCTTCCCGAACACCTCGGCCTGGATCGCGATGTCGCTCGCCGCCCCCGAGATCCCCGCCGACGGCTGGTGCATCACCACTCGCGTGCTCGGCAGCAGGTATCGCTTGCCGCGGGTGCCCGAGGACAGCAGGAACTGCCCCATCGACGCGACGAACCCCAGCCCCCAGGTGGCCACGTCCGGCTTCACCAGCTGCATAGTGTCGTAGATCGCCATGCCCGCGGTGACCGAGCCGCCGGGCGAGTTGATGTAGAAGGTGATGTCCTTCTCGGCGTCGTCGGCCGCGAGCAGCAGCAGCTGCGCGGTGATCCGGTTCGCCACCTCGTCGGTGACCTCCGTGCCGAGGAACACGATCCGGTCGCGCAGCAGCTGCTCGTACACCGAGTCGTTGAGCGACTGTCCACCCTGGACTTCCAGCACCGGTACCGCGGTCATCGTCTTCTCCTGCCTGCGTTCGGATCCTCTGTCCTGACCGAACGTAGGACGTGCGGGGCCACCGGCGGGGCCTCGTTCGCTCACGGCGTGCGGGGTTCGCTCGTGGCGATCACCCCGGGGCTCAGCCCGCCATCAGTTCCGCCACCCTCGCGGCACCCTGCGGCGACAGGAACACCTCCAGGTTGGCGGCGGACTCCGCGGCCGCTTCGGCGGCGCGGGCCTGCATTGTCGCCTCGAAGTCCGCGATCGGGGTGCCGGCGGCGATCGCCAGCGCCAGCTCCGCGCCGTCGAGCATCGCCAGGTTCGCGCCCAGGCCGGCGAACGGCGACATCAGGTGCGCGGCGTCCCCGAGCAACGTCACTCCCGGGACGTTCGGCCAGCTCAGGCCCACCGGCAAGGCGGCGACCCTGACCTGCATGACCGAGCCGGTCGCCGCGTCCACCAGCTCGACGAAATCCGGCGACCAGCCCGCGTACAGCTCCTTGAGCGCCGCGCGGGTGGCGGCCGGGTCGTCGAACGGGATGCCCGAGGTGGTGAACCAGTCCTCGCCGCCACGCACCGTCAGGTTGACCCGGACGCTGCCGTCGCCGCTGCGCTGGGCCGAGAGCGCCCGGTTCACCCCGATCACCATGAGGCTGCCGCGTCCCACCCGCTCCGACAACGCGGGGTGGTCGCGGTCGATGGCCGGGATGTTCAGCGAGACGGCGTTCGCGCCGGAGTGCACCGGCTCCTCGGGCGTGACCAGCGGGCGGATCCGGGACGACGCGCCGTCCGCGCCCACCAGCAGATCGCATTCGGCGGTCGTGCCGTCGGACAGCCGCAGCCGGTGCCGGCCACCGGGCAGCGGCACCGCCTCGGTCACGGCCTGTCCCCAGTGGACGGTGCCGGGCGGCAGCGAGTCGAGCAGCAGCGTGCGCAGGGCCGGCCGGTCGGCCTCGGGACGCTCGAACGGCGCGGCTTCGTCCGGGGTGTCCTTGCGCAACACCAGGGCGCCGGTGTGGTCGTACACCAGCAGGTCCTGGCCGTCCGGGCGGGCGATGGCGCGGAAGCCCTCGGTCAGGCCGGCCTCGTGCAGGGCGCGCTGGCCGGCCTCGACGGTGAGGTCGAGGCTGCCGCCCTGGACCCGGGCGGTGGGCGAGGCGTCGCGCTCGTAGACCACGGACTCGATGCCGTGGACGTGCAGGACACGGGCGAGCGTGAGGCCGCCGAGCCCGGCTCCGGCGATGGCGATGCGGGTCATGAAGCACTCTCCTTCGATACGCTGTATTTAGACAATACACTGTATCGAACGGGGCGTTGTATCGTTACCCCCACCGAACCGGAGGAGAACGATGAGCGAGCTCGTGTGGGAGCGGCCCGAGCCGCCGGCCCGCCCCGCGCCCAGTCCGCTGAGCCGCGAGGGGATCGTCGCCGCGGCCTGCGAACTGGCCGACGCGGACGGCCTCGAAGCGGTGTCGCTGCGCAAGGTCGCGGCCGCGCTCGGCGCCGGCCCCATGCGGCTCTACGGTTACCTGGACACCAAGGAAGAGCTGCTCGACCTGATGGCCGACGCGGTGTACGGCGAGCTGGACCGGCCCGCCCCGGACGACGACTGGCGGACCGCCATGCGCTGCGTCGCCCGCTCGCTGCGCGATCTGGCCCACCGGCACGAATGGTTCGCCGACCTGATCGGCGGCCGCCCCAGCCTCGGCCCGAACGCGCTGGCCTACATGGAGGCCACGCTCGCCGCACTGGGCGACTTCGGCCGCCTCGAAGACGCGATGCAGGCCATGCACACCGTGAACTCCTACGTCATCGGCGCGGTCCGCGACGAGGTCACCGGCCGGCGTGTCGAACGTGCTTCCGGCCAGGACGAGGGCCAGTGGCTGCAGGCGTCCGGCCCCTACCTGGAGCGGGTGTTCGCCACCGGCCGCTACCCCACCCTCGAACGCGTCGTGCGCGAGACCACCCACCCCGACCGGGACACCGAGTTCGAGGTCGGACTGGAACAGGTGCTCAACGGGGTCGCGCCTCGCTGAACCCCGCGCACGGCGAGCCGGTTACCGCTTAAGCGGGGAGATTTGCCACCATGACCGCATGGACGAACTGGGCCCGACAACCCGCGTGATGCACGCGATGGAGCAGCTCTGGGCCGAGGTCCGGCGCCGGCACCCGGACGTGCCCGACGCCATCCTCGTGCTCGCGTCCGGGACGATGGGCACCACCACCGAGATCCACGGCCACTTCGCACGGTCGCGCTGGCACGTCGGCGAAGGCCACGAGCCGCGCGCGGAGTTCTTCCTCGGTGGCGAGGGGCTGCGCCGTCCGGCTGCCGCCATCCTCGGGACCACCCTGCACGAGGCGGCGCACGGCCTCGCCGCGACCCGCGACATCGTCGACGTCAGCGACGGCCGGTACCACAACAAGAAGTTCGCCGCCCTCGCCCGCGAACTGGGCGTGGCGGCCGAGCAGGCCGACCGGATCGGCTGGTCGGTCACCACCGCGCTGCCCGCGACCGTGGCGTCGTACCAGGCTCAGCTCGCCGTCCTCGGAAACGCGCTGAAAGTCTGGCGCCACACCGAAACCGAGGTCGCGCAGCGGGCCCAGGACCGTGCCGGGCCGCCACCCGACGACCTGGCCGAACCCGGCGATCCCGAGCAGCCGGTCCTGCCGCCGGTCAACGTCGCCCCGGTCGACGGCCGCGGCGCCCACCGCGGCGGCGCCAACTACTTCGCCGCCGTCTGCCGGTGCCCGAAACCCCGCCGCATCCGCGCGGCGCTGTCCGTCTTCGACCTCGGCGACATCACGTGCGGGGTGTGCGGCGAGGCGTTCAGTGTGGTCGGGAGCCAGATCCTTCAGCGGTGACGCGGCTCCGGGACTGGTCCCGGCGCGAGCGGTACATCATGGTGGCATGACGACGCTGACATTCCGTTGCCTGGCCATCACGGCAGGTGCGCTGATGACGACAGTTGTCTCGGTGGGTTGCAGCACCCAAGTGGATGGCACCGGTTCCGCGAGCGCGCCGCCCGCTGTCTCGAAGAGCGCGACCAGCTCGGCGCCGACGCAGCCGAGCGCGAAGGACGGCACGAACTACAAAGCCTGTCTCGGCGGCGACTGTGAGATCACAGTGTCCAAACCGGTCACGATCACGTTGTCCGATTCCCCGATCGACGCCGGACCCTTCACGGTGCAGAAGATAACTGCCGACAGCGTTGAGGTGAGCATGGCCCTCCCCGCCGGGCCCAGCCTCGGCGCCACCATCAAAAAGGGCTGCACGACCGCCTTCTACGCGAACAACGCCAGCGGATTGGCGGTCACATCGTGCTCGAGGGAACCCGATGACATCGTCGGCATGTATGTCAAGCAAATCGTGACCGTAAAGGGCATCACTGACGGCGACGCAATCCTGAACCTGAAATCCGAGTAAGGATCTACTGCTCCTCCAACGCTTGTTCGCGCATCTGGCGGACGGTGTCCGCGAGGGCGTCGTGGCGCTGCTGTAGCTCGGTTGCCGCTGCTGCGCGTTCGGCGAGTTCCGTGCGGAGACCGGCGAGCTGCTCGTGCAGCGGCGCCAGCGCGTCGGCGTACTGACGGGTGGCCGCGGTCAGCTGGCCGCTCAGATCGGCGATCCGCTGATCGGCGGCCTCCCGCGCGCCGTGCAGCTGATCGGCGAACTCGTCGGTGCGAGTCCGGAGCCGGTGCTCCCAATCCTCGGTGAGCGACGCACGGAGCTGCTGCTGTTGCCGGTCGGCGTCCTGCCGGAGCCGGTCGAGCCGCTCCACCGCCTCGGCCCGCTCGCCGGCCAGCGTGTTCTGCAACGCGGTCACCCGGTCCTGGGCGGCGGCCACCTGGTCGAGGGCGCGCTGGCGATCGGCCTCGGCGATGTCCTTCGCCTGCCGGGCGGACTGTCGCGCGGCGGCCGCCTGATCGCGTTCCTTGACGGCGGCACGCGCTTCCTGCCGCGCGGCCAAGAGGCCGGCGCGATCGTCTTCGGCCTGAAGCCGGGCCTGCTCGGCCTCGGCCGACGCCTGGTCCCGCTTCGCCGTCGCCTGATCTGCCAGCACTAGCGCCTGATCGCGCGCGGTGTCCGCGGCCGCCTTGTCGGACAGTGCGGACAGCGTCTCGTCCGCGATCCGGGTCCGGAGCGAGGTCAGCTCGTCCCGCACCGGCTCCAGCGCGGCCAGCAACGTCGCCGCACGATCGTCGACGACCTGGACGTCGACGTGTGTCATCGACTGGTCCGGCCCGTACACCTGGACCCAGATCTCCCGGTTTTCGTCCAGCATCGCGCAGCTGATCACCTTCGCGCCCCACTGGCCGTAACGGCCGGGGTCGGCCGGGCAGTACGGCGTGGGCCGGCCGCCACGAGACGGCAGCGGGGGCAGCCGGCGGCCGCAGTAGGCGCAGTGCCCCACCCCGTCCGCGGCGATCGCCCGCAACGTCGCCTCGCGCCGCTCCTCCCGGCTCCCCCGGCGCGCCGGGGCATCTTCGCTGGTCTCAGCAGCCTCTTGCTCCACTCTGACAGCCTATCAGGTTCGAGTTTTGAATCTAAAACCTATAGATTCTGATACACAACTACAACTGAAAGGCAAGATGGAACGCTAGAGGCATATGGATAAGGAGGATTATTCATATGAACTTTCTGGCGCGGTCGCTGTGTCGCGACGCGGCCTGCCAAGGGCGCTGTGCCAGACTGCGGTGGACCAGGGAAACCACGGCGGCACGGGAGAAATCGGCGTAACCATGACTGTTGCCCTGGCCCCAGGAACCGACGGCGCCAAGAGCGGGCCGGAGCGGTTCGCGGAGTTCCTGCGGATCTACGCCTCGGTCAACACCCGCATCGCCTACGCCACCGACCTGGGCATTCCCCTCGAGTGGGTGCCCGGGTACGTCGCGCCGGATCCGGGCCGACGCCGTGGCCGGCGGCGCCGCGAGCAGGCGAGCGGGCTGGAGTGGCTCGTCTGGTGTGTCCGCAACGGGATCGACTCGTTCGCCGAGGTCCGGGTCGACCACGTCGAGCGCTGGCTCGACGACCTGGCCCGCGCGGGGTACAGCGCCGCCACCCGCGGGCGGATGCTGTCGGCCGTGTCCGCGTTCTACCGGAAGTACCTGCTGCGGGAGGGGCTGGCCGCGCACAATCCCGTCGCCTTGGTGGATCGGCGGGCCCAGCAGGTCAACCGCGCGGCGGGCACGCCGTCCGCCACCAAGCGGTGGTCGTTCGAGGCGTGCCGGGCGTTGCTGCTGGCCGCCTACCTGCTGGCCGAGCACCGCCGCGACGGGCGCCGTGACCGGGCGATGGTCGAGATCCTGATCGGCACCGGGGTCCGCGCGGAGGAGCTCGTCGGCGTCAACCTGCTCGACTATCGGCGCGCCGCGCAGCGGGACATCGGCGTGCTGCGGGTGCACGGCAAGGGCGGTAAGGACCGTGAGGTCGCGCTGGCCGTTCCGGTCGCCGACGCGGTCGACGCCTACCTCGCCCAGCGCCGCCCGGCCGCGGTGCCCGCGCTACGCGGAGACGTCGGCCCCCGGCCCGCCGAACCGCTGTTCGTCACCAGCACCGGCCGTCGAGTCCATGTGTCCCATGTGGACGCCGTGCTGCGCCGGCTGTGCGCGACGTTCGCGCCGGAGCCCGGCACCGCGCCGCCGCGGGCGCGCTGGCTGGCCGATCTCCTCGCGACCGCGCAGGCGGCGTTCATCGCCACGCACCTGGGCCCGCTGCGGGACGCCATCCACCCGCATTCCGCCCGGCATTCCTACGCCACCCACGCGAAGGAACGGGGTGTGGGGCTGCGCCAGGTCCAGCAGGACCTCGGCCACACCTCACTGTCCACCACCGAGATCTACCTGCACGACGAGGACAGCATCCGCGACTCCGCGGCGCACGAACTGTCCCCCGCCCTGCACCGTGGCTGGCTGGCCACCGGCCCGCTCACTACGATCCGGGAAACCGTCCGGCCGCAAGAGGAGTGACCCGTGCCCGAACCCGCCGCGCTGAAGGCGGACTGCGCGAACTGCTTCGGGCTCTGCTGCGTCGCCCTCACCTTCACCCGCTCGGCCGACTTCGCGATCGACAAGGCCGCCGGGGACCCCTGCCACAACCTCCAGGCGGACTTCGGCTGCGGCATCCACGACCAGCTGCGGCCACGCGGGTTCCCCGGCTGCTCCGTCTACGACTGCTTCGGTGCCGGGCAGCGGATCTCGCAGAGCACCTTCGGCGGGCGCAGCTGGCGGGACGAGCCCGGGACGGCCCGGCAGATGTTCGCCGCGCTGCCGGTGATGCGGCAGCTGCACGAACTGCTCGCCTACCTGACCGAAGCGCGCAGCCTCGACGCGGCCCGCGAGCTGCACGAGGACCTCGGGGCCGCGATCGAGGAGACCGAACGGCTCGCCGCGAGTGACCCCGAAACGCTGCTCACGGTCGACGTCGGCGAGCAGCGCGGCCGCGTCAACGAGCTGCTCCTGCGGACGAGTGAGCTGGTGCGCGCCGCTGTCCCCGGAAAGAAGAAGGACCGGCGCGGGGCCGACTTGATGGGTGCGAAGCTCAAGGGCGCCGACCTCCGCGGTGCGAACCTGCGCGGCGCGTACCTGATCGCGGCGGACCTGCGCGGGGCCGATCTGCGGCTGGCCGACCTGATCGGCGCGGACTTCCGGGACGCGGACCTGCGCGGGGCCGATCTCACCGGTTGCCTGTTCCTCACCCAGTCCCAGGTCAACGCCGCCCGCGGGGACGCCGCGACGAAGCTTCCGCCGGGTCTCACGCGTCCCGCGCATTGGTGACTTTTCCGTTCCGCGCCAAGCAGTCCTGCGCCGAGGCGCGGAAGGCGGCCACCAGCGGGTTGTGGTCCGCGGCCCGGGTGGCCACGACGACCTTGCCCGGCTCTACGCCGTGCAGCGGGATCGTGGTGAGGTCGCCGCGGAGGCCGGCCGCGTGCAGGGCGGCCGGGACGATGGCCACGGCCTGTCCGGCGGCGATGTATTCGAGCTTGTCCTCGATGGACTCGGCCAGTGGCCCGTCGGGGGCGGGGCGGCCGTCCGGGCGCGGGTCGATGCGCCAGTACGCGTCGAAGTCCCGGTTCGGGAAGCGCGGGATCGGCTCGCCCTCGATGTCCTCGAGCGTCACCGACTCCTTGCCCGCCAGCCGGTGCCCGAGCCGGACGAGCAGCAGCTTCGGCTCGTCGTAGAGCGCCGTGACGTGCAGCCCGTCGGGGTCCAGCGGCAGCCGGGTGATCACCGCGTCCACCCGCTGGTCGGACAGGGCCTCGCGCGCCTCGTTCCATTCGAGGTGCAGCGTGTGCACTTCCGCACCGGGGTGGCGGTGACGCAGGTTCTGCACCGCGGGGGTGACGATCAGGCCCGCGGTGTAGCCGACGGTGATCCGGGTGGGCTGCGCGGCGGCGCGGGCGGCGGCCGTGGCCTGCTCGGCCGCACGCAGCAGAGCGTGTGCGCGGGGGAGGAACGCCTCCCCCGCCTCGGTGAGCCGGGTGCCTTGCCGCGTGCGGTCGAGCAGACGGGCGCCGACCTGGGCTTCGAGCTGGCTGATCTGCCGGCTCAGCGACGGCTGCGCGATCCGCAGCTCCGCCGCGGCCCGGCCGTAGTGCAGGTGTGACGCGACGGTGGTGAAGTACCGCACCAGCCGAAGGTCGAGATCCGTCATGCCTCGATCGTATTACCTGGTCCGAAACAGGTCTTTGATCATCGCGGGCGCGCGGTCCTAGCGTGGGATTCATGCCTGCTGACAACGAAATCCCGGTGCGCCGCTTCTATCAGGCGCTCGTCACCGGAGACACCGAGCTGGTCGACGCCGCCCTCGCGGCCGACTGGGAAACTGTCCCGCCGCTGCGCACCGGCAGCGGCCCGGAGGGGTGGAAGGCGACCATCGCCCACCTCCGGGGCGCCTTCGGCGAGCTGGAAACCGAGATCGAGGACGTCGTCGTGAGCGGGGACCGGGTCGCGGTGCGGGCGGTCACCCGCGCGAAGCACACCGGCCCGCTGCTCGGGGTCGAAGGGACCGGCCGCGAAGTCGAGTTCCGGGCCGCCGACTTCCACCAGGTGGTCGACGGCCGGATCGTGCGGACCTGGCACCTGGAGGACTACTTCGGGATCGCGCAGCAGATCGGCCTGGAGTTCACCCGTGGCGCTTGACGGGAAGACGGCGGTGGTCACCGGCGGGTCGCGGGGCATCGGGTACGCCTACTGCCGGCGGCTCGCCGCGGACGGGGCGAACGTCGTAGTGATCGACATCGACGACCCGTCGGACGCGGTCAAGACGCTGGACGGCGGCGACCACCTGGGCCTGGTGTGCGACATCGGCGAGCCGTCGCAGGTCGACGCCGCGGCTGCCGCGGTCCTCGACCGGTACGGGCGCTGCGACATCCTCGTCAACAACGCCGGCATCTTCCCGATCGCCGACCTCGACCACGTGACCCTCGAGCTGTGGCGCAAGGTGCAGGCGGTCAACGTCGAAGCGATCCTGCTGTTCGCCCGGGCGTTCGCGCCGGGGATGCGGGCCGCCGGGTGGGGGCGCGTGGTCAACACCGGCTCGGGCATCACCCTGACGCAGAACCGCGACCTCGTTTACCTGACCAGCAAGGGCACCGTGCACGCGCTGACCCGGGCGCTCGCCAACGAGCTGGGCGAGGGCGGCATCACGGTCAACGCGATCGCGCCCGGGCTGGTGCCGACCGAGGGTTTCCTCGGCCGCGCCCGGGCGAACGGCCCGACCGCCGACGAGGTGTTCGCCCGGGTGACGGCCTTGCAAACCGTCAAGCGCCCGTCGGTCCCGGCCGACCTCGCCAACGCGCTGGCCTTCCTGGTCTCCGACGACGCCGCCTTCATGACCGCGCAGATCCTGCACGTCGACGGCGGCGTCACGCGGACGGGGGCCTGACCGTGCTCGAAACGCTCGCCGACCGCGCGGAGGCCGGGGTCGTGATCGTCAACCACCCGCGGTTGTTCAGCCGCTCGGGCCTGCCGTCCCAGCTGGAGCCCTGGCGGTCGATGAACGCCGGGACCGGCTGATCGAGCTCCGCACCGGTTTCGGCCTCGACGAGATGTCGCCGGTCGGCGCGGCGGGCCGCGTCCGGGTGCCGACGTTCGTCTACCAGGTCCACGACGACGTCATGACCAGGCCGTCCGACGTCCAGGCGGTCTTCGACGCCATCCCCGGCGACGTGCCGAAGGAGCTGTCCTGGATCCACGGCACCACCCGCCGCTGGGACGGATACCGCCACTTCCAGCAGGAACCGGGCCGGATCCTGGACTGGCTGGCCCGGCACTCGCGCTGATCGTCACCTGCTCACGGGCCGGGTCGCGCCGACCACAACGCCGTTCACGCGGGCGAGCCAGCTGCCGCAGAAGCAGCGCACGTAGTCGGCCCGGCTGCCGGCCGAGCCGGGGACGGTCGCGGAGGCGGGCAGCTCGGCCAATGGCCAGCCGCAACGGGGGCAGCGGGTTTCTTCCATGACCCGAGCATGATGTAATGGTTCAGTGCACTTCAACCCTTACGGCGGTTCGGGCGCCCAGGTGGCCGCCGACCTGGCCACGCTGAGCCTGCGCGCGGACGTCGGCGCCGCCGAGGTGCTCGCTGTCGCGCGCACGCACGCGATGGCGTTGACCGAGGTCACCGAGGACGAAGCCGTGCGCATCCTGGCGTGGGGCCGCCGGCTGTGGGAGGTGTTCGGCGCTCCGCCCGGCCGCCGCGTCGACCTGGTGAACGACCTGCTCGCCACCGCGGCCTGCCGCCCGTACATCTCGCGTCACGACGGCAGGCCGCCGCACCTGCACTACTCGAGCGAGGGCGCGGGGCGCGTCGAGCGGGTGTACGGCTACACCGCGGGCGGCCTGGCGCACCTGGTGTGCGAGGAGCCGGACCGGCTCGGGCTGTGTGCCCGCGAGGGCTGCGGGGTCGCGTACGTGGACACCTCGCGCAACGGCCGCCGTCGTTACTGCTCCACCCGGTGCGGGACGCGGGTCGCCGTCGCCGAGCACCGCGCCCGTCAGGCGAGCGCGTAGGCCCGGGGTTCGTCTGTCCACACGGGACAAAAAAGGCGGGGAGCTCCCCCGCCTCTTCCAACTTATAGCGCACCCCGGGGCTTGCGGCAAGCCCCCCGTGCCGGACCAGAATCGCCTCCTCGGACCGTTCTATCAGGGGGTTTTCTTGTTCGACGTGATCATCGCCGGCGGCGGGTCGACCGGCGTCATGCTGGCCGCGGAGCTGCGGCTGCACGATGTGGACGTGCTCGTGCTGGAGCGGGACGCGAAGCCGACGAAGGTCGTCCGCGCGCAGGGCCTGCACACGCGCAGCCTCGAAGTGCTGGACCAGCGGGGGTTGCTGGAACGGTTCCTCGCGCTCGGCACGCAGCACCCGGTCGGCGGCTTCTTCGCCGGCATCCCCAAACCGCAGCCGGACCGGCTGGACACCACGTACCCGTTTGTCCTCGGCCTCCCGCAGACCACCACCGACCGGCTGCTGAACGAGCACGCCGCCGAGCTGGGCGTCGAGATCCGGCGCGGTGCCGAGCTGGCCGGGCTGAGCCAGGACGACGGCGGGGTGACCGCCGAGCTGGCCGACGGCACCCGGCTGCGCTCGCGTTACCTGGTCGGCTGCGACGGCGGCCGCAGCACGGTGCGCAAGCTGCTCGGCGTCGGGTTCCCCGGCGAGCCCGCGCGGCACGAGTGGCTGCTGGGCGCGGTGGAAGTCACTGTGCCCCAGGAGGAACTGATGCCCGCGGTGATGAAGATCTACAAGGAACGCGGGGGTTTCGGCGCCGTTCCGCTCGGAGACGGGGTGTACCGCTTCGTCACGCCGGCCGCCGGACTGGCCGAGGACCGCACCGTCCCGCCGACGCTGGAGGAGTTCAAGCAGCAGGTCCGGGCGCTGGCCGGCACCGACTTCGGCATCCACTCGCCGCGCTGGCTCTCGCGTTTCGGCGACTCCACCCGGCTGGCCGAGCACTACCGCGCCGGCCGCGTGCTGCTGGCCGGCGACGCGGCGCACGTCCACCCGCCGACCGGCGGGCAGGGGCTCAATCTCGGCATCCAGGACGCGGTCAACCTGGGCTGGAAACTGGCCGCCGAGATCACCGGCTGGGCGCCCGGCGGGCTGCTGGACAGCTACGAGGCCGAACGGCACCCGGTGGCCGCCGACGTGCTGGACAACACCCGGGCGCAGATCGAGCTGGGCTCACCCGAGCCGGGGCCGCGGGCGGTGCGCCGGCTGGTGTCGGAGCTGATGGACTTCGAGGAGGTGAACCGGTTCCTGATCGGGAAGATCAGCGCGACCGGGATCCGCTACGACTTCGGCGAGGGCCACGAGCTGCTCGGCCGCCGGCTGCGGGACGTCACGCTGAAGCGCGGCCGCCTCTACGAGCTGATGCACGAAGGCCGCGGGCTGCTGCTCGACCAGACCGGCCGGCTCTCGGCCGCGGGCTGGGCGGACCGGGTCGACCACGTCGTCGACGTCAGCGAGGAACTGTCGGCGCCCGCGGTCTTGCTGCGACCGGACGGGCACGTCGCCTGGGCCGGTGAAGATCAGGAGGATCTGGTGCAGCAGCTGCCGAGGTGGTTCGGCGCCGCCGTCGGCTGAATCGGCCGGGGCCCGGTCATCCGGAACGGGCCCCGGCTCACGCGAACTTGGCGTCGTGGTCGCGAATGCGGGCGATCACGGTGTCCAAAATGGCCTCGAGAGCGGCCGTGTCGTGATGGGCCTGCGCCAGGATCAGGCCGCCCTGCACGGCGGCCAGCAGGGCCAGTGCGAGGCCGTCGGCATCGGTCCCGGGCCGCAGCGTGCCGTTGTCGATCATCGCTGCCAGACCGCCGCGGATCGCGTCGGACCAGGCGGTGAAACTGCGCGCGAGAGCGTCGCGGGCCCACGGGCTGCTGTCGGACAATTCCGCGGAAAGGGTGCCCAGCGGGCAGCCGCCGGCACCGTGCTGCTGCCGGGCCGCTTCCACCACGACGTCTCGCCACGAGCTGAGGGCTTCGAGGCTGTCGAGCTTGGCCAGCAAGGGTTCCTGATGGGACAGGATGGCCCCGGCCTGGAAGGCGATGACCGCCTTGGTGAGGTCGTCCTTGTCCGCGAAGTAGTGGTAGATCTGCGACGAGCTGACCCCGGCGGCATCGCGGACCGCCGGGGTGCTGGTGCCGGCCACCCCGTGCCGGTACATGAGGCCGGCCGCGGCCTCGACGATCCGGTCCCGGGTCGCCCGGCCTTTCCGCGTGCTCGGCGGCTCCTGCTGCGCGACGTGTGACGACATCCGACTCCCTCGTTCTGGATTTGACTATCCAATCTTAGCGGGGCTATTTTGGATAGGTCGATCCATTCCGTCTCGAACCCGAAGGAACACGATGATCTTGGTCACCGGCGCGACCGGCAAGGTCGGCTCCGAAGCCGTCCGGCTCCTCGCCGCGGCACACCACCCCACGCGCGCGCTGGTCCGTGACCCGGCTCGGGCACCCGGCGGCGACGTCGACATCGTCACCGGCGACTTCGACCGGCGCGACACGCTGGACGCGGCCATGCGCGACGTCGACACGGTCCTGCTCGTCAGCCCGGCGGTGCCGGCCCAGGAGATGGCCGTGATCGACAGCGCGCTGGACCACGGCGTCCGGCACATCGTCAAGATCACCAGCAAAGCGTCCGCCGACTCCCCGGTGGAACGGCGGCGAGGACAGGCGCGCATCGAGGAACACCTGACCGCGAGCGGGATGGCGTACACACTGCTGCGGTCGAACGCGTACCTGCAGAATCTTCTCGTGATGGCCCCGATGGTCCGGCAGACGCGGAGCTTCGTGATGTCCGCCGGTGACGGCCAGGTCGGCATGATCGACGCCCGTGACGTCGCCGCCACCGCCGCGGCGATCGCGACGGCGCCGTCCGGGCACGCGGGCCGGGCCTACTGGCTGACCGGTCCCGATCTGCTCACCTATGACGACGTCGCGAAGGAACTCGCTGCCGCACTGGGACATCCGGTCGAGTACCGCCGGCTCTCGCCCGACGAGCACCGGGCGGTGATGGTCCGGGCCGGCGTGCCCGAGGCCGTCGCGAAATCCAATGCCGAAGCCTTCGGCCTGATCGCCCAAGGTGATGCCGCCTGGTTGTCGGACGACGTGGAATCGCTGACCGGGACCCGGCCGCGCAGCTTGCACACCTTCGTCGCCGATCACCTGAACGCCTTCGCCTGATTCCGGCCCTTATGGCTTACGCGCCCGGATCGAGAGCTGGAGCGGGCTGTCGCCGCCGCCTTCGGCGAAGCTGTCGAGGACGAGGCCGGCGTCGAGGAACATCGACAGCAGGTCCGGCAGTGGCCAGTGCGCGGCGCCGACCTTGTCGCGCAGGCCCCGGTCGGTCCAGGAGTCGGTGGTCCACCCGCGTTCGCGGTAGCCACGGCGCAGGACCAGCGCGGCCGGGTCCGAGCGGTCGGCGAAGCCGCCGCAGAAGCACGGGTGCACTCCAATGTGGACGAACACTCCGCCCGGCTTCAGCACCCGCGCGGCTTCGCGTACCACGCTCGGATAGCCGGGCATGTCGGTGTGCACGAGGACCGCGACCGCCGCGGGCACCGAGCCGTCGCGCAGCGGCAGGCGCTCGGCGTCCGCGCGGGCGACGGGCAGCCGGGGTTTCGCGTAGCGCAGCATCTCCCCCGACAGGTCGACGCCCACCGGGGCGCGGCCCAGCGCCCGTACGGTCTCGGCGTGCACGCCCGTGCCACAGCCGATCTCCAGGCACGGCCCGCTGCCAGGGCCGAGCAGCGTCGCCAGCGCGAGCCCGACCTCCAACGGGTCGTCGTCGCCCTGCCCGGCGAGGAACTCCTGCTCGTACCAGTCGGCGATGTCGTCGTAGCGTGCCCGCATGCCTCAGGTCTAGCGGCAGCCGGCCGGCCCGGCGAGCGTTTTTGCTGACGGCGTAAGGCTTGAGCGGGGGCCAGGGACGCGAGGACGATTTCCCGCGCCCCGCCCGCATGACGCCGGACAGCAGCTCCACGGTGAGGCGGTTCGCCGATGTCGCGGAATTCCCCGCGTGAAATGCCGTCCTGGACGACGTTCTCCACTTCGGCCACGATCTCGTGGAACGGGCTCTCCGGCCCCTTGGTCGGACGGCGGCGAGGCACTTGGCCGGAACATCAGCTGCACGACCGGGTCGGTGAACGCAGCCAAGACCGCCTCGACGATCCCCCGAGCCGCGAAGTCGCCGGCCGGACCGGGCCGCGATGTGGCCCATGGTGATCGATTCGCAGTCGCGCTCCAGCAGCAGTTGCCGCATCGCTTCGGCGAGGTCGGCCCACACCATCTCGTGGTGCTGGCGCCCCGGATCCGCGGCACCCCGTCATCCTCCCCTATCAGGGGTGCCACCCGAATACGCCAGAAAGGGGCCACTGAGTTGAGATCGGGCTGGTCAGGTGTGGTGCGGGTGTGGCGGGGTGTGATCTTTAAGCTGGTGCGGTTGAGGTTGGTGAGCGTACTGGGGTGGCGGGTTGACGGCGATCGATCGGACTGCGTACCCGCGGTTCAAGCGTGTGGTGTCGTCGAAGGAGCTGGTGGAGGCGTTCACGCCCTCTGAGGGGGAGGTGGCGTGGGCGAGGTCGAAGGTGCGGTCCGAGGCGCCTGACCAGGTGGTGGCGTTGCTGGTGTGGCTGAAGGCGCACGCGCGGCTGGGGTACTTCCCGAAGCTGGACGCGGTGCCGCAGCTGGTGGTGGAGCATGTCGCGGCCGCGATCGGGGTTGATTCCGGTGTGGCGGCGCGGGTGGCGGCGGTGCGGACGGCGAAGCGGTACCGGGAGTACGTGCGGGAGTTCCTCGGGGTGCGGTACGAGTCGGCGATCGTGCGGAAGGTCGCCGAGGAGGCTGTGCGGGAGGCGGTGACGAAGAAGGACAACCCGGCGGATCTGATCAACGTGGCGCTGGACGAGCTGGTGCGCCAAGGCTGCGAGCTGCCGGGGTATACGACGCTGGATGCGTTGGTGGCGGGGATCCGCACGGAGGTCAACGGCGGGTTGCAGGCCACCGCGTACGGGCGGATGGCGTGGGAGTCCCGCAGCCGGTTGGAGCGATTACTGGTGGTGGATCCGGCGACGCGGCGCAGCGAGTTCGACCGGCTGAAGGATCCGGCGCCGGCGGCGACGGTGGCGAAGTTCCGGGCCCGGCTGGCGCGGTTGCAGGTGCTGGACGCGATCGGCCCGACCGAGGAATGGCTTGCGGGTGTCACAGCCGCGAAGATCGCGCATTTCGCCGGTGAGGCCCGGGTCGCCGACGCCGATGACATGCGCAAGACGGGTGAGGCGAAACGGTTCACGCTGCTGGCGTGCCTGGTGCATCAGGCGAGGATCGAGACCCGCGATGACGTGGTGACGATGTTCTGCAAGCGGATCGCGGCGGTGCACAAACGCGGCAAGGACAAGCTGGACGAGCTGCGGGAAGCGCACCGGGGCGAAACCGAGCGGCTGATCGGCGTGTTGGGCAAGGTGGTCGCCGGCGCCCGCGACGCCACCGCGGTCACCGCGACAGGGCGGGGTCGTCCGGTGGGGGTGGCACGCCGACAGCAGCAGTTGGGACAGTCGGTGCTGCACACCCTCGACGCCGAAGGCGGGATCGAGGAGGTCGCCGCGGCGCTGGAGGCGGTGACGGCCTATCACGGCAACAACTATCTGCCGCTGCTGGAACGGTTCTACCTGCCGCACCGGCCGACCCTGTTCGACATGGCCGGCTCGCTGGAGCTGGTGGCCACCAGCGCGGACCGCGACGTGCTCGACGCACTCGATTTCGTGCGGGAGGCGCGGGACCGGCGCGCCGAATGGATCCCCGACGTGCTGCACGTGGAGCGGGACGGCGCGACGGTGACAGTGCGGGCCCAGGTGGAGAATTTCGCGTCACAGGCGTGGCGAAAGGTGTTGCGGGACAAGCACAAGCCGGGGATGGTAGCGCGCCGGCATCTGGAGGTGTGCGTGTTCTCCCACCTCGCGGCGGAGCTGCGGTCCGGGGACATCGCCGTGGTGGGCGCGGACTCCTACGCCGACTTCACCGCGCAGTTGCTGCCGTGGGAGGACTGCGAGCCACGCTTGGCGGAGTTCTGCGAGCAGGCCGGGATCCCGGCCGACCCGGATGAGCTGGTGGCGCATTTCCGGGAGCAGCTGGCGGATGCCGCCGAGACGACGGACGCGGGGTTCGAGGCGAACACCGATCTGCGGATCGTGGACGGCCGCCCGGTGCTCACCCCGCGCCGCGGCGGTGAACGCAGTGCCTCGGCGATCGCGCTTGAGCAGGCGATTCATCAGCGGCTGCCGGAGCGCAGCCTGCTCGACATCCTGACCCGCGCCGCGTACCTGACCGGCTGGGACCGCCATCTCGGACCGGCGTCAGGGTCGGATCCGAAGATCCGCGGGGACCGGATGGGCCGCTACGTGCTCACCGCCTACGCCTACGGCACCAACCTCGGCGCGACCGAGGTCGCCCGGCACATGCGCGGCACCGTGTCGGCGCACGAGATCTCCACCGCGGGCAACAAGCACTCCACAGCGGGCAAGGTCGCGCAGTGCTCCACCGACGTGATCAACGCCTTCGCCGAGCTGGACGTCGCGGGGGTGTGGGGTGACGGGAAGGTCGTGGCGGTCGACGGCTCGCAGATCGACACGTGGGAAAACAATCTGCTGGCCGAGACCCACATCCGGTACGGGGGATACGGCGGGATCGCCTATCGGCACGTGTCCAACACCTACATCGCGCTCTTTTCCCGATTCGTGCCCTGTGGCACGTGGGAGGCGATCCATATCGTCGACGGGCTCCTCAACAACGACTCCACGATCGACCCTGACACCATTCATGCCGATACGCAAGGCCAGTCCCTGCCGGTTTTCGGTCTCGCCGCGCTGCTGGGATTCGACCTGCTGCCCCGTATCCGGAATTGGGCGGATCTGAACTTCTACCGGCCTGACGAGGCAGCCGGCTACCGTCACATCGACAGTCTCTTCGGTGACGACGTCATCGACTGGGAGCTGATCAGCCGCCACTGGCAGGACCTGATGCGCACCACGATCTCCATCCGCGAGGGAGCCGTCTCGTCGGTGACGCTGCTGCGGCGCCTGGGTAACCATTCCCGCAAGAACCGTCTCTACCGCGCGTTCCGTGAACTCGGGCGGGCTATCCGCACGATCACGCTGCTGCGGTTTCTCAACGATCCGCGGCTGCGGGAGCAGATCACCGCGATCACCAATAAAGCCGAAGGGTTTCACAAGTTCTCCGACTGGATCATGATCGGCGATATTCTGGGGCACAACGACCCCGACGTGCACGAACGGATCGTGAAATTCAACGAGCTGGCCGCCAACTGCGCCATTTATTCGTCCGCGCTGGACATCACCGACGCGGCGAACACACTGGCCGCCGAGGGGCACCCGGTCGACTTCGACGACCTGGCCACGGTGACGCCGTACCTGACCCACACCATCCGCCGCATGGGCGACCTGGTGCTCGACCTCGCCGAACCCGAGCAACCGCAGACCCGTCTTGACCTGGAACCCAAGGTGCTCTTCCGCGCCGGCGCCTGACCCTGGCGACGTCGCCCAACTCGGGGCTACTGGCAGGCATCCCTACGGCGTCAGGCCAGGCCGGGTTCCGGCGGTAACTCGCTGGTCGGGCAGGATGTTGCTCGCCTCGGGCACCAGGTCCGGGGCGGTGGGTGTCCCCGGCGGTCGCGTGATCGGCGAGCGCCGGGGACCTGCCCGTGGCGGGTGTCAGGCGGGCCGGGGCGGATCGACCAGCTCGATGCCGATGGCCACGACGCCCAGCGCCTCGCGTTCGGGTGGGTAGATCTGGCGGATGTTGGCCAGCTGCTCGGCGCGGGTCGCCAGCGGGTTGACCGAGGCGACGTCCTGGTGGTCGAACATCTCCTCGAAGGTGGCGTACCGGTTGACGCCGGTGACGCGGGTGAGGACCTGGTCGCCCTGGCAGCGGAACCGGATCAGCGACCCTTCTTTGATCTTGCGGCGGCTGGAGTCGTTGACCCGGATCTCCGTGGTTTTCCGGCCGGTGGCGATCAGGTCGAAGTAGCGCTTGTAGATGCCCATCTCGTGGGCGCGGACGATGGTTTCGGTGGGGCGTGCGGTCATCAGGCGGCCTAGTTCCTTGACGGTGAACGAGCGGAAGAAGTGTTTCGGGTCGGTCAGCAGCTCGCCGACCAGCCAGACCAGGGCGTCGACGTAGTCGTCAACCGGGCCGGGCCAGGCGGTGGTGTCGAGCATCCAGGGCTCGACGTCGGCCGGCAGCGCGCCCTTGCCCTGCTCGCGCAGCAGGGACTTGGACAGTTTCGCCCCGGTCGGGGCGAGCACCTGCGGCGTGAAGATCCGGACCGGCATGTGCGCTGGCGGGGTGTCCAGGGCGCCGAGGGCGCCGTCGACGAGCTGGCAGCCGAAGACCCAGTCGCCGCCCTTCATCATCACGTGCAGCGTGCCGGAATCGCGGCCGAACGCGCGTTCCTTGACCAGGTTCCGGTACAGGGTGGCGAGGTCGAGGTAGGGCGCGTCGTCTTCGGGGTCGATGTGCGCCTCGTAGGGGCCGTGGTCGAAGCAGACCGCGGTGAACGTGGCGCCGTCCTCGTCCAGGTGCGCGAGTTTGGTGCGGTCACCGCGTTTCTCCGCCCACCCGCAGTCCGGGCACGGCACTCGGACGTGCACCTGTCCGTGGGAGGGGGCCATCCACCAGCGGATGTCCTCCAGCCGTTCCAGGGTGCGCAGGAACTCCACCCGGAACGCGGGGGTGGCCTGCTGGTCGGTGTAGGTCTCCACCGCGTAGTCGGTGTCGGTCGCCTCCGACAGCGACCGGAAGAAGCCCTGATAGTAGCCCTCGATCAGCTCGCCGATCTTCGCCTTGCCCAGGGCGTGGTAGTAGGTCTGCTGGTAGGCGTGGTGGGTCTCCGGGTCGAGGACGACGTCGTGCGGGGCGTTGTCCAGCGCGCCGAAGCGGACGACGGTGTCGATGGAGAACTCCCGGCGGGCGATCTTCGCGAGCAGGAACGCCGCGGTCTGCACGAGGTTCGTCCCGAGGTGCGGGGCGCCGTTGATCTGGGTGCCCACCACGAACTCGATCCGGGATGGCCGCGCGGCGAGCACGCGGGGGCGCAGGATGTCGATGGAGCGCAGCAGTGCGTTGGCCAGCACGCTGTTCGGCGAGATCAGCAGCGACGGGGTGCTGACTGGTTTCCCGTTGCGGTTCAACGAGTTCACGCTCCTCGGCTGGGTTTGGGCAGGCGCAGGTTGGCGCAGATGAAGTCCAGTCGCGCCGCGGCGGAGTCGGGGGCGACGAACACCGGTTCGTAGCCGGCGTCGTAGTAGCCCTGCACGATGAGTTCGTGCACGCGGCGGATCTCGCGGTCCTTGGCCCATACGATGTCGTCGGGGTCCTCGAAGGTGTCCAGCGGATCGAGCACGAAGATCGCGTCGTAGCGGTAGGTCCGGGTCGCCTCTTCCAACTCGGTGGTCGGCTTGAGGCCGAAGAACCCCTCCCAGCCGTAGCCGTCGGGGATGCCTCGGTTGTAGAACCTGATCCCGCCGGTGTGCGCGGTGTACTCGGCGATGAACGCGGAGAGGACCTCCAGCGAGTACTCGCGCCGGTCCTCGCGCAGCAGGTGGCGGCCGAGCCGTTCGCGGTGCTTGCGGTAGATCTCCCGGCCGGGTTCCTCGGCCATGCAGGGAATCCCGGCGGCGTGCACCGCCTCGATCAGGTCGTCCTTGCCGGAGCTGGGGCCGCCGGTGATGACGTAGCGGCGGGGATCGCCGGTCGCCGCCGCCTCCAGTGCGGCGGCCAGGGCGGTGTTGGTGCTGGTCACGACAACTGTCCGTTCTTCTCGGGGGTGTGTTCGAGGTCTGGGGTGCGGGGCAGGAAGCCCTCGGTCCAGGCGTTGCCCAGCCCGGTTTCGCCGTGCAGGGAGTGGACGAACTGCTCGCGGCTGGCGCCGCCGCCGGCGGCCTCGGTCAGCCGGGACGCCTGCGCTCCGGTCAGCGGCGGGGTCCAGCCGGTCAGCGCGACCAGCGCGTCGACGTCCTGGTCGGGGTCGAACGCGGTGGTGTAGCCGATCGCCTCGGCGCGGGCCACCGCCCACCGCCAGGCCGCGGTCACCGCTGTGTGGAGGATGTCCATCCGGTCCGCCCGCAGGCTGATCAGCCGCTCGACGGCCAGCAACTCGGCGCGGGCGGCGTAGATCGCCGACCACAACCGGGACAGCTGTTCCTCGTGCTCGGCGACCTCCCAGGCGAACGGGTCGGGCTGGACCGGCTGCCGCTCGGTCACCGGCGCCAACCTGGGGGCGATCATCGGGGAGCGGGTGAACCGGTCGGCATCGGCCAGCAATTCCCAGGCGACCTTCTCGATCAACCTGGGTTCGACCCGCTTGCGGAAGTGGTGCACCTCGTGCCCGGACTGCTCCGCGGCCAGGTCCCGGCGGACCGTGAGGTTCTGGCCGGGCTCCGCCGGGGGCAGCCCGAACAGCGCCCGCGCCGCCGGGGCGTAGCGGGTGTCCGGGAACCGGGCCAGCAGACCGCGCAGGGTGCCGTCCAGCGCCGCGGTGCGACTGGCGTCGTCGGCGGGGTCGACCGCTCTGGCGACGATCCCGCGCAGGTCGAGCAGCACCGGGTCCGCGGTGGCCGGGGTGACCGGCAGCCCGCGGCGCAGCAGCCGCCCGATCGCGGCGACCACCTCATCCTCTACTGGGCTTTTTGTGGGCATGGTGTCGAGTCAAGCACGGCGCCCACAAAAAGCCCAGTCCTCCGTGCCGGTGACAAGGAAACGAGGACAGGCCCTGACCAGGTCCGATCCGTCACGGTCGTGTGGTGGCCAGATCCGCCGGGAAGGGCGATGCTGGTGACATGACTACTGTGCATGAGCTGCGCCAAGCCGGGGCGGTGATCTGGAGAGCCGCCATCGACCTGGGAATCGGCGACGACGACACCGTGTCCGGCGTAGCCGAATCCGACCACCTCACCGAGGACGCCGCACGGAACTGGGTCGAGCGGGAGCTACCGCGAGCGGAGTTCCCGGACTGGGTCGCCCGGCGCCCGCACGGCGTCGCAGGGGCGTTCCTGTACGGCAGCGTCACCCGCGGCTACCTGACCGCCGACGAGCCGGAACCGTCCTGGGAACCCGACTTGGACACGCCGGACTGGGACGCCGACCTGGTCGACGGCACCGTGCGCTGGCGACAGAGCGATTGAGCGGCGGTGGATGTCGTGGAGCACTCGGCGCGATCGGAGATCCTCGGCCTGCTGTACGCGACCACCCGCTTCTACACCACCGCCGGGCGCCTGGCCCCGGCCCTGACGGGCCTCCCGCTGTCCGAGGAGGAGCGTGAGCTGGCGCGGGACCGGCTGCGGCGAGTCCGTGCCGCCGCCGACTGGGCCGAGCAGGCGGTGACCACTGGAGACACCACCATGCCGCCGGACGTCGCGGCCGTGCTCACTCACCGACGCCGCCGACACCGGCCAACCTGAGTCAGCCGCCGGCGGCGTACCGATCTCGCAGCTCGGCGCACTCGGCCTCACCAAGGCTGGCCACCTCGACCAGGCGCAGCCCGCCCGCGGTCAGCGCCTCGCGTGACCACCAGAAGTCGTGATCGCCCTCGTGGGCGTAACCCTCGCCTACCCACTCGTACTCATCCCCGGTGTCCAGGTCGATCAGGTCCGGGTTTGTGCTGGTGGCGGGCGCTTGATCAGGGCTGGTCATGGATGGGCTTCTCCGTGAAGTACGCGGAATCCGTCGAGCGTTCGCCCTTGAGCCATGCCGTGGTCTCGGCCATCGAGTCGGCGAGCCCGGACGGGTTGATCACGGCGTAGACGAGGTCGCTGAACTCCCGGCGGGCTTGCTGATCGGCAGCGGAGAGGCCGCGCTTTTCCTTGCGTGCCCAGTATTCCTGCTCGGCCTCCAACCGCGGCAACAGTTCGTCGCGGGTGTGGGTGGTCAGGTCGTCTCGGGTGAGCCGCTGGAATCGAGCCATCGGAACGCGCCCCTTTCTCAGTCGTAGATGTTGGACACGGCGAGCTGGTGGCGTTTGCCGGGGTGTCCCTCCGGCAGCAGGCACACCAGGTACTCGCCGGGCTCGGCATCCTCGGACATCGATTCGGCGGTGAACCGGCACCGGGGCGCGTCGACGTCGACCGGGCGCGCGGTGGTGTCGTTCACGCCGGTGACCGCCGTGGCGGGGTCGGACAGCTGCGCCAGCAGCTCGCCGGGGTTCCCGGCCGGGGTGAAGGCACCGGGAATCTCGCCCAGCTCAGCCCGCCATGCGTCCAGGTGGGGCGCGAAGAAGGAGGTGTCGGGCACCAGGCCCCAGCCGTGCTCGAACCCCTCGGGCTTCTCCGGCTTCGCGTCCGGGTCCTCGGCCAGCGCGGCCAGGTGCACCGCGAGCTGCTTGCGGAAGGCGGTGACGTCGCCGGCGAACCGCTCGTGCGCGGCCTGCTTGCTCGTACCCAGGCCCCGACCGATCTGCGTCCAGCTCAGCCCCCGCTCGTGGCTGGCGATCACCGCCGCGCGGAGCAGATCCTCGGCGCGGGCCCGCGCCCACGACGCGGCCTCGATCAACACCGTCGACGGCACTCCGTCCGGTCGGTGCGCCTCGGGCACGATCGACCGGAACGCGGCTTCCAGCGTCGACCACGCGGCTTCGGCCATCGCGACGCGGGCATGATCGGCGGCGGTGTAGGACCCGAACGGACGCGCGGCCTCGTCGGCCACCGGCCCGCCCGAATCCGGCGGCACGGTGCTCTCGCTCATTCAGCATCCTCCGACTCTTCGTTCGAGCGTCAAGATTACCTTGACGCTCGCCGACGGCGGAAGAAACCGTCAGGGTGAACTTGACGATGTGGATTCGCATAAATGACCAGTTGTGAGAGTTCTGCGAACGGGCCCATCCGGGCCGGAGATCCCCAGGTCGCGATTCGCACAACACCTCGCAGAACTACCCATGGTTTTGACAGAGTTCTGCGAGACTGACGGGCATGCAACTCGGACCCGACGACGCCGCGGCCGCGGTCGAACGCCACCCCTGCCCGCAATGCGACGTGCCCGCCGGCAGTGCCTGCCGCACCCGCGCCGGGAAGACCGCCGCGAAGTACCACACCGCGCGGTTCATCCTCGTGCCGTCGCTGCGCGACGACCTCACCGTGCCCGTCCCGGCCGACCGCGCACCCGGCAAGAAGTGGACACAGGGTCCGGAGGTCGCCCCGGCGGCACCGGAGCCGAGCGGGGCGCCGATCCGGATCGGCTACGCCCGCTGCTCGACCGCCACCCAGGAGTTGCAAAGTCAGCTCGACGCGCTTGCGGCCGCGAAGTGCACGCGGGTGTTCTCCGAGAAGATCAGCACCCGCATCCGGGTGCGCCCCGAATTCGAGGCCGCGCTCGCCCTGGCCCGCGAGATCAAGACCGCGGCACCGGATCAGCCGGTGATCCTGACCGTGCACGAGATGAAACGCTTGGCGCGCAACGCCGCCGAGCTGATGACGCTCTCGGCGACCTTACAGTCCACCGGAATCCAATTGGAGCTGCTGTCCGGGCCGCTGATCGGGATCTACGACCCGCACGGCATGGGCTCCATGCTCTTCGCCGTGCTCGCCGTCGCCGCCCAGCTCGACCGCGACTACATCCGCGATAAGACCCTCGAAGGCCAGCAGGCCGCCGCCGCACGCGGCAACCACGGCGGCCGGCCCAAAGTGATCGACGAAGACGACGTGCTCTTCGCCCGCGCGCTGCGCGACAAGGGCACCCCGATGCCCGACATCGTCAAGAAGCTCACCATCAAAACCGGCAAGAACGCCGGCGACCATCCCTCAGTCGCCTCGCTCTACCGCGCCCTCGCCGAGGAGGTGACCAGCTGATGGGCGCCACAGGATGGTCCCGGTGGAGGCAGAAGCGACGCCGCACCCCGGACGAGACAGCCGAACGTGCCGAGATCCGTGCACTGTGGCACCTCGCCAAGCAAGTCCCGACCAGGAAGTTGTTGCGCGATCCGGAAACCGGGCGGTACATCGGCGTCGACCGCCACCACAGCATGCTGGAAGTCCTTGTCAGCGACCTCGACTTCACCGACCCGCGCACCGACGACGTCCCCGACGCGGTCGTCACCGCCTACCACCTCGGCAGCGCGTGGCGGCCCATGCCACCGCCGATCATGCGGATGCACACCCCGCTCAACGACACCGGCACGTCCCGAACCTGGCGCGAGGCCGGCGACCTGCTCGACTTCAACGACCACACCGGCGCGATGAACACCTCCGCTGCCGAACTGGCAGACCTGCACGCACAACTGAACCGGGCGCTACACGCCTGACCAGGACCTACACGAAACAGTGGCCCCTTTCTGGCGTATTCGGGTGGCACCCCTATCACGGCCGGCGGTCACGCCGTGGCTCCCTTCGGGTAGTGGCGGCGCACGCCGGCGGCCATGACGCGGTCGAGCACACAGGTCAGACGGGTGCGCAGGGCGGCGAGGCGGTTCGCCGTAGCGACCCCACGTGCGGCCACCTCCGTGCGGACGCCGCCGGGCTCGATCACGACCACCTGCACGCCCAGCGGCACCAGCTCCCGGCGCAGCGAATCGCTGACCGCTTCCAGGGCGAACCACCCGCCGCCACTCCGCCATCGGCAGGGCTTCGGCCGGCGCGTTCACCTGGATGCCCGCGTTGTTGACCACTGCGTGCAGCTCTCGCGGGTCGTCGACGCCCCGGTCACGGCAATCAGCTGCTCGGCCACAACTCAGACGGTCCCCCGCCGCTTGGTCCAGATGTCGTAGGCCACGGCCGCGAGCAGCACGATCCCCTTGACCAGCATCACGCGCTCGCTCGGGGCGCCGATCAGGGACATGCCGTTGTTGATCACCGCCATGATCAGCCCGCCGGTGATCGCGCCGACCACCTTGCCGACGCCGCCCTGCACGGCCGCGCCGCCGATGAACGCCGCGGCGATCGCGTCGAGCTCGAAGTTCACGCCCGCCGTCGGCCCGGCCTGGTTGAGCCGCCCGGCGAAGATGATCCCCGCGAGCGCGGCCAGCACGCCCATGTTGACGAAGATCCAGAACGTCACCGACTTGACCTTGACCCCGGACAGCGTCGCGGCCTGGAGGTTGCCGCCGACCGCGTAGACGTGCCGGCCGAACACCGAGCGGCCCGCCACCAGTGAGTAGCCGACCACCAGCACGGCCAGCAGGATCAGCACCCACGGCAGGTTCTTGAACCGGGCCAGCTGCACGACGACGGCGAGCACCAGGATCGCGGCCCCGGCCACCTTCGCGACGAACACCGGGTACGGGTCGACCTCCTGGCCGTAACCGAGCTGCGCGGAGCGCTTGCGTTGCTGCGTCACGGCGATGGCGGCGACCGCGACCACCCCGGCGAGCAGGCTGGTCAGGTCGGCGCCGCCGAGCGGGCCGAGGCCGATGTTGCCGAGGTAGCCGTCGGTGAAGCCGTTGGACAAGGTGCGGATCGCGTCGGGGAACGGGCCGATGCCCTGGTTGCCCAGCACGGTCAGGGTGAGCGCGCGGAACGCCAGCATCCCGGCCAGCGTCACGATGAACGCCGGGATGCCGAAGTAGGCGACCCAGTAGCCCTGCCACGCGCCGATCACCGCGCCGGTGACCAGGGTGACCAGCACCGCGATCGGCCACGGCACGTGCAGGTTCACCATCAGCACCGCGGAGACCGCGCCGGTCATCGCCACCACGGACCCGGCGGACAGGTCGATGTGGCCGGAGATGATCACCAGGATCATGCCGACCGCGAGGATCAGCACGTAGGAGTTCTGCACGATGATGTTCGAGATGTTCTGCGGCTCCAGCAGCGCGCCGCCGGTGAGCACCTCGAACAGCACCACGATCAGCGCGAAGGCGACGTAGATCCCGCTCTGGCGCGGGTTGATCGAGATCCGCCGCGCGGGGGCGGCGTGCGGGGGCGCTGCGGGCCGGGCCGTGTCTGTTGCAGTCATTGCCGTTCCTTCGTCATGTACTGCATCAGCAGTTCCTGGGACGCCTGCGCCCGGGTGGCCTCACCGGTCACCCGGCCCGCGGACAGAGCGTAGATCCGGTCGCACAAGCCGAGCAGCTCCGGCAGCTCGGAACTGATCACCAGGATCGCCTTCCCCTGTGCGGCAAGGGAGTTGATGATCGAGTAGATCTCGAACTTCGCGCCGACGTCGATGCCGCGGGTCGGCTCGTCGAGGATCAGCACGTCCGGGTCGGTGAAGATCCACTTGGCCAGCACGACCTTCTGCTGGTTGCCGCCCGAGAGCTTCCCGGTCACGCTGCGCACGCTCGGCGCCTTGATCCGCAGGTCACGGCGGAACCGCGCGGCGGTGTCATGCTCGGCCGGCTCGTTCACCCAGCCGCGGCGCGCCAGCTTCGGCAGCCCGGCCGCCGAGACGTTGCGCTGGACGTCTTCGATCAGGTTCAGCCCGTAGCGCTTGCGGTCCTCGGTGGCGTACGCGAGGCCGTGGCGGACGGCGTCGCGTACCGAACGCACCTCGATCGGCACACCGTCCTTCACCAGCCGCCCGGAGATGGCGGTGCCGTAGGAGCGGCCGAACACGCTCATCGCCAGCTCGGTCCGGCCCGCGCCCATCAGCCCGGCCAGGCCGACCACCTCCCCGCGCCGCAGCGTCAGGTTGGCGCGGTCGACCACGACCCGGCCCGGCTGGGTCGGGCTGTGCACGGTCCAGTCCTCGATCCGCAGCACCTCCTCGCCGATGTCGGGCTCACGCGGCGGGAAGCGGTGCTCGAGGTCGCGCCCGACCATGCCGGTGATCAGCCGTTCCTCGGTCAGGCCGGCGGCGTCGAGGGTGTCGATCGTGCGGCCGTCGCGCAGGATCGTGACGGTGTCGGCGATCGCGATCACCTCGCCGAGCTTGTGGGAGATGATCACCGACGTGACGCCCTCCTCGCGCAGCCCGCGCAGCAGGTCGAGCAGGTGCGCGGAGTCGTCGTCGTTCAGCGCCGCGGTCGGCTCGTCGAGGATCAGCAGCCGCACCTGTTTCGACAGCGCCTTCGCGATCTCCACCAGCTGCTGCTTGCCGACGCCGAGGTCGCGCACCGGCGTCACCGGGGCCTCCGCGAGGCCGACCCGCCGCAGCAGCTCGGCCGCCTCGTGGTTGGTGCGGTTCCAGTCGACGAACCCGCGCCGCGCCCGCTCGTTGCCGAGGAAGATGTTCTCCGCGATCGAAAGCTGCCCGCACAGCGCCAGCTCCTGGTGGATGATCACGATCCCGCGGCGCTCGCTGTCGCGGACCGAGCCGAACCGGCACAGATCGCCGTCGAACCGGATCTCGCCCTCGTAGCTGCCCTGGGGGTGGACGCCGGAGAGCACCTTCATCAACGTCGACTTCCCGGCGCCGTTCTCCCCGCAGATCGCGTGGATCTCCCCGCGGCGCACGGAAAGGGTGACGTCGGCGAGCGCGGTGACCCCGGGGAAGGTCTTGGTGATCCCGCGCATGCCGAGCAGCTCGGTCGTCTCCAGCCCGGTCATTTCAGCTCGCCCGCGGTGTAGTAGCCGGAGTCGACGAGCTCCTTCTGGTAGTTGGCCTTGTCGACGACCACGGGCTGCAGCAGGTAGGACGGCACGACCTTCTTGCCGTTGTTGTAGTCGGTGGTGTTGTTGACCTGCGCCTTGCCGCCCTTGAGCACGCTGTCGGCCATCTTCACGGTGACGTCGGCGAGCTTGCGGGTGTCCTTGAAGACGGTCGAGTACTGCTCGCCGGCGATGATGGACTTGACCGACGCGACCTCGGCGTCCTGGCCGGTCACCGGGGGGTAGGGCTGGCCGGCGGTGCCGTAGCCGTTGCTCTTCAGCGCCGACAGGATGCCGATGGAAAGCCCGTCGTAGGGCGAAAGCACGCCGTCGACCTTCGCGCCGCCGGTGTAGGTCTTGGTGAGCAGGTCCTCCATGCGCCGCTGCGCGGTGGCCGGGTCCCAGCGCAGGATCGCGGTCGGCGCGAAGGTGGTCTGGCCGCTCTTCACGACCAGCTTGCCGCTGTCGATCAGGGGCTTGAGCACGGACATGGCGCCGTTGAAGAAGTAGGTCGAGTTGTTGTCGTCCGGGGAGCCGCCGAACAGCTCGATGGTGAACGGGCCCGGTCCGGTGCCGAGGCCCTTGAGCAGCGAGTTCGCCTGCTCGACGCCGACCTTGAAGTTGTCGAAGGTGGCGTAGTAGTCGACGTTCGGGCTGTTGGTCAGCAGCCGGTCGTAGGCGATCACCGGGATCTTGTGGTCGGCCGCCTCCTGCAGCTGCGTGGTCAGCGAGGTGCCGTCGATGGAGGCGATCACCAGCAGCCGGGCGCCCTTGGTGATCTGGTTTTCGATCTGGTTGACCTGGGTCGGGATGTCGTTCTCGGCGTACTGGAGGTCGACCTTGTAACCGAGCTTCTCCAGCGCCGACTTGATGTTGTCGCCGTCGTGGATCCAGCGCTCGGACGACTTCGTCGGCATCGTGACCCCGACCAGCGCCCCGGCCGCCGAACCGCCCGACGGGGCCTCGTCGGCGGTCTTCACGCTCGACCCGCAAGCGGCCAGCGTCAGGGCCAACGCCGCGGCTGTGACTCCTCGGATCCCTCGGATGAACTTCATTGTTCGTGCTCCTTTCAGAAGCCCTGGGCGAGCCGGTAATAGGCCTGGTTCCAGCGGATCCGGTCAGCGAAGCCGGGGCCGGTGGTGGCGTCGTCGATGACCAGCAGCTCGACGCCGAGCAGGTGGGCGAAGTCGCGCAGCGTCTCCAGCGGCACCGCCTGGGTCAGCACGGTGTGGTGCGGCGCGCCGGCGGTGATCCACGACTCCGCGGACGTCGCGAGCGAGGGCGAGGGCCGCCAGACCGCGCGCGCGACCGGCAGCCCGGGCAGCGGCTCGTCCGGCGGGACGACGTCGATTTCGTTGGCCACCAACCGGAACCGGTCGCCGAGGTCGGCCAGGCCGAGCACCACGCCGGGGCCGGGCGCGGCGTCGAACACCAGCCGCACGGGGTCCTCGCGGCCGCCGATGCCGAGCGGGTGGATCTCGCAGGACGGCCGGGCGGCGGCGATGCTCGGGCAGACCTCGAGCATGTGCGCGCCGAGGATCTTCGGCTCCCCCGGCCCGAAGTGATACGTGTAGTCCTCCATGAACGAGGTGCCGCGGCCGGTGCCCTCGCCCATCGCCTTCACCGCGGCGAGCAGCGCGGAGGTCTTCCAGTCCCCCTCGCCGCCGAAGCCGTAGCCGTCGGCCATGAGCCGCTGCACGGCCAGCCCCGGCAGCTGCCGCAGCCCGCCGAGGTCCTCGAAATTCGTCGTGAACGCGCCGAAGCCGCCTTCGCCGAGGAACTGCCGCAGGCCCAGCTCCACCTTCGCCGCATACCGCAGCGACTCGTGCCGGGCGCCGCGCTCGGTCAGCTCCGGCACCACCTCGTACGCCTCGGCGTACTCGGCCACCAGGCGGTCAGTGTCCTTTTCGGACACCCCGTCGACCAGCTCGACCAGGTCGTTCACGCCGTAGGTGTTGACCGAGACGCCGAACCGCAGCTGGGCCTCCACCTTGTCGCCCTCGGTGACGGCGACGTCGCGCATGTTGTCGCCGAACCGGGCCAGCCGCAGCCCGCGCAGGTGGTCCGCGCCGATCGCGGCCCGCGCCCACGCGTCGATCCGCCCGACCAGCGCCGGGTCGGCCGCGTGCCCGGCGACGGTCTTGCGCGGCACGGCGAGCCGGGTCAGCACGTGCCCGAACTCGCGGTCGCCGTGGGCGGCCTGGTTGAGGTTCATGAAGTCCATGTCGATGCTCTGCCACGGCAGCGCCTCGTTGAGCTGCGTGTGCAGGTGCAGCAACGGCTTGCGCAGCGCGGACAGCCCGCCGATCCACATCTTCGCGGGCGAGAAGGTGTGCATCCAGGCGATCACGCCGACACACTCGGCGTCGGCGTTGGCCTCGAGCAGCAGGCGGCGGATCGACGCGGCCTCGGTCAGCACCGGCTTCCCGATCAGCTCCGCCGAGAGGCGCCCGGATGCGGCCAGCAGCCGCTGGATCTCCAGTGACTGGCCGGCCACCTGCGCGAGCGTGTCCTCGCCGTAGAGCGCCTGGCTCCCGGTGAGGAACCAGACCTGGGGCTTGTTCTGCGAAGGCATCGTTCTCCTCGTCTGCTGCGAACGGCCGGGCTCAGCGCTGGCCGTAGACGTTCTGGTAGCGGGCGTAGAGCCGGTCCACATCGGCCGAGGGCAGCGGCTCGGGAGTGCCCAGCTCGAAGGCCTTGTGGACGGTCCGGGCCACGTCCTCCACCAGCACCGCCGCCTTGACCGCGTCCCGCGCGGTGCGCCCGACGGTGAACGGGCCGTGGTTGCGCATCAGGACGGCCGGGGACCGGCTGGCGCGCAGCGTTTCGACGATGCCGCGGCCGATGGAGTCGTCGCCGATCAGCGCGAACGGCCCGACCGGGATCTCCCCGCCGAACTCGTCCGCGATCATCGTGAGCACACAGGGGATCGGCTCACCGCGCGCGGCCCACGCGGTGGCGTAGGTGGAGTGCGTGTGCACCACCCCGCCGACCTCGGGCAGGTGCCGGTAGACGTAGGCGTGCGCGGCGGTGTCCGAAGACGGCGCGAGCTGGCCGTGGCGCAGCCGCCCGTGCAGGTCGGTGACGACCATCGTGTCCGCGGACAGCTCGTCGTAGGACACCCCGGACGGCTTGATCACCATCAGCTCGCGCCCGGGCACCCGCGCCGAGACGTTGCCCGCGGTCCACGCGACCAGCGCGTTGCGGGTCAGTTCGCCGTGCAGGCCCGCCACGGTCTGCCGCAGCTCGGCGACGGTGCCGGCCAGCTCGTCCGCCAGGGTCATGACTGTCCTTTCCGGACGGAGACGGCCTCGCGGCGGCGGGCGGCGAGGCGGTGCAGCACGTCGTTGCCGCCGCGGCCGAAGTGGTCGTGCAGCTCGCGGTACTCGGCGTAGAGCCGGTCGTAGGCGGCGACGTTCTCGCGCACCGGCCGGTAAACCCCGCGCCGGACCGAGCCCATCGCGCGCGAGGCCGCGGTGATGTCCGGGTAGGCGCCGGCCGCCACCGCGGCGTGGATGGCCGAGCCGAGCGCCGGCCCCTGCTCCGAGCCGATCACCGACAGCGGCAGGTTCACCACGTCGGCGTAGACCTGCATCAGGAACGCGTTGCGCACCAGCCCGCCCGCCACGACCAGCTCGGTGACCGGCACCCCGGCGTGCTGGAAGGATTCGATGATCACGCGGGTGCCGAACGCGGTCGCCTCCAGCAGCGCCCGGTAGGTGTCCTCGGCGCGGGTGGCCAGGGTCTGGCCGAGCACGACCCCGGACAGCTCGTGGTCGACCAGCACCGAGCGGTTGCCGCTGTGCCAATCGAGCGCGACCAAGCCGTGCTCGCCGATCCCCTGCTCCGCGGCCAGCGAGGTGAGGTGCTCGTGCAGCGAGACGCCCGCCCGTCGCGCCTCCTCGTGGTATCGAGGCGGGACGCCGTGCTCCACGAACCAGCCGAAGATGTCGCCGACGCCGCTCTGCCCGGCCTCGTACCCCCACAGCCCGGGCACGATCCCGCCGTCGACCACCCCGCACATTCCCGGGACCTCGCGCAGCTCCCGGGAATTGAGCACGTGACAGGTCGAGGTGCCCATGATCGCGACCATCCGGCCGGGCCCGACCGCCTGCGCGGCGGGCGCGGTCACGTGCGCGTCGACGTTGCCGACCGCCACGGCGATGCCCGCCGGCAACCCGGTCCACGCCGCGGCCTCGGCCGTGAGCGGGCCGGCGCGGTCGCCGAGGCGGCCGAGCGGCCGGTCGAGCTTGCCGGTCACGAAGTCGCCGAACCCGGGGTTCAGCTCGCGCAGGAAGTCGGCGCCGGGGTACTGGCCGTCCTGCAGAATGCCCTTGTAGCCGGCCGTGCAGGCGTTGCGGACGTAGTGGCCGGTGAGCTGCCAGACGATCCAGTCGGCCAGCTCGACCCAGTGCGCGGTCGCCGCGTAGACGTGCGGCGCCTCCTCCAGGATCTGCAGCGCCTTCGCGAACTCCCACTCCGAGGAGATCAGCCCGCCGTAACGCGGCAGCCACTTCTCGTCGCGGTATCGCGCCAACGCGTTGATCCGGTCCGCCTGCGGCTGGGCGGCGTGGTGGCGCCACAGCTTCACGTACGCGTGCGGCTCGGCGGCGAACTCCGGCAGCTCGCACAGCGGCGTTCCGTCCACAGTGGTCGGCAGCATCGTGCAGGCGGTGAAGTCGGTGCCCAGGCCGATGACGTCCGCGGGATCGGCGCCGGCGTCGCGGATCGCGGCGGGGACGGCGCTCCGGAGCACCCCGAGGTAGTCCGAGGGGACCTGCAGGGCCCAGTCCGGCGGCAGGGGCTCACCGGTGGCGGGCAGCGCCCGGTCGACGACCCCGTGCGGGTACTCGTACACGGCCGTGCCCAGCTCGGCCCCGTCCCGGACGCGCACGACGACGGCGCGGCCCGAGAGCGTGCCGAAGTCGACGCCGACCGTCAGCGGCTCGCCGCTCACCTGGACCTCCCGGTAGTGTTAGCGCTAACATTTTGACGACGCGAGTACACGGCGTCCTCCTTCGGCGGGGACCGCTCAGCGTGGTCCGGTGCTCTCCCGGACGATCAGCTCGGGCTCGACCAGATGCCGGGCGCGCGGGTCGCCGCCGCCCATCCGTGCGGTCAGCAGGCCGAAAGTACGCCTGCCGACTTCGATGAAGTCCTGGCGCACCGTGGTCAGCGGCGGGGTGAAGTACGCCGCCTCCGGAACGTCGTCGAAGCCCGCGACGTGCGCGTCCCCCGGCACCGCGACGCCCGCCTCGGTGAACGCGCGCAGCAGCCCGAGGGCCATCTGGTCGTTCGCGGCGAAAACCGCGTCCAGGCCGGGTTTTTTGACCAGCTCGCGGCCGGCCGCATAGCCGGACGCCGGGCTCCAGTCGCCGCGCAGGACGGGCGGCACCTCGGCGCCGTGGCGCTCCAGCGTCTCGCGCCAGCCGCGCTCGCGGTCGATCGCCTCCAGCCAGTCCTCGGGACCGGCGACGTGCCAGACCGTCCGGTGCCCGAGCGCGAGCAGGTGCTCGGTCACGCGGCGGGCGCCGTCGTACTGGTCCACCGAGATCACCGGGACCGCCGCGGACTCCCCGCCGCCGACGGCGACCACCGGCACGTCCGAGGGCGCGCCCGCCAGCGCCCGCCCGGCCGTCACATGCGGGGCGATCACCACGATCCCCTCCACCGCCTGGCGGCGCAGGCTCTCCACGGCGTCCGAAATGGACGACCGGCCCGGGCGGCTGACGCTGGAGATGGTGATGGCGTACCCGGCCTCGCGGGCCGCGTTCTCGATGCCGTGCAGGGTGCTCGCGGGACCGTACAAATTGGACTCGAGCGCGACCACGCCGAGGGTGCCGGAGCGCCCGGTGACCAGCGCGCGAGCGGCGGAATTGGGCCGGTAGCCCAGTTCCGCCACCGCGGCCAGCACCCTGGCCCGCGTCTCCGGCCGGACCGTGCCGGTGCCGTTGATCACCCGCGAGACGGTCATGTGCGAGACCCCCGCGAGCCCGGCCACGTCCGTCAGGCTGGCCTGCCGCTGACCGGCCACTCCCGCCATCCCGTCCACCGCCTTCGTCGCCGGGTGCTCCCCGTCACTCGTTCAGGCGACAGTGTTAGCGATAACAACGGCAGCGTCAAGCCTCAGCTCGGTCACGGCGCCAGGGCCTGCTCCCCTTCGCCGGCCATGGTGACCTCGCCGCGCTGGGGGAAGAGTTCGCGGACGAGGGTTTCGTGCGGAGCCGCGTTCGGATGGGCGCAGACGTCGGCCGGCGCGGTCACTCGATGCCCTGGGCGTCCAGGATCTGCCGCAGGTCGTTCCCGGCGAACGCGCTGATCACGGCGATCTCGCCTCCGGGGCGACGGCGGGATGGATGGCGATGAACACGTGCGGCGGCAGGCCGCCGAAGGTCAGGCGCCGGCCCCGCCGTCGACTGGGATGATCGCGCCGGTGACCATCGAGGCGCGGTCGCTGAGCAGCCAGGCGGCTGCTTCCGCGACCTCGCGGGGCTCGGCCATCCGCCCGAGCGGGATCGACGCCTTGATCTGGTCGACGACGCCGGGAGCCGCGGTCTCCCACGCGTCGATCATCTCCGTGGCGGTGCCGCCGGGGGTGATGCCGTTGACCCGGATGCCGTCGCCGGCCCAGCTCACCGCGGCGGTTTCGGTGATGCTGTTGAGCGCGCGCTTCATCGCGCCGTACGCCGGGAGCCGGGGGTTCGCGCGGCGGCTGCCGATGCTCGAGGTGTTGACGATCGCCCCGCCGCCGCTGCGGCGCATGAGTGCGGCTTCGGCGGTCATGGCGGTCCAGTGCGCGCGGAAGTTCACCGCGAACTGCTCGTCGATGTCGTCGTCGGTCGTGGTGTCGAGCGGGCCGGGCCGCTGCTGGATCGCCGCGCCGTTGTTGAAAGCGCCGTCGAGCCGGCCGTGCAGTTCTTCCACGCGGCCGACGGCGGCGCGGACGCCGTCCCGGTCGGCGAGGTCGAGGGCGACCGCGTCGGCGACGCCACCGTCGGCGCGGATCTCGGTGACGATGCGGTCCAAGGCGTCGGTGCCGCGGGCGGCGAGCACGACGGCGGCGCCCTCCTGGGAGAAGAGCCGCGCCGCGGCCTCGCCGATGCCGCGGCTGGCGCCGGTGATGAAGACGACCTTGCCGGTGAGCAGGCCGATCGGGTTGCTGTTGGTCATATCCCCAGCATCGGCGCGGTCTGGGAGCCGGAGACAGGCACAGACGGTACTAGGGTCCGCCGCCGTCGAAGGGGCACACTCGGGGTATGGACAAACAGGAACTCGGGGCGTTCCTCCGCAGCCGGCGCGAGCGGCTCAGGCCGGAGGACGCCGGGCTGCCGTCCGGCCCGCGGCGGCGGACCCCGGGGCTCCGGCGTGAGGAGATCGCGGTGCTCGCGCACATCTCCACCGAGTACTACGTGCGGCTCGAGCAGGGCCGGGCGCCCCGTCCGTCGGCCGAAGTACTGGCCGGGATCGCGGGCGCGCTACGGCTCACCGACGCCGAATCCGATCACCTGCACCTGCTCGCGGGCACCGCGCCGGCCCGGAACGGCCGGCACCGCCGCGATGTCCGGCCGAGCATCCTCGCGCTCCTCGAACGGCTCCCGCAGACCGCCGGGTTCGTGACGTCCGCGGTGTTCGAGGTGCTGGCGTGGAACGATCTCGCGGCGGCGCTGATGGAGGATTTCGCCGCGCTCGCCCCCGAGGACCGCAATCTCGCCCGGCGCGCGTTCCTCGGCCCGGTGCGGCCGGACGCGAGCCTGTACGGGATCTCCGACGCTTCGGAGTTCCGGCAGCACGTCGTCATGGAACTGCGGGCCACCCTCGCCCGGTACCCGTCGGATCCCGCGGTGACCGGCCTGATCGAGGACCTCCGGGCCGGCAGCCCCGAGTTCGCCCGCCTCTGGCAACGCCACGACGTGCAAGCCGCGCCGATGCTCACCAAGACCTTCCGCCACCCGGCCGTCGGCAAGATCACCGTCGACTGCGACTCCCTGGCCCTCACCGACCGCGACCAGCACCTCGTGCTCTACACCGCGCCGGCAGGATCTCGCGACGCGGAGGCGCTGGCCCTGCTCAACGTGCTGGGCACCGAGAGCCTCAACGCCGGCGGCTCGCGCTAGCCGTCGAGCTGCTTGTGGATCCAGGTGACCACGGCGTCCACCCGGGCGGTGGTTTCCAGGCCGGGCTGCGGGCAGTCCGGCCCGTTGTTCTCGACGGCCACGATCTGCCCGTTCTGGTCGCCGTCGGGGATGAAGTACGGGGAGCCCGAGTCGTCGGGGCACGGGCTGTTCTCGACGGTCCGCGGGTCGACCGAGTCGATCTCGAGCTCGTACTGGTGGACCTTCTTCACCGTGAACCGGCCGTGTTTGAGGTGGTCGGACTGAAGGGTGTCGGTGGCCGAGAGAGCGCCCCAGCCGGCGAAGGACAGCGGGTCGCCGACCTTCGGCGCGCGGTCCGGCAGGGTCAGCGGCTTGATGTCGGTGACCGGGGTGCTCAGCCGGGCCAGCGCGAGGTCGTTGACCGGCGACTGGCGCACGTCCACGACCTGCACCACGTGCCCGCGCGGGTCGTCGTCGCTGATCTTCCCGATGGTCACGTTCATCGTGAAGTCCGGCTTGCCACCGGTCCGGACCATGTTGACGTCGTGGAAGCAGTGCCCGGCGGTGATGATCCAGTCCGCGGCGATCAGCGAGCCGCTGCAGCCGCCGCTGCGCACCCCGCCGGTCGGCAGGGGGATGTTGTCGGAGTGCAGCTTCGCGTTGAACGGCACCACGCTCGGGGCCAGCGCCGGAGTGGACGGCGGCGTCGATGTGGGATGAGCGCCCTGCCCGGTGACCCCCTGGGCCACCGGGTGCTCGTCGGCGGCCTCCACCTTCTGCACGCTGACGTAGGTGCCGGCGACGCCCGCGCCGACAACGATGGCAAGAGCCAGCGCGCCGGGACGGGCCGGTTTCCGGCCGGAACTCTTCTTCACACTCACCTAGACGGGTGATAGGGGTCAGAAGTTCACCCGATCGGCAGATCATCGCCCGAAAGGCCACGATCGCCAGGCCAGACGGACGGGATCTCCGCGGAGTCGGTGAGGCGCAGCTTTCGGCGGGCGCGCTGGAAAAACGTGGTCATGCCGAGCCGGACCACCCGCGCGGCGCTGGGCCGCGAGCACAGGTCGATGCTGTCACCGGGCTCGACGTACCCGGCGACCTGCCCGTCCACCTCGACCGCCAGCCGGCCGCTGGACGGCAGCACCTCCAGCGCCACCGTGTCGTGCACGGACAGGACGACACCGCGGCTGTAGGCCGAGTGCGGCGCGGCGGGTGTGACGAGCAACGCCTCGACGGCCGGGCTGGTGATCGGGCCCCCGGCCGAGAAGCTGTACGCCGTGGAGCCGGTGGGGGTCGCGACGATCACCGCGTCGGCCGCGTAGCTGACGAACGGCTGGTCGTTCACCCGCACCGCGACCACGGCGCTGCCATCACCCGGCACCCGCACCACAGCCACGTCGTTGAACGCGGTCACGGTCTGGCCCCGCAGCGTCGCGTCGACGGCCAGGCGGGGCTCGACCGTGAACTCCTTGCCGTCGATGGCCGAAAGCGCGTCGGGCAGGTCCGGGACGTCGACCTCGGCCAGGAAGCCGAGCTTGCCCAGGTTGACGCCGAGCACCGGGGCGCGCTGGCGGTCGGCCAGCCGCATGGCGCGCAGCATGGTCCCGTCGCCGCCGAGGCTGACCACCAGGTCGGAGCGGCTGCCCAGCTCCGCGGGCGTGACCGGCACGGCGGCGCAGTCCAGCCGGTCGATCTCGTCCGCGATGCCGAGGATCTCGATGCCCCGGTTGGTAGCCCAGCCGAGGACCGCGGCGACCGCCGCCGCCGAGTCCCGTCGCGGGTGCAGCACCAAGCCTGCGGAGTGCATGGTCAGCAGGCCCCTTCGCGAAGACGTTCCCCGATGGTCATGGCGCCAGTCTCCCCCGGGACGGCCCGGCTTGGCGAGATCCCCGACGGGGCCACCGGTTAAGATCAGCGCCGTGACCAACCGCTTAGTTTGTTTGGGTGATTCCTTCACCGAGGGTGTCGGCGACGACGACCCCACGGCGCCGAACGGCGTGCGGGGCTGGGCCGACCGCGTCGCCGAGGTGCTGGGCGCGCGGGACCCGGAGTTCCGCTACGCCAACCTCGCCATCCGCGGCAAGCTGCTGCCGCAGGTGCTGGCCGAGCAGGTGGAGCCGGCGCTCGCGATGGTGCCGGACCTGGTCACGCTGTACGCGGGCGGCAACGACCTGATGCGCCCCAAGGTGGACGTGGACGCGCTGACCGACGCCTACGAGGGCACCGTCGAACGGTTGCGGGCCAGTGGCGCGCGGGTGGTGCTCTTCACCGGCGTCGACGGGGTCGAGGACGCGCTGTTCCGGACCATCCGCGGCCGCGTCGCGATCTACAACGAGCACGTCCGCGGCATCGCCGCCCGGCACGGCGCGCTGCTGGTGGACATGTGGGCCATGCGGCAGCTGCGCGACCGGCGGCTGTGGGCCGCGGACCGGCTGCACCTCAACGCGCTCGGGCACACCGAGATCGCGATCGAACTGCTGGGCCTGCTGGGCATCGAGCACGACCTCACCCCGGCCCGACTGGGCCCGCGGCCGCGGCTCAGCCCCCGCGAGCGCCGTGCGGAGAACCTGCGGTGGAGCCGCGAGCACGCGATGCCGTGGGTCCAGCGACGGCTCCGCGGCGAGTCCTCCGGCGACGCCTTGAGCCCGAAGCGGCCGACACTGGAACCGGCCGGCTCGGCCTTCTCCCCGCACAACTGACCCGCGGCGGACGCGCGGGGGCAGCGGCGGACGAACCGTGCCACCACGCGGACTGGCCACCACGCGGACATGGGCCGAACCGGCGGCGGACATTCGTGGCAGCCGGGCCGTCTGCCGGGCTGAACCGTCTGCCGGGGCAGGCCTTCGGGCGGCCGTAGCCGTTCAGGCGTGGTGGTAGGCGGCGGCCGGGCGGAGGCCGTCGAAGAGGACCGCGATGATGCGGTCGCGCAGGGCGTCGTCGGCGCCGACGTGCTCGGCCGCCTTGGCGGTGCCGATGATCACCGGGATCAGCTCGGCGACGACGAGGTCGGCCCGCACCGCGCCGGCCGCCTGGGCGCGGCCCATCAGCACGCCGAGCGCCCCGAGCAGCCGGACGCCGATCTCGTGCCGGGCGAACTCCACGTTCACGCCCGCGGCGCTGAGTGCCTCGAAGTAGGCGGTTTTGGCGCTGGACATCTCGACCCAGCTGGTCAGGAACGAGAAGAACGCGGCCCCTGCATCGGCCGAGTTCTGCGCGACGACGGCCTCCGCCTCGTCGACGAACCGGTGCAGCCGAGCGTGGAGGACCGCCTCGAGCAGTGCCTCCTTGGTCGGGAAGTGCCGGAACACCGTGCCGACGCCGACTCCGGCCTCCCGCGCGACCTCTTCGGTCGGCGCGCTGGTGCCCTTCGCCGCGAAGACCGTCTCGGCGGCTTCGAGCACCTTGGCGCGGTTGCGCCGGGCGTCGGCGCGCAGCGGTTTCGGGTCCGTCACGGTGCCTGATGGTAGTCGGAGCACTCCGGGCAGCACGCTGAGCACGTGTTCGGTGACGCGGACGGCGGTCATGGCGGGCCGCCCGGCAGGATGGGCCCGTGCCGCAGAACCCGCCGCAAGCGAGGCAACACCACCGCGGCCGGTCGGCCGGCTCCCCGGAGGAGACCCTCGACCGTGCAGGCGAGGTACACCTCGGCGTCGTCCCGTCGGCCGTCCGGGTGCCGGCCGGACTCGTCGTCCTCGTCGGCCCACCGGCCTCGGGCAAGACCAGCTTCGTCCGGGCACTGGTCGCGCGGCGGCGGATCGAGCCGGAAGCCGTGGTGTCCAGCGACGAGATCCGCGCGGAGCTTTTCGGCACCTCACCCGAGGAGGCAACCGACGCACGGATCTTCGAGGAACGTGATCGCCGGATCGTCGCCAGGCTCGCCGCCGGACACAGCGCGGTCGCCGAGTCCACGAACGTCACGCCGCAGGCACGCGCCCGGCTCATCGCCATCGCCAGGCGGTTCGACGCCGCGGTGACCATGCTGCGATTCGACCCGGACCTGTCCGATCTCCTGCAGCAGCACGCCGAGCGAGACCGCACCGACCTCGGCGCCGCGGACGTGCGCGCCTACGCCGCCATCATGACCCGCGACGCCAGCGCCGACCAGCTCCGCTCCGAGGGCGCAACCACCGTCCACGATGTTCCCGGACGCCGCCAGGGAATCACCCCCGACGAAGCCGCCGCACACTTCTCATTCCTCTGACGCCGCGGCGTCAGAGTCCGCTGCCCGCGGGCCCGAGTCTCGTCAAACGGGTGTCCTAGGCTCCCCGCCATGGACGAGCTGTGGGCCGAGTCGCTGGCCGGTGCCCGGCTGAGCGTGGAGCCCTTGCGGCCCGGGCACGCCGACGAGATGCACCCGGTGCTGGCCGACCCGCGGCTGTACGCCTTCACCGGCGGCCAGCCGCCGACGCCCGGTATGCCCGGCAGGCCGCCGGCCGGGCCGAGGACGGCAGCCAGTGGTGGCTGAACTGGGTGGTCCGCCATACCGGGGACGGACTCGCGGCCGGGTTCGTGCAGGCGACCGTCGCGCGGGATCTGGCGTCCGCGGAGGTGGCTTGGGTGATCGACGTGCGGTGGCAGGGCCAGGGGCTGGCCCGGGAAGCGGCGGCGCTGATGCTCGGCTGGCTGGAAGCCCGCGGCGTCACCGGCGTCTTCGCGCACATCCACCCGGAGCACGCCGCGTCGGCCGCCGTCGCCCGGCACGTCGGGCTCGCGCCGACCGGGATCGTCGAGGACGGCGAGCTCCGGTGGGAGCGGACGGTCACCTAGCACCCGGATTCAGTCACTGCACGAAACAGTCAGCCCGTTTCGGCGGTGAGGAATCGTCAAGCGCTCACGCATACCTCACACTATGGTGTGACGCCAGTCACGAGAGGTGTGCGAAACATGGTTCTAGGCGACAACGAGGTCACCCAGTCAGTCGACGCTTCCACCCGCGATCGCCGGGTCCAAGTCCGGCGGGCAGCGCTCGCCGGGTCGATCGGCACGACCATCGAGTGGTACGACTTCTTCCTCTACAACACCGCTGCGGCACTCGTTTTCCCGCATTTGTTCTTTCCCTCGTCCACGGGTTACGCCGGGGTGATGCAGTCCTTCGCGACCTACGCGGTCGGGTTCGCGGCGCGGCCGGTGGGCGCGGCGATCTTCGGGCACTGGGGCGATCGGCTCGGCCGCAAAACCACGCTGATCGTCACGCTGCTGCTGATGGGCCTGTCCTCGGCGGTGGTCGGGCTGCTGCCGGGCACGGCGTCGATCGGGTTCGCCGCGCCGTTGATCCTGGTGCTGCTGCGGCTGGTGCAGGGCATCGCGATCGGCGGCGAGTGGAGCGGTTCGGTGCTGCTCGCGATGGAATGGGGCGATCAGCGCCGTCGCGGGCTGCTGGCGAGCTTCGCCCAGGTCGGCGTGCCGGTCGGGCTGGTGCTCGGCACGGGCGGCATGACGCTGCTGTCGGCCACGCTCTCGCGCGCCGAATTCGACGCGTGGGGCTGGCGGATCCCGTTCCTGCTGAGCCTGGTGCTGGTGGCCATCGGCCTGGTGATCCGGCTGCGGATCCTGGAGACGCCGATGTTCGCCGCGGTGGTGGCGGAGAAGAAGACCTCGCGCGCGCCGGTGAAGGACGCGGTGCGCCACCACTGGCGCGAGATCCTGCTCTCGGCCGGGCTGCGGTTCAGCGAGCAGCTGCCGTTCTACCTGTTCACCAGTTACGTGCTCGTGTACGTGGTGCAGCGGCCGGAGTTCAGCAACACGTTCGTGCTCACCGCGGTGCTCGTGGGCGCCGCGGCCGAGCTGGTGCTGATCCCGGTGTTCTCGCAGCTGTCCGACCGGGTCGGGCGGAAACGGGTGTACCTCAGCGGGTCCGTGCTGACGGCCGCGATCGCCTTCCCCTACTTCACCGTGCTGAGCCACAGCGGGCACGCGCTGATCTTCGTGGTGATCATCGTTTCGCTGATCGCGCACGCGATGCAGTACGGGCCGCAAGCGGCGTTGATCGGCGAGAGCTTCCCGACGCATCTGCGGTACGGCGGCGCGGGGCTCGGGTATCAGCTGGCTTCGGTGTTCGCGGGCGGGCCGGCGCCGTTGCTGGCGACCTGGCTGCTGCACAAGACGGGCACGCCGTACTCGATCTCGATCTACATCGTGTTGTCGGCGGTGGTCACGGTCCTGTGTGTGATCGCGCTGCCGGACCGGTCGAAGGCCGACATCACCGATCCGAGCGTCTACGCCCGCTGACCTGACCGCAAAGAAGCGGGGCCCCGCCGTCGTGGCGAGGCCCCGCTTCCGTTTGTGATCAGCGCTGCTGCGGAGGTCCGCCCTGCGGGCCGCCGAACGGGCCCTGCTGCGGGAACGGGCCACTGCCCGGGCCCTGCTGCGGCGGCGGGCCGCCGAACTGCGCGGGCGGGCCCTGATACGGGCCGCCCGGCGGAGTGGGCGGCTGCTGCGGCTGCGGGAGCGACGGCGGGGCCTGCTGCTGGCGCTGCTGGACTCCCGGCGGCGGGGTCGAGGGCTCCGGGGCCGGGGCCGGGCGCGCGTCCTCTTCCTCTTCGACGTCCGCTGCCGAGGGCGCCGCACTGAGGGCTCGGCGGGGGTGCTCGGAGCCCAGCGGGCCCGGAACCTCCTTGCGGGCCACGGCTTCCGCGGCGGCGACGGCCTCGGCGACCTTCGGGTCGCTGGAGGTGTCGAACCACCCGGCGACCTCTTCGTCCTCGAGTTCGGGCCGCTGGGGGCTGTCGTCCTTCGGCGGCTCGTAGCGGAAGACGCCGTCGTCGCCGGGGGCGCCGAGCGCGCGGGCGAAGCCTTCGAGGGCCTTGCCGTAGTCGCTCGGGATCATCCAGACCTTGTTCGCGTCGCCCTGCGCGAGCTGCGGCAGGGTCTGCAGGTACTGGTACGCGAGCACTTCGGGCGTCGGGCGGCCGGCCTTGATGGCGGCGAACACCTTCTCGATCGCCTTCGCCTGGCCCTGCGCCTGCAGGTAGCGGGCGGCCCGCTCACCCTGCGCGCGCAGGATGCGGGACTGCCGCTCGGCCTCGGCCGCGAGGATCGCCGCCTGCTTCTGGCCCTCCGCGGAGAGGATCTGGCTCTGCTTCTGGCCTTCCGCGGTCTTGATGGAGGACTCCCGCTGGCCTTCCGCGGTGAGGATCATCGCGCGCTTCTCCCGGTCCGCGCGCATCTGCTTCTCCATCGAGTCCTGGATCGACGCGGGCGGCTCGATCGCCTTCAGCTCGACGCGGGCGACGCGGATGCCCCAGCGGCCGGTGGCCTCGTCGAGCACGCCGCGCAGCTGGGTGTTGATCGCGTCGCGGGAGGTCAGCGTCTCCTCCAGGCTCATGCCGCCGACCACGTTGCGGAGCGTGGTGGTGGTGAGCTGCTCGACGCCGATGATGTAGTTCGAGATCTCGTACACCGCGGCGCGTGAGTCGGTGACCTGGAAGTACACGACGGTGTCGATGTTCACCGTCAGGTTGTCCTCGGTGATCACCGGCTGCGGCGGGAACGAGACGACCTGCTCGCGCAGGTCGATGCGCGCGCGGACCTTGTCCAGGAACGGCACCAGGAACGTCAGGCCGGGCGAGGCGACCGTGCGGAACCGGCCGAGGCGCTCGATCACCGCCGACTGCGCCTGTGGCACCACCATGATCGCCTTGACCACCGTGATGATGACGAACAGGGCCAGTAACGCGACCACGACGATCGCTATTGTCGACAAGAGCTTTTCCCCTTACCTAGTACCGTTTTCCTGGACGTTCTGCTGCTCACGCGGGCAGGTCCACCACCGCGGTGGCGCCGGAGATCTCGACGACGGTGACGCTGGTGCCGGGCGCGATCGGCGCCTGGGCCTCGTGCACGGCGCGGGCGGACCAGACCTCGCCGCCGATCTTCACCTGGCCGGCGTCGTAGTCCACTGTGGACACGACCACGGCGCGGACGCCCACCAGCGCGTCGATGCCGGTGGCGATGTGGGAGCCGGCGAGGAAGCGGCGCTTGAGGGCGGGGCGCGCGAGCACGATCAGCCCGACCGAGCTGACGGCGAACACCGCGACGTCGATGAACAGGTTTCCGGTGAGCGCTTCGGAGCCCGCCCCGAGCAGCGCGGCGACCCCGAGCATGATCAGGACGAAGTCACCGGAAAGCACTTCGGCGATCATCAGGACGATGCCGATGATCAGCCAGATCAGAGCCGCTGCCATGACCTCATGCTCTCAGATCGCGCCGGTTCGCACCGGGCAAGTGACCCGACGTGACCGACGCGTGACCTTGGACAAAAGGGACATACTCGCGCTACTCCGCCGGCTCGGTGACGAAGTCGATGAGCCGCTCGACGGCGCCGATGAGCGGCGTCTCGAGGTCCCGGAAACTGCTCACCGCGGCCAGCACGCGCTGCCAGCCTTCGTAGGTCTCTCCCCAGCCCAGCGCGTCGCAGATGCCGACTTTCCACTCGATCCCCCGAGGGATCTCCGGCCAGGCGCGGATGCCGACGGCGGAAGGTTTCACGGCCTGCCAGATGTCGATGTACGGGTGGCCCGTGACCAGCACCTGCTCGTCGCGGACCTGCTCGACGAGGCGGGATTCCTTACTCCCCGCGACCAGGTGGTCGACGAGCACGCCGAGCCGCCGCCCGGGGCCGGTGCCGAACTCGGCGATGCGGTCGGACAGGACGTCGACGCCGTCGAGCGGTTCCACGACCACGCCTTCGACCCGCAGGTCGTGGCCCCACACGCGCTCGACCAGCTCGGCGTCGTGCTTGCCCTCGACCCAGATCCGGGAGTCGCGCGCGACGCGGGCTTGCAGGCCCTGCACCTTCACCGACCCGGACGCGGACACCTTCTTCACCGGCGCGGCGGTCCTCTTCACCGGGATCAAGGTGACCGGCTTGCCTTCGAGCAGGAACGCCGCCGGGGCGAGCGGGAACACCCGGTGCCGGCCGCGCGCGTCTTCGAGGACGACGTTGCCGTACTCGATCTTCACCACCGCGCCGCAGTAGCCGCTGGCCGGGTCTTCGACCACCAGGCCGGGTTCCGCCGGCACCTCGGGCACCTTCCGCTTCCGCGGGCCCGACAGCACGTCGTCATACGAATGGGAGCGCACGGTGGGAAAAGCTAGTGGTGCCGGGGTGGCCGCGTCCTGGCGCCACGCCGGTCAGCGCGCCATCTCCAGTAGGGCTTCGGTGAACGGCGTCGGCGCGCCCGCCCGGAGCGGGGCCATGGCCACGAGCGGCGCGAGCGCGGCACACCAGGCGCGGACCCGATCGGCGTCGAGGCCGGGGAGCTTCGCGACGCCTTCGTCGAGGGTGGCGCCCGCGGCCATCGGCAGCAGCGCCCAGTCGACGCCGTCGAAGGCCGGGTCGCCCAGGCATGGCCGGGGGTCGATCGCGACGATGCCGCGCGCGGGGCCGGCGTCGAGGACGTTGCCGGGGTGGAGGTCGCCGTGCAGGAGCGCGACGGGGCCGCCGGTCGCGAGGTCTTCGGCGCGGGCCCGGGCGTGGTGCAGCAGCTCCAGCGGCAGCCGGGGCTCGGCGGCCGAACCGCGCAGGCGGCGTTCGGCCAGCTCGAACATCAGCCGGACGCGGGTGGCCAGCGACGGGAACCGGGCGCTCGGTAGTCGAACACTGTGCAGCTGAGCGAGCAGGTCGCCCACCTCGGTCCACGGCACGTCCGCGCCGCGCCCGGTCAGCTGGGTGCCCGGTTCGAGGCCTTCCAGCAGTACGGCGCCTTCCTCGAAGTCGACCGCGAGGACCTGCACCACTCGGGAGAGTCCGGCCCAGGTCTGCAACGCGGTGGCCTCGCCGGTGGAGATCTCCGGGTCCGGGCAGAGCTTGAGCACCCGGCTCTCGCCTTCGGGCCCGTGGCACAGGAGCGTGCGGCCGGTGTTGCCCGGGCGGGCGTCGACGACAGTCAGGCTCCACCGCTCGGCCAGGCGCGCGACGAGCGCGGGCAGGGCATCGCACCAGGGGCCGACCTGCGGGCCGAAGCGATCGACGAGACGGGCTCGGGCCGCGTCGTCGAGGATCGCCTTCATCAGAACAGGGGCCAGGGGATGGCGCGCCAGTCGTCGCCGGGTTCAGGGAAGACCCCTTCGGCCAGCAGGAGGTCGGTGCGCTGGCTGAGCGCGCGGATCTCGAACGCCGTGAGGTGCTCGCCGAGGTCCGCGCCGAGCTTGCCGTCCAGCTCGGACCGCAGCTTGCGCAGCTTCTCGACCGCCTCGTCCGGGACCGGCTCGCCGATCCAGCCCCACAGCACGGTGCGCAGCTTCGGGTCGGTGTGCAGGCAGATGCCGTGGTCCACGCCGTAGACCCGGCCGTCGGTGCCGGCCAGCAGGTGGCCGCCCTTGCGGTCGGTGTTGTTGACCACGATGTCGAGCGCCGCCAGCTCCCGCATGCCGGGGTGGTCGGCGTGCGCGAGGACCGCGGGGTCGCCGAGGCGGTCGTGGGCGTGCAGCACGGTGCGCCAGCCGTCCGGGACGTCCTCGGGCGCGCAGACGTCGACGACCTCGTCCTCCCCCGTCTCGACCCAGAGCTGGACCATGCCGGGGCCGAACGGGCCCTCGCGGAGCACGGTCGGCGGGATCGCGCCGAGGCCGGAGACGTCGGAGACCATCGCGGTGGCGACCTCACGGCCGGCGAGCGTGCCGTCCGGGAAGTCCCACAGCGGCCGCTCCCCCGAGACCGGCTTGTACACCACCCGGCCGGTGACGCCGGCCAGCTCGATCGCGCAGAACAGGGTCACGTTGGACGCGTCCACGAGGCGGCCTTCGACGTCGATGCGGCCGTGCGTGACGAATTCGCGGGCGGCGGGGTCGGCCGGTCCGGGTGGGCTGCTCGCCACGGGCGGCCTCAGTCCTCGGTCACGTCGACGTCGCGGCGGTAGCCGTTCTGCCGGGGGCAGATGTGGCCGGCCGGGTCGAGCGGCTCGGCGCACAGCGGGCACGGTTTGCGGCCGGCGTTGACGACGCGGTCGGCCCGCTCGGCGAAGGCGCGCGCGGTCACGGGGGTGAGGAACACGCGGACGGCGTCGGGGCCTTCCTCGGTGTCGTCGAGGACGACGGTCTCGTCGACCTCGCCCTCGGTGATCGCGAGCAGCTCGACGACGACGGCGCCGGAGTCGGCGTCCCAGCCGAGGCCCATGGTGCCGACGCGGAACTCCTCCTCGACCGGCACGGTCAGCGGCGCGACGTCGACCTGGTCCTCGGGCACGTCGTCGGGGACGTCGGCGCCGAAGCGGCTGGCGACTTCCTCGAGCAGCGCGCTCAGGCGCTCGGCGAGGACGACGACCTGCTGTTTTTCGATCGTCACGCTGATCGTCCGGACGTCCTCCGACGCCTGGAGGTAGAACGTGCGATCACCGGGCTCGCCGACGGTCCCGGCGACGAACCGGTCGGGCTTGCGGAAGACGTGGATTACGCGAGACATAGCGCTTACGACCCTAAGCCACGCGGGCATGATCGGCATCCGCCGCCCCTGGTTGACCGGGATTTCACCGCGCTGCGTGCGTGTGCGGCCACGCTGCGGATCGCCGTTAGGCTCTTCGGGTGCCTGAGCTCTCACCTTATGGAACATGGACCTCACCCGTCTCGGCCGCGGACGCAGCGGCGGCCGGGCGCGGCGCGTCGTGGCTCGACCGGGTCGGCGACGAGCTGTGGTGGGCCGAGGCGCGGCCCGCGGAGGGCGGCCGCGTCGCGCTGGTTCGCCGGACCGCCGACGGCGGTGTGGAAGACGTGCTGCCCGCGCCGTGGAACGTCCGCAACCGGGTGCACGAGTACGGCGGCCGGCCGTGGCAGGTGACCGGTGAGGCCGTCGTCTTCACGCATTGGGCCGATCAGCGGGTGTACGCGCACAGCCTGGCCACCGGGGAGACCACGGCGCTGACGCCGGAACCCGCGCAGCCGCAAGGAGTCCGTTACGGCGACCTGCGGCCCGGACCCGACGGCGAGGTCTGGGCGGTGCGGGAGACCAGCACCGGCCCGCGGCGCACCGACATCGAACGCGCGCTCGTCGCGATCTCCGTGACCGGTGCCGAGCGCGTCCTGGTCGACGGGCACCGTTTCTTCACCGCGCCGCAGCTGTCGCCGGACGGCGCGCACGCGGCGTGGCTGGCGTGGGACCACCCGGCGATGCCGTGGGACGGCACGGAGCTGTTCGTCGCGCCGGTCGCGGCGGACGGCACGTTCGGCGAGGCCAGGGTGCTGGCCGGCGGCGCGGACGTCGCGGTGTGCCAGCTGGAGTGGGAGTCGCCGGACCGGCTGCTCGCGCTGCTGGACCCGGACGGCTGGTGGAACCTGCACCGGGTCGGGCTCGACGGCTCGGTGGTCAACCTGGCCCCGGTGGCGTCGGAGCTGGGCGGCCCGCTGTGGAAGCTCGGCCTGCGCTGGTTCACCCCGCTCGGCGGCGGGCGGCACGCGGTGCTGGACGCCGGGCGGCTGGCCGTGCTGGACGAGCGCGACGGCTCGGTGACGCCCGTCGAAGCCGTGGCCGGGGAGCTGACCAGCTGGTCGGCGTCCGGGCTGGCCGTGGTCGACGGCGGGGTGGCCGGCCTCGCGGCCGGCACGCGGCGTGAGCGCGCGGTGGTGAGCGTGGACCTGACGGCCGGAACGTGGGCCGAGCTGACACCGCAGCCGGCGGACCTGCCCGCGCCGGAGTACCTGCCGGTGCCCGAGGAGCGGGTGTTCACCGCGCCCGACGGCTCGGCGATCCCGGCGTTCGTGTTCCCGCCGGCCAACCCGGGCTTCACCGCGCCCGAAGGTGAGCGGCCGCCGTTCCTGGTCCACGTGCACGGCGGGCCGACCGGCAGCTCCGATCCTTCGCTGGACCTGGATTTCGCGTACTTCACCAGCCGTGGCATCGGCGTGGTCGCGGTGAACTACGGCGGCTCGACCGGCTACGGGCGGGTGTTCCGGGAGCGGCTGCGCGAGCAGTGGGGCGTGGTGGACGTCGGCGACTGCGTGGCGGTGGCCGAGGCGCTGGTGGCCGAGGGCATCGCCGACGGCGCGCGCCTGGCGATCCGGGGCGGCAGCGCGGGCGGGTTCACCTCGGCCGCGTCGATCACGATGACCACGACGTACGCCGCGGCGACGGTGAAGTTCCCGATCCTCGACCTGGCCACGTGGACCGGTGCCGGCGGCGAGACCCACGACTTCGAGTCGCAGTACCTGCACAGCCTGGTCGGGCCGTACCCCGAGACGCTGGAGCGGTACCGGGAGCGCTCGCCGATGACGCACGCGGGCTCGCTGGCCGGGCCGGTGCTGTTCCTCCAGGGGCTGGAGGACGAGATCTGCCCGCCGGAGCAGGCCGACCGGTTCGTCGCCGGGCTGGCCGGGCGCGGCGTCGACTACGCGTACCTGCGGTTCGAGGGTGAGCAGCACGGGTTCCGCAAGGCCGGGACGATCATCGCGGCGCTGGAGGCGGAGCTGTCGTTCTACGGGCAGGTGTTCGGGTTCCCGACGCCGGGTGTGGCGAAGCTGGAGCTCTCCCGGTGAGACCGCCGCGGCTGAGCGCCGGGGACACGCTCGCGCTGGTGGCGCCGTCCGGCCCGGTCCCGGCGGATCTGCTGGAGGCGGCGCTGCCGGTGCTGCGCGGCTGGGGGCTGAAGGTCCGGGTGGGCGCGTCCGTGCGGGCTTCCGCGTCGGGCTACCTGTCGGCGCCGGACGCGGACCGCGCGGCGGAGCTCACCGAGGCGTGGCTGGACCCGGAGGTGAAGTGCGTGCTGGCCGCCCGCGGCGGTTACGGCGCGCAGCGGATGCTGGACCTGGTGGACTGGCCGGCGTTGCGCGAGGCCGGGCCGAAGGTGCTGGCGGGGTCGAGCGACGTGACGGCGCTGCACCGCGCCGTCTCGGTCCATTTAGGACTCGACACGCTGTTCTCGCCGATGCCGGCGAGCGTCCTGTTCGACGCGTTCGCCGCGGAGCACCTGCGGCGCACGCTGTTCGAGCCGGAGCGGCACCGGGTGCTGCGGACCGCGGAGCCGGACGTGCTGGTGCCGGGCCGGGCGTCGGGGGTGCTGGTCGGCGGGAACCTTTCGCTGCTGGCGGCGGGGATCGGGACGGCGGAGCAGGGCTCGGCGCGGGACGGGATCGTGCTGCTGGAGGACGTGACCGAGAGCGTGTACCGGCTGGACCGGATGCTGACGCAGCTGCTGCGCGCGGGCTGGTTCGACGGCGTGCGCGGGGTGGTGCTGGGCTCGTGGGCCGCCTGCGGGGACCCGGCGGAGATCCGGTCGCTGCTGCTGGAGCGGCTGGCCCCGCTGGAGGTGCCGATGCTGGGCGACTTCGGGTTCGGGCACGTGGCGTCGTCGCCGACGGTGCCGCTGGGCGCGCGGGCGTCGCTGGACGTCGAGCTGGGCACGCTGGCGCTGGACTCCCCCGCGCTGGCCTGACGCTACGGTGCGGGTATGCGACTGTCTGCCGAGGACACCCGGGCCCGCTTCTCCTCCGCCCGCGTGGCGCGGCTCGCGACAGCCGGCGCGGACGGTGTGCCCCACCTGGTCCCGGTGACGTTCGCGGTGCACGGCGACGCGGTCGTGTTCGCCGTGGACCACAAGCCGAAGACCACGACGGCGTTGCGGCGCCTGGCGAACATCGCGGCGAACCCGGCGGTGTGCTTCCTGGTCGACGAATACGCCGAGGACTGGTCCCGCCTGTGGTGGGCCCGCGCTGACGGCGTCGCCCGCGTCCTGGACGAGACCGACCGCGCGGAGCCGCTGCGATGGCTGGCCGCGAAGTACCAGCAGTACGCGGCCCACCCGCCGGAGCACGCCGTGGTGTCGACGCTGGTGCGCTCCTGGCGCGGGTGGGCCGGCTCGTAACGCTCGCGCGGTATCCGGCGATCACCCCTCGGAACGAGGGGGATCATGCGCAGAGCGGTGTTGTTCTCAGGTCTGGCCCTGCTGCTCGCGGGCTGCGGGAGCGGGGCAGGTGGGGCCACGACGGCGGCCCCGGCCCCGCCGTCGAGCAGTACCCCGGTGTCGTCCGCGACGCCTGTGTTGAAGGATCTCGCGACGTTCATGCCGAGCGACGCCGAGGTGACCGGGCTCGGTCTGGACCAGAGCCAGCAGCCGTTGCCCTACATCATCGGCTCGACGACACCGCTGCGGCTGGTGAACGCGTGCGGCGCCGCCCAGCCGTGGGACGCGGCGGCGAAGCGTGGTGAGCAATCTCGGGCTTTCGGGCCGGGTGGTGAGGTGTGGCAGCTCATCGCGGAGTACGACGGCTTGACCGGCACCCAGGTCGTGGACGGGGTCAAGCAGGCGCTCGCCTGTCACCGGGTGACGATCGAGGACGCCGGCTACGTCGTGCTGACAGAGTTCACTCCAGCGGAGAAAGCCGACGCACAGTACGGCTTCTGCGCGGGCTACGAGGGCAGCAAGACGCTCGTCCGGTGCGTCATGGTGCTGGCCCACGGGAACCGTGTCACGGCACTTACCACGAAGGACCCCGAGTCGAGCGGGCCGAAGACGCAGCTGGCCCTGCTGAACAAGGTTGCTCCGGTCTACAGCGCGGCGTTCGCCAAGGACTAGTGGTTTCAGGCGTCCGCGCGCATGTGTTGCCGCGCCCAGGTTTCGAAGCTGGTGAGCGGGAGGCCGAGGTCCCGTGCGAGCTGGGGGCGGGCCGGCTGGCCGACCACGTTCAGCCACTCGTGGGAGGCGCCCATGGCGGGCATTCCGGCGGCGAGGGCCTCCTCCTCGGTCAGGTCCGGCGCGGGCAGTTCCCGGCCCAGCGCAAGGGAAAGGGTCTCGGCGATCTCCGCCACCGAGCGATGGTCGCCGGCCAGTTCCAGCTCGACGCCGTCGAATCGTGCCGGGTCGGCGATGGCCGCGGCGGCCGCGGTGCCGATGTCCTCGACCGCGATCAGGGACAGCCGGGTAGCGGGCTTGACGACGCTGACGAGACCGCCCTCGACGCCGCGTGGGAACAGGAAACGCATGGAGGGCAAGAAGTTCTCCATGAAGAAGGCCGGCTTGAGCAGTGTCCAGTGCGGGAATCCGGCGGCGCGGACCCGGTCCTGGATCGCGGCCTTGGCGCCCAGCGTGCCTTCCATCGAAGCCCAGCGGCCCTCGGCCCAGCCGGGTGCTTCGGTGTGCTGGCCGGCGCCGCTGACGGAGGTGTGCACGAACTGCGGCACCCCGGCGGCTTTCGCGCCCTCGACGAGGTTGACGCCCTGGGTCACCTCGCCGTCGAAATCGACGCCTTCTTCGGTGAAGCGGGGCATCTGGACGGAGAACACGGCGCGGGCGCCCTTGGCGGCGCGGGTCACGGAATCGCGGTCGAGCAGGTCGCCGGTGACCAGTTCGGCGCCGAGCGCCTCGACGGCCTTCGCCCGGGCGGTGGCCGGGTCGCGCACCAGGGCGCGGACCGGGACTCCGGCCGCGAGCAGCGCGCGGGCGGTGGCGCCGCCCTGCCGTCCGGTGGCGCCGGTGACGAGGACGGGCGCGGACTCTGTGGACATGGTGCTCCTCGGTGCCGATGCATAAGTGGCGGGGTCCGCCGTTTCTGTTCCGCTACGATACGGCGGGGCCCGCCACTTAGCAACCCTCCGGGAGCCGACCATGTCCGACCATCAGCGCGCCGACGCCCGGCGCAACTACACGCGCATCCTCGCGGTGGCCGAGGCGGAGGTCGCCGTCCACGGGGCCGGTGCCTCGCTGGAACAGATCGCCCGCACGGCGGGAGTCGGCTCGGCGACGGTGCGTCGGCACTTCCCCACCCGCCGTGCGCTGGTGGAGGCGGTTTCCCGCACCCGGATCGAGGCCCTGTGCGTACGCGCCCAGGAGCTGACCGGTCACGGCGACAGCCGGGAGTCGTTGCTGGACTGGCTGGGCGACGTCGTCGCGTACTGCGTCTCGGCCCGGGGTCTGGCGGCCGCGCTGTCCTACGAGGGCGTCGAGCCCGAATCAGTGCACGAGAATTCCTGCTCGATGGCGCTGGAGGAGGCGGCGGGCGCGCTGCTGAGCCGCGCGGTGCGGGACGGCGCGGTGACGGCCGGTGTCACGGTCTCGGACCTGATCACGCTGGCCGTCGGCGTGGTGCTGGCGACGGAGCACCACGCCGATCCGGCCGCGCGCGCGGACCGGTTGTTCGGGCTGGCCGTGGCGGGGCTGAGCCCGCAGCAGTAAGCCTCGATGGAGCGGCTGACGGTGCTCAGTCGCCGGCCGGCGCCGGGGTCTTCTCGGGCAGGAATTCCTCGCCGGGTTTGCGCCAGGCGGCGATCAGGCCGAGCGGGTCGGGGCGCAGCAGGGAGGCGGCCGCGTACAGGCTCACCAGCACGACGATGGCGATGAACCACCAGTCGTAGAGGGCCTGCTCCCCCGTCGGGTAGTAGACGAGGGTGACGAAGACCGATACGGCGACCACGACCGAGAGGTGCCGTCGCTGCCAGCCGAATGCCGAGAAGAGGACGAAGCCCCAGGTCAGGTACCACGGCAGGGTGGGCGGCATGAGGATGGCGACGGCCAGCATGGTGATCGCGGCGCGGAAGACGGCTTCCTTGCCGCCGCCGCGGGCGAGCCACCATTGGCGGATGCCGAAGGCGGCCAGGCCGACCATGGCGATGGCGCGGGTGACCGTGACGAACGGCGAGGGCTGCACGTTCGCGACCAGGTGCACGAGGTTGTAGACGGCCTCGCCGATGCCGGTCGGGAAGTTGAGCCAGTTCGCGATCAGCTGCGGGGCCTTGAGCCCGGACCACCAGCCGAGGTTGAGCGAGCCGAGCGAGAGCCAGGTGCCGACGGCGAACACCGGCACGAACAGCCCGACCGACGCGGCACCGGCCTTGAAGAAGTTCTTCACCTTCGACTCGCCGGACATGTGGGCCGCCCACATCCAGACGAGGAACGGCAGCGCCACGGCGGCGGTCGGCTTGATCAGCATGCCGACGGTGATCAGCAGGACGGCGACCACGTACTTGCGCTCGAGCGCGGCGACCATGCCGATGGTGAGGAAGCCGAGCATCATCAGGTCGTTGTGCGGGCCGCCGAAGAGGTGGATGACCATCATCGGGCTGGCGACCGCGAGCCACAGCGCCACCGGCAGCTTGCCGCCGAGGTGCTTGACCAGCCGGGGCAGCGCCCACAGCGTCATGCCGAGCCCGATCAGCAGCACCAGGCGGGTCAGTATCACGCCGGCGATCATGTTGTCCTGCGTGATCGCGACGATCCACTTGGAGATCAGCAGGAACAGCGGCCCGTACGGGGCGGGCGTGGTCTGCCAGAGCGGGTGGACGTTCTGCACCACGTTCGGCAGCACGTGCAGTTCGGCGGGGCCGTTGGCGTACGGGTCGAGGCCGTACAGCAGCTGGGCGCCCTGGCCGAGGTAGGAGAAGACGTCGCGGGTGAACAGCGGCGGCGACACGAGCAGCGGCGCCATCCAGCACAGCGCGGCGATGAGGATGGGGCGGCTGCCGATGCGGCCGGCGAGCACGTAGCGGCCGAGGCGCACCCAGGCCCACACGACGAGGCCGAAGCCGGTGTAGAGCAGCGCGTTCGCCAGCGCCCGGCCGTGGCCGTAGCGGATCCAGGACAGCGGCCCGTGCCCGAGGACGGGGTCGCGGATCAGGATGCCGCCCGCGCCGAGGGCGGCGAGCATGAGCAGCGTGGTGCCGATGGTGCCCATCGCGATGGTCCGGTACGGGAACCTCGTGGGCACGAGAAGTCGCTCGTCCAGCGGGCTCGCCGCGGACGGTTGCGCAGAGTCGGTGGTGGTCGCCATTTCGATCCAGGAGATTACCGGGTGGAGTTTCTGGCCGATGCCCCGGCTCCCGCCGCGGCTTCGGTGTCGTTCAGGTGTTCGCCCATATCAGGGTGCGAACGGGGCGAAGCGGGCTTTCGCCTTTCTGCGGCGGAAAAACCGCTTCGTGCGCTCAGGGGCCGGTGGTGGCGCGCTGGGCCGTGCCGCCGGGCAGCGCAGCGAGCAGTGACTTGGTGTAGTCGTGCTGGGGGTCGAGCAGAACCTGTTCGACGGTACCGGTCTCCACCAGCTTCCCGCGGTACATCACCGCGACGCGGTCGGCGATGTTCCAGGCCAGCCCCAGGTCGTGGGTGATCACGAGGCCGGCCAGGCCGAGTTCGCGGCGCAGCCGCAGCAGCAGGCCGAGGATCTCCCCGCGCACGGAGGCGTCGAGGGAGGCGACCGGCTCGTCGGCGACCACCACCGACGGTTCCAGAGCGAGCGCGCCGGCGATGACGACCCGTTGCCGCTGGCCGCCGGAGAGCTCGTGCGGGAGCCGGTCGAAGAACTTCTCCGGCGGGCGCAGTTCCGCGGCCTCCAGCGCGCGGGCCACGATCGCGCGCTCGTCGGTGAGGCCGTGGATGCGCGGGCCTTCGGCCACGGCCTCGTAGACGGTGTGGGCGGGGTTGAGCGCGCTGGTCGGGTCCTGCAGCACGAGCTGGACCTGGCGGCGGTAGGCGCGCAGGCCGTCGCCGCCCGCGGGGATGGGCTTGCCGTCGTGGCGGACGGCGCCGGAGTCGGCTTTCTGGAGGCCGAGCAGGGTGCGGGCGAGGGTGGTCTTGCCGGAGCCGGACTGGCCGACGAGCGCGACGATCTCGTCGCGCCGCACGGCGAGGTCCACCCCGTCGACGGCGTGGATGCGCTTGCCCGTGCGGTCGCGGAAGGTGACGTGCAGGTCTTCGGCTTCCAGCAGTGGTGACCCGTCGTCGCCGGCCCGGTTTTCGGGCTCGGGCGGCAGCGGGGTGCTGGTGGCCGGGGCGAAGCGGGACACCGGGTCGCCGACGGTGGGGAACGCGGCCGCGAGCGCGCGGCTGTGCTCGTGCCGGGGTGAAGACATCAGTTCGGCGCTGGGCTGTTCCTCGACCACCTGCCCGTCGTACATCACGGCGATGCGGCGGCAGGTGGCGGCGAGCACGGACAGGTCGTGGCTGATCATGATCAGCCCGATGTCCTGCTCGGCGACCAGGCGTGACATCAGGTCGAGGACCTGGGCCTGGACGATCACGTCGAGCGCGGTGGTGGGCTCGTCGGCGATGACCAGGCGGGGCGAGCAGGCCAGCGCCATCGCGATCATCACGCGCTGTTTCTGCCCGCCGGACAGCTCGTGCGGGTACGCGCCGGCGCGGGAGCGGGGCAGGTCGACCTGTTCGAGCAGTTCGGCGACGCGGGCCTGGACCTGGGCCTCGGTGGGGGCCTTGCCTTCGGGCGGGTGCAGCCGGATCGGCTCGGCGATCTGCTCGCCGACGCGGTGGACCGGGTTGAGCGCGTGCATGGCGCCCTGGAACACCACCGACGCCTCGGCCCAGCGGACGGCGCGCAGCCGTCCCCAGCGCATCTCGGTGACGTCTTCGCCGTCGAGCAGGATCTCGCCGGTGATCTTGGCGCTGCGCGGCAGCAATCGCAGCACGCTCATCGCGACGGTGGACTTGCCGGAGCCGGACTCCCCCGCGACGCCGAGGGTGTCACCGGGGTCGAGGCGCAGGTCGACGCCGCGCACGGCGGGCACGTCACCGCCGCCGGTGGTGTAGGTGACGCCGAGGTTCTTGAGTTCGAGCAGGGCGGTCACGAGTGTTGTCCTTTGAGCCTCGGGTTCAGCACCGTCTCCAGCCCGCGGCCGACCAGGGTGAAGAACAGGACGACGAGCACGATCGCGATACCCGGCGGGAGCAGGTTCCACCAGGCGCCTCGGCTGACGGCGCCGTTGTTGAGCGCGGTCTCGAGCATGGCGCCCCAGGAGATGGAGGTGGGGTCGCCGACGCCGAGGAACGACAGGGTCGCGTCCGCGATGATCGAGTTGCCGACCACCAGGGTGGTGTTGGCGAGCACGAGCGGCATCACGCCGGGCAGCACGTGTTTGCCGACCACGTGCAGGTGGCCGCCGCCGAGCGCGCGGGAGCGCTCGATGTACGGGCGGCTCTCGATGGTGAGGGTCTGGGCGCGCACCAGCCGGGCGGTGCTGGGCCAGGCGGTGAGGCCGATGGCGACGATGATCGTCCACACGCCCTGGGGCAGCACCGCGGACAGCGCGATGGCGAGCACCAGTGACGGGAGCACGAGGAAGAAGTCGGTGAAGCGCAGCAGGACGGTGGAGACCCAGCCGCCGAAGTGCGCGGCGGTGACGCCGATGACGGTGCCGATCAGCACGCTGAGCACGGTGGCGGAGAACCCGACGAGCAGCGAGATCCTGGTGCCCCACAACGTCATCAGCAGCACCGAGCGGCCGTCGATGTCGGTGCCGAGCCAGAACTGCCCGTCCGGCGGGCTGAGCGGGTGGCCGGTGGCCTTGGTGACGTCGAGGCCGTCGGAGTCGCTGATCACCGGCAGCAGCAAGGCGAGCAGGACGGTGAGCGCCAAGAGGCACAGCCCGGTGAGCGCGGCCTTCTGCGTGGCGAACTCGTGCCAGGTGCGGGCGATGCCGGCGCGGCGGCGGCGCCACGCGATGGCGCGGGCGCTCTCGGCGGGTGCTGGCGCGGTCATGCGGTACGCACCCTCGGGTCGAGCACGCGGTAGAGCAGTTCCGCGAGCATGTTCATCAGGACGACGGCGCCGGCGAGGACGACGAAAACCCCTTGCAGCACCGGCAGATCGGGGCCGTGGAGGGCGTCGTAGGTCAGCTGCCCGAGGCCGGGCCAGCTGAACACGGCCTCGACCGTGACGGCGCCGGAGACGACCATGCCGAACTGCATGAACACCAGGGTCACGGTGGGCAGCAGCGCGTTCGGCACGGCGTGGTGGCGGCGGACCAGGTCCTCCCGCAGGCCCTTGGCGCGGGCGGTGGTGAGGTAGTCGGAGTTCATCTCCCCCAGCAGCGAGGACCGCATCACCAGCATGTACTGGGCGTAGAACACCGCGAGCAGCGTGACGCACGGCAGGACCAGGTGGTGCAGGACGTCGAGGCCCTGGGCGAAGAAGCCGGGCCCGGCGTCCGGGGAGTGCATGCCGCGGCTGGGGAACACCCCGTTGGTGACGACCAGCAGCAGCAGGCCGAGCCAGAACTGCGGGACCGACCACAGGGTGAGCGCGATGCCGGTCTGGGCGCGGTCGAAGAAGCTGTCGCGCTTCCACGCGGCGCGGATGCCGAGCCACAGGCCGAGCGCGACGGCCAGCACGGTCGCGCTGCCGACGAGCAGCACGGTGGGCCAGAGCCGTTCGCCGATCATGTCGAGCACCGGGCGGCGCTCGATGTAGGAGGTGCCGAAGTCGCCGCGGAACAGGCCGGCGAAGTAGTTGCCGAACTGGGCGAGCACGGGCTTGTCGATGCCGAGCTGCTGGCGTAGTTCGGCGATCTGGCCGGGGTCGGTTGGCCGTTCGCGGACCATGAACGCCACGGGGTCGCCCGGCAGCAGCCGGAACAGGAAGAACCCGAGCACGATCACCAGCACGATGCTGGCGGCCGCTTCGGCGACCTTGGTGAGGACGAACCGGAGGGTGCCGGTCCCGCCCCGGCGCTCGTCGGGGTCGACGAGCGCCGAGGCCTGGCCGGAGGTGAATGCCTGGGACAAGAGGTGCTACTCCCGGTCGTCCGCGGACTTGCCGCGGCGGCCGATCAGCACGCCGCCGCCGACGAGCACGATCACCACGACGACGCCGATCACGATCCACAGCACGGTGTTCGAGCCGCCGCTGTCGGCCGCGGCCTCGGCACCGGCCGGGACGGCGCCGTAGACGCCCCAGTAGCCGGTCTGCTCGAGGATCGCGCCGTCGGGCTGGGGCTGCTTGGTGAAGCTGGAGAACTTGTCGGAGCGGTAGGCCTCGAGCGAGTTGTCGTAGTCGAGGACGACGTTCACGGCCTGGCTGTAGAGCCGCGCCTGGGCCTGCTTGACGTAGCCGGCGCGGGTGGCCGGGTCGGTGGTGGTCAGCTGCTGGGCGTAGAGGGCGTCGTACTGCTGGTCGCAGAAGAACGTGTCGGTGGTGGCGCCCTTGCCCTCGGCGTTCGGGCGGCCGGCGCAGGTGTGCAGGGCCAGCGCGTAGTCCGGGTCCGGGTTGGTGGCGTAGCCGGAGATGGCGAGGTCGTAGTTGCCCGCGTTGGTGCGGTCGTTCAGCTCCTCGTCGGAGACCAGCTCCTGCTTGACCGAGATGCCGATGTCGTGCAGCCAGCCGCTGACGTACTGGGCGGTGCGCTGGTCGAACGGCCGGTTCGCGTGGCCGGTGAGGCGCAGCTCGAGGCGTGCGCCGCCGGGGGCGACGCGGACGCCGTCCTTGCCCTTGACGTAGCCGGCCTGGTCGAGCGCGGTGTTGGCGGCGGCGATGTCGAACTTCGTCGCCTCGCCGGCCGGCGGGTCCCAGTGGTAGGTGGAGTAGATCGGCGGGATGACGCCGCCGCCGAGCTGGCCGTAGCCGCCCATCACCTTGTCCACGATGGTCTTCGGGTCGATGGCCTGGACGATCGCCTTGCGCAGCCGGATGTCCTTCAGCGCCGGGTTGCCGTTGCCGATCGGCTTGTTCTCGTTGTTCTCGACGCCGAAGTTGAGGTTGATCTCGTTGTAGCGGCGGCCGGGCGCCTTGTTGGTGGCGATGTTCGGCTGGCCCTGCAGAGCGTCGAACTGGGTCGGGGTGAGCCGGTTGATCACGTCGACCTCACCCTGCTTGAGGGCGTTCACCGCGGACTCGACGTCCTTGAAGATCAGCAGCTGCAGCTCGTCGACCTTCGGCGCGCCGCGCCAGTAGTCCTTGTTGGCCTTGAACTTCAGGTACTCGTTCTGCTTGTACTCGGTGAGCTGGTAGGGCCCGTCGCTGACGCCGACCACCGACAGGTCGTCGGTCTTCGGGTCGTTCAGGTCCTTGATCGGCGCCCACACGTGCTCGGGCACGATCGGCACGTCGAGCAGGGCCATGCTGGACTGCACGGCCTTGGTCTTGATCACCAGCGTGCTGTCGTCGGGCGCGGTCACGGTCTGGAAGTTGGCGACGTAGTTGCCGTTCGCGGTGCGCGCGGTCTCGTCGGTGAGCATCCGGTTGAACGTGAACGCCGCGTCCTTCGCGGTGACCGGCTGCCCGTCGGTCCACTTGGCGTTCTGGCGGATCTTGAACGTCCAGGTCAGCTTGTCCGGCGAGGTCGTCCACGATTCGGCCAGCGCGGGCGAGGCCTCGGCCTTGTCGGCGGACGGGATGGTGAGGAACTCGTAGATGAACCGGCCGACCTGGGTGGACGCCGCGAGTGACGCGGTGAACGGGTTCAGGTGGTCGATCCCGGTGGTCAGCGCGACCCGCAGCACCTTCGGCTGCGCGGGCTGCTGCTGGTGCGCCGGCTGCTGCGCGGCGGCGGTGCCCGCCAGCGGCAGCATCACCAGTGTCCCCGCCGTCAAAACCGCGATCACGCGGCTCACCCCGGATTGAACGTGCTTGATCCGCACTTGTAGACCACCCCATCGTCTAGCCCCGAGCCACCCCAAGGCCGAAAAGTAACCACATACCGACGCAAGCGCGCAATATGTTGCGGCGACGGTGCGTGCTCGATCGTTATGCACCGTGCGCGGTGACCCTACGTGACCTTCGGAGTGCCGCGACAGGCCGGACGTAGGATGACTAGAGTGCCCCGCATGCGGATCATGATCTCGGCGGACATGGAAGGCGCCACCGGCGTCACCTGGACCGACGACGTCGTGCCGGGCACCGGGCAGTGGCAGCGGTTCCGGCGCCTGTTCACCGGCGACGTCAACGCGGTGCTGGCGGGGCTGTTCGAGGCCGGCGCGACCGACGTGCTGGTCAACGAGGCGCATTCCTCACAGCGGAATCTGCTGCTGGAGGAGCTGGACCCGCGGGCGCGGATGCTCACCGGGCGGCACAAGCCGCTGTCGATGATGCAGGGCATCGATTCCGGCGTCGAGGGTGTCGTCTTCCTCGGCTACCACGCGGGCGCGGGGTTCGACGGCGTGCTGTCGCACACCTATCTGGAGAACCAGATCACCGGGGTGTGGCTCGACGACGTGCCGGCCAGCGAGGGCCGGCTGAACGCGGCGATGGCCGGCGAGTACGGCGTGCCGGTGCTGCTGGTCAGCGGCGACGACCGGACCTGCGAGGACGCGCGGGACTACTCCCCCGAGGCCGAACTGGTCCAGGTCAAGGAGTGCGTGAGCCGGTACGCGGCGATCTGCCTGCCGCCGGCCCGCACCGCGGACCTGCTGAAGGCGGGCGCGGCGGAGTCGATGGCGCTGGCGGGCCGGGTGGAGCGGGCGCCGGGGCGGCACCGGATCGAGGTCGAGTTCGACGCGAGCCATCTGGCGCAGGCGACCGCGGTGATCCCGACGGTGGAGCAGATCGGCACCCGCCGGATCGGGTTCGACGCGCCGAGCATGACCGAGGCGATGAAGGCGTTCAAGGTGGTCACGGCCATCGCGGCCGGGGCGGTGCAGGGCATTTATGGCTGACTCCACAGTGGACTCCCCGGCCGAGGGCACTGTCGGTGCGGACGTGGTGGCGTTGTGCGCGGACCTGATCCGGTTCGACACGACCAACCGCGGTGGCGGCGACGCGGAAGGCGAACGGGACGCGGCGGAGTACGTCGCGCAGTTCCTGGAGCGCCAGGGGGTTCCGGCGAAGATCGTGGAATCGGCGCCGGGGCGGGCGAACGTGCTCGCGCGGATCCCGGGCACCGACCCGTCACTGCCCGGGCTGCTGGTGCAGGGCCATCTGGACGTGGTGCCGGCCGACGCGGCGGACTGGTCGGTGCCGCCGTTCTCCGGCGAGGTGCGCGACGGGTTCCTCTGGGGCCGCGGCGCGGTGGACATGAAGGACTTCTGCGCGATGGTGCTCACGGCCGTCGCGTCGGGGCTGCGGCCGCGCCGGGACCTGGTGCTGGCGTTCGTGGCCGACGAGGAGGACAAGGGCGATTTCGGGGCGCACTGGCTGGTCGAGGCGCACCCGGAGTTCTTCGAGGGCTGCGCCGCGTCGATCAGCGAATCCGGCGGCTACACCTATCACGTGCCGGCCGCCGACGGCCGGACCGTGCGGCTGTACCCGGTCGGGACGGCGGAGCGCGGCACGGCGCACCTGCGGCTGACCGCGCGCGGGCGGGCCGGGCACGGTTCGCGGCCCAACGACGAGAACGCCGTGACGATGCTCGTCGGCGCGCTGCAGCGGATCGCCGCGCACCGGTGGCCGGTGCGGCTGACGCCGACGGTGCGGGCGTTCCTGGAACGCACCGGTGAGGCGCTGGGCGTGCCGGTGGACCTGTCCTCGGGCGAGGCGGTGGACGCGACGGTCGCGCGGCTCGGCCCGGCGGGTTCGCTGGTGGTGCCGACGGTCCGCAACAGCACCACGCCGACGATGCTGTCCGCCGGCTACAAGGTGAACGTGATCCCGTCGACGGCGACCGCGCAGGTGGACGTGCGGGTGCTGCCGGGCGCGGAGGACGAGCTGTTCGCGGAGCTGGACGGGCTGCTCGGCCCCGGGGTGACGCGCGAGTTCGTCGCGCACCAGCCACCGGTGCAGGCGCCGGTGGACTCCCCGTGGTTCGACGCGATGGCGGCCGCGCTGCGCGCGGAGGACCCGGACGCGGTGGTGGTGCCGTACTGCATGGGCGGCGGAACGGACGCGAAGGCGTTCACGAAGCTGGGCATGGCCTGTTACGGCTTCGCTCCCCTGTGGCTGCCGCCGGGCTTCCCGTACCGCGCGATGGCGCACGGCGTGGACGAGCGCGTGCCGGTGGAGGGGCTGCGCTTCGGCACGCGGGTGCTGAAGCGGTTCCTGGAGTCTTGCTGAGGTCGTTCAGGGGCGCCAGGCGCCGGGCAGGTTCCGCGGATGGGTGCGGGTCAGCTCGGCTTCGAGCACGGTCTGGCGTTGTTCGGCGGCTTCGGCGGCGGGCAGGCCGAGCCGGTCCGCGATCCGCTCCCAGGACCAGCCCTGGCGGCGGGCCTCGGCGATGAACGCCGGTTCCGACTGGTCCACGACGCGGCGGGCGATCACGATCTCGTGTCCCCATTGGCTGAGCACCTCCGGCGGCACGTCGTGACCCAGCTGGGTGGCCAGCTGCATCTTGGTCAGCCGATCGGCACCCCCGGAGGCCAGCTTGGTCCCGCTGAGCCAGCGGTCGACCGGATTTCCCGTCATGTCAGGCCTCCCGGGTGAACTCGGCCCACCAGCGGCGGCCGTCGCGGATGCGGTCGAGGGATCGGGCGGCGACACCGTCACGGGCGAAGGACTCGACTTCGGCGCCGTTGAGCGGCCAGGGCGGGCCGGCCCAGGTGGTCAGGTCGATGCTCTCCTCGGCGACCGCGCTGACGAGAGCGAGGCCGCCGGGGGCGACGAAACCCGAGACCGACCCGATGGCAGTGCCGCGCACGTTCTTCGGCAACGACTGCACAGTGAGGATTTCGACGACGAGGTCGAACGCGTGGCGCCATTCCGGGGGCGGGTCGAGCAGGTCCGCGGTGCGGTAGGCGACGCGGGTGTCCGGGAAGCGGTTGAGCACGGCCTTGATCGCGCTGGGCGAGACGTCGAACGCCGCGGTGTCGTAGCCGCTTTCGGCGAGCAGCTCGGCGTCGTCGCCCATGCCGCAGCCGACCACGAGCGCGCGCTTGCCGTCGCCGGGGTTGTCCCGCGCCCACGCCGCCAGTTCGAGGCACGGCTCCCCGCGGAACCACGGCAGCACGGCGTCCCCGGCCTCCGCCGCGGCGTACAACGGTTCGAACCACCCGCTGGGATCCCCGGCGGCCAGCGCCGTCTCGGCTCGCCGGCGGGCTTCGACATCGGGGTCGCTCGGATCTTCGGGCATTGTTCCCTTATACCGGGGACAGGCGGCGGGCGCCGGGAGTTCGATAGGGCATATGGAGCGCCTACCTGACATTCACACCAGCCTGCTGATCCGCACGGACTTCACCGACCAGGACGCGTGGGACGCCGTCCTCGAAGCCGTCCGGACCCCGAGCGAGGAGGGTTTCCTGGCGAACCTGCACGTGGTCGAGGACCCGGCGTACCGGGACGCGAGCGCCGGGCAGCTGGTCGCGCTGGCCCCGGAGTGGGCGCTGCTCGTGCTCGCCGACCGGGCCGCGCTCGCGTCGCCGGAGCTGCCGCTGCTGGTCGTGCGAGTGAGCCCCCGGGAGAACGGGCAGCTGCGGGTGATCCCGGCGCAGCTGTGGTCGGTGGAGAACAACATCTCGCTGGCCAATATGGACTGGGCGGAGTTCACTTCCGCGGCCGGCGCGGACGGCGTCTACCGCGGGTTCGGCGGCTGAGCCGCTTCCCGGCCGGGGAGGGGTCCCGGCGGCCGCGGCTAGCCTGCCCGCAAGTCGTCCCCGGGAAGGAGCGGATCAGTGGCCGGAAGGCAGCTCAGGATCGCGCAGGTGATCATGTTCGCGCAGGCCGTGGCGTCGCTCGGGATCTGGGTCGTGCAGGTGCTGACGATCAGCGACCGCCTCGGCCACGGCCAGGACGTCGACGGTTCGGTGTGGCTGGTGATCGTGGTCAACCCCCTGATCGCGATCCTCGTCGCGCTCGCCGCGGGGTTGCTGACCCGGCGTTCGTGGGCGCGCGGGCTCGCCCTGTGCATGGAGACGGTGGGCGCCGTGAGCGCGGTGGTCAGCGTGACGACCGGCTACTACCAGGCCGTGGTCGCGATCCTGCTGGCGATCGGGGTGATGGTGCTGGTCGCCTCCGGCACCCGGCGTTCCGCGCAGGCCGCGTGATGAGGACCAGCCCAGTGAAAGGCCTTGCCGTGTCCCGGTTCCGCCTGGCCGCCCTCGCCGCCGTTGTCGCCCTGGTCGCCACCGGCTGCGCCGGTCCGCCGCCGGAGGTCTGCGACCAGTACGTGTGCGAGACGCCCGGTTACTGGCCGAGCACCGGCACCCAGATCGAGAACGGCTTCGTGGCCGTCCTGAGCGCCATCGGCGTGGTCCCGGTCGTTCCCCGGAGCGCGAACGGCCCCGCTCGCCGGACGACGAAGATCGGCGGGTAGCGGCCGGGCGCACCAGCCCGGTTACGTCCGGCGTTGTCTGTTTCCGGCCAGGTTGCCGTCCCGGACTTGACATCGATGTCACACGCGGGTTTCGCTTGCCGCGCGCCGCCGCCGGGTGTCCGGTGTGCGCGGGCGCGTGAAGACCGTCCCGACAAGCTGGGAGCAACGATGCCCCGAAGCGCCAGACCCGTCCACGCCGTGCTGGTCGCGGTGGTGGCGGCGGCCGGACTGGCCGCCCTGCCGGTCACCGCGGCCACCGCCGAGGCGGCCGCCCCACCGGACTTCTCCTCGTCGTTCGAGCCGAGCGACCCGCAGCCGACGTGGCAGGACACCGTTGACACCGACGCGGCGGGCAAGCCGCGGGCGTCCGGCGTCAACGGGGCGAACGGCACCGCGATCCCGGGTGACATCCGCGGCAAGGTGACCGACGTGACCGCGAGCAGCGAGAACACCGACGGCGGTGAGGTCGCGGCCAACCTGGTCGACGGCACCACCGACACCAAGTGGCTTTCGTGGGACCCCGCCGCGTGGGCGCAGGTGACCCTGTCGGAGCCGACGCTGATCACGCACTACGCGATCAGCTCGGCCAACGACTTCGCCGGCCGCGACCCGCAGGACTGGACGCTGCAGGGCTCGAGCGACGCGAAGTCGTGGACGGACCTGGACAAGCAGTCCGGGCAGACGTTCGAGAACCGCCTCCAGCAGAAGGACTACAAGCTGGCGGCCCCGAGCGCGCCGTTCAAGTACTACCGGCTGAACGTCACCCGCAACCACGGGGACACCGCGCTGCAGCTCTCGGAGCTGTTGCTGGCCAACGACGATCCGGCCCCGCCGCCGCTGCCGAACATGCGCAGCTTCGTCGATTCCGGCCCCACCAGCGGGTACACGAACAAGAACCGGGTGGGCTTCACCGGCAAGAAGGCGTTCCGCTACTCCGGCAGCCAGACCGTCGCCGGGCACGGCTGGTCGTACAACAAGATCTTCGACGTGAACATCCCGGTGGTGGCCTCCACCGAGCTCTCGTACAAGGTGCAGCCGCAGTTCGTCACCGGCGACCTGAAGTACCCGAGCACGAACGTCGCGATCGACCTGGCCTTCACCGACGGCACGTACCTCAGCTCGCTGGGCGCGACGGACCAGTACGGGTTCCCGCTTTCGCCGCAGGGGCAGGGCGCGAGCAAGGTGCTCTACGCCAACCAGTGGAACCTGGTGCGCTCGGCGATCGGCACGGCCGCGCAGGGCAAGACGATCGCCCGGATCCTGGTGGGCTACGACAACCCGAACGGCCCGGGCACGTTCCAAGGCTGGCTGGACGACGTGAAGGTCTCGGCCACGCCGACGCCGCCGGCCAGCACCCGCCCGAGCGACAACGTGCTCACCACGCGCGGGACGCTCGCGAACAGCACCTTCTCGCGGGGCAACAACTTCCCGGCGACCGCGGTGCCGCACGGCTTCAACTTCTGGACGCCGGTGACCGACGCCGGGTCGGCGAGCTGGCTGTACAACTACCACTCGCAGAACAACACCGACAACCTGCCCGCGTTGCAGGCGTTCAGCGTGAGCCACGAGCCGAGCCCGTGGATGGGTGACCGGCAGAGCTTCCAGGTGATGCCGTCGGCGGCGGCCGGGGTGCCGGACGCGGACCGCAACGCGCGGGCGCTGGCGTTCAAGCACGACGACGAGGTCGCGCGGGCGCACTACTACGGGGTCACGTTCCAGAACGGGATCAAGACCGAGATCGCGCCGACCGATCACGCGGCGGTCATGCGGTTCTCCTTCCCGGGCAACGACTCCAGCCTGATCTTCGACAACGTCAACAACTCCGGCGGGCTCACCCTCGACCCGGCCACGGGCACCCTGAGCGGGTACACGGACGCGAAGAGCGGCCTTTCGGCGGGCGCGGGGCGGATGTTCGTCTACGCCACCTTCGACAAGCCGGTGACGGCCGGTGCGAAGCTGACCGGGCAGGGCCGGGACAACGTCACCGGGTATATGCGGTTCGACGCGGGCGCGGACAAGACCGTGACGATGCGGATCGCGACCTCGCTGCTGAGCGTGGACCAGGCGAAGAAGAACCTGGCGATGGAGGCCGGGCCGAACGTTTCGTTCGACCAGGCGCGTGACGCCGCGCAGCAGGCGTGGGACAAGCAGCTCGGCGTGATCGAGGTGCAGGGCGCGTCGAAGGACCAGCTGGAAACGCTGTACTCGAACCTCTACCGCCTGTTCCTCTACCCGAACGAGGGCTTCGAGAACACCGGCACCGCCGACAAGCCGGTGTACAAGTACGCCAGTCCCGTGTCGCCGAAGGCGGGCGCGGACACCGCGACGCAGACAGGCTCGAAGGTCGTCGACGGCCAGACCTATGTGAACAACGGGTTCTGGGACACCTACCGCACCACCTGGCCGGCGTACTCGCTGCTCACGCCGGACATGGCCGGGAAGATGGTCGACGGCTTCGTGCAGCAGTACCGCGACGCCGGGTGGATCGCCCGCTGGTCCTCCCCCGGTTACGCGGACCTGATGACGGGCACGAGCTCCGACGTCGCGTTCGCCGACGCCTACCTCAAGGGCGTGACGAACTTCGACGTCAAGTCGGCCTACGAGGCGGCGGTCAAGAACGCCACCGTGACGCCGCCGAACTCGGCGGTCGGGCGCAAGGGGCTGGACCAGTCGATCTTCCTCGGCTACACGCCGAACTCGACCGGTGAGGGCTTCTCGTGGGCGATGGAGGGCTACGTCAACGACTTCGGCATCGCGAACCTGTCGAAGAAGCTGTACGACCAGGCGCCGGCGACCGACCCGAAGAAGGCGGAGTACCAGGAGAACTACCAGTACTTCACCAGCCGCGCGCAGCAGTACGTGAACCTGTTCGACCCGAGCGTCGGGTTCTTCCAGGGCAAGGACGCGAACGGCCAGTTCACCAAGTCCAAGGCCGACTACGACCCGCGCGTGTGGGGCGGGGACTACACCGAGACCGACGGCTGGAACATGGCCTTCACGGTGCCGCAGGACGGTCAGGGCCTGGCGGACCTCTACGGCGGCAAGGACAAGCTGGCGAACAAGCTGGACCAGTTCTTCGCCGACCAGGAGACCGCGAACTTCCCCGGCTCCTACGGTGGCGCGATCCACGAGATGCGCGAGGCGCGGGACGTGCGGATGGGCCAGTACGGCCACTCCAACCAGCCCTCGCACCACCTGCTCTACATGTACGACTACGCGGGTCAGCCGTCGAAGACGCAGGCGAAGGTGCGTGAGGCGCTCTCGCGGCTCTACACCGGCAGCGAGCTGGGCCAGGGCTACGCGGGCGACGAGGACAACGGCGAGATGTCCGCGTGGTACGTGTTCGGCGCACTGGGCTTCTACCCGTTGCAGATGGGCAGCCCGAACTACGCGATCGGGTCGCCGCTGTTCACCAAGGCGACCGTGCACCTGCCCGGTGGCGACCTGGTGATCAACGCGCCGAAGAACAAGGCGAAGAACGTCTACGTGCAGGGCCTGAAGGTCAACGGCAAGGCCTACACCTCGACGTCGCTGCCGCAGGACCTGCTGGCCCACGGCGGCACGCTGGACTTCGACATGGGCCCGAACCCGTCGAAGTGGGGCACCGGCCCGAACGACGCGCCGAAGTCGATCACCACGGGCGACACTCCCCCGACGCCGCTGCACGACGAGATCGGTCCGGGCAGGGGCACGCTGTCCACTTCGGACGGTTCCGACGCCAAGGCCCTGGTGGACAACACCTCGGCCACCGAGGCGAAGGTGACCGGAGCGGTGCAGTACCAGCTGAACTCGACGGACGAGGCGGTCACGCACTACACGCTGACCTCGCCGAAGGGCGCGGGCGATCCGAAGAGCTGGGTGCTGAAGGGCTCCTACGACGGGAAGACGTGGGCGGTCGCCGACCAGCAGACCGACCAGGCCTTCTCGTGGCGGCAGCAGACCCGCGCGTTCGCGGTGAAGAACCCGGCGCACTACGCCTACTACCGGCTGGAGGTCACCGCGACCACCGGCGGGACGGCGTCGCTGGCGGAGTTCGAGCTGCTGGGCCGCCCCGACGCGTCGTGCACGAAGACGCTGACGGGGGTGCAGAACGGCCCGCTGACGGTGTCGAGCGGCACGGTGTGCCTCAACGGCGCGACGGTGTCCGGCCCGGTCACGGTGTCGGGCGGCGCTTCGCTGGTGGTCCGCGGCGGCTCGATCTCGGGCCCGTTGTCGTCGACCGGCGCGGCGCAGGTGGTGCTGAACCGCACGAAGGTGTCGGGCCCGGTGGCCATCACGGGCACCACGGGTTCGGTGTCGATCGAGCTGACCACCATCGGCGGCCCGGCGACCCTGGTGGGCAACCACTCGACGGTGCTGGCGAGCAGCACCGTCGGCGGCCCCCTGGCCTGCACCGGCAACACCCCGGCGCCGACCGACAACACCCTCGCGAACACGGTCCGCGGCCCGTCCGCGGGTCAGTGCGCGAAGCCGTAACCGGCTGAACCAACGGTGGCCCCTTCCCGATCCCGGGAGGGGGCCACCGTCGTGTCCGGGTCGATGCGCAGCTCGTCGCGATCCCCGGCGCGGACGGTGGCCGCGGCCGCCGACATCGCCAACGCGGTCCTCTACCTCGCGAGCGACCTGTCGCCACCGGCGCGGACATCCGCGGCGACGGCGGCCTGACCGCCGTGATCAACCCGGGAGCCGACCCGGAATGACCAAGGCCGGCCACCTGCGCTGACGATCGGGGCCCGCGCCACGCGCGAGACGATCACCGGGTGCCCGGCCGCCCGAGCGATTACCGTGAGCGCGTGACGAGCGCCGGGTTCTTCTCCTCCTTCGAAACCGGTGAACCACAGCCGGTCAGCACCGGCCTGCGAGTGGGCCGCGGGCCAGACCGGTCGCCGACCGCGAAGACCGGCGTCGGGTTCACCGGGCTGCGCGCGCTGCGGTACGGCCGGCCCGGCCGCGCCGTGCTGTTCGAGGTGGACCTGCCGGTCACCGCCCACAGTGCACTGTCCTACGTGGTCTTCCCGGTCGGTGAGCGGCCCGTGCCGTCCTACCACGCCACCTTCGTCGCGCTGGACGTCGAGTTCGACGACGGCACCACCGCCGGGATCTCCGCGGCCGGGCAGGGCCGGGGCAAGACCCTGCTGGTCGACCAGTGGAACCTGGTCCGCCACCCGCTCGGGGCGTTCGCCGGGCGCCGGATCCGGCGGATCGTGCTGGTCACCGAGCCGCCCGGGGGCGAGGCCGTCGAAGGCTGGCTCGACGACGTCCGCGTCGCCGAGCACCACACGCCCGCCCAGGACCCGGTCGACCACGTCCGCACCACCCGCGGCACCCACTCCGGCACCGCGTTCTCCCGCGGCAACACCTTCCCCGCCACCGCCGTGCCGCACGGGTTCAACTTCTGGACCCCGGTCACCGACGCCCGCGCGCTGAACTGGATCTACTCCTACCACCGGCACAACGACGCGCAGAACTCCCCGCGGCTGCAGGCGTTCGCGCTCAGCCACCAGCCGAGCCCCTGGATGGGCGACCGGCACACGTTCCAGCTGATGCCCGGCACCGGCCCGGTCGAGCCGAACCCCGCCCGGCGCGCGCTCGCCTTCTCCCACGACGACGAGACCGACCGGCCGCACCACTACGGCGTCCGCTTCGCCGGCGGCGTCACGGCCGACCTCGCGCCGGCCGAGCACGCGGCGATCTTCCGGTTCACCTTCCCCGAAGGCCGCGGCTGGGTGCTGTTCGACAACGCCCGCAACCGCGGCGGCCTGCGCGTCCATCCCGGCAGCGGCGTCGTCACCGGCCACACCTGGGTGCGCAGCCGGCTGTCTGCCGGGGCTCGGCGGATGTTCGTCTACGCCCAGGCCGACGCCCCGGCAACCGGCGGCGGCCACGTCCGCCGCCCGCCCTGGCGGACCGTCACCGGCCGCCTGAGCTTCGACGCACCCGAGGTCACCCTCCGGATCGCGACCTCACTGATCAGCCTCGCGCAGGCGAAACGCAACCTGGAGCTGGAAATCCCGGCCGGCACCACCTTCGAGCAGGTCCGCGACCGCGCCCGCGAACGCTGGCAGGAACTGCTCGGCCGCATCGAGCTGGACGGCGCCACCGACGACCAGCGGACCACCTTCTACTCCAGCCTCTACCGGCTGTTCCTCTACCCGAACACCGCCCACGAGAACACCCCCGACGGCATCCGCCACGCCAGCCCCGTGCGGCGCAGCCTCCGCCCCAGCACCCGCCGCCGCACCGGCGCCCGGATCGTCGACGGCGAGCTGTACGTCAACAACGGCTTCTGGGACACCTACCGCACCACCTGGCCCGCGTACGCGCTGCTCGCCCCCGAACGCTGCGGCCGCATGATCGACGGCTTCGTCCAGCAATACCGCGAAGGCGGCTGGATCGCCCGCTGGTCCTCCCCCGGCTACGCCGACCTGATGACCGGCACCAGCTCCGACGTCGCCTTCGCCGACGCCTACCTCAAAGGCGTCCGCAGCTTCGACGTCGAATCCGCCTACGACGCGGCGCTGAAGAACGCCACCGTCGCCCCGCCCCGCGCCGGCGCCGGCCGCAAGGGCCTCGACCGCTCATCGTTCCTCGGCTACACCCCGACCTCGGTGCGCGAAGGACTGTCCTGGGCCCTCGAAGGCTGCCTCAACGACTTCGGCCTCGCCAACCTCTCCGACGCCCTCGCCCGCGAAAGCGAAGGCCCCCGCGCCCGCCGCTTCGCCGACAACGCCGCCTACCTGCGCCAACGCGCCCAGCACTACGTACACCACTTCGACCCGCGCATCGGCTTCTTCCAGGGCCGCACCCTCGACGGCGGCCGCCACTTCCCGCCCGAGGGCTACGACCCGCAGACCTGGGGCGGCGACTTCGTCGAGACCAACGCCTGGAACACCGCTTTCTCCGTACCCCACGACGGCCCCGGCCTCGCCGCCCTCCACGGCGGGCCGGCCGGGCTCGAAGCCAAGCTCGACGAGTTCTTCCGCACCCCCGAAACCGGCCGCAAACCCGGCTCCTACGGCGGCCTCATCCACGAGATGACCGAGGCCCGCGACGTCCGCATGGGCCAGTACGGCCACTCCAACCAGCCCTCGCACCACATCCCGTTCATCTACGCCTTCGCCGGCGCCCCAGCGAAACTGCAGCGCACCGTCCGCGAAGTCCTGCGCCGGCTCTACCTCGGCAGCGAACTCGGCCAGGGCTACCCGGGGGACGAGGACAACGGCGAAATGTCCGCCTGGTATGTCTTCAGCGCACTCGGCCTCTACCCGCTGGCCGTCGGCACCCCGCGCTACACCCTCTGCGCACCCCTGTTCCAGACTGCGACCCTGCACCTGGAAAACGGGAAGGACCTGGTCATCCGAGCACCCGGCGCCACGACGGACACCCCGTACGTCCACGGCCTCACCATCGACGGCACCCCGCACCCGGCGCCGACGGTCTCGCACGCCGTGCTCACCGGCGGCGCCGTGCTCGAGTTCGACGTCCGCGCCGAGCCCGGCACCTGGGGCGCCGAACCCGTCACGGCGGTCCCGCCCGCGCCGTTGACCGACCTGCGCGGCACCGTCCACAGCCCCGACGGCCCCGCGTACGCGCTCATCGACGACACCAGCCGCACCGAGGCCACCTTCACCACCCGCACCCCGGCCGTCGAATTCCTCGTCGACGGACCGCCCCGCGAAGTCACCATGTACACGCTCACCTCCGGCGCCCGCACCGGCGACCCGACCGGCTGGACCCTCGAAGGCTCCGCCGACGGACGACGCTGGACCGTGCTCGACGAACGCTCCGGCGAGCTGTTCCGCTGGCGCCGCCAGACCCGGCCGTTCACCCTCGCCACGCCCGCGGCCTTCGCCCACTACCGCCTCCGCGTCACCGGCTCCACCCGCCGTCGCGTCACCCTCGCCCAGTGGGAGCTGCTCGCCCGATGATCGCCGACCTCCGCAACGCCGCCCTCGACCGGCTCGCGGCCGCCGACCCCGGCTTCATCCGGCTGCGCCTCGCGGGCTCCGCCGTGCTCGGCATCGTCATCGCGATCCTCGCGCTGCAGCCACTGGGCTACCCGCTCACCATCAGCCTCGTCGCCGCCATCGCCGCCATGATGAGCGCCTTCTCCGTCAACGACCCCACCACCGGCGGCCAGGCCGTCACCCTCGGCCTCGCCGCCCTCGTCGGCGCCTCCTCCATCACCCTCGCCAGCCTCGGCGCCGCCTACCCGCCACTCGACAGCATCATCTTCGTCCTGCTGATCTTCATCGCCGTCTACGTCCAGCGCTTCGGCCCCCGCGGCACCGCACTCGGCTCGATGATGTTCTTCCTGTTCTTCTTCCCCATGTTCCTGCAGGCCCACCTCAAGCAGGTCCCGCAGCTGATCATCGCCATGCTCATCGGCCTCGCCGCGAACGCGCTGGTCCGCTTCGTCCTGCTGCGCCGCAACGCCGAGAGCGAGTTCATCCGCATCCGCCGCGCCTTCCGCGCCCGCGTCGCCGCCGCCGTCCGCGCCACCGAGTCCTCCATCGCCAACGCCGGCGGCGACCGCGCCGACCGCCAGATCCGCACCGCGCTGGCCCGCCTCCACGAATCCGTCCTCCTGATCGAGGACAACGCCCCCGACGTCGTCGACGAGCGCAAGGCCGACCAGCTCCGCCGCCGCGCCATCGAGGTCGAACTCGCCGTCCAATGGCTCACCATCACCGTGCAGCGCACCTGCTCCGAAAGCCTCCACACCGGCGTCGCCGAAGACCTCCTCGGCCGCCTCGCCAAGTTCCGCTCCCTGATGGAACGCGACCCGCGCGAACTCCCCCTGATCAGCGAGACCGGCGAATACAGCCGCATGCTCGTCGAAGGCAGCCGCATCGACCGCAACGCCAAACCCGGCGACGGGGTCCGCCGCGCCATCGCCGAGCTCGCCGTCGCCGACGACCGCGCCCAGCGCGTCGCCGCGAAGGACGGCGGCGTCGACTTCTCCCTCGACGACACCGAAACCGACGAACCCGAGCCCACGAAGGTCTTCGCCTACGACAACCAGACCCGCAGCGCCATCCAGGCCGTCGTCGGCGGCGGGCTCGCCGTCCTCGCCGGCCAGCTCATCTCCCACCAGCGCTGGTACTGGGCCGTGCTCACCGTCTTCGTGGTGTTCATCGGCACCTCCAGCGCCGGCGCCCGCTTCGTCAAAGGCGTCCGCCGCACCGCCGGCACCCTGATCGGCATCGTCGGCGGGGTCGTGCTCGCCCTGCTCGTCAGCGGCGACACCGTCGCCATCCTCGCGCTGCTCATGGTCTGCGTCTTCGGCATGGTCTACATGTCCCGCGTCTCACAGTTCCTCATGGCGTTCTTCGTCACCAGCATGCTCGCGCTGCTCTACAGCCTGCTCGGCACGTTCACCATCCAGGTGCTCTGGATCCGCGTCGCCGAAACCGCCGCCGGCGCCGCGTCCGGACTGCTCGCCGCCCTCGTCATCGTCCCCGTCCGCACCCGCTCGGTGATGCTCGACGACATCGCGCTCGTCCTCGACGAACTGCACGAGTTCCTCGAATCCGCCGAACGCCTGCTGTCGGGCCGCGACAACGTCAACATCATCGAGATGTCCCGCGACCTCGACCGCGCCGTAGAACAGGTCCGCAAGACCATCGAGCCCCTCACCCACCCGATCAACCTCCGCAGCGCCCGCCGAGACTACGGGTGGCACGTGCTCACCACCCTCGAAGGCATCGCCTTCCGCGCCCGCCACGTGGCCGCCCGCGCCCAGCCCGGCCAGCTCGACGGCCCGGTCGCCGAACGCCTCGACCGGTTCACCGGCCGCATCCTCGCCAACGTCGACATCATCGGCGACGCCGTCCGCCACCCCAACACGACCCCGCCGAAGAAACTCGTCCGCGACGACGGCACCCCGGTCGCCGACCGCATCGACGACGCCGAAACCCGCGCCGTGCTCTCCAGCCTCAGCCATCTCGACGAGGGCCTGATCGCCCTCGGCCGCGTCTTCACCGTCGAAGCCACCGAACCAGCCGCGGCCGACCGCAGCTGAACGCAACGGCCTGAACCGCGCGGGCGAAGAGTGACTGGACGCACCCGAACGGCGAACGCCGGGAGGGCTAGCATCACTTTCACTAGCCAAAGCCGTCTCAAGCTGGAGAACCCGCTATGACCCAAGCCCCTGTCAACGTCACCGTCACCGGTGCGGCCGGCCAGATCGGCTACGCGCTGCTGTTCCGCATCGCGTCCGGTCAGCTCCTCGGCCCGGACACCCCGGTGAAGCTGCGGCTCCTCGAGATCCCGCAGGCGGTCAAGGCGGCTGAGGGCACCGCGATGGAACTCGACGACGGCGCGTTCCCGCTGATCGCCGGCATCGACATCTTCGACGACCCCAAGCAGGCCTTCTCCGGCGCCAACATCGCGCTGCTCGTCGGCGCCCGGCCCCGCAGCAAGGGCATGGAGCGCGGCGACCTGCTCGAGGCCAACGGCGGCATCTTCAAGCCACAGGGCGAAGCCATCAACGCCGGCGCGGCCGACGACATCCGCGTCCTCGTCGTGGGCAACCCGGCCAACACCAACGCCCTCATCGCCCAGTCCCACGCGCCCGACGTGCCGGCCGAGCGCTTCACCGCGATGACCCGCCTCGACCACAACCGCGCCCTCGCGCAGCTGTCGAAGCGCCTCGGCGTGCCCGTCACCGACCTCAAGAAGGTCGCCATCTGGGGCAACCACTCCGCCACCCAGTACCCGTCCATCGCGCACGCCGAGGTCGCCGGCAAGAGCGCCGTCGAGGCCGTCAACGACCAGGCCTGGCTCGCCGACACCTTCATCCCCACCGTCGCCAAGCGCGGCGCGGCGATCATCGAGGCCCGCGGCCTGTCCTCGGCCGCCTCGGCCGCGTCCGCCGCCATCGACCACGTCCACACCTGGGTCACCGGCACCCCCGAGGGCGACTGGACCTCCGCGGGCGTCGTCTCCGACGGCTCCTACGGCGTTCCGGAAGGCCTCATCTCGTCGTTCCCGGTCACCGCCAAGGACGGCAGGTACGAGATCGTCCAGGGCCTGGAGATCGACGAGTTCTCCCGCCCCCGCATCGACGCCTCCGTCGCGGAGCTCGCCGAAGAGCGTGACGCGGTGAAGAAGCTCGGCCTCATCTGAGCCTGATCCGACCCGTCGAAGGCCGCCCGGCACCGTCCGGGCGGCCTTCGACGTCGCTAGGGTCGGCGGATGCCCCGACTGATCCACCTCAACGGCCCGTCCGGCATCGGGAAGTCCACCGTGGCCCGGCTTTACGCCGACCGCCACCCCGGCGTCCTCGACCTCGACACCGACCAGCTGCTCCCCCTGATCGGCGGCTGGCGCGACGACTTCTGGGCCACCCTGCCCGTCGGCCGCCGCCTCGCCGTGGCCATGGCGGAAACGCACCTGCGGGCCGGCCACGACGTCGTCCTGCCCCAGCTGGCCACCGCGCTGGACGAGGTCGAAGGCTTCGAAGCCGCCGCGCTCGCCGCCGGTGCCGAGTACCGCGAAATCGTCCTCACCGCACCGAAACAGCACGCCTTCGACCGCTACTCGGCCCGAGCGTCCGTTGTGGACTCCAGCCCGCACCGCCAGATCGACGACATCCTCGCCGAGCACGGCGGGCTCCGGCTGCTGGACCGGATCCACGACCACGTCGCCGGCTACCTCGCGCTCCGGCCCGCGTGCACGGTCCTGGACACCGAGGGCCTTGATCCCGAACAGACCTATGCCGCGGTCGAGACTTCCCTTTCGTGGCGGTTCTTTTGAAGGTGAGTGGCCTGTTTGGCCGAGCCGATTTTCTCCAGTACCGGCCCGCCGTATAGGTCGTTATACACTCTAAGTGTGAGCTGGCCGGTGAGACTGTGATCGTTACGGGTGCCTCGTCCGATATAGGCGAATGCCGTGCTGCGCACCGGCGAGGACACCTTCGACATCCCGCACGGCCCGGAGCAGCCGGACCTCGCCCGCGCGTCCGGCTGACGGCGGCCTCTACGCGGGCAGCACCCGCACCCCACCGGCTTCCAGGGCGCGGTGGGCGCCGGCGATGTCGGACAGCGACGGCAGCGGGTGGTCGGTGTCGAAGGCGATCGTCACCATCCGGCCGCGAGGCGAGAGCAGCCGCCGGTACGTCGGCAGGCCGGTGCCGGTCGTGCTCAGCACCACGTCGAACGAGCCCAGTGCCGCCGGGTCCGCGCGGCGGTAGTCGTGTGCCTCGTCCGCGCCCAGCTCCCGCACCAGGTCGACGGTGCCGGCCCCGGTCAGCGCCGTCACGTGCGCGCCCATCGCGTGCCCGAGCTGCACGGCGATGGCGCCGACTCCCCCGGCCGCGCCGCGCACGAGCAGCCGCTCCCCCGCCTTCAGCCGGGCCTTGTCACGCAACGCCGTGATCGCCGTGGTGCCCACCGGCAACGCCGCCGCCTCGACCAGGTCCAGTCCCTTCGGCGCCAGGGAAAGCCGGTCGGGGTCGACGGCGATGTACTCCGCCGCCACCCCGCCGGCGCGCCGCAGGCCCCACACCCGGTCGCCGACCTCGAGCCCCGGCGCGGCGGACGCGATCTCGCCGGTGAAGTCCACCCCGGTGGCCATCGGGAACTTCCGGCCGGTCAGCACTTTCACCCGGCCCGCCCTGATGTGCAGGTCACCGCCGTTCACACTCGTCGCGTGCACCCGGACCAGCACCTGCCCCGGTTCCGGCACCGGCTTCGGGACCCGTGCCTCGTACAGCACCTCGGCGGGCCCGTAGCGGTCGAACCGGGCCGCGCGCATCGTCTCGCTCACTTCTCTTCCTTATGTGGAACGTGCCTTCCAGTTACTTGCTAAGCTAACGCGTCAACTGGAAGCTGCCGTCCACTTCGGCGGAGGTGAGAGCAACGCCCGCGCAGACCTCTCAGATGCTGCGCGCCGACGCGCGCGAGAACCGCACCCGGGTGCTCGAAGCGGCCCGCGAGCTGTTCGCGCGGCGCGGCATCGACGTGCCGATGACCACCATCGCCCGGCACGCGGGCGTCGGCGTCGCCACGCTGTACCGGCGGTTCCCGACCCGCGAAGCGCTGGTCACGGAGGTGTTCACGGACGAGCTGGCCGCGTGTGCCTCGGTGGTCGACGACGCGCTCGCGGACCCCGACCCGTGGTACGGCTTCAGCCGGATGATCGAGAAGGTCTGCACGATGCAGGCCACCGACCGCGGCTTCACCGAAGCCTTCCTCACGGCCTTCCCGCACGCCGTCGACTTCGAACGCGAGCGCCGGCGGGCCGAGCAGGGCTTCGCCGAAGTCGTGCGGCGCGCCAAGGCTTCGGGCGAGCTGCGCGCGGACTTCCACCCCAGCGACCTGACAGTGGTGCTGCTGGCCAACTGCGGCGCCACCACCAGGATCGACCCGGCCACCGCGGCGACCACCTCACGCCGGCTCGTGGCGCACTTCCTGCGCGCGTTCCGGACCGGCTCGTCCGATGAGGACACTCCCCTGCCACCTCCGGCCCCGCTGGGACTGGACCAGCTGCCCCGTCAGCACTGCCCGGGTCCACAAAGGACCCGGGCAGTGTAGGACGTTATACAGCTGGCTCAGGCACCGGCGAGGCCGCGGCGCTTGAGCAGCGGCTCGATCTCCGGCTCGCGGCCGCGGAAGGCGCTGAACGCCGCCATCGGGTCGACGCTGCCGCCGCGGCCCAGGAGGGTGCCGCGGAAGTGGTCGCCGTTCTCGCGCTTGAGGCCGCCGTTCTCGGTGAACCACAGCACGGTGTCGGCGTCGAGCACCTCGCTCCAGATGTAGGAGTAGTACCCGGCGCTGTAGCCGCCGCCGAAGACGTGGTTGAAGTACGTGGTCCGGTAGCGCGGCGGCACGCTCTCCAGGGCGACGCCGGCCTTCTCCAGCGCGTCCGCCTCGAAGCGCTGGACGTCGTCCACGCGGTCGTCCACGCCGAGGCGGTGCCAGGCCAGGTCGAGCAGCGACGCGGCCAGGTACTCGGTGGTCTTGAAGCCCTCGCCGTACTGCGCGGCGGCTTCCAGCTTCGCGACCTGCTCGGCCGGGAGGGGCTCCCCCGTCTCGTGGTGCTTCGCGTAGTTGGCGAGCACCTCGGGCCACAGCATCCACATCTCGTTGACCTGCGAGGGATATTCCACGAAGTCACGCGGCACGTTGGTGCCGGAGAACGTCGGGAACTCCACTCCGGACAGCAGCGAGTGCAGCGCGTGCCCGAACTCGTGGAACGCGGTGGTGACCTCGTCGAAGGTCAGCAGCGTCGGCTCCCCCGCCGGCGGCCGGTTGACGTTGAGCACGTTCACCACGACCGTCTGGGCGCCCAGCAGCCCGGACTGGTCCACGAAGTTGTTCATCCACGCGCCGCCGCGCTTGGACTCGCGGGCGTAGTAGTCCATCAGGAACAGCCCGAGGCCGCTGCCGTCGGCGTCGAAGACCTCGAAGATCCGCACCTCGGGGTGGTACTTCGGCAGGTCGTGGCGCTCGGTGAAGCTCAGCCCGTACAGCCGGCTCGCGGCGAAGAAGACACCGTCGTGCAGCACGCGGTTCAGCTCGAAGTACGGCCGCAGCGCGGCGGTGTCGACCTGGAAGCGCTCACGGCGGACCTTCTCGGCGTAAAACGCCCAGTCCCACGCCTTCAGGGTGGCGCCGGGGACGTCGGCCTCGAGGTGGCGCTGCAACTCGGCCGCCTCGGTGCGGGCGTTCGCGACGGCGACCGGGGCCAGGCGCTCCAGCAGCCCGGTGGCGGCTTCGGCGGTCTTGGCCGTCTCGTCCGAAATCACGTACGCGGCGTGGTCCGGGTAGCCGAGCAGGGCCGCGCGCTCGGCGCGCAGGCGGACGATCTCGGCGGCCACCGCGTTGTTGTCCTGCTCGTTGCCGCGGTTGCCACGGGACACCGAAACGGTGAAGACGCGCTCGCGCACCGCGCGGTTCTCCAGCGACTCCAGGGCGGCCTGCGCGGTCGGCAGCGTCAGGCTGAGGACGTACTTGCCCTCCTCGCCGCGGTCCGCGGCGGTCTCGGCGGCGGTCGCGATCGTACCCGCGTCCAGGCCGGCCAGCTCGGCGGCGTCTTCGATCACCACGGCCAGGTCGTTCGTGTCGCGCAGCAGGTTCTGCTGGAAGCGGGTCTGCAGGGTGGACAGCTCGCCGTTGAGCTTGCGCAGCTGCTCCTGGTCCGCCTCGGGCAGGCCCGCGCCGGCGCGGCTGAAGTCGGTGTGGCGGCGCTCCAGCAGCCGCAGCGACTCCGCGTCGAGGCCCAGGCTTTCGCGGCGCTCGTACAGCGCGCTGATCCGGGCGAACAGCCGCGGGTTCAGGTGGATCGCGTCGGCGTGCGCGGCCAGCCGCGGGGCCAGCTCGGCCTGGATGTCCTGGATCTCGTCGGTGGCGTTGGAGCCCACGATGTTGAAGAACGTGCCGCCGACGCGGTCGAGCAGGTCACCGGCCCGCTCCAGCGCGACGACGGTGTTCTCGAACGTGGCTTCTTCGGCGTTGCCCGCGATCTCCTCGATCTCGGCGCTGTGCCGGCTCAGCCCTTCTTCGAACGCGGGGCGATAGTGCTCCACCGCGATCCGGTCGAAGGGCGGCAGGGCGTAGGGCAGCTCGCTCGGTGCGGCGAACGGGTTCTCCGGCGACATCATCGGGTTGTGCTCCTGGTTCTTCACGTCGGTCCCGCCCACCCTACGGGTTCACCGGCCGACGAAAGGATCCCTTCGCTCAGTGCCCGGTGCTGCCGCCGACCACAGCGTCGCTTTCGGCCGCCTTGGCCTTGCGGCCGCGCTTGGCCTTGGCCTTCGGCGGCGGCGGGGCGATGCCGGCCAGGCTGCCGCCGTTGTCGTTGACGCGCAGCACGAACGGGCGGGTCTCGGTGTAGCGGATCACCGACACCGACGCCGGGTCCACCACGATCCGCTGGAACGCGTCGAGGTGCTGGCCGAGCGCGTCGGCGAGGATCGCCTTGATCACGTCGCCGTGGCTGCACGCGACCCACACCGCGTGGTCGCCGTGCTCGGCGGTGATCCGGGCGTCGTGCGCGCGGATGGCGGCGACGGCGCGGGCCTGCATCGCGGCCAGCCCCTCACCGCCGGGGAACACCGCGGCCGACGGGTGCCCCTGCACCACGCGCCACAGCGGCTCCTTGACCAGGGTCTTCAGCTCCCGCCCGGTCCACTCGCCGTAGTCCACTTCGGACAGCCGCGCTTCGACGGTCTTGGTCAGCCCGCGGTCGGCCGCGAGCGGGGTGACGGTCTGCTTGCAGCGCAGCATCGGCGAGACCACCAGCTCCGCCACCGGCACCCCGGCCAGCCGCGCCACCAGCTTGTCCGCCTGGGCCCGGCCGGTGTCGTCGAGGCCCACCTTCGGCGTGCGCCCGGCCAGCACCCCGGAACCGTTGGCGGTGGACTTCCCGTGCCGCAGCAAGATGACCGTGCTCACGACGCCACCCTAACCGGTGATCTCCGCCGGTCAGCTCCCGACCGGGCCCGCGCCGGGGTCGAGCACGCCGGCGAAGACCAGCCCGAACAGCACCACGCCCAGCACGAGCCGGTACACCACGAACGGCACGAAGCTGCGCGTCTTGATGTAGGACATCAGCCACGCGATCACGACGTACCCGACGCCGAACGCCACCAGCGTCGCCAGGATGGTCGGGCCCCACTGGGCGGTTTCGCCGTTCTTGCCGATGTCGGTGAGCTTGTACAGGCCCGAGCCGAGCACCGCGGGCAGGGCGAGCAGGAACGAGTACTCCGCCGCGTCCGCGCGGGTGTAGCCCATCAGCAGCCCGGCGCTGGTCGTGCCGCCGGAGCGGGAGACGCCGGGGATGAGCGCCAGCGCCTGGGCGAAGCCGAAGCCGAGGCCGTGCGGCGCGGTCAGGTCGTCGAGCGTGCGCCGCTGCTTGGCCACCCGGTCGGCGATGAGCAGGATGATGCCGAACACGATCAGCGTGGTGGCGGTGATCCGCAGGTCGCGGAACGCGGTGTCGATCTGGTTCTGCAGCAGCAGGCCGAGCACCACGATCGGCAGCGAGCCGACGATGATCAGCCAGCCGAGCCGGGCGTCGGGGTCCTGGCGCCAGTCCTTCCGGTAGATCGAGAAGAACCACGCCCGCAGGATGCGGCCGATCTTGGCCGCGAAGTACAGGATCACGGCCAGCTCGGTGCCGATCTGGGTGACCGCGGTGAACCCGGCCCCCGGGTCGTCCCAGCCGGCCAGCGCCGCGACGATCCGCAGGTGCGCGCTGGACGAGATCGGCAGGAACTCCGTCAGCCCCTGCACCAGGCCCAGCACCAGCGCCTCGAACCACCCCATCAAGCCACTCCCGCTCGTTCGCATGCCTCGGCGGCCGCGATCAGCGCCGCCCCGTGCCCGCCGGTGTCCCCGAACGGGGTCACCGAAAGTGTCGTCACGCCCGCGCCCGCGAACTCGGCCATCCGCCCGGCGATCCGGTCCACCGGGCCGAGCAGCGACGTCGCGTCGAGGAACTCCAGCGGTACCGCCGCCTGCGCGCCCTCGTAGTCCCGGGCCAGGTACTTCTCCTGCACCTCGGCCGCCGCGGCCTCGAAGCCCATCCGCGCGGCGAGCCGGTTGTAGAAGTTCTCCTCGCGGCTGCCCATGCCGCCGAGGTACCGCGCCGCGTGCGCCCGCACCGCGTCGGCGCAGGACCGCCAGTCCGGGCCCACCACCAGCGGCACGATCGGGGCGACGTCGAAGCCGTCCAACGTCCGGCCCGCTTTCCCGGCGCCCGAACGGATCCTCGCCAGCTGCTCGCCCGCGTGCTCCGGCGAGAAGAACAGCGGCAGCCAGCCATCGGCGATCTCACCGGCCAGCGCCAGGTTGGCCGGGCCGAGCGCGGCGAGGTAGACCGGGACCTGCTTGCGCTCGGGCCGGAACGACAGGCCCAGCACGGTGCCGGGGCCGTCCGGCAGCGGCAGCCGGAAGTGCTGACCGTCGAACTTCACCCGGCGGCGCGACTGGACCGCGCGGACGATCTCGACGTACTCCCGGGTCCGGCCGAGCGGGCCGGCGAACCGGACCCCGTGCCAGCCTTCGGACACCTGCGGGCCGGAAACGCCCAGCCCGAGCCGGAAGCGGCCGCCGGACAGGGTGTCGAGCGTCGCGGCCGTCATGCCGGTCATCGCCGGGGTGCGGGCCGGGATCTGCAGCACGGCGCTGCCGACGTCGATCCGCTCGGTGCGCGCGGCGATCCAGCCGAGCACGGTGACGGCGTCGGCGCCGTAGGCCTCGGCGGCCCACACCACGGCGTAGCCGAGCTCGTCCGCCCGCTGCGCCAGGGCCGGATTCGCGGTCACGCCCCCCGCGCTCCCGTAACCCAGGCTGAGTCCGATGTGCACGATTCGAGACTCTAACGGGGGCCGCTGTCACGACACGGCGTCACCTTGGTCAAGTCCCCGCGGGCCCGACCACTAGGCTCGGCCGTCGTGGAGAAGCGACAGTTGGGCCGTTCGGGCCTGCGGGTCTCGCGGATGGGCCTCGGCACGATGACCTGGGGCAGCGACACCGACGCCGACGAGGCGGCCAGCCAGCTCGTCGCGTTCGTCGACGCCGGCGGCACGCTCGTGGACACCGCCGACATCTACGCCGAGGGCGAGGCCGAGCGCCTGCTCGGCAGCCTGCTGGGCGACCTGGTGCCGCGCGACGACGTCGTGGTCGCCACCAAGGCCGTCGCCCGCCGCACGGAGGGCCCGTTCGGCGGGGGCGCGTCCCGCGGGGCGCTGCTGTCCGCGCTGGAGGGCTCGCTGCGCCGGCTCGGCACCGACCACGTCGACCTCTGGCAGCTGCACGCGTGGGACGCGTGCGTGCCGATCGACGAGACGCTGTCGGCCCTCGAGTACGCCGTGAACAGCGGCAAGGCCCGTTACGTCGGCGTCTCCAACTACGCGGGCTGGCAGCTCGCCACGGCCGCCGCCCGGGCCGCCGCGGTCGCGCCGATCGTCGCCGCCCAGTTCGAGTATTCGTTGCTGGAGCGCGGAATCGAGCGCGAGGCCGGGCCGGCCGCCGAACACCACGGGATCGGGCTGCTGCCGTGGGCGCCGCTCGGCCGGGGCGTGCTCACCGGCAAGTACCGCACCGGCACGCCCGCCGATTCGCGCGGCGCGTCCAGCGTCTTCGCCGGGTATGTGGAGCACCACCGCACCGACCGCGCGGCCCGGATCGTGCAGGCCGTCGCCACCGCCGCCGAAGGGCTCGGCACCTCGCCGCTGGTGGTCGCCCTGGCCTGGGTGCGCGACCGGCCCGGGGTGGTCGCGCCCGTGGTCGGCGCCCGCGACACCGGGCAGCTCACCGGCTCGCTGTCGGCGGAAGCGCTGAACCTGCCGACCGCCATCCGCAGCGCGCTCGACGACGTCAGCGCCATCGAGGCCGGATACCCGGAACGGGGGCCGCATTGAAGCGCAGGTGTCTGTTGAGTGACACGGACGTGACGGCAGGACGATCGTGGGGGATGCTGGTGGGGACACCTCGCCGCAGGAAAGCAGGAGGCTTCAAGGTGCGTCGGCTCACCGCCGCGTCGCGGATCGCGATCCCGCTGGCCGGTGCCCTGGCGCTGTCGGCGTGCTCGTCCTCCGGCCAGGACAACACCGACTCGCTGCAGGTGGTGAACAACCCCGTCGCGGCGAAGGCGGCCGTCTCCCCCGCGGTGAGCGTCAAGCCCGCCGGACAGGTCCTGGCGACCCCCGCGGTCTCCGCGCTGGCCACCGACGAGCAGAGCCACACGCTCGTCGTCGCGCTCGCGCAGCCGCCGTCGGTGCAGGTGTACGACCTCGGCTCGCTGGGCGCGCCCAAGATCACCGTGCCGCTGCCCGGCCCCGCCGAAAGCCTTTCGACCTCCGGCGGCCAGGCGCTCGCGAGCATCCCCACCAAGGGCGTGCTCGCCCGGATCTCCCTGCCCGGCGGGCAGGTGCGCACCGAGCCCGTGGCCGGGCAGCCCGCGGCCGGCGTCACCGACGGCGCGGACACGGTCGTCGCCGTCCGCGACCGCAAGGCCGTGGAGGTGCTGGCCAACGGCGCCGTCACCAAGACCATCACCGGGCAGCTCTACAGCGCCGACGACGTGATCGACACCGGCCAGAACGTGGTCGTGCTGGACCGGCTGCGCACGGCCGTGTTCAGCGTCGACGTGAACGCCGGGACGATGGGCGAGGGCCTGCGGGCCGGGGACGGCGCGGCGAACGCGGTCGCCGACTCCTACGGCCGCGTGCTGGTCACCGACGCCCGCGCCGGCGCGCTGCTGGCGTTCTCCACCGGCCCGCTGATCCTGCGCCAGCGCTACCCGGTGCCGGGTGGGGCGTACGGCATCGCCTACGACAAGCAGCGCAGCCTCGCGTGGGTCACCCTCACCGGCGCCAACCAGGTGGTCGGGTTCGACGTCCGCGGCGGCGAACCGACCGAGAAGTACCGCTTTCCGACCGTGCGCCAGCCGGATTCGGTGGGCGTCGACCAGCGGACCGGCCGGGTGATCGTGGGCTCGGCCGCCGGGGAAGGGACCCAGGTGATCCAGCCATGACAACGGTCGACGAGGCGGTGGTCGAAGGGGATTGGGAGTATCGCCGCCTGCGGCTGCCCCCCGGGGTGTCCCGCAAAGCGGCGATGGTCCAGCTGTCCATCCACGCCGAGTTCGCCGGCTGGGAGTTGCGCAACGTGCGCCTCTACGCCGACGGCACCCGCCGGATCTGGTTGCGCCGCAAGCGAACCGCCGCCGACCGCCTGCCCGGCCTGTCCACCTGATCAACCTCCTGAGTGTTCACGACGGTGAGAACCGTCCAGGACACTCACGAGTCCTCGCGGTAGGCCGCGCGCACCTGCGCGATGATGCGGGGCACGACCTGCGCCGCCGCCTCCAGCGGGACCACGTGGCCGATCCCCGGCAGCACCACGGCCGTCCCGTTCGCCAGGCCGCCGACCAGCTGCTCCACGTCCTCGGCCGCGACGATCCGGTCCCGCTCCCCCACGATCGCCGTCACCGGCAGCCCGCCGACGCGTGAGAGCGCCGCCTCCCGCGCGTACGCGTCGAGCGCCGGCCGGAACTGCGCGACGGTGTGCGGCCAGTTGCCGCGGATCATCTTCACGGTCAGCTCGACCAGGTCCGGGTTCGGGTCGTCGCCGAACAGCCACCACCGCAGGCCCGCGCTCACTGCCCGGCTGGTGCGCTGGCGGACCAGGCCGTACAGCTTGCCGCCGAGCACCAGCTCCAGGTCCTGCGCCAGCTTGCCCAGCGCGTTCGGCCAGGCCGCCGACGCCTCCGTGGCCAGCCGCCCGGACGAGGTCGCGAGCAGCACCAGCCCGGCCGCGCGGCGGGCGAACAGCTCCGGGTGCCGCTGGGTCAGCGACATGATCGCGAGCCCGCCCATGTCGTGGCCGACCAGCACCACGCGCCCTTCCGGCACGGCGCGTTCGAGCACCTCCGCCAGGTCGTCGCCGAGCCGGGCCATCGTCGCCGTGCCGCGGTGGGCGCGCCCGGAGCCGCCGTGCCCGCGGTGGTCGTAGCTGACCACCGCGAGCGGCTCGTCGACCGCGGCCGCGAGCGTCGGGCCGACCCGGTCCCAGCTGCGCTGGTCGAGCGCGTACCCGTGCAGCAGCAGCACGGTCACGGCCGCCTCGGGGTCGCCCCGGCGCACGACGTGCAGCGGCGTCCCGTCGGCGAGCGTGAAGTCCGGCATCAGGACGAGCGCAGGAACCGGTCCAGCACGCGGGTGCCGAACTTCAGCGCCTCGACGGGCACCCGCTCGTCGACGCCGTGGAAGAGCCCGGAGAAGTCGAGGCCGGCCGGGAGCTTCAGCGGCGCGAACCCGAAGTTGCGGATGCCCAGCTGCTGGAACGACTTCGCGTCCGTGCCGCCCGACAGCATGTACGGCAGGGTGCGGGCACCCGGGTCCTCGGCGAGCACGGCGGCCGTCATCGCGTCGACCAGCGCGCCGTCGAAGGTGGTCTCGACCGGCGGCAGCTCCATCCACTCCTTCTCGATGTCCGGGCCGAGCAGCTCGTCGAGCTCGCGGTCGAACGCGTCGATGCGGCCGGGCAGGATCCGGCAGTCCACCGCGGCCTCGGCGACCGACGGGATGACGTTCGACTTGTAGCCGGCGGTGAGCATGGTCGGGTTCGCGGTGTCGCGCAGGGTCGCGCCGATCATCCGGGAGATGTTGCCCAGCTTGGCGACCGAGCCCTCGAGGTCGTCCTCGGGGAAGTCCCAGCCGGTGATCTCGGTGACGCCGGCCAGGAACTCGCGCACGGAATCGGTCAGCACCAACGGGAACTGGTGCTGACCGAGCTTCGCGACCGCCTCGGCGAGCTTCGTGACGGCGTTGTCCCGGTGGATCATCGAGCCGTGGCCCGCGGTGCCGCGCACGCGCAGCTTCATCCAGCGGATGCCCTTCTCGGCCGTCTCGATCACGTACGCGCGGACGTTGTCCTTGAGCGTGATCGAGAAGCCGCCGACCTCGCTGATCGCCTCGGTGACGCCCTCGAACAGCTCGGGCCGGTTCTCCACCAGCCACTGCGCGCCGAACTTGCCGCCGGCCTCCTCGTCGGCGACGAAGGCGAACACCAGGTCGCGCGGCGGCACGATGCCGTTGATCTTGTAGTGCCGGGCCAGCGCCAGCGTCATGCCGACCATGTCCTTCATGTCGACCGCGCCGCGCCCCCACACGTAACCGTCCTGCACCGCGCCGGAGAACGGGTGCACCGACCACTCCGACGGGTCGGCCGGGACGACGTCGAGGTGGCCGTGGATCAGCAGCGCGCCGCGCGAGCGGTCGGTGCCGGGCAGCCGGACCACGACGTTGTGCCGGTCCTTGCCGCCGGACTCGACGTAGGTGATTTCGTAGCCGGCGTCGGTCAGCTTCTCCGCGACGTACTCGGCCGCGGCGCGCTCGCCCACGAGGGTTTCGGGGTCGCCGGTGTTGGTGGTGTCGATGCGGATGAGCTCGCTGGTCAGCGTGACGGCCTCGTCCGCGGCGGCGTCGATCAGGTTCGGTTCGGTCACCGGCCATTCCTATCATCCGGCCCGGCCGGACGCCGCCGTCCCGCACCGCGGGACCCGCTACGTGCTTCCGAAGAGACTCAACCGCGCTCGAGCGCGGAGACCACCTCGGACACCGGGCGCAGGTGCTCGTTCAGCAGGCGCAGCGCGGCGGCCGGCTCGTGCGCGTCGATCGCCGCGACCAGCTGCCGGTGCTCGGCGTCGATGATCGACAGCCGTTCCGGCCGGGCCTCCAGCGCGCGGACGGCGACCCGCTGCTGGCGCGAGCGGAGCGTGTCGTACAGCTCGGTGAGCACGGAATTGCCCGCGGCGTTGACGATCGCGCGGTGGAACTGGCGGTCCAGGCCCGAGACGGCGAACCAGTCACGGTCCTTGCCGGCGCGGTCCATCGCCTCGATCAGCCCGGCCATCTCGGCCGGGGCGCCCGCCCGCGCGGCGCAGACCTCGCCGAGCGCGTGGCCCTCGATCAGCCGGCGGCTCTGGTAGACCTCTTCCAGCTCGCGCGCGGTGACCGTGCGGACCTGCGCGCCCTTGCGCGGCAGCAGGCTGATGAACCGCTCGGCCTCCAGGCGGTGGAACGCCTCGCGCACCGGCGTCCTGGACACGCCCACCACCCCGGAGACCCACAGCTCGTCGAGGAACCGGCCGCCCTCCAGCTCGCCGGAGATGATCCCGTCGCGCAGCCAGGCGTACACCCGGTCACGGGCCGGTCCGCCGCCCTCGACCGGAACCGTGCCCGGTGCGGTGGTGGTCATGCCTCTCCCCTCGTCCGGCGCCCGCTTCGGCGCGGTGGCGAGCCTACACCTCTGGACCCGGTGATATCCATCGTGTATACACGGTGCACACAATCTGCGGTGGCTTCGGCCACCCCGTGCGGAGGAGGTCCGGATGCCCCCAGTCCCCGCCGATCGGCGTTACGCCGTCTGGCTTTCCGACCCCGGTTTCGCCGCCGCCGAGATCGCCCGCGGGATCGGCTACGGCGCGGCCGTGCTCGACATCGAACACGGCGCCTTCGACCTGGCGGACCTGGAGCGGTTCGTGCCGTTCCTGCGCTCGCTCGGCCTGGAGGTGCTCGCCAAGGTGCTCGGCCCCGAGCGCGGCCCGATCCAGCAGGCGCTCGACTTCGGCGCCGACGCCGTGGTCATCCCCCACGTGGAGAACGCGGCGCACGCCAAGGCCGTCACCGCCTTCGCGAAGTTCCCGCCGCTGGGCGACCGCAGCTTCGCGGGCGGGCGCACCACGGCGTACGGCGGGTTCACCGACGAGTGGGTGGCCGAGCAGGACCGGCGCACGCGCTGCCTGCCGATGATCGAGGACGCGGGCGCGCTGGAGGACGTCGCCGAGATCCTGGCACTGGACACAGTGGACGGTGTGTTCGTCGGCCCTTCGGACCTCTCGCTGCGTCGCGAGCGCGGCGCCTACACCCGCGCCGAGGGCGACTTCGCGGACCTGCGCCGGGTGGCCGACGCCGCCCGCGCCGCCGGGAAGCCGTGGGTCCTGCCGGCGTGGAGCCGCGCGGAAAAGGAGTTCGCGCTACGGCACGGCGCCGGCCAGCTGGCGCTCACGATGCAGCACGGCGCGCTCGCCGCCGGGCTGACCGCGGCGTTCGAGGAAACGGCCGCGCTTCAAGAGAGCACGGCCGCGGAATGACCACCGCGCAGCGGGCACCGGCGGGCACGCGGGCGCGCACGGCCGGCCGGGTGCGCTGGACGATCGCCGGGGTGCTCGGCGTCGGCACGTTCGTGAACTACGTCGACCGCGTGAACCTGTCCATCGCCGGGCCCGAGATGATGCGGGAGTTCCACCTCAGCGCGGCGCAGCTGGGCGTGGTCTCGTCGGCGTTCCTGTGGACCTACGCCCTGCTGCAGCTGCCGATCGGCTCGATGATCGACCGGATCGGCGTCCGCTGGGTGAACCGGGCCGCGGCCGCGCTGTGGGCCGTCGCGTCGTTCCTCACCGCCGCCTCGGGCGGGCTCGGGCTGCTGCTGGCTTCACGGCTGGTGCTCGGGTTCGGCGAGGCGCCGACGATCCCGGCCGGCTGGAAGGCGATCGGCCAGTGGTTCCCGCGCCACGAGCGCGGCCGGGCCACGGCGGTCTTCGACGGCTGCGCCAAGATCTCCAACGTTATCGGCATTCCGGTGATGGCGTTCCTGGTCACGGCGTTCAGCTGGCACGCGGCGTTCCTCTTCACCGGCGCGCTGAGCCTGGTCTACCTCGCGGTGTGGTGGCTGCTCTACCTGACGCCGAAGCAGGCGCTGGCCCGTGGCCGGCTGTCCGAGGCGGAGTACGCCTACCTGCGTGAAGGCGGCGCGGACGACGAGGACGCGCCGGCGCCCAGCTCGCTCACCGGACTGGGAAACCTGCTGCGGCGCCGCAAGACCTGGGGTCTGGCCCTGGGCTACGCGTCCTACACCTATGCGTACTACGTGCTGCTCACCTGGCTGCCGGGCTACCTGGAGAAGCAGTTCGGCGTCAACCTGCTCGCCGGCGGCTTCTACACGATGATCCCCTGGCTGGTCGCGGTGCTCGCGCAGTTCCTCGTCGGCGGGGTGGTGATGGACCGGCTGATCGCCCGCAGCGGCAACGAAACCCGGGCCCGGCGCCTCGTGCTGGTGACCAGCATGCTGGTCTCGCTCGCCGTCGCCGGCGCCGCCTACGCGGGGTCGATCACGGTGGCGCTGGTGTTCCTCTCGATCGGCGCCGCCGGGCTCGCCGTCTCCGTGCCGGCCGGGTCGAGCATCGTCGCGGTGATCGCGCCCGAGGGCACCTCCGGCACGCTCGGCGGGCTGGTCAACTTCATCGCGAACCTGATCGGCATCGCGGCCCCGATCGTCACCGGCGCCGTGGTCGACCTGACCGGCTCGTTCTCCGGCGCGTTCCTGCTCACCGGCGCGGTGCTGCTGGCCGGGATCTTCTGCTACACGGCCGTGCTCGGCCGCATCGAACGCATCCCCAGCTCCTGAAAGGACACTCCCCCATGGTCGACGTCGCCGTCGCGCAGTTCGCCCCGACCGACGACAAGCCCGCCAACCTCGCCGAGGTGACCCGCCTGGTCGACGAGGCCGCGGGCCGCGGCGCCCGATTGGTGCTGCTGCCCGAGTACACGATGTTCACGGTGCCCGCGATGGACCGGCGGTTCGTCGACTCCGCCGAGGACCTCGACGGCGCCTTCGTCACCGGGCTGCGCGACCTCGCGAAGGATCGCGGTGTCGCCGTCGTCGCCGGGATGAACGAGGCGCTGCCGGGCCGATCCCGGATCTCGAACACGCTCGTCGCGGCCGGTCCGGACGGCGCCATCGCCGCGCTGTACCGCAAGATCCACCTCTACGACGCGTTCGGCTTCCGCGAGTCCGACGTCGTCGAGGCCGGGGAGATCACCGCCCCGGAGACGTTCGAGGTCGACGGCCTCACCTTCGGCCTCCAGACCTGTTACGACCTGCGCTTCCCCGAGGTGACGCGGCGGCTCGCGGACGCGGGCGCCCAGGTGGTGCTGCTGCCCGCGGAGTGGGTGCCGGGGCCGCTGAAGGAATACCACTGGAGCACGCTGGTGCGGGCGCGCGCGATCGAGAACACCGTGTACGTCGCCGCTGCGGACCAGGCCGCGCCCACCGGATCCGGCACCAGCCTGGTCGTCGACCCGATGGGCGTGGTGGTCGCCTCGCTCGGCGAGCAGACCGGCACCGCGGTCGCCGACGTGACGGCCGCCCGGATCGCCGAGGTGCGGGCGAAGAACCCGGCGCTGGAACTGCGCCGCTTCACGGTCGTCGAACGCTGAGCCGGGCGCGGCGGGAAACCGGCGGCGTCCGGTCGCTTACGGGGCCGGGTCCTCTTCCGGTTCTCCCGCGCCACGGCCGATTTCCTTGACCACCGCGGCCGCGCCGGGGGCCGCGGCGAGCCGGTGCGCCAGGTCGAGGGCGACCGTCAGTTCCGTGCCCGCGGGGACGACGTGGTGGACGAGGCCCCAGCGCGCCGCGGCCGCCGCCGTCAGCCGGCCGTCGCCGTCGCGCAGCTGCTGCGCCAGTTCTTCCGGGAGCTCGCCCGGCACCCGCGCGGGCGGGTCCGGCAGCGCGAACTCGGCGTGGTCGGCGGCCACGATCAGGTCGGCCACCAGCGCCAGCTCGAACCCGCCGCCGCGGGCGAGGCCGTTCACGGCGGCGATCAGCGGCTTGCCGACGCGGAACAGGTCGTGGACGCCGGCGATCCCGCCCGCACCGGGCGTCGGGTCCCAGCCGGCGCAGAAGAATTCACGGCCCGCGCCGGTGAGCACGCCGGCGCGGAGGCCGGGGTCGCCGCTCAGCCGCGTCATCGCTTCGTACAGTGCGCGGCTCACGTGCCGGTCCATGGCGTTGCCGCCGGGACGGTCGATGGTCGCGACGAGCACGCCGTCGAAGACTTCGGTGCGGACGACGCTCGGGGACGCGGCGGTCATGGTGTTCCTGGTGGCGCGGAGGACCGGATGCGGGGCACGGTAGCTGCACCGCCCTCCGATGGCAATTCGCCCCTCGACTGACCCGACAGTCAAGCGCCCGCCGCAATTCCCTTTCGCAGCAGCGATCTGGCGGTGCAGCCCGTCGCGAGCCAGGTCGAGTATTGCGATTATCGCAACGCCGGGCTACCGTCCTCCGGCATGGACGAGACGGAGCAGCTGCGGACGCGGGTCCGGGAGCTGATCCGGTCCATGCCGGGAGCCCAGCGGGAGTTCGCCGCCGGGATCGGGCTCGACGAGACGAAACTGTCCAAGGCGCTCACCGGCACCCGCCGGTTCTCGCCCCACGAACTGGTCCGCGTCGCCGAATACTGCGGCGTCACGGTCAACTGGCTGCTCAACGGCAGCGACGACGCGAAGACCGTCACGGCGGTCCCGGCGCCGGCCACGCGGCTGGCCGGCGAACCCGGGCAGTCCGAGCCGCGGCGGCGGATCCTCGAGACCGCCTGGCAGCTCATCGCCGAGCGCGGTTACCACCGGGTGCGCATCGCCGACATCGCGAAGGCGTGCGGCACCAGCACCGCGACCATCCACTACCACTTCCCGAGCAAGACCGAGGTACTGAACGAAGCGTTGCGGCGCAACGTGAAGCTCGCATTCGACCGGCAGGTCGCCGAGCTGCACGCCGTCGACGGCGCCCACGACCGGCTGCTGAAGCTGGTCGAGCTGCAACTCCCGGCCGACGGCGTGCTGCACGCCGAATGGTCGGTCTGGCTGCAGGTGTGGAACGAGGTCTCGCTCAACCCGGCGCTGCGGTCGCTGTACACCGATTCGTACGACCGCTGGCACCGGACCATCCTCATGACCATCCGCACCGGCCAGGAGCAGGACGCGTTCCACGTGGCCGACCCCGAGGCCGCCACCGAGCAGCTCACCGCGCTGATCGACGGCCTCGGCATCCAGGTGCTCACCCACAAGCCGGGCTGCACCGTGGCCACCATGCGCAAGCACCTGCACGACTTCATCGAATCCTCGATCGTCAAGGGAGCCTGATGAACCACGAGGTCATCGTCACCTGCGCCCTCACCGGCGCCGGTGACACCGTCGGCCGGAGCCCGCACGTGCCGGTCACCCCCGCCGAGATCGCCGCCAGCGCGATCGAGGCCGCCAACGCCGGCGCGGCGGTGGTGCACATCCACGTCCGCGAGCCCGGGACCGGGGCGCCTTCGCGGGAGGTCGCGCTGTACCGCGAGGCGGTGCGGCTGATCCGCGAGTCCGATGTGGACGTCGTGGTCAACCTGACCGCCGGCATGGGCGGCGACCTGGTGCTCGACCAGGAGGACCCGCTCAAGCCGGTCGACGGCACGGACCTGGTCGGCGCGCTGGAGCGGCTCCCCCACGTCGAGGAGCTGCTGCCCGACATCTGCACGCTCGACTGCGGCTCGCTGAACTTCGGCGAGGGCAGCCAGCTCTACGTGTCCACTCCGGACATGCTGCGCCTCGGCGCGCGGCGGATCCAGGAGCTCGGCGTCAAGCCCGAGCTGGAGATCTTCGACACCGGGCACCTGTGGTTCGCGTCCAAAATGGTCGAAGAGGGCCTGATCGACGCGCCGCCGCTGTTCCAGCTCTGCATGGGCATCCCGTACGGCGCGCCCGTCGACCCAGGGCTGCTGGGCGCGATGGTGAAGCTGCTGCCCGAGGGCGCGCAGTGGGCGTCGTTCGCGATCGGGCGGGACCAGATGCCGTGGGTCGCGCAGTCGGTGCTGCTCGGCGGGCACGTCCGGGTCGGGCTGGAGGACAACCTGTACCTGGCCCGCGGGGTCAAGGCGACGAACGGGCAGCTGGTGGAGCGCGCCGTCGGGATCGTGAGCGACCTCGGCGCCACGGTCGTCGGCCCGGACCGGGCGCGCCGGATCCTCGGGCTGAAGGAGCGGGTCCATGCCTGACGTATCCGCTGTGGACACCATCGACACTGTCGCCTGCGTCGGCGCGGGCGTGATCGGCGGCGGCTGGGTCGCGCACTTCCTCGCCCGGGGCTACCGCGTCCGGGCGTGGGACCCCGCACCGGACGCCGCCGCGAAGCTCACGCGGCTGGTCGACGCCGCGTGGCCCGCGCTCACCAGCCTCGGCCTGGCCGACGGCGCGAGCCGCGACCACCTGACCGTGACGGCCACCCTGGCCGAGGCCGTCGAAGGCGCCGGATTCGTGCAGGAGAGCGCGCCGGAAGACCTGGCGCTCAAGCAGAAGCTGCTGGCCGACATCGACGCCGTCACCCCGGCCGGCGTGGTCGTCGCGTCGTCGACCTCGGGCTACGGCATGACCGAGATGCAGGTCGCGGCGAAGACGCCGGAACGGCTCGTGGTGGGCCACCCGTTCAACCCGCCGTACCTGATCCCGCTGGTCGAGGTCGTCGGCGGGAAGCTGACCTCGCCGCAGGCGGTCGAGTGGGCCGGCGCGTTCTACCGCCACGTCGGCAAGACCGTGATCACCATGGCCGACGAGGTGCCCGGGTTCATCGCGAACCGGCTGCAGGAGGCGCTGTGGCGCGAGGCCCTGCACATGGTCGCGAACGGCGAGGCCACCGTCGAGCAGATCGACACCGCCATCACCGACGGGCCCGGCCTGCGCTGGCCGGTCCAGGGCCCGATGCTCACCTTCCACCTCGCCGGCGGCGAGGGCGGCATGGCGCACATGCTCGACCACTTCGGGCCGTCGCTGAAGTCGCCGTGGACCCGTCTCGACGCGCCCGAGCTGACCAAGAAGCTGCGCGACGCCGTGGTCGAGGGCTGCGAGGAGGAGGCGGGCGAACGCACCATCGCCGACCTCGTCGCCGAGCGGGACCGGGCGATCATCGCGATCCAGGAAGCCGTCGGGTCGGCCCGCCGTGGGTGAGTCGCTGGTCCACCGCGACCGGGTCCGTCCGGAGTGGATCGACTACAACGGCCACCTCTCCGAGCCGTACTACGTGCTCGTCTTCGGCGACGCCACCACCGCGCTGATGGACGCCACCGGCCTCGACCCGGCCTACCGCGCGGCCACCGGCGCCTCGCTGTACACAGTGGAGGCTCACGTCCGATACCTGCGAGAGGTCGGCGCGGACGCCGGGCTGGAGGTGGCCACGTCCGTGCTGTCGGTCGGGGCGAAGAAGACCCGGCTGTGCCACGAGATGCGCGTCGGCGGCGAGCTGGTGGCCACCGAAGAACTGCTGTGCCTGCACGTCGCCGGCGGTAGAGCCTCGCCGTTCCCCGACGACGTCGCGGCGCGGCTCAGCCGGTACGCCGGCCCGGTCCCGGACTACGCGGGGCGCGCGATCGCTTGAACCCTCCCGAGCACCACCGTCCCCACCGGAAGACACCCATGGAAGAGCGATGTAAGCCGAATTCCCTGACCCGCCGCGGTTTCCTGACCGCGGCCGTCGGTGGTGCCGCGTTGCTGGGCGCCGCTCCCCTGCTCACGGCGTGCGGCGGGAGCGGCGTCGCGGCCGCGGCGCCCACCGGCCCGCCACGACGCGGCGGCACCCTGCGCGTCGGCGTCACCGGCGGCGGCGCGTCCGACACCATCGACCCGCACATCCCGGCGACCAACCCGGACATCGCCCGGGTGATCAACCTCTACGAGCCGCTGCTGATCCGCGACCACGAATACCGGCTGCAGCCGGTGGTGGCGCAGTCGCTGACCTCCTCGCCCGACGCGCGGACGTGGACCGCGGTGCTGCGCGAGGGCGTCAAGTTCCACGACGGCCGCCCGGTCACCCCCGCGGACGTGGTGGCCACGTTCAAGCGGATCACCGACCCCAAGGACCCGAAGAGCGGCGCCGCCGGGCTGACCATGCTCGGCGAGGTGGTCCCGTCCGGGGACCACTCCGTGGAGTTCCGGCTCACCGAGCCGAACGCCGGGTTCGACGACCTGCTCGGCCAGTACTCGCTCGGCATCGTGCCGGCCGACTTCGACCTCAAGCGGCCGATCGGCACCGGCCCGTTCCGGATGGGCCAGTTCACCGCCGGGCTGCAGAGCACCTTCGTGCGCAACGAGCACTACTGGCGGCCCGGCCAGCCCTACGCCGACCAGCTGGTGCTGATCAACTTCGCCGAGGACGACGCCCGGATCAACGCGCTGCTGTCCTCGCAGGTGGACGCGATCGACCAGGTCCCGGTGGCGCTGGTCGACGTGCTGCGCAGCGATCCCCGGATGCGGGTCCTCACCTCCGACACCGGCACCTGGCTGCCGTTCACCATGCGGGTGGACCGGCCGCCGTTCGACGACGTGCGGGTGCGCCAGGCGCTGCGGCTGGTGGTGGACCGCGAGCAGATGATCAACCAGGTGCTCAGCGGCCAGGGCCGGGTGGGCAACGACCTCTACGCGCCGTTCGACCCCGCGTACGCGAAAGACCTGCCGCAGCGCAAGCAGGACATCGACGAGGCGAAACGGCTACTGGCCGCGGCCGGGAAGCCGGACCTCGACGTCGAGCTGGTCACCGCGCCGATCCAGGCGGGCGCGGTCGAGGCGGCGCAGGTGTTCCAGCAGCAGGCGAAGGCGGCCGGGGTGACCGTCCGCATCCGCAAGCTCGACACCACCACGTTCTACGGCGAGAACTACCTGTCCTGGGACTTCGCGCAGGACTTCTGGTACACCCGCAACTACCTGCCTCAGGTCGCGAGCGGCTCGCTGCCGAAGGCGCCGTACAACGAAACCCATTGGAGCGACCCGGAGTTCACCGACCTGGTCACGCGCGCCAGCTCCACTGTGGACGCCAAGGCCCGGGGCGAGCTGCTGCACCGGGCCCAGCGGATCGAGTACGACCGGGGCGGGCTGATCGTCTGGGGCTTCGTCGACCAGGTGGACGCCCACCAGGCCTACGTCGCCGGGCTGGTGCCCGACCGGACCGGGATCTCGCTTTCGGGCTACCAGTTCCGCGAGGCCTGGCTCGGCACAGCGCCCGCCGACCCGGGAAAGGGAGGTGCGGCATGACCCGATTGATCGTCAAACGCCTGCTCGTGAGCCTCGCCGTGTTGTGGCTGGTGACGCTGCTGGTGTTCGTCGCGACACTGCTGCTGCCGGGCGACCCGGCGCGCGCCATCCTCGGCCAGCAGGCGACACCGGAGCGGATCGCCGCGCTGCAGCACCAGCTGCACCTCGACGAGCCGGTCTGGCAGCGCTACCTGGACTGGCTGGGCGGGCTGTTCACCGGCGACCTCGGCACGTCGACCTCCACCCAGGGCCCGGTGACGGCGCTGCTGGCCGACCGCGTCTCGGCGTCACTGGTCCTGCTGGTGCTCGCCGCGGTGATCGCCACGCCGCTCGGCCTCGCGTTCGGCACCTGGAGCGCGCTGCGCCGCGGCCGGGCCACCGACCAGGCCATTTCGGGGATCAGCCTGGTGATCGCCGCGCTGCCGGAGTTCGTGATCGGCCTGGCGCTGATCGTGCTGTTCGCGACCACGGTGTTCAAGGTCCTGCCGTCGGTCACGCTCACCCCGCCCGGCGAGGCGGTGTGGCGGCAGCCGAGCCAGCTCGTGCTGCCCGTGGTCACCCTGGTGCTGGTCGTGATGCCGTACATCACGCGGATGATGCGCGGGACGATGAACGAGGTCCTCGACTCCGGCTACGTCGAAATGGCCCGGCTCAAGGGCCTGCGCGAGCGGACGGTGCTGGTGCGCCACGCGTTGCCGCACGCGGTGGGGCCGGTCGCGCAGGTGGTCGCGCTGCAGCTGGCGTGGCTCGCCGGCGGGGTGGTCGTGGTCGAATTCCTGTTCCGCTACCCGGGAATCGGCCAGGCACTGATCGACGCGGTGGGCAAGCGCGACGTCGCCGTGGTCCAGGCCATCACGCTGATCATCGCCGCGGTGTACATCGTGGTGAACCTGATCGCCGACGTCGTCGGCATCCTCGCGGATCCCAAGCTGCGGACGGAGAGTGTCCGATGACCGCCGTGGAAACTGTGCCGTCGGTATCCGAAGAAGCCCCGGTGAAGCGCGCCGGGCTGTGGCGCACCGCTTGGGCGTTCCCGCAAACCAAGGTCGGCACGGTGCTGGCCGGCGTCGTCGTGCTGGTGGCGCTGCTCGGACCGTGGCTCGGGCCGGTGCTGACCGGCTACGGCACCACGGACTTCGCGGGCAAGCCGTTCAAGCCGGACGGGATCGCGGGCACCGACGGCCTCGGCCGCGACGTGCTCACCCGGTTCCTCTCCGGTGGCACCACCCTGCTGCTGTACGCGGTGCTCGCCACCGTCCTCGGGATCGTGCTGGGCGCGTTGATCGGCATGATCGCGGGTTACGGCGGCGGCTGGCTCGACAGCATCCTGATGCGCGGCAACGATGTCCTGCTGTCCTTCCCCCAGCTGGTCATCGCACTGCTCGCGATCGCGGTGATCGGGCCGAAGGGCTGGCTGCTGGTGCTGGTGATCGGGCTGACGCACGCGCCCCGCACCGCGCGGGTCGCCCGTCAGGCCACGGTCGCGGTGCGGGGCAGCGACTACATCCGGGCGGCCGAGATGTACGCGGTGCCGCGCGGGCAGATCCTGCTGCGCGAGATCCTGCCGAACATCACCGGCCCGCTGATGGTGGAGGTCGGGCTGCGGCTGACGTTCTCCATCGGCTACATCGCCTCGCTGTCGTTCCTGGGCCTCGGCATCCAGCCGCCCACGGCCGACTGGGGCCTGATGATCAACGAGAACCGGATCGCGCTGGTCGTGCAGCCGTGGGGCGTGCTGCTGCCGGTGGCCGCGATCGCGCTGCTCGCCGTCGGCACCAACCTCGTCGCCGACTCGCTCGCCTCGGCCGCGGCCGGGCGCACCCGGGAGGCCCGCTCATGACCGGATCCACTGCCGGACCCGCCCTGGAAGTGACCGGGCTGGCGGTGCGGACCGCCGCCGGCCGCGCGGTACTCGGCAGCGTCTCGTACGCGATCGCGCCCGGGGAAGTGCTCGCGCTGGTGGGCGAGTCCGGCTCCGGCAAGACCACCGCCGGGCTGGCCGCCCTCGGGCACTTCCGGCGCGGCCTGGCCTCCGCGGGCGGGACGGTGACCGTGCGCCCGCGCGACGGCGAGCCCGTCGACATCCTCGCCCTCGACGCCGCCGGGCGCCGGAAGCTGCGCGGCAACGTGATCGCCTACATCCCGCAGGACCCCGCGCTGTCGCTGAACCCGGCGTTGCGGATCGGCCTGCAGATCGCGGAAGTCCTCGAGACGCACGGTTATCCGGGCCCGGTCGAGGACCGCGTCGCCGAGGTGCTGGCCGAAGTCGGGCTGCCCGCGGACGAGGACTACCGGCGCCGGTACCCGCACCAGCTCTCCGGCGGGCAGCAGCAGCGCGTGGGCATCGCGATGGCGTTCGCCTGCCGGCCGAGCGTGGTCGTGCTCGACGAGCCCACGACCGGCCTCGACGTGATGACGCAGGCGCTGGTGCTCGAGACCGTGCGCTCGCTGACGGCCGAGCACCGCGTCGCGGCGCTGTACATCACGCACGACCTGGCCGTGGTCGCGGAGCTGGCCGACCGGGTCGCGGTGATGTACCAGGGCGACGTGGTCGAGACCGGGCCCGCGGACCAGGTCCTGCGACGGCCCGCGCACGCCTACACCCGGCGGCTGCTGGCCGCCGTGCCCGACCTCGCCGCGGAGGCGGGCGCCGCTCCCCCGCCGTCGGACGCGGTGCTGGCGGCGCGCGGGATCCACGTCTCCTTCGGCGACCTTCAGGTGCTGCGCGGGGTCGACGTCTCGGTGACGCGGGGCGAATGCGTGATGCTGCTGGGCGAGTCCGGGTCCGGCAAGACCACGCTGTCGCAGTGCATCGCCGGGCTCGCGCGGGAGTACACCGGCACCGTCGCGCTGGAGGGCACGTCGCTCGCGTCCGCCACCCGGCAGCGCAGCAACGACGAACGGCGGCGGATCCAGTACGTGTTCCAGAGCCCGTTTTCCTCGCTCAACCCGCGCAAGACGGTCGCGCAGTCCATCGAGGTTCCGTTGGTACGGCTCACTTCGCTGTCCCGGGCCCAGCGGCGGGACCGCGTCGCCGAGATGCTGGACCGGGTCCGGCTCGGGCGCGAGCTGGCGAACCGGCTGCCCGACCAGCTCTCGGGCGGGGAGCGGCAGCGGGCCGCGATCGCCCGCGCGCTCGTCACCACGCCGGACGTGCTGGTGTGCGACGAGGTGACCTCCGCGCTGGACGTCTCGGTGCAGGCCACGATCGTCGAGCTGCTCGGCGAACTGAGGCGGGAGCTGGGCATGGCGATGCTGTTCGTGACGCACAACATCGCGCTGGCACCCGAGGTCGCCGACCGGGTGGCCGTTCTGCGCGGCGGGGAGATCGTCGAGGAGGGTACGGTCGATGACGTGCTGAAGTCCCCTTCGCATTCCTACACCCGTGAGCTGCTGGCGAATACACCGCGCTTATGACGGTCCACGGTGAGGTGCGGCCGGGTTTCGAGGCCGTCCAGGACGCGTTCGCGGACATCGTCGCGGCTTCGTCGGGCGGTGTGGCGTTCAGCGTCGTGCGCCGGGGCGAGCCGCTCGTCGAGCTGTGGGGCGGGTCGGCGTCGCCCGGGGTGCCGTGGACGCGGGACACCCGGGTCGTGGTTTTCAGCGGTACCAAGGGAATCGTGGCGACGGTGGTCGCCGTGCTCACCGCGCACGGGCTGCTGGGCCCGGGTGAGCGCGTCGCCCGGTACTGGCCGGAGTTCGCGGCGGCCGGGAAGGCGGACGTCCCGGTCTCGCAGGTGCTGGCACACTCCGTCGGCCTGCCGTACGTCGAACCGGACCTGCCGATGGCGGACAACGCGGCGAACGCCGCCGCCCTCGCCGCCCAACGTCCACTGTGGACGCCGGGGACGAAGGTGGCCTACCACGCGCTGACCTACGGCTACCTCGTCACGGAGCTGGTGCACCGCGTCACCGGCCAGCGCGTGGGCGAGCTGGTGCAGGAGCTCCTGGCCGCACCGCACGACCTCGACCTGCGGCTGGGCACGCCGCCGACGGTCCCCGTCGCGACTCTCCAACGCGCGCCCGGCTACCGGATCAGCACGTTCCTGCAGGACCCCGAGCGGCGGCGGATCGTCGAGCGGATGTACCGCGGCCTGCTCGACTCCACCGACACGATGAACTCCCCCGCCTACCGCGGCGCCGAACTCGCGGCCGGCGGCGCCGTCGCCACGGCGGGCGCGATGGCACGCCTGTACGACCTGGTGCTGACCGGCGCCCTGCTGCCCGCCGCCGTGCTGGCGCAGGCCACGCGCACCTGGTCCGAGGGCATCGACGCGATCAACGACCGCCCCCTGCGCTTCGGCCTGGGCTACGAACTGGCCGACCCGATCGGCACCTACGGCCCACCCACCGCCGACCCGGCCGCCTTCGGCCACTCCGGCGCCGGCGGCGGCCGCCACGGAGCGTGGCCGTCCCGTGGGGTGGGCTTTTCGTTCGCCACCAACGAACTGCAGGCCGAAGACGTGGACATGCGGGCGTCTTCGCTGCTGGCTGCGCTGGACGGGGCGTTGAGAACACAAGAGCGTAACGGAAAGTAACAAAACACCCGGGCTGCCGACTGATCACTCGACCCGTTCGAAAGGATCACCGTGACCAGTCAACAGCCCTATCCGCCCGTGGCGCCGTACCCCGCCGCGGCCCCGCGCAACGGCCTCGGCACCGCCGGGTTCGTGACCGGCCTCATCGGCTTGGTCTTCTCGCCCATCCCGTTCATCGGCGTGATCGCGTGGCCGCTGGTGATCGTCGGGCTCAGCCTGTCGATCATCGGCTTCGCCCGCGCCAACCACGGAGGGGCGACGAACAAGGGCCTCGCACTGGCCGGGATCATCGTGTCGGCGCTGGGCCTGGTCGTGTGCATCATCTGGGTGGCCGCGTTCGGCAAGGCCGTCTCCGACAGTGCGAACTCACTGCCCGCCGCCCCGCCGGCGGTGTCGCTCGGGACGCCCGCCGCCGCAGCGCCGGACAAGGCCGCGGCCTCCGACAAGCACACCGTCGTCTACAAGGTCACCGGAACCGGCAAGGCGAGCACCATCAGCTACACGAACGACGGCGGGACCTCCACCAGCAGCGAATCGAACGCGAACCTGCCGTGGCAGAAGAGCATCGAACTGCCCGACGGGCCGGCCTTCCAGCTCGTCAGCATCATCGCCCAGGGTAGCGGCTCCGGCTCGATCCACGTGAGCATCGAGGTCGACGGCAAGGTACTCAAGCAGTCCGACGCCAGCGGCTACGGCCTGGCCACCGCCGACGCCGACATCGGCTCCCTCGGCGACTGATTCGGTGCGGTTTTTGTCTTTGCCGGTGCGGTCTGCCCGACACGCGAGCCACACCGTATAGGGCGTTATACAGAAGACTCGGCCGGTCTACCGTGGACCCATGCGGATCGTTTCGCTCCTCCCGGCCGCGACCGACCTGGTCGCGGAGCTGGGCCGGCTCGATGACCTGGTCGGGCGCACGCACGAGTGCGACTGGCCGCCGGGCGTCGAAGCGGTCCCCGTGGTCACCTCGGCCGACCTGGACGACGCGGTGCTCTCCAGCCGTGAGATCTCGGACGCCGTGGGTGGGTCGGCGCACCGCGGCTCGTCCCTCTATTCCGTGGACACCGCGCGGCTCGCTGGGCTGGCCCCCGACCTGGTCCTCACCCAAGACCTCTGCGAGGTCTGCGCCGTCTCCTACACCCGCGTCGCCGAGGCGGTGCGAATGCTCGACGCCGGGCCGCGGGTGCTGAGCCTCGAACCGCGGCGGCTGGGCGAAGTGCTCGGCTGCGTCACGACTCTCGGCGACGCACTGGGCGTTCCCGCACTGGCCCGCGAACGGGTGCGGGCCCTGTCGGCGCGGTTGGACGCCGTTCGCGCGCGCGTCGCCGGGCGGGCGCGGCCGCGGGTGGTGGCGCTGGAGTGGCTCGACCCGCTGTGGCCCGCCGGGCATTGGGTGCCCGAGCAGATCACCGCGGCCGGCGGCACTCCCCTGCTGGCCGAGGCGGGTGAGCACACCCGGCCGATGGCGTGGGACGCCGTGGTCGCCGCCCGCCCGGACGTCCTTCTGCTACTGCCGTGCGGTTTCACCCCGGACCGCACCGCCGCCGAACTGCCCCTGCTGACCGGGCTGCCGGGCTGGGACCGGCTGGCCGCCGAGGTCTGGCTGCTGGACGGCCCGGCCTACTTCAACCGCCCGGGCCCGCGGGTGGTGCGCGGTGCGGAAATCCTCGCGTCGGTCCTGCACGGCATCGAGGCCGATCCCCCGGTGACCGCCGCGGAGGCCCGGCGGATCCGAGGACTTCTACCGCGCCACCGGTAGCGGCCGGCCGACGATGCCCACGGCCCCACCGGGGAACGCCGTCGTGTGGACCGCGGCCAGGTCGAACGCGGTCATCCCGGAGAAGAGCGCGAGCCCGGAGCCGAGCACGACCGGATGGACCAGCAGCCGGTACTCGTCGACCAGGCCGAGCCCGACCAGGCTTCGGGCGAAAGAGGCGCCGCCGTGGGCGAGCAGGTCCTGGCCCGGTTCCGCTTTGAGCGCGGCGATTTCCGCGGCGAGGTCGGTGCCGAGTACCCGAGTGGCTGCCCATCCGTCGGCCGGCGACACCACCGGCAGCCCGGCCTCGCGCCGCGCGTCGGTCGCGTTGCGCAGTGCCGTTGTCGTTTCGTGCTCAAGGTCGCCGGATCGCGAGAAGACGATCTTCGGGATGGTGTTCATCGGAGCGGCCAGCGGCTCGGTGGACGTGGGCCAGTAGCCGAGCATGTCGGCGTAGGTGCGGCGGCCGACCAGGTGCGCCCCGGCCTGCCGCAGCGTCTGCCCGATCCAGGCCGTGGCCTCGGAATCGAGGGTGCGCATGAGCCAGTCGATCCGCCCGTCAGGCCCGGCGACATACCCGTCGAGGCTCATCGACATCTTCAGCACCAGTCGTCTCACGTGACGGCTCCTTCCTCGGCCAGCATCGACAACCGGCGCAGGCTGCCGCTCCAGCCGTCGCTCATGCCGGCGAGGTTCTCCCGTGCTTCCGGTTCAGCAGGGCGACGGTGAACACCAGCTGCGCGGGAGGGTCGATCAGCTGCACGGCGCCGACGTTGAGGTACTCGTCTCCGTCCGGCGACCGCAGCAGGATGCCCAGGCGGCCACCGGGCCGCGGGTCGATCGCGCACTCCGGGTTGGTGAAGCCGTGCGGCCCCCACCACTGCGCGAGATGACGCGATTCGGTCCACAGCCGCCACACCAGGCTCCGTTCGACCCTCACAGTCCGGGTGAAGACGACCTCGCGCGGCGTGAGGAGCGCGTCCTCAATCCTCGGTGTGGGCGGCATCGGCGGCTTCCTCCCGTTTCACGGTCTGCGCATAGGCGTCGAGCCGGTCCAGGCTCTGCTCCCAGAACCGGCGGTAGCGTTCAAGCCACTCCGACAGCTCCCCCATGGGCTCGGCCGCGAGGGCGCAGGGCCGCCACTGCGCATCCCGGCTCCTCGTCACCAGCCCGGCTTTCTCGAGCGTGCGGATGTGCATCGACACCGCCGGCAGCGACAGGGCGAACGGCTCCGCCAGCTCGGTGACCGACTTCGGCCCGGCGGTCAGCCGGTCGAGAATCTCGCGGCGCACCGGATGCGCGAGCGCCCCGAGAGTGCGGTCCAGGGTCTCCATCGTCGTCCCCTCGTCGTCTGTATTTAAGACTTACCTTAAATACGCGGCAGCGGCAAGGTGCCGTGATCAACGCGTGGAAAAGAGCGGCGAAGCTCAGGCCGTGACGATCTCGGCGAAGTCGTGGATCAGGCGGGAGCGGCGGGACGCCATCCAGGCCAGGCTGACCTGGTTCGGCGGGAGGTCGGAGACGGGCACGCAGGTCACGTCCGGCCGGGTGTAGTACTCCGAAGTGGACAGTGGCACGATCGCGATGCCCCGCCCGGCGGCGACGTGCTCCAGTTTCTCCTCGATGCTGTGGTAGCCGTGGGCCCGGGGCCGGCCGCCGGAGCTCAGCTCGACGGCGATGTCGCGCCACTCCGGCACCGCGTCGGGATCGTTGAGCAGGTGCTCGGCGGCGAGGTCGGTGATGCTCACGGATTCCTTGCCCGCCAGGCGATGCGCGTCCGGCAGCACCGCGACGCGCGGCTCTTCGAACATCGGCCGCACGGACAGGCCGCGCGGCTCGACCGGCAGCCGGACCAGGCTGACGTCCGCGCGGCCGTCGTGCAGCACCTCGGTCTGGTCGTCCCAGGTGGTCCGGACCAGCTCGATGGTCAGCCCGGGATGGCGGGCGGTCAGCGCCCGCACGGCGTCGGTGACGGTCAGCCCGGGCATGAAGCCGATGGTGAAGCTCGCCGAGCCGCGCGCCGCCCTGGTCACGCGCCGCTTCAGCGCATCTGCCGACGCCAGCAGCGGACGGCTGTCCTCCAGCAGCTGGCGCCCGGCGGCAGTCAGCTCGGTCGAGCGACGGTCACGGACGAACAGCTGCGCGTGCAGCTCCTCCTCCAGCGCCCGCACCTGCCGTGACAGCACCGGCTGCGCGATGTGCAGCCGCTCCGCCGCCCGGCCGAAGTGCAATTCCTCGGCCACGGCGACGAAATACCGGACCTTCCGCAGGTCGACGTCCACCGGCGGGCCTCCCGTCCCTGTTCAGGCCCCCAGGGTAGGCCAGTTGCCCCGGCCGCGACGGGCGCTGTCGCCCGGGCGCGCCGAACGCGGGCCGGGGCGCGCCCGGGCGCGGTCACGGGCGACGACCGGCGTTCAGCCGGCGAAACGGCCCACCGCCACGATCGCCGCCAGCACCAGCAGCACCACGTTGACCGGCACGGCCTTCGGCTCCTTGCGCCGCACGTGCACGACGATCGCGCCCGCCGCGACGATCGCCAGGCCGACGGCCGCGATCGGCGTCAGCACCGGTGCGATGTCCAGCGCCCGCGGCAGGATCAGCCCGAGCGCGCCGAGCACCTCGGCCAGCGCGATGAGCTTCACGGCGCCGCCCGGGAAGTCCTGCACCCAGCCCAGGTTCGGGTTCTCCAGCAGCTTCTCCCGTGGCGTCACCAGCTTCATGCCCCCGGCGCCGAGGTAGACCGCGGCGGTGATGCCCGCGAGAACCCACAACACGATGTTCATGCCGCCTCCTGAACCGGTCCGCCCCCAAGGTAGTTGAACGTTATACCGATCGGGGGCGGACCGTCGAGGCATGGCGGCTCAGTGCGGCGTGACCGTGACCGACTCGTGCGGGCGCAGCTTGATCTTCCGACGCCAGCTCCCCGCGCGCAGCTCCGTCTCGGTGCCGCCGACGCTGCGCACGGTCGCTCTGGTGACCTTGCCGCCACGCCACTCCAGGTCCACTTCGAACCCGCCCCGCGCGCCGATCCCGGTCACCCGCCCGGAGTCCGCCCAGGCCGACGGCAACGCCGGCAGGAACTCGATCACACCGGGGCGCGAGTACAGCAGCATCTCCAGCATCGCGGTCGGCGCGCCGAGGTTGGCGTCGATCTGGAAGATCGTGTAGCTGCCCTGGCTGTACATGTCGAAGAAGTTCGCCGCCGTGCCGTTGCCGTTGTTGACCGAAGGCCGCAGCACGGTGAGCAGCAGCTGGTACGCCCGGTCCGCGTCCTTCAGCCGCGCCCAGCAGGACGACCGCCAGGCGCAGCCCCAGCCGAAGCTGTCCATGCCGCGCGCGATGAGCAGGTTGCGAACCCCGTCCAGCAGCTCGGGCGGCGCGGTGTCGGTGGTGATCCGGTCGCCGGGGAAGAACCCGATCAACGGCGACAGGTGCCGGTGCGCCGTCTCGCCGAGGTTGTCCGGCGAGAGCCACTCCTGCAGCCAGCCGGTGACCGGGCTGACCGCCGGCAGGTGCAGCCGCGCCTGCAGGCCGGAGATCGTCCTGCCGTACGCGCGGTCGCGGCCGAGCAGCTCGGTCGCCTCCCGGTAGTGGCCGAACAGGTTGTGGACGATCTCCTGCGAGTAGGTGTTGCCCTTCGCGTCCTGCGGGCCGTGCTCGGGCGACCAGTCGGCGTCGTCGACCAGGACCACCTTGCCGTCCACGGTCATCTCGATCAGCCGCGACTCCCAGAACTCGCACGCGCCCTTCAGCAGCGGGTAGATCCGGGCGAGGTAGTCCCGGTCCTGGGTGAACGCGTAGTGGTCCCACAGGTTGTTGCACAGCCAGGCGTTGCCGCCCGGGTGCCACCACCAGCCGGAGCCGCCGTAGATGTTGGTGGAGAACGCCACCGCCCAGCCGGCGATCTTGCCGCTGGAGTTGCGGAATCGGTTCCGCGGGTCGTTGAACAGCCGCTGCGTGGTGTCGCTCCAGGACGGTAGCTGCGCCAGGCAGTAATCGGCCAGCGCAGCGAACGACGAGGACAGCCCGGCGCGGTCGGGCAGCCAGTAGTTCATCTGGATGTTGATGTCGGTGTGGTAGTCGCTCATCCAGTCCGGCGTGTTGTTGTTCAGCCACAGGCCCTGGAGGCTGATCGGCAGGCTGTCGCGCGAGCCGGTGATCACCAGGTAGCGGCCGAACTGCAGGTAGCTGGCCTCCAGCTCGGGGTCGGGGGTGCCGGGGTCGTTGTGCCGCGCGGTCAGGCGCGACCACGAGTCCAGCGCGCGCTGGCTGTCCCGCGACCGTCCGAGGTCCACGGTCATCCGGTCGTAGAGCCGGCGGTAGTCCCGGACGTGCGTGGCCAGCAGCGCGGTGCCGGACGCGGCGGCCGAGGCCTTGGCCTTGCCGGTGGCCACTGTGGACGGATCCGCCCCCGCGTCGAGGTAGTCCCGCGCGGCGTCGGGCACGTAGTTCGTGCCGCCGCAGACCACGATCACCACTTCGGCGCAGCCGGTGAAGGTGACCTCGGTGCCGTTCACCGCGACCCGGCCGCCCCGGCTCGCGGCGGTGACGACGCTGGCGTACTTCAGCCCATTGTCGAACTTGCCGCCGAGGGAGACGACTCCGTCGCCTGCCGTCGCCGTCTCGCCGCGGGTCCCCTCCAGCGTCACCGAGCCGGTGTAGGACCCGCCGCCCTGCTGGCTCAGCCGGATCACCACCACGTCGTCGGGGTGGCTCGCGTAGACCTCGCGCCGGTACTTCGCGCTCCCGACGCCGTAGGTCGCGGTGACCAGGCCGTTGCTCAGGTCCAGGGCGCGGCGGTAGCCGGACACCCCGGTGTGCCCGGGAATCTTCAGCCGCACCTTTGCCAGCAGGCCGAAGGTGCCGAACTGGACGCGCTCGTAGGGGAACTGGCCGTCCGAGTCCAGCTCGTCGTTCAGCGTGCCGGTCCAGACCGACGCGTCGGTGAGGTAGACGAAGTCCGCCGCGGGGTCACCGCCGACCAGGCCACCGATCCGACCATTCCCGATCGGGAGGCCCTGCTCGATGACGTGCTCCTCCGCCGCGGGCGCGGGGTGCCAGAGGGTGGTCGCGGCGGGCTCGCCGACCAGGTCGGCGGTCGCCGGGCGAGCGGGCGCGGCTTGCGCGGTGAACGGGCGAAACCCGCTCAGCGCAAGGCCGGCGCCGACCGCGCCGCCGAGCTTGAGGAAGGTGCGCCGGCTGGGGGGAAGAGGGAGATTCGACATGACGGGTCCGTTCGGCGTTGAAGGCGGAAACCGGTCGCAGTGCGAGGGTGCAGCGCGGCAAACATATGATGTCTGGCCGAACCCGGTCAAGAATCTTCCGCATCAACCTCCGCGCCGGCGCCGTTTGCCCAGCGCAGGGGGCGGCGATCAGATCACACCTCGCAGGGGAAGCCACGCCGACGATCCGGTGTTGCCATGGGGCAGGACCGGCACGCGAAGGGGCACGTCGCAGATGGCTTTCCACTCTCCCGAAGACCGGCCGGCCGAGTTCCGCCGCAGCCGGCTCGCCGTGGACCTGCCGATGGCCGGGCTGGTCATCGCCGCGCTGGCGCACTGGATCCGGGGCGCGCCGGCGGATGCGCTGATCTTCTTCGCCGCCGCCGTGCTGCTGCTGTTCACCGAGCGGCACGGACCCGCCGAAGGGGCGCTGCCGGACGCGCCGACGCGGCTGCCCGGCCCGAGCCTGGTCGTGGCCGTCGCGCTGGTGGCGCTGGTGTTCGGCCGCGAGACCGTGCCGATGCTCCTGACCGTCTCGGCGATCGGGCTCGGCGCGCTGGTCCTGGAGTGGCGGGAGCCGTCCGTGCCGGCGACGGACCCGGCGCCGAAGCGCGGCTGGGTCTGGGTCGCGGTGGCCGTCGGCTGGTGCGTCTGGGAGCTGGTTTCGTTCGTCTACGAGCAGGCCGCCGGCGGCCTTTCGCTCACCCACCCCACGATGAGCGACCTGGTCGACCCGATGCTGGACAACCGCGTCGTGCAGGCGCTGGCGCTCGGCGTCTGGGTGGCCGCCGGCCTGGCCATGCTGCGGGCCGCGGCGGCGAGGAGGCGGGCGTGAACAGCAGGCTGGTCACCGAGATCGGGTTCGGCGTGATCGTGTTCGCCGCGGTCGCCCTGTGGGGCGCGAGCCACCTGTTCCCGAAGAAGATCCCGCCGCTGACCACCGTGCTGGCCGCGCTGATGCGCAAGCGCTCGACGCGGATCGCGCTCGTGCTCGCGTGGTGGTGGGTCGGCTGGCACTTCTTCGTGCAGAGCTGACGAGCGGCGGTCCGGCCCTGCCCCGAGCCGGACCGCCGCTCGTCACGGTTCAGCAGTTGCTGGGCGCGGGCTTGCCGTCCAGCCGGTCGTGCAGGTAGGCCAGCGCGCCGGGCGCGCCCTGCACCGCGACCGTCACGTGGTCGCCGACCGGGATCCGGTTGTACTGCACCGGAACCCCTTGGGCGCAATAGGTTTCCACGAGCTTGTCCACCGGCGGCGTGAGCGCCAGCTCGTCGAAGATGCCCTGGTAGAAGTAGATCGGCGAGCCGGGCTTGAAGCGGCCCATGGTGTTCTCGGCGATCACCTGCCGCACCGCGGGCACGTCGAGCAGCTGCGGCACCGTCGTGTAGTCGCTCATCTTGCGGAACGCCTGGCTCACGCTGAACTGGTTGATGCACTGCTTCCCGGTGTCGGCCCAGGCCTGCTTGCCGGCCGCGTTCAGCAACTGGTCGGTGTTGATCTCCGGATACGCGCGGCTGAGCCCGACCGCGGCGCCGATGTAGATCCCCGAAAGCGGCCCGCCATCGATGCGCCGCGCGACGTAACCGAGGTCCGCGGGCACCCCGCCCGCCGCGACGCCGGCGAACTTCAGCTCCGGCGCGTAAGACGGCTGGATCTCGTTGGCCCACTCACTCGCGAGCGCGCCGCCCGAGTAGCCGATCAGCCCGGTCGGCGTGGCCGGGCCCGCGAGCCCGGCCGGGCCGAACGACTGGGCCGCGCGGATGCCGTCGAGCACCCCGTGGGCGGTGGTGACCGAGGCCGTCCACTCCGAATCCGGCCCCTCGTAATCGGCCGTGACCACGGTGTACCCGGCGGCCACCAGCGGCAGCATCAGGGCCAGCTCCTCGGCCGGGAGTGGTGCCGGTGGCCAGCGCGTACGACGGCGCGCAGTCGGTGCTGAGCCCGTCCTGCGCGGTCTGGTACGACACGAGCTTCCGGCCGCCGGACGGCGCGGGCCCGGCCGGCTGCAGGATCGTGGCGACGTCCGCGATCGGGTGGCCGCGGGTGTCGTCGGAGCGGTACTTCACCTGCCAGGCCTGGACGGGCACGGGCAGGGCGAGCGCGCGGACGGTGACCGGGCGCGAGTCGAGCACGGCGCCCGGCGGGGCGTCCGGGAACGGCGCGGGCTGGGCGTAGAACGGGTCGTCCGAGGGCTTCGGCGGCAGCGCCGCGGCGGCCCCGGGCGGCGCGGCGGCGGTCAGGGCCGTGGCGGTGAGCGCCACGGCGGCGAGGGTGCTGGCGAGCGCGGAGAGCTTTCGGCGGATGTCGACGCTGACAGTGGGCACGGGACCTCCTACTCGATACCGACCGGTATCGAGTAGGAGGCTTACCAGATGACCTGGATCACAGTCAATGAAAAACCTCCAGGTGAGGGGGTTGTAGCGTGGCAGCCATGGCTGCCTCCCCTGCCCCACGCCGCCGCCCGACGCGGGCCGAGACCCGCCGGCGGATCATCGACGCCGCCACCGAGGTGTTCGCCCGCCAGGGCATCGCGGCGACCTCGCTGAACGAGATCGCCGCCGCGGCCGGGCTGACCAAGGGCGCCGTCTACTCGAACTTCGCCGGCCGCGACGACCTCGTGCTGACGATCATGGAGGAGCACATCGTCGAGCGGATGCACTCGGCCACCACGGTGTTCGGCGACCTGGCCGACCTCGACGAAGCCACCACCGAAGCCGGCGCGCGGCTGGCGAGCGGCATCGACACCGACGCGACGTGGCACCGGCTCCTGCTGGAGTACTGGGGCATCGCGATGCGGAACCCGACCGTCCACAGCGGACTCGCGCGGCGCCGCGCCCAGCTGCGCGAGGCCGTCACCGGGGCGATCGCCAAGGCCGCGGCGCAGCACGGCCTCGACCTGCCGCTGCCGCCGGAGCAGCTGGCCGTGGTGGTGCTCGCGCTGTCCAACGGGCTGGCCGTGGAACGCGGGGTCGAGGCCGCCGCCGTGCCGGACACGCTGTTCAGCGACGTGCTGAAACTCCTGGTGACCCCGCGAGGTCAGCGGTAGCGCAGCGAAGCCGGATCCGCCCGCTCCGCCAAGTACTGCGCGAACGTGATCACCCCGTCCGCGTGGTCCGGCGCGAGGTTCCCGCCCGCGGCGTACGCACCGAAAAGCTTGCCCGGCAAGCGAAACGGCACCACGCGGCGGCTGCGCCCCGACGCGGCGAGCAAGCGGCGCGCGAGGTCCGCGGCCGGGCGCACCTCGGGCCCGCCGAAGTCCGGCGCCCGCCCCGCGGGCTCGCCGAGGGCCAGCTCGGCCAGCCGCCCGGCGACGTCGCGGACGTCCACCGGCTGGAACCGCCACGAAGGCACCGCGAGCACCGGCAGCCGCGCCGCGCCCGCCAGGATCGTCCGGACCAGCGAGTGGAACTGCGTCGCGCGCAGGATCGTGTACGGCAGCCCGGAACCCGCGATCAGCTCCTCGGCCGCCAGCTTCGCCCGGTAGTACCCCATCGGCACCCGGTCGACGCCGACGATCGAGACGTACACCAGGTGCGGCAGCATGCCGGTCCACCGCGCGGCCTCCACCAGCGTGCGCACGGCCTCGACCTCGCGCCGGTAGTCGGTGGCACAGTGGACGATCACGTCGGCGCCGGCGAGGGCGGTGTTGATCCCACGCCCGGTCCGCAGGTCGCCGACCACCCAGTCCACGCCGCCGCCACTCGGGTCCTTCGCGCCGCCGCGACCGCCGCCGTTTCGATCCGCGGCGTTCGAGGTGTGCCGGCGACGGCTCAACGCGCGCACGCGTTCCCCCGCCAGCCGCTCCAAGACCACCCGGCCGAGCTGACCGGTCGCCCCGGTCACCAGGATCCGTTCCGGCACTCCGGCCACCTTCCCGACTCCACCGCCCGCCCCGGGCGGCTCCACCCGGCCATCCTGGCACGGCTACGGCGCCCCCGGCAGCGCTCAACGGGGCCTGCCGGCCCGGAACCAGGCGATCCACCAACCGGTCGCCACCAGGACCAGCGCCGCGACCGTCAGCCAGTCATACCACCTCGGTCCCGGGAGCAGGAGCAGGGCAAACCCCACCGCCACGATCGTCGCCGTGACGGCGAGCCAGAAACTCGCTCTCCGTGGCACCCCCTGCTGGGGCTCGGACCCCTGCCAGTGAGCCATCCCGCCACCTTTGCCCCCTGCGGCCCGGAAAACAACCCCGGGCAGGACGGGGCCCGCCGGAACGAATCCGGCGGGCCCCGTCATCGGGAGAACCCGGGCTAGTTGCGGTTGATCGTGAAGGTGCTGGTCGTGTTCTTGATGTCCTGGTAGTTGCCGCTCATGGTCAGGTTGGTGAAGGTCACCGAGCCGACGGCCGGGCCCTGGCCCGCCTCCGGCAGCTCGTTGGCCCACAGCCCGAAGCCGGACTTCGCGTCATACGCGTCCCCGCTGCGCTGGGCGCCCGTGATGCTGATGTTCGTCAGCTGGGTGTCCTGGAACGTGTTCTGCGCCTGCCCGCCGACGTAGTTCGTCTGGAACATGATGCCGCTGTAGGTCGGGCCGGAGATGTCCACATCGGACACCCGGATGCCGCGGAACTCCTTCGACGCCGAGAACATCCAGATCCCGGGGAACGTCTGCGCGCCCCAGAAGTGGCCGCCGGCCCGGACGATCGACGCGTTCTGCACCGTCGTCGGTTGTGGGCCGAAGCCGAGGAACGGGTAGCCGAAGTCGAGCGACGAGATGGTGACGCCGGAGTACGCCAGCGTGTCGGCGATGTAGAGGTTGCGGAAGGTGTTGTTGTAACCCCCGTACACCGCCAGGCCCGCCGCGCGCCACGGGAGCAGCGCGGTGAGGTTCTCGAACACGTTGTCGTACTGGTTGCCCGGGTTGTTGTCGGTGGCGGCGAACAGCGCGAAGCTGTCGTCACCGGTGGAACGCGCCTCCACATTGGTCACGTGGTTGCCGGTGCTGCCGTTGGTGAGGTTGATCCCGTCCGCGAAAGTGTCGCGGACGCGGGAGTTCTGGATGGTCGTGCCGTCCACATTGGTGCCCCACAGCATGCACACCTGGTGCTCCACCCAGATGTCGTCGATGGTCAGGTTCGAGACGTTGGACAGGTCGAACACCTTGCCGGGGCCGTCGATCCGCGAGGTGTAGTTGCCGAACACCGCGAAGCCGGAGAACGTGGTCCCGTTCGCCGTCGCGTCCGCGCGGAACCCGATGTCGGTGTTCTCCTGGCCCGATGGCGCGAGGAAACGGGTGAACCACGGCCCGGCGCCGATCACCTTGAGCGCCTTGCCGTACACCTGGACCTTGCCCGACATCTGGTAGTCGCCCGCCGGCAGGTAGACGCCGGTGAGCGTGCTGTCCTGACGGGCCTTGTCCAGCGCGTTCTGCACGTCCTGCTGGGTGAAGCCGGCCGGCACCGCGTAGTGCGCCGGGTCCGGGTTCGCCTGCGCGGCCGCCTGCTCCAGGTTGATGAAGTCGATCGCGTAGTCGGTGGTGTTGGCCGCGTCCTTCTGCAGTTTGATCTTGCTGCCCGCCGGGACGGTGGTGCCGAGCAGCATGCTCGCCTCGTCGTAGATGTGCCGCGGGCTGGCCGCTCCGGGCGAGTTGCCCGGCCCGGTTTCCGCGCCGTAGAGCCACGCGTAGTGCGAGGTGAGGTCGATCGCCTTGAGGAAGGTGCCGTTGACGTAGACGTCCAGCGAGGAGCTGATCCCGCCGCCGCCCGCGGAGTCCGGGATGGAGAACCGCGTGACGAGGGTGTTCGTCGCCGCCCGCGTGGTGAACTCGACCGAGCTGCCGGTCGAGTTCAGCGTGACGGCCTTGCGGCCCGAAGCCTCGCCCGCGAGGTCGCCGATCGTCCGGTTCGGCCCGATCACCTGCGCGCCGCCCGCGACCACGCCGTCTTCCGCCTCGTAGGAGTCGTACGGCAGGTTCGCGCCGCGGCCCACGAACAGCGACTGGGTCACGGTGTTGTTGGCCTGCTTGACCGGCAGCTCGTTGGCGTCCACGGCCACCACCGTCTTCACGGTGTACTTGCCGTCGCCCGCCGTCCAGGTGCCGAGGTTCACCGCGCCGGCCGACCCGCCGGCCGCGATCGCGCCGGAGTACGAGCCGGTGAGCGTCTTGACCACCGCGCCGCTGGTCGCGTCCGAGACGGTCACGGTGATCCCGTGCGCGCCGCCCGCCGAAGCGACCGAACCGTTGTTCTTCAGCGAAGTGGAGAAGGTGACGGCGTTGCCCGCGGACGGGTTGTTCGGCGTCCAGCCGGTGGCCGGCACCAGGTCGGAGCTCTGCACGGGGGTGACGACCAGCGGGTCCGGCGCCGTGAAGCTGTTGTTGCCCTCGTTCTGCTCGATGACCTTGTTGTCCTCGTCCACCTTCGCGGTGAGCTGGTAGCTGCCCGCGTCACGGGTGCCGATGCCCGCCGAAACGGTGGTGGACGCGCCCGCGGCGAGCGCGCCGACCTGTGCGGTGCCGACCTTGGTGGTGCCCAGGTACAGGTTCACGTCGGTGGCCCCGGAGGCCAGCGTCCCGGCGTTGCGCACCGTCGCGGAGACGGTCACCGGGTCGGACTCGACCGGCGCGGACGGCGTCCAGGCCAGGTTCGTGACGGTCAGGTCCGGGTTCGGCGCGGGCACGCCGAAGACCTGGAACTCCGCGGCCTGGCCGCCGCCGGCGCCGGTGTTCGCGGTGAAGCGCAGGCGGACGTCGGCGACCCGGCCGCTGAGCGGGATGGTCACCGTGTTGCCGGTGGACGGGCTGAACGCGTAGCTCGCCGACGCCACCAGCGTGGTGAAGGCCGAAGACGCCTGCTCGCGGCCCTCGACCGCGAACGTCTGGCTCCGGTCGCCCCACGAGCCGTCCGGGTTGAGCTTCACCACGACCTGGTTCACGTCGGCGTTCGAGCCGAGCGCGACGGTCAGCAGGTTCGGGAAGGTCCCGCCGCCGCCCTCCCAGTAGGTGGCCAGGTTGTTGTCGTTCGCGTTCGCCGCGACGAAGGCGAGCTCGGTGGACGAAGCCGTGATCGGCTTGCCCAGCGCGAGGTTCGTGCCGGCCTGGCTGCCGGCGCGGGTCACGGTCGCGCTGTTGCCGGACTGGTTGCCCGCCGCGTCCTTGGCCCGCACGAAGTATGCCACCGTGGTGCCGTCGGGCTGGCTGTCGGTGTAGGTCAGCACGTTGCCGGCCACGCTGCTTCGCAGGACGTTGTTCGCGTAGACGTCATAGCCGGTCACGCCGACGTTGTCGGTCGCCGCGGTCCAGGTCAGGCGGATCTGCCCGGTGGCCGGCTGGGTGAAGGCGAGGTTTCCGGGCGCGGACGGCGCCTGCGTGTCACCCGTCGCCGGGCCGTGCACCTCGAACTCCGAGAGCTGCGCGGCGGGCCAGCCGGTGTTGGCCGTGACGTTCAGCCGCACGTAACGGGTGGTCGTCGCGGAGAAGTCGATCGTCGCGGTGTTGCCGGACGCGGGGTCGAAGCGGTAGCCCGCCGAAGCGACGAGCGTGCTGAACGACGAGCCGTCCGTGCTGCCCTGGACCGAGAGCGTCTCGGTGCGGGCGTCCCAGCCGGACGGCAGTTTCAGGACCACCCGGCTGGTGCTGACCGCCGAGCCGAGATCGGCCTGGACCCATTGCGGGAACGCGTTGTTCTCGCTCTCCCAGTAGCTGGCCTGGTTGCCGTCGGCGGCGTTCGCCACCGGGTAGTCGCCCAGTGAGCTGGACGCGGTGTAGGTCGCCGCGGCGGCCGGGCCGACGGCCGAGGGATGGGCGTCCACTTCGGACAGTTGCCCGACCGGCGCGCCGGTGTTGCCGGTGACGTCCACTCGCACGTACCGCGTCATGGTCGGGGCGAAGTGCACGTCGACGGTGTTCTTCGCGGCCGGGTCGAAGGTGTAGCCGGCCGAGTTCTCGATCGTGGAGAACTGCTCGCCGTCGAGGCTGCCGAGCAGGGTGAGGGTCTGCTTCCGCGCCGCCCAGCTCGCGGGCAGCTTCAGGGTGACGCCGTCGATGCTGCTCGCGTGGCCCAGGTCGAGCTGGGCCCACTGCGGCAGGGCGGCGCTCTGCCAGACGGTGTCCTGATCACCGTCGTTCAGCGCCGCCGCCGACGACGTGGAGCTGCTGGCGGTGGCCGCGGGGGCGGCCGAGCCGGTGGCGGGGACGAGCACGGCGGCGCTCGCGAAGAGGAGGGACAGGGTGGCGAACGTCGCCGCGCGCGGCAACAGTCGCTTCGGTCTCATGAGCGTTCCTCAAGGTCCGTGGGGAGGGGAGGGAGACGGGGTCCGCGGCCGGGCGCGGAAGCGAGGGGAACACGAGGCAGGAGAGCCAGGCGCGGGCGGCGCGCGCGCAGCGGGGACTGTCTTCACCGGGCACCTCTCCGTCGAGGGGGCGAGATCTTCCTCGGTGCTGCTGCTGATTCTCAGTCAACTGTCGTCTTCTTGCGTAGATTAGTTCAAGAGTTACAGCTCGGCCGAGCCCAAGTCAACGGTTCGCGGCGCACGAAAAGGACACGCCGCGCGACCGAGGGGGCGCGCGGCGTGTTGTGGTGATCGAGAAGGGGCGCTACCGCACCGCGCCGAGGCGGACGGTGCGGGTCGAGCCCGGCTTGAGGGGCTCGCCGCAGTGGGCGCAGGACGTGGCCAGCTTCAGCTCTTCACCGCAGTCGTGCCCGTACACGGTGGGCGGAGGGCCCTGGTGGACGTACTTGTCACCCCACTGCATCAGGCCGATCAGGATCGGCTGCAGCGCGCGGGCGGCCTCGGTCGGCAGGTACTCGAACCGCGGCGGATGGTCCTCGTACTGGCGCTTCTCCAGCACGCCGGCGTCGACGAGCTTGCGCAGCCGGGCGGCGAGGATGTCCCGGCTGGCGCCGGTGTTCTCGGCGATCTGGTTGAACCGCCGCTCCCCCAGCATGACCTCCCGCAGCGCGACCAGGCTCCACCGTTCGCCGACCACCTCGAGCGCCTCCGCGATCGAGCACTCGCGTCCGCGCGCCGCCATCCGGGCCACCTCCGTACACTAAAGATTGAAAACCCAACCTAGCATGTCACCGCCCGATCATGACGGAAGCGGTGATCATCGGCGCGGATCGACCACGTGATCAGCGGCGCGTACGACGTGGTGGTCGCGTCCGGCGTCGAGTCGATGAGCCGGTGCCGATGGGCAGCGGCACCACGCCGGAGGTTCTGGCCGGGGGCTCAAGCCGGCCTTCCGCGCGGACCACTGGGAACAGCGCTTCCCGCAGCTCGGCTGGCGGGTGACGGCGGGCAACTCGTCACCGATCAACCACGGCTCCGCCGCCGTGCTGATCACCAGCAGCGACACGGCGAAGAAACTCGGCCTCAAGCCCCGCGCCCGGCTGCACACCTTCGCCGTGGCCGGCCACCCGCAAGGTGCTCGACCGGGCCGGGCTGAAGCTGCCCGACATCGACGCCTTCGAGGTCGACGAGGCGTTCGGCGGCCTCGCCAACGCGACCATCATCGAACGGCTCCGACAGCCGGCATTTCAGCTCCGCCGGCTCAGGGCTCCTCGGCTTCCAGGCCGTCGCGATCGGCCCATTCCAGCAGGGTTTCCAGGGAGTAGGCCGTTTCGTCGATGCCCGCGTGCAGGTCGCCCAGTTCGGCGAAGCGCGCGGGCACCGTCGCGATGGTGCACTCGCGCGGCTCGACGTCGTCGACCTCGTCCCAGCGGATCGGGGTGGAGACGGTCGCCTCGGGCACGCCGCGGACCGAGTACGCGCTGGCGATCGTGTGGTCGCGGGCGTTCTGGTTGTAGTCCACGAACAGCTTCTTCGGGTCGCGGTCCTTGCGCCACCAGGTCGTGGTCACCTCCTCAGGCGCGCGCCGCTCCACCTCGCGCGCGAACGCCAGCGCCGCGCGGCGCACGTCGCCGAAGCCCCACCGCGGCTCGATCCGCACGTAGATGTGCAGCCCGCTGCCGCCGGAGGTCTTGGGCCAGCCGACGGCGCCGAGGTCGTCGAGCACCTCGTGCGCCACGTGCGCGACCCGGCGGACCGTGTCGAAACCGCACTCCGGCATCGGGTCGAGGTCGATCCGCCACTCGTCCGGCTTCTCCGTGTCGGCCCGGCGCGAGTTCCACGGGTGGAACTCCACAGTGGACATCTGCACCGCCCACGCCACGTGGGCCAGCTCCGTCACGCACAGCTCGTCGGCGTGCCGGCCGTACCGCGGGAAGTGCACCCGCACGGTCTCCAGCCACGGCGGCGCCCCGTTCGGCACCCGCTTCTGGTGCACCTTCTGCCCCGCGACGCCGGACGGGAACCGGTGCAGCATGCACGGCCGCTCGCGCAGCGCGCGGACGATCCCGTCACCCACGGCGAGGTAGTACCGCACGAGGTCGAGCTTCGTCTCGCCGCGCGCGGCGAAGTACACCCGGTCCGGGCTCGAGAGGCGCACCGTCCGGTCCCCGACCGCCAGCTCCACCGCCGCGTCTTTGGCCATGCTGCTGACGGTAGCCGCTGGTGCGCCCGCCCGCGATCAGGCGCGGACCAGCCGTCCCCCGCGGCCGGCGAGTACCCGTGCCCGGGCCGCAGATCCGCGCCCAGCTCCCCTGGAGCCGGTGGGAGCGGGACCACCCGCCCCTGATCGGCGAAGGTGTCGACCATCGTGCACTCACAGAAGTACGCCAGCGTCCCGATTTCCGGCGGCGCGGCCACCACCCGCGCGGGCGATCCGGGCCCACGACCAGCCGACCGCGATCCTGGTCAGCGTGCCCCGAGCGCGAAGGATGACGTTCAGCGGGAAGTCGGCCGTCTCGGCGCCGACCAAGCCCCCGTGGAAGTGCTCCGCGAGGCTCAGGGCGTAGCCGAGCGTGACGTGGGAAGTTCCCCGCCTCCGCGACCGGGGTCATCGCGTGCGTCTCAGGCTCCGTCCGCTCGTACCAGGTACAGCTCCTGCGTGCCCGCCCAGGGGGACGCGATCCGCCAGTGCGCCAACGGGTTCAGCGGCGCCGGCTGCCCCACCCCCGTCGGGGTGAGCGCGAACTCCGGCTTGATCGGGGGCACACGAAAGTCGAAATGCTCGAAGTTCAGGTCGATCAGCTTCCGGCCGAGCGCGCTCGTAGTCGCCTTGCGCTGCTCGATGGCCGGGCCGACCGCGCCGCGGTCGTCGAACAGGTCGACGATCGAGCAGCCGCAGCTGTAGGCCAGCACGCCGATCTCGCCGCCGCTGCGCACCGTCCCGCGGCCGACGAGCCGGCCCAGCTCGGCGCCGATCTGCTCATACTGCGCGGTGGTGGTGTGGTTCGACATGATCGGCGCGAACGCCCGCGGCAGCCCCGTCGAGACGTAGTTGCCGGCACTCGCGACCACCAGCGCGGCCGCGGCCAGCGCCGCCGGAATCCCCCCGGCGCGCCGGGCCAGGACCGGCGCGCGCCCGGCCAGCGCGGCGATCGCCGCGGCGAGGAAGATCGTGGTGGCCACGATGCTCGGCCCGTAGTACCAGTGGTACGGCGGCACGTGCAGCCGCGAGTACGCCAGGTAGTGCACGGCGCCGGCCGGCACGAGCGCGCCGAACGGCAGCAGCGCGGCCGACGCCGGGCCGCGGCGGGCGAGCGTGGCCAGCCAGCCGAGGAAGGCCGGCGCCCCGAGCGCGGCCGGCAGGAACGAAAGCCAGGTCGCCCACGGGAAGTCGCCCGCGTACAGCACCGGGCCGTTCGAGAAGTCGTAGGCGCCCCAGGACTTCTGCAGCGTCTTGATGATCAGCGTGTCCGGCACCGCCGAGCCGAGCACCACCCAGCTGAAGGCGAACCACGGCACCGCGACCACCAGCGCGGCCAGCACCGACTTCCCCATCCCGGCCCAGAACCGCTTGCGCAGCAAGAAGATCACCAACGCGAGCAGCACCAGGTCCACGCGGATGAGCACCAGCGCCCCGGCGGCCACGCCGAGCAGCACCGGCCGCCGTTCCACGGCGAAGACCAGCAGCGCCACCACCGCCGCCGCGCCGAACTCCACCTCGAGGCCGATCGAGGAGATCAGCAGCGGGTTCACCGTCAGCAGCACGACGGCCAGCGGCGAGAACCACGACGGCAGGCCCGCCCGGTCCCCCACCCGCCGCAGCCCGGCGGCGATGACCACCTGGCAGAGCACGTAGAGGATCCCGGCCGCGAGCACGGCGTCGCGCACCACGAAGGTGAGCGCGCCGAGGACCAGCACGCTCAGCGGCGAGGTCGCGGTGTTCGACGTGCCCAGCTCGATCAGGCCCCAGTGGCCGTGGAAGGCGAGGTTGCGGGCGTAGGACAGCGTGATGAAAGTGTCGTCGATCAGGTGCGGCCGGAAGAGCGCGAACGCCCCGGCCGAAAGCACCGCGACGACGGCGGGCAGCACCCACCGCCGTCGGTCAGGCCGGTCTTCGGAGGTTCTGGGCACGGTGTCGGTCGACAGCACAGGGCGGGTTACCTCGCGGGTTCGGGCCGATGCCCATTACGCGCGCACCAGCGTGAAGTGGCCGACACCCTTGGCCGCCGAGTACACCGTCCACGAGTCGGGGCCGGAAGCCGGGCCCTTGTCGTAGAGAAGCCGGTAGTCTACCGGGCGCGGTTGCTGCGTCCGATCGAACCAGTGGTAGTTGATGCGCAGGCCGAGCCGGGTCACTTCACCGCTGTCCGCGAGGCGCTTGCGGACGATGCCCGCGACCTGGCTGCGGTCGGAGAACACGTCCAGGATCTGGCAGTCGCAGTAGTAGGCGAGCGTGCCGATTTCCCCTGGCCCGGCGACCGAAGCGCCGTTCAGCCGCTTGCCGAGCGCCTGGCCGACGCGGGCGTAGTCGGTGGAGCTGGCCCAGTTGCCGAAGATGACCGGCGACGGCCACGGCACGCCCTGCGCCAGGTCCAGCACGATCGTGCTCGCCACGACGGCCCACGCGAGCCCCAGCGCCAGCCGCGGCGGGCCGGCGCGCAGTTCCGGGCTCTCCCCGGCCTTCGAGAGCCACACCCCGGCCAGCAGCACGGCGAACATGCCCGTGGTGACCACCGGCGTCACGTAGTACCAGTGGTACGGCCCGACCCCGAGCGTCGAGTAGACGATGTAGTACAGGACGCCGCCGGCGCCGAGCCCGACCACCGGGGCGAGCGCCGGGAAGTCCTCCCACCGCCGCGCGAACCGCAGGCCCAGCCAGGCCAGCAGCACGACCACGCCGACCAGCGCCGAGGCGAAGGTGAGCATCACCGTCACCGGCTGGTAGAGGAAGTACATCATCGGGCCGCTGAAGTAGCCCCAGGCGCCGAACAGGCCGTCCTGGTCCTGCTTGATCACCAGGGTGTCCGGGATGAACGAGCCGAGCGCGAACCAGCTGAACAGGAACCACGGCGCGGACACCAGCACCGCGGTGCCGAACGCCCGCCAGAAGTGCTTGCGGATCCCCGCCGAGCAGAACGTGATGACCAGGACGAACACGACCAGGTCCAGCCGGGTCAGCACGGTGAGCGCGGCGGCGACGCCGAACAGCACCGGCCGGCCCTCGACCGCGAACACGGTGAGCCAGAGCAGGATCGCCGGCACTAGCAGGACCTCGAGCCCGGTCGCCGACAGGAGGAACGGGTTCACCAGCACCAGGACCACGCCGAGCAGCCCGACCCACGAGGAGAGCTTGAACGCGCGCATCAGCCGCAGCCAGGCCCAGCCGAGCGCGCCGCTGGTCAGCACGGTCAGCGCGCCGAGCGCGAACACCGGGTGCCCCGAGCCGCTGATCCGGGTGACGAACGTGAGCAGGCCGAGCAGCAGCACGTCGAGCGGCGAGGTGGCCGAGTTCGCCGTGCTGCCCGGCACGAGCGCCCATTCGCCGTGCATCGCGAGGTTCTTCGCATACGCCAGCGTGATGTAGCCGTCGTCGGTCAGGCTCCCGCGCACGAGCAGGAACGTCAGCAGGCCCAGCAGGGCCGCGGCCCAGGGCAACCATCGGAAGCGCACGGAGCGTGACCGTACGGCACTGTGCGACCGGGGCTTGACGCGACTGCCCGCGCCCTCGGTCATCGTGACCACTGACTCATCCACCGACATGGTCCGGAGACTTTAGAGCACTCTCGTTACAGCCGTGCTAAGGCGCGGCGGGAAGGACCCGTGCTCGTCACACCAGTGCGTGGCGCCCGGCGCGCTCGGTGTCGCGGCTCTGGTCGAGCATCCGGGCCGCGACCCGGCCGATCGCCGCGTCGAGCTCCTCCCGGCCACCGGGGCCCCAGTCCGCGAGCCGCTCGGCGATCCAGTCCTTCCACGCGCGCACGAGCTTGCCGAACTCGCGCTGCCCGCTGTCGGTGAGCGACCAGCCGCCGCCGGAGTAGCTCAGGTAGCCGGTCAGCTCCAGCCGCGCGAACGCGGGTTCGAGCACCTGCGCGGGCACGCTGTAGTGCTCGCCGATCGCCTGGAGCGTGGCCCGCTCGCCGCGGCGTCGGCGCAGGTGGACCTGCACGAGGCACCAGAGCCCGCCGTGGTCCAGCTCGGCGCCGGCGCGCTCGGCGATGGCGGGCGCGACCTTCCGCCGCTCCCGGAAGAACAGCGTCGAGATCGCGCGCTCCAGCTCGCGGTCGTGGTCGCGCGCCTCGGGCATGCCGAAGCCGTCGCCGAGGTCCGGCGCGGCCGCGCGCGAGGTGTCCCGCAGCGGCATCTCCTTGAGGAAGAACGAAAGCGCCAGCGCCACGAGCCCGACCGGCGCGGCGGAGAGGAACACGACGTGCAGCGACTGGCTGTACGCGTTGATCACCGGCTCCGACACACTCGCCGGCAGCTGGTGCAGCGCCTGGGGCACCTGCAGCGCGCGCGGGTCGACCCCCGGTGGCAGCGGGTGCTCGGCGACCGCCTTCGCGATGTTCGGCGCGAGCTGGTTCGCATACACCGTGCCGAAGATCGCGGCGCCGAACGAGCTGCCGATGGACCGCAGGAACGTCACGCCGGACGTGGCGACGCCGAGGTCGCGGTAGTCCACCGTGTTCTGCACGGCGATGGTCAGCACCTGCATGCCGAGGCCGATGCCCAGCCCCAGCACGGCCATGTACAGCGCCGATTCCCAGAATCCGGTGTGCGGGCCGAGGCGCGAGAGCAGGTAGAGCCCGGCCGTCATGCCGATCGCGCCCAGCATCGGGAAGATCTTGTACCGCCCGGTTTTGCTCACCAGGTTGCCGGACAGGATCGAGGCGAACAGCAGGGCGAGCACCATCGGCAGCAGCCGCACGCCGGACGAGGTGGCCGACACGCCCTGGACGTACTGCATGTACGTCGGCAGGTAGGACAACGCGCCCAGCATGGCGAAGCCGACGACGAAGCTCATGATCCCGCCGACGGTGAACACCGGGTTGCGGAACAGCCGCATCGGCAGCATCGGCTCCTTCGCCCGTAGCTCCACGAGCACGAACAGGCCCAGCAGCACCAGCGAGCCGACGGCCATGCCGATGATCGTCACCGAGCCCCACGGGTACGTGGTGCCGCCCCAGCTGGTGACCAGCGTCAGCCCGGTCGCGGCCAGGCCGATCAGCAGGATGCCGAGGTAGTCGATCACCGGCTTGACCACGGCGCGCGCGTTCGGCATCACCGCCGTCGCGACCACCAGCACCACCACGACCAGCGGGATGTTGACGTAGAACGCCCACCGCCAGGACAGGTGGTCGACGAAGAAGCCGCCCAGCATCGGCCCGGCGACGGTGACCACGCCGAAGACCGAACCGAGCGCGCCCTGGTACTTGCCGCGCTCGCGCAGCGGCACGACGTCGGCGATCAGCGCGGTGGAGGTGACCATCAGCCCGCCGCCGCCCAGGCCCTGCACCGCCCGCCAGATGATCAGCCACGTCATGCTGTCGGCGAACCCGCAGAAGAACGAGCCGACGCCGAAGATCAGCACGGACAGCTGGAACATCAGCTTGCGCCCGAACAGGTCGCCCAGCTTGCCGATGACCACCGTCATGATCGTCTCGGCCAGCAGGTACGCGGTGACCACCCAGGACAGGTGCCCGGCCCCGCCGAGGTCCCCGACGATGGTCGGCAGCGCGGTGCCCACGATGGTCTGGTCCAGTGCGGCGAGCAGCATGCCCAGCAGCACCGCGGCGAACACCGCGTTGATCTTCCGCCGCGACATCCCGGCTCCCGCCGGCACTGGCTCCTCTGTGACCTCAGCGGTCGCGGTCATGCGGCCCTCCTCGCGCTCGCGTCCACCGTATTGCCCGGTGTCCACTGTGGATAGCCACTCGTTCCGGTGACCACCGTGGTTGACATTCAGTCCAGATTTGGACAACATTTCCACCCGTGGATTACCTCGACGCGCGCTCCGATCGCCGCTACCCGCTCGACCCGTTGCGCTGGCGGGGCGACGACGGGGCGCCGCTGAGCGTCGAGCCGATGCCCGGGATCACGCGGGCGGACGTCGAAGCCGGCACGAGGTCGCTGTGGCGCTACCGCGCGGCGCTGCCCGGCGGCATCCGGCGCCCGATCTCGCTCGGCGAAGGCTGCACTCCCCTGGTCGAGCTGCCGTGGCGCGGGCACGGCACCCGGTTCAAGCTCGAATGGTTCAGTCCCACCGGGAGTTTCAAGGACCGCGGCAGCAGCGTGATGCTGTCTGTCCTCGCGCAAGCCGGGGTGACCGCGGTGCTGGAGGACAGCTCCGGCAACGGCGGCTCGTCGGTCTCCGCATACGCCGCCGCGGCCGGGATCGCGGCGACCATCCTCGCGCCGGAAGCGACTTCGCCCGCGAAGGTCTTACAGAGCCGCGCGTACGGCGCGAAGGTCGAGCTGGTCCCGGGCACCCGCGACGACACCGCGGCCGAGGCGCTGCGCCGGTCCGGCGAGACCACGTACGCGAGCCACAACTGGCACCCGTTCTTCTTGCAGGGCACCAAAACTCTTGCTTACGAGCTGTGGGAGGACCTCGGCTTCACCGCGCCGGACAACGTCGTCACCGTGGCCGGCGCGGGCAGCATCGTGCTCGGCTGCGACCTCGGTTTCGGTGAGCTGCTCGCCGCCGGCGCCATCACGAAGCGGCCGCGCCTGCTCGTCGCCCAGCCGGCCCACTGCGGGCCGATCGACGCGGCCTTCCGCGGCGCCCCGGCCCGGCCGTTCGCGCCGACGATCGCCGAGGGCACGGCGATCCGCGAGCCCGTGCGGCTGCCCGAGGTGCTCGCCGCGATCCGGCGCTCCGGCGGCACCACCGTCGCGATCGAGGAGGACGAAATCGCCGCCGCCACCCGCGACCTCGCCGCCATCGGCCTCTACGCGGAGCCGACCAGCGCCACGGCCGCCGCCGCGGTCGAGCAGTTCCGTGCCCGCGGGGTCATCGCGCCCGGCGAGACGACCGTCGTCGTCCTCACCGGCTCCGGGCTCAAGGCCGCCACGACGATCGGCGGGCTCCTGTGACCGAGGACGAACTCCTGTTCCGGGAGGCGGAGAAGATCACGATCGCCGTCGGGCGGATGTTCCCCGGGCTGTGCGAGGCGGTGCTGCACGACCTGCGCGACCCCGGGCACGCCGTGCGCGTGATCGAGGGCGGGCTGTCCGGCCGGTCGGCCGGCGACCCCGCGACGGAGCTGGGCCTGGCGCGCATCCAGGACCCGGGCTTCCCCGACGTGCTGCAGAACTACCCCAACCGGCTGCCCGACGGCCGCCCCGCGAAGAGCACGTCGATCGGGATCCGCAACCGCGAAGGGGACTACATCGCCGCGCTGTGCCTGAACCTCGACGTCTCGCTGCTGACCACCGTCTCGGCCAGTTTGACCGCGCTGGCCCGGACCGACGACCAGGACCTGCCCGTCGCGGAGACGCTGCGCGCCCGCACCACCGACGATCTCCGCGCCGCCGCCGAGGCGTTCGCGACCGCGCGCGGCCACACCCCGCGCAGCCTGCCCGCAGCGGCGAAGCGGGAGCTCGTGCGCGAGCTGAAGTCCGGCGGCCACCTCGAGGTCAAGCACGCGGTCGCCACGCTCACCGGCCTGCTCGGCGTCTCCCGCGCGACGGTCTACAACCACCTGCGCTGAAACTGATCAGCGGCCGTGGCTGCGCCGGTCGTAGGACACCGCGTAGATCGCGCTGCGGGCGGCCAGCACCGGGTCGTCGGACAGCTCGATGCCGGGCGTCAGCTGGGTGGGGTCGAAGACCTGCGCGGCCCAGTGCTCCTGGTCCGCCACCTCGGCGGTGATCGACAGGCGTCCGGCGGTGACCTCGGTGCGCTCGGCCGGCCACACCAGCGTCGAGTCGTGGGTCGGGTCGCCCGGCTCGCCCAGCTGGACCTTCAGCGTGAACTCCACCGGGCCCTCCCCGAGCCGCTGGGCCAGCTCCTCCGTGAGCTGGGTGGCGGACCAGTCCGCGCCCTCGCCTTCGCCGAGCACGGCCTCCCCCGCCACCGGCTCCCAGCGGTAGCGCACGGGCCGGGCGACGCCGTCGGCCCCGCGCCAGAGGAACGCGTGCACGGCCCAGTACGTGGTGGTGCCGTAGCTCCGCGGCGTCGGCAGCTTCGCGGCGGCCGCGAGGGCCGGGCCCGCGCTCGGGTGCGCGGCGACGTGCGCCTGCACCTTCGCCAGGTCGGGCGCGCCGGTCGCCGGGTCCGGCTCGGCGGCCTCCAGCAGGTGCAGGAAGTCCTCCGGGGTCGAGGCGATGAACCGGTCGAGGTTGATCGTCACGAGGTCGGTGGTACCCCCGCCGGGCAGGTGGAATTTGGTCGCGAAGCCGCGGACCGCCCGGTCGGCGTCGGGCAGGTGCGGGTCGGTGTCGGTGTGGGAGAACCGCACGGTCGCCGCGACGGGCTCGTTCCCCAGGTGCGCGGCCGTGGTCAGGTCGGCGGCGACACCGGACGGCACGAACGTCGCGTCGTAGCAGACGCCGCGGGCGTGGGCCCGGCGGTAACCCGGGAAGGTGCCCTTCAGCTGCTCGATCTCGTCCACAATGGACGAGGACAGCTGCGAGGCCGGCAGTTCGGAGGTCATCCCGCGAAACTAACCGGCCGCCCCGGCCCGCGCCCGGCATTCTGTCCGCCCGGGCACCGAAGTGTTCCTGAACGCACCAAGATCATCTCGGCCTGATCGGGCGCCGGTTTGTCAAATCAGGGAAGCGAACTCGAGTATTTTCCTTGGCGTGATCTGACGCACACCTTAAGTCTTCCTTGGTGTGCTTGGTCACCGCTCCCTTGACCGCTAGCGTCCCGCAACCATGGATTCCACAGTGGTCACCGAGAAGGGTGACAACTACACCAAAGCACTCGGCAAACGCCAAGTGCAGATGATCGCGATCGGCGGCGCGATCGGCGTCGGGCTGTTCCTCGGCGCGGGCGGCAAGCTCCACACCGTCGGCCCGTCGCTGGTCTTCTCGTACGCGATCTGCGGCATCGCCGCGTACTTCGTCATGCGGGCGCTCGGCGAGCTGGTCATGCACCAGCCGACGTCGGGCAGCTTCGTCGTCTACGCCCGCAAGTTCATCGGGCCGTGGGCCGGCTTCGTCTCCGGCTGGATGTACTGGCTCAACTGGGCGATGACCGGGATCGCGGAGATCACCGCGGTCGCGATCTACGTGCACAAGTGGCTGCCCGACCTGCCGCAGTGGATCACCGCGCTGGTCGCGCTGGGCGTGCTGCTGGCGGTGAACCTGCTGAGCGTCAAGCTGTTCGGCGAGCTGGAGTTCTGGTTCTCCGTGGTCAAGGTGCTCGCCATCGTGGTCTTCCTGGTCACCGCCGTCGGGCTGGTGCTGACCGGCGCGAACATCGGCGGCGCCACCGCCGGCGTGCACAACCTGACCGACCACGGCGGGTTCTTCCCGGCCGGCATCGGCATCGCGCTGATGACGCTGCAGGCCGTCATCTTCGCCTACTCCGCGATCGAGGTCGTCGGCATCGCGGCCGGCGAGACCAAGGACGCCCGCAAGGTGCTGCCGAAGGCCATCAACGGTGTGGTGTGGCGGATCGGCGTGTTCTACGTCGGCTCGGTGCTGATGCTCGCGATGCTGCTGCCCTGGCCGTTCTACAACGGCGACGAGAGCCCGTTCGTCACGGTCTTCTCGCGCCTGGGCATCGGCGGCATCGGCGACGTGATGAACGCCGTCGTGCTGACCGCCGCGCTGTCCTCGTGCAACTCCGGCCTCTACTCCACCGGCCGGATCCTGCGCGCGCTGGCCGACAAGGGCGAGGCGCCGAAGTTCGTCGGCAAGATGAACAGCCGCCACGTGCCCTACGGCGGCATCCTGTTCACCTCCATCGCCTATGTGCTCGGCGTGGTGCTGAACTACATCGTCCCATCGGAGGCGTTCGACATCGCCATCGCGATCGCCTCGCTGGGCGTGGTGGCCACCTGGGCGACGCTCATCTACTCGCAGATGCGGATGCGCGAGGCCGCGCTGCGCGGCGAGCTGGAGCGGCCGAGCTACCGGATGCCCGGGGCGCCCTACACGGGCTGGGCCACGCTCGCGTTCCTCCTGCTCGTGATCGTGCTGATGGGCTTCTCCGACGGCGCCGAGAAGATCGCGTTCTACTCGATCCCGGTGCTCGTGGTCGTGCTCGTGCTGGGCTGGCGGTTCGTTTCGCGCCGTCGCCCGGCCGACGCCGACCTCGAGGTCTGACCCGGACGCCGGGCCGGAGCGGATCCGGCCCGGCGGGCCCGGTGCGGGCATACTCGGATCCGGCCCGCGCGCCCGCGCCGGCACGCGGGAGGTTTCACCAGTGATTTCGTCGGAGGCGTCACGGAGGGTGACGATCCACGACGTCGCGCGCAGCGCCGGCGTCTCCCGGCAGACGGTTTCCCGCGCCCTGAACGACAAGGCCGAGATCGACGGCGCCACCAAGCAGCGAGTCCTCGACGCCGCCCGTGAGCTGGGCTACCGGCCGAGCCGCTTCGCCCGCGGGCTGGTGCGGCAGGACACCACCACGATCGGCCTGGTCATCCCCGATCTGCGCAACCCGTTCTTCACCGAGGTCGCCGCCGCCGCGCTCGAAGCCGCGCGAGCCCGAAGCTGGCACGTCGTCGTCTACGACACCGCCGACAGCGCGGACGAGGAACTCGGCACCCTGCAGGTGATCGCGTCCCAGGTGGACGCCGTCGTCGGCTACTTCAGCCAGCCGGAAGACGAGCTCGACCGCTTCACCCGCGGCATCCCCGTCGTCCTGATCGGCCGCGAGCACCACACACCGCGGTTCAGCTCGATCCGCATCGCCGGCTCCGAGGGCGTCGCCGAAGCGATCTCGCACCTCGTCGCCGCGGGCCACCGGCGGATCGGGATGCTCGACCACGCCGGGCGCGCCGAGCCCAGCGTCCGCCTGGACTGGTTCGCCACCGCGATGGCCGCGCACGGCCTCGGCGCCGATGCCGTCGCGGGCGCCGCCCAGTCCGTCGACGGCGGCGCGGAAGCGCTCGAAGCGCTGCTCCGGGCGCACCCGGACCTCACCGCGGTGTTCACCTTCAACGACATCATCGCCATCGGCGCCCTGCGCGCGGCCCGCCGGCTCGGCCGCGCCGTGCCCGCCGACCTCGCGGTGATCGGCTTCGACGGCCTCGAGCTCGGCACCCTCGTGCACCCCGCGTTGAGCAGCGTCGCCCTCGACACCCGCGCGGTCGGCGCGCTGGCGATCGAGCAGGCCGCCCGGCTGCTCACCGGCGCCACCCCGCTGACGGCCGCCGACCTCGTCGTCCGCGCCCGGCTGCTGCTGCGCGAATCCGCCTGAAGCCCGCTGTCCTGGCTGGGTTCTTGACACACCCGGGCCAGGTCAAGCATGCTTCGCGGCAATTCGTGAACGTTCACGGGAGCGTTCACGGACACCCGGAGGGTCCCCGATGACGTTGACTCGACGAAGGCTCCTGACCGGCGCGGCCGCCCTCGGCGCCGCGGCGCTGGGAGCCGCCGCCTGCACCAGTCCCACGACCGCGAACCCGGGGCGGATCACGCTCTGGTACACCTCGAACGGCCTGTCCGAGCAGGTGCTCGGCGAGGCCGTGCGGCGGTTCGCCGCCGCCAAGCTGACGCCGTCGCAGGTCAGCGGCGAGCTCAAGCAGCGGCTGCTCGCCGCGCTGGCCGGCGAGGCCTATCTGCCGGACATCACCATGCTCGGCGACGACATCGCGACCTACTTCGCCGACACCGACCACTTCGTCGACCTCAACACCCTCGGCGCGGCAGGGTCGAAACCCGAGTACCTGCCGTGGAAGTGGCAGGCCGGCGCGAGCCCGGACGGGTTCCAGCTCGGCTTCCCGATCGACGTCGGCCCGGCCGCGCTGTACTACCGGCACGACCTGTTCGCCCAGGCCGGCCTGCCGAGCGAGCCCGACGACGTCGCCGCCGCGGTGCCCACCTGGGACGACTACTTCGACTTCGGCGTGCGGGCGCAGAAGAAGCTGCCCGGCCGCTACCTGATCACCGACACCAAGACCGTGTTCACCTATTCGCTGGCCCAGGAGCCGCGGAAGTACTTCGACCGGGACAACCACTACCTCGACGACCAGTCGCAGGTGCGCCGGGCGTGGGACCGCGCGGTCAAGGCGTTCCGGCTGGGCCTCACCGCGGGTTATGCCGGCTCCCAGAGCCAGAACGGCGAGTCCATCGACCGGCACGCCGCCTGGAACAGCGGCAAGGAGCTGAGCTTCGTCAACGCTTCGTGGATCACGGGCGAGCTGAAGCAGTCCGCGCCCGGGACGTCGGGCAAGTGGCGGGTCTGCCGGGCCCCCGGTGGCGCGGGCAACCAGGGCGGCTCGTTCCTGGCGATCACGAAGTACTGCCCCGACCCGCACGCGGCGTTCGAGATCGTGAAGTGGCTGCAGTCGCCCGCGAACCAGCCCCAGAACTACCTGGAGCTGGGCCTGTTCCCGCCCAGCCCGTCCGTGTACAGCGACCCGCGGCTGCTCGCGCCGGAGCCGTTCTTCGGCGGCCAGGCGACCATGGACGTGTTCTCGAAGACCGCCCGCGAGGTGCGGTCCGTCTACTTCAGTCCGTGGGACATCACGATCAGCGACACCTACACCGACGCACTGACCACTGTGGAGAGTGCCGGCAAGGATCCGGAACAGGCGTGGAACGACGCGCGGGCCTCGGTCGAACGGCTGCTGCGCCGTCAGGGGGTGCTCTCGTGACCGCGATCCTCCCCGGCACCGCGCCCGCCTCCGCGCCGGCGCGCCACGCGCCCGTCAGCCGCCGCAAGCGGTGGCGCTACCTGCCCCAATACCTTGCGATAGCACCGTTTTTCCTGCTGTTCGCGGTCTTCGGCCTCTACCCGGTGCTCTACTCGCTGTACCTCGCGCTGCAGCGCTGGGACGGCGTCGGGCCGATGAAGTTCATCGGGCTGGAGAACTTCCGGTTCCTGCTCAGCGATGCCACGTTCTGGGAGTCGATCGGCAACACCCTGGTCATCTGGGTCATGTCGACGGTCCCGATGACGGTGCTGGCGCTGCTGATCGCGCTCGGGCTCAACTCGTCGGTGCGCTTCAAGGGCGTGCTGCGGGTGGCCTACTTCCTGCCGAACGTGACCTCGATCGTGGCCATGTCGCTGGTGTTCGGGTCGATCTTCTCCAACGATTTCGGCATCCTCAACTGGGTGCTCGGCCTGGTCGGCATCGACCACGTCCAGTGGCTCAACGACCCGTGGGCGATCCGCAGCGCGATCTCGATCATGATCATCTGGCGGTGGACCGGCTACAACGCCATCATCTTCCTGGCCGGCCTGCAGGCGCTGCCGTCCGACGTGTTCGAAGCCGCCCGCATCGACGGGGCCGGGCCGGCGCAGACGTTCTTCCGCATCACGCTGCCGCTGCTGCGCCCGGTGCTGCTGTTCTCCGTGGTGATGTCGGCGATCAGCGGGATGCAGATCTTCACCGAGTCGCAGGTGCTGCTCGGCAACCGCGGCGGCCCCGACGGCGCCGGGCTGACGATGGTCCTCTACTTCTACAACACCGCCTTCGCGGACAACGACTTCGGCTACGGCGCCGCGATCGCCTGGGGCATCTTCGTCGTCGTCGTGCTGTTCTCGATCCTCAACTGGCGGCTCGTCCAGCGCCCGGCCCGCGGCTCGGTCAAGGAGGCGGTCCGATGACCACCACTCGCGGGCGCGTCGTGACGTACGTGGCCCTCATCGTCGGCGCCCTCGCCACCCTGTTCCCCTACTACTGGCTGGCCGTGATGGCGTCCAACACCACGGCCGACATCTACGCGACCCCGCCGCGCCTGACCTTCGGCGGCCACCTGTTCGCCAACATCGGCCAGGTGTTCGCGAAGATCGACTTCTTCGGCTCGCTGCTCAACACCCTGATCGTCGCGGTGGTGACCACGCTGCTGGTGCTGTTCTTCGACTCGCTGGCCGCGTTCACCTTCGCCAAGTACGACTTCCCCGGCAGCTCGCTGCTGTTCGGCATCCTGCTGGCCACGTTCGTCGTGCCGACGCAGCTGGCCGCGATCCCGCAGTTCGACCTGATGGCGCACTTCGGCTGGGTCGGCGACCTCAAGGCGCTGATCATCCCGGCCGCCGCCAACGCGTTCGGCATCTTCTGGATGCGCCAGTACGCCCGCGGCGCCATCCCGGACGAGCTGCTGGAGGCCGCGCGGATGGACGGGGCCGGCTTCTTCCGCACCTACCTGTCGGTCGGCCTGCCGGTGCTGCGGCCCGCGCTGGCGTTCCTCGGCATCTTCACCTTCGTCAACGCCTGGAACGACTACCTCTGGCCGCTGGTCGTGCTGATCGACTCCAACCACGTGACGCTGCAGGTCGCGCTCTCGCAGCTGAACGGGTTGTACGTCAAGGACTACAGCGTGGTCATGGCGGGCACGCTCGTCGCCATCGTCCCGCTGATCATCGTGTTCCTCTTCGGCGCGCGGCACTTCATCCGCAACATCGCCGCCGGCGCCCTCAAGGGCTGAAACCCCCGCACTGGAAGGAAGCCATGCCGCCGTCGTACTTCGAAGACCCCGCGCCCGGGCGGGGTTCGCTCGCGCCGCGCGCCGCGTTCGCCTCGGACGCGCGCGCGGTGAGCCTGAACGGGACGTGGCGGTTCCACCTCTCCCCCTCGCTCGCGGCCGCGCCGGAGGGGATGCACGCCGAGGACTTCGACGACCGGGCCTGGGACACCCTCCCGGTGCCCGCCCACTGGCAGCTGCACGGGCACGGGAAACCGGCTTACACCAACGTGCACTACCCGTTCCCGGTGCAGCCGCCCGAGGTCCCGTCGGACAACCCGACCGGCGACCACCGGCTCACCTTCGACCTGCCCGCGGACTGGCCGGACGAGCCCGCGGTGCTGCGCTTCGACGGCATCGACTCGTGCGGGCGCGTCTGGCTCAACGGCTCGGAGCTGGGTGTCACCAAGGGCAGCCGGTTGCCGTCGGAGTTCGCCGCCGGGCATCTGCTGCGCCCGCGCGGCAACGTGCTCGCGGTGCGGGTGCACCAGTGGTCCGCGGGCAGCTACCTGGAAGACCAGGACATGTGGTGGCTGTCCGGGATCTTCCGGGACGTGACGCTGCTTTCCCGGCCGTCCGGCGGAGTCGCCGACTACCAGCTGCACGCCGGCTACGACCACGTCACCGGCGAGGGGGCGCTGTCCGTCACGGCCGCCGACGGGGTGCTGCTGAGCGTGCCGGCGCTGGGCGTCGAAGACCTGCCCGCCGGGGAGACGGTCCGGCTGCCGGTTGAGCCGTGGAGCGCCGAGTCGCCCCGGCTGTACGCGGGGGTGGTGCACACCGCCGCCGAGCGGGTGCCGGTGCGGATCGGGTTCCGCACCGTGGTGATCGCCGACGGTCAGCTCAAGGTCAACGGCGCGCCGGTGCTGTTCCGAGGCGTCAACCGGCACGAGCACCACCCGGAGTCCGGCCGCGCGCTGCCCCGCGAATCGGCGCTGGCCGACATCGAGCTGATGAAGCGCCACAACGTCAACGCCGTGCGCACCAGCCACTACCCGCCGGACCCGTACTTCCTCGAGCTGTGCGACGTCCACGGCCTGTGGGTGATCGACGAGTCCGACCTCGAGACGCACGGGTTCGGCGACCTCGGCTGGGCGGGCAACCCGAGCGACGATCCCCAGTGGACAGACGCCTACCTCGACCGGATGCGCCGCACCGTGGAGCGGGACAAGAACCATCCGTCGATCGTGCTGTGGTCACTGGGCAACGAGGCCCAGACCGGGCGGAACCTCGCGGCGGCGGCCCGGTGGACGCGCGAGCGCGACCCCTCGCGGCCGGTGCACTACGAGGGCGACTTCGAGTGCGAGTACGTGGACGTGTACAGCCGGATGTACGCCGACCACGAGGAGGTCGACCGGATCGGCCGCCAGGAAGACCCGAACGCGCGCCGCCGCGCGATGCCGTTCCTGCTCTGCGAATTCGGCCACGCGATGGGCAACGGCCCGGGCGGGCTGCTGGAGTACCGCGAGCTGTTCGAGCGGTACCCGCGCTGCCAGGGCGGGTTCGTCTGGGAGTGGATCGACCACGGCCTCACCCGGCTTGACGCCGAGGGCCGCGCCTATTTCGCGTACGGCGGGGATTTCGGCGAGCAGATCCACGACGGCAACTTCGTGATCGACGGGGTGCTGCACCCGGACCGGACGCCGTCGCCCGGGCTGGTGGAGTTCGCGAAGGTGTTCGAGCCGGTGCGGATCACCGCGACCGCCGGCGGGATCCGCGTGGCGAACCACTACGACTTCCTCTCCCTGGAACATCTTTCCTTCTCGTGGGCGTACGAAGAGGACGGTGTGGCGGTGGCCTCCGGCGACCTCGCCGTGCCGTCCGTCCACCCTGGACAGAGCGCCGAGGTGCCGCTGCCGCCGCTGCCCGACGTCACGGGTGAGGGCTGGCTGACCGTCCGCGCCACGCTGCCCGAGGCGACGGCCTGGGCTCCCGCCGGTCACGTGGTCGCGTGGGGGCAGCTCCCGGTCGTCCCCGCGCCGCTGCCGCCCACCGCGGCTACTGGCGCCGCCTTGCGCTTTGAGGGTGCCGAGCTGCACCTCGGCGCCGGAACCTTCGACGCCGCAACGGGTCTGCTCACCACGCTCGGCGGCCACCGCGTCCACGGGCCGAGGCTCGACCTGTGGCGCGCGCCGACCGACAACGACCGCGGCTCGGCGCCGTCCGAGGAAAGCCAGTGGCGCGCGGCCGGGCTGCACCGGCTCCAGCACCGGGTGGCCGCCGTCAAGCGGCGGGAGGCCGAGCTGGTGGTGCGCACCCGCGTCGCCCCGCCCGGCCTCGGCTTCGGGCTGCTCGCCGACTACCACTGGACCGCGGACGCCGGGCGGTTGCGGCTGCGCGTGGAGGTCGAGCCGGACGGCGAGTGGCCGTGCACCCTGCCCCGGCTCGGACTGCGGATGGCGGTGCCGGGCTCGTTCGGCGCCGTCGCGTGGTTCGGCGCCGGGCCTGGCGAGGCGTACGCGGACAGCCGGCAGGCCGCCCGCGTCGGCCGCTTCGCGCGCTCCGTCGAGGAGCTGCAGACGCCGTACGTCTACCCGCAGGAGAACGGCAATCGCACCGACACCCGTTGGCTGCGGCTGACTTCCGCGGACGGCGCCGGGATCCGGATCGACGGCGAGCCGTTGTTCGACTTCAGCGCCCGCCGGTGGACCAGCGAGGAGCTGGACGCGGCCCGGCACACCGTCGACCTCGAGCCGGGCGAGCTGCTGCACCTCAACCTCGACCTCGCACAGCATGGTCTCGGCACGGCGTCGTGCGGGCCGGGCGTGTTGCCGCAGTACCGGCTCCACGCGCAGAAGGCGGGCTTCACCCTCACCTTCACCACTGTGGACGGGCCTGCCTGACGGCTAGCCGGTCATCCCTCGTCGAAGCACAGGCAGAAGGGGTGACCGGCCGGGTCGAACAGCACCCGGACGTTCTCCTGCGGCTGGTGCTCCGCCAAAACGGCCCCCAGCTCGACGGCCTCGGCCACCGCCGAGTCCAGATCGCCGACCTGGAAGTCGAAGTGCATCATCGGCCGCTGCTGCCCGGCGGCCGGCGGCCAGACCGGCGCGACATAGCCGTCCGCCTGCTGGAAGACGAAAAACGGTCCTTCCGGGGAAGCGGCGACGATGGCCGTTCCCGGCTCTTCGTGCCCGACGTGCCAGCCCAGAAGCTCGGCGTAGAACCTCGCCAGGCCGCCCGGGTCCGGCGCCTCGATCGCCGTCCCCCACCACATGCCACCGGTTCGTGATTTCATCGCGACAGTCTGCCTCGTGCTCACGCCTTTGTCGCGGGCTCAGGTGCCGTACCGGTCCTTCACCACCGACGGCGTGTCCAGGTTGTGCCCGGCGTCGATGCTCTGCGCCAGCCGCAGGTACTGCCCCTCCGCCCACATCAGCGGCGCGGCGCTGCCGGTCGGGCGGCCGAGGCCGAAGCAGGCGGCGTCGGCGCGGTCCCAGACCTGCTCGGGCACGAAGTACCCGTCGTTGGCCGCGTCGGCCATGGACTTCAGGTAGACCGCCGCGGACCGGCCGTTGGCCAGCTCGTACTCGCCCCGCTCGCCCGACAGCACCGGCCACAGGCGGCCGAAGCGCTGCGGGCCGTTCGCCGGCCAGCCGGTGCACGCCGTGGTGCTCTCGCCGTAGTTGTCGTGCGGGTAGCGGTGGAAGTAGACGTCGCCGTTCGGCAGCGTGACCTGCATCGGCGCGTTGCCGTCCGAGGCCGCCGCGGTGGCCGGCACGGACGCGGCGATCGTCGGGTCCGCGGCCGGGCGGATGCCGAGCCGGACCAGGTCGAGGAAGCCGAAGTCGACGACGTCGTGCTCGTAGAAACAGCCCTCGTCGAAGCAGATCTGGCCGCCGTCATCGGGGTCGGTGCCCTTGTCGATCCGCTCGTAGTACTTGTGCGCGCCCCAGTAGCCGGTGCTGGTGACGGTCCAGGAGTCGAGCGAGCCGCGCCAGGAGTCCGCTGTGGACTCCCACGTGGCCGCGCTGGCGGTGTCGCCGTTGGCCCGCGCGATCGCGCCCGCCGTGACCAGGCCGGCGATCTCCGCGGCGATCGAAGACGGCGACCGGCCGGACTGCTCCTCCCACCGTTCCGTGGTGACCGGGCCGGTGGTCCGGATGTGCTCGGCGGTGACCTTGACCTTCGCGTACGTCGCGGAGTCGGTGAGCCCGGTCAGCCAGGCCAGCACGATCGCGTCGGAGTCCTGGTCCAGCTGCTCGCAGCAGCCCAGCAGCTGGCCGCTCGCCCCGGCGACGCCGCTGACCGGGCTGTACCGCGGGAACGCGCCCGCGGGGTAGGTCGTGCCGTCGCCCGCGGTCGGCGAGCCGATCCACTGCGAGTTCCACAGGAACTCCGCCATCCGCCGCGGCTGCGCGGTGTCGCCGGCGGCGAGCAGGCCGGTCGCCTGCTGGTACAGGTCGCGGCCCCAGACGCGGTGGTAGCCGTCGTTGAGGCCGTCGCCGTTCACCACGTCGCCCCACGGCGTGGCCAGGCCCGCGACGCTCGCGCCAGGGTGCGTCTTGTCCTCCGCGGCGTGGAGCGCCATCGCGGCGACGTAGTACGCGCGGCGCCGCTGCGTGTCGCCGGAAACGCTGGCCGGGGCCGGTTTCAAGCCGCCGACATAGGAATTCCAGCCCGAGCGGTAGCCGCTTTCCAGGCTGTCGAACCCGCTCGACAGCGAGCCGCTCGCCGCCCCGCTCGCGGCCGCCGCGCTGGCGCCGTACCCGAGCGCGACGGTGAACGTGGTGTCCGCCGCGACCGGGATCTGTCCACACTGGACGACGTTGCCGGGGCCGGAGACGGAGTCGAACTGGTTGCTCAGCGCCTTGTCCGCGCGCAGGTCCGTGAGACAGTCGCTGGCCGCGCCGGAATACCCGTTGTCGTGCGCGGAAAAGCCGAGCGAGGACTGGAGTGACGACACGACCGTGGTGCTGCTGCCGAACAGGTTCTCGGTCCCGCTCGCGACCAGCCCCGTGCCGTCCCAGGAAGCGGTGTCGTTCGCGGCGCCGCCCGCCATCGACGGGTTGGCCAGCAGGAAGAGCCGGTAACTGCCGCCGTCGAGCGATTGGAAGCGGGTGCGCGTCACGAGTGTCGCGCGTGACGGGTCGGTCAGGTAGGTCGTGGTGATCCGGTACTTGCCGCTCTTCGCGGTGTTGGTGACGGTGTACTCGAGCGCCTTCTCGTCGGGCATCGAGACGGCGTGGTCCGTCGCGTCGCGCTCCAGGTCCACAAAGGAGGAACCGTCGGTGACGACGTACTGCATGTCCTGCATGTTCGGCACGTCGGCGCGGGGGTAGAAGACCTCGGAGGTGACGCCGTTCGCGACGGTGAACCAGACCGGGCTCGCGGGGCCCGCGGCGGCGGTGCCGAGCGCGGACTTGTCCCCGGTCGTCCACGAGGAGGGGCCGCCGCAGCAGTCCGTCGCGGGCCCGGTCGCGGCGGTCGCCGGGGCGGCCACCAGCGCCGAGGCGGCCAGCACCGCCACCACGACCGCGCGGGTCTTCGTCCACGTCCTCATCCGGTTCCCTTCGGCTGCTCGGCGGGCCCCGACATGGTGCCGCCGCCGGAGCCGGGAGACAACAGCCGAACGGCGGGAACTCCGGCGGTTCAGGCGTCGGGCGCGTCGGCGATCCGGTCGAGCCATTCCGCCATCAGGACCCGTTCGGCGTCGCTGAGCACTTTCGCTTCGTCGAGCGAGGCGCGCAGGGCGACGGCGCGCGCGGCGGGCCCCGTGTCCGGCGACGGCGCCTCGGCCGAGACGATCAGGCTGAGCACGTTCTCCCGCACGATCGCGGAAAGCTCCTGGTCACGCTCCTGCGGCGGGGTGGCGATCAGCGACAGCACCACGCCCATGCCGGTGCTGTGGATGAGCCGCATGGCGCGCTCGACGCTCATCCGCAGCCGCCCGGCGTCCGCGACCCTGGTCACCTTGCGCCGGAGGATCTCCATGCCCTCGCTCCGGGCCGGGCTGGCCTCGCCCGGCCGGGCGTCGGTGTACATCAGGACGTAGAACTCGGGCTGGGTGAGCCCGAAGCCGCAGTGGTGGTCCCAGCCGCGGCGGAGGTCTTCGACCGGGTCGTCGCTCGGCGCGTTCGTCTGCTTGCTCTCCAAGAAGCGCTCGAACCCATAGGCCGCGACGGCCGCCAGCAGCCCTTGCTTGTCCCCGAACAGCCGGTAGAGGGTCGGCGGCTGGATCCCCGCCGCGGCGCTCACCGCGCGGGTCGACAGGCCTTCGCGCCCTTCGCGGACCAGCAACTCGGCGGCGGCGGCGAGCACCCGGTCGCGGGTCGTGTCCGAGGTAGCCATGCTTCCGATGGTAACAAGATCCGGGTAACGACTGTTCGATGACCGGGTGCACGGCTTACCTGAAGGAGTGACGGCCGGCGGCCCGAAACTGTCGTACCCGGATGGTCAACTTTCCCGAGAGCGGCCGCCCGCCCCGAGGGCGCCGCCGGGAACTCGGGAGAAAACCATGGCCGGAGACACCGTCATCACCGTCGTCGGGAACCTCACGTCCGATCCGGAGCTGCGCTTCACCGCCACCGGCGCCGCGGTCGCGAGCTTCACCGTCGCGTCGACCCCGCGCACCCTGGACCGCCAGACCAACGAATGGAAGGACGGCGAGGCGCTGTTCCTGCGCTGCAGCCTCTGGCGGCAGGCCGCGGAAAACGCGGCGGAGTCGCTGACCCGCGGCACCCGCGTGATCGTGCAGGGCCGCCTGGTCCAGCGCTCGTTCGAGACGAAGGAGGGCGAGAAGCGCACGGTCGTCGAACTCCAGGTGGACGAGATCGGCCCATCGCTCCGTTATGCCACCACCACGGTCAACCGCGTCGCCCGGTCCACTTCGCCGTCCACCTCCGGCGACGGCTCGGACAGCTGGTCCACCGCCCCGGCCACCGCGGCCGCGGGCATCGGCGAGCCGCCCTTCTGAGGGCCGCGCTCTGTCCACAACGGACATCGGATCAGGACAGGCGCCGCGCCCGCAAGACACTGTCGTGGCTGTGGTGAGTCCCCCCGGGAGCCGGTGTGGAGCGAGGCCGGGTTTCGTTGACCAGGACGGTCCAGGTCGAATCGAGGAGTGAGGCGATGGTGTCAGCCTGGTGATAGTCGGCGGGGTCGAAGCCGTCCCCGGGCCGAGGAGCCAGATCCGAACGCGCGTGAGTGACGAAAAGCAGCGTGCCACCAGGCGCGACCGCGTCCAGCAAGCTGCGCACCACCGTGTCACCCGGCTGACGCAGAAGGGGGAAATACTGGACGGACACCAGATCGAACGCCCCGGCCGGCAGCGGCATCGCCCCAAGCTCAGCCCGCACCCACGCCACCCGGTGCCTGAGGTTGCCAGCGGTGGTCGTGGCAACCGCCGTCGCTGCAGCACCCGCCGCACCGACTCCCGCGACACGGGCGGCGGCGCCCACAACACCACCGGCGGCGACGGCGGCGCCACCGGCGGCGCCCTCCGCGGTCTCACCCCCATCAGCCACAACCGCAGCGCTCGCCCTGGCCCTGTCGGCATCAACCACCGCGGCGGCGTCAGTGGCAGCGCCCGCAACACAAGCGGCGGAAACCGCACTACCGCCCGCCTCGGCACCGGCAGCAATCACCGTGGCGATGTCGGCGGCACCAACAGGCGTGACCACGCCCGCAACACCAGCCCCGGCAACCGCACCACCCTCGGCAGCAATCACCGAGGCGGCGCCAGCAACAGGCGTGGCAACGCCCGCAGCACCAGCCCCCGAAACCGCGGCACCGCCGGCGGCGGCATCGGTAGCAGTCGCGGCGGCAGCGTCTGCCGCGGCAGCAATGGTGGCGGCGCCCGTAGCACCAGAAGCAGCGATCGCGGCAGCACCAGCAGCGATCGCGGCGGCAGCGTCCGTCGCGGCAGCCGCGGATGTGGCGCGGTCCGAGGCAGCGGCGCGGCGCAAGGCGGTCTCGGACACGTCGATCGCGGTGACGTGCCAGCCTTGGCGGGCGAGCCAGAGGGTGTCGGCGCCTTCGCCGCAGCCGACGTCGAGGGCTTGGCCCGGGGGTAGGGCGGCGACTTCGGCGACGAGGACTGCGTTGGGGTTGCCGCTGAACACGCGGGCGCGGTTGCGGTACATCTCGTCCCAGTGTCGGATGTCCATGGTTTTCCGCCCTCTCCTCGGATGCCGGTCGCTGCCGCCAAGGTGCGCCCGGACCGGCGGGCAGGGCAAAGTTCTTTGCGGAAAAAGCAAAACCCCGGGCACAGTGAACGCCATGACCGACGAACTCGACGCCGTCCTGGCCGCGGTCGGGCCCCGGTTGCGGGGGTTGCGCCGGCGCCGCGGGGCCACGCTGGCCGCAGTGTCGGAGGCCACCGGGATTCCGATCAGCACGCTGTCCCGGCTGGAGTCCGGGCACCGCAAGCCGGGCCTGGAACTGCTGCTGCCCCTGGCCAAGGCCTACCGGGTGCCGATCGACGAGCTGGTCGGCGCCCCGGCCGAGCCCGACCCACGGGTGCCGCCGCGGCCGCTGACCCGCAACGGCATGACCGTCATCCCGCTGACGCGTAATCCCGGTGGGCTGCAGGCGTTCAAGCACATCGTCCCCGCCGGCCTCACCGACGGGCGCGAACCCGAGCCGCGATCACACGAGGGCTACCACTGGCTGTACGTCCTCAACGGACACCTGCGCGTCGTGCTCGGCGACCAGGACTTCGTCCTCAAGCACGGCGAGGCCGCCGAATTCGACACTCACCTCCCCCATTGGTTCGGCAACGCCGACCAGCGCGCGGTGGAGTTCCTCAGCATCCTCGGCCCGCAGGGCGAACGCGTCCACATCAAAGCCCGGTACCGCCCCGGCTGAACGACCCGGGCAGGCGCGCACCGGGACCACCGCCGTTCCGCGAAATTCGCGCGAGCCACCCGGCCCGCGCCGCTAGGGTGACCCCATGGCATCGGTCAGGCAGGTCCAGGTCACCTTCGACTGCGCGGAACCCGAGCGGGTCGCCCGTTTCTGGTGCGAGGTGCTGGGGTACGTCGTGCCGCCGGCCCCGGAGGGATTCGCCACCTGGGACGATTTCAACCGCTCGCTGCCGCCCGAGCGCCAAGGGGCGGGCTTCGTCTGCTCCGACCCCACCGGGGCAGGCCCGCGGCTGTACTTCCAGCGTGTGCCCGAGGGCAAGGTCGTCAAGAACCGGGTGCACCTCGACGTGCGGGTCGGCACCGGCCTCGTGGGCGCCGAGCGCCTCGCCACGCTCGAGGCCGAGTGCACGCGGCTGGTCGCGCTCGGCGCGGTGCGTTTCCAGCTGCTCGAGGCCGACGGCGAAGAAGAGTCGTGCATCGTGATGCAGGACATCGAGGGCAACGAGTTCTGCCTCGACTGACCCTCCCCGGCGGGTGCTAGCCGGTCTCCCCCGGCCGGTCCGCGTAACCGAGCCGCAGGTGCTCGCTGTGGTACACGGCTTCGTCGAGCAGCTGTGCGACGTGGTTGTCGTACAGGCTGTAGACGATGCTGCGCCCGTTGCGCGTGCCGACGACGAGCCCGAGGTTCCGCAGCAGCCGCAGCTGGTGCGACACCGCGGACTGCTCCATGCCGACCGCCTCCGCCAAGTCGCCGACCGACAGGGGCTGCCGGCGCAGCGAACTCAGGATCAGCAGCCGGCTGGGGGTGGCGAGCGCCTGCAGCGTCGTCGCGACCGCCGCGGCGGTGGTCGCGTCCAGCGGCTCCGCCGAGCTGTGCCGGCCCTCGACCCCGTGTCCCATGGGGCCGAAGCCTAGAACACCACCCGACACATGAACACATCTTCATTCGTTCTGCTACCGTTCCGGTATGACCCACGGACACGGGCACGGGCATCCGGAAACGCGATGGGCCCGCCTGCGCCACGCGCTGAAGCCGCACAGCCATGACTCCGGCGACCTCGTCGACGACGCGCTCGAGGCGAGCCGCGCCGGCATGCGGGCGTTGTGGCTGTCGTTCGCGGTGCTGCTGGCCACTGCGTCGGCGCAGCTGGTGGTCGTGGCCTTCACCGGTTCCGTCGCTCTGCTCGGCGACACGCTCCACAACTTCGCCGACGCGCTGACGGCCGCACCGCTCGCGGTCGCGTTCCTGCTGGCGCGCCGGAAGGCGACCCGCCGGTTCACACACGGCCTCGGCCGCGCGGAAGACCTCGCCGGGCTGGTGATCCTGCTGGTCATGGGCGGATCCGCGGTGCTCGCGGGGTGGGAGGCCATCGACCGCCTGGTGCACCCGCGCGCGATGACGGGCGCGGGCTGGGTGGCGCTCGCCGGCGTCATCGGCTTCGCGGGCAACGAGCTGGTGGCCCGGTACCGCATCCGGGTCGGGCGTCGGATCGGGTCGGCGGCGCTTGTCGCGGACGGGCTGCACGCGCGGACCGACGGCTTCGCGAGCCTGGCCGTCGTGCTCGCCGCGGGCGGGGCGCTCGTCGGCTGGACCTGGGCGGACCCGGTGGTCGGCCTGCTGATCACCGCGGCCATCGTCGTCGTGTTGCGCGACGCCGCGCGCGAAGTGTTCGGCCGGCTGCTCGACGCCGTGGACCCGCACCTGGTCGACGACGCCGAGCACGCGCTGGCGGACACCCCGGGCATCGTCGGCGTCGACGAGGTGCGGTTGCGCTGGATCGGGCACTCGCTCGCCGCCGAGGCGCAGGTCTGCGTCGACCCGTCACGATCGCTGGCGGAGGCGCACGGCATCGCCCACGCCGCCGAGGACCGGCTTTCGACCGCGCTCCCCCGGCTGACCCGCGCGCTCATCCACGCCCATCCGGCGGGGGACGTCAACATCGCCGCCCCGGCTGTCAAGGAAGCGTGAGCGCGACGGGCGACGGCCCGCGCACGTCGGCAGGCTGTCCCTCGTCCCTCGCGAAAGAAGGCTGTGGATGAGCGACTTCGCCTGGTCGTTGCTGCTGGTGGGCTTGTGTGTGCTGTTCGCGCTGGTGCTGCGCCCGCTCCAGTGGTGGATCATCCGGTCGGACCTGCGGCGGCAGCGGTCGCAGCACGCGGGCACCACCGCCAACGCTCCGGCCGCACCCGCACCTCGGTAACATCCGCTGCGCCCGAGCAAGACCCGCAGCACCCCGCTGCCGACCGGTGACCGAGCCGAGGAGACCCGCCCGATGTCCTCCACAGTCTCGAGGAGCCGCGGAGGGCGGCGGAGGTTCGCGCGGGTCGCGACCGAGGTGCTCGCGCCGTGGGTGTGGGCGCTCGGGCTGCCGCTGGTGGTCGCGTGGCAGGTGACCGGCCACCGGGCCGGGGCGGCGTTGCTGTGGGGCCTCGTGGTGGGCGTGACCGGGTCGCTGATCCCGATGGCCGTGATCGTCCGCGGGGCCCGGCGCGGGAAGTGGGACAGCCACCACGTCGCGAACCGGGCCGGACGGCTGGTGCCGCTGGCGTTCTGCTTCGCCTCGCTGGCCGCCGGGTTCGTCATCCTGATCGCCGGCGGCGCGCCGCCCGAGATGGTGGCGCTCACCGCCGCCGAGCTCGCCTGCCTGGTCGTGGCGCTGGCGATCACCTCGGCGCTGAAGTTCAAGATCTCGATCCACGCCGTGGTCGCCGCCGGGGCGACGGTCATGCTCGTCTGGGTCTGCGGGCCGTGGCTGCTCCTGCTGGTGCCGTTCCTGGCGTGGGTGTGCTGGTCGCGCGTCGAGCTGGCCGCCCACACCGCCGCGCAGGTGGTGAGCGGCGCCCTGCTCGGCGCGGTGGTCGGCGGCGCTGTCTACTTCGGACTGCTGGCAGCCATCTCGTGAAGGTGTGGCGCGACGGGGAACCGCCGCGCCACACCTTGGCTCAGACCGCGCTCTCGAACTCCTTCACCGCGTCCAGGGCCGCGCCCATCGCCGCGTTGTCCTCGCGGCCGATCATGATCTCGACGAGCACCGGGCGGTGCGTCCGGTCGACCTCCTTGCGGGCCCACTCCAGCGACGAGCGGATCCCGTCCGGGTCCACGACGCGCGTGCCGGAGCAGCCGTAGGCCTCCATGATCTTGACGTTGTCGGTGCCGGACTCGTCGTAGTGGATGTCGACCTGGAAGTTCATGTCGTAGCCGGTCTCGGCCTGGCGGATCAGGCCCAGGTACTCGTTGTTGAGCATGATCAGCACGAAGCCGACGTCGTACTGCGCGGCCACGGCCAGCTCCTCCACCAGGAACTGGAACGAGTAGTCGCCGACCACCCCGACCACCTCGGCCTCCGGGCGGGCCTTCTTGACGCCGATCGCGGCCGGGATCTCCCAGCCGAGCGGGCCGGCCTGGCCGCAGACCTGGTAGTGCCGCGGCAGGTGCGCGCGCTGGAACTGGCCGGACCAGATCTGGTAGAGCCCGATCGCGGTGACGAAGTAGGTGTCCGGGCCGTAGTACTCGTTGATCTCCTTGAACACCCGCGGCGCCTTGATCGGCGTGCTGTCGAAGTCCTCGCGGCGCGGCAGCTCCGCCTTCAGCTCGCCGATGCGCGAAACCCAGGAGCGGTCCCGAGCCCCGGCCGCACGACCGTCCAAAGCGGACAGCAGGGCGTCGAGGAACGCGCCGGTGTCGGAGACGACGCCGAGGTCCGGGCCGAACACCTTGCCCAGCTGCGTCGGCTCGATGTCGACGTGGATGAACTTGCGCTCGCCGCGGTACACCGACAGCTCGCCGGTGTGCCGGTCGCCGAAGCGGGCGCCGAGCGCGAGCACCAGGTCGGACTCCAGGAACGCGGCATTGGCCCAGCGCTGCGACGTCTGGATGCCCGCCATGCCCGCGAACAGCTCGTGGTCCTCGGGGAAGCTGCCCTTGCCCATGAGCGTGACGCCGACCGGGACGCCGAGCCGCTCGGCCACCGCGCGCAGCTGCCGGCTCGCCTCGCCCAGCACCACGCCGCCGCCGGCGAGGATCAGCGGACGCTCGGCGGCGAGCAGCATCTCCAGCGCCCGCTCGACGCGCGCCGGCGAGGGCAGCACCGGGTTGACCGGCAGCGCCGAGTCGATGCCGGAGTCCCATTCGATCAGCTGCTTCTGGACGTCGATGGGCAGGTCGATCAGCACCGGGCCCGGACGGCCGGACCGCGCGACGCGGAACGCCTCCCGGAAGATCCACGGCAGCTGCGCCGCCTCCTTCACCTGCACCGCCCACTTGGTGACCGGCTTGGCGATCTCGACGATGTCGACGGCCTGGAACGCCTCCTGGTGCAGCTTCGACGACGCCGCCTGCCCGGTGATGCACAGGATCGGGATCGAGTCGGCGTGCGCGGTGTAGAGGCCGGTGATCATGTTCGTGCCGGCCGGTCCCGAGGTGCCGATCGCGACGCCGACGTTGCCGGTGGTGCGCGACCAGCCGTCGGCCATGTGCGTGGCGCCCTCCTCGTGGCGGACCACCAGGTGCTCGATGCCGCGGCCCTGCATCGCCTGGTACAGCGGGAGGATCGCCGCTCCCGGGCAGCCGAAAGCGACGTCCACGCCCTCGTCGACGAGCACGTCGACAACCGCTTCCATCGCGGGGATCTTGGCCATGATCAAACCTCCTGTGACGAGCGGCCGGACAGCTCTTCGACGACTTTCAGCAGCGCCGAGTGGTCCAGCGAGCCGTAGCCCATGGACCGCCCGGCGGCGACGAGCTGGGCGACCAGCCCGGTGAGCGGCAGCGCGACGTCGGCCTGCCGCGCGGCGGCGAGCGCGATGCCCATGTCCTTGTGGTGCAGGTCGATCCGGAAGCCGGGCTTGAACTCGCGCGCCACCATCGACTTCCGCTTCAGCTCCAGGATCCGGCTGCCGGCCAGACCGCCGGCGAGCACGTCGAGGCCGGTGCCCGCGTCCACCCCGGACGCCTCCAGCAGCACGATCGCCTCGGCCACCAGCCCGTAGACCCCGCCGACGACGAGCTGGTTCGCCGCCTTCACCACCTGGCCCGCGCCGTGCGGGCCGACGTGCACGATCGTCTTGCCGAACACCTCGAACAACGGCCGGGCGACGGCGAAGTCGGCCGCCTCACCACCGACCATGATGGACAGCGCGGCCTCCTCGGCCCCGGCCTGCCCGCCGGACACGGGCGCGTCCAGCACCCGGATCCCTTTCGCCGCACCGGCTTCGGCGACCGCGATCGAGGTCTCCGGGCGGATGGTGCTCATGTCGGCCAGCAGCGTGCCCGGCGCGACCGCGTCCAGGACCCCGCCCGGCGCGAGCACGACCTGCTCGACCTGCGGGTGGTCCGGCAGCATGGTGATCACCACTTCGGCGCCGGCCACCGCGTCCGCCACGTCGGCGGCGGCCCGCCCGCCCGCGGCCTCCAGCTTGGCCCGCGCGTCGGCGTTCAGGTCGAAGCCGCTCACGTCGTGCCCGGCGGCGGCCAGGTGCGCGGCCATCGGCGTGCCCATCACGCCCAGGCCGATGAATCCGAGCTTGCCCATCAGTTTCCCCTTCGTTCGAACGGCAGCCAGGCCAGCGACTCGGCGGTGGGACCGTCCGGTTTGTACTCGATTCCCACGTGCCCGTCGTAGCCCGCCGCCTGGAGCTTTTCCAAGTAGCCTTCGAGGTCCAGCTCGCCGGTGCCCGGCTGGTGGCGGCCCGGCGCGTCCGCGATCTGCACGTGCCCGGCGCGCGGGGTGTGCTCGGCGATCACGGCGTCGAGGTCGTCGCCGTTGACCGCCAGGTGGTAGAGGTCCACGAGCAGCCGGACGTCCTCCCGGCCCAGTTTGTCCAGTACCGCCACGGCGTCGGCGGCCGTCTTCAGCGGGTGGCTGGGCATCCCGGACAGCGGCTCGAGCACCAGCTGCGCGCCGATCCCGGCCGCGGCCTCGGCGGCGGTGCCCAGCTGCACCAGCGCCAGTTCGTCCTGTTCGGACGGTTCCACGCCCTCGATCCGGTTGCCGTACAGCGCGTTGAAGCTGCGGCAGCCCAGCCGTTCGGCGATGCCGAGCGCGATGGTCAGGCTCACCGCGAACTCCGCCTCGCGCCCGACCCACGACACCAGCCCGCGCTCGCCGGCGGCCATGTCGCCGGCGAAGAAGTTCAGCCCGGTCAGCTGGACGCCGGCCTGCTCGATCGAGCGGACGAACCGCTCCACCTCCACCGGCCGCGGGTCGGCAGCGTCGAACGGCCACCAGAACTCGACCGCGGTGAAGCCCGCTGCCCGAGCGGCCGACGCACGCTCGAGCAGCGGGAGCTCGGTGAACAGGATCGACAGGTTGGCGGTGTAGGGCAGCGAATGCCGCCCACCGGCAGGACCAGTCATCGATATACCTCGCAGCCCTCGACCGTCGGCCCCGAAGAAGCCCGGGGAGCCCGACAGTCTCTGATTTCGTATCGTGGAAGGTTACTTCCGTATATCGAGAATAGCTGGCAGCGGCGGCCGCGGTCAACGGGCCGGGTCGAGTTCCCCGATCCCCGCCGCGGGGGCGAAGTCCGCGCTCATCCGCGCGGCCAGGCCGACGACGGTGTCGACGGCCGGCTCCAGCGCGCAGCTCGCCCGCGCGTCCCGGAAGCGGCGCTCGATGCCGCCGTCGCCGCTGAACGCCGCGCCCTCGCAGAGCTTCATCGCCTGCTCGGTCACCGCGGTCACCGCTTCGGCGGAGGCGAGGCACAGGTGGAAGAGCTTCGGCAACGCGTTCGCTGGGTCCCAGCTGAACGTGGCGAACGCGTCGTCCTGCAGCACGCGCACGGCGTCCGCGCGAAGCCGCATGCGGGCCAGGTCCGCCCGCGGGTCGCCGGAGCCGCACCGTCCCGCTGCGAGCTGCGCCGCGGTTTCGGCGATCGCGCCCTCCGCGAGGCCGAGCGCGACCGCCGCGCCGAGCCCGAGGAACCACGGCAGCGCCAGGTCCAGCAGCACCTCGGCGCCGTCGCCGTCCGCGCCGAGCGTGTTGGTCTCCGGCACCCGGACGGGATCGGCGAGCACCGTGGTCGCCGCGCTGGCGCGCAGCCCGATGCCGCCGTCGTGGTCGGGCACCAGCAGCCCCGGCGCGTGGCCGGGCACGAACCACAGCGTCGCGGGACCACGGGCGGTCGCCGGCCGGCCCGCCCACACGTAGCTGTCCGCCTCCCCCGCCGAGACCACCCAGGCCTTGCGCGCGTGCAGGTCGACCACCCCGCCGTGGCAGCGCGACGGCCCCTCGGGGGCGAGCAGCCGGCGGCCGGGACCGGCGTCGGACAGCGCGAGCGTGCTCAGGTGCCGTCCAGCTGCGACCTCCGCACGGACGGCCGTATCGCCGTGCGCCTCCAGCACCGCGACGGCGGCGAAGTGCGCCCGCAGCACGGTGGCCGTGCCACCGCAGACCCGCGCGACCTGCTCCACCACCCGGGCGGCCTCCGCCAGCCCGCGTCCACCACCGCCCAGCCGCCGCGACGCGGTCATCCCCAGGACTCCCCTACGCCCCAGCGCATTCACGGCGCCGCGGGGGAAACGCGCCAGCCGGTCACCTCCGGCCGCGGCCGGGGCGACAACCCCCGCCACCACGCGTGCGATCTCTTCGGCAGCAGGCATCGTCGACCCTCCGGTTCGGTCAGGGGTGGGACAGCGCGTGATCCACAGTGGACGGAGACCAGCCGGGACCGGCCCGCCGCGCCAGTTCCGGCAGCAGCCCGCGCCAGGCCGGGGCGGGCAGCACGACATCGGCCAGCTGCGCCGCCGAAGTCAGGAACTCCTGCACCACAAGGCATTCGACGGCCGCCCCGTTGGCCTTCAGTGCGTGCCGCAACGCCGCCGCGGCACGGTCGAGCGCCTCGTCCCAGGTGGCCGGGCGCAGCACGCCCGAGTCCCGCACCAGCGGCGAGGTCAGCCGGACGCGCGCCACGGTCCCGCTCAGCCGACCGGGACGGCGGTGGCCGTGTGGTTCAGCAGCCCGATCGCCGCGTGCACGTGGCGCAGCGCGGGCGCGGGCACGCCGGTGAGTGCCGCGAGCTCGACGACCGCGCCGATGATCGCGTCGATCTCCAGCGGCTTGCCCGCCTCCAGGTCCTGCAGCATCGACGTCTTGTGGTGGCCGACGCGCCACGCGCCGTCGATCCGCTTCGCCACGGAGACCTGGGGATCCGCGCCCGCCGCCCGCGCGATCGCGAGCGTCTCGGTCATCATGGTGGCGACGAGCGCGCGCGTGTCGTCGTGCTCGCACATCTGCGCCATGGTCGCCCGCGTCAGCGCGCTGAGCGGGTTGAAGGCGACGTTGCCCATCAGCTTGACCCAGATGTCGTCGCGCAGGTTCGGCTCCACCGGCGCCTTCAGCCCGCCCGCGACCATCGCCTCGGCCAGCGCGAGGCAGCGCGCGGACCGGCCGCCGGCCGGCTCGCCGAGGGAGAACCGGGTGCCCTCCAGGTGCCGGATCACGCCCGGCTCCTCGATCACCGTCGAGCAGTAGACGACGCAGCCGACGGCGCGCTCCACGGCGAGCACCGCGCTCGTCGCCCCGCCGGGATCGACGGTCTCCACGCGCCGCCCGGCGAGCGGATGCCCGTCCAGGCCGTGGAAGTACCACCACGGGATGCCGTTCTGGGCGGCCACCAGCGCAGTCTCCGGACCGAGCAGCGGCGCCACGAGCGGCCCGCAGCCCGGGTAGGAATGTGCTTTGAGGCCGAGGAAAACGTAGTCGACCGGGCCGACCTCGGCCGGGTCGTCCGTCACGTGGGGGCGCGCGGTGAAATCGCCGCGCGGGCTCAGCACCCGCACCCCGTGCTCGCGCATCGCCGCGAGGTGCGGCCCCCTGGCGACGAGATGGACGTCGGCCCCGCCGCGGTGCAGCGCCGCGCCCACGTATGCGCCGATCGCACCGGCACCCAGAACAGCCACCCGCATGATGTGCCTCCCGCTCGGTCGAACGCCGTGATTGTATACAGTATCCCGCGAATCTTCCCCGAGGCCAGAGCCTGGTCATGACGTTCCCCGATGACACCCGGGCAGCCCAGCCGATCCGGACCAAACCGACACTGAGGGTCATTTGCGGCAGCCTTGGTTGATCCACTTCGGGTGAGATCCAGGCCACAGAGTGAAGGGTTGGGATTTTGCATACCAAAAGCTGTATTCTGAACGCAGCTTCTCCGAACCGTTTCTGCTCTGCCCAACCCCCCGAGGTGCCCCGTGTCCCAGACCGTTTCCCCCCTGCCCGAGCGCGGGCCTTCCGGTCGGCGCACGGCGAAGGGGTCGCTCTCCGGCAACTCACCCCAGCGCGTCGAGCGGCCCGCGCCGCTGCGCCAGGTCGTGTACGACGCGCTGGCGGAGCTGATCATCAACCGGACGCTGGAGCCCGGGCAGCACCTGGTGGAGGCCGACCTCGCCGAGTACCTCGGGGTCAGCCGGCAGCCCGTTCGCGAGGCGCTGCAACGACTTCAGAGCGAAGGCTGGGTGGACCTGCGGCCGGCGCAGGGCGCGTTCGTGCACATGCCCACCGACGAGGAGGCCGACCAGCTGCTCGGCGTCCGCGCCGTGCTGGAGACCCACTCCGCCCGGCTCGCGGCTTCGACCGCCACCGAGGAGCACGTGGCGCGGCTGTGGGAGCTGCAGAACGCCGGAGTCGCCGCACTCGAGGCGGACGACGGCGAAGGCCTCGTCACGGCGAACGCCGACCTGCACTCCTACATCACCGAGCTGACCGGAAACGCGGTGCTCGCCGAGCTGATCGCGCTCGTCGACCGCCGCGTCCGCTGGTACTACACGCCCATCGCCCGCCCGCGGGCGCACGATTCCTGGCACGAGCACGCCAAGCTGATCGAGGCGATCGCCGCCAAGGACGCCGCCGCCGCGGAGAAGATCATGGCCCAGCACACGGAGCGCACCCGGCAGGCGTTCCACGAGCGGCCCGAAGCAACCCAGGAGTAGAGGGGGCGGGCGTCAGCCGCCCCCTCTGCTCCTGGGCCCTTTCCTTGTCCGGATGACCCGGCAAGCGTCAGCTGCCGGCACTCCCGGTGGCCGGGGTGGCCCGGGCGGCCACGTCCGGCGAGGTGACCCGCGCCGTCGAACCCGGGCCGGAACGACGGCCGGGCTGCTTCAGGAACAGGGTCAGCAGCGCGGACAGCAAGGCGATGCAGCCTGCGAGGATGTACGCGCCGGTGTAGCCCCAAGCGGTGATCACGCCCGCGGCCAAACCACCGCCGCCGACGCCGCCGATCAGCTTGGCGCTGTAGACGAGGCCGTAGTTCGTCGCGTTGTGGTTCTCGCCGAAGTAGTCCGGCACGAGCGCGGCGAACAGCGGGTAGAACGCGCCGCTGCCGAAGCCGGTCAGCACCGCGAACACCATGAACCAGAACAGGCTGTGCGCGTTGCCCGACCACATCACGCCGAACTGCGCCACGGCCGCGATCACCAGCACCCAGAACAGGGTGGCCTTGCGGCCGATCCGGTCCGAGGCCCAGCCGACCAGGCCGCGCCCGACGCCGTTCACCACCGCCAGGATGCCCGCCGAGGAGGCGGCCACGAACGCGCCGAAATTGCTCTCCTTGGCGAAGTCCACCTGGAAGTTGATGCCGAACAGCGAAACGCCGCCGATCACGATCAGGCACACCCACATCAGCGGGAGCATGCCGGTCCGGATCGCCTCCATCGGCGTGAACTGCTTCACCGCGGGCGGGTTCTTCGCCAGGCCCTTGGCATTGCCGACGGCCTTGCCCTTGAGCCACGCGATCGGGTCGACCTCGGCCGGCCACCAGTTCTTCGGCGGGTCCTTGAACAGGAATCCGCAGATCCCGACCACCAGCAGCATGTACAGCCCGATGGCGTCGAGCGTGACCGTCACGTTCTCATGGCCGAGGAACGCGCTGAACAGGTAGATGAACGGCACCGCGCCGTAAGCGAAGCCGCCGTTCACGAAACCGGTGCGGGCGCCGCGCTTCTCCGGGTACCACTTGCCGACCATGTTGATGCAGGTCGCGTACACCAGCCCGGCGCCGGTCCCGCCGAGCACGGAATACCCGATGAACGCGATCACCAGGTTCCCGCTGTGCGCGATGGTGAAATAGCCGATCCCGCTCAGGACCGCGCCGACGAGCATGGCGGTCTTGGCCGAGACGATGTTCTTCTCGCGCAGCCGCCCGGCGGGGAAGGCGACCCCCGCCTGGAAGACGGCCCAGATGCTGGCCAGCCAGAACGCGTCCGACAGGGACCAGCCGTATTTCTCTTCGAGTGTTCCCTCGACGGCTCCCCAGCCGTACTCGAACACACTGACCGCCATCATGGCGATCCAGGGCAACCAGACCATGAAACTGCGTGAGCGCCCCAGGATGTCGCGGGGACTCTCACCGATCCGGTAGACCCGGCCGTTGTCGTCGATGATCTCCTGGTAAGGCGGTTGGGCTGCGGTCATGAGAGTTCTCTTTCGTCACCGTTGACTTCGGTTCCCTCTTCGTAGCGCGGCGTGCGGTGGATCTTCGTCCTTTCCCTCGGGTGAGGCCAGCCCCTGTGGAGTTTTTTCAGAGCCGGCCCGCGGACCTGGCCCAGCGGTACTTGGCGCCGAGCACGGCCACCGGCTTTTCGGTCGTGTACGGGTAGGCGACGATCCCGTTGGCGTACAGGTGGTCGCTCGCCTCCTCGACCTCGACGTCGCCGGAAAGCGAAGCCACCACGGGCTTGTGGATGCCCTTCCGGCGGAATTCCTCGACGACGTCGACCACCAGCTCGGCGAAGACCATCGGCGGTGTGACGATGGTGTGCCAGTAGCCGAGGATCAGGGAGTGGACGCGCTCGTCGGACAGGCCGAGCGCGATGGTGTTGCGGTAGGTCGACGGCGGCTCGCCGCCGGTGATGTCCACCGGGTTGCCGGCCGCGCCGAACGGCGGGATGAACTTGCGGAACGCCTCGTCGAGGTCGCCGGGGATCTCCATCAGCGACAGGCCGTTGTCCACACAGGCGTCCGACAGCAGCACGCCCGAGCCGCCGGCGCCGGTGATGATCACGACGTTCTCGCCCTTGGGCGTGGGCAAAAGCGGAATGCCGCGGGCGTACTCGAGCATGTCGTTCAGCCCGGGCGCCCGGATCACCCCGCTCTGGCGCAGGATGTCGTCGTAGACCTTGTCGTCGCCGGCCAATGCGCCGGTGTGCGAGCTGGCCGCCTTCGCGCCCTGCGAGGTGCGGCCGGCCTTGAGCACCACCACCGGCTTCTTCAGCGAGACCCGCTTGGCTGTCTCGGCGAACGAGCGGCCGTCCTTGAGGTCTTCCAGGTGCATGGCGATCAGCTGGGTGTTGTCGTCCTGCTCGAAGAAGGTGAGCAGGTCGTCCTCGTCGATGTCGGCCTTGTTGCCCACGCCGACGATCGAGGACACGCCCATCTTCGCCGACCGGCTGAAGCCCAGGATCGCCATGCCGATGCCGCCGCTCTGCGAGGAGAGCGCGACCCCGCCCTTGACGTCGTACGGCGTGCAGAAGGTCGCCGAAAGGTTCTCCGGCGTGTAGTAGTAGCCGTAGATGTTGGGCCCGAGGACGCGCACGCCGTGTTTGCGCGCGATCGCCACGACCTCGTCCTGCAGCGCGATGTTGCCGGTTTCGCCGAAGCCGGACGGGATCAGGATCGCCCCGGCGACGCCCTTCGCGCCCGCTTCCTCCAGCGCGGCGGGCACGAACTTCGCCGGGATGGCGAACACCGCCACGTCGATCTCGCCGGGCACGTCGGCGATGCTGGCGTAGGCCTTGCGGTCCAGGATCTCGCTCGCCTTGGGGTTGATCGGGTGGATCTCGCCCGCGTAGCCGCCGTTGACGAGGTTCTTCATCACCGAATTGCCGATCTTCCCGGCCTCGGCGGAGGCGCCGATCACCGCGATGGCGGACGGCTTCATGATCCGGGTCATCGACGCCAGGATCTCCTCCTGGGTGAACCGCAGCGGCTCCTTCGCCGCCTCCGGGTCGACCAGGATCCGGACGTCGACGGCGGTCGCGCCGGACGCCGTGGCCAGCACCGGGTTGAGGTCGACCTCGGCCAGCTGCGGGAAGTCGGTGACCAGCTGCCCGAGCCGGTGGATGATCCCGGCCAGCGCGGCCTTGTCCACCGCCTCGGCGCCGCGGACCCCGTTGAGGATCTCCGCCGCGGCGATCCCGTCCACCATGGACAGTGCCTCTTCGGTGCTGGTCGGGGCCAGCCGGAAGGTGACGTCCTTGAGCACCTCCACCAGTACGCCGCCGAGGCCGAAGGCGACGACCTTGCCGAAGGTCTGGTCGCTGACCGAGCCGATGATCACCTCCTGCCCGGAGGTCAGCATCTGCTGTACCTGGACGCCGAGGATCTGCGCGTTCGCGTTGTAGGCCTTGGCATTCGCGAGGATGGTGGCGAAGCCTTCGGCCACCTCCTCGACGCTGCGCAGGCCGACGAGCACACCGCCGGCCTCGGTCTTGTGCAGGATGTCCGGCGACACGATCTTCAGCACCACCGGCAGGCCGATCTCCTCGGCCTGGGCGACCGCTTCGGCCGCGGTGGCGGCGAGCCGTTCCTGCGGGGTGGCGATCCCGTAGGCCTCGCAGACCGCCCGGCCCTCGGGCGCGGTGAGCGAACTGCGTCCCTCCGCCGCGGCCCTGGCGAGGATCTTTTCGACCGCGGCGCGGTCGGTTCCCGTGGTCATTCCCTGCTCTCCTTCAGATCACGCCTGCGGTGCGAAGCCGGTCGAGGTCCTGTGGCCCGTAGCCCAGCTCGCCGAGCACCTCGTTGTTGTGCTCGCCCAGCAGGGGCGAGCGCTCGATCTCGACCGGGGAGTCCGACAGCTTCAGCGGGCAGCCGACGGTCTTGAAGGCGCCGCGCTCCGGGTGCTGCACCTCGACCACGGTGCCCAGCTCGGCCAGCGTCTCGTCCTCGATCAGCTCCTGGGTGGACAGGATCGGGCCGCACGGGATGTTGTGCGCGTTGAGCCGTTCCATCACCTCCCATTTGGTGTGCTGCTCGGTCCACTGCTCGACCAGCGCGAACACCTTGTCCAGTTTGGACAGACGGGACTCCGGGGTGGCCCACTCCGGGTCTTCGGCCAGCTCGGGCTGGCCGATCAGCTCCGTGATCGGCGCCCAGCCGACGGGCTGGATGATCACGTAGATGTAGTCGTTGGGGCCGCCGGGCGCGCAGCGCACCGCCCAGCCGGGCTGGCCGCCGCCCGAGGCGTTGCCCGACCGCGGCACCTCGTCGCTGAACACCTCGTTCGGGTACTCCCCCAGCGGGCCGTGCGCCAGGCGCTGCTGGTCGCGCAGCTTCACCCGGCACAGGTTCAGCACGGCGTCCTGCATCGCGACCTGCACCCGCTGGCCACGGCCGGTGTTCGTGCGCTGGTACAGCGCCGCCAGGATCGCGGCCACCAGGTGGATGCCGGTGCCCGAGTCGCCGATCTGCGCGCCGGTCGCCGTCGGCGGGCCCTCCTCGAAACCGGTGGTGCTCATCGACCCGCCCATGGCCTGCGCGATCACCTCGTAGGCCTTGAAGTCGGCGTACCGGCCCGGGCCGAAGCCCTTGATCGAGGCGTAGACCAGCTTTTCGTTGATCTCGTGCAGCTTCTCCCACGGGAAGCCGAACCGGTCGACCACGCCGGGGCCGAAGTTCTCCACCAGCACGTCCACAGAGGACACCAGTTCGGTGAAGAGCTTCTTGCCCTCCTCACTCTTCATGTTCAGCGTGATGCTGCGCTTGTTCGCGTTCAGCATCGTGAAGTAGAGACTGTCCACCCCGGGCAGGTCGCGCAGCTGCCCGCGGGTGATGTCGCCGCGGCCCGGCGTCTCGAGCTTGATGACGTCCGCGCCGAGCCAGGCGAGGATCTGGGTCGACGACGGTCCTGATTGGACGTGGGTCATGTCGAGGACGCGGACGCCCTCAAGTGCCTTTCCCATTTCGGCCTCCGACTACTTGTACATCGTCTGGTTCATGGTCCCGGGGGCGTAGGCGTCCGGGTCGACCCAGACGTTGATCAGCGAGGGCTTGCCCGACTCGCGGGCCCGCTGCAGCGCCGGCGCGATGTCCGCGGGGTCGCGGACCTCCTCGCCGTAGCCGCCGAGCATCCGGGCGAACTCGTCGTAGCGGACGTCGCCCAGGGTGTTGCCGATGCGCTCGCGGGCCACGCCGTACTTCTGCGCCTGGCCGTAGCGGATCTGGTTCATCGAGGAGTTGTTGCCGACGATCCCGACGAACGGCAGGTTGAACCGCACCAGCGTCTCGAAGTCCCAGCCGGTGAGGGAGAAGGCGCCGTCGCCGAACAGCGCGACGACCTCCTTGTCCGGGCGGGCGTGCTTGGCCGCGAGCACGAACGGGATGCCGACACCGAGCGTGCCCAGCGGGCCCGGGTCCATCCAGTGGCCCGGCGACTTCGGCTGGACGACCTGGCCGGAGAAGGTGACGATGTCGCCGCCGTCGCCGATGTAGATCGAGTCCTCGGTGAGGAACTCGTTGATCTCGTGCACCAGCCGGTACGGGTGGATCGGGTTCGCGTCGGAATGCTGCTGCGGCAGGCGCTTCTGCTTCGCCTTCTCCTCCACCGCGCGAAGTTCCTCCAGCCACGGCTTGCGCGCCACCGCACCGGTGTCCACACGTCCGGAAGCGGCCTGCGAGACGGCGGCGAGGACCTGTCCGGCGTCGCCCACGATGCCCAGGTCGATGTCGCGGTTCTTGCCGACGGTGCGGTAGTCGAGGTCGATCTGCACCACCGTGGCGTCCGGCGAAAGCCGCTTGCCGTACCCCATCCGGAAGTCGAACGGGGTGCCGACGATGACGATCACGTCGGCGTTGTCGAAGGCGTACCGGCGCGAAAGCTGGAAGTGGTGCGGGTCGCCCGGCGCCAGGGTGCCGCGGCCGGCGCCGTTCATGTACGCGGGGATGTTCAGCGAGCGCACCAGTTCGGTGGCCGGCTCCGTCGCCCGCGTGGTCCAGACCTGGCTGCCCAGCAGGATCGCCGGCTTCTTCGCGTGCACCAGCAGGTCCGCGAGCTTTTCGATGTCCGCCGGGTCGCCGGCACTGCGGGTGGACGCGCGGTACTGGCCCGCCGACGGGATGCGCGCGTTGGCCAGCGGTACCCGCGCGTCGAGGACGTCACGCGGGATCTCCAGGAACGACGGCCCGGGCGCGCCCGCGAACGCCTCCCGGAACGCCATCGACACCAGGTCCGCCGCCCGCGCCGTGGACGGGACGGTCGCCGCGAACTTGGTGATCGGCGTCATCATGTCCACGTGCGGGAGGTCCTGCAGTGAACCCATCTTGTGCTGCGCCAGCGCGCCCTGGCCGCCGATCAGCAGCATCGGGCTCTCGGCCCGCAGCGCGTTGGCCACGCCGGTGACCGCGTCGGTGGTGCCCGGCCCCGCGGTGACGACCGCGCAGCCGGGCTTGCCGGTGATCCGGGCGTAGCCGTCGGCGGCGTGCGCGGCGACCTGCTCGTGCCGCACGTCGATGACGTTGATGCCCTCGTCCACGCAGCCGTCGTAGATGTCGATGATGTGCCCGCCGCACAGCGTGAAGATCGTGTCGACGCCCTCGGCCTTGAGCGCCTTGGCGACCAGGTGCCCGCCGGAGATGGTGTCCGGGGCCGCCGGGGTGCCGTTCGCGGCCGCCCGGCCCTGCTCGGCGTCCTGGCCCGTGGTGGTTGGCGCCATGGCTCAGCTCCTCTGCTGCTCTCGCGCCGGACCTCTCTGATCCGCGCGCTCGTTCCGGTGTGCTCGTCCGTCCGCGGCCCGGCGTGAGGGCCATCCCTCCAGGTCAGCGGCACCTTCGGGACAAACTGTAGATTGCATACCGTATGCGGTAGGCATTAGGATTACTCTCAGAGTCGCCCGCTGTCCAGGGCTATCCGCAGGTTTTTCCCGGCCCGGGCACCCGGATTCGCGCACTGGCGAGGCCGGTCCCGGCGCGGAGCACCCCCAGCCGAAGCAGAAAGGAATCCGATGGATCTTTTCGAGCACGAGGCGCGCGAGCTGTTCGAGGCCCGCGGCGTACCGGTCCCCCGCGGCCGGGTCGCCGCGAGCCCCGAAGAAGCCCGCGCCGCCGCCGTCGAGATCGGCGGCACCGTGGTGGTCAAGGCGCAGGTGAAGACCGGCGGCCGGGGCAAGGCCGGCGGGGTCAAGCTCGCCGCCCGGCCCGACGACGCCGAGCAGGTCGCCGAGGACATCCTCGGCATGGACATCAAGGGCCACACCGTGCACCAGGTCCTGGTCACCGAGGCGAGCGAAATCGCCGAGGAGTACTACGCGTCCTTCCTGCTGGACCGCGCGAACCGCACGTTCCTGGCGATGGCCTCGGTCGAGGGCGGCATGGAGATCGAGGAGGTGGCCGCCACCAAGCCCGACGCGCTGGCCAAGGTCCCGATCGACGCGCTCACCGGCGTCGACGCGGAAAAGGCGCGCGAGATCGTGGCCGCCGCCCGGTTCCCGGCCGAGGTCGCCGACGGCGTCGCGGAGGCGCTGATCCGGCTGTGGGAGGTCTTCGTCGCCGAGGACGCCACCCTGGTCGAGGTGAACCCGCTGGTGCGCACCAAAAGCGGCGAGATCGTCGCGCTCGACGGCAAGGTCACCCTCGACGAGAACGCCGCCTTCCGCCACCCCGGGCACGCCGCGTTCACCGACCCGGCGGCCGGCGACCCGCTGGAGCGCCAGGCCCACGAGCAGGGCCTCAACTACGTCAAGCTCGACGGCGACATCGGCGTGATCGGCAACGGCGCGGGGCTGGTGATGTCCACATTGGACGTCGTCGCGGACGCCGCGGCCGAAGCCGGCGCGGTGGGCCCGGCGAACTTCCTCGACATCGGCGGCGGCGCCTCGGCCGAGATCATGTCGGCCGGGCTCGGCGTGATCCTCGGCGACCCGGGCGTGCGCAGCGTGTTCGTGAACGTGTTCGGCGGCATCACCGCGTGCGACGCGGTGGCCGACGGCATCGTCAAGGCGCTCGCCTTGCTCGGCGACCGCGCCACCAAACCGCTGGTCGTCCGGCTCGACGGCAACAACGTCGCCGAGGGCCGGCGGATCCTCGCCGAGGCGGCCCACCCGCTCGTCACCGTCGTGGCCACGATGGACGACGCCGCCCGTACCGCGGCCGAGCTGGCCGCCGTCGTCACCCCGGAGGCCTGAGATGGCAATCTTCCTGGACAGCAACAGCCGCATCATCGTGTCGGGCATGACCGGCGCCGAGGGCACGAAGCACACGAAGCGGATGCTCGACGCCGGCACGAACGTCGTCGGCGGCGTCAACCCGCGCAAGGCCGGGCAGTCCGTGGCCATCGGCGGGCGCGAGCTGCCGGTGTTCGGCACCGTCGCGGACGCGATGGCCGCGACCGGCGCGGACGTGGTGGTGCTGTTCGTGCCCCCGCCGTTCGTCAAGGACGCGGTGATCGAGGCCGTCGACGCCGAAATCGGGCTGGCCGTGGTGATCACCGAGGGCGTGCCTGTGCACGATTCCGCGGTGTTCTGGGCGCACGCCGTGACCCGCGGCGGCAAGACCCGGATCATCGGGCCCAACTGCCCCGGGCTGATCTCCCCCGGGCTGTCCGGCGCCGGGATCATCCCCGCCGACATCACCGGGCCCGGCCGGATCGGGCTGGTGTCGAAGTCCGGCACGCTGACCTACCAGCTCATGCACGAGCTGCGCGACCTCGGCTTCTCCAGCTGCATCGGCATCGGCGGCGACCCGGTGATCGGGACGACGCACATCGACGCCGTCGAAGCCTTCGAGAAGGACCCCGACACCGACGTGATCGTGCTGATCGGCGAGATCGGCGGAGACGCCGAAGAGCGCGCCGCCGCGTACGTGCGTGACAACGTCAGCAAGCCCGTCGTCGGCTACGTCGCGGGATTCACCGCGCCCGAAGGCAAGACCATGGGCCACGCGGGCGCGATCGTCTCCGGTTCGGCGGGCACGGCGGCCGCGAAGCAGGCGGCGCTGGAGGCCGCGGGCATCCGGGTCGGGCGGACGCCGAGTGAAACCGCGCGGCTGGTCCGCGAAGTGCTGGCCGGCTGACCGTGGGCGAAATCGACGAGCTGGTCGCCCACGCGCGCGGCTACCACCACCGGCTCGACCACACCCGGCTCGTGCGGCGGCCGCGGCGGCGGGTCGCGGTGATCGCCTGCATGGACGCGCGCATCAGCGTCTACCGGCTGCTCGGCCTCGAGGAGGGCGACGCGCACGTGATCCGCAACGCCGGCGGCGCCGTCACCGACGACGCCATCCGGTCGCTCGCGGTCAGCCAGCGGCTGCTCGGCACGCGGGAGGTGATCCTCGTCCACCACGAGGACTGCGGCATGCGAACCTTCACCGACACCGAGTTCGCCCGGCAGGTCGAGGCGGGCACCGGGATCCGGCCGCCCTGGTCGGCCGAGTCGTTCGCCGATCCGGCGCAGGACGTCCGGCAGTGCCTGCGGCGGGTGCGGTCCAGCCCGTTCCTGCCGCACACCGCTTCGGTGCGCGGGTTCGTCTACGACGAGCGGACCGGGGCGATGACGGAAGTCGACGGCAGAGTTTGAGGAGGCCACGGATGCACTGGGCCGAGGCTCGCCAAACCGCGCGCGATGCGGTGAAGCCGCTGGAGTCGGTCGAACTGCCGCTGGCCGACGCGCTGGGGATGGCGCTGGCGAGCCCGGTCCGGGCGCTGGTGGCGCTGCCCGGCCACGACAACTCGGCGATGGACGGGTACGCCGTCGCCGGGCCCGGGCCGTGGACGGTGGCCGGTGCGGTCCGGGCCGGTGGCGCACCGCATCCGTCGCCGCTCACGCCCGGCACGGCGGTCGAGATCGCCACCGGGGCGCCGGTGCCGCCGGGCACGCGGGCGGTGCTGCCGGTCGAGCACGCCGTCCACAAAGGACGGCGGGTGGCCGGGACGGTGCCCGACGGCAAGCACGTCCGCCGCCGGGGCGAGGACTGCCCGGAAGGCCGCGAACTGCTCGGCACCGCCACCACGATGACCGCGGCCGGGCTCGGCGCGGCCGCCCAGGCCGGGCACGACACGCTGCTGGTGCACCGCCGTCCGCGGGTCGCGGTGGTGGTCACCGGCGACGAGCTGGAGACGTCCGGGCGGCCGCGCCCTGGACGGGTGCGCGACGCGATCGGCCCCATGCTGCCGGGCTTGTTACGCGCTTCCGGTGCCGAGGAGCACGGGCTGACCCGCCTCGCGGACCGGCCGGACGGGCTGACCGAAGCGCTCACCGAAAGCGAAGCGGACGTGGTGGTCGTCTGCGGCGCGACGTCCGCCGGCCCGGCCGACCACCTGCGCGGAGTGCTGCGCGCGCTGCGGGCCGAGGTGCGGGTGAGCGGGGTCGCGTGCCGTCCCGGGCACCCGCAGCTGCTCGCGGTGCTGCTGGACGGCCGGTGTGTCGTCGGCCTGCCGGGCAACCCGTTCGCCGCGCTGGCGGCCGGGCTGACCCTGCTGCAGCCGTTGCTCACCACGCTCGGCGGGCACCGCGTGCCGTCCCCGCTGACCGCGCGGCTCACCTCGCCGGTGACGCCGCATGCCGAAGACACGAAGCTCGTCGCGGTCACGCGATCGGGCGCCACGGCCACCCCCACCGGCCACGACCGGCCGGGCTCGCTGTGGGGCGCGGCGCTGGCCGACGCGCTCGCGGTGCTCCCGCCGGACTGGGACGGCGCCGAGGCCGAACTGCTCCCGCTCCCCCGCTGAGCGGAACCCGAACCCGGGAGGACGGATGGACCTGCGGCAGCTCGAGATCGCCGTAGCGGTCGCCGAGGAAGGCGGGTTCACCGCCGCGGCGCAGCGGCTGCACACCGTGCAGTCGACGGTCTCGACCGTCATCCGCGCGCTGGAGCGGGACCTCGGCACGGCCCTGTTCGAACGCACCACCCACCGGGTCGCGCTGACCCCCGCCGGGCTGGCGTTCCTGCCGGCCGCCCGCGCCGCATTGACCGCGGCCGAACAAGCCCGCGCGACCGTGAACGGGGCTCGGTGGACGGTCAGCGGCTGCGTGCGGATCGGCGTGGTGCCCGGCTGCTGGGCGGAGCCGCACCGGGTGCTGGCCAAGCTGCAGCGCGAGCACCCGGCGGTACGGGCCGAGGTGCGGATGGCGCAGCCGGGCGAGCTGCGGGCGGCCGTGCGGGAGTCCACTGTGGACGTCATGGTGGGCGTGGCGGGCTCGGCCGCCACCGACGGCCTGGCACGGCGGCCGCTGCGGCGGGAGGAAATGGTGCTGGTGACGCCGCCATCCTCGGACGGCGGGGCCGTGACGATGGCCGAGGCGGCCAAACTGGCGGTGGTGGATTTCGCACCGGGCTGGGCGGTGCGGGAGGTGGCCGACCGGGCTTTTCGCGAGGCCGGGGTTTCGCGGGTGATTTCCTGTGAGGTGGCCGAGATCGGCGCGGCCGTGGAGCTGGTCCGCCACGACTTCGGGGCCTGCCTGCTGCCGGAGTCGGTGGCGGAGCGGTTCCCGGAGTTGCGGGTGCGCCGGTTCGCCGGGGCCGGTCCTCGATGGGACGTGGCGGCGTGGTGGGCCGGCGGCGAGGTTTCCGCTGCCGTCAGCGCGGTCGTGAAGGCGCTCGGATGACGCTTCCCGTGCCGCGTGCCGTGCGGCATGATCGGCGGGGTGTTGCTGCGTCAGCTGGAGTACCTCGTCGCGCTTGCGCGGGAGCGGCATTTCGCGCGCGCGGCCGACGCGTGCCACGTGTCGCAGCCGTCGCTGTCGGCCGGGATCCGGAAGCTGGAACAGGAACTCGACACCGCGATCGTGCGGCGGGGCCACCGCTTCGAGGGCCTGACCCCCGAAGGCGAGCGGGTGCTGCTCTGGGCGCACCGCATCCTGGCGGAGTGCGACGGGCTGCGCCACGACCTGTCGACCATGCGCCACAGCCTTTCCGGGGTGCTGCGGGCCGGGGCGATCCCCACCGCGCTGACCGCCGCGACGTTGCTGACCACCCCGTTCTGCGAACGCCACCCGCATGCGCGCGTGAGCCTGGAATCCCTTTCGTCACGGGAAATCACGCGGCGGCTCGGCGAGTTCGAGCTCGACATCGCACTGACCTATGTGGACGACGAGGAGCTGGGCGCCGTCCGGACCTTCCCGCTGTATGAGGAGCACTACCTGCTCCTGACGCCCCGAGACGGAGAGTTCGCCACCCGCGACGTCGTCCGCTGGGACGAGGTCGCGGGCCTTCCGCTGTGCCTGCTGGGCCGGCAGATGCGCAACCGCCGGGTGCTGGACGGGCTGTTCGCCGCCGCGGGCGCGACGGTGGTGCCCGCGATCGAAACCGACACCGTCTCCGCGCTCTACGCGCACGTCGCGTCACGGCGGTGGTCCAGCGTGATCTCGCACGCCTGGCTGCACATGTTCGGGGTGCCGCCGGGCATGCGGGTGGTGCCGCTGGAGGAACCGGCGCACCCGCCGCAGATCGGGCTGGTGCTGGCCGACCGGGATCCCGAGCCCATCCTCGCCCGCGCACTGCTCGACGTGACCGACGGCGCCGATGTCCGGGGGACGCTGGAGCGCGTCCTCGCGCGTTTCCTCGGGCCCGCCCGATAGCCGCGGGCTATGCCCGGATAGGCACGAACGCTTTGACCGCCCGAACGCGCGAGAGGAGGGTAAAAGCATTGAATGCCAACGACTTCTCTCGGGAGACACATCATGGCAAAGGTGCTTTGCGTGCTCTACGACGACCCGGCGGCCGGGTACCCCACGAGCTACGCCCGTGACGACCTCCCCCGGCTCGAGGGCTACCCCGGCGGCCAGACCCTGCCGACGCCGAAGGCACTCGACTTCACGCCGGGCCAGTTGCTCGGCAGCGTGTCCGGTGAGCTCGGGCTGCGGAAGTTCCTGGAGTCCCAGGGCCACCAGCTCGTCGTGACGTCCGACAAGGACGGTGCCGGCTCGGTCTTCGACCGCGAGCTGCCGGACGCCGAAATCGTGATCTCCCAGCCATTCTGGCCCGCCTACCTGACCGCCGAGCGGTTCGAGCGCGCGAAGGAGCTCAAGCTGGTCGTCACCGCCGGCATCGGCTCCGACCACACCGACATCGACGCGGCGATCTCGCACGGCGTCACGGTCGCCGAAGTGACGTACAGCAACAGCATCAGCGTCGCCGAGCACGTGGTGATGATGATCCTCTCGCAGGTGCGCAATTACCTGCCCTCGTACCAGACCGTGCTCGACGGCGGCTGGGACATCGCCGACTGCGTGGCCCGCTCGTACGACGTGGAGGGCATGCACGTCGGCACGGTGGCGGCCGGCCGGATCGGGCTGGCGGTGCTGAAGCGGCTCAAGCCGTTCGACGTCCACCTGCACTACACCGACCGGCACCGGCTGCCCGCCGAGGTCGAGCGCGAGCTGAACCTGACCTTCCACGAGGACGCCGCCGCGATGGTGCCGCACTGCGACGTCGTCACGGTGAACGCCCCGCTGCACCCGGAGACCGAGGGCCTGTTCGGCGACAGCCTGATCTCCGGCATGAAGCGCGGCGCGTACCTGATCAACACCGCACGCGCCCGCATCGCCGACCGCGACGCGATCGTGCGCGCGCTGGAGAGCGGCCGGCTCGCCGGCTACGCGGGCGACGTCTGGTTCCCGCAGCCCGCCCCGGCCGGCCACCCGTGGCGCACCATGCCGCACCACGGCATGACACCGCACATCTCCGGCTCGTCGCTCTCGGCCCAGGCCCGCTACTCCGCGGGCACCCGCGAAATCCTCGAGTCCTGGTTCGACGGCACCCCGATCCGCGACGAGTACCTGATCGTCGACGGCGGCAAGCTCGCCGGCACCGGCGCGCACTCGTACTCCGCCAGCCGCTGACCACACCCGGACGGCTTGCCTGCTGCCACCAGGGAAAGGCTGAAATACGGCCGCGCCGGATCGGTGAAGAAGCACAGCAAAGGCACCGGAGGGAGCCGGCCATGAGTTTCGCCACCGTCGATCCGGCCGGTGGCGGAGCGGGCCCGGATCATCGAGGTCGGCCTCGTCGCCGACACCCTCGATTACTACGCCGCGAACGGTTCCTCGCGGCGCAGGCCGTGCCGGGTGAGACCGGCGCGACCGTGGTCACCGGTCGGGCCTGAAACCGGCCGCCGAGGTGTGGTGGCGGCGGGCGCAGGACTGGATCGAACCGCACCCGGCCCGGGTGCGGTTCGACGTCGACGCGAACTGATCCGGCGCGCGCGGGCCTCGGTGGTCAGCAGCCCTTGAACCGGCCGTCGGCGACCCAGCCGGTGTTGGCCCAGTCCTGGGCAGGGGGTGGCTTGAGGGCGGGGTCCAGTTTCGCCAGTTCCCCGAGCAACCAGCTGGTGAAGCGGGCCGCGCCTTGCGGGCATGGGTGGATCCCGTCGGAGCTGCGGTCGGCCTTGCCTTCGCGCGTCTGCTGGTAGGTGGTGCCCCACACGGCATTCGCGTCGAGCACCGTGGCCCGCCCGGCCGAACTCGCCGCGACTGCTTGCGCGGCGGCGCCGGCGTGGCCGAGCTCGGCCATGTGCGGCTGGTAGAAGTCGTCGGGCCGGATCGGTGGCATGGTGACGAAGACCAGCTTCGCGCCCGCCCCGGTGACGGTGGTCAGCAGCCGGCCGTAAGCGGCCTGCTGCTCAGGCTGGCTGCCCCAGTCGTAGGTGGTGATCTGGTAGACGACCACGGCCGGCTTGGCCGCGGTGATCTGCCCGGGCAGCTGCTCCCAGTTCTTGTCGGCGAAGGGGCCGACCACGTTGCCGCCGCCGTCCGCGGCGATCGACTGGAACGGGGCGCCGCCGGCCTGGAACGCGGCGGTCAGGGCCAGTGCCTCGTCGGCGGCGACGGAGTCACCGGTGAAGAGCACTTTCGGCGGCGCGGCACCGGCAGCCCGGGAGGGCGCGGCGGACGGCTCGGAGCAGGCCGCGGCCAGCAGGAGCGACAGCCCGGCCAGGCCGACGACGAGGTTTCGGGTCTTGGTCATGGCTTCGACCGTGCCGCCGCCGTGTCCCGGCGGTTCCGCGGCCGTGTCCCGGTTGTGTCGCAGGAAGCCTTCGCGGTCGGCGGGCGGGGGCGGCTTTGTCCATACTGGACGGGTGGCAGCGATCCTGTTGATCGAGGACGATCCCCTGGTCCGGCGCGGGCTCCAGCTCGCGCTGGGCCGGCACGGCCACGAGGTCCGCACGGCCGAAACCGGTGAGGACGGCCTCGGCGCGCTGCGGGAGTCCCGGCCGGACCTGGTGGTGCTCGACGTGATGCTGCCCGGGATCGACGGATTCGAGGTGTGCCGCCGGATCCGCGCCGCGGGCGAGGTGCCGGTGATCATGCTGACCGCGCGCGGGGACGACTTCGACGTCGTCGGCGGCCTGGCGGCGGGCGCGGACGATTACGTGGTCAAACCCGCCCAGCCGACCGTGCTCGACGCGCGGATCCGCGCGGTCCTGCGCCGCGGCCCCGGCACCGACGGCCTGCGGGTGCATCGCGACCTGCACCTCGACACGGCGTCGCTGGCGGTGTCCCTGCACGGCGCGCCGGTGCCGCTGACGCCGACCGAAATGCGGCTGCTGCTGACGTTGTCCGGCGCGCCCGGGCGGGTGTTCAGCCGGCAGCAGCTGCTGGAACTGGTCTGGGAGCACGACTACCTCGGCGACTCCCGGCTGGTCGACAACTGCGTGCAGCGGCTGCGCGCGAAGATCGAGGCCGACCCGGCGAGCCCGGAGTACGTCCAGACCGTGCGCGGGTTCGGCTACCGGTTCGGGCCGCTGTGAGACCACGGGCGTGGCCACGCGGGCTGCGCGCCCGGCTGCTGGTCGCGTTTGTCCTGGTCACCGTGCTCGGCGCGGCCGCCGCGGCCTGGGCGAGCGCGAAGTCGGCGAGCACCGCGCTGGTCACCGGCACCCAGCAGCAGCTCACCGCGGCCGTGGCCGGCCAGATCGCCGCGATCACGCCGCAGCTGACCTACCCGCCGAGCCAGACCACCCTGGAGCAGCTGCGCGTCGCGGTCGGCCCGGACACGCTGGTCGGTTACCGGGACCTCCGAGCCGCCGACGGTTCCGGCACCGTCCTGATCACCGACGGGCTGCGCGCGGCCGTACGCAGCCGGAATCAGCTGGTGACGGAGCGAGTGGTCGCCGGCGGCACACCGTGGCTGCTGATCGGCGCGCCGCTCATGATCACCGCGGCGGACGGCGCGCGCACGCCGTCCGGCATCGAGGTGTACGCCGTGCGCGACCTCACCGGCGTCGAGCAGCAGGTCGACGGCCTCACCCGGTCCGCGGGCATCACCGCGGCCGCCGCGGTCCCGTTGGCGGTGCTGCTGGCGCTGCTCGCCGCGGGCAGCGTGCTGCGCCCGGTGCGCGAAGTCCGTGACACCGCGCGGAAACTGGCCGCCGGCGACCTGGGCGCCCGCTCGCCGCCGAAGGGCGTCGACGAGCTGGCCGAGCTGACCGTCACGATCAACGAAATGGCCGAGTCCGTCCAGACGTCGATGGTGGCGATGCAGCGGATGCAGGCCGACGCCAGGCGGTTCGCCGCCGACGTCTCCCACGAGCTGCGCACCCCGCTGAGCACGTTGACGGCGGTGGTGGAGGTGCTGGCCGACACGGCCGAGGAGATGGAGCCGGACGCCCGCGAGTCCGCGCAGCTGGCGATCGCCGAAACGCACCGGCTGGTGCGGCTCGTCGAGGACCTGATGGAGGTGTCCCGGTTCGACGCCGGCACCGCGCGGCTGCGGCTGGAGGAGGTCGACGTGGCCGACGCGGTGCGCGACTGCCTGCGCGCCCGCGGCTGGCTGGACCGCGTGGAACTGGTGGCGCCCCAGGGAATCCGGCTGCGCTCGGACCGGCGGCGGCTGGACGTGATCGTGGCCAACCTGGTCGGCAACGCGCTGCGGCACGGCGAACCACCGGTGCGCGTGCGGGTCTCGGCCTCGCCCGGGGAAGTCCGCCTCGAGGTCGCCGACCACGGACCGGGCCTGCCCGAATCGGTGCTGCCGCACGTGTTCGACCGCTTCTACAAGGCCGACGCCGCGCGCGGCCGCACCCCGGGCAGCGGGCTCGGACTGGCGATCGCGCTGGAAAACGCCCGCCTGCACGGTGGCGACCTCACCGCGGGCAACGCCGAAGGCGGCGGGGCGCGGTTCGTCCTGCGCCTGCCGAGAGACCTGGAGGACCGGTGAAACGAATCTGGCCGGCGGCTTTCCTGCTCGCGGCCGGCGGTCTGCTCGCGAGCTGCGGCGTCCAGCCGGCCGGGCCGGCCGACGCGGGGCAGGCACCGACCGGCCTGGCCCCCGGGGTGACGTTGTACTTCGTCGACGCGCACGAGCGGCTCCGGCCGCAGCTGCGGGAGACCGGCCGTCTCGGCACGATTCCCGAAGCGCTGTCGCTGCTGCTGACCGGGCCGGGAGCCGACGACCCCGGTGTGCACACGGAGATCGCGTCGGCGGGGACCACCCAGGTCGGGGTGACCACCGCGTTCGGCGTGCTGCGGCTGCGGGTCCCGGTCACCGCCGACGACGTGACCCCGCTGGGCATCGACCAGTTCGTGTGCACCGCGCTGGGCCTGGCCACGCAGAGCGGCGACGCGAGGACCGTCAAGGCGCAGGTGCTGTTCACCCGGCCCACCCCGGAATCGGACCGGCTGCGGACTTGCCCGCTGTTCAGCCCAGCCCGCTGACGTCGATGGTCACCGGCGCCGGGGCGGGCAGCGCGAGCCACAGCCCGGCCAGCCCGATCGTGAGCGCCGCGAACAGCAGCAGCCCGGAGCGGCCCTTCGCCCACCCGGCCCGGAACCGGATCGGGTCCTCGATCAGGTACTTCGACGCCGCGGCCAGCCCGATCGAGACGGCACACACCATCGCGGTCCACGCCCACCCCGCCCGCTGCGGGGCGAGCAGCACGATCACCGGCCAGTGCCACAGATAGAGGCTGTAGGAGATCAGTCCCAGCCGGCGCAACGGCTGCCAGGCCAGAGTTCTGGCGACCACGGAATCCGGCGCCTGCGCGCACAACCCGATCAGCAGCGCGGCCGCCGCCGACAGCGCGAAGAGCCCTCCCCGGTACAGCCACAACGAGCCTTCCCCATCCGCGAATGCCCACGCCGCACCGATTCCGGCCACGAGCACCCCCGCCACAACGCCCGTCCAACGGCCAGTCAGCCGGGCGCGCACCGGCCGAGTGGCCACGGCGGCGCCCAGCAGCAACGAGAACGCCCGGGTGTCGGTGCCGGTGTAAACCCGGGTCGGGTCCGCCGGGTCGGTCAGCAGGACCATCACCACCAACGACACCGCCGAAGCGACGGCCGCCAGCACCAGGACCCGGACGTCCAGCCGCCGTCCACATCGGACGGTGATCAGCAGGAGTACCGGCCACACCAGGTAGAACTGCTCCTCGACCGCGATGCTCCACAGGTGCTCGAAGACCCGCGGCGAGCCGAACCGGTCCCAGTAGCTCGCCGACTCCGCGAGCAGGTGCCAGTTGGCCAGGTTCGCCTGCACCCACGGGCCGTCGGAAAGCGTGGTGCGCACCAGATCCGGCGGCCCCACCACCCAGACCAGCACGGTGACGCCGACGAGCATGGCGGCCAGCGCGGGCACCAGCCGGCGGACCCGTCGCCCCCAGAAGGCGACCAGTGAGACGCCGCCGGTCTCGCGTGCCTCACGCAGCAGCAGGTCGGTGATGAGGTACCCGGACAGCGTGAAGAACAGGTCCACGCCCAGGAATCCGCCGGGCAGGTGCCCGGTGTGGAACAGCAGGACCCCGAGGATGGCCAGGCCCCGCAGCCCGTCCAGCGCGTGAAGGTGCGTCTTGCCGGTGGCCCGGGCCGGCTGAACTGATGTCATGCCCTAGACCTTGCGACGCGGGTGTCGGGGCGCCGTCTCCGCCGCGTCGCAGTCCTGTCGCGACTCAGCGTGCGAGCTGGTCGAGCCAGTCGCGCAGGAGGGCGGTTTCGGCCGGGCGCAGCGGCGGCCGGTCGGTGGCGGCGAGGGCGGCGTCGAGCGCGAGCGCCCGCGACGCCAAGCCGGGATCCGCGACCGGAGCCGGGCCGGTGGTGAGGGAGTCGATCACGGTGTCACGCAGTCTCGGGGAAAGCTCCGGGTCACGGTCTTCGGCGGCGGTGCCGACCAGCGACAGCGTGACGCCGACGATCGCGGCCGAGGACAAGCCGGCGGCCAGCGGGGCCGGCACCCGGAGCCGGCCCGCGGCGGCGATCCGGTCCAGGGCCTTCATCAGGCGATCGTGGGCCTCGTCGGCGGCGGGCGGCCGGCGGCCCGGGCGGCCGGTGCCGAACATCAGCAGGTAGAACGCGGGGTGGCGCAGGCCGAAGTCGACGTGGATGTCCCAGCCGCGGCGGAAATCCTCGACCGGGTCGTCGGAGTGCGCGAGGTTCTGCTTCTTCGCCAGGTAGCTGTCGAACGCGTGGATGGCCAGCGCTGAGAGAAGGCCGTCCTTGTCGCCGAAGAGCTGGTACAGCGAGGCGGCGCGGATGCCGGCCGCCGCGGCGACCGAACGGGTGGACACGGCCTGGGCGCCGTCCCGTTCCAGGATTTCGGCCGCCACTTCGAGGATCTGCCGCCGGGTCCGCGCCTTGGTGTCCGCCACGGTTGCGATGCTACGCCATTTCGCGTATCACTGAAACACGCAGTGCTACGCGATTCGTCGTGGCAGTGATACAGCAAGGGAGCGCCCATGAACCAGGTCGGGTACGGCGCCATGCAGCTCGCCGGTCCGAAGGTCTGGGGACCGCCGGACGACCCGGATTCGGCGCGGCGGCTGCTGCGCCTGGCGGTCGAACTGGGCGTCACGTTCTTCGACACCGCGAACGCGTACGGGCCGCGCGTGGTGAACCGGCTGATCGGCGAGGCGCTGCGGCCGTTCCCGGAGGGCGTGATCGTCGGCAACAAGGTCGGCGCCGGACGCGGGCCGGACCGGTCGTGGATCATCACCGACCACCCGGACACAGTCCGCCGCCAGGTGCACGAGGCACTGGCCGACTTCGGCACCGAGACGAGCGAGCTGACCTACCTGCGGCTCGGCGGCGACGGCCCCGCCCCGCCGAGCGGCGTGCCGCTGGAGGACTCGCTCGGCGCGCTCGTCGAACTGCGCGAGCAGGGCCTCATCCGCCGCATCGGCCTGTCCGGCGCGTCACCGGAAATGCTGGCGCGCGCCCAGAAACTCACCCCGATCGCGGCCGTGCAGAACCGGTTCAACCTGCTCGACCGCAGCGGCGCCGGGGTGCTGGCCGGCTGCGAGGCCGACGGCATCATGTTCGTCCCCTACTTCCCGCTGGCCTCGGGCCGCCTCAGCCGCCACGACGCGCTGACCGCCCCCGCCGAACGCCTCGGCGCGACAGCGTCCCAGATCGCGCTGGCCTGGCTGCTGCGCCGTTCCCCCGCCATCGTGGCCATCCCCGGCACGGCGAACCCCGGGCACCTGCGCGCCAACGTCGCCGCCGCCTCGATCGCCGAGCACCTGACCGACGCCGAAGTCGCCCGCCTGACCGGCCTCGTCGACGAGTCGGCGGCCGTCCTCGACCAGCCGACCTGATCAGCGCGGCTCAGTGCGGCCGGGAGAGATCGCCGGGCTTGAAGGCGCTCACCGTGTCGGTGACGAGCTTGCCGAGGTCCTTCTGGTACTCGGCCGGGTAGACCCAGCGCAGCCCGGCCGTCGAACCGGTTCCGATGGACTCGTGCTCGTAGTAGACCTTGCCGTCGCCCTGGTAGCCGGAAACCGTGTAGCCGTCGCTGTCGGCGGAGTGGACGGTCACCCGGCCGCCGTTGCCTTCCAGCGAGGTGACCAGCTGGTCCATCTTCGCCGCCGGGCTGAGGCCGCCGGAGCCGGTTCCCGAATTGGTTCCCCACACCGTCAGCGTCGCGCCGAAACCGTCATCGATGAAGCTCATCCCCTCGCCGTTCTCCGGGGTCCACTTCAACGCGGCGTAGCCCGGCGGCACCTGCGTGGTGAACCCGAAACGGGCGTTCGTGTACGTGGCCCCGGTGCCCGGCTGCCCCGGCGTTGACTGCGAGGTCGGGGCAGCGGCCGTCTTTCCCAGCATCGTCAGGAACTTCGGCAGCAGCAGGTCTTGGAGTTCGGCGTACGGCAGCGCCACGCTCTCACTCCCGGAAGCGCTGGCACAGCCGAGTTCGTACCAGCGGATTTCGAACTCCGCGCCGGTCTCGGTGAACCCGAACGTCGAGGCCGGCACGTGGTCACCGCCACCGACCATGTCCGCGGCGTCCATGGTGGCCTTCCGCGTCGGATACCCGTCGACCGTGGGTATGGTGCAGAACTCACCCACCTGCGGCTCCAGCCGCTGAGTCAGCCGCCGCATGCCGACGGCGGTCAGGATCTCGGACCGGAACATGTCCTTCGGCCCCAGCACCTTCCCCGTGGTGAGGTCGACGGAGAACGCTTCGGGGAACCGCCAGGTGGTGTGGCCCAGCACCGTCGAGTCGAGATCATGGTCGTACCGCACGGAAAGCACGTCCGGCGTCTGCAGCAGGATCCGCGCGGACGAGTGCAGCGCGGCCGTTTCGCCCTGCTGCCGGAACATGTCGAGCGTGCTCGGGACGGCGACCCCGTCCCGCACCGACTTGAGCCGCTTGTCGATCGGCGCCCGCAACGCGTCGTTGACCCGTTGCCGGAGCCCGGCGTCCGTACCGCCGGACACCTGCGGGTACTGCAGCTCGTAGCTGATCGGCAGCGCCTGATCCCGCCCGGACAGGGTTTGCATGGCCACCGTCAGCGGCGGCGGGGCGGGCGGGTCGTCCCCGGGCCGGAAGACCACCAGCCCGCCGGCGACCAGCCCGGCGACGACCACGACCGCGATGGCGATCTTGCCCACCACCGTCGCGGTCACCCCGGCCCCGGTGCTCGTGGCCACACCCGTCCCGGTGCCCGCCGCCACCCCGGTCCCCGCCGTCACTCCGGTCCCGGCACCGGCCGCCGCGATCGGAGCGGCGGCCGTGCCGGCGGAGGTCAGGAGCGCCAACGGGGTCAGCGCCGTCAGCGCCGCGGCCGAGGTGGCCAGCCGCTTCCAGCCGCGCTTCTCCCAGTTCTTGCCGTAAGCCTTGCGGGCCACGGTTTCCAGCTCGGTCACGAAGGCAGCCGCCGTCGCCGGTCGCCACGCCGGGTCCTTCGCCATGCCTCGCGCGATCAGCGGGCGCAGCGCCTCCGGCACCGCTTCCAGCGGCACCGACGCTCCCCCGTGCATGGCGCGCAGCTGCTCGCTCGTGTCCGCCTCGAACGGCCGGTGCCCGGTGATGCACTGGTAGAACACGCAAGTGGCCGCGTACACGTCGGTGGCGGGCAGGCCGGGCTGCCCGGCCCACTGCTCCGGCGCCATGTAGGACGGCGAGCCTGCGGTCAGTCCGTTGTGGCCGTCCAAAGTGGCCAGTCCGAAGTCGACCAGCTTCGACGCGCCCTCCCGCGACACCAGCACGTTCGCCGGCTTGTAGTCCCGGTGGACGACGCCGGCCGCGTGCGCGTCGGCGAGGCCGAGCAGCGAGCCCTTCAGGATCGTCAGCGCCGCCTCGGGCGCCAGGACGTTCTCCGCCGCCAGGAGCGCGCGCAGCGACACGCCGGGCACCGCCTCCATGACCAGCGCGGCGCCCTGCGGCGTCTCGACGAAATCGAAGAGGCGGACCACGTGCGGGCTCCGCACGCCGGACAGCATCCAGGCCTCGTGCCGGAACCCGGCCACGATCCGCGCGTCGGCGAGGAAGTCCGCGTGCAGGTACTTGATCGCGGCCATCTTCCCCGAGTCCTCGTGCTTGGCCAGCACGACCCGCCCGAAACCACCGGTGCCGAGCACGTCCACTTCGGCGTACCCGGGCACACGCCAGGTGTCGTTCATCCCCGCCGCTTCCCCTCGCTGCGCCCTCGCACAGAGGGCCTTCGACCACCGGCTCCACGATCCGGATGTGGCATCTTACCCAGAATTGTCACAGCTGCGCCGGACAATTCAGGCGAAAGTGCCACTCTTGGCCGGTGGCGACGCTAGCCCGCGGGCAGCAAGGACTTCGGCCGTCCCGGCTGGGTGAGACGGCCGGTGAGCAGGGCGCCGGCCAGGCTGAGCGCGGCGGCCGCGGCGAACGCGCCCGAGTAGCCGTGCGAGGTCACCACGATCGCGGCCAGGCCGACGCCGAGGACCGCGCCGACGGCCTTCGCGCTGTAGAGCACGCCGAAGTTCTGCATCATCGACTCCTCGCCGAAGTACTCGCGCACGAGCCCGACGAGCAAGGTGTAGCAGCAGCCGTTGCCGAGGCCCGCCAGTGCGACGCCGAGGATCAGCCCGGCCGCGTGGTGGTGCTCGCCGGCGTAGGACAGCACCAGCTGCCCGATCCCGCCGGCCACCAGGGCGAGCCGCAGGACGCGGCGCCGGCCGAGCCGGTCGGAGAGCCAGCCCAGCAGCACCCGGCCGGTGCCGGTGACCCCGGCCAGCACCGCGAGCGCGACCGCGGCGAGGCCGGGGCCACCGCCCTGCTCGGCGACGGACGTGGCGAGGTAGGCGAGGTCGAACAGCAGCACAGCGGCCGCCAGCACCACCGTCAGGTACAGCGAAAGCGTTGTGCCACAACGAAACAGCTCGGCCGGCCGGTAGTGCCGCACCGCCGGGCGGTTGGCCGAGACGCTGCGGTTGCGCACCTTGTCGAGCGCCCACGCCCGCGGGTCCGGCTCGGCGGGCCACCAATGACGCGGCGGGAAGCGCAGCAGCGCGCCGGCCGCGGCGATGACCACGAGCACCACCGCCGCCGTCACGTCGAGCAGCATCGCGCGGTTGCCGATCGACAGCCCGAAGCCCGCGATGAGCACAAACGGCACGCTGCCGTAGGCGAAAGCGCCGCTCACCGCGCCGACGCGGGCGGCCGTGCGGTCCGGGAACCAGCGCATCACCGCGCCGACGCAGGTGGCGTACACGAGCCCGGTGCCGATGCCGCCGAGCACCGAGTAGCCGAGGAACACCGCGGTCAGGCTGGACGCGTGCCCGAGCGTGACCAGACCGGTCGCGCACAGCACCCCGCCCACGGTGACCGCCACGGCAGCCGGGAGCTTGCCGTGCTCGCGCAGCCACGCGGCGGGGAACGCGACGCTCGCCTGGCACACCGCCCAGAGCGCCAGCGACAGGACGACCTCGGTGAACGTCCAGCCGTGCGCGCCCGTCAGCACCGGCGCGATCACCCCGAACCCGTACTGCTGCACGCCGGCCGCGAACATCGCCGCCCCGCCGAGCCAGATCATCCACGCCCGCGACCGGCCGATCAGCTGCCGGTCGGTCTCCCCCACCCGGTACCGCCGCCCGTAGACGTCGCGGACCTCTTTCACCTCGGGCGTCTCTCGCACCGGCAGGACGGTCTGGGGCTCGGACATCGCGCCACCCACTTGACTGTATGTTGTATGCAGTATGGAGTACGCCGTTTATAGCATCCGTGGTGAGTGGTGTCCACGGGTCTGCCCCGTCCGGCTCAAGCCCCCGGCCTCACCCGGCGGAGTGCGCTCCGGTCATCAGCGCCGCGAGGTCGTCGGGTTCGAGGAACGACGGGGGCGGCGGCGGTCCCCAGGCGTAAAGCCCTTGCAGGCCCTGGAGCACCTCGGGACTCCACAGTTCGTCCTCGGGCACGGTGTCCATGTCGGAGTAGTACTCGGAGAAGTTGCCGGCCGGGTCCTTGAGGTACCAGAAGAAGTTCGCGCCCGCGTAGTGCCGGCCCAGTCCCCAGATGTGGCGTTCCGGGTTGCCTTCGAGCATCGCGTGCGCGCCCCGGCCGACCTCGTCGACGTCGTCGACCTGCCAGCTGGTGTGGTGCAGGAAATTCACCGGCGCCGCCATCACCAGCACGTTGTGGTGCTCGACCGAGCAGCGCAGGAACGCGGCCTTGTCCCCCATGTAGTCGCTGACCTTGAAGCCGACGCCCTCGGTGAAGAACCGCATCGTCGTCTCCAGGTCGGTGCTGCCGAGCACGGCGTGGCCGAGCTTGTGCGGCCGCACCGGGCCGCTGCGGGCGATGAACGGCGCCCGCCCCCACCGGTCGATCCGGCCGGGGCCGTTGTAGCGCGTCGCCGGCACCGGGGGCTCGACCACGATCCGGGGTCGCACCGCGACGCGGATCCCGGTCCCGGTGACCGGCTCGACGGCGCGCACGACCGTGGTCGTCGCCTCCACGGCGATGTCCAGGGCACGCAGCCGCCGGGCGATCGCCGCGATGTCGTCGGGGTCGTCGGCCGCGACCGTCAGTTCCACCAGGCGGCGGGTCGGCGCCTGGACGATCCGGAGCTGGTCGCCCCCGTCGAGGGTCGCGAAGGAGCCGTCGCCGCGGTGCTGCAGCCCGAAGTCGGTGTAATAGGCGATGGTCTCCGCGACATTGGGCACGCCGATGACGACGTTTCCCAGTCCGTGCAGTGGCATGAGGAGTCTCCTTACCTGGCGGCCGGGGCGGGAACGAAGGTCTGGTGCAGTTCGCCGATGCCGGCGATCCAGCTGTCGAGCCGCTCGCCGGCGCGCAGGAACCGTTGCGGCTCCCGGCCCATCCCGACGCCGGCCGGGGTGCCGGTGAAGATCACGTCGCCCGGGTGGAGCGTGACGTTCCCCGACAGGGCCGCGATCACCCGGGGAATGCCGAAGATGAGGTCCCTGGTTTGTCCTTTCTGGACTTCCACGCCGTCGATCGCGCACCCCAGCTCGAGGTCGCCGGGGTCGGCGAACTCGTCCGGGGTCACCAGCCACGGCCCCTGCGGGGAGAATCCCGGGTACGACTTGCCCAGGCCGAACTGCGGCGCGGGGCCCCGCAGCTGCGTGAGCCGCTCGGACAGGTCCTGGCCCGCGGTGAGCCCGGCGACGTACGACCAGGCGTCGGCTTCGGCTACATCGCGTGCTTCCCGGCCCACGACGACGACGAGCTCGATCTCCCAGTCGACGTTGCCCCCTGGCGGCAGCACGACCTCGGTGTCGGGCCCGGAGAAGCTCGACACGTACTTGGTGAACACCGGGGGCAGGTCGGTGGGCGCGGTGAAACCGGACTCGGCGGCGTGTGCGCGGTAGTTCAGGCCGAGCGCGAAAACCTGGCGTGGCGCGGGCGAGGGCGCGCCGAGCCGGGCGCGGTCGACCGGCACGAGCTGCTCGGCCGGCACGTCCGCTTCGGCCGCCCAGGCGGTGACCTCCGCCCAATCCCGGAAGACCTCCGGCAGCCCCGGGCCCCATCGGCCGTCCGACGCGCTGGCGAGGTCGAGAGCCTTCTCGGCGCCGTCCTGCCCGATGACGAGGGCGGCCCGGTTGTCGATGTTGGCTAGACGCATGAGATCGGTTCTCCCGTGGCAGTGGTGACGAGGTCGCGGTAACGGGCAACGAGTTCTTTCGTGTCGGCGAGGTCGGTGACCGCGCCGAAGATGTAGTGGTCGGGGCGGATGAACACCGCGCGGAGGCGGTGGGCTTCGAACCAGCGCGCCCAGGCCCCGTCCGGGTCACGCAGGTCGGTGCCGATCGTGAAGGCACGCCCGTCGAAGTCCTCGCTCACCTCGTCGAGGGTCAGGAGCACGGCGCCGTCGCCGGTGGCATCGTCGAGCAGCGCGCGTTGGCCGGCCCGCCCGACCGGGAACTGCGGGGCCAGGGTGCCGCGCAGCGTGCTGGTGGCGGGGCTGTCGGCGAGGACGCCGTCGCCGAGCACGGGCAGCGCGGACACCGGGAGGACACGGGCCGGGTCGGCGCCGCCGGCGATCATGCGCCGGTCGCGGTCGGCGGCCTGCCGCTCGTCCAGGACGCAGATGACGCGTCCCAGCTCGACGGACATCGCGATCGCGTGCTGCAGGTGGGCGCGGCGTTCGGAGGTGTAGGTGTCCAGCAGCGCGAACGCCGATTCACCGCGCAGCACCCGGTCGAGCTTCCAGCAGAGGTTGGCGACGTCGCGCAGGCCCGAGCACAGGCCCTGCCCCGCGAAGGGCGGCATCTGATGGGCCGCGTCGCCCGCGATCGCCAGCCGGCCGCGGTTCCAGCGGTCGGCCCAGCGGGCGGCGAACGTGTAGACGGCGTGCCGCTCCAGGCGGGAGTTCTCCGGCGTGCGCCCCCACGGGCCGAGCAGTTCCCAGGCCTTCTCGGCGGTGTTGAGCTCTTCCCGGGTTTCGCCGGGCAGCCGCATGAACTCCCAGCGGCGCCGGCCGGGGCCGCCGGAGACGATCGTGGTCGGCCGGGCCGGATCGCACAGCTGCCAGTTCTGCGGCGACCAGTCCCGCTCGTCGAGGGGGATGGTGTCGACGATGAGCCAGTCGTAGAAGAAACCCTGATCGTGCCAGCCAACGCCCAGGTGCTCGCGGACGAAGCTGTTCGCGCCGTCGCAGCCGATCACGAACCGGGCCCGCGCGCTGCGGTGCCCGACGGCCGTGTACGTCACCAGCACGTCCTCGGCCCGTTCCTCGACGCCCACGACCTCGGCGCCGCGGAGCAGAGTCACCTCCGGCATCGCCTCGACGGCCTCGGCGAGCACCTTCTCCAGATCCGGCTGGGAGAAGAAGCTCGCCGTCGGCCAGCCGCCGGGCCCGAGCCCGGACCAGTCGATCCGGACCAGGGATTCGCCGGCGGCGTTACGCCACTCGTAGTGGTCCGGCACGGCTTCGGAGATCGCCTTCACCGGCCCGGCGAGGCCCAGGCCCTGGAAGACCCGGCCGATCTCGTCGTCGAAGTGCACGGCCCGCGGCCGCGGGTACGGCTCCGGCCAGCGCTCCAGCACCAGCACGGAAAACCCGCGCCGGCCCAGCATCCGGGCCGCGGCGAGGCCCACCGGGCCGGCGCCGACGACCACCACATCGTGAACTGTGTCCATACCGCCCGCTTCGTCGGAGGTCTTTCCTGACGGTCTTTCCTGACTACGCCTCCATGTTCGAGATGTCAATGAACTTTCGAATCTCACGTGGGTAGTTGAATGTTGCTAGGCTGGCCGGTATGACCGGCACCGGCTCGACCCGCGCGGAGGGCGTTTACCAGCGCTTGCGCCACGACATCCTCGGCGGCCGCCTCGTCCCCGGCGAGCGGCTGAAGTTCCCGGACCTGTGCCGGCGCTACGAAACCAGCGTCGGCGCGGCCCGGGAGGCGTTGACGCGCCTGGTCGCCGACGGCTTCGTGCGAACGCAGTCCAACCTCGGCTTCAGCGTGATGCCGCTGTCCCACGAGGATCTGGCGGAGCTGACCTACGCCCGGCTGGAGATCGAGTCACTGGTGCTCAGGCTGTCGGTGCGCGACGGCGACATGGCCTGGGAGGCGGCCGCGGTCGCCGCCCACCACCTCCTCAAGCGCACGCCGTTCCTGGCGCAGGACGACGCGACGCACCCGACGAACGCGTGGTCCGCCGCGCACGCCGCGTTCCACCGCGCGTTGCTGGCCGGGTGCCGCAACCACCGGCTGCTCGCCACGGCCACCGGGCTGCGCCAAGAGGCCGAGTTGTACCTCCAGTGGTCGGTCTCGTTCGGCCGGGAGCCCGACCGCGACCTCACGGGGGAGCATCAGGCCCTGCTCGACGCCGCCGTGGCCCGCGACGCCGACCGGGCCGCGGAACTGCTGCGCGATCACCTCGCCCACACCGCCCAGCTGCTGATCAGCGTCGCGACCGACGAGCCGAACCCGGCCCAGCCCGCGCGTCCATGACGAGCACCCGCGACCACCGGACCGACCGTCCGGAGAGGTCAGCTCGCCACCGCGAGACCGGAGTGCGTGCCGAAGACCCGGCGCGCGTAGACCAGCGGAGCGGTGGCGGTCGGCTCGGCCTCTTCGACGCCGACGACGAGCAGGACGTGGTCACCACCGTCCACGTGGCGTTCGACGCGCCCCGCCGTCCAGCCCGCGGACCCGGGCAGGTGGGGCAGCCCGGCCCGGACGGTCCAGGTGACGCCGTCGAACTTCCCGCCCGGTCCCCGGTGCGGCCGCGCGAAGGCCGAGGCCAGCTCCTGCTGGTGGGCCGCGAGGATGTTCACGCCCACCCGGCCGCCCGGCCGGAGCCGGGCCAGCAGCCCCGAGCCGCGGTCCAGGGCGAAGCTCACCAGCGGAGGGTCGAGGGAGAGCGAGGCGAAGCTCGACACGGTGCTGCCGTGCGGCCGCCCGTCCGCGGTCATCGCCGTCACCACGGTGACCGGGGCACACACCCCGCTCATCAGCTCGACGAAGGTCTCTCGGTCGATCATCACGCGCCTCCCGGTGGGTCCGCCTGGGTCGGGGTGCGCGGCCTCGTGGGAGCACCGCGTCCGACGATCACCGAGTCAACTCCGGTTCGCGGGACGGCCGCTTGGTCCGCGGGCTCAGGATCCCGTGCGCGCGTTGGTCTGCCGCACCTGGGGCGAAAAGGACGGTGAAGATCATGGACGACGAGTGCGACTGGCTGGCCTCACTGGTCCCGTCGACGGGCATCGGCCTGGACCGGGCGGCGTCCTCGGCCGCGGCCGTCGCCGATGCGGTGGCACGGGTCGGCGAGCAGCCGGTGTGCTGGGCCATCGAGCAGGGCGAGCTGGCCGCCGCTCGCATCAAGGCCGAGATTCCGCCCTTCACCGGTGGCAGCACCGCCGACGAGGTCTTGCGACGCGGCAGCGAGGCCGCGAGTCTGCGGGCCCTGCTGGTACTCGCCGAGCCGTCCGCGAACCTCGCGCCGGTCAGCGACGCGGCGCTGGCCGGGATCCGTGACTTCGTGCGCCGGAACATCCCGCTGGACCGGGTCCTGCGGGCGATCCGGATCGGCCACGCCCAGCTGGCACAGGCGTACCTGCGGGCCTGTGAAGAGCTGGCCGCGCCGGACCGGCTCGGCTGGGAGATGAAGCGCGTCAGCGACGAGCTGTTCCGGTTCGTCGACGGGTTCTCCGACGGCATGACCCAGGAGTACCTCGCGGAGTACGACCGCTGGGTCACCAGCGCGGCCGCCACCCGCGCGGCGACGGTCCGCGCGCTGCTGGCGGGCGAGACCACCGACGTCGCGGCGGCGTCCCGGACGCTCGGCTACCACCTGGCCTGCACCCACGTGGCGGCGATCGTCTGGGCCGCGGCCCCGGCCGAGGACCCCCGGCTGCACTCGGCGGCCGAGGGGCTGCTGCGCGGGAGCGGCGCCACCACCACCTTGGTGGTTCCGGTCGGAGCGGGCCGGGTTTGGGCCTGGGGAACGGTTCCGGCCACCGCGCGGCCGCACGGGCACCTCGACGTCGAGGAAGGGCTCCGAGCCGCGGTGGGGACTCCGGGCACGGGGATCGAGGGCTTCCGCCGGACGCACCGGGAAGCGGCGCGCACCGAGTGGCTGCGCGGCGTCGACGGCGCGGACCGGCCCCGGGTGACCGGCTACGACGAAGTCGTCCTGCCGGTGCTGCTCAGCGCCGACCTGGAGGCGGCCCGGGAGTTCACGCGCCGCGAGCTGGGCGACCTGACCGGTCCCGGCGAGATGATGCAGGCGCTGCGCACCACGCTGCTGCACTACCTGTCCGCCGAGCGGAGCCTCGTCCGGGTCGCGGCGGAGCTGCACATCGCCCGCGGCACCGTGGCCTATCGCGTCAAGCGGGCGCAGGAAATCCTCGGCGGCGGGATCGCGGACCGCGGCTTCCGGCTCCAGGCCGCGCTGCTCCTGGCCGAAGAGATCGGCGAGGCGGTCCTCGGCTCCACGCCCGCGCCGCACCGGCCGTTTCCCGGCCCGCCGGCCACCTGACCCGGCAGCCGCGGACCCGGGGTCCAGCCCGGCCGCGGGATGTTGGACCCGGGGACCAAGCGAATCGCCCCGGCCCGGGGGTTGGGTGGGAACTCCGGCCGCCACGGCGGCACACCCGGACCTCGAGGAAGTGGACCGATGCCGATCACCCTGGACCGCCCCGGAGCCAGCACCGCCGACCGCGAGCTGCGCGCCGAGCTGGTGGATCGCGCCGCGAAGCTGCTCCCGCTGCTGGCCGGAAACGCCGACCGCACCGACCGCGACCGGCTGGTGGTGAAGGAGAACATCGACGCCATCGCCGGCGCCGGGCTGTTGTCCATCCTGCAGCCGGCCCGCTACGGCGGCCTCCAGACCGACTTCCGGACCTGCTTGGAGGTGTCCCGGGAGATCGCGCGGGCGTGCGGTTCGACCGCCTGGTCGACCACGCTGCTCAACGTCTGCGCGTGGTACGCCGGGCTGTTCCCGGGCCAGGCCCAGGACGACATCTGGGCCCGGGAGCCCGGCACCCGGATCGCGGGTGTCCTCGCCCCCACCGGCACCGCGCGCGAGGCCGACGGCGGCATCGTCGTCAGCGGCCGCTGGAGCCCGGCGTCGGGCTCGGCCCATGCCCAGTGGGCGATCCTCGGTGTGCTGCGCGGGACCGGCGACGGCCTCGAACCGGGGCTGGTCCTGGTCCCGATGGCCGAGCTGGCCGTCGAGGACACCTGGTTCGTGGCCGGCATGCGGGGCACCGCGTCCAACACGCTGGCCGCCGACGAGGTTCTCGTTCCCGGGCACCGTTATCTGGCCATGCCGGACGCCTTGGAGGGCCGTTACCCGACCCCGCACACCGACGTGGCGCTTTACCGTTCGGCCTTCGTCCCGGTGTCCGCGCTGGTACTCGCCGGGCCGCAGCTCGGCCTGGCGCAGGCCGCCCTCGACCTGGTCGTGGAGAAGGCGCCCCATCGGAAGATGACCTACACCTTCTACGACAGCCAGTCCGCGGCTCCCACCACGCAGCTCGCCTTGGCGCAGGCGGCGTCGCTGATCGATTCGGCGCACCTGCACGCCTACCGGGCCGCCGCCGAGATCGACGAGGCCGCCGCGCGCGGCACGTATCCCGGCTACGACGCCCGCGCCCGCCTGCGCATGGACACGGGCGTGGCCGCGGTCAACGCCCGCGAGGCCATCCGCATCCTGATGTCCGCCCACGGCGCCGGCAGCTTCGCCGAGGCCAATCCCCTGCAGCGCATCTGGCGTGACAGCGAGACCGGCAGCCGGCACGCGATCGTCAGCCCCGAGGTCAGCGCGGAGGTGTACGGAAAGTCGCTGCTCGGCATCCGCGGCACCGTCACCGACCTCGTCTGAGGTCCCCGTTCCGCTCAGGCGCCGAGGACGGAAAGCCTCGCCGTTCGCGCAAGCGCCGAGGTCGGTGCCGTCGGCGGCGGACAGCGCCAGTCCGGCCACCGTTGCCGCACGCGACGGGTCTCCGGCATCCGGCCGTTCTCCCCGCCGCGGCCGGGAAGCGCTCAGTCCGGCAGGATCCGGGGCGCGGGCAGGACCGCTTCCGCCGCAACGGCTTGCCAGGACGGCAGCCCGTCCGGCCCGGGGACGACGCGGCCGAAAACCTGGTCCCCGAAATGGCAGGCGAACCCGACCGTGTCCGGGCGAGCGAGTTCGGCGGCCAGCCGGCGGCGGGCGGCGAGCACACCGGCGGCGTCGACGTCGGGGCGCGAGGGCCACTCGGGGTGCGCGATCTGGCCCGGGAAGTGGAAAACGTCGCCGAACGCGATCACCCGGAGCGGCCCGGCCTCGATCACGTACGAGGTGTGGCCCGGGCTGTGGCCGGGCGTCACGAGGGCCCGCACGCCCGGGAAGACCTCCTCGCCATCGGCGATCTCGGTGCGGCGAGCGGCGAGCGGGCCGAGCACGGCTTCACGCGACGGCGCGCCCGGCAGCGTCTCGCCGCTCTCGTGCGGCGCCCATTCCTCGGCGGCGACCAGGTAGCGGGCGGCCGGGAAAACCGGCTGCCCGCCGTCGAAGGCCCAGCCGGTGTGGTCGACGTGCAGATGCGTGAAGGCGAGCGCTTCGAGCTCCGCCGGCGCGATTCCCAGCGCTGCCAGCGTCTCCGGCAGCGCGCCGGAATCGGCGAACCCGATCGACGCGCCGCCGACCCCCATTCCCCGGCTCACCACCCCGAGCCCCGCGTCGATCAGCAGCGCGCGGCCGTCGCGCTCCACGAGCAGGCCGCCGGCCGACATCGCCACGCGGCCCGCGCCGTCGAGGGCCTCCGGGTGCTCGGTCCAGTACGACTCCGGCACCTCCGGGAAGAACCCCGCCGGGGTGAGCCCCATCGCGCCGTCCACCGCGTAGGTGCACCGGACGCCGCCGGAGACCAGCACCCGCACGGCCGACTGCTCGTTCAGCGCTCCCGGCATCCCGTGGTCTCCCTTGCTGCGTGCGCCCCCGGTTCGATCATGCTCCGACCAGGGACCGCGTGCCCGGCGGAAGGTGACCGGCCCCACCCTCGCCGTGCAGGAACCGGACGATGCCGTCCTGCAGCGCCCGCACCGCGCGCGGCTGCTCGACGTCACGGCGGTAGGCCAGGCGCACCACCCGGCTGAGCCCCGGCTCGGTGAACTGCGTCATCCGGAACCGGTCCCCGACCACGGTGCTCGGCACCACGGCCAGCCCGATGCCCGCCTGCACCAGCTCCAGCACGGCGTCCATCTCCCCGCCCTCGATCGCGAAGACCGGGTCGAAACCCTCGGCACGGCAGGCGTTCACGGTCGCCTCGCGCAGGTCGTACCCGCGCCGGAACATCACCAGCGGCCGGTCCCGCAGGTCGCCGATCGCCAGCCGGCCGCGCACCGGCGCCCGCGCGGCCTTCGGCGAGATGACCACCAGCTCCTCGACGAACAGCGGCGTGCTCGACAGCCGGGGGTCGTCGTGGACCCGGCTGTCGACGATCATCGCGAGGTCCAGCGCGCCCTCGGACAGCTCGGTCTGGAGGTCGCGCGAGCCGCTTTCGTGCAGTACCAGCTCGATGCCCGGGTACGCGCGGCGGAACGCGGCGAGCATGGCCGGCAGCAGGCCGGTGCACAGGCTCGGGGTCGCGCCGAGCCGGACGCGGCCCCGGCCCAGCTCGTCCAGCTCGCGGATCGCCCGGTACGCCGTCTCGGTCTCGGCGAGGATGCGGCGCGCGATCGGCAGCAGCGTCTCCCCCGCCTCCGTCAGCGTCACGTTGCCGCGGATGCGGTGGAAGAGCGTGGCGCCGACGTCGCGTTCGAGGGCCCGGACTTGTTGCGACAGCGAGGGTTGCGCCACCCGCGCCTGTTCCGCCGCGCGCGTGAAATGACGCGTTTCCGCGACCGCCACGAAGTAGGCAAGCTGCTGGAACTGCATGAACCCATCATAGCCGTAAGCTCTGATGACCAGAGAAATCGTGTGTTTGCCCTCTGATCGAACCGCACCTACCGTCGAAGACGTGGCACGTGAACTCGCGACGGCGCGGCGAAGCAAGCCGGCCCTGCGGCTCTTCTGGGACTCGACGATCGGCAAGAAGGCCGTGATGGCGGCGACCGGTCTGCTGTTCGTCGTCTTCCTGCTGGCGCACATGGCCGGCAACCTCAAGATCTTCTTCGGCGCGGGCACCTTCGACCACTACGCGAGCTGGCTCCGCACGATCGGCGAGCCCGTGCTGCCGTACGCGTGGTTCCTCTGGATCCAGCGGGTGGCGCTGGTCGTCGCGCTGGTGCTGCACGTCGTGGCGGCGGTGCAGCTTTCGCGGCGGGACCGCAAGGCCCGGCCGGTGCGCTACGTCCACGGGCAGCGGCCGCGCGCGAGTTTCGCCACGCACACCATGCGGTGGGGCGGCGCCACGCTGGCGGTGTACATCGTCTGGCACATCCTCGACCTGACGGTCGGCGTGGCGAACCAGGACTTCGTGGCGGGGCAGCCGTTCCACAACGTGGTCGTGGACTTCCAGGTGTGGTGGGTCGACGTCATCTACCTGGTGGCGCTGCTCATGCTGGGGCTGCACATCAACCACGGCTTCTGGAGCGCGGCGCAGACGCTCGGCATCAAGAGCGCTTCGCGGGACCGGACGATCAAGACGGTCGGCAGCGTGCTCGCCGTGGTGATCACCGGCGGCTTCATGATCGTGCCGATCGCCGTCATGGCGGGATGGGTGAGTTGAGATGCTCGAATACACCGTGGGCGCGCCGATCGCCGACGACAAGGCGCCGGACGGCCCGATCGAAGGCCGCTGGGCCGCGCGCAAGTTCTCCGCGAAGCTGGTGAACCCGGCGAACCGGCGCAAGCACCGCGTGATCGTCGTGGGCACCGGGCTGGCCGGCGGGTCGGCGGGAGCCACGCTCGCGGAGCAGGGCTACCACGTCGTCCAGTTCTGCTTCCAGGACTCGCCCCGGCGGGCGCACTCCGTGGCCGCGCAGGGCGGCATCAACGCGGCGAAGAACTACCGCAACGACGGCGACTCGGTGTACCGGCTGTTCTACGACACCGTGAAGGGCGGCGACTTCCGCTCGCGGGAGTCCAATGTGTACCGGCTGGCGGAGGTCTCCGCGCAGATCATCGACCAGGCCGTGGCGCAGGGGGTGCCGTTCGCCCGCGAGTACGGCGGGCTGCTCGACACCCGCTCGTTCGGCGGAGTCCAGGTGCAGCGCACGTTCTACGCGCGCGGCCAGACCGGCCAGCAGCTGCTGCTGGGCGCGTACCAGGCGCTGTCGCGGCAGATCGACGCCGGGAACGTCGAGCTGCACGCGCGCACCGAGATGCTCGACCTGGTGGTCATCGACGGGCGGGCGCGCGGGATCGTCGCGCGCGACCTCGTCACCGGCGAGGTCACCACGCACCTGGCCGACGCCGTGGTGCTGGCCAGCGGCGGCTACGGCAACGTGTTCTACCTGTGCACCAACGCCAAGGGGTCCAACGCGACCGCGATCTGGCGGGCCCACAAGCGCGGCGCGTACCTGGCGAACCCGTGTTTCACCCAGATCCACCCGACCTGCATCCCGCGCTCGGGCGAGCACCAGTCGAAGCTCACGCTGATGAGCGAGTCGCTGCGCAACGACGGCCGCATCTGGGTGCCCAAAACCCAGGGCGACCCGCGTCCGCCGGGCGAAATCCCCGAGGACGAGCGCGACTACTACCTGGAGCGGATCTACCCGAGCTTCGGCAACCTCGTCCCGCGTGACATCGCCTCGCGCGCCGCGAAGAACATCTGCGACGCCGGTTTCGGCGTCGGCCCGGGCGGGCTCGGCGTGTACCTCGACTTCGCCGACGCCATCGAGCGGATGGGCCGCCCGGCCGTGGAAGCCAAGTACGGCAACCTCTTCGACATGTACCAGCGCATCACCGCGGAGAACCCGTACCAGGTCCCGATGCGCATCTACCCCGCCATCCACTACACGATGGGCGGGCTCTGGGTCGACTACGACCTGCAGGCCACCGTCCCCGGCCTGTTCGTGATCGGCGAGGCCAACTTCTCCGACCACGGCGCGAACCGGCTCGGCGCGTCCGCGCTGATGCAGGGGCTCGCGGACGGCTACTTCGTCCTCCCGTCCACCCTGAACGACTACATCGCCCGCGGCGGGTTCGCCGAGGTGAGCGCCGCCGACCCCGCCGTCACCGAGGTCGAGACGCAGGTCCGCGCGCGGATCGACCGGCTGCTGTCGGTCGGCGGCACGCGCAGCGCCGACTCGTTCCACCGCGAGCTGGGCCACCTGATGTGGGAGTTCTGCGGCATGTCCCGCACCGAGGAGGGCCTGCGCAAGGCGCTCGAACGGGTGCCTGAGCTGCGCGCGGAGTTCTGGCGGGAGATCCGCGTGCCCGGCTCCGGTGCCGAGCTGAACCAGGAGCTGGAAAAAGCCAACCGCGTCGCCGACTTCCTGGAGCTGGCCGAACTGCTCCTGCTCGACGCCCTCGTCCGCGAGGAATCCTGCGGCGGGCACTTCCGTGAGGAGTACCGGACTCCCGACGGCGAGGCCCGGCGCGAAGACGAGCGCTTCAGCCACGTCTCGGCCTGGGAGTACGGCCAGACACCCGTGCTGCACAAGGAAGAACTGACTTTCGAGCACGTCCACCCCACCCAGCGGAGCTACACATGAAACTCACCGTGCGCGTCTGGCGCCAGGCCGGGCCGGACGCCGAGGGCCGCCTGGTCGGCTACCCGGTCGACGACGCCAGCCCGGACATGTCGTTCCTGGAGCTGCTCGACGTGCTCAACGAGGGCCTCGTCGAGGCGGGCGAGCAGCCGGTCGCGTTCGACCACGACTGCCGCGAGGGCATCTGCGGCTCCTGCGGCGTGGTGATCAACGGCCGCGCCCACGGCCCCGAGCGGACCACCGCCTGCCAGCTGCACCTGCGCTCGTTCGCCGACGGCGACGTGATCGACGTCGAACCCTGGCGTGCCAAGGGTTTCCCGGTGATCAAGGACCTCGTTGTGGACCGGTCGGCCTTCGACCGAATCATCCAGTCCGGCGGTTACGTCACCGCGCCCACCGGCAGCGCGCCGGACGCCCACGCGACCCCGGTGCCGAAGCCGGACGCGGACCTCGCGTTCGACAACGCCACCTGCATCGGCTGCGGCGCCTGTGTCGCGGCCTGCCCGAACGGCTCGGCGATGCTGTTCACCTCGGCCAAGGTGGCGCACCTCAACAGCCTGCCGCAGGGCCGGCCCGAGCGGGCGCGGCGCGTGCTGGACATGGTGGACACCATGGACGCCGAGGGTTTCGGCGGCTGCACCAACACCGGCGAGTGCGTCGCGTCGTGTCCGAAGGGCATCCCGCTGACCAGCATCGCGAACCTCAACCGCGAGTTCCTCAAGGCCGCGCGCACGTCACGGAAGTAGCGCTCACTCCGCGAGCACGCGCCGCAGCCAGTTGACGCGTGAGGCGCGGGCTTCGCGGGACATCGGCGCGTGCGGCAAGACCTCGTCGAACCCGTGGCAACCGCCCGGCCAGACGTGCAGCTCGGCCTGACCGCCGGCCTGCCAGAGGCCCGACGCGTAGGCGACCGCCTCGTCGCGGAACGTCTCCACCGCGCCAACCTCAACGAAGGCCTGCGGAAGTCCGGAAAGGTCGGTGGCGCGCGCGGGCGCGGCGTACGGCGACACTCCCTCGCCGCCCGCCGCGTCGCCGAGCAGGGCCGTCCAACCGGTGGCGTTGGAAACGCTGTCCCACACGCCTTCGCCGACGAGTTCCGTGCTGGAAGGCGTGATCGCGCGGTCGTCGAGCATCGGGCAGACGAGCAGCTGACCGCGCAGCTCCGGGCCGCCTCGGTCGCGCGCGAGCAGCGCGGTGCCCGCCGCGAGCCCGCCGCCCGCGCTGCCCCCGGCGATCACCAGCCGTCCCGGGTCGATGCCGAGTTCCGTCAGATGGTCGCCGACCCAGCGCAGCCCGGCGTAACAGTCCTCGACGGGCGTGGGATGCGGGTGCTCGGGCGCGAGGCGGTAATCGGCGCTGACGGCGACCATCGGGATCTCCGCCATCCAGTCCAGCGCCCGGTCGATCCCGGTGCGGTGGGTGCCGGCCATCATCCCGCCGCCGTGCAGGAAGTACAGGCCGGGCAACGGAATCGCCGGGTCGGTGCCCTTCGGCCGCAGCACCAGCAACGGCACGTCGCCGGCCGTCGTCTCCTCGACGTCGGCGCGCCGGCGGATCTCGTCCAGCGACGGCGTGTGCCCGGCGTCCGTCAGCGCGCGCAGCCGGCCGACCAGCTCGGGCGTGATCGACGACGGCAGCGCCGCGTTCACCGCCGCCAGCGCCGCCGCGATCTCGGGGTCGAACGGGGGATGCGGCATCGGGCGCTCCTTCTCGGTCGGCACGCTTTCGGGGCCACGTTAAGGCCGGCGGTGCGGTGGGTCAGCCCGTCGCGTGGCGGCTTTTTCCCGCCGTGTGGCGGTTCAGCGGTTGCGTCGCAGCAGCCGCAGCGCCAGGGCGATGGTCAGCCGGGTCCGGCCCGCGGGCGTGGTCACGGCGTAACCGAGCCGGTGTTCGAGCACCTCGACGCGGCTCTGCAGGGTCGAGTGGTGGACGTGCAGCACCCCGGCCGCACCCCTCAGGCTGGCTTCCGCCGCGACGGCGGTGAGCGTCGCCAGCGCCCAGGAGTGCGCCGCCGTCACCCGTTCCAGCCCCGCGACCTCGGCCACCGCCGCCGGGGAGTCGCACCCCTCGGCCAGCGCCGGCAGGCCACCCAGGTCCACCGTGTCCACATGAGACGGACCGGGCGCACCGGCGAGCCGCAGCCCGATCCGGGCTTGCCGATACCCCACCGGCAACTCCCGCACCCCGACAACCGGCCCGGCCGCCGACCGCTCCCCTCGCCGGAGCCGGGGCCGGCTCGCTGGTTCGATCGTCACCTCCACGTCGCCGAGCCGTACTGCCCACGACTGGTGTCCCGCCGCATCCGCGCTGCCGGCACCCTCGGCAGTGCCCAGCTCGACCGAGGCCACGGTCACCACGAAATCGCCGTCCGGTGCGAGGCCCAGCCGACGGGCGGCGGCCAGGCGGGTGGCCTCGGCCGCGCCCGCGTCCAGGAGCAGTTCCACCGCGCCCGGGTCCACTTCGGACACTCCGGTTCCGGTGCGGTCCAGGACGGTACCGGCGGTGGCGGCGAGGCGGTCGAGCACCACACGATCGAACTCGGCGTCGCCCGGCGGGGAGCGGTCCAGCCAGGTGACGGCGCCCTCGTGTCCCGGCACCGGAGCCACCACGCCACCAGGTCCGCCGTCGACGCGGCGCCCGTCCGGCTCCACCCGCATCAGCAGCCGCCGTGCCGGAATCGCGAGTCCGGCGGCGCAGCCGGCCAGCACGGCGGCCGTCCGGACGGTCGCCTCCAGGCCGGCGCGGGCCTCAACCAGGGCATCGAAATGGGCGATCACCTGTAACGCCGCCCCGGCGCCGGGGTCGACCGACTGCATCCGCCCGGCCAGTTCACGCACGTCGCCCAGCTTAGAAGAACGTCAGCGGCGGATCAGTGCGTCCAGCAGCAGGCCGACGAGCCGGGCCGACTGCTCCGGGCTGCCGGCCTGGCCCGCGGACTGGGCGATGCCGCTCATGAACAGCAGGACGTCGTCCGAAGTGAGGTCCGTGCGCAGGCTCCCGTCCTCGGCGCCGGCGGTCAGCAGGGTGCCGACGGCCTCGCTCAGCAGGGCGCGGCTGTCCGCGTACGGGTCGGTCCCGGACGCGATCACCGCGTTCAGCGCCTGGGCCATGCCGTACTTCGCCGTGGCGTAGGCGACGAAATGCTCCATCCACGCGTGCATGGCCTCGGCAGCCGTCCGGCCGGGCAGGAGTTCGGCGGCCTTCTCGCAGACGAGTGTCAGCTGACGCCGGTAGGCGGCGTCGATCAGGGCCTCGCGCGTCGGGAAGTGGCGGTAGAGCGTGCCGACCCCGACGCCCGCCCGCTTGGCGATGACCGCCGGCGCGGCGTCCAGCTCCTGCTCGGCGAAGACCTGCGCGGCGACCTCCAGCAGGTGTTCCCGGTTCTGCCGGGCGTCGCTCCGGGTTCGGCGAGGTGGTGGCGGCATGCGGGTTCCTTCACGAAGCAGGCATGGTTGCGTTCCGGAATGCATTCCGCTTAAGCTGAAACGGAACAGATTCCGCAACCACCCTAACCGAGGACACCTCATGACCTCCTTCGCGGACAAAGCCGTACGCCACTGGTTCATCACCGGGGCCTCCGGCGGCCTGGGCCGTCAGCTCACCGGACACGCCCTCCGCCAGGGCGACCGCGTCACCGCGACCGTCCGCCGCCCCACGGCGCTGGACGAACTGCGCGCCGAGTACGGCGACCGGCTGGCCGTGGAGATCCTCGACGTCACCCACCCGGCCGACATCGACGCGGTCACCGGCCGGGTCCTCGCGGCCGGCCCGGTCGACGTCGTGGTCAACAACGCCGGCTACAGCGTCGTGGGCGCCACCGAGGAGATGACCCACGAGCAGGTCGGGCACCAGCTGGAAACCCTGCTGCACGCGCCGATCCGGATCACCAGGGCGTTCCTGAAGCCGATGCGCGAACAGGGCGGCGGCCGGATCATCCAGATCTCCAGCATGGGCGGCCAGATGGGCGCCCCCATCGGCAGCGCCTACCACGCGGGCAAGTGGGGGCTGGAGGGCTTCACCGAGGGCGTCAGCCGCGAAGTCGCCGGGTTCGGCATCCACTTCACGCTGGTCGAGCCCGGCGGCACCAGCACCGGCTTCCTCTCGGGCCTGAACTACACCACCGAAACGGACGTCTACCGCGACAGCCCGGTCGGCGAGATGCGGCGCTGGCTGCAGCACGAGGCCGTGCTCACCGGTGATCCGGCGAAGGTCGCCGCCGCCGTCTACGACACCACGCGGCTCGCGGTCCCGCCGTTGCGGCTCACCCTCGGCGCCGACTCCTACGAGGCCGTCCACGCCGCCCTCACCGAGCGGATCGGCGAACTCGAGGCCCAGAAGGACCTCGCCGCTTCGGTCGCCTTCACCGACTGACCACAGTGGACGCTCCGGCCGGGGCGCGGCGAAAAGGGCGCGCGCCCGCCGCCCCCGGCTTGCTAACGTCCCCGCCATGGGTGTCTTCGCACTGACCCGGATCCGCTGCTCCTGAGCGGCGGACCCGACTCTTCGCTCGGCCTGCTCCGCCGCACTCCGGCCCCAGCCGGTGCGGCCGCTCGTGCTGCCCGGCTCCACCTCGTTCCACTGTGGAGTGCGCACCCATGCCTGCTGTCCCGTCCGTCGGCGGACGCCATGAGCTCGGCCAGAACTTCCTGGTCGACCCCGCCGTCATCACCACGATCTGCGCGGCCGTCCGCGCCACCACCGGCCCCATCGTCGAGCTCGGCCCCGGCGACGGCGCGCTGACCGTCCCGCTGAGCCGCTCCGGCCGGGAGATCACCGCGGTCGAGCTGGACCCGCGCCGCGCCCGGCGGCTGGCCGCGCGGACCGGCGCCAACGTCACGGTGGTCACCGGAGACCTGCTGCGCCACCGCTTTCCCCGCGAACGGCACACGGTCGTCGGGAACATCCCGTTCCACCTCACCACCGCCACCCTGCGCCGCCTGCTGAACCAGTCCACTTGGGACACTGCCGTGCTGCTGGTGCAGTGGGAGGTCGCCCGCCGCCGCGCCGGGATCGGCGGGGCCACGCAGCTGACCGCCGCCTGGTGGCCGTGGTACGAGTTCGCGGTGCTGACGCGGGTCCCGGCACGCGCGTTCCGCCCCGTGCCAGGAGTGGACGGAGGGGTGCTGACCGTGCGCCGCCGTCCCTCGCCGCTGGTCGCGGAATGCCGGCCGTACCAGGATTTAGTGCGCGAGGTCTTCACCGGACGCGGTCACGGGCTGGCCGGGATCCTGCCGCGCACCGGCCGCCTGGGCCGTCGCCGCGCCAACGCCTGGCTGGCCGCGAACGGCCTGGGCCCGGCCACCCTGCCCCGCGCGCTGACCGCCGCGCAGTGGGCTTCGCTCTGGGAGCTGGTGGGCGAGGCTCAGTGACCGCGGCGGGTGTTGAGCCGCGCGGCCTGGCGCATCAGGTGGTCGCGCTCGGCGAGGTTGGGCGCTTTCTCCGCCGCCTCGACGTACAGCCGCGCCGCCTTCGCCAGGTCGCCGTCGCGCTCGTGGAGGTAGGCCGCCACCGCGGTGTGGCGGGGCAGGGTGTCGTGCAGTTCCGCGAGCGCCGCCAGCCCGGCGCGCGGCCCGTCCGCCTCGCCGACGGCCACCGCGCGGTTGAGCCGGACGACCGGGCTTCCGGTGAGGCGCACGAGTTCGTCGTACCACTCGACGATCTGCACCCAGTCGGTCTCCGCGGCGGTGCTCGCGTCGGCGTGCAGCGCCGCGATGGCGGCCTGGGCCTGGAACTCGCCCAGCCGGTCGCGGGCGAGGGCCGCCTGCAGGATCTCGACGCCCTCGGCGATCATCGCGGTGTCCCACCGGCCGCGGTCCTGCTCGGCGAGCGGCACCAGGCTGCCGTCGGGCGCGGTCCGCCCGGCGCGCCGGGCGTGGTGGATCAGCATGAGGGCGAGCAGGCCGGCGACCTCGGGGTGGTCGATCGAGGCCGCGAGCTGGCGGGTGAGCCGGATGGCCTCGGCGGCCAGGTCGAGCTCGCCGGAGTAGCCCTCGTTGAAGACCAGGTACAGCACGCGCAGCACGGTGGCGGCGTCGCCCGGCTGGTCGAACCGCACCCCGGAGACGGTCCGCTTGGCCCGGCTGATGCGCTGCGCCATCGTCGCCTCCGGCACCAGGTAGGCCCGGGCGATCTGGCGGGTGGTCAGCCCGCCGACGGCGCGCAGGGTGAGCGCGACCGCCGACGAGGGCGTCAGCGACGGGTGGGCGCAAAGGAAGTAGAGCTGGAGCGTGTCGTCCACTCCGGACACCGGCGCAGGCTCCTCGTCGACGACGTCCTCACGCCGCCGGCGGGCGGCGTCGGCCCGGGTCGCGTCGAGGAACCGGCGCCAGGCAACGGTGACCAGCCAGCCCTTCGGGTCCCGCGGCGGGTCCTCGGGCCAGACGCGGACCGCCTCGACCAGTGCGTCCTGCACGGCATCCTCGGCCGCCGCGAAGTCGGCTCCGCGGCGGACGAGGATGCCCAGCACACCCGGTGTGAGGCTCCGGAGCAGGGCCTCGTCCATGCTCACTCCGTGATGACGGGCGGCTCGGTCAGGAACGGGCGCAGCTCGAGCCATTCGTGCAGCGGCTTCCCGCCCTGCCCCGGCGCGGCCGACAGCTCCCCCGCCAGTTCGAGGGCGCGCTCGTAGCTGTCGGCGTCGATCACCATCCAGCCGGCGATCAGGTCCTTGGTCTCGGCGAACGGGCCGTCGGTCACCGGCGGGCGACCCTCGCCGTCGTAGCGGACGAACGTCCCGCCGGGCGCGAGCGCCTGGGCGTCGACGAACTCGCCGGTCCCCTCGAGCCTGGTCGCGAAGTCACGCATGTACTGCACGTGCGCCGAAATCTCGTCCGGCGTCCACTGCTCCATGGGCACGGTGCTGACCGGCTCCGGCCCGCCGCGGTAGTGCTTGAGCAACAGGTACTTGGCCATCGGGTTCTCCTCGGTGCTGGTGCGACCCGTTCCGGTCGCGTTCGCAGCGGGGACGGAGCCGGACCCGGGTTCTCGACATCACCGGGGAACGGAAATCCGGCCGGTCACCGCTTGCGGCCGACGACCCCCGCGACGCAGCGGGCCGACTCGCTCAGCGGGGTCAGCCGCGGGCCGTCCGGCCACCACTCGTCGGCGACCGAGAGGCCGGGGCCCGACGTCGCGTTCGGGGGCAGCAGCTCCAGGCCCGGCAGCATCGCCTCGATCTCCACCCTGGTGCGGAAGCGGCCGGCGCCGAGCGGGCCGGACACCAGGATCTCCTCGATCCGCTTGGCGACCGCGGTCAGCTCCTCGACCTCGGGGTCGTAGAAGTGCGCCAGCGCCACGAACGAGCCCGGCGCGAGCGCGTCGATGTACTCGCGCATCACGTCGACGGCGCCTTCGCCCTCGTAGTGGTGCATGGTGCCGATGTGCAGCAGGCCGAGCGGCTGGGAGAAGTCGATGTACTCCCGCACGGTCTCGTTCTCCAGCACCTGGGACGGCTGGAAGATGTCCGCCTCGACCATGTGCGTGAAGTCGTTCTCGGCCAGCAGCGCGCGGCCGTGCGCGAGCACCACCGGGTCGTTGTCCACGTACACCACGTGCGCGTCGCGGTGCGAGCGCTGCACGATCTGGTGGGTGTTCTCGGCCGTCGGCAGGCCGGAGCCGCAGTCGAGGAACTGCCGGATGTCGGTCTGGCCGGCGAGCATGCGCAGCGCGCGGTTGTGGAAGCCGCGGTTGCCGCGCGCGATGTGCACGGCCTCGGGCACGGCCGCGCTGATCTTGTCCATGACCGCGCGGTCGACCTCGTAGTAGTGGTTGCCGCCGAGGAATCCGTCGTAGATCCGGGCGACGCTCGGCCGGTGCGGATCCACGCCGACCGGGACCTGGCTGGGCGAGAGCGTGGACGGCGGAGCGGTGGACATGGCGACCTCACCAGACGGGCTCGGGAGTGGCAGGGGCAACACGATCCCACTCAGCGTAGTACTCGGGCACCCGACGGTTACGGCAGGTCGCCCGTTCAGCGGCCCGGCGCGCAAGACCTGCGGTTTCGCGGTGACCGGGGATCACCGGTGCCGGCGCGGCGGGTTCTGCTGGTCGCTCCACTCCTGGATGTAGGAGTTGACGGCCGAGCTGAAGTAGCCGGCCAGCGGGTCGTCCGAAGTGGTCTTGGAGGCGGCCGCACCGCCGGCGGGCTTGCTCGGGGCGCGCCGGTCGTCCGTGGTGCGCACGGTTGTGTGCGAGACCTCGTCGGACGCGACGGGCGGCTCCGGGCTCGCGCTCAGCGTGGCGACCGCGGGCGGCGCGCTCGACGACGGCGGCGGGGCGGGCACCTCGGCCGGTTTGCCCGCCGTCCCGTTCACCGGGGCGGGCCACAGGGCCCACGTGCCGAGGCCGGCCAGTGCCACCGCCGCGGCACCGGCGATCACGAAGCGCCGGGCGGGCCGCCGCCCGGCCGGCGGGGGCGCGGTCGCGGCTCGCGCGGGTTCCGACGTGCTCATCAGCGCGTCCAGTTCCGCGGGCAGCTCGCCGGCGACGGGCTGGGGCCGGGTCGGAGGACCGTCGGGCGGGGCCGGCGGCGGCTCTTCCCCGGAGATGCGCGGCATCGGCGCCGTCATCGACAGGCTCACCAGTTTCGCGACCGAATCCAGATCACTGCTGCCGGCCCGGTCACTGCTGTCACTGCGCTCACTGTTGTCGCCGGGCTCCGTGTGAGCCATGCAGACCTCCACCCTGCCGGGACCGCGGGCACCCGCGGCGCGTCCGGCCGCCGGATCCTATGAACCCCGGGCGATCTTGTAAACCCGCCCCCCTCCGACGGCGCCGGGGCCGCGGCCGCGCGGGACGGGACTCGGCCGTCCGGCGGCGGAAATCCACCCGTCCGGGCGCGCGAATCGGCGCTTGAGCACGGGGTCGGCGGGTAATCCCCCGCCCATGACAGCTGACGTGGCCGTGGTCGGCCAGATCGCACGAGACCTGGTAGTGCTCGTTTCCGGCAGACCCGTGCCCATCCGGGAGCGCCGGGAGCTGATCGGCGGGAAGGGCGCCTCCATCGCGGTCGGGCTCGCGCAGCTCGGCGCTTCGGTCGGGCTGCTCGGGGTGGTGGGCGACGACGAGCCGGGCGGGCGGCTGCTGCGCCGGGCCGCGGACGGCGGCGTCGGCACCGGCTGGGTGGTCCGGCGGCCGGGCACCGCGACCGGGCTGATCGTCGACGTGCTCGGCGAAGACGGCCGGTGGCGCTACCTCGAAGAGCTGCCACGCGCCGTCCGGCTGACCCCGCGTGACGTCGCCGCCGCCCGGCCGTTGCTGGCCTCGGCCGGGACCGTGGTGATCCAGCCGCAGCAGCCGGCCGACGCGACGCTCGCCGCCGCGGAATGCGCGCGGGACGCGGGACGGCGCGTGGTGCTCGACGGCCACCCGGGCGAAGACCCGCGGACGCGCGCCCGGCTGCTGGCCGCGGTCGACGTCCTCCGGCTCGACCGCGCGGAAGGCCCGCTGCTGGCGGGTTTTCCGCTCGACACTGTGGAAGCCGGACTGCGGGCGGCCGACGAGCTGCTGCGGCTCGGCCCCGCGCTGGTCGTGCTGGACCTGGGCGATCCGGGCTGCCTGTTCGTCTGGGCGGACCAGCACCTGCTCCTGCCGCATCCGGGCGGCCCGCCGTCCGGCGCCGCGGCGTTCACCGCCGCTCTCGCCTGGGGCCTGACGCGCGGCCAAGGTCCCCGCCGCGCGGCACGTCTGGCTGTCGCCGCGGCGGGGGTCGCCGTCCCCCATCCCGGTGGCCGCCCGGAGCTCACCGCCGAGGCGCTGGCACGCCGGCTCGCGGAGCTGGACCGGCATTTCGCGCCGGCGCGCTGAACCGGGACCCCTCCCGGTGCCGCCCGCCTACCCTCACCGGTATCGGCGAGGGGAAGGAACCGGCATGCGGGTCAGGGGCCAGGCCGTCGCGGCGGTGGTTCTGCTGGGATTCGCGGCGGCGGCGTGCACCACGGGCGGGCACGCGCTGCCCGCGCCGCTGCCGGCCGTGCCCGCCGCGACGCGGGCGCTGGTCGGCTGGTCGGTGGCCGTGTGCGCGGCGACGACGGCGGCCGACGGCCTGCGCTCCGGGATCGACGACGTCGACCGGACCGCCGCCGACCCCGGCCAGGCGGACTTCCTCGACTCGAGCATCGACTCCTACCTCAGCCGCACCGGCTCCGACATCGATCAGCTGCGCGGGCAGCTGAAGGACGTGCCGGCGTCCGGGGTCAAGGGCGCGGACGCATACGTCGCCGCGCTCGGCAAAGCCTTGGGGGAACTGCAGAAGAGGGTGCCGGCGACCACGGCGAAGCAGCCGCTGGCGAAGGCCCGTGAAGTCGCCGCCGCGGCCGCGGCGCTCAAGCCGGCGACGGCGGACCTGCAGAAAGCGGTCCGGGGTGACGCCAAGCTGAACGCGTCGTTCGACGTCGCGCCGGGCTGCTCCCCGGTGCGGCAGTTCGGCCCGGTCGACGCGGCCTCGCCCACGCCGGCGCTGGTCGCCTGGTCGGACACGATGTGCACGGCGGCCGCGTCGGTGACCTCGCTGCGCGCGCAGAAGCTGGGCGACATCGCCGGTGACGACCCGCGGTTCGCCGGGTTCGGCGGCTTCGAGCTGGGCAACTTCATCGGCGGGGCGGGCCGTCAGGTCGGGCAGCTGACCGGCACCCTCGCCCCGCTCGCGCCGACCGGGGTCCAGGAGGCCGACGCGTACCGGGCGGGCCTGCTCGCGGCGTTGCAGGCGGTGGCGCCGAAGCTGCCGCAGGACCAGCAGGGCATGGCCGATCTGTCGTTCCAGCCGGTCGACCAGCTCAAAACCCAGGCCCAGCAGGTGATCGACGTGCTCGCGACCATCACGATGCCGTCCCCCGACCTGCCGGCCGCCGTCGCGCACAGCAAGGTGCTGGCGAACTCCTACGACGTCGCGCCGAACTGCCGGCCGCTCGGCTCTCCCCCGCTGGCGCTGCCCGCCGCCGCCAACGGCACCGACCTCGGCGCCTGCCAAGCGGGCAAATGCCAGGTGCAGGTGTCCGGCGTCGCCGACCTGACGGTCAGCGGTATCCGGTTCACCCTCTCGATCGGCCCGGCCTCCGTCCGCGTGCTGCAGGACACCGGCGAGATCGTGCTCAGCACCGGCGGCAGCGGCAAGTTCGGCACGGCCGGGCACACGGTCAGCGTCCGCGTCACCGCGCTGCTCGACGGCAAAGCCGTGCTGGACATCTCGACCGAATGACGACGCTCAGCTCCGCGCGAGCGTGACGGACATTTCGCGGAATCCGTGCTCACGGTAAAAGGCGATCGCCGGAGAGTTCGCCGAGTAGGCGGTCACCGAGAAATGGCGGGCACCGCGTTTTCCGGCCCACACTCCGAATCGCGCGACGAGTGCGGATCCCACTCCGGACCGCCGGGCCTCCGGCGCGACCCGCATGCTTTCGAGAACCGCGGTGACGGCGTCCGCGCGCAGCGGCGCGCCTCCGCCGATCCGGCCGACGAGATGGCCGACCACAGTGTTTTCCCGCTGGGCCACCAGGCAGAGCGCGTTGTCGTCGGAGAGCAGCGCCGAGTAGTACTGCCGTCCGCCACGCCTCGGCCAGCCGAGGTCCATCCGGCCGTCGTGCCGTCCGCCGTCCTCGGCGAACAATTCGTGCACGGAATCCACCAAGCCGGACAGGTGCGCCGGACCGGCCACCACGATCGCCGTTTTCATGCCAGCGACGTTAACGCGCCGGATTAATCCTGTAAATATCGAATTCAGAACCCCGGCCAGCCCTGCCGAAGGTGGTCGAACGCGGTCTCCAGGGCGTGGCGCGGATCGGGTTCCGAGCCGGCCAGGTCAGGGATCTCCAGGACGTAACGGGCGAGCACCCGCACCGAAAGATCGTCCGCCGGCCGGTCCGCCGCCTCCGCGATCACGGCCGCGAGCACAGCGTTGTTCTCCGTCCAGAGTTTCCTCGCGTAGGCGCGCAGGGCGGGGGTCCGCATGACGAGGTCCGTGCGGCGGCGGAACCCCGGGCTCCGGCGCGGGTCGAACGGGCCGCGAGTGGCCAGGAACGCCTGCAGGGCATCGAGGATCGACACGTCCGGGCCGCGCTCGCGCACCGCGGCGGTCAGGGCGGCCGCGCGCTCCGCGCCGTCACCGAGGATCAGGGCTTCCTTGCCGCCCGGGAAGTGCGCGAACAGGGTGGTGACCGCCGCGTCCGCGGCTTCGGCGACCTGCGCCACGGTCACCTTGTCGAAGCCCCGCTCCAGGAACAGCCGCAACGCCGCCTCGGACAGGGCCTGGCGGGTGGCGGCCTTCTTGCGCTCGCGGCGCCCGGTCGTCTCCGGCATGCCACCCACCATACCCGAAGTGACTACGAACTCGTAGTCATTGCGGTTTTTCCGTCGCCGTGGTTTTCTCGAAGTCATGGAAACCAAGACCGTCCTGGTCACCGGGGGCAACGCCGGGATCGGGTACTTCGTCGCCGAGCAGCTGGCCGCGCGCGGCGCCACCGTGGTGATCGGCAGCCGCAGCGCGGCCAAGGCCGAAGCCGCGCTCGGCTCGATCCGGGCGCAGGTGCCGGGCGCGCGGGTGCGGCACGTGCCACTGGACCTCGCCGACCTCCCGTCGCTCAAGGCCTCCGCCGACGCGCTGGAGCTGAGCCGCCTCGACGCCGTGGTGCACAACGCCGGCGTGTACCTCGACGGGCCGCAGCGCCGGGAAACCGCGGCCGGGCACGAGCTGACGTTCGGCACCAACCACCTCGGCCACTTCGCGCTGACGCACTGGCTCGCGCCGCTGCTGGCCGGCGGCGGCCGGATCGTGACCACCGGCAGCTTCACCGCGAAGCGCGCCGAACTCGACTTCGACGACCTCCAGAACCAGAACGATTACGAGCCCAAGCGCGCGTACGCCCGGTCGAAGCTCGCGCAGATGCTGTTCGGCTTCGAGCTGGACCGCCGGCTTCGCGCCGCCGGTAGCAGCGCGATCAGCGTCGTGACGCACCCGGGCGGCGCGCTGGACTCGCTGACGCCGTCCCGCCCGCCGGTGCACGTCCGCAAGCCCGGCCTGTCCCCCGCGGGACTTCTCTTGCAGGGCAAGGACGCCGGAGCGTGGCCGGCCGTCCACGCGGTGCTCGAACCGGGCGTCGAGGGCGGGCAGCTCTGGGGCCCGCGCATGCTGGGCATGCGAGGGCGGCCACACCTCGAAACGGCGCGCGGCCGGCTGGCCGACCCCGAGGCCGCGGCCCGCGTGTGGGCGGCGAGCGTCGAGCTGACCGGCGTGGACCCGTTCGCCTGATTCCACAATGGACACAGATAAACCAGGTGCCGCAGGACGGGCCCGCCGGTAGCGTGGCCGGGTTGCCCCCCGACTGGAGGATCACCGTGGCCGACTCGTTCCCGATGCCCGAACCCCACGACCACGGACTGCTCGACGTCGGCGACGGGAACCGGGTCTACTGGGAGGCCAACGGCAATCCGGACGGCAAGCCCGCGCTGGTCGTGCACGGCGGCCCCGGCGGGGGCGGGAAACGCGCCAGCCGCACGTCCTTCGACCCGGAGAAGTTCCGGATCATCCGGTTCGACCAGCGCGGCTGCGGCCGGAGCCTGCCCCACGCCGGTGACCCGTCGGTCAGCCTGGAGCACAACACCACCGAGCACCTGATCGCCGACATGGAACGGCTGCGCGAGCACCTCGGCATCGGGAAATGGCTGCTGTTCGGCGGTTCCTGGGCCCCGACGCTGATGCTCGTGTATGCCGAGCGGTACCCGGAGCGGGTCTCGGAGATGGTCATGATCGCCACGTTCACCGCGGGGCCCGAGGAGGTCGACTGGCTCTACCGCGACGTCGGCCGGCTGCTGCCCCGCGAGTGGGAGGCCTTCCGCGACGCGGTGCCCGAGGCCGACCGCGAAGGCGACCTCATCGCCGCGTACGGACGGCTGCTGGAGAGCCCCGACGAAGAGGTCCGATTGCAGGCGGCGCGCGCGTGGTGCACGTGGGAGGACGCGGTGATCGCGCATGAATCGAAGGGGAGCCCGGGCCAGTACAGCGCGAAGGAGGGCGCGGACCTCGTCGCGTTCGTCCGCATCTGCGCGCATTACTTCGGCCACGCCGGCTGGGTCGAACCGGGCGCGATCCTGCGTGACGTGCACCGGCTGCACGGCATCCCCGCCGTCTTCGTGCACGGCCGGCTGGACCTCAGCGTGCCGATGAAGCCCGCGTGGGACCTGGTCCAGGCGTGGCCCGACGCCGAGCTGGTGGTCATCGACGACTCCGGCCACACCGGCAGCCCCGACATGGGCGAGGCGATCCGGGCGGCCGTGGCGCGCTTCGCCGACCGCTGACCACTCAAGCGAAGGCGTCGAAGAGGACGTCCAGCCGGTGCGGGCTGTTCAGCGAAAGGCCTGCCTGCCGCGGGATCCCGGCGCCGCCGGCGAGGCGGAAGTTGGTCGTGCGCGCCAAGAGCTCCTCGAACGCGATCGCCAGCTGGATGCGGGCGAAGTGCAGGCCGAGGCAGCGGTGGATGCCGAAGCCGAACGCCAGGTGGGGCACGTTCGGGCGGTCGAACACCAGCTCGTCGGGGCGCTCGAACCACACTGGGTCCCGGTTGGCCGCGGCGAAGAGCACCGCGATCCGTTCGCCCTCCTTCACCGGCACGCCGCCGATTTCGGTGTCGCGCACTGCGGTGCGCGCCATGAACGCGACCGTCGTCTCGTAGCGCAGGAACTCCTCCAGCTCACGCTGCCAGCCGCCCGGACGGCGCAGGATCGGCTCGACGTCCGGGCGCGTGGCCAGGTGGCAGGCGATGTTCGCGATCACGCCGCGGGTGGTGTCGAGGCCGCCGAGGAACAGCGTGGTCACCATGCCCAGCCGCTCCTCCAGAGTGAGCGGGCGGCCGCCGACGGTCGCCGTCGCCAGCGCGCGCAGCACGGTGTCCTCGCCGCCGCCTTCGGCTTCGGCCAGCGCCTCCACCGCCAGGCCGGCCAACGCCTGGAACGACTCGGGACTGCTGGTCAGCGCCGCCTGCTTCGCCGCCGCGACCCCGCGGGCGACGAGGTCCTGGTTCTCCGTCGCGAACACGACCCGCGCCAGCGAGCCGGCACTGAACGGGATCGCGAAGTCCTGCACCACGTCGCACGCACCCTTGTCCACAAAGGACGCGATGGCGGCGCGGGCGATCTCGCGCAGCTGCCCCTCGTACCGCAGCAGGAAACTCCGCGCGAAGTACGGGTTCAGGATCTTCCGGTACTCCCGGTGCAGCGGCGGGTCGGAGTCGATCGGGATCACCCGCACCGGGACGCCGCGGATGCCCGGCTGCCTGGAGCTGAACCGCTCGGGGTCCGCGCAGACAGTGCGCACGTCCTCGTAACGGGTGAGCAGGTGATAGCCGCCGTCGGCGTCCGTGTGCGGGATCGGGGACCGGGTCCGTGCGGCGGCGGCCGCCGCCAGCAGGTTCTCGCGCTGGTCTTCGGCGTAGAGGTCGACGTTCGCCAGGATCTCCTCGACCGACTTGGCCATGCGTCCTCCCGGGTCGCAGGGGACCCTCCACCGTAGGACCGGCCCGCCGCGCCCGGCATCGGCCACGCGGGCGGAAACCGCGCGCGATCGAGTACACCGCGTCAGCCGGTCAGCTCGCGAAGTCGACCGAACGGCCGAGCTCCGCCCACCGGGCGTCTTCCGCCCTCAGCTTTTCCGTGCCGGCCTTGATCATTTCGACCGCGTCGCGGCCCAGCACCAGGTGCAGCGGCGGCTCGTCCAGCTCGGTGATCTCGAGGAACACCCGCGCCACCTTGGCCGGGTCGATCGGCTCCGCGCCGCGGGCGCCGGCCAGGTGCTCGAGCAGCGGGCCGATCGTGGGCTCGTACTCCGGCTTGTACGGCCGGACCGTCATGGACGGGCCGGACCAGTCCGTGCGCATCAGGCCCAGCTCGGCCATGGTGACCTTGACCCCGAGCCGCGAGACCTCGTCGTTCAGCACGCCGGAGAAGCCCTCCGTCGCGAACTTCGCGCTCTGGTAAGCGGAAACGCCCGGCGCGGTGCCGCGGCCGCCGATCGAGGTGACCTGGATGAAGTGGCCCGAATGCTGCGCGAGGAACACCGGCAGCGCCGCCTTGGTGACGTGCACGGTGCCGAAGAAGACCGCTTCGATCTGCGCGCGGAAGTCGTCCAGCTCGACCTCTTCGACGGACGCCGTGTTCGCGTAGCTCGCGTTGTTCACCACCACGTCCAGCCTCCCGAACCGCTCGACGGCCGCCGCGACCGCCGCCTGCGCCTGCGCGGGATCGGTGACGTCGAGCGGGAAGCGCAGCAGCGTCTCCGCGTAACGCCCGTCGAGGTCCTTGAGCGAATCGATGCTCCGCGCCGTGGCGACGACCTGGTGGCCGGCCGCGAGCGCCTCTTCCACCACCGCCCGGCCGAGTCCGCGTGAGCCGCCCGTGACCAGCCAAACCTTGCCCATGTCCGTGTTCCCTTCGAAGACCGCGGGCCCGAGCACAAGGAGCAGCGCCGCGAAGCGATCCTCGCCGCGGCGCGGGAGCTGGCGACCCGCAAGGGCGTGCGCTCGGTGAACCTCGGCGACATCGCGGGCGAGGTGGGCGTGCACAAATCCGCGCTGCTGCGGTATTTCGAGACCCGCGAGGAGATCTACCTGCACCTCACCGCGGCCGGCTGGCACGAGTGGGCGCGCGCCCTGCACGAGCGGCTGGACGGCCGGACGGACGCGACTCCAGCCACCGTGGCCGCCGCGATCGCGGGCTCGCTCACGGACCGCCCGCTGTTCTGCGACCTGCTCGCGCACGCCCCGATCACGTTGGAGCGGCACGTGTCGATGGAGTCGGTGCGCAGCTTCAAGCTGTCCGCGCTCGACGCCCTCGACGACCTGGTCGCGCTGTTCACCCGGCTCCTGCCCGGGCTCGGCACGTCCGGCGGGCGCAACGCCGTCGCCGCGGTGACGGCACTCGCCGCCGCGCTCTGGCAGACGTCGCACCCGCCGGACACGCTCGCCCGGCTCTACGCCGAGGACCCGCGGCTCGCGCACGCCGTGGTCGATTTCGCGCCCCGGCTGGAGCACCTGGCCCGGGCGGTCCTCACCGGCCTGCTGGCCTCAGCCGAGGACGCGTAACCACAGGTTCGTCGCCCCCGGCGCCTCGCTCTGGTGCAGCCGCTCGAGCCGGACCGGCTTCCCGTCCGGCCGGTCGAACAGCCGGATGCCGCCGCCGAGCAGCACCGGCGCGATGCAGACGAAGATCTCGTCGAGCAGCCCCGCTTCGAGGCATTCCCGCCCGACCGTCGCGCCGAGCACGTTCACGTACTTCTCCCCCGACGCCGCCTTCGCCGCGGCCACCCCACCGGCCAGATCGGCCACGAAGGTCACCCCGGGCACCGGCTCGGCCGGCGCGTGGTGGGTCAGCACGAACTGCGGGCCCTCCCAGCCGCCGCCGAACGGCTTGCCCTCCTTCTCCGTGCCGCGGTGCGGGTCGTCCCCGCCGAACGTGCGCGCCCCGACGAGCAGGGCCCCGATGTCCCCGATCAGCTCGCCGACCACCGGGTTCGGCCCGAGGTACGGCACCGCCCAGCTCATGTCCCCGCCCGGCCCGGCGATGAACCCGTCGAGCGACATCGTGGCCGAGTACAGCAGCTTTCCCATGTCCTGCCTCCTGGTTTCCGTGCCTGCCCCCGTACTGACCGGGGCCGGCCCGAAAACTCATCGCTTCAGCGGGGCAGGGCGCGCCAGGCCTCCCGGCGCGCCCGCTGCCGCGCGGGGTCCGCGACCGGCGCGGCCGCCACCAGGCGCCGTGTGTAGTCCTCGCGCGGCGAGCCCAGCACCGACGCCACCGGGCCCTCCTCCACGACCTTGCCCCGGTGCAGCACCACGACGCGGTCGGCGACCTGCTCGACCACCGCCAGGTCGTGGCTGATGAACAGGCAGGCGAAGGACAGCTCCCGCTGCAGCTCGGCCAGCAGGGCCAGCACCGACGCCTGCACCGAGACATCGAGGGCGCTGGTCGGCTCGTCCGCGATCAGCAGCCGGGGCCGCAGGGCCAGCGCGCGGGCGATGCCGACCCGCTGGCACTGGCCGCCGGACAGCTCGTGCGGATACCGTCCGGTCCACTGTGGATCGAGCCGGACGGCGGTCAGCAGCTCGGTCACCCTGGCCCGGTGGTCACCGTCGAACCCGTGCACCACCAGCGGTTCCGCGATGCTCGCGCCGATCGTCGCCCGCGGGTTGAGAGCGGAGGCCGGGTTCTGGAACACGATGCCGATCCGGCGCCGCACCTCGCGCCACTGCCGTGCCGACGCCGTCGCCAGGTCGGTCCCGGCGACGCTGACCGAGCCGGCCGACGGCGTCACCAGCCCGGTCAGCACCGACGAGATCGTGCTCTTGCCCGAACCGGACTCGCCGACCAGGCCGAGCACCTCGTCGGCCGCCACGCTCAAGGTGACGCCGTCCACCGCGCGTACCGGCGCCGCGCCGCCGCCCCGGCGATAGGTGACCTCCAGGTCCCGTACCGAAACCAGCGCCTCGGCCGACGAGGCCGCCTCCTCGCCGGCCCCGGTGCCCAGCGACAGCACGGCGTCCAGCAGCTCCCGTGTGTAGGCCGCCTTCGGCGCGGCGAACAGCTCCGTGACGGAGTTCTGCTCGACCACCTGGCCCTCGCGCAGCACCACGACCCGGTCGGCGAGGTCGGCGACCACGCCCATGTCGTGCGTGACCAGCAGGATCGCCGTGCCCAGCCGGTCCCGCAGCGAGCGCAGCAGCGCCAGGATCCCGGCCTGCACCGTCACGTCCAGCGCGGTGGTCGGCTCGTCCGCGACGAGCAGCGCGGGCTCGTGCACCAGCGCCATCGCGATCACCACGCGCTGCAGCTGGCCGCCGGACAGCTCGTGCGGGTACGAGCGAAGCACCCGCCCCGCCTCCAGCTCGACCAGTTCCAGCAGCTCCGACGCCCGCTTCTTCGCTTCCGCACGCGACACCTTGCGGTGCGCGCGGACGGCGTCGACGAGCTGCGTGCCGATGCGGAACACCGGGTTCAGCGCGCTCATCGGCTCCTGGAACACCATGCCGATGTCGCCGCCGCGGACCTCGCGCATCGCGGCGGCGTCCAGGCCGTACAGCTCGCGGCCCGACAGCAGCGCGGAGCCGGTCACCGTCGCGGTCGGCGGCAGCAGGCCAAGCAGCGAAAGGGCGGTCACCGACTTGCCGGAGCCGGACTCCCCTACCAGGGCGAGCACCTCGGCGGGCGCCACCTCGAAGCCGATCCCGCGAACGGCGGCGCCGGCGTCCCCGAACCGGATCGAGACGTCGCGGAGGGCGAGCAGCTGTTCGGTCACGGCCCTACTTCGCCAGCCCGATCTGCAGGTAGTTGGGGTAGGCCGGGAACTCTCCGATGGCGAAGTCGCCGACCTTCGAGCCGTGCAGGAACGAATTGCGGGTGTAGATCAGCGGGACCACGGGCGAGTCCTGCAGGATCCGCCGGTCGGCCCGCGCCCACAGCTTGCCCGCGGCGGCCGGGTCGACGGTGCCCTGCGCCTGCGCGATCAGCGCGTCCACCTCGGGCACCGAGTAGCGCGACTCGTTGTAGCCGCCGTTGCCGATCTCCGAGGTGCCGAACAGCGGCTCGATGTTCGCGTTGGCGCTGGGGAAGTCCGGCTGCCAGGAGCCGAGCGTCAGGTCGTACGAGCCCTCGTTGCCGGTGACCACGGCGGTCCAGGCGTCGTCGTCGAGCGGGCGCAGCTTGGTCCGGATCCCGGCGCGCTGCAATGCGGCCTGGAGCGCCTGGGCCTTGTCGGCGTCGTTGTTCGCCGTCGAGACCGGGAAGTCCAGGTTGTCGAGCCCGTTGGGGAACCCGGCCTCGGCGAGCAATTGCCTGGCCTTGGCCACATCGCCGTTCGGCGGCGCCGGGTACAGGTCGAACACCTCGCGCCCGGCGATGCCCTCGGTGATCAGCGTGGTGGCGATCGGGCCGGCCAGATCGGCGCTGCCCGCGCTGGCGATCTGGTACGCGGTCTTGTCCACCGCGTACTGGAACGCCTGGCGCACCTTGGGGTTCGCCAGCGGCCCGCGCTTCGTGTTGAGCGCGAGGTAGGCCAGCGCGCCGGACTTCGAGGTGACCAGCTGGGTCTTCGCCGCCGGGTTGCTCCGGACCTGCGCGAGCTGCGCGGGGTTCACGAAAGACGAGCCGAACGCGGTGGCGTCGTTGCCGGAGCCGGCCAGCAGCCGCTGGGCGACCACGCCGGTTTCCTGGCCCAGCTGGATCACCACCGAGTCGGGCAGGCCGCTGCGCGCCGGGTCGGACTTGGCGTCCCAGTTCGGGTTGCGGGTGAGCCGGATGGACACGCCCTTGGTGTAGGCGGCCACCTGGTACGGGCCCGAGCAGACCGGGGTGGAGTCGTAACTCGCGTCCGTGCCCTTGCCCTTCGGCACCGGCGCGAACGCGGGCATGCTGACGATCCACGGCCAGTCGCCGTACGGCCGGGCCAGGTGGAACACGATCGTCTTCGGGTCCGGCGTCTCGATCGAGGCGAGGTCGCCGCCCTTGAACGGGCCGGTGTAGGAGGAACCGCCCTCCAGCAACGTCTTGTGGTAGCCGAGGCCGCCGGAGAACGCGGCGTCGAACGAGCGCTCGATGCCGTACTTGATCTCCGCGCTGGTGATCGGCGTGCCGTCGGCCAGCTTCTGGCCGTCCTTGAGGGTGAACGTCCAGGTCTTGCCGTCGGCGCTCGCGCGGCCGGTGTCGGTGGCGAGGTCCGGCACCACGGTGGCCGGGCCGTCGGCGGAGGTCTTCCACGCGGTCAGCTTCCGGTGGATCAGGCCGATGGTGGTGATCGCCAGGTTCTGGCTCTTCGCCGGGTCCAGGTGCTGCGAGGTCTGGTCGGTGAGGATGTACAGCGTGCCGCCGGCCGAGACGGCGACGGACTGCCCGCCGCTGCCGGGCTGCTCGTTCGCGTTGCACGCGACGAGGAACGCCGCGGCCCCCGACACGCCGGCCGTCAGGCCCACTGCCCTCAGGAAGTCTCTGCGGTCCATGGTGTTTCCCTTTCTTGCCTACGTGAGCCGGGCGCGGGGGTCGAGCACTCCGTAGAGCACGTCCACCACGAAGTTGGCGAGGATGACGAAAAAGGCGGCGAACAGCGTCACGCCCATCAGCACCGGCAGGTCCACCTGGTGCACGGCGTCGACCATCAGGCCGCCGAGGCCGGGCAGCGCGAACACGCGCTCGGTGATCACCGCGCCGCCGAGCAGTGCGCCGAGGTCCACCGCGAACACCGTGATCACCGGCAGCAGCACGTTGCGCAGCGCGTATTTGCCGATCACGGTCCGCTCGGGCAGCCCGACGGCGCGCGCGGTGCGGATGAAGTCCTCGCCGAGGATCTCCAGCATCTGCCCGCGGGAGAGCCGGCCATACACCGCGGCGTTGATGAACGCCAGCACCAGCCACGGCAGCACCAGGTGCCAGGCCCAGCCGACCGGGCTCTGCGCGAACGCGACGTACCCGCTGACCGGCACCACGTCGAGGGTGAAGCCGAACAGCAGGATCCCCAGCAGCCCCACCAGGTACGCCGGGGCCGAGACCCCGGCCAGCGTGACGGTCATCGCCACCCGGTCCGAGGCCTTTCCCCGCCGCAGCGCGGAAAACACCCCGGTGGCGACGCCGGCGACCAGCCAGATGAGCGAAGCGCCGATGGCGAGCGAGACCGTGACCGGCAGCCGGTCGCCGATCAGCGACAGCACCGGCTCGTTCTGCTGGAACGAGTAGCCGAAGCACGGCGCGCCGCAGACGATCGCCGTCGCGCCGGTGCCGAAGGTGCGGCCGCCGAAGATGCCGCCGAGGAAGCCCAGGTACTGCTGGATCCACGGCTTGTCGAAGCCCATGAACTGACGCGCGACCGCCAGGTTCTCCGGCGTGCACGGCTTGCCGCAGGACATCCGCGCCGGGTCCGTGGGCAGCAGGTAGAACACGGCGAACGTGGCGAAGCTGACCACCAGCAGCACCACGAGCATGCCGCCGAGCCGGCCGCCGAGGAAGCGGAGCGCGCGGTTCACCGCCGCACCGCCGTCTTCGGGTCGAGCGCGTCCCGCAGGCCGTCGCCGAGCATGTTGAACGCGAGCGTCGCGAGGAACAGCGCGGCGCCGGGGAAGATCAGGAACATCGGGTCGGACTGCACCCAGTTGATCGCGTCGCTGATGGACCGGCCCCAGCTCGGCGTGGGCGGCGGGATGCCGACGCCGAGGAACGACAGCGCGGCCTCGAACCCGATGTTCGCCGGGATCGTCACCGTGCCCAGCACGATGATCGGCGCCCACAGGTTCGGCAGCAGCTCGCGGCGGAACACGTGCGCCCCGCCCGCGCCGAGCGCCCGGGCCGCGCGGACGAAGTCGCGCCCGCGCAGGCTGAGCGTCTGCGCGCGGACCACCCGGGCCACCCGCGGCCAGCCGAACAGCCCGATCACGGTGATCAGCAGCAGCGGCCGCGGGATGGCGGCCGGGGCCACGGCGCCGAGCGAGATCATGAAGATCAGCTGCGGGAAGCCGAGCAGCACGTCGGTCACCCGGCTGACCACCGAATCCCACCAGCCGCCGACGTAACCGGCGCTCGCGCCGAGCAGCACCCCGAGGACGACCGAGACCGCGGTGGCGGCGACGCCGATCAGGAACGACGTGCGCGCGCCGTAGGTGACGATCGCGAACAGGTCGCGGCCGGTCAGCGGCTCGACGCCGAACCAGTGGCTGCCGCTGATCCCGCCGAGCGCGCCGGCCCCGGCGCCGTTCGAGGGATTCAGCAGTTCGGTGTGGTACGTGTACGGGTCCTGCCCCTCGATGAGCGCCAGCAGCGGCGCGGCGACGGCGGCCACCACGATCAGCACGATGATCACGGCACTGGCCTGCGCCCAGCGATCGCGGCGCAACGCGTGCCAGAGGGTGCGGGAAGCCGCGGCGGGCACGGGCGGACCACCCGGCGACAGGATGTCGGACACGGTTCCTCAGCGGCTCAATGGATCTTGACGACGGAACTCTAAAGAACACGAAGGGAATTCACCATGTTGGCCTAGTGCCTCCCACATGGTGGACAAAGTACTGCCGCCCGGCCCCGATCGCACCAGGACACTCAAAACCGGCAAAAGGCCACCGCGGTTGACAGCCGGTCACCTCGACCGCAAGAATCCTATAGGATTTTGCGCTTACTGTGGTTCAGCGAGGGAGGACCGGTGGCTGCCGTCACGAAGGCCGAGGCGTTTCTCGTCGACCTGAAAGTGGAGCAAACCCGCACCGACGCGGTGCAGGCGTTCCTCAAGCAGGAGACACTCTTCGTCGAGCTGACCACCGCCGACGGCGCGACCGGCCTCGGCTACTCCTATACGATCGGCACCGGCGGCACCGCCGTGCTCGCGCTGCTGCGGGACCACCTGCTCCCCCGGCTCGTCGGGCAGGACTCGCGACTGGTCGAGGGCATCTGGCGGGACCTGTTCGCCTCGACGCGGGCGACCACCGTCGGCGCGATCACCTCGCTCGCGCTGGCCGCCGTCGACACCGCGCTGTGGGACCTCAAATGCCGGCGCGCGGGCGAGCCGCTCTGGCGGGTCGCGGGCGGGTCCGGCCCCCGGGTTCCCTTGTACGACACCGAAGGCGGCTGGCTGCACCTGAGCACCGACGAGCTGGTGGCCGGGGCGGCGAAGTCCGCGGCCGCGGGCTGGGGCGGCGTCAAGGTCAAGGTCGGGAAGCCGACCGCCCGCGAGGACCTGGAGCGGCTCACCGCCGTGCGCGAGGCCGTCGGCCCCCGGTTCGACCTGATGGTGGACGCCAACCAGTCGATGACCGCCGCCGAGGCGATTCGCCGCGCGAAAGCGTTCGAGCCGGTGGACCTGTTCTGGCTGGAGGAGCCCCTGCCGGCCGACGACGTCTCCGGCCACGCACGGCTAGCCGCGGCCACCTCGATCCCGATCGCCGTCGGCGAATCGATGTACTCGCTCGCCCAGTTCCGCGACTACCTCCACCGCGGCGCGGCGTCGATCGTCCAGGTGGACGTCGCGCGCGTCGGCGGGATCACGCCGTGGCTGAAGGTGGCGCACCTGGCGGAGGCGTACCACGTGGAGGTCTGCCCGCACTTCCTGATGGAGCTGCACGTGAGCCTGACGGCGGCCATCCCGAACGGCCGGTACGTCGAGCACATCCCGCAACTACGCGCGATCACCACCGCGGAGATGACGATCGAGGACGGCCATGCGGTCGCGCCGGAGACCCCGGGGCTGGGCATCGCCTGGGACCACGACGCGATGGACAACCGCCGGGTCGCCTGAGCCGGGCCCGTTCCACCGTGTCCGCGCCCGAGCGGCCGACTCCCCCACAGCGGCAAGGCACCCGGCTCCACCAGGACAGCAACGTCGCGTTCTCCGGCCAGGCGCCCGATCCGCCACCGCCGCAGCAGCACCCAGGCGGCCGGCTCGGCCACGCCCGGCCAGGCAACTGGTCCCGGCAGCGTGCGCGACTCCACCACAACAGCCACACCCGACCAGCCAACCGGCCCCGGCAGCGTGCGCGACTGCCCCACAACAGCCACACCCGGGCCACACCCGGGCAGCCAACCGGCCCCGGCTGCGTGCGCGACTCCACCACAACAGCCACACCCGGCCAGCCAACCGGTGCGCCCCGGGCGGCCGATTCCGCCACCGTGCCCGCGCGGCCGTTCCCGAGCAGAGCGCGGACTACCCCCGCAGCCCCGTGATCCCCGCCCGGGCCGGGACTCGCGCGGCCGTATGGCAGCCGAGGCAGGCGGGCACCGCTCGCGCGCCCGGGGGCGCCGGCATGGCGACGACCGCGCCGGGGGCCGCGATCTCGTCGCAGACCTCGTGGTGGTGGCCGAGCACCGCGCACACGCATTGGCACAGCCGGACCTGGTTCCGTGTTCCCGCAGGCATCCTTGCCTCCTCACCGGTGAGCCCCAGCACCACCAGGAAACCGCGACCGGCCGTCGGCGGCCGCGGTTTCGGCGGGCGGGAGGGCGTTCCGGGCAAGAGGTGTGCGCGGAGGTCAGCCTTCCCCGGCCTGCGGCAACGCCGCCCTGGACTCGGGCAGGCCGGCCCGCACCTGGCGGTAGAGCCGCGGCACGGTCGTGGTGGGCAACGACGGGGCGGCGCGCAGGTCGACCGGGCCGGTGGCGGTGAGGTCGCGCAGCACGTGGTACATGTGGCTCAACGCCCGCAGCACCGGGTCCTTCGCCCGCTCGCCCGGGGCGGCCGGGGTGTAGGCGAACAGCGCGACGTCGGCCTGGGCCAGCGGGTGCGCCGCCGTCGGCTGGGGGCCGCCCGGGGGCGCGGCGGCCAGCTCCCCCACCGCCGCGGCCAGGGCCGTGCACGCCGCGACCGGGCCGTCCGGGTGCGCGGCGCAGGTGCTCGAAGGCCAGCGCACCGCGACGGCCAGCGCGCGGCCGTGGGTGGCCAGCGCGGCGTACAGCGAAATCCGGTGCCGCAGCCGCGGTGAGTTCGTGCCGCCGAGGATCGGGCGCTTCAGCGGCCGGGCGACGAGTGCGAGCTGGTAGAAACGGTGGTCGAGGGCGCGGGCGAGCGCGTCGAAGTCCGCGGCGGGCGCGCTCCGCTTGCGGTCCAGCCGTTCCGCGGCGGCGGTGAGCAGCTCCCCCAGCGCGGTCAGCAGGTTGTCCCGAGCGGTGCGCACAGTGTCGCGTGTGGACAGTGGCGTGACGAGCAGCGCGACCACCAGCCCGACCGCCGCGCCCGCCGCCGTCTCCTCCAGGCGGAGCACCAGCAGGCCCGCGGAGAACTCGTGCAGCACGGTGTAGAGCTGGCCGATCATGATCGTCATGAAGAAGATCATGTAGGCGTAGGAAAGGCGCAGCAGGTAGAAGCCGCAGAACATGGCGCCGCAGATGGTGATCAGCACCGCGGCGGTGTTGCCCGCGGTCAGCTCGGCGAAGCCGATCGACGCGAGCAGGCCGACCAGCGTGCCCAGCACCCGGTTGAAGCCCTTGATGAACGTCTCGGTCCGCGTCGCCGTGCCGGTGAACATGATGAACGCCGCGAGCACGGCCCAGTAGTACCGCGCCGAGGACAGCTCCTTGCCGACCAGGATCGCCAGCCCGCCCGCGATCGCGCCCTGAATCGCCTGGCGGCTGACGAAGTCCAGGCGCGCCAACGGGTTCCAGCCGCGGTGCCGGGCCGGCACGTCACCGGCCATGGCCGCCGAGCCGGGCAGGTTGCCGAAGGCGAGCCCGACCGCGGGCTCGAACTCGTCGGCCACGTCGGCTCCCCGGTCCTCCGGCCGGGGCGCGTCGTTCAGCACCGTGACGATCTCGAGCGCCGCCGCGGCGAAGTGCCGGGCCGGCCACCAGCCGCCCGCCGTGCCGCCCGCGCGCTCGGCCAGGCTCGCCAGCCGGTACGCGACCTCGCTCGCGCCCCGGTCGTCGCGGCGGGCCAGGCGGTCCGCGACCTCCGCCGCGAGCACGCTGAGGCCCGAACCGCTGCGTACCAGCGCGTCCGCGGCCGTGGCGAGCTGGTCCAGCAGGTGGTGGGCGTCGACCATCGACCGCCGCAGCGCCCCGGGCGAGCGGCCCGCGGGCAACGCGCCGGGCTGGGCCGACCAGCCCTCCACCATCAACGCCGCCTCGGCGAGCCGGGCCTGCCGCGCCTGGAGCCGCCGGCGCAGGCGCCGCTCCCGCTTCGGCTCGGTGTTCGCCAGCAGGTCGGCGCAGGTCCGGGCCAGCTCGCGGCCGCGGGCGTCGAAGGCGCGCAGCACCCGGCGCAGGGTCCGGGTCGAGTTCGTGCGCAGGACCGTGACCGAGAGCAGCAGCACCCACGCCGTGCCGAGCGCGATCGCGATCAGCAGCCCGGGCAGCATCGGGAGCGTCGCGTGCAGGAACGACGCGAAGAAGTACCCCATCCAGCCCATGAAGCCGTAGAAGAAGAACGCCGGGCCGAAGCGGCGCACGAACACCGCCACGAACATGACCACGACGAACACCCCGAGCATCAGGTCGGCATTCGTCCCGACCGCGACCCCGAGCAGCATGCCGAGGCCGAGCGCCACGGGGAAGAACACCGCCGTGCGGGCCTTCACCCACACGCTGCTGCCGTCGCCCAGCGCCATCGAACCCATCATCGCGACGATGGCCCCGAGCAGCATCGAGATGATCGTGCCCATCGAATCGGCGCCGCTGGCCTTGGCGAACGCGTACTCGACGCCGAGCGCGCTCCCCATCGCCACCGTCGCCGAACCAGCCGAGCGCAACCGGCTCAGCCCCGGGTCCGAAGCGATGACCCGATCCCAGATTTCGGTCCCTCTGGGCAGCACAAAACCCACCTTTCCCGGCGAAATGAGTGATCCTCGGTATGATACCGGTAATTATCGGTGTCATACAGGTGTTTCGGAGGACTCGTCCATGGAGCGGACCTTCCACGCCGGCGAGCTGGCCGATCGGCTGGCCGAGACCGGCGACGCGCTGGACGTGCTGGAGCTGGCCACGGCCGTGCTCGTGCGCAACTTCGAGCTGCTGCGGCGGCGCACCGGCGTCTACGCCGAGCTGGACCAGTCGGAGTACCTGCTGCTGCGCACGCTCGACGAGCTGGGCTCGGCGGACATCGGCACCCTGGCCGGCGCGCTGGGCCTGGACCCGTCCACCGCGGGACGGCAGGCCTCGGCGATGCTGGGCAAGGGGCTGGTCGAACGCGGGCCGGCCGCCTCGGACCGCCGCCGCACCATCATCACCCCGACCGGGGAGGGCCGCCGCCTGATGGACGCCACCCGCACCCGGCGCCGGGACACCACCGCCGCCCTGCTCGGCGACTGGACGCCCGACGACCTGCGCACCTTCGCGCACCTGCTGAACCGGCACAACAGCGCCGTGGCCCAGCGGTATCTCGTTTCGGCAGCGGACTGACTAGCCTGTCCACATGCGACGCTTCGACGACGAGGACCTCACCGGCGCGGAGTTCCGCGAGTGCGACCTGAGCCGGGCACGGCTGGTCGGCGTGGTCATGCAGGACGCCGAGATCGACGGCCTGATCAGCGGCCTGGTGGTCAACGGGGTCGAGGTCGGCCCGTACGTCGAGGCCGAACTCGACCGCAGGCACCCGGTGCGGCTGCTGATCCGCTCCGACGAGCCGGCCGATCTGCGGGAGGCCTGGCGGCAGCTGCGGGACGGCTGGGCCGCGACCGCCGAGCGGGTCCGGTCCATGCCCGAGGGCAGCGAGCACCGCGGGGTCGACGGCGAATGGTCGATGGTCGAGACCCTGCGTCACCTCGTGTTCGTGCACGACTCGTGGTTCCGGCGTTGCGTGCTCGGGCTGACCGAGCCGTTCACGGCCATGGGGCTGGGTCCGCCGTACGTCGCCGCCCCGGAGCTGGACCGATCGGCCCGCCCGGCCCTCGACGAGGTGCTCGCCGTGCGCGCCGAGCAGGCCGCAGGGATCGAGGAGTGGCTGGCGCAGGTCACGCCCGAGCAGCTCGCGAGGACCGCGCCGGTGCCCGAAGACGAGCGATGGCCCCCGTACGCGAAGGGCCGGCGGGTGCGGCAGTGCCTGGGCACCGTGCTCAACGAAGAGCGGGAGCACCACGGGTTCTGCGTGCGGGACCTCGACAAGCTGGCGGCCCGCTGACCCGTCAGCCCGCCGTCTCGGCCAGGCCCGCGTGCCGGGTGCGCAGCTCGCGCTTCACGATCTTGCCGCTCGGGTTCTTCGGCAGCGCATCGGTGAACACGACGTACTTCGGGCACTTGTACCCGGCGAGCCGCGTGCGCGCGTGGGCGATCACCGCCTCGGGCGTCAGCGTCACGCCCGGCAGCGGGACGACGGCCGCCGTCACCGCCTCGATCCAGTGCGGGTGGGCGACGCCGAAGACGGCCACCTCCGCGACTCCGTCAAGCTGGTAAAGGACTTCCTCCACCTCCCGGCTGGCCACGTTCTCGCCGCCGGTCTTGATCATGTCCTTCTTGCGGTCGACGACCGACAGGTAACCGTCCTCGTCCAGCACGCCGAGATCGCCGGAGTGGAACCAGCCGCCGTCGAACGCGGCCGCGGTCTTGGCCTCGTCCTCGTAGTAGCCGAGGGTCGTGTGCGGGCTGCGGTGCACGATCTCGCCGACCTCGCCCGGCGGCACCGGCCGGCCCTGGCTGTCGACGATCCGCGTCTCGACGTTCAGCGACGCGCGCCCGGCCGAACCCGCCTTCGGCAGCTGATCGTGCGGGCGCAGGATGGTGGCCAGCGGCGCCATCTCGGTCTGGCCGTAGAAGTTCCAGAACTCGACGTCCGGCAGCCGCCGGGCCAGCTCCCGCAGCACCTCGACCGGCATCGGCGACGCGCCGTAGTAGCCCTTGCGGAGGCTGGACAGGTCCGTGGTGCCGAACGCCTCGTGCCGCAGCAGGGAGATCCAGACGGTCGGCGGCGCGAACAGCTTCGTCGCGCGCTCGCGCTCCACCGCCGCCAGCAGCGCCGCCGGGTCCGGCCCCGGCAGGATCACGCTCGTCGCGCCGAGGTACACGTCGACGGAGAAGAAGCAGTCCAGCTGCGCGCAGTGGTACAGCGGCAGGGAATGGACCTCGACGTCGTCACCGCTCATCGATCCGTCGATCGCGCACGAGGTGTATTGCGCGATCAGCGAACGGCTCGACAGCATCACGCCCTTCGGCCGCGACTCCGTGCCGGAGGTGTACATCAGCCGCAGCGGGTCGTCGTCGGCGACGAGGACGTCCGGGGCGCTTTCGTCGCCGGGCCCGTCGATCCAGGCGTCGACGTCGTCCCAGTCTTCGGCCGTCCCGCCGATCCGGCCCCGCACCACGTCGCCGAGCCCGGCGCGGTCCAGCGCCTCACGCGCCACCGTGAGCAGCGCGTCCTCGGCGATGAGGCCGGACGCGCCGGCGTGGCCCAGGATGAACGCGATCTCGTCCGCGCCGAGCATGAAGTTCACCGGCACCAGCACCACGCCGAGCTTCGCCGTGGCGAACACCAGCACCGCGTACGGCCAGGAGTTGTGGCTCAGCAACGCCAGGCGGTCGCCCTTGGCCAGCCCGCGCGCGGCCAGCCGGTGGGCGCAGCGGTTCACCGCCGCGTCGAACTCCGCGTAACCCACCCGGCGCTCACCCGCCACCACGGCGAGCTTGTCCGGATGGCGCAACGCCGTCCGGCGGAGCAGGTCCCCCACGGAGTGCTGGCGGGCGCGCTGGATCGCTTCCCCGGTTTCGGCGCTGAACGGGCTCGGCATAGCGGGAGTCTCGGCCAAGCGACCGGCGCGCGCAAGCCATCGGTGCGGCCGTTCGGCCCAGTCGGTAAACTCCGGGCGCACCTCGGGGGAGATCGTGGACGACAGCAGCAGCACCGACGCGCCGGAGTCGCCGGACCGGCCGGACCTCACCGCCCGGCTGCCGCGGTTCCGCCTGGTCCGGCGGCTGTCCCGGACGAACATGAGCGAGGTCTTCCACGCGCTCGACCTGCGGCACGGGCGCCCGGTGGCGCTCAAGGTCGTCGGCCGCGAGTTCCTGGCCGCGCCCGGCGCGCGGGCCCGGTTCGAGCGGGAGACGCGGATCGCGCTGGGGCTCGACCACCCGAACATCGTGCCCGCCTACGACGCCGGCCATTCCGCGGACGGCGAGCTCGGCTACCTCGCGATGCGCTTCGTCGAGGGCACCGACCTGGGCAAGGTGCTCGACCAGCGCCGGCTGCCGTTCGCGCGGACGGTGGAGATCGGCCGCGCGGTCGCCGCCGCGCTCGACACCGCCCACGCCCAGGGCCTGGTGCACCGCGACGTCAAGCCGGGCAACATCCTGCTGGAAAACGGCACGGGCCGGGTCTACCTGTGCGACTTCGGCATCGCCCGCGCCCTCGACCCCGCGCTGACCCGGGTCACGGCCACCGGGGGCTTCCTCGGCACGCGGTACTACGCGGCCCCGGAGCAGGAGAACGGGCGCGAGGTCGGACCGGCCGCCGACGTCTACGCGCTGGCCTGCGTGCTCTACCACTGCCTGGCCGGGCACCCGCCCGGCGCGCACTCGGACTTCGCGCATCCCGGCCTGCCGGCCCTGCGGCGCGCGCTCGACCAGGACCCGGCCGCGCGGCCCGCGACCTGCCAGGCGCTGGTCGACGACCTCGTCCGCACCACCCAGGAGGCGGAGCGGGCCGCGCGGCGTAAACGACGCCTGCGCCTGATCGGCCTGCCCGCCGCCGCGCTGGTGGTGGTCGCGCTGCTGGTGGCCTGGTTCGCCACCCAAGGACCGCCCGCCGCGGACAGCCCGGCACTGGCCGGCGTCCCGGCGGCGCTGCGTGCCGACTGCGCGACGGCCGACCACCCGGTCGCCGGCGCCGCTTCCGCCGTCACCTGCCGGGATCCGTCCGGCCAATCCGCCACGACGAGCACTTTCACGGACTCGAAACAGGCCGAAAGCGCGTACGCCGCCGCGCTCGCCGACTCCGGCGTCGCCCCGCGCCAAGGCGACTGCACCACGGCGACGGGCGGCGAACACCGTTACCCCGCAACAGGTCCAGCGCGTGGCCGCGCGCTCTGCTACACGCGAGACGGAACGTCCACTGTGGTCTGGACCGACGAGGCAGCCCACTCGGTCAGCCGCGCGGAGGCACCCGACGACGCCGCCTTGCGGAAGGCATGGACCGGCTGGGTCGGCAACCCCGCCTTCCCGACGCGGGACGAGAGCGCGCTCGTCGACGTCGCCGCGGGCACCGGCTGCGCCCGCGCGGCCGCGGCGGACCTCGACGCCTACCCCGGCGCCGTCGCCGGCATCACCTGCACCCCGGCGGGCACCGGCGCCCGGTCGGTCTCCTACTACCGCTTCGCCGGGCTGCCCGCCCTGCGCACGGCCTTCACCGGGCTGGTCACCGCGGCGAAGGCGCCGAGCGGCAGCCCGTGCCCGGGCACGCCGTTCGTCGGCACCACCCGGTTCGACTGGCTCAGCGTCGACCTCGGCCAGGTCCTCTGCCGCCCCGGCCCGGACGGCACGGTCGCGATGGACTGGAGCCTCGAGGCGTTCTCGATGATCGGGCACGTCACGGCCGCCTCCCCGGACGCGGCCGGCGGCTGGTGGACGCAGTGGCACATCGCGCCGTTGAGCCGGATCGTCGACGCCGTCAACACCAGTGCCTCGCCCGCCTTCCCGGCCCCGGCCGAGCAGACGCTGCTCGGCCACGTGCCGGCGCAGTCACGGCTGAACTGCGTGCGCCCGTCACCGGACCAGAAGTGGCAGGACCTCGGCGCGGTCGCCCCCGTCGCGGCGGTCGCTTGTGGACGGACGAGCGGCGCCGGGCTGGTCGTCTACTACCAGCTGCCCGACGCCGCCACGATGGGCCAGGTGTTCAACAGCACCGGCGACTCCAAGGACCCCTGCACCAGCCTGCCCAAGGACTTCGCGGGCGACCAGCCCTACACCCGTGACGGCCGGACCGGCCGCCTCGCCTGCGGCACCTACGAAACCGGCGAGCGGTATCTCAAGTGGACGGACGACCGGACCCGCATCGAGGCGGTCGCCCACCGCGGCAGCGAGCCGTTTGTCCTGATCGACTGGTGGACCCACGACGCGGGGCCGGCGTGAGCGGCTCAGCCGTTGACCGCGCCGCCCACCGAAGCGCTGCCGCTGACGTGCGTGCCCGGTGTCCCGGCCGACCCGCCGTGGGTGCTGCCGAAGGGCTTGCCGTCGAACACCGCGAACATGTCGATCCCGCCCTGGCCGGTGCCGGAGTAGTCGATCTCGAGCGTCCACTGGTGCGGCTTGCCGTCGGCGGCCACGGTCAGCGACTCGCGCCACGGCAGCTTCACCGCGCCGGTCTGCTTCTCGACGCCGTCGAGGGAGTATTTGATCGTGGTGATGTCGCCGCTGCCGGTGGCGTTCAGGACCAGCGTGTGCGGCTCGCGGTCCGGCACCTTCGGCGAGGTCGGGGCCGCGGACGGCTTCGGTGGCGCTGGGCTGCTCGGGGCGGCGGGGGCCGGGGCGCTGCCGCAGGCGGCGAGCACCACCGGCAGCACGGCGAAGGCGGCTGAAACGGCGAGAACCCGCCTGGTACGAAGAAGCATGCGCGTACGGTATCGGCCCGGCACGGGACCGGTCCCCGATTCGAGAGGACCCGAGTTGACCATCTTCCGCGCGGAAGGCCCCACCCCGGCGAAGCCGCCGTGGACGAACCCCGGCGCCATCGTCGTCCGCGGGCTCACGGGCACGGCCGGCCTGCTGCCCGAGGAGTTCGCCCGGCTGCCGTTCGGCCGGAGCCCGGGCCCGGACGGCGTGGTCGCGGGCGAGGACGACCAGCGGGTCAGCCGTGAGCACGGCGCGCTGGTCCACCGGCAGGGCTGGTGGTGGCTGAGCAACAGCGGGCACACGCCGATCGAGTTCTCCCCCACCCGCCAGCTGCACGCCGACGACGACCCGGTGCCGCTGCCGCCGGGCTACACGACGTTGCTGGTGGTCGGCTCCGGCGGGCGCAAGCACCCGCTCGAGGTGCACGTGAACACCCCCGAGCACCACCGCCCGCTGCCGGTCGCGGGCCCGACCCTGACCGGGCACGTCTGGGACCTCGACGCGGACGAGCGGCTGGTCCTGGCCGTGCTGGGCCAGCAGTACCTGCGCCGGGAGCCGCACCCGCAGCCCATGGGGCGGGCCCACGTCACGGAACTGGTGGCCGAGCTGCGAAAGCTCGACGCCCTCGAACCATGGGACGTCAAGCAGGTCGACCGCGTGATCGCCCGCGTCCGGGACCGCCTGTCGGCCCGCGGCGTGCGTGGGCTCAAGCGCAGTGAGGTCCCCGAGCCGATCGGCAACTCGCTCAACCACAACCTGCTGACCGAACTGACCCGCACCACGAACACCCTGACCCGCGCCGATTTGGCACCACTCGACCGGCTGGATTGAGCCCCTTCGGGGTGGGCTGAGCCGATCCTGGCTGACCCGATCCGGCTGGACTGGGCCAGGCAAGCTGAGCCGAATGAGCCGAGCCGATCCGGCTGGACTCGACCAGGCAAGCTGAGCCGAATGAGCCGAGTCGATCCGGCTGGACTGGACTGTTCGAGCCGGAATGTTGGGGCTGGACTGTTCAGGGCTGGACTGTCGCGATCCAGCCGAACCAACCGGGCCGAGCCAATGCGACCGGACTATTCCCGCTGGGCGGTTCCTGCCCAGCCGAACCAACCCGGCCGAGCCAATGCGACCGGACTATTCCCGCTGGGCGGTTCCTGCCCAGCCGAACCAACTCGGCCGAGCCAAGGTAACTGGACTGTTCCGCAGGGCGGGTTCTGATCCCGGCTGGACTGTTCCGGCCGGACTGAGCCGCTCCGGCATACCGGCTCCCGGCAACCGGCCGAGCCGGGAGGTTCCAGCTCCATGCGACAGGCCGCGCGCTCGGGCAACCGAGGTGACTGCGCACCGCGTCCGGGCTAGCGCCCCGCTCAGCTGTCCTTGGCGAAGACGCGCACGGCGATCGCCGTCGCGACGCCGAAGGCCGCCAGCACGATGCCGACCAGGAGCAGACCGGCGGCGTTCAGCGCGAGGGCCGCCGTGGCGAAGAGTGCGAATTCGAGGATGAAGCGCGTCGGCTCGGGGGCGCGCCGTTTGGCCCGCGGCGCGACGACCAGTGCCCAGATCACCGCCGCCAGTGCGGGCCACAGCACCGCGCCCACGATGTCGAACAGCACGCCGCCGCCGAGGCGCGCACCCGCCACGGCGAGCCCCGCGAGCAGCGCCAGCTCCGTGAGGAACCGGACGACGAGCACGAAGCCCGCGAAGCCGCGCAGAACGGGAGTCGAGGTGGTCATGCCCCGCAGCGTAGCGGCCTGTCGGAGGCCGCGAGGCAAGACCGCCCGACCTCGCCGCCGGGGAGACGTCCCGGCGGAGCGGGCCGCCCGACCTCGCCGCCGGGCAGACGTACCGGCGGAGCGGGCCGCCCGACCTCGCCGCGGGTAAGACGTTCCTGCTGCCATGGCCGTGCCACGTCGCCGCTAAGCAGACATTCCCGCTGTCACGGGCCGCCCGACCTCGCCGCCGGGGAGACGTTCCTGCGGCGCGGGCCGCCCCGCCTCGCCGCTGGGGAGCGTTCTCGATTCGAGGTGCTGCTGGAGCGCGCGCGAGGTGGCTCGCACCGCGCTGACCGCCACCCTCTCCCCCGGCAACTTCACCGGCGTAAGGCTCAGCGCCCGAGGTGCTTACCGACGCCCTCCTGCCGGGCGGCGTCGAGCGGCGTGTCCGCTTTGTCCGGCATAACAGAGCGCCCGCGCCATTTTGTACGGCGCGTGTACCGGCTCCGGCCAGTCTGTCCCCACACCCACTGGGGACGATGGAGGAACCGAAGATGAGAATCGCGAAACGCTCGCTGGGCATCGCGGCCTTCGCCGCGGCGATCGCGCTGAGCGGGATGGCGCCGGCGATGGCGGCTGCCTCGAACGGCACCGTGCACACCGACTCCGGCGCGCCGCTGACCGTGCGCTCCGCCCCCGGCACCGGCGCGAGCTCGGTCGGCACCATCGCCGACGGCACCGCGATCGTGATCGACTGCCAGACCACCGGCGACAGCGTGACCGGCAAGTACGGCACCAGCACCATCTGGGACCACGTGCCGGCCAGCAACGGCTACATCACCGACACCTACGTCTACACCGGCTCCGACGGCCGCATCGCGCCGGACTGCACGAACGTGCCGAACCCGCCGGCGAACACCTGCTCCACCACCGGACTCGGCGACGGGAAGACCTGCGCACAGGCCGTCGCGTACGCCAAGACCCGCGTGCACACCAACAACATCGACTCCTACAACGGCTGGTGCGACCGCATCAACGCGCAGAACTACGGCTTCTCGGCGAGCGGCTCCACCACCGCGTACGTGCACTGGACGCAGATCCCGGCCGCGTACAAGCACGCGGGCGACCAGAACGTGCCGGCGGGCGGGCTGGCGTTCTTCTCCAACGGCGGCTCGGGCCACACGATGATCTCGATCGGCGGCGGCCAGTTCCTGTCGAACGACATCCACGGCGCGGGCAGCTACACCCAGACCACCATCTCCGAGATCAAGAGCAAGTGGGGCCAGACCTACCTCGGCTGGTCGCAGCCGTGGTTCAAGGTCAACCACTGACCTGAAACCGGCAGCCGAGGGCCTCGTCCGGGAAGAACCCGGCGGGGCCTTCGCTGTCCCCGGAGCCGGCCGTCCGCGCTGTCAACCCCTTCCGAACAGCCGTTTTCCGCGGTTTTCCCGGTCCGGGAAGGCGTGTCATGGTCAACGACACGACTTCACCGGCGAAGGGAAACCCCGCGATGACTCTGGACGCTGCCTCCTCGGCCCTGCTCGCGGACGTCATGCGCCGGAACCCGGCCGAGGACGAGTTCCACCAGGCCGTGTCCGAGGTGCTCGAAGCCATCCAGCCCGCGCTGCGCCGTGACCCCGGCCTGCGCGACGCCGCGCTGCTCGAGCGGCTGTGCGAGCCCGAGCGGCAGGTCCTGTTCCGGGTGGTCTGGACCGACGACGAGGGCCGGGCGCACGTCAACCGCGGCTTCCGCGTCGGCTTCAGCTCCGCGCTCGGCCCGTACAAGGGCGGCCTGCGGTTCCACCGCAGCGTCCGCCTCGGCACGGTCAAGTTCCTCGCCTTCGAGCAGGTCTTCAAGAACGCGCTCACCGGCCTCGGCATCGGCGCGGGCAAGGGCGGCTCGGACTTCGACCCGGCCGGGCGGTCCGACGCCGAGGTGATGCGGTTCTGCCAGGCGTTCATGACCGAGCTGCACCGCCACATCGGCCCGCGCACCGACGTGCCCGCGGGTGACATCGGCGTCGGCGGGCGCGAGATCGGCTACCTGTTCGGCCAGTACAAGCGGCTCACCAACCGGTTCGACGCGGGCGCCATCACCGGCAAGGACCCGCTCATCGGCGGCAGCCTCGCGCGGCCCGAGGCGACCGGCTACGGCACGGTCTACTTCCTCGACGCCGCCCTCACCACGCGCGGCGAGCGCCTCGACGGCCGGACCGCCGTGGTCTCCGGCTCCGGCAACGTCGCCTTCCACGCCATGGCGAAGCTGCGTGAACTCGGCGCGACCACCGTCGCCTGCTCCGACTCCGGCGGCTATCTGCACGACCCGGCCGGCCTCGACCTCGACGTGCTGCACGAGGTCAAAACCGTGCAGCGGCAACGGCTTTCGGCCTACCTCGAGCACGTGCCGTCGGCGCGCTTCTTCCCCGGCGAGACGCCGTGGGAGGTGCCCTGCGACGTCGCGGTGCCGTCGGCCACGCAGAACGAGCTGGACGAGCCGGCCGCGATCTCGCTGGTGAAGAACGGCGTGCTCGGCATGGCCGAGGGCGCCAACATGCCATGCACCCCCGCCGCGGTCCAGGTGTTCCGCGAGGCCGGTGTAGTGTTCGCGCCCGGCAAGGCGGCGAACGCGGGCGGCGTGGCCACCTCGGCGCTCGAGATGCAGCAGAACGCCTCGCGCGAGCGCTGGACGTTCGAGGAGACCGACCGGCGGCTCAAGGCGACCATGACCGCGATCCACGCCCAGTGCCTCGCCACCGCCGACGAGCACGGCGCCCCGGGCGACTACGTGACCGGCGCGAACATCGCCGGGTTCCGCACCGCGGCCGCCGCGATGTCCACTCTCGGCCTGATCTGATTTCCGGGCGGGGCACCCTACTGCGGACCACTCAGTACCACTGGACCGGGTCCGGCGCGGCGAAACCGGGCCGGACCCGGCGAAGCCGCGAACCCTTCACCGGATGCACCCCTGCTGCGCGAGCTGGTGGCCAGCAGGGGTTTTCCGCGTCCACGCGCAAGTCCGCGCGGCACGCCGGTAACCGGGCGTACACACAGAGTCAAACTGGCTGTCGTGTTTACAACGTCTTGGCAACCGGCTTGACACCGGCTGTGGTCCGGACCACGCTGCTCCACATTGGTCTACACCATTTGTCACCGACCGGCCTGGGGGCCGGGCACCGAAAGGACGAGACAAGTGAAGCGCTGGCTCAAGCTGGTGGCGGGCGCCGCCGCCATCACCCTCGCGACAGCCGGCTGTGCCGGCTCGGGCGGCGGTGACAACGCCTCCGGCTCGGGGGGCACAGGCACGGGGACGCTGACGGTCTGGCTGATGACCGGCTCCGCGCCGGACAGCCTGACGGGCGCGCTGAACAAGGAGTTCGAGGCCGCGCACGCCGGGGTCAAGGTCGATTACCAGATCCAGCAGTGGAACGGGATCCAGCAGAAGCTCACCACCGCGCTGGCCGGCGACAACCCGCCGGACGTGATCGAGGTCGGCAACACGCAGACCCCGGCGTTCGCCGCGCAGGGCGTGCTGGAGGACCTGACCTCCTCGGTCAACGACCTCAACGGCGCGCAGTGGCTCGCCGGGCTCAAGGCCTCGGGCGAGTACGACGGCAAGACCTACGGCGTGCCGTTCTACGCCGCCAACCGGGAGGTGCTCTACCGCAAGGACATGTTCCAGCAGGCCGGCATCACCGCGCCGCCGACCTCGAACGCGGAGTGGCTCGACGACATCACCAAGCTGAAGGCGAAGTTCGGCAGCGACCCGCAGTTCCAGCCGCTCTACCTGCCGGGCCAGTACTGGTACTCGCTGCTGTCGTTCATCTGGGACAACGGCGGTGACGTCGCGAAGGCCGACGGCAAGTCCTTCAAGTCCACGCTGGACAGCGCCGGCTCGAAGGCCGGCCTGGAGTTCTACAAGCAGCTCGTGGACGCGTCGGCCACCACCGCGCCGAAGGACAACGACGAGGCGAACCCGCAGCAGGCGGGCATTTACGGCGGCGGCAAGGTCGCGATGTTCATCGGCACCCCGGGCGAGGTGGCCACCGCCGCCAAGACCGACCCGAGCATCACGGACAAGACCGGCGCGTTCGCGATCCCGGGCAAGACCGCGGGCCGGCCGGCCCCGGTGTTCCTCGGCGGCTCGAACCTCGTCGTCCCGGTCAACAGCAAGAACAAGGACCTGGCGAAGGAGTACCTGAAGCTGCTCTCGGGCGACAAGTACATGACCCAGATGGCCGCGGCCGGCTACGTGCCGGGCACCTCGTCCGACGTCAGCGCGCTGGCCAAGGACCCGCTGGGCGCGGTCATGGCCGCCGCCTCGAAGAACGGCCGCGCGGTGCCCACCAGCCCGAAGTGGGGCGAGGTCGAGTCCGGCCAGAACCCGTTGAAGGACATGCTGACCGCGTACCTCACCGGTAAGAAGACCGTCGACCAGGCCACGGCCGACGCGAACGCCGCGCTCGACAAGATCATCGGCGGATGACGGCGACCAAGGAGATGCCGACGCCGGCGGGGGCCACCCCGCCGGCGTCGGCGCGCGTCAGTCCACCGAAACCGCGGCGCCAGGGCGGGTTCGGCGAGCGGCTGACGCCCTACCTGCTGATCCTGCCCGCCCTCGTCGCCGTGCTGGTGCTGCTCGGCTGGCCCACCATCCAGATGCTCCTGATCAGCCTGCGCCGGCTGGACCTGCGCGAGCTGGTGACCGGGAAACTGGTCTGGGTCGGGCTCTCGAACTACACGGACACCTTGTCGGACCCCGAGTTCTGGTCGGTGACGATCCGGACCGTCCTGTTCACCGCGGCGCTGGTCGCGGCGACGCTGCTGGTGGCGCTGCTCATCGCGGTGCTGATGCGCCACCTCAACCCGGTGATCCGCATCTGCGTGCAGGTCGCGCTGGTGCTCGCCTGGGCCGTGCCGGTGATCGCCACGACCACGGTGTTCCAGTGGATCTTCGACCAGCAGTACGGAATCCTGAACAAGACGCTCGACAAGCTGGGCTTCCACTCGTTCATCGGCTACTCCTGGTTCTCCACCGGGGGCAGCACGCTGGCCGTGATCGGGCTGCTGGTCCTCTGGCAGGCCGTGCCGTTCGTGGCGTTCACGCTGTACGCGGGCCTGATCGGCGTGCCGCGCGAGCAGTACGAGGCGGCGGGCATCGACGGCGCCGGGCCGTTCCAGACGTTCCGCGCGGTCAGCTGGCCGGCGATCCGGCCGATCCTGACCATGGTGACGTTCCTGTCGGTGCTGTGGGACTTCAACATGTTCGGCCAGGTCTGGGCGATCCGCCAGGGCGGGCCGGACGGGCAGAGCACCACGCTCGCCATCCTGCAGTACCTCAAGGGCATCGCCGGCAGCCACTTCGGCAGCGCCGCGGCGATCGCGACCATCATGCTGGTGCTCCTGCTCGCCGTCACCGCCCGCTACGTGCAGCTGCTGGTCCGGACCAAGGACGGTGAGATCGCGTGAAGAAGTCCCTGACCCAGCGGGTCACGCTCTCGGTCATCGGCATCCTCGTCGCGCTGGTGTTCTTCTTCCCGACGTACTGGATGTTCACCACGTCGCTGAAGACGCCCGGCGACGTGCTTTCGCCGAAGTACGACCTGATCCCGACCTCGGCGACGCTGTCGAACTTCGCGTCGGCGCTGACCAAGCCGGGATTCGTCACCTATCTGGGCAACAGCCTGATCGTCACGCTCGGCGCGGTGATCGCCGCGCTGGTGGTGGGCGTGCTCGCGGCGATCCCGCTGGCGCGGTTCCGGTTCCGCGGGCGCAAGGGCTTCCTGCTGCTGATCCTGATGGCGCAGCTGGCCCCGCTCTCGGCGCTGTTCATCCCGATGTACCTGCTGATGCGGGACCTCGGGCTGCTCAACACCCTGCCGTCGCTGCTGCTGGTGTACTTCGCCACGTCTCTGCCGTTCACGGTCTGGATGCTCTACGGCTTCGTCAACGGCATCCCGTACGACCTCGAAGAGGCCGCGATGATCGATGGCTGCAGCCGGACCGGCGCGTTCCGCCGGGTCACGCTGCCCTTGCTGGGCCCCGGCCTGGTGACGACGTCGGTGTTCAGCTTCATCACCGCGTGGAACGAGTTCCTGTTCGCCCTGGTGTTCATGAGGGACCAGTCCAAGCAGACGCTGCCGGTGTGGCTCTCGTCGTTCCGGACCGCGTTCTCGGTGGACTGGGGCGGGGTGATGGCGGCTTCGGTGGTCTACGCGATCCCGGCGCTGGTGTTCTTCCTGATCGTGCAGCGCAAGCTGGTGTCCGGCATGACGGCCGGCGCGGTGAAGGGGTAGGGCCTTGGCTGATTCTCGAAAGCTCGCGGAAGCCGTGCTGCTGCCCGGTTTCGCGGGCACGACCGCGCCGGACTGGCTGCGGCGGCGCCTGGGCGAGGGCCTGGGCGGCGTGGTCCTGTTCGGCCGCAACGTGGTCGACGACGAGCAGGTGGCGGCGCTGACCGCGGCCCTGCGCGCCGAGCGGGACGACGTCGTGGTCGGGATCGACGAAGAGGGCGGTGACGTCACGCGGCTCGACGTCGCCACCGGGTCGTTCGTGCCCGGGCCGCTCGCCCTCGGCGCGGCCGACGACCCGGAGCTGACCACGGCCGTCGCGGCGGCCCTCGGTGAGCGGCTGGCCGCGTGCGGCGTCACGGTGAACCTGGCGCCGTGCGCGGACCTGACCCTGGCGGCGGAGGATCCGATCATCGGGGTCCGGGCGTTCGGATCGGACCCGGCCAAGGCCTCGCCGCACGTCGCGGCTTATGTGACGGGGCTGCAGAAGTACGGCGTCGCCGCGTGTGCGAAGCACTTCCCCGGACACGGCGCGGCGACCGAGGACTCGCACGTGGCCCTGCCCGTGCTCCCCCGGACCCCGGCGGAGCTGCGGGAGATCGAGCTGGTCCCGTTCGCCGCCGCGATCGGGGCCGGGGTGCGCGCGATCATGTCCGGTCACCTCGTGGTGCGGGCGTGGGGCGACGAGCCGGCGACGCTCAACCGCGTGGCGCTGACCGACGTGCTGCGCGGCGAGCTGGGCTTCACCGGCGCGGTGATCACCGACGCGCTGGAGATGGGCGCGGTCTCCGGCTCGTACGGCCGTCACGACGGCCTGGGCACGGCGGCCGTGCGGTCGCTCGCCGCGGGCGCCGACGCGTTGTGCATCGGCGGCGCGGCCTTCGACGCCGAAACGCTCGACCGCATCACGGCGACGATCGTGGCCGCGGTCGAGGACGGCACGCTGGCGCTGGAACGGCTCGCCGACGCGGCGGCCCGGACCGCCTCGCTGGGCACGTCACCCTCGCCGGCGTCGATCCGCCCGGTGGACCGCACCCTGGGCCTGGAGGCGGCGCGCGCCGCGCTGCGGATCCAGGGCGAGCCGCGGCTGTCCGGGGTGCCGCTGGTGGTCGACGTCCGGACCGACCCGACCATCGCGGCCGGGCCGATGCCGTGGGGGCTCGGCCCGCACCTGGCCGAGCTGGTGCCGGGGACCCGGGTGCTGAACGTGGGCCCGGACGACGCCGGGCTGGTGCGCGCGGCTGCTCGTGAGGCCGGTTCCGTGGTCGTGGTGACCCGCGAGGCGCACCGTCATCCGGCGGTGCGGGCGTTCCTGGGTGAACTGTCCGATGTGGACCACATCCGCGTCGAGACCGGTGTGCCCGGGCCGGATTCCGGCAGCGGGGCCCGGATCGACACGTTCAGCGGCTCGTACGTCAGCCTGCGCGCGGCCGCGGAGTACCTCGCCTGACCCCCGGTCCGTGGGTGCGGACCCCGACCCGCGCCCACGGACCGGACCTTCAGCCCCGGTGCGGGTCGACCAGGATCTTGGGGCCCGCGAGCGCGCCGGGCGGCCGTTCGCCCGCGAGCACCGCGGCCACCCCGTCCAGCCCGACCGTCGCCGCCACCAGCGGGCGCGGGTCGACGTCGCCGCGGGCGTACGCTTCGACTGCGTCGGCCAAACCCGGTGACGCACTGAGGATCCCGACCGCGGTGACGTCCTTGAACACCAGCGACCGGGCGTCGAGCCGGCTCGGGGTCCCGGCCAGGCCGATGCAGACCAGCCGGCCGCCCGGCTCCACCAGCTCCAGCGCCCGCGCCGGAGAGGCCGGGTCGTTCGTGGCGTCCACCACCGCGTCGAACGGCGGCTCCGGCAGCCCCGCCGTCGCCGGGAAACCCAATGAGCGCGCGAATTCCAGCGAAGCCGGGGTGGTGCCGACCAGGTGCACCTCGGCGCCGGCCGCGCGGGTGAACAGTGCCGTCAGCAGCCCGATCGTGCCCGGCCCGAGGACCAGGACCCGCTCGCCGGCGGCGGCCCGCGCGGCCCGTACCGCGTTGCCGCCCGGCTCGACCAGCGCGCCGAGCGGTCCGTCGAGGCCGCTCGGCAGCTCGTGCAGCGAAGTCACCGGAACCGCGACGCGTTCGGCCAGCGCCCCGGCGCGGCCGCCGCGGATGCCGACCTCCTCGCGGTCCGCGCAGGTGTGCTGGCGCCCGCCGCGGCAACGACGGCACCGCCCGCAGCCGAGCATCGTGTCGCCGACCGCGCGACGCCCGACCCAGGCGGGGTGCACGCCCTCGCCGGCGCGCACGACCGTGCCGCACCACTCGTGGCCGAGCCGCATCGGGTACCGCGCGTGGCCCTCGGCGAGGTACTCCATCTCGCCGGTGAAGAACTCGACGTCGGTGCCGCACACCCCGGCCCGCTCGACCTCGACCACCACCTCGCCGACGCCGGGCTCCGGCTCGGCGACTTCGGCCACCCCGGCTTCCCCGGGCCCGTGCACGACAAACGCCTTCATGCCCCGATGCTAGTAGGACTCGTGAGTGGCTGTGCCGGTCAGAACCGACGGTTCTCACCGTCACGAACACTCACGAGTCCGGGAAGTCCGCCGCCCGGCTGACCTCGGCCCACTGCTGGGCCTCCGCGGCCCGCCCGGCCGAGGATTTCGCGGCCAGCTCGACGGCCGAAGCACCCAGCAGCAGCCGCAGCGGCGGCTCGGGATGGGCGACGACGTCGAGGATGATCTTCGCCGCGCGGGCCGGGTCACCGGGCCAGGTCGCCGAGCCCGCACGCGCCCGGTTCATGGCGCCGACGGTCTCCTCGTAGTCCGGGCCGACGGGCGCGATCGCCATCGACGAGCCCGCCCAGTCCGTCCGGAACGGCCCCGGCTCGACGATCAGCACCTTGACCCCGAACGGCTTCACCTCGTTGTTCAGCACCTCGGAGAAACCCTCGACGGCGAACTTCGCGGCCTGGTACGCGCCCATCCCGGGCGAGCCGCCGACGCGCCCGCCGATCGAGGAGAACTGCACGATGTGCCCTGAGCGCTGCTGCCGCAGCACGGGCAACGCCGCCTTGGTGACGTTGACGACGCCGTACAGGTTCGCGTCGATCTGCGCGCGGAAGTCCCCGTCGGACATCTCTTCGATGGGCGCGGAATCGGCGTAACCGGCGTTGTTGACCACCACGTCGAGCGAGCCGAACTCCGCCACCGCGGTCCGGACCGCGGCCCGCGCCGCCTCCGCGTCGGTGACGTCGAGGGCGACCGCGCGCACGCTTTCGCCGTACTTGCGGACGAGGTCGTCGAGCTGCTCGGGCCGCCGCGCGGTGGCGACCAGGCGGTCGCCGCTTTCGAGGACCGCCTGCGCCAGCTCGCGGCCGAAGCCGCGGGAACTGCCGGTGATGAGCCACGTCTTGGGCATGGGTGCCTTCCCTGATGGAGATTTCTCTTCGCTCCTCCATCAGACACCCGGCGCGCACTCGCGTCAACCAACTGGTTAGTTACTTAGCCCACTCGTGCCGCCTCGGGCGACCGCGCCGGAGCGTTCGCGGCCCGGACGGCAGCGGTGACCCACGCGGCCCGCTCGGCGAGCCCGTCGACACCCGCGACCGCGGCCCGTAGCGCGTCGGCGGCTTCGTCGGGCACCGCACCGAGCCGGCTCTCGATCGCGACCCGCGCGGTCATCGCCGACGCCCGCGCGATCTCCGCCACGGCCGCGACGTCCGGCGATAGCTCCCCGGACTGGACCGCAGTCGACGGCACCGCACTCGACGGTCCGGCTCCCGGCAGCAGCCGCTCGGCCAGCGCCACCACCTCGCCGGCCGCCGCGATCACGTCGGCCGCGGGCAGGCAGGCAGCGACCGCCTCCGGGCCACCAGAAGGCACACGACCACCGGCGGCGGCGAACCGGCCGACAGCGTGAGCATCCTTCTCCGCCAAGCGAAGAGCGTGCATCCACAGCAGTTCGGCTTCACCCCGCAGTTCGCGGTCGGCGCCGGCCGCTCGGGCGAGCAAAGCCGCCGCCTGGGCCACTCCCAACGCCGCCACGGCTCCGCCGCTCGGGGCCGGTCCCGGGGCCGCCAGGTTCTTCAGGAAGTCGCTCATGATCTGGTCACGCACGCCAAGTCACTCCTCTCACTGCCGGGCCGGAGCCGGGATCAGCGCCGGATCCGTTCCATGCCGGGGTCGACGAGGGGCTCGGCGGCCACCGTCGCCGGGACGCGGCGGCCGAAGTACTCGATCTCGACGCCGTCGCCTATGTCCACAGTGGCCGGGAGCCAGGCGTAGGCGATCGGCCGCCCGATCGTGTAGCCGTAGGCCGCGCTGGTCACGTATCCGGCTGGGGCGCCGTCGACGAAAACCGGTTCCTTGCCGAGCACCACGGTCCGGCCGTCGTCCACGGTCAGGCAGCGCAGCCGTCGCGACGCGGTCTCCTCGCTGCATCCGTCGATCGCTTCCCGGCCGGCAAAAGCGCCCTTCGCGGGCCGGACCGCGAAGCCGACCCCGGCCTCGTACGGGTCGTGCTCCGTGGTCATGTCCGTGCCCCACAGCCGGTAGCCCTTCTCCAGCCGCAGGCTGTTGAACGCCGCGCGCCCGGCCGCGATCACGCCCAGCTCGCGCCCGGCGGCCCACAGCGCGTCCCACAGCCGTTGCCCGTTGTCGGCCTCGGTGTAGACCTCCCAGCCGAGTTCGCCCACATAGGACAGCCGCATCGCGGTCACCGGGACGCCGGCGATCCGGGCCTTGCGCGCGCGGAAGTACTTCAACCCGGTGTGCGAGAAGTCCTCTCGCGACAGGGGCTGCACCAGGTCCCGCGCGAGCGGGCCCCAGACGCCGATGCAACAGGTCGCGCCCGTGATGTCGCGGACGCGGACGTCCCCGGGCGGCAGCGAGCGGAAGTAGGCGAGGTCGATGTTCCCGTTGATGCCCACCTGGAACACGTCCGGCTCCAGCCGGGCCACGGTGACGTCGCTGCGCACGCCGCCCGCGTCGTCGAGCATCAACGTGTACGTGACCGAGCCGACGGACTTGTCGAGCTGGTTCGTCGTGAGCCGCTGCAGGAACTCCAGCGCCCCCGGCCCGCTGACCTCCACCCGTTTGAGCGGGGTCATGTCGTACAGCGCGACGCCGTTACGCGTGTGCCAGGCCTCGGCCGCCACGATCGGCGAGTGGAACTGCGCGGCCCAGCTGTCCCGCGCGGGCGGCAGGTAGTCGTGCGGGAGCTGCTTCAGCAGGGGCGCGTTGGCCTCGAACCAGTGCGGCCGCTCCCAGCCGCCCGCCTCCAGGAACACCGCGCCCAGCTCGCGCTGCCGGGCGTGGAACGGGCTCACCCGCAGGTTCCGCGGGGAGAGCTTGGGCTGCAACGGGTGCAGCACGTCGTAGATCTCCACGAAGTTCTGCTGCGAAGTCTCGCTCACGTACTCCGGCGCGAGCTGCACGTCCTCGAACCGGTGCACGTTCAGCTCGTGCAGGTCGGTCTCGGACTGTCCGTGCACCAGATGCTCGGCGACGGCCTTGGCGATGCCCGCCGAGTGCGTCACCCAGATCGCCTCGGCGATCCAGAAGCCGCGGACCTCGGCGGACTCCCCCACCAGCGACTGGCCGTCCGGGGTGAAGGAGAAGATCCCGTTGAAGCCCTCCTCGACCTTCGTCTGGTGCAGCACCGGCAGCAGCAGCCGGCTCTCCTCCCACGACGGCGCGAAATCCTCCTCGGTGAACGGGAGCATCGACGGCATCGAAGACTCCGTCACCTCTTCCGAAGCCGCGAGCGGCGAGACCGGCATCGGCCGGTGCGCGTACGAGCCGATGCCGATCCGGTCCACGTGCTCGCGGAAGTACAGGTCCTGGTCCTGGTGCCGCAGGATCGGCAGGCTCGCCTCGCCCGCCTCGGTGTTGCGCCCGATCAGCTCCTCGACCTGCCCGGTCTTCGCGTACTGATGCGCGAGCGGCAGCAGCGGCACGTCCATGCCCACCATGGCGCCGATCTCCCGGCCCCAGAACCCGGCGCACGAGACGACGATGTCCGCGGCGAAGTCACCCTGGTCGGTCTCGACCCCGATGACGCGCCCGCCCGACTGCCGGACGCCGGTCACCCGCGTCGAGCCGACGAACCGCGCGCCCCGCGACTCCGCCCGCCGCGCCAGCGCGACCACCGCGCGGGACGCCTTGGCCAGCCCGTCGGTCGGCACGTACAGCGCGCCGAAAACCGCCGAGCCGTCGAGCAGGGGCCACCGTTCGACGCATTCGGCCGGGTCGATCAGCCGCGCCTCGACCCCCCACGACGTCGCCCAGCCCTGCTTGCGCTTGAGGTCCTGCCACCGCGCCGGGGTGGTCGCCACCTCCATCCCGCCGACCTGGTTGAAACACGGCAGCCCGCCGGCCTCGAGCCCGCGGAGCTTCTGGACGGTGTAGGCCGCGAACTCCGTCATCGATTTCGAAGCGTTGGTCTGGAAGACGAGGCCGGGCGCGTGCGAGGTCGAGCCGCCGGTGAGCGGCAGCGGGCCCTGGTCGAGCACGGTGACGTCGATCCAGCCGCGGGCGGTCAGCTCGTCGGCGAGGTTGGCGCCCACGATGCCGGCGCCGATGATCACGACACGGGTCATGAGAACTCCTTGGTGGGTCAGCGGAAGACGACGGTGCTGTTGCCGTTGAGCAGGACGCGGCGCTCGCAGTGCCAGCGCACAGCGCGCGAGAGCGCCAGCGCCTCCGCGTCGCGGCCGACGGTGACCAGGGCGCGGGGCGAGTGCGTGTGGTCCACGCGCTGCACCTCCTGCTCGATGATCGGGCCCTCGTCCAGCGCCGGGGTGACGTAGTGGGCGGTGGCCCCGACGTACTTGACGCCGCGGTCGTAGGCCTGGTGGTACGGCTTGGCGCCCTTGAAGCCGGGCAGGAACGAGTGGTGGATGTTGATCGCGCGGCCCTGCAGCTTGGCGCACAGCTCGTCGGAGAGGACCTGCATGTAGCGGGCCAGCACCACCAGGTCGATCGAGTACTCGCCGACCAGGTCCAGCAGCCGCTGCTCGGCCTCGGCCTTCGTCCCGGGCGTGACCGGCACGTGCACGAACGGCACCCCGGCGGCCTCGGCCATCGGGCGCAGGTCCTCGTGGTTGGACACCACCAGCGCGATCTCCGCGCCGAGGCTGCCCGCGCGCCAGCGGAACAGCAGGTCGTTCAGGCAGTGCCCGAACTTCGAGACCATCACCAGCAGCCGGTCCGGTTCGGCGCCGGAGAACTGGAACTCCATGCCGAATTCGCCCGCCACCGGGGCGAAGGCGCGATTCAGGTCGTCCACAGTGGACTTCTCGCAGCTGAACGCCGTGCGCAGGAACAGCGAGCCGCGCACGTCGTCGTCGAACTGCTGGTGCTCGACGATGTCACAGCCGCGGCCGACGAGGAACGTGGTGACGGCGTGCACGATGCCCGAGCGTTCCGGGCAGCGCAGGGTCAGGGTGAAGTGCTCGGTCATGCCTGCTCCCGGTATTCCAGCGCCGCGTCGGCCAGCCAGGCGGCGAAGTAGGACGCGAAGGACTGCCGCACCAGGACCGTGTACTCGTCGTAGTCGTCGTCCCCGCGGACCAGGAGGATGACGCCGGTCCGCGCGAGCAGGGTCTGCACGCAGGTGCCGGGCGGCGCCGCCCTCGGGTGCAGGTCGATCGAGCAGCCGTGGGCCAGCACATCTCGCACCGCCGGGCCGGAGAGGGCGACGGCAGTGCGCTGCGCCGAGGTGTCGGTCACCGCGCCGACCGCGATCGCCTCCCGGATAGCCGGTTCCAGCCCCGCCACACCGGGAGCGGCGAGCACCAAGTACTCATCCGGGCCCAGCCACAGCACGTCGACCGCGCCGAACCCCCCGGTCCCGGAGGCGAAAGTGCACGGCACCGACGGCAGCGGAACACCGAGCACGGCGCCCACCGCCTCGTGGCCCTCACGCACTCGCAGCGTGAGCTGGGTCAGGAACGGTCGCTCCTCGGCGCCGAGCACCGCGGGCAGCGCCCAGCGCCCGAGTGGCGCGCGGCGCAGGATTTCAGCCGTCACGGCGGGTTCCCTCCTGGTCGAAGAGCACGGATCCGGTCACGGTCACCGGCACCACCTGATCGCCGACGGGCACGTACAGCGTCTCGCCGACCCGCTCGTGCCCGGATCGCACCAGCGCCAGCGCGAAGGTCCGTTCCAGCGCGGCACTGCGGTAGCTGGACGTCACATGGCCCAGCATCCGCACCGGTGGCTCGGGCACGTGGCCGGTCTCGATCAGCTGCGCGCCCTCGGGCAGCCGCACCGCCGGGTCCACCGGCAGCAGGCCGACGAGCTGCTTGCGGTCGGGCCGGTTGTTCTCCGCCCGCGCGAACGAGCGCTTGCCCAGGAAGTCGGCCTTCTTCTTGGACACCGCCCAGGACATCCCGAGGTCCTGCGGGGTGACCGTGGCGTCGGTCTCCTGGCCGATGATCGGGTAGCCCTTCTCGGCGCGCAGCACGTGCATGGTCTCGGTGCCGTACGGCGTGATGCCGTACTCGGCGCCGGCGTCCAGCAGCGACTCCCACAGCGCGATCCCGTACCAGGACGGCACATTGACCTCGTAGGCCAGCTCGCCGGAGAAGCTGATCCGGCAGACCCGCGCCGGGATCCCGGCCACCTCGGCGTCGTGCCAGGTCATGAAGCCGAACGCCTCGTTGCTCACGTCGAGGCCCGGGGCGAGCGCGCCGAGCACGTCCCGCGAGCGCGGCCCGACCAGCGGGATCGTCGCCCAGTGCTCGGTCACCGAAGTCGCGAACACCCGCAGGTGCGGCCACTCGGTCTGGAGCCACTCCTCCATCCACTCCAGCACCATCGCCGCGTTGCCGGTGGTCGTGGTGACCAGGAACCGGTCCTCGCCGACGCGGATGACGGTGCCGTCGTCGATCACCATCCCGTCCACACCGCACATCACGCCGTAGCGGATCCGGCCGGCCTTCAGCGTGCTCATCATGTTGGTGTAGAGCAGGTCCAGGAACGCGGCGGCGTCCGGGCCCTGCACGTCGATCTTGCCGAGGGTGGAGCCGTCCATCATGGCCACGCCGGTGCGCGCCGCCCGGCACTCCCGCAGCACGGCGGCTTCCAGGTCTTCACCCGGGCGCGGGTAGTACCACGGGCGCTTCCACTGGCCGACGTTCTCGAACTCCGCCCCGTGCGCGACGTGCCACGCGTGCAGCGCGGTGACGCGGACGGGATCGTGCAGCTCACCGCGGTGCCGCCCGGCCAGCGCCGCGAACGCCACCGAGGTGTAAGGCGGGCGGTAGGTCGTCGGCCGCTGTTCGGCGAGGTCCAGGCCGAGCGCGTCCGCGGTGATGCCGGCGGCGAGCAGACCGGAGGTCTTGCCCTGGTCGTGCGCGGTGCCGATGGTGGTGTAGCGCTTGATGTGCTCCAGCGACCGCAGCCCGGCCCCGGTCGCCCGCAGCACGTCCGACACCGTGGCGTCGCGCTGCAGGTCGACGAAGCGGGTGTCCACTTCGGACTCCGGTCCGGGCACGAGCCACAGCACCGCGGGCGGCAGCTCCGGCGGCCGCGCGTCCGACGTCGGCGGCGGCAGTTCCCCGGGCGGCGAGAACCCGGCCGCCGTCAACGCGGCGGCCCCGGCCGCACGGCCTTCGCGGACGCAGCCCGCGAAGTCCGGCGCGCCGGTCGCCGAGCCCGCGACCCGGGCGGACGGCAGGTCACCGTCGGGCACGTACGCGCCCAGCTCGGCGGCGTAACGCAGCTTCCCGCGCACTTGGCTGAACAGGTGCACCGCGGGATTCCAGCCGCCGGAAACCAGCAGCACGTCACAAGCCACCACCTCCTTGGACGGCGCGGCCCCGGACGGTCCGACAACTGCCGCCGACACGCGATCCGTGCCCTCGGTTCCGGTGACCACACTGCCGGTGCGGATCTCGACGCCCCGCTCGGCACACGCGGCGGCCCAGCCCGCCGGGGCCTCGGGCCGCGCATCGACGATCAGCGCGATCTCGACCCCGGCGTCGGCCAGATCAACAGCGGCGGCGTACGCGCTGTCGTCGGTGGTGAACAGCACCGCACGACGGCCCGGCAGCACGCCGTAGCGGTGCAGGTACGTGCGGGCTGACGCGGCGAGCAGGATGCCGGGCCGGTCATTGTCCGCGAAGACCACCGGGCGCTCGTGCGCGCCGGTCGCGAACACCGTCTGCTTCGCCCGGATCCGCCAAACCCGTTGCCGCGCCACGTTTTCCGGCGCCGCCGTCCCGAGGTGGTCGGTGCGGCGCTGCAACGCGAGCACGAACCCGTCGTCGTACGCGCCGAAGGCGGTCGTGCGCTCCAGCACCAGCACGTCGGGCGTGTCGCGCAGCTCGCCGGCGACCGCGCGAGCCCATTCCACAGCGGGCTTCAGCCCGATGAACTCGCCGGAGCCCAGCAGCGAGCCGCCCGGCTCCGGCTGGTCGTCCACGAGCACCACCCGTGCCCCGGACCGCGCCGCCGTCTGCGCGGCGGTCAGCCCGGCCGGGCCGGCGCCGACCACGAGCACATCGCAGTGGACGTGCTTGGCGTCGTAGCGAGCCGGGTCGGCGTCGGCCGCGAGACGGCCCTGTCCCGGCAGCCCGCGCGCGACGAGGCCGTCGAACAGTTCCACTGTGGTCGCCGTCAGCATCGGCTCGGGGAACGGTTCTTCCAGCTGTACCACCGCATTCGCGTCCTCGACGCCCGCGGCCATGATGCCGCGCGGGCGGCCGTGGGTGATGCTCGTGGCGACCTGGTGGACGCCGTTCGCGAGCAGCGCCGAAGCGAGCGTGTCGCCGGGGTGGCCGGTGAGCGCCCGGCCGTCGAAGGTGAAGTGCAGGGTCGTGTCACGGTCGAGGTGACCGCCCGCGGGGAGTCGGAAATCGTTCACGGCGTCACCGGCCGGGGCTCGTCGAGGCGGTAGACCGCCAGCAGGTCGTGGGTACGGGTGTCGCGGACGGCGTTGAACCAGCGGCGGCAGCCCGCGCTGTGGCTCCACCGCTCGGCGAACGGACCGCTCGGGTTGGCGCGGAAGAACACGAACTTCGCCCATTCCTCGTCCGAAAGCGCCGAAGGCTCCGCGGGATAGGCGACGTGGGCCTGGCCGCCGTAGTGGAACTCGGCCTCTTCACGCGGCCCGCACCACGGGCAGGGGATGAGTTGCATCAAGACTCCTAATGCGCGACGGCGGCGGCGCCGTGCTCGTCGACGAGGGCGCCGGTGGTGAACCGGTCGAGGGTGAACGGCTCGGCGTACGGGTGCGGCTTGCCCTTCGCGACGGTGTGCGCGAAGCAGTCGCCGACACCGGGCGTGGCCTTGAAGCCGCCGGTGCCCCAGCCGCAGTTGAGGAACAGGTTCTCCACCGGCGTCAGCCCGACGATCGGCGACGCGTCCGGCGTGACGTCCACGATGCCGGCCCAGGTGCGCAGCAGGTGCGCCCGCGCGAACACGGGGAACAGCTCCAGCGCGGCGGCCATCTGCTCCTCGATGATGTGGAACGACCCGCGCTGGCCGTACCCGGAGTAGCTGTCGATGCCCGCGCCCATCACCAGTTCGCCCTTGTGCGCCTGGGAAACGTAGACGTGCACGGCGTTCGACATCACCACGGTCGGGTGCACGGGCTCCAGCAGCTCGGACACCAGCGCCTGCAACGGGTGCGACACCAGCGGCAGGTCGATCCCGGCCATTTTCGCCAGCACCGACGAGTGCCCGGCGGCGCACAGCGCGACCTTGCCCGCGGCGATCCGGCCGCGGCTGGTCTCGACTGCCGTCACCCGCCCGCCGCGCTGCTCGATCCCGGTGACCTCGCAGTTCTGGATCAGGTCGACGCCCATCGCGGCCGCCGCGCGGGCGAAGCCCCAGGCGACGTAGTCGTGCTTGGCGATGCCGGCCCGCGGCTGGAAGGTCGCACCGAGCACCGGGTACCGGACGTCGGGCGAGGTGTTCACGATCGGGCAGATCTCCTTGACCCGCGCGGCGTCCACCCACTCGGCGTCGATGCCGTTGAGCTTGTTGGCCTCGACGCGGCGCACGCTGTCACGCACGTCCTGCAGGCTGTGCGCGAGGTTGAGCACGCCGCGCTGGCTGAACAGGATCGGGTAGCCCAGGTCCTCTTCGAGGCCCTCCCACAGCTTGAGCGAGTGCTCGTAGATGCCGGAACTCTCGTCCCACAGGTAGTTGGAGCGGATGATCGTGGTGTTGCGGGCCATGTTGCCGCCCGCGAGCCAGCCCTTCTCCAGCACGGCCACGTTCGTGATGCCGTGCACCTTCGCCAGGTAGTACGCGGTGGCCAGGCCGTGCCCGCCGCCGCCGACCACCACCACGTCGTAGGCGCGCTTCGGGTCCGGGTTGTCCCAGAGGAAGTCCGGGTGCTCCGGCAGATCGGCGCCGGGGGTGCGGGTCATCGGGCGGCTCCCAGGTGCGGGTACAGCGGGAAACGGTCGGTCAGCGCGGCGACGCGGTCGCGCAGTTCTTGCGCTGTGGCTTCGGGCAGCAACGCGGTGGCGACGATGTCGGCGACCTCGCGGAACTCCTCGTCGCCGAAGCCGCGGGTGGCCAGCGCCGGGGTGCCGATCCGGATGCCGGACGTGACCATCGGCGGGCGCGGGTCGAACGGGACGGCGTTGCGGTTCACCGTGATACCGACCTCGTGCAGCCGGTCCTCGGCCTGCTTGCCGTCCAGCTCGGAGTCGCGCAGGTCGGCGAGCACGAGGTGGACGTCCGTGCCGCCGGTCAGCACCGAAACGCCCGCCGCCGCGGTGTCCTCGGCCAGCAGCCGCCCGGCCAGGATCTTCGCGCCGCGCAAGGTGCGCCGCTGGCGCTCGGCGAACTCGGGCTCGGCCGCCATCTTGAACGCCACCGCCTTGGCCGCGATCACGTGCTCCAGCGGGCCGCCCTGCTGGCCGGGGAACACCGCGGAGTTCACCTTCTTGGCCAGCGCCGGGTCGTTCGTCAGGATCACCCCGCCGCGCGGGCCGCCGAGGGTCTTGTGCGTGGTGGTGGTCGTGACGTGCGCGTGCGGCACCGGCGAGGGGTGCAGCCCGGCCGCGACCAGCCCGGCGAAGTGGGCCATGTCGACCAGCAGGTACGCGCCCACCTCGTCGGCGATCTCGCGGAACCGCGCGAAGTCGAGCTGACGCGGGTAGGCCGACCAGCCGGCGATGACCAGCTTCGGCCGGTGCTCCCGCGCCAGCCGGGCGACCTCGTCCATGTCCACCCGGAAGTCCTTTTCGGACACTTCGTAGGCGGCGACTTCGTAGAGCAGGCCGGAGAAGTTGATCCGCATGCCGTGGGTGAGGTGCCCGCCGTGGGCGAGCGAGAGGCCGAGGATCTTGTCGCCCGGCTTGATCAGCGCGGCCATGGCGGCGGCGTTGGCCTGCGCGCCCGAATGCGGCTGCACGTTGGCGAACTGCGCGCCGAACAGCGCCTTGGCCCGGCCGAGCGCCAGCGTCTCCAGCACGTCGACGTGCTCGCAGCCGCCGTAGTAACGACGGCCGGGATAACCCTCGGCGTACTTGTTGGTGAGCACCGAGCCCTGGGCCTGGAGGACCGCCGCGGGCGCGAAGTTCTCGCTGGCGATCATCTCCAGCGTCGAGCGCTGGCGGTCCAGCTCGGCGCCGATCGCGGCGGCCACGGCCGGGTCGAAGTCCTGCAGGGAACGCTCGAGCCCGGCGCCCGTTCCCTCGATCGTCGCGGTCATTCCTGCCTGCTTCCCTGACGGCTTCCTTGACTGACAGACTGGTCGACTACTGATATATCAATCTTCGCTGTAGGGTAGGCGGCGTGAGCACACAGGTCAACACACCGATGCCGGCCGCCGGGCCGTCCCTCGCGGAGCAGGCGTACCTGTTCGTCCGCGACCGCCTCGTCATGCTCGACATCAAGCCGGGTGAGCCGATCAACGAGGAGTGGCTGGGCGGTTCACTCGGCATGGGCCGCACGCCGATCCGCGAAGCGCTCAAACGCCTGGAGTCCGAGCGGCTGGTCGTCGCCTACCCGCGCCGGGGCACGTTCGCCACCGACGTCAACATCTCCGACCTCGCGCACATCTCCGAGGTCCGCCGCACGCTGGAGCCGGCCGCCACCGCGGCGGCGGCCGAGCGCGCGACCGACGAGGACCGCGAGCGCCTCACCGCGCTGCGAGAGCGGCTGGACACCGGGCAGCCCGCCGGGAACACCGAACTGCTGCGGGTCGACCTCGAGCTGCACCGGGCCGTGTACGCCTGCGTGCACAACCCGTTCCTCGAAGACACGCTGATCCACTACGACAACCTCGCCACCCGTATCTGGTGCGTGTTCCTGCCGCGCCTGCGCGGGATGGCCGGCCACGTGAACGAGCACGCCCCGCTGCTCACCGCCATCATCGACGGCGACGCGAAGAAGGCCGCGGAGCTGACGCTCGGGCACGTGACCGGCTTCGAACAGGCGATCCGCGCATTGATCTAGCCTTCCGTCCGCGCGCGGACCCAGTCGTGGAACGCGCCGATGTGGTGCTCGCTCGGCACCAGCACGCCGCCGCGGGCGTACGAGCGGGAGCCCATCGCGAGCTGACAGCGTTCGCACGCCTCGAAGTCCTGCTGGTTCACGCGGTGGAACAGCTCGACCGACCGCGTCAGGTCCACTCCGGACTCCACCACCCCGGGCAGGTACAGCCAGTCGCAGCGGACGATCGTGCGGTCCGGCGCCAGCGGGAACATCCGGTGCAGGATCACGTGGTCGGGCACCAGGTTCACGAACACCTGCGGCCGCACGGTGATCGCGTAGTACCGGCGGTCCTGGTGCTCCCCCACGCCGGGCAGCCGCTCGACGCCCTCGCTCCCGTCCACCGTGAACCCGGCGACCTCCTCGCCGAACTCGGCGCCGTGGCCCACGAAGTACTGCGCGGCGTAGCCGTCGGCGAACTCCGGCAGCACCTCCGTCAGCTCCGGGTGGATCGTCGCGCAGTGGTAGCACTCCATGAAGTTCTCGATGATCTGCTTCCAGTTCGCCTTCACGTCGTACTCGATGCGCTTGCCCAGCGCCAGGTCCTCGATCCCGTACGCGTCCAGCTCCTGCAGGCCCCCGAGCCGGTCGGCGACGTCGGCCATCACCGTGCCCTCGAAGGACGGCGGCTCCCCGGCCAGGCTGACCCAGGCGTAGCCGAGCCATTCCCGCAGGTGCACCCTGGTCAGGCCGTACTCGGTGCGGTCGACGTCGGGCATGCCGGTGAGGTTGGGCGCGGCGATCAGCTTGCCGTCGAGGCCGTAGGTCCAGGCGTGGTACATGCATTGGAACGCCCGCTTGACCTGGCCCCGGTCCTCGGTGCACAGCCGGGCGCCGCGGTGGCGGCAGACGTTGAGGAAGGCACCCAGCTTCCCGTCGCGCGCCCGCGCGACGATCACGCTCTCCCGTCCGATTTGGACGGTTTCGAAGGCGCCCGCCGCGGGCAGGTCCGCGCTGCGCACGGCGCAGAACCAGTCGGTCTCGAAGATCTTCTCCTGTTCCCGCGCGAAGACCGCCGGGTCCGTGTAGTACCGGCCGGACAACGTGGGCAGCAGGCTCTGCGGCAGGTCGGTGGTGGTCACCGGCGATGCTCCTCTCAGCGGCCTCGACAGGCTCAGCGGGATCAAGAGCGATGCAGTTGCGTATTACGCGCCGGGTTGCTCTCTACGGAACAGAGTGCGGGCGGGCCGGGGCAGGTGTCAAGAACGGATTTCCGCGTCACCCGATTACCAGCCGGTAGGGGAACCTGTTGCGCGATCACGGTTTCCGGGCCGTGAACGCGAGGTGGCCGCCCACGTCGCGGCGACGCGGGCGGACGGGCGGGCCGATCAGGAGGCAGGCCCGGTCAGGCGGCGGGCCCCTCGATGGCCCGGCGGAACAGCGCCTCGATCTCGGTGTCGTCCGGCTGCGGCTCGGCCAGTGCCGCCTGCATGAGCAGGCCGCAGAAGAGCCCGGCGAGCAGCCGTCCGGTCAGCGGGTCGGTGCGGGAGCGGAACAGCTCGATCAGCGCGTCGTCCCAGGCCGCGCTCGCCGGGCGCAGCCGCGGCCGGTGCATGGCCGCGACGTACAGGTCGTATTCGACGACGGTGTGCGGGTACTGCTCGTGGATGTAGCCCATCACCAGCTCGGCCAGCGCCGCGGCGAAATCGGCGTCCGGCGCGAGGCCCTGCTCCCACTCCCGCAGCTCGCGCACGTTGTTCTCGGCTGCCTCGTGCAACGCGACTTCGAGCAGGTCGTCGAGGGTCGCGAAGTGGTAGGTGGTCGACCCGAGCGGCACGTCGGCCGCGGCCGCGACGGCGCGGTGGGTCAAGCCCTCGATGCCCCGCTCCGCGACCACCTCGATGGCGGCCTTCGCGATCCGCGCGCGCCGCTCCGGGTCGTTCGGACCCCGCAGCCGGCGCCCCGCCGGCTCCCTCGTCGCCATCGCCCCGCAGCTCCTTCGCTCACCGCCGCCTCGAGTTACCAGCAGGAAAACCTCAGGAACCCGTTGTGGACATGTGTACATGCTTCGCGTACAAATGTACGCACTCGAAGTGCCCCGCGTCACCCTCCGCACGAACGGGAAGGCCTGATGAAGGACCTCCACATCGACGGGATCTGGACCGAAGCGTCCGACGGAGCGCGAGCCGAAGTGCTCAACCCAGCTGATGGCGAAGTGCTGCAGACCGTGGCCGTCGCCGGGCCGGCCGAGGTCGGCGCCGCCGTCACCGCCGCCCGCCGCGCGTTCGACAGCGGGCCCTGGCGCCGAACCACCACGAGCGAGCGGGCTGATCTGCTGACCCGCATCGCCGCCCTGCTGCAGCGCGACCGCGAAGACCTCGCCCGCACCGAAAGCCTCGACACCGGCAAAACGCTGGCCGAGGGCCGCATCGACGTGGACGACGTCACCGCCGTCTTCCGTTATTACGCGAGCCTCACCGACGCCGGGCGCGTCGTGGACACCGGGAACCCGAAGGCGATCAGCCGGATCGTGCACGAGCCGGTGGGCGTGTGCGCGCTGATCGCGCCGTGGAACTACCCGCTGCTGCAGATGTCCTGGAAGGTCGCGCCGGCGCTGGCCGCGGGCAACACCGTGGTGCTCAAGCCGAGTGAGGTCACCCCGCTGACCACCGTCGCGCTGGTGGCGCTGGCCGAGGAGGCCGGGGTGCCCGCGGGCGTGGTGAACCTGCTGCTCGGACCCGGCCCGGTGGGCGCCGCGCTGGTCGAGCACCCGGGGGTGGACCTGGTGTCGTTCACCGGCGGGCTGGCCACCGGCGAGAAGATCATGGCCGCCGCCGCGCGCGGGGTCCGCCGGGTGGCGCTGGAGCTGGGCGGCAAGAACCCCAACGTGATCTTCGACGACGCCGATTTCGGCACCGCGCTCGACTACGCCCTCGCCGCCGCGTTCGTCCACTCCGGACAGGTCTGCTCGGCCGGCGCGCGGCTGATCGTCCAGGACGGGGTGCACGACCGGTTCGTCGACGAGCTGGCCGCGCGGGCCGACCGGATCCGGCTCGGCCGCGGCCTCGACCCGGGCACCGAAGCGGGGCCGCTCGTGTCGGCCGCGCACCGCGCGAAAGTCGAGGGCTACATCGCCGGCGCGATCGAGGCCGGCGCGACGCTGCGAGCGGGTGGCGCACGGCCGGCCGAAGAACACCTGCGTCACGGATTCTTCTTGCGCCCCACGGTGTTTTCCGGCTGCACCCGGGAGATGGCAGTGGTGCGGGAGGAGGTGTTCGGGCCGGTCGTCACGGTCGAGCGGTTCGCCGGTGAAGCCGAGGCGATCGAGCTGGCCAACGACACGGACTACGGGCTCGCCGGCGCCGTCTGGACCTCGGACGCCGGCCGCGCCCAGCGTGTCGCCGGAGCCCTGCGCCACGGCACCGTGTGGATCAACGACTACCACCCGTACCTGCCCCAGGCCGAATGGGGAGGCTTCGGCAAATCCGGCATCGGGCGTGAGCTCGGCCCTTCGGGGCTGGACGAGTACCGCGAGGCCAAGCACGTCTACCACAACATCGACCCCGCGCCCCAGCGCTGGTTCAAGGGCTGAACCCTGCTCCCCCACCCCCACCCGCGAGGACAAAACGATGACCACACGATCCAAGCCGGCCGGTGAGGGATCCGCCGGGTCCGACAGCTCCGAACTCGCGAAGTTCGGCTACCGCCAGGAACTCGAACGCTCCCTCGGCTCCTTCTCCAGCTTCGCCGCCGGTTTCAGCTACATCTCGATCATGACCGGCGTGTTCCAGCTGTTCTTCTTCGGGTTCGGCTCCGGCGGCCCGGCCTTCATCTGGACCTGGCCGCTGGTGTTCGTCGGCCAGCTCGCCGTGGCGCTGTGCTTCGCCGAACTGGCCGGCCAGTTCCCGCTCGCGGGCTCGGTCTACCAGTGGGCCAAGCAGATCGCGAAGCCGGTGACCTCGTGGCTGGCCGGCTGGATCATGATCATCGGCGCGATCGTGACCGCCGCGGCCGTCGCGGTGGCCTACCAGATCATCCTGCCGCAGGTGTCCACGGCGTTCGAGATCGTCGGCAGCGACGCCGACGCCGGGCTGACCTCGACGCCCGGCGGCGCGCAGAACGCGATCATCCTCGCGCTCGTGCTGGTGGTGTTCGCGACCGTCGTGAACATCATCGGCGTCAAGCTGATGGCGAAGATCAACAACTTCGGCGTGGCGGTCGAGCTGATCGCGAGCGTGCTGCTGATCATCGCGCTGGCCGTGCACATCAAACGCGGGCCGGGGCTGGTGTTCGACACCCACGGCACCGGGGCCGGCCAGCCGCTCGGCTACCTCGGCGCGTTCCTGGTGGCGTCCCTGATGAGCGCGTACGTGTTCTACGGCTTCGACACCGCGGGCTCGCTCGCCGAGGAGACCACCCAGCCGCGCCGGCACGCGCCGCGCGCCATCCTCCGGGCGCTCACCGCGGCGTTCCTGGTCGGCGGGCTGATGATGCTCGTCGGCATGATGGCGGTCGGCGACCTCAACGCCAATGAGCTGAGCACGTCCGGCATGCCGTACCTGCTCAAGAGCACGCTGGGCACCGGGCTCGGCGACGCGTTCCTGATCTGCTCGGCGATCGCGATCACCGTGTGCTGCCTGGCCGTGCAGACCGCGGCCATCCGGATGACGTTCGCGATGGCCCGTGACGGACGGCTGCCGTTCAGCAAATCGCTCTCGAAGGTGTCCCCGCGGTCGAAGACGCCGGTGGTGCCGGCCCTGATCACCGGCGGGCTCACCGTGGTGGTGCTGCTGATCAACCTCGGCAACCAGCGCGCGTTCTTCGTGCTCACCTCGACGGCGATCGTCCTGTTCTACATCCCCTACCTGATGGTCACCGCCCCGATGCTGCTGCGCCGCCTGCGCGGGCAGTGGCCGCGGCCCGGGCACGGCCCGTACTTCAAGCTCGGCCGCTGGGGCACGCTGGTGAACCTGGTCGCCGTGCTCTACGGGGCCGGCATGACCGTCAACCTGCTCTGGCCGCGGCCCGAGGTCTACGGCAGCGACCACTGGTACTTCCAGTGGGGCGCGGTGCTGATCACCGCGCTGATCGCCGTGGCCGGCGGCGTCATGCTGCTGATCCGGCGCAAGCGCTGGGCAGCCGGGCATTCGGGCACTGGACCCTCGGAAGCCCCCGAAGCCGTGACCGGATAGCGAAGGAGAACCATGAGCGGCGAAAGCTACGACTTCGTCATCGTCGGCGGCGGCTCGGCGGGCTGCGCGCTCGCGAACCGGCTGTCGGCCGACCCGGCCACCAAGGTGCTGGTGCTCGAGGCCGGTCGCGCCGACGCCAAGTGGGACGTGTTCATCCACATGCCCGCGGCGCTGACCTTCCCGATCGGCAGCCGGTTCTACGACTGGGGCTACCGCAGCGAGCCCGAGCCGCACATGAACCGGCGGCGGATCTACCACGCCCGCGGCAAGGTGCTCGGCGGGTCCAGCAGCATCAACGGGATGATCTTCCAGCGCGGCAACCCGCTCGACTACGAGCGCTGGGCCGGCGACCCCGGAATGTCCACTTGGGACTACGCGCACTGCCTGCCCTACTTCCAGCGCATGGAGAACTGCCTCGCCGACGCGCCGGACGGGCAGTGGCGAGGACACAGCGGCCCGCTGGAGCTGGAGCGCGGGCCGGCGACCAACCCCCTGTTCCAGGCGTTCTTCGACGCCGCCGTCCAAGCCGGCTACCCGCGCACCGACGACGTCAACGGCTACCGGCAGGAGGGCTTCGCGGCCTTCGACCGCAACGTGCGCAAGGGCCGCCGCCTCTCGGCCGCCCGCGCGTACCTGCACCCGGTGCTGCACCGGCCGAACCTGACGGTCAAGACGCACGCCTTCGTCTCGCAGGTCCTCTTCGACGGCACGCGCGCGATCGGCGTCGAGTACTCGCAGGGCCGCGGCGCGCCGGGCGAGGTGTACGGCAAGGAGATCATCCTGTGCGGCGGCGCGGTCAACACGCCGCAGCTGCTGCAGCTGTCGGGCGTCGGCAACGCGGCCGAGCTGGAGCGCCTCGGCATCGACGTCGTGCGCGACCTGCCCGGCGTCGGCGAGAACCTGCAGGACCACCTCGAGGTGTACATCCAGTACGCCTGCAAGCAGCCGGTGTCCATGCAGCCTTCGCTGGCGAAGTGGAAGCGGCCCTACATCGGCGCACAGTGGCTGTTCCTGCGCTCCGGCCCGGCCGCGACCAACCACTTCGAGGGCGGCGGTTTCGTCCGCAGCAACGAAGAAGTCGCGTACCCGAACCTGATGTTCCACTTCCTGCCGGTGGCCATCCGCTACGACGGCTCGGTGCCGGCCGGCGGCCACGGCTACCAAGTGCACGTCGGCCCGATGTACGCCGACACCCGCGGCACGGTCAAGATCACCTCGACCGACCCGCGCCGGCACCCGGCGCTGAAGTTCAACTACCTGTCCACCGAGAACGACCGCCGTGAGTGGGTGGAGGCGGTGCGGGTGGCGCGCGGGATCCTCAACCAGTCCGCGCTCGACCCGTACAACGGCGGCGAGATCTCGCCCGGGCCCGAGGTGGAGACCGACGAGCAGATCCTCGACTGGGTCGCGAAAGACGCCGAGACCGCGCTGCACCCTTCCTGCACCGCCAAGATGGGCGTGGACGAGCAGTCCGTGGTGGACCCCGCCACCATGCGGGTCCACGGCACCGAGGGGCTGCGGGTGGTCGACGCGTCGGTGATGCCCTACATCCCCAACGGCAACATCTACGCCCCGGTGATGATGACCGCCGAGAAGTCCGCAGACCTGATCCTCGGCAACACCCCGCTCGCCCCGATCAAGCAGCCCTTCCACCGCCACCTCCCCGCGTAACCCACCTCGCCTCACGGACACCCGGGCCCGCACCCGCGCCCGGGTGTCCGTCATGCCCGGGTCAGGGGCGCCGGGAGCCGTTGCGGGCCCGGAAAATCCCGCCGGATCTACCGGTTCGTAACCCTTGACGGAGCCCGGTAGCCGATTCAGACTTGTTGCGTATCGCGTCTCGCGTTCCTTAATACGCAACTCCCTTACGGCTCTTCTCGGAGGCTCTCGATGCAACGCGCGTGCACAGTGGACGAACTGCCGCCCGGCGAATCCGTCCGGATCGCGGGCCCCGAGCCGATCGCGGTGTTCAACGCCGACGGCGAGCTCTACGCGATCGACGACACCTGCAGCCACCAGGACGCGTCGCTGTCCGAGGGCTGGCTGGAGGGCTGCTTCGTCGAGTGCCCGCTGCACGCGGCGCTGTTCGACCTGCGGACCGGGATGCCCTCGTGCCTGCCCGCGAAGAAGCCCGTGCGCACGTACCCGGTACTGGTGGACGAAGGCGTCGTCTACGTGCAGTCCGACGCCCGGGAGCACGCGGCGTGAAGAGCGTCGCGATCATCGGCGCCTCGCTGGCCGGGGCCCGCGCCGCGCAGGAGCTGCGGGCGCAGGGGTTCGACGGGCGGGTCGTGCTGGTCGGCGAAGAGCCGCACCCGCCCTACGACCGGCCGCCCCTGTCGAAGGCCTTCCTCGCCGGCACGGCGTCGCGCGAGTCGCTGGACCTGCTCGACGCCGACGACACGGCGTCGCTCGAACTGCGGCTGGGCACCCGCGCGGAGCGGCTCGACCCGGCCGCCGGAAGGGTGGTGCTCTCCGACGGTGAGCTGGCCGTCGACGGAGTCGTGCTCGCCACCGGCGGGCGTGCCCGGACGCTGCCGGGGACCGAGGGCATCGCGGGCGTCCACGTGCTGCGCACGCTCGAGGATTCCTTGGCACTGCGGGAAGAACTCGTGCCCGGGGCGCGGGTGGTGATCGTCGGCGCGGGGTTCGTCGGCGCCGAGGTCGCGTCCACCGCGCGGACGCTGGGCCTCGACGTCACGGTGCTGGAAGCGCTGGAAACGCCGCTCGCCCGGGTGCTCGGCCCGCGGCTCGCGCAAGCCTGCGCGGGCCTGCACGCCCGGCACGGCACGACGTTGCGCTGCGGCGCCGCCGTCGAAACCCTGCTGACCACCGGCGGTCGGGTCACCGGGGTCCGGCTGGACGGCGGCGAGGAGCTGCCCGCGGACGTGGTGGTCGTCGGCATCGGCATGGTCCCGGCCACGGAGTGGCTCACCGGCTCCGGCCTCGAGGTCGGCAACGGCGTGCACACCTCCAGCGGCCTGGTCACGAAGCTGCCGAACGTCGTCGCGGTCGGCGACGTCGCGGCGTACGCCCACGCGGAAACCGGCGTCCGGCACCGGCACGAGCACTGGACGAACGCGAGCGAACAGGCGCCGGTGGCCGTCGCGAACCTGCTGGCCGGGCACGTGACGAGGCAGTACGCCCCGAGCGGGTACGTCTGGTCCGACCAGTACTCCGGTATGCTCCAGCTCGCCGGGCACCCCGAGCCCGGCGACGAGGTGGTGTTCGTGGAGGGTACGGCCGAGGACGGCGCGTTTGTCGCGACGTATCAGCGAGACGGCGCCACCGTCGGGGTGTTCGCGCTCAACAGCGCCAAGCAGTTCACGCGCTTGCGCCGCCAGGCCCTGCGGCGGCCGGCCTCCGTGGCCTGACCCCGGCCGCCGGGGATGGAGCGCCGCCAGCTGGAGTACTTCCTCGCCGTGGTCGACCACGGCGGGTTCACCAACGCGGCGCGGCGGCTGCACGTCGCCCAGCCCTCGTTGTCCCACGCGGTGCGCACGCTGGAGAAACAGCTGGGCGGCCTCCTGTTCCACCGCCTGCCGCACGGCGCCGAGCTGACCGCGGCGGGCACCGCGCTGGTCGCCCCGGCCCGTCAGATCCTGCGTGACCTCAGCACCGCGGACGCGGCCGTGCGCGAGGTGCTCGGGCTCGGCGGCGGGACGCTGGACATCGCTTCGCAGACCACCCTGGCCGTCGACCCGCTGGCCGCGATGCTGGGCCGGTTCCGCGCCGCGCATCCCAAGGTGCGGGTGCGCGTCCGGGCGCCGGAGACCGGGTCCGACGTGCTCAACCGCGTCCGCGACGGGCAGAGCGAGGTCGGGCTCGTCGAGTCCGGTTCGGACCCGGCCGGGCTGGCCGGGGTGGACCTGGCCGAGCAGGAGGTGTTCGCGGTGCTGCCCGCGGCCTCCCCGCGCACCGCGGCCCTGCCGCAGGCCGACCTGGCCGAACTGGACCTGGTCACCACCCCGCCGGGCACCGCCACCCGCTGGCTCGTCGAGGACGCGCTGCGCGGCTCCGGCCGTGAACCGCGCATCGTCGTCGAGACCGAGCACCGGGCGATGATGGTCCCGCTGGTCCTCGCCGGCGCCGGCGCGGCACTGCTCCCCCGCGCCATGGCCGAGGACGCCCGCCGCCAGGGCGCGGTGATCGTGCCGCTGCTCCCCCGCCTCGTGCGGCGCGGCCGGCTGGTCTGGCGCGCGGGCCCGCTTTCCCCGGCCGCGGAGGAATTCGTCGCGCTGGTCCCGAAAGACTCGTGAGGCCCGCGGTCACGGCCGATGGGGGGAGCTGATGCGCATCAGCCGGCTGTCGGCCCAGTCTTCGAGCCGGGTCGGCCGGATGGTGCCGGGGTCGTGGGGCTGATCGAGATCCGCGACGATCTCCGCCAGCACGGCCGCGCGTTCGGCCGAGTCGGTGACCGGCGTGGCCCGCGCGGGCAGATCCGCGCGGATCCCGTTCTCGAGGTGGAAGGTGAAGGTGGGATCGGCGAGCAGGTTCGCGGCGCCGCCCGTGCGGCCCAGCGTCGTGATGTCGATGGCCCGCCGGATCGGATCGGGCAGGCGCGACGAAGACGCGTCCCGCGCGGGGTCGCTCCATCCGGTCGGGTCCGGAGTGCTCATGCGGTCTCGGCTTGGAGGGCGGGGCCGAGGAGGAGTCCCCCGTCGATGACGTACTCCGAGCCCGTGATGAACGAGGCGTCCGAGGACGTGAGGAACAGGAGAAGCCGGGTGACGTCGGCCGGTTCGCCGAGCCGGGGGACGGCGAACGGCCGGGGTGAGTAGAACTCGGCGATGGCCGCGGTGGCGCCGGCCGCCGGTTCGTGGATGAAGGCGGTCGAGATCACGCCGGGGTGGATGGTGTTCACCCGGATGTCGTCGCGGCCGAGTTCGAGCGCTGCCGTTTGAGTGAGTCCTCGTAGGGCCCACTTGCTGGCGACGTACGGCGCGTAGTGCGCAGTGCCGCCCAGGCCCATCGTCGAGGCGATGTTGACGATGGCTCCCCCGGCGGCACGGCGCAGAGCGGGGGCTGCGGCCTTGATGCCGAGGAAGGTCCCGGTGAGGTTGACGTCGAGGATGCGCGACCAGGTGGCCTGGTCGGTGTTTTCGATTGTCGCCGGCGGGTTCTGCACGCCCGCGTTGTTGACGAGCACGTTCAGGGCGCCGAACGCGCTCTCGGCGGCCAGCACGGCGGCGGACCACGAGCTCTCGTCGGTGACGTCCAGGCGGGCGAAGCGGGCGCGGGGCCCGAGCTCGTCGGCGAGAGCGGCGCCGCGTTCGGCGTCGATGCCGCCGATCACCACGTTCGCTCCCTCCGCGTGAAAGGCGCGCACGTGGCTCGAGCCCTGGCCGCCGGTTCCACCGGTCACGAGCACGGTCTGGTTGTCGAAGCGGGGCAACAGCTGTTCCTTCGGTATGGGGGCAACCGGCCGGGACCATCGGTGATGAACGGCGGCCGATAGTGAGCCGGTCGACTCACCACTGCCCCGACGCTAGGCCGCCGGCAGTGGTGAGTCAAGCCACTCACCTCGTATGCTCGGCCCATGAGCAAGGTTGTGACGACGTATCACCAGCGTGTCGCCCAGGAGAAGCGCGCGCTGATCGTGACGGCCGCGACCGCGCTGTTTCTCGAGCTGGGCTACGACCGGACGTCACTGGCGCGGATCGCCGAGCGCTCGGGCGTTTCGCGGGCCACCTTGTTCAAGCAGTTCCCGACCAAAGCCGCCCTGTTCGACGCCATCGTGACCGAGTCATGGTCGACCGCCGACGAGGAGGATCCCCCGCCGGCCGGCAACGTCGTCGACGGGCTCGGCTTCCTCGGCCGCCGTTACGCCGGGCTGCTGGGCCGCGCCCGGATGGCCGACCTGTTCCGGATCGTCATCGCCGAGCTGCCCCGGTTCCCCGAGCTGGCCCATGCGCAGTTCTCCCAGGGGAAGATGCCCTACTTCGAGTCCGTGCGCGGCTACCTCCTGGCCGAGCATGAGGCGGGAACGGTGCGGGTCGAGGACGTGGACCTCGCCGCCACCCAGTTCCTGGGCATGATCTCCAACTACGTCTTCTGGCCCGCGCTCCTGGTGCCGGGCTGGGAGGTGAGCGCGGACCGCGTCGCCGAGGTAGTCGACGAAGCTGTCCGCACCACCGCCGCCCGCTACGCCGTTGATCAGCGAACGCGGTCGTAGACCACGGCCGTCTCGCCCAGTTCGCCGACCTCGTGGTGGGTGAGCTTCCAGCGCGAAGCCGGCAGGCCGTCGTCGAACAGCCGCGGGCCGCCGCCGGCGATCTCGGGGCAGATCATCAGGTACAGCCGGTCGATCATGTCGGCGGCGAGCAGCGGCTTGATCACGCTCGCGCTGCTGTTGACCAGGATGTCGCCCTCGCCGGCGGCCTTGAGCTCGGTGACGACGTCCACCGCCGGGGCGTTCGCCACCCGGGTGCGCGCCCACGGCGCAGTGTCCAAAGTGCTCGACAGGACCACCTTTTCGGCGTCGACGAGCCACTTCGCGTAACCGCGGTCGCGCGGGTCGGCGTCCTCGTTGTCCACGATCGTCGGCCAGAAGCCCAGGAAGCCCTCGGCGTTGAGGCGGCCGAGCAGGGCCGTCGTCGCGGTCTCGTGGATGCGGTCGAGGTGGTTACGGGCGGCTTCGGTGGCCGCGTACGAGACGATCGCGCCCATGTCGCCGGGCCCGGCCGGTCCGTGGTAGCGCCCGTCGAGGGTGAGGTTCAGGTTGGCGGTGACTCTGCGTCCGGTGGTGCTGGTCATGACTGGTGGCCCTTTCGCTTGGTGTGCTTGGTGTGCATGGAATTGCCGAGGATCTCGGCGAGATTGTCGAGCACCTGGCCCCAGCCGGTTTCGATCCCGGCGATGAAGGGGACGGCCTCGACGGTCGTTTCGGTGATGCCCAGGTCGAGCCGGAGCCGGGTGCCGCCGGGCACGCTGGTGAGCGCCAGGTCGTAGTGCCCGGTGAACGAGACGGCGCCCGCCGCGTCCAGCACCGACAGGTCGAACACGAGGTGCTGCGCCCGTTTCGCGGCGCGGACCCGCCCCTGCGAGCGGTACCGATGTCCTTCCCCGTCGCGGTATTCGAGGACGACGCGGCCCCCGGGCTCCGGCTCGAGGACGCAGTCCGTCGCGACCATCGGGGCCGGGGCCCACCAGGAAGCGAGCAGCTCCGGGTCGGTCCAGTGCCGCCAGACCGCTTCCCGCGGCGCGGCCAGCACCCGGTCGAACGAGAAGGTGCGCCCGTCCGCCCACTGGTCCCGGTCCGCGACCGCCGTGTCCGCCTCGATGGCGGCGCGGTAGCGGGCGATCACGTCCCGCTCGCCCTCGTGCTCCCGCGCGGCCTCGGCCAGCTCCTCCAGCCGCTTCGCGAGTCCCGTCAGCGGACCGGTTTCGACCGCGTAGACCCGCCGCTGTCCCAGCGGGTAGACGGTGACCAGGCCGGCGCGGGCCAGGGTCTGCAGGTGCTTGGTCGTCTGCGGCTGACGGGAGCCGGTCAGCTCGGCCAGCTCCCCGACCGAACGCGGCCCCTGCGCCAGCAGCTCCACGATGCGCCACCTCGTGGCGTCCCCCAGTGCTGAAACGATCGCGTCCATGCCCTGAAGTATTCACCTACCAGAATATTCATGTCAAGGAATATCTTGGGCGAGTTTCCGACCAGCCCCGATAGTGATCGTCTACCGGCCGCATCCACTTCCGGTCTCGGTCCGCCCGCCACCGGTGTTGCCCGGCGGAGCCACGCCGTGTGAAGCTGCGCCCATCGAGGAAACCCCCGGCCGGTCAAGGGGTTCCGTCCGTCCACTTCGGAAGGATCTCCATCGCCATGCCCGCCTTTCCCGCCGGTCGCCACGTGCTGCCCCGCCCGGACGCCGCCGAATCCGCGGCGGCCGCGCTCGACGCGCGCGAGCAGCGGGAGGCGTTCACCCCGGCCGGTCCGGTGCCGCCGCCGCGAGGCGCGCCGAACGTGGTGATCGTGCTGGTGGACGACCTCGGGTTCGGCACGTCCAGCGCGTTCGGCGGCCCGTGTGCGATGCCCGCGGCCGACCGGCTCGCCGCCGACGGCCTGCGGTACACCCGCTTCCACGTCACCGCGCTCTGCTCGCCGACCCGCCAGGCCCTGATGACCGGGCGCAACCACCACTCGGTCGGCATGGGCGGCACCACCGAGATGGCCACCGCCGCACCCGGGTACAACGGCTTCCGGCCGCGAAGCGCGGCCACGCTCGCGCAGATCTTGCAGGGGAACGGTTACAGCACCGCCGCGTTCGGCAAGTGGCACCAGACGCCGCCGCGGGAGATCAGCGCCGTCGGCCCGTTCGACCGCTGGCCCACCGGCGAGGGCTTCGACACCTTCTACGGCTTCATGGGCGCCGAAATGAACCACTGGTACCCGCTGCTGTACGAGGGCACCACGCCGGTCGAGCCCACGCGACGGCCGGAGGAGGGCTACCACCTCACCGAGGACCTGGTGGACCACGCCGTCGACTGGGTGCGCACGCAGCACACGCTGACCCCGGACCGCCCGTTCTTCACCTACCTGGCGCTCGGGGCCGCGCACGCGCCGCTGCACGTCGGGCCCGAGTGGCGCGACCGGTACCGCGGCCGCTTCGACGACGGCTGGGACCAGCAGCGCGAGCGGACTTTGGCGCGGCAGAAGGAACTCGGCGTCGTCCCGCCGGACACCGAGCTGGCCCCGTGGGCCGAGGGCGTGCCGCACTGGGACGAGCTGACCGACACCCAGCGCAAGCTCGGCGCCCGCTTCATGGAGACCTTCGCCGGCTTCACCGAGCACGCCGACACCCAGGTCGGCCGGTTCGCCGACGCGCTCGACGAGCTGGGCGTGCTCGACGACACGCTGTTCCTGTACCTGCTGGGCGACAACGGCGCGTCCGGCGAGGGCGGCATCGAGGGCAGCACCGTCGAGCACCGGCTGGGCCACGGAATCGTCGACGATCCCGAGGAGATGATCACCCACCTCGACGAGATCGGCGGCCCGTCGACCTACCCGATCGCGCCCGCCGGCTGGGCGCTGGCGCTCAACACCCCGTACCAGTGGACGAAACAGGTCGCCTCGCACCTCGGCGGCACCCGCGACGGGCTGATCGTGCGCTGGCCGGCCGGCGGCGCGAGCGGCGGCGGGCTGCGCCACCAGTACGGGCACGTGATCGACGTGCTGCCGACCGTGCTGGACTGCGCCGGCATCCCCGCGCCGTTCAGCGTCGACGGCGTCACCCAGCAGCCGATCGAGGGCACCAGCCTGCGCGCCACCCTCACCGGCGCCGCCGCCCCGGAAACCCATCACACGCAGTACTTCGAGATGTGCGGCAACCGCGGGATCTACCACGAGGGCTGGACGGCGGTGACCCGCCACGGCGTCCCGTGGGAGATGGTGCCCACCGGGCGGCGGCCGTTCACCGCCGACGTCTGGGAGCTCTACGACCTGACCACCGACTGGAGCCAGGCGCACGACCTCGCCGCGCGGTACCCGGAACGGCTGCGCGCACTCCAGGACCTGTTCCTCGTCGAAGCCGCGAAACACCGGGTCTTCCCGCTCGACGACCGGGTGACCGAACGCGAGAACCCGCGGCTGGCCGGGCGGATCGACCTGCTCGGCGACCGCACTTCGGTGACCTACCGCGGCGGGATGCGGCGGTTCACCGAGGAGACGACGCCGAACGTCAAGAACCGCTCGCACGCCGTCACGGCCGACCTCGAAGTGCCCGACGAACCCGCGAGCGGCGTTGTAATCGCACAGGGCGGCCGGTTCGGCGGCTGGGCGCTCTACTTCACGGACGGCTGCCCGGCGTACGTCTACAACTACTTCGGGCTGGAGCTGTTCACCGTCGCCGCCACCGCGGTGCTTCCCCCCGGACGGCACCAGGTACGGCTGGACTTCGACTACGACGGCGGCGGGCTCGGCCGCGGCGGCACCGCCGTGCTCACCGTCGACGGCGAGAAGCAGGCGACCGGCCGGGTCGAGCGGACCATCCCGTACTACTTCTCCTTCGACGAGACCCTGGACGTCGGCGTCGACCTCGGCACCCCGGTGACCGACGACTACCCGGCGCTGGACAACGCGTTCACCGGCGTGATCCGCACCGTCCGCGTCGACCTGGCCGCGGCGGCCGAGCTGGACGGCGGGCTGCACCAGCGGGTGCTGCGCTCGCAATGACGCTCAACCGAACACCAGCACGGCCCGGCGCGCGGCCGGTCGCCCGAGGACGTGGACGCTGTGCCAGCCCGGCGGCTGCGCACCGGCGGCCAGCGCGTCACGCATCCGCGCCGCGCGGGCCGCGTGCCGGGCGAACGACCGGGCGCGCACCAGCCGGCCCCGGCTGTGCTGGCCGGCCAGCGCCTCCTCGGCGGTGACGTCCAGCCACAGCAGCCGCGCCGGGCGCCCGGTGACCGCCGCGACGGCCACGAGCCAGCGGCGGGTCGAAGCGCGCGTGGCCGGTTCGTGCACCACCAGCGGCCCGCGGCGACCCGCCGCCCGCGCCACGATCCGGGTGCGGTGGCACAGGTGCACCAGCGGCCGGTACCAGCGGTACGGCACGGCGGCGGGGAGCAGGTCCGCCAGCCGCACGCGGACCTGGTCCGAGTCCAGGACCGGCAGCGCGCCGGCCGCGCGGCGGAGCATCGTCGTCTTGCCCGCCCCGGGCATCCCGGCCACCACCAGCAGGTCGCGGCGGCCCAGCTCGATCACCGTCGGCTCCATGGGAGGCCAACGAACCGGCGAAAGTAATGGTTCCTTTACTCAGGCCAGGTCCTCCGGGGTGACCCCCTCGGGCACCACGACACCGTCGAACCAGCCGCACCGCGGCTCCCCCGGCGGCCGGTCGAACTTCGTCACGTACGGCTTGAGGTCGAGCACCGGCGTGCCGTCCAGCAGGTCCACGCCCGCGAAGCGCACCGTGCGGCCCGAGACCTCCAGCAGCCGGACCAGGCTCAGCCCGATCGGGTTCACCCGGCGCGGCCCGCGCGTGGCGAAGATGCCCATCCGGCGCCGTTCGCGGCGCAGCAGGTACGGCACCTGTGTCAGCTCGGCGCCCGGCCGGTCCGGGCGGTCGAGCCAGCTGAGCAGCCAGGCGTAGTCGAACCCGGCCAGCCCGGCGAGGCCCTCGGCGTACTCCGGCTCGATCTCCAGCACGCCCTCCTCGCCGCGGTTGGCCGACGCCTGGACGGGCGTGCGCTCCAGCTCCGTCCGCGCGGTGCGGACGAAGCCGATCGCGGGCAGCCGCTCAGACGAGCCGGACACGCCGCTCCTGCGCCAGCCGCCCCACCGCGTCTACAATGGACGTCCACGCGAGACCGCCGGGCGCGGTGATGTCGAAGTGCCCGGCGCCCGGCACGGTCACCAGCTCGGCGCCGCTCGCTTCGGCGTACATCCGCGAGAGCACCGGCGGCACGGCCGTGTCGCGGTCGCCGTGGACCACCACCACCGGCACCCCGGGCGGGCCGAGCGTCAGGGGATCCACTGCGGCATAACGTTCCGGCACGTCTTCGGGACCGCCGCCGAGCACCCCGGTGACGGCGGCGAACCCACCCGCGTAACGCAAGGCCTCGGTGAGCGCGGCGACCGGCGCCGCCGCCACGACGCCGGCGATCGGCACCGGTCCGGGCCGCCGTCCCGGAGCGCCGTCGGGAAGCCGGTCGCGCACCGCCGCCCAGAGCGCGAGCTGACCGCCCGCGGAGTGACCGAAGAGCACGACCCGCGAGGCGTCGACGAGACCCGGCCGCTGCTGCTCGATCAGCGCGGGCAGGGTGTCGACCGCGAGCGCGACGTCGGTGAACGTCGTGGGCCAGCCACCGCCCGCGCCGACGCGCCGGTACTCCACATTCGCCACCACGTAACCGTTCGAGGCCAGCGCCCGGGCCTCCGGCTCGAGGTAACCCCGGTCGTTCTCCACCCGCCAGGACCCGCCGTGCAGCACCAGGACCAGCGGTGCGGGCGAGCCGGCGGCCGGCGGGAGGACGACGTCGGCGACCTGGTCGGCCTCCGGTCCGTAGCGCACGGCGAAATCCATGCCGCCAGCCTAGCGGGCGGCGATCAGGTGACGGCCGGGTTGAAGCGCGACAGCTCCGGCTCACCCCAGCGCAACGGGCTCGCCCCGGCTGTCCGGCGCACCTGTTCGACGGTGAAGCGGGTCTCGCGCGACGCTCCGCTCCAGTCGACGGCCGCGGTGCCGGTGAGCTGCAGCGTGATCCCGCTCGACCAGCCGACGAACAGCAGCCCCGCGCGCCGGTTCTGCTCCAGATTGCCCAGCGTCATCATCATCGTGTTGCCCGGGTAGTCCGGCCAGCTCAGCGTGCGCTCGTCGTGGACGCGGACGAAGCCCGGGTCACCGCCCCGATGGGAGGTGTCGCAGTCACCGTCCGCCGACGACGTGGCGAGGAAAAACGTGTCGGCGCTGCCCACCAGAACCGCGCCCGCGGTGTCCAATGTGGACGTCACCGTGGTTTCGGCCCGTTCCGACTCGCGCACCGCGAGCAGGTCACGGCGCTGGATGTACTTGGGGCAGTTGGAATACACCTGGTCCGCGACGATGCGCAGGCCGCGCGGCCCCGGCCCGGCGACGCCGTTGATCCGCATCCGCCGCCGGGTGCCCGGGTCGACCGTGATGGCGCCGGCCTTGCCGCCCCGGCGCAGGGTCGCCGAAAGCGGATCGCCCGCGACCGGCTCGGCGGCGACGTCGATCACGTCCCCGCCGCCCTCGGCGCGCAGGAACCCGGGCGGCCCAGTGAGCAGCGAGGCCCACATCCGACCTTCCTCATCCGCCGCGCCGACGACCAGCATCGGCCGCTCGGCCAGGAACGCGGCCGCCGCGGCCGGCACGGTGGCGCGGACGATGGCACCGACCCGCGCCGCCTCCGCGCTCACCCCGGCTTTGGCCTGCGCGGCCAGCTCACCCGCGTGGTAGACGCCCGCGGTCATCAGAAGAAGCCGCAGGCCGGGGCCTCGCCGGCGGCCGCGGTCCCGGCCAGCCCGCTCGGCGCGTACACCTCGAGGCGGATGCCGTCGGGGTCGGTGAAGAACACGCCGCCCGAGTCGGCGCCCTCGGCGTGCGGGACCACGTCGCCGTAATGCAGCTCGGCTCCGAGCGCGAGCAGTCCTTCCCGCACCGCGCGGACCTCGTCGAGCGAGCCGACCTGGAACGAGAGGTGGTGCAGGCCCGGCAACGCGGTGGCGAAGCGGCCCTCGGACTGGCGCCACAACGTGATCATCAGCTGCCCGTCCCGGCCGAGGAACGCCCACTCCCGGTCGCCGTCGCGGCCGTCCTGCAGGACTTGCAGGCCGAGGACCCGTTCGTAGAAGGCCGTCGAGCGGGCCAGGTCGGTGACGTTCAAGCCGATGTGCCCGGTTTTCACCGCAGTGGGGGCGACAGACGTGGTCACGAGGTCTCCTTCGCTCTACCTAACCAGTAGAACTACTATGACCAGTTATAGACAAACCTGTCAATGCTCCGTCATGGGTTAGGATGCACGGTATGGAACGGCCCCTTCTCGGCGAGCCCCTCGGCCTCGACCTGCTCAACACCACGTGGATCGACCGCAGCGGGCCCGCCGACCTGCTCAGCGACATCGGCGGGATGCGGATCTGGCTGGAGCAGAACGACCTGGACCTGCCCGTCACCGCCGCCGCCCGCGCCGCCCTGGTCACCGCCCGCAAGGCGATCCGCGCGCACACCATGGCGTCCGAGGCGGAATCCGGCCCGGCGCGCGACGGGCTGAACACCGTGCTCGCCTGGGGACGGCACCGCCCGGTGCTCGGCCCGTCCGGCCCGGAGACGGTCGCCGACGTGGCCGAGCCGGACCGGCGCGCGGGCTGGCTCGCCGCGGTGGACTACCTGGAGCTGCTGGCCGCCGACCCCTCGCGCGTCCGCCACTGCGCACACCCCGAGTGCGTCCTGTACTTCTACGACACCAGCCCGAAACGCAGCCGCCGCTGGTGCTCCATGGCCACCTGCGGCAACCGCGCCAAGGCCGCGCGGCACTACGCGCGCAGCCGGGATTGAGCCACCGGCTACTTGACGACCTGGACGACGTCGCCGGGGTGCAGTGCGTTGTAGAACACCACGGCGTCGGCGTGCGAAAGGTGCACGCACCCGTGGGACTGCACCTTCAGGCTGCCCTGGTGGAACGCGACGCCGGTGGTGGTGAAGAAGACCGAGTAGGGCATCGGCCCGTGGAACTGCTTGCTGTAGTGGTCGATGTCCTTGTACTGCACGCGGAACGTGCCCGAGGGCGTCGGGAACGCGGCCTTGCCGACGGTGACCGGCACCCCGCCCCGCACCACGCTGCCGTGGTCCATCAGCCACGCCGTGTTGGTGTGCAGCTGCACGCAGGCCTTCGCCTGGGCGCCGCACGGCGGGCCCGCCGCTTCCGCGCTCCCCGTGAACCCGATGGTCGCCGCCACCGCGGCCGCACTGGCCAGTACCGCTGTGATTCCCCGCTTCATCGTGCTGCGCCTCCCCTGTAGTCCGGCTGTACTCGAGAATTCCCCGGGGCGTGGGTTTCCAACCGGTTCAAGATCCGAACGGGTTAACGGCCGGTGCGCCAGGACAGCGGCGTGAGTCCCAGCGCGGCGGCCGCGAGGGCACGGGCGGTGCGGGTGAACAGGTCCTGCTGCGCCGAGGCCAGCCATTCGTCCACGGAGGACGCTCCGAGGTCCCGGTACTCCAGTGCCTGCAGGAGCATCTCCAGCTTGTCCGCGTCCTTCGCGCAGCGCGACTCCGGGGATTCCCGGTCCTCGTACTCGCCGACCGCGTCCCGCACGGCGGCCTGGGCGGCGCCGGGCAGCGCGGCGGTCTGGTCCTCGGTGATGGCGCGCGGGTCCGGCTTGGCCAGGTACGGCGCGGCGGTGTGCGGCAGGTCGCCGGTGCGGGTCTCCTGGGTGTCGTGCCAGAGGGCGAGGAACGCCGCGCGCTCCGGCGACGCGCCCTCCTCCGCGGCGATCAGCGCGGCCAGCTGCGCGGCACGCATCGTGTGCTCGGCCACCGACTCCGGATCGCGGACGCCGACCTGCCACCAGCCCGTGCGGCGCACGCGTTTGAGCACGCCCAGCTCGAACCCGAAGGCGGCGAGCGCGGCGGAGGCTTCGAGCATGGTGACTCCCGGTGAGACGTGGTGGCGGACGTCCAGCCTAGGGCCACGCGCTCCGCGGGCCCGTAGCCCCGGCGGCCCGCTGCGCCTAGGGTCTCCCCAGGCACTCCCGCCCGACACTGGAGGACATCGCATGTCGTTGCTGGCCCAGCTGAGCGCGGCGATCACCGGCGGCGGGATCGAGGTCGTGGACCTCACCGCGCCGCTCACGCCGGACACCCCGATCCTGCAGCTGCCCGAGCCGTTCGCGAACACCGTCCCGTTCCGGCTGGAGGAGATCAGCCGGTACGACGAGCGCGGGCCGCGCTGGTACTGGAACGACATCCACACCGGCGAGCACACCGGCACCCACCTCGACGCCCCCGTGCACTGGGTGTCCGGAAAGGACGGTGCCGATGTTTCGCAGGTGCCGCTGAAGACGCTCGTCGCGCCCGCCGTGGTCCTCGACGCGTCCGGCAAGGCGGCGGGCAACCCGGACTTCCTGCTGTCGATCGAGGACATCCGCGAATGGGAGGCCGAACACGGCGCCCTGCCCGACGGCGGGTGGCTGCTCTACCGCACCGGCTGGGACGTGCACGCGAGCGACCAGGAGCGCTTCCTCAACGCCGACGCGTCCGGCTCGCACACCCCCGGCGTCGCGCCCGAGTGCGCGCGGTGGCTGGCCGAGGAGACGGCCATCGCGGGGCTCGGGGTGGAGACCGTCGGCACCGACGCGGGCCAGGCGCCCGGCCTCGACCCGGCCTTCCCGTGCCACGAACTGCTGCTGGGCGCCGGGAAGTTCGGCCTGACGCAGCTGCGGAACCTCGCCGCGCTGCCGGCCACCGGGACGTTGCTGGTGGTCGGCCCGCTGCCGATCGTCGGTGGGTCCGGCAGCCCGGCCCGGGTGCTCGCGCTGGTGGAACGGTCCGCATGAAGGTCGCCGAGCTGGTCGGCCGGACTCTCGTCGAGCTGGGCGCCGGGCTCGTCTTCGGCGTGGTCGGCAGCGGCAACTTCGAGGTGACCAACGCGCTGCGGGCGGCGGGCGTCCGGTTCGTCGCCGCCCGCCACGAGGGCGGCGCCGCGAGCATGGCCGACGCGTACGCCCGGCTCAGCGGCGAGGTCTCCGTGCTCAGCGTGCACCAGGGCTGCGGCCTGACCAACGCCGTCACCGGCATCGCCGAGGCGGCCAAGAGCCGCACGCCGATGATCGTGCTCGCCGCGGACACCGCCGGGGCCGCCGTGCTGTCGAACTTCGCCGTCGACCAGGACGCCCTCGCCGTCGCGGTCGGCGCGCGGTCCGAACGCGTCCACTCCGCCGCGAGCGCGCGGGCCGACACGATCCGCGCGTACCGGACCGCCTGGCAGCAAAGCCGGACGGTGCTGCTCAACCTGCCGCTGGACGTCCAGGCGCAAGAAGCTCCCGAACCCGCGCCGCTGCCGGAAGTCCCCGGCCCGGCCGCGATCCGCCCGGAGACCGGCGCGGCCGACGCGCTGGCCGCGCTGATCGAAGAAGCCGAGCGCCCGGTCTTCATCGCCGGCCGCGGCGCGCGCGGACAGGCCACGGTGCTGCGTGCGCTGGCGGACGTTTCGGGCGCGCTGCTGGCGACGTCCGCCGTCGCGCACGGGCTCTTCCACGACGACCCGTGGGCGCTCGGGATCAGCGGCGGGTTCGCGTCCCCGCTCGCCGCCGAGCTGATCACCGGCGCGGACCTGGTGATCGGCTGGGGCTGCGCGCTGAACCAGTGGACCACCCGCCACGGCAAGCTGCTGGGCCCGCGGGCGCGGCTGGCTCAGGTCGACCGCGAGCAGCCCGCGCTCGGCGCGCACCGGCCGATCGACCTCGGCGTGGCCGGTGACGTCGCGGCCACCGCCGTGGATGTGTTGGAGCTACTGGAATCCCGGGGCCACCACGCGTCCGGCTACCGCTCCCCCGAGGTCGCGGCGCGGCTCGCCGGGGGCGTGCGGTGGAACGACGTCGCGCACGAGGACCGCTCCGGCGGCGGCCGCATCGACCCGCGTACGCTCAGCGCGCGGCTCGACGAGCTGCTGCCCGCCCACCGCGTCGTCTCGATCGACTCGGGCAACTTCATGGGCTACCCGAGCGCGTACCTCTCGGTGCCGGACGAGAACGGGTTCTGCTTCACCCAGGCGTACCAGAGCATCGGGCTCGGGCTGGGCACCGCGATCGGCGCCGCGCTCGCGCGCCCGGACCGGCTGCCGGTGCTCGGCGTCGGCGACGGCGGCTTCCACATGGCGATCTCCGAGCTGGAGACCGCCGTACGGCTCGGGCTTCCGCTGGTGGTGATCGTCTACCACGACGCGGCGTACGGCGCGGAGGTCCACCACTTCACCGGCGACGACCTGGAAACGGTGCAGTTCCCGGACACCGACGCCGCCGCGATCGCCCGCGGCTTCGGCTGCGCCGGGATCACCGTGCGCGAGCCCTCGGACCTCGCGGGCGTGACCGCCTGGCTCGACGGGCCGCGCGGTGCCCCGCTGGTGATCGACGCGAAAGTCGCCGATGACGGCGGTTCTTGGTGGCTCGCGGAGGCATTCGGGCACTGAGCCCGTTCAGCTGTGCCCGGTCAGCTGTGCCCGGCCAGCCACTGCGCCACGATCGCGTCCGCGCCGGCGTCGTCCTCGCGCAGCACGCCGGTGAGCGCGAGGCCGCGCAACAACATCAGCAGGGAGTCGAGGGCGATCCGACCCTCCTTTTCGGACAGTGGCGACACCTTGCCGAACGCGGCCCGCAGCTCGCGGCCCAGCTCGCGCTCGGCCGGCACCAGCGACGCGTGCAGCGCCGGATCGGTGCGCGCGCCCATCCACAGCTCCAGCCCGGCGAGGTACAGCGGCCCGGACATCGACGCGCGCAGGGCGGTGACCAGCCCGCGTAACGAATCCGCCGGCCCTTCCTCGCGAAGGCGGGCCAGCCGTCCCTCGGCGACGTGGTGGATCGCGGCGACGAACAGCTCCTGCTTCGAGCCGAAATGGTGCAGCAGCGCCCCGCGTGACACCCCGGCCCGCTCCTGGACCCGCTGCGTGGTGGTACCGGCGTAGCCGAATTCGACGAGGCAGCCCACGGTCGCGTCCAGCAGGTTCTGGTGCGTCCGCGCGTGCTGCTCCTGGCGGGTGGAGGTCACCGGCCGACCCTACCGGCCGTCCTTGACAGTCCGGACGGACTGTGAAAATCTCGCCCGACGCTGGGGAAAGGTGCCTTATGACCGTGCTCGTCGATCACCGCGGGCCGGTGACCACCATCGGCATCAACCGCCCCGAACGCCGCAACGCCGTCGACCGGGCCACGGCCGAGGCACTCGCGGACGCGTTCCGCGCCTTCGACGACGACCCGGCCAGCTCCGTCGCGGTGCTGTACGGGGCCGGCGGCACCTTCTGCGCGGGCGCGGACCTGAAGGCGATCAGCGCGGGTGCGGGCAACCGTGCCGAGCCCGGCGGCGACGGGCCGATGGGGCCCACCCGGCTGAAGCTGGCGAAGCCGGTCATCGCCGCGATCAGCGGCCACGCCGTGGCGGGCGGGCTCGAACTGGCGATCTGGGCGGACCTGCGAGTGGCCGAGGAGACCGCGGTCTTCGGCGTGTTCTGCCGCCGCTGGGGCGTCCCGCTGATCGACGGCGGCACGGTCCGGCTGCCCCGGCTGATCGGCCGCAGCCACGCGCTGGACCTGATCCTCACCGGCCGCCCGGTCGACGCGGCCGAGGCGCTGCGCATCGGGCTGGCCAACCGCGTCGTCCCGGACGGCGGCGCGCTGGAGGCCGCGGTCGAGCTGGGCCACGAACTGGCCGCGTTCCCGCAGACCTGCCTGCGCGAGGACCGCGCCTCCGTGCTGGAGCAGGACGGACTGGACGAAGAAACCGCGCTGGCCAACGAGTTCCGGCACGGACAGGTGTCGCTCGCGAGCGACACCCTCGCCGGCGCGACCCGCTTCGCCACGCGGCACGACCCGTCCGGAACTGAGCCGCGCCCGCGACACCCCTGATCGTGATCGGCGCGCTGCGGCGGGCATCCGGCCCGCACCGGTAGCCTGGCTCGGTGGCCGACCCCATTCCCCGTGAATACGCCGGAAGTGACCCCGAACGTCCGGATCCGGACGACCCGGGCGAGTCCTCCGGTTCCGCCGGCCGCGGCCGCAAGCCGCGCAAGAAACGCCCGTTCTGGCAGGAACTCCCGATCCTGATCGTGATCGCGCTGGTGCTCACGATCCTGATCCAGCAGTTCGTGGGCAAGGTCTTCATGATCCCGTCCCAGTCGATGGAGGCCACGCTGCACGGCTGCACCGGCTGCTTCGGCGACCGGGTGCTGGTCGACCGCGTCACCTACGACTTCACCGATCCCGGCCCCGGCGACGTCATCGTGTTCAGCGGCCCGCAGTCGTGGTCCGAGAACGAGATCGCGCCGCAGGAGCCGAGCAACTTCTTCGCCAAGGCGGTGCGCGAAGTGGGCTCGCTGGTCGGCTTCGCGCCGCCGGACGAGCGCGACTTCGTCAAGCGCGTGATCGCCGTCGGCGGCCAGACCGTGCAGTGCTGCGACCCGCAGGGCCGGGTGCTGGTGGACGGCAAGCCGCTCACCGAGCCCTACATCCACTGGGAGGACCCGAACAACCCGGTGCAGCAGCCGTTCACCCCGGTCAAGGTCCCCGAGGGCACCCTCTGGGTGATGGGCGACAACCGCAACGACTCCTGCGACTCCCGCTGCCAGGGCGGCGGCGGGGCCAAGGCGGCGGTGCCGGTGGGCAACGTGATCGGCAAGGCGCGCCTGATCGTGCTGCCGCCGTCGCGCTGGGGCGGGGTCAGCGACTACAACGCCCAGACGAACGCGAACGCGGTCGCCCTCGGCGCGCCCGGGTGGCAGCAGGGCCTCCCGCTCGGCGCCGGCGCGGCCCTGTCCGTGCCGGCCCTGTTCCTCGGCCGCCGGATGCGGGAAAGCCTGGGACAGCGGAAAAAGCGGCGCCGCTAGGCCGGTCGGCGCTGTCCGATCAGGACAGTTCGCGCGGTTTCAGGTGGTAGGCCAGGTTTCCCGCCAGGTCGACCGACGGGCGCCGCTCGGTGAAACGCCACTGCCCGGTACGGCGGGCGAAGCGGTCGTCGTAGTGGCCGGAGGCGATCGGCTGCAGCGGGAGGTCCGCCACGGCCTGCAACGCGGTCCAGTAGCTGTGCGCGGTCGCGGTGCCGGCGGCCTCGTCCACGTCGATGCGCAGGTTCGTGGTCAGGTGCCGGGTCCGGGGCGTGCCGTCGGCGTAGACGATCAGCGTGTCACGGAAATACCGCTCCACCGCCTCGCGACCGGTCGCGGCGGTGCCGCCGCCGGCGAACACACCCTCGGCGAACAATTCGCCGACACCGGCGAAGTCGCCTGCGTCGACACACGCCGCGTACGTCAGGATCAGGTTCTCGATCGCCCGGGCGGACTCCGGCATCAAGCACTCCAGCGCTCAGGGGCAGGACGGCTCCGCCCGGCTGTGCCGAGGCTACCCCCGGCGGCCGGGCCGGGGCGAACCCGTTGCCCCGCAGAGCTTTTACCCTGGTTCCGGGACCGCCGGCCCCGGACCGGGTCTCAGTCCTCGGCCGCTGCCCCGGCCGTCGGCTCCGGCTGCGGGGCCGTCTCCGCCCGGCGGCCGATCTCCGAGACCACGGTGTCGAAGATCGGGGTGGCGGTGTCGCCGGCCGTCACGCGCCGGCCCGCACTTCGATGATGTTCTCGGCGCGCACCCATTCCGGCTCGGTGTCCAGGGCCCGCCCGTCCACCCGGACCGGGACCCAGGTGATGTCGGTGTACTCGTCGAAGACCGCTCCCCCGGCGACCACGCCCTGCCGGCACCGCAGCCGGGCGCCGGCCCGGCACGCGCCCGGCCGGTAGGTCACCTGACGGCCCGTCGCGATCGGCCCGGAAAACTCGTCGTGCACCCTCGGCTCCCCTCCGTGTAGGGCCACCATGCCCCGGGACGCGCGGACACTGAAGCCCCGTCCCACGGGCGGGCGACCCCCGCCAGGGGTACCCCGGCGATCCCGGCCGCGCCGGGCCTCACGGAATCAGGCGCCCGCCCTGGCCGTCGTAGGCGTTCATCGGCAGGGCCGGCAGGGCGGCCAGCGGCTTGGTGTCCTTGCGGGGGAACCAGAAAACGGTCACGCCCGCCTGGTCGACCACCGCCGTCTCCGCGGTGTAGATCAGCCCGCCGGCCTCGGCGGTGACGCGCCGCGCGGGGCCGGCGTAATAACCGTAGAACGGGACGTCGCGGCCGGGGCGGCCCGCGGTCAGCGCGCGAAAGCCCGGCACGCCCGCGGGCGAACCGGCCACCACCTCCGCCGTGACGCCCTTAGGCGTCCGATGCCCGAGCACGAGCTCGTACGGCCGCACCTCGGGGGCGGGCAGGTACCGGTCCGGCTCGAACGCGCGCAGGTACAGCACCACCTCGCCGTCGGCGTCCACGGCGCCGGTGCCGATCACGGCGCCGATCTGCCGGCTGTCGGACGTCGTAGGCGGCGTCGGCAGGACGGCGGGCGGCGCCCCGATCGCCGGCGGCGCGGGCGCGCGCCACTGCTGGACGCCGGCGAGCAGACCGGCCACCGCCGCCACGGCGGCCAGTGCCGCCGCCCCGCTGGCCAACCGGCGGTAGCGGCGTCGGCGGCGGCCCAACCGCATCACCCGCGCCACGTCGACGGCGGCAAACGCCTCGGCAGGCGGTTCGGCGAGAGCGGCGCGCAGGCCGTCGAGATCCGTCACGAAGCCCTCCCCGCCGCGCATTCGAGCAGCCCCGGCCCGGCCGCGACGCGCATCTTCGCCAGCGCCCGGGAGTTCGTGCTCTTCACCGTCCCCAGCGAAACCTTCAGCTCGGCCGCGACGTCCGCCTCGGACAGGTCGCAGAAGTGCCGCAGCACCACGACCGCCCGTTCCCGCGCGCTGAGCTCGGCCAGCTCGCGCATCAGCCACTCCTGCGTGACGACCCCGTCGGTGAAGTCCCGCACGACGGTCCGCTCGGGCAGCTCCTCGGTGGCGTCCTCGCGGAACGGGCGGCGCCACCGGTCGATCACGTGGTTCGCGAGCACCCGGCGCGTATAGGCGAACGGATCCTGCCGCCGAATCCGCCCCCACGAGGCGAACGTCTTGACCAGCGCGGTCTGGACGTCGTCCTCGGCCTGGTGACGATCGCCGGTCAGCAGGTACGCGGCCCGCAACAGCCGCGCCGAGCTCACCCGGACGAACTCCGCGAACTCGACGTCACCCCGCGCCATGGCGGTCCCCGTGCACACCCACACCGCTTTCTACGGGCGGCGGCGGCAAAAGGTTGAGCCCTTGCCCGGCTGGCATCGCCTGCCGCCGGTCCCCCGGCCCCGGCTTCCCCTGCCGCCAGTCCCGCGGCCCCGGCTTCCCTGCCGCCGGTCCCCCGGCCCCGGCTTCCCTTCGGCCGCCGGCCTCCCCCGCGGCCCCGGCTTCTCCCGGCCCCGGCTTCTCCCGGCCCCGGTTCCACTCCAGACCCGGCTCGCCGCAGCCCCGGCTCCCCCTGCCGCCGGCTTCCCCGGGGATGGCCCCCGTTTCCCCCCGCCCCGGCGTCACCCCCAGACCCGGCTCGCCGCCGCCGGTTCCCCTCGGCCGCCGGTTTCCCCAGACCCGGCCTCGGTTCCCCGGCCCCGGCCTCACCCCAAGCCCCGCTCGCCCCAAGCCCCGCTCGCCCCAGCCCCGGCTCCCCCGCCGCCGGCTTCCCCGGCCCCGGCCTCACCCCAAGCCCCGCTCGCCCCAGCCCCGACTGCCCCGCCGCCGGCTTCCCCGGACCCGGCCCCGGCTTCCCCCGGCCCCGGCCTCACCCCGGCCCCGGCCTCACCCAGGCCCCGCTCGCCCCAGCCCCGGCTCCCCCGCCGCCGGTTTCCCCGGGGCGGCCGGGAGTCTTTTGGCCCTACTTCGGCGTCCGCACGGGCACCGGCCGGTCCGCGAGGTGGTCCAGACCTGCACCACGAGGCTCTGACCTGCGACGTTTCCGAAGGGGTTTCCCCAGCCCCAGGCCCAGGACACGCCCACCGCGGTCCGCTCGAACACCGGCGTGGCGGCGATGGCATGATGCCCGCACGGTCCCGCTCGGCCGGGCCCGGGAGCCGATGAGGAAGGTGAGGCTTGAGCGCGCGCATCACCCAGGTGGACGATCTCCGACTGGTGGCGCAGCCCAGTGCAGTTCCGTGCACCGAGCTGTTCGTCCGCCTGCTCCTGAGCGACTGGTCCCTGCTGCCCATGGTGGAACAGGTCACCGCCACGACCGGCCGCCTCGTCGGCGACGTCGTGGACCAGAGCCGTCCTTCGGCCCCCGCGTTCGTGACCGTGCGGCTGCAGCTGCGCGGTGACGTGCTGGTCGTCGAGGTCGAGGACGACCTGCCCGACCCCAGACCGCCGAGGCCGGCACCCGGCGAGCGGATGGGCGTCGAGCCCCGCGGAGCCGCGGGCCGCACCACCTGGTGCGAGCTGCCGCTGCCCGGCGGTCTCTCCGCGGGCCAGGTCCGGCTCCCCCGCCGCCAGGAGCGGCGCACCCTGGTGGACGAACCGGTCTCCGGCGCCCCCGTGGCCGCCGACCCCGAGGTGCTGGAACGCCTGCTCAACCGGCTCAGCGGCTGGTCCGGCTAAACCAGTCCACTGTGGACACCCAGGCGAGCGGTCTCCGCCACGGAACCACCCGCAGGCCGCCAGCTCCGGAGCGACCGCCGAACCGAGCGCACACGCCCGACGGAGTCGTGCGCCGTGGACGCCGCCTGTCTGACGTACGCCCGCAGCGCCTCGTCCGACAGTGTCTGGAGGCCGGGCACGATCTCCCTGTCCCGCAACGCTTCCGGCAGCACCGATCGCCCGCGCCGAATGGCTCCCGCCGGCCAACCGGCCCGGATCCGCTCCCAGCAAAGCCGGAGGTCAGCCGTCACCCCGGCCGCGGCTAAACCCGGCGAACGCGAGCAGCAGGTCCGGCGCCAGGACGGTCCGGCATCGGCTCAGGCGGCGCGCTGCCCCCAGGCCTGCTCGAGCGCCCGCGCGAAAACCTCCACCGACTGCCCGCCGGCGACGCCGAGCCGGCGGTCCAGCACGAAAAACGGCACGCCCGTGGCACCGAGGCGCGCGGCTTCCTGCTCCTCTTCGCGAACGGCGTCGGCGTAGGCCGCGGGATCGGCCAGCACGCGCTCCGCCGCCGCTCGGTCGAGGCCCGCCCCGGCCGCGACTTCGAGCAGGGTGCCACCGGTGAACAACGGCCGCGCCTCGGCGAAGTTGGCCGTGAACAGGGCGTTCACCAGTTCGTTCTCCACGCCCTGCTCGCGCGCGAGGTGCAGCAGGCGGTGCGCGTCGAAGGTGTTGCCGACCTCGCGGTCGACTCGGTAGCCGAGCCCTTCGGCGGCCGCGAGCCCGGTCATCCGCTCCTCCATCTGCACGGCGTCGGGCCCGTATCGAGCGGCCAGCATCCGCTGCAGCGGCTCCACGCCTTCGCGCGACGGGTCCAGCTCGAACGACCGGAACGTCACCGTCACCTCGTCCCGGTGCTCGAACGAGCCCAGTGCCGCCTCGAACCGCGCCTTGCCGAGGTAGCACCACGGGCAGATGATGTCGCTCCAGATTTCCACGTGCATGGGCGCCAGCCTAAGGAAAGCGGACGCGATCTTGAAGTACGCACTTACGGGTAAGGGCGGTGATAGGCGCGGAGGAAGGCGTCGACGCCGTCCACGAGCAAGGCGTCGATCTCGGCGTCTTCGGCCGGAGCGGCGCTGCTGACGTCGAGGGCCAGCATGAAGGTCAGCGCGACGAAGTGCTGCGCGGCCCGCACGGTGTTCGTCGCGCTGAGCACGCCCTGGCCGGCCAGCTCCTCGAACCGCTCGGCCAGCAGCGCCTCGGGCTGGTCCTCGAACCCGCCCAGGCTCCGGCGCGCCCGCCGGTCGGCCCGCATCAGCTGCCGCAGCTGGCGGTGCTCGGACGAGGAGATCGTCGCGCTGGCGATCCGGCGGGCGAACGCCAGCAACGCCTCACGCAGGTCACGGCCGTTCGTCAGTTCTTCCTCGACCGCCGCGCGCACCGCGTCGACGACCTCGGCGGCCGCGTCCGTGATCACCGCGTCGAACAGCCCGTCCTTGTCGCCGAAGTAGTCGTACACCGTGCGCTTGGAGATCCCGGCCCGGGCGGCGACGGCGTCGACGCTGGTCCGCTCGTAGCCCTCGCCGAGGAAGAGCGCGCGGCCGGCGGTGAGGACCGCGGCCCGTTTGCGCAGGCTGCTCGGCCGGGCGGCGGGTGCGTCATCAGGCATCGGCACAGTCTACTGGCAGATTCCACACTGCACAGTGTAGTGTGGAATCTAGAGCGACCGGCACCTCCAGGAGGCAGTGATCATGAGCAGCACCACCGAAAACGCCCTGTTCGACACCGATCTGTTCGACACCGACGTGCTCATCGTGGGCGCCGGCCCGACCGGGCTGACGCTCGCCTGCGAACTCGCCCGCCGCGGCGTGCGGCACCGGATCGTCGAACGGCTCGAGACACCGAGCCGCACGTCACGGGGCAAGGGCTTGCAGGCCCGGAGCCTCGAAGTGTTCGACGACCTCGGCATCGCGGCCGAGATCCTCACCACCGGCGAGGTGAAGCTCCCGGTCCGCCTCTACGACGTCGACGGCGGCTGGACCGACCGCGAACCGCTCACGACGCCGTCCGCCATCGCCACGCCGTACCCGGAAATGCTCTGGATCGCCGAGTTCGACGTCGAGCGGGTGCTGCGCGAGCGGCATGCCCAGTACGGCGGCGAAGTCCGGTTCGGCACGGCCGTCACCGGGCTCACGGAGGTCGAGAGCGGGGTGGAGGCCGGGCTTCGCGGCCCCGATGGGCCCGGCGTCCTGCGCGCCCGCTGGGTCGTCGGCGCCGACGGCGGCGGCAGCATCGTGCGCAAGACACTCGGCATCCCGTTCGAAGGCGTCACCCGGCCGACTTCCTACTACCTGGGCGACGTGCGCACTCTCGACCTGGACCGCGGGCGGATGCACATGTGGGCGTCCGAAACCGGGATGCTCGCGCTGACCCCGTTGCCCGGCACCGATCTCTGGCAGTTCCAGTGCGCCGTGCCCACCTCGGCCGGCGGCTACGAGGAGCCGTCGCTCGAGCTGTACCAGCGGATCATCGACGACCGCGCGGGCGCCGGGCGCGTCCGCTTCACCGACGTGTCCTGGCTTTCGCTCTACGGCGCGAACGTGCGCCTCGCCGAGCACTACCGCGAAGGCCGCGTGCTGATCGCCGGCGACGCCGCCCACAACCACACCCCGGCCGGGGGCCAGGGCATGAACATGGGCATCCAGGACGCCTACAACCTCGGCTGGAAGCTCGCGGCCGTGCTCCGCGGCGCCGACCCGGCGCTGCTGGACACCTACGAGCCCGAGCGGCGGCCGGTCGCCGAGATCGTGCTCGCCGCCAGCACCGCCAAATCGGACCGGGTCCAGGACAACGCCCACAACGACGCCACACACCTGTCCACCGCGCTGGTCGGCCTCACCGACGACTTCACCCCCGGGCTCACGATCGCCTACCCGCGGAGCGCGCTGACCCACGACGGCGCGGGCCGCCGGGTCCCGTACGTCACCGGCCTGCGCGGCCCGGGTTTCGCCGGGACCACGGCCGACCTCGTGCGCGGTCCACATTGGGCTGCGCTCGCCTTCGCCGACGACACGGACTTCGAACTCGGCGCCCTGCGCCACGACGAGATCCGCCTGCACCGCATCGGCAAGGGGGCGATCACCGACCCGCACGATGCCCTGCGGTCGGCGTTCGGCGTCGAGGACAACACACTGGTCCTGATCCGGCCCGACGGCCACATCGCCCTCACCACGCCACTGCACCCTGCCCCGGTGCTGCCCGAAGCCCTCGCGTCATTCCTGCCGAACGGCGCCCACTCCGGCTGAGACGACCGGCTCGCGCGCCCCGGTCCGCTCCGCGCCGATGCCCGCCACCACCACGAACGCCACGCCGGCGAGGGCTCCCGCGTCCGGGATCTGGTGCAGTACAAGCAATCCGATGATCAGGGCCAGCGCGGGCTCCACGCTCATCAGCGTGCCGAACGCGGACGTCGTCAGCCGGCGCAGGGCGAGCATCTCGAGGCTGAACGGGATCACCGGGACCAGCAGCGCCAGGCCGAGCCCGGCGAGTACGAGCGGCCAGGTCAGGTGCCCGAACGCCGCGGGGCCGGCGACGGCCGTGCCGACCAGGCCCGCCACCGGCATCGACACCGCCAGGCCGCGGACGCCCGCCACCTCGTCGCCGACCCGCTGGGTCAGCAGGATGTAGCCCGCCCAGCAGACCGCCGACGCCAGCGCGTAGCCGACGCCCACCAGGTCCACGCCGCCGCGCCAGGGTTCGGTCAGCAGCAGCACGCCGACGGCCGCGAGCACCGGCCACAGCCGTTTCCCGCCGCTCCCCCGCGCCACCGCGACGGTCAGCGGGCCGAGGAACTCCAGCGCGCTCGCCGTGCCCATCGGCAGCCGGGCGACGGCGGCCATGAACATCATCGTCATGCCCGCGGTGACCACGCCGAGCGCGGCGCAGGCGAACAGCGTCGAGCGGCTGAACGCCGAAAGCCGCGGCCGGACCAGCACGAGCAGCAACACCCCGGCCCAGGCCAGGCGGAGGAACGCCGCGCCGCCTGGGCCGATCTCGTCGAACAGCCCCACGGACACCGCGAGGCCGAGCTGGACGCAGAGCATGGAGGCGATGGCGAGCGAGGCACCGGTGCGGGCGGAGGAAGGGAGCACGCGTCCAGGTAAGCCCAGATCGACCGTTCGCGTCCACGTGCCGATCGTGGACGTACCGTTCAGCGATCGTGGACAATGGCGGGATGGAGACCCGTCGCCTGCAGTTCCTGCTCGAACTCTCCCGGCTCGGCTCGATGCACGCGGTCGCCGATGTGCTCGGAACCACCACGTCGACGGTTTCGCAGCAGATCGCCGCGCTGGCCCGGGAAACCGGCACCCCGCTGCTGGAGCCGGACGGCCGCCGGGTGCGGCTGACCCCGGCCGGCCGGCGCCTGGCCGAGCACGCCGTGTCGATCCTGGCCGCCGTCGAAGCCGCGCGCGCCGACCTCGACCCGGCCACGGAGCCGGCCGGCACCGTGCGCGTCGCCGGGTTCGCCACGGCCATCCGGCGCTCCCTGCTGCCGGTCGCCGACCGGCTGGCCGGGCGGTTCCCGCGGGTGCGGCTGGTGATCAGCGAGTACGAGCCGGCCGAGGCGCTGGCGCAGCTGATGACCGACGACGTCGACCTCGCCCTGACCTACGACTACGACCTGGCGCCGGGCACGGTCGACCGCGCGGTCGAGGTCGTTCCACTGTGGACGGCCCCGTGGGGCCTCGGCGTGCCCGCGCCGGCCGCCGACGGCGGCGACACGCTCACGGTGTTCCGCACCTTCCGCGACCACGACTGGATCGGCAACTCCCGCAACCGCGCCGACGAGGACGTGCTGCGCACGCTCGCGTCGATGGCCGGGTTCAGCCCGCGCGTGACCCACCGGGCCGACAGCCTGGACCTGGTCGAAGACCTGATCGTCGCGGGCCCCGGCGTCGGGCTGCTGCCGCTGGACCGGCCGACCCGGCCGGAAGTCGCGCTACTGCCACTGACCGGCCCGGACGTGCGGCTGCGGTCGTTCGCCTGCACCCGCCGCGGGCGCGCGGCCTGGCCGCCGCTGGCTCTGGTCCTCGGGCTGCTCTGAGGCGTCAAGGACTCCTTGGCCAAGTTCCAACTTCGGGGACCAGCTGGCCAAGCTGAATCCGTGCAGGCCAGGAGCTACATTCGATTGAAGGCCGCCGTCTCGGGTGGCCTGTTCTCCCCCCGTCGGGTCGTCGAGACCGTAGCCGAGTAAGCCCCGATCCTGACCACTTCGACCTCCGGCTCGGCCTCGATCTCCGGGGAGGGCGGGATGCGGGGCAATGCGTCGATGCCGACTTCCGCTTCCTCGAGCTGGAAGAGCTCCCGCCACCCAGTGGTCGAGCGACGGTCTAGCCATCTCTCGGCAGCTTGAGCGTGCCGCGAGCAAGTTGATTCGTTTCCGCACCGTTCTTGACAGCCGAGTGCAGGATTCCGTTGTAGGTCAGGTCCCAAATTTGACGATCACTTTGGAGGAGGGTGACGCTGACCTGCAACTTTCGTCCGCCGGCATCGATAAGATGCAGGTTCAGGTCATTGCTGTAAGTATATGCCTTGATTGATTTAAGCTCGTAGACCCGAACCCATGACTTTCCTTCCATTACCCACTCGACCCCTGCCGCGCAGTTGGCCGCTTTGGCACTGAAGTACATCAGCACGGCAAAGAAAACCAAGGCCACCCAAACCTGCCAATAAGGCAGCCAGTTGACTTGAAAACCTCGTGAAATAAACAGGAAGGCGACGACGAAAACAAACAGTCCTATCGCAAAGATGACCGCCTTGCGCTTACTGGCTCGATACCAGACAAGAGTCGGCCCCTGCCCTGCGGGCGGGCGTGGCTTCCGAGACTTCGCAGTGTCCCGCCCTCGGTCGTGCTCCGGTGTTCCCTTGTCTGCGTCTGCACGCATGTACCCCGGTGCGTGAGGCGGGAAGGGCTGGCCGGTCTCAGGGTCAGGCTTAGCCGGCAGCCAATGGTCTCCAAGAGGTTCACCCTGGCGCGGCTCAAGCGGACGAGGGGAGCTGGGATCTTCAGCCATTATCGTAGCTCGATTCCACAATTTTATCGGCGGCCATGCCGCCAATGATGCCCCCGACAACTGCGCCAACTACTGTGCCAGCTACGGGTACTTCGGAGCCCATCGCGGCGCCCACCAGAGCGCCTCCAGCCCACCCTCCGGCAATCTGCCCACCGGTGGACGCAATGGTCGACACGGCCACCTTTCCCAGATCTTCGCCCATCGCTACATCGGCAACGGCACCTGTGACGGTAACGGCAGTACCCACAAGTGGAAGTCCCTTCAGGACGACCTTGCCGCCCTTAGCGAAAACATTGGCAGACTCGCCAAGCAGTGATCCCGGATTTGTGACAATAAACTGTCGAGTTCCTTCGGGGATTTTGTTCATCCATTTGCCAATGCCATCGGCACGGGCAGCCATTGTGCCTGATTTGGCGTTGGAGTCGGCTTCCCAAGCGCTGAGCACCGTTTTATCGCTGTCGGTGAGGTATTTACCGTTGGCAATCTTGTTGAAAACCTCTGCCGAGTCGCTGAGCTCCACCGAGAGTCGGGTGAGGTCGTTAACCGCTTCTTGGGAGCCTTTGATGGCGTCAAGGCCGCCGCCGAGCACCAAGAGGCTGATCTTCTTGAGGTCCTTCACCCAGCCGTCGATGCCGGTGGAGAGCTTGTCGAGATCCTCGTGGGCAGTGCGTTCGAGTTCGCGCGCGTCGGCCACGAGGTCTCGACATTCGCTGTACACGGGAGCTTGTTTGTTCTCCCGGTCGAGGTCGGCCTTGTACTGGGTCATTGCCGCGTTGTGCTCGATCGCCATCTGCTGCGCGTCGGCAGGAGACTGGGGTGAGCGTCCGCTGTCCATCGGCGGGCCTGGAGGTGCGGGTGCGGGTGGGTAGATCTCGCCCGGGGTGACCTTGAGGCCGACGGCGGTGGCCTTGCCGCGAGCGTCATTCAGTTTGCCGCGCACGGTGTCGAGGCGGTCGGCGAACGTGAGCAATCCTCGCCGGTACTCCTCGCTCCGGTCGAGCAGCGTGTCACCACCTTGCGTGGTTTCGGAGAGATCGTGGCGCATGATGTCCCCGGCCGGCCCTTCCCAGACGGCGAGAGAATGAGCCCGGACGTTGTTGCAAGCGGTGACGGCCTCGTGTTCGGCACCAATGAGGCGGCCGAGCCAGTCCGCAGTCGCCCGCACTGTCGCCGAGTCGCCCTTGAGTTGCGTGTCGAGGATCAAACTCCCCATGTTCCCCTCCTCACTACTGGGGGCCGTGCATGCCCTTGTCGAGCCTGTTCGCGGCTACATTCTCGACGGTGCCGTAACTGCCGTTGGAGCGGTGGATCTTGTCCGCGGTCTGCACCAGGACTCCACCGAGCCCAGCGCTCGACCCGACTAGCTTCGCCAACGCCTTGCCGACCAGTTCGGTGCTCGCCCCGCAGTCCGGCGTCACCGGTGCCTGGTTGGCCAGGCCGTTGAACGCGTCCGCGCCGCTGTGCAATTCACGCACCAAGCCATCGAGCCCGCCCGGGTCGACGCGATAGCCGCCGCGAGGTCCGGTCATGGCACATCCCCTCCTTGCTACGGTTTGTGGTCGAAGACCACGATGTCAGCGCCCAACTGGTAGCACGTCTCCTCCACCGTATCGGGAGGGATCGAAACCCATGGCTGCTTCGCACCACGGCACGCGCGCAACTGCTGAGGCGACGAGTACGCCAGCAGGGCGATCTCACCCGTTTCGAGTTCAAACAGCTTGATGTCGGCCTGGCTCGCACCCAGGCTGTGTGGTCGGGACGGCAGATACACCAAGCCCGAGGTCAATGAGTCGTCGGCGACGACCTCCGGCAACGGTCCATCCTGCGCGTGCTCTGGCAGCCCCTGGTCCAGCACGACACAGCTGAAACCCACCACGTGGCGGAGCCGCTTCAAGTCCGCGGCCGGGATCGTGACGAACAGCTGGCCCGAACCGCACCCGGCCACCAGCGCTTCGGCCGAGGAGAAGGCCACCAACGCCAGGCCATTGGACGCGGTCTCGCGCAGCTCCAAGGCGACTTCCGTAGCGCCCTCAGCCGGTGGCCGGATCGGCACCCACACCTCCGGCGGCAGGTAATCCACCTCATCGGCATCCAAAACCGCCGGCACGCGCCGTTTCCGCGCGCTCCTGTCCACCCGGTACCCCCTCCCAAAGCGGCCGGTGTCAGCCACGCACGTTACCGTGAGCGTCCGGCTGCCGAGTGTAACCTCCAGGCGGCTCACCAGGCAGTATTCCGGACAGTGATACGACTGTCACCCAAAAGGAGTACTCGAAACTGCCGCCGACTGTCCGGCTGCGCCGTCGCGAGGTGCCGATCCACCCTCAATGCGCTACGGCCCAGCCTTACTCGTCACCCCAGGCACTCGCCGCGTTCGGCTACGAACTCGGATTGCTCAAGCGCATCCGCCGGGCGGGGTGGTGGCACGCTGGTGTCCGGGGACCCGGAATCGGTCGATGAACACAGCTTGCGCGCTGCTCAGGTCGCGGCCTTCTCGCTGCGGAGGAAGGTGCCATCGCAGGAGACCCGCACCGGCGACATCCCGCACACCGCGGCGAAGCACATGAGCAAGCCCGAGCCCCGCGAGATCACCAACGATCAGACGGCCGCCCTGCCGGAGGCATCCCGGGGTCTGGTCCGGGCAGCGGTGGACGAGTACGAGACCCGGCAGACCCCCGAGTCTCGGTGCGCGAAGGACGCGGACAAGCTCGAAATGCTGCTCCGAGCCGTCGAATACCGAGACATCGGAGTCGAGCGCGTTGCCGGGTGGATCGACTCTGCTCGCAAGGGGCTCACGACCGAGATTGCCCGACGTATCGCCGAAGTCGCCGTCACCGTGTCCCCACCGGCCTGGCGGGACCGCTGAGCACGCACCGTGGCGGCGGCGCGGCATTGAAATCGCGGCTCAGTCCGGCCTGCACTTCGCACGCGCCCGAAGATTTAGGCCAGCGCCGCCGCAAGCGTGATGTACCTGCCGCCGCCGAACATGATCCCGACCCTGGCGCCGCTGGTCATCAGCTACCCTGAGTTGAAAGGCAGCTAAGGAGTCCTTGACGGCACGCGAGTGCGAGCCGGCTCAGCGGCGCCCGGCAGTCAGCACCACGAGGAACTGCCCGCCGCCCGGTTCGATCCCGGCGGTCACCGGCAGTCCCGGCACCAGCCGGGAGAAGCGGTCCACCAGCCAGTCCGCCGCTTCCTGGGCGTCGTCGCGGGTTGGGCACCGGGCCACTGTCTCGCGGCCGCCCTTGCGCTCCAGCCGGCCGGCGACGGCGATCAGTGGCGCGGGGTCGACCACGTACAGCCGCTCTGGCCAGGCGATGACCACCTTGACCGCGCCCTTGCGGGTGTTGCACCCGCGGTGCGCCAGCCGCTCGGCGACCTTGGCCTTCCGATCCGCGGTCCGGCTGTCGACGCTGGGGCCCCGCGGATCGTTCACCGACATTCCGGGGTCGACCGGCTCGTCGCACACCCAGCAGCGCCAGCCGTCACGCTCGGCCACATCATCGAGGAGACTCACCCGGGCAAACTAGCCTGCCCGCCCGCCGCGGCCGTCACCGCACCCGGGCAGGCCGCACCGGCCGCCGGGCGGGTGTTCCCGCGGAGTGGACGGGCTGGACGTACAAAACCCGTTCCTGCTCACGGTTCCCGTCCCGGCACCGCACGATTTCCCTTGCCTGTCAACGAGATGTTCGCCGGCGGCCGCGATCTGGGAATCCTGCCCACATCCTGGAAAGGGGTTCAGCTCGCCCCCGGGGCGGTGTGAGCTGGCGGCGGCGCGAAGCCTGCGCCGTCCCCACCACAGGAGGATCTCCGTGCCCGGCCACTCCCCGTACCGTCTCCTGCGCGCCGCCGCGACGGCACTTCCGCTCCTGCTGCTCGCCGCCTGCGCGTCCGCGGGCGGGGCCGGCGCGGGCGACGCCGGGCCGCCGCGCCCGGGCGGCACCCTCCGTCTCGGCCTTTCGTCCAATCCGGACTGCCTCGACCCGCAGCAGGTGAGCACCAACGCCGCGCTCAACGTCGGGCGCCAGCTCGTGGACTCGCTCACCGACCAGGACCCGAAGACCGGCGCGATCACCCCGTGGCTCGCCGACAAGTGGACGGTGAACGCCGATTCCACCAGCTTCACCTTCCACCTCAAGCCCGGCGCGACGTTCTCCGACGGCACCCCGGTCGACGCGAGCGCCGTGAAGACCAGCTTCGACGGCATCAAGGCGCTCGGCGCGAAGGCCCTGCTCGGCGCGAGCTACCTGGCCACCTACCGAAGCTCCACGGTGGTCGACCCGGCCACCGTGCGGATCGACTTCACCGCGCCCAGCGCGCAGTTCCTCCAGGCCACCTCCACGATGTCGCTCGGCGTGCTGGCTCCCGCGGCGTACCGGAAGACCGCGGAACAGCGTTGCCAGGGCGAAGGGCTGCTCGGCTCCGGCCCGTTCGTCTTCACCAGCTTCAAGCCCAACCAGGAAGTCGTGCTCGCCAAGCGCACCGGTTACCACTGGGGGTCCCCGCTCTGGGCGCACCAGGGCGAGGCGTACCTGGACAAGGTCGACTACAAGATCGTGCCCGAACCCGGGGTGCGGACCGGCAGCCTCGCCTCCGGCCAGCTCGACGCGATCACCGACGTCCAGCCCGTCGACGAGCCCCAGTTCGCCGCGGGCGGCGGCTTCACCGAGCCGGTGCGGCCGAACCCGGGCATCGTGTTCGACCTGCACGCCAACGTCACGCGCGGGGTGCTCGCCGACGTGAAGGTCCGCCAGGCGGTGTCGAAGGGCATCGACCGGCCCGAGGTGACCAACACCGTGCTGACGAAGAACTACAAGCCGGCCACCAGCATCCTCGGCTCGGCCACCCCGCTCTACACCGATCTGTCCAAGGAGCTCGCCTACGACCCGGCCGGCGCCGAGGCGCTGCTGCAGGCCGACGGCTGGATCCCGGGCGCCGACGGCATCCGCGTGAAGAACGGGCAGCGCCTGAGCGCGTCGGTGATCTTCTCCGCGGTCTTCAACCAGAACCAGAGCGTGCTGGAGCTGATCCAGCAGCAGCTGCGCAAGATCGGCTTCGACCTGCAGATCCAGCTGCACACCAACGCCGAGACCACGCAGCTGCAGCAGTCCGGGAACTACGACTTCCTCTGGTACAACGTCACCCGCGCCGACCCGGACATCCTGCGCCAGCAGTTCTCCACCAAGACCGGCAACCGCAGCAAGCTGGCCCCGGGCAACCCGCTCGACGCCGTGCTCGACCGGCAGTCCTCGACCGTCGACCCGGCCGCCCGCAAGCCCGCCGCCGAACAGGCGCAGCGGCTGATCGTCGAGCAGGCGTACGCGATCCCGGTGTTCGAGCTGACGCAGGTGCTCGCGCTCGGGCCGAACGCGCACGGCGTCGGATTCGAGGCCTCGTCGCGGCTTCAGCTGTTCGACGCGTGGGTGTCGGCCGCATGAGGGTGCACCCGGTCGTCCGCCGGCTGCTGCAGGCGGTGATCGTGCTGTGGGCGGCGTTCACGCTCTCGTTCGTGATCCTTTACCTGCTGCCCGGCGACGCCGTGCTCACCAAGCTCGGCGGCGCCGACGGCGGGGTCACCGCTTCGCCGCAGCAGATCGCGGAGGCCCGCGCGCAGTACGGCCTCGACGAACCGGTCCTGGTGCAGTACGGGAAACGCCTGGCCGACGCGCTGCACGGCGACTTCGGCACGTCGGTGTCGACCGGCGACGACGCCACGCACATGGTGCTCACCGCCCTGCCGCCGACGCTCGCCGTCACCGGCCTCGCGCTGGTGCTCGCCGTGGTGCTCGGCGGCGGGACCGCGATTCTCGGGACGTACACCCGGGTCCGCGCGGTGCGCCGGTTCCTGCTGTCGCTGCCGCCGCTGGGCACCTCGCTGCCGACGTTCTGGGTGGGGCTGCTGCTGATCCAGCTGTTCTCCTTTCGGCTGCGGCTGTTCCCCGCGCTGGGGGCGAACGGGTTCGCCTCGCTGGTGCTGCCCGCGATCACGCTCGCCCTGCCGACCGGCGCGATCATCGCCCAGGTGCTCGCGAAGAGCCTCCGCACGCAGCTCGCCGAGCCGTACATCGAGATCACCCGCGCGAAGGGCGCCAGCCGCCGTCGTGTCCACTTCGGACACGCGCTGCGCAACGCCGGGCTGCCCGCGCTGACCCTGGTCGGCGTCGTCGCGGGCAACCTGCTCGCCGGGTCCGTGGTGACCGAGACGGTGTTCTCCCGCGACGGCCTCGGCCGGGTCACCGCTTCGGCCGTCACGGCGCAGGACATCCCGGTGGTGCAGGCGGTGATCGTGCTGTCCGCGCTGTTCTTCGTGCTGCTCAACCTGGTCGTCGACCTGCTGTACCCGCTGCTCGACCCCCGGGTGGCCGTCGTCCGCGAGAAGGTGAGCGCTGATGGCTGACCTCGCCCTCCGCCAGAACGGCCGGCTCCTGGTGCGCCGCCCGGGGCTGGTGCTCTCGGTGCTGGTCCTCGCCGCGGTACTGCTGGCCGCCTTCGCCCCGGCGCTGTTCACCTCCTACGACCCGATCGCGGGCGTCCCGGCCGAACGGCTCCAAGGCCCGTCGGCCGCGCACCTCTTCGGCACCGACGAGACCGGCCGTGACGTCTTCGCGCGCGTGGTGCACGGCGCGTCGCTTTCCTTGCGCGCCACCGTGCTCGCGGTCCTGGTGGCGTTGATCGCGGGCGCCGCGCTGGGCCTGCTGGCCGGCTTCCGCGGCGGCTGGGCCGACGCGCTGGTGATGCGGGTGGTCGACGTGCTGCAGGCCGTGCCCGCGATCCTGCTTTCGCTCGCGCTGGTGACCGGGCTCGGGTTCGGCACCACGAACGTGGCGATCGCCGTGGGCGTGGCCAACCTGGCCGCGTTCGCCCGGCTGATGCGGGCCGAGGTGCTGCGGGTCCGCACCGGGGTGTTCGTGGAGGCCGCCCGCGCCGGCGGAGTGCGCTGGACCGGGGTGCTGACCCGGCACGTGCTGCCCCACGCGCTCGGCCCGGTGCTGGTGCTCGCCACGATCACGTTCGGCACCGCGGTGCTGGAGGTCTCGGCGCTGAGCTTCCTCGGTTTCGGCGCGACCCCGCCCACCCCGGAGTGGGGCGCGCTCGTGGCGGGCGGGCGCAACTTCCTGGCCACCGCGTGGTGGATGACCACCTTCCCCGGGCTGACCGTCGCCGCGGTGGTGCTGGCCGCCAACCGGCTTTCCCGGGCCTTCGACGGCGAACGGAGCGGACGATGAGCCTGCTGGAGATCACGGACCTGGGGGTGGCCTACCACACCCGGTCCGGTGTGGTGCCCGCCGTGCACGGCGTCAGCCTGAGTGTCGACGCCGGCGAGATCGTCGCTGTGGTCGGCGAATCCGGCTCCGGCAAGAGCACCACCGCGCACGCGGTGATCGGCCTGCTCCCGGCCGGCGGCCGGGTCACCGCCGGCGGGATCACCTTCGCCGGGCGCGACCTGACCCGATTGTCCGAAAAGGACTGGCAGGCGGTCCGGGGCACGGAGATCGCGCTGGTGCCGCAGGATCCGACGGTGTCGCTCGACCCGGTCCGCCGGATCGGCGACCAGGTCGCCGAGGTGCTGCTGATCCACCGGCTCGCCCCGCGCCGGGCCGCCGGGGCCCGGGCCGTCGAGCTGTTGCGCCGCGCCGGGATCGACCGGGCCGAGGTGCGCGCGAGACAGTACCCGCACGAGCTGTCCGGCGGGCTGCGGCAACGGGTGCTGATCGCGATCGCGCTGGCCGGGGACCCGAAGCTGATCATCGCGGACGAGCCCACCAGCGCGCTGGACGTGACCGTGCAGCGGGAGATCCTCGATCACCTCGAGGCGCTCGCCGCCGAGTCCGGCACCGCCGTGCTGCTGATCACCCACGACCTCGGCGTGGCGGCCGACCGGGCCGCGCGGATCGCGGTGATGTCGCAGGGCGGCCTCGTCGAGCAGGGCCCGGCGCGGGAGATCCTGGCCTCGCCCGCCGAGCCGTACACCCGGCGGCTGCTGGCCGCGGCGCCCAGCCTGACGCGCGAGCCGCTGCGCCCGCGCCGTGACGAAGGCCCGGACGTGCTGCTGTCCGTCGACGGCCTGGTGAAGACTTTCGCCTTGCCCCGCAACGGTTCCGCGCCGCGTTCGGTGCGCGCTGTCGACGGGGTGTCCTTTCGGCTCACGCGCGGCCGCACGCTCGCGTTGGTCGGCGAATCGGGCTCCGGCAAGACCACCACCGCTCGGATGGCGGTGGGACTGGAGACGCCGAGCGCCGGCACCGTCACCTTCGACGGCCAGGACGTGACCCGGCTGCCCGCCGCGGAGCTGAGACGGCTGCGACGGCGGTTCCAGCTCGTCTACCAGAACCCGTACGCGTCACTGAACCCGCGCTTCGACCTCGAGGAGGTGGTCGGGGAACCGTTGCGCGCCTTCGGCATCGGCTCCCGCGCCGAGCGGCGGGCCCGGGTCGCGCAGCTGCTGGACCAGGTCGCGCTGCCCGCCTCCGCACTGCGCCGCCGTCCCGCCGAGCTCTCCGGCGGCCAGCGCCAGCGCGCGGCGATCGCCCGGGCCCTGGCGCTCAACCCGGACCTGGTGGTGCTGGACGAACCGGTGTCGGCACTCGACGTGTCGGTGCAGGCGCAGATCCTCCGGCTGCTGGTGGACCTGCAGGACGAACTGGGCCTGACGTACCTGTTCATCACCCACGACCTCGCGGTGGTCCGCGAGATGGCCGATCACGTCGGCGTCCTGCGGGCCGGCCGCCTGCTCGAACTCGGCCCCGCCGACGAGGTGCTGGGCACCCCCCGGGAGGACTACACCCGCGACCTGCTGGCCGCCATCCCGGGCGGCGCCCACCAGGATTCCGCGGCGCGCCTGGCGTAAGGAGTCAGCCGGTGCGGGCCGGATGGCTCGGACGGCGGTATTCCCGGGCCGCCTCCAGCACCCTGACGCTGTCGGCTCGGGTGCCCACGGTGATCCGCGTGCCGACCGCGGAAGTGCTCACCGTGACACCACCTTCGCGCAGGTGCTCCGCGAAGCCGGGCTCACCGGGGATCAGCACGAAGTTCGCGGCACTGTCCACCACAGCCAGGCCGCGGGACCGCAGCCCGGCGGTCAGCCAGGCCCGTTCGGCCCGCAGCTCGGTCATCCGCGCCTCGTGCTGCCCGGTGTCGCGCAATGTCTCGATCGCCGCCGCGCAGGCCAGGTCGGACACGGTGAACGGCATCGAGCAGGCGTTGAGCTCGGCGACCAGCCGCGGCCCGGCGATCGCGTAGCCGATCCGCAGCCCGGCCAGGCCGTGGGCCTTGGAGAACGTCCGGGTGACCACCACGTTCGGCCGCGACGTCGCCAATTCGGCCGACGATCGGGGCTCGGCGTTCTCGTCGAACTCCTGGTACGCCTCGTCGATCACGACGACGACCTCTTCCGGCACCCGGGCGACGAACTCCGCGAGCTCGTCCGGTCCGACCGGGCGCCCGCTGGGGCTGTGCGGGTTGATCACCGCGAGCAGGGCCGGCCGCTCGGCGACGGCGATCTCGGCCAGCCGGGCCAAGTCCGTGCCCAGTTCGGCGGTCAGCGGAACCTCGACCGGCACCCCGCGCTGCTGGCGGGTGTAGATCGGGTACATCTCGAATCCTGGCACGGCGTACGCGACCTTCGCACCCGGCGCCACCGCCGCGCGCCAGATCAGGTCCAGCACGCGGGAGCTGCCCGCGCCGAGGACGACGTCGACGGGCCGGCAGCCGTTGCGCTCGGCGACCAGCTCGGTGAGCCGGGCCTGCCAAGCCCCGGAGGGGTACCGGTTCACCTGCCGGAGGAGCTCTTCCCACGGCCCGAGAAGCACCGCGTCGGGCGGGAACGGGAGTTCGTTGCGGTCGAGGCGGGGCGAGGGTGTCACCGCGTCAGCTCCCGGCCGGCGCCGCGACGGGCTCGGGCAGCGCCCCCAGCTGGCGGTGCAGACCGAGCAGGTCCATCTCGTCCCAGTGCTGCGCGAGCAGGCCGTCCTCCACCAGGAAGATGTCGATCAGGCCGACCGAGAACGCGCGGCCGGTGGGCGCGATGCCGAGCATCTCCCCCACCTGCCGGCCGCTGAAGGTCATCCGCGCCACGATCTTGTCGCCCTCGACGACCAGGTCCCGCACCGCGAGCTCGAGGTCTGCCACGGCCGAGCACCACCGGCCGACCACCGCCTTGAACGCGGTCCGGTCCGGCACCGCGGGATTGGGGTGCCGGTAGCCCGCGGCGAGGCAGCGGTCGAGCAGCTCCGGATTCCCGGTGTTGTAGGCACTCACGAAGTCGCCGACCAGACGCTCGGCGGTCGCTCGGTCCATGGTCTCCCTGCTTCCTGGTTCGAAACCCATGTTTTCGCCGGGCTCAGCGCGCCGCGCCGGCCACGGTGCCCGCCCGGGTGGCCAGCTCGGCCGAGCGCGGCGGGTTGACCGGCGCGACCGGCAGACCGAGCTCGGTCGAGGCGATCAGCTCGCAGGCGTCGGCATTGCTGTACGGGTGCACGGTGCCCGCCCGGACGTCGCGCAGCGCGCGGTCGTAGACCGAACCGGGCTTCAGCGCCGGGGAACCGGCCAGCTGCACCACCCGGTCGACGACGGCCACCGCGTTGTTCGTGCCGGCCAGCTTGGCCATCAGCACGCGGGACATGCCCTCCTGGACGCCCAGCTCCGTCCACAGGCTGTTGCCCATGACCTCCTCGGCGGTCCGCGAGATCAGCGCGCGGGCGCTCTCGACGAGCAGCTCGCACTCCGCGATCGTGGTCTGGGCGAACGCGCGGTGCTCCCAGCCGCGTTTGCGCAGGTCGCGGACGCACTGCTCGAGCGCGCCGACCGCGATGCCGAGGTAGACCGCGCCGAACGACGGCATCGCCCAGCCCCACAGCGTCTGCAGCAGGGTGCCGTCCAGGTGACCTTCCGGGAAGCTCAGCGCGACCGCGGAATCGGGCACCTCCACGTCGTGCAGCTCGACGTTGTCGCTACACGTCGCGCGCATCCCGGAGCTGCGCCAGGTACCGGTCTTGACCTTCAGGCCGGGTGCGTCGGCGGGAACCCGGAAGACGAGGACCGTCGGCCCGGCCGGATCGTCCTCGCACACCGCCATGGAGGTCAGGTGGGTGGCGGCCGCGGTGCCCGTGCCGAAAGTCTTGGAGCCGGTCACCAGGTAACCGCCGTCGACGCGCACCGCCTTGGCACCGGTGGAGCGCACCAGCGCGTGGCCCGGCTCCGCGGTCGCCCCGGCGAGGAAGACGGTTCCGCGGGCGGCGCCGCGCAGCATCTCGGCCGCCGGCTCGCTGCCGGTGCCGCGCCAGGCCCGGGCCAGCTGCCCGGTCATCGACAGGTGCATGTTGACCACGAGCGCGGTGGAGCCGCAGCCGGCCGCGAGCCGGTCCTGCGCGACGACCATGTCCGTCAGGTCGCCGCCGAGGCCGCCCAGCTCTTCGGGCACCGTCAGCCCGAGGTAGCCGCTCTCCCGCAGCTCGTCGATGTTGCGGTGCGGGAACTCGCCGCTCTCGTCGAAGCCCGCCGCCCGCTCGCGGAACCGGTCCGCCAGCTCCTCGGCGAGCGCCGCGAACCGGCCGCTCCGCACCCCGGTGTTGATCTTCATCCGCGCTGCCTCGCTTTCACTGCTGTGCACCGAGTTCGGCGGTGACCAGCCACGTGCGGGCCACTCCCGGCACGCTCCGGGCCGGGGTGCGGGGCACGCGCCTGCCGACCGAGCTGTCCACATCGGACGGTTCCACGACGGCGGCCCGCCAGCCGTGCCCGGCCAGCCACTGCTCCGGCTCGGCGACGCCGGACTGCCACGGCCGCCCCTCGGCGCGCATCGTCGCCAGCCAGTCCCGCATCCACGGCGCCCGGTAGGTGTCCGTGTTCACCTGCTCGAGCCCGAGCCGGCTGCCCGGCGCGGACAGCCCGCTCAGCTCCCGCACCACTGCGTCGGCCTCGGCCTCGGTCAGGTAGTACAGCAAGCCCTCGACGAGCCAGACCGTCGGCGTGCCGGGATCGAAACCGGCTTCGCGCAACGCGGCGGCCCAGTCGTCCCGCAGATCCGCCGGGACCACCCGGCGCACGCAGGACGGCTCTCCGAAGCCCTCGTCCCGCAGGAGCTCTTCCTTTGCCTCCAGCAATTCCGGCAGGTCCAGCTCGAACACCCGCGTGCCGGGGGGCCAGTCCAGCCGGAACGCCCGGCTGTCCAGCCCGGCGGCCAGCAGGACCACCTGCCGCGACCCGCCCGGCCCGGTCGCGGTGGCCAGGTAGTCGTCGAAGAACCTCGTGCGCACCGCGAGCACGTCGAACCGCGGGGTCGGCGCGGAGCGGAACAGTTCGAGCAGCGGCGCGTTGCTGCGCTCGGTGAAGGCGACCGCGAGCCGGTCGGTGAACAGCCCGCCCGCGCGGACCGTTTCGGCGGCCCGCGCGTGCGCGATCCACTCGGCGGTGGCGCCGACCCCGGCGGTCACCGCGCCTCGTCGGCGATGGGTGCCTCCGGCGCCTCGGCCGCCACGGTCTGCAGGCCGCGCTCCAGGGCGTCGCGCAGCATCCGCTGCTGCATCCGGCGCATCATCCGGTAGTAGATCTCGCCCGGCTTGTTGCGCGCGCGCAGCACGACGCCGAGGCGCGCGATGGACCCGGTCACCAGGAACGAAACCCGGTAGTCCCACAGCGGGTCGGTGTCGCCCATCACGACTTCGCCGTCCTCGACGCTGTAGACCTGCCACGGGCCGAAGCGGTTGCCGGTGGCCAGCTCGGGCATGGCGCGCTTGCGGTGGCTGGTGTTCGGCTCCAGGCCGAACGGCTTGAACAGCACGCCCTGCACGCGGGTCAGCGCGTCGGCGACCGGCTGGAGCCGCTCCGGCACCAGGTTGGGCCGGGCCAGCGCGGCCCGCGCCAGGTCCGGCGCGGTCACGGCCACGCCCGCGGGCAGGTCGACCTCGACGGCCGAGGAGTTCAGGTAAGGGGACCCGTCCCGGAAAGTCGCGAGCCCGGTCCCCTCGGGCACGGCGCAGTCTCGGAATCGCATGCGATCACTCCCTACGAGGGCGATTTGGGGTGTTGTCCGTCGGCTATGCCGGGAAATGCCGGTTCAGCCACCCGTTCGCCGCAGTGAACCACTGCGTCGAGTTGTCGTGCAGATTGAGCACGTGCCCAGCGCCGGGCAATACATATCCCTCAAGCTGGGCGGCGGGTGAATAAAAGGATTGTTCATTCCGGATAATGGCGCCGGAATCGGTGCACGGGAACGAGAGCGGACCGCCGCAGAAAAGCTGGTCGTTTTCCCCGACCGCGGCCAGAACCGGCACCGAAACCGCTTTCGAAACCGCCGGGTCCGCGGCCGCGGGTATAGTGCTCTCCTCACCCGTGGTCACCGTGGACTTCGTCGCCTCGTCCACGCCGATCACGAGCGGTGACGAATCGGCGGCGTCGTAGAAATACCCCGCCCGCACTCCGGGCACCGTGGTCAGGTAGCCGGGCGGTTCGGTCGCACCGGCGAACCGCGGATCGTCGGCGGCCGGGTGCATGTCGCCGAACAGCGTGCCCAGCCTGGGGCCGTAAGAATGCAGGAAACCGCTGGCCACGACGCCGTCGACGTCGTGGTGGGCCGCCGCCTCGACCAGCGCGACACTGGTGCCCACGGAGTGCCCGACCAGCACTATCCGGCCGAACCGCCCACCGGGAACCGCACCCGACCGCAACTGGCCGACGACCTGGTGCACCGCGTCCGCCTCACTCGTCATGGTCAGCAGGTCCGCCGCGGGCCGGCCGCTCGCGCCGGTGCCCGGGCGGTCGACCGCCAGCACCGGCTGCCCGTGCGCGAGCATCCAGCCGACGTAGGAAGGCTTGCCGGGCGCGGAAGGCAGCAGCCAGTACCGGCTGTCGTAGGTGGCGCCGGACAGCAGCACCTGCAACGGCCGGCCCCGATCGCCCGCGGGCCGGCAGAGCAGGCCGCTGACCTGCGCCGATGCGTCGCCGACCAGCGTCACCGGAAACCGGGCCCGGCTGCAGGCAGCGCCCGGGACGGCCGGGGAGCCACCGGCCGGGGAGCCGGCCGAGACCACGGCCAGGCAGCCGGACAGCACCGCCAGCACTGTGACGGCTCGCGCCGCCACCACCGAAAACCGGCGAAAAAGACCAGGAAAAAGCACGGGATCTCGTCCCCCAAGACTGCGTAGTCCTCGGACAGCAGCGTGCACGCACACGTCGGACCGGCCGGCGCCGAAGGACGCCGGCACCGTGGCGGTACCGCTGAAAGCTCGATTCCCAGAGCGTCCCCATTACGCTCTGCTATCAGAAAACATGGCTAGCACGAAACATGGTGGTCAAGAAAGAAAACGGGTCCCCAGTTCAGCCTGCTCCGGACGATCGCCGCGGTGAAGCGGCGTCCCTGCCAGTACGTCCGACCCAGTGGCCTCATTCAACCCCGACCCCTACGGGGTGTCAAGGGTCAACCGACTACAGCCACTGTTGGTCGTACCGATTCGAATTCCCATGGCGCCACCGGATCGGCAGTAGACAGATCTGTATCGGTATGGTTCCGTGAATCAGCCCCCGCTTGGCGGGCGAGTACGTACGCGGATCATTATCGAGTGCGCGGCCGAGATGCTGGGGGCATCCACATAATGCAGCGGCGGTCTGCCGTCTGCTTATCCTGGTAATGGAAGGGTGATTACATGAGCGCACCGACCTCAATTCAGGCGAACGTGGGCGTTGCGGGCCTCACCGGCCTCGACACCGACACGCTGGAGATCAGCGACTACCTGGACGAGACGCTGCTCGACTCGCACGACCTGACCGAGACGATGGCCAGCTCGTCGTCGTGCACGACCTGCATCTGCACCTGCAGCTGCAGCTCCTGAGCTAGGTAGCGCACACCACCGAGGACCGCTCCCGTCGCCGGCACGGGGCGGGAGCGGCCCTCGGCCGCCCGGGGTTCCCGGGCGAACCGGTGTGAGCGGCACAGAAAGGACTCCGGCAGGTGCGACCAGTGATTCTCGTGCACGGCCTGATGGGCACCGCGGCCGCGCACTACGGACCGTGCGAAAGCCTGTGGACCCACCCGGTCGTCACCGTCGGCCTGCCCGGCCACGGGACGGACCGGGAGCTGCCGGAGCATCCGGCGCCGGTCGCCATCGACCGGGTCCGCGCGGCGATCCGGGAGCAGCCCGAGCCACCGCTGGTGGTGGGGCTGTCCTACCTCGGCGCGGCCGTGGCGCTGCACGCGGCCGCGGCCGAAGGCGCCGAAGCGGTGCACGGTGTCGTGTTGTCGGGTTATTCGCTGATCGTGCGGCCGAGCACGCTCGGCCGCTGGCTCGCCGCGTTCATCGGCATGGCCGCCGACCAGCAGCGGACGCGCGACCACTTCGCCGAGACCCACGGCCCCGCCTGGGAACACCTGCTCACCACGACCACCGCCGAACTGGACGACGGCTGCCTGCGGCTGCCCCAGGCCGCCGACATCACCAGCCTCGGCCTGCCGGTACTGCTGATCAACGGCGCCCTGCTGGAAAACGAACGCCTCGCGGTCCAGGCCGCCGCCGAAGCCGGCGCGGACGTCGCCGTGGTCGCCGGGGCGGGACACCTGGTTCCGCCGGACAGCCCGCGCACCTTCGTCGCCTCGGTCGAGGAGTTCGGGGACCGGATCACCAAGCAGCGCACCACATTCCACGAACGCCGCCGGGTCGCCGCGCGGACCGCCGCGGCGCGCGAGGCGTCCCGGCCGGCCGAACGCGACGAACCCGTTCCCGCGACGCACGGAGGTGCCGCGTGAACCCCCGGCCGGAACCGCAAGTCCGCCTCAGCCCGCACGGTGTGGTCCGTGTCTGCGGCATCCCGGCGTCGGTGCTGGGCGAGCTCAGCTCGGCGAAGGTCGCCGGGCTCGCGGACGAGCTGAGCCGGGCCGACCAGGACTGGGCCGCGTGCGCGCCCGCCGTCGCCGAGGCGCTGACCGCCGTGGTGCCGCTGGTGGCCGACCGCGCGCGCCGCAGCAAAGTGCTGGCCCTGCGGCGGATCCTGCACCAGGCGGGCGAGCTGACCGAGGCTCAGCTGCGGCCGGTCACCACGCTGCCCGAGGCGGCGCAGGTGCCCGGGCTCGCCGGGCTCGGCACGCTCGCCGCCACCCGGACCGACCTCGCCGAGCGCCTCGTGGCCGAGTACGACCAGGCCTGGACCACCGAGCAGCGGGTGCTGTCCGAGGTCGCCCGCCGCGGGGAGCTGCGCACCACCGCCCAGCTCACCTCCGACGGCATGCTGCACAACCTCGACCGGTTCGCCGCGGACGTCGACCGGGGCGAGGCGCGCGGCAAACGCGCCCGCACCACCGAAGCGACGCTGGTGAACCTGGTCAGCCGCGGGGCGTTGAAGCCGTCACCGTTCGGGCAGCTGGTCTACACGAGGCCGCTGTCGATCAGCGGCGAACCCGGCACCAGAAGCACCGAACCCGATGCCCGGCAATCGGTTTGCCGCCTGCCGCGGCAGCTCGTGAACTGGGTGGAGCGCACGCTGGCCGACCACCTGGCCGGGCAGCCCGGGTTCGACGGCACCGTCGTCCTGCGTCGCGCGCCGTACGCGGCGGCCTCGGCGAAGGGCGTCGTGTTCATCGTCCGGGGGCGGGACGGCACGCACACCGCCGCGGGGGCCGAGCGGATCGTGCGGATCCAGCCGTCGCCGGTGCTCGGCATTGTCCTCGAGCTTCCCGCCGATGAGCCGATCACGGTGCAGGAACTACGAAAGCGCTGCGCCGAGCTGTCCGAAGCGGACAGTGCACTCGCGGATCTGATCGACCAGGGCGTGCTGGCCAGGGACCTCGATCTCGGCGAGCAGGAACCCGACCCCCTCACCCGGATCACCGAAATCCTGCGCGACGCCGACGCCGACCAGCGGCTGCGAGCCTGCGTCGACGTCCTGGGCGAAGTGGAAGCCACCTTCGGCGCCGCGGACACCGATCGGCGTACCGAACTGCTCGACCGCGCCCGCACCGCCGTCGCCGAACTGGCCGGATTCTGCGCGGTCCCGCCCCCGCCACTGGACACCGCGCGGACTCTCGTCTACGAGGACTCCGTCATCACCACCGCGCAGCAGGAATCGGCCGCCCACTGGCAGCGGCACCTGCGCGCACTGTCCACAATGCACCGCCTGATCCCGCTCTTCGACGACGACGCCCACGTGCGGGCGATCGTCGCGCAGGTCGTGGTCGAGACCTTCGGGCCGGGGCCGCACCGGCTGCTCACCCTGTACTCGGCCATGTCGACCCCCAAGCTGCGGGCCCTGCTCACCGCACGCCTGGTGGACGTCACCGCGCCGGTCCCGAGCGAGCTGCGACGGCTCCAGGACGAGATCCTGCACCAGCCCGAGAGTGACCCAGGACAGCCGGAAGCCCGGCTCGACGGCGACCGGCTGGCCGCGATCACCGAGCGCACGCCCAGCTGGGTCTCGCGCTGGCCGCGGGTGCATTGGCAGGTCCAGCGCCAGGGGGCCGGGCCGGACGAGCTGCTGGTCGTCAACGGCGGGGCCACCGGCTACGGCCGGGCGATCTCACGGTTCGCCACGGCCTACGCGCTCGCGCCGCGACCCGCCACCGGGTTCACCGAAGCGGTCCGCGCCGACATCGCCCTCGACGACGATCCGGCCGCCCCGCTCACCGACCTGTCCGCGGTGCTCGGCATCAACGCCAACGTCCATCCCCCGCTGCTGGGCACCCACCTGCGCTACCCGTGCGGCACCCCGAAGGACTGGGGCGGCCCCGGCATCTCGCTCGAGGACTGCTGGGCCGAGGTCGAGCCGTCGACCGGGAAGCTGGTGCTGCGCCACGGAAAACAGGGACCGCCGCTGCGGCTGGTGACGCTGAACTTCCTGCTGAACGACCTCGCGCCCCAGCTGTACCGGTTCCTGAACTTCTTCGGCATCGGCAGCCTGGGCAACCTCGCCTGGTGGGACCGCGTCGACCAGCGCGCCGGCCAGGGCACCGAGGTCCGGCGCTATCCGCGGCTGCGCCTGGACGACGTCGTGCTGGCCCGCCGGACCTGGAAGATCCCGCCGGCCGCGCTGCCCGATCCGGCCACTTCGGACGGTGCGGCGGGCTACCGCGAGGTGCGGGCCTGGCAGCGCGCGCTCGGGCTGCCGGACCAGGTGTTCTGGCGCGGCTTCACCGTGCCCGACCCCCTGGTCGCGGTCTCCGACGAGGAACGGGCCCGGCTGACCCGGACCCTGGTGAGCTTCCCCAGCGCGGCCGAGCGCAAGCCGGCGTTCCTCGACTTCACCAGCGTGACCAGCGTCCGCACCTGGCAACGGGCGCTGCGCCGGGCCCCCGGCGAGCTGACCGTGCAGGAGTGCCTGCCCGCGCCCGGCGGCGACGGCGCCGGGGCGGTCGATCCGCTGTCCACCCGCGAGTTCACCATCGAGACGTCAGGACGGGTTCGATGACCGGTACCGAGCCGACCTGGCTGTCGGCCCACATCTTCTACCACGGCAACAGCGACGAGCTGATCACCGGCGCGGTGCTGCCGCTGTTCGACGAGCTGTTCGCGGACGGCCTGCTCCGGCGGCGGTTCTTCCTGCGGCACTGGGAACGCGGACCGCACGTCCGGGTCCGGCTCCAGGTCGAAGCCGGGCAAGCCGAAGCCGTGCGCGCCCGGGTGGCGGAGCGGATCACCGGCCACCTCGCCGAGCACCCGGGCCCGGCCGACGCCGACCCCGAGCGGCTGCGGGCGTCGCTGCAGAAGCTCAGCCTGCTTGAACACGGCTTCGACGCCGACCCCGAGCTGCGCGCCGCGGAACCGGCCAACACCCTGCGCTGGATCGACTACGTGCCCGAGCTGGCCAAGTACGGCGGCCCCGCGGGCCTGGCGGTCGCCGAGGACGTGTTCGACGTGAGCAGCCTGCTCGCCGGGCAGGTGCTCCGGCAGGTCGGCAGCGACAACGCCCGGCTGGGCATCGCGCTGCAGCTGCTGCTGATCGCCAGCCGCTCACTCGGCCTCGACGACGCCGGGCGCGCCGTTTTCCTGCGCTCCTACCAGGAACGCTGGCAGGGCTACCTGCCGGACGCGGACGCGATGCTCGCCGCGTGGGCCGGGCAGTACGAGCACCAGCGGGAGCGGTACCGGTCGCTGGTGGCCGACCTCGCCGAGGGGCGCCCGATCGGCAAGGGCCTCGGCGGGCACTGGGAACGCACCCTGGACACCGCGGTCGCCCGATTGCGGCCGCCGGTCGAGGACGGGAGCGTCTGGCCGTCCGATGTGGACCGTGCCGCGCCGCCGTTCGTCGCCATCGCGGCGCTGCTCTGCCAGTACCTGCACACCACCAACAACCGGATGAACGTCCGGCCGCAGGGCGAGTGCTTCATCGCCTACCTCGCCCACCGCGCGGTCACCGAGCAGATGTCCCGTCCCCATGCGCTGGCGGACGCGGCGGGGAAGGAATGACGAGCATGCCCACCGACAACCGTGGAGACCTGACCGTGAACGTGCCGTGGTCGGTGCAGGAGGACATCCTGCTCGACGTCGCGGCCCCGACCCTGGACCACTCGGTCGAGGTCGGCGAGACCCGGAGCTGGTTCTACCTCCGGGAAAGCTTCGAGGGCCGCCCGTACCTGCGGCTGCGCATCGACTCCGACAGCCCCTCGGTGTCCCGGCGGCTGTCCGCCCGGATCAGCGAGAGCGTCGGCGCGGCGGCCCGGGAGGACCTGTTCGACCACCGGCCCTACAACCGGGAGCACGACTGGCTCGGCGGCCCGGCCGGGGTCGGCCTGGCGGAGTCGTTCTGGGCCGAGACCACCCCGCTCGCGCTCGAGGCGCTCCGGCTGACCCGCGGGGACCGCGCGCTGCGCATGGCCATGACCTTCGACCTCCTGGTGTGCAGCGGCGCGCTGCTGGCCAGCCGGCTGCCGCCCAGCGTCGGCAAACACGGCTTCAAGGCCGGGTACCTCTCCTACCTGGCCACCTTCGAGGGCTACCTGCTGCTGATCCGCGACCCGGAGGCCACCCGGGCCCGGCACGCGAAGCGCTACGAGGCCAACCGGGACAAGCTGCGGCCGAGGCTGCGCTCCCTGGTCGACGGCATGCACGACCCGGACGGCGAGCTGGCCGACCTGCCGCCGCTGGCCGCCCGGTGGGTGAGCACGCTGCGCGGTTACCTGCCCGCCATCCAGCAGGGCTTCGACGAGGGCCGGTTTTTCCTCTACGCCACCCCGAAAACCAACGAGCTGGCCAAGCTCACCGCGTCACCGGACGGGCTGTACCGGCGGCCGAAGGTGCCCTGGCTGGCCGACCTGCCCGAGCCGCCCGTGGCCGGCATCCACCGGGCCATCGCCGACAACCAGTACTACCAGGGCATGATCCGCGAGGACCGGCGCTTCCTGGCCTCGCGGCTGGCCCAGGCGTACGTGAACTGGCACCTGTTCCGGCTGGGCTTCCAGCTGGCCGACCGGTACTCGCTGTTCTACCTGGTGGCGCGGTCCTTCGAGGAGGAGTACGACCTCGACGCGGCCGAGCTGATCCGCTCCGTGCGGCCCGAGGCCGAGGTCGCCGGATGACGACCACGCCCTTCGCCGCCGCGACGGCGTCCGGTACGGCACCGCTGGACGCTGCGGGCGTCGACGGCTTCGTCCGCCGGCTGCGGGGCACCTTCGCGGAGATCTACCCGGCGAACTGGCAGATCGACTGGCAGAACGTGCCGAGCCCGTTCCGCTGGTACGACGAGCTGCCGCGGATCGACCTGCCCCCGGTGCCGCGCAAGCTGATCCGGGGCGACGGGGCCGCCGCCGCGCGCGTTTTCGGCCGCGGGACGGCGGAGTGGCTCGGCGCCCTGCTGCACGCGGGGTACGGGCTGACCGGGGTGCGCTGGTATCCGGAGGGCATCGCGAAGAGCAGTCCCGAGGAACCCACGCCGGTGCACCGCGACCCGCATTACCAGCTGCGGCGCACGGTCCCGTCCGGCGGCGTGACTTTCCCGGCCGAGTGCTACCTGGGCGTCTCCGCCGGCGACGCCGAAGTTCCCGCCGGCGTCTACCACTACGACGCGACCCGGCACGCGCTGGTCCGGCTAGCCGAGGGCCCGCCGCCCTCGGGGGCCGGGCGCGCCGACGGCGGCCTGCGCCTGACGCTGACCGTGCCGCTGTGGAAGAACCACTTCAAGTACGGCGACTTCTCCTACCGGCTGGCCGCGATGGACACCGGCGCGGTCGTCGGCCAGTTCGCCGTGGCCGCCCGGCAGTGGGGCCTGCGCTGCCGGGTCTCGTTCGCCGTCGACGAACCGGAGTTGCTGGCCCAGCTCGGACTCGACGGCGGTGACGAGGCGGCACCGGTCGTGCTCGACATCGGCCCGGGCGCCGACGAAGCCATCGACCGGACCGCGGCCCGCGTCGGAACGCGGGCCTGGCGTGGCCGCGGCCGGGTCGATCCCGCCGCGGGCGCCCGCCGCATGCACGCCGCCTGCCTGCTCGCCGCCCGGCCGGGCGCGCCGCTGGACCTGCCGCCGATCCCCGTCGGCGACCTGGCGATCGGCGACACGGCGCTGCCCGAGGTCGCCGACGAGCCGGCCACGGTCGGCGACGCGCTCTCGCGCACCGCGCTCGGCGAGCAGTTCCGCAGCGAACCCGTGGCCGCGCGCGAAGTCGCCCGGTGGATGGCGCAGGTGGCCGCTCCGCTGGACTGCGACGTCCCGGGCGCGGGGGACGGCCTCGCCCACCCGCGCTGCCTGCTGCTGGCCGGCTCCGTGACCGGCCTCGCGCCAGGCGCCTACTTCCCGCTGCCCGGCGGCCGCCTGGCCGAGCTGGCCACCGGCGCGTTCGGCGGGCTGGTGCAGGAAAGCCTGTTCGGCTCGTACATGAACTTCGGCCAGGCACCCCTGATCGCGGTGCTGGTCGGCACGGCCGATCCGCAGCACGGGCCGAACGGGCCGGTCGGCTACCGGGGGCAGCACCTGCTCGCCGGGGTGCTCGCGCAACGGCTGGCGGTCGCCGTGGCCCGGGACGGCTGCTCGGCGCACCCGGTGCTCGGGTTCGTCAGCAAGGACCTCGACGGGCCGCTCGGCCTGGCCGAGCGCGGGCTCACCGCCCTGCTGGTGATCGGGATCGGGCGCTACCGCCGGGCGCTCTACCTGGAAAGCGGGTTGAACCCGGCCGCCGGTGTGACAGGGGACAGGGCATGACCGAGACACTGCTGCGGCTTCGCGCCGACACCTACTACATGCCGGTTCGCGACGGCGTGTGGATCCGCACCACGGCGGGCTCCTTCACCCTGCGCGGCGCCAACGCGGCCGCCTGGGTGCAGCAGCTCGCCCCGCTGCTGGACCAGGGCGTGGAGCCGGACCGGCTCTACGCGTCGCTGCGCCCGGAGCAGGTCGGCTACGTGCGCAAGCTGATCGGCGCGCTGGAATCGCGCCAGGTGCTGCGGCGGGAGCCGGACTCCGAGGATCCGGTGCTGGCCGGGGCCTTCCCGCAGCAGATGGAGTTCCTGCGGCACTTCACCCCGGACGCGCAGGCCGCGCTGGCGCGGGTCCGGCGCACTCCCGTGGCCGTCGCCGGGACCGCGCGCCGCGCGAACCTGCTCGCCGCCACGCTGGCCGAGACCGGGTTCGCCGACATCGCGCTGCTCGGCTGCGAGCCCGACGAGGACTTGGCTGAGCTGGCCGAAGAGTACGCGGCGCACGGCACCCCGGTCCGGTTCACCACGACCTCCGACGCGGAGGATCGCTTGGTGGTCGGCGTCTTCGCGACCGGCGAGGAAGACCTGGGCTTCGCGCTGGCTGATCGCGCGGCCGCCGCGGGGACCGGCGCGTGGCTCGGCCTGGTCCGCGGCCAGGCCATGCTGCTCAAGGGACAGCGGCCCGGCTCCGGCACCGCCTGCGTACGCTGCGCCTGGCGCCGGCTGGTGCACGCCGTGGTGGCGCTGCCGCCGTCCGAAGGGCTCGGGCACACCCAGGTCTCGGTGGCCGGCGCGGTCCTCGGCCAGGAGCTGTTCCAGCACGTCGCCACCGGCCGGGCCGACCGGCTGGCCGAGGGTGTGGTGGTCGACCTGACCCGGCTGAGCATCTGGCGGACCGCGATCGACCCGGACCCGGGCTGCCCGGCCGCCGACGTCCACCGCGACGACCCGGAACCCGAAGCGCGCCAAGGGAAGTTCCCGGACGTGGTGTTCGGGGCCCGGTGCTTCGGGCCCCTGGTGAGCTGCTCCCCCAAGCAGTACCGGCAGCTGCCGCTCGCCGTCGTCCGGCTGCAGGCCAACCCGCTCGGCCGGACCGAACCGGCCGCGCCGGGCGACGGACCGCTGATCGTCGCCGAGACCATGGCCGCGGCCCGGCACGAAGCCGTGCTGCTGGCGGTGCGCGAAACCGTGTCCGGCCAAGGCATCGCCCCCGGCACGCCGGTCGAGGTCGGCCTCGACCCGGCCGAAGCGCTGGGCCGGGCGCTGGTGCGCCACGCCGAAACCCACCTGGCCGAAGGCTGGGCTCCGGCCGAGCCCGCTCCGGAACGCCATGCTCGGGCCCGGCTGGCCAGCCTTGCCGGGGAGGTGCCGGCGGTGACGGTCGAGTCGCATCCGTCCGGGCTGTGGCGCGCGACCGTCGGCGGGCACCGGCCGCTCGCCGGACTGGACGCCGAGCACGCGGAGGAACGGGCCCTGCTCTCGGTTCTCGGTGCCACGCAACTCGGCGACGAGGAGACCGCGCCGGTTCCCGCGGCCGGGCGCGCTGCGGCCGATCCGGACCGGATCTGCTCGGCGCTCGGGCTGTCCCCGCGTCCGGTTGTCCTGCCGGCGCTGGTTTCCGGGCACCTGGCCGGAGTCGCGCTGTGACGGCGGTGGTGACCGCGCCGGACGCCGGGGTGCTCCGGCTGCTGAGCCGGTACGCCGGTCCGCGGGCAGTGGTGACCGGTGAAGCGGCGGAGCTGCCCGCCGATCGGCTCGGCGTCCTCGTCGACCTCCGCTGGGACGCCGAACTCCCGGACTCGCCGGTCGCCGGCGCGCCGTTCCTGCCGGTCCACGGCGTGCGCGGCCGGCTCACGCTGGGCCCGCTCGTCGAACCCGGGGTCGCCGGCTGCCCGCGCTGCCTCGCGTTGCGGGTGCACGCGATCGACCGGCCGGCGGGAGCCGCGGCCGGCGCCGGACTGCACCGGTTGTCCGGACGGCCGGACGCCAACTGGTGGCCACCGGCCGGCCCGCACCTGCTGGCCGCGGTGCTGGCCGCCGAAATCGACCGGCTGGCCGCGGGCGAACGCCCCCGCAGCAGCGGCGCGGCCTACGTGGTCGACAGCAGCGGGGCCGGTGGCGACTGGCACCCGGTCGTTCCGCACACGCTCTGCCGATCGGCGCACTGCGTCACGACCAGCGGCCCCATTCCCCCGCCCCGTCCGGAACTCGACCGCCCGATCCCGGCGCTGGGCGTCGGCCGGACGAGGCGCTTCGACGCGACGGCGTTCGGGGAGCGGCTGGAGGAGGAGTACCTGGACCCGTGGTCCGGCCTGGCCACCGCGCCCGCGCTGGCCGGCAACGCCGCGCTGCCCTCGGTGCAGGCGGACGTGCCGACCGCGTGGGGATTCGCGGAAATCGCCATCGGCCGCGCCGACGACTACGCGACCGCCCGCACCAGCGCGGTGCTGGAGGGGCTCGAACGGTACGCCGGCTGGCACAACGGCGGCCGCGACCCGGTGTGCACGGCCGCCTTCGCGGACCTCGAGCACGCAGTCGACCCGCGTGACCTCGGCCTGCACGAGGAAGCGGCGTACCGCACCGAGGGATTCGAATACACCCCGTTCACCCCTGAGACCCCGACCGGCTGGGCCTTCGCGTACTCGGTGCGCACCGGAAGGGAAACACTGCTGCCGTTCCACATCGCCTACTACGGCGCCAGTCAGCGGACCGACACCGGCCCGGCGTTCGTCTACGAGAACTCCAACGGCTGCGCGCTCGGCGCGGGCGTCGAGGAGGCGCTGCTCGCCGGGCTGCTGGAGGTCGCCGAGCGGGACGCGTTCCTGTGCGCGTGGTACTCCGGCACGCCGTTGCCCGAGCTCGACCTCACCGGCCTGCCGGACGAGCGGACGGCCGCGGCGATCCGCCTGCTGCGCCACCACACCGGCCGGGCGGTGCGGGCGTTCCGCGCGCTGGGCGAGTTCGGCGTGCCGGTGGTCGTCCTGGTGTCCACTTCGGACGATCCGGCCGAGCCGGCGACGCTGAGCACGGCGGGCTGCGCGCTGACCGTCTCCGGCGCGCTGCTGGGCGCGGCGCAGGAGATGGCCGCCGCGGCCCCGGCGATCTCGGTCAACTACCGCGCGCGGGACCGCGCCGAGCTGATCCGCGCGTTCGAACGGCCCGAGCTGGTCCGGCACATGACCGACCACGCGCTGGTCGCGGCCCTCCCGCAGGCCCGCGACCGGTTCGCCTTCCTGCTCGATCAGGAAACCAAGCCGGTGCCCGTCGGTGCGGCCCCCGGAACGCTGGTCCCGCAAGGAGACATCGCGGCCGACCTCGCGGCCATGCTGGCGGCCGGGGAACGCGCGGGCCGCGAGGTGATCGTGGTCGACCACACCACCACGGAGCTGTACCGGCTCGGCCTGCGCTGCGTCAAGGCGGTGGTGCCGGGCACCGCGCCGATGACCTTCGGGCACCTGCACCGCCGGCTGCCCGGCGCCGCCGCGCTCCGGGAGTTCCGGGTGCGCAACGGGATCGGCCCGGCACCGGCATCGATCAGGGAGGTCCGGCATGAGCCCCACCCGTTCCCTTGAGCAGGCCCCGCCGCCGGGAGTGGCCGCGCTGCCCGGCGGCCTCGGCTGGACGGTCACGGACCGGTCGATCGCGGTCCGGCTGCTCGGCGACGACCGGCTCGGCGTGGTCGAGTCCGGCCCGGTGATGGCCGCGCTGTCCGGCCGCCTGCCGGCCGGGGTGCGCCCGCTGGCCGCCGAGCTGACCGGGTTCGCCGAGCGGATCATGCTGCAGGCCGCGCCGCAGCGCCACGCCGAGCTGCGCAAGGCGTTCGGCCGGTTCTTCACCGCCGACGCGGTCGCCGCGCAGGTGCCGGCGATGCGGGGGCTGGCCGAGCGGATCATCACCCGGCTGGCCGGAAACGGCGGCTGCGAGTTCATGACCGAGGTCGCGTTCCGCTACGCCATCGACGTCGGCGCGCACCTGGTGGGCGTGGCGCCGGCCGAGTTCAGCCGGCTGCACAAGACCAGCCAGCGGCTCGCGCTGGTCGCCTACGCGTCCCGGCTGCCCGACCCGGCCCAGGCGGTGCGGGAGGGGCACGAGGCGCTGGTGTCCATTCGCGACGCCATCCAGGCGGCCAAGGCGGACGCCCCGGCCGGATCCGTGCTCGGCGCGTGGCGCAGCGGCGAGATCGGCGATCTGTCCGAAGTGGACTTCGAGGCCAACGCGGTGATGCTCGTCCAGGCCTCGCTGGAGACCGTGGCCGGCATGCTCGGCAACACGGCCGCCCGGTTGCTCACCGCCCCGGGCGCACTCGCCGACCCCGCGCGGCGCGACGAGCTGATCGACGAGGCGCTGCGGGCCGAGCCGCCGCTGAAGACCCTGGAGCGCATGGTCCGGGAGCCGGTCGAGCTGGACGGCTTCCGGTTCGAAGCGGGCCAGGTGATCTCGGTGCGGGTGGCCGAGGCGAACCGGCTCGGCCACGCGGGCGACGCCGTCGCCGGCCGCGCCGTGCTGTCCTTCGGCTGGGGCGCCTACCGGTGCCTGGGCGCGCGGCTGGCCCGGCACCAGGCGCAGGAGCTGTTCGCCGCGCTGCACCGGATCGTGCCCGGCTGCGCGGTCACCGGCACCGACGTCGAACGGGTCCGGCACCTGCGTTTCGACATGCCGCGCAAGCTGCCGGTGAGCTGGGCCGTCCCCCCCGCCGGCCTCGAAGCAGCGCTCACCGACGCGCTCGCCGAACACGACCTCGACCGGCCGCTCAGCTCGGTCGAGCGGGTCGTGGCCGCGACGGTGCTGACCGAGTTCGGGTGCCCGCCGCCCGAGCCGACCGATTCTCCGCACACCATCCGGGAGTGGGTGACATGGGCGAACCTCAACCATGGCTGAGTGGCGCCGCCGAGGCACTGGCGGCCAGCCGGGCCGGGCTGCTCACCGAGCACGGCCGCTACGGCTGGCCGGAACTGCTGGCGCAGGCGCGCGTCCTGGCCGCGGACCTGCCGCCGGCCCCGCACGGCTGGGTCGTCCCCTCGGACGGCTCGGTGCGTTCGGTGATCGGCCTGCTCGCCGTCGGCCTGGCCGACCCCGCGCCCCGCTGGGTCCTCGGCGACCCGGGGCGGTGGGGCGCGGGGCCGGCGCTCGACGAGACGCTCTGGCCCGCGGCGGCGTCCTGTGTGCCACCGGATCCGGTGCGGGGACCGACTTACGCCACGGCGACCTCCGGCACGACCGGTGAGCCGCGGCTGCTGTTCGGCGATCCCGCGGCGCTTCCCGAGGCCGTGCGCCTGTACACCGGCGGAATGCCGGAATACGCCGGCGCCGAGGTCTTCGCCGCGTGCTCGGCACTGGACTTCGCCGCCGCGTTCTACATGACCGTCATTCCCGCCGTCCTGCTCGCCCGCGACCTCGTGCTGTTCGCCCCGCACCGCTGGGACCTGGCGGCGGGGGCGCTCGACGGCCGGCCGGGCATCTGCCTCGCCGCCCCGGTGCTGGCCGCGCTCGGCGGCCGGGCGGCGGGCGGCGGCGACTACCGCAGTCTGTCCGTCGTGCCCGCGGGCGGCGGGCTGACCGCGGCCCGGGCCGAGCGGATCAGCTCCGGGTTCACCGGCTGCTCGTTCCTGTCCATGCTCGGCTCGACCGAGACCGGCCTGCTCACCGTCGGCCGCGAGGTTCGCGAGGACGGCCACGTCGGCAGCCCGCTGCCGGGCAAACCGGTGTGGCTGGCCGACCTCGGCGGCGACGGGGTGGGCACGCTCTGGACCCAGGGCCCGGACACCCGGCTCGCGGCGAGCGACGGACGGCTCCTCCGCGACGCCGACGGCGCCGTCAGCACCGGCGACCTCGCCCACCTCGACGCCGCGGGAACCGGCTACTTCCTCGACGGCCGCAGTGACGACCTGATCAAAGTGGACGGTGTGAGCGTCTACCCGAACTCGGTCGCCGCCGCGGTGCGCGCGCTGCCCGGGGTGCTCGACGCCGCCGTGTCGGTCGACCGGGACGGCCCGGCCGACCGGATCGTGGTCAAGGTGGTCGGTGAGACCACCGAAGACCGGGTCCGTGCGGCGTGTGGTGCGCTGCCACATCCCGTGGTGCCCCACCGCGTCACGATCACCGCCGGCGAGGCGGCCGCGTACAGCGAGCGCGGCAAGGTGCTGCTGTGACCACGGACGCCGCCGCACGCGAGCGTGTCACGGCGACCCTGCTGCGCCGCCCGGCCGCACTGTACGAGCAACTGCTCCGGCGCGGGCCGGTGCAGTGGAGCGAGCCGGGCCGGACCTGGCTGGTCGTCGGCTACGCCGCGGCCCGGACCGTGTTGCGGGACAAGCGGTTCCGCATGCCCGGCCCGGGTGCGGACAGCAACTGGGGTGAGGGCGGCGAGCACGGCGAGTTCGTGCGCAGCCTGCTGCTGGAGGCCGAAGGCGCCCATCACGACCGGTTGCGCCGCGCGCTGGGCCCGGCGTTCACCCCGCGCTCGATCAGGGAGCGGGAGACCCGCATCGTGGCGGAGCTGCACACCCTGCTCGACGAGCTGGGCGCGGCGGCCGAATTCGACGGCGTCGCCGCGATCAGCTCCCGGCTGCCGGTCTCGGTGGTCGGCGACCTGGTCGGCGTGCCGGCCGAGGCGCGCGCCCAGGTCTCGGCGCTGTGCCGGGTGATCAGCACCGGCGGTGGCCTCGCCACCGGTGCCGCCGAGCAGGACGCCGTGCGCAGCTCGGTCGCCGCGCTCGACGACCTCACCGGGCTCGTCGACGGCTGGCTGGCCGCGCCGGACCGGCTGCCGGCCGGCTCGGTGCTGGCGACCACGGCCGGCGAGGGCGTGCTGAGCCGGATCGAAACCGTGGCCACGGTTTTCAGCCTCTACCTCGCCGGTCACGACACCTCACGCAACATGCTCAGCGCGCTGCTGCTGAAGCTGGCCACGCAGGACGGGTTGCTCGCCCGGCTCGCCGACGGCGGCACCGCCCCGGGGCACGAGGTCGACCAGGTGCTGCTCGGCGAGTCGCCGCTGACCTTCACCGCCCGGGTCGCGCTGGCCGACGTGCGGGTCGAGGGCGAGCTGATCGCCGAGGGCGACCGGGTCCGGGTCATGCTCGGCGCCGCCAACCACGAGCTGCTGGCCACCGGCCGCTCCCCCGGCCCGCTCGCCGGGGTCAGCTTCGGCGAGGGCCGGCACGTCTGCCTCGGCGCGCACGTCGCCCGGCTGGAGGGCACCGTGCTGCTCACCACCGCCGCCCGGCGCTGGTCCGCGGCGGCGCTCGCCGGCGATCCACAGTGGACACCGCACTTCCTGCACCGCGGGCTGAGCGCCCTGCCGATGGGGGTGACGTGGCGCAGCTGACCGAACCCGGCGCACTCCGGCTCAGCCCGGTGGTGATCCGCCGGCGCTGCCGCGTCGCCGCTCCGGCCGTGCTGGCCGGCCTGGGCAGCGCCGAACTCTGGCTCGCCGCCCAGAAGTTCGACGAAGCGGCCGACCGCTGCCGACTGCTCGGCGGCGTGCTCGCGGACCGGATCGCCGAGCTGGTGCCCGCGGCGAGCGCGGACGAGCGCCGGCTGCTGTTGCGCGCCAAGCGGAACGCCTTCAACGCCCGGCCGCTGTCCGACACCCCGCCGGTCGACGGTGTCGCGGCCTACCGGCTCGCCGTCGCCGAGCGCGACCGGTGCGCCGAAGCGGTCGACCGGCACGCCGCCGAGCTGACCGCGGCGACGCCCGCGGCCCTGCGCTCGGCGCTCGCCGACCCCGACGTCGCCGCCTCCGTGGAGATGTCCGTGCCCGGCCTGGTGGCGGCGGCGCGGGACGGGCTGGGCACGACGCCGGCGCGGACCCGGCGGCGGACCCTCACCCTGCTGCGGCTGGTGCAGCGCGCCGCGACCAAACCGAGCCCGTTCGCCCGTCTCACCGATTCCACCGTGCTGCTGCCGGGGGCCGCGGACCGGCCGCCCCGCGGTCACGTCCGGGTCGACCGGCGCACCGTGGACTGGGTCCGCCGCTGGGTCCGCGCCTCGGGCCCGGCCGCCCTGCCCGGCGACCGGGTGCTGCTCACGACGAACCCCAGCGCGACCCCCGCCGACGGCCGCGTGAGCTGGCTGGCCGGCGGCGGCGTGCGCAGCGCCGGCTGCCCGGACGGGCTGGCCGCGATGCTGCTCCGGCTGCGCACCCCGACGCCGCTCGCCGGCCTCTCCCCGGACGGCGCCGTCCCGCCGGTCCTGCGGCAGCTGATCGACTGCGGGCTGATCGAGGCCGGGCCCAGCCTGCCCGGCTGGGGGCGCCGGACGCTCGCGACCGCCGCCGAAGCCGTCGGCGCCGGGACCGGAGCCGCCCGCGAAATCCGCGACGCCTTGCTTGCCCTGCAAGAGATCGAGGCCCATCCGGCCGCGCTCGTGACCGCGGCACACGCGCGCGACCGGGCGGACGCGGCCGGCACCGGCGTCCGGCGGCTGGCCGCGGCGTGCGGCTTGCAGGATGACGGCACGGATCGCCTGCTGCTCACCGAGGACCTGGTCGGCGTCGGGGCGTCCGGCGGGCCGCGGCCGACCCGCCGGATGCTGGCCGACCTGGCGCGGGTCCAGGCGATCGCGCCACTGCTCGGCGCCGAACTTCCTTTTCAGCTCGCCGCCGCCGTCTGTTTCCGGGACCGGTTCGGCGAAGCCCCGGTGCCGCTGCTGACGGCGTTCCGCTGGTTTGTGGAGAGCGGCCGGGAGTCCGCGGACCGGTTGGTCGCCGAGTCCACCGAACCGGTGCTGGCCGAGGTGCTCGGCCTGCGGTCCGAACTGACCGCCGGGCTGGCGAAGCTCGCCGCCGGCGCGAACGGCGCGGGCACCGTCGCCTGCGACGGCGACTGGCTGGCCGAACTCGCCGGCGCGCTGCCCGGCGCGGTGGCCGAGTGGACCAACGTGGCCTGGCCCGTGCAGTGGGCCGGCGAACTGCTGGTGCTCAACGGGATCAGCGTCGGTTTCGGCCGGTTCGCGGCCCGCATCGCCGGCACCCTCGACGAGGCCGAACTGACCCGGCTTCGCGAGGAGATCGCGGCCGCCACGCCACCGGACGTCGTGCCGGTGGACATCGCGGCCCGGTTCGGGGCCACCGCGAACGAGCACCCGCCGCTGCTGCCCGCGGCGCTGGCCTACCCCGGCAGCGCTCTGGAGTGCGAGCCCGCGACGCGCGTCGACCTGTCCACCATCACGCTGCGCGTGGAAGCAGGCCGGTTGCTCGCGAGCAGTACCGACTTCCCCGGCCGGACGCTGCTTCCGGTGCCGCACAACGCGACCCTGCCGAGCATCGCGCCGACCCTGTTCCGCTGGCTGAGCCGGCTCGGCCCGTCCCCAGGCAGCACGCTCGCGCTCTGGGACCTCGTCGACGCCGCGGCCACTCGCCCCGGAATCCGCCACTACCCTCGGCTGACCCTGGGCGAACTCGTGCTGTGCCGGCAGACCTGGAAGGTCCCCGACGCCGAGCTGCCCGCGGAAGACGACGTGCTGAGCTGGCGGCGGTGGGCCGAGCGCACCGGGGTCCCGCGGCGCTCGTTCGTCCGCGGCACGACCCTGCCGGAACCGTGGGATGTGCTGCGCGGCCTCGCTTCCGACCACCACGTGCAGGCGGCCCGGGCCCGGACCGGCGGCGCGGTGCGCAAGCCGGCGTACGTCGACCTGTCCCAGCCGCTCGGCCGGCCGCACCGGGGCACCGCTCCCGGCGAGACGCTGACGTTCACCGAGCCCCTGCCCGATCCGCCGGCCGCCACGGCCGGCGGGCACGTCGCCGAATACGTGCTCGAGACCGCACGACCGTTCCACCCGAGGAGGACACCGTGACCGCCGAAACCGCCTGGGCCCCCGTCCGGGCCAAGCTGGCCGAAGCCGCCGACTACTGGGTCTGCACCGTGCGCCCGGACGGCCGGCCGCACGCCGTCCCGGTCTGGGCCGTGTGGTGGCGCGGCGCCGTGGTGTTCTCCACCGTCGGCTTCAGCGTGAAGGTGGCGAACCTGCGCCACCAGCCGAAGGCGACCGTGCACCTGGGCAACGCGCAGGAAGTGGTGGTCCTGGACGGCGACGCGGCCGAGGTCACCGCCCCGGGGGAACTCGCGGAGATCGGCGCGCTGTTCGACACGAAGTACGCCGGCGGGGTCGTGAACACCTACGATCTGGTCACGTCACGAGCCTCCGGGATGGCGATCTTCGCGGTGCGCGCGAACCTCGTGCGGCACTGGCGCTCCGACGACATGTTCCGCTCGCAGCGCTTCACCTTCGAGGCCGACGGCCGGCCCGTGCTCACCGAATCCGCAGGCGTGCCCGACTTCCCGGCACCGGACGCGGCCGCCGACGAGGCGAAGGTCTGATGGTCACCGCGCAGCAGGAGGCGGTGAAGCGGTACTTCACCGGCACCCACCGCACCCGCGCCCCGGAGCAGACCTGGGCGCTGGCGACCGGGCTGTTCGACCGCTGCGGGATCAGCCGGGTCGCCGACGTCACCGGCCTCGACGTGCTCGGCATCCCCACGTGGGTCGCGGTCCGCCCGCTGGCCAGCACGCTGAGCGTGAGCCAGGGCAAGGGCGCGACCGACACGGCGGCGAAGGTCTCCGCGTGCATGGAGGCGATCGAACTCTGGTACGCGGAGAACCTGCCGGCCGCCGGCGAACCGGTCACCGCGAACGCGGCCGAGCTCGCGCTGCCGTACGACTTCACCGGCCTCCAGCGTGCCGCCCGCAGCCTGGTGACGGACCGCACCCCGTTGGAATGGCTGCCCGCCGGGGTCATCGGGGAGCCGCGGACGACGCTGGTGCCGCGGCCCTGCGTCGGGATCTCCTCCCTCGCGTCGCCGGCCTGGTCACCGCCACTGCTGCGGGTGTCGAGCAACGGCCTGGCCAGTGGCAACTGCATCGAAGAGGCCACGCTCCACGCCTTGTTCGAGCTGGTCGAGCGGGACGCCACCGCCGACCTGATCGACCGTCCCACCACGGTCCGCGACCACATCGCGCCGGAGACCGTCGACGATCCCGGGTGCGCCGACCTGATCGCGCGCATCGCGGACGCCGGTGCCTGGCTGGAGCTGGTCGACAACACCCGCGACCCGCACTTCCCTTGTTACGTCGCCTATCTCTGGTCCCCGGAGGACCCGTCGATCTACTCCGGCTCCGGCTGCCACACCGACCCGGCCGTCGCGCTGTCGCGGGCCATCACGGAGGCGGCCCAGAGCCGGCTCACCGTCATCAACGGCACCCGCGACGACGTGCACGGCTCGCTGTACCGCTCGCACCGATGGGACGCCGAGCAGCCCGAGACGCCCGCGGACCGGACCGGCAGCTGGGCCCGCGCGCTCGAGCGCGTCGACCGGGTCGAATGCGACTCGATGGACGAGGAGCTGGTCCGGTGCGCCCGGCTCGTCGGCGCCCGGACCGGCCAGCCGGTGCTGGCCGTGCCGCTGACCACTGTGGACGAACCGCTGGCCGTGGTCCGGGTCGTCGCGCCCGGATTGCGGTTCGGCGCGGGCGACGAGTGTCCCCGCCCGGTCCAGCCGAACAGGAGTTGAACCGCCATGACCGTGCACGTCTTCGCCGGGCCGACCGTCACCCCCGAGCGGATCACCGGCCTGCTGCCCGGCGCCGAGGTGCACCCGCCGGTGCAACACGGTGACCTGCTGCGGCTGCCGGCCTGCGGCGGGGACACGGTGCTGCTCGTGGACGGGTTCTTCCTCCAGGCACCCGCCGTGCGGCACAAGGAGATCCTGCACCTGATCCACTCCGGGGTCCGGGTGGCCGGGACCAGCAGCATGGGTGCGCTGCGCGCGGCCGAACTGCACCGCTTCGGCATGATCGGTCTCGGCCAGGTGTTCCGCTGGTACGCCGAGGGCACCGTGACCGCCGACGACGAGGTCGCGGTTTCGCACCTGACCGAGGAGGACGGCTACCGCCAGCTCTCCGACGCGCTGGTCGCCCTGCGCTACGGCCTGGAGCGCGCCACCGGCACCGCGATCACCGCCGCCGAGCGGGACGCGTTGCTCGCGGAGGTCGCCGCGCTGCCGTTCGCGCGGCGCAGCTGGCGGACGCTGTGGCGGATCACCGGGCACACTCCCCTCGCCGACGCCGCCGCCCGGGTCCGCGCGTACCTCGCCGACCACCCGCAGGACGCCGACGTCAAACTGCTGGACGCCGAGCTGGCCCTGCGCTGGGTGCTCGACAACCCCGTGCCACCAGCGTCCGCGGGCGAACGGCCGTCCACTTTGGACACGGTGTACCTCGCCGACTGGCGATGGGAGCACACCCCCGTGCCGGCCGGTGACCGCCGGACCAGCGATCACCTCGCGCTCGGCTTCCTGCAGCTGTTCCTGCCGGCCTACCCCCGGCTGAACCGGTACACCGCCCTCGCCCGCATCGGCGGCGACGCCGACGGCGCGCTCGCTGCGGCCCGGGCGGCCGGGCTGATCGGCGAAGAGGACGAGCCCAGCCCCGGTATGCGCGAGTGGCTGACCGACGAGGAATTGGCCACGACATCCGGCCGCGAGCTGGTGCTCACGGCGCTCGTGCGGTCGTTCCGCACCGAACCGGGTGTGCGGACCACCCACACGCTGCCGGACCTGGTCTCCTCCGCGGAGCCACTGCTGCGGCTGGCGAGGAAGTGCGCCGCCACCGCGGGGGCGATGAACGACGCCCGCCGGCAGCGGCACCCGGAGTTCCAGGTCGAGCACGTCCGGACGGATCTGGTCGAGCAGTTCTTCTCCGCGCGCTGGCAGTGCGCCGATCTGGAGACCGCCTGCTGGGACCGGGGACTGACCGGACTCGGGCAGCTGCACGAGCTCGGCCGGTACTACCTGTTGTTCGGGCGGTCGGGCCGGGCCCCGGAACAAGCACTCGCGGCGGTGACCGTCGGCGCCGCGACCGACCACGGCGAGGAGTCCCGATGAGCAGAGGCCTGATCACCCTGGTCAACCCGAACAAGGTGCACCCCCCGATCGCGCCCTACGCGCTCGACGTGCTCACCACCGCGCTGGAGCGGGCCGACTTCTCGGTCGAGGTGCTCGACCTGACGTTCCACCGGGACGACTGGGAGTCCTACCTCCGCGCCTACTTCACGAGCCGGGCCCCGCTGCTCGTCGGGGTCACCATCCGCAACACCGACACGGTCTACGCGTTCGAGCAGCGGCCGTTCGTGGGCGAGCACAAGGAGATCATCACCGAGATCCAGCGGCTGACGGCCGCGCCGATCGTCGGCGGCGGCATCGGCTTCTCCACCATGCCGTTCGCGCTCGTCGACTACTTCGGCATCGACTTCGGCGTGAAGGGCCCCGGCGAGGAGATCCTCGTCGACCTGGCCGACGCGCTGGTCACCGGCCGCTCCGCGAGCACCGTCCCCGGGCTGGTCCGCGCCACGCCCGGCGGCGTCACCCGCGTGCCGCCGCTGGTGCTCACCGCCCGGCCCCAGGCCCAGCCACTGCCGGGCACCGGGTACAACGAGGACCGGGTGTGGCAGGTGGACCAGGCCGGCACCTACATCCGCCGGACCGGGACGCCGTTCCGGGTGGACAATCTCGAGTACTACCGCCGCGGCGGCATGGCGGGCATCCTCACCAAGAACGGCTGCACCTACCGCTGCGCGCACTGCGTCGAGCCCGACGCCAAGGGCGTGCGGTTCGCCCGGCGCGACGCGGCGGCCGTCGTCGACGAGATGCAGTCGCTGGCCGCGCACGGCATCTTCGACCAGCACACCACCGACAGCGAGTTCAACCTTTCGGTGGCGCACAGCAAGAACGTGCTGCGCGAGATCGTCCGCCGCAAGCACTCGAGCCGCTTCAGCCCGCTGCACCAGCTGCGGCTGTGGGTGTACTGCCAGCCGGCGCCGTTCGACGCCGAACTGGCCGGGCTGCTCGCCGAAGCCGGCTGCGGCGGGGTCAACGTCGGCACCGACCACGTCCGCCCGGATCTGCTGCAGGGCTGGAAGACCACGGAGAAGGGCACCAGTTACTACACCTTCGCCGACACCGAGAACCTGGTCCGGCTGTGCCACGCCAACGGGATGCTGACCATGGTCGAGTCCCTGCTCGGCATGCCCGGGGAGACCGAGCAGACCATCCGCGAGTGCGTCGACGCGTTCATGGCCCTCGACGCGACGGTCGCCGCGTTCTCCTTGGGGCTGCGGCTGTTCCCGTACACGCCGATGGGCATCTCCATGGCCGAGCAGTGCGCCGGGGTGCGCACGCTGCCCGGGCTGCAGTCGAACACGGCGACCGGTCCGATCGTGCTGAAGCCGCTGTCCCTGTGCGACGGGCCGGTGGAGTACGAGCGGCAGTTCATGTTCGACGAGCGCGGCGAGTTCCGCCTGGTGTGCTACTTCTCGCCGGAGCTCACCGAGGACCCGGGCACCGTCACCGACCCGACCGGCCGCTGGTACCGCTCGGTCGACCTGCTGTGGAGCCTGATCGATCCGGCCGACCACTACCGCGTCATGCTGCCGACGGTGTCGGGCTCGAGCGAGCACGACAACAACTACGCGGACAACCCGTTCCTCACCAGCCTCACCGTGCTCGGGTACACCGGGGCGTTCTGGGCGCACTGGCGCGACCGGGAGGCGATCCTGCGCGAGGCCTCCGACGCGGGCATCGTCCAGCCGGTCGGCGCGCCGTGACCGGCGGGCGCGCGCTGATCACCGGAGCGGGTGGAGGCATCGGCAGCGCCATCGCCCGCGCGCTCGCCGAGGCGGGCCTTTCGGTCGCGTTGCTGGGGCGGCGGCCGGAGCCGCTGGCGCGGACCGCCCGTGCGTGCGCCCGGTTCGGCGTGCCCGTGGTGGAGCTGCAAGCCGACGTCACCGATCCCGCGCAGGTGCGCGCCGCGGTCGACGCCGCCGGTCCGGTCGACCTGCTGGTGAACAACGCGGGCGCGGTCGACCGGCACGAGGTCCCGCTCTGGGAGGCCGAACCCGGCCAGTGGTGGGACACCTACGAGACGAACGTGCGGGGCACCGTCAACCTGTGCCGCGCCGTGCTGCCCGGCATGATCGACCGGGGTGGCGGCCGGGTGGTCACCATCAACTCCGTCCTGGCCGTGCGGCACGACCCGCGCTACTCCGCGTACAGCGCGTCGAAGCTGGCGTTGCTGGGCTTGTCCGGGATGGTCGCGGAACCCTTGCGCCAGCACGGAATACTGGTGTTCGACCTCAGCCCCGGCATGGTCCGCACCGACCTGACCCTCGGCATGTCGGTGTGCGAGGGCCGCACCGATTGGACCCCGGTGGAGCGGATCACCGCCGCGCTGGTGCGGCTGGCCGCCGGCGAACTGGACCCCCTCGCCGGCCGGTTCCTCCACGTCGGCGTCGACGATCTCGATCGGCTGCTGGCCGACGCCGCGCGCCTGGCGGCCACCGGTGCCCGCACCCTCCGCCTCACCGGCTACGGGCCGGAGGACCCGCTCGTTCCCCTGCCGTCCTAGGCGGCGTCGGCACGGAAACCGCCCGGCTCGACGCCCACGAACGGGAACGCGGCCCGCCCGCCGACGCTGGAGAACTGGACCACGCTACTTCGGCTCCCACAAGGACCCTTGCCAATCAACGGAAACCCACCCCCGAACGCGTCGCGGGAGCGCTGGCCGAAACCTACGCCGAGGAAATGGCGGCCCCTCAACCGAGGAGCCACCATCCCACCTCCCAGCCGTCACCAGCCGACGGCGACCTCCAGCCATTGCGGGTCACCGTGCGAGACGAACGAGGACTGGCCCGCCACGTCGTCGTACGGGAAGCCGTACGCGAGCTTGTTGATCCCGTGGTCGTGCCAGAACTTCGCGTAGTAGTTCGCCGGGGCGGCCTGGTAGAAGTTCGCCGGGTCCTGCTGCTGGGCCTCGGGCAGCTGCGCGGTGTGCCGGTTCAGCGCCGCGCACAGGGCCGCGTTCTGGGCCAGCGAGCCGGCGCAGCCGGTGACGTTCGACGTCGGCTCGTTCACCCCGACCGACTGGGCGTAGGCGGTGAAGTAGTTCGCGTACTGGCCGCCGTCGCGGAAGTCCGGCGAGCTGCCCGGCGCCGGGATCCGGTACGGCGCGTCCACCGTGGCCAGCCCCTTGAACTCGGCCGGCACCTCCGCCTGGAATTTGGCGAACGTCGCCGAGCGGTCCTCCTGGAAGGTCTGGTAGTCGTCGCCCACCTGCGTGTCGTAGCCGTCGTGCGCGTGCAGCCGCATGGCCAGCTTCAGGCCGAACGCGTCCACCCGGGTGGTGTTGCCGTTGAACACGTCCGGGCCGACGGTGAACTCGATGAAGTCGGCGTACTGGCTGTTCGGGGCGCCGAGGTAGAAGTACATCCGGCCGGCCGAGTTGGCGGGCATGTCGATGTAGGGCTGCTCGGCGATCGAGTGGGTCTGGCCGCCGAAGCTCCAGAACACCTGGTCGTCCGGGTACTTGCCGTTGGTTTGGTTGAGCACCTTGACCATCAGCACGTTCTGCGCCGCCGGGATGCTGCCGGTGTCGCCCCAGAACGAGTCGGGCGGCTCGCCGGTGTTCGGCTCCGCCACCGCGGATTTTCCTTGCGGCGCAGGGGTGTCCGCCGCCTGCGCCGCGGGCACGGCGAAGCCGAGCGCGCCGACGGCGAGTGCCGCCGCCAGCGTCGCCAGCCGGGTACCGGGGCCGCCGCGGGCACGCCGCGGCAGAGCGTTCGTGGGCATGGTTCCTCCCTGGCCGGGAAAGTGGGACGGACTCGCCGCCGGTCAGGGGACGGCAACGTCCGGCTCGCCCCCTTCACCGCCGGGCCGGAGCGAGGCGACAAACGGCGGGGGACGTTCGGTAGAAAGGTTCATACCACCGGACCCGACCTGTCAAGCCTTGACAAACCCGGCGCCGGCGGGCGATATTCGGCAACCGTTGCACCTCTCCCTCTGCGTGGCGCCGCCACCCGCCCAGGGGCCGACTTCGACTGGAGTCCGCCATGCCCTGCGGCGCCGTTCGCCCCCGTGCCCGCTCAGCTGTCCACAAAGGACGCTTCGCTGAGCCGCCGCACCGCGGCCGCGGAGTCCGCACCCGGTTCGGCGGCGTAGAGCGTCAGGAACTGGTCCGCGTCGTCCAGCACGCCTCGCAGTTCGTACGCCAGGGTGAACTCGCCCGCCACCGGATGGCGGAACCCCTTGGCGCCGAAGGTGTGCTGGTGCACGTCGTGCTCGCCCCACCAGGCGCGGAAGCCCCCGTCGGCCGCCGAAGGGTCCGCGACCAGGTCCGCCGGCAGCGGGCCGGGCCGAGCGAGCGCGAACATGTGCGCCCGCTCCGTGGGGTTCAGCCGCAGTGCCCGCGCCACGGCGTCGACCACCTCATCCGACGAGTTGCCCGGCGGCCGCGTTCCAAGCGCACGACAGTTCCAGTAGCTGCCAAACCGGCCGGAAGCAAGCAGTTCGCGCGGTCCGTCGCCCTTACCGGTCGGCTCGCTTCCGGCCTATTTGCCATGGTCAACGTTCTCCCCGGCCAGCCGCGCGCGAGCGCAGGAACTCGCCCAGCTCCTCTTCCCGCTCCATGACTCCGACTCCTAGGGCGTGGTGAGCACCAGCCGCCCGGTGACCTCGCGGGCGTCCATCCGCCGGTGGGCCTCCCGCGCCTCGGCGAACGGCAGCGTCGTCACGGGCAGCTTGATCTTCCCCTCGGTGTACAGCGGCAGGATCGCCCGCGCCGCGGCCACGGCCGGCGTGGTGCCGGCGGCCAGGAAACCACCGACGTTGAACCCGACGACGCCGATGTTGCCGCCCCACACCGCGTTCGAGTCGATTGCCGCGCCCGGCCGGCCACCGGCGTTGCCGACCGCGAGCAGCCGGCCCATCGGGGCGAGCAGGCCGAGTGAGGCGAGCCGCAGGTCGCCGCCCACCGGGTCGACGATCACCGCGAAACGCTTGTCCCCCAACGCTTCGGTGATCTCGCTGGCGAGCACGACCCGGTCGAAGCCCAGCGCGAGCGCCGCGTCCACCTGCCCGGCGCGGCGCACGGTGCCGACCACCTCGGTCGCGCCGAGCAGCCGCGCGACCTCGGGGTACACCGACGACAGCCCGCCGAGCGCGCCGTGCACCAGCACCTCGCCCCCGGACGGCGGCCGCACCGCCTCGGTGAGGGAAAGGCAGGCCGTCACGGTGTTCGCGAACCCGGCCACGGCCTGTTCCCGGCTCACCCCGGTGCCCGCCAGCGGCACCACCAGATCGGCCGGCGCCACGGTGACCTCGGCGTATCCGCCCATGCCCGGCAACGTCAGCGTCGCCACCTCGTCGCCGACGGCGAACCGGTCGGCGCCCGGGCCGACGGCGCGCACGGTGCCCGCCACCTCGAGCCCGGGAACCAGCGGCGGCTTCGGCGCGTAGTCGTACTCGGCCAGCTCGCCGCGGCGGATGATCGCGTCGACCAGCCCGACGGCCGAGTGCGACACGGTGATGCTCACCGCGCCGGGGCCCGGGGCCGGCTCGGGCAGCTCCTGCTGCTCGAGGACCCCGGGCTCGCCGTACGCGGTGATGGAGATGGCCTTCATGGTGCGTTCCTCCCGGTGTGCCTTGCCACTGCACCACCGAGGTTAACGACGAGGCACGCTCACCGGGAGGTGACGCCACCCTCCTCGGCCGGCCCCTGCGCCAGTGCCAGCTCGAGCGCCTCGCGCTCCACCGCGGCCTTCACCTTGGTGCTGTCCATGGCGAGGCTGACCGCCCAGTAGAAGATGCCGAGGCTGAACACGATGACCACGAGCAGGTCGATCCACTCCGGCAGCACGTTCAGGTTGCCGGATTCGCCGTAGCGGCCGAGCCAGCCGACCACCACGAGGCCCGCCAGCCACGGGGCCACCCACGTGACGGCTTTCCAGTCCACCGGCGGACGGCTCAGCTTCGACGTGGTGGCGCGCGCGACGAGGAACAGCACGAAGCCGATCACGATGGCGATCATGATCTTCCAGGTGACGTCGAAGCCGCTCCAGTAGATGATCAGGTTCGCCGCGCAGAACCCGGCCGGCGCCAGCACGTTCGGCATCGGCGCGCGGTACGGGCGGGCGCGGTCCGGGTCGCGCTTGCGCAGCGCGATCATCGACACCGGCGCGAACGCGTACATCAACGCGGTCGCCGAGGTGATCACGCTGACCAGCGACTGCCAGCTCGGGAACGGCAGGAAGGCGATCTCGCCGACCACGAACGACAGCACGATCGACCACACTGGCACGCCGCGCACGTTCAGCTTGGCCAGGCCCTTCGGCAGGGCGCGCTCGCGGCCCATCGCGTAGGAGATGCGCGCCGACGTGCCGAGGTACAGCATGCCGGTGCCCGCGGGCGAGACGAACGCGTCCGCGTAGAGCACATAGGACAGCCAGCCCGCGCCGGCCAGGGTCGCGAGTGTCGCGTAAGGACCGAACGAGCCCTGCGTGATCGGGTCGGCCCAGCCCTTCAGCAGCGACGCCGGGTCGAGCGCGCCGATGAACGCGACCTCCAGCAGCAGGTACACGATCGTGCCGATGACCATCGCGACGATGATCGCGCGGGACAGGTCCTTCTGCGGGTCCTTCGCCTCACCACCGACTTGGACCGCCTGTTCGAAGCCCTGCAACGCGAACACCACCCCGACCGGCAGCGCGGCGAAGATGCCGTGCGCGCCGTACGGGGCGAAGCCGCCGCCGGCGGTGAAGTTGCCCGGGTGGAACCGAAGGGACAGCAGGACCACCACGGTCACCAGCGGCACCGCGACCTTCCAGACCACCGTCGCGCCGTTGCTCTCCGACAGCAGCTTGACGCCGACCAGGTTGATCATCGTGAAGATCGCCATCAGCAGCGTCGCCCAGCCGAAGCCGCTCGCGGTGAGCGTGCCGCCGGGGCTCAGCAGGTTCAGGTGCTCCTTGACCCAGGCGATGTTGTCCAGGTACTCCAGGCTCGCCTCGACCTCGACGGGCGCCAGCGCGACCGCCTGCAGCCAGGCCACCCAGCCGCCGAAGAACCCGCCGAGCACGCCGTAGGCCAGCGCGGGGTAGCGCGCCGTGCCGCCCGCGACCGGGTAGGCGGCGCCGAGCTCGGCGTGCACCAGGGCGAGGGTGGCCATGATGATGGCCGTCAGCACCCACGAAACCAGCGACGCCGGGCCCGCCACCTTGGCGGCCTTCAACGCGCCGAGCAGCCAGCCCGAGCCGATGATCGAGCCGAGCGAAACGAACATCAGGCCGTAGAAGCCCACGGATCTGCGCATCCGCGGTGAGGACGCGTCCGAAGTGGCCGTCTGGACCGGTTTAACCATTAAACGCCTCGATCCCGAACTCAGGGAATTTTGTCCGATTGATTTGCGCGAATACCCGTTTACCCGGCCATCAGGCAAGCGCCTGAACGAGTTATTGGCGTAATCACAACGCGTCATCATGGGGCACCGGCCCGGAAATCGGAACCGCCACGCTGTTACAGGTGAGTTTCATTCAGCGAAAACGGATGACCGGTGAAAAACCGACATAATCGGCTTTTGGTTCGCGTGCGGACAGACCCCTCGGGCCGGGCTCAGCCGGCCGGGCGCCAGCCGAGGGCCGGGCCGAGTTTCGTCGCGATGTCGGTGAGGATCTGCACGTAGTCCTCGTGGTCGAAGGTGAACGGCAGCGCGAAGGCGACCTCGTGGATCTCCCGGAACGCCACGTGCGCGTACAGCCGTTCGGCGATCTCCGCCGACGTGCCCACCAGGTCGGGCGCGAACAGCATCCGCGCCGGCCCCTGCGGCGCGCGGGTGCGCGGGGTGCGCTGCGCGGCGTATGCCTCGTATTTCGCGCGCTGCGCGGGTGTCGCGCTGTCGGTCGGAATCACCACGAGTCCCTGAGAAACCCGCGCGTTCCCGCCTTCGGGATGATGGGCGCGGAAGGCGCGCACGAGCGAAAGCTGGATTTCCGCGAAGTCGGCGGTGTCCCCGGATTCCGCGCGCACGACACTGCTGGTCAGGAAGTTCATCCCCTGCTCGCCGGCCCACTGCGCCGAACGCAGGCTCGCGCCGCCGTACCACAGCCGGCCGCCGAGCCCGGGCGAAAACGGCTGGACGTGGTCGGAGTACACCTCGATCCCCTCGACCCCGCTGAAATCGGTGGCCGGCTTGCCGCGCACGTGGTCCAGCAACCGCACGACGCGCCCGTAGCCGAAGTCCTCCGCGTCGGCGGTGTCCGGGTACAGCGCGTCCTTGAGCTGGTCGTAGTGCCGCGGCGGGCCGACGCTCAGGCCCGGGTTGAGCCGTCCGCCGGAGAGGATGTCGACCGTGGCGAGGTCTTCGGCCAGCCGCAGCGGGTTCTCCCAGCCCAGCGGGATCACCGCGGTGCCCAGCTCGATGCGGCTCGTCCGCTGGCTGGCCGCGGCGAGCACCGCGACCGGCGAAGAGATGCCGAACTGGAGGTGGCGGTGGCGCAGCCAGGCGCTGTCGAACCCGAGCCGCTCCCCCAGCTCGATGATCTCCAGCGTCGACTCGTGCCCGCGCCGCGGGTCCGCCTCGTCGAACAGCCCGATGGTCAGGAAGCCCAGCTTGCGCAACGGCTCCGAGCGCAATGGCACGGTGGCTCCTCCTCGTCCGCGGCGGCCGGGCGAGGAGCCGAGCGGGCGTCGCCCGGACCGCTCCAGCCCGAACCTAGCCAGCGCGCGAGGAGGTCCGCCACCGTTTCACCTGACGGGACGAGGGCGGCTCAGGCCTTGCGTCCGACCCCGCCGGCGATGCACTCCTGCACCTGGTTCAGCTCGGTGTAGCGCGGGCCGTCGGGCCACCAGTCCTCGCACAGCACCAGGCCCGGGTCGACCAGCCGGGTGCCGCCGAACATCGTCGCGATCTGGTCCCAGGTGCGGAACACCCCGCTGCCCATCGGGCTGTGCGTGAACTTCTCCTCCATCCGCCGCGCGATCTCGCTGTGCTCGGGGGTCTGCGGGTCGAGGAAGTGCGCGACCACGACGAACGAGCCCGAAGCCAGCGCGTCGGTGTAGGACACCATCAGGTCGGCGTAGTCGGCGCCGAGGTAGTGGTGCAGGGTGCCGTTCTGGATCAGCGCGATCGGCTGGTCCCAGTCCAGAAACTCCCGCACGGTGGTGTTCTCCAGCACCTGCTTGGGGTCGAAGATGTCCGCCTCGACGAACCGGGTCTGCGGGTTCTCCTCGAGCAGCGCGCGGCCGTGCGCGAGCACCACCGGGTCGTTGTCGACGTAGAGCACCCGGGCGTCGGGCTGCAGCCGCTGCACGACCTGGTGGGTGTTCTCCGCGGTCGGCAGGCCGGAGCCGCAGTCGAGGTACTGCGTGACCTTGCCCTGGGTGGCGAGGAACCGGCAGGCCCGGATCAGGAAGTTCCGGTTCGCCCAGGCCAGGTCGTTCACCTCGGGCGCGACGGTGGCGACCTGCCGCAGCACCTCGCGGTCGATCTCGTAGTTGTTCGTGCCGTTCAGCGCGGCGTCGTAGACCCGGGCGATGCTGGCCCGGTTGGTGTCCACACCGACCGGCGTCGAACTCGGCGATTTCTGCACGGCGTCGGGCATCTTCGAGGCTCACCTCAGCGTCGGTTGTACCTTCTGGGCCACTCAGCGTAGTGGTTCACCCTCGGACGGACACCACCAGCCGGGGCATCCGGCCCACCCCGAAGGCTGAACGCCGCCACGTGTGAACGCCGCCCGGGCGGGTACCCGGCCGGAACCCGGACGGGACGCGCGGAACCGCACCACCACGAGGAGATGACGAAGTGACCGGCAACCAGCCCCACCCGACGACGACGGACGCCGGTATCCCGGTGGAGAGCGACGAGCATTCGCTCACCGTCGGCCCGGACGGCCCCATCCTGCTGCAGGACCACTACCTGATCGAGCAGATGGCGCAGTTCAACCGCGAGCGCGTGCCGGAGCGGCAGCCGCACGCCAAGGGCAGCGGCGCGTTCGGCCGGTTCGAGGTGACCGGCGACGTCAGCGGCCTCACGAAGGCGGCCGTGTTCCAGCCGGGCGCGAAGACGGACCTGGTGGCGCGGTTCTCCACCGTCGCCGGGGAGCGGGGCAGCCCCGACACCTGGCGCGACCCGCGCGGCTTCGCGCTGAAGTTCTACACGACCGAGGGCGTCTACGACATGGTCGGCAACAACACGCCGGTCTTCTTCGTGAAGGACCCGATGAAGTTCCAGCACTTCATCCGCTCGCAGAAGCGCCGCGCCGACAACAACCTGCGCGACCACGACATGCAGTGGGACTTCTGGACGCTCTCCCCCGAGTCGGCGCACCAGGTGACCTGGCTGATGGGCGACCGCGGCATCCCGCGCACCTGGCGCCACATGAACGGCTACAGCTCCCACACCTACCTGTGGGTCAACGCCGCCGGCGAGCGGCACTGGGTCAAGTACCACTTCAAGACCGACCAGGGCGTGGAGTTCTTCACCCAGCACGAGGGCGACCAGATGGCCGCCGCCGACACCGACTACCACACCCGGGACCTGTTCGAGGCGATCGAGCGCGGCGACCACCCGAGCTGGACGCTGCACGTCCAGGTCATGCCCTTCGACGACGCCAAGGACTACCGGTTCAATCCGTTCGACCTGACGAAGGTCTGGCCGCACAGCGACTACCCGCTGGCCGAGGTCGGCCGGATGACGCTGGACCGCAACCCGACCGACCACCACGCGGAGATCGAGCAGGCCGCGTTCGAGCCGAACAACCTGGTGCCCGGGATCGGCCCGAGCCCGGACCGCATGCTGCTGGGCCGGCTGTTCGCCTACGCCGACGCGCATCGCCACCGCATCGGCGCGAACTACCGGCAGCTGCCGGTCAACGCGTCCACCTCGCCGGTGCACAGTTACAGCAAGGACGGCGCGATGCGCTTCGCCAAGGTCTCCGACCCGGTGTACGCGCCGAACTCCAAGGGCGGCCCGCGGGCGGACACCGAGCGCTACGGCGCGCCCGCGAGCTGGCACGCCGACGGCGAGATCGTCCGCACCGCCTACGTCGACCACGCCGAGGACGACGACTGGGGCCAGGCGGGCACGATGGTCCGCGACGTGCTCGACGACGACGCCCGGGCGCGCCTGGTCGACAACATCGTCGGCCACCTGCTCAACGGTGTGTCCGAGCCGGTCCTCGGGCGCGCCTTCGACTACTGGCGCAACGTGGACAAGGACCTCGGCGACCGCGTCGAGTCCGGCGTCCGCGCCAAGGCCGACGAGAAGGACCCGAAGGCGGACGAGCAGGGCAACCCGGCTCGTTCCGCCATGCAGCGCAAGGCCTGACCGTCCCGCTGCCGCCCGCCGTCCACTGTGGACGGCGGGCGGCGGCGCGGGCTGCCGTGCCCCGGCTCAGCCGAAGGCCTTCGCGACGATCCGCGTCGCCTCCGCGATGGTCGCCGGGCCGGCGGTGGACTTCGGGTCGCTCGGCGCGGTGTAGACCGCGATCACCCACGGCGCGCGGCCGGTCGGCCAGACCACGGCGACGTCGTTGCTCTCCCCGTGCGAGCCGGAACCGGTCTTGTCGGCGACCCGCCAGCCCGCCGGCACGCCCGCGCGCACCTGCTTGCCGCCGGTCGTGTTGGCGACCATCCAGCCGGTGAGCCGTTCGCGGCCCGCCGGGTCGAGGCCGCTGCCCAGCACCAGCGCGCGCAGGTCGGCCGCCATGCGGGCGGGGGTGGTGGTGTCGCGCTCGTCCCCGGGGGCGCCGACGTTGAGGTCCGGCTCCAGGCGGTCCAGCCGGGTTTCGGGATCGCCGAGGGCGCGGACGAACGCGGTCACCGCGGCCGGGCCGCCGACCTGCCCGACGATCAGGTTCGCCGCCGTGTTGTCGCTGACGGTGATCGCCGCCTCGCAGATGGCCGCGCCCGTCATCCCGTCCGCCACGTGCAGCGACGTCACCGGCGAGTACGTCACCAGCTGCGCCTTGTCGTAGTGGATCACCTTGTCCAGTGCGTCGGGGTGCCCGTGCAGCAGCGCGGAGACGGCCAGCACCTTGTGCGTCGAGCACAGCAGGAACCGCTCGTCCGCGCGGTACCCGGCCGTGGCGCCGTTGCCGGTGTCCACTGCGGACACCCCGAGCCGGCCGCCGAACTCCTTCTCCAGCGCGGCCAGCTCCGGCTGCACCGACGGCTTCGGCCCTGAAGCCGACGAGGACGGCGAGGACGGTGGCGGCGAGGAGACCGCCGTCTTCCCCGCACAGCCCGCGGCCACCAGTCCCAGCCCGGCCGCCAGCGCTCCCCGCCGGGACAGCATTCCCCTGCTCACCATCACACCTCTTCGCGTTTTCGATCTTGCCCTCATCGACAACGACGTCCGGGCCGCGAAGGGGTTGCCCGGCTCAGCCGCCCCAATAGAGCCGTGTGGGATTGGCCACGAGCAGCCGTTGCCGCGCCTCGGGTGTCGGCGCGACGCGCGGGACGAAGTCGACCAGCGCGCCGTCGTCGGGCATGTGGCTCTTCAGGTTCGGGTGCGGCCAGTCGGTGCCCCACAGCACGCGGTCGCCGAACTCCTCGACCAGCGCGCGGCCGAAGGGCACCACGTCGTCGTACGGCGGGCCTGCCACGGTGAGCCGGTCCGGGCAGGTGACCTTCGCCCAGAACTGCGGGTGGTCCCGCAGCAGCGTCCGGAACCGTTCGAAGTCCGGCCCGTCCACCGGCTTGGCCACGTCGGGGCGGCCCAGGTGGTCGACGACCACGGGCAGCGGCAGCGAGGTGAAGAAGTCCCAGCGGTCGGCCAGGTCCGCGGCCTCGAAGTAGACGACCAGGTGCCAGCCCAGCGGCGCGATCCGGGCGACCAGGTCGTGGTAGTGCCGGTCCGGCTTCGGGTCCACGAGCCGCCGGACGAAGTTCAGCCGGATCCCGCGCACGCCGGCCGCGTGCAGCCGGGCCAGCTCCTCGTCGGGCTCGTCGCCGCGGATGGTCGCGATGCCGCGCGCCCGGCCGCCGGCCGCTTCGAGCGCGTCGACCAGTGCGCGGTTGTCGGCTCCGTGGCAGGTGGCCTGCACGATCACGCTGCGGGTGATGCCGAGGTGCTCGTGCAGCGCGGCGAGCTGCTCCTTGCTCGCGTCCGTCGGCGTGTACTTGCGCTCCGGCGCGTACGGGAACACCTCGCCCGGCCCGAACACGTGACAGTGCACGTCGACCGTGCCCGGCGGCAGGGTGAACGCCGGTTTCGACGGCGCGGGGTCGAAGGAGAGCCAGCCCGGGTCGGCCTCGAACGCGGTCACCGTCCCCTCCCCTCCAGCGCCCGGCCGAGGCGCGGGTAGACCCGGCGGGCGTTGCCCTCGAACACCTTCGCACTGTCCTCTTCGGACAATCCGAGGGCGTCGACGTACCGCCGGGTGTCGTCGAAGTGGTGCCCGGTGCGCGAGTCGATCCCGCGCACCGCGCCAAGCGTCTCCGAGCCGAACAGGATGCCGCCGGGGCCGATCACGTCGAACAGCAGGTTGATGCCCGGCTGGTGGTACACGCAGGTGTCGAAGAAGACGTTCGGCAGCACGCCCTCCTCCGGCCCGGGCCGCCCGAGCATGTCGGCCAGCCCCCGGTAGCGGCCCCAGTGGTACGGCACCGCTCCCCCGCCGTGCGGGATCACGAACCGCAGGCCGGGGAACTCGGTGAACAGATCGGCCTGCAGGAACTGCATGAAGACCGTGGTGTCGGCGTTGAGGTAGTGCGCGCCGGTGGCGTGGAAGGCCGGGTTCACCGAGGCTGAGACGTGCACCATGGCGGGCACGTCCAGCTCGGCCATGGCCTCGTACAACGGATACCAGCTCGGGTCGGTCAGCGGCGGCGAGGTCCAGTGCCCGCCGCTGGGGTCGGGGTTGAGGTTGCAGCCGACGAAGCCCAGCTCCTCGACGCAGCGCCGCAGCTCGGCGACCGAGTGCGCGATCGGCACGCCGGGCGACTGCGGCAGCTGGCAGACCCCGGCGAACTTCTCCGGGTACAGCCGCGTGACGCGGTGGACCAGGTCGTTGCTCACCCGCGCCCACTCGGCGCCGACCGCCTCGCCACCGAAGTGGTGGGCCATCGCGGAGGCGCGCGGGGAGAACAGCGTCAGGTCGACGCCCCGCTCGGCCATCAGGTTCAGCTGCCCCTGCACGGACTCGCGGACCTCGTCGTCGCTGATCGCCGGGTACGGCGGGGCGGCGGACCCGGCTTCGAACGCCGCGCGCTGCCCGTCTCGCCAGGCCGTGTGCGCCGCCGGGACGGTGGTGTAGTGGCCGTGACAGTCGATGATCACTCAGGCGTGCCTTTCGTCGCGGTGCCGGGCAGTTGCGCGCGGATCGCGTCCAGCAGCGGCAGCAGGTCCTGGCCGAGGTCCGCGGGCCGGTGCGCCGCGGCCCAGTCCTGACGGCGCGCGATCGCCTCCGCCATCACCGGCTCGATCCCGGCGCCCGCGACGGTCACCGCGGCCTCGCGCAGTTCCTCGGCGCGGCGGGCACCGTGCTCCAGCGAGCGCGAAAACAGGTACGCGGCCAGCTTTTCCCAGTCGTCCGAGGGCAGCAGGTTGGACAGCGAAGCGAGCACCTGTCCCTCCACACCCCACTCGCGCGCCGTGAGCAGGGACTCGGCCAGCAGCGCCTCGACTCCCTTGATCATCACCGAGCGGCACAGCTTGGTCGCCGAGGCGGGCCCGACGACGTCGGCGTACACCTCCAGCCCGGTGAAGCCGAGCGGCCGGGCGAATTCCGCGAACGCGCTCGCGTGCGGACCGCCCAGCAGCATCGGCGCGGCCAGCCTTTGGGGCGTGATCGGCGACATCACCGCCGCCTCCACGTACCGGCCGCCCGCGGCCTCGACGACTTCGGCCGCGGCCTGTTTCTGGCCCGGCGCGGCGGAATTGAGGTCGACGTACCAGCAGCCGGCCGGCAGCCCGGGCGCCGCGGAGCGAGCGGCCACGAGGTCGTTCGCCGCCGTGACGGCGCTGATCACCAGGTCCGTGTCCCGCACCGCCGTCACCGCGTCCGAAGTGGACGGAAGGCCGAGGCGCCGGGCGTTGCGGGACGCCGCGCTCGTCTCGTCCGCGAAAGCCACATCCCACGCCGAAAGCCGGACGCCGGCGAGGTCCTCGGCCAGCACCGAGCCGACCTCCCCGAGGCCCAGCAGCGCGACGGCGGTCATGCCCGGACCGCCGTGGGCACGGGCTGCCCGGCCAGGTCGACGTCCTTGGTCTCCGGGCCGAGCAGCGACCCCACCAGCACCAGCGCGCCGCCGAGGACCAGCAGCGCCGCGGCGGTGAAACCGGACGGCATCAGGTGTTCCAGCCAGCCCTGGTAATAGGCGTAGAACGAGGTCAGGATCAGCGGCATGCTGTAGCCCAGCCCGAACCCGCTGCCGCGCACGGCCGGCGGGAAGCGCTCGCACAGGTACGACGGCGTGACGGCGAACGTGCTCCCGCCGCTGAGCCGGATCACCAGCGTCAGCAGCAGCACCGCGCCGAAGCCGGACCACCAGCCGAGGCTGATCGTCGCGAACGCGGCGGAGCACACCACGCCGATGCCGACCCCCGACCACGCCAGGAACTTGCGCCGGCCGATCTTCTCCGACAGCAGCCCGATGTAGGGGAACAGCACGGAGTGGATGGCCTGCACGATCACCAGCGCGGCCGTCACCTGCGTCGCCGACACATGCGCCTGGTACTGCAGCGCGCTCGGCAGCAGGCCGGAGGCGAGGTTGGAGGCGAACCAGATGCCGCTCATGATCACGAACACCTGCACGAACTGGCGGCGCGACGAGCCGATCAGCACGTCGCGGATCGGCGTGCGCGATTTCGGCGCCGCCTTCCAGGTCTCGGACTCCTCGACGGTGCGCGAGTAGTACAGGCAGAACACCAGGCACAGCGCCGCGCCGACGAGGAACGGCACGCGCCAGCCCCACTCGGAGTAGGCCGATCCCGGGCCGCCGGACGGCGCGATCCGCAGCATCACGAACGTCACCAAGGCGATCGCGCAGTACGACAGCGGGAAGCCCATGCCCACCAGCCCGCCGTACCAGCCGCGGCGCCCGGCCGGCGCCGCCTCCATCGCCAGCGGCGTCGCGCCGGTGTACTCGCCGCCGAGGAACACCCCGTCCACCAGGCGCAGCACCACCATCAGCACCACGCCGAGCAGGCCGACGGCCGAGTAGCCGGGCAGCAGCGCGATGACCAGCGTGCACACGCCGCAGCCGGTGATCGACCACAGCGTCACGCGGCGGCGGCCCACCTTGTCGGCGAGCCGGCCGAAGATCATCGAGCCCAGCGGGCGGCCCAGCAGAGTGGCCACGAAGATCAGCGAGGTGATCACCGCGCGGCTGCCGGTCGAGACCGACGGGGGCAGGAAGTAGTTCATCGCCGGCGTCAGCGCCACCACGGGCAGGTAGACGTCGAACATGTCGACGAAGAAGCCGAAGGAGGCGCCGACCACGGCACGGCGGGTGGTCAGGGTGGTCGTCTGGGCTTCGGGCGGTGTCGGGGCCGGTCCGGGCATCTTCGCGCTCACTCCTCCTCGGGCCGGCGCGTCGTCGCGGCCGGCGGGGTGTCCCGCGAGGCAAGGTAACCCGTCGGCGGAATCGTCACAAGAGTCGTCCACAAAATCGTTGACAATCTTGTATGAGATGCTTAGCGTCAGTCGTCGAGGAGAGGAGCCGGGATGCCCACTACACCGAAGGAAGGGGAGGCCGGGAAACAGGCCGCGCTGGACGCCCTGCGAGCCGCCCTGATGGCCGGCGACGTCGTGCCCGGGCAGCGGCTCGTGGAGGCCGAGCTGGCCGAGACCTTCGGCGTCACGCGCGCCAGCATGCGCGCCGCGCTGATCGACCTGACCGCCGACGGGCTGGTGGAGCGCATCCCCCACCGCGGCGCGCGCGTGCGCGTGGTCTCGATCGAGGAGGCCGTCGCCATCACCGAGTGCCGCATGGTGCTCGAGGGCCTGTGCGCGGCGAAGGCGGCGGAAAAGGCGACCGACGGCGACATCGAACGCCTGCGATCGCTCGGCGCGCAGCTGCGGGCCGCCGTCGAGGACGGCGAGCCGATGAAGTACTCGGAGCTCAACCGCGAACTGCACCGCACGGTGCGTGAGATCGCCGGGCAGCCGGTCGCCGCGGAGCTGCTGGAGCGGCTGCACGGGCAGCTCGTCCGCCACCAGTTCCAGCTGTCCATGCGGGCCGGGCGCCCGCACGTCTCCCTCCCCGAGCACCTGGCGATCATCGAGGCGATCGCCGCCCGCGACCCCGAGGCCGCCGAGCGCGCGGCCCGGGCGCACCTGCGCAGCGTGATCGGCGCGCTGCGGGAAACCGAGAGCTGAGGGAGCTGCCTTCATGGGCCCAGTGGTGGTCACCGACGTCCCGCGCGCCGCGGCCGGCCAGATCGACGAGCTGGCCGGATTCGGCGTGGCGACGGTGCACGAAGCGTTGGGGCGCACGGGTTTCCTCGGCCCCCGGCACCGGCCGCTGCATCGCGGCCCGCGCATCGCCGGCTCGGCCGTCACCGCGCTGTGCTGGCCCGGGGACAACCTGATGATCCACGCCGCCGTCGAGCAGTGCCGGGCCGGCGACGTGCTCGTGGTGACCACCACCTCGCCCTGCACCGACGGCCTGTTCGGCGAGCTGCTGGCGACCTCGCTGAAGTCCCGCGGCGTGCGCGGGGCGGTGCTCGACACCGGCGTCCGCGACGTCGCCGAGCTGGCCGGGCTGGGCTTCCCGGTGTGGTCCCGCGCGGTCAGCGCGCAGGGCACGGTGAAAGCGACCGCGGGCGCGGTGAACGTGCCGGTGGTCGTCGGCGGCCAGGCCATCCGGCCGGGCGACGTGATCGTGGCCGACGACGACGGTGTCCTGTGCGTCCCGCGCGGAGACGTCTCCCGCGGCGTCGCGGCGTCGAAAGCGCGTCTGGCCAAGGAAGAGGAGTCCCGCGCGGCGTTCCGCGCCGGCGAACTCGGCCTCGACCGCTACGGCCTGCGCGAGAAGCTCGCCGGGCTGGGCGTCCGGTATCTGACCGCGGAGGACTACGCCCGGGAGCAGGCGTGAGCGGCGTCCCCTGCCTGCTCATGCGCGGCGGCACGTCCAAGGGCGCGTACTTCCTCGCCGAAGACCTGCCCGCCGAAGCCGCCTCTCGCGACGAGCTGCTGTTGCGGATCATGGGCAGTCCCGACCCGCGCCAGATCGACGGCATCGGCGGCGCGCACCCGCTCACCAGCAAGGTCGCCGTGGTCTCGCCGAGCGCCGCCCCGGACGCCGACGTCGACTACCTGTTCCTGCAGCTCGGCGTCGGGGAGGCGACGGTGAGCGACCGGCAGAACTGCGGCAACCTGCTCGCCGGCGTCGGCCCGTTCGCCGTCGAGCGCGGCCTGGTCCCGGCCGGCGGCGAGCGGACCGCGGTGCGGATCCGGATGCTGAACTCCGGCAGCACGGCCGTCGCCCGGTTCGCCACCCCCGGCGGAGCCGTCGAATACCGGGGCGGCACGGCGATCGCGGGCGTGCCCGGCACCGCCGCGCCGGTGGTACTCGACTTCGCCGGCACCGCGGGCTCTTCCGGCCACGGGCTGCTGCCGACCGGGCACCTGGTGGACACTGTGGACGGTGTCGAAGTGACGTGTGTGGACAACGGCATGCCGGTGGTCGTCGCCCGCGCGGCCGATTTCGGGCTGACCGGCCGCGAAACCCCGGAACAGCTGAAGGACGAGGCGCTGCGAGCGCGGATCCAGTCGCTCCGGCTGGCCGCCGCCGGGCTGATGGGCCTCGGCGACGTCCGCGACAGCTCGGTCCCGAAGACCACCCTCGTCGCTCCCCCGTCCGACGGCGGCACGATCGGCACGCGCACCTTCATCCCGCTCGAACCGCACACGTCGATCGGCGTGCTGGGCGCGGTCAGCGTCGCCACCGCGATCCTGCTCGACCGCGCGGTCGGCCACGACCTGGCGAAGCCGCCGAGCTCGTCCCGGGTCGACGTCGAGCACCCCACCGGCCACCTGCAGGTCGAGGTCGAGCTGGACGCGAGCACCAGCCCGCCGCGCGTCCGCCGCAGCGGAGTCGTGCGCACCGCCCGGAAGCTGTTCGACGGCATCGTTTTCCCGCGCTGACCGGGTCGCTGGCTGCTAGTCTCCGCGGGTAGTCTCCGCAGGCGGACGGAGGGACAGCGCGATGGCGGAACCGGACTTCACGTCCACAGTGGACATCGCCCGCCAGGACGGCGACAGGCGGACGGCCGAGCAGTGGGCCCGCGCCGTCTGGGAGGACGCGCCCGCCCCGGCCCGTGCCTTCCTGCGCGTCGGCTGGGCGTGTCTCGGCCTGCGGGTGCGCAGCGGACCCGGCCGCGTGTTCGGGTGGACCGTCGCCGAGTCGGCGCCGGAGACCGTGGTCCTCGAAGCGCCGTCCGGGCTGATGGCGGCGCGCAACGTCGTCGACGTCGACGGCGCGCGCGTCCGCTGGACCACCACCGTGAGCTACCGCCGGCCGGCGGCGCGGCTGCTGTGGGCCCTCGCCACGCCGTTCCACCAGCGGTTCATCCCGGCGCGGCTGCGCCAGGTCGCCGCGCCCGCGGGCCGGGGCGACCGCAAGCACCGCGCCGTCACCGCGTTCCAGCGCCGGCTCGGCAACCCGCTGCTGAGCCGCCTGCCGACGCAGACGCTGCTGGAGACCACCGGCCGCAGCTCCGGCCTCCCCCGCCGCACCCCGATCGGCGGCCGCCGCACCGGCCGGCAGTTCTGGCTGGTCTCGGAGTTCGGCGAGCGCTCGCACTACGTCCGCAACATCCAGGCGGACCCGCGCGTCCGGCTGCGCCTGCACGGCGTCTGGCACGAGGGCACCGCCCACCTGCTCCCCGGCGACGACGCCCGCGCGCGCCTGAAGACCCTGCCGCGCCTCAACAGCACGGCCGTCCAGGCGTTCGGCACGGACCTGCTGACCATCCGCGTCGACCTCGGCTGAGGCCCGCGGTTATTCCCGCTCCCGCCAGATTCCCACCGGCTGGTTACCGCTGTCCGGGCCCCGCGTCCCGGCGCACACTCGGGGAACAGGCCCACGGGAAAGGACGCGCGCATGACAGGGGTTAGCGGACCACGGCTCGCCGTGGCCCTGGAGGGGGCAGGCTGGCATCCGGCGGCGTGGCGGGAGCCGGACGCCCGGCCCGCCGAGCTGTTCACCGCCGGCTACTGGACGGACCTCGTCCGCGAGGCCGAGGCGGCCAAGCTGGACTTCGTCACGTTCGAGGACTTCCTCTCGCTGCGGACGGACTCCCGCGCCGAGACCGTAGAGGACCGCGACGACGTCGTGCAGGGCCGCCTCGACGCGGTGCTGATCGCGTCGCGCGTCGCGCCGCTGACCTCGCGCATCGGCCTGGTCCCGACCACCGTCGTCACCCACACGGAGCCGTTCCACCTGTCTAAGGCCATCGCCACGCTCGACTACGTCAGCAGCGGCCGCGCGGGCGTCCGCGTGCAGGTTTCCGGCCGCGAAGACGAGTACCGGCACTTCGGGCGCCGCGAGCCCGGCGCGTTCCACCTGCCCGACAGCGCCGAGCCGGACCGGCCGAGCGCGCTGGCGGACCTGTTCGACGAGGCCGCGGACTACGTCGAGGTGCTGCGCCGGCTGTGGGACAGCTGGGAGGACGACGCCGAGATCCGCGACGTCGCCACCGGCCGCTTCGTCGACCGCGAGAAGCTGCACTACATCGACTTCACCGGCCGCTGGTTCTCGGTGAAGGGCCCGTCCATCACGCCGCGGCCGCCGCAGGGCCAGCCGCTGGTCACCGCGCTGGCGCACGCCGCCGTGCCGTACCGCCTGGCCGGCCGCTCGACCGACCTGGTCTACGTGACGCCGTCGGACCGCGCGGGGGCCGCCGCGATCGTCGCCGACGTCCACGCGGAGCAGGAGCGCGCGGGCCGAGCGGGCGAGACGCTGCACGTCTTCGGCGACCTCGTGGTGTTCCTCGACGAGACCGCGCAGGCCGCCGCCGACCGCAAGGCGCGCCTGGACGAGCTGGCCGGCGCCGAGTACGCCTCCGACGCGAAGGTGTTCACCGGCACCCCCGCCGAGCTGGCCGACCTGCTGCTGGACTGGCACTCCGCGGGCCTGTCCGGCTTCCGGCTGCGCCCGGGCGCGCTGCCGCACGACCTGACGGCCATCACCCGTGGCCTCGTCCCCGAACTGCGCGGGCGCGGCGCGTTCCGCGGCGAGTACGAGGCCGACACCCTCCGCGGGCTGCTCGGCCTGCCGAGGCCCGCCAACCGCTACGCCGCCTGAGGAGGACTCCTGATGACCAAGCCCCTGAAGCAGATCCACCTCGCGGCGCACTTCCCCGGCGTCAACAACACCACGGTGTGGAGCGACCCCGAGGCCGGCAGCCACATCGAGTTCAGCTCGTTCGTCAAGCTCGCGCAGACCGCCGAGCGCGCGAAGTTCGACTTCTTCTTCCTGGCCGAAGGCCTGCGGCTGCGGGAGCAGAACGGCGAGATCTACGACCTGGACGTGGTCGGCCGCCCGGACACGTTCACGGTGCTGAGCGCGCTCGCGGCCGTCACCGAGCGGCTGGGCCTGGCGGGCACGATCAACTCGACGTTCAACGAGCCGTTCGAGGTGGCGCGGCAGTTCGCTTCGCTGGACCACCTCTCGGCCGGGCGCGCGGCCTGGAACGTCGTGACGTCGTGGGACGCCTTCACCGGCGAGAACTTCCGCCGCGGCGGCTTCCTGCCACAGGACGAGCGTTACTCGCGGGCCGAGACGTTCATGCGCACGGCGTGGGAGCTGTTCGACTCCTGGCGCGGCGACGAGGTCCTGGCCGACAAGGCGAGCGGCCGCTTCCTGGCCGACGCGCACGCCGGCGCGTTCTCCCACCACGACCGGCACTTTGATATCGAGGGCCGCTTCCCGGTGCCACGCAGCCCCCAGGGCCGCCCGGTGATCATCCAGGCCGGCGACTCCGACGAGGGCCGCGAGTTCGCCGCCGCCACCGCCGACGCGATCTTCACCCGCCACGGCACGCTAGAAGCGGGCCAGGCGTTCTTCAGCGACGTCAAGGGCCGCCTGGCCAAGTACGGCCGGACCCACGACCAGCTGGTCATCCTGCCCGCGGCGACGTTCGTCCTGGGCGACACGGACGCGGACGCCCAGGAGAAGGCCCACGAGGTGCGCCTCCAGCAGGTCAGCGAGGCGACGGCCATCAAGTTCCTCGAGCAGCTCTGGAACACCGACCTCAGCACCCACGACCCGAACGGCCCCCTCCCCACCACCGACCCGGTAGTGGGCGAAAACAAGATCGCCAAGGGCCGCGCCAGCGTCCGCATGTACCGCGATCCCATCGCCACCGCACACGAATGGCGTCAACTGGCAGAGGCGAAGAACCTCTCCACCCGCGAGGTCATCATCGAGGTCACCGGCCGCCAGAACTTCATCGGCTCCCCCACCACCGTCGCGGAAGCCATCAACACCCTGGTCCAATCCAACGCAAGCGACGGCTTCATCCTGGTCCCCCACGTAACCCCCGGCGGCCTCGACGAATTCGCCGACACGGTGGTCCCCCTCCTGCAGGACCGCGGCGTCTTCCGCACCGAGTACTCAGGCCCCACCCTGCGTGACCACCTGGGCCTCCCCTGACACCGGTACTGCGGGCGGCCCCTCTCGGCCGGGACCGCCCGCCCCGATGATCAACAGGGCAAAATAGCCACCCCACCCGTAACCGCATGCCGGACCCCCCTGAAACCGAAGCCCGGCGGGTCGTATAGTCTCTTCATCAGCAGGTCCGAGTGGCGGAATGGCAGACGCGCTAGCTTGAGGTGCTAGTGCCCTTAATGGGCGTGGGGGTTCAAGTCCCCCCTCGGACACACACAGTGGTGAACTCTCACCAAGCATCCCACAGCGAGCCGATCACCTTCTTTGGTGGTCGGCATCTTGCTGTCCCCGTCCTCCGCCCGTGCTTCAGGCGGTGGTCGGCGTGACCGTCCACCCTTGATCCTCGGGGCAAGCTCCGCGAGCCTGAAACGTGTGCTTCTCCTCGCCTAGCCAGCTCCAGCGGTACCGAAGAATCGTCCGGGATCTCGATGGGACAGCCCTGAGCGCGACGGAGTCGTTCGCCGTCATGCAGCAGACCGTGTCCAGGTTGGACACTCGTGTCAGAGATCTCGCCAGCTGACCGTCGGCACCGCCCGGGAACTGCTGTTCAGCCTCCTCGTTCCGGGGAGTCCTGTACGTCTTCCTGCTCGATCGGCAGGCTCGTTTCGACGAGTGCAGGCGAGTTCGGCTGGTTGCCCAGGTCTTGGTCGCGGAGGGCCGCGACGGCGACGGCGAGGTGCAGGGCCATCCAGGTCGTCGACTTGGTGCCGAAGATCCGGACCAGGTCGAACACGGCGTCGTCGTGGCCGTGCCGTTCGCGCAGTACGGCGAAGGTCTGCTGCAGGTCGGCCAGGCTCTCCGTGAAGTCGCTGAAGTAGCTGGCCATGGCCGAGGCTGGGTCGTCGCTCATGGGGCCGGACGGTGGGTGTCAGCACTGTGGAACAGCAAGTCGCTCAGGCGGCGGTGATGCGGGATTCGCCGGGGAAGTCTTCGGGTACGGCGTCCATGAGGATGTCGTTGACGCGCCGGCCGAGCCAGAGCCCGGACCGGCGGCGTTCGCCGATCCTGCGGAACCCGGCGTGCTCGTAGGCGCGGATCGCGCCGAGGTTCGGGGCGAGGACGGAGAGGTGCACGCAGTGCAGGGCGGTGATGTGGAAGGCGTAGTCGAGGGTGAGGTGGGTGGCTTCGGTGCCGATGCCGTGGCCCCGGTGCTGGGGGGCGAGCTGGATGACGAACTCGCCGACCCGGGTGTGGTGGTCGATCAGGACCGCGGTGGTGCCCGCGGGCACGGGCTCGCCACCGGTGAGGTCGTAGACGGTGAACCGGATCTGATGGTCGGTGCCCGCAACTGGTGCCCGAGGCCCTTGGGGCGGTTCGGCAGGGAGTCCGGAGGCTGGCGGCCGTAGCCGACGAGGACACCGGGGTCCTGTTCCCATTGCCAATACAGGTCGGCGAGGTCTTCGCGCAGAGGTCCGAGGCCGGCTTTTTCGCCGCGCAGCCAGATCAGGGGCCCGGTGGTGTCGCTGATGGTTCTCGCCTCGAAGACTGGTGTGCCGGGATGGTGCGGAGCGTCGCGAACCGGCCGGTGGATACCGGTTCCGCGACGGGATCGTGCCCGACAGTCTCCACCCAGGCGTGCAGGCGGATCGGGTCGGCCGCTGCTCCGTGGCACCAGATCACCCGGCGGTGTGAGAGCGCGAGCAACAGTGTCGCGGCAGCGGATTCCTCAAGACACGCCACCCGGCCAAGACAGAGCCGCCCAGCTGCGCGGACCGCGACGACCGCGTCCTCAGCCTCCTCGAATGTCGCCGGCAGGGAAGCCGGCTCACCATACTGAGCAGCCAGGTGAGGCGGGCAAGACGCCGAGGTCTCCGGCCTGCAGCGGATACGGCCAGGACCACGGCGAGCGCGAACCCGGCAGCCCGCGTCCGTCCGGCGGGCAAGGGAACGTAGGGCGGTGCACCTGCAGCGTGCCCCAGGACGGCTCCCACGGCGGCGCCGACGCGGCGGACGGTGACGGGAGCGGGACTTCGGTCGGGCGAAGGAAACCCTCCGCGAGGAGTTGCCTGACAAGAGGGCGGGCGTCGTCGAGTATTCGGCTGCTCAGCTTTCGGAGCGGCCCAGCTCCTTCAGCTCGTTCTCGACCACAAGGGCGGCCTGCCGGAGCTGGCGATCGGTGGCGACGACGTCGTCGCGGCCGAGAACCGCGTTGAGCGTGCCACTGATCTTGAGCACTTCGCCGCCCATCTCGTCCAGCGCGACCAGGCCCGCCTCGGTGACCTCGAGCGACAGTGCCCGCTCGCTCTCGGGATGCGAGCCGCGAGCGACGAAGCCGCGATTCTCCAGCTGGGTGACGATGCGGGTCATGGTCTGCGGCCGGGAGTAGCAGCGCCGGGCCAGCTGGGCGAGCGTGAGATGGGGCCGGTTGGCGAGGATCCGCAGCGCCGTGTAGCTCGAGAGCGTCATGGTCCACGGCCGCAGCCGCGTGTTGCCGATTCTCGTGACCGCGCGTTCGAACCGGAACACCGCGTCGATCAGGGAGGACGCCTCGTCCATGTCCGTGGTCGCCCGTGACGGCGAGCGGCCGTCGTCGAAGGGGTCGACGTAGGGCAGCGAATCTGTCATCCCCGCAGCGTAGCGGCATCACGGGCATAAGTGTCAGCATGCTTGCATTCGGATGCGCACGCTTATATAGTCTCAGCATGCTTACACATCACCCGGCGGTCGACCCCCAGCGGTTCCGGTCGGTCCTGGGGCACTTCCCCAGCGGCGTCGCGGCGATCACCTCGCTCGACACCCAAGGCAGGCCGGTGGGCATGGCCGTCTCGTCGTTCACCTCGGTGTCGCTCGACCCGCCACTGGTGGCGTTCCTGCCCGGCAAGACGTCCTCGACGTTCCCGGTCATCGCCGAGCGCGGCACGTTCTGCGTCAACGTCCTCGCCGCCGGCCAAGAGGCGGTGTGCCACGCACTGGCCGTTCCCGGCGGCGACAAGTTCGCCGACCTGGGCTGGCAGCCGGGGCCGCACGGAAATCCCGTGCTCGACGGCGTCGTCGCCTGGATCGGCTGCACGATCGAGACCATGCACGACGCGGGCGATCACCGGATCGTCGTCGGCCGGGTCGAGGACCTGGCCACCGGCACCACGGCGGAGCCCCTGCTGTTCTTCCGCGGTCGGTACCCCCACCTCGCGGCCGCCTGAGCGGCACGCGCCATCCCCGACCTCAACGGAGAGGTACGTCATGAGCGCACCAGCGGACACCTCGGCGCAGACCCTGAGACGCACCACGCTCGCCGCCGCCATCGGCAACACGGTGGAGACCTACGACTACGCGGCCTACGGCTTCCTCGCCACCATCCTGGCGAAGGTCTTTTTCCCCGCCGCCAGCCCCGGCACCGCACTGCTGTCGTCGTTCGCGGTGTTCGGCTCGGCCTTCCTCGCCCGCCCCGTCGGCGCGTTGGTCTTCGGGCCGCTCACCGACCGCCTCGGCCGCCGGCCCGCCCTGGTCGCCTCGCTGTTGCTGATGGCGGGCGCCAGCACGCTGATCGGCCTGCTCCCGACGACGGGGACCATCGGGATCACCGCGCCGATCGTGCTGGTGCTGGTGCGATTCGTCCAGGGACTGGCGGCCGGCGGCGAGTACACCACGGCGATCATCTACGTGGCCGAGTTCGCCCCGCCGCACCGGCGCGGCGCACTGGCGAGCCGCGTGCAGGTCGGCAGTCTGGCCGGCTTCCTCACCGGCGCCGTGGTGGTTCTGTCGCTGAACGCCGCGCTGACGCAGGAGGAGATGCTGGCCTGGGGCTGGCGGCTGCCGTTCCTGCTCGCGCTGCCCATCGGCGCGATCGGCCTCTATCTCCGCAGCCGCTTCGGTGAGACGCCCGAGTTCCTCGCGGCGCGCCGCCAACAGTCCGAAAAGGACACCGCGGCCGGCGGCCAATGGCCACGGGCGGTCCTCCTCGCCGGCGTGTCGGTCCTGCACATCATCGGCATCTACATGGTCTACACCTACGTGCAGAGCTACCTCATCCAGTTGCGGCTGTCCGCCTTCACCGCCACCGTGGTGGTCGGTTCGGCCTTGGTCATCGGGCTCTTCCTGGTGGCCGCCGGTGGCCGCGCCGCCGACCGGGCGGACCGTCCCAAAGTGCTCCTGGCGACCTCGATCGTGGTGTTCGTGCTGACGTACCCGTTGTTCGCCGTACTGTCGGCGGTGCCACCGCTGTGGCTGATGATCGCCTGCACCGTGCTGTTGTCGGCAGGCCCGGCGTTCTACTCGGGCATCGCGCCGATCACCTTCGTCCAGCTCGTGCCGGTCCGCGTGCGCGGCAGCGTGATCGGCGTGTCCTACAACGTCGCCGCGGCGGTGCTGGGCGGTTCGGCCATCTTCGTCTGCCAGGCTCTGGTCGAGGCCACCGGCGACCGGCGTTCGCCCGCCTACCTGCTGATGGCCGCAGCCGCCGTCAGTGCCGTGGCCGCAGCCGCGCTCGTCCGCAAGCCCACGTTCTCCCCTACCATCACGCCACAACCCGCGGAGGCCGGTTCATGATGACCCTCTCCCTGTCCGAGGCCCGCGCGCTCGTCACGGCGGCGATGACCGGGTCCGGGCACGGCGCCGGTGACGCCGAGACCATCGCCGATCACCTGCTCGACTGCGAGCTGCGCGGGCTGTCGTTCGGCGGTCTCGCCCGCGCACTGTCCATAGTGGAACGCGTACACGCTGCCCCGGCCCCGGCCCGGCCGATCCGGGTGGTCGCCGAGACCGCGGTGTCCGCCACCCTCGACGGCGGCGACCAGGTCGGCTACCTCGTCGGCATGCGCGCGCTCGACCTGGCGATGGAGAAGGCGCGCGCACAGGGAATGGCCATCGTCGGTGCCCGCAACACCTGGTACACCGGCATGTTCTCCTACTACCTGGAGAAGGCCGCCGCGGCCGGGTTCGCCGGGATGATCGCCGGCAGCGGGCCCGCGGTCGTCGCCCCGCACGGCGGCACCGAAGGCCGGTTCGGCACCAACCCGATCGCGTTCGGCTTCCCGGCGACGCCGGCCCCGGTCATCTGGGACATCGGCACGTCCGCCGTCATGTACGGCGAAGTGATGTTGAAGGCGCGGCTCGGCGAGAAGCTGGAGCCGGGGCAGGCCTACGACGCAGCGGGCGAACCGACGGTCGATCCGGCCGCGGCGCTCGAAGGCGCGTTCGGCGTGTGGGGTGGCCACAAGGGCTCGGGGCTGGCCATGGTCGTCCAGCTGCTCGGCATGATGAGCGGCGCGGCCGCCGCGCCGCCCGGGGTGTCGGACTGCGGTTTCTTCGTCCTGCTGGTCGACCCCGCCGCGCTCACCGACGCGCACGACTACCACCAGCGGGTCACCGTCTTCGCCGAGTCGATCCGGGCAACCCGGCCGGTCGACGGCGGCACCGCCGTCCGGGTGCCGTTCGACCGCTCCGCGGCCGGCCGCGAGAAGGCGCTGCGGCGCGGCACGATCGAGGTGGCCGAAGCAGTGGTCGCGGCCCTGCGCCGGAAGGCGGGCCATGACTGAGCGAAACCCTTACCCCGCAAAGAATCCCACCCGTACCACCAAGGAGGACACCATGGTCGAGTTCTTCACCGGGCTCCAGCCCCTCGAGATCGGCGAGACCGACCCGGACCGGATGATCGCGCGAGTCCAGGAGCTGGACCGCTCCGAGGTGATCGACCGCGTTCTCGTCGGATACTCCTCCACCTGGCCGCACAATCACGCGACCGCGCCGTTCGCGCTCGCCCGGTCGGAGAAGTTCTCGCCCATCGTCGCGCACCGGCCCGGCGTCATGCCGCCGGTCGCCGCGGCCCGCTACTTCGCCACGCTCGACGTCCTGGCCCGCGGCCGGCTCGCCGTCAACGTGGTCGTCGGTGGGTCCGACAAGGATCTGCGCCGCGAATCGGACGACCTGCCCAAGGCCGAGCGCTACCGGCGTGCGGTCGAGTACCTCGACGTCGTCCGCCGCACCTGGACCTCGGCGGAACCGTTCGACCACCACGGCGAGTACTACACCGCCGAGGCCGTGCAGATCCAGACCAAGCCGGTGCAGGGCCAGGTGCCGATCTTCATGGGCGGCGAGAGTGACGACGCGGTGGACTTCGGCGCCCGCCACGCGGACCTGTACATGCTGTGGGGCGAGCCGTTCGCCGGCACGAAGGAGCGCATCGACCGGGTCTCCGCGGCCGCCGAGGGCTACGACCGGAAGATGCGGTTCTCCTTGAGCCTGCGGCTGTTCGCCGGCGACACCGACGACGAAGCCTGGGCCCAGGCGCGCGCCGTCGAGCGGCAGATCGCGGAGGCCTCCGGGAAGTTTCTGCGCTCGTCGAAGGCCGACACCTCCGTGGGGCGGGCCCGGGCGCTCGCGCTGACCGACGAGGAGCTGCACGACGACTGCTTCTGGACCGGATTGACGAAACTGCTGGGTGGTTTCGCCAACTCCCAGGCCCTCGTCGGCACCGAGGAGCGCATCCTGAACACGCTGGGCACCTACCGCGACCTCGGCGTGGACACGTTCCTCGTGACCACCGGCGCCGAAGCGAGCTGGGACCCGGCGCTGGAAGGCTTCCTGGCCAGGGTGAAAAAGGAGCTGGCATGACCACGGCAGGCGACGCCGGGGATCCCGCGGACGACACGGTCAGCGGGCTGCTCGCCGCGCGGGCGCGGGCGCATCCGGGCAAGACCGCGCTCGTCTTCGGTGACACCGAGCTGACCTACGGCGAGCTCGACCAGGCGACGACCGACGTGGCGCGCGGCCTCATCGCGATCGGCGCCGCCCCCGGCGACTCGGTCGGGATCCTCCTGCCCAACCGCGCCGAGTACCTGCCGGCCTGGTTCGGCGCCGCCCGCGCCGGTCTCGTCGAGGTCCCGGTCAACACCGCCTACAAAGGACAGTTCCTCGACCACGCCCTCCGCCGGGCCGACGTGCGGATCCTGGTCACCGAGGCGCCGCTGCTCGACCTCGTCGCGGACCTGGCCGAACCGCCGGAAACGCTGCACACCGTCGTGCTGCTCGACGAAGCCCGGCCCCGCCGTACTCCCCCCGGAGTCCAGGTGCTGAGCTGGCGCGAGCTGCTCGACGCCGGCGATCCGGCCGGCGCGCTCCCCCAGGCCGGCCCGGCCGATCCGGTGGCCATCATGCTCACCTCCGGCACCACCGGACGCAGCAAGGGCGTGGTGTACCCGAACCGGATGCAGGTGGTCGCCGCGCGGGAGTGCGCGGCGCAGATGCGCACCACGCCCGATGAGCGGCTCTACACCTGCCTGCCGCTGTTCCACGGCGCCGCGCAGGTCAACCTCTCCCTGCACGCCCTCTCCGCCGGGGCGACCCTGGTGCTCGGCCGCCGGTTCAGCGCGAGCCGGTTCTGGGACGAGGTCCGCACGCATCGGGTCACCCAGTTCAACGCGCTCGGTTCGATCCTGCCCATGCTGCTGGCCCAGCCGCCGTCCGGCCGGGACCGCGAGCACCAGGTACGCAAGGCGTTCGCCGCGCCCGCACCGCCCCAGGTGCTGCACCCGTTCGAGGGACGCTTCGGTGTCCACCTCGTCGAGGGCTACGGGCTGACGGAGATCAAGAACGTCCTGTACAACCCGCTCGACGCGCGCAAGGTCGGGTCGATCGGCCTGCCCACCGAATCCTCCATTGTGGAGGTTCACGACGAGGCGGGCGGACGCACCGGTCCGGGGCAGGCCGGGGAGATCGTGTACCGGCCACGCCTGCCGCACGTCATGTTCTCCGGCTACCACAACGATCCGGAAGCGACACTCGCGACAATTAGGGACCTGTGGTGGCACACCGGGGATCTCGGCTACACCGACGAAGACGGCTACTTCTACTTCATCGACCGCAAGAAGGACGCGCTGCGCCGCCGCGGCGAGAACATCTCCTCCCACGAGGTCGAGTCGGTCCTGCTCGCCTACCCCGGCGTGACCGCGGCGGCCGCGATCGGCACGCCGTCGGAACTCGGCGAAGACGAGGTGCTCGCCATCGTGCAGCTGGAATCCGGGCAGCGGCTGGACTTCGCCAAGCTGTTCGCGCACTGCGACGCGTCCATGCCGCACTTCATGGTCCCCCGCTACTACCGCGTCGTCGACCAGTTCCCCGTCACCCCGACCGGCAAGGTCGGCAAAGCCGACCTGCGTGCCGAGGGCCGGGGCGACGCCTGGGACGCACATGCCGCCGGGCTTACCCCGACCCGCCACGCCTGAAGGAACCCGTGTCCGAAGAAAATACTGTGCCCCCGCAAGTGCACATCCGCGAGATCGCGCCCCGTCTGGCCTTCCAGGACCACCCCGTCCCGACCGAGGTGAAGATCGAACTTCTCCGACGACTCCTCGACGCCGGGATCCGCGCCTTCGAGCTGTCTTCCTTCGTCCGGCCCGACCTGATCCCCGGCCTCGCCGACGCCGAAGCGGTGTTCGCGAACGTGCCCCGCGTTCCCGGGCTCAGCCTCGGCTGCTGCGTCGGCAACACCCGCGGGCTCGCCCGCGCCGTCGACGCGGGTGCCAGTACCGCGGCGTTCCTGCTGTCGGCCGACGAGGAGTTCGCCCGCGCCAACATCGGACGGTCCACCGGGGAATCACTGGCGGAGCTGGAACGCATGGCCGCGTTCGCCGCGGACCGCGGCATCGTGCTCGGCACCTACGTCATCTTCGCGTGGGGCGGCCCCACCGGACCGGGACGTAGCGCCGAGGACCTCGAACCGCTGGCCCGCCGGCTCCTCGAAATCGGCGTGGATCACTGGATCCTCGCCGATTCCGCCGGGTACGCCGCACCGCCCCAGATCCGCGAGCTCGTCACCGCGGCGCTCGCGCACGTGCCCGCCGAGAACCTCACCGTCCAGGTCCACGACGACCGGGGCCTGGGGCTGGCCGCCCTGCTGCCGCTGCTCGACCTCGGCGTCCGCCACCTCGACACCGCCCTCGCGGGCAGCGGCGGCCATCCCGCGATCTCCGGCCGCCGGGGCGGCGGCCTCTGCACCGAGGACGCCGTGCAGCTGCTCGAACTGTCCGGTGTGGGCACCGGCATCGACCTGCCTCGGCTGATCGAGGCCGCGAACTGGCTGGCCACCGAGATCGGCGTGCCCGGCAAGGGATTCGTCCGGCACGCCGGCGCCGTGCCCAGCCTCGGTCAAGGCGCGCAGGCCCTCGACTTCTCTTGGTGAAGACCACCATCCCGGCTAGGAGGACCAGTGACGAAACCAGCGTTGCCCCGCGTTCCGAAGGTGATCGTGGCCGGAAGCGGCCTGTCCGGGCTCTCCGCGGCGATCTCCGCGCGCGAAGCCGGGGCGAACGTGCTGCTCCTGGAGAAAGGCGGCCGCGAGGACGTCGGCGGCAATGCCGCGTTTTCCGGCGGGCTGTTCCTGTTCTGCTACGACGGGCCGGACGACCTGACGTCGATCACCCAGGACTTCGAGCCCGGCATGCGGGCCGGCCGGATCGAAGCGGCGCCCTTCACCAGCGCCGCCTATGCGGCCGAGCTGATGGCGATGAGCAGCGGTCAGGCCGACCCTCGACTGATCGAAGCGCTCGCGGAACAGTCGCTGGATACCGTCCGGTGGCTCGCGGCGAAAGGCGTCCGATTCACGTTCAACCGCACTCTGGGCGCGACCGTCCACGACGGCGTCCTGCGGGTGCGCCCCGGCCAGGTCCTGACCAGCTCGGGTGAGGGGATGTCGCGCGGATTCGAGGTGATCAAGACCCTGCTCCGGCACGCCGAGTCCATCGGCATCGAGATCCGCTGGCTCACCCCGCTGGTGCACGTGGTCCGCGACAACGGCCAGGTCACCGGCGTCACGGCCGGCGACACCGGCGAGTTCATGGCGGCCGGCGCCGTGGTGATCGCCAGCGGCGGTTTCCAGGCCAGCCGTGAGCTCCGCCGCCGGTTCCTGGGGCAGGAATGGGAAACGGTCCCGCTGCGCGGATCCCGGCTGTCCACCGGCGACGGCATCTCGGCCGCGCTCCGGGCCGGGGCGGGAAAAGCCGGGACCTGGTCGAAGGCCCACTCGGCCGCGGTCGACCCGACCATGCCCTCACCCCAGTGCAGCGAGGCGTCGCCGCCGTTCCCGTTGCACGGCTTCTGGCTCGGCGTGCTCGTCAACCGCGACGGCGAGCGGTTCGTGGACGAGGGCCCCGGCCCGTGGGTCAAGAACTATTCGAAGATGGGCAAGGCGATCCGGCCCCAGCCCGGCCACGAGGCGTTCCAGATCTTCGACCAGCGCACCGCCGCGCGCGTGGCCGATGAGTTCGCCGGAGCGGCCGTGCCGGTCACCGCGCACACCATTCCCGAACTCGCCGAGCGGCTCGGACTGCCCGCCGACCGGTTCGCACGCACCATCGAGACGTACAACCGCGCCTGTCAGCCTGGCGACGGCATCGCCGAAGACCGTGGCACGGCGGGCATCGACCCGCCCAAGTCGCATTGGGCCGCGCCGCTGGACCAGCCGCCGTTCGTCGCCTACCACGCAGTCGCCGGGCTCACCTTCAGCTTCGGCGGCGTGCGGATCGACCCCGACGGCCGAGCGCTCGATCCGGACGGGGCAGTGGTGCCCGGCCTGTACGCGGCGGGCGAAGCCACCGGCGGGTTGTTCTACGGCGACTACCCCGGAGGTGCCGCCCTCATGCGGGCCGCCGTGTTCGGCCGGGCGGCCGGGCGAACCGCCGTGGCCGAAGCCATGGCGCCGGATCGGTGAATCCCGGCCGGTCGGCACCGTCCGAATCGGACAGTGCCGGCCGCTCATCGGAGCGCGCTCGACAATCCGGGCCGGGCCAGGGCGCGCTCGAGGCGTTTGCCGTGTCGAGGATCAGGCAGCTGCCGTCCTCACCATGGCAAACCGGCCCTCCAGCCCCCACAGAGAGGAAATCCGCGATGCTGTACGAACTCGCCAAGCTCGCGCTCAAGCTCTACACGGTGCCGAAAGCCCTCCCCGCCTTGGAGTCCTACACCACGACCGGCTCCGGGCACGGCCGGCTGCTCGGCTGCTGGGAAACCGAGCACGGCGTCATCGTCGGCAGGCTGCTCCTGCTTCGGGAGTTCGACGACGCCGCCGCGCTCGCCGACGAACGGCAGCGCGTCCTGACCAGCTCCGACCCCTTCGGCATCGGCGAACACCTTGAAGCCTTCGAAGTCGAGAGCTACGCGCAATTTCCCTTCCTGCCACCGATCCGGACAGGCCGGTACGGCGACGTCTACGAGTTCCGCACCTACCGGCTCAAGGTCGGCGGACTCGTGCCGACGATGGCGGGCTGGGAAGCCGCGATACCGGAGCGTACCCAGCTCGCTCCCCTGACCACCGCGATGTACGGCCTGGACGGCGCACCCCGCATCACCCACATCTGGCCCTTCCCCAGCCTCGATGAACGACTGGCGATCCGGCGGACGTCGTACGAGCGCGGAATCTGGCCACCCGCCAACGGCCCGGAGAACATCGCGCACGCGACCTCCGCCATCGCCTTCCCCGTCGGCTTCTCTCCGTTGTCCTAAAAGCTGTCGGACGCCCGCGACGTCGCCCGCCCGAGCAGACCATGAGCCAGCCGGGCTGGACCGGAAGGCCGGAACCGCGGGCCATGTGGTCCGTTTATGAAGAGTTAAAACCGCAGGTCAGTAACAATGAGAACCCTTAAGTGGACCTGAAGGGAATCGAACCCCTGAGCCCCGCGTTGCCAGCACTCAGCGCAGCGACATTCGTCGTGTTCACACCGGCGTGACGTGCAGGCTGGTCTGGCCGTGCCGGCCGCGCGAGTTCCGCGGTCAGAATGTGGCGATCGGGTTGACCGGACTGCCGGAGGTACCGGCGAGGCGGACGGGCGCGAGGGTGAGGTGGAAGTCCCATTGGCCGAGTTGGGCAGCCGTCGTCGCGCACGCCTCCAGGTCGCAGTTGTCGAGCAGCCAGAGGCCCATCGCGACGAGGCTCACGGCGTGAACCGGCATCAACACGTCTTCGTATCCCGACGGCTGAACGTCCTGCGGGGTGTCGGCGCCGATCAGCCCGACCTCCCGTTCCTGCAGCCACGGCAGGCAGGAAGCGTGCCAGCCGGCCTGCGTGAAACCGCCGGCGTCACCGGCCTCGTGCCGGACGCGGCCATAACCGGTCCGCAGGAGTACCGCGTCGCCGGATCGGACTCGCACACCCTGGCGACGCTCGGCCTCCTCGAGATCGCTGGGAAACACACCCTGCCCCGGTTCCAGCCACGGCACATCGCGGGCCCTCGCGATGTCCAGCAGGACACCACGCGTGACGATCCCGTTCGCCGCCGCTGTGACAGCCGCCCACGCCGATCCCGTCGCGGCGTCGACCAACGAGTGCGACCGCCCGTTGTACATCGGGCCGTCCCAGAAGAGATGGCACGGCGAGTCGACGTGGGTGACGGTGTTGCCGTGGAACATGATGCCGAGCCGCTCGTGCGAGAAGCCCCAGCGCCGGTCGTTGTGGAACGCGGCCACCGGCATGTTCTCGGCACCCGGCATGTCGGCGGCGCACGGGCACGTCGTCGTCGACCGTTCCATTTCTTCCGGGACGGTGACCTCCCATGCGCACGACACGCTCCGGCCGTGGCGCACGGCGCGCGCTGCCGCCAGCCGGACGTCGTCGGTGATGTGGTTCAGAGTGCCGCGCTCGTCGTCGTCGCCCCATCGTCCCCAGTTCGACAGCGTGTCGAAGTATCCGAGCACGTCTTCCTGTGTGGGCATCGGTCGCTCTGCCGTCATCCCAGCATCGACTCCTCCGGTCACGCGGTGTGAGGCACCAAGGCCCGCTGAACCGGAATCACAGTAGATCAGTCGGCCGATCAGCAGGAAGAGCACGGCACACCTGTGATGTGGTGAAGGTGCGTCGCTGCCGGCGCGCGGCGGGGCCTCCGCGGGCGATCCGGCGGATTATGGCCTTGGAGATCGCGGGGTCGCGTTCCCCGGTCAGGTCGGCGCTCCGGTGGCGTGCATCCACAGAATGACGTCAAGGCAGCGCAGCAAGCTGATGTCCGTGATGTCGCCGGCCTGGTCGCGTAGCCCGGCGACGGCCTCGGCCCGCCGCGAGTCGCCCTCGAACCAAGACCACAAGCAAGCCCAGATGCTTCCGGGAGCGCTGAGCGCGGACTTGACTCGGCTGTCGTAAACCGGCAACAGGCCGGGCCGTTTCCTGGCCAGGAGCTTGTTGGCCGTGACCCATCGGTCCTTGCCACCGCAGCGTTTGAACAGGCCCTGTCATGATTTCCGTGTAAGCCACGGACGATTTCTTCTTCTATTCTAGTGGAGTGGGAGTCGGTCTGGGAAGAGTGCGGCGAGGGTGTT
>NZ_FOEF01000012.1 GCF_900110575.1 Amycolatopsis saalfeldensis
CAGAAAGGCGTTGTCCTTCTCCAGCTCGCCGACCTGCCGGCGCAACCGTTGCAGCTCGGCCCGCTCGGCCGCCTCCAGAGGCTTGTCGCCGTGGACCTCGGCGGCGGTGATCCGGCGTCGTTCGTCTTTGACCCAGACGCTGAGCATGCCCGCGTCGATGCCCAGCTCGCGGGCGACCTCGGTGATCGTGCGGCCGGAATCGATCACCCTGTGGGCAGCCTCGACCTTGTACTCGGCCGTGTAGGACCGGCGCTTGCGAGGAGGCATGGGGACATCCTTTCAGCAGGACAGCTGGTCCTGCTAACTCGGTGTCCACTACCCGGGGTGAACCTCACTGCACCCGCGCGACCGTCAACGACCGCAACGGCACGCTCGCCAGATAAGGCTTGAGGTAGTCACGGACGTGCTGGCTATAAAGCCGCCGAGTCGAGAAGCTCAGGTTCTGGCGCATCTCCAACCAGATATCCAGCCACTGCCCCACCGTCACCACCGCCGTCGCCGGATCGATGTCGTTGCCCAGCAGGTACCCCCGCGCCTGCTCCGCCGCGGCACGCGACGCGAACCCGCCACGCCGCACGCGGTGCCGCTGCCCATCGCGGCCCACCGGCAGCTCCAGCGAGAAGTACCACGAACCGTGACCGCGTTCGTCCAGCCGCGGGCAGCGGACACCGAGCCGGTTCCCATCAACCGCATCCTTGCAGCTGCAACGCTTGTACACGCCACCCTGTCGAACCATCGCAACCTCCTTAACGACCACTAATGGCGCATGGTCCGCTCACCGGCTACGCCGTCGCAACCTCGTCAACCGGGCTGCTCAACGCCGTCCTGGGCGCTCCTTCGTCGGTGACCGGTAACCACACCGAGCTCCCCGGCGGCAGCTCGAGGCGGAGAACCCGCCCTGCACCCCGGACAGCCACACCCCTGCCGCGCCCGGCCTCCGTGCAGGTCGACGGGCGGCTCCGCGCGCGCTGGCCGGTCCCTGACCGCGCAGTCAACCAGGGCGTGCAGGGCAACAGTGACAAGCGCCCGCGGCGAGGCCCCGGCGAGCGGCGCGACCTGTTCGACCCGCCCGATCGACGGCATGGCAGCGACCAGAGCGTCGTACGTGAATACTCGTTCACCTCAACGCGACGAGAAAGCGATGCCAAAACATCCCACCTGTGACGTTGGGACGCGAAGCGCAATGCCCGTGCGCAGGCTCGTGGCAGTTCTGGGGTATTCCTGAACCGTTCGAGCTCGAGTTGCCGCCAAGCCGATCCTGTGCAGCGCTCATCCACAGCTGGGCACGTGGGCGTTGCCGCGCAAATGCCGCCCCAATGGGTCCATCACGTCCGCGTAGGCCCGAGGCGCTCAGGGACTCCATGTGCGAATTCGGTGTCGGTAAGGGAGACTTCGCTGTTGAGGTGTACGTCGTCGAACTTGGCGTACCCGGCAAAGCTGGCACCATCGAACCTGGCGTGCCCTGCGAAGCTCGCACCGCCGAAGAAAGCGGCCCCAGTGAAGCTCGCCCCTTCGAACCCCGCGCGCCAAGAGAAGCCCGCTCTGGTGAATAGAGCGTCTCCAGCGAAGAATGCGTGCTCGAACATAGCGGCCCCGGCGAAGCTCGCATCGACGAACCTGGCCTCCCCGGCAAAGCTCGCTTCTTCGAACACGGCGTCCTCTGCGAAGTCCGCTCCGTGGAACTCGACGTCCCTGCCGAAGCTCGTACCGAAGAACCTGGCGTTCCCGGCGAAGCTCGCGCCGTTGAAGCTGGCCGTTCTGAGTTGGGTGTCGCTGACGTCGAAGTTGATGAGAGTCGCGCCCGTGAGGTCTAGGTCGATGTCGGCCCAGAATGTGTCGTCGGGGTGCTGGGGGTGCGCACCAGGCCGCAGGTGCCTGGTGAGAATACGTTGGGCGGTGAGGCGGACTTCGCGCTCCTGTAGTGCATCGGCAGCCGATGTCGCCAGCCGTACCGATGAGTTTGCCGTCCAGGTCCTCCCGGTCTGTCGTCGGCTGCCTCGGACGGTGAGTAGCGGGCGGCGCACGCCAAGTCGGCGGACCTGCCCGGATGCGGCTGGCGAGTAGGGGCTGCGCAGATAGGCGCAGATGACGTCGACGACTGTTTGTCGTTGGGGAGGGTTGCCTTGGGCGACGCGTTCGAGTGCATACAGGGCGCCGTGCCGGACTGCAGTCAAGATCGGCGCAGAGCGCCGTATAGGCCCCACTCCTGGCTACAGGTCAGCTGTCCCCTTCAGGCGATCCGGGGGCGTCGATCGCTCAGATGGGTTATCTTTCCTTGGGTGCCCCGATTTTCGATGAAGCTGGCACCGGCAGGTCGATTGCCGGTCTCGGGGGGCGCTGGCGCGACTCCGGCGTCGGCCATAGGGTGGCACGGTGATTGACCAGATGACCTTGGACGCGGCGATCGCGGATGCGTCGCGGGCTGCGCTGGAGTTCGATGACGCTCGCGGGTGGCTGGAACGTGCCAGGCTGAAGCCGTTGGAGCCGTTTGCGGCGGAGGTCTGGGCTACGGACCCGTCATATACCCAAATCCTGCTCGTCCGACATCGCGCACGCGGATGGGTTCCTCCCGGCGGCACAGTGGAGTCAGGCGAGACACCTCGATCGGCCGCTACTCGCGAACTATTGGAGGAGTCAGGCGTCTCGGGCGAATTGTTGCAGACGCCAGCTGCCGTCACAGTCCGCTCCTACCGCGCCGATTGGTCACCGACGCTAGGCCTCACTTACGTTGCTGTCATCGGCCGCGACGAGCCACTAAGTGGTGAAAGTGGGCAGCCGCCAAGGTGGTTCAATCTTGCCGAAGAGTGGGACAGTGCGTTCCCCGAAGATCGTAGCCGCATCCGCGCATACTTGCACCGACTGGCCGCGGAACACGCAGTGGGAACCCGTTGACCGGTCACTCCCGACGACCTGCGGGTTAGATGGTGAACGAGACACAGGATGTGCCTGCTCTGACCGCGTAAGCCTTTGAACACGCCTTTCTTGCTCGTGGTCGAGGTCAGAAGTGGATCAGGCCTCAAGCTGCGCTGGCCTGCGGCAAACCAGCGGACGCGTCGGCTATGGCATCAACACGGTTCCGGACCGGAACCATGGACGGCTCCACCTTCCTCACCGATTGCAGATCTCCGAATCTCAGCTGACCTCAGGCGCCACCGTCGTCGGTCACGCGCCATCGGACCGGCGGCCACGTCTCTGGTGGCAGTCCTGGCGACCTCCCTGAAGCACTCAGTGTTCCCAGCCAGTCGCCTAGTGCCGCATCAAGCAACGTTGGGTAGGTAATCCGGGCGGCGGATCTTCGAGTTGACTGCGAAGTGGCGTTTCGGGTGGCAATGGCGGTTGCGCCAGCGGAGGTAGCCGGCGATCGCTGTCTCTTGGGCTGCGTGGCTGGGATAGTCGCTGCCATCGAGGGTGAAGTAGCGGACCGCGGTGAACTCGCACTCGATCCAGTTCAACCACGACGCGTTGGTGGGCGTGTAAACCAGCTCGATACCGTTGGCCGCGCACCAGGCCCTGACCTCGGCTTTGCCGTGGGGGCCGTAGATGCCCCTATGGATGTCAAGCGGCGGCGGGTTGTGATTGCGTGCTCGGCGTGGATGCGGGACTGGTGATCAAGTGGTAGATCTCCCGTGCGATGTAGCGTTTGAGGCAGCGGATGGCCTCGCGACGGGTCTTGCCTTCGGCGGTGCGTCGGTCGAGGTAGTCGCGGCTGCGCTGGTCCCAGCGCAGGCGGGAGAGCGTGATGCGGTAGAGCGCGGCGTTGGCCTGGCGGTCGCCACCGCGGTTGAGTCGGCGTCGGTGTGTCTTGCCCGAGGATGCCTGCACGGGGCTGACGCCGCAGAGGGCCGCGAAGGACGCCTCGCTGTGCAGGCGGTCTGGATTGTCCCCGGCTGTGACGAGCAGGGCGGCCGCGCTGTCGGGGCCAATTCCGGGACGTTCCAGCAGTGCCGGAGTATGCGCGGCAACAGCATCGGTGATCCGGTGTTCCAGATCGCGGATCTCGCCGGTCAGCTCACGAATCCGGTGGGCCAGCAGCCGAAGCGTGTAGACCGCGGCGCTGGTGACGTCGTTGGGTGTGGTGGGCGGCAGTTCCGCGCAGCGCCGGAAGAGTATGGGGTTGCTCAGACCTGTCAATGTCTCGCGTAGCGCTGGGTCGGCGGCGATGAGTACGGCCTTGAGTTGATTGATCGTCTGCGTCCGGGCCTTGATAGCGGATGCCTTGGCCAGCTTGAATATTCGGAGCATTTCCACCGGCCCGTCACCAGTCTTCATGCTGCCGGTTGCCCGGCCGGACAGGACGGCGCGAGCGGCCGCTTCCGCGTCGATAGCGTCGGTCTTGCCGCGTCGGCGGCGTGTGGCCTTGTCCGGCTGATTGACCTCGATCACCTGCACGCCTCTGGTGCGCAAGTGCCGAGCCAGCGCCGCGCCGTAGGAGCCAGTGCACTCCACCCCTGCCCGCTGCAGCGGACCGAACGCACGTGCCCACGTCAGCAACTGTTCGTAGCCGGCCCGGGTCGCGGTAAACGCGCAGCTGCCCAGCAGGGCACCCAGGGTTGTGATCACCGCCGCGACATGCAGATCCTTATGTGTATCCACGCCGAGAACGACCTCACCTGCGAGGGCGTCATCTGGGCTGGGCAAGGCGGTGTGGAGCACGCTGGGCACAGTCGTCTGTCTCCTGACCTGACTCGGGAACGGATGGCCGTCGCCGGGCCGGTCGAGGCGGTCAGAACTGTGATGGTGCCCTGTTCACGGCAAGGCCCCTATCGGGACACGCCCCGCCGGTCCGGCGGCAGCAAGCACCGTCCCAGGCTGGAGCCGACAGATCTACGGAAAGGCACCACGGCCGGTTGTCGCACGGGTCAGGCCACAGCCCGGGACGGCACCTGATCATCATCACAGTTGTCACAGACCAGGTAGAGCTTCCCGGCCGGGAAGCGGCGGCGCAGCTGTTTGCAGAAGTCGAGGAACTGCGGCCAGCGCTTGCGGTCGCGGAGCCGGTAGAACATCTGCCCGGTGGCCAGGTCGAGCGCGGCGAACATCTGCCGGACCCCGTGGGTGCGGGTGTAGGTGGCGCGCTGCCGGGCCGGCCGGCCGCGGGGAAACCAGCCACGGCCGGGTCTGGGTTGCAGGTTCAGCGGCCCGAACTCGTCGGCACAGATCACTCGTCCGTCCGCGGGCGGGTGGTCGTAGAGGTCGAGGATGCGGGTCTTCTTGGCCACGAAGTCCGGGTCCCTGCTGGCTTTCCAGGTCTTCGTCGCCTGCCAGGACACGCCCTCCTTACGCAGGATCTGCCGGATGGTCTCGGTGCTCGCCCTGATCCAGGCGTGGTCGGCGAGGTAGTCGACCAGCTTGGTCAGGCTCCAGGTCGTGAACGGGAGTCCCAGCTCGGCGGGTTTGCAGGCGGCGATGCGGCAGATCTGATCACGGGCGGCCGGCCCGAACTTAGCTGGTCGGCCGCCGCTCCATTTTGGGGACAACGCCGCGAACCCGGAGGTGTTGAACGCGTGGATCACCTCCCGCACATACCCCTCGGTTGCGGCGAACATCGCTGCGATCTCCGGTGCGGACCGGCCCTGCGCCGAGGCCAGCACGATCCCGGACCGCCGCAGCCGCACCCGGTCCCGGGCGGACCGCGTGATCTTGACCAGCCGCTGGGCCTCCTCCGGCTCCAACGACCGCGCGAACACCTCCGGCTGATGCGCCACCAGCCTCACCTCCAACGGCCAGCCTCGCGATCACCGGCCCGGATGTCCACGCGACACGATGACAGCGTCAACGTTTCTTGATGAAGCACTAGGCTCAATGGTGCGCGGCATCCAGCAGCCGTCTGCCAAGTAGCACCGACACTGCGACCAGCAGCTCGCCGACACCTATCGCTGCGACCACGGGTCGCACCCCTACGTCAGCGGCGGCGAACCCAGCTACCGCGATCCCCAGGGGCCCGGCCGCCTGCCCCGTGGCGCGGATGAATGCTGACGCCTGGGCCAGCATCGCTCGCGGTACTACAATCTGTTGCACCGTGATCGAACCGACGACGTACACAGTCAGGCCGAACCCGATGGCGAAGTCAAACAGACACGCGATTAGCACGGTGGCAATCGAATTGCCTCGCAGAACCGTGTAGCAACATTGGGCAACACCGTACAAAATCAGAGCGGTCGCCATCAGAGTAGAGCGGCGCACTCGGCGATCAAGTGAACCTACAAGCAGAGATCCAGCAACACCGCCCGCTGCGCCGCAAGCCATAACGATCCCGTACTCGGCAGATGTAAATCCTGTGACCTGAGTCAAGAGAATTACCATCACCGAGAGTGAACCTGCGGCGAAGAAATTGAAAACTGAACTTGTTATTGTAAGCACCTGCAAAGGACGAGAGCTCCGTACAAGCTGCGCACCAGCCCTAACGTTAGCTTTCCACGTTCTCGGCGCATCGCGACGGATGTTTTCACGAAGCGACGAAACCTTAGAGATTGTGAGCGCAGAGACAACGTAGCTGAGTGCGTCGGAAATGAACACAACAGCCGCCCCGAATAGCTGCAGCACGATACCGCCTGCGGCAGTCCCGGCAGTTTCCCCCAAGGTTGTACAAAGCTGAATCCGCCCATTGGCTGATGCTAGCTTATCTCGGCCCACCATGACCTCGATACTGGCATAGAGAACAGCACCGAAAACGGCATCACCGAAACCGAGCACCGCCGCGAGCAGCACCAGCATCTGGATCGTGCCGATTCCGGACGCCGCGAGCAGCGCGACCATAACGAGGACTGATACTCGTAGCCAGTCAGCTGCAACCATGGCAGTCCGCGCGTTCATTCGCGAGGCAATCATGCCGACGTATAGTGGAGCAAGGAGACTCGGAATCAAGCCTGCTACAGCAATTCCCGCCACCTGTAATGAACTCGCCCCGAAGGCAACCACTGCATAAAGTGGGAGAGCGACATGAGTGAACGAGGTTCCGGCGACTGACATGAGCCGACCCAGCCAGAACAGATTTCCTGGCCCGGCCGAGCCTGAGGCAGGCAAAGGATCAGCGGTCACCATGTACCCTTCACGCCACTCCGCCCGCTTTTCTCACTCTGGGCTGATAACAACAGATCCTGCGCTCGATACAATCGAGCCCGAGCCCGAGACAGCAGTGCCGTCGGCGAACTATCGGGATCAGTCTCCCATTGCAGGTAGTCGTCCATCAGGCCGGGGATCCCGCTACGTTCAATCTTGCGAACTCGCCACTTAGACTTCGGATTCGTCTCACCTGCTGCGACGAGTAGGGCATCAACCGCAGCCTGCCACGCAGTTCGCGAAGCGAGCAGGGCAGTGCCGTGGTCGCCCGCATCAAGAGCTCCTACCGCGTCCTCAACAGCCGCTGCGGCCTCTGCTTCTGCACGGGAAAGCAAATGCCACGACAGATTCTCCCACGGGAACCCGTTGCGCAGTTGCGTGAACCGCTCAGCGCCGGCGATCGGAACTCCAATACGCATGCTGTGGAGCAGTTGCAGAATATCTGTCTCCAGATAAAAATCGACTAGCCTACCCGAGTCCGTGCGTAGTTTGGTGGCGATGCCCTCGATCTGTGCAACTTGACGGATCTCAACATCAGTACGGCGCCCGCCAAGGCTGGATACCAAGACATCGAAGTCGCCTGCGCTTACCCACTCATCGTGGACAGTGCAGGCGAGGTCAGACTCATTAAGCGGATCGCCACTCAATACGATAACATCGATGTCTGAAGTAGAATTACCCAGGCCATCAATCAGGGATCCTCCTACAAAGGCTATCGGCTCAGTGGCCGACTGCGGTAATCGGGAACGCAGTTCATTGATAGTTCCATCGGCGGTGAATAATTCCGGAATCGCGCCAGGAGGTCCAAATTTCATGATGTCACCCGCTCTTTATTTGGCCGAAGAAAAGGCCTGATTGCTGCCGGTAAGTTGATCAACGTGTGCCCAACCATGACTGCAACTAGTCCTCCAAAGCTGAGTACAAGCCACGCAAACCAGGCACCCATACACCACCATGTCAAAACCTCTCGTACTCCTCTTCCGGTGTGCCCATCCGACCGCGCAATAATATGTTCCAAAACAAATATTCCACCGGAAGCAACGCAAATTCCGAAAGTTGCTAAGAAGTGAAACTCTGCCGCGGGCCTTCCAATTGCCCCTACTAAAACCGCAATAACTGCATGCCTGTGCAAATACTCCTGCGATATACCAGACAGGCCGAAAAAAGCACACTCCCCGATCTTACTTGCCATAGACTGAGGTTCCATTAGTGCAGCAATTCTCCGATCGAACGATAGTCGGAGTTTTCGCCAACTCAACGCGTGAAACACCAGGGCCGGAATCGTCGCCAACAACAAGGGTGTCAGACTAGTGCTGTCGTAGACTCCTACCGATGGCAAGGGTGCAAAATATGGAAGATGCTTGAATACTCGACGGATTATTGGATTTTTAAGATAAGGCCAGAGCTCTACAAAATTCGCGACGCACACACCGCAGAGAGTCAGTCCGACCGCAATACCAGCATTCTTCGCGACGAGGGCAGAAATCAATGCCGCGAGCGCTGCGAGAACGAGCAGGTGATTCCGACGTAAGCTCATAACGGGAACCTTTGCGTGAAACAAAAGTCAGTTATTCGTAGATTTCACGAGGCCTGAATTGATCAGGTCATTCACGAACTCCTCCACGTCCACGGCGGCCGTTTCCGGCGCCACATCAAACCTCCTCCCGATTTCTTCCGCAATGTCTGCAACGCTGCGCGACCCATCGCAGAGCTGCCAAATTTCCAACTCGACGGGTCCCAACTCGAAGGCATCGCTGCCTAGAACAACAAAACAGCTAGACCCCCTCATTGCGGTACGCGCCAGCAATGACCTCATGATCTTCATCAGATACTCCTCTATGTCGATTGAGCAGATGGACCCCACCGGGCCGCAGAAAGAAAACTCCTCCACGGCACGATGGGGCCTCGTCAAATCAGATAGTGGGGCTAATAGGGGCCTTGACTACGTCGATTCGACGAAGCACTGGCTTACGGTACTTACGCATTTCCCATCCTCCTCTCGCTGTCAATCCCTACGACGGTAAACCCCGTCGCAAGTTTGCAGGGCAGATCGAGGCGGCCTACGCGGAGCCTGCGGGCCACCGCCTGCATCCGATTGCCGCACTGCCAGAAATACTCCGAATCCCCGTCGACAATGAACTTCACCTCGATCCGCATGTTTTCTGACTGTCTGGAACCTGGCGGCGTCGATGTGCGTCGCTAAGTCGCCGATCAGAAGAGCGTCTGACGCACGTCCACCTCTTCAGGCCGATCGAGCAGGGGACGCCCCCGCAGCGCGCCGACGTCAATGCATCGCGCCGGCTTCCCTGCCACTGGACGAGAAATCACGAGCGAACCAGCCAGGCCTGCGACGCGGCCGCTAAATTGACCAGTAGCAAGCTGCACGGGCGTCTCGTCGAACGCGGCTGCGGTTGACGCGGGCACACTCCAGGGGCGAGGCGGATTGATGTGTACCGCACCGGCAGCTTCGACTGTCCGCTGCAGTAACGCCGCAGAGTTGTCGAGCAGTTCGGCGAGAATCTTTCTGCTGGCATTCGGCTTAACGGACTCACGAAGGCCGGCAATCTTCCGAGCCGTGCGAACCACTTTAGGAAGGCTCAGTGCGGAGGCCAATTCCGCCTCGGCGCGCCGCACTACGAATCCGTCCGATGCCTCGGCCACGTAAGCGGCAGCAACCGGGCCCTGTTCATCAAGCCTCGCGGGAACTCGCTCGGCAGCGACGGTGCCGACCTTTGTCGTGCCACCGGGGAACGTTGCGATGTAGAGTAGATGTGGCTGGCTCAAATACCTCTGTACATGGTGAGATATATCCTTGCTTAGCTCGGTAGCGAGATGTACTGAGCGAAAACCTTCCCGGCGGGCGCACTGCTCGCACTGCCCGGTCCGCGCCGGGCGCCAGGCATCGCATGTGACGTGCAAGTCCGGTTTCGAAACGTCGTACCAGCCACAGCAGACGCGAGCAGAGGCGCGCGCCACATTCGGGACTACGTCAGCTGTAACCAGTTGAGATTGGGCAAGACTTGCCTTGCCAACCCGTAGCCGCGGTTCGCGACTGTGCCACTCAACGCCAAGCAGCAGCCATCGCTCCTCGGTCTGCAAATCACCCGAGAAAAGGTCTGATAATGCGGCCAAGGTGGTCACAGACTGTATCCGGTAAGCGTACATCCACTGGTATCCGTCTCGTACACCTCCACCGCCGAGAGCAATCGCAAATCGGGATATACGAAATCCCAGATCCACATTGCTAACCGCTCGCACGTCGGGTTCTCCAGGCCATCAACATCATTTAAGCAACGATGGTCAAGTGCTTCATCTACCGGCTTGAATGCTGCAGATACCTCAGCGAAGTCGACGACCCAACCCAGTTCTTGATCGACTTCTCCCCGAACCCGTAAAACCACTCGGTAAGAATGTCCGTGAAGCCTCGAACACTGATGTCCGGACGGCACCTTCGGTAGCCAGTGTGCTGCTTGAAACGTAAATTCCTTATGAATTTCGACGCTCATGATATGCCAACAATCTTGTGTGTTTGCAAGCTTAACCGCCATTGTGGGTGCTTCAGACAGTAACGGAGCACGCCGGGAATATGGTCAATATCATCAGTATCAAGAGGTTGCAGACTAAAGATTCCGAAATCTAAGTGTGCAAAGTCTGCGGGATGGTTATCAGACTGGGGGTATACAAGCTTCAGCTCATCACCTGAGGTGAGCTGTAGTTGCGTACGAGCTTTGGGGCTCACGCATATCCAGTCTAGTCCCAAAGGTGGAACAATAGTCCCGTTTGTCTCGACTGCCACGTAAAACCCTCTAGCCTTCAGCGCCTTGATTAGCGCCTCGTCTACCTGAAGTAGTGGCTCCCCACCAGTGAGCACTACCATTCGCTCGCGGTGATGCCGAGGGTTCTTGTCGTTGGGCCATTTTCTCGCGACCGCATCGGCGAGTTCGCTAGCCGTTTCAAACTGGCCGCCCCCCGGGCCGTCCTGACCAACGAAGTCGGTGTCGCAGAAGGTGCAGACCGCGCGCGCGCGGTCTTCCTCACGACCGGTCCACAAATTACATAGGGAGAATCTGCAGAATACCGCCGGTCGTCCTGCATGCGCACCCTCCCCCTGCAACGTATAGAATACTTCCTTGACCAGGTATCGCCGCCCCATCAAGCACCTCCTGCAATCGAGCAGATTCGGCGGACCCGTTCCAGTGCGACTTCAAGAACGGATGCAGAATCCAGATTATCAACCTCGATGCGGTGCCAGCCATCATTCGCTCCACAAAGGGAACGAAGCTCACGTCGGACGGCAGATTGGTAATCGACAAATTTTCCCGTGAAGCCCGATTCGAGCGGCGTAAATCGCGTACGTCGAGTATGTGCAACGGCGGGTTCAAGGTCGAGCAAAAGACCAGTGTCCGGAGGTTGAAGGGTCTCGAAAACCGAATCGATGGCAACATTACCGAGCAGACCGTCGGCTCTAAATCTGGCCCATATCTTGAAGTGCGAGTTATCGACGACAATATTAATACCGGCCGCGAGCCCCGGCTTTATGACGCATTCTTCGAGTAGATGATACCAAGCACCGAGCGCATACAGCCAGTGAAAATCACCCCAGCGTGTCGGTGCGCCGTTGTCTGGGGTATACACAATCTTGTTAACCGCTCGAAGCCGCGCGGCGACTACGGGGTCAAGTGCGTCGACTGACTTCTTGTCTACCAGGAGAACCGGGACCCGATCAGCCAGCTGTTCGACGAGTGTTCGCACAAGCGTGGACTTGCCGGCACCGTCGATGCCATCGACGACGATCAACTTGCCAGGACTAGCCGGTGTGCACCTATCGTTGGTCGTCATGCCGTCTCAAACTCTGCGTGTTTGCCCAGCATCCGGGCAAGTCTCTCCTCTTGGGGGAACACTAGCCAGTCCCAGTCGCCGCTATCGGCGCCCAGCCAGGTACACATCGCCCTTCGGAAGAACTGGGAGGGTGCGCCCGTTGCCTCAGCGATTAGCGCACCTTGTCCATCATCCAGGGCCAGGTATGACGTACGGCGATCGTGCACCAAGTTCGCAGCGTCCTCTAGCCAGTCCTCAGTGCTAGCGAACTTCACCAACCCCTCTACCAAATCGACCAGTCCAGCAGATGGGCGGGGAGTCGCTACTAAGTGCAGGTGAGCATGATCTTGACACGAGCCGCCACGATTGCGGAAATCGAAGCTGCCGTGTTCGAACACGACGACGTTGTCGCCGCTTACTGTGCGTAGCTTACGCGTTGCCTCCTTGATGGCGGTACGCGCGTTTGCGCGCTCCTGCGGGCTTAAATACGCAAAAGACAGCAGATGGCGTTTTGGCAAGAGCAAGACGTACCAGTCGGCGAGAGCTCCGAGGCACGGCACTATAGCAAAGTCATCATTCTCCCATAATACGTAGTCTGTGCGACCAGTGGCCAAGCCTCGGTCGACAAATGCCGAACTGTTTCCGGCCAATTCGTCACAGAATGTACAGATCTTGCTGTGGTCATCGGGCGTAGCCGGAGCGGTCACCTCAGCGGGGCGCATCGTTCGACTCCTTAATTGCAGGAAGGTTGTTGTAGATCTCGCCACTTATCTGATCGAGCAACAGGTCGCGACGGAATCGAACGTTTCCGTCCCGCTCGTTGGACAAGTCTGCCGGATAATTTCGAGCCAGATTGTTCGAAATTATATGATGGTAGCCGAACGGGATGCCACATGTCCGAGCGGCAAGACCCATGTGTCCAATCTCCGGATCGACGAATTGCCGATCAATGTGTTCTTCGAGCCAAGTTCGGGTCTCTAACAAAACAGAGGGAGACGTAACGTGAACTCCCCTTCGAGCACCATTCCCTGCTCCGAAGTAGTTCCGCCAATGGACCAGTTTACCGTCGACTAGACTGCTGTCACCGGTGGCTAACAGCGTATTTGGCTCCCACGCGGGGTTGAGCGCGCCAACCTTGCCGACGTAGACCACCGCAGACGCACCTAGCTGATAGACACGCTCGACGACGCGGCCAGCGACATCACCCCAAATACTATGCTCGAACCCGAGGTGGCAAACGCTACGCCCAGCTACATGACGAACCTTCCAGGAGTAGCCGTCGCCCGCTTGCCAGCCGCTGACACCGGCGATTCGATCGAGTCCCCATCCGACTACGACCACCGTGCCCGGTTCAATTTCGGGAGTGCATCGACTTAGCTCAAGCCGAGCTGCATCAGCCTCAGGGAGTTCCACCATTACACGAGTATTGATACGATTTGTCATTTCCAAGTACGTCGCCAAGATTAGCCCGTAATGATAGACATAATCGCGCCCCGGGTAGCAATTTACTACGAGCTCATTCCCATGCCGTACCGCGGTTGGCCTTTGCCAATTGAACAACTTGTCGCGCTTCTCGTATCGAGAAGATTCAGCCGTTGGAAGATGTCGACCAACCACGCGTAAACACTTCCAGTCTCGTTCCGAGACAAGATGGTGCACCTTGATTTCAAGGTACCGAGCCAACCGCTCGCGACTCATTGTGTGATCACGCCAATCTGCTGGCGCTACCTCTTGTGGGGCAAGATCACGGTAATCGACAGTTGGATACGAATCTCCGGGCGCGTCCATTCGAATGATCATGTCGTCACCGCATGGGGAAATCGAATGTCGCAACCTGCGGCCTCTCGCAAAACAGTGACATTGCTCCGCGCGAGCGCAAGCATGGAGGAATTGAGGCTGTCGATATGCTCGACGGAAAGTTCAGGTTTTCGGTAACCCTCGCCAGGCAGTATCGCTATATTGAGTGCCGCCATCACCACAGGTGTCGCACAGTCCACTGACTTGATCCAAGTGTGCCGTCGTTGCCGCGCCAACTCAATATCCCCGGAATCAGAAAGGCCCAAAAGTCGGTAACAGATATTTGGATCGACCAAACCTCGTTCTGCCATGTAAGCTGTGGCAGCGATTCGATTGAACGCCGGCCCGGAACTATCCGACCGTTTAGGAGCCGGTAACGCAATAGAGTCGAGAAATGCGCATTCTGTCATTCGCTCAAGGCATCGATACCAATCGAGGTCGTCGGCGCCCTGCACAACTCCGCACAGCCCGATTCCGTATTCATTGTCCATTAGCTCTCGCGCAGCAGCCGAGCTGGCTGCCCATGTTGATGTTCCATCGTGAAGGTAGTCGGGCAGCACAACCTCATGAGCGCCCACCATTCTGGCCGCGTGTAAGAGCGCGGCACTTGAAAGAGGCGAGCCTAACTCGAATGCCCCGTTGTCGACGATAAGGTGCGCCCCCCGATTGCCCTGATCGCGATAGAAATCAACATAGGGTACGTCCGTGAGAATTCGATGTGCGGCAAGATAATGTACAGTGGGTGGATCTTGGTCGGCCAGTTCGGTTAGATTTCGAGTCGGGCAGATTACCGACAGGGCGATTCCTTCAGCGGCCCGTACTGTGGCGGAACTCATGATGATATCTTTGCTATGAGCGCGTCCACAAGCGCAGCCACGGCAACAGAATTGTCAGTAACGTCGATAATAAGATCCCAGTCTCCGCTGTCCAAGTCTGCGAGCGAACGAATGGCGGAACTAACTTGTTCAGATGCGCGATCTGGGTCGTCGAGGTGACGAATAGTCAGCCGTTCACGCAGGAGTTCGATTGTTGGCCGCACATAGACGCGGATAGCATGGGGCCATATGCTGGAGGTGTCGCTAACGTCGCTCTTGGTGGCAAGGGGTAGTACGACAATTCGATGATTGGAGTGATTTTTGTCGATCCAACTTTTGTCGTAGCCGTAGAGATGTTGCCCTACGACACGGCGCAGGCAGAATTGATGCTCGCGTCGGCGAAATTCTTCGCGGGTTAGAAACACGTCGTTATTGTCATCGATACCCCTACTGGGGCGCGTCACTGCTCCTCTTGCTAGGACGTAATGTTCACCGCGGACAAGGAGCGCCCGGGCGGTGTGGGTTTTGCCACCACCTCGGGGCGAAGCGAGAGCAAGGATCGTCATGCTGGCCTCCCGGAGCGGGCGAGGATACTAGCCGGCACCGGAGTCGCGTACGCGCGAGGGTCGTCGAGGCCGAGTTGGTGAAAGGCAATCCGACGTTGCAAACAACTGCCGCATGATCCGCACGGTAGTTCACCGCTGCGATAGCAACTCCAAGTCAAGTGGAGCGGAACGTTCAGTTGGAGCGCGGTTCGCACAATGTCACGTTTGCTCATGCGCCCGACTGGCGACGCAATGGTGATTCGGTCTACACTGCCGATGTTGACTGCTCGACTCAAGGTTTCAATGAACTCCAGCTCGTTATCGGGAAATACTGATCCCTCTTGCTCGTTCGTTCCGAGCACAATGCTTCCGAAGCCATAGCGCTCGCAGAGGGCGACAGCGTGTGCAATAAGGACAAGGTTTCGCGCTGGCACCCACTCATGGGCTGTCTCTACGCCCTCGTCGCCATCGGCAATATGATCGATCTCGCTTGTAAGTGTGCTGCCACCGAGTTCTCCAAGCCAGCGAAGATCGGGGAATATCGCCTCAGCTCCATAGAATTCCGCTATCTCTTCTACGGCCCTGCGCTCGCGCACTTCGGCTCGACAACCGTATTGAAAATTGCAGAATACCAGTTTCTGCCCGGCTTCGGCGACCAGCGCTGCTGCCGTGGTCGAGTCCATGCCGCCTGAGCATACGCATAGTGCCGGCCCGCCACTGCGGCGCCGATCAAGCGAGAAGCTATCGAGTACTCTGGTGGCGTCGACGACAGCACCTGAATAGGGCTCCAAGCGAGTCACTTCGGCAGTGTCGTCGATACCGGCAAGCGCCGCGCGTAGTTGTCCGGATTCCGAGGCGAAGAACATTGAACCCAGGCCGTATGAGAAAGCCATCCATAAAGGCTTAAAGGAACATGCCAGTGTCAGCATTTCTGGTTGAGCGACATTGTGTACTGCGAGCGCGTAGCTGCCAACTACCTCATCGGCGAAGTTGACTAGCTGCTCCCTTGGGCTGGATCCTCCGCGAACCAACAAGTTCGGAATTATCCCGCTGTCGATTCGAGTAGCTAGATTGCTTTGCTCTATACCGTAACGTGCGCGAAGCTCGTGATCGTTGGCAACAATTCCGTTGTGTACGATAGTAGTTCCACCATATTGGTAGGGCTGAAGTTGCTCGGCGGTGATGTCGGGAACGTGCTCACTCGTAGGTTCAAGCCTACTGTTCATGAGCACGACTGTTTGCCCGCTTCGCACCTGAATTCGCTCCGCCACTGCCAGTGGACCGGCAAGGTCGCGAGCGAAGGAACTACCGTGCAATCCGAGCATCGCCACGCCGGCGCCATCGCTGCCTCGACTGGCCCCTAATTGCATGAGCCGACGTAGTACGAGCTCAGAATCAGCACTGTCCGACACCTGGCCGGACACGATCCCTCCCCCAATAAAACACATTATATCGTCCTCCCCTGACGATTCTGTGAAGCGCGATGTGGCGATTCGCTCGCCCCTCATAGGCGTTGAGGCACGTGGAATCGCACAACTCGATCTTCGCGACATCGGACACTAGCTGCTGCGCTGTTCAACGGTGGTCGCTAGTCCGATTTGCGATAGATTTTCACTCGTTATGCCTACGACGAACGGCGTCACCCACACGGAGTCAGTTGCCGTCGACGTGTTGGCTGATCGAGGACAGCTCGCTGAGGTCGAGCTCGCGCTGACCGTGGGTGACCGCGACGTAGGTGAACTAGGCCTTCCCCAGGTCTGATTTCGCCATGTATCGGGTTGCCGGGTAGATCGGCGTTCCGCGGGCGCCTGTTTCGGAAACGTTACCGGCTATGCGCACGTTCAACCACTTGAAGCCCGTCGGCCGTGTGCAATGGAGGCGGTTACCTCGGCGGTGGCCTCGGTGCGGAGCTGGGACAGGGCCTGCAGGACAACGTCGGCGCCGTTTTGGCCGATGACGTCGACTGCTGGCAGCACATTCCGGCCCTCTGCGTCCCAGTGCAGGCACACCTGCGCAGAACAGCACCGGATCGCGGTCGCCGATGGATTGCCCGGCTGGCGCCGGGCCGCCTCGATCAGCTTCTGCAATCCTGTGGCGTGCCCGGCGAACGCGACTTGGCGCCTGCCATCGCGCTGTGGTGCGCCACGAAGTTGGAGTTGTCTGCGTTCGATTGCAGTTAGACCGAGGTCGACGGCGGCCTCGGCGACCGAACCGGCGACGGTACGTCGGTTGCAGCGCGGCGTCCTGGGTCGCCATCCCAGTCGAGCCAGGACGGCCTGCCCCTGTAGACAAAGGCTGTCGATCCTTGCAAGCTGTATCGTCGCGAGCCCCGCCAGACGCTGCAGCCGGGTCGCGACGGCGTGGGATCAGCGTCCGATGCAGCTGCATTCCACCGGTCGAGGTCTTGTCGAAGTTCGCCACCGCAGTCCGGCGGGTCTGCGCCAGCTGTTATTCGGCATCAGTCACATACCGTGTCAGTAAAATTACGTGTGCGGTAGTAACGACTGGATGTGTCGATCCGACGTTGTTGACGGTGTGGTTGCACGCCGTGCGGGGCCGTCCCGCTGCCGTCCGCGACCACTCTGGTGGTTCGTTCTAGTGAGGGCCGACCGCGTCGCTTATGGGGGATGCCGAGTTGGACAAGCTGGCTACCGCTGCAGGGTCCGCAGGCACAGAGGGTCGCCCTGCTGCGACGCGAACTCAGCATGCCATTCGACTACTGGCACTGCTTGGTGGGTGCGGTGCACCAACAGTAGGCGGAGATCCTCTAGGAACGGTCAAATCCATCCGGAGCGAGCTCCGGCTCCAGGCGATGGACTTCTGGCTGCGGAACCCGGATTACCTCGCCGATGAGCTGGTGTCGATGGTGGAAGCGGCCACGGCCGCCCCCAGCTACCTGGTCACGGCGCGGTCGCTCTTGGACGATCCGGAGCCGGACCTGCGCTGGTACCCGATGCCGCGGTGGTTCTTCGGCGCGTACGAACAGCTCGACGACGCGTTCTCCCTCCTGGAGACGTACGGCCTCGCCGCGCTGCGCCGCACCGGGCAGCCAGGCAAGAAGAGCAAGCGCAACCTCTTCTTCCTGACGGAGGCCGGGGCCGCCGCGGTCGCCGAGCTCGCGACGGATCCGATTCTGGGGTGGTACGCCGAGCAGGTGAAGCTGGTCGCGTTGGTCGCGGGGGACGACGGCGGGCAGGCGCTGAAGGACCGGCAATACCGGCAGGCCACGTACGCGGGAACGGACCTGGGCGTCGCTATCGCGCCCATCGCGCCGCGGGTGCGCGAACGGCTCGACGCGCTGAGTGCGGCCGCACCTGGGTCGGCTGCTGGAGGCCTCGGTCAGGAAGGGGATCGGACGTGAGTGCTCTGGGCAAGGAGGTTGCTGACACCCTGGCTAGGCGACGGGCAGGCGGTCCGCTCAGCCTCACCGTCGACGAGGTCGACAAGATCCTCAGCGGGCTCGGTGTCCCGCTTCGCGGCGCCAAGGCGGTTCCCGTGCCGCTGCGCGCGACCCGGATGCACTTCAGCGGCACGAAGTGGCTAAAACCGGATCACCCCGATGCCCAAGGACACCCGCTGGTCGACGTCGCCGATCTCCCTGCGTGGATCCGGCCGGTCGTTGACGAGCTCTCTCCCACGGCCGGCTCGGACGGAGATGGCCCGGCGCCGGACATCGATGAGCAGGTGGGGCCGAAGGCACGAGTCCCGTTTCGCTTCGAATGGTCGCCGCAGCCCGGTGTCAACGGGATCGGGTCGGGACGGAACCTGCGCGGCAAGTCGACCCTCTTGAACGTTCTCATGTGGTCGCTGACTGGTCGGTGTCCGCAGTTCCAGAACGACGTCCGCAGCTGGATCGAGCACGTCGAGGTCGATTGGGCGGTGGGTGCCGAGCAACTGCGGGTGAAGTTCGATGCGGTGAACGGGGTGGCCACCGGGCAAGTGGTCAGGGTCACGGAGGTCGACTCGGACATCAGGTCCACGGTCCTCGGGCAGTTCGACGGCGCGGACTTCGAAGGCGTCATGGGTTCGCTGATGATGACCCGGTTGCGGCTGGAGAACATCCCCGTCTGGACGGACACAGCGGCGCGGGTGCACGCGTGGCCCGCGTACTCCAGCTCGTTCGTGGTCCGCGCGAAGCAGCTCGATCCGATCGTCGGCAACGAACAGACCATCGGCGTGCGGATGATGCAGATGTTCATCGGCACGGACTGGGCACCGGTGCAGGCTGCCGCGATGACGGCGCGGCGCGGCATGGACAAGGCACGATCGGCAGCGAACGACAAGGCTCAGGCAGCCGGTGATGCCGTGGAGGCGAGCCGAAGCGCGGCGGAGAAGCAGGTCGAGGATCTCCGAGCGAAGATCGAGAAGCTGCCCGCTGGGACGCCGGATGTGCAAGTGATGCTCAACGCCGCGACCCGCGCATCCGACCTCGCACGAGAGGTACACGGGCTTGAGGCGAAGCTGATCGCGCAGACTTCACTCGCCGGAACCGCACGTCAGCAACTCAAGGCAGTGAGGGCCCAGGTGCACACCACCTACGAAGACGCGCTCGCGGCGAGGTTCTTCCATCACATGCGTCCTTCGGTGTGCCCACGTTGCGCTGCGCAGGTCACCCCAGAGCGGCAGGCGGCGGAACCGGACAAACACGAGTGCTCGGTGTGCACCAGTGAACTGAATCTCGATGCCCTCCAAGCCGACGTCATCGTGGCCGCGTCCGTACCGGATGAGCTCGTGGCCGGCCTGGTTGCGGGGACGTCCGGGGGTGATGGTGTGGGCGGAGATGCCGAAGACGGGCCTTTGGACGAGGTCGAAGCGGCACAGGCCGCGGTGACCGCCGCCGAGGCCGCGGTGGCGGAGTTGACTGCCGAGATCGCGGCTCTCACTGAGCAGCGAGACGGGGCGGCCTCGCGGGTCGACGTGGGGAGCGAGCTTCTTTCGGCCGCTAGTGAGCGCCGTGCGCTCGAACTGGACTTGGCCCGCGCCGAAGGCGCGGTGGGGGCGCTGACCCGGTCAAGCGACCCGGCGACGGTCGACCCGGTCGACCCGGTGCAGCTTGCCGTCGTGGATGCGGCCGAGCAGGTTCTGAAGAAGTGGGTGAGGAGCGACCAGGACCCGATGCTGGCCCGGATCTCCGCCGACATCGAACGCCTGACCCAGAGCTTCGGCGCCGAGAACCTCAGCGGCTTCACGCTCACTGGCGCCGCCAACATGGCGCTCCGCGAGAACGGCGTCAAGCAGAAGTACTCCGGGCTGACGGACGGCGAGAAGCTGAGGGTCAAGATCGCGACCGCCATCGCCCTCATTCGACACGGATACGTCGAGGGGATCGGCCGCCACCCCGGTTTCCTGGTCCTCGACTCGCCCTCCGCAGAGGAGATGCCGGAGGAGGACCTCGCCACCATGGTCAAGGCATTGTGGGACGTCGCGGGCGAGGCCGAGATGCAGATCTTCGTCGCCACCCGCAACGCTGCCCCGCTCGTCGACCTTCTTCCGAAGGCCAACCGGGTTGTCGCGGAGGGCAACTCCTACGTGTGGTGAGAAGCTGGACGGTAACCGCGGACGAGAGGAAAGCCATGAGCGGCGGTGCGGCCGTTGAGCTGGAGGGGGACCTCACTGCGCTGCTTTCGGCAAGCTCGGGACGACCGCCGTCCGAGGACGCTTTCGCCACGCTCGGCGGTTGGGAGCGGCTGGCTCGGGAGGCCGCTGATCTCGCCGACAGCCCGGTCCTTCCGCCGCTGGTTAACCTGGTCGCGAACGAGGCTGCGAACTCCGGCGGCCGAACCGGCAGCTACCCGGAAGCCATGCGCCGCGTGTCGACCGCAGTCACCTCCACCATGAACCCGGCCATCCTCTCCGACAGTCTGGAGACTCTGCTTACCAGCGGACCTGCGCTGAACGAGGTCGGCGCGGTTCTGGCTAAGGCCCTGGAAGACGCTGTCCAGGAATTCCTCGACTCGCCGGATCCGGACAGCCGTGCCGCCCTGCGAGCGGCAGGCGTGCTGGAGGCTCGCACCCGGCTTGCCCTGTGCGGGATCGGATCGCCATTCGCGTTGCTGGCTCTTCTGGAGCGCTTCGACGCGCCGATGCCCAAGCCGCTCGGCACCGCGGTTGTCCGCGCCGTCGGCGTCGCAGTCGATCACTGGCCGCACGCCGCGAGCCTCGCTGGCGTTGTACGCCTCGTCGCTGGGATCGACCCGCCGGCCGGCCGGTCGCGTCCAGGCGCCGCCCCCGAGGACGTCGCCTCTGATGCCGCGTGGGTGCTGGCGGGAATCGAGCTGGTCAGCGCACTCCGCGCCGCGGACCTGCCGCTCATGCTGCGCAACCTCGAAGCGTCCGCGGGGTACTTGCAGGTCGCCTGGGACACCTACGAACGTGAAGACGCCAGCATCCTCTTGACCGTGGTCGAAGTGCTGTGCGCACTGCTCGACGAGTCCTCGCCGAGGCCGGATGTGGATGCCCTGTCGACCTCTCGGCTCGAACCACACGCATTGGCCGACCTGGTTGAGCGGGTTCGCCGGATCAATGTGACGGCCATGGGCCTGAACCACTGGTACGGGGATCCGAAGCGAGCAGCACTGCTGGCGTGGACTCAGTTGGCTGACGACCTGGGCAGGCTCCGGGAGGAGTTCAAACGGGACAGCTTCTACAAGGCTGAGGTCGTCGTCGACGACCTGCTCCAGATCTACATGGGCTCGCGCTCCACCGCGGTGGTCTCCCACGAGGAGGACATCAACGGCCTGCTCAGGCTCGTCCAGCCGGTCATCGAATCGGGGTTCGCCAGGACCGCGGGCCTGCTGAGCAACCTTGAAGATCACACCCACGCCTTGGAGCAGGAAGCCGCGACCGCGGTGGGTGACCGCGCACGCGAGGTCGCCGAGAAACTCGCCGCCGCGCAGGCGGTTCTTCAAGCGGCGAAGGCGCAAGCATTGGCCGGTGCAGGGCCGGGAAAAGGCGGTAGCGGCACGGCGACCGCGTCGCTGCCGCAGCCACTCAACCAGCTGGTCCTACCCGGATCCGCGGCAGCGATCGAACTCACCGAGAAACTGTCGCCCGAGGCCCTCGCCGAACTGGCCAAGGTGGTCAGCGACGCCACCATCGGCAGGCATAGCCTCAACCTGGTCGAGGCGGAGGTGTACGCCACGATCCAAACCTGCTTGGAAGCCAGCCCCGATTACGCCGGAGAGCCGAAGGATGCAGTCAACGACGTCCTCCGGCTGATCATCCAATTCGTCAGCTCACGGACCAATGCCCAATCGGACCTGTACCCGTACCTGTTTGACCCGAAAGCCGTCGAGGACGACATCCACAAGGATCTCCTTGACTACTTGAAGTCTGGCAGCCACGGCGCGATCACGGAGTACGAGGTCCAGCACGTCGGCGGCGGGCGGATCGATCTGCGACTCAAGTTCAGCGGATTCAGCATCTGCATCGAGATGAAGTTCGATTCGATGAAGCAGCCCTTGAGCGACAAGCAGGCGTACCTCAAGCAGGCGGTCACATATCAGACCACGGATATCCGAATCGGATTCCTGGTCTCGCTGCGCCACAAGGCATTCGATCCCACTGGGGCGCCGCCACACCTAAGCGCGCTCATCGGTCACACGGTGTTCGACGTGCCCGGCGACTCGGTCCCGAGGCACATCGTCACCGTAGGCGTTCCTGGCAGCCGGACCAGACCGTCGGACATGAAGTAGTGCCGGGTTCGTTTCCAGCCAGTCAAGCTGGTGGCGGCAGGTCCGGCCGCACACAGCGATGCACGGTGGCAGCCCACGTCACGCGGCCAAGGCCGCGTCGGCGTTCTGGACTTCGCGTGTGTGCTGTTCGGTTCCTTGATCGGGAGCACCATTCGTTTCGAACTCTGCGCGAACGATCTTGACGAGTCGTCGAGCAGGCGTGGCGCCAATCCCGAGCCCGAACACGCAGCGTGTCAGCCGATATCGGCTTCTGGTGGGCCGCCCGATGAGCCTTGTCCTCCTGCCGCGCCTGGTCGAGAAGCACCTCCAGCGGACGGCCGCGAGATGCCCGTTGATCGAGCTTTGACAGGCTCAGATCCTTACACTCACCCTCAGATGGAACCGGAGCATCCACCCGTTCCTCGGCTTCGATGCTTTGACGCTCGACGGCAGCGAAGCTGTCGGCAACGGCGGCCGTTCCTGGCGGCTGGGTAGCGCCGATCGCCTGCAAAAGCCTGGTCCAACCTCGGCCCAGCCGATCAAGAGAAGTGGTCCGACGGCGTCGAATGCTGCTTTGCCGTACTCGCCGGCAACGAGCGGGTCCGCCACGTTCAACGCAAACGTGACCACGCTCGCGAAGATCAGGAGCCGGCGCGCCGGTCGCAACACGTCGGCGGAGGCGCCGGTGAGTGCAAGGTGCCGGGTGCCGAGCAGGAGCCCCAGGATCGATAGGTCCACCGCTGGTGCGACGAGCGGCGCCACCCAGACCGGCACCCCCAACCGAAGGGCGAGGTTGACGTTGCGGGCACCGAGGACCGCGGTGCTCCGTGGTGCGGAGTCAGGTCTCATCCTGGTTCCCTTCCGGGAGGCGCCGAGTCCGTCGCGCCGCTGAGCCGACTGACCTCCGCGGCGAAATCTTCGAAGACTGGGAACTCGAAGAGGGTGACCATCGACAGTCTGCAGCCCAACTGCTCGCCGAGGTCCGCGCACACCGCACTGGCCAGCAGCGAGTGCCCGCCGAGGGCGAAGAAATCCTCGTGGGCTGCGAACTCCGATATGGCGAGCGCGGTGCGCCAGGCTCGGGCGACGAGTCCGATGAGCCCGGTGTCCGGCCTGGCCTCCCGTGGCGCTTCCGCCGACGGCGGTGGCAACGCGTCACGGTCGAGCTTCCCGTTGACTGTCAACGGCAGTTTTGCCATCGGGACGAACGCCGTCGGCACCATGAACGGGGGCAGACGGGCAGCGAGGGCTTCACGTAGCCGCGGGACCTCGACCGGCTCCGCGGCGACGAGGTACGCGATCAGTGCCGGACCGCCCGGTGCGTCCGGCCGCAACTCGACCACAGCGTCCTCGACTGCCGGGTGCCCGCGCAGCACGGATTCGACCTCGCCCGGCTCAATCCGGTACCCCCGAAGCTTGACCTGCCGGTCAACGCGCCCAAGGAAGGCCAGGGTGCCGTCGGGCCGCCACTGTGCCCGGTCCCCGGTGCGGTACATGCGCGAGCCGTCAGCAGCGAACGGGTCCGGGACGAATCGGGCCGCCGTCGGGCCTGGTCGGCCGAGGTAGCCGCGAGCCACCCCGGAACCGGCAAGAAAGAGTTCACCTTGGGTGCCGATCGGAACCGGCCGCAGCCAGTGGTCCAGGACGTAGGCGGCGGTGCCGGGCAGTGGCCTGCCGATGTGCGGTACACCGCCAGGTTCGACGTCCCCCGTGGTGCTGACGATGGTTCCCTCGGTCGGTCCATACATATTGGACAGACGGCATGGCAGTCTTGCGGGGACCGTGACCAACGAGTCGCCGCCGGTCTGTAGGCAGCGCAGGCTGGGATGGGACACCGGCGCTGTCGAGGCGGCCGCGGTCAGCAGTGGGGTGATCATCAGTGAGAGGGTGACCCGTTGCTCGGCCAGGATGTCCCAGAGCCGGCTGGTATCGGCGCGGACTTCATCCGGCACAACGACCACGCGGCCACCACATGAGAGTACGGGCAGGCTTTCCACGAGGCTCGCATCGAAGCACGGGCTGGTCATCATGCTCGACGTGTCGTCCGCGGTGACGGTGTAGGTGTCGACGTAGGCCGCGACCAGGTTGGCGAGGGCGGCGTGGGTAACCTCGACGCCCTTCGGTCGGCCGGTCGAACCGGAGGTGTGGATGACGTAGGCAGAGCTTTCGCCCGAGGGCCGATCGAGCGCGGGGTAGTCCTCAGGGTCGCCGAAGCCGACGAACTCCACGGCCTGGAACACCTCAGGCATGGGACGGCGCCCAACGACCAGACGAAGCCGGGCGTCGGCGACGACGAACCCGAGCCGGTCGGTCGGGTAGGTCGGGTCCAGCGGGACGTACACCGCGCCTGCGCGCCACACACCGAGCAGCGCAGCCAAGAGGTCCGCGCTGCGGGGCAGGCAGACTCCGACCCGGTCATCGGGCCGGACACCGTGTGCGGCTAGCAGCCCGGCTAGCCGGGCGGACTGGCGGTCGAGGTCCCGGTAGGTCATCTCGCGGTCTGAGTCCGACACCGCGACCGCCGCTGGCGTGGCGCGAGCGCTTGCCAGAATCCTGTCCACCACAGATGCCGGCGTTTCGGTCGGGGTGGGACCGGTTGACCAGGCGACCACAGTCTGACCTTCTCGCTCGCCGAGCGCGGGCACCTCGGCGAGCGGGCGGTCGGGATCGGTGGCGACCGCGGCCAATGCTGTGACGAGACGATCAGCGAACCGCCGGATGGTCGCCGCGTCGAACAGGTCGGTGGCGTAGTGGATCCGCCCGCGGAGCTCGTCCGACGTGTCGTCGACCGAGACGCTGAGATCGTAGTGGCTCACCTCGTCGAAGCCGAATTCGAGCGGCTCGCCCAGCAATGGCCGACCGGTGCATTCCTGATACAGCAGGGTGACCTGGACCAGCGGCGCGTGCGCGGCGGTACGTGCCGGGGCCAGGTGCTGGACCAGACGGTCAAACGAAAGCTCCTGATGTTCGTAGGCATCGAACACCACGTCCGCAGTCCGGCTAAACACGGCGCGGAAGGTGTCCTGCTCGTCCACCACCTGACGCAACGGGAGCAAATTGGTGAAGAGTCCGATCAACGATTCGGTCTCCGGCCGGGTCCGGTTCGGCAGCGGACACCCCACAACGACGTCCGGCCGCGCGGCCCAGCGGGCCAGGACAACCTGGTAGGCGGCAAGGAACACCATGAAACGCGTGGCTCCTTCGGCGCGGGCGAGCGTCGTCATGGCTGCACTGACCGGCACAGGCACTTCGAACGCCACCGAGGCGCCTCGGAACGAACGCACGGCAGGCCGCGGGCGATCGGCAGGCAGCTCCAGAACGGGGGGCGCGCTATCGAGGTGGCGTTCCCAGTAGACCAGGTCGCCCGCGAACCCACCGCTTTTCCAACGCTCGTGTTGCCCCCGCGCATAGTCCGAGTACTGGACGGGCAGGGCAGGCAGAGCGGGCGCCCGGCTTGCGCGCACCGCCTGGTATACCTCCGCCAGCTCGTCCCACAACAGGTTCCCGGACCAGCGGTCGGTGGCGATGTGGTGGACCACCAGCAGAAGCACGTGCCCGGCTTCGCCGAGCGAAAACAGACGAGCCCGCAGCAGCGGTCCGGCCGACAGCTCGACCGGACGGCGAACCTCGTCGCGTACCAAGCCGAGCAAAGCGGCTTCCCGGCCAACCGTGGTCCGACCCGGGACCAGCTCAGGAGCAAGTACCGGCAGTGACTGCGCGCCGACCATCTGCCAGAGCTCGCCACCTGCCACCTCAAACCGGCTGCGGAGCACTTCGTGCCGGGTCACGACCGTCTCCAACGCCGCATTCAAGGCCTGCACATCCAACTCGCCTGTCAGCCGCACGGCTCTGGGAGATACATAACCGGGGCGGCCCTTGTTCATTTCGCGGAAGAACTCGTCTTCGAACCAGATGCGCCGCTGGGCCGGCGATGCCCGGTGGCTCGTAGCGGCCAGTGTCCAGGTCAGCGGGTCCGGAAACGTTCCTGTAGTCACAGGCGGTCACCCGCTGGCACGTCAAGAGGCCTGTAAACCTGAGCAGTGTCCGCGGCATGGGGCAGCATCAAGACAGTCACTCGAGAATTCCGACAAACGGGCCCGAGTGTTCCAAATCAGACACTGTCATGGTTACTTATCGGCCAGCCTTGAGCTCGGCCAGCCACGTCGTGATGATTCAAGAATCCTCCCCCTGATAACGCATCATTGCATGCCGATAGGGCAGACGCGAGGATGTCGGATGCCCATTTAGAGACCGACGTTAAGTCAAGCCGAGCGCAGCCACAAGAAGGATTGCGATCTTCACTCAGCTGGGCTAGTCGCTCGCTGAAGAGCTGGAAGTCCCTCTGCTCGTAGCATGAAACCTTGGCGTGTAAGAAAAACTCGACGCCCGGTGGCACTCTCGTGAATCCTTGACCTAACATTCAGCGCACTGCTAAGTTCCAAAAGCCGAGCGAAATATAGATGCTTCGACTAACAGGGATTCGTCACGACGGACATCGGCGATCCCGATTATGAGGTCAGGATGATCCCGGTCTGCTGAATTCGTAGTCTCTTCGCTGGCCGGAACTGATTTCGCATCGGCGTGCTAGACCCGGGCATCTTCGGTGCCCGGCGACCCTTGGGGAGGGGGAACTCCGGTGAAAGCTGACTTCCAGGCGATGCGGCAGTACGCCGAATCGGTTGCAGACACGCGTCCCGCGCCTCCAACGGCGCGAGCGGCAGCGCTGGCGACGACGGCTCAGCGCGGGCTGTGGCTGACCGATTCGCTTTCCGAGGGGCGTAACGGCTACACCGTCACGCACGCCTACCACCTGCGCGGACCGCTCGACGAGGACGCGCTCGTCGCCGCGCTGCAAGCCGCCGTGGACCGCCACGACGCTCTGCGCACCCGGTTCGAGATCCGGAGCGAGCATCTGTGGCAGATCGTCGCGGATCGGGCAGACCTGGACTACGCACGGACGGATCTGCGGCGCTCGGAAGTGCGCCGTCCCCCTGCGGAGGTCGCTGCTGACCGGCTGCCGGAGCCACTCGACCTCGCGGCGGGGCCGGTGTTCCGGGCCGAGTTGCTTGTCCTGGCCGACCGCGAGCACCTGCTGCTGCTGCACATCCACCACGCGGTCAACGATGCCGCGTCGATGTCAGTGCTGGAGCGGGACATCGCCACCCATTACGCCGGGAACACCGTCGAACCTGCTGAGCCGCACCAGTTCTGGCAACTGGACAGCCCTGGCGATCCGGCCAGGGCCGCCAACTTCTGGGACGCCGAGTTGGCCGGGGTGCGCCCACCAGCCCCGGATCGGGCACCGGTCAAGCGCGCCTACCACGGTGACTGGACGTCGGCAGACTGTTCCGCGGAGTACACGGCTGCCGAGAAGGCGGGTGCGAAGTTGGGCGCCTCGCCCTTCGCCGTGCTAATGACGGCAATGCACTTCGGAGTGTCGGCCCTGCAGGAAAGCAGCGACACGCTCGTCGGGACCACCGTTTCCGTCCGCCCGCCGGGTTTTGAGGCCGTCGTCGGCCCGTTCGTCAACACGCTGCCGGTGCGGTTGCGCACGGAGCCGGAGTGGACCGTCGCCGACGCCGTTGCCGCCACGAGCGCGGCGATCGGACGAGTGCTGGAGTACCACGAGGTGCCGTTCGAAGACGTCGCACCGTCCGTGCTGCGGGCCGCCACCGGGCCAATGGTCCCGCTGACGCTGACCTCGAACACCGCGCTCGGGCCAGGCTTGGCACTGCCGGGCATCGCCTGCCGCCGGCTTGAGCTGGAAAGCCCGTGGTGCCAACGGGACCTGGCGGTGTACCTGACCCGCACCACGACCGGCCACGCGCTGCGCGCCTGCCGCTCGCCCGAGGCGTACTCCGCCGAGAACGTCGAGCACCTGCTGAACAGGGTCCGAGGCTTCCTGCAAGCGCTGGCGGCAGACCCGAAGGAGTCTCTCACCGAACTGGCCCGACGGGCTCCGGGCACCACGGCGGACTCGCCGGACGAAGCGGCTGCTCCACTGTCCTTGACCACCGTGCGCGAGGTCTGCGCCGACCTGCTTGACCGGCCCGAGGCCGGGCTGCCGGACGACTTCTTCGACGCCGGCGGCGGCTCGCTGGCCGCCATGCGGCTGGCCGTCCGGCTGGGTCTCTCGGTCCGGCAGATCTTCCAGCTACGAAGCATGCGAGCACTGGCGAGCGTGATTGATGAGAAGGAGGGGGACGCGTGAGCGACGAGTCCGACGAGCGGACCTTCAGGGTACTGGTTAACGCCGAAGAGCAGTATTCGCTGTTTCCCGCCGTTCTACCCGTACCCGGCGGCTGGAGGTCTGCAGACTTCACGGGCACGGAGGACGACTGCGTCGCGTTCGTCGACCGAGTCTGGACCGACATGCGGCCAGCCAGTACCCGGTGACAGCGACAACCTGAAGGTGACCATGTCCGAATCCCTGCCTGTGAACGCCGACGGCGTCGCCCCGCCCACCCTCGACCTCACGACCCTCGCAAGCTTCACGACCGACCGGCCCCTCGGCTGGATACGGGAGAACCGAGCCCGGATCGACGCCGCGCTTGCCGAACACGGCGCCCTGTACTTCGCGGGCAGCGGGATCACCGACCGGCGCGGGTTCGCAGCCGTGCGCGACGCGCTGTTCGACAGCCCCGCCCACTATCGGGAGAAGGCGACCCCGCGCACGGACTTCGGCGCCGGCGTGTATTCCTCGACCGACCTCCCGCCGAGCCAGGACATCCGGCAGCACAACGAAAACAGCTACACCCTGACGTTCCCCGGCAAGCTTCTCTTCGGCTGCCTGACTCCGCCCGAGACCGGCGGTGCGACCACGGTCGCCGACGTCCGGTCCGTGCTCGGCGCACTGCCCGCGCACATCAGGGACCGGATGGCCGAGTCAGGCTGGCGGCTGGCACGCACGTACCACGAGTCCGTCGGCCTGCCCTGGCCGAGCGCGTTCGGCACTGACCGCAAGTCCGATGTCGAGGAGTATTGCGTGGCGAACGCCATCGACTGCACGTGGACCGAAGGCACACTGCGTACCGCTCAGGTTCGCCCAGGCGTGATCCGCCATCCCGGCACCGGGCAGCGAGCGTGGTTCAACCACGCCGCGTTCTGGAGCGAGTGGACGCTCGAAGAGGAGATCCGTGAGGTGCTCATCGAGGAATTCGGCCACGACGGGCTACCCTTCGCGACCGCCTACGGCGATGGGTCCGAGCTAAGGGCCGACGACGTGGCACAGATCAACGCCGCCTACGAGACAGCGACCCGGCGGCGGCCGTGGCGCCAGGGTGACCTGCTGCTGGTGGACAACCTGCTGTCCTCGCACGGCCGGGACGCCTTCACCGGCCGCCGGGACATCGTCGTGGCGATGGGTGAGCAAGTCGCCTTGGCCGACTGCGCCACCGTTCCTGCGGTGACTGCCCGATGACGCGCCTCGACTGCCTCGTCGTCGGGTACAACGAAGGCAGCTTCGAGGAGTACCGCGCGGTCTGCGAGCGGACCCGGCCCGGATCGCCGGAGCGGCAGATCTATTCGCGCGAGCGGCTCCGGGTCGACGGACGGGACATGCCGTGGCTCGAGGCATTCAGCATGCTTCGCGCCGGGGTGACCGGACGCCCGGATCGCTACCACCCGTCCGAGGTGCTCAACCTGGCGTGCCTGTACCTCACCAGCTACCTGCGCCGACACGGATTCGGTGCCGAAGCCGTCTTCTCCGTCACCGGCCAGCACGATGAACTGGTGGCCGCACTCGCGACGAAGCCACGGGTCGTGGCGATCACCACGACCTTCTACGTCAGTGCCTCACCAGTGCTGCCGATCGTGGAGCTGGTCCGCGAGCTGAGCCCGCACAGCCTGATCGTCGTCGGTGGGCCGCTGGTCGACAACCTCGCCCAGGATCGCGTGCTGCTGAACGTAGCCGACGAGGACCTGAACGACCTGTTCGACATCATGGGTGCCGACGCCTACGTCTGGGAGTCGCAGGGCGAGGCCGCGCTGGCGGACATCTGCGCCGCTGCCACCGCCGGTTGCGCACTCGACTCAGTCCCGAACCTGTTCCTGCGCAAGGACTCCCGCGGCACGTGGAGCCTGACCTCGCGCGCCCCAGAGGCGAACAACCTCGACGAATGCGCCATCAACTGGAGTGGGTTCCGCGACGTCCGCCTCGGCACGACTGTCCAGCTCCGGACCGCACGCAGCTGCGCGTTCCGCTGCACGTTCTGCGACTACCCCTCGCGCGCCGGTGCACTGACGCTGGCCGGGGTCGACACCGTCCGCCATGAGCTGCGGCAACTGGCTGAGCTGGGTGTGCGGAACGTCGTGTTCGTTGACGACACCTTCAACGTCCCGCCAAAGCGGTTCGCGCAGCTCTGCCGGATGATGCTCGAAGAAGACCTCGGCCTGTCCTGGTACTCCTACCTACGCTGCGCATCCACGCGCGACGAGAGCGTGTTCGACCTGGCCGCGGCCAGCGGTTGTGCCGGAGTGTTCCTCGGTATCGAATCCGCAGACCCGACCGTGCTCGCCAACATGAAGAAGCTCGCACAGGACGACCAGTACAGGGCCGGCCTCCGCGAGCTGAACCAGCGCGACATCCTCACCTTCGCCTCGATCATTGTCGGCTTCCCCGGAGAAACCGACAAATCCGTCCGCCGAACGCGCGACTTCCTGGAGGAGACCCGCCCGACGTTCTGGCGGGCGCAAAGCTGGTGGGCCAACCCCCGGTCACCGATCTACCGGCAACGAGAGCAGTTCGGGATCGAAGGCCGAGCCTACAACTGGCGCCACGAGACGATGACCTCCGAGGAAGCCGCGGCGCACTGCGACGCACTGTTCGACGAGGTAGAGGCGACCACGTGGCTGCCGTTGTACGACTTCGACTTCTGGTCCATCCCGTACCTGCGGGGCAAGGGATTGACCGTGCCCGCGCTCGCCGAATGCCTGCGCCGGTCCCAGGCGGTGATGCGCACCGAGTCCTCATCCGCGGACGTGCACGCCGCAGCGACGCGGTCCTTTGAGGACTACGTCCGCGGGCTGCCCGGCCTCGATCCGGCGCGATTCCGGCTGCGCGCCGCGGTTACAGGAGCCAGCGCGTGATCGGGGGCTTCGTCGAACGGGAACCAGCCACGGCCGCCCAACAGCGGCTGTGGCTGGTGGACCAGCAATGCCCGCGCGGCATCGAATTCTCCTTCCCGTACCTTTTCGAGCTGCACGGCCCGTGCGACCCTGCGCGCCTGGCCGACGCGATCGCCCAGGTCGTGGCGCGTCACGCGCCGTTGCGCACCACGTTCGCCCTGCACGACGAGACGCTCGAACAACACATTCACCCAGCCGCCACCGCCTGCTTCGCGCTCGTCGAGCCCAGCGACGCAGACGAGGCGGATGCGCTGATCGCGGACGAGGTCACGACCCCCTTCGACCTGGCGCGGGACGTTCCCCTACGGGTGCGGCTATACCGGATCGGCGAGCGCGAGCACCGGCTGCTGGTCAACGTCCACCACGTCGCCACCGACGGCCTTTCGATGCAGGTCATGCTCGACGAGATCGCCGCGGCCCACCGGGGCGACGACCTACCCGAACTGCTGATGTCCTCGGCGGGCGAAGGTCCGGTGCCGCCCAATGTCCTTGACTTCTGGCAGCGCACGACGACCGGCGCGATGGCGCCCGCGGGTCTGCCGGGAGAGCGTTCGCCCCGGCGGCCACCGGCGTTCTCGGGGCAGTGGTTCGACCTGGAACTCTCAGCGGCCGACACGACAGGACTCGACCGGCTCGCACGCGCGTCCGGCGGCAGCCTCTATTCGGCCCTGTTCGCGCTGCTGGCAGTGGTCCTCGGCCGCCGCACGGGACAAACGGATCTCGTGCTCGGTGTCCCGTTTTCGGGCCGACGGTCGGACCAAGAGCGGCTGATCGGCTTCTTCGTCAATCTGCTGCCGGTGCGGCTGCGGGTCGACGAGCGGATGGCTCCCCGCCAGCTGTGCGCGGCGGCCACAGACGCGGTGACCGCCGTTCTCGAGCACTCCACTGTCCCGCTCGACCGGATCGTCGACCGGCTTCCGCGGCCCGAAGGCGGTTTCGGCGCGCTGCTCGATGTCACGTTGACCGAGGAGCAGACGCCACGGCTTGAACTGTCCGGGATCGAGGTTGTCCACCACGACCTGAGGCTGGACGTCGCGCGCTACCGCCTGGCGGTGGACTACCGACGGCTGCCCTCGGGCGGGCTGCGATTCGAGGTCTCCTACGCCAAGGACCGATTGACCCGCGCCCAAGTTGCCGAGCTGATGGCCGACGTCGCGACGCTCGTTCGCACGGCCGCGGCCGCACCGGACCGACCACTCGCTACCCAGCCGATGACCGGCGGGCCGGTGTCCGTGCTGGTTGAGCCAGAGCCTGGCACGATGCCAGAGGCGTTGGCCACGCTCTGGCGGCGGGCGGTCGAGCGTCACGGTGGCAGAGTGGCGGTGATCGACCGTGCCGGCGAGCTGACCTTCGCGGGCCTCGACCGCGCAACCGCCGCACTCGCGCGGCGGTTGCGCGGTCGCGGGTTGTCCCCCGGCCAGCGGGTGGCGCTGAGCTGCGCCCGCAACCGCGACTTCTTCGTCGCTCTGCTCGCCGTACTGCGCTGCGGGGCGACCCCTGTGTTACTGGACGCAGGACATCCCGCCGGACGGCGAGCCGAGCTTGTCCGGCGCTCCGGTGCGGTGATAACCCTGAGCTCAGCACCCGGCGGTCCGGACGAGATGCCTGTGTCGTCCACTGCGGACGATGATGAGGATTCGATCGCGTGGACGGACCGCCCGGACGGCAGCCTCGCCTACGTCGTGTGTACCTCGGGCAGTACCGGGACGCCGAAGTGCGTGGGGGTCGAGGACCGGAACCTCCTGCGACTGCTGGCCAGCCTCGACGCTCTCGGCTTCGCCGACCCATCACGGCGCTTAGCGCTCAACGCCAGCCTCGGCTTCGACGCTTCCGTCCAGCAGTGGGTCCGGGTCTTCGCTGGCTGCCCGGTCGTCATCCTGGACGAACAGGCCCGGCTGGACCCAGCCGAACTCGTCGGACACGTCATCCGACACGACGTCGCCGAGTTGGACATCAGTCCCCGACATCTCGATGCCATCCTCGACCCGCTCGTCGGCGAACTGTGCCGGGCCGGGCGGTCGCTGCGACTCCTCGTTGGCGGCGAAGCCCTCCCGGCGCCGCTCTGGACACGGTTGCGGGCCGCGACAGAGGAGGGGTTACTGGTCTGCTGGAACATGTACGGCCCCACCGAGACCACAGTGGACGCTTCGGTCTGCCCGCTGGCGATGTCGGAAGAGCCCACAATCGGGCTGCCGCTGCCAGGCGTGTGCGCCTACGTGCTGGACGAGTGGTGGCGCCCAGTGCCAGCCGGCAGCCCCGGGCAGCTGTGCCTCGCCGGCGATGGCGTCGGCCGCGGATACCTGGACGCGCCGGGCATGACGGCGCGGACGTTCGTGGCCGACCCAGTCGCCGCCGACGGCAGCCGGATGTACGCCACCGGCGACCGCGTCCGGATCCGTCCAGACGGCCTCCTGGAATTCCTTGGCCGGATCGACGACCAGGTCAAGATCAACGGCCACCGTGTCGAGCCGCACGAGCTCGAGGTCGTGGTACTCGGCCACAGCGGTGTGACCGCCTGTGCGGTGCTCGCCGACCCTGGTCCGGACCCGCAGCTGACGCTCTTCGCCGTCTGCCCGCAACCGATCCTCGACAGCTTGCCGGACTGGCTGGCCGCCCGAGTACCGGGCTACCTGGTGCCGCGCCGGCTGCACAGGGTGGCCACGATCCCGCTGGGACCGCAGGGAAAGGTCGACCGTGCCGCGCTGCAAGAAGCCACCGGACGTCTGGTGTCCGCTGAGCGGCCGGTGCCAGCTGAACCGGGACCGCGCGGCGCAGCCCAGGTTATCGCCGAAGCGTGGCGCGAGGTGCTGCGGACCGCTGAGGTCGGCGAAGACGACGACTTCTTCTCCCTTGGCGGACACTCGCTGTTGGCCATCCGCGTCATCGCGCGGGTGCGCAAGGAGATGAGCGTGACCCTGCCGATCTCCAGCATCTTCACCTTCCCAGTGCTGCGTGACCTCGCGGCTCACGTCGAGCTGCTGCGGAGCCGGACATGACCACCGGGGACCCGCGCTGGTTCGCGGGGCTCGAACGCCGGGCCGACCCCGGCCGGCCGCTCATGGTCGCTGTGCCGCCGTATACCCGCGGTCCCGAGGTGTTCGCCGGCTGGATCGACCAGCTCAGCAACGCGGATTTCGTTGTCGCGCAGTTACCGGGTCGCGGCTCGCGATTGTTCGAAAAGCCCGAGGATGACTCCGGTGCGCTGGCCGGCCGGCTCGCTGCAGAATTGGCAGAGCTCGTGCCGGATCAGTGGGTCCTCGCGGGCCACTGCTCTGGCAGCTACCTCGCGCTCGAAACCGCCGCCCGACTGATGCCGGTCGGCCGGGCTCCTGCGCACCTCGTGCTTTCCAGCAGCCGCACCCCGGCGGGGCTGGCCGATCCGGACTCGGCCCAGTCCCGGGCGGCCGCGGCGATCCTGTCAGCCACAGACGACGAACTCGCGCAGCGGCTGCGAGAACGGGGCAGTCTGCCCGCCGAGTTCACCGAGCCCGAATTCATCGCGGCCATCCTGGCCGCCCATCGCTCGGCCGTCCGCGCTGCGGCCGGGTACCGCTGCACCTGGCCACGGCTGGCGGTAGCCAGCGACGTATGGCGGGGGGAAGCCGACACCACGCTGGACCGCAGCCGCGCGCAGGAGTGGGACCAGTACTTGGCCGGGCCGGTGCGGCAGATCTCCTTCCCTGGCTGCCGGGAGTACATCGAGCGGCCCATGCCGGCTGCTGTCGAGCTCGTCGAGGAGTTGATCAGCCATGGCCAGTGACCTGACCCCGAGCCCGACCGCCCAGCAGCGGCCGGCCAGCGCGGCCCAGCGTCGCGCCCTGGCACAGCTGCGGCTGAAAGCCAGCGTGGCCGACGAGATATCGCGGACGCATTGGATCGATGGCGGCCTGGACACGGCAGCGCTCGTCCGGGCGGTCGCCGAAGTCGTCCGGTCCCGGGACATGCTGCGCGCCCGCCTCCTGGTGACGGCCGAGGGCGGTGCCGTGCAGGAGATTCACGAAGACTGCGAGATCGAGGTCGTTCCCCTGGACGGGGGCCGCTCCGCACTGCTGGAGGCGGTCGAACGGAGCCGAGCGGCCCCTCTGACCGAGCGGTTGGCGTGGTTCCAGGCTGTCGTCTACCCCGGCCAGGATGGGCACGGTCTGCTCCTGCGGATGCACCACGGTCTTGTCGATGGCCACGCGGTCGGGCTGGTCGAGCGCCAGCTGTGGTCGATCCTGGATGGCGCGCCCGCCGGAGTGCACCCGCAGTACGCCGACCAGACGGACGAAGAGGTTGACCCGGCCGCGGTGAGCTGGTGGGAGGACCGGCTGGCCGGAACAGGTCCGGCGACGGTCATACCTGATCACTCCGGCCCGCAGGAGTTCTCCGCCGGCAGCGTGGCCCTAGATTTGGCCCCGGAAGCGACCGCCGCGGTCCGGGAGACCGCACGCCGCCTGCGGACGACGCCCCTGACCGTCCTGCTTGCCGCCCACCTGACCACGATTGGCACCTTCAGCGGGCAGACCGATGTCGTTGCGGCGACGCCCTACTTGAACCGGGAAACGGTGCGCGCGCGTCACCTTGTCGGTCCCCTGGTCAACCTCCTGCCGATCCGGGTACGACTGCGCGGTGTCGACCAGACCGACATCATCGCAGCCGTCGGCGCTGAGCTGCGGGCCGCGCTCAGCCGGGCCGAGGTGCCGTTCGACCGGATCGCCGCGGGCAGTGCCGGCGACGGCGGTTTCGGAATCGTCCGCACCGCTCTGGTCGTCAACAGGCCCGAGACAGCACCAGCGATCCGGTGTGGCGCAGTCACCCGGGTTGAACTTCCCATGATTGCGCTGCGCTGGGACTTCGTGGTCACCCTGCGCGAAGCCGGAGACCGCTTGACCGGGGCGCTGCTTTACCGAACCGACCGCTATACCGAATCGACCGCCCAGTCGGTGCGAGACACCTTCGTCGCCCACCTGACCGGCACCGCGCCAACTACTACCCGTCCGGTGCCCGCCCGTCCCGGCGACCTGGTCCCCGATGCCCTGGGCCGGCTGCTCGACCTCGCCGGTTTCGCCGACGACGACCCAGTGGTCGTCAGCGGCGATGTCCCGATGTCTCGGAAGCACTTCGACACCATCACGACCGCTTACGCCGCCAGGATCGCCCCCGGCGACCGGGTCGGGCTCGCACTGCCCGACCCCGCTCATCAAGCCGCCGCTCTGCTGGCGACTTGGCGGCGAGGAGCGGCGGCAGTGCTGCTTGACCACCGCCATCCGCCCGAGCGCCGCGCGGCCGTGCTCGACGACGCAAAGCCCCGAGTGGTATTCACCGAGCCACTCGAACCCGCGGAACCCTCTGACGCCACGGAGATTTCGCCCCACGGCGAAGAGCTCGCGTACCTCGTCTACACCTCGGGTACCGACGGCCGCCCGAAAGGGGTCGCGGCGACCTACGCCAACCTCGCCTATCTGCTCAGCACTGTCGCCGCCGTGCAGGCGCCAGTCGCGGGGTGGAACCCGCTCGGGGCCGGCTTCGACGGCTGGCTCTGGGCAACCCTGTTGCCCTGGGCCTCTGGCCACCCGGTGGTATTCCCGGCCAGCGGCGTGGCAGACGTCATCGGCGCCGAAAGCAGCGTCACGCTGACTCCGACTATGTTGGCCGCCCTGGATCCCGCGACCGCGCCATGGACGATCGTGGCTGCGGGAGAGGCGCTGCCCGCCGTAGCGGCCAGACAGTGGTCCGGTCACCGTTTGCTCAACGCCTACGGCCCGACCGAGACCACCGTCTGCGCGAGCTGGGCCGACAGCGCCGCGGGCGAGGACCCGGCGAGCGTCGGCCGCCCCGCGCCCGGAACACTGGTCTACTTGACCGACGAATGGCTGCGGCCGGTTCCCCGGGGTGCGATCGGGGAGCTCTGCGTCGCCGGACCTGGCGTCACTCGCGGCTATCACGGGCGTCCTGGCCTGACCGCGCGAAACTACGTTGCAAATCCCTTCGCCGCGGACGGCTCCCGCCTCTACCGGACCGGCGACCTCGCCCGGCTCGGTGCCGACGGCCTGCTCCGCTACGTCGGCCGCCGCGATGCCCAGGCGAAGATCGCCGGCATCCGGATCGAGCTCGGTGAAATCGCTGCGGTCGTTACCAGCTGTCCGGACGTGCTGGAGGCCGGCGCCGTGCTGCACACCGGCGACGACGGCCCGGAGATCCGTGTCGGCGTCGTCACAGAGGAGGAGGGGCTGCCACCGACCCTGGCGGCGGAGATCGACCGCACCTGCGACAACCGTCTGCTGCCGGAAATGCGGCCAGCTCACGTCGCAGCCGTCCGCAAGCTACCCAGGACCGCCAACGGGAAACTGGACCGGCCCGCGTTGGCCCGGATGCTCGCCGACACCCTGGCTCCCGCACCGACACTGGGCGGCGACGTCCGGGCCCGGCTCGCCGCGGCGTGGAGCTCGATTCTCGCGGTACCGGTCGACGACTACGACCGAACCTTTTTCTCTTATGGCGGCCACTCATTGACCGCGGCTCGGACCGTCGCGCGGCTGCGTGATGAGTTCGGCGGCTCGATCCCGATCACAGTCTTCTTCGCGCACCCGACGGTGAACGAGTTCGCCGCCTGGCTGGAGGCTCGCGGATGACGACCTCTCAGTGCACCCTGCCCAACGGTCTGGCCTGCCACTGCGTGGACGAGGCCCAGGTTGCCACCCTTTACCGCGAAATCTTCGACCGCCGGTGCTGGCTCGACCGGGGGCTCACCCTGGCCGACGGAGATTTCGTCGTCGACGCCGGTGCAAATATCGGACTGTCCACTTTGTTCTTCCACCTAGAGCGGCCGAACCTGCGATTCCTCTGCTTCGAGCCGGCTCCGGTGCCATTCGAAGCGTTGCAGCGCAACGTCGCCCAGCACGGCATCCACGCGGTGTGCCGCCCGGTCGCCCTCGGAGCGACGGCCGGTGACGGTGTCCTGACCTACTACCCGCGCGTCGCGGCAATGTCGAGTCTGCGCGCTGATCCGGTGGCCGACGCCACGATCACCCGGACCTACCTGCGCAACAGTGGGCTCACGGACGAGGACGCCTGCGCACTCGTGCCCGGCGACCACGAGGGAATGCCGGTGCCGTGCCGAATCGTGCGGCTGGCCGACGAGATCGGGTCCGCCGGACTGCCCCGTGTCGACCTCCTCAAAGTGGATGTCGAGAAGAGCGAACTCGACGTCCTGGCAGGGCTGGACGCGAGTACCTGGCCGCTGGTCCGCCAGGTGGCCCTCGAGGTTCACGACGCCGACGGGGTCCTCGACGCGGTCTGCCATACCTTGTCCAACGCCGGGTTCGCGGTCCAGGTCCGACAGGACCCGCTGCTGAGCGGGACGAACATCCATGACGTCGCGGGCATCCGGCCCGGCGGAGGCCGATCGTGACTACCACCGACGAATGGTTGTCCGCGGCCAGCGAGATCGATCTGGCCGATCCGCTCTTGTACACCGGGGAACGGCCAGAGCGGATCTGGCGGACCCTGCGCAGCGCGGGTGAACCGCTCCGGGCGGGTGGAGACCCGGGGTACTGGGTGATGACACGCTACGAAGACGTGGCCGCGGTCTACCGGAACGGATCCTTATTCTCCTCTGAAAAGGGCATGCAGCTGGGGTTGGACCGCTCGGCGGCCGAGGCTGCGGCCGAAGCTGCGGCGGGCCGGATGCTGATCGTTACCGACGACCCGCGGCACGCGGAGATCCGCCGGGCGATCGGCGCCGCGTTCACCCCGAAGATGTTGCGTCGTCTGGAGGATCGGACGACGGCAGTCGCCCACCGGCTCGTCGCCGGCGCGGCGACCGGCGAGACGATCGACTTCGTCGAGGAGGTGGCCGCCCGGCTGCCCGCAACCGTCATCTGCGAGCTCATTGGAGTTCCGGACGCCGACCGGGACCACGTGACGGAGACGACGCAGGCGGCGTTCGGCGGCGCCACCGGCGATCCTACGGCGACGCAGGTCGCCGCCCACGCCGAGCTGTTCGACTACTGCGACCACCTAGTGACGCTCAAACGGCGCGAGCCCGCTGACGATGTGGCCACCGCACTGGCGAACGCCACTGTCGAGGGAACTCCGATGAGCCAGGAGGTCGCCGTGCTGAACTGCCACGGCTTGATCTCCGGTGGCAACGAGACCACCAGACACGCCTCCAGCACCACCGCGCTCACCCTGCTCACCGCGCCGGACCAATGGGATCTGCTACGCGCGGGCCAAGTCGGGCCCGATGACGCCGCCGAGGAGCTGCTGCGCTTTTCGTCACCAGCTAACCACGTCCTGCGCGTCGCAACGCGGGATCAGCGGATCGGCTCGGTCACCGTCTCGGCGGGCGAGTACGTCACGCTCTGGCTTGGCTCGGCCAATCACGACGAGGACGTCTTCGACGCGCCGGACCGGCTGCGATTCTCGCGGCACCCCAACCGGCACGTGACCTTTGGGCTGGGCAGTCACTTCTGCCTCGGCGCATTCCTGGCCCGGATGGAGCTGCGCGCTCTCGTCCGGGCGCTAGCCGAGATGGGGGTGACCATCGAGCCACGCGGCGTACCGCACCGGCTGGCATCAAACTTCCTGCGCGGTTACACCTCGATGCCGCTGGCACTGATCCGGCGATGACCGGGCACCCGGAACTCCACCGGCGAACAGTTGCGGACCTGGTCGCGATGCTTCGCCGCGGTGAGCTCACTTCGCAGTACCTCCAAGCGCACTACCTCGACCGGGCGGCGGCCGAAAACCGCAGCCTTCACGTCTTCTTCGCCTTGCGCGACCGGACCGATCCCATTGCACCGGTCGGGCCACTGGCCGGGCTGCCGGTGGCGGTGAAGGACACCGCGGCGACGGCGTGCTTGCCGACCACGTTCGGCAGCCTCGCCTACGCCGGATACCGGCCCGGCCACGACGCCGCGATCACGCGGGCCTGGGCTATGTCCGGCGCCGTGTGCCTCGGGAAGACCGCGACCTCGGAGTTCGGGTGCCTCTGTTACGTAGAGCCGGACCCCCGCCTCGCGGAGACTCCGCGCAACCCGTACGACCACGAAGCAGGCGTTGGTGGCTCGAGTGGCGGCTCGGCCGCTGCGGTCGCCGCGGAGCTCGTGCCGCTGGCGCACGGCACGGACTCGGGCGGCAGCGTGCGTATTCCCGCCGCACTGAACGGTGTCGTGGGCTACAAGCCCAGCGGTCCGGACGGCGCGTTGTCTTGGCGCGCGATGTCGGTGGACGGCATCCTCGCCCGCAACGTCGCCGACGTTCGGGTGGCCGCCGCAGCGCTCGGTCACCTCCCGGAGAGTCCGCTGCCGACTCGGTGGTGCGTCGGGGTCTGCTCTGACGATGCCCTTGCGTCGGTGGATCCGCGGATCCGAGTGGCGGTGAGGACCGCGGCGGACGCACTGGAGCGGGCTGGCCACAAACTCGTCGAAACCGGCTGCCAGGCCCGCGACGACGTCGCCACCTCCTACTTCACCGCGTGGGCCGCGCACGTGGCCAGGCTGCCGGTCCCGGCTGGGCGGGAGAACGACCTGCACGAAGTCACCACGCTGTTGCGCCGGCTCGGCGCCGCCGTCACACCCGCCGAGTTATCCGACGAGCTCGCCCGGCTGGGCGCAGCCCGGGACCGATCCGCGAGCGGCCAGGTCGACGTCGAGCTCGGCCCGGTCTGCACCCGCCCGCGACTGGCGATCGGTGAGCTGCGTCGGCCCGACCCCGTGGCCGCGCTCGCCGCGCAAGCCGAGTTCGCACCGTTCACCATCCCGGCGAACGTCGAAGGCAGGCCGAGCGTAGCCGTTCCGGTCTGGGTGCCCGACCTCCCCGAGTCCCCGGCCGCAGTCCTGCTGACCGCACGCCGCGGGTACGATCAGTCACTCTTAGCGCTCGCAGCTGAGGTCGAGCGCGCTGTAGGCGGCTTCCGACGCCCCGAGTGCCCATCGCCCGTGACCACTGCGAGGAGAATCCTTTAATGACCGCAGCGTCCATCCAGGTGGAGAAAACCGCACTTCCTCGGGTCTTCCACGTCTGGCTCGGCGGCGCGCTGGTGTCGCAGCTCGGCGATGCGGCGTTGTACTTCGCGCTCGGCTGGGCGGCCTCGGCCCACGGTGGGCTCGCGGCGGCCTGGGTGCTATCGGCGGTCGCGCTGCCCCGGACACTCCTGCTGCTGTTCGGGGGTGCGGTCGGTGACCGGCTCGGCGCCCGACAGGTCATGATCGTCGGTGACGCGGTGATGCTCGTCGTCGCGGTCGCGCTGGCAGTCGTGTCGGGAGCGGCCGGGATTCCGCTGGTGATGCTGGTGATCGCGGCTCTAGTGGTCGGCACGAACGACGCGTTCTATCTGCCCTCCGCAGGCTCCATGCCGCGCCGGCTGGTCGAACCCGGGCTACTTCCCCGCGCGGTTGCGCTGCGCCAGAGCGGTACCCAACTGGTCGGCATGGTCGGCCCGCCCATCGGCGGAGCGTTGGTCGCTTTCTCCGGACTCTCCGCCGCAGCATGGATCGACGCGACGACCTTCGCTGTCGTTCTAGTCGTGCTCATGATGGTGCGTCCGCGGTTCACCCCGCCGTCGCCGGGGCAACGCCAGCACATCCTGCGCGAAGTGGGAGAAGGTATCCGGGTTGTGGTCAAGACCGCCGGGCTGGGACCGGTGCTGCTCCTGGTCGCGGGCGCAGCGGGGTTCGTCTTACCGTTCACCTCGCTGCTGATCCCATTGCTCGCCCGGAGCCACGGATGGAGCTCGGCCGGGGCCGGGTTCGTCGTCGGAGCCCAGAGCGTCGGCACGATCGTGGCCGCCCTGATCATCAGCCGCCGGGGGATCCTCGCCCGCCCAGGGATGGTCGCCACGTGCGCGTTGGCCATGGTAGCCGTGGGACAGCTGATCGTCGGCTTCGCACCCTCAATACCGGTAGCCCTCGCCGGTGGTCTGGTGACAGGCGCGGCCAGCGGCGTGTTCGTCGGACACCTGAGCCCGTTGCTGCTCAGCGCCGCCCCCGACACACACTTGGCTCGCGTCCAAGCGATCCTCTCGGTAATCCAGAGCGTGACCTTACTAGCGACCAACAACATCATCGGCTCGGTCGCGAATGCCTTCGGCCCACGAGCGGGAGCGATCCTTTGCTCCGCAGTGCTTCTGGCCTGCGCGGCGACCGGCTTGGCCAGCCGCCCCATCCGCCGCATCTCCCGACCGGCGTAACGGTCCGGCCTGTCGCACCCCGTGGTCACGCAGAGAGCATGATCAGCCGGTGACACACTAGATCCCGGAATTGAAGCACGCGCGAGGCCTATCGCCGAGTCCACATTGACCTGAGTTCGGCCGGACGGCGAAGATAACTACACGCTACACAGACGAGTGAACCGCTTTCGAAGTCCTCACTCTGTCATCTTGACGTCGGTACGAAGGCAAGGTGACACCAAGGAAAACCTGTGGCGGCCTAGCTGCCGCGACGCTCGCCCTCACAGCGTGCTCAACATCCACCACACCCCCACCAGAACCCCTTCCGAAGACGTCGACGCCTCCGCCACCCACGATATCTTCGGTCCCTGCACCACCGCCCACACCACCTGCAGACGCGGCCTTACCGACCAGTCCAGCCTCTCGGCCCGGAGGCGACGACGTCAGCCGCCCGTCGCAGCACGCGGCGACGGTGCCGAGAAACACGCCCGCCAATCCATCCTCCTCAGCCACTCCCCCAGAGAGCAGAGACCCCTTCTCTCCCGTCTCCATCGCGCCCGCCGAACCAGATCGCACTTCGCCGCATGGGCCCCAACCACATCCGCCATTGCGGGACAACGGTTTCTCGATCATCGAGAACTGGTGGCGCGCCTGATGACCGGCGCCGCCCGAAGCACCTCATATCCAGCCAGCCCCGCTCACCCCACAGCTCTGACGGACAAAAGAGGCATATGGGCAACTATTCTCGCGATCTCCGAGGCTGCGATCCTGGGCGTACTTCTATACCGCATCGGGTGGGTACGAACCAACGCAACAGCCGACTACTACGGAGTCAATACGGGGTTGCTGGACCTGTCGGTCACCGAGTACGTCCAGCGCAGTATCAACTCAGCCTTGCAACCTGCTCTCGTCCTCTTGCTCGGCACGTTCGCGATGCTGAGGCTGCACCAACTGATACGTCGGGAGCTCGCACGACCTCCGCATCGGCAGCATCGGATCGTCCGACAGACATTGCGGAGCGCTACCCCCGTCGGCATATGTCTGCTCGCCGGAGGCTCAATGTTGTTGCTCGCAGGGCACATCCTGACCTGGCCGACCGCTATCGCCGGCCCGCTAGCGATCTTCCTTGGCGCCGCCGTCATCGGCTACCGCCGCGCCCTCATCCCGGCGGTCGCGCCCCTCGGCGACACCTCGGAACGGCTCGCCACGCTCGTCCTCGTCGGCCTCGGGTTGATGGGATTCGTCCTTGTCACCGAACAGTACGCCAATCACGTCGGTCGCACCATCGCTGCCAATGACGCGGCCACGCTACGCTCGCAACCGGAGATTCTCCTGCACAGCACCAAAAAGCTGGACATCGCCGGCGGCGGCGTGAGCTTGAGCTACGACCCCTCGCCGGACCAGTACTTCCACTACCGATACCGGGGCCTGCGCGAACTAATCCCCACACACGGCCTCCACATCCTCGCCCCCGCGGACTGGGGCCGCACTAGCTGGACCGTCTTCACTATCCGCGAAAGCGCCTCCACCCGAATCGACATAATCAACGCGCCACCGCCATGACCGCAAGGACACGCCACCGCGTGGCCGTCGCATCTAGGACAGCTGGCGTGCGGGCCGTCGAACACTCCGGCCGACCAGCTCGCCCAGCCGGCGAGCACGAGGCAGGCCAGTGTGACGAGACCGAAGCCGCTCTTGAGGAAACGGCGTACGCGGGTCATGCGAGGCTCCCCGGCATGTAGTGGGCGAGCCGGTAGTTGTCGCGGCCGAGTAACTCCGCGACAGTGTCCAATTCGGACTGTGCGGAGCCGAGCGCCTCAGCTGCATCCTCGCGCGGACCTCCTTGAGACGCCGCAGCAGTTTCCGCCCCCCGTGCGCTGGTCGACGGCCGAGGATCGGGATGGTCGACCGAGCACACCGGCCACGCCTCGTCCGCCGGCCACAGCACGGGCCAACCCAACGACGACTCCCGACCGAGACTTGGGCGAGGGCGTCCTGGGACTTCATGCTCTCGGTCCTTCCGGTACCGGTACCGGTACCGGTACCGGTACCGCGGTGGCGACGGCGAGGTAGGTGCGCCGGTCGGTCAGTTCGCGGAGTGGACCGGTGACCTCGAGGGTCACGGTTGCGCGGATGTCGTCGGACGCGGCGCCGACCATTACCTGGATCGGGCCGGGGTAGCCGAACTGGGTCAGCGGCAGCGTGAACCGCACCAGCCGGGCCATGCCGGGTGTGAGGTGCAGGCGGTAGAAGCCCGCCGACAGGAGTCGGCGGGAACCCGTAGAATCGTCGAACGCGGCAAGCGCGCCTTTCACCGAGCGGCCGACAATCAACCGGCCTGCTATTTCGCTGCCCGGTACTGGGGATCGTTCGGATTATCGCGGGAGACCGCGTTTTGCCAGCCCTGCGGCACGTTCGATGGGGACCATGCCGAACCATCGCCCGGTCGCCGGGTGAACATCGGGAAGGTTATGCCTGCCCCGCCGTCGCCGGGGTTCAGGCTCTCGCCATGTTCGATCAAGTGTTCCAGCGACAACCGCACGAACGTCGCATATCGCGACAGGTCCAGAGCGGCCAGATTGGCGGCCCTCTTTCGTACCGTGTCGCCGGTATCGTCGTCACGGTGGTGTTCGCCGCGCGCGGCAGTCAGCGCGAGATGCACCAGAATTCGGTATTGCTCGGTCGCCTGCGCATTGCGGAGCCCGGGAAGGTCCGCGAACCCCCCGAGCTGGAGCCTCTGCACCAGCAATTCACACTCGACATCTGCCTGGTCACCGCGCACGCCGGAAGTCTGCGTGGACCCGGACCTGATGAACACGTACGGAACGCGGCCCATCAGCGGCAGTAGGTTCGCGATGTACCCGAGTAGCCGGGTGCCGCTGTCCTGCTGCCGCTCCCGCTGGCGCACCTGCTCCATGTGCGCACGCTCGGACTCGAGCCGCTGATCTGCGGCCTTTCGCTCTTCAACCAGCCGAGCTTCAGCGTCTGCACGGTCCCTTTGCGCTCGTCTGTCGTCAAAGTCATGCTGTTCCTTGAGGCGCCGGTCGGCGTCTCCCCGGTCTCGTTTTGCGGTCGCCAAGGTGTACACCAGCGTCGCCAGCGCGACAGCGCCCAGGGCCACGGTCGCCCAGCCAGTGAGCGGATCCCCCTCCATTGCAAATACCTCCGAATCGCTGAAGCATGAGATACGTCGCAGGCCTCATCGCTCGACGGCTCGCAGCGAGTTACACAGCCACTGGAGTCGTGCCGAAACGGCAACACTGGCCGCCCGACCCGCTCCGCGCGGAAGGGCTCGGGTGCCCCGCTCTCCCCGCGCGAGCGGGAGTGGTCCGTCTCCAGCGCCGTCGTGGCTTCCGCACGGGCGCTTCTCCCCGCGCGAGCGGGGTTATCCCGGGGCCATGACCTAGGTGTCGGTCGCGTTCGCGTTCTGGCCGCGCGATGATGCGCTGCGCGGCCAGCCGCACTCCGGTTCCTGCTGGGGTTCTCGGCCGTCCTGTTCGAAGGGCAATCGGCAGCCACAGGTACGTGCAAAGCATGTTGACGATCTTCTGCCGCTGCTTGTTGGGAGGGTTCTGCGCGACGAGCTACAGCGCGTAGAGACCGCCGAGCCGCACGGCCGCGTGCGACAGGATTTCGACGGCGAGTAGTCAAGTTCCTGGCCCCGGTGCGTCATCTCGACCAGCATGGGCTGCGCCCGGCTCCGCCTTTCGCCCCCAGCACCGAGGGCACCGGGTGCCCTCGGACAGCGGTGTGGTATCGATCATGAGGGCCACCACTGGCCGCCTTGGTTGTCGTACTTACGTGCCGTGCACCTCGACCTACTCGTCGCCGAGGTTCGGCCCCCGCTGCTCTTCGACGAACTGGGCACGGTTGTCTACACCGTTCCCATGCTGCTTGAGCAACTCGCCTCGAAAGTCACAACCTGGACAGACATCCTCCCCCTGCGCATGCCCCTCGTACCACCCGTGAACAGCCGCGTGGACGATCGCGCCACGCACGTCGACCTCACCCGCGTCGTACGCCCTGAGAGAGTTCTCGATGATCATCCACAACACCGGAGAGTCAGGTGCAGGGAACGGCGGTGCCGGCATCCTGTCCGATTCCATGGCCATGAAGTGTACTGCCTACCGGCCGCGACGCCGGGCTTCGCAAGCGCTTGACCGTCGTTAAAGCAGGTTCCGCACAACGTGTCGAGGGCAGCACGTCTTGCCTGAGACCACCAGCGGGCGCCAGCGGGCATGGCCTGCGACATCCTGCCCCACATGGCCATTCACGCCGCCGCGGCCGCCGAATCTCGCTTCTCATCCACGACGTCGGCCGCCGACTGCTGCACAGCAGCCCCCTGCTCGAACTAGATGCCAGCGAAGCACCGTATCCGGGCGAACCAACAGTCGAAACCGGCGCAGCGTCGCACGGGACAGCGGCACGAGCAACACCGCGAGCAACGCCCCATCCTCCGGCCGCAGGCGTGGAGATTGGTCGCCGAATTGTCGCCGCAGGACGGTGCGCCGGTGGCGTAGAGCGGGAATCTCGACGTCCTTCTCGTGATCGGTCATCCGGAGAGGCCGCAGCGCAGCAAAGGCGTGCGCGACCGCGAGGTCGGCGAAGCGGACCGGTACCAGATCGCCGCGCCGGCCGGCGCGCTGCGGTGAGGCAGCGGGCTCCTGAGCAGGCGGGCGAGCCGTGCAGTTACGTGAGTGCCGGGATGATCACGACCTTGCGTCTCAGCGGGGCGCTCGCTCGCGACGTGCTGGGCTGGCCGCCCAAGGGTCCTTTCGGTCCTAACGGATTTGCGGTCGGGAGGGTATGCCCGCCAGGCGATCCGAGATGGGGCGAATGGGTGAGTATCAAGGTGAAGTCATGGCGCCTGCCTCTCGCCACCCATAAGCTGACGTGCAGTGTCCGGTTGCTCTCCTGAAGGTGATCCCGCTGACGCCCGTCGACCCTTCCGGTCTTCCGCCGTTGCACACCCGGACCGATTTCGCGGTTTACCTCAACGACCTTCACCGGCGAAGCGGGCTGAGCCTTGCCCAGCTCGAGGCGGCTGGCCGGCGGTTGGCCGGCAACGGGAAAGTCCTGCGGGCTTTGCCCGCCGTCATGGTTAGCGACGTGCTGAGCGGCCAGCGTCCGGTGAAGAAGGACCTGCTGCAAAGCCTGCTCGTTGTGTTCGGCGTACCGATGGCGGAACGCACCCAGGTGCTCATTGCCTGGCAGCGGATCAACGCGTCGGTGGGCCAGGGACCGGCCGACGCACGTCGCGTGGACGAGGTTTCCCTGCGTGAACTGGGCGTGCACCCGGCGATTTTTCTTTACGGCGTCCAGGACGAATTGCCGGTCTACGTGCCACGCGATTTCGATGACGAGCTTCGCGACGCGATTGCTCGCGGTGCCGAGAGCGGCTGCTTCGTGCTGCTCCTCGGTGGTTCGTCATGGGGCAAGACCCGCTCGCTCGCGGAAGCAGTGAAGGACGTTGTCCCCGAATGGTGGCTGGTTCAGCCCGCCGGCACACGCGAGATCCATGACTTGCTGGCCGCGCGCACAGAACGCACGGTGGTGTGGCTGGATGATCTCGACCGCTACTTCGGGGCCAACCCGGCGCTGCTGAAGGAGCACGTCGTGACGCTGGTCCGGACGTTTGGGCTGATCGTCGTCGGCACCCTCTGGCCGACCGCGTATTTCGCCATAAAGGACCAGCCGGTGACCGGGGGCGACGGCCGCGCAGCGGTTCGCTTGGTCGATTTCGCCCATCTCATCAAGGTGCCGGAAAGCTTCTCCGTCGACGAGCGGCGCCGCGCCGCCGAGGCTGCGATCACGGACAGCAGGCTCAAGACCGCCCTGGCCATGCCCCGCGTCGGCGTCACCCAGGTGCTCGCTGCCGCACCCGATCTGGTGCTCTGCTGGGAGCAGGCGCCGGAACCGTACAGCAGGGCCATGATTTCGGTGGCCGCGGACGCTCGCCGGCTCGGTGTGCAGAGCCCGCTTCCGGCGGACATGCTAGTCCTGGCGATGGCGGATTACCTGACTCCCAAACAGCGGTCGGTCCCGGTCGAAGCGTGGCTGGAACGCGCGCTCAAATACGCCACCCGGTCGTTGCACGGCGAAATCTGCGCCCTGGACCCGGTTTCCGGTGATCAGCCCGGCCAGGTGGCGGGTTACCTGGTCGCCGACTACCTCGTGCAGCACATCGCTGGCCTTTGGCGGACTGTGTGCCCGCCCGAAAGCTTGTGGATGGCGCTGCTCGATCACGTGCGCGACGCTGACGACCTGCGTCGGCTCGCTGGCACGGCATTCGCCCGGATGCGTTACCAGTACGCGGAGCGGGCGTTCCGTCGGCTCCACGAGGCCGGCGACCGGGGCGCTACAGGACAGCTGATCGCTTTGCTGCGCCGGCAAGGTGCCTTAGGTGAAGCGATCGCGACGGCGGATGCCTGGCTGGCGGACGATCCGGCCGACGAGCGGCGGCGGGCGCTGCATACGGGGTTGATCAAGCTCCGGGCCTGGGCCGAGCAGTTACGGAGTCGTGCCGACGAGGATACTCACGCGAAAGAGCTGCTCGTGGAGCTGCTCACCGACGGAGGGCAGGCGCACGCGTTGCGGCTGCGCGTTGAAGCCGATGATGTGGTCGCCGTCGAAGACCTGGCCGAGGTGCTGGCCGACCGGGGCTGCGTCGATGAATTGCGGGACTTGGCAAACCGCGGCAACTCGTTCGCAGAGGACCGGCTCGATGACTTGCTGGGCAGCCTCGGCCGCGAAGAAGAACTGAAAGAACGCATGCGAGCCGGCCACTCGGTGGCCGGCTTTCACCTGGACCGGTTACTCGAACGACGTGCTGGCGTGACGCCGCACGATCTGGACGATCTCCGCCGCAGAACCGTAGCGAACGACAAGGACGCCACCGCCGAGCTGATCACCGCGCTGTTCGACGCCGGCGACGGGGAAGGCTTGCTGGCCGAAGTGAACGCAGGCACCGACGAAGCCTCCGAGCGCTACCTTGCGCTGCTCACCGCCGACCCCGCGGTCGACAGTGCTGAGGTCCACCGGATCCGGCAATTCGGATTGCCCGCCGGCCCGCCCGGAGCCGATCGATGATCGGGGCCAGGCGCAGTACGGTATCCGCTTCGGCGCGAACGATTCATCTGGGAAAGGGCTAGCATGACCAACGACGACCTGACTCCCTCGGACGGTGCGGTGCTCATCGTGCTGATGGCCGAAGCACGCTCGGTACTCAACACCGAGCTCCGTTCCCGTTACGGCATCAACGTCGAGAAGGACCGCCGGGTAAAGCTCAACCGGCTCCAGCTGGTCCATAGCGAGAAGTCCGGCAATACGTACTTGCACGAGCTGGACGACAAAGGCTGGACGCGGGTTCACGAAGATCTCGACGTCAGCAGCCCGAGGGCGCGCACGATCAGCGGTGCATTAGCCGCCCTGCACGGCAACCTGCGTGACCGCGTCCTGCCCCGGACTCGGTGCCACAATCTCACCGAAATGTTCTCCTGGGAAGACATCGCCGCATCCGAGCCGTCCACCGATCTCGAAGCACGGCTGCGCGCTGCCTACACAGCCCTCGCCGCGAAGCCAACCGCATGGGTGTCGCTGACGCGGTTGCGGCCGTTCTTCGCAGACGTCCCCGATGCAGATGTGGACGAGGCGCTGCGCCGGTTGAACCGCGCACCGGACGTCACCCTGGTGCCGGAAGAAAACCAGAAGTCACTGACCGACGCCGACCGAGTCGCTGCGATCCACCTCGGCGGTCAGGACAAGCATCTGCTCGCGATCGGGCTGCGATGAACGACGCCGAGCGCGCGGCACTGGCGGCGCTGCGGTTCGACTGGGCTCCCGTGCCCGATGACGTGTGGCGGATGCCCACCTTCCACGTCGACGGGCTGCATCCGGGGGTCGTCGACGCGGTACTCGGCGGCATCGACGACGCGGCCGCCAGTGCCGACGGCAGCCCGATCGGTTTGGTCTTGGAGGGACAGCGGGGTGCGGGCAAGACCCATCTGCTCGGCTGGCTGCGCCAGCAGGTGCAGGCGCGCGGTGGATACTTCTTCCTGGTGAGTCTGCTCAGCGCCCGTCACTTCTGGGTGAGCGTGCTGGCGTCGATGATGGACGGGCTGGCCCGGCCGGTGCCGGACAGCGAATCCCAGCAGCGGCTGTTGATGCGCCGGCTGTCAGCCCAAGTCGGAGCTCCCCGCGCCGTCCGTCGTGCGTTCACTGGTGAGAGCACGCTGACGAAGGAGACGCTGGACGCCTTCATGGACGGACTGGCCGCAATCGACGGTTACCTGGTCCGTACCAGTGGGGAGACCGCGCGCGCCCTCGCCCTCAGCGCCTCGCAGGATGTGACCCAGCGGGAAATCGCCAACAGCTACTTCGCCTGCGACGAGGAGGGGACGCCGGGCGAACGCGCCGCCTGGGGAATTCGGCGGTCGCCGCGCTCGGCCGAGGAAGTGGTCCAGGAGCTGTCGCGGCTGCTGGCGCTGACCGGTCCGGCGGTGGTGGCGGTCGACCAGATCGACGTGCTGGTGGCCCAATCGACGGTGGGTACCGATCAGGCCCGGCAAGCGGAGGAAGAAGCCGTCCGGCACCAGGCGATGGTCATTGAAGGAATCGCCGGTGGACTGATGTCGCTGCGGGAACGCACTCGTCGCACGCTGACCGTGGTGGCTTGCCTGCCAGCCACCTGGGCACAGGTGCAGAGGAAGGCCACCGCCACCGCGTCCGACCGGTTCCGGGAAGCACCGTGGCTGCAAACAATCAAAAGCGGCGATGTCGCCCGTGAGATCATCGCCCGGCGATTCGGGCCGAAGTTCGACCGGCTCGGTTTCGTTCCGCCATACCCCACCTGGCCGGTCCGCCCCGAAGCGTTCGAGGACACCGCTGAGTTCACTCCCCGGCAGCTGCTCATCACCGTCGACACTCACGTCCGCGCCTGCCTGTCTTCAGGCTCCTTAAGGGAGCTTACGCGGCTCGCTGCGCCGGTGAACGAAACACCGACACTGTCCGAAGAGGACTCGACGTCCACTGTGGACGCTGCGCTACTGTACCGGTACGACAGCCGATTCGAAGCGCTCAAGGACACCGCCGACGTGGCGACCCCACTCGAAGCCGATACCGAAGACAGCCAGATCCCGCGGCTGCTCGAAGCCGGCCTCATCGCCTGGGTCCACGAGCGCGGTGAACGGGGCGCGGCCTTCAGCGTCGACCCACTGCCCAGCGAGAAGCCCGCTCTGCACGCCCGGCTGCGGCTCACTCTCGACGAAGATCGCGAAGACGAGGTGCACTGGTGCTTCCGAGCGGTCAGCGACCAGCACCACGGCAATGCGGCGCTGAACCGCTTGCGACGGGCCGACACCGCGACCGGCTTGGACAGCATGGTGACCAAGCGCAAGCTCTTCGTGCTGCGCAACGAGCCCTGGTCGGGCACCAAGACGCAGAACGAGGTCGAGGCCGTCGTGGAGCGGGGCGGGCGAACTCTGCCGCTGGACCAGGATGATCTGCGCACCTTGGCTTCGCTGCGGGCGCTGCTCGACGAAGGTTCGGCCGAACTAGGGCAGTGGCTGACTGCGCGGCGTCCAGCCCAGCAGCTTTCGGTGTTGAAAGCGGCGTTGGGGGACGCCGACTCGTGGCTTTCTGCCGGCCCGGAGCCGAGCGGGTCGCTCGCTCGCACCGTCGTCCCGTCGCCAGACGAATCGGCGCGGCCGGCGCTGGTCGTCGGACGTGACCACACGACCGGGGAATCAGTCCGTCTCGGCCTGGAAGCGTTGCGCAAGCACACGACGATCTTCGCCGGATCCGGCTCGGGAAAAACGGTATTGATCCGCAGGCTCGTCGAAGAGTGCGCTTTACAGGGCGTTTCGTCCATCGTCCTGGACCCCAACAACGACTTGGCCCGGCTCGGTGACGCGTGGCCCGAGCCGCCGGCGCAGTGGGGCGACGGCGATGCGGCGAGCGCTGCCCGCTACCTGGATCAGACCGATGTAGTGGTGTGGACTCCGCGCCGGGAAGCCGGCCGTCCGTTGAGCTTTCAGCCGTTGCCCGACTTCGGGGCCACTCTCGACGCCCCCGACGAGTTCGCCGAAGCCGTAGAAGCGGCCGTCGCCTCGCTCGCGCCCCGCGCCATGCTCGGCGGGCGGGCCGTGAAGGCGCATTTGGGGCAGGCGGTGTTGCGCCGGGCCGTCGAGCACTACGGCCGTCGTGGTGGATCATCACTGCGGGGGCTGATCGACACGCTCGCAGACCTCCCAGACGGCATCATCGATATCGCCGACGCGGGTAAAATCGCCGCCGGTCTGGCGCAGGCGCTGATGGCCACGATGGTCAACGATCCCTTGTTCGGCGGTACGGGCGCCCCTGCCGACCCCGGCCTTCTGCTCACGCCGGCTCCCGGCAAGAAAGCTAGAATTTCGGTTATCAGCCTGGTCGGACTGCCATCGGACCAAGCCCGGCAGAGCTTCGTCAACCAACTGCAGATGGCCTTGTTCGCGTGGATCAAGAAGCACCCCGCCGCCGACCGTCCGTTGCTCGGCTTGTTCATCATGGACGAAGCCCAGACGTTCGCCCCGTCGGGTGCGATCACCGCGTGCACCCAGAGCACCTTGGCGCTAGCGTCGCAGGCCCGCAAGTACGGGCTCGGGCTGATGTTTGCCACGCAATCGCCCAAGGGGGTGCACAACCGCATCCCGGGCAACGCGTCGACCCAGTTCTATGGCCTGCTCAACAGCCCGACGCAGGTCGAGGCAGCCCGGCAGATGGCCAAGGCCAAGGGCGGCGACGTACCGGATGTATCCCGGCTCAGCAGCGGCGAGTTCTACCTGGCGGCCGAAGGGTCCGCGCCGCGGAAGTTGCGGACACCCCTATGCCTCAGCTACCACCCGCGCAGCCCACTCACCGACGAGGAAGTCATCACCCGCGCCTCAGCGAGCTGATCACAACCTGAGCAGCATGGCGCGTACCCCTGGCGCGAAGGACAATTCTGACATTGCGACCCACGCCATGATCAGAAGGAGTGCGCCATCCAGTTCGATCATCGACGTCCAGCCGGAGTCCTTGACGCTGATGATGTGCAACCTGGCATGAACCGCTGGAGCAGCCTCGACGCCGGGGGCACCTGCACCGAGGCGCGCCGCCCAACGGATTCATGACCTGATCGCACGAACCGCTTGCACGGAGTACGGGGACGCGCTCGCCACCTGCCCAGACCTGACAGCCGAAACCAGGACCCGCGAACGAGCCGCCCCCACACCCAGCCGCTTCCGCAACGTCTCTGCCGAAATCGGACGCCTGTACCGCGCCCAATGGCTCTCGTCTTCCTCTCTCGCCCGCCCCAGCAGGTCATCCTGCACAGCCCTACCCCGGCACAAAGCCGGTCGTTCCTCGGGACCGCCCGCGACGTTCTCACCCCCGACGCGGACTGGCCCGGCGTCAACCGCCTCGTCCCCATCGACCTGCGAACCACCCTCGGTGTGAAGGCGCGACGGCGCCTCGCATGTCTCGATCATCGCCTGAAGCAGACCAGGACCGACCTCGGACCACCCGATCAAGAGCAGCGGTCCAACGGCGTCGAACGCCGCCTTCCCGTACTCGCCCGCGACGAGTGGACCTGCCACGTTCAACGCCAACGTAACCACGCTGGCGAAGATCAGCAACCGACGCAATGGACGAAGCGCGTCCGCACCAACACCCCGGACCACGAGATGCCGAGTGCCCAGCAGGATACCGAGAATCGTCAGGTCGACCGCAGGCGCGACAAGTGGCGCCACCCAGACAGGCACGCCCAAGTGGAGGGCCAGATTCAGAACGTTGCCGAAACCGAACAGAAACGTGAGCCCGACAACCGTACCCATGATCACCGTGACCACCCGCACCACCACAACAGGATCAGAAGCCAGCGGAACCTCCGAATTCCGCTTCCCCGCGGCCATCAAGCACCACCCGCAGGATCGCCGACCCGGAAACCGCGCTCGATCACCAGCAAACCATGGGAAAACCGCCGTTCAGACGCGGGACCGTCTACACGGCGCCCTGCCGAAAGCACGATCCCGCGACCAACACCAGGCAGTCGCGAATGGCCACTTCGATACTTGCTCTTCGTTCTCACACAGCAACACACAACGCCCATGAACTCGACGACAGAGTCCGCCACTGGCGAGCCCGAGGCGAGCCCGAGCCGCCCGAAACAGGACGACACTCCACGACACCAATCGACACCAACGCACGGCCGCAACCGCCGCCGAGCAGAGGAAAAGGTCTTGTCCGGCATCACTCGACACCATCCGACACGCCAAGGTCTCGACTCTTAACCAGCGGGTTCGGGGTTCGAGTCCCTGATGGCGCACCCTCATTCCCCAGGTCACTTAAAACGGTGACCTGGGGTTTTGTGTTATCCGGAAACACTTCTTCCGCTTGTTGTCCGTCCACAATGGTCGGTGACGTGCCCGAGACGAGCCCGAGCTGTCGCGTTGCCGTCCGCGGGATGATCTTGGCCGTCGCCTCGGCCGCAGCGAGTGCGACTTCGGGCAGAACGGTCGTGTAGGTGTCGGCGGTCACGGTGATCGAGGAGTGCCGCAACCTCCGCTGCACCACCTTCATCTCCACCCCCGGGGCAAGAGCCAGGGTGGCGGCACCGTGGGAAGAAACCCAACGGTGAGCATCTCTAGCGCGTCGGTCGTTGCCCTTCGCGCAGACCGTCCGATCGTCCGACGTTGATAATTCGTCATTGGACAGCGAGGAATGCTGGGTCAGGCGGTCGGGGCGAGCTGGTCCCGGAGGCGCTGCAGTGTGGTCTGAGCGGTGTGGGCGACGGCGGCGAGGCCGCCGCGGTTGGTGGCGCGGATGGCACGTTGGAGTTGGTGGGGTAGTCGTCGTTGTTCGGCGATGGTGATGGCGGCCAGCAGGGATTTCTGGGCTCCGTCGCGATCTCGGCTGGCGGTGAGGATTTCACCGGTGGTGCCGCGTTCAATGACCTGCCACCGCGGGGCCGCGGGCTCGCCAGCGCTATCGGTGGTCAGCACGCGCAACGCCTGGGTCGGCTGGCCGAGGGCGAGCAGTCCGCGGGCGTGGATTTCGCGCAGGATAGAGGGGTTGACCAGCATTCCGTGTTCTGCGCCGGTGTCCAGTAGGCGGCGGCAGCGGTTGATCGCTGCCTCGAACTGGTCGGGCAGCCCGGCTTCGCCGGCGGCGCGCGCTGCCAGCGCCAGCGCGGAGCCTTGTCCGGTGGGGTCGGTCGAGATGGCGAGGGCGTGGTCGAGGCGTGTGACCGCGGCTGGCAGGCGACCGGCTTTGCGTAGTTCGTTGCCGTGCAAGCGTGTCGCGCTCCAGGCGGCCTTCGGCGGCGCGGGCTTCCAGCCGGGCGACGAGGGGCCACAGCTCGTTGACTGCCTCGACGGCCCGGCCGGATTGGCGGGCGATCTCGGCGAGGCGGATCACGGAGTCGCCGAACTGCACCAGCGCGGCGAAGTCGGCGTCATCGGGTTCGGTGACGCCGAGAAAGTGTGAAGGCAGGCCTAGCGCGCGGGCGATGTGCCGGCGGACGGCGACGTCGCCGGGGTCGCGGCGGTGGGTTTCGATCATCGCGATGTAGCTCTTGTCGTAGTCCAGGATCGCGGCGAGGGCTTCCTGGGACAGGTCGTTGGCGTGGCGGTAGGCGCGCATGATCGCGGGCAAGTCGCGAGTGGACAGTGCCTTGCCAGCGGCGGGGTTGGACCACATCCACACCGCGGGCGCCAGCCGGGCCGGCGGCGCGGGCAGCGCTGCGGTATTGGCCTGGCAGGTGGGGCACACCGGAGTCGGTGCGAAGCGGCCGAGGGGCGTTCCACAGCGTGTGCACCCGGTGGCCACCGCGTTCGCCTATCGGGTGGTGTGGAGGGTGCGGAGCCGGTCGAACCAGGTGGCGATGGAGCGCTTGTAGCCCTCAGGCATCGGCAGTGCGGCGATCTCGTGTTCGGCGAACTCGGCGATGCGGTTGTGCTCGTGGCTGATGACCGGTTCGGCGGTCGAGCTGCTTGTGCAGCCGTAGGTCACGATGAACACGTCCTTGTCCGCCACGGTGATGTGGTACATCCAGGAGTCCAGGATCTCGGCGACCGTCACCGGCAGGCCGGTTTCCTCGGCGATCTCGCGGGCCACGGTCTGTTCCGGGGTCTCGTTGTCCTCGATCCGGCCGCCGGGCAGTTCCCACTCGTCGCGTTCGTTGCGCAGCAGCAAGGCCCGGCCGTCGCGGACCAGCACGCCCTTGATCGACACCGGGTACGCGGGCTTCGCCATGGTCGAACCCTCCGCCGAGGCTCTTGGGGATGTTGTAGCCGCACGGTAGCAGTCCGTGCCCCGCCGGCCCGCTCATGCGAGGTTGACAATCCGTCAGTGGACCGCGGCCCGCGCGCACCGGGTGTGCTTAATGGACCGGACAGGTCCCCTTCGGCACATGCGTCTCACCACGAGCGGTGGATCGGATGGCTCGCCGCGGCCTGGGCGGAACGGCCGGTGGCCGCGGCGGTCTCGATCGCCAGCCCCGTTCTTGCCGCGCGGATCGAGGCCGTGCTCACCGGCCGGACGGCCGAGGGTGAACCGCAGCTGGTCGTCATTCTCCCCGCGCGAGCGGGGGTGGTCCCGCCACAGGGAGCCCCGACATAGCGGATGCAGCGTTCTCCACACGCGAGAAGAGTGGTCCGAACGGGTTGTCGGGTAGGTGCTTCGGGACGGTGTTCTCCCCACAACTAATTCACCATGCGCCTCATCACCGTCTCCCCGCGCGAGCGGGTCGTCTCCCAGGGTAGCTGCGGCGGGCAGCACCTCCGTCTATGCCCGTGAAGGATCCTGTTCCCTGGCCAACGCGTAAGCGGCGGCGACCACGCGTGCCGCGAACCCCAGGGTGACCAGCGCCTCGATGATCGACAGGGTGAATAGATCTGCGCGCAGGTCACCGGCGGCCCAATAGAGCACGGTCGACAGCAGCGACGGGACCACGAACATCAACAAGTCCACTGCCAGCTGCGTGAACTTGTCGAGCCGCCGCAGCGGATCACATCGGTGGACCGACTCCCAGGCGAGCGACCCGCCCGCCCGACCATCGGACGTCCCCAATGCGGGCGCCAGGTGACGCCGCAAATACTTGCCGATCGCCGAGATCTTCTGGTCGTTGGAGAAATAGGTCCATCCCAGGGTGATACACACCAACGGCAGCAGCAAAAGCAAGTACGGTCGCCCGGCCGGCTGGATCACCAGGGCCAACGTCGCCGCGAGCGCGGCAAGCGCGGCATACATCAGACGGTCCCGTAATGCTATCCGCGACGTCTGCTCTGCTTTGAGGGCACCGTATTCTGCCAAGCGGACATCCCTGGTCGTGTCCGCTGTCGCTGCCACGCAGGACTGGGTTCTTCTCATGTGTTTACGCCGCCTCTTCCCGGTCAATTCCGCGCGCGCGAGAGGACTGCCCGACGGGCGCCCGGGTGCGGTGCATCTGCCCAGCGCCCGGACGGGGTACATGTCAGTCGGACCGGGCATGTGCCCACGCGTTCCGGCGGTTTCTTTCGAACTCGATCCAGTCGCGGCCCTGGTGCGCCACAGCTTCCAGAATCGGGAGAGCGGTATCCATCCCAGAGGTCGCCGCGGCAAGCCGGTCCATCTCTGCCTCGTTGTCGACCTCGGTATCGTTCTCGACGTCGAGGCGTTCGGTGATGTTGAGGATCTCCGCGCCGTCCAGCAGACGGAGCCGGAACTCCCGGTAGCGCACCGTGTGCTCAGGCTTATCGGGACTCTTCTTGACGGGCTTCTCGCGCATTGTCAGTGAGGCGGACGCGATGCGGTCGTACCCGAAGGCGTCCCAGTTCTCGTTCTTGTCCTCGCCGGTGATGAAGTTCAGGTACACGCGCGAAGACCGAACGCCGTACTGGGTCAGCAGGATGACGGTGACGTGGTACGCCGTGTAGCGCGGCGGCCCGTGAAGAACCGCCCCGCGCCGGCCGCCTGGCGCATGCTGATTGATGACCACGTGCGAGACGAGGTCCTTCTCGCCAATATTGCCTCTGCGCAACGCCTCGGTCTTGAGGTAGGCCTTATCCAGCGCCAGCCAGCGGGCCATCTCGCCGTCGGTCGGGCAGTCGGCCAGTTCCTCCCGCCATCGGCGGTACTCTGCCATCTCCTCGTCCAGCAGCGCATCCGCCTCGGCGGACAGGAGCTGGTCGGCTCGGCGGGTGGCGAAGACCTCGACCACAGCGGGCAACGCGAACCAGCCACCCACCGCGAGCGGCACGACCTCCCAGCGCTGCGCCGCGAGCAGCAGCAAGGCCGCGCCGGCCATGGCCAGCAGGGCACCGGCGGCCCGCCACCGGCGGGCATCGACCGGGGCGTCGGGTACCGGCTGAAAATGCGGGTCATGGTGCGGCCACTGCTGGGCGACGCGCCGCGCATGCCAGTCGACAAGCCATTTGAGCGGCCTGATGGGCTCGTTGCTGTAGCCGAACTCGGCATTGAACCGCCGCTTGAGACGTGCGCAGTACCCTCCGGCGTACTGCGGCCAATCCTCGGAGTACTCCGGGCGCGCGTCGCGGAAGCAGCGTTCGATGAGCTTGTCGACCGCTGTCTTGCTGGCCCGCTCAGCCTCTGGCCCGGCGTCGCGGCGGAGCGCGGCGTACAGCGGGTGCGCGGTGTGCTCTATGCCGTAGCGGACCATGACGGAGCAGCCCGTCACCAGCAGCACCAGCCCACCCCAGAAGGGAAGTGTCAGCGGACCGAAGAACAACCCTGCGAAGAACAGCGCGGTGACGACGCCCCCGATGATCGCCGGCCTGCGTTCGTTGAGGTCGGGAGGGAACGTGGGGGCCTGGTACCGGGTAGGCACGGCGGGAGGGGGTTCGAAGAACTTCCAGGCCCGGTCGACACGGTTCCCGGAGAAGCGCTCGGCCCCGATCTCGTGCTTGCGCTCGGCGTCCAGCCGCTGCTCGGTGACACCACCGACCAGCAGCGACAGGTGCCTGCTGATCTCGTCCTGCCGTTCGGCAGGAAGGTAACCGAAGGCGGTCACCGCTGTGAACGAGCCGTCGTTGTTGTTCGACTGCACGTCGTCGAGGAGGCTGCGGACAACGTGGAGTGCCCGTGTCCAATCGTCTTCAGGCGATGGCCCGCAAACCTTCCAGGCGTCCCGAAGGTCCGCGGCCTGGTCTGGGGTGAGGTCCCCGAAGCCTCTCTCGCTGAGCACCGAGAGCACGTAGTAATAGGCGCGTTCAGTCGATGGGTCGCTGTTGAAGACGATCGTGCGGAACAGGTCCTCGGCCCGGCGCGGGAGACCGCCGGTGAGATAGGCGAGTGCGACCTCGTGCTTACGTTCGGCGGTGTCCCATTCTCCGACGGTATAGATGGTCGCGCCGTGGAGGACGGTGTCCACGTACTGCACGCCGATCTGCTGTTCGACGTGGGCGTTTTCGGAGGCGACGTTCTGGTTGTCGATGTCGGCGCCGGTCGCGTCCTCGGTCATCGGAACCGCCGGGCGGAGCCGAAGTTGACGCCGATCTGCTGGCCCACGCGGGCGTTGTCCCGCGCGGTGTTCTTGTTGTGGACGACGGGGACCACGGGGGCCGACGGCTCCTCATTATCGGGGACGCCGCCGTCGGGTTCGAGCGCGGTGATCAGGGCGATGGCGAACGCCGCGGCGTTGCGGGCCGCAACCCGCTGTCCACCTTCGCGATCCGACGTGGCCTTGCTGCCGTCGGCGTGGTCGCTGATGCCACGTATCGACGCCGCGCGTACCTGGTCGCCCAGGTGGGCCGCATGCGCGAAGCCGGAGCCCTCCATCTCGACAGCCACCGCGTCGTTGTAGGAGGCCCGCAGCCTGCGTGCCAACTCCGACCTGCGGGAGTTCAGCACGGCTTCGCCCGCCGCGATGGCCTCGAAGTGAGCGACCGGGGCGTCGTCTTCAGCCCGGTCGGCCAGGAACGAGTGCCAGGCGTTGCCGCGCAGCAGCCGCCTGGCCTCCTGGTCGAGCCGGTGCGAAATGGACCAGGCCGACGGCCGTACCAGAAACTCGTCATCCTCGCTGCGCCCGCCCTGATAGGAGTAGATCTTGGTGGCCACAACGACGTCCCCGATCGTCAGCCACTCGCGCAGACCGCCCGCGATGCCCACGAACACCATGGCCGCAGGGCCGAACTCGGTATTGGCCCGCTCAGTGAGCGTGGCAGCGGCTCCAGGGCCCGGGCCGGTCACCGCCAGGGCGACCTGGTGGCCTGGGTGGCCGGCCACAGTACCGACGTCGAACACAGTGCCTGACGAATGCCGATGCGGTTGTACGTCGACCAGGTGCTCCAATACCGCAGCGTGCTCCAGGTTCAGCGCAGTCATGATCACATTCACCGGTTCTCACTCCAACACGGTTGGGGTACCTCGGGAACGGACGCCCACGAGGCGCAACGAGAGCGGGCGCGGTGTGACAGCCACGCTGGGGCCAGGATCGTCACCACGCTTATTGTCATGGTGACATGAAATAGTGGGCAGAGCAAGTACCAGCACAGAGCCAATGGTCAGTCTGACAAGAAAGACCTCAGGCTCCGAAGCGGGACCGCATCATCGGTGGAACCAGCTCCGTCGCCCCGCCCGCGCGGTACAGGGCAGCGGGCCTGCCGGTAAACGAGGACCGCTTGCCACCGGTGGGCACGATGAATCCGTCAGTGTCGGTGACCTTGCGATGAAAGTTCGGCTTGTCCAGTCCGACCCCCCACACGATCTCGTAGACCTCGCGCAGGTCGCCAATGGTGAACTCAGGACCACAGAAGGCGGTAGCGATCGTGCTGAACTGCAACAGCGTGCGGGCCAGGTCGACCGCATCGGCCAGAATGCAGTCGTGATCGAAGGCCAGCCCCGGGTCAGCGGCCTCGATGACCGGCACCCACCTGGCGGCGCGTGCGTCCGACCCGGCAACCGGCACTGGCAGGTCCGGAGCGATCGCGAGGTAAGCGCACGTCACCACCCGGGGGCGCCGAGGGTCCCGGCCCGGCGCGGAGTAGATACCCACCTGCTGCAGCCTCAACGCCCCAGCATCGAGGCGGGTCTCCTCGACCAGCTCCCGCGCCGCAGCCTGCTCCAGCGACTCGTCACCGCGCAGGAAGCCACCCGGCAACGCCAACCGGCCCCGGAACGGCTCGTTCTCCCGCTCCACGAGCAGCACACTCAGCATGCCGTCCCGAATGGTCAAAATGACCAAGTCGGCGGTGAGCGTGACTGTCTGCCGGGCGCGGCTCATACGCGAAGACTACCCACCCACTCCCCTCCCCCCGCCGTACCGGGACCAGCCGACACAACCGCCAATACGGTTGTCCCCGCGCGAGCCGGGAATCCCACGCCGGGTACGGATCGGTCGACAACGCGCCTTCGAAAGTGCAGGAAAAACCGCCCCTCCAACGCGTAAAGTCCGAGATCGCGAACTGTTCTCCCCGCGCGAGCGGGGGTGGTCCCACCACCCGGCGCTCGTCGTCGGGCAGGTCCGGAGCGCAGGTTCGCGCTAGACCACTTCAAGCTCTGAACTGGTCTGAGACGCCGAAGCATTCCCTTGGCGAACAACGGCTACCAGAGCCCGCGATGTCCGGGCACCGACCCGAAGTTGCTTCCGCAGCTTCTCCGCGGAGATCGGTCGCCGGAAGCGTTGCCAATGGTCTTCGTCCGCGACACGGGCCTGCTTCACGAGTTCCCTGTCCAGGCCGGCGCTCCGACAGGATGCCGAATCCATCTGTTGGCCATGTCGAAGGGACATGGCCGTGGGCGCCTCCTGCACGGCGCTGTCGCGCTTCGACGCCGAGGAGGAACAGACCGATTCGGAATCGGCGTGTGCCGCAGTAAGCTCGCGGAGCAACCCCGGGCCTGCCTCGGCCCAGCCGATCAACAAGAGCGGGCCAACCGCATCGAACGCCGCCTTACCCCACTGACCAGCGCACACCGAATCAGCAACGTTCAACAGCAGGGTCACCGCACTCGCCGCCAGCAGCAAGTGCCGTGCCGGCCGCTGCACCTCGTCACTGGCTCCCGACAAGGCCAGATGCCGCGTACCGACGAGCAACCCCAGCACCGTCAAGTCAACAGCCGGCGCCACCAGCGGCGCCACGAACACCGGCACCTGCAGCTTCAACGCCAGGTTCAACACGTTCCCGAAGCCAAAGAGGAACGTGAGCCCGATGACCAACGCCATCGTGACCGTGACAAACCTGGCGACCGAGCGCGAGTTGGCGCTCATGACGGGCTCCCGCCCGAGTCTGGAGACGTAAAACTCGACTCGACCAGCGACGTGCCGACGAAATGTACCTGGTCAGCCTCGTTCCCATCCTTTGGCAGCCAGGCCGAAAATCGAACCTCTTAACCAGCGGGTTCCGGGTTCGAGTCCCTGATGGCGCACAGCCGGAAAGCAAAGCCCACCAACGAATTCTCCATATTTCAGGGGTGTCGTTGGTGGGCTTTGTTGATCTGTGAGCCCGAGGTGGGACCGCTGTGGGTCCGGCCCCGGCTCTCGCCAGCGCGAGTGACGCGCGGACCGCGTCCGGCTGCCCGGTATCGCCGCTGCCGACCACGAGTAGCGCCCTGACCTGCAGATCTTCCTCCCCCGGTCATAGCCAGCACGGCGGACCAAGCTCGCGGTCGCCTCGGCACCGGCCTGAGAGAGGGACGGGACCACGCTGGTGTAGGTGTCGGCGGTCAGGACGATGCTGGCGTGGCCCAGCAGCGCTAGGACCGTCTTCAGGTCGTTGCCCGCGGCCAGGGACGGCGTTGCTGCACCGTGGCGCAGGTCGTGGAACCGCACTGGCGGCAGAGCAGCCTTCTCGATCAGCCGCCGGAACGTGTGCGACACGTAGCTGGGGCTCCAGTGATTGCCGTTCTCCCGCGTGAACACCCACCCGTCAGCGGCTCCGCCGCCCTCGCGTCGCTGGGCAGACCGCAACCGGATTCACGAGCAACGAGCCGCAAGGGATCTAAAAACCACCCGATGCTGACGACGCCGAGAGAGAGGCCAGGGCAATTGGACGACGGAGCCAACCCGCGCCGGACACTTTCGGCGAGCGATGATGCACAGCCGGTGCCCGGGTGAGGCTGAGGTGGAGCAGGTGCCGCGCGGCGGTGCATACCGGGATCATCAAGCAGCCAGCACGGGTTACCGGGTGCGGGGCACGAGCTTGAGGGTCGCGGACCGGGCCGCAGGGCTGGTGATGGACCTGACCGGGTTCGGGTAGCGGCGGTACTTCGCGCGGTAGGCAGTGTCGATGCGGTCGTTCATCTCTCCGTCGTCGGTATCCACAAAGGACACCTCGTACTCGGTGCCGCCGGCGCGGACGCGGCCGTCGTGGCGAGTCCGGGTGCCGCGGAACCAGGCGGCGTCTGGTCCGTTGACGGAGCGGACGTAGAATTCGTCGTCGACGCGGACGCCCCAGATGATCCGGTAGGGCCGGGCACTGCCGTCCGGCCGCAGCGACGTGATCTCGACCTCGTCCGGACGATCGATCGCCGCGAGGTCTTCGGTGTTCCAGGTGGTCATGGTTTCCCTCATCGATCCAGCATGCGCATCTGCGCTTCTTCGTGGTGGTCTCCCGCCGCGGGGGTGAGCGTGTCCAGGTTGGCGAGTTGCGCGGCGGTCAGTTCGACGCCGTCGGCCGCGGTGTTCTCCTCCAGGCGGGACACACGCTTGGTACCGGGGATTGGGGCGATGTCGTCGCCCTTGGCCAGGAGCCAGGCCAGCGCGACTTGAGCGGGCGTGGCCCCGGCCTCGGCGGCGACGGCTTGGACTTCGTCGGCAAGCCGCAGATTGCGGTGGAAATTCTCGCCGGTGAACCGCGGGTTGGTCTTGCGCCAGTCGCTGTCGTCGAAGTCCTCGACGGAGCGGATCTGCCCGGTGAGGAACCCGTGCCCGAGCGGGGAATACGGGACGAACCCGATGTTCAGCTCGCGCAGTAGCGGGAGGATCTCCGGCTCCGGATCCCGCGTCCACAACGAATACTCGGACTGCAGCGCGGTGATCGGGTGGACGGCGTGCGCCCGGCGAATGGTGTCCGCGCCGGCCTCGGACAGGCCGAGGTGGCGGACCTTGCCCGCGGCCACGAGCTCGGCGAGCGCGCCGACGGTGTCCTCGATCGGCGTCCGCGGGTCGACGCGGTGCTGGTAGTACAGATCGATGTGGTCCGTGCCCAGCCGCCGCAGCGAACCGTCGAGCGCCGCGCGGACGTTCGCGGGGCTGCTGTCGGGCGTGCCGGGTTCGCGGCCGGTGTGGGAGATCAGCCCGAACTTGGTCGCCAGCACGACCTCGTCGCGACGGCCTTTCAAGGCTTGGCCGACGAGTTGCTCGTTCGCGTACGGGCCGTAGACCTCGGCCGTGTCGAGGAGGGTGACGCCCAGGTCGAGCGCCCGGTGGATGGTGCGGATCGACCCGGCGTCGTCGGTACCCGCGCCGGTGTACCCGAACGACATGCCCATGGCGCCGAGCCCGATGCGGCCGACGTCGAGGTCACGCAGCTTGACGTGCTTCATGTGATGACTCCTCAAGGCTGGACAAGGACTTTGATGGCTTCGCGATCGGCCATGGCGCGGTAGCCGTCCGGCACATCGTCGAGGCCGATGGTGCGGTCGAACACTCGGCCCGGTTCGACCTTGCCCTCGAGGATGTCGGGCAGAAGCTCTTCGATGTAGGCGCGCGCCGGTGCCACCCCGCCGGTGACGGTGATGTTGCGCATGATGGTGTCCATCCCGAACGGGATCTCGCTGTATTGCGGGACGCCGAGCCGGCTCACCGCGCCACCGTCACGGACCACGCGGAGCGCGGTGCGCATCGACTGGTCGGTGCCGACGCACTCGACGACCGTGTGGGTCCCGTCGCCGCCGGTCAGTTCGCGGACCTTGGTGACGCCTTCCTCACCGCGCTCGGCGACGACGTCGGTGGCGCCGAACTCGCGGCCGAGGTCGGTGCGGTCGGTGTGGCGGCCCAGCAGGATGATCTGCTCCGCGCCGAGGCGTCGCGCGGCCAGCACGGCGGAGAGGCCGACCGCGCCGTCCCCGATCACCGTCACCGACAAGCCCGGCTTGACCCCGCCGGTGACCACACCGTGGTGCCCGGTGCAGAACACGTCCGAGAGGGTCAGCAGGGAAGGCAGCAGCGCGGAGTCTTCGCCGACCGGCAGTTTCACGAGCGTGCCGTCGGCGAACGGGACGCGCACGGCCTCGCCCTGGCCGCCGTCCACGCCGTTCAGGCCCCACTGGCCGCCATGCCGGCACGAGGGCTGCAACCCGGCCCGGCAGAAGTCACAGGTGTTGTCCGCCCAGATGAACGGTGCCACGACGACATCACCGGGCTTGAACCCGGACACGTCGGCTCCGGTGTCCTCGACGACGCCCAGGAACTCGTGGCCCATCCGGCGGCCATGCTCCGAGGCGGCCATCGCCCCGTAGGGCCACAGGTCGCTGCCACAGACGCACGAACGCAGCACGCGGACCACGGCGTCGCCCGCCCGGTCGATCTTCGGGTCGGGCACGTGCTCGACCCGCACGTCGCCGGCCCCATGCATCACGGTTGCTCGCATCGGCTTCTCTCGATAGTCGGTTTCTGATGACTCCCAGGCAACCCGCGCCGCCGCCGGTGCGGGAGGGGCGGGCATTCGGGGTAATGGCAGGGCCCCCCAGGATCGGCGGCGCCGCTCTAGCGTGTCCGATCAGGACGATCGCGGCGAGAGGACGGCATGCAGACACCCACCTGGCTGATCACCGGATGTTCGAGCGGTCTCGGCAAGGCGCTGGCCAAGGCGGTGCTGGAGCGCGGCTGGAACGCCGTGGTCACCGCCCGGAACCCCGAATCGGTCCGTGACCTCGTCGCGCCGTACCCGGAGACCGGGCTCGCGCTCGCCCTCGACGTCACCGACCCGGCACGGGTCACCCAGGTCGCACGGACGGCGCGGGACCGTTTCGGCCAGGTGGACGTCCTCGTCAACAACGCGGGCCACGGGTACCGCGCCGCCGTCGAAGAAGGCAAGGAAGCTGAGGTCGCCGAGCTGTTCGCGACCAATTTCTTCGGTCCGGTCGCGCTGATCAAGGCGGTGCTGCCGGGCATGCGCGCCCGCCGCGCGGGAGCCGTGGTGAACGTGTCCTCGATCGCGGGCCGGCTGGCCGCGCCGGGGTCCGGGTACTACTCGGCGACCAAGTTCGCCCTGGAAAGCATGTCCGACGCCCTGCGCAAGGAAGCCGCGCCGCTGGGGATCAAGGTGATCGTGGTCGAGCCCGGCGCGTTCCGAACCGACTTCGCCAGCCGATCGTTGCAGCAGGCGGGCCAGGCCATCGCCGACTACGCCGGAACCGCGGGTCTGCGCCGCAAGGAGAACGACACCACGCACGGCCACCAGCAGGGTGACCCGGCCCGGGGAGCAGAAGCGATCATCACCGCGGTGACGGCCGGCGAACCTCCGTTCCGGCTCCTGCTGGGCACCGACGCCATCACGATCGTGCGCGAGGAACTCGAGGGCCAGCTCACCGAACTGGGTGACTGGGCGGACCTCAGCGCGACCACTGATTTCCCGGGTTGACCGAGTTCCGGAAAAGACGCATGCGCTGAAGCACGATCGAGGCGCCGGGCCCGCGAGACCGGCATCTCTTTCGTCCCTGAAGGTCAGGCTTCGGGGATGTCCCGGCCGAATGCCTCCAGGGTGATGGCTTCGGGTTCGGGGCCGCCGCGCACGCCCGTGTCGAGCGCGTCGATGGCCGCGAGTTCCGCATCGGTGAGCTCGAAGCCGAACACGTCGAAATTCTCGGCGATCCGTGCGGGCTTGGTCGACTTCGGGATGACCGAACGGCCCTGCTGCAGGCCCCAGCGCAGCATCACCTGCGCCGGCGACTTGCCGTGCGCCGCCGCGATGCCGACGATGACCTCGTTCTCGAGCGTGCTGGCGTGCTGCCCGTCGCGGTAGAACGTGATTCCCCCGATCGGGGACCACGCCTGCGACACGATGCCGTGCTCCGCATTCGCCGCGAGAACGTCGGACTGGCGGAAATACGGGTGCACCTCGATCTGGTTGACCGCCGGCACCACTGCGGCCGCCTTGAGCAGGCTGTCCAGGTGGCCACGCATGAAGTTGCTGACCCCGATCGCCCGCACACGCCCGTCTTCCAGGAGCTTCTCCAGCGCGCGGTACGCACCGACGGTCAGGTCGAACCGCGACGGCAGCGCCTGGTGCAGGATCAGCAGGTCGATCTGCTCGACCCCCAGCTTGCCCGCACTCTTGTCGAACGCGCGCAAAGCGGCGTCATAGCCGTAGTCGCTGATCCAGATCTTGGTCTCGACGAAGATCTCCGACCGGTCCACACCGGAGCGCCGGATCCCCTCACCGACCCCGCTCTCGTTCCCGTAGGCGGCTGCGGTGTCGATGTGCCGGTAGCCAGTGCTCAGCGCGGCCTCTACCGCCGCGATCGTTTCGCCAGGCGGGGTCTGGAAGACACCGAAGCCCAGGGCGGGCATTTCGACCCCGTTGTTCAACGTCAAATTCGTGCTCATGCCTTCACGCTAATCGCGGGCGGCCGCACGAGGGAGGCCCTGTGATTGCCTCTCTGTTCTGCTTCCAGCACAACAGATTCACCCCAACGAGTTCGCTGCTTCGTCGGCCAGTTCCTGGGTGGCGGCCCAGCTGGCGAGCATCTTGAGTGCGTCGGCGGTGGGACTGTCCGGGGCGGCGGTGTAGACGTTCAAGATCAGGCCCGGCTCGAACGGCAGCTCCATCGACGCGTAACTCAAGTCCAGCTCGCCCACGATCGGGTGCCGTAGCCGTTTGCGACCACTGCGGTGAAACTGCACGTCCTGCGACGCCCAGCGCCTGCGGAAGAGCTCGCTCTGGGTCGAGAGCTCGCCGACCAGCTTGATCAGCGCCGGATCGTGGGGGTTGCGGCCCGCCTCGAGCCGGAGCATCGCGGCCGCGTCGTTGGCGACCTGTGCCCAGTCGACGAAGAACTCGGGCGCTGCCGGGTCGAGGTAGACGAACCGGGTCGTGTTCGCCGGGCGGCGCGGGTCCGCCAGCATCGGTGCGTAGAGGGCACGGGCGAGGCGGTTCATGGCCACGACGTCGTGGCGGCCGTTGCGCACCCACGCCGGAGCGTCACTAATAGCGTCCAGCACTTGCTGGGTGGTGGCACGCACGCTGGTCGGCGGGGTCCGGCGCCGCGAGTGGCCCGGTCCCGCGGCGCGGGCGAGCGCGAACAGGTGGTCACGCTCCGCCTCGTCCAGTTGCAGCGCGCGGGCCAGCGCGTCCAGCACGCCCTCGGAAGCCCCGGCGAGGTTCCCCCGCTCCATGCGGATGTAGTAGTCGATGGAGACGCCGGCGAGCATGGCGACTTCCTCGCGGCGCAAGCCCTTGACCCGGCGGTTGCCGCCGTACGCAGGCAGTCCGGCCTGGTCGGGCGTGATGCGCGCCCGCCGCGAGCTGAGGAACTCGCGGACCTCGGCGCGGTGATCGGTTGCACCCATGGCACCAGGGTAGGCGGGCCGTCGCCGATGTGGGGGGCACTGGCATTAACTCCCCGCGCCCGCGCGAAGGTCGTTGACTGGGCAGCGAGCACGAGCGAAGGGAAACCCGTGGAAAAGCTGCCGAATCTCCCGACGACCAAGGGGCCGGCCGGGATGTTCACCGGCGACGTCTACTTCGACGTCGTCTACCAGGGCGAGGAGCCGTCCCGCATGCGCGCCAACACGGTGCGTTTCGCACCCGGGGCGCGCACCGCGTGGCACCGTCACACAGTGGGCCAGACCCTCTACGTCACTGAGGGCACCGGCCTGGTCCAGGCGCGAGGCGGCGACATCGTCGTCATGCACCCGGGTGACGTGATCTACACCCCACCGGGTGAGGAGCACTGGCACGGCGCCACACCCGGGAACTTCATGACTCACCTCGCATTGTGGGAGGCCCCCGCTCCCGGCGGCGAAACGCCCGAATCGACCTGGGGCGAGCACGTGACCGCCGCCGAATACCGGCTGCCGTGACCCGGGTTCCTTCTCGCGTGAGCAACCCGCTGGACCGACACCAGTTCCTCTGCGGTGGAGCGGCAGCCGCACTGGGAGTTCTGGGAGGCATCTCGCTGATGGCCTGCGACACCGACAGCGCACAGCACACGCCGACACCACGACCGTCCACACCGGCCGGTGTGCGGGTACTGCTCGCCTACTTCTCCCGCGCCGGCGAGAACTACTACTACGGCGGCCGGAAGAACCTGGAGGTCGGCAACACCGAATTGCTGGCCCGCCTGATCAGCGGCAGCATCGCCTGCGACGTCCACCGCATCGAGGCCGCCGAGCCATACTCCGACGACTACGACCATACGGTGGCGCGCAACGTACGCGAGCAGAGCTCCGACGCCCGGCCCGTCATCGCCAACCCGCTCCCGGCGATCACCGGCTACGACGTCGTGCTGCTGGGCAGCGGCCTCTGGAATGTCCGGCCGCCGCTGATCATGCGTACCTTCGCCGAGGGCCTCGACTTCAGCGGGAGAACGGTCCTACCGGTCACCACCTACGCGATGAGCGGTCTGGGCCGCGCGGCCGAGGACTACGCGCAGGCCTGCCGCGGCGCGACCATCGGTAATGGACTCGCCGTGCGCGGCGAAGAGGTCGGCCAATCCCTCGACGCCGTTTTGTCGTGGCTCCGGCAGAGCGGCCTGCGATGACCGCAGACCCGAAGCTCAGGACTTCGGCTCACCGAGAAGGCGGAGCAGTTCCGGCAACAAGGCACCAGGTCTTACTTGGTCCTGAAGACCACAGTGGACTCTTCGTCGCCGTCACCGCCGGTTTGATGTCTGCTGTACCGCTCCTGATTCCTCGGCAACCAGGTCACCGCGGAGCAGACGGCCCTTTCGTCGCTGAAGATGCAGGACCCTGTTCCAGTACTCGAAACCGAGCACGTCCTCGGCGGTTTTGCCCGACTTCAGCGCCTGTGCCCGCCGGAGCAGCTCCAGTCGCGCATCGTCCGCCAGCTCCTGCCAGGCCGCGCTGAGCCGGTCGCTGCTCTTGCGCTGCTCACCGCTGTTCAAGAAGGTCGCCGCCGCCGTCAACCCGGCAGACACCAAAGCGATTATCGCCGCCACCACTCGGCCCGTGGTAGTTGCCAGCCCGGTGGCTCCGGCGGTCGCCGCGAGGATCACCGCCGGAACGCCCAGAACGTAGTACGCCCGACCCCACCACACACTCGCCCGCCGGGCATCGAACGCGCTCAGGTCCGCGTGGGCCATCAAGGATTCGAGCACCCCCAGCGGTTCATCCGGCGCGGTGCCGATCGCTTCCCGCAGGCGCTTCTTCAGCCGGCCACGAGGCGACTGCCAGAGGCCCCCGCGCTCCTGCAGGACCGTGGTGGTCAGCGCGCGAACCACCTGTGTGGCGATGACATCCGTTGCGACCATACGTAGTAGTCGCCCCATCGGACAGCTTCGTTGCAGCCCGGGACGCGGATCAGGCGAATTGCTCGACGAACGCCCCGACGTCGTCGACGTTCTCCAGGCGCGCCGCGGAGCGGATCCAGGCGTCGGTGTCGACCTCGTCCAGGGCGTCGCGCCACTTCGCGCCGAGGTCGGGCCAGGTCGGCTCGCCGCGGAGGCTGTGGCCGCGAGGGTGGTCCACGCGCCGGGTCGCCGTCGTCCCGTCCGCGAGGGTGATCGTCACGACGGCACCGCGCCCGTTCGGCTGCTCCCGTTCGAGATCAGGATCCGTGCCGACGGTGACCCGCTCGCGGATCCTGGCGAACGCGGGATCGGCCTGGATCTCCGGGAAGTACGAGCCGGACAGGCTGATTCCCCCGCGGACGAGAGCGACCGACAGCATGTCCTGCAGGCAGATGTTGTGCATGGTCCGCCCGTCCACCACGCGACGCGCGTTGTCCGGCAGGCCGACTGAAACCGCGCCGATCGTCTCCCAGGTGAGGTTGCGCTCCGCCACGATCGCCAGCGCTGCCTCGACGGCCGCGTGGATCGGGTAGCCCGCGCGGAGGAACTTGAAGTTGGCGCCGGCGATCCCGAACTCGGTGCCGAGACCGCGGGTCACGCGTTCCCGGCCGTCCTCGACACCCCAGGCGTCGAGCAGACCGTGGCGTTCGCCGAGGACGTCGGCCACGCCTTCCAGCCCAGCCTGAGCCATCAGTGCGGCGCCGACGCCCGCGGAAGCGTACTGGCCGTTGCAGAACGCTTTGCTGATGTGGTGGTCCTCGCGGAACAACGCGCACAACCCGTTGGCCCGGAAGGTCGCGAGTGCCATGGCGTTCGCCATGGCGCGCGGGTCGAGCCGCAGCAGCCGCCCGCAGGCCACCGCTGCCCCGACCGCGTGCAGGAAATCCGCGTGCAGGTGGAACTCGTCCTTGAGCCGGAAGGTGCCGCCGCAGGCATCGATCAGCCGGGTGCCCACGTCGTAGCCCAGCACCACGGCGTTGATCAGCTCGGCGCCCGAGGTTCCCCGCAGCTGGGCGACCGCGGTCGCTGCGTGGACCAGAGTGGCGCCCGGGTGCCCGCCCACGACATGGGCGCCGTCGATCTCGTCGGCATGCCCCGCCGTGCCGTTGGCCAAGGCGGCCAGCTCTGCCGACGACCGTCGCCCGGTCCGCAGTACCAGCGCCTCGGCGGCGGCGGTCTGACCGGTGACGTAACGAGCCGCCAGCCGGCCGGCCGGGCAGGCCGCACCGAAGTACGCGCTTGCGAGCTCATCGAGGACCACGAGCTTCGCGCGCTCGCGAATGGGGCGGGGCAACGCGTCGAACCGGGTGCTCGCGGCATAGTCCGCGAGCACCCCGGTCAGCGTGAGGCGGTCCGTGACCGTCATATCGGTGTCTCCTCCAGTAGCGTCGAACGCTCAGCCGATGGACTTGTACTCGAGGAACTCCTCGATGCCGTAACGGCCGAACTCGCGGCCGATGCCGGAGAGCTTGAACCCGCCGTGCGGGGCGCGCTGGTTGACCGCGGAGCCGTTGATGCGGATCCGGCCCGCGCGCAGCTTTCCGGCCAGCGCGCGGGCGCGGTCGTCGGTTCCGGCCCAGATCGCGCCGGCGAGCCCGTAGTCGGTGTCGTTGGCGATGCGGAAGGCGTCGACCTCGTCGTCGAACGGGATCAGCACGACGACCGGCCCGAAGATCTCCTCGCGGGCGATGCGGGAGCTGTTGTCGCCCGAGAACACCGTGGGGCGGACGAAGAAGCCGCGGTCCAGCCCGTCGGGGGCGTCCGGGCCGCCGGTCAGCAGCCGCACACCTTCGTCCACACCGGACTGGATGTAGTCGCGGATCCGCTGCCGCTGGTGGATGTTGGCGACCGGGCCGAGTGTGGTGGCCGGGTCATAGGGGTCGCCCAGCACATAGCTCTCGGCCTTGCGGACCGCGACCTCTTCGGCCTCGGCCAGCCGCGACCGCGGGACCAGGACACGGGAGAGCCCCCCGCAGACCTGGCCGGAGTTGCGGAACGCGTCCTCCATGCCGACCTCGATGGCCCGCGCCAGATCCGCGTCCTCGAGGATGACGTTCGCCGACTTGCCGCCGAGTTCGAGGGCGACCTTCTTGATCCCCCGCGCGGCCAGTTCCATCACCCGTCGTCCGGCCCGGACGGATCCGGTGAGGGAGACCATGTCGACCAGTGGGTGGGTGACGATGGGTTCGCCGACCTCCGGGCCGGTGCCGGACACGAGGTTGAAGACACCGTCGGGCAGGCCGGCGTCGGCGACCATCTCGGCGAAGATGAACGAGCTGAGCGGGGCGACCTCGGTGCCCTTGAGCACGACAGTGCACCCGGCCGCCAGCGCCGCGCCGGCCTTCATGCAGACCATCCGCATCGGCCCGTTCCACGGCGTGATCGCGCCGACGACTCCGGCGGGCTCACGGGCGACGACCGTGTGGTCGACCTGCTCCCGCCAGGTGATCTCGGTCAGGCTCTCGACGAGGCTCACCAGGTCCACCACCGCCGACGAGCCCTGCGCCTCGGCGGCGATCGCGTACGGCTGGCCGATCTCGCTGACCACGGCTCGGGTGATCTCGTCGGCCCTGTCCCGCGTCAGCTCGGCAAGCTTGCGCAGGAACCCCACGCGTTCCTCGACAGTGGTCTTCGACCAGGCCGGGAAAGCGGCCGCGGCGGCCTGGGCGGCGGCATCGACGTCCGCGGCGGTCCCGCGCGGGATGGTGACGACCGCTTCCTCGGTCACGGGGTTGATCACCTCGATGACCTCGGTCCCCGCGGAGGGCACCCACTTGCCGTTGATGAAGATCTGGTCGCGTTCGATCACCGGGGACACTCCTCGCGCTACGCCGCGCAGTTCGTATATCAGAACTATTGATCAGTAATACGACTAACGCTAAGCCGCGTTCATCCCCGTGTCAACGCCCGGAACGCGACAGTGGACGACAAGGAAGCCTTGTCGTCCACTGTGGATCGTCGTAATACGGGCGCGGCTCAGATCGGCTCGCGCGGAGCGGTCTTCTGCTGCGTCCACGAAGCGACATGCTTCACCAGCAGCTTGCGGACCTTCGCCTCACGCGGCTGCACTTCCGCCGTCTGGCCGACCACGACCGCGGCCGCCACGCTCTCCCCGGCCGGATTGCGGACCACGGTCGAGAACGCGAGCTGCGCACCGTGGTGCCGGAAGTTCCGCGACACGCCGGTCTTCTTGATCTCGGCGAACTCGGAGAGGAACTCCGAGACGGCTTCGCTGTCGGAATGGTTCCGCCGGAGGTACCCGTCGCGTTCCGCGTCGGGTTTCGCCGCCAGCAAGGCCTTTCCCCCGGCGGTCGAGAGCAGCTTGCGGCGGATGTTGGTGCGCGCGGCGAAGCCGGTCAGCGCGTCCGTTCCGGACTCGCCGATGTAGATCAGGTGGTCGCCGGCCTCGACGCCGAGGAACACCGTCATGCCCGTGTCCCGGTGGAGGGCATCGAGATCGGCCTGGCTGACCTGGCCGGCCCGGATGTGCCCGCTGGCCATGGTGAGGCCGTAGATGGCGGGCCCGAGGTAGAAGCGTTTGTCGTCCTCGTAGAGCCAGCCCTTGGCCTGCAGGCCGCGGATGAATCCGTGCACCGAGCTCTTCGGCGCGTCCAGGGCGCGGGCGAGTTCGGCGAACCCGATGCCGGGGTGGTACACGACCTCTTCCAGGATCTGGGTAACCCGGTCGATCGTGCGGTGGTTCTTCGGGCCGGCAGGGTCGGCGGCGTCTTCGGTCACGAGCCCACCTTAGCGCAATAACGTCCCGGAATTCGCCATTACGAACCGACGAAGTTCGGCGGGCGTTTCGCGATGGAGGCGGCGATGCCCTCGGCGAAATCGTCGGTGCCGAGCAGCGCGGCCTGCGCGGAGGCCTCGAGGTCGAGCGCGGCGGAGACCTCCGCCACCAGCGACCGCCGCAGCGTGGCGCGGATCGACGGCACCGACAGCGGGGCCGAGGCCGCGATTCGGGCCGCCAGCTCGACCGCGGCCTCACGGGGGTCTTCGGCGACGCTGTCGCACAGGCCGATTGCGGCCGCTTCCTCCCCCGAGACCGACCGTCCTGTGTAGAGCAGTTCCTGGGCTCGCTGCGGACCGACCAGCCTCGGCAGCGTCACCGAGAGCCCGAAGCCTTGGTGGAAGCCGAGCTTGGCGAAATTCGCGGTGAGCCGGGCCCTCGGCGCCGCGATCCGGAAGTCGGCCGACAGCGCCAGCCCCAGGCCACCGCCGATCGCACCGCCCTGCACGGCTGCCACCACCGGAGTGCGGCCGGAGAAGAGCCGGAAGGCCTGCCGGTAGACCCGGCGAATCCCGGCTGCGCCGACGCCGCGCAGGTCGGCGCCGGCGCAGAAGTGCTTGCCCTGCGCGCACAGCACGACCGCGCCGATGTCCTTCTCTTCGTCAACACCGAGAAGAGCGTCCGCGAGCTCAGTCAGCAGGGCCTCGTCGAAGAAGTTGTTCGGTGGGCGCCGCAGCTCCACCAGCGCGACCCGCCCTGCCACCGTCTCCAGGACGACGTCACTCATACCGCTCCTCCCGCCGCGGCGAGTTCGACACTCGCCAGCTGCTTCTTGTCGATCTTCCCGGAATGCGTCGTCGGCAGCGGCTCGCGTTGGATCCGCCATCGGCTCGGCACCGCGAAGGAGGCCACTGTGGACCGTAATTCGCGCGCGAGGTCCTCGGCGGTCAGGCCGTTGTCCACGAGGACGACGGCCACGACCTCCTCACCGAGGTCCGGATGCGGCACGCCGAAGACGGCGGACTCGACCACTCCGGTGATCCGGCCCAGCGCTTCCTCCACCGCGGCCGGCGCGATGTTCTCGCCGCCGCGGATGATCATGTCCTTGGCACGGCCGGTGATCCACAGGTAGCCGTCCTCGTCGAGGCGGCCGAGGTCACCGGTGTGCAGCCAGCCTTCGGCGTCGATCGGGGACTCGTCCGTGCCGAAGTACCCGATCATCTGGGTCGGGCAGCGGAGGAGGACTTCACCGTCCGGATCGGAGATCCTCAGCTCCGTGCAAGGCAGCGGCCGTCCGCAGGTGCCGGGCCGTTCGATCGTGTCCTTGCCGGACGCGGCCACGCCCTGCCCGCCGTTCTCGGTCAGGCCGTATCCGGTCGCGACCCGTGGCTCGACCCCCGGCAGCCCGGCCCGCAGCTGCGTGAGAAACTCCGAGGTGACCGGCGCGCCGCCCACCGTGATCGACTTGATCGAGGTGACGTCCCGCCGGTGCACGTCCGGATGCTCCAGCACGCGGGAGACCATCGTGGGCACCGCGCTCCACCGGACGATGCGCCACTGCTCGATCAGCCGCAACGCCTCGGCCGGGTCGAACTTCCCGGACGGCATGACCAGCGTGTCGCCGACCGTGATCGCCCGCATGAGCGTCTGGATCCCGCCGATGTGGAACATCGGGCCGGTGTGCAGGCCCGCGTCCCCGGTGGTGTCGTCGACCTGCTGGGGCAGCCGCCGGGTGATGTGCAGCAGCATGTGCAGGCCCGCGAGCAGCGACCGGTGGGAGAGCACGACGGCCTTCGGCTTGCCGGAGGTGCCCGAGGTGAACACGAACGCGGCCGGATCGTCCTCCTCGGGAGCGGCCGCGGCGGCCGGCGCCGCGGCGACCTCGGAGATCCCCCAGGTACCGGCGGGGACGCCCTCGGGCAGCGCCCGCGCTGCCCGCGTGTCCGCGAGCACCAGGGCGGGGGTGAGCAAGTTGAGGGCGTCGGCCAGCTCGGCCCGGCTCCACCAAGCATTGCCCAGCACGGGTACGGCCCCGGCGGTGACGCAGGCCCAGAAGTTGATGATCCACTCCGGGCTGTTGAAGCCCAGCAGCAACACCCGGTCGCCCAGCCGGAGCCCGTCGCCGGCGAGCTGGGCCGCCTTCGCCTCGGCCGCCCGCCGGACCTCGATGAAGGACACCACACGCTCGCCCTGGACGATGTGCGGGCGATCGCCCCACCGGCCGGCGAAAGCGAGCAGGGCACGGATATCGCGGGGACGCTCGGTGTAGGTGCGGAACGGGATGCCCCGCACCACCTCCGTCCCGATTTCCTTGCCCCAGACGGCCGGCGTCACTGCGTCACTTCCGGGCGCCGAGGCAGGACGACCGTCGCCGTGCCCGGCATGCAGTTCTGCTCCCGCTGGTTGTGCGCCCAGGTCTCCAGGTGCAGCACGGCGTCACCGTCGCCGTCGATCTCCTTGCCCACGACCTTGCCGCCCAGCCGCACGACGTCGGAGAGGTAGACGTGCGCCCGGTACTGGCCGTGGATCGCCTTGACCGAGCCGGCGTCGCCGATCCAGTGCGTCAGCGTGTGGATCTGCCAGCAGGTGCGCTGGATGCCGACGTCGTAGGCGATCTGGGCCCCTTGGAGCTGCGCGGCGTAGTCGTTGTAGTGCACCGAATACACCGGCTCGAGCGCATGTGTGCCGGGGTCGCGGAACGCCCACTTCGGGTGCTTCTTGTAACGGCGCAACGCGACACTATGCGCGGACAGGCGCGGGATCGGGGCGGCCCCCGAAGCGACGTAGGCGATCTCGTCGGTGAGCCCGATCGGTCCCTTGGTCAGGGTGTCCAGCTCGTCGCCGACCCGGACGTCCTCCCAGTACCGTGGCTCGGCGCCGCGCGGAGCCTCGGCGAGGATGTCGTCCTCGATCTTCGCCAGCTGATCGTCGGTCCAGGGGTGCGGGATCTCGATCTTGCGCGAGCTGCGGCGCTTCTGCATCTCGGTGCGCTCGAACCGCATCCGGGAGCAGATGAACCGCGCGACCAGCTCATCGTCCTGGTTCCAGTACTCCTGACGCAGGTAGTCCTTGATCCGGCGGCCCCCGAAGGAACTCTCGATCGGGTCGTCGAAGCCGTCGAACCAGACGCGCGCGGTGATCTTGTCGCCGACCTTGATCGGCGCGTGGAAGGTCACGTCGGTTTCGGCGTGGAACCCGCCGAGGCCGGGCCAGCCGACCTGCACCGAGCCCAGGCAGGCGAAGATGAAGCTGGGCGGGGCGACGATCCCGCCGTGCGGACCGGCCGCGGCGTAGTCCTCTTCGGTCCACAGTGGATTGTCGTCGCCGATCCCTTCGGCGAACCGCAGGATCGCCAGCCGGGTCGCGTACTCGTTGTTCACGCAGGCGTCCGTGCGCAGTTCGGTCCCGATCAGGTCCCGCATCTTCGCCAGCATCTCGCCGGTGAACTTGCCGGTGGCCAGTTCCTTGCCGATGCCGGTGTCCGAAGTGGTGGTCATTGTTCTCCTACCAGGCGTTGTTCAGCAGATTTACGACGTCTTCGCGGTCCGGCACGCGCGGCCCGGCGGTGACGGCCCAGTCGTCCATCGCGTGGGCGGTGACCTCGGGCAGGGACTCCTCGGCCACGCCGATGTCCTGCAGCCGCCGAGGTGCTCCGAAGACCCCGAGCAGGCGCTCGATCTCCGTGACCACACCGTCCGCGCTGCGGTCGGCGAGCCCGAGATAATCGGCGATGGCCGCCAGGCGGCCGGCGGCAACCGGAGAGTTGAACCGCATGGCGTGCGGCAGCAGCAGGGCTTCGACGACACCGTTCGGAGCCGACGACCGCGGTCCGATGGCGTGCGAGAGGGCTTGCGCGAGACCGCCGCCGGTGTGATCGCTGCCCTGCCCGCTCAGGATCGCCGCGAGCATCAGCTGCAGCCGCGGAGCAGCCTGGTCCGGTTCCTTCTCGACCCGCGGAAGCCACGTCACGACCGTGCGCAACGCGTGCGCCAGCAGTGCGTCGGCGAGTGGGTCGACCTGCCGGGACTGCAGGCCCTCCACGGCCATCGAGAAGATGTTCAGGGCGGCCGACCAGCTCAGCCGCGGCGGCGCGGTGAGCGCCATCCCCGGGTCGAGGACGACTCCCTGGGCACGGGCCTTCGGGTCGTAGAGCGCGAGCCGCTCCCCCGTTTCCAGGTCCCGGACGGCGGCGCCGGCCTTGGCGTAGGCCGTCGTCGGCGAGCTGGGCACCACCCACTGCGGCAGCTTCGGCGCGGCCAGCTTCGGGCTCACCAGCTTGCCGTTTTCCCTTCGGGTACAGAGCTTTCGCGCGTCCTTGCCCTCGCCGAGCAGGATCGTGGCGGCGCGGGCGGTGACGACGGACGAGCCACCGCCCACCGCGATCACGGCGTCCGCGTCGCGCTCCGCGAGGAAAGCCCGGGCACGCTCGACCGAGGGCAGCGGGCTGTGTTCCTCCACCCCGTCGAACTGCCCGGCGAGCCGGTCGCCGAGCACGTCGTGCAACCGGCCCATCGCCTCGGTGTGCGCGGCCACCGCGGGAATGCAGATGATCACCGCCCGGCTCGCCCCGGCCCGGGCCAGCTCCCGCGGCAGGGCCGCGAGCGCGCCGTCACCGCAGAACGTGCGGAACGCCGGGGTCAGGTGCCGGATCGTCAGGTCGTGTTCAGCGCTCACGAGGTGTCGCTCCTTCTGTTCGTTCACCGGTCGAGCTCGACGACGGCGCGGCCGCGGACCCGGCCGTGGTGCAGGTCGTCGACCGCGGTGTTCAGCGCGTCCAGCGAGTACCGGTCGGTCACCAGCGCGCTCGGGTCGAAGCGGCCATCACGCACCCAGCCGGCGAAGGTCGTGAAGTCGCGGCTGGGGTCGCAGCTGCCGCCGACGCACCCGAGGAGCTGCTTCTCTCCGTTGAGCAGATCCATGGCGTCGAGCTCGAACGGCACTCGCGGGATCCCGACGAGGACGTCGGCGCCGCCACGGATGCCCGCGCCCCGGATGCCGGGGCGGACCGCGGCGAGGCTGACCGGAATGTTCTTGCCGATACCAGTGCAGTCGAAGCAGCGATCGACGCCCCGGGTCCCGTCGGGATGCGGCGTCAGTGCCCGGATGGCCTCGACGACGTCTCCGGCCCGGACGTCGACCACGTCGGTCGCGCCGAATTGCCTTGCGAGCGCCAGTTTGTCGGCGTCGAGGTCCACTGCGATGACCGGAGACGCGCCGAGGATCGAAGCGGCGGCGATCGCACACAGCCCCACTCCCCCGGCGCCCCAGACCGCCACGCTCTGGCCCGGCCGCACCGAGGCGGTGTTCAGTACGGCCCCCGCGCCGGTCATCAGCGCGCACCCGATGACCGCGCCCAGATCCGGCGGGGTGGCCTCGGGTGCCTTGACCACCCACTGCTCGTCGACGACGGCGTGGGTGCCCCAGGTGAACGTATTGTGCGTGCGTGCCTCCTCGCCACCGGGGAAGACGATCCGGGACGGCACCGGCGGACGGCCTTCGAGGGGCGTGCGCGGGATCCAGGTGGTCAGCACCTCGTCACCAGGGCGCACGTAGGTCACCTCCGGACCCGCTTCGACGACAGTCCCGATCGACTCGTGCCCGAGCAGCATCGCCGCCGTCCTGGCCGGGTCGAAGATCCGGTCGAGCTGGCTGTGGCAGACCCCGAACGCCCGCTGCCGCACGACGACCTCGTACGGGCCGGGCGGGCCGAGGCTGACCTCGCGCAGCTCGAGCTTCTCTTGTCCCGGAGGCAGGACGGCGATGTGCGCCTCCACTGTCATGTCTTTCCGCTCCTTCTCAGATGACGCCGGTGTCGCGGAGCTTGGTGATGTCGTCGGCGGACAGGCCGAGCTCCTGAACGAGGACTTCCTCGGTGTGCTCGCCCAGCCCGCCCGACCGCGTCGGCTCGACCATCGGGGAGTCGGAGAGGAACAACGGGCTGCCCAGGGTCATGAACGCCCCCTGCTCGTCGGTGACCGTGCGCAGCACTCCGCGCTCGCGGACGTGTGGGTCCTCCAGCAGTTCCGGCAGAGTCGTCACCGGAGCGCACGGGATCTTGAGCGCCTTCAGCCGCGCGGCCACGTCTTCCTTGCCGCGGGTCCGGGTCCATCGGCCGACGACCGCGTCCACCTCGTCCATGTGGTCGCAGCGCCCGGGCATGGTCGCGAATCGCGGGTCGTCGGCTGCCGGGTCGGCCATCAGGCCACACAGCCGCTTCCAATGCTCGTCAGTCGGGCAGAGGACGGTCACCCAGCCGTCCGTGGCGGGGTAGGCGTTGTAGGGCGCGACCGACATACCGCCGTGCCGGTTGCCGGTCCGCTCGAAGCTCGCGGTGTTCTCGCTGAGCAGCCCGGCGATGTTGGATGTCAGCGAGGGCAGGATCGCGTCCTGGAGTGAAACCTCGACGTGCTGCCCGCGTCCGGTCCGGGTGCGCTGGAACAGCGCCGCGAGCACCCCGGACAGGATGTGCGTGCCGGCCATGAAGTCCACGACCGACGGCCCGGTGCGGACGGGCGCGCCGTCCTCGAACCCGGTGGTGCTCATGATCGCGGTGCGGGCCTGGATGGTGAGGTCCATGGCGGATTCGCCCGCGTACGGGCCGAACGACCCGAACCCCGTACCCGACGCCATGATCAGCCGCGGATTGACCTCGCTGAGCCGTTCGTAACCCAGGCCGAACCGGTCCATCGCCCCGGGCGAGAGGTTCTGCACCAGGACGTCGGCGTTGCGCACGAGTCCCCGCAGGACGTCCTGCCCGGCGGGGCTGGCGAGGTCGAGGCGGATGTTCCGCTTGCCGGAGTTGAGGAAACGGAACTGGATCGGGTAGCCGGTCTCGTCCACTGTGGGCAGACGGCGGTACGGGTCTCCTTGCGGGGCCTCGACCTTGATGACATCGGCACCGAGGCGGGCCATCAGCATCGTGCAGTACGGGGCGAAGTAGAACTGCCCGACACAGATCACCTTCACACCTTCGAGCGCGGTCATTCCGTGCCTCCATCGCTTCGGCGCGAGGTAGAGTTCGTTATTACGAACCATAGTACGTATTTACATCCACGAGGCTACGGTCACCGACCCACGGGTGTCAACGGAGGCGAGTCGTTGACACCCGCGCGACCACGACTTACCTTTCATTCATCAATACGTTCATGTGTTCGTAATTACGACCTTGAGGCAAGCGTGCGAGGTCCGTTCACCGGCGAAAGGGCTACAACCATGAAGGTCGGCTTCATCGGACTGGGCGGCATGGGCGAGGGCATGGCGCTCAACCTGCGCCGGGCGGGCCATGACCTGGTCGTGCACGACCTCCGGCGGGAAAGCGGCGCGGCGGCCGAAGCGGCCGGTGCGAGCTGGACGGACTCGCCCGCCCAGCTCGCTGCCGAGGTGGACGTCGTGTTCACCTCGCTGCCCGGCCCTGTCGAAATGCGCCAGGTCGGCACCGAGCTGCTGAGCGCGCTCAGGCCTGGCAGCGCGTGGTTCGACCTGACCACCAACTCCCCCACCGTCGTCCGTGAGGTCCACGCTGCCTGCCGGGAGCACGACGTCGAACTGTTCGACGCACCGGTCAGCGGCGGCCCCAAGGGCGCGCGAACCGGCAAACTCGCCATCTACGTGGGCGGCGACCGCCAGGCGTTCGACCGTTCCGGCGCGGTCCTCGACGCCATCGGCGACCAGGTCCTCTACGTCGGCGACATCGGCGCCGGCAACACCGCGAAATTGGTGCACAACTGCGCCAGCATGATCATCCGCTCCGGTATCGCCGAGGTTTTCACCATGGGAGTCAAGGCGGGGGTCGAGCCGGACGCGCTCTGGCACGCGTTGCGCCAGGGCGCCATCGGCCGCGCCCGGACCTTCGACCGGGTCGGCGACCGCTACCTGCAGGAAGCGTTCGATCCGCCGTCGTTCGCGCTGAACCTGGCGAACAAGGACCTGCGGCTGGCCCTCGAGCTCGCCGAGCAGTTCGACGTCCCGATGCGCGCCGCCCGCCTCGTCCAGGAGGACTTCCAGGAGGCCCTCGACCGCGGGTGGGGCAACCGGGACTCCCAGACGCCGCTGCTGCTCCAGAACGAGCGGGCGGGCGTGACGATCAAGCTTTCCGCCGACGAGGTCCAAGTGGTCCTCGACCGCGGCTGACCCCCCTTACACCAAGGAGAAGACGTGGATTCCACGGAGATCAAGGCCACCGGCCGCCGCATCATGAACGAGCTGATGGGCGACGGCTACGTGGAGAAGAAGGACCAGAGCCGCAACAGCTTCAACGACGTCATCCAGGACTACTCCGAAGAAGTCTGCTTCGGCCGGGTCTGGGCCCGCGACGGCATCGACCGCAAGACCCGCAGCATCGTCAACCTCGCGGCGCTGACCGCGCTGGGCCGGCCCGCCCAGCTCGCGCACCACGTCGAGGGGGCGATCAACAACGGCGCGACCGTGGACGAGATCAAGGAAGTCCTCCTCCAGACGGCCGTCTACTGTGGCCTGCCCGCGGCCGGCGAAGCCTTCAAGGTCGCCGAAGGCGTCCTGCGGGCCGGCGGCCACCTCGACTGACCACACTCCCCTCCCCACCAACGACCGTCCCAGGGCGGCCGTCCCCATCCGACGCCGGCACGAAACCGCGTCGACACCAAGGAGATGCAATGACGCACTCACCGGAGCATGCGGTCCGGCCGGCCTCGGGGGCCGAACCCGCGGCGGGCGGCCGAAAGCCCCAGAGCATGAAACGGGTCGCGACGGCCAGCTTCATCGGCACGGTCATCGAGTTCTACGACTTCGGCATCTACGGAACCGCGGCCGCACTGGTCTTCCCGACCCTGTTCTTCCCCGCGCTGGGGACCGTCGCCGGTACGGTCGCCTCCTTCGCCACCCTCGGCGTCGCCTTCGTCGCCCGTCCCTTCGGGAGCGTCCTTTTCGGACACTTCGGTGACCGGCTCGGCCGCAAGAAGACGCTGATCGCCACGATGCTCCTCATGGGCTTTTCCACCTTGCTCGTCGGGCTGATGCCCACGGCCGGGACGATCGGCGTGGCCGCGCCGGTCCTGATCGTGCTGCTGCGCGTCCTTCAGGGGCTCGCGGCCGGTGGTGAGTGGGGCGGAGCGGTGCTCTTCGCTTCCGAGAACGCCCCGAAAGCGAAGCGGGGATTCTGGTCGATGTTCCCCTCCTTCGGCGGTGGCATCGCCATCATCCTGTCCAATGCCACGTTCTGGGCGACCGCGGTGGGGATGAGCAACGACACCTTCGTCTCGTGGGGCTGGCGGGTTCCGTTCCTGGCCAGCATCGTCCTGATCGGCATCGGGCTCTGGGTCCGGCTCAGCATCGACGAGACGCCCGTCTTCAAGAAGCAGATCGCGACCGGCGTCACCCGCACGCCGTTCCTCGACGCGTTCCGAAGCCAGCCCAAGCAGATCCTGCTCGCCACCGGCACCACGACCATGACCCTGGCGCTGACCTACATCGGCGGAACGTACCTGGTCAGCTACGGGACGACGACGCTGAAACTCACGCGCCCGGACGTCCTCGCGGTCGCGATCCTCGGCGGCGTCGCCATCTCGATAGCCACGGTCCTCGGCGCCGCGTTGAGCGACCGGATCGGCCGGCGCCGGATGATCACGATCGTCGCCTGCGTGTCCGTGGTCTGGACGCTCGTGCTGTTCCCGATCCTCGACACGCGCTCGCTGGCGGCCTTCGCGGTCGGCGTCCCGGTGACGATGTTCCTGTCCGGACTGGCGACCGGTCCGCTCGGCGCGTTCCTCTCCGAGACCTTCCGGACCCGCTACCGCTACACGGCGACCGGCCTGAGCTACAGCCTCGCGGGCATGCTGGGCGGTGCCATTCCGCCGTTGATCGCCGGCCCTGTCATCGCCGCGTCGGGCGGCTTCGTGTTCGGGGTCATCCTCGCCTGCGTCGCCGTGGTCAGCCTGATCTGCGTGCGGCTCATCGGCGAAACCAAGGAGCTCGACCTCGACCGGGACGACACCGGCGCGACCGCGGACGTCTAGGGAAATCGAACTCGTCGCGGCCGGGGAGTGACAATCCACCCCGGCCGCGACGCACCACCCAGGGGCACTGGAATGCTGATCCTGCTGCGCCACGGCGAAAGCATCTGGAACGCGGCCGATCGATTCGCCGGCTGGACCGACATCCCGCTGTCCGAAGTGGGCCGCAAGGAAGCCGCCAGATCCGGCGCCCTGATCGCCTACGCCGGTCTCCGGCCTGACGTCGTCCACACTTCGCTGCTGCGGCGGGCGATCTCGACCGCCGCCATCGCCCTCGACGTCGCCGAACGGCACTGGATCCCGGTCCGCCGCACCTGGCGGCTCAACGAACGGCACTACGGCGCGCTCGAAGGACAGCACCGGGAGGACGTGCGTGCCCGGTTCGGCGACGAGCAGTTCACGGCCTGGCGCCGTTCGTACTCGGTCGCCCCTCCCCCGGCCGAACGGACCGCTGCCGGAGTCCCGGCCGGCGAATCGCTCGAAGACGTCCTGATCCGGCTGCTCCCGTACTGGGAGACCGCCGTCGCCGCCGACCTGAGCGCCGGCCGGACGGTCCTCGTCGTCACCCACGGAAACGTCCTGCGCGCCCTGATCAGCCACCTGGAAGGGATCCCACCCCAGGACATCAGGACCATCACCGTCCCCACCGGCGAACCGTTCGGCTACGAGCTCACCGAGGACCTGCACCCGGTCGGCGCTCGCCGGTACCTGAGCACTGGCAGGAGAACGTCATGAAGTGTCCACGCCTGATCGTCTCCCTCTGCGGGCTGTTGCTCGCCGCAAGCTGTGCGTCACCAGCGGTCAGCAACTCGGCGTCGGACTGCGCGCCCTCCGGCGGCGCGGAGTTCCTTTGCGGAGTAACGAATGTCGAGCAGTTGATCAGTATCGACAGCACTCGCTGGGCGGTCGGCAGCTCGGCCGAGGGCGGCTCGGCGAAGCCCGCACCCCTCTACTTCCTCAACCTCGACACCCGGCAAGCGACGGCCCTGGATCCGGCGACGGTAGCCCTGGCCGAGGACAAGACCGCCTACCCCGGCTGCCCGGGCCACGCCGACTTCGCGAACCTGCAGTCGCTCGGTCTCGACTACGAGAAGGTGAACGGCCGGGACGTGCTGACCGTCATCAGCCACGGCGGCGGCCTCACGATTCAGTTGTTCGAAATGGCTTTCACCGGTCCTGTCCCGAAGCTGACCTGGATCGGCTGTGTGCACCCGCCCGACGCTCACTTCTGGCCCGACGCCGTGGCAACCCTTCCTGACGGCGGCATGATCGTCAGCAGCCTCTACGACCCCCTGGACCCCGGCTACGTCACGGCGCTCGAGGGCGGCAAGGCCTACGGCAGACTCGCCGAATGGCACGCGAAGTCCGGCTGGACCGACCTCTACCCCGGCGCATTGGCCGGGCCGAACGGGGTCATCCTGTCCGCGGACTACCAAACCCTGTTCGTCGACAACTGGTCCGGAAAGCGCGTGACCCGGATCGACCGGCGCACGGGGCGGATGTCCACCGTGGACCTCGGCATGCTGGTCGACAACATCGCCTGGAACACCGATCACACCAAGATTCTCGCCGGGGGCCAGACCGACACCATCCAACGGGGGTTCGCCTGCACCGGATCCCAGAACATCAACTGCGACATCCATTTCGCCGTCTACGAGCTGGATCCGGCAACCCTGGCGAACAGGCTGCTCATCGGCCCGACGGTCCTGGGCAAGATGGGCGGTGGCACCGGCGCGCTGCAGGACGGCAACTCGCTGTGGCTCACCTCCTACCGATCCGATCGCATCGCCCGGATTCCCTACCCGCGCTGAACAGAAACGGGCGGGCGCATCCGATGATGCGCCCGCCCGTTCGCACATGGTCACAAAAGCTGGGATACCACGGACTTGGTCTCCAGGTAGTTCTCCAGAGCCTCCGGCCCGCTCTCGCGCCCCCAGCCCGATTGGCGGTAGCCACCGGCCGGCATGTAGGCGCCGCCGGCCCGGTGCACGTTGATCCCGACCCGGCCGGCGCGCAGCTTGCGCGCGACCGAGTGGGCCAGTGCGCCATCGAGAGTCCAGACACTGGAGGCCAGCCCGTAGGAACTGTCGTTGGCCAGCGCGACAGCCTCGTCGACGTCGGAGAACGGCATCACGCCGAGCACCGGGCCGAAGATCTCCTCCCGCATCACGCTCATCGACTGGTCGACGTCCACGAGCACGGTGGGCTCGAAGAAGTAGCCCCGGTCCCCGACGCGGGTGCCGCCGCTGACGACCTTGGCGCCGTCCTTGACGCCGTGGTCGACGTACCCCGAAACCCGGTCCAGCTGCTTCTGCGAAATGAGCGGGCCGAGGTCGGCAGCGGGGTCCGAGCCGGCGCCAAGCCGCATCGAGCGACCGATCTCCGCCACACCCCGGACCACTTCGTCGAACACCGACTCGTGCACGAAAAGCCGCGTCCCGGCCGCACACACCTGACCCGAGTTCCAGAAAACCGCGGACGCCGCACCGGGAATCGCCGATCGGAGGTCGGCGTCGCCGAACACCACGACCGGGGACTTGCCGCCCAGCTCCAGCGACAGCTTCTTCATGTTGCCGGTGGCAGCCTGCACGATCAGCCTGCCGACTTCGGTCGACCCGGTAAACGAGACGGTGTCGACGTCCGGGTGTTCCGCCAATGCGGCACCCGCGCGCTCACCGACTCCGGTGACGACATTGACGACACCGGCCGGGACGCCCGCTTCGAGCAGCAGCTGCCCAAGCCACAATGACGTCAGCGGAGTCTCCTCCGCGGGCTTCAGCACGCACGAACAGCCCGCCGCCAGCGCCGGGGCGAGCTTCTTCGCCGCCATGCTCAACGGTGCGTTCCACGGCGTGATGAGCCCGGCGACGCCCACCGGCTCACGCAGGGTGTAGCCCTGCACACGGCGGTCCGCCGGACCGAGATCCACGGTGCGACCGTGGATCTTGTCCGCCCACCCCGCGAAGTAGCGGAACTGCGCGGCAGCTTCCATGACCATGCTCTTCGCCTGCGCGACCGGCAGGCCGAGGTTGAGGCTCTCCAGCCGGGCCAGGCCGTCGGCGTGCTCGCGCATCAGATCGCCGGCCCGCCAGAGCACGGCGCCGCGGTCGGCACCGGAAAGGCCGCGCCACCGTCCTTCCTCGAAGGAGCGACGGGCCGCGGCCACGGCTGCGTCGACCGCCTCCGCGCCGCCGTCCGGCACGGCCGCGATGACTTCGCCCGTGCTGGGATCGAACACCGGCGTGGTGGCGGCGGACGGGCTCGCCCACTCCCCGTCGATGAGCATGGCCACGGGGTCGTCGCCCCCGGGCAGCTGTCGGGGCCAGGCACTGGTGGGTACGGACATCGCTGTCGCCAAACCTTCCGGGGGTCGCCGCGGCCGGATCGAGGACCGCGCTCGTGATCACCCATGCTAGTTCCCCATTTGGAACTACTGATCGTTATTACGAATGATGGTACGCGCTCACGAGAGTGTCAACCGGCTCTTGACCAGCGCCGACCGCCACAGCTATCTTCGACACGAGTTCCTAATCACAGATGATGGTTCCTATATGCGAACTCTCCCAAACTTCAGCCTCGCTCTCGACGATGAGCATCCGAGGAGTTGGTCCGATGTCCGCGCACGTTCCTCCCACGAGACCGGTCCCGCCAGGCGCCGGGGCGGCGGTCGAGGAGGCACCCTCGGCGACGAAAATGCGCAAGGTGGCTCTGGCCAGCTTCATGGGCACCGTCATCGAGTTCTACGACTTCGGCATCTACGCCACCGCGGCGGCACTGGTCTTCGCCAACACCTTCTTCCCGGCACTCGGCGAGCAGGCCGGCAGCGTGGTGTCGTACGCCACGCTCGGTGTCGCCTTCGTCGCACGCCCGCTGGGATCTGTCCTCTTCGGACACTTCGGGGACCGGCTCGGCCGTAAGCGGACCCTCATCTTCACGATGTCGCTGATGGGCCTGGCCACCGTTCTCATCGGCCTGCTGCCGACGGCGGCGGACATCGGGACCGCGGCGCCGATCGTGCTCGTCCTGCTCCGCATCGCCCAGGGCGTGGCCGCCGGCGGTGAATGGACGGGCGCCGCCCTGTTCACCAGTGAGCACTCCCCGAAGGAGCGCCGCGGTTTCTGGGCGATGTTCACCAATCTGGGCGGGGCGTTCGCGAACATCCTCGCGCTCGGCACGTTCCTGCTGACCGGGCTGTACATGAGCGATCAGACCTTCGCGGCCTGGGGCTGGCGACTGCCGTTCCTGATCAGCATCGTGCTGGTCGCTGTCGGCCTCTACGTCCGGCTGCGGATCGAGGAGACCCCCGTCTTCCGCGCCGAGGCCCGGCGGCGCCAGCCAGGCGAGAGCCTGCCGTTCAAGGAAGCCGTTGCCCACCAAGGGAAGGAGATCCTGCTCGGCGCGGGCGCACTGGTGATGGCGTTCTCGCTCGGCTACGTCGGCATCGCCTTCCTCACCGGCTACGGCACCGGTGCGCTGCACCTGCCGCGGCCGCAGGTGCTGGGCGCCGGCATGTTCGGCAACCTCCTCAACTGCTTGGCGATCATCGCGGGCGGCGCGCTGACCGACCGATTCGGCCGTCGTCGTGTGCTCCTGGTCGCCAACGTCATCGGCGTCCCGTGGGCGCTGGCCCTGTTCCCCGTGCTGGACACGGGGACGATCGGCGCCTTCTGGCTCGGCATGTCGGTGACGTTCCTCATCGCCGGCGTCGGCTTCGGCGTCGCCGGGTCGTTCCTGTCCGAGCTGTTCCACACCCGCTACCGCTACACCGCGGCGGGCTTGTCCTACAGCCTTGCCGGCGTGCTCGGCGGCGCCATCCCGCCGCTGGTCGCGGCCGGCCTCATCGGCAGCTACGGCAGTTTCGTGTTCGGCATCTTCCTGGCCTTCTACTGCCTGGCCGGATTGCTGTGCACCCTCGCACTGCGCGAAACCCGCCACCGCGACCTCATCCAGGAACCCGCATGAGCAGGACCATCACCGCACTGTCCGTCGGCCGGGTGTTCGGCCTGCCCAAGCCATCACTCACCTACCTGCGCGGATGGGGTGAGACCCTGGACATCCCGCTGATCATGTTCGTGATCCAGGGCGACGGTCCGCCTATCGTCGTCGATACGGGCGCGGACTTCGACCGGGCCTGGGAGCACCACCGCATCAGGATGGAGCAGACCCCCGCAGAGCGCCCCGAAGCCGCGCTGCAGGCGCTGGGCGTGGACCCGGCGGAAGTGGGGGTCGTCGTCAACACCCACCTGCACTGGGACCACAGTTCGAACAACCACCTGTTCCCGAACGCCCGCATCGTCGTGCAGCAGCGAGAGCTGGACTACGCCACCGATCCCGTTCCGTGGCACCGCCGTCAGTTCGAGCGCGTGCCCGAACTGACGGCCGCATGGCGCCGGGCCGAAGACCGGATCGACGCGATCGACGGCGACACCGAAATCGCACCCGGCGTTTCGGTGGTGCACCTGCCCGGGCACACGCCCGGCTCGCAAGGGGTAGTCGTCAGGGCGGCGTCGGCGCGCTACCTCCTCGCCGGCGACTGCATCGACCGCTACGAGAACTGGTTGGGCGACCGCGAAGACGAGCACATCCCGTCCGGCTTCTTCACCGACATCGTGGCCTATGACGACAGCCTCAAGCGCATGGAAAAGCTCGGCTGCGAAGTCATCCCCAGCCATGATCCCAAGGTTGTCGAGCGGCGCGAGTTCCGGTGAGGACAGCCGGTCGTCGGCACGGGACTGATGACCGGGCACTGGTCGCCAACGTCGCGAACTTCCGGCGTGCCGCCGAGGCTCACACGGTTGCCGAGCATCCCGTCCGTTCGGAGGGCCAGGCCCACCTGGCCATAGCGGACCTGCTCATCCGGTCCGCCGGCACGCTCGTCGACACGCTCACCACCGAGCGGACCAGCTCTGAACGCACTTAGCTGCACCTGACGAAGAACATGATCAGCGAGTCAGCTCGTCTGGCTGAACGAGAAGTGGGCGCCCGGTCGAACCGGGCGCCCACCGCGTGCTCGTGTCATCTGCGGCTCCGTTCGGTCACATGAAGATCTTGACCAGCACCTCGTGTCCGTCGTCACCGCGCACGACGACCTGACGCCCCTCTTTCAGCTCGGTCGCGATGAACTCGTAGAGCTGGATCGCCCGATTGACGATGTCCACCTTCTTCAGGCCAGTGTTCTTCTGAAGCTTGAGCAGCGCTTTCGCGCTCTCCTTCACCAACGCGATGTTGACTCGCGCAACGACACCCGGCTCATCCACCTGCTCGCCTGCGATGCCGGGGTCCTTCCCTGCGGCGATGACCGTCTCCCTTCTGATCGAACGGGAACAGACCTGCACCCGCCTGACCCATCGTCGCAGACCGCACCGACCTTGGCCACCTTTTGACACATAAAATGTGTCAAAAAAGTTGCTTGGACGGTCCGGGTCGGATAGAGTGAGGCGCCTGGAACCTTCCTCCGGAGTGCACGCCCCCGCCGGGGAGCGAGGGCGCACCTCCGAAGGAAGGTTCCGGAGATGAGGAACCTCAACGGAGGAACAAAAGAAAGGAAATGATCCGATGGAGAAAACTAAGACCGGACTTGTTCGTGCCGGTCCACGTCAACGGTTGGCGCGTCCTCGCGGCGCCAACTGAGCACTCAAGCGCGAGGGTGACAGCTTGCCCGGCCGTCGCAAACCCCTGTCTGGGCCCGGATCCACTCGGGATCCGAGTAGGGCCCGCTAAGGAAAGGCCCGGGAGTGGGCAAACCGGTGCAAGACGGCGAGGACGAACTCGCCGAGTTGATGTCCATCGAGGACGAAAGTCCCACTACCGAGGCGCGGTTGCGCATCGAGACGGAGACGATGAAGGTGGCGATTTCTGTACCGCCTCACAACGCATCGCACCTTCTCGATTCGGCGGTCTCCGCCCTCCTCATCGTCGCAGCCGTGATCGCGCCGATGGCAACTTTGAAGGCTGCGCCAGAAGATCTCCCGTACTGGGCATCGGCCGGAATGGTCGGCCTCCAGCTTGGTGTTGTTATCTTCGTCGCCGTGAGCGCCTTCGCGAAAAAGCTGGGCTCCTCGAACCGCCTGTCCAGCTGAACCAGGGAGATGCTCAGAGGCGCTCCGCCATCCTCGGCGGAGCGCCCTTCTCCATGCGCGGCCAACCAGCGGCGAACCCGTCAGGCTTCAGCGATGGTCGCCGTGTCGAGCACGAACCGGTACCGCACATCACCCTTGCCGAGCCGGTCGTACGCCCCGTCCAGCTCCTTCGCCGCGATGATCTCGACCTCGGCCTTGATCCCGTGTGCGCCGCAGAAGTCGAGCATTTCCTGCGTCTCGGGCATACCCCCGCTCATGGATCCGGCCAGTTTCCGCCGATTGGTGTGCAGGGCGTACGGCTCGATCTGCAGAGGCTCGTTGGGAACGCCCAAGTTCACGAACGTGCCGTCGAAGTCGAGCAGGTCGAGGTGGGCGGACAGGTCGTAGGCCGAGGGGACCGTCGACACGATGAGGTCGAACGAGTCCCGCAGCGCCGGCAGGTCACCGGTCGTGCGGTAGTCGTCGGCGCCGAAGCGCTCCGCGTCGGCGCGCCGGTCGTCAGTCAGCTCGAGGACGGTCGTGTGCGCGCCGAGGGCGTGCGAGATCTGGACGCCGATGTGCCCGAGCCCGCCGAATCCGAGGATGCCGACCCGTTTTCCCGGTCCGGCGCCCCAATACCGCAGCGGCTGGTACATCGTGATGCCTGCGCACAGCAGCGGCGCCGCGGACTCCAAGGGCAACGCGTCCGGGATGCGGGCAAGGAACCGCTCATCGACGACCACGCGTTCGCTGTAACCGCCGAGCGTGACCTGCCCGTCGCGGCCGATCGCGTTGTACGTCAGCACCTTGTTGCGGCAATAGGACTCCTGCCCGGCGCGGCACATCGCGCACTCCCGGCAGGAGTCGACCAGGCAGCCGATGCCGATGTGGTCACCCACCGCGAACCGGGTGACCTCGGCACCGATTTCGCGGACGACACCGGCGATTTCGTGGCCGGGGACGATCGGGTAGTGGGTGTGGCCGAACTCGGCGCGGGCGTGGTGGACATCGGTGTGGCAAACACCGGCGTAGACGATGTCGAGCAGCACGTCCGCCGGGCCGACGTCGCGGCGCTCGATGGTGACGGTGCTGAATGAAGCGGTCCGGCTCGTCATGGTCCGGGCCTGTGCGGTGATCAACGCTGAACTCCTTTTTCGAATGGCCGGCCGGGGCTTAGCTGATGAGCGACTGGTATTCGAGGTACTCCTCGATCCCGTACCGGCCCATTTCGCGGCCGATACCCGACAACTTCAGACCGCCGTGCGGGGCGCGCATGTCGATGGGGGCGCCGTTGATGCGCACCCGCCCGGTGCGCAGGCGCCGCCCGACGTCACGGGCCCGCTCGGGGTCGGCCGACCAGACGCCGCCGGCGAGTCCGTAGTCGGAGTCGTTGGCGATAGCGACGGCGTCGTCGGCATCGTCGAACGGGATGAGGACGTTGACCGGGCCGAAGACCTCCTGCCGGGCCAGGGTGTCGTTGTTGGTGCCGCTGAACACCGTCGGCCGCACGAAGTAGCCGCGGTCGAGATGGTCCGGAGCCTCCGGACCCCCGGCGACCAGCCGCATGCCCTCGTCGATGCCGGTTCGGATGTAGCGGCGCACGCGCTCACGCTGGACCTCCGAGACCACCGGGCCGAGGGTCGTCGCCTCGTCGAAAGGGTCGCCGATGACAAAGGCCGCCGCCTTGGCCGCGGCGATCTCCTCGGCCTCCGCCAGCCGCGACCGCGGGACCAGCGTGCGGGAGAGTCCGCCGCAGACCTGGCCGGCATTGCGGAACGCGTCGGTGAGCCCGTCAGTCACAGCCCTCTCCAGATCCGCGTCCTCGAGGATCACGTTGGCGGATTTGCCGCCCAGCTCCAGCGCCACCCGCTTGACCGACCTCGACGCGAGCTCCATCACCCGGCTGCCCGCACGCACCGAACCCGTCAGCGACACGAGGTCGATGAGCGGATGGGTGGCAAGGGCTTCGCCGATCTCCGGCCCGGGTCCACTGACCAGGTTGAACACCCCGTCCGGGAGACCGGCCTCGGCCGCGGCCTCCGCGAACACGAACGAACTCAGCGGCGCGACTTCGGTGCCCTTCAGCACGACGGTGCACCCCGCGGCCAATGCGGCTCCGGCCTTGAGCGTGATCATCCGCAAAGGACCGTTCCACGGGGTGATCGCGCCGGCCACTCCGGCGGGGATCCGCCGCACGATGGTGTCGTCGAACCGCTCCTCCCACACGATGTCCTTGATGCTCGCGGCGGCGATGCGGAGATCGTTGATGGGCGTGGCGACGTGGGACCGACGGGCGAGCGCGATCGGCGTGCCGATCTCCCGCACGGTGGAGCGAGCCAGCTCCTCGGCCTTGGCCTCCAGAATGTCGGCGATGCGGGTGAGCACCGCGACGCGTTCCTCGTGCGACGACCGCGACCAGGTCTCGAAGGCCCGAGCCGCGGCTTGGGCGGCACGGTCGACGTCGGCGATGTCGCCCCGCGGCACGGTCGCGATCGGCTCCTCGGTCGCCGGGTTGACCACGGTGAGGGTGCCGGAGCCCGCGGACTCCACCCACTTGCCGTCGATGAAGATCGTGTCCCGCTCGATCACGACTGCTCTCCTTCGCGCGAGCACTACCGACGCCGTAGCAGCACGCGCTTCGACAGTGAACGCATATACGAACCATTGTCTCTTATTGCGACCTCGACGCTACCGTTCGGCGGCCTGTGCGGTCAATGCGCACGACGCGGAGTCAGCCGACGGGTAACTCGAGCGCTTCGAGCAGCAACGCGGTAACAGCGTCGGGATCGGTGACCATCGCGTTGTGCGCCGTCTCCAGGACCCGGTATCCGAAAAACGGGTCCGTAGCGGCGCGCTCCCGCATGCGCTTCAGCATGTGCGGCTCCTGGGAAGAGGGGACACACTCGACGTAGAGCCCCGGGTGCCGCCAGGCGCGGCCGGTCGGCCCGCTCGGGTCCTGGTAGGTCCTCAGCGGCTGGGCGGTCATCCGGCGGTTCACCCAAGCGGCGTCGGCCGGGTCGGTCACGCCGTACCGCGCGGCGTCCGCGGGCGGGATGTACCAGCCTTCTCCGCCCTCGTCCGCCAGCGCGATCATCGCCTTCGCGCGCTCGGGCCCGTTGATGTCGAACACGGACTCGCCGGCCCGCGGGACCTGGGCGTCCAGCAGGACCTGCACGCGGACGCGGTCGGCGATGCGCTCCAGCGCGCCGGTGACCGGCACACCTCCATAGCTGTGCCCGACCAGGACCGCGTCCCGGATGTCCTCGTACTCGAACGTCGCGACGATGTCCTCGACGTGGGTGGCCAGGCCGACTTCACGCGTGAGCAGGTGCGCCCGCTCGCCGAGCCCGCTCAGGGTCGGAGTGAAGACTTCGTGCCCGGCGGCGCGCAACCGTTGCGCCACCGGCCGCCAGCACCACCCTCCGTGCCGTCCACCGTGGACCAATACGAACTGCGCAGTCATGAGTCTCCTCGTTCAGTCATGAGTGATCCAACGGCCCTCGATGCGCCGGATACGGCCGTCCCCGGCCAGCCGGACCAGATGGGCTGAAGTCTCGGCGAGCGCCGACCGCAGCGAACGCGGGGTGAAGGCCGAGAACTCCCGAGCCCACGACACAGCCTCGGCGACCTTCCACACCGTGTCGCACCCACGCTCGACCGCGTGCTCGATTTCCTCAAGCCGTTCGCGGTGGTGCTCGCGCAGGACGTCCAAGCGCCGGGACAGCCGGTCGAACGGCCATTCGTGCCCCGGCAAAACCACGGCGGAGTCCGCGACCCCGCCCAGCCGCGTCAGCGAGGAAAGGAAGTCCCGCAGCGGATCTGGGTCCGACCCCGGCCGGCGGGCGACGCTCGGCGTCACCTTCGGCAGGACGTGGTCACCGGTCAGCACCAGGTTCCGCTCGCGTTCGTGGAAACACAGGTGCCCCGCGGTGTGGCCGGGAGTGTGCACCGCCACGAGCGCGCCACCGGTGCCGGGTACCGGCTCGCCATCCTCGAGCTCGACGTCCGGTACAACAGCCGGCAGCACCGCGTCGAGGGCGCCGAGTTCGCTGTCCAGCTCGGCGAGCAGCGGCCCGGGCACGCCGCAATCCCTTAGCCACGCCGAGATCTCCGCGATCCGCGCCCGGCGTTCGACGGCGCCGATCACCTCGTCGAGCCCGGCCCCAGCTCGCGAAAGACCGCCGAGGAACGCCTGCCAGGCCTCATCGGAGTCCCAGCCGAGGTCCACGACGACCAGCCCTTCGGGGTAGCGCAGCGCGTAGGAATACGAGTACGCCAGCGGGCTGGGAAAAGGAATCGCCGTCGCCCAGACACCGCCCGCCACGGTGAACCCCTCGATCCGACGCGCGGGCCGGTCCTCCGGGCGACGGTAAGCCTCGGTGGACGCTGCGGGCGACGGGCTCTGCATCACACCTCAATAGTTCGTTATTATGACCTCTATGTCGCTATTCTGATACAGAAGATAGATCCTGCCGAGGACGCCGTCAATCGGCCGTGCTCCCAAAGGCGTCGGTCAGCCAAGTCGATGATGAACGTGCTGGCGCGGGCGAAGCGTCGAGGTTTCTGCGCCGGCTCGGCTGCGGTGAAGATCCACAGCTTCTCGACGACGCCTTCGAGGTTCGTGACCGCGGCGAGGCCGGCCAGCACAACCGCCGATCGCGGCACGCCGGCCTTCGCTGGCCCGATCACGACGCATTCATTGGCCCGTCCGCAGGTACGGACTGATGGCCGCACCCCGGCGGCTCCTGTCATTCCGAGCGGATCGGGGCACGTAGCGTCGAATTGATTCCCTTGCCGAGCCCGGCGGCAACAAGTACACACCCACCAGATGGGATCTCCATGGTTCACAACGGCGAGCCCACACTGACCCGGCTGCTCGTCGAAGGCAGCAGCGTCCGCGTCGACGGCGAACCCATCACGAACCCCCGGCGTCGAGTATCAAGCCGGCCACCAACCCGGTCGGCCGCGAGACCTTCCACGAGATCGTCGAGTCCAGCCGGAATCCTTGACGCTTATGCTGTGCAACCTGCCGTGAACCACTGGGCTACCTCGAAGCCGGGGGCGCCTACGCCAAGGCTTGCTGCCTAACGGATTCATGGCCCAACTGCACGAACCGCCGGCACTGGGGCGCACCCGTCCCCTTGCTCAGATCTGACAGCCGAAACCAAGATCCGCGAGCGAGCCGACCCCACACCCAGCCGCTTCCGCAGCGTCTCCGCCGAGATCGGACACCGGTGCTGCTCCCAATGACTCTGGTCCTCCTCCCTCGCCCGCCCCAGCAGGTCATCGTCCACGGCCTTGTTCCGGCACAAGGCTGGTCGTTCCTCCGGTCCGCGCTCGACGTTCTCGCCCGCAGTGCTGACCCGCCCGGCGTCAACCGTCTCGTCCTCGTCGACCTGCGAGCCGCCCTCGGTGTGAAGGCGCGACGGCGCCCGGCACGTCTCGATCATCGCCTGAAGTAGACCAGGACCGACCTCGGCCCACCCGATCAGCAACAGCGGTCCAACGGCGTCGAACGCGGCCTTCCGTACTCGCCCGCGACGAGTGGATCTGCCACATTCAACGCCAAAGTGACCACGCTGGCGAAGATCAGCAACCGACGGAGCGGACGGAGCACGTCCGTACCAGCACCCCGGACCACGAGATGCCGAGTGCCCAGCAGGATCCCGAGAATGGTCAGGTCGACCGCAGGCGCGACAAGTCCGGCACGCCCAAGCGGAGGGCCAGATTCAGAACGTTGCCAAAACTGAACAGAAATGTGAGCCCGACAACCGTACCCATGATCACTGTGCCGCCCGCACCACCACAATAGGATCAGAGGCCATCGGAGGCGGCTGCGGCTGGGTTCAGGGCTCCGCTGAGCCGAGTGCCCGGCGCAGGTCCGCAGGATGCCGGATCCACAGGTCGACCGCCATCCCGTCGGAACGGGTCAGGGTCAGGCATCCCTGGCTGCCCGGGCCCCAGAGCGACACGACCTCCGGCGTCCACGACCGGTCCCAGGCGACCGGCCCCACGCCCCGGTTCCGGTCACCTTTCCTGGGCTCCCAGCGCAATCCGCCCTCGGCCAGCGACAGCCGGCCCAGCAGCTCGCCGACCTCTTGCTGCCGCGAATGCCGCCCAGGCGCCTTAGCCCCCAGCTCCAGAGCGGCCGAGACCGGTAACTGAGCGGACCATGACGGCGCGGCACCGGACGCCCGCCGCCGCACCTCGGCCCGCCGGTCGCGCCACACGACGAACGTGAACAGGACATACACCAACACCAGAAAGCTCACCGGCACGGCTGCCGCAGGAACCCGGCCCACCTTGAACGCGAGCGACGCGGACAGAGCGGCCAAGAAGAACAATCCGACAAGCGCGCTGGTCCGACGGCGTCGCTCACGTTCCCTGCCGTATTCGGTCATTACGATCCCATTCGTTCCGGCGTCGCAGACGATCGCCGCACCGCCATACGGAGAATACGTGCGCGGTGGCGGCGCTGCCGTTCCCCGCCGCCCTCGTTCACGAAGCGTTCTCCCGGCGCGAACGGGGGTGGTTCCCCGTGAGCACCTGCACAGCGACCAAGCACGACGGGTCGTCCGGCTACTCCCACCTGGCCTACACCGAAGCCCTCCCCGAGGAGAAAGCCCGCACCGCGATCGAATCCCGGACCACCCGGCTACACACAGGCGTCACCAACGTGATGGCCTCATACAGCCAGTACAGACAGGCGTGAAGGCGCGACGGCGCCCGAAGCTAGCGGCTGTACGGTGGCGCGGTCTCGGCCGGATTGGGAATCGGGGTGGGCGTGCTGACGCTGTGGGTCGTGTAGATCGGGAAACTGGGTGCTTGGGGGCGGCTGTTGATCGGCGGCTCGTTGACTCGGTCACGAATCATCCGGTCGTTCGGGTCCGAGTCGCCGGCGGCGGTGTCCGTATGCGCCTTGGCGGATGCAGGCGGAGCGACTGGTGATTTGACAGGGATGGCGACGACCGAGGTTGCGGGCGCGGCCGTGGGCGGGGGTGTCACGATCGTGGGAGTGGGCTGCGGGGCGCTGGTCGATCCCACCGGTCCAGCGGCCGGCCGGTTGCCGGTTAGTGATTCTCTACCGGTCGTTCCGATAACCACGGCAGCCGCACCCCCCCCCACAACGAACAGGAAGCCAGCCAACAATACGACCAATTTTCTTCGCGGCACAAGATCGATCAAATAGTTGCTTTCACTACCTGTCAATATCTGAGACGAAGTCGATATGTCACAGCTTTGACAGTTCAGCGCCGGAGTGCCCGAGCATCGCCTGCGCGACCTCCGGATCGGTGGCAACCCGCCTCCCCGGCCAACCGGCTGAAGGTAATCCGGGCTCAAGGGCCCGCCACGCTGATTGATGGACAGGAATCCGACCGGTTCACCGGCCCGCTCTCGCCGAAATGCCCGCCGCGCCGCCACCAGACCATGGTCCAGCGCCAACGTGCGCTCGACTCGAGTCTTCGGCGGACGCACCACCGTCTGGCCGCCGCGGTCCTGCACCTAGCGCATCCAAACGATCGATCGTTGACATGCGGCGACTGATACCGCAGACTGATCCTGGGTAATCGATCGATCACCCAGGCGGCTCGCCCGGAAAGCCGCCAGGACCGAGATGGGCCGTGCGGTGCCACCGGGCAACAGCCGATCCAGGCCGCGTTCGCCACTGGACGACCCCGAAGGAGGTTCGACCACAGCTTGCCGGTGACCGTCCCGACCAGCCGACCATGCGAGCGCGCTCAAGAATCGTAGTTTTCGCGAGATTTCTGTTGATCAATGATGATTGAGGAGATGTTGTGAAGAAAAAGCACTCCAGCGTTTTTCGCCGGACCGGCTTGGCCGTTGTCGGCAGCGTCGCGTGCCTCGCGGCCGCCGTACCCGCAACAGCTTCGGCGGCGGAACAGCCCGCGAGCTCGTCGGCCGGCGCGTCCGGGTGTGCCGATGTCGACTTCGTGTTCGCCCGCGGAACCGGTGAAGGCGGCGGGACCATCAGATATCTGGGGGGACAGCTCGCGAACGACCTGCAGGCCAAGCTGCCCGGCAAGAACTTCAGCGCAGAGGGCCTGGACTACCCCGCGGACTGGGCCGCCGACAGCCCGTCCATCGGCGTCCAGAATCTTTCGGACACGCTCAACGCGAAGGTGGCCGCCTGCCCGGACACCAAGTACGTCATCGGCGGGTACTCCCAGGGCGCCGCGGTGCTCGACGAGGCCCTCGGCGCCGACCTGTGGTGGGTGAGCGGGCCGAGCCTGCCGGACGAGGTGGTCTCCAAGATCAGCGCGATCGTCACGTTCGGCAACCCCCTCACCGGACTGCCCCCCACCGGAAGGTCCACGAAGATCGGCTGGGAAGTTCCCAGCCTTGACGGCCGGACCTACGAGGCCTGCGCCATCCTCGACGGAGTGTGCGGCAACAGCGGCACCTGGTCCGGCAGTCACCTTGACTACTACACCAACGGCAGCGTCCCCTTCGTAGCCGACTACATCACCGGACACGTTTCCTGAAATCCCGCGAATCACTCGTTCAGGATTCCCATTCGCATCATCGAAACTGCCCGGATGCCCCATCGCAGGGCATCCGGGCAGTTTCTTTTCGTAAATTATTTCATTCATGACCGAAAGGATGTCGGCGATGCCGGACCATGCTGCCGAACTAGTTCGCGCTCTCCTCGAAACCGCGGGCCGTTATCCGGATTCGGCAACAGTGCGCGGCGAATCCACCACCCTCACCTACCGCCGGCTGGCCGAGCGGGCCGCCCGGGCGGACTCCTGGTGCCGGTCGCTCGGCATCCGGCCGGGCGAGCGCGTCGGGCTGATGCTGCCGAACGTCCCGGAATTCGTCGTGCTGTATTACGGGCTGCTCAGCGCGGGCGCGGTCGTCGTGCCGATCAACCCGATGCTCAAACCCCGCGAGATCGAGCACTATCTGGCCGATTCCGGCGCCGAGGTGTTGTTCGCCTGGCACGAATGCTGGGCTGCGGCCGCGCGGGCGGCGGCAGCCGTCGGCGGGGCCGCAGCCGAACATCGATTCGGCGCGGATCGACGACGTGCTGGACCGCCAGGACTGCTCACTGCAGCCGGTCCCGCGCCGGGAGGTGAGCACCGCGGTGGTGCTGTACACCTCCGGCACCTCAGGACAGCCCAAAGGCGCCGAACTGACCCACGCCAACCTCGCGAAGAACGCCGAAATCGTCAGCCGCACTGTCCTGCGGCTCACCCGAACCGACGTCGTCTTCGGCGGACTTCCGCTGTTCCATTCGTTCGGGCAGACCGTGGCGATGAACGCGGCGTTGATCGCCGGCGCGTCCCTGAGTCTGCTGCCGCGGTTCGAACCTGCCGACGCGCTGCGCGTCCTGCACCGCGACGCGGCCACCGCGTTCCTGGGCGTGCCGACCATGTTCCACGCGGTGCTGCGCCACCCGGCAGGGAATTCGCCACCGGTCGCCTCGCTGCGCGTCGCGCTCTCCGGCGGCGCGGCGATGCCGCTCGACTGGCTGCACGAGTTCGAGGATGCGTTCGGCTGCGCGGTACTCGAAGGCTACGGACTGACCGAGACCTCCCCGGTGGCCTGCTTCAACCATCCGGACCGCCCTCGCCGAGCCGGCAGCATCGGCACCCCGATCGAGGGAGTCCGGATGGGCGTGCGCGGACCGGACGGCTCCGAGGTGCTTGACGGCGAGGTCGGCGAACTGGTGGTACGGGGGCACAATGTCATGAAGGGGTACTGGCGCCGGCCGGACGCCACCGCCGAGGCCGTCCGGGACGGCTGGTTCCACACCGGCGATCTCGGCGTCCGGGACCCCGACGGGTACTACCGGGTGGTGGGCCGGAAGAAGGACCTCATCATCCGGGGCGGCTACAATGTCTACCCCCGCGAGGTCGAAGACGTGCTCTACGAGCATCCCGCGGTGGCCGAGGCCGCGGTGATCGGCATCCCGCACCCAACGCACGGCGAGGAGGTCGCCGCCGTCGTCTCCCTCCGCCCGAGCGCTCAGGCCAGCCCCGACGAGCTGCGCGAACATGTGCGCTCCCGGCTGGCCGGCTACAAGTACCCGCGGCGGGTCGAAATCATCCCCGAACTGCCCAAAGGCCCGACCGGGAAGATTCTGAAGCGCGCGCTCGTCCCCGGCCTCCACCCGGACGCGAAGCCGTTGCCCGCTCCGGATGCCAATCCGCGTTGACGGTCATGGCAACGCTCTTGCTTGCGCCCGTCCCGCCGAATGGGACGCTCCGGGAAACGAGCTGTCCGAACCGAAAGAGAAGCCTGCCGCCAAGACGATTCGCCGCGCCGGAGCCGACCGGTGCGCCGCGGCCGCGCTCACTTTCCGACAGGCGGCCGGTGGTCGGTCCGAGGTCGAAACGCTGCTCCAAAGACGCGATCGAGATGGCTTCTCCGGCGCTGGGCCTCACGTCGGCGCCGAAGGGGCACGACGGTTACAGCGCTGCCGCCTTGTTGGACGGCTCGTCCCCGGCCGGGGGCATCCGCTGCGCACCTGAGTAACAAGGCCAGGAACTCAAGTTTCGAGGCCTCAGTCTGGCGACCGGCCACAAAGGACGCCAGACTCGCCTGGTCCCGCGCTCCCGCCGGCCGCTGCCCCCGCTAGGCCCTTCGACCTGAGCAGTGCCGCTCGCGATCACCTCGCGCGAACCGATGCGGCCTGCCGGGCAGGGCACCGGCCGAGTGGACGGACCGGCCGGCGCAAGCTTGGTGATCGCCTCGCCAGGCTGCACGATCCGGCTGTCCAGGTCTACGATCGATCGGTTGGCAGCGACGGGACCGAGCCTGACCGTCGCGGAGCGAACGGGTACCGGCGCAAAAGGCTGCCGAACGCTACGATGTCAACGATCGATCGGTTGAGCTGGTGAGCGACAAGGTGGTGGCATGGGCCCCAAGGCCGCACGCAAGAAGACCACGGCTCGAGCAGCCGCGGAGACGGTCGCCCGGGTGGCGGGCCAGACCCGGCGCCTCGCGGAGGTCGCGGTGGTCCTTCCGGAAGGAGTCACCCCGCCCGGCACCAGGGGCCGGATTCTGCAGGCCGCGTTGACCCAGTTCGCCGAACACGGCTTCCACGGCACGTCGATCCGCAAACTGGCGGCCGCGGTCGGACTCACTTCGGCCAGCCTCTACGTCCACTACACCTCGAAGGAACAGATCCTCGACGAACTCGTGCGGATCGGGCACGAAGAACTCGCCACCCGCATGCGCGCTGCGGCCGAGGAGGGCGCGAACCCGAGCGAACGGCTCGAAAGCCTGGTCCGCGCCCATGTCCGGATGCACGTCGACTTCGCGCTGCTCGCCGTGGTCACCAACATCGAACTGCACGCGCTGGCTCCCGAAGACGCGGCCAAGACGACCGCCGTTCGCGCGGAAAGCTTCCAGCTGCTCCTGGACGCGGTGCAGAGCGGCGTCGACACCGGCGAGTTCACCGTCGAGGACCCCCTGCTGGCGACCATCGCGATCGGCAGCATCGGCATCCGCGTCGCCCATTGGTTCGGGCCGGACCAGCCGTTCACCCCGGACCAGGTCGCGGACCGCTATGCCGGCTACGCGCTGCGCATCGTCGGTGCGGGGGCGACGCTGCGGTGACCCGGGCGTTGCCGCCCGCGGGATGACTCGGCTGTCGACGCCTATTCGCGGCGGCCCCGCCGAGGCGGTCCCGATGGTTCCGGCTTCGGTGTCTTGTCCGGGTTGTAGTCGCGGATGCGGTCCGGATACGCGGTCACGACGCTGTTGCCGTCCTTGACGACGATCTTCATGTGGTCCAGGTCTTTCTGCTCCCGTACCCAGGCGCCGTTCTCGTCCTTCTTGTAGACCACGTCGCCGTACCACTGCTGCGTGTCCTTGTCCCAGGTTTCCCGCTTGACCGTGCCGTCCGGATTCCGTTCCGGGACCCGTTCGTCGATGTAGCCGATCTTCTTGTCCATCGGGATGGTGTAGGCCGTGGTCCCGCCGCTCTGGTGGTCGACGGTGGTCCCGCTGTCGTTCCTCTTGGCCCACGCGTTGTCGACGGTCTTCGAGATCTTCTCGTCCGACCAGGGGTTCCCGCCCTTCGTCCCGAAGACGCCGTGGTCGCTCTTGTTCCCCTGGTAGTTGTCCTCGTGGAGCTTGACGTGGTCGAAGCGGTTGCGCTCGCCGCGTTTCCCGTTCTTCTCCATCTGGTCGTACCGCAGGCCGCCCTGGGAGTTCTTGGCCTTGTCCTTGCCGCCTTTGCCGCCCTTGTCCGGCGTCAGCGGGCCCTTCTTGCAGTTCCCCTTGAGCCCGAACGGATCGCTCCAGGTCAGGGGGTTGGGCACGTAGGCGTGGGTGTTCAGGCCCCCGGCCAGCCCCATCGGGTCGGCGCAGAGGTAACGGGCGGTCTGCGGGTCGTAGTACCGGTGGCGGTTGTAGTGCAGACCGGTCTCGGCGTCGAAGTACTGCCCGGGGAACCGCAGGGGCGTCGATGGCCCAGCCGCCGTCGTGCGCGGCGTCCCCCACAGGGTTTCATCGCGGTGCCAAGCGATCCGCCCGGTCTCGTCGACGAGTTCGGCCGGCGTTCCGACGAAGTCCGTGACAATCGAGTAGAAGCGTTCGTCGAGGCACCGGCCCTCGGCGTACACGCGGTCGGTCTGCGCGACCGGGATCTCCTGTTGCGGGTTCCATTCCCAGGTCGTGCCGCGCGTCTCGCCCGTGGTCGTGGTCTCGTCCTGCTCCGCGAGCGCGTCGCCGTCCCAGACGAAGCGGGTCTCGGCGACGACCACGTCGCCGCTCAGCTGCTGCTTCGCCACGCGACGGCCCAACGCGTCGTAGCGGTAACGCCACCGCTGTCCGTCCGGCGTCGTGACGCCGACGAGCCGGTCCTCACCGTTCCAGGAGTAGGTCCAGCCGGCCCGGCTCACCAGCCGGCCCTGCGCGTCGTGCCGCTCGGCCGCCGGCGCCGCGATGACCACCGCGGCGGACCGGTCGTAGGCGTAGCGCTCGGTCCCGCCCGGTCCGCGCACGTCCACGACCCGGCCGCCCCGATCGAGCGTGAACTCGCGCCGGCCGAGGAGCTGGTCCTCGACCCCGGAGAACACGTTGTCCGGCCGCCAGTCGTAAACGCGCCGCTGCGCCACCGAACCGGAGGCGGTGGTCACGCTCTGGGCGCGCAGCCGGTGCCGCGGGTCCCATTCCTGGGTCAGCTCGGCGGCGCCGAGGCCACGCCAGACCTCCCGGCCGGCCGCGTCGTGCCGGAACGCGATCGAGTGCCTGCCGGTCACCAGCTTGGCCGGAGCGTCGCTACCGTCGTAGTCCCAACGGCTTTCCGCGCCCGAGGGCGTGCGGCGGAAGACCCGGCGGTCGGCGAGGTCGTAGCCGGAAGTGACCGTCCGGCCGTTGCAGGTCTCGGCGACGACGCGGCCGAGCTCGTCGTGGACGAAGGTGACATCGGCGTCCCGGTTGACGGCGCGGACCATGCGGCCGGCCCGGTCGTAGGCGTAGCTGCTGACGTCGTCGGCCGTCCGCTTCTCGATGACGGCGCCGCGCAAGTCGTAGGCGTACGTGGTGACCTCGCCGATCGCGTTGGTGCGGGCGATGAGCTGGCCCGCCGCGTCGTAGGCGTAGGTGAGGACCCGGCCGTCGAAGTCCTGCTCGCGAACCTTGCGCCCCTCCGCGTCGTATTCGAACCGCCAGGTGCGGCCGTCGCCGTTGGTGGCGGCGGTCACCCGCAGCTCGGTGTCGTGCTCGGTCCGCAGCCGGGTGCCGTCCGGGGCGATCCGGGTGACCGGCAGGTCGAAAGCGCCGAAGTCGGAACGCGTGACCTCGCCCCGTTCGTCGTACTCCTCCAGCACATTGCCCTCGGCGTCGTAGACCCGGCGCTGCGTGGACCCGTCGGGGGCGGTGCGCTGCCAGCCGCCGCCCTCGACGGTCCAGGCGTAACGCGTGGTGCCGCCGATCGGATCGGTCTCCTCGGCGACCCGGCCCAGCGCGTCGAAGGTCCGCCGCCAGGTCACGCCGCGCGGATCGGTGACCTCGACGGGCCGGCCGAACCGATCGGACGCGACCGTCGTGCGGTTGCCCACCTCGTCGACGAACTCGCGCAGGCTCCCGTCCTCGCCGTAGCTGTAACGGGTGGTCGAGCCGAGTGGGCCGACACTGGCCGAGAGGCGGCCGTTCTCGTCGTACTCCCGGCGCCAGACCGCCCCGTCCGGCTCCACAATGGACAGGACCCGGTGGTCCTCGTACTCGAACAGGCGCCGCGCGCCGTCCGGGAACGTGTACGCGAGAAGATCGCCGTGCTCGTCGAACTCCCACCGCGTCGTGCGGCCCAGTTCGTCGGTGTGCCCGATCACGCGGTCGTAGCGGTCCCATTCGAAGTGGCTGACGCCGCCGAGCGGGCCGACCTCCTTGACCAGCTGGAAGTCCTCGTTGAGGTGGTATTCGGTGGTGTTGCCCAGCGAGTCGGTCGCGGTGTTCACCCGCGCTTCGCGGTCGTAGGCGAAGGTGTAGGCGAGGTGCCCGTCGGCGCCCGCGCCCCGGACGCAACGGCTCAGCTCGTCATAGGTGAATTCGTAGGACCGGCCGTTGCGGTCGGTCCACCGGACGACCCGGCCGAGCCCGTCGTAGTCGTAGCGGAGGGCCTCGCCGGAGGAGTTGACCACCTCGGTGAGCCGCCGGTCGCGGTCGTAGCCGTAGCGGACCAGCTCGGTGCGGTCGGTCTCGTCGGCGCCGAGCAGAGTGAACGCGATGACCAGGTCCCCGGCCGTCTCGACCTCGATGCGGGTGCCGCCGGAGTGGCGGATTTCCCGCAGGTTTCCCTCGGTGTCGTGGACGAAGTGGATCCGCTGGCCGTCGTTGTCGAAGATCGCGGTCAACGGCAGCCGTCCCGCGCCGTCCGGGGCGAAGTACAGCATCCGCTGGAGATCGGGCTGCTCGACGACGTACCCGTCACCGGGTGTGCGCTTCAGCGGCCAGTACGGCCCTTCGACCGGCAACACGGTGCCGTCGGCCAGCGGGTAGGCGAGCAGGGTGCCGTCCTCGGCCGCGAAGCCGATCTCGCCGTCCTCGACCTCCAGCCGCTGGTCCACTGTGGACGCCCAGGTCGGGCCGAACCCGATCCCCGTGCGATAGGTCGAAAAGTGCGTGCGCCGCAACACCAGCGGCAGCGAGGCGTCGATCGCGACGTCGGTTTCGAGGATCATCATCCGCCCGGTCGTCATGTCGATCGGGTCGCCGCTGCCGGGGCGGCAGTAGGGCGGGGAGGAGTTCTCCTTGGGCTTGGTGTTGTCATCCTTGATGGAACGCGAATTCGAGCCCTCGCCGCCCGGCTTGTCACCGCCGGCTCCGGACGTATTCGTGTTGTCCCCCTTGGGCTGGGGTTCGGGCTTGTCCTCCGTCGGCGGGGCTTTCTCGGGCGGATTGTGATCCCCGGACGGCTTCGTCGAATCGTCCTTGGGCGGGGTGTGATCGCCGGACGGGCTGGTCGAGTCGTCCTTCGGCGGGGTGTGGTCACCGGAGGGGGTGGTCGAGTCCCCGCCCTTGCCCCCGGCGGGCTTCTCGGACTTGACGTTGATGTCCTTGGGCTTGTCGACCGCCTTGACCTTGCCGCCCTTGATGCCCTTCAACGCCTTCCCGGCGTCCTCGAACAGGGTCCCGGCCTTCTTCAGCAGCGGCACCAGCGCCTTGATCGCCTTCACCAGCTTCGTGGTCACCTGAGTGATCTTCGACGCGGTTTTCGTCACCGCCGCGATCACCTGCGGCACCACCCAGGTCATGCCGATGCCGAGGGTGAACACCACCTGCAACGCCCACGAGATCAGGTGCCCCAACAGCTCGGCGATCGTGTCGCGCACCAGGGTGCGAACTGCGGCAACGACCTCGCCCGCGGTCTTGACCCCGCTTCCGGCGCCCTCGCAGCCTTTCTGCGCGCTGGCGATCAACGCCGAAGTGTCCGCCGCCTTCTGGCGATACGCGTCCGCCGCCTCGCCCGTCCAGCTCTGCAAATCCTTCTTGACCAGATCCGCCAGCTCCGCCGAGACACTCTCGAGTTCCTTGGCGACGTTCGCCCACGTCTCCGACTGCGCCGCGATCTGGTCCGCGTCCCCGGTCAGCGCGTTCAGCGCCTCCTTCAAGGGGCCCACGTGCTCGATCAACCAGCCCACCCCAGCGGCGAAGATCGCGCCGAACGGGTCCATCACCGCGGTCAAAGCGTCCAGCGCGGTCCCCACCGCACCCATCGCGACCCCGGCCCAGTCCTTGCTCTCGATCGCCGACTTCAGCCCCGTCGCATCCTCCAGCAGGGGAACGCCGGACACCCCCGTCGTCGAATCCTTCACCGGCGCAACCAACGGATTACTCACTGGAACGACTCATCCCCCATACACCAGGCCCACAAGCCCTCAGCCGACGTCTCCCTCGATGGTAAAGAAACCCGACCACTCAACGGGGCGCTCGCACGGATCCCTGCCCGAATTCCTTCGGGATGTGGTTCTTCGGGTCAGCGCCGAACGGCGACGAGGAGATGCCCGGACGCCGCTCGTGCCGGTGATTCAGGAATCGGCACGCGTGAAGGTCACATGGACGACCCCGGTCGGCGAGGAGACCGACTCGATCGCGTATTTCTCCTCGATGCCCTCCAGCCCGTCCCACAGACGCACGCCCCGGCCGAGCAGGATCGGCACCACCACCACGTTCATGTGATCGATCAGACCGGCAGCCAGGAACTCGCGGATCACGGTGGCACCCCCGCCGATGCGCACGTCCAACCCACCGGCGGCCTCCCGCGCGGCCTCGAGCGCCTCAGCCGGCGAAGCGTCGAGGAAGTGGAACGTCGTGCCGCCCTCCATCTCGATCGACGGACGCGTGTGGTGCGTCAGGACGAAAACCGGGGTGTGGAACGGCGGGTTGGAACCCCACGCGCCCTTCCAGCCGGGGTCGTCCTCCCATCCGGGGTGGCCGAACTTTCCGGCCCCCATGATCTCGGCGCCGACACCCGGGCCCCACTCCTGGGCGAAGACGTTGTCGACGCCGCGGCTACCGCCGGTCTGCTGCCATGAGCGGGTCGCGAACATCCACTTGTGCAGCCGGTCCCCCGCATGACCGAAATGAAGCTCCTTGGTCTGCCCCTCGCCGGTGCCGAATCCGTCGAGTGAGATGGAGAAGCTGTGGACGCGTGTGAGTGACATGGATGCTCCTTGGTTTTCTGCAGGTGGGGTTCAGGCCTCGCCGCTGCCGGACGCGAGCGGCTGATCGCGGTCGGGGTGCCCATTGCTGCGCACCGGCCGGCGTCAGCGCTTTGCCTGCTGAAGAAGCCGCGGGCTTGACGTAGCGGATCTCGCATACATTGCCCGTTCGGATGGCGATCCGGCGATGGCCGGACCAACGCCCGCTCGGTGATCTCGTACTGGTCGTCGGTGCCGGCGACCGCGAATCCCACATCGTCGATGAGGCGCTGCAGGTCAGGCGCCATCGGCGTGGTGGTCATGTCTCGAAGGGTGCACGTCTCAAACCCGTCCGTCCAATGTCAATCATCGCGGCGGCTCATAGATATGATCGATGCATGCTGGACGTCACCCGGCTGCGCGTTCTCGACGCCGTTGCGCGGCTCGGCTCGGTCACCGCGGCGGCGAAGGAATTGCACTACACCCAGCCGACCGCGAGCCACCACCTGGCTCGGCTCGAGGCCGAGACCGGTGCGCGACTGCTGCAACGGGCCGGCCGGCGCGTCCGACTCACGCCCGCCGGTCAGCTGCTCGCCGGCCGGGCCGCGGAGATCATCGGCCGGATCGACGCCGCAGGCAACGAACTCGCCGCACACGTCGGGCTGACCACCGGACTCGTGCGGCTAGTACTGCAACGGCAGTTGGTGTGCGTGTGGTAGATCATCGTTGGACGACCCGCTGTATCTGCTGTCCACCCGGCGGGGCGACACGCTGGACAGGCTGCGCGACGCCACCTGGATCGCCGGCTGCGAGCGATGCCGCGGCCACCTGCTGTCGCTGTGCGCGGACGCCGGGTTCGAGCCCAAGATCGGCTACACCTCCGAAGACATGGTCGTGATGCAGGCCCTCGTCGCCGCCGGTCTCGGGGTGACGACCAGCCCCGGGCTGGCCCTGCGTGCCCATCGCATCAAGGGCATCGAGGCAACCGAGCTCCCCGGCGCCGGCCAGCACGTCTACGCCGCGACCTACGGCGATTCGCCAGACCCGCCGGCCACCACCGCACTCCTCACGGCACTCGCCGGAGCCGCGTCAACGGTCAGCGGCAAACCGACCACCCACGGCCAGTAAGCACCCCGGGGCCCAGGGCCGTCACCAATGCCCTTGCCGAGCCACAGGTCAGCGGAGATCAACATGTCAGGGGTGCTGAGGCGTAATGGTGATCTTCTCCGGGCCGTGCGCCCGGCCGGATGGTGCACTGCCTTACTTCCCGGTCAGCTTCCGGCTCCGGGTCAGCAGTTCCTCCACTCGCGTGTGCAACCGGCTGTCGTCCTTGTCCAGCTGTGGCAACAGGTTCGCGTAGTCCGACGCCAGCTGGCGGTACTTACTCGCGAACGAACCGCGGGGTGCGGCGTGGGCGTACCGGCCGTCCAGGTTGATGATTTCCTGTGCCAGCACCGCGGCGGACGAGGACAGGGTGGCTTTCTCGTCGTCGGATTCGACGCGGCGGATGCGGTTCGCCTCGGTGGCCACGGCGGCGCGGCGGGCTCCGAAGTAGAGCGCGGCGGCTCCGGCGATCACCGCGGCCAGTGCGGCGATCGCGATCAGGTACCGCGGCAGTGAGGGGTTGATCGTGCGGGAACCGTCCGGGATGGTGCTGCTCAGGACGAGCTGGTCGTAGTTGACGACGATCGTCTTCACCGCGTTCAGCGGCTGCTTCGAGAATCCGCCGATGCCGTTGGTGATCTTCGATTCCGCGACGAAGGACTTGCCGAAGTTCGCGTCGTACGCGCCGGGGAACCTCGAGCAGGTGTAGTGGTCGAAATCGTCGGTCTTGGGGCTGAGCAGGACGGCGATCGTGTCCGGCGCGGCGTTCGACAGGGTGCGGCAGGCAGCGGCCAGATCGGTGCCGCCGTCCAGGAAGCCGATGACGAGCCGCCGGTTGCCGACGACGCGTTCGGCGGCGGCCAGGTCGACGTGCTGTCCGGGCGCGGCATACACCGGCGACGAGCGCAGCTGGCGGGCGAGCGGGCCGTCGAACACCCCGGCCGACCAGGTCGCCCAGCCGGCGAGCACGAGGCAGGCCAGGGTGACGAGCCCGAAGCCGCTCTTCAGGAAACGGCGTGCGCGGGTCATGCGAGGCTCCCCGGCAGGTAGTGGGCGGGGCGGTAGTCGTCGCGGCCGAGGAGCTCCGCGACAGTGTCCAATTCGGACTGTGCGGAGTCGAGCGACGCACGGATCAGCCGCTCGTCCAGATTCCGGTCGAACGCGTGCCGGGCGGCGGTGAGATCGGTGATGCCGCGGGCGAGAGCGGCGTCGGAGGGGCCGTCGGTCAGCCCGGAAACCTCGACGGCCAGCGCGGTCAGCCCGGCCAGCCGCGCCGGGACGCCGGCCTGGGCGGGTGGGCGGCTCCGGCGCAGCGCCGGACGGATCGAGAACGCGAGGAACCCGACCGCGCACGCGGCGAAAACCCACGGCAGCGCCGGAAGCGTGACGTGGAGCGGGTCGAACGGCACGTACGGCAGCGGATGGTCGAAGATCCCCGCGTACCGAATGTCGGTGACCTCGCTCAGGTACGCGCCCAGCAATCCGTCTTGCGGATAGCTGCGCGGGCTCAGGAAATCGCCGAACTGGCCGTAGAAGCCGGCGGTGGCCACGTCGGTGAACTCCGCTGCCGACGGGCCGTCGTATTCGATCCAGCCGCCGTACATCACGACGATCGGCCGGCCCGGGAATTCCCTGGCCAGCGCCGGACCGTAGTGCACCAGCGGCCGGCCCGCGGGCTGGGTCGGCAGGGCGACGTACAGCGGCTTGCCGGGGAAGGCATTCGTGGTCGCGGGAGGGTCGGCCAGGGTCGATCCCGGGGCGCGATAGCGGCCGGTGGCCCGCAGACTCGCGGTCGCCGTGGCGAGTTCGGCTGCGGTCGGTTCGCGTCGTGGCAGCGGCGGGACATCGGGCGGGGACGGCTGGTGACGCACGGCGGCGATCATCGTCAGCATTTCGTTCGTCACGTCGGCGGTGCCGAACTGACGCTGCCAGACCGACGCGTCGTCGGCCGACGCGGTCCCCATGTCCGCAGACACTTCCAGACCCACGATGGTCACCGAAGCGTCGGACACGTCACTGACTCGCTTGCCGGCGTCCTTGTCGATCCCCGGTGGCGCGACCAGGATCCGGATGTCCGCGTTCCCGATCGCCTTGCGCACCGCGGCTTCGTCCCAGACGGCGACCGCCCCGGGCAGCCGCACCACCGGCGACGCCTGGACCATCGCCTTCATCTGGTCCACTGAGGGAACTGTCGCGCCATTCGTCCCGGAAGTTTCGTTATGGACCGATTTATCCGAAGACGGCGACTGGGCATAACTGACCTGCGCGTTCTGCTGTGCTTGCTGAGTAAGGAAGAGGACCAGCGTCAGCGCCGCGACCGCGAGCAGACCCCAGCGGGCGAAGTGCGGCCAGCGTCTTTCAGCCACGAGCGGCCTCCTGCCACAGCTTGTCCGCGTGGCGAGCCTGTTCGCGCACGGTCTCCGCGGCGCCGGGGCCACCGCCTTCCGCGGCCAGGGCGGTGGCGCGGGCCAGCAACTGCTCGGCTTCCGGATGCTCGCCGGAAGCCGCGTCCCGGCTGATCGCGGCGCGTTCGAGCGCGGTCCGCGCGGCTGCCCAAGCGGTGCGCAGCTGCGCTTTCCGCTCCCGTTGCCGCGGCAACGCCACGACCGCGTACCCGGCCGACACCAGGACGATCGCGGCCGCCACCCAGATCCACCAGCTCATCTTGACGCCCCCTCGCTTCGCGAGGCCTCATTCTGCGTGACGCCCAGCCGACCGGTGGGGCAATTGCCGAATCGTGTCCGTGAGTATGGCGGGCGCCTCGACAACCCGGACCATCGCGACCCGCGGCCGCCGGTCCAGGCCGGAAGCCGAGCCGCACTCGTGCGATCGACCGTGTCATGGGCGGCCACCTGGTCCCGTATCAGTCGATCAGTGACCGTGCGACTTCGTTCCCCGCTTCTGTATTCGCGATCCAGGCGCGACTGCCCAGCTTGGGTTCCCAGGAAAGGCGCTCAAGGTCATCAAGGTCAGTCCATTTTCGAGTAAGAAGTGCAATAGCTCGGTGAAGAATTCCTTCTCCAGGCGACCCTTCACCTCTGCAACCGTTAACCCGCTAATTCTTGGTGATGGTCGAAACCCCGCCCGCTGCGAGAGCATCAAAACTAACTGACACACCCGAAACTCGGGGTCAGTCGATCGAATCGCAGCCATTCGGTGATGACCTCCTGAATTGTCACGCCGAGAGAGGCGGCAATTCCTTCAGCCGCTCCCCACAGTGACGTCGTGTGAGTCATCCCACACTAGACGTGGCTTGTCAGGAGCCCGTGCGGGTCTAGCCTGCCCTTGAGTGAACTTAGTTAGGCTACGTTCCCGCAGGTGGGAGGATCTCATGCACATCACCATTGACGAGGCGAAATGCTGCGGAGCCGGGCAGTGTGTGCTGGCCGCGCCCGGAGTCTTCGACCAGCGCGACGAGGACGGCGTCCTCATCCTGCTCGACGCCGACCCGCCGGAGAGTGCGCACGCGGGGGTGCGCGACGCGGCGGGCAGGTGTCCCGCGGCCGCGATCGGGGTGCGGGAATGAGCAGGACCGGGCCGGCCGCAACAGATCTGGCGTTGCGGGCCGGGGTCGTCGGGCTGGGCATGATCGGGGGTGGGGTGGCCGTCAGTCTCGCCCGTCGGGGGCGGATTCCCGCCGTGTACGACCTTCGTCCGGATGCGGCGGAGGGGCTGGCCGGGGTGCCGGCGCCGGTTGCGTCGCCGGCCGAAGTGGGCCGCGCCAGTGATGTGGTGTTCGTGGCCGTCGTCGACGCTGATCAGGCCAGGGCTGTGCTGTCCGGGCCGGACGGGGTGCTCGCCGGGGCGGGCCGGGGCCTGATCGTGGTGCTGTTGTCGACGGTGGCGGTGCCGGTGGTGCACGAGCTCGCCAAGCTGTGCGCGGAACACGGCGCCGCACTGCTCGATTGTGGTGTCACGCCCGGCGACAAGGCCGCCGAGAACGGTCTCGTCGCGATCGTCGGCGGCGAGGATTCCGTGGTGGAGGCCGCGCGGCCGGTGCTCGCCGACTTCGCGAAACAGATCGTCCATTGTGGACCCCTGGGGGCCGGGATGGCGGCCAAGATCGCCCGTAACGTGATCACCTACGGCACCTGGCGCGCCGTGCACGAGGCCGGCGCGCTGGCCGAAGCCGCCGGGGTGGACCCGCGCAAGCTCATCACCGTCGTCGAGGCGGCGGACCCCGACGGCGCGACGTTGTTCTCCTGGCTGCGGATGCGGCTGGCGGGCCAGGACGAGACGCGCGCGCTGGTTCCGCAGGTACAACGGCTGCAGGACAAGGACCTCGCGGCCGCGCAGGACCTCGCCGGACGCGTCGCGGTGTCGTTGCCGCTGGTCGACGTGGCGCGCGCGAACGGCGCGGAAACACTGGCGATTCCGGCGAAGGAGGACGCGTGAGCAGCGAACTGGGCCGCAAGATGATGGACCAGGTCTACGGCGAGGGCTTCAGCGAAAACCTGCCGGTGGCGGCCACGCCGATGCTCGAGAAGACCGTCGACCACCTCTTCGGCGAGATCTGGAGCCGTCCGGGGCTTTCGGTGCGTGACCGGAGGCTGCTGGTGCTCGGCGCGACCGCCGCGCTCGGCCGCGCCGACCTCATCCGGATCCAGGTCGAAGGCGCGCTCGCCAACGGCGAACTCACTGCCGAGCAGCTGCGAGAAGCGGTGCTGCACCTGCACTACTACGTCGGCTGGGGCAACGGAACCCAGGTGCACAACGGAGTCGAGGCGGCTCTGCTCGCCCACGAAGCGAAGGAGAAGAAGTGACCGTCGAACTGCCCGAGATGCCGATGGCCAGGCAGCAGCTGCTGGACCCGCCGCTGGAGTACACCCGGTTGCGCGAGGACCAGCCGATCGTGCGGATGCGCTTCCCCAGCGGCCGGGTCGGCTGGCTGGCCACCCGGTTCGAGGAGGGCAGCCAGGTGTTCTCCGATCCGCGGATGAGCGCCCGGCGCCCACGGCACGACGTGCCGCCGGAAGAAGGGGACGATCACACCTCCGACGAGTCCGCCGAGGAGATCGACCCGACCTTCGTGTTCATGGACGAGCCCGAGCACAGCGCCTACCGGCGGCTGCTGGCCGGCCGGTTCACCCCGAAGTCGGTGCAGCAGAAGCTGCAGCCCTACCTCGACCGGATCGTCACCGAGCACCTGGACGCCCTCGAGCGGGCCGGCGCGGACGGCACCCCGGTCGACTTCGTCGAGCACCTCGCGCTGCCGATCCCGTGCCTGGTGATCTGCGAACTGCTCGGGGTGCCCTACACCGACCGGGACCGGTTCCACCACGCCACCGAGGTGATGATGGACGTCAGCAAGCCCCGCGCCGAGCGCGGCCGGGGCGCCCGCTGGCTGCAGGACTACATCACCGGCCTGGTCGCGGCGAAGAAGGCCGACCCCGGATCGACCGGCCTGCTCGCCGACCTGATCCGCACCAGCCAGGAAGAGGGCTCGATCCTCACCGACAAGGACCTGGTCAGCATCGGCGTGCTGCTGCTGTTCGCCGGGCACGACACCACGATGGCGATGATCGGGCTGTCCGCGCTGACCCTGCTCACCCACCCCGAGCAGCGGCGGTACCTGCAGGAGAATCCCGGCAAGGCCGGACCGGCGGTCGAGGAGCTCCTGCGCTACCTGACCATCGTCCAGTTCGGACTCGGCCGGACCGCGAAGGAGGACCTGGAGATCGGCGGGCAGCAGATCGCCAAGGGCGACCTCGTGGTCGTCGCGATGCCCGCCGCCAACCGCGACCCGCGGGCGTTCGACCGGCCGGACTCACCCGACTTCGAGCGCGCCATGACCCGGCATCTCGCCTTCGGCTACGGCGTGCACCAGTGCCTCGGCCAGAACGTGGCCCGGGCCGAGCTGAAGACGATCCTGCCCCGGCTGTTCGAGCGGTTCCCGGGCCTGCGCCTGGCCACCCCGCTCGAAGACGTCGAGATGGACACCCACGGCACCAACTACGGGGTCCGCAAGATGCTCGTCACCTGGTAGGCCGCCGCAACGGCCCGGTGCACCGCCGTACCGGGCCGCCCCGACCGTTTATCGTGGAGCGGTGGTGAAAGCATGACGTCAACCGGAACCGGCCGGCCGCGCAGCCGGCGGGGCCAGGGCGATCAGCTCCGGGCTGAGGTGCTCGACGCGGTCAACCGGCTGCTCGACGAATGGGGCAGCGACGAAAAGCTGACCATGCGCGCGGTGGCCAAAGAGGTGGGCGTCGCCGCGCCGAGCATTTACCTGCACTTCGCCGACAAGGCCGAACTCGTCTGGGCGGCGCTGGCCGACAAGTACGAGCAGCTGGCCGACCGGATGCGCGACGCCGACCGCCAGGCCGCCCCGCACGGAGCCCGGGAGCGGCTCCGGGCCCAGGTCCACGCCTACTGCCGGTTCGCCGACGAGAACGCCGGGCACTACCGGCTGATGTACGAGGTCCGCCAGCCGACCGCCGATCCGGCCCGCATCGGGCTCCACCCCTCACGGCTGGTCTCACGGGGACTGCGCCGCGCGCTCGCGCGCTGCGCCGACGAGGGATACCCGCTCACGCTCCCCTTGCATCAAGCGGCGCACACCCTGTGGACCGGGCTCCACGGCCTGGTCTCGGTCCAGCACAGCCTCGCCATCAAGACCTCCGCGACGGTGACCACCGGCCTGGCCGACGGCCTGGTCGACATCCTCGTCAGCACCGATCGCGCGGACGGCCCCGGCTACCCGCCGTCGACCGAAGTCGACCGCCTCATCGCCGAAACGGTCCGCGACGACGACTGAGGCAGCGCGCCCGGCCGGCCGTTGGCTACCCCCGCGCGGCGATCCACGCGGCCACCTGAGCCCGCGACTGGAAGGACAGCTTCGCCAGCACGTGCTCCACGTGCCCTTCCGCGGTGCGCTGGGAGATCACCAGCCGGGTCGCGATCTGCTTGTTCGTCAGCCCGTCCGCGATCAGCTCGGCCACCTGCTTCTCCCGGCGCGTCAGCCGCGGTTCACCGTCCGGCGCCGGCGTGCCCTCGTCGCAGGCGAACGACAGCACGTCCGCCACCGACATCTGCTCGCCCAGCTCGTGGCACTGACCGAACGCCTTGACCCCCAGCGCCGACTGCAGGCGCTCCAGGTACCCGTCGTGGATGTCCAGCAGCTCCACCGAGCCGAACAGCGGGTGCCCGATCGAGGCCCACAACGCCTTGGCCGCGCCGAGAAGCTGGGCCGCCCGCCGGGAAGCGCCCGCCTCGCAAGCGATCCACGCCAGCAGCTCCACACAGGCCGACATGCCGAGCCGGTCGTCGAGCGCGTTCTTGGCCCGCAATGAATCGCCCAGCGCGACCGCCGCCGGTTCGAACCGGGCCAGCGTCCAGTACGCCAGGCCACGCACCCAGTGCGCCCACGACAACGCCCACAGCTCACCGTGTGCCTCGCTCACCGCGCAGCTCTCGTCGCAGAGCTCGAGTGCCCGATCGGCCTTGCCGATCAGGCAGGACACGAACCCGAGCTGCGCCGTCGCGAGCACCGTCAGCGAGTTCACCACCCCGCGGCGGCGATGGGACCGGACCGCCTCCTCCAGCAGCAGTTCGGCCTCTTCCAGGTTGCCTTTGAACTGCTCCGCCGAGCCACGGAACTGCTGGCAGTACGCGCGGGCCGTGGCGTCGTTGAGCTGGGCGGCCAAGGCGAGGCAGTCCGCGAAACAGGCCATCGCCGCCGTGTTGTCCCCTTGGGTCATGGCCACGTATCCGTTGACCCACAACGCTTTGACCCGCTCCGGCGTCGGATCGGCGGAGGCGTCGAGCACCCTGCCGAGCCAGTACCGGCCGTCCTTGAGGTGACCGCAGGCATTCCAGAAGAAGACGAGGGCGCCACCCATGCGCAAACCGGTCGAGGACTCCCCCGGCGTCGCCAGGCAGAAGTCCAGCGCGGCCCAGAAATTGGCCTGCGCGTTCTGCAGCCGCACGCACCAGCGCACCTGGTCCCGGCCGAACCAGCCGTCCTCGCTCCGCTCCGCCAGCTCCAGGTAGTAGTCGCGGTGCCGGCGGCTGAGCGTGACGTCCTCGCCGGCGGCCACGAGCCGTTCGTGGCCGTACGCCTTGATGGTTTCCAGCAAGCGGTACCGGGACTTCTCGTCCGCGCCCTCGCAGAGCACGATCGACTTCTCAACCAGGCCCGACAGGATCTCGAAGACGTCCTCCCGCTCGATCTCGCCGCCGGCGCAGACCTCCTCCGCGTCCGGCAGGGCGAAGGAGCCGGCGAACACCGAAAGCCGCGACCACAGGCTCCGCTCGCTCTCGGAGCACAGGTCGAAGCTCCAGTCCACCGCGGCGCGCAGGGTCTGGTGCCGGGCCGGGCCGCCGCGATTTCCGGTGCTCAGCAAGCGATACCGGTCCTCCAGGCGGGCGACGATCTGCTCCAGCGAGAGCGCCCGGAGGCGGACCGCGGCCAGCTCGATGGCCAGCGGCAGACCGTCGAGCCGCCGGCACAGCTGCGCGGCCATGGGCCGGGAAACCGGCCCGATGCTGAACTCCGGGCGCACCGTCCTGGCCCGCTCCTCCAGCAGCTCCAGCGCCTCGTAGCCGTAGACGTAGCCACCACGGGCCGGAGCCACGTTCGCCAGATCCGGCATCGACATCGGCGGCACCGGCCAGCTGTGCTCGCCGAGCACGCCGAGCGGCTCACGGCTGGTGGCCAGTACGACAACCCCGCCCGCCGAACGCAAGAGGTCACTGACGAGCGCCGCGCACGCCTGCAGCAAATGCTCGCAATTGTCCAGTATCAGCAGCAATTCCCGGTCGGCCAGGTACTCGGCGAGAGCGGATCGGGGCGAGAGCGCGGACTGGTCCGGAACGCCGAGCGCTTCCGCGATCACGTTCGCGACCAAAGCAGGCTCGGACGCCCTGGCCAGGTCGACGAACCACGCGCCGTGCGCGAAGCCCTTGGCCAGTCCCTGCCCGACCCGCCGGGCGAGCCGGGTCTTGCCCACCCCGCCCACGCCGACGAGGGTGACCAGCCTCGTCGAGGAGAGCACGATCTTGAGTTCCGCGATCTCCTTGCGGCGCCCGATGAAACTGGTCAAGTCATTGTCGAGAGTGGTACTTTGTGGACACACAGGCACTCACATCCCTTACCGGCGCACCGTTGCGCGGGCGTGAGAGATTCTAACCCATCGACCGCCCGCGCCGGAATTCCCCGGCGCGGGAAAGTCCGCCGGCTTCAGCCCACGGCCAGCTCCGCGGCCTCGTGACTCGCACAGACCGTGCACGCCGTGAAGGCCTCGTCTTCGGCCTCCTCCAGCGTCAGCTGCTCGGCGTTCTTGCCCTCGAGCAGCCGGCATCCGGCGACATGGAAGCGCATTCGGCCCGGTACCACGAAAACGACCTCGCCGTCCTCGGCCGCCGCATCGTCCGGCTGCTCGGCATCCGTGCCGTCACCGTCCTCGATTTCGGCTTCCGCGTCGGCGGCTTTCGCTGCCCTGGCGGATTTCCGACGTCGCAATGCCTGTCCCAGCACGAGCACGAAGCCCACCACGGAAAGACCCAGCGCGACGTAGACCAGCACCACTTGTCCCAGCAGCCAGCCGAGCCCGAGGCAGACCCCGGCGGCCACCGCCAGAATGAGAGCCAGCATCATTCTCCTCCTTTTCCCCTACTGACCGTCCGCGGGCGGCGCGTCCGGGTCGGGCGGCAGGTATTCAGGGGCGTACTCCACCTTCGCGGATTTGATCCGGGAGACCAGGAAGCCGTCCCACACCTTGAGTTTCGCGTCATTGTCCAATTTGGTCTTGACCGCGTCCTTGACCTGGTCGAAGGACATCGGGCTGCCCGGGTGCACGGCGCCCACCCGCCCGACGTTCCAGCCCTGCTGGGTCTGCACCGGGCCGAACACGCTCCCCGACGGCGCGGCGAAAGCCGCCTTGGCGTACGCCGCGTCGAGCTGGCTCGCGGTCACCTTGCCGAGGGAGCCACCGTTGCCCTTGGTGCTGCCGTCGATCGAGTACTGCCCGGCCAGCGCCGGGAAATCAGCGCCCGAGCGCGCCTGCTGGGCCACCAGCTGGGCTTGCTCGGCTGACGACACGACGATGTTGGCGAGGTCGCGCTGCTCGGGCGAGACCATCTGCGCGCGGTTGGCGTCGTAGTAGTGCTGCGCGTCCGCGTCGGTGGTGGCCTTGACCCCGGCGGTGGCCTGCTGGAACAGCCGCGCGCCCGCCTGCTGCCGCTTGACCTCGTCCAGAACGTCCTTTTCGGACAGACCATGGGCGCCCAGCTGCTGCACGAAAGTCTTTCGATCGGTGCCGTTGTCGCTGACGATCTTGTCGAGCTGGTCGCCGGCCGCCTTGTCGGCGATGACGATGCCGGCGCCCCGGGCCGCGTCGTCCACGATCATGCTCACCGCGACGGCCTTGGCCACCGAGCGCCGGAACCGGTCCGTTCCGGCAGGGTCCGAAGGCTGCTGCACCCCGTAGAGCAGTTCCATGAGGTTCACCCGCTGCTGAAGCTGTTCCTGCGAAACGACGGTGTCGCCGGTGCGGAACACGGCGCCGGCCGGCAACTCGTGGAGCGCACGCACGGCGAGGTTCCCGCCCGAGCCGCCGGCGATGGCGACCAGCACGGCCGCGAGCACGCCCTGGGCCCGGAGCCCGGAGGGCACCACCGTCCATCGCCGGACGAATCCGGGGATCTGGAGTTTCACTCCCTACACCTCCACCAATTCGGCTTTCGAAGGAGCCGCCGCCCGCGGGCCGGGCACCGGCCGTCGTCCCAGCGACACACACGCGAGGGCGGCCAGGTAGGACACCACCACGGTCGCGGCCATGGTGAGCCCGAACTCGCGCAGCAGGCCGATCCGGGACAGCGCGAGCACCAGGTACCCGAGCACCGACGTCGCGCACGCCCACCGCACGGCCCGTCTCGGGCGGGTGTCGTCGAGCAGCAGGATCGTGAACTCACCGGCGGTGACCGTGGCCAGCGAGCCCAGTGCCACGGTGAGCGGGCTGAGTGACTGGCCGGCCGCCCACAGGCCGGCGATCGTCCAGCCGGTGGCGAGCAGCGCCGCGAGGATGGCGCGCACCGCGTCCGCCCGCCGGCGCAAACCGAGCAGGAGCACGAATCCCGCGGCGGCGACACCCGCGAGGTTCGCCGGATACCGGTCCCAGCGCACCAGGTCGTAGGCCCGGGCGGCGGCCACCGGCAGGCCCACCACGTCCGCGTGCGCGCCCGCCGGCGGGGGCGGAAGGGACGCGCGCACGTCGTCGAGCAGCTGCGTCTGCTGCCCGAGGTCCTGCAGCTTCAGCCCGAACGTGAGCAAGGCCTGCGTGCCGTCCGGTGACAGCACCGACGAGGTGAGGTACGGCGGCATCAGCTGCAGCCCGGCCGCGATCTCCCCCGCGGTGGGCGTTTCGCCGAGGAAGCCGAGCAGGTCCGGCGCCGTGATGATCGGGCGGACCCGGTCGCCGAAGCGGGCGATCACGACGTCCTGGGCTTGGCTGAGCCAGTTCAGCGCCGCCGGGCTCTGTGCGTCGCTGCCCCGCAGCACGACGCTGACCTCGCCGGAGGAACCGAGCACCTGCTCGGCGTAGCGCGCTTCGTCCAGCGCCGAGAGCCCGCGCGCGACATCCTCGGGACTCGCCCGGACGTCCAAGCGGGGCAACACCACCCAGCCGGCCGCGGCGACCGCCACCAGGCAGCCGATCAGCGCCCATCGCCGGCGCCCGCCGATCGTGCGGACCCGGTCGCCGGGCTCCGGCGGCGACGGCGCGAACCGGCGGCCGAGCAGCAACGTCGCGCCGACGGTCAGCAGCACGCCGAGGCTCAGCGCGAAACCGAGCTCACGGACGAACGGCAGCGGCGAGATCGCCAGCGAAAGGAAGGCCGCCGCGCTCGCGGCCGACATCACCAGCACCTTGCGCCGGTCCGCCACCATGCCCAGGTACAGCGGGAAGGAGCTGCCGATGCCCAGCAGCAGCGGCAGGAGCACGATGGCGCCGAAGGACATCGGAACGCCCGTCCAGCCGAACGCCGCCAGCGTCAGCACACCCCCGATGAGCGCGGCCGCCAGCGGCCACAGCCGGCGCAGCAGCCGCTCCTTCCGGCCGGCCAGCAGGAACCGGCCGAGCAGCACGACGACGGCCAGCGCGCCGATCAGCGGGATTTCGCCCACCGCCTCGTCGGTCACCGCCGAGGTGACCACGGGGACCCCGGTGACGGTGACCCGGCTGGTCGTCAGGCCGGCGTGGCCGACCGCGTCGCGGACCGCGGAGACCAGGCGCCGGGTGCCCGGCTCGTCCAGGCCCTCGCGCGGCCGCACCAGCACCGAGACCGCGGTCGGCGACGGCACGACGAAATGCCATCGTGGGCGTGGGTTCCCGGAGCTGTCATAGATCACGTTGCGCACGAAGTCCGGATTGTTCGTGGTGGGCAGCCCGGCCGGCAGGCCGCGCACGAGCAATGCCCCGTAGCGCCGGTCGAAGTCCGCGACCGCGGCGTCGCCCGCGGCCTTGACCGCGCTCGCGGACGAGCCTTTCCCCTGCGTCTCGCTCTCGGCCTTGGCCCGCAGCCCGTCCCGCGTCCCGCTCAGCCGCGCGAGCATGTCCTGCGAGGTGATGGCGAGCTGGTTCATGATCGTCGCCGGGCCGTAGACGGTCGCGACGTCGGGCAGGCGGGCCAACGCCCCTTCCAGCCGCATGAGCGCGGGCAACCGGCCGTCGCCGAGCAGAAGTCCTTGCGGCTGCGGGGATTCCAGCAGGACGACGATCGGGTCGCCGCCGAAGGTCCGGGCGTTGTCCCCCAGCGCCGTGACGGTGGAGTCCCCGGCCGGCAGGAAGGAGTCGACCGTCGTCTCCACCCGGAGCTTCAGCAGGCCGGTGGCCGCGGCCGCGAGCGCGGCCAGCGCCAGGGCGGCGCCCAGCACCCGGACGCCGATCGTCCTGCGGCCCATGGCACCGACTCCTTCGTTGTGACGGCGGTCACCGTAACTGTGGCCGTCGTGGATAGTCAACAATTCCTGTCACTCAGTTCCCGATGCTGTCCAGGATCACCCGGGTGCGAGCGCGGCGGGCAGCAACGAGCCGAGCCGGACCAGCGCCCGGTGCTGCAGCTGCCGGACCGCGATCTCGGAGCGGTTCATCAGCGCCGCGGTCTCGGCCACCGACCGGCCGTCGTGGAACCGCAGGTCGAGGCACCGGCGCTGCGCCTGGTTGAGCAGTTCGACGCACTTGCCGACCTCGGCGGCGATCCACTTCCTGGTCAGCCGCTCTTCGAACGGCTCGTAGTCCGCCGGCGCCTCGGGCACCTCGTCCAGCACCACCAGGCGCCGGAACCGGGCCGACTTCCGGTCGTCGAGGATGACGTTCTTCGCCACCCGGAACAGCCACGGCACCACGCTCTCCTGCCGCTGTTTCAACATGATCACGTGCCGCGCCGCCCGGAGGAAGGTCTCGCTCACGAAGTCCTCGGCGGTGGCCGGGCTGACCGACCAGGCGCGGATGTAGTGGTACACGTCCCGATGGCATCGGCGATACACGTCGGCGAGCCAGTCGGCATCGGTGATCGCCTGCGCGGGCACACTCATCTCAGCCTCCAGCGGGTTCGAGCCGGGTGAACGAGCGCCCGTCGGGGGCCAGGCTGTGCCCTGGCGCCGGATACGGGTTGCGGTTGGTCAGGATCGCCGGCAGCGGCACGGGCACGCCCTTGACGATGCTCTCGTTGCCCAGATCCGGTTCGAGGCGGAAGAAGTGGATGCCGGCCTCGTCCACGTAGTTGAGCATCGCCGCGAAGTTGGAGAAGAACGCGCCCAGCTCCGGCCCGTAGGGGGCGAGGTAGCCCAGCATCGGGTTCAGGTGGCTCATCGTCGTCCGCAGCTGGGGGACCATCGCCGAAGCATCGCCGGCCAATGCCGGCACCCTGTCCAGTGTGGACGGTGCCTCGTGCAGTGTGGCGGTCAGGTCCGGCAGGAGCCCGCGCAGATCCTGAGTGGTCGCGGGAAGCTGTTGCAGGGCGGTCGACAGCGCGGGCGCCGCCTGGTCGAGGTCCGCCGCGACCGGGCTCAGCGCGGATGACAGGTCACGCAGGCGGCCGGTGGCGGTCTGTGTGCTCGCCAGCAGGGGCGGGAGCTTCCGCACGGTGTCGGACAGATTCTGCTTCTGGCCGCTGGTGGCCGTCGTCAGCTTCTGCGCCTCCTGGACGAGGTCCCCGATCTGCCCCTCACCGGTGTTCAGCGCATCGAGCACGACGTTGGCCTGCTGGGCGAGCGCGGTGAGGTCCTTGGACTGGGCCGCGACGGCGTCGATCGCGGTGTAGCCCTGGCGGCCGAGCGCTCCCAGCCCGGTCAGCGCGCTCGACACGTCGTCCTTGGTGCCCGCGGTCGCCGCGCCGGCCGTGCGCAGCACGCTGCCCAGCGCGTCCCGGGTCTTGGGGTCGAGGGAGTTCACCACGTCGCGCAACTGCACCGCGGGCTTCACCGCCGAGGCCGCCAGTTTCGTGCCCGAGGGCAGTTCCGCGCCCTTGCCGTCTGACACGTCCACATAGGACTCACCGGCCAGCGACTTCGCGCCGACCCGCACCGTCACGCCCTCGTGCAACGGCCCCGCCTCCGGGTCCAGGCCGACGACGACCGTCGCTTTCCCGTCCCGGTTCGACACGTCCTCGACCCGTCCCACGCGGACACCGGCGATGTCGACGTCGCCGACCGGGATCAGGTTGTCGACGTCGGCGGTGTCGAACGACATCGTGTAGGCCGCCGCCTGGAACGGGCCGGTGACGCCCGCCCGGTCGAACAGGTATCCGAGATACACCAGGGACAGGACCAGAAACGTGCCCAGCACGGCGAGTTTGCCTGCCGTTCCGGTGAAGATCCGCATCATGGGTGACTCCCGCCGGTGTTGCCGCCGTGGGTGCCGGGAAGCACGCCGGCGTCGGGCAGCGGGACCGCGACGTGGCCGCGGATGAAGCCGCCGTTGGCATCCGAAAGACTGAACGCGCCGTTGGTGTTGTAGATGAAGGCCTGGAGGTCGCCCAGGTAGGACACCAGCAGGGCCGAGTCGGGGATCAGGTCCCGCGTGACCGGTTCGAGGTCCGCGAGCGAGCGGTGCACGTCGCCGACCAGCGGGCTGACGTCGCGGACCACGGGGCCGGCCGCGGCCACGACCGGCTTGGCCGCGGCCACGGTCGCGCCGAGGCTGTCCACGGTGCCGCCCAGTTTGCGCAGGGTGGCCGGGAGCTGGGCCGACGCCTGGTCGAGGTGGTCGAGCACCGGGTTGAGCCGGCTCGTCAGGCCGCTCACGCCGTCCATCGCGCGGCGCAGCTGGTCCGTGGTCCCGGGCAGCTCCGCCAGCGTCGCCTGGACATCCGCGTTGTGCTGGGCGAGCACCGACAGCGTGGACTGGGTGGAGTCCAGCAACTGGGCCAGCCGCGCGTCGTTGTGCCCGACCGCGCCGCTGATCCGGCTCAGCCCGGTCACCAGTTTCGCGATGTTGTCCCGCCGCGCCGCCAGCGCGTCCAGCACCGGTTTGACGGCCACCATCGTGCCGTCGGCGGCGCGAAGCCCGCCCGGCAGGGTGGCCGGGGCGTTGGCGAGTGCGACGTCGGAGGCCGACAACAGGTTCGTCAGCGCGGCCCGGCTGCGGTCGTCGAGGTGATCGAGCACCTCGTCCGGCTGGACCGGCCGCTCGGTCTGGCCGACCGGGATGACCCCGTTCGCCGGCAGCGCGGGCTGCGGCGGCCCGCCGGGGTCGACCTCCACGTACATCTCGTTCAGCGGGTTGGTGGGCCGCAGGACCAGGTGCGCGTTGCGGTAGATGGTGTTCCCGGGTTCCAGCGACATGGTCAGGCGGGCGGTGCCGGTGCCGGTCACCGCGCTGCCGGTGATCTGCCCGACCTCGACCCCGGCGATGCGGACCTTCGGCTGCTGGCCCGGATTGATGGCCGGTGCCTGGGCGAAGTCCGCGGAAAACACGTACCGGTCGGACCAGGGCAGGATGAACCGCTGGTTGCCGAGGATGACGGACGCGCTGATCACCCCGAGCGTGATCAAGACGATCACGGTGAGCACGTTGCGCCCGAGCCCGGGCACGGTGCGGACCCGTTCCCAGGTCCGGCGGAGCGAGAATTTCTTCTTCACCGCACAACTCCTAGTTCGATCGCAGGGGGATCGGCGGGAGGCCGGGCAGGACCTGGCCTTGGCCGGGCGAGGTCGCCGGCTGCGGGCGGTAGGTGTCCCCGGAGCTGTCGGGCGGCGGCAGCAGCTGCACCCCACCGGGCAGCAAACCCAGTGCTTGCAACAGCTTCGCCGTACCGGGGTCGTTGCCGCCGACGCTCGAGACGCCCGCACCGAGGGCAAGGCCGAGCATGCGCCCGTTCTTGTCGCCGTACTGGGACAGGTTCGCCGTGTGGGCCGCGAGGTAGCCCACCGCCTGGTAGAACAGGTGGCCGTTGCCGCCGTCGCCGGCGTACGCCCCGGTCCCGTTCCAGGGCGACAGCACGGTTTTCGCGATCGGCCCGTTCACCCGGTCCAGTACCGGCCCGCGAACGTTGTTCAGCGTCGACGTCGCTCCCGCGGCGGTGGGCACCAGCTCGTCCACTACCGGGCGGACCTGGGCGAGCAGCGGCCGCAGGTCCCGCACCAGCGGCAGGGCCTGCCGGACGACCGGGTCGGCCTTCGCCAGCAGCGGTGACAATTCCTTGACCGCGGGCGCCGCCTTGCCCGCGACCGCGGTGACCCGGTCCAGGCTCCCGCTCAGCGCGTCGAGCCCGGTGCGGGTCGAGCCGAGCGTGGCGGGCAACCGGCCCACGGTGTCGGCGAGCGGTGCGCGTTGTGCGGCGAGGGTCGCGCTGACGTCTCGCAGCGAGTCGAGCACGCCCGAGAGCTGTCCCTCCTTGCGTGTCATCGTGGCGGCGGCCGAGTCCAGGTCCGGCACGAGCTGGTAGAGGTCCTCCTGCGGACGGGTTCCCCGCAGCGCGGACAGCACGTCGTTCGCGGGGGCGAGCGCGCCCGGGGCGTCCCGGACCAGGTCGCCCGCCGCGGCCCCGGCCCCGGCTTTCAGCGCCTCGTCCGTCAGCCGCGTGCTGTCCTGAACGGATTCCCGGGCCCGGCCCGGCAGCGTCGCCAGCACCTGGTCCAGCTCGACCGGAACGGAAGTGCGCGCGACGGGGATGGGCTGGGCGGTGTCGTAGGCCTGCCGGGCGCCCCCGGACACGAGTTCCAGGTAGTACTTGCCGCCGAGCAGCGTGGTCGGCCGGATGATCGCCGACGGCCGGCTGCCCAGCTTGCCCACGGTGCCGTCGTCCACCTTCATCGTCACCAGGCAGTGCCCCTGCGCGTCCTGGCCGACCCCGGTGACCTTGCCGACCACCACCCCCGCGACCTTCACGTCGGACTTGTCCGGCTCCAGCCGGTAGTCCCGGGCGAACTCCGCGCGGACGATGTAGCCCGAGGACAGCAGCGTGCCGATCCGCTCCTTCTGGTACACCGCGAACAGTGCGCCGACGACCAGGATCAGCAGGACCGCCCCGAGCACCACGGGCTTGCGCAACCTCGATGCCATCAGTTGTTCCCTCCCGGCAGGATGTTCACCGGCGACTCGGTGTGCTCCCGGTCCGCCTGACCGGGAGCGGGGTAGGCGTCCTGTCCCTGGAGCGGATCCGGCAGCAGCCCGCCGGTGGCCGCGGACAGCCCCTCCACCGCGACGCCCACCCGCGCCCCGTGCACCCCGGGCGAGACCTCTGTGGACACCATGCTTTCGATGCGCCGGAAGAACTCGACGACCTGAGTGCTGTACTGCGCCAGGGTGTTCACCGGTGAAGCCAGGTCCGCGAGCCCGCGGGACAGCGCCGGGGCGAGCGGGCGGGCGTCGGCCAGCACCCCGGTCAGGTCCGCGAGCGCCGGCCCGGCCTTCTGCGCCACTCCCGGCACCGCGCCGAGCGGGGCCGGCGCCTCACGCAACACCCCGCGCAGATCGGGAGTCGCCTGTCCCAACGCCTGCGCGCCCGGCCGCACCGCGGCCAGCGTGCCGTGAAGATCGGCCAGTGGCCGGCTGAGCGAGTCGAGCGCGGCCTTGGCGTCGGTCAGCGTCGCCGGGAGCTTCCCGACGGTGTCCTGCAACGGTTTGCCGTTGTCCACGGCGAGCGCACCCGCCGTGTCACCGGCCTGCTTGACCAGTTCGGCCAGCTGCTGCTGGTGGCCCTGGAACGAGCCGGCCAGCTGGTCGGCCCGCAGCAGCAAGGCGGGCAGGCCCGCTTCCGGCGCGGTCAACGCCCCCGCCGTCGTCCCGAGCCCGGTCAGCTCGGCGGGCGCGTGCTCCAGGAAGTCGTGCAGATCCTGGCTGTGCCCCGCCGCGCCGTCGCCGACCTGCCGGACCGTGCCGGTCAGTGCGTCACGGGTCGGGCCGTCGAGCACGTCGAGCACCTGGTCCAGGTCGGCCGAGTCCACGTTGCGGTCCGGCGGGATGACCCGGTCCCCCAACGGCCCGGCGGCGGCGTGCCCGCGATCCAGCTCCACGAGCTTCTTCGCCAATGCCGACTGATCCCAGACCGCGGCCCTGGCGTCGGCGTACACGGGCACCGCGCCGTCGAGTTCGAGGGTCACCACGGCCTGCTGACCGTCGTAGTGCAGATCGGCCACACGGCCGATGCGGGAGCTGTTCTCGCGGACGTCGTCACCGACTTTGAGCGGGGCGCCGACGTTGTGGAAAGCGGCTCGCACCAACGTTTTCGGCGCTCCGGGAACACCGGAGCTGGCCGTCATGCCGAACAGGATGGTCACAGCGAGCACCGCGAGACCGACGAGCCCGATGCCGAACGAGCGGGTGGTGGCCGAGCGCATCACAGGCCTCCGAGCAGTTGGTCGAGCAGCGAGCTCTCCTGGTTCCCGGTCAGGCCGGTCGCGCTGCCCGGGTCACCGGCCGGCGGACCGGCCGGGGCGGGCAGGTTCAGCAACGGCGGCGGCTGCTGGGGCTGCGGCCGGGGCTGCGCCGGCGGCGCGGCCGGAGCCGCCGACGGCGCCGGGCCCAGTCCCACACCGGGGATCTGCAGCAGCGATTTCGGCGTGGTGACGACAAAGGCGCGGAAGTAGTTGCCCAGCGCGTCGCGGCCGTTGGTGCTCATCGCCCAGTACTTCACGAAGTCCAGCGCGGTCCCGAGCGCGGGCGTCAGGTCTCCGACCAGCCGGTGGGCCGAGGCACTCACGCCGGGCAGCACTGCCCCGCCGGGCCCCAGGTCCCGCACCACCGGCGCGGCCTGGTCGAGCAGTGCCTTCGCGCGATCGAGCACTGCGGGAAGTGAGGAAAGTGCCGGATCCGCGCTGTCGGCGAAGGTGTTCAGCTCCGTGGTGATCGCACTGAGGTTGTCCGTCACCGGGCGGACGGAGTCCAGTGCCGGGATGCCCTGTTCGGCCACCCCCGCGGTCTCCGACAGCACCTGCCGGGCTGTGCGCAAGGTGCCGGGCAGTTGACCGAGCGCGTCCTGCATCGCCTGCCGCTGCGCCGCGACCGCGGTCAGCATCCGGTTGCCGGCGTCGACGGCCTGGTCGAGGTTCCGGCCGTTGCCGCCCGCCAGCGCCTGCGCGACCGGGGTGGCCCGGTCGACCAGCTGACCGAGCACCGCGTTCTGCCGGTTCAGCACGTCGGCGAGCTGGTTGGTGTTCTGCATGGCCGGGGCGAGCGCCTTGAGCGCCGCGTCGATGTCCTGGCCCTGCCCCGCGGTCCCTTCGCCGAGCGTCGTCACCAGTGCGGCCAGCGCGGTGCCGGTGGGGTCGTCGACCGAGTTGAGCACCTCGTCGAGGTCCACCGCCCGGCTCGTGTGGTTCGCCGCGATGACCCCCTGGGTCAGCACCGGTGCCTGCGGCGAACCCCGGTCCAGATCGATGTAGCGCTCGCCCAGCAGCGTGACCGGGCGGATCTTCGCGGTCGCGTCCTGGTGCAGGGGCAGCACGGCCGGGTCCAGCTCCATGCGCACGGCGGCCTGGCCATTGCGCAGGGCGACCGAGTCGATCTCGCCGACCTGGATGCCGCCCATGCGGATGAGGTTGCCGGGAATCAGCGGGCTCGCGTCGGCGAACATCGCCGTCAGCTCGATCTTGTCCGAGGCCGGCCGCGACACCAGGTACCCCGCCGCGGCTCCCGCCACGACCAGCACGACGGCGCCGATCCGGAGACCCCGTTTGACCACAGTCTTCATCGCGGTGCGCTCCCATTCGCGTCGACCCACGGCTGTCCGGAGGCCATGCCCGGGGCCGGGGTGGAACTCGGCCCGCCCTTCAAACCCGCGTTCACTCCCGGGTTGTCGTCCAGGACGCTCGTGCTGACCTGCACCAGGCCGTGGAAGTAGTGGCCTTGCGCGTCGTAGTTGGCGAAGGCCGCGCCCCAGTTGGCCAGCCAGCCCGCCAGGTCCGGCGTGTACGGCCGCAGGAAGGCCACGGCGGGGCTGAGCTGGGTGAGCGCCTGGGTGACTCCCGGGAGCACCCCGTGGGCGCTGTCGAGCAGCGCCGGCGTTGCCTGGAGCAGAGTGGTCGCGGACCGCAGCGTCGGCCGCAGGTCGGCGATGGCCGGGCGCAGGTCGGTCAGCAGGGGGCTGAGGTTCCGCGCCAGGGAGGTCAGCTGTTTCGTCGCCGGCTGCGCGTCCTGCAGCAGCGGCACCGCGGCGTCCACGGCGCCCGGCACCCGGTCCACCGCCCGCTGCGCACTGTCCAAAGTAGAGGGCAAGGCCCCGAGTGACTGCTGCAGCTGGGATTGCTCGGCCGCGAGCGTGTCGGTCGCACTGGTGAGATTGCCGATGACCTCGCGCACCTGCTGCTGGTGCGCGACCACCGGGTCCATCAGCTTGCGCAGGTCGGTGATCAGGTTCTGGATCGCGGGACCGTCCTGGCCGACGGCCTTGAGCACCGCGCCGAGCTCGTCCACGGCGGGACCGGCCGTGCTCAGCGTCGCCTTGATGTCGTCCGGATAGGCTTTGAGGCTCTGGTCGAGCTGCTGCACCACCGAGTTCAGGTGGGTCCGGGTCTGCGGGTCCAGCGCGGCCAGCACCTGGTCGAGCTCGACCTGTTCCCCGCCCGCGGGCAGCATCGCCCCCGCCGGGATCGTGGGGTTGGCGGCCGGGCCGGGGGTCAGCGACACGACGCGCTCCCCGAGCAGCCCGCGCCACTGCACCTGGGCCGTGCTGCCCGCGTGCAGCGGCGCGTGGGCGTCGTCGACCGAGACGGTCACCAGCGCGCTGCCGTCGCGCGTGCCCAGGCCGGTGACCTGGCCGACTTCGCTGCCACCGATCTCGACCCGTGAGCCGTCCAGCAGGTTGGCCGCGTTCGGCATCACGAGCTGGATCTCGTAGCCGTGGTGCTGCGCGGCCAGCAGGTAACCACCACCGACGGCGGCGACGGCCAGCACCGCCGCGCCGATCAGCCACTTCGCTCGGCCCATGTCAGTCCATCCCCAGCGGACCGACCGAATCGCCGGCCAGGAACTGCCGCACGAACGGGTCTTCCGAGGCGAACGCGTCGTCGGCCGCGCCGTAGTAGACCACCCGGCCCTGCCAGATCAGGCCGACGTAGTCACTGACCTTGCGCGCCGTGCGGATGTCGTGCGTGACCACCACATAGGTGCCCTGATCGTCGGCATGGACCTTGAGGATCACGTCGTTGAGCAGGCTGGTGCGCACCGGGTCGAGGCCGGAGTCCGGCTCGTCGAACAGCACGATCTCCGGGTTGAGCACCAGGGCCCTGGCGAATCCGGCGCGCTTCTTCATACCGCCGGAGATCTCGTTCGGTGCCTTCTTTTCCGCGGCTTCCAGGCCGACCTCCTTGAGCCGCTCCATCACGATCTCGCGGATTTCGGTCTCGGGCAGGTCGGTGTGCTTGCGCAGCGGGAAGGCGACGTTGTCGTAGACGTTCATCGAACCGAACAGCGCCCCGTCCTGGAACAGCACGCCGAACCGCTTGCGCAGCTCGGCCCGTTCGCGCTCGCGCACTTTCCAGATGTCCTGGCCGAAGATCTCCACGGTGCCCGAATCCGGCTCGAGCAGGCCCACCATGTGCTTGAGGAGCACGCTTTTCCCGGTGCCGGACGGGCCGAGGATCGTGGTGACGGCCCGTGGCTTGAACTCCAGCGTGAGCCCTCGCATGACCTGGAACGAGCCGAACGACTTGTGCAGCTCCCGGACGGTGGCGACCGCCGCCGTGCCCTGGCCACCGCGACTCTGCGGATCCATCGGAACTCCTCAACGCCACCGCGGGCGGTCTAGTTGGCTATGGGGGTCTGGATACTCGTGCCGAAGAACAGCTGATAGAGGATCGCCGCCGCGCCGGACACGATGATCATGTTGACCATCATCGATTTCGCGGTGTTGCGGCCGACGCCCACGGGGCCGCCGGAAGCGGTGTAGCCGTAGAAGCAGCCGACGAGGACCACCAGGGTGGACAGCAGCACCGCCCAGATCAGCGCGTACAACAGGTCCACGGGTGTCTGGAAGGACCAGAAGATGTTCGAGTAGCCGCCGGGGGAGGTCGTCTCCAGCATCGGCTGGACCACCGCCCAGGAACCGAGGTACTGGCAGCCCTCCCCCGCGATGAAGATGAACGGGGCCGCCAGCCACATCGCCCACAGCCGGGTGCCGGCGAGGTAGGCGCGGGAGTGGATGCCCATCACCTCGAGCGCGTCGATCTCGTCGCTGATCCGCATCGAGCCGATCTCGGCCACGTAGCCGCAGCCGACCTTGGCCGCCAGCACCCAGCCCCACATGGACGTCGAGTCGGCCTTCAGGTCGCCGATCGAGGTGAACACGCCCACGTAGCCGGACGCGCCGACCTGGTCGAGGATGTAATGGCCCTGCAGACCGGTTTCCGCGCCGATCGCGAACATCATGAACCAGATGATGATGCCGCTGGAGCGGATCAGGATGGCCGCCTGCCGCAGCACTTCGGAGAAGTAGAGCCCCAGTGCCAGCGGCATCTCCGCCAGGACCCGGAAGCTGAACCAGGCGATGTCGCCGACGGTTTCGGCGGCTCCGCGCAGGACGTTCGACCGGGGCGGGACCGGGGTCCGCAGGTCCGGGAGTTTCGCGGTCTGCTCGGTTGTTGTCATCATCGCCCCGCCCTTCACCGCAGCATCAGCAGGTTCGGGTTGAGCCCCTGCGCGATGGCGTTGAAGAAGAAGTTGAACACCCACACCATCGCGAAGCAGATGACCACCGCCTGGTTGACCGCCCGGCCGACGCCTTCCGGGCCACCGCCGGCGTTGAGCCCCTTGTAGCTGCAGATCACGCCGATGAACAACCCGGTCAGGAGCGTCTTCAGCTCGGCTCCCCACACATCGGCGGCGTACAGGTTGTGCGACATGCTGTCGATGTACGCGCCCGACGTGGTGTCGGCGAGCGCGCTCACCGCCACCAAGCCGAGCAGCACGCCGACGAACGACGTGAGGCAGTTGAGCAGGGCGCACATCACCGCCGTCGCGATCACCCGCGGGATCACCAGCATCCGCAGCACGTCCATGCCGAGCACCTTGAGCGCGTCCAGCTCCTCGCGGGCCCGCCGCGCGCCGAGGTCCGACGTGATCGACGTGCCGATCACCCCGGCCACGACCATGCCGACCATGAACGCGGCGATCTCGCGGATGTCGGCCATCACCCAGAACGCGCCCATCCGGTTCGCCGCGCCGAGCAGGCCGAGCAGGCCGACGCCCATCACCGTGATCAGGAAGCCGAACCCCGCCATCGAGATGGTCGCCGGCCAGAAGCACAGGCGCAGCAACGCATACATCTCGTCGAGCGTGTCTTTCCAGTAGCCCCGCGGATGCCGGATGGCGCTGACGAGGACCTGCCCCAGCAGCTGGCAGATCCGGCCCACCTCCAGCACCACCGTGCGCACCGGCCCGGGCACCACGCCGATGACGCGTTCCGTTCCCCGGACCCGGCGACGCGGCGGCGCGGCACCGCTTTCCCCGGCCGTGATCACGTCGGTCACGTCAGTTCACCGCGTCGACCAGATCGGCCCGCCCGGCTTCGCGCAGGATGTCCTCGTACGTGCCGAACAAGGGCTTGGTGATCGGGACCACCTTCATCACCGCGGAAACCTTGCCCTTGGTCTTGATCTGGCCCCGGGCCATCGCCAGCGCGACGTTGACCTTGCCGAGCCAGAACCGGTGCGCGGTGTCGGCCAGCATCTCCAGCTCGGCGTCGATCGGGCGCGTCACCGGGGTGCCGCCTTCGCGCCCCAGCTGCACCACGCCTTCGCCGAAGTCGATCACGATGGTCGATTCCGGGTCCGTCTGGTTGAGCTTGAGCACCGAGCCGACCTTGCGCAGCTTCGGCCCCAGCTCGGGGTCCGCCAGGCTCACCTGGAAGATCTTGCCCAGGTACCGGTAGACCTCGTCCTCGTCCTTGAAGACACCCACGAGAGCTCCTTTGCTCCAAACGTCATTCTTCGTGAAGGGAGATCGCCCGCTCCGGGCACGTCTCGACCGCGTCGGCCGCCGCGTCGCTCAGCTCGGGTGGAACGTTTTCCGTCAGTGCGAAGGACTTGCCCTGGTCGTCGTCGACGTCGAACAGCTCCGGCGCACGGACCGCGCACCGCGCGTGGCCCTGGCACCGGTCCGCGTCGATCACGATCCTGATCACGGTTCCGGCCATTCGTCGAACACCACCGGCACCGTTTTCACGCCCCAGGTGTTGCCGGTGTGCCAGACGGCTTCCTTGCCGGGTGCGACCCGGTAGCGCGGGACGCGGTGCAGGAACTCCTTCAGCAGGGTCTTCAGCTCCAGCCGCGCCAGGTGCGAGCCGAGGCACCGGTGGATGCCGGAGCCGAACCCGAGGTGGCGGTTGGGCTGGCGGTCGAAGACCAGCTCGTCCGGGTCGGGGAACTCCTCCGGGTCCCGGTTGGCCGAGGGCCACAGCAGCAGGAGCCGGTCGCCCTCGTCCAGCTGCTGCCCGGCGAACTCGCACGGCTCGGTCACGTTCCGCGCCACGCCGGGCTGGGGCGGCATGAACCGGATCAGCTCCTCGACGGCCAGGTCCAGCTTCTCCGGGTCGTCGACGATCCGCTCCAGCCGGTCGCGCACCTCGGGCTGCTCGGCGAACATCAGCAGCAGCCGGCTCAGCACGCTGGCGGTCGTGTCGAAGCCGGCGGGCACCAGCACCAGGCAGAAGCCGTAGATCTCGTCGTCGGTGAGGCGTTCCCCGTCCAGCTCGGCCTGGTCGAGGTGGCTGATCAGGTCGTCGCCGTAACCGTTGGTGCGCAAGTGATCGAGCATCTCGGCGAAGTACATGGTGCAGTTGAGGCCCGCCGCCATCGACCGTTCCAGGTTCTCCTCGTCGGTCGACTCGGGATCGGGCTGGAGCATGTACAGGAACTCGTCCTTGAGCTTCTCCCAGTCCTTTTCGGGCACTCCCAGGTACAGCTCGAGAATGCCGCGCAACGGGAGGGGGATCGCCACTTCCTTCGCCAGGTCGGCGTCCTTCTTGCCGACCAGGCCGTCGATGACCGTGCGGACCATCTCCCGCATGTGCGGCTCGAGCGCCTCCACCGATTTGGGGCTGAACCGGGCGCCCACCAGGGTCCGGTACTTGCGGTGCATCGGCGGGTCGGACTCGATCGGGATCATCGGCGTCGGATTGCCGAACGGCGGGATGGTGACCGGGAACGAGGAGAACAGCTCCGGCTTGTGCGCCGCCTCGTAAACGTCGCGGTAGCGCGAGACCGCGTAGAACCCGCCGTGCTCGACGCTGTGCGAGACCGGGGCCTCGGTGCGCATCCTGGTGAAGATCTCGTCCTGGTGCTTCTGGCAATCGCGGTCGTGCAGGCTGAAGTGCTCGACCAGCTTCGTGAGGACACCGTCGTCGGCAGTCACGATGTTTCCTTTCCTTTGCCGCGTGGGCGAAACCGACCGGCTCAGACCAGCCGCAGGACCGGCTTGACCGCCTTGCCCGCCTCGGAATCCGCGCAGGCCGCGTTGATGTCGGCGAAGTCGTAGCTCGTGATCAGCTTGTCGAACGGGAACCGCCCCTGGGCGTGCAGTTCCAGCAGCCGCGGGATGAACTCGTCGGGCCGGGCGTCGCCCTCGGTCACCCCGGTGATGGTGCGGCCGGTCATGAGCAGTTCCAGCATGTCGACCCGGACCTCGGTGCCGGCCTGGCCGAAGCCGAGCACCGCGCACGTGCCCTTGGGCGCCAGGGCGCTGACCGCCTGGCGGACCACGGCGGTGACGGCGGTGGTGTCGACCGTGAAGTCGGCCCCCCGTCCGGTGATCCGCTGGATCTCCTCGACCGGGTCCTTCGCGGACGCGTCGACGCTGTGGGTGGCGCCCAGCTCCTCGGCGAGCGCCAGCCGGTCCGGCACCAGGTCCACGGCGATCACCTTCGTGCACCCGGCCGCGCGGGCGGCCATGACCGCGGCGATGCCGACGGCGCCCGCGCCGAACACGGCGAGGCTGGACCCGGTCTCGGGGCGAAGCCGGTTGAGCACCGTGCCCGCACCGGTCTGGATGCCGCAGCCCAGCGGGCCCACGATCGACAGGTCGGCGTCCGGGCCCAGCTTGACGACGTTGTTCTCCACGGCGATCGAGTGCGTCGCGAACGAGGACTGGCTGAAGAAGAAGCCGTGCACCTCGCCCTCGCCGTGCAGCGCGTTGGTGCCGTCCGGACGGGAGCCCGCGACGTTGCCGACGACGAACTGCTCGCAGTAGGCCGGATCGCCCTGCAGGCACATCCGGCAGCGGTGGCAGGAGGCGAAGGTCATCAGGACCTTGTCGCCCGGCACCACCTTGGTGACGCCCGGGCCGACCGCCTCGACCACCCCGGCGCCCTCGTGGCCCAGCACCAGCGGCAACGGCACCGGCAGCCACTGGTTGCGGACCCCGATGTCGGTGTGGCAGACACCGGTGGAGTGGATCTTGACCAGGACCTCGCCGGCCCGGGGCTCGTCGAGCTCCAGCTCTTCGATCCGGAACGGCTGGCCGGCTTCACGCACGACTGCGGCCTTGACACGCATGGGAAATCTCCTTCAGGCAGGCAGGTAGATCGACTTGAGCTGGAGGTAGCCGGCCAGGGCTTCCGGGCCGAACTCGCGCCCGATGCCACTGGCCTTGACCCCGCCGAAGGGCGCGTTGAGGTCGATCACGTACCCGTTCACGCCGACGGTGCCGGTCTGCACGCTGCGGGCGACCGACGTGGCCCGCTCGGAGTCGGCCGACCAGACGCTGCCGCCGAGGCCGTACTCGGAGTCGTTGGCGATGCGCACCGCGTCCTCGTCGCCGTCGTAGGCGATGACCGACAGCACCGGGCCGAAGATCTCCTGCCGCGCGATCGTGGACGCGTTGTCCACGTCGGCGAACAGGGTCGGCTGGACGAACCAGCCCCGCTCGAGCCCGGCGGGACGGCCGCCGCCGAGTACCAGCCGTGCGCCTTCGGCGCGTCCCTTGGCGATGAATCCCTCGACCCGCTCGCGATGCTCGGCCGAAGCCAGCGGGCCGACCTGCGTCGACGGCTCCAGCGGGTCGCCGACCTGCAGGCCGCCGAGCCAGCCGGCCAGCGATTCGACCACCTCGTCGTAGCGGCTGCGCGGCGCGAGGATGCGGGTGCAGGCCATGCAGGTCTGGCCGTTGTTGGCCAGCGAGGCGAAGAACAGGCCCTCGGTCACCTTGTTCAGATCGGCGTCGTCGAGGATGACCGCCGCCGATTTTCCGCCCAGCTCCAGCGAAACCGGCCGCAGCATCGCGCCGCAGCGTTCCCCGATCAGCCGCCCCGCCGCGGTGGAGCCGGTGAAGGCGATCTTGTCGACGCCGGGGTGCGAAACCAGGTACGCGCCGAGCTCCCGGCCGCCGGGCACCCAGTTCAGCACGCCCGGGGGCACACCGGCCTCCTCGGCCGCCTCGGCCAGCAGGAAGCTGTCGAGCACCGTGCCCGGCGACGGCTTGATCACGACGGTGCAGCCCGCGGCCAGCGCCGGGGCGATCTTCGTGACGGCGAGGACAACCGGGTAGTTCCACGGCACGATCGCGCCGACCACGCCGACCGGGCTGCGCCGGATCAGGGTGTCGAAACCGAGTGGTGACGGGCGCCGCTCTTCGAACTCGGTCGAGGTGGCCAGCGCGGCGTAATACCGCAGCAGCGCCACCGCGTAGCCGCCTTCGAACTGCTCGCTCAGGCTCAGCGGCATGCCGTTCTGGAGGCTGACCGCCCGGGTCAGCTGCTCACCGCGCTTTTCCAGCGCGTCCGCGAACCGGTTGAGCACGTCCCCCCGCTCGACGGGGGACGCGGTGGCCCACGGGGAATCGTCGAACGCCTGCCGGGCTGCGGCGACCGCCCGGTCGACGTCCGCCTCGCCGGCTTCCGGAACGCTGCCGAGCGATTCCTCGGTCGTCGCGTTGACGACCTCGATCCGGCGGTCGGACGCGGGTGCCACCCAGCCCCCGCCGACGAACAAGCTGTCATACGTCATAACCATGTTCAGCTCCTTTGCTGTGGCCCTCGTGCACCGCGATTCCGCCGGATGACGCCGCTCGATAACTCAAGCTATGGCGCTGTGACCGGGGCAACAACACGTAGATATACGTGCTTTCCGCAATCCGCGTACCCCCGGGAAAACGCGCCGGCCCACCGGCCGTTCGCGCTCAGCCGGCCGGGGCATCCGTGGAATGACCAGGGAAAACCGGCTGTTCGGGATCGACGAAATGCGCGGCGTTGTTCACCGCGGTCGCGGCCTCGCCGAACCCGACGGCGATCAGCCGCGCCTTTCCCGGGTAGTCGTTGATGTCGCCCGCGGCGAAGACGCCGGGGACGTTGGTGGCCATCGACGAGTCGACCGGGATGTGCCTCCGGTTCCGGATGTCGATGCCCCAGTCCAGCAACGGCCCGAGGTTCGCGGTGAACCCCAGCGCCGCGATGATCCGCTGGCAGGACCGGGTCCACGCCTGGTCGCCACGCGTGATCTCCACGCGCTCGATCGCCTCGCCCCCCAGCACCTTCGACACCTGGGCACCGGTGGTGATCTCGACCGGGCTCGCCCGCACCGCGGCGACCGTGGCCGGATGCGCCCGGAAGGTGTCGCGACGGTGGACCACCGTGACCGACTTCGCCAGCGGGTGCAACGCTTCCGCCCAGTCGAACGCCGAGTCGCCGCCGCCGACGATCACCACGTCCGTCCCCGCGTAGTCCTCCAGCCTGCGCACGAAATAGGCCAGCCCGGCCCCCTCGAACCGCTGCGCCGCGGGCAGCGGGCGCGGGGTGAACGTGCCGATCCCGCCGGTGATGATCACCGCCTTCGCCGCGACCCGCGCGCCACGGTGGGTGGTGACCGCGAACCCGGGTTCGAGCGTCTCGGCCCGATGCCCCAGCAGGTACCGGGGCCGGAACGGGGCGGCCTGCTCCAGCAGCCGGTCGACCAGCTCCCGGCCGCGGATCGCGGGGAAGCCCGCGATGTCGGAGATCCGCTTTTCCGGGTACATCGCGTTGATCTGGCCGCCCGGCTCGGGCAGCGAATCCAGCACCGCCACGGAAAGCCCGCGGAAACCGGCGTAGTAGGCGGCGAACAGGCCGGCCGGCCCGGCCCCGACGATCAGGAGGTCGACCTCGTGGTTCATCCGGCGTCCCCGAAGCCGGCGACCAGCTCGGTGTCCACCCCGATGGCACCGGTGACCCCCGCTCCCCCGGGTGCGCCGATGGCCTCCTCGCGGCCCGGCAACGGCTCCTCGAAGAACCTCGCGTTGTCCCCGACGAACTCGGCTTTGCCGCCGGGCACCTTCGTATCCAGGGAGATCGCGGTCACCGGGCAGGCCGGCTCGCACGCCCCGCAGTCGATGCATTCGGCGGGATTGATGTAGAGCTTGCGTTTTCCCTCGTAAATGCAGTCGACGGGGCATTCGTCCATACAGGACCGGTCCATCACATCGATGCAGGCATCGGCGATCACATAAGGCACGGCAGATTCCTCTCGCTCGCGGAAAAGACGCGGCGCGCATCGGAGGAATCGCGGAATCGCACAGAGGGTGGAGGCGATGGTACCCGCAACACAGCCTCTGGGTCTACACCCTGCCGCACTCAGTTACCTGCCGTGTAGAATCTAACCGGACCGGGAAGCTGTGCGACAGGGAGACGAGGAGGCCTCATGCCGACGCCAGAGGCACTTGACACGCTGTCGCACGGAGGCGCGGAGGCGCCGCTGGCCCATGGGAGCGCGCGGTCCTTGCTCATCACGATCCTCGGTGAGCTGGTGTGGCCCACCGGGCAGCCGGTGTGGACCTCGGCGCTGGTGTACATCCTCAAGGGGCTCGGCATCGAAGAGCAGACCGCCCGCCAGGCGATCGCCCGGGCCTCGGCGTCCGGGTGGCTCCAGCCGGAGCGCCAGGGCCGCGAGGTGTGCTGGACCCTGACCCCGAAGCTGATCAACATCTTCGAAACCGGCTCCAGCCGCGTCTACTCGCTCAGTGACCCGTTCAGCAGCTGGGACGGGACCTGGCTGGCGCTGTGGACGACGATCCCCCAGTCCCTGCGCCGGGCCCGGCGCCCGCTCTACGCGGGCCTGACCTGGGCCGGCTTCGGGAACCCGGTGCCCGGGCTGTGGCTGACCCCGCACGTCGAGCGGGCGGCGGAGGTGCGGCAGCTGCTGGAGCAGCTCGAACTCGGGCAGTACACCTTCGCCTTCACCGGCAACGTCAGCGCCATCGGGATCCCCGCCGAGGAGATCGTCGAACGCGGCTGGGACCTCGACGACCTGCGCACCCGGTACGAGCAGGCCTGGGCGGCGATGAACGACGTGCGCCCGGACGGGCCGGACGAGACCCTCTTCACGCACATCCGGCTGATGAGCGAGTGGCAGGAGTTCCCGCGGGTCGATCCACAGCTGCCGGAAGCGCTCCTGCCGGACTGGGTGGGACGGCGGGTCGCCCGGCGGATCGAGGCGTTCCGCGCGCAGTGGACCCCGATCGTGCGCCGGCGGTTCGCCGAGCTCGACGTGACGAGCTGACCGCCCCGACCCCCCAACGATTTCCAGCACCGGGAGACCTTCTTGGACACCACCACCTCGCCCCGGCAGCCGGCTTTCCTGCCCGGTGGGCCCGAAGCGCTGTTCGCCGTCGACGATTTCACCTGCAGCGACGGCGAAGTCCGGGCGCGCATGCTCCTGGGGCCGTGGTCGGACGGGCCGGGCGGCGCCGGTTCGATCGGGGTGCTCGCGGACAACATCCTCGGCTACGCGCTGATCTCGCAGGCCCCCGGGGAACGCTGGTCGGTGAGCACCCAGATCTCGATCGACTTCCTCCGGCCCCTGCCGGGGAACGGAACGTGGTTGTCGGCCCGCGGGCGGACAGTGCACACGGGCCCGGCGACCGGGCTGGCCGAAGGCTCCGTCTTCGGCGAAGACGGTCAGCTCATCGCCCGGAGCCGCCAATGGGGGAAGTTCGTCGGCCGCGGACCCGGGCCCGACGTGAGCAGCGACGTGGACCACGGCCGGGCCACCGCCGGCGTCCTCACCGGGCTTCGCCAGGCGGTCGGCGCGGCCGAAGGCCATGCCCGGCTTCGCTTCGACGTCGCGGACGAGCTGGTGAACCTCCACGGCACCCTGCACGGCGGAGTCACCCTGTGGGCCGCCGGGCTCGTGGCTGGCGCGGCGCTGTCCACGCTCACCACGGCCCTGAACCCGGCATCGATCACCGTCAGCTATCTGCGGCCGCTGCCGCACCGGGACGTCGCCGAGTTCCAGGCCGAGGTCGTGAGCCACGGCCGGAGCCTCGCCCTCACCCGCGTCACGGGCCGCAACCGGGCGGGCAAGCCGTGCATCGTGGCCGCCGTGCACCACCACAGCCTCGGCTGACGCGGCGATCACCGCGCGTAGGTCACGAAAATCGCCTCACCGACCATCGCCGGCCGCTCCCGGCCCTTGATCTCGATCCGCAGGGCGACGCGGTACCGCACACCGCCGTCGTCCCGCCTGGCCGCCGACGAGATCACCCCGGCCAGCCGGATCTCGCTCCCCACCGGGACCGGCGAGGTGAACCGCACCTGGTCCAGGCCGTAGTTGAGCCCGCGCGCGTGGTCCTTGACCACCAGGATCTCCTTGAACATGGCCGGCACGAGCGAAAGCGTGAGATAACCGTGGGCGATGGTGCCCCCGAACGGGCCGCCGGCCGCGCGCTCGGCGTCGACGTGGATCCACTGGTGGTCGTCGGTCGCGTCGGCGAACGTGTCGACCCGGGCCTGCGCCACCCGGCGCCAGGCCGAGGCACCCAGGTCCAGATCCCTGGCCTCGGCGAGTTCCGCCACTGTCAGTTCGAGCACAGGCTCCTCCATCGTCCAGGACGTCGACGCGTCCGCTAAAGGTCTAACCTTTCACGCAAACGCAGGGTAATCCACACCCTCGGGCGTCGTCGATGCCACGACACCAGGCCACACGCCACGATCCAGCCGACTTGTAAACGATCGTTATCACGTCTACAGTCACAAATGGTCAGGCCGAAAGAGCGCGCCTGCGTCGGCACCGGAGCGGAAGGCAGGTAGATGGACAACTTCACCGACATCGAGTACGAGGTCGAGCGCGGTCTTGCCTGGATCACCATCAACCGGCCGGAGCGCTACAACGCGTTCCGCGCGCAGACCGTCGACGAGCTGATCCTGGCGTTCAAGCGGGCCTGGACCAGCGACGAGGTCGGCGCCATCTGCCTGACCGGCGCGGGGGAAAAGGCGTTCTGCTCCGGCGGCGACCAGAAGCAGCGGATGGAGACCGGCGACTACGGCCCCTCGCAGAGCGGGCTGTTCGAGGTCGAGTCGCTGCACCGGGTGATGCGGGATGTGCCCAAGCCGGTGATCGCGGCGGTGAACGGCATCGCCATCGGCGGCGGCCACGTGCTGCACGTGCTCGCGGACCTGACGATCGCCGCCGACACCGCGACCTTCGGCCAGAACGGGCCCCGGGTCGGCTCCTTCGACGCCGGCCTCGGCTCCGGCTACCTGGCCCGCGTGGTCGGCGAGAAGCGCGCTCGCGAGATCTGGTTCATGCTGCGCCGGCTGTCGGCCGAAGAGGCACTGGACTGGGGACTGGTCAACAAGGTCGTGCCCGCGGACCGGCTCCACGCCGAAGTGCGGGCGTGGGCCGACCAGATCCTGCAGTACTCGCCCACCGCGTTGAAGGTGCTCAAGCAGTCCTTCAACACCGACACCGAGCACATGGTCAGCATCGGCAACATGGCCTACACCACCCTCAAGCTCTTCGGCGAGACGGACGAGGCGAAGGAGGGGATCACGGCGTTCAACGAGAAGCGCCGGCCCGACTTCTCCGCCTACCGCGGGAACTGACGGGCGCGAGGCGATGCGACTGACCGCCGAGCAGGCCGAATTCGCCCGGGTCATCCGGGATTTCTGCGCGCGCGAATGCGGGACGCAGGCCCAGCGCGACGCCCTCACCGAGAACGGCACGCTGGCCAACAGCCCGCGGATCCTGGCGAAACTCGCCGCGCACGGCTGGCTCGGCGTGTCCCTGCCCGAAGAACTCGGCGGTGGCGGCGCCGGATTCGCCGACGAATGCGTTTTCCTCGAGGAGACCTCACGCGGGCTCGCCCCCATCACCGCGTACTCCAGCAGCCTCACCGCGGCCCAGACGTATCTCAAGTGGGGCAACGACAAGCAGAAGAAGACCGTCGTCGGCAACCTCGTCGCCGGCCGGCTCGAGGCGATCGCCCTGAGCGAGCCGGAGGCCGGGTCGGACCTGGGCGGGGTCCGGGTCAAAGCGGTCCGCGACGGCGGGGATTACGTCCTCAACGGCCAGAAGACCTGGATCTCCGCGGCGCACATCTCCGAACACCTGCTGGTGCTCGGGCGGGAGGACGCCACCGGAGGCAAGCACCAGGGGCTGACCCTGCTGATGGTGCCCCGCGCCACCCCCGGCGTCGAAATGCGGGAGGTGCGGACGATGGAAGCCCGGACCTGCAACGACGTCTTCTTCACCGACGTCCGGGTGCCCGCGTCCGCCGTGGTGGGCACGGCGGGCGAGGGCTGGAAGCAGCTCATGCGCGGGCTGGGGGTCGAGCGGCTGATCATCGCGGCGATGAGCGTGGGCAGCGCCCAGCGCTCGCTGGACGACGCGATCGCCTTCGTCCGGGAGCGGGAGGCGTTCGGCCGGAAGATCGCCACCTTCCAGGCGCTGCGGCACCGGATCGCGGACCTGGCGACCGACATCGCGTTCGCGCGGTCCTTCCTCTACGACGTCGCCGCGCGCATCGACGCCGGGCAGGAGGACCAGCTGGCCCAGGAGAGCGCGATGGCCAAGCTGCGGTGCACCGAGATCGCGAAGAACACGGCATTGGAAGCCATGCAGCTGATGGGCGGCTACGGCTACGCCCGCGAGTACGGCATGGAGTTCCAGGTCCGCCGGGCGCTGGCGCCGCCGATCTACGGCGGCACCAACGAAATCCAGCGGGAGATCATCGCCAAACGGCTGCTCTCCTGACACGCCGGTCCCGTCACCCGACCACGCCGAGGCCCCGGGAAAGTGAGCCACCGCCATGTCCGACTCCACCGCCCGTTCTCCGTACCGGCCCGATCTCCTGGCGGGTAAGCGGTTCCTCATCACCGGCGGCGGGACCGGCCTCGGCCGCGCCCTCGCCGGGCAGCTCGTGGCCCACGGCGCGGACGTCCATCTCTGGGGGCGCCGGCGAGCCGTGCTGGAAGAGGCCGCCGAGCAGGCCGGGGCGTCGCGTCCCGGCAGCGTGCACGTCCAGGCGGTGGACGTGCGGCAGCACGAAGCCGTCGACGCGGCGATGGCGGCGATCTGGGCCGGGCACGGGCCGCTGAGCGGGGTGGTGAACAACGCCGCCGCCAACTTCATCGCCCAGAGCAAGGATTTGAGCCCGCGTGCGTTCGAAGCGGTGACCGGCACCGTGATGAACGGTTCGTTCCACACCACCCTGGCGGCGGGCAAACGCTGGATCGCCGACGGCGTGCCCGGCAGCGTGGTGTCCACCCTGACCACCTGGGTCTGGACCGGCTCGGCGTTCGTGATGCCCTCGGCCATGGCGAAGGCCGCCGTGCACGCCATGACCATGTCGCTCGCCGTCGAGTGGGCGCGGTACGGCATCCGCCTCAACGCGGTCGCGCCCGGCCCGATTCCGACCGAGTACGCCTGGGCGATGCTCAATCCCACGGACCGCAGCGCCGTCGGCGCGACGCAGGCCGACCAGATCCCGGCCGGCCGCGCCGGCACGGTCGAGGAACTGGCCAACCTGACCATGTTCCTGCTCTCGGACGCCTGTGACTACCTCACCGGCCAGACGATCGCCATGGACGGCGGCCAGATGCTGGCGGGCCCGGGCACGTTCGCCGGGCTCACCGGGCTGTCGGACGGCGACTGGGCCGAGATCAGGCGGAGCAGCACGGCCGCCACCGAAGCCGGCAAGAAGCAGCGGTCGGTCTGAGCCGCCGGGCCGCTAGTCCAAAGTGGACCGGTAGCGGTACGACCCGCTGCGGGTGAGCGCGAACTCGAGAATCCCGGTCCCTCGCGTGGTGCCCCACCGGAAAGCGCACAGCCGGTCGGTCAGGGAGGTGTCCAGGGTCCGCGGGTTCACCGGCCCGTCGAGCCGGTAGACCTCGTGGTCCAGGTACCCGCGCCCGCGCCGTTGACCATGCCCGCCGCCGTAACCCGCCCCGGCCATGAACCCGCCGCCGGCCGACGCGTCGGCCACGAGGTGGTAGACGCGCCCGGCGGCAGTCGTCACCGCCACCGTGCCGTCGATCAGGTCCAGGTCCGAGAACCTGAGCCGATGGCCCACCTCGACGACGTCGTCCACGGTGCCGTCCTCGTGCAGAACGGCCCCTTCCGCCATCAGCCGCTCCCCCGCCCGGTCCTCCACCAGCAGGAAGCCGACCGACCGATCGGGGAACTGCGCCTGGCACCACAGGTGCAGGCCCTGCCCGCCGCCCATGTTCCGCACCCCACGAGAACGGTCCCGCTGCCCGTACCACCCGTCGACCCGCTGGGTGGCGCCGTCGAGCGTGAGCGTGCCGCGGTAGCGTCCGGATTGGACGAGGTGCTCGAACTTCGTCGGCGGTCCGGCGTTGTTGCCGAGTTCCACCTCGCGCAGCCAGTACGGGGTCCGCGCCGTCCAGACCACGTCGAACGCGACGCCGGCCGGGTTGTCCGCCACCCGGAGCCGCCAGCAGCGGTTCGGCTCGATGACCTCGAACGACAGCGGCCCGGCGCCGTTGCCGGTGGTGGCGGAAAGCTCGGTGGAGAACCTGAGATTGCGTTGCTCCGCACCGGTGGTGACCACGACGAAGCCGTCCACGACGTTCCTCGCCGGATAGTGGCCGAGGCCGGTGATGACCGACGGCGCTGTCGCGTCGGCGGGGTGCATATTGAGCATGAACCGGTCGAAGAACCGGTCCTGGTGTCCCGCGTCCGGCCGCCGCACGAGGGCGTCCTCGAATTCAGTGCTCATGGGCTCCCTCGAAACCGGCGACGTCATGGGCCTCCCGGAGAAACGACCGCACCAGCGATTCCTCCTGGTAGTAGGGGTCGCCGCCGCTGCGGGCCGCCCGCCGCCGCCCGTAGTCGTAGAGCACGGCCAGTTTCCACAGCGCGAAAACGCGGTACCAGCCGAGCGTGGCGAGGTTCGCGCCGGTCCGGGCGGCGTAGCGCCGCGCCAGTTCCTCCCGGCCGGGATAACCGGGTTCGAGCAGGGCGGTCCCGAACTCCTCGGTGGGGGTGAGCGGGGCGCCCGGGCGCGGGACCGAGGCCAGGAAGTAGCCGAGGTCGAGCAACGGATCGCCGAGGGTGGCCAGCTCCCAGTCCAGGACCGCTTCGAGGCGGCCGGGATCCTTTGTGGACAGTACGACGTTGCCGATCCGGTAGTCGTTGTGGATGAGGGCCGCGCCGGATTCGGCGGGGGTGTTCGCCGTCAGCCAGGAGTGCACCGGTGCGAACGGCGCGGGCAAAGCACCGTCCTCGTCCGCGACCAGGGCGGTGATCCGCCGCAGGTGCCGCTCGTTGAACCCGGTGGGCCGCCCCAGGTCGGCGAGCCCGGCCGCGCGCCAGTCCACCGTGTGCAGCGCGGCGAGGGTGTCCACCAGTGCGTGACCGATCGCCCGGCGGGTCCCGGGCCGGTCGAGTGGCGGCGGCGTGCGGATGGTGACCACCGGGCCCGTCGCGAAACTCATGACGTAACAGGGCACGTCGAGCAGCTGCCCCGCGTCCGAGGTGGCCAGCAGGCGCGGCACGGGAACCTCGGTCTCGGCCAGCGCTCCGATCAGCCGCGCCTCGCGCACCATGTCGTGCGCGCCCGGCGGCACCGGAGGCGGTGGCGGGCGCCGGAGCACGACCTGACGTTCGCCGTCCGACACCAGGTAGGTCAGGTTCGAGTGCCCGTCGCCGATCCGGCGGGTCGTGACCGGGCCGCGGGTGAGCCCGCGGGACTCGAGGAATTCCGCCAGTTCCCGGCGCGCCGCCGGTGTCCACTCCCAGGCCACCGCTCACCGCCCCGTGAAGCGCGGCCGGCGCTTCTCGGTGAAGGCCGACAACGCTTCTGGCATGTCTTCGGTCCGCGTCAGCAGCGCCTGGCCGCGGTTCTCCAGCTCGAGTGCGGCGGCATAGGACGTGATCTCCTGGTTGCGCTGGATGGCCCGCTTGGACATCCGCACCCCGCCCGGGGAGTTCGCCGCGATCTGCGCCGCCATCGCGACGGCTTCGCCGAACAGCTGCTCGCCGGGCACCATCCGGTTCGCCAAGCCGATCGCCACCGCCTCCTCCGCCGCCACCAGCCGCCCGGTGTAGCCGATTTCCGCCGCGCGCCCCGGGCCGACGAGCCGGCTCAGCGTGTACGAGGTGCCCAGCTCGCCGACCGAAAGGCCGACCTTCACGAAGGCCGCGCTGAACTTCGCCGACGGAGCGACCAGCCGGATGTCGGCGGCGAGCGCCAGCGCCATGCCGCCACCCGTCGCCGGTCCGTGCACCGCGGCGATCACCGGGAACGGCAGGTGCCGCAGGGCCGCGATCCCGCCCGTCGCGGTCTCCTGGAACTTCAGGAACTCCCGCACTCCCATGCGGGTGATCACGTCGATCTCGGCCAGGTCGAACCCGGCGCAGAACGCCCTTTCCCCGGCCGAGGTCAGGATCAGCGCGCGGAGCCCGCTGTCCCGCAGGGCCCGGGCCGCCAGGGCGTACTCGTGGAACATCCGCACCGTCTGCGAGTTCATCCGCTCCGGCCGGTTCAGCCGGAGCACGCCGACCTCGCCCTCGAGCACTTCGAAGGCCAGGGTCTCGAGTTCGGGAAAGTCCATGACGACCTCGCTGTCGTGTCGTGGCGAGTCAGCAGCCGGTGAACAGGGGCTTGCGCTTCTCCCTGAACGCGGCCAGCGCCTCCGGCATGTCGGAGCTGCGCGTCAGCAGCGCTTGGCCGCGGTTCTCCAGCTCGAGTGCGGCGGCGTACGACGAGATCTCCATGTTGGCCTGCAACGCACGCTTCGACAGCTGCACGCCGCCGGGGGAGTTGGCGGCGATCGTCTCGGCGAGCGCCAGCGCCTCGGGCACGAGCGCGTCAGGCGCGACCACGCGGTTGACCAAGCCGATCCGCGCGGCCTCTTCGGCGAGCACCATGCGCCCGGTGAAACAGATATCGCTCGCCTGAGCGGGACCGATCAGCCGCGTCAGCAGCCAGGAGGCACCGAGGTCCCCCGCGGACAGTCCGATCCGGACGAACGCGGCGTTGAACTTCGCTTCGGTGGCGGCGAGCCGGATGTCGGCCGCCAGCGCGAGGGACAGACCGCCGCCCGCCGCCGCCCCGTTGACCGCGGCGATCACCGGGACCCGCACGGAACGCACCGTGACGAGGGCTCGCGCCGCCTGTTCCTGCCGGTCCAGCATGGCGAGCGCGCCGAGTCCGGGGAGGTCTTCCGCGTCGGCGAGGTCGTAGCCGGCGCAGAACGCCTTGCCCACGCCGGTCAGCACCACCGCCCGGCAGTGGTCCTCGTCGTCGAGCGCGGTGAACGCCCGCTCCAGCTCGTCGAACATGGTGCCGGTCATCGCGTTGTACCGGCTGGGGCGGTTCAGCTCCACGAGTGCGATATCGGGGCTCGGCTCGCTGAGCCGCAGTGTTTCGTAGTCCTCGTCCGGAATCTTCACGACCGGCTCCTTCCGCTGCGGTTCACACCCGGACCACGGGTCAGGCAAAGTCCGGCGGTCGCTTCTCGATGAAGGCGGTGATGCCCTCGGCCGCCTCGCCGTCGGTGAACAGCGCCTGCTCCTGCGCGGCCTCGTAAGCCATGCCGTCGGCCAGGGGCAGCTCGAACGCGGCATCCACCGTGCGCACCACGGCCAGCTGCGCCGGCAGCGAAGACGGGACGATCTCGGCCGCCAGCGCCAGCGCGGCCTCCAGCACGTCACCTTCGGTGCGCCGGTCGGCCAGTCCGATCGCGAGCGCCTCGTCCGCGCGCACCTGACGGGCGGTCAGCATGAGGTCCAGCGCCCTCCCCCGGCCGACCAGCCGCGGAAGCCGTTGTGTCCCACCGGCTCCCGGGATCAGGCCGAGCTTGACCTCGGGCAGGCCGAACTTCGCCCGGGGGCCGCACACCCGCAGCGTGCACGCCATGGCGAGCTCGAGACCGCCGCCGAGCGCGGCCCCGTCGACCGCCGCGATCGAGATCCACGGCGCCGCGGCCAGCCGGTCGTTGACCGACCGCATGCGGTTCCCGTACGCGAGGAACGTCCCGGCGTCGATGGTGGACAGGTGCTTGATGTCCGCGCCCGCGGCGAAGAACCCGGGCAGCGCCGACTCGACGACCATCACCTTGACGTCGCCGGCCTTCTCCGCGGCGTCGAAGGCCGAGTGCAGCCCGTCGAGGATCGGCAGCCCGAGCGCGTTGGCCGGCGGGCGGTCCACCGTGACGACGGTGATGCCCGGCGACGCACTGCGCCAGGTGACGGCTTCGGCCGGTTCGGGTTCACTCATCGCGCCTCGCTTGGTTCATGGTTCGGATACCGGTGGTCAAGCCCGCCGGGGAAACCGGCTGAAGTCGGGGGCCCGTTTCTCCTTGAACGCCTCGCGTCCCTCTCGGGCTTCGGCCGATCCGTAGAACAGCAGGTTGGCGTCGTGGGCCAGCTGCTGGATCCCGGCGTAGCCGTCCTCGGCCGCGTGGAAGCTCGCCTTCATCAGCCGCAGCGCGAACGGGGAGAGTTCGAGCATCTCCCGGCACCAGCGCACGGTTTCCGCCTCGAGGCCGGCCAGCGGCACGACGGTGTTGACCAGGCCCATCGCCTCGGCCTTGGCCGCGTCGTAGCGCCGGCACAGGAACCAGACCTCCTTGGCCTTCTTCGGCCCGACGAGGCTGGTCAGCAGGCTCGCCCCGAACCCGCCGTCGAACGAGCCCACCCGGGGCCCGACCTGCCCGAAAACCGCGTTGTCGGCGGCGATCGTCAGGTCGCAGACCAGGTGCAGCACGTGACCGCCGCCGATCGCGTACCCGGCGACCATGGCGATGATCGGCTTGGGGCACCGCCGCATCTGGACGTGCAGGTCGGTGACGTGGAACCGGCCGGTGCTGTGGGCGTCGGCCTGGTAGCCGCTGTCGCCCCGCACCCGCTGGTCACCGCCCGAGCAGAACGCCCGGTCGCCCGCGCCGGTCAGCACGACAACGCCGACCGACTCGTCCTCGCGGGCCACCGTGAGCGCCTGCGAGATCTCGATCAGGGTCTGCGGCCGGAACGCGTTGTGCACTTCCGGGCGGTCGATCGTGATCTTGGCGATGCCGTCGGACGTGGTCGCGTAACGGATGTCGGTGTAGTCGCCGGATTCCTGCCAGGCGAGGCCGGTGTCCCCCATCAGGACATCGTGAGCCCGCCGCTGACCGACAGCGTCTGGCCCGTGACGAACCCGGCGCCGTCGGAAGCGAAGAAGGCGACGGCCGGGCCGATGTCTTCCGGCGTCCCGAGGCGTTTCATCGGGACCGCGCGGGTCATCCCGCCGAGCACCTTCTCGGCGTCGCCGGCGCCCTCGGCGAACTTCCGCAGCGCCGGGGTGTCGGTGGGGCCGGGGCAGACCGTGTTCGCCGTGACGCCCTTCGTCGCGACCTCGCGGGCGAGCGTCTTGGTGAAGGCGATGATGCCGCCCTTGGCGCCGGAATACACGGCTTCCAGGGAAGAACCGACCCGGCCCGCGTCCGAGCCGATGTTGACCACGCGCCCGAAACCACGCTCGACCATCCCCGGCACGACGGTCCTGATGACCCGCAGCGCGCCCTTGAAGTTGATGTCGAGGATCTTGTCCCAGAACGCCTCGTCGGTCTTGACGAAGGGCATGAAGTCGTCCCAGCCGGCGTTGTTCACCACCACCTCGATGGGCCCGAACTCCTGCTCGACGGCCGCCACCGCGGCTTCCACCGATGCGGTGCTGGTGACGTCGATCCGCACGGCGAAAGCGGTGCCGCCGGCCGCGGTGATCTCCTTCGCGGCCTGCTCCGCCGCCTCCTCGTTGAGGTCGGCGACGACGACCCGGAACCCCTGTGCTCCCAGCGTGGTGGCGATGCCCTTGCCGATCCCCTGGGCACTGCCGGTGACGAGGGCGACTCGGTTGCTCATATGACTTACGCTCCGGTGTCGGTATCGGGGGCGGCCCAGACGACCGGGCCGGCGACGATCGAATGGCTGGTGAGTTTGCGCCCCAGCACGGTTTGCGCCGCCCGGGCCGCCTCGATGAGGGCGGGCAGGTCGGTCCCGGTGTCCACGCCCATTTCATGGAACATGCTCACGAGGTCCTCGGTGGCGATGTTGCCCGTCGAGCCGGCGGGCACCGGGCACCCGCCCAGTTCGCCGAAGCTCGACTCGAAACTGCGGCACCCCGCCTCGAACGCCGCGTACGCGTTCGCCAATCCCTGGCCGCGGGTGTTGTGGAAGTGGGCGGTGACCTCGATTCCCGGCAGGCGCTCGAGCGCGGCCGCGAAGAACCGCGACGCGTACGCCGGGTTGCACATCCCGGTGGTGTCACCGAACCCCAGCTCCGTCGCGCCGGCTTCGGCGAACTGCTCGGCGAGGTCGAGCACCCGGTCGAGCGGGACCTTGCCCTCGAACGGGCAGCCGAACGACGTGGCGATCACCGCGCAGAAACCGAGGTCCTCGGCGACGATGCGCTCGCCCATCTTCTTGACGTCGGCCATCGTCTCGGCCACCGGCCGGTTGATGTTGCGCCGGTTGTGCGTCTCCGACGCGCTCACGAACAGCGCCACCTCCTCGAAGAGCTCACGCTGGGCCAGCGCGTTGTCGAGGCCGCGGCTGTTCGGGACGAGGACCAGGCGGTCGACGTCCTCGGGCAGGTCGATGCCGTCGAGGACCGCCACCCCGTCCGAGAGCTGGGGGATGACGTCGGGCCGGACGAAGCTGGCGACCTCGATGCGGTTGAGGCCGGCGCGGCCGAGCGCGTTGATCAGCCGGATCTTCTCGGCCGTGGGAATGGTTTCGGGCTCGTTCTGGAAGCCGTCGCGTGGACCGACTTCCCGGATCTTCACCGTGCGGCTTTCGGCTTCCGCCGCGTTGGGCAGGGTCATGACAACTCCCGGTCGGCAAGGCTGTTTTCCAGGGTGCTCCGGTGCCGCGGCGCGGCGACCCGGATGAGCCGCCGGGCTCGCTCGGCGACGGTGCACCCGGTCAGGAGCGCGACGCCGTGCTCGGTGACCACGGCGTCGACGTCGACCCGCGCGGTGGTGACGATCCCGCCGCGCAGGGCCGGCGAGATCGTCGATTCACCGGCGGATTCGGAGCGCAGCGCGATGATCGAACGGGCGCCGGTCAGCGAGGCGGCCCGGCTGAAGTCGACCTGGCCGCCCACGGCGCCGATGTGCACGCCCCGGCGGATCTCCGCGCCGACCTGGCCCAGCAGGTCGACCTCGATCGCCGAGTTGATCGAGACCAGCGAACGCAACCGGGACAGCACCGCCGGCGAATGCGTGTAGCTGGCCGGGCGGAACTCGACCGGGAACTCGCCGAGCCGCGCGTAGAACTCCGCCGTGCCCAAGGCGGCGCCGGTGACGACGATCCCCCGGTCGATTTCCTTCCGCGCCCCGGTCAGCACGCCCTTCTCGACCAGCGTCAGCACGCCGTCGGTGATCATGCCGCTGTGGAAGCCGAGTTCGCGGTGACCGGACAGCGAGTCGAGCACCGCGTTCGGCAGCGGCCCGACCCCCATCTGCAGGGTGTCGCCGTCCTCGATCAGCCCGGCGACGTTGTCGGCGATCGCCTGGTCCACCGCGTCGGCGGGGCGGGTGGACGCTTCGGCGAGCGGACGGTCCGTTTCGACCACGGCGGCGAACCGCTCCAGCGGCAGCCGGGCGCTGCCGGCGGTGGGCGGCATCCGGTGGTTCATCTCCGCCACGAGCACGCGGCTGTGCGGGATGGCGTCCGCGGCGTACTCGACGCCGATGCCGAGCGACACCTCGCCGTTGCCGTCCGGCCGGGAAACCTGCACCAGCCCGACGTCGGCGGGCAGCTGGCCCCGCGCGAACATGCGGGGCAGCGCCGAGTAGTGGCACGGCACCACGTCGAGCCGGCCGTGCCGGCTCAGCCGGCGCAGCTCGCCCAGCCCGCCGTAGGACAGCACGGTCAGCTCGTCGGGCAGGTCACCAGCCAGCCGCGGATTCCACGTCAGGCCGCAGAAGGCGCGGACCTCGCCGATCTCCCCGACCTGGTCGAGCAGGGCGTTGACCAGCGGTTCGGGTTCCGCGCCGCCCTGGCCCCACCAGACGCCGTCGCCGGCGGAGACGAAGGGCCGCAGGTCGATCATCAGCGGACCCGCTGAACGAGCGTGGCCGTCCCCAGGCCACCGCCACAGCACATGGTGACCAGCCCGAGCTCCGCGTCCCGACGCTCCATTTCGGACAGCAGGGTGCCGAACAGCCGCGCTCCCGACGCGCCGACCGGGTGGCCGAGGGCGATCGCGCCGCCGTTGACGTTCACCTTCGCCATGTCCGGCTTGAGTTCGCGCTCCCAGGCGAGCACGACCGAGCTGAACGCTTCGTTGATCTCGATCAGATCGAGGTCGTCGATCGTCAAACCGTTGCGCTCCAGCAGCTTCCGGGTCGCGGGAATGGGGCCGGTGAGCATGATGACCGGGTCGACGCCGACCGTGGTCTGGTCGAGCACCCGCGCCCGCGGCGTCCAGCCGTGCCGCTCGGCCGCCTCGCGGGAGGAGAGCAGCACCCCGGCCGCGCCGTCGCTGAGCGGTGACGAGCTGCCGGCGGTGATCCGTCCGTCCTCGGACCGGAACGCCGGTTTGAGCGCCGCCAGTCCCGCCATCGAAGTGCCTGGGCGGATGGCCTGGTCGCTGACCCGCTGCTCGCCGTCCAGCTCCATCGGGACCAGCTCCCGGCGGAACCGGCCGGCCGCCACCGCCGCGGTGGCCAGCGCGTGCGAACGCACCGCGAACTCGTCCATCTCGGCGCGGGTGATCCCCCACCGGTCCGCGATCAGCTCGGCGCTTTCGCCCTGTGGCACGAAGTCGTACCGCGCGCGCAACTCGGCGGGCCACGGATCGCCGTACAGCTCGGAAATCTTCGCCGGGGCGTTCATCGGCACGTGCTGCATGTGCTCGACTCCGCCGGCGATGACCACTTCGTGGGTGCCGGACGCGACCAGCGCGGCGGCCATCTCGACCGCGGTCTGGGCCGAGCCGCACCGCCGGTCGAGCACCGTCGCGGGCACCTCCGGCGGATAACCGGCCTGCAGCCAGGCATTGCGCGCCACGTTGCGCGACTGCTCCCCGAACGGCGCGGTGCAGCCGATCACCAGGTCTTCGATCACCTCCGGGGCGACCGCGGCCGAGTCCAGCAGCGCGGTGTAGACGGCACCGAGCAGCACGTTGGGGTGAGTGTCGCGGAACCACCCCTTGTCCGGGTGGGCCCTGCCCATCGGCGTGCGCAGCGCGTCGACGATGAGCGCCTCACGGCCGTGGCGCGTCAAGGGGCTGGCGAAGCCGGGCATCAGATGACCGTCCCTCCGTCGACGGGCAGGACCTGCCCGGTGATGTATCCGGCCGCGTCCGAGGCGAAGAAGACGAACGCCCCGGCGATCTCCTCGGGTTCCGCCCAGCGCCGCAGCGGAATGCGGTCGAGCGTCAGCTTGGCCAGCTTTTCGTTGCTGCGGATGTTCTCCGTCATCGCGGTGGCCGCGAGCGGGGCGAGGGCGTTCACCGTGATGTGCTGGCGGGCCAGCTCGCGGGCGAGGGACTTGGTGAGGCCGACGACGGCGGCCTTGGCGGCGCCGTAGTTCGCCTGCCCGATCGTGCCGACGAGCCCGGCGGCGGAGGTGACGTTGATGACGCGGCCGGTGCCGTCCTGCGCGAGGTGCGGCAGCGCGGCCTGGCTGACCGTGAAGGTCCCGCCGACGTGCACGCCGAGCACGAACTGGAACTGCTCCGCCGTCATCTTCGGGAACATCGCCGGCGCGATGGCTCCCGCGTTGTTCACCAGGATGTTCAGCGTCCCGCCGCCCAGGCGCGCGGCCTGCTCGGCGACGTCGGCGGCCTGCCCGGCTTCGCGGACGTCCAGTGCCGCCGAATCGGCTCGCCCGCCGGCCGCGGTGATCTCGGCCGCGACCGCCGCGGCCGCGTCCTTGTCGAGGTCCGAGACGAGCACGGCGGCCCCGGCCGCGGCGTAGGCCTTGGCGACGGCGGCACCGATGCCGTTGCCCGCGCCGGTGACGAGGGCGGATCGGCCGGACAGTGAGAACATCAGTAGCTCCTGGGCAGTCCGAGCACGTGCTCACCGAGGAAGTTGAGCACCATTTCCTGGCTCAGCGGCGCGATCTTGGTCAGGCGGGCTTCCCGGAAGTACCGGGACACGTGGTACTCCTCGGAGTACCCCATGCCGCCGTGGGTCTGCAGCGCGCGGTCGGCGGCCTCGAAGCCGGCGTCCGCGCAGAGGTACTTCGCGGTGTTGGCCTCTCGGGCGCACTTCTTCCCGTTGTCGTACAACCAGGTTGCCTTGCGCAGCACGAGCTCGGCCGCGTCGAGCCGCGCCAGCGAGTCGGCCAGCGGGAACTGGAGGCCCTGGTTCATGCCGATCGGCCGGCCGAACACCTCCCGCTCGTTGGCGTACCGGACGCCGCGGCGCAGTGCGGCGCGGCCGATGCCGAGCGCCTCCGCGGCCACGAGCATCCGCTCCGGGTTGAGACCGTCCAAAATGTACTTGAACCCCTTGCCCTCCTCGCCGACGCGGTGCTCCGCCGGGACCCGCAGGTCGTCGATGAAGAGCTCGTTCGAGGTGACCGCGTTGCGGCCCATCTTCTTGATCGGCCGGATGTCGACGTGGTCGCGGTCGAGGTCGGTCAGGAACAGCGTGAGCCCGTCGGTCTTCTTCGGGGAGTCCCCGAATTTGGCGGTGCGGGTGAGCAGCAGGACCTTCTCCGACTCCATCGCCTTGGAGATCCACACCTTGCGGCCGTTGACCACGTAGTCGGAGCCGTCGCGGCGGGCGAAGGTGGTGATCCGGGTCGTGTCGAGCCCGGCGCCCGGCTCGGTGACCCCGAAGCACACGTGCAGGTCGCCGTTGACGATGCGCGGCAGGCACTCGCGCTTCATCTCCTCGGAGCCGTGCACGATCACCGGGTGCATGCCGAAGATCGACAGGTGCAGCGAGCTGGCCCCGTTCATCCCGGCCCCGGAGGCGGCGATCTCTTCGAGCAGCAACGAGGCCTCGGTGATCCCGAAGCCGTGCCCGCCGTACTCCTCGGGGGTGGTGATGCCGAGCCAGCCGCCGTCGGCGAAGGCCCGGTAGAACTCGTGCGGGAACTCGTGCGCCGCGTCCTTCTCCATCCAGTACTGGTCGTCGAACTTGGCCGCCAGCTCCGCGACCGCTCGGCGAATCGTGAGCTGGTCTTCGGTGAGCTCGAAATCCACGGTGTCCCCTCATCCGGTCGGCAGGCTGCGGCCTGATTCTAACAAAAGGACTGACCAAAAGACAGATCGAGTCAGTCCGGTGCGTCACACCAGCCGAAGACCGTCCGCGATCCGCTCGTTCCACCGCGCCGGAGTGCCGAACAGGTACTCGTCGAGCTTGGCGCGCTTGGAAAACAGGTGGAGGTCGTGCTCCCAGGTGTAGCCGATCGCACCGTGCATCGTCAGCGCGGTGTCCGCCGCGCGAGCGCTTTCCGCGGTGACCTGTGCCTTGGCCGCGGCGGCGTGCAGCCCGCAGTCGAGTTCGCCGGCGTCGACCGTCGCCGCCGCGTAGTAGAGCACGGAGCGCCCGGCCTCGGCCCCGACCAGGATGGTCGCCGCCGCGTGCTTGACCGCCTGGAACGACCCGATCGGCACCCCGAACTGACGGCGCTGCTTGCTGTAGTCGACCGCGAGGGCGAGCATCCGCTCCGTCGCGCCCAGCGCATCGGCCGCGACCAGCACCGCGGCCCGGGCGGCGCAGTCACGCAGGAATGCCTCCCCGTCCACCCGCAGCGGCTCCGACGGAACCGATTCGAGGCGGATGTCGGCCACCGAGCGGCTGCGGTCGAGCAGGCGTCGCGCGGACTTCCCGGCGTCCCCGGCGCGCACCAGCCGCAAGGCCCGATGACCGCCTTCCCGCACCACGGCCACGAACGAGTCCACTCGCGACCCGGCGAGCACGCGTGACACGCTCCCGCTGAGCCGCCCGTCGGAATCCATCACCAGCCCCGGCGCCGCGTCCGGTATTTCGTCCGCGGGCACCAGCAGCGTGACCGGCTTCCCGGCGAGCGCCGCTTCGACCGCCCCCGGCCGGTGCGCCAACGCGGGCGCCGCGAGCACGGTGGCCAGCCACGCCGACGACGGGACCGCCGCGCGAGCCAGCTCCTCCGCGGTGAGCGCCAGCTCCACGAGGCCCCCGCCCTGGCCGCCGGACTTCTCGGGAATCCCCACCCCGGCCCAGCCGCCACGCACGAGCTGCGCTTCGAAGGTCTGCTCGTCGCCTTCGTCGAGCCAGGCGCGCACGGTGGCGGACGAAGCCGTGTCGGACAACCAACCGCGCAGCGTCTCCTGATAGGCGATCTGCTCGTCGGAGAGTTTCCACTCCATGAACAATCCTCTTTCTCGTCCCGGCGGCTCCGGTGACCGGGGCGGGATCACTGGTACTTTAGGTACGACCAAATTTGCGGAACAGGACGTGAGATGGCAGAGCCAGCGAATACGACGAACGGGACGATCCGGAATCCTGTGCGGTTGTCACCGATGCAGGTGCCCAAGGCCTCGGACGTACTCGCGAACGACCTGCGTGAACGGATCCTGCGCGGCGAGTTCGCCGAAGGCACCGCCCTGCCGCCCGAACGCGAGCTGGTCACCCAGACGGGGATGAGCCGCACCACCGTCCGGGAAGCACTCCGCATCCTGGAGGTGCAGGGCCTGGTGCGGGTCAAGACCGGCCGCGCCGGGGGCGCCTTCGTCGAGCACCCGGGGGAAGAGTCGGTCGCCCAGTCGGTCAACCTCATGATCCGCGGGCGCAAGATCCGCATCCCGGCGCTGCTCGAGACGCGCGAGGCGATCGAACCCGCGTGCGCCCGCCTGGCCGCGAGCGCCCGCACCGAGGAGGACCTGGACCGCCTCGAGGTCGCGAACGACGACCTCGTCGCCGCGGGAGACCTGGACGCCTTCCTGCAGGCCAACATCGACTGGCACGTGGGCGTCGCGACGGCCAGCCACAACGAGCTGCTGACGGGATTCATGCTGGCCTTGTCGCGGGCCATCTACGCGTCCACCCGGAACACGCAGTTCGTGGACGCGGAGGTCCGGGCGACCACGGTCCGCGCGCACCGCTCGGTCACCGCGGCCATCCGCGCCCAGGACCCCAACGCCGCCGTGCGCCGGATGACCCGGCACGTGCACACCTACGCCGAGGCGGTGCTCAAGGTCGAGGAGCGCACCGATGTCGACGTCCAGGAAGGCTGACCCGGGCGCTTTCATCGCTGCTCCTTGAGCCGGCCGGCGATCTCCGCGATCGCCTGCGGGTTCTCGGCGCCGGAGAGGTCCCCGGGGTCCTGGTCCAGCACGGCCGCGCGGATCGCCCGGCGCATGATCTTCGCCGAGCGGGTCTTCGGCAGCTGTGCCACCCGCACGATCCGGCTGGGCGCGAAGGGTTTGCCGACTTCTTCCGCGACCCGGGCGCGAAGCCTTCGCGCGACGTCCTCGTCGTCGGTGTCCGCCCCCGGCTTGCCGACCCAGAAGACCCACACGGCCTCGCCCTTGGCCGGATCCGGCACGCCGACCACCGCGGACTCCGCCACGGCGGGGTCCTGGCCGACGACGGACTCGATCTCCGCCGGCGCGACCCGTTTGCCCGCCACGTTCATCACGTCGTCGGACCGGCCGAGGATGAACCAGTCGCCCCGCTCGTCGACCAGCGCGTAGTCCCCGTGCCGCCACAGCCCCTCGAAGGTCGACCAATAGGCTTCCCGGTACTGCCGGTCGTCGCGCCAGATGCCGCGGGTCATGGCGGGCCACGGCTGCCGGCACACGAGTTCGCCCACCCGCCCGCGCAACGGCCGGGCGTCGTCGTCGACCACGTCGACGTCCATGCCCAGCGCCGGTCCCCCGAGCGAGCAGCTGGTGATCTCCTCGACCGGGTACGGGCACAGGAACGAGCCCCCGACTTCGGTCCCGCCGGAGAAGTTGATGATCGGCACGCGGGCGCCGAAGACGTCCCGCGCGAGCCATTCGTAGGACTCCGGATCCCACGGCTCGCCCGTCGAACCGAGGACGCGCACGGACGAGAGATCCGCCCCGGGCAGCTCGCCCGTCGCGCGCAGTGCCCGGATCAGCGTCGGTGACACGCCGAGCATGCTCACGCCGTGCGCTTCGGCCAGCCGCCACAACCGCTGCGCGTCCGGAACGTCCGGCGAGCCCTCGTACAGCAGCAGTGTGCCGCCGCAGGCGTGGGTGCCCAGAATGGACAGTGGGCCCATGATCCAGCCCATGTCGGTGATCCAGCAGAAAGTGCGTCCTGGCTTGATGTCGAAGGCGTAGGCGACTTCCATCGCGACCTTCGCGAGAAAGCCGGCGTGTGTGTGCACCGCCCCTTTCGGACGTCCTGTGGTCCCGGAGGTGTAGGCCAGCAGCAATACGTCCGAAGTGGACGTCGGCTCCACCCGGCGGTCGGGCGCACTGGCCAGCAGTTCCGACCAGGCGACCTGGCCGCCGGACAGCTCGAGGTCGCCGGCCACGTTCGGCACCACGATCACGTGCTCCACCCGCGGGCACGATTCCAGTGCGGCGACCAGCTGCGGCAGCATCCGGACGGTCCGGCCGCGGCGCACCGTCGCGTCGGCCGTGATCACCGCGCGCACCTCGGCGTCCTGCAGCCGCGACGCGATCGCGGTGGTCGCGAACCCGCTGAACAACGGGACTGCCACCGCTCCGATGCTCGCGATCGCGTACGTCGCCACCACTGCCTCCGGAGTCATCGGCAGGTAGAGCGCGACCGCGTCCCCCCGCCCGATCCCCCGCGCCCGCAGGCCCGCGCGCACCGCGGCGACCTGTTCGTCCAGCTCGGCGAAGGTCAGCCGGCGCACGGTGCCGTCCTCGGCCTCGTGCACCACGGCGGGGGTGTCCGGGTTCTCCCGCGCCCAGCGCCCGAGGCACGCGTCCGCGACGTTCAGCCCGCCGCCGACGAACCAGTCCGGGTACGCGATGCCCCGGCTGGTGTCCACCACGGCCGAATACGGGGAGTGGAACGGCAGGCCGAGGTCGTCGACCACGGCCCGCCAGAAAGTGGCGATGTCGGCCACCGACCGGGCGCGCAGCTCGTCCGCGGTCGTCACGCCGAAGGCTCGCATCAGCCGGGCGACATTGCTGTTTTCGAGGTAGTCCGCGGTCGGGCGCCAGACGTAGGGGTGCTCGGTGGTCATGTCGTCAGCTCCTGGGCAGGCCGAGGATGCGCTCGGCCACGATGTTGCGCTGGATGAAGGTCGACCCGCCCGCGATGGCGGTGCCGCGGGCCTGATTGGCCAGCCGGAGCCAGGCCCGGGTCTCGCTCAGCTCGTCGTCGAGCCCGAACTGGCCGCCCAGCGGCTCGAGCGACAGCCGGAAGTCCGCCAGGTCCTCGACCAGCGGGCAGAAATACAGCTTGCCGATGGAGGTGACCGGCCCGGGCGGGCCGTCGGCGGCGGCGCCGGTGACCACGCGCTGGCTGATCGTGCGATGGATCAGCGCCCGCGACCACAGATCGGCGACCTGCTGGCGCACCAGCGGATCGGCGCCGAGGGGCCGTCCCGTCACGTCCTCGCGCCCGCGGATGTCCTCGATGATGTCGCCGATGGCCTTGGTGGTGTTCACCCGGCCGGTCGCGATCGCCACGCGCTCGAAGCCGAGGGTGCCCATCGCGACCTTCCACCCGCCGTCGACCTCGCCGACGACCGCGGAGTCGGGGACGAACACCTCGTCCAGGAAGACCTCGTTGAACTCGGCCTCACCGAGCAGGTGGGCCAGCGGGCGGACGGTGACGCCGTCGCTGTCCATGGGCAGCAGGAAGAACGTGATCCCGCGATGGCGCTCGCCGCCGCCGGTGCGGGCGAGCAGGATGGCGTGCGCGGCGATCTGGGCGCGGCTGGTCCAGATCTTCTGGCCCGTGATGCGCCAGCCGCCTTCGACCTTCGTCGCCCGGGTGCGCAGGGAAGCCAGGTCCGAGCCGGCCTCGGGCTCGGAGAACAGCTGGCACCAGATCTCTTCGCCGGCGAGGATCGGACGCAGGTAACGCTCCTTCTGCTCGTCGGTGCCGAAGTGCACGATGGTCGGCCCGCCGAAGTCTTCACCGATGATGTTGAGCCGATCCGGGGCCCCGGCGCGGTCGTTCTCCTCGCCGAAGACGGCGCGCAACCGCTCGTCGAGGCCCTGTCCCCCGTACTCCTTCGGCCAGGTGAGCCCGGCGTAGCCCGCCTCGAAGACCATCCGCTGCCACTGCTGCCAGAACGGGACCCGCTCGACCAGGTCGTCCGGCTGCGGCCGGCCGAGCCGGGGCAGGCTCTCCTCGAGGAACTTCCGCGCCCCCGCCCGGAATCGGGCCTCCTCGGGAGTATCGCTCAGGTCCATCTCCCCGCCCTTCGCCGATCGCCGCGGCTTCGCCAGTGACACCACTCCGTCAAAGGCTACAATGGTCAGACCTAATCGACAACAGCGCCGGCGCTCGGATGCGAAACTGCCAGCTGGAACGCACACTGGTGAACGAACGTTCCGGACCTGGTAGGCTGCGAGGGGTGGACAGGGAGCGCAGGATCCTCGAAGCCGCCACCGAAGCCTTCTACGAGAAGGGTTTCCACGGCGTCGGGGTCGACGAGATCGGGAAGCGGGCCGGGCTCAGCGGCCCGTCGCTGTACCGGCACTTCTCCGGCAAGGACGAGATCCTGGCGACGTTGCTGAACGAGGCGCTCGACGAACTGGTCAGCGCGACAGTGCCCGTGCACGGGGATCCCGAACAGGATCTCGACCGCGCCGTCCGCCACCACATCACCTTCGCCGTCGAGCACCGCGAGCTGGTCAACCTCTACCAGCGAGATGTACGCTCGCTGGCGGACCCGTGGCGCCGCCCGTTCGATCGCCGCCGGGCCCAGTACACGGCGCGCTGGGAAGAGCTGCTGGGACACCGCTACCCGGACGCAGGCCACCGGATTCCCGTGGCGGCGCAGGCCATCCTCGGCATGATCTTCTCGGTCTCGAACTGGCCGCGGCGCACCGCGCGGTCCACGGACATCGAGGAAACCCTCCGCCTGCTCACCACCACCGGCCTGCCCGGGCTGGAGGAGGGCGCCGGTTCCGCCGGCGACCGCGCCCGCACGAGCTGAGCCGGCGCGCGGGCATCCCGGCACCCCCGGCGTCAGCCCGAAGCCAGCTTCGTCCTGATGTCTTCCCTGAGCTCGTGCTTCTTCACCTTTCCCGTGGCCGTCATCGGCAGCTCGGACACCACTTCGAGCCGCTCGGGCAGCTTCTGCACGGCGACGTGCCGCGCGCGGAGGAAATCGGTGATCTCGCGCAGCGTCGGCCCGGCGCCCGGCCCCGCCGGGGTGACGTAGGCGCACACCTTTTCGCCGAGCCGCTCGTCGGGCATCCCGACGACCGCGACGCCGGCGATCCCGGGGTGCTCGGCGAGGTGGTCCTCGACCTCCCGCGCGCTGATGTTCATGCCGCCCCGGATCACGATGTCCTTGAGCCGGCCGGTGACCCGGACGTAGCCCTCGGCGTCCATCCGCCCGAGGTCTCCCGAGCGGGAGAACCCGTCCGGGGTGAACAGGGCTTCGGTCTGGGCTTCGTCGCGGAAGTACTCGAGCATGTGGCTCGGCCCCCGGTAGGCGATGTCCCCCTCCTCGCCGCGCGGGACCTCGCGCCCGTCCTGGTCGACGACCTCGACCTGGGCGCCCGCCACCGCCGCACCGTCCGAATGCGCCGCCTGCTCCGCCGGGTCGGCGGCGGTGCACATCGTGGTCAGCATGTTCTCCGACCGCCCGTAGAGGCTGAGCGTCCGGCAGCCCGAGAACAGCTCGCCCGCCTTCGCGACGACCGCGCCCGGGATGGGCGAACCGGCGCAGACCCAGAACCGGAGGCTGCTCGCGTCGTGCTTTTCCGGGTCGTAGGCCGACATCAGCATCTGCAGGAACGGGGTGGCGGTCACCGCCGCGGTGCAGCCGTACCGCTCGATCCACCGCAGCCCCGCCTCCGGCTCGAACACCTCCATCAGGCACGAGGTCGCGCCCTTCAGCAGCGGCAGCACCACGCTGGTGACCAGCCCCGTGCTGTGGGTGATCGGCGACGGTCCGAATTGGACGTCCCGCTCGCCGTACCGGAGCCCCTCGGCGATCGCCGCCGCACTCGCGCGCAGGGTGTTGAACGTGTGGAAACAGCCTTTGGGCCGCGAGGTCGTCCCCGATGTGTACACGATCAGGAAACCGTCATCCGGTGAGCTGTCCGGGCCCGCTTCCGCTTCCAGCGCCTCGATGTCCCCTTCGGCGACGAGATCCGACAGCGGCGTGGCGACCGCCGGGTCCGGCGCGCGGTCCGGCCGCGCGACGTAGACCTGCCGCAGCTCCGGGACTTCCCGCCGCAGCCCGGCGAACATCCCGAGATGATCGAACTTGCGGAACGCCTCACAGGTCACGGCCGCGACCGCGCCCGAATGCCGCAGGACGTAGGCCACCTCGTCTTCCCGGTAAATGGGCATGATCGGCACGAGGATCGCGCCGATGCGCGAGAGGGCCGCGGCCAGCACCGGGAATTCGGCCCAGTTCGGCAGTTGCACCGCCACGCGGTCGCCCCGGCCGATGCCCGACCGCCGGAGGCCGACCGCGAGCCGCAGCGCCCAGTCCCGGAACTCGGCGAAGGTCACCGAAGACGTCGAATCGATCAGGAACGGCCGGTCGGGGCGGGCCGCGGCCTGCTGGGCCGCCAGCTCCGCGAAGCTCGTCGGCTCCCACAGGCCCGCCTCGTAGTAGGCGGCGATTTCCGTGGCGCTGTAACGATCGTGGACCGTCGCGAGCTTCGCGTCCATGCGAACCTACCGCCCTCCAGCTGACAATACTGGTACGACCATACAATGGTCTGACCGTTGAATCAACGAGGCCGGGCAGCCTGCTTCACCGCAACTTCCAAACGGGCTTCCGCTTCTCCCGGAAAGCCGTCACCCCTTCGACGATGTCCTCGGTGGTGAAGGCGAGGGCGAGCTGGGACCGCAACGCCTCCAGGGCGTCCGGCAGGCTCAGGTCCCGGGTGGCGTTGATCGCGTCCTTGCCCATGCGCATGAGCAAGGGCGACTTGCCGGCGACCTTGCGCGCCCACGCCCGGACCTCGTCGTCGAAGCGATCGGCCGGGACCACCGCGTTGACGAGGTTCAGCCGCAGGGCTTCCGCCGTGCCGATCGGCTCGCCGAGCATCATCAGCTCGTTGGCCTTCAACCGGTCGACGTTGCGGTAGATCAGGCTGGAGATCATGAACGGGAAGACGCCCACGTTGATCTCGGGGCACCCGAACCGCACGCCCTCCTTGGCGATCACCAGATCGCAGGCGAGCGCCAGCCCGAACGCCCCGGCGAGGACGTCGCCGCCGGCGGCGCAGACGACCGGCTTCCCCAGGCCGCCGATGGCCTGGTACAGACGCGGGAACCGGTCCAGGCCCTGGTACTTCACGACCGTGGACGCGTTGCCGGCGAAGGACTTCAGGTCGCCGCCGGCCGAGAACACCTTGTCGTGCGAGGAACCCAGGACGACAACGCGAACGCTCTCATCCTCTCTGGCCGACTCGAGCGCGGCCAGCAGCTCGTCGAGCATCGCGTCGCTCAAGGCGTTGCGGGTGGCCGGCGAGTCCAGCGTCAGGTACGCCACGCCGTGGTCATCGAGTTCTTGGCGGACAAGGGGCCCGGCCCCCGGTTCGTTCATCACACGGTCCCTTCCGCCTCGGTGCCGAGCACGATCTTTCCGAATCCACGGCCGCTTTCGAGGTACTCGTGCGCGTCCGCCGCCTGCGCCAGCGGGAAGACCCGGTCGACGACCGGCGGCGGGACCTCGTGCTCCGCGCGCAGCCGCAGCAGGCCGTCGAAATCGCGGGGACTGCCCATCGTCGTGCCGAGCAGGTCGTACTGCCCGAAGTAGTACGGGCGGACGGCGAGCGTGGCCGACTCGGCCCGTGAAGCACCGAGCACCACCAGCCTCCCGCCCGGGCGCAGGGCGGCGAGCGCGTCGGCCCAGGAACCGACCGGGTCGAGGACGAGGTCGAACCCCCGCCGGTGCGGTGACCGCGCGACGGCCGCCTCGGCCCACCCCGGCCGGTCGTAACGAACCCCGCCCTCCGCGCCGAGTTCGCAGGCGCCGGCGATCTTGGCCTCCGCCGAGGAAGTCACCACGACGTGGGCACCGGCCGCCGAGGCGAGGGAGACCGCCATCGTCGCCACTCCGCCGCCCGCACCGAGCACCAGCAACGACTCGCCCGCGCGAAGCCGTCCTCTGGTGAAAAGCGCGCGATAGGTGGTCAGGCCCACGAGCGGCAGAGCGGCCGCTTCGGCCCACGTCAGAGCGGGCGGTTTCGGGAACACACAGTCCCGTGGCACCCGTACTTTCTCCGCGTACGTGCCGTGCCGCCGGTCCCCGAGGATCTCCCAGTCCGCCGCCGGCGCCGACTCGTCGTCACCCCACCGGAGCGCGGGCAGCACCAGCACCTCGGCGCCGGTCTCGACGTCGATGCCGGCCCCGTCGGCGCCCGGGACGTGAGGCAACGGAGAGCGGTACTGACCGCGCCGCACCAGGACGTCGTGCCAGTTGAGCGCGGCCGCGCGCAGCTCGATCACCGCGTGGTCCCGGTCCGGCCCGGGGTCGGGCAGCTCGGCCGCTTCGAGCACGTCCGGGCCGCCGTAGCGTCGTTGAACCGCCGCACGCATGGGATTCAGCCCCGCCCGTCCAGCAGGCCGCGGACCTCTCCGGCCATCTCGATCCCCTCGTGCACCGACTCCGCCGCGACCACCAGGGTCAAGTGCCGCGCGCCCGCGCCGACGTACGGCTGCAACGCCGCGGCGACCGTGGCGGGCGTCCCGGCCGCGGTGAGATGCCGGAACTTCTCCGGGGGAAGGTGGTACAGCGACTGCATCCGCTCGCCGAGCAGCCGCCGCGCCGTCGCGTCCTCACGCCCCAGGCCCACCCACATGCTGAGGCCGAACCAGGAGACGTCGCGGCCCCGTTCCGCCGCGGCCGCCCGGATTTTCCCGGCCGTGACACCGAATCGCCTTGCCGAGCAGAAGATCCCCATCCAGCCGTCACCGTGTTCGGCGGTGCGCCGCACCGCCACGTCACCGGAGCCGCCGATCACGATCGGCACTCGCGGCGCCGGTGCGGGAAGGATCCGCGCGTCCCGCAGGCGGAAGAACTCGCCCTCGTGATCGATCGGCCCGCCGTCGGCGAGCCGCCGCAGCACACCGAGGCTCTCGTCCAGCCGGCGGCCTCGCGTGGCCGGATCGATCCCCGCGTTCGCGACCTCGTCGCGGTCCTCGCCGCCGGCGCCGGCGCCGAGCACCAGCCGTCCGGGCGCGATCTGGGACAGCGTGGCCACTTGGCGCGCAGCCACCATGGGATGGCGCAGGGCCAGCTGGTAGACCCCGATGACCGCGCGCAGCGTGTCGTGCCCGGCCAGGACCGACGTCGCGGCGACCAGCCCGTCGAACCCCGCACCGCCGTGGAAGCTGATGTGGTCGCCGACCGTGACGTGGCCCAGCCCGGCTTCGGCGATGTGGTTCAGGAGCCCGCGGCGCTTCGCCCCTTCGGCGATGAGCAACTCGTCGTTCAGCGCCACGCCGACTTCGAGACCCGGCTCGTCCTGGCCCCCGCTCGGCCTCGTGATCATGGCGCGCCTCCTTCAAATGGACTGACCAAACGTACCATTAACTGGCGACGCTCCCGAGCCGTGCCGCCAGGGACCGCAGGATTCCGGCCGCCTCGGCGGCCATCCGGGGGACGAACTCGGCGACGTCCACGAGGTCGCGGATCGCGGCCGCCACCTGCCCGGTCAGCACCAGGCTGTCCGTGACATCGCCCTCGGTCTGCGCGCGCTGCATCGACTCGATCTTCCACCGGGTCAGCTCGACCTGGCCCATTTCCCCGGCGCCGCCGCGATGCCCGGCCGCCTCGGCGAGCCGCCGGGAAGCCGAGTTCCGCAAGCCGCGACAAGGGCCGTACACCCCGTCGAACGCCACATCGTCACCTTCTTCCGCGTCCAGCAGCGCCTGGATGTACGCGGGATGCCAGTCGGAATTGGCGGTGCTGGTGATGAAGCGCGTCCCCATGGCGACCCCCTCGGCGCCGAGCGCGAGGGCGGCGGCGAGCCCGCGGCCGTCCCGGGCCCCACCGGTGAGCAGCACCGGCACGTCGACCGCCTCGGTGACGTTCGGAATGAGGACGAACGTGTGCACCGCCTTGCTCGGCGCGTGGCCGCCCATCTCGAAGCCGGCCGCGATCACCACGTCCACGCCCGCCGCCGCGGCCTTCACCGCCTGCCGCGTCGAGCCCACCTTGTGCTGGTGCACCAGGCCCGCGTCCTTGATCGCGGCGACGTAAGAACCGGGGAAACCGGCCGAGGTCGTCACCACGCGCAGCCTCCGCGCGATCTCCGGCTCGGCCTCCCTGGCTTCGAGCGCGGTCCGGATATACACGTCAGTGAACGGGAGCACTTTCCCCGAGCTGTCGACTCCGACCGGGATGTTCACCGCGAAGGGCCGGTCCGTGAGCGAGGCGCACTCTTCGATGTGCGCGCGGAAGGTGCGCGCGCCTTGCGCGATGTCCTCGGGCATGCCGGGCATCGACACCGTGCCGAGCCCGCCCGCTTCGGATACGGCTGCGGCGAGCTTCGGAGTGCGGAACGGCCCGAGTCCCTCCTGGACGATCGGATGCTCGACCCCGACGAGACGGGTGTAGCGGTTGACGATCGGCGACAAAACGGCCTCCTCGGACGGTCCCGCAGACTCACTACGGTCATTGTGCCTCAGTTACACGCGGCGTAGAGTATCCGACGAACCCAGGAGAGGAACCACACTCATGACCGACGCGTCTTCCGAGGCCATGGAACGACTGGTCGGCGTGGCCCGCGATCCGCGCGCCTACGTCGGGCGATGGCGGGCCGAGCACCCCGGCGGCGCCGTGCTCGCCATCCTGCCGATGAACTTCCCGCGGGAGCTCGCGCACGCGGCCGGCGCGCTGCCGGTGATCGTGCAGGACGACCAGCAGCCGATCACCGAAGGCCGGGCCCTGCTGGCGGAGTTCTACTGCGGGTACACGAGGAACCTGGCCGACCAGGTGGCGACCGGCCGGTTCGACCTCTACGACGCGGTCTTCACCGCCGACCACTGCATCCAGCTGATCGGCGCCACGGAGATCGCCCGGACCCTCAAGCCGGACACCACCGTTTTCCTCGGCATGCTGAACTCGTCGATGAACGACTCGTGGGCGCCGGCCAAGGTCACGGAGACGATGGCGGAGATCCGGGCCGAAATCGAACGGTTCACCGGAAACCCGGTCGGGCCGGACGCGCTCCGCCAGAGCATCGAAGCCTGCAACCGCGACCGCCGCCTGATCCGGCAACTGCTCGACACCCGCAGCGCCGGCGAAGCCGCCCTCAGCCCCGTCGAGCTTCAGGACATCATCGTCTCGAGCATGGTCATGGACCCCGTCGAGCACCACGCGCTCCTGCTCGAAGCGCTGGCCGGGCTCCACGGCACCGAGCGCGACGACCGCGTGCGCGTGCACCTGTCCGGGCACCTCTGCCACGCACCGCGACGCGAGTTGCTCGAGGTGATCGAAGACAGCGGGGCGATCGTGGTCGACGACGATCTGTACCACGGAAGGCGTTACCTCTCCACGGATGTCGCGGAAGACGGCGACCCGATCGCCGCGCTGGCCGGGTGGTACGCGCGGCGCAACGTCACCATCCCGTGCCCGACCCGCGTGCAGCAGGACGCCGATTGGGACGTCTACCTGCTCGACGCCGTCCGGCACAGCGGCGCCGAGGCGGTCATCCACCTCGTGCCGAAGTTCTGCGAACCGCACATGCTGTATTACCCGGAACTGCGCAAAGCCCTCGACGCGGCCGACGTCCCGCAGCTCCAGCTCGAGACCGAGCACGAGGGAATGCCGCTGGAATCCTTCCGCACCCGGATCGAAGCACTGGTCGAGCGCGCTCTGCGCCGCCGGCCCGTCCACGTCTGAGCCATCAACCACGGGAGACGACTGAAATGCTGGGAAGTATCGAAAAGCCGGTCGAGGACAAGAGCAACCGGCTCGGCATGACCCGGGTCGGCGGCCGGATGATCGCCGATTACTGGGACGACCTCTTCACCGCGCGTGAACGGGGCAAGAAAATCGTCTGGTACAACGGCGGCGCGCTCAACCCGATGTTCCAGGCGGCCGGGCTGGCCTGGTGCCACGGCGAGGCGTTCGCGGCCCGCCTCGCGGCCCAGCGGCTCGAAGGACCGGCCCAGCTGGCCGGCGCGGAATACGGCTACAACGCCGAGCTGTGCTCGTATTCCCGCACGCACCTCGGCTGCTCCGTGCTCACCCTGCAGGGCACCGAAGGCGACCAGACCGGCGTGGTCGGCGTGCACGACCAGGAGGTGCTCGCGGCGAAACTGCCCGCGCCGGACTTCTTCGTCAACAACTACGCGGGCTGCAGCACGGGCCAGCAATGGGACGGGATCTCCTACCGCGTCTTCGGCAAGGAACTGCCGATCTTCAACATCTCGCACCCCTTCCTCTGGGGCAACAAACCGGACTCCGGCTATCTCCGGGGCGAGGAGTGGGAAACGGCCTCCCGATTCGTCGCGGATCAGCTGCGGGAGCTCATCGGCTTCCTGGAAAACCAGACCGGGCGCCCGTTCGACTACGACGCGCTGAGCGAAAGCATGACCTACATCAAACGGGCCGGCGAACTGCGGCGGGAAGGCCTCGACCTGTGCAAGGCGAAGCCGGCCCCGGCGACGTTCTGGGACTGGATCGCCAGCGTCGCGCCGATCAACTTCCTGCCCGGAAACCAGGCTCTCGTCGACTATTTCGCCGACGTGCGCGACGAAATCCAGGGCCGGATCGACAACGGCGTCTCCGCGGTCAAGGACGAGAAGTACCGCCTCTACTTCGACGGCATCATGAACTGGAACAAGCTCGGCTACCTGTCCCGCAAATTCGCCGAGCACGGCGTCGCGGTGCTGGCCGGGCGCTACATCCAGAACGCCTTCTGGCAGGAGCCGCACCTGATCGACACCAGCGACCCGATCCTGGGCATGGCCCAGCACTACCTCCTGTGCCCCACCAACCACGGCGCGAAAACGCTGGAGTACCTGACCCTGCGCGACTGCGAGGAGTACGGCCTCGACGGTCTCGTGTTCCACTCCACGCGCACGTGCCGCGCCTTCACCGGACCGCAGCGGCTACTGGCCAGGTCCGCGCAGGACAAGCTCGGCATCCCGTCCATCTTCTTCGAGGGCGACGTCGCGGACGCTTCGTTCTACAAGGACGGCATCCTGGAGAGCCGGCTCGTGGCCATGCTGGAGGCGATCGACGTGCGCCGTGAGCGCGGATCGCTGCCCGACGGGTTCAGCGCGTTCGCATGACCGGCCACCACCTCGGCGTTGATCTCGGCTCGACCACCGCGAAGGCCGTGATCGTCGACGACCACGGCGCGATGCTCGGCACGAGCGTCGTCCAGATGGGCGCGGTGAGCCGCCAGGGCATGCAGCGGGCCGTCGACCGGGCGCTGGCCCAGGCCGGGATCGGCGAAGCGGAGGTCTCGGGAACGGTGTCGACCGGGTACGGGCGCAAGCTCGTGCCCGGCGTGCGCCGCACCTTCACCGAGATCACCTGTCACGCCCGGGGCACCGCGGCGCTGTGCCCCGGTGTCAAGCTGATCATCGACATCGGCGGCCAGGACAGCAAAGCGATCACCGTCGACGAAAGCGGTCTGGTCAACGACTTCGCCATGAACGATCGCTGTGCGAGCGGCACCGGCCGCTTCTACGAGGTGCTCGCCCGCGCGCTCGAGTGCGACCTCGGCGACCTCGGCGACCTGGCCCGGCAGGGCACGGCCGACCTCGAGGTCAGCAGCATGTGCGCGACGTTCGCGGAGACCGAGATCGTCTCCATGCTCGCTCAAGGACTGCCCACCCCGGACATCGCGGCCTCGGTGCACCGCGCGATCGCCGGGCGGACGCTGGCGCTGGTGGCCCAGGTCGGGCGGCACGCTCCCGTCGTCATGACCGGTGGCGTGGCCCGGAATCCCGCCGCGGTGGAGTTCCTGGCGAGCGCGCTGCAGCTGGAAGTCCAAGTGCCCGAGCACCCGCAGATCACCGGCGCGTACGGGGCGGCGCTGCTGGCCCTCGAATCGGCGAGCCGGCCCGTCGACCCGACTCCGCCGGGGCAGGACGCGGACACCGAAGTCGCCTTGTTCCCGGATGCCCATTCCGCGGCCGGCCACTCCTGCGCCGGCTGCGACGGCACCGCGGGCGGGGCCGTGCACCTCGGCGCGTCGATCTCGATCCGCCGGACCTGACCCCGGCTGGTCGGAAGCGGATGGTGGCGCACCCGATGCCGCTGGGGCGTGTCCGACAAAGGGTTGCGGCTGATAGCTGGCCTGCCCGCCGGTGCGGGATTGCGTGGCGGTTGGAGCACGAAGATCCGTCACCTCGTCGAGGGCAACGGCCGGTCACTGGTAGCTCTGGCCGGACCCGGCCGGGCCGGAGAGGCACCGACGCCCGGTCGACGATCGCCGCCTGGTCAGTTCGTCAAACACGTCCTAGGCCTGCGCTCCCACGTTGTCGGCCCCCGCGGATCGCACGAAGTCGAAGCTGAGCGCGCCCTCCTCCGCCTGCCGGCGCAGGGCGAATTTCTGGATCTTGCCGCTCGGCGTGGTCGGCATGGTCTCCACGAAGGCCCAGTAGACCGGCGTCTTATGCGGAGCGATCTCCGCCCGCAGGTACGTGGTGAGCGCTGCCACCGAGGGCCGTTCGGCGCCGTGCCGCACCTTGACCACGGCCCCGATCTGCTCTCCCCACTTTTCGTCGGGCACGCCGATCACCGCGGCGTATTCCACGGCCGGGTGATCGCCGAGCGCGGCTTCGATTTCGGCGGGGTAGATGTTCAGGCCGCCCCGGATGATCATGTCCTTGATCCGCCCGCGGATCCTGAGGAAACCGCGCTCGTCCATCGAGCCGAGATCGCCGAGGTGAAGCCAGCCGTCCGGGTCGATCGCGGCGCTGGTCTCGGCCGCCATCCGGTAGTACCCGAGCATGTTCTGGTATCCGCGGCAGCAGATCTCCCCCGTTTCGCCCAGTGGCACGGGATCGCCGGTCTCCGGGTCCGCGATCTTCACTTCCAGCTGGGGAAGGGGCTGCCCCACCGTTTCGGCCTGGTCGTCGGCGGAGTCGGTGACCCGGGTCTGGCTGACCACCCCGTGGGCCTCGGTCTGCCCGAACAGGATGCTGAACTGGCAGTCGAGCCGCTGCTGTGTTTTCCGCACCAGCGAAGCGGGCACGGACGCGGCTCCGCTCAGGATGGTCTGGAGGCTCGTCAGATCCCGCCGCGCGCAGTCCGGGTGGTCGAGCATCGCGATCAGCATGGTGGGGACGACCAGGGTGTGCGTGCCCCGGTAGGTCTCCAACGCTTCGAGCAGGAGCGCGGGCTCGAAGCCGGGGAGGATCACGAAGGTGCCGCGCTTGGCCCACGCCCCAAAAGAAGTCACCGCGCCGCCGCCGATGTGGTACATCGGCATGGCGTTCACGTAGACGCCGCCGTCGGCCATGCCCGCGCGCTCGGCCACGTGCCGGGCCTCGTTCAGGAGTCCTTTGTGGTGCAGCATGGCGCCCTTCGGGAAACCGGTGGTCCCCGACGTGTACTGGATCTGGACGACGTCCTCCGGGCGCACCAAGGGAAGCGGCCGGTCCGGGTCCCCGCTCGCGGCGAAGCTCTCCCACTCGTCGAACGTGACGATCTCCCGCAGGTCCGGGGTCTCCGCCCGGATGTCTTCGAGCAGACCGACCATGTCGAACTCCCGGTAGGTCCTCGGGCAGAACAGGCCGACCGCCCCGGACTGGTCGAGCACAAAGGTCACTTCCCTGGCCCGGTACGCGGGATTGAGGGCCACCAGCACCATTCCGGCCATGGCGATCCCCTGCTGGAGCACGATCCACCGGGCGCTGTTCGGCGCCCAGACGGCGATCCGGTCGCCCGGCGAAAACCGCTTCAGCAACGCCCGGGCGACTCGTTCCGCGTCGGCGGCGAACTCGGCGTAGGTCCAGGTGTCCCTGGCCTCGCCGTCCGCCACGCAATCGACCAGCGCCAAGCGGTCCGGCACCGTCTCGGCGGCCAGGCGCAGCGTCTCGCAGACCGTGACGTCGAGGACGTCCCCGGGCTCCGCGGGCCAATAGGACGTCTCCAGCACCGGCACGCCGACCATCCGCTACTCCCTTGTATCGAGCTGAGTCAGGCCAGCCGAGCGTACCTCTGCGGTCCAACTATGCCAATGGTCTGGCCGATATGGCACACTGGCCCGACGGTTCGGGCGGCAAGAGGGGAAACTGAACCGCTCCGTACCCGACAGCCCTGGAGGTCTCTGTGCCGGCACACGCGCCCCTTGTTCGCGACTATCCCGAGTCCGCGGTGCTCATCGCGGGCGGGACCTCCGGCGTGGGGCTGGCCAGCGCCTTCGGGTTCCTGGCGGCCGGAGTCCGCCGCATCGGGCTCCTGGCCAGGAACGCCGAGCGCGGGAACGCCGCCCGCCAGGCGCTCCGGGACCGGCACCCGGAGGCCGAGGTGGTGTTCGTGCCCACCGACGCCGGCGACCTCGACCAGGTGAACGCCGCGATCGGCGAAGTGCACTCGGCCTTCGGCGCGATCGACGTGCTGGTGAACTCGGTGACCGCGACGTACCGGCCCGAGCTCCTGCACCGGACTCCCCCGGCCGATCTCGCCAAGATCCTTACCGGACAGGCGCTTCCGCCGATGCAGCTGACCCGCGCGGTGCTGCCCCTCATGCGGGAGCAGGGCGGCGGCAGCATCGTGAACATCGCTTCCGACGCCGCCAAGGTCCCGACGCCGGGTGAAGCGGTGCTGGGCGCCGCCATGGCGGCCATCGTGATGTTCTCGCGGGTCGCCGCGATCGAGGCCAAGCGCGACGGGGTGCGGGTGAACGCCGTGACGCCGTCCTTGATCGCCGGCACCCTGACCGCCGAGAACGTGCTGCGGGACGGATTCAGCAAGTCGCTGTTCGAAAAGGCCGCCGCCCAAGCACACCTGGGCGTGGCCGAACCGGAGGACCTCGCGTCGCTGATCGTTTTCCTCGGCGGCCCGGGCGCGGCCAAGCTGACCGGCCAGGCCATCAGCGTCAACGGCGGCATCTCCGCGGGGTGACCCGCCCCGATTCCGCACCACACAACGGAAAGGCTCTGCCATGTACACCGAGCGCTTCACCTATCCGGGAGCGGGCGGCCTCGCCGTCACCGCCTACCGCTGGGACCCGGCAACACCGCCGTCGGGCGCGGTCCAGCTGACGCACGGCATGGGCGAGCACGTGCTGCGCTACGACGAAACCGCACTGGCCCTGACCGCCGCCGGCTACGTGGTCTACGGCCAGGACCACCGCGGCCACGGAAACACCGCCGCCGCCGAGGACCAGCTCGGCCAGCTCGGCCCGGACGGCTGGCACCACCTCGTCGAAGACATCGGCAGGCTCTCGGAGCTGATCCGCGAGGAACGCCCCGGGCTTCCGCTCGCCGTGCTGGCGCACAGCATGGGCTCCTTCGCGACCCAGCAGTACCTGCTCGAGCACAGCGATCAGCTCGACGCCGTCGTGCTCACCGGCACCGCCCTGCTCGACCTGCTCGAACCGGCACTCGACCTGGACCAGGAACTCGACCTGGCCATGTTCAACGCGCCGTTCCAGCCGGCGCGGACCGAGTTCGAGTGGCTGACCCGCGACGAGAAGATCGTCGACGCCTACCTCGCGGACCCGCACTGCGGCTTCGGCCTGGACCGGGATTCGGTCAAAGCGATGTTCGCCGACGCCCGCCGGCTGGCCGCCCCGGACGCGCTCACCGCGATCCGCCCCAGCCTGCCGGTGTACATCGCCGTCGGCGAACAGGATCCCGTCAACGGACAGCTCGCCCTCGTCAAACCGCTCGCGGACCGCTACCGTGCGGCCGGCCTCACCGACGTCACCCTCGTGACCTATCCGGGCGCCCGGCACGAAATCCTCAACGAAACCAACCGCGCCGACGTCATCGCCGAACTGCTGACCTGGCTCGACCGGAAGATCACCCTGCCCGGCTGGGACGCGGCACCCGCGGACCATGGGGAAACGGCCGAATCCGCAAGGACCACACCCTGATCACACCGGCAGCGGACACAGATTAGGTTTCCGCGCGGCGCCCGTCTATACGTGTGAGATCGATTCACAGGAGGCTGGCATGGCACGGAAACTGATCTTCGGCATGAACCTGACCCTGGACGGCTACATCGCCGCGACCGGCGTCGACATCGGCTGGAGCGGGCCGCCGAGCGAGGAGCTGTTCCAGTGGTGGCTCGACCAGGAGCTGGCGAACGAGGTGTCGCTGTACGGGCGCAAGCTGTGGGAGACGATGAGCTCCTACTGGCCGACCGGCGACCAGCAGCCCGGCGCCACCCCGGCGGAGATCGAGTTCGCGCGGAACTGGCGGGACACGCCGAAGGTGGTGTTCTCCTCCACAATCGACAAAGCCGGCTGGAACACCCGTCTGGTCACCGGCGACGCGGTCGCCGAGATCACCCGGCTCAAGGCCGGGGACGGCGGCCCGATGGGCATCGGCGGCGCCGCACTCGCCGGGGCGGCCATGCGGGCCGGCCTCATCGACGAGTACGCCCTGGCCACCCACCCGGTCCTGGTCGGCGGCGGCACCCCGTTCTTCACCGCACTGGACAACTGGGTGAACCTGAACCTCGTGGAGACGCGCACGCTGCCCGGCGGCGTGGTGCTGACCCGATACGAGACGAGGCGAGGGGGACAGGGGTGATCACAGCGTCGGCGGCAGGCCCAGCCATGGCTGGCCGGTGACGTCGAATCCGGTGAGCTCGGCGATCTTCCCGTCGACGATGCGCAGGACCGCGAGGTTCAGCAGCCGGTACTCCGGGTCGCCGGGGGCGCGCAGGTACAGCGCGGCGGCAGGCATGCGGTTGACCGTCGTGGCGGCACAGCGCCAATCGTCCTTGCCACGCCGGAAGAGACCGCCGGAGACCCAGCCGTCCACCGCGTCCTTCGCCGTCGTGATCAAGGTGCCCGGCTCGGGCAGCATCGCGAAACGCAGGTCTTCGCGCAGCAGAGACATCAGCCCATCGAGGTCGTTGCGCTCATGGGCGTCCATATAGGACTTCACCACGCCGCGCTCGTCATCCGACAGCTCGTGGGTGGCAGGGCTCCGCCAGTCGAGGCGGCGGCCGGGCAGCTGCTCGCGCATCGTCACCCGCGCCCGCTGCAGTGCGCTGGTCACCGACGCGACGGTCAGCTCGAGGGCGTCGGCGGCCTTCGACGCCGGCCAGCCGAGGACGTCGCGCAGGACGAACACCGCCCGCTGCCGCGGCGGCAGGTGCTGGACGGCGACGATGAACGCCAGCTCGACCGTCTCCCGCGCCACCACCGATTCCTGCGGGTCCTCGGGCAGCATCCGGTCGGGGTACGGCTGGAGGTACGGCACCTCGAAGCCGGCGTCCTCCAGCCCGGACGGCACGGGTGTGCGGTCCTTGCGCTTCTCCAGGAAGTCGAGGCAGGCGTTCGTCGCGATCCGCGACAGCCAGGTCCGCAGCGCGGCCTGGCCCTTGAACGTCGCCCGCTTGTTCCACGCCCGCAAGAACGTCTCCTGCGTCAGGTCCTGGGCGTCCTCGTAGTTCGCGAGCATCCGGTAGCAGTGCACCTGCAGCTCACGCCGGTGGCGCTCGGTGAAGAGCGCGAACCGCGCCGCATCGCCTGAGCGGGCCGCCGCGATGAACGCGGCCTCGTCGGCGCCCAGCGGGCCGGCATCGGTCATGGTCGTCGATCCTTCCACCGATGCGAGGGGGTTACCAGCGCGCGAACCCCGGCTCGGCGAACGGCTCCCGGCCGGGCTTTCCGCTTCATGCCAGGTCCGGAGTGAAGCAGGTTGCGTCAGTGGCTGACAAGTTGTAGTGTCAGTAACTGACGAAACCTGGCGCCAGCGACGCGCAGGGCCCTTGCCGGTCACGCCACCCCCGCGGAATGGCGCTGCCCAGGATTCCCGTGCTCTCCCAACGAAAGGATGTTTCGTGACCACGACGCCCGCTTCCCTCGATCCCGAGCTGGCTGCCGCGTTGGCCGCCATGCCGAAGGCCACCAACGGAAGCCTGATGGACCTGACCGACATCCCGGCCCTGCGAGCGCGGCTGAACGCGGCCACGGCACAGCTTCCGGCGCCGGCGCCGGATCCCCGGGTCACCGTCGAGACCCTCCGGGTGCCGCGACCCGACCAGTCCACATTGGACATCGTGCTGTTCACGCCGGCCGGCGCCGAGGATCCCCTCCCCGCTCTGGTCTACTTCCACGCCGGCGGGCAGATACTCGGCAGCGCGCACGACGACACCACCTATCCCAGCGCCCTCGCCCTGGCCATCAGCAGCGTCGTCGCGGTCGTCGACTATCGCCTCGCACCGGAAACGCCCGCGCCGGGCGGGGCCGAGGACGGTTACCTCGCCTACACCCACCTCCTGGAACACGCCGGGGAGCACCGGATCAACCCCGAGCGGGTCGGGCTCGCCGGCGCCAGCGGAGGGGGCGCGATCGCGACGGCGACCGCGCTCATGGTCCGGGACCGCGGTGTGGCGCGCCCGCGCCTGCTGTCGCTGAACTACCCCATGCTCGACGACCGCAACGAAACGCCGTCGAGCCACCAGGTGACCGACGTCGGCGTGTGGGACCGGAAGGAGAACCTCCTGGCCTGGACGGCCGTGCTCGGTGATCGAGCGGGCCGGCCCGACGTCCACCCGTATTCCGCGCCGGGGCGCGCGACCGAGCTGGACGGCATGCCGGAGACGTTCATCGCGGCCGCCCAGCACGACGTGTTCCGCGACGAGAACATCGAGTTCGCCAGTCGCCTCCTGGCGGCCGGGGTCCCGGTCGACCTCCACGTCTACGCGCACGCCTTCCACGCCTGGGACCTGTTCGCGCCGGCCTCCCGTCTCGCGCGGGCCTTCGAGCGCACCTGGCACGGCTTCCTGTCCCAGCGCTTGCACGGCTGACTTCCGGACGCCGGAGGGGCGGATCCGGATCGACCAGGCCGGAGGACCACCCGCCGCCCGGCGGTGGTGGACCATCACCGGCCATACGCCGGCCTTCGGCAGCCTGCTGCTCGGCGGCCGGCTGGCCGACCTCATCGGCCGGCGGACCGCCCTGGTCATCGGCCTCGGGGGTTCGCGGCCGCCTCGGGCGTCGGCGGCGCGGCGAGCGGATTCGTTTTGCCGGTCGTGGCCAAGGCCGTGCCGGGCGGATTCGCCGCACTGCCGGCCCCGGCCATCCTGCGTTGCTGACGACCACGTTCACCAACGGTGTCGGCGGGCCTGTCGTCCTGGCCTACGGCCGGTCCACCGCCGAGACCGACGGCTGGGCGGCTCCATCGGCACGGCGCTGCTCAACACCGTCGCGGCGCGACGTCCACCAGCACCTTGCCGACGGCGTGGCCCTCAACCGCTCGGTGGGCGTCGGCGGTGTGCTCAAGCGGGAAGCGCAGCAACGGCAGGCCGTGCTCGTCCCCGACCGGCAGGGCGCCGGCGCGAACCGCGGCGGCGACGGCCTCGACGGCCGCGTCGCGGGCCTGGCGGCCGGCGGTGTAGAGGACCACGAACTGCATGCGGGCGTTGCGGATCATGCTCGTCATCACGTCGAGCTCGACGTTTGCCCCACCGTCGTTCGCGTAGACGGCGATCGTGCCTCGGGGGCGCAGCACGGCCAGGTCCAGGTCGACGTTCGCGGCGAACGCCACCTCCGCCACGATGTCGACGCCGTCGGGGGCGAGCGCGCGGATCACGTCGGCCGGGGCGCCCGCGCGGTAGTCGATCACGTGGTGGGCGCCCGCCGCGGTGGCGAGCCGCGCCTTCTCGGGACTGCTGACGGTGCTGATCACGGTGGCGCCCGCCCAGCGGGCCAGCTGGATCACCGCGTGCCCGACCGCGCCGGCGCCGCCCGCGGCGAGCACCACCTTCCCGTCCAGCGCGCCGGGGGCCAACCGGCTCGGCCCGTCCTCGGCCACGGTGAGCGCGCGGTGCGCGGTGAGCGCCGGCACGCCGAGCGCGGCACCGACGTCGAAGCCGACGTCGTCGGGCAGCGGCACGGTCCGGTCGGCGGGCACCACCGCGAACTCGGCCGCCGTGCCGGTCGGGCGGCCGGCGGCCGCCAGGAAAACCCACACCCGCTGACCGATCCGGTGCTCGTCGACGCCTTCGCCGACAGCGTCGATGGTGCCGGCGCCGTCAAGGTGCGGGGTGATTTCGGGGAAGCCGGCCGCACCGGAGCGGCGGGCCTGCCAGTCGGTCGGATTGACGCCCGACACGGCGATCCGCACCCGTACCTCGCCGGCGCCGGGCTCGGGGACCGCACGCTCGACGAACCGGAGGACGTCGGCACTGCCCGGCTCGCTGTAGATGATCGCTCTCATGAGCCGGACGGTACGGCCGTCGACTGACAGATGTCAAATTATGTCAGTCGACTACAGCTGGGGAGAACCACACGACGCACGGAGCACGGGATGGCGTCGCGGGTGCCGGTCGAGGTGGTGCGGGGTTCGTCACTGCGGGGCAACCAACCCGCGGCCGGCACGTCGAACGAGTCGTTGGTGTGGTGTGCCGAAGGTGAGAGGGGTCTGCTGTGGACGGTCGAGGTCGGGACCGGTTCGAGCCCTCGCCTGGGAGCAGGCGGCCGGTTCCCCCGCCGCGCGTCCGGGAAGGTTCGCCGCGGCGGCGGGGAGCGCGCCGCAGTGGCGCTGTGGTGGCCGGGGTCCTGTCGCTGCTCGTCCTGTGCCTCACGGGCTACGGCTGGACGCAGTACCACAACCTGGTCGCGGGCCTGCACACTTCCGACGCGCTCGGCGGCGACACCAAATCGGTCAACGGGGACACCAATATCCTCATCATGGGCCTGGACAGCCGGCTCGACGAGAACGGCAACGCGCTGCCGCAGGACATCTACGACGCGCTGCACGCGGGCGATCAGCAGGACGGCGGCAACAACGCCAACGTCCTGATGCTGCTGCACGTCCCGGGCGACGGCAGCAAGGCGACCTCGCTGTCCATCCCCCGCGACGACTACGTCGACATCCCCGGCTGCCCGGACGGGCAGTGCAAGGGAAAGATCAAGCAGGCCTACGGGCTGGCCTTCGACCAGAAGGCCAAGCAGCTGGCCAACCAGGGCGGCGACAAGGGCCAGCGCGAGCAGCAGGAGCGCGAAGCCGGTCGCAAGGCCGAAATCGACACCGTGCGCCAGTTCCTCGGCGGAGTCACCGTGGACCACTTCGCCGAAGTCACCCTTGTCGCGTTCTTCCAGATCGCGCAGGTCGTGCAGCCGATTACGGTATGTCTCAACGAAAACACCCAGGACACCTACTCCGGTGCCAACTTCCGCCAGGGACAGCAGCAGATCAACGCCTCGCAGGCGGTGGCGTTCGTGCGCCAGCGCCGTGACGTGGTCCACCCGCAGCTGAACTTCACCGACCTCGACCGCGAGGTCCGCCAGCAGGCCTTCATCTCCTCCCTGGCCTATCAGCTCAAGCAGGGCGGGGTGTTCACCAATCCGTCCCAGCTGCAGGGCATCCTGAATGTGGCCAAGCAGAACATGGCCGTCGACGCCGGGCTGGACCTGATGTCGTTCGCCGGGCAGGCCGCGAACCTGACCGGCGGAAACATCAGCTTCGTCACGCTCCCGATCGTCAAGTTCGGCAAGAACTCGTCCGGGGAAGACGTCAACATCGTCGACGTGGCCCAGGTGCAGGCCGCGGTCCGGCAACTGATCGGCGGTCCCGCGCCCGCGACCTCGGCGCCCGCGACGTCGAGTGCCGGCAGCGGCAGCCAGCCGGCGCAGGCGACCGTGGACGTCGTCAACGGCACCAGCCGCACCGGGCTCGCGGCCACCGTCTCGCATGCGCTGGCCGCCAAGGGATACACCGCGGGCACCACCTCCACCGACGCCCACCACGTCAGCAGGACGGTGGTCTACTACGGCAGCGGGGGCAGCACGTCGGCGTCGGCGGTGGCGAAGCTGCTGGGCGGCGTCACCACCGAGCACGACACCACCGTGCCGGCCGGGCACGTCCGCGTGGTCGTCGGCACCGCGTTCACCATGCCGACGGCACTGGCCGGGTCCGGCGGGGGCGCCCCGGGCGGCTCGCCGTCGACGACGCCCAGCTCCGGCCCGCCGGACACCTCGGCCCCGCCCAGCGGCCTGTCCGGCGGTGGAATCCCCTGCGTCAAGTAGGCGTGGGGGCGGTTCCGCGGGGAGCCAGCGCCATGGCCGCGAGGCCGAGGACCGCGGCGAGCGCGAAGAAGTAGAAGCCCCAGGGATAAGCCACGCCCGCCGTGACCAGGACGCCGGTGATCAGCGGGCCGGTGATGGCGCCGAGGCGGCCCACACCGGAGGTGACACCGAGCGCGGCGCCGCGGATCCAGTCCGGATAGGACTGTGCGACGTAGGCGTACACCAAGACCTGGGCGGAGAACACGAACACACCGGTGAGGAAGATGACCAGGTTCAGCACCAGGCTGGCCTGGATGCGGACGCTCAGCACCGCCAGCAGGACCGCGCCCACCCCGAACCACACCAGCGAGGTCCGGCGGATGCCGCGGGCGTCGCCGACGTAACCGGCCAGCAGCATGCCCGCGATGCCGCCGGCGTTGAGGACGAACAGCAGCGTGATCGACGTCGACACGCCGTAGCCCGCGGTCTTCATCAGGCTCGGCAGCCAGGTGTTGAGGCCGTACACCAGGAGCAGGCCCATGAACGTGCTCACCCACACGGCCAGGGTGGTGCGCAGGAACCGGGGCCGCACCAGATCCACCACGGTGACCCGCTCGGCCTCGGCGTCCCGGCGGGCGGGCGCGGTCTCGGGCAGCTTCCACCACATCACCGCGGCGATCACGAGCCCGGCCGCCCCGCCGGCGTAGAACAGGACCTGCCAGGAGTTCCCGGCCGCCAGCGCGAGCAGGGACGCGAGCACGGCGCCGCAGTGGTAGCCGGTCATGGTGGTGGTGCTTGCGCGGGTCCGCCGCCGCGCCGGGCGGTGCTCCGACATGATCGCCAGCGCGGTGGGCATGCAGGAACCGAGCCCGAGCCCGGCCAGCAGGCGCAGTACGGCGAACATCACGAAGCCGGACGAGAGCGGCAGCACGAGGGTGAACGCGGAGAAGGACGCGACCGAGGCGATCAGGATCGTGCGGCGCCCGACCACATCGGCCAGCGGCGTGACCAGTGCCGCGCCGAGAGCCACCCCGACCAGTGACACGGTGGCGACCGCGGTCAGCCGGGACGGGGTGAACTCCAAGTGCCCGGCGTGCTGCAGCGCGAGGCTGGTCGCGCCGAGGGCCACCAGGTCGAAGCCCTCGATCAGCACGGTCAGCCAGCACAACACGGCGGCCCACGAAAAGCGGTTCCCGGCGAACGGCATGTCTCTCTCCACAGTGAGTGAGATAAGGGGGTCAGAACGGATAGCCGGCGATCTCGGAGCGGACGGTGAGCCACTGGGTTTCGGTGAAGGCCTCGATATTGGCACGGGCGCCGCCGAAACGGGAGCCGTTGCCGGAGTCGCCGACCCCGCCGAAGGGCACGTTCGGCTCGTCGGCGACGGTCTGCTCGTTGATGTGGACCTTGCCGCTGTCGAGTTCGTCGGCCAGCCGCATCGCCGTGCCGACGTCGCCGAGGATGCCGACCGAAAGGCCGTAGGGCGACTCGTTGACGAGACGGGCCGCCTCGTCGATGTCGCCGAAGGTCAGCACCGGGGCGACCGGGCCGAAGACCTCCTCCTGCCAGACGGGTGAGCCGGCATTGCCGCACGCGAGCACGGTGGGCGGGTAATAGGGTGCCGCGGGCTCACCCCCGACGAGCACCCGGTCCCCGGCCGCGACCCCGGCGCGCACCAGCCGGTCGACGTGGTCGAGCTGCTTGCCGTCGATGATCGGGCCGAGCGCGACCGGCTGGGTGGCGGGGTCGCCGACCGGCAGCTTGCGGGCGATGTCAGCCAGTGCTTCGAGGTACGGCCCGGCGATCGACTCGTGCACGAGGTGACGGCCGGTGGCCATGCAGATCTGCCCCTGGTGGTTGAACGAGCCGAACGCGCCGGCGCTCGCGGCCCGCTCGACGTCCGCGCCCGGCAGCACCACCAGCGCGTTGTTCCCGCCCAGCTCCAGGTGCACGCGCTTGAGCAACGACGAGGCCCGCTCACCGATCCGGCGGCCGACCGCGGTGGAACCGGTGAACGAGATGACCCGCACCTCGGGCGCGTCGATGGCCGCCTGCCCGACGTCCGCGCCGCCGGGCACCAGGTGCAGCAGTCCTTCGGGGAGCCCGGCCTCCTCTAAGATCCGCACCAGCGCGACGCCGCCGCAGACCCCGGTCCGCGGGTCGGGCTTGAGCAGCACGGCGTTGCCGAGCGCGAGCGCCGGGGCGACCGACCGGATGGACAGGATCAGCGGGAAGTTGAACGGCGCGATCACCGACACCACCCCGGCCGGGCGGGATCGCGCGAACGACCAGTGTGGTTCGTCCGACGCCAGCACCTCGCCCTGCGGGTGGGTGGGCAGCGCGGCCGCCTCGTGGCAGATCCCGGCCGCCATACCGGTTTCGACGGCGGCCTTGGCCGGGACCGCGCCGGACTCCCGGACGATCCAGTCCTCGATCTCCGCCCGGTGCGCGGCCCACAGGTCGCCCGCGCGGCGGAGCACGGCGGCCCGCTCGGACGGCGGCGTTCGCGCCCACCCGCGTTGCGCGGCGGCCGCGGTGGCGGCGGCCCGGCGCACGTCGTCCGGGTCGGCCAGGCCGAGCCGGCCGAGGGTGGCGCCGGTCGCGGGTTCGACGACGTCCTGGGCCCCGCCGCCGCCGGCCCGCCACCCGCCGGAGTAGATCCGGGCGGCCCAGGTTTCCTTTTCCAGCAGCATGTCCGGCTCCGATCAGGCGGGGGTGGTCACGGCGGTGTCGACCTGGATGAGCCGCGGCCCATCGGCCGGTTCGGCCAGCAGCGCGCGCAGCTGGGCGAGGTCCTCGGCGTGCGTCGCGTGGACGCCGTATCCGCGGGCGGTGGCGGTGAAGTCGAGCCCGGGGATGGCCGTGCCCGGCACGTCCGGGGTGCCGAGCAGCCCGGCGAACCACTCCAGCGCACCGTAGATTCCGTTGCGCAGCAGCACATAGGTGATCGGCAACCGCCACTGGGCGGCGGTCCACAGGCCGGTGATGCCGTAGTTGGCGGCCCCGTCGCCGATCACGCCCACCACCGGCCGGTCCGGCCGCGCCAGCGCGACGCCGACCGCGGCGGGGATCCCGAAGCCCAGGCCGCCCGCGGCCGGGAAGTAGTACGAGCCCGGCCGGCGCAGGTCCATCTGCCGCCACCAGGAACCGTTGGTGGAGGTGGATTCCACCACGTAAGCGGTATCGGGCGGCTGCGTGTCGCGCAGGGCGGCGAAGACCTGTTCGGGATGGAGGGAAGCTCCGGTTCCCTCGGCCGGTGCCGCCGGGATCGTGTGCTCCCCATGCTTTTCCGGGCGTTCCGGGAGGATTTCGAGCAGGCCGTGGATCACCGCCCCCGGGTCGGTGACGAGGGCTTCGCCGACCGGGGCGCGGGCCGCGGCCGAGGCGTCGTCGGTGACCTGCACCAGCCGGACCCCGGGGCGCAGGTGCTCGCCCGGCAGGTATTCGTGGTAGCGGAACACCGGGGCGCCCAGCACCAGCACGAGGTCGTGGCCGGCGAGCGCGTCGGCGACCGGCGCGATCCCGGCGGGCAGCACGCCCCGGAACAGCGGGTGCCGGTTCGGGAACGGCAGCCGGAACAGCGACGGCGCCGCCCAGACCGGGGCGGCCAGCCGTTCCGCGAGCGCGGTCACCGCGTCGAAGTGGCCGTCGGTGTCGAGGTCGCCGCCCAGCACCAGGGCGGGCCGGTCGGCGGCACGCAGGTCCGCGGCCAGTGCCTCGACCTCGGCGGGGCTCGGGCACGCGGACCGCCGGACGGTGCGCGCGAAGACCGCTTCCGCGCCCGGTTCCGCCTCGGCCGCCCAGTCGTCGTACGGCACGGAAAGGTAAGTGGGACAACGCCGCAACCGGGCCTCGAAGATCGCCTGGGTCAGCGCGCGCGGAACGTCGCCCGCGCAACTCGGTTCGGCGGCCCAGCCGACCAGCGGCTTGGCCAGCGCAGTGGCGTCCACATTGGACAGCAAGGCCTCGGTGCCGATCGCCGGGCGCACCTGCTGGCCGGCGAGGACCACCAGCGGGGACCGGCTGGACACGGCGTTGGTCAGCGCTCCCATCGCGTTGCCCGAGCCGGAGGCGGAGTGCAGGTTCACCAGCACCGGGCGGCCGGTCGCCTGGGCGTAGCCGTCGGCCATCCCGACCACGGCCCCCTCGTGCAGGCCGAGCACGTAGCGGAACGAGGCGGGCAGCCCGGTGAGGAACGGGAGTTCGTTCGAGCCGGGATTCCCGAAGACGGTGTCGAGGCCGTGGCGTCGCATCACCTCGTGCGCCATCTCGCGGATCAGCACGGCGCCCTCCTCGGCTCGTCGCGGTGTGACTCACGGTAGAGACGGGTGTAGTACTTATCCAATAGATGTTTTGCCGCTGCCGCATAGATGAGATGAATATGGCCGACTTCGATCTCAACCTGGTCCGGGTCTTCGTCCTGCTTTACGAGACCCGCAGCGTCACCGGCACCGCGACGTCCCTGCACGTCAGCCAGCCGACCGTGAGCTACGGGCTGGGCAAGCTGCGCCGCCGGTTCGACGACGTGCTGTTCCACCGCAGCCGCCACGGCCTCGTGCCGACCGCGCTCGCGGACCGGCTCTACGAACCCTTGCAGCGCTCGCTGGCCGGGATCGAGCAGGCCGTCGACCCGGCGTCCTCGTTCGAACCCGGCACCGCGCGAGCCCGGTTCACCATCGGCCTGTCCGACCTCGGCGAGGCGTCTCTGCTGCCCCTGCTGGTCGGGCCGTTGCGCGCCCGCGCGCCCGGGGTGTCCCTGGCGGTCCGCCCGCTGGACCTCGCCGACTCGCCGCGGCAGCTCGAACGCGGCGAGATCGACGCGTTCGTCGCGACACCGCTCGTGTCCGCGCCGCAGATCAGCCGGCTCGCGCTGTTCGCCGACGGCTACCTCGCCATGGTCGCCGGCAACCACCCGCGGGTGCACGGCCCGGCGATCAGCAAGGCGCAACTGCGCGCCGAAGGGCACGTCCTGGTCGACGGCCCGTCCGGCCACATCGGCCCCAAGCTCGCGCTGGCGACCCTCGACCTGCTCGACCGGGTCGTGCTGGAGGTCGCCAAGTTCTCCGTGGTGCCCTACCTCATCCAGCAGTCCGAACTCGTCGCCATCGTCCCGGAGCTCGCCGGCCGCGCCTACGCCGCCAGCCACCCGGTGCGCCTCCTGGAGCTGCCGATCGCGCTGGAGCCACTGGAGATCGCGCTCTACGCCCGGCCCGAACGATCCCGCTCCCCCGCCGAACGCTGGCTGGTCGAGTTCCTGCACGAGAAACTCAGCGCGCCGCCGGGAAGCCAACCCGGCAGACCTTGACAAACCCTCCCGTCTTGTGTGCTTATTACTGCACATTACGACGCAGCATCGAGCATAATCTTGCATTTCGGGAGGCTCAAGTGCATCGACGACTGGCGTACGCGGCAGCCGGGCTGGTCCTCGCCGGGACCGTCGCGGCCCCCGCCGCCGCGGATTCGCTCTCGTCCCTCTCGGTGCCGCGCGGTCCCGATTCCCCCGGTTACCAGCTGCGCATCGACACCGCCCGGCTGGGCATCAGCGTTTCGCGCGGCGGTGAGCAGGTGCTGCGCACCGCGTCCGACGCGTTCACCTTCGACGGCGGCGTGGCGACCCGGGTCCGGTCCGTCTCGCGGGAAGGCGCGACCGTCGTCGCCGAGGCCGACAGCACGGCCGGCCGCCCGGTGACGCTGCGGATCACCCCGCACCCGGACCGGTTCGACCTGAGCTGGTCGGTCGGCGGGCTCGCCGCCGGGCAGCGGGCGACCCACTTCGACCTGGCGACGTCCGGCCATTGGTACGGCGGCGGCGAGACCAGCGAGGGGAAGGCCCAGCCGTACCCGCTTTCCGCCGGCGTGGTCGACGAGCCGGAGTTCTCCCCCGCCAGCTACATGATGCAGGAGCCGTACTTCTTCACCTCGAAGTCGGTCGGCCTCCACGTCCGCACCGCCCAGCCGATGAAGGTCGCGCTGGCGAGCGGGCGCGCCGACCTGACCGTCACGAACTCCGCGGAGTACACGAGCACGGTCTTCGTCGAGTCGAGCCGCCGCGCGGTGTACGACGACTACATCGGCGAAGTGGGCAAGCCCGCCAAGAGCGACGCGACCGACGCCGAGTTCAAGAGTCCACTGTGGAATTCCTGGGCGCAGTACTACCGGGACATCGACCAGGACAAGGTGCTCTCGTGGGCGCGGGACCTGCAGCAGGCGGGCGTCGCCGGGCACACCGTGCAGCTCGACGACAAATGGGAGTCGAACTACGGCAACCTGACCTTCGACCCGAAGGCCTTCCCGGACCCGAAGAAGCTGGCCGGCGACATCCACGCGATGGGCCAGAAGTTCGGCCTGTGGACGACGTTCTGGGTCAATCTGGACTCGGCGAACTACGCCTACGCCCGTGACCACGGCTATCTGGTGCACGCCAAGGGAAGCACCACCGAACCGTGCACGGTGACCTGGTGGAACGGCACCGCGGGCATCATCGACCTCGGCAACCCGCAGGCCCGCGACTGGTACACCGGGAACCTGCGGAAGCTGATGGCGGACTACGGCGTCGACGGCTTCAAGTTCGACACCCGCTTCTTCGACGACCGGTGCGCCACCACCGGGAACCTGACCCCGCAGGACTACCAGAAGCTCGGCGCGGACATGACCGACGCGTTCGACCAGCAGGGCGCGGGAATCCGCACGCACTGGGGAAACCAGCACTACGGGTTCGTGATCCGGGCGGTCGACGCGGACACCACCTGGGACGGCCTGCGCACCTCCCTGCGCCGCGCGTCGGCGATCTCCACCGACGGCTACCCGTTCGTCGAGACGGACATGATCGGCGGGTCCAACAGCATGCCGCCGCCCACCCGCGAGGTGCTGGTCCGCTGGGCGCAGGCCGCTTCGCTGATGCCGCTGATGTACGCGTCGACCTCGCCGGTGACGACGGTCGACACCACGACGGGCAAGACGGTCGTCTACCCGGCCGACACCGCGAAGCTGTACGCCGACGCGGTCCAGACCCACGCGAAGCTCGCGGGCTACCTGAAAACCCAAGTACAGCAAGCGGTCGCGGACGGCACCCCGATCATGCGGCCGGTCTACTTCGACTTCCCCGCGGACCACCGCTTCGACACGATCGACGACGAGTGGCTGCTCGGCCCCGCCCTGCTGGCCGCCCCGATGATCACCGCCGGCACCACCCGCGACATCACCCTGCCCGCCGGGCTGTGGTTCGACCCCCACACCAAGCGCACCGAACCGGGCGGCCGCACGCTGCACGGCTACCCGGCACCGCTGGACACCGCGCCCATGTTCGTCCGGATCGGCGCACCGGGATGGACGGGCCTCATCGGGGCGCTCACCCGCTGAGCCGGCGCCTCACCAAGCGACGGGCAGGGTGGACAGCCCGCCCGCGAGCTGATCGTCCGGCGTGCTCAGCTCCGACACCGGCCGTACCAGGTGCAGGTCGGGGAAACGCCCTAGCAGTGCGGAAAACGCGAGCCGCAGCTCCATGCGCGCGAGTGGCGCGCCGACGCAGTGCCAGATGCCGAACGAGAAGGTCAGGTGCGGGTTCGACGTGCGGGTGAGGTCGATCCGGTCGGGCTCCTCGAACGCCCGGCGGTCGGTGTTCGCCAACGCCAGGTCGAGCAGCACCAGATCACCGGTCTCGATGCGGACGCCGTCGACGTCGAGGTCTTCCCGCGCGTAGTGCGGCATGATCACGCCGCCCGCGCTGGCGGTGCGCACCATCTCCTCGACCGCGGCGGGCATCAGCCCGGGATCCGCGGTGACGGCCGCGCGGAGTCCGTCATCGCTGCACAGCCGCGCGACGCCGAAGGCGAGGTGGTTCACGACGCCGCGGCCCCCGAAGATCACCCCGGCGATCACGTTGGCGATTTCGGCGTCGGGCAGCCCGGCGGCGCAGGCACCGGAGATCATGTCGTCACGCGGGTCCTGCCGCCGGAGCGTGACGAGCCGCTCGATCACCGCCTCGAGCGGAGCCAGCCCTTCGGCGTCGCCGCCGAGCATGCTCGCCGCGGCGAGCAGCGGCCCCAGCTCGTCGCGGTCTTCGGCGGGAATGCCGATCAGCTCGCACAAGACCGCCATCGACAGGGGGTTCGCGAACACCGTCATCAGATCGGCCGGCGGGCCGTGGGACTCGAGAGTGTCCACCGCTTCGTCGACGAGCGCCGCCACCGCGGGTTCGAGCGCGGCCATCCGCTTGCGTGAGAAGTACGGCGTGAGGACCGCCCGCAACTGGTGGTGGTCGGCGATCTCGTTCGCGTAGTCGGTCTGGTCGGTGGCCTCGTCGAGAATCGCGGAATTGATGAACCGGGCCGCATTCGCCGGATCCGGATGCGCGCGCCCCACCCTCGAACCCATCAGCAGGTCTTTGACCTCGGCGTAGCGGGTGACCAGCCACGCGTCGTCGCCGGCATAGGTCCGGACCCGCACGACCGCGCGGGATTCCTGCAGTGACCGCCAGTCCGGGGCGGGCTGGAGCACCGGCGAGGACAGAGCGGCCAGGCTGGGCAGGTGCTCAGGGGGGCTCGACATTTCAGACTCCATTACGGGATCGACGACGTTCCGTGCCTCGAGGTCGAAGATCCCAGCGTCCGGGAACGGCTGTCAAAGCTCCTGGCAAAAGGGTGGGGAAAGCACCAACGGTTTCTCGGTTTCGGCCACAGTTCCGGCGTGCCGGACCTCGACGCTCAGTGCGGAGGACGCTTCGTGGCCGGCGGCTTGCGGGCGAGGACGCGATAGGCGTTGGACATCCCGTGGTTGCGGCCGATCGGCGCGCTGAGCCGGTCCACCAGACCGGCGATCACGAAAGCCGGGATGCTCACGATGAAGCCGAGCTTGCGCAGCAGCACGCGGGTGCGTGACGGGCGATTCTCCCGCCAGGCCAGGTCTTCGCCGCCGATCGTGGCCGCGTTCACGGCCAGCATGGTGGCGGCCACCAGGTCGATGGCGGAGTGCGGCTCGGCCCGTTGTTCCGCGACGACGGTGAGCCCCAGCGCGGCGAGTTCTTCGCGCAGGTTCGCGATCGGGATCAGGTTCAGGTGCTGCGGCTGCAGCCAGGGCAGCCACCACCGGCCCAGCAGCCGGCCCCAGCGCGACTCGGGATCGGGCAGTTCGATGGCGAGGTGCCCGCCCGGGGGCAGCGCCGCCGCGGCGGCGGCCAGCTCCCGCTTCGGCTCGGGCGTGTGCTCCAGGTAGTGGTACATGCTGATCACGTCGTACCGGCCGGACAGTTCTCCGGCCAGCTCGACGAAGTCGCCGCGGTAGGCGCGGCGGATGCGGCCCTCCTGCTGCGCGAGTTCCACGCCGTCGGTCATGTCCAGGCCGTCGAACTCGGTGCCCGGCAGCACCTTCTTGGCATCGCGGGGGAAATGCCCGTGTCCCGTGCCGACGTCGAGCCACTGCCCGGGCGAACAGAGCGAGGCGACCAGCCGGGCCCGGCCCGCGTAGCCGGCGCGATTGCCCTCGAACATCGAGTTCATGTTCTTCTCGCCGAGGCCGTCGTAGCAGTCCCGGTAGTAGAAGCCGAGGCCTTCGCCGGTCAGCCGCGGGTTCTGGAAGACGTGGCCGCAGTCCTGACAGGACTCCAGGACGAAGCTCCCCGGCTTGTGCTGCAGCAGGTCCGTGGTCCGCAGCCGGACTTCGAGCCGCTTCGAGTCGCACCAGGCACAGGTCTCGCGGCGCTCTTCGAAGAACCGCTCGGTCCCGGCGGCGAGATCGGACAGGTAGGCGGGCCTGCGTTCGGCAACCGCGTCGGTCTCCGTCATGGGCGTGGAGTGTATCGGCGAAACCCTTATCGTGGCGTGGTGAGCGATGACATCTGGGCCGGTCTGGCCGACCAGTTCGCCGACGGGGCCTACGCCTCGGTGAAGGGACGCGTGCGCACCTACGTCCTGCACCGGCAGCTGCTGGAGCACTTGCCACCGCCCCCGGCGACGGTGCTCGACGTCGGCGGCGGCGCGGGCCACCAGTCGTTCCCGCTCGCCGAAGCCGGATACGACGTCACGTTGCTCGACTCGTCACCCGCGATGCTGGCGAAGGCGGAGCAGCGGCTTCAGCGGCTGCCCACCGAGGCGCGGCGGCGAATCACCCTCGTCCAGGCCGACGGCGAGAACACCGAGAAGTCGGTGAACGGCCGCCGCTTCGCCGCCGTGCTGTGTCACGGCGTGCTCGGCTACCTCGAACAGCCGGAGCCGCTGGTCGGCCAGCTGTGCCGGTGCGCGGCGGCCGGCGGCGTGGTCTCGATCATGACGGGCAACGCCCATGCGATGGCCGTGCGCCCGGCCCTGGAACGGCGGTGGGAAGACGCGCTGGCGGCGTTCGACGCCAGCACCGAGACCGGCGTGCTGGGAGTGCCGAGCCGGGCCGACACCGTCGAGGAGATCAGCGCGCTGCTGTCCGGCCACGACGTGGAACCCGTGCGCTGGTACGGAGTCTGGCTGTTCGTCGACTGGCTCGAGTTCGGCGGCGCCGAACTGGACCCCGGCGACGCCGAGCAGGTCGCGGCGACGGCCGAGGTCGAATTCGAAGCCGCCCGGCGCGACCCTTACCGAGGGCTCAGCCGCGTCTTTCACCTGGTCGGCAGGAAAGGCCCGGCCATTAGCTTACGACCGATCGGCTGAGCGGGAAGCTCATTTCGACCGACGTCGAATAGATTGCCCGGTCGCATTCTTCTTGGTTAGCTCAGAGCTGCCGGAAATTCCGCACAGCAAACAGGGAGAAACACATGCGATCCATTCTGGGCAAGGCCGGTCTGACCCTGGCCGCGGCCGCGGCCATCGCTTCCGCCGGCGTCACGACCGCGTCGGCGGCCGAGTCCGGCCCGGCCGCCGGCGCCCGGCCGGCGTCGGTGCAGGAGACGCCGAAGGAGTGCGAGCAGGCCCACGTGGAGCACGACTGCTACGACTACGTCACCTGGTTCTTCACCTACGGCCAATGCAACGACGACAGCCGGAAAACCAACTTCGACCGGACGAAGTACGACAGTGCCACGTGCGCCCAGTTCTCCGGCGGCCTGACCGTCGGGCTCTACTGGCACCGCCCGTAACCGTACGGCCTCATTTCGCGCGACCGAAGTCGGCGCATTCGCCGACTTCGGGCCGTGGCCCGCACCGTGGCTCCGGCGCGAAACTACCCGGGTGAATCCGCCGGATAACGGCGCGCGGGAATCAACCGGGGAGAAAACGATGACATCGGCGACCGCACTGCCGGAACGGGCCGCGATCGCGGCACTGCTCGGACCGGCCCGCGCCCGGGTGCTCGAAGCGACGAGAGCGGGCGCCTCCACCACGGAGCTGAGCCGTTCCGCCGGAATCTCGATCGCTTCCGCGAGTTACCACGCGTCGATTCTGCGGGCGGCCGGCCTGGTGGAGACCCGCCGCCGGGGCAAGGCCGTGCACCACCTGCTCACCCGGCTGGGCGCGAGCCTGCTGGCCGGGGCCCGGGCGCCGGGTCACTCCGCGTCGCGCACCAGCAGGGCGATCTGGACGCGGTTGGCGACCTCGAACTTGACCAGGATCCGCGAAACGTAGGCCTTGACCGTCGCCACGCTCATGAACTGCGCGGCGGCGATCTCCGCGTTCGACAATCCCTGGCCGACCGCTTCGGCGACCCGTCGTTCGCCTTCGGTCAGGGCCGAGAGCGCCGAGCGGGCCCGGGCCAGCCGGCTCTCGTCCCCGTCGGTCATCCGGGCCATGAGCTTGCGGACGATGGCCGGGGACAGCGCGGGTTCGCCGGCCGCGGCCCGCCGGATGGCCGCGACCAGGTCGGCCGGCGGAGTGTCTTTCAGGAGGAACCCGTCGGCGCCGGCCCGCAGCGCCTGGCGGACCAGGTCGTCGGTGTCGAAGGTGGTGAGCACCAGCACCGAGACCGGGAGGTCCCGCAGCCGGGCGGTGGCGGTGACCCCGTCGGTGCCGGGCATCCTCAGGTCCATCAGCACGACGTCGGCCCGGGTGGAGCGGACCAGCTCGGCGACGTTCGCGCCGTCGCCGGCCTCGCCCACCACGACGAGGTCATCGGCACCGGACAACATGGTCGCCAGCCCGGCCCGGACCAGCCATTCGTCGTCGACCAGCACCACCCGCACCGGGTCCATTCAGGCCTCCCAGGGCAGCCACGCCCGCAGCAGGTACTCGTCCCCGGCCGGGCCGTGCTCGAGCCGCCCGCCGGCCAGCGCGGCCCGTTCGGTGAGACCGGCCAGCCCGGTCCCGGCCCCCGGGATCGGCAGCCCGGCGCCGGCCGAGGGCAGCGGCTGGCGCACGACCACCCGCAATCCCGAGCCCGCCGCCCCGCCGAGGGCCACCGTGACCGGCCGTCCGGGCGCGTGCTTGCGGGCGTTGGTGAGTCCCTCTTGGACGATCCGGTACGCGGTACAGCCGACCAGCGCGGAAATCGTGGCCAGCACGGCGGTTTCCGGGATCTCCAGGCGCACCGCCGTGCCCGCCTGCCGCGCCTCGGTCACGAGTTCCGGCACGCGGTCCAGGGCCGGGGCCCGCAGCCCGGAGTCCCCGGCCGGATCCTCGCGGAGCAGGCCGATGACCTCCCGCAGGTCGATCAGCATCTGGTGGGCCCCGCTGCGGATGATCCCCGCGGCCCGGGAGATCTCGGCCTCGGAGGCGGCGGGATTGAATTCGAGCGCGCCCGCGTGCACGCTCAGCAACGACATCCGGTGGGCCAGGACGTCGTGCATCTCGCGGGCCAGCCGGGTGCGTTCCAGCCGGCGCGCCTCCACCAGCCGGCCGGCGTGCTCCTCCTCCACCAGCCGGGCCCGCTCGGCGAGCGAGACCAGCAGCTGCCGCCGGGCGCGGACCAGCCGGCCCAGCCCGACGAGGACGGCGGTGGCCAGCACCCCGATGGTCGTGCCGGCCCACCACGGCACCTCGGGCGACTGGCGGGTGAAGGTGTTCACGACCGAAGTCGCCACGCCCAGCCCGGCCACCCACACGACTGCCCGCAGCCGGCGGTGCACCGCCGCGAAGAAGGTCGCCACCCCGGCCGCGCCGCCGACCGTCAGCGAAACCGCCGACAGCGCCGCCAGCACCAGCGCGAGCGCGGCCGGCCACCGGCGCCGGACCAGCAGCGCGGCACACCCCAGCCCGCCCAGTGCCAGGTCGGCCAGATCGGCCGGGGCCATCCCGTCGAGCAGCGACGGCAAGGCGCTGAGCAGCCCGGCCACGACGGCGATCAGGATCCCGGTGGCGTCGACGAAAACATCGCGGACCGACCGGCCCCGCCCGCGGCCGGGATCCACGTCCGCCCGCAGCGAGCCGGGCTGCCACTGCCAGAAGATCGGCACACCCTCCCCGTTCCCGGTTTCCGGCCCGGGCGGCGGCTTCCGTGCGCGCCGGGCACTACCGCCATCTTCGGGCCCGGGCCGCCGCCGTGAGAAGGGAGATCGACCAAAGTCGATCCGATCATCTCCCTGTGGCGGTCCGGCCGCGGCTCACCCGACCTTGATGACGACCTTGCCCGAGGTGTGTCCGTTTTCGACGGTGGCGAGGGCCGCGGGGGCGTCGGAGAGCGGATGGGCCGCGGTGATCACGGTGGCGAGGGCACCGTCGAGGGCCAGCCGGGCGGTCCGTTCCAGGTTCGCGCGGTCGAGGCGGCGCTCGACGAAACGCCCGCCGAGGCCGGTCACCGACATGTCTCCCACGGCGATGACGTCGCAGGGCTCCCGGGCCAGCAGGGCGACCGTCCGCAGTGCGGCGCCTCCGACGAGGTCGACGATCCCGTCGAAGCCGTCCGGCACCAGCCTGCGTGCCGCGGCGGCGACGTCCTCGGCGGTGTAGTCGATGAACCGCGCCCCGACGGCCTCGGCGTGCTCACGCTTGGCGGCGCTCCCGGTGCCGATCACCCGCAGTTCGCGCGCGGCGGCCAGCCGGGCGACCGCCAGGCCGACCCCGCCCCCGACGCCGTTGACCAGGATCGTAGCCCCGGCCGGGAGGCCGAGCTGGTCGAGCGCGTCCACCGCGGTCGTCCCGGCGATGGGCAGCGTCGCCGCCACGGTCGTGGACAGGCCCGCCGGGATGCGCGCGGTGTTCGGCGCGGACAGCACCGTCGTCTCGGCGTAGGTGCCGCCGCCGGTGAGCGCGAAGCCGAAAACCGCGTCACCCACCTCGAGCCCGTCGACGTCCTCGCCCCGGGCGAGCACCGTTCCCGCGGCCTCCACGCCGAGCACCCGGGGAAACGGGCGCCCGCCATCGAGCCCGGGGACCAGGCCCGCGCGCAGCAGGTGGTCGAGCGGGTTCACGCCGGCGACGTCGACCCGGATCAGCACCTCACCGCGGCCGGGGACGGGATCGGGACGCTCGAAGAACTCCTGCACCCCGGGTCCGCCGTACCTGCCGAAACCCCACGCCTGCCCCATTTCCTGCCGCCTTCCGGGTGACCGGCCCGGTGGTCCCGGGCGCCTGCGGCCATCCTCGGCGCTGACACCGATGTCAGGGGCAACCGGCTGAGGTGCGGGTCACAGCCTCAGGCCGACCGCGCCACCGGCGCCGTGGACATTCCCGCCCGATGCCGGAGGTTGGCCCGGATCACCACGTCGAGCGCGTCGCGGGTCTCGACCAGGCGCGCGATGTCGGCGTCGATCCGGTCGCGCTCGCGGGTCATCGTCTCGAACGCCAGGTCGACCACGCCCACGTCACCGGGGGTCTCCACGCAGGGCAGCACCGACGCGATCACCCGGCTGGACATCCCCGCGTCGAACAGCTGCCGGATGAGCGAGACCCGCTCGACCTCGGCCTCGGAATAGTGCCGCTGCCCGGTATCGGAGCGCGAGCTGGTCAGAAGGCCCTGCGCTTCGTAGTACCGCAGGGATCGCGGACTCACGCCCGTGCGCTTGGACAGCTCGCCGATCCGCATATCCGGAGAGCCTACGCCGAGCCGGGGGTCAGCGGCCGTAGGTCTCCAGCAGCCGCAGCCATACTTCGCTGACGGTGGGGAAGGCCGGGACGGCGTGCCAGAGCCGGTCCAACGGCACCTCCCCGGCGACGGCGATCGTGGCGGCGTGGAGCATTTCCGCGACGTCCGGGCCGACGAGAGTGACGCCGACGATCACCTGGCGGTCCTCGTCGACGACCATCCGGGCGTGGCCCTGATAGCCCTCGGCGTGCAGCGCGGACCCGGCGGTGGCGGCCAGGTCGTAATCGACCACGCGGATCCGCAGCCCAGCCGCCTCGGCCCCGGCCGCGGTCAACCCCACCGACGCCACCTCCGGCTCGGTGAAGACCACCTGCGGCACCGCACGCTCGTCGGCGGTCGCCGCGTGCCGGCCCCAATCACGGTCGTCGACCGCCGCGCCGGTCGCGCGCGCCACGATCACGTCACCGGCCGCCCGGGCCTGGTACTTGCCCTGATGAGTCAGCAGCACCCGCCGGTTCACATCCCCCGCGGCGTACAACCAGCCGCCACCGACCGGCACGCCGTCCGCCCCGACGACCCGCATCGTGCCATCCACCGCGAGCCACGCACCCGGGGTGAGGCCGACCGTCTCCAAGCCGAGGTCCCCGGTGTTCGGCGTCCGGCCGATCGCGACGAGCAGCTCGTCGGCGTCGAGGTGCTCGCCGGTGGTGAGGGTGAGCGACACCGTCCCGTCCTCGTTCCGCTTGACCGATCCCGCCTCCGCGCCGACCCGCACCGCCACCCCCTTGTCCCGCAACGACTCCGCCACCCGCTCCCCGGCGAACGGCTCGGCCAGGTGCAGCACCCCGTCCCGGGCCAGCATGGTCACCGACGACCCCAGCCGGGAGAAGGCGGTCGCCATTTCCGAGGCCACCACCCCACCGCCGATGATGACGAGCCGGCCGGGAACCTCTTTCGCGGCAACGATTTCCCGGCTGGTCCACGGCGCGGCCTCGCGGAGGCCTTCGATGTCCGGCACCAGCGCACCACTGCCCGTGGCGACGACGACCGCGTGCCGCGCGGTCACCCTGGTGACCACACCGTCGGCGCCGGTCACCTCCACGACCCGCTCGGCGGTGATCCGGCCGTGTCCGCGGTACAGCGCAATCCCCGCCGACGCGAGCCAGGACACCTGCCCGCCGTCCTGCCAGTCCGAGGCGAAAGAGTCACGACGGCGCAGCACCGCCGCCACATCCAGCCCACCGGTCACCGCCTCCCGCGCGCCGGGCACCTGCCGGGCCGCGCGCAGTGCCGCCCCGCTGCGCAGCAACGCCTTCGTCGGCATGCACGCCCAATAGGAGCACTCGCCCCCGACCAGTTCCCGCTCGACGACGGCGGCGCTCAACCCGCCCTGCACGGCCCGGTCGGCGAGGTTCTCCCCCACCGGGCCCGCACCGATGACCACCACGTCATACCCGGCGGTGTCCACGTCAGCGCACCTGCCCGGCGCGGCCGAGCCGGATCGCCGAAACGAGGAAGAAGATGCCGCCCAGAACCGCGTAACCGGCGACCGTTGTGAGCGCGAGGTTCGGCGCGCCGGCGCCGATGATGAAGTTCGCGCCCGCCAGCACCGAAATGCCGCCGCTGAGGATCATCGGCCACTGACCACCCAGCTTGCGGCGGGTCACCGCCACGATCAGCTGGATCAGCCCGGCGACGATCGCCCACACACCCCAGACCCGCAACACCGACGGCACCCCCGACGCGGCCGCGACACCCAGGCCGATCGCCGCCAGCAGGCTGATCGCCATATTCACGTACAGACCACGAGACGCCTCGGTCGCGCGGGACGAACGAGAGTCCACCACCGCCGCCCCGACATCGAACAACGGGTACAGCACCACCAGCGCGACGCCGATCGGCCCGACCGCCGACTTCGACGTCACGAACAACAACACCGCCCAGACAATCGCGAAACCGAACCGCACGAAATACAACCGGCGCAGCGCGGGCGCGATTCCCCCGACAACGGGCGAGTCAACAGTGGTCACGATGATCCCTTCCACAGCATTCAGGACTGACAACACCGCCCGGAAATGAGACCGAACGTTCTACCCTTCAGCAGCATGGCAACCCGGCCGGTCGTTGTCAAGACAGAACGTTCTATCACTTTCTGAAGGCAGCAGTCAGGCGGGCAGGGAAGCACCCCGCTCATTTCACGGACTTCATCGCGAACTGCGAGTTGGTGCGCGCGACCCGGGCAGCCGGGTCAGGGTGGACATGGACAGCTGCTCGTAGGCCGGCAGGTCGGCGACGGCCACCCATGCGAGGTAGTCGGGCTGGCCGAACATGCGCAGGCACTCCTCGACCTCGTCGATGGACGCGATCCGGGCCTCGAACGCTTCGAGCGTCTCGGTGTCCTGGACGGCCATGTCGATGTGCACGAGGACCCGAAGCCCACGGCCGAGCGCCGCCGGATCGACAGCGGCGTGGTAACCGGTGATGACCCCGGCTTCCTCGAGCGCGCGCACGCGCCGGAGGCAGGGCGACGGCGTCAGGCCGACCTTGTCGGCGAGTTCCGTGTTCGCGAGGCGGCCGTCCTGCTGCAAGTGGCGGATAATTGCCCGATCGGTGCGATCCACTGACCGATTGTGCCACAAATCTGGCTCGGCTAAGCCAAAGATGGCATCGCGTGCTCACGGTTCGGACCTAATCTGCCAGTCATGAGCGAGCTGCTGTTGAGTGAGCACGAGCGAGACCGCGCCGGGGCGCGGCTGCTGGCCCTGCTGGACGGGTACGAACGGGGCCTGCCGGAATCGCCGGTGCTCCCCCGACCGGACCGTGCCCGGCTGGCCGAGCTGCTCGCCGCGCCGATGCCGGAGCGGGGCGTGGGCGTCGACGCGCTCTTCGACCGTTGGGAGGACACGATCCTGCCCAGCTCGACCACCGTGGCGCACCCGCGGTTCCTCGCCTACGTGCTCGGCCCGCCGAGGCGGCCGCGATCAACCAGAACTGCAACTTCTGGCAGCTGTCGCCGGCCGCGAGCGTCGTCGAGCGGGCCGTGCTGGAGTGGCTGGCTTCCGTCGTCGGGTTCCCGGGTTCCGCGAGACCGGCCTGCAACGCTCCGCGCCGCCGCTGATCGTGTACACCTCCGCGGAGGCCCACAGCAGCGTCGACAAAGCGGCGGCGATCTTGGGCATCGGGGTCGGCAACGTGCGGCACATCCGCACCGACGAGCAGAACCGGATGGACGTCACGGCCCTGGCCGAGGCGGACCGGCGGGCGGGCTCACGGCCGTGGTGCGTCGTGGCCACCTGCGGCACGGTGAACACCGGCGCGGTGGAGCCGATCGCCGACCTGTGCACCGCGGAAGGATTGTGGCTGCACGTCGACGGCGCGTACGGCGCGCTTTTCCTGCTGTGTGAGGAACTTCGCGATCTCATGGGCGGCTGCGGCCGCGACGGCGGCCCGTAGTCCAGGTAGTCGGTCATCAGGGGATCTTCGGCGACCGTCGAACTGGCCCGACAGCTCGCCCGCGGCATCGAAGCGGCGCCCGGACTTCGGTTGCTGGCGCCGGTCACCTTGACGGCGGTGTGCTTCGAGATCGAGGGTGCTTCGCCCGCCGAGCACACCGCGCTATTGGAGGCCCTCGTGGCCGACAACACCGCTCTGCTCGGGCCGGTGCGGATCGGCGGCCGGCCGGGCATCCGCGCCTGCGTCACCAACCACCGCACGACGTCCGGCGACATCGACCTGATCCTCCGCCGGCTCAGGGGCGTGTCCGTTCCCGCGGCGGCCGTCACGCCCGGAAGAGCGCGGTAGCGCCGATCACCGCCGCTGCAGGATTCCCTCGACGCCTTCGAGGAAGGTGTCGCAGACCTCGGCCGGGTCCGAGAGACAGCCCGAAACCATCGCGCCGTCTCGCAGCATCACGAAATGCCGACCCGCGGGCTCCGGCGGCGCCTCACCGATCTGCGCGAGCACATCCGTGACGGTGCTGCGAAACCACTCGCGGTGTTCGAGGACCACCCGATGCACGGGATGCGCGGGATCCGGGTACTCCGCGACCGCGTTGAGGAAGGCACACCCACGGAAATGAGCCGACCCGATGCCCCCGGTGATCGACTTCGCGATCGCCCGCAGGACGTCAGCCGGCGGCAGCCCGCTGGCCACGGCCTTGTCGATCCCGTCGCGCTCCATCTCATGGGCACCCTGCAGATAGGCGACCACCAGGTCTTCCTTACCGGGAAAGTGCCGGTACAGCGTCGCGCGGGTGACCTTCGCCTCCGCGACGATCCGGTCGATCCCGACCGAATGCAGGCCCTCCGCGTAGAAGATGCGGGTGGCCGTCGCGAGCAGCCTCGACCGCGCTTCGGAGACTCGGCCTCGAGTGTTGTGCACCATCCGGTCAAGGATAACAGATAGAACGATCGGTATCTCACTTGTACAGACATCACGGCCGGGCCTTAGCCTGTCCGCGTGGTCATCAAGCACGAAAAGGGCTCGCCGTCGCTGTACCGGCGGATCGCCGACGAGCTGAAAGCCGAGATCAGCGCGGGCACCTACGCACCAGGCGACGCGCTGCCGTCGGAGAGTGAGCTCGCGCAGCGCTACGACGCGTCCCGGGGCACGATCCGGCAGGCCTTCGCCGCCCTGCGGACCGACGGGATCATCTCCTCCCGGCGCGGCGCGCGGCGGGTGGTCCAAGGGGGACCGCGGCTGCAGGACTTCGCCGCGCTGCACAGCTTCTCCCACTGGGGCCGCGCGATCGGCGCGAAACCGAGCGGCCGGGTGGTCGGGCTGGCCCGCCGCGAAGCCACCGGTGACGAGCGGGACCGCCTGAACCTCCCCGAAGGGGCGCGGATCTACCACCTGACCCGCGTCCGCCTGCTCGACGGCAGGCCGGTGATGATCGAACGCACCGCCTACCCCGACCGGATCGGCGCGCTGGTCGCCGGGATGGACCTCGACCGCGAGTCCATCACCGACCGGCTCGAGGAGCTCGGCACGACCTTCGCCGACGCGGAGCACACCATCGACGCCGTGCGTGCCACAGCCGACGACGCCCGCCTGCTCGGCGTCCGGGCGGGCGCCCCGCTGCTGCGCGAGCGCCGCCGTACCACCGATCCGTCCGGGGCCGCCCTCGAGTGGTCCGAGGACCGCTACCTCGGCGACCAGGTCGCGTTCACCGTGCGCAATTCGGCCGACCGCAACACCTTGTCCCGCTGGCACTCCGCGCCGGGGGCGACCACAGGTTGACGTCCGCGGTAGTCTCAACATGTACAGCCAAGTTTGCACATGAGGGGACAATCGATGACCACTACGGCCACCCGGGCCGGCGGCGCCACCCCGGCGTTCCCGCCGATCTGGCTCCGGGACAACTGCCCGTGCGAGCGGTGCCGCGATCCCCGCAACGGCCAGAAGCTGTTCGGCATCACCGACCTCCCGGCCGATCTCACCGTTCGCGACACCGAGGCCACGGCGGACACGATCACCGTCACCTTCGGCCCCGACGGGCACCGCGGCGTCTTCTCCCGCGCCTGGCTCGAAGCTCATCTGTCCACATCGGACGGAGACGGGCGTACCGAAGCCGCCAAGCAGCTGTGGCAGGCCCGCGACCTCGAAGGCCGGCTGCCCGCCGCGGACTGGGCCGCTTACCGCGACGATCCCGCCGAGCGGGCACGGGTCCTGCGCGCGGTGCGCGACCTCGGATTCGCGGTCCTGCACGGCACGCCGACCGAAGAGGAGACCGTGCTCGCCATCGCCCGGACGTTCGGGTATCCGCGCGAGACGAACTACGGCACGCTCTTCGACGTCCGCGTCGAAGCGAATCCCGGCAACCTCGCGTTCACCGGGATGCGCATCGCGCCCCACACCGACAACCCGTACCGCGACCCGGTGCCGACGCTGCAACTGCTGCACTGCCTGGCCAACGCTGCCGAGGGCGGCGACTCCGGCCTCGTCGACGGGTTCACCGCGGCTTCCCTGCTGCGCGCCGACGACGAAGCGGCCTTCCGGATCCTCACCACCACCCTGGTGCCGTTCGCCTGGTCCGACGCGAGCACCAGCCTCCGGGCGGACCGGCCCCTGATCGACGTCGACCCCGCGGGCCACCTCCGCGAGGTCCGCTTCAACAACCGTTCCATGCAGGCGCTGCGGCTGGATCCGGCCGCCACCACCGCGTTTTACGCCGCTTACCGGCGCTTCGCCGAGATCATCGCCCGCCCCGAACTGCTGCTGACCTTCCGGCTCGAGCCCGGCGACTGCCTCGTCTTCGACAACACCCGGCTGCTGCACGCCCGCACCGCGTTCGCCGAATCCGGTGCCCGGCACCTGCAAGGCTGCTACGCCGACCTCGACGCCCTCGCCAGCGCCCTGCGCACCCTGGAGGAAACCGCGTGACCACCACGCCGAACCCCGTCGACCGGATCGCCGCCCTCTTCGCCGGCCCCGGCGCGGAGGACTACCTCGGCGAGGCCGTCACCCAGGCCGAGCACATGCTCCAGGCCGGCGCGCTCGCCGAAGCCGCCGGAGCCCCCGACACCCTCGTCGCCGCGGCGCTGCTGCACGACGTCGGCCACTTCCACGGCGCCGTCACCGGCCACGACCTGATGGCAGGCAAGGACAATCGGCACAGTCACAGCGGCTCCGGCTGGCTCAGCCAGTGGTTCGGCGCCGCCGTGACCGAACCCGTCCGCCTGCACGTCGCCGCCAAGCGTTATCTCTGCGCCGTGGAACCCGACTACCACGCCAGACTGTCTCCTGCGTCCGTCTACACCCTCGAAGTCCAGGGCGGTCCGATGACGCCGGCCGAGGTGCGCGAGTTCGAAGCCGAACCCCATCACGCCGACGCCGTCGCCCTGCGCCGCTGGGACGACGAGGCCAAGGATCCCGAGCTGGAAACCCCCGGCTTCGAGCACTTCCGGCCGCTCCTGAACCGGCTCGTCACCACAGTCTGACCGGTATCACGGGGCGGGCACGAAACGCGGCCCGCTCGTTTCGAAGTCGGCGCGGTTGTCGCGCACGAACTGCCCGACCGAGAGCGGCGGCCGTCCGCCGATCCGCTCGACGAGGTCGTTCGTGCCGGCGAACACTCCGTCGCGGTAGTCGATCGCCACCTTGCCGAGGTGCTGGACGAGGTGCGCGTCGGCGCCCTTTTCGAGCCCTGACGCGGAAAACTCCTCGACGCTGATCGGCTCGTAGTGCACCGGGTGGCCGAGTTCGGCGGACATGGCCTTGGCGATGTCGTCATGGTTCAGCTCGACCGGGCCGGACAAGGGGTACGCCGCGCGGTCGTGGGCCTCGGGCTCGAGCAGCAGGGCGGCGATCACCCGGGACTGGTCCGCCGCGGCGATCGGCGCGTGCCGGCCCTCGCCGAACGGCAGCCGCAGGTAACCCTCGCCGTCGCGCTTCTCCCACCAGAACTTGAGCCACTCGGCGAAAAACGTCGGCCGGATGTGCGCCGTGAGCAGGTCGGTCCGGTCGAGCAGGCGTTCGCACAGCCAGTGCTGGCGCGCGGCGTTGCTGCCGGCCTCGCGGCGGGCCGAGATCTGCGACATGTTCACCACGGAGCGGACGCCGGCCTCGGTCGCCGCCTGGGCGAAGATGACCGTCGACTCGACCAGGCCGGGCAGGATCGGGTGGCAGAAGTACGCGCCGGTGACCCCGCGCAACGCGGTGGTCATGCCGTCGAGGTCATGCAGGTCGGCCACCACCACCTCGGCGCCGGCCTCGGCCAGCGCACGGGAGCGTTCGTCCTCGCGGTGCACCATCGCCCGGACGCGGTGGCCGCCTTCGAGCAGGAACTCGAGCGCGCCGCGCCCGGTTTTGCCGGTCGCGCCGGTGATCAGGAACAGCCTGTCGTCGTGGGGCATTTCGGCCTCTTTCACATCGCCGGTGGTCATCGGGAAACAGCCTTGCCGTCGACGAGGGAGCCCTTCATAAGCCACTCGGGCCCCTCGGCGTAGGTGCCGGCCTCGGCGAAGAACGCACCGAAGTACGGGCCCTGCGCGTGGGCGTCGAAGGCATCGACGTCGGCGTAGACCTCGTTGAGGTAGAAGACATCCGGGTTCTCGTCGTCCGCGATGACCTCGAACCGGATCGAGCCGGGCTCGTTGGCCAGGGACTCGACGCCCGTCTTCCGGGCCACGCGCACGAAGTCGTCCCGATGCTCCGGCTGGACAGTGAAGGAAACGAGGAACTGGTACATCGCTGGTTCTCCTGGGATTCGGCCAGTCAGTTCAGTGACTGAACTACGATGACCGTAGCACAGGTCCAGTTCAGTGAGCGAACTAGCGGAGTAGACTGCCGCCATGTCCCTTCCCAGCACCTACGCCGACCGCAACTGCTCCCTGGCGCGTGCCCTGGAGATCGTCGGCGAGCGGTGGACCCTGCTGATCGTCCGCGACGCGTTCTACGGGCTGCGCCGGTTCGGGGATTTCGCCGCCCAGCTCGGCATCCCCCGCGCCGTGCTCACCAACCGGCTGAAGTTCCTCGTCCGCGAGGGCGTGCTCGCTCGCGAAGACAGCGGGGAGTACGTGCTCACCGACAAGGGCGTGGCCCTGTGGCCGATCATCCGCACGCTCATCAACTGGGGTGACGAGTTCTACTCGCCGGCCGGGGTGCGGCGCACTCTGCGGCACGACACGGACGGCGCGCGGCTGGACCACGAGGGACGGTGCGAGAAGTGCGGCGTGCTCGTCCCGGCCCAGGACACCCGCATCGAGCCCGGCCCCGGCTTTCAACCGGCCGACGCCGAGCCCGATCCGATGTCCGCCGCGATCAACTCCCCGCGGCGGCTGCTCGAACCGCTCTCGGCGTCGCGCACCTCTTCGGCCGGGTGACTACCAGTTGAGGGGCGCCGCCAGGAAGGGCTTGTCCGCGGGCGCCGCCTTGCGCGCCGCCAGCACCTGTTCGGCGGGCGCGCCGGCGGGCACCCGCAGCGGCGGTTCGGCCAGCTCGATCGTGTCGGCGACCTTCGCGGCCACCAACTCCGGCGTCACGACCTCGCCGCGCAGGACGCCGACTTGCCGGTACAGCCCCGAATACGGGTCGTCCTCCTTCAGATGCACCTTCGCGCGCTCGCCGCCACCCGAGGAGACCGCGCCGGGCTGCACGAGGCTCACCTTGACGCCGAAGTGGCCGGTCTCGATGGCGAGCGTCTCGGCGAGCGCTTCGAGCGCCCACTTGGTCGCGCTGTACGGGCCGATCATCGGCAGCACCAGGCGGCCCTGGATGCTGGAGACGAACACGAGCCGGCCCGATCCGCGCTCCCGCATCGCCGGCAGCGCACCCTGCACCACGCGGAGCGCGCCGAAAGTGTTGATCTCGAACAGCCGTGCCACCTCGTCGAGCGGCACGCTTTCCAGTGGTGCGCGGACGGTTTCGCCGGCGTTGCTGACCACGGCGTCGATCTCGCCCGCGTCCCGGATGGCCGCGACCGGCCAGCTCGATCGCGATGGCGCGGCCGATGCCCTGGGACGCAACGGTGACGAGGACGGATGACATGGCGGTTCTCCTTGCCGGTTCGCGGTTCCCGGCCACGAGCCCGAGAGACCACTGTGGACGCTGATCGGGAAATCCCGCTCATTCCACCAAGTTCCACCCGGGCGGTGTTCCCCGCGCCGACGGGAAAACTCAGGTGCGCAGCTTCGCGGCGAGGTCTTCGCCGACCGTGGCCGCCGCGAACCGGGCGTCGCGCTCGTCCACGCCGCGCAGTTCGAGTACGTGGAGCCGGTCGGCCAGCGGCCGCAGCCGGGCCAGGTCGGCCAGCGGGTACGGGCCGTGCAGCACGAGGTGGCGCAGCTGCGGCAGCTCGGCCAGGGCCGCGACGTCCTCGGCCTTCAGCACACCGTTGACAGTCACCTTCTCCAGCAGCCGCAACCGCTCGACGCCCAGCAGCGACCGGTCCTCCGCGCGGTTGTGGATCGCCAGCTCGGTCAGGGCCAGCTCGGCCGGGATCGAGTGCAAGCCGCGGGAAAGCGCGGGATGCCGCAGCGACAGGGAGCGCAGCGGAGTCCCGGCCAGGGTGCCGAGGTCGGGATCGGTCTTGCCGATCGTCAGCAGGCGGAGCTTCTCGACCGAGGAACCGTCCAATCCGGACAGATCGCGCAGCCGGCTGTACGCGGAGATGGTCAGCACCCGCAACGCGGCACAGTCCGCCAGCGGGCTCAGGTCCCGGACCACCTCGTTGGACGCGATCTCCAGCCGCCGCAGCTTCGGCACGGCGGCGAGCGGGCGCAGGCCGTCGCGGTCGCTGGCCAGCGCGATGTCGCCGATCACCTTCACCGCGCGCAGCGTGGTCAGATGCCGCAGCGGGGCCAGCATGCCCCAGCGGTGCACGTTCAGCACCCGGTCCCCGAAGTCCACTCTGGACAGCAGTTCGGCGGCGTAGGCGTCGGAGAACTCGAACGCCCGCCACCCGCGCAGCAGCTCGTCGACCACTGTGGACTGGTGCATCGCGGTGAACGGCCGGATCTTCTGCCAGGCCTCCTCACCGCCCACCAGCGCCAGCGTCCGCAGCACCGCGGCCGCCACGGTGTCCCGGTCCGGCCCGGCCAGCTCGTCCGGCCCGGGCAGCAGGCCGACGACGAACCGGCCGGCCTTCGCCAGCATCTCCGCCTGCTGCACGTCGACCGGCGGCACCAGCTGGCGGGCCGCCTCCTCCACCTCGACGCGCCGGCTGTGCGGGTCGACCACGTCGGCGTACTCCAGGCAGGCCGCGGCGACCAGCTTCAGCCGATCGGCGACGGCCTGGTCGGTGCTGCGCTTGGCCCGCCGCAGGAGGCTGTCGAGCAGCTCGGCGACCTCGCCCTCCCTGGCCCGCGCCGCGGCCATGAAAACGACCTCGTACCAGGAGTCCTCGTGCGCGTGGCCGGCCAGCTCGTCGAGTTCCCCCCGCTTCACGATGTCGGCCGCGGCCAGGTAGTCGCGGAAGGTGCGGTGCACGAACTGGATCTGGTGATCGGCCGCGCTTTCCCGCAGCACGGAGCGTTCCAGCAGGTGCTGCAGCAACGGTTCGGAGTCGAGGTCCTGTGCGCGCAGGCCCGTCTTGGCTTCGTCCAGCCGGGCGAGCGCCGCCGGCCTGGGCACCAGCAATTCGTTGCGCCGCACCATCGGCGAGGCGAAGCGCTCCAGCAGGATCTGCTTCTCCGCCTTGACCAGATCGAGGCTGTCGACGACGGTCATCCCGCGGTGCGCCGTGTCGTCCCAGCGCGTGAGCAACAGGTCGAGCGCCTGGTCGAGCAGTTCCCGGCGGGTCCGCGGCAGGTACTGGTCCTCGCGGTACAGCGCGCAGAGGAGCCCGGCCATCAGCGGGCTGGACACCAGGCCGCGGAGGTTCGGGCGGGTGTCCAGCTCCGTCCGCAGCCGCTCCGGGTAGGTCTTCAGCAGCTCCTGCTGCTCGGCGCTCGGCTCCTGGTCGGCCGCGGCGGCGAACCAGCGGTCGATCACCCGCCCGAGGCCGAGGCGGCTGAGCTCCGGCAGCTCGAACCGTTCCAGGCCGATCTCGGTGTCGGTGTCGACGAACCACCGATCCTCCACCGCGGACGGCCGGGTGCTCACGACGTAACGCGCGTTCGGGTAAGTGCGCACGAACGTCTCGACCCAGCGGCGCGTCTTCGCCCGCCGGTCCGCCACCAGCTCGTCGAGCCCGTCGACCAGGAGCATCGCCCGGCCGGACGCGAACAGCTCCGTTACCCAGCCCTTGGGTTTCTCCTCGGCGAGCGTGGGCGCGACGGCGGCCAGCAGCAGCTCCGGGTCGTCCGGCAGGTCGGTCCCCGCGAACAGGCGCAGCGAGATCGGGAAGGGCACGACCCCGCGCCACGGGCCCTCTTCGGCATGCCGGCGCGCGACGTCGTTGGCCAGCCAGGCCAGGAACGTCGTCTTGCCGGCGCCCGCGCCGCCGAGGAGCAGCACCCGGCGCGCGTCGGCGATGGCGTTGGCCGAGTCCGTGCCCGCCCCGGTCAGCTCCGGCGTGGGGGTCGCCGCCTGCCGCCGGGTGACCGGCGGGACGACGTAGTACTTGTCGAAGGAATAGTCGATCGGCCCGCGCCGCCGGGCGACCCGGAACAGCTCGAAACCCGCGTTGTCCTCCCGGACGAAATCGACGTAGCGTTCCTCGAAATTCCGATCCGGAATAGGGTCCTCGTCGGATATCCGGTCCGGATAGGAATCGTCCGGACGGCTGATCCACGCGTCGCTGCGGGTTTCCTTGTTCTCCACCCGAACGCGACGGTACGACTTCGGCCGCGCGGCCGCGTTGTGCTGGACCACCTCGTCGTAGAACCAGGTCGACACCGCCAGCGCCACCACGCCGGACGATTTGTCGAGCGCCCCGCGCAACGGCGCCGAGTTGACCAGCCGGAACGCCAGGTTGATGGCGGTCCCGGTGTAACCGTGACTGTCCGCGGCCACCTCACCGGCATGCAGCGCGACGCGCAACTGGACCCGCTCCCGTTCCGGCAGCCCGTCATTGCGCTCGGCGAGTGCGCGCGCCAGCTCGTCCGGCAGCAACGCGGCGAGCGGATTCTTCGACAGCTCACCGGGAATCAGAATCAGCACACCGTCGCCACGATCCTCGTGCGGGCACTTCTCCCAAGGAACCCCGGATCGCCCGAACGCCGTTTCGAGCGCCCGATAAACCCGCTCCCGCGCCTCGACCTGCGCCGGCCGGGTAGTGAACCGGCTGAACTCCTTGACATCGACCACGAGAATCGCGTAATGCCCGTCGGCAGGCCCGGTTCTGGTCACGAATTCCAAGTTACACCGGCGGCATGGGAGCGGTCCCGGTTCGCCGCACGTGCCCGGCCAAGCTGCCAACTTCGTTCGGCGAGGAGGGATCCCACGGTGAAGCTGCTGGTCACAGGCGGTGCGGGCGACCAGCACACGTCCGGCGCCTGATCTTCTCGTCGACCGGTTCGAGGTACCGGGGCGAGGGCGACGCGGTGGTCACCGTCGCGAGCAGCGAGAAGGCCAGGAAGGACACCGACCGGGTCAGCCCTCAGAACGCGCGCAGGTGCTCGTCAACCGCGGCAAGGTGAGTGGCGATGTGCCGAGGGTCGTCGAAAGACGCGTGGAAGCTGTTGCGCGCCAGGTCGGCGAGTGCGGTCCGGTCCAGGCCGAGGTGGTGGCGGACCGCCGCGTAGTTGTCGTTGACGTAGCCGCCGAAATAGGGCGGGTCATCGGAGTTGACGGTGACCAGCAGGCCGGCCTCCAGCATCGTGCGCAGCGGGTGCTCGGCCATCGACGGCACCACGCGCAGCGCCACGTTCGACAGCGGGCAGACGGTCAGCGGCACCGCCTCGTCGCGCAGCCGCGCCAGCAGGGCCGGGTCGGCGGCCGCGGCGACACCGTGGTCGATGCGGTCGGGGCGGCAGACGTCCAGTGCCTCCCGAACGTATTCAGCGGGGCCGTCCTCGCCCGCGTGAATGGTGGTGCGATAGCCACGCGCACGAGCGTCCTCGTAGTAACCCGCGAACTTGGCGGGTGGGTTGCCCCGCTCGGCCGCGCCGAGCCCGATGCCCAGGATCCGCTCCCGCCACGGCTCGATCAGGTCCAGGACCTCCCTCGCGTCGGCCTGCGAGCGATGCCGCTGGCAGGTGATGATCAGCGCGCCGTCGACGCCGAGGTCGGCTCGCGCGTCGGAGATCGCGGAAAGGACGCTGTCGAGCTGATCGGCGATCGGCACGCCCGCGTCGAGGAACGTCTGCACGCCGAGGAACATCTCGGCTCGCCGGACTCCGTCGAGGGCCGCGCGGGTCAGGTAGGCGTGCGTGAGGTCGTAGAAGTCCCGGCCGCCGCGGAGCACCGCGGCCGACCGGAACAGCAGCGGCAGGAAGTGCTCCAGCCCGGTGAACGTGTAGGCGGCGCGGGCCTGGTCGACGTCCGGCCAGGGCAGTTCCACGCGGTTGCGCGCGGCGAGCGCGAACAGCAGCTCCGGTTCGAGCGTCCCTTCCAGGTGAACGTGCAGCTCGGCTTTGGGCAGCGTCGCGATGAACGCGTCGGTCACGGCAGGTCTCCCTCAGGCGTGGACGGCGTCGACCCACGGTCGGGGCTCACCGCGCCCACCGTTCGCGGACGTCGTCCAGGAAGCCCGCATAACGATCGGGCAGGTCGACGGCCATGCCGAAGCGCGCGAAGAACAACCCGCAGCTGCGGCAGGCGCTCGGCGATCTCCTGCCACGCCGCCCCCAGCCGGTCCGGGGCGGTGCCCGGCGACCGGAGCAGCCCGTCGAGCCGGTCGAGCAGGACCGTGCCGCCGAGGATGTCGTCGACGGCCGCGGCGAGCAGCTCCTCCAGCGAACCGAAGTGGTAGAGCAGCATTCGGTTGTTGGAGCCGATGCTCCTGGCCAGCTCGCTGAGCGACAGGCCGGTCACCCCCCGCGCGAGGATCACCTCACGGGTCAGCGACAGCAGGCGCGCTCGTTCACCGGGACCACTCGCCATCGGACGAGCGTAAAGCCTGGCCCCCGGCCTCAGCCTGGCGGGCGAGATCGCGAAACTGTTGGGGCGAAGCGCCGTGCTGAACGCGCTTTCGGACTCGCAGCCGGTCGCGAACGCGAGCTCGGAAATCGACCGGGTGTCGCGGCGGACGGGGACGCAGCAGGGCTACACCGTTTGGCTGGGCTGGCGGCGCGCATCGTGAATGCGAGCAGCACGATGGGCTCGGTCTGCCCCGGCGCGCTTTCAGGCGGACGGCTTGGCGTAGCGCGCTCCGCCGAAAGCGAGGATGAGATAACCGATGACGGAGAACACGAACAGGCCGAAGAAGCCGAAGAGGCCGCTCTTGCCGAACGCCTTCGCGACGTCGAGCGAGACGATGATCCCGACGACGATGTTGACCACCGGGATGAGCAGCAGGATCAGCCACCAGCCGGAGCGCCCGGCGATCTTCAGCAGGGTGTAGACGTTGTAGATGGGGATGATCGCCGCCCAGCCGGGGCGCCCGGCCTTGGTGAACACCTTCCACAGCGCGATGATCACGAGCAGGCCGAAGACCACGCCCCCGCCGCCGAGAAGGGGGCTGCTGAGGGACGTCGAGGTGTCGTTCATGGAGCTGGTGTTCCGTTCGGCCGGGAGTCGGGAAGGATGGCTGACCCTAGCGGCAACGGTGACGCAAGCGGCGGAGCGGGCACCGTGACCCGGCCCGCCGGGTAGGCTGAGCGGCATGATCAGCGGCCGGGCCTGGTGAGGACCCCCATGCCCGCCGAGCCGCCGATGGTCGGCCGGGAGGCCGGGAAACGCCGGGTCGGGGAGTTGCTCGACGCGGCGCGCGCGGGCCAGGGCGGGTCGCTGGTGGTGAGCGGCGAGGCCGGCATCGGCAAGAGCACGTTGCTGGAGCACGCGGTCCGGACGGCCACCGGCTTCCGGGTGCTTCGAGCCTCCGGCGCCGAATTCGAGCAGGAACTGCCGTACTCCGCCCTGCACCAGCTGTGCGTCCCGAGCCTCGAGCACCTCGCCGAACTGCCGGAGCGGCACCGCGACGCGTTGCGGATCGCGTTCGGGCTGGCCGACGGGACGCCCCAGCCGTTTCAGGTCGGCCTGGCGATCCTGGAGCTGGTCACGGCGATGAGCGGCGACCGGCCGGTGCTGTGCGTGATCGATGACGCGCAGTGGCTGGACGCGGCCTCTTCGCGGGCGATGGCCTTTCTCGCCCGCCGGGTCGGGGCCGACGCCGTCGCCATGGTCCTCGCGCTGCGCTCACCGTCCACTGTGGACGAGCTGGCCGAGCTGCCGGGGCTGGCCGTCGGCCGGTTGAGCGTCCAGGACGCCAAGGCCCTGCTGGCCGCGCGGAACCCGTTCCCGCTCGACGACCGGGTCCGCGACCGGCTCATCGCCGAGGCGGACGGCAACCCGCTCGCGCTGCTGGAACTGCCCCGGGCCGGCGGTTTCGCCCTGCCCGCCGCGGCCTCGGTGCCGTCCCGGATCGAGGACGGCTTCCGGGCGCGGCTGGACGGGCTCGGGGCCGAGGCCCGGCTGTTGCTGACCGTCGCCAGTGCCGATCCCACCGGCGATCCCGGTCTGCTGTGGCCGGCCGCGGAGGCTTTGGGCATCAACGTGACCACGGCCGGCGCGGACGCGGCCGCCACCGGGCTGGTCGAGTTCGCGGCGCGCGTCGTGTTCTGCCATCCGCTGGCCCGCTCGGCGGTCTACCGCGCCGCCGCCGACACCGTGCGGTTCGCGGCCCACGGCGCGCTGGCCGAGGCGACCGACCCGCTGACGGCCCCGGACCGGCGCGCGTGGCACCGCGCGCAAGCCAGTGCCGGCCCGGACGAGGACGTCGCGGCCGACTTGGAGCGCTGCGCCTCGCGGGCCCGGTCACGCGGGGGTGCCGCGGCCACGGCCGCCTTCCTCGAACGCGCTGTCGCCCTCTCGCTGGACCCCGGGCACCGGATCGAACGCACCCTGGCCGCGGCGCAGGCCGGCATCGACGCGGGCGCCATCGACCGGGCGGCCGACCTCCTCACGACCCTCGAAACCGCCGCGTTGGACGAGTTCCGGCGAGCCCGCGTCGATCTGCTGCGTGGCCGGATCGCCTTCATCCGCCCCGGCGACGGCGGCGGCCCGTCCCGGACGGTGAGCGCGGCGCGCCGGCTGTCCGAACTGGACCCCGACCGGGCGCGGGACTGTTTCCTGGACGCCCTCGAGATGAGCCTGGTCGTCGGCCGGGCCGGCGGCGTCGTCGACGAAGTCCTCACCGCGGCCCGGGCCGCCGCACCGGCGCCGAGCGAGCCGGACCTCCTCGAAGCGCTGATCACCTTGGCCGAGCAGGGTTACCGGGCGGCGCTTCCCCTGCTTCGTGCCGCATTGGGGACCGACGGCAGTCCATTGTGGATCCAACGCCCCGGGCTCGCGTCGATGATCAGCACCGAGCTGTGGGAGCCCGACATCCTCCCCGCCATCGTCGAATGGCTGGAGAAGGCCGGCCGGGAGTCGGGCTCGCCGTCGGTGCTGAGGCTCGCTTTCGCGCAGAAGACGACGGCCGCCGCCCTCGCCGGCGACCTCGGGACCGCACTCGTCGCGGCCGCCGAGGAAGAGGCGATCGCCGACGCGGCCGGCGAGCCTCCGCTGATGTACCACCGGCTGCTGCTGGCCGCCATCAGGGGCCGCCGGGAGGAGGCCCTGGCCCTGTTCCAGGCAGCCACGGCCTCCGGTGAAGCGGGCGGGGTGACCGACCTGTACTGGACCTCGGCCTTGCTGCACAACGGTTTGGCCGACTACCCCGCCGCGCTGGCCGCGGCCCGCCAGGCGACCGGGCACGGCGACCTCTTCCTCACCGGGGTGGCGCTGCCCGAACTCGTCGAGGCGGCCGTCAAGTGTCACGAACCCGAGGTGGCCACGCGCGCGCTGGAATCGTTGACCGAACGCACGCAGGCGGCGGGGACCACGCTCGGCCGGGGAGTCGCGGCGTACGCCCGAGGGCTCGTGACGGGAGTCGAGGACGACTACCGGGAAGCCGTCGAGTGCCTCGCGGACGGTCCTTACCTTCTCTACGAAGGCCGCGCGCACCTGCTGTACGGGGAATGGCTGCGGCGCAAGGGCCGTCGCAAAGATTGCTTGGGAGAGCTGCGAGCCGCCCACGACTCGTTCTCGACGGCGGGAGCCGAGGCCTTCGCCCGGCGCGCCGCCGACGAACTGGGCGCCGCCGGGCAGCAGGTTCAGCGCCGATCCGCGCAGGCGTACGAAAAGCTCACGATGCAGCAGGTGGCCGTGGCCCGGCTGGTGGCTGCCGGCGCCACGTCGAACGAGGTCGCCACCCAGCTGTTCATCAGCAAGCGCACGGTCGACGCGCACCTGCGTGCGATCTTCGGCAAACTCGGAGTCACCTCGCGAAAGCAGCTGAAGGACCACCCCGACCTGCTCGGCCTGGACCGGTGAGCAACAACCCCGACAGTGAGGACACCATGAGTTTCGATCTGGCAGTGTGGTTCGAGCCCGACTCGTCGCCGGCTCCTGAAGCTGCGGAAGAAAAGTACGCGCGGCTGTGCGAGGAGGACTTCACGGGCCTCGTTCCGAGCGAGCACGTTGCCGCCTTCTACCAGGCGTTGACGGCGAAGTACCCGGAGCTGACCGCGCTCGCCCCTGAGGACTTCGAGACATGCCCGTGGAACGGGGGGCTGGAGGTGTCGCCCGGCCACGTGCTCATGCCGATCGCCTGGCCTCGGGCCGAGGAGGTGGGCTCGGTAGTGCGGGCGCTGGCCCGTGAGCACGGGCTTGTGTGCTTCGACCCGCAGGCCCGGGCCGTGCACGCCGCGAAGTGACCGGCCCCGCCCGCCTGGCCTGGACTGCCGAGTCGATACCGGCCGGACTCCGGGCCCGGCTGGTCGGGCCCGGAGCGCCGTTCGAGCTGGTCACCGAGGACGTGCTCGGCGCCCCGCACCAGGTTTTCGCGCGACGGCCCCGATCACTGCGGCAGCTGCTCGACACCTCCGCGGCCGAGAGCCCGGACTGGGTTTTCCTCGTCGCCCCCGGCCGTGGGTGGACTTACCGCCAGGCGGTCGAGGACATCAACGCGATCGCGGTCCTGCTGGCCGAACGGCACGGGGTACGGGCCGGGGACCGCGTGGCCATCGTGTCCGCCAACTCCGCGGAATACGTCCTGGTGCTGTGGGCGGTGCTGAGCCTCGGCGCCGTCGTCACCAGCCTCAACGGATGGTGGACGGGGCCCGAGCTGGCCGACGGCATCAAGCTGACCGGCCCGGTCCTCGTCACCGGCGACGAGCGCAGGCTGGCACGCCTGGATGACAGTCCGGTGCCCACCCGGCTGCTGGACGAGATCCTCGGCGAGGCGGCGGAATTCCGGGGCCGGACGCCCCCGGCGCCGGAGATCACCGAGGACGCGGCCGCGGTCATCCTGTTCACCAGCGGCACCACCGGACGCGCCAAGGGCGCCACCCTCTCGCACCGGAACGTCGTGAACTACGCCCTGTCGCAGGGGCTGACCAGAGCCATCGCCGCGGCGGGCGCCCCCGCGGCCGGGCGGGCGGCGTCGATCGTGGTGAGCCCGATGTTCCACGTCTCCGGCTTCGTGGGCGTGGTGATCTCCGGTGCGGTGTTCCGCACGAAGCTGGTGTTCACCGAACCCGGCGCCTGGGATCCGGGCCGTCACCTGGAACTGACCGAACGGCACGGGGTCACCGCGTGGTCCGGCGTCCCGACGCACTTCCGGCGCCTGCTCCGGCATCCGGACCTGGCCGCCCGTGACGTCGGCTCGGTGGTCGCCGTGAACTCCGGTGGCGCCGTCTTCCCGCCGGAACTGGTCCGGGAGCTGGGACGACGGCTTCCCCAGGCGCGGCTGGGCAACGGCTACGGCGCGAGCGAGACCGTCGGCCTCGGCACCCAGGCCGGCGGCGCACTCTTCGCCGAGCACCCGGATTCGGTCGGCATCGCGCCGCCGACGTCCGAGGTCGAGATCAGGGGGACCGGCGGCGCCGTGCTCGCGCAAGGCGAAATCGGCGAGATCCACCTCCGGCACCCGTCGGTCTTCCTCGGGTATTGGGGCGACCCCGAAGCCACGGCCGCAGTGCTCGACCCGGACCGCTGGTACGCCACCGGCGACTTCGGGCGGATCGAGAACGGGTTGCTGTACCTGGAAAGCCGCCGCACCGACCTGATCCTGCGCGGCGGCGAGAACGTCTACCCGATCGAGATCGAGAACCGGCTGCTCGGCCACGCCGGGATCGCCGACGCCGCGGTCGTCGGCGTCGAGCACCCCGAGCTGGGGCAGGAGGTCAAGGCCTTTGTGGTCCGGGCCGACGGCGCGGACAGCCTCACCGCCGAGCAGGTCCGCGAGTGGTGCGCGCCGGCGCTCGCCGCGTTCAAGGTGCCGAGCCGGGTCGAGTTCCGCCCGAGCCTGCCGTACGGCGAATCGGGCAAGGTGCTCAAGCGGCAGCTCCGAGACGAGGACCCGCAGCCGTAATCCGGCCGGATCGGTCCCGCCGGGTCACCAGGCGACCACGCCCTCGTCGTCGAAGAAGCCGCCGCGCGGTCCGTCGTCCGGCAGAGTGGCGAGCCGGATCGCGATCGCGGCGCCCTGCTCGGGCGTGCGCGGCGACGCGAAGCCGGTGAAATCGGTCGCGACGTAGCCGGGGCAGCAGGCGTTCACGATGACGTTCGTGTCCGCGAGCCGGCGGGCGTACTGGACGGTGATGCTGTTGAGCATCGACTTCGACGGTGCGTACGCGGCCATGATCGGGCCGGTCCGCAGAGCCAGCGAGCCCATGTTGCTCGACATGGTGACAATGCGCGGCGAGTCCGCGCGGCGCAGCAGCGGGAGCACCGCGTTGGTCACCCGGACGGCGCCGAACACGTTGGTGTCGAGGACGGCGCGGACGACGCCGAGGTCCAGCTTCGTCGGGTCCTGCACGTCGCCGTCGGTCGGGCCGCCGATGCCCGCGTTGTTCACGAGCACGTCGAGCCGTCCGCTGGCCCGCTCGATCGTGGCCGCCGCCGCGGCGGCGCTTTCGTCGGAGGTGACATCGAGGGCGACGCCGAACGCCTCCACGCCGGCCGCGCGCAGCTTCTCGACGGCTTCCTCGCGCCGGACGTCGTCACGCGCGCCCACCGCGACCGTGAAGCCGATCGCGCCGAGGCCCTGCGCGATGGCAAAACCGATTCCCTTGTTCGCGCCGGTGACCAGCGCGGTCTTCGTTTCGTTCACTCCAGCCATGATCGGCGGGCCGCGCCCCGGCTGTCCAAGACCGGTTCGGCAAGCCCTGATACCGGCCGGGTACCAGGCGTACGCTTCGTCCGTGGACGATCTCGAGACCCGCGAGCTCCGGTACTTCGTGGCCGTCGCCGAAGAGCTGCACTTCGGCCGCGCCGCCGTCCGGCTCGGGATCGCCCAGCCGCCGCTGTCCCGCGCGATCAGCCAGCTGGAACGACGGCTCGGCGTCCGCCTCCTCGATCGTGACCGCCGTGGAGCATCGCTCACCGAGGCCGGCGAGGTGATGCTCCGCGAAGCCAGGGCGGCCCTCGGCGCGGTCGCGGCCGCCGCGCGCCGAACGCAGCGCGCCGGGGAAACGAAGCGGCCGCTGGTGCTCGTGACCAAGGCCGGGGCGTCTTACGAGCTCCTGCAACAACTCCTCGACGCACTGGCGGGCGAACCCGGTGCGGCGCCGATCGAAATCCTGCTGTGCGAGGTCGGCGAGCAGGCCGGGCTGCTGCGCGACGGGCGGGCCGACGTCGCCCTCATGCACCGGCCGTTCGACGACTTCGCCGGGTTCGACACCCAGGATCTCCAGGTCGAGAGCCAGATCGCGCTCTTGCCCGCCGGGCATCCCCTGGCGTCACGCGATCGGCTCACACTGGCCGAGGTCCGCGACGTGCCGGACCTGCCGATCGCCCGCTGGCCCCGGCTCGACGGGTCCTATCCGGACGGTCCCGGGCCGGAGGTGCACACCCAGTCCCAGCTCGCCCAGCTCGTGGCGCTCGGCCGGACGCTGCTGGTCATCCCCGCCTCCAGCCGGGCCTGGCAGTGGCCCGATCACGTAGCCGTGCCCGTTGTCGACGCGCCGGAAGTGACCACGGTGATCGCGTGGCCGCCCAGCAGTCACTCACCGGCGATCGCCGCCCTCGTCCGCTCGGCGGCCGGGCTGCGCGGCACCTCCTCGCCGGCGGCGGCAACGCAGCTCAAGAGCGGAGCATCGTGACCTCGTCGATCAGCGTGCCGTCCTCGGCGAGCGCACGCACCGTCATCCGGGCGGAGACGCCGCCCGCCGCCGGGACGACATCGACCGCCACCACGCCGTAACCCCGATAACGCACGCGGGACCAGGTGACCGCGGTGTCGGTATGGCCGGTGCTGTTCTTCTTGAAGCACTTCATCGTCGGGGTGCCGCCGGTGTTTTCGTGGCCCAGATAGCTTTCCGGCGGATTCCGGTAGAACGGATCGAGGGCCTCGCCACCGCCGCCGGCCGTGAGGTACGTGGTGCCGTCCGACGCCGGGGTGAGGGTGCCCCGCGGCTGCACCGGTTTGGTGCCCTTGCCCGCGCGGATCGGGTCGGTGCGCTCGTAGAGGCGGTTGTGCGCGTTGAGCACCAGGTCGACCCGGTGCTTGTCGAACAGCGGCGCCCACTTCTGCTGCGCGACGCTCTCGGCCCCACCGGCATCGGCGGTGGAGTACGGCGCGTGGTGGAGGCAGACCACCACGAAGTCGATCGCCGGGTCGCTCCGGAAGCTGCCGAGCCGGGCGTCCAGCCAGGTGGTCTGCTTGCCCTTGGTGTAGTCGGAGTTCCCGGTGTTGCGGGAGCAGATTTCGTTGCCGTCCAAGGAGATCAGCCCGACGTTCTGGTACCGCCACGAGTAGATCCCGGTGGCGCCGCTCCACGCGTTGTCCGGCATGGTGAACCTGGCCGCGGTCCCGGCGTAACCGTTCGCGGCGTACCAGGCCTCCATCTCGCGGTTGCCCAGGGTGATCATCCACGGCGTGCCGGCGGCGACGATCTCGTTCTGGGCGAAGGAAGAATCCCACTTGCCGGCGTCGTACTTGTCGGTGTCCATGTGCCCGCCTTCGGCGTTCGCGGTGCCGGAGGTGATGGCGTAGCTGAGATTTCCGAGGGCGAGGTGGAAGGCCGGCGCGAGATCCGCGAGCTGGCTGTTCGCCCGGCGCGCGTTGTAGCCGACACCCTGATCGCCGAAAGCGGTGAAGGTGAACGGATCCGCGCTCCCGGCGGCGGGGGCCGTGCGGAACGTGGCGATCTCGCCGGGGCGCCCGCTCGCGGTGGGGTCGTAGTCCTGATGCCCCACCACATAGTGGTAGGTGGTGGCGGGGGTCAGGTCGTCGAGCCGGACGTGCAGGTAGTACTGGCTCATGGTGTCCGGCGTATGCGGCGGGAAGTCGTGTTCGGGCGCCTGCCACGACAGTTCGCTCTTCAGCGTGCGCGCCTCGGCGGCGATCGGGGCACCGAAGACGCCCGAGCCGTCGGCGATCCGGACGTACGGCCCGGTGACCGCGCGCAGTTCCTGCCAGGAGATCACCACCTGCTTGGCCGGGTCCGGCCCGTAAGCGAGATGCCGCCCGAGCGGGCGCAGTTTCGGCGCGGCGGCACGGGGTTCGGCCGTCGCAGTGCCGGGCACCAGCGCACCGGCGGTCAGGACCGCGCCGCCCATGGCGCCTGCCCTGAACAGCGCCCGCCGCGAGTAGTTGTCGGTCTGCGGGGTCTGAGGCATGCGGGCAACCTTTCCGGACTAGTGAGTGTTTACGCCGGTTCCAACCGTCCTGGCCACTCACGAGCCTTGACGCTGCAAGGTGATCTCGTCGACGGGTGTGCCGTCCTCGGCGAGCGCGCGCACCTTCAGCCGAGCGGGGCTGCCGTTCGCGGCCGGGGTGACGTCGACCGCGACCAGGCTGTAGCCGCGGTACCGCACCCGGGACCAGGTGACCTTGGCCGAATGCTCCCCGCCGTCCTCGTCGTCGAACCGCATGGTGGCCGTGGCGTCCTTGACGTGGCCGTAGTAGGAGTCGGCGATCTTCGTGTCCACCCACTCGTTGACGCCCTCGCCGCCCCCGCCGGCGGTGATGTACGTGGTGCCGTCCTTCACCGGGTCGACCGTGCCCTGGATCGCCGCCTTCTTGCCGGCCTTGCCCGCGCGGATCGGGTCGGTGCGCTCGTAAACGTGGTTGTGCCCGTTGAGCACCAGGTCCACCTGGTACTGGTCGAACAGTGGCGCCCACTTCTGCTGCGCGCCCAGCTCGGCGCCGTTGGACGACGAGGTGGAGTACGTGCACTGGTGGCAGTAGACGACGATGAAGTCGATCGTCGGGTCGCCGCGGAACCGGGCCAGCTGCGCCTTGAGCCACGCGAGCTGCCGGCCCTCGGTGTAGTCCAGATTGGACGGACTGTTGTAGCAGATGTCGTTGCCGTCCAGGCTGATCAGCCCGACGTTCTGGTACCGCCACGAGTAGATGCAGGTCGACCCGTCCCAGGCGTTGTCCGGCATGGTGAACCGCGCCCGCGCCCCGCCGTAGCCGTGGTAGTCGTACCAGCCCTCCATCTCGTGGTTGCCGAGCGCGACCATCCACGGGACCTCGGCCGCGATGGGCTCGTTCTGCGCGAAGAACGAATCCCACTTGCGCGCGTCGTAGGCGTCCTCGTCCGGATGCCCGCCCTCGCCCTCGAGCGCGTAACTCAGGTCGCCCATGGCGAGATGGAACCGGGGCGCGAGATCGGCGACCAGGCTGTTGGTCGCGACCGCGTTGTAGCCGACGCCCTGGTCGCCGAAGGCGGTGAAGGAGAACGGGCTGGTGCTCGACGGCGTCGGCGCGGTGCGGAAGGTGGCGACCTCGCCGAGCCGCCCGCTGGTGGTCGGGTCGTAACCCTGGTGGCCCACGACGTAGTAGTAGGTGGTGCCGGGCAGCAGGTTGTCCAGCCGTGCGTGCAAGTAGTACTGGGTCACGGCTTTGCCGAGGTGCGGCGAAAACGTGTGATCCGGCTTCTGCCAGGCCAGATCGCTGACCAGCGCCCGCGCCTCGGCGGGGATCGCCTCGCCGTACTCCCCCGCGGCGGTGCCGAACCGCAGGTAGGGCCCGGTCACGTTCGCGGGCGCCTGCCAGGAGACCACCACCGAGCGCGAGGGGTCCGCGCCGTAGGCCAGATGCCGTCCGAACGGCCGCAGCGCCGATCCGGGGACCGTATCGGCGGTGAGCAGCACGGTCGGGACGGTGAAGGTGGCGGCCGCCGCAGCGCCGGGGAGCAGCACCCCGCCGGACGTGAGCGCGACGCCCGCGCCCATGCGGAAGACGTTCCGGCGGGAGTACCGCCGGGCGTCCTCGTACTGTTCCTGCAAACGGGGACGGCGGGTTCGAGTGCTCCTGCGCCGGGGAGTCTCTGCCATGGCTGAATGTTAGGAAACTTTCCTAACACGGTCAATGGTCCACTCGGGCGCCGGGCTCAGCGGGCCCAGTCCGGTACCCAGACGTCGTCGCCGGCGGCGGCCTGGTGCCGGGCCCGGAGGTAGTCGAGGAAGTTCGCGAGGACGGGGTGGCGGTTGTCCGCCCGCCAGATCACCGAAAGCGGGTAGACCGGAATCGGGTCGACGACCGGGATCCGCCGCAGATGGTAGCTTTCCGGCCAGAGATAGCGGGAGCCTTCGCCGACGAGGTTGGCGAGCCGCGTCGAGTCCGCGATCTCCGCGAGGAGCGCCTCGGCGCCGAAAACCGGTCCGATCGTGTCGATGGTGAGCCCGAACGCCTCGGCCAGATCCTCGTAGTAGCCGACCGGCTCGGCGTCGGTCATGCCGGGCATCCAGATCGGGTGCCCGGCCAGTTCGGCCGGCGTCACCGTTTTCTTGTCCGCCAAGGGATGCCGTGGGCCGACCAGCAGTTCGTGCCGATCGTCGATGACCCGCGCCGACCGGAGTCCACTCGGGACGGTGCGGGCGGAGTCGCGCAACGACCTGAAGGTGGCGTCCACGGTGCCGGCGCTGACTTCGGCCAGCGCTGCGGTGGCGTCGAGGTTCGCCAGCGTGACCACCTCGAGTTCGATGCCCGGGTGCTGCCGGTAGAAGTCGCGAAGGATGGCGGACGGGGCGATCCTGCGGTTGACGACGTCGATCCGCAGCGCCCGGCGGCCCGGTGTCACGGCCGCCTTGGCCCGTTCGGCGGCGCGGAGGAGCTCACGGGCGTGGGGCAGGAACGTCTGCCCGTCGACAGTGAGCCGGACCCCGCGGGCCATCCGCTCGAACAACTTGACGTCGAGCTCTCGCTGGAGTCCGGCCACCCGTTTCGACGCCGCCTGCTGGGTGACGCCCAGCTCATCGGCGGCGGCTTGGAACTGGCCGTTCTCAGCGACGGTGACGAAGGTACGAACCGCTTCGAGATCCACCGTCCAGAGGCTACTCGCACAACTTCTGGTTGTTCTTGGTGCTCGTTCCGGCGCCGCTTCCCTGTTTTCATGGACTTCTGTTGCTCTCTGCCCACAACTTGTTGTTGTGAATCGCCGGATGGCCGGTTGTTTGATCGCGGTCCGGCCCGTCGGCTTTGATGCGGGCATGTGGAGCAGGAAGTCGTTGGGCCGCCGGTTCGGGTGGCTGTGGGCGGCGTACGCGGTGAGCGCGTTCGGCACGTCACTCGCGTTCGACGCGTTCTCGCTGATCGCGATCCGGGTGCTGCACGCCGGACCGGGTGAGGTGTCGGGGCTGGCCGCCGCCGGGCTCGCGGTGGGAGCCCTGGTCGCGGTGCCGCTCGGCCCATGGGTCGAGTTCCGGCGCAAGCGCCCGGTGATGGTGACGATGGACCTGCTGCGGTTCGTGATGCTGCTGAGCGTGCCCGCCGCGTACGCCTTCGGCCGGCTGGGTTTCGCCCAGCTCCTGGTCGTTTCGGTGATCGTCGGCGCCGCGGACATCACCTTCACCGCGGCCAGCGGCGCTTACTTGAAAACCTTGGTGCGCCAGGAAGACCTCCTCCCGGCCAACGGCCGTTTCGAGGCCACCACCTGGACCACCACCATGCTCGGCCCACCCCTGGGCGGCGTGGCGATCGGCCTGCTCGGCCCCGCGGTGACGGTGATCGCCAACGCGACCAGCTTCCTCCTCTCCGCCACCGGAATCCACGCAATCAGCGGCCGGGAACCCTTTCCGGCGCCGACCGGCGAGCGCGAACCCAGCCGAGCACTGACCGGTGGCTGCGAACGCAGCCCGGCGCTGGCCGCCCAGCACGAACCCAGCCCAGCGCTGACCGCCCAGCGGAAACCTAGCCGGACCCCGACCGGCGACCGGGAACCCAACCCGGCGCCAGCCAGCGAGCGCAAACCCAGCCCAGCCCCGACCAGCGGCTGTCAGCCCAGGCCAGCACCAACCGCCCAGCACGAACCCAGCCCAGCGCTGATCGGCGGCAGCCAACCCAGCCCAGCGCTGACCACCCAGCGGAAACCTAGCCGGACCCCGATCGGCGGCCGCGAACCCAACCCGGCGCCAACCAGCGAGCGCAAACCCAGCCGAGCACTGACCAGCGGCCGCCAACCCAGCCCAGCGCTGACCGCCCAGCGAGAAGCCAGCCCAGCGCCGACCGCTGGGTGTGAACCCAGCCCCGCGCTGACCGCGCAGCAAGAAGCAAACCCGGCGCCAACCGGCGGGCCGAAACCCCGCGCGGCGCTGGCCGGTGGGCCGGAAACCGGCGCGGTGCCGACCGTCCGGCGGCAGGTGCGGTTGGCCGGCTTGGTGGAGGGCTGGCGCTACATTCTGGTCCATCGAGGGCTGCGTCCGTTGTTCTTCAACGTGATCCTGGTCAACGGGCTGAACATGGCGGCCCAGCCGCTGATGGCGTTGCTGATGCTCGGGCAGCTCGGGTTCACCCCGTGGCAATACGGGCTCGCGTTCGCGGCGCCCTGTGTCGGCGGGCTTGTCGGTTCGCGGATGGCGGGGCGGCTTGTCGGGCGGTTCGGGACGCGGCGGATCATGCGTGCTTTCGGCGCGCTGCGCGCGTGCTGGCAGATCGGGCTGGTCTTCGTCCATCCGGGCGCGGGCGGTCTGGTGCTTGTCATGGCGGTCGAGCTCGGGGTGATCACCTGCTTCGGCGTCTTCAACCCGGTGCTGGCCACTTACCGGCTCAGCCAGGTCCCGGCCGATCGGGTCGCCCGCGCCCTGTCCGCCTGGTCGGTCGCGAGCAAGGCGAGCATCGCGGCTCTGACCTTCCTGTGCGGGCTGCTGGCCGGCCTCATCGGCCCCCGCCCGGCGATCGCGGTCGCCGGGCTGGTCATGCTGGTCACCCCGTTTCTGCTCCCCCGGAACGAACGGACGGAACACCAGGAGCGAGAACCGGCCCGAAGCCCCGCATGATCCAAGAGAACCCGGCGCGTCCGAGTCCATAGTGGACGAATCCGGCGCGCGGCGAGATCGGCAGCCGCGGCCTCAGATGACGCCGGCGGTGATCAGTTGTTGCCAGATGACGCTTTGGTCGGCGACTTCGACGTCGAACTTCTCGGCCTTGGCCAGTTTGGCGGCGCCGACTTCGGCGCCGGTGACGAGCAGGTCCGTGCTCGCCGAGACGGACGACGCGATGGTCGCGCCGGCCTTCTCGCACAGGCGCTGGAACGTCGGGCGCGGGACCTTCTCCCCGGAACGCGGGTCGCTGATCGCGCCGGTGACCACCACGGTCTTGCCGGCCAGCGGCGCGCCCGCCGCCACGACCGGCGGGAGGTCCTCCTCGCGCACGTCGAGAGACACCCCACGCTCGCGCAGCCGCTCGAGTTCGGGGCGCAGCCGGGTCAGGTGCTCCACCAACGAGGTGGCGACCTTCGGGCCGATGTCCTCCACCGCCACGAGCCCGTCGACACCCGCCTCGACCACCTCCTCCAGCGAGCCGAAGCCCGCCCGGCACAAGCGCGCGGCGGTGCCCTCCGAGGCCATCGGGATCGCGAGCCCGATCAACGCCCGGCGCAGGCCCACCTGCCGGCTCGCGTCGATCGACTCGACCATGCGCGCGGCCGAGACCTCGCCGATCCGGTCGAACTCCAGCAGCCGCTCCCCGGTGAGCCGGTAGAAGTCCGACGGGTGCTCCAGATCGCCTGCCTCGGCCAGCCGCTCGATCCACACCCCGCCGATCGCGTCGATGTCCGCGGCCGCCCGGGAGGCCCAGTGGATCAGCCGCCGCACCGTCTGAGCCGGACAAGAAACGTTGGTACAGAACAGTTCCCGGCTGTTGCCCTGCTCGGTCAACGGCTGCTCGCACGACGGGCAGGTGGCCGGCGGCACGATTTCGCGCTCCGCGCCGGTGCGCTTCGAGGCGTCCAGCACCCCGGCGACGAACGGGATCACGTCGCCGGCGCGGCGCACCAGCACGGTGTCACCGATCATGATGCCGCGGGCGCGGATCACCTCCTGGTTGGCCAACGTCGCGCGGGTGACCGTCGTGCCGCCCACGAACACCGGCTCCAGCCAGGCGACCGGCGCGATCTTGCCCGTCTTGCCGACGTCCCAGACCACATCGGACAGCACGGTGGTCTTCTCCTCCGCGGCGAACTTGAACGCCAGCGCGCCCCGCGGCGAACTCGACCGGGTCCCCGCGGCCGCGTACGCGCCCCGGTCGGCCAGCCGCAGCACGGCGCCGTCCAGGTCGTAGTCCAGATCGTTGCGCTGCTGCTCGATCGCGGTGATCACCTGCTGCGCCTCGTCCGCGTCGGCGCAGCGGCGCATCTCGGCGGCGGTGAACCCCAGCGTCTGCAGCGCGCGGCCCAGATCGGTCTCGGCACTGTCGGGCTCGGTGTCCAGGTCGAACGCGAAGAACCGCAGCCGCCGCTCGGCGACCACGGCCGGGTCCTTGGCCCGCAGGGTGCCCGCCGCCGCGTTGCGCGGGTTGATCAGCGGCTTGTCCGGGTGCGCGACGTTGTACGCGGCGAAGGTGGACCGCAGCATGACCGCCTCCCCGCGCACCTCGACCCGCCCCGGCGCGCCGACCCGCTCCGGGATCCCGTCGGTCAGGGCCCGCACCAGCATGGTCACGTCGTCGCCGGTCGTCCCGTCCCCGCGGGTGACCGCGCGCGCCAGCCGCCCGCCCTCGTAGACCAAGGCCAGCGACAGCCCGTCCAGCTTCGGCATGACCACCACCGGCTGGCCCGGGAAACGGCCGAAGAACGCCACCACCTGTTCGGGCTTGGTCGCCTTCTCCAGCGACAGCATCGGCCGCGAGTGGCGGATCGGCGCGTGCAGCACCGCCGGCGCACCCACCTGCTCCAGTGGGTTCGGTTCGGGCGCCAGCCCCGGATTCGCCTCGATCAACCCCCTCAACTCGTCCTCGATCGCGTCGTACTCCGCGTCCGCCACCGCCGGCGAACCCCGGTAGTACGCGTCGCGCAGCACCACGATCTGGTCGGCCAGCTCCCGAATGCGCTCCCCATCGTTCACGGGGCAAGACGCTACCCGGGGGCACCGACAAAAACCGCCGCCGCGCCGTCATGACGAAAGTGCATGCGACCTATACCCATCATGCGTTGGACACACAACCCTTGCCCCGCTTACGTTCGAAGGGCGGCCACCGGCCGCGAGAGAGAACAAGGAGCGGCACCCATGCCCATGACGAAGATCTACCTCCGGAGGGGCACCACGCCCGAGTACAAGCGAGCCCTCTCCGACGCCGTGCACCAGGCGCTCGTCGAGGTCCTCGGCATCCCGGAGGACGACCGGTTCCACTTCTTCCACGAGCTGGCGGACGAGAACCTCATCACCGAGCCCGTCTCGTTCGGGCTGGAGCGGCGGCGGCAGGCCATCTTCGTCCAGCTCTGCTTCGGGCCGCGGCCCGTCGAGGTCCTGAACGAGCTGTTCGCCGAGCTGGTGGCCAACCTGACCGACGGCACCGGCCTGGAGCCGCGCGACATCGCTCTCAATGTCGTGGAATCGCCGTCGGTCAACTGGTGGGTCGAAGGTCGCGTGCTCAACCCGGAGACGGGCTTCGACGAGCGCATCGCCGCGGACAAGGTCCCCGGCTGACGGGTTTCAAGCGAGCGGCAGGCCGGCCGCGGCCTCACGCAGGCAGTCGGCGAGCGCGCTCACCGCGGGATCGGCCGGCCCCGGCAGGCGGGCCATCACCACGCGGCCGGTGACCGGCTCCCCGTCGGCGACCCTGGCCAGCCGCACGCTCGCCGGGACCAGGCCGACGAGGTACGGCGGGATCGTGGTGACGCCGTGTCCCGCGCCCACCAGCGTGAGCTTGCCGAGCCAGTCACGGGCCACGTGGCTCACGGCGGGCCGCTGGGGCAGGGCCGGCCAGACGCCCATGGCCGGCTCGCCGGTCGTCTGCGGGCCGGCGATCCACGAAGCCGCGGCCAGCTCGGCGAGGGTGACCGAGCCGTCGAGGCCGAGGTCCCCGCGGGCCGGCACCGCCACCAGCAGGTCACCCTCGATCAGCGTCTCGACTTCCAGCAGGGGCGCCTGGTCGTCGGGCGGCCGGAAGGGCTGGCGCGAGGAAAGCACGGCCACGTTCACCGTGCCGGCCCGCACACTTCGCGTGAGCGCCGGCGTGGACCCCTCGCGAGTGGTGACTTCCACGTCCGGCGCGTGGCGCCGCATCAGGGCCAGCGTCTCGGGGATGAGCGCGGCGCCCACGCTGGTGAACACGCCGAGGCGGATCGGCGCGACGGCGGGCGCGGCTCCGCTGAGCACGCGCTCGGCGCGGTCGATCTCGTCCAGGGCGGCCGAAGCGTGCCGGAGGAGGACCGATCCGGCGGCGGTGAGACGGGCCCCGTCGGCCCTGCGGTCGACCAGCCGCCGGCCCGTCGACCGCTCGAGGGCCGCGACCTGACGGGAGACCGCGGACTGGCTGTACCCCAATGCCGCCGCGGCCGCGGTGAACGAACCGGTCTCGGCGAGGGCGCGGAACATCCGCAGCGTCGTCGAGGACCACTCCATGAACGAAGAACCTACCCGCGGCGCGAGCCGCACGACCGAACGGAGCACCATGCCGTCATCCCCCGACCGGCTCGGCGGCCGCTTGCCGCTGCTGCGCCCGGCCGATCTCGACGAGGAACAGCAGCAGGTCCACGACGTCCTGACCCGGATCGTCGTCCCGGAAGCGGCGGCCGGCGGCTTCACCGCCCGGCTCGCCGACGGGCGGTTCATCGGCCCGTTCAACGCCCTGCTCCGGGCCCCGCGCATCGCACTGGGCCTCGGCGCCTGGACCGGCCGGATCACCGAGGCCGGGCTCGCGGAAGACGTGCGGCAGGCGGTGATCCTGACCGTCGGCAGCGCCTGGCAGGCGGCGTACGAGATCGACGCGCACGTCGCCGCGGCGCGCGCGGCCGGCCTGCCGGAAACCGCGATCACCGCGCTCGTCGACGGCACGGCGCCGATCGGGTTGAGCGCCGACGCCGACGCCGCCCACCGGCTGACCACCAGCCTGCTGACCGGCCGCGGGGTGCCCGACGAGCTCTACGCCGAGGCGATCGGCCGGTTCGGCGAGCCGGGTGTCGTCGCGATCCTCTGCCTGATCGGGCAGTACCAGACGATCTCCTCGATCCTGGTCTGCTTCCGGGTGCCGGTGCCGCCCTCGTCCCGATCATCGGCAAGCTCGGTTGAGCAGCGGCCGGGGCTTGGCTAACATCCGATGAATCGCCCCTTGTGCGCCGCCGCCGCACCGAAAAGTGCGGAGGAAAAACGTGCTCAAGCTCCTCACCCGGCCGGTCGTCATCGGTACGTGCGCGCTGGTTCTGGCCGCGCTTTCGACCGGTCCGGTCCAGGCCGGTGCCCGTTCGTCGCTCTGGTCCGCGGATCCACGCAAGGGCACGGGGGCGTTCTCGTCAATCCAGTGCGATACCAACACTTTCACCACCACAACCGATCCGGTCAAAGGTCCGGTGTGGCAGGTGAAACAGCTCGCGAACCAGGAGCGGTGCGAGTCGGAGGGACCGGATGTTTCCCGCGGCAGCACCTATTATCTCGGCTGGTCCTCGAAATTCTCCATCACCGATTCGACGAGCCGCTACCTCTTCCAGCTGAAGTGCAGCCCCAGCACCGGCACGGCCAACCACCCCATCGTCCTCGAGGTCATCGGCGGCGAGATCCAGCTGCAGAACTGGACGCACGACCATCAGAAGGTGCTGCTGTGGCACACCAAGGCCGTCAGCGACCAGTGGAACGATTACGCGCTCAGGATTTCCGAGGACCAGCAGAAGGGCACGATCCAGTTCTGGTTCAACGGCGCGCGCCAGAAACTCGGCACCGGCTCGGAGACCTTCACCGGCACCACGTACGACGGAACCCGGGACTACCTGAAGTGGGGCCTCTACCATCCGGCGCCGGCCACGGCCACCCAATGGCTCAGCACCATCAAAATGGGCACCAGCCTGGCCGACGTGACCGGCTGACCCGCGCCCCCGATCGCGGGGAAAGGGCCACCGGCGCGGTGGCCGTTCAGTAAGCTCCCCCGGTGGAGCCATTGACGGCGATCAGCGTGATCGCGGCGAAGTACGGGGTGTCCGCGGTGATCGGCGCGCTCACCGGGAACGAGGGCCTCGGCGGCCTCGGCTCGGAGCTGATGGGCGCCCTGATGGAGAGCGAAGACCGGATCGCCGAGCAGCTGGACGGGATCAGCCGCAAGCTCGACCGGGTCCTGGCGCAGCGCTATTCCACCGCGCTCGGCGCCGGCCAGCGCACGCTGCTCGACGCGAGCACGGCCCCCGACGCGCAGACCCGCGTCGCCGAGCTGAGCCGGGCGCGGGACTTGTTCCTCGAGGCCGGTGCCGCGGCGCTGTCGCCGCTGCAGCTCGCGGTGGCGGAGCGTTACGTCGCGCTGTGCTACATCGCGCTCGGCCGGCGCGAGGCGGCGGGGACCGCGCTGAAGGCGATGGACCGGGCGGCCGCCGAAGCGATGCTCGACGCGGCGGCGGAGGCGGGCCCCCCGGCGTACGAACGCGCCCGCAAGCAGCTCGGGTGGTCCGGGCGGGTGGGCTCGCGGTCCCGGCGCGACGATCTGCTCGAAGACCAGGCCGGCGACATCATCCTCGCGGCTTTGCGCGAAGCGGAACTGGCCGAGGAGCTGTTCCGGGAATCCCGCACCCTGGCCCAGGGAATGGGTCTCCCCCTCGTGCCGCTGCCGCACCAGGAGGAGCTGCCGCCCGAGCCCGACGGCGAGGACGACCCGCTGCGGACCGCGAAGTTGCAGCTGGTACTCCGCCCGGCCGCGCCCGGCCCGGTGCGCTACGGCCCGATCACGGTGACCTGGCGCAAGGTGCTGATTCAGCCGATAGCGTGGCCGGTCCCGCACGGCCGGACGTCGGCGAGCATGAGCGAAGTCCGCCAATACCTGGAATCCTGCTCGATTTCACCGGACCAGGTGGACGGCGATGCCCTCCGGCGGCTCCGGCGGCGGATGTACCAGACGGCGGTCGCGTGGCTCGAGGTGGACGTGACGATCAAGGTCGAACCCGCCTTCACGCGAAACCGGATCATCGGCCTTGCGAGCCGCTCCACCGAGCCTTCACCCGCTGCCGGTTGGGTGGACTTCCACCTGCGCGGGCTGGCCGCGGGGCGATCGGAGCTGACGATCAAGTCCTCCATCCCGTTCTCCTTGCAGGGCAAGGAAATGCCGGACGAGTCGTACACACCCGACTTGATCAGCATTCCCGAAGGGCTGACGAACGAGATCGCGCTGAGCGTCGACAACACGCTGATCTTCCCGTCGGCCTGATCGCGCATGCCACGCGGCCGCGTCGTCCTGCTCAACGGACCGTCGAGTTCGGGGAAGTCCGCGATCGGGCGGGCGATGCTGCCGCTGCTGCCCGATCCCTGGTTCCTCGTCCCGGTCGACGGCATCAGCGGGATGCGGTCGACGCAGTACACCCGCGCCCGCGACGAAGCCGAAGTGCGGGAGATCCTGCGACGCACCCGGCGTGGCTACCACCGCGTCGTCGCCGCGCTCGTGTCGACGGGCAACGACGTGATCATGGACTACCCGCTCAGCGAGCCGTGGCGCCTCGACGACCTGCTCGACGTTCTCGACGGCTACGACGTCACCCTGGTCGACGTCCGCTGTTCCGCCGGGGAACTCGACCGTCGCGAACGCGCGCGCGGCGACCGGCCCGTCGGTCTCGCGGCCTCGCAGACGCAGGTCTTTTCCCACGAGGACAACGACCTCGTCGTGGACACGACCCACCGCAGCGCCGCCGATTGCGCCCGCGATGTCGTCGACCGCCTCGACGGCATCGGCGGTCCGAAGGCATTCGAGCGGCTCCGCGCGGGCCGGATGCCCGCGGAGTGACCAAGGCCCTGCGGCCGCCCCGGTTTCCCAGGGCTTGTCCTCAAAGGACCCTGTGCGGGCACACCAGCACGCCGCCGGCGCCGGTCTCACCCAGGGGGGAGCGGATCCTGCGACGGACGGACTGAGCCAGATGATCACGCTAACGGTCGGTCTCGTGGCGGGCCCACCACTACGATCCATCTTCCTTGTGATGGTCATGGACGTCCGCTGTCGGTGGTGTTGACTGGCGCGGCCCGGCCCGGGCAGACACTGGACCCGACCACCGCGGCAACATCGCGCTATCGCCACCCGCCACGGCAAGACCGCCACCTCCCACCAAGGCATGATCAGGTGGCTTTGAGGACACGCCCTAGCGACGCCGCGGCCCGGCCACCGTGGCCCGGAGCGAGGCCGAGACTTCGTCCAAACAGGACCCGAAGTCGTGCTTTCCGCCGCCGTCGAGCCACTGGTCGAAGGCGTTCTGGAACACCACGACGGCGATCTGGGCCACCAGCCTGGCCTGCTGGGGTTCGACGCCGCGTTGCTGCAGCGCGTCGCGGATCGCGGTGGTGACCGCGGCGAACTTGGTGCGCTCGCGTTCCTGGAGTTCCACGCTGCTCTCGATCACGGCGCGGCGCGCCCCGGAGCCCTCGATGAGTTCGACGAGCTGTCCGCCGACCTTGCCGACGGCGTCGAGGACCGCCGGAAGCGGGGCGGCGGTCACGTCGGCGGCGAGGACGGCTTCGGCCACTGCGACGGGCAGCCGTTCCGAGCCCGCGAAGAGGACTTCACGCTTGTCCGGGAAGTACCGGAAGTACGAGCGCCGGGTGATCCCCGCGCGTTCGGCGATCTGCGTCACGGTCACGTTGTCGTACCCGTGCTCGCCGTACAGCTCCAGCGCGGCCTTGGTCAGGCGCTCTTCCGTTCCAGGATCCCATCTCGCCACCCCACGATGGTAGCAAGTGATGCCTCAGTGTGTCGTCACTCGTGCTAACCTCGGTGACGACACACTGAGACATCACCGTTCGAAGGGGATCACCGATGACACAGCACACGGGAAACGGCGAGGTCTGGGTGCTCGGGGCCACGGGCCGGATCGGCCGCGCGGTCGCCGCGCGCCTGGCCGCACGGGGTAGCACGCCGGTGCTGGTCGGCCGCGACCGTGAACGGCTGCTGAAGGTCGGGGCGGGCCTGGACCGAGAACCGAAGGTGGTGGTCGCCGACGCGGCCGAACGCGTCGCGGAGCAGATCACGCGGCAGCGGCCCGCCGTGGTCGTCAACACCATCGGGGATTACGCCGGCACTGCCGAGACGATCGCACGCGCCTGCCTGCCCGGCGGGCACTACGTCGACCTCGCCGCGGATCTGACCGCCATCCCCCGGCTGCTCGGCCTGCAGCCGGACGCCGCCGCCGCGGGCAGCACGTTCGTGACGGGCGCCGGATTCGGTGTGCTGGCAACGGAAGCCGTCGTGGCGAAGCTGTGCGAAGACCGTCCCACCCCACAGCGGGTACGCGTCGACGCGCTGGCTTCGGTGGCCACCGAAGCCGGGGTGATGGGCGCCTTCGCCGTCTCGTTCGTCGACGTGCTGACCACCGGCGGACGTCGTTACGCCAATGGCCGCCTGGTCAAAACGCGGCTGGGCGCGGACGCGCAGAAGCTCGCGCTGCCCGATGGGCAGACCGTGAAGTCCGCGGGAGCCCCGTCGGGTGAGCTGCTGGCCGCGCAACGGGCGAGCGGAGCGCCCTCGGTCACCGTCACCTCCGCGCTGGTGCCGACCGCACCGGCCGTGCGAGCGATGCTGCCCTTGCTCGGAGTGCTGTTGTCCGTTCCGGCCCTGCGCCGGCTGGCCATCCGCCGGATGGCGGTCATGCCGATCAAGGCGGCCGCCCGGCCCCGCGAGCACTCCTGGGGGCACGCGGTCGTCACCTGGCCGGACGGCACCAGCCGCGAAGGCTGGCTGCGCGCCGACGACGGCATGGACTTCACCGCCGACGTCGCCACCGAGGTGGCCGTCCGGCTCTCCCGGGGTGAGGGCAAGCCCGGCGCCTACACCCCGGCCGCCGCCTTCGGTCCCGATCTCGCCGTCGCCGCCGGCGGTTCCTTCGTGCTCGGCTGATTCACTCGTCGAACAGCGAGAAAAGGGTGTTGAGCCCCTCGGCCAGCAGCGGGTGCGTGAAGATCGCGTTCGCCATGTCGGCGGCGGTGAGCTTGCCCAGCATGGCGACCTGGACCATGGTCATGATCTCGCCGCCTTCGCTCCCGAGGACCGCGAAGCCCAGGATCTCCCCGGTGCGGGCCTCGACGACGGCCTTCATGAAGCCGCGCGTCTCGCCGGTTTCGAGGGCTCGGACGACCGCGTTCATCGGCAGCTTCGCCACCCGGATCTCCCGTCCCTGCGCCAGTGCCTCGCGCTCGGTGAGGCCGGCGCGGGCGAGCTGGGGGTCGGTGAAGACCGTGTGCGGGACGAGCCGGCCGCGCGTGCTTGCCTTCTCCCCCTTGACAAGCTGGGCGTGCAGGACGCGGTAGTCGTCGTACGAGGAGTGGGTGAACGAAGCGCCGCCGGTGATGTCCCCCATCGCGTACACGCCGGGGACGCTGGTCTCCAAGTGTTCGTCGACCTCGATGAAACCGCGCTCGTCGAGCCGGATGCCCGCTTCCCCTGGGGTGAGCGCCTCGGTGTTCGGGACGCGGCCGATGGCCGACAGCAGATGTGAGCCTTCGAGCTGCCGCTCACCGTCTTCGGTGCGCACGGTCAGCCGCAGGCGGTCCTCGCCGGCCGGTTCGGCCCGGACCGGCGTCGCCGAGGTCAGGACGGTGATCCCCTCGCCACGCAGGACCTCGGCGACCGCCTCCGAGACGTCGTCGTCCTCGGCCCGCATCAGGCGCGGGCCGTGCTGCACGATGGTGACCTCGCTGCCGAACCGGCGGAACATCTGGCCGAACTCCGGGGAGATGTACCCGCCGCCGAGCACGATCAGGTGCTCCGGGACCTCGTCCAGCTCCATGATCGAAGTCGAGTCGAGCACCGGGACCTCGGCTGCCCCGTCGATCTCCAGCGGCCTCGGCCGGGTGCCCGCGTCGACCACGATCACCGGCGCCCTCAGCTGCCGCAGCCCGCCGCCGGTCAACGCGACTTCGACGGTTTTCGGCCCGGTGAAACGGGCTTCGCCGGCGATCAGGTCGAGCCCGTCCAGCCCCAGCCGGCCCGCGTAACCCGCCCGGGCGCCGGCGACCATGTCCCGCTTGCGCTCCCGCACCGCCGCCAGGTCCACCGAAACCGGGCCGGTGCGCACGCCGTACTCGGCACCGCGGCGTGCCTGATACGCCAGGCGGGCGCTGGCGATCATCGTCTTGGTCGGGGTGCAGCCGGTGTTGACGCACACCCCGCCGAGCGGGCCACGCTCGACCAGCGCCACCCTGCGGCCGGCCTTCGCCAGGTCGAGCGGCAGGAACCGGCCGCCCTGGCTGGTGCCCATCACGATCACGTCGTAGTCCTCAGCCGCCATGATGCCTGCTCCCGTGGGTGCGAATACCGGCTCCTCCTCCGGGAAACTGTACTGGGCGGGCGGCTACCGGGGCGTTGGCCCGGTCGCTGGAAAGCAGGTTGTACTCGTTCACCGCCAGCACCGCCGGCCGCTGCCCGTCCGGGCTGGTGGCCCACATGCTCAGGTAGCCGAGGTCCGCGCCGTCGTGTGTCCACAGTGGAGATCATGGCGCCCGCGGTGCCGCCGAACTGGATGTCGGAGACCGTGACGTCGCGGACCAGGAGCTCGATGATCCGGCTCCGCACCTCGGCCGAGGGCTCGTTGCCGGTGACCGCAGCCAACCTGGACCCGAACCGGCCGTGGACCCCGCAGCAGCTGGTGGACCGAGCACGGTGGTCAGCAGCACGACACTCCATGAGCACCCGTCGGTTCCTCCCCTGCCTGCCGACTTCTCCGCGACGCCAAGGGCCGGGAATGAACTTCCGATGAAACGCCCGCAATAGGATCGCCGGAACAGCCGACCAGGGAGGCTTGGATGTGTGCGTTCGTGCTGGTCGCGGAGGATGACGTGAAACAGGCCGAGCTGCTGCGCCGGTACCTGCGCAGCGAGGAGCACTCGGTGCTGGTGGTGCACGACGGCCGGGAGGCCGTGGAGCAGGCGGCTTTGCGGCACCCGGACCTGCTCGTCCTGGACGTGATGATGCCCGGTCAGGACGGGCTGGAGGTGATGCGGGCGCTGCGGCGGGACTCCGACGTGCCGGTGCTGCTGGTGACGGCGCGCTCGACCGCCGAGGACAAGCTGGCCGGGTTCGACCTGGGCGCCGACGACTACGTGACCAAGCCGTACGACCCGAGGGAGCTGATGGCCCGGGTGCGGTCGTTGCTTCGCCGCGCGGAGCCGTCCGGCCGGCGGCCGGTGCTGCCGCTGCGGGTCGGCGAGCTGGTGCTCGACCAGATCCGGCACGCGGTGCGGCTGCGCGACCGGCCGATCGACTGCACGCCGGCGGAGTTCCGGATCCTGGAAGCGCTCATGGCCGAGCCGGGGCGGGTGCTGAGCAGGCGGCAGCTGCTGAACCAGGCGCACGGCCAGGACACCTTCGTCACCGAGCGCACCGCCGACGCGCACCTGAAGAACCTGCGCCGCAAGATCGAGGCCGACCCGCGGCGGCCCGAATACCTGCACACGGTGTACGGCGTCGGCTACAAGATCGCCCACGATGGCTAGGGCCGGGCTGCGGGTCCGGCTGCTGGCCGGCACGGTACTGGTCGCGGCCGGGGCGGTCGCGGCGACGGCGTGGCTGGCGGTGCAGGGGACCACGGGCTCCATCGCCGAGCAGCAGGGCATGGTGGACCAGGTTTCCGGCCAGGCGTACAGCGCGATGGTCGACTACGCGGCCACGCACGCCGACTGGCACGCGGTCCAGCCCACTTTGGCGCAACTGTCGGCGTACACCGGCACCCGGGTTGTCCTCACTCCCGTCGGCGGTGCGCCGATCAGCAGCGCAGCGGGCTCGGACGGCGCGCCAGCCGGGCCGTCGGTCCAGGTCGACCCGCTGGCCGTGGACAACTCGGTGGGCGGCACGCAGTTCCCCGACGGGATCGACCCCGTGGTCGCCGGTCCGTTCCAGCTGACCACCCAGGAGCACGCCGACCTGGAAGCCCGGATCGAGGGCGATCTGGACTGCCTGCGGGACGGGACGATCGCCGAAGTGCCCAGCGGGCGTCCGTACCTGCGCCTCGACCGGGGCCAGGAGTCCTCGCCGTGCCTCAAGATCCTGGCCGACGCCGGCTGGCCGATCGGCTACCAGGACACCCCCCGGGTGACGCCGACGCCGACCGAACAGGCCGCGCTGGACCGGATCACGCAGGCGATGAAGGACTGCCTGCCGCCGGAGAAGGACGCCACGGTCGTGGTGGACGCCCGCGGCGAAGTGCGCCCGGTCGCCGGGAAGCAGGACCCGCAGGTCGGCAAGTGCCTGGTGGACGCGCGGCGGCAGGTGCTGCGCCCTTACGTCGCGCCGATCGCGCACCTCCAGGTCACGGCGATGGAGAGCAGCCCGCAGGCCGGCATCGGGCTGTCCTCGGGCGGGCTGCTGCGCATTGCCGGGGTGACCGCGATCGTGCTGGTGCTGACCGTCGGGGTGGCGATGCTGCTGGCCAACCGGGTGATCCAGCCGGTCCGGACCCTCACCGCCGCGACGAGGCGCATGCGGGCCGGCGACGGCTCGGCGCGCGCACGGGTGCGGGCGCGCTGGGAGATCGCGGAACTCGCGGGCGCGTTCAACGAGATGGCCGAGCACGCCGCCCGGACCGAGGGGCAGCGGCGCGAGCTGATCAGCGATGTCTCGCACGAACTGCGCACGCCGCTGGGCACCATCCGCGGCTGGCTGGTCGCCGCGCAGGACGGGCTCGCCGACCTCGACGACGAACTGGTGACCTCGCTGCTGCAGGAAACCTCGTTGCTGCAACACCTTGTCGACGACCTCCGCGACCTGGCCCTGGCCGACGCGGGCATGCTGCGGCTGGAACGCGTCGAGCTGAACGCGACGGAACTGCTGCGCCACGTCGCGGCGGCGCACGGCGGCCGGGTCGAGGCCGACGTGCCCGATGATCTGCTGGTGACGGCCGATCCGGTGCGGCTGCGGCAGATCGTCGGCAACCTGCTGGCCAACGCCGTCCGCCACACCCCGCCCGGCGGACGGATCGTCCTGGCCGGCCGGCGGGACGGCCGGGACGTCCTGATCACCGTGACCGACACCGGCGCCGGCATCGCGGCCGACGATTTGGCGCACGTGTTCGACCGGTTCTGGCGGGCGGACAAGTCGCGCACCCGGCGGACCGGCGGCAGCGGCCTGGGACTGGCCATCGTGCGCAAGCTCGCCGAGGCCCAGGGCGGGGAGGTGACGGTGACCAGCGCGCCCGGCGAAGGCAGCGCCTTCACCCTACGGCTGCCCGCGCCCGCGGACCGGTGAAGGACCGTTCACGGCGTTCGCACGGGTTCTTCACAGTCGTCGGGCACGGTGGGCCGCGTGATACTTCCCCGATGGCTGGCCGCCGCGGCCGCGCTGGCCCTGCTCGCCGCCTGCTCGACCCAGGCCCCGCCGCCCGGCCAGGTCGCCACGATGTCCACTCCGGGCACCCCGGCCGCGGCCGCCACCTCGGCGGCGGATCCGGACAACGGCCGGCCTCGCGAACGCGTCGACATGACCGTCGACGATCTGAACGCGCTGGGCGCGCCCTACCGGACCTGCCTGGCCCAGAACGGTTCCCCCAAGGGCGCGGCCGACGGCTCCGGGCAGCCCGGCGTGACGATGCCCGGCCAGTCCGGCAAACAGGCGGAGGACCGGGCCGAGACGGCCTGCCTGGCCAAGAAGCCGCTGCCGCCGTGGGAGCTGGACACCGCCAACCCGCACGCCGCCGACTTCGTGCACGCGGTCGTGCAATGCCTGCGGGACAAGGGCGTGCGGTACGTCGACGCGGAGCCACCGGAGGGTGACCGGGAGGTCTACAGCTTCGGCGGGCCGCAGAACGACCCCGCCTCGATCAGCAAGGGCATGAACCTCGCGCCCACGTGCGAGAAGGAAGTCGCGGCCAGGGGCATCGGCCGGTGAGGAAACGCGTCCTCGCGGGCGTCTGCGCGGCGACGGTCCTCGTCGCCGGCGGGGCGACCGCCTACGCCTTCGCCGCCCGGCCCGCGCCGCCCACGGCCGCCGCGCAGCCGGCGCCGCCCGTGACCACGGCCGTCGTCAAGACCACCCTGACGACTTCGGTGACCCTGAACGGATCTCTCGGCTACGGCAAGGCCACCGTCTACACCGGACGGGAACCGGGCACGCTGACCTGGCTGCCCGCGCCCGGCACGGTGGTGCACCGCGGCGAGCGGCTCTACACGGTCGACGCGAAGCCGGTCCTGCTGTTCGTCGGCGACCTGCCGCTGTACCGGCCGATCGACGGCACCGCCACGCCGGGACCGGATCTCCGCGAGGTCAACGCGAACCTGCGGGCGCTGGGCTACCGCGGCGCGCCCACCGGCGATGCCTACACCGAGGGCACGGCGGCGGCGCTGAAGGCGTTGCAGCACAAGAACAAGCTCGATGAGACCGGCACGCTCGGGATCGGCGGCGCCGCCGTGCTGCCCGGCGAGGTCCGCGTCGACTCGCAGAAGGCACAGCCGGGCGCACCGGCGACCGCGGAGCTGCTCGCCCTGACCGGCACGGCCCGGCAGGTCACCGCGACCGTCGACCCCGCGCAGGTCGACGTCGCCCTGCTCAAGGCCGGCGGCAAGGTGGACCTCACCCTGCCGGACGGATCCCGGGCGGCAGGCACGGTCACGGCCATGGGGCCCGATTCCGCCGGGGCCGGCGGCGATCCGGCGGCCGGCGGCTCACCGGGCGGCGGGTCCGGCGGCTCCGCGCCCGGCCAGTCCGTGACGGTCTCCGTCGACGATCAGTCCAAAGTGTCCGCAATGGACTCCGGCGGCGTCGGCGTCGTGGTCACCCTCGCGCACCATGACAACGTGCTCGCGGTGCCGGTCGGCGCGCTGCTCGCGTTGCAGGAAGGCGGTTACGCCGTGCAGGTGGTCACCGGCGGGGCAACGAAGCTGGTCGCCGTGCGGACGGGCCTGTTCGCCGACGGCCGGGTGGAGGTCTCCGGCGACGGGCTCGCCGAGGGGCAGCGGGTGGTGACCGTGTCATGACCCCGGTACTCGCAATCCGCCGGGCCGGCAAGGAATACCCGGGCGGCGTGCACGCCCTGACCGACGTGTCGCTCGCCATCGAGCCCGGTGAGCTGCTGGCCATCGTCGGCCCCTCCGGCTCCGGCAAGTCCACATTGCTCAATCTGATGGGCACCTTGGACCGGCCGACCAGCGGCTCGATCGAGATCGCCGGGCAGGACGTCACCGCGCTGCCCGACCGGGCGCTGTCGGCCTTGCGCGCCACGGAGATCGGCTTCGTGTTCCAGCACTTCCACCTCGCCGACGGGCTGACGGCCACCGAGAACGTCGCCACCGGCCTGCTGTACGCGGGCGTGCCGCGGCGCAAGCGGCGGCCGCTGGCCGACGCGGCCCTCGACCGGGTCGGGCTGGCCCACCGCCGCGCCCATCGGCCGCATCAGCTCTCCGGCGGGGAGAAGCAGCGCGTGGCCATCGCCAGGGCGCTGGTCAACGCCCCGTCGCTGGTGCTGGCCGACGAGCCGACCGGGGCCTTGGACACCGGCACCAGCGCCGCGGTCCTCGACCTGCTGCGCGACCTGCACGACGGCGGCGCCACCATCGCCGTGATCACCCACGACCGCAGCATCGCGGCCGCCATGCCGCGCCGCGTGGAGATCCTCGACGGCCGGATCCGGTCCGACACGAACCGGCTCGCGGGGGTGGTGCCCGCATGAGGCGATCCGCGGTCCGCCTCGGTCCCGGCGACATCGCGCGGCTGGGCCTGCTCGGTCCCCGGACCCGCCCGTTGCGCGCCGCGCTGTCCTCGCTGGGCATTTCGATCGGGATCGCCACGATGATCGTGGTCATCGGCATCTCGAGCTCCGGGCAGCAGGCCCTGCACGACCAGCTTTCCGCGCTGGGCACCAATCTGCTGCGGGCGGAGGCCCAGATCGACGGCGACGGCCGGACGCTGCCGCCGGTGCCGGCCGTGGCGGCGAAGATGACCGCGCGGATACCGCCCGTGCGGATGGCGGGCCAGGTCGCCAACACCCATGCCGAGGTCCGCCGCTCACCGGCCATCCCGGCCGCCGAGGGCTCCGGGCTGACCGTGCTGGCCGCGGGGAACGACCTGCTGCCGGTCGTCGGCGCGCACGTCGCGTCCGGCACCTTTCTCGGCCCGGCCAACGCCGCGTTCCCGACCGTCGTGCTCGGCGCGGTCGCCGCGACCCGGCTCGGGATCACCTCGCTCGAGCCGGGCGGGCGGCAACCCGAGGTGTGGCTCGGCGACCGCGCGTTCACCGTGGTCGGCGTGCTCGCCCCCAGCCCGCTCGTCCCGGAGATCGAACGATCCGTGCTCGTCGGCTGGCCCGCGGCGATCAGCTACCTGAAGTTCGACGACCACCCCACCGTGGTGTACGCGCGGGTGGACGAAGCCCAGATCGACGCCGTCCGCGGTGTGCTCGCGCAGACCGTGTTCCCGCTCAACCCCGGCAAGATCCTCGTCAGCCGGCCTTCGGATGCCTTGAAGGCCAAGCAGCTCTCCGACACGGCCTTCTCCGGCCTGCTGCTCGGACTGGCCGCGGTGGCGTTGCTGGTCGGCGCCGTCGGAGTGGCGAACACGATGATCATCTCGGTGCTGGAGCGCACCCGCGAGATCGGGCTGCGGCGGGCGCTGGGCGCGACCCGGCGGCACGTCCGCGGCCAGTTCCTCGCCGAATCCGTCGCGCTGTGCCTGCTGGGCGGGCTCGCCGGCAGCGCCGTCGGCCTGCTGGTCACAGTGGACTACGCGGTGTCTCGTGGCTGGCCCGCCGTTGTTCCCGTCGCCGGGGTCGCGGGCGGCGTGGGCGCCGCGCTGATCGTGGGCGTGCTCGCCGGGATCCACCCGGCGGTACGGGCTTCCCGGCTCCCGCCGAGCGAAGCACTGGCCACGTGATCCCCCTGGCGCGTCCGTGAACGGCTTGGCGCCCCCGCGTGGGATGCCCGTGCCGTGCCGCCGGTGTGCGAAACTGGCGGAATCGGTTCCGGGCACCAGGGGGTCAGCACATGCGGCGTGTCTCGCTCGCAGATGTCGCGAAGGCGGCGGGGGTGGCGAAAGCGACCGCGTCGCGGGCATTGGCGGCCGAGCAGCACGACGTCGGCGCGGCGACCCGGGCGAGGATCCAGGAGGTCGCCGCGGACCTGGGCTACCGGCCGAACCGGGCCGCCCAGAGCCTGCGCACCGGACGGCGGCAGCTGCTGGGCGCGGTCGTCCCGGCCGGCGCGACCGGCTGGGAGCCGATCCTGCGGGGCGCGGCCGAGCAGGCCCGGAAACGGGGCTATCACCTGGTTCTGCACACCGTCGGCACCGGTTTCGACGGCCGGCGGCTGGCCGAGGACCTGACCGGGCTGACCATCGACGGGGTACTCCTGATCAGCCTGGAACGCCCGGTGCCCGCCCCCTCGCACGAGGACGGCCACCCGCTGCCCACCGTCCTGGTCGACGAAGAGCTGACCCACGCCGACGGCACCATCGTGCGCACCGCGCTGTGGACCGCCGGCCGCACCGCCGCCCGCCGGCTGCTGGACGAAGGGCGGACGGCACTGGCCGTCCTGGTCCCGCCCGGGCCCACGGCGAGCACGGCGGCGCTGGCGCAGGGATTCCGCGACACCTGCGCGGAGGCGGGCCACCCGGTCCCGGACGAGCGGGTACGGAGCCTCGATCCGGCGGAAACCGTTGACCTGCGGTCGTTCCTGCGCCCCGTCGACGGCCTGTTCGCCGGCAGCGGCCCGCTGGCCGTGACCGCGTTGCGGGCGCTGCGCCGGATGGACGTCGCCGTCCCGCGGGCCGCGTCGGTGATCGCTTACGGCGACAGCGACCTGCTCCGCCACGCCGAGCCCCCGGTCACGGTCCTGCGGCTGCCCCACGAGCTCCTCGGCGCCCGGGCCGTCGACGTCCTCGTCGACACGATCGAACAGGTCATCGCGCCGCCGGTGATGGTCGAGCTGGCCGCCGAGCTGGTCGTCCGGGGTTCGTCCGCGCCGTAACGCGCCGCCGGCCCACGGGCGGACTTGACCGGGTGCGGCTCGGGTGCCAGACTCCGGAACCGGTTCCGGAATCGGTTCCAGCGAGCGGCGCTGCTCTTTTCCCGACAGCCGCCGTGGTCGAGAAGCGGAGGCTTTCGCGGTGGGCGAGCGCACGTGGTTCCTGTTGGCGATCCTGGTGGTGGCCATCGGGCTGCTGGTGACGTTGATCAACTCCCGGTTGCGGCTGCACCCCTTCGTCGCGCTGCTGGTGGTGTCGCTGGCCGCGGGCCTGGCCGCCGGGGAGCCCGCGGGCCAGGTCGCCAAGTCGATGGAGACCGGGGCGGGCGACATCCTCGGCAACGTCGGCGTCACGCTGGCGCTGGGCACGATGCTCGGCCGCCTGCTCGCCGATTCCGGGGCCACCGACCGGATCGCGGCCACGGTGGTGGCCCGCTCGACGCCGCGGACGCTGCCGTGGCTGATGGCGCTGGCCGCGTTCATCATCGGGATCCCGATGTTCTTCGAGGTCGGCCTGATCGTGCTGCTGCCGCTCGTGTTCAGCGTCGCCGAGCGGCTCCGGCTGAGCGGTGCCGCCAAGACCTCGTCCTACACCCTGCTCGCGACGCCGACCATCGCCGCGCTGGCCACCCTGCACGGCATGGTGCCGCCGCATCCCGGCCCGCTGATCGCGGTGTCCGGGCTGCACGCCGACCTCGGCAAGACCATCCTGGTCGGCCTGGTCTGCGCCGTGCCGACGGTGATCCTCGCCGGCCCCGTCTTCGGCCGCTGGCTCTCGGCCCGGCTGAGCATCGAGCCGGACCGGGCACTGGTGGACCAGTTCACCCACCGCGGTGCCATCGACGAGCGCGACGGCGGACGCGACCTGGCCGGGGCCGGCGTGCCCGCGCGGGAAGCCGGCACCGGCACCCGCCGCCGGGCGGTGCCGACGCGGACCGCGGTCGCGGCCATCCTGGTGCCGGTCGCCCTGATGCTCCTGCGGACGCTGGCCGAGATCGTCCTGCCGAACGGCAACGGGTTCCGCTCCGCCGCGGTGCTGCTCGGCGAACCCGTCATCGCCATGCTGGCCGGCTTCCTGTTCGCACTCTTCGCGCTCGCCCTGCTGCGCGGCCGCGACGGCGAGTCCGTCCGGCGGTCCCTCGCCGACAGCCTGAAGCCGGTCGTCGGCATCCTGCTCATCATCGGCGGCGGCGGCGCGTTCAACGAGGTGCTGCAGGACTCGGGCATCAGCGACGCGGTCGGCTCCGCGGCCGCCGGGCTCAGCATCAGCGTGCTGGTGCTCGGCTGGCTGCTGGCGCTGCTGCTCTCGGCCTCCACCGGCTCGGCGACGGTCGGGATCGTGTCCTCGACCGGCATCGTCGCGCCCCTCCTGCCCCACGGCGGCAGCTGGTACACCTCGATGGTCGTGGTCGCCATCGGCGCCGGCTCGATCGGGCTGAACTACGTCAACCACGCGGGTTTCTGGCTGGTGAAGGAATCCTTCGGCATGTCGATGAGCCAGGCGACGAAGCTCCACACCACCGTGCAGACGCTGGTCAGCGTCCTGGGGCTGCTCATGCTCCTGGTGCTCAACCTGTTCGTCTGACAGCTTCCGCGGCGCTCATGCGTCCGCCGGGAAGGCGTGGTTCCGGCCCAGTACGAAAGCACCCGGAACCTGTTCGCCGACCGGGGGGCCGAAGCTGTCGGTCTACCACGCCGAGCCCGGTTCCCCGCTGAGCCGGGACGCGGTGAAGACCTCCGCAACGGGCCGCCGCGGGTCGTAGGCGGACCAGCCCGGGTCGCCGGTCCGGGCGAACGCGATCCAGGCGGCGTGCATCCGCGCCGCGAGGCCGGGCGGGGCGGGATCGGGGCCGAGCAGGCCCGTTTCCCCGTGCAGCCAAGGCTTTTCGGCGAGGTCGAAGACAAACGGCAGCTCCACGGTGTGGGCCGCGCCGAGCCGTCCGCCCAGTGCCGTCGACCGGTAGCCGAACGAGTAGACGTGCGTGTGGCCGTCCGAGATGCGCGCATGGGCCCGCGCCAGGCGCGCCGTGCCGGCCCCGAACAGCGCCTTCCCGAGTACCGCGGAACGCAGTTCGCCCGGTGACGCGCCGGGCCGGGCCGAGCGGTGCGTGGCGACTTCGGCCTCCGGGTCCGCGGCTGCCCGGGCGGCGACGGCCAGCACGTCCGCCTCCGTCGAGGACTCCAGATTTCCTTGCGGCACCAGGTAAAGGTGGCCTTCCTCGGTGGTGGTGCCGAGCAGCAGGCCGACGTCGGCGGCCGGGCCGGCGGCGAGGCCGTCGGCGGGCTGGACCGGGAGGACCAGGCTGAACGGGCTCAATCCGGCGAGCGGGTCGGTCGCGGTCTCGGTGCGCAGGTCGAGGCCCGCCAGTGCGGGCAGGATCGCCAGGAAGCGCTCGTCCGGGATCGGCGCGAACGCCTCGGCGACCGGTTCGACGCCCAGCGCGGCGGCGGCCGCGAGGGTGACGCGGCGCGCCTGCTCCGGGGTGAACGCGCCGGTGCCGCTGCCGCTCTGGACGATCGCCCGCCGGAACAGGCCGTTGGCCTCCGGTGTCGCGAGCAGCGCGCCGGTGAGCGTGGCGCCCGCGGACTGGCCGAAGACCGTCACGTTGCCCGGGTCGCCGCCGAACGCCGCGATCGTGTCGCGCACCCAGCCGAGCGCGGCGAGCACGTCGAGCAGCCCGCGGTTGGGCGGGGCGCCCGGCAGGTCGAGGAATCCGGGGATGCCGACGCGGTAGTTCACCGTCACGAGGACCACACCGTCGCGGGCGAACGCGCTGCCGTCGTAGAGCGCGGCGCGCGTCGAACCGGTGACGAACCCGCCGCCGTGCACGAAAACCATGACCGGACGCCGGTTTCCGTCGGCGGCCGGCGTGCGGACGTCGACGGTCAGGTACTCCTCGCCCCGCACCCAGCCCGGCCCGAAGTACGGCGTCATGTCCAACCGGCCGAAGTCGCGGGCCGGCTGGGGCGCCGTCGGCGAGGGCGCCGTGCCGTCGCGGACCCCGGCCCAGCCCGGGTGCGGCGCGGGCGGAGCGAACCGTCCGGCGCCGGCCGGGGCCGCCGCGTACGGGATGGCGCGGTAGAACTCGCCGGACTCGTCACGGCCGCCGCGCACGGCGCCCGCCGGGGTCTCGACGACCGGATTTGCTTGCTGGGTCACGGGAAACGCCTCCTTTCCGGGAATCACGCGATGCGGGACAGGCCCGCCCACTCCTTGATCACGAACTTCGACCCGTCCCGCTCGACCTGCGCGGCCCCCTGCCCGCCGAAGTGCGCGGGGAAGACGAGCGCGCGGTTCTCGGCGGCCTGGCCGAGCAGCTTGTGCCGGGTGGCCCGCGCCTCGGCCGGGTCCTCGCAGAAGCACGAGTTGGTCCCCGGCTCCACGATCTGCAGCGGGCTGTGCACCAGGTCGCCGACGAACAGCGCCCGGTCGCCGCCGGACTCCAGCGTGAGCACCGACGAGCCGGGGGTGTGCCCGGGCGCAAGGTCGAGGCGGAGGTTCTTGTCGATCCGGTACGACCCCTCCCACCGATGCGCCAGCCCCGCCTGCTGGACCGGCGTGACGCTGTCCTCGAAGACGTTCTGGTTGCCGCGGCCGAAGACGGTCTCGTACTCGTTGGCCGGGTCCCAGAACTCGAAGTCCTGCCGGGTCATCAGGTACGTCGCGTTCGGGAAGGTCGGCACCCAGGCGCGGCCGTCGAGCCGGGTGTTCCAGCCGACGTGGTCGATGTGCAGGTGGGTGTTGACCACGACGTCGACGTCCTCGGGCCGGACCCCGGCGGCGGCGAGATTGTCGAGGTACGCGGTGTCCAGGCGGCTCCACACCGGCGCGTACGGGCGCTCCTTGTGATTGCCGACGCCGGTGTCGACCAGGATCGTGCGCCCCTCGCTGCGCAGCAGCCAGGACTGCAGCGCCGACTGGCACTGGCCGGTCTCCGGGTCCCAGAAGTCCGGCGCCAGCAGGCCGCGGTGCTCGGCGGGCGAGCCTTCGGGGTGATCGGGGAAGAACTGGCCCGGGGTCATCTCGACCGAGCCGTAGAACTCCTTGATCCGGGTGACCGTGACGTCTCCCAGGGTGAGCTGCTCCATGTGGTCCCGTCCTCGAGTTCGGTGGATGACCCCGAGCCTGGACACGCCGGCGGGCGCGAGCCACTCCCGCGTTGTCCTACCCCGCGCAGGGTGTGGCTCGGGCCCGGCGGCGCCACGGATACTGGGGTCATGGACGGACCTGGCCCCCTCGGCGACTTCCTGCAAGCCCGGCGGGCGCGGCTGCGGCCGGAGGACGTCGGGCTGCGCGACCTCGGCCCGCGCCGGCGCGTCAGCGGCCTGCGGCGCGAGGAACTGGCGCAGTTGGCCGGGGTCAGCGTTTCGTACTACACGCGGCTGGAGCAGGGCCTGTCGCGCGGGGCGTCGGCCGAGGTGCTCGACGCGATCGCCCGCGCCCTGCGGCTCGACGGCCACGAGCGCGACCACCTCGACCGGCTCGCCGGCGCCTCCCGCCACACGCCCCGGGTGCGCCGTCCCCGGCCGGAAAGACTCGCCGACGAGACGCGGGACCTCCTGCGCGCCGTCGACGGCGTCCCGGCGCTGGTGCTCGGCCGGCGCACGGACGTGCTGGCCTGGAACGCCCTCGGGCACGCATTGCTGGCCGGCCACCTGGACTTCGCCGGCCCGGAAACCCCGGCGCGGCGCCCGAACATGAGCCGGCTGGTGTTCCTCGACCCGCACTGCCGCGAGCTGTACACGGACTGGAAGCGCAAGGCCCGCGCCGTGGTCGGCAATCTGCGCATCGCCGTCGGCAAGCACCCGGACGACCCGCTGCTCGCGGAGCTGATCGGCGAGCTGACGATGAAAAGCCCGGAGTTCGTCGCGCTGTGGGCGGACCACCGCGTGCTCCCCTGCGATGCCGCGTCCTACGAACTGCACCATCCCGTCGTCGGCGCGGTGACCGTGACCCAGCAGACGCTGGCGGTCGCCCGTTCACCGGAGCAGGCGCTGATCGTGTGCACGACGCCCGCCAGGTCGCCCTCCGAGGAAGCGCTCGCGCTGCTCCGGCACACGGGATTGCCGTCCGTGGCTCAGGCGGCAGCCGCCTTCGGGTAGTGCGGCCGGAGGTTGGCGGCGAGGATCCGGTCGAGGAGCCGGTCCGGCAGCACGCGGGCGAGCCGGGTGAGGAGCGCGGCGTCGCGGCCGATGGTGTAGCGGGTGCGGGGCCGGCGGTCGGTGACCGCCCGCGCGATCACGAGGCCGGCCTTCTCGGCGGGCAGCCCGGTGCGGGCCATGGCGGCCGACTGCCCGATGATCGCCTGGACGAGCGGGCCGTAGCGGTCGTGCTGCCGGTCGGTCATGCCGCCGGCCAGCTCGGTGGCGGTCGCGATGCCGCGAGCCGACATCCGCGTGCTCACCCCGCCGGGCTGGACGACCACCACCCGCACGCCCAGCGGGCCGACCTCCCGGCGCAGGGAGTCGCTGACCGCTTCGAAGGCGAACTTCGTGCCGGCATAGGCCCCGTACGTGGCCATGGCGATCCGGCCGCCGACCGAGCTGATGTTGACCACCCGGCCCGAGGCGGCCAGCAGCGCGGGCATGAGCGCCTGGGTGACGGCGATGTGGCCGAAGAGGTTGACCTCGAACTGCCGCCGCCATTCGTCCAGCGGCAGCGTCTCCACCGGGGCGTTCACGGCGATGCCCGCGTTGTTCACCAGCGCCCGCAGCGGCCGGTGCGCGGGGTCGGCCTCGATGCGCTTGGCGAGCGCCTCGATCTCGCCGGGCCGGGTGATGTCCAGGATCACCGGCTCGAGGTTCGGGCCTCGAAGAGCGTCGCTTTCCCGGCGAACGCCCGCGAGGACGTGAAAGCCCCGGCCGGCCAGCTCACGGGCGGCGGCCGCACCCATCCCGGTGGAGGCTCCGGTCACGACGACCAGTTCAGTTGACGTTGTCATCTCAACAACGTAGCACGCCAGATGACACTGTCAACTGTAAGCTGCGGCCATGGTCACCCGTCTGGAGTCCGCGGCCGCCACCCGCCGGGCCCTCATCGATGCCGCCGCCCAGCTCCTCGACGCCGGAGGGCCCGAAGCGGTGACGCTGCGCGAAGTCGGCGCCCGCGCCGGCGTCTCGCGAGGCGCGCCGTACCGGCATTTCGCCCACAAGGGCAGCCTGATCACGGCGGTGGCGACGGAAAGCTGGGAGCGCATCGCCGACGCCTTCCACACGATCCGCGCCACGCCCGACGCCCCGCCCGCGCAGCTGCGGCGGGCCCTGATGACGCTCATCCAGGTGGGCCGGAACCAGCCCCACCTCTATCTGATGATGTACAGCACCCCCACCGGCGACCCCGATGCCGCCGTGCGCGCCGCCTCCCGCGCCCAGGAGGAGTTCCTGGCCATCGTCGCCGCCGTCGTCGGCCCGGACGAGGCGCGGCGGTACGGCGCCCTGCTCTTCACCAGCGCGCACGGCGTCGCCGGAACGGAGCTCAGCGGGCATCTGACGAAGGAGAAGTGGGACACGACAGCCGAGGACATCGTCACCACCCTGGTGGACCTGACCGCCGGCCGGACCGGCTAGGCAAGCGTCCACTTCGGACGAGGGCGAGCCCGGCCAGCACCAGCGCAAGCGCCGCGCCAGGAGAACGCGTCACCGATCACCCGGCAGGGAGCCGGGAGGGGACTTCGGCGCACCAGACCCCGGCGTCGACCGTCGAATCCTTTGTGGGCAGCAGCCTCGACGGTGACCAGCTGGCAACGCTCGTGCGTCTGTTCGGTATCGCCTCGGTGCACCGGCCCAGAAGCCGGAGTAACCGGCTAACACTCCGAAACCCGTCAGCGATAGGGCGAAAATGAAACTCCGCGCGAAATACGCCGCCGCCGTCCTGCTCATCGCCGGGCTGACCACGGGGGCGGGGCTGGTGCCCTCGGCGCAGGCCGACACCACGACCAAGCCCGCCTGGTGCGCCGACCACTCGGACGTCTCCATCCTCGGCACCTCCGCGGACACCGGTTACGGCACCACCGGCTACCCCGCCGGCCGCGACCTCCCGGCGCCCACCCAGTACGGCTGGACCACGAAGTTCACCAACGACCTCCACGCGCAGTGGGGGACCAAAGTGGACAATCGCGCGCACAACGGCGCGATGGCGAGTGATTACCTGCCCGGCGGCCGCTGGAGCGACACCACCACCGCCACCGCGGGCATGGCCGCGTCCCAGCCGGACCTCGTGGTGATCGACCTCGGCGGCAACGAGTTCCTGATCCAGAAGGACCCGGCCCAGTTCGCCACCGACTTCGCGAAGGTGATCGACAACGTTCGCGCCGCGCGGCCGGACGCGACCATCCTGCTGTCCATCTACGCCGAGCTCAAGTGGTCGAAGACCCCGTCGTCCCCGCCCACCCAGACCCACACCTGGAGCGAGTACGCCACCCAGATCTACAACACCGCAGTGGCCAAGGGCGTCGCGCTCGTGGATCTCCGCCAGTACGTCCCGCCCGCCGCTTCCGCGACGCTGCCCAACCCGTCGCCGTGGCTGCCGGACAACGTCCACCTCAACGACGCCGGCAACCTCGCCGAGTACGGCGCCTACTGGGGCTGGGCTTCCTCCATCGCCTCGATCTGCTGATCCCGCTGGTCCATTGCCTTCGTGTGCGGAAACACGCGCAGGGCGATGGCGAGCGCGAACCGGCCCGCGGGGTCGTCGATGGTGCCGCCGAACAGGTCCCTCAGCTGACGGAGCCGGTACCGCACGGTCTGGACGTGGACGTGCAGTTCGGCGCCGATGGCCTGCGGCTGGTCGGGCCGGGCCAGCCAGGCGGCGAGCGTTGTGGTGAGCCGCTGCCGGACCGGCTCGGCCAGTCCGGCCAGCGGGGCCAGCACTTCCGCCGCGAACTCGGCGGCGAGTTCGCGGTCCGCGGTGAGCATGAGGTCGATGTGATGGTCGGCCGCTCGCACGACCGGCGCGGTGCCCAGCGTGCCGCCGGTCGCCAGCCGCCACAGCGCGGTGGCGCGGCGGGCACTGCGCGCCGTCTCACGCAGCGCGACGACGGGGCCGAGGCCGGCCTGGTGCGCACCGAGCAAGCCGCGCAACCGGTCGAGGTACCAGTCCGCCCGGTCGGTGGGGATGATCGCCACCGTCAGGTCGAGGCGCCGGCCGGCCAGCACCCGGCTCGGCAGCCGATCGAGCAGCAGCGACGAGACTTCGGCGCTGGTCACCGCGACGAGGACCCGATCCGGCGGCAGCCAGGACGCGTCCCTTGCGGCGTCGTCGAGCAGGTCCGGCGCGGTCGGGGGCTCGGCCAGCAGCAGGCCGAGCAGACGGTCGCGCTGCGCCTGCCCCGCGCGAGCCGCCCGGGAACGGGCTTCGGCGTAACCGTCGGCCGCCGAAGCGGACAGCTCGGCGATGAACGCGAACAGCGCCTCGCCCAGCTCGACCACCGCGCGGATCGGCAGTTCGGCGGCGTGCGCCGAGGAGGTGAGCTGCCGCCAGACGCCCAGCGCGCCCAGCTGGTAGAAGCGGAGCATCTCCTCCAGGCTCCGGCCCGCGGTGTGCTGCGCCCGCCCCTGCGCGCGGTAGACCTCCCGGTCCGCCACCGTCTCCGCGTGCTCGATCTCGGCGAAGAACGCGGTCAGCGCGGCGGTCACGGTCGTGCGCAGATTCGCCGCCGTAGCCTCGTCCAACGGCTGTTTCAGCCCGGCCCGGACCTGGTCGATCGCGGCCGCGGCGATCACCGTCACGTCCGGTTCCAGCCGGGCGAGCACGGCGGGGTCGAGCCGGCGCCACAGCTGCACGGAAGCCTCGGTCATAGAGGAAGCCTACAAAAACCCTGATCACAGACGCGCGGGATCGACGTAGTCCCGGCGCGCCTTCGTCACGGATGCTGCTCACGCCAGGTGAGAATCTTTCACGTTGCACCGTCGCCACCGGAGGCTCTCATGATCGCGCCCACCCGCCGTTTCCGCGGCTTCACCCGGGCGGCAGCCGCCGTCGCCCTCGCCGCGGTGGCGATCACCGGACTCGGCACCCCCGCGAGCGCCGCGCCGGCCAAACCGGTTTACGTCGCGATGGGCGACTCGTTCGCCGCGGGCCCGCTCATCCTGCCGCAGAGCGACCTGTTCACCTGCGCGCGATCGAGCATCAACTACGCCGGCCTGCTCGCGAAGGCGATCAACGCTTCCGTGCTGCGTGACGTCACCTGCAGCAGCGCGACCACCAAGAACTTCGCCGGACCGCAGGCAGGCAACGTCTTCGGCACCGCCGCGCCCCAGTACGACGCGTTGTCCGCCGACACCACGCTCGTGACCGTCCAGATCGGCGGCAACGACATCGGCCTCGTCGGGCTCGCCGAATCCTGCCTCAACCTGCTGCCGCAGAACGGGGTCACCGACGCGCCGGTGCTCGGCAAGTCCTGCCAGGCCACCGACACCGCGGGCGGGGTCGACCAGTACGCCCGCAAGATCGACGCCTTCGCGCCTGCTTACGCCACCGTGATCAAGGAAATCCGCCACCGCGCGCGTAACGCGCGGATCCTGCTGGTCGGTTACCCCACCGGCATCCAGCCCGGCGGTTGCTGGCCGTTCGTGCCGGTCCTGCCCCAGGACGCCGACTACATCCAGGCCAACATCGACCGGCTCAACACCCGCATGGCCCAGCAGGCCGCGGAAAACGGCGCGACCTACGTCGACACGCGCACGCCCAGCATCGGCCACGACGCCTGCCAGGGCATCGGCACCAAGTGGATCGAGGGCGTCCTGCCCACCATCGTCGACAACGGCATCGCGCCGCTGCACCCGAACGCCGCCGGAATGGCCGCGGTCGTCCCGGCCATCCGGCAAGCGCTCGGCACCGGCCGGAAGACCGATGCCCGGTCCTGACGGGCTTTCCCGTCTCGTCTTCAGCTGATCGTCACGTCTGGGGTTGGTCATGGATCGTCGTGGATTCCTGCGGAACGCGGTCGGCGGCGTCGGCGCGCTGTCGCTGCTGCCGGCCAGCATGGTGCGGGCGCTGGCGGCACCCGCGCCGCCGGGCGGGCTGGGCAACGTCGAGCACGTGGTGATCCTGATGCAGGAGAACCGCTCCTTCGACCACTACTTCGGCACCCTGCGCGGAGTCCGCGGCTTCGCCGACCTCAACGCGGTGCAGCTGCCGACCGGCCGGTCGGTGTTCCACCAGCCCGGCGGCAGCGAGGGTTACGTGCTCCCGTTCCCCACCAGCCTGCAGAACCTCAACGGCCTCGACCATTCGCTGGGCAGCGGCAACCAGGCCTGGCACCTCGGCCGGTACGACCAGTGGTGCGCGGCGAAGTCGCCGACCACCATGGCCTACTACCCGCCGGAAGAACTGGAGTTCTACCACCAGCTCGCCGGCGCGTTCACCAGCTGCGACCACTACCACTGCTCGGTGGCCGGGCCCACGCTGCCGAACCGGCGGTACCTGATGACCGGGAAGGTCGACAACCCCGCGGCCTACGAGAACATCGAAACCCTGATGCGGGACGTCATCCTCGGCAGCGACGCCGGCCTGCGGTTCGCGCTGGCCTTCGGCGACCAGGCCGTCGCCGACGGGGTCGCCGCCCTGCTGCGCGGCGTGGCGAGCCCGCCCGTGGCCAGTGTGCTCGGCCCGCTGGTGAAAGGCGCCGTGGGCTTCGACCTCAGCTCACCGGTCTACCGGAGAATGACCGACGACCCGAACCTGCCGGCGAACCTGCTCGAAGCACTGCAAGGGTTCCGGTGGACCAGCTACCCCGAGCGCCTCGAGTCCCGCGGGGTGAGCTGGCGGGTCTACCAGGAGTGGGACAACTACGGCGACAACGTGCTCGACTACTTCGCCCCCTTCGTGCGGGTCATGGAGAAGGTCCTGCGGAACACCGGCACCGGCGCCGCTCCCCTGCCCTACCGCACGCTCGAATACTTCTACCGTGACGTCGCGGCCAAACCGGCCGACCGGCCCCGGCTGCTCAAGCTGCTCGACGCCGGGCTCAAGACGCTGACCCCCGCGGAACTCCGGCTCTTCGAGCGGGGGCTGTACCGCGCCGAGGCCGGCGGTCTGCTCGGCGAGTTCCGCCGCGACGTGGAGAACGGCACCCTGCCCACGGTGTCGTGGCTGGTGTTGCCGGAACAGCAGACCGAACACCCGGTCTGGGGCCCGGCTTACGGCGCCAAGGCCGTCCACGACCTGCTCGACGTGGTCTGCTCGGACCCGAAGACCTGGAACAAGACGGCGTTCCTGCTCAACTACGACGAGAACGACGGCTTCTTCGACCACGTGCTGCCGCCGACGGCGCCACCGGGCAGCGGCGGCGACAACGCCCTCGGCATCCCGGTCGGCCTGGGCGCCCGCGTCCCGATGACGGTGATCTCGCCCTGGAGCAAGGGCGGGGTGAGTTCGGAGGTCTTCGACCACACCTCCGTGCTCCGGCTCCTCGAACTCGTGACCGGTGTGGACGAGCCGAACATCTCCGCGTGGCGGCGTTCGGTCACCGGCGATCTCACCACGGCGCTGGACTTCACCACGTCGGCGCCGCCCTCGCTGCCCCCGGTCCCGGCGCCCGCCGAACAGCCGGGGACCGGGAAGAACCAGCCCGTGCCGTCGCCGCAGGCCGCGCCCGTCCAGCGGGCGGGGACCACGGCGAAACGGCCGCTGCCCTACGCCCCGCTGGTCAACCTCCGCCAGGACGCCGCGCACGGCCAGGTCGTCGTGACCATGGGCCACGGCGGCGCCCCCGGTTCGACGAGTATCCAGTATTCCTTGCACGCCAACGCCTTTCGCGACTTCGCCACGGCCGAGGCGGCACCTGCGCGTTACGACGTGGCGCCCGGACAGCCCGTCACCGAGAACGTCGACGCGACCCGCGACGGCGCGGCGGGCAAGTACGACCTGAGCTGCTACGCCCCCAACGGTTTCCAGGCCCGCTTCGCCGGAGACCTCACCCAGGCGGGCGCGACGATCGAGGTCACCGCCGCTACCTCACCGCTCGGCGGCCGGCCCCTCACCCTGACCCTGGCCAATACCGGCAAGAAACCCGTGGTCTTGACCGTCAAGGCCAACGCCTACCGCGCCGGCGGCCCCTGGACCTTCGCGGTCGCTCCCGCGGCCACCGTGACCGCGCCGTTTCCCACCGCGGCGCCCCGAGAAGGCAGCGGCTGGTACGACCTGACCATCACCGCCGACGCCGACGCGGGCTTCCTGCGCCGGTTCCGCGGCTACATCGAAACCGGCCGGCCCGGCTTGACCTCCGACGACGCCGCCCCGTTCAACCGGCTCCAGCCGGACCGGTCCCTCTACGAGTGGGGCCGCGGGTTCGTCATGGCCTACGACACCGCGACACCGGTTTCCGAACACCAGCTCGCCGTCTACGCGGACCCCGACGCCACTGCGCTGTTCAGAGTTCCCAGCGAGCCGCCGAAGCTGGCCGTCCCGCTCCCGCCGGGCAGCGCGCGCGGCACCGTCGACGTCCCGGCCGGGAAGGCGCCCCTGCCCAGCGGCAGCTACACGGCTTACCACCTCACGGCGGACGGGCGCCCGCTCGCGCCACCGGCACGCGTGCGGGTCGCCCCTCGCCTCACCACCGAGAAGACCGCTTACCGTCCGCAGGATCGGGTTTCCGCGGCCTACACCACCGACCGGCCCAGCGGCTGGAACTGGATCGGGCTCTACCTCGACCACGGGACGGACCCGGACTACCACGACTACCTCGAATACCAGTGGGCCGACGGCGCGGCCGGAACCCGCGAATTCGTCCTGAAGGACCGCGCACCAGGGACCACGCTGTTCGTCTGCCTGCTCGCCGCGAACGGTTACGTCCCGCTGTCCGAACCGGCCCGGTTCCGCATCGTCGATGGATCCACTGTGGATGGTCAGCGTTCGTAGACGCCGGTCAGCCGGGCGCGGCCGAGCACGGGCGCGGTGACGGCGGACAGCAGCGTCCGAGGCCGGGCCCCGGCGATGGCACTGTCCACGGGGGACTCGAGCGCGAACAGCTGGAACACGTAACGGTGCGGTCCATGACCCTTGATCGGCCCGGGCCCGCGGTAGCCCCGGCCGATGGTGGACCGGAGCGCCTGCACCCCGGCCGCGGGCTGCCGTCCGTTCAGGGCGCCGAGGTCGAGGGGCCCGGCAGCCGGGTCGATCAGCGCGAGGCAGTGCACGGCGGGTTTGTTCAGGGGCACGTCGATGTCTTCGACGACCAGGAGGAGCTGGGCGGTGCCGTCGGGCGGCGTGGTCCAGGCCAGGTGGGGCGACCGGTCGCCGCCACCGATGTTCTTCGCGCAGTTCTCCAGCGACAGGGCTTCGCCGTCGCCGAACTCCCGGCTGGTGAGGGCCAGCTGCTCGGGGCCTTGCAGCTGGGGCCGGAGCCACGCCATGTGGGTTTCGCCGGCCTTGCGGTTCTTCAGGAGCTGTCCGAGCAGAGTCATCGGGTCGCCTCGATTCGGCCGAGGATTTCGGCGGTGGTGGCGGTTTCGCCGAGCTTGGGGAAAACGCGCCCGACACTGTGCCGGTGCGCTTCGGCGTCGGGATCGGCCATCGCATCGGTGGCCAGGACGACGTGGTAGCCGTGGTCGGAAGCCGAGCGGGCGGTCGACTCGACGCCCGAGCCGGTCGAGATGCCGGCGAGCACGACCTGGGTGACACCGAGGTCCCGCAGGAGGGTGTCGAGGCCGGTGTCGTGGAACGCGCTGCGCCGCCGCTTGGTGATCAGGTGGTCGGCCGGGCCGGCGTCGAGCTCGTCGATGAGGTCGGCCCAGCCGGGCGTCCTCGCCCCGCCGCGGTCACGTCCGGTTTCGGTGCGCCCCGGCGGGCGCCCGGTGACGTTCACCAGGACCACGGGCAGGCGGTGCCGCCGGAATTCGCCGGCCAGCCGCGTCGCCTGTTCGACGGCGGCGGAGATCGGATCGTCGCCGCGGGCCCCGACGATGCCCTTCTGCAGGTCGATCACGACCAGCGCGGGGCTGGGATCGATGGTGGTCAGCGTCATGAGTGTTGTTTCTCCTGTGGCTGCTTGCCGATGACCGGGTTGGTGCCGCGCAACCCGGACGCGATCGCGGCGAGGAAGGCGAGAGCGGCACCGAAGGCGAACACGATGACCAGTCCGGAGTGGAACGGACCGGCGATCAGCGCGGGGAAGAACTCGCGTCCGGTCAGGGTTTGCTGCTGCGCCGCGGTCAGGTGGGCCAGGGTGCCGCTGGGTTCGAGCAGGTGCTGGATCGGGTTGACGCCCAGTTGTGCGGCGAACAGCGACGAGACCGGCGGCAGGCTGCCGACCTGGGCGGCGACGTCGGCCGGCACGCCCTGCTGGTGCAGCCCGCTGGTGAGGGTGTGCGGCAGGCTGCCGGCCAGTCCGGCGATCATCAGCGAGAAGAACAGCCCGATCGAGACGGCGGTGCCGGAGTTCTGGAAAGTGGCGCGCATGCCGGACGCGACCCCACGCGAAGCCGCGGGCACGCTGCCCATGATCGAGGACGAGTTGGGCGAGGCGAACATCCCGCTGGCGATCCCGTTCAGCGCGATCAGCAGGGCGAAAACCCAGTAGCCGAAGTCGATCGGCAGGATCATCAGGCCGAGGAAGCTGGCGCCGAACAGCACCGCGCCGCTGGTGGCCAGGCCCCGCGAGCCGAGCCGGTCGGACAGGTAGCCCGAAACCGGGCCCGCGGCGAGGAAGCCGGCGGTCAGCGGCAGCATGAAGATGCCGGCCCACAGCGGTGTGTCGCCGTAGTCGTAGCCGTGCAGCGGCAGCCAGATGCCCTGCAGCCAGATGATCAGCACGAACTGCATGCCGCCGCGGCCGATCGAGACGGCCAGCCCGGCCAGGTTGCCGAAAGTGAAGGCCCGCAAGCGAAAGAGCGACAGCTGGATCATCGGTGCGGCCACGCGGCTCTCGATGACGGCAAACGCCGCCAGCAGGATCAGCCCGCCCGCGATCAGGACCTCGACCAGCGGATTGGTCCAGCCCATGGTGTGCCCCTGATACGGCTGCAGGCCGAAGGTGACCGCGATCAGCACCGCGCTGAGCCCCACCGCGAAGGTGAGGTTGCCCCACCAGTCGATCCGGCCGCCGCCGCGTTTCCCGGTGTCACGCAGGGTTCGGTAGGCCCACAGCGTGAAGAACACGCCGACCGGCACGTTCACCCAGAACACCGCCCGCCAGTCCCAGGCCGAGAGCAGTCCCCCGGCGACCAGGCCGATGAACATCCCGGCCAGGCCGGCGACCTGGTTGATGCCCAGCGCGAAACCGCGCTGCTCCTCGGGGAAGGCGTCGGTCAGGATGGCGGCCGAGTTCGCGGTCAGCATCGAGCCGCCGACCGCCTGCGCCACCCGCCAGCCGATCAGCCACATCGCCCCGTGGCCGCCGTCGAACGGGTCGAACGACAGCAGCACCGACGCCACGGTGAACACGCCGAAGCCGGCGTTGTAGATCCGGACCCGGCCGTACATGTCGCCCAGCCGCCCGACCGTGACCACCAGCACGGCCTGGACCAGCCGGTAGCCCATGATCATCCACAGCAGGTACGCGATGTTGCCCGGCGCCAGCGGGTCCAGGTCCACGCCCCGGAAGATCGCCGGCAGGGCGATCAGCACGATGGAACCGTCCAGTGCGGACATGAAGACCGCGGCGGTGGTGTTGGTCAGCGCCGTCCACTTGTACCGGTCACCGGCCGCGCGTTTCTGTGCGGTATCGGTCATCAGCCCACTCCCCTCAGATGTGCTGGGCGAGCCGCTCCAGCAGCGGCGCGGCCACGCCGAGCTGCTCGAGCTCCTCCGGCGTGAACGCCCCGCTCGCCAGGACCCGGGCGACCAGCTCGCTGCGCGCGTTGCGCTTGTCCTTCAGCGCCTGACGGCCGGCGTCGGTCACCTCCAGCACCACACGCCGGCCGTCGTCCGGGTCCGGGCCGCGGTCGACCAGGCCCTTGGCCCGCAGCGAGCCGAGCGTCGCCCCCATGGCCTGCGCGGTGATCTGCGCCTCCCGGGCCAGTGCCGAAGAGGTGGTGGGACCGGACCGCTCGAGCCCGGACAACGCGTTCCGCTCGGGCATCGTCAGCCCGCCCTCGACGGGCACTTGCCGCACCCTCCGGATCAGCGCGCTGACGCCCACCAGCAGGGCCGAGGCGACCTCGTCCGCGTCTTCGCTCATGTACTAAGGCTACCTTATAAATCAGCCTTAGTACATTCGCCCGGCCAGCTCGTCGAAGATCTCCACCAGCTCGGGCCGGTCGAACGGGCCGACGTGCGGGGCCGCGACGCTGCGCACGTCGGTCGGGTTGCCCGGGGTGAGGCGGTCGGCCTCGGCGATGAACCGGTCCTGCAGCGCCGGCGGGATCAGCCGGTCCCGGGTGAACCGCACGTACGTCCGGGGAATCCGGCCCCAGGTGTGCGCTTCGCCGCGGGCGTCGGCCAGGGGGATGCCGACGGGCTCGTCCGGCTCGAGCAGGTTGAGCAGCCGGCCCAGCGCCTCGTCGGTGAAGTCGCCGGCGAGGCACTGCCTGATGCCCTCGATCACGGCCGGGTCGGCCGAGCGCCAGTTGATCCGGGCCACCCCGAGCACCGCCGGATCGGCGACCATCGCCCGGGTCACGTTGGGCAGCAGGCTTTCGCGGTTCTCCGGCGTTTCGAGATAGGCGGTCATGGTGGGCAGGTCGACGCAGCAGTACGCCGCCAGGTACACGACCCGGTCGAGCAGCTCGGGAACGGCGTTGCCGACCCGGCTCACGGTGACGCCGCCCTGGCTGGCGCCGGCCAGGACCACCGGCCCGTGGCGGCGGGCGCGGCGCACCACGCCCACCACCCGCTCGACGTAGTCGCCGATGGTGAGCTTCGCCAGCGGCGACGGCTCGGTCGCCAGCCCCGCCACGTCCTGCGGAGCCTGGTACGAGCGGGGAAAGAACCCTTCGGTGCCGTGCCCCGGGAGGTCGACGGCCACGCAGCGGTGCCCCCGCAGGGTGAGCTCGGTGATCAGCCCCGAGCAGAAGTACGCCGAGGAATTGGTGCCATGCACGAAAACCAGGGTCGGTGACGGACTGGTGGTCATCGGGATTCTCCTTGGTGTGGTTCGTGGTTTGCCCGGGTCATCGGCCACAGCGGCGGACTGTCCGCCACCCGCACCGGTTCGCCGAGATCGGTGAAGCCGTGACGCAGGTAGAGGGCGCGGCTCCGGGGCGAACTCGCCTCCAGGTACACGGCGAGCCCGACGGCGTCCGCTCGTGCCAGCCCGTGCCGCAGCAGCAGCGAGCCGAGCCCGGCGCCCTGCCGTCCCCGCGCCACCCCCATGCACGAGAGGTAGAGGTGCGGCTCCCGGCGAGGATGCCGTTCGGCCAGCGCCCGCCCCAGAATTGCCAGCCGCTCGCCGTTTTCGCCGAAAACCGGGCTGGGTGCGTCTTCTTGGAGGGCCTGGCCCGCGGCCAGCGACAGCCACACCGCCGCGCCCTCGCCACGGCCGAGCAGGTAGGCCTCGGCGGCGGCGCTGTCCAGCAGCTGCCTGTAGAAGGACGACTGGAGACGGCCGCGTTCCGTCGCATCCGGGAAGAGCCAGGAGGCGACCGGATCGTCCGTGAACGCCTCGGTGAGGACGTCCGACACCGCCTGCCGGTCGTGGGTGGGTTCGATCATGCGTACACCGTATTCAGAGCGCCGCCGGATCGACTCGAAATCCCGTTTCTGAAGCAAGAAAGTGTACTATCAGCCGGGAAAGTGAACTAGTACATTCAACCGGACTGGAGGCCACCTGTGCCTGCGGAACCGCCGTACCGGCGGATCGTCGAGGAGATCCGCGGCCGCATCCGGACCGGCGAGTTGCGGCCGGGCGAGCGGATCCCGTCGGTCCGGCAGATCGCGCGGCATTGGGGCGTCGCCGCCGCGACCGCCGCCAAGGCGATGACGGCGTTGCGCGAAGACGGGCTGGTCGAGGCGACGGTCGGTTCCGGCACGGTGGTCAGCGCCCGCCGCAAGCCCCCGGCCACGCCGCCGCGGGCCGTCGGCGCCAAGCAGCCGCTGAGCCGCAAGCACGTGCTCCGTGCCGCCATGGCGATCGCCGACGTCGAAGGACTCGACGCGGTGTCGATGCGGCGGCTCGCGGCCGAGCTCGGTGCCGCGCCGATGTCGCTTTACCGGCACGTGGCGAACAAGGACGAACTGGTCACGCAGATGGCCGACGAGGCGTTCGGCGAGGCCGAGTTGCCCACGGAAGGACCGGACGGGTGGCGGGCGAAGCTCGAGCTGATCGCCCGCCGGCAGTGGGAACTGTGCCGTCGGCACCTCTGGCTGCCGAGGGCGGTCTCCTTGACCCGCCCGATGCTCGTGCCGAACATGATGGCGCACACCGAATGGACGCTGCGCGCACTCGACGGGCTCGGCCTGCCGATAGCCGTGCGGACCCGCGAAGCGCTGACGCTCCACGGCCTGGTCATCACCGTCGCGCTGGCCATGGCGGCCGAGGTCGAGTCGGAGCAGGAAACCGGGGTGACGCTCGACGGGTGGCGGCTGGCCCAGCGCGAGCGCACCGGCCAGCTCCTCGACAGCGGGCGTTTTCCTTTACTGGCAGCGGTTCCACCCGAAACGGCGGCCGACCTCAATGGACTGTTCGAGTACGGGCTGGCCTGCCATCTCGACGGTTTCGCCGCGCTCGTGTGCGCCTAACCGGTCGCGATGGCCGGATCGCTGGTCGACGCCTTCCCGTTCTCGACATGGCCGGAAAAGCGGCGGACGTAGGCCTGGTCGGCGTCGATCGTCACGGTGATGTCGTACCACTGGTTCGCCTGACTCACGCCCCAATTGGGCACGACCTGTGAGGCGCCGGCGGCCACGTGGTAGGTGTAGCTCTGGGACGGGTCGTACGCGTCGGTGCCGACGAACTGCACCGGCGAGCTGCCGGGATTGACGAAGGTGAGCGTGACGTGGCCGCTCGTGGCGTCCTCCCGGGCGACGACCTCCGGGCCCACCGAACCGGTGGTGCCGGCCAGCTCGCGCAGCCAGCCGTTCGGGCCGAAGATCGAGAGCTGGTACTCCGCGCCGCTCGGCAGGGCCCAGCTGTCGGTCTCGGACGCGCCCGCGCCGACGGTGTACACCCACGGGATGTCGGTGCGGATCTTCGAGGTGATGTAGAAGGCCGCCCCGGCGTCACCGGAGTTGATGAAGGTCAGGTACATCCGCCCGTCCTTCGCCTGGTAATCGACGGCGAGGTTGTACGGCAGCGGGCGAGCCTTGCGCAAACCGCTCTCCTGCCGGGGAAGCGAGCCGCCGGCGGGCGGCACCGGGGTGTAGACCGGCGGGGTGCTGTGGTCGGGCGGCGGCGCATAACCGCCGGTGTCGGGCAGGCCGGGGACCGTGCTGTTCGCCCCGGTGAAGTCGAACGCGCGGGTCAGGTCGCCGCACACCGCGCGCCGCCACGGCGAGACATTCGGGCTGCGCACGCCGAAGCGCTGTTCGATGAACTGGATGACCGAGGTGTGGTCGAAGGTCTGGGAGCAGACCCAGCCGCCCACGCTCCACGGGGAAAGGGCCAGCAGCGGGACCCGCGGCCCGAGCCCGTACGGGTTGTCCTTCTGGTAGTCCGCCGAGGCGCCGCCCTGGTAGACCTCCCCCGTGGTGTCCACAGTGGATAGCCCCCAGCCGAAGTCCAGCGGCGGGAACGGCGGCACGACGTGATCGAAGAAGCCGTCGTTCTCGTCGTAGGTGATCAGGAAGACCGTCTTGCTCCACACGTCCGGGTTCGAGGTGAGCGCGTCGAGGATGCCGGAGATGTACCAGGCGCCGTAGTTGGCCGGCCAGGACGGGTGCTCGCAGTAGGCCTCGGGCGCGGCGATCCAGGACACCGACGGCAGCCCGCCCGACTGCACGTCCGCCCGCAGCCGGTCGAAGAGCCCGTCGCCGTTCTCCACGCTGGTGCCGGTGCGGGCCTTGTCGAACAGCGGGTCGCCGGCCTGGGTGTTCTGGTACTGCTTGAAGTACAGCAGCGAGTTGTCGCCGTAATTGCCGATGTACGGGTTGTCCGTCGTCCAGCCCCAATGGCCGGCGAGGTCCAGGCCGTGCCCGGCGTCCTGGTAGACCTTCCACGAGATCCCGGCCGCTTCCAGCACTTCCGGGAACGTCGACCAGCCGTAGCCCGCCTCCTCGTTCCCGAGCACCGGCCCGCCGCCCGAACCGTCATTGCCGACGTAGCCGGAGTAGAGGTAATAACGGTTGGGATCGGTGGAGCTCATCAGCGAGCAGTGGTAGGCGTCGCACACGGTGAACGCGTCGGCGAGGGCGTAGTGGAACGGGATGTCGCCCCGGTTCAGGTAGGCCATCGTCGGCTGGTTCTTCGCCGGGATCCAGCCATTCCAGGCGCCGCGGTGCCAGGCGTCGTGCGTGCCGTTCCAATCGTGGTTCAGGTCCTGGAAAAACGTCAGGCCGAGATCGTCCTTGTCCGGCCGGAACGGCAGGGTCACCTGCCCGCCGGAATCGGGCTGGTGCCAGACGGACTGGCCGCCCGGCAGGTAGACCGGCCGCGGGTCGCCGAAGCCGCGGACCCCGTTCATCGTGCCGAAATAATGGTCGAACGACCGGTTTTCCTGCATCAGCACGACGATGTGCTCCACATCGGCGAGCGTGCCGCTGGAGATCGCGGCCGGAATCGACGCCGCGCGGGCGATGCTCGGGATCGACGAAGCCGCGGCCGTCGCCGCGGCCAGCTGGAGGAATCTGCGGCGATTGACTTCTACCATCGGTTCCTCCTCGCTGCGGCCGACCGCGAGACCCGTTGTCTCCCAACCGGTTAACAAACGCCGAAAGGATGCGCGGGCGCCCGCGCCGTGTCAACCGACGATCGGACCGATCTACCCCCCGGAAGGACTTCCGGACATCCGCCCGTGCCCGAACGGCCGCCCCGCGGGATCATTTGCGGTATTTGACCGCGACCTGTTCGGCGAGATCCTGGGACCGCTGGAGCGCATCCTTCACCGTCAGGTCGCCGGCGATGGCGGAGCTGAACAACGCCGAGGTCTTGTTGCCGAGGTCCTGGAACTCCGGCACGTCGACGAACTGGATCCCCACCGTCGGCCGGGGCTGGACTCCCGGTTTCAGCGGATTGACCGACTCGATGGCGAGCTCGGTCGGGCTCGCGAACGCCCCCGAATCCGCCAGGTACTGCGGGTCGCTGTAGGTCGACCGGCGCTTGCCCGCCGGCACCTTCGCCCCGCCGAGGGTCTGGGCGGCCAGCTGCTCGTACTTCTTGCCCGAGGCCCAGGAGATGAACTTCCAGGCCGCGTCCTGGTGTTTGCTCGCCCGCTCGATGCCCCACGCCCACGCGTAGAGCCAGCCCGAAGAGCCGGTGTTCACCACCGGCGCGGCGACGTAGCCGATCTTGCCCCGGACCAGGCTGTCCGGGGCTTCGAGCTGGGTGGCGCCCGCGGTCGCGTCGTACCACATCGCCACCTTGCCCTTCAGCATCGCGTCGAGGCATTCCGCGTACCCGGAATTGGCGGCGTTGTCCTCGCCGTGGTCGTGGGCCAGGCCGATGTAGAACTTCGCGGCCGCGGTGAATTCCGGCGAGTCGACGGTGGCCTGCCAGTCCTGGCTGAACCAGGCGCCGCCGAAGGTGTTCACCACCGTGGTCATCGGCGCGATCATCTCGCCCCAGCCCGGCTGGCCGCGCAGGCAGATGCCACGCATGCCCTTGCCCGGCTGGTCGGCCGCGGCCGCCGCGTCGGCGACCTGCTGCCAGGTCGGGGTGGCCGGCAGCTTGATCCCGAGCTGGTTGAGCACGTCCAGCCGGTACATCAGGAACGAGGACTCGCCGTAGAACGGCTCGGCGTAGATCTTGCCGTCGTCCCCGGTGAGCGACGACCTGATGGAATCGATGATGTCGCCCTGGTCGAAATCCGTGTCCTCGGCGGCGTAGTCCGACAGCGGCGCGAGCAGGTTCTCGCGGGCGAACAACGGCGTCTCGAAGTTGCTGATCGAGGCGACGTCGTACCGGCCGGTCTGGGCGGTGAACTCTTTCTGCACCTCGTCGCGCAGCTGGTTCTCCGGCCGCAGGGTGAAATTGACCTTGATCCCGGTGTCCCGGGTGAAGACGTTCGCGGTGAGCTGCTGAAGCTCCACCATCTGCGGATTGTTGACCATCAGCACGTTGATCGTCTCGTCAGCCTGCTTCGACGCCCCGCAGGCCTGGGCGCCCAAGAGCACCACCGCCGCCGAGAAAATGAGGAAAACCCTGCCACGACGCACGCTCTCGACCATCCAGCCGTTCCTCCCGCCTCAGGGCGCGGCCCCCGATCACCAGTGATCGCAGAATCACCGGAAAGGGTGGCAACGTCGTCACCATCGGTACGTGTGATCGCACGCAAGGTACCGGACCTCCCCCGATCAGGCGAGTCGAACGCGGCATCAGGTCGAGTATTCGTGACAAACCAGCGTCATCGGCACAGTTCGGGGCGGGCCCCGTCCGGCGCCTCGACGGAGCGACTGCCGGCCACGCCGGCCGTGGGAAATAGCGCGTCGATTACCGGCGAATGGGGAGGAGCCGCTTTCCTCGCCCGGTCGGGGGGATTTCCCGTTTCCGGTTGTGCCCGATGGACGTAATGGCACAAGAATCGGGCTCATGCGCGCCCGGCGGTTTGCCTCGATCTCGGCCAGTGTCGCCGCCGCCGTGTGCGTGGTGGCCATTGTGGTTCTCCCGGCGCGACCGCCGCGCCGTTGCCGGGCGGGCTCGGCCCGTGCCTCGGGAGCGCTTGCCCCAGCCCTTATCCGCCGGTCGGCAATGGCCCGCTGGCCGGCCGGGACGAAGGCATCAACGTCTACGTCGGCGGCGGCTTTCAGGTGGGCGGCGCGGCCGCCGAAGCCGAGGGGAAACTGGTGGTGCTCGGCGATTTCGCCATGGCGAAGGGAGCCGGTGGGTCCTCTGTGTACAACGTCGGCATCGTGGGCGCCGGCTCGCGCGTGCCGCCGCCCGACGGTTCGGATTTCCTGACCGCCGGCGGCGGCGTGACCGTCGCACCGGGACAGCGGCTGCTCGCCGACGGCGGGGTCGTCCGGCACGCGGGCGCGCTGACCGGGACCGTCACCGGCACGACGGTGGCCGACCCGGACGCGACCGAGCCGTACCGGGATCTGCGCGCCCAGCTCGGTCAGGCCAGCCGCTGTTACGCCTATCCGGATTCCGGACCGCGGCCGGCCACGGGCACGGCCCGCAACGAGGGCTACCGGACCCTGTTCACCGGCGACGGGAAGTCGGCACTGCAAGTGTTCACTGTGGACTTCGACCTGACCGGCCCGGGCGGCGGCATGCAGGGCCTCGAGTTCCAGGGCATCCCGCCCGGCGCGACGGTGCTGGTCAACCTGACCGGCAGCGCCCGCGCGATCAACACCTACAGCGGCGACCTCGCCGACCAGGACGGCCTGAACAAACTGCGGGAACGGCTCCTGTGGAACTTCCCGGACGCCACCAGCGTACGAATCGCCGGCGGCGCGCAATTCCAGGGCAGCGTGCTGATCGGCAACCAGGACAGCCTGGCGACGGTCACCGCCTCCGGCATGAACGGCCGCTTCTTCACCACCGGCTCCCTCCTGCACACCTCGGAGCCCACCGGCGGCGGCGGTCAGGAACTCCACGCCTACCCCTTCGACGGCGACCTGCCCGACTGCACCACCACCCCGACCACCACCCCGACGACCTCGAGCACAACCACGTCCAGCCCGACCACGTCCAGCCCGACCACGTCCAGCCCGACCAGCAGCTCCACCACGAGCAGCCCCACCAGCAGCACCGACACCAGCAGCCCGACCGCCAGCAGCTCCAGCCCAACGAGCCCGACCAGCAGCAGCCTCACCCCCACCACGAGCCCGACCAGCAGCAACCCGACGACGAGCAGCCCCACCACAAGCAGCCCGACCACGAGCACCACCCCGACAACCAGCAACCCCACCAGCACCAGCAGCCCGGCCACCAGCACCAGCCCCACCAGCAAGACGAGCACCACCGGCCCGCCGACCAGCACCACGTCGGCATCCGGCACGAGCACGACGTCCAGCACCGGCCCCGGCGGCCCAGGGGTGACCACCGGCACCACGCCGGGTCAGCCGGCGGGGCCCGGCACCGGTCCGGGCAGCGGCCCGTCCGGGGGCAAGCCGCTGGCGTCGACCGGGTCCGACCTCCGCGGCACGCTGACTGTCGGCGTCTTCCTGCTGACCCTCGGCGGGGTGCTGGTGGCGCTGACCCTCCGGCGCAAGCGCCGCGCATCCTGATCCGCCGGGCCTGTTGTAATGGCCCGATGGACCAGACGATCCGCCGGAACCTGGACGACATCCGCGGGCCGGACAAGACCGCTCGGAGCCGCGCGTTCGAAGCCGTCATCGCGGAGACGGACAGTTCCGTCGACTGGGCCTACGACGTCTGGGACGAGGTCGTCGCCGACCTGGGCCACCAGGACAACCACGTCCGCGCGATCGCCGCCCAGCTGTTGTGCAACCTGGCGAAGAGCGACCCCGAAGTGCGCCTGGCAACGGACTTCCCGGCCCTGCTGAACGTGACCCGCGACGATCGATTCGTCACCGCACGCCACTGCCTCCAGGCACTCTGGAAGGTCGGCGCAGCCGGACCACGCCAGCGCGAAATCTGGCGCGAAGGCCTCGTCCTGCGCTTCACCGAATGCCTGGCCGAGAAGAACTGGTCGCTGATCCGCTACGACATTCTCCAAAGCATGCGCAACGTCCACGACATCACGAAAGACGACGGGATACAAACCACGGCGCGAGACCTGATCGCCGGCGAAACCGACGAAAAATACCGCAAGAAGTACGCCAAACTCTGGAAGGACAGCTGACGAAGAGCGGCGGCGCAGCATGGCCGTCGCGCAGGCGGTCCGGCTCCCGGCAGGTCAGGCCGAAGCGGACAGGGTTGGTGAGCGGCGCGAGATAGTTGAGCGCCGAGGGCACATCCGACCCGTCCACCGGCAGGGGCACCATCAGCGCGTCGAGCAGGCCGCTGGTCTCTCCTTGGCCCGCAACGCGACCGGTTCGTGGCGGTCGTCCATGTCGTCCGCGGTCAGGTCCTCGCGGCCCGGGCCGGGCCGCGTCCACAGTGGACGCAACGGTGCGCGACGACCCGATCCGGCCGGACGTCCACCTGCGGAAACAGCCACCGCCGTATCCCCCGCACGGGGGTTAATGCCCGGCGCGCCCGTCATGCGTCCACGCGGCGGAGGTTTCACCGGCGCACCCGTCGCGCGGGCGGGTGCGGGGATGGGCGCCGGGCCCGCGTAGGGGGCGGGCCCGGCACCAACCCACAGGGGCCATTCGAGAAGCCGCCCGTGTACGGCCGGGTAACCGGGCCTCGGGCCGGCAACCCCTCGGGCGATCAAGCGTCCGTTCCAGTGAGTAGTTTGACGGGGAAAAGCTCACGAAGAAGGGACGACAGTGGTGAAGCTGCGACAAGCAGGTGGGCGAGCGGTGCTGCTCGCGACGGGGGCGCTGGTCGTGGCGGCGGTGGCCGCCTGCGGGGGAAGCCAGACGGCGTCGGGCAGTTCGGCCGGCTCCGCGCCGGCCGAGGCACCGGCGAACAGCCAGAGCCAGTCCGGGGCCGGCGGCGCGGGCCAGCCGGCGACCGCGAAGGCGCCCCAGAACGGCGGCGCCTGCCGGTCCGCCGACCTGAAGGCCGCTTTGGGCGCGAAGCAGGAGGTGCCCACGGACGTGCAGGGGCAGCTCGGCGCCGCGGGCACGCACTACAAGGTCAACCTCGTGTGGACCAACCACTCCGGCCACTCGTGCACCATGCAGGGCTTCGGCGGGGTCGACGTGGTCGGCCCGGGCCAGGGCTCCAACCACCCCACGTTCTCGCTGCCCCGCATGGGGGAAACCCCGGCCGTGGTCAAGCTCGCGGCCGGCGGCACCGCGCACACCACGATCAACTACATCGACCCGAGCGGCGTCCAGCCCGACTCGCAGGCCGCGCAGCTGTGGACGCCGACCCACCTCTCGGTGACGCCGCCGAACGAGACCACGCACCTGTCCGTCCCGTGGACGCTCGGCACGCCGTTCTACCAGGACTCGGAGGCCGGCATCGCCGCCGCCGGCATCTCGCCGGTCATCGCCGGTTCCTGAACCCCGGACGGGGAAGCCTCACCCCACCGGCGGACGCGCGACCCGCGACCTGATGTCCTCCAGCGCCTGTTCGAGCGCGGCCTGGTTTCCCGGGGTGAACCAGGCCGCGCGAAGCTGCTCGTTGATGCCGCCGCGGGTTTCGTGGGCCCGGCCGAGGTCGGACAGGCTAGTGCCATGGTCGTCGAGCGCGGCCTCGACGTTCGAGAACATGGTGCGCACATAACGTTCCGCCTCGCCGGACCCATGTCCAGGTAATGCAGATGGGCCGAGATCGACGCGGTGGCAGCGGAATCGCGCGGACGACCGTCACCTCGTTGCCCGGCAAGGCCCCCAGCTTCGACCAGGCGCCCGGGCGTCACGGGCCGGGCGGGCTACTTACGACTCGCCGTGTAGTTCCGGAAGAGCAGGTAGGTGTCGACGATGTCGGACGACGCGCTCTGCACCGACCGGTAGATCCCCCACTTGGGCCGCACGTAGTCGCCCTGGTCGGGGATGTTCACCTTGGTCATGCTGCCCTGCGCGGCGATCGGCGCGCCCGAGCCCGCGCCGTCGCGGATGAGGAACGCCGCGGTCCCCTTGGCGCCGATCGTCAGCGTCCACTGAACGCTGACCCACTTGTCCCGCAACGGGGCCAGGTCGGTCGAAGCGATGCTGGGCGAACCGGGATTGGCGTACGCCCGCGCCGAGATGAGTTCCTTGCCACCACTGCGGGTCAGGTCCAGCGTCACCCACGGGCCCGCGTTGGTCGAGGGGGTCTTGGTCTGGAAGATGTGCGTGAACTTGCTGGTGCCGTGCAGGGTCGACGGCAGGTACATGTCGTAAGCGATGGTCCAGGTCTCGCCGTCGTGCATCTTGAGCGCGGTTCCGTTCTGCACCATGCCTTTCACCTCGGTGCGCTGCCGGTCGCCGCCGCCGGTGGTGTCCCGGTCGTCGCGCCAGATGTTGAACCGGTAGTGGTCGCCGCCCTCGGCGTAGACGTACTTGCGGGTCGGGTGGAGGTGGCCCCGGTCGGCTTCGACGCCCTCGAAGGCCTTCAAGCCGTCGGTCGACGGCACGGGATGCCAGAGCGAAGCCGCCTTCGGCGATCGGGGTGCGGCGTTGGCCGAAGACCCGAGCGCGACCGGCACAGCGACCGCGGCGACGGCCAGCGTGCGGAGCGCGGTCCGGCGGGGGAACGCGCGGGAAAACGGGGAATCAGACATTTCGGTGTGTCCTTCCTGGCTGTGGTGCTCAGGGGGTACACATCGGCCGGCGGGTGGCACCGGCCTCAAGGGGCCGGAACATCCGATGTCTTGCCCCCTGACGGTAGGGGCGGGCGGCTGACCGTGTCAACGCTCAGGCCCGGTGATCGAGACCTGCCGCGGGGCGCGAAAGCACGCCGGGCAGCCGTTGCGGAGCACTACCCAGGGCAGCACCGGGTAACTTTGGGTGACAACCAGCGTGGTGTGAAGACAGCCGCTCGCGAGTCACTAACGTAGGGGGCCGCAGTGCCGGCGCCGCGAGTTCAGGGAGTAGTCAACCGTGTCCGATTCGTTCGTCCACCTGCATGTGCACACCGAATACTCCATGCTGGACGGCGCGGCCAAGGTCAAGCCCCTGCTCGCCGAGGCCGAGCGGCTGGAGATGCCGGCGATCGCGATGACCGACCACGGCACGATGTCCGCCGCCGCCGAGTTCTACCGGGTCGCGAAGAAGAGCCCGGTCAAGCCGATCATCGGGGTCGAGGCTTACCTGGCGCCGGAGAGCCGGTTCCACAAGAAGCCGGTGTTCTGGGGCCAGCGCAACCAGCGCGGGTCGGACGAGTTCGGTGAGGGCGGCGACGTCTCCGGCGCCGGCTCGTACACGCACATGACGATGTGGGCGCGCAATTCCCAGGGCCTGCGGAACCTGCTCCGGATGTCCTCGCTGGCGTCGTTCGAGGGCTACTACCGCAAGCCCCGCATGGACCGCGACCTGCTGGTCGAGCACCACGAGGGCATCATGGCCACCACCGGCTGCCCCTCCGGCGAGGTGCAGACGCGGCTGCGGCTGGGCCAGCGCGAGCAGGCGATCCAGGCCGCCTCGGACTACAAGGACCTGTTCGGCGCGGACAACTTCTTCCTCGAGCTGATGGACCACGGGCTGCCGATCGAGCGGTCGGTGCGCGAGGGCCTGCTCGAGATCGGCCGGCTGCTCGACCTGAAGCCGGTGGCGACCAACGACTCGCACTACGTCACCCAGGACCAGGCCGAGGCGCACTCGGCGCTGCTGTGCGTGCAGGCGGGCAAGACGCTCAACGACCCGACCCGGTTCAAGTTCGACGGCGACGGCTACTACCTCAAGTCGGCCGAGGCGATGCGGGAGTACTGGGACAAGGAGGTCCCGGGCGCCGCGCAGAACACGCTGATGATCGCCGAGCGGGTCGAGTCCTACGCCGACGTGTTCGACTTCAAAGATCGGATGCCCCGGTTCCCGGTGCCCGAGGGCAAGACCGAGGACGACCTGCTGCGCGACGAGGTGGAGAAGTTCGTCCCGAGCCGGTTCCCGGGCGGCTTGACCCAGGAGTACACCGACCGGATCGACCGCGAGCTGGGCATCATGGCGAAGATGGGCTTCTCGGCCTACTTCCTCGTGGTCGGCGACCTGGTGCGGTGGGCGAAGAACGAGAAGATCCGGGTCGGCCCCGGCCGTGGCTCGGCCACCGGCTCGCTGGTCGCGTTCATCCTGCACATCACCGACCTGGACCCGATCGAGCACAGCCTGCTGTTCGAACGGTTCCTCAACCCGGAGCGCGTCAGCCCGCCCGACATCGACCTCGACTTCGACGACCGCCGCCGCGGCGAGGTCCTGCAGTACACGATCGAAAAGTGGGGCGCGGAGAACGTCGCCCAGGTCATCACCTTCGGCACGATCAAGACGAAGGCGGCGATCAAGGACTCGGCGCGGGTGCACTTCGGCCAGCCCGGCTTCTCCATCGCCGACCGGATCACCAAGGCCCTGCCCCCGCCCATCGCGGCGCAGGACATCCCGCTCTCGGGCATCTTCGACCCGCAGCACGAGCGGTACAAGGAAGCGACCGAAGTCCGCACCCTGACCGACACCGACCCCGAGGTCTCCCAGATCATGGGCACCGCGCGGGGCCTGGAAGGGCTGATCCGCAACGCCGGTGTGCACGCCTGCGCGGTCATCCTCTCGTCCGAGCCGCTGCTCGACGTGATCCCGCTGTGGCGGCGCGACGACGGCTCCACCATCACCGGCTTCGACTACCCCTCGTGTGAAGACATGGGGCTGCTGAAGATGGACTTCCTGGGCCTGTCGACGCTGACGATCATCGAGGACACCGTCCGCGCGGTGAAGGAGAACCACGGCCGGGACATCGACCTGGCCAGTCTCGAGCTCGACGACAAGAAGACCTACGAGCTGCTGGCCCGCGGCGACACGCTCGGCGTGTTCCAGCTGGACGGCGCGGCCATGCGCAGCCTGCTGCGCGCGATGGCGCCCACGCACTTCGGTGACATCGCCGCGGTCCTCGCGCTCTATCGGCCGGGCCCGATGGCCGCGAACGCGCACACCGACTACGCCGAGCGTTCGAACGGACGGCAGCGGATCACCCCGATCCACCCCGAGCTGAAGGACGCGCTCGAGCCGATCCTCGGCGAGACCTACCACCTGCTGGTCTACCAAGAGCAGGTGATGGCGATCGCGCAGCAGCTCGCCGGCTACAGCCTCGGCGGCGCCGACCTGCTCCGCCGCGCGATGGGCAAGAAGAAGAAAGAGATCATCGAGAAGGAGTTCGAGCAGTTCCGCGCCGGCATGCTCGGCAAGGGCTTCTCCGAACAGGCCTGCCAGACGCTCTGGGACGTCATGCTCCCGTTCGCCGGGTACGCGTTCAACAAGTCCCACACCGCGGGCTACGGGCTGGTGTCGTACTGGACCGCCTACCTCAAGGCCAACTACCCGGCCGAGTTCATGGCGGCCCAGCTGACCTCCAACGGTGACAACAAGGACAAGTCCGCGATCTACCTCGCGGAGTGCCGCCGCATGGGCATCAAGGTCCTCCCGCCGTGCGTGAACCAGTCGAACCTCCAGTTCCGCGCGATCGGCTCCGACATCCGCTTCGGCCTCGGCGCGGTCCGCAACGTCGGCGCCAACGTGGTCGACTCCATCGTCAAGACCCGCAAGGCCAAGGGCGAGTACACCTCGTTCAGCGACTTCCTGGACAAGTCGGAATTGGTCGCCTGCAACAAGCGGGTGCTGGAATCGCTGATCAAGGCCGGCGGGTTCGACTCCTTCGACACCACCCGGCTCTCGATGGTCAAGGTGCACGAGGACGCCGTCGAAGCGGTGGTGCCGCTCAAGCGCCAGGAAGCCATGGGGCAGTTCGACTTGTTCGGCTTCGGCGGCGAAGAAGAGGGCGACGCGGAAGTCGCCGCGTCCTCGTCACCGCTGGCCCACCTGAAGTTCGAGGACGAGGAGTACCCGCGCAAGCAGCTGCTCGCCTACGAACGGGACATGCTCGGCCTGTACGTCTCGGCCCACCCGCTGGACGGAGCCGAGCGGATCCTGCGCCAGCACGCGCCGAAGCCGATCGCGCAGCTGATCGACGACGCGCCCAAGGAAGGCGAAGTCGTGCTGTCCGGCATGATCTCGGTGGTCGACCGCCGGGTCAACAAGAAGGGCGAGCCCTGGGCGATCGTCGCGGTCGAGGACCTCGACGCGTCCATGGAAGTGCTGTTCTTCGCCAAGTCCTACTCGATGTGGCAGGCCGAGCTGGTCCAGGACTCCGCCGTGGCGATCAAGGGCCGGGTCAACTGGCGCGACGACAAGATGTCCGTCTTCGGCGGCAACGTGATCACCCTCGACATCAGCGACGCCGAGCTCAACCCGTCCGAGGGCCCGCCCCCGTTCGTGATCCGCGCGGACGCGGTGAAGATCGACCGTGACGTCGTCGCCGAGCTGCGCGGCACCCTCACCGCCCACCGCGGTGACACCCCGGTCCACCTCGTGCTCGCGGGCAGCCGGGAAACCGTCTTCGTGCTGGACAACTACTCGGTCAACGCGACCGCGTCACTGGCCGGCGAGCTGAAGGGGATCCGCGGCATCTCGATCGGCGCTTGAGCCGGTCACGACGCGTTCCCCAGCCGTTTGACCAAGCGGAGACCGGCATCGCCGAAGCCGGCGCGGGCGTAGAAGCGCACCGCGCCGGCGTTGCGGTGATGGATGCCGGCGGCCAGGTACCGGATCCCCTGGCCGGTGGCCCACCGTTGCGCCGCCGCCAGCAGCGCCGCGCCCGTTCCCCCGCCACGGACGTCGCCCAGCACGACCGTGTGGACCTCCGCGGACGGCTCCGGGCGCAGGATCTGGTGCTCCGGCGGCCCGGGGTGACGCAGCACCTCGACCAGGCCGACAACCCGGCCCTCGGGGGTTTCCGCGACGAAAACCGCGTCCTGGCTTGCTTTTTCGGCCAGTGCCGCCGCGAAGTGCCGGGCCACCACGTCCCGAGCCGGCACGCGGTAGGTGTCCGGGTCGAGGGCCACGTGCGCCTCGGCGTTGGCGATGCGCAACTCCACCAGCGCGGGGACATCCGCCGCGTTCGCCAGCCGGATCGTCAGCTCTGTCGTCTCCACGAGGCCGATCTTAGGCGGAAACCCTCAGTAGCGGACGTCGCTCGCCAGCAGCGCCTCGTACACAGTGGACGACTGTCCGTCCACTGTGGATCCGGCGAACTGGAGCATCGCCCGCGCGGCGCCGTGCATCGGGGCCGGGTAGTCCAGGCTCGGCGCGGAAACCTCGTCCAAAGCGCGGAGGTGATCGGGGCTGAGGCTCACTTCCAGCGCGGCGAGGTTGCTTTCGAGGTGCTCGACCCGCCGGGCGCCGACGATGGGCACGACGGTGCCTTCCCGGGCGCGCAGCCAGGCCAGCGACACCGCGGCCGAGGTGGTGCCGAGTTCCTCGGCGACGGCGGCGACGGCGTCGATCACCGTGAACTCGGCCTCGCCGGGGCCGCCGACGTAGGCGGCCCGGGCCGAGTCGGCGACCTGGACGCCGCGCCGGTACTTCCCCGACAGGAAGCCGTTCTTGAGCGGGCTCCAGGGCACCAGCGCCATCCCCTGGTCCAGCGCGAGCGGGGCCAGTTCGCCCTCGACGGTGCGCGCCAGCAGGGAGTACTCGACCTGCAGCGCGATCAGCGGGGTCCAGTCCTTGAGCAACGCGGTGGTCTGCGCCTGGGCGGTGACCCAGGCCGGGGTGTTGGAGAAGCCGATATAGCGGATCTTGCCGGCGCGGACCAGGTCGTCGAGCGTCCGCAGGGTTTCCTCGATCGGCGTGCTGCGGTCCCAATTGTGCAACCAGTACAGGTCGAGGTGGTCGGTCCGCAGCCGGCGCAGGGACTCGTCGAGCTGGGCGGTGATCGACCCGCGGCCCGCGCCGCCGCCGTTCGGGTCGCCGGGGAACATGTTGAAGAAGAACTTCGACGCCAGCACCACGTGCCCGCGCCGGCCGGGACGGGCGGCGAAGTAGTCGCCGAGGATCTTCTCGGAGTGGCCGTTGGTGTAGAAGTTCGCGGTGTCGACGAAGTTCCCGCCGCGGTCGAGGTAGGTCGAGAGGATCTTCTCCGACTCCTCGACGCTGCACCCGGCACCGCCGGGATCCTCGCCGAAGGTCATCGCGCCGAGGGCGAGCGGGCTGACCCGGAGCCCGGAGCGGCCGAGGGTGACGTAGTGGTCGAGCGACATGAGCAGGACTCCCAAGCTGGGGGAAACGGTCCTCTTCATCGAAGCGCGCGGGCCACGGGCACGGTAGGTCGATCCGCTTCGATCGTTGCCTGATCCGATCGCGTTCGCCCGGATCGGGCTTGCCAGGAAGGCCTCCCGGATGCTTCCGTGGAGCATGCCTGCCACCCTGCTCGACGAGATCCGCGGCCTCATCGCGGCCCACGCCCGGCCGGACGGCCGCACGCCGATCGCCGGGCTCCGGCTGTCCAGTGTGGACAACGAGGAGCCGCACCACTCGCTGACCGAGCCGCTGCTGGTGGTCATGGCCCAGGGCGGCAAACGGCTGCTGCTCGGTGAGCGGGTCTACGAGTACCGGGCCGGGCAATGCCTGGTCGTCACCACCGATCTCCCGGTCACCGGCCACTTCCTCGACGCCGGCCCGCGAACCCCGTCGCTCGCGATGGGGCTGGAACTGCGCCCGGCCACGATCGCCCCGCTGCTGTTGCGGGCTCCCGCTGCACGATCCTCGCGCGCGGCGGCCGAGCTGCCCGCGATGGCGACCGGCGAGGCGGGCCCCGGCCTGCTCGACGCGGTCACCCGGCTGCTGCGGCTGCTCGACCATCCCGAGGACGCGCCCGTGCTCGCCCCGCTGGTGGAGCAGGAGATCGTCTGGCGGCTGCTCACCGGCCCGCACGGCGGCCTGGTCCGCCAGGCCGGGCTGGCCGACAGCTACCTGTCGCACGTCGGCCGGGCCATCCAGTGGATCCGCGAGAACTACGCCGAACCGCTCCGGATCGAGGACCTCGCCCGGCTGGCCGGAATGAGCGCTTCCGCGTTCCACCGGCACTTCCGCGCCGTCACCGCGATGAGCCCGCTGCAGTTCCAGAAGCGCATCCGGTTGCAGGAGGCCCGCTCGCTGCTGGTTTCGCACGCGGGCGACATCGCCGGGGCCGGGCATCTGGTCGGGTACGACAGCCCTTCGCAGTTCAACCGCGAGTACCGCCGCCAGTTCGGCGCCCCGCCCGGCCAGGACGCCGTGCGGCTGCGCGCGGAGACCACCCCGCGCGAGGTCCGGCACCTGCCCTGACCCACGGCCGGCTGGCGCGGGCGCGCCGCCGCCCCGGATACTGGGCCGCGACGAAGCCGCCCGATCTCCCGGAGGACCGTTGACCACCGTCACCACGAAGCAGGGGGACGTCCGCGGGTACACCTCGGACGAGGGTGTCCTTGTCTTCCAAGGCATCCCCTACGCGGCGCCGCCGGTCGGCCCGAACCGCTTCCGGCCGCCGCAGCCGCCCGAGCCGTGGACCACGCCGCGCGACGCCACCCGTTACGGCCCCACCGCGCCCCAGGAGGACAACAGCGGGGAAGGGCCGCTGGCGGACATGGTGCCGCGGCTGGTCATCCCCGGCGACGACTACCTCAACCTCAACGTCTGGACCCCGGGCACCACCGGCCGGCTGCCGGTGATGGTGTTCATCCACGGCGGCTCGTTCACCAGCGGCTCCGGCTCGCTGCCGGCCTACGACGGCAGCCGCTTCGCCCGTGACGGCGTGGTCCTGGTGACGCTCAACTACCGGCTCGGCGCGGACGGTTTCCTGTGGTTCGGCGACGGCCCGCCCAACCTCGGCCTGCTCGACCAGATCGCCGCGCTGGCCTGGGTGCGCGACAACATCGGCGGGTTCGGCGGCGACCCGGGCAACGTCACGATCTTCGGCGAGTCGGCCGGCGCGATGAGCGTGTGCACACTGCTCGCCATGCCGGCCGCGGACGGCCTGTTCCACCGGGCCATCGCCGAATCCGGCGCCGGGCACAGCACCGTCACCCCGGCCACGGCCCGGCTGATCGGCACCCGGCTGGCCGCCATCCTGGAGGTCGAGCCGACCCGCGAGGCGATCGCGGAAGTCCCGATGGAGCGGCTGCTCGCGGCGCAGGCGCAGCTCGGCCAGGAGGTCATCGCCAGTCCGAGCACGAAACGGTGGGGTGAGGTCGCCCGCAACGTGATGCCGTTCGAGCCGGTGGTGGACGGCGACCAGCTGCCGGCCACGCCCATCGAGTGCATCGCGGCGGGCGCGGGCCGAGGGGTCGACGTGCTCATCGGCACCAACAGCGAGGAGGCCCGGCTCTTCCTCGTCCCCACCGGCGCCGCCGCGAAGATCAGCACCCCGGTCCTGCACGCCGCCGCGTTGCGCTATCGGCTGCCGGCCTTCCGCGCGGTCCGCGGCTATCGCGCCGGCCGCCCGGGCGCCACCCCGGGCGACCTGCTCGCCGCGATCGTGACCGATTGGTACTACCGGATTCCCGCGCTGCGCCTCGCGGAAGCGCACGAGGGCACCTTCGTGTACGAGTGCGCCTGGCGTTCGCCTGCCTTCGACCAGACGCTCGGCGCCTGCCACGTCGTCGAGCTCCCCTTCGTCTTCGACAACCTCGACAATCCCGGATTCGCTCCCCTGCTGGGGGACCGGCCGCCGCAGCAGCTGGCCGACGCCATGCACCAGGCCTGGGTGGACTTCGCCACCACCGGCGACCCCGGCTGGCCCGCCTACCGCCCGGACCACCGCGTCGCCATGCGCTTCGACACCGACTCGGCCACCACCGTCGACGACCACGGCGCCGAACGCGTGCTCTGGGACGGCCGGCGCTGAGCGCCTGCCCGGTCAGTCCGCCAGGCTCGAGTGGAAGTCCTCCAGCACCGCCGCGCCCCGCTTCGGATCCTGCATCATCCACCAGTGCCCGAGCCCGTCCAGCCGGGCTTCCCGCGCGCCGAACCGGACCGCCGAGCGGTGGGCGAGCTCGGGCCCGCCGACGTACTGGTCCTCCGACGCGGCGATGACCAGCCCCGGCCGGCGTTCGGCCCGTTCGAGTTCGTTGCCCCAGTTCACCGGGGCGGGCGGCACGGCCGAGCGGTACAGCGGCAGGATGCAGGCGCCCATCTCCGGCCCGTTGGCCCGGGCCGACGCCTCGGCCGCCTCGGCGGTCATCCCCAGCCCGACGTACGCCGCGACCTGCTTGTCGAATGGCACCGCGGCGGTCTCCGCGACGACGGCCTCGCCGACCCCCGGCGTCTGCCAGCGCTGCGCGAGGTCGTGCCAGACGTAGTCCGGGTCGAAGCCCCCGGCGACGTCACTGCACCAGGACCGGATCAGCTCGGGCCGCCGCGCCGCGAGGATCAGCACGTGGATGCCGCCCCAGTCGTGCCCGACCAGGTCGATCGGGCCGTCGATCCGCTCCAGCTCGGCCACCAGCCAGCCGTGGTAGTCCTCCGCCGTCGCGCCGAACCCTTCCGGCACCGGCGCGCCGAACCCCGGCGGGGACAGGGTGACGACGTCTTCGCGGCCGAGTTCGCGGAGCAGGGGCTGCCAGATCGCCGCGGTCTCGGGAACACCGTGGACGAAGACAACAGACATCAGGAACCTCCCGGGATGACGGCCCTCGGCCGTCGCCAGGTCGAGCCTAGTGCCGCGCCCGGCGGAGTGGGGCCGCAGGCAGTGGAGTCCATTGTGGACTCAGGAACGGAAACCCGATCAGCTCATCCGGCGGGGAGCCCCAGCCGGCGGTCCTCGAGGTCCGAACGCAGGCTGCCGAGGATCCGGGCCAGCGCCTTCAGCCGGTCAGCGGTGACGGCGCCGCCGAGGATCTCCTGGATCGCCGTCTGCCAGACGGGCTCGGCCTCGGCCACCACCGATTCGCCCGCGGGCGACAGCGCGAGCAGGGACGAGCGCCGGTTCGCCGGGTTCGCACGGCGCTCCAGCCAGCCCTGTTTCTCCATCCGGTCGACGATCTTGCTGGTCGTCCCCACGCCGATCGCGAAGGCGGCGGCGATGTCGCCGACCCGGGCGTCCGCGTGCTCGCGGACGTAGCGCAGCAGCTCGAAGTGCCCGGCCCCGAGACCGGTCTCGGCCTTCAGCCGCTCGGCGACCGCGTTGTACAGCCGGGTCTCCACGCGGACGAGGTCGGTGAAGACTGTGTCGAACGCCATCAGATCTTCCTTCACATTATCTGCCACGGCATATACTGTAGTTGCAGGAACCTCGGAACGGAAGGGAAGACGATGTCGAACGTCCAGCGTGAAGAGCTCGACGCGCAGTTGCGCGGCACCGGTGTCGGGCCGGAGCTGTCCGTCGAAGAGGCCCGCGAGGGGTTCGCGAAGATGATGGCCACGATGCCGGTGCCGGAAGACATCCGCACCGAGGAGACGTCACTGGGCGGACGCCCCGCGCTGCGCGTCAGCCCGGAGGCCGCGGCCGGCACCGGGACCCTGCTCTACTTCCACGGCGGATCGCACGTGGTCGGCTCGCCCCGGACGGCGCTCGGCCTCACCGCGGGCCTGGTGGTCCGGACCGGGATGACCGGCGTCTCCGTGGACTACCGGCTGGCGCCGGAGCACCCGTTCCCGGCGGACGTCGAGGACGTCGTCGCCGCCTACCGGGAACTGCTCGACCAGGGGCACGCGCCCGGGTCCATCGCCTTCGCCGGCGACTCCGCCGGCGGCGGGCTGACCATCACCGGCGCGCTCGCGGCGCGCGACGCGGGGCTCCCCCGTCCGGCGGCGATCGTCGCGTTCTCGCCGGGCGTGGACGCGACGCGAGCCGGCGAAAGCATGGTGACCAAGGCGGACGCGGACCCCCTGCTGGACCGGGCGAGCGTCGACCGCATGAGCAGCCTGTACGTCGTCGGCCACGATCGCCGCGACCCGCTGCTCAGCCCGGTGGTGACCGCCGATCTGACCGGCCTGCCGCCCGTGCTGGTGCAGGTCGGCACCAACGAGCTGCTGCTCGACGACGCCCGCCGGCTCGCCCTGCGCGCGTCCGACGCGGAGGTCGACGTCATCCTCGACATCACCGCGAAGGTGCCGCACGTGTTCCAGTCCTTCACCAACACGCTCGACGAATCGGGCGAAGCGCTGGACCGGGCCGCGCTCTTCCTGCGCCAGCGCGTCCGCGGCTGAGGCGGCCGAAACCCGCTCGGCTACGGGCGTTTCCGGCCGGTCAGCAGCGACGTGCTGACGCCGTGGACGAGCACACTGCCCAGCACCGTGATGACCATGATCGTCAGCGAGACGTCCGCGGCCTCGTTGTCGAGCGAGTTGAAGGCCAGCAGGCCGAACACAATGGACGCGGCGCCGCGCGGGGCGAGGAAGCTGATCGTCATCCGGTCCCGCCACCGCAGGTCCGAGCCGAGCAGGACGGCGAGCACCGGCGCCGCCCGCGCGACCGTGAGCGCGACCGCCGCGACCACGACCGTCCCCCAGGTCACGCCGAAGTCGAACAGCAGCAGCGCGGCGAGGCCGAAGACGAACCACATCCCCAGGCCGCACAACGCGCTGACGTCGTCGACGAGGACGAACTCGGCTTCGCCGGAGTCTTTGCGGGCGGCCTTGTAGGCGATTCCACAAAGGAATGCCGCGACGAAGCCGTTCCCGCCCACGGCGATCGCGACGCCGTAGGTCAGCAGCGGGATGGCGACGGTCGCGATCCGCGTGGAGTGCTCCGTGGCCCAGCGGTGCGCGGTCGCCTTGTTCATCGCCAGCGCGGCCAGCCCGCCGACCAGCACCCCGACGACCACGGCCAGCACGGCGGCGGGAACCGCGGTCTGCAGCGCTTGGACGGGGGTGCTCGCCTGGGTGTGGCTGCCGGCCAGGATGAGCGCGAAGAGGAACACCGGGGCGACGACGCCGTCGTTGTACCCGCTCTCGACGTTCAGGACGTGGCGGATGCGTTCCGGGATGCGGGCGTCACGCACGACCGACGTCGCGGGGGCGAAGTCGGTCGGCATGATGATGCACGCGATCAGCAGCACCGCCGCCCACCCCAGCCCCGGCAGCACCAGCAGGCCCACGCCCATCGTGATCAGGATCGACAGCGGCAGCGCCACGAGCAGCAGCCGCATGACGGTCCGGCCGTCGCGCCCGAGGTAGCCGCCCTTCACCGCCGTGGCGTCGACGAACAGCAGCAGCGCGAGGATGAGTTCGGCGATGTGCTGGGCGATTTCGGTGTTGAGGCCGCTGCCGAGCACGTCGCGGGTGGTGAAGCCGATGGCCAGCCCGGCGGCGACCATCGCCATCGGGGCGCTGACCCGCCACTTCTCCAGCCGTCCGGCGGTCAGCGACCACAGCAGCACGACCACCGTCGCGGCGATCACGCTGGGGATCACCGGCACCTTCTTCCGTCACGCATCCGCGGGAGTCCGCACCGGGGAAGCGTAATGAGGGCCTCCGGGCGGCGCCGGGAAACGGCCGCGCGACCGCTGGATCGGGTGATCAGAAGATGGCGCCGTCGTCATCGAAGCCGACGTCGTGCTGTCCCGCGTCGTAGCCGTCCTGCCAGGTGCTCGCGTCGGCGACGCCGGGCATGCCCGCGAACATCGCGCCGAACAGGACCGCCGCGCCCAGGCCCCACGCCCCGCCGATCAGCGCGGGCTTCCACCACGGTTCGCTGTACCACCCCTGCGGCACGGGCCGTCCCGCGACTTCGCCGCCGGGGTAGTAGTGCGGAGTGTCCTGTCCGGGTTCGGGTGAAGCGGCGTAGGCCTGTCCGTCCACATCGACCTGACGGTGCTCGGTGACCTTGCCCGCCCGCTCGCGTTCGGCCTCGTCCGGCAGCGCGGGGCCGGGGTCCATGTCCATCGCGACGCGGGCGGCCCGGATGTAGTAAAGGCCTTCCAGCGCGGTTTCCGTCGCCAGCCGGGCCTGCTCCGCGCTCTCGGCTTGCTCCACTTGGGACGCTGCCGCGTTGTAGCGCTCCGCGGCGTCGGCGAGCGCCTGCTGCGAAGCGGTGTCCGTGCCGGTCAGGGTCAGGACCTGGCCGCCGAGCCGTTCGATCCAGCGCCGGGCGTCGGCGGCCGCGTCGTCGAGCTTGCGCTGCCGGTCGGCTTGCCACCGCAGCACGGCCGCGCGGACCGCCAGGATCACGGCGGCGAGCACGGCCAGGACGATCACGAGGGTCATCGGTTACTCCAGGATCAGCAGTGCAGGCAAGGGAGAAGCCGAGGTCCAGCCTCTCCGCGCGCCGCCCGCGCGACCACCCGTTGACGGTCGGGGCCGCACCCCCCGGTCGACCGGAACCGCTCCGTCAGCCGGCGTCCGCGGGCACCCGCAGGCGCACGGCGAACCCGCCTTCGGGGGTGGGCCCGGCGGTCAGCGTGCCGCCGAGCAGCTCCGCGCGTTCCCGCAGCCCGACCAGCCCGTGCTGCGCGCTCGGCAGCGGCACCGGGGTGCGGGTCGGCGGGCCGTTGACGATCCCGACGGCCAGCCCGTCACCGGTCTGTCCGATGTGGATGGTCACGGCCGCACCGGGCGCGTGCTTGCGGACGTTCGTGAGCGATTCCTGGACCGTGCGGTAGATCGCGCGCTGCAAGGGCGCGCTGATGTCCCCGGGGAGGCCGCCCCGCACCTCGGCGCCGACGCCGCTGGTGGCGATGAGCCGCTCCAGCTCGGCCAGGGTCGGCTGGGGCGTCAGCTCCGTCGGCCGGCTGCCGGACGCCCGCAGCAGCGTCACCATGTGGCGCAGCTCGTCGAGAGTGTTGACGCTCAGCGAACGAATCGTCGACGCGGCTTCCTTCGTCTCCGAGTCGGGCGCACCGACCTGCAACGCGCCCGCGCTGACCGCGATCAGGCTCACCTGGTGCGAAACGACGTCGTGCATCTCCCGCGCCAGCTGCGTCCGCTCGCGGGCCAGTGTCTTCTGCTCGATCAGCACCCGCTCCTGCTCCCGCGCCTGCTCGATCTCCACGAGCCGTTCGCGCAGCTCGTTGTGCGTCCTGGTCAGGATTCCCAGCAACGCCGGCGCGGCGGCGGCCATCGTCGCGTAGAGCACGTCGAGCAGGACCGTGGAACGGGTCGAGTCGCCGACCCCGGACGGCGGCCAGGGAAAGGCGCAGCCGACGGCCACGAGCACCGCGCACCCGACGGCCACCCGGCGGTCCCGGGTGTGCACGGCGACCGTGTAGAGGGCGATGAGCGCAGCGATCACCGTCGGCCCCAGGAACAGCGCGGGCATTGTCACCGCGAAGACCACGTACGGGAAGCGACGGCGCAGCACGAGGGCCACGGCCGCCACCGCGGCGCAGACCAGCTCCAGGTCGTCGGTGTAGTCGAGGTTCAGCCACACGTCGAGCAGGGCCAGCACGACGAGTGCGCCATCGGCCGCGAGCACGGCCGGCCGGCGCGTGGTCATCGGTCGTCGCGCGGGGCCAGCAGCCCGGCCTGCTGGGCCAGCAGCGCGGCCTGCACCCGCGTGGACACCTTGAGCTTGGTGAAGATCGCGCTGACGTGGTCCTTGACCGTGCCGACGCTCAGGTGGACCCCGGCGGCGATGTCGTTGTTGGACAGTCCCTCGGCGAGCTGGATCAGAATCTCCCGCTCGCGGTTGCTGAGCTTGTCGATCCTCGCCGACGTCGGCGAGCCGGCGCCGCTGTCGAGGAACCGGTCCACCACCGATCGGGTGACCTTGGGCGACAGGACCACACCGCCGCCGGCCAGCGTCCGCACGAGGTGGGCGAGCTGCTCGGGATCGGTGTCCTTGAGCAGGAACCCCGAGGCGCCCGAGCGCAAGGCGGCCGCGATGTACTCGTCGGAGTCGAACGTGGTCAGCATCGCCACGACCGGCGGATTCGGCAGCGCGCGGACCTCACGCAGGACCGTCAGCCCGTCGACGTCGGGCATCCGCACGTCCAGCAGCACGACGTCCGGCTTCTGCAGGCTGATCTCGCGCACCGCCTGCGCGCCGGTCGCGGTGGCCACGACCTCGATGCCGGCCGCGGAGTCGAGGATCAGCCGGAAGCCGGAGCGGACCAGCGCTTCGTCGTCCACCACGATCACCCTGATCACTTCGGCTCCCTCCCCCGCGCACCACCCTGGCCCGTCCCCGGCCGAGGCTAGGCCAGCCGGTCGGCGGGGTGCGCTCCCGCCGACCGGCGGGGGCCTGGACGCCGGTCAACGGATGGTAACCGCCGCCGTCCCCGATGACGCTATCGGAGGAACGGCGCCGCGCGGCGGCCCGCGATGAAGGCCGCCCGCGGGGCCCGGCGCCCACTGTGGCCAGGTAGGCCCGACCCGGCGATGGAGGACGAGTGGTGACCGACGAGCTGGACGAGCCCGCCGCCCGGCGCCGCGAGCAGCCGGCGGTGGTGCCGGGCCGGCCGGAACAACTCCTCGTGCGCATGGTCTTTGTCGGGCTCCTGGCGCAGAGCGGCTGGTCGGCCGCCTCGCGCCGGGTCGTCACCGTCGCGGCGATCGCCGGAGCAGTGGCCGTCTTGTTCGCCATGCTGATGTGCGCGTTCTTCGGCGCGATCCACCGCACCCGGCCGGCCCGCCCGTGAGCCCCGGGGTCCGCTGGCGGGACCGCGCCGGTGGCGTGGTCGCGACTGTCGTGCAGGCCGGCGCGGTCGTTTCGCTGTTCTTGTTGCTGTCCAACGGAGGCGGCGCCTTCGGCGATTGGCTGGTGACCCTGTTCTCGGTGCTCGGCCTGCCGGTCGAGAGCGCGCTGGTGATCGTGCTGGTGCTCGTCGCGCTCGGGGCGGCGCTGCGGGCCCGCAAACGCGCCGCGTTGCTCACGCTGGTCTGGTTCCAGGCCGGTTCCGCGCTGTTCTCCCTGCTGTGGATCACGGCCCTGCTGGTGGATCCCGGCGAGTTGCTCGACGTCGAGGACCATCCGGACGTGACCGGCCCGGTGATCTGGAACGCCGGCGCCACGGTGATCTCGGCCGTGCTGATCGCTCTGCTGCTGGCGCTGCGTCCGGTGTTCCCGGCCCGGCTGGCCCGCGGCGCGTGGTGGCGCGGGCTTTCGGTGCTGGTGGGCGGGCTGGCCGCGGTGATCGTCGTCGGCTTCCTGGTGACCGAGGTGGTGCCCGGCACCCTGCGCGGCGCCGGTGACCAGCTCGCCTGGGTGGCCAACCACACCACCGGCGGGCTCTTCCAGTTGCGCTGGATCGGCGCCGGGCCGGGCTGGCTCGACGGGACGCTCGACGCGCTGGCGGCGTTCGCCGGCGTGGCCGCGCTGGTCGTCTTCTTCCGCGGGGTGCGCTCCAGTCGCATGAGGACGGACGCGGAAGAGCTGCGCGTGCGCGAGCTGCTCGCCGAACACGGCGAAGACGACTCGCTCGGCTACTTCGCCACCCGACGGGACAAGAGTGTGGTCTTCGCGCCGTCCGGCCGGGCCGCGGTGACCTACCGCGTGCTCGCGGGGACCACCGTCGCCAGCGCGGATCCCGTCGGCGACCCCGAAGCGTGGCCGGACGCCGTGCGCGCATGGCTCGACGAAGCGCGGGTCTACGGCTGGACCCCGGGTGTGCTGGGGGCGAGCGAACACGGCGCGAAGGTGTACGCCGCGGCCGGGTTGAAGGCGCTGGAGATCGGCGACGAGGCGGTGCTCGACGTCCGCGACTTCAGCCTCGCCGGGCCGGACCGGCGATCCGTGCGCCAGGCGGTCAAGCGGATCCAGCGCGCCGGCTACACCGCGCAGGTTCGCCGGCACAGCGAGATACCTGCCGACGAGATGGCCGTGCTGCGGGCCCAGGCGCAGCGATGGCGCGGCGACGAGACCGAGCGCGGCTTTTCGATGGCGCTGGGACGGCTCGGCGATCCCAGCGACGGCCGCAGCGTGATGGTCGAGGCCTACGACGCGCGAGGCGAGCTGCGCGGCCTCCTGTCGTTCGTGCCGTGGGGCCGGCGCGGGCTCTCGCTCGACCTGATGCGCCGCGACCGCGACGCCGAAAACGGGCTCAACGAATACCTGATCGCGGAGGTCGTCCAGGCCGGCCCTCAGCTTGGCGCGCAACGGATTTCGCTCAACTTCGCCATGTTCCGCGCGGTGTTCGCCGCGGGCGAGCGGATCGGCGCCGGGCCCGTGCTTCGGCTGTGGCGCGCGATTCTGAGCCGCGCGTCGCGGTTCTTCCAGCTGGAGTCGCTGTACCGGTCGAACGCGAAGTACGGGCCGGACTGGGAGCCGCGGTTCCTCTGTTATTCCTCCGCGCGGAAACTGCCGCGGGTCAGCATCGTGGCCGGGGCCCTCGAAGGGTTCCTGCCCACCGGCACCGCCCGGCGCGCGCTGCGGCTCGAGGCGGTGTCCGACGAGTTCGTCGCCCAGGCGAAGGAGATCGACGAAGCCGCCGCCCGGCTGGTGCCGAAGGCGGCCCGGCGGCCCCAGCAGGTGCGCGTCCGGATCGCGAAGCTGGACAAGCTGCGGGACTGGGGCATCGATCCGTATCCGGTGGGTTTCCGGCGGGAGGATCTGCTGGGTGACATTGTGCGGAAGTACGCGGATCTGGGGCCGGATTCGCGGACGGGGCATCGGGTTCGGGTGGCGGGCCGGGTGCTGGCGTTGCGGACGTTGGGTGGGTTGTGTTTCGCGCGGATCAAGGATTTCTCGGGTGAGTTGCAGTTGATGCTGGACGCTCGTGAGCTTGATTTGACGGGGTGGCGTGGCGGCGTCGACCTGGGTGACCATGTGGGTGTGAGTGGCCGGGTGGTGACGTCGCGGCGGGGTGAGCTGTCGGTGCTGGTGGACGAGTGGACGGTGACGGCGAAGTGTCTGCATCCGTTGCCGGACAAGCGGAAGGGGCTGACGGATCCGGAGACGCGGGTGCGGCAGCGGTATCTGGATCTGGCGGTGAACCCGGAGTCGGCGCAGATGCTGCGGTTCCGGTCCACTGTGGTCCGTGCGGTGCGGGAGCGGTTGCACCAGGGTGATTATCTCGAGGTCGAGACGCCGATGTTGCAGACTGTCCATGGTGGAGCGAACGCGCGGCCGTTCGTCACGCACATCAACGCGTATGACATGCGGATGTATCTGCGGATCGCGCCGGA
>NZ_FOEF01000056.1 GCF_900110575.1 Amycolatopsis saalfeldensis
CCGGAACCGTTCCCGGCAGGGTCTCCTTTCTCGTATCCGAGATGATGGGTCATTTCAGCGTCCAGTGCTCGTTCGAGCACCGCCTTGGTCATCTCGTTCAGCAATTCTTGCGCGCCCAGCGCCCCGCCATTCGCATACGCGTCTTTCACCAGCGCATCAAGCGTTTCCGACGGCAACACCCGAGCGAGTGCTTCGCCGGCCGCGGCACCCGCAGCCCGATCAGGCGATGTGTTCTCAGTCACAGATAGAGCCTTTCTGGGTCGCCGTCAGCGATCCCGATCTTGGTCCATCCGTGGCTTACACGGTTGTCATGACACGGCCTTGGAGTCGAGTGCAGACCCTCGCGGTGATCGACTGTTGTATGCGTGCCGACCTCGACTCACTGCCGACCTCCACCGGCAATCGCGAGCCCGACGACGACAGCTGATCGCGCGGTGAGATCCCCTGGCCCGGCACGGCGAGCTGGCTGAGGGATCTGCCCGCTGCCCTCGCAGAGGCATGCCAGGGCTCCAGCGGGTGACACGGCATAGCCGTCATCGAAACTGGCCCGCGCCACGACGTGGCAACCCTCCCAGCCACAGACTCAGGCACACGCTCTACCTGCCCTGTCCTAGAAGTAGCCCGTGCCGTGCATACCTGTCAGCCGGCGGACTTCCACCTCGGTCGCGTCACGAAGGATGCAGGGCCGGTCGGTCCGCTCTACCTGCTTGTGCCCGCGGGGCCGAGCAGCTCCCGCTCGTGCGGGCTCGGCACTACTCACCACACTGTTCGATTCCCGACCCGAGGAGAGGCATGGCCGCTCAGATCACACCGTTCAGGTCACCTATCGACCTGTCCGATCTACCAAACTTCACCCCGTTTCCCAGCCGCCCTCGTCGTCCGGTGTTCGTGGGCCGTGTCTCCACCAAGGACAACCAGAACCCCGCGACATCCATCCCACGACAAGTTCTCTACGCCTCCGCGCGTTTGCAGGATGGCGAGGATTTCGCCGCCTACTTCTGGGACGTGGAATCCGGGATGCTGCCTCCCGAGCTACGTGGCCTAGGCCCCCAGGGCATGTACGACGCGCTCGCGGTCCCGGTCCGCCGTGACGGCGGACTGCCGGATCTGGTCGAGCGGGCCGAGCAAATGGGCGTCACCCACGTCCTGGCCGAGCGTTCCGATCGTTTGGCCCGCGCCATGCTGACCAGCCTGACCGTGGAACACGAGCTGGAGCGGCTCGGAGTGGAAGTGGTGTACGCCAACGAGCCGACCGGCGGGACCGAATCCGGCAGGCTACGTACCCGCCGGTATGGGCAGGTGGAGGCGGAGATCTACCGGACAACCATGATGGAGATGTCGATGGGCGGCCAAGTCCAGCACGCCGTCAATGGATGGAACCACGGTTATCCGCCGTACCCCTACGTCGCGGTACTCGACGAGAGCGCCCCGCAGCAGCACGCAGGACGGTTCGGCCCAGCACGCCCGAAGAAAAAACTTGTCCCGCACCCCGACCCCCGCCGATTCGATGCCGCCAAGGAGCTACACCGCTTACGACGGGAGGAATACCTCACGACGACGGACATCATCACGGCCTTGGCCTCGGATCCTGACCGGTACCCCATCGAGTACCGATGGACCCGCTCACTGGTAGACGGTCTGATCTCCAATCCGAAATTGACCGGCTACCAGGTCTACAACCGGAAAGCTTCCCGGACAGGTCGCCCCGGAAACTCCAGGCTGAACCCGCTCTCAGAATGGATCTGGTCGCCCCGGATCACGCACGAGCCTGTCATCGCAGTTGAGGAGTGGAAGGCTGCGCAGGAGATCACCGCGGGGCTGCGGGCCGGAGCAGCGGAATATGTCTCACTCCAGCGCCTCCGGACTGCGGTGGCCCCTCGAGGACTCACCGTTGTCGCGGTCCGCAGCAACAGAACGCACACGCTGTACCGCATCGGAGACCGGGAAATTGTCCTACCTGCCCTCATTCCGGACTCCGCTATCCAGCAGGTTCTCGACACCATGCCAGCGGCGCAGTGAGCAAGACCTTCCCGTGCCAGGCCAGCCGGCATGGCGAGTGGTGGGTGGCCAACATCCCCCAGCACGCGGTGTACGGGTATGGGCGGACACTCAAAGCGCTGCACGACAACATCACCCAAGGGCTCTCGCTCGTTGATGTGACCGCTGAGGTCACGATCACCCCTACGAGCCCGGAGTTGGACCGCCTGCGGCGCACTGAGGCCGCGTACGAAGCAGCTCTAGTCGATGCCGCGACCACCCTCGCCGCGGGTGGCAGCACAGTACGCGATATCGCTGACGCCACGAGAGTGCCGATCGCCCGCATCAAAGCCCTCCAAGCCACCTGCGGTCCTGAACCTGAGGCATGAGGACATGAAAATGTCGGTGGTCAGGTCTAGGTTCCCGGTCATGACTAGCTACTTGGGAATCATCGCTTCGTTGGTTGCGTCCATCGTCGCTCTCTGGATCGCCGTCGCCGGCTGGCGCCGAGCCGACCGGCGGGCCGAGTAGGACAAGAACGATGCCGCGGCCAGCCACCGGGCCGCTCTGCTGGGCGAACTCCTCGCCCTACACTTCAACGCCGTCCACACGGGACACCTGACGAAGAACGACGCCAAGATGAAGGCGATCCTGCTGCAGCTTCCCGGCTACCTGGCGACCACATTGCGATCGAGATTGAAGCTGCAGTACACCATGAAGAAGCTGCAGTACACCATGAAGGACGTCGCCCTCGATGCGGCGAGCGCTGGACGGCTGAGCCGCACGAAGAGTCCCACGCCGGCCACAAGTGGCTGATCTTCGACCGCTCCTCGGTCGTCACCAATCGCGGGTTCGACCCCCTATCCAGAGTGGATCGAAGCTGAACTCGCCTACGACATCGCGGGCGAGCGCGGCGGCGATCAGGACGCCGTGCCGCCGTGGAATGCCGGACAACCGCGCGTCCGTGGTGGCCGTGCCCGCGCCGGCGGAAGCGTCATCCACGTGTCCTGAGTCCCCGATCAGTTCGTCGCGTGAGGCGCGAGCAGATCCAACCCGCGGCGAGACAGGACAACAGCGGCCGCTGTCCTGTCTCGCGGAAATCTGATGAGGTCGGCAGCAAAGGTTGAGACCGCCTCAGGCGGCTGGCCTCAATGAATGTGGTTACCATCGAAATGCTCCGGTACGACGATCGCCTGGGCCAGCGCGACGGCAGTTCGGGTGACCTCGAACGCCTGGCCGAGGTTCTTCGCGTTGCTCCCAGCCCCAGCCGTCGCACGGCATCAGATCGGTGTCGGTGTCGGTGTCGGTGTCGGTGAGAGCGAAATTGTCGATTCCGGCGACCTTTCCGTCAGGGTTGGGGGGTGTTTCCTTCTGTCCGGTCGTGCTCATGAAGCGTTGCGGCAAGGAGAAGACTGTCGGGATGAGGCCGAACTATAAGTAGTCGTCCTCCGTCTGCGAGCAACAGTGGCTGTTCCGTTTACGAGCTCGGGGTGCGGCGAACCCGGCAAGGTCAAGTCCTACAGTGGTTCTTGCCGATCTTCTCACAGCCATCGCGGGATCCTTCCAGCACCGAGCCCACGGAAGCCTGGCTTGGTGCGCTCGGCAGTCCGGCCGGGCACGACCCTCACTCGCCCCGCGGAGACGTCGATGTCAGGGATCGCCGCGCAGATGGTACGGGTGGCGACATCGACGGCGGTGAGCTCGACCCGGCGTGCCTGGCCGTCGTCGAACACCGCCATCACGTCGAGCGGGGCCGAGCCGATCTGCACTTGTTGCCCTGGCCGGGCCGCCCAGCTCACGTGAACGATCCGTCCGGTCGGTTCGCTGCCGAGCGGTGGGTGGTCGCGGCGCCGAAGATGTGCTGCCCGGTGGACAACCGCGAGACCCGCCGGTTGAACGTCGCCTTCGACGGCACCGTCGCGCCGTGCCGCCCGGCCGCGGATCGCCTCCATCTGGCGACGCAGCCGGTCCCGGGTGCCCGTGGAGCGGGACGCTTGCTCGCCGAACGCTTCGCGGATCGCGGAAACGACCCACTCATCGGTCCAGCCGTGCGCCGAGGTCCGCCGGTGCGCCCGGCTGTCGACCAGCCCGCACAGGCCCTCGGCACGGTAGCAGCGCCACATCCGCTGCACCGTCGACACGCTGGCCGACATCCCGGCCGCAGTCAGCTCGGCGGCCCTCGCCGTTTCCCTCTCTCGCACCGTCGTACGGTTCGAATCGAACGGCGGCCCAGGCACCGCGCCCACCGGCGCGTCCGGCGGCAGGCCGGTGTCGGCCTCGACGACGTGGCGCTCCCACTGCCGGGCCAGCTCGGCGATCTCGTCGGGCAGGTCGTCGAGTGACCGGTCGAGCACCACCGGCCGGGGTGTCGCCGAGGATCTCGAAACCCGGCGAAGCGAGCACGACCGTCGTGGGTAGCCGGCAAGTGCAGGGCTCCCGCGGCCGCACGGATTTGCGGACACAGCAACGGTTCCACCGCTGGCACGTCCGCTTCGTTCGGTGTGCCCGGGGCTGGACCGAATGCGGCTGGAACGTAGGTGTGGGGCTAACGCTTCCTCCTGGCACGCACGATCGCGGCGATGCCGAGGAGTAGCACGCTGACGAGGTCGGCGAGGTCCGGGCCGACGACGCTGGCGAGTGCGACGGATGCTGCGAGGAGGAGGGCAAGGGTGGCGAAGATCCACCGGGCACCGAGGACTCGGAGAAGCTGATCGAGCACGATTTCCCATGTGGACGGACGGCGCGGCGGTTCGGGCTGGGCCAGGCACTTGTGGTTCGGCATGTGCTCATGCTTGCCTGTCCGCAACCGGCGACGAACCCGACCGATCTCCCTGTTTCGGCTAGCTCGGGTCGATGTCCTGTCGAGATGACGGCCGGACCTACCTAATATGGCAGCGGTCATCGGCGGTTGGGCCTCCCGGACACGATCGCCTTCTGTGCCAAGAAGCTACTGAGTGTCCGCCAGATGTAGTCTGCTCCGGGTTCGTGCTCTCCTGTGGCGGGCTCGGCCGCCGACGCGTGGCACTGCGTACTATGCTGCGGCGATGACCGACCCCAGCCCCGCACAGGGGTACGCCACCCCCATCACCCGCAACGACGGCCCCGCCGGCAGCCAGGTGCTGAGTTTCGAGAGTGTGCGCGCCGGCTTCTTCGAGATCCGGGGCCGGGTCGTGGCCGACGACCTGCCGTGCACTGTCGGCGGCGCCGGGTGTGGCCAGAACACCATGGTGATTCTTCGGGCACCGATGTTCGGGCTGAACCTGCCCGGCGAGCAGATCGTCGGCACGATCCTGCACTGCTCGGTGTGCGGGCCCTCAGACGAGGGGGTGCCGCGGCTAGTCACCCCCACCTCGCAGGAGTTCACGTGGGGCTGGGCCCCCGGAACTGTCGGCTGATGTCCTGCAGCGCCGCTCCGCCCGCGGAGTGGTGGCCGTGTCCACGCACGCGGCCGGTATGTTGTCCGGACGCGTGGGCTTGTCCTTCGTTGAGTCACTGATCTGCGGGAACCGGGGATTGGCTATCTGGCCCCCGCAGATCAGCTATCCCTTGCCACGCTCCGGGTCGAGCGTCGAGTCGGTGTCCAACTCCACGTGCAGTGTGACCTTCGCGCCCTTGGGCATGACCTTGTGCGCCTCGTAGGCCCGCATGAACCGCGACATCAGCCACGCCTGGGCCTGCTCTCCGAACATCCACACTGCCTTCTGCGACAGTGTGCGGCCGAGGTCTCCTTCGGTCGGCGAGCCACGCCCGGCAACGATCTCGACGGTGAGGTCCGGTCCGTCGGTGCGCAAGTAGTGCTCGAACATGGCGCTGGGAGCGTCAGCCACGGGCGGGTCCCTCCTGGGATGTGGGGTCAAGCCGAAGGTCACACCCTAGCCGGGCCTTGCGGCCGACACCCGGGAGAAATACTGCAACGTCAGGCCGGCCCGACCGACTGGGGCGTGCCGGAACAGGCCGCGCGGGTCGTCACGCCCCTTGCTCCACTGCAGCCGAGGGTAGTTTTCCTTGTAGTACAGAGAAACCACGGAACATCCGAGGTGTTCCACCCCGGGTCGCCCCGGTCGACGTCCGGGTAGCTGACGAAGTAACCGTCGGTGTCCTCGCTCGGACCCGGTACGCCGCCGGTCTCGATGCACACGGCGCGGTAGAACCCTCGCAACCACGCCAGGTGCCAGTCGTCTTCGGCTAGGTCCGACCAGCACCCCTGATCCGCGTTGGCGCCGAGCAACGCGAATCTGGCCTGTCGGCGGGCCGTGGCGCGTTATGGCGATGGTCGGGTCCGGTCAGCTGATGGTCAGCCCGGCTGCGGCCAGGGCGTCGCGGATGATCTTGGCGTGGTCGTAGGCCAGCTCCAGCCGTAGCGCCTCGGCGATCGGCCACCAGCGGGCTTGGCGGATCATGTCGCCGACCTGCAGCGGCACCGGCCGATCCAGCATCACCACGTACGACACGGTCACGTAGCGGCCGGCCTCGTCGCGGCCCTCGTCCCGGGACGAGGCGTGCACCAGCTCGATGCCGTCCAGGTCGATGCCGGTCTTCTCCCGGGCCCGCCGCACGGCGACCACGCTCGGTGCCTCGCCGGGCTGGCACACCCCTCCCGGCAGCCCCCACTGTCCCGCGTGCGGCTCCCGGTCCCGCTCGGCCAGCAGCGCGCACATCGTGCCGGAGGCGTCCGGCGCGATCACGACGGCGTTCGTGGCATGGTGCACCGGGATGCCCGTGGCGAGCTCCATCATGGTGGTGCCGGACGCAGTGGTGATCTTCGTGGTGCTCATCTCGCGTTCCTCGATCCTGGCTCGGTGTCCCGGTCTCTCCGGTGCGTCCAGCGTCGATGACCGACGGGGCGGATGGCAGGGGGTTTCCGTTGAGCTGTCAGCGTTTCCTTCAGGAAGCAGGCGCTGACCAGCGCCGTTGTTCCGACCTTGGCAACGGCCGTGATGGTGGTCCCCGAACCAGCCCGCAGGCTCACCTGCCGCGCCCGCGAGGCGCATGGTCGTGGCGTGCTCGACGGTGCGTTCTCAGCCGCCGACTGTCACGCCCCGGTCTTCCTTCACCCCGTTGATCAGGTAGGTGTACTCCGGGGTCATCAGGGAAGCGCGGGCAAAGCTGGGTCGGTCGGATCGGTGCCGCCCGTACACCGTCAGTCCTCGAGGTGCGCCGTCGAGGGATTCCGCGGTGCCGTCGGGTAGCAGCCGCCGAGCGGGCTCGGTGGACTCGGGGTCGAAGATCGACACGAGGCCACCCTCGCGATCAGCGGGTGCTTCCCGATACCAGGTGATCTGGTAGCCGTCGAGTGTCGTGCACTGGAATCCGACGCGGGTCTCAGCTCGACGCTGCGATCGGAGGTGTTCAGCGGCGGTGTCTGCCGCGTCGGCTTGCGCGGCGAAGGCGTAGCCGGGCATGGTCACGCTTTGGTCGGTGCCGGGGTCGAGCAGCAGCACCTCGTCAGGCCACCGTCGATTGCGGCGGGCGACGACAGGGTTCGTGGGGATCTTCACCCTCGGTGCGGCGGGCCAGCCGTTGACCCGCTCGTGCGAGCCCAGCTGACCGGAGCCGGTCTTGGACGGAGGTGCGCGAGCCACGCCGTGTCCCTCCTCATCAGGTGTCCCTGCCGTTTGGTGAGTTCGTCCGGCGCTGTGCCGTTGCCGACGCTACGGCCAGGCGCACTGCACGAGTGTTGTCCCTGTTCATGAACGGGTAGCGCTGTCGCGCAGGTACGGGAAGAGGGCGAGCAGGTCTGCGGTGGCCCGGGCGACGAGCGTGGCCGGGTCGGTGCCGGTCCACTGGTGGCGGGCGCCGGGTGTGGCGGTGGGCGGGGTGGGGGTGAACGCCGAAGCCGGGGCGGGGATGGTGGGGACGAACGGTGCGGTGGTGACGCTGATCCACCAGACCGCTGGTGCTGGCCGGGGTGCGATGAGGATGGGGTGGTCGGTGTGGGAGAACCGGGACAGTGCCGCGCCGGCCGGGGTGGTCCAGAATCCGTTGGGCGGGATGTATCCGGCGGACAGCACCAGCCATGGCGCGTATCCGTGCTCCGCGACGTCGGGGTCGTGTCCGAGTAGCAATGCGTATGTGCCCGCCCGGGGTTCTGCGGCGCCGGCGTGGCAGCGCAGCAGCGGTTCGATCTCCTGCGCACCGTCGCGGCGCCGCCCGAGCATCGCGGCTTCCAGTGGCACGAGCAGGTCGGCCGCGTTGTCGCGCAGCTCGTCACCGACGGCGGCTTGCCAGGTTTCGGCGAGGTCGGGTTCGTAGATCCAGTCGTCGAGCCCTGCCGGGAGCTGGGTGGCCAGCCAGGCGCCGAGCGCAGTGATCGCGCGGGGAATGCCGGTGTCGTCCCGGTCGAGGTGTTGTTCGCGGGGGACGCTGATATCCCAGCGGTAGAAAGTACCCTCCGGGGTTGAGTCGTAGGAGTCGTCGTCGACGCAGACCCCGAGCGCGCAGCCGTGGGCCGCGGCCAGCTCGCTCATCGCCATCCGGGTGGTCTCGCCGATGCCGTCGGCGGTGAGCTGGTGTGGGTCGCGGACCTCGATCGCCCACACCACCCGGTCCAGCGTGTCCAGCATCGGGTCGAACCGGGTGGCTGCGTTGTCGTTCATGGTGGGGCGTCTCGTTCCTGCTCAAGGGTCGATGGTGAGATTTTCCCGTGCTGCGACGATTTCCGCTTCGCCAGCACACGGTGGACCGGATGGCGCCGTCGATGGAGGCGACACATGGACGGCACCTGAGTACGAGGCCTGCTCGCCGGGGCGGTCAACGATGCCTGTTTCCGCCGGGTGAGCGACGACGTAGGGCGTGCGCCGGGAGCCATGCAGGGCGGCGAGCCTGACGCGGGGCGAGGAGTCAGTGTGCCGGCGAGGTGAGGGTGTGTTGCCCGGCATTGAAGGTGAGCATGTCGGCGGTGTTCGCGGTGAGCATGTCCAGGGATGAATCGACCCAGCCTGGCTCGTGCCGGACGGAGTCGTGGTGTTCAGAGTGTCGGCGTGGTGCTCACTTTGCCGGCCCTGTCATGATTTCCGTGTAAGCCACGGACGATTTCTTCTTCTATTCTAGTGGAGTGGGAGTCGGTCTGGGAAGAGTGCGGCGAGGGTGTTTAGTGCTTGTTTCCAGCCTCGGGTGCCGGTTCCCGATGGTCCGCCTCGGTTGCTGGTGATGTTGCGGAGTCCGAGGTAGAGCAGTTTTGCCGCGGCGGTGTCGCTGTCGAAGTGGCCGCGGTTCTTGGTGATTTTGCGGAGCTGGAAGTTGATGTTCTCGATCAGGTTTGTGGTGTAGACGATCCTGCGGAGTTCGGGTGGATAGTCGAGGAACGGGGTGAAGTCGTTCCATGCGTGCCGCCAGACCTTGATGGCGGCGGGG
>NZ_FOEF01000008.1 GCF_900110575.1 Amycolatopsis saalfeldensis
GCCGGCTCGCTGGACTCGATGGGCCCGCAGCCGGTCGCGTCGGCCGCCTCGACCAACCCGCTGCTGACCAAGCTGGTCGCCGCGGTCAAGGCCACCAACCTGGTCGACACGCTCAACAGCCAGCCCGCGATCACCGTCTTCGCGCCGGCCGACCCCGCCTTCGCGGCGCTGGGCGACGCGAAGTTCAACGAGCTGGCGAAGAACCCGAGCCAGCTGGCGCCGATCCTGCAGTACCACGTCCTGCCCAAGCGCTACGACGCCAAGGGCCTGGCCGCCGCCGGTGGCTCGGTCACCTCGCTCGACACCGCGGGCGGCCCGCTGAAGATCGAAGGCTCCGGCGACAACATGACCGTCAACGGCGCCAAGATCCTCTGCGGCAACATCCCCACCAAGAACGCCACCGTCTTCGTCATCGACAAGGTCCTCACCCCGGGGACCAACAAGAGCTGACCCACCCCCGCGTCCAGCCCGTCGCCCGGCCTCACCGGCTGTGCGACGGGCTTTTCCCTTTTCGGTGGTGAATTCGGCGATTCGGTCACGCCTTGTCGTGGCGGGTGCGACCAAGCCGGTGAGTGTGTTGCTCTGATCGGGGGGAAATGACGGGCGAATAATCGCCGGAATTGGCGACTGCGAGTCGAACCCGTTGTCGCACAACGTAATTACTGGTGGTGAAGTGCCATGCGACCGCTTTGCCGATAGGCGGTGCTCCTCATCGGGGGCGTTGTCGGTGGGTCTAATATCCTGGTCCCGTCAAAACGCGTTTTTCCCGTACTGTCTCCCCACCTATCGGACGCGAGGACTTCAAGCCATGTCGGAACTACTGCCCGCACACCGAGCGCAGCCGCGCCGGACCGCCGCACCGGCCGCGCTCGCGGTACCGGCGACGGCGGTGGTCGTCGGTGCGCTGTGGGTGCTGGTGACGCTCGCGGTGCCCGGGGGAGTGCGGGTGCTGGTCGCGATCGCGGGTGGGGTGACCTGGCTGCTGTTGTGCGGCGCCGTTTTCCTCGCGACGCGCGGCGCGGGCCGGCTCGAACAGGCCGAGGAGCGCGTCCGCCGGGCCGAGGAGGAGGCGCAGGCGGCACAGGCCCGCGCCGGTCTGGCGGACGCCGATCTGGCCCACCTGGTCGACCAGACCATGCCCGCCGTGCTCGCCCGGCTGCGCGAGGGCGCGACGGCCGCCACCGTGTTCAGCTCGATGCCGCGGCCCGAGCAGGACGCGCACGAGCGGATCGTCCGGATGCTGGTCGAGGAGGTCGCGATCGGCGAACGGCGCCGGGCGGCGGCCACCGCGGCCTGCGCGAACGCCGCCGGCCGGGTGCAGGCGCTGACCACCAGCATCCTCGGCGACCTGCGCGAGATCGAGAACCACTGCCCCGAGGACCTGCTCGGCGACGTGCTGAACGTCGACCACAGCACGGCGCAGGCCGGCCGGCTCGCCGACTCGATCGCGGTGCTCACCGGCGCCCGCTCCGGCCGGCGCTGGGCCAAGCCGATCCGGATGGAGAGCATCCTGCGCGGCGCGATGGGCCGGATCGGCGCGTACCAGCGGGTTCGTGTGCACTCCACCAGCGGCGCGGCGATCGCCGGCTACGCGGCCGAGGACGTGATGCACGCGCTGGCCGAGCTGATGGACAACGCGACCAAGTTCTCCGCGCCGTCGGAGGAGGTCCACGTGTACGTCGAGGACCTGCACAACGGCGCCGTGATCACCATCGAAGACGGCGGGCTCGGCATGAAGCCGCAGGCGCTGGTCCGCGCCGAGAAGGCCGTGGCGCTGCACGAGCCGCTGGACCTGACGTCGTTGTCGGGCACCCGGCTCGGGCTCGCCGTGGTCGGCCAGCTCGGCCGCAAGCACCAGCTGCACGTGTTCTTCCGCCCGTCCTCGCGCGGCGGGATCGGCGTGGTCATGCGGATCCCGAACCACCTGATCACACAGCCGCGGCCGGAGCCGCTGCCCGAACCCGCGCCCCGGCGGGCGGAGCTGGTGGCCGCCGGAGCGAGCCGCGCGTGGCCGGAGGAGTCGCCTTCGGAGCCCAGTGAGTCCGGCGCGCTGCCGAAGCGCCCGCGAGGCCAGACCCTGGCCGCGTCGAACCGCCAGCTGCTCACGCCGTCCCCCGGCCCGCGGCAGTCCCGCCAGAGCGGCGACAGCGGTGCGCGGTTCGGCGCCTTCCAGCAGAGCCGCACCCGCAAGGCCGCTGCCGACTCGCCGGAGCAGCCGGGCGCGGACGAAGAGTGATGCCTGATGCTTCCCCGCTGCCGAACCGGATCCCCCAGATTGGAGCAAGGGGGCCGGAGCCGACCGGCGCCGCCCCCGGATTCTCGATGAACGCCCAGAACCCGAACCTCGAATGGCTGCTGGAGAACCTCGTCGGCAACACCCACGGCGCCGTGCACGCGCTGGTGCTGTCCAAGGACGGCCTCAAGCTGTGCCACACCGCCGGGCTCACCGTCGACAAGGCCGACCAGCTGGCCGCGATCGCCGCCGGTGTGCAGGCCCTGTCCCACGGCGCGTCCGCGGAGTTCGGCGACGGCAGCGGCGGCGTCCGCAACTCGATGACCGAGTTCCACGGCGGGATCCTGTTCATCGTCGAGGCCGGCATCGGCGCGCACCTCGCGGTGATCGCCGCCGAGGACGCCGACGTCGGACTGATCGGGCACAACATGGACGAGCTGGTCGAGCAGATCGGCGCGTTCCTCACCGCGGCGCCCCGCTACGCCCCGGCCGGCCCGACGCCGTGATCAGCCGCGCAGTCGAGGGCGAGGACCCGGACCGGCTCTACACGGTCACCGGCGGCCGCAGCCGCGCCGAAGACGTCGAGCTGGACCTGGTCACCCTCATCGTGACCGAGTCCGCGCCGTCGGCCGGAATGCAGTCCGAGCACGCGGCGATCCTGCGGATCGCGCGGCGCCCGACGTCGGTGGTGGAGGTCTCCGCCGAGCTCGCGCTGCCGGTGAGCGTGGTCAAGATCCTGCTCACGGACCTGCTCGACAGCGGCCGCGTCTCCGCCCGGCACCCCACCTCGGCCACGGCGAGTGTTTCCATCCCCGACTCCGAATTCCTCAAGAAGGTGCTCGTTGGACTCCGCAACCTCTGAACGCACGACCCGCGCTCCGCTGGCCGCCACGGCGGCGGACGGCCTCAAGATCGTGATCGTGGGCGGGTTCGGCGTCGGCAAGACGACCATGGTCCGCTCGGTCAGCGAGATCCGGCCGCTGAGCACCGAGGAGACGATGACGCAGGCCGGCATCGGCATCGACCGGCCCAGCGACCGTCAGGTGAAGACCACCACCACCGTCGCGTTCGACTTCGGCCGGATCAGCCTCGACGAGCGGATGGTGCTGTACCTGTTCGGCGCGCCGGGGCAGGAGCGGTTCTGGTTCCTCTGGGACCGGCTGTTCTCCGGCACGCTCGGCGCCGTGGTGCTGGTGGACACCCGCCGGCTCGAGGACTCCTGGTACGCGATCGACCGCCTCGAGCACCACGGCACGCCGTTCATCGTGGCGCGCAACAACTTCGAGCGGCCGACCCACGACCTCGACGACGTCCGCGGCGCGCTGGACCTGTCCGCCGACGTCCCGCTGATCGACTGCGACGCCCGCCGCCGCGACTCCTCGAAGAACGTGCTGATCGCGCTCGTCGACCACCTCTACTCGCTGTCCACCGCCCGGGAGCACCAGCCGTGACCGATTTCCAGCACAGCACCGGTTTCCAGCACAGTCCAGTGGCCGATCTGGCGTCCACAGAGGACTTCGTGAAGCTGTACGGGACGCAGTTCCAGGAAGACCCGGCGGCCCTGTACGCGCAGATCCGGCACCAGCACGGCGGCGTCGCCCCGGTGCTGCTCGACGGCGACGTGCCCGCGTGGCTGGTCATCGGCTACCGCGAGATCCACCAGGTGGCCAGCGACAACCTGCTGTTCCAGCGCGACACCCGGCGCTGGAACCAATGGGACAACGTGCCCGCGGACTGGCCGCTGCTGCCGTACGTCGCGTACAACCCGTCGGTCATGTTCACCGAGGCGCTGGAGCACCGCCGCCGCGCGGGGGCGATCGGCGACGCGCTTTCGGCGGTGGACCAGTTCGACCTGCGCTCGCACTGCGAGCGGATCGCGGACCGGCTGATCGACACCTTCGCCGGCAGCGGCGAGGCGGACCTGATCGCGCAGTTCGCGATGCAGATCCCGCTGCTCGCGATCGCCAAGATGTACGGCATGCCGGAGGCGGAAACCCCGGCGCTGGTCCGGGATGTGGCGATCTCGCTCGACGTCGGCCCGGACGCGATCCCCGCGTACGGCCGCGTGCAGGAGGCGATGGGGCGGCTGCTGGCCGGCAAGCACCAGCAGCCCGGCGCGGACGTGCCGTCGCACATGATGCAGCACCCGGCGCAGCTCACCGACGCGGAGATCATCCAGGACCTGCTGGTGGTCACGGCCGCGGCGCAGCAGCCGACGGCGAACTGGATCGGCAACACGATCCGGCTGATGCTGACCGACGACCGGTTCGCGATGACGCTCTCGGGCGGGCGCGGGAGCGTCGGCGAGGCGTTGAACGAGGTGCTCTGGCACGACACCCCGACGCAGAACTTCATCGGCCGCTTCGCGACGCGCGACACCCAGCTCGGCGGCCGTCGCGTCCGCGCGGGCGACCTGCTGGTGCTCGGCCTGGCCGCCGCGAACGCCGACCCGCACGTGCGCCCGGACCTGGCCGGCGGCGCGCTGGGCAACCACGCGCACATGTCGTTCGGGCACGGCGAGCACGGCTGCCCGCATCCCGCGCCCGAGGTCGCGGAGGTGATCGCCAGGACCACCGTCGAGGTGCTGCTGGACCGGCTGCCCGACCTCTCGCTGTCGGTGCCGGCGGAGCGCCTGGTGTGGCGGCCGTCGATGTGGATGCGCGGGCTGGAGTCCCTGCCCGTGACGTTCACCCCGACCTACGTGGCCAGCCCGGCGGACTCGTTTTCCGGGGCCTGGTAAGGCTTTTCAGTTGGGCGTGAACCGGACCCGCAGCGAGGACGGGCCACGGGTGAACACCCCCTTCTCGACCGATGCGGCGCCTTCGTCCAGGCGCAGGTCGGGCATCGCGTCGAGCAGCTGCGCGACCCCGACCTCGATCTCCGTCTTGGCCAGCAGGGCGCCGACGCAGAAGTGCCGTCCCAGCGCGAAGGACAGGTGGCTCGCCGCCGCGGAGAACGCCGTCTCGGTCGGCAGGTCGTCGCGGAAGATGTCGAACGCGTCCGGGTTCGAGAACCGCCGCGGGTCGCGGTTGGCCGCGCCGATCAGGCAGGTCACGGTGCTGCCCGCGGGGATCGGCTGCCCGGCGATCTCGATGTCCTCGGCCGGCTGGCGCATGATCATGTGCACCGGCGGCGTATGACGCAGCGTTTCGGCGAACGCCTTCGGGATCAGGCTGTGGTCGTCGCGGACCGCGTCCAGCTGCTCGGGATGGGCGAGCAGATTCCGGAACAGGCTGGAGATGGCCTTGTCGGTCGTCTCGCCGCCGGCGGCGAGCAGCAGGCTGCAGAACGCCTTGATGTCCTCGTCGCTCATCGAGGTGCCGTCGACCTCGGCCGCGCAGAGCGTGGAAAGCAGGTCTTCGCCGAGGTTTTCCCGCCGCTGCCGGATGATCGGGATCAGGTAGGCGGACAGCTCCTCGCGCGTGCGCACCCCGGCCGCGGCGACTTCCGGGTCCTGGCTGAGATTCCCGAGGAAGCCGATGATCGACGTGTACCAGACCTGGAAACGCTCGTGGTCGCTCTGGTCCAGGCCGAGCATGTCGACGATCACGTTGATCGGGAAGTGCCGCGCGTAGTCCTCGACCAGGTCGGCGTGTCCGCGGCCGCGGAACCCGTCGATCAGCCGCGCCGAGTTGCGCTTGATCACCGGCAGGAACTTCTGCTCCAGCTCGCTGCCGCGGAACGCGGGCACGACCAGCGCCCGGCGGATCGAGTGCTCGCGCCCGCTCATCTGCAGGATCGTGCGCCCGTGCGCGGGCTCCAGCTGCCAGCCGTAGTTGTCGGTGGTGAAAACGGGTTCGCGGAACGCCCTGGCCACGTCGTCGTACCGGGAAACGATGTAGCTCTGCATGCCTTCGTGCCAGATCAGCGGCTCGTCCTCGAGCATGATGTCGTACGCGGCATACGGGTCGGCGGCGAATTCCGGGGAAAGCAGGTCCGGCGCGTGACGTGCCGTGGTCATGAAGCTCCCTCGCTCGGGCGGTGGAGCAGCCAGGTTATCGATCGGGGTTGCCGCCGCGGGAGAAGTTCAGGCCATCGGACCAGCGCACTGGGCCAGGTGGATTACGGGTTTCGGCCGCGTTGCCTGCTGTCGGTGGTCGTTCACCGACGCCTTCAGCCGTTCGCGGCAGTGAGCTGCGCCAGCGAATCCCGCAGCTTCCCCGCCACCTCGACCGGCCGCCGGGACTCCCGGTCGACGAACACGTGCACGAAATGGCCCTCCGCGACCAGCAGGTCTTCGGCCGAGTCCGCGTACATGCCGATCTCGTAGCGGACACTGGAGCGGCCGAGGTGCGCGACGCGCAGCCCGATCCGCAGCGATTCCGGGAAAGAAACCGAAGCGTGGTACGCGCAGTGCGATTCCACGCAGAGCCCGATCACGCCGCCGGAGGTGATGTCCAGGCCGCCGCGGGTGATCAGCCAGGTGTTGATCACCGTGTCCATCAGGGAGTAGTGGACGACGTTGTTCACGTGCCCGTAGACGTCGTTGTCCTTCCAGCGCAACGGAACCGTCTGCCAGTGCGGGTAGCCGCTCACCACAGCGTCACCGAGGCGCGCAGGATCGCGGCGAGGTCCTCCTCGGTGGCCTCGCGCGGGGCCGTCGCCAGGAGTCGTTGCTGCTTCAGGGTTCCCGGCACCAGAGAGTCCACATCGGACTCCGAATAGCCGACGGCGCCGAGGCCCGGCGGGATGCCGATCCCGCGCATCAGGTTCGTCAGCACCGCGGGCAGGTGGCCGGCGGCGTCGCCGTCCCACTCGAAATCCGGGGCGAGCAGCCGGGCGACGCGCAGGTGTCGTTCGGGCGCCGCTTCGAAGGTGAAGCGGAACGCGGCCGGCGCCGTCAGCGAAACCGCCATGCCGTGCGGGACCATGGCTTCGTCGCCGGGATAGCCCTCGGGGTGGAAGTCACGGACCTGGCCCGCGATGGGGTACGCGTTGGCGTGCGGGATGTGCACGCCGGCGTTACCGAAGCCGAGCCCCGCGAACGTCGCGGCCAGCGCCATCGCCTCGCGCGCCTTGAGGTCCGACCCGTCGCGGACGGCCGCGGGCAGCGCCCACGAAAGCAGTTCGAGCGACTTCTCCGCGAACATGTCCGCCAGCGGGTTCGCGCCGCAGTACGGCACGCGCTCCTCGGGGCGCTTGCGCGCGAAGTCCGTGTACGCCTTGGCGGTGTAGCTTTCCGCCGCGTGGCAAAGGATGTCCATGCCACTCGCGGCCGTCACGCCGGCGGGCTGCGAAACCGTCAGCAGCGGGTCGACGACCGCCAGCGTCGGGCGCAGCCGCAGGTGGCTGATGCCGCTCTTCACCCGCATCGACAGCACGTCCAGCACGCACACGGTGGTGCTCTCGGAGCCGGTGCCGGTGGTGGTCGGCACCGCGACCAACGGCTTCAGCGGACGGGCGGGCGCGCGGCCGCCGCCGACCGGCGCGTTCACGTAGTCCATCAGCTCGCCGTCGTTGCTGGTCAGCAGATTCGCGGCCTTCGCCGTGTCGATGCTGGAGCCGCCGCCGACCGCGACGAACGCGTCGTACGGTCCGGAGCCGCGCGCGAAGTCGACGGCCTTCTGCATGCTGACGTCGGTGGGCTCGACGTGGACGCCGTCGAAGACCTCGGCCTCGATGCCGTAGCCGGCGATCCCCGTCGCGATCCGCTCGGGCCAGCCCGTGGCCGCGACCACCGGATCGGTCACGACGAGCACGCGGCGGGCGCCGTACTGCGTCAGGTCGTAGCCGATCTCTTCACTGGCGCCGGTGCCGTATTTGAGCGCCGGGGCGCCATATGTGAAAACAGTTTCGTGTTCCGGTGAGGTCAAGACAACGGTCCTCGCTTCCCTGCACGGGGCGGTCAAAGCGGACATTCGGCCGATTCTCGTGGTCATTACCGCAAGATCACTTGACTACGGTCAACAGTGCCGCCCTAAGCTCTCCTCATTAGATACCAAGTAGGGGCGACCGTCGCCCAGACGGCCGTGCGCATCCTGATCGAGGCACACGTGCGTCGGGTGTACGCCGTGGCCGGTGAGTCGTTCCTTCCGCTGCTCGACGCGTTGCAGCGCGAGCGCGAGATCACGCTGGTCGCGGCCCGGCACGACTCCGGCGCCGCGTTCATGGCCGAGGCCGAGGGCAAGCTCACCGAGCGCCCCGCCGTGCTGCTCGCGAGCCGCGGGCCGGGCGCGGCGAACCTCGTCATCGGCGTCCAGACGGCCTATCAGGACGAGACCCCGATGGTCGTGCTGCTGGAGACGCCGGCCCTGGACCGCGTGGCCGCCGGCGAGCTGCCGACTTCCGACCTCACCGCGATGTTCGAGTCCATCTCGAAGTGGTGCGTGCGCGCCGAGGACCCGGACGGCGTGCCCGGGCTGGTGGCCGAGGGGCTGACCCGCTCCCGCGAGGGACGGCCGGGCCCGGTGGTCATCGGCGTGCCCAGCGACGCGTGGGGAGTGCCGTACGACTCGGCCAAACCGGTCGCGACCGTGCGCCCGCCCGCCACCGGCACGCTGGGCCGTTCGGCCGAAGCCGTGGCCGGTCTGGTCGACGAGGCGCGCTACCCGGTGGTGATCGTCGGCGGGCGGGCGCGCTCGGCACGCGAGGAGCTGATCGCCGTCGCCGACGAGCTGTCCCTGCCGGTGTACAACGCTTTCCGCAGGCAGGACGCCTTCCCGGAGACGCACGAGCGGTACGCCGGGCACCTCGGGCTCGGCATCCCGGCGCGGCAGCTGGACGCGTTGGAGCGCGCCGACGTCGTGCTCGCGCTCGGCACCCAGCTCGACGAGGTCACCACGCAGGGCTACCGCTATCCGACGTCGCAGCAGACGCTGGTGCTGGTCGGCACCGGCATCGACGCCCAGCGCCGCCGCGGGCTGACCTTCCGCGTCGACGCCGAGGTGGAGCCGTTCCTGCGGGAGCTGCGGGCGGTCGCCACCCCGCGCACGCGCCGCGCCTCGGCGGCCAATGCGGCCGTGCACACGTTCATGACCCCGCCGGACACCAGCGGGAACACCCGCGTCCATCCCGTGGACGTGGTCCGCGCGCTGCGTAAGCTGGCTCCTGAGGACACCATCGTGACCAGCGACGCGGGCAACTTCGCGCAGTTCATGCACCGTTACTGGTGTTTCACCGCGCCGCGCAGCCAGCTCGGGCCCAGCAACGCGGCGATGGGCTACGCCGTGCCCGCGGCGGTGGCGGCCAAGCTGGCGGAACCGCGCCGGTCGGTCGTCGCGATGGTCGGCGACGCCGGCACGTTGATGACCGGGCAGGAGATCGAGACTGCCGTGCGTTACCGCGCGCCGGTGATGGTGGTGGTGTTCCAGAACGGGCTCCACGGCGCGCTCGCGATGCACCAGGCCCGCACCCAAGGGCGGCTTTCGGGCGTGACGATCCCGTTGACGGACTTCGCGTCCTGGGCGCGGGGCCTCGGCGCGGCGGGGTACACGGTGGACGATCGGGAGGAGCTGGAGCCCATCATCGCCAGTGCGCTGGTCCGGCAGCGGCCGTGTGTCATCGACGTGCGGACCGACCCCGACGTGGTGACGCCCGACGTCCGGCTCAGCGGCCTGCTCGGCGCCGTCCGCCCACAGGATGGCCGAGGGCAGTGATTTTTCTTTCGTGGCATATGAAGAAACGCCGGAGAAGTTCGGTAGCCGATGCCGGACGGCTCAGGTAACCTGGCGGTGTTCCGGGAGTTCGCGGGAACTCGACTGGAGCGTCTACTTTTTGGCCGTTGCAGCCCTGGCCGATCCTGGCGGGAACGCCGGTTTCTGTCGGTGCCCGATGGCATCATCGCGGTCATCGGCCCGCCCGAGTTGCGGGCCGGGAACGAGGGGAGTTTCGATATGGCCGACAAGAACCACGCCCGCGAGGCGAGTCAGGTCTCCGGCGTCGTGCCGGTGCTGTTCAGCGCCAGCGCGGAGGCCCACGACGTCGCCGTCGTGTCCGCGGACGAGAGCCCGAGCTGGCGCTCGCCGTTCGGCGGCGACGGCGAGCTGCGGCCGGCCAGCGGGGAGTAGCGGGCACGGCCCTGGCCTGCGGTTCTGGGCCGAGGCTCTGGTCCGAGACCCTGGTCTGAGGTTCCAGCCTGGGGTTGGTGGTTGACCGCCCGATGCCGATGCCGATGCCGATGTTGGGGTTGGGGTTCGTGGTCTGGTCCAGTCCGGGATCGGCGGCGGGTGCGAGTGACTTGCCTCGCCGGGTTGGATGCGCGTGCATAAGGGCGTGCCGCGGCCGGTGTGGCGAAAGGTCCTTCCGAGCGCGGCAGCTCACGAGGCCGCATGGCTCGGTGAACGTGTTGCCCCGCGCCAAAAACGTGCCACCCTCCGGCGCACGGCGAAAACCCTGTCCCAGCGGGATCTTCGCAGCTCGGCCGTCCAGAGTGGCCGGTGTGGTGAATGGCACCACCCCTGGTCCGGGAGAGCCGGGTTGTCCGCTCCGCGAGGGCTGTGCTTTACTTTAGGCGGTCTCGATTTTGTGTTCGTGCTGAGTCACGCTCGCAGAACTCAGCGGGCGTAGTGTCTCCTCGCCGAGGAAGCAAACCGTTCCGGCTGTGACCCGGGATGCTGATGTGGCTTCCTGTTTTTTGTGTTATGTATGGAGATTTTTGATGACTCAGGGCACTGTGAAGTGGTTCAACTCCGAGAAGGGGTTCGGCTTCATCACCCCCGACAACGGTGGCGGCGACGTCTTCGTGCACTACAGCGAGATCCAGGGCAACGGCTTCCGTTCCCTCGATGAGAACGCGCGCGTCGAGTTCGAGATCGGCCAGGGCGCGAAGGGTCCGCAGGCCACGTCGGTCAGCGTTATCTGACCCACGTACTTCGAGAAGGGGCCGTCACCCGGCATGGGTGGCGGCCCCTTTCGCGTTCCGTCCCACCCGCGTCCCACGATGCGGATCTCCTTGCGGCACAACGGTCTTCGTGCTCCGCCGCCGAGGGCACATCGCCCGATCGTGGGACCCGGGGCCTTCGTAAGCTGCGTCCCATGATCGAGCACGGATACACCGTTTCCGGAATGTCTTGTGGCCACTGTGCACAGTCGGTCACCGAAGAGCTGACCGCAGTGCCTGGCGTCACGGAGGTCTCCGTTGATGTCGAGACGGGCCGCGTCACCGTGAAGAGCACCGAGGCTCTCGCCGAGGACGCTGTGCGCGCCGCCGTCGAAGAGGCCGGTTACACCTACGAGGGCACCACCGCGCTCGTTTCCTGAACCCTCGGTTACGTCCTCGCGTCCGGAGCCGATGCTGGGCCGTCCGGGTGAGAGCCCGGCGTGCAACCCGCTGCAACCCTTCCCTCACAGGCGTGGCACAGGGTCTGCTGAACCGGCACAGGCCGGACGAGGAGGAGCAACTGGTGGGCGAAGCCGTGGCGGGCATTGTCGCGAACCCGGCGTCGGGGCGGGACATTCGGCGGCTGGTGGCACACGCTTCGGTGTTCCCGACGGCGGAGAAGGCCAACATGGTCCAGCGCCTGCTGGCCGCGTTCGCCGTGGCCGGGGTCGGGCGCGCGCTCGTGTCCACGGACCTCGGCGGCATCTCCGCCGCCGTGCTGCTCGCGCTCGGGCGCGGTGGGCAGTGGCCGGACGTCGAGTTCTGCACCAGCGACCCGCTCACCGGCACCGCGCAGGACACCGCGAACGCCGTGCGCCGCATGGTCGACGCGGGCGCGAGCGTGATCGTCTGCCTCGGCGGCGACGGGACCGCCCGCGTCGCCGCGCAGGCCTGCGGCGACGTGCCGCTGCTGGCGCTGTCCACGGGCACCAACAACGCGTTCCCGCAGATGCGCGAGGCCACCGTCGCCGGGCTCGCGGCCGGGCTGCTGGCGACCGGGCAGGTGGACGCCGACCTGGTCACGACCCGGGTCAGCAAGCTCGAGGTGGTCACGAAGGCGCGGCGCGAGATCGCGCTCGTCGACGTCGCCGTGACGATGAGCCAGCACGTCGGCGCGCGGGCGCTCTGGGACCCCGCCGCGCTGACCGAGCTGTACTGCGTGTTCGCCGAGCCCGACGGCATCGGCCTCTCCAGCATCGCGGGCCAGCTCTGCCCGAGCCCTCGCTCCAGCCCGGACGGCGTGGCCCTCAAGCTCGGCCCCGTCGGCGTCACGCCGCACGTCGTCCACGCGCCGATCGCGCCCGGCCTGGTCAAACCGGTCGGCGTGCGTGGCTGGGGCGTGCTGCAGCCGGGCGTGCGGGTGGACCTCGCGGCGGCCGGCGGGGTGATCGCCGTGGACGGCGAGCGCGAGATGGAACTCAAACACGGCGAGAGCGCGTACGTCGAGCTGCGGTCCGACGGGCCGTGGTGCGTCGACGTGCGGTCGGTGATGGCGGAAGCGGCGCGCCGGGGCTTGCTGCGCACCACTTCCGAGCGCGAGCCCGGCCCGGAACGCCGAGGCTGAGGCCACGCCTGGAGAAACAAGCAGTCACCGAAGTCACGGAAGCTTCCGATCACGCGGCGCACACAGGCACACTGACCGCGGGGCGGGGAGCGGCCCGTGGACTAGGAGCGGTGGTTGGACCAGGTGCACCTCGAGGCAGCGCTGCCGATCGGGGCGGACCCCCGTCAGCACGCGCGGAACCTCGCCCGCCTGCACGAGGCCGCGGTGACCGGCGAGGCGCTGCCCAGCCGTCCCCGGTCCGTGATCGGCGCCTCCTGGCAACGGGTGCGACGCCACGGCGTCGACCCGGACCGGGGCAAGCCCATCGCCGTGCTCGGTCCCGAGCAGCTGGAGGAACGGCGGCGTGAGAGCGGGCTGGCGCCGGTGCTGCCGTTGCTGCGCGGGGGCCTGATCAGCCTCGCCGAGCAGGCCGCGCACATCATGGTCGTGGTCGACGCCGGTGGGCACATGCTCTGGCGTGACGGCAGCGTCGCGGTCAGGCGGCGCGCCGACGGCATCGGCTTCGTGGAGGGCGTCGACCTGCAGGAGCAGTCCGTGGGCACCAACGCGCCCGGCACGGCGCTGATCGCGCGGCGGCCGATCCAGGTCTACTCCGCCGAGCACTACGTCCGCGCCCAGCACGACTGGACCTGTGCCGCCGCGCCGTTGCGGGACCCTCGCGACGGCCGCCTGCTCGGCGCCGTCGACCTCTCCGGCCCCGCGTCCACGGTGCACCCGAACACCCTCTCGCTCGTCGACGCCGTCACCCGGCTGGCGGAATCGCAGCTGCGGACGGAGCACCTCGGTGAGCTGCAACGGTTGCGTGGCTTCGCCGTGCCGGCGCTGGCCAAGGTCCCCGGCCGCGCACTCGTGACCGACGCGCACGGCTGGATCGCCGCCGCGTCGGGCCTCGCGCCGGCGGACCGCGTCGCGCTGCCGTCGTCCACCGGGCCCGGCCGGACCTGGTTGCCCGCCTACGGTTCGTGCCTGCTGGAGCCGGTGCCCGGCGGCTGGCTGATCCGGTTGGTGGACGGCGAAGAGCCGCCGCCCGCGCGAGTCGAGCTCGACGTGCGCGTCCCCGGTGAACCGGTGCTGACGGTGTCCGGCGCCTCCGGCGAGTGGACGTGCCGGGTGTCGCCGCGGCACGCGGAACTGTTGTACGTCTTGGCTTCCCATCGAAACGGCCGCTCCGCTTCGCAGCTTTCGCTGGCCCTGTTCGGTGACCCGGGCCGCGCGGGCACCGTGCGCGCGGAGATCTCGCGGCTGCGGCGGATCGTCGGCGGAATCGTCGTCGGCCGTCCGTACCGCTTCGCGGACAACCTGGAGGTCCTGGTGCTGCGCCCCTCAGCGGTGTGCTGAAGAGATCACGTGCTGATGACACCTGACGGGTGAGGTGGGCTGCCGTCGGGGTGACCGGCTACCTTCACCGGGTGGCGTACGGGGAGGAACGGGGATGACCAGCACTGTGGCGCGGCCGGACACGGCAGCGGGTTCGCCGGGGCCGGGGGCGCCCCCGCCGGACGAGCCGGGGGGCCGCAGCGGGGTCGCCGGACTGCTGGAGCTGCCGGGCCAGGCGGTGCGCGCGGTGGTCAAGTCCGCGGCGACGACTCCGGGCCGGCTCTCGGTGATCGCGGTCGGGCTGGTGCTGCTGTCGCTGCTGGCCGGGCTCGTGGCGACGTTGTCCGCGCAGAACAAGGACGACACCATCAGCGGCCTGATCGACCACCGCGAACCACTGGCCGTGGCGGCGCAGCAGGTGTTCCGCTCGCTGTCGGACGCGGACGCGACGGCGGCGAGCGCGTTCCTCTCGGTCGGCACCGAACCGCCCGCGCTGCGCCAGAAGTACGAACAGGACATCGCGGAAGCCGGTTCGGCGCTGGCGAAGGCGGCGTCGGACACCGCGGACGTCGGTGACGCGGCCAAGCAGGTCGACATCCTGAACCAGAAGATCCCCGTCTACACCGGGATCGTCGAGACCGCGCGGGCGAACAACCGGCAGGGCTTCCCTTCGGGCGCGTCGTACCTGCGCGAGGCTTCGCAGCTGATGCGCACGACGATCCTCCCGGCGGCGCAGGCGCTTTACACCGCGGACACCACGAAGCTCTCCGACGAGCAGGACGCCAGCACCAGCTTCCCGTGGGCGGCCGTGGCGCTGCTGCTGGTGCTGGTGGCGGCGTTGGTGCTCACGCAGATCTACCTGACGCGCCGGACCAACCGGGTGCTCAACATCGGCCTGCTGGTGGCGACCGGTGCCGTGATCCTTTCGCTGCTGTGGGGCGGGGTCGCGCTGGTCATCCAGGGCACCCTCGTCGCGGCGGGGAAGACGGACGGCACCTCCCAGGTCGACGTGCTCGTGCGCGCGCGCATCGCCGCGCTGCAGGCACGCGCCGACGAGACCCTCACGCTCGTCGCGCGCGGCGACGGCGACACGTACGAGCAGCAGTTCATCAAGCTCGCCGACCAGCTCGTCGGCCCGGACGGCAAGAGCGGGCTGCTCGGCAAGGCGCGCGACCTCGCCATCGGCACGCCGGGGCAGCAGAAGATCGAGGCGGCCGAGCAGGCCGCGCGCGACTGGTCGCTGGCCCACATCCAGGTGCGCAAACTCGACAACAGCGGCCAATACCAGGAAGCCGTCGACTTCGCCACCAGCGTGAGCAAAGACAGCGCGGCCGCGGCTTTCCAGCGCCTCGACGCCAACCTGCAGGACGCCATCGACGTCTGTAGGCAGGAGTTCCTCGATGACACCCGCAGTGGCGAGAACGCGTTGACCGCGCTCGCTCCCGGGGTCGGCGTCCTCGCGGTGCTCGCCGCCGCCGGGGTGACTGTCGGCGTCAGAGAGAGATTGAGGGAGTACCGGTGAGCAGGTCGCGTCACTTCGTCCGGGCGGCCGTGCTGGCCGTGGTCGCGGTTCTGGCCACGGCCTGCGGGGCGGCGCAAACGCCGGTGGACCCGGCCCGGGTGACTGACGCGGCCTGGCCCCAGCCCGCGGACGTCGGCGGCCCCGACAACAGCGCCGGCGGCGACACCGACACCAGCTGCGACCCGCTGAAGAGCCTCGCGCCGTCGGGCACGAACGTCGGCTCGGGCACGACGATGGCGAAGATCCTGGCCCGCGGGAAGCTGATCGCCGGGGTGGACCAGACCACGTACCTGTTCGGCTTCCGGAACACGAAGACGGGCAACCTCGAGGGCTTCGACATCGACATGGTCAACCAGATCGCGGCCGCGATCTTCGGTGAGGCCGAGGGGCACGTGCAGTTCCGCGCGATCCCGTCGTTGCAGCGCGAGCAGGTGCTCAAGAGCCACCAGGTGGACGTGGTGGTCCGGACCTACAGCATCACCTGCGCGCGCCGGAAGGACGTGCAGTTCTCGTCGGTGTACTACGTGGCGGGGCAGAAGATCCTGGTGCCGAAGACGTCGAAGGTCACCTCGCTGGCCGACCTCGCGGGCAAGCGGGTGTGCGCGGCCAAGCAGTCGACGTCGCTGGCGAAGATCGCGCACGACCCGGCCAAGCCGGTGGCCGTTTCGGTGGACAACTGGTCGGACTGCCTGGTGATGCTCCAGCAGGGCCAGGTCGACGCGGTCTCGACGGACGACACGATCCTGGCCGGCATGGCCGCCCAGGACCCGACGGTGAAGGTCGTCGGCGACCCGATGACGCAGGAGAACTACGGCATCGGCATCCCCAAGGACCAGGACGACATGGTGCGCTTCGTCAACGGCGTGCTCGACCAGGTCCGCACCAGCGGCGCCTGGCAGACGAGCTACCAGAACTGGGTCGGCAGCCGCCTCGGCCCGGCCCAGCCCCCGCAGCCGCAGTACCAGTAATGGCGGTGTGACGGCCCCGCGCGGCGCACCAGACTAGGATCAATGGCGGACTTTGCCGCGGGGGATCTCGGGAGGTAGTTGTGTCGGAGGAGCCGCGCCGTCCTCGGCACGCAGCGCCGGACGAGAACGGGGGCGCCGAGCCATCGTCGTCGTCCCCCTCGTCGCCGCAGCAGCCGTCGACGCCGCCGTCGCCGTCCTGGACGCCGCCGCCCCCGGTCCACTGGGCCACACCCGAACAGTCCTCCTCGGGCCGCCTGACGCCCCCCGAACCGGACCCCTCGTTCCCCGACTCGCCCACGCTGTTCCACGGCGTGGTCCAGCGCCAGGGCGGTGGGGCTGCGCAGCAGGGTGGGCCGGTTCCGCCGGGTGCTGCCGGGCAGGGTGGTCCTGGCCAGGCTGGTTCGGGTGCCGGTCAGGCTGGTTCGGGTCAAGCTGGTTCCGGTCAGGGGGGTGCCGGTCAGGCTGGTTCGGGTCAAGCTGGTTCCGGCCAGGGCGGTCCAGGCCATGCCGGTTCCGGCCAGGGCGCTCCCGGATCCGGCCAGCCACCACATGGCGGCCCGGGGCAGCCATCGCAGGGTGGCCAGGGGTACTCGCAGCCGGCCCAGCCGCAGGGTGGAGGCCAGCCGCATGGCGGGCCTGGTCAGCCGTCGCAGGGTGGTCAGGGCCAACCACAGGGTGGGTCGGGTCAGCCGCAGGGCAGCCAGGGCCAGCCGCAGGGTGGGTCGGGTCAGCCGCAACAGGGCGGGGCCGGGCAGCGGCAGGCGGGGCAGGCGCCTTGGTCGCGGTCGCAGCAGCATGGGCCGCCGTTTGCGCAGCAGCCGCCTTCGCAGGGGCAGCCGTATCCGCCGCACCTTCAGTCGCCGCAGTCTCAGTCGCAGGGGTATCCGCAGCCGAGCCGGACCGGCCAGCAACGGCACCCGGGTCAAGCCGCACCCGGTCAAGGCGCACCGGGTCAGGGCGCACCGGGTCAGGGCGCACCAGGCCAGGGTGCGGCCGGTCAGGGCGGTCCGGGCCAGGGCCAGCCCGCTCATCCGAACCAGGGGCCTGCCGCAGGGCAGTCTCCCGGCACCAGCCGTGGCCAGGCGCCGAAGCAGGGCGCTGGGCAGTCGCAGGGGAGCGGGCAGCCGGGGACCCAGGGCCAGCCTTCGGCGGCTGAGCAGGGGAAGTCCGCGACTGCGGGGCAGGGCGCCTCGCCGAGTCGGCCGTTGGCGGGCAGTCAGCCGAACCAGCCCGGTCAATCCGGCCAGCAGAGCCAGTCCGGCCAACAGAACCAGCAAAACCAGCCTGGCCAGCAAGGTCACCAGAACCAGTCGGGCCAGCAAAACCAGCAAAACCAGCAGAGCCAGCAAAACCGGCCAAACCAGCGAGCCCAAGCCGTAGCCGGAGCGGAGGATCCCACGCGGCCGCCCGGTGACCTGGCGCCGGTGATTCTGCCGCAGTCGCAGCAGCCGGTGGCGCCTGTGGATCCGTCGGCGCCGATGCCGACCAGTGTGCTTGCCAGTCCGGCGCCCGCGACGCAGAGCATCATGCCGCCCGCGCCGCGGGTTGCGCCCGGGAGCGGGGAGCCGTTGCCGAATCCCGGGACCGACAGCGTTTTGCCGCAGCAGGACAGTGAGGGGCACGGCACCGGGTCGCGCAGTGTCGGCACCGGGACGGGTACCGGGACCGGCAGTGGCACCGGCGGCACCGGGTCGTTCCCCGGCACGTCGCGGCGCACGGGTACCCGCGGCTCCCGCCGGTCGCGGCGCGGGCGGCTCGGCGCGGGGCTCATCGACGTCCCGCCCGTGCCCTACCGCGACCCGTCGACGGCGGTCCTCGCGAATCCCGTCGTCTCCGAGGAGAAGCGGTACTGCAGCAACTGCAGCGCGAAAGTCGGCCGGGCCAAGGGCTCCACGCCCGCTTCGCCCGAGGGCACCTGCGAGAAGTGCGGCACCGCGTTCTCCTTCCTGCCGAAGCTCCAGCCCAACGAGCTGGTCGGCGGCCAGTACGAGGTGCTCGGCGCGCTCGCGTACGGCGGGCTCGGCTGGATCTACCTGGCACAGGACCACAACGTCAGCGATCGCTGGGTCGTCCTCAAGGGCCTGATCGACACCGGTGACGCCACGGCCATGGCCGCCGCCGCCAACGAGATGCGGTTCCTCGCCGAGGTCGAGCACCCGAACATCGTCAAGATCCACAACTTCGTGCAGCACCCGGACGCGCAGACCGGCAACTCCGTCGGCTACATCGTGATGGAGTACGTCGGCGGCCAGTCGCTGCGGCAGCTCGCCCTGCAGCACCACCGCGAGAGCAAACGACCGGAGCCGCTGCCGATCGGCCAGGTCATCGCGTACGGCCTGGAGATCCTGCCCGCGCTCGGCTACCTGCACGGCCAGGGCCTGCTCTACTGCGACCTCAAGCCCGACAACGTGATCCAGACCCACGAGCAGCTCAAGCTGATCGACCTCGGCGCCGTCCGGCGGGTCGACGACTACGAGAGCCCGCTGTTCTTCACCACCGGCTACAGCGCGCCGGAGCTGGCGAAGCAGGGCGCGTCGATCTCCTCGGACCTCTACACCGTCGGCCGCACGCTCGCGGTGCTGAGCTTCGAATTCTCCGGCTACACCACGAAGTACAAGTCGACGATCCCCGGCCCCGACGTGGTGCCGCTGTTCGCCTTGTTCGGCTCGTACTACCGGTTCCTCAAGCGCGCGACGCACGCGGACCCGGACCGCCGGTTCATCGCGGCCGAGGACATGGCCGACCAGCTGACCGGGGTGCTGCGCGAGATCATGGCGCTCGGCACGAACAAGCCGCGGCCGGCGGCGTCGACGGTGTTCGGGCCGGAGAGCCGGACGTTCGGCGTGCACCTGGTGGTGCCGGAGCAGGGCGCGAGCGTGCCACTGCCGGACGCCGCCGAGGTGGTCGCCGGCCTGCCGATCCCGCAGGTCGACACCGACGACCCGGCCGCGGGCGTGCTCGCCACGACCACCGCGCTCGACCCGCGCGAGGCCATCGAGGCCCTCGCCACCGCGCCACGCGAGTCCATCGAGGTGCGGCTGCGGATCGTGCGCGCGCGGATCGAGCTGGGCGAGTTCGTGGAGGCGCAACGGCAGCTGCAGGCCGCGCAGTACCTGGCCATCCGCCACGGCTTCCCGCACGACTGGCGCATCGACTGGTACCGCGGCCTGATCGAGCTGGCCGGCGGCCGGCCGCGCGTCGCGCACGTGGCGTTCGATTCCGTCTACGACGACCTGCCCGGCGAGATCGCGCCGAAGCTGGCGCTCGCCGTCAGCGCGGAGGGCGTGGGCGACTACTTCGGCGCCGCGCGGTTCTACGAGCTGGTGTGGCGCACCGACCGGACGTACGTGAGCGCCGCGTTCGGCCTCGCCCGCGTCTACCTGGCGCAGGGTGCGCGCCAGAGCGCGGTGGAGGTGCTGGAAGCGGTGCCTTCGACGTCCACGCACTACGTCGACGCGCAGGTCGCGGCCATCAAGATCAAGTCCCGCGCCCAGGGCAACGGCAGCGAGCAGGGTCGGGTGTCCGAGAGCGACCTGGTGGACGCGTCGGGCCGGCTGGAGCGGCTGAGCCTCGACGCGGAACGGCGCACGCGCCTGACCGCGGAGGTGCTCGAAGCCGCGTACGAGTGGCTTCGCGCGCCGGGCCAGCCGACGCCGTCGGGATCGTCGAAGGTGCTGGGCTACGAGCTGGAGGAGCGTGACGTGCGCTTCGGCCTGGAGAGCTGCTACCGCACGCTCGCCCGCCTGGCCGGGACGACGGCGGACCGCGTCGAGCTGGTGGACCGCGCGAACGCGATCCGGCCGCGAACCCTGACCTGACCAACCGGCTCGTGAGTGTTCGTGACGGTTAGCACCGGCCGGAACACTCACGAGCGGTTCAGGGGTTGATCTCCCAGTCCCGGCCTTCGCGGACGCGCTTGGCCTTTTCCTGCGCGTCCGCCAGCTTCTTCAACGCCGCAGGGTCACCGTGAGTAGTGAAGTGCTCGAAGCCCACGGCGACGAACAGGGCGCGCGCGGAGACGGCGATGGGTCCGTCCGGCGCGTCGAGGTGGCCGTCGGCGCTGGCGTAGATCTTCCGGCCCGCCGTGCCGTCCAGCCGCGCCTCGATGTACAGCGTCGAGCCGACCGGCACCGGACGGCGGAAGTCCGTCTCCAGCTTGCCGGTGACGGCCGGGCGGCGGAGCAGGTTGCCCACCGTGGAGCCGAGCGCCTCGTCGAACGCGCAGGCCAGCAGCCCGCCGTGGGCGAGCCCGGGGGCGCCCTGGTGGGCGGCCGTGACGGTGAACTCCGAGTACACCGTCTGCGCTTCGCCGATCCGGGACCGCAGGTGGAGGCCCGCTTCGAACTCGTCGCCGCAGCCGAAGCACTCGTCGAAATGGATGCCGAGCTCGGTGCCGGGAGTGGGCGCCTTCGGGTGGACGGCGGGCGGCTCGACGTCCACCGGCGGCCACGGTCCTGAAACACGACTCATGCGCCTGACGTTAACCCGCGGCAGGCCGGCCCGGTCACGCGGCCTGACCTGCGAAGCCGCTTTTCTGCGGCGCACAGTAGTCGGAAAATTCCGGACGGTAGAAAGTTCCCGGCTCACTCTGCCGATTAATCCCACCCGGGCAAGACTGGGTGGATGAGCTCCACCGGAACTAATGGGACGTGTACGAGGAGGTCGTCGCGGGCATGAGTGAGGCAAGGGCGGAAAAACCACCCGTCGACGAGAGAACTGTCCGACGAGCAGTGCTCGCGTCCGCGATGGGTAACGCGACCGAGTGGTACGACTACGGCGTCTTCACCTCCGGTGCCATCGCGACCGCGATCGGCACCGTGTTCTTCCCCGGCGAGGGCAACGCGGTGCTCAAATCGCTCGCGCTGGTCGCGGTCGGGTTCATCGTCCGGCCGTTCGGCGGGGCCTTCTTCGGCCCGCTCGGAGACAAGCTGGGCCGGCAGAAGGTCCTGGCGATCACCATCCTGCTGATGTCGGGCTGCACCTTCCTGGTCGGCTGCCTGCCGACGTACGCGGGCGGGTACAGCATCGGCATCGGCGCGCCGATCGCCATCCTGTTGCTGAGGCTGATCCAGGGCTTCTCGACTGGTGGTGAGTACGGCGGCGCGGCCACCTTCATCGCCGAGTACGCGCCGACCAAGCGCCGGGGCTTCTTCGGCAGCTTCCTGGAGCTGGGCACGCTGGCCGGCTACGTGCTGGGCAACATCGTGGTGCTGGCGGTGACGCTGTCGCTGTCCTCGGACCAGGTCGAGTCCTGGGGCTGGCGGATCCCGTTCTTCGTCGCGCTGCCGCTGGGCATGGTCGGGCTCTACCTGCGGTCGAAGCTCGAGGACACGCCGGAGTTCCGTCGTCTGGAGGCGTCCGGGAACAAGCCGGCGAAGGCCCCGCTGAAGGAGATCTTCACCCGCAACTGGCGGATGGTGATGAACCTGATCGGCATCGTGCTGCTGCTGAACATCGCGGACTACATGCTGCTGACCACGATGCCGACGTACTTCACGGACACGTTGAAGATCAACGACAACACCTCGACGTTCATCATCATCGGCGTGGAAGTCGTGCAGATGGCGATCATCCTGCCGCTGGGCGCGCTGTCCGACCGGATCGGGCGAAAACCGTTGCTGCTCACGGCCGCCATCGGGTTCATCGTGCTGAGCTGGCCGTCGATCAAGCTGATGCAGTCGGGCAGCATCCTGTGGCTGGTGATCGGCTTCCTGATCGTCGCGGTGCTGCTGGTGCTGATGCTCGCGGTGATCGGCTCGACGTTCCCGGCGATGTTCCCGACGCGGGTGCGTTACGGCTCGTTCGCCATCGGCTACAACATCTCGACGTCGCTGTTCGGCGGCACCTGCGGTGTGGTGGTGACGGCGTTGATCCAGAGCACGGGCAACAAGGATTGGCCGGCGTACTACCTGATAGCCGCCGCGCTGATCGCGATCATCCCGATCCTCAAGATCCCGGAGACCTCACAGGTCCCGATCGAGGACATCGACACGGCGGACAGCGGCGGCAAGCTGGCCGGCGCCTCTCGTTGATTCCTTTTTCCGGCAACGGAACTGCCCCCGTCCACAATGGACGGGGGCAGTTTCGTTGGACGCTTGCGCCGCGGCGGTCAGCGGGCCTCGGCGACCTCGGCCCGAGGAGTGAAGCGCTTACGGGACCAAGCGGCCAGTCCACCAGCGATCACAAGGGCGACTACGGTTTCGAGCATCAGTGCGGCGAACACCATTGGTGCTTCCTCCTCAGGTTCTCGGGCCGGCGGCGACCGCCGGCTGAGCTAGGGGTCTCGGGAGTCTGTCTGACTCCTCACCCGGTACATCGCCACCAGGCGCCCGGATATTTCGGGGGAAAGCCACTCGATCCAGGTGACGTCCGACACGTTGTTTCCGGCAGGTAACGGGAGCCCGGCCGGGAGGTTTTCGCCAGGTCAGCGAGAGATCGTCAGCGGCCGGCGGTGGGGCGCGAGTCGGTCGGCGTGATGCCCGTGTCCGACGGCAGTGAAGCGGCCGGCGGGCTCGGCGCGCCGACGGGTGAACGCGGGGCCCGGCCCGGCGTGGTCGCCGGCTGCGGCCGGTGCGGGCCGGTGGCGGTTTGGCTCCGTGGCGGCGAAATCGGGCCGGACGACTGGGCCGGGGGCAGCACACCGGGCGTCGGCAGGGGAGACGGGGCGGGGGCGACGGTGGACAGTCCCGGCCGGGCGGGCTCCACCGGGGCCGGGGCGCCGGCGCGGTGGCCGACCGCGAAACCGGCCACCACCAGCACCGCCGCCGTCGCCGCGGAACTGCCCGCGACGGCCCAGCGCTTGCGCCGCCGCCGGACGCGGCCGCCGCGGGCGATCACGTCCGAGGCGTCGAGCCGCATCGGCGGGCCGTCCGTGACCTGCGAGAGCAGGACGCGGACCTGGTCATCGGGTTCCATCTCGTCACCTCCCTTCCGTGCGATCGAGGGCCCAGACACCGAAGTGCGGGCCGAGCCGTTGCCGCAGGGTCGCGAGGCCCCGCGAGGCCTGGCTCTTCACCGTGCCGGTGCTGCAGCCGAGCGTCGTGGCCGTCTCCTCGACGGACAGGTCCTCGAAATACCGCAGCACCAGCACGGCGCGTTGCCTCGGCGCCAGCACGGCGAGGGCCTGCCGTACCAGCATGTCGTGTTCGGTCTCGGCGTCGGCGGCCGGGACTTCGGGTGGTTCGTCGGTGAGGCGCTCCCGCTTCCAGCGGCTCCGCCGGTTCTCGGCGAGGAAGGTGCGCAGCACGACCTTGCGGGCGTAGGCGTCCAACGTGTCGTGCCGGGACAGCCGTGGCCACGCGAGGTAGAGCTTGAGCAGCGCGGCCTGCGTGATGTCCTCGGCCCGGTGCCAGTCCCCGCAGAGCAGGTAGGCGGTGGCCCGCAGGCTGTGCGCGCGCTCGCCGAAGTACCGGGCGAACTCGCCGTCCCACGGCGAGCCCGGCCCGGACGTCGGACGGGAGCGGGAATTCACCTGGCCGTTAGCCCCAGATCGCCGGCAGGTGCAGGTCGCCGGTCGGGCCGGCCGGGATCGCGGTGGGCACGCGCGCGGCCCTCGGCTTGCCCGGCGCCGCGACCGACGGGCGCTGCGCCCGGGGCGCCGTCCGGTCGGTGGGGGCCGGGAGCTGCCCGGGGGTGGGCGCGGCGGTGGGCGGTGCGGGCCGCGAGTCCGTGGGGGTCGGCGCGGTCGGCGCCGGCGCGGCCGACGCGACGCCGCCGGCGATCGCACCCCCGGCGAGCAGCAGGGCACCCAGGCTCAGAGCGAAGCGAATACGCAAGACATCTCCTCGGTCACGGGCGCCGCGTCCGTTCCGCGGCGCCTCTCTGCGTTACTAATCCGACCGGAAGTAGGCGGATACGGGCTGCAGCCGATCTGCTTGCAGGGCCTGTTTCCGCCGTGGCTGTAGTCGGATTAGTAACGAACTAACGCAGTAGTCATGCGCTCGCCCGGCCACGGGGTTGCATCGAATTTCCTTGCCTGGACGCCGGAACGCGAACGGCCGGGAAGCACGTGGCTTCCCGGCCGCCCGGTCTCCCGCATGACGTTCAGCTCGCGAGGGCCGAGAGCTTGCTCCACGACGCCCAGTCGTACGTCCAGTCGTTGTAGTCGCCGTCCTTCGACGACAGCTGCTGGGTGCTGCCGGTGATCTCCACCGGGTCGCCCGGCAGGACGCTGTCGTAGTAGATCTTCGCGTTGGCCGGCGACAGGTTCAGGCAGCCGTGCGAGATGTTCTTCTTGCCCTGCGCCCAGATCGAGCCGGCCAGGCCGTGGATGAACTCGCCGTTGTTGGAGATGCGCACGGCCCACGGCACGTTGACGTCGGTGTAGCCGTAGCGCGGGTTGCTCATCGAGTACGTCGCGTGCTTCGACATGACCACGTGCGTGCCGCTGTGGGTGACCCGGCCCGGGTCGGAGTCGAGGCCGTAGCTCACCGGGAAGTCCTGCACCTGCTGGCCGTCGCGGATCACCTGCATGCGGTGCTCCTGGGTGTTGCCCTTGACGATCTGCGAGCGGCCGATGGTGAAGCTGGACGAGATGTCCTGGCGGCCGTACGTGCCGCCGCCCATGTCGACGCCGTAGATCTTGGCGTTGACCTTCACCGTGGTGTTCGGCGCGAAGTACTCCTTCGGGCGCCAGTGCACGGAGGTGTCGCCGTTCAGCCAGGCCCAGGAGCCCTCGGTCTTCGGCGTGGTCTCGACCGACAGCGCCTTCTCCACCGACGCCTTGTCGGTGACCTTGCTCGGGAAGGTCAGCGCGATCGGCATCGCGATGCCGTACGTCTGCCCGTCGCCGACGTTCAGGCTGCCCGCCATCTGGCGCCGCGGCTTGACGGTGGTGAAGGAGCCGCTGATCGGCACCGTCTTGCCGTCACTGCCCGCCGCCTGCCCGGACCACGTGTACGTCTTGTCGTAACCGAGTTCCTCGGTGGCGCTCCAGCTCTTCTTGTCCGCCGACGCCTGGCCCTGCACCTGCTTGCCGTCGGGGTTCGTCAGCGTGACCGACGAGATCGTGCCTTCCGCGACCGTCGCCGTGATCGGGCTTCCCGGTGCCACGTCCTTCGCTCCGGCCGCGGGGGAAGTCGTGACGGACGCGGGTTTCGCCGCCGGCGGCGGTGCCTGCGTGGGCCCGCCCCCGGACGTCCCGCTCGCACTCACCGTCGGCTCGCTGCTGCACGCCCCGAGCGTCAGCGCCGCCACCAGCCCCAGCACCGCGACGCCGGCCCGGCGTCTCGTGAAGTTTCCGAAAGTCACACTTGTCCCCGTTCACCCCTTGTTGCCCCACTAACCCAGACGTACCGCGAGGCCCGAACGTTGACCGAAAGTGTGGTGACTAGGGTCACATCGGTTCCCCCGAAGTTGACACCGGGAGTGCGACCGACTCCGTGCCGTGATCGTGATCGACGGTGTCGGCCCGCTGAGCCCAGGGTAGTCGGGGGCACCGACAGCGCTGTGTAGGCGGCGATACGACGTTCCGGTGACGTGCGAGTCTGTGAACCGATCGCGTCGATCACGGGGTTCAGATTTGGCCAGATCCCGGTACTCTGCTCGCAGGCCGTCGTTTTGCGTGTTCGTGGCTTCACACTCGCGGAACTTCTGACGCGAGCCGTGGGGCCCACCAGCCTTCAGCTCGACTCGTTGGAACCGCCCGGGACGGCCTGGGGTGCCGTCTCGGCGGCATTCGAAGCGGATCTGTTACGAGGAGTACAGCGGTGGCGCAAGGCACTGTGAAGTGGTTCAACGCGGAGAAGGGCTTCGGCTTCATCGCGCAGGATGGCGGCGAAGGCGACGTGTTCGTCCACTACTCGGAGATCGAGGGGCGCGGTTTCCGCACCCTCGAAGAGAACCAGCGAGTGGAGTTCGAGGTCGGCCAGGGACAGAAGGGCCCGCAGGCCCAGAAGGTCCGCGCTATCTGAGTCAGGCCCACGCGTTTTCTCAGGCCTGAAGTGAAGGGCCTCGGCGATGGAAATCGCCGGGGCCCTTTCTCATGCGGTTCTCGGCGTGCGGATTCCGTGCGGGGACGTGCGGGGCTGAGGTTCCACCGTTCGGACGCACCTCGACGTTGCGGCCGGCGCAACGGATTTCCCTTGCGGGCAAAGAGAAAGCCCCCGGCGGACTTCGCCGGGGGCTCGGCAGGATCGCGGGGCGCCGAGGTCAGCGCCGGCCGGCGAGGGGCTCGTCGAACGTGTCGGACGGGAACTGGAACTCGTCGGTCATCGCGTCGGAGTGGCGGCGGTCCTGCGCGGACGCGGCCTGGCCCTCCCAGGAGAGGCGCTCCAGGATCCACTCCTGGGCCAGCGCCTGCGGGGAGATGTCCCGCTCGTTCGCGATGTCCTTGAGCTGCTGGCTCGCGATGAGGTTCATCCGCAGCTGGTAGACCTGCGCCTCACCGAAGCGCTTGCCCGTCCCGGTGCTGCCGGGGTCGGCGTCGGCGTCGGGGGCCAGTGCGGCGAGGTAGCTGGTGAGCTCCTTGTCCTCAGCGACTTGGTCTTCAGCCGTCTTGACGGCATTGCGGTGCCGCCCGGGGGAGACGGCCTTCAGGTTCGTACGGCTGCCGAGGCGGCCGAGGGAGGGAAGAGGCACTCCGACACGATAACGGTTGGGTCTCGGCAATCAAACCACTGTGAGCCACGACACACGCGTTTCATCGCTCGTTAAGCCTATTCGATCACCTGAACAGCCCAGAAGGTAAACGCCATTCCGTGACAGGGGGTTGACCTGCTGTGCCGTCAGTAGATCACCGGGTAGATCGGCAGACTGTCGGCGAAAGCCGCAGAAATGGAGAGACCCCCGCGCCAGGGGGAGGAACGCGGGGGTCGGAGGGGATCTCCACAGGCGCTGACCGGGGGTGTGTCAGCACCATCGATTGTTGCACGAGTTCCGGGGTTCGGCGAGTGGAACAGGGGAGAAAACCGTTGCCCGGTTCACATTCACGATCTCGTGAAACTGTTCGGCGATTGCGCTGAGTTGTGCGGAGAGTGGCGCCAGGTTCACTCTCCGGGGGGCTGTGTGTTCCGCCCGGCGCTGGTTAGCCTCGCGGCCAGTTGGTTGTGAACCGGGCGGAGGAGCCATGAGCGGGTCTGTGGAAGTTCGACAGTTCCTCCTTCGGTACGAAGGTGCCGATGGGGGTAGCACGACATTGCCCGGCGGAGTGCCGGCGCAGCGCGGGGCGTCCGACACCCAGCGCGTGTCCAACGATCAAGTGCGCCGGGCTCGGCTCGCGGTCGCCAACGGGGCGCTCGGGGTCGAGGACTGCGCCCAACTGCTGGACATGCTCGGCCTGTCCCTCGACGACGATGGCCAGGCTCCGGTCCAGCGCTGACCGCGGGGCTTTACGGCCTTCGGCCCGGCGGCGACCGGCCTGTCCGCGGTGGTTGCGGAGCGCAGGTCCGGCTCGGCGGGGTTGCGGTCGATCGGCGAGTCCGGTGCCGGTGCCGAGGCCGGTTCGGCGACGCGGGCATGGCGTGCCCGGCGGCCGGGCGATCACGGCTGGGTGGGCGTAGGCTGGCGTCGTCGCAGGTCCCGGGCCTGTTGACCGTTAAGGAACCCCCCGGCGCGCGGCTGGTTCCGGGTGCCCTATGCTGGTAATCGCTCCCGGGGGAACCTGAGAGCGCGGTCGGTCGGTCAGCCGAAACCGACCGGGCTCCCATCGTTCAGTGGCCTAGGACTCCGCCCTTTCAAGGCGGCAACGCGGGTTCGAATCCCGTTGGGAGTACGCTTCACCAGCAAGACAAGCAGTATGCAAGGCCCTGTGGCGCAGTTGGTTAGCGCGTCGCCCTGTCACGGCGAAGGTCGCGGGTTCGAGTCCCGTCAGGGTCGCAAGATCGTTCGGCTCTTGGCCGGCGTTCGCGGCCAGGTAGCTCAGTTGGTACGAGCGTCCGCCTGAAAAGCGGAAGGTCGCCGGTTCGACCCCGGCCCTGGCCACCGCTCGCAGAGAACCGCTCCGACCGTGTCGGGGCGGTTTTTTCGTGCCCGGGCACGCCGGGCGGTGCCAGTATCGGGGCCATGGAAACCGTTGCCGTTCCGCGGCCCGTGGTCAGCGCGTTGAGGCAAGCCAGCGTCACTGGGACCGCCACCGAGCTGATCGACCGGTTCCGCACCAGCGGCCGGGACGGGGTCGCGCGGCCGCCGGAGGCGTTCGGGGAGGTGCTGGCCTGGCTGTGGCAGACCGACGCCAATGCCGCCGTGATCCACATCGCCGAGTTGATGAAGCAGCTGCGCGAACGCCACCCGCTCGCGCATGCCGTGACGCCGCCGGTCGGATTCGGTGAGCTGCTCGACGGGGTGCGTGGCTGTCTGCCCGCCGGCTTCGAGCAGGCTGACCTGCTGATTTCCTACACCCGGACCTCGCTCGGGGACTTCTACGGCGGCTGACTCACTTCACGTACGCGGCCCAGGTCAGCGCGGACCAGGTTGACGCGTCGACCGGCTTCAGCGGGCCTCGGGGCATTGCCGGTTTCGTGGGACGCACGGCCTTCACCGGGTTGATCGGCATCGGCTCGTGGGGTGGCTTCGGGGGCGCGCTGTGCGAAGCCTCGGTCCACGCGACGACCGCGCCGACGTGATCGCGGAAGGTGCCCGCGCGGTACCAGCCCTTGTGCACCGAACCCGCGCTCACGACGCTGCCCGAGTGCAGCCAGGCCGTGACCCGGCCGCCGAGGTCGCGCAGGGCGTCTTCGTCGAGCCAGGCGCAGATCTGGCCACGGCGGTCGTAGATCGGTTCCATCTTCGGATGTTAGGGCGATTCGCGGCGAAAGCGGGAAAAAAGTTCGTAAAGTCGCCCTGACCGTCCACATGGGACAAGACTTGACCTCCAGCGGGCTGGAGGTTTCAGACTGGAGCCATGACAACGGGACTGGCCGAGCTGAAGCACCGCGGCGACTGGGGCATCGAAACAGTGGACGTCGACGCTTACCTGGCGCGGATCGGGCAGCCGCGGCGGGAGCCGTCGTCGGCGGCGCTCATCGCGCTGACCAGGGCACACGTCGAGGCGATCGCGTTCGAGAACGTCGACGTGGTGCTGGGACGGCATCAGGGGATCGGGCTGGACGTCGTCGCCGCGAAGCTCGTCGGACGCCGGCGCGGCGGTTACTGCTACGAGCAGGCCGGGCTGTTCGCCGCCGTCGCCGAGCGGCTGGGCTACGAGGTCCAGCGCGCGGTCGCGCGCGTGCAGCCGAGCAAGGACGGGCCGTACACCCACATGGCCCTGCTGGTCACCGTCGAGGGCACGCGGTACCTGGTCGACGTCGGCTTCGGGGCCGGGATCCTGGTGCCGATGCCGCTGGTGGACGGCGCCGTCGTCGACCAGGCCGGGTGGGCGCACCGGCTGATCGAGCGCGACGGCTGGTGGGTGCTGCAGAAGCAGGACGGCGACGGCTGGGACGACCTGCACGAGCTGGACGATCGCGTGCACAGCCGGCCGATCGACTACGAGGTCTACCACCACTACACCTCGACGCACCCGCGTTCGCCGTTCACCGGGCGGCTGGTCGTGATGCGGCTGGCCGAGGGCCGGTTCCGCCGGCTGATCGGCCGTGAGCTGACCGAAACCCGCCCGGACAGCACCGCCGAGACCCGCACCGTCGAGCCGGAGCAGCTCGGGGAAGCGCTCGAAGGCCTGGACGTCGTGCTCACCGCGGAGGAGCTGGAAGCGCTGCTCCGCGTCTACTGAAACAGCGTCTACTGAAACAGGTCGGCGGCCGCGGCGGGACGGCCCAGGTGGTAGCCCTGGGCCTGGTCGCAGTCCAGCTCACGCAGCAGCGCCAGCTCTTCGGCGGTCTCGACGCCCTCGGCGACCACGGTCAGGTCCACCGCGTGCGCCATCGCGATGATGCTCGTGACGATCGCCGCCGCGTCACGGGATTCGGCGATGCCGGTGATGAACGAGCGGTCGATCTTGAGCGTGTCCAGCGTCAGCCGGCGCAGCTGCGCGAGCGACGAGTAGCCGGTGCCGAAGTCGTCGATCGCCAGCAGGACGCCGAGCCCGCGCAGTGACGCGAGCACGGCGGCGGCCGCGGCCTCGTCCCGCATCAGCGCGCTTTCGGTGATCTCCAGGCACAACGAGCCCGCCGGCAGGCCCGTGGTCGCGAGCACGTCGCGGACCGCGGGCACCAGGCCGGGATCGTCGAGCTGGCGGACGGACAGGTTCACTTTCAGGTTCAGGTCGAGCCCGCGTTCGGCGCGCAGGCGCGCCAGCTCGCGCGCGGCACAACGCAGCACGAACTTGCCGATCACGTTGATCAGCTCGCTCTCCTCGGCGAGCGGGATGAACTCCACCGGTGAGATCTCGCCGTGTTTCGGGTGGGTCCAGCGCAGCAGCGCCTCGACCGCCACCATCTCGCCCGTGCGCAGGTCCACCACCGGCTGGTACGCGGGCCACAGCTGTCCATTGTGGACGGCTTCGCGCAGGTCCTGCTCCAGCCGCAGCCGCCGCTGCATGCGCTCGCGCAGCGTGACGTCGAACAGCTCGAACCGGCCGCCGCCGAGCGCTTTCGCCTGGTACATAGCGACATCCGCGTCGCGCAGCAGGTCCTCGGCGCTGCGCTGGTCGTCCGGGCCGACCAGCACGACGCCGATGCTCGCGTCGAGGTGCAGCTGGCGGCCGTGCACGACGATCGGCTCGGCCAGCACCGCGCGCACGTGCCCGGCCAGCGCCCGCACCTCGCCGTCTTCCGTGGCGACCTGCGTGACGACCACGAACTCGTCGCCGCCGAGACGGCCCACCACGTCCTCGGCGCCCGCGGCGTGCCGCAGCCGCTCGCCGACGATGCGCAGCACCTGGTCGCCGACGGAATGGCCGAGGGAGTCGTTGATGACCTTGAACTTGTCCAGGTCGAGGAACAGCACCGTGGACGCCTGGCAGTGGGTGCGCCGGTCCAGCCGGTCGAGCACCAGCGTCCGGTTCGCCAGGCGGGTCAACGGGTCGTGGGTCGCGTCGTGCGCGAGGCGCGCGCTGATCGAGCGGCGCTCGGTGATGTCGGTGAACGAGACCACCGCCGTCGCGCCCGCCGCGTCCACCGGGTCGAGCAGGCGGGAGGTCACCGAGATCCAGACGTCACGGCCGTCCGGGCGGCGCCAGCGCGCGACGCGGCCGTTCTGCGTGATGCCGGTGCGCCGGGTGCGCACGGACGGCAGCTCCTCGTCCGGGATCTGCGAGCCCGCCTCGTCGAAGAGCGCGAGCATGGTGCTGGGGACGCCGATCAGGTCGGCCGGGGTCAGGCCGAGGATGCGGCCGGCCGCCGGGTTGGCCGACTCGAGCCGCCCGGTCGGGCCCATCACCATCACGCCTTCGTCGAGCGCGCCGACGACCGTGCGGTAGCGCTGCTCCGCGCGGCGGCGGGCCGTCTCGTCGGCGCAGACGAGAACGTAGCCGTCATTCATCTCAGCTGCGGAAACGCGGACGGAGAGGGCCGTGCCGGTGCGGTTTCGGTGCGCCTGCTCGACCACGCCGCCCGCGCGCAGCACGGCCCCGGGGTCGAGTTCGGCGCCCACCAGCTCGGCCGCCGGCCGGCCCGCCGCCTCGGCCGCGGACCAGCCGTACACGGCCTCGGCGGCCGGGTTCCAGCTGGTCACGATGCCCGCGCCGGTGGTGGCGATGATGGCGTCACTGACGTGGGTCACGAGCGCGGCCTGCGTGCGCAGCGCGTCGGCCACGGCCCGGCGGCCGGTCACGTCGCGGAGCACGACCTGGAACGACGGCGTGCTCTCGCCGCCGGTCCGCACGGTGATCGTCTCCACGGCGAGCTTGCTGCCGTCGACGCGCTTGAGCACGGCCTCGACCGGCCCGGTCCCGGCGCCCGGCTCGGTCAGCGCCCGCGCCCCGCCGGCCAGCCGCTCGGCCGAGCCGTCGGTGAGGAAGTCGGTGAACGGGCGGCCGAAGACCTCCGCCGTCGAGCCGGCGCCGAGCAGGTCGAGCGCCGCGCGGTTCACGTAGCTGACGAACCCGCCCTCGTGCACGCAGATCGCGTCCGGGCTCAGCTCCACGAGCACGCGGTAGCGGTCGGCCAGCTCGGCCAGCTCCGACTTGCCCGGCTGCTCGTCCGGCACCGCGTACGCGACGCCCAGCAGGCCGGTGGTGCGGGAGCGCTCGCCGACGGTGCGCGCCCGCAGCCGGATCCGGCGCGGTTGTCCCGTCGCGGTCTCCAGCGACTGCTCCAGCTCGAAGTCGCGGCCGGGCAGCACGGCACGCAGGTTCGCGGTGAGTGGGCGGAGCAGGGCGAGCAGCTGTTCGCAGAGGTCTTCGCCGGGGGCGCCGGGCAGGCCGAGCACGGCGTCGAGGCCGGGCAGCCAGGTGAGGGTGGTGTCGGTGGCGTCGAAGGAGAAGATCACGCCGGTGTCGCCTTCCGAGGCCAGACCGGCCAGCCGCGCCCGCAAAGCCGTCTCCGCAGCGTCACCCGCCGGTTCGCCCGCGGTGGCGGCTTCGGCCTCCATGATGCGTCCCGGTCCCCCCGTATCGGCGTATGGCCCGTCGATTACACCACCCGGGGATCTCGCTGTATACGCACAGATACGACCGGACTTTCCATGGTCAGCCGCAGTGGTGAACCGACCTCAGGCTTCCGCGCCGGCCCCGACCAGCCGGGGCCGGGCGACCGGCGGTTCGACGGGCGGGGCGGGCGGCCGCGCGCCCCGCAGCCGGGCGCCCCAGAACAGGAGGCCGAACTGGGCCGCGCACAGGTGGCCGAGCACCGTCACGATCGACTCCAGGCTGCCGGGGTCGTCGGTGACGTAGATGAGCGCGATGAACAGCTCCACCGCGGCCACCGCCGCGATCCGCAGCCGGCCGCGCAGCTGGAAGACGAGCGCGCCCGCTGTGGTGAAGAAGCCGTAGCTGACGCCGATGTCGAGCCAGCGGCCCGCGGAGGTCGGCAGCACCCCGTTGCTGATCAGGGCCATCACCGGCAGCTCGGTGGCGAGCGTGGCCAGCACGTGGCCGCTGAAGAACACCAGCGCGGTCCGGCCGGCGCCGAAGCGGCGTTCGAGCGGCGCGACCAGAACGGCGAAGATGGCGGCGTAGGTGAGCCAGCCGCCGTCGGCCAGCCACAACGCGCTGGTCAGCAGCGAGGTCAGCGGACGGCGCCACAGGTTGTGCGCGTCGGTGCTGGAGAGCAGCAGGAGCTTGTCGGTCAGCGTCGAGCTGGCGAAACGCAGCAGGAGCGTGGTGCCGAGCAGGACCACCAGGTAGCCGAACGTGAACGGGGTACTGCGCGGAGTGGGCACCCACTGGAACCAAAAGGACCAGCGCTTTCGCAGGGGAACCGGCTGGGGGGCGCGCAGCAGCATGGTTCCAGGCTCGCTGGTCATGCTGGGATTTTTACTAAGGGCAGCTGTGAAACCGCTGTGACTGTCACCCGCTAGGGTGACGCACGCAGTGTAGGAATTTCTGTCAGTCTTCACCCGTTCGGTGGCCTTCTGCGGTAAGAATGGCTCACTCTGGTGAAAGGTCCGCTGGTGAACGAAGAGGTTTCGGTCGCCGATCTGCTGGTGCGCGAAGGCTGGGGCGAGCGCGTCCCGCCGCCTTCGAGGTCGCGCTGGCGCATGGTCGCCGTGATGCTCGCCGTCGTGGTCGGCTGTGGTGCCGCGGCGGTGCTCGTCGGCTTCGGGACAACAGCGAACGACACGGCCGCGCACGTCACCGAGATGAAGGTGATCGAGATGCCGGACCGCACCGGGGGTGCGGGCGGCGTCAGCGAGACCAACCCGCCCACCGTCGGCGGCACCAGCGGCGGGGAGGGACAGCAGTCGTCCCCGGGCGACGGGACCAGTGACCAGCCGCGCTCCTCCGACGTCACCTCGACCCTGGACCCGCTGAACCCGCGTGGCGGCTCGACGCACGACTCGCCGCCACCGCGCGACTCGGCCCCGCCGCAGCACAGCGACTCCTCGACGCCCACCGGCGATCCGTCTTCCCCGGACCCGTCCACCTCCGCGCAGCCGCCGACGCACTCGTCGACCCCGAAGCCGCCTCCGCCGCCGTGCCTGCTGGGCATCTTGTTCTGCTGAGTTTCAGGGCGCCGACAGCAGATCGGGCTCCGCGCGCCGGCCGAGGTGGTTGAACACCAGGTTCAGCACAAAGGCCAGCACGGCCGCGACCGTGATCGGGCTGCCGCAGATCGTCTGCAGCCACGCCGGGAAGTGCTGGAAGAAGACCGAGTTGCCGAAGCGGTCGAGCCCGAACGCCGGCAGCAGCCCGACGCCCAGCGCCACGGCGACGACAAAAGTGTTGTGGTTTCCCGAGAACTCGACCTTCTTCAGGTTCTGCACCCCGACCGCGGCGACCATCGCGAACATCACCACCGCGACTCCGCCGACCACCGGCTCCGGGATCGCCGCGATGAACGCGCCGACCTTCGGCACCAGCCCCATCACCACGAGCAGGCCGCCGGTCACCGCGACCACCCAGCGGCTGCGCACGCCGGTCATCTGCACCAGGCCGACGTTCTGCGCGAAAGCCGTGTCGGGGAACGAGTTCATGCAGCCGCCGAGGATCGCGGACAGGCCGTCGGTGGCCAGGCCGCGCGCGAGGTCGGAGTCCGTCGCCGGCCGGCCGGTGATCTCGCCGACGGCGATCAGGTCCGCGGTGGACTCGGTGAAGGTCACCAGCATCACCACGCACATCGACAGCACCGCGGCGATCGGGAAGGTCGGCGCGCCGAAGTGGAACGGGGACCCGAGCCCGAACCAGCTCGCCTGCGCGACCCCGCCGAAGTGCGTCAGCCCCAGCGGAATCGCGACCAGCAGGCCGATCGCGAGCGCGATCAGCGGGCCGAGTTGGTTGCTGAAGCCGCGCAGCACCCGCGTGCACAGGACCACCAGCGCCACCACGCCGAACGCCAGCCCGATGTGTGACGGCGACCCGTAGTCCGGCGCCTCGGTGTCGTGCCCCGCGATCATCGCCGCGCCCGGGCCGAGCAGCGAGATGCCGATGACCAGCAGCAGCGTGCCGGACACCAGCGGCGGGAAGAACCGGATCAGCTTCGCGAACGGCTTCGCGATCACCAGCCCGAACACCCCGGAGACGAGCATCGCGCCGTAGACCGCGGTGAGCCCGTACTGCGAGGCGATCAGGATCATCGGGTTCACCACGGTGAACGTCGCGCCGGCCACCACCGGCAGCCGGATGCCGAGCAGCCTGCCGATCCCGATGGCCTGGACCAGCGTCGCGAGGCCGGCGACGAACAGGTCGGCGTTCACCAGCAGGGCGACGGTCGCGGCGTCGAGCTTCAGCGCGCTGCCGACGATCAACGGCACGGCGACGGAGCCGGCGTACATGATCGCCATGTGCTGCAGGCCGAGCAGGAGCAGCCGGCCGGCGGGCAGCCGCTGGTCCACCGGGTGCGGGACGGGTTCGGTCATGAGGGGCCCTTTCGCGCGATTTCCGGGCCACAGCCAACGCGCCGCGGATGACGGTGGCAAGTCCCCGGCATGATCTTCGTGTTTCCCGGTGACGGGCGTTGGGGGCACCGGTCTGTCCGACGACCCGCGGTGGGGTCGAGGCGTTCTCGGCTGCCGCGGGCAGGTCCGGCCTCGGCGATCGGGCCGGATCGGCGCTCGGCACGGGGCACCAGCCTGTGTGACGATGCCGGGTATGACCCCACGCCCTCCGTTCCGCGCCGACCATGTCGGGAGCCTGCTGCGACCAGCTGTGCTGCGCGAGGCGCGGCGACGGCACTCGGACGGTGAGATCACCGCCGAACAACTCGGCGCCGTCGAGGACGACACGATCCGCGACGTGGTGAAGATGCAGCGGGCCGCGGGCCTGGCGTCGGCCACGGACGGCGAGTTCCGGCGCTCCTCGTGGCACATGGACTTCATCTACGCGCTCGGCGGCGTCTCACGCAGTGACGAGCGGCTGCACGTGAAGTTCCACAACCTCGCCGGCGACCTCGAGTTCAGCCCGCCGGGGCTCCAGGTGGACGGGAAGGTGCGGCTCGAGGAGCCGATTTTCGCCCGGCACTTCGAATTCCTGAAGGCGCACGTCGACGCCGGCGTGACGCCGAAGCTGACCATCCCGTCGCCCAGCATGGTCTATTACCGCGGCGGCCGGGCGGCGGTGAGCGAGACCGTGTACCCGGATCTGGACGAGTTCTTCACCGACCTCAGCTCGGCGTACGCGGCGCAGCTGACCGCGATGGGCGAGCTGGGCTGCACGTACCTGCAACTCGACGACACCAGCCTCGCGTACCTGAACGACCCGGCCCAGCGCGAGCTCGTCGCCCGCATGGGCGGCGACCCGGACACCCAGCACCTGCGCAACATCGAGCAGATCAACGCCGCGCTCACCGGGAAGCCCGACGGCATGACCGTCACGACCCACCTGTGCCGCGGCAACTTCCGCTCCTCGTGGGCGGCCGAGGGCAGTTACGAGTTCGTCGCCGAGGCGCTGTTCGGCGAGCTGGGCGTGGACGGCTTCTTCCTGGAGTTCGACGACGAGCGCTCCGGCGGCTTCGAGCCGTTGCGCTTCGTGCCGCGGGACAAGCGCGTGGTGCTCGGCCTGGTCACCACTAAGCGGCCCGAGCTGGAGGACCCGGACGCGCTCGTGCGGCGCATCGAAGAGGCCTCGCGGTTCGTCGACATCGACCAGCTCTGCCTTTCCCCGCAATGCGGTTTCTCCTCGACGGAGGAAGGCAACGAGCTGACCGTGGACGACCAGCTGCGGAAGCTGGAGCGGGTTGTCTCGACCGCCGAACGGGTGTGGGGCCGCGAATGATCACGTGCGTCGTCGACTACGTGATCGACCCGGCGAAGATCGCCGACTTCGAGCGCTTCGCCGCCGAGTGGATGCGGCTGGTGGACCGCGAGGGCGGCGTCCACCACGGTTACTTCCTGCCCGCGGAGGGGGCCAGCGACGAGGCCCGCGCCCTGTTCAGCTTCGAAAGCCTCGCGGCCTACGAGCGCTACCGCGCGTTGTTCGACGTGGACCCGGAATTCGTTGCGGCGGACCGGATCCGCGATGAGTCCGGCTGTGTGCTGCGCTACCGGCGCACGTTCATGCGGCCACTCCTGCCGGACTGGTCCGAAGGCGAGGCGGAACCGGGCTGAGGAGTCCGCGCGCCGGATCTCGCCCGATGCGCTTGACTGGCCCCCATGCGGCACAACGCGCGGCGGCCGCCGTCGGTGGTGGGGCGGGTGCTGGACGTGCTGGGCGCGTTCACCTCCGACCGTCCCGTGCTCACGCTGTCCGAGCTGAGCCGGCGCACCGGGCTGCCGCTGTCGACCACGCACCGGCTCGCGGCGGAGCTGGTGAGCCGCGGGGCACTGCAGCGGGACGGCGACGGGCAGTTCCGCGTCGGGCTCTGGCTGTGGGAAGTGGCCTCGCTCGCGCCGCACGGGGCGCAGCTGCGGGAGAGCGCGATGCCGTTCCTGGAGGACCTCTACGAGGCCACCCACCAGAACGTGCAGCTGGCCGTGCTCGACGGCGCCGAGGTCGTGTACATCGAACGCCTCTCCGGCCGGCACGCGGTGAACGTGATCTCCCGCGTCGGCGGCCGGCTGCCGGTCCACGCGACGGCGGTCGGGCTGGTGCTGCTGGCCCACGCGCCCGCCGACGTCCAGGAGCAGGTCCTCGCGCGCCCGCTCAAGCGGTACACCGGCCGGACCATCGCGTCGCCCGAGCAGCTGCGCCGCGTGCTCGCCGACGTGCGCCAGCAGGGTTACGCGGTCAGCGACGGCCAGATCGAGCTGGTCGCGCTGTCCGTCGGCGCGGCGGTGCACGGCCCGGACGACACCGTCGTCGCGGCGATCTCCGTGGTCGTGCCGGCGCAGGGAACGGATCCGTTCACGCTGGTCCCCGCCGTACGGGCCTCGGCGCGCGGGATCTCGCGCGCGCTGGGTGCTCCACGCACGCTGCGGCTTCCCGAAGACGTCCGCCGCGAGACGCACCAAAGCTTCCACTGAGTGGAATTCGGCACGCGCCGGGCCGCCCGGGTCCCGCAGGCTGACCGGGAGACCTGAGGTGTGCGTCGTCACGTCGGCGCCGGAGGCCGAGCGCCTCGACGATCTTGGGCCGTTGTGCTCAGATGAAGGGGAGAAGTTGGACTGCATGGCCAGCCCGCGGGAGGCCACCAGCCGGCTGTCGTGTCCGCTACCGGCGACCGAGGTGACCGGCGGTCTGGTCTTGCGCTTGGCGGAGGAGCAGCGATGAGCACCGTGGGTACCGGATCCGAGACCGTGCTGGTGGTCGGGGGCGGGCAGAGTGGCTTCCAGGCCGTGGCGTCCTTGCGTGACAAGGGGTTCGCCGGCCGTGTGGTCCTGGTCGGGGACGAGCCGGGGGTGCCCTATCAGCGGCCCCCGCTGTCGAAGGCGTACCTCAAGGGCACGGCGGGCGACGAGGCGCTGCGGCTGCGTCCGGAAGACTTCTTCGCCGAGAAGGACATCCAGCTCGTGGCCGGCCGCGTGCGCTCGCTCGACCGGGGCGCGGCGCAGGCCGTGCTCGAAGACGGTTCGAAGCTCAACTACGACCACCTGGTGCTGGCCACCGGCGCACGCAACCGGACGCTGCCCGTGCCCGGCGCGGACCTCGAGGGCGTGCTCATGCTCCGCACCCGAGAGGACGCCGACCGGCTGCGCGCCGAGCTGGCGGCCGCCCGCGACGTCGTGGTCATCGGCGGCGGGTTCATCGGGCTGGAGTTCGCGTCGCACGCCGGGCGGCCGGTGACGGTGGTCGAGGCGCAGGACCGGCTGCTGGCCCGCGTCGCCTCGCCCGAGGTGTCGGAGTTCTTCGCCCGGCTGCACCGCGATGCCGGGCACACGGTGCTGCTCGGCACCGGCGTCACGGCGCTGCACGGCGAGGGCCGGGTCGAGTCGGTGGAGCTGTCCGACGGCCGGCGGCTGCCCGCCGACCTGGTGGTGGTCGCCGTGGGCGTGGTGCCGGAGACGGGGCTGGCCGAGGCGGCCGGGCTGCCCGTGACCAACGGTGTGGTGGTCGACGAGCACCTGCGCACCGAGGACCCGAAGATCTTCGCGATCGGCGACTGCGCCAACTTCCCGTGTGTGCAGGCCGGCGCCGCGACCCGGCTGGAGTCCGTGCAGAACGCCGTGGACCAGGCCCGTTGTGTTGCCGCTTCGATCACCGGCGGTTCCGCGCCGTACGACAGCCTGCCGTGGTTCTGGACCGACCAGACCGCCGCGAAGCTGCAGATCGTCGGCATCCTGGCGAACGCCGACCAGACCGTGGTCACCGGCGACCTGGCCGAGGGCAAGTTCTCGGTGCTGTCGTTCCGCGACGGTGTGCTCATCGCGGTCGAGTCGGTCAACCGGCCGGCCGACCACATCGCCGCCCGGCGGCTGTTCACCGCCGAGCAGCGTCCGTCCTACGCGGACCTCAAGGCCAGCGCGTTCGACCTGAAAGCCCATGTGAAGTCGCGTTCCGCGGCTTGAGAACCGGAGGTACCCCCGTTGCGCACTCAGGTCGCCGTGATCGGCGCCGGCCCGGCCGGACTGCTGCTGTCCTACCTGCTGCACCAGGCCGGGGTCGACGCGGTGGTGCTGGAGGCCCGCGACCGCGAGTACGTGCGTCAGCGGGTGCGCGCGGGGGTGTGCGAGCAGCCGACGGTGGAGCTGCTCACCGAGATCGGGCTCGGCGACCGGCTGGCGCGGGAAGGTCTTCCGCACGAAGGCTTTTCCCTGCGCTTCGACGGCGCCGACCACCGCATCGCGCTGACCGAGCTGACCGGCCGGGCGATCACGGTGTACGGCCAGCAGGAGATCGTCAAGGACCTGGTGGACGCGCACGAGGAGCGCGGGCTGCCGCTGCACTTCGAGGTTTCCGGGGTCTCGCTGTCCGATGTGGATACCGAACGGCCGGTGGTGCGCTACCGGGACGCGTCGGGCACGCTGCAGACCCTTGAGTGCGAGGCGATCGCGGGCTGCGACGGGTTCCACGGCGTCGCACGTCCGTCCATTCCGGACGGTGTGCTGAGCGTATTCGAGCGTGAGTACCCCTTCGCGTGGCTCGGCGTGCTGGCGCAGACGCCGCCCTCGCACGAGGAACTGATCTACACCCACCACGAGCGCGGGTTCGCGCTGCACAGCATGCGCTCGCCGGAGATCACCCGGCTGTACCTCCAGGTGGACCCGGCCGAGGACCTGGCCGCCTGGTCCGACGACCGGATCTGGTCCGAACTGGCGCAGCGCCTGGCCGTCGACGGCGAGTTCACCCTGCGCGAGGGTCCGATCCTGGACAAGGGCATCACGCCGATGCGCAGCTTCGTCGCCGAGCCGATGCGCCACGGCCGCCTGTTCCTCGCGGGCGACGCGGCGCACATCGTCCCGCCGACCGGCGCCAAGGGCATGAACCTCGCGGTGGCCGACGTCCGCGTGCTCTCTCGCGCGCTTGTAGCACTGCTCAAGGGAGACGCCTCGCTCGCCGAGTCCTATTCGGACACTTGCCTGCGCCGCGTGTGGCGGGCCGAGCACTTCTCCTGGTTCATGACCACGATGCTGCACACCGATCCGCACGCGGACCCGTTCGCCCGCCGGCTCCAGCTCTCGCAGCTGCGCTACACCGCCACGTCGAGGGCAGCGGCGACCAGCTTGGCCGAGAACTACGTCGGTCTGCCGTTCGGTGGCTGATGCGACAGATGTCGTACCAACGCCGGCCGGATTTCGACAGATTCCTCTAGGTGCTGACCGCGGTGAGCGGCGACACTGGCGCATCAGTCTCAGTGACCTGTGCGAGGGAGCGGCATGTCGACCTTTCGAAGGCACCAGCTGCTGACCGGGGCGACCGTCATCGATGGTCTTTCCGACAACGGTGTTGCCGGCCAGGCCGTCCTGATCGGCGACGGCCGGATCGCGGCGATCGGCCGGCCGGACGAGATTTCGGTCCCCGCGGACGTCGACACCGTCGACTTCAGCGGGAAGTACCTCATTCCAGGGCTGCTGAACGCGAATGTGCACCTGCTGATGAGCGTTGTCCTCGAAACCCTCGTCCGGTACGAGGACCGGTACGAGGACCTGATCATCGAGGCCGCCCAGATCGCGCTGAAGAGCGGCCTGACGACGGTGTTCGACACCTGGGGGCCGCGTCGTCCGCTCATGTCCGTCCGCGACCGGATCGACCGGGGCGAGGTCGTGGGCAGCCGCATTCGCTGTGCCGGCAACATCATCGGGTTCGACGGGCCGTTCTCCGGTGATTTCGACGCGAGGATCAACGGGATCGGCAGCTCCTACTTCGTCGACCGGGTCAACGCGATGTGGGTGGAGAACACCGGGCGGCACCTGATGTGGCTGACGCCCGAGATGGTCGGCGAGGAGGTTCGGGAGCACATCGGGCGCGGCATCGATTTCGTCAAGTTCGCGTCGAACGAGCACGGCGCGACCTCGGCCGGGGCGTTCCTCCAGTTCTCGGAGCGCACCCAGCGGGTGATCGTCGAAGAAGCCCATCGGGCCGGGCTGACCGCGCAATCGCACACCTCGTCGGTCGAGGGCCTCCGGCTCTCGCTCGAGGCGGGCTGTGACCTCATCCAGCACTGCAACGTGACGGGGCCCACCGAAATCCCGAAGGCGACGCTCGAGGAGTTCGTGGAGCGAGGCTGTGGCGCCGTCCTCTTCCCGTTGACCGACAAGGGGCTCTCGATCCTGAAGGAGTCGATCTCGGACACCGAATGGACGATGTGGAAGGCCGCCGACGCCAATTGCCGCAACCTCGTCGAATCCGGCGCCACGATCCTGATGGCCAACGACGGTGGGATCTTCGCGCCGGAGGTCATGCGGGAGCCGATGGTCAAGAACACCTGGAACGGGCTGCCCGAAGGCGAAGCCCTCGGACGGCTGGCGACAGGTCATTTCACCTGGCTGCGGGCAATGGAGGAAAAGGGCATGCCGCCGATCGACCTGCTTCGTGCGGCGACGCGCAACATCGCCGAGGCCTATCACGTCGACGACGATTTCGGCACGCTCGAGGCCGGCAAGGTCGCCGACCTGGTGGTGCTCGACCGGGACCCGTTGTCGGGCGCCGAGAACTACCAGAGCATCCACGCGGTCATCAAAGGCGGCGAACGGGTTGATCTCGACGCGCTTCCGGAGCGGCCGTTGCTGACCGCGGAGCTTCCCGGCCCGATCGAGGAGGAGAGCCGGTTCAAACGAGCTCTTCACCATGGTGCGCGGTTGCCGGCCTGCCCGTCCTGTCTGCCCGGATCGCAGTGACGGTGGCCGGGTTACATTCACCTGCGTGAGCGAAGACCTGCAGCGGGTGGTGGACACGCTGGCCCGGCAGTTGGGGCGGGCGGTCGCGGTCGACGACGTCCACTTCCGCCTGCTCGCCTACAGCACGCAGGCCGGTCTGATCGACGATATGCGAGCGCGGGTGGTGCTGACCCGCGAGGCCCCGCCGGAGGCTGTCGCGTGGTTGCAGCGTTTCCGGCTCCCCCGCGCGGACGGCCCGGTGCGCCTTCCCGCTTCCACGGAGCTCGACCTGCTGCCGCGGGTCGCGGTCCCGATCCGGTTCCAGGGCGTTCAGTTCGGCTACCTGTGGCTCATCGATGCGGACGAGCCGGTGGACGACGCCGGGCTGGCGCTCGCCGTGGTCGCGGCCGACGAAGCTGCCGAGGTGCTGTTCCGCGAGCGGGTTCTCGGCGAGCTGCACGACGCCCGCGTCGGGGAGTTCCTCCGGGACCTGACGTCGGACGACCACGTGGCCCGCACCCTCGCTGCCGACGGGCTCGTCGAATCCGGCCTCTTCCCGGCGCGCGGTGGTGTCGTCGCCATCGTCGTCGCGCCATTGCCGGTGGCCGGTCGGGAGATCGACGAGGGTGACCGCCTGGCGCTAGGGGCGGCTCTGCGTGCGGCAGCCACCGCCGTGCCGGTCCGCGAGAGCATGGTCCTGATCCGCCCGGTCCACGGACTGCTCGTGGTGACCCAGCGCGCGATGGATCGAGTTCCCCGGCTCGCGGAGGACCTGTGCTCGTCGGCGGTGCAACGGCTGGGGCGCGCCGAACGCTGGCGGGCAGTGGTCGCCGGGGTCGGCCGTCCGGCCGCGCGGCTGGCCGACGCCGCGACCTCGTACCAGCAGGCCCTCGACGCGATCCGGGTCGCCGACGTCATCCCCGCGTTCCGGCCCGTCGCCCGCCACGACGCGCTGGGGATCTACGCCCTGCTGGCCGCCCAGCCGCGCGAGCAACTCCGCAGCATGGGGGTGGCACAGGCGATCACCGCGCTCGTCGACGCCGATCCCGCGCTCCTCGTCACCGCGGAGACCTTCCTCGACAGCGCGGGTGACTCCCGCGCGGTCGCCGATCGCCTCGGTGTGCACCGCGCGACGATCTACCACCGGCTCCGTCGCATCGAAGAGCTCACCGGCTTCGACCTGAGCGACGGGGAACGCCGTCTGGTGCTGCATCTCGGCATCAAGGCGGCGAGACTCCTCGGCGACACCGATGCGACAGGTGTCGAATAGGGATCATTTGCGGCGCAACAGTTTGCGCATCCGAACGGGCGTGGTCGTCAATACACTCGCCGGTATGACTCTGCACCAGGACGCCGTGGTCGTGGACTGCCACAACGACCTCATCCTGCTGGTCGACCACTTCGACCAGCGGGACCAGCCCGGTCACTTCAGGGACTTCTGGCTCCCCGAACTGCGGGCCGGGGGCGTTGACGTCCAGATCCTGCCGATCTGCCTCGAACAGGCCTTCCAGTCCGAGGGCGGCCTGCGGCGGACCCTGTTGCTCGTCGAGCGCATCCACCGTCTCGCCGCCGAGCACAGTGACGACGTGGCGGTGTGCCTGACCGGCGCCGAGATCGACGCGGCGGTCTCCGCCGGCAAGATCGCGCTGGTCATCGCGCTCGAGGGAGCGCACGGGGTCGGCCAGGACGTCGCGCTCGTCCGCACTTTTCACCGGGTGGGCGTGCGGGTCGTGTCCATGGCCCACTTCGGCCGCACGTTCCTCGCCGACGGCAGTGGCCTCGACTCGACTTCACGCGGCCGCCTCACCCCGCAAGGCATCGAGGCCCTGCGTGAGATGGAGGCCCTCGGCATCGTCTTCGACATCAGCCACCTCGGCCTCGGCGGGGTCGAGGACGTGCTCGAACTCGCCACCAGGCCGTTTCTCGCGACCCACTCGGCCTGCCTCGGCATCACCGACATCCACCGCAACCTCCACGACGACCACATCAAGCAGATCGCGCGGCTCGGCGGCGTCATCGGGGTGGCCGCGGCGATCCCGTTCTTCATCGACCCCCGGCACCCCACGGCCGACCGCGTCGTCGACCACATCGAGCGGATCGTCGAGCTGGCGGGCATCGACCACGTCGGGCTCGGCCCCGACTTCATCGACGACTACTACCAGCAGGTCTTCGGCGGGTTGATCCTCCCGCCCGGTTTCGAGGCCACCACCGCGCACGCCGAGGTCGCCCGTCCGTCGGATCTGCCGAAGATCACCGAAGCACTGGTTCGGCGCGGATTCGCCGAGTCCGACATCCGGAAGATCCTGGGCGGCAACGTGTTGCGAGTCCTCCGGGAGGTCATGACATCCGGCGCCTGGCATGGCTGAAGGCGAGCGGGTCGTCATCGTCGGCGGTGGCGCCATCGGCCTCGCGACGGGCTACTTCCTGCAGCGCGCGGGTGCCGAGGTCGTTGTGCTGGAACGCGGCCACGTCGGCGACGCTGCCTCGCGGGGCAACGCCGGCTGGGTCACGCCGATGCTGTCCGCGCCCATCCCGGCGCCGTGGATCCGGCGGTACGCGCTGCGCAACATCGCCAAGCGGAGCTCGCCGTTGTTCATCCCGCCCCGGCCCGACCCGGCCCTGGCGCTGTGGCTGTGGCGCTTCTGGCGGTACTGCAACCCCCGCGACCACGGGGCAGGGCTCGCGGCGATGGCGGAGCTCAACCGCAGGACGATGCCGCTGTTCGACGAACTCCGCGAAGACGGGGTGGAGTTCGACATGTGGCAGAAGGGCTTGCTGTTCGCCTTCCTGAGCGAACGGGGCGCGGCGCACGAACTCGCGTCGCTGCGCGAAATGGCGAAGTTCGGCTACGCGGTTCCCCACGTCCCGCTCGACTCGTCCGCCTTGCGGCAGCTCGAGCCGGCTCTCTCTCCGCGCGTGTCGGCCGGCTTCCTGCTCACCGACGAACGGCACGTGGACCCGCAGACGCTCACCCGCGGCCTGGCCGACCGGCTGCGCGAAGGCGGCGCGGTCATCCGTGAGCGCCTGGAAGTCACGGGTTTCGAGACCCGCGGCGACCGGGTCGTCGCCGCGATCTCCCACGGGGAACGCATCGAAGCCGACCGGGTCCTGCTCGCCGCCGGGGCGTGGACGAGGCCGCTGGCCCGCAAGCTGGGAGTGGACGTGCCGGTCCAAGGGGCCAAGGGATACAGCTTCACGGTGCGGACGCCGTCCCCGCCGTCCCACCCCCTGTACTTCGGCGAGGCGAAGGTCGGGGCCAGCTCGTTCCAGGACGGCCGTACCCGCATCGCCGGGACCATGGAGCTCAGCGGTCTGAACGAACGGATCCGCCAGGGCCGGGTCGGATCGATCGCCGAACAGGCGCGGACCTACCTGGGCGACTGGGCCGGCGGGCCGATCGAGGACGTCTGGGCCGGGATGCGCCCACTCACCTACGACGGTCTCCCCGTGATCGGCGGATCGGGCCGCTACGCCAACGTCTACGTGTCCACCGGGCACGCGATGCTCGGCATCACCCTCGCGCCGGCCGCCGGTGAGACGCTCGCCGAGCTGATCCTCACGGGCCAGGCCCCCGGCGTCCTGCGCCCGTTCAGCCCCCGGCGATTTCGTAACCGTCGGAAGGACGGCGATGAGCGCTGACCTGATCCGCGTCGGAAACGCGTTGGACTACGGGAACCTGCCTCTTTCGGCCGCCGCCCGCATCGGCGGGACCGTGCACACCGCCGGCGTCCTGCCGATCGACCCGTCCACCGGCGAGGTGGCCGGCGAGACGATCGAGGAGCAGGCGCGGATCGCCCTGACGAACCTGGACACCGTCCTGCGAAGCGCGGGCTCATCGCTGGACCGGGTCGGGGTCGTGCGCGTCTACCTGGCCGACATCGTGGCCGATCTCGAAGGATTCAACAGCGTCTACGCGGTGTTCTTCGCCCGCCACCACCCGGCCCGCTACGCGCTGGGGGTCACTCTCGCCTTTCCCAGCCTGAAGGTCGAACTCCAAGCGGTCGCCTCCTGCGGCCCCTCCTGATTCGGAACGGAAACCCATGACAGCTCTGCATTCCCTGCGCGACCGGATCGCCGGCATCCTCGACGGCCAGTCGCCGGCGGGCGGTGTCGCCGGGGCGGTGATCGGTGTCGCGGTGGGCGGCGACCAGTTCTCCCTGGCGCACGGTTGCGCGAACCTCAACACGGGGCAGGAGTTCTCGACGGACACCGGCTGGCTGCTCGGCTCGGTCACCAAGGTGCTGACCACAACGCTGCTGCTGCGCCTGGTGGACGCCGGCCTGGTCGACCTGGACGCGCCCGCTCGCCGTTACCTCCCCGAGTTCACCCTCGCCGACGCGGATGCGGCCGAGGCCATCACCGTGCGGATGCTGGTCAACCACACCAACGGCATCGACGCCGACGAGCTGATGCCCTCGGCGGTGCGGGGACGGGACGCGACCCGCTCGTACGTCCAGGAGCTGGCCGGCTTCGGCTGTGTCTTCGAGCCCGGTGCCGGCGTGCACTACTCAAACCCCGGGTTCGTCCTCGCCGCGCGGATCATCGAGACCTGCACGGGATTGCCGTACGAGCGGGCGATCCAGGCCGAGCTCTTCGACGTGTGCGGCATGGCCGATGCCACCGCGGTGCAGACCCAGGCATTCCTGCGCCCCACCGCGATCGGCGCGTTCTCCTCCGACGAGCCCGGAAAACTGCGGGCGACGACGCTGTTCAGCCTGCCGGAGTCCGCCGCCGGTGCCGGCGGGACGCCGATCGTGACCGTCGCCGACATGATCGCGTTCGGCCGGATGCACCTGGCCGGTGGCCTGGCCCCCGACGGCCGGCGGGTGCTGTCGGAAGAGCTGGTGGTCCGGATGCGGACCGAGAGCGTCGACCTCGGACTGCCGCAGACACCGCCGATGGGGCTCGGCTGGTGGCTGGACCCCATCGCCGGAACGACCGCGGCCTGGCACGGCGGCGGGTCTCCGGGAGGCACGTCGAGCTTCTGCATCGTCCCGGAGCACGACGCCGTCATCGTCACCTTTGTCAGCGGCCCCAACAGTTTGCTCAACGACACGCTGCACACCAGCGTGATCGAGCACCTCACCGCACGGCCGGCCACACCACCGTTCACCCCGGCCCCGGCCTCGGCCGGCCCGGAAATGGCCGGCGAGTACGCCGCCTTCCACCGGTCCATGCGCACCAGCGTCCACGACGGCGACCTGCTCGTGCGGACGACCATCCCGCCCTACACCGCCGACCCCGACCTGGACCCCATCCTGGCGGAGTACGGAGTGCCCAGTTCGTCGACGGCCACCTACACCGCCGTCGCGCCCGGGCTGTTCCTGCCCGACGGCATGGACCCCCGGGACACCAACGGTTTCTACGGCCGCATCAGGCTACTGGCCGACCTCCCCGCCGCGCCCGGGCGGCCCCGCGGCATCCACACCGGACTCCGTTTCATCCCCAAGGTCGGGTGAGTGCGGGTCAGCCCAGGTAGAAACCCACCTGCGAATCGACCAGCGACGAAAGGGAAAGCAGGCAGGCCACCAGGGTGATCGCGGCCGTGGTGAACCAGGTCGGACGCAGTTTCGGGACGCCAGCGCCGGCGCGGCGAGCACCGTGAGGATCCCGGCGATGCCCGCGGTCGGCAGGATGAACGCCCACTGGATCGTGAACACGAGGATCGCGGCGCCGGCGAGACCGGGCAGCCACCGTCCGATGTGGACCGTGTTCGGGTGGGAGATCGCCGCCACAGCAGCGATTGTCGTGAGCTGAAGAACGAGAGTGCCCACCAGGGTCAGCGTGGGAAAGTCGAAGAGCCGCACCACGGTGCCCACCGTCGCGAGGGCGGAGAACGTGGTGGCCCAGGTCCGGCTTCCGGCCATCAGGGCGAGGAACGCCGGGAGCCACAGCAGCGCGGTGATCAGGGTGAGCGTGGGCGGGGTGCGCACGAGGTCCGGCGGCCAGGTCAGCCGGAGGATGCCCTGGATCAGGGCCAGTGAGGCTTGAAAAGTGGCGCTCACCAGCGCGAACCGGCGTACGACGTCGCTGGCGATGACGTAGCGGCGAGGGCGGCCCTCGGTGCCCTCGCCGATGCGGAGGCGGACGGCGAGCGACAGGACGCTTGTGGCCTCGGCGAGGCCGGGTCGGCCGTATTCGTGGTCGAACTCCGGGTCTTCGCTGGTCCGGTCGGTCGTTTCGAGGAAGGTGGCGACCATGTCGTCCTCCCAGCGGTTCCGGTAGTAGGCCGGGAGCACGCGCAGCAGGCGGCGGTAGCGGGTTTCCAGCGCGGTGGTCATGGTCAGCCCTCCCCGGTCAGGCCCAGCCGGTGGTGCGCGATGCGGGCGTTGGCGGCTTGGCGCTGGGCCTCGCGGGTCAGGGCGAGCCGCCCGTCCTGGCTGAGGCGGTAGTAGCGGCGCAGGCGGCCGTTGGCCACCTCCTCGCGGTCCGGTTCGACGAGGCCCTCGGCGGCCAGGCGGTCCAGGACGCCGTAGAGGGTGCCGACCCGCAGTTCGAGCCGGTTTTCGGTGAGGGCGGCGACCTCGCCGACGATGCCGTAACCATGTCTCGGCTCGTCGATGAGCGCGGTCAGGATGTAAAAGGCCTGCTCGGTCATGGTGCGAGGGGACATGCCGCCACCATATATCGTTTAGCGATATATATCGCGGCGGTTCGCCGAGATGAGTGAACGTCAACCCGTGGTTGACGACAACAGATCGTCAACCTAAAGTTGACGACATGAGCTATCCAGTGAAACTCGACGACCTGATCAACGCCATCAAGTCCAACCAGGACCACGACGCGCTCGGGCAGCTGTCCGACGCCGTTTACCTCGGCGAGCACCTCGGTGAGCTCGCCGATCACCTCATCGGCCACTTCGTCGACCAGGCCCGCCGGTCCGGCGCGTCCTGGACCGAAATCGGGGGCAGCATGGGTGTTTCCAAGCAGGCGGTGCAGAAGCGGTTCGTGCCGAAGGTCGACCCCGGCGGCGATCCAGGGGGGCTGATCCAACGGCTCTACGGCCGCTACACCGACCGCGCCCGGCACGTGATCGTCGAGGCGCAGCAGGCGGCGATCAAGGGCAAGAGCCCGGGCATCGACACCACGCACCTGGTGCTGGGCCTGCTTTCCGAGCCGGCCGCGCTGGCGGCGGGGGTGATGGTGTTCCAGGGCGTCTCGCTCGACGCCGTCCGCGAGGCGGCCGAGGCCCGGCTGCCCGAGCCGGTGGACGACGTGCCGGACCCGATGCCGTTCACCGCGGCGGCGAAGAAGACGTTGGAGCTGACCCTGCGGGAGGGCCTTCGACTGGGGCACAACTACATCGGCACCGAGCACCTCCTGCTGGCCCTGCTGGAACAGGGCGAAGGCGCGGGCTACGAGGTGCTTTCCGGACTGGGCATCAAAAAGGAGCCGGCCGAGCAGAAGATCAAGGAAGCGCTCGCGGAGATCCTGGCCGCGCGGGCGCAGTGAACACCCGTGAGTGGCTATGCCGGTTGGAACCGGCATAGCCACACACGAGGCGGGTCAGGACGGGGATTCGGTCCGGTCCTCGGTGGCCCAGGCCGTGTGGAACGAGCCTTCGCGGTCCACGCGGCGGTAGGTGTGCGCACCGAAGTAGTCGCGCTGTCCCTGGACGAGCGCGGCCGGCAGGCGGTCGGCGCGCAGGCCGTCGTAGTAGGCCAGCGCGGTCGAGAAGCCCGGCGTCGGGATGCCGAGCTTGACGGCGGTGGAGACGACCGAGCGCCAGGAGTCCTGCGCGTCCTCGACGGCCTTGCGGAAGCCGCCGGAGGTGAGCAGGGTCGGCAGGCCCGGCTCGTCGGCGTAGGCCGCGGTGATGTCGTTGAGGAACTTCGCCCGGATGATGCAGCCGCCACGCCAGATGGAGGCGACGCGGCCGAGGTCGATGTCCCAGCCGTACTCGCTCGCGCCGGCCTGGATCTGGTTGAAGCCCTGGGCGTACGCGACGACCTTGGACGCGTACAGCGCCTGCTCGACGTCGTCCGCGAAGGTCTCCAGCGCGGCACCGGTGAGCGGCGCGCGCGAAGGCCCGCCGAGACCCTGGGCCGCCGAGCGCAGCGGCTTCGAGCCCGAGAGCGAGCGGGCGAACACGGCTTCGGCGATCCCGCTGATCGGCACGCCGAGGTCGAGTCCGATCTGGACGGTCCAGCGGCCGGTGCCCTTCTGCTCGGCGGCGTCCTCGACGACGTCGACGAACGGCTTGCCGGTGGCGGCGTCCACGTGCTTGAGCACGTCGGCGGTGATCTCGATCAGATACGAGTCGAGCCGGCCGGTGTTCCAGGTCCGGAACACGTCGGCGATCTCGGCCGGCGCGTAACCCGCCGCGCCGCGCAGCAGGTCGAACGACTCGGCGATCAGCTGCATGTCGGCGTACTCGATGCCGTTGTGCACCATCTTCACGAAGTGGCCCGCGCCGTCGGCGCCGATGTGGGTGCAGCAGGGTTCGCCGTCGACCTTCGCCGAGATGTCCTCGAACAGCGGGCCGAGCGACTCGTAGGACTCCTTGGAGCCGCCGGGCATGATGCTCGGGCCGTTGAGCGCGCCCTCTTCGCCGCCCGAGACGCCGGTGCCGACGAAGTGCAGCCCGCGTTCGCGCAGCGCCTTTTCACGACGGCGGGTGTCGGCGAAGTGCGCGTTGCCGGCGTCGACGATCACGTCGCCCGGCTCCAGCAGCGGCGCGAACTCCTCGATGACGGCGTCGGTGGGCCCGCCCGCCTTGACCATGATCACGATCTGCCGCGGCCGTTCGAGCGCGTCGACGAACTCCTGCGCGGAGTACGCCGGGATGAAGTCGCCCTCGTCGCCGAACTGCTCGACGAGCGAACGGGTGCGCTCCTCCGAGCGGTTGTGCAGGGCGACGGTGTGCCCGTGCCGGGCGAGGTTCCTGGCCAGGTTGCGGCCCATGACCGCAAGGCCGGTGACCCCGATGCTCGCCTTCTTGCTCATCCGAACCCTTTCCGAAGTCTCTGCCGGAGTCCGACACTAGTCCGCGCGCCCGCCCGTGACGCCCGAGAGAACACTCACGGGGCGGGCGGGAATGAACTGGGCCGCTTCAGGAGAAGCAGCGGATCGGCGCCCCGTTGTAGGCGATCATGTCGGTGATGGCCGCGACCAGGTCGATCGGCGCGCCCCACTCGGCGCCGTCCAGCTCGGCGTACGCGCGGTGGAGGTTGCCGGCCAGCCGCTCCTGCTCGGACATCTCCGCGAACGCGCCGAGGTCCGTCTCCTTCGCCAGCTCCAACGGCGAGCGCCCGGCCGCCTTGCCCCGCGATGCCGTGTCCTGCACGAAACCCAGGTACGCGTCGACGGTGTCCACCACCTCCGGCCCGCACGCCGGGCCGTGCCCGGGCAGGATCACGGCCGGCTCCAGCTCGCGGATCACGTCCAGCGCGGCGCGCCAGCCCGCGACCGAGCCCATCAGCGCGAACGGGCTGCCGCCGTTGAACACCAGGTCGCCGGAATAGAGCACGCGCTGCTCGGGCAGCCAGGCGAGCACGTCGTTGGTGGTGTGCGCGGCGTGGCCGGGGTGGATCAGCTCGACGCGGGTCTCGCCGGCGTACACGGTCAGCCGGTCCTCGAAGACGACCTCCGGCGCGCGCAGCTCCAGGTGGCCCCAGTCGTTGCCGGGGAAGATGCCCTCGTAGTGCTGGATGCCCTCGGCGAGCATCACCTCGCGCGTCTTGCGCTGGCCGACGATCGTGGCGCCCTCGACGAGGTAGTTGCCGTTGGTGTGGTCGCCGTGGTGGTGGGTGTTGACCAGCGTCGTGACCGGACCGGTCGCGGCCGCGACGGTCTCCAGCAGCGCGCGGGTGCGCCGTTCCGTGGAGCAGGTGTCGATCAGGACGGTGTGGCCGCCCGCGTCGAGGAAGCCGCAGTTGTTGATGAACCACGAGCCGTCGGGCTGCACGTAGCCGAAGGCGCCATCGCCCAGGCGTTCGACGCCGGCCGCGGCGGGGGAGCGATCGATCATGCGGTCGACTATGCCCTATTCGGAGCAACGGCCGGGTCCGGAATGCCGGTTATCCGCTGGTCCGGCCGAGTGACAACAACTGACAACCGGGGTGACTGGCGTTTCGCGTCATTTCCTGGAACGCTGCGCAGTGTCATCATCGAACCCCGTTGGGTCAAGCACTAACCTGGGTGGTTCGAACGTTCGCGCTCCGGCAGGGCTTCAGGGCAGCTGCCGGCGAATTAGTGGTCCGGGAGAGCAAGGCTGATGGCGAGCACCGTCACCTCGCGCCGGAAGCAGCTCGGCAACGAGCTCCGGCATGCCCGCAACGCCGCGCGGATGACACAGCAGCAAGTCGCCGAGGTTCTCGGCTGCACCCAGGGCAAGGTCAACAAGATCGAGTCCGGTGCCGTCGGAGTCAAGCTCGGGGATGTGCGCTCCATGTTGAACGCGTTCGGGATCAACGGCGAAGAAGCCGACACCCTGATGAACCTGGCGCGGGCCGCCGCCGGGCAGCGCGGCCACTGGTCGGGCTACCGGTCCGTGGTGCCGCACTGGTTCCGCACCTTCACGGACCTGGAGCCCGCCGCCGCGGAGATCCTGACCTGGCACGGCGAGCGCGTGCCGGGACCGCTGCAGTCCGAGCACTACATGCTCAAGCAGTTCACCGAGGCGGGCGCCACGGACGTCACGGCGCTGGTGCGCAACCGGCTCGACCGCAAGGCCGTGTTCGAGCAGCAGCAGCCGCCGTACTACCGGTTCATCATCAGCGAGGGCGCGCTGCGGCGGGCCCCCGGCGGGTTCGCGCCCGCGGTGATGCTGGACCAGGTGGAGCACCTGCTCGCCCTCGACCGGCACCCGCGCGTGTACGTCCACGTGCTGCCCTTCGGCGCCCGGCTAGCGGCCGTGCCCAACGACTTCACGATCATGCGCTTCCCGGACCGCACCAGGGATTTCGTCTACATCGAGCACTCGGCCGGCGGCCTGTACCTCGACGATGTCAAGGACTTCAACATCTTCGTCGACTCCTGGGACCGCCTCCGCGGCGCCGCGCTGGAGCGGCAGGAGACCCGGCAGTTCCTCAAGGAGCTGGCCGAGGGCTACCGGGCGCAGATGCAGTGACGAGCCGTTCGAGCATCGGCACGGCCGCTTCCGGCCCGGGCATCGCGTTGATCTCCGTTTGAAGTTCGAGGACGGCGTCGCGCGGGCTGGTCCGCGCCCATGGGGAACAGCAGTGACGGGAGCCCGTGCGAGACGACCAGGTCGGTGTCCGGCAGCAGTTCCGCTTGGGGCACAAAAGCGTTTCACGCGCACGTGGCTCGGTTGCGGACCGAAGAGACCCGGGTCGATCTGGGCGCCGACGGTCACGGTCACCCTCGCGTCCAGCTGTGCCAGCCCGGCGATGCCGCGTTCGAACAGGTCGCCGGACTCGATGAGGAAAGCTCCCGCAGGGTCGCGAAAACCCGGTGGGAAGGACGAAAGCACGAGGTCGCCGTCGAGTATCTGCAGCGCCGGGTCCGGTGGCAGGCCGTGCTCGGCGCGCAGCTCGTGCAGCGGCTCGGCGACGACCTCACGGCGCAGGAAGGTGCCGGCGGCGAGCACGAGCGCCGTGGCGCAGGGGAGGCCGAGCCGTTCGGCCGCGATGGCGGCGCCGAAGTCCACCTCGTCCCGCACCACGACGTCCGGCCGCCACTCGCGGGCGATCGCCAGCAGCGCGGCCGCGCGCTCTCGGCCGCCCCGCCGGGCGAACAGCTCCTTCAGCTCCCAGTCGTCGCGCGCCGGGTCGACGGGCGGCATCGGCACCCGGACCGGCTTGGCCGGGTCCACGTCCGGGGCGGGGCTCGTGGCGATCGCGGTGAACCCGGCCCGCTCGATCGACGGGACCTCCCGGCCCGCGCCCGCGACGGCCACCGTGTGCCCGGCTTCGGCCGCGGCCCGCGCGACGGGCGCCATCGGGTCGAAGTGCCCACGGCCGCCGGCGAAGGTGAAGAGGAAGCGCATTCCCGGCAAGGTAGTGGACGGCGGAGTGACCTCCGGCACGCTTTTTCGCGCCCCGGATGTCACCCATCCGTGGACCGGTCGGCAGACTGGACCCCACACGCGCCCCGGGTGAAAGGGAGAACAGCTGATGACGCAGGTACCGGACCCCGCCGATCCACAGGCCCCGGAGGGTGTCGACCTCGAACGGCCCAACGCGGCGCGGATCTACGACTGGTTCCTCGGCGGCACGGCGAACTGGGCGATCGACCGCGAGTTCGGCGAGCGGGCCGTCAAGACGTTCCCGACGATCAAGAGCATCGCGCAGCTCGGCCGCCAGTTCCTCGGCCGCGGCGTGGAATACATGGCGCGCCAGGGCATCGACCAGTTCCTCGACCTCGGGTCGGGGGTGCCGACCGTCGGCAACGTGCACGAGATCGCCGTGTCGGTGAACCCCGACGCGCGCTGCGTGTACGTCGACAACGAGCCCGTCGCCGTCGCGCACTCGCAGATCCTGCTGGAGCGCGAGGGCGTCGCCGACCGGCACGCGGTGATCCACGGCGACCTGCGTCAGCCGGGCGAGATCTGGCCGCGGGCGCTCGACACCGGCGTGCTCGACCCGAAACGGCCGATCGGGCTGATCATGTGCGGCGTCCTGTACTTCGTCGGGCCGGACGAGGACGCGCTCGGGATCGTGCGCAAGTACCTGTCGCTGGTGCCGTCGGGCTCGTACTTCTTCGCTTCACACCTGACGCTCGACGGCGTCAAGTCGCCCGACGAGGACAGCCGGGAAGCGATCCGGGAGCAGTACAAGCAGTCCAGCACGCCGTTCCACCACCGCACCCGCGAGGAGTTCACCGAGTTCTTCGACGGGCTCGAGCTGGTCAAGCCCGGCGTCACCTGGGTTCCGGAGTGGCACCCGGACGAGGCGGCGTCGAGGCTGATCAACCGGATCGCGGAGGACCCGTCGTTCAGCGGCGGCCTCGGCGCGATGGGGCGCAAGCCGTAAAACACAGGCGCGCCCCGGGAAACTGGCCCGGGGCGCGGTGTGTGGTGGGAGCGGTGGAGCGTCAGACCCGGGACGAGCCCAGGCCGTGCAGCAGCGGGGTCAGGTCGACCCTCGCTTCGAGCGGTCGCGTCGCGCGGACCAGGTCCGGCTGGCGCGGCGTGGGGAGATCGACGTCGGTGTCCCATCGCATGGGCGTGCGCAGCGGCGCCTGGATCAGGCTGCGACCGAAGCGGCTGCGCAGTTCGTGACCGATCCCACGCCGGACGCGAGTGTGTTCGTCCTCACGGCGAAAGAGCGTGGTGAGCCGGACGGCCATGGGATCACACCCCCAGTTCGGGTAGCAGCGGGTACCGGGGCTGGTCAGCTCCGGTCAGACCGAGGCAGCGCTCGCACGGCATGCCCGTGCCCGGCACCACCCACTCCACGTCGGCACGGGGAAGCTTCTCCCCGCACCGGGCGAGCACCCGGTCGCCGGAACTGCCGGCGTCCACCTCGAAGACATGCGCGACGCGGCGGGCCTCGCCCGTGGTCCCGGGCGCGAGCCTGCCGGTCACCAGCAGTTTCGCCGTCATGCCGTCTTGGATGAGCACGCTTTCCCTCTCCCGAGGTCCGCGAGTGGCCGGGGTGGTCGAGCGGGTTGAGCTGAATGCAGCAAGCCATTCACCCACCATCACCGCCCCGATCGGTACGATTAATCCTACTCCTGGAATAATCTTCATGTCGAGATCGGGCCGAGTTGATCACCCGCTTGGCCCTGCGGTTTGCTCCGTAGTGACAGAAAGAAGCCGGGGACGTGCGACGCGACCGCACGCCGTGGCCGAGGACTCGGAGGTACGACCCATGGCGGATTATCCGTCGGCCCCGGATTACGACCCGAACACCGTCAAGTCGCTGTTCGAGGACGCCGCCTGGGGGAAGTCGTTCGCCAGCGAGCCCAACGGCGGCAACTGCGTGGAGGTCAACCTGGGCCGGGACGGGCTGGTCGGCGTCCGTGACACCAAGCTCGAGCAGAGCCCGGTGCTGGTTTTCGACGCCGGCGAGTGGGCGGCGTTCCTGGTGGCGGTGAAGGCCGGGCAGTTCGACCTGCCGGCCGATACCTGAATTCGGCCAGGCCGTGGGAGATTCACCAAGTGTCACCCGATGGGGTGAGTCCGGGTGACCCTCAGTGGCCGAGCCTCGGGTCCGACGCGGTGAAGGCCCCCTTCACCGCGTCGGACGCGGGTCAGGAGGCCTTCACGGCTGGCGGGGTCAGGCGGTAGCCGGGATCCCGCCACCGCGCAGGCGCGACCGGGTGCGTCGCCAGGCCAGGGCCACCAGCACCACCAGCACGATCAGCGGTAGGGTGCTGATCGCCCAGCTCAGTCCCATGGGCGGGCCCGGCTGCGGCAGCACGGTCAGGTTCTTCAGGTCCCCGGTGCCCGGGCCCTGCGGCCCGTCGACGGCGAACCGGAACGTCCACGCGCCCTCGGCCGGCAGCGACCGGATGTCCAGGCCCCAGACGTCGCGCTTGCGCGGGTGCCGGGCCAGCGGCTGGGGCCGGGTGAAGTGGTTCGTCTCCGGGTTGAACATCGACAGCGTGCCGGTTTTGGTGCCGATGCCGCCGTCCGGGATGAAGGTGAAGTCCAGCGACTGCATCGCGCGCACCGGCCAGGTCGAGAAGCCGATGGTCAGCCCGTACGGCCCGGCCTGCACCCGCTCCGTGTGGACGATGTTGACCGGTTCGTACGCGTTCGCGGGCGCGGCGGAGATGAACAGCAGTCCCACCGCGGCGCACAACGCCAGCAAGGTCTTACGCATCGGCGTTCCCCTTCCCCGAGTCACCCGAGTTGCCCGAGGCGGGGGCCAGCAGCCGCAGCATCCCGCCGAACCGCCACCCGGCGAACCCGCCGAGCAGTCCCAGCGCGCCGGCCACCGCACCCGTGGCCAGCACGGTCGGCAGGTCGACGACCCGGAGCGAGTAGATCCAGACGTCCTGCAACGGCATGCTCAGCCCGATCAGCAGCCCGCCGACCCCGCCGGCCACCACCGAAACCCGGCCCGGCTGCCAGCTCTGCCGCCGCGACAGGACAAACAGCACTTCCAGCACCACGGCCACCGGCAGCAGCAGCATCGGCATCAGCGCGGGCATCTCCGGCACGCCGGTCACGTAGTCGCGCACCGGCAGGCCGACGAGATCCGTGTACGCCCGCGCCGCCCAGGGCGAGAACCACCAGAACAGGGCCTGGACCACGGCGAGGATCGCGGCCGTGACCACCGCGCCGCCGGGGCGGCGCAGGAAGCCCGCGCCCGCGGTGATCAGCAGCACCGCGAGCATCGCCGTTCCCGCCGAGGTGGCCGAGACCGGCTCGATGTTGACCTGCTGCAGGCCCAGCACCGTGATCGAGCTGAACGCGATCAGCACCGCCAGCGAGCCGAACACCCCGATCCGGCCCCAGCGGTGCTCGCGCGCCGCGGCGAACACCATGGTGGTGCCGATGATCGACAGCGTGATGGAGAGCAGCAGCCCGATGTGCGGCGGCGAGTCGATCACCGCGTCGAAGCCGTACAGCCCGTGCCACCACTGGTCCCACAGCCCGTAGAGCAGGAAGGCCGCGGCGCCGACGCCGGACACGAGATACCCGGCCGGCGCGGCGAAGGTCCGGCCGAACACGTTGACGGCGCGGCCGCCGATCCGCGGGTCCACCGGCCGCCCGGCGCGCTGGGCGGCCGTCGTCAGCAGCACCACGGCGAGGCTCGCCAGTCCGACGATCGCGCTGCCCGCGTACAGGAACAGGTGCGGCAGCGTGAAAAACGTGTCCGGGCCGACGTCGCTGTGCCACTGCACGTCCCAGGTGAGCCCGACCATCGAGATCACCGAGCCCCCGAGCACGGTGCTCGCGGGCACGAGCCCCGGGCGGGCCCTTCTGGTCGTGACGGCCACGCGGGCCCCCGACGCGGTGAGATCCATCCCGTCCCCTCCTTATTGGTTGACCAACACGGGAAAAACGACTTGGGCGGCGCCCGCGGGCCCGCGCAGGGAGACGGTGATCTCCCACTGCCCGGACATCGGCAGGCCGACGTCGGCGGCGCGGAAGCGGCCCGGCCCGTCGGCCGTCGCGGGCACCGGCGTGATCGCGTGGCCCATCTGCGGCATCACCGGCTCCACGGTGACGCCGTCCGGCGCCGCCCCGGTGACGTCGAAGGCGAACGTGTTGCCGCCGACGCGCGGCGAGTCCGTGGACAGCTGCACGGTGTACGGGCCGGACGTCGAGCGCTGCACCGTCGGCCCGGTCGTGCCGCCGCCACCCCAGAGCAGCCAGCCGAGCAGCACGGCCACCACGATGACGACCACGGCGATCAGCACCAGCGGACGACGCCGGTGCTGCGGAACTTCGGCGGTCACTGTCCCCCTCCTTCCGCGGCCGGCACGTCGAGCACCACCGGGACGGTGACGACGGACCAGCCGCGTTCGGCCTGCAGCCACAGCCGGTACCGGCCGGGCGTGGTGAACGTGTAGGTGAACGGCACGTCGGGCCCGTAGGCGGCGACGGTCTCGTCCGGGATCCCGGTCAGCCCGGGGACGTACGGCGGCATGGCGTGCGCGTGGGCCCAGGTCGGCGCCGTCGCGGCGGCCGCGCCGACACCGTCGGCCGAGGGCAGCGGGCCGATGACGATCAGGTGGCCCAGCATCCCGAGCCACGGCTGGAGGTCGCCTTCGGGGAAGTGCGCGGTGATCGTGACCGGCAGGCCGGTGGTGAGGGCGGTGGTGGTGACGTCCACGGGAACCCCGTCGACCACTCGTTTTCCCGGCCCCGCGGGCACTGCGGCAGCGGTGCCGGGCGCGCCGGTGATGTCCACAGTGGACCGCGCCAGCTGCACCCCGCCGCCGCGGCGTTCAAGCTCCGCGGACACCGCGTACGTCCCGGATTCCGGGGGCGCGAACCGAACCCGGTAGTCGCCGGGCGCGACGCGCACCGGGTGCAGGTGCCACAGCCGTCCCGACGGAGAGACGACGATCAGGTGCACCAGCGCGTCGTCGTGGACCACCAGGTCGTCGGCCGGGCGGCCGGTGGAGCCGTCGGTGAAGCGCAGTTCCAGCTCGGCCGAAGTTCCTTTGGTGGCAAGGGTTTTCGCGGTGAAGTTGACCGGCGGGCGCGAGTAGTCCGTGACCGGCAGCCGGGACAGCGCGTACGGATCGGTGACGTTCTCGACGGTCGGGTCCAGCTGGCTGCCGGGCGCGGGCGGAGGGGGCGTGCCGGCGGACAGCAGCGCGCCGGTGACCGCGACGGCCAGCGCCGCGACCATCCCGCCCGCGGGCACCAGCGCGTACGCGGTCTTTCGCGAGCGAAGCGCAACGCCGAGCGCGAGAAGCAGGAAGACGCCCGCCGCGACGAAGCCGCCGTACGTGGCCTTCTCCCAGGGCGGCACCACGCGCGCCGGGATGACAAACGGGATCGTCGCGGTGGGCCCGCCGGCGGCGTCGGTCAGCCCCAGCTCCCACGGCCCGGGCTGGTCGACCTGCAGCGTCCCGGAGTAGATGCCGGGCGTCGCGCCGAGCGTGACGTCGCCGCGCGAGACGACCACGCCGGCGGCCGCGGCCTGCAGGTGGATCGTGCCCGGGGTGGTCCCGGCGTGGGTGGCGACGTCGACGTGCAGCGGCCCCGGTGTCACGTCGATCCGCCGGATGATCACGGTCAGCTCGCGCGCGCCGAGCGTCTGCGCCACCTGGATGTCATTGCCGACCGGCGCGCCGTCGGCGTGCGCGGTGCCGCCGCCGAGCGCGATCCCGAGCGCGCACAGCAGCCCCAGCAGCGCTGCGCGCCGCCCCCTCGTTGTGGTCCCCATCACGATCGAAAGTAGCGGTCGGGCGGGTCCCGAATCGTCACGGCTGCGGGGGAAGATCCATCCCCAGCACGGGGGAGACGACCCTTAGGTGCCGAGGAACTCGCGAAGGTGGGCGACCACGGCATCGGGCTGTTCTTCGGGCAGGAAATGGCCGCACTCAGCCAATCCGGTGCCGTTCGCCTGTTCGCCGTACTCGCGCCAGAGGTCGAGCGTCGGGAGCTTGCCGAGCAGGCCGTTCTGCCCCCACAGGGCGAGCAGCGGCTGGGTGACGCGGCGGCCGGCGGCGAAATCGGCGTTGTCGAGGTCCGCGTCGTGCGGGAAGGAAGCGCGGTAATCGTCGAAGCCGGCGCGCAGGGCACCCGGGGCGGAGAAGGCGCGGACGTACTCGGCGACGTCCTCGGCGGCCAGCCCCTGGCGCTGGAAGGTCCAGCGCTCGAAGAAGTACCCCAGGTACGCGGCGATGTTCTGGCCCGCGAGCAGCTCCGGCAGATCGGGCTGGAGGTGGAAGAGCCAGTGCCAGTAGCCGTTCGCGATGTCGCTGTCGAGGCGGCGCCACATCTCGCGCGTCGGCGCGATGTCCAGCACCGCCAGCCGTTCGACCTGGTCAGGACGGTCCAGCGCCCACCGGTGGCCGACGCGCCCGCCGCGGTCGTGCCCGACGACGGCCACGCGGTCGAAGCCGAGCTGCGCCGCCAGCCCGGCGACGTCGGCGGCCATCGTGCGTTTGTCATAGCCGCCAACGGGTTTGTCGGTGCGGCCGTAACCGCGCAGGTCGGGCGCGATCACCGTGTGCGTCTCGGCGAGCGGCCCGGCGACGCGGTGCCAGCAGTGCGACGTCTGCGGCCAGCCGTGCAGCAGGAAAACCGGCGGGCCGTCGCCGCCGCGGAGGTAGTGCATCCGGAGGTCGCCGACCTGGGCGGTGGTTGATTCTAACTGGCTCATGGGGTTAGACGGTAGCCGTCGAGTCTAACCGGTGGCAACGGTTAGAATCAGCCGCATGGACTGGGTTTTCGACGGTGGGCGGCCGTGCCTCGACCTCGTCAACACGCTCCGCTCGCGGCACCTCGCCGAGCCGGTGGAGCTGCTGACGTCGCCGGAGGCGCTCGCCGAATGGCTGGGGCTGGCGGGTTTCGTCGTCGGTCGCAAGTCTGTGACCAGCGGAAATGTGACCGCTGCCAAGACTTTGCGCGAGGCCGTCAACCGGCTGCTCACTTCGCCACCACGTGCGGCCGACGTGCTGATCGTCAACAAGGCCGCGGCGTCACCGCCTCCCGCGCGCCTGCGCCTCGACGGCGGTGTCCTGCGCCGCGAGGCGCTCGCCCCGTCGGACTGGGTGGCGACGGCGTTGGGCGCCATCGCTTCGGACGCCGTTGACCTGGCTGCTTCGGACGCGCTGGTCCGGATCTGCGCGGCCGGCGACTGCGGCCTGCGTTTCCACGACGCTTCACCACGCCGGACGCGTCAGTGGTGCTCGATGTCCCGCTGCGGGAACCGGGCGAAGGCGCGGGCGCATTACGCCCGGGCTCAGGGCAGGAACCGGTAGGCCCACGGGTGCGCGCGCAGCCAGACGTTCAGCTTCCCGATCCAGCGCATGTGCGCGGTGCGCAGCGGCGGCGGGACCAGGGTGCCCAGAATCCTTGCCACCCGGCGGAAACGCGTGAACCGCCGTTGATCGGTATCGGTCCACTGTAGACCGAGGCGGGCGCGGAACTCCGGTGGCAGCGTCGCCCTCAGCAGGAAGAGCTGGGCCTGTGCCTGACGCCGTTGCAACGGCCGCCACCAGCGGTCCGGCAGCCATCGGGCCGGTTTGCGGACGGTGCGGATGGTGTGCAGGAGGGTGGTGATGGTGTCGTTCGGCTCGAAGCCCGCGACCATCCCGGCGTAGTACCGCTCGAACGCGGGCCAGTCCGGCGGCAGGTCCCGCTCGCGGACGCCGAGCGTCCGGCCGATGTAGCACATCTGCGCGTAGTACTCGTCCAGCTCCGATGTGGACAGTGGACGTCCGAAGAACCGTTGTACGTCAACGGGAACCTTGACCAGCGTGGCGTGCACCCAGGCGTACGCGGCCGGGTCGAGCGCGCTGTAGCGGTGGCCGTCGTCGAAGCCGGTGAACGTCCGGTGCAGCTTCCGCAGCCGGTCGGCCTCGACGCGGGCGCCGTCCGCGCCGCCGTAGACGTAGATCGACAGCGAGGCGCCGGTGCGCATCAGCCGGGTCCACGGGTCCTCGGTGTAATCCGAATGGTCGCGCACGCCGGCCGCGACCACGGGGTGCGCGACCTGAAGCACCAGCACCTGGCCGGCGAGCAGCAGGTCGCGGAAGTCGCCGAAGTACCGCCACGCGGCGGTCCCCTTCACGACCGGCGGCGCCACCTCACACCTGCGCGCCGCGCAGCAGCATCATCAGCGGCTCGGCGGCGGGGACGTCGACGCCGGTCGAGAACCGGCGCAGCTGCAGCCCGGCGATCAGCGCGACGACGTGCCCGGCCAGCCGCTCCGGCTCCGCGACGCCGAGCGCGCGCAGGATCGCGATGGCCAGATCGTCGTACGCGGCGAAGCAGCGCGAGGATGCTTCGCGCAGAGCGGGATCACGCGCGGCCTGGAGGTACAACTCGTGCGGCGCCAGCTCGTCGGTGCCGAAGGGCAGCTGCTTGATGACCTGCTCGACCACGGCGGCGCCCTGCTCGAGGTCGAGGCCGTCGGCACGGTGCGCGTCGACGATCGCCGTGAGCTTCGCCGTTTCCTCCTCGGCGAACAGCAGCATGGCCTCGCGCAGCAACTCGGTCTGGCTGGGGAAGTGGTAGGTCAGCGTGCCGAGCGAGACGCCCGCGGCGGCCACGATCCGCCGGTTGGTCAGACCGCCGACACCGACCTCGCCGACCACTTTCAGCGTCGCGCGCAGGATCGAGTCGCGGGTGCTCACCACACCGTCGCGGGCTGCCGCTCCTGCCATCGTTCGACCTCTTCCAGTTGCGCGGCAACGGAGATCAGCCGCTCTTCCGCGTGGGACGGGCCGAGCAGCTGCGCGCCGAGCGGCAGCCCTTCGGCGGTCCGCCCGGCCGGGACGTTGACCCCCGGCCAGCCCAGCACGTTCCACGGCCAAGCGTAGGGGCACGCGGCGATCATCGTCTGGTCGGTGCGCCAGCCGGTGAGGCCGTCGAACGTGCCGACGGCGGGCGGCGGGGTCGCGGTGGTCGGGGTGAGCAGCACGTCGACGCGGCCGAAGACCGAGCCGATCCGGCGTTGCAGCGCGGGTTCGAAGGCGCGCGCGAGCTTCAGCGCCGGCCCGGCGAGCAGGCGGCCCTGCTGGGCGTTGCTGCGGGTGCGCGGGTCGAGCGCGGCCACGGCGGGGACGCGACGGGTCCAGTCGCGCACCCCGGTGAGCGAGCGCGGCAGGAACGTGAGGCCGACCAGTCCGTAGTCCGGCTCCACCTCGACGATCTCGTGGCCCAGCGCGGCGAGCTTCTCGGCGGTGTCCCGCACGGCGGCCTCGACCACGGGGTCGAGCCGGGTTTTCGTCGCGGTGAAAGGGATCCTGGTGGACAGGCCGATGCGCAGCCGCCCCGGCTCCCGCTTCGCGGCGGTCTGGAACGCGGTGCCCGTGCCCGCGGTGACGTCGAGCAGCAGCGCGGCGTCGCCGACCGTGCGGGCCAGCGGGCCGAGCACCGTCAGGCCGTGGAACAGCTCGCCGCCGGTGGGGATGCGGCCGCGCTGGGGCTTGATCCCGACGAGGCCGGTCCACGCGGCGGGGATGCGCACCGAGCCCGCGCCGTCGGAGCCGAGCGCGCCCGCCACGATGCCCGCGGCGACGGCGGCGGCCGATCCGCCGGAGGAGCCGCCGGGCGTGTGCTCGGGCTGCCACGGGTTGCGCGTCGCGCCGAACGCCTGCCCCTCGGTGAACGGCCATTGGCCCAGCTCAGGCGTGTTCGTCTTGCCGACGATCACCGCGCCGGCCTGCTTGAGCCGGGCGACCGCGGGCGCGTCCGCGATGGCGACGGGAAAGTCCCCGGGACAGCCGAACGCGGTGGGCTGGCCGGCCAGGTCCACGTCGTCCTTGATCGCGACGGGCACGCCGAGCAGCGGGGCGCGCTCGCCGTCCGCGAGGCGGCGGTCGGCCTCGGCGGCTTCGGCGAGCGCGTCCTCGTCGCGGATCCGGCGGAACGCGTTGAGCACCGGCTGGCTCGCGTTCGCCTGCTCCAGCGCGGTGGCGGTGAGCTGCGCGGACGTGACCGCGCCGTCGGCGAGCGCGCTGGACTGCGCGGCCAGACCGGCGAAGGCGGTCGTCTCGGGGCTGACGGTCATCAGCGGCTCCCGTCTCTCGTTCGTTCGAACGAACGTTACCACGCTCAGCTGGGGCGGTCGGCTCCCCAGAACAGGTCGACCAGCTCTTGGGGCGGGTTTTCGCCGAAGAGCTGCAAGAAGAACTCGCTGCCGTCGGTGGGCGTGGCATTACGCGTGAACATCGCCTGCTCGAACTCGGCGAGGGCTGTCTCGACGTCACCGGGGTGCGCGGCGATGGCCTGGGCGAGTTCGGCGCCGTCGAGCATCGCGTTGTTGGCGCCCTCCCCGTCTGGTGGCGCGAGGTGGGCGGCGTCGCCGAGGAGGGTCACGCCGGGAAGCCGGTCCCAGCGGTGCCCGACCGGCAGCCCGAAGAGGGGCCTCAGGACCAGCGGAGTGTCGCCGTCGGTGATCAGCGACGTGAGCACCGGGTCCCAGCCGTCGAACTCGGCCGCGATCCGGGCGGTGGCCGTGACCGGGTCGTCGAAGTCGATGTCGGCGAACCAGTCCTGGGTCCGGGCGAGGATCACGTACGTGTGCAGGGTCGCGTCGCGTTCCCGGTGGGCGTTGATCGAGCCGCCCTCCCCGTTCGCGGCCAGGGTTCCGCCGCCGACAGCCTTCGCGACCGCCGGGTGGCGCTTGTCCGCGTCGTAGAGCCAGGTCTCGACAAACGACTCGCCGGTGTACTCGGGCACCGCGTCGGACAGCAGCGGCCGGACGCGGGACCAAGCTCCGTCGGCCCCGACCAGCAGGCTGGTGACGATGGTGGTGCCGTCGGTGAAGGCCACCTCGTGCCGGCCGTCGCCCAGGCCGCGGACGCCGCTGACTTTGCGTCCCCAGTGGACGGTGCCGGGCGGGAGCGAGTCGAGCAGCAGCCGGCGCAGTTCCCCTCGCTGCACCTCGGGACGGCCACCAGTGCCGTCGTCGCCCTTCTCGAACAGGACCGTGCCGTGCTGGTCGACGATCCGCATCGCCTGGCGGCCCGCCAGCACCAGTTCGCGGAACTCGGCCATGAGGCCGGCCGCCTCGACGGCGAGCTGGCCGTTGTAGTCGTGGATGTCGAGCATCCCGCCCTGGGCGCGGGCCATCGGGGAGGGCTCGGCCTCGTAGACGGCGGCCGGAATGCCGTGCCGGTGCAGGACCCGCGCCAGGGTGAGGCCGGCGAGGCCGGCGCCGATGATGGTGACCGGAGCAGACATGTTCGCTCTTTTCATGATCGGGACTGTTGCCTGCTCAGGCTGGCGACGGCCGCTGTCGGGGCGCGCACACGCGGCTGGCACGGACCTGGCAGCCCGGCGCACACCGTGTCAGCCCGTCCGGCAGCGGTTACGGTGAGCGGAGATCCGTCTCAGCCCCCGGAGGACCGATGACGTTCGACTTCGACCGGTTTCCCGCTCTCGAAGTGTTCCCGCGGGCCGGGCTGGGCGGCTGGCCGACGCCGCTGGTCCCGGCGCCGCGGCTCGGCGAGGCGCTGGGCCTGCCGAACCTGCTGCTCAAGCGCGACGACGTGCACCCGCTCGGCGTCGGCGGCAACAAGCTGCGCAAGCTCGACTTCCACCTCGGCGCGGCGCTGGCTTCGGGCGCCGACACCGTGATCACGTTCGGCGCGCTGCAGACCAATCACGGCCGTCAGACGGCCGCCGCGTGCGCGCGCCTCGGCCTGCGGTGCGAGCTGGTGCTCACCGCGAAGGTCCCGCGCTCGGGAGAGGCGTACGAGCGCTCCGGCAACATTCCGCTGGATCTGCTGTTCGGCGCGCGTGTGCACGTCTGCGCCGACGAAGAGGAGACCGGGCGGACGTACGACCAGCTGGTGGCCGAGGCCGCGGCGGAGGGCCGGAAGGTCGCGACCATCCCGGTCGGCGGCTCGGATGCGTTGGGCGCCTTGGGCTATCTCGACGCCACCCGCGAGCTGGCCCACCAGCTGTCGGCCTCGGGCATCAGCCAGGCCCGCATCGTCGCCCCGCACGCGAGCGGCGGCACCGCGGCGGGCATCGCGCTCGGGACGGCGCTGCTCGGCTCGCTGGGCGCCGACTTCGCGTGCGTCAGCCACCCGATCGGCGAGGCCACGGACAACCTGACGCACCTGGTCACCTCGACCGCGCAGCTCCTCGGCATCGACACCCCGGTGCTGGACCAGGTGTGGATGAGCGACTCCACCCTCGGCGAGGGCTACGGCATCCCGGCGCCCGAGACCTGGGGCGCGCTGCGGCTGTTCGGCCGCACCGAGGGCGTGGTCCTGGACCCGGTCTACACCGGCAAAGTCGCGGCCGCGCTGGTGGAATGGTCGGCCGCCGGCCGCTTCGACCCGGACGAGACCGTGGTGTTCGTCCACACCGGAGGCCTGCCCGGGCTGTACGGCTACGCCCCGGAATTCGCCGACGCCATGGAGGAGTGAGGGCGGCCCTCAGCTTCGTTCGGCTTTGAGCTGCGCGGCCGCCGGTGCGGTCTGGGCCGCCGGCGCCAGGGCCTTGGCGGCGTCGGTCCGGACCGCGATGCGGATCAGGCCCAGCAGCAGGAGGACGTCGGCGATCAGCATCAGGCGCTGCGTCACCCCGATCGGCAGGGCGTCCGCGAGCAGGTGGAACGGCGCGAGGCCCGCCTCGTCCAGCCGGACGAACAGGAAGCTCAGCCCGAACAGCCCCAGCACCACCACGCCGAGCCGCAGCCAGCGCACCACGATCACGCGGTACGGGCTGTCGCGCAGCGGGTCGAGCAGGGTGATGGCCGCGCCCGGCAGGCTGGTGAACGCCACCAGGCACGAGTACAGGTGGATGTCGCCGCTGAGCGGGTTCGGGTTCGGCGGGTAGCTGGCCGGGAAGAGCGCCGCCGTCGCCAGCCCCAGCGACCACAGCGTGAGCAGCACCTTCGTGGTCCGCGGCAGCGGCACGCCCGCCGCCACCAGCGTGCCGAGCACCGCGAGCGAGCCGATAGCCAGCGAGAGCACGCTCGCGCCGAGCATGCCCTGGCCCCGGTCGGTGATGATGTAGCTGGAAAGCGTGTCGTACACCGGATTCCGCGAGCTGATGATGTGCAGGACGGTGATCGTGAACATGCCCCACGCGATCGCCGCGAGCGCGGCCAGCCGCCAGATCCGGAGCCCCCGTGAATTCCCCATGATCACAGGGTTCCGGTTCCGGGCCTTCCCGTGATCCGGGAAAACCCTGAATTCACCCCCTAGTGCCGGGAGGGGTTGAACTCCGCGACGACGAGTGCCTGGTCGTCGTGCCGCTTCGCGCGCGGCCAGCGTTCGCCCTGCGGGTCCTGCTTCTCCGCGGTGCGGACGGCGTCCAGCACCGCGTCCGGGCCGCTCGCCCTGGCCAGCCGCAGCACGTCCGGCCAGCCGAACAGGCGGTACTCGTCGACGCCGATGGAGACGCCGTCGGTGGCCAGCAGCACCGCGTCGACCTCCGCGCGCGGCCACCGGCGCCGCACGGCCTTCTCCGCCGCGAGCGGGTCGGCCTCCGCGACCCAGAAGCCGCCCTCGGCGTTGCGCCGCCGCCGGACGTCGGCGCCGGTCTGCAGCAGGCCGCCGTCACGCAGGGAGAGCAGCCGGTCGTCGGAGACCACATCGGTGCCGAACTGTCCAAAAGCGACAATCGGACTGTCCGCCAGGACAAGGGCTTCCACCTGCTCGGCGTCCCAGCGCACGATCGAGACGGTGCTCGACGGCGAGTGGCGCGGAGTCAGCTCCTGCGCCGCCGCGACGCCGGCGATGGCCGACGCCAGCGCGGCACCCAGGTCGGCCGCGGGCCGCGCGCTCAGCTCGGCGGCCAGCTCCCGCGCCAGCAGCCCCGCGTACCAGCCGCCGGGCGGCAGGTCCGGGCTCGGCGACGTCGCGCCGTCCAGCACCAGCACGGCGTTGTCCAGCACGACGACGTGGTCTTCGGTCGGCCGGGGCAGGCCGTCCGCACCGACCCCGGCCCGCTCGGCGATCGCGATCTCGGGCATCAGCCGACTCTAACCCGGAACCCCTCGTGTCAACCCGGGTTGACACGAGGCCTGCTGTCAACCTAGATTGACAGACATGACGGAAGCAACAGACCTGGCCGCACGGGCCGGCGATCGCGATCCCCGCGTGGGGCTTCGCGCGGTCGCGGCGCTCCGTCGGCTGGTGGAACAACTCGAGGCCGTGCAGGTGCGCAGCGCGCGGATGCACGGCTGGTCCTGGCAGGAGATCGCCGCCGAGCTGGGGGTCAGCCGGCAGGCGGTGCACAAGAAGCACGGGAGGCACTGATGTTCGAACGGTTCACCGTCGACGCGCGGATGGCCGTGGTCGAGGCGCAGGTCGTGGCCAGGGAGCTGGGCTCGCGGGAGATCTCGCCGCAGGACGTGTTCGCCGGCCTCGCCAGAACGGAAAACGGCGACGCGCAACGACTGCTGGCACAGCTGGGCGTCTCACAGGCCGAGGTGCTCGCCGAGCTGGAGCGGATCCGGCGCCGCGGCGGGATCAGCGACGCCGACGTCGAGGCGCTCACGGAGTTCGGCATCGACGTCGAGCAGGTCGTCGAGCGCATCGAGCAGACCCACGGCGAGGGCGCGCTGGCGGTCGGCGGCAAACGCGGCCGCCGCGGCCACATCCCGTTCACCGCCGACGCCAGGAAAACGCTGGAGCTGAGCCTGCGCGAAGCCGTGAAGCTCGGCGACAAGCACCTGGGTCAGGAGCACATGCTGCTCGCGCTGGTACAGCAGAAGGGCGCGGTCGCCGACCTGCTGGCCGCGCGCGGCATCGACTACCTGAGCGTCCGCCGGGCGGTCGGTCAGCGCGAGGCGGGCTGATGCTGTTCCTGCTGGCGGTCCCCGGCCCGCCACGTGACGAGCGGCAGGAGCGCGTGGGTGAGGGGGCCGATCGACGCCGCGTAGAGCACGGTGCCGACGCCGACACTGCCGCCGAGCAGCCAGCCGGCGGCCAGCACCGTCACCTCGATCCCGGTGCGGACCAGTCGCACCGAGCGGCCGGTGCGCGCGGTGAGGCCGGTCATCAGCCCGTCGCGCGGGCCGGGGCCGAGGCGGGTGCCGACGTAGACGGCGGTCGCGACGGCGTTGAGCAGCACCCCGCCGGCCAGCAGCACGATCTGCCACCCGAGCACGTGCTGGTCGGGCAGCACGGCGCGGACGGCGTCGACGGTCACGGAGATCACCAGGACGTTCGCGACCGTCCCGATGCCGGGGCGCTGGCGTAGCGGGATCCAGAGCAGTAGCACGAACACCGACGCGATGGCGGTGACCGTGCCGAAGCTCAGCCCGGTGATCTTCGTGAGGCCGTCGTGGAGCACGTCCCACGGGTCGAGGCCGAGGCCGGCGCGGGTGAGCATCGCCATGCTGGCGCCGTAGAGCGAGAGCCCGCCGAGGAGCTGGAGGCCGCGGAGCACGGGGGCCCGGCGGAGACTGAGCGGACTGAGATCGATAGCTGCCACTTCTGCACTATCCGGCACAACTGGTCTGGTAAACCATGGCCAATTGCGGATAATTGGTCTCATGGAATCGCGCGTACCGCTGGGAAGCCGGATCTCTGGCCAGAGATTGGCTGTGTTGCTGGGGGAGTGGCGGCGCCGTGGCTCCCGCCAGGGCGCCGCCGACCTCGCCGCGGCCGTCGAACTGCAGGTGCTCGACGGCCAGCTCCCGATCGGCACCCGGCTGCCCGCGGAACGGGAGCTGGCCCAGGCGCTGGCCGTCAGCCGGACGCTCATCGGCGCGGCCCTCGACCGGCTGCGCGAAGACGGACTGGTCGCCAGCCGCCGGGGCGCCGGTTCCTGGATCGCCGGCACGGGGCGGCGCGGGCACGAGCCGGCGCTGCCGTCCGGCGAAGGCCTGCTCGACCTGGCGCGCGCCGCGCCCGCCGCGTTGCCCGGGCTGATGTCCGCGGTCGACGACGCGCGGCGCGAGCTCACCGAGCACATCACCGGCAACGGTTATCTCACCGGCGGCCTGCCGTTGCTGCGCGAGCGGATCGCCGAGCGCTACACCGCGCGCGGCCTGCCGACCTCGCCCGACCAGGTGGTGGTGACCAGCGGCGCGTACTCGGCTTTTGTGCTCTGCCTGCGGATGCTCGCCGGCCCGGGCGACCGGGTGCTCGTCGAGCAGCCGACCTATCCCAACGCGCTCGACGCCATCCGCGCCGCCCACGCCCTGCCCGTCCCGGTGGCGCTCGACCCGGTGCGCGGCTGGGACCTGGCGGGAATCGAAGCCGCGTTGCGCCAGGCGTCACCGCGGTTCGGCTACCTCGTGGTCGACTTCCAGAACCCCACCGGCCTGCGCCTCGACGCGGCGGGCCGTGAGCGGCTCGGCGGGCTGCTGGCCCGCTCGCGGACCCCGGTGGTCGTCGACGAATCCTTGGTGGAACTGGATTATCAGGGCGATCCGGTGGACGGGCCCCCGCCGTTGGCCGCGTTCGCCGGCGAGCTGACGCTGACGGTCGGCTCCGCCGCGAAGTCCCACTGGGGCGGCCTGCGGCTGGGCTGGATCCGGGCGTCCGCGGATCTGGTGGACCGGCTGAGCTCGTCCCGGTTCGCGGTGGACCTCGGCGCGCCGGTCTTCGAGCAGCTGGTGCTGGCGTCGCTGCTGGAGCCGGCGGGCTACGAGGCGCTCGCGCGTCGTCGGGAGGAGATCAAGGGACAGCGGGACGCGCTGGTCGGGGCGCTGAAGTGGTACTGCCCGGAGTGGACGTTCGAGGTGCCGTCGGGCGGGCTTTCGCTGTGGTGCCGGCTGCCGGAGCCGATGAGCACCCGGCTGGCGGTCTCGGCGGCGAACCACGGCGTGCAGCTGGCGCCGGCTTCGCGGTTCGGGGTGCAGGGGGGTTTGGAGCGGTGGCTGCGGCTGCCGTTCGGGCTGCCGCCGGACCAGCTGTTCGAGGCCGTCCGGCGGCTGAGCGCGGCGGCCGCCTCGGTGCGCGGCCTGCCGGCGGTGAATGTGCCGGTCACCTAAGGCTTTTGACGATAAACAGCCGGTGCACCGGATGGTCCTGGCCACTCCAGGGAGGGTGGCGGTCGCATCCGGCGCACCGGCTGTTCGTCACCCGCTCCGCGAACGGAACGGGCACCGTGGCGGCTTCCTGGCACAGCCCCTCGACGTGCCGGGAAGCGCCGACGGCTCAGGCGGGCTTCGGTTGGCGCAGGTTCTCGCTCGGCGCGGTGAGCGAGAACCTCCGGAGCACGCCCGTTGTGGGTCCCGGCGCCGCAGGGGCAGCGCGGCGCCGGGACCAGGACCCGATCCGGCCGGGCGCGGTCGGCCGGTCGGGAAGTCGGAAGGTGTGCATGGATCTGCCCCTGTGTTCTGTCAGCGGGTAAGAGCGCTTTCAGGGGAGGGCGCGGCGCAGCCGAACGGGCGCGCGAACAAGAAGTTGATCTTGATTTGGACGCGGCTCTCCCCGGAGGACCAGGTGCCGGTCAGTCCGGGGAGGTGGTGGGCAGGGCCGCTTCCCGGCCCGCGCCGTCGACCTCGTGGTCGCGGCTGACCCCGATCAGCTTGAGCTGAGTGGTGGTGGCGCTGTCACCGGAGACGGCGAACGCCTGCCGCGCGCCGCCGGAGTTGTCGTGCCCCGGGGTGGCGGTGGTGGTCGGTGCCATCGGCGCGCTGGGCGCGGCCGGGAGCCCGCCGCCGCCCCCGCCGCTGCCGCCCCCGCCGTTGATCGCGTGGGTGTCGGACTCGCGCTGCTGCTGCCGCTGTGCGCGCGCGCTGTCAGCGTGTCCGATGGCCGTCTCGGTGAGCCCGCCGCGGCTCGCGACGGTGGTGGTGGTCGGCGCCCCGGCCGGAGGTGCGGTCGCGGCGGGGACAGTGACACCCGCCGGCGCGACGGTCGCCCCGACCAACGTCGGCACGGTTGCGGTAACGCCCCCACTGACGGCCCCACCGGAGAACACCGGCCCGAGCACCCCGTCGATCGGCAGCAACGGCGGCTGGTCCGCACTGCCCCCAGGCACCGACGGCGGCAACACGGTCTGCCCGACAGAGCCCACGGTCCCGATCACCCCGCCGACGGTGTGGAGGGCGGTGTTCAACGTCGTACCCACCACATCGACCAGCCCGCCGACCAACCCACCCACCAGCCCACCGAGAAGCCCACCACTCTGCTTCGGCTGGGTTTGCCGGTCGGGCTGGGTCTTCTGGTCCGGCTGGACTACGGGCTGCTGCCCCACCAACGGCCGGACGACTGCGGTGCTGCCGGTCGTGCTCTTGTCGGGGTCGCTGGTGCTGGCGCTGCCGCTCGTGCTGCTGTTGGGGTCGCTGGTGCTGGTGCTGGTGCTGGCGCTGCCGCCCTTGCTGTTGTCGGCAGTGTTGCCGCTGCTGCTCGTGCTGCTGTCGGGGTCGCTGGCGCTGCCGCTTGTGCCGATGGCGGTGCCGCCGCTGCTGCTCGTGTTGCCGTCAGCATTGCTGCCGCTGCTTTTGTCGGCGGGGCCGCTGCTGCCCTTGCTGCCGTCGGCAGTGTTGCAAGCGCTGCTGTCGGTGCCGGACCCGTTGGCCGAGTCGCTGCCGGGCGAGGCAGCACCGCTACTCGGCAAGGTGGCGCCTTCAGCCGCACCGGCGCACGAGGCAGTTCCATTGGCCGGGTTACCGGTCTTCGAGCCGTCGGCGGCCGAGGTACCAGCGGCCGGGCTACCGGCGGCGGAGTTGTCGCTGGCCGAGCTGCCAGTAGCCGAGTCGCCGGTGGCGGAGTTGTTGGTGGCCGAGTTGCCAGTGGCCGAGCTTTCGGGCGCGGTGGTCACCGATGTCGTCGTGCCGGTGTGGCTGGGTCTGGTCGAGCTGGAGGTGCCGGTGGCTCTCGAGCCGCGGCTGGTTGCTGCTGAGCTGGGGCTGGTTGCTTCGCGGTCGCCGGGGGTGGTGGAGCCGTGCGGGCCGTCGGCGGCCTGGTGATGCCTGGCGGATGGAGAGCCGGCGTGCTTTCCGGCGTGGGCGGAGGCGGTGGCGACGGCGTCACCGGAAGAAGAATCGGCGCCGCCCCGCTCGGCGGCCGACGCGCTGCTGTTCGCCAGCATCGCCCCGAGCAGCCATCCGGCCAGCGCCAGCCCGCCCGCCAACGCGATCCGCGCGGTCGGCCGTGCGATCGGACCAGCCCACGCCCTCGGACGGTGCACCCTCGCCCCGCCCGCCGTCGTCGAAGTGCCAGAGGAACCGACCGCCGTGGGGGCAAGCAGGCCGGAAGCGAGTGTCCCCGGAACCGCGGCAAGCTCAGCAGACGCAGGCTGGGTAGCCGCTGCCTGAGTAGCCGCAGGCTGGACGGCCGCTGCCTCAGCAGACGCAGGCTGCTCAGCCATAGCCGGAGTTTGAGCAGCCACCGTTCGGGCAGCGACAGCGGGGTGCACGGGAATCGTGTCGATCACGCCACCACCACCGTCCGCGCCTGAAGCTCATGCGGTCACCGCACGAAGCTGATCTTGCTGGGGTTCTCTTCCGGCCAGGTCGCAGTTACCCCGGGGCTGCACTCTTTCTAGCACCGCTCGCGAGTGTTTCATCTCTCCCGCGTTCGATCCACCCCGTACGGCGGAACAGCCTCACCGGCTCTGGTGTCCGAACGGCCGAAGTTGATCACCGTCCGTGCTCTCGGACGGCCGCGCCAGGGCCATCCGGGCGCCTCCCGCGACCGTCCCCGCAGGTGTTTGACCTGATGTTTCGAGCTGGACAGCCACTCAGGGTATCGCGTGGTCAACGCTGGGTGCGCGCACGGTCCGCACCCACGACTGTACTGAAAGGACAGCCCGCCATCCGGGACGCGAAGTGGTCAGACGAGTGACCGCAATCGCTTGACGGCCTCGTCGATGACCTCGTTGCGCTTGCAGAACGCGAAGCGCAGAAGGTGTTTCCACTCTTCCGGGTGATCGGTGAACACCTTTACGGGGACGGCCGCGACACCCACGCGTTCCGGCAGCTCCCACGCCAGCTCGGCGGCGTCGGTGAAACCGAGCGGCCGGACGTCGACGCACACGAAGTACGTGCCCTCGCTCGGGCGCACCTCGAAACCGGCGTCCGCGAGGCCCGCGGAGAGCCGGTCGCGCTTGTCCTGAAGGCTGGTGCGCAGGCCTTCGACCCACTCCAGCTCGTTGTCCAGCGCGTACGCGACCGCCGGCTGCAGCGGGCCGCCCGAGACGAACGTGATGAACTGCTTCGCCGCCTTCACCGCCGCGACCAGCTCCGGGGTCGAGCAGACCCAGCCGATCTTCCAGCCCGTGCAGTTGAACGTCTTGCCGGCGCTGGAGATCGACACCGTCCGCTCGCGCATGCCCGGCAGCGTCGCCAGCGGGACGTGCTCGGCGCCGTCGAAGACGAGGTGCTCGTAGACCTCGTCGGTGATCGCGATCAGGTCGTGCGCCACGCACAACGCGGCGACGGCCTCCAGCTGCCCACGCGTGAACACCGTCCCGGTCGGGTTGTGCGGCGAGTTCAGCAGCACGGCGCGCGTCCGCGGCGTGATGGCGGCGCGCAGGGCGTCGAGGTCCAGCTCCAGGCGCCCGTCGGGGTTCTCGACCAGGCCGATCACCCGCCGCTCGGCCCCGGCCATGGCCACTGCCGCGGCGTACGAGTCGTAATACGGCTCCACGACGATGACCTCGTCGCCGCGCTCCGTCAGCGCGATGAGCGTGGCGGTGATGGCCTCGGTGGCGCCCGCGGTGACGAGGATCTCCGTGTCCGGGTCGTACTCGGTGCCGTAACGCAGCCGGTGCCGGGCGATCGCCGCGCGCAGCTCGGGCCGTCCGGGGCCGGGCGGGTACTGGTTGGCGCCGCCGAACAGCGCGTTCTTCGCGGCTTCGAGCATCCCGGCGGGCCCGTCGGTGTCGGGAAAGCCCTGGCCGAGGTTCACGGCGTTGTGCTTCACGGCGAGTGCCGTCATCTCCGCGAAGATCGTCGCGGTGAACGGGCGGAGGCGGGGGACAAGAGCTGGTTCGCGCACGAAAACGCATCCTCACGGACAATGGCGTCGTGGAGCAACTCACGCCAGCCAACCTCACCCCGGTCGACCCGCCCGGCGGCGCCGCCGGGGAAGCGCGGAAACAACGCGGCCTGCGCAAGATGAAGCTGGTCGCGCTGGCTTTCCTGCTCGGCGCGACGGTCGTCTTCCTGCTCACGAGCTGGGCGGAATCGGCGGGCTGGCCCGGCTGGGTCGGTTACGTCCGCGCGGCGGCCGAGGCGGGCATGGTCGGCGCGCTCGCCGACTGGTTCGCCGTCACGGCGCTGTTCCGGCACCCGCTGGGCCTGCGGATCCCGCACACGGCGATCATCCCGAACAAGAAGGACCAGCTCGGCAGCAGCCTTGGCGAGTTCGTCGGGTCCAACTTCCTTTCCGAGGACGTCATCCGCGACAAGCTGCGGCGCGTCGAGATCGCGCGTCGCCTCGGCGGCTGGCTCCGGCAGCCGGCGAACGCGGAGCGCGTGACGTCCGAGCTGGCCACGGTCGTCCGCGGCGCCGTCACGGTCCTGCGTGACGAGGACGTGCAGGCGATCATGGAGCAGGCCGTGGTCAAGCGCATCGTCGACCGGCCGTGGGGCCCGCCGCTGGGCAAGATCCTGGCCGGCGTCTTCGAGGACGGCGCGCACCACAAACTCGTGGACCTCATGTGCGACCGCGGTTACGAGTGGGTCCGCGACAACCACAACACGATGCTGCGCGTGGTCTCGGACCGCGCGCCGAGCTGGTCGCCGAAGTTCGTCGACGAGATGCTGGCGGACAAGGTGTACGGCGAGGTCCTGGCCTTCACCTGGGCGGTGAAGACGGACGTCAACCACCCGATGCGGCTCGCGCTGGACAAGTTCCTCGGCGAATTCGCGCAGGACCTGCAGCACGACCCGCAGACGATGGAGCGCGCCGAGCAGGTCAAGGGCCAGATCGTCAGCCACGCCGAGGTGCAGAAGCTGATCGGCTCGGCCTGGGCGACGGCGAAGGACATGCTGCTCAACGCCGCGGAGGACCCGTCGAGCGAGCTGCGCCGCCGCGTCCGCGCGGGCCTGGAGTCCCTCGGCTCGCGCCTCATGACGGAGGAGACGCTGGCGGGCAAGGTCGACGGCTGGGTCGAGAGCGCGGCGGTGTACCTGGTTTCCCATTACTCCAAGGAAATCACCACGATCATCACCGACACCGTGGAGCGCTGGGACGCGGAGGAGACCTCGCGGAAGATCGAACTGCAGGTCGGCCGCGACCTCCAGTTCATCCGGATCAACGGGACCGTGGTGGGCGCGCTGGCCGGGCTGGTCATCTACACGGTGGCGCAGCTGTTGTTCTGAGGGTTCCTGTCCCCAGCCGGCGCGGCCTGTCCACAGGGCTTATCCCCAGGTGGAAGCCGGGAAAAACATGAACGAAGCGCTATACCACACGCGGGGGATGCTCAAACGAGTTGTCCACAGGAAGCTGAGTTATCCCCGGGGTTATCCACAGTTTTTCACGGTGATGGCCTAACGGGTGTCCACAAGTTGTGGGGATCCGGTGCTTCTGCACGTGCACATGTGGTGGCTGTGCACTAGTTGTCCACAGGGGTCGAGTTGTGCACACCGGCCGCGCGGGCGCGCCAGGAGCGGGCTTTCTCGCGGTTGCCGCAGACGCGCATGGAGCACCAGGTGCGGGAGCGGTTGCGGGATTCGTCGTAGAAGGCCCAGAGGCAGTCGTCCGCGGGGCAGATCTTCAGGCGGACCCAGTCGCCGCGGATGGCAAGGCGGGTGGCGGCGGCGAGAACCGCGGTGACGGCGTCGGGGGTCAGCAGGGCCGGCCCGTCGGCGGTCAACGCGAAGCGGAGCGGGACGTCCAACGGCCGCAGCGGCAGACGGGGATCGCCGACGGCAGCACGCAGCGCATCACGCACGGCGCGGGCGGCTTCGCACGCGGCGTGAGCATCGACGGGCGTGGTGCGGGCGGCAACGGGTGCGGGGCTGGCGGCGTCGCGTCCGGTGCGGGCATCGGCGGGCGTGGCGTGGGCGGCATCAGCCGCGGCGTGGGCGGCGCGGGCATCGGCAAGGACGGGGCGGGCAGCATCAGCCGAGGGGTGGGCGGCGTCGCGTCCGGTGCGGGCATCGGCGGGCGTGGCGCGGGCAGTGTCGGCCGCAGCGCGGGCGGCGGTGGTCGGGGTGCGGCCGGCGTCGGAGACGGCGCGGGCGGCGGTGGGCGTGGTGCGGCTGGTGTCGGACCCGGTGTGGGCGGCATCAGGCGTGGTGCGGGCAGTGTCGGCCACAGCGCGGGCATCGGCGGGCGTGGTGCGGGCGGTCTCGGACACGGTGGGGACGGCGCGGGCGGCATGAGGTGTGGGGTGGCCGGTGTCGGACGCGGCGCTGGCATCGGCAGGTGTGATCAGGCCGGTGTCGGACCCGGCGCGGGCAGCGGCAGGGGTGACGAGGCCGGTGTCGGACCCGGCGCGGGCAGCGGCAGGGGTGACGAGGCCGGTGTCGGGCCTGGCGCCGGTGGCGGGCGCGGCGAGGGCGGCGGTGTCAGGCGCGCTGTGGGCATCGGCAGGTGTGGCGCGGGCGGCATGAGGTGCGGGGTGGCCGGTGTCGGACCCGGCGCGGGCAGCGGCAGGGGTGACGAGGCCGGTGTCGGACCCGGCGCCGGTGGCGGGCGTGATGGGGGCGGCGGTGTCACGCGCGCTGTGGGCATCGGCAGGCGTGGCGTGGGCATCAGCAGGCTGACCGGGGCCGAGGTTGTGCTCGGCGGACCAGCGGTGCCAGAGCTCCGGGTCGTCCAGGAGGTCCTCGTTCCGTTCGATGTCGACGGTGTTGAGGAAGGCGACCACCAGGGAAGCGTCGGTGTGCACGCAACCAGTGTACGGGGAATGCCGGTTGCGGACTGCCTTGCTAACTTCCATACTCCCTACACTGGTTATCCAACTGGAGGGATGTGGATGGAAATGGGTGCGATACCGACCTTCGGCAGCGTGTGCCTCGACTGTCCCGACCCGGCGGCTCTCGCCGGGTTCTATCGGGCCTTGCTTGATTGGGACGAACCCAAGATTGGGGACGGCTGGGTCACCCTCGTCAATCCACAGGGTGGCGCACGACTCGAATTCCAGCGGGTGGACGACTATCGCGCGCCCGAGTGGCCGTCGCCGGAGAAGCCGCAGCAGGCGCATCTCGACTTGGACGTCAAGGATCTCGAAGGGGCGCACGAGCGGGCGCTGGGGCTCGGCGCGCGGCTGCTCGACGCGTCGCCGAAGACCTTCCGGGTGTACGCCGATCCGGTCGGTCACCCGTTCTGCCTGTGCGCCTGCTGACGCGGCCCGCGAAAAATGCGTAGGCTCTGATACGTGATTTGTCCGAAGTGTCAGAATCAGATGCGGACCGTCGACAAGAACGGGATCCACATCGACCAGTGCGACGGCTGCCGCGGCATCTTCCTGGACCGCGGTGAGCTGGAGCAGATCGTCGGCGCCGAAAGCTCCTACTACGGCCGGCAACAGCCGCCGCCGTACGGGGTGGCCGGGCCTCGGCCGGACTCGCCGAAGCCGTACCGCGGCGGCGGCGGTTACGCCGATTCGCCACGGCCCCACCGCGGGTACTCGGATTCGCCCCGCCCGTACGGCGGCCACGGCTACTCCGACTCCCCGCGGCCGTACGGCGGAGGCAACCACGGCGGCCGCCGCAAGCGCAGCTTCCTCGAGAACCTCTTCGACTGAGCCGAGCCGAAGCCGGTGCTTGACCTCAGGATCTGCCCGGCCTGCGGCGACCGAGCCGAACGGCCGATCGCCACCGGCGAAACGTTGGTGTGCGGGCGATGCGGGCATCGGTGGCCGTTCCGGCGGCTGCCGCTGTTCGCGCTGACCGGGCCGAGTGGCGCGGGCAAGTCGACCGTCGGGCCGGCGTTGGCCGCGAGGATGTCCGGTGACGTCGTGGTGCTGGAGCAGGACGTGCTCTGGACGGGCGCCCTGCGCGACGACGTCCCCGGTCACCCCGCGTTCCGCGCGGCCTGGTTGCGGATGGCGGCGATGCTGCACCAGAACGGCCGCCCGGTCGTGCTGTGCGGGACGGTCGCGCCGCCGGAGCTGGAACCCTTGCCAGAGCGCGTTTTCTTCGCCGAAGTGCACTATCTGGCGTTGGTCGCCGATCCCGCGGCCCTCCGCCGCCGGCTGCGCGCCCGGCCCGCCTGGCGCGAGTGGGACGAAGAGCGGATCGACGAGATGCTGGGCTTCAACGCCTGGATCCGCGGCCAGGCCGACCATTTCGACACCACCGAAGTGCCGTTGGACGAGACCGTCGCGCACGTCGAGAAGTGGGTTCGCGCCGGGCTCAAGCAGCCAGCGGCCACCTGAGCCCGTCCGGCTCGTCGAGCCAGAACTCCTGGTGCGGCCCGTCCACGGTGAGCCCGAAGCGGTCGCGCTCGGGTTTGCCCAGAGATTCCCACAGCACGTACGCGCGTTCGGCCAGGTCCCACAACGCGCGTGGACCGCCCTGGGCGACCTCGAACGTCCCGCCCGCTTTGCGGCAGCGGACCCACGAGCCGTCGGGATGGGTCAGCGCCACCGGGCCCGGGTCGGCGCGGGTCAGGATCACGGACGTGCCGCTGGACGGCGCCTCGCGGACCGGGTGCACGTCCGGCAGCTCCAGCGACGCGAAGAACTCGAACCGGTGCTTCGGCTTGACCAGCAACGACATCGGCAGCCGCGTGGGGCGCCAGGCCGAGTCGTCCGGGACCGGCAGCGGCGCGGGCTCGGGGCGGCGGTGGGCGCGAAGCGGCATGAACCGGCCGTCGCGGGCCAGCACGCGGCCGGTGCCCTTCGCGCCTTCGCCCGCGACCAGGCGCACCAGGCCCGCGCCCAGCGGCCGGTTCAACGTCGTCACCACGAGACCGCCCGGCACGGTCTGCTCCAGCCAGGCCGGCGGGATCGTCGAGACCGACGCCGTGCACAGCACCCGGTCGAACAGCACGCCCGCCGGGAAGCCGAGCGCGCCGTCGCCCACCGCGCAGGACGGGGCGTAGCCGCATGCTTGCAGGTGCTCGCGCGCCGCGGCCACCAGATCGGCGTCGATGTCCACAGTGGACACCTGGCCGGAGCCGCAGCGGTGGCTCAGCAGCCCCGCGTTGTACCCCGTGCCGGTGCCGACCTCCAGCACGCGCTGCCCGTCCTGCACGCGCAGCTCCTCCAGCATGATCGCCATGATCGCGGGCATGCTCGACGAGCTGGTGGGTGTCCCGGGAACGGGGCCACGGCGGGCTTCGGCCCAGCGCGACGGGTCGTCGTCGAGCTGGGTGACCAGGACTTCCGGCGAGTAGACGTGCTCCAGCCAGCCCGGGTCGCCGGAGTCCATCGCGGTCCAGCCGTCGCCGGACGGCAGGAAGAACCGCGGCAGGAACACGTGCCGCGGCACCGAGCGGAAGGCCTCGGCCCAGCGGTCGTCGTGCAGCGCGTCCTGTTCGACGAGGTGCTTGACCAGCCGGCGGCGCAGCCGTTGCGTGCCCATGGACTCCACCGTAACCGGGTGAGCGGCAACACACCCGATCGTTGCAAGCAGAGTGCTTGCAACTGCTAGCACTCGCGCGTACTGTCAAACGTGTCGCGAGGAGGTGACCGGATGACAGAACCCGGCGGAGCCCAGAACCCGATGGAGAAGGTCGCGGACATCGCTTCCGACATCGGCGAGTACATCCGGCAGCAGCGCAGCAGCGCGAAGATCTCGTTGCGGCAGCTGTCGAAACTCGCCGGAGTGTCCAATCCGTACCTGAGCCAGATCGAGCGCGGGGTCCGCAAGCCCAGCGCGGAAATCCTGCAGCAGATCGCCAAGGGCCTGCGCATCTCGGCCGAGGCGCTCTACGTGCAGGCAGGAATCCTCGATCTGCCCACCGGCGGCCCGGTCGGCGACTCGATCCGCGCCGACGCCGAGCTGACCGAACGGCAGAAGCAGGTCCTGCTCGACGTCTACGAGTCCTTCCGGCGCGAGAACGCCGCGGCCCGGCCGGCCGCGGAGACCACCCAGACCACTACTGAAGACACCACTGAGGAGTCGGCATGACCACGCCCACCACCAAGGACGTCCGCAAGGCCGTCGACACCGCCCTCGAGCAGGTCCGCACCCCGCTGCTCGCCGCGCTCGGCGCCGGCAACCTGGCCAGCCAGGCCGTCGTGGACGCCGTCGCCAAGGCCCGCGAGAACGTGACCAAGAGCGGCGAGGCCGCCCGCAAGAACCTCGAGGAGATCCCGACCGACGTCGAGGGCCTCCGCGAGAAGCTCGACCCGGCCGAGCTGCGCAAGGTCATCGACGAGTACACCGAGGCCGCGCTCAAGCTGTACAACAAGCTGGCCGAGTCCGGCGAGCAGGCCTGGGACAAGATCTCGGCTCAGCCGCAGGTCAAGAAGGCCATCGAGCAGCTGGAGGACGCGCTGTCCACCGCGCAGGAGCGCGTGGACGGGCTGACCGGCGAGACCCGTGAGCGCGTGGACGGCGTGCTGGCCAAGGTGACCAAGCGCACCCGCTCGGTCGGCGAGAAGGCCGCCCGCAAGGTGACCGAGGTCGCCGGCGAGACCGCGGACGCCGTGGAGGAGCTGGGTGGCGAGCTCGCCCACGAGACCCGCTCGGTGACCCGCAAGGCCGCCAACCGCACCGCGCCGAAGACGACCAGCCCGGCCGCGCGCCGCACCACCACGACCACCAGCACCGCCGCGGCCAAGAAGCCGGCCGCGCCGAAGACCGACAAGTAACGACAGCGTCCCACTGGCCCCGGCACCCCGCGAGGAGTGCCGGGGCCAGAGTCGTCCCGGCGGCCTGCCGTAAGCTGGAAAACGTGCTGGTTGCCACTTGGATCCTCGGGGTCATCCACTGGGGCAGCGCCTTGGTCGGGCTCTTCGCCTTCGTACACGCGCTGTTCCAGCGGTCGGACGCCTACTCGGCCGCCGATCGCCGGACCAAGCCGATCTGGTCGCTGATCACCTTCGGCGCCACCCTCGCGCTGGCGCTGTTCTGGCTGCAGGACGCCGGGTTCATCTTCTGGGTGCCGGCGATGGCCGCGGTGCTCGTCTACCTGGTCGACGTGCGGCCGCGGCTGAACGAGGTCCAGCGCGGCAAGCGCAACTGGTGAAGCCGTAGCCTGGCGAAGTGACCACCTGGAGCATTGCCGGGACCCTCACCGTCGTTCCCGCGCCCACCCGCACCGAACTGCTCGCCGAACCCGTCGCGAAGGCGCTCGCCGCGCTCGCTTCGCCGGAGGCCGTCGGCGTCACGGAGATCGATCCCGAGCTGGCTGACACCGCCGCCTTCTGTGAGGCGTACGGCTCGCCGCTCGACGCGTCCGCGAACTGTGTGGTCGTCGCCGGCAAACGGGCCGGTGAGGTCCGCTTCGCCGCCGCGATGGTGCTCGCCACCACTCGCGCCGACGTCAACGGAGTGATCAAGCGGCGCCTCGACGTGCGCAAGGCATCGTTCGCGCCGATGGACGAGGCTGTTTCGCTCACGGGCATGGAGTACGGCGGCATCACGCCCGTCGGCCTGCCCGCGGAATGGCCGATCCTGATCGACGCCGCGGTCGCTGCCGCGCCGGAACTGGTGATCGGCAGCGGGATCCGCGGCAGCAAGCTGCTGATCTCCGGTGCCGCGCTCGCGTCGCTGCCGAACGCGGAGGTCATCGAGGGCCTCGCCCGGTGACGTCCGTCTGGATGCGGTACCTGAGCGGCGCGGACATCGACTCGCTCGGTGTCACGCACGCGGACATCGTCGGCGCGGTCGAGGACGTGCTGGTCGACCACGGGCACGGCGACGTCGTCTTCGAGCCGCGCACGCACCTCGTGCCGGACAACGGCGGCAAGGGGCACTTCAACATCCTGCGCGGGCACCTGTCGGCGAAGCAGGTCAGCGGCGTGAAGGTGGTCGGCGACTTCGTCTCGAACTTCGAGCGCGGGCTGCCCAGCGAGATGGCGCTGATCCTGTTGCTCGACCCGGAGACGGGCATGCCGCGCGCGATCGTCGACGGCACCATGATCACCGAGGCCCGCACCGGCGCGATGACGGCGGTGGGCGCGAAGTACCTGGCGCGGCCCGGTTCGAAGGTGCTCGGCCACGTCGGCGCGCGCGGCACGGCGTGGTGGAACGTGGTGCTGCTGGACTCGATCTTCGACTTCGACGAGATCCGCGTCACCAGCAAACGGCCCGAGTCGCGGGAGGAGTTCGGGCAGCGGCTTTCGGCTGAGCTCGGCAAGGAGGTCCGCGTCTGCGCCGATGCCGCCTCGACGCTCGACGGCGCCGACGTGCTCGTGGAGGCCTCTCGGCTGAACGAGCCGGAAGCGTTGGTGCGCAAGGAGTTCCTGCGTCCGGGCACCTTCCTCGTCCCGTACGGCACGATCAGCGCGCTGGAGCTGACGCTGCTCGACGCCGTGGACAAGCTCGTGGTCGACAACTGGCGGGAATCGCAGTCCGGCAACCCCCGGTTCGGCGCGCTGCGGCCGCAGCTGAACGCGGGCCTGCTCACCGAGGACGGCGTGTACGCGGAGATCGGCGACATCGTGGCGGGCGGCAAACCCGGCCGGGAGAACGACGAGGAGCGCATCCTGTTCTGGCACCGCGGACTGTCCACAACGGACGTCGCGGTGGCGAACATGATCCTGCAGCGGGCCGAAGCGGCGGACGCCGGCACGATGCTGCCGTACCGATGATCGCCCGCGAGCCGGACGACGTCATCCGCGCGGACCCCGCGCGGATCGAGCTGGACCCGGCGCTGCTGGCGTCGGTCCGCGCGAACCGTTCGGCGATGCTGGCCGCGCTGGATGCCGCCGAGGGACCGATCTATGGCGTCAACACCGGCATGGGGCGGCTCGCGGGCGTCCGGCTGTCCACCGCACAGCAGGCCGAGCACCAGCGGAACCTGCTGGTGGGCCGGGCCGTCGGGGGTCCGCCGTGGCTCTCGCCGGAGCTGACGCGGGCGTTGATGCGCATGCGGCTGCGCAGTTTCCTGCGGCCGGAGGCGGCGGTGAGCGCCGAGCTGGTCTCGTTCCTGGCGGACCGGCTCAACGACGGGTTCACCCCCGCGGTGCCGCGCGGCGGGCTGGGCAGCGCGGGCGAGATCATCCCGCTGGCACACGCGTTCCAGACTTTCGCCGGCCTCGGCTCGGTGCTGGAGGACGGGGTGGTGGTGCCCGCGGCGGAAGCGTTGCGCCGCCGCGGGGTGCGGCCGTTCGAGCCGGGGCCGAAGGAGGGCGCGAGCCTGATCCAGGGCTCGCCGCTGGCGCAGGCCTATGCGTGGACGACCAGCGGGAGCGTGCACCAGCTCGTCGACCTGCAGACGCTGTGCGCCGCGATCGCCGTGGACGTCACGGGTGCGCCGCGCTCGGTCTACCAGTACGCGATCCCGAACCCGCACGTCACGGCCGTGCTCGCCGAGTTCTCCGAGCTGACTTCCGGCGCCCTCGCGCGTCCCGGGGTGGTGCAGGCGCCGGTCTCCCTGCGCGTGGGCCCGCGGGTGATCGGCTTCCTGGACCAGGTGTGCGCCGACCTCGTGGCCACGCTGCGCGAGTCCTGGGACACGCCGGGTGACTCACCGTCGTTTGTGGACGGTGCCTTCGTGCCGACCACGGGGTACCACGCGGCCGATCTCGGGCTGCGGATGGACGCGGTGAAGGCGGCGGTGGTGCACGTCGGCGAGGTCGCGGTGCAGCGGCTGCACCGGCTGCTGGACCCGCAGTTCAGCGGGCTGCCGGCGCAGCTGGCCGTGGACCCGGGGCCGCAGGCCGGGCTGACGCCGCTGCACAAACGCGCGGTGGGGGAGCTGCATGCGTTGCGCCGCTTGGCTTCGCCGGCGACGATCGGCTCACTCGACACGTCGGCGGGCCAGGAGGACGTGCAGGCGTTCGCGTGGGCGGCCGGGGCCGAGCTGGAAACGGCGATCGGGCACCTGTTCACCATCACGGCGTGCGAGCTGATCGCCGGCGCCCAGGCCCGCCACCTCGGCGCCGGCGACGGCGCGCCCGGGCTGGCCGGGGCGTACCGCTGGATCGCCGCGACCGTCCCGCCGGTGCTGGTGGACCGCCCGCTGGGCCCGGACGTCGACCGGCTCGTGGCGGTTTGCCGGGAGACCTACGTCGACCAGCTGGCGGACCTTTAGGACTCGCGGCGCGCGTTCTGCAGGGCGAGGCCCTTCGGGGTGGCCCAGCGTGTCAGCAGCGAGAAGATGCCTTCGCACACCAGCGCCAGGACGATCACGGCGATGCCGCCGCCGAAGATCTCGCCGTAGCCCTGCACGCCTTCGGCGAAGCCGTCGACGATGTAGCGGCCGAGGCCGCCGCCGTCATTGACGATGGCGCCGATCGCGACGGTGGCCACGAGCTGCAGGAAGGCCACGCGCGCGCCCGCCACGATCACCGGCGACGCCAGCGGCAGCTCCAGCTTCAGCATGATCTGCCATTCGCGGTAGCCGGTGCCGCGCGCGGCGTCCACCGTTTCCTGCTCCAGCTGGACGACGCCGGCGTAGGTGTTCGTGAACAGCGGCGGCAGGGCCAGGCCGACCAGCGCCAGCAGCAGCGGCCAGAAGTTCGTGTCCGCGCCCCACCGGCTGGCCAGGAACCAGAACAGGATGATCAGCCCGAAGCTCGGGATCGCGCGCCCGATGTTCACCGCGCTGCTCGCCAGGAACGCGCCGCGCCGGTAGTGCGCGAGCCACACCGCCGCCGGGATCGTCAGCACGGCCGCGACGAGCAGGGACAGCACGGAGAACCAGAGGTGCTCGACCGTCCGGTACGGGATGCCGGCCGGGTCCGTCCAGCTCCACCGGTTCGGGTCGGACAGCCACTGGCCCAGCTGCGTGAAGACGTTCATCGGGCCCGCACCTTCCGCGCCCACGGGGCGAGCGCGCGTTCGCTCAGCCAGAGCAGCAGGTCGACGACCACCGCGAGCACCACCGAAAGCACGATGCCGGCGATGATCGGGCTCGGGTTGGGCGTGGTGGTCTGGATGCCGGCGCGGATGAAGTAGCCGAGGCCGCCCATGCCGAGCAGCGAGGTCACCGTCACCAGGCCGATCGTCGTCACCGCGGCCACGCGCAGGCCCGCGATCACCACCGGCAGCGCCAGCGGCAGCTCGACCTGCCAGAGCAGCCGCCGCCGGGTGAAGCCCATGCCGATCGCGGCCTCGCGGACCTCGGTGGGCACCTGCTGGACGCCGGTGACGATGTTGCGGATCAGGATCAGCAGCGTGTACGTCGCCAGCGGGATCACCGCCGTGGTGAACGAAAGCCCGAAGAACGGCACCAGCAACGCGAACGCCCCGAGGCTCGGGATCACGTACAGCGCGCCCGTCGCGCCGATCACCAGCGGGTAGAACCAGCGGTAGCGCAAGCACAAGGTGGACAGGACCAGCGAGACGACCAGCCCGATGCCGAGCGCCGCGGCGGTCAGGGCGATGTGCTCGCCGAGCCGCTGGACGATGGCGTCGGAGTTGCGCTCGACCCACCGCCACTCGAAGATCGGCCGGCTGCTCTCGGCGAGCAGCGGGGTCACCGAAGGCGCGTGCACCGGGCGACCTTACCCCGTTCGGGGTGTCGGATTCCGGTTGTTGAGATCAGGTCGCGGTTGAATCCCAATCCGTGGTTTCTGTCGTGGCTCACGGTTAAGGTCCAATCCTCTGTTCGTGGAAAGAGGAGTGTGGGGACGTGCGCTGGACCCGGAACATCCGAGCGGCCGCACTGGTGGCGGTCGCCGCCTTGGGCCTGACCGCCTGCGGGGGTGGGGGCTCGGACCAGCCCGCCGCCCCGAGCAAGGGCGGCGCGCCGATCGTCGTCGCCTCGTTCAACTTCACCGACAGCCAGATCCTGGCCGAGATCTACGCGGCCGCGCTGGAGGCGAAGGGCTACCCGGTCACCCGCAAGCTCAACCTGGGCTCGCGGGAGCTGATCTACCCGTCGCTGAAGTCGGGCGAGCTGCAGTTCCTGCCCGAGTACCAGGGGTCGGCGATCACCACCGGCTTCGGCAAGGACCCGGTCAAGGACGCCCCGGGCGAGCACGAGCAGCTGGCCAAGCTGTTCGAGCCGTCCGGCATCTCGCTGCTGAACTACGCGGCGGACGAGGACAAGAACACCTACATCGTGAAGGCCGACCTGGCCAAGTCCAAGGGCCTGACCAGCATCAGCGACCTGAAGAAGCTCGACAAGGTCGTCATGGCCGGCCCGCCGGAGTGCGAGAAGCGGCTGCCGTGCTTCCAGGGCTTCAAGGACGTGTACAAGCTCACCAACGCGACGTTCCAGACCGTGCAGGAGGCCGGCCCGCGGGTGCAGCAGCTCAACTCCGGCGCCGTCACGGTGATCCCGGTCGACTCGGTGAGCCCGCTCGTCGGCGACCCGCAGTACGTGGCGCTGAAGGACGACCTCACCATCGTGCCCACCGAGAACGTGGTGCCCGCGGTGAACAAGAAGGTGCTCGACGAGCGCGGCGCCGACTTCGCGGCGGCGGTCAACGCCGTCAGCGCGAAGCTGACCACCGAGGGGATGCGCGAGCTGAACAAGCGCGTCGACTCCGACGGTGAAGTGGCCGCGGACGTGGCGAAGGACTGGCTGAAGCAGCAGGGCCTCGGCTGACGTTCTGCCTGGTCGAACGGGCCGCTCGGGGTTCTCCCGGGCGGCCCGTTCGCTGTGTGTGCGAAGGTAGCGACGGCGGAAAACGAGGAGAAGCTGAGGAGCACGATGGGAAAGGTCACGGCCACCGCGGAGCGCACGATCGACGCGCCGGTGGACAGGGTTCGCGAACTGGTCGCCGACTACGCCGAGACCCGGCCGAAGCTGCTCACCGAGCACTACCGCGACTACGAGGTGACCGCGGGCGGGCACGGCGCGGGCACTGAGGCGAGCTGGAAGCTGCAAGCGACGTCGAAGCGCGTGCGCGACGTGGCGGCCACCGTGAGCGAGCCGTCCCCGGGCACCCTCGTCGAGACCGACGCGAACTCCAGCATGGTCACCACCTGGACGGTGGCGTCCGCCGGCGAGCGCTCGCTGGTGCGCATCGAGACCAGCTGGGACGGCGCCGGCGGCATCGGCGGCTTCTTCGAGAAGACGTTCGCGCCGGGTGGATTGAAGAAGATCTACGACGGCGTGCTCGGCAAGCTCGAAGAGATCGTGTAGCGCTCACCACAGGTCCCCGCTGAATCGGAATGATCGCCCCGGTTGACTGGTTGGCCGGGTATATGCGGGGCGAACGCCCCGGTTGACTCAGCCCACGAAACGGAGTTCAGCGGTGAACGCACCGACCCAGGCCACGGAGATCCGGCTCGCCTCCCGTCCGCACGGCGTCCCGACGCAGGACAACTTCGACATCGTCGACACCGAGATCCCCTCGCCCGGCGCGGGGCAGATCCTGGTGCGCAACCTCTTCATGAGCGTCGACCCGGCCATGCGCGGCCGGATGAGCTCGGCGAAGTCGTACGCGCCGCCGTTCGAGGTGGGCGAGGTCATGTCCGGCGGCGCGCTCGGCGAGGTCGTCGAGTCCACTGTGGACGGCTTCAAGCCGGGCGACCACGTGTTGCACCAAGCCGGCTGGCGCACCCACGCCGTGCTCGACGCGGCGAGGAGCGTGAAGGTGGACGCCTCGGCGGCGCCGCTTTCGACCTACCTCGGCGTGCTCGGCATGCCGGGCCTCACTGCGTACGCCGGGCTGCTGGTGAGCGCGGAGTTCAAGCCGGGCGACACGGTGTTCGTGTCCGGCGCCGCGGGCGCGGTCGGCTCCCTGGTCGGGCAGCTGGCCAAGCTGAAGGGCGCCAAGCGCGTGATCGGCAGCGCCGGCTCGGCGGAGAAGGTGCGGCACCTGATCGACGACCTCGGCTTCGACGCCGCGTTCAACTACAAGGACGGCCCCGTCACCGAGCAGCTGGCGGCAGCCGCGCCCGAGGGCATCGACGTCTACTTCGACAACGTCGGCGGCGAGCACCTCGAGGCCGCCATCGCGTCGATGAACCTGCACGGCCGCATCGCCGTCTGCGGGATGATCTCGGTGTACAACGCCACCGAGCCGACCCCGGCGCCGCGCAACCTGCCGCAGATCATCGCCAAGCGCCTCACCATCCGCGGCCTGCTGGTGATCGACCACTGGAGCCTGCGCGAGCAGTTCGTCACCGAGGTGGCGCCGCTGGTGGCTTCGGGCGAGATCAAGTACTCGGAGACGTTCGTCGACGGCATCCGCAACGCGCCCGAGGCGTTCCTCGGCCTGCTCGGCGGGGCCAACACCGGCAAGATGCTGGTCCGGCTCTGAGCTTCTGAGCGGCTTGTCGGTGGAGGGTGTTGAGCTGGTGGTGTACCCCGCAACTCTCAGCCAGGTCATCCCCGTGAACGGGGTGACTCGCTCAGCCCGGCAGTGACCCAGCAGACCCGGGGTGCAGACAAGACGCGTACGCCTGTCCGCCCCTGACGTCCACCAGTGGGCCTCAGCCGAAGGACAGCTCGGGCAGGCTCGCCGCCGTGTGGTCGGGGGCGGGCGTGCCCGGCAACGGCCGGACGCCGGGCCGCGTGAGCAGCGCGGTCCGTAGTCCGGCCGCGTGCGCGCCGGCGATGTCCCACCCGTGCGCGGCGACCATCACGGCCTGGCCGGGCTCGAGGTCGTAGGCGTCGAGCACCTGCCGGTACGGCTCGGGCGCGGGCTTGAGCCGGCTGACCTGCTGCGCGGAGAAGATCCGGTCGAGCGCCGTCGCGACCCCCGCGTGCTGCAGCTGGGTCTCCGCGGTGGCCAGCGGCGAGTTCGTCAGCGCGACGACGGTGTGCCCGGCCTGCTTGAGTTTCTTCAGCCCTGGCAACACATCGGCGTGCGCGGACAGCGAAAGCAGCGCTTCGCGGAACCCGGTCAGCTCGGCGTCGGTGAGCTCATGGCCGTACCGCGCCACCGTGTCGACGGCCGCCGCGCCGGCGATCTCCGCGAAGTCCCGGTAGCCGCCGGTCGCCGTGGTGGCGAGCGCGGTGTGGATGGCGAGGTCGAACCACTCCCGCCGCGCCCGAGCCGCTCCGGTCAGCCCGGTGAACCACGGGTCGAGGCCCGCGAGGTCGAGCAGGGTTTCGTTGACGTCGAAGACACACAGCATGTGTTCTCCCTCGGCGGGTTCAGTACTGCTGGGTGGCGGAGCGGTGGTCGAGGTCGGCGTCGAGCTGGTCGACGGTCGCCGTGAGGTTCAGCTGGTCACGCAGGATGCAGCCGAGCGTGGGCAGCTCCGCGCGCTCCGGCCAGGTCTCCGGCTGCCACAGCGAGGAACGCAGGAAAGCCTTGGCGCAGTGCATGTACAGCTCCCGCACCTCGATCACGATCGCCAGCCGCGGGCGCTTTCCCTTGACCACGAGGTCGTCGAAGAACGGCGCGTCGGCGACGATCGTGGCGCGGCCGTTGACCCGCAGGGTTTCGTTCATGCCCGGGATGAGGAACAGCAGGCCGGCGTGCGGGTTGTCGAGGATGTTGCGGAAGCTGTCCACGAGCTTGTTGCCCGGCCGGTCCGCGAGCACGAGGGTCTTGTCGTCCAGCACCAGCACGGAGCCGGCGGGGTCGCCGCGCGGGGAGACGTCGCAGCTGCCGTCGGGCGCGGACGTCGCCAGCAGGCAGAACGGCGAGTGCGCGATCAGCGTCCGCGCGTGCTCGTCGATGTGGCCGAGGATCTTCCTGGCCGTCCGCTCGCTCGCCTCGCCGACCACGTCGCGCAGGGCCTCGTGGGTGGAGATCACCGTTGTCGCCATGGCTCCAGTGAACCGCGCCGGGAAGGGTGGGCGACAGGGGATATTCCGGGCGGTCACTCCTGGACCGGGCCGTGCCCGTCGCGGTGGGCTTCGATCACGATGCGGGCCGCGGTGGTGGACTTCGCCGCGACCTGGGCGGCCGTGTAGTTCATGCGGCGGTAGACGCCGTTGAGGAAGAATTCGCCGTAGCCGTGGGCCTGGGCGTTGAGCTGCTCCATCAGTTCCAGGGCCGCCGGCGGGTACGGGCAGACGGCGAGGCACAGCGTCAGGTACGAGTCGATCAGGGCACGGCGGCTGTCGTGCAGCTCGGTGTACTTCGGGTCCTGGAGCCCTTCGGCGAAGATCGCCTGGAAGCCGATGCGGCGGTCGATCAGGAAGCTCGTGTACGCGCCCGTCGCGGCGGCCAGCTGGCAGACGGTGTCCGGTTCGTCCTTCGCGACGGCCGCCTCCACCTGCTCGCGCAGCTGGCAGGCCGTGTTCGTCGCGACGGCCGCCAGCAGGCTGGTGCGGTCCGGGAAGTGCCGGTACGGCGCGGCGGGCGAGACCTTCGCGCGCTTGGCCACCTGCGCCACCGAGAAGCCGTCCATGCCCAGCTCCGCGATGAGGTCCACCGACACCCGCACGAGCTCGTCACGCAGATCGCCGTGGTGGTACTTGCCGCCCATGCGCTGAATCACATCCGATCACCCTCGCGCATATGTAAGAGACCTCTTACTATAGACATGTGAGAGAGGTCTTACATAGAAAACCCGGGCGGTTGCCCGGACTTGTCTGGAGGGTTTCATGACCACCACCACGCCCGCCATCGCCGTATCGGCTCCGGGTGCCCCGCTCGCCACGACGACGATCGAGCGCCGGGACCTGCGTGCGGACGACGTGCTGATCGACATCGCGTTCGCGGGCATCTGCCACAGCGACCTCCACCAGGCGAAGGAGGACTGGGGTTCGGCGATCTTCCCCATGGTCCCGGGCCACGAGATCGCCGGCGTCGTCGCCGCGGTCGGCGCTGACGTGACGAAGTACCAGGTCGGCGACCGCGTGGGCGTCGGCTGCATGGTCGACTCGTGCGGTGAGTGCGAGTACTGCCTGGCCGGCACCGAGCAGTTCTGCCTGAAGGGCAACGTCCAGACGTACAACGGCGTCGGCTTCGACGGCGAGAACACCTACGGCGGGTACAGCCGCCAGGTCGTGGTGCGGGACGCGTTCGTCTGCCGGATCCCGGAGGGCATCGAGCTGGACGTCGCCGCGCCGCTGCTCTGCGCGGGCATCACCACCTACTCGCCGCTGCGCCACTGGGGCGCCGGGCCGGGCAAGAAGGTCGCCGTCGTCGGCCTCGGGGGTCTCGGGCACATGGCGGTCAAGCTCGCGGTGGCCATGGGCGCCGACGTCACGGTGCTCAGCCAGAGCCTGAAGAAGCAGGAAGACGGTCTGAAACTCGGCGCGAAAGATTACTTCGCGACCGGCGACGAGGCCACCTTCGACGTGCTCAAGGGCCGCTTCGACGTCATCCTCAACACCGTCTCGGCGAAGCTCCCGATCGACGCGTACCTCGGCATGCTGCGGGTCGGCGGCGCGATGGTGAACGTCGGCGCGCCGCCGGAGTCCTTGGCCTACAACGCCTTCTCGCTGCTCGGCGGCAACAAGGTGCTGGCCGGCTCGATGATCGGCGGCATCGCCGAGACGCAGGAGATGCTCGAGTTCTGCGCCGAGCACGGCCTCGGCGCCGAGATCGAGACGATCTCCGCCGACCAGGTCAACGCGGCCTACGAGCGGGTCGAGAACAGCGACGTGCGGTACCGCTTCGTGATCGACGCCTCGACCATCGGCGCCTGATCTCTCGTGAGTGGCGGTGAGAGCTTCTCGCCGCCACTCACCAGTCCTAGAAGACGACGGTTCGGTTGCCGTGCACCAGGACGCGGCCTTCGAGGTGCCAGCGCAGGCCTCGCGCGAGCGTCACCTTCTCGATGTCGCGGCCCTTGCGCACCATGTCCTCCACCGAGTCGCCGTGGTCGACGCGGATCACGTCCTGCTCGATGATCGGCCCGGCGTCGAGGTCGGCCGTCACGTAGTGGCAGGTGGCGCCGACCAGCTTGACGCCGCGCGTGTACGCCTGGTGATACGGCTTCGCGCCGGCGAAGGACGGCAGGAAGCTGTGGTGGATGTTGATCGCCCGCCCGGCCCACTCCGCGCACAGCCCGGCGGGCAGCACCTGCATGAACCGGGCCAGGACCACGGCGTGCGGATCGTGCTCGTCGACGAGTTCCCGCACCTGCGCAAACGCTTGCGCCTTGCCTTCCGGGTCCCCGGCCGGGAACGGCACGTGGTGGAACGGGATGCCGTGCGCGCGGGTGATGTCCGCGAGTGAGGCGTGGTTGCCGATCACCGCGGCGACGTCGACGTCCAGCTCACCCGACGCGACGCGGCCCAGCAGGTCGTACAGGCAGTGCCCGGACTTCGACACCAGCACGACCGCGCGCGGCCGCTCGCCGGTGTCGCGCACCGACCAGCTGGACTCCGCCGACAGTTCCGCCGCCACCGCGCCGAACCGCTCGCGCAGCCCCGCGGCGTCGAAGGGCAGCGAGTCGGCGCGGACGACCTGACGCGTGAAGAACCAGCCCGTGTCCGGGTCGGTGTGGTACGCGGCTTCGACGATCATGCCGCCGTGCTCGGCCAGGAATCCCGAGATGCGGGCGATGATGCCGGTGCGGTCGGGGCAGCCGAAGGTGAGGACGTAACGCTGGGGATCAGGCACGCCGCCCATTCTCGCCGGTGCTGGTCAGGGCGCCGCGAGGGGCTCCAGGAGGGTGCCGTCGCCGGTGGTGGCGGCGTGGTTCGGGCGGCCCCAGAGCGCGCGGTAAACGTCGTCGGCGGGGCCGCTGAGCGTGACGTCCGGGCGGCCTTCGCCGACGAGCGCGGGCGGCTCGCCTTCGCGCAGGGCGATGGTCCACAAACGACCTTCGGTCTCGACGCGAACGGTCCCGTCCCGGTTCGAGGGCCGGGCGCGCCGGGGCATCAGGAAGGTGAGGAACTCGTCCACGCCGTCGGCGGCGAACGCGGCGGCGTACCGGGTCGGCGGCGGCTCGGGCAGCGCGCTTTCGGCGTCCAGCCGGTGGATCGCCATCTCGTGCGCCATCCGCCGGGTCAGGTCGCCGCAGGTGATGGTGGCGCCGCCGCGTGGGAACGGCGAGCGGACGGGGCCGTCGGCCGGTCGGCGCAGCGCCTCGCGCAGGGCGAGCCGCTCGCCGTCCCAGCAGCCGAGCAGGTCCGCCCAGCCGGTGGGCGCCGACGGCTCAGCTGCCCGGTCCGTGATCACCGCCACGCTGGAGGAGAGCACCCTCGCCAGGTGGGTCACCAGGTCGTGCACAGTCCATTTCGGACAGTTCCGGACGCGCGCCGCCGGGCCCGCCGTCAGCGCGGCCGTCTTCAGCCGGTCGCTGTGGATGTCGATCGTCTCCCGCAGGTGGTCCGCTCCGTCCATCCGCTGAACGTAGCGCGCGCAGCCGGAGCCGGCGGATCGCTTCGATCAGGCTGACGAGCAGCAGCCCCAGCAGGAACGACAGCAGCAGCCCCTTGACCGGCTCGTCCGCGAAGGCCGCGCCGCCGGCCAGCCCGATCAGCACGCTGTAACACGCCCAGAGCGCGGCGCCCGCGGCGTCGAGCGGCACGAACCGGCGCGGCGGGTAACCGAGGCTGCCGCACGCGAGCGCGCTGGCCACCCGCCCGCCGGGCAGGTAACGCGCGGCGACGATCAGCAACGGCGCCTGCCGCCGCACCTGCGCGCGGGCCCACTCGTACCGCTGCCGCCCCGACGGCCCCCGCTGCAACCGGGCCAGCGCCCGCGGCCCCGCCGCCCGGCCGACCGAGTAGGCCAGGCAATCCCCGGCCCACGCCCCGGCGGCCGCGACCACGGCCAGCGTCGCCAGCCAGCGCGGGTCCGGCCCGAGCAGCACCGCGACCGTCACCACGGTCGTCTCGCTCGGCATGAACGGCAGCAGCGCGTCCAGCCCCGCCACGGCGAAGACGAGCACCCACAGCCACGGCGAGCCCAGCGCTCCGCGCAGCAGCTCGGTGATGTGCTCCAGCAGTTCCACCCGCCCATGGTGATCACCGCAGGTCGACGGCGGGTGACGCAGCGGCGTTCGGCCGGTGAACAGGTGGGTTTCGTACCCGGATGCCGGTCTTGGCAGCGTGTTCCGGGCCTTGTGGTCACCCTCGGTAAAGCGAACTGGCCGGGTCCCGTGCTTGCTCCCTAACTGACGACGACAGCGCTCCGCAGCAGTGCGGAGCCTACGACTCCGAACGCAATCCCAGAGCACTGTGCTCCACGACGCCCGGGGGAAGATCACTCTTTCCCGAAGCCCGGCCGGTCAGCCGGCGTAGGCCGGCCCGGAGGTCGGCGGCCGGCTCGCCAAGGACGATCGCGCTGATGACCAGTTCCAGCATCAGACGGTCGTGCTCGTCGCCCTTGCTCCGATAGCGCTTCCCGTCGCTTTCCACCACCGCGGAGGCGATCTTTCTCCCGCCTTCAGGCACTCGGGCAAAGGACGCCTCGTAGATGCCGTGTCCGGTCCAGCTCCGGTGCATGAACAGCACGTCGCCTTCGCAGAACACGTTCCACTTCTCGTCCATGTCCCGGGATCGGTATCCGCGCCGGATCCGGTCCCAGTCCTCGTCCGTCCAGACCCGGTCGGGCAGTTGAGGCATCGGCCTGGGTGTGGTGATCGGTTGAACGCGCCGGAACGAGTCTCGGGTGAGCGGGGGATCGGCAGTCATGGCGGTGATCCTACGGATGCGCTACGCCAAGGACGGCCGCTGATTCCGCAGCGTGCGCTGAGTGCAAAGCGGGACTCGTTGGGCTCGACGACGTGATCACTTCGGGGCGACCGCGGCCCACGGGACGGTCAGCTCGCCGAGCCGCGGCGGGTCCGGGCGGCCGAGTGGGGGCCAGCCGCGGGCGGTGAGGCGGCGCACTGTCTCCGTCCAGCGCGCGCGGACGCCGAACGAGCGCTGCGGCGCTGCGGCCGCCCAGCAGGAATCCATAGTGGACAGAAGATCGTGGATGCGTTCGCCGGGAACGTTGCGGTGGATGAGCACTTTCGGCAGTCGTTCGGCCACAGTGGACGGACGGTCCAGGTCGGCCAGGCGCATCGAGAGCGTCAGCGACACCGGGCCGCCGGCCGCGACCGTGACCCAGGTGGACAGCCGGCCGATCTCGTCGCAGGTGCCCTCCACCAGCAGTCCGTCGGCGGGCATGTTCGCCAGCATCAGCGCCCACGCGCCGGGCACCTCGTGCTCGGCGTACTGCCGCAGCACGTTGAACGCGCGCACCAGGATCGGCCGCGTGCCGGCGAGTTCGAAGCCGCCGCGCCGGAAGTCCAGGCGCGGCGGGTCGGCGGCCGGACGCGCGCAGGCGACGCGTTCCGGGTCCAGTTCGAGCCCGAGCACGCGGACGTCGGCCCGCACCCGGCGCAGCCAGCGCGCCAGCTCGACGGTGGTGACCGGCGAGGCGCCGTAGCCGAGGTCGACCACCAGCGGGTCCGCGGCCCGGCGCAGGAGCCGGGTGACGGCCGCGTCGCCGGCCAGCCAGCGGTCGACGCGGCGGAGCCGGTTCGGGTTGGTGGTGCCCCGCGTCGGGGCGCCCACCGGGTTCAGGCGTGCTCGGCCAGCCATCGCGCGGTGAATTCGGCCTCGTGCCGAAGGAGGTTGGTCACCTGCTCCGCCACCACGCTCTCGATCTTGCCGCCGAACAACGGGATCCGGACCGTGACCTCGCCGTCGGTGCGGTACCGCACGCGCTCGCCCTCGGGCTTCAGCGAGGTCCGCGCGGTGATCTCGCCGGGCACCCCGCTGACGTTCACGTCGATGCGGCCCGCATAACCGTCGCCGTCGGGCCGCCACTCCTCGGTGCGCCGGACGATCAGGTCGCCCTTGTGCAGCGCGCGCACGGCTTGCGGCAGCCGCGCCGCGTTGATGCCGTGCTGCAGTTCGAACCGCGTGACGTCGCCTTCTGTGGTGTGCGAGAGGAGCTTGGCGTTGTCCCCGCCCAGCTCTTCGAGGCGCGCCAGCAGGGCCTCCTCACCCGACACCGCGGCCACGACGGCCGCGAGTCCGGCGGAGAACTCTGCACGGTGCTCGATCCGGGATCCCATTCGCCGGACAGTACCGTTAGGCAGCGTGAACCCCGCCGATCCTGCCGCCCAGCCCCGCCTCGCCGAGTACACGACGCTGCGGCTCGGCGGGCCCGCCCGCCGGTTCGTCCGGGCCGGGACCAGCGAAGACCTCGTCGCGGCCGTGCGGGCGGCCGACGAAGCGGGCGAACCGGTGCTGCTGCTCGGCGGCGGGTCGAACCTGGTGGTGGCCGACGAGGGGTTCGCGGGCACGCTGATTCAGGTCGCGAACACCGGCTGGACCCGCGACGGCGACGTGGTCGAGGTGGCCGCCGGGCAGGGCTGGGACGAGTTCGTCGCGGACCTGGTCGAGGCGGGCCTCGGCGGCCTCGAGTGCCTGTCCGGCATCCCCGGCTCGGTCGGCGCGACGCCGATCCAGAACGTCGGCGCGTACGGCTGCGAGGTGGCCGAGTCCCTCGTCTCGCTGGAGCTCTACGACCGTTCCGCGCGCGAGGTCCGCACGGTCAAGGCCGACGAACTCGGCTTCGCCTACCGCACCAGCGTGCTGAAGGGCACCGACGCCGGCGTGGTGCTGAGCGTCCGGTTCCGGGTGGACCCCGGCGGCGAGTCCGCGCCCGTCCGGTATGCCGAGCTGGCACGCACGCTGGGCGTCGAGATCGGCGCGAGGGTCCCCGCCGCGACCGCGCGGGACGCCGTCCTCGGCCTTCGCCGCGGCAAGGGCATGGTCCTCGACCCGGCCGACCACGACACGTGGAGCGCGGGCTCGTTCTTCACGAACCCGATCGTGCCGTCCCGGCACGTCGACGCGGTGCTGGCGCGCATCGGCGAAGCGGTGGGCGCGGACGTCGCGATCCCGCAGTACCCGGCCGAAGGCGGCGCGAAGCTGTCCGCGGCCTGGCTGATCGAGCGCGCGGGCTTCGCGAAGGGCCACCTCGGCCCCGGCGGCCGCGTTTCGCTGTCGACGAAGCACACGCTCGCCCTCACGAACCGTGGCGGCGCCTCGACGGCGGACCTGCTCGCGCTCGCCCGCGAAGTCCGCGACGGCGTCGAGGCGCGCTTCGGCGTCACGCTGCACCCCGAGCCGCTGTTGATCGGTTGCACGCTGTGAACCCCGTGAAATTCGCCTGAAATCCGGCATCACCGGCAACCCGGGCAACCGTCAAGACGTCTTGTCGACAAGGGCGGAAGCGGGTGATCTTCCGCCCGGCAGGTAACGTCGAGTCGCTCACCGGCGCTGATCAGCGTGGAAGCATCGGCCGGTGCGGGGGTTATGGGAGGTTTTCGGTGATCGAACGGCGCTCGGTGTTCAAAGCCGCGCTCGCCGCGGGGGCGGCCGCGCTGGTGGCGGCGTGTTCGGGGAGCAACGACGGCAACGCGGTGCCGCAGGGCGGCAGCGGCGACGACGGGGGCAAACCGGTCGCGCCGGTGGCGAAGATCACCGCGACCCCGGCCGTCGACGCCAAGGACGCGAGCGTGCGCGAGCCGGTGGTGGTCAAGGTGGCCGAAGGCAAGCTCACCGAGGTGAAGGTCACCAACTCCGACGGCGAGGACGTCAAGGGCGACCTGGCTACCGACGGCCTGACCTGGACCAGCTCCGAGCAGCTCGGCTACGGCAAGACCTACACGTACGCGGCGAAGGCGACGGGCACCGACAACCGCCCCGCTGAGTTCAAGGGCTCGTTCAACACCGTCGCGCCCGCCAAGCAGCTGCGCGCCACGCTGAACCCGGCCGACAACGCGCACGTGGGCGTGGCGATGCCGATCAGCGTGAAGTTCGCTTCGGCGCCGAAGGACCGCGCGGCCGTCGAGAAGGCGCTGAAGGTGACCACGGACGCCAAGGTCGAGGGCTCGTGGGGCTGGCTCTCCGCGACGCAGGTCGACTGGCGGCCGAAGGAGTACTGGCCGGAGAACATCACCGTGAACGTCGAGGCGAACCTCTACGGCGTCGACCTGGGCGGCGGCGCGTACGGCAAGGCCGACGTCACCACGAAGTTCAAGATCGGCCGCAACCAGGTTGTCAAGGTGAACACCCCGGACCACACGATGAAGGTCTACCGCGGCGGCGCCGAGCACAGAAGCTACCCGTGCAGCAACGGCCTGGACAGCGACGTGAACCGCAACACGCCCAACGGCACGTTCATCGTGATGTCGAAGGAGCCCACCGCGCGGTTCGACAACGCGCGCTACGGCTACACGAACGTCAACAAGAAGTGGGCCTGCCGGTTCTCCAACCACGGCGAGTACATCCACGAGAACCAGGACAACGCCGCGGCCATCGGCAAGACCAACAACTCCCACGGCTGCGTCAACCTGCTCGACGCGGACGCCAAGGACTTCTTCGACTCGGCGCTGATCGGCGACCCGGTGGAGGTCACCGGCTCGCGGCTGTCCAGCCCGACCGGCTCCGACGTCAAAGACTGGTTCTACGACTGGTCCGCCTGGCAGGGCCTGTCTGCTAACAAGTAAGGCGTGAACACCGAAGTCGTCGGCACCAGCGGGGTGCGCATCGCACTGCGCGTCGAAGGTGCCCAGAACTCGCGTCCCCTCGTTTTCGTGCACGGCTGGGCGCAGTCGTCCCGGGCGTGGGCCGCGCAGTTCGCGGATCCCGCGCTCACCGAGCGGTTCCGCCTGGTCGCGATGGACCTGCGCGGCCACGGCGCGTCCGACGTGCCGGCCGCGGGCTACGACGACCCGCGCCAGTGGGCCGACGACCTCGCCGCGGTCCTCGACTTCGCGGGCCCCGGCGCGATCGTCGTCGGCTGGTCCTACGGCGGGCTGGTGCTCACCGACTACCTGCGGGTGCACGGATCCGCCCGGCTGGGCGGGATCGTGCTGGTCGGCGCGATCACGGAGATCGGCCGCGGCCGGGCGGGCGGCAAGACCGGCGCCGTGATGCGGGCCGCGCTGCCCGCCGCCCTGTCGGACGACTCCGGGGTCGCGGTGCCCGCGCTGGTCGAGTTCACCCGGTCCATGGCGACCGGGCCGGTGCCCGGCACCTACGAGCAGGCCCTGCTCGGCGCGTCGCTGGCCGTGCCGCCCGCCGTCCGGGCCGCGCTGTTCAAGGGGGACGTCGAGAGCGCCGGGGTGCTCCAAGCGGTGGACAAACCGGCCCTGGTGCTGAGCGGAACGGCCGATGCCGTGGTGGACCCTTCGGCGGCGGACTACGCGGCCGGGAAGATTCCGGGGGCGGTTCAGCGTTGGTTCGTTGAGGCCGGGCATCTGCCGTTCGTGGAGGACGCGGGGGAGTTCAACTCCGCGCTGCGGCAGTTCGCCGGCGAGACAGGCCAGTAGCCGCGCACAGGAAGTAGTGACCAGGTGACCATCTCCCTTCAGGGATTTCGTGGTGCGCCGCGCCGGATCGCGGTGCTGTCGGTGCACACCTCGCCGTTGGAGCAGCCCGGGACGGGCGACGCCGGCGGGATGAACGTGTACGTCAGCCAGACCGCGCAGGAAATGGCGCGCCGCGGCGTCGAGGTCGAGGTGTTCACCCGGGCGACTTCCTCGGACCAGCCGCCGCTCGTGGAGCTGGCGCCGGGGGTCACCGTGCGGCACGTGCAGGCCGGGCCGTTCGAGCCGCTGGGCCGCGACGAGCTGCCGGCGCAGCTGTGCGCGTTCACCTCCGGGGTGCTGCGGGCCGAGGCGTTCCACGAGCCGGGTTACTACGACCTGATCCACTCGCACTACTGGCTCTCGGGCCAGGTCGGCTGGCTCGCGCGCGACCGCTGGGGCGTGCCGCTGGTGCACACCGCGCACACGCTGGCGAAGGTCAAGAACGCCGCGCTCGCCGACGGTGACAAGCCGGAGCCGCGCACCCGGGTGATGGGCGAGGAGCAGGTCGTGGCCGAGGCCGACTGCCTGGTCGCGAACACCCCGGTGGAGGCGCGCCAGCTGGTCGAGATGTACGGCGCCGAGCCGCACGCCGTGCACGCCGTGCCGCCGGGGGTGGACCTCGAACGGTTCACGCCGGGTTCGCAGGCGCTCTCCCGCCAGGCGCTCGGCCTGCCGCAGGACGCCGTGGTGCTCGCGTTCGCGGGCCGGATCCAGCCGTTGAAGGCGCCGGACGTGCTGCTCCACGCGGCCGCCGAGCTGCTGCGCAAGCGGCCGGAGCTGGCGCCGCGGCTGGTGGTGCTGGTGGTCGGCGGGCCGTCCGGCACCGGGCTGGAGCAGCCGCAGGCACTGCGCGAGCTGGCCGTTTCGCTGGGCATCCGGGACCAGGTGCGGTTCCTGCCGCCGCAGCCGGGGCCGGCGCTGGTGGACGTCTACCGCGCGGCCGACCTCGTCGCGGTGCCGAGTTACAACGAGTCGTTCGGCCTGGTCGCGCTGGAGGCGCAGGCCTGCGGGACGCCGGTGGTCGCCGCCGAGGTCGGCGGGCTGCCGGTCGCCGTGGTGCACGGCGTCTCCGGGCTGCTGGTGCCCTCACACGGCGCGGCCGAGTGGGCGGACGCGCTGGCCGCGCTCGCGCTGCGCCCGGACCGGCGCCGCGAGCTGGCGGCGAACGCCGTCGAGCACGCGCGGCGGTTCTCCTGGCGCCGGACCACGGATTCGTTGCTGGACATCTATGCTCAGGCCACCCGGGCGTTCCGCAACGCCCTCGACCTGCGCACGGAGGTGGCGGTGTGAGCCTTGACGCGACGATCAAGTCTACTTTGGACGATTCGGAGCTGAAGTACGACCGCCGCGGCGAGGGAAAGTACTTCGTCACCCTGCCCGGGACCAAGAAGCTGCAGACCAACTGCTGGCTGGTGGACGGCGACCACGCCTTCTCCGTGGAGGCGTTCGTCTGCCGCCGCCCGGACGAGGAACACGAGGCCGTCTACCGATTCCTGTTGCAGCGCAACGCCAGGCTCTACGGCGTTCACTACACAGTGGACGGTATGGGCGACATCTACCTGGTCGGCCGCTTCGGCAAGGAGACGGTCACCGAGGCCGAGCTGGACAAGATCCTCGGCCAGGTGCTGGAGGCCGCGGACGGCGACTTCAACACGATCCTGGAGATCGGCTTCGCCACCTCGATCAAGCGCGAGTGGGACTGGCGGGTGTCGCGCGGCGAATCGCTGGCGAACCTCCAGGCGTTCAAGCACCTGATGGAGCCCGCGACCCCGCACGAGCCCGGCTTGACCGAGTCGTGACCACCGGCGTGCAACGGCGCTGAACCGCGCCACCGTCCCCCTCCCGCCTACTGGAGGGAGAGACGGATGAGAAGCCGTTGGAGACGTTCGCTGGCGGTCGCCGGCGCCGGGCTGGCGCTGGTGCTCGCCGCGTGCACCAGCACGAGCCAGCCGATGAGTGCTAGTGGCGGGGTACCGGCCGACAGTGGCGGGGTCTCCGCCAACCAGGGCGCGGCGCCCGCCGTGCCGAAGTCGGGTGCCTCGAAGGCCCCGGCCCAGGGCGGGCCGACCGTCGGCCAGCCGGGGACCACCGATCGCAAGCTCGCCCGCAGCGCGAGGCTCGACGTCAAGACCCCGAAGCTCGACGACGTCGTGAGCCAGGCGCGCGCGATCGCGGCGGGCGCGGGCGGTTACACCGGGCAGGAGAGCACGGTCGCGTCCTCGGCGACGCTGAGCCTCGCCGTGCCGGCCGAGAAGCTCGACGCGGTGCTCGACCAGCTCGCCGCGCTGGGGACGGTGACCCGGCGTGAGCTGAGTTCGCAGGACGTCACCGCCCAGGTCGTGGACACCGACGCGCGACTGGCGACACAGCGCGCGAGCGTCGAGCGGATCCGGGCGCTGCTGGCGAAGGCGGCTTCGGTCTCGGAGATCGCCTCCGTGGAGAGCGAGCTGACCGACCGCGAGGCGACGCTGGAATCACTCGAACAGCAGCAGAAGGCCCTTGCCGGCAGTGTCGCGATGGCGACCGTCGCGCTGTCCGTGACGGCCGAGACCGCCGGGGCGCCCTCGACTTCGGCCGACGGTTCGAGCGGGTTCCTCGGCGGGCTGGCGGGCGGCTGGGACGCGTTCCTCGGCTTCGGCGGCGGGCTGCTGACCGTGCTCGGTGCCGTGGCGCCGTTCGCCGTGCTGATCGGCCTGCCGCTCGGGCTGCTCTGGTGGTGGCTGCGGAAGCGGCGGCGGGCGGGAGCCGAGGAGTACGCGCCGGAACCCGTTGAGTGAACGGGAAAGGCGGAGCGGCTCGAGGGAGGGGGGAGTCGCGATCTCGAGCCGCTCCGCTGAAGTTCCCGCCAATGGACCCGGTGACGAGGGGGATGCCAACGGGGCCGGCGGGCCGCGGCTCGGCAGGGGGGGAGACGAGCCGCGGTCGTAGCCCGCCGTCAGCCGGGGAGTGCGTGGAATCCGGCTGAGCGGGACAGGTCAAACCTGTCAGATGTCCACCTGTAATCACAAGACTACTGGTTACGCCGTTCGAGTGAACTTTGTATCTAGCGATAACGGTGCGCATCGCGTTGCACCCATTTGCGCCGTTGTTGGCAGACCGAATTCTGGACGGGTGAGGTGTTACCCTCGGGTAACACACTCTGCGTAGAACACCGTTCAATCGACGTGCCAGTCGGGTTCCTGGTCCGCTCTGGCAGGCTGTGGGCCATGGCCGAACTTGGGACGTTGGTGCTGCTGCGTCACGGGCAGAGCACGTGGAACGCGGAAAACCTGTTCACCGGCTGGGTGGACGTACCGCTTTCGGAGACGGGTGAACGCGAAGCCCGCCAGGGCGGGCAGCTGCTCGCCGAGGCGGGGCTGCTGCCGGACGTCGTCCACACCTCGCTGCTGCGCCGGGCGATCAGCACTTCGAACATCGCGCTGGACGCCGCCGACCGCCACTGGATCCCGGTGAAGCGGGACTGGCGGCTCAACGAGCGCCACTACGGCGCGTTGCAGGGCAAGAACAAGAAGCAGACGCTGGACGAGTTCGGCGAGGAGCAGTTCATGCTCTGGCGCCGCTCGTACGACACGCCGCCGCCGGCGATCGACCCGGCCGACGAGTTCAGCCAGTCCGGCGACCCGCGGTACGCCGACCTCGGCGACACGGCCCCGCTGACGGAGTGCCTGAAGGACGTCGTCGCGCGCCTCCTGCCGTACTGGGAGTCCGCGATCGTGCCCGATCTGCGCGCCGGCAAGAACGTGCTCGTCGCCGCGCACGGCAACTCGCTGCGCGCACTGGTCAAGCACCTCGACGGCATCTCCGACGCCGACATCGCGGCGCTGAACATCCCGACCGGGATCCCGCTGCGCTACGACCTGACCGACGAGCTGAAGCCGGTCAAGCCGGGCGGGCTGTACCTCGACCCGGAAGCCGCCGAAGAGGCCGCCGCCGCGGTCGCCAACCAGGGCCGCTGAACCAGCTCGTGAGTGTTCCGGACGGTGAGAGCGAATACGCATTTAGTAACCTACTTGTGACCTGCACAGACGCTTGCGCGTCTCGTGTATTCGGTGTCCGCAAGTAGGGGATCGAAGCAGGTCTCACAGCGGTTGGCCACCCGTTCCAGGCGTGAGACGGGTGGCCAACCGCCTTACCTCCAGCGGAGGCGTGCGTGGGTTACGACCGCCTGCCCGCACGGATGGATGCGACGATCTCTGCCGCCGTCGCGACGACCAGTTGCAGCGCGTCAAGATGATCTGTCAGACGCTGAGCGCCGGTCGGAGTCAACCGCCAAGAGGACCGGCGCCCGTCGGGGCGAGACTCGACGTGCCCAGTCTTTCGGAGCACTCCGAGTTGCTTCGACAACGCCGCAGGGGTCAACCTCAGCGTCTGGCGCATCGTCGCGTACTCGCGCCACTGCTCGTCGGCGAGGGTAGCCACGATGAACAGCCGCACCGGAGGTACGAGCACCGGATCGAGCCCCTCGGTATATCCGGCGATTGGGACCAAGCGCGCCATCGCTACCCCTCGACCTCGTCGGGAGTAGGCGAGTTCCGCAGGCACGACACGCAAGGCATCCCACTCGGTCCGTCGATCATCTCCAATTCCCCTGGTCCGAAGTCCGTGCCGCACAAGGCCACGAGCCGCGACGGCATCACATCATCGGTCGGGTAGGGAAAGAGGTGCACCACGCGACGAGTCTCACCGACCACGCCCGGCAGCGGGCGAGCGAGATAGATCCGCACCGTCATCGCTCGGTCCCGCCTTCGGCGTTTGGCGATGCTCCGGCGCGTGGACGCTCAGCGCGGAGCCCGCCTAGCAGGCGAGGCCACACGCGCGCCTTTCGGTGTCGACGACGAGGTGAGCGCTGGTTCAACTGGTGCGGTGACCGCGCAACCACATAGGCCCGGCAGGCCACGCACCGCGCGCCTGGAGCCTCCAACATAGATCCGACTACTACGACATGCCCGCACACCGACTGGTAGCGCCCGGCCGAGTTCGCACGTCGCCCCCGCGCGAACTCCTCGTCGGTGACGGCGTGATCTCGACCATCAGAAGCAGAGCGGTGCCATGACAGATACGTCCGCACGACAGTCACGCCAGCCTGTTCGTCGTCCATCTGTTCCGCCTTCCGCGCACCGGGGGCTGACCTGGGCCAATGCCATGTGAGACACTGAAATGAGCTTCGCTCAAGAGCGGATTTCAGCGAAAGGTCGCAGGCGGGCCACACAGGGGACATTCGGGTGTCAGGGCGGTCAGAGGGGATGACATGACGACGGGCGACCAGCGTGCGCGGAAGCCGCGCACGGTCCTTGAGTTGAAGATCTGGCAGCGCAACCAATCGTTGGCTGAGTTCGTCAAGTCGGCGGAGGAGTTCGCCCGCAGGTGCGGCGAGCCGGGAACGCTCAGCGAACGTCATCTCAAGCGTCTGGTCGCGGGGCAGACCACGGACGGTTCGCCGGTCGGCCGCCCCCGTCCAGCCACAGCGCGTCTGCTCGAACGGATCTTCAGTCTGAGCATCAAGGACCTTCTCGCACCGTCGGAGACAGCCAGCGCGGAAGAGAGCGATGGGTCGCAACTTCGTCTCAGTCTCAACGCCGCCAGGCAGGTCGACCCGGAAGTTCTCGCGGTCCTGCGCGATCAGCTCAACAACCTGCGACGGCTCGACCGGCAACTCGGGGCCGTCACCGCACACGACGAGGTAGTGGCCAAGATTGAGCAGATTTCCCTGCTCCAGTCGCATTGCCTCGACACGGACATCAGAACAGGTCTGGCCACCTTGCTCGCCGAGTTGGGGACACTGGCCGGATGGCAGGCACTGGACCTCGGTCGAGTCGCGGAGTCATGGAGGCACTACGAACGAGCCAAGAGCATCGCGCTCCAGTCGGGCAATGCTCGGTTCGAGGTGCACACCACCGCGGAACAGTCGTTCGCCTTGCTCGCCGTCGGCGAGACGAACGCCGCCGTTGAAGTATTGGCCGCCACCGAAGCACGAGCGCGGCATGTCACTGACCGGCTGTTGCGCTCGTGGCTTGCAGCCGCTCATGGAGAAGCACTCGCCGCCGCCGGGAAACGTTCGGCTAGCCTCCGCGCTTTCGACCGGGCTGCATCATTGTTGCCGTCCGAATCATCCGATGCAGATGGTCCGTACGTCGTGCTTGACCCCGTGCACCTCGCGCGGTGGAGGGGGCACGCGCTCGCTCGAACCGGCGCCCCGGAGGCGATCGACGTATTAACGTCGGCGCTGAATCGACTCGATCCGACGTTCGCCCGCGCAGAAACTGGCCTGCGCGTAGACCTGGCGTCTGCGTTCGTCACAAAGGGTGCACGTGAAGAAGCAAAGGTGCACGTCGCAAAGGCGCACACTCTGGCAGTCAGCATTGGGTCGACGCGTCAACTACGCCGAATTCAGAAACTGACCTACGCAATGTTCTGACACGCTAGTATCGGCGGCAGTCACATCCACTTATGCGGAAATTTTCAAAACATTGACCACTACACCTACTACTCCAACAATAATTCCAACAATTAGAGACCACCTTTGCAAGGTAAATCCGCCCTGCACTCTTAGTCGAAATCGTGTCTTCGAAAGGTCTGGAAGACTCTTCTTCTCCAAGATATACATCCTTGAAGGGTATATCCCCGCTCGCAATGCGCGTACTGTGTGAATGCAAACCCGAATAGCCTCATCGTGGAATTCGTCGTTCCAATATCTAACACCAGTCCGAAGAACGCTCCGAGGAATCCAACTCAACGGCGATTTCGCCCGGTCCTTCTTGCTTTCACCAACAAGTAAGCACAGGTCTCCCGCAAGATTCCAAGACGTTCCTGCGAGTACATTTCTCCGGTTCCCTGAATCGTCACCTAGCCCTCCCATGAGTATCATAAGTAATGACCCCGACTGACTCTCGCCGCGAGGTTCGCATATCCATCGAACAGATAGAGCAAGTCTCGCTGCGACTCGTATTCCTACGCTTACTCGACTTCGAATCGCCACCGAAAACAGTAATGATACAGCAGTACCTACCAGTAGAAATCCTCGAAATCCCTCAATTCCAGGCATGGAATTGATCCAAGGAGCCCGGTAGATTGCGAATGCTAACACGAAAGTCACCGGCAAGATCTCGGACGTTGTGAAAATCGCCCAGCATCGAGATAGCGAGCGGATCTCAGCTTCCGTAGCTCCGCATCTTCGTAGAACATCTTCGTGTTTAGCGAGTCTGTTCGCTAATGAAATCTTCCGCCACCCACGTTTAGCCAGCCGGTCGACAATTCCGATCAATCGACCTGACACGGTGCTTTACCTTCCCTAAAGAAGAACCTTATTTCAGTGGCGTTTTAACGCGACCAGTAAGACGCGCGATCTTCCTTGGACTGGGGTGCGATCCTGCATGGCGCGTGACCTACGAGCTCATGTTCATAATGCCTGAAAAGTGCTTTCCAGAGTTCCACTGATGTAGTCGTGACTACCCGGGCCACAGGTGATTTCATCGCCATTTTGACCGTCTTGCAAGTAGATGAGAACTCTGCCCTGTCCTATCGTGTCGATTGCCGTCAGCGGCATGCTCACACTACGCGAGCGGTTGACACGTGATGCGACATAGAATTGATGGCCAGCGATTCGGCGCGCCTTCATCAGGGCGCGCAACTGGTCGACTGGATCAGGTGTGGTGTAGTCGCTCGTCAAGTCCAGGTCGTATGCCTCACCGCTTTGGCCTGACTCGTACTCAGATCGCGCAACGCTGAACGACCGAATATCTGCCGCGGGGCAGGCGGGCAGGTAGTCAACAACGGTCCGGATGAGCCTGTGACGCGGAATCTTCTCCAGCGTGACTCGGTCGCCATCCACTGTGTACCGAATGGCCGATCGCCCGGCCGGCACTGCCAGTGTGGCGGTGCTTTGCCCGTCGCTGGTCGAGGAGAAGCAGTAACACTCGGATTCCGCGTTCGCTGTGGCCAGCAACAAATCCCGGAACTCGCCGACGAAGCGCCCCTTGCGCAGGTCGTAGAAACCGGGCTCCGCCAGGACTTGCCGGGTTAGGTCCTCGAATCTGCCGACGATGTCGTCCTCAAGCCACACGTCGACCATGCCGATCACCGGATGCGGCGCGCCAACGCGCTCCCATTCCCACGCCTGTGCCAGCGCCAAGCGTGGCACCGTCACCGGTTCAGTCAGCAACACGAAGCCCCCCTCGCGTTCAGCACCGCTACTTGCCGATCACGGGTGGTGTGGCCTTGCCGTCGTAGCCGAACAGGGCGTTCGGGTCGGCCTCGCGCAAGTAGTCCGCGGACTTCTTCTCCTTGTCCTCTTCCTTCTTGCCCTTCCCGCCATTGGCGCCTATCGGCATCCCGTTTGCGCCACGCTGGCCTGAACTTCCCGCCTTACTCCCGGTACCTGGCTCTTCCGCTGTGCCGAGTCGACCAGCGCCACTCGAATTCCCTGGCGATCCTGGACCTCGGACGCCCGTGCCCGACCCGCCTGCGCCTGCGCCTGCGCCGCCTGGCATACCGCCGCGTCCTCCGGAGCCCACACCGCCGGGTCCGCCGGTCTCGGACGACGGACCACCAGGGAAGCCCGGTACAAGACCACCACCCGAGCCGTAACCGCCAGCCGGACCGGACACGGTCTGTCCACCGGGACCGGTGGAGCCGAAGCCTGGTCCGAACGTTCCACCACCAACGGGCGTACCACCGGCTGGAGGCGGGGGCGTATACCCGGCTGTCGCGGTTCCGCCGTTCTCCGACGCCGCGGGGGGATGGGGTGAAGCCCCTTGATAGTCATGAGAGCTGGAGCCTGAACTCGGTGCACCGTGCTGCCCGCCCGGTGCACCCGCCGATGAACCAACGCCCGACCCGACCACCGATTGATGAGACCCGCTCTGCTCGGTGCCCGCGCTCTGCTGCGGCGTAGGAGTTTGCACGGAGTAAGAGCCGTCCGGGGAGTCCGGCACCTGGCCGTAGTCGATTGGCATCTTTTGCGCATGACCATCACTGGTCGTAGTGAAGCCTTGGTAGATCTGTTTGTTCTGTGCAATCGCTGCGCTGTTCTTGTTTATCTGGTCCTCGGTGTCGGTGTCCCACGGGCTGAGCGTGTCGAGCAAGTCTGTCGATGGCGGCTTGTCGGACACGTCCTGCAGCGAGTCGCGTGTGGACTGGAACGCATGTCCTTGATCGGCCAATGCGTTCTGACTGTCGTGCATAGCCGACGATGCCGATGTTGCGACGTCAGCCAACGGACGTAGGCCAGCCCGGGATGCATCGCCGCTCGGCCCGGACCACGCCGATTCCAGCCGACCGACGATCGCCAGCGTGTCCGCCTCGATGCCCTGCTGCTCGGTGACCTGTTCAACGCCTGCTGCCTGCGCGTGCCCCAAGCTCTCAGGACCGGGTCCGGCCTTGACTCGACGTACCAACTCCGCGGGGAGGATCAGCTTGCCGTCGGCCTGTTGTTGCTGAAGGAACTGGTAGACGACATCGGCGAGAGCCATCACGCACCGCCCTTCAGCGTGGTGACGGCAAGATCAGCGACGTGGTTCGCGTCCTGGCAAGGGTCTGTCTGACCGACGACGGACCTTGCAAGCGTCACATCGACGTCGAAAGCTGCGTTGTCGGCAATTCCGATAGCAACGCTGCAACGTCCTTGCGAACGCTCGTCATGGGGCCCGTACGCGACAACGGGATAGCCCTGCACCGGTTGCAGAACCTTGAAGAATCCGCCCTGACTCTGGGTGTTGTAGACGGTGCGAAGCCCGTCCTTCCAGGCGTACACAAGCTGAACGCCCACGAGCGACCCCTTGTCGAGATCACTCCAAGAGCACGACTTTGCCGCGCCCGTGTCCTGAACAGGACTCTGCGTCGGTGTTCCCGTGAAGAGCCCGTCAATTTGAGTCGACGTCAGGACTGAGCACGGGTCGCGTTGGATGACTGACGCAGGCAAGGGGTTGGAGATCTGCGGAACTGCGGCACCAGGTTGCTGCCCGCTGCTGGGGGAGGCAGGCGACGACGTACCGGACGTCGGGGTCGCTTTGCCGGTCTCGCCGGAGCAGGCGACAAGCCCGCCCAACGTCACGACAATTCCAACGGTGACGCTGAGGCGTCCCACGCGATGCATCAGAAGTGTCCCTCGCCTTGCGTCTTGATATCCGCGCCCATTTGTACGTCATTACCCTCGTGAATGCCGAGCGCTTTTTGCATTTGCTGAATGATCTGGTCGGCGTAGCTTTTCTGCCGAGAGAGATGGCCGCGATAGTAGTCGCCCGATGTGTTCGAAGCCTTGGTGTTGCGAAGCGAGGCCGGGTCCTGACCGGGAGACTGGATGGTCCAGAGCGGGACGGCGTTGCGCAGCTGGTCGTCAATGCGCCTCGACAGCTTCTTCAGGTTCTCCAACTCGGCCTTCAGGTCGTCGGGGCTGAGGCGGAAGCCGCCACCGCCCGCCCCGCCAGCTGAGGCACCGCCTCCGCCGGCCGAAGCGGGGTCGCCTGTGACGATGAAGTTCAAGTCGCTCACCGATGCCCCCGGTACACCCTCGCCAGCCACGACGTCCTCCCCTGACACCGATCAACCTTGCCCGACCTACACCGATAGTAGCCAATCGGCAACAATGTGTCCGACGAACCGCGCAAGTGGTCTGGCCGGACTCCGAACATTGCTTTGACCTGTGGTTTCCTGGTCTACGTGGGCAACCCGCCAGGTCTCTGCCACGAACGTCCCGCGCGCCGTAGGCTGCGGGCGTGGCTGATGAGCATGGGTCGTGGAAGACGTTCGGTGAGCGGCTGGTCTACGACAATCGGTGGGTCAAGGTCGGGTTGACAGACGTGGAGGCACCGAACGGGGAGCGCTGGGAGTACCACGTCGTGCACCTCGCCAGGATCGCTATCGCTCTGATCGTGAACGACCAGGACGAAGCGCTGATGCTGTGGCGCTATCGGTTCGCCACGGAGCAGTGGGGCTACGAATTGCTGGGCGGCATGGTCGACGAGGGCGACGACTCGGCGGGGACCGCCGCGCGGGAAGCCGCTGAGGAGTCCGGCTGGCAGCCGATCGGCGCACCGGAGCACTTGGTCAGCTTCGAGCCACTGCCGGGACAGGTCACGGCTCCGGTCGACGTGTACCTGTGGCGCGCGGCCGAGCACATCGGCGAGCCGACCGAGACCGAGGAAGTCGGGCGAGTCGAATGGGTGCCGTTGTCCAGGGTCAACGAGCTTGCACAGCGTCAAGAGCTGCTGGGGTCCGGAACATTGGTGTCCCTGCTGTATTACATGAACTCACGCCAACGGTGAGTCGCCTGGGAGCACGAGCCGTTCCAGGCGGCGACGCAACCGCACGGACCCGACTTCGGAGATGATCCGGCGGGCCCGCTGCGCGTAGGTCCGGGCTGCTTCACGATCTCCGGCCGCGCTGTAGGCAAGCGCAAGGTCGACATAGACGGCCGCGCCCACACGGACGAAGGACGCCTGCGTGCGGTCGATCAGCCCTTCGAGCTGGGTGATGGCTTCCGGCGCGCCGAGGTGGACGAGCGCATTCCCGCGCCAGCGGTCCAGATGGGAGCCGCCGAGGAACAGGAACGGCAGCTCCGGGTGGACGACTTCGGACGGCAGGAGCGCGTCAGCCTTGTCGAACGCGCGCAACGCACCGTCGCGGTTGCCGCCGATCGCGTGGCCTTCCCCCTCGGCGGCTGCCAACCACGCACGCAACAGGTGCGGCGCCTGCGCGCCGATTGATCGTGCCTCGGCGAACAGAGCTGCTGCGTCCTCGATGTTGCCCGCATCGATCAGGACGAACGCCTGCTCCGCGGTGGCGTGGGCAAGCAGTGCCGTCGACCCGGATTCCAGCGCCGCGGTCTTCGCACGTTCGTAGTGCGACCAGGCCTGGCTGAGCGAGCCGATGTCGAGCGAGTTCCAGCCGGCCAGAGTGGACGCCTCGACGAGCACGCTGGCCAGCGGCGCCCGGTCGCGCTGCAACAAGGTGTGTCGCAACCGCTCCTCGACCTCGTCGATCTGCCCACGCAAGCGTTCCAGCCGCAGGGCTGAACCGTAGCGCCGGTCGGCGTGTCGGACGCCGTCGATCTCCTCGCGGAACAGGGCGATGGTCTGGGGATCGACCCGCCTGGCGATGGCAAGCCGTTCGGCCAGTTCACCGCCCTCGACAGGAGCACTCGGCGGAAAGCCGAGTTCGGCGTCGGTGCGGCCGTAGATCTCGCGCAGGAGCGCGCGCATCGGCGGTTCGGGAGTGATGTGCCCGTTCTCCCACCGGGATATATCCGTCTTTCGGCTCGCGACCGAGCGCACCGGCAATCCGTGCGCCGGAGCGCGCGCGTTGATCGCACGCGCGAGCTTGTCCTGTCCCCAGCCTCGTGCGTCCCGTGCGGCCCTCAAAGGGGTTGCCGACGTCATGAACCGGCACTCCGATGACTAGGTCTACCTGCGGAGATAACACGAAATAACACGGGTCGTGTCAACTGCTGCCAGCTCCCGGCAGGCGCGTAAATGCCGTTTATTAGTGGCATGACACACGACAGGAACACCCGCCGGACAGCCGCTCGGACCGACCGGAAAATCGAACTTCCGCTAACCGCGGCGAGTCCCATCACGACCGACCAGCCCGGCAATGCTTGCATTCAGCTCGGCGAGTTGGTCGGTAATCTGCGACAGCCTCAGCTCGATCACCGCCAGGCGTGCCGACACGGCGTCTTCCATATCCTCGCGGGGCTGGCCGGGTGCCGGCGGGATGCGACCGTGCAGCACGGCGAGCAAGTGTTGCGGGTGCAACCCGAGCGCCAGGGCAAGCGCTTCGAGCGTGCGGTCACTGCGCTTGCGCTCGACGGTGTGGTTCTGGATCTCGCGGACGATCGCCTGAGAGACCTGCGAGCGTTCCGCCAGTTCGCGTTGCTTCCACCCGAGCTCGTGCACGCGCTCGTTGATGGTCTTCGCGACCGCCGCCCAGTCTTCCGACACCCATTCCTCCGTGGTCCGCCTCAGCGCCGACATTAGCGCTTCACGGATTTCGTGACGTCTAGATCGACACCGCGTCGCGCATTCGGGCCATTACTTGTCCAATGAGCGACTAAATCAGCTTGTTTTTCGCGACTAAATCATCGTTCTTGACACAAGGGACTCAATCCAATGTCGAAGAAACTTCCTGACGCCGTTCAACCGGCGTTCTACTCACTGGCCGACGCTGCGTGGATTCTCGGCGTCGACCACGACCAAGTGCACCGCGCCATCCGAGTAGGCACGCTCCGCGCGGAACGTCGCCGCTCCCGGCTCGTCATCCCTGCTGCTGAGTTGCTGCGGGTGCTCGACGGCGGTGCGCGATGACCGATTACGACTACACGGAGATGGCCGCTCAGCTTGACCGGTACGCCGATGTGCCGGACGAGGTGCTGAACGACGTGGTGTCCAGGGACGGTCTGTGTTTCTGGGCGTTCGACCGGGCGGACATGCCACGACTGTCCGGAGATGACCCGCCGGACCGGGAGCTTGCGTTCCGATTGTGCGCGAGGTGTCCGGTGATCGACGAGTGCCGGGAGCTGGAGTTACGGACAGCCGGGCCGGACACGGTCGGGGTGTGGGGTGCGTTGCCGGACACCGATCGGCGTGCGCTGTATCCGGTGTGGCTGGCCCGCCGCGAGGGTGGTGAGGCGCGATGACGCTGAACCTCACGGCAACACAGATCGTGGTCGGGGCCGGGGTGCTACTGGTGCTCTTCGGCGCGTGGCGATACAGCGCACGGAAGGCGCGCCGGGCGGCCGAGGCGGCACAGGCGGGTGCCCGGGTGGTGTCGCTGGCCGGGCGGGTGCTGTTCACGGGTGCGGCGTTCACGGGCGTTCAGTGGCTCGTGATCACCCATCCCGGGAATCCGCTGCTGCTTCTGGTGGTTCTCGGACTGCCGAACCTGATCGCGGCCTATGTCCTGACGCGGGTCCTGACGGTTACGTCGCTGGACACCACCACGCGCCGGGGTGGTGGTCGCCGATGACCACGACCAAGGAAGGCCGTATGAGGCTGGCGGCCGTCCCGGAGCTTTCTACGCGGACGGTTCCGGGCCGGGCACGGCGGTTGGCCGAGGATGCCGCGGAGGCGGCCGAGGTCCGGCGCTGGCAGACGCACCCGGACGTGGTGGCGTTGCGGGTCGAGCGGGTCCGTACGCAGGTGGATCGGTTGTGCTGGGCCGGGATTGTCCTCGGCTTGGCGTTCACCACAGCCAATGTGCAGTGGTTCGCCGCTGCCGGTGCCGCGTTCGGGTCGCTGCCGTGGCTCACGGCCTGGCTGCTCGATCCGACCGTGTGTCTGGTCCTGCTCGCAATCCTGCGGGCGGAGCAGGTGACCGCGCGGTACCAGGTCCACACGGACCGGTGGGTGCGGGCGGCAAAGTGGCTCACGCTGGCCGCGACGTACGTCATGAACACCTGGTCATCGTGGGCAGCAGGTATGCCGGCCGGAGTGGTTCTGCATTCGGTGCCACCGCTGGTTGTGTTCGTCGCGGCCGAGGCGGTCACCGATCTTCGGGACAAGCTCACCGACGCGGTCCAGGTGGCGTTCACGAACGCCATCGACAAGGCGAGGGTTCACGAACAGAGCGCACCGGTTCATGAACCGGACCCGTCGCCACCGGCGGCGCCTCGCCCGGTGGCTCGGGGTGATGAACGGTCGGTGCGGCGGAAGCTATTCGCGGACTACCTCACCGAAGCCCGGGACGCCTGGAATCCCGGGGTGCAGATCACCCCGGCGTGGGTGCGGGAGACGACCGGGTGTTCCCGGGGCCTGTCCTCCCGGCTCGCGGCTGACCTGACGGCCGAGGTCGGGACGGGGGTGCGCGATGACGCCTGACCAGAACCCGGAGGAACACGACAGTGCGGCACTGGCGCGCACCGGTGCCCGCGAAGTCGAACACGTCGGGCCGGTCCTCGACGGCGAGTTGATCGACGACACCTTGCCCCAACCGCGACCCCGGACGGCGGCCCGACCGGTCGCCGAACGGCAGCGCTGGTCGCAGGCGGTGTCACGGGTGTGGCGGTCCGGGCCGATGGTCCGGGCACGGTCGATCGCGGCCTACCGGGCGCGCAAGGCACCGGCGGACGTGGTGCGGCTGATGTGGTTCGTGCTACGCGGGAATGGGCGATGGCTGATGAAGTTCTGGAGCTGGGCCACCTACGCCGATCTTCGCGCGGACGCCCGCCGCGCCCGGCTGGCCGGGGACGCCGAGGCACGCCGGGCCGCACAGGAGTTGATCCGGTCGGATGCCACGGCACGGTGGGCCAAACTCGGGATCGCGCTCCGCCGGATGGTGATCACGGTGCGGGTCGCCGCACCGGTCGCGGCGCTGCTGTGGCTGGTGGACTCGGTGATGGACCGGGCGGACATGTGGCCCTGGCTGGCCGATGTCTACACGGGACTGGACGCCGTGTGGTCGGCGCTGACGGTGGCGGTGCCGCTGATGCTGGTCATGCTGCCGGTGGCGTGGGCGGTCGCGGCGGCGTTCGAGGGACGTGACCGAACCCCGGGCGCGGGCTGGTTGGTCCGGCCCAACCGCGACGACGCCGATTCCTGGATCGACGAACGGATGATCTCGAAAGCGTTGGCGCACCTGGGAATCACCCCGCTCGACAAGTTCTACCGGGATGGCGGTGAGCTGATGTACACCGTGGCGGCCCGCAAGGACGGTGACGGCACGTTCGCTCAGGTCCGTCTGCCGATGGGTGTCACGGCGGACATGGTGGCCGCGCGCCGGTCCAAACTGGCCGCGAACCTCGGGCGTGCGTCGCTGGAAACGTGGCCTACCAAGGGAGATGAGGACGGAGTCCTTGACCTGTGGATCGCCGACAAGGGGGTGCTCCGCGGCGGGGCCGGCGCCTGGCCTCTGGTCCACGAGGGACAGGTCGACGTGTTCGACGGCGTCCCGTTCGGACTGTCGCAACGCGGCCTGGTGATCAACGCGCCGTTGATCGGGGTCAACTGGTTGATCGGTGGCCGCCCCGGGCAAGGGAAGTCGGCCGCGTTGCGGACGTTGCTGCTCGGCGCGGCGCTCGACCCGACGGCGGAGTTGTGGGTGTTCGTGATGGGCGAGTCACCCGACTTCGAGCCGTTCGAACCGCGCTTGTCCCGCTACCGGATGGGGATGGATGACAGCGTGGCCGAGGCGGCGACGCAAGCCCTGGCTGACCTTCTGACCGAAATGGAGCGACGGGGCAAGGTCCTCGGGGAACAGCCGGGCCGTCCGCCGAAGGTCTCGCGCAAGCTCGCCGACAAGCGCGGGCTCGGCCTGCACCCCCTCGTATGTGGGATCGACGAGTGTCACGAACTGTTCCAGCACCCCAAGTTCGGCAAGAAAGCCGCCGAGCTGGCCGTCCGGCTGATCAAGCGAGGACGCAAGTACGGGATCGTGCTGCTGCTGGCCACTCAGTCGCCGACGAAGGACAGCATCCCGAGGGAGGTCACCCGCAACGTGGCGTGCGGGGTCGCGTTCTCCGTGGCCGACCAGGTCGCCAACGACGGCCTGCTCGGGTCGGGCAAGTACGCGGCCGGTATCCGCGCGACCGAGCTGCGGATCAACACCGACCGGGGAACCTGTGTCGCGGTCGGCATCACGGACGAGACGTTCGAGTTGGTGCGGGGGTTTTACGTGCCGTTCGAGGACGGGGCCGACGACGTCACGCCCGTGATCGCGCGTGCCGTCGCGCTGATCGAGGACGCGGGCCGGGCGGTCGAATCCAGCGCGCTACCGGAGATCGAGGCGGCACCGGTGGCGGACCACCTCACCGATATCGACGCGGTAATGGACGGGGAGCGTCGCGTCCGGACACAAGTGATCCTCACGCGGCTGGCACAGCAGGTCCCCGGTGAGTACGAGGGGTGGACCTTCCGCGACCTCACGGCCGCGCTCTCCGCGCACGGGATCGCACCGGTCAAATCCGACGGGAACAAGGTGGTCCGGGCCGAAGACGTCGCCGCCGCGCTTGCCAACCGCGAGCGGGACCGCAGGGAGCCGGACAGGGACCCAGCAGGGAGCCAGGGAGTTCTCCCTGGCAAGTCTCTGAACCAAAATCCCTGCGTTGACCAGGGACAACCTGGCTCAGGGACCCCAGGAGCCCGCCGCCGGCCAACTCTGGAATCGGGTCGGAAACGGGATTCCACCGGGGACGCGCCCGGGTCCCTCCCTCACGACCAGGACGACGGGCACCGGGGGCGCGATGACTAGGAGGCCCGGCCACCCAACACCCACCGACAACGACGCCGCACGACACCGCAAGCGAGGAATCGATGAAGACGCCCGTATCGATCACGACAGCACCACCACGGTTGAACCCACGCCCGAGACGATGGACCCTGAACCGGCCGCGCGGGAGACCTACGCCGAGCAACAGGCGCGGCTCAATGCCGAAGCTGTCGACCGGTGGGCCGTGATAGTCGTGGACTGGCCACCGATGACTGAGGAGCAGATCCGTGCCCTCGCGGTGATCCTCAACCGCATCGACGCTCGTCAGAACCAGCAACTGACCCAGCAGCGACCGAACGGCTGACCGCGACACGACAACGGTGGCTCACGTGTCTCCTCCTGTTGGAGGTAAGTGAGCCACCGTTCGTGTACTACCAGTTCTAATGGGCGCCCCCGAACGGGTGGATCTTCGGCGGCTTGCTCCGCCTCCTACCTGCGGTTTCAAGCCTCGCGAGTTCTTCGCACTTCTCGCCGCTGCCCGTCCTCAGACGGCCTAGAGACGGCCTGCGCGGGTCTCGACCACTCCTCGCCCATCGTCCCGATAAGCAGCCATCCTCAGCGGCGGCCGTTGGACGATCCGGCGCTCGGGTCGGTGGGGTTGGTGAACAGACGTCGAGCAGTCGAGCTGGGCGTCGTCACGATCAAGCTTCGGGATGGTGGCTTACCGCCGTCTGGCGTAACGCGGCATGGGCTCACTGCGACCCGAGATGTACGAATCATTGATGAGGGAGGGTTCGACGTTGGCTGAACGGCTAGGACGGCACGTCGGCGGGTGGCGCTGCGCAGCCCTACCGGGCTCGGGCGTGGTCGCCAACGTGAGCTGCTGCGCAAGGCGCCCGGCGCGCCGCCCGGCGGCGCGCCCTTGATCCCATAGAGCCAAGTTCGGTAGCAAAGATCGACAGAAAGGCAGTGTTATCAAGATCACAGTCGTTCGTTACGATGCCTGGTAACCGCACTTCATGGCCAGACGGCAGGCAAACTCGGAAAGTTGATCAAATGACAATAGAAATGCTTACCTACCAGTACGTGGCGCCTGGAAACGATGTCTTGCAAGCGACACTCCGTGAACACGATGAGAGCACGGACGAGTTCCTGTTCGAGCATTTTCGCCTCTTGGTCCAGAAGTCGGAATCTGGGAGTACTCCATGCGGGTCCTTCCGCGAGCAGGAAGCGAAGGATTTATTCATAAAGCTAGAGAAGGGCGATAACGAAGAATTTCTCGGCGCTGCGACTACTTTCACCGAACGTCTCGTGTCAGAGATGGACCTGCGCGCGTCCGCTGGCTTGTTGGTGTTTGCCCGCTTCGTTGACGAAGGCCCCACGTCGACCGCAGTGCTGAAACTTGACGTGGTAAGTGCGCACGCTGGCGTGCTGCGGCAGATCGCCGATGGATCGCAAAGCCTCGAAGCTGTGCGCGATGTATTAGACTCACCTGGGAAGCTTCAAAAGGGCCTCGTAACACCGGACATTCGCGAAGATAGCGAGATCTTCGTTAGCGACCGTTTAACGAAAGCTTCAGAATACTTTTTGCGCGCGTTCGGCGTGATTATTGACGCTCGCCCGGTTGAGGCAGTGTTGGCCGTTGTTCAGGTGGTCGCCCAAGAAGTTCCCGACGCGACTGTCAAGGTTATATCAGTCTTGCCAAAGATCGAAAGTGGTCCACTAGATGAGACTCTAGATTCTCTAGTAGAAAAAGTTCCGGAGCTCGCACCTAAAAGGCAAGCCATAGAAGATTCACTGCGAGAGCAGCAGCGACCTGTTCGACGAATCGACACATCAGCCGGATTCAAAGCAAAAATTATAGCTGGCGCGATTAGCATCACGGGGCCTGCGGCGATTGTGGACAAGTCGGTTACATGGTCTCCCAATATGTCCCAGGGGTGGAAAGTCGAGATTGCGTCCACTGGGGAGCCCAAGAAGACCTACAACAAGTGACAGTCACGGAATCACCAAGCCTGCTGTTCGATCAGACAATCACAGCAGCGTCCTCAATTGCGAAATCTGGATCACAAAGCTCAACGACTAGCGAACTTAACTCAGTCCGATTCGAGGCTGATATACCAGTTGAGCTTGTCAATGTCGATGACCTCGAAAATATAGGCAAGGATGAAAACGAAGTAACTCTTGAAATTCGCCAGGACCAAACGGTAATTGCGCGAATTGTCTTTTCCGGCAGTACGACCAACATATTTCCGGAGGAAGACCTCCAGGACGCGGTATCGCGGGGACGAGAGGAGGTCATCTCTCAGGCGATTTCCAACGGCGACGCGGTCGAACTTGTCGAAGAGTGCCTTGATATGAAGGCACATCTATCAATTTCGCTTCGCAATGACCCGTCTAAGACCGGGTTTCACTACATCGAACAAATAGAATATCTCATCGAGAAATTGAGTGTGACTGGATGGCATAAATTCGTAAGCACAATCTTCCAGTCAGCTGGCGTACTCATTGTGAGCGATCTTGGTGATACCGTAATCCGTTTGCCTGAACTGGAGATCCGCGGCGCACCTGACACGCCGGGCAGGCTAAGAGATCTCACCGAATTACCAGTCAGCAAAGATGGCGACGTCGACCTTCCTTCACCTTCATGGATATCTCCAATTTCCGTGCAGCTAATTGACGATTCTACACCAGAGTCAGTTGAGCGACTTGTCAAAATACTAACAGGCACCTCTTGCTGCCTTGCTTACGCGGCTCTCGCCGATCGAGTTGACTCGCAAGCTGACGGTTTGTCGATTACATTTTCAGGTTCGCACATTGTATCGATAGCCGACCTGGTTCCAGAAGCGCACTCCAACGCTACAGCAGAGATGCTGCTCTTTGACTGGGCCTATTCAATTGGAGATACGGCCAAGCGTGAGGCGATCCAGCAAGCGGCGTCTTGGACGTTGGCTGAAGATGGAAGCCTCAGGGGTGCCGCAACACCAATCTATCGGACGGCTCGATCTCTTTACGATCTTTCGCAGCGGGGCGCCATAGCGGAAGCTCTCGCAACACGCCGGACAGCGCGCAGTTCAGCGATAGGCATTGCCTTGGACTCAGCGAAGCTTGCCCGCGAGATTGTCACGAAATCCGTCGAACGGACCGTTATACAGATTGGGGCGGCCGTTGGCATAGTAATCGCGAACGCGAAAGATCTCCTGAGTAATTCTGCTACAGCAGCACTACTATTCATACTAACACTCTTGATGTTTTTGTCATGGCTGGTCTCATATCGCCTTGAGCTAGCATCGGCCTCCGGCGCAATCGAATCTGTTTCTATTGATCTCCAAGAGTATCGAGACAGTCTCTCCGAAGACGACATAGCAGCTATTCGAAACATGCACACCCTTGCGCAAGCCAAGATGCGAATCAAGAGCGCCAAGCGCACGGTCGCATTCCTGTCGGTAATCTTCGCTGCGGCATTTATGCTCACGAGTTTTTACTATGCGACTGGGCGCGTTCTTTTTGTTGGTCCACCAATAACCCCGCCGGTTCCAGCGTCGACGACAAAGGTGATGCCTGCCAGCACGAACGGCCTGCCCAGTAGTTCGATGCAAGCGCCAAATCGGGGCAGCAGCGTCACTGGACCCGCCACGATAATTGGAAGGCCTTAACGCTCCATATTGCCGTTGCAAACCCCAAATCTGGCCTTGTCCTACCGCTGAGGTTGCCTTCCGGTGGCGCTCTACGGGGCAGGCCTCGGCAGGCTCGGCCCGCGATCGTAGTCGGATCGATTCATGGACGAGTACTGGTGGCGGCTACAACAGTGTTGGCTCACTGCTCTTGTCAGGGTCGTGAGCCACCGTTTCGCCATCTCCGGCCGCTCAGGACGCGGTCGGCCGTGCCGCCGGCCCGGGCTGGTAGGGCTCGACGCGGACGCGTTTGGGGTTGAACGTGCGGAACCCGGTCCGGTCCGAGGGGTCGACGTAGAGGGTGTCCCGGCCTAGCGCGTCGGTGAGCATGGCGCGTTGCTCGCCGATGTCGGCCGCGTCCCACTTCTCTGCCGCTTCTTCGCGGCTCATCGCTTCGGTGGGGCCTTCCGGGTTCCCGCCGGTCAACTCCTCCCGCACGGCCTCCAACCTCGCCAGATCAGCGACCAGCGGCTCATTCGCGCGGTCGAACGCCTTGTCCGACATCTTCCGTGCGCCCCACTTCGCGGCGATCGCCTCCTGCCGCTGCTCACATTCGGCGATCTCCCGATCAACCTCGGCCAGCCGATCGGAGATCCGCGCCCGTGCGGCCTTGATCGCCGCCGCGTGCGTCTTGTCCGACATCCGGGCGAGCACCATTCCCCGGATCTCCCGATCCACCAACCGGACATCGGCCGCGACCCTCCCGCACCCACCACGCGCTTTCGTGCACGCATACTGCCGCCGACGCTCCCCGTCCGGATACTCCCCGACGTGCGGACGACCGGACAGCTTCTTGCCACACCGAGGGCACGTCGCGATCCCCGACCCGACGTACCGCAGCCCCGGCTGCCGCCCGCGCGTGCGCCCGGCATACAGCGCCCGCAGCCGCTCAAACTCGACCGGGTCCACAACCGGCTCACCCGGCATCGTCCCCACGATCTCGCCCTCGTGCTCGATCAACCCCGCGTTGCGTGGCCGCAACAACAGGTCCCGGACCTTCGTCGGGCTGAACAACCCGCCGGTGACCGTACGCAGCCCGGCCGCGTTCCACTCCTCGCTCAACTTGACCTGTGTCACCCCGGCCAGAACCGCACTGGTCCCGGCGCGCAACGCAACCCGCTCCCGCTCCACCAACGCCGCCGACACCGGTTCCCGCGTGTCATTGCCGTCCGCGTCCATGGCCTCGTCCTTCGGGACGGTCCGGTCCAATCCGGGGAACCCGAACGATCGGCCCTGAAGGTGCGGGACACCCTTGCGGCGCAGCACATCGAACCGCCGGGAAATCCGCTGCGACGCCTCATCGGAGTTGCGCTGGTTGTGCGCTACCTCCTGCCGCAACTGGTACCGGTCGTTGTAGTCCGACAGGTCATACCGGCCGTGCGAGGACGCGACAGTGAACGAGTCGAACCCCTCTATCAGCTTGAACATGTCCTCCAGGTCCGGCGACTGCCGCCACCCCCGGTCCGTGTTCCACAACACCACGCCATCACACGCCCGCGCGGCCACGCGCTTCATAACCCGTACCCACCCCGGACGGTGCACCCTCGGATTCCACGCCGACAGCTTCGGGTCAGAGATCTCCTCACCCAGCACACCGCCCAACCGCTCGATCACGTCGCGGTTGTCGGCGTGCTGAGTCTCGCACTTCTCCAGCTTCCCTTTCTGATTCCGGGACAGCCGCGCGTACGAGTCCAAGACCGGCTGCCGACCGCCCTGACCTGCGCTAACCTGGTGTGAGTGAGCCATACCAGCCACGGTAGGTCGTCAAGTGACGGTTCGCTAGAGCCGTCCGGAACACTCACGAGCTTTACCCCTGGGTGACGGTGTTGAGCCCGGACACCTTCCAGGCCGCGCCCTGCTTGACCATGGTCAGCCGCGCCGGGATCTGGCGCTGCTGCTCGCCGCCCTGCTGCTGGCTGTTGACGATGCCGCCGAGCAGCACCTCCGCCTTGGTGCCGTCGGCGCTCAGCGACGAGAGCGCGGCGACGGACTGCGGATCGAGCGAAGCCTTGGCCCCGCTCTGTTTCATGCTGTCGACGGTGTGCGCGCGGGTCTGGCGGAACTGCGTGAGCAGCGGGTCGGCGGCGACGGATTCGTAGCTGTCGAACAGGGCGTCGGCGTTCTTCGCATCGACCGTGAGCAGGATCGCGGCGGCCTTGTGCGCCGCCGTGAGCACCTGGTCGCGGGTGCCGGCCGGGGTGCCTGGCAGGCCGCTCGCCGGGTCGGCGGCCGCCTTGGGCGAGACCTCGATCTGGGACAGCTGCCAACGCCCGCCCACCGGCTTCGCGGTGAGCAGCATGATCGCGGTGGCGGAGTTCTTCTGCCCGTTCTGCCCGCTGCTCTGCTGCCCGGCGATCACCAGCACCTTCGCGCTGGAGCGGGTCAGGTCGAGCACGCCGGAGTCGAGCACCTTCGTCTGCGTCTGCACCGGGGTGGTCTTGACCTGCGCGAACGTCTGGTCGAAGGCCGTGCGGGCCGCGTCGGTGAGGTACTGCTGCTCGTTCTGCGCCACGGCGGCGGCCTGGGTGGAGTCGTAGCTGAAGACCGTCTCGACGGCCTTCTTCACCCCGTCCGCGGCAGCGGTGGTCGCCGCGGTGTCGACGTACGCGAGGTTCGCCGGGGCCGGCGGCGGCGCGAGGGTGTTCGCGGACCCGTTCGCGGGGCCGCTGCAGCCCGCGAGAGCGAGGGCCGCCGCCAGCGTCGCGACGGCCTTGGCCGGTCGGGGGTTCGGGTGCGGCCGGGGACAACGGCCGTCGGTCGGCTGGGTCATGACTGGTGGGGCTCCGGTCGTCGGCGTCAGGTCGGGGCGGGCTCGGCCGTGCCGGTCACAGCAGGCCGGTCAGAGCAGGCCGGCCTCCCGGGCGCGGGCGCCCGCCTGGAAACGCGACGTCGCGCCGAGCGCGGCCATCAGCTCCGCCACCCGTCGACGGTACGTGCGCAGCCCGACGCCCATCGTCCGGGCCGCCGTCTCGTCCGTGCAGCCGGAGGACAGCAGGTCCAGGATCTGCGGGGTGAACTGCCGCAGCTCGTCGAAGCGCACCTCGTACGTGGCCAGGTCGGTCGCGGAGCGCCACGCCACTTCGAACAGCGAGCGGATGCCGTTGACCAGGTCCGGCCGGCTCAGCACGGTGTAGCTCCGCCCGTCCGGCGTCACCTCCGCCGCGAGGATCGCGATGCGCTGGTCGAGCAGGATCGTCTCGTTGATCTCGCGCTCGGTGACGCGCACCTGCGCGCCCAGCGCGGTGATCTCGCGCAGGTGGGCCGCGCTGGCGGGGTCGAGCAGCACCCGTGGCAGGTAGACCTTGCGCACCTTGCGGCCGCGCACGTTCTCGGCCCGCATCGTGGTCGGCCGGGTGGCCGACCAGGTGTGCATGTCGTTCGCGGCGCACGCGATCTCGGTCGCGGCGGCGAACAGGTGCCCGGTGCGCTCGAACAGGTCCCGCTCCCCGCGCACCGTCACGACGTCCTCGACCTTGGTCACGTCCTCCAGTGTCCGCCACCAGGCCGCCGCGGTGCCACTCCGCCGGGTCATCGGGCTGGCAGCTTGCTGCCAAAACGGGCGGCGCCGGGAGCGGCTCACAAGGCTGGAGGCATGACACAGACCGCACTTCCCGCCGCCGCGGCGGGCACCTGGCAGCTCGGCTCCCTGACCGTGAACCGGATCGGCTTCGGCGCCATGCGCCTGCCGATTTCGGGCGACGGCGAGCCACGGGACCGCGAGACCTCGATCGCCGTGCTCCGGCGGGCCGTCGAGCTCGGGGTGAACCACATCGACACCGCCGCGTTCTACTTCAGCCCGCTCCGCTCGTCCAACGAGCTGATCACCAGCGCCCTCGCCCCGTACGGCGAAGACCTCGTGCTCACCACCAAGGTCGGCCCGGGCCGCGACCCCTCCGGTGAGTGGCTGCCCTTCGCGCGGCCGGACCAGCTGCGCGGGCAGGTCGAGGAGAACCTGCGCCAGCTCGGCCGCGATCACATCGACGTCGTCAACCTGCGGATCGGCGGCGGCCTGGAGCGCGGCACCGGCCCGATCGCCGAGCACTTCGGCGCGCTCGCCGAGCTGCGGGAGGCCGGGATGATCCGTGAGCTGGGCATCTCCAACGTCGGCCCCGAGCACCTGGCCGAGGCGCGGGCGATCGCGCCGGTCGTCTGCGTGCAGAACCAGTACGGCCTCACCGCGCGTCGCGAGGACGACGAACTGCTGCAGCTCTGCGGCGCCCACGGCGTGGCGTTCGTGCCGTTTTTCGCCGTGGCCAGCGGGCAGAACGGCGTCGACGAGCAGGTGGCGAAGGTCGCCGAGCGGCACGGCGCCACGTCGGCGCAGGTCCGGCTCGCGTGGACGCTCGCACAGGGTGAGCACGTGCTCGCCATCCCCGGCACGGGCGACGTCGGGCATCTGGAACAGAACGTCGCCGCGGGCGCGCTGCGGCTGACGGAGGAGGACCTGACCGATCTCGATGCCCGCTGAAGATCCGTAACCAATGTCTCGATCGGGTGAACAGGGCCTGACACCAGGGCGAACATGTCGCCCACAGGTGTCACGAGCCTCACGACGGGGCTTCCAGGACTAGGCCGGAAGGCTACCGGGATGCTTACGATTCCCCTGTGACCACGCCTGTTGCCCTCTTGTTGGCCGTCGGCGCGCTCGTCGTCGGCGCGGTCGCCGGTTTCCTGGCGGCCCGGGCGCGCGCTCGCCGGGAGGCGGCCCAGCCGACCGGGCCGACCGTCGCCGAGCTGATCGAGCGCCTCATCCGCTCGTCCAACAGCGGCATCCTGGTGCTGAACCGCTTCGGCGACATGGTGCTGCACAACCCGCGTGCCTACGAGCTGGGCCTGGTCTGCGTGAACCAGCCCGACCCGCGGGCGCGCAAGGCCGCCGAGCAGGTGGTCGAGACCGACGAGCCGATGGAGGTCGACCTCTCGCCGCTGGAGAACCGCGGCCGCCGCCAGCCGGAGGCCGTGCTCGGCGAGGTCCGGCCGCTGGGCGACGGGTTCACCGTGGTGGAGGCCGTCGACCACTCCGAGGCCATCCGGCTGGAGGCCGTGCGGCGTGACTTCGTCGCCAACGTCAGCCACGAGCTCAAGACCCCGGTCGGCGCGATCGCGCTGCTCACCGAGGCCGTGCTCGACGCCGCCGAGGACGTCGAGGAGGTCCGCCGCTTCGGCAGCAAGATCCTGCGCGAGTCGACCCGGCTCGGCCAGCTCGTCACCGAGCTGATCGCCCTTTCGCGGCTCCAAGGCGCGGAGCGGCTCCCGGACCTCAACGTCGTCGAGGTGGACGCGGTGGTCCGGGAGGCGCTCGGCCGGACCACGCTGTCGGCCGAGTCCGCGGAGATCACCATCACCACCGACGCCGCCAGCGGCCTGCTCTTCGAGGGCGACCGCACACTGCTGGTCACGGCGCTGTCGAACCTGCTGGAGAACGCCGTCGCGTACTCGCAGGCGGGCAGCCCCGTGTCCATCTCCCGGCGTCTCGCCGACGGGATGGTCGAGATCGCCGTGACCGACCGCGGCATCGGCATCGCCGAGGACGAGCAGCAGCGCGTCTTCGAGCGGTTCTACCGCGCGGACAAGGCGCGCTCCCGCGCCACCGGCGGCACCGGCCTGGGCCTGGCGATCGTGAAGCACGTCGCGGCCAACCACGGCGGCTCGGTCGGGCTGTGGAGCCGGCAGGGCACCGGGTCGACGTTCACCCTGCGCATCCCCGCGCACGTCCGCCCCGAGCCCGAAGGCGAGCCGCAGCGCAGCGCCACGGGCAAGCAGATCCCGTCGGCCGCGCCCGCGCGGCCGGACAAGACCCCCGAGCGGACACCCCGGCTCGTGGCAACCGGGCAGGAAGTCTCCGGCCCAAACCCAGGAGGAAACCTGTGACGAGGGTTCTCATTGTCGAGGACGAAGAGTCCTTCGCCGACCCGCTCGCCTTCCTGTTGCGCAAGGAGGGCTTCACCGCCGCCGTCGCCGGTACCGGCCAGCAGGCGCTGGAGGAGTTCGACCGCAACGGCGCCGACATCGTCCTGCTCGACCTGATGCTCCCCGGGATGAGCGGCACCGACGTCTGCAAGCAGCTGCGCCAGCGCTCCGCGGTCCCGGTGATCATGGTGACCGCCCGCGACAGCGAGATCGACAAGGTCGTGGGCCTGGAGCTCGGCGCCGACGACTACGTGACCAAGCCGTACTCGGCCCGCGAGCTGATCGCCCGCGTCCGCGCGGTCCTGCGCCGCGGCGGCGAGCCCGGCGCCGAGGGCGAGCTGGCTCCGCTGGTCCTCTCGGCCGGCCCGGTCCGGATGGACGTCGAGCGTCACGTGGTGACCGTGGACGGCGGCGAGGTTTCCTTGCCGCTCAAGGAGTTCGACCTGCTGGAGTACCTGCTGCGCAACGTCGGCCGGGTGCTCACCCGCGGTCAGCTGATCGACCGGGTGTGGGGCGCGGACTACGTCGGTGACACGAAGACCCTGGACGTGCACGTGAAGCGCCTGCGCTCGAAGATCGAGCCGGACCCGGGCTCGCCCCGGCACCTGGTGACCGTCCGCGGCCTCGGCTACAAGTTCGAGACCTGAGCAACCGGCTCGTGAGTGCTCCGGACGGTGAGAACCGTCCGGAGCGCTCACGAGCTTTTTCACGCACCGCGTCAGGTCAGGCACGCAGAGTCGATCCCTGAACGAGTGGTGTTGGTTACAGTTTCGAGACCTGGCTGTGGGACCGGTACGCTGGATCCTCGTGCGCCTAGGGGTACTCGACGTCGGTTCCAACACCGTCCATCTGCTCGTGGTCGACGCCCACCGTGGCGCCCACCCGACCCCGATGCATTCCGAAAAGGCCGTGCTGCGGCTGGCCGAGCAGATCACGCGTTCCGGGGACCTCGGCCGGACCGGCTCCGACGAGCTGGTCCGGGCCGTCGAATCGGCCAAGGGCGCGGCCCGGCGGCTGGGCTGCGAAGAGGTCATGGCCTTCGCGACCTCGGCGGTCCGCGAGGCGCGCAACTCCGCGAAAGTGCTGGCCAGGGTCGCGGACGAGACCGGCGTCGAGCTCAAAGTGCTCTCCGGCGTCGACGAGGCGCGGCTGACCTTCCTCGCCGTGCGGCGCTGGTTCGGCTGGTCGGCCGGGCAGCTGCTGGTGCTCGACATCGGCGGCGGCTCGCTGGAGGTCGCGATGGGCCGGGACGAGGAGCCGGTGCTCGCCGAATCCCTGCCGCTCGGCGCGGGCCGGACCACGCGCACCCGCTTCCAGCACGACCCGCCCACCCGCTCCGAGGTGGTGGCGACCTCGGCGTGGCTGGAAGAGCAGCTCTCCACGCTGGCCAGGAAGCTCGCCAAATGGGGTGAACCCGATCGGGTCGTGGCGACTTCGAAGACGTTCCGCTCGCTGGCCCGGCTGACCGGCGCCGCCCCCTCGGCGGCCGGGCCCCGGGTGCGCCGTACCCTCACGGACACCGCATTGCGCCAGCTCATCGCCTTCATCTCCCGGATGCCCTCGGCGGAACTGGCGCACCTCGAGGGCGTGAGCACGAGCCGATCGCACCAGCTCGTGGCCGGCGCGCTCGTGGCGCAGGCCGCCATGCGGGCACTTTCGCTCCAGGAACTCGAGATTTGCCCATGGGCGCTGCGAGAGGGTGTCATCCTGCGGCGGCTGGACCATTCCAACGGTGCGGACGACACTGGGCCCGCCCTCACCGGCGTTTCGGCGAACGGGGAGGACCGGTGACAGCAGCGGACTGGACTTCGTTGACGGACAACAGGCACGGTGAAGAGGTGACGGACATGCACAGCACGGTGGTCAGCGCGCGCGGCGCCGTCTGCGTCCAGTCGCAGGCACGTGTCACAGCCAACCCCGAGCGCGCTTTGGACAGCACGGTATGACGGACCAGACCGGCGGCGACCAGCCCCAGAAGACCGTGGCCGAACTGCTCGCCCAGCACGGGCAGCAGGTCGACGGCGGGCGACGGCGCAGGCGCCGGGCCGCGGACGACGACGAAGCCCCCGAGACGGGCACGGCCGGCCCCCGCCGCGCCGCGAACGTCACCGACACCGCACCCCAGGCGATCATCGACCGGGTGACCTCGGACGGGGGCACGCCGCCCCCGCCGTCGCGGACCGGCAGCCGCCGCCGTCCGGACGGCCCGCCGCCCTCGCCGCGAGCGGTCCCGCAGGAGTCGCAGCCACTGCCGCGGCCGTCGGCGCCGCCGCCCGGCCGCCCGGTGAACGGCCAGCAGGACTCCGGTTACGTGCGCCCCCCGGCGCCGCCGCAGGAGTCCGGCCAGTTCGCGCGCCCGCCCGCTCCGCCGCAGGAGTCGGGCCAGTTCGCCCGTCCGCCGGCGCTCCCGCAGGACTCCGGTTACGTGCGTCCCCCGGCGCCGCCGCAGGAGTCCGGCCAGTTCGCCCGTCCGCCCGCTCCGCCGCAGGAGTCGGGCCAGTTCGCGCGCCCGCCGGCGCCGCCGCAGGAGTCGGGCCAGTTCGCCCGGCCCCCGCAGGATTCCACGCAGCTTCCGGTGCCGCCGCGTGGCCGGGCGCCGCGCCAGCAGCCGCCGGGCCCGCCGCCCGCCGCACCGCCGCAGGCCCCGCCGCCGCTGCCCGCCGACGAGACCCGCGACGCCGTGCAGCCGGTCCGGCGCCGGCCCGGCCCGCCGCCCGCGCCGCCCACCAGCTCGCTGACCGCCCGGCTCGACGGCCTCGACGGCACCCCCGACGCCGACGTCCCCGAGCCGCCCGCCGGCCCGGGCGCGATGGCCAGCGGAGCCTTCCCGGCCGGCGCCCCCCAGCGTCCGCGCCGGGCTCCGGCCCGCCGTCCGGCCCCGAAGCAGGAGCCGCACACCGAGCAGTTCGACGCGGTGGCCGACCGGCTCGAGCCCGAGCCGCCCGCGGCCGCGCCGCCCCCGCCGCCGGGCCCCGGCCCGGCGCAGCAGCCCGCCGGACTGGCCGGCTGGCGCAAGCGCCGTCAGCAGGAGCAGCTGGAGGACACCGAGATCGGCGTCATGCCGGTCGTCCCCGGCGAGGCCGGCCCGGACGACGGCTACGCCGATGACGACTATGCCGACGACGATTACGCCGACGACGGCTACCAGGACGAAAACGACGGCTACCCGGCCGCGGACAACGGCTATCCCGCCGCCGACAAGGGTTACGCGCCCGAAGAGGACTACGACGCGGGCCCGCCGACCTCGGGCTACCCGCCGCCGATGCCGTTCGCGCCCGGCCACAAGGACGACCGTCATCCGCTCGACGACGACCTGTCCGAGTACGAGCGCGAGTTCGAGCAGCCGGCGTACGCCGACGGCCCGGACTTCGAGCGTGACGACTACGGCTACGACCAGCAGTCCGTCGAGTACGAGGACGACTACGACGACGAGGAAGACGTCGCCGAAGCGCCCGCCGAGGAGCCGGCCCCGGAAGGTTCGCCGGGCAAGCAGTGGCTGACGCTGGCCGGCCAGCTCGCGCTGGGCGTGGTCGGCGGGGCCGGGGTCTGGCTCGGCTTCAACTGGCTGTGGGTCAACCTCGCGCCGGCCGCCCTGGTCGGGGCGCTGCTGGTGATCGTGGCGCTGGTCTGGATCGTGCGGAAGATCCGTCGCGCGGAGGACCTGCAGACCACGGTGCTGGCGTTGCTGGTCGGGCTGGTGGTGACGGTGTCGCCGGCTGCGCTGCTGCTCGTCGCCCGGTAAGCCGCGGGTGAGCCGTCCCCTGGCGAAGGCCCCGGGGAACGGGAACGGTGCCGCCGGGGGAGTGCCGTCCCGGCGCACACGGCAGGATGGGCGGCGTGAGCGCAGCCGAGAAACCCGTGCCGGTGGGGTTGAGCACCGCCTCGGTGTGGCCGTTGCGGGCCGGGGCGGGCTTCGAGCTCGCGGCCGACCTCGGCTACGACGGCGTCGAGGTGATGGTGTGGGCCGACCCGATCAGCCAGGACGTCGCCGCGGTGCGGCGGTGGTCGCGCCGGACCGGCGTGCCCGTGCTGTCCGTGCACTCCCCGTCGTTGCTGATCACGCAACGGGTGTGGTCGCCGGACCCGGTGGTGCGGCTGCGCCGGTCCGTGGACGCCGCCGTGGAGCTCGGGGCGCGCACCGTGGTCGTGCACCCGCCGTTCCGGTGGCAGCGCCGCTACGGCGACGCGTTCGGCGACCTCGTGGACGAGCTGGAGGAGTCCAGCGGCATCGAGGTCGCGGTGGAGAACATGTTCAAGGTGCGCCCGCCCGGCGGCTCGAAGAACTCGCGGGTTTCGGCGTTCCGGCCCTCGATCGACCCGACCGACGTCGGCTTCCGGCACTACACACTTGATCTTTCCCACACCGCCGCCGCGGGCATGGACGCGCTCGAGCTCGCCGAGCGGATGGGCGACGGGCTCACCCACGTCCACCTCGCCGACGGCACCGGGCTGCCCAAGGACGAGCACCTGATCCCCGGCCACGGCGGGCAGCCGTGCGCGGAGCTGGTGGAGCGGCTGGTCAGCAACGGTTTCAGCGGTCAGATCGTGCTCGAGGTCAACACCCGGCACGCCACCGGTTCGGCCGAACGGGCCCGCGCGCTGGCCGAGGCGCTGCTCTTTGCCCGTCTGCACCTTGGACAGTGACCTGGCCGTCACCAAGATCGGCTGTCCGGGCGGACAACGGCCGAGAGCCTGCTCGACCAGGGTGCGAACACGTAAAGTGCCGACCGTGAACTCGTTGCGATCGTTGAACTTCGCCGCCGTCGGAACGCGCGGGCCGGGCCCCGCGCGCTGCCCCGCAGTGGCCGGTCGTCCGTGAGCGCGGCCGACGACACCACGACCGCGTTCGAGACCGCCACCGCGATCCGCTCGCTCGGCGACGGCACGTTCACCACGACGTTGCGCGCGGAATGGTCGATCGCGAGCCATCCCCACGGCGGTTTCCTCGTCGCCCTGCTGGCGAAGACCGCCACGGCCGTCCTGCACGAGCGGGACGAGGCCACGGCGGAACCGCTGGTGGTGAGCGCCGAATTCCTGCACGCGCCCGCGCTGGGGCCGGTGCTGCTGCGCACCGAGGTCCGCAAGGTCGGCCGCCGCGCGACGGTGGTCGCCGTCCGCCTGGAGCAGCGCGGCCGCAGCTGCGTGGAGGCGCGCGTGACCACCGGGCGGCTGCCGATGCGGCGCGCGGAGTGGTCGGATCTGCCGCAGATGCCGGCCGAACCGCCGTCCGGCGCGCTGCAGCTGACGGCGGAGACGTCCGAAGGCCGGTTCAACCTGTCCAAGAGCTGCGAGGTCCGGATCGACCCGGCGACGGCGGGCCACCTCGCCGGGCGCGCGGGCGACCCACCGCGGATGCGGCTGTGGGCCCGGCCGCGCCAGGGCGTCGTGGACGTCTACTTCGCCCTGCTGGCCGGCGACCTCAACCCGCCGGTGGTCGCGAACCTCGGCCGGCTGGGCTGGGCGCCTACGGTCCAGCTCACCGCGCTGGTGCGCACGCGCCCGGCGCCGGGCTGGCTGCGGGTGGTCGTCGAATCCCGCTCGGTGAACGAGGCCTGGTTCGACTCCGACGCGACGGTCGTCGACGCGCAGGGCCGGCTCGTCGCCCAGACGCGCCAGCTGGCCCTCGCCCCGGCCCCGGGGCCCTGACGGCGGTTTGGCACGCTGGCGCCATGACTGTGATCGCGGTGCTGGGAGCCGGAAAGATCGGGGAGGCCCTGCTGTCGGGGCTGCTGCACGGCGGCCACGCGCCCGGGGACCTGCTCTTCATGGAGCGTTACCCGGCGCGGGCCGAGGAGCTGACCCAGCGGTACCCGGGGCTGCGGTCGGTCACCGTCGCCGACGCCGCCAAGCAGGCCGACGTGCTGGTGGTCGCCGTGAAGCCGCAGGACATCGACCCGGTGCTGGACGTGCTGGCGCCGCTGCTCGGGCCGTCGTCGCTGGTCGTCTCGCTGTGCGCGGGGCTGCCGACGTCGCTGTACGAGCGGCGCCTCGCCGAGGGTGTCCCGGTGGTCCGGGTCATGCCGAACACACCGATGCTGGTCGGCGAGGCGATGAGCGCGATCTCCGCGGGCCGGCACGCGACGGCCGAGCACCTGGCCGTGGTGAAGGAGCTGCTCGCGCACGTCGGCCAGGTCGTCGAGGTGCCCGAGGGCCAGCAGGACGCCGTCACGGCACTGTCCGGCTCCGGCCCCGCGTACTTCTTCTTCCTGGTCGAGGCCATGATCGACGCCGGCATCCTGCTCGGCCTGCCGCGGGCGCTGGCGGGCCAGCTGATCATCCAGTCGGCCGTCGGGGCGGCCAAGATGCTGGCCGAGTCGGACGAGCACCCGGCACTGCTGCGCGAGGCCGTCACCTCACCCGCCGGCACGACCATCAACGCCATCCGCGAACTGGAGAAACACGGCGTCCGCGCCGCCCTGCTCGACGCGATCGAAGCGGCCCGCGACCGGTCCCAGGAACTCGGCCGCGCTCACGACGAGCACTGACTCCGTCGGCTGGTCGAACTGGATTTACCGCAGCTATCGCCCGAATGCCCCAGCGGGGCTGCCTGAGACCGCCCTGGTGAGGGCCCATCCCGGTGACAGGCGTCGCACTGGTCCCACCTGTCCCGCTACTCTCGTGAAGAGCACGTGCGTGTCGATACCACAGGTGGGGAAGCCTCGTGGCGCGACACGTGTCGAAGGACGCGGTAAACATGTCGCCGAACAAGAAGGAGGATTTGCCCGCCGTAGGGCAGGTCCAGTTTTTGACCGTCGCCGAAGTGGCCACGCTGATGCGGGTCTCGAAGATGACCGTCTACCGCTTGGTGCACTCGGGTGAGCTGCCCGCCGTTCGCGTCGGGAAGTCGTTCCGGGTGCCCGAGAAGGCAGTGCACGAGTATCTGCAGGGCGCCTACTTCGACGTGGGCTGATCGGTCGCCGGGCACTGGCTGGCAGCTAGCTCAGCCATGCCCGCCGACCGGCCCGCGTCGGCACGCGGGTAACCTGGTAAACCGCTCGTGCCTGTGCGCTCCACCCGTTGGACGCTGCGCCGGGCAGCGTTACCGACGACGACCTAAGGAGCGCCCATGGGCTCTGTGATCAAGAAGCGCCGTAAGCGCATGTCCAAGAAGAAGCACCGCAAGCTTCTGCGCCGCACGCGAGTGCAGCGTCGTAAGGCCGGTAAGTGAGCCTTACGCTCCATTGACTGTCGTGGCCCGTCCAGCTTCTGGACGGGCCACGTCCATTTGGCGGGCCGTTTCCCCCGTTCGAGTGAGGCGCGGGCCGCATTCCTGGTCCACGGCGTTAATACCAGGTAAGACCTGGTCAGGGCACCCCTCATGGCCGGTAACATGGCCGGTGCGTCCGCGCGATGCTTTCAGTGAGTGCAGGTTCGCGCGCTCCGGGTGATCGCCCGCCCCCACGCTCCGCCCCGCCCCTCAGGGAGTCTCATGCCGTCGAACATCGTGCTCGTCACCGGGGTCGCCGGCGACCTGGGCGGAAAGCTGCTCGCCCGGCTCGGCAACAACCCCGGGTTCGAGCGGGTGATCGGCGTCGACACCGCCCCGCCGGCCAAATCGGTGCTGCAGCGCATGGGGCACGCCGAGTTCGTCCGCGCCGACATCCGGAACCCGCTGATCGCCAAGGTGATCAGCACCGCCGAGGTGGACACGGTCGTGCACGCCTCGTGCACCGCGCACCCGGCCGGCCCGAGCCGTCGCGCGGCGGTCAAGGAAGTCAACGTCATCGGCACCATGCGGCTGCTGGCCGCGTGCCAGCGCTCGCCGCTGGTGCGCAAGCTCGTGGTGAAGTCCAGCGCGGCCGTGTACGGCGCGGGGGCGCGCTCGCAGGCCGTCTTCTCCGAGGATTCGGAGCTGATCCCGGCTTCGTCCAGCGGTTACGCGAAGGATGCCGTGGAGATGGAGGGCTACGTGCGCGGCCTGGCCCGGCGCCGTCCCGACATCACGGTCACGCTCTGCCGGTTCGCCAACATCATCGGCCCCGAGGTGGACACCGTGCTCTCGCGCTACTTCGCGCTGCCGGTGATCCCCACCGTCTTCGGCTACGACGCGCGGCTGCAGCTGCTGCACGCGTCCGATGCGCTGACGGTGCTGGAGCAAGCAACGCTGGAGGACCATCCCGGCGTGTTCAACGTGGCGTCGGAGGGGGTGCTCACGTTGTCGCAGGCGATCCGCCGGGCGGGCCGGGTCGGGCTGCCCATGCCGAGCGCCGTGGTGCCGTCGGTGGGGAAGGTCCTGCGCGGGGCCCGCGTGGTCGACTTCTCCGCCGACCAGGTCCGGCTGCTGAACTTCGGCCGGGTGGTGGACACCAGGAAACTCAAGCAGGAGTTCGGTTACACGCCGCGCTGGACCACGCGTGAGGCGTTCGACGACTACGTCGCGGGCCGCGGCCTGCGCCCGGTGCTCGACGGCGGCAGGCTCGCCGGGCTGGCGGGCAGGGTGCTGGTGGCCGCCGCGACCGGGCAGGCGAGCCGATGAGCCGCGCGAGGGCCGAGAGTGAGGCGCACACCGTGAACGGTGCCCAGGCACAGGTGATCCCCCTGCACGGTCCCGGCCGGGAGAAGCCGGTGGCCGCCGAGCCCGAGGCTGCTCCGAAGGATGCTTCGGGCCAGGTGGACGCGCCCGTGGTGGCGTTCCCCTCGGCGCCTTCGACCGCCGCCGCGGCCGAGGAGTCGTTGCCGGAAGCCCTGCTGACGGCGTTGGACTTCCTGCGCCACCGGCTGACCGGCGACTACTCCGTGGACGAATTCGGCTTCGACGCGGAGCTGACCGACACCCTCGTGCTGCCGCCGCTGCGCGCGCTGTACGAGAAGTGGTTCCGCGTCGACACGCACGGCGTCGAGAACCTGCCGAAGACCGGCGGCGCGCTGCTGGTGTCGAACCACTCCGGCACGCTGCCGCTCGACGCGTTGATGACCGCCGTCGCCGTGCACGACGAGACGGGCGGGCGGCACCTGCGTGGCCTCGGCGCCGACCTGGTGTTCAAGCTGCCGCTGGTGGGCTCGTTCGCGCGCAAGGCGGGCCAGACGCTGGCCTGCAACGCCGACGCCGAGCGCCTGCTGACCGGCGGCGAGCTGGTGGGCGTCTGGCCGGAGGGCTTCAAGGGCGTCGGCAAGCCGTTCTCCGCGCGCTACAAGCTGCAGCGCTTCGGCCGCGGCGGCTTCGTGTCCGCGGCGATGCGCGCCGGCGTGCCGATCATCCCGGTGTCGGTCGTCGGCGCCGAGGAGACCTACCCGAAACTGGGCGACATCCGGCTGCTCGCGCGCCTGCTCGGGCTGCCGTACTTCCCGGTCACGCCGTTCTTCCCGCTGCTGGGCCCGCTGGGCGCCATCCCGCTGCCCACGAAGTGGAGCATCGAGTTCGGCGAGCCCATCCGCACCGACGAGTACGGCCCGGACGCCGTCGACGACCCGATGCTGGTCTTCACCGTCACCGACCAGGTGCGGGAGTCGATCCAGCAGACGTTGTACCGGCGGCTTTCCCGGCGCAAGAGCGTGTTCCGGGGCTGAGTAGAACTGCCTGCCGGGCACGTGCTGGACGATCCGATCGCGACGACGCCGAGTTGGCGCGGCTTCGCGCTGACGCTGACCCTGATTTCCTTGCTGGGCGTGATGTTCTCGCTGGGTCTCGGCTCCGTGTGCGTGATGGCGAGTGATGGGTGCTCCGGCGGCGACACCCGCTTCATCTGCACCGCGAGCGGTCAGAACACGGTGTTCTGGCTGCCCTTGAGCGGCTGGGCCACGGCGATCGTGGGCTCCTTGCCCATCGCGGGCTGGGCGTCACGGAGGGGCTGGGGGCCGTGGGCAGGCCTTTTCGCGGGCGCCCTGATCTACAGCGTCCCCGCGGTGGCCGCCTACTCCATCGCGGCCGGCTGACTCGGGCTCAGCGCCGCCGGTAAGCCATTCCCGCGGCGACCGCGCCGGCCAGTGCGCCCGCGCCCAGCACGGACGGGACGCCGATCTTCGCGGCCTTGCGCCCGGTGCGGAAGTCGCGGATTTCCCAGCCGCGGGCGCGGGCGACGTCGCGCAGGCCGCTGTCCGGGTTGACCGCCACGGCGGTGCCGACGACCGAGAGCATCGGGACGTCGTTCTGCGAGTCGGAGTAGGCCGTGCAGCGTTTGAGGTTCAGGCCCTCGCGTGAGGCGAGCGCGCGCACTGCGTGGGCCTTCGCGCGGCCGTGCAGCATGTCGCCCACCAGGCGGCCGGTGTAGACGCCGTCCTTGGACTCCGCGACGGTGCCGAGCGCGCCCGTCAGGCCGAGGCGGCGCGAGATGATCGCCGCCAGCTCGATCGGGGTGGCGGTGACGAGCCAGACGCGCTGGCCGGCGTCCATGTGCATCTGGGCCAGTGCGCGGGTGCCGGACCAGATCTTGTCCGCCATCAGCTCGTCGTAGATCTCCTCGCTGATCGTGGTCAGCTCCTCCACCGTGCGACCGGCCACAAAGGACAGTGCGCGCTCGCGGTGGGACTTGATGTCCTCCTTGTTCTCCCGCCCGCCGAGGCGGAACTTCACCTGCTGCCAGACGAAACCGGCCAGATCGGAGGAGGTGAAGAACTTGCGGGCGGCGAGGCCGCGCGCGAAGTAGAAGATCGAGGCGCCCATCATCATCGTGTTGTCCACGTCGAAGAACGCGGCCGCGGTGAGGTCCGGCGGGGCGGGCGGCACCGGCGGCACCGCGTTGGCCGTCGCGGTGGCAGCCTCGGCCGACGCCTCGCCCGCGATCGTGGCGAGCCGTTCCAGCTCCTGACTCTTATCCTTGCCACGCCAAGCTGACACGCACCGCCTCCACGTTCGCCGCACGTCCCGGCGGCCGGAAACGGCCGGGCCCTGCTGCACAGGGTAGCGACCGGGCGACTCACCCGGTCGAGGTGTGGCGAGGCCCTCGGTCAGGGGTTGACGCGCGGGCCTGCGAGAGATCCGCGAGGCGATGCTCCGGAAGCTCGACGGGCTGTCCGAGTACGACATCCGCCGTCCGCTGACCTCGACCGGGACCAACCTCCTCGGGCTGGTCAAGCACCTGTCGGTGTGGGAGTCCCGGTACTTCGGCGAGGTCTTCGGCCGACCGTTCCCCGAGCACGTTCCCCGGTGGGACGACCTCGAGCAGCGCGGTGCCGACATGTGGGCGGCCGAGCACGAAACACGCGAGGAGATCACCGGCCGCTACCGGCGTGTCTGGGAGCACTCCGACGCGACAATCGTCGCTCTCGCCGTCGACTCGCCCGGCTACGTGCCCTGGTGGCCACGTCCGGACGTGATGCTGTTCAACGTCCTGGTCCACCTGCTCACGGAGACCAACCGGCACGCCGGGCACGCGGACATCCTGCGCGAACAGCTGGACGCCGAGGTCGGGCCGGGCCCCGACCGGAGCGGGCGAGACGCAGCCTTCCGGGAGAACCGGCGTGCGGAAATCGAGCGGGTGGCCAAGGCAGCCGGCCCAGCCACCGCCTGCTGACCAGTCTCAAACGCTGCCGAACGTGGACCGGGCCGTTCAGCCGATCACGATCGGGGGCAGGCCCGGGAGCAACGGCGGGAACGAGAGCACCGGTGGGGGCGGCGAGGGCGGGGTCGGCAGGCGTGGGGCGGTTGGCGTCGGGATTGGTGGGGCGTACACCGGCGGTGGAGTGCCGCCACTCGGCGGCGGCGTGGGCGTCGGGGCGGTCGGGATGGCCAGGTCCGGTTGCCGAGGTGCCGAGGTGGTCGGTGGCACCGTCTCCGAAGACGGCGGCGGGGGCGAGGACGGGTCGGGGGACGGGGTGGCACCGATCCGCGACGGCTGTTGCTGGGTGCACGCGCCCTTGGCGGGCAGCAGGCCCAGCTCGTCGGAGCTGCCGGTGGTGATCTCGTAGCAGTCGAGCCGCGAAACGAGTGCCGTCGTGCGTTCCTGGATGCGGGTCAGCAACCCGCGCGCGCCGCTCAGGTCCAGGGCCGCGGCGGCCGGGACGCGCGACTCCTCGGCGGCCAGCAGGTTCGACTGATCGTGGGCCCACGCCTTCAGGCCCGTGAGCTGACCGTGGTCGCTGCCGCTCGTGGCGAGCGCGGTGAGCTGGGTGACGCCGGCGCGGACGTCGGTGCCGAAGTCGTCGAGCGCGGTGCGGTAGGCCGACGGGGAGGCGTCGGTCATCCGGCCCAGCTCGGCCACCCGGTCGGCCGCGAACTCCAGGTGCTTCTGGGCCTTGGCCTCGGCGCCGAAGGTGAAGGCGAGCGACGTCGCTTCGCCGGCCCGCTTGACGTCGTACAGCGTCTCGCCCGGCACGGCGTTCTTCGAAAGCAGCAGCGTCAGACCGACGAGGCCCAGCACCAGCGCGATGCCCGCGGCGGCGAGGTCGGCCATCCGCGGCCGCCACCGCCGGCGGACGACGGGCTCGCCGAGCCTGCCCTCGATTTCCGCGCGGATGCGCTCGCGTGTCGCCGGGTCGGGCCGGCCGGCCGGGCCCAGCTCGCGCAGCGCGGCGACCACGGCCAGCTCGTCCGCGAAGTCGTCATCCGGCTGCCCCGGCGGCGGATCGAGCGCGCGGTCGAACCGCTCGACCTCCACCCGCTCCCGCGAAAATCGCCCGGGCACGCCCACGGTGCTGCTCCGTCTCCCACACGGCCGGCCCTGACTGCCGGTCTGCGTGGAGAAACGATTAAGAAGAGGCGAAAGTTACGGCTTCGTCAGGGTCTGAAAAAAGTCAGCGCAACCCGGATGGCAGAAGTTGGGCCAGCCGGCGGACCGCGCGGTGTTGCAGGGCCTTGATCGCGCCCTCGTTGCGGTGCATCACCTTGGCCGTCTCCGCCACCGACAGTCCCTGCAGGAACCGCAGCACGATGCACTCGCGCTGGTCCTCGCCCAGCTCGGCGACGCAACGCAGCAGTTCGGTGCGCGTGGCGCCCGCGATGGCCTGCTGTTCCGGGCCGGCCTGGGCCGCGGGGCCGACGCTCGCGCCCGCCACCGCGCCCGGCTCGGTCACCTCGCCGGTCACCACCTCGAGCCGGAACCGGCTGGACTTCACGTGGTCGAGGATCAGGTTGCGGGCGATCGTGACGAACCAGGCGCCGACGTCACGGCCCTGGTAGCTGACCGACGTGATCCGCCGCAGCGCGCGCAGGAAGGTCTCGCTGGTGACGTCCTCGGCCAGGTCGCGGTCGCCGAGGCGGAACAGCGCGTAGCGGTAGACGACGTCGACGTACCGGTCGTAGAGGTTGCCGAACGCGGACGAGTCGCCCTCCTGGGCCGCGCGCACCAGGTCCCAGGCCTCGGCTTTGGCGGCCTCGGCCGGGTCCGGCTCGGCCGCCGGGCGGGTCAGCGGGACGGCGGGCGGGCGGCCGAACACCCGTTCGGTGAACATCACGGCGGGTCCGCGCGGGGCGGTGGTCGGCAACGTCATCGGGCGGCACCTCCGGCGGTCCCGGCGGCCCGTGGCGAACCGGCCGGGTGAGCACGACCCCCGAACCCCGAGCGAGCAGGGGCGTGCCGCCTCGCGTGTGCCACGACCTCGTGGACCAGCAAGTTCGTCACGACGACTCCCTCTCTCGCGTCACCCGGCAGTGATCAACGCCACCCGGCGACGCAGAGCAGCATACGTGTAGTTACCGCGAAGTAGGTAGAGGTCCCGGGTCACTGGAGGTGCGACGATCGCGCCGCGTCCCCATTACGGGTGACAAGATGACAAAAGAGCAACGGCACGAGAGGGGTCACGGGTGACCAACCAGAGCGGGGTCGCGCAGCTGCTCGCAACGGCCGCTGAGCGCTGGGGCGGCGAGCTTGCCGTCGTCGAGACGGGGACCGGCGCCACGTTCACCTGGCAGCAGCTCGACGAGGCGGTCCACGCGCTGGCCCGGCGGCTGGTCGAGGCCGGTGTCGAGCCGGGTGACCGGGTCGCGGTGCGGCTGCCGACGTCGGCGGATTTCGCGGTGGCGCTGTACGCGGTGCTGCGAGCGGGCGCGATCGTCGTGCCGGTCTCGCCGCAGGCGCCCGAGCCGGAGCTGCGGCAATTGCTGGCGGACTGCGGCGCGCGGCTCGCCGTCCAACGTGACGCCGAGGCCGACCTGCCCGACGGCGTGACCGGTCTCACGCCGCACGGTGCCGCTCCGGGCGACCCGGTCGGCCGTGAGCGCGCGGGGGAGGACCTCGCCGCCGTCTCCTACACCTCGGGGACCACCGGGCCGCCGCGCGGCGTGATGCTTTCGCACCGCGCGCTGCTGGCCAACCTGGAGCAGCTCGCGCAGGTCGAGGGGGCGCTCGAGCACGGCGACCGGGTGCTGGTCACCATCCCGCTCTTCCACGTGTACGGACTCGGCCCCGGCCTGCTGCACGCGACCTCCGTCGGCGCCACCCTGGTGCTGTCCGAACGGTTCGAGCCGCAGCGGACGCTGGACGACTGCGCCGCGCACCGCGTGACGACCATCGCCGGCGTGCCCACGATGTACACCGAATTCGCCGCGCTGGGCCAGGTCGAGCTGAAGCGCGGGCTCGCCACCGTGCGGCGGATGACGTCCGGCGCCGCGCCGTTGCACCCGAGGGTGCTGACCGCGATCCGCGAGGCGACCGGGCTCGACGTCTACGAGGGCTACGGCCTCACCGAGTGCGCGCCCGTGGTCACCTCGACGCTGGTCACGGGCTACCCGAAGCCCGGCTCGGTCGGCCGCCCGCTGCCCGGCGTCGAGCTGCGGCTGGTCGACAGCGACGGCACGGCCGCCGAAGTCCCGCTCGACCCGGAAGACGCCGCCGACGTGTTCGAAGTGACCGGCGAGACCGGGCTGGTGTCGGTCCGCGGCGCGAACCTGTTCTCCGGCTACTGGCCCGACGGCCACCACGGCCCGGACGCCGAGGGCTGGTTCCGCACCGGCGACGTCGGCTACCTCGACTCCGACGGCGACCTGCACCTGGTCGACCGCGCCAACGACCTGATCATCGTCAACGGCTTCAACGTCTTCCCACACGAGGTCGAGGAGGTGGTCTCGCTGCTGCCCGAGGTGGCGGAGGTCGCCGTGGTCGGCGTCGTCGACGAGCGCAGCGGCGAGGCGGTGAAGGCCGTGGTGGTGCCGGCGCCGGGCGCGTCGCTGTCCGAGCAGCAGGTGGTGGACCAGTGCGTGGCGCACCTGGCCGGGTACAAGGTGCCGCACTCGGTGGAGTTCGCCGAGACGCTGCCGCACTCGGCCACCGGGAAGCTGCGGCGGATCAAGCTCCGCTGAGTCCTAGACTCGGGTTGTGCACCAGGTGACCGTAATGACCCGCGCCGGCTGCCACCTGTGCGAGGTGGCGGAGGCGGACGTCGAGCGCATCTGCGGCGAGCTGGGCGTGGCGTGGGAGACCGCGGACGTCGACAGCGACCCGGAGTGGCGGGCCGAGTACGGCGACCAGGTGCCGGTGATCCTGGTCGACGGCGCCGAGCACGGTTACTGGCGCGTCGAGGAAGGCCGGCTGCGGCAGGCGCTCGCCTGAGCGGTGCGGTAACCAAGTCGTAAGAGTTCGGGGCCACATGGACACCGCGACCCTGCCGAAGATGGTGGAGTGAGCGCGTTGAAGGAAATCCCGGCCCCGGTGAAACCACCCGAGCGGCGACGGCTGTCGTTGCCGGTGGCCACGTTGATCGGGCTGGCCGCCCTCGTCACGGCGTTGGGCGTCGGGCATCTCATCGCCGGTTTCGTCGGCTACAACGCGTCGCCCTTCGTGGCGGTCGCGGACTTCGTCATCGCGCACAGCCCGCACCCCGTGGTGGTGTGGGCGGAGCAGACGCTGGGGACGGCGGACAAAACCGTCCTGAAGATCGGCCTGGCCGTGGTGCTGGTGTTGTTCGCGGTGCTCGCGGGCCAGCTGTCACGGCGCAAGCCGCTGGCCGGGCAGGTGCTCGTCGGGCTGCTCGGCATCGCCGGGGTCGCCGCGGTCTACGAGCGCACGGACGTCGGGCAGCTCGCGCTGCTGGCCCCGGTCGTGGCGCTGGTCGCCTCGCTGCTGGTGTTCGGCTGGCTGCACCGGTACGCGCTGCCGCCGGCGTTCGACGAGTCGCGGGCGCCGGAAGGGCCGACCCGTCGGCAGGTGCTGGTGCGCGGCGCGGGCGTCGCCGCGGGCGCGGGGGTCGCCGCCATCGCGGGGCAGGTCATCTCGGGCGCGGGCGACGCCGAGGCTTCACGCGCCGCGGTCGGCCCGCTGATCCCGTCGCGAAAGGCCCCGCCGCTCCCGGCGGACGCGGACTTCCAGAAGCTCGGCTCACCGCCGTTCATCACGCCGAACGCGGACTTCTACCGGATCGACACGGCGTTCGTGGTGCCACAGGTGCGCACCGAGGACTGGAGCCTGAAGATCCACGGGCTGGTCGACCGCGAGGTCACGCTCTCCTACGCCGACATCCGCACGCGCCCGCTGGTGGAGCGCGAGATCACGATGACCTGCGTGTCCAACGAGGTGGGCGGCGACCTGATCTCGACGGCCAAGTTCATCGGCGTCGACCTGGTCGACCTGCTCGACCGGGCGGGGGTGCGCCAGGGCGCGGAGCAGATGTACGCGACCAGCGTGGACGGCTTCACCTGCAGCACGCCCGCGAACGTCGCCCTCGACCCGAAGCGCGGCGCCATGCTGGCCATCGGCATGAACGGCGAGCCGCTGCCCGTCGAGCACGGTTTCCCGGCGCGAGTGGTCATTCCCGGCCTGTACGGCTACGTCTCCGCGACGAAATGGGTCACCGACCTGGAGTTCGCGAAGTGGGACTCACGCCAGTCGTACTGGCTGGAGCGCGGCTGGGCCGAGCAGGCGCCGATCAAGACGGAGTCCCGGATCGACACGCCCAGCGGCTTCGCCTCGGTGACCGCGGGCAAGGTCCGGGTCGCGGGCACGGCGTGGGCGCAGCACATCGGCATCGCCAAGGTCGAAGTGCGTGTCGACCAGGGTCCGTGGCAGCAGGCGATGCTGTCCGCCCAGGTGAACAAGGACACCTGGCGGATGTGGTGGGCCGAGGTGGACGTGCCCTCGGGCACGCACTCGGTGACCGTCCGCGCGACCGACCAGTCGGGCTACACCCAGACCGACCAGATCGCGGACCCGGTGCCGAACGGCGCGTCCGGCTGGCATTCGGTCTCGCTCAACGCCCACTGACCCCGGCCAGCAGCGGCACCAGCTGTTCGAGGCCGGCGAGCGCCGGGTCGATGCGCTGCGGGTCGAACCGGCCGTCGTCCCAGGTCTCGAGGATGCCGTCGCGCACCCGGACCGGACGGCCGTGGTGGGCCAGCCACTGCTGCATCGCGGGGCTCACCGGCCCGCGCGTGACCCACTGCTGGTCGAAGCCCTCGTTGCCGGTGCCGGCGAGCTTGAAGCCGGCGTTGCGGGCGAACTGGCCGATCAGCCCGCGCGGCTCGGCGTAGAAGTTCAGCGCGGGGAACGGCAGCCGGATGCCGGTCACCTGCCTGAACTTCCGCCGTGCCTGGCTGCTCGAGCGCCGGAAGACCCAGCTGTACTCGAACGACAGGACGTGGAGGTTGCCCCGCTGCCCCTCGATGGCGTGCCAGGTCCGCGGCCGGGTCTGGACCAGGTGGAACGGCTCCCCGTGGCAGTGGCCCAGCAACTCGAGGTCCCGCTCGGTGTAGAACCACCCGCGCTGGGTCGCGAACGCCTCGAACGACGCCTTGTTCCGCTGGTAGCGGCGCACGTACCAGAGCGCGTAACCGCCGACGAGCAGCGGTCCGAGCACGTACCAGATCCAGTGGGTGGCCATGGGGCGCGAATACCTCCGGGAAGTGGGCAGGGCCCGGACGATCTTGCCTGGCCCGCCCCCGCCGGTCGGCCGCTACCTGTGTCGTGTCACCTGATCGGACGCCCTGGGCATTCGCGACACCCGCTGCACCGACCGCTCGACGCGGGGAATGTGCCCCTCGTCATGTCGGTGACCAGTGACTTTGTGCGTGCGTTCACAAGTGGACTACCGTAGGGACATCGCCCCCGCGTGGCCCGGACATCGAACCGGACGTGAGCCGTGGGGTCAAGAGTTTGTTCGTACGGGCCGTGGGCCGGTGCCCGAAGAGATGTGCAGAGCAGCCGACGAGGAGTGGCCAGCGTGGTGACAGAGCGGGGACGGCGCGGCGATGCCGATCCGGCAGCCACCCCGCCCCGCAGGGCTCCCCGCCGCGGTGAAACCGCCGGAGCCGCGGACGAGGCCGGTACGCCTGCCGGTAACGGCAATGGGCGCGCTGCCGCCGAAGGATCCGCTGGCGCACATGCCAAAACCGGCAACGGGACCAGTGGCCGCGCTGCCGGGAACGGGACCGGCGCTCGTGCCGCAGCCGGGAACGGCGCCGCCAGTCGCGCCGCGACGGGGAACGGAACCGGCCGCCCCGCCGCCGAGGGCGCTCGCCGCACCGGCACCCGCCGGGCCGCGGCCCGCGGCGGGGCCGCCCGCAACGGGCGTGCCCCCGACGCCGACAACGCCCCGACCGCCGAGATGCCCGCCGTGCCCGCCGAGGGCGAGGACACCGTGGTCCGCGCGAAGTCGATCCCCGAGGCCGCCGTGGCGCGGCTCGCCGTTTACCTCCGGGTGCTGTCCGGGATGGCGGAGCAGGGGCTGACCACCGTCTCCAGCGAAGAACTGTCCGCGGCCGCCGGGGTCAACTCGGCGAAGCTGCGCAAAGACCTCTCCTACCTCGGCTCGTACGGCACCCGCGGCGTCGGCTACGAGGTGCAGGTGCTGGTCAGCCAGATCGAGCGGATCCTCGGCCTGACCCGTCAGCACAAGGTCGCCGTGGTCGGCATCGGCAACCTGGGCCACGCGCTGGCCAACTACGGCGGCTTCCCCGGCCGGGGCTTCCCCGTCGAGGCGCTGTTCGACCTCGACCCGGACCTGATCGGCGTACCCGTAGGGGGCCTGCCGGTCTCGCACCTCGAGGACATCCCGCGGGTCTGCGCCGAGCGCCAGATCTCGATCGGCATCATCGCCACCCCGCCGACCGCCGCGCAGTCGGTGTGCGACCGGCTGGTGGCGGGCGGGGTGCAGTGCATCCTCAACTTCGCGCCGGTGGTGCTCCAGGTGCCCTCGTACATCGAGGTCCGCAAGGTCGACCTCGCGGTGGAGTTGCAGATCCTCTCCTTCCACGTGGCCCGCCGGGCCGACATCGCCGAGGCCGCGCTGGAAAACCAGGGAAAACCCGGGTTACCCGGCACCGCGCTGCCGGTCGACAATGGCAACGGCAACGGCAACGGCAACGGACACAAAGGCGCCGGGACTGACGGCGGTCGCGGAATGGTGGTGCGCTGATGAGCGTGTTGGCGGTCGGGCTTTCCCATCGCAGCGCGGAGCTGAGCACGCTCGAGCGGGCCGCCGTGCCCGCCGGCGAGCTGGTGAAGCTGCTGCACGACCTGCAACAGGCCGAGCACGTCAGCGAAGCGATGCTGGTGTCCACGTGCAACCGCATCGAGGTCTACGCGGTGGTCGAGACCTTCCACGGCGGCGTCAACGACGTGTCCGACGTGCTCGCCCGCCAGGCCGGCATGGAGCCCGCGGAGCTGTACGACAGCCTGTACGTGCATTACGCGGGCGCGGCTGTGGAGCACCTCTTCTCCGTCACCTCGGGCCTGGACTCGATGGTGGTCGGCGAGACGCAGATCCTCGGCCAGGTCCGCGCGGCGTACGCCACCGCGCGTGAGGCCGGCACCGTCGGCCGCACGCTGCACGAGCTGATCCAGACCACGCTGCGCGTCGGCAAGCGGGTGCACTCCGAGACCGGGCTGGACAAGCTGGGCGCGTCCGTCGTGTCCGAGGCGCTGGCCGCCGCGGGTGAGCTGGCCGGGAAGCACGCGCTGATCGTGGGCGCGGGCTCCATGGGCGCCCTCACCGCTTCGCACCTGCGCAAGGCGGGCATCGGCCGGATCACCGTGGCCAACCGCACCGAGGCGAACGCCGTGCGGCTCGCCGCGAAGGTCACCGAGCAGGGCGTGCCCGCGCAGTCGGTGCCGCTGTCGGGCGTGGCCGCGGCGGTCGCCGAGGCCGACGTCGTCGTGTGCTGCACCGGCGCGCAGAACGCCGTCTTCACCCCCGAGCACGTGCCCGCCCGCGCGGGCCGCGCGCTGGTGGTCTGCGACCTCGGCATGCCGAAGGACGTCGACGTCGAGGTCGCCCACCTGGCCGACGTCACCGTCGTCGACCTGGAGACGATTCAGCGCCGCATGCGCGAGGCCGGCGCGCCGACCACCGAACGGCAGAAGGCCAAGGCCGACGGCATCGTGCTGGACGAGGTGCGCGAGTACCTCGCCGGCCAGCGTCGGGCCGAGGTCACCCCCACCGTCACCGCGCTGCGCCGCCGCGCGGCCGAGGTGGTGGACGCGGAGCTGCTCCGCCTGGACAACCGGCTGCCGGAGCTCGACGGCCAGGTTCGCGAAGAGGTCGGCCGCACGGTGCGCCGGGTGGTCGACAAGCTGCTGCACGCACCGACCGTGCGGGTCAAGCAGCTGGCCGCCGAGACGGCCGATACCGACTACGCCAACGCGCTGCGTGAGCTGTTCTGTCTCGACCCGCAGGCCCCCGCGGCCATGGCGAGTCCCACCGCGCCGCCAGAGAACGAGAAGAAGTAGTACGTGAGCAGAGTCATTCGCATCGGCACGCGGGGCAGCAAGCTCGCCCTCGCGCAGACCGGGACCATCGCCGACGCGCTGCGCGCCACCGGCGTCGAGGTCGAGATCGTCCCCATCACCACCCCGGGGGACCGCTCCGACAAGCCGATCCCGCAGATCGGCGTGGGCGTGTTCACCTCCTCGCTGCGGGAAGCCTTGCAGCGCAAGGAGATCGACCTCATCGTGCACTCCTTGAAGGACTTGCCGACGACGCCGGAGCCCGGTCTCGTGGTCGCCGCCATCCCGCCGCGCGCCGACCCGCGCGACGCGTTGATCGCGCGTGACGGCCTCACTCTGGGCGAGCTTCCGCCGGGCTCGACGGTGGGCACGGGCTCGCTTCGGCGCACCGCTCAGCTGCGCGCGCTGGGCCTCGGTTTGGAAATCGTGCCGATCCGAGGCAATATCGACACCCGCATGCGCAAGGTCGCCGACGGAGTGCTCGACGCCGTGGTGCTCGCGCGTGCCGGACTGGCCCGGATCGGCCGGGACGGGGAGATCACCGAGACCCTCGACCCGATCCAGATGCTGCCCGCCCCCGCGCAGGGGGCGCTGGCGCTGGAGTGCCGGGCCGCCGACGTGGACGTGGAGCACCTGCTCGCGTCCACTTTGGACGACGAGGGCACGCGGGCCGCGGTGACGGCCGAACGGGCCATGATGGCCGCGCTCGAGGCGGGGTGCAGCTCGCCGATCGGCGCGCTCGCCGAGATCGTCGAGGACTTCGACGCCGAGGGCGCGGTCGTGGAACGCATCTCGCTGCGCGGCACCGCGGCCGCCGAGGGCGAGAACGGTGCGGTCGACATGGTGCGGGCCATCGCACTCGCCGACCGCAGCGAAGCCGAGCAGCTGGGCCGGACACTGGCCGCCGAGCTGCTCGACCTGGGAGCCGGTGCCCTGTCCGGCCCCGCCCAGTGACGCCAGCGTCACCGACCCGAACGACCAGCACCACACACCTGCGGCCAATGACGCACCCCGGCCGCTCAAGAGGAGAACGCCAGAGATGACCCCCGCTCGCAAGACCACAGGGCGTGTCGCCTTCGTGGGCTCGGGCCCCGGTGACGCCGGACTGCTCACCGTCCGCGCCCAGGAGCTGCTCGCCAAGGCCGAGGTCGTGGTGACCGACCCCGACGTGCCGGCCGGCGTGCTCGCGCTCGCCGCGCCCGGCGCCGAGGTACGGCCCGCCGTCGGCGAGCCCGCCGACGTCGCCAAGGACCTGACCGCCGAGGCCAAGGCCGGCCGGCTCGCGCTGCGCCTGGTCGCCGGCGACCCGCTGACCAGCGCCGCCGTCGTGGCCGAGGTGCAGGCCGTGGCCCGCACCTCCGCCGTGTTCGACGTCGTGCCCGGTGTTTCGCCCGGTGCCGCAGTCCCCGCGTACGCCGGGGTGGCGCTCGGTGGCACGCACACCGAGGTCGACGTCCGCGGCGACGTCGACTGGGGCGCGCTCGCCGTCGTCCCCGGCCCGCTCGTGCTGCACGCGACTTCGCAGCACCTCGCCGAGGCCGCCAGCCGGCTGACCGAGAAGGGGCTGGCCCCCAGCACCCCGGTCGCCGTCACCGCGAACGGCACCATCAACACCCAGCGCACGCTGGACACCACGCTGAGCTCGCTCGCGAACGACGCCGGCGAGCTGGTCGGCCCGCTGATCGTCACCGTCGGCCAGGCCGCCGGGCATCGCTCGAAGCTCTCCTGGTGGGAGTCGCGCGCGCTGTACGGCTGGAAGGTGCTGGTGCCGCGCACCAAGGAGCAGGCCGGCGAGATGGCCGAGCGCCTGCGCGGCCACGGCGCGACCTCGCACGAGGTGCCCACGATCTCCGTCGAGCCGCCGCGTAGCCCGGCGCAGATGGAGCGCTCGGTGAAGGGCCTCGTCGACGGCCGTTACCAGTGGATCGTGTTCACCTCCACCAACGCGGTGCGCGCGGTGTGGGAGAAGTTCGAGGAGTTCGGCCTCGACGCGCGGGCCTTCTCGGGCGTGAAGATCGCCTGCGTCGGCCAGTCGACGGCGGAGAAGGTGCGCTCGTTCGGCATCATCCCCGAGCTGGTGCCCGAGGGCGAGCAGTCTTCGGAAGGCCTGCTGGCCGAGTTCCCGCCGTACGACGACGTGCTCGACCCGGTCGACCGCGTGCTGCTGCCTCGCGCCGACATCGCCACCGAGACCCTTTCAGCCGGCCTGCGCGACCGCGGCTGGGAGATCGACGACGTGACGGCGTACCGGACCGTCCGCGCCGCTCCGCCGCCGGCCGAGACCCGCGAGATGATCAAGACCGGCGGTTTCGACGCGGTCTGCTTCACCTCGTCCTCGACCGTGCGGAACCTCGTCGGCATCGCCGGCAAGCCGCACACCCGCACGCTGGTCGCGTGCATCGGCCCGAAGACCGCGGAAACCGCCGTGGAGTTCGGGCTGCGGGTCGACGTCCAGCCGGAGAAGGCCGACGTCCCCCACCTGGTCGACGCACTGGCCGAGCACGCCGCCCGGCTCCGCGCGGAAGGCGCCCTGCCGCCGCCGCGCAAGGCGAAGCGCGCCCGCCGCAGCTGACGCGTCTTGTGTCGAAGGCCCTTTCCCGGTCGGGGAAGGGCCTTCGACGCGTTCGGGGCGCGGGAAAAGCGCGTCCAGCTGCCGGAGTACCGTGGACGGGGTGTTCCCCGAGCATCGACCCCGCAGGCTCCGTACCACGCCGGCCATGCGCAGGCTGGTCGGTGAAACGACGCTTCGCCCGCGTCAGCTGATCCTCCCCATGTTCGTGGCCGAGGGCCTCGACGCGCCGCGGCCGATTTCGAGCATGCCCGGCGTGGTGCAGCACACCCGGGACACGCTGCGGAAGGCAGCGGTCGACGCCGTCAACGCGGGCGTCGGCGGGCTCATGCTGTTCGGCATCCCCGCGAAGCGCGACGCCGAGGGCTCGGGCGCCATCGACGAGAACGGCATCCTCAACGTCGCGCTGCGCGACCTGCGGAGCGAACTCGGCGACTCCACCGTCCTGATGGCCGACACCTGCCTCGACGAGTTCACCGACCACGGCCACTGCGGTGTGCTCGACGCGGACGGCGACGTGGACAACGACGCGACCCTGCGCCTGTACGCCGAGATGGCCGTGGCACAGGTGGAAGCGGGCGCGCACGTGCTCGGGCCCAGCGGGATGATGGACGGCCAGGTCGGCGTCATCCGCCGGGCCCTCGACGAGGTCGGCCACAGCGAGGCGGCGATCCTGGCGTACGCGGCGAAGTTCGCGAGCGCGTTCTACGGCCCGTTCCGCGAGGCCGTCGACTCCCAGCTCAAGGGCGACCGCAAGACCTACCAGCAGGACCCCGGCAATGTGCGCGAGGCGCTGCGGGAGATCGAGCTGGACCTCGCCGAGGGCGCGGACATGGTCATGGTCAAGCCGGCTCTGTCCTATTTGGACGTCATCAAGGCGGCGGCCGACATCTCCCCGGTTCCGGTTGCGGCGTACAACATCTCGGGTGAGTACGCGATGGTCGAGGCGGCCGCGGCGAACGGCTGGCTGGACCGCGAGCGGACCGTGCTCGAGGTGCTCACGTCCATCCGCCGCGCGGGGGCCGACCTGATCCTCACCTACTGGGCCGCCGAGGCCGCGGCCTGGCTCGACTGAGCACTTCGCCGAGTCGGGACCAGGCGGCTGACCTGGGCCGCAGGCTGGGCTAGAGTCCTCGGGTGGCCGAGAAGGACGAGAACATCGCCAGCTCCGAAGCGACCCCCGGACTGACCTCCGACCGGGTTCCCGCGCCTGAACTGGCCAAACCCGCTGACGGACCTGCGCCCGATGCGGCGGCCGGTGCCGGTGCGGCCTCCGGCTCCGGCGACGGCGCCAAGCCCGGCGGTGCGGCCGAGTCCGCTGCCGCAGCGGACTCCAACTCCGGCAACGGCGCCAAGCCCGGCGCTGCGGCCGAGTCCGGCAATGGGGCCAAGCCCACTGCCGCGCTGAACTCCGCTGCCGCGCCCAAGTCCGGCACAGCAGCCAAACAGACCGAGCCTCCCGGGCTCACCTCCGATCGGCTGCGGGTCAAGGGCCGGTCGCCCGATCCGGTGCTGCCGGGGCAGGCCGCGCCTGTGGTGAACCCGCCCCTGCCGGTCACGATTTCGTTCTGGCTGTGGATCGCTGCCGGGGTGGTGGTCATCGTCGGGCAGGCGTACACGCTGTTGATCAAGGATCAGCTGGTCGCCGAGCTGGTCAGGCAGAACCAGCAGGGCACCGGGCAGAAGGTGGCGCCGGATCAGATCGCGTCGGGCACCAACACGCTGGTGTGGCTGCTGCTGATCGGCGGGGTGGTGTTCGCGGTGTTGCTGGGGCTGTTCGCGTGGAAGGCGCGGGAGGGCACGCGGTCGGCGCGTTCGGTGCTGACCGGGCTGGCCATCGTCTGCGTGCTGTTCCAGATCGTCATCTTCTACAACTTCTTCACGCTCATCGCGGCGTTCGTGCTGCTGATCGCGCTGGTGCTGATGTACCTGCCGAGCGTGGCGAACTACTTCCCGAAGGTCGGCAAGAAGCTCCCGTGACCAGGACGCTGTACTCCGAGGCCGGCGTCGGCTGGCTGGCGCTGGTCTGGGGACCGCTGTTCGCGCTGCTGGGCGCGCTGGCGGAGCTGGCTACGGGCGGCCCGGTGCACACCGTCGCGTGGATCATGATCGCGATCGGGCTGTGCGCGCTGACCTTGCCGTGGGTCTACGCGCGGCGGCGGTTCCTCTCGCTCGAGGTGACCACGCATGGGCTGCGGCAAGGCCGGGAACAGCTGGAGGCGGCGCGCATCGCCGCCGTGACCGACGTCGGCACCCCCGTCGGCGCGCGGGTGCTCGGCGGCGGCTGGACGGTGCCGCGCAAGTACGACGAGCTGCCCGTGAAACTCGACGACGGCACGGTGGTGCTCGCCTGGGCCCGTGACGTCGAGGCACTGCGGGACGCGCTGTCCGAGCTGGCCGAAGCCAACGGGAATCAGGATTGAGTGAGAGGCTTGCACGCGTGATCGACCTACCCCAGCCGACGGGCCGCGAGCTCTGGCCGCCCGAGGAACCGGAAACGCCCGCGCGGCTCAACGAGCCCTGGCGCGCGTTCGTCGCGCTCGGCGAGGTGATCGTGGCGGCTTTGCTGCTGTGGGCGGCGTTCGCACTGTGGCACGCGGGAGTCGTCACGGTCGTCACGACGGCCGGGGACGGCGCGCGGCTGGCCTCGCAGCGGGTGTTCGGCGGGCCCATCGCGGGTGCGCTCGGCGTCGGCACGGTGGCCGCCGTCGTGCTGGTGGACGCGGTTCGTCAGCTGTTGCTCGCGGTGCGTGCGCGCCGCCGCAAGAAGAAGGACTGACTTCGCAAGTCGAGACGGCCGATACACAGCTCCCCCACAGGGAACCAACAGCTGACTGCTAACCATCGGCACCAGTCTTTCCCGCATGACACGTACCCGGACATGGGTGATCAACGGCGCGCTGGTGGTGCTGCTCGGCGGGGCCGCCTTCGGGATCTACCAGGCCTTCACGCCCGCGGCCAACACCGCGCAGGCGCAGAGCCGGACCACCCCGGTGCGGCTGGCGACCGTGACGCAGACCGTGTCGGCCGCCGGCACGGTGGCCAGCAATTACACCGGCGCCGCGAACTTCGCCACCTCCGGCAAGGTCACCAGCATCGGCGTGAAGGTCGGCGACGTGGTGAGCGCCGGGCAGCAGCTCGCCACCATCGACGCCACGCAGGCGGACAAACAGCTCCAGGTCGCGAAGGCGAACCTCGGCGTGGCCGAGGACAACCTCACCGCCGGTGAAAACGCCCCGGCGACCACGTCCACGTCCACCGGCCAGGGTCAGGGACAGAGCCAGAGCCAGAGCCAGGCGAGCAGCCAGGACACCGTCGCCTCGTTGCAGGCCAAGGTGGATCAGGCCCAGCTCGACGTCGACACCGCGCAGGCGGCGGTCGACGCCACCGTGCTCACCGCCCCCGGCGCGGGCACGGTCACCGCGGTCAACGGCACCGTCGGCCAGCAGACCGGCAGCGGCTCGTCCGGCAGCGGGCAGTCCTCGTCCGGCGCGCAGTCCGGCTCGAGCGGCGGGCAGCAGTCCGGCGCGGCCAGCTCGTCGTCTTCCTCGTCGTCGAGCAGCAGCAGCGGGTTCATCGACATCACGGACATGAGCAACCTGGTGGTGGACACCTCCATCGCCGAGATCGACGTCAGCAAGGTGAAGGCGGGCCAGAAGGCCACGGTGACCTTCAACGCGACGCCGGACCAACCCGTTCAGGCCAGTGTCGCGGAGGTCGACCTCACGCCGACCACCAGCGGCAGCGTCGTCTCGTACGGCGCCCGGCTCACGCTGACCAACCCGCCGGCCGGGCTGCGGCCCGGGCAGTCGGCGAGCGTGGTGGTCACCGTCGCCGAGGCCGACAACGTGCTCAGCGTGCCCGCGGCCGCCGTGACCACCGCCGGTTCCACCAGCGTCGTCACGGTGGTGCAGAACGGGCAGGACGTCACCCGCCAGGTCGAGCTCGGCGTGCGCGGTGAGTCCACAGTGGAGATCAAGTCCGGGCTCAGCGAGGGGGACAGCGTGGTGCTGACCGCCGCGTCGCCCACCGCCACGACCGGAGCGGGCGGCCAGCGAGGCGGTACCGGCGGCTTCGGCGGAACCGGTGGTTTCGGGGGCACCGGCGGCACGGGCGGGTTCGGCGGCACTGGTGGCACCGGTGGAGCCAGGGGACGCGGATGAAGCCCGTGATCGCGGTCTCCGGACTGCGTAAGACTTACGGCTCCGGCGAGACTGCCGTGCACGCGCTGCGCGGAGTCGACCTCGTGGTGCAGCCGGGGGAGTACGTGGCCATCATGGGCGCCTCCGGCTCCGGCAAGTCCACGCTGCTGAACATGCTCGGCTGCCTCGACATGCCGACGGCCGGGGGTTACCGGCTCGACGGCTTCAGCGTCGCCGAACTCAACGAACGTCAGCTTGCCTTGCTGCGCAACCGAAAGATCGGCTTCATCTTCCAGTCGTTCAACCTCGTGCCGCGCACCAATGCGCTGTCCAATGTGGAGCTCCCCTTGGTCTACAGCGGACTGCGCCGCGGCCCGCGCCGCCGCCGCGCGCTCGCCGCGCTGGAGCTGGTGGGGCTGTCCGACCGGGCGAAGCACCTGCCGAACGAGCTGTCCGGCGGGCAGCAGCAGCGGGTCGCCGTCGCGCGGGCGCTGGTCACCGGGCCCGCGCTGCTGCTCGCCGACGAGCCCACCGGCAACCTGGACCGCGCCAGCACCGAGGACGTGCTCGGGGTGTTCGACCGGATCAACGCCCAGGGCCGCACCATCGTCGTGATCACGCACGAGGACGAGGTCGCCAAGCACGCGCACCGCGTGGTGCGGGTGAGCGACGGGCTGATCGTCTCGGACGAGGTCCGCCGCCGCGTCGGGGCCCTCGCGTGAACGTCTTCGAGGTGCTGCGGTTCGCCGTCCGCGGCCTGACCGCCAACAAACTGCGCTCGACGCTGACCACCCTCGGCATCACGATCGGCGTCGCGTCGGTGATCCTGCTGGTGGCCGTGGGCAACGGCGCGTCGGCCGCGATCGCCGCGAGCATCCAGGGCCTGGGCACCGACGTGGTCAACGTGTCGCCGGTCCGCGGCGGCGGCCAGGGCAGTGAGGCCCGGCCGCTGACGGTGCAGGACGCGCACGCGCTCGTCGACCCGGTCGGCGCGCCCGACGTGAAGGCCGCTTCGCCGGTCGTGAACACCACGGCGACCGCGACGTACGGGCAGACGTCGTACGACATCTCCAGCGTCAGCGGCACCGAGCCGGCCTACTTCACCACCACGAACCGCGCGGTCGCCGACGGGGCGCTGTTCACCGCCGCCGACGTCACGCAGGCCCGCAAGGTGGTGGTGCTGGGGCCGACCACCGCGCAGTCGATCTTCGGCACGGCCGAGCCGGTCGGGAAGAACGTGCTGCTCAACAGCATCCAGTTCACCGTGATCGGGGTGCTGCAGTCGAAGGGCAGCACCGGGCTGCAGAACGCCGACGACGTCGCCATCGCGCCGATCAGCTCCGTGCAGAACTCGCTGGCGGGCTACGGCAACCTGAGCCAGATCGCGGTGCAGGCCACCTCGGCCGACTCCGTTTCGCTGGCACAGGCCGAGATCACCGCCATCCTCAACGCGCGTCACGGCATCCAGCTCGGCGGCACCGCGGACTACCAGATCCAGAACTCCGAGCAGCTGCTCGCGACGCGGACTTCGGCCACCGAGACGTTCACCGTGCTGCTCGGCGCGGTCGCCGCGATCTCGCTGCTGGTGGGCGGCATCGGCGTCACGAACATCATGCTGGTCACGGTGACCGAGCGGATCCGCGAGATCGGCATCCGCAAGGCGATCGGCGCGCCGCGCTCGGCGATCCTCGGCCAGTTCCTCGCCGAGGCGACCATGCTGAGCCTGTTCGGCGGGCTGCTGGGCGTGGTGATCGGCGTGGTCGGCAGCCAGTTCAGCTTCGCCGGCATCAACCCCGTGGTGGTGCCCTCGTCGATCGTGCTCGCGTTTGCCGTGTCCGCGCTGATCGGCCTCTTCTTCGGCAGTTTTCCGGCGAACCGGGCCTCGCGCCTGCGGCCCATCGACGCCCTCCGGCACGAGTAGGAGTTCCCCAGCATGTCTTCGTCCACCCAGCCCGCACCGCCGCCCGCCGACGAGCCCTTCGTCGACGAGCCCACGGCGGAGTTCCTGCCGGTGACCGCCGAGCTGTCGCCCGAGGAGATCGTGGCGACCCCCGCCGTCGAGGGCGACCTGAACCAGGAGATGAAGCGGGTCGCGAAGCCGTTCGGCAAGACCACGCTGGTTTTGGCCGGGCTGCTGGTGATCGCGCTGTCCTTCGCCGGTGGCGCGTGGACGCACTCGGCGCTCGGCTCGTCTTCCGGCAGCGGGACCGCACGGGCCGGGGGCACGGCCGGTGGCGCGCGCGGCGGCTTCGGCACGGGAACGGGCACCGGCACGGGTACCGGCGCCGGTACCGGGCAGCAGGGCGCGGGGCAGGGCTTCGGCGCGGGTGGCGCCCGGGGCGCGGCCGGACGCGGCACGGTCGGCACCGTCGAGAAGGTCAACGGCACCACCGTGACGCTGAAAACGGCGCAGGGCAGCGACGTCACGGTGTCCACTTCGGACACCACGACCGTCGGGCTGACCCAGCCGGGCAAGCTCAGCGACCTCAAGCCGGGTGCGACGGTGACCGTGCAGGGCCGCGCGGGCACCGACGGAACGGTGGCCGCGCAGACGATCGTGCAGCAGCCGGCGCGCTAGCGGACGTCGTTGAGCGCGACGATCGCGACGTTCAGCGCGGTGGCGTAGAAAAGCCAGACCAGGTACGGCAGGAGCAGCACCGCGCCCAGCTTCGAGCGGCGGTAGAACAGGCCGACCGTCATCAGCACCGTGAAGTCCAGCAGGACGATGTCGACGAGGGCGAGCCGGCTGGAGCCGCCGGCGAAGAAGAGCGGCGTCCAGAGCAGGTTCAGCAGCAGGCCGATGCCGTACGCGGCGAAGCCCTGCGTCTCGCCGTCGGTGCGCCAGTACGTCCAGCCGGCCAGCGCGATCAGCACGTACAGCACTGTCCACACCGGACCGAACAGGCTCGGCGGCGCGGCCCAGGACGGCTGGGCGAGCCGGTGGTAGACCTCCGTCGCCGACGTCGCGGCCAGCCCGGCGACGACCGCGACCACGGCGACCATCCCGAAGAACACCAGCAGGACCAGCCACGGGTTGCGCTGGGGGGTGGGCGCGGTCACGTCTCCTCCTCGGTACCGCAACGCGATCCGGCCCAGCCTAAGCGGCCACGCCAGCCCGCGCCCGGTCGTGAGCACCGGATTTGCGAGACTGGACGGGTGAGCACTGGCACCGAGCAGTCCAAGGTTTGGTTCGAACGCGCGAAGGCGGCCGTCCCGGGCGGGGTGAACTCGCCGGTGCGGGCGTTCAACTCGGTCGGCGGCACCCCGCGCTTCATGGTCCGCGGGGACGGCCCCCACCTGTGGGACGCCGACGGCAACCGCTACGTCGACCTCGTCTCGTCCTGGGGCCCGATGATCCTCGGGCACGCGCACCCGCAGGTGGTCGAGGCCGCGCGCGCGGCCGCCGGCAGCGGGCTCTCCTTCGGCACGCCGACCATCGGCGAGGTCGAGCTGGCCGAGGAGATCATCGGCCGGGTCGAGCCCGTCGAGCAGGTGCGGCTGGTGAACTCCGGCACCGAGGCGACGATGAGCGCCATCCGGCTGGCGCGCGGGTTCACCGGCCGGGCGAAGATCGTGAAGTTCGCCGGCTGTTACCACGGTCACGTCGACGCGCTGCTGGCCCAGGCCGGCTCCGGCGTCGCCACGCTCGGGCTGCCGACCTCGCCCGGCGTCACCGGCGCGCAGGCCGCGGACACGCTGGTGCTGCCGTACAACGACCTCGACGCCGTCCGGAAGTCCTTTGTGGAGAACGAGGGGCAGATCGCCGCGGTGATCACCGAGGCGGCCGCGGGCAACATGGGCGCGATCGCCCCGGATGCCGGGTTCAACGCGGGACTGCGGGAGCTCACCCGTGAGCACGGCGCGCTGCTGATCATGGACGAGGTGATGACGGGCTTCCGCGTTTCGCGCGCGGGCTGGTACGGCCTCGAAGGCGTGGCCGGCGACCTGTACACCTTCGGCAAGGTGATGTCCGGCGGGCTGCCCGCCGCGGCGTTCGGCGGCCGCGCCGACGTGATGGCGAAGCTGGCTCCCGGCGGCCCCGTCTACCAGGCCGGGACGCTGTCCGGGAACCCCGTGGCCGTCGCCGCCGGCCTCACCACGCTGCGCCTGGCGGACGACGCCGTGTACGCGAAGCTGGACGCGAACGCGAAGCGGCTAGGCGGTCTCTTCGACGCGGCGCTGACCGAAGCGGGCGTGAAGCACGTTGTGCAGTACGCGGGCAACCTCGTCAGCGTGTTCTTCGCCGACACCCCCGTGCGCGACTACCCGGGTGCACAAGCCAGCGAGACCTGGCGTTTCCCGGGCTTCTTCCACGCTCTGCTCGACGGAGGCGTGTACGCCCCGCCCAGCGCGTACGAGGCGTGGTTCGTGAACGCGGCGATGGACGACGACGCGTTCGGCGTCATCGAAGCGGCGCTCCCGGCCGCGGCCCGCGCGGCCGCCGAGGCGGTGCAGCCGTGACCACCGTCGTCCACGTGCTGCGGCACGGCGAAGTGCACAACCCGGACAAGATCCTGTACGGCCGTCTGCCGCACTTCCGGCTGTCGGAACGCGGACAGCGGCAGGCGCTGACTGTCGCGGAAGCCGTGGCGGGACACGACCTTGCGTACGTCGTCGCGTCGCCGCTGCAGCGCGCGCAGGAGACCGCGACGCCGATCGCCGCCGCGCACCGGCTCGACATCGCGACCGACGCGGAACTGATCGAGGCCGGCAACGTCTTCGAGGGCCAGCGCGTGGCTGTCGGCGACGGCGCGCTGCGGCAGCCGAAAGCGTGGCCGCACCTGGTCAACCCGTTCCGGCCGTCGTGGGGCGAGCCGTACGTGGAGATCGCGCACCGGATGCTCGGCGCCGTTTATCGCGCGCGGGACGAGGCGGAGGGCCGCGAGGCGCTGTGCGTCTCGCACCAGCTGCCGATCTGGACGCTGCGGCGGTTCCTCGAAGGCAAGCGGCTGTGGCACGACCCGCGGCAGCGGCAGTGCTCGCTGGCGTCGCTGACCAGCCTGGTCTTCGACGGCGAGGCGCTGGTGGAGATCGTCTACAGCGAGCCGGCCGGCTCCACCGACCCGAAGGTGACGGGCGCATGAAGCGGGTCGCGTTGCTGGTGGCGGCCGTGCTGCTGCTGGCGGGCTGCTCGGCCGGCAAGGACGCGGTGGTCACCGGCGGCACGTTCACCTTCGTCTCGCCGGGCGGCCAGATCGACATCACCTACCCGGATGCCCAGCGGCAGAAGGCGCCCACGCTGTCCGGCGACGATCTGATGAACGAGGGCAAGCAGCTCTCGCTCGCCGATTTCCCCGGCAAGCCCATGGTGATCAACCTGTGGGGCCAGTGGTGCGGACCGTGCCGCGCCGAGGCGCCCGAGCTGGAAAAGGCCAGCAGGCAGATGGAGCCGCTCGGCGCGAAGCTGATCGGCCTCGACCTGCGCGACCCGTCGCGCCAGGCCGCCCAGGACTTCGTGCGGGACCGGCAGATCACCTACCCGTCGATCTGGGACCCGTCCGGCCGCGTCCTGCTGCAGCTGTCGGGATACCCGCGCAACATCATCCCGTCGACGATCGTGCTGGACCGGCAACACCGGGTCGCCGCGGTGTTCCTGCGCGACGTGCTGGCCACCGACCTGATGCCGGTCGTGCAGCGGCTGCTGGCCGAGAAGTAGCCGTGGAATCCGGAAAGCGCAGTTCAACGCCGCTGGGACTTAGGTCCCGTTCGGGTGTGGCCAAGGTCCTGTGAACCGGCCCCGCCCGGCTCACGGGAAGCTCACTGCCTAGTCTCAACACCGTGAACTCCGTGTCCGAGCTGGCGATCTCCGGACCGCTGCTGCTCGCCGCGGGGGTGGCGCTGGTGGCGGGCGCGATCTCGTTCGCCTCGCCCTGCGTCGTGCCGCTCGTGCCCGGGTACCTGGCGTACCTCGCGGCACTCGTCGGTGCCGACGCCCCCGCCGTGCGCGCCGACGAGGAACGCAAGAAGGGCCGCTACGCCGTGGTCGGCGCCGCGGGCCTGTTCGTGCTCGGGTTCACCGTGGTGTTCGTCGCCACGCTGGGCACGCTCGTCTGGCTGGCCGACACCCTGCTGATCAACCAGGACCTTTTGCAGCGCATCGGGGGCGTGCTGACGATCGCGATGGCGCTGGTCTTCCTCGGCTGGATTCCCGGCCTGCAGCGAGAAGTCCGCTCGCACCGCGTGCCGGGCGGCGGCCTCTGGGGCGCGCCGGTGCTCGGCGCAGTCTTCGGGCTCGGCTGGACGCCGTGCATCGGGCCGACGCTCTCGGCCGTGACCAGCCTCGCCAGCGCGACCGGCGGCGCGGCCGCCCGCGGGTACCTGCTGGTGCTCGTCTACTGCATCGGGCTCGGCGTGCCGTTCCTGCTGATCGCGGTCGGCGCCCGCTGGGCCGTGCGCGCCACCGACTGGCTCCGCCGCAACGGCCGCCGCGTGCAGCTGGTCGGCGGGGTGCTGCTGCTGGCCGTCGGGATCCTCCTGGTCACCGGGCTCTGGGGAGACGTCATGGGCTGGCTCCGCAATTCCGTCGCCTCCAACCTCGAGCTGCCACTGTGACGACCACCGAAGCACCACCCACGAACCCCCAGCGCCCGTACCGGCCCTCGGTCGCCAAGCAGCTGCTCGCCTTCGTGCGCAACACCTGGCGCGGGCTGACGTCCATGCGCACGGCGCTGGTGCTGCTGTTCCTGCTCGCGCTGGCCGCCCTGCCCGGGGCGCTGCTGCCGCAGCGGCGGCTCAACCTCGGCAAGGTCGAGGACTACATCTCCGCCCACGGCTGGTGGGGCACGCTGCTGGACAAGCTGGAGTTCTACGACGTCTACTCCAGCGTCTGGTTCTCGGCGATCTACATCCTGCTGATGATCTCGCTGATCGGCTGCCTCACGCCGCGCAGCTTCGACTACATCCGGCAGATGCGCGCCCGCCCGGTGCTCACCCCGAAGAACCTCGCGCGCATGCCGCACCACCGCCTGGCGCGCACGGCGCGGAAGCCGGAAGCCATCCGCGAGGACGTCCGCAAGCAGCTTTCGGGCTGGCGCCGGATCGAGCGCGAAGAGGACGACGGCGGGTACAGCATTTCCGCCGAGCGCGGCTACCTGCGCGAGACCGGCAACCTGCTGTTCCACTTCGGCATGCTCGGCCTGATCATCTTCTTCGCCCTCGGCAAGCTCTACAGCTACGAGGGCCAGGTCATCGTCCAGGCCGACGGCAGCCAGTTCTGCAACTCCGGCATCTACAACTACGACTCGTTCGAGGCCGGCCTGCGCGTCGACGGCACCAGCCTCGACCCGTTCTGCGTGAAGGTGAACGACTTCACCGCGCGGTACACGCCGTCGGGCGAGGCCGACTACTACCACTCGAACATCCAGTACCAGTCCGGCGAGGACCTCCAGACCGGCACCTGGCGGCCGTACAACCTCCAGGTCAACGACCCGCTGCGGACCGTCGGCGACCGGGTTTACCTGCTGGGCAACGGTTATTCGCCGAAGTTCACCATCACCTTCCCGGACGGCCAGACCCGCACGCAGAACACGCAGTGGCGGCCGACCGACCAGACCACGATGCTGTCCGAGGGCGCGACGAAGTTCGACCAGCCGGGCATCACCGACGAGGCCCAGCGCCGCACCCGCCAGCTCGCCGTGACCGGGGTGCTCGCGCCGACGTCGTTCGTGCACGGCGGGGTGCTCACCTCCACCGCGCCGCAGCTGAAGAACCCGATGGTCGCCGTCGACGTGCTGCGCGGCGACCTCGGCCTCGACGCGGGCCGCGGCCAGTCGGTGTTCGAAGTGGACTCCTCGCGGGTGGCCGACGGGCGGCTCAAGCAGGTCGCGCGGCAGAACCTGGCCGTGGGCCAGGAGATCAAGCTCGACGACGGCACGCGCGTCCGCTTCGACGGCGTCGGGACGTGGGTCAACCTCCAGGTCTCGCACGACCCGACGCAGGTGTACGTGCTGGCGTTCGCGATCGTCATGTTCGCCGGGCTGGGCGGATCGCTGCTGGTCAAGCGGCGGCGCGTGTGGGTCCGGGTGCGGCCGGGCGACGAGGGCTCGCCGGGTACGGTCATCGAGGTCGCCGGGCTGGCCCGCACCGACCAGGCCGGGTACGGCGAGGAATTCCAGCGGATCAGCGAACGGCTGGTCACGGGCAGGAAGGGCAGCTGAAGCATGCCGGTCAACGAGACTCTGTCGCAGTACAGCGACTGGTTGTACACCACCACGGTGGCGATCTACGTGCTCGCGCTGTGCTTCTCGCTGTTCGAGCAGGCCTTCGGGGCGAAGGGCCGTCGTGCCGCCGAACGCAGCGCGCAGCGTTCGCTGGTCGGCGCCGGCGCGCCGGTGATCGAGGACGCCGACGTCCCGGCCACGCCGGAGGCGCCGCGCGAGGTCGGCCGCGCCGAGCGGATCGGCCGCATGGGCGCGTCGCTGCTCGTGCTGGGCGCCCTGCTCCAGTTGACGGCCATCGTGCTGCGTGGTTTCGCGGTGCACCGCGCGCCGTGGGGCAACATGTACGAGTACGGCATGACGGTCACCTTCGTGACCGTGGTCGCCTGGCTCGTGGTGATCCGGAAGTTCCCGGTCCGCCACCTCACCGGCTTCCTGCTGCTGCCCGTCGTGATCCTGATGTTCATCAACGGCACGCTGCTGTACACCGTCGCCGCGCCGGTGGTGCCCGCGCTCCAGTCGTACTGGCTCTACATCCACGTTTCGGCCGCGATCATCGGCTCCGGCGTGTTCCTGGTGCCGGGCGTCGCGAGCGTGCTCTACCTGTTCCGCACGGCCAACGACAAGAACCCGCAGCGGTTCCCGAAGTTCGGGCCGAAGCTGCCGCCCGCCGACGTGCTCGACCGGATCGCCTACCGGGCGACGATCATCGCGTTCCCGGTCTTCACCTTCGGCGTGCTGTGCGGCGCGGTCTGGGCCGAGGCGGCCTGGGGCCGGTTCTGGGGCTGGGACCCGAAGGAGACGGTCGCCTTCATCGCGTGGGTCGTTTACGCGGCGTACCTGCACTCCCGCGCCACCGCGGGCTGGCGCGGGCAGCGCGCCGCGGTGATCAACGTGCTCGGCTTCGCCGTGACGATCTTCAACCTGTTCTTCATCAACCTGGTTACTGCCGGACTGCACTCGTACGCCGGGGTGAACTGAGCAGGGGTCCGCGCGTTTCGCTGCGGCAGCGGCGACTAACGTCGACACTGGGGGCAGCAGGCAGTCGGCGTACGCGGGAGGTTTTCAGCGGTGACCGGACCCAGTGAAGAGGCTGCCACCGGGCAGTCCGACCAGGCCCAGGAGCCCGCGGCCGAGCTGTTCTCCGAGGAACGCACAGACTCGACGCCGCACCCGAATTCGGACGCGTTCGAAGTGCAGCCCACGCAGGTGGTCGCCTCGCCGAACCCGAACTCGGGCCCGTACGCGACGCCGCAGGCCCCGGCCCAGCCGGCTTACCCGGCGGGCCAGTACGACCAGAACCTGCCGCCGCTTCAGCCTCAGCAGCCGTACACGGGGTATCCGCAGCAGCAGGCCGCGCCGCCGCAGCCCGCCGCGGGTCAGCAACAGCCCGGGCCGCAGCAGGCCGGGCCCGGTTTGCCGCAGCCGGGCCGTCCGGGTCCGAACGGGCCCGACGACCTGGCCACCGCGCACCTGGTGAAGCAGGCGAAGCGGACCCCGCAGTCGGGCTGGCGCAAGGCGCTCTACCTGGGCACCGGCAAGCTGGTGAACCCGGGGGAGAGCCCGGCCGACCGGCGTCGCCGGGAGCTGATCGCGCGGGTCAACCAGCCGCTGCGCGGGTGTTACAAGATCGCGATGCTGAGCCTCAAGGGCGGCGTCGGCAAGACCACCACGACAACCACGCTGGGCTCGACGTTCGCCTCATTGCGCGGTGACCGCGTGGTGGCCGTGGACGCGAACCCGGACCGCGGCACGCTTTCGCAGAAGATCGCCATCGAGACCACCGCGACGGTGCGCCACCTGCTGCGCGACGCCGGGAAGATCACGCGCTACAGCGACGTCCGCTCGTACACCTCACAGGGCTCGAGCCGGCTGGAGATCCTGGCCAGCGAGCAGGACCCGGCCGTGTCGGAGGCCTTCTCGGAGGACGACTACCGGCGCACGGTCAACCTGCTGGAGCACTTCTACAACATCGTGCTCACCGACTGCGGCACCGGCCTGATGCACTCGGCCATGAAGGGTGTCCTGGACGCCGCCGACGCGCTGGTGGTGGTCTCGTCCGGTTCCGTCGACGGGGCCCGCAGTGCTTCGGCCACGCTCGACTGGCTCGAGGCCCACGGCTACGGCGACCTGGTGAAACGCTCCGTGGTGGTGATCAACTCCGTGCGCCCGAAGGGCAGCTCGGTCGACCTGGACAAGCTCTCGGCCCACTTCGGCGCGAAGGTCCGGGCCGTCTGCCGCGTGCCGTTCGACCCGCACCTGGAAGAGGGCGCGGAGATCGAGCTGGAACGCCTCGCCGGCGGCACGCGCCTTTCGCTGCTGGAGCTGGCCGCCACCGTCGCGGACGGGTTCGGCGGTCAGCAGTACCGCTGACCGGCGGCCGTCAGGCGTCGTCCTCGTCGGTGGGGCGCTTGCGCTGCTGCTCACCGAGCTTGCGCAGGAAATCCGGGTCGTCGTCCGGGGCGAGGGTGGGGCGGCGCTGGGGCACGCCGATGCGCTGCGCCCCGAAGGCCCGCCACAACAGAACGGCGATGGTGATCGCGCCCACCGCTGCGAGCAGAGGAATCATGCCCGGGTCCTTCCGTCGCAAGGCCTTGCCGGGCCCCAGGTTAGCCCGGATTCCGGAATCGGGGGTGAACCCGGGTACGACGAAGGGTCGTGACCGGGAGAAGGTGCCGGAAGACACCGTCTGCCACTCACGACCCTTCAGCCCGTGGTCGCTCAGACCTTGCGGGCGGGTTCGCTCGCGTCGGTGGTGAGCTCGGCCAGCAGCTCGTTCACCTCCGACTCACGGAACCTGCGGTGCCCGCCCGGGGTCCGGATCGAGCCGATCCGGCCCGCGGTGGCCCACCGGGTGACCGTTTTCGGGTCCACTCGGAACAGCGCGGCCACCTCACCGGGGGTGAGCAACCTTCCGCCCATCGTCGCGGTCATTTTCCGCCTCCTTAACGACCTACTTGCTATACCGGAGGCATCGGGCCTTTCGCCCGTCGCGCCGGGTAAGCCAACACGGCAATCGTGGCACTTCACCCGTCGGGTACTCGAACGGTTGTCCACGAGTAAAGAGCCCTTAAAGTGCAAAAGGGACATAACCTCGGACCTCGTTCGGCGACTCGTGAATCTTTCACCATGACTCCGACCTGCGCTTTTACGCCTCGGTCCCGGCGCGAAAGGGTAAAGCCGGACCAAAGGCGACGTGGCCCGGCCACCGCTCGGCGCCCTGGTTGTGACGCAGGAGACACCCGCGGCTTTACCGCGGCGGGGGCCGCGCGGGCGGCGCAGCATAATGAGCCGGTGGATCAGCTGGACCGAAAGATCATCGCGGCGTTGCGGGTAAACGGCCGGGCCACCTACGCCGACCTGGGCCGATCCGTGGGCCTGTCCGCGTCGTCGGTGCACGAGCGCGTCGGCAAGCTGGAGGCGGCGGGGGTGATCACCGGCTACCACGCCACGGTCGACCCGAGCACCGTCGGCCTCGGCGTCACCGCGCTGGTGGGCATCCATCCCACCGACACCGCCACCGACGAGGACGTCGCCGCCGCGCTCGGCGAGCTGGCCGAGGTGGAGAGCTGTTACGCCGTGGCCGGGGACGAGGCCTTTGTGGTCAAGGTGCGGGTGCCGACGGTGGACGAGCTGGAGCACACGCTCGGCCGGCTGCGCCGCATCCCCGGGGTCGGGCGCACCAACACCACCGTGGTGCTTTCGACCCGGTTCGAGAGCCGCCCGAACAACGCGGGCCTGGACGAGGAGCCCGCACCAGGGGCGTAGCCTGCCTTGGTGTGAGCGATATGCAGGAACGCGCTGATCATCTGCCTCGTGACCTGACGATCTACATCGTCGCGCGCTTCGCGCTGGTGGCCGTTGTCGCCTGGGTGTTGTCGCTGGTCGGGGTGCCGCTGCTGGTCGCACTGCTGATCGGGCTCGTCGTGGGCCTGCCGGTCGGGCTGCTGGTCTTCCGCTCGCTGAACGCGCGGGTGACCGCCGGGCTGGCCAAGCGCAACGAGTCCCGCGCCCGCGCCCGCGCCGCCCTGCGCGCCCAGCTGCGCGGCGACGTCGACAACGGCAGCGCCGGCAACCTCGGTGGCATCGAGTCCGAGCACCGGACCGCATGAGCAAGCTGCACAGTCGCGCTTGGGTGCGTGAGGCCGTCCGGATCATCGAGGCCGACGCGAACCGCAGCGCCGACACGCACCTGCACGTTTTCCCGCTGCCGCCGGAATGGGGCGTGGACCTCTACCTCAAGGACGAGTCCGTCCACCCGACCGGCTCGCTCAAGCACCGGCTGGCCCGGTCGCTGCTGCTGTATGGCCTGGTCAACGGCCAGATCGGCCAGAACACCGTGCTGATCGAGGCCTCCAGCGGCTCGACCGCGGTCTCGGAGGCGTACTTCGCCCGGATGCTCGGCCTGCGGTTCGTGACCGTGGTGCCGCGGCGGACGAGCAAGGAGAAGATCGCGCTCATCGAGTTCTACGGCGGCGAGTGCCATTACGTCGACCGCGCGCCGGACATGTACCCCGAGGCCGAGCGCCTGGCCGCCGAGTGCGGCGGGCACTACCTCGACCAGTTCACCTACGCCGAGCGCGCGACGGACTGGCGCGGCAACAACAACATCGCCGAGTCGGTGTACGCGCAGATGCGGGCCGAGCGCCATCCGGTGCCGAGCTGGATCATCGTCGGCGCGGGCACGGGCGGCACGAGCGCGACCTTCGGCCGGTACGTCCGCTACAAGCGGCACACCACCAAGATCGGCGTGGTGGACCCGGAGAACTCGTCGTTCTTCGGTGCCTGGGAGACCGGCGCGCTGGACTACGCGACGGGCATGCCGTCGCGGATCGAGGGCATCGGGCGGCCGCGGGTGGAGCCGTCGTTCGTGCCCGGCGTGATCGACGAGATGTTCCAGGTCCCCGACGCGGGCTCGCTGGCCGCGATCCGGCTGCTGCGCGACCACACCGGCCACTGGGCGGGCGGTTCGACCGGGACCAACCTGTACGGCGCGTTCCTGCTCATCTCGCGCATGGTCGCCGAGGGCCGGGCCGGCTCGGTCGTCACGCTGCTGTGCGACGGTGGCGAGCGCTACGCGAACACCTACTACTCCGACGAATGGCTCGCCGAGCAGGAAATCGACATCGCGCCGTACCGCGCGAAGTTCGACGAGTTCCTGCTCAGCGGCAAGTTCGAAGGTTAGAAGCTGGGTTTTTAGAAGCTGAGCGCCACGGCGCTCAGCACGGCCCACGCGAGCATCGCCAGCCCGGTGTCGCGCAGGGCCGGGATGAGGGCGCGGCCGTGCTGCCCGCCGCCGACGGCCTTGACCGACTTGAGCAGCATCGGCGCGGTGACCAGCGTGATCAGCACCAGCGGGTGCCAGATGCCGAGCAGCACGCTGACCACGTACGGCACGGCCACCAGCGTCAGGTACACCCGGCGCGTGCCCTGGTCGCCGAGGCGGGTGGCGAGGGTGCGCTTGCCCGACTCGATGTCGGTGGGGATGTCGCGCAGGTTGTTGGCCGTGAGGACGCCCATGGAGAAGCAGCCGACGGCGACGGCGCAGCCCAGCGCGGCCCAGCTGACGCGGCCGGCCTGCACGTACGCGGTGCCCAGCACCGCCGCGAGGCCGAAGAAGACGAAGACGGCGATCTCGCCGAAACCGTAGTAGCCGTAAGGCTTTTTGCCGCCGGTGTAGAACCAGGCGCCGAGGATGCAGAGCGCGCCCACCACGAGCAGCCACCAGTAACCCGTGAGCGCCACCAGTGCCAGGCCCAGCACCCCGGCCAGGCCGAGGCAGCCCAGCGCCGCCCGGAGCACGGCCTTCGGCGCCGCGGTGCCGGACCCGACCAGCCGCAGCGGGCCGACGCGGTTCTCGTCGGTGCCGCGGACGCCGTCGGAGTAGTCGTTGGCGAAGTTCACGCCGATGATCAAGGACAGTGCGACGAGCAGCGCCAGCAGCGCGCGCCACCAGGAGAACGCGTCCAGCGCGATCGCGGCCCCCACGCCGGCGACCACCGGGGCGATCGCGTTGGGCAGCGTCCGCGGGCGGGCGCCTTCGATCCATTCACTCACTGTCGCCATGAGAGTTATTCAACTCCATGGCGGTTTTCAGCCGGTCAATAACCCGGGCCGACCTGCCAGGTGAGGGTTCCGCTCTGGGGCTCCTCCGCCGCCGCGGCTCCGGCGGCCACCACCAGGCCCAGCACAACAGCGACGGTGGCGACAACCGCTTTCGTCCATCTCGTCATGCCCGCCAGCCAAACGCGAGTACCGGCGCGCTGTCAACGATTCACCGGGATTTCAGATCGCGAGCCGGGCTTTGACGGCGCTCCGGTCGATTTTGCCGGGTCCGCGCAGGGGCAGTTCCGCCGTGAACTCCAGGCGCTTCGGCGTCGCGGCGGGGCCCAGTTCGGCCCGGACGGCCGCGCGCAGGCCGGAGCTGTCGGCCGCGCCGTCGGTGACGACCAGCGCGACCACCGCCTCGCCCCACTCCGGGTCCGGGAGGCCGACGACGCAGGCGTCGCGGACCCCGGGCTGGCCGCCGAGCACCCGTTCGACCGCCGCGGCCGACACCTTCACACCGCCGGTGTTGATCACGTCGTCCGCGCGGCCCAGCACCTCGACGCGGCCGTCGGCGTGGATCCGGCCACGGTCGGAGGTGCGGAACCAGCCGTCGGCGAAGGACTCGGCGGTCAGCTCCGGCGCGAGCCGGTAGCCGTGGGCCAGCACGTCGCCGGCGATGCGGACGCGGTCGTCGGCGTCGAGCTCCACGCGGACGCCGTCGAGGGGGACGCCGTCGTAGACGCAACCGCTGGCGGTCTCGCTCATGCCGTACGCAGGCATGATCCGGACGCCCGCTTCAGCCGCGCGCGTACGCAGCTTCGGTGACGTCGCCGCCGCGCCCAGCACGATCGCGTCGAAGGCGCGCGCGGCATCGAGACCGGCGCCGCCGTCGTCGAGCAGCCGGACGAGCTGCGTCGGGACCAACGCCGTGTACGCCGGGCCGGACGCGGAGAGCACCGGCGCGGCGGCCGCGGCGAAGTCGTCCGGGCGGAAGCCGTCGCCGACGAGGTACGCCGGTCGCGTGCCCGCCAGCCGCGCGCGGACCAGCACCTGCAGGCCGCCGATGTAGTGCGCGGGCGTCGCCAGCAGCCAGTGGCCGGGGCCGCCGAGCCGGTCGTGCGTCGCGCGCGCCGAGGCGGTCAGCGCGGACGGCGAGAGCAGCACGCCCTTCGGCGCGCCGGTGGACCCGGAGGTGGCGATGACCACCGCCGTCCCCGGCTCCTCGGGCGTGCCGGGGGCCATCCCCGCCAGCAGCGCGGGCGCCGACGGGTCGGCGGAGTTCAGCGGCAGCACCGCCTCGCCGCCGTCCAGCGCCGACGCCACCGCGGCGTCGAGCGCGGCGACCGCGTCCGCGCTCCCGTCGAGCCACACCACACGCACGAGCGAAACCTCCGGCCGGATCAGGGGTCAGTAGTAGTACGGGTAGCCGGCCCAGTCCGGGTCCCGCTTCTCCAGGAACGCGTCGCGGCCCTCCACGGCCTCGTCCTGCATGTACGCCAGACGGGTGGTTTCGCCGGCGAAGAGCTGCTGGCCGACCAGACCGTCGTCGATCGCGTTGAAGGCGTACTTCAGCATCCGCTGCGCGGTCGGCGACTTGCCGAGGATCGCCCAGCCCCACTCCAGCGCCTCGGCCTCCAGCGAGGCGTGCGGGACCACGGCGTTCACCGCGCCCATCGCGTGCATCTGCTCGGCGGTGTAGTCCCGGCCCAGGAAGAAGATCTCGCGGGCGAACTTCTGCCCGACCTGCCGGGCGAGGTAGGCCGAGCCGAAACCGCCGTCGAACGAGCCGGCGTCGGCGTCCGTCTGCTTGAACCGCGCGTGCTCGGCCGAGGCCAGGGTGAGATCGCACACCACGTGCAGCGAGTGCCCGCCGCCCGCGGCCCAGCCGGGCACCACCGCGATCACCGGTTTCGGCATGAACCGGATCAGGCGCTGGACCTCGAGGATGTGCAGCCGGCCGGCCCGCGCCGGGTCGACCGTGTCGGAGGTCTCCCCGCTCGCGTACTGATACCCGGACCTTCCGCGAATACGCTGGTCACCACCGGAACAGAAGGCCCACCCGCCGTCCTTGGGCGACGGACCGTTGCCGGTGAGCAGCACACAGCCGACGTCCGGGCTCATCCGCGCGTGGTCGAGGGCGCGGTGGAGCTCGTCGACGGTGTGCGGCCGGAAGGCGTTGCGGACCTCGGGGCGGTCGAACGCGACTCGGACCACCCGTTTGCCGGAGCGGCTTTCGGTGGAGCGGTGGTAGGTGATGTCGGTGAAGTCGAAACCTTCGACCTCGGTCCACGCGGCCGGATCGAACAGCTCGGAAACTCGGGCGTCATCCACGTTTGGGAGAATAGGACCTGTGGACACTTCTGCTGCGCTCGATGCCGCCTCCGCGGGAGAGAGCACGTCGGCTGGGCCCGATGCCGCCTCCGCTGGAGCGCGCCGGTGAACCCGTCCACCGCGCAAGCCCGGGTGATCGTCGACGAGCTCGTCCGCAACACCGTCTCCCACGTGGTCCTCTGCCCCGGCTCGCGTAACGCGCCGCTGGCCATCGCGCTGTACGACGCGGCCGCGTCGGGGCGGGTGCAGCTGCACGTCCGCATCGACGAGCGCGGCGCCGCCTTCCTCGCCCTCGGCATCGCCGCGCGCACCGGGCGGCCCGCGGCCGTGGTGTGCACCTCCGGCACCGCGGCGGCGAACTTCCACCCCGCCGTGCTGGAGGCCGACCGGGCCGGCGTGCCGCTGATCGTGCTGACCGCCGACCGGCCGCCGGAGCTGCGCGCGGCCGGCGCGAGCCAGGTGATCGACCAGTACCAGCTGTACGGCAACGCGGTGCGCTACTTCGACGAGCTCGCCGTCGCCGAGCGCCGGGCCGGTCAGAACTCGTACTGGCGCAGCCAGATCTGCCGCGCGTGGAACGCCGCGTACGGCGAGTGGCGCTGCGGGCCGGTGCACCTGAACATCCCGTTCCGCGATCCGCTGGTGCCGGATTTCGTCGACGAGGCGTGGTACGAGTCACTGGAGGGCCGGCCGGACGGCGAGCGCTGGACGGAGCTGCCGGACTTCGGCGCGCTGCCCTCGTTCGTGGTCCCCTCGGCGCGGCACGGCCTGGTGATCGCGTGCGACACCGGCGTGCAGGCGGCCAGCGAGTGGGCCGAGCAGCACGGCTGGCCGGTGGTTTCGGAGACCGGCGGCCTCGGCCTGTCCGGCTCGACCGCGATCCCGGCCGGCGCGTGGCTGCTGGGCGTAGAGGAGTTCATCAGCAAGCACCGGCCGGAGCAGGTGCTCTGCCTCGGCCGTCCGACGGTGTTCCGGCAGGTCCAGCAGGTGCTGTCCGATCCGTCGGTCGAGGTGCTGCTGGTGCGCCCGGACTCCGACTGGCCCGCGCCCGCGCACAACGTCCGGCAGGTCGGCCAGTGGTTCGCCGAGCCGACGAAGCCCGCCGACCCGGAGTGGCTCGCGAGCTGGCAACGGGCCGACGCGGCCGCCACCGGCGCCGTCACTGAGGCACTGGCGGGCGAGCCGTGGCCGAGCGGCCTGCGGGTGGCGACCGAGCTGGTGGACGCGCTGCCCGACGGCGCGCTGCTGGTGGTCGGCTCGTCCAACCCGACCCGAGACGTCGCGCTGGCCGGCCGGCTGCGCCCGGACGTGCTGGTGCACCGCAACCGCGGCGTCGCGGGCATCGACGGCACGGTGTCCACGGCCATCGGCGCCGCCATGGTGCACCGCGCGCCGTCGTACGCGCTGCTGGGCGACCTGACGTTCCTGCACGACGCGAGCGGCCTGCTCACCGGGCCCACCGAGCAGCGCCCGGACCTGACGATCGTGGTGCTCAACGACGACGGTGGCGGCATCTTTTCCTTGCTGGAGCAGGGCGCGCCCGAGTACAGCGCGAGCTTCGAGCGGGTCTTCGGCACCCCGCACGGCGCCGATCTGGGCGCGCTGTGCGCGGGCTACCGGGTGCCGCACGTGGTCGCCGAGACGATCACGGAGTTCCGCGCCGCGCTGAAGCCCCAGCCGGGGCTGCGGGTGGTCGAGGTCCGCGTCGACCGGACCCGGCACCGCGACCTGCACGCCCGGCTCCGCTCGGCGGTCGCGGCCGCCGTCGGCTCGGCCTGAGGCACGCGCGTCAACCGATTACCGGCCCTGTTCCCAGCCGGTAAGAACCTTCCTTCGGCTGTATCTCGGACTTCGTGAGCTGGCTAGGTTCGAGCGCGCTGATCACCTTTGGGAGGATTCACATGCGTGTCAGAATTCGCGCCGGGCTCGGTGTGCTCGCCGCAGGCGTGGCCTCGGTGCTGCTGGCGAACGTCGCGGGCGCGGCCCCCGCGCCGGGCGCGCCGGGCGTCGGCGACCCGTACTACCCGAACGCCGGCAACGGCGGCACCGACGTGCTGCACTACGACATCCGGCTCAGCTACCAGCCGGCCACCGACGTGCTGGCCGGCACGACCACGTTGCTGCTCACCGCGACCCAGGACCTCTCCCGGTTCGACCTGGACTTCGCGCTCAAGGCCTCCAGCGTGCTGGTCGGCAACCGGCCCGCGCAGTTCACCAACCAGAACGGTGACGGCGAGCTGGTGATCACCCCCGCGGCGCCGCTGGCCAAGGGGCAGACCACCACCGTGGTCGTCGCCTACTCCGACACCCCGTCCACGGCGAAGATCGGCACGCTCAACGCGTGGAAGAAGGGTTCGTTCGGCGCGCTCGGCGTCGACGAGCCGCAGAGCGCCGCCTGGTGGTTCCCGTCCAACGACCACCCCACCGACAAGGCGACCTACGACGTCTCGGTCGAGGCCCCGGACGGCAACTCCGTGGTGTCGAACGGGAACCTCGTGCGCAAGACCCAGAGCCGCGCCGGCTGGACACGCTGGAACTGGCGCAGCACCAAGCCGCAGGCCACCTACCTGACCTCGCTGGTGATCGGCCCGTACGAGGTGAACCAGTCGACGACACCGGACGGCAAGCCGTTCATCACCGCGTACGGCTCGGACCTCGGCGACTCGCTGTACGCCGCGAAGGCCAGCGTCGAGCGCACGCCGGAGATCGACGCGTTCCTGGCGTCGCAGTTCGGCCCGTTCCCGTTCGAGGCCGAGGGCGGCGTGGTGACCAGCGGCATCACGTTCTCGCTGGAGAACCAGACGCGGCCCACCTACGGCCTCAAGAACTTCCTGGCCGGCTCCAACACCACGCTGATCGCGCACGAGAACGCCCACCAGTGGTTCGGCGACAACGTCTCGCTCGGCAAGTGGAGCGACATCTGGCTGAACGAGGGCTTCGCCTCGTACGCCGAGTACCTCTGGTCCGAGCACGAGGGCGAGGGCACCACGGCGGAGCTGGCGCAGTACGCGTACGACTCCTACCCCGCCGACTCCCCGTTCTGGCAGGTCCTGCCGGGCGACCCGGGCGAGGCGAACCAGTTCGACGGCGCCGTCTACGACCGTGGCGCGATGGCGTTGCAGGCCCTGCGCACGACCGTCGGTGACGACGCGTTCTTCGCCACCCTGAAGCAGTGGCAGGTGCTCAAGGGCGGGAAGTCGGGCGTGATCCCGGAGTTCGAGGCGCTGGCCGAGAAGGTCTCGGGCAAGCCGCTGCAGGACTTCTTCCAGACCTGGCTGTTCACCAAGGGCAAGCCGGCGACCGGGCCGAACGGCACCGCGGCGAAGGCCTTCGCGAGCAAGAGCACGCAGGCCAAGCCGAAGTCGTACGACCAGATCCGGGCCAACCACCAGTCGCTGGCCGCGGCCGGCGAACGCTGACCCCGTGGAGTGGCTACGCCGGTTCCCCACCGGCGTGGCCACTCTTACGAGTTAAACTCCCGAGCGTGACGGCAAGGAGCGAGCGGGCGAGGCGCATCGGGTGGTTCGCCGTCCTCGGCGTCGCTTCGCTGCTCACCGTGATGTGCGTGTGCCTGCTCTTCGCCGCGATCCGGAACGACAACTCGATCCAGTCGCACCTCGGCACGGCCAACGCCACGGTCGAGTCGGTCGCCTTCGACCGCACGATCATCCAGTACGGGACGCCGGACGGCATCGTGCACAGCCCGGCGAACGGCGTGCTCTACCCGTCCGGGCTGTCGGCGGGCCAGCTCGTGCAGATCGAGTACGACGCGACGGACCCGGACCTGGCCAGGGTCGCCGGCCGCTCGGCCGTGCTGACCCTGCTGCCGCTGGGCACGACGATCCTGTTCACCTGGCTGATCGCGGGGCCGCTGCTGTGGTGGCTGCGCCGCCTGATCAAGCGCGACCGCGCCGCCCACCCGGCCCCGGAAGCCACCGAGGTGCCCGTCTCCTAGGCGACGGTCGCCGTCTCCTGCCACCAGCCGAGCACCTCGTCGGCGACGCCCGGGGCGGCGACCAGCAGCCCGTCGGTCGGCAGCGCGGTGTCCTCGCCGTGTTTGTCGAGCACCACGGCGCCGGCCTCGATGGCCAGCGCGACGGAGCCCGCGACGTCCCACTCGTGGTAGCTGTGCAGCACGGCGGCGGCCGCGTGGCCCAGCGCGACCTGCGCGATCGACAGCGCGGCCGAGCCCAGCACCCGGACACCCGCGTGCGCGGCCGCCGCGCGTTCGATGAACCCGCCCATGCCCGGCCACGGGCCCTTGCGCGCCAGCTCGGTGCAGACGATCGCGCCCGCCGTCACGCACCGGTCGGCCAGCTTGATCGGCTTGCCGTTCGCGCGGGCGCCCCGGCCGCGGGCGGCGGCGTAGATCTGCGCGCGGTACGGGTCGGCGACCACGCCGACGACCGGGCCGGACGCGTCGACCAGCGCGAGGCTGTAGGCGCACCACGGGACCCCGGCGACGTAGTTGGCGGTGCCGTCCACGGAGTCGACGACCCAGCGGTACTCGGCGACGTCCGCGCCGTGGTCGGCGCCGAACTCGTGGCCCACCACCGGGATCCCGGGGAACTCGGCGGTCAGCACCCGGCGGGTGTGCCGTTCGAGGATGCGGTCGGTGTCGGTGACCCAGTCGAAGGGGGAGTCCAGGGTCGAGGGGTGGGCGCCCCGGCCGGCGGTCGCGGTGATCACGTCGGTCGCGTCGTTGGCCAGCCGGCCGGCCACCTCGAGGGCCCTCGAGAGCAGCCCCGGCTCCACGGGCTGCGACGGCCTGGAGGACAAGAGGGTCATGCCTGCTTAGTCTGGGCGAAGCTGGTTTACGGGACACGACCTTGAGATGACATGTGGTGTCCGATCTGCCGACGGCGCGGCGCCCGGCCCGGCGCATTCGGAGTGTTCGGACACCGTTGGCTCATGTGTCACGCGGGATTGGCCTGGTCCGCGCGCTCCGGTGCGACAGTGGCCGGGTGCGAGTCGCCATAGTCACCGAAAGTTTCCTGCCCCAGGTGAACGGCGTGACGAACTCCGTGCTGCGGGTCGTCGAGCACCTGGTCGAACGCGCTCACGACGTGCTCGTGGTGGCGCCCGGCCCGGGCCCGGAGTCCTACCGCGGCGCCCCCGTCGTCCGCATTCCCGCCTTCGACGTGCCCGGGGTGCACTCCCTGCCGATCGGCCTGCCGACGCGCACGGTGCTCACCGCGCTGGCCGGCTTCGCGCCGGACGTGGTGCACCTGGCGTCGCCGTTCGTGGTCGGCGCGCGCGGGCTGGCCGCGGCGAGACGACTGCGGGTGCCGACGGTCGCCGTCTACCAGACCGACATCGCCGGGTTCGCCGCCGCGTACGGCTTCGGCATCGGCGCCCGCGCGGCCTGGCGCTGGGTCCGGCGCGTGCACTCGCGGGCCGACCGGACGCTCGCGCCGTCTTCCGACGCGGTGGAGCAGCTGGAGCTGCACGGGGTGCCGCGGGTGCACCGGTGGGCGCGCGGCGTGGACATCGAGCGGTTCTCGCCGTCGCACGCCGACCCCGCGCTGCGGGCCGAGCTGGCCCCGAACGGCGAGCTGCTGGTCGGCTTCGTCGGCAGGCTCGCGCCGGAGAAGGAGGTCGACCGGCTGATCGCGCTGGCCGACGTGCCGGGCGTGCGGCTGGTCGTGGTCGGCGACGGCCCGGAGCTGCCCGCGCTGCGCGAGCGCCTGCCGCACGCGGCCTTCCTCGGCGCGAAGTACGGCGACGACCTCTCGGCCGCGTACGCCAGCCTCGACGTGTTCGTCCACACTGGACCGCACGAGACGTTCTGCCAGGCGGTGCAGGAGGCGATGGCGTCCGGCCTGCCGGTGCTCGCGCCCGCCGCGGGCGGCCCGAAGGACCTGGTGCTGCCCGGCCGCACGGGTTACCTGCTGCCGGCTGACCGCGCCGGCTTCGGGTCCGCGCTGGTCGAAAAGGTGGACGCGATGCGCGACCCCTCGCTGCGGGCCCGGCTGGGGGAGAAGGCGCGGAAAGTGGTGCTGGGCCGCACGTGGCCGGCGGTCTGCCACGAGCTCGTCGGGCACTACGAACAGGTGCGGGGCCAAGTCGCCCGTGCGGCTTGAGCCGTGCACATCGTCCAGCTGGCCAACTTCTACGGACCGCGTTCCGGCGGGCTGCGCACGGCGCTGCACCACCTCGGCGCGGGGTACGTCGCCAGCGGGCACCGGGTGACGCTGGTCGTGCCGGGCACGCGGTACTCCGTCGAGAGCCTGCCCACGGGGGTGCGCCGGTATTCGCTGCCCGCGCCGCGCATCCCCGGCACCGGCGGCTACCGGGCCGTCGACCCGCACCGGGTCCGGGCGGTGCTGCGCCGGCTGGAGCCGGACCGGCTGGAGGTCTCGGACCGGCTGACGCTGCGGGGGATGGGCACCTGGGCGCGCCGCCACGGTGTGCCCAGCACGGTCATCTCGCACGAGCGGCTCGACCGGCTGCTGGAGCAATTCCTGCTGCCGGAGGCGATGGCGCGCGCGGTCGCGGACGCCGCCAACCGCCGGATGGCGGCCAGCTACGACACGGTCGTCTGCACCACCGCGTTCGCCCGCGCGGAGTTCGACCGGATCGCCGTGCCGAACGTCCGGCGGGTGCCGCTGGGCGTCGACCTGGCCACCTTCGCCCCGTCCATGCGGGACGACGGCTGGCGGCTCGCCCTGACCGGCGCGGCCGACGCGTTGCTGGTCCACTGTGGACGGCTGTCGCCGGAGAAACACGTGGAGCGCAGCGTCGACACCGTCGCGGAGCTGACGGAATCGGGCTTCCGGGTGCGGCTGGTGATCGCCGGCGACGGCCCCCGGCGGCGCGCGCTGGAACGCCGGGCGCGCGGGCTGCCCGTGACGTTCCTGGGTTTCCTGTCCGGCCGGGCGGAGGTCGCGCGGCTGCTGGCCAGCGCGGACGTGTCGCTGGCGCCCGGGCCGCACGAGACGTTCGGCCTGGCCGCACTGGAGGCACTGGCCTCGGGGACGCCCGTGGTGGTGTCGGCTTCCTCGGCACTGCGCGAGATCGTCGGCCCGGGCTGCGGCGCCGCGGTCGACGACTTCGCGCCCGCGTTCGCCTCCGCCGTGACCGGGCTGTTGGACAGCCCTGAGGATCAACGCCGCGCGGCCGCCCGGGCCCGGGCCGAGGAGTTCGCGTGGCCCGAATCAGTGCGGGGGATGCTCGCGGCCCACGGCTCGTGAGTGTTGCGGACGGTTCCAACCGTCTTGAACACTCACGAGCCGCGGTAGCCGGGGTGGACTCCCGGCGCCAGGCCCTGCTTCTCGGCGACCCGGCTGAGCAGGTCGAACAGTGTCGCGCGCTCTTCGGTGGACAGGGCTGACATGAGGTCGTCCTCGTGGGCTGTCCCTACCTCGGCCAGTGAGCGCATCAGCTTTTTTCCCGCGGCACTCAGGAAAACCGCGTAGAGGCGCCGGTCCTGCGGGTTGCGGCGGCGCTCGATCAGGCCGCGCTGCTCGAGCCCGTCGACCAGCGCGACCAGCCGGGTCGGCGGCGTGCCCAGCTCGGCGGCCAACGTCTGCTGGCTCTCACCCGGCCGTCGCGCGATGACCCGGAGCAGCCCGGTCTGGGGCGGCTTCAGGTCCAGCTCCGCGATGCGCTCGGTGAATCGCCGGGCGGCGTGCGCGCCGAGCTGGGCCAGCAGGAACGCGCTGCCGGTGCGTGGAGGTCCTTCCATGGCCGAAACCATATCCCTTTACAATCGATTACGCCAGTGTAATCGTTTCTGTGTTGAAACTAGTTAACCAGGAGGTTCTCATGACAACGACGACGCAGACCCGACAGCAGGGCGGACCACCGCTGCTCGTTCCGGCGCTGGCGTTCGGGGTGCTGACCATCGCGTCGGGTGCGCTCGGCGCGAGCGGGACGCGGCCGGATTCGAGCGCGGCCGAGGTCCTCGCGTACGACCTGGGTCACCACGGCCTGCTGGACCTGCTCGCGCTGGTGGTGTTCGGCGCGTCGATCCCGTTGGTGATCTGGTCCGCGACGGCTTACCGGCGGCTGCGCAAGCTCGGCGTCACCGCGCCGGGAGCGGTGATCGGGCTGGCCGGCGGCGTGCTGGCGTCGGCCTCGCTCGCGCTCAGCGGGCTGGTCACCTGGACGGCGGCGCAGACGGCGAACCCGGCCGTGCCCGCCCTGTCCCGCGCGCTGACCAGCCTCGCGTTCGCCACCGGCGCGGCCGGTTTCGTGGTCCCGCTCGCGCTGCTGATCGCCGGGATCGCCGTGCCCGCCCTGTTCCTCGGCCTGCTGCCGCGCTGGGTGTCGATTGCCGGCCTGGTCATCGCGGCCGCCGCGGTGCTGGCGACGTTCACGCTGCTGACCCCGGCGCTGAACCCGCTGATCCCCGTCGGCCGGTTCGGCGGCCTGATCTGGCTGGTGCTGGTCAGCGTCCTGCTGCCGCGGAACCGCCATCAGCTCCGCTGAGCCCTCGGGTGCGGTGAATCCGCTCTGGCCCAGCGCGGCCCTGCCTCACAGAGCCGGCTGCAATCCCTCGAACCGCACCACCCAGCGTTGATCGGCGGGGAAGCCCGGGGCGTGGCGGCCGGGGGCGCCGTCCCAGCCGGCGGCCATGAACGCGATGGCGTAGAGCAGTGCGGCGTTGCTGGGGAAGTAGGGGAACGGCCCGCCGGTGGCGAGCCCCGCGTCGTCGAACTGGAAGCCGCCGGCCGGGTGGAGCAGGAAGTCCACGGCGTCCTCGGGGCGGCCGAGCCGGGCCGCGCACATCGCCAGCATCGGGAAGTCCCAGCCCCAGGTCCGGTCGAACTGCCAGCCGGTGAAGACCTTCTCGGCGGTGCGGGCCATGGTGGGGACGTCGACACCGTCGCCCGGCAGCCAGCCGTACGTCCCGATCAGCGCCGGGTGCTCGTAGTTCCACTGGGTCCACATGTTCTCCACGCCCTCGTGCAGCACGTACGCCCCGTCCTGCACCGGCAGCGGCGCGAGCCCGTCGTGCACGCGCTGCCAGCCCGGATCGCGGTCCAGGCCGAGACGTTCACGCCACAACTGCGCCACGCGCAGGCCGAAGCGCCAGTAGCCGAGTTCGAACGTGGGGTTCCGCGTGGTCTTGGGGTCGGTGTTCTCCGAGACCACGTACATGGGCGGGCCGAGGATGTAACGGCTGGTGCCCTCGTCCCAGAACGCCCAGGAGGAGAGGAAATCCGCGGTGTCGAAGACGATGTCACGCCATTTCCGCAGCGTGCTCTGGTCGGGATGGGCGCGGTAGTCCAGTTCGGCGAGGAAGATCGGGTGCGGCTGCTGCCAGACCAGCAGCGCGTGGATGACGTGCGGCGATTCGCGTCCGTCCGCGGTCGTGCACTTGGGCCAGCGCGCCCCGCGGAAGCCCTGGAAACGCGCTAGTTCCCGGGCCGAGGCGTGGAAGCGTTCGTAGACGTCCAGGCTGCGGTCGAGTACCGGCCAGCGGTTCCACAGTGACCAGTGCGCGCCGTGCCACCAGTACATCTCCATGTGGAACTTGCCGTTCCAGCCGTTGTTCACCAGCCCGCTCTCCTGTGGGGGCAGCGAACCGGCCTCGTTGGCGCGCAACAGGTATTGGGACAGCACGACGCGGCGCTCCAGCTCCGGCCAGCGCGGGTCCGTGCTCTCCGAAAGGTCGATGGCGCCGCCGGAGAGCCAGTACTGCCGCCAGCCGCGGACGCTCGCCGCGAAGCTCGCGCTGGATGTCGGCAGCGAAGTGCTCGGTGCCGGCGAGAACGCGCAGACGAACCGCAGCTGATGGGTGTGGCCGTCGCCGGCGAGCCGGTAGCGATGGCGGTCGGTCGCGTCCGGGCCGGTGAACCGGCCGGGCCCCTCCCAGGCGAGCGCGACGTGGTATTCGGTGGCGTCCATCCGGTGCGTGATGTCGACGCGGTCGTTTCCGCGGGGCACTGCCGTGGTGGTGTGGGCGTCCTGCGCGGCGTAGTCCCCGACGTACGAGGCGAACTCCTGCCCGTCCACGTAGGGGAAGTCCAGGAAGGCCACCAGCCGCCGGGCCGCGACGAGCGGCGAGTCGATCTCCACGGCCACGGTGTCCTGATCGGGGTGGCAGCAGGTGCGGACGTGCACGGGTTCGCCGGCGACCTCGAAGCGGCTGTCGATGACCCCGGTCCACGGGTCGAGTTCCTGCCGGACGGCGGTGAGGTCGCCCGCGACGGCCGCCCGGCCGTCGGGCAGGGCCAGCTCCAGGCCGATCCGCCCGAGGTTGATGCGGGCGGGATTGGCGTAGAGCCAGGCCGACAGCTCGGGCTGGTCGGGATTCGGGATGGGGTAGTCGACGGGGCGGCCGTGGGTGTCCCAGACCTCGCCGCGGAAGTCCGACGGCTGCTGTCCGGGCGGCAGCGGGAAGTTGTGCCAGCCCCAGTCCGACATCGTGTTGAAGGGCACGAACGTCTGCAGCCCGGTGACGTCGACGCCGAAGGCGAACCCGCCGTTGCCGACCTGCAGGGGGCTCTGCGTGTCGAGCTTGTCGCGCACCACCCGGTGCCGCGCCACCACGGCCTGGCGGTCGATCCGGCCCCCCGGCCCGGGGCTCTGCGTCGCCGGTGGGCCGACCGGGGTGAGTGCCGGTGCGGCGAGGCCGGCCACGGAACCGGAGAGGAACGTTCTGCGGGTGATCATGGCTCAACTCCGGTGAGAGGCGGGGGGTGCGCTGAAACAACACCCCCGCTCACACGGGTGTCAAGGTTTCGGGTGCCCGGTGTCCTCTATCGGACACCGGCCGCCACCGGACCCGCTGACCAGCGGCAGTTAGAGTTCGGTTCATGCCACGCGCCAGCTTGGACAAGGATCCGCACGAGGTCGCCGCGATGTTCGACGGCGTCGCGTCCGGCTATGACCGGGCCAACTCGTTCATGACGTTCGGCTTCGACCGGCGCTGGCGCACCACCACCGCGCGGGTGCTGGACGCGAAGCGCGGGGAGAAGGTGCTCGACCTCGCCGCCGGCACCGGGGTCTCCACCGTCGAGTACGCCCGCGGCGGCGCCTGGTGCCTGGCCGCGGACTTCTCCGTCGGCATGCTGCGGGCGGGCCTGCACCGCAAGGTCCCGATGGTCGCGGCCGACGCGCTGCACCTGCCGTTCGCCGACGGCTCCTTCGACGCCGTCACGATTTCGCTGGCGCTGCGCAACTTCGTGGACACCAAGGCGGCGCTGGTCGAGATCGCCCGCGTGGTCAAGCCGGGCGGGCGGCTGGTGATCTGCGAGGTGTCGACGCCCACATTCGCGCCGATCCGGTTCTTCTACCGCCGGTTCGTCCTCAAGCTGCTCACCTGGGTCGGCAGCCGGTCCTCGACGAACCCCGAGGCCTACTCCTACCTGGCCGAATCCATGCTGGCCTGGCCCGACCAGCGGGCGCTGGGCGAGATCGTCGCGAGCGCGGGCTGGACCGAGGTGGAGTGGCTGAACCTCACGTTCGGCGTCGTCGCCATTCATCGGGCGAAGAAGCCTTCTCTAAACTCGGCGGTATGAGCCCTCGTCGTAACCCGGACCACGATGCCGAAGTGATCGTGGTCGGCGCCGGACCGGCCGGATCCACCGCGGCCACCTACCTCGCGCGCGCGGGTGTCGACGTGCTGCTGCTGGAGAAGACCGAGTTCCCGCGGGAGAAGGTCTGCGGCGACGGGCTGACCCCGCGCGGCGTCAAGCAGCTGATCGACCTCGGCATCGACACGAGCGAGGACGCGGGCTGGGTGCACAGCCGTGGCCTGCGCATCCTCACCGGCGACCTGACGCTGGAACTCGACTGGCCGGACCTCACCAGCTACCCGCCGTACGGTGTCGCCCGCACCCGCCAGGACTTCGACGACCTGCTGGCGAAGACCGCGGTGAAGGCCGGCGCGCGGCTGTACGAGCGCACCACCGTCACCGGCGCGATCACCAACTCCTCCGGGCGCGTGATCGGCGTCGAGGCCAAGGTGGGCCCCGAGCGGACGCCGGTCAGCTACCGGGCGCCGCTCGTGCTGGCCTGCGACGGGGTCTCCGCGCGGCTCGCGCTGAGCGTCGGCATCGACAAGAACGAGAAGCGCCCGATGGGCGTCGCCGTGCGCCGGTACTACAAGAGCCCGCGCCACGACGACCCGTTCATCGAGGGCCACCTCGAGCTGTGGGACCGCTCGGACCCGCGCGACCCGAAGCTGCTGCCCGGTTACGGCTGGGCGTTCCCGCTCGGCGACGGCACGGTCAACGTCGGGCTCGGCATGCTCTCGACGTCCGCCTCGTTCCGCAACACCGACTACCGCGCGCTGCTGCGGCAGTGGCTCGACGGCACGCCCGAGGAATGGGGCTACCGCGAGGAGAACGCGATCGGCAAGGTCGGCGGCGCCGGGCTGCCGATGGGCTTCAACCGCACCCCGCACTACCGTGACGGCCTCCTGCTGCTCGGCGACGCCGGCGGCATGGTGAGCCCGTTCAACGGCGAGGGGATCTCCGCGGCGATGGAGTCGGCGCAGCTCGCGTCGGAGTTCGTGGTGCAGGCGCTGGCCCGCGCCGAAGGGCCTTCGCGCGAGCGCGCGCTGGAGGGCTACCCGCGCGCCGTCGGCGAGCTGATGGGCGGCTACTACCGCCTCGGCAACGTGTTCGCGAAGCTGATCGGGAAGCCCAAGGTCATGCACGCCGCGACGAAGTACGGGCTGCGCATCAACAAGATCCTTCCGTTGGTGTACAAGGGACTTTCCGGCTGCTACGACGCCAAGGGCGGCGACGGCGTCGACCGTCTGATCGCCGCTCTCGCGCGCGCCACGCCCAGCCCCCGCTGACCCGCGGAGCGACCCGGCCGGAGCAGTGGTTGCCCGGCCGGTCAGGTGGGATACGTCACAAGATCGGGTCCGGTATGTCCGTCGCCGGGGTGCTCGCGCGGCCTCTTGTCGCTGGTCCCGCGAGTGCGCCCGGGCGAGTCCCGGATTGGGCGCCCGGCCAAGTTAGGTAAGCCTTATACCACGGCCCCTAGGGACAACCGTGTGAGTCGCGTCCTACACTCCCCCCATGCTTGTGAATCGCTTCACATCCACGACGAGTGGCTTGTGAACTATTTCACAAGCAGCCCCCGGTCCGGCCACGGGCCGTAAGGGTGCCCTGACCCTCGGCGGTGTGACCCAGCTCCCTTAGGGTGCCGTCGAGGAAGCGGACCACCACCCGTAGAAGAACCCCGCAGCGGCGCGGAAAGGATGGCGAAAACCCCGTGCTGATGTTGCCCGTGCTGGCGCAGGCGGAAACCGCAGGAGCGGCTGCGGCCGCGCCTGGCTTGAAGGTGTACCTGCCGCTCGTCCTGTTGTTCGTTCTCGCGGCGGCGTTCGCGCTGCTGTCCGTGCTGCTGGGCCCGATGGTCGGCCCGAGCCGGTACAACAAGGCCAAGACCTCGGCCTACGAGTGCGGGATCGAGCCCTCGCCCCAGCCGGTCGTCGGCGGTGGGCGGATGCCGGTGGCGTACTACATCACGGCGATGCTCTTCATCCTGTTCGACATCGAGATGGTGTTCCTCTACCCGTTCGCGGTGAACGCGAACGCGCTCGGTGTGTTCGGCCTGGTGGAGATCGTGCTGTTCATCGTTACGGTCGGGTTCGCGTACGCCTATGTGTGGCGGCGCGGCGGCCTGGATTGGAACTGAAGCCATGGGCCTCGAAGAGAAACTCCCCAACGGCATCCTGCTGGCCAGCCTCGAGGGCCTGGTCAACTGGGCGCGCAAGAACTCGCTCTGGCCCGCCACGTTCGGCCTCGCGTGCTGCGCGATCGAGATGATGACCGTCGGCGGCTCCCGCTACGACATCGCCCGGTTCGGCATGGAGCGCTTCAGCGCCACCCCGCGCCAGGCCGACCTGATGATCGTCGCCGGCCGGGTGACCCAGAAGATGGCTCCCGTCCTGCGGCAGATCTACGACCAGATGGCCGAGCCGCGCTGGGTGCTCGCGATGGGCGTCTGCGCCTCCTCCGGCGGCATGTTCAACAACTACGCGGTGGTGCAGGGCGTCGACCACGTCGTGCCGGTCGACATGTACCTGCCCGGCTGCCCGCCCCGGCCCGAGATGCTGCTCGACGCGATCCTCAAGCTGCACGCCAAGATCCAGGACGAGCCGCTGAACGCCCGCCGCGCCGCGATCCGCGCCGCCAGCGGGGCGCGCACCGAGCTGATCCCGTCGTCGATCAAGTACGCGAAGAAGTGAGCCCGGTGCCTGAGAATCCTGCGCCCGAAACCCCAGAGACCGGCGGCGAGCAGTCCAGCGCCGACCGCCCGGAAGGCGGGCTCGAGCCCCAGGGCGCGAACCCGGCCGCCCCCGCCGAGCCCGTCGTCTCCGGCCGCGCCCGCAGGGGCATGTTCGGCGTCACCGGCAGCGGTGACACCTCCGGCTACGGCGGTGTGCGCCTGCCCGCGTACAGCCCGGCCCCGGCCGAGCGCCCGTACGGCGGCTGGTTCGACGAGTTCGCCGACGAGTTCCTCGCCGCGCTGGCGGACAACCACGTCCCGGCGAGCGCGGTCCTGCAGACCACGGTGCACCGCGACGAGATCACCTTCTACGTCGAGCGCGAGCACCTGGTGGCCATCGCCCGCACCCTGCGCGACGACCCGGGCCTGCGCTTCGAGCTGCTCAGCTCGGTGTCCGGAGTGGACTACGGCGTGGACGTGCCGCAGCGGCTGCACTCGGTCTACCACTTCACCTCGATGACCTACCGGCGCCGGATCCGGCTCGAGGTCACCCTCGACGTCGAGGACGCGCACGTGCCGTCGCTGGTCGGGCTGTACCCGACCGCCGACTGGCAGGAGCGCGAGACCTGGGACATGTTCGGCATCGTCTACGACGGCCACCCGGCGCTGACCCGGATCCTCATGCCGGACGACTGGGACGGCCACCCCCAGCGCAAGGACTACCCGCTCGGCGGGATCCCGGTCGAATACAAGGGCGCGGAAATCCCGCCGCCGGACCAGCGGAGGTCGTACTCGTGAGCATCAACGAAGACACCACCGAGACCACTGAGGTCCCCGAGGCGGACAGCCGCGACACCACCGAGGGTCGCGTCTACACCGTTTCCGGCGGTGACTGGGACGACGTCGTCGCCGACGCGCAGCACGACGAGCGCATGGTCATCAACATGGGCCCGCAGCACCCGTCCACGCACGGCGTGCTCCGGCTCGTGCTGGAGATGGAGGGCGAGACCGTCACGCAGCTGCGGTCGGTCATCGGCTACCTGCACACCGGCATCGAGAAGAACTGCGAATACCGGACCTGGACCCAGGGCGTCACCTTCGTCACGCGGATGGACTACCTGGCGCCGCTGTCCACGGAGATGGCGTACTGCCTCGGCGTGGAGAAGCTGCTGGGCATCCAGGCCCCGCCGCGCGCGGAGCTGCTTCGCGTGATGCTGCTGGAGATCAACCGGATCGGCTCGCACCTGGTCTACATCGCGACCGGCGGCATGGAGCTCGGCGCCACCACCGCGATGACGCTCGGCTTCCGCGAGCGCGAAGAGGTGCTGCACCTGCTGGAGCACCTGACCGGCCTGCGGATGAACCACGCGTTCATCCGCCCCGGCGGGCTCGCGCAGGACATGCCGGCCGACTTCGAGGAGAAGGTCACCGAGTTCTGCAAGGTGATGGACAAGCGCCTTCCCTTGTACGACAAGCTGTTCACCGGTCAGCCGATCTGGCGCAACCGGCTCAAGGGCGTGGGTTACCTGCCGGTCGACGCGTGCCTCGCGCTCGGCGTCACCGGCCCGATCCTGCGCTCGGCCGGCCTGCCGTGGGACCTGCGCAAGACCGAGCCGTACTCGCGCTACGACGAGTTCGACTTCGACATCCCGACGTCCAACGACGCGGACTGCTGGGCCCGGTACCTGATCCGGGTCGAGGAGATGCACCAGAGCCTGCGGATCATCAAGCAGGTGCTGAAGAAGCTCGAGCCGGGCCCGGTCATGGTCGAGGACAAGAAGGTCGCGTGGCCGGCACAGCTGTCGATCGGCAGCGACGGCATGGGCAACTCGCTCGAGCACGTCAAGAAGATCATGGGCCAGTCGATGGAATCGCTGATCCACCACTTCAAGCTCGTCACCGAGGGCTTCCACGTGCCGGCCGGCCAGGTCTACTCGCCGGTGGAGTCGCCGCGCGGCGAACTGGCCGCGCACCTGGTCTCCGACGGCGGCACCCGGCCGCTGCGCGTGCACGTGCGGGAGCCGAGTTTCGTGAACCTGCAGTCGATGCCCGCGATGGCCGAGGGCGGGCTGGTGGCCGACGTGATCGCCGCGGTCGCGTCGATCGACCCGGTGATGGGGGGAGTGGACCGATGACCAGTTCGACAGCGACGCCCGAGCCGGGGCCGCACGCCGCGAAGACGACGCACGCCGCCGCGGGCGGTGACACCGACGTCGTCGCGATCGCGCCGGATTCGGCCGTGGCCGAGGGCATCCTCGCGGACACGCCGCTCGACGAGATCTTCGGCGCTGACACCGAGGCCAAGGCGAAGGACCTGATCGCCCGCTACCCGATGTCGCGCTCGGCGCTGCTGCCGCTGCTGCACCTCGTGCAGTCGGTGCAGGGTTACGTCAGCCAGGAGGGCATCGCCTTCTGCGCCCGGCAGCTGGACCTGTCCGACGCCGAGGTCAGCGCGGTCGCGACGTTCTACACCATGTACAAGCGCCGCCCGTGCGGCGAGCACCTGGTGAGCGTCTGCACCAACACGCTGTGCGCGGCGATGGGCGGCGAGGCGATCTACAAGAAGCTCCAGACGCACCTCGGCTCCGAGGACGCGCCGCTGGGCCAGGAGGAGACGGCGGGCACGCCGGGCGAGCCGGGCTCGATCACGCTGGAGCACGCCGAATGCCTGGCGGCCTGCGACCTGGCCCCGGTGCTGCAGGTCAACTACGAGTACTTCGACAACCAGACGCCGGAAAAGGCCGTCGCACTGGTGGACGCGTTGCAGGCGGGCAAGAAGCCGGCCCCGACGCGCGGCGCCCCGCTCTCGGACTTCAAGGGCGCGGAGCTGCAGCTCGCCGGGTTCTTCCCGGAGGACGAGGCCACCTACCGCGGTGACGTCGACGGTCCTTCGCAGGCCGTCGAAACGCTGCGCGGTGCCCAGATCGCGAACGAGCGCGGCTGGACCGCGCCGGCGACCCAGGACGTCCCGCTCCCGGTTCTGCCTGCCAAGGAAGGGGAGAAGAAGTAATGCCTGATCCCATTACTCCGGTCCTCACGAAGCGCTGGCTGTCGCCGAACTCCTGGCGACTGGAGACCTACGAGCGGCTCGAGGGCTACACCGCGGCGCGCAAGGCGCTGGCCGGCACACCCGAGCAGCTCGTCCAGGTGGTCAAGGACTCCGGCCTGCGCGGCCGCGGCGGCGCGGGCTTCCCGGCCGGCGTCAAGTGGTCCTTCATGCCGCCGAACTTCGACAAGCCGCACTACCTGGTGATCAACGCCGACGAGGGCGAGCCGGGCACCTGCAAGGACATCCCGCTGATGATGGCGGACCCGCACTCGCTGATCGAGGGCTGCATCATCGCCTCGTACGCGATGCGCTCGAACCACTGCTTCATCTACGTCCGCGGCGAGGCGCTGCACTGCATCCGCCGGCTCAACGCGGCGGCGCGCGAGGCGTACCAGGCCGGGTACCTGGGCAAGAACATCTTCGGCACCGGCTACGACCTCGAGCTGACCGTGCACGCCGGCGCCGGCGCGTACATCTGCGGCGAGGAAACCGCGTTGCTCGACTCGCTCGAAGGCCGCCGCGGCCAGCCCCGGCTCAAGCCGCCGTTCCCGGCCGCCGCGGGCCTGTACGCCGCGCCGACCACGGTGAACAACGTCGAGACGATCGCCTCCGCGCCGTTCATCGTGAACGCCGGTTCGGCCTGGTTCCGCGAGATGGGCCGCGAGAAGTCGCCCGGCCCGAAGATCTACTCGATCTCCGGCCACGTCGAGAAGCCCGGCCAGTACGAGTGCCCGCTCGGCACCACGCTGCGCGAGCTGCTGGAGCTGGCGGGCGGCATGAAGGACGGCATCCCGCTCAAGTTCTGGACCCCGGGCGGCTCGTCCACGCCGATGTTCACCGCCGAGCACCTCGACACCCCGCTCGACTTCGAGGGCGCGGCCGAGGCCGGCTCGATGCTCGGCACCACCGCGGTGCAGGTCTTCAACGAGACCGTTTCCGTGCCGTGGGCCGTGATGAAGTGGACGCAGTTCTACGAGCACGAGTCCTGCGGCAAGTGCACCCCGTGCCGCGAGGGCACGTACTGGCTCGCGCAGATCCTGGAGCGCATGGTGGAGGGCCACGGCACCGCCGAGGACATCGACACCCTGCTGGACGTCTGCGACAACATCCTCGGCCGCTCGTTCTGCGCGCTGGGTGACGGCGCGGTGTCGCCCATCCAGAGCGGGATCAAGTACTTCCGCGAGGAGTTCCTCGCGCTGTGCGAGAAGAACAAGGCCGCCCAGCCCGAACTGGTGGGAGCACAGGCATGACGATCGCCCCCGATAAGCCCGCGACCCAGGAGACCCCGGTCCCCGAAGGTCACGTGAAGCTGATCATCGACGGTGAAGAGGTCATCGCGCCCAAGGGCGAGCTGCTGATCCGCACCGCCGAGCGGCTCGGCACGGTCATCCCGCGGTTCTGTGACCACCCGCTGCTCGACCCGGCCGGCGCCTGCCGCCAGTGCCTGGTGGAGGTGGAGATGGGCGGCCGGCCGATGCCGAAGCCGCAGGCCTCCTGCACCATGACGGTGGCCGACGGCATGGTGGTCAAGACCCAGCTGACCTCGGCCGTCGCGGACAAGGCGCAGCACGGCGTGATGGAGCTGCTGCTCATCAACCACCCGCTGGACTGCCCGATCTGCGACAAGGGCGGCGAGTGCCCGCTGCAGAACCAGGCGCTGGCCCACGGCCGCACGGAATCGCGGTTCGTCGACACCAAGCGCACGTTCCCGAAGCCGTTGCCGATCTCTTCGCAGGTGCTGCTGGACCGGGAACGCTGTGTGCTGTGCCAGCGCTGCACGCGGTTCTCCGCCCAGATCGCGGGCGACCCGTTCATCGAGCTGCTCGAACGCGGGGCGCACCAGCAGATCGGCACCGCCGAGACCGCGGACGTGCTGGACCTGGCTTCGCGCACCACTTCGGGCCAGCCGTTCCAGTCGTACTTCTCCGGCAACGTCATCCAGATCTGCCCGGTGGGCGCGCTGACCAGCGCGGCGTACCGGTTCCGGTCACGGCCGTTCGACCTGGTGTCGGCGCCGGGGGTGTGCGAGCACTGCTCGTCCGGCTGCGCCGAGCGCACCGACTTCCGGCGCGGCAAGGTGCAGCGCAAGCTGGCCGGCGACGACCCGGAGGTGAACGAGGAGTGGCTGTGCGACAAGGGCCGCTTCGGCTTCCGCTACATCCAGGCCGGTGACCGCATCCGCCGCCCGCTGGTCCGCAACGAGGCCGGCGAGCTGGAGGAATCCTCCTGGACCGACGCGTTGCGCACCGCCGCCGAGGGCCTCGCGAAGGCCCGTGACGGCAAGGGCGCCGGCGTGCTCACCGGTGGCCGGCTGACCACCGAGGACGCGTACGCGTACGCCAAGTTCGCGCGGATCGCGTTGCGCACCAACGACATCGACTTCCGCGCCCGCGCGCACTCGGCCGAGGAGCTGGCGTTCCTCACCGCGAACGTGCTGGGCGCCACGCCCGAGAACGGCGTGACGTTCGGCGAGATCGAGAAGGCCCGCACGGTCCTGTGCGTGGCCTTCGAGCCGGAGGACGAGGCGCCGATCGTGTTCCTGCGGCTGCGCAAGGCGGCCCGCAAGAACCGCACCCGCGTTGTCCACTTGGGACAGTGGACGACCTCCTCGGTGCGCAAGACCTTCGGCGAGCTGCTGGCCTGCGTGCCGGGTGGCGAGGCCGCCGCGGTCGACGGCATCGCGCAGCACGCGGCCGACGTCGACGCCGCGCTGAGCGCCGAGGGCGCCGTGATCCTGGTCGGCGAGCGTGCCGCCGAGGTCCCGGGCCTGTTCTCCGCGCTGGGACGGCTCACCGCGCGCACCGGCGCCCGGCTCGCGTGGATCCCGCGCCGGGCCGGGGAACGCGGTGCGCTGGAGGCCGGCTGCGTGCCGACGCTCCTGCCGGGCGGCCGCGGCGTGCTCGACGCCGCGGCCCGCGCCGAGGTCGAAAAGCTTTGGGGCGTCACGCTTCCAGCCGAGGCGGGCCGCGACACCACGGGCATCCTCGAGGCCGCGTCCGCGCAGCAGCTCGAAGGCCTGCTCGTCGGCGGCGTCGACCCGGACGACCTGCCCGACCCCGACCTGGCCCGGCGCGCGCTGGACAACGCCGGCTTCGTGGTCAGCCTGGAACTGCGGGCGGGCGAGGTGACCGAACGGGCCGACGTGGTCCTGCCGATCGCGCCCTCGGTGGAGAAGGCGGGCAGCTACCTCAACTGGGAGGGCCGCCACCGCGCCTTCGACATCACGCTCGAAGGCACCGGCGCCCTGTCCGACGGGCGGGTGCTCGACACCCTGGCCGTCGAGATGGACGTGGACCTGTTCACCCAGACCCCGGCCGCCGCGGCGGCCGACTTCGCCAAGCTCGGCCCCGCCTCGCGGACCGCGGCGGGCCCGGAGATCGCGGCCCCGGCCGCTCCGCAGCCGAACGGCAAGGTCGTGCTCTCCACCTGGCGGCAGCTGATCGACAACGGCTCGCTCCAGGACGACGAGCCGCACCTGAAGGGCACGCAGCGCAAGCCCGTCGCTCGGCTGTCCGCGAAGACCGCCGAAGACCACGGCATCCCCGCGGACGGCACGGTCCACGTGTCGACCGAGCGCGGCTCGATCACGCTGCCGGTCGAGGTCGCCGACCTGCCCGCCGGCGTCGTGTGGCTGCCGGCCAACTCCGACGGCTCCGCCGTCCGCGCCGCTCTCGGCGCGGGCCACGGCGCGCTGGTGCAGATCTCCGGAGGTGAACAGTGAGCCCGCAGCTCACGCCGTTCCTGGACCAGCTGCCGGACGCCGCCGAGCGGGCCCGCCTGCTCGCCGACGACCCGTGGTGGCTGATCCTGATCAAGGCCGTGGTCATCCTGCTGATCGGGCCGATCCTGACGATCTTCCTGATCGTCTGGGAGCGCAAGGCGGTCGGCCGGATGCAGAACCGGCCCGGCCCCAACCGGGTCGGCCCCGGCGGCTACCTGCAGTCGCTGGCCGACGCGATCAAGCTCCCGTTCAAGGAGCAGATCATCCCGGACACCGCCGACCGCAAGGTGTACTTCCTCGCGCCGGTGCTCGCCGCCGTCCCCGCGCTGATCGCGCTGGCCGCCATCCCGTTCGGCCCGGTGGTGTCGATCTTCGGCCACCGCACCGTGCTGCAGCTGGTCGACCTGCCGGTGGGCGTGCTGGTGATCCTCGCCTGCTCGTCGATCGGCGTTTACGGCATCGTGCTGGCCGGCTGGGCGTCCGGCTCGCCGTACCCGCTGCTGGGCGCGCTGCGCTCGACCGCCCAGGTGATCTCCTACGAGATCGCGATGGGCCTCTCGATCGTCGCGGTGATCCTCTACTCGGGCACGCTCTCGACGTCCGGGATCGTCGCCGCGCAGGCCCACGGCTGGTACTTCTACATGCTCATCCCGAGCTTCGTGATCTACCTGATCTCGATGGTCGGCGAGACCAACCGCGCGCCGTTCGACCTCGCCGAGGCCGAGTCGGAGCTGGTCGGCGGCTTCCACACCGAGTACAGCTCGATGAAGTTCGCGATGTTCTTCCTCGCCGAGTACGTCAACATGGTGATCGTCTCCGCGTTCTGCACCACGCTGTTCCTCGGCGGCTGGCTCTTCCCGTTCGTCGGTGAAGACTCGGCGCTGAACCAGAACTGGTGGCCGATCCTCTGGTTCTTCGCGAAGACCTTCATCCTCCTGTTCGGCTTCATCTGGCTGCGCGGCACGCTCCCGCGCATGCGTTACGACCAGTTCATGCGCCTGGGCTGGAAGGTGCTGGTGCCGGTCAACCTGGTCTGGATCGTCGTGGTGGTCGCCATCAAGACCGTCCAGTGGAGCTGGCCGCAGATCCTCGTCGGGGTCGGCATCGTCCTGGTCGTGCTGGTGCTGCTGAGCCTGGCGCTGCCGGAGAAGAAGCTGCCGAACGACGACTACGTGCCGATCACCGGCGGCGGTCACCCGCTGCCGCCGCTGGACCTGAAGGTCCCCGAGAGCACCCCGCGCCGGAAGGCGCTGGCCAAGGCGGAGGCGAGGGCCGCCCGGCGCGCCCCGGCCGCCGTCGGCACCGCAGCACAGGAAGGGGCGGAAGATGGCCAAAACTGACTTCCTCAATCCCATCAAGGGTTTCGGCGTCACCTTCGCGATGATGTTCAAGAAGGTCGCCACCGAGGAGTACCCGGAGGCCGGCGCCCCGGCCGCGCCGCGGTACCACGGGCGCCACCAGCTCAACCGGCACCCGGACGGGCTGGAGAAGTGCGTCGGCTGCGAGCTGTGCGCCTGGGCGTGCCCGGCCGACGCGATCTTCGTCGAGGGCGGCGACAACACCGAGGAGGCGCGGTTCTCCCCGGGTGAGCGCTACGGCGCGGACTACCAGATCAACTACCTGCGCTGCATCGGCTGCGGGTTGTGCATCGAGGCCTGCCCGACCCGGTCCCTGACGATGATCAACTTCTACGAGATGGCCGACGACGACCGCCAGCGGCTGATCTACACCAAGGAAGACCTGCTCGCCCCGCTGCTGCCCGGCATGGAGCAGCCGCCGCACCCGATGCGGCTGGGCGAGAACGAGCAGGACTACTACGTGAACGGCCCTGAACTGGCCAAGGCGGCGCAGCAGGAGGGCAAACAATGATCACGGCTCTCCTCGCCCAGGCCCCCGCCGCGGCCGACGGTTCGGTCTCGGTCGGCGAGGCCATCGCGTTCTGGATCCTCGGCCCGCTCTGCCTGCTCGGCGCGCTGGGCATGATCTTCTCCCGCAACGCCGTGCACTCGGCGCTGTGGCTGGTGCTCACGATGCTGAGCCTCGGCGCGCTCTACATGACGCAGTCCGCGCCGTTCCTCGGGTTCACGCAGATCATCGTCTACACCGGCGCGATCATGATGCTGTTCCTGTTCGTGCTGATGCTGGTCGGGCGGGAGAGCTCCGACTCGGTGGTCGAGGTGCTGCGCGGGCAGCGGCTCGCCGCCACGCTGCTCGGCATCGGGCTCGCCGCGCTGATCGCGGCGGGCCTGTTCCGCTCGCTGGTGAACGTGACCCCGGCCGCGCCACTGGACCCGTACACCCCCGCCGGCGGTGCCGCGGGCGGGCTCGGCCGGCTGATCTTCACGCAGTACCTGTTCCCGTTCGAGCTGACTTCGGCGCTGCTCATCACCGCCGCGCTCGGCGCGATGGTGCTGGCGTTCACCGACCGGCATGCCAAGGGCGGCAAGCTTTCCCAGCGCGAGCTGGTGGTCATGCGCTTCCGCGGCGAGCACGACCGCCCGTCGCCGCTGCCCGGCCCGGGGGTGTTCGCCACGGCCAACTCAGTGGCCACCCCGGCGCTGCTGCCGGACGGCACGATCGCGCCGGAGTCGCTCTCGGTGATCATCGAGTCCACCTCGGCCGTGCAGCTCCTGCGCGACCGCAAGCTCGTCGCCGACGAGGGCCCGAAGCCGGACGCGCACGCGCTGGTCGGCGCCGAGTCCGAAGCCGGCGCGGAAGAGGAAGGGGAAGGCAAGTGACCCCGACCTACTACCTGCTGCTGTCGGCGTTGCTGTTCGCCATCGGCGCCGTGGGCGTCCTGGTCCGCCGGAACGCGATCGTGGTGTTCATGTGCATCGAGCTGATGCTGAACGCGGTGAACCTCACCCTGGTCACGTTCGCCCGGATCAACGGCGGGCTCGACGGCCAGGTGATGGCGTTCTTCGTGATGGTCGTGGCCGCCGCCGAAGTCGTGGTGGGCCTGGCGATCATCATGTCGATCTTCCGCACCCGGCGCTCGGCTTCGGTCGACGACACCAACCTGCTGAAGTACTGAGAGGGCGAGTGTGACCGCATCATCGTGGCTGCTGGTGGCCCTGCCGGCCCTCGGCGCCCTGATCCTGCTGCTGGCCGGGAAGCGTTCGAAGGCGTGGGGGCACCTGCTCGGCACCGCCACCGTCGTCGCCGCCTTCGTCTACGGCCTGATCCTGTTCTTCGGCTTCGACGGCAAATCCACTGTGGACACCAAGCTGTTCTCGTGGATCCCGGTCGGGCAGCTCCAGGTGGACTTCGGGCTGCGCATCGACGCGCTGTCGCTGACCTTCGTGCTGCTGATCACCGGCGTCGGCATGCTGATCCACTTCTACTCGATCGGCTACATGGCCGACGACGAGGGCAGGCACCGCTTTTTCGCGTACCTGAACCTCTTCGTCGCCTCGATGCTGATCCTGGTGCTGGGCAACAGCTTCCTGACGCTGTACCTCGGCTGGGAAGGCGTGGGCCTCGCGTCCTACCTGCTCATCGGCTGGTACCAGGACCGCCCGTCCGCGGCCACCGCGGCGAAGAAGGCGTTCCTGATGAACCGCGTCGGTGACGTCGGGCTGGCGCTGGCGATCTTCCTGATGTTCAAGTACGTCGGGTCCACCGGCTACGCGCAGGTCTTCGACGGCGTCGCGAACGGCAAGATCCCGTCGGGCGCGATCACCGCGATCGCGATCCTGCTGCTGCTGGGCGCCTGCGGCAAGTCGGGCCAGTTCCCGCTCCAGGCCTGGCTGCCGGACGCGATGGAGGGCCCGACCCCGGTTTCGGCCCTGATCCACGCGGCGACGATGGTCACCGCCGGCGTCTACCTGGTCGCCCGCTCCAACGTCATCTTCAGCCAGACGCCGGACGGGCGACTGGTCGTGACGCTGGTCGGGGCGGTGACCCTGCTGCTCGGGTCCATCGTCGGCTGCGCCTACGACGACATCAAGAAGGTGCTCGCGTACTCCACGGTCAGCCAGATCGGCTACATGATGCTGGCCGTGGGCCTCGGGCCGGGCATCTACGCGCTGGGCATCATGCACCTGGTCGCGCACGGCTTCTTCAAGGCCGGGCTCTTCCTCGGGGCCGGCTCGGTCATGCACGGCATGAACGACGAGGTCGACATGCGCAAGTTCGGCGGCCTGGCCAAGAAGATGCCGATCACCTTCGTCACCTTCGGCCTCGGCTACCTCGCGCTGATCGGCTTCCCGTTCCTCTCGGGCTACTACACGAAGGACGCGATCATCGAGGCCGCGTTCGGCCAGGAGGCCTGGCGTGGCTGGGTGTTCGGTCTCGCGACCGTCATCGGCGCCGGGCTCACAGCGTTCTACATGACGCGCCTGATGATGATGACGTTCTTCGGCAAGTCCCGCTGGAAGACGATCAAGAGCACCGACGGGCGCGAGTTCCACCCGCACGAGTCCAAGCCGATCATGTGGATCCCGATGGTGATCCTGGCGGTCGGCTCGGTCGGCGCGGGCGCGTTCTTCGCACTGGGCAACCGGTTCGTGGACTGGCTCGCCCCGACCGTCGGCCAGTTCCACGAGGCCGAGCACACGCCGATCTCGGCGTCGCTGGTCCCGTGGCTGACGCTCGCGCTGGCCCTGATCGGCGCCGTGGTCGCGGTCCTGGTCTTCCGGCCCAGCGCGGACATCCCGGTCGAGCGCCCCGAGCGCGTCTCGTGGCCGATCCGGGCGGCGCGCAAGGACCTGTACGGCAACGCCATCAACGAGACGCTGGTCGCCCGCCCGGGCACCTGGCTCGCGCGGGCGCTGGTGTACGTCGACAACCGGGGGGTGGACGGGGCGGTCAACGGCCTCGCCGCGGCCCTCGGCGGCGGGTCCGGGCGGCTGCGGCGGATGCAGACCGGGTTCGTCCGGTCGTACGCGCTGTCCATGCTCGGCGGCACTTTCCTGCTTCTCGCGGCCCTTCTGCTGGTGAGGTTCTCCTGACATGACTTGGCTTCTGGCGCTCATCCTGCTGCCGCTGGCCGGCTCGCTGGTGCTGGCGTTCCTGAAGGGGAACGACCGCGCCGCGATGGTCACCGCGCTGGTCGTGTCCATCGTGGAGTTCTTGCTGATCATCCCGTTCTGGGCGAGCTACTCGCCCTCGGGGGAGCGGATCCAGCAGGCGACCACGATGGACTGGATCCCCAGCTTCGGCATCCACATCTCGTTCGGCACCGACGGCATCTCGCTGATCATGATCGCGGTGATCGCCCTGCTGGTGCCGATCGTGGTCGGCGGCCTCGGCTTCACCGACAAGCTCCCGGCCGGCCGCAGCGCCGGCGGGTTCCTGTCACTGATCCTGCTGCAAGAGGCCATCACCATCGGCGTCTTCGCGGCGACCGACGTGTTCCTGTTCTACGTGCTGTTCGAGATCATGCTGATCCCGATGTACTTCCTGATCGGCGGCTACGGCGGCGCGAACCGGCAGTACGCGGCGGTGAAGTTCTTCCTGTACTCCTTCCTCGGCGGCCTGATCATGCTGGCCTCGGCGATCGGCGCGTACTCGCTGGCGTCGGACAAGCTGGGCAAGGGCACGTTCGACTGGGCCACCCTGGTCACCGTGGTGCGGGACGCGCCGACCAGCACGCAGATCTGGCTGTTCTTCGGCTTCTTCCTCGCGTTCGCGATCAAGGCGCCGCTGGTGCCGTTCCACACCTGGCTGCCGGACGCGGCGGGGCAGGCGCCGATCGGCGTCGCCGTGCTGCTGGTCGGCGTCCTGGACAAGGTCGGCACGTTCGGCTTCCTGCGCTACCTGCTGCCGATGTTCCCCGAGGCGAGCAAGACGCTGGCGCCGCTGGTGCTGGTGCTCTCGGTGATCGGCGTGGTCTACGGCTCGATCCTCGCCGCCGGGCAGTCGGACATGAAGCGGTTCCTCGCCTACGTCTCGATCGCCCACTTCGGCTTCATCGCGCTGGGCATCTTCACCTTCAACGAGCAGGCGATGGTCGGCTCGGTGTCGTACATGCTCAACCACAGCCTCTCCACCGGCATGCTGATCGTGGTGGTCGGCCTGATCATCCGGCGCGGCGGCTCCACCCGGATCTCCGACTACGGCGGGATGGCGAAGCTGACCCCGCTGCTCGGCGGGATGCTGCTGATCGCCGGCCTGTCCGCGCTGTCGCTGCCGGGCACCAACTCGTTCGTGAGCGAGTTCCTGGTGCTGCTGGGGTCCTTTGTGGACCACCCGGTGTACACGATCATCGCGACGGTCGGCATGGTGCTGGCCGCGGCTTACGTGCTCTGGCTCTACCAGCGGATCATGCAGGGCCCGGTGCGCGGCGACGCGCTGCTGGCGCCCGCGCCGTCCGGGTCGTCCGCTTCGGCCGGCGTGGAGTCGGGCGGCGCGGTGGCCACGGCGGTCGCGCCGGAGACCGGCGTGAAGAAGGCCGTCAAGGACCTCGGGGCACGGGAGATCGCGATCCTCGCCCCGCTGGTCATCCTGATCATCGGGCTGGGCTTCTACCCCAAGCCGGTGCTCGACACGATCACCCCGTCGGTGCAGGCGACCCTGTCTGCCGTGCAGGGAGGCAAGTAAACCGTGCTCGACATGTTCCTGGCGCAAGCGCCACAGCCGTTGCCGACGCCCTCGATCGACTACGCGGCCGTGCTGCCGATGCTGATCGTCCTCGGCATGGCCTGTGTGGGCGTGCTGGTGGAGGCGTTCGCGCCGAAGGCGGTCCGGTGGGGGATCCAGGTGACGATCTCCGTCATCGCGATCCTCGCGGCCGGGGTCTCGCTGATCCTGTACGCCACCGGCAGCTCGCCGAAGGCCGGGCTGACCACGTTCGCCGGCGCCATCTCGGTGGACCGGCCGTCGCTGTTCCTGTGGGGCACGCTGCTGCTGCTCTCGCTCGGCGCGGTGTTCCTGATCGCGGAGCGGAAGGTGGAGCCGGGCGGCGCGTTCGTCGCGCAGGCGGCGATCAGCCCCGGCACCGTGCAGGACCGCGCGCAGGCCGGCCCCACCACGGCGTCGCAGACCGAGGTGTTCCCGCTGACGCTGTTCGCCCTCGGCGGCATGATGGCGTTCTGCGCGGCCAACGACCTGCTGACCATGTTCATCGCCCTCGAGGTGCTGAGCCTGCCGCTGTACCTGATGTGCGGCCTGGCCCGGCGGCGCCGGCTGATCTCGCAGGAGTCGGCGGTCAAGTACTTCCTGCTCGGCGCGTTCTCCTCGGCGTTTTTCCTCTACGGCCTCGCGCTGCTCTACGGCTACGCGAACTCCGTGAAGCTCGCCGACATCGCCAACGCCGCGGCCGGCTCGGATCGCTCGGACACCCTGCTGTTCGCCGGCCTCGGCCTGCTGGTGGTGGGCCTGCTGTTCAAGGGCTCGGTCGGCCCCTTCCACACCTGGACGCCGGACGTCTACCAGGGCGCCCCGACACCGGTCACGGCGTTCATGGCGGCCTGCACGAAGGTGGCCGCGTTCGGTGGGATCCTGCGCGTGCTGTCGGTCGCGTTCTCCTCGACCAGCTGGGAATGGCGCGGCGTGCTGTGGGCCGTGGCGATCATCTCGATGCTGATCGGCGCGGTGCTGGGCCTGACCCAGACCGACGTGAAGCGCATGATCGCGTACTCCTCGATCGCGCACGCGGGCTTCCTGCTCGTCGGCGCCATCGCGATGACCGAGAACGGCCTGTCCAGCACCCTGTTCTACCTGCTGGCCTACGGCTTCACGACGCTCGCGGCGTTCGGCGTGATCAGCCTGGTCCGCGACGGCAGCGGGGAGGCCACGCACCTGTCCGCGTGGGCGGGCCTCGCCAAACGCTCGCCGTTGCTGGCGGGGGTGTTCACGTTCCTGCTGCTGGCACTGGCGGGCATCCCGTTGACCAGTGGTTTTGTCGGCAAGTTCGTGGTCTTCTCGGCCGCGCTGTCCGACGGCATGGCCCCGCTGGTGGTGGTGGCGCTGGTGTTCAGCGCCGTGGCCGCGTTCTTCTACCTGCGCGTGATCGTGCTGATGTACTTCTCGGAGCCGGCCACGGACGGGCCCACGGTGACGGTGCCCGGCGGGTTCACCACGGCGGCCATCACGCTGGGCGTGGTGGTGACGCTGGTGCTCGGCGTGGTCCCGGCGTTCGCGCTGAACTGGGCTTCTTCGGGCGGGTTCGCTTCGTAGGACTGCTTGACGCTGAAGGCCGCCACGGATTCGTTTCGTGGCGGCCTTTGTCGTACCCGGCCGTTAAGCTCAGGCCATGTACATCGAGCGGGTGCGGCTCACGGACGTCCTGGGGTTCCGCGGCGCCCGCACCGTCGACCTGCGGCTGCCCGGGCCGGGCTGGACCGTGCTCGCCGGGCGCAACGGGTCGGGCAAGACCACCTTCCTGCGCGCGCTGGCGCAGGCGGTCGTGCAGCCGCCGTTCGCCGAGGGGCTGCTGGGCGAGGGCAGCTCGATCGAGGTGGACGTGGTGGGCGAGGGGCCCGCGTTCTGCGCGGGTTACGGGCCGTTCCGGCGGCTGGCCGGGGGAGCACCGGAAGCGCAGTCGCTGATGCGCGGCGAGTTCGCCCGGGTGGCCAGCCTGTTCAGCGAGGACGCGTCGCTGGCCGAAGGCGTGGCGTGGCTGATCAACCAGCATCTCCGTGCGCTGGAAGGAAAAGCGGGGGCGCTGGAGCTGAAGGAGGCGGTGCTCCGGCTGCTCGGCGACGGCCTGCTGCCCGACGGCTACCGCGTCCGCGACGTCGATTCCGACGGCCTGTGGGTCTCCTACCGCGGCGACCGGTTCCCGCTGCGGGAGATGAGCGACGGGTATCGCACGGTCACCGCCCTGGTCGTCGACCTGGTGCGGCAGCTCGCGGAGGTCGGGCTGACCGCGGACGACGCCGGCGTGGTGCTGATCGACGAGGTCGACGCGCACCTGCACGTTTCGTGGCAGAAGCGGATCGGGCCGTGGCTCAAGGCGCACTTCCCGCGGATCCAGTTCGTGGTGAGCACGCACAGCCCGTACGTCTGCCAGGCCGCCGACCCGGGCGGCCTGATCCGCCTGCCGGGGCCGGACGAGCAGGTGCCGCCGCGGGTGGTGTCCGCCGAGCTGTACCGGCGGGTGGTCTTCGGCAGCGGCGACGACGCCGTGCTGTCCGACCTCTTCGGGCTCGACAGCCCGTACTCGCCGCGGGCCGTGGAGCTGCGTGAGCACCTGGCGGAGCTGGAGATGCTCGTGGCGAGCGGCCAGGCCGACGCCGCGGGCGTGCGCGAGTGGGAGCAGTTGCGCGAGCGGCTGAGCAGCTCGCCGCCGAGCCGCGTGGACGACGTGACCCGGCACCTCGACGAGCGGTGATCGCGCTGCGCCGGGTGGCGCTGCCCGCCGCGGCGGCCGGGGAACTCGACCGCCTGACGGCCCGGATTCCCCACGGGGACAGCAAAACCGCGCGTCGCCTGTGGTCGTCCGCGCGGGGCGCGCGACGGTCCATTCGCGACGGTCTCGCCGAGATGGCCGCGGGCCGCGGGTACTGCATGTACTGCGGCGACGGGCTGGGGTCCACTGTGGACCATTTCGAACCGTTGGCGCGCAACCCGCGCCGCGCGTTCGACTGGCTGAATCACCTGCTGGCGTGCGAATACTGCAACAGCCACCACAAACGCGACCGCTTCCCGCTCGACGCCGACGGTCGGCCGCTGCTGATCGACCCGACCGCGGAGGACCCGTTGGCGCACCTGTTCCTGGTGCTCTCCATCGGCACTTACCGCCCGCTGAGCGAAAAGGGCCGCACGACGATCGAGGTCTGCGGCCTCAACCGGCCCCTGCTCGAACGCGGCCGGGCCGCTGCCGTCGACCAGGTGGCGGCCCTGGTGTTTCGCTGGTGGGAGGGCACGCCCGAGGTCCGCCGCCGCGCGGTCTGGACCCTGCGGGACCAGCCGCACGCCGACGTCCTCCAGGCGATGCTGCGCCAAGCCCGGCTACCGGGCGCACCCCGCGTCTTCGCCGACGCCGACCTCGTCGACCTGCTCCGCGACGAGGACCTGCGCGCCGCTCTGCTGCCTTAGGGGTTACGGCGTGGGCGAGCAGGCGGTGCGGCCGACGGTCACCGAGCCCGTGATCCCGGACGCCGGCAGGAAGTCGAACCGCAGCATGGTGAGGCTGATGCTGCCGTCGCCGGGCAGGGTCTGGGTGTTGAAGACCGCGTTCGCGAGCGCGGTGCCGTTCGACTTGGTCAGCGGTTTGGTGTAGTTCGCGGGCATCGGCGAGGGCAGGCCGGTGATGCCGCCGAGCCCGCTGAACGTCCAGTTCGCGCTGGTCTGCGTCTGCGTCGCGGTGCAGGTGACGGTGTACGACGACAGCCGCACGCGCGGCCCGCCCACACTGACGAGGGCCGACAGCTCGAAGTTCTTCCCGTTGGCCGTCGACGTGGTGGTGGTGAGGTCGTTGCCCGGGTCGGTCACCGTGGTGTCGCAGGTGGTCGTGCCGCCGCCGAAGGTCAGCCCGGTCTTGCTGACCGGTGACGCCGTCGCGCTGACCGGCCCCTCGACCGCGCACGGCGCGAGCGTGGGCACCGTGACCGTGGTCGAGCCCTTGGTGAACCCGGCCTCGCCGAGATCCGCCGTGCCCGCCGCGGTGGCCGGTGTTGCCGCTGTGGCGGGAGTTGCCGCTGTTGTCCCGCTCGCTGCCGCCGCGCCCGTCGGCGTGCCCGCCTGAGCCGTCCCCACCCCGGCGAAAACCCCACCGGCCACCAGTACCGCACCGACGAGCCCGGCTCGCCTGACGATGGTGTTACGCATGTCCTGTCCTCCTTGCTGTCCGGGAGACCTGTCGGAAACGGCAGCTCTGTCCACTGACTGAATATCCGCGCGCCCGATTCGCCCGTTGCGCCGCGCCGCGGTGATCACTCGTCTGCGCGCGGTGATCAACCCGTTCGTGGATCCGGTGTCCGTCCGGTCCGCTTTGGCCGGTGCCGGCGACGCGCGGCTGGTCCGGGTCGTACCGGCCGGTCCCGCCCGAATAGGCCCGATGTCATGTTCGTCACCGTTTCCCCTGGACAGCGGGTAAACCGGGTACCTGGGGTAACCACTACCCTGAAAGCGGAAAACCCGACCGGCGCATGAGAGAGCGGAGCCGACGTGTCTGTGTCTTCACCACCCCCGGGGGCGGGACCCGCCGCTGCTCGGGATGGCGCTGTCGAGGACCTGCGCGCGACCGTCGGGCTGCAGATCGAGGACGAGCAGCTGCTCAGGGCCATCGCGGGCGGGCTCGCGGAGGTCGAGACGATGCTGCGCGACGTCGTCAAGAGCGACGTGCAGGCGGTCCACGACGCGGCGTTGCACCTGGTCGAGGCGGGGGGCAAACGTTTTCGTCCCCTGTTCACGCTGCTGTCCTCGCAGTTCGGGCCCAAGCAGGGCAGCGAGCACGTGCTGATCGCGGCGGCCGCGGTGGAGCTGGTGCACCTCGCGACGCTGTACCACGACGACGTGATGGACGAGGCGACCATGCGGCGGGGCGCGGAGAGCGTCAACGCCCGCTGGGACAACACCGTCGCCATCCTGACCGGCGACTTCCTGTTCGCGCACGCCTCGCGGCTCGTCGCGGACCTCGGCACCGACGCGGCGCGGATCATCGCCGAGACGTTCGGCGAGCTGGTCACCGGGCAGATGCGCGAGACGGTCGGGCCCGGGCCCGGCGACGACCCGGTCGAGCACTACCTCACCGTGATCGCGCAGAAGACCGGCTCGCTGATCGCGACCTCCGGCCGGTTCGGCGGCATGATGTCGGGTGCCGAGGAGGAGCACATCCAGGCGCTGCGCCGGTTCGGCGACATCGTCGGCACGGCGTTCCAGATCTCCGACGACATCATCGACATCGCGTCGCCCTCGGCCGAGCTGGGCAAGGCGCAGGGCACGGACCTGCGTGAAGGCGTCCGGACCCTGCCGATGCTGTACGCGCTGGCCGACCCGGACACCGACCCGCGCCTGATCGAGCTGCTCGCCGGCCCCATCACCGAGGACGCGCTGGTGGCAGAGGCCCTGGAGCTGCTGCGCCGTTCCAGTGGACTCGAACGCGCGCGCGTCACCCTTTCCGACTACGCTTCGCGGGCACGTTCCGAGCTCGCAGCGCTGCCCGCTTCCCCCGCGCGGAATGCCTGCGAGTCGGTCGCCGACTACATGGTCGCGCGCACGCACTAAAGGGGCAGGGAAGATGTCCATTTTCGGACAGGTTTGGCTGTGGAGCCTGTTGGCGTTCTTCGTCGGGGTGCTCCTCACGTGGCTGGTGCTGGTGTTGCCCGCGCGCAAGCGCAATCGCGAGCTGGAGTCCGCGCTGACCGCGGCCCACGCCGAGTCGGCCCGGACACCGGCCAACGCCGGGGCGCTGGCGGGCGGCACGGCGCTGCTTTCGCCGGTGGACACCGAAGACGACTTCTCGGCGGCCGAGCCGGCCGCGGCCCCCTCGTGGGCCCGCGAGCAGACGCCCACGGAGCTGATCCACCGGGCCGAGCCGGAGCCTGAGCCCGTCGACGTCGAGAGCCGGCTCAGCGGGTTCGAGCCGGAGGCCGAGTACGAGGCGGAGTACCGCACCGCGGCCGATCCGGTCGCCAGCCAGACCACTGTGGACGATGAACTGACGTCGGAACGGCCCCACGAAAGGGAATCCGAGCCGGCCACGCGGCAGATCGACGGGTCCGTCTACCGTGCCGCCGCCACCGAGTACCTCAGCCCGGTCTCGCACAGCCTGGAGCCGGATTACCCGGCCGGCGGCTACGAAGCCGACCGCCTCGACGAATTCGCCGACACCGGCCGCGGCAGCTTCCAGGAAGTCGGACAGCGGGCCGGCGACAGCAGCCACCGCGAGGAGGAAGACGCCTTCGCGGGTTCCTCCGGCCGTCACCTCGAAGCCGAGGGCAGCCACCACGCCGCCGAGACGACCTCCATGTTCACGCGGCCCGAGCCCGAAGCCGAGGAGTCCTTCGCGAACCGGCTGGAGCCGGCCGGCGAAGCTCCTTCGCCGTTCGGACAGCTGGAAACCCGCGACACCGAGGCGGAGTCGTCGTTCGGGAGCCTGGAGCCGGAAGCCGAGGCCGGGTCTTCGTTCGGACAGCTCGAACCGCAGGCCGAGCCCGAGTCCGATTCGGACTTCGGCGCGCAGCCGGAAGCCGAGGACGAGCCTGTTTCGCTGTTCCAGCCCGCGAAGTCCACCGACCCGAAGCCCGAGCCGACCTGGTTCGAACGCTCGGCCGAGACGACGGACCGTTCGCCGTTCGAGGAGCCGGCCGGTGGCGGGGACTTCCTCGACGAGCAGTCGTCGACCGAGCATCTGATCCCGTCGGCCGAGCGTGCCGCGGAGCCTTCCGAACACTTTGGCGGTGACCTCGTGGCCGGGGACGAGCCGATCGACTCCACTCAGGTGCTGCCCAAGCGCCAGCCGCGGGAGGCGCCGCGGGGCGGGTTCGAGCCGCCGCGGCCGATCCAGCCGTCGATGCGGCCGGTCGAGCGCCGGGAGCCGGAGCTGGCGGGCACGCAGAGCGGTTCGCTGTTCGAGCCTTCGGTGCAGCCGAACCAGCAGGGCGGCGCCGCGCCGTTGAACGCGCCCGAGCCGCCGCCCGCGCGGCAGGTGACCGAGGACGCCGTGCCGCCAGGGCCGTTCGGCCCCGGCTCGGCCATGCCCCGGCCCGGTGGTGGACGCCCGTCGGAGGGCTTCGCGGTGAAGGCGAGCGTCACGGCGCTGCGGTACTGCACCGAGGAGTCCCCGCAGTTCCCGCGCATGGTCGCCGAGGTCTGGTTCCGCACCTCGGCCGACGCCGAACGGGTCGGGTTCCGGCCGCTCTCCTGACCAAGCGGCTCACCTCCACCAGACGGCCCTACGCGTCGTCGCGCAGGGAATGGATCATGCTCCGCAGGATCCGGTACGCGCCGGTCTGCTCGCTTTCGGTCAGGCCGGCCAGCATCCTGAGCTCGACGGACCGGACCGCCACGGTCGCCTTCTCGAGCTTCCGCCGCCCGCGGGGCGTGAGCCGGGTGGGAAGGACCTTCCCGACGGGGGCCGCCGCGGGTCTGGAGACGTAGCCGTCCCGTTCCAGGGCCTGTAGCAGCACGTTCATCGACTGGCGGGTCACGAACGCGCCCCGCGCGAGCTCGGAGTTCGACAAGCCCGGCCGTTGGGCCAGCAGCTCGAGGCAGGAGTAGTGCGTCACGGTCATCCCGAGCGGCCGCAGCACCTCCTCCATGGCGACGCGCAGGACGCTCGACGCCTCCTTCAGCAGGTAACCCAGTGACGTCTCCAGGTCAACACCGTCTTGACTCATGTCAGTATTCTGACATACGGTGAGTCGTGTCAGAAGACTGACACGAAACGAAGGAGCACGCCATGCCCGCCACCGGACCCGACTTCATCTCGCTGCAAGCCCGCGACCTCGACGCTTCGCAGGCGTTCTACGAGCAGTACCTCGGCCTCGTCCGCTCGCCGACCGGACCGCCGCACGCCGTGGTCTTCGACACCAAGCCGATCGCGTTCGCGCTCCGCGACCTCCTCCCCGGCACCGACCTTGGCTCCGTCCCCCAGCCCGGCATCGGCGCCGCGATCTGGCTGCACGCCACCGGCGTCCAGGCCATCCACGACGCTCTCGTCGCCGACGGCCACACGATCGTCTCCGCGCCGATCGACGGCCCCTTCGGCCGGACCTTCACCTTCGCCGACCCCGACGGCTACCAGATCACCCTCCACGACCGCGCATGAACAGCCGGCGATTCTGGATCAACACCGTCAGCCTGGATCACGTCGAAGCGGCCATCGAGGGCGGCTTCACGCAAGCGGACCACGGTGCCGGCACGCGCCTTCGCCGGCCGCGGCCCGGTGACGAGATGGTCTTCTACTCGCCGCGCACGAACCTGCGGGGAGGCGAACCCGTCCGGCAGTTCACCGCGTGGGCCACCATCACCGGCGACAAGCCTTACCAGGTCCGGATCAGCGAGGACTTCCAACCGTGGCGGCTGGCGGTCGTTTTCCGGCCCTGCGAGCGAGTGGAGGCGAAGCCACTTGTCGACCAGCTGTCTTTCATCACGGACCCCGCTGATTGGGGTTTGCCGTTTCGCCGTGGATTGTTCCAGATTCCGCACGAGGACTTCTCGACGATCACCGCGCACATGGTCCCGCGTGCGGAGGCCTGAAAAAAGGGCCACCGCTCGGAAGTGAGCGGTGGCCCTTCTCTGTCCATTCAGGTCAGACGACGGTCCAGGTGTCCTTGCCGCGCAACAGACCCTGCAGGTCCGGCTTGCGGGCCGCGCGGGCCTGCTCGACCTGGGCGCGGGCGCCGTCGTCGTAGGTGGGCCGCTCGACCTGGCGCAGGATGCCGATCGGGGTGTGCGTCAGGTTCTGGTCGCCGAGCCGCGAGAGCGCGAACGAGTAGGTGGTGTCCGCGATCGACGGGTCGTGCACCACGAGGTTGTCCTCGCCGATGTCGCTGACCTTGCCGATGTCCAGACCGCCCCAGTCGCCGCGGCGGACGCCGAACTCGCTTTCCGGGCCGAACCGGATCGGCTCGCCGGCCTTCAGCGGGATCAGCCGCTGGGCCGCCTCGTCCTTGTCCTTCAGCACGTCGAAGGCGCCGTCGTTGAAGATCGGGCAGTTCTGGTAGATCTCGACCAGGGCCGAGCCACGGTGCTCCGCGGCGGCCTGCAGGACCTCGGTGAGGCCCTTGCGGTCGGAGTCCAGCGCGCGCCCGACGAACGAGGCCTCGGCCCCGATCGCGAGCGAAAGCGGGTTGAACGGCGAGTCCAGCGAGCCCATCGGGGTCGACTTGGTGACCATGCCCTGCCCGGAGGTGGGCGAGTACTGGCCCTTGGTCAGCCCGTAGATCCGGTTGTTGAACAGCAGGATCTTGATGTTCACGTTGCGGCGCAGCGCGTGGATCAGGTGGTTGCCGCCGATGGACAGCGCGTCGCCGTCACCGGTGACGACCCACACCGACAGGTCCGGCCGCGTGGTGGCCAGCCCGGTCGCGATCGACGGCGCGCGGCCGTGGATCGAGTGCATGCCGTAGGTGTTGAGGTAGTACGGGAACCGCGAGGAGCAGCCGATGCCGGAGACGAACACGATGTTCTCGCGCTTGAGGCCCAGCGTCGGCAGGAACGACTGCACGGCATTGAGCACCACGTAGTCGCCGCAGCCCGGGCACCAGCGGACTTCCTGGTCGGACTTGTAGTCCTTGGCCTTCTGCGGCTCTTCGGTCGTCGGCACAAGGTCCAGGCCGCCCAACTGGGGCAGCCCGAGGTCGATGGCAGTCACTTGACGCCCTCCGGGGTAACGCTCGTGATGATCTCGCGGAACAGGTCCTGCAGCTCCTCGGCCTTGAACGGCAGGCCGGCGACCTTGGTGTGCGAGTGGACGTCCACCAGGTACTTGGCCCGCAGCAGCAGCGCGAGCTGGCCGAGGTTCATCTCCGGCACCACGACCTTGTCGTAGGAGCGGAGGATGTCGCCGAGGTTGCCGGGCAACGGGTTGAGGTGGCGCAGGTGCGCCTGGGCGATCGGCATGCCCAGCTTCCGCACCCGCCGGCAGGCCGCGCCGATGGGACCGTAGGACGAGCCCCAGCCGAGCGCGAGCACCCGCGCCTTGCCGCCGGACGGGTCGTCGACCACGACGTCGGGGACGTCGATGCCGTCGATCTTCGCCTGGCGCAGCCGGACCATCTTGTCGTGGTTGTCGGGGTCGTAGGAGATGTGCCCGGTGCGGTCGGCCTTCTCCAGCCCGCCGATGCGGTGCTGCAGGCCGGGCGTGCCCGGCACGGCCCACGCGCGGGCCAGCGTCTCGGGATCGCGCACGTACGGCCAGAACTCCTCGGACCCGTCGTCGGCGTTGGGCTCGGTGGCGAACTCGACGCGCAGGTCCGGCAGGTCATCGACGTTCGGCACCAGCCACGGCTCGGAGCCGTTCGCGATCGCGCCGTCGGACAGCAGCAGCACCGGGGTCCGGTACTTCAGCGCGATCCGGGTCGCCTCCATCGCCGCGTCGAAGCAGTCCGCGGGCGAGAGCGGCGCCACGATCGGCACCGGGGACTCGCCGTTGCGGCCGAACATCGCCTGCAGCAGGTCGGCCTGCTCGGTCTTGGTCGGCAGGCCGGTGGACGGCCCGCCGCGCTGCACGTCGACGACCACCAGCGGCAGCTCGGTCATCACGCCGAGGCCCACGGCTTCGGACTTCAGCGCGACGCCCGGCCCGGAGGTCGAGGTGACGCCCAGCGCGCCGCCGTAGGACGCGCCCAGCGCCGCGCCGATGCCGGCGATCTCGTCCTCGGCCTGGAAGGTGATGATGCCGTAGTTCTTGTGCTTGGACAGCTCGTGCAGGATGTCCGAGGCCGGCGTGATCGGGTACGTGCCCAGCAGGATCTGCAGCCCGGACTGCTGCCCGGCGGCGATCAGCCCGTACGCCAGCGCGGTGTTCCCGGTGATCTGCCGGTAGGTGCCCTGGTTCAGCTTCGCGGGCGCGACCTCGAACGTCGTCGCGAACGACTCGGTGGTCTCCCCGTAGTTCCAGCCCGCGCGGAAGGCCAGGATGTTCGCCTCGGCGATGTCCGGCTTCTTCGCGAACTTCTCCTTGAGGAAGCGCTCCGTGCCCTCGGTCGGCCGGTGGTACATCCACGACAGCAGCCCGAGCGCGAACATGTTCTTGCACCGCTCGGCGTCCTTCTTGCCGAGCCCGGTCTCGGCCAGCGCGCCCTGGGTCAGTGTCGACATGGCGACGCGGTGCACCTGGAAGGACGAGAGCGAGTCGTCGTCCAGCGGGTCGTTCTCGTACCCGACCTTGACCAGGTTGCGCTTGGTGAACTCGTCGGTGTTCAGGATGATCGTGCCGCCCTTGGGCACGTCGCGCTGGTTCGCCTTCAGCGCCGCCGGGTTCATCGCCACCAGCACGTCCGGCCGGTCACCGGGGGTGAGGATGTCGTAGTCGGCGAAGTGCACCTGGAACGAGGAGACACCGGGGATGGTGCCCTGCGGGGCGCGGATCTCGGCCGGGAAGTTCGGCATCGTCGACAGGTCGTTGCCGAACGCCGCCGCTTCGGAGGTGAAGCGGTCGCCGGTCAGCTGCATACCGTCGCCGGAGTCGCCCGCGAACCGGATGACCACCCGGTCCAGCTTGCTGACTTCAGTGGACCTGGTTGCGGTCAGGGAGCTGGGGCCGTCGCCGGTCCCGCTGCCGTTCGCACTCGTGCTCATAGGTCAGGGAATCCCTCTCTCCCGACGTACTGCGGCCCCGGGTCGGCCCCGGGATGAAAGCCCGCCCGGCGATGTCGGCTGGATCACCAGGCCTACCCCCGAGGTTACTCGTCGGGGACTCGGGTATTCCCGAAGTGTGGGGTACCCGGACCGGAAGGATTCCGGGCCCGGCCGCGGTGGCGGACACTGGCTGGCTCTGCGCGTCCGATGGTAAAGGGGCGACCGGGCGGAACGCAGTGACGCGCGTCTCCCACCGATGGCCCACCGGGGACTCAGCGCCCGCTGATCCGGGCCTTCATCGCCGCCAGCCGCTCGGCGAACGCGGGGGCGGCCAGCGATTCCAGCTGCGGCCCGAGCTCGGCGTCGACCGCGGCCGCGTGCTGGGTCAGGCCGCCGGTGCGGCGCAGCGTCCGCTTGGTGGACAAGACCACTTCACGGGGCGCGGCGACGGTCAGCGCGGCGAGGTCGCGGGCGGCCTGGACCAATTCGTCGTGACCGCCTTCGACCAGCCGGAGGGCGAGGCCGGCCCGCACCGCCGCCTCGGCGTCGAGCGCTTCGCCGAACAGCGTCATCGCGGCGGCCTGCTGCGGGCCGACGGCGCGCTGCGACATCCAGGTCATCCCGCCGCCGGGGTGGAGGCCGAGCTCGAGGAACCGCGGGATGAACTTCGCGCGCGGTCCGGCCAGCCGGACGTCCGCGGCGAGCGCCAGGTTCAGCCCGGCGCCGACGGCAGCACCCCCTACCGCGGCGATCGTCGGCAGGGCGCAGCGCGCGACGGCGAGGAATCCCTCGTACACCGCGCGGAGGCCTTGTTCCCCCGCGGCGCCGAGCGCGGTCAGGTCCGCGCCCGCGCAGAAGGCGGGCGGCGCGCCGGTGACCACCACGACGTGCACGGACTCGTCGGCCTCGGCCCGCGCGACGGCCGCGGCGAGTTCGGCGGACAGGTCGAGGGTCAGCGCGTTGCGGCTCTTCGGCGCGTCGACGGTGAGGAGCGCGACGCCCTGGTCGTGCTCGCTGTGGATGCGGTCGGTCATGAACCCACCTTCTCAGTCCTTCGGGTTCGGCGGCCGTTCCAGCAGCCGGGACAGCACGACCGTGGACACGGTGCGGTCGATGATCTCCAAACCGCGCAATCGTTCCAGCGCCGTCTCCAGGTGGTGGATGTCGCCCGCGCGCAGGTGGACGATGGCGTCCGCGGCGCCGGACACGGTGTACGCGGCGACGACTTCCGGCAGCGGTTCGAGCCGGGCGCGGATGCGTGCGGGCGTCACGTTGCCCTGGCAGTGGACCTCGACGAAAGCCTCCGTCCCCCAGCCGAGCGCCTCCGGGTCGACCACCGCGGTGAAGCCGCGCAGGACGCCGGTTTCGAGGAGCCGGTCCACGCGCCGCTTCACCGCCGGCGCGGAAAGACCGACGACCTTGCCGATCTCGGCGTAGCTGGAACGCGCGTTGGCCACCAGGCAGGAAACGATTCGCTGGTCGATGCTGTTCACACGCAATGTTTAGCAGGTATGTGCGCAGCAAACAGCGATTGATTGTGATATTAGGTGAACCTTACTCTTCAGGTATGCCGGGATCAGCTGAGCTGCGAGTGCCCACCACCCGCCGTTACCTCATGTGCGAGCCGCGGTTCTTCGCGGTCGACTACGTGATCAACCCCTGGATGGACCCCACCAAGCCGGTCAGCGCCGACGTCGCCGTGGCGCAGTGGACCGAGCTGCGCGACACCTACCGCCGCCTCGGCCACACCGTCGAGGAGATCGACCCGCAGCCGGGGCTGCCGGACATGGTCTTCGCCGCGAACTCCGGCACCGTCGTGGACGGGCGCGTGCTCGGCTCGCGGTTCCGGGCGCCGCAGCGCACCGCCGAGGCCGAGCACTTCCGCCGCTGGTTCGTCGAGCACGGCTACCGCGACATCACCATGCCGGCGAAGGTCAACGAGGCCGAGGGCGACTTCGCCTGGACCGGGCGGCTGCTGCTGGCCGGCACCGGCTTCCGCACCGACCCGGCCGCGCACGCCGAGGCGCAGGAGGTGCTGGGGGTCCCGGTCGTCTCGCTGAGCCTCGTCGACCCGCGGTACTACCACCTGGACACCGCGCTGTTCGTGCTCACCGAGGCCACGGACGCCGGTCCCGCGCAGATCGCGTACTACCCGGAGGCCTTCTCGGCGGGCTCCCGGCGGGTGCTGGCGCGGCTCTTCCCGGACGCGGTGATCGCGACGGCTGCCGACGCGGAGTGCTTCGGGCTCAACGGCGTCTCCGACGGGCGCAACGTCGTCCTGCCGCTCGAGGCGACCGAGCTGGCCGCCCGGCTGGCGGCCCGCGGGTACGACCCGGTGCACGTCGACATCTCCGAACTGCGCAAGGCCGGCGGCGGTCCGAAGTGCTGCACTTTGGAGATTCGCAAATAACTTTGTGTCAACAGTGTAACTACTCCATTTGCCAATCCGATTAATCGTGAAACGGGGGCAGCATGGCGGTCGGAGGGCAACGCGATGGTCAACTTCGCGGTACACGGGGTGGGGCGTCCGGAGCGCGCGCTCGATCCGGGTGAGGACGAGCGCTGGATCACGGTCGAGCAGTTCGACCGGCTGCTGGAGGCCGTCGCCGGGCAGGAAGACGCCCATCTGACGTTCGACGACGGCAACGCCTCCGACGTGGAGGTCGCGCTGCCGCGGCTCGTCTCGCGGGGGCTGCGGGCGGAGTTCTTCCCGCTGGCCGGCCGCGTCGGCGAGCGGGGCTACGTCGACCCGGACGGCCTGCGGCAGCTGGTCGACGCGGGTATGGACGTCGGCTCCCACGGCTGGGAGCGCCGCGACTGGCGACGCCTGGACGACCGGCAGGCGCGCCGCGAGCTGGAGGCGGCGCCGAGACTGCTGACCGAGCTGAGCGGCCGGGCGGTTTGCCGGTACTCGCTGCCTTCGGGACGGCTGGACCGGCGGGTCCTGGGGCGCTTGCGGGCGGCGGGGGCCACGCGGGTTTATTCGAGTTCACGGTCGCTGGGGGCGGGGCCGGGGGGATGGCTGCAGCCGCGGGTCCAGGTGCACCGGGAGATGGACGCGGACTGGGTGGCCGCGGCGCTGGGCGCCGGCGCGGGATTCCGGCGGCCGCGGGCCGGCTGGTGGCGGGGCTGAGGCTCGCGGGGCGGGTTTGATCCGGGCACGCCGGCGCCGGACGCCGCTCCGGGGATGTTTCGGTCAGGGGAAACCTGTGCCGGTGGCAGGGAAGTCGTCGCGCTCGAGTTGAAAGAGGTAAGGCGCAGGAGCATTCTGTGGGCACGCCGCGAATCTGTAAGGAAAGTTTCCTAACCAGAGGGAGTGCGACCGAATGCTGAGGAAGCTGATCCTGTTCGCGACGGTGGTGCTGGCCGCCACCGTGATGCCGTCGGCGGTCGCTTCGGCGGCGGTGCCCGTGGGGCACGCGCCGGCCGCGGCGCCCACCGCCGCCGAGTTGCTCGCGAAGACCACCGGGTGCCAGCAGGTGTCCAACGGGAAGTACAAGACCGACGAGGACGCGTCCTCGGACACCGTCGCCGTTTGTGATGCCAACGGGGCCGTGTTCTGGAAAGCCGACATGGACATCGACTGCGACGGGCAGCGCACCACGCAGTGCAACGAGAACACCGACTGCTGCTTCCAGAACGACACGGCGTTCCACCAGTCCGACGACCAGCCCCTCGACGCCGCGAAGCTGCCGTACATCGTCGTGCCCAGTGCGTCCGGCAAGTGGAATTACGAGTCCTCGCAGCTTCAAGGCGGCGGGTCCTGCGCGGTGATCTACAACGACAAGGTCGAGTACGCGGTCATCGGCGACACCGGGCCGACCGGGATCATCGGCGAGGCCTCGTACGCGACGGCCAACGACCTCGGCATCAACCCCGACCCGTCCAACGGCGGGACCGACTCCGGCGTCACCTACATCTGCTTCAAGAACTCCCAGGTCTCGCCCATCGAGGACCACGGGAGCGCCACGAGCACGGGGCAGGGCCTCGCCACCACGTTCGTGAACAACAACTGACCCGCCCCGAAGCGCCGGGGGAAGCTTTCGCGGCTTCCCCCGGCGCTTCGTCGCTTCTTGGCCGGAAATGGCCCAACGGCAACGAAAACCGCCGCTCGCGAGGCAAATAAAACGAAATCGATACCCGGATTCGGTAACGATTCCCTCCGTGGCCGAAAGTGGTAACGAACCGTCCCCGCGCGCCGACCAACCCGTCAGCTAACGGGCGGAGGTTCGGGCGTGAAGATCAGTGTCTTCGGGCTGGGTTACGTCGGGTGTGTGTCCGCGGCCTGCCTGGCGGGGCGTGGGCACGAGGTCATCGGTGTCGACGTGAACCCGGTGAAGGTCGATTTGGTGACCCAGGGCCACGCGCCGGTGGTCGAGGAGCGGATCGGTGAGCTGACGGCGGAAGTCGTGACGTCGGGGGCGTTGCGCGCGACCACCGACGTGGCCGAGGCCATCGCGGCGAGCGACGTGTCGCTCGTGTGCGTGGGCACCCCGTCGGCGGCCAACGGCAGCCTGTCCACCGAGTACCTGGAGCGGGTCGCCGACCAGATCGGCGAAGCGTTGGCGCGCAAGGAGAGCCGGCACACGGTCGTGTTCCGCAGCACCATGCTGCCGGGCACCTGCCTCGACCTGCTGGTGCCGATCCTGGAGAAGTCCAGCGGCGGCACCGCGGGCGTCGACTTCGGGGTCGCGGTGAACCCCGAGTTCCTGCGCGAGGGCAGCAGCGTCCGCGACTTCTTCGACCCGCCCAAAACCGTGATCGGCGAGATCGACCCGGCCAGCGGCGACGTGGTGGCCCGGCTCTACGAAGGCCTGCCCGGCGACGTCTTCCGCGTGCCGATCCCGGTCGCGGAAATGACCAAGTACGCCGACAACGCCTTCCACGGCCTCAAGATCGGCTTCGCGAACGAGCTCGGCTCGGTCTGCCGGGCGCTGGGCCTCGACTCGCACAAGGTGATGGACGTCTTCCTCGCCGACCGCAAGCTCAACGTGAGCCCCGCGTACCTGCGGCCCGGCTTCGCGTTCGGCGGCTCCTGCCTGCCGAAGGACCTGCGTGGGCTCGTGTACGCGGCGCACCGCGCGGACGTCTCCGTGCCGATCCTCGCGCATGTGCTGCCCTCCAACGAAGATCACCTGCAGCGCGCGTTCGACCTGGTCGCGCGCACCGGCAAGCGCAAGGTCGGGCTGTTCGGGCTGTCGTTCAAGCCCGGCACCGACGACCTGCGCGAGAGCCCGCTCGTCGAGCTGGCGGAGCGGCTGCTGGGCAAGGGCTACGACCTCAAGATCTACGACGCCAACGTCAGCCTTTCGCGGCTGATGGGCGCGAACCGCGAGTACATCGAAGGCCGGCTGCCGCATCTCGGGCAGCTGCTCGCCCGGTCCGTCGAGGAGGTGCTGGAGCACGCCGACGTCTGCCTGATCGGCACGGCCGATCCCGCGGTGCTGGCCGCGCTCCCGCACGGCGGCGGGCAGACGCTCGTCGACCTGGTCCGTATCCCCGACGCCGAGGCGCGCCGGGCCGAAGAGGGATACGTCGGCCTTGCCTGGTGACAAGAGAAGAGCGCTGATCCTGGTCGAGAACCTCTCGGTCCCCTTCGACCGCCGCGTGTGGCAGGAATGCACGACGCTGCGCGACGCCGGCTGGGAGGTGCACGTGATCTGCCCGCGGGGCACCAAACGCGACACCGAGTCCGAGGCCGTGCTCGACGGGGTCCACCTCCACCGTTACCCGCTCACGGCGGCCACCGGCGGCCCGGCCGGGTACCTGCGGGAGTACGGCACCGCGCTGTGGCACACCTTCCGGCTCGCGCGCCGGATCGGCCCGGTCGACGTCGTGCACGCCTGCAACCCGCCGGACCTGCTGTTCCTGGTCGCCCGGATGCTCAAGCGCCAGGGCGCGAAGTTCGTCTTCGACCAGCACGACCTCGTGCCGGAGCTGTACCTCTCGCGGTTCGACCGCGGGCAGGACGTGCTCTACCGCGGCGTCTGCGCGCTGGAGCGGTCCACCTATCGGGCCGCCGACGTCGTGATCGCCACCAACGAGAGCTACCGCCAGGTCGCGCTCATCCGCGGCGGCAAGCGGCCCGAGGACGTGTTCGTGGTCCGCAGCGCGCCCGTGGTCGAGCGGTTCCACGAGGTGCCGGTCGAGCCGGAACTCAAGCGGGGCAAGCCACATCTGCTCTGCTACCTCGGCGTGATGGGCCCGCAGGACGGTGTCGACTACGCGTTGCGCGCGCTGGTTTCGTTGCGCGACGAGGTGGGCCGCGACGACTGGCACGCCGTCTTCGTCGGCGCCGGCGACACCTTCGACGAGATGGTGGCGCTGTCGAAACAGCTGGGCCTCGACGATCAGGTCGAGTTCACCGGCCGCGTCTCCGACGCCGACCTGCTGCGTTACCTGTCCGCGGCCGACGTGTGCCTTTCGCCCGACCCGCTCAACCCGCTCAACGACGTGTCGACCATGAACAAGATCATGGAGTACATGGCGATGAGCAAGCCCATCGTCTCGTTCGAGCTGCGGGAGGCCCGGGTTTCGGCGGGCGAGGCCGCGCTCTACGCGCCGCCCAATGACGTCGCCGAGTTCGCCCGGCTGGTCGGCGTGCTGCTCGACGCCCCGGAGGAGCGGGCCCGGATGGGCAAGCTCGGCCAGGAACGGGTCAGCGGGCCGTTGGCGTGGGGCAATTCGCAGAAGGCGCTGCTGGCCGCGTACGAGCGGGCCGTTCGGCCTTGATCGCGGTTTGAACAAGCCTCGCGGGTCCTTGTAACCAACGCCCGCGGCCTGACGACGGGGTTTATGACCGGCACCAGTGACTTGCAGATGTGGGAAGGGACCCCGCTTTGAGCGACGACACGGTTCGGCTTTCCACAGTGGGGGTGCTCCTTCGGCGGCGCTGGCGGGCGTTGCTGCTCCTGGCGGTGGTCGGCGCGGGAGTCGGCGCCGGCGCTTCGGTGGTGTTCTCGCCGGGTTACGAGACGTCGGCGAGTGTGCTGCTTCAGGGCCCGCGTCAGGCGGACGAGCTGCTCACCCAGGCGCAGGTCGCCACCAGCTCCGTGGTGCTGGACCGGGCGTCGGCCACCCTCGGCCTGCGGGTCAGCGGCACGGACCTGCAGAAGTCGGTGACCGCTTCGGTGGCGCAGGGCAACGTCGTGACGATCACGGCCAAGGGCGACAGCCCGGTGGCCGCGCAGCAGCTGGCGGACGAGGTGGCGAAGGAGTTCGTCAAGTACTCCACGCAGCTGCTCAGCAATTCGGCGGACAGCGCGGCCCAGCTGGCGCAGCAGCAGCGTGAATCCCTGCGCCAGCAGGTGACCCAGACCAATCAGCGGATCCTCGACCTGTCGCGCTCGGTGCAGGACGGCCAGACCGTCGAGGCCGTGCAGGTGCGGACCGAGCTGCAGGGCCTGCGCACCTCGCTGGAGCAGGCGATGAACAACCTCAACGCGGCCGACGCGGCCACCGGCTCCGGCAACATGGTCGTGATGGGCCCGGCCGAACGGCCGACGTCGGCCGCCGTGCCCACTCAACCGCAGCTGATCGCGGGCGGTGCGGTGCTTTTCTTCCTCATCGGGCTGCTCAGCCACCTGTTCGGCGCGCGCACCGATCGTCGGCTGCGCAGCGAAGAGGAGATCGGCTCGGCGCTCGGCGCGCCCGTGCTGGCCGCCGTCGACGTGCCCGAGCCCGCCGAGCGCGTGAAGCCGGCCGGCCTCCGGGCGCGGCTGCGCCGGTTCACCGGCAGCGACCGGCCGTGGCACCTGCCCCAGGTGCCGGCTTCGGCCGACCGGGCCAGCCGCGACCGGCGTTACCAGCGGGTGCTCGCCCGGCTGACGGCCGAAAAAGGGGTCCGGCGGCTGCTCGTGCTGGTGGCTGAGGGCGACGCCGCGGCGAAGCAGGCCGTTGCCCGGTTCACGGCCCTCGCCGATGCCGCGCGGCCACGCGTCGAGCTGACCTTCGCCGAAGTGACTGCGGCGCAACCGGTTGTGCCGGACGGCAGCACCGGCGTGCTCGTGGTGCTCTCGCTCGGCTCGCGCAGCCCGTGGGAGCTGGTCGCGATCGCGGAGGCCTGCGCCGACGCCGGGCACGAGGTGCTGGGCGCCGTGCTCACCCGCGCTGTCCGGCTGAAGGGCAAGCCGCGTGACGAACCCGCCGACGCGGGTCCACCCGAGGTCCAGGCGGACCGTGACCTGATGGTTGGTTCGGCGTGACGAGTCCGCAGAGTTCCTCCCCGCCGCTGGTCGACCTGCACCGCCTGGTCGTGGCCCTGCGCCGCCGTCGCCGGCTGTGGCTCGGCTTCGCGCTGGCCGGGCTGGTGATCGGCGGGGCATCGGCGATCGTGCTGCCCGCGGCGCCGACCGCCGTCACCAAGATCATCGTGGTCCACCCGGACGACTCGCCCACCGACAGCGGCACGCTGATGCGCACCGACGTCGCGGTGCTGCAAACCGGGAAGATCGCGTCCGCGGCGTTGAAGAAGCTCCGCAGCACGGAGGCGCCGGAGGACTTCCTCAAGGAGTACACCGGCCTCGGGCTGACCAACAACGTCATGCAGGTTTCGGTCAAGGCCAAGACGAATGCCGACGCACTGGCCAAGGCGCAGGCGCTCGCCGACGTGTTCATCGCCGACCACGTGCAGCGCAACCAGGCCGCCGCGACCGCGCAGGCCAAGGCGCTGCTCGATCAGCGCGCGCAGGCCCAGCAGCAGCTGGCGGACATCGACGGGCAGGTCGCGACCGAGACCGCCAAGGGCAGCAAGGCGAACGCGGGCACGCTCGAACAGCTCTACACGCAGCGGGCCGACCTGGTGTCGAAGGTCGCGGACCTGCAGAACCAGGCACAGCAGGCGGGCATCGGCACGCCGCAGGTCGCCGCGGGAACCCAGATCGTGGACGCGCCGGCCGTGCTCCCGGCGTCACTGCTGAAGACGGGCGCCACCGACGGCGGCATCGGCCTCGCGCTGGGGCTGGCGCTGGGCCTCGGCTTCGCCGCGGTGACGGCGCTGGTGCGCGACCGGCCGGTGCTGCGCCGGGAGATCGCGGAGCACCTCGGCGCCTCGGTGATCGCCCAGCTGCGCTCGAAACTGCCCGGCCCGTCCCGGCTCTGGTCCCGCGGTTCGGCGGTGGCGGAGCGCAAACGCGTGGCGGTCACGCTCGCCCGCGCCACCCGGTCGGAACGGGGGCCGCTCGCGGTGCTGGAGCTGGGCGCGCCCGGCGTCGCCGCGGAGCTGGCCCTGAACCTGGCGAAGGAGCTGGCCGAGGACGGCCCGGTGGTGGTCGTCGACGACCTGCCGCACCGTGACGTCGGCAAGCTGCCGGTGGAGGGTGACGTGCACGTGCTCGAGCCGGGTGACGCGGCCATCGACGCGGCGTCACGGCGGATCGGCGTCGGCACGGTCGCGCCGGGCACCGCGTGGACGGACCTCGAATACCTGGGCACGGAGGCGGTGCTCGTCGTCCGCTCCGGGCACGCGAACACGTTGTGGCTGCACACGGTCGCGCGCCAGCTCGCCGACTGCCGGATCCCGATCGCCGGCGTGGTGCTCGTCGACCCGGACCCGAAGGACCACACCGACGGCACGCTCTGGGACGGCCTGCACACGGCGTTGCGGGGCCGGGCGTCGGCCGTCGTCGCCAAGCAGGTCGGCCAGGACGCCGCGGAGCCGGCCGTGCACGCCACGGCCGAGCGGGTCGAGGTCGAGGGGATGGCGGAGCGGATCCCGGCCGGGACCGGGCCGCGCAAGTTCGTCGAGCAGGAGCCGGAGCGGCCGGTCGACTGGCCGATGGAGCCGCCGGGCGAGCGCACCGTCGTGATCCGGCGCGAGACCGACTCGTTCGACGCGCCGACCCGCCGGTTCCACCCGATCGTCCCGCCATCGAGCACCACCGTCGGCAACGGCCACCAGCCCTGATCTGCTCCCGAGGAGAGGCGAACGCCGATGTGCGGCATCGCAGGCGCTTACCACTGGCCGGACGGCGGCCCGCTGACCGACCGGCTCACCAAGTGCCTCACGCACCGCGGGCCGGACGGCTCGGGCCGCTACGACCACCGCGCCGGGACCGGTGAAGTCCACTTAGGACACCGACGGCTGTCGATCATCGACCTGTCCGAGACGGGCGCGCAGCCGATGGTGGCCGAAGGCCTGGCCCTGACCTACAACGGCGAGCTGTACAACGCGCCCGAGCTGCGCGTGGAGCTGGAAGCGAAGGGCGTGAAGTTCCGCGGCACGTCCGACACGGAGGTGCTGCTGCGCGCCTGGCGCGAGTGGGGCACGGACTGCCTGCCGCGGCTGCGCGGCATGTTCGCGTTCGGCGTCTTCGACGAGCGCACCGGCGAGCTGGTGCTGGTGCGCGACCAGCTGGGCATCAAACCGCTGTTCTTCGTCCGGCGCGGCGGTGGCGTCGTTTTTTCCTCGGAACTGAAGGCGCTCGCCGGCGAGCTGGGCGGCGAGCTTCGGCTGGACGAGGCCGCTCTCATCGCGTCGCTGCTCTACTACTGGGTGCCGGACAGCCGATGCGCCTATCGCGAAGCCGAGAAGCTGCAACCGGGCACGTGGGCGCGGTTCCGGCCGGACGGCACGTGCGAGCGCGGCTCGTACTGGTCGCTGCGCCAGGTGGCCGAAGAAGGCGCCGCGTACACCGGAGACGTCGACCTGCACGCCGTGATCGCGGACTCCACCAGCAAGCACCTGCTGTCGGACGTGCCGGTGGCCACCTTCCTCTCCGGCGGCCTCGACTCCAGCTACCTGACCGCGCTCGCCGCCCGCCAGACGCCGGGGATTTCCGCCTACACCATCGGTTTCCGCGCCGAGGACGCCAAGTTCGAGGCGATGCCGGACGACCTGAAGTACGCGCGCATCGTCGCGAAGCGGTTCGGGGTGGACCTGCACGAGATCGAGATCGCGCCGCAGGTGCTCGACCTGCTGCCGCGGATGACCTACCACCTCGACGAGCCGATCGGCGACCCCGCGGCGATCAACTCGTTCCTGATCTGCTCGGCCGCGCGCGAGGCCGGCGTCAAGGTGCTGCTCTCGGGCATGGGCGCCGACGAGCTGTTCGCCGGGTACCGCAAGCACTTCGCCAACCAGCTGGCCCTGCGGTACCAGCGGGTGCCGGGCCCGGTGCGCCGGCCGATCGGCGCCGTGGTGGACCGGCTGCCGGTCGCGTCCGCCAGCCGCGGCTATCGCACGGTGCGGTTCGCCAAGCGGTTCCTGTCGTTCGCGGAACTGCCGGAGGAGACGGCGTTCCGGCGCAGCTACACCATGTACGACCGGGGCGAGCTGCTCGACCTGGTGAACCCGGACCTGGCCGCCGAGGTGGACGACGTGCTCACCGAGCACGCGGACACCTATAACGACAACGCGCTGACCGACTACGTCAACCGCATGTGCCTCGCCGATTCCCGGATGTTCCTGCCCGGCCTGAATCTCGCCTACACCGACCGTTCGACGATGGCCGCGTCCACCGAGGTGCGCACGCCGTTCGTCGACGTCGAGGTGGTCAAGGCCGCGTTTCGCGTGCCGGGCAACAAGAAGATCGTCGGACGCCAGGGCAAGGCGGCGCTCAAGGAGGCCGCGCTGGCGATCCTGCCGAAGGAGATCGTCTACCGGCCGAAGGGCCTGTTCAGCGCTCCGCTGCGGGCCTGGATGAGCCGTGACCTCGCGCCGCTGGTGCGGGAAGTCGTGAACGAAGGCGTGCTCGTCGAATCCGGGTTCCTGCGCCGAGACGCACTGCGGAAGCTCGTGGCCGAGGACGCCGCCGGGCAGCAGGACCGCGCCAAGCACCTCTGGCACATCTTGACCCTCGAGTACTGGTACCGCGGCGCCCAGGCCGCCGCGGCGTCGAGCAGCTAGGAGCGTTGTGAAGCAGGTAGTGCAGAACTACAAGAGCGGGGAGCTGGCGCTTCTCGACGTCCCGGTGCCCGCGTGCAAGCCGGGCGGCGTGCTCGTGCGCACGACGTACTCGCTGATCTCCACCGGCACCGAGATGATGAAGGTGTCCGAGGCGAGCATGTCGATGCTGGGCAAGGCGCGCTCGCGGCCGGACCAGGTGGCGAAGGTGATGCAGAGCGTCGCGACCAACGGCTTGCCCGCGACCTACCGCAAGGTGACCAACAAGCTCGACTCGTACACCCCGCTCGGCTACTCGTTGTGCGGCGTGGTCGAGGAGGTCGGCGCGGGGATCGACGACGTCTCGGTCGGCGACCTCGTCGCGTGCGCCGGCAATGAGCACGCGCTGCACGCCGAGCTGAACTGGGTGCCGAAGAACCTGTACGCGAAGGTGCCGGCCGGGCTTTCCGCGCGGCACGCGGCGTTCGGCACCGTCGGCTCGATCGCGATGCAGGGCGTCCGCCGCGGTGAGCCGCAGCTCGGCGACCTCGCGCTGGTGATCGGGCTCGGCCTGATCGGGCAGCTCGTGGTGCAGCTGCTGGTGGCGTCGGGCGCGCGGGTGGTCGGCGTCGACCCGGACCCGTCCCGCTGCGAGCTGGCCGAGGGGCTGGGCGCGCTGGCCTGCGGGCACCCGGGTTCCGGCCAGATCGACAACGCGGTGGCCGAGCTGTCCGGCGGCCACGGTGCCGACCAGGTCTACCTCGCCGCGGGCGGCAGCACGAACGACCCGGTGGAGCTGGCCGCGAAGCTCGCGCGCGACCGCGGGCGGGTGGTCGACATCGGCAAGATCTCGCTGAACCTGCCGTGGAACGCGTACTACGAGAAGGAGCTGGACGTCCGGTTCTCGCGCTCGTACGGGCCCGGCCGCTACGACCCGTCGTACGAGCTGGAGGGCCGCGATTACCCGATCGGCTACGTGCGCTGGACCGAGCGGCGCAACATCGAGTGCTTCCTCGACCTGGCGGCGCGCGAGAAGCTGGACGTCGAGCCGCTGATCACGCACGTCGCGGACTTCTCCTCGGCGGTCCAGACCTACAAATCCCTCAACGACGGTGAGTTGAAGGCCGTCGCGGTGCTGTTCCGCTACCCGGACGCCGAGCCGGCCGAAGCCGAAACGGTGGTCTCGTCGGTCGCCCTGCCCGCGGGTTCGGCCACCCGGGCCACCCCGCGCGGCGGGCTGCGGGTCGGGTTCGTGGGCGCCGGGAACTACGCGTCTTCGATGCTGCTGCCGCATCTGGTCGAGCAGGACCGCGTCAGCCTGGCCGAGGTGGTCACCACTTCGGCGCTGTCCGGCGCGAACGCCAAGCGCAAGTTCGGCTTCGCCCGCGCGAGCACCGACCTCGACCAGCTGCTCGCGAACGACGCGGTCGACACGCTGTTCATCGTGACCCGGCACAGCTCGCACGCCGAGCTCACCCGGCGCGCGCTGCTCGCGGGCAAGGCCGTGTTCGTGGAGAAGCCGCTGGCACTGTCCGAAAAGGAGCTTCGCGGGATCGTCGAGGCGATCGGGGAATCGGGCAACGACCGGCTGCAGGTCGGCTTCAACCGTCGGTTCGCGCCACTGCTGCACGAGGCGCGGCTCCAGTTCGGCCCGCGCGTCGGCCCGGCTTCGGTGCGCTACCTGGTGAACGCGGGCCGGCTCGACTCCGGCAGCTGGTACAACCAGGCCGACGCCGAGGGCACCCGGTTCGCGGGCGAGGGCGGGCACTTCATCGACACCGTCAGCTGGTTCCTCGGCAGCGACCCGGTTTCGGTCTACGCCACCGCCACCCCGGGCAACCACGACCTCCAGGTCCTCCTGCGGTACGCCGACGGCTCGACCGCCGCGATCAGCTACGTCACCAGCGGCTCCACCGCGTTCCCGAAGGAGACGCTGGACGTGCTGGCCGACGGCCGGGTGCTGAAGTTCGACGACTTCACCCGGGCGTCGGTCTACGGCCGGAAACGCTGGTCCAGCTCCCGCATCCCGAAGGGCCGCGACAAGGGGCAGCGCGCCGAGGTCGAAGCCTTCGTGACGGCGCTGACCACCGGCGTCGCGATGCCGATCAGCGTCAGCTCGCTGGTGGCGACCACGCTGGCGACGCTCGCGGTGAACCGCAGCCTGGAAACCGGCGCGCCGGTGCGGCTGGAGCCTTCGGCGGTGCTCGGGTGATGGATCCCGCCTGGTACCTGCGAAGACTTTCGGCGATGGGGCCGGCCGAGATCGCCGGCCGGGCCACCGAGGCGCTGCGCAAGCAACAGTGGCGCGGCGTCGCCCGGCAGAAGGCGAGCTGGCTGCCCCATCGCACTTTTCCCCCGTCCGGCCCGGTCACGGGAGTATCCGAAGGCGCCCGCGGCGAGCTGCTGGCCACGGCCGAGCGGCTGATGGACGGGCACGCCGAGTACTTCGGCGTCGAGCGAACTGACCTCATCACGCCCGACTGGGCCTTCGACCCGAAGACTGGCCGGCGCGCGCCGGGCGACGCCTACTCGTTCGACATCTCCTACCGCAGCGAGGAAACGGTCGGCGACATCAAGCAGATCTGGGAGCCCTCGCGCCACCAGCACCTCACCGTGCTGGCCGCGGCGTACGCGCTGACCGGCGAAGACCGGTACGCCCACCGCGTGGCCGACCACCTGAAGTCCTGGTGGGTGGCGAACCCGCCGATGCGCGGGGTGCACTGGCTGAGCGGGATCGAGCTGGGCATCCGGCTGCTGTCCTGGGTGTGGGTGCGGCGTCTGCTCGACGGCTGGGCCGGCGCGCCCGGCCTGTTCGAGGACAATCCCGAGGCGCTGCACCAGATCTGGCACCACCAGCGCTGGCTGGCCGCCTTCGGAAGCCGCGGCTCCTCGGCCAACAACCACGTGATCGCTGAGGACGCCGGGCAGCTCGCGGCCGCCTGCGCGTTCGACTGGTTCCCGGAGTCAGCCGGCTGGCGTGAAGCGGCGGTGCGGTCGCTGGACACGCAGCTGCAGGCCAACACGTTTGCCTCCGGGCTCAACCGCGAGCTGGCCACCGAGTACCACGGGCTGGTGCTGGAGCTGGCCCTCACGGCGGTACTGGAGACCAGCGCCACTGCGTTCGATTCAGTGGTGCCCGAGTCGACCTGGCTGGTGCTGCGCCGGATGTGCGACGCGCTGGCGTCCATTGTGGACGCCAAACTGCGGCCGCCGCGGCAGGGCGACGCCGACGACGGTTACGGGCTGGTCGTCGACGGCGCCGGCGTGAGCCGCTGGGCCTCGCTGCTCGCGACGGGTGACGCGCTCTTCGGCCGCCGCGAGTGGTGGCCGGAGGTGCCGGGCGGCGACGTGCGGACCGCGTTGTTCTCCACGCTGGCCAAGGTGCCCGCGCTGGAGGGGACGCGGCCGCCGCGCCGACCCGACGACCTGTTCGACGCGGGGATGACCATCCTGCGCACGCCGGCCGGTGCGCCGGGGGAGATCTGGTGCCGCTGTGACGGCGGGCCGCACGGCTTCCTCGCCATCGCCGCCCACGCCCACGCGGACGCGCTTTCGCTGGAGGTCCGCCACGACGGCGTCGACATCCTCGCCGACCCCGGCACGTACTGCTACCACGGCGAGCCGGAATGGCGCTCGTACTTCCGCTCCACGCTGGGCCACAACACGCTGGAACTCGGCGGCACGGACCAGTCGGCCTCCGGCGGGCCGTTCCTCTGGACGCGCCACGCGAGCACGCGGACGCTGGCCGTCGGGCCGGTGCGCTGGCGCGCGGAACACGACGGCTACGCCCCGGCCGTGCACCGCCGTTGCGTCGAACTGGCCGACCGCACGCTGACCGTGGTTGACGAGGTGGAAGGGACGCCGGTGCCCGCGCGGCTCGCCTTCCACCTCGGGCCGCTCGTCGAGGTGACCCTGGACGGCGCCGTCGCGAAGCTGGCCTGGCCGGGCCACACGGCGAGGCTGGAACTTCCCGGCGCGCTCGCTTGGACCGCGCACCGCGGCGAGACGAACCCGCCGCTCGGCTGGTACTCGGCCGGCTTCGGCCGCCGCGAACCGGCGACCACCTTGGTGGGCAACGGCTTTGTCACCGAACCGCTGACCACCGTGCTCCGCTTCACCTGACCGATTCGCCGAGAGGAACGACGTGCGACTGACCAGCAGGCTGGCTCTGCTCCTGGGTGCGCTGTGCCCGCTGGTCCTGGCCGGGTGCTCCGGCGCGCCCGACGAAGACCCGGCGTCGAGCCAGGTCGCCGCGACCTCGGCGGCGCCGGACGGGCCCGTCGCCGCGGTGTGCGACAAGCTGCCGCCCGGTCCCGCCACTGCCCCGGCGGGCGCGGTGACCGTGGACCCGGCGGTGCCCGACGACCTCGCGACGAAGACCAAGGACTCCCCGCCTGGCACCACGTTCTGGCTCGAGCCCGGCGCCCACCACCTCGGCGACGACCGGTTCGACCAGGTGCAGCCCAAGGACGGTGACACCTACGTCGGCGCGCCCGGCGCCGTGCTCGACGGGCGCCGGGTCAACCAGTACGCGTTCACCGGGCACGCGAAGAACGTCAAGATCCAGTCGCTGACCGTGCAGGGATTCACCGCGCCCCGCGACGAAGGCGTGGTCAACCACGACTCCGGTGACGGCTGGCTGATCCAGCACACCACCGTCCAGGACAACGACGGCGCCGGGCTGATGGCCGGCGCGAAGCAGCAGGTGCTGGACAACTGCCTGCGGCGCAACGGGCAGTACGGCATGAACGCGTTCTCCGGCGACGGCGACATCACCGGGCTGGTGGTGCGCGGCAACGAGATCACCGGCAACAACACCGGCGACTGGGAGAAGAAGGTCGACGGCTGCGGCTGCACCGGCGGGATCAAGTTCTGGGCCGTGAACGGCGCGGACGTCGTCGGCAACTGGGTGCACGACAACCGCGGCACCGGGCTGTGGGCCGACACGAACGACAACGACTTCCTGATCGAGGGCAACCTGATCGAGGACAACGACAGCTCCGCGATCACGTACGAGACCAGCTACAACGCCGTGATCCGGAACAACACGCTGCGCCGCAACAACCTCGTCGACGGCCGCGCCTACACCGACCGCGGCGACACCTTCCCGGTGGCGACGATCTACCTGTCCGAGTCCGGCGGCGAGCCGCGGGTGCAGGCGCGGACCTCGAAGCTGGAGGTCTACGGCAACGTGCTGGAGAACAACTGGAACGGCATCACGCTGTGGGAGAACGCGGACCGCTTCTGCAACAGCCCGGCCAACACCTCCAGCGGCGTCTGCACCAGGCTCGTGCCGGACACGGCGAAGTGCGCAGCGCCGGCGATCGCACAGAAGCCGCTGTACGACGACTGCCGCTGGAAGACCCAGCGCGTGGACGTGCACAACAACCGGTTCGTGCTCGACCCGGCGGTGGTCGGCTGCCAGGAGACCTGCGCGCGGATGGGGCTGCTGTCGAACTTCGGCACCTACCCGGACTGGTCCCCGTACATGGGCGACGTGGTGCAGACCGCGATCACCCAGAGCCAGGGCAACACCTGGCACGACAACGCCTACACCGGGCCGTGGACGTTCATCGCGGGCGACCAGAGCCACATCCTGGGCATCGGCGAGTGGGAGGGCGCGCCGTACGACCAGGACGCCCGCACCACTTATCAACGCGGCGGAGGTGGCTGAATTGGCGCTGCTGAACAACATCCGGCAGCCGACGCCCGTGGAGACGGGTGAGCCGACGCCGAAGCTCGTCGGCGCGTCGTGGGCGCTGCTGATCCTCAACACGCTGGGCTCCACCGGAGCCCAGACGGTGATCCCGCTGCCGCGCTCGGTGATCCAGATCGTCACCATGGGCGCGCTGATGTCGGCGTTCGCGCTGGCGCTGGTGCTCAACCCGCGGGTGAAGGTGCGGCCGAGCGCGTACCTGATGCTGCTGAGCCTGCTGCTCGTCACGAGCATCGTGGCCAGCCTCGACCTGGAAAGCGGGCTCGGGGCGTTGTTCCGGTGCTTCCGGTTCGCGGTCTTCGTGGTGACGCTGTGGCTGCTCACGCCGTGGTGGAACGGGTCGTTCACCTTTGTGCGCCACCACATCCGGATGTTCGGGGCGGTGCTCGTCTCGGTCGTGATCGGGCTGGCCGTGTCGCCCGGCAAGGCGATGCCCGGGACGTACGGCGGGCGGCTCGCGGGCGCGGTGTGGCCGCTGACCCCGCCGCAGGTCGGGCAGTACGCGGCCGTGATCGCGGGCCTCGCGGCGCTGCTGTGGCTCGGCAAGCGGCTGGGGTACAAGCCGGCGCTGGCGGTGATCGTGCCCTCGCTCGCGCTGCTCCTGTTGTCGCACACCCGCACCGCGACGCTCGGGCTGGTCGCCGGCCTGGTCGTCGCGCTGCTTTCGCTGGCGCTGACCAGCGCCCGCGCGCGCAAGGTGTTCGCCGCGGTGGTGGTGCTCGGCGGGTTCTCGGCCGTGGTGCTCGGCGGGCTGCTGCAGGCGTGGTTCCTGCGCGGGCAGAGCGAGGAGAACTTCTCCAGCCTCACCGGCCGCGCGAAGGTGTGGGACGCGCTGCTTTCGGCCCCGCGCACGATCAACGAGTACATCTTCGGCGTGGGGCTCACCGACAAGTCCTACGACGGGCTCCCGATCGACAACAGCTGGCTCGCCGTCTACCACGAGCAGGGCTTCGTGGGGATTGCCATCGTCGCGTCGTTCCTGCTGGTGCTGATCGCGGTGGCGGTGCTGCGGCCGCCGTCGCTGGCCCGCGCCTGCGCGATCTTCCTGATCACCTACTGCGTCTCCGCGTCCTACACCGAAGCCGGGCTCGGCGACGCTTCGCCGTACCTGCTGCACCTGGCGCTGGCCGCGACGCTGCTCGCGCAGGGCGGCGGGCGCCTGCGCGAGGACGACTTCATCCCGAAAGGCCGGCCCGCATGAGGGTGCTCGTCGTCCACAACCGCTACCGCTCCGAGCAGCCGAGCGGGGAGAACAACGTCGTCGACGCCGAGGTGAAGCTGCTGCACGACGGCGGCGTGCAGGTCGGCCGGTTCGAGCGGCAGAGCGACGACATCGCGTCGATGTCGTTGCCGCGCAAGGCTTTGGTGCCGTTGCAGGTGCCGTGGAACCGCGCCGCGCGGGCCGAGCTGGCCACCCGGCTGCGGGTGGAGCGGCCGGATGTGGTGCACGTCCACAACACGTTCCCGCTGCTTTCGCCCTCGGTGCTGGCGGCGTGCGCGGACGCGCGGGTGCCGGTGGTGGCGACGCTGCACAACTACGGCCTGGTCTGCCCGCCCGGCACGCTGTACCGCGACGGTCACGTGTGCACGGACTGCGTCGGCGGCGCGCCGGTGCCCGCGGTGCGGAACGGGTGCTACCGCGGGTCCGCCGTCGCGACGCTGCCGATGGCCGTCAACCTCGTCGCGAACCGGCACCGCTGGCGCACCGGGGTCACGCGGTTCTTCTGCATCTCCGACGCCCAACGGTGGCTGCTCGTGGACGCGGGACTGCCGTCGGACCGCCTGACCGTGAAGCACAACTTCGTCACCGACCCCGGCGTGCGCCGGACCGGCGCCGGCGAGCACGTGCTGTTCCTCGGCCGGCTGACCGAGGAGAAGGGCGTGCCCCTGCTGATGGCGGCGTGGCACCGGCTCGGTGGCTCACTCGGCCTGCCGCTGGTGATCGCCGGCACCGGCCCGCTGGCGGACGAGGTGGCCGCTTGGGCCTCGCCGCGCGACGACGTGTCGTACGTCGGGCTCCAGAATGCCGAGGAGTGCCGTGACCTGGCCGCGAGGGCGGTGGTGATGGTCGCGCCGTCGGCTTGGCTGGAGGCGTTCGGCTTGGTGGTGGTGGAGGCGATGGCCGCCGGCGTGCCGACGGTCGCACCCGCGCACGGCGCGTTCGAGGAGCTGATCTCCGACGGCGTCACGGGCCTGCTGCACACGCCCGGCTCGGCGCCTGCGCTGGCCGACGCGCTGCGCGACGCCGTCATGGATCCGGAGCGCAACCGCAAGATGGGGGCGGCCGCGCGGGAACGGTACGAACTGGAGTTCACCCCGGAAACCGGCCTGCGCCGGCTGATCGAGGGCTACGAGGCGGCGATCACGGCGTACGGTTCGGCTCGATGAGAACTGCGGTCCGCCCGGCGTTGCCCGCTTCGGTGCGCGCGCCCTCGCTCGCGCTCGCCGGCCTGGGGCTCGTGACGCTGGTGGTGCTCGGCCTGCTGTTCGCGGGCCATTCGGCCCCGAGCACGTTCGACGCGGGTCTGCTGCCGGGCCCGGACGGCCTGCCCGACCCGTGGTGGTACTTCGCCAACGCGATCGACTTCTGCGGCGAACCGGTGGGTTCGGCGATCTTGATGGTGCTGTTCGTCGGCGGCTCGCTGCTGGCGGGCCGCACTCGGACGGCCGTGCTCACCCTCGTGGGCTGCGGGATCACGGTGGCGCTGACGTCGATCTCGAAACCGGTGACCGGCCGGACGATCCACGGCAGCTTCCTGTCCTACCCGAGCGGGCACACGGCGTTCGCCACGGCGTTGGCCCTGATCGCCGCGTTCGTGCTGGTGGACCGCTTTCGCCTGGGCCGCGCTCCTGCCGTGGCGCTGATGCTGGGACTCGCCCTGGTCTGCGGATTCCTGATGGCGTGGGCGGAAGTCGGCCTCGGCGCCCACTACCCGACGGACACGATCGGCGGCTTCGCCACGGCACTGGCGGTGATCCCGGCTACGGCGTTCGTGGCGGACCGGGTGTGGCTTCGACGGCACGAGACCGGTTCGCGTTGATCTGCTCGTGGTTGGCCATCGCCCACTCGGCGAGCGCCATCACCAGCGGCACCAGGCTCCGGCCCAGCTCGGTCAGCTCGTACTCGACCCGCGGCGGCACTTCGGCGTAGGCGGTGCGCGTGATCAGGCCGTCCTCGACCAGGTGTTTGACCGTCAGCGTGAGCATCCGCTGCGAGATGCCGGCGATGCCTGCCTCCAGCGCGCCGAACCGCAGCGGCCCGGCCCGCAGGGTGCCGACCACCAGCAGGCTCCATTTGTCGCCGATCCGGTCCAGCACCTCGCGGACCGCGCCACCCTCACGGATCCGCGGCGAGCCCTTCGATGTGACCTCCGTCATATCTGAAGCTCCTTTCCTGGACGCATACATCGCTGTGCCTTTTGTGGCCGCCCCCGTGCGCACAGATCATCAGGCTACGCACAAGGGGTAAGGATTGGGGAATACGGTGAATATCGCATTGTGGATCGGCCAGGGCCTGCTCGCACTGGTGTACCTCGCGGCGGGCGGGCTCAAGGTTGCGCGGTCCCGCGAACGGCTGATCGCCACGGGTCGCCTGGACTGGATGAAGGACACGTCGGACGCCGGGGTGAAGGCGGTCGGGCTGGTGGAGCTCCTCGGCGCGCTCGGCGTGATCCTGCCCTGGCTGACCGGAATCGCGGCGGTCCTGACCCCGATCGCCGCCGTCGGCCTGGGTGTCGTGCAGATCTGCGCACTCCGCGTGCACCTGGCCCGCAACGAGCGCCAACCCTTGCCGGCCAACGTGTTTCTGCTGCTGCTCGCCGCCTTCGTCGCGGTTGGACGATTCCTCGGCTAATTCGCGCGACGCGAGCGCGTGGACTTGCCATGCTGCGCACGTGGTCGACGACTATGCGCTCGCGCGGCGGGCGAACATGCGCTGGAACACCCCGCTGGACGAGCAGCACGCGGACTTGCTGTTGCGCAGACTCGACGTCCGCGAGGGGACCATCGTGGACCTCGGCTGTGGGTGGGGCGAGCTGCTGATCCGCGCGGTCGACGGCACGGCGGCGCGGGGGATCGGCGTCGACGTCGACGAGGTCGCGCTCGACCGGGGGCGGAGGGCGGCGACCGAGCGGGGTGCCGAGGTCGAGTTCGTGGAGCAGGCCGCTGCCGAGTGGCGCGGGAAGGCCGAGCGGGCCATGTGCATCGGCGCCTCGCACGCGTTCGGCGGGACCAAGCCCGCCCTCGAAGCCCTCGCGGCGACCACCGACCGGCTGCTCTTCGGCGACGGCTACTGGGCCGCCGAACCCACCGAAGCCGCGCGGGAAATCCTCGGCGACGACATCCTCACGCTGCCCGGACTGCTCGAAGCCTGTCGCGAAACCGGGTGGCGCGTGCGGCACCTCAGCACGGCCGACCAGCGCGAGTGGGACGACTTCGAGTCGACCTCCTGGTCCGGCCGGCTCGAGTGGCTGCTGAGTCACCCCGAAGACCCCCGGGCCGCCGAGACGCGCGAGTGGCTCGACCAACGCGAGCGGGAGTACGTGTCCGTCTACCGGGGCGTGCTCGGGCTCGGCTATCTGGTGCTGGTTCGCTGACAGGTTCCTGAAACATTCTTCCTAGGCTCCAGCGCATGAGATCGGGTGGCCGTCCCGACCATGGACTACCGGCCGGCCAGCGCGGTCGACGCCGGGCCGACCGACCCGGCCGAGCCCGCGTATGCCCGGTCGGTGTCCGATCCCGGCGGCCCGGATTACGGCCATTACCTCACCCCGGCCCAGGAACGGGCCCGCTTCGGCCCGACCGCGGCCCAGGCCGCCACGGCGTTCGGCACCCAGCTCGAGAATTACCGCTCCGGCACGTCGACCTATCACGCCCCGACCACCGCGGTCACGGCCCCGGCTGCGGTGGCGCCGAACATCCTCACGGTGAATGGCCTGGACAACCTCCCGGCGAAAGCCGCGAAGCCGCCCGCGGCCAAGAACGTCGCGAAGGCAAGCGCCACAAAGAATCCGCCGGCCAACCCGTTACACCCCACAGGCGGTGCGGGATGCCTACGGGGTCACCGGAACCGGCCTGGACGGCAAGGGGGTGACCGTCGGGATCATCGGCCTCGACGACGAGACGAACGCGCCGGCCGACGCGGACCGGTTCTCCGCCGAGCACGGTGAACCGCCGTTCGCGCCGGGCCAGTTCACCACGTACGTCCCGGAAAACGCGGGGACCAGCCCCGCGGGCGGTGAGTTCACCATGGACATCGAGGCCGCGCACGCGATGGCCCCGGCGGCGGACATCGCGTACGTCGTCGCCCCCGGCAAGCACGACGGGCACCCCGTGCTGGACGCGATGACCCGGATCGTGGACGAGCACCTGGCCGACGTCGTGTCCGGTTCGGTCCTGGTCGGCACCGGCCTCCCCGGCTTGACCGCCGGCTCGATCGCGCCGTACGAGCAGGCGGCGGTCGGCGGCACAACGCTGGCCACCGGTCCGGGCAACCGGTACGCGTGGGAGACCGGCTGGGCCAACGACGCGTCGGCACTGTCCGACGACGGTACACAGTGGACTCCGGCCCCGCCCGGCGACCAGGACGGCAGCGGCTTCCCGCAACCCGGCTACCAGCGCGGCACCGTGCCACCGGACATGGCGGGCAGCCCGCCGTCGCGAACCGTGCCGGACGTCGCCGCGCTCGCCGACCCGAGCCTCGGCCTGCGCTACGGCCACACTTCGTTCGACATCAAGGGAAACCTCGTCTACAGCACGACCAACGGTGGCGGCACCAGCCTCGCCTCCCCGCTGTTCGCCGGTGTCGAAGCGCTGATGGCGCAGGCACACCACGGCCCGATCGGGTTCGCCAACCCCGCCCTGTACGCGCGCCACCAGGATTTCCACCACATGCTGGACAATCCGGTGAACACCCCGAACACGAAGTCCTTCGCGACGGTGGAACAGGCCGTCGCCGGCGGGGGCACCTGGGTCCAGCTGACCACCCCGGGCCAGTACGCCGATTCCGACCTGACCTCCGGCCCCGGCTACACCATGGTCACCGGCCTCGGCTCACCGACCCGCGCCCTGCTCGACTCGTTCCGGCGCTAGGCGCTAGGCCTTCCGCCGGAACACCGGTTTCACCGGCCGCCCGCCGAGCCAGGGTGACGGGTCGCCGGCGTCGAGGGCCTTGCGGTAGACCACGCAAGCCGCGGCGACGGCGTCCAAGGTCTGTTGCAGGTCCGCGTCCGTCAGTGCGGCGCTGACGACAAACGAGGGGCCCAACACGCCGCCCATCAGGAGCTGGCGCAGGAACAGTGTCCGGTAATCCTGCGAGGGGCGACCGTCCGTGTCCAGGGTGCCGAAGACGAGGTTGCTGTTGCGGCCGCGCACGACCACCTGATCGGCCAGGCCGTGGCTCGCCGCGATCTCGCGGACGCCGACGGCCAGGCGGGAGCCGATGGCGTGCAGCCGGGCCGTGATCGCCTCGGTTTCGTAGACGTCCATCACGGCCATGGCGGCGGCCAGCGCGTGCGTCTCCGCGCCGTGGGTGGTGGACAGCAGGAACACCCGGTCACGGTCCGAGCGCAGGCCGCCCAGTTCCATCAGCTCGCGTTTGCCCGCCAGCGCGGACACCGCGAAGCCGTTGCCCAGCGCTTTGCCGAACGTCGAGAGATCCGGGGTGACGCCGTACAACCCCTGCGCGCCATGCTCGGAAAACCGGAAGCCGGTGATCATCTCGTCGAACACCAGCAGCGCGCCGTGCCGGTGGGCCAGGTCGCGCAGGCCGGCCAGGTAGCCCTCGGGCGGGTCGGCCTGCGTCGCGGCTTCCAGGATCAGGCAGGCGACCTGGCCCTCGTGCTCCCGCAGCAGCGCCTCGGTGGCCGCGAGGTCGCCGTACGGGAAGCGCACGGTCAGGTCCGTGATCTCACCCGGGACGCCGGCCGCCATCGCCGTGGTGCCGATGAACCAGTCGTCGGTGGAGAAAAACGCGTGGTCGGCGCACAGGGCCACCAGCGGACGGCCGGTGGCGGCGCGGGCCAGGCGCACCGCGGCCGTGGTCGCGTCGGAGCCGTTCTTGGTGAACTTCACCATGTCCGCGGTCGGCACGGTGGCCAGGAACCGTTCCGCCGCTTCGGCCTCCACAATGGACGGACGGGAGAAGTTGCTGCCCCGCCCGATCTCCCGCTGCACCGCCTCGGTCACCCGCGGATGCACGTGGCCGAGGCTCACCGCGCGCAACCCCGACCCGTACTCGACATAGGAATTCCCGTCGACGTCCCAGACACGCGCGCCGAGTCCGTGCGAGATGACCGGCGCCAGGTTTTCCGGGTACTGGTCCGAGCCCTTGGCGTACGTGTGCGCGCCGCCGGGGATCACCCGGTGCAGCCGCTCGTTCGCCGCGCGGGAGGCGGGAAGTTCCATGGTCTTCACCCCAAGCGTTCGAGGGCCTCGGCCAAGGAGCCCGCGGCCGAATCCCGCGCGGAAACCAGCGCGGCCGGCAGTGGCCACGGGATGGCGAGTTCCGGATCATCATAGGCGATTGCGACGTCTTCGTCCGGATTGTGCGCCCGGTCGATCCGATACGAGACGTCGGCGATATCGGAAAGCGCCTGGAAACCGTGCGCGCAGCCGGCCGGAATGTAAACGCTCTCCTGGGTGTCGCCGGAAAGCCGGAAGAATTCACGGTTCCGGAACGTCGGCGACTCCCGCCGCAGGTCCACCACCACGTCGAAGACCTCGCCGAACGAGCAGCGCACCAGCTTCGCCTCGCCGTCGCCCGAGCGCAGGTGCATTCCCCGCAGCACCCCGCGGTACGAGCGGGAAACGCTGTCCTGCACGAACGTCTCCGGTTCGATTCCCACCGACCGGGCCACGTCCGCGTCGAAAGTGCGCGAAAAGAAGCCGCGGTCGTCACGGTGCGGGGTGGGCTGGAAAAGATACGCGCCCGCGATGGTCGGCACGGGAATGGCTTTCATCGGACCTCCGAAGCAGGGAACAGCGAAGCGGACAGCGCGGCGAACTGGTGTTTGAGGCGCTGTTCGTTCTCCTCGTTGTGCTCGGCCAGCGTCTGCCGCAGTTCCGGCGCGCGCCGATCCAGTTCCGCGAACTGCGTGATCAGCCGGTCGACGTCGACCGCGCGGGCCTCCTGGCAGAACCCGTCCAGCCCCATCTCGGCCATCAGCACGTCGTTCTTCTTCGCGTACCCGATCGCGAGCGTCGGCTTCCCGAGCTTCAGCGCGCACAGCACGTTGTGGTACCGCGTCGCGACGACCGTGCCGACGCCGGCCATCGAGCGCATGAGCTCGTCCAGCGTCTCCAACGGCGTCGCCGTGACCAGCGGCGACGCCACGGCCGCCTGGATCTCGTCGACCACCGCCGTGTCGATCCGGTCGCCGATGAACAGCCGCACCGGCCGCTCCTGGGCCACGAGATGCCGTACGAAGCGCGTCATCGCGTCCACATAGGACCGATAGATCCGCTCGCCGTCGGCCCGGTCGTCGTTGCCGCCGTAGTACGCCATCACGCCGACGCCGACGGTGCGCGGGTCCTCGGCGACGGTGGGCACCGGCAGCGAGAACGCCAGGTCGGGGTACACGGCGTCGGAGTCCACGGCCACGCCCATCGAGCGCATCGCCGTGCGCGAAAGCTCGTCACGGTACGAGCGGTACGCCGCCAGCCGTGCCGCCTGCCGGACCAGGAACCGGGTGGCCGGCACCGTGATCCGGTCGGCCCCGACGCTCACCAGCGCCACCTTCGTGCCGAAGAGCCGCCCGGCCGCGCTCAGCAGGAACAGCGCGTACGGGAAACCCCACGGCCGCAACGGAAGCGTCGCCTCGAGCACGCCCATGCCGGGCACGAACACCACGTCCTGACGCCGTACCCACGCGGCCGTGCGTACGACATCGACCAGCTTCCCGAACGCCTTCATCACGATGGACCGCAGGCCCGAGGCGGTTTGGTACTCGTCGGCGTACCAGTTCAGCCGCGTCGCAGGGATGCCGTAGCGGGCCGAAACCACCGCCGGCCCGCCGCAGAAGGCGGACACGGTCGCGTCCGGGTGCTCGGCCCGCAGATAGCCGAGCACTGCCTCCAGCGACCCGTCGTTGCCGAGGTTGCCCGAGCCGAGCAACCCGAACACGCCGACGCGAGCACTCACGAAACCCGTCCCTCCCGGCCGGCCACAACCTGGTCGACGGTCAGGGAAAGCTCGTCCGCGGTCACCGGCGCGCGGTCCTCCACGCGTTCACCGGCGTCGCCCGGCTTGGCCCGGCTGGAGAACCACTCGGCCAACGCGAGGTAACAGCGCCGCCGCTCGCGCGAGGAGAGCGGGGCGACGCGGATCCCGTGCACGTAACCCCAGACGTACTCGGCCAGCAGCCGCGCGGTCGGATTCGTGAACGGGTTGCCGCGCTTCGGGTCGAGGTTCGCGCACCGCGCGCGCTTGCTGGGGTTCGCGCGCTCGGCCCGGTCCGGGTGGTCGCGGCGGAAGTACAGCAGCTCCGGGACCTGGTAAAACGGGCCGTGCAGGGCCAGCTCGGCCACGTACGTGCGGTCGGCGTGGTGGTAGCTGCCCATCGGCGTGACGCGGCGCAGCACGTCGGTCCGCACGACCCCGTAGAAGTCGTCGCCGCCGGGCTCGAACAGCAGGCTCTTGAACCGGACCGAAGGCCGGGCCGCGTCCGTCTTGTGCACGTACTCCAGCGGCACGGTGACGGCGCCCTGGCCGTCGATGATCGCCTGCCAGGAGTGCGCGAGAACGATCTCGGGCCGCGCGTCGAGCGCCTCGACGCAGCGGCGCAGCAGGTCACGGCCGTACAGGTCGTCGTGCGAGGCCCACTTGAACAGCTCGCCGCGCGCCATGTCGAGCAGGACGTTGTGGTTGGGCGTCGCCCCGACGTTGCGGGCCTGGCGCCGGTAGCGGATGCGCGAGTCCTTTTCCGCGTACTGACGGCAGATCTCCTCGGTGCCGTCGGCGGAGGCGTTGTCGGAGATGATCAGCTCGAAGTCCTCGTACGTCTGGCCGAGCAGCGCGTCGAGCGCCTCTCCCAGGAACTCCTCGCCGTTGTAGACGGGCAGGCCGATGCTCAGCCGGGGAACGGTCCTCATCGCGTTCTCATTTCCTCATGACCGACGGATGATTCGACGGATGATTCGACTGGGGTGATTGGCGCCGCGAAGTAGTCGCGCAGGGCGAAGTGCAGCTGTACCCACCACACTCCGGAGCCGGCCAGCGTGGCCGCCGCGACGCCCCACGCGGAGCCGAGCGCGCCGCCCATCGCGGCGCCGGTGAGGCCGAAGGTGACGTACATGGCCGAGGCGATCAGCTGCGAGCGAAGGCTCCTTCGTGCGACGCCGAGTGCGCGCAGTCCAGCCGCCGCGCCAGTGGTGAAGCTGGCGCCGACCACAGCGAGCGTGACGGGCAGGATCAGCTTCGACGAGGTGTCCCACAGCGAGCCGAGCACGAACCGGCCCGCGCTGTCGGGCACGAGCAGCAGCAGAGCGAGGCCCCAGAGCAACGCGGCGGCCGCCTGCGCGCCGCCGAGGATCAGGCAGAAGTGCCGAAGCCGGTGCGGCGACCGTTGCAGCACTCGCGCGCCTTCGGCCACCGTGACCAGCGAAAGCCCCATCAGCAGCGCGAGGAACGGCCCGAGCAGCTGTTCCGCGCCGCGCACCGTCCCGACCGCCGCGAGCCCGGCGATCGCGCCCAGCCCGTACGCGCGTAGCTGCGAAGCCCCGCTGTTGCTCACGTTCTCGACCAGGTAGCGCACGCCCAGCTCGCGGTGGTCCCGCACCCAGTGGCGCACCGCGCCCAGGTTCGGCACCACGCTCGTCTGCACCCAGCCGTACAGCGCCGCGACGCCCGCGGACGCGCCCCAGGCGAGCAGGAACCCGACCACGGTGCCGTGTCGCGCGGCCAGGACCATCGCCGGGAACAGCGCGACGCCCCAGATCGCGTCGTTCAGGAACGCCTTCTGCCCGGCGCCCGCGGCGAAGAAGCCGAACCGCCACGCGTCCTGCAGCAGCAGCGCGGGCAGTACCACGCCGAGCGCGACAAACGCCCCGCCGACCGCGCCGCCCACCAGAAGTCCGAAAAGGACACTCAACACGCCGGTGGCCAGCCCGACGCCCAGCGCCGTGCCCGCGGCCCGGCCGAGCGCCTCCCGCCAGCGCCGCCGGGCCACCCCGGAGAAGCGCACCATCAGCGGGTCCGTCGCCAGGCCGCGCGAGACGTTGAGGATCACGCCGTAGGTCACCCAGGCGATGCTGAACACGCCGAACGCCGTCGCGCCCAGCGAGCGCGCGACGTACAGGCCGACGACGAAGTTCGTCAGGCTGGAGACGGCCTGGTCGCCGAGGCCCCAGCTGAGCCGCCCGGCCATCGCGCGGACGGCCCGTGAGCGCAGGATCGAGGGCACCGCCCTCACTCCTTGAGCAGGCCGGCGGCCTGCAGGGCCCGCGCGGCGCCGTCCACCGCGTCGAACGGCAGGCCGGCGCGTTCGGCGATGTCGAGCAGGCTGGTGGCGCCGTCGGAGTAGCTGAGCACCCAGAGCATCGCGAGCTGGGCGTCCTTGGCGTCGCTGCGCCCGCCGAGCGAGTCGTACAGCCCGCGCTTGCCCAGTTGCGGCTCGCCGTACGGGCTGAGGTTGACGAAGCGGCGGTTGCGGTCGAGCACGGAGAACGCGGTGCGCAGCGTGTCGAGCGTGTCCTCCATCGACTCCGGCGAAACGAAACCCGGGTTGTCCGCGGAGGTGTGGTACTCCGGGTAGCCCGCGTACGGCGTCCGCGTCAGCGAGCCGACGCCGAGGTTGAAGCCGGGTGAGCAGAACTGCCGCTCGTCGTAGCCGTACGGGGAAAAGTCGCGGATCTCGTGCGGCTTGTCCTTCAGTACGTGGGCCATCACGTGGTCGATGTCCGCGTCGCCGCGGCGGCTTCGCTTGTACGTGAGCGAGCCGCGGTCGCCGGCGCAGGCCAGCACCACGCCGTGCTTCACGCGGTCCACGCGCTCGCCGTTGCGCGCCAGCCAGGTGATCGCGCCGATCGTGCCCGGCATGAACAGGAACCGGTAGGTGTGGAACGGTTTTTCCGCGGCCAGGGCCTGCGCGAGCGAGACGGCCACCGCGATGCCCGCGAGGTTGTCGTTCGCCAGCGAGGGGTGGCAGATATGGCAGGAGACGATGACCTCGTTGCCCACCTGACCCGGCACCGTGTGCTCGCCATAGGTCAGCGAGCCGTCGGCCAGCGTCGAGTCGATCTTCACGCGGTAGTCGCCGTCCGGCAGCGCGTCGAGCACGTCCTGGGCGAGGCAGAACCCCCAGGCCGGCGAGTAGTAACTGGTCCGGTACGGCACCCACGACGGGGTTTCGGGCAGCGTGTGCAGGTGCCCGCGCAGCTCGGCCAGGCTCATCGTCTCGTCGACCGGCACGCTGTAGCCGACCACGTGCAGGTTCGACTCGCGGAAGTCGATCACCCGGCGGCCGGCCGCGTCCGCCACGTAGGCGTCGCGGATGTTCCACTCCTGCGGCACGGTCCAGTCCAGCACCGCGGTACCGGTCGGCACCTCGTGCAGCCGGAGCGGGATGTGCTCGCCGACGACAGCGAGCGTCTCGCGCACGCCGTCGCCCGTGATGCTCCGGCAGAACGGGTACATCCGCTCCACCAGCGCGTGCATCTCGGCCCCCGTCAGCATCAGGAGTGCCGCAGCGTTTCGTCGACGGCGCCGGCGTTCTGGCGGTCGTTCAGCCAGTTCAGCCGGGTGAACCGGCGTTCGAACTGCGCCCGGGTGAGGCCGTAGTCGCGGTAGGCGTCGATCAGCTGGAGCGCGCCGTCCTTGACCGACCACTCGCAGTCGAAGCCCGGGATCGCCTCGCGGAAGCGCGCGAAGTCCACGCGGTACGAGCGCGGGTCCGCCCCGGCCTCACCGGTGATCCTCAGCGTGGACCCCGGCACGGCCTCCACGACCTCCTGCGCGATCTCCGCGACCGTCACGTTGTTGCGCTCGGTGCCGATGTTGAACGCCCGGTTGTGCACCACTTCGCGCGGCGCGGACAGCGCGGCGGTGAAGGCGTGCGCGATGTCCTTCGCGTGCACCAACGGACGCCACGGCGTGCCGTCGGAGAGCACCAGCACCTCACCGGAGAGGAAGGCGTGGGCGGTGAGGTTGTTGAGCACGATGTCGGCGCGCAGCCGCGGCGAGAAGCCGAACGCGGTGGCGTTGCGCATGTACACCGGCGTGAAGCTGTCGTCGGCGAGTTTGGAAACGTCGTCCTCCACGCGCACCTTCGACTCCGCGTACGGCGTCACGGGGCGAAGCGGGGCGTCCTCGTCCACCAGGCCACCGCCGCCCGAAGCGCCGTACACCGAGCAAGTGGACGCGTACAGATAGCGCCCCACTCCGGCGTCCTTCGCCAGCTGCGCGAGCCGGACCGACGCGTGGTGGTTGATGTCGTAGGTGAGCTGCGGCGCGAGCGAGCCCAACGGGTCGTTCGAGAGCGCGGCGAGGTGGATCACGGCGTCGAACCCGTCGAGGTGCTCGGGCCGCACGTCACGCAGGTCGACGGTGATCCCGGCCGGGTCGGCGGGCGCCGGGCCCAGCAGGCAGTCCGCGAACAGGCCCGAGTCCAGCCCGGTGACCTCGTGCCCGGCCTCGGCCAGCACCGGCGCCATCACCGTGCCCAGATACCCCGTATGCCCGGTCAGCAACACCCGCATGTCTGTTCAGCCCCTCAAGTCGAGAACGAGTTTGTTCAGTTCGAACGCCTCCGCGTACTGCTCCTGACACTCGATGCCGCGGATCCGCGCGAGGCCGAGGAAGGCTTCGCGGTCGTACCAGGGGCGGTGCCGCTGGGAGGCGTAATGCTCTTGCAGCAGCTGGACTTTCCGCTCGGCCAGCTTGGTGGTGAGCGGCACGTACGCCGGCAGCCGGCCGAGGTCGCCGTCCCACTTGACGATCTCGTAGCCCAGCGTCAGGTACCCGCGCCAGACGGTCGGCACCAGCATGGCGAGGCCGCGGTGGTCCTGGTGCGCGTCGACGGTCCGGGGCGCGAGGACCACCCCGGGGTCGGTGCGCGCGCGCAGCTCTTCGAGCGCGTTCTTGGCCTCGTCCCAATGCGCCGGGAGCCGGCCGTCGGGCAGCTTCAGCACGGTGAGCTCGAGGTCGGCGCCCGGGCAGAACGCGGCGAGCGCGGACCGCTCCTCGGCCTCCCGCTCGGTGCCGCCGCCCGAGAGCACCAGCGCGTCGACCCGGATTCCGGGCCGCAGCGCGCAGATCGTCAGCAGGGTCCCGCCGGCGCCGATCGCGATGTCGTCGCAGTGCGCGCCGAGCACGACGATGCTGTCCAGCCGTTCCGCCGCCAGCCGGATCACGCGTGCACTCGCTGTCCTCGTTCCCAGAGCGCCCACGGTCGTTCGCCGTGGGTGTACGCCTCGTCCAGCGCGAAGCGCTCCTTCACCGTGTCGGTCGGCTTCCAGAACCCGCGGTACGGGTACGCCAGCAGCCGGCCGCGCTTCGCGAGTTCGCCACAGCCGTCGGCGACCAGGTCGCCGTTCTCCGGGATGTGGTCGAAAACCTCCTGCCGCAGCACGAAGTACCCGCCGTTCTCCCACAGCGGCATGTCGCTGACCGGCGTGATGGCGCCGATCCGCCCGCCCTCGTCCATTTCGACGCAGTGGAACGAGGACTGCGGCGGCACCACCATCATCGAGGCGCCGGCGTCGCTCCGCTCGAACCGCTCGACGATCTGGTCCAGCGGCGCGTCGGTGAGCACGTCGGCGTAGTTGGCCAGGAACATCTCGTCGCCGTCGAGGTGCTCGCGCACGCGGCGCAGCCGTTCGCCGATCGGCGACTCGATGCCGGTCTGCACGAACGAGATCGTCCAGTCGGCGATGTCGGTGGACAGCAGCTCGGTCCGGCCGCCGCGGAGCACGAAGTCGTTGGACGTCGTCTCCTGGTAGTTGAGGAAGAACTCCTTGATGTGGTGGGCGCCGTAGCCCAAGCACAGGATGAACTCGGTGTGGCCGAAGTGCGCGTAGTAGCGCATCACGTGCCAGATCAGCGGGCGCGGGCCCACCATGGCCATCGGCTTCGGCACGTCGGAGGCATCTCCGTTGCGCATCCGCATGCCGTACCCGCCGCAGAAGAGGACAACCTTCACTGCTTCACCTCGACGATCTCCAGCCGGGGGATCGGGAACACGAGCCGCCCGCCCCACTTGTCTACATAGGACAATTGCTCGGTGAGCTCGGTCCGCAGGTTCCAGGGCAGGACGAGCACGTAATCGGGCCGGTCGGCGGCGATGCGGTCCGGCGCCAGCACGGGAACGCGGGTGCCGGGGGTGAACCGGCCGTGCTTGTACGGGTTGCGGTCGACGGTGTAGGCGAGCAGGTCGGGCCGGATGCCGCAGTGGTTCAGCAGCGTGTTGCCCTTGCCGGGCGCGCCGTAGCCGACCACCGTCTTGCCTTCCTTGGCCGCCTTGACCAGGAACTCCAGCAGGTCGAGGCGCACCCGCGTGACCCGCTCGGCGAACTCGGTGTAGCCGGACAGCTCGTGCAGGCCCGCCGCCTTCTCGCGGGCCAGCACGTCGACCATCCGCGCGCTCGGCTCGCCGGCGACCGCGGCGGGCCGGGCCCACAGCCGGATCGAGCCGCCGTGCGTCGGCAGCAGTTCGACGTCCACAACGGACAGTCCGCCGACGGCGAGCGCGCGGCGCGCGGATTCCACCGTGTAGTACTGGAAGTGCTCGTGGTAGATCGTGTCGTACTGGTTGTCCTGGATCAGCGTGAGCAGGTGCTGCACCTCGATGCTGACCCAGCCGTCGTCGGCCACCAGTGTCCGCAGGCCGTGGGTGAAGCCGACGATGTCCGGGATGTGCGCGTAGACGTTGTTGGCCGCCACCAGGTTCGCGGGGCCGTGCGCTTCGCGGACCTCACGCGCCGTTTCGGGGGAGAGGAACGCCGTTTTCGTCGGCACGCCCTTTTCGCGCGCCGCTTGCCCGACGTTCACCGAGGGCTCGATGCCGAGACAGGGGATTCCCTGCGCCACAACGTGTTGCAGCAGGTAACCGTCGTTGCTGGCCACTTCGACCACCAGCGAGTCCGCGCCGAGGCCGAGGCGCTCGACCGATTCGTCCACGTACTCGCGCGCGTGCTCCACCCAGGAGGTCGAGTACGAGGAGAAGTACGCGTAATCGGTGAACGTGTCCTCGGGCGTGATCAGCGGCGGGATCTGCGCCAGCCAGCACTCGGTGCAGACCTGCAGGTGCAGCGGGTAGGTCGGCTCCGGCTCGGCCAGCTGCGCCGCGGTCAGGAACCGCTCACAGGGCGGCGTCGCCCCGAGGTCGACAACGCTCGCCAGAGCTGTCGATCCGCAGAGTCGGCATGTGGTCATCAACGGGCTCCTCGGCTCGCGGCGTGCGTGCTAAACACGTCGACGACCAGCGGAGGGTCGTTACACGTTCCGGGGGTTTGCATGCACCCCGAAGCGGGATTGTGACAACGGTCCGGTTCAGCTTGTCAAGGCGGGAAAGCGTGCCTTGACAAGCTGAACCGGACCGCGTTTTGGCTTCGGATCGGGGTGCAGGGTGGGGGCTGGGTGCGTGCGGGTCAGAGCTTGGCGGCCGCCGGGATGACGTCGGTGGCGAACTTCTCCAGCAGCTCGAGGCTGGGCACGCCGGGCACCCAGCCCATGGTGGCTTGGATGCCCTGTGCGCTCAGTTCGCCCAGTCGGTCTAGCAGTTCCGCGGTTTTTTCGCCGTTTTCCCCGATATCCAGCCAGAGAGGAACGGTTTTGGTGATGTCGTCGTAGTTTCGGCCCACGTCCTCGCAGTGCTGTTTCAGCACCGCCAGCTTGTGTCCCAGGTCCGGGCCGGGGAAGACGTTGCAGGCGTCGCCGTACTGCGCGACGAAGCGGAGCGTCTTCTTCTCGCCGCTGCCGCCGATCAGGATGGGCGGGTGGGGCGACTGGAGGGGCTGCGGCACGTTGAGCAGCCGTTCGGCGGAGACGTGGGTGCCGGTGAACGGGGCATCGCCGTCGGACCACATCTGGCGGATGTACCGGAGGGCGTCTTCGAGCTGTTCGAAGCGCTCCTTCATGGGCGGGAAGCGGAAGCCGAGGCCGCGGGACTCTTCCTCGTTCCAGCCGGCGCCGATGCCGAGGAGCGCGCGGCCGCCGGACAGCACGTCCAGCGTGGTGACGGCCTTGGCCAGCAGCCCGGGGTGACGGTAGATCACGCCCGAGACGATGGTGAGCAGCTTGATCCGCTCGGTGTGCCCGGCCAGGTAGCCCAGCGTGGTGTAGGCCTCCAGCATCTCGTGCTCGGGCGGGCCGTAGCGCTCGATCTGGAAGAAGTGGTCCATCACCGACAGGTACTCGAAGCCGGCCTGGTCCGCGGCCTTCGCCACCGCCGCCAGGTCGGGCCCGAGCGCCGCCGGGCCGTTCGGCCAGGTCAGCTGTGAAAGGTGGAGTCCGAGCTTCATCCGAGCTGCTCCGCGGCCGGGATCACGTCCGTGCCGAACTTCTCGATCAGGCCCAGGTCCGGCACGCCCGGCGCGGCGCCGATCGCGGCGTGCACGCCGAGGCCGCGCAGCCGCTCCAGCTCGCCGAGCAGCTCACCGGCCTTCTCGCCCTTCGGGCCGATGTCCAGCACGTGGTAGACGGTCTTGGTGATCTCGTCGTAGTCGCGGCCCTCGTTCTCGCAGTGCTGCTTGAGCACGTCGAGCTTGTGCTCCAGCTCGGGGGTGTTGAAGATGTTGCACGAGTCGCCGTACTTCGCGACGAAGCGGAGCGTCTTCTTCTCCCCGCTGCCGCCGACCATGATCGGCGGGCGCGGCGACTGGAGCGCCTGCGGCACGTTCAGCAGCCGCTCGGCCTCGAAGTGCTTGCTCGTGAACGGGCCGTCGCCCTCACCCCACATCTGCAGGATGTACTGGAGGTTCTCCTCCAGCAGCTCGAAGCGCTCGCCGGTGGGCGGGAACGGGAAGCCGAGGCCCTTCGACTCCTCCTCGTTCCAGCCCGCGCCGATGCCGAGGATCGCGCGGCCGCCCGAGAGCACGTCGAGCGTCGTGACGGCCTTCGCGAGCAGGCCGGGATGGCGGTAGAGCACGCCGGTGATCACGGTCAGCAGCTTGGCGCGCTCGGTGTGCGCGGCCAGGAAGCCCAGCGTGGTGTACGCCTCGAGCATGTCGTTCTCGCTCGGCCCGACCGCGCGGATCTGGAAGAAGTGGTCCATCACGGCGAGGTATTCGAACCCGGCCTGATCGGCCGCGCGCGCCACGGCGGCGAGATCGGCACCGAGCTTCGGGGCGCCGCCGGCCCAGGTGAAGTCGGGAATCTGCAGTCCAAGTTTCATGTCACCAACGGTATACCTGGAGTCGCACCATCTGCTCGCCTCAGAAGTCGCGCACGATGGAAACGGTGCCGTGCAAGGGATCCGTCACGTAAACGGCGCGCGTGCGCTGGTCCACCGCCACGTCGCCGGGGTTCACGCCGAGGCTCAGCTCGCCGCTGAGCACGCCGGCCTTGCCGTCCACGCGCGACAGTCCGTTCTGCCCGCCGTTGGTGTACACGGTTTCCGAGCCCTGGTGCACGGTGAGCGAGGAAGCCTCGCTGCGCAGCAGGACGGTCTTGCTCTGCACCCGCGTCACGGAGTCCACAATGGACATGTTGTGGATCGCCGAGTTGGCCACGAACACCGTGCCGCTCGCCTGGTGCACGGCGACGCCGGTGGGGGACGGGCCGACGCCGGTGCTGCCGGTGAACTTCCCGGAGTCGAGGTCGAAGACCTCCACCGAGTTCGTGCCGGGGCTGGTGCAATAGGCGATCCGCCGCCCGGTGTCGAGCGCGATCCCGGCCAGGCCCGGCTTCGGCGCGGGCACGATCTTCTGCGTGCTGAGGCTGACCCCGTCGAGGATCGCGAGCGTGCCGGTGCTGTCGCTGACCGCGTAGACCTGGTTGGCCCGCGAGTCCACCGCCACACTGGACGCCCCGGCGCCCGCACCGATCACGCTCACCGTCTCGTGGCTCTGCGCGTCGATCACGATCACCGTGCCGCCCGGCGGGTTCGCGACGTACACGCGGTTCGCGACCGGGTCCACGGCGACGTCGCTGGGCGCGCCGCCCACCGGGAGGACGGCGACGACCTGGACACTGCCCGGGTCGAGCACCGCGACCGAGCCGGACGCCGGGTCGGTGACGTACACCAGCCCCGTGACCGGGTTCACCGCCACGGCCGAGGGCGCGCCCCCGACGTCGACCACCCGCACCTGCTCCGCCCAGGCAGGCCTGGCCAGCACGGCCGTGGCCGCACCCGCCGTGACCAGCGCGAACAATCCGCGCCGGGTCAGCCGCCCGGAAGGCCCCGGACCCCGCATCGCGCACCTCCGCCGGAGGATGATCGGTTGGGATAGCGCCCCGACCCTAACCCGCGAGACGATCAGCCGAAGGAACTAAGAGTCCCCCGATGGCGTTGTTTCCGGTGGGTAACCACCATGGAGAGCGGACGGAGGTCAGGCGGGCGTGCACAAGCACCAGAACGGGCTGAAGACGGCGCTGTTGCTCGGCCTGTTGTCGGCGATCATCATCGTGATCAGCGGGTTCTTCGGCCGCGGGGCACTGATCATCGGCCTGCTGCTGGCACTGGGCGTGAACGGGTTCGCCTACTTCAACTCCGACAAGATGGCCCTGCGCGCGATGCACGCGCGGCCCGTCTCGGAGGTCGAACAGCCCGCGATGTACCGGATCGTGCGCGAGCTGGCGACCCATGCGCGCCAGCCGATGCCCGCGCTGTACATCAGCCCCACGGTCGCGCCGAACGCGTTCGCCACCGGCCGCAGCCCCCAGCACGCCGCCGTCTGCTGCACCACGGGCATCCTCGACCTGCTGGACGAGCGCGAGCTGCGCGCGGTGCTGGGCCACGAGCTGTCCCACGTCTACAACCGCGACATTCTGATCTCCTGCGTCGCCGGCGCGCTGGCCGGCGTGATCACCGTGCTGGCGAACGTGGCGATGTTCTTCGGCGGCTTCGGCGGAAACAGCCGCGAGGGCAACCCTTTCGTCTCGCTGGTGCTGATCCTCGTGGGCCCGATCGCGGCGGCCGTGGTCAAGATGGCCGTCAGCCGCTCCCGCGAATACCAGGCGGACGCCTCGGGCGCCCAGCTGACCGGCGACCCGCTCGGCCTGGCCTCCGCGCTGCGCAAGCTGGAGCGCGGCACCCGCGCGGCCCCGCTGATGCCGGAGCCCGCGGTCGTCTCCCAGTCACACCTGATGATCGCGAACCCCTTCCGCCCCGGCGAAGGCCTGTCGAAACTGTTCTCCACCCACCCGCCGATCGAAGACCGGATCCGCCGGCTGGAGGAAATGGCGCGCGGCCACTGATGGGGGGAACCGGCCCGTCAGCCGGTGGCGCCCGCGGTCCGGGCCACGTTCATCACGTAATCGCCGTAGCCGGACTTCGCCAGCTTCGTGCCCAGTGCGTAACACTCGTCCGCGCTGATGAAGCCCATGCGGAGCGCGATCTCCTCCAGGCAGGCGATCCGCACGCCGGTCCGGTGCTCCAGCACCTGCACGAACTGCCCGGCCTCCAGCAGGGAGTCGTGGGTGCCGGTGTCGAGCCAGGCGAAGCCGCGGCTCAGCTCGATCAGGTTCGCCCGGTCCTGACGCAGGTAGGTGAGGTTGACGTCGGTGATCTCGAGCTCGCCGCGCTTGGACGGCTTGAGCTTGCGCGAGATGTCGACGACCTCGTTGTCGTAGAAGTACAGCCCGGTGATCGCGTTGTTCGAGCGCGGGTTCGCGGGCTTCTCCTCGATGGACAGCAGGCGCCCGTTCGCGTCGACCTCGCCGACCCCGTAGCGCTGGGGGTCCTTCACCTGGTAGCCGAACAGCACGCAGCCGTCGAGGTCGGTCGCCGCCGTCTTGAGGGTGCTGGAGAAGCCCTGGCCGTAGAAGATGTTGTCGCCCAGGACCAGCGCCACGGACTCGTCGCCGACGAAGTCCGCGCCGATCACGAAGGCCTCCGCGAGACCGTTGGGGCTGGGCTGTTCGGCGAAGGAGAACGACAGCCCGTACTGGCTGCCGTCGCCGAGCAGCCGGCGGAAGTTCGGCAGGTCGGACGGCGTCGAGATGATCAGGATCTCCCGGATGCCGGCCAGCATCAGCACGGAGATCGGGTAGTAGATCATCGGCTTGTCGTAGACCGGGAGCAGCTGCTTCGACACGGCCTGGGTGATCGGGTGCAAGCGCGTCCCACTGCCCCCCGCCAGCACGATGCCCTTCATTCCCGCTCCTCGCCTCGTCGGACATTCACCGTACCGGGTGAGTGTGCCGTGACCTGCTCGACAACGGGTACAGGGGGCGGGCTCAGGGCATCGGGCCCTTGCCGAAGTACGCCTTGCAGCCGGAGTCGTACTGCGTGGCGACCTCCAGCACGCCCGTCCCGTTGTCCACCGGCAGCAGCGTGGAGGAGTAGTTGGGGCAGAAGTTGTTGTAGATACCGGTGATGAGGATGGGGGCGGGCGCCTCGTACCAGTCGCCGACGCCGAGATTGTCGTTCACCAGCAGGACCTGGCCGTTCTTCGCGGCCACCGGGGTGCCGCCGGCGTCGGTGTAGATCTGGCCGACCATCACCAGCCGCACGCCCTGGGGGCCGCCGGGGAAGAGCGTGATCGTCTGGGCGTGCTGGAAGTAGTCGCCGTTCGCGGTGGTGACGCGGGTGCCGGGATCGGCCGGATCACCCCAGTTCGCACCGTCGGTGGAGATCTTGTAGTACGGGTCGCAGTAGCGGTCGCCGTAGTTGCAGATCTCGTAGCTGAACCAGTAGCGGCCGTCGGGCAGCCGCCGGATGATCGGCATGCCGGGGCGCACCCGGTCCGGCGGGATGGCCAGCGTGAGCTGCTTGGTGCCCCAGTGGACGCCGTCGGTGGACGCGACGCGGTTGATCACCTGCGCGTACTTCGGCGCCTGCGTTTCGTCGGCGTAGTTCACCCAGAGCGTGCCGCCGGCGTCGACGTTGAACTCCGGCTCCCAGATGCCGTCGTGGTTGTGCGAGCGGGCGGCCTCGGAGAGGAACGTCCAGGTGTGGCCGCCGTCGCGGCTCGCCCAGACCTTGATGCCGATGCGCCGCTGGGCGCCCGCGTCCTGGCGGTAGCTGGCGCCCCAGAGCAGCGTCCCGGGGCGGAGCGCGCCGACGCGCTGGGGCAGCTCGTAAAGCGTCCCGCAGCATTCGCCGAGTTTGCCGTCGGGGTCGCGCACCTCGCCGATCTTGTGGAAGCTCGCGCCCTCGTCGGTGCTCTCCATGATCGGCGTGAACTTGCCGCCGCCGTCCTCGCTGGTCAGCGCCGCGAGGATGTGGCCGCGGCCGAACGCCGAGTACTGGAGCCGGACCAGCCGCGGGTACGAGCCGAAGCCGTCCACCAGCTGCTGTTTCCCGACCACGGCGGACGCCGGCGAGAGGCTCGCGGCGACCACCGCCAGGGCGGTGAGGAACGCGATCAAGGGGGTGGCACGGCGCATCCTGAACCTTTCTCACAACGGCCGCGCGATTACACCACGCACACGGCGGTCTCCCCGGCCTCGCCGCCGCGTCTCCGCAGGTCGGCGCCGGGATTCCACTCTTCCGAGGGGTTTGCTCGGCTCCACCGGGTGGCCGGCTTGGTAACGCGCGGTCAAAGGGTGACGAAAGAGGGCTTGAGGGCCGGGTCGCGGCCCACGAGGGGGATTGGCACGATGACTGGTTTCGTCGGGCGCGTCGCGCTGGTGCTGACGGGCGTCCTGGCGGCGGCCGCGCTGGCGGGCTGCTCCGTTCAGCCGTCCGGCTGGGGGATGATCGTGGGCCAGGCCCATGACCCCGTGTCCGCGCCGCCGTCGTCGTCGGCCCCGCCGCCACGCCCGGTGGAGGCGCCGACGGAGACGCACCAGGGCAAGGGCAACGGCAGCATCACCCTGACCTGGCCCGTGGACGTGGCCGGCTACCTGACGTTCGACTGCCCGCACTGCTCGTCGAACGTCGTCGTGAACACCGACGGCGACGAGGGCCTGCTGATCAACGCCATCGGCGCGTACCACGGCACGGTGTGGTTCAACGTCTCCGAGGACCGCAAGCCCTCGCGCACCTTCACCGTGAGCGCGAACTCCTCTTGGACCGCCACGATCACCGACCACCGCGCCCTCCCGACCATCAGGGCGGCCATCCCGTACGAGGGCAAGGGCGACGCCGTCCTGAAGGTCCCCGCGGGCGTCGCCCACGGCACCTTCAAGACCGGCTCGGACGGCCACTCCGCGGTCTGGGTCCAGGGCGGCGGCACGATGGACCTGGCGGTCAACCAGATCGGCGCCACCACGGTTGCCTTCGACGTCCCCGGCCCGACCCTGATCGCCGTGGAAGCCTACGAGTCGAAGTGGACTTTCACGGCTTCGTGACGGGGCTTCCGACGATCGTGGCGTGGGCCGCGATGACCTTCCACCCCTCGCGCCCGTCGGGAATCCAGGTCCGCGTGTACCGCATACGTGCGGCCAGTGGCTGCCCGTCGACGGTCGCTTCAAGCGTCCCGAGAAACCACGTGACGCCAACGTGTTCGGCGGCGAACACCCTCAGGTCCTCTTCTTGGAGGTGGCTCACCACCTGCCGCCCGCTCTCGTGCGCGCGCAGATCGTCCTGTTTGGAGGAGAGACTCCCGTCCGGCCCGGTGAACCGCATCGCGTCGTCGATCAGCTCGTCCAACGCCGCGACATCAGAGGCAAGCTGCGCCGCTTGGAGCCGCCGCTCGGCCGCACGGAGGGTTTCTTCGGTCATGGCCCCGACCTTCGCAGCCCGGGTGGGGCGGGGTCACGGGATTCCGCTCTCGGCGGAGCTGCCGAACCGCGGGCATCCGGCGTTGGGATGCCCGCGGGCGGGTCAGCGGTAGTTCGTGAACTGCAGCGCGATCTCGAAGTCCTCGCCCTTCAGCAAGGCGATCACGTCCTGCAGCTGGTCCTTCTTCTTGCCCGACACGCGCAGCTGGTCGCCCTGGATTTGGGCCTGGACGCCCTTCGGGCCTTCGTCGCGGATGAACTTCGCGATTTGCTTGGCCTTGTCGGAGGCGATGCCCTGGAGGATCTTGCCGCCGACCTTGTAGATCTTGCCCGAGAGGGCGGGTTCGTCCGCCTCGAAGGCCTTCAGCGAGATGCCGCGTTTGATCAGCTTCTCCCGGAAGACCTCGATCGCCGCGAGGGCGCGCTCCTCGGTCTCCGACTCGAAGGTGACGGCTTCCTCGCCGGCCCAGCTGATGGTGGTGCCGGTGCCCCGGAAGTCGAACCGGGTGCCGAGTTCCTTGCTCGCCTGGTTCAGGGCGTTGTCCACCTCCTGGCGGTCGACCTTGCTCACCACGTCGAAAGAGGGATCCGCCACGTGTCCTCACACCTCGTACTCGCTCGTCAGGGGCCACCAGCCTAGCCCCTGCCCCAGGCGCGGGTATCCCGGTTGACCCCGGCCCCGGCCGGTTGGGTATCCTTCTCCACGGCTGGTTCGCCCGGCCATGGCGAGTTGCCCGAGCGGCCAAAGGGATCTGACTGTAAATCAGACGGCTCAGCCTTCGGGGGTTCGAATCCCTCACTCGCCACACCAGCCAGATCGGCCCGGTGACCAACAGGTCGCCGGGCCGATCTTGGTTTGCGGGTGTTCAGGTCTCGCTGGTTCTAGCCGAGCAGGTCGAGGAACTCCGCCGCGGTGAGGCCAGCCTGCCGCAGGATCGATCGAATCCGACGGATTCGAGAATGCGAATCACTTTGCGGACCGGGAGGTCGGAGAGAGCCGGGCTCACGCGGCGCCGGGCACCTGGAACGAGGTGACCAGGGGTGTCGCGCTGGGGTGCGGGTCCTCGGCCTCTTCGAGGTACAACTCGACGGCTTCAGCCAGGTTGGCCAGCGCTTCATTCACGCTCGTACCTTGGCTGGCCACGTCGACCTCCAGGCACTGGGCCACGTACCAGTCCTCTTCCTGATGGACGGCGGCGGTGAACACGTTCGACATACCTCCAAGGATAGGGGCTCACGGGTTCGAACGGGACTCCAGGACTGGTCCGACCGCACAGCCGTGGCGGAGTACGCCGCCGCCGGCGCGGAGATCCTCGGCAACGATCCCGCCGAGGCCCGCGCGACGGCCGAGCGCGTCTTCGACCGCACCCCGGGCACGGATCCCGCGGTCCAGCTGGCCAACCAGCTGGGCATGGTGTTCGCCAAGCTCGACTGCACGCCGCGCTGGCGCGAACGCCTGCCCGATCTGGTGATTCCGACGCTCGTGGTGCACGGCCGCCGCGACACCTTCTTCCCGGTCGGCAATGGCGAAGCACTCGCGCGTGAGATCCCAAACGCGCGGCTGCTCGTCCTCGAAGAGGCCTCGACCGCCATTCCCGAGACGGCCGCCGGCGAGGTCGCCGAGGCGATGCTCGCGCTGTAGAAGGAAAAGGCCCCCGCTCCGGAGAACGGGGGCCTCACCGAACAGAACCGCTCACGCCGCCTGGCGCACCGCCGTGGAAGCCGGCGTCAGGGCCAGGTCCAGCACCTCACGGACGTTCGCCACGGCGTGGACGTCCAGTTGGGAAAGGACTTCGGCCGGGACGTCGTCCAGGTCGGGCTCGTTGCGTTGCGGGATGATGACCGTCTTCATGCCCGCGCGGTGGGCCGCCAGCAGCTTCTGCTTCACGCCGCCGATCGGGAGGACGCGGCCGGTCAGGGAGACCTCGCCGGTCATCGCGACGTCGGCGCGGACCACGCGGCCCGAGAGCAGCGACGCGAGCGCCGTGGTCATGGTCACGCCGGCCGAGGGGCCGTCCTTCGGCACCGCGCCCGCGGGGACGTGGACGTGGATGCCGCGGTCCTTCAGGTCACTCACCGGCAGCTCCAGCTCCGCGCCGTGCGAACGCAGGTAGGACAGCGCGATCTGCACCGACTCCTTCATCACCTCGCCCAGCTGCCCGGTCAGCTGCAGACCCGTCGCCCCGCTCTCCGGGTCCGACAGCGACGCCTCGATGTACAGGACGTCACCACCCGCGCCCGTCACCGCGAGACCCGTCGCGACACCCGGCAACGCCGTGCGCTGCGTCGACGCCGGCAGCGAAGACTCCGGCACGTGCCGCGGGCGGCCCAAGTACGTCTCCAAATCGGCCGCGTCCAAGGAAACCGGCAGGGAAAGCTCGTCGAGCGCCACCTTCGTCGCGATCTTGCGCAGCACCTTCGCGATGGTCCGGTTCACGTCGCGCACGCCCGCCTCGCGGGTGTACTCGGCGGCGATCCGGCTGTACGCCCCGTCGGTCAGCACCACGTCGCCCGGCTTGATGCCGGCCCGCTCCAGCTCACGCGGCAGCAGGTGGTCGCGCGCGATGGTCACCTTCTCGTGCTCGGTGTAACCGTCCAATGTGACCAGTTCCATGCGGTCCAGCAACGGGCCGGGGATGGTGTCCAGCGCGTTCGCCGTCGCCAGGAAGACCACGTCGGACAGGTCCAGCTCCACCTCGAGGTAGTGGTCGCGGAACGTGTGGTTCTGCTCCGGGTCCAGCACCTCCAGCAGGGCGGCCGTCGGGTCGCCGCGGTAGTCGGCGCCGACCTTGTCGATCTCGTCCAGCAGCACGACCGGGTTCATCGAGCCGGCTTCCTTGATGGCCCGCACGATGCGCCCGGGCAGCGCGCCGACGTATGTGCGCCGGTGGCCGCGGATCTCCGCCTCGTCCCGGATCCCGCCGAGGGCGACCCGGACGAACTTGCGGCCCATGGCCTTCGCGACGGACTCGCCCAGCGAGGTCTTGCCGACCCCCGGAGGACCGGCGAGCGCGAGTACGGCGCCCGAACGACGCCCGCCCACCGGGCCGAGGCCCGATTCCGCGCGGCGCTTGCGCACGGCCAAGTACTCGATGATGCGTTCCTTGACGTCGTCGAGGCCCGCGTGGTCCGCGTCGAGCACGGCGCGCGCGGCGGCGATGTCAAAATTGTCGCTCGTCCGTGAATTCCAAGGCAGCTCCAGCACTGTGTCGAGCCAGGTGCGGATCCAGCCGCCCTCGGGCGACTGCTCGGAGGTGCGCTCCAGCTTGTCGACCTCGGCCAGCGCGGCCTTCTTCACGTTGTCGGGCAGCTCGGCGGCTTCGACGCGGGCGCGGTAGTCGTCGTCCTCGGCGGTGCCGTCGAGCTCGCCCAGCTCCTTGCGGATCGCTTCGAGCTGGCGGCGCAGCAGGAATTCCTTCTGCTGCTTCTCCATGCCGTCGGCGACGTCCTTGCGGATGGTGTCGGTGACCTCCAGCTCCGCCAGGTAGGCCCGAGACCATTCCAGGGCCTTTTCCAGACGGGCGCTGACGTCGAGCGCGTTCAGCAGCTCGATCTTCTGGTCGGTGTTCAGGTACGGCGCGTTGCCGGACAGGTCGGCGACCGCGGACGGCTCCTCGATCTGCTGGACGGCGTCGATCATCTGCCAGCCGCCGCGTTGCTGGAGCACGGAGATCACCACGGCCTTGTACTCGGCGGCGAGCTTGGCGGAACGGTCGTCGGTGGTCTCGGCGGCGTCGTCGGCGTGGACCCAGCGGGCCGCGCCGGGACCGTCGGCGATGCGGCCGACGACCGCGCGGCCGGTGCCGCGCAGCAGGACGGCGGCCTTGCCACCGGGGACCCGGCCCACGCGCTCGACGGTCGCGACGGTGCCGAGCTCGGCGTACTCGCCGTGGACCCGCGGCACGATCAGGACCTCGGCCTTCGCGGCCACGCCGGAGTGGATGCCGGGGAAGGACGCCGTCGACGGCGTCTTGGCCTGTGCGGACTCCACTGCGGCCCGGGTCTCGGCGTCGGTGAGGTCGAGCGGGACCACCATGCCCGGCAGCACGACGTCGTCATCGAGCGGAAGGACGGGCAGGAGGCGGGTGTCGGTCATGTGCACTCCTCGGTTAGTTGAGTCTGCACTGCTCAACTCTCCGAAGGGCTGGTTTGTTTCCGCAGGAGTGTTCGCTGGGAGCGATCGGTCAGGAGGGCCGCCGCGCGACCGCGCACCAGGCGAACGGCCGGGTCTCGGCTTCCACCGCCGAGACCGTCTGCTCCGGGCGCCAGTCCGGCAGCGCCGTCATCCCCGGCTCCAGCAGGGGCCAGCCGCCGAACCACGGCAGGATCTCCTCGGCCGAGCGCAGGTACGCGGGGTTCGAGGTGTCGCGGTAGGCGTCGACGAAACGGCGGACCTCCGCGGCACGCTCGGGCGGCGCGTCTTCCGTGCAGGTGCCGTGTGTCACGGCCAGCCAGGACCCCGGCGCGAGCTTCGCGCGGTAGGTGGCCATCAGGCCGTCGGGGTCGTCGGCCGGGCCGATGAAGTGCAGCACGGTGATCATCAGCAGGCAGACGGGCTCCGACCAGTCGATCAGCCGCCGCGTGGCCTCGTCGTCGAACACCGCTGCCGGGTCGCGGATGTCGCATTGGGCCAGGCCGGCCCAGTCCGTGGCGTCTTCACGCTCGAGGATGAGGGTCGAGTGCGCGGCGGCCACGGCCTCGTAGTCCACGTAGACGACAGCGGCGGGCTCGTCCTCGGGCAGCCGGTCGCGCACGATCTCGTGCACGTTGCCCGCCGTCGGCACGCCGGAGCCGAGGTCGACGAACTGCCGGACGCCCGCGTCCAGCGCGGCCTCGACCACCCGGTTCATGAACGCCCGGTTCTGCCGCGAGATCGGCCGGATCAGCGGCCAGACCTTCTCCACCCGGCGGCCGAACTCGCGGTCGACGGCCCAGTTCTGCGAACCGCCCAGGTACCAGTCGTAGACCCGGGCCGCGGACGGCTTCTCGATGTCGACGCCGGGCGGCACCTCGTCCGCGGTCATGCCGGCGGCTTCTCCGCGACCCCGCACCAGGCGAACGGGCGCGCCTCGGCCTCGACCGCGTTCAGCTCCCGCTCCGGGCGCCAGTCCGGCAGGTGCGTGATGCCCGGCTCCAGCAGCGGCCAGCCGCCGAACAGCGGCTCGATCTCGGCGCGGTCGCGCAGCCACATCGGGTTGCTGGTCTTGCGGTACTGCTCGACGAGCCAGCGCAGGCCCTCCAGCGCCGGGCCGCTGCCGTCACCCTCGCTCATCTGGGAGATGGCGAGCCAGCTGCCGGGCGCGAGCGCGTCGCGGTAGGCCTTGACCATGCCCTCCGGATCGTCGTCCGGGCCGACGAAGTGCAGCACCGCCATCATCATCAGGCAGACCGGCCGGTCGAAGTCGATCAGCTCGCGGGTGACCTCGTCACGCAGCACCGTCCTCGGCTTGCGCATGTCCGAGTGGACGATGCCCGCCCAGTCGGTGGCCGCCGCTTCTTCCAGGATCAGCGTGGCGTGCGCGACGGCGACCGGCTCGTAGTCGACGTACACCACGGTCGCGCTGTCCTCGTCGTCCAGCTCGGCCTCGATGATCTCGTGCACGTTGCCCGCCGTCGGCACGCCGGAGCCGAGGTCGACGAACTGCCGGACGCCGGCCTGCAGCGCCGCGCGCACCACCCGGTTCATGAACTCGCGGTTCTGCTTCGCGCCGGGTTTCACCAGCGACCACTGCCGCTCGACCCGGCGGCCGAACTCGCGGTCGACGGCCCAGTTCTGGGTGCCCCCGAGGTACCAGTCGTAGATCCGGGCTGCCGACGGCTTGTCGGTGTCCACGCCTTCCGGCGCTCTCGGTGCGGAATCCGGCTGATCGGTCACGTCGACGACTCCCCTCGTCCGGCCATTGCAGCCAGCCTAGTCAGCGGGGCCGCGGCGGGCAGCCGCCAGTCGCCCCGGGGGGACCGCTCGTCGCAGGGGCGGTCAGCGGACGGCGGGTCGCCGCTGCCAGCCTGTCCACAGTGGACGGTAGCCCTGGGCGTACCAGAACGGCGTCGACCGCGGGTTGGCCAGCGCGTGGTGCAGGAGGACGACGTCGGCGCCCGCCTCGTCGAAGACCTGGTGCGCGTGCGCCGCCAGCGCGGTGCCGACGCCGGCCGAACGAGCCGCCTCGGCGACCGCCAAGGAAGAGAGGTACCCGACGCGCGAGGCGGCGACGCGGTGCTTGATCCACGACGTCTCGTCCGGCATCTGCAGCACGGCCATGCCCAGCGGCTGCCCGTACAGCTCCGCGATCCAGACCTGCGGCTCCGGGCGCTCCAGCTGGCGCAACAGCTCCTTCGACACCACTTCCTCGGCTCCGGGCCGCACCGTGACGCGGCCGAACTGCGCGTCGTACCGCTGCAGCTCCAGCATCAGGCCGACGGCGGTGTCCAGGTCGTCCGGCGTCGCGTGGCGGATGCAGACGCCGGGGGTCGCGGCGGGTCCGGGAGCGGCCATCCGCTGGGCCGGGCGGACCGCGATCACGCCGGCCGGCGCGAAGCCGTGGCGCAGGAGTTCGGCGGTTCCGGCGGTGTCCCGGCTGGGCCGGGAGAGCACTGCCGCACATTCGGGGTCCCCCGGGCGGGCGAGGGTCCGCAGGTGTTCATCCCATCGAGTGAGCAGGGCGTCCAGGGCGGCCGCGGGGTCGGGTCCGGCGAGCTGGACCTCGAGCCGGTGCTCGGCCAGCGCCCGCCAGATGGACTGGGGGCTGTCGGCGCCCAGCTCGGTGTGGGTGGCCAGGCCGGCCGCGCCGGTGGCGCCGACCTGGGCGGACAGGACCGTGGCGTCCCCGTTGACCTCGAAGGGGAATGGCGCGGGAAGCAAGGCGTCCACCGTGGCGATCCGCGCCGCGTGTCCGGTGGCAGTCACGTCGTTGTGCATGCTTTCCATTGTCGTCCCGCGAGCGCCGGCAGAACCCCAGAACACACCCCGCAGCGCCCGATGGGGCCGGATCAGAGCCGAACGGGGCGTTTCACTCCTTGGTCCACGCAGGTCAGCGCCACAACCCCATTGTTAACCCTGGGGTGATCTCCTACTGTCTCGAAAGGGACACGGGTACGCCCTACGGGGTACGGTATTGCCCTTGTCCACACCTGACGTCACTGATCGAGCGCGACCGGTTGGGCAGCCGGGAAGGAATGGTCGGATGCCGGACACGAACGCCCACCCCGATTCCACCGGGGCGAGGCAGGGCAGGGGTGGCGCCGGATCCGGGACCCTGACCGAGGCCCGGACGGACGAGCGGCGATTCCGCGTCTACACCTTCGCCGTGCTGAGCCTCGGGCTCGTCGCCGCGTTCGCGGTCAGCACGTGGCTGCCGTTCCACGGCTCGGCCAAGCTGTGGTGGATCGGCCCGGTCCTCGCGCTCGCCTTCCTGCTCGCCGAGCAGCTCGGTATCAACGTCGACGTGCGCAGCGGCATCTCGTGGACGATCTCGTTCACCGAAATTCCGCTGGTAATCGGTTTCTTCGTGGCGCCGTTCGAGGTCGTGCTGGCCGCGCACCTGGTCGCCGGCATCGGCACGCTGCTGGCCCGCAAGGTGTCCGGCCGCGTCCTCTACAACGCGGGCGCGTTCCTGCTCGAGATCACCGGCGCCTTCGCCGTGGCCGGGCTGGTGAAGCAGGCGATCGGCGGCGGCGAGGCCATGCCGTGGATCGCCGCGCTGGCCGGCACGCTGACCGCGCCGCTGGTCAGCACGCTGCTGGCGCTCGCCGCCGTGCGCGTGCTGCGCCGCCGGATGCGCGTGAGCACGGCGATCCGGCTCACCGGCCGCATCCTGGTGGTCGGCTTCGTGAACGCGTCGGTGGGCCTGTCCGGCTACCTCGTCATCTCCAGCACCCCGCAGGCCTGGCCGCTGGTGCTGGCCGTTTTCCTCGGCCTGACCGCGCTGTACTGGGCCTACTCCGACCTGCTGCGCGAGCAACGGGACATGGAGGCGCTGTCCGACGTGAGCCTGATGGTCGCGCGCTCGGGCCAGCAGGCCGCCGCGCGCCCGGCCAGCCGGGCCGACGAGCTCGTGGGCGGCGTCGACGTCCGCGAGTGGGCCACCATCGCCGAGCGGATCAAGGACCAGCTCGCCGCCGGGCGCGTGGTCCTGCGGCTGCGGCTGGAGGCGAAGGACACGATGCGCGTGGTCGTGGCCGGCGACGAGCTGCCGGTGCCGACCCGGCCGCCGACGACCCGCTGCTGCGCCTGCCCGGCGCGCACGTCCGCCACTTCCGCATCACCGAGGCGAACCCCGACGTCCGCGCCGCGCTGCTCGACCGCGGCGCGCAGGAAGCGCTCGTGGTGCCGCTGCGCACCGGGAACCAGCTGCTCGGCGTCGTCGAGGCGCACGACCGGCTCTCGCGCTGGCGGGGCTTCGGCAAGTACGACGTCCAGCTGCTCGGCACGATGGCCAGCCACCTCGCGACCTCGCTCGACAACCGCAGGCTGCTCGCCACGCTGCGCCACGACGCGTACCACGACCCGCTCACCGGGCACCTGAACCGGCCGGGCTTCCAGCAGATCGCGAAGGAGCCGCTGCGCGACTCGGCCGACGCCGTGGTGCTGCGCATCGACCTCGACGTCTTCTCCACCGTCAGCGACGCCCTCGGCTACTCGTGGGCGGACCGGATGGTGATCGCGGCCGGCCGGCGGATCCGCGACGCGCTGGGCCCGGACGTCCCGCTCGCGCGGCTGGAGGGCGCGTCGTTCGCCGCGCTGCTCGTCGGCTGCACGCAGGAGAATGCCCACGCCTCGGCCGAGCGCCTGCGCGTCCAGCTCTCCGCGCCGTACCCGGTCGACCGGCTTTCGGTCGAGGCGAACGCGATGATCGGCTACGCCGCCACGACCTCCGACGAGAACGGCGAGCAGGTCGACGTGGACGGGCTGCTGCAGCGCGCCGACGTCGCCGTCCGCGCCACCCGCGGCGGCGAGGAGGTCCGCGGCTACGCGCCGAGCATGGGCCAGATCTTCCTGCGCCGCTTCCAGCTCGTCACGCAGTTCCGGCAGTCGCTGGAGGACGGGCACGTGTCCGTGCACTACCAGCCGAAGATCTCGCTGCCGAACCGTCAGGTGCAGGGCGTCGAGGCGCTGGTGCGCTGGGTGCACCCGGAGTTCGGCCGGCTCGGGCCGGACGAGTTCGTGCCCGCCATCGAGGCGGCCGGCCTGATCGGCGTGCTGACGTCGTTCGTGCTGGAGGAGTCGCTCAAGCGCGTGCGCAAGTGGCTCGACGAGGGCCTGCGCATCTCCGCGGCGGTGAACCTGTCCGTGCGGAACCTGGCCGACGAGGACTTCCCGGCGAAGGTCCAGCGCGAGCTGGAGCGCTTCGACATCCCGCCCGAGCTGCTCACGTTCGAGCTGACCGAGTCCGGGGTGATGTCCGACCCGCAGAAGGCGCTGCCGATCCTGCGCGAGCTGCACTCGCTGGGCATCGAGCTGGCCGTGGACGACTTCGGCACGGGCTACTCGTCGCTGGCGTACCTGCGGCAGCTGCCGGTGGACCAGGTGAAGATCGACAAGAGCTTCGTGCTCGGCATGGGCACGGACCTCGGCGACCTCGCCGTGGTGCGCTCGATCGTCGAGCTGGGCCACTCACTGGGGCTGACGGTGGTCGCCGAGGGCGTCGAGGAGGACGTCGCGCGCGACCAGCTGGAGGCGATGGGCTGTGACGTGGCCCAGGGCTACCTGATCTCGCGCCCGCTGCCCGAGGACCGCCTGGAGGCCTGGCTGCAGGCCCGCACGGCGCGCTCGCCGGGCCGCCACTCCGAGACCGTCCTGACCCTCCTGACCTGAGGTTTTGCCGCAAACCGACCCCGGCTGCACGACCGGGTGAGGCGCCTTGTAATCTTTTCTAGGCTTCAACGAGGCAGGCCCCTTTAGCTCAGTCGGCAGAGCGTCTCCATGGTAAGGAGAAGGTCTACGGTTCGATTCCGTAAAGGGGCTCGTAAGCCTAAGCCGCGATACGTTACTGTGTCGCGGCTTGGGTCGTGTAGGGCGGTGTAGCTCAGTTGGCAGAGCAAGCGGCTCATAATCGCTGTGTCGCCGGTTCAAGTCCGGCCACCGCTACGCGGTAACACTGGGGCTGTTGTCCCCGGACCTAGAGAGAAGGAAACGCTGTGGCTGCCACCGACGTGCGACCCAAGATCACGCTGGCGTGCGAGGAGTGCAAGCACCGCAACTACATCACCAAGAAGAACCGGCGCAACGACCCGGATCGCCTGGAGATGAAGAAGTTCTGCCCGAACTGCGGTACGCACCGGACTCACAAAGAGACCCGCTGACGCGAGCGCGGTTCTTTCCAGCTTGAAGAAGCCGTCCCGGGTGTCCCGGGGCGGCTTCTTGCCGTCCGGCAACGCGTGCCGCGCACCCCGGCGTTCCGCGGCGCCCGTCGGATAACCTCACCGGGTGCCTTTGGACCAGTCGTTCGCCGGGCGGAGCTATCCGCCGACCAGCAAGTACGCAGTGAGCCGGGAGAAGATCCGGGAGTTCGCCGACGCGATCGGCGACGAGAGCGCGTTCTACCGCGACCCGGAGACGGCCCGCGCGGCCGGCCACCCGGACGTGCTCGCGCCCCCGACGTTCATCACCATCCTCAACCTGCCGAAGATCAACGGGATCGTGAACGACCCCGAGCTCGGCCTCGACTACTCGCGCATGGTCCACGGCGACCAGCGGTTCAGCTACGAGCGCCCGGTGCACGCGGGCGACGTGCTGGAGATCGCGGCGCGCATCGACTCGATCATGTCCCGCGCGGGCAACGACTTCATCAACCTGCGCTCGGAGATCACCGACGCGGACGGCAAGCTCGTCTGCGTCACCCAGGCCCAGCTCGTGGTCCGCGGGGAGGACGCGTGAACGTCGGAGACGAACTGCCGCCGCTGGAGGTCCGCGTCACGCGGGACCAGCTCGTCCGGTACGCGGGCGCCTCGCTGGACTTCAACCCGATCCACTGGAACCAGCGCTTCGCCACCGAGGTCGGGCTCCCGGACGTGATCGCGCACGGCATGCTCACCATGGCCCTGGCCGGCCGCGTGGCCACGGACTGGCTCGGCGACCCGGGCCGGCTGGTGGACTTCAGCGCCCGCTTCACCCGCCCCGTCGTCGTCCCGGACGACGACGAGGGCGCCCTGGTCGAGCTGAGCGGCAAGGTCGGCGCGATCTCCGAGGACGGCATCGCGCGCCTCGACCTGGTGGTCAAGTTCGACGGGAAGACGGTGCTGGGCAAGCCGCAGGTGCTCGTCCGCGCCTGACTCGTCAGTTCGAGCCGACCAGTGACTCGACGACGTCGGCCATGCCCGCTTCACCTCGCGCGTTGGGGTGGAGCGGGGCGGCCGGCGAGAGCGGGATGAGGCCTTCGATCCAGCGCGTGTCCGAGCCGGTGCAGACGTCGTGGCCCTTGCTCGGGGCGGCGGTGTCGGCATACCCCGCTTCGTGGGACTTCGCCTGGCCCTTGAGCATGTCGTTCATCTTGCCCAGCTCGTCGCGCAGGTACGCGACGTCGCCGGAGCCCAGCGGGACCGCGGGCCAGCAGCCGTCGCCGTCCGGGAGCACCGTGGGGTAGCCGACGACGATCACCCGCGCCTTCGGGGCCTTCTGGTGGATCCGGTCGAGCACCGCGCCGACCTTGTCCGCGGTGGCCGTGATCCGGTCGGCGAGCTGGTCGTGGCCGCCGGCGGTGAGCTTGTCATGGCACGGCTCGCCGTCGCGGTGCGAGGTCACGCAGCTCGGCGCGAGGGCGATGAAACCGATGTCGTTGCCGCCGATGCCGAGGGTGACCAGCGTGGTCGACGACGTCACGGCGTCCAGCTGCGGCGGGTTCGTGCCGTTGTGCGTGCTCTGCGAGCCGGCCATGTCCGACGTCTTCGCGCCGCTGCAGCTGACGTCCACGAACTCCGCCGGCTTCACCTTCGCGGCCACGAGGTGCGGGTAGTTGTTGTCCGAGCGGCTGCAGCCGGCCGGGCTGCCCGCCTGCTTCCCGGTCCGCGGCGCCGAGGTGTAGGAGTCGCCGAGCGCGACGTACCGCCCGGTGCCGCCGCCGGTGCCGGCGCCCGACGGCGGCGCGGTCGAGGAGTCGTGCTTGGACTTGTAGTAGCCGTACCCGAGCAGCCCGGCCACGATCACCAGCGCCAGCAGCCCGCATCCGCCGTTCTTTTTCCCCGCCACTCGTTCGTTTCTACTGGATCCGGTCCCGGGTTACGACCAGTATCCGGGTGATCACCGCGCCTCGCTGCCGGTGTCAGACGGCGGCGTACAGCTCCTCGGCCAGCTCCAGCGCGTGCGCCACGTTGTCGGCGACGTAGTGCAGGTCCACGAACGCCTCGGTGTACCCCTCGTCCGCGACCTGCTTGAGCCGGCCGGCGATGTCGGCCACCGTCATGCCCGCGCGCGGGTTGGCGCGCAGGACGCGGCGCAGCGACGCCGGGTCGCGCCCGGCCTCGGTGGCGGCCGCCGAGATCGTCGACCACATCCCGCGCAGGTGCTCCACGGGCGCCAGGGTCGGGAGCCAGCCGTCGGCCGCCTGGCCGACGCGGCGCAGCGCCCGCTCCGACATGCCGCCCACCATGATCGGCGGATGCGGCCGCTGAGCGGGACGCAGCCCGATCCGCGACTGGGGGATCTGCCAGTGCTCGCCTTCGTGCCCGGCCGGGTCGGCGGTCCAGAGCGTGCGCAGGACGTCGATCAGCTCGTCGAGGCGAGCGCCACGGCCGGCCCACGGGACGCCGGTGACGGTGTACTCGTCGCGCAGCCAGCCCAGGCCGAGGCCGACGTCGAGGCGGCCGCCGGAGAGCAGGTCGAGCGACGTGAGCGAGCGCGCCAGCAGGACGGGTGAGTAGACCGGTGCGACGAGCGTGCTCGTGCCGAGGCGCGCGGTGCTCGTGGCGCCCGCGGCGGCCGTGAGCGTGACGATCGGGTCGATGAACGTGACGAGCTCCGGCGGGTAGGGCTGCTCGGCCGTCCCGCCGCCCGGGTAGTAGTCCGACGGGTCGACCGGGGTGAGTACCCGGTCACCGGTCCACAGCGAGGAGTAGCCGATCCGCTCGGCCGCGGCCGCGAATCCGGCGATGGCGGCGGGGTCGGCGAGCTTGCCGTACTGCGGCAGGGCGAGTCCGAGTCGTAACGCGGTCACCGGGCCTCCTTGAAGGTGGCTTTCCTTGCGGGGAAGGGAGATTCGGTCGCCGCTCGCGGTTCGCCGCCCGCCGCGGGGCAGTTCGGCGATTAATCGCGAAACGGGGCACGCCGTCATCCTGGCACGGCCGCCCCGAGGGTGCCGCGCTCGGCGGTGGACGGGGCGGACTGCTCTGAAGGGGCGCGGTTGCGAGACTCCATACGGCTTGCCGTAGACTTCTGAACTCGGAACGCACTACGGTCAGCCCCGCTGGATGGTGGGGATGATGGAATGCGTCCTCCGGAGCCCGGGCAACCGGGTTCCACAGGGGTGTAGCTCAATTGGCAGAGCAGCGGTCTCCAAAACCGCAGGTTGCAGGTTCAAGTCCTGTCACCCCTGCGTACGGGTACTGGTGAAGCGGAGGAGTGGTCGTGAGCGACAGCGACGCCAGCGGCGAGCACGAGCAGGACGAGTCGGGCAAGCAGCCCGGGATCGAGTCCCGCCCGGTCAGCGCCGCGGCTCGGCGTGAGCGCCGCGCTTCCGCCCGCCCGTCCGGCAAGTCCGAGGCGCGTCCGGAGAGCAAGAACCGGCCGGCGGGCAAGGCGGGCGACAAGGTCGCGAAGCCCGCCGACGCCAAGGGCGCGCCGACCCCGAAGCGGGACCAGAAGGCCAAGAAGCCTTCGGTCTTCGCCCGGATCATGCGCTTCATCCGCGAGGTCTGGGCGGAGCTGCGCAAGGTCATCTGGCCCAACCGCAAGCAGATGGTCACCTACACCGCGGTCGTGCTGGTGTTCGTGGTGTTCATGGTGGCCCTGGTGAGCGGCCTCGACCTGGGCTTCAAGCAGGTCATCGGGCTGGTCTTCGGCTGACGCCGAAAGTGCGCGCCACCGTGCGCCGCGCGGGCCGGCCTGCCCGGACCCGGCAAGTGATCAACTGAGAGGACGGAACGTGACCTCCGACAACGGCACAGGAGCCGGTCGCGACCTGACCGAGCTTTCCGACGAGCAGGTGCACGCGGCCCTCGGCGACGAGGAGTCCGCCCACCTCGAGCCCGTCGAGGTGCCCGACGCCGACGAGGTCGACGGAACCGCCGACGAAGACACCGCGGCCGACGACACGACGGACGAGACCACCGAGGCCGATGCCGAGGTCGTCGAGGCAGAGGTGGCCGAGCCGGCCGCCGAGGCCGACGACCCCGTGGCCGCGCTGCGCGCCGAGCTGATGGCCGCGCCGGGCGAGTGGTACGTGGTGCACTCCTACGCCGGGTACGAGAACAAGGTGAAGACCAACCTCGAGACCCGGACCACGACGCTGGACGTCGAGGACTTCATCTTCCAGATCGAGGTGCCGACCGAAGAGGTCACCGAGATCAAGAACGGCCAGCGCAAGCAGGTGCAGCGCAAGGTGCTGCCCGGCTACATCCTGGTCCGGATGGACCTGAACGACCAGTCGTGGAGCGCGGTGCGCAACACGCCGGGCGTCACCGGGTTCGTCGGCGCCACCTCGCGCCCGTCGCCGCTCACCGTGGACGAGGTGCTCAAGTTCCTCGCGCCGCAGGTCGAGAAGGAAGCCCCGGCCAAGGCCGGCAAGGGCGACTCCTCGTCGGCTTCCGCCCCGCTCGGCGGCGGCACCGTGGAGGTCGACTTCGAGGTCGGCGAGTCGGTCACCGTCATGGACGGCCCGTTCGCGACGCTGCCCGCGACGATCTCCGAGGTCAATGTCGACGGGCAGAAGCTGAAGGTCCTGGTGTCGATCTTCGGCCGGGAGACCCCGGTCGAGCTGTCGTTCACCCAGGTCTCCAAGATCTGACGGCCGGGAATACGGCCGGCAGTCCCCGCGTACTGGCAGGTGTGCGGGGGACTCAAGTCAGTTAGAAGGACACAAGGTAATGCCACCCAAGAAGAAGAAGCTTGCGGCGATCATCAAGCTGCAGATCAAGGCCGGTGCGGCCAACCCCGCGCCGCCGGTCGGCCCCGCGCTGGGCCAGCACGGCGTCAACATCATGGAGTTCTGCAAGCAGTACAACGCCGCGACCGAGTCGCAGCGTGGGGACGTCGTCCCGGTTGAGATCTCCGTGTACGAGGACCGGTCGTTCGACTTCAAGCTGAAGACGCCGCCGGCCGCCAAGCTGCTGCTCAAGGCCGCGGGCGTCGACAAGGGCTCGGCCGAGCCCCACAAGACGAAGGTCGCCAAGGTCACCTGGGATCAGGTTCGCCAGATCGCCAAGACCAAGGAGACCGACCTCAACGCCCAGGACATCGACCAGGCCGCGAAGATCATCGCCGGTACTGCTCGCTCGATGGGCATCACGGTCACGGACTGACGTTCGGCTTGTAGCAACACAGTGGGAGAGCCAGTGCTGGCTCGACACCACACTGATCCGATTTCTTTCAGGTAAGGACAGAAGCATGACCAAGCACAGCAAGGCCTACCGCCAGGCTGCCGAGCTGATCGACAAGGCGCGCCTGTACGCGCCGCTCGAGGCCGCGAAGCTGGCGAAGGAGACCTCCAAGACCAAGATGGACGCGACCGTCGAGGTCGCGATGCGTCTCGGTGTGGACCCCCGCAAGGCCGACCAGATGGTCCGCGGCACCGTGAACCTGCCGCACGGCACCGGTAAGACCGCCCGCGTCATCGTCTTCGCCGTCGGCGACAAGGCCGCCGAGGCCGAGGCCGCCGGCGCGGACGCGGTCGGCACCGATGAGCTGATCGAGCGCATCCAGGGTGGCTGGCTCGACTTCGACGCCGCGATCGCGACGCCGGACCAGATGGCCAAGGTGGGCCGCATCGCCCGCATTCTCGGCCCGCGTGGCCTGATGCCGAACCCGAAGACCGGCACTGTGACCCCCGCGGTCGCGAAGGCCGTCTCGGACATCAAGGGCGGTAAGATCAACTTCCGCGTCGACAAGCAGGCCAACCTGCACCTGGTGATCGGCAAGGCGTCGTTCGACACCGAGAAGCTGGTGGAGAACTACGCGGCCGCGCTGGACGAGATCCTGCGCGCCAAGCCGTCCTCGGCCAAGGGTCGTTACGTCAAGAAGATCACCTTCACCACCACGATGGGCCCGGGCATCCCGGTCGACCCGGCGCGGACCCGCAACCTCCTCTCCGAGGAAGCCGGCGTCTGAGTCGGACATCACGGATGAGGGCGGCCACGCAGTGTGCGTGGCCGCCCTTTTTTCGTGTCTGATGGAGCCATGCCGACCTTCACGTCGTTCGACGGGCTCCAGCTGAGCTACACGGTGTGGGAAGGCGACGGCCGGCACCGGCGCCCGGTGCTGCTCCAGCACGGCTTCGCCGCGGACGCCCAGGCCAACTGGGTCGGCCCCGGTGTCGTCGAGGCGTTGCTGGACTCGGGTTTCACCGTGGTGGCCCTCGACGCCCGCGGCCACGGCGGGTCCGACAAGCCGCACGACGAGTCCCGCTACGGCGAGGAGACGATGGCCCGTGACGTCTCTGCCCTGCTCGACGAGCTGGGCTACGACGAGGTGTCGCTGGCCGGCTATTCGCTGGGCGCGATCGTCGCGCTGACCGTGGCGGCGAACGACAAACGCGTCCGCTGCCTGGCCACGGGCGGCGTCGGCTCCGGGGTGGTGGACTTCGGCGGCGTCGACGTGCGGGTGGTCTCGCCTGAGCAGGTCGCGGCCGGTTTGCTGGCGAAGGACCGCGCGGACGTGCCGGCGGCGGTCCTGCCGTTCCGGCGGCTGGTCCGGCGGACCGGCGGTGACGTCGAGGCGCTGGCCGCTGTGCTGCGCGCTTCCCAGCAGCAGACGCGGATCGACCTGACCGCGATCACCGTCCCGACGCTGGTGCTGGCGGGGGAGTCCGATCAGCTGGCGGCCGAGCCCGAGCGGCTCGCGGCGGCCATCGCGGGCGCCCGGCTGGTGCGCGTGCCGGGTGACCACATGACCGCCGTGGCCGACCCGGCGTTCGTGGCCGCGCTGGCCGGCTTCTTCGCCTACTCCGACACCGGCGACACCAGGCTGGCGATTTCCTCACCCGCGTAACCGAGTTCGGCCAGCACCTCGGCGGTGTGCTCGCCCTGCGCGGGGGTGTGCCGCCGGACCGAGGCGGGGGTGTCCGAAAGGATCATCGGCGGCCCCACCTGGCGGTAGGTGCCCTCGGTGGGGTGCTCGACCAGCGAGACCAGGCCGCTGCCGGTGTAGTACGGGTCAGTCTCGACGTCCTCGAGCTCCAGCACCGGCGCGAACGGGATGGACAGCCCGGCGCAGATCTCCTGCCACTGCGCGGTGGTCTTCTCGACCGAGACGCGGCCGATCTCGTCGTACAGCTCGCCGTAGTGCTTCGCGCGGCTGGCGGGATCGCCGAAGCGCGGGTCTTCGGCCAGGTCCTCGCGACCGGCGGCGAGGAAGAAGTCGTGGATGTTCTTTTCGGTGTAGGGCAAAATGCACGCCCAGCCGTCGGCCGTCTTGACCGCCTGGTGCCCCTCGGTCATCGAGCGGTTGAAGCCCATCGGGCCCACGGCGGGCTCGAAGGTGTGGCCCGCGAGGTGCTCGACCAGGTTGAACGCCAGCATCGTGTCGGCCATCGGCACCTCGACCCGCTGGCCGCGGCCGGTGGTGCGCTGGTGGACCACGGCGGCGAGCACGGAGTAGACGATGGTGAGCGCGCACAGCTTGTCGGCCAGAATCGTTGGTGCGTAGGTGGGTTTGCCGGTGGCGCGGCGCATCAGGTCGGCCATGCCGGAGGAGGCCTGCACGATCTCGTCGTAGGCGGCCAGCCCGGCGCGGTCGGAGTCGGTGCGGAAGCCCTGGGCGTTGCAGTAGGTCAGCCGGGGGTTCTCGCTCGCCAGCTGCTCGTAACCGAGGCCGAGGCGCTGCAGCGCGCCGGGGCGCATGTTGGTGACCAGCACGTCGGCGGACTTCACCAGCCGCAGGAACGCCTCGTGCCCCGCCGCCGACTTGAGGTCGAGCTGGACGCTGCGCTTGTTGCGGTTGACGTTGAGCGCGAGCGCGCCCATGCCGTCGTGCCGCTGCGGGTGCGTGCGCCGGGTGCTGTCACCGGCCGGCGACTCGACCTTGACCACGTCGGCCCCGAGGTCGCCCATGATCTGGGTGGCGTAGGGGCCCATGACCACCGACGACAGGTCGATCACCCGGATGCCGTGCAGGGCGCCTTGGTCCACTGTGCTCTTCCTCCTTGGTCGGATTTCCTACCCATAAACTTAGGCAACCTAAGTAATCTACGCAATGTGATACGTTGGTATCTATATGGGTAATTCTCGGCAGCACCATCGCACCGTCGACCGGGTGGCGTCGATCCTGGAAGCGGTGGCGAACAGTGCTTCGGGGCTGACCTTGACGCAGCTCGCGGCGCGGCTGGACGCGCCGGTGTCGTCCGTGCAGAAGCTGGTGAACGGCCTGGCGGCGGTCGGCTACCTCGACGAGCAAGACCGCCGTTTCGTGCTGGGCCCGGCGCCGCACGTGCTGACCGTGCGCTCGGGGCGGGTGCCGGTGCGGTCGATCCCGCACGCGTCGCTGGCCGCGCTGGCTTCGGCGTCGGGCTGCGCCGCTTTGCTCGCCGTGCAGGTGGGCGACAGCGCGGTGTACGTCGATTGGGCCGGCACGGACGAGCCGTTCGACTACGCGCTTTCGCGCTCCCTCCGCTCGGCCCTGCCGCACACGGCGTCGGGCCGCGTCTTGCTCGCGTCGCTCCCCGAGGCCTCACGCCGCGCCGTCGTGGCGCACGAATTCGGCGCCGACACCCGCGCGGCCGTCGACCTGCTCGCCACCCTGTCCACGCTCCGCACGGAGGGCTACGCCCTGGTCGACTCGGGCCACGTCCTGGAGACGATGGCGGCGGTCGCCGTCCCGGTCATCGAGTCGGACCGGGTGGTGGCGGCGCTGGCTTTGTCGGCCCCGTCGCAGCTCGTAACGCAGCGGTTGCCGGAACTGGTGGGGCTGCTCAGGAATCGCGGCTGATCAGCCGGTGGTCGTGGGCGGCGCCGTGCAGGTCGACGGGCCCTTGGAGTGGCCGACGATCAGCCACTGGCCCTTCTCGACCTGCTTCACGGTGAAGTCGCCCAGCGCCGGGCCGCCGGTGATGGTGAAGTCGCACGAGTTGACCGGCACCGTGTCGCCGGGCGGCCAGCCGGAGTGCTTGTCGATCGACTCGGCGTATTCGTCGACGGAGCCAGGGCTCTTGTCCATCTTGTCGTGGATGCCGGGCACGGCCGCGGCGCAGCTCGGGTAGCCGAGGTCGGCGGCGAACTGCTGCTGGCCGGTCTGGTCGAAGAGGCCGCAGACGTGGTCGACCATGCTTCGCTGGCCAGGCCCGTGCTGGGCGATTCCGTCGTACACCCGCCGCACCGATTCGTACGGCGAGGCCGTCGTGAGGATCTGGTTCGTGTGGTAGGTCCCGCCGCCTTCGGCTGCGATCTGGGCCGAGGACTTGCCCTCGTCGCTCGGGAAGAAGTGGCGGTAGGCCCAGGTGGCGGCGATCGCGATGAGCAGGATGACGATGAGCCAGCCCAGCACCTTGCCGCCGAGGCGCTTCAGCCAGCGGGGGGCTCCGCGGCGCGGGCGGCGGGGTTCTTCGTAGGGGGCCAACGCTCCCGGCGGGCCGGGTGGGACGGGCGGCTGCCAGCCCGGCTGCGTCGCCGGCTGCTGTGCGCCCACGGAGACCAGTCCGGCATCGGGTGCCCGGGCGGGCTGATTGCCCTGCTGGGACTGGGTGAACCGCAGATAGTCCTGGAACTGCTGGAATTGCTGGAACTGGCGCAGCTGCTCGGGATCGAGCTCGGCCGGGGGCTGCGGCACCGCAGGCGGTTGCGCGCCAGGCTGCGCCACGGCCGGGATCTGTGGCGGATTCTGTTGCGGCGCAGGCGTTTGCGCGGCCGGGCCGGGCGCTGAACCCGGCGACGGCGTCACCCCCTGCGTGCCGTCGGCAGGGGTGGGGCCCGGGTCGGGTTCGCCGGTCCGCTCGCTGTGATCACGCTGCTCCGCCACGTCACCATGATGCCCGCTCGGAGGTGAATTCTCCGAGTGCGGGTCTCTTGTCGCTGGTCAGGAGGGGGTGGTGGGAAGACTCGGGAAAGCGTGTCGTATGCTTGTCCACGGTTCTACCGAAGACCGCTGGTTTTCCGAGCGCCCCATGGCGTGAAGAACGAAGGTCCTGCCACCAAAACGTGCAGGCGGCCCGCGCAGGAGGAACGAGGCTCGCCCGCGACTGTGTCGTGTGCCATCGAACGCCCCGCGCCTGTCTGCGCCGGGGCGTTTTGTCGTTTCGATGGGGCTCTCGTGCCAGTGGAAACACTAGCCAAGAGAGGAGGCGACCATGGCGAAGCCCGACAAGGTGGCGGCCGTCGCCGAGATCGCGGAGAGCTTCCGCAGCAGCTCGGCCACCGTCGTTACCCAGTACACCGGCCTCTCCGTGTCCCAGCTGTCCCAGCTGCGCCGCGCTCTCGGCACCAGTGCCAAGTACCGGGTCGCGAAGAACACCCTCGTCGAGCGTGCCGCCAAGGACGCCGGCGTCGAGGGGCTCGAGGACCTGTTCGTGGGCGCGACCGCGATCGCCTTCATCGAGGGTGAGCCGGTCGACGCCGCGAAGGCCCTTCGCGACTTCGCGAAGGAAAACAACGCGCTTGTCATCAAGGGCGGCTACATGGACGGCAAGCCGCTGTCCGTGGACGAGATCACCAAGATCGCCGATCTCGACAGCCGTGAGGTCCTGCTCTCCAAGGCAGCGGGCGCGTTCAAGGCGAAGCTTTCCCAGGCCGCTGCGCTGTTCCAGGCGCCGGCGTCCCAGGTCGCCCGCCTGGCTGCCGCGCTGGAGGAGAAGCAGCGCAACGCCACCGGTACCGAAGCAGCCGAAGCACCCGCCGAGAGCTGAACACCCCCACCCCGAACGTTCCCGTTCGTTTTTTTGAGAGGAAGCCATCATGGCGAAGCTGAGCACCGCCGAGCTGATCGACGCCTTCAAGGAGCTCACCCTTCTTGAGCTGTCCGAGTTCGTGAAGGAGTTCGAGGACACCTTCGACGTCACCGCCGCCGCCCCGGCCGCCGTCATGGCCGCCGCCCCGGGTGCCGCTGCCCCGGCCGCCGCCGAGGAGCAGGACGAGTTCGACGTCGTCCTCGAGGGCGCCGGCGACAAGAAGATCCAGGTCATCAAGGTCGTCCGCGAGGTCGTCTCGGGCCTGGGCCTGAAGGAGGCCAAGGAGCTGGTCGAGGCCGCTCCCAAGGCGCTCCTGGAGAAGGTCGACAAGGAGGCCGCCGAGGCCGCCAAGGAGAAGCTCGAGGCCGCGGGCGCCAAGATCTCCATCAAGTGATCACGGGCGCGTGAGCGCCTGCTGCACCACCTCGTGAAGGGGCGGGCATCCCGAGTGGATGCCCGCCCCTTCCGTTTTGCGTCACTCCGCGTTGCGTAACAGACAGCGCACGCGAGCTCCAGCGGCACCTACTGCCTGCCGTCACCGGAGGGCCGTTGCTTGAAGACTTCCGCTGAGGAAGGCCAGAACCAGCTCCACGTGCAGCGCATCCTCATCGAGGTACTGGCTCAGCAGGTCGCCACGCGCCGTTATCTCCTCGGGCTCACGGCCATCGCCGTGCGGGCGATGGAGGTCAGCCATGTCACGTCCAGTAGCGAATCGATCTGTTCCGCTTACTCCTGTTAGTCCGAACGAGTGCGAATCGTTGCGCCGCCTGGCTCTGCATCCCGGAGTGACGTGCACTACCGTGCTGCCAGCGGTCACCCGAACTCTGCTCTACCGGGTGAGGTGCCCACAGGCCTGGCCAGGAAAGAAAACTGGTGAGTAACCTATGCGCATTCAGCTCGTTGCACCTGGTTGACGCGGGGATCGCGGCGCGCATTCGGCGCGGGCTCCGCTGCCGGCCGGTGGCGCGGGGCGGCAGTGCGCGACGACGCGGAACAGCTCCTGGAGGTGCGATGGGTGCCGAGGTGGTCATCGAAGGTCTCACGAAGTCCTTCGGCAGGCAGGCCATCTGGCGGGACGTCACGCTGACCCTGCCGCCCGGCGAGGTGTCCGCGATGCTCGGCCCGTCGGGAACCGGCAAGTCCGTGTTCCTGAAGTCGATGATCGGACTGCTCAAGCCCGACCGCGGGCGCTGCGTGATCAACGGCGTCGACATCGTCACGTGCTCCGAGCACAAGCTGTACGAGATCCGGAAGCTCTTCGGCGTGCTGTTCCAGGACGGCGCGCTGTTCGGCTCCATGAACCTCTACGACAACGTCGCCTTCCCGCTGCGGGAGCACACCAAGAAGTCCGAGACCGAGATCCGCCGCATCGTCAGCGAGAAGCTGGAGATGACCGGCCTCGCCGGCGCGGACAAGAAGCTCCCCGGCGAGATCTCCGGCGGTATGCGCAAGCGCGCCGGCCTCGCCCGCGCCCTGGTGCTCGACCCGCAGATCATCCTGGTCGACGAGCCGGACTCCGGTCTCGACCCGGTGCGCACCGCGTACATCTCGCAGCTGCTGATCGACCTGAACACGCAGATCGACGCGACGATCCTGATCGTCACCCACAACATCAACCTGGCCCGCACCGTGCCGGACAACCTGGGCATGCTGTTCCGCAAGGAGCTGGTCATGTTCGGCCCGCGCGAGGTGCTGCTGACCAGCGACGAGCCCGTGGTCGAGCAGTTCCTCAACGGCCGCAAGCGCGGTCCCATCGGCATGTCCGAGGAGAAGGACTCCGCGACGATGGAGCGCGAGGAGGCCGAGGCCGCGGCCGGGCACTCCGACGGTTCCCCGGACGAGGACGTCCGCGGCGTCGTCGCGCAGATGCAGCCCAGCCCCGGCCTGCCGGAGCGCGTGGGCGCCCGCCGCCGGATGGACCGCGTGATGCGGATCCTGCACACCCTCCCGGCCGCCGCGCAGGAAGGGATCATCGAGTCCCTTTCGCCGGAAGAGCAGCGGCATTACAACGTGCGCCCGAGCCACGGCGCGCCCGTCGCGGCGCCCGCCCGGCACGGCCTCGCGGACACCCAGCAGATCCCGCGGGTCACCGGCCCCGTGCCCAGCCAGCACCAGGGCGAGCTGCCCGCCGACCAGGTCGCCCGGATCCCGGGCGGCTGGAGCGGCAACCCCGGCAATCCCGGCAACACGGGTGAAGCCCCGAGACCGGGCTCCGGCTACCCGCCCAGGAACGGGCCAGGTGGCGCGTGAGCTCCGACGCGACGCAGGCGAAGAAGATCCCGGGCTACGGCATGCTCCGCGAGACCGGGAACCTGTTCGCCCTCGGCCTCGACATCATCCGGGGCCTGTTCCAGCGCCCGTTCCAGCTGCGGGAGTTCATCCAGCAGTCGTGGTTCATCGCGAGCGTGACGATCCTGCCGACGGCACTCGTCGCGATCCCGTTCGGCGCGGTCATCTCGCTGCAGTTCGGCTCGCTCGCGCGTCAGCTCGGCGCGCAGTCCTACACCGGCGCGGGCTCGGTGCTCGCCACCGTGCAGCAGGCCAGCCCGCTGGTCACCGCGCTGCTGGTGGCCGGCGCGGGCGGCAGCGCGGTCTGCGCCGACATCGGCGCCCGGACCATCCGCGAGGAGATCGACGCGATGGAGGTGCTGGGCGTCTCCGCGGTCCAGCGCCTGATCGTGCCCCGCGCGCTGGCCATGATGCTGATCGCGTTGCTGCTCAACGGCATGGTCAGCGTCATCGGCGTGCTCGGCGGCTACTTCTTCAACGTCATCCTCCAGGGCGGCACCCCGGGTGCGTACCTGGCGAGCTTCTCCGCGCTGGCGCAGCTGCCCGACCTCTGGGTCGGTGAGATCAAAGCGCTGATCTTCGGGTTCATCGCCGCGGTGGTGGCCGCCTACCGGGGCCTGCACCCGAGCGGCGGCCCGAAGGGCGTCGGCGACGCCGTGAACCAGTCCGTCGTCATCACCTTCCTGCTGCTGTTCGTCGTGAACTTCGTGATCACGCTGATCTACCTGCAGATCGTGCCCGGAAAGCTGGACTAGCCATGACGTTCATCGCGGGGGCCAAGCGGTTCGCGAACCGCCCGCTCCAGACCCTGGACACGCTCGGCGACCAGATGTCGTTCTACGGCCGGGCGCTGCTCTGGACGCCGCGGACGCTGCGTCGCTACATGAAGGAAGTGCTGCGCCTGCTGGCCGAGGTCAGCTTCGGCTCCGGCTCGCTCGCCGTCATCGGCGGCACGGTCGGCGTGATGGTCGGCCTGACGCTGTTCACCGGCGTCCTGGTCGGCCTGCAGGGCTACTCGGCCCTGAACTCGATCGGCACCTCGGCGTTCACCGGCTTCCTGACCGCGTTCTTCAACACCCGCGAGATCGCGCCGCTGGTCGCCGGGCTCGCCTTGAGCGCGACGGTCGGCGCCGGGTTCACCGCGCAGCTCGGCGCGATGCGGATCTCCGAGGAGATCGACGCGCTCGAGGTGATGGGCGTGCCGAGCCTGCCGTACCTGGTGACCACGCGGATCATCGCCGGCTTCGTCGCCGTGATCCCGCTGTACATCATCGGCCTGCTCAGCTCGTATCTCGCCTCGCGGCTGGTCGTTATCTACATCTACAACCAGTCCGCCGGCACCTACGACCATTACTTCGACCTCTTCCTACCTCCACAGGACGTGTTGTACTCGTTCATCAAGGTGCTGATCTTCAGCGTCTTGATCATTCTTTCGCACTGCTACTTCGGCTACCGGGCCTCCGGCGGGCCGGCCGGGGTCGGCGTGGCGGTCGGCAAGGCGGTGCGCCTGAGCATCGTCACGGTTTCGATCGTGAACTTCTTCATCGGTTTCGCTATCTGGGGGACCGACGTCACGGTGAGGATTGCGGGATGATCGCACTACGGCGCAGGCTGCTCGGCCTGCTGCTCGTGGCCCTGCTGGTGGGGGGCATCGCGCTGAGCATCGCCCTGTACAACAAGTCGTTCACCAGCTTCGTCACCGTGAAGCTCGAGGCCGACAGCATCGGCAACCAGCTGCTCAAGCAGTCGGACGTGAAGGTGCGCGGGCTGATCGTCGGCTCCGTCGACGACATCACGGTGACCAACGACGGCGCCGAGCTGACCCTGCGGCTCGACCCGGCGTCGGCGAAGCTGATCCCGCAGAACGTGTCCGCGCGGTTCCTGCCGAAGACGCTGTTCGGCGAGCGGTACGTCTCGCTGGAGATCCCGAAGGACCCGTCCACGCAGACGCTGGCCACCGGCGACGTGATCCCGCAGGACCGCACGTCCAGCGCGATCGACCTGGAGCAGGCGTTCGAGCACCTGCTGCCGGTGCTGCAGGCCGTGCAGCCGCAGAAGCTTTCGAGCACGCTCACCGCGATCTCGACCGCGCTGCAGGGCCGCGGCAAGCCCCTCGGCGACACGCTTTCCCAGCTGGGCGACTACATCGGCCAGCTGAACCCGCACGAGCCACAGCTGCAGCACGACCTCAAGGCGCTCGCGCAGTTCTCCGGGAACCTGAGCAACTCCGCGCCGGACCTGGTGCAGAGCCTCGACAACCTGAGCACGACCACCCGCACCGTGGTGGACGAGCAGCAGAACCTGTCGAGCCTCTACGGCAGCCTGACCACGGCCTCGCAGGACCTGCAGACGTTCCTGGACAACAACGAGCAGAACATCATCAGCCTGGCGAGCACCGCGCGCCCGACTGCCGAGCTGCTGGCCAAGTACGCGCCCGAGTACCCGTGCGTGATCGGCCAGATGGCGAAGATGGTGCCGGTGATCGACAAGGCGCTGGGCAAGGGCACCGGCCAGCCCGGCCTGCACGCGACCATCGAGGTGGTGGTCAACCGCGGGCCGTACAAGGCGGGCCAGGACGAACCGCGGTTCGACGACAAGCGCGGCCCCCGCTGTTACGACCTGAACCCGGCGCCGAACCCGTTCCCGCAGGATCCGCCGGACGGCGCGTTCAAGGACGGCACCACCCACACGACCGCGCCCAAGACGGTCGGCGAGGGCCTGAACCCGGCCAACTTCAAGGCCGACGTGGCCAACAGCCTCGGCGGCGGCGCGGCGGGCGGCAACCCGGCCTACTCGACCGGTGAGAACGAGTTCCTGTCGCAGCTGGTCGGGCCGCAGGTCGGCATGCCGGCGAGTGACTTCCCGGGCTGGGGCGCACTGCTCGTCGGCCCGCTCTACCGAGGCGCGGAGGTGACGGTCAAGTGAGGGGCCTGCTCGCGCCGCTGATCAAGCTGCTGGTCTTCGTGGTGGTCACCGTGCTGTTCACCACGGTCCTCGGCATCAGCATCGCGAACATCAACACCACCAGCACCAACGAGTACTCGGCGCGGTTCACCGACGCGACGCTGCTGCTGCCCAACGACGACGTCCGCATCGCCGGCGTCCGCGTGGGGCAGGTCAAGGACGTCAAGATCGTGGACAAGCGCCAGGCGCAGGTGGACTTCGAGGTGGACACCGGGCTCAAGCTGCCGGCCGGCGTCACCGCGCAGATCAAGTTCCGCAACCTGGTCGGCCAGCGTTACGTCTCGCTCGGCGAGGGCGGCAACACCGGCGGCGCGATGCTCCAGCCCGGCGGCACCATCCCGCTGGAGCGGACCACGCCGGCGCTGGACCTCACCGAGCTGTTCAACGGGTTCAAGCCGCTGTTCACGGCGCTGAACCCGGACGACGTCAACAAGCTCTCCTACGAGGTCATCCAGGTCCTGCAGGGCGAGGGCGGCACCGTGGAGAGCCTGCTGTCGCACACCGCTTCGCTGACCACCGCGATCGCCGACAAGGACCAGGTCATCGGCGAGGTCATCGACAACCTCAACTCGGTGCTCGACACGGTGAACGCGCACACGCCGCAGCTGTCCGACCTGATCGTGAAGCTGCAGCAGCTGGTGTCCGGCCTGGCCGCCGACCGCAAGCCGATCGGCGACGCGATCGCGGGCCTCGGCAACCTGGCCACCACGACCGCCGGCCTGCTCGGCGACGCCAGGGCGCCGCTGAAGGACGACATCAGCGCGCTCGGCACGCTCACCAGCCGGCTCGACCAGAACCAGCCGGACCTAGAGCACTTCATCCAGTTCCTGCCGCAGAAGGTCAGCGCGCTGACCCGCACCGCGGACTACGGCTCGTGGTTCAACTTCTACGCGTGCGAGATGAAGGGGAGCGTTGCCCTGCCTCCGCTGATCAACCAGCCGATCGACGTCCCGCTCCTGCCCTCGAACCGCGAGAGGTGCAGCGGATGAAGTCGTTCCAGAAACGCAATCCCGTGCCGATCGCGCTGGTCGGCCTCGCGGTGCTCGTGCTCGGCTTCATCGCCGCGCTGAACTCCGACAGCCTCCCGATCATCGGCGGCGGCACCACCTACAGCGCCGAGTTCTCCGAGGCCGCCGGACTGGCCACGGACAACGACGTGCGGGTGGCCGGCGTCAAGGTCGGCAAGGTGTCCGCGATCAAGATCGACGGCGCGAGCGTCAAGGTGTCGTTCAAGGTCAAGGACGCCTGGCTCGGCGACAAGACCACGGCGGCGATCAAGATCAAGACGCTGCTCGGCCAGAAGTACCTGTCGCTGGACCCGCAGGGCGTGGGCACGCTGAACCCGGACCAGGCGATCCCCCGGGACCGCACGATGTCGCCGTTCGACGTGCTCGACGCCTTCCGCGGCCTGTCCCAGACGGTCGACAACATCAACACCGACCAGCTCGCGCAGAGTTTCGACGCCATCACCCAGACCTTCGCCAACACCCCGGCGGACGTGAAGGGCGCGCTCTCGGGCCTGTCGAAGCTGTCGGACACCATCGCGAAACGCGACTCGCAGCTGTCGAACCTGCTCGCCAACACCCGTGAGGTGTCCCAGACGCTGGTCGACCGCGACGCCGAGGTGACCAAGCTGATCACCGACGGAAACCAGCTGCTGGACGAGGTGTCGAAGCGCGAGCAGGCGATCAGCGCCCTGCTCGACGGCTCGCGCCAGCTGGCCACGCAGCTGCAGGGCCTGGTCGACGACAACGACAAGCAGCTGGACCCGGTGCTCACGAACCTCGACCAGCTGACCTCGATGCTGCAGCGCAACCAGGACTCGCTGGCCCAGGGCATCGCGAAGTTCGCCCCGTTCATCCGGGTGTTCACCAACACCATCGGCACCGGGCACTGGTTCGACAACTACATCTGCGGTCTGGTGCTGCCCTCGGTCGGCCCGCTCAACCAAGAGGGGTGTTACTCGAAATGACCGACACCCGCTTCGGCCAGTCCCTCACCCGCGGCTTCACCATCGCGATCGTGCTCGCGCTGGTGGTCGCCGGTGGCCTCTGGTGGACGCTCAAGGACGCCGGGCGCACCCACCTGACCGCGTACTTCTCCGGCGCCGTCGGCCTGTACGAGGGCAACAGCGTCCGGATGCTCGGCGTGGACATGGGCACCGTCACCAAGATCCAGCCGATGGGCAACCAGGTCCGCGTCGACTTCGAGTACGACCGCTCGATCCCGGTGCCCGCCGACGCGAAGGCGCTGATCGTGGCGCCGTCGCTGGTCAGCGACCGCTACGTGCAGCTGGCCCCGGCCTACACCGGCGGCCCGCAGATCTCCGACGGCGCCGTGATCCCGTTGAGCCGCACCGAAGTGCCGCTGGAGGTCGACCAGCTCGCCGCCAGCCTCGCGAAGGTGAGCGAGACGCTCGGCCCGAACGGCGCCAACAAGAACGGTTCGCTCTCGGACCTGCTGAACACCGCGGCGAAGAACCTCGACGGCAACGGCCAGGCCCTGCACGACACGATCACCAAGCTGGGCCAGGCGTCGGGCACGTTGGCGGGCAACAAGGACGACCTGTTCCAGACCGTCCAGAACCTCGGCCAGTTCTCCCAAACGCTGGTGAACAGCGACGGCCAGGTGCGCCAGTTCGAGAGCCAGCTGGCCGACGTCAGCGGCTATCTGGCGGGGGAGAAGGACAATCTCGCCGCCACGGTGCAGCAGCTGGGCACCACGCTGACTTCGGTGCAGAGCTTCATCGAGCAGAACCGCGGCCGGCTGAAGTCCAATGTGGACAAGCTGGCCAGCGTCACCAAGGTGCTGGTCGACCAGCGCAGCGCGCTCGCCGAGATCCTCGACGTCGCGCCCGTGGGCCTGTCGAACCTGGTGAACGTCTACAACGGCTCGTCCGGCACGCTCGACGCCCGGCCGAACCTCAACGAGCTGACCGCGCCGCCGCTGGTGATGGTCTGCAACCTGCTCAAGCAGACCGACGCGACCAAGGCCCTGCTCGGCAGCGCGTGCGACGGTGTCGCCGGCGTGGTCAACGGGCTGGTGCCGCTGCCGTCGACGGCGCAGGTGCTGCAGTCGCTGCAGAACGGCAAACTGCCGCCACTCCCGCTCCCGCTCGCGGGCCAGGTCTACGGGACGGGGAGCTGATCGTGAAGCGACTCACGAAGTTCGCCGGCGCCGGGGTGGTCACCACGGTGTCCGCGCTGGTGCTGAGCGGCTGCGGGTTCAGCGGCATCTACGACGTGCCGCTGCCCGGCGGCGCCGACCTCGGCAGCCACCCGTACACGGTGAAGGTGCAGTTCCAGGACGTGCTCGACCTCGTGCCGCAGGCCGGGGTGAAGGTGAACGAGGTGCCGGTGGGGCGCGTCGAGTCGATCGGGCTCACGCCGGACCACTGGCACGCCGAGGTGACCCTCCAGGTCAACGGCGACGTGAAGCTCCCGGCCAACACGCTGGCGAACGTGAAGCAGTCGAGCCTGCTCGGCGAGAAGTACGTGGAGCTGTCCTCGCCCGGCGGGACCGAGGCGCAGGGGAAGCTGGCGGACAACGCCACCATCCCGCTCGCCCGCACCGGCCGTGACGTCGAGGTGGAAGAGGTGCTCGGCGCGCTGTCGCTGCTGCTCAACGGCGGTGGTGTCGCCCAGCTGAACACCATCACCAAGGAGCTGAACAACGCGACGGCCGGCAAGGAGCCGGACATCAAGGCGCTGCTGGACAACGCCAACGAGCTGGTGACCAACCTCGACCAGCAGTCGTCGAACATCACGCGCGCGCTCGACGGGCTGAACCGGCTTTCGATGACGCTGAAGGACCAGAAGGACAAGCTGGTCGGCGCCGTCGACAACCTCGGCCCCGGCCTCGGCGTGCTGGAGCAGCAGCGCGGCCAGCTCGTGACGATGCTGAACGCGCTGAACAACCTCTCCGGCGTCGCGACCGACACGGTGAACAAGAGCAAGGCGGACCTCGTGGCCGACCTCAAGGCCCTCACCCCGACGCTGCAGAAACTCGGCGAGGCGGGCAACGACCTGCCGAAGGCGCTGCAGATCCTGCTGACGTTCCCGTTCAGCGACCAGGCCTACAACGACGTGAAGGGCGACTACTTCAACCTCTTCGCGAAGGTCGACCTGAACCTGAAGGACATCATCGACAACCTCGGCAGCAGCCGGCAGAACGGGCTCTCCGGGATCCTGCCGGTGCCCGGCCTGACCGGCGGGGTCAGCGGCACGCCGGGCAACCAGGCGCCGCCGTTGCCGATCCCGGGCCAGACCGGTTCGGGCTCGCAGCCGAACGCTTCCGGCGGACAGGGCGGCGGGCAGCCGCAGCAGCAGAGCGGTCTCGCGGGCCTGTTCGGCCTGCTTTCGGGAGGAGCGGGCTGATGCTGCTGCGCAAGACGAAGGTCCAGCTGGTGGCGTTCGCGATCATCTCGATCGTGGCGCTGGTGTACGCGCTGATCCGGTTCGCCGGGCTCGGCACGGTGTTCGGCGGCAGCGGCTACACGGTGAAACTCGAGCTCAACACCTCGGGCGGCATCTTCACCAACGCCGAGGTGACCTACCGCGGCTTCAACATCGGGCGCGTCGGGCCGCTGCGGCTGACCCAGACCGGGCTCGAGGCGGACCTGAACATCGACCCGTCGGCGCCGCAGGTGCCCTCGAACCTCGCCGTGGTGGTCGCGAACCGGTCCGCGGTCGGCGAGCAGTACGTCGACCTGCAGCCGAAGGTGGACAGCGGCCCGTACCTGGCGGCGGGCTCGGTGATCCCGGCGGCGAAGACGTCCACGCCGGTGAGCACCGACCAGCTGCTCTCGGACCTCGACACGCTCGCCGCTTCGGTGCCGACGAACTCGCTGCGCACCGTCGTCGACGAGTCCTACGACGCGTTCCGCGGCACCGGCGGCGACCTGCAGACGTTGCTGGACACCGCGCGCAGCTTCACCACCACCGCGCAGCAGTACCTGCCGCAGACCGTCAACCTGCTGGACGCCGGCGGCCAGGTGCTGGACACGCAGAACCACGAGGCCGCCAACTTCGCCGACTTCTCGAAGAGCCTCAACGAGCTGACCGGCACGCTGAAGAGCTCGGACCCGCAGCTGCGCAAGCTGATCGGCATCACGCCGCAGGTGGCGAACCAGATCACCCAGGTGATCACGGAGACCGGGCCCGGGCTGGGCGCGCTGGTGGCGAACCTGCTGACCACCGCGAACCTCACCGTGACCCGCCTCGACGGCATCGAGCAGGGCCTGGTGACCTACCCGGCGCTGGCGGCCGCGGGGCCCAGCGTCGCGCCGGGCGACGGCACCGCGCACCTCGGGCTGGTGCTCAACCTGTTCAACCCGCCCTCGTGCACCAAGGGTTATCTGCCGTACAGCCAGTACCGCACCGGGGCGGACCTCGCGGCGCGGCCGGCGGACGACAACGCCTACTGCGCCGAGCCGAAGGGCAGCCCGATCAACGTCCGCGGCTCCCAGAACGCGCCGTACAACGGCGTTCCGGTCGCGCCGTCGCAGCAGGACGTGAACAACAACGCCGGGCGGCCCGCGCAGGAGCTGCAGGACCAGCGCGACGCGCAGGTGCCGGGCGTAGCCGGGAGCCCGGGTGTCTCGTTGAACAGCCTGGGAGCGCTGCTCGGGCTCGGCTGACATGGATTTGATGACCGTTACCTACTCTGGAGCGTTATGAGCACGAACCCAGCCACCACCGAGGAAGCCGAGGAAGAGGTGACCCCCTCGGTCGCTGCCCCGTCCCATCGGGCGCTGCCGGGGTCGCCGCGTATCTGGCTGTACGGCGCCGGCGCCTTCGCGCTCGCCGCGCTGGTGGTGGCGGTCGTGTTCGGCATCATGTGGTTGTCGGCGTCCTCGGGCGACAACGCCGCGCTGGCGAAGTCGCGTGACGACGTGGTCGAGCAGGGCACCAAGGCGGTGAAGGCCTACACCGAGGTCGACTACACCCACCTCGACGACTACTTCGCCAACCAGAAGGCCGTGTCGAACGCCGACATGGCCAAGCAGATCGACGCGGCCCGCCCCAACTACTCGAAGGCGCTGACCGACCAGAAGGTGAAGGTCAGCACCACCGTCCAGGACATCGCCGTCGAGGAACTCGACGACCACGAGGGCAAGGCGAGCTTCCTGGCCGCGATCACCACGATGAACAGCGCGGGCGGGCAGACCGCTTCGAAGGCCATCCGCCTCGAGGTCTCGATGGTCCGCGTCGGAAGCGACTGGAAGCTGTCCGGCATCGACAACGTCCCCCTCGTCGCCGCCGGCCAGTAGCTCCACCCAGAACGGAGTCCCGTAGTGCCCCCCTCTCGCCGCCAGCCGCCCCGCAGCAGCACCCCGCCGGCCCGCCGGCCGAAGGTGGCCGGGCTGCGCAAGCCGCCGAACGCGGACCCGGCACCAGAGCCCGTCGAGCCGGCGCCTTCGGTTTCGCCGGCGCCTTCGAAGCCCCGGCCGCGTCCGGTGCCGCGGCCCGGCCCGCTGACCAGCTCGGTCCCGTCGGCGGCCGAAACCACGCAGGAGATCCGGCTTCCCGGCGGCATCAGCCGGGCGAAGCCGGTCACCGAGGCTGAGTCCGTCGAGGCTGAAGCCCCGGCCGAGGTCGACGCGCTCACCGGCGAGGAGGTCAAGGAGGACTCGTCTGACGCCGCCGACGCTGATGCTCCGGCCCGGCCTCGCCGCAAGCGCCGCGACGAGGGCACGTCGAAGCCCGTCGACCTGGACGAGGCGGAGGCCGAGGCTCCTGGCTACGCGTACGCCCGCGTCCCGGCGCCGCATCCGGACCGCCGGATCGGCCAGACGCTGACCATCGGCCTGGTGATCGTCGGCCTGGTGCTCGCGGGCTTGGCGGTGTTCTTCAAGCTGCAGTACGACACCGCCGAGGGCGCCACGAGCAACACCGCGCTGCTGGACGTGGCGAAGACCGCGCAGGTCAAGGACCAGGTCTCGCAGGCGACCGAGTCCCTGTTCTCCTACGACTTCAACAACATCAAGAAGACCGAGGACGCCGCCAACAACCTGCTGGCGAACAACGACGTCAAGGCGAAGTACAACTCGCTGATGGGCGAGGTGAAGCGCCTGGCGCCGCAGCAGAAGATGGTGGTGACCTGCAAGGTCACCCGCAGCGCCGTGATCATGCTCGACGGCGACCGCGCGCGCGTCATGGTGTTCGTCGACCAGACCTCCACCCGCGCCGACACCAAGCAGACCACCGCCGGCAGCGCCCAACTCCACGTCGACGCCCAGCTCCAGGGCAACACGTGGAAGATCACGGACCTGGACACGTACAAGGCCCCCCCGGCGCCTTCCGGCCAGGCTCCGGCTTCGTCGGCTCCGGCCTCGCCGCCGCCTTCGAAGTAGGTCTTCTTCGCTGATGCCCCGCCCTGGGATTTTCCGGCGGGGCATCAGTCGTAAGAGCGCGATGCCGTCTTTGCGGGCCAGCCAGAGCACGTCCAGCTGACGGTCGTCGCGATGCCCAGCTCGATGACCTCCGGCGACCAAGCTTTGCTCAGAGGGCGCGGAGCTTCTGTCTGGCGGTACAGGCCCGCGCCCGCAACGCTTCCTCCTGCCGAGCACGGTCGTCCGCTGAAGTACCCGGCGGCACGAAGTACTCGTCGATGTGGAAGAACAACTCGTCGATGACACCGAAGGCGGGGTCGCCGTGAATGACCTCGTCGTCCTTGACCATGCGCAGGTATTCGGCCTCGAACTGTTCGGCGTCGATCTCCCGGCCGACGAACCGGTCGATCAATCCCACGTAGCCGACCAGATCACTTCGAGTTTCCAGCCTTGGTGTTCGCTGGATCCTCCGCGAATTTCTTCAACGCGTCCTCGTACGCCTTGGCGGCGGCATTGCTCCAATTCTGGTCAACGCCGAAGTCTTTCGCGTGCTTGAAGTGGCTTTGCAGCTGACTCTTGGGGTAGTTCGGCTCTGGCAGACCCCGATCCGCCACCTCATCGCTGATCTTGGTGGCGTCGGCGCCCTCGATGTCCGGGTTCGGGGTGTTGCTCATCGCCGCCTGCATGGCCGGTCCGACGCCCTGGGTGATGGTGATCGCGCCGCCGGCCACCACCAGGATGGTCTCGGCAGCGGCAGCGGCAGCGGCAGCGGCAGCGGCAGCGGCAGCGGCAGCGGCAGCGGCAGCGGCGGCGACTTCGGCGAGGGCTTCGATCACGCCGACGAGCAGGGCGTCCAAACCACCGTCGGTCACGATGCTGCCGACAGCCAGCAGCACGCCCAGCGCGCCGAGACCGTCGATCACCGACTTGATCTTGTCGCGGATTTTCTCCTGGGTGTCGGTGTTCCACACCCGAAAGCCGACCAGGCTGTCCGCCAGCTGGTCGAGTACGACTGGCAGCTCGGCCAGGATCGACTGCGGCCCGGCGGCTCGCTGCCAGAAGTCCTCCAGCGCGGTGACGTCGTCGGAAGTGTTGTTGCCGGTCAGGCTCAGCAGTTCGGTGTGCAGATTCCGCACGAGTTCCCGAATCGCACCGGCCGCGTTGCGGCAGGCCGCGGCCGCGTCCGAAGGCACGATCTTCACCGGCGTGACCGGGCCGCCGTCGGGTCCTCGGCCCATCAGCCGCGCCAGATGGTGACGTTGGTCCGCACTGCCTCGGCGTGGTTGTCGTGCGCGTTGGTCACGACGTCGCGGATCCAGTGGAGGCGGTCACGCAGATCGCGCGCGGCTGAGGACCATTCCGTGGCTGCTTCGTGGAACGCGTCGTGCGCGTCGCCAGTCCAGGTCGCGCCGAGATCGGTGACCACCTTGTCGACCTCGTCCACCCTTTCGGTGGTGGCGTCGATGTGGTCGGTGATCGAGTCGGCCCGCGCCGAGAGTAACCGTGTGCGGCTTCGGTGAACGCCTTTCCGTGAAGTGTCCGCGAAGCCGCCTATGCCCGTTTTCTCAGCAGACCGACCGCAAAGCCGTCCGCAAAGCGTTGCGGTGCAAGGCGTCCAGCCGGTCGATCACGATCGCCGACAGCTGGGCCTCCGCGACCTCCACGCGGCAGCCGATGCCCGGGTGTCGGACCCCGTCGGTGGCGACGAGCTGGGCCAGCAGGGAGGTGGTCAGCTGGTCGAGTTCCGCGCGGATCACGTTCAGGTCCGGGCGGGTGGTGGGGGCCTGGTCCGGGTGCCTGGTCCAGCGGTCGAACAGGCCGCGCTGGACGACCTTGCTCGCGGCGATCTGGTCCTCGAAGAAGGCCGCCGTGCGGTCCGGGTCGATGCCGAGGGTGGCGGCCTTCGCGCGGACCTCGGCCAGCTCCTGCTGTTCGCGCACCGGGTCGTCGATGGGCTTGCCGGTGCCGAACTTGGCCGCCGCGACCTGGTCGCTCACCTGCAGCCGCTGGACCACCAGGTCGGTCAGCGGGCCCAGCCGGCCGGCGGCGTCGGGTGCGGCCATGGCCTGAGTGCCTCCGATGGTGAGTGCTGCCAGAACCACCGCGATGGTCACGGCGAACCGCCGCGCGGACCTCGACACGGACATGGGTCTTTCCCTTCGACGCGCGACACCGGGATCGCGGGCGATCTTACCGGCGGTCGCGGCGCGGGGCCCGCGATTCCCGCCGGGTGGACGCGATTCCTGCCCGAACTCCACAGTGGACTCGCGCCGCGTCCCGGCTAGGTTGGGGCGGTGACTGATCAGCAAGCGTTCGCGAGCCTCCGTGGGCTCGCCGTCGGCGACGCGTTCGGGGCGCAGATCCTGCTGCCGGGGGACCATCCCGACGTCGTCGGACGGCAGTTGCCCGCCCCGCCGTGGCGATGGACGGACGACACCGAGATGGCGTGCTCCATCTTCGCGGTGCTGCGGCGCGAAGGTCACCTCGACCAGGGCGCGCTCGCGGCGTCCTTCGCCACCCACCACGATCCGGACCGCGGATACGGCTCCGGCGTCGCGCGTCTGGTGCAGGACATCCGCGCGGGGCAGCCGTGGCCGGAGCTGGCCGCGACGGCGTTCGGCGGCAACGGTTCGTGGGGCAACGGCGCCGCGATGCGAGTGGCCCCGCTGGGCGCCTGGTACGGCGCGGACTTGCCGCGAGTGCTGCGCGAGGCCGAGCAGTCGGCCGTGGTGACCCACGCGCACTTCGAAGGCGTGGCGGGTGCGATAGCGGTCGCGGCGGCTGCGGCGCTGCGGGCCGTCCAGCCGACACTCGGTGGCCCGGACCTGCTGTCCTCGGTGATCCCGTTCGTCCCGCCAGGCCGCGTCCGTGACGGCCTGACGACAGCGTTGGACCTCCGGCACGCCGACCCCGCCGACGCCGCGAGCGCGCTCGGCACCGGCCGCGAGATCGCGGCGCACGACACCGTCCCGTTGGCGCTCTGGATCGCCGCCCGCCACTCCGCCGCGTACGTCGAGGCGATGTGGCTGGTCGCCCGGCTCGCCGAGGACGTCGACACCGTGGCGGCCATCGCGGGCGGCGTGCTGGCCGCCGGCGCCCACGAGATCCCGCCGGAATGGCTCCAGGCAACGGAACCCCTGCCCGACTGGCTTTGACCGTGTCCGGGACGTGGCTACAGGTCCATCCCGGCCTCGACCAGATGAATGCTGTCCACGGTCACCCGGTGCTGCTGCGCCCAGCCGCCGACCACGCGGTTCCAGCTCGTCACCGACAGTTCGCGGCCGGTCAGCTCGATGCTGAACCCGCCGTACTGGCCGGGGATCGGGAACCACAGGCGTGGGCGCGTCAGCTCGGTCAGCGGGCCCAGCTGCGGCAGCCGCAGCCGGTGGCGCACGACGAGTTCCGCGGAGCGGCCCCGGATCAGGAGGTGGAGCTGCGCGCTGAGGCCGTCCAGGACGTCGTCCGGCACCTCGCGGCGCGGGGACGGCGCCAGCAAGCCCGCGGTCTCCTCGTGGCCGCGCTCCGCGGCGACGTCCGCGGCGCGCTGGCCGTACAGCCCGGTCCGCAGCGTTCGCCACGCGCCGCGGTCCAGCAGCTCATGGACGACGTCGCGAGGAGCGCCGTGCCAGGCCGCCTGGTGCAACGGCGAGCAACCCCGGCGGCTGCCCAGTCGCGACGCGTTGACCAGGTGCGGAGCCGTCTCCAGGGTGGTGAGCACCGTCGTCCAGTCGGCGGCCGAGGCGGCGTCGGCGAGCTGATCGCGCACGGCCAGGTCGCGCGGGTCGTGCCCGTCCCGGCTCGTCACGCCGTCCCACTCGGTCTGCTCCACAGGGTCAGCGGGGTCCACGAAGCGACCGTAGCCCGGCTGCCCGGTGGCCGGGGGCGTGACGGGGAACACCGCTCAAGGGCCCGATACCGGCTGCCCGAAACGGCCGCCGCGGCCCGATCCCGCAGGTACCCGGGGGTAACCGGGATGATCATCCCGGTTGTCACCCTCCGCACCCCCTGTTCAACGCTGCGCCAACCGGCGGGACCCCCGTGTGGCATCTTGACTCTCGCGCGCCGTGGGTTCAGGCTTACTGCCAACGGCGACAGCCGGGGAACGCGAACCTTGCGGGAGGGGCGCGAAACCGGGTAAGCCGGAGGCATTGCTGGGAGCGTTGCGCAGCAGGCTGGGCCCCATCGGGAGCGCCCCCTGGACAGACCGCGACGCTCGGGCTAGACTGGCTCTTTGCGCTGCCCTCTTTCAGGCTGCCCGGAGCCGGTAGTTAGAGTAGTGGGCACACGGCACCCTTGACAGTCCGCGACAGCTGTTGCCATCGCGGCTGCTCACCGCTCATTGTCCCCGGAAGGACGCATCTTGGCAGTCTCTCCCGCGAACCAGGCCACTGCTGCGACCACCTCGGCTGTATCTCGCTCGGAGTCCACAGGTATCCCCGGCGCACCCAAGCGAGTCTCTTTCGCAAAGATTCGCGAGCCTCTGAACACCCCCAACCTGCTGGACGTGCAGCTTCAGTCGTTCCAGTGGTTCACCGGAGCCGAGGCGTGGTTCGAGCGCCGCGTCAACGAAGGTGAAGAGAACCCGGTCGGCGGTTTGGAGGAGGTCCTCAACGAGATCTCCCCGATCGAGGACTTCTCCGGTTCCATGTCGCTGTCCTTCTCCGCCCCGCGCTTCGACGAGGTCAAGGCCTCGATCGAGGAGTGCAAGGACAAGGACATGACCTACGCGGCCCCGCTGTTCGTCACGGCGGAGTTCGTCAACAACAACACCGGCGAGATCAAGAGCCAGACGGTCTTCCTCGGCGACTTCCCGGTGATGACGGACAAGGGCACGTTCATCATCAACGGCACCGAGCGGGTCGTCGTGTCCCAGCTGGTGCGTTCTCCGGGCGTGTACTTCGACAGCAGTGTCGACAAGACGACCGACAAGGACGTCTTCAGCGTGCGCGTGATCCCGAGCCGCGGCGCGTGGCTCGAGTTCGACGTCGACAAGCGCGACACCGTCGGCGTCCGCATCGACCGCAAGCGCCGCCAGCCGGTCACCGTGCTGCTGAAGGCGCTCGGCTGGACCACCGAGGCGATCCGCGAGCGCTTCTCGTTCTCCGAGACGCTGCTCGCCACCCTCGAGAAGGACCACACGGCCGGCACCGACGAGGCGCTGCTCGACATCTACCGCAAGCTGCGCCCGGGCGAGCCCCCCACCAAGGAGAGCGCGCAGACGCTGCTGGAGAACCTGTTCTTCAAGCCGAAGCGCTACGACCTGGCCAAGGTCGGCCGGTACAAGGTCAACAAGAAGCTCGGCCTGACCACCCCGTACGACACGGGCACGCTGACCGAGGAAGACATCGTCAGCGCCATCGAGTACCTGGTCCGGCTGCACGCCGGCGAGGACAAGATGACCAGCGTGAACGACGTCGAGGTGCCGGTCGAGACCGACGACATCGACCACTTCGGCAACCGTCGCCTGCGCACGGTGGGCGAGCTGATCCAGAACCAGATCCGGGTCGGCCTCTCCCGCACCGAGCGCGTGGTGCGCGAGCGCATGACCACGCAGGACGTCGAGGCGATCACGCCGCAGACCCTGATCAACATCCGCCCGATCGGCGCGGCGATCAAGGAGTTCTTCGGCACCTCGCAGCTGTCGCAGTTCATGGACCAGAACAACCCGCTGTCGGGCCTGACGCACAAGCGGCGTCTGTCGGCCCTCGGCCCCGGTGGTCTGTCCCGTGAGCGCGCCGGCATGGAGGTCCGTGACGTCCACCCGTCGCACTACGGCCGCATGTGCCCGATCGAGACGCCGGAAGGCCCGAACATCGGCCTGATCGGCTCGCTCTGCTCGTACGCGCGGGTCAACCCGTTCGGCTTCATCGAGACGCCGTACCGCAAGGTCGTCGAGGGCCAGGTCACCGACCAGGTCGACTACCTGACCGCGGACGAAGAGGACCGCTTCGTCAAGGCGCAGGCCAACGCGCCGCTGACCGAGGACAGCCACTTCGTCGAGAGCAAGGTCCTGGGCCGTCGCAAGGGCGGCGAGGTCGAGCTGATCGACCCGCTCGACATCGACTACATGGACGTCTCGCCGCGGCAGATGGTCTCGGTCGCGACGGCGATGATCCCGTTCCTCGAGCACGACGACGCGAACCGCGCGCTGATGGGCGCGAACATGCAGCGCCAGGCGGTGCCGCTGCTGCGCAACCAGGCGCCGTACGTGGGCACCGGGGTGGAGCTGCGCGCCGCGGTCGACGCCGGTGACGTGCTCGTCGCCGAGCAGGCCGGCGTGGTCGAGGAGCTGTCCGCGGACATCATCACGATCATGCACGACGACGGCACGCGGAAGAGCTACGGACTGTACAAGTTCCGCCGCTCCAACCACGGCACCTGCTTCAACCACCGCCCGATCGTCAACGAGGGCGACCGGGTCGAGCAGGGGCAGGTCATCGCCGACGGCCCGTCCACCGAGAACGGTGAGATGGCGCTGGGCAAGAACCTGCTCGTGGCGGTCATGCCGTGGGAGGGCCACAACTACGAGGACGCGATCATCCTCTCCGAGCGCCTGGTGCAGGACGACGTGCTCACGTCGATCCACATCGAGGAGCACGAGATCGACGCCCGCGACACCAAGCTGGGCGCCGAGGAGATCACCCGGGACATCCCGAACGTCTCCGAGGAGGTGCTCGCCGACCTCGACGAGCGCGGCATCATCCGGATCGGTGCCGAGGTCCGCGACGGCGACATCCTGGTCGGCAAGGTCACGCCCAAGGGCGAGACGGAGCTGACCCCGGAAGAGCGCCTGCTCCGCGCGATCTTCGGGGAGAAGGCCCGCGAAGTCCGCGACACCTCGCTGAAGGTGCCGCACGGCGAGACCGGCAAGGTCATCGGCATCCGCGTGTTCTCGCGCGAGGACGACGACGAGCTGCCCCCGGGCGTCAACGAGCTGGTCCGCGTCTACGTGGCCCAGAAGCGCAAGATCCAGCCGGGCGACAAGCTCGCCGGCCGGCACGGGAACAAGGGTGTCATCGGCAAGATCCTGCCGGTCGAGGACATGCCGTTCATGGAGGACGGCACCCCGGTCGACATCATCCTGAACACCCACGGTGTGCCGCGACGGATGAACATCGGCCAGATCCTCGAGCTGCACCTGGGCTGGCTGGCCTCGCAGGGCTGGACGATCGAGGGCGACCCGAGCTGGGCCGCGAACCTCAACGAGGAGCTCTACGACGTCGCGCCGAACACGAACACCGCCACCCCGGTGTTCGACGGCGCGAAGGAGGAGGAGCTGACCGGGCTGCTCGGCTCGACCAAGCCGAACCGCGACGGCGAGCGCATGGTCAAGGAGAACGGCAAGGCCACGCTGCTCGACGGCCGCTCCGGCGAGCCGTACCCGTACCCGGTTTCGGTCGGCTACATGTACATCCTGAAGCTGCACCACCTGGTCGACGACAAGATCCACGCCCGCTCCACCGGCCCGTACTCGATGATCACGCAGCAGCCGCTGGGTGGTAAGGCGCAGTTCGGTGGCCAGCGCTTCGGTGAGATGGAGTGCTGGGCGATGCAGGCGTACGGCGCTGCCTACACGCTGCAGGAGCTGCTGACGATCAAGTCGGACGACGTGGTCGGCCGCGTCAAGGTGTACGAGGCGATCGTCAAGGGGGAGAACATCCCCGAGCCGGGCATCCCGGAGTCGTTCAAGGTGCTCCTCAAGGAGCTCCAGTCGCTGTGCCTGAACGTCGAGGTGCTCTCCAGCGACGGTGCGGCCATCGAGATGCGCGACTCCGACGACGAGGACCTCGAGCGCGCCGCGGCGAACCTCGGCATCAACCTGTCCCGCAACGAGTCGCCCTCGGTGGACGACGTCGTGCACTGATCGCGAGCTGAGCTGGGACCTGCCTCCCGCGGGTCCCAGCTCGCCCGCCAATTCCTCTAGTCGACTGGGATTTCTGGGGAGCGACCCCCAGACCCCCGAACTACCCCAAGGGGATGCAAAGACGTGCTGGACGTCAACTTTTTCGATGAGCTCCGGATCGGTCTCGCCACCGCCGACGACATCCGTCAGTGGTCCTTCGGCGAGGTCAAGAAGCCGGAGACCATCAACTACCGCACGCTCAAGCCCGAGAAGGACGGCCTCTTCTGCGAGAAGATCTTCGGCCCGACCCGGGACTGGGAGTGCTACTGCGGCAAGTACAAGCGGGTCCGCTTCAAGGGCATCATCTGTGAGCGCTGCGGCGTCGAGGTGACTCGCGCCAAGGTGCGCCGTGAGCGGATGGGCCACATCGAGCTGGCCGCGCCGGTCACCCACATCTGGTACTTCAAGGGTGTTCCGTCGCGCCTGGGCTACCTGCTGGACCTGGCGCCCAAGGACCTCGAGAAGATCATCTACTTCGCTGCTTACGTCATCACCGGCGTGAACACCGAGCTGCGCCACACCGACCTGCCGACCCTCGAGAACGAGATCGGCGTCGAGCGCAAGAACCTCGAGACCAAGCGTGACTCGGACATCGAGACCCGCGCGCAGAAGCTGGAAGCCGACCTGGCCGAGCTGGAGGCGGAGGGCGCCAAGTCCGACGTGCGCCGCAAGGTCAAGGAGGGCGGCGAGCGTGAGATGCGCCAGCTGCGCGACCGCGCCGGCCGCGAGCTGGACCGCCTCGAGGAGGTCTGGACGACCTTCACGAAGCTGGACACCCGCCAGCTGATCGCCGACGAGCTGCTCTACCGCGAGCTCGTCGACCGCTACGGCGAGTACTTCACCGGCGGCATGGGCGCGGAGGCCATCCAGAAGCTGGCCACCGAGTTCGACGTCGCGGCGGAGGCCGACAACCTGCGCGACACCATCCGCAACGGCAAGGGGCAGAAGAAGCTCCGCGCGCTGAAGCGGCTCAAGGTCGTCGCCGCGTTCCAGGCGACCGGCAACGACCCGCGCGGCATGGTGCTCGACGCCGTCCCGGTCATCCCGCCGGACCTGCGCCCGATGGTCCAGCTCGACGGTGGCCGGTTCGCCACCTCGGACCTGAACGACCTGTACCGCCGCGTGATCAACCGCAACAACCGCCTCAAGCGGCTGATCGACCTCGGCGCGCCCGAGATCATCGTCAACAACGAGAAGCGGATGCTGCAGGAGGCCGTCGACGCGCTGTTCGACAACGGCCGCCGCGGCCGCCCGGTGACCGGTCCCGGCAACCGCCCGCTGAAGTCGCTGTCCGACCTGCTCAAGGGCAAGCAGGGCCGGTTCCGCCAGAACCTGCTCGGCAAGCGCGTGGACTACTCGGGCCGTTCGGTCATCATCGTCGGGCCGCAGCTGAAGCTGCACCAGTGCGGTCTGCCGAAGGACATGGCGCTCGAGCTGTTCAAGCCGTTCGTGATGAAGCGGCTGGTCGACCTGAACCACGCGCAGAACATCAAGTCCGCCAAGCGGATGGTGGAGCGCTCGCGGCCGCAGGTGTGGGACGTGCTCGAAGAGGTCATCACCGGCCACCCGGTGATGCTGAACCGCGCGCCGACCCTGCACCGCCTCGGCATCCAGGCCTTCGAGCCGCAGCTGGTCGAGGGCAAGGCCATCCAGCTGCACCCGCTGGTCTGCGAGGCGTTCAACGCGGACTTCGACGGTGACCAGATGGCGGTGCACCTGCCGCTGTCGGCCGAGGCGCAGGCCGAGGCCCGGATCCTGATGCTGTCGGCGAACAACATCCTTTCGCCGGCGTCGGGCCGCCCGCTCGCCATGCCGCGTCTGGACATGGTGACCGGTCTGTACCACCTGACGCGGCTGAACGAGAAGGCCGACGGCGCGGGCGGCGCGTACTCCTCGCCGGCCGAGGCCATCATGGCCTTCGACCTCAAGGCGCTGAGCCTGCACGCTCCGATCAAGATCCGCGTGTCCGACCGTCAGCCGGCGAAGGCCGACGAGGCGCGGCTCGCGGAGGGCGGCTGGGAGCCGGGCAAGACCTGGCTGGCCGAGACGACCCTGGGTCGCGTGCTGTTCAACGAGCTGCTGCCGGCGGACTACCCGTTCATCAACGAGCCGATGCCGAAGAAGCGTCAGGCCGCGATCGTGAACGACCTCGCCGAGCGGTACTCGATGACGCAGGTCGCGCAGACCCTGGACCGGCTGAAGGACGCCGGCTTCTACTGGGCGACGCGCTCCGGCGTCACGGTGGCCATCTCGGACGTGCTGACCCCGGTCGGCAAGAAGGCCATCCTCGACGAGTACGAGGGCAAGGCCGACCAGGTCGAGAAGCGGTACCAGCGTGGTCAGCTGTCGCACACCGAGCGCAACAACGAGCTCGTCAAGGTGTGGACGCAGGCCACCGAAGAGGTCCACAAGATCATGGAGACGGCGCTGCCGGACGACAACCCGATCGCGATCATCGTGAAGTCGGGTGCGGCGGGCAACATGACGCAGGTCCGGTCGCTGGCCGGGATGCGTGGCCTGGTGTCGAACCCGAAGGGCGAGTACATCCCGCGTCCGATCAAGGCCAACTTCCGTGAAGGCCTGTCGGTGGCGGAGTACTTCATCGCGACGCACGGTGCCCGTAAGGGCCTGGCGGACACGGCCCTGCGGACCGCCGACTCGGGTTACCTGACCCGTCGTCTGGTGGACGTTTCGCAGGACGTCATCGTCCGCGAGGTCGACTGCGGCACCACCCGCGGCATCAACATGCCGATCGGCGAGGAGTTCGACGGCAAGGTCATCCGTGACCAGCACGTCGAGACCAGCGTGTACGCGCGGAACCTCGCGACGGACGCGGTGGACGCCAAGGGCAACGTCGTGCTCAACGCCGGTGACGACGTCGGCGACCCGGCGCTGGACAAGCTCATCTCCAGTGGCATCACCAAGGTCAAGGTGCGCTCCGTGCTCACCTGCGAGTCGGCGGTCGGCGTGTGCGCGACCTGCTACGGCCGTTCGATGGCGACGGGCGAGCTCGTCGACGTCGGCGAGGCCGTCGGCATCGTCGCGGCCCAGTCGATCGGTGAGCCGGGCACGCAGCTGACCATGCGTACGTTCCACCAGGGTGGTGTCGCCGGCGACGACATCACGACCGGTCTGCCCCGTGTCACCGAGCTGTTCGAGGCCCGGGTGCCGAAGGGCAAGGCGCCGATCGCGGACGTCGACGGCCGCGTGCGGATCGAGGAGAGCGAGCGGTTCTGGAAGATCACCCTGATCCCGGACGACGGGTCGGAGGAGATCGTCTTCGACAAGCTGTCCAAGCGGCAGCGGCTCGCCAACACCGCGAACGGCCCGCTGGGCGACGGTGACCACGTGTCGGTCGGCCAGCAGCTGCTCGAGGGCACGCCGGACCCGCACGAGGTCCTGCGGGTCATGGGGCCGCGCGAGGCGCAGATGCACCTCGTGGACGAGGTGCAGAAGGTGTACCGCGCCCAGGGTGTGTCGATCCACGACAAGCACATCGAGGTCATCGTGCGGCAGATGCTCCGCCGCGTGACGATCATCGACTCCGGTGCCACGGACTTCCTGCCGGGCGAGCTGCCCGAGCGGACCAAGTTCGAGGCGACGAACCGGGCGTCGGTCGCCGAGGGCGGCGAGCCGGCTTCGGGTCGCCCGGTGCTGATGGGGATCACGAAGGCGTCGCTCACCACGGACTCGTGGCTGTCGGCGGCGTCGTTCCAGGAGACCACCCGCGTGCTGACCGACGCGGCCATCAACGGCCGCTCGGACAAGCTCGTGGGCCTCAAGGAGAACGTGATCATCGGTAAGCTGATCCCGGCCGGTACGGGCATCAACCGCTACCGGAACATCCAGGTGCAGCCGACCGAGGAGGCGCGGGTCGCGGCGTACGCGATCCCGTCCTACGACGACGGCTACTACACCCCGGACGTGTTCGGTTCGGGCACCGGTGCCGCGGTTCCGCTGGACGACTACGACTTCGGTCGCGACTTCCGCTGATCCGCCGGCTAGACGAGAAGAGCCCCCATCCCGGTCCGCCGGGGTGGGGGCTCTTTCGTCGGCCGGGCTAGGGTGGCGTCATGCTGCGACAAGGGGTGACCAGGTCGATCGGGATCGCGGCGAGGCCGGCGGACGTGGTGGCGTTCGTCGCGGATCCGGAGACGATGCCGCGGTACGCGCCGGAGTTCGCGAAGTCCGTGACGCCGTCCGGGGCAGCGTGGGTGGCGGAGACCAGCCGCGGCACGCTTCAGGTTTCGCCGGTGGTCGCGGCCGCCGCCGGCACCGTGGACTTCCACCTGACCGCCGCGGACGGCTCGGTCACGGTGGCGCACACCCGCACGTTCGCGAACGGGGACGGCGCCGAGTTCGTCTTCACGCTGCTGCTGCCGGAGTCCGCGGCGGCGGACGTCCTCGCCGACCAGGGGCGGGTCCTCGAGGTCGAGCTGGCACGGTTGAAGGAGCTGTTGGAGACGTCCTGACGCAGTGGGAGTTCACGGACAGCTTCTCCGACCTGGACACCCGCGCCAAGCTCACCAACCGCCTGAGTTCCCGGAACTCGGTTACGAAAAGGTCACGAACATAATGGGCAAACGGCCCGTCGCCGAGCGCCGTTGTGACTACTCGTGACACCGCCGAACGGGCTATCGCAGGTCGCGAAAACGAGCCCACCCGTTCGGTCTAACAGGGCCGCGCAAGTCGGTCCAGGCTGTGGGACATTCACCCCTTTGACGGACGTTCCAGCCATTGATCACACGATTGACAGTAAGTCCGATTCGCAAGACGATTTCGCGCATGCCCTCTCCTGTCGCCTTGGTGTGGCGCCGGCACGTCGACCTGCGCCAGCAGGCCAGCGCGCTGTGTAGGGATTTCTGAATCAATTCCCGTCGACCGGACGCGACTCTTTCCCTTGTGCGGTAACGCTTCAAGCGGGTGCTGAGCTTCTCGGCATTCGCTGGTTCGTCGTGTCCGCTCGGCATTTTCGCATTACTGAGAACAGGGAGACACAATGCGATTCAGCTCCTCCTCGGGTGCCCCGCCCCGATGGCGGAAAGCGCTGACGGGCACCCTCGCGCTGGCGCTCGCCGTCGCCGCGGTGACCTACACCGGCGCCACCACCAGCGCGTACGCCGACGTCCAGGTCCTCACCGACTCGAAGACCGGTGCCGACGGCAAGCAGTACTGGGTGCAGAACCACCTGGTCACCAAGGACCTGGCCGCGCAGTCCCGCGCGGGCGGCACCCCGAAGAAGTGGCTGCTGGTGTGGGCCGGTGACGAGAACATCGCCGACACCGTGGTGAAGGACGTCAAGAACCTGCCCGGTTCACTCGGCGGCGGCCTGAACAAGGTGAAGAACGCGTTGCCCGGCCCGGACTTCCTCGCGGTGATCGACGCGACGCAGGGCTCGGCGACGTACGGCAAGGTGGTGAACACCGCCACCGTCGGGCCGCTGGTCGAGAACGAGCCGCACCACATGCAGTACGTGTGGCACAAGGGCGACACGGTCTACGCCGGCGCGCTGTTTGCCGCGGCGACGTATGCGTTCGACGTCAGCGCGCTGCCGCAGCTGAAGCTCAAGGGCGTCAGCCTGCCGACGCAGACGCTCGGCGGCTCGGTCCCGGACGCCTACTGGGTCCTCAAGGACGGCTCGGCGTACGGCACGTACATGGGCGGCCCGGTAGTCCCGGGGCCGTACACCTACCAGGACGGCTCCACGCAGATCGGCAACGGCTTCGCGGGCAGCCCCGGCGAGGTCGTGCACTTCGACCAGAACGGGCAGGTGCTGTCGCAGAACCCGGCGGCGACCCCGCAGGGCGACAACCCGAAGCTGTGCGACAACCTCCCGCAGCTGGGCAAGCCCTCCTGCGCGAACCCGCACGGCGTCCAGGCCCGTGAGGACCTGAACACCCTGGTCACCAGCGACTACGCCGAGCCGCGCAACATCATCCTCGATCCGGTGAAGCAGCCGTCGCCGTACCTGCGGCGGCCGACCATCCGCACCTGGGACATCTCCGACCGCAACCACCCGAAGCTGAAGACGGTGTCGTACCTGCCGGACGGCCCGCGCGCCGACCCGGCCGACCCGCTGCACTCGGAAAGCCGCGCGGCCATGGAGACCACGGTGACGAACCTGCCCGGCCACAAGGGCGCGTTCGCCGAAACCATGCAGGGCGGGGCGGTGTTCTACACACCGGACATCACGGCGAAGGAGCCGCACTGGATCGAGGTGTTCGACGACGGCGCCGCGAACAAGGCGATGTACGCGCAGAACGACTCGAACGGCGCCAGCTCCAACGGCGGCTGGATCCAGACGAGCCCGGACGACCGGTTCCTGTACCGCGCCATCGTCGGCCGCCAGAAGGGCACCCTCTCGGCGGACGACCCCGGCACCACCGGCGGCGTCTACGTGCTGGACATCCAGAAGCTGCTGGCCGCCGGCGACAACGTCGACGACATCAAGGGCCGCATAGATACCAAGGAAAAGGCGCAGCAGGGCGGCGGGGGCGACCTGCCCACCGTCGTCGGCGCCGCGCCGATCAACCCGGGCACCGCGGCGGCCGGGCCGCACTGGGGCGCGTACGACAACCTCACGCTCGGCAGCGACGGCTTCTACCACGAAACCACGCAGCCGCAGCACCTCGCGGTGTCGAACTACTTCGTCGCCCGGTCCGGTTTGGACGGTGACCACAAGGTCAACCTGCTGAACCTCTCGCCGGACGGCCAGGTCGCGGTCGACCAGAACTTCCGCGACGAGTTCACCGGCCAGGTCGGCATCAACTTCAACCGCAAGTCCTGGCCCCACGGGGACTTCGGCAACGCGAAGCCGCACGCGGAGCTGTTCGTGGTCGCGGACCAGAACCTGAAGTGACCCCGCCCGTGGCCGGTCGGCTGTGCTTCCCGGCCGGCCACGGCTTCCGTTCATTCCCGCCGGTGCCCCGGTTCTCGGGACACCGGGCCGCCGGCTCCCCGTTCCCCGGAAGGTCTCCATGGATCACCACGTCACGCCGGTGAGCACCGGTTCGTCCGGAGTGGACATCGCCGCGCTCGTGCTGCGGCTGGTGCTGCTGCTGGCCACCGCGTTCCTCGCCGGCACCGGGATTCTCCGCCCGCTGGTCGGTGACCTGCCACGGAAGCTGTGGCTGACCGTCGGCGGGCTGGGTGTGCTGTCCGCGGTGCTCGCGGCGGTTTCCGCGGCCACGGTCGAGGTGAACCTCGCCGCCCTGATCATCCACATCGTGCTCGCGCTGGCCGTGCCGGTGCTGCTGCGCCGGCCGTCGGCGGGCCGCTGGGCGTCGCTGGCGCTGGTGGTGCTCGTCGTCCTGGAGACGTCACTCGACGGCTCGGGCATCGACTTCGCCATCGACACCGTGTACGTCGCCGCCGCCGCGCTGTGGTTCGGCATCACGCTGCTTTCGGCCTGGGTGCCGGCAGATCAGTGGCGCGCGACGCAGTTCCGCGTCGGCCCGCTGTCGGTGACGCTCGGCGGGCTGCTGACGCTCGCGGGCGTGGTGCAGCTGGTGCTGTCCGGCGTCGGCTTCGATCGGCGGCTGTACGAGTCGCTGTTCGGCATCGCGTTGCTCGTGGTGGTCGCGCTGCCGGCCGCGGTCGCCGTGCTGTCCGGAATCCTGTTGTCCCGCAACGGTTCCACCCGCGTCTATCGCTATGGCGTGATCGGCGTCGCGGCGGGTTTCATCGCGTGGAGCGCGCTCGCGGCGGTGCCGCAGCCGCCGCCGTTGCCGATCCCGGGGGTACCGCTGCTGGCCGACGCGACCGTCGGCGGTGGTTCGGTGCCCGTGCTGCTCAGCCCGCAACGGCCGGGGCGCAACCTCGTGCATTTCCCGCCCAGTGCCGGTGAAGGCCTTTTCGCCGGCACCGAGGGCGGCCTGATTTCACCCGCCGTGGCACGCGGCGGCGCCGAGGGCACCTGGGCCGACGTCGATCTGCCGCCCGGCCGCAGTTCCCTGGTGATCAAACGCGGCGACGCCACCACCACCGTCGAGGTGGACGCCGGCACCGCGCCGGGCCCGGTCATCGCCGACGCCGACGCGCCCGAATGCGCCTCGGCCGCGCTCGGCGGGCTGGTGGCCGAGAAACACGACGTGCTCACGAGTTGCCCGTCCGACGCCCTTTCACCCGAAGACAGCGGCTCGCTGGTGAAGCTCGTCGAATTCCTGGCCGGCCGCAAGCCTTCGGCGATCACGTTGGTCGAGGACTCGTCGCCGCGCGGGGTGGCGGCCGCGCGGCTGGTGCGCGAAAACGCCGCGCGCCTCGGCCTGCCCGTGCAGCAGGACGCCGGCGCGGACACCGCGCTGGTGGTCGTCTCCGGCTGGTCCGGCGGCTACCTCGCGATGACGCGGGCCGCCGAGTCGCAACGCCTGAAGCCGACGCACCAGTACGGCCTGTACCTCGCGCCGTGGCTGCTGAACGGCCCGATCGTGAACGCCGTGGCCAGCTCGTCGATGCCCCTGCGCTTCGACCCGCGCGACCAGCTGGCGGTGAGCTACGCGGTCACGGTCGGCAACACCTTCGGCGGCGAAAGCCCCACCGTCGGCGGCTTCCGGACCTGGCTGGGCCCGCAGTGGCAGTCCGTGAACGGCGAGGTCCAGATGTTCGCCGCCGCCCAGGTCAACGCGATGCCCATGTACCCGGGCGAGCAGCACGCCCCCGGCATGGAGGCCGCCCGCGACTACGCCGGCCAGTGGATCCCGGACGGCACCATCGTGCCGGTCAGCGGACTGCTGCGATGAATTCCGGCGTGCCGGCCAGGACGCCGGTCCGGTGCGGTCCTGCGTCCTGGCCGCCGGTGCGGTCCGGCGTCCCGGTCGGCAAAGCCCACCGATTCGGCCCACCGGTTCGGCCCACCGATTCGGCCCACCGGTTCGGCCCGGCGTGCCGGCCGGTGTCACCGGCGAAGCCCCGTTCTTCCGCCCCGGCGGGCGGATTCCGCTCAACCGGGCGGAGAAGTGCCCCATCGAAGTGGCGCCGTCGAAGTGTCCCCGCAGTGTCCCCGAATTGCCCCGAGGAGAGGAACCCATGAAACGCACCATTGCCCGTGCCCTGCTGCCGCTCGCCGCGGCCGGCGCGTTCGCCGCCCTCGCCGGGGGAGTGGCCGACGCCGCTCCCTCCGCCCCGGCCGCACCGGCACCGGGCCTGCCCGCGCTGCCGAGCCTGCCGACCGCCGCCCTGCCGACCGCCGGCCTCCCGGCCCTGCCGACCGCCGGCCTTCCGGCCCTGCCGACCGCCGGTCTGCCTACGTTGCCGACCGGTGACGGCACGGCGATCTGGGCCATCCCGGGGCTCGACCTCGGCGGGCTGCTCGGTCCGACCGTGCAGGCGCCGACCGAGCTGCTCGCGCCCGTGTTCAACCTCATCACCCCGATTTCCTGAACCAGCGAAAGGAAAATCCCATGAAGAAGACCCTCACGCGGACCGTCGCGATCGTGGCGCTCGCGGGCGCCGGGGTGCTCGGCGCGGCCATGCCGGCGCTCGCCGCGACGGCGGACCAGCCGGGTGTTGTCGTGGTCGACGAGCCGGACACCAGTGGTCTGAACAACCTGTGGACGTTCGCCCCGCTGGGCGTTCCGGTGCTCGGCCTGCTCCAGTCGATCAACGGCGTGCCGGGCAAGCTCCTGCCGGCCCCCGCCGGCGGCTACTGACCGGCGATCACCCGGTAACGGCGGCCGGTGGCTCCCGCGCGGGAGCCACCGGCCCCTCGGCGAGAGGAACGGGGAAGTGGACAGACAGATCGTCGGCAGGCTCGCGATCGCCGGCATCGCGGTGGTGGCCGTCGCGGCCGTGGTGGTGATCCTCGGCTCGGGCGGCGACCCGGCGCCGGCCCCGGTGGCCGTGGTGGGGGAGCCGTCGAGGCCCGCGCCTCAACGAGGCCCGGACCAGACGGTGACCCGCACCCTCCCGCCGTCCACCTCGGTGGCCGCGGCCTCGAACGACTGGCCGGTCACCTACGAGCTCACCGGAGCGGGCACCGCCACCGTGGTCTACGACGAGAACGGCCTGGGCCTGGTGCACCAGGAGCTGTCCGTCGCGCTCCCGTGGCGCAAGGACCTGACGTGGCCGAACACCGGCGTCCCGCCGACCGTCCAGCTGATGGGCCAGGGCACCGGCGCGGTGGAGTGCCGGATCTCCATCCGCGGTGTGGTGGTCAAGACGGAGAAGTCCGCCCCCGGCGAAGTCGCCTCCTGCGCCGGCCGTCTCAGCTGACCCCGGCCCGTCGGGAGCCGGCTCAGGTCAGGTTCTTCGAGAACCAGTGCTCCGCGTACTTGTCGTTGTTGAAGGGCTCGACCTCGGCGTAGCCGGTGCGGGCGTACAGGGCCCGGGCTTCCACGAGGTCGTCTCGGGTGTCCAGGCGCATGACAGTCGCGCCGAGGCCCCGGGCGGCGTCCTCGGCGGCCGCGACCAGGCGCGCACCGGCGCCGTGCCCACGGTGGCCTGGACGGACGTACATCCGCTTCAGCACGCTCAAGCCCGGCTTCTCCACACGCGTGCCGACGCAGCCGGCCATCGTGGCGTCGGGCAGCCGCGCGATGAGGAAGACGCCGGTGGGCGCCACCAGATCGTCGGTCGGGTCCTCCGCCAGCGCGGTGTCCACCTCCGCCTCGGTGGCCGGCCGGCCCCAGTACCGCGACGCGATCTCGGCGATGTACTCCCGCATGATCAGCCGGGCGTCCGGATGGTCGACGGGGGTCTCGGTGATCGTCCAGCTCTCGTTCACCGCTCCATCGTCACCAGGTTGTCCACCGAAATTCACGCCCGGGCCAGGCCGCATCCAGCCGCCGCCAAGGGCCGTCAACCCCCGTCAACCCGCCGCCGAAGCCCGCAAGCACCGAGGCGTTCGTCACCTCGCTCCCCCGCCCGGGGGAGCACGCCGCCCGCTCCCCGGCCGGCCGCCACCGCGGCCCTCGAAGCGCGCGCCGGCGCCCCGGCACCACCGCCGGACCCACCCGCGAGCTGGCCGAACCCTCCCCGCCACCACGCCACTCCTCTCCTCGACCCCTCCTCGACGACGGCGCCTCCCGCGCCCTCTGCCCCCCGATGGTGACCGCCCACCCCGACAGAAACGGCGCGAATGGTGCGTTACGGCCATGTGTGTCACTCGAACGTGGAATGGGTACCGTGCGAGCCGCAAGGGGAAACCGAATACCAGGGGAGTGCGTCATGGACGGCAACGGGACCGAAGAGAAGAAGGACCAGCCGAAGGGGAGCCACGCGGCGCCGGAGGGAGCCGGGGTCCACCCGCTGATCGACCTCTCCCGCGACCCGCACCCGGGCCGGCCCGACCACGCCAAGCCGGACGAGGAATAGGCGCTCGTCGCACCATGTTCTAACCACTGGGAAGCTCTGCGCGGCTCGGTCGGACGAGGCCCGCGCGAGCCCCAGCTGGGGTTACGATGGGCGGTCGCCGTTCCTTCGGACCCCCCGCCCGGACCTACTGGGAAGTGGCCGGGTATCTTTGGAGACCGTGCCCGGCAGGCGTCGGGCCGCTCCGCGTGCCGTATGGCATGAGCGGGGTGCTCGCGCACCCGGTTCACCGGCCTGGTTCACGTGGGGTTCCGACGGAAATCCCTCCGGGAAGTTACCGGTCGAAAGACCGTGACGCGGGCCGACACGCCCGACCGCGGGGGCCGGTGAAGACACGAAGAAGCAAGATCACGACAGGAAGCTGGTCCATTGCCCACGATCCAGCAGCTGGTCCGCAAGGGCCGCCAGGACAAGGCTGCCAAGCAGAAGACCGCGGCCCTCAAGGGGAGCCCGCAGCGTCGTGGCGTGTGCACCCGCGTGTACACCACGACCCCCAAGAAGCCGAACTCGGCGCTGCGCAAGGTCGCGCGTGTGAAGCTGACCAGCGGCATCGAGGTCACGGCTTACATTCCCGGTGAGGGCCACAACCTCCAGGAGCACTCGATGGTGCTCGTGCGCGGTGGCCGAGTGAAGGACCTGCCGGGTGTCCGCTACAAGATCATCCGCGGCTCTCTCGACACCCAGGGTGTGAAGAACCGTAAGCAGGCGCGCAGCCGTTACGGCGCGAAGAAGGAGAAGAGCTAATGCCCCGCAAGGGTCCGGCCCCGAAGCGGCCGCTGATCTCCGACCCCGTCTACGCCTCCCCGCTGGTCACCCAGCTGGTGAACAAGGTGCTGAAGGACGGTAAGCGTTCGCTGGCCGAGCGCATCGTGTACGGCGCCCTCGAAGGCGCCCGCGAGAAGTCCGGCACCGACCCGGTCGTCACGCTGAAGCGCGCCCTGGACAACGTGAAGCCCACCATCGAGGTGAAGAGCCGACGCGTCGGTGGCGCCACGTACCAGGTGCCGATCGAGGTCAAGCCGAACCGCTCCACGACCCTCGCGCTCCGCTGGCTGGTCTCCTTCTCGCAGGCCCGTCGCGAGAAGACGATGATCGAGCGCCTGCAGAACGAGCTGCTCGACGCGAGCAACGGCCTCGGGGCCAGCGTCAAGCGCCGTGAAGACACGCACAAGATGGCCGAGTCCAACAAGGCCTTCGCGCACTACCGCTGGTGATTTCCGCCCGGCTGCCGATCCAAGCCATGCCGGGCCCCACGCTTGAGACAGGGGAACATTCTCGTGGCACGTGACGTGCTGACAGACCTGAACAAGGTCCGCAACATCGGGATCATGGCGCACATCGACGCCGGTAAGACCACCACCACCGAGCGGATCCTGTTCTACACCGGGGTCAACTACAAGATCGGTGAAGTCCACGACGGCGCCGCCACCATGGACTGGATGGAGGAGGAGCAGAAGCGGGGCATCACCATCACCTCGGCTGCCACCACCACCTTCTGGGACGACAACCAGATCAACATCATCGACACCCCGGGCCACGTCGACTTCACCGTCGAGGTGGAGCGCAACCTCCGGGTGCTCGACGGCGCGGTCGCGGTCTTCGACGGCAAGGAAGGCGTCGAGCCGCAGTCCGAGCAGGTCTGGCGGCAGGCGGACAAGTACGACGTCCCGCGCATCTGCTTCGTCAACAAGATGGACAAGCTCGGCGCGGACTTCTACTACACCGTGAAGACCATCGTCGACCGCCTCGGCGTCCGGCCGCTGGTCATCCAGCTGCCGATCGGTGCCGAGAACGACTTCGAGGGTGTTGTCGACCTGGTCCGCATGAAGGCGCTGACCTGGCGCGGCGAGGTCAAGAAGGGCGAGGACTACTCGATCGAGGACATCCCGGCCGAGCTTGCCGAGCTGGCCGCGGAGTACCGCGAGAAGCTCGTCGAGACCGCCGCCGAGGCCGACGACACGCTGATGGAGAAGTTCCTCGAGGGCGAGGAGCTGACGGAGGCCGAGATCAAGTCCGGCATCCGCAAGCTCACCATCGCCCGTGAGGTCTTCCCGGTGCTGGCCGGCTCCGCGTTCAAGAACAAGGGCGTGCAGCCCATGCTCGACGCGGTCGTCGACTACCTGCCGTCGCCGCTGGACATGCCGCCGGTCGAGGGCTTCCTCGCCGACGGCGAGACCCCGGTCACCCGCAAGCCCTCGGTGGACGAGCCGTTCGCCGCGCTCGCCTTCAAGATCGCGGCGCACCCGTTCTTCGGCAAGCTGACCTACATTCGGGTGTACTCGGGCAAGGTCGCCGCCGGCGCGCAGGTCGTCAACGCGACGAAGGAGCGCAAGGAGCGCATCGGGAAGATCTTCCAGATGCACTCCAACAAGGAGAACCCGGTCGAAGAGGCCCAGGTGGGCCACATCTACGCGGTCATCGGGCTGAAGGACACCACCACCGGTGACACCCTGGCCGACGCGCAGAACCCGGTCGTGCTGGAGTCGATGACGTTCCCCGAGCCGGTCATCCGGGTCGCGATCGAGCCGAAGACGAAGGCCGACCAGGAGAAGCTCTCCCTGGCGATCCAGAAGCTGGCCGAAGAGGACCCCACGTTCCAGGTGAAGCTGGACGAGGAGACCGGTCAGACGATCATCGCCGGCATGGGCGAGCTGCACCTCGAGGTGCTCGTCAACCGGATGAAGTCCGACTACAAGGTCGAGGCGAACATCGGTAAGCCGCAGGTGGCCTACCGCGAGACCATCCGCAAGACGGTGGACAAGCTCGACTACGTCCACAAGAAGCAGACCGGTGGTTCCGGCCAGTTCGCGAAGGTCATCGTGAAGCTGGAGCCGCTCGAGCGCACCGACGGTGCTCTCTACGAGTTCGACAACAAGGTCACCGGTGGCCGCGTGCCGCGGGAGTACATCCCGTCGGTCGACGCGGGCGCGCAGGACGCCATGCAGTACGGCATCCTGGCCGGCTACCCGCTCGTCGGGTTGAAGTTCACCTTGTTGGATGGTGCGTACCACGAGGTCGACTCTTCGGAAATGGCCTTCAAGGTCGCCGGTTCGATGGCGATGAAGGAAGCCGCGAGGAAGGCCAGCCCGGTCATCCTCGAGCCGATGATGGCCGTCGAGGTCACGACGCCCGAGGACTACATGGGCGACGTGATCGGCGACCTCAACTCCCGCCGTGGCCAGATCCAGGCCATGGAGGAGCGCGCCGGTACCCGTGTCGTCAAGGCACTGGTCCCGCTGTCGGAGATGTTCGGTTACGTGGGCGACCTGCGGTCTCGTACCCAGGGTCGTGCGAACTACTCCATGGTGTTCGACTCCTACGCCGAGGTTCCCGCGAACGTCGCGAAGGAAATCATCGCGAAGGCGACGGGGGAGTAGTCCCCGTTCGCTCGCGGGCATAAGGGACACTCCTGAACGTCCGCAGCACAGACGAGAACAATCGTGGGCCGGCAGCCACGCCGGCCCACGAGCACAAAAGCGAAATCAGTCCAGGAGGACATTCCAGTGGCGAAGGCGAAGTTCGAGCGGAGCAAGCCGCACGTCAACATCGGGACCATCGGTCACGTTGACCACGGTAAGACGACTCTGACCGCGGCGATCACCAAGGTTCTGCACGACAAGTACCCGGAGCTCAACGAGTCGCGTGCGTTCGACCAGATCGACAACGCGCCCGAAGAGCGCCAGCGCGGTATCACGATCAACATCTCGCACGTCGAGTACCAGACCGAGAAGCGTCACTACGCGCACGTGGACGCTCCCGGCCACGCGGACTACATCAAGAACATGATCACCGGTGCCGCTCAGATGGACGGCGCGATCCTCGTGGTCGCGGCGACCGACGGCCCGATGCCGCAGACCCGTGAGCACGTGCTGCTCGCCCGCCAGGTCGGCGTGCCCTACATCGTGGTCGCGCTGAACAAGGCCGACATGGTCGACGACGAGGAGATCCTCGAGCTCGTCGAGCTGGAGGTCCGCGAGCTGCTGTCCTCGCAGGAGTTCCCGGGCGACGACGCGCCGGTCGTGCGCGTGTCCGGCCTCAAGGCCCTCGAGGGCGACGAGAAGTGGGCCGAGGCCGTTCTCGAGCTCATGACCGCCGTCGACGACAACGTGCCGGACCCGGTGCGTGAGCTCGAGAAGCCGTTCCTGATGCCGATCGAGGACGTCTTCACGATCACCGGCCGCGGCACCGTCGTGACCGGCCGTGTCGAGCGTGGCGTGGTCAACGTCAACGAAGAGGTCGAGATCGTCGGCATCAAGGAGAAGTCGCAGAAGACGACTGTCACCGGTGTCGAGATGTTCCGCAAGCTGCTCGACTCGGGCCAGGCGGGCGACAACGTCGGCCTCCTGCTGCGTGGCATCAAGCGCGAGGACGTCGAGCGCGGCCAGGTCGTCGTGAAGCCGGGCACCACCACCCCGCACACGAGCTTCGAGGGCCGGGTCTACATCCTGTCGAAGGACGAGGGTGGCCGTCACACCCCGTTCTTCAACAACTACCGCCCGCAGTTCTACTTCCGCACCACGGACGTGACCGGCGTCGTGACCCTCCCCGAGGGCACCGAGATGGTCATGCCGGGCGACAACACCGACATCTCGGTGGAGCTGATCCAGCCGGTCGCCATGGACGAGAACCTGCGGTTCGCCATCCGTGAGGGTGGCCGGACCGTCGGCGCGGGCCAGGTCACCAAGATCAACAAGTGATTTAGACGCCCCGCCCGGAGGTCACTACACCCCCGGGTTCGGGGCGTCAAATCACCTGTGCGACACTAATCAGGTTGCTCGTCCCGGGGCGGCCGAATCCCAGAGTTGTGCGAATGACTCAGCGGGTTCCGGCCGCCCCTGTACGAGTGGCCACGGTCCGTCCAGCTCTTCCTTCGGGGTGCGGCTAGCGGGCAAAGGCCAGAGGTCGGCTGCGCTGTCAAAGGACGGCCGGCCCGCGGCCACCTCACGTTGAGGAAGACCAGGCAGGACGATCCCACGGGATCCGTCTGTGCGTCGGGCGCGACACGCCCGACCGCGTGGACCGGGGACAGGGCCGTTGAACTGCTGAAACCGAGGCTCAGGCCCAGGTTGACCAGACAAGCGGCACGAGACGACGAAGGAACGAGCAGCCACCATGGCGGGACAGAAGATCCGCATCCGGCTCAAGGCCTACGACCACGAGGCGATCGACACCTCGGCGCGCAAGATCGTGGAGACGGTCACGCGCACCGGCGCCCGTGTTGTCGGGCCGGTGCCGCTGCCCACCGAGAAGAACGTTTACTGCGTCATCCGCTCGCCGCACAAGTACAAGGACTCGCGCGAGCACTTCGAGATGCGCACGCACAAGCGTCTGATCGACATCCTCGACCCGACGCCGAAGACGGTCGACGCGCTCATGCGCATCGACCTGCCGGCGAGCGTCGACGTCAACATCCAGTAAGCGTTGGGCGAGCGGCGGAGATAGAGAAACTCATGTCTGACAGGCAGATGAAGGGCATCCTGGGCACCAAGCTCGGCATGACCCAGGTCTTCGACGAGCAGAACCGGATCGTTCCGGTCACCGTCGTGAAGGCCGGCCCGAACGTGGTGACCCAGGTTCGGACCCATGACAAGGACGGCTACGGGGCCGTGCAGCTGGCGTTCGGCGCGGTCGACCCGCGCCGGGTGAACAAGCCGCGCACCGGCCACTTCGACAAGGCGGGCGTGACCCCCCGACGGTTCCTCGCGGAGCTGCGTACCACCGACGCTGAGACCTATGAGGTCGGCCAGGAGATCACCGCCGAGGTGTTCGCCGCCGGCGTCGAGGTCGACGTCACCGGTACCAGCAAGGGCAAGGGCTACGCGGGTGTCATGAAGCGCCACGGCTTCAAGGGCCAGGGCGCGAGCCACGGTGCCCAGGCCGTGCACCGCAAGCCGGGCTCCATCGGTGGCTGTGCCACCCCCGGCCGCGTGTTCAAGGGCCTGCGCATGGCGGGCCGGATGGGCAACGACCGGGTCACCACGCAGAACCTGACCGTGCACGCCGTGCGTGCCGAGGACGGCCTGCTGCTGATCAAGGGCGCCGTGCCCGGTCCCAAGGGCGGTCTGCTGTTCGTTCGCAGCGCCGCGAAGGGTGGTATCACCGAATGACGAACGTCGAGCTGAAGACCCCGGCCGGTAAAGCCGACGGCACCGTGGAGCTCCCCGAGGAGATCTTCGATGTGCAGGCCAACATCGCGCTGATGCACCAGGTGGTGGTGGCCCAGCTGGCCGCCGCGCGCCAGGGCACGCACGACACGAAGACCCGTGGTGAGGTCTCCGGTGGCGGCAAGAAGCCGTACCGGCAGAAGGGCACCGGTCGCGCCCGCCAGGGCTCGACCCGCGCGCCGCAGTTCAACGGCGGTGGCGTCGTCCACGGCCCCACGCCGCGCGACTACTCGCAGCGCACCCCGAAGAAGATGAAGGCCGCCGCCCTCCGCGGTGCCCTCTCGGACCGGGCGCGCGCCGGGCAGCTGCACGTGGTGACCGAGCTGGTCGGTGGCGAGAAGCCGTCGACCAAGGCCGCCAAGTCCGCCATCGCCGCGGTGACGCAGGCGAAGCGCGTTCTCGTGGTGCTGCACCGCGACGACGAGCTCAGCTGGGTTTCCTTGCGGAACCTCGAGCAGATCCACCTGATCTGGGCGGACCAGCTCAACACCTACGACGTGCTGGTCAACGACGACGTCGTGTTCACCAAGGCCGCGTACGACGCGTTCGTCGCCGGCCCCGTCCGGGGCAAGGGCGCGAAGGCCGTCGCACGGTCGAGCGAGGTTTCGGAAGGGAGTGACGAGCAGTGAGTTCGGTCGCCATTGCCGACCCCCGCGACATCTTGCTCGCGCCGGTCATCTCCGAGAAGTCCTACGGGCTGCTCGAGGACCACAAGTACACGTTCATCGTCCGTCCGGACGCCAACAAGACCCAGATCAAGATCGCGGTCGAGAAGGTGTTCGGCGTCAAGGTGGTCAGCGTCAACACGGCCAACCGTCAGGGCAAGCGGAAGCGGACTCGCGCAGGCTTCGGCAAGCGCAAGGACACCAAGCGCGCCATCGTGACTCTTTCGCCTGAGAGCAAGGCGATCGAGATCTTCGGCGGACCCACCGCGTAAAGGACTGAGCTGACATGGGCATCCGCAAGTACAAGCCGACGACCCCGGGTCGTCGCGGTTCCAGCGTCTCGGACTTCGCCGAGATCACCCGGTCCACGCCGGAGAAGTCGCTGCTGCGTCCGCTGAGCGGCTCGGGCGGCCGTAACTCGTCCGGCAAGATCACCACCCGGCACAAGGGTGGCGGCCACAAGCGCGCTTACCGCGTCATCGACTTCCGTCGCAATGACAAGGACGGCGTGCCGGCCAAGGTCGCGCACATCGAGTACGACCCCAACCGCACCGCGCGCATCGCGCTGCTGCACTACGCCGACGGCGAGAAGCGCTACATCATCGCGCCGGAGAAGCTGAAGCAGGGCGACACCGTCGAGAACGGCCCGCGCGCCGACATCAAGCCGGGCAACAACCTGCCGCTGCGCAACATCCCGGTCGGCACCGTGGTGCACGCGATCGAGCTCCGCCCCGGTGGCGGCGCGAAGATGGCGCGCTCCGCCGGCGCCAAGGTGCAGCTGGTGGCCAAGGACGGGCCTTACGCCCAGCTCCGGCTGCCGTCGGGCGAGATCCGCAACGTCGACGTGCGCAACCGCGCCACGATCGGCGAGGTGGGCAACGCCGACCACGCCAACATCAACTGGGGCAAGGCCGGGCGTAACCGCTGGCGCGGCAAGCGCCCCACCGTCCGTGGTGTCGTGATGAACCCGGTCGACCACCCGCACGGTGGCGGTGAGGGCAAGACCTCCGGTGGTCGCCACCCGGTCAACCCGAACGGCAAGCCCGAGGGTCGCACCCGTCGCCGCAAGGCGAGTGACTCGATGATCGTCCGCCGCCGGCGTACCGGCAAGAACAAGCGCTGAGCAGGGAGGTAGAAGAACATGCCACGCAGCCTTAAGAAGGGGCCGTTCGTGGACGACCACCTGCTCAAGAAGGTGGACGTTCTCAACGAGGCCAACAAGAAGACCGTGATCAAGACCTGGTCGCGTCGCTCCACGATCATCCCGGACTTCCTGGGACACACGATCGCGGTGCACGACGGCCGCAAGCACGTGCCGGTCTTCGTCACCGAGGCCATGGTGGGTCACAAGCTGGGCGAGTTCGCCCCGACGCGGACCTTCAAGGGCCACATCAAGGACGACCGCAAGTCGCGCCGCCGCTGAGCGGGCACGAAACAAGACAAGGGAAGTAGCGATGAACGCCCAGAACGACGCGACGGTCGAGGCTCTGCCTACGGCTTACGCGCGGGCTCGCTTCGTCCGGGACTCGCCGACCAAGGTGCGCCGGGTGATCGAGCTCATCAAGGGACGTAGCGCCGCCGACGCCTTGGCCGTGCTCCGGTTCGCCCCCCAGGCGGCCAGCGAGCCGGTCGCGAAGGTGCTCGCCAGTGCCGTGGCCAACGCCGAGAACAATCTTCAGCTTGACCCGGAGACGCTCTGGATCAAGAACGCGTACGCCGACGAGGGCCCGACCCTCAAGCGCATCCGCCCGCGGGCCCAGGGCCGTGCGTACCGGATCCGCAAGCGGACCAGCCACATCACCGTCGAGGTGGAGTCGCGTCCCAAGGCCGACGTGAAGAAGGCGCAGAGCAAGAAGAAGGCAGGTGGCCGGTAGTGGGCCAGAAGATCAACCCGCACGGCTTCCGCCTGGGTATCACCACGGACTGGAAGTCTCGCTGGTACGCCGACAAGCAGTACGCGGAGTACGTGGCCGAGGACGTCAAGATCCGGAAGCTGCTCTCCACCGGCATGGAGCGCGCCGGCATCTCCAAGGTCGAGATCGAGCGCACCCGTGACCGCGTCCGCGTCGACATCCACACCGCCCGGCCGGGCATCGTCATCGGCCGTCGTGGTGCGGAGGCCGACCGGATCCGCGGCGCGCTGGAGAAGCTGACCGCCAAGCAGGTCCAGCTGAACATCCTCGAGGTCAAGAACCCCGAGGCCGACGCCCAGCTCGTTGCGCAGGGTGTCGCGGAGCAGCTGTCCAACCGCGTGGCCTTCCGCCGCGCGATGCGCAAGGCGATCCAGACCTCCATGCGCTCGCCGCAGGTCAAGGGCATTCGCGTGCAGTGCGGCGGTCGTCTCGGCGGTGCCGAGATGTCCCGCTCCGAGCACTACCGCGACGGCCGGGTCCCGCTGCACACGCTGCGCGCCGACATCGACTACGGCTTCTTCGAGGCCAAGACGACGTTCGGTCGCATCGGCGTGAAGGTGTGGATCTACAAGGGTGAGCTGGTCGGTGGCCTCAAGGCCCGCGAGGCGCGCGACGCCGCCGCGGCTGCCGAGCGGGCCCCCCGCCGCGACCGCGGTGACCGTCCGGCCCGCCCGCGTCGTTCCGGCGCGTCGGGCACGACGGCGACCTCGACCGAAGCCGCCCGGGCCGCTGCCCGGGAGGCGGAGACCACCGCCGCTGCTGCCAAGAGCGACGCCGCGACCGAGGCGGCCCCGGCTGCCGAGACCGCAGAAAAGACGGAGGGCTGAGACGTGCTCATCCCGCGCAGGGTCAAGCACCGGAAGCAGCACTCCCCGAAGCGCCACGGCGCCGCCAAGGGCGGTACGAAGGTCAGCTTCGGCGAGTTCGGCATCCAGGCGCTTGAGCACAGCTACGTGACGAACCGGCAGATCGAGTCCGCTCGTATCGCCATGACCCGTCACATCAAGCGTGGTGGCAAGGTGTGGACGACCATCTACCCGGACCGCCCGCTGACCAAGAAGCCGGCGGAGACCCGCATGGGTTCCGGTAAGGGTTCGCCCGAGTGGTGGATCGCCAACGTCAAGCCGGGCCGCGTGATGTTCGAGATCAGCTTCCCGAACGAGGAGACCGCCCGTGAGGCGCTCCGCCGCGCGATCCACAAGCTGCCCATGAAGTGCCGCATCGTGACCCGTGAAGGTGGTGAGTTCTGATGGCTAACGGAGCCGCTCAGGCATCGGAGCTTCGTGAGCTCACCGCGGAAGAGCTCGTGCTGCGTCTGAAGGAATTCAAGGAGGAGCTGTTCAACCTCCGCTTCCAGATGGCGACCGGGCAGCTGGACAACAACCGTCGGCTGCGCACTGTCCGCACGGACATCGCGCGGATCTACACGGTCATGCGCGAGCGTGAACTCGGCCTGTCCGTCGCGCCCGACGCCGAAAGTGAAGGTGCCGCATGAGCGAGCCGACGACCGAGAAGACCGTCCGCAACGACCGCAAGGTCCGCGAGGGCTACGTCGTTTCGGACAAGATGGACAAGACGATCGTGGTCGAGCTCGAGGACCGCAAGAAGCACCCGCGTTACTCGAAGGTTCTCCGCAGCACCACCAAGGTCAAGGTGCACGACGAGAACAACGAGGCGGGCCTCGGCGACCGGGTCACCCTGATGGAGACCCGTCCGCTGTCGGCCGCCAAGCGCTGGCGCCTCGTGCAGGTCGTTGAGAAGGCCAAGTAAGCAGGGCTCTTCGGAGTCCTTGGTTCCGCAAGGCTCGTGCTGTCTGAGACAGGCGAGAACCGGCGCGACATACAGGAGTTGACGTGATCCAGCAGGAGTCGCGGCTACGAGTCGCCGACAACACCGGTGCGAAGGAGATCCTTTGCATCCGGGTGCTCGGCGGTTCCGGGCGGCGCTACGCGGGCATCGGCGACATCATCGTCGCCACCGTGAAGGACGCCATCCCGGCTGCCGGGGTGAAGAAGGGCGATGTCGTCAAGGCGGTCATCGTCCGCACGGTCAAGGAGCGGCGTCGTCCGGACGGCTCCTACATCCGCTTCGACGAGAACGCCGCTGTCCTCATCAAGAGCGACAACGAGCCCCGGGGCACTCGCATCTTCGGCCCGGTGGGCCGCGAGCTGCGCGACCGAAAGTTCATGAAGATCATTTCGCTCGCGCCGGAGGTGTTGTAGAGCATGAAGGTGAAGAAGGGCGACACGGTCGTCGTCATCGCCGGCAAGGACAAGGGCGCCAAGGGCAAGGTCATCCAGGCCTACCCCGAGCGTGAGCGTGTGCTGGTCGAAGGCGTGAACCGGATCAAGAAGCACACTCGGATCACCCAGACCCAGCGTGGTGCGCAGTCCGGTGGCATCGTCACCCAGGAAGCGCCCATCCACGTGTCGAACGTGATGGTCGTGGACTCGGACGGCAAGCCGGCCCGTGTGGGCTACCGCTTCGGCGAGGACGGCAAGAAGGTCCGGGTCTCGCGCCGGAACGGTAAGGACATCTGATCATGACCACCGCAGAGAAGATGGTGCCGCGTCTGAAGACCCGGTACCGCGACGAGATCAAGGGCGAGCTCCAGAAGGAGTTCACCATCGCCAACGTGCACCAGATTCCCGGCGTCGTGAAGGTCGTCGTGAACATGGGTGTCGGCGACGCCGCCCGCGACAGCAAGCTGATCGACGGCGCGGTCCGCGACCTCGCCGCGATCACCGGCCAGAAGCCCGAGGTCCGCAAGGCCCGCAAGTCCATCGCGCAGTTCAAGCTGCGTGAGGGTCAGCCGATCGGTGCGCGCGTCACGCTGCGCGGCGACCGGATGTGGGAGTTCCTCGACCGGCTGCTGACCATCGCGCTCCCGCGTATCCGCGACTTCCGCGGCCTCTCGGGCAAGCAGTTCGACGGCAACGGCAACTACACGTTCGGTCTCAACGAGCAGTCGATGTTCCACGAGATCAACCCCGACGACATCGACCGCCCGCGCGGCATGGACGTCACCGTCGTCACCACCGCCACCACCGACGACGAGGGCCGGGCGCTGCTGCGCAAGCTCGGCTTCCCGTTCAAGGAGAACTGAGCCGATGGCCAAGAAAGCGCTAGTCCACAAGGCCTCGAAGAAGCCGAAGTTCGCGGTGCGCGGCTACACCCGCTGCCAGCGATGCGGCCGGCCGCACTCGGTGTATCGCAAGTTCGGGCTCTGCCGGATCTGCCTCCGGGAGATGGCGCACGCGGGCGAACTGCCCGGCGTCCACAAGTCCAGCTGGTAAGGCTCGAAACTATTTCCCAGTTCGCCACAGGCCCCGCCCGCTCTGCCCCCGGGATCACCCGGGGGCCGGGGGGCGGGGAACCAGGCGAGAAAGGTTGACAGGTCACCATGACGATGACCGACCCCATCGCAGACTTCTTGACCCGTCTGCGTAACGCGAACTCGGCGTACCACGACGAGGTCGTGCTTCCCCACTCGAAGATCAAGGCGAACATCGCCGAGATCCTCAAGCGCGAGGGCTACATCGCGAGCTACCGCGACGAGCCGGGCGAGAAGCACAAGAACCTCGTGGTGGAGCTGAAGTACGGCCCCAACCGTGAGCGGAGCATCGCCGGCCTCCGGCGCGTCTCCAAGCCCGGTCTGCGGGTCTACGCAAAATCGACCGAACTGCCGTCCGTTCTCGGTGGCCTCGGCGTCGCGATCATCTCGACGTCGTCCGGGCTCCAGACCGACCGGCAGGCCAAGCGCAACAGCGTGGGCGGCGAAGTCCTCGCCTACGTCTGGTAAGGAAGGGGGTACAGGCATGTCTCGTATCGGTAAGCTGCCGGTCGCCGTCCCTTCCGGGGTCGAGGTGACCATCAACGGTCAGCACATTCAGGTCAAGGGGCCCAAGGGCACCCTGGAGCACACCATCGCCGAGCCGATCGTCGTCGAGCGCGACGAAGACGGCACGCTGCTGGTCAAGCGCCCGGACGACGAGCGCACGAGCCGGGCCCTGCACGGCCTCACCCGCACCCTGGTGAACAACCTGGTGGTGGGCGTGACCACGGGCTACGAGAAGAAGCTCGAGATCCACGGCGTCGGTTACCGCGTGCAGGCCAAGGGATCGGACCTCGAGTTCGCCCTCGGCTTCAGCCACCCGGTCAAGATCGAGGCCCCGGAGGGCATCACCTTCAAGGTGGAGACCCCGACCCGGTTCTCGGTTTCCGGCATCGACAAGCAGAAGGTCGGCCAGATCTCGGCCGTCATCCGCAAGTTGCGCCGTCCCGACCCCTACAAGGGCAAGGGCCTGCGCTACGAGGGTGAGAAGATCCGCCGCAAGGTCGGAAAGACGGGTAAGTGATCATGAGCGACACGACTACGACGAAGCGCAAGCCGGTCGGCAAGGACATCTCGACCCGCCGCCGCGTCGCCAAGACCCGTCGGCACTTCCGCCTCCGCAAGAAGGTCAACGGCACCCCGGCGCGGCCGCGCCTGGTCGTCAAGCGCTCCTCGCGGCACATCGCCGTGCAGGTGATCGACGACCTCGCCGGCCACACCCTGGCCTCGGCGTCCACCCTCGAGGCGGACGTGCGGGCGACCGAGGGCGACAAGAAGGCCAAGGCCGCCAAGGTCGGCCAGCTGGTCGCCGCCCGGGCGAAGGACGCCGGCATCTCGGCTGTGGTGTTCGACCGTGGCGGCAACGCCTACCACGGCCGCATCGCCGCGCTCGCCGACGCCGCGCGCGAGGCGGGGCTGGAGTTCTGATGCACATGCTCGTTAATGGAAGGAAAGCCTGATGCCGGGACGTACACGGCAATTCGGCGGCGGCCAGGGCGGACCGGGCGGACAGGGCGGCAACGACCGCAATGATCGCCGCGGTGGCGGCCGGGACCGGCGCGACAGCGGCCGTGGCGGGGCCGGCCAGGACAAGACCCCGCACCTCGAGAAGGTCGTGACGATCAACCGCGTCGCCAAGGTCGTCAAGGGTGGTCGTCGCTTCAGCTTCACCGCCCTCGTCGTCGTCGGTGACGGCGACGGTCAGGTCGGCGTCGGCTACGGCAAGGCCAAGGAAGTTCCCGCGGCCATCGCCAAGGGCGTCGAAGAGGCGAAGAAGAACTTCTTCCGCGTGCCTCGCGTCGCCGGCACGATTCCCCACCCGATCCAGGGTGAGGCGTCCGCCGGGGTCGTGCTGCTCCGCCCGGCGTCCGCCGGTACCGGCGTCATCGCCGGTGGCCCGGTGCGCGCGGTGCTGGAGTGCGCGGGCGTCCACGACGTGCTGTCGAAGTCGCTCGGCTCCGACAACGCGATCAACATCGTGCATGCGACCGTGGCGGCCCTCAAGGGCCTGCAGCGTCCCGAAGAGGTCGCGGCCCGCCGCGGCCTGCCGCTCGAGGACGTCGCCCCGGCCCGGATGCTGCGCCAGCGCGCGGGCCAGGGGGTCTGACATGGCTCAGCTGAAGGTCACCCAGATCAAGAGCAAGATCGGCACGAAGCACGCTCACCGCGAGTCCCTGCGCACCCTCGGGCTGCACAAGATTCGCCAGTCGACTGTGCGTGAAGACACCCCCGAGGTGCGCGGCCTGATCCGGGCCGTCCGCCACCTCGTGGTGGTCGAGGAGGTCCAGTCATGACCGCCATCAAGATCCACCACCTCCGTCCCGCCCCCGGCGCGAAGCGCGAGAAGATGCGCGTCGGCCGTGGCGAGGGCTCGAAGGGCAAGACCGCCGGTCGCGGTACCAAGGGCACCAAGGCCCGGAAGAACGTGCCGGCCGGCTTCGAGGGTGGGCAGATGCCCATCCACATGCGGCTGCCGAAGCTGCGTGGCTTCAAGAACCGCTTCCGCACCGAGTACCAGCCGGTGAACGTGGGCGACATCGCCCGCGTCTTCCCGGACGGTGGCAAGGTCGGCGTCGAGGAGCTGGTCGCGGGCGGGCTCGTCCGCAAGGGCCAGCTCGTCAAGGTCCTCGGCAACGGCGACCTGAACGGCGTCAAGCTCGACGTCACGGCCGACGGCTTCTCCGGCTCCGCCAAGGAGAAGCTCGAAGCTGCCGGTGGCACCGCCACCACCAACTGACGCACCACCCGACGATGGCCCGTCCCGGCACTGCCCGGGGCGGGCCATCGTGCTGTGTCCGGGTACCGTTCGCAACGGGCGAAAACGCTTGGGGGAGCGGCAAAGCACGTCCGGAAAGCGACCTCCGGCCGGGGCCGAACAGGTGATCATCTCCGCCTGCGAACGGCCCAACCTGCGCCTCTGCCCGAGGCCCCCGGACGGTGCCCGGACGGAAAACGCACACACACTGCGGACACGCCCGGTGAAGCTGTTAGAGTCGGCGACACGCTTCGGGACCAGTGTGCCCTGAGGCGTTCCTGGCTTTACCGCCAGTGAGCTGTGTTCCCGCCGGTCCTGTGCCGGCCAAGCCGATCGTCGGTAGGACAGCCGACGACGCCGAGGAGGTCCCCCGCGTGCTCAGCGCCTTCCGCTCGGCTCTCGCGACGCCGGATCTACGCAAGAAGATCCTGTTCACGCTAGCCATCGTCGCGGTCTACCGGATCGGTGCCGCCATTCCGGCACCCGGGATCTCGTTCTCCGCAGTCCAGGCCTGTAGCTCTCAGGCGGACCAGCAGGGCGTCTACCAGCTGCTGAACCTGTTCAGCGGCGGGGCGCTGCTCCAGCTGTCGCTGTTCTCGACCGGCATCATGCCGTACATCACGGCGAGCATCATCATCCAGCTGCTGACCGTGGTCATCCCGCGGTTCGAGGAGCTGAAGAAGGAAGGCCAGTCCGGCCAGAACAAGCTGACGCAGTACACCCGGTACCTGACGATCGCGCTGGCGATCCTGCAGGCCACCGGCGTCGTCGCGCTGGCCGACCGCGGCACCCTGTTCCAGGGCTGCCAGCAGCAGATCATCCCGGACAACAGCGTCTACTCGCTGGCGATCATCGTCTGCACGATGACCGCGGGCACCGCCGTGATGATGTGGCTGGGCGAGCTGATCACCGAGCGCGGCGTCGGCAACGGCATGTCCGTGCTGATCTTCCTGAACATCGCGGCCCGCATCCCGTCCGAGGGCGCCAACATCCTGAGCAACGGCGGCGGCGTCGCCCTGGTCATGATCTGCATCTTCGGCCTGGTGATCATCGCCAGCGTCATCTTCGTGGAACAGGGCCAGCGCCGGATCCCGGTGCAGTACGCCAAGCGCATGGTCGGCCGCCGGATGTACGGCGGGACCTCGACCTACCTGCCGATCAAGGTGAACCAGGCCGGTGTCATCCCGGTCATCTTCGCCTCGTCGCTGCTCTACCTGCCGCAGCTGCTCAGCCAGCTCATCGGCGACCCGAACAGCAACTCCGGCTGGCAGTCGTTCATCCAGAACTTCGTGGTCAACCAGAGCAGCTGGGTGCACGTGCTGCTCTACTTCGCGCTGATCATCTTCTTCACGTACTTCTACATCACGATCACGTTCAACGTGGACGAGCGTGCCGACGAGATGAAGAAGTTCGGCGGCTTCATCCCGGGCATCCGCCCCGGGCGCCCCACCGCGGAATACCTGAGCTACGTCCTCGGCCGGATCACCCTGCCGGGCTCGCTCTACCTGGGCATCATCGCGATCCTCCCGAACTTCTTCCTGTCCCTCACCGGCAGCGGGAACAATCAGAACTTCCCGTTCGGTGGCACGGCTGTGCTGATCATGGTGGGTGTCGGCCTCGACACCGTGAAACAGATCGAAAGCCAGCTGATGCAGCGCAACTACGAAGGGTTCTTGAAGTGACGCGCCTGGTTCTCGTGGGCCCGCCCGGAGCGGGCAAAGGTACGCAGGCCATCGCCCTGTCCGAGCAGCTGCGGATCCCGCACATCTCGACCGGCGACCTGTTCCGCGCGCACGTCGGCCAGGAGACCCCGCTCGGCCAGGAGGCCAAGCGGTACCTGGACTCCGGCGAGCTGGTGCCGGACTCGGTGACGAACGAAATGGTGCGCGAGCGCCTGGCCGAGCCGGACGCCAAGGCCGGCTTCCTGCTCGACGGCTTCCCCCGCAACACCAAGCAGGCCGACGTGCTCGGCGAGATCCTCGGCGAGTCGGACGTCGAGCTCGACGCCGTGATCCAGCTCCAGGTGTCCGAAGACGTGGTGGTCGGCCGGCTGATGGCCCGCGGCCGCGCGGACGACACGGAGGACGTGATCCGCCGCCGCCAGCAGATCTACGTGTCGGAGACGGCGCCGCTGCTGGAGTACTACGCCGGCATCCTGATCAGCGTGGACGGGGTCGGCGAGGTCGGCGAGATCTCGGACCGCGTGCTGAAAGCGCTGCGCGACCGCACGTGAATCTCGGAGGGCTGCGTGTTCTGCAAGTGCTCCGCCGTGGGCGCATGATCGAGGTCAAGACGCCGGGCGAGCTGCAGGCGATGCGGGCGGCCGGGCTGGTCGTCGCGAAGACGCTGGCCGCCGTCCGGGCGCTGGCGGGCCCGGGGGTGAGCACCGCCGAGCTGGACGAGCTGGCCGAGCAGACCATCCGTGACGCGGGTGCGGTGCCGTCCTTCAAGGGCTACCACGGTTTCCCGGCGTCCATCTGCGCTTCGGTGAACGAGCAGATCGTGCACGGCATCCCGTCGAAGAAGCAGGTGCTCGCCGAGGGCGACCTGATCTCCGTGGACTGCGGCGCGATCCTCGAGGGCTGGCACGGCGACTCGGCCGTGACGCTGGCCATCGGCGAGGTCGGCGAGAAGGACCTGGCGCTGTCCGCGTCGACCGAGTCGGCCATGTGGGCCGGCATCAAGGCCGTCCTGGCCGGCGCGCGGCTCACCGACATCTCGTTCGCGGTGCAGACCGCGGCCGAGCAGGCGGGCCGCGACAACGGCGTCGAGTACGGGCAGATCGTCGAGTACGGCGGCCACGGCATCGGCCGCCAGATGCACATGGACCCGTTCCTGCCGAACGTCGGCAAGCCCGGCAAGGGCCCGCGGCTCAAGGTCGGCATGGCGCTCGCGATCGAGCCCATGCTCACCGGCGGCACCGGCGAGACGGTGGAGCTCGAAGACGGCTGGACCGTGGTCACCGCCGACGGCTCCCGGGCCGCGCACTGGGAGCACACCGTGGCGATCACCGAAGACGGCCCCTGGGTGCTCACCGCCCCCGAAGCGGACTGACCTGACGCCGGAGCGCTGCTCCGAACGGGCGGTTTCCGTCACCTGACCAGGTGTTTCCCCAGGTCGGGCCATTTTCCGGCATACTGGAGCCGAGGCGCACCGGTGCCGACTTCTAGCACAGTTACCCCCCGTTTGGGGACGCGACACGTGTTGCGTACACTGTCAAGTCGGCGTACTCATCGCGCCGATTCCAGCGCGCTCGTGAATCTCGCGGTCAATGGAGTCGGGGTGGAGTGTGCCGGAGCACCATCCAGGTAAGCAAGGACTCGAGCTCAACCGATCACGCTGTGTGCATCAAGCGTGCATTCAGGGATTGCGGAGGACATGGCTAAGAAAGACGGGGCCATCGAGGTCGAAGGCCGCGTAGTCGAGCCGCTCCCCAACGCGATGTTCCGCGTCGAGTTGGAGAACGGCCACAAGGTTCTTGCCCACATCAGCGGCAAGATGCGGCAGCACTACATCCGCATCCTGCCCGAGGACAGGGTTGTCGTGGAGCTCTCGCCCTACGACTTGTCTCGTGGTCGCATCGTCTACCGCTACAAGTGATCACGAAGAGCTGAGAAGAAGCAGGAGAGCAGGAGACGTGAAGGTCCAGCCGAGCGTCAAGAAGATCTGCGACAAGTGCAAGGTGATCCGCCGCCACGGCCGGATCATGGTGATCTGCGAGAACCTGCGTCACAAGCAGCGTCAGGGCTGACCACAGCACTTTCGACCAGAGTGGCTTGACGGCTACACACCCTCCCCGCACCTGCCGGGCCGCGCGAGCGGTCCGGTTCACCCCCGGACTTCAGGCCGGGGCCGGGACACCCGAGGCGCAAGCTCCGGGCACGACAGGCGAGTCGGTTCCGGAACCGGACGGGGAGAAGACCTGGAGACGAAACCGAAGAAGGAGCATCAGCGCCAATGGCACGACTCGCTGGCGTCGACCTCCCCCGCGAAAAGCGGTTGGAGATCGCGCTGACCTACATCTACGGCATCGGCCGTACGCGCTCGAAGCAGATGATCGCCGCCGCCGAGCTCAACGCGGACACCCGCGTCAAGGACCTCAGCGACGACGACCTCATCAAGCTGCGCGACTACATCGATGAGAACTTCAAGGTCGAGGGTGACCTTCGCCGTGAGGTGAACGCCGACATCCGTCGCAAGATCGAGATCGGCACCTACCAGGGCCTGCGCTGGCGTCGTGGTCTGCCCGTCCGCGGTCAGCGGACCAAGACCAACGCCCGCACCCGCAAGGGTCCGAAGAAGACGGTCGCCGGCAAGAAGAAGGCTGGCAAGAAGTGAGCGTCCAGGGCAAGAAGGTCGTGCAGATGCGTGGCGGCAACCGCCACAGCGCGGCTTGTGTCTCGCCCAAGGCGCTCTACGCCCGCCCGATGGCGCTGCGCAACCTGTACACCGACGCCGGTTCCATCATCCGGCGCGGACAGCACGAGGCAGCCGCCGCTCACCTTCAGAACGCGCGTTAACAGGAGAACCCTCAAAACATGCCACCGAAGTCCCGCACTGCGGCAGGGACCAAGAAGGTCCGCCGTAAGGAAAAGAAGAACATCGCGCACGGTCACGCGCACATCAAGAGCACCTTCAACAACACCATCGTCTCGATCACGGACCCGACCGGTGCCGTGATCGCGTGGGCGTCGAGTGGTCACGTGGGCTTCAAGGGCTCGCGCAAGTCCACCCCGTTCGCCGCGCAGATGGCCGCCGAGTCCGCCGCCCGCAAGGCGGCCGAGCACGGCATGAAGAAGGTCGACGTGTTCGTGAAGGGTCCCGGCTCCGGCCGCGAGACCGCGATCCGTTCGCTGCAGGCCGCCGGCCTCGAGGTCGGCACCATCCAGGACGTGACCCCGCAGCCTCACAACGGCTGCCGCCCGCCCAAGCGGCGCCGGGTCTGAGGAACGGGGAGGAGTAAGAAGAAATGGCTCGTTACACCGGCCCCGCGACGCGTATTTCGCGTCGCCTGAAGGTTGACCTCATCGGCGGCGACCAGGCTTTCGAGCGTCGCCCCTATCCGCCCGGCCAGCACGGCCGCGGCCGGATCAAGGAGTCCGAGTACCTCCTGCAGTCGCAGGAGAAGCAGAAGGCTCGTTACACCTACGGGGTGCTCGAGCGTCAGTTCGTCCGGTACTACAAGGAGGCCGTGCGGCGTCCGGGTAAGACCGGCGAGGTGCTGCTGCAGATCCTCGAGTCCCGGCTGGACAACGTGATCTACCGCGCCGGCATCGCCCGCACCCGCCGTCAGGCGCGTCAGCTGGTGAGCCACGGCCACTTCCTGGTCAACGGCGTCAAGGTCAACGTGCCTTCCTACCAGGTCTCCAAGTGGGACATCATCGACGTGCGGCCCAAGTCGTTCGCGATGCTGCCCTTCGTGGTGGCCAAGGAGTCCTTCGGCGAGCGTCCGATCCCGGCGTGGCTGCAGGTCGTCCCGTCCAACCTCCGCGTGCTGGTCCACCAGCTCCCGGAGCGTGCGCAGATCGACGTTCCGGTTCAGGAACAGCTGATCGTCGAGCTCTACTCCAAGTAGTTTTTGGGCGGCGGCGCAACAGGTGCGCCGCCGCCACGCCATCCCTTCGACGTCATATGGCGGGCGTCGTCTGGAAAGGAACAAGAAACAATGCTGATTTCCCAGCGGCCGGCTCTCGGCGAAGAGACGGTCAACGAGACCCGCTCCCGGTTCACCATCGAACCGCTGGAGCCCGGCTTCGGCTACACGCTCGGCAACTCGCTGCGGCGCACGCTGCTGTCGTCCATCCCGGGCGCGGCCGTGACGAGCATCCGCATCGACGGCGTGCTGCACGAGTTCACCACCGTCCCGGGGGTGAAGGAAGACGTCACCGACATCATCCTGAACCTCAAGGAGCTGGTGGTGTCCTCGGAGGAGGACGAGCCGGTCACCATGTACCTGCGCAAGCAGGGCCCCGGTGAGGTCACGGCTGCCGACATCGTGCCGCCCGCGGGCGTCACCGTGCACAACCCGGACCTGCACATCGCGGCGCTGAACGGCAAGGGCAAGCTCGAGATCGAGCTCGTCGTCGAGCGCGGCCGCGGTTACGTTCCGGCCCTGCAGAACAAGCAGGCCGGCGCGGAGATCGGCCGGATCCCGGTCGACTCCATCTACTCGCCGGTGCTGAAGGTGACCTACAAGGTCGAGGCCACCCGTGTCGAGCAGCGCACCGACTTCGACAAGCTGATCCTGGACGTCGAGACCAAGCCGTCGATCACGCCGCGCGACGCGGTGGCGTCGTCCGGCAAGACGCTGGTGGAGCTGTTCGGCCTCGCCCGCGAGCTGAACGTCGACGCGGAGGGCATCGAGATCGGCCCGTCGCCGCAGGAGGCGGACACCATCGCCGCCTACGCGATGCCGATCGAGGACCTGGACCTCACCGTCCGGTCGTACAACTGCCTCAAGCGCGAGGGCATCCACACGGTGGGCGAGCTGGTCTCGCGCAGCGAGGCGGACCTGCTCGACATCCGCAACTTCGGCGCCAAGTCGATCGACGAGGTCAAGCTGAAGCTGGTCGGCCTCGGCCTGGCGCTCAAGGACAGCCCGCCCGGGTTCGACCCGACCGCGGCGGCCACCAGCTACGACGGTGAAGGCTGGTCGGAGAGCGTTACCGGCATCGGTGGCGGGATTTCGGACGAGGGCCACGACGATGGCCAGGACTACGCAGAGACCGAGCAGCTCTGAGGCTTCGCGCCTGGACGCTGTGAGCTGAACTAGGAGAAACGATGCCCACCCCTACCAAGGGAGCCCGGCTCGGCGGGTCCGCCGCGCACGAGCGGCTGATCCTGGCCAATCTGGCCACGCAGCTGTTCGAGCACGGCAAGATCACGACGACCGAGGCGAAGGCCCGCCGGGTGCGCCCGCTGGCCGAGAAGCTGATCACCAAGGCGAAGCGGGGCGACCTGCACAACCGCCGTCAGGTGCAGCGCGTCGTCCGTGACAAGGACGTCGTCCACAAGCTGTTCGCCGAGATCGGCCCGCACTTCTCGGAGCGCGCCGGCGGTTACACCCGCATCACCAAGACGGTGCCGCGCAAGGGCGACAACGCCCCGATGGCGGTCATCGAACTGGTCGCGGAGCAGACCGTGACGTCGGAGGCCGAGCGGGCTCGCAAGACGAAGTTCGCGAAGGACGAGGCCGCTCAGGCCGCCCCGGTCGCCGAGGAGACCACTGAGGCCACCGAGGCCGCTGCCGAGGAGACGACCGAGACCGAGGCCCCGGCTTCGGACGAGGCCGCCGCTTCGGACGACGCGGACGCCAAGAAGGACTGAAGTCCTGACGGCACAGTCGACACCGGACGAGCCCGCCACTCCCCACGGGGAGGGCGGGCTCGTTCGTCTGCGCCTGGATGTGAGCTACGACGGCACGGACTTCTCGGGCTGGGCCCGGCAGCCGGGCCGTCGCACCGTCCAGGGCGTGCTGGAGGAGGCGCTGCAGCGTCAGCCTCCCGGCGCCGCGGTGCCGAAATCGGTGGTCGTGGCGGGCCGCACGGACGCCGGGGTGCATGCGACCGGGCAGGTCGCGCACGTCGACGTCGTGCCGCTGCCGCCGGACACCGCCGCCCGGATTCCCGTGGACGCCAAGGGAATCCCGGACCTGACCCGGATGACGGGCCGCTGGAACCGGCTCCTGCCCGGCGACGCCAGGGTGCTGCGCGCGCAGGTGGCCGCGCCGGGCTTCGACGCTCGTTTCTCCGCCATCCGACGGCATTACCGCTACCGGGTCTCCGACGCTCCCTGGGGCGTGGACCCGTTGCGCCGCAACGACACTCTCGCCTGGGGCCGTCCACTGTCGACGGACGCGATGAACGAGGCCGCGCGGGCCCTGCTGGGGCTGCAGGACTTCGCCGCGTACTGCAAGCAGCGTGAGGGCGGTACCACGATCCGCGAGCTGCAGCGGCTCGTGTGGCGGCGCGTGGACGAGCACCTCGTCGAGGTCGAGGTCTCGGCCGACGCCTTCTGCCACTCGATGGTCCGCAGCCTGGTGGGCGCGCTGCTGCTGGTCGGCGACGGCCGCCGCGGCGGTGACTGGCCCGCGGAAGTCCTCGCGAGCGGAGTCCGTGACAGCGCCGTCGCCCCGGCCCACGGCCTCACCCTGACGGCCGTGGACTACCCGCCGGACGCGGAGCTGGCCGCGCGGGCGGAGCAGACCCGGAACATGCGAACCTCGTCCTGACACGGAAAAGCGGGTGGGCCCCTGATTATCCACCCGCTTTTCCGTGTCCGGAAGTTTGCCCGAAAGGGCTCAGTCGCCGCGGCGGACCGGGCCGAGCAGCTGCTGCTCCTTCTGCGTGGTGACCAGCCGCAGCGGACGCCACAGGTTGCGGCCCAGCGCCACCACCTGGTCGTCCTTCAACGTGGTCAGCTGGCGCATCATCTGCGGTGGCAGGCGCCAGATGCGGGCGGCCAGCTCGGCCTGCCCGGCGGGCAGCCGCTGCATCAGCACGAGGTCGGCGGCGTTCGCCGTGGCACCGGCCTGCGGGTGCAGGTACGGCAGCACGTACACGGTGGTCTGCCAGGCCGAGCGCGGCGGGAACAGGTCCTGCGGCGTCGGCCCGCCGTCGGTGACGACCAGCAGCGGCGCGTCTTCCGACGGCCGCGGCAGCTCGACCGGCGAAAGGCGCCGGATCTGCACCAGCGGGGAGGGCCGCCCGTCGCGGTCGCCCGCGGCCTGGGGGAGCACCTGCCAGGCCGCCGGACGCCCGGTGGCCACCACCACCCAGGCGCCGACCGCCATCGCGCGCATGGCCACCTGGCGGGCCAGGTAGAGCCCGCCGACGAGCACGATGCGGGTCGGGGTGGAGCGCAGTGCCGAGATGGTCAGCGGCTCGCCCTTGAGGCCCGAGCCGAGCACGATCCCGCCGCGGTCGCCCGAGGGGCTGATCGCGTCGAGCATCGCGGGGTCGACGGTGAACTCCGGCGCCACGCCGGCGTTCTGACCGGCGTCGCGAAGGCGGGTACTCATGCCGTGCCTCCGATCGGCAGCGTCGCGGCGAAGGCCGAGATCTGCAGGCCCCGCAACGGCGTCAGGTCGACGCCCAGCCGTTCCGAGATGGTCTTCAGCCGCTGATCCGCGACGTCCAGCTCACGCGGGTTGCGCGCGCTGATGCGGACAACGCCGCGCAGCCCGATCCGGCCCTCGTCCGACGCGGGCGAGATCGACATGGCGACCGTGGCCGACAGCGCCCGGACACTCGTGAGCGCGTTCAGGCTGCCGCTGATCTTGCCCTTCGGCCAGCCGGTGATGGCGTAGCTGGAGTGCCCGATGCCGGCCGCGGTGACGCCCGTCCAGCTCTCCTGCAGGGTGACCGCCGAGGGCGAGCCAGCGACCGCGGTCAGCTCGGCCGCGGAGATGCTGGAGCGCAGCAGCTCGTCCGGGTCCAGCGGCCGCGTCGGCACGCCTTGGGACTCCAGCGCGTTGCGCACGCGGGACATCGCGCCGATCAGCGCGCGGTGGGCGCCGACGACGCCGCCGCCACGCTCCCGGATCGCCGCCGGGCAGCGCCGCGGGTCGAGCCGGATGGCGATCCACGTGGTCCGCCGGGCCGCCGCGGGCAGCGGGCCGAGCACCTCCATGTACGAGCTGAGCGCCGGCGAGTCCGACGGCAGGGCCGCGGAACCGGGGTAGCTGTGCCAGATCATCTGGATCGAGTCGAGGACCACACCGCGGTCCTCGAGGCACGGGGCGAGCGCGGACAGCGGCAGGCTCGGCGCGCCGCCGGCCTGCGTGATCAGCGCGGGCGCCGGCTCGACGAGCAGCACGGCCGTCCAGGTGCCGTCGTTCCAGGCCATGCCGACCTGCTGGCGCTCGTGGTCGACGCCGTGCGCCACCACGAGATCCGGAACCGCGAGGCGCAGCAGGTTCACCCGCGCGTCGTCGGGACCGGTGACCGCGTTGTCCTCGCCCTCGGCCGCCAGCGCCTCGAGGCTGCTCGGCGGCGGCGGGGTCGCCACCCGGTCGTGTGAACGGAACCGGTAGCGCATGGTCAGGCCGAGCCACTGGGTGAACCAGCGGCCGCCCCAGCGCAGGAACGCGAAGATCAGGCCGAGCGCCGCGATGCCGATCGCGACGTACTTGAGCGACATGTTGATCGCGAGCAGCACCAGCCCGATCGCCACGCCGACTTCGAGCAGCACGAGGTTCGCCACCGGCAGCGGGCCGAGGCTGATGCCGCCGGAGCGGCGACGTGAGGGAGGGGCCATCCGGGCCGAGGACGCGGCGCTCGGCTGAGGCGCGTCGCCGGGGCCGTCCGGTCCCGGGCCGCCGGAGCCGCCGGGTCCGCCCGGGCCACCAGGTCCGCCCGGTCCACCCGGTCCACCCGGTCCACCCGGTCCGCCGGAACCGCCACCGGGACCACCGGGGCCACTGGGTCCGCCCGGGCCGCCGGGACCACCAGAGCCACCGCCGGGACCGTTAGGGCCGCCACCAGGTCCGCCGGGACCCTTGGGCCCGCCGGGACCGCCCGGTCCACCAGGACCGTTGGGACCACCAGGACCACCGGGACCGCCCGGGCCCTTGGGGCCACCAGGCCCGCCCGGTCCGCCGGGACCCTTGGGCCCGCCGGGACCACCCGGTCCACCAGGACCCTTCGGACCGCCAGGACCGCCAGGACCCTTGGGCCCGCCCGGTCCTCCGGGTCCATTCGGGACACCAGGTCCGCCGGGACCACCCGGGGCGCCGGGACGAGGGCCGGGTCCGCCAGGGCCCGCCGGGCCCGCCGGGCCGCCAGGGATGCCCGGTCCACCCGGGCCACGCGGCGGCATGCCGGGTCCACCAGGACCGCCCGGTCCGCCGGTTCTCCCCGGCCGCTGAGGCGGGCCGAGGGGGCGTCCCCCTGGTGGCGGTGGCGGCCCCGGGGGACCAGGTTGGCGTGGAGGCGTGCTGACGGACATCCGCGCGTTCTCTTCCCCTCGTGCGTGCTGCGTACCCGGAAAGCCGGTCCCGGGGTGTCCGACCCTAGCTTGAGTTGGTAGAAACCCCACACCAGACGGTCCCCGTACGGCTATCCTGCGGAACCGTACCGCGACGGGGAGGACTGTAGGTCGAGAATGCCATCAACACCCACGACTAAGTCTCAGGTTCAGGCCTACAAGTTCGTTCTGCGCCGGATGCAGTCGGCGCTGGTCCGGCGTGATGCCGTCATGCTCCACGACCCCATGCGCACGCACTCGCGCGCGACGGTCGTCGGCGTGATCCTCGGTGTCCTCGGCGGGGTCGTCTTCGTGCTGGTCGCCCTGCTCAGCCCCGCGCCGTCCCTGCCGGCGACGGACAACATCGTGATCGGGCAGCAGTCCGGCACCGTGTATGTCGTCTCGGGCAACCCGGAGAAGCTGACCCCGACGTTCAACCTCGCGTCCGCGCGGCTGATCCTGATGGCGCAGAAGAAAGCCGCGTCCCAGGGACAGGGCCAAGGGCAGGCCGGGCAGCCGGCCGCGGCGACGGATCTGAAGGTCCCGACCGTCGTGTCGGATGAACAGCTCAAGAACATCCCGCGCACGAAGCTGACCGGAATCCCGGACGGCCCGCAGCTGCTGCCCGACGCGCAACAGCGGATCACCCCCAACTGGGCCGTCTGCGACCAGGTGGAGCTCGACCCCCAGCTGCCGCAGCCGGACAGCCTCAACAAGACCGACACCACGGTCGTGGCCGGGGTGGCGAACGTCGGCGCCGAGCTGCAGCAGGGCCAGGCGCTGCTGGGCTCCGCCGACGACGGCAAGACGTACCTGATCTACCGGCTCTCGGCCAGCCAGGCCCGGCCGGACGCGAACACGGTGCGCGCCGAGGTCAGCATGGACCCCAGCGACCCGGCGCACTCGGCGCTGCAGCTGCCGTCGCACGCGCGCAAGGTCTCCCAGGCCTTCCTGAACGCGATCCCGAACGTGGAAGGGCTGGCGGCGCCGAAAATCGCCGGCACGGGCAGCAGCCCGTCCGCGGACTTCGACGGCCTGACCGTCGGCGACGTCTTCTCGACCACGCCGGCCGGCCAGGAGCCGGAGTTCTGGCTGATCGCGCAGAACGGCATCCAGAAGGTGACCCCGGCCGTCGCCGACATCATCCGCGTGGCGCGCAACGGCGACAGCGGCACCATCAAGTCGCTCGGCCTCGACAAGACCAAGATCACCAAGCAGCTGCAGCCGACCGACGACGGCTACATCAAGGTCGACAACTTCCCGGCCAAGGTGCCGACCGTCCTCGACGCCACCCAGGGCTCGCCGGTCGCCTGCCTCGGCTGGTCGCTCAGCGCGGACAAGACAAACGCCCACACTTCCGTCTACGTGGGCAGCAACCTGCCCGTGGACAAGAACGCGGACGGCTCGTCGAAGGTGCTCCCGGTCAGCGCGACGGGGCCGAACGGGCTGCCCATCACCGGCTTCTACATGACGCCGGGCTACGGCGCGGTGGTGCAGTCGGCCACCGAGTCGCCCGCGACCTTCGGCAAGGGCCCGATCCAGCTGATCTCCGACCGCGGCATCCGCTACGGCGTGCCGGACACCGCCACGGCCGACGGGCTCGGCCTCACCGACCGGCTGCCGGCCCCGGAATCGATCATCGGCCTGCTACCGACCGGCTCGTCGCTGAACACGCAGAACGTGCTGAAGCAGTTCGACTCCGTGCCGATCGACCCGAACGCCGGCGCCTTCCCGACCCCGTCCGCGCCGCCGGCCGGTAACTAAGGGCACCGGAGCCGGGGCGCCGGAACCACGGGCGGTTCCCAGCCGTCCACACTCGAACACACCTCGGGTGAAGTGGAGGGCGTTGTGGCCCCAGGGCAGAGCGCGTTGCGGATCGACGGCGTCGTCGTCGGTGGCTACGCGAAGAAAGTCGCGCAGGCGGCAGAGGAGCTGGACGCCGCGGCGGCCGACGTGGGCGACGGCGCGAACACCGCCGAGCCGTTCGGCGAGCTGGGCGGGCGGCTCGGCGTGGGCCAGTCGTACACGCGGGCGTCGGACGCGCTCCGGCAGCAGCTCGCCACCGGGGCCGTCGCGCTCCGGTCGGCGGCTGCCGCGCTGGAGCAGCTCGCCTCGGGTCACGCCCAGCGCGACGCCGACGCGGCCGAGCGGATCACCAGTGCCGGGAGGACCTCGTGACGGAACCCTCGCTCACGTTCGTCTCGGAGCTCGCGCGTGAACTCGGCGCGACCGACCCCGTCGAGACGTACTACCGGCCGCTCGTCGGAAATTGGGCGGAGCTGAGCGCGGAGGCCGAACGCCTGCGGGCGGCGGCGAAGACCGCGGCCGGCGCCTCCGGCGGCCTGACCGACGAGCTGGGCCGCCTCGACGCGTCGTGGTCCGGCGCGGACGCCGACGCGTTTGTCGCCTATATGGGTGAAATCCGGTCGGCGAGCGAAGGCGTCGAGGACGCCCTCGACGCGCTCGCGGCCGCGTTGGACGAGCTGGTGACCTCGCTGACCGGGATCGTCCACGACGCCGAGGAAGTGCTCGTGGACGCGGCCGACGTCCTGTCCGAGTCGGCGATGCTGCCCTCCGGCGGCACCAGCCGGGCCCGCGCGCAGCTGCGTGAGACCGAGCAGTCGGTGAAGTCGCTCCACGACGCCGCCGAGCACCTGCTCCAGGGCTTCGGCCAGCTGTGCGACGGCGTCGACGCCCCGCCCGGCACGGCGTCGAGCATCGAGGTCCGGCATCGGTACCCGCAGGAGCAGTTCCGCCTGCACGACGAGGAAGCCCAGCCGGCCGCGGGTGGTTCGGCACCGGCCTCGGGGACGGTTCCCGCCGATCCCGCGTCGCCCAGCGATCCGGTTCAGCCCGCGGCGGCTTCGGCCGCGGGGGCGTCGGCTGACGACGGCGTTTCTCCTTCCAGCGCGGACGATTCCGTGTCCCCGTCGGCGGCCGGCGACCTCCACGACGGCAAGCACAGCGCCGCGTCCCCGGGGATCGAGCAGGGTCAGGCGGGCGCCGTCCCGGTCGCGCCCGAACCGATCGCCGCGGCCGCGCCGCCCGCCGCGCAGAACCAGTCGGGCGGAATGGCGATGATGCCCATGATGGGCGGCATGGGCGGCGGTATGGGTGGCGGCGGCGGTGGCGGTTCGCAGCACAAGACGAAGCACCGGACGTCGGCCAACCGGTCGGAACTGTTCGGCGAGCCGGCCAACGTCACCCCGCCGGTGCTCGGCGAGGACCCCAAGAAGCCCGTCAAGAAGCCGAAATCCGGGACCTGACGAAGAAAGGCCCCTCCCCGCTCGGAAAAGCGGGGAGGGGCCTTCTCAGCCCGAGTAAATCAGCGAGATGGCGACGCCGAGCGGTTCCGCCGGATCGTGTGCATGACGAACAGCGTGATCAGCAACGCCATCACGCCGCCGCCGGTGCCGGCCAGCGCGACGATCATCGGCGTGGAGCTCTGGCCGTCGCCGGGCGGCAGCTGGGCCGGCTGCACCATGGGCTTCGGCGTCGCCAGCACGCCGACGTCGCCGGGGAGGTTGGCGGTCAGCGCGGCCACCGGGTCGATCACGCCGTAGCCGACGTACTCGTCACGCCCGCCCGGGGCCGCCGGGTGCTGCGCGGTGACTTCGAGGCGCTGGATCACCTGGCGCGCGTTGAGCTGCGGGTACATCTGCCGCACGAGCGCGGCCACCCCCGCGACGTACGGCGACGCGAAGCTGGTGCCCTGGATCGCCGAGGTCTGGCTGCCGCTGGAGATGGTCAGGTTGGCCAGCCCGGTCGAGCCGGCGGCCGGGTCCAGCGACACGATCTCGGTGCCCGGCGCCGCGACGCCGACCCACGGGCCGTGCACGCTGAAGCTCGCCACGCCACCGGTGCGGTCGATCGCGCCGACCGAAAGCACGTCGTTGGCGAACCACGGCGGCGTGACGATCGACTTCGGCTTGTTCGCGTCCGCCTGGTCGTTCTGCGGGCAGGTGTCGGAGACGTTGCCCGCGGCCGCGACGATGACCACGTCGTTGTCCGCCGCGTACTTCACCGCGGCCTGGACCTTCTGCTCGCCTTCCTGGATGTTGCCGTCGGCCGCGCGGCAGTGGTCCACCGACATGTTGACGACCTTGATGTCGTGCCGGTCGGCGATGCCGCGGATGATCTCGGCGAGCGTGTCGAGCGTGCCCGCCGTGCCTTCCTTCTGCAGCTGGCGCTGGTCGCCCTTGTCGTCCTGCTGGGAGTTGGTCCCGCCGGGCTGGCCACCGCCGCCTGAGGTCGACGGCGGGAGCGAGGAGCCGCCGTTCGGCTGCCCGCTGCTGTTCGGCTGGCTCGAACTCCCGGCGCCGCCGGACGAGCTGTTCGTGTCCTGGGCGTAGTTCTCGCTGAGCTGCCGGAAGGAGACGATCGTCGCGTCCGGCGCGACGCCGATGAAGCCGACCGCGGGGTTGTCCGGCTTGGCCGCGATGATGCCGGCCACCTCGGTGCCGTGACCGTCGCAGTCCTGCAGGCTCGGCTGGATGCCGTTGTCCGGCTGGGCGACGTAGTCGGCGCCGCCGCTCTCCACCCGGCCGCCGAACCACGGGTGCTGGGTGACGCCGGTGTCGATCACGCCGATCTTCTGGTCACCGCCGACGCTCTGCTTCTTGGCCCGGACGATGTCCTGCGCCTTCTGCAGCTCCAGGTAGTCCTGGCCCCATGGCTTGTAGTTGATCTCGACGTTGTTGCCGAGCGTGCTGCGCTGCACGCAGTTGGTCTTCTTGGTGTAGGTCTTGTCCGGCTTCTTCTGGTCCGCCGGCAGCTTGCTCATGTCCACCGGCGGCGGTGTCGCCCAGAAGCCCGTGGTGTTGCCGGTGGTCTGGGCGGACGCCGGCGAGGCGACGGCGAACGGGGACAGCACTCCCAGCCCGGCGGTCAGGAGGACGACCCCGGCGCGGCCGGTGAAGCCGAGCCTTCGGGTGGCGGGACGCATGCGGCCGGTCATCACTTGAGGTTCAGGTGTCGCAGTGTCGTGTAGAGGTCCATCACGCCCAGCGCGAGCGGGATCACCACGGCGATGCAGATCGCCTCGAGGATCTCCACGGTCCGCCGCAGCGGCGGCGAGAAGCGCTGGTTCGGGAAGATCACGCCGACCACGAGCGCGCCCGCGCCGACCAGGATCAGCGCGCCGAAGACGTACATCACGCGCTGGTCCGCGCTGGCCGAGGTCATCCAGCCGATCAGGATGCCCGCGGCCGAAACCATGCCGGTGGTCAGCAGCGCGATGGCCTGCGCGCCGTTCGCGTACGCCCGCGCGCGCAGCAGAAGCACGAGCGTGGCGACCACGCCGAGGATGATGCCGAAGACGCCGGGGGCGGTCGCCGCGATCACGGCCGAGATCGCCGTGACGGTGCCGCAGCCGATCATCAGGCCGGTCATGTAGTCGTGTGCGATGGAGGTGCGCTGCTCGATGGCGCGGTAGTCCGGGAAGCCGGTGTCCTCCTTCAGCTCCTCCGCGGTGCTGGGCACGTGCGGCAGGGGGAGCTTCGCGAGCCAGATGGTCGCGCGGGGCAGGATCGAGATGCAGGCGAGCGCGACGGCGACCGCGCCGGCCGCGATGCCCGCGGCGGGCTCGTTCGAGATCAGCATCGCGGCCAGGAAGGCGAGCGCGCCGAACGTGCCGACCGTGGCGGCGGCGATGAAGACGGTGATGCCCGCGCCGATGACCGCGATGCAGACGGACGCGACGATCAGCACCAGCACGGCGCCGAGCAACAGGTTCGCGCGCACCGAGAGCCCCGGCACGATGTAGAACCCGCTCACGAACGCCAGCGGCAGGCCGCCCGCGGCGGCGATCAGCACGCCCGTGGCCTCCGCCTGGTACGCCTTCGCCAGTGTCGCGCCGAGTGCGACGCACGCGATCGCGCCGATGCCGCCGGCGATGGCGGGGGCGATCGAGCTGCCGCCGTAGAGCGAGCCGCTCAGGAACAGCGCGAGCGCGGCCAGCACCAGTGCCAGGCCGCCCGCGACGTGGCCGAAGCGGCGCGCGGTCTCCTTGGTCCAGGGCCGGAAGCTGTCCGGCGCCGACTCCGCGATGGCGTCGACGACGTCGTCGTACAGCGGCGGCGGCGGGTTCTCGTTGCGCTTGCGCAGCTGCAGCAGCTCGCCGTCGATGATCCCGAGGGACGCCAGCGTCCGGCTCGGGTCGAGCGCGGCGTCGCCGAGTTTCGCCAGCGCCCAGCCGCCGTGGCGGGCGCCGCCGTCCGGCGATGTCTCCTTCGCCATGTCCAGCAGCATGGGCAGCAGGTCGGCCACCGCGACGTCCGCCGGCAGCGCGACGTCGATCCGGGTGTTGGGTGCCACCACCGTCACCCTGCTGAAAACCGTCGTGCCCGTTGCCACTAGTTGCCCCCGCTCTGATGAGTCAGCTCCCGGGGGAACTTATACCGAACCCGGGTGGCGGTTACACCGACTGTCCGAAAATGACCGGCGAAAGTACCTCGCTGTACTACCCGGAGCACCCGTCGGGGGTTCGGATCCGGTGAGCGGGTCTTTACTGTCGGTGGTGGGTCGTAGACTCTGGCGGCAGGAGAAAACGGGTGGGCGTTCGACCCGCCGTGGGGGCCGAACGGGCCGGATCCGGGCGTTGCCCGGATTTCCACGGCGACGTTCGATAGGTTGTCCCGCGCACCCGAGCGCAAACCGCCGGCCGCCATCGTCGAGCAGGAACAGAGGGGACCTCGATGAGCACGCTGCAGTTCAAGAAGTCGCCGCGGCTGGCCGCGCCGCGCCCGCCGGGCGGCGAGGTGCACCTGGAGCCACCACCCGAGGTGCCCCGCACGATCCCGGGCAACATCGTCCAGAAGCTGATTCCCGGCGTGATGATCTTCGCCTCGCTCGGGATGATGGGCTACATGTTCACGGCCGGTGGCCGGAACCCGCAGACGATCATGATGAGCGGCATGATGCTGATGGGCACCGTCGGCATGCTCGCCGGCGGTGGCGGCCGGGGCGGTGGCGCCAAGAAGGCCGAGATGGACGAGGACCGCAAGGACTACCTGCGCTACCTCGGCCAGATGCGTGACCGAGCCCGCGAGGCGATGGTCGATCAGCGTGCCGCGCTGGAGTGGGTGCACCCGGACCCGCAGTCGCTGTGGTCGCTGGCGGCCAGCCGCCGCATGTGGGAGCGCCGGACGAACGACCAGGACTTCCTGCACCTGCGCGTCGGCCGCAGCTCGCACCGGCTCGCCACGCGGCTGGTCCCGCCCCAGACCGGCCCGGTCGACGAGCTGGAGCCGATCGCCACGCTGGCGCTGCGCCGGTTCGTGCGCGCGCACTCGATCGTGCCCGACCTGCCCACGCAGATCACCCTGCGCGGGTTCGCGGCCGTGAGCATGCAGGGCGAGCGCGCGCTGACCCGCGGCCTCGCCCGCGCCATGGTCGCGCAGCTGGTCGCCTTCCACGGCCCCGACGACGTGATGATCGCGATCGCCACCGCGGGCCGGGCGAAGGAGGAGTGGGAGTGGGCGAAGTGGCTCCCGCACGTCCAGCACCCGACGATGTCCGACGGCATCGGCCAGCTGCGCATGATGGCGGGTTCGCTGGCCCAGATCGAGCAGTGGCTCGACGAGGAGCTGCGCGACCGGCAGCGGTTCTCCCGCAACGCCACCCCGCCCCCGGACCAGCCGCACGTCGTGATCATCGTCGACGACGCGGAGGTCACCCGGGAGGAGCAGATCATCCTCGAGGAGGGTCTGGTCGGCGTCACGCTGATCGACCTGTCCGAGTCGATCGGCAACCTCGCCGCCCGCCGTGGTCTGCGGCTGGTGGTGGAGCCCGAGCGGCTCGGCGCGCGTAGTGCCGGCGGCGTGGAGTGGTTCGGCCGTCCGGACACGCTTTCGATCGTCGAGGCGGAGGCGCTGTCCAGGCTGATCGCGCCGTACCGCGTCGGGACCGCGGCCGGCGCGGACGTGAGCGAAGAGGAACCGCTCCTGTCCAACCCGTCGCTGCTCGAACTGCTGGGCATCCCCGGCGACCCGATGACGTTCGATGTGCAGCAGGCTTGGCGGCCCCGCCCGATCCGTGACCGGTACCGGGTGCCGTTCGGCGTGGGCGAGTACGGCCAGCCGGTCGAGCTGGACATCAAGGAGGCCGCGGTCGAGGGCATGGGCCCGCACGGCCTGTGCATCGGCGCGACCGGTTCCGGTAAGTCGGAGTTCCTCCGCACGCTGGTGCTGGGCATGCTCGCCACGCACTCGTCGAGCACGCTCAACTTCGTCCTCGTCGACTTCAAGGGTGGTGCGACGTTCCTGGGGCTGGACAAGGCCCCGCACGTCTCCGCGGTCATCACCAACCTCGCGGACGAGGTCACGCTGGTCGACCGCATGCGCGACGCGCTGGCCGGCGAGATGAACCGGCGCCAGGAGGCGCTGAAGAACGGCGGTAACTTCAAGAACGTCTGGGAGTACGAGAAAGCCCGTGAGAACGGCGCCGACCTCGACCCGCTGCCCGCGCTGTTCATCGTCTGTGACGAGTTCTCCGAGCTGCTGGCGGCGAAGCCGGACTTCATCGACCTGTTCGTCGCGATCGGCCGGCTGGGCCGGTCGCTGCAGATGCACATGCTGCTCGCCTCCCAGCGCCTGGAAGAGGGCAAGCTGCGCGGGCTCGACTCGCACCTGTCGTACCGGATCGGCCTGAAGACGTTCTCCGCGGCGGAATCCCGCGCGGCGATCGGTGTGCCGGACGCGTTCGAGCTGCCGTCGGTCCCCGGTGGCGGTTACCTCAAGTTCGACACCTCCACGCTGGTGCGGTTCAAGGCGTCCTACGTCTCGGGCGCGTACCGGCCGGCGGGGATCCAGGCGGCGGGCCCGGCGGCGACGGTGGTGCGCGCGGACAAGCGCCCGCAGCTGTTCGTGCCGGACTTCGTGGAGCTGCCGAAGGAGCCCGAGCCGCAGCAGATAGAGGAAGCGCCGAAGGCGGAGGAAAAGCAGCCCGAAGAGGCGGTGGAGCCGAGCGAGCTCGACGTCATCGTCTCGCGGCTGGTGGGCCAGGGCCCGCCGGCGCACGAGGTGTGGCTGCCGCCGTTGAACGAGCCGAACTCGCTGGACACCCTGCTGCCCAACCTGAACCCCACGGACGACCGCGGCCTGTCCCCGGTCGGGTTCTTCGGCAACGGCCGGCTGCAGGTGCCGATGGGCATCGTCGACCGGCCGTACGAGCAGCGCCGCGACATGCTGTGGGCGGACTTCGCCGGTGCGGCGGGCCACGGTGTGCTCGCCGGCGGGCCGCAGTCGGGCAAGTCGACGATGCTCCGGACGCTGATCATGTCGATGGCGCTGACCCACACGCCGGAGGAAGTCCAGTTCTACTGCCTCGACCTCGGTGGTGGCACGCTCGCCGGCCTGGCCGACCTGCCGCACGTCGGCGGGGTCGCGGTGGCCCGGCGGGAGCCGGACAAGGCCCGCCGGATCGTGGCCGAGCTGACCACCCTGCTCACCGAGCGGGAGGGCCGGTTCGGTGCGATGGGCATCGACTCGATGAACGAGTTCCGCAACCGCAAGCGCCGCGGCGAGATCCTGCCGGAGCAGGACGCGTTCGGCGACGCCTTCCTGGTGGTGGACAACTGGCGGGCGCTGCGGGACGACTTCGAGGAGCTGGAAACCTCGATCACCCGGCTCGCCACGCAGGGTCTGGCCTACGGCGTGCACGTGGTGATTTCGGCCAACCGGTGGGCCGACCTGCGCCCGGCGATCAAGGACATGCTGGGCACGCGGTTCGAGCTGCGCCTGGGTGACCCGACCGAGTCGGACATCGACCGCCGCACCGCGGTGAACGTGCCCGCCGGACGTCCCGGCCGTGGCCTGACCCGGGAGAAGCTGCACATGCTCACCGGGCTGCCGCGGATCGACGGGTCCAGCGACGCCGACACGGTAGCCGCCGGCGTGGCGGACGCGGTCGCGAAGATCCGTGGCGCGTGGCGTGGCCGCCCGGCCCCGCAGGTGCGCCTGCTGCCGGAGATGATCACCTACGAAGAGGTCCTCAAGGCCGACACCCGGCGCGACTCCAAGCTGGTGCCGATCGGCGTCAACGAGGAAGACCTCCAGCCGATCTACCTGGACTTCAACGCCGACCCGCACTTCTTCGCGTTCGCGGACGGCGAGTCCGGGAAGACGAACCTGCTGCGGCAGATCGCGCGGGGCATCACCGAGCGCTTCACGCCGCAGGAGGCCGTGATCCTGCTGGTCGACTACCGGCGCACGATGCTCGGGTTCCTCAGCGGTGACTCGCTGCTCGGGTATGCGGTCTCGTCGACGCAGCTGGACAGCATGGTCCAGGACGTCTACGGGTCGATGACCCGGCGGCTGCCCGGCGCGGATGTCACGCAGGAGCAGCTGAAGACGCGGTCGTGGTGGACCGGGCCGGACCTGTTCGTCCTGGTCGACGACTACGACCTGGTGGTCACCCAGACCAACAACCCGCTCAAGCCGCTCTCGGACTTCCTGGCCCAGGCCAAGGACGTCGGCCTGCACCTGGTGGTGGTCCGCCGCACCGGTGGCGCGAGCCGCGCGTCGTACGACCCGGTCATCGGCAAGCTCAAGGAGATCGCGGCGCCGGGCATGGTCATGAACGGCTCCAAGGACGAAGGCGCGCTGATCGGCAACATCCGGCCCAGCGCGATGCCCCCGGGCCGGGGCAACCTGCTCACCCGCAAGGCGGGCAAGCAGCTTGTGCAGGTTTCGTGGATCCAGCCGGACTAAGGCCGGGAGGAGTGCGTAAGAGCGTCAGCGGGGGTTTCCGGTGACGGTGCGGGTGGCGGTGGACTTCGGGACATCGAGCACCTGCGTCGTCACCTCCGTCAACGGCCGCGAGCCGCAGGTCGTGGTGATCGATGGGTTGCCGCTGATGTCGTCGGCGGTCTACGCGGCCGCCGACGGCACGCTGTTCGTCGGCCAGGAGGCCGAGCGGCAGGCGGCCGTCGACCCGTCGCGGTACGAGCCCAACCCGAAGCGGCGGATCGACGAGGGTGAGCTGCTGCTCGGCGACACCGTGCTGCGGGTCACCGACGTCGTGCACGCCGTGCTGGGCCGGGTGGTGGCCGAGGCCCGGCGGATAGCCGGCGACGCCGAGGTCGACCTGCTGGTGCTCACCCACCCCGCCGACTGGGGCGCGATCCGCACCCGGCTGCTCCGCCAGGCCGCGGGCCGGCTGGCGAACGAGGTCGCGCTGGTGCCGGAGCCCGTCGCCGCGGCGGTGTACCACGCGGCCACCTTCGCCCCGGTCTCGCAGTCCGACGACCGCACGGTCGAGTTCAGCGGCCGTCCGGGCGAAGCGCTCGCGGTGCTGGACCTCGGCGGCGGCACGGTGGACGTCAGCGTCGTGCAGCGGCTGCCGGAGGCATCGCACGACCGGACGGGGCGGCCGCGTGGCGGGTTCCAGGTGCTGGCCACTCGTGGCGACCCGAGCTTCGGCGGCGCCGACATCGACCAGGCGCTGTTGGAGCACATCGGCTCACTGGTCTCGGCCACCGATCCCGACGCCTGGCGGCAGCTGGTGGAGGGCCGTGAGCTGACCGACCGGCGGCGCCGGCGGGTGCTGCGCCAGGACGTACGCGGCGCGAAGGAGACGCTCTCCCGGCACACCTACACCGACGTGCCGATGCCGCCGCCGTTCGCCGATGCGCACGTGACGCGCGAGGACCTGGAGCGGCTGATCACCGCGCCGCTGGGCCGCGCGGTCGAACTCACCAGCGCGGCCATCGCCGAAGCGGGGCTGCGCCCCAAGCAGCTGACGGCGATCTTCCTCGTCGGCGGGTCCAGCCGGATCCCGATGATCTCGCGGCTCGTGCACGAGCGCACCGGCGTCGTGCCGACGAGCCTGGACCAGCCGGAGACCGTGGTGGCGCGAGGCGCACTGCGCGCGGTGCTCGTGGACCCGGACCGGACGGGAGCGTTGCCCGGCTCGTCCATCGCGCGCCTGGGGCGGGGCGAGGACGCGCGTGGGGAGCGCACCGAGGTCGTCCGCCCGGGGGAGTGGCCGCGCGAAGGCCGGTCCGAGTCCGAGGGGCGCCCGGAGCTGCGGCCGCGTCCGGGAGGCCGCCCGCCGTCCGGCCCGATCCCGGTCCCGCCCCCGCCGGCCCGGAGCGCTTACGGCGCCCAGCCACCCAGCGTCGCGAACCCACTTCCCGGCGGCGCCGCGCCCGCACTGGGCAAGGGCCCCGGCGGTGCGGCCGCACCGGGCGGCGGCCATGGCGGTCCCGGTTCCGCGCCGGGCGGTGGTTCTGGCAGCGCCGGATCTGCGTTGGGCGGCGGCCATGGTGGCGCCGGATCTGCGTTGGGTGGCGGTCTTGGTGGCGCCGGATCTGCGTTGGGCGGCGGCCAT
>NZ_FOEF01000021.1 GCF_900110575.1 Amycolatopsis saalfeldensis
ACCAGGCGCGTTGGCACCACCCGGCGCAGCAGCACCAGGCGCGTTGGCACCACCCGGCGCAGCTGCAGCGGCTTCGCGCGCCTCCGGCTCACCGGGAACACCCGCACCGGAGCCGGCCGCGCTGGATTCGCCGACGGCGGAACGACCGGAGCCAGAAGCGGAGGCAGCCGCACCATCCGGACCTGGGCCAGTGGCAGGAGCGGGACCACCCACACCTGGACCAGTAGCCGAAGCAGGACCAGCCGCACCGGGAGCAGCGGGAGAAGCAGGCACAGAACCAGCAGCGCCGAGACCGGCAACAGAAGCAGAAGCAGCCCCGGAACCCGCGCCAGTCCCAGAACCAGGGCCAGAGCCAGTGCCAGGACCACGGCCAGGAACACCAGACCCCGCCATCCCGCCTTCAGGCCCGGCCGGATGCGGCACCGTGCGCCAGACCGGGGCCGGGCCGATGTTCATCGCCGCCGGGGCGGCCAGGGGGCCCGCCGTCGGGGCAGGGGCGGCGGGGCGCGGGGCGGGCTTCGGGATCGGGTCGAGGCAGGAGACCAGGACGGTGGTGTTCAGGGGGTCCGCGACCTTGCGGCCGCTGCGTTCCCGGTAGATCATCTCGCCTTCGGTGTCGATCTCCACGAGGTAGCCGGCCTCCGCCAGTTGCTCCTCGTCCAGATCCACGAGCTTTTCGTAACGGGACGGCACCACGCGGTAGACCGGCCAGGTCAGGCGCGCGTGCTCGGCGTGGAACTGCGCCAGCAGGGCCGCCATCTGCTGTTGCCAGGGCAGCGACATGCCCTCCGCCAGCGAGCGCGGCAGCACCACGTAACCGGCGTCGACGCCGGGCCAGCCGTGGTTCAGCTGGTCGGACAGCGGCGTGCTGGACGCCGGGTGCGCGGACTGACGCTGCGGCTGCGGTGCGCCGAACAGCGTTCGCGGGTCCTGGGGCTCACCCTGGCCGGGCTTGCCTCGCTTGCCGAATTTCCGTGCCACGTGTGTCATCCTCTGCCAGCGCGCGGCCGCGTGCTCGTGGACAGGCCGCGACTTCGGGTGAATCGGGCCCGTCGCCGGGTCATCGGACAGGCCATAGCGGTCACCCCGGTCGGTGTCAAGAGCCGGTGACTCCTCAACCCATGCTAGACGCCGGGACGCACCGCCTGCGGGACCACTTCCGCCTCGTCGAAGGAGAACGGCCGGATGTGCACCGGGACGCCGGTCTGCTGGGCCTCGACGATCTTGCCCTCGCCCAGGTACATCGCCACGTGGTGGATCGTCGCCGGATTCGCCGGGTCGGTCGCCAGGAAGATCAGGTCGCCGGGCTGCGCGTCACGCACCGGCAGCATCGCGCCCGCCTTGTACTGGTCCTGCGAGACGCGCGGCAGGATCACGCCCGCCGACTGGTACGCGCGCAGCATCAGGCCGGAGCAGTCGTACGCGTTGGGCCCGGTCGCGCCCCAGACGTACGGCTTGCCCTGCTCCCCCAGTGCGAACTTGATCGCCTGCGCCGCCGCCTGGCTCGGCGGCAGCGCCGCGCCCAGCCCCTGGCCGCACCCGGCGGCGTCGACGACCTGGCCCAGGTTCTGCACGAGGACCGCCGCCATCGCCTCCCACTTGTGGTAGCGGTCGGGGAAACCGGAGCGCTCCACGGACTGGGCCGCGTCGCCGGGGCGCAGGTTCGCCCAGTCCGGGACCGACATCAGCACGTCGAAGAACTTGTTGATCGCGTAGTTCGGGTTGGTCACCTCGGCGGCGCTGCCCCAGTTCATCGACGGGCGCATCTGGAAGATGCCGAGCGAGTCGCGGTCGCCGTGGTCGAGGTTGTGCAGGCCCGATTCCGTCATCCCGGCCTGGATCGCCACCTGCCAGGCGCGCGGCGCGAGGCCGCGCTGCTTGCCGATCGAGATGATCAGCGCGACGGTGCCCTTCTGCTCCTGATCCAGGTTCGACGCGTCGTTGGCGCCCTGCTGCGGCTGGCCCGGCTGGGTCGGGCCGATCGCGGCGTCGCAGGAGGTGTTCGTGAGCCCGCCGGCCGCGGCCTGCTGCTGGTCCACCACCACCTTGGTCACGGCGCTGGTGGTCAGCACCGCCGCGAACACCGCCGCGACCAGCACCCCGACGAGGATTCCGAGCTTCACCGGGCTCAGCTCGCCTGGTCGTAGTCCGCCACTCGCCACCCCGCGCCGGTGTTGACCACGGTGATGCTGAGCTTCGGACCATCGGTGGGGACGACGACCTGGACGGAGCTGGTGTAGGAGGAGGTGACGGCCGCGTCACCGGTCACGCGCGTGGCCGGGATGTTCGAAGGGTCCACAGTGGACATGACGGGCAGGAACTCGTCGGTGGTCAGCGCGCGCATCCCGTTGAGCCAGTCGGCGTTCGAGATGCCCGCCGGATGGTTCACCCAGGCCGTGGCCCACTGTTTCGCGACGTTGACGGCCTCGGGGTTCGGCGGCGCGGACGTCGGCGTGGCCAGCGGGCTGGACAGCCGCGTGGGCAGCGTCGAGGGGGTCGGCACCGGCGCGGCGAGGCCGGGCCCCCGCGCGGAGCTGGTCGCCGAAGGGGCGGGTTGCGCGGTGGCCGGCTTGCCCATCGTCTTCGGCAGCACGATGCCGAGCACGGTGACCAGGATGGCCAGGAACACCAGCGTCCCGACGAGGTGCCGCGGCGAGCGCAGCGGCCAGCCCCACAGGCGCCGGTAGACCGCGGTCCGGCCGCGGTTGGTGCGGATCGGCATCCGTCACCGCCCCATGACCTGGTCGGTGTCGCGCACTTCGATGCCCCGCGAGGGGCGGTAGAGCACGAACACCGGCTTGCCCGCCACGACCTCGGGGTCCACCCGGCGCGGCTGCGCGCGGATGCCCGGCGGGGTGTACACGTTGGCCTGGCCCGGCACCGACTCCGGCGTCACGTAACCGCGGTCGGCGTTGTTCATCCGGGACGGCACGACCACCGGCTCCGGCTCGTCGCTCCAGCGCAGGTCGGCGACCGGCGAGGTGTCGACGCGGCGGCTCTCCTGCGTGGGCAGCCGCCGGCTGCCCACGACGTAATCGCCGGGTTCGCCGGAAACCGGGTTGTACTGGCCATAAACCGGCGAGCCTCCGCGTCCCGCCGGAAGCGCGCCCGCCGAACCGCCCGAGCCCACGGCGCCGGGCCACGGCGCCCCGGACCACGCGGCGGCCGGCCGGACCGCGCCGGAGCCGTTGTCGAGCCGTTGGGAGCTGGCGAAAACCGTCGCCTCGGGGCGGTAGCGCCCACCGCCGACGGTGGCGCCCATGGGCCCGCGGGTTTCGCCGTCCACCACGTCGTCGGTCTCACGCACGTTCTGCCAGAACGAATCCTGCGGCGTCGGCCCGTTCGCGCCCTTGCGGAACCGCGAGAAGATCCCGCCCGACGGCGACGGCACCGCGGCGCCGACCATGCTCACGGACATCTCGACCATCTGCCACAGCCGCCGCACCGGACGGCCGACCATGAACAGCAGCACGGTGACCAGCCCGGCGAGCACCATCTGCGTCAGCATGTTCAGCGAGTTGCCGGCGTCGAAGATCGCCTGCAGCAGCAACGCGTGCACCCCGGCCAGCACGGACAGCACCACCAGGTTGAACGCCACCCCGCCGGCCACCTTCAGCACGCGCCGCAGGATGTCCGGGTGCAGCAGCGCCACCAGCCCGATCAACGGCGCGGTGAGCGCGAACAGCCGGATCAGCACCTGCGCGAGCAGCACGGAAGCCTTGGCCAGCAACTGGAACAGCGAGTAGACGATGCTCTGGCCCAGTGCCAGGAACCCGGCCCCGGTCCGCCCGCCGGACTCCCCGGTGAAGTACCCGGTCGCGGGACCGAGCTTGGTGGAGATGTCCTTGTACGCGGCCTTTTTGGCGTCGACGACGTTCTGCTTGCCGTCGTCGCCGTCGCGGATCTGCTGCCAGGTGAACGCCTGCGCGTCGAGCAGCGGCCGGCCGTACTGGTCGGCCTGCGGCGCGTTCGGAGCGCCGAACTCGCCGCGCAGCCAGTTCTTGTAGACGATCTCGTTGTGCAGCTCGGTCGGCAGGATGTGCCGGACCACGCGGTTTTCCGACTCGTCGACGAAGCCGGCCTGGATGTTCGTGGTGGTCTGGACGATCGCTTTGTCGATGGGGTCGAAGTATCTGAGCATCGCCAGTGACGACGCCGCGAGCCAGACCGCGGCCAGCGCGTAGAGCGCCCGTTTGCTCACCGCGGCCAGGTCGCCCCGCCAGATGTTGCGGAACAGCATGATCGACAGGATCAGCGCGACCAGGCCGAACAACTGCGCGTAGATGTTGTTGTAGACCTTCTCCGCGCCGGATTTGACCGCGTTGTAGATCGGGTTGAGCAGGCCGCCCTCGAGCACCGTGTAGTGCAGCGAGTTCGTGGCGCCGACGATGTTCTTGCCGACGTTGAACAGCTGGTTGCCGGCCCAGGTGTCGATGGTGGAACTCGGCGACGCGAGGCTGGACAGCGGCGAGCAGTCGGTCTGGAAGGTGTCCCAGACCAGCCCGGCGTAGCTGTAGTCGATGTAGGCGCTGCCGGCCTCGCCGTTGCCTTGGGCGGGGTCGATCGCGCCGACCATGCCGGAGCCCGGCCGCTCGGGGTTCGGCGAGTCGCCGCAGGCGGCGGCGTTCGCGGACGGCGCCAGCAGCACCGTCTGCATACCGAGGACCGCGATGACGGCGATCATGGTGGCCCGCCGGCTGGGCCTGTGCTTGCCCGGCTTGGGGCCCTGCCTGATCCGCCGGCGCAGGGCGTGCCAGGCGGCGGCGAACGAAAGCACGAACGCCAGCGTCAGGACGGTGCTCACGCGGTCCTCCCCGCGGAGCCCCACGCGGTCCCCGCAGGCCGCGGTCGACCGGCGTCGCCCGGTTCACTCGCCCCGGCCGGGCCGCCGGGGCGCGCACTGGTGCGGCCGCGGCGAGCGCGGCCCGGTTCCGGCGGGTTCACGCGGCATCCCTGCCGGTGCCGCCCTTGCCGCCGGTCCGGGCGGGCTGGCCCGGACCACGTCCGTTGGCGCCGTTTCCGTTCTGCTGCACCGCACCCTCCACCTCGCCGGTCTCGGACGCGAGCGGGTCCGGCGAGCCGAGGAGCTCCTCGTCGGTCAAGCCGACTTCGAGCTCGGCCTCGAGCTCGAAGTCGTGTTCCAGCTCGTCGTCTTCCGGTGGGGTGGGGACGTACGGGGCGGGCTCTTCCTCCGGCGGGTGCGGCACGACCAGGTCGGTGCCCGGCTTGGTGTACGCGTCCTTCGAGCCCGGGGTGGTGTCCATGACCGACCGCAGCTGCTGCAGGTGCGGGCCGGAGAAGTCGACGCGGATGCGCTCCACGCCGCCGGCGCCGTCGCCGAAGATGAACTGGCGGGGTTCGACGTCGCGCTCCAGGCCGCGTTGCGAGCCCGGGCGGCGGCCCAGCGCCGCGACGACCTGCTCGTAGCCCACCCCGACGGGCACCTTCAGCAGGCGCAACGCGTCCGCCTGGGCATCGTCGTCGTCCAGCCGGCCGACGAAAACCGAGTCCAGCAGCGCGACGAAACCCTGGATCTTCAGGAAGTCCGCCGGGATCTGCGAGGACAGCAGCACGCGGACGTTCCACTTGCGCGAGTCACGCGCGAAGCGGTTCATCAGCACGCGCCCGGTCGGCACCTCGGACAGGAAGAACGCCTCGTCGATCCAGACGCCCTTGCGCAGTTCCTTCGGCTTCTCGTACACCGACCGCTGGGTCAGCCACGCCGCCAGGTTCAGCATCTCGACGCCGAGGGACTCCGCGTCCGTCCAGTACTCGCGCGGCACGCCGTCCTTGGGCAGGGTCAGGCCCGCCATGGTCAGCACCGTCATGCGGTCGTCGCGGGTTTCGGCGTACGGGTCGGCGTCGTCCTCCGGAATCAGCAACGCCATGCGCTCGCGCATCTCGTCCAGGAAGTCCGCGACGACCACGGCGTGCTCGTGGTGCTCGCTCGAGTCCCGGCGCAGCGCGTCGATGACCTGGCCCGGGTCGGCGTCGAACCGGCCGCCGACCGCGCGGACGGCCCGCAGCAGCACGATCCGCGTCTGCGCCATGCGCGACACCTCGTACGGCAGCACGCCGGTGAGCACGTCGAGCACCAGGCGGCGCCGCGTCGCGCCCGCCAGCGCCTTCTCCCGGCGCCAGGACCGCTCCGGGTCGTCCTCGTCCATGAAGTGCTCGAGCAGCGGATCCGCGACCACCCGGTACGGGTTGAGGATGCCGGGCTGCGCGTTCAGCAGGTTGATCGGCCGCGCGTACGGGCGCAGCTCGGGCAGGTCGCACAGGCGCGAGAGCGGGCCGGACGGGTCGAGGATCGTCCAGTGCGCCCCGGCGCGCAGGGTCTTGTAGACGATGCCGCCGCCGAGGAACGACTTGCCGCCACCCAGCCCGGCCACCATCGCGGTCAGGCCCGAGCCGTCGCGGATCTCCTGCGCCATCCACGGGTCCCAGGCCACCGGACGCCGGGTCGCGGTGACCGTCTCGCCGAGCAGGATGCCGCGCCGGTCGCCGACCTCGGCCGTGGCCGTCGGCACCGCGGAGGCGCCCCACACCACGGAACCGCGGCGCATGTACGCGGCCGAAGCCAGCGGCTCGCCCGGGATGAACTCCCGCGCCATCGCGTACTGCGCCTCGGGGTGCTCGATGGCGACCTTCGGCTTGTACAGATCGAGCAGCTGCTGGGCCAGCCGCAGCGCGTCACGCTCGGTGGGCCCGGAAACCGCCAGCCGCCACCACGAACGCACGCGCGTGGCGAGCGCGGTGAAGCCCGACGTCATCTCGTCGTCGATCTCCAGCACCCGCCCGGCCTGGCGCGAAAGCGACTGCGGCGGCTCCAGCTCGTGCTCGTCGGTGTAGTGCTTGACCTGCGAGCGCACCTTGTTCATCTGGCGCTGCAGCTCGCCGGACACCTCTTCGGGGCGGCGCACGTAGATCCGCGCGGACACCTCGACGGCGGCGGGCAGCCGGTCGGCGTGCTGGATCCACGGGTCGTCGACCTCGGGGATCTGCAGGCCGTGCATCTGGCCGACGGTGAGCACGGCGAGGTGCCGCGAGACGCCCGCGTTGGAGCCGGTCCGGCCGCGGACCGTGACCGTCGGGGCGTACGGGTCGGCGTAGAAGTCGGCGGCGTCGGTGAAGCTGGCCAGGTCCTCGGGCTCCCACGCGGCGCCCGGCACGGCGGGCATGTTCCGCGGCGCGGGCAGGCCCAGCGAGCAGGACCGGTGCATCAGCCAGGACATCTCCTCGGCGTGCACCGGGCGGCCCTCCAGCCCGGCACTGCCGATCACCTGGTCCAGGTGCTCGACCTCGGAGTCCAGCGCCGCCAGCTCGGCGTCGACGGCCTCGGGCAGGATCTTGCGCAGCACCGGCGCGGCGCGCTCGACCGCGCGGTCCACCATGCGCCGGGTCTGCACCTGGACGCCGAGGTAGACCTCCTTCTCCGCCATCGACCGGCCCATCAGCTGCTGCTGCTCGCCGATCAGGTAATCGTCGAAGGACAGCGCGCCCGGCACGTCGCCCGGCCGTCCGACCGCGTTGTGCACGTGGGCCTCGGCCCACATCCGGATCGGGTACGGCCGGTTGGTCACCCGCAGGTGCAGCCAGCGGCCCTGCAGCTCGGCGTACTGGCCGGCGATGGCCGCGATCAGGTCGCGGCGCTGCGAGTCGGAGCGGAACGACCAGCGCTGTGGCGCCAGCCGGTACCAGGCATACACCTCATACCCCGTGCGCAGCAGGTGCCCGTCGATGCTGCGGGCGGCTATCGACGGGGTGTAGGCGGGTATGGCCTGCTCACCCGTCAGGCGTTTCCCGCCCTTGCCGTTCGAGGAGGTGTTCCTGGCATTCGCGGACCGGACCTGCTGGGGCGTCTGCCAAGCGCCCACCGGCACGTCCTGATCCCGCTTCCCTCGGCTTCCGCCGCGACCGAACAACGACTACCTCCCGGCCCGAGCCGCGGGGCGGCTCCGGCGCGCTCGTGGTGCTCCCTGTGCCCCGGCCTGTGCTCCGGCGACCTGGCCGTAGCCGTGGTGCTGGTACTGCCGCCTTTTCTTGTGCTTCGGAACCGGGCGCTCGGCCCGGACGCGGATCCGGCTGGCGCTGACCGCGCCACCCGTGCCCGTGCCCCGCTCCCGCGGCGTGTTGAGCTCACGGCCCGCCATCCCGACCACCGCGCCCAACGGGCGTTCGTGGCTGATTTTGGCCGTGATCAGCCTGGTGATCACGATCGTGATCACAAACGCCCACGCCGTGGAGAAGAACCCGAAGCTCCAGCCCGCCCACCGCTCCACGGTGAGCACGAGCAGGAAGACCGGTATGCCGATGAGCCACGCTACGTAGCGGGCCCTCCAGGGAAAAGTCGCCTTCGGCGGGCCGAGCCAGACGGCGTCGACCCGGTAGACCTCGTCATCTGTCCTGATACGCACGCCAGCCCCGCCTCAGCCGGTGAACAGGCCGGCGATCCACTGGCCCACGTTGACGCCGGCGCCGCTGACCGCGAGCCCGATGATCGCGAGCGCGATGACCACACCGGCGAGCCGGCGCATCACACCCGCGTTGTCACCCTTGCCGCCGCCCAGCCAGAGCAGCAGGAGCGCGACGGCGAGCAGCACCAGGGGGATGACGTTGTCGATCAACCAGCTACGGACGTTGCCGGTGCCGAGCTCGCCGGCAGCCAGCGTCTCGAGGGTGGTCATGGTCATCATCGCGATACTCCCGGTGCGCGGAGGGGGCCGCGCGGTTCTGGCTTGGGCGAAGCTTCGAACAACATCATGGCGTCACAAGGGGTAATGGTCAAAGCGCGCTTTGTAAATGTCGACTTGTGGGCAGGGCGCCGGGTCGGAGCGGTCTGGTCAGAATTCCTCGCCCTCCATCATGGTGGCAAGGGTGCTCGGGATTAACCCCGGACACCCGGATTTCGCAGTGGACCGACGAACTCACTCCGCCGGGAGCACTTTGCTCACTCTCGGTGCTCTCGGTGCCGACGTGATGAGGCCGGAACCAGTGTGGCATGCCCCATTCGGCCGCCTCTAGCGAGTCCGCTGAGTGAGCGCCACGCTGCGATCGTGGCCCAAATGCGACCACCAAGCAGTGAGGCTCTTGTCACGATACGCGCAAGCCGGGCGCCGTTTTTCACTACATAGCGTGATATCGGACATCGGGGACCGGCGCTGCCGAAAGCGGTGTTCGGTCCCGTTCCGAGCCGGGAAAGCCCGGTTCCCGGCACCGGGCCGCGCTCACTCCGGGTACACGTTCGACCGCCCGAACCAGCGTGACCTGCACCGTTCGGCGGCCGTGGCACCGACGACCGCAGGCCGCGGAACTGGTCCGACCAGGTCGGCTCAGGACGGCCGGGTGATCGCGCGCGGGAACGCGCCGGCCTTGACCACGGCGCGGCTCAGCGGGCGGCACAGCTCGTACAGGCGCGCCGACTTCTGCTCGCCGAGGCGCGTCCACGGCCCTTCGGACGCCAGGTTCGTCGCGGCCTCGATCCGCTCGCGCAGCTCGGCGCCGCGCTCGGTGAGGCCGCCGTCCGCGCCGAGGATGCCCTGGTCGGCCAGCCCGGCGACGGCGGCGTCCCACTGCTCGTCACTCCAGCCGCGGGTTTGCTTCGCGGCCTCCGGCGTGAAGCCGGCGCCGGTCGCGACGTGGGTGACGAGGGCTTCGATCCCGCTCAGGCCGTTCAGCATCAGGGCGGCGACGTGCGCGTCGCCGCGGTACTCGCGCAGCAGCGAGACGGCGTGCCAGAGCGCGAGGTGCGGCCGGTCGGGCCAGGGCAGGCTCGCATGCCCGGCGTAGAGGGGACGGCCTTCCGCGCGGCAACCGCCCGTGGCTTCGCGCGCCAGCTCGGCGGCCTCGGCCACGTCGTCGGATGCGAGGACCTCGTCGCCGAGCAGGCGCCGGTACGTCGCGTCGACGGCCTCGAGCCGGGCCACGAGCACGGCCTCCGGCGTCGCCAGCGTCCAGGCGCGCGGGATGTGCCGGGCGACGATGTCGGGGTTGAAGTTGTAGAACGTCGCGGCCACCACGGCCGGCCCGACGGCGCCCATCGGCGCGGACCGCCCGGCGAAGTAGCACATCCGGCCGGGCCGCAGCCCCGCCGCGGTGAGGTACTCCTCCGTCTCCGGCACGAAGTACACCAGGGAGTGCAGCGTGTCGAAAGTGCCCTTGAACTGGTTCGCGACGTCCGTGGCATCACCCATGCCAGGAACCCTACCGCGCGGTAACCACGGGCGCGCACCGCCGGAAGCAGGAGTCGGCCCGGAGCGCCCCGATGGGGGTTCGGGGCGGACGAGCTGGCATGTAAGCCGGATCCTGTTCCCGGGCGCGCCTCGCGGTGCGACCGGGCGACGGTCATCCATCTCGGCCTGCCGTCGCCGGCAGGCTCCAGCGGCCTACCCGCAGGCATCGGACGGGCCGTCCTCGAACGCCTGCGCAGGAGCGTGAGCTCCCTCTTGGCCTTGCTCCGGGTGGGGTTTACCGAGCCATCCCGGTCACCCGGGATGCTGGTGGTCTCTTACACCACCGTTTCACCCTTACCCCCGTCGAATCCAACGGTGACGGGGGCGGTCTGTTTTCTGTGGCACTGTCCCGCGGGTCGCCCCGGGTTGCCGTTAACAACCACCCTGCCCTGCGGAGTCCGGACTTTCCTCGGACCGGGTTTCCCCGGGCCGCGACCGTCCTGCCAGCTCGTCCGCCGGTGAATCGTACCGGTCTCATCGCGTGGACGACCGTTGACGGTCCCGGGGCCCCGCTGTTCACTCGGCCGCATGTCCGCACCAGACCCGCACGAGCCACTGAAATTCGCCTACTGGGTGCCGAACGTGAGCGGCGGCCTGGTCACGAGCGACATCGAGCAGCGCACCGACTGGGGGTACGAGTACAACCGGAAGCTGGCCGTGCTCGCGGAGGACAACGGGTTCGAGTACGCGCTCAGCCAGGTCCGCTACACCGCCAGCTACGGCGCCGCCTACCAGCACGAGTCGACCGGCTTCAGTCTCGCGCTGCTGCTGGCGACGCAGCGGCTGAAGGTGATCGCGGCGGTCCACCCGGGGCTGTGGCACCCGGGCGTGCTGGCGAAGTTCATCGCGAGCGCCGACGTGATCTCGGGCGGCCGCGCCGCGGTCAACGTGGTGAGCGGCTGGTTCAAGGACGAGTTCACGAAGCTCGGCGAGCCGTGGCTGGAGCACGACGAGCGGTACCGCCGCACGGAGGAGTTCATCCGCGTCCTCAAGGAACTCTGGACCGACGACCACGCCGAATTCGGCGGCGACTTCTACCGGATCCACGACTTCGACATCAAACCCAAGCCCGAGAGCCGCCCCCACCCGGAGATCTTCCAGGGCGGAAACTCCACCGCGGCCCGCAAACTGGCCGGCCGCGTCTCCGACTGGTATTTCAGCAACGGCAAGGACTTCGACGGCTTCACCGAACAGGTCGAAGAGGTCACCGGCTACGCGGCGGAGAACGACCACACTGTCCGCTTCGGACTCAACGGTTTCGTCATCGCCCGTGAAACGGAGTCCGAAGCGCGCGACGTCCTGCGCGAGATCGTCGCGAAGGCCAACGTGGACGCCGTCGAGGGCTTCCGCTCCGCGGTGAAACAGGCCGGAAAGTCCACTTCGGACACGAAGGGCATGTGGGCGGACTCGGAGTTCCAGGACCTGGTCCAGTACAACGACGGCTTCCGCACGGGCCTGATCGGCACCCCGGAACAGATCGCGGACCGCGCCATCGAATACAAGCGCCGCGGCGCGAACCTCCTGTTGTTGGGCTTCCTGCACTATCTGGAGGACGTGGCCCACTTCGGGTCGGACGTGCTGCCGGTCATCCGCGCCAAGGAACGGGACCTGGCCCGCGGCGCGGGGGCTCCGGAACCGGCTACGGGCCGGGTCTGAGGGTTACGCGGCGGATTCAGCCGGTCGGATCGCGAGGTCACGCACATCCGGCCCAGTTGCACCACCGCATGGAGTGAGCACATCCACCTACTGCAGCACTGCCGGTGTCGAAATCCTTCTCGGCGCCACACGTTCCGCTGTCTGGTCCCGGCACGTGTTGGGCGGCCGAAACAGCCGGTTGATCGGCCCGCACAACGGCCGGCCGGGTGAGGCCGTGTGAACGCGCAGGGCGATGCCCCGGGCCTCCTTCGCCTTTGTCCATCGTTCCCGGCGGTCGACCTGGCCACGGCCGCGAAGGCGTTCAACATGCATGTCAACACCGCGTACCCGCACATCAGGCGCGGCACGTTCCCGTGTGCCGTGATCGGCCCTCGTGGGCCGCGTGCCGGACCGCGCCGGTTAGCGTTCGGGGGTGACCGGAACCGCGGCGGCAGTGGCCAGCCTGATCCTGCTGGCTGCCACGCTGGTGTTCGCCATGGTGCGGCCGCGGGGGTGGCCCGAGGCGGTGGCCGCCGTGCCGTTGGCCGGGGTGGCCTTGCTGCTGGGGCTGGCGACGCCCGCGGAGGCGGGGAAGCGGGTCGTCGAGATTCTGCCGACGATGGGGTTTCTCGCGGCGATCCTGCTCGTCAGCCATCTCGCCGCGAAGGACGGGGTGTTCAGCTGGCTCGGGACCAGGCTCGCGGAGCTCTGCCGCGGGCGGCCGCGGCGGTTGCTGGTGCTCACGTTCGCCGCGGCGGCCGGGGTGACCGCGATCCTCAGCCTCGACGCGACCGTCGTGCTGCTCACGCCCGTTGTCCTCGCGACTGCCGAGGGGCTGCGGCTCGAGTCGAAGCCCCATGTTTACGCGTGCGCGCACCTCGCGAACTCCGCGTCCACCCTGCTGCCCGTCTCGAACCTCACCAATCTGCTCGCCTTCGCCGCCTCCGGGCTCACCTTCGCCGGGTTCACGGCGCTGATGGCGCTGCCGTGGCTGGTCACGCTGGCCATCGAGCTGGCCGTGTTCGCCCGGTTCTTCCGCGAGGACCTCGAGGCCGAGCCGAGCACCCGGACGCCGGAACACCGTGAGGCGCCGGTGTTCGCGCTCGTGGTGCTGGCGGGCACGCTGATCGGGTTCGGGGCCGGGCAGCTGGTGCACGTCGAGCCCGTCTGGGTGGCCGCGCTGGCCGCGCTCATCCTCGGCGCGAAGGCGCTGGCGGAACGCAAGATCAAGCCCTGGCAGCTCGTCACCGAGGCCTCGCCGATGCTGATCCTCTTCGTGCTCGGGCTGGCCGTGGTCGTCGAGGCCGTGTCGGAACACCTGCTGGGCGGCGTGCTGCGCACCCTGCTGCCGGACACCGCCGGGCTGCCCGAGCTGCTGGCCACCGCCGCCATCGCGGCCGTGCTCGCCAACGTCGTCAACAACCTGCCGGCCACGCTGATCCTGCTGAGCGTGCTGGGCCCGCACCCGAACACCGGCATCCTGCTGGCCGTGCTGCTCGGGGTGAACATCGGCCCGAACGCGACCTACCTCGGCTCACTCGCCACGCTGTTGTGGCGCCGCGTGCTCGCGAAAGCCGGGCACCGGCCGTCGGCGAGGGAGTTCCTGAAGCTCGGCGTGCTGACCACGCCGCTTTCCCTCGCCGCGGCCACCGCGGCGCTCTGGCTGGTGCTCCCCTGAAAACTCAGGGACGCGGCGGGATGGTCTGGCCCGGCTCCATCGTCGGGCCGCAGTCGTTCAGGCCGTCGCCGAACCGGTACGCCTCGACGTCCATCATCGTGGTCGCCGCGTAGTGCTGGACGGCCTTGAGCTTGGCCATGTCCGTGACGGCGTCCTTGCGCACGAAGTCACCGTTGCGCGGGCCGGGGCCGGGGTAGACGAAGATCGGGTAGTAGTCGCGGTCCACGCGCGGGTCGACCGTGATCCCGTTGCCCGCCGCCCACGGGCCCCAGGAGTGGATGAAGGTCGGCTTGACCGAGTCGAACACGTAGTCGCGCAGGCCGGCGATGTCGTCGTTCTTGGTCAGGTCCGCGATGTCCGCGTTCACCAGCCCCGCCATGTCCACCAGGTGCAGCCGGCTGGTCATCGACGAGCCGCCGAGGTCCGGCAGCAGCAGCGAGGCCTGCTGGAGGCCCAGCATGTCGGCATAAGTGTTGAAGCCGCGGCCGAAGCGGTCGGCGACCAGGCACGCGGGGATGGTGGGGCTCTTGATGAACTCGTCGGACGCGTGCGTGAACCCGACCAGCGACGGGATCGCCGCGGCCACCACCACGACCGAGGCGACCGCGCGCCAGCGCACCTTGACCGTGCGCAGCAGTTCGCCGAACGCCAGCGTCCCGCCCAGCGCGCCCAGCACCCACACCGGCGTCGCGAAGCGGTTCTGCGCCATCCAGTCCGGGATCATCACGCCGAAGGCGATCACGCCCAGCGCGAACGGCGTCATCAACGCCACCAGCGCCCGGCGCCACGGGGCCTTGGCCAGCGCCCAGATCACCACGGCGGCGAGCACGATCGTGCCCGCGATCCCGGCGTACGCGATCAGGTTGCCGGGCCGGATGATCGACATCAGGTCGGGCAGGCCCTGCTTCTTCGCCACCGACGGGTTCGCCAGCAGCCGGTGGAACTCGCTGTAGCGCCAGGCCACATAGGCCCCGAACAGGACGGCGAAGGAGGCGATGGACAGCGCGGCGAAGCGGAAGCTGCGCCAGAAGCCCTCTCGCCGGACGCCGAAGAGCAGGACGATCGGGTACGCGGCCGCGTAGATCAGGCCTTCCGGGCGGGTCAGCGCGGCGAACGCGACGATCACGCCCGCCGCGATCGCCACCTTCGGCGTGAGCGCGCGCTCCTTGTTCACCGCGGTGAACAGCAGCACGGCCAGGCCGAGCACGGCGAACGCGAACAGCGAGTTCTCCAGGCCGGAGACCACCCAGATGACAAACGACGGGATGGTGGCCAGCGTGAGGCCGACGGCCAGGGTGGCCACCCAGGCGCGGCGCGGGAAGAGCTGGCGCGCGGCCACGTGGCAGAGGATCAGGATGCCCGCGGTGAACAGCAGGCCGAGCAGCTTCGGGAAGAGCACGTAGTCCGGGATGCCGAACAACAGGCCGTGGTCGAACAGGCCGGCCACCTTGCCGAGCGCGAGCAGCAGCATCCAGGTCGGGTCGGAGAAGCCCTCGACCGGCGGCGCGCCGGGCTGCAGGACCGGGCCGAGGCCGTCGGCGAAGCTGCGCGAGTAGGAGAACGTGATGGCCGCGTCGTCGACGATCCAGTGGCCGTAGCGGGTGGCGTGCCAGGCGACCGCGGCCACCCCGGCGAGCACCGCCAGCGTGGCGGCGATCCAGCCGTGGCGCAGGCCGCGGGCGGTCTCGGGCGCGTCCTGCTCGGGCAGGTCGCGTTCGGATGCTTCGCTGAGTGCGCTAGCCGTCATGTCCTCGTCACTGTTTCTACTCGCAGATCTTGCCGAGAAACGCACGAGCCTGCGCCCCCCTGTGAGGATCCCCGGGGATCCGCGCCGCGGCGCCGCGGTCGACTGAGCACTCTAGCCAATACCTCACCGGCCGGTTCCCACGCGTCACCGTTGGGCGTGATCCGCGGCACATCCGGCGCCGGTCAGCTCAGGTGCGAGATGTCGTTGACCAGCCGGACGGAGGCGTTGCCGTCGGGGTAGAACTCGACGATCGAGAGCGACGCCAGGTCCAGGTGCAGCCGGAACAGCAGCGACGGCCCGGCGTCCAGGCCCAGCCGCAGCAGCGTTTTGATCGGCGTCACGTGGCTGACCACCACGACCGTGCGGCCGGCGTGCTGCTCGACCAGATCGTCGAGGGCCCCGCGGACGCGCACGTACACCGCGTCGAAGCTCTCGCCGCCGGGAGGCGCGCACGACGGGTCGGACAGCCAGCAGCGGTGCAGCTCCGGGTCGCGTTCCGCGGCCTCGGCGAAGGTGAGGCCCTCCCACTCGCCGAAGTCGGTTTCGATCAGGCCCGGGTGCGTCTCGACGCGGCCGCCGAGCGCGTCTGCGACGGCTTGAGCGGTCTGCTTCGTCCGGGTCAGCGGCGACGCGACGATGGGCGCGGCCTCGCCGTCCTCGCCGATCAGGCCCGGCATGGTGGCCAGCCGCTTCGCCGCGGCGGCGGCCTGGCCACGGCCGTGTTCGGTGAGCGGGACGTCGCCGCGGCCGGAGTAACGGCGGTCGACCGACATCTCCGTCTGGCCGTGGCGCAGCAGCAGCAGCTTGGTCGGGGTGCCGCGGGCGCCGGTCCAGCCGGCCGGGGAGACCCGGTCCGGCTCGGTGACCCGGGCGGGAGCGGTTTTGGCGGGACGGCCGGTGCCGCCGTCCATCGCGACGTTGGCGAGCCGGTCGGCGTGGGAGTTCTCGGCGCGGGGGATCCACATGTAACTGACACGGTCGAACGCGTCCGCGAGTTCACGCGCCCGCGCGGCGAGCGGCTGCAGCGCGGCGTGCTTGATCTTCCACCGGCCGGACATCTGCTCCACGACGAGCTTCGAGTCCATCCGGACGTCCACAATGGACGCACCGGTCCCGGCGGCCGCGGCGAGCCCGGCGATCAGGCCCGAGTACTCGGCCACGTTGTTGGTGACCACGCCGAGGAACTCGTGCCGCTCGACGAGGACTTCGCCGGTCACCGCGTCCTTGACCACGGCGCCGTACCCGGCCGGGCCGGGGTTGCCGCGCGAGCCGCCGTCGGCTTCGACGACCACCCGCTCGGTCACAGGCCCGACTCCAGGGTGCGGACGAGGATCGCCCCGCAGTTCTCGCACTGCACGACGGCGTCCTCGGCGGTGGCCTTGATCTCGTTGATCGTGTTGCGGTCCAGCTCCAGCTGGCAGGCGCCGCAGCGGCGGGCGCGCAGCAGGGCCGCGCCGATGCCCTTGTGCTCGAGGGTGCGCTGGTACAGCTTCAGCAGCGGCTCCGGGAACCGCGGCAGCAGCTTCGCGCGGTCCTCGTCGCGGCGCGCGCGGGTGGTGTCGAGGTCCTTGAACGCCTCGTCACGGCGGACGATCGCGGCGGCGACCTCCTGCTCCGCCTTGTCGACCTCGGCGCCGGTGCGCTGGGCGTCCAGCTCCAGTGCCTCGCGCTGCTCCATCAGCTCCAGCAGGTCGTCCTCCAGCGCGCCCTGGCGACGGCCGAGCGTCTGCAGCTCGTGCTCGATGTCGGTCATCTGCTTGGAGTTCACGGAACCGGACTCGAGGAGCTTGCGGTCGCGGTCCTCGCGGGCGCGCACCGACTCGATCTCCTTCTCCTGCCGGGCGATCTCGCGGTCGAGGTCGGACACGGCGGTCTGGACCGACACGAGGGCGTCACGCTTGTCCCGCGCGGTCTTCTCCCCCGCGTCGATCTCGGCGAGTTCGGGGAGGGTGCGGCGACGGTGCGCCGTGCGCGAAAGCTCGGCGTCCACCTTCGCGAGTTCGAGCAGCTGGCGCTGGACGGCGGGGTCGGCCTTCACGGTGCTCCTTGTTGGCTAGCGCGGACGGTCCACGGGTCGGTGCACCGCGTGGAGACGTGGCTGTCGACGTTACCCGCAAAGGCCGCGCCGACAATGGCCGAGGCTTGCCTGCACCAGGGCCATTCGCTGGCCCAGTGGGTGAGCCCGACCAGCGCCGGCGCTCCCCCGGTGGCGGCGAGGTGCTCCCCGGCGGGGTGATGGCGCAGGTCCGCGGTGACGTAGGCGTCGACGCCCGCCGCGGCGGCCTTGGCGAGATAGGAGTCGCCGGCCCCGCCGGACACCGCGACGGTGCGGATCGGCCGGTCCGGATCGCCGGCGCCGAGCACTCCGGGCAGCGTCGCGGGCAACGCCTCGGCCACCCGCCGCACGAACGCGGCGAACGGCTCGGCGTCGGCCAGCTCCCCGATCCGGCCGATCCCGGTGCGGCCACCGGGAACGTGGGGGTCCAGCGGCCCTCGCACGGTGAGCCCGATGGCCTCGGCGAGCGCGTCGGACACTCCGGGGTCGGCCGAGTCGGCGTTGGTGTGCGCGCAGTAGAGCGCGATGCCGCCCCGGATCATGCGGTGCACGAGACCGCCCTTCGGCGTGTCCGCCGGCACCCCGTGCACCCCCCGGAGCAACAACGGGTGATGCGCGACGATCAGCTGCGCGCCCAGCTCCTCGGCCTCGGCCACGGTCGCCTCGACGGGGTCCACGCAGAACAACACCCGCGTCACCTCGTCCGCGGGATCCCCGCACACGAGCCCGACGGCGTCCCAGCTCTCGGCCAGTTCCTTCGGGTAGCTGCGTTCGAGGGCTTCGATGATCTCGGCTAGGGCGGGCACGAGGGGATCTTCCCACGTCACCGGGTTCTGGAAGACTCACGCCCGTGACTCATGTGGTGTTCGTGTGCTCCGGCAACATCTGCCGGTCTCCCATGGCGGAGATGGTGTTCCGGGCGAAGCTGGCCGAGGCGGGACTCGATGGGGCCGTACGGGTGTCGAGTGCCGGGACTGGGCCGTGGCATGCCGGGGAGGCGGCGGACCGGCGGGCGCGGGCGACGTTGAAAGCGCACGGCTACCCCACGGAGCACGTCGCGGCGGAGGTGAGCGATGAAGACCTCGAAGCCGATCTGCTGCTGGCTGCCGACGAAGGGCACCTCGAGTTCCTGCAGGCGCGCGTCGCCGAGCCTGGGCGGGTTCGGCTGCTGAGGGACTTCGACCCCGTCGCGCCGCCGTGCTCCGAGGTGCCGGACCCGTATTACGGCGCCGACGGCGGGTTCGAAGAGGTGCTCGGCATGATCGAACGCGCCATGCCCGCCCTCGTCGACTGGGTGCGCGCGCACGGTTAGCGCGCTTTGTCCCACCCGAACGCGCCTGTTGGAGAGGTCGCCGCGCACCCGGTGACGGCGACCGCCTACCGTGGAGGGGTGCGGTTGCGCTTTCTGCTCCGGCCCGGCTGGCTGGCTTTGACGGTGGTGGTGTTCACCTTCGCCGTCTGCTGCTTCACGCTCCTCGCGCCGTGGCAGTTCCGGCGCGACGGCGAGCAGTCGGCCCAGAACAACGCGCTGACCGCGTCGTTCACCGCGCAGCCGGCGGCCGTCTCGCAGCTGCTGGCGCCCGGCGCCGCGCCGAACCAGCAGAACGAGTGGCACCTGGTGTCGCTGACCGGCACGTACATCCCGTCCGCCGAGGTCGTGGCGCGCCTGCGGACCGTACAGGGCGAAGCCGCGTTCGAGGTCCTGACACCGCTTCGCGCGACGGACGGCACCGTCTACCTCGTCGACCGCGGCTACGTGCGGCTCGACGACAAGTCCGGCGTGCTCCCGTACGCCGCCGCGCCGGGCGGGCAGGTGACGGTGGTCGCGCGCATCCGCAGCGACGAAGCCGACCCGAAGCACCGCAACGCCTTCGCGGACGCGTCCACCGAAGGCAAGCTCCAGAGCTACACCGTCGACTCGCAGGTGGTCGCGCGCTCGTCCGGCCTGACGATCCGGCCCGGTTACTTCCAGCTCGACCAGAACCAGCCCGGCGTGCTGGGCGCGCTGCCGCTGCCGCAGCTGGACTCGGGGCCGTTCTTCTCGTACGCGCTGCAGTGGATCGCGTTCGGCACCATGGCCGTGCTGGGCTGGCTGTACTTCACCATCCGCGAGCTGAAGCCGGGCGGCGCGCTGACCGTCGAGAAGGCCGACCGCACACGCCGCAAGTCCGTCGCCGAGATGCTGGCCGAGGACGACGAGGAGTTCACTGCGGTCCGGTAGGTGGGGTGCTGGTTCCGATGCACTCACGCGGGGGAACGCCGTAGCCCACAAGGCGCAGCCGGTCGACAACGCGTAAGCCTGGGTCGTTCCGGATCAACCGCATCAGCAGAGTGACCTGCGGTGGCCTCGTTCGTAGCGTGAAACAAATGGCAAAACGCAAGCCGCCGCGCGCGGGCGAACGCCCCTGTCGGTATGAATCGCACAACCACGTCCGGAACTCCGAGAGGGAGAAGGAGTGCGAGAGGCGAGCACTGCGGCAGAACGCGACCGGAAGGGCCGACCGCAGCGCTCACTCACTTCCCCGGAACCCGACTGCAGCTCGGACAGCGTCACGAGGTGGAACCGGCCCACGCCCTGCCGCCGCGCCGACTCCCGCACCGCCGCGCGACCAGCGAAAGGAACGGCGTGGCCGTGCCCGCGAAGTACTGAAACAGAAGCCCTCCGCGGTCTCGATGGACGCAGTTACCTACGTCTTCGACGAGGACGGCTTCTACGTCCGCCTCGCGAACCGGCTCTTGGACCAGGCGCCCTGGTACCGCCCGGCGTTCCGCCATGGCCACGGCCTCTGCCTCAAGCTCGACGGCCTCGCGAAAGGGCTCGATCCGGCGACCTACGCCCAGCTGCTCCAGCAACCGGTGAGTGCTGGGCTCCTCGCGCTCGGGCTCCCGAAGTTCATGGCGACGACGCTGGGTGCAGCGTCGGCGTTCGGCACGAAGAAGCTACTCGCAGCTCTCCCGGTCGGTCACCTCACGAAAGCACTCCGCGCGCTCATCCCGCTCGCCTGTCCGAACCTGGAAGTCTGCCCAGCACGTGCCGATGTCCTGAAGACCTACGCGTCTCCCGCGCTGGCCGTCGAGCTGAAGGCGCTGACCCAACGTTGAGCAGCTCAACCCTTCCGGTGACGCAGCCCCACCGTCAGGGCCACCACCACCGAAGTAGCGCCGGCGAGCCAGCCGACCACCCGGGAGAGCTCGACGGCTCGGGTGACGTGGCCCGCGTCCGGGTTGCGGCCGACGCCCAGGACCGGGAGTTCCACGACGCCGTGCGGGTACACCGTGCGGCCGCCGACGCGGATTTCCAGTGCGCCGGCGAAAGCGGCTTCGACGCGGCCGGCGTTCGGGCTGGGGTGGGCGATCGTGTCGCGGCGCCAGGCTCGCCAGGCGCCGCCCGCGGAGCCGCCGACGACGGGGGCCGCCAGCACCGTCAGGCTCGCCGCGGCGCGGGTCGGGATCAGGTGGATCAGCTCGTCGATCCGCTCGACCGCCCAGTGGTGCCTGCCGGTGCCCCTGGCCGTCTGCCGCAGCACGCTGATCATCCGGGACGCCAGCAGGCCCGGCACCCCCGCGAGCGCGCCCCACAGCAGCGGCGCGACGACCACTTCGGACGTGTTCTCCGCCAGGGTTTCCACGGCGGCACGGGAAAGCCCGATCAGCCCGAGCCCGTCCGCGACCCGGGTGTCCAATTCGGACAGTGTGCCGCGGGCCGGTTCGAGACGGCCTTCCTCGAGGTCCCGCGCCAGCTCGGTGCCCTGCGTGACGAGCCCGGCCGCGCCGACGACCGCCCACGTGGTCACGGCCGTCGTCGCGGCCTGCACCACCGGTCGTCCCCGGCCGGCCCGCTCGACGGCCACCCCGGCGCCCACCGCCGCGGCCGCCACGCCCAATCCGGCCACCACGGACCGCACCGACGCGGGGCCGAGAGGCGCCGAAGCCAGGCGGCGGAAGGCGGTGACCGGAGGGCGTCGCCGGGGGTTGCCCAAGGCGCCGTCCGCCGCCAGGCCCAGCATCAAGCCGATCGCGCGCGCCGCGCTCACAGAAGCCCCCCGGATTCGTGAAAGTTCGAGTGCGGGCCCGAGATTACCCGGCCACGGCGGCGGCGATCTCGTCGCGTGCCTGGTCGACGATGTCGCGCATCGCGCGCTCGGCCCGGTCGGCCTCGCCCGCGTCGACGGCGTGGGCGACCTCCACGTGCCACGCGACGGCTTCCGGCTGCGGCTCCGCGGGCATCAGGCCGTGCTCGGTGCGACCCGCCAGCACCTCGGCGACCACCGAAGACAGCTGCGCGAACATCGGATTTCCCGAGGCCGACAGCAGCAGATCGTGGAACGCGACGTCGTGGCCGAGGAACGTCGAAAGGTCCCGTTCCCGCGCCGTGCGCTCGAGGTGCGCTGCCAGCGCGCGCAGCCGGCCGCGGTCCTCCGGGGTCGCGCGCAGGGCCGCGAACCGCGCGGCGCACGGCTCGACGCCCGACCGCAGCTCGGTCAGCGTCCGCAGGGCGACGGCGCGGCCCGGGCCGTCCAGCTGCCAGCGGATCAGCCGCGGGTCGTAGTGGTTCCACTCGGACGGTTCGCGCACGATCACGCCGACGCGCCGCCGGCTGCTGGTCAGCCGCATCGTCTCCAGCACGCGCACGACTTCGCGCGCGACAGTCCGCGACGCGCCGAAGCGCTCCTGCAGCTCGTCGGAACGCAGCACCGAGCCCGGCACCAGCTCACCACCCGCGATCGCCGCACCCAGCGCGTCGAGGACTTCCTCGTGCCTGTCACTCCCCATTCGATCAATCTAGCCCTCTGATTCGATTAAGTACTACTTCTTCTTGATTAAGTAGTACTTTTGAGTTTGACTGCTCCGGGCACAAGGACGTGGGAGGTGCGGATGACCGTCATCGTGGTGATGGGTGTTTCGGGATCCGGCAAGACGACGGTCGGCACTGCGCTGGCCGAGCAGCTGGGCGTCGAATACGCCGAGGCCGACACCTTCCACCCGCGGGCCAACATCGACAAGATGACCGCGGGCCACGCGCTCACCGACGCCGACCGCGCGCCCTGGCTCGAGGCCATCGCCGAGTGGATCCGGCGACACCAGGAGGCCGGCGGCGTGGTCACGTCGTCCGCGCTCAAGCGCCGCTACCGAGACGTCCTGCGAACCGGGGGCCGCGTCTGGTTCCTGCACCTGAACGGTGACCGGGACGTCCTCGCCGAGCGGATGAAAACCCGCACCGGCCACTTCATGCCCGTCTCACTGCTCGACTCCCAGCTCGCGGACCTCGAGCCGCTCCAGCCGGACGAGCCGGGCCGCGTATTCGACATCGCCAAGAGTCCCGCCGACCTCACCGCCGCCGCACTGACCGCTTTTCGGGAGCGCGCATGACCACCCTTGCCGCCGGCTGGACCGGCCACGACACCCGCCTGATCGCCGCGACGGTGCTCGCCATCGCCGTGATCGTCTTCCTGATCAGCAAGACGAAGCTGCATCCGCTGCTCGCGCTCACCCTCGGCTCCGGCGTGCTCGGCCTGGTCGCCGGGATGCCGGTCGACAAGTTGCTGGCGAGCTTCGAGAAGGGGGTCGGCAGCACCATCGCGTCGGTGGGCGTGCTGATCGCGTTCGGCGCGATGCTCGGCAAGCTGCTGGCCGATTCCGGCGGCGCCGACCGGATCGTGGACACCGTGCTCGGCCGGGTGCGCGGCCGCGGGCTGCCGTGGGCGATGGCGCTGATCGCCGCGCTGATCGGGCTGCCGATGTTCTTCGAGATCGGCCTGGTGATGCTGATCCCGGTGGTGCTGCTGGTCGCCAAGCGCAGCGGGAAACCCGTGCTGCTGCTGGGAGTTCCGGCGCTGGCCGGGCTGTCGGTGCTGCACGGCCTGATCCCGCCGCACCCCGGGCCGCTCGCGGCCGCCGGCTCGCTGAACGCCAACGTCGGCATCACGCTCGCCCTCGGCCTGCTCGTCGGCCTGCCGACGGTGGTCATCGCGGGCCCGCTGTTCGGCCGCCTGGCCGCGAAGCTCGTGCCCGACGCCACGCCGCCCGAACGGCTCGTGCCCGATTCGGAGCGCAGCGACGCCGAGCACCGGCCGAGCTTCGGCGCGACACTGTCCACTGTGCTCCTCCCCGTGGTGCTCATGCTGGCCAAGGCGCTGGCGGACATCTTGGCGGGCAAGGAAAACGGCGTCCGACGGGTGCTCGACTTCATCGGCGACCCACTGGTCGCCCTGCTGCTCGCCGTGCTCGTCGGCATGGTCGTGCTGGGCCGCCCCGCGCTGCTCAACCGGGCCAAGCTGAGCTCGATCATCGGCGATTCGCTGGGCCCGATCGCCGGCATCATGCTGATCGTCGCCGCGGGCGGCGGGTTCAAGCAGACGCTGGTGGACGCGGGCGTCGGCGACGTGATCACCAGCCTCGCCACCGGCGCCCACTTCTCCCCGCTGCTGCTGGGCTGGCTGGTCGCCGTCGCGATCCGGCTGGCCACCGGCTCGGCGACGGTCGCGACGGTGTCCGCCGCCGGCATCGTCGCCCCGCTGGCCGCCACCCTCGACCCGACGCACAACGCCCTGCTGGTCCTCGCCATCGGCGCCGGCTCGCTGTTCTTCTCCCACGTGAACGACGCCGGGTTCTGGCTGGTCAAGGAGTACTTCGGCCTGTCGGTCGGCCAGACGCTGAAGACCTGGTCGGTGATGGAGACGATCATCTCCGTGGTCGCGATCGGCCTGATCCTCCCGCTCGGCGCCCTGCTGTAGCCCGCGACAGCGCCGCGGGACCGCGAATGGTCCTGCGGCGCCGCACTGGTTGACATGTGACCTTTTGGTCACCTATTCTCGGCTCATGCCGGAGGACGACCTGGTGTTCAAGGCTCTGGCCGACCCCACCCGGCGGTTCCTGCTCGACCTGCTGTTCGCCGGGGACGGCCGGACACTGGGCGAGCTGGAGTCCGAAGTGGACATGACGCGCTTCGGCGTGATGAAACACCTGAAACTGCTGGAGGAGGCCGGGCTGGTCACCAGCCGCAAGGAAGGGCGCGAGAAGCGGCACTTCCTGAACGCGGTGCCGATCCGGCAGATCCACGACCGGTGGATCGGCAAGTACACCGCGCGCCACACCGCGGCGCTGCTCGACCTCAAAGCCGAACTGGAGAAGGAGTCACCGGAATGACCGAGACGAAGACCGTGCAGGTCAACCGCGTTTACATCAAGGCGAGCCCGCAGGCGATCTGGGACGCCATCACCAAGCCCGAGTGGACCGAGAAGTACGGCTACGGCGGCCTGGCCGACTTCGACCTCACGCCCGGCGGCAAGCACCGCGTCCGCCCGACGCAGGCGTTCATCGACTCCGGGTTCACCGGAGACCTGCTCGACGGCGAGGTCGTGGAGGTCGACCCGCCGCGCAGACTGGTGATCACCTGGCGGCTGACGATGGACCCGTCGCTGATCGCGGAGCCGTACACCACGCTCACCTACGACATCGAGGAAACCAAGTCGACGGGCACCCGGCTCACCGTCACCCACGACCTCACCGGCGCGCCGAACCACGCCGCGATGGTCGCGGGAGTGCACGAGGACATCAACGCCGGCCCCGGGCAGAACGCGGGCGGCGGCTGGGCCTGGGTCCTCTCGGACCTCAAGTCCCTGCTGGAAACCGGCGAGACCGTCGCCCTCCGCTGACCCCAGGCTCGTGAGTGTTCCGGACGGTGAGAACCGTCCGGAACACTCACGAGCAGGTCAGGCCCGCTGGGTGGCGGCCTTCAGCGCGGCCTTCGCCGAGGCGGGCGCGCCCAACGCGTCGAGGCCGAACAGGGCCGCGCCGACGACCGGGTTCACGTCGACCACCCGTACCTCCGCGAGCGGCGCCACCTTCAGGCAGCGCCGCTCGATTTCCGCGATCACCGGCGCCCCGACGCCGGTGAGCACGCCGCCGCCGAGGATCACCTCCGGGGCCGACCCGGTGAGGTCCAGCCGCCGCAGGATCACCGCGACCAGCACGCTCACCTCCTCGACGAACCGCGTGACCACCTGCTGCGCCACCTCGTCGCCGTCGGCCGCGACCTCGAACAGCAGCGGGCACAGGCCGTGGATCGACGCCGAGTCGATTTCGCCGAAGTGCAGGCCCTGCACCACGTCGAGCAGCGTCGGCAGGCCGAAGAAGCCCACCACCGCGGTCTGCAGCTCCGTCCGGGGACCACGGCCGTCCTCCGCGCGGACGGCCCACCACAGGGCCTCCTCGCCGAGCCGGTAGCCGCCGCCCCAATCGCCGGAAACCCTTCCCAGCGCGGGAAAACGGTGCACGCGGCCGTCCGGGCCGACGCCCGCGCCGTTGATTCCCGCGCCGCAGACCACGGCGACGCCGGTGCCGTCCGAGCTGCCTGCCCGCAGCAGCGCGAGAACGTCGTTGCCGACTTCCAGCGTGGTGCTCCAGCCGCGCGCGAGGAGCGCTTCGCGCAACGGTTCTTCCTCACGCGGGAAATCCAGCCCGGCCAGGTACGCCGAGGTGTGCACGCCGTACGGCCGTTCCGCCGGCAGCCCGGCCGAAGCCAGCGCCTCGACCACCAGAGACTCAAGCGCCATAACACATCCCGCGACGCCGACGTTCTGCGGCGAGGCGCCGGGGCCGCGCGACTGGGCGAGCACCTGCCCGTCGCGCGACACCAGCAGCACCTCGGTTTTGCTGTTGCCCCCGTCGATGGCGACCACCGCGGGCCTCATGCCCATGGCAGGAAGTCACGGTTGATCGACACCAGCGAATCGGCCAGGTGGTCGGCCTTGGCGTACTGCCCGATCAGCGGGTGGGCCAGCAGCGCGTCGGCCACCCGGTCGCGCCCGCCCTTCACCGCGGCTTCCAGCGCGAGTTGCTCGTACGCCGTCACGGCCGCGATCAGCCCGGAGAACTGCGGTTCAACGGGCTTCTGCGGGATCGCCACCGCCCCGCCGGAGTCCACAGTGGAGGAAACCTCGATCACCGCGTCGTCCGGCAGGAAGCCGAACGTGCCGTTGTTGCGCACGTTCACCACGTGCTCCTCCGGCGGCCCGCCCGCGGTCAGCGCGTGCACGAGCTGCACCGCCGCCTCCGAGTAGTACGCGCCGCCGCGCTTCTCCAGCGAATCCGGCTTCGTCACCTGCTCCGGGTCGAGGTAGAGCTTCAGCAGCTCCTCCTCCACGTCGCTGACCACCTCGGCGCGCGGGCGCTCCTTGACCTGCTTGGCCACCTGCTCGTCGTGGGCGTAGTAGTACTTGAGGTAGTACGACGGCACGGCGTTCATCCGGCGCATCCACCCGACCGGCGCCGTGACCTCCTCGCCGAGGAACTCCGCGTGCTCGGACAGCAGCTCCGGCAGCCGGTCGACGCCGTCGACGAAAACGCCGCGCTCCCAGCTCAGGTGGTTCAGTCCGGTGTGGACGAGCTTGACGTCCCCGGTGCCGGCGCCGAGCAGCTTCCCGAACTTCCGCTGAAGGTTGATCGCGACGTTGCACAGGCCGACCGCGCGGTGCCCCTCCTGCAGCAGCGCCCGCGTGACGATGCCGACCGGGTTGGTGAAGTTGACGATCCACGTGTCGTCGCCCGCCGCCTTGCGCACGCGCTCGGCGATGTCGAGCACCACCGGCACCGTCCGCAGCGCCTTCGCCAGCCCGCCCGCGCCCGTCGTCTCCTGGCCGAGGCAGCCGCACGCGTGCGGGAACGTCTCGTCCGTCGCGCGCGCCCGCTGCCCGCCGACCCGCAGCTGGATCAGGACCGCCGAGGCTCCCTCGACGCCCTCTTCCAGGTTCGCGGTCGTGCGCATCCGCGCCGGGTGACCGGCGTGGTCCAGCAGCCGCCGGCTGAACCCGCCGACGGCTTCCACCCGGTAGGCGTCGGGGTCGATCAGCACGATCTCGTCGACGTCCAATGTGGAGCGTCGTCCGGCGATCCCGTCGACCAGCTCCGGCGTGTAGGTGGACCCACCGCCGACCACTGCCAGCTTCATCCCTTGACTCCCGTGAACGTGATGCCCTTGACAAAAGACTTCTGCGCGAACACGAACAGCACGATCACCGGCGCCATGATCAGCGCGGTGGCGGCCATCGTGAGGTTCCACTCCACGTGGTGCATACCGCGGAACGACGCGATCGCCAGCGAGAGCGGCCAGTTGTCCTGGTTCTCGCCGGTGTAGAGCAGCGGCCCGAAGTAGTCGTTCCAGGTGAACAGGAAGCAGAACATCGCGGTGGCCGCGATACCCGGCTTGGCCATCGGGAGCAACACCCTGAGCATGGCCTGGAATTCGTTGCAGCCGTCGATCTTCGCCGCTTCGAGGTAGTCCTTGGGAATGGTGAGGAAGAACTGCCGGAGCAGGAAGATCGAGAACGCGTCGAAGAAGAAGTACGGCACGATCAGCGGCACCAGCGTGCCGGTGAGGCCGAGCCGCACCCACAGGTCGTACAGCGGCACGATGGTCACCTGCGGCGGCAGCATCATCGCGGCCACGGTGAGCATGAAGAACAGGTTCTGGCCACGCCAGCGCAGTTTCGCCAGCCCGTACGCCGCCGGGATGGCCGAGACCAGTGCCCCGACCGTCGCCAGGGAAGAGTAGAGCAGGCTGTTGCCGAAGTACTCCAGTAACGGCGCCCGGCGGAACACCTCGACGAAGTTCTCGAAGTGCCATTCCGTCGGCCACAGGCTCGACGACATCGCCTGATCGCTTTTCATCACCGCGGTGAGGAAGACGAACAGCAGCGGCAGTACGAAGATCACACCGAGCGCGATGCCGATGGCGTGCGTCGCGATGAAGCCGAGGCGTTTGTCCCACTGACGCTTGAACTGCACGCGCGGGGGCACGGACGCGGGCGGGCGCGCGGGCGCCGAGATCGTGGTCATGCCCCCTCCTCCTGGTGCTGAGCCTTACGAAGTTGCCGCACCAGAATCCACGTGAAGCCCGCGGAGACGATGAACAGCAGCACGGCCATGGCCGCCGCGTAACCCATGTTGAAGTAGCGGAAACCCTGGACGTACAACCAGATCGGGTAAGTCAGCGTCGAGTTCTCCGGCGCGCCGATCAGCTTCGAGTTGCCCGCGACGTCGGCCGTGCCCGCCGAAGCGGACGAGGCGACGATCGCCTGCGTGAAGAACTGCAGCGCGTAGATCATCGAATTGACCACGCCGAACAGCAGCACCGGCGAGATCGACGGCAGCGTCACGTGCCAGAACCGGCGGGCCGGGCCGGCGCCGTCCAGCTCCGCCGCCTCGTACTGCTCGGCGGGCACGTCCAGCAGCGCGGCCAGGATGATGATCATCAGCTCGCCGGAGCCCCACAACGCCAGCAGCGTCAGCGCGGGCTTCGACATCTCCGGGCTGTTGAACCACAGCCCGCCGTCGATGCCCAGCAGGCGCAGGAACCGGTTCACCGGGCCGAATTCGGGGTTGAACACGAAGACGAACGCCAGCGTCGCCGCGGCCGGCGGGGCCAGCGCGGGCAGGTAGCAGAGCGTGCGGACGATGCCGACGCCCGACTTCAGCCGCGAGATCACCGAGGCGACGCCGAGCGAGAACAGCACCCGGCAGACGGTCAGGATGATGACCAGCCACAGCGTGTTGTATGCCGCGGTCTTCACCAGCGGCTCGCTGGTGAACATCCGCACGTAGTTCTCGAACCCGATCCACTGGGGCGGGTTGATCAGGTCGTAGCGGGTGAAGGAGTAGTAGACGGTGGCGATGAGCGGGTAGCCGAAGAAGATCAGGAACCCGAGTGACGCCGGTGCCATGAAGAAGAACACCGTCCGCCTGCGCTTCGCCCGGCGGGCCCCCGCCCGCACCTTCGCGGGTGCGGGCGGGGCGCTCGCCTCGACGGGCAGCGTCGACGTCATCCGCCCGAGCCCTTCTGCGCCAGCTCGTCGTTCACCTGCGCGTCGACCTGTTTGAGGCCGGCGTCGAGGTCGGGCACGGAGCCGGCCTGCCACTTCTCGGCGAAGTCGTTGACCGCCTTGAGGAAGGCGTCGCCGATCGGGGTGGACGGGTTCGCGACCATCTTGCCGCTGCCGTAGATGTCGAGGAAGGTCTTGAACTGCGGCGGCACGTCGAGCTTCGGGGAGGAGAGCGAATCCTTGGTGCTGGGCACGTTCTTCAGGCCGTTGGCCATGTCCACCAGGGTGTCGGTGTCGAGGCTGGCCTGCTTGATCAGCTCCCAGGCCGCGCCGGGGTTCTTGGCGCCCTTGGGGATGGCGATGATGGTGCCGGTGGCGAAACCGCCGCCGTAGTGGTCGGCCATGCTGTCGAGCACCGGCGCGGGCGCGGTGGCGTAGTTCAGCTTCGGCGTCTGATCCTTGATGAACGCGGTGCGGAACTCGCCGTCGTACATCATCGCCAGCTTGCCGGTCTGGAAGCCGTTGTCGGCCGAGTACTCGTCGCCGAGGCCCGCCTTGAACTTCTCGACCTTGTCGTGGCCGCCGTAGAAGTCGATCAGCTTCTTCTGGAACTCGAACATCGCCTTCCAGCCGGGGCTGGACGAGAGCGAGGACTTGCCGTCCGGCCCGATGAACTGCGCGCCGAAGTTCGGGGCCCAGTACTGCGCCTGGTTGGCGTAGAACGGCATCGCGGGAATGAAGCCCGCGGTCTTGATCGAGCCGTCCGGGTTGAACTCGGTGAGCTTCTCGGCGTCCTGGAGCAGCTCGGTGGTCGTCTTCGGCGGCGAGGTGATGCCCTTGGCCGCGAACTTGTCCTTGTTGTAGTACAGCCCGTAGACGTCGGCGAGCATCGGCATGGCGCAGCGCTTGCCCTGGTACGACGTGTAGTTCCGGACCGCCTCGGGGATCTGGTTCAGGTCGATCTTGTCGCGGTCGAGGTACGGCTTGAGGTCCTGGAAGCTGCCGGTGGAGCACCAGGCGCCGAGGTTGTCGGTGTAGAACGAGATCGCCACGTCGGGCGGGTTGCCACCGCGGATCGACTGGGTGAGCTTGTCGTCGTCCTGGTTGCCCTCGTGGTTGATGGTGATGTTGGGGAACTTGGCCTTGAGCTTGTTCAGCGCGGCGGTGACCACGCCGTACTCGCGGTCGGTGAACTTGCTGTAGACGGTGATGGTGAGCTTGTCGTCCTTGCCCGGCGGCGCGGCGGCGTCACCCGAGGCGGTCGGCGCGGCCGCGCCGCAGGCGGACGTGAGCAGCGCGGTGGCGGCCGCGGCGCAGAGCAGCAGGGAGCCGCGCCTTCGGGCGGTTCTCCGGATGCGGGTCGTGAGGGGCATGACCCTCCTCCTCATCGGTGGGACTACTCGGTGGGGACTACTCGGTCGGGAGCGCCGCGGACGGCGTTCCCCCCGCGGGCCTGCGAGACCCGAGGAGCGTGGGGGTGACGACGCCGAAGACGTCCTCACGGGCGGTGGCGAGCGCGGACTGCAACGCGCCCGCGCGCACCGCGTTGCCCTGCACCGAAGCGACGCCGACGGGCGTGCGGGGCAGGACCAGTGCGTGCAGCTTCTCCGCGACGTTCGCGGCGAACTCCTCGCCGCCGGCGCGGCTGGTCTCACCGCAGAGCAGGATCAGCTGCGGGTCGGCGACGGCGACGAGGCTGGCGATGCCGCCCGCGACCCGGCGCGCCAAATCGTCGAGGAAACCGTTGTCCGGCAGGGATTTCGCCTGGTTCACGGCGTCCCAGCCGGCCTCGGCGGTGATGCCGTGGGCCTTCGCCAGGCGGGTCACGGCGGGCGAGTCCACGAGGTTGCCGAACCGCGCGCCGGCCTCGGGCCACTGGTCGCCGGTGTCCACAGTGGCCGGATCGGGCACGCGCATCCAGTCGATCTCCCCGCCGCCGCCGGTCGCGCCGCGCAGCAGCCGGCGGCCGATGACCACGGCGCCGCCGACGCCTTCGGAGAGCCAGACCATGACGAAGTCGTCGACGTGCTGGGCTTTGCCCTCGCTCATCTCCTCCACCGCGACGAGGTTCACGTCGTTCTCGATGGTGACGGCGATGCCGAGCTCTTCGGAAAGCCGCGCCGGCACGTCGAAGCCGAGCCAGCCGGCAATGTGCGGAGCGGAGGACAGCAGCCCGGTGCGCGGGTCGAACGCGCCCTGCGCGCCGATCACGACGTTCGCCAGATCGGCGAGCCGGAGCCCGGCCGCCGCGGTGACGTGTCGTAGCGCCTCACCGAACGTGCCGACGACGTCCGCACCCTCGTGCACGGGCAGCCGCACCTGGTACTCGGCGAGCACGGTCCCGGCGACGTCGGCGACGACGAAGTCCGCGAGGTGCGGCGTGAGATCGACGGCGACCACGTGCGCCAGCCCGCCGTTGACCGCCCAGAGCTGCGCGCGCGGCCCGCGGCCACCCCCGCGTTCTCCGGCCTTGCCAACGACTTTCTCCTGCTCGAGCCGGGTCAGCAGCTGCGCGGTGGCGGGCTTCGACAGCCCGATGGCGACCTCCAGCTCGGACCGCGTCAACGGCCCAGCCCGCAGGAGCGCCTCGATCGCCGCGCGATCGTTGATCTCACGCAGCATCCGCGGACTGCCGGCTCGCACCCTCGGTCTCCTTAATTAGGATACTTTACAGACGGTTTCCGGGGACTGTAGTGAGCGCGGCCACAGCTCGTCAATGGTCATCGGGAACGGGCGGGTAACGCTTCGAGCCCGGTGCGAAACCAGCGCTTTACACCGGCGCTCACAGTGACTGATCGACTGCCGGTCGTGAGCGGGGTCGGCGTTTATCGGCCCGCGACAAGCGAAACGGGCACAGGCACAGCGGCCGGCCAGCGAGCAGGGCCGCTACTTCTGCTGAGTCATTCCTCGGCGTCGGCCCAGGCTTTGAGCATCACGCGGGCGATCGAGGAGTTGCCGGGGAGGATGATCTCGGCCGCACCGCCCGCGATGGGGGTCGGGACGGCGCCTTCGTTGCGGAGCTGGCTGTTGCGGAAGGCCGCGCGGACCTCCTCGCGGGTGACCCACACGGCTTCTTCGATCTCGCCGTCCGCGAGGACCAGCGGCACCGACGGGTCGGCGCGGGCGGTGAAGCCCAGCATGATCGAGCGCGGGAACGGCCAGGGCTGGCTACCGAGGTACCGCACGTCGGACACCTTCGTGCCGACCTCCTCGAGGATCTCCCGCTCGACGCAGCCCTCCAGCGACTCGCCGGCCTCGACGAAGCCCGCCAGCACCGAGTAGCGGTCCGCGGGCCACATCGGATGGCGAGCGAGCAGCACGCGGGAGCCGTTGACGCCCTCGTAGTCGTGCACCAGGCAGATCACCGCCGGGTCCGTGCGCGGGTACTCCTCGTGCCCGTTCGCCTCGCAGCGGCTGGCCCAGCCGAACTGGATCAGCTCGGTCGGCGAGCCGTCGCGGGTGCAGAATTTCGCCTGACGACGCCAGTTCCGCAGGGCCTGGGCGGTGGTGAACAGGCCGGCCCACGTGTCGTCCAGCAGGTCGCCGTGGCCGCGCAGCTCGACCCAGATCTCACCGTCGACGCGCGGGACCTCCTCGACGAAGCCCCAGCTGCCGGCCATCCGCACGGTGTCCGCGTCGCCCTCGGCGCGGCCGGGCAGCGACCAGTAGTCGGTGTCCTCCCACTCGCCGAGGAACACCGCGTCGGCCGGCGGCTCAGTGCCGTAGTTGGCCGCCTTGCGCGTGGCCAGGGAGGTGGTGCCCTCGACGACCGGGGTGCGCCCGGTGTCGTCGAGCAGCACCACCCGGGCCGACGGCCACTTCGCGACGAGCCGCTCCGTGTTGGTGCGCAACATTTCCTGGCGGTCCACAGTGGACCGGGACACGGTCGGGAGCGAACCGAGGGTGTACGGGGCGGTCATCAGTCCTGCTCGCCCACCGTGACGTCGCCGAGCGCGGTGAGCTTCGGGGCCAGCAGGTCCGCGTCGCCCACGACCACGCCGGTGAACCGCTTGGGCGCGAAGAAGTCCAGCGCCGCCTGCGCGACCTCCTCCTCCGTCACCGCCGCGACCCGTGCCGGGTGCTCCTGCAGCCACTCGACGCCGAGGCCGGTCGACGCGAGCGCCATCACCTGCCCGGCCAGGCCGGACTGCGAGGACGTCGAGGTGAGCAGCGAGCCGATCGCGTACTGCCGCACCGACTCGACCTCCTCGCCGGTCGGCGGCACCAGGCCGAGGCGGCCCAGCTCGTAACGCGTCTCGAGCAGCGCCGCGGCGGTCACCTCGTTGGCCGTGTCGGCGTCGACGTTCACCGTCGCGTTCTGGTCGGTGAACTCGAAGCCGGAATGCGCGCCGTACGTGTAACCCTTGTCCTCGCGGATGTTCTCCACCAGACGCGAGGAGAAGTAGCCGCCGTACGCCAGGTTCGCCAGCTGCACCGCGGCGTAACGCGGGTCGGTGCGGGGCACCGTCTGCGCGGACAGCCGGATCTGCGACTGGACGGCGCCGGCGCGCGGCACCAGCAGCACGTTGCCGCCGGTCAGCTCGGGCAGCGCGGGCAGCCGCGGCGCGGAGCGGTCCGACGCCCAGCCGCCGAGCGCGCGCTCGAGGTCGCCCGGCACGGTCTGCGGGTCGATGTCGCCGACGATCACCAGCACGGAACCGCGCGGCAGCACCGAAGCCGCGTGCAGCGCCCGCACCCGCTCCGGCGTCACCACCTCCACGTCGGAGGCCTCCGGCACCTCGCGGGTGGCCGGGTGGTCGCCGTAACGCTGCTTCTGCAACGCCTCACGCGCGATCGTGCGCGGCTGCGTGCGCGAGACCGCGATGCGCTCGATCAGCCGCTCACGCTCACGGCCCACCTCGGCGTCGGTGTACGCCGCGCCGGTGAACACGTCGCCGAGCACGTCGAGCAGCGTCGGCAGGCCGCTGGACAGCGCGGAACCGGTGACGTACAGGCGTTCCGGGTCGACGCCGGTGCCGAGGTCGCCGCCGATCAGCGCCAGCTCGGCGTCGATCTCGACCCGGTCGCGGCGCGCGGTGCCGGTGAGCAGGGTCTCCGCCAGCACCTCCGCGGTGGCCGGGTGCAGCTTGTCCTCGCCCGCGAACGGGATCCACACGCGGACCTCGACCAGCGGCACGGTCGCCTTGCGCACGGCCACCACCCGCAGGCCATTGCTCAGCGTGGTGTCCACATGAGACAGCTCGGTGGCCGAGGACTGCGACCCCAGCGGGGGCAGCGGGCGCGGCCCCGTGGCCGTGCGGCCGATCTCCGCCGCACTGCGATGCGTAGCCGAAGTCACTGTTCTTGAGTCCCTTCAGAGTTGGCCGGCTTCACGACCAGCACGGCGCGCGAGTCCGGGCGCAGCGCCTTCGCCGCGGCCGACACCGCCTCGCCGGTGATCGCCGACATGCGGTCGGCCAGCCGGTGCACCAGCGTCGCGTCGCCGTACAGCAGCTCGAACGCGCCGAAGGCCAGCGTGCGCGACACCAGCCGGTCGTGCTCCGAGTGCAGGCTCGCGGCCCAGCGCGCGGTGACCTTCTTGAGTTCCTGCTCGTCCGGCGGCGTCGCCGCGAGCTTCTCCAGCTCCTCGTCGAGCGCGGCGAGCACGCGCTCGCGCGACACGTCCGGCGGGTGGATCGCGGTGATGGTGAACGTGTCCGGGTCGCGGGCCTCGAACGGGCCGAACAGCCCGGCGCCCGCGCCGATGTCGACCACCAGCGGCTCGCGGTGCACCAGCCGCTGCTGCAGCCGGGAGCCGTCGCCGTCGGTCAGCACGCTGGCGAGCACCAGGTACGCGAGGTAGCCGTCGAGGTCGTTGATCGGGTCCGGCATGCGGTAGCCGACGGCGAGCGCGGGCAGCGGCGCGTGCGCGTCCTGGTGCTCCCCGTACAGCTCGCTGGTGGGCGCGGGCTCGGCGAACGAGCGGCGCGGCGGCGCTGGCCGGTGCGGGACGTCGCCGAAGTGCTTCTCGATCAGCGCTTTGGCGTTCTCCACCTCGAAGTCGCCGGCGACGGTGAGCACCGCGTTCGCCGGGGAGTAGAAGGTGTCGAAGAACGCCGCGCAGTCCTCCAGGGTGGCGCCCTCGAGGTCCTCGAACGCGCCGTAACCGTCATGGGCGTTCGCGAAAGTGTTGTACAGCACCGGCGGGAGCAGGATCCACGGGAAGCCGCCGTACGGCCGGTTCCGCACGTTGAGGCGGATCTCCTCCTTGACGACCTCGATCTGGTTCGCCAGGTTCTCCGCGGTCAGCTTCGGCGCGCGCATGCGGTCGGCCTCGAGGAACAGCGCGCGCTCGAGCGCCGCCGACGGCAGCACCTCGAAGTAGTCCGTGTAATCCGGGTGGGTGGACCCGTTGAAGGTCCCGCCGCTGGATTGCACGTGCCGGAAGTGGGCGAGCTTCTCCAGGCTCTCGCTGCCCTGGAACATCAGGTGCTCGAAGAGGTGCGCGAACCCCGTCAGCCCCTCCGGCTCGGAACGGAAGCCCACGTCGTAGTGCACGCTGACCCCGACAACCGGCGCGGTCGGGTCCGGGGCGAGCACCACGCGCAGACCGTTGTCGGTGGTGAAGCGGACGAGTTCGGGATCGGCCATGCCCCCACCCTACGCAGGCGCGGGGTCCCTCGGTGCGTCCGGTCGGATGCCTCTCACCTCGTGGTCCGCCGACGCGAACGCGGCCACCAATGCGGTCGCGAAACCGCTGGTCGCGGCCACCGCGGCCGGGCCTTCGGCGGCCGTCCCGTACCAGTACGCCTGTGGCGAACGGCCGGGCGCCGCGAAGGCCGCCACCCACTGGTCGGCTTCGCCGAGAGCCAGTGCGTACGGGAGGGCCCGGGAGAAGAGCAGCTCGCGATCCGCGGCGGTGAGACGCGCGGGGTCCGGCGCGGCCAGCCGGGCGCGCAGGCCGAGCAGGCGGCGGCGTAGAAGCAGGCCCGACGTGGTCCGCGCCGGGAGCAAACGGGCACCGAGCGAGAGCACTACGCCGCAGGCAATCACCACGAGGCCGAGCTGGGCGTAACCGACGGTGAAGGTGAGCAGCACCGTCAGAAACACGCCATACAGGCTCAGTCGCGCACCGGCTCGTGACAGCTTCGCGCCGCGCCGGGAGAGCCAGCGGCGACGGACGACGTCAGCCAGCACGCCCGTCTGGAAAGAGTGCAGGGACGACACCTTCACCGACTCACCCGGCAGCACGGCCTCGTACACCGCGCGCTCGAACCGGCCCAGCTGCTCGTCTGGCGGATTCCGGCGGACGAGCACCCAGTCGCGCGGCCCGTCTTCGCTGACCCAGATGTAGTTCCGCACGCACAGGTCCAGCACGGTCGCCGCGAGGTCGACGGCGCCGGCGCGGCCGGTGAGCAGCGGTCCGACGTGGCCGGGCAGCACGCCGTCCGGTGAGGAGAACTGGCCGTCCGACAGCAGGTCCACCGGCAGCGGGACGGCGGGCGCGGCGTCACGGCGGCGCAGGAAACCCACCAACGCCAGCGCCGCCAGCAGCAGTACCGCGAAGGCGCCCCACGCCCACCACACCGGGGCCGACGCCGAGATCGCGCCCGCCACGGTCTTCGCCGGCACCAGCCGCTCGGTGACCGGCACGGTGCCGCCGGGCAGTTCGGCCGTCAGCTCCACGCGCTGGCCCGCGGCGAGGTTCGGCACCGAGACCCGGGTGAGCCCGGAGTGGTCGATCTGCGCGGCCCCGCACGGGCTGACCGTCCCGGGTGGACCGGCGAGGCAGCTCAGCGCGTCCGGCACGCTCGGCGCGGCGAACGTCGCCCGCACCAGCTCCAGCCGCGTGTCCCAGCCGCCGGCGAGGTCCCACGTGACCCGCTCGACGCCACGGCCGGCGCCGACCGCACCGTCCACCGTGTACTGGACGATCGAGGTGCCGCCGCGCAGGTCCAGGGTCACGGCGTCGGCCGAGGTCTCGGAGCTGCCCGCGCCCTCGATGCTCAGGTCCCGGACGGTGAGCAGGCGATCCTGGTTGTCGTCGGCCGGCGCGCGCAGGGCGATGCGCCGGGTCATCGAGGTGCCTTCGGGCACGGAGACGGCCTCGGTGACCGACAGGCTGCCGTCGCGCTGCACCTTCAGCGTGACCTCCGCGCTCTGCGGCAACGCGGGCAGATCCTGCGCGAACGCGGCCGGGGTGAGGGCCAGCAGCAGCGCCGGTACCACCAGGAAAACGGTGCGCCTCATGCGAACTCCAGCGCGCGACGGCGTTCGGACAGGGCGAGGACGCCGTCCAGCGCGGCGGCGAGGGCTTCGTCGTCGGGTCTGGGCGGGGCGGCGAGTGTCCGCCCGCGCGCGGTGCGGCGGGGCAGGCTCGGCGCGGCGGCGACCAGCGCGAGACCGGCGACGACCACCGCGACTCCCAGCAGCGCGTACCCGACGGTGAAGGTGAGCACGACCATCGCGACCAAGCCCAGCGCGATCAGGCCGAGGCCACTTCGCCGTGCGCGGCCGGGCAAGCGGGACAGCCAGCCTTCGCGGACGGCGTCGGCCAGCAGGCGGCCGCGCAACGCCGTGGGGTCGAGCGCGCGGACCTCCGACAGCCGGGGCACGTCGAACGCCGCGAGCACGGTGCGTTCGAAGTCCCGCAGTCCGTCGCCTTCGCCGCGGGTGACGAGCCAGTCGGCACCGTCCGTTTCGGCAAAGCGCAGGTGACCGCGAGAGGCCAGGTCGAACGCCGTGCCGGAGAGGTCGAGACGGTCTTCGGCAACTATCGCGGCGTACGCGGGTGGGACGACGGTGGTCGCGGTTGTGGTCCGGTCCCGGCGGCGCAGCCACCAGACGGCGAGCGCGCCGAGCAACAGCAGGACCACCAGGACGCCTAGCCCCACGGCCGTCAGCGGGCCGAAGACGAAGGCCGCGGCGACCGTCGAGACCGGGACGAACCGGGCGTTGGCGGGCAGCGCCCCGGCCGGGAGGCGCACGGCGAGGTCGATGCGGTCGCCCCGGGCGAGGCCGTCCTGCTCGACGCGGACCACACCCTGGTCGCCGATCTCGGAGAACGTGCACTGCCGCGCGGATCCGGGCGAGCCGGCGAAACAGTCCGCAGTGGACATTCCGGGCACGGGCGGGGTGAAGGCGGCGGTCACGCGGGCCAAGCCGGCGTCCCAGCCGCCGGTGACCTGCCAGCGCAGCTGGCCGGCGTCGTCGACCGCACCGTCCACTGTGTACGTCAGGGTGGCGGGGCCGCCGTCGAAGGCCGCCACCACGCCGTCGGCGCCGGTTTCGACGTGGCCACCGGTGATGCGGACGTTGTCCACGGCGTAGACGCGGTCCTGCTCCTCGGTGGCGGGCACCCGCAGCGGGATCCGGTGGACGGCGGGCCCGCTGGTGGTGACCCGTTCGGTCACGGTGAGCGAGCCGTTCCGCGCGGCCGTCACCGCGACGTCGTCGGTCACCCCGCCGGACGGCGCGAGCACCAGCGCCACGGCCAGTTCGGTCAGCACGGCGACAGCGTAGAGCCCCCGGTCAGCTTGGTGGGGTGAACGGGTTCTCCGGTTCGGCGCGCGGCGGCTCCGGCACGGGCTGAGGTGCGTGAGCCGGTTGCGGCGCGGGGCGCCCGTACGCCGGAGCGAACCGGGCCTGGTCGCGGTTGCGGCGTTCCGCCAGCACGGCCTGAAGGAAGGTCCACGGCGGCATCCCGTACGGAAGCGCCACCCCGACAGCGTTCGCCACCTGGTACGCGAGCCCCTGGCCGAGCGACGCGGCCGCTTCCGGGCGCAGCTCGTGATAGCGGCCCAGGAACTGGCGGGACGCCAGCGCCAGGTCGTCGGGCAGGCGGCTGAGGTCCAGCTGCGAGGCCCACGCCTCCAGACCCGGCGGCATCACGACGTACGCCTGCGCACTGTGCGGCACCCGCTCGCGGATCACCAGCGTGCCGGCCAGGAAGTCGCCGACACGACGGCCGTCCGACGAAGCCAGCGAGACGATCACGGCCACCGCGCCCAGGAAACCCAGTGCCCAGAAGTCCACGAAGAACCCGGCCAGCGCGCGGGTCAGCGCGTGGCGGAAGCGGATCGGGCCGCCGTCGAGGCGAACCACGCGCAGGCCCAGCGCCAGCTTGCCGAGTGAGCGGCCGCGGCTGAGCGTCTCGAACAGCACCGGGTAGCCGATCACGATCAGCACGAACAGCGTGAGCAGGAGGGCGACCGTCAGCGACGAGTCGGCGCTGGGCATGGCGAACACCAGCACCAGCACGGCGATCAGCAGCAGCGCGCCCTGCACGAGGACGTCGAGCAGCATCGCGACCCCGCGGCTGGCGAGCTTGGCCACCCGCAGGTCCAGCACCACGGCTTCGCCGGTGACGAGATCGGACTCTTCCTGCACCGGGTCAGTCTAGTGAGCCCTAGGCTGGGGTTCAGCGAAACGGAGGTGACAGGTGGACGTCGACGTCTTCGTCGCGGCGCACAGCGCGGAGTGGTCGCGGCTCGGTGAGCTCGTGCGCCGCCGCCGGCTCAGCGGCGCCGAGGCGGACGAGCTGGTGACGCTGTATCAGCGCACGGCCACGCACCTGTCAATCATCCGCTCGACGGCGCCGGACCCGGCCCTGCTCGCGCGCCTGTCCGCGCTGGTGGCGCGGGCGCGCTCGGCGGTCACGGGCTCGCACAGCCCGGCGTGGCGCGAGGTGGCGCTGTTCTTCACCCGCCGGTTCCCCGCCGCGGTTTACCTGAGCCGGCGCTGGTGGATTCCCGCCGCGCTGGCTTCGGTGGCGCTGATGGCGGTGCTCGGCGTGTGGATCGCGGGCGACCCGCAGGTCCGCGCGTCGCTGATCTCCCCGGACGAGGTCAAGGCGATGACCGCGCCCGGCGGCCAGTACGAGACGTACTACTCGACCGGGCCGGCGGCCTCGTTCGCGGCGAAGGTGTGGACGAACAACGCCTGGGTGGCCGCGACCTGCCTGTTCCTCGGCGTCGCGCTCGGCCTGCCGGTGATCAGCGCGCTGTGGCTGAACTCGCTGAACGCGGGCGTCGCCATCGGCCTGATGTCCTCCGCCGGCCGCGGCGACGTGCTGCTCGGCCTGCTCCTGCCGCACGGCCTGCTGGAGCTGACGGCCGTGTTCATCGCCGCGGGCACCGGCCTGAAACTCGGCTGGACGGTGATCGACCCCGGCCGCCGCTCCCGCAGCGCCGCACTGGCCGAACAGGGCCGTTCCGTGGTGGTCATCGCGCTGGGGCTGGCGTGCGTGCTGCTGGTCTCGGGCGTGATCGAGGCCTTCGTGACGCCCTCGGGCTGGCCGACCTGGCTGCGCATCGGCATCGGCGCGGCGGTGGAACTGCTTTTCCTGACCTACGTCTTCACCCTCGGCCGCCGCGCCGCCCACGAAGGCGAGGTCGGCGACCTGGACACCCAACACACCGGCGACGCCCTGCCCGAAGCCGGCTAAAGGCGTCCGGCGGCTTTGAGGGCCAGGTAACGGTCGGCCAAGGCTGGAGGCAGCTCCTCCGGCACGGCCACCCCGCGACGACCGAACCGAGCCACCGCAGACGCACACAACCATCGCCCGCTCCACCGCGGTGGCGTCGCCACGACCACGCCCTGCCCGACCGGCTTGAGGACTAAGTAACGATCGGCCACGCCCGGGGCAGCTCCTCCGGCACAGCCACTCCACGCCGCCCGAGCCCAGCCACCCCAAACGCACACAACCATCACGCGCTCCACCGCCGCGGCGTCGCCGCAACCACACCATCACGACGCCCTGCCCGAAGCCGGTTGACCTACAACCGTCCGGCGGCTTTGAGGGCCAGGTAACGGTCGGCCAAGGCCGGGGGCAGCTCCTCCGGCACAGCATCCACCACCGCCACCCCACGCTGCCCGAGCCGAGCCACCGCGGACGCACGCTCGGCCATCGCCCGCTCCGCCGCGGCAGCGTCGAACACCGCTTCGGCGTCGCCGCGGCCACGGGCCATCTCGGCGACGCGCGGGTCCGCCACCGACGCGACGATCACCTCGTGCCGTGAAGTCAGCGAGCCCAGCACCGGGAACAAACCCTCCTCCAACGGCGCCGGGTCGAGACCCGTCAGCAGCACGACGAGAGCCCGGCGACGGGTGCGGCGCAGGACCTCCGCGACCATGCCGCGCGCGTCCGTCTCGACCAGCGACGGCTCCAACGGCGCCATCGCGTTCACCAGCGAAGGCAGCAGTGTGGTCGCCGAAGAGCCCTGCACCGCGGCGCGCAGGCGACGGTCGTACGCCAGCAGGTCCACTCGGTCGCCCGCGCGGGAAGCCAGCGCGGCCAGCAGCAGCGCCGCGTCCATCGCCGCGTCGAGTCGTGGGGCGTCGCCGACGCGGCCGGCCGAGACGCGGCCGGTGTCGAGGACCAGCACCAGGTGCCGGTCGCGCTCCGGGCGCCAGGTCCGCACCATCACGTCGGCCGCGCGGGCCGAGGCGCGCCAGTCGATCGAGCGCACGTCGTCGCCGATCACGTATTCGCGCAGCGAGTCGAATTCCGTGCCCTGGCCGCGGATCATCACCGCGTTGCGCCCGTCGAGCTGCTGCAGCCGCGCGAGCCGCGACGGCAGGTGCTTGCGGCTGTGGAACGGCGGCAGCACCCGCACCGACCACGGCACCTCGTGCGAGCCCTGCCGGGCCGCCAAACCCAAGGGCCCCACCGCGCGCACGGTCACGCGGACCGCGGGCCGGTCGCCGCGCCGCGTCGGCAGCAGGCGCGTGGTGAACGCGCGCCGCTCCCCCGATGGGACAGCGATCCGGTGCCGGTCGTCGGCCGCGGCGCTCGGCGGCCACGCGTCACGCAGCCACCCGCGCACCGCGCGCCGCCCGGGATTGGTGACGGTCAGCGTCACCTCGGCCGGTTCGCCCAGCCGCACGGAAGTCGTTCCAGCGCGCGAAAACCGCAGCGCGCGCACGCTGCCCGCGAGCACCAGGTCGGCCACCACCAGCACCAGCAGCGCCAGGAGCACGGCCGCCACGCCGGTGCCGGACGGCGCCAGCAGCCCGACCACCAGCGCGCCCAGCAGGGCCAGCAGCCCGAGCCGCCCGGTCAGCGCCATCGGCTCAGCGCGGCACCGGCACGGAGGCCAGCACCCGGTCGAGGACGCCGTCCGCGGTCACGCCTTCCAGCTCGGCCTCCGGCCGCACGCCCAGCCGGTGCCGCAGCGCCGGACGGGCGAGCGCCTTGACGTCGTCCGGGGTCGCGTAGTCGCGCCCGGCCAGCCAGGCCCACGCCCGGGTCACGGCGAGCAAAGCCGTTGCGCCACGCGGGGAAACGCCCAGCTGCACCGAAGGCAGCTCACGCGTCGCGCGGCACAGGTCCACGACGTAGCCGATCACCTCGGGCCCGACGGTCACCCGCGCCACCGCCTGGCGCGCGGCCGTCAGATGCGCCGCGCCGGCCACCGGACGGAGGCCCGCGGCCGCGAGGTCACGCGGGTCGAATCCCTGCGCGTGCCGCCACAGGATGCCGATCTCGTCCTCCCGCGAGGGCGCGGGCATGGTCAGCTTGAGCAGGAACCGGTCCAGCTGCGCCTCGGGCAGCGGGTAGGTGCCCTCGTACTCCACCGGGTTCTGCGTCGCCACCACCACGAACGGGTCCGGCAGCGGGTGCGAGCGGCCGTCGATCGAGACCTGCCGCTCCTCCATCGCCTCCAGCAGCGAGGACTGGGTTTTCGGCGGGGTCCGGTTGATCTCGTCGGCCAGCAGCAGGTTGGTGAACACCGGGCCCTCGCGGAAGGAGAACTCGCCGCTGTGCGCGTCGTACACAATGGACCCGGTGACGTCGCCCGGCATCAGGTCCGGGGTGAACTGCACGCGGGTGGTCTTCAGGTCCAGCGACGCCGCCAAAGCCCGTACCAGCAACGTTTTCGCCACCCCGGGCACGCCTTCGAGCAGCACGTGCCCCCGGCAGAGCAGCGCCAGGATGAGCCCGGTGACGGCCGCGTCGTTGCCCACCACGGCCTTGCCGACCTCGGCGCGCAGGGAGATCAGCGCCGCCCGCGCGTCGACCGGCGCCTGCGTCTGTTCGGTACTCAAGACCGCTCCACCTCTCGTTCCACCCTGTCCAGTTCGTCCGCCAGCCGCACCAATTCGGCCTCGGCGCCCGTCGGCGGGCCGTACAGCACCGCGCCGATCTCGGCCGGCGCGCGTCCGGTGCGCGTGCTCACCGTCTCCACCAGCGACGCCGGATCGGCGTCACCCGGCAGGCCGAGCCTCGACCGCAGCCGGGCGCGGGCGGCCTCCCGCAACGTCTCCGCGGCGTGCCCGGTCGCGCCGCCCCGCCGGTACAGCCGCGCGCGGCCCTCGGCCGTCTCCGCCGCGCGCACGACGATCGGCAACGGCTCGCGCACCACCGGCCCCAGCCGCCTCGCCCGCCACAAAGCCAGCAGCACCACGGCGATCCCGGCCATCAGCGCGCCGTAGCGCCAGCCCGCCGGGATGAGGTCGAAAAACGGCTTCTGGCTGCCTGCCAGCGCGGGATCCGTGGGCGAGGGCAGGTACCAGACGAGCCGGCCGTGGTCGCCCAGCACGCGCATGGCGAGCGCCGCGTCGCCCTCGTCGGCGAGCCGCTCGTTGGTCAACGGCGCGGACGTGCCCAGCACGGTGACGGTGCCCGTCCGGTCGGCGAACTGCACGAACGTCGGGTCTTCGCCGTCGCGGTAGCAGGACCGCGCGGACGGGTCCGTGGTGCGGTAACGCGTGCCGCCGAGTGAAGCCGAGCCCGCGGCGACGGCCGAGCCGACCGTGCAGTCCGGCTCCAGTGTCCGCACGTCCCCACTCCCCGCGGCGGTGACGGTGGGCAGCACCGCGCGCAACGCCTCCGGCCCCGGCGCGATCAGCACGAGGTGCGCGACCCGGCGACGCAACTCGGCAAGTCCGTTACCCGGCACCAAATCCGGCGCGGTGACCAGCAGGGTGCCGCCGTCGGCCTGCTGCAGCGCCTCGTCGATGGTGTGCGCCGGATGGACGTCCACGCCCTGTCGGCCGAGCAGCTGGGCGAGCGCGCGGCTGCCGCCCGGCTCGTAGGACCCGGGCTCCAGCTGGCCGCTCGTCTGATCGCCGCGGCTGAGCACCAGCACCAGGCCGGTCAGCACGATCAGCAACAGCAAGGCGAGCGGAATCCTGACACCGCGCCAAATCCGGCGCAGATCGGGCGATACAGAGGTGCTCACGCGCCCACCAGAACCGGCCGTTCGCGGCGGACGCGACTGTCCAGCTCGGTCAGCGCGCGGTAGCCGTCCTCGGTGCCGGGGCGGCCGCCGTAGTGCACGTCGTCGAACAGCCGGGCGCCGGCGGTGAGGTCCGCGGCCAGGTTCGGCAGTAACGCGCCCGCTTCGGCGGCGGCCTCGTCGGCAGTCCGGCCGGAGCGGCTGTCGAGCAGCGCGCGTTCCTCCAGGCCGCGGACGAGCGCACGGAAGCGTTCCCGCACGGCGTCAGCGAATTCTCCGCGCGCCGCGGCCTCTTCGGCGGCCCGGCGGTACTCGTCGGCAGAACGGCGCCGCCCCGCGAAGACCTGCTTGGCCGCCTGCCCGGCGCGGCCGACCTTGCCGACGCGCAGCCGTACCACCACGACCAGCACGATCAGCAGCGCGACGACCAGCAGCACGCCCAGCGGACCGCCGGGCACGCCGGACAACGCGTCGAGCAGCCTGCCGAACAGCTGGCCGAGCCAGTGGGTCAGCCGTTCCAGCAGGCTCGGCTCGGCGGCCCGGTAGCCGGGATCGGTCAGCTCCTGGGCCGCTTGCGCGCGGGCGGGGTCCCGGTCGATGTCGACCGGGACGTCGGTGAGCCGGAACGTCACCACGCCTGCTGCGGCGGCGCCTGCGGGTTGATGCCCGCGGCCCGCGCCAGCTCGATGTCCATGCCCTCGCGCCGCATCCGCTGGTCGATGTAGAGCACCACGGTGACCAGCGCGGTGAACGGCGTGACGATCGTCGACGCGATCACCGTGCCCACCGACTGCAGCACCAGGCCGCCGGTGCTCTGCTTCGGCACCCCGGCCTGCGGGTCGAACAGCCCGGAGAACGCGCCCGAGCCGAGGCTGAACGGCACGCTGATGATCGAGGTGATCAGCCAGCCGATCAGGGCCGCCAGCAGCAGGATGCCGAGCACCCGCCAGAACGAGCCCGACACCAGCCGGCGCGAGCGCCCGAACGCCTGGCGGATCGTGCCGCGCTCCAGCACCAGCGCCGGACCGGCCAGCGCCCAGAACACGTACGGGATCACCGCCGGCAGCAGGCAGAAGATCGCGGCGACCATGGTGGCCAGCGTGTACAGCAGGGTCAGGGCCAGCAGCGGCAGCAGCCGCGGGCCGGCCTCGCGCATCGCCGTGCGGAAGTCGACCGGACGGCCGAGCACGGCCTTGCCCATCACCACGGTCAGGAAGCCGGTGAGGAACGTCTGGCCGAGGATCGTGATGATCAACGCCGGGATCAGCGTGAGCAGGGTGCTGCCGAGCAGGTTGTACACCGCGTCGAGCTGCTCCTGCTGGGTCGCGCCGGGGCCGAGGGTGCTCACCCGCGTGACGTCCGGCAGCAGCGTCAGCGAGATCAGCAGGTTCAGCGCCGCCACGACCACCGCGACGACCGCCGAAACCCCCAGCACCAGCAACGGGTAGCGGCGGATGGCGGTGATGGAGCCGTCGAGGATGTCGCCGATGTTGAGCGGGCGCAACGCGATCACGCCGGGTTTGCCGAGTCCTTGCGGGTTCCAGCCACCGCCGGGCCGGCCGTACGCGCCACCGGGGTAGTGCGGCATCGACTGCTGGCCGGGTGACTGCCATTGCCCGCTCGGCTGACCGGGCGCGCTGCTCTGGGCGCCGAACGACGGCGGGGCCTGCGGCGGCACCGGGGTGCTCCCGGACGGCGGCGCCTGCTGCGGGAGACCCGAAGGCGGAGTCTTGGCGTCGTCGCCGGTCTCGGTGCTCGCGCCGGAAGCCGCCGCCTCAGTGCTCGCGCCGGACGCGGACTCAGCGGTCGCGCCGGACGGCGAGGTCGCGCTGCCGGGCGTCACCTGCGGCGCCGGGCCGGAGCCGTCGCCCGCCGTGCCCTGCTGCGGCGTGACCGGGGCAGGCCCGCCGGCTTCGGCCGGGGCGGTCGCGGGGGGAACTTCGGGCCTCGGGAAGCCCTGGCTCGGGGTGGGCGTTTCGTCGTCCGCACCGGGCCCGGGCGAGCCGGGTGTGTCTGTCATCGAAACCCCTAGTCCTCACGACCCGTCATCAACTCCCCGCTCACTCTTCCAGAGCCCCCCAAACCCGGCCAGACCTGGGGTGACGACCGGGACGGGTGACCAGTCTCGGCAAGTGCTGGGGAAGCGGCCCGTTCCCCCGATATGCTGAACGGAAGCCGGGGGCCGCCCGGCTTCCCGCCGAGACCCACCGGGACTGCCCTGATGACGCAACCGCCCTACGGCCCAGTGCCGCCACGCGGGACCGTTCAACCGCCCCCGGTACCGGGCCGTGGGCCGGTCCAGCCGCCTCAGGGGCCGCCGGGCCAGCCGCCCTACCAGGGCCAGCAGTACCCCGGCCAGCAGCAGTACCCCGGTCAGCAGTACCCGGGCCAGCAGTATCAGGGCGCTCCGCAGGGGCAGCCCGGCCCGTACAACCAGGGCCCGCCGCCGCAGGCGCCGTGGGGTCAGCAGCAGCACGACTTCCCGCCGCCGAAGCGGCGCTCGACCGGCCTGATCGTCGGGCTCTGCCTCGGCGCGGTGGCCGTGCTGGTGCTGGGCGTGGTCGGGATCGTCTCGCTGAACGGGTCCGGCTCCGACGTCACCAACGCCGGCTACCAGAACACCCCGACGCCCGTGCCGAGCAGCCCGTTCGAGCTGCCGCCGAACAACGGCTCGTCGACCCCGTCGTCGGAGCCGTCGACTTCGGACGCGCCCAGCAGCGCGCCCAGCTCGACCGGCCCGCAGAAGATCCTCAAGCTCGCCGACCACCCGATCCTCCAGGACCCGAACGCCGGGCTGCAGAACCGCGTCTGCAACCTGCCGCCGTGGGTGAGCACGCAGGACGGCGCCGAGGCGTTTTTCACCGCGGCCAGCAAGTGCCTGGACGCCGCGTGGGGCCCGTTCCTCCAGGCCTACAACCTGCCGTTCACCTCGCCCGCGCTGCACTTCCCGACCGGGCCGAGCTTCGAGACCGAATGCGGCACCATCCAGGTCGGCATCGCGACGGCCGCGTACTACTGCGAGAACAACCTGTACGTGCCGTTCAAGGGCCTGCAGACCGACCAGTACGGCAACAACCCGGGCGTGTACCTGGCCCTGTTCGCGCACGAGTACGGCCACCACGTGCAAGAGGTCGCCGGGATCATGGACGCCGCGTGGCAGAAGATCTACGCGGCCGGCCAGAACAGCCCGGACGGCCTGGACATGTCGCGCCGCAAGGAGCTGCAGGCCCAGTGCTTCTCGGGCATGTTCCTCGGCGCGCACGTCGACCAGGGCGGCACCGTCACCCGCGACATGTACAACAAGGCCTGGAACGACCAGGAAACCCGCGGCGACAACACCTCGCACAGCCACGACCACGGCACCAACGCCCACTACGCGCAGTGGTGGCGGGCCGGCGCGCGCAGCAACCGGATCGCGGACTGCAACACCTTCGCGGCCCCGGCCTCCGACGTCAGCTGAGCAGGGCCAGCCGGCCGGGCCCCTTGATCACCAGGAACGCGTACATCCCGCCCGCGAAGCAGGCGAAGACCAGCAGCACCAACGCGATCGGGCCGCGCAAGTCCTGCGAACCGGCCGAGGTGTCGGACGCGCGGAGGGTGATGGGGCCGCTCGCCGGGGCGTCCGAGGGGACGCCGACCTCGACGTGGTCGCCCTGGGCGTGACCGCAGGCGTTCAGCGTGCCCTCGCGCGGCTTGCCACCGAGGGTGAACTTGACCGTCTCCACCGGGTTCGCGGCCGTGCAGGCCGCCGGCTTGGTGACCTCCGCCGGCGTGGGCACTCCCCCGTCGTTCACGGTGATGCCGAAGAGGCCGGGCCCGGCGAACCAGGCCAGCACGACGACAAGCACACCGGCGGCCGTGGGGATGCCCACCTGCAGCCAGCGCTGCAGGGAGGTCTTTCTCGCCGGGTCGGAAGACAGCACCACGCCATGGTTCCAGATAGCACTGGCAAAACCCAGTGAAGGTGACGCCTGCCCCGGGTGACCCCCGCGCCGGCCTGCGGGACCTTAGCGTTCCACCTTGTCGACCTGGGTGACCTTCTTGACGTACAGCAGCCTGTCGCCGGGCTCGATGGCGTCGGACTGCGGGGCGTCCACGCGGTAGAGCACGCCATCGCGGACCACGCCCAGCACGATGTCCGGCAGGTGCCGCGGGGAGCCGCCCTCCTCGGACGGCTCCACCGCGCGTTCCGCGATGGCCAGGCCCGACTCCGGCGTCAGCAGGTCTTCGACCATGTCGACCACCAGCGGGGTGGACGTGGCCAGGCCGAGCAGCCGTCCCGCGGTCTCGCTGGACACCACCACCTGGCTGGCCCCGGACTGCTTGAGCAGGTGGACGTTCTCCGCCTCCCGCACCGACGCCACGATGTGCGACTTCGGCGCCAGCTCACGCGCGGTCAGCGTGACCAGCACGGCGGTGTCGTCACGGTTCGGCGCGACGACCACGGCCCGCGCGTGCTGCACGCCCGCCACCCGCAGCACGTCCGCGCGGGTCGCGGAGCCGTGCACGGTGACCAGGCCGAGCGCGCTCGCCGCGTCCAGCGCCTGCTGGTCGGTGTCGACCACCACGATCCGGCTCGGCTGGACCTCCTCGTCGCCGAGCAGCGCGTTGACGGCCGACCGGCCCTTGGTGCCGAACCCGACGACGACGGTGTGGTCGCGCACCTTCGTCCTCCACTTCTGGATCTTGAATGCCTGCCGGGAGCGCTCGGTGAGCACTTCCAGCGTGGTGCCGACGAGGACGATGAGGAACAGCACCCGCAGCGGGGTGATGACCACGATGTTGACCAGCCGCGCCGTCGCCGAGGCCGGCGCGATGTCGCCGTAGCCGGTGGTCGAAAGCGAGACGGTGGAGTAGTAGATGGCGTCCAGGAACGAAACGCCGTCCCCGTTGACGTCGCGGTAGCCGCCGCGGTCGGCGTACACGATCAGCACCGTCGCCAGCAGCGCGAGCAGCGCGCCGATGACCCGCTTGACGATCGAGCGCATCGGGCTGACGGTCAGTTCCGGCATCCGGATCACGCCGACGAGCTCGTGATCGGGGCGGTCGTTCAGCCGGACGTTCAGCGGTAGCCGTTTGAGGGCCTTCATGCACCGGCTCCCCGCGGGTGTTCGGCGTCACTCACGTCGGGGAGCCTAGCCCAAGGTCACCCGCCGCACACCCGTCGCTGTGGCAGGGTGAGGGCATGCCCGATTCCCGCGGTTCGCAACGGCCCGCCTACCTCCTCGCCGGCCTGCTCGCGACGTCCGGCGCCCTGCACTTCCTTCGCCCGAAGCCGTTCGACGCGCTGATCCCGAAGGAGCTGCCCGGCACGCGCCGTGCCTGGACGTACGGCTCGGGGGTCGCCGAGCTGGGCGTGGCGGCGGGCATCGTGATGCCGCGCACCCGGCGTCTCGGCGGGCTGGCGGCGGCGCTGCTGTTCGTCGGCGTGTTCCCGGGCAACGTCAAGATGGCGCTCGACTCCCAGCGCCACGGCCGCCCGGCCCGTGACCGCGCCATCGCCTGGCTGCGGCTGCCGGTGCAGTGGCCGCTGGTCCGGTGGGCCTTGACGGTCCGCGACCGCGGCTGAGCCTTACAGCTCGGTGGCTCGCTCGTGGCGGGGTTCGTACAGCCCCACTTCGCCGCCGCCCGGCAGACGAAGCCTGGTCAGCCGTCCCCAGCGCGCGTCCGTGACCGGCTCCGTGAACTCGACGCCCTTCGCGGCCAGGTCCGCCACGGTCGCGTCGACGTCGTCACACATCAGGTAAAGCTCCTGCGCATCCGGGCCCTCCGTGGGATGCACGGCGACCTCGGCCGGTGGGAGCTTGAAGATCAGCCAGCCGCCGCCCGCGTCCACGTGCGGGAAGTCCAGCACCTCCCGGAAGAAGGCCCGGTCCGCTTCCGCGTCACGGCTGTAAACGATGACGTGCGCACCATTGATCACGCAGCCAGGATAAGTCCTCCGGGGCTACTCCGAGGGCACGTTCCGCAGCAGGTCACGCAGGCCTTCGGCGTCCAGCAGGTCCGCCGGGCGCAGCGTGTGGCCGGGGCGGACGTAGTGGAAGGCCGCGCGCACGCGTTCGACCGGCACGCCCTTGAGCGCCGCCCACGCGAGCCGGTACGCGGCCAGCTGCACGGCGAGCGCGGGCAGCCGCTCGGCGGACGGCACCCCGCCGGTCTTCCAGTCCACCACGGTCCAGCCGCCGTCGGCGTCGGCGTACACGGCGTCCATCCGGCCGCGGACGGTGATGCCTTCGACATCGGCCGAGAACGGGATCTCGACGGCCAGCGGGACGCGCTCGGCCCATTCGCTGCGTTCGAAGGCTTCTTGCAGTTCCTCGAAGTCGCTGTCCGGGGCCTCGCCGAAGTCGGCGGCGCCGGGCAGGTCGTCGATCTCCAGCAGGCGGTCGCCGGAGAAGCGCTGCTCCAGCCAGCCGTGGAAGGCCGTGCCGCGGCGAGCGAAACTGTTGGGCGGCAACGGAAGCGGGCGACGCAGGCGTTGCGCGAGCGCGTCCGCGTCGGCCGCCAGCTCCACCAGCTGGCTCACCGACAGCTGCGACGGCAGCACCACGCGGTCCACAGTGGCCCGAGCCCGGGCGCGCTCGGCAAGCAGGACGTCGGTGTCCGACGCCCAGCCGTCCGGGTCCTCCGGGTCGACCTCGTCGGAAGGGTCCTCTTCGGACTCTTCGAACGGTTCTTCCTCGGAGAACTCCTCCGGCTCCGGCGGCAGTGGCCATTCTTCGTCCGAGTCCGCGGCGGCCGTCTCGACCGGCGTTTCGACCGGCGCGACCGGAGTTGCCGGGTCCGGCTCCGGCGGCGCGGCGGCCATCTCCGCGAAGACCAGCTCCACCCCCGTCGACACCCCGGTCCGCCGGTCGCCCAGCGGGTCGAGCGGCCAGCGGCCGGTCCGGGAGTCCGCGACCAGCGGGTTCTCGTCGTCCGCAGCCGGTTCTTCGGCCCACGACGCGAGCGAGCCGATCGGCGGGTCCGAAGCGCGCAGCACCTCCGCGATGTCGGTCAGGAACACCGAAGGCCCCTTGGGCCGCGTGCTGCTCTCGTTCCACCAATGCCCGGAAACGATCAGCGCGCGCTCGGAGCGAGTGAGCGCCACGTAGCAGAGCCGCCGCTCCTCGTCGGCTTCCCGTTCGGCGAAGCCCTCCTCGTGCAGCTCCAGCGCTTCCTGGACTTCCTTGCGGTCAAAGCCTTCGGAGACGCGCAGCTCCGGCAGGTCCGCCGAGTCGCCGCGCAGAATCGCGGGCAGCGCCGTGGATGTGCGCAGCCACGAGGACGAGCGCCGTTTGCTCGGGAACACGTCGGCCACCAGGTGCGGAACGGCGACGACCTCCCACTCCAGCCCCTTCGCCGAGTGGACGGTGAGCACCTGCACGCGGTCCGGCACCACCTCGACCTCGCCGGGCGTCAGGCCGTCCTCCGCGTGCGCGGCCGTGTTCAGGTAGTCCACAAAGGACAACAATGTGGCGGTCGGCGCCGTCTCGGCGTAGTCGGTGACCACCTCGGCGAACGCGTCCAGGTGCGCCCGCCCCGCCGAGCCCGGCCGCGCCAGTGACTCGACGTCCAGCAGCAGCGTCCGCTCGACGTCGGCCACCAGCTCGGGCAGCGACTGGTCCAGCCGCCGCCGCAACGCCGCCAGCTCGGCGCCGACGCGCCGGATCCGCCGGTAGCCGTCCTCGGAGTAACGCTCGGGTGAGCCCGGTTCGTCCACGGCGTCGATCAGACCCGCCTGTTCGGCGCGTTCCATGACCAGCGTCGGCTCTTCGCCGGCGCCACCGGACGGTGCCGGCGAGGAAAGTTCGTTGGCCCGACGCCACAACGCCGCCAGGTCCGCCGCCGCGAGCCGCCAGCGAGCGCCGGTCAGCAGCCGCGCGGCCGCGCTGCCCGCGAGCGGGTCGGCCAGCACCCGCAGCGTGCTGACCAGGTCGGCGACCTCGGGCTCGTCCAGCAGCCCGCCGAGGCCGACGACCTCCACGGGCAGCCCGCGCATTCGCAGCTCGCTCGCGATCGGCGCCATGTCCGCACGACGGCGCACCAGCACCGCGGCGGTCGGCGGCTTGCCGGACTCCTCTTTCTCCGCGAACCAGCGGCGAGCCAGCGCGTCCGCGACCCACTCGCGTTCGGCGCGCACGTCCGGCTGCAGTGAGACGGCGATGTCCGCCGGCCCGGCGCCTTCTCGCGCCCGCAGCCGCTCGACGCCCAGCCCGCGTGCCCGCAGCGGCTCGGCCACGGCGTTGGCCAGCTCCAGGATCTCGGGCGGGTTCCGGAAGCTGGTCAGCAGCCCGAATTCGTGTGCGGGCTCCAATCTTTCCCCGCTGTGCCGCGGGAAGTCGGTGGTGAACCGCGGCAGGTTGGCCGCGCTCGCGCCACGCCAGCCGTAGATCGCCTGGGCCGGGTCGCCGACCGCGGTGACCGGCATCGGCCGGTGCCCGCCGCCGCCGAACAGCGAGCGCAGCAGCACGCGCTGCGCGTGGCCGGTGTCCTGGTACTCGTCGAGCAGCACGGCGCCGTACCGCTCCCGCTCGCCGGTCACCACCGCCGGGTAGTGGTCGGCGAGCTGCGCCGCCAGCGACATCTGGTCGGCGAAGTCGAGCGCGCCCTCGGCCCGTTTACGCCGGTGGTACGCCTCGACGAGTGGCAGCAATTCGAGCCGGAACCGTTGCGCCGCCATCACTTCCATGAGCTTCACCGGCAGCGACGCCCGCTGCCCCTTCGCGCGCGGCGCGTTCTCGATCACCTCGCACAGCCACGACGTGTACTCGCCCAGCCGCTCGGTGGACACCAGGTGCTCGCCCAATTCCCCGGCCAGCGCGAGCAGCTGCGCGGTGACCGAGGACGGCACCCGGTCGGTCTCCAGGTCATTGTCCCATGTGGACACCACGCGGTGCGCCAGCTGCCACGAGGACGTCTCCGAAAGCAGCCGCACGCCGGGCTGCACCGGCAGCCGCAGCCCGTGCTCGCTCAGCAGGCGGCCCGCGTACGCGTGGTAGGTCAGCACCGTCGGCTCACCGGCGACGACGGTGGCGCGCAGCCCGCCCGTCGGGTCGAGCCGCTCCAGCAGCCCCGATCCGGCCAGCCGCCGCAGCCGCGCCCGCACGCGTTCACCGAGCTGCCGTGCGGCCTTGCGCGTGAACGTCAGGCCCAGCACGCGTTCCGGGCTGACGATCCCGTTGGTCACCAGCCAGACCACCCGTGCGGCCATCGTCTCGGTCTTGCCCGCGCCGGCGCCCGCGACCACCAGCGACGGCTCGACCGGCGACGCGATCACCGTCGCCTGCTCCGGCGTCGGACGGTGCAGCCCCAGCGCGTCGGCGATCTCCGCCGGCTCCACCGGGTTCGCGATCAGCAGCGGGCTCAACGGGCTCACGGTCCGGTCACCTGCCGGCCCTCCGGGCGCAGCGGGCAGCAGCCGCGCGCCGGGCAGCGGTCGCAGTCCGGGTTCTCGCTGGCCTGGTAGTCCGGCCCGGCCGCGGCGTTCGCCGCCGAGCGCACCAGCTCGAGCCACTGCTTGCCGCCGTCTTCGTCGAGCGGCAGCTGGTCGCGCTGGGTCGAGCCGGTCTGCTTGTTGGACTTCGCGACGTACACCAGCCGCGCGCCTCCCGGCGTGTTCTTGCCCTCGATCGCGCCGAGCAGCACAGCCAGCTGATACGCCGCGAGCTGCGGGTGCTGCTCGGCGTCGGCGGCGGACACGGGCACCTTGCCGGTCTTGATGTCGACGATCACCGGCCGGCCGTCCTTGTCGAGCTCGACCCGGTCGACGCGCCCGCGCAGCAGCACCCGCACCTCGTCGTCGCCCATCGGCAGCTCGACCTCGATGTCCTGCTCGACCCCGGCCTCGATCAGCTCCCGGCGGCTGGTTTCCAGCCAGGTGACGAAGTTGCGCAGCATCTTCTCCACCCGGCCGCGCTCGCGACGGGAGAACCACGGGGCCCCGGCGTCCACGCGCACCCACGCGTCGTCGAGCGCCGCCTGGATCTGGTCGTCGGTGCTGCCGCCCGCGACGGCCTGCGCGAGGCCGTGCACCAGCGTGCCCGTGACGGCGGCGAGCTGCGCCGGGTCGCTGCCGCCGTGCCGCTCGATCAGCCAGCGCAACGGGCATTTGACCAGGATCTCCACAGTGGACGGTGAGATCCGCATCAGGTCGCCGGGCCCGTGCACCGGCCGGTCGGTGGACGGCGGCAGCAGGCCGTACCAGGTGCTCGGGTGCGCGCCGGGCACCCCGGCGTTCGCCAGCCGCGCCAGCTGTTTCGCCGCGCGGGCCCGGCGCGAGGGCTCGGACTTGTCGTCGCAGACCACCTCGCGCAGCTCGCCGACCAGCTCGGCCAGCACCAGCGACCGGCCGGCCGGCTTCATCCGGGAATCGAGCGCGCCGTCGTCGGCGCCGTTCTCCTCCAGGTCGTCGAGGAAGCGCGAGGGCTGCTCGTCCTCCCCCGCGACGGCGGTGACCAGCAGCGTCCGGCGCGCGCGGCTGGCGGCCAGGTAGAACAGCCGCCGCTCCTCGGCGAGGATCGGCGCGATGGCGGAGACCTTGTCGTTGTCGTCCACTCCGGACAGCAGGTCGACGAGCCGTTCCACGCCCAGCAGCGAACCCCGCAACCGCAGGTCCGGCCACGCGCCCTCCTGCACGCCGGCGACGGCGACCACTGTCCATTCGCGACCGGCCGAGGCGTGCGCGGTGAGCAGCGAGACACCGTCACCCGGGATCGCGGCGGGCGCGAGGGTGTCACCCGCGATGTTCTGCGAGGACAGGTAGTCGGCGAACGCCGCGACGCTCGCACGCGGCAGCCGGTCGACATAACGACCGGCCGAGTCGAACAGCGCGACCACGGCGTCGAGGTCGCGGTCGGCCTGCGCGCCCAGCGAACCGCCGCGCTCGACCATCCGAAGCAGCCGCTCCTGCAGCCCGCTGGCCTGCCACAGCTCCCACAGCACCTGCTCGACGCCGTCGCCGCGTTGCACCGCTTGGTTCGTGACGCTCAGCAGCGAGCCGACGCGGCGCACGGGCAGGGCTTCCGCATCGGCGAGCCCGGCCAGGATGTCGCCGCCGCGCAGGGCTTCCACGAGCAGTTCGTCACTGGAGCGCTGCCCGCCGCCGGCCAGCTCCAGCCGGCGCAGGCCGCGTCGCAGCCGCCGCAGCGCCAGCGGGTCCGCGCCGCCGAGCGCCGACGAGAGCAGCATTTCGGCGAGGTCCACGTCCAGCAGCTCCGGCTCGGCGGCGATCCGCAGCACGGCGAGCAACGGGCGGACGGCGGAGTGCCGGGCCAGCGGCAGCTCCTCGGTCGCCGAGCCGATCGGCACCCCCGCGGCTCGCAGGGCTCGTTGCAGCACCAGGAAAGTCCGCGCGGGCGAGCGCACCAGCACGGCCATCTCGGTCCACGGCACCCCGTCGACGAGGTGGGCGCGGCGAAGCTGGTCGGCGATCCAGCTGGCCTCCGCGGCCGGTGTCGGCATCAGTCGCACGCGCACCTTGCCGCCGCGCTTTCCTTGCGGTGTAACGAGTTTCCGATGCTGAGACGCGCCGGGCAGCGTGGCGCCGAGCCGCGTCACGGCCTCGCGCACGGTCGGGGCGAGCCGGTGCGAGGTCGTCAGCATGACCGTGCAGTCGCCGTCGGTGTCCGCGTCGGCGAACAGGCTCGGGTCGGCGCCGCGGAAGGAGAACACGGACTGGTCCGGGTCCCCGGCCACCACGAACTCGGCCGCGGTGTGCCCGATCAGCCGGATCAGCTGGGTCTGCAGCGGGTCGAGGTGGTGCGCGTCGTCGATGAAAAGGTGCCGCACGCGGGCGCGCTCACGGTCGCGCAGCTCGTCGTCGTCCTCCAGCGCGAGCAGCGCGGACGTGACCAGCTCGGCCGCGTCGAGGGCCGGCGCGCCGCGGACGCCGAGCGCGTTGCCGCCCGCGCCTTGCAGCTGCGTGACCTCCTCGTACTGCGCCCAGAACCGCCCGGCGGCCACCCACTCCTCACGGTCCTTGCGGTGCCCCAGCTCTTCGAGGTCCCCGGGGCCGAGGCCGCGCTCGGCCGCGCGCATCAGCAGGTCACGCAGCTCCTCGGCGAACCCGGGCACCACCAGCGCCGGGCGCAGCTGCTCGGGCCAATCGAGCGCGCCCGACTCCAGGTCGCCCTCGAGCAGCTCGCGCACGACGACGTCCTGCTCGGCACCGGCCAGCAGGCGGGGCGCGGGCAGCTCTTCGGCGCGCGCCTCCAGGCGCAGCAATGAGAACGCGTACGAGTGCACAGTGCGCACCAGCGGTTCACTCACCGTGCGCGGCAACGGCGACGCCTGGTCGGGGTCGGCGGTGAGCCGCCGGGTGATGTCGGCACGCACCGTGTCCGCGGCCTTGCGTGAGGTGGTCAGCACGAGCACGCTCTCCGGGTCCGCGCCGTCGGCGATCCGCCGCGCCGCCGCGGAGGCGAGCAGCGAGGTCTTCCCGGTGCCCGGCCCGCCGAGCACCCGCACGAAACCGGCGGGCGCCGCGAGGACTCGCCGGGCGCCCGCGTCCCAGGTGAACGACGGCGCGCCGACGACGGGCGGGCGCACCAGCCGCGCCTGTCCCTGCGCCGTTCTCCGCCCGTTCACACCAGCGATGGAACCACGCCGCTCGGCCGGGGTGGTGCACCGGCACGCACTTGGCGGGCCGGTGCGGCACGGTGTTGCCCGACAGAGTGTCGGTGTGGTGCGGCAGAGTGCGTGGTCATGGACGACGAACTGCACGAGCGGATCCGCTCGGTGATCGCGGACGTGCCGGCGGGGACCGTCGCTACCTACGGGGACATCGCGGCGCTTTCGGGCGCGCCTTCACCCCGGCTGGTCGGCCGGGTCCTCGCGGAGGACGGCCACGACCTGCCGTGGCAACGGATCCTGCGCGCGAACGGCACCCCGGCTCCCCACCTGGCGCACGAGCAGCTGGAGCGCCTGCGCGGCGAGGGCGTGCTCGCCGACGGCCAGCGCGTCGACCTGCGCAAGTACCGCTGGCGCCCGGACGGCGTCGCCGAGGAGGATGGCCCGGACGGTTTGTTTTAGGTTAGGCTCGCCTAATGAGCTTGGATTACCATCGCGCCCGGGTCACCGCGGTCCGCCGGCTGACTCCGCACATGGCCAGGATCACGTTCGCCGCCCCGAGCCTCGCCTCGGCGGGACCGGTCGCGCCCGACGGGTACCTGAAGGTCTTCTTCCCGCTCCCCGGCGAAGCCGAGCCTCGCCTGCCGCCGCCGGTCAACGGCGAGGTGGGGTCCTGGTACCGCGGCAGTTACCTGGCGATGCCCGACGACGTGCGGCCGCCGATGCGCACGTACACCGTGCGCGCCGCCCGCCCCGGCACCGGCGAGGTGGACGTCGACTTCGTGCTGCACGAGGACGACGGCGGCCCGGCATCGGTGTGGGCGGCGCGGGCCGGCGTGGGTGACGCGGTCGCGTTCCTCGGCCCCCACGGCCTGTACGACGTGCCGGCGGACACCGGCTGGCAGCTGCTGGTCGGCGACCAGACGGCGTTGCCCGCCATCGGCGCCATCCTCGAGTCATTGCCGGCCTCGACGCGCGCGGTGGTGTACGTCGAGGTCCCGGATCGTGAGGAGCGCCAAGCATTCGACACCCGTGGCGCGGTCGAGCTGCACTGGGTAGTCAACCGCGGCCGACGCCACGGTGAGGCCCTGCTGGACGCCGTCCGCACTGCCGGTCTCCCGGGCGGCGTGCCGTACGCCTGGGTCTCCGGCGAGGCGGGTGTGGTGAAGCAGATCCGCCGTCACCTGGTGCGCGAGCGGGGCTTCGACAAGCGCGCGATCTGCTTCACCGGCTACTGGCGTCAAGGGATGAGCGAGGAAGCCGTCGGCCGCGCGAACGTGGCCGAGCGCGGCTGAGCCCGGCAGCTTTCAGGCCGAGGTCGTGCGCACCGGGCCTTGGCCGTACGGAGTCCGCGCGCCGGTGTGCGCGCCGGTGTCCGGGTCGGTGGTGATGGCGGCCCAGAAACCGCGGGGCAGAACGGGATCGTCGGCCGAACGCGTCGTCACCGCGTATCCGGCATCCCGTGCGGCGGTGACGCACTCGGGAGAGAAACGCTCGTCGACGACGTGGCTCGGGGTGCGGGATTCCTGCTCGATCACCACGGAGGTCACCGAGTCGCCGGCGATGATGTCGGGGCCGTGGACCAGCGGCTCGGCGACGGCCTCGGCGACGGGACGGCCGAGGGCGAGGACGCGGTGGAGCCCGAGCAGGGTGGCCTGGTGTAGTCCGACCCCGATGCTGCTGCAGGCGAGCACGGGCCGCCCGGCACGAAGCGCGATGGCCGGCTCCACCGGCATCGGCAGGTGGTCGCCGGGAGCGAGGCTCGCGAGCAGGGGCTGCTGAAACGCGGCCGCGTCGGGGAGCGGGATGCCGTCGACGACAATCCCGGTGGTGCCCCACATCGCGGTGTTGATGCTGTGGCACAGGCTGGCGACGTTGCCTTCACGGTCGACGGCGAGCACGTAGTCCGAGTGGCTGCCCGGGGGCGTGTTGTCCAGGGCCGAAAGGAATCCGGCCAGGGAACGGGGATCCTGCGACGGTTCGCCGATGCCCGCGGCCTCTAGGCGGGCGAGCGCGGCGAGGAGTTCGGCTCCGCCGGTGTCCGGGGTGGGCAGGCCCGCGATCTCGTGGCCGGCGAAGGAGCCCCACACCGGTTCGGCGCAGTGTGCGCGGTAGTTCGCGAGGTCGTCGAGCGCCGCGTGCCCGCCGTCGCGGCGCACGGCCGAGACGAAGTGCTCCGCCCACGGCCCTCGGTACATCCAGTCCGGACCCTGTTCGGCAAGCGCGGCAACGGTTTTCGCCAGCCGTGGCTGGAAGAAGAGCTCGCCCGCGCGGGGCACTCGACCGTCCGGGGCGAAGATGGCGCGGCCCTCGTCGGTGCGGGTCAGCACGTCGGCGCGGATGGTCAGCATCCGCTCGAGGTGGGCGTTCACCGGGATCCCGCGCTCGATGACGTGACGCGCGGGCGACCAGAGCCGGTCCCAAGGCAACCGGCCGGACTTGCCGTGGGCCGCGTGGGCGCCGGCCACGAACCCGGGGACCAGCGCGGTCCGTCCGCTCGGCTGCGGCGGCGCCGGGATGTCGAGCGGGCCGGTCTCCCCGGCGAACGTGCCGAACCCGCCGGACACGGTGGTCGTGGCCCCGGTCGCCGCCTCGTGGTGCACCAACCCGAACAGCCCGGCGTAGCTGACCCACGCCCCGAGCGACAGCGCGATCTGCGTGAACGCGGTGGTCAGCACGGCGTCGGTGGCGCTGCCCCCGGCCTCGAGCGCGTGCCGGCCCGCGAGCGTGGCGAACGGGCCGGTGGACCCGACCAGGACAGCGGAGCCCCCGCTCGCGGCGGCGGGACGCTCGTCCTGCCGGATGCGCCGCCAGTCCAGGGCCGCTTCGACCTCCGCGTGGTCCCAGCCTGCGGGGTCGAGCCGGTCGTGTTGTGCTGCGCTGGTGGTCCGGGCGCTACGGTGCTCTGCCATGACAATCCACTCTCGATTCAGGTGTACTCTTGAATCGAGAGTACACACGAATCCGGGAGTGCACGGGGCATGCTGGAAGTGAAGCGGGCCAAGCTGCTGGGCCACCAGTACGAGGTCACCAAGGACGGGCAGCAGCTGCCGGAGCTGGTGCTGAAACGCGGGCGGATCGAGGCGGAGTTCAGCCTCGACGGCACCGGGTACCGCGTGCGCAGGCACCGCTTCAGCGGCGTTTACGAACTGCTCGCGGAGAACGACGAGGTGCTGGCGAGCACCGACCGTGTGCGCCGCCAGTGGAGCCTGCACGCCGCGGGCGGGGACATCCAGTTCCGCGCGGCCTCCTTGACCGGCCGCGAGTATTCGATGCTGGCCCCGGGCGGCGGCACGGCCGGCACCATCCGCCGCGAAGGCATGGCGGGTGCCGGCGCTACCGCCGACCTGCCCGGGCTCGCCACCGAAATCCAGGTGTTCGCCGTGGCCGCGGTGCTGTTGAGCTGGCGGCGCAAGCGGACCGCCGCGGCCGCCCGGGGTGCGGCGAGCGGCTGAGGCTCAGTTTTGCCGCCCCAGCCTCGTCACCAGTAGCTTCACCAACGCGCCGAGACGCTGGCGTTCCGGCTGCACGGTCCGGACGCCGGCGTCCTCCAGCGGCGCCGCGGTGACCGGCCCGACGCAGGCGCACACGACGTCGCCACGGCGCAGCACCGCCAGCAGCTCCTCGCGACGGCCGTACTCGGTGGCCAGCGCGAGGAAGTTCGTCGCCGCCGGGGCGCTGGTGAAGGCGATTGCCTCGACTTCGCCGGACAGGACGTCGTGGATCAGCGAGAACACCGGCTTGGTGTCGGGCGGCGAGTGCCAGCGGTAGGGCTGCACGGTGACCAGCGACGCGCCCGCGTCGGTGAGCAGCTTCGTGTACTCCGGCAGCGGCGTGCCGTGCAGCTGGATGGCTACGCGCGCGCCCGCGACCCCGGCGTCCACCAAGCCGCCGAACAGTTCCGCGTTGCTCTCCCCCGGCGCCGAGAACTCCTCGCGCAACCCGGCGCCCCGCAGCGCGCCGACCGCTTTCGGGCCGCGCGCGAAGATCCGTGACGCGCTGAAGGCGTCCAGCAACGGCTGGCGCAGGCCCCAGCCCTCGGCGGCCGAGAGCCAGCCGCGGAAGCCCGCGCCGGTGGTCACGGCGGTGAAGTCCACCGGCGCGGCCAGTACTTCGCCCGTGCCGTCGCGCAGCTGCGGATCGTCGGGCAGATCGACGATGGTGATCGTCGGGGCGTGCCGGACCTCGGCGCCGGCCCTGGTCAGGGCCGCGATCAGATCGTCGGCCCGCCGCTCGGCCGTGACCCCGATCCGGACCCCGTCCAGCTCACCCATACACCGCGCCCATCTCCTCGATCGCCTTCGCGAGCCGCGCCCGCAGGTCCGCCGGTCCGAGCACCTCCAGCTGCGGCCCGAACCGCAGCAGCTCGCCGATCGCGGGCTCCCCCGCCTCGACCGGCAGCTCCAGGGTGAGCCAGCCGTCGTCATCGGGTTCCGCGCCGCCGTCGACGGCCTCTCTCAGCGCCCGCGCGCCGACACTGCCCAAGTAGAACGGTACGAGAGTCACCGCGCGCGCCGAAAGCCGCACCTTCGCGGCCGTCGGGTACATCCGTTTTTCGAACTGGGCGGACCATTCCTGCCAGTACGCCGCGAGGTCGAAGTCCGCCGGCCGCTCGAACGGCTCGCCGAGATCCGCCAGCTCCTGGACGCGGGAAACGCGGTAGGTGCGGTCGGCGCCGTCGCACCGGCCGGCGAGATACCAGTTGCCGCCCTTGAGAATCAGGCCCAGCGGCTCCAGCACCCGCTCGACCACCTGACGGCCCCAGCGCTCGTACCGGATCCGGATGCGGTGCGCCGACCACACCGCGTCGGCGACGGCCGAAAGGTGCGGCAGGCTTTCGATGCCGCGGTGCCAGCCGGGCACGTCCAGGTAGAAGCGTTCGGCAACGCGTCCCGCGCTGCTGCGCAGTTCCTTCGGGAGCGCCGCGTGCAGCTTGAGTTGAGCCGCCGCGAGCACGGTGCCGAGCCCCAGTTCGGCCGCCGCCCCGGGCAGTCCGGCGAGCGAGAGGGACTGCGCCTCCTCCTCGGTCAGCCCGGTCAGGCGCGTGCGGTAACCGTCGACGAGCTGGTAGCCGCCAGTGCGGCCGCGGTCCGCGTACACCGGGACGCCGGACGCCGACAGCGCCTCGATGTCGCGGTACACGGTGCGCACGGACACTTCCAGCTCGGCCGCCAGCTCGTCGGCCGTCATCCGGCCGCGGTTCTGCAGCAGGAGGAGGACGGACAGGAGCCGGCTGGCGCGCATGGATCGAGTATGACCGAAAAACCTGACACAAGCTGACAGGTATGGCTGATTGAGTGGCTTCCATGAACACGTTCACCATGAAGAACTGGGAAGAGCACCTGGCCAGCGGCACCGAAGGGCAGCCGCGCGTGGCGTACGCGCACGCCACGATGGCGTACAGCGGTCTGATCGAAGGCGAGTCGATCTGCGACTACCTGCTGTACTACGCGGGTGAGGGTTACGACGGCGGCGACACGACTTCGCCCGGCTACGAGCGCTTCGACGGCACTGTCGACGGCCGTCGTGGCACCTTTGTCGTGCGGCACGAGGTCGGCTTCGACCCGAAGGGCATCCAGTCGAAGTTCGAGGTCGTGCCCGGGTCCGCGACCGGCGAGCTGGCCGGGCTCACCGGCACGGGCTCGGCCGACGGCGTGATGGGCGAGCCGGCCATGTCCTACACCTTCGACTACCGGCTCTGAGCGAAAGGGGCCCGACGTGCTCGACGTGTCACGCAAGCAGGTCATGGCGTACCGGATCGCCGAACACGGCCTGCATCGCGGCGCGGGCGACCCACTCGCGCTGGCCGTGTTCGACCTCGGGCTCCAGGACAGCATGCGCGACACGGCGTTGCTCGGCCTCGCGGCGCGCTCGGCCGGGCCGGTGGTCCCCACGACGCTGGCCGAAGACCCCCGGCTGACGCTGGTGTGGTCGCACCGCGGCGCGCCGCACTTCCACCGTCGCGCGGACCTGCCGGAGCTGGTCGCGTCGCTGGTCCCGCTGGACGAGGCGGACGCGCTGGCCCGGATCTTGTGGCAGCAGAAGGAACTGGCCCAGACCGGACTGTCCGCAGTGGACGTTCTTTTCACGACCGCGCGGGCGCTGCGCAAGGTCGTGACGAAGACGATGTCCAAGGGCGCCGCGAGCACCGCGGTGACGAAGCTGCTGCCGGACTCGTTCTCCTACGCGTGCCGGGGCTGCCAGGCCACGCACGTGTACGAGCAGCTCATGCGGGTCGCCGCGCTGCACGGCGGCGTCCGGCTGGAGGCCGACCAGTCCCCCGCCACGCTGGCGCCGCTGGAGGACCGCGGCCGGGTCTCGACGCGCGCGGACCCGGCCGCCGCGTCCCGGGTGCTGGAGCGGTACCTGCGTCTGAACGGTCCCGCGGCCCAGGGCGACGCCGCCGGTTTCGCGGGCACGGCGAAGAGCGTGCTCAAGCAGACCTGGCCGGCCGATCTGGCCGAGGTCCGGGTGGACGGCCGCCGCGCCTTCCTGCCCGCGGACCGGCTCGCCGCGCTGGAGAACCCGCCCACGCCGTCGCTGGTCCGGCTGTTGCCGCCATGGGATCCGTTCACGCAGGCGCGTGACAAGTCCGTGCTGGTCCCGGACAAGGCGTACGCGAAGGAGGTCTGGAAGATCCTCGGCAGCCCCGGCGCGCTGCTCGTCGACGGTGAGCTGCTGGGCACCTGGCGCGCCAAGGCGACGGGCAAGCGCCTGGCCCTCACGATCTCCCCGTTCACCCCGCTCCAGCGCGCGCACCGCACGGCGGCCGAGGACGAAGCGGCGCTCGTGGCCACCGCTCGTGGCTACGACACCCACACGGTGGTCTGGGCTTAGTCCACGGCCAGCCGGTAGCCGCGCTTCACCACCGTCTGCACCACGCCGCCACCGCCAAGGGACGTGCGCAGGCGCCCGATCGCCGTCTCCACCGCATGTTCCTCGCCGCCGCCGGGCAGCGAGGAGGTCAGCTCGCGCCGGGAGACGACGCGGCCCGGTGAGCGGGCCAACGCGCGTAACAGCGCCATGGGGGCCGGGGCGACATCGCACCATTCACCGTCGACGATCGCCGCCTGGCCGCGTAGTTCGATGGCGTGCCCGGCGGCGCACAGCCGGGGCGAGCGGGACATCAGCGCCTCCGAGACGGTCCGGGCCAGCGCGCCGATCCGGGATCGCTGGGGCTGCACCGTCGGCACGCCCAGCGCGGCGAGCGGCCCTGCCGTGATCGGGCCGACGCACGCGACCACCACCCGCGTCGAGAGCGCGTCCACCAGCGCGGGCAGCCGTCCGGTCCGCCGCGCCATCGCCAGCGCCGACGCCACCGCCGGGGCGCTCGTGAACGGCAGCGCGTCCACGGTGCCGTCCAGCACGGCGTCCAGCAGCCGGTCCAGCGGGCCGGGGTCCGCCGGGCCGACCCAGCGGTACACCGGGATTTCGATCACCTCCGCGCCGGCCTCGCGCAGAGTGTCCACAAAGTACGGCAGTGGCTCGCCGTGCAGCTGCACGGCGATCGACCTTCCGTCCACACCGGACTCGAGCAGGTGCTCCAGCACCTCGGCGTTGCTCTCCGACGCCGGTGAGTAGTCCTCCGAAAGCCCGGCCGCCCGCAACGCGCCGGTCGCCTTCGGGCCACGGGCCAGCAGGGACGAGCGGGAAAGGCACTCCAGCAGCGCCTCGCCGAGGCCCCAGCCCTCGGCGGCCTCCACCCAGCCGCGGAAGCCGATGCCGGTGGTCGCCACCACCGCGTCCACAGAGGACTCCAGCAGCCGCAGCGTCGCCGTGTGCAGCTCGGTGTCGTCGGCCAGCGGGACGATCCGGATCGCCGGGCCGTACCGGATCGCCGCACCCTTACGCACCAGCAGCGCGCCGAGCTCTTCAGCCCGGCGCGCCGCGGTGATGCCGACCACGAACCCGGCCAGCGGAAGCACGTCCGTCACGGGGAGCCCACCTCGACCACGCCCGAGCGCACCCGCACCGAGTACACCGCCACGCTCACGCCTTCGTGCTCCAAACAGCGTCCAGTGGTCAGCTCGAACCGGTCCTTGTACACCGGCGACGCGACCACCGGGACTCCCCCGGCGTCGCCGACGATGCCGCGCGAGAGCACCGCCGCCCCGCTGCACGGGTCCCAGTTGGACAGTGCGTGCCAATTGTCACCGTCCACATGGAACACGGCCACCTGCTCGCCGTCCACCAGCGCCGCCACTCCGGAGAACTCCGGGACCGCCGAAGCCGGGCACACCGCCGTCCAGGTCCGCTCGATCGAAACCGTCATCGCCTGACCTCCGGCACACCCAGCATCACGGGCACCTTCTGCGCACGCTCCTCGCGGAACGAGATCGACGGGTCCGGTGTGCCCGGCGCGTTCACGAACGAGCTGAACCGCGCCAGTTTCTCCGGATCCTCCAGCACCCCGCGCCACTCGTCGGTGTAGCCCTCGACGTGCTTGGCCATCGCCGCGTCCAGGTCCTCGCAGATGCCGAGACTGTCGTCGACGATCACCGCGCGCAGATGGTCGAGGCCGCCTTCCATCTCCTCGATCCACGGCGCCGTGCGCTGCAGCCGGTCGGCCGTGCGCACGTAGAACATGAGGAACCGGTCGATCGTCCGGATCAGCGTTTCGGTGTCCACATCGGACAGCAGCAGCTCGGCATGCCGTGGCGTGGCACCGCCGTTGCCTCCGACGTACAGGTTCCAGCCGTGCTCCGTGGCGATCACGCCGAAGTCCTTGCTCCGCGCCTCCGCGCACTCCCGCGCGCACCCGGACACCCCGGACTTGATCTTGTGCGGCGAGCGCAGCCCGCGGTACCGCAGCTCCAGCTCGATCGCCAGCGCCACGCTGTCCTGCACGCCGTAGCGGCACCAGGTGGACCCGACACAGGACTTCACCGTCCGCAGCGCCTTGCCGTACGCGTGCCCGGACTCGAACCCGGCGTCCACCAGCCGCCGCCAGATCTCCGGCAGCTGGTCCACGGTCGCGCCGAACAGGTCGATCCGCTGCCCGCCGGTGATCTTGGTGTACAGCCCGAAGTCCACGGCCACCTGGGCGATCACCAGGAGCTTCTCCGGCGTGATCTCCCCGCCGGGAATCCGCGGCACGACGGAGTAACTGCCGTTGCGCTGGATGTTGGCCAGGAACTTGTCGTTGGTGTCCTGGAGCGTGACCTGCTCGCCGCCGAGGATGTGCCCGTTGCCGAGGGTGGCCAGGATCGACGCGACCGCAGGCTTGCAGACCGCGCAGCCCGTGCCCGTGCCGTACCGCGTGATGACCTCGCTGAAGGTGGTCATGCGCGTGGCCCGGATGATCTCGAACATCTCGGCCCGCGACTGTCCGAAGTGCTCGCACAGCGCCTTGGACTGTTCGACGCCGCAAGCGTTCAGCAGCTTGGTCAGCATCGGCACACACGAGCCGCACGAGGTGCCCGCGCGGGTGCACGCCTTCAGCTTGCCCACCGAATCGCAGCCGTCCGAGGTGATCGCCCGCGTCAGCGCGCCCTTGGAAACGCCGTTGCACGAACAGATCTGCGCCTCGTCCGGCAGTGCTTCGACGCCCACCGAAGCGGCCCCGCCGGCTGGTGCCAGCAGCGCACCCGGCTCGGCCGGCAGCGGGCGGCCGACCAGCGCGCGCAGCGTGTTGTACTCCGCCGCGTCGCCCACCAGCACGCCACCGAGCAGCGTCTTGCCGTCGTCGGTGACCACCAGCTTCTTGTACGTGCCGGTCACCGCGTCGTTGACCGCGACCTCCAGCGCGCCCTCGGTGGCCGCGTGCGCGTCGCCGAAACTCGCGACGTCGACACCCATGAGCTTGAGCTTGGTCGAGGTGTCCGGCAGCGGGAACGTCGCGCTGCCACCGGTCAGCCCGGCCGCGACCACCTCCGCCATCGCGTAACCCGGCGCGACGATGCCGTACACCCGGTCCTCGACGGCCGCGCACTCACCGATCGCGTACACCGCCGGATCACTGGTCCGGCACGCCGAATCCACGAGCACGCCGCCCCGCCCGCCGACCTCCAGACCGGACTCGCGCGCCAGATCGTCACGGGGCCGGACCCCGGCGGAGAACACGACGAGGTCGACGTCCAGCTCGGTCCCGTTGCCCAGCCTCGCCAGCAGCCGGGACCCGTCCGCCTCGATGACATCCGTGGACGTTCCCGTGTGGACGGTCACGTCGAGCTGCGCGATCAGCCGCCGCAGCAGCGCGCCGCCGCCCTCGTCCACCTGCAACGGCATCAGCCGCGGCGCCATCTCGACCACATGGGGCGACAACCCCATGTCACGCAACGCTTTCGCCGCCTCCAGCCCGAGCAGGCCACCGCCGATCACCATGGCGGAACGGCGTCCACGACCGGGCCGAGAGGCGGCCTCCCGGATGGCGTCGAGGTCTTCGATCGTCCGGTAGACGAACACGCCCGGCAGGTCCCGGCCCGGCACCGGCGGCACGAACGGCCGTGACCCGGTGGCCAGCACCAGTGCGTCGTAAGACTGCGTGTAGCCCGACGCGGTGGTGACGGTCTTCGCGGCCCGATCCACCGAGGTCACCGCATCGCCCAGCCGTAGCTCGACCGCGTCGTCACCGGCGTAGTCGGAGCCGGGCAGCGCCAGCGCGGCCGGATCCCAGGTGTCCACATAGGACGTCAGCGCGACCCGGTCGTACGCCGGCCGCGGCTCCTCGGCGAGCACGACGATCCGCCACCGTCCCGCCGTGTCCGCCGCGCGCACCGCCTCGACGAGCCGGTGCGCGACCATGCCGTGCCCGGCGACCACCAGCGTGCGCATCAGACCCCCGCCAGCGCCGGTTTCACCTGCGCCACCGGCTTGCGCAGGTAGACCGCCCAGGTGACGGCCACGCAGACCGCGTAGAAGACCAGGAACCCGGCGAACGCGGGCACCCCGCTGTGCGCGTCGGCGAAGGCCTGCCGGAAGGCGAGGTTGATGAACAGCCCGCCCAGCGCGCCGAGTGCCCCGGCCAGCCCGATCAGTGCGCCGGACAGGCGGCGTGCCTTCAGCAGCTCGGCCGTCTCCTCGGCGCCCGCGTCGATGGCCGCGCGGGCCTTGGCGCGGAAGATCGCCGGGATCATCTTGTACGTCGAGCCGTTGCCGATCCCGGTCAGGATGAACAGCACGATGAACGCGACCGTGAACAGGGCCAGCGAGTCCGCCGACGAAGCCACGATCAGCACCGCCGTGGCCAGCGCCATCGCGGCGAACGTCACGAAGGTGACCCGGCCGCCGCCGATCCGGTCGGACAGGCGACCGCCGAGCGGGCGGGACAGCGAGCCGAGCAGCGGGCCCAGGAACGTCACCGCGGCGGCCTGCAGCGGCGTCCGGCCGAACTGGTTCTGCAGCACCAGCCCGAACGCGAAGCTGTAACCGATGAACGAGCCGAACGTGCCGACGTACAGCAGCGACATCACCCAGGCGTGGCCGTGCCGGACGACCTCGCGCATCGCCTTGGTGTCACCGCGCACGGTGGCGAGGTTGTCCATGAACAGCGCCGCGCAGACGGCCGCGATCACGATCAGCGGAAGGTAGATGTAGAGCACCAGCCTCGGCGCGGTCGCACCCGCCACGGCGATCACGAGCAGCCCGACGAGCTGGATCACCGCCACGCCGAGGTTCCCGCCGCCGGCGTTGAGGCCGAGCGCCCAGCCCTTGAGCCGTTCGGGGTAGAAGGTGTTGATGTTGGTCATCGAAGACGCGAAGTTGCCGCCGCCGACCCCGCCCAGCGCCGCCATGACCAGGAACGTGCCCAGCGACGTGCCGGGGTGCAGCACGATCGCCGTGAGCACCGTGGGGACGAGCAGCAGGGCCGCGCTGATGACCGTCCAATTGCGACCGCCGAACCGCGCCACGGCGAAGGTGTAGGGCAGCCGCATGATCGCGCCGACCAGCGTCGGCGTGGACACCAGCAGGAACTTGTCCGCGGCCGAGAAGCCGTAGGCCGGGCCCATGAACAGCACGACCACCGACCACAGGGTCCAGATCGAGAACCCGATGTGCTCGGAGAACACGGAGAACCACAGATTGCGCCGGGCGATCTTCTTCCCGGTCGATTCCCAGAATCCCTCGTCTTCGGGCTCCCAGCGTTCGATCCAGCGGGCGCCCCGGTGGGCCGTTGTGGTCATGGCGTCCTCCTCATTGACGGGTCTTTCACTGCGCTGCCAGCCAATCCGCGACAGCGCCGACGGTGTCCCGGCAGCCACCGCAGCCGGTGGTGGCACGGGTGACGCGGGCCAGCGCGGCGACGTCGGTCGCGCCGCCGCGCCAGGCGTCGACGAGCCGCCCCTTGGTGACGGCGTTGCACCGGCAGATCAGCGCCGATGCGGGCAGGTCGGCGGGGCTCGCGGCGGCCGGCGTGCCCGCGGGCAGCGCGCGGCCGAGCAGCACCGCGAGGCGGTCGTCGGGCAACGGGATGCCGCGGTCGTGGAACTGCGTGACGGTGGCGGCCGCGTCCGGCAGGCCGAGCAGGATCGCGCCGGTGACCCGGTTGCCGCGGATCACCAGCTTGCCGTAACGGCCGCCGGACGGGTCGTCGAACGTGAGCACGTCCGCGCCGGCGTCCTCGCTGGTCACGTGGGTCTCGCCGACGGCGGTGAGGTCGACGTCGCGCGCCTTCAGCCGGGTGACCGCGGTGGTGCCGCGGTAGCGGGCGGCCGTGTCAGCGCCGGTGAGCAGGTCGGCGAGCACCGACGCCTGCTCCCACGCGGGCTGCACGAGCCCGGCGGGCGCGTTCGCGTGCCGCGCGCAGTCCCCGAGGGCATGGATCCGGCCGTCGTTGGTGCGTAAGAGATCGTCGACCAGCACGCCCCGGTCGACGGCCAGCCCGGCGGCCTCGGCCAGCGCGGTCTCGGGGCGGACCCCGGCGGCGACCACCACGAGGTCGGCCGGGACGAGCGTGCCGTCGTCGAGCTTCAGTCCGTCCCCGGGCAGGTACCGCGCGGCCGTCGCCTCGAAGCGGAAGGTGACGCCCAGCTCGGCGAGCCGCCGCGCGAGCACCCGCCCGGCTCCGGCGTCGAGCTGGCGCTCCATTACGTGCCGGCGCGGGTGCACGACGGTGACGTTCGCGCCGCGACCGGCCAGCCCGCGGGCGGCTTCCAACCCCAAGAGGCCGCCGCCGAGCACGGCGACGGGCGCGCCGGGACGGGCGGCGTCGAGGATGCGGGCGCAGTCGTCGAGGGTCCGGAAGGCAACGACATCCGGGCCGGGTTCGAGCCCCTCCACCGGCGGCAGCCAGGGCGCCGCGCCGGTGGCGAGCACCAGCGCGTCGTACGGCACCGGTCCGCTTTTCGTTTCGACGCAACGGTTCCGACGGTCGATCGCGGTGACGGCCGTGTCGAGGCGCAGGTCTACGCTCGTGCGCGCCGCCCAGCCCTCGTCGTGCAGCCGGACCATCTCGGCGCTCAGCCCGCCCGCGACCACCGACGACAGCAGCACCCGGTTGTACGCCGGATGCGGTTCGGCGCCGACCACGGTGAGCCGCACCCGCTCCCCGGCGGGGTCGCGTCGCCGGATCTCGTCCGCGAGCCGCGCGCCGGCCATGCCGTAGCCGGCGATCACCACCGGCCGGGCGCTCATGTGTCCACCTTGGACAGGGCCACCGCGCACACCTTGAACTCGGGCATCCGGCTGACCGGGTCGAGCGCGGGGTTGGTGAGCAGGTTCGCGCGGCCCTCGCCCGGGAAGTGGAACGGCAGGAACACCAGGTCGGGCCGCAGCGATCCGACACAGCGCACTTTCGCCACGGTCTCGCCGCGCCGTGAGCGGACCAGCGCGCGCTCACCGTCGGCGAGCCCGGAGCGCGCGGCGGTGTCCGGGTGGACCTCGACGAACATCTCCGGCACGACGTCCATCAGCTCGGTGATCCGCCGGGTCTGCGCGCCGGACTGGTAGTGCTGGAGCACCCGGCCGGTGGTGGCCTGCAAGGGGAAGTCGGCGTCGGGCAGCTCGGCGGGCCCGGTGTGGTCGACGGCGGCGAAGCGGGCGCGGCCGTCCGGGTGGGCGAACCGGTCGAGGAACATCCGCGGCGTGCCGGGGTGGTTTTCGTCCGGCACCGGCCAGTGCAGCGCCTCGCCCGCGCGCAGCCGATCGTAGGTGACACCGGAGTAGTCCGCGGTGCCGCCCTTCGACGCGGCGCGCAGCTCTTCGAAGACGGTCTCGGCGTCAACCGGGAACCGCGCCGCCGGCTGACCGAGCCGGGTGGCGAGGCCGTTGATCACCTCGAGGTCGGTGCGGACCTCCGGTGGTGCGTCGAGTGCCTTGCGACGCAACAGGATCCGTCCCTCCAGATTGGTGAGGGTGCCGTCCTCCTCGGCCCACTGCGTCACGGGCAGGACCACGTCCGCCAGTGCGGCCGTCTCGGAGAACACGAGGTCGGCGACCACCAGGAGATCCAATGAGGACAGTCGCTTCTGGACGCCCGACGAGCGAGGCGCGGACACCACCACGTTGCTGCCGAAGACCAGCAGCGCGCGGGGACCGTCGTCGTGTCCGAGTGCTTCGAGCAGCTCGGTGGCGGACCGGCCCGGGCCCGGCAGGCTTTCCGGTGGCACTCCCCAGACCCCGGCGACGTGCTCGCGCGCGGCGGGGTCGGTGATCTTGCGGTAACCGGGCAGCTGGTCGGCCTTCTGCCCGTGCTCCCGCCCGCCTTGGCCGTTGCCCTGCCCGGTCAGGCAGCCGAAACCGGACCCTTCGCGGCCGGGCAGCCCGAGCGCGAGCGCCAGGTTGATCCAGCCGCCGACGTTCGCCGTGCCTGTGGCGTGCTGTTCGGTCCCGCGCGCAGTGAGGACGTAGGCGTTGCGCGCGCCCGCCAGCTTGGCCGCGGCGGCGCGCTGGTCAGCCGCGGAGACGCCGGTGACGCGTTCGGCCCGCTCCGGCCACCACGCGGCGGCGATCCGCCACATCTCGTCGAACCCCGCAGTCCTGAGGTCCACAAAGGACTTGTTCAGGTGGCCCTCGGCGACCACGGCGTGCAGGATGCCCAGCGCCAGCGCGAGATCCGTGCCCGGCGCGGGCGCCAGGTGCAGGCCGGCCAGCTCGGCGGTCGGCGTGCGGCGCGGGTCGACCACGATCAGGTCCGCGCCCCGCAGGTGCTGCACGAACGGCGGCATCGTCTCGGCCGGGTTCGCCCCGGCCAGCAGCACCACGTCGGCACCACCGAGATCGGTGACGGGAAACGGCATCCCACGGTCGGCGCCGAAGGCCTGAAGCCCGGCCGCCGCGGCCGAGGACATGCAGAACCGGCCGTTGTAGTCGATTTGCGAGGTCCCGAGCGCGACCCGGGCGAACTTGCCGAGCTGGTACGCCTTTTCGTTGGTCAGCCCACCCCCGCCGAACACCGCGACGGAATCGGGCCCGTGCTGTTCCCGCAGCTCCCGCAACTTCCCGCCGACGACGTCCAGCGCCTCGTCCCAGCTCGCGGGCTCGAGCTCCCCACCCCGCCGGACCAGCGGCGTCGTCAGCCTGCGCCCGGACCTCAGCAGGTCACCGGACGTCCAGCCCTTCTGGCACAACCCCCCGGCGTTGACCGGAAAGTCCCGCGGCTCGACCCGCGAACCCGTCAAGCGCATCCCGCACTGCAACGCGCAGTACGGGCAATGCGTGTCGACGGACGGCACAGGCACGAGCGCTCCTCGGGATCGGCGATGACCCCGACGCTAAGGACGCCGTGTTACCTGGAAACTCCCGAATGTTTCGCCCAGTTGACATATCTCCCGGCCGCGCGCGGGCCGCCGGTGAGGTCCGTGCTCGTCAGAGGACGGCGCTGACCTCACGTGCCGCCGCGCGCAGGCCGTCCAGGGCGGCGCCCGTGGAGCGGGGGTTAAGGGCGTTCGCGGCCAGGCGGAAGAGCACTGCGCGCAGCAGCAGTTGCGGCCATTCCGGCAGGTGGGCCCAGCGGTCGATCAGCGCGGCCGTCGCGCCGCCCCAGGAGAGGGCGTCGACGGCGGCGATCGCGGCGCCCCATTCGCCCGGGCGGTAGTACGGCACGAAGTCGACGATGCCCGGGGCCGCGGGGCCGTCGAACAGGACGCCGCCGAGCAGTTCGCCGTGGGCGACCTGCGGGGGCAGCTTCACCGGGCGGCGGGCCGGGGCCAGGATCTCGAACCAGCGGCCGCCCTTGGCCTCGTCGAGCGAGCGGTCCAGCTCTTCCCACGCGATGCGGTCCGCGACCGCGTCGACGTCCGTGCGGGCACTCAGGAAGTCCGGCCGGGGCAGGTCGGCCGTGGCGCGATGCAGCTTCACCGCGGTGAGCACGGCCTCGTCGCAGCGGTGCTCCGGCGTGCCCGAGACATACCGCCACGCGGACCAGTCGCCGACGATCCAGCGGCCGTCGCGCGAGCGCACCGGTTTGGCGACCCGCAGGCCCGGCTCGTCGATGTGGTCCAGCGCCCGCGCGGTCCACAGCGTGCGCGACTTGTCGGCGACCGGCTTGAGCACCAGGTCACCGCACTGCCAGGCGGACGAATCCGGCAGGGCCGAAACCCCGTCCAGCTCGCCGCCGAAAGCTGCGCACACGCGCTCGGAAGGCCGTTCGAGAGTGGACCGCACAACAGGAAACGGTACCCCGGCCGATCCGCCACGAACGAGAAGACGCGCTGGTCACGCAGTGTTTTCTCACACCCGGACGTTCGCCGCCAAAAGCCGTGAAGGCCCCCTTGCCCGCGTCGCGCGCAGGGTGAGGAGGCCTTCACGGGCAAACGGTCAGTACGTCGGCAGGCTCGGATCGATCTGCCGCGCCCAGGCCAGCACGCCGCCGCCGAGGTGCGTGGCGTCCTTGAAACCGGCCGCGTGCAGCGCCGCCAGCGCCTCCGCGGACCGCGCGCCGGACTTGCAGTGCAGCACGATCGGCTTGTCCTGCGGCAGTTCCGCGAGCGCCTCGCCCGAGAGGATCCGGTCCTTCGGGATCAGCGTCGCGCCCTTGATGTTGACGATCTCGTACTCGTGCGGCTCGCGGACGTCGATCAGGGCGAAGTTCTCGCCGTTGTCGAACTTGGCCTTGAGCTCCGCGGGCGTGATCGTGCTGCCCGAAGCGGCCTCGGCCGCCTCGTCGGAAACGACGCCGCAGAACGCCTCGTAGTCGATCAGCTCGGTGATCTTCGGGGTCTCCGGATCCTTGCGGATCTTGACCTCGCGGTACTTCATCTCGAGCGCGTCGTAGCTGATCAGCCGCCCGAGCAGCGGCTCGCCGATGCCGGTGATCAGCTTGATCGCCTCGGTCACCATGATCGAGCCGATGGACGCGCACAGCACGCCCAGCACACCGCCCTCGGCGCACGAGGGCACCATCCCCGGCGGCGGCGGCTCGGGGTAGAGGTCGCGGTAGTTCAGGCCCTTGCCGTTCGGCGCGTCCTCCCAGAAGACGCTCACCTGGCCCTCGAACCGGAAGATCGAGCCCCACACGTACGGCTTGCCCAGCAGCACGGCGGCGTCGTTCACCAGGTAACGCGTGGCGAAGTTGTCCGTGCCGTCGACGATCAGGTCGTACTGGCCGAAGATCTCCAGCGCGTTCGCCGACTCGAGCCGCTCCGTGTGCAGGTAGACCTTGACGAGCGGGTTGATCTCGGCGATCGACTCCTGCGCCGAGGCGGCCTTGAGCTTGCCGACGTCGGAGATGCCGTGGATCACCTGGCGCTGCAGGTTGGACTCGTCGACCACGTCGAAGTCGACGATGCCGAGGGTGCCCACACCCGCCGCGGCGAGGTACAGCAGCGCGGGACTGCCCAGGCCGCCGGCCCCGATGACCAGGACCTTCGCGTTCTTGAGCCGCTTCTGCCCGACCACCCCGACGTCGGGGATGATCAGGTGACGGCTGTACCGGGCCACCTCTTCCTTGGTGAGCTCGGCAGCCGGCTCTACGAGCGGCGGCAGTGCCGTGTCTGACATCGGGTCCTCCATCTCGCGCGGATCGCGTTGTCGATCCCAGTATCTACAACGCGCACACGCAAGCCAGCCTTCCCCGGGTCCAGATCGTGGGAAGGGGGTTGCTTTGTACGGCTATTGCGGCGGGGTCGGGTTCGGCCACGCGTTGGGCACGCAGACGCGGTGGTCAGGGGCCACCTTGCCCTTGTCGCCGCCGGGGATGTTGTTCAGCGCGGCCACGTAGTCGTCGGCCACGCCGAACGACTGCTGCATCATCACAGGCGCGGGCTGGCCGTTGCCGGGGCAGCCGACGTGGATGTTGCCGAGCGCGTGGCCCACCTCGTGGTTGATGGCGTACTGGCGGTAGCCGGTCATGTCCGCGCCGTAGACCTTCGCGCCGCGCACCCAGCGGGCCAGGTTGATCAGCACCCGGCCCATGCTGCGCCGGTAGCAGGAGGCCTCGAACTTGATCTGGAACCCGCAGGCGTCGGCCCGGTGCGTGGTGTTCGGCGAGGTCAGGCTCACCTGGAAGTCCGGGTTCGGGTAACTGGCGTCGACCCGCTGCAGCCGGATCTCGCCGTTCCAGGTCCAGCTGCGCGGATCGGACAGGATGCCCTGGACCGCGGTGCCGAAGCTGTCGTCGCCGGCGTAGCTGGCCGGGTCGATGCCGTCCTCGACCGCGACGGTGTAGGTGTAGAGCTTGCCGGCCTTGCCGACGACCGGCCCGGAGCCCGGCACGACGTGCCAGGTGCCCTTGCCGTCCTGGGTGTAGTCGCCGCCGTTGGGCAGCTCCGCGGTCGGCACGTTGACGTCGACCGGCTTCGCCGGGTTCTCCGGGATGCCGTCGCCGCCGTCGATCGCGCCCGCGGTGGAATCGCCGACCGCCGCCTCACCCGCGGCGGCACCGGCCGGCGAGCCGGGCTCGGGCGGGCCGGTGGCGGTGTTGAACACCACCAGCGCGGTGATCACCACCAGGATCGGCAGCGCGTACACCCGCCAGCCGTAGGTCTTCACGAACTTGCCGATGCCGCCGCCGGGCTTCTTGACCGGACGGCGCGCGGGCCGCTCCTCGTCGTCCTCGCTCTTCGGCTTCCACGACGCGCGCAGCGGCTCGGCGCTGGTGCGGCGGGTGCCGGGGCGGTAACGGTCCTCGCCGACGCGTTGCGCCGGGGCCTTCGACGGGCGGAACTGGCCGACGCGCGGCGAGCCGGTGTCGGTCAGCGGGGAGTTCGCGGGCTTCTTCGAAGAGCCCGAAGACGCGGCCCCGGACGACGTGCGTCGCGACGACCCGGCGTACGAAGCCCGCCGGTCGTCTCCTCGAGCGTCGTGCTTAAGCCGGTCCACGGCCCCAGGGTGCCATAACCGCACGGTGATGCCGAAAGCGACTGGCGGATTACCGAGAGATCATCTTTCACCCGATCGGCCTACCATTGACCGTTTTCCGCGGACTCCCAGAGCCCGAGCACGGCCCGGGCTACGACGTTCGGGCGTTCCATCTGCGCCACGTGGCCGGTCCGGGGGAGCACCAGCAGCCGGCCGCGCGGGAGCAGCCGGGCGGTGCGGGGCGCGCGGCGGGCCGAGATCACCCGATCGTGCAGGCCCCAGACCACGAGTGTCGGGCTCGTCACGCGCGGCGCGACCGCCCACAGCGAAGCCTCCCCGCGAGCCGACCAGGCGCGGAAGATGCCGAACGTGCTGCGGGCCATGGCCCCGGCGGCCCAGGCGAACCCGGCCCGCGCGCCGTGCTCCGCGGCCAGCTCGTCCAGCCGGGAATCGGGGAACTTCGCCGGGTCGTGGAAGCACAGCTTGATCACCTGCGCGGCGCGTTCGCGCGCGGTCAGCCCGGCCATCCGCCGCCGCACGCGCGTGCCCACGACCGGCAGGTACGCGAGCGCCATCATCGGGTCCGACAGCCGGCGCGGGTCCGGTCGGCGGTCCGGCATCGCGGGCGAGATGAGCGTGAGCGTCTTGACCAGCTCCGGCCGACGCGCCGCGACGAGCAGGGCGATCGCGCCGCCCATGGAGTTGCCGAGCAGGTGGACGGGGCCGGCGCCGAGCCCTTCGACGTACTTCGCAAGGACTTCGGCGTGCGCGTCGAGGCTGAAGTCGAACTCCGCCTCCGGCTCGGAGTAGCCGAAGCCGGGCAGGTCGATCGCCCGTCCGCGCGCGACCGGCGAAAGCAGCGCGGCGAGGTCCGTCCAGTTGCTGGACGAGCCGCCGAGGCCGTGGACGTAGACCGCGACCGAGCCGTCCGGGCCCGGGGTGCGGCGGACGTTCAGTGCCACCCCGCCGACCTCCTCGACGGCGCCCGGCCAGGGCGGGAGCACCGGTTCGAGCGGCGGCAGCGGCCGCGTGGAGAGGGGCACGTGGGTGAGCGGCGCGCGGGTCGCCGCCTCCGCCGCCGGGCGGGTGGTCGGAAGGGTCACGGATCCAGAATGCCCGACACTTGGCGTTTCGGGCGTACCGACGAGTAATCTCAAAACCACTTCACGCGGTGGTGACCCCCGCCCGTCGAAGCCGCGGACGGGAGGAACAATGACGGACATGGCGCGACTGCAGCAACGGGGCGTCCGGCTGCCGAGGACGGAACGCCGCGCCCAGCTCCTGGCGGCCGCGCAACGGGTCTTCGCGGAGAACGGCTACCACGCCGCGGCGATGGACGAGATCGCCGAAGAGGCCGGCGTCAGCAAGCCGGTGCTCTACCAGCACTTCCCCGGGAAGCTGGACCTGTACATCGCACTGCTGGAAAGCCACGTGGACGACCTGGTCGGCCGGGTGAAGGGCGCATTGGACTCGACCACCGAGAACCGCCAGCGCGTGCCCGCCACCGTCGCCGCGTTCTTCGACTTCGTGAACAACGACGCGGGCGCCTTCCGCATGGTCTTCGAGTCGGACCTGCGGGGTGAGCCCGCCGTGCAGGAGGCGGTGGACCGGGCCACCTCGGCCAGCGTCGAGGCGATCACGGAGACGATCACCGCGGACGCGGGCCTGGACGAGGACAAGGCGCGGCTGCTGGCCGTGGGCCTGGTCGGGATGAGCCAGGTGAGCGCGCGGTACTGGCTCCAGCACAACCAGTCGATCAGCAAGGAAGAGGCCGTGGCCCTGACCGCCAACCTGGCTTGGCGGGGCGTCGGCGGCGGCTTCCCCCTCAAGGACTCGTGAGTGTTCAGGACGGTTAGCACCGTTCTGGACGCTCACGAGCCTTTGCGCACCAACGCGCCGATTCGCGCGGCCACCTCGCCCGCCCGTTCCTGCGGCAGCATGTGCCCGGCCCCCGGGTAACGCACGAACTCCGCGTCCGGCAGCTCGTCGGCGATCACCTTGGCGTGCGGCAACGGGCACAGCCGGTCCTTCTCCCCCGCCAGCACCACCGTCGGCACGCCGCGCAGGGCGGCCAGCGCCACCCGCCGGTCGTGCGTGGAAATGGCGTCCTGGAACTCGCCGAGGCTGGCCGGGTGCGCGCACAACAGCTGATCGGCGACCAGCCGGACGTCGGCCCGTCGCGGATGGTCCCCGAACACCAGGAACCGGGCGCCGGACCGCACCAGCGCCGGGCTCAACGGCAGCCGTTCGCCACGCCGGTGCGCCAGCGCCTTCGCGATCCGCCGCTCGAACCGGACGGAGAACTCCCCGGCCAATCCCGGCAGCCCCAACGTGATCCGGTCCATCTGGCCCGAAGACGTGGCCACGAAAGCCGCCCCCACGACCCGCGCGGCCACCAGTTCCGGATGCCGCTCGGCCAGCGCCATCACGGTCATCCCGCCCATCGAGTGCCCGGCGAGCACGATCGGCCCGGACGGCACGCGCGCGGCGATCAGCTCGGCGAGGTCGTCGGCCAGCCGCGGGATCGTCGCGGTGCCCCGGCGGGCCGGCGCCGATCCCCCGTGGCCGCGCAGGTCGTAGCGCAGCACCCGGGTGCCCGGGCCGAGCGCGGCCACCACCCCGTCCCAGGTGCGGTGGTCCTGCGTCCAGCCGTGCGCGAGCACCAGCGTCACCGCGGCGTCGGCCGGGCCGGACGCCTCGACGTGCAGCGCACAGCCGTCACTCGCGACGAACCGGTGCTCACGGGCCGGGTGACGCAGCCGTTCAATGGTGGTCACTTCACTTGCCCTTCGGCAGCAGGAACGACTTGCGCCAGAAGTACCGCCCCGGCCACCCGACCAGCCCGGACTCCTGCAGGAACGGCATGATCTTCTCCCCGGCCCAGGCGATCGTGCCCTGCCACTTCGGGTTTTCCAGCGCCGCCTTGACGCCGTCGCGCGGCCGGATGCCGACGGCCTTGTAGACGTTCGGGTTGATGAACGCGCGCGTCACGAAGTACGAGATCAGCGCGATGATGAACTGCTGGTAGACGATCTCCGCCTTCGACAGCTTCGCCATCCCGCGCGTCACCTCCTCGCGGGCGAACGTGACGTGCCGCGCCTCCTCCAGCACGTGGATGCGGTTGACCATCCGCACCAGCGGCTGCACGTCCTCGCTGACCATCTGCTCGCGCTGCAGCCGGTCGAGCACCTCCTCGGCGACCAGGATCGCGCCGTAACGCGCGGGGCCGTAGGAGATCGACGGCATCAGCTTCGCGAAGCGGCGCAGCAACGGCACCGGGCCGTACGCGGGGCAGCCGATCCGCGAGGCCATGCGCGCGAACATGGTGGAGTGACGACATTCGTCGGCGATTTCGGTGAGCGCGAACTGCGCGTGCGCCGTGGTGGGGTCTTCTTCGTAGACCTCTTTGAGCAGCATCTGCATCAGCAGGATTTCGAACCACAGGCCGGTGGTCGCGACGCTGGCGACCTCGTGCTTGCCGAGCTCGATCCGCTGCTCCGGGCTGAGCTTGTCCCACAGTTCCGTGCCGTACAGCGAAGAGCGCTCGTCGAGGATGAAACGCTTGCCCTCGACCAGCGGCGCGTCCCAGTCGATGTCGACGTCGGGGTCGTAGAACTTGGTGGCCGAGGACTTCAGGAGCCGCTCGGCGGTCCTGTCCCGGTCCGTGTCCTTGAGCGTCCGCGTCATGACTCGCCCCTTCCGGCGCCGGTGCCGCACTGCTGTATATGTAACCCGAGGTAACAGTTACCTCTGGTAGCATGACCTGCGTGATCGAACGTGTCAAGCGCTCCAGCAAGCAGTCCGGCAAGCAGCCCGCTTCCGGGGAGGCGACGACCGGCGACGCCCGCCGCGACCGGTGGCGCAAGCACCGCATCGCGCGCCGCGCCGAGTTCGTCGAAGCCGCTCTGCGCGCGCTCGACAGCCACGGCCCGGACCTCGGCATGGAGGACGTCGCCGCGGAGGCCGGCGTCACGAAACCCGTGCTGTACCGGCATTTCGAAGACAAGGCCGACCTGTACGTCGCCCTCGGCCAGCGCGGCACGGAGATCCTCTTCGAGCGGCTGATCCCGGCCATCAACGCCGAACTGGCGCCGGTGCCGCGGATCCGGATGGCGCTCGACGCGTTTTTCACCGTGATCGAGGAGCACCCGAACCTCTACCGCCTGCTCGCGCACGGCGGCCTGCCCGGCAAGGTCGTGGACGCCGACGTCGTGGCCGAGGACAAGGAGGTCATCGCCACCGCGCTGACCGCCCTGCTCGGCGACTACATGCGGATGTTCACGATGGACTCCGGCGCCGCGGAGCCGTGGGCGCACGGCATCGTCGGCATGGTCCAGAGCACCGGCGAATGGTGGCTCGACCGGCGCTCGATGAGCCGCGACTCGGTCGTCGAGTACCTCACCCAGATCATCTGGGCGGCGATCGACGGGCTGACCCGCCAGCACGGCGTGGTGATCGACCCGAGCCTGCCGCTGGAGGCCAACAAGGTCGTCCAGCTCGGCCGGGCCAAGGACGACGGGAAACCGGCCGACAGCGACGCCGGCTGAGCAGAGGAGCACGGTCATGAGCGAGCACGACGAAGACGGCTACGCGGGCGCGGCGATCCTCATCGCCGACGGCCGGGAGCTACCGGTCGAGGTCGACCTGCGCGGCTACTTCCAGCCCATCGACGGCTACTACCACTGGTACGGCCGGATCTCCGCCGACCCGGCCGTCGCCGACCTGGCCGGCGGCAGGAAGACGGCGTGCGAGATCCGGGTGGCCGGCCGTGTCGCCACCGGCGAGCTGTCCGACCCCGACCCGTGGGGCCGCTACCGCATCATGGGCACGTCGACGCCGCCGTTCGCGGTGCCGACCAGCCTCGAGGAACTGAACGCCTGAATCCGCCACCTGGCCCGGCCCGCCGGCGTTTGTCCACACCCCCGGCTGATTGTGGACGGCTCCTGCGCCCCACGGCTTCCTAGCCAGTTCCGTCGCCCCCCGCCGGTAGGCTGGGCATGGGACGCCCCCTGTGGCGGGCGGGGGAATCCTGTGGCGGGTGGGGGTTCCGGCAAGGACGCCCACCATGCGGTCGGTCTCAACCCGGACGGCCAGCGGCTGCATGGCAAACCGCTGCTCGACAGCGAGCCCAGGCTGCAGGCCCTGCTCGACGGGCTCGCCGCACTGACCTGTCTGGTTCGCCGCCACTGCGACGTCCTGTTCGCCATGTTCCGCGCCAAACCCACTGCCGGTACCCCCGAAGGCCGCCGTGGCCTGACAAAGCGAATAGGGGCACCCCCGTGGGGAGTGTGGGCAACCCTGCGGGCGGGGCACCCCCGAACACAGCGAAGGCCGCCCCGGGAATCCCCGGAGCGGCCTTCGCGCGTTGCCGCCAGGCCTCAGCCGCCGACGCCGAAGCCGACCTTGCGCGAGTCCGAGGGGGCGATCTCGACGTACGCGATGCGGTCGGCGGGCACGAGGTACTTGCGGCCCTTCTCGTCGTTGAGGCGGAAGAGCCCGTCACCGGCCGTCAGGGCTTCGGCGACCAGCTTCTCCACCTCGTCGGCGGTCTGGCCACTGGACACCACCAGCTCGCGCGGGGTGTCCTTGATGCCGATCTTGACCTCCACGTGGGACCTCCGCTGGAAATTCGATGGGGTTACGCCTGGCAAGGCTAGCCGAACCGCTCCGCTCCGGTGTCGCGCCTCCGCGCGAGAAAACGACGTCACCCGAGTCCGAGCGCCTGCATGCGCTTGGTGTGCCCCTGCTGCAACCGCCGGAACAGGGCGCCGATTCCCGACAGGTCACCGGACCCGGCCACGATGAGTTCCGCCAGGCCATCGCGCTCGGCGACGACGTACTGGGCCTGCGTCAGCGCCTCGCCGAGCAGCCGGCGGCCCCACAGCGCGAGCTTGTCGCGCGTCTTCGGATCGGCCTTGATGCCGGCGGCGACTTCGCGCTCGGCGAACGCTGAATGACCCGTGTCGGCCAGCACCGTGAGCACCAGGTCCTTGGTCTCCGCGTCGAGCCAGCTCGCGATCTCGCGGTACAGGTCGGCCGCCAGCCCGTCGCCGACGTAGGCCTTGACCAGCGACTCCAGCCACGATTTCGGCCGCGTCGAGGCATGCCAGGCGTCCACCTGCGCGACGAACGGGCCCATCGCGTCCTCGACCTTCACGCCGCCGCCGGCCAGATGCGCGGCCAGCAGGTCGTAGTGGCCGATCTCCGCCGCGGCCATCGACGCCAGCGCGGCGCGGCCGGCGAGCGTCGGCGCTTTGCGGGCGTCCTCCGCCATCCGGTCGAACGCGGAAAGTTCGAGATAGGCGATCACGCCGAGCAGGTCGACGACGCCTTCGCTGATCTCTTTCGGCTCGCTCACGGCGACGAGGGTATCGCCGAACCGGCCGCGGCCGTCGGGAAGAGACCGATCCCACCCGGCCCCGCCGCGCCCGGTACTGTTGAAAAACTCCTGACCAGGTACACTGCCGAAGAGATTGACAAAGCTTCCGCACGCCATCGGCTGCGGGAACCAGGCGGGCGACCGGCGCCACCAGGGCTGCCGGGGTTCGCCGCAAATTGTGCGTGCACGCCTCCAGCGGCATTCCCGGGTGGACGGCTCCGACACCGCCAGACGGTGCGAGCCCGAGCCCCCGGTCGAGTGTCGAGTGACAAACCGGCCTGTGCGCGCTGGTCACGAGAGAGGCGATCACCCTGACCGCAGAAATTTCCACCACCGAAAAAACCGCCGCGGTGGCCCTCGAGCACAGCGAGAACGGCCCGGCCGCACTCGACACCTCGCACCCGCTGCAGGCCGGGGCGCCGGTGACCCCCGAGGCGCCCACCTTCGCCGAGTTCGGCGTCAAGCCGGAGATCGTGCGGGCGCTGGTCGAGGCCGGCATCGAGCGCACGTTCGCCATCCAGGAGCTCACCCTCCCGCTGGCCATGGCCGGCGACGACCTGATCGGCCAGGCCCGCACGGGCATGGGCAAGACCCTCGGCTTCGGCGTCCCGCTGCTGCACCGCGTGCAGGTCCCCGGCGACGGCACCCCGCAGGTGCTGGTCGTGGTCCCGACCCGCGAGCTGTGCGTCCAGGTCGCGAACGACCTCAAGGGCGCCGGCAAGCACCTCGGCATCCGCACCCTGGCCATCTACGGCGGCCGCCCGTACGAGCAGCAGATCGACGCGCTGCGCAAGGGCGTCGACGTCGTGATCGGCACCCCGGGCCGGCTGCTCGACCTGGCCGAGCGGCAGGACCTGGTGCTCGGCAAGGTCCGCGGCCTGGTGCTGGACGAGGCCGACGAGATGCTCGACCTGGGCTTCCTGCCCGACATCGAGCGCATCCTGCGGATGGTGCCGGACGAGCGGCAGACCATGCTGTTCTCGGCCACCATGCCCGGCCCGATCATCACGCTGGCCCGCACCTTCCTGCGCCAGCCGACGCACATCCGCGCCGAGGAGAACGACGCGAGCGCGATCCACGAGCGCACCACCCAGTTCGTCTACCGGGCGCACTCGATGGACAAGCCCGAGGTGATCGCCCGGATCCTGCAGGCGCAGGACCGCGGGCTGACGATGATCTTCAGCCGCACCAAGCGCACCGCGCAGAAGGTGGCCGACGACCTGGTGGAGCGCGGCTTCGCGGCCGCCGCCGTGCACGGTGACCTCGGCCAGGGCGCGCGGGAGCAGGCGCTGCGCGCGTTCCGCTCGGGCAAGGTCGACGTGCTGGTCGCGACCGACGTGGCCGCCCGCGGCATCGACATCGACGACGTCACGCACGTGATCAACTACCAGTGCCCGGACGACGAGAAGACGTACGTGCACCGCATCGGCCGCACCGGCCGCGCGGGGCGCACCGGTGTCGCCGTCACGTTGGTCGACTGGGACGAGATGCCGCGCTGGAAGCTGATCTCCGACACGCTCGGCCTGGACAAGCCGGAGCCGGTGGAGACGTACTCCTCGTCGAAGCACCTGTTCAGCGACCTGGGTATCCCGGAGGGCACCACCGGCCGGCTGCCGCTGGCCAAGCGCACCCGCGCCGGTCTGGCCGCCGAGGAGGAAGAGGACCTGGGCGGCAAGCGCCGTGGCCGCAGCGGCCCTGGTCGTGGCTCCTCTTCCGATGCCGAGGAAGCGCCGCGCAAGCGCAACCGCAGCCCGCGCAAGCGGACCCGCGGCGGCTCGCGCGCGGCCGAGGCCGTGGAAGCCGCCGATGCCGCGGCTTCGGGCTCGGCCCCTGCCTCGGCTGACTCCGACACCGCCGAGGGCGGCGAGCGCACCCGCTCCCGCCGTCGCACCCGCGGTGCCGCGAACTCGAGCCCCGAAGCCACCGGCCCCGCCGGCCAGGCCGAGAAGGACTCCGGCGACAACGGGGAGCGTCCGGCCCGCCGGCGCCGTCGTCGCCGCCCCTCCGCGACGTCTGATACACCTGCGTCGGCAGACTGAGGGGCACAAGCGGAGCCGACGGCAGGAGCAAGGCACGTGAACGACCACGGGGACGGTGCGGAGCACAACGCACCGGAACAGCCCGGATCGGACGTAGCGGGCACTCCCGCCGACGGCCAGCAGGACACCGGATCGCCCGGCGCTGAGGAACTCGGCGCCGGGCGCTTCGGCGAAGAACAGCCTTCCGGCGTCGTCTCCGCGGCGCGATACGAAGCCGAGCCGAGCGCTTCGCACGACACTGAGCCTGTCGCGGAACCACCCGTGTACGGCGATGAGGACGTCCTGGTCCCGTCGCGGCATGACGTCGCAGCGGACACCACGCCGCCGGTGAAGGCGCGCAAGTCGCAGTGGAATCGCGGCCGGGACCGCGTGATCGCGGCCCTGATCGCGGTGGTCGTGGTGGTGGTCACGTTGATCGTGGCCGTCAACAGCGACAACCTGCACACCAGCCGCGCGATCGCCGAACCGCCGCCGGCCCTGCCGGCCGCGCCCGAGGCCGTGCCGGGGTCGATGGCCCAGCTCTGGCAGGCGCCCAGCGCCGCCACGCCCGTGCCCATCGGCGAGGGCGGCAACGTGGTCACGGCCGACAGCGGCGAGGTCGCCGGCCGGGACCCGTTGACCGGACGGATCCGTTGGCACTACACGCGCGAGAACCTGCAACTGTGCACTGTGGACAGTGCGTGGGGGCGGGTGAACGCCGTCTACCACAAGTCGCAGGGCTGCAGCGAGGTCACGCAGCTGAACCCGTCGACCGGGCACATCACCGCCCAGCGCAACGGCGACGCCGAGCTCGGCACCCAGCTCGTCAGCGACGGCACCCACGTGACCACCACCGGCAAGCAGCTGCTCGACACGTGGCGCGACGACCTCGTGAAGAGCATGGAGTACGGCAAGGTCCCGGCGATCGTGAACCCGAACAAGCAGCCGCGCACCGGCTGCACGTACGGCACGGTGGCCGCGGCGGCGGAGAAGGTCGGCGTGATCGAGCGCTGCCCGGGCGACCCGCACGACCGGCTCACCGTCTACAAGGCGACGGGCGAGCACGAGGACGAGCCGCCTGTGGTGTTCAGCTCGGTGCTGGCCGGCTCCCGGGCGCGAGTGATCGCGATGTCGGGTGACCTGACGGCCGTGCTGCTGCCGGACCAGAAACTGCTGGTCATCTACGGTGCGGACGGTAATGAGAAGTCCGCGTACCCGATGGATTTGCCGGCGAGCGACCTCGCGGGTGACCCGGCGGGCGGCGTCGAGCAGACGTCACGCACCGACAGCGGCATCTACTGGTTCACCGGCAGCAAGACCGTCGCCCTCTCTCGCGACGACCTCACGCCACGCTGGACGCTCGACGGCACGCTGGGCCCGGGCATCACCTTCGCGCGGCAACTGGTCGTCCCGATCAGGGGCGGGCTGGCCGTGCTGAACGAGGCGAACGGCTCGACGATCCGCACCGTCGGCGTCGACCGCGGCGGCTACCGCGGGGTCGTCCGGCTGACCGCGCTGGGCCCGGTGCTGCTGGAACAACGCGGCCCGGTCGTGGCGGCGCTGAAGTAACCCCGGCGCGGCCCTTGCTCAGCCGTCGACGCGCCGGGCGATGGTCACGATCTCCCGGCTGGCCCCGGTCAGCGGGCCGCGCCGCCAGTCGCCGTACTGCTCGGCCACCTCGAACCCGGCTTCGGCGAGGAACGCGTTCAGCGGCGCGACGTCCAGGAACCGCAAGGCGGTGCGGTCGACGCGCAGCACGGTGCCGTCCGGCTGGGCGGTGGTCTCGGTGAACGTGACGACGTCGTCGACGACGGACTCGACCTCGTGCCACATCCGCAGCCCCGCGATTTCGGTGACTTGGGCGGGATTCCAGTCCTGCCAAGCCTTTGCCTGCGGATGCCGCGTCTCGAAGGCAAAGCACCCACCGTCGGCCAACGCCCCGCGAACCGCCGTGAGCGACCGTCGGAGCTCATCGTCGCCGACGAGGCATTGGAACGCGTGGCTGACCATGGTGGCCAGCTCGAACTCCTGCCGTAGCCCGATTTCCGCCGCGGTGCCGGCGATCCACTCGACGTCGCCACGCCGGCGCGCCCGTCCCAGTGCGGCAAGATCCGGATCAATCCCGACGAGCCGCCCCCGGTGCCCACGCTCACGCGCCCGGTGCAGCATGGCCCCGGTCCCGCACCCGACGTCGAGCACGGACCCGGCGGCCGTGACCAGCCCGTCGTAGAAGGCGTCCGCCGGAAAGCGGCTGCCATCCCAGGGATTCAGCGTGTCGTACAGCTCGGCGGCATCGGCGTCGGAGAACACCGGGCCAGTCTCACCGGAATACCGGTGCCCGGCCACTGCTTTACGACCGCTGGAGCTTCACCCGCCCGTCAGGCCCACCAAAACAACGTCAACGCCACAAAGGCGATCACCAGCACCCCACCCCCGGCCACTCCGGCCCCCACCCCGCTCCGCCGATCGGCAGAGCGCTGAGCCAGCAACGCCGCCACCGCCGCAACGGGATGCCCGATCAGCAGGAACAACCCCGGTCCCGGCGCCCCGGTCAGCGAGCACACCACGGCCACACCCAGCACCCCGACCGCCAGCACAACCAGCCCCGCCGCGACCGACCCAGTGAGCCCACGCCACCACCGCCCCCGCTCCTTCACCTGCTCGTTGCCAACCGCGGGACTTGTTTCCGCCCCGGCGCCTGCGGTGTTCCCGGCCTCCGCGCTACTGCCGGTCCCGATCCCGTTGCCAGTCCCGGCGCCGGTCCCAGCCGAAACACCGCCGACCGCGGTCCCGGCGGCACCGCCGGTGGGCAACTGCACGGTCGCAGCTCCGCTGCCCACCGCCGCCGCGAGATTGACGGCGGCCCCAGCCGCGGAGTCCTGGCCACCACCACCAACCGCCGTCGCAGAAGCGCCAGGCGCCGACACCCGGCCACCACGACCCACCACCACGGAACCACCAGCCGCAGAGACCTGCCCACCGTCACCAACAACCACCGCGGAAGCGCCAGGCGCCGACACCCGGGCACCGCGATCAGCCGCCGCGGGACCGGCGGTCGCAGGGACCTGTGCGCGGCCACCGGGGGCCGCTGCGGGACCGGCGGCCGTACCGGGTGTGTGGCCATTGCCGACAGCGGAATCCCTGGCACGCTCAGCCTGTCCCGGGCGTCCACCAGCACCAGCGCCGGTGGGCAGCTCGGCAGTCGCTGCCTCCCCGGTTGCGGGGAGGTCCGGGTGGGGACGGTCGCCGGTGGGCAGGGGGGCGGTCGCCAGGTTCTCGGTGTCGGGTGACGCCACGTTCTCGTCGGTCCAATCGTCGTCTCGGGCGGCCAGAGCCGGTGGGCAGGGCGGGGCGCGGGCAGGGGCGGAGCCCAGGGCTTACGGGGCAAGCAGCTCCCAGGACTGCAAGCCCGGCGCCGCCTGTTGGCCCTCGGGGCAGCTCGGGCGGAAGTCGCACCAAGAGCAGCGGCGGGCGGGGCGGGCGGGGAAGAGGACGTCGCCGTCGGCGCCCGCGTCCAGGGTATCCGTTGCGAGGCGGATGTCGCCGGCGGTCTCCTCGGCGCGTTCCAGGTGGCGCCGCAGGGTTTCCGGGGTGTGCTCCGCCGCCGCGACGGTGCCCGTCGGCAGGTGGTGCAGCTCGACCTTCGTGCACGGCATCCGCAGCGTCCGCGACGACGCCACCGCATACATCGCCAACGCCTGCGACGCCCGCGCCTCGTACTCGTCCGGCGCCCGCCGGCCCGTCTTGTAGTCCACGATCACCAGCTCGCCGCCGCGCTGGTCGATGCGGTCGGCCCGGCCTTCGATGATCAGCGACGGCGGGCCGCCCGCGGCACTCACCGGGGCCGACACCCAGCGCTCGAGCCCGATCGGGTCCTCGCTGACGTCGTGGTCCTCCACGTACTCCCCGACCCAGCCCTTGGCCCGCGCCCGATACCGGGCAGCCTGCTCGGCGTCGGCGAAACCCGCGTCCTTCCAGTACTCGGCCACGAGCGCCATGGCCCGCTGCGCCGTGCGCTTCGCGACCGGCAGGTCGAACAGCGCGCGCAAAGCGTTGTGCACCACCGCACCCAGAGTGCTGTGGGCCCACGGCCCGGTGCGCTGCGGTGTCGGCCGCTGCAGGTAGCTCAGCCGGTAGCGGCGCGGGCAGTCCTCGAACGTGCTCAGCCGCGCCGGCGACGCCTTGGTGAGCCGCTGCGGCTGCTCGACCCCGAAGTCGAACCCCAGCTGTTCCTTCACGAGCACCCCCTCTCCTGGAGCCGATGCCCACGCTACGCACCACCACCGACACTTTCCGGCGCGGGGCGGCCCTCAGAACGCGTCGGCGTGGCGCTCGCACCAGTCCCGGAACGTCGCCGTCGGGCGCCCCAGCAGACGTTCGGCGGTGTCCGAGCGCGAGCCGATGACGTCCGCGCGCAGCCGCGTGTAGCCCTCAACCAGAGCCTCGGCGAGCATCTTCGGCGCTCCCGACGCAAACCGCGCCCGCACGACCTCCTCCGGCGAACCCGCTTGCCGCACCTCGATTTCCCGCCCGAGCACGTCGCCGAGGATCTTCACCTGATCCGCGCACGTCATCAGCTCACCGCCGGTCAGCACGTACTCCTTGCCCTCGTGCCCGTCCGAGGTGAGCACCACCGCCGCGACGGCCGCGATGTCCGCCGTGTCGATCGGCGCGTACCGGCCCGGCCCGGACGGGTCCAGCACGTACCCCTCGCACACGGAATCCCGCCACTGCAAGGCATTCGACATGAACCCGGCCGGCCGCAGGATGGTCCACGGGATGCCGGACGCCCGCACGAGCTCTTCCCGTTCGTGGTGCCAGCCGGCCATCAGCGGCATCGGGTCGGCCAGCAGCACGTTGTCGGACGACAGGTGCACCACGTGCCGCACGCCGGCCTCGCGCGCCGCCGCAAGGGCGTTCGCGACGTTCGCGGTCCCCATTCCGGGCGTCAGCAGGAAGAACCGCTCGATCCCCGCGAACACCGCAGGCAGGGTCGATGGCTCCCCCAGGTCCCCGACGACGCGCTCGGCCCGCGGCGGCAGACCGGCGGCGCGGGCTGGGTCGCGGGTCAGCGCGCGGACGCCCGCGCCCGCGTCGGCCAGCGCGTGGACGAGGTGGCCGCCGATGTCTCCGGTGGCTCCGGTAACCAGTAGCATGAGTTCCCCAAGTCGTTTGCCGTCTAATGACTTCAGGAAGAACGCTAGCCGGTAAATGATTAGCCGTCAATCGATCAGGAGGGCGCGGTGCCCGAGTTCCTTGACCTGCACGGCCGGACGAACAAGGCGGTCCGCGCGCTCGCCGATGCCGCGATGCGCCGGCACGGCCTGCACGAGGGTCAGAACGTGCTGCTCAGCGTGCTCTGGACCACCGACGGGGCCACCCCCGGCGAGATCGCGGCACAGCTGCGCGTCACCACCCCGACCGTCGTCAAGATGGCCACCCGCATGGCCGCCACCGGCCTGCTCACCCGCCGCCGCGACGACAAGGACAACCGGCTCGTGCGGCTGTGGCTGACGGACGCGGGACGCGCGCTCCAGAAGCCCGTCGAGGCCGAGCGCCAGGACATCGAGGAGAAAGTGCTGGCCGGTCTGACCGGAGCCGAGCGCAAGCACCTCATCGCGGCGCTCGCCAAGGTCAACGCGGCCGCGAGCGAGCTGCTGGCCGAGCCGTGATCCCGCCTAGAAGGCGCCGTCGATGAAACCCTTGACGGAGTTGGCCACCAGCTCGACCGCGATGGCCGCGAGCAGCAGGCCGGCGATCTTCGCCAGCAGCGTGATGCCGCTTTCCTTGATCAGCCGGATGACCACGCCCGAGAAGCGCATGCACGTGTAGAGCACGAAGTGCACGGCGATGATCGCCAGCGCCAGCGCGATGTACGCGCCGATGTGGCCGTCGGCCTGGCGCACGAACACGATCGTCGCCGCGATCGCGCCCGGGCCGGCGAGCAGCGGGGTGCCGAGCGGGACGAGGGCGACGTTGACGTCCTCGCTGGCCTCGGGCTCGTTGCCGCCCTTGCCGGTGAGCAGCTGGAGCGCGATGAGCAGGAGCAGCAGGCCGCCGGCGCCCTGCAGCGCGGGGATGCCGATGCCGAGGTACGCCAGGATCGCCTGCCCGGCCACCGCGAACAGCGAGATGACCAGCAGCGAAACCAGCACCGCCTGCCGCGCGGCCTTCACGCGCGTGGCCATCGGCTTGCGGCCGACCAGGCTCAGGAACACCGGCACCGTGCCCGGCGGGTCCATGATCACCACCAGCGTGATGGTGGCGCTGATGAAGAGCTTGGCGTCGAAGAAGTCCGAGATCGACATCTCACCCCTTCACGATCTGAGAACCGGTGGCGCGCGCGACGAGCTCCTCGAACTGCCCGGGGTCGGTGGTGTCCTGGCCGAGCCCGATCGTCTTGTTGGTGCCGTGGTAATCGCTCGAGCCGGTGCGGATGAGCCCCAGCTCGTCGGCCAGCTCGCGGGTCCGGACGCGGGTCTCCGGAGTGTGGTTGGGGTGGTCGGCCTCAACGCCGGTGAGGCCGCGCCGGGCGAGGTCGCGCAGGGTGTCCTCGCTGATCGTCGCCCCGCGGCTGTACGCGAAGGGGTGCGCGATCACCGTGACGCCGCCCGCGGCCGCGATCATGTCGATCGCCTCCTCGACGGGGGTGTCCCGACGCGACACGTAGTACCCACGGCGGCTGCTGAGGTAGTCGGCGAAGGCCTCGTCGACGCTGCCGACCAGACCCGCGCGCACCAGCGCCTGCGCGAGGTGCGGGCGGCCGGCGGGCGAGTCGGCGGGCAGCAGGCCCATGATCTCGTCGGCGTCGATCGGGAGGCCGTCGGCGGCCATGCGGTCGGCCATCGTGCGCAGCCGCGTCCGGCGTTCGGCCCGCAGCCGCGCCTGCTCGGCGACCAGCGCGGGCGAAGTCGGGTCGAAGAGGTACGCGAGCAGGTGCACGCTGACCGGGTACGGCCGGTCCGGCTGGTCGGAGACCGTGGACAGCTCGGCGCCGGGCACGAGGGTGAGCCCGGGCGGCACGGCTTCGGACGCCGGCGCCCAGCCCGCGGTGGTGTCGTGGTCGGTGATCGCCACGACGTCGAGACCGGCCCGCGTCGCGGCAGCGACCAGCTCAGCTGGGCTGTCGGTGCCGTCGGAGGCCGTGGAGTGGGCGTGCAGGTCGATGCGCATCGTGTCCATCATCGACGATGCGCTGCGTCACAGCGGAGCCGGTACCTGGGACAACGCCCCGCAGGTCAGCCGACGGGCTTCTTGCCGCGGGCGGCGCGCTGCGCCTTGATCATCGAGAAGCGCTCGGCCTGCTTCTGCTTGTCGCCGAACACCAGCTCGGAGATCGTGTCGTAGAACTCCTCCGGCCGGGGCAGGTAGTCGATGCGGTTGAGCGCCTGGATCTGGCCGGCCGACTCGACGACCATCGTCCCGTAGCCGAGCACGCGACCCCAGGCCGAGCGCTCGTAGGTGAGGTCGGTGACCTTCGTGATCGGCATCATCAGCACCTTGGTGGTGAAGACGCCGGTGGTCATCACGAACCGCTTGTCGGTGACGACCAGCCGTTCCACCCACCATTCGACCACCACGTAGGCGAACCGCAGCACGACCAGCAGCGCCACGTACCAGAGGATGTTCTGCACCACCCACAACGAAGGCGGCAGCAGGTAGGACACGAGCACGCAGACGGCGAGCAGGGCGGCCGCTTCGAAGGTGTCCCAGAGGAGGACAGCCCAATGGCGGCGGATGCGGATGACCCGCCGCTCGGTGTCGAGGAGGTACTCGTCGGGGTCGCGTGGCGCGAACATGGTTTGAGGGTATCCCCTCCTCAGCCGTGGAAGACGTTGCTGACGAACGTGATCACCGATTCGGCCGAGCTGCGCAGGAAGCCGACGATGTTGCCGACGAGCCCTGCGGCCTGGCCCGGCTGGGCGATCACGAAGAACAGCACCAACGCGATACCCACGAGACCCGCAAGCTTCTTCGCGTTCACAGCGATCAATCCCGTCTCTTACGTGGCACCCGGAAAAAACTGACTTTCTACGTTGTACCGCACCGACCACCCACGCGGGAGGAAAGTCCCGCGCATGGGTCAGCAGGGCGTCCGGAGTGTACCGTATGACTACTCTCCGTGTACAGCAGCACCATTTCGGGCATCGGGGTGCGCTGACTACTGTCGGCGGCCATGAACCCCCGCGTGCGCTGCGTCGGCGGCATCGTGTTCGACGACCAGGGCAGACTCCTGCTGATCCAACGCGGCCACGAGCCGGGCAAGGGCCTCTGGTCGGTACCCGGCGGACGCGTCGAAAAGGATGAAACGGACGTTGTCGCCGTCGTGCGCGAGCTGCGTGAAGAGACCGGACTCGACGTGAGACCGGCCACACTCGTCGGCACGGCCCTTCGCGGCGATTACGAAATCCACGATTACGCCTGCACCGTCACCGGCGGCACGCTCACAGCGGGCGACGACGCGGACGCCGCGCGCTGGGTCGACTCCGCCGAACTGGTCGCGATGGACGCCTCGGGACAGCTCGCGGAATTGCTTTTCGTGACATTGCGTGACTGGGATGCGCTGCCGCGGACTTGATTCACGTCGATCGCATTTCCGGGGCGCCGTGATTGCATTCGGAAACAGCCGGACTTCGACACGACGGGTTTATCGGGTTTATTCGCGAGCTGAGCACTGTGAATAGGGGTATGGCGGTATTCGTCGTCAACTCATGCGCATACGGCTCAGCGGAGTCCGATCGCCCCGGTTGTGACTGATGGGGTGAAAGTGACACATGTGACCCTGCGTGCGGGCCCAGCGGTCAGGCGGGCAACCAGGTCATCCGCTGGCCGTGGGGCGTGGTGCGGGCCAGCGCGCGGGCCTCGGGCTTGCCGTCGGTGAACCGGACCAGGCCGAGGACGCACATCTCGCCCGTGCCGGGGACCGCGGCGGCCAGGTCGGGGCGGTCCGGGAGGACCAGGTCGAGCGCGGCGCCGTAGAACCCCTCCGTCACCCACCAGACCGGGCGGTCGGCGGACAGCTTCGCCAGCTCCTCGACGAAGGCGGCGCGGCGGTCGCCGAAGTACGCCAGCGCGTGGCTGGTCAGCACGACCAGCGGCAGCTCGGCGGGCAGGGACGCGGCGGCCGGGGCCAGGTCGTCGATGCCGTCGCCGGTGATCAGGGTCGGGGCGTGCTTGCGCTGCTCCGCGGCGGCCGTGCGCAGCAGCCGGATCCGATCGGGCTGATCGGCCCAGACGCAGGCCTCCAGCCAGGCCAGCTCGTCCTCGTCGGCGAGGTCCACGGGAGCCCGGTCCAGGCCGGCGCGCGCGCCGATTGCGACCTTCTTCGGCAGCTTCGGCAGCACGGCCCCCGGTGCGAGGTCCAGGCTGCAGTGCAGCCCCACCGCGGCCTTCGCGGGGCCGGCGACGAGCTGCACCCCGCCGTCGCACTGGTAGCGGTAGGCGAAGCGGTCCAGGCCGAGCAGCAGCCCGGCACTGCAGCCGACCTCCAGCAGCGCGATCTTGCCGCCCGCCTCCTTCGCCGCCACGGAGATGGCCGGGTAGACGAGCGCGGCCCGGCGCACCTCGTTGGTCTGCGTGTAGCGCGACGCGATGATCTCCCGCGCTTTGTCCTTGCGCTCCAGCAAGAACGAGCGGAACAACGGCCAGGTCTCCCCGTCCACGCCGTCGAACCCGCCCAACGACGGGTAGTAGCGCGAAAGCGGGTGGATCGGATCGGCCTGGACGAGCCGGTGCGCGGCGGCCATCAGCAGCGTGCCGCGGGCCTCGCCGCCGCGGGCGTCCGCCAGCAGGCCGGCCACGTCGTCGTCCTCGGCCGCCCGCGTGGCGAGGTGGTCGTACAGCGGGGATACGCCGCGGGCTTCGACTTCCGCGAACGTGCGCAGGGTCTGCTTGATCTGTTCCAGGGCGATGGCCACCCGTGCTCCTCGTTCCGGTGTGTCACTCGTGCGGCGTCGGGCGGCCGGGCTGCTCGCCGCCGCGGGTGTCGCCATAGGACCGCTTCGGCACCATCACCTTGCGGCGGAAGGTGCACACGATCGTGCCGTCCTGCTTGTAGCCACGAGTTTCCACGTACACCACGCCACGGTCGTCCTTGGACTTCGACGGCGTCTTGTCGAGCACCTCGGTCTCACCGTAGAGCGTGTCGCCGTGGAAGGTCGGCTTCACGTGCTTCAGCGACTCCACCTCGAGGTTCGCGATCGCCTTGCCGGACACGTCGGGCACCGACATGCCCAACAGCAGCGAGTAGATGTAGTTGCCGACCACGACGTTCTTGCCGAAATCCGTGGTCTCGCCCGCGTAGTGGGCGTCGAGGTGCAGCGGGTGGTGGTTCATCGTGAGGAGGCAGAACAGGTGGTCGTCGTACTCCGTGACCGTTTTGCCCGGCCAGTGCTTGTACACCGCACCGACCTCGAACTCCTCGTAGTACCGACCGAACTGCACCCGTGGGCCTCCGTCCGAGTAACGCCGCGTGAGCCGCGTGCGACACGTATTCGTGGTGAGGAGTACCCTCGACCATTGGTGTTCGTGCGTCAACGCGAGCCCCACCACTCTCCGCGGCTCACCACCGCGCCGGCCTGAAGGAGGTGAGGAACGCCCCATGAGTAGTGGCGATAGTCCGCTCCCTAGTAGTCCCAGCGTTCCCCCTTCGCCGGCCGGCCTCCGCTCCCCTTCCTGGTAGGCCTGGCGATCCGGGAACGCCGGTGATGCCGGACGGACGCCCGAGTCCGCCTGGCCGTCGTCTTCGTGCTCCACACGACGCCAGCCCCAGGAGATCCCATGCCTGCCATTCCCTCGCTCGGCGGCCTTCGAGGCCGCGGCGGCAACCGCGCCAAGGCGGCGGCCCCGCGCCCGATCCCCGTTCCGCTGTCGGCCTATGTGGTCGACTGCGCGGTGTACGTGGAAGGCAAACGCCTGCCGGGGCGATGGACGCACTCCGAGGCCATCAAGGAGGTCCGCAAGCGCCACGCGGGCTTCGTCTGGATCGGGCTGCACGAGCCGGACGCCGAGCAGATCCAGGGCGTCGCGGACACGTTCGGGCTGCACGAGCTGGCCGTGGAGGACGCGCTGGAGGCGCACCAGCGGCCCAAGCTGGAGCGCTACGACGACACGCTGTTCATGGTGGTCAAGACCGTTCGCTACGTGGAGCACGAGTCGCCCACCACGGCGAACGAGATCGTCGAGACCGGCGAGCTGATGGTGTTCCTCGGCCGCGACTTCGTGATCACCGTCCGGCACGGCAACCACTCCGGGCTGGCCCGGCTGCGCCGTGACCTCGACGACGACCCGGAGCGCCTGGCCCTCGGGCCCGCCGCCGTGGTGCACGCGATCGCCGACCACGTGGTCGACCACTACCTGGAGGTCACCAGCCGGATCGAGTCCGACATCGACGAAATCGAGGCGCAGGTCTTCGCGCCGCGCTCGCTGGTGAGCGCGGAGCAGATCTACCTGATGAAGCGGGAAGTCCTGGAGCTGCGGCGCGCGGTGATGCCGCTCGGCACGCCGGTTTCCCGCCTGGCCGAGGGCTACACCCGGCTGGTGCCGGACGAGGTCCGGTCCTACTTCCGCGACGTCGCCGACCACCTCGCCACCGTGTCGGAGCGGGTGGCGGCGTTCGACGAGCTGCTGAGCACCCTGGTCGACGCCACCGTCGCGAAGATCTCGCTGCAGCAGAACACCGACATGCGCAAGATCACCTCGTGGGCGGCGATCATCACCGTGCCGACCATGGGCGCCGGCATCTACGGGATGAACTTCGACTACATGCCGGAGCTGCACTGGAAGTTCGGCTACCCGCTCGCCGTCGGCGTGATCTTCGCGATCTGCCTGCTGCTCTACCGAATATTCAGGAAGAACGGCTGGCTCTAGCCGGCCCCGCCCCCCTTCTTCCACCCCGGTAGCACTGCAGGAGTACTCCCATGCCTCGTCTGCTGACCAACCTCAAGTTCTGGGCCGTCACGCTCAGCCTCGCCTGGATCGTCGGCATCGTGACCGTGATCAGCCTCAACCCCGGCTTCTCGCACGGCATGAAATAACGGCACGGCGCCGTACCCTGGGCGCATGCCGAAAGCGCTGGTGGTCGCCGACGAGGTCGACGAGCGGTTGTGGACCGAGGCGGTCCGCGCGCTCCGCGTCGACCTCGTCGTCGGTGCCGGCGATCTGCCGTACGACTACCTCGAGTTCCTCGCGAACACCCTCGACGTGCCGTGTGTTTTCGTGCCCGGCAACCACGATCCCGACCTGACCGGTTACACGCGCTACGGCGGACTGTCCATGAAGGACGGTTTCCCGACCGCGTGGCCCGGCCCGGCGGGCGGGGTCAACGCCGACGGGCGCGTGGTGGACGTCGCCGGGATCCGGTTCGCCGGGCTCGGCGGGTCCATCCGGTACAACAACGGCCCGAACCAGTGGACGCAGCGGCAGGCTTCGCGCCGCGCCCGCGGGCTCGAGCGGCGGGCCCGGTGGCGGCAGTGGCGCGACGGCCGGACGGTCGACGTGCTGCTCACCCACGCCCCGCCCCTGCACCTCGGCGACCGCGAAGACCCGCCACACCGCGGTTTCGCCTGCCTGCACCGGACGATCGAGACGCTGCGTCCGCGCTGGCTGCTGCACGGCCACATCCACCCCCACGGCGAGCCGGTGCCGGACCGCGTGGTCGGCGGCACCACGGTGCGCAATGTGGTGGGCCACCAGATCATGGAGTTCCCGCGATGACCAGACCCACCGGTTTCCCGCGCGCCGACGCCGAGCACGACTTCCTCCGGGCCCGGCGCGGCCAGGTCCTTTCGCGACTGGCGACCTGGCTGCGCCGCGAGCCGGACGACGTGAACATCATGCTGCCGTTCCACGAAGTGGTGGAAGCACTGGGTTACGCGGGCGAATCGCGGCTGGGGCTGCGGGTGATCCGGCTGGACTCGATCGTCGGCACGGTGGACCGCAGCCGCGACTTCGACCGCCGCTTCCGCCCGACGTCCGGGCGGGTGCGCGAGCGCTGGGAGCGGCTCGCGCTGGCCGCCCGCCGGGGCGAGGAGATCCCGCCGATCGAGGTGTACCGCGTGGGCGAGCTGCACTTCATCATCGACGGCCACCACCGCGTCTCCGTGGCGCTGGCGCAGGGAGTGTCCACAATAGAGGCTTCGGTGACGGTGGTGCGCACGAAGCTGGACCCGAGCGGCATCCGCTACCGCGGCGACCTGATCGTGAAGGACTACCGGCGGCTGTTCCTGGAGCGCGTGCCGCTGACCGGCCACGCGCGGGCGTCGGTGATCGTCTCGGACCCGTGGGACTACGCGCGGCTCGGCGAGCACATCGAGGCGTGGGGCTTCCGGCTGATGCAGGACGAGGGCCGTTTCACCGAGCGCGCCACGATCGCCCAGCGCTGGTTCGACGAGGAGTACACCCCCGTCGTCGACATGCTCCGGCAGGCCGACCTGACCGGGGACCGGACCGACGCGGAGGCCTACATGTGGGTGGCCTCGGAGCGCTACCGGCTGATCCGCACCCACCGCTGGGACGACGAGGTGATCGAGGCGCTGCGGGCCCGCCGGCACTGACCTCTTGTCAGGATCGACCTGACGCCCTAGTGTCAGGCTCGTCCTGACAAGAGGGAGGATCACCATGACCACCACCCAAGGCCTGCACTGCTCGTTCTGCGCGAAACCGCAGGACGAGGTCGAGAAGCTGGTCGCCGGGCCCGGCGTCTACATCTGCGACGGCTGCGTGGACCTGTGCGTCGGCATCATCGCCGAAGGCGACGGCTCCACGCCCGAAGTGACGCTGTGGGAACGGAAGACCGACGAGGAGATCCTCGAGAGCCTGCCCCGGATGGCGATGGTGAGCGCGCAGGCCGACGGCCGCATCCAGACCCTGGTGAACCTGCTGCGCTCACGCGGCGTGGCCTGGGCCCGGATCGGTGAAGCACTCGGCGTGACCCGGCAATCGGCGTGGGAGCGGTTCTCCGCGGACCAGTGACCGTCCACTTCGGATGGTCACGGGATCAGCCCGCGGGTCAGCACGACGTCGGCGGCCTGCTCCGCGGTCAGCGGCGGCAGCGGGCTCTGCACCGCCACGGCGTCGGCCGGATCGCGGCGCAGGACACCGCTGTTGTTGGTGGTGACCACGGCGAGCAGCTGGACGTACACCGCGCCGGCGCCGTGCTGGTCCGTGACGCGCACGCCAAGCTGGTACGTCGAGTCCCCGGTGGCCGCCGGGAGAAACGGGTCCGCGGACGGCGTCTCACCGGGGATGGTGAGGCGTTCGATCTTCGCCGACGAGCTCAGCCGAGACCGCACGGCGTCGCCGATCACGCAGGCCAAGCGCGTGCGAACCGGCTCGCACAGGGCCTCGACGCCGCGCGCGGCCTGGCTCTTGACCGTGTCTTCGACGACGCCGAGCAGGCCGGCTACCTCCGCGGCCGGCAGGTCCTCCAGGAACCGCAGCACGACCATCGCGCGCTGACGCGGGGTCAGGGTGGCGAGCACGCCCGTCGCCGCACATGGCGAACGCCACCCGTCGGGAGCGCTGGACTCGCGCGGCGAAGTACTCGCTGAAATCGAGGTCTCTCGACGTCACAAAAAAGGACGGACCCCTCCCGAATCGAAGTCGGGAGGGGCCCGTCCGCCCCCGGTCGGACGCCTACATGTGCACCGCGGCCGCCGTGGCCTGTTGCTTCGGCGCGCCTGGGCGCAGGAGCAGGCCGGTGATCACCGCGCCGGCAACGAAGATCGCTGCCGCCCAGGTGAACGCCGTGGTGTAGCTGTGCACCGCAGCCTCGGCCGCGAGCTGCGGCGTCGGCGTGCGGCCGGCGATGAACGACGACGCCGCGTTGCCGGCCAGGGTGCTCAGCAGCGCCGTGCCGATGGAACCGCCGACCTGCTGCATCGTGTTGACGGTCGCGGACGCGACCCCGGCGTCGTGCATGTCGACGCCGAACGTCGCGACGCTCATCGCGGGCGCCATCGCCAAGCCGATGCCGACGCCCATCACCATCAGCGGCCCCAGCACGCCCCCGGCGTACGTGCTGCCGACGTTGATGCCGCTCAGCCAGAACAGCCCGGCCCCCGCGATCAGCATGCCCGTGGGCACCAGCGGCCGCGGCCCGAACCGGGGCAGCAGCACGCTCGTCGCGGTGGTCGCGGCGATCATCAGCGTCCCGACCATCGGCAGGAAGCCGAACCCGCTCTGGATCGGGGTGAACTTCAGGTTCAGCTGCACGTAGAACGTGAGGAACAGGAAGATCGAGAACATCCCGATGGCGAGCAGGAACATCGCGATGTACGAGCCGCCGCGGTCCCGGTCGAGCAGCACGCGCAGTGGCAGCAGCGGGTGCCGGACGCGTTGCTGCAGCCCGACGAACACCGCGAGCAGCACCAGCCCGGCGAGCAGGAAGCCCCACACCGAAACCGATCCCCACGAGTCGTGCTCGGCGTTCGAGAAGCCGTAGACGAGCGCGAACAGGCCGGCCGACGCGGTGACCGTGCCCGGCAGGTCGAGCTTCGGGCGCGGGCCGTCGGACTTCTGGCGGCGCAGCAGGATCGCGCCGCCGATGAAGGTGACCACCGCGAACACGATGTTCACGAACATGCACCAGCGCCAGTCGAGGTACTCGGTGAGCACGCCGCCGAGCAGCAGGCCGATCGCGGCACCCCCGCCGCCGATCGCGCCGAACACGCCGAACGCGCGGCCGCGCTCCTTCGGGTCGGTGAACGTGGTGGTGAGCAAGGAAAGCGCGGCCGGCGCGAGCAGCGCGCCGAACACTCCCTGTGCCGCCCGGGCGATGAGCAGCATCTCGATGTTGCCGGCGAAGCCGCCGATCGCGGACACCGCCGCGAACCCGGCGAGGCCCACGAGGAGCGCGTTCTTGCGGCCGAACAGGTCCGCGAGCCGCCCGCCGAGCAGCAACAGGCTGCCGAACGCGAGCGCGTACGCGGTGACGACCCATTGCCGGGCGTCGTCGGAAAAGCCGAGGTCGGCCTGCGCCGACGGCAGGGCGATGTTCACAACGGTGGCGTCCAGCACCACCATCAGCTGGGCGAGGCCGATCACCACGAGGATCAGCCAGCGTCTGGCGTGGTGCGGGTTGTCAGCGTGGCTCGGCGCGTCCTCCCCCGGACGTTCGAGCGTGGCTGTTGACTCAGTCATTGCGGTGCATACCTCACGGATAGTGATCGCGGCGCTATGTGGAGTAGGTGCCTCCCCTTACGTCGACCAAGGTACACAAAAAGCGGAGAACCTGCCTCGACTTAATTTGGTAACCTGTTCGTCATGACACGGGACGCTGCTCCCGCCGCACCGGCGCGGCCGCTGCGGCGTGATGCCGAACTCAACCGCCGGCGGATGCTCGAATCCGCGCGCGCCGTCTTCGGGCGGCGAGGACTGGAAGCCACGCTCGACGACGTCGCCCACCACGCGGGGCTCGGCGTCGGCACCGTCTACCGGCGCTTCCCCAGCAAGGAACACCTGGTCGAGGCCATGTTCGCCGATCGGATGGAAGACCTGACCGAACTGGCCGCGAAGGCGCTGGAGCACGAAGACGCTTGGGAGGGCTTCGTCGAGTTCACCTGGCAGGCGGCCGAGCTGGCCGCGTGCGACCGCGGGCTGCGCGAGATCATGCTGTCCAAGGCGTTCGGGCACGGGCACGTCGCCGAGGTCAAAGCCCGCATGGTGCCGTTGATCACCGAACTCGTCGAGCGCGCGCAGGCCTCAGGCCAGCTGCGCGCCGACGTGGTGCCGACCGACCTGCCGCTGATCCACCAGATGATCGGCTCCGTCGTGGAGTACACCAGCCTGGTCGAGCCGCACCTGTGGCGCCGCTGCCTGGCCCTGATCCTCGACGGCCTGCGCGCCGAGCCGGGCCGCTCGTCCGACCTGCCCCACCCGGGCCTGAACCAGGCCGAGATCGACGAGGCGATGTGCGCCTGGCGGCAACCGAAGCACCCGGCCGCGCCAAAAAGCTCGTGAGTGTTCAGGACGGTCAGAACCGTTCGGAACACTCACGAGCCCGGAAAGGTCACTCGCTGGGGATGATCGCCCAGAGGATCAGGTAGGCCACGAACTGCGGGCCCGGCAGCAGGCAGGACAGCACGGCCAGCAGCCGCACCTTGCCCGCCGAAATGCCGAAGCGGCGGCCCAGGCCGGCACACACCCCGCCGATCATGCGGTCGTTCCGCGGACGGCTGAGCCTGCGCGTGACGGATGCGGTCATCGTCTTCCCCTCCCGTTGGGTGCTTGTGCCCATGTCACCACGGCGGCCGGGGCCCGCACATCGCTCCGCGGGACGATCCGGGCCCCTAGGGGCTGCGGGCCAGGAACGCGGAATCATCCGCCGTGAACCGGTTTTCTCGGCTCTGACCTGCGGAGACAATCTCGGGGAAAGTGGGATTTCCCTGTCAGGGCTGGCTTTTCGGCCGTTCGTGGTGATACTTCACCCGTGCGTAACCCACTCGGACCTGTTGTCGTCGCGCTTGGTGGCGCCCTTGCCGTGGCCGGTTGTGCCGGCGCGCCCGCGGTGGCGCCCGACGACTCGCCGCCCGCGCCGCTGACGGCCAGTGCCGCGCTCGGTGAGTTCACCACGCTCGATTACTGCAGCCTGCTCGACGTCAACCGGCTGCGCAGCGCCACGGCCGACCAGCCCGACTCGTCGTTCGACGCCTGCCACGGTGAGTTCATCCAGAACGGCCAGCACAGGCAGGTGGTCGTCGGCCCGCTGGCCGCGGACAGCGATCCCAACGTCAAGCCCTACGACTACGCCGGCGCGGTCCCGGACGGCCTCGCCGTGGCGCAGTCGAGCTTCAACGCGGCGGCCTCGTGCGGTCGCGTGATCACCTTCGCCGACGGCATCCGGCTGAACGTCGCGGTCAGCGACACCGCGGGTCCCTCGGCGGCCGACGACCGATGCGCCGACGCCGACGCGGCCGTCGGCGGGGTCCTCGCCGCCATCGGCGGGAAGAAGGTGCGGCATCAGGCGTTCGCGGATCGCTCGTGGGGCCGTGTCGACGCGTGCGCGCTGCTGAGCGCGCACGACCTCGACGCCACCAGCGGCGCCGGCGCCCAGCCGACCGGCGGGCTTTCCGGGCACTCGTGCATCCGCGGCAAGGTGAGCGTGAAGTTCTCGGTCGAGGATTCGGCGCCCACCGGGCCGGCCGAGCTGCTCGGCGGCCGGACCTCGCGGGTGAGCACCGATGGAGCGTTCTGCCGCGTCACCACCGTGCAGCCGGCCCCAGGCGCGGCGGGCCGAAGCGAACAGGCAGAGGTCGACGTCGTGGACACCAGCGGCTCGACCGGCGACGCCGCCTGCCCCGACGCCCGCACCGCCGCGGCCCTCGTCTTCGCCAAGATCCCGTGAAACAGCCCCCTCACCCGACGCGGATGAGGGGGCTGTCGCGAACCTCTGCCGCTACTCGCTGTAGGTGAGGTTGCGGCCGTTCGACGGGTCGAACAGCTTGAGCTTGTCCGGGTTGAACCAGATCTGGACGTCGGCGTTCTCCTGCGCGGCCGAAGCCGCCGAAAGCCGCGCGACGACCTGGGACTCCGCGCCCGGCACGTCGGCCGAACCGCTGTCCGCGGCCAGCTCCGCCAGCTCGGCCGACGTCGCGGCCTCGCCCTCCAGCGTGAAGTGCGCGAACTTCTCCGAGCCCATCGACTCCAGCACGTCGACGTGCGCGGTGAACGTGCCACCGCCCTCACCGTCGACCAGCGACGCGTCCTCGAAGTGCTCCGGCCGGACGCCGATGATCACCTCGCGGGGGGCGTCCGCCGCCTCGGCCATCCGGCGGATCCGGTCGGTCAGCGGCGTGGTGCCCAGCGCGCTGTGCAGCTCGCCGTTCTCCAGCGTCGCCGGCACGAAGTTCATCGACGGCGAGCCGATGAACCCGGCCACGAACAGGTTCGCCGGGTTGTCGTAGAGGAACTGCGGCGCGCCGATCTGCTGCACGTAGCCGCCGCGCAGCACCACCACGCGGTCGCCCAGCGTCATGGCCTCGGTCTGGTCGTGTGTCACGTACAGCGTGGTGGTGCCGAGCTGCTTCTGGATCTTCGACACCGAGGTGCGCATCTGCCCCCGCAGCTTCGCGTCCAGATTGGACAGTGGCTCGTCCATCAGGAACGCCTTGGGGTTGCGCACGATCGCGCGCCCCATGGCCACCCGCTGCCGCTGCCCGCCGGAGAGGTTCGCCGGCCTGCGGTCGAGGTGGCCGGTCAGGTCGAGGATCTCCGCGGCCTCCTCCACCTTCGCCTTCACCGTGGCGTCGTCCACTTTGGCCAGCCGCAGCGGGAACGCCATGTTCTCGCGCACGCTCAGGTGCGGGTACAGCGCGTAGGACTGGAACACCATCGCGATGTCGCGGTCCTTCGGCGCCTTTTCGTTGACCCGATCGCCGTCGATGCGCAGCTCGCCGGAGGAGATGTCCTCCAGCCCCGCCACCATGTTGAGCGTGGTCGACTTCCCGCAGCCGGAGGGGCCGACGAGGATGATGAACTCACCGTCCGCGATCGTGATGTCCACTTCGGACACCGCGAGCGCGCCGTCGGGGTACTTCTTGGAAACCTTGTCGAGAACGATCTCAGCCATGGATCAGCCCTTCACCGCACCGGACGTCAGCCCCGCCACGATGCGACGCTGGAAGAACAACACGAACAGGATGATCGGGATGGTGATCACGACCGCGGCCGCGCTCACCTGCCCCGTCGGGTCCTCGAACTGCGAGGACCCGGTGAAGAACGACAGCGCGGCCGGCACCGTGCGCGACGCCGTGGTGGACGTCAGCGAGATGGCGAACAGGAAGTCGTTCCAGCAGAAGATGAACGCCAGGATCGCCGTGGTGAACACGCCCGGCGCGGCCAGCGGCGCGATCACCTTCCGGAACGCCTGGGCCGGCGTGGCCCCGTCCATCTTCGCCGCCTTCTCCAGCTCCCACGGGATTTCCCGGAAGAACGCGGAAAGGGTGTAGATCGACAGCGGCAGCGCGAACGTGATGTACGGCAGGATCAGCCCCGGCCAGGTGTCGAACAGGCCGAGGCTGCGCTCGATGTTGAACAGCGGCGTGACGAGCGAAACCTGCGGGAACATCGCGATCAGCAGGGAGAGCCCCACCAGCACGCGCTTGCCGGGGAAGTCGAGCCGCGCGATGGCGTACGCCGCCATCGTGCCCAGCGCCACCGCGATCACCGTGGCGATCACCGCGATGCCGATCGAGTTCACCAGCGCCCGGATGAACTCCGAGGTCTGGAAGATGTCGGCGTAGTTCTTCAAGGTCCACGCCTTCGGGATGAACGAACCGTCGGTGAGCGTGTCCTTCGTCTTGAAGGACAGCGAAACCACCCACAGCACCGGGACGAGCGCGAACACCACCACGAGGATGTCCACCAGGCCCCAGCGGATCTTGCGGCCGGTCGTGACCGCTCCACCCATGACCATCAGCGTTTACCCCCGTCGTCGCTACCGGGTGCGGCCGTGCCGAACACCTTGATGAAGATGAACGCGATGATCGCCACCGTGATGAAGATCAGCACCGCCATCGTGGATCCGATGCCGAGGTTGAGGCCCTTGACCAGGTTGTCGTAGGTCTGCATCGACACGGATCCGGTGTCCTGCGCGCCGTTGGTGAGCACGAAGATGTTGTCGAAGATGCGGAACGCGTCGAGCGTGCGGAACAGCAGCGCCACCAGGATCGCCGGCTTCATCACCGGCAGCATCACCTTGGTGAACCGCTGCCACGCCGTGGCGCCGTCCATCGACGCGGCCTTGAGCAGGTCTTCCGGCACCAGCGCGAGCCCGGCCATCAGCAGCAGCGCCATGAACGGAGTGGTCTTCCACACCTCGGCGGAGATGATGATGAACAGCGACTGCCACTGCTCGGTGAGCGGCGCGCCACCCGAGGCGAGCGCGTTCGCCAGGTAGCCGGTTTTCGGCGTCCACGCGAAGTACCACGAGAACGCCGCGACCACCGTGACGATGCCGTACGGGATCAGCGCGACCGTGCGCACCAGCCCCCGGCCCACCAGCGTGCGGTGCATGATCAGCGCGAGCAGCATGCCGAGCACGAACTCGATGGCCACCGACACCACGGTCAGGAACATCGTGGTGCCGAACGCCGTCCACCAGTACGAATTGGACAGCACGGCCGCGTAGTTGGACAGGCCGATGAACTCCTGCTGCGCGGGGAACCGGAGGTCGTAACGCTGCAGTGAGAGCCACACCGAGTAGACGATCGGGTAGCCGGTCACCGCCACCATCACGATGAAGGCCGGCGCGCACAGCCAGAGCCCGAGCCGGCGCTCGGCCTTTTTCCCTTCGCTGAGCGCGGGTTTCCCCTTGCGGTGCGCCGCTGCCTGGTGGGCCACGTCGGTGGCGGGGTCCTGGACGGTCACGGGATCACTCCCTTCGACTGGAGCGCGTCACTGAGCTGTTGCCGCAGCTTGTCCGCCGTCGCCTGCGGGTCGATGTCCGAAGGCGGGGACAGGATCTTGGCCATCACCGTCGCGGCGTTCTGGTACGCGGGGGTGAGCGGGCGGACGGCGGCGGTGCTCAGCGCGTTCAGGATGGTGTCGCGCATCGGGTACTTCATCGCCATGTTCGGGTTGTCGGCCGACGCCGGCTTCGCCGCGTCCACCGGCACGTCGTCGTGGTACACCGACTCGATGGTCGGCGGCACGCCGTCGTTGATCGCCGAGTACTTCTGGCTTTCCGCGCTGCGCAGGCACAGCGCCGCTTCGAAGGCCTGCGGCTTGTGCGGCGAGAACGTGCTCACTGCGAGGTCGAAGCCGCCGATCGTGGTCTTCGCCGGCGTGCCCGCCTTGGCCTCCGGGTACACCGCCCACTTGAAGTGGGGCAGGTCCTGCGGCTTCTCCTTGGCATAGGAGGCGTAGACGAACGGCCAGTTCAGCTCGAACGCGGCGTCACCGCGCTGGAACGTCTGGCGGACGTCGTCCTCCTTCTGGTTGGTCAGCGAAGGATCGGTGATCCCCGAGGACGAGACCTGCTTGAGCAGCTGCAGGGCCTGCACCGCGCCGGCGTCCATCACCACGGACTTGCCGTCGTCGGACAGGATGTGCCCGCCGAGGGACTCGACCAGCGTGTTGTAGACGACCACCAGGCCCTCGTACTGGGCGCCGGTGAACACGATGCTGTACGGCTTGTGCTGGCTCTTGAGCTGCTGCGACATCTGCATCATCTGGTCCCACGTCTTGGGCGGGTTCGGGGTGATGCGGTCGTCGTACCAGAGCAGCTGGATGTTGGTGTTCTTCGGTGCGGCGTAGACCTTTCCCTTGTAGGTGGCGGTCTCCATCGGGCCTTGCAGCACCCCGGCCGACGCCGCGGCCTTGTTCGCCCCGGTCCACTCCTCGGCCCAGCCCGCCTCGGCGAACTCCGAGACCCAGGTGACGTCGAGGCCGAGCACGTCCATCGACGTGTCACCGGCCGCGAGCCGGCGCGCCATCTGGATGCGCTGGTCGTCGGAGCCGCGCTGGAGCTTGTTGTAAACGATCTCGTAGCGCCCGCCCGCCGCCTTGTTGCAGTTGTCGACAACGGTCTGGAAGTTGTCCTCGGGCGAGTAGTAGACGTTGATCTTGATTCCGGAACCGGCCCCGCAGCCGGCCACCAGGCCCGTCGTCACCAGCCCTGCGGCCAGCAACGCGGCGGCACGCGCGGGTGAACGCCCGCGCAGCCTTTTCTTCCCCATGAAATTGCCTCCTCACCCGCATGCACGTCGGTTACCGTGACGCCCCCAGGCATCACGACGCGATGAGGCAAACCGCGCCAGCACCCCGACGTGCCAGTGACCGGCCGGTCGCAGTGCAGAACTGCGACCGCCCGACTTGGTGTCGGACAACCTATGCCGGGCGATCACACCCCGCAAGCAGTATCGGTAACGATTCAGCCCTGTGCCGGGTGAAACGCGGAAAACTCTGGGGTTGCGCGGAATTCCGGCGATCCCACTACCTCAAACGAGTGATTCGAGCGCATCGGTGAAAGCGGTGAGGGCCGGCAGGCCGAGGATGCGGCGCTGGAAGGCGCGCGCGGCCGAACGGCAGGACGGCTCGTCGAGCACCCGTTCGAGGCCGGCGGCCAAGACGTCCGCGGTGAGCCCGGCCGGATCGATGTGGACGCCCAGTCCCAGCCCGTGGACCCGGGCGGCGTTCTCGGGCTGCTCGGCGAACAGCGGCACCGCGACCATGGGCACGCCGGCCGACAACGCCTCACGCACCCCGCTGAAGCCCGCGTGGGTGAGGAACAGGTCGCACGCGCCGAGCAGCGAGCGCTGCGGCACGAACGACGCCAGGTGCACGTTCGCCGGGCGGGGACCGGTCCACGCGGCCACGGCCTGCTCGCTGCCGAGCACGGCCACCGCCCGTACCGGCAGCGAACCCAGCGCGTCCACGGTGCTGCGCATCAACTCGGACCCGGTGGCCAGCAACGAGTGCGCGTTCGAACCGAAGCCGGCCAGCACGAACGGCCGGTCCGCGGGAAAGTCCACGATGGCCGGGTCCAGCGGCTGTTCGTCGGTCGTGGCGGGCACGCGGTAGTACCGATGGCCCGGGGTCCGCTGGTCCTCGGGATACCACGGCTCCGGCAGCAGACCCGCGGTGAGCAGGCCCGACGCGTGGGTGGCCTCCTCGATCGCCGGCAGGCCGAGGTCTTCACGCAGCCGGTTCAGCCGTTCGGTCAGGTCCGGCACCAGCCGGCTGATCAGCGGCGCGATGTCGAGCACGGCCAGTGGCAGGCCGAGCACCTCCGCGGCCAGATAGCCGCCGTATTCGTTGGTCTCGCGGACGATCACGTCCGGCCGCCAGGTTTTCGCGGCGTCCAGGAGATCGCCGGCGAACTCCGCGGTCATCAACCCGTTGAACAGCGGGACCGACAGCGGGCCGGTCACCTCGGGCCGCCACTGCCGGAACTGCTCCGGCGAAAAGCCCGTGCCGGCCATCAATTCCGGCCGCCGCCCGACCTCCTCGGGCGCGAGCGCGCGGGGCAGCACCAGCACCGGCACGCCGAGCCGGCTGATCTCCTCCGCGACCGCCGAACCGGTGGCGATGGCGACTTCGTGCCCGGCGCGTCGCAAAGCCAATGCGACCGGCACGACCACGGGCACCAGGTGTGAACGAATAGGCAAGCCGGTCAGCAAAACCCGCACCGCGGAGCCCTTCCCCCAGTTTTGCCGAAGCCGATCGGAAACAGGATAACCGCCGCGTCGCTCGAATTCCGCCGGAAATTCCCGGCACCGCCGGGAATGGCGTCAGGCGGGCGCGGCGGGTGGCTTCAGCGCCAGTTTGGCCAGCAGCCCGCGGCCTTGCTCGGCGGTGCGCGGCTGGCAAAGCACGTCGTAACGGCCCGCGACGAGCTGGCTCGCCGACGAGAAATCGCGGCGGCCGCGCGACATCCCGTATCCCAGGGCGGAAAACAGCAGACCGGCCAGTATCCCGAGCACCAGCCCGGTCAGCAGTTGCAACGGGAAGCCCTGGTTCACGAACATGCCGAGCAGGAGGCCGGCGAAGAGGCCGAACCAGGCGCCGGAGACCGCGCCGGCGCCGAGCGCGCGGCCCCACGACATCCGGCCGATCACCCGTTCCACGAGCATCAGGTCCACGCCGACGATGGTCACGTCGGTGACCGGGAACTCGCTCTCGGCCAGGAAGTCCACCGCCTGCTGGGCTTCGCTGTAGGTGCCGTACGAGCCGATCGGCCAGCCGGTGGGCGGGGTCGGGAGGCGCGGCAGCCGCTGTTGTTGCTCCCGTCCGCCGCCAAAGGGACTGCTCACCATCGTCTCCTGCGCACTCGTCCGGACCGGGGACTCCATCTTGTCAAGAACCGGCGAACCGTGCGAACCGCGTACGCCGGAGCAGCCGGTGAATGCCGTTCACCGGCTCCTCCCGGGCCGGCCTCAGCGGGCGGCGAAGTCCACCACCGCCCGCGCGAACGCCTCGGGCTCCTCCAGGTGCGCGAAGTGGCCGCTGCGCTCGACACCACCAGCCGCGAGTCTGAGCGCGCCGAGTGAGGCGAAGGCGGCGAGAACGGCCGGCAGCTCGGGGTTTCCCTCGTTCCTCGCGGCGAACTCCTGCACCTTGGCCATCGCCTCCTCGCCGTGTTCGGGCCCGGTGACCGGCGCGCTGTCGTAGTGCACGACGCCCGCGACGCGCTCCGGGTGGGCGAGGGCGAGGCGCTGGGCGACGAAACCGCCGTGGGAGTGGCCGAGAAAGTGCGCCCGGTCAAGGCCGAGGTGGTCCAGCAGGCCGAGGACCGCCTGGACGTAACGGTCACGCGTGTAGCCGTGCGGGTGCGTCAACCACCGTCAGGTGCTCCGCGACGGCGGGCATCCGCAGGTACTCCCAGGTGATGCCGGGGCCGCCGGAGTGTGCGAGGCACACCGGGCCGCGGCCGTGCACGTGGTAGCGCTGGCGGACGCCGTCCAGCTCGACGGTGTGGGTGCCTGGGGTGAGGCGGTCGGTCATGCGGGTGCTCCGGTGATGTGGGTGCGGACGAAGACACCCGCACGATGCGCCCGGGACCCGGTTAGTTCGAAGCGTTCGCTGTGGCAGTGGTCATAGGCGAGTGGTACAGCCGGAGCCGGGCGACGCGCCCCTGGCCCAGCGACATCAGCCCGGTGACCGCGGGCGGGCAGTGCTCCGGGTCGTCCGGCGGGTTCAGCAGGTCCATCTCCCAGACGACGAGGTCACGGCTCGCCACCGGTTCCGGCCCGCCGAGGAAAACGACCCGAGGCGACCACCGGTCGGCCAGCACGCGGTGGAACTCGCCCCGCTCGGCGGCGGCGAGGGTGTCGAGCGCGTTCTGCCGGCCGCGCGCGGCGAGCAGCCCAGCGTCCTCGTGCGCCACCGCCGACGTCGCCCGCAACGCCTCGGCGAGCTTGGCCCGCCCCTGGCTGAGCCGGCTGCGGACCGTGCCAACGGGGATCCCGCACGCACGGGCGGCGACAGGTCCTCGATGGCACGCCACAGCCAGTCGCGCATCGCGTGGCGCTCCAGGAGCTGGTCGGGCGTCGCCTGCGCGGACGGCGCGAGGTCCCAGCCGCCCACCGGAATGTCCTTAGTGGACCACAGTCGCGCGCGGCCGGCGTTGCGCACCACCATCTTCAGGCAGGGTCACGCACGTCGGAAAGCACGCCTCCAGGTTACGGCGTGGCTAGGACTTCGCCTTGTACTCGCGCAGGAGGCCGCGGCTGATGATGGTCTTCTGGATCTCGCTGGTGCCCTCGCCGATGAGCAGGAACGGCGCCTCTCGCATCAGCCGCTCGATCTCGTACTCCTTGGAGTAGCCGTAGCCGCCGTGGATGCGGAACGACTCCTGCGTGACCTCGGCGCAGTACTCGCTCGCGATCAGCTTCGCCATGCCGGCCCCGACGTCGTTGCGGGCGCCGGAATCCTTGAGCCGCGCGGCGTTCACCATCATCAGGTGCGCCGCCTCGACCTTGGTGGCCATCTCCGCGAGCTTGAACGCGATCGCCTGGTGCTCGGCGATCGGCTTGCCGAAGGTCTTGCGCTGCTGGGCGTAGTCGATGGCCAGCTCGAACGCGCGGATCGCGATCCCGCACGCGCGCGCCGCGACGTTCACGCGGCCGACCTCGACCCCGTCCATCATGTACGAGAAGCCCTTGCCGGGAGCGCCGCCGAGCACCTTGTCGGCGCCGATGCGGAAGCCGTCGAACACGGCCTCGGTGGTGTCGACGCCCTTGTAGCCCATCTTCTCGATCTTGCCCGGGATCGTCAGCCCCGGCGCCACCTCGCCGAAGCCCTCGGGCTTCTCGACCAGGAACGTGGTGAGGTTCTGGTGGGCCTTCTCGGCCCCCTCGTCGGTCTTCACCAGCAGGGCGATCAGGTTGGAGCTGCCGCCGTTGGTGAGCCACATCTTGGCGCCGTCGATCACGTAGTCGTCGCCGTCGCGCCGGGCGCGGGTCTTGATCGCCGCGACGTCCGAGCCGAGGTCCGGCTCCGACATCGAGAAGCTGCCTCGCACCTCGCCGGTCGCCATACGCGGCAGGAAGTGCTGCTTCTGCTCTTCGGTGCCGTGGCGGGAGATCATGTGCGCGACGATGAAGTGCGTGTTGATCACCCCGGACACGCTCATCCAGCCGCGCGCGATCTCCTCGACCACCAGCGCGTACGTGAGCAGAGACTCGCCGAGTCCGCCGTACTCCTCCGGGATGGTGAGCCCGAACAGGCCCATCTCCTTCATGCCCTCGACGATCTCCGTCGGGTAGGTGTCGGCGTGCTCCAGCTCCTGCGCGTGCGGGATGACCTCCTTGTCCACGAACGAACGGACCGTCGCGAGGATCTCGGACTGCACGTCGGTCAGGCCGGCGGTCTGGGCAAGGCGGGCCATCACAGCTCCCTTCGGCGGGCGACGCCGGCTCCCGGCGCTGGGTTACCGGCGAGTATGACGGTAATCCGGCCAACCGGCTATGAGGGTGCTCACGCCGTCGGGCCCATTCCACGCGTTAAGGTGCGGATCCGTCGTCGAAAGCGACCTTGAGGAACACCTGATGAGTGAGGGTTACGAGCACCCGTCGTTCGAGCACCAGCCCTTGCCGCGGCAGTCCTACCCGCCGCAGGGACCGCGGCCCGGCGCGGGGCTCGCGATCGGTTCGCTGGTGTGCTCGATCGCGGGACTCATCGTCTGCGCCCCGGCGGCGATCGCGGGGATCGTGATGGGGCACATCGCGTACGCCCGCGGCACGGCGACCGGCGGCGCGGTGGCCGTGGCGGGATTCGTGATCGGCTACCTCGGGCTGGTGGTGTGGGGGATCATGATCCCGTTCGTCCTGCACGAGCTGATCAAGTACGGCGCCTTCGGCTGAGGCGCCCCGCTACGGTGGAGACCCGCACGACCCGAGGGGGCACCCGATGACCAACCCGACCGACCCGGCCGACCCGATCGAGCCGTCGCCGGCTGCCCAGGCACCGCCGTCGGAGCCGGTCGCGCCGCAGGACCGGCTGAGCGACCCCACCGCTGGTGACGCCACGGCCTACTCGACGCCTTCGGACGCGGACCCGGCCCTGCCCGACCCGCTCGCCGCGACGGTCGAGCCGAGCCCCTTCAGCCCACCGTCCACTTCGGACTCCGCGACGGCGGTGGGCTCCGCCCCCTTCGTGGCGCCCGGCTCGGACCCGTCCGCCGCGCCACCGGCCGGTGCGTACGCTCCGCCCGCCTATCCGGGCCAGCCCTACCCCGGGGCGACGGCGGGCTATCCGGCCGCAGCGGCGCCAGGCCAGCTGTCGCCGTACGGCCCGCCGCCGCAACAGCCGTACGGGCAGCCTTACGGACCGCCGCCGTACGGCCAGCCGTACTCGCCGTACGGCCCGATGGGCTCACCGCAGTCGCAGGACAGCGGGCTCGCGATCGGCGCGCTGGTGTGCTCGCTGCTCGGCCTGCTGACCTGCCTCATCGCCGTCCCGGGCATCATCATGGGCCACATCGCGCTGAGCAAGGCCAACCGCGGCGAGGCGGGCGGCCGCGGCATCGCGCTGTCCGCCGTGGTGATCGGTTACGTGATCGTGGCCCTGTACATCGGTTTCTTCGTGACGATCATCATCCTGGGCGTCAACGGCTACCTCGGCAACTAGCCGGGCTTCACTCCGCTTCGGTGAGCGCGTCGCCCGGCCTGCGGGGTGACGGGGTGATCCGGTCGTTCGTCTCCGGCTGAGCAGACTCCGGCAGTGCAGACTCCGGCAACGCAGACTCCGGCAGGGCGTTCTCGGGCGCTGCGCCCTCCGGCAGGGCGGGTTCCGCCTCGGCCGGATCAACCGCGGCAGCCGGTGCCGCGGCCCCAGCCGTCGCGGGCGGGCGAGGAGTGGCCGCGTCGAGGAACCTCAGCAGCTCCACCGGGAACGGCAGCACCAGGGTCGAGTTCTTCTCCGCAGACACCTGCACCACGGTCTCCAGCAGCCGCAGCTGCAGGGCGGCCGGGGTGTCGGCCATCGTGGCCGCCGCCTGGGACAGCTTGTACGACGCCTGCAGCTCGCCGTCCGCGGAAATCACCCGGGCGCGGCGCTCACGCTCGGCCTCGGCCTGGCGGGACATCGAGCGCTTCATCGTCTCCGGCAGCGCGACGTCCTTGATCTCGACGCGGTCGATGTGGATGCCCCAGTCGAGCGCCGGGCTGTCGATCATCAGCTCCAGGCCCTGGTTGAGCCGCTCGCGGTTGGACAGCAGGTCGTCGAGGTCGCTCTTGCCGATGATCGAGCGCAGCGAGGTCTGCGCGACCTGCCCGACGGCGGCGCGGTAGTCCTGCACGTTCACCGAGGCCACGATCGGGTCGATCACCTTGAAGTACACCACCGCGTCGACGCGCACCGTGACGTTGTCGCGGGTGATGCCGTCCTGCGCGGGCACCGGCATGGTGACGATCTGCATGTTCACCTTCTGCAGCCGGTCGGCCACCGGCATCAGCAGGGTCAGCCCCGGGCCGCGCAGCTTCGGCAGGACCCGGCCGAACCGGAACACCAGGCCGCGTTCGTACTGCTTCACGACCCGGACGGTGGCCCCCAGCCAGACCCCGCCCACGACTACGACCGCACTCAGAATTTCGACGATCATGGCAGCTCCCGGGTCGCCTCGCCCCTGGATTCCCTATTCTACGCGCGCCACGCAACCGGGGAAATGGACTGGACACCACTGACAGGCTGAGCCGGTGACCCCGCTGCGGATCCCGCCCGCCTTCGCCGCCCGCGCGCCCCGGGTGCTCGGCCCCGAAAGCCGGCCCTGGCTCGCGGCTTTGCCCGGCCTGGCCGAGAAGTACGCCCGGTTGTGGAGCCTGACGCCGGAAGGCGAGGCGATGCACGGTTTCGTCGGCGTCGTCCAGCCCGCGCGCCGTGCGGACGGCACCCCGGTCGCGCTCAAACTCGGCTGGGTGGAAGAGGAATCTCGGTACGAGCCGCTCGCACTGTCCACATGGGCCGGTCGCGGCTCGGTGCTGCTGCTGGAGTCCGCGCCCGACGAGGGGGTGATGCTGCTCGAACGCCTCGACCACACCAGGACGCTGGACGACGAGCCGCTGCTCGAAGCCGTCGAGGTGATGAGCGGGCTGGCGCGGCGGCTGGCCGTGCCCGCGCCACCCGAGCTGGCCCGGACGTTGCGCGGCGAAGCCGAACGGCTACTCGAATACCTGCCGGAGACGTGGCGCGAGCTGGGCGAACCATTCCCCCGCAAGCATCTCGACGCCGCGATCGAGGTGTGCCGCGACCTCGGCCCGTCCGCCGGCCGGGCGCTGGTGAACGAGGACCTGCACTACCAGAACGTGCTCGCCGGTCAGCGTGAGCCGTGGCTGGTGATCGACCCCAAGCCGCTCGCCGGCGACCTCGAGTACGGGGTGTTCTCCCTGCTGTGGAACCGGTTCGAACAGTCCATATTGGACGACAAGACCGCGGTCACCGGGCTGGACGCCGAGCGGGTGAAGGCCTGGACGCTGGTCCGCTCCGTCGAGAACCAGCTGTGGTTCGCCGAAGACCTGCGTGACGCCGGGGACCTCGGCGACGAAGGGCCCTCGTACGAGTCGCTGACCCGCCTGGTTTCGTGGGCGCTGTCCTGACTGAGAGGACACGGAGAGCACCGGCGTGCGCGGCGCGGGCGCGGCGGCGCGGCAGCCGATAGTGTCTGGTGCATGTCCGCCGTGAACAGGGTTTTCGCAGCTCAGCTGGCGGGTCTGCCGGTATTCGGACCCGACGGGGAGTCGATCGGGAAGGTCCGTGACGTCGTCGCGGGCCTGCGGCTCGACCAGCAGCCGCCGCGGGTGCTCGGCCTGGTGGTCGAGCTGGCGACGCGGCGGCGCGTCTTCGTGCCCATGCTGCGCGTGACGTCGATCGAGCCGAACGCCGTGACGCTCGCCACCGGCTCGGTGAACATGCGCCACTTCACCCAGCGCCCCAACGAAGTGCTGGTGTGCGGGCAGCTGCTCGACGCGCATTCGACGCTGGTCGGCACCGATACCCGCGTCACCGTCGTCGACGCCGCGCTGGAGCCCACCCGCACGCGGGACTGGGTGCTGGCCAAGCTGGCGATCCGCGAACGCTCGACCCGCCTCGCGCTGGGCCGCCGCCGCGCGGCGATGCACGTGGTGCCGTGGAGCGAGGTCGCCGGGCTCGGCCTCACCGACCTGGCCGGGCAGCCGCAGGGCGCGGGCCAGCTGTTGATGCTGTTCGACACGATGCGCGCGGTCGACGTCGCCGCGACCGTGCGCGACCTGCCGCTCAAGCGCCGGCACGAGGTGGCCGACGCGATGGACGACGAGCGGCTCGCCGACGTCATCGAGGAGCTGCCCGACGACGACCAGAAGGAGCTGCTCGGCTACCTGCCCGAGGAGCGCGCCGCCGACATCCTCGAGGCGATGAACCCCGACGACGCGGCGGACCTGCTGTCCGAGCTGGCCCCGGCCGAGCAGCGGCGGCTGCTGGAGCTGATGGAGCCGGAGGAGTCGGCGCCGGTCAAGCGGCTGCTGGCGTACTCCCCCGACACCGCGGGCGGCCTGATGACGCCGGAGCCGGTGGTCCTCACCCCCGACGCGACGATCGCCGAGGCGCTCGCCCACATCCGCAACGCCGACCTGCCCGCCGCGCTGGCCACCATGGTGTTCGTCTGCCGTCCGCCCTCGGCGACGCCGACCGGGCGATTCGTCGGCGTGGTGCACTTCCAGCGGCTGCTGCGCGAGCCGCCGGCCGAGCTGATCGCGAGCGCCGTCGACACCGACCTCGCCGCGTTGCCCCCGACGGCGTCGCTGCCCGAGGTGACGCGGTACTTCGCGGCGTACAACCTCGCGTGCGGCCCGGTGGTCGACGCCGAGGACCACCTGCTGGGCGCCGTCACCGTCGACGACGTCCTGGACCACCTGCTGCCCGACGGCTGGCGCGAGACCGGCCTGCGCGACGTCGCCGACGGCGTCGAAACCAGCGGTACTTCCGAGACCGCCGAACCACAAGGGGCCGAACGTGCCTGAACTCACCTCCGGCCGCCGGCTCGACCAGCCGCGCGGCCAGGCCCGGCTGCGGCTGAACATCGACCCGGACACCTTCGGCCGGCTGACCGAGCGCCTCGCGCGCTTCCTGGGCACCGGCAAGTACCTGTTCTGGCAGACGCTGATCGTGGTCGTCTGGATCGTGCTGAACCTGGTGGGGATCTCGTTCCACTGGGACCCGTACCCGTTCATCCTGCTGAACCTGGCCTTCTCCACGCAGGCCGCGTACGCCGCGCCGCTGATCCTGCTGGCGCAGAACCGGCAGGACGACCGTGACCGCGTCGCACTGGACGAGGACCGCAAGCGCTCCGCCCAGACCAAGGCCGACACCGAGTACCTGGCGCGTGAGCTGGCGTCGCTTCGGCTGGCGGTCGGCGAGGTGGCCACCCGCGACTACCTGCGCAGCGAGCTGGAACGGCTGCGCGAAGACCTCGCCATCGAGCCCAAGCCGAGGCGGACGAAGCAGGCGTGAAACACCGTCGCGCTACCAGTACGTAACATGGGCTGAGTGACGAGTACACAGCAGCTCCCCAGCGTCGACGACGTCCGCACCGCGCTGAAGGACGTGTACGACCCCGAAATCAAAAAGCCGATCACCGACCTCGGCATGGTGAAGGACGTGGTGGTCGGCGAAGACGGTGTGGTCACCGTCGGCATCTACCTCACCGTGGCCGGCTGCCCGCTCAAGGCGACGCTGACCAAGGACACCACCGAGGCCGTCAAGAAGCTCCCCGGCGTCGCCGACGTGCGGGTCGAGCTGGACGTGATGAACGACGAGCAGCGCAGCGAGCTTCGCAAGTCCCTGCGCGGGGACGCCGCCGAGCCGGTGATCCCGTTCGCGCAGCCCGGTTCCATGACCCGGGTGTACTGCGTGGCGTCGGGCAAGGGCGGGGTCGGGAAGTCCTCGGTGACGGTGAACCTGGCCGTCGCGATGGCGGAGCGCGGCCTGTCCGTCGGCGTGGTGGACGCGGACATCTACGGCCACTCGATCCCGCGCATGCTGGGCGCGCGCGAGAAGCCGACCAAGGTCGACACGATGATCATGCCGCCGCAGTCCCACGGCGTGAAGGTGATCTCCATCGGCATGTTCACCCCGGGCAACGCGCCGGTGGTGTGGCGCGGCCCGATGCTGCACCGCGCGTTGCAGCAGTTCCTGGCCGACGTGTTCTGGGGCGATCTGGACATCCTGCTGCTGGACCTGCCGCCGGGCACCGGTGACATCGCGATCTCGGTGGCGCAGCTGATCCCGAACGCCGAGATCCTCGTGGTCACCACCCCGCAGCAGGCCGCCGCCGAGGTGGCCGAGCGCGCGGGCGCGATCGCGATGCAGACCCGCCAGCGCGTGGCCGGGGTGATCGAGAACATGTCCTGGCTCGAAACGCCCTCGGGCGAGCGGATGGAGATCTTCGGCTCGGGCGGCGGCCAGTCGGTCGCCGACTCGCTGTCGAAGTCCGTCGGCTCACCGGTGCCGCTGCTCGGCCAGGTCCCGCTCGACCCGCGGCTGCGCGAGCAGGGCGACGAGGGCACGCCGATCGTGCTCGCCGAGCCGGACGCGCCCGCTTCGCTGGTGCTGAAGGAAGCGGCGAAGAAGCTCACCGTCCGGGCCCGCGGCCTGGCCGGGATGATGCTGAACGTCAGCCCCGCGGGCCGCTAGCGCCTCAGGCGGCGTGCACCGTGACCAGCACGGTGTTCGCCTCGCGCAGGGAAACCTGGGTGTCCCCGGGCTTCAGCACGGTCCAGCTCACGGACGCGGGCTGCCCGGGGCCCACGTTGGCGCTGCGGTCGGGCTGGCCCTGCACATCGATGTTCTGCTGCTGGTCCGAGGTCACGGTGATCTTCACCTGATCGCCGACCTGCACGTCGACGATGCCCGCGGGCGGGGCGACATGACCGTTCGCATAGGCGACGGTGATCAGCACGTCGACGCCGCGCTTCCCGTTCGGCTGAGCCCCCGCCGCATTGCCCGCGGACGCACTCGGGACGGCGGGCGTCACGACCGGAGTGCTGGTGGCCGGCGGCGCGGTGCTGGGCTCGTCGTCGGCGGTGCAGCCGGCGAGCGCCATCGCGGCGACCGCGACCGTCCCGGCCAGTACTCCCGTGCGAAGCGACATCTTCAGACCTCCTGGCGGCCGTGGACGTTTCGCCCAGAGGCTACCCAGGAAGATCGACAATCGCCTGCACAGCTCAGGTGGCGTCCGGGTCCACCGGCGGGCGCTCGCCCGGCTTCAGCGGCTCGGCCTGCGGGGCGATGCTCTGCGGTTTCACGCCGGAGCCGTTGGCGCCGTTGGACCCGTTCGCACCGTTGGATCCGTTCGACCCGTTGAACGCGCTGAGCCCGAGCGGGTCCGAGTCTCCGTCGAACAGGTGCTGGGTGACCACGCGCTTGGGGTCGAAGTTGCGCAGCCCGCGCAGGTCTTCGAGCGGCTTGCGGAGCTGGTCGAACTCCGGGCCCATCTCCTCGCGCAGCTGCTCCTTGGCGCCGGTGGCGAACTCGCGGACCTTGCGCACGCTCTTGGCCATCCACGACGCCGCTTCCGGCAGGCGCTCGGGCCCGAGGATGAAGAGCCCCGCGACGATGAGCACGAGGATCTCGCCCCAGCCGACACTGTCGAACACCCGTGAACCTCCGCTCGCGCCTTACCGGCTCAGCCTACCCGCGCCACCCCGCGTTCCGGCAGGCCCGACGGCGAACCTGTCGCCCGGTCAGTCCGAACCGAGGGTCACGTCGACCACCAGCAGGGCGCCGTCGCGCGCCAGCTGCACCGGGACGACCTCGCCGACGTCGTGGTTGCGCACGGCCACGGTCAGCTCGGCGGAGTCGCGGACCGGGCGGTCGCCGATCTTCGTGATCACGTCGCCCTCCTTGATCCCCGCGGCCGCGGCCGGGCCGTTCGGCGCGACGTTCTTCACCTGCGCGCCCATCGTGGCCGAGCCGGTGACCGTGGACGAGGCGTTGATGCCGATGTCCGCGTGGGTCACCTTGCCGTCCTTGATCAGCGCCTTGGCGATCTTGATCGCGTAGTCGCTCGGGATGGCGAAGCCGATGCCGATGCTGCCGCCGTCAGCGCTGGACGAGCGGATCGAGGAGTTGATGCCCACCAGCGCGCCGGTGGAGTCGACGAGCGCGCCGCCGGAGTTGCCGTGGTTGATCGCCGCGTCGGTCTGGATCGCCTCGTAGGTCACCGGGGGCGTGCCGTTGTCGCCGCCCGCGGTGATGGGCCGGTCCAGCGCGCTGACGATGCCGGAGGTGACGGTGTTCTGCAGCGCCAGCGGCGAGCCGACGGCGATCACGGCGTCACCCACCTGCAGCCCGGAGGACTTGCCGATCTGCAGCACCACGGGATTGGTGACGTTCACCTTCACCACGGCGAGGTCGCTCTTCTGGTCCGAGCCGACGATCTTCGCCTCGGTGCGGGTGCCGTCGTTGAAGATGGCGGTGACCTTCACGGTCGGGTCGGCCACCGCGGTGGTCACCACGTGCTCGTTGGTCAGGATGTAGCCCTGCGGGTCGATCATCACGCCGGAGCCCTGCTCGCCGGAATCCGCGCCGGGCTTGAAGACCTCGAGTGAGACGACGGCGGGCGAGACGCGCTTGGCGATGTCGGCGACCGAGCCCGGCGGGCGCTCCTTGGCCGCGTCGGCCTCGGAGATCGTGGCGCTGCCGGTCAGCGCGGACCCGGTGTCGGCCACCCACCAGCCGACCAGCCCGCCGACCGCGCCGACGAGCAGCGCGACCACACCGAGCAGCACCAGCGCCTTCGTCTGCACCCGGCGGCCGAACAGCACCTCGGGCAGGCTCAGCAACGCGCCGGCCGGGCGCTTGCCGGGCTTCGGCTCGTCCTCGGCCGGCACGGCGGGACCGGCGAGCACGGCGCCCGCGGCCGGGTCGCGCCACGGGTCCTTGCCGTCCGTCCACAGGGGAGGCTCGGCGGCGGCCGCGTCGCCGGTGGCCTCACGCGGACGCTCCAGCAGCACGCCTTCGGACCCCGGCGGGCGCCGGAACGCCTCCGCCAGCGATTCGGGCGCGGGCGGCGCGAGGCTCAGGTTCTGGCTGCCGTTGGACGCCGGGGTGTAGAGCTTGTCGAACGCGCCATCGACTCCGCGCGGCCGGCCGAACACCGCGGACTGGGCCGGATCCACGGCGGGCCGGTCCAGCGGGCGGGGGCCCAGCCGGTCGTCACCGGCGGAGCCCGGCTGGGCTGGGTTCGCGTCAGGCTGCTCGGTCATTTTTCCCCGGGGCTGAGATCAGGTGGCTGGGCGTCGACGATACCCAAGCCCAGACCGCCGAGTCTGCCGAGACGACGGTGAAATGGCTGTTGTCTGACCAGGTAAAAGGACAAAAGGGACGCACGGTCGGGCGACGACGTCGTCCGGAAAGCGCTGAAGGCCCGCCTGCGACCAGGCGAGCCCTCAGCGGTGGGACAAGAGTCTTCAGCGGACCGGGACCGCCGCGGTCGTGGTGTCGCTCACCGGCCGGACCGAGGTCGACGTGGGCGACAGCAGCGGCTGCACCCCCATCTGGGCGGGCAGCAGGTTCGCGTTCGGCGGCGGCTGGGGGCTCGGGTCGGTCGAGCCCTCACCGCTGTCCGCCGACGTCCCCACCAGGGCCAGCGCGCTCAGCACCAGTCCCGAGACGACCACGCCCGCGCCCTGGGCCGCCTTCTTGCGGCTGAAGGTGAACCGGCCGCCGCCGAGCACTGTGGACGAGTGCCCGAGCGGCGCGGTCGAGCCCAACGGGGTGCCACCGAACACGCCGCTCTCCCGCAGGCCGGCGACGCGGTCGGGACGCTGGATGGCGACCAGCTGGCCGTCGGCCGTCACCGCCAGGTTGTCGGGTGAGCTGGGCAGGTCGGTGTGCTCCGGGATGGAGCGGAGGCTGGCCAGGAACCCGGCCGACATGGAGGGGTCGCCGGCGCGCTTGACCGCCGCGACGGCCTGCCGCTGGGCGGCCACCTCGGCCGCGCAGCCGGGGCAGCGCGCGATATGCGAGGCGGCCCGGTCCTGCGGGCCCAGCGAAAGCTCGCCGTCGACGAACGCGACGACTACGTCCGGTAGCAGGTGCGACTCGGGGAGTCCCCAACCTCGCGGTGCGGTCATACCGACACCTTCGCAGACTCGTCCCGCTGCGCGCGACGGCGCTCGAGCGAGGCGCGCAGCGCCTGGCGGCCACGGTGGATCCGGCTGCGGACAGTGCCCAGCTTGACGCCGAGCGTCGCGCCGATCTCCTCGTAGGAAAGGCCTTCGACGTCACACAGCACGACAGCGGCGCGGAACTCCGGGGGCAGCTCGTCGAGCGCCTCCTGCAGGTCCGGGTCCAGGTGCGTGTCGGTGTAGACCTGCTCCGGGCTCGGGTCGTCGCCGACGATCCGGTCCGTGTCGTCCGGCAGCCCCTCCATGCGCACCCGGGACCGGCGGCGCGCCATGTCGAGGAACAGGTTCGTGGTGATCCGGTGCAGCCAGCCCTCGAAGGTGCCCGGCTTGTAGGACGCCAGCGAGCGGAAGACGCGGATGAACGTCTCCTGGGTCAGGTCCTCGGCGTCGTGGGCGTTGCCGGTCAGGCGGTACGCCAGCCGGTACACCCGGTCGGCGTGCTCGCGCACGATCTCGTCCCACGAGGGCGGCGTCCAGGCCGCCTCGCCACCGCCGTCCACGGCGACCGGCTCGGCTTCGGGCATATCGGCGTTCTGCATCAGGGGAGCAGGCACCTCCATCTGCGTGTCTCCTCTTCTGCTCAGCCAACGTGCTCCGGGTGCACGGAGTTCCCGTGCGCTTGATCCTGAGTCTCGCGGGTCTCCCTATGGTTCTAGTGAGACAGGACTGAGAACAGCCTGAGAAGTTATTTCCGCGGGCTTACCAGGGAGCCTTCGCGTATTTATCGACAACCAACGCTAACCTTCGCGCGTGAGTTCCGGGACGCATGCGGCCTCGGCAGCCGATCCGGTCGGCGCCGAGTACGTCGACGGGTACCTTCCCGACGACGACGTACTGGCCGCGGCGCGGGCGCGCGCGGCCGATCTCGGCTGCTCCCCACTGGCCTCCGGGGCGGGCGCGACCTTGCGTTTCCTCGCCGCGACGGTGGCCGCGCGGGCGGTCGTGGAGGTCGGCACCGGCACCGGCGTCAGCGGCCTGCACCTGCTGCGCGGCATGGCCGCGGACGGCATCCTGACCTCCATCGACCTCGAGCCGGAGTACCAGCGCGCGGCGCGCAAGGCGTTCCTGGAGGCGGGCTACCCGCCGGGCCGGACGCGGCTGATCGTCGGGCGCGCGCTGGACGTGCTGCCGCGGCTCACCCCCGGCGGCTACGACCTGGTGTTCATCGACGCGGCGCGGATCGAGTTCCCCAGCTACTACGAGAAGGGCGTGGCCCTGCTGCGCCGCGGCGGGATCATCGCGTTCCACAACGTCCTGGCCGGCGGCCGCGTCGCCGACCCGTCCCGCCGCGACCCGGAGACGCTCGCGCTGCGCGAGGTCGCCCGCGCGATGCGCGAGGACGAACGGCTGGTCCCGGCCCTGCTCCCGGTGGGCGGCGGCCTGCTGGTCGCCGCCGCCTGCTGATTCAGCGCGGCGCCAGCTCACGGCGGGCCGGGGAGGGCGAGCGGACGGCCGTGCCCACCCAGACCGCGGCGACGGCCAGCAGCAGGCACCCGGAGACGGCGCCGATCAGCCACGCCCAGCCCGCCTGCCCGTAGACCGCGCTGCCGATCGAGCCGACGACGCTGCTGCCCAGGTAGTACATGAGCGTGTACGTGCCGCCGACCTGGCCGCGGGCGTTCTCGGGCGCCTCGGCGGCGGCCCAGCTGTTGGCGATCGAGTGGGCGGCGAAGAACGCGCAGGTCAGCACCGCGAAGCCGAGCACGACCATCGGCAGCGAGTCCGCGATGGTCAGCGCGGCGCCCACTGCCATCAGGATCAGCGCGGCGCTCACGGCGCGGCGGCGCCCGATCCGCGCGGCGAACCGGCCCGCGGTCGCCGACGAGACCGAGCCCAGCGCGTACGACAGGAACACCAGCGAAGCGATGGCGGGTGACAGGTTCAGCGGCGAGCCCGTGAGCCGGAAGCCCGCCGCGTTGTAAAGCGCGACGAACGAGCCCATCGCGAGCAGCGCCACGGCGTACTGGGCGAGCAGCACCGGCTTTCGCACGGCGGCGACGAGCCCGGCGCCGACGTCGCGCAGGGTCTGGCGTCGCGCGTCCGCCTGCGGGGTCGACGGCGGCAGCGTGACCACGGTGATCACGGCGCACACCAAGGAAATCCCGGCCACGACGTACAACGCCCCGCGCCAGCCGAGCGGGCCCGCGGCGAAGCCCGTCGCGAGCCGTCCGGTCATGCCGCCGATGGAATTGCCCGCGATCATCGCCCCGACGGCCGCGGCCACGCCCTTCTTTCCGAGCCGCTCCACGAGGTACGCCGTGGCGACGCCCGGGAAACCCGCGATCGCGGCGCCCTGCACCGCCCGCAGCACCAGGAGCAGGGGGTACGACGGCATGAGCGGCAGCAGCAGGGCCAGCAGCGAGGAAAGCACCACCGACGCCAGGATCACCGGCCGACGACCGACCACTTCGGACAGTGCCGCGATCGGCAGCACGGAGATGGCGAGCGCGCCGGTGGCCACGCTGACCGCGAGCGAGGCGCCGGCGGGGTCGAGGTGGTACTGCGCGGCGAGCTGCGGCAGCACCGGTTGAGGGGCGTAGAGCAGGGCGAAGGAGGTGAATCCGGCGGCGGCGACCGCGACCTTGACCCGTCGGGTGGGAGCGGTGATGGTCACGACCTGAAAGTAAGCAGTGCTAATCAATACGTCCAATACGACCATCGGCGATAATCGATACCATGCCGCATGAAAGCCTGACCGCGCAGCTCGCGCCCCATCTCCTGCTGCTCGCGACCCTGCGCGAGACGAGGAACGTCACACGCGCGGCCGAACTGCTCGCCGTTCCGCAGCCGACGATCAGCCGTCGGCTGGCCGCGCTCGGCGAGGCACTGGGCAGCCCGCTGACGGTCCCCGACGGCCGCGGCATCCGGCTCACCCGTGCGGCCGAGCTGCTGGCGGAAGCGGCGGAACGCGCGTTGGGCCCGGTCGACGCGGGCGCGCGGCTGGCGCGGGAGGAGATCGAGCCGGGCAGCGGCCGCGTCGTGCTGGGCTTCCTGCACCTGCTCGGCCGCTCGCTGGTGCCGACGCTGCTGCGCGACTACCGCGCCCAGGCCCCCGCCGCTCGGTTCACGCTGGTGCAGGGGTCACGCCAGGAGATGCTCGACCGGCTCTCCAGCGGCGAGCTGGACCTGGCCCTGCTCGCCCCGGTGCCCGAAGACCCGGCGCTGGACACGGCGGTGCTGGACGAGCAGCCGATCCTGCTGTCCGTCCCGGCGGGCCACCGGCTGGCCGGGCACGAGGGCGTCGGCATGGCGGAGCTGGCCGACGAGGAGTTCGTGATGCTGGAGCCGGGTTACGGCCTCCGCCGGATCACCGACGACCTCTGCGCGGCGGCCGGGTTCAGCCCGAGAATCGCCTTCGAGGGCCAGGAATCGGACACCGTGCGCGGCCTGGTCGCGGCCGGGCTGGGGGTCGCGCTGCTCCCCCACTTCGAGCCGGGCGCGCCGGCCGGGGTCTCGGAAGTCCCGTTGCTGCCGCCGGTCGGCCGGACGATCGGGCTGGCCTGGCGCAAGGGCGAACCGGTCTCGCCCGCCGTGCGCGCCTTCCGTGACCACGTAAGGGCTCGTGAGTGTTCAGGACGGTGGGAACCGTCCTGAACACTCACGAGTCAGGAAGCGTAGGAAGCCGCGAACTCCACCAGGGTCCGGCTGGCGAAGCCGGACGCGCCGGGCACCACGTCGTCGTAGGTCTTGTCCGCGCGGCCCGGGCCGGCGATGTCCAGGTGCGCCCACGGCAGTCCGGCCGTGAACTCGCGCAGGAACAGCGCCGCCATGATGCCGCCGGGACCGCCCGGGGCCTGGCGGACGTCGCCGAGCTCGCCCTGGATCGACGTCGCGTAGTCCTCCACCAGCGGCATCCGCCACCACGCCTCGCCGACGCGGGCGCCGGCGGCGACGACCCGCGCGGCCAGCTCGTCGTCGGTCGCGAAGAGGCCGCCGGTGCGCAGGCCGAGCGAGACCTTCATCGCGCCGGTCAGCGTGGCGGTGTCGATCACGACGTCCGGCCGGTACTCGGCGATGCCGTACGCCAGCGCGTCGGCCATCACCATCCGGCCCTCGGCGTCGGTGTTGCCGACCTCGGTGGTGCGGCCGCCGTAGTGGCGCACGATGTCGCCGGGGCGGTAGGCCGAGCCGGACACGTGGTTCTCCGCCGCGGGCACCAGCGCGGTCACCCGCACCGGCAGCTTCAGCGCGGCGATCGCGCGCACCGCGGCGATCACGGCCGCGCCGCCCGCCATGTCGGTGCGCATCAGGTGCATGCCGTCGGCCGGCTTGATCGACAGGCCGCCGGTGTCGAAGGTGATGCCCTTGCCCACCATCAGAACGTGCGAGGACGCGCCGCGCGGCCGGTACTGCAGCTCGATCAGCCGCGGCGGCGAAGCCGAGCCGCCGCCGACGGCGAGCACCCCGCCGAAGCCGTTGTCCGCGAGCCACTTCTCGTCCCGCACGGTCACGGTCACGCCCTCGGCCGCGCCCACCACCTTCGCCGCGGTGTTGGCCAGCCAAGCGGGATTCTTGATGTTCGACGGCGTGTTCGCGAGGTCCCGGGTCAGCGCGGCGGCCGCGGCCAGCTCCCGCACCCGCGCCACCTGCGCCGCGTACTCCGGCACCGCGTCCTCGCTCGCGGCCACCAGCCGGACGGCCGTCAGCGCGGGCTTCGGCTCCTCGGTGGTCACCTTGAACCGGTAGCCGCCGAGCAGCAGGCCCATGGCCAGCTCGCCGGCCTGCTCGCCGGTGACGTCCGCGGGCAGCGCGACCTGGACGGCCTTGGCCGACCCGTCCTCCGCCGCGGCGCGGGCCGCGCGGGCGAACGCCGCGCCCGCCTTGCGGTAGTCCCGCGGCGCGCCCTCGCCGAGCCCGACCACCCACCGGGGTGAGCCCTCGCCCGGCACCTCGTGGACGTCGCCGGTCTTGCCGCTCGCGCCGTGCTCCACATGCGACTCCCCGGCCGGGTCCGGTGCCGTCGCGAGATGCGCGACCGGGGCGCCGCGCCGATAGGTGACGGAGACCTCTATCTCGGGCAGCTTCGTCGGGACGGGTGGTAGTGAGTTACGCACAGTGGGCAACCTTTGGGCGCAGACGAACCGCGACCCCGGTCTCCGAGGGGAGACCGGGGTGCGGAGATGAACGGAGCCGGGAGCCGGGGATCAGCCGGTGACCTCCTGAAGTGCCACGCCGAGATCCTTCGCTTCTTCCGCGGAGAGCTCGACGACGAGCCGGCCACCACCCTCCAGTGGCACCCGCATCACAAGGCCCCGCCCCTCCTTAGTCACTTCGAGGGGACCATCTCCGGTCCGGGGCTTCATGGCCGCCATAGCGTGCTCCCTCCGTCTCAACCGGCGCGCCCGGGTCGCGCACTCCCAAACCAGCCGGGTCTCGGCCCCCATTGTCCCTCATCAGCGGCCGGGCGCGAACGCGGACCGATCATTTGCCCTTGCATCGGTGCTGGTATGCCGCCCGCCGGGCTGAAACACTCGGTGCGGAGAACCGGGATTTCGCCAAGAGGAGCATCAGTGACCACATCCGACGTCCTGTTGACCGCCGACGCCGACGGGGTGCGCACCCTGACCCTGAACCGGCCGCAGGCGTACAACTCGCTGACTGTCGAGCTCAAGGAGCGGCTGCTCGCCGAACTGCGCGCGGCCGCCGAAGACGCGGACGTGCGCGCGGTCGTGCTCACCGGCTCGGGCCGCGCGTTCTGCGCCGGGCAGGACCTGAAGGAGCACGTGGGACTGCTGCAGGCCAACGACCCCGCGCCGTTGCACACGGTGAGCGATCACTACAACCCGATCGTCCACGCGATCATGGACCTGCCGAAGCCGGTGATCGCGGCGGTGAACGGCACCGCGGCGGGTGCGGGCGCGGCCTTCGCCTACGCCAGCGACCTGCGGATCGCCGCGAGCTCGTCGAGCTTCCTGATGGCGTTCGCGAACGTCGGCCTCGGCCCGGACTCCGGTGCGTCGTGGACGCTCCAGCGGCTCATCGGCCTCGGTCGCGCCGCGGAGCTGATGCTGATGGCCCGCACGGTGGACTCGGCCGAGGCGCTGCGGATCGGGCTGGTCGGCGAGGTCGTGCCGGACGAGGAACTGGCCGCGCGCGCCCAGTCCGTGGCCGCGAAGCTGGCCGCCGGGCCGACGGTCGCGTACGCGAAGATCAAGCACGTGCTGTCGGTCGCCGCTCAGTCCTCTCTGGACGATGCGCTCGCCGCGGAGGACGCGGCGCAGACCGCGCTGGGCGCCACCGCCGACCACACCGAGGCGGTCGAGGCCTTCGTCGGCAAGCGCCGGCCGAACTTCCAGGGCAAATAGGACTCGTGAGTGGCTGTACCGGTGCTAACCGTCGCAGCCACTCACGAGCGCTTGGCCCGGAAGCAGCCGGCCACGTGGTCGTCGACCATGCCGGTCGCCTGCATCAGCGCGTAACAGGTGGTCGGGCCGAGGAAGGCGAAGCCGCGTTTCTTCAGGTCCTTCGCCATGGCCTTGGACTCGTCGGTGATCGCCGGCACGTCGGCCATCGTCTTCGGCCGCCGGTGCTTGGCCGGGGCGAAGGACCACAGCAGCTCGTCCAGCGGAGTGTCCAACGCGGCGATGGCGCGCGCGTTGGTGATCGCGGCGAGGATCTTCGCCCGGTTCCGCACGATCGACGCGTCCTGCATGAGCCGCTCGATGTCCGCTTCGCCGAAGCGCGCGACCTTCGCCGGCTGGAACTTCTTGAACGCCTTCCGGAAGTTCTCGCGCTTGCGCAGGATCGTGATCCACGACAGCCCGGACTGGAACGACTCGAGGCAGAGCCGCTCGTACAGCTCGGCCTCGCCGTGCAGCGGGCTGCCCCACTCCTCGTCGTGGTAGGCCGCGTAGTCCGGCGCCGAGTTGCCCCACGAACACCGGACCACGCCGTCTTCGCCCAGCAATGCGGTCATTCCCGTCATCTTCCCCCTATCGAATAGTCCTCGGCGAAGCGCGCGAACTGCCGCAGCGACTGCCGCACCCCCAGCGTGAACGCCGGCCGCAGCACCGGCCAGGCCAGCTGCCCGACCACGCCGAACGGCAGCTTCAGATGCTCCGCCCAGACGAACGTGCAGCGCGCCGCGCCCTTGGCCACCACCTGGAACACCCCGGTGCCCTGCACCACGCTGCCGAGGTGGCGCACCGTGCACCGCAGCGGCGGCTCCCAGGCGGTGATCTCCATCATGTCCGTGAAGCCGATCCCGGCGAGACCGGTGAACGCCGCGATCTTGGACCCCACGCTGCGGCCGTTGCCCTCGACCACGCGCACCGAGGTGCCGAGCATCCACTCGCCCTGGCGCGTCCAGTCGGTCAGTGCCAGCCAGGTGGTCCCCGCCGGCGCCGCGACGTCGACGGACAGCACCAGGTCACTCACCGGTGGCCCACGGCTGCGCGCCCGCCTCGTGCGCCTCCCGGGCCTCCAGCTCCGCGACCCGCGCCCGCAGCCCGTCCAGCTCCACGCCCAGCCGCCGCATCACCCAGTCCACTTCGGACATCTTGTAGCCGCGCAGCACCAGCTGGTAGTGCACCTGCTGCACGTCCTCGCCGGTGATGTCCTCGGCGGGCAGGCGGGTGGGCGAGCTGCCCGGCGGCAGCGGGGCCAGCTCCTCGCCCCGGCCGAACACCACCGCGGCGAGCAGGAACACCACGGCGGCCACCAGCAGCATGACTACGAGGTAGATCAGCGCGGTCGTCACGCGACGATCGTGGCACACCGGCCGCGGGCGCGTCGCGCGAGCACGACCAGGCGCAGGGAGAGCAGCGCCCACGCCACCATCAGCACCCCGCACGGAACGCTGAGGAACAGCCTCGACGGGTCGACCGCGCCCGTCGCGATGAGCAGCGCGCTGATCGAGACCAGGTTGATCCCGACCGCCACGGTGATCAGCGCGCCGCAGATCCGGGCCAGCCGGACGCCGTCGACCCGGCGGCTGAGCCAGCGTGTGCCGAGCAGGGTGGCCAGCCCGACGAGCGGGACCGTGAAGATCGCCGCGTGCGACAGCTGGATGATCCCCATGTACCAGCCCGGGCTCGGCGTCGACAGCCTGGTCCAGTCGCCGAAGGTCAGGAGCCGGGCGAAGTCCCAGCCCAGCGACATCGCCGGGATGCCGACGATGAGTTTCCACAGCGTCCGCACCCCGCTGTGCATGCTCAGCTCGGCCTGGTAGTCCCCGGCGACCACGCCCGCCTCGCCGAAGTCGGCGACGGCGCGGCGCTCGGCCTCGTCGTCGGACCAGCCGCCGGCCCGATAGGCCTCCGCGGCGTCGCGCAGCCCGTCGCCCGCCTCCCCGAGCAGGTCGGCCTTCGCCGACCGGCAGCCGATCAGCCGCCGGTCGAGGTCCTCGAGGTACTCGTCGATCACGTTCACTCGCTCCCCCGCAGGACGCCGCCGATCACCGTGGTGAACTCCTGCCATTCGGCCCGCTCGGCGGCGAGCTCCTGCTGCCCCGGCCGCGTGAGGCGGTAGGTGCGGCGCTTCCGGCCGGCCACGACGTCCCACTCGCTGGCCAGGTAGCCGGCCCGTTCGAGCCGTCGCAGGGCCGGGTACACGGTCCCGGTGGGCAGGTCGAGCGCACCGTCGCTGCGCAGCGACAGCGCCTCGATGATCGCGTAGCCGTGCAGCTTCCGGCCATCGAGCACCGCCAGCAACAGCGCGTCCAGGTGTCCGCGCAAGGTGTCTGCCTTCATAGGTTGTCACCCTACCCATACCAACCCCTGGAAGGGTAATGCGAACGGGCCTCGAAAGACCTCCGGGGAAACCCTGAGATTTCCCCGACTTCATAGATTTCCTTGCTACATGTAGCCACGCTACCTATAGGGTTGCGGCATGGACGCACTCCCGATCGCGAGACTCCAGTTCGCGACGACGACCTCGTTCCACTTCCTGTTCGTGCTGCTCACGCTGGGCCTGGTCACGCTGGTGGCGATCATGCAGACCCGCGCCGCGCTCGGCGGGAAGCCCGAGCTGGCCAGGATGACCCGGTTCTGGGGCCGGCTGTACGTGATCAATTACGCGCTGGGCATCGCCACCGGAATCGTGATGGAATTCCAGTTCGGACTCACTTGGACCGGACTGTCCGCATTCGCCGGAGACGTCTTCGGCGCGCCACTGGCGATCGAGACGCTGGTGGCGTTCTTCCTCGAGTCCACCTTCCTGGGATTGTGGATCTTCGGCTGGGGCCGGCTGAACAAGTGGGTGCACCTGGCGCTGGTCTGGCTCGTCGCGCTCACCGCGTACGCCTCGACGCTGTTCATCATGGTGACCAACTCGTTCCTCCAGGACCCGGTCGGCAGCCACGTCCAGGGCGGCGTGCTGCGGCTCGACAGCTTCGGCGCGCTGTTCACCAACCCGGCGCTCGTGTCGTCGCTGCCGCACCTGCTCTCGGCGGCGCTGCTGACCGGCGGCTTCTTCGTGACGGGGGTGAGCGCGTACCACTTCCTCAAGCGCACCACGGAGATCGAGTTCTTCCGCCGCTCGATGCGGATCGGCGTGCTGACGGCGTTGGCCGGCAGCATCCTCACGGTCAACCAGGGCTTCGCGCAGTTCGGCGAGCTGAAGATGTACCAGCCGGGCAAGCTGGGCCAGGCCAGTGTCGGGCTGCCGCTGGGACTGATGATCGGCGTCGGCTTCCTCGCGCTGCTGTGCTCGCTGGCCGGCACGGTGCTGCTGTTCCGGAACTGGCTGACCCGCGCCCGGCCGCTGCTGTACCTGATGGTGCCCGCGATCGCGCTGCCGTTCGCCGCCGCGATCTGCGGCTGGCTCGTGCGGGAGGTCGGCCGTCAGCCGTGGCTGATCTGGGGGAAGCTGCGCACCGCGGACGCGCTCGCCGGGGTCGGCGCGGGCCAGATCCTGTTCTCCTTCATCGCTTTCTCGCTGCTGTTCCTCATTCTCGCGGTGGCCGACTGGGTGCTGCTGGCCCGGATCGCGCGCCGCGGCCCGGAATCCGCGTCGGCACCGGCCGAGCCCGAACTGCCCGTCCTGAGTGGAGTCTGACCATGGCGACCTTCTGGTGGTGCGGGCTGGGCCTGCTGCTCGGCGGCTACTTCGGCCTGGCCGGCTACGACTACGGCGTCGGGCTGCTGCTGCCCGGGCTCGGGCGCGCCGACGAGCCCCGGGCACGGCGGGCGCTCGGTGCGCTGGGGCCGTTTTTCCTGGCCAACGAGGTGTGGCTGGTCGCCGCGGTCGGGGTCCTGTTCGGCGCGTTCCCGCACCTGGAGGGCAAGGTCTTCGCCGGGGCGTACGCGCTGGTGGTGGTCCTGCTGCTGGGGCTGGTGACGTTCACCGCGTCGGTACAGCTGCGCAGCCGGCGGCCGGGCGCGCGCCGCGGCCCCTGGTCGTTCGGCATCACGGCGGGCGCGCTGGTCACGGCGGTCTCGTGGGGGCTGTTCCTCGGCAACCTGGTGCTGGGCCTGCCCGTGGACGCGCACGGCGGCCCGGTGGACGACGTCCTTGCGCTCTTCACCCCGTACGCCGTGCTGTGGGGCCTCGGCTTCGTGGCCCTGTTCTGCTTGCAGGGCGCGGTTTTCCTCGCGGTGCGGGGCCCGGCCGAGCTCACCGGACGCGCGCTGCGGCTGGCCCGCTCGGCGGCCCTGCCGGTGGGCGGTTTCCTGCTGATCGCGACGGTCTGGGGCACGATCGTGGTGCACGGCGCGTCGTGGCTCGCGCCGGTGGTGACGTTGCTCGCGTTCGCCGCGTTCGCCACTGTCCTCTTCGGACTTCGGACCGGCCGGAGCCGGCTCGCGCTGCCCGCGGTGATGCTGCTGTCCGCGACACCGGCGCTGCTCGTGGGCGTGCTCCGGTTCCCGACAGTGCTGACGTCCAGTGTGGACCCGGCGTACGCGCTGACCGTGGACGCCGCGGCCACCGCGCCCGAGACGGCGGCGCTGCTGGCCTGGTTCGCGGTGCCGTCGGTGCTGCTGCTGATCGTGGTGCAGTGGCTGACCTGGCGGATGAACCGCGCACCGGTCGACCGCGGCTCGCTGCTGCACTTCTAGGGCTTCGGAGGGGGAGAACATGCCGTCACTGCCCGGTTTACGCCGGTATCTGGCCGTCCTCGGGGTGCTGGGCGCGCTGACCGCGGGCGCGGTGCTCGTCCAGGCCGAGGGGCTCGCCACCCTGCTCACCGGCGGCGGGATCGGCACCGCGTTGCTCATCGCGGTGTTCGCCCGGGTGCTGCTGGCGCTGGCCCAGGGCGTGGTCAGCGGACGGTTCGCGGCGGCCGCGCAGGCCGGGCTGCGCCGTCGCCTGCTGGGCTCGGACTCCCCCGCGGTGGCGACCCGCGTGATCAAGGGGGCCGACGCGGCCGAAGCGCACCTCACCGGGTACCTGCCGGCGCTGGTGGTGTCCGCCGTGGTGCCGGTGGCCGTGCTGGCCCGGCTGTTCTCGGCCGATCTGGCCTCGGCGCTGGTGGTGACCGTGACGCTGCCGTTGATCCCGGTGTTCGCCGCGCTGGTCGGCGCGCACACGCGGGCCAGGACCGAGCGGCAGTGGGCCCTGCTGACCAAGCTGGGCGGGCACTTCCTGGACGTGGTCCGCGGCCTGCCGACGCTGAAGCTGTTCGGCCGCGCCGCCGCGCAGGCCAAGACCGTGCGCGCGATGGCCGAAGCCCACACCGGCGCGACCATGAAGACCCTGCGCGTCGCCTTCCTTTCCGCGCTGGTGCTGGAACTGGTCGCGACGCTGTCCATCGCGCTGATCGCCGTGCCGATCGGGTTCCGGCTGCTGGACGGCTCGATGTCCGCCCGCACCGCGATGCTGGTACTGGTGCTCGCGCCCGAGGCATACCTGCCGCTGCGCGCCGCGGGCGCGAAGTTCCACGCGGCGGCCGAGGGGCTCACGGCGATGCGCGAGATACTGGCCGAACCCGTCGCGACCCGATCCGGCGGCACGGCGACCCGGCGGCGGGGCGCGCCGGAGGTTGTCTTCGACCGGGTCTCGGTGCAGTACGGCGACCGGCCGGCACTGTCCGAAGTGGACTTGACGCTGCGGGCGGGCGAGGCCGTCGCGCTGGTGGGGCCGAGCGGCGCGGGCAAGTCCACGATGCTGGCCGTCCTGCTGGGTTTCGTCCCGCCGACGGCGGGCCGGGTGCTGGTGGACGGCGTCGACCTGCGCGAGCTGGACCACGAGGAATGGCACCGCGACCTCGCCTGGCTGCCGCAGCGCCCGACGCTGTTCAGCGGGACCGTCGCCGGGAACATCGCGATGGGCGGCCCGCGTGACGTCGCGGCCGCGGCCCGCGCCGCCGCGCTGGACGACGTCGTCGCCACCCTGCCCCAGGGCTATGCGACCCGGATCGGCGAGCTGGGCGCGGGCCTGTCGGCGGGGCAGCGGCAACGGGTCGGGCTGGCCCGCGCGCTGGCCCGCACCGACGCGTCGCTGGTCCTGCTCGACGAGCCGACCGCCCGGCTCGACGCCGGCACCGAGCGCACCGTGCTCGACGGCGCCCGCCGCCTGCTGCCCGGCCGCACCGCGCTGCTCGTCGCCCACCGCCCGGCCATGGCGGCACTGGCGACGCGGGTCGTCGAACTGCGGGGCGGCCGTGTGCCGCAAGCCGTCTGAGACCCGGGAGAAGGACACTGTGGACATTCCCCGACTGATCCGGGCGGCGCTGCTCGCCGCCGGGGCCGAGCTGTCCGGGCTGGCGCTGACCGGCACCGCGGCCTGGCTCCTGCTGCGCGCGGCGGAACGGCCGCCGCTCGCCGCGCTCACCGTGGCCGTGCTCGCCGTGCGGGTGTTCGCGTTGCTGCGCGGCGGTTTGCGCTACGCGGAGCGCCTCGCCGGGCACGAAGTGGTGCTGCGCCATCTCGCCGAACTGCGCACCCGCGTCTACGAGGCGCTGCTGCCCCAGCGCGTCGCACGGCACTCGGGTGCCGACCTCGTGACCCGGCTGGTGTCCGATGTGGACGCGGTGCAGGACGCCGTGCTCCGGCTGCTGCTGCCCGCCGGGGTCGCGATGATCGCCGGAGTCGTGGTGACCACCGTCGTCGCGCTGGCGAGCCTTCCCGCGGCCGCCGCGGTGGCCACCGGGCTGGTGGTCGCGGCCCTGCTCCCCTGGCCGGCCGCCCGCCTCACCGCCGCCGCGTCCGCGGCTGCCGCACCGGCCCGGCAGGAGCTGGCCGAACGCGCGGTCGAGCTGAGCACCGGCCGTCGCGAGCTGATCGCGTACGGCGCCGAACCAGCGGCTCGCGCGGCCGCCGGCGCCGTGGCCGACGGGCTCGCCGCGCGGTCACGCCGGACCTCCGCGTGGATGGCCGCGCTCACCGCGGCCGGGGTGCTCGTCCAGCTCGCCACCACGGCCGCCGTCGCGCTGCTCAGTGCCGCGAGCGTCCCGGTCACGGCGGCGCTGACGCTGTCCGTGATGGCGCTGTTCGAGGTGGTCCTGCCGCTGACCGCGGCCTCCCGGCGGCTGCCGGAGGTGCGCGCCTCGCTCCGCCGCGTCCGCGCGGTGCTGGGCGAACGGCCGACGCCGCGCGAGGACGAAGAACCGGGCCCCGGTCACCTGCGGCTGCACGACGTCGGCGTCACCCACCCCGGCCGCCCGCCGGCGCTCGCCGGGGTCAGCCTCGACCTGCCGCCGGGGCGGCGCCTCGGCATCCTCGGCCCGTCGGGCTCGGGCAAGACGACGCTGCTGCACGTCCTGCTCGCCTTCGTCGAGCCGACGTCCGGCCACGTCACCATCGACGGCCGCCCGCTGCGGGAGCACGACGCCCGGGTCGTCTCGGGGGCGCTCGCCGACGCGCACGTCTTCCACACCACCGTCCGCGAGAACCTCCGCCTGGCCAAACCACGCGCGACCGACGGCGAACTGCTCGAAGCCTGCGCGACCGCGGGCTTCGACCTGCCGCTGGACCGCGGCACCGGACCGGACGGAGCCGCGCTGTCCGGTGGCCAGCGTCAGCGCCTGGCGCTGGCGCGCGCCGTGCTCGCCGCGCCGCCGGTGCTCCTGCTGGACGAGCCGGTGGAGGGCCTGGACCCCGAGCACGGTGACGAGGTGCTGGCCCGGGTGCTGGCCGCCGCGAAGGGGACGGTCGTGCTGGTCACCCACCGGCCCGGGCAGCTGGCCGGGTTCGACCAGGTGCTCACCCTGGCGGACGGCCGGCCCGCACCTCGCGCATCGGCGGCCGGTCCAGCACCGGGATCTCGGTGACGTCGGGCAGCCACTCCCCGGAGACCTGCACGAACTGCGTCAGCCGCGCGGTGGCGTCGGTGGGCACGCCGCAGCGGGCGAGGGCCGTGCCGAGGATCTGACGTGCCATCACGCCCAGTTGCAGCAGCGAGCGGTTGCGATGCTTGCGGACGCCCAGGTTGACCTGCGCGAGCGCGTCGAGGCCGTGACGGGCCTCGACGTCGAGCAGCAGCCCGATCTCCACGCCGTAACCACCCGCGAACGGCACCGACTCGAAGAACTCGCGCGTGCCCGCGTACTCGCCGCCGAGCGGCTGCACGAGGTCCGAGAGCGCCGGGCGCAACGAGGAGAGCACGGGCCGGGCCAGCAGCTCGGTCACGCGGCCGCCGCCGGTGCTCTCGAGCCGCAGCGGCCGTCGGTAGAAGCCCTTGACCAGGTGCACGCCGGACTCGGTGAGCAGCGGGCCGAGCAGCGACGGCACGAACGCCGGGTCCGGGTCGACCAGGTCGGAGTCGAGGAACACCACGAGGTCGCCGGCGGTGGCCGCGAGCGACCGCCAGAGCACCTCGCCCTTGCCGGGCCGGGGCGCCAGGCCGGGCAGCACGTCCTCACGCCGTACCACCCGCGCGCCGGCGGCCTCGGCCAGCGCGGCCGTCGCGTCGGTCGAGCCGGAGTCCATCACCACCAGCTCGTCGACGACGGTGCCGAGCAGCGGCCACACGGACGCGACGACACCACCGACCGTCCGCTCCTCGTCGAGCGCAGGCAGCACGACGGACACCGTCCGGCCACGCTTCGCCGCGAGGATGTCGGCGGGCGTCCATCGCGGCTCCTGCCAGGTGCGACGTTCGAACCAGGTCATGGGGCCGATCGTGCCATGCTGGGGAAGCCGCCCGGCCCCACTGGAGGGAGACCCCTTGCTGCCCCTGCTCCTCCGCTTCGTCGTCGGCCCGCTGGTCCGCGTGCTCTACCGCCCGCGGATCGAGGGCCTGGCGAACATCCCGGCCGAAGGCCCGGTGCTGCTGGCCTCGAACCACCGGGCAGCGCTCGACACCGGTGTGATCACCTTCACCACCCCGCGCCAGGTCCGGTTCTTGGGCAAGGCGGAGTACTTCACCGGCAAGGGCCTCAAAGGACGGTTCATCGCCAAGTCGCTCGACGCGCTGGGCTACGTCCCGGTCGAGCGCGGCAACGCCCAGGCCGGCCTCGCCGCGCTGGAGGCGGGCCGCAAGGTGCTGGAGGCGGGCGGCGTCTTCGCCATCTACCCCGAGGGCACCCGGTCACTGGACGGCCGCCTGCACCGCGGCCACACCGGCGTGGCCGCGCTGGCGCTCTCGACCGGCGCCAAGGTCGTCCCGGTCGCCCTGTCCGGCACCGAGGGCATCCAGCCCGGCGGCGCGAAGATCCCCCGCCTGGCCAAGATCAAGGTCGTCTTCGGCGAGCCGCTGGACTTCTCCCGTTACGAGGGCCAGGACTCGTCGCCGGCCATCCGCCGCTCGGTCACCGACGAGATCATGTACATGATCCTGGAGCTGTCCGGCCAGGAGTACGTGGACCGCTATCACAAACGCCCCGACGAGGGCGCCGCCTGACCTGATACGGCCATAAGATAAATCGATAAACGACAAACTTTCTCCGGTTACGCCAGATGGTCCAGTCCAGTATTGAACGGCGCTTCTGACAGGAAGTCAAAAGGACTAAAAGGCGAACATCGCTAATCGGTATTGCCACCGGAGCACTGCGTCAGTAATCTGTCACCCGCCGTCACCGGCATTCGTTCCGGTTCACGACTCCCCTGCGGTTCCGGGAATTCGCGGTGCCGGCTGTCGCCGCCTTCGCCCTTCCACGGACGGGAACCCGCATGCCTGTTAGCGCCTCAGCAGTCCACGAAGACCTGGCACGCTTGTTCGACGCGGTGGACAGGTGGGCCGAGCGCATCCCCGCCGAGACCGCCTTCTCCGCACCCGACGGGACCCTCGACTTCCGCGGGCTGGCCCGGCACACGGCATCGATCGCTTCGGCGCTGGCCGAGGCCGGAACCCGGGCGGGCACCGTGGTCGGGGTGGCCACCGGCCGCTCTCGGTTCGCCGCGGCGGGCCTGCTGGCCGTCTGGCGGCTCGGCGCGACCGCCGTCCTGCTCGACGACCGCCACCCGGCCGAACGGCTCGCCTTCGTCCTGGACGACGCCGGGGTCGAGGTGCTGCTGGCGCACGAGACTGCACCGTTCACCGGTAACCGGCCGAGGGTTGATCCCGAAACCGCATCGGAAACCGAAACCGTGCTGGAGCCCGTTTCGCCCGGCGAAGTCGCGTACATCGTCTACACCTCCGGAACCACCGGACGGCCGAAGGGCGTGGAGATCACGTACGGCGGTCTGGGCGTTTTCCTTACCACGCTGGCGGAAATCGGCCTGACGCCGGGCGGGCTGGGCGTCAACGCGCTGTCGCCCGCCTTCGACGGCTGGCTGTGGTGCACCCTGCTGCACCTGCTGCACGGGCAGGGCACCGCGATCATCGACCTCACCGACGAGCGCACCGACGACGTCGACCTGGCCCAGCGCATCGCCGCGATCGGACCGCGCACGGTGGTGCTGACCCCGTCGCTGATGGCCGCGTGCACTGGCGCTTTGTCGACCGCGGAGGTGGTGGTCGTCGCCGGGGAGCGCTGTCCCCGCGGGCTCGCCGAACTGCTGGCGGCGAACCACCGCGTGCTCAACGTGTACGGCCCGACCGAGGCCACCATGGCCGCGACCTGGGCCGACACCGCCCGCGGTGACGACGTGTCGACCATCGGCCGCGCACCGGCCGGCTATTCGGCTGTTGTGCTCGACGAGGACCGGTCGCCCGTCGCAGAGGGGACGCCGGGCGAGTTGTACCTCGGCGGCGACGCCCTCGCCCGGGGCTACCGCAACCAGCCGGAGCTGACCGCCGAGCGTTTTGTTTCCGTGCCGGGGATCGCCGACCGGCTCTACCGGACCGGCGACCTGGTCTCGGCCCGGCCGGACGGGCAGCTCGACTACCTCGGCCGCGTCGACGACCAGGTGAAGGTGCGGGGCTTCCGGATCGAGCCGGCGGAGCTGGAGAAGGTCGTCGAACAGCTGCCCGCGATCACCACCGCGGCCGCGTTCGTCCTGGAATCCGGTGCGGCGCTGGGGATCGCCGCCGTCGTGGCGGCCGGGCACGACCTCACCGCGGGAGCCGCGATGGTCCGTGCGCACTGCCGGGCCAAGCTGCCTGATCACCTGGTCCCCGCCGTGGTCGACTTCGTGCCCGCGCTGCCCGCGACCGCCAACGGCAAGGTGGACCGGGAGGCGCTGAGCCGGGCGTCGGCCGAAGCTCATGCGCCGGCCCGACGGGCGCCGAGCACGCCCAGGGAAGCGGAGGTGTGCGCCACCTGGAGCGAGCTGCTGGACCGCCCGGTCACCGACGTCGACGCCGACTTTTTCGAGCTGGGCGGGCATTCCCTGCTCGCGGCGCGGGCTGTGGCGGCGCTGCGCCGCTCGACCGGCGTCCGGTTCTCCATCACCCTCCTGCTGGCCAACCCGACCCCCGCCCAGCTCGCGCGCGAACTGGACCGGCGCACGGAGCCCACGGCCGAGAGCGTGCGCCCGGCGTCCTGGCTGGTCGCTTGGCACCCGAAGCCGGCCCAGCGACCGACGCTGCTGTGCCTGGCCCACGGCGGCGCCGGCTGCGGGCGTTACCGCTCCTGGCAGGACCGGCTCGGCGACGGCGTTTCGGTGGTCGGAGTGCAGCTTCCCGGGCGGGAGAACCGCTGGCGCGAGGAGCATCCGTCCACAATGGCCGAAGCGGCCGAAGCCGTGGCGGCCGAGGTCGCCGAGCTGATCGAGCCGACGGCCCCGCTGGTCGTGTTCGGGGAGAGCTTCGGCGGCCTGCTGGGTTACGAGGTCACCCGGCGGCTGGGCGAACGCGGACGGCCACCGGCGGCACTCGTCATCGCGGCCAGCGACCCCCCGCACACCTGGGCCGGCAACAGCGGCCGGTACGGCAGCGACGACGTCATCCGGAAGCTGCTGGACAACAGCTCCGCGGAAGTCAAGGAGCTGGACCAGGACGCCCGGGAGTACACCCTCGGCATCATGCGCAAGGACGGCGCGCTGGCGTCGACCTTCGTCCTGCCGGCCGAAACCCGGCTGGACTCGGCCGTCCACGCTTGGGGCGGCGACACCGACCAACTGGTCAGCTCGGCGTCACTGGACGAGTGGAGTTCTTACACCACCAAGGAATTCGACCGGCGGCAGTTCGACGGCGGCCACATGTTCGGCACCGAGCTGGCCGGGACGACCCTGCCCCTGCTGGCGAAGCTGCTGACCGGCGGCGGTGCGGCGTGCTGATCGACCTCACCGACGAGAAGACGTTTTCCGGCAACGGTTTCTGGCAGGACCTGGCCTGGCTGCGGGAGCACGACCCGGTGCACTGGCACCCCGAGCCCGACGGCCCGGGGTTCTGGGCGGTGACCCGCTACGAGGACGCGCTCGGCGTCTACCACGATTGGGAGACCTTCAGCTCCCGCAACGGGATGCGCCTGGAGACCAACCCGGCAGCGGTGGCCGCGGTGACCCAGCGGATGCTGATCGTCTCGGACCCGCCCGACCACTCGCAGCTCAAACGCGTGCTGGCCAAGGGTTTCTCGCCGGCCGAGATCCCGCACGCCGAGGACCTGATCCGGCGCGTGGTGCGCGAACTGCTCGGCGAGGCCCTACGGGACCGGGAGATCGACATCGTCGACCTGGCCCGCCGGGTCCCGACCCGGGTCGTCTGCGCGCTGATGGGCGTCCCGCGCGAGGAGTGGGATTGGCTGGGCAGCACGATGAACGCCGCCTTCGAGGGCGAGGACGAGCAGAGCCGGCTGGCCGCGCACGCCGAGATCTTCCTGTACTTCTCGGAGCTGGTGACCGAGCGCCGTGCCTCCCCGGGCGACGACTTCGTCAGCCGCATCGCGCACGACCGGCGGTCCACTTCGGTGCCGGGCGAGACGCGGCTGCTCTCGGACGAGGAGATCGCCGTCAACTGCAACGGCGTGCTCGCCGGCGGCAACGAAACCACCCGCTACTCGGCCGGCGGCGCGGTGCTCGCCCTGCTGGAAAACCCGTCCCAGTGGGAAAAACTGCGCACCGAGGGCCGCTCGATCCTGCCGACCGCGATCGAAGAGGTGCTCCGGTGGACCACGCCGGGCGTGCACGTCCTGCGCACCGCCACCCGCCCCGCGCGGATCGCCGGCACCGACATAGCCGAAGGCGACCGCGTAACGGTCTGGAACGTCTCAGCCAACCGCGACGAGGCCGCCTTCGACACCCCGACCCGCTTCGACCTGTCCCGCACCCCGAACAAACACCTCTCCTTCGGCGGCGGCCGTCACCAATGCCTCGGCGCCCGCCTCGCCCGGCTGGAACTGTCCGTGTTCCTCGAAGAACTCACCGCCGGCGTCGCTTCGATCGAGCAGACGGGGGAACCCGGCTACACCGCGTCGAACTTCACCTGGGGTGTTCGCAGTTTGCCAGTCCGCCTCACCCCGACCCGCTGACCGCCGCAGTCGACGCGATCGGCAACCCCGCTCGGCACCCGATCCACTCAAGCCCACACCCACCCGCCGCGGTCAACGCGATCGAACAGACCGGACGACCCGGCCACGCCAGACCGAATTTCACCTCGGGTGTCCGGCATCCACCAGTGCGCCTCACCCCGGCCCAGCGGTAAAGCTCAGTCCCGGCGCCCGCGGGCCGCCACGGTCATCCAGGTGTAGTCCACAAAGGATGGTGTCTCGTACATCGCGAAGGCTTCGTCGAGTTCCTCGCGCGTGATGAGGCCCGTGGCCAAGGCGTGTTCCTCGACCAGTTTCGTGGTGTTCATCAGCCAGTGCGCCAGATCCTGGCCGCCGCGGGCCGGGAGGATCGAGCCCTCCGCCGCGCAGTCGGCCAGGCAGGCGGCCTCCAGCGGGACCGGCAGGGTGCGGGCCCAGTCCGCGGCGGTCCCGACGCGCTCGGTCATCACCTGGGTCAGCACCGCCATCGAACGGCGGGTCGCCGGGTGTGAGGCCAGCTCGGGCATCGTCGTGCCGATCTCGATCAGCAGCCAGCCGCCGGGCTTGAGCCACGACGCCATCCGCTTGATCACCGCTTCCCGCGCGGGCAGGTGGTCGAGCACGAACCGGGTGTGGATGAGGTCGAACTCCCCGGGCGCGTCATCGGTCGTGACGTCGTGGTGCAGCACGGTCACGCCGAGATCGGCCAGCGGGCCGAGGAACTTGAGGCTGAGGTCGGTCGCCACCACGTTCTCCGGACCGGCCAGCTCGGCCATCCGCCGGGCCACCGAGCCCGCCCCAGCGCCGATCTCCAGGCACTGCCAGCCTCGCCGGACCCCGAGGTCGTCGAGCTGCCGGAGGCTGAACGGGTCGAAGATCCGCTCCAGCAGGAGCAGGCGCCGATACTCCGCCTCCGCTTCGGTGTCGACGAAGTTGTTCCAGCCGATCGCCTGCGACATCGAGGATTCCTCTTCAACGTGAGTCGGCGCGCACCGGGGCGGCGCGCCGAAATCGCCTTTATACGTAGCTTCGTGAAACATCCGATTCATCCGGTGCGTTCGGGTCCTCTTCACCGCTGACCAGCAGCCGCAGCTCCTCGTCGTCGGGGGCTTCCCGGTAGCCGTCGAGCAGCGGGGAACCCGACAGCAGCGCCGCGCCGACCGCGAGCAGCACCGCCCCCAGCGCCGCGCCGAGCAGCCACCACCCGCCCCGCACCTGCTCGTGGAACACGAGCACCCCCCACAGCACCGCCACCACGGGGTTGGCGAGGGTGATGCCCGGCTGGGAGGCGACCAGGCGCCCGGCCTGCAAAGCGTTCTGCAGCAAGACGAACGCCGCGGCGCTGACGAGGATCAACGCCCAGGTCTGCCAGGTGGTGACCAGCGCCCCCACGCCGTGCCCCACCGCCGCCGTGACCGGTTTGACCACCACGGCGATCAGGCCGGCGCCCATGCCGGCGGCGATCCCGGCCAATGCCGTCCGGGCCACGCGCCCGGCCCACCGCGAGGCCAGCAGGATCCCGCCGACCGCCGCGACCGTGACGCCGAGCCCGACCAGCCAGGTGCCCAGCGGCACCTCGTCCGCGTGCCCGCCGTGCGGCGAAAGGGCCAGCAGCAGCACGACGATGCCGAGCGTCATCGAGGCGATCGCCGCCCATTCCCGGTAGCGCAGGCGCCCGCCGAGGATCAGCTGGGACAGGATGAGCGTGAACGGCAGCTCCATCACCACCAGCAGCTGCACCGTGGTGACCGTGCTCTGTGAAAGGGCGAGCGCGTGCAGCCCGAACTCGGCGAGCATCGTGGCGATCCCGGCCAGCCAGAGCGGGCGGTGCCGGATCATCAGCCACAGCTGCGCCCAGGAGAACCCGGGCCGCTCCGGTTCGGACTGGTTCGCCTTGCGCAGCAGCACCAGGCCCAGTCCGCTGACGGCGGCGGCGAGCAACACCAGTAGGACCGCCACCGTCGAACCTCATTCCGTGCGCTCTGTCGGCGGGACAGCCCGACCTTGACGACCGTAGGTGAAGGCGTCCCCACCTTCGGTCCGGCTGGAACTCGAAGTATCTTCGTATCCTACCGGTGGTGTGGTTCGTCACTCACGCACCCGGTGCGGACCGTCCGCGTGGTCAGGCGGTCATCCCGAAGCGGTCGAGCAGCTTCGCGGCGTCCGCGTCGATCGTCAGAAGGTCGCGGTAACCGGCGCCGAGGAAGCCTTCCGTCACCATGTGCTCGGCGAACGACATCAGCGGCGCGTAGTACCCGGCGACGTCGACCAGCCCGATCGGCTTGGCGTGCAGGTCGAGCTGCGCCCAGGTCCAGACCTCGAACAGCTCCTCCAACGTGCCCGCCCCGCCCGGCAGCGCGAGGAACGCGTCCGACAGCGCGGCCATCTTCGCCTTGCGCTGGTGCATGTCCGGGACGACGTGCAGCTCCGTCAGCCCGGCGTGCGCGATTTCCACCCGCGACAGCGCCTCCGGGATCACGCCGATCACCTCGCCGCCCGCGGCCAGCGCCGCGTCGGCCACCGCGCCCATGGTGCCGACGCTCGCGCCGCCGTAGACCAGGCCGATCCCGCGCTGCGCCAGCTCTTTGCCCAGCGCGGCCGCAGCTTCCGCGTACACCGGCGAAAGGCCCATCGAAGAGCCGCAGAACACACAAACCCGCATCAGTGCGTATCCTCCCAGGCCTGGTACGACTCCTGCACCACGCGCACAGCGTCGTCGATGTCGTCGGTCAGGTGCAGCAGTTTGAGATCCTTCTCGCCGATCTTCCCGCCCTCCAGCACGGACTTCGCGATCCAGTCGTACAGCCCGCCCCAGTAGTCGGTGCCGAACAGCACCACCGGGAACTTGGTCACCTTCTTGGTCTGGACCAGCGTCAGCGCCTCGAACAGCTCGTCCAGCGTGCCGAAGCCGCCCGGCAGGCAGATGAACGCCTGCGAGTACTTGACGAACATCGTCTTGCGCGCGAAGAAGTAGCGGAAATTCACCCCGAGGTCGACCCACGGGTTCAGGCCCTGCTCGAACGGCAGCTCGATGCCGAGCCCGACCGAGAACCCGCCGGCCTCGGCCGCGCCGCGGTTCACCGCCTCCATCGCGCCCGGGCCGCCGCCGGTCATCACCGCGAAGCCGGCCGCGGCCAGCGCCCCGCCGATCTTGCGGCCCAGCTCGTACTCGGGGTGGTCCCGCTTGGTCCGCGCGGACCCGAACACGGTCACCGCGCGCGGCACCTCCGCCAGCGCGCCGAAGCCCTCCACGAACTCGGCCTGGATGCGCAGCACCCGCCACGGGTCGGTGTGCACCCAGTCGCTCGGCCCGCGGGCGTCCAGCAGCCGTTGATCGGTGGTGCTGCCCTGGTCACGACGGTCGCGCCGCAGCACCACCGGTCCCTTGTGGCGCTCCACCGGGCGCTCCGGGTACTGGCCGTCGGGAAACTCAGACTCTTCGCTCACCCCCCTGAGCCTACGGCCAGCGCCACCCGGGAGAACCCCAGCGTCGCCCCGCCGGTGACCCTCGGATGACGCCCCCGTGAACGCGTCCGGTGTGGATCACCGGCCCACCCCTACGAACGGGGTGTAACGGACAAATCCCTACGAAAGTAGTGGCGCTGGACCGTCCGGCGTGAAAGCCCTGATATTCAAGGGTTTTCCCCATTCCGTTAAGGCCCGGGTAATCCCGCGCTGGGCCATTCGGCGCATTGACCGGCCCGGTGACCGCTCGTTTACTCACGGTGTCCGCGGATCACCTTCACCCGTTCCCGCTCACCGTGAACCCGTAACCCGGCCGGCGTCTCCCCCTCCCCACCGCCGGTGCCTCCGGGCTGCGGTCAGGCACCCCGAGAGGACCTCGATGACCGTCAGAAAAGTGCGCACCGCCGCCGTGGCCACCGCCGCCGGTTTGGCGCTCTCCCTGCTCGCCCTGCCGGTGACCCCGGCCGGCGCGGCCCCGGCCCAGCCCGCCGCCGACCCCCAGGCCCTCGCGGCCACGGCCTCCGACCAGGCCGCCGCCGCAGGTCTGGACCAGCTGCGCAAGGGCGCGGACGAGGCGTTCCACCGCCTCGGCACCACCCCGGGCGGCGCCGGGCTGTTCTACAGCTCCTACGAGCGCACCTACCGCGGCCTGAAGGTCGTGGGCGGTGACGCGGTGGTCGTCGCCGACGGTGCCGGCCGCGTCCTCGACACCGCGGCCGCCGAGACGGCGCCGATCGGCGTGGCCACCAAAGCGGCCTTCGACGCCACCAAGGCCGCCTCCGTCGCCCGCACCCAACTGCCCACTGTGGACAGTGTGAGCGCACCGGAGCTGGTCGTGCTGGCGGGCTCGGCGCCGAAGCTGGCGTACGAGGTCGTCGTCGCGGGCCGCACCGCGAAGGCGCCCAGCAACCTGCACGTGTTCGTGGACGCGGCCACCGGCGCCGTGCTCGACCAGCGCGACGATGTGAAGGCCGAAGCCCCCGAGACCACCGGAAGCGCTGGGAGCACTGCGCTGGCCGGCACCGGCAACAGCTACTACGTGGGCAATGTCGGCATCGACACCACCGGCTCCGGCAGCTCGTTCTCGATGCGCGACCCGGGCCGCACCGGGATCAGCTGCGGCCGTGAGGGCGGCTCGGTGTTCACCGGCACCGACAACGCCTGGGGCAGCGGCAGCGGCACCGACCTCGAGACCGCCTGCGTGGACACGCTGTTCAGCGTCCAGACCGAGTGGAACATGCTGCGCGACTGGCTGGGCCGCAACGGCATCAACGGCTCCGGCGGCGGCTACCCCGCTTCGGTCGGCCTCAACGACGTGAACGCCTACTGGAACGGCTCGTCCACCCACTTCGGCCACTCGCAGGACAACCGGCGCCAGGCCACGTCGATGGACGTCGTCGGGCACGAGTTCGGCCACGGCATCTTCCAGACCACCCCGGGCGGCGCCGGCGGCGGCAACGAGAACGGCGGGCTGAACGAGTCCACCGGCGACATCTTCGGCGCGCTCACCGAGGCGTACGCGAACAACCCCAAGGACACCCCGGACTACCAGGTCGGCGAGGGCGTCAACCTGGTCGGCCAGGGCCCGATCCGCTATATGTACGACCCGTCGCTGGTCGGCGACCCGAACTGCTACTCCTCGTCGATCCCGAGCACCGAGGTGCACGCCGCCGCGGGCCCGCAGAACCACTGGTTCTACCTGCTGGCCGAGGGTTCCGCGGCCGCGGGCAAGCCCGCCAGCCCGACCTGTGACAACAGCACCGTCAGCGGGATCGGCATTCAGAAGGCGGGCAAGATCTTCTACAACGGCCTGTTGAAGAAGACCTCCTCGTGGAACCACAAGGCCGCCCGCAAGGCGACGCTCGAAGCCGCGCTGGCGCTGTACCCGGGCAGCTGCACGGAGTTCACCGCCGTGAAGGCGGCCTGGAACGCGGTCAGCGTGCCCGCCGTCAGCGGTGAGCCGTCCGGCTGCAGCACGCGCGCCGCGGTCGCCCCGGACATCTCGCTCGCGAACATCAAGGCGCACCTGAACCAGTTGCAGGCCATCGCCCAGCAGAACGGCGGGAACCGCTCCGCCGGCGGTGGTTACGCGGCCTCGGTGTCCTATGTGGAGCAGAAACTGCAGGCCGCCGGCTACACCGTCACCCGGCAGACCTGCACGAGCTGCGCGGGCCGCACGCAGAACCTGATCGCGGAATGGCCGAAGGGCGACGCGAACCAGGTGCTCATGCTGGGCGCGCACCTCGACAGCGTGAGCGCCGGGCCGGGCATCAACGACAACGGCTCCGGCAGCGCGTCGATCCTCGAAGTCGCGCTGACCCTGGCGCGCACGGACCCGGCGATGGCCGAGCGCGTGCGCTTCGCGTGGTGGGCCGACGAGGAGTCGGGCATGCGCGGTTCGCGGTTCTACGTCAGCAGCCTGTCCTCGGCCGACCGCACGAAGATCAAGACCTACTTGAACTTCGACATGATCGGCTCGAAGAACTGGGGTTACTTCGTCTACGACGACGTGGCCTCGGTGAAGGCGGTGTTCGACGAGTACTTCACGTCCGTCGGCATCCAGACCGAGGGCGACAGCGAGGGTGACGGCCGCTCGGACCACGCGTCGTTCAAGAGCGCGGGCATCCCGGTCGGCGGGCTGGCCACCGGCGCCGGTGACGTGAAGACCGCCGCCCAGCAACAGAAGTGGGGCGGCACCGCGGGCGCCGCGTTCGACAACTGCTACCACCGCTCGTGCGACACCGTTTCGAACATCCCGGACACGCCGCTGGAACGCAACAGCGACGCGATCGGCTACGCGGTCTGGAAGCTCGCGACCACGTGAGCGCACGCCCGCCGTCACCCCGCCCGGCCGTGAGCCGGATGGGGTGACGGCGCGGCGTTCGCCACTCTCGCCCGGCCCGCGGACCCGGGCAGCCCGGCCCAGCCCCCTGCGCCCGGCCAGACCCGCCCTAGTTGTCTAGACCACCTGTTCGTAGGTAGTCAACCGCCGAGCGGGGCGCCTACCGTTCTCCGACAACGTCGTGCGCTGTTCTCGAGACGGGAGCCGGTATGTTCACCCGGAAGTCACGTGTGTTCGGCGCCGCGCTGGCCGCGCTGCTCGCCCTCCCGCTCACCTGGGCCGCGCCCGCCGGAGCGTCCGCGCAAGGCGACGCCTGCGCGGTGAAATCGCGGCCGTCGGGCAAGGTCCTGCAGGGTTACTGGGAGAACTGGGACGGCGCCGCGAACGGCGTCCACCCCGGCCTCGGCTGGACCCCGATCACCAACCCCGACATCGCGGCCCACGGTTACAACGTGCTCAACGCCGCGTTCCCGGTGATCCGGTCCGACGGCACCGTGCTGTGGCAGGACGGCATGGACACCGGCGTGAAGGTCGCGACCCCGGCCGAGATGTGCGCCGCGAAGGACGCCGGCGCCACGATCCTGATGTCGATCGGCGGCGCGACGGCCGGCATCGACCTGAGCGCCTCGACGGTGGCCGACAAGTTCGTCAGCACCATCGTGCCGATCCTCAAGCAGTACAACTTCGACGGGATCGACATCGACATCGAGACCGGCCTCACCGGCAGCGGCGACATCAACACCCTGTCCGCCTCGCAGTCGAACCTGATCCGGATCATCGACGGCGTGCTGGCGCAGATGCCGTCGAACTTCGGCCTCACGATGGCGCCGGAAACCGCGTACGTCACCGGCGGCAGCGTCACCTACGGCTCGATCTGGGGCTCGTACCTGCCGATCATCAAGAAGTACGCCGACAACGGCCGCCTGTGGTGGCTGAACATGCAGTACTACAACGGCAGCATGTACGGCTGCTCCGGCGACAGCTACGAGGCCGGCACCGTCACCGGCTTCACCAAGCAGACCCAGTGCCTCAACGACGGCCTCACCGTGCAGGGCACCACCGTCAAGGTCCCGTACGACAAGCAGGTCCCCGGCCTGCCCGCCCAATCCGGCGCCGGCGGCGGTTATATGACCCCGGACCTCGTGTCGCAGGCCTACGGCTCGGTCTCCGGCGTCAAGGGCCTGATGACCTGGTCACTGAACTGGGACGGCTCGAAGGGCTGGACCTTCGGCGACAACGTCAAGTCGCTCGAAGGCCGCTGAAGCCGCCGTTACCCCAGGAACTTGCGCAGCACGTCCGTGACCTGCCGGATCTCCGCGACCCGGACGTTCTCCTGCTGGGTGTGCGCCAAGGTCGGGTTGCCGGGGCCGAAGTTGACCGAGGCCATGCCCCGGGCGGCGAACCGGGCGACGTCCGTCCAGCCGAGCTTGGCGGCGGCCCGGCCGCCCGCGGCGGCCACCAGCTCCGCGGCGGCGGGCGCGGACAGGCCCGGCAGCGCGCCCGGCGACATGTCCACAAGGGACACATCGTGCCCGTCGAACACCTCGCGCACGTGGGCCTCGGCCTGGGCGGGACTGCGGTCGGGGGCGAAACGGTGGTTGACGGTCAGCACGGCGGCGTCCGGGACCACGTTGCCCGCCACGCCGCCGGAGATGCCGGTGGCCTGGAGGCCTTCGCGGTAGGTCAGGCCGTCGATGTCGACCACCCGCGGGCTGTACTCGGCCAGCCGCCGCAGGGGCTCGGAAAGCGCGTGGATGGCGTTCTCCCCCATCCACGCCCGCGCGGTGTGCGCGCGCGTCCCGCTCTTGCGGACCTCGACCCGCAGGGTGCCCTGGCAGCCGGCCTCGATCACGCCGTTCGACGGCTCCCCGACGATCGCCAGGTCACCCGCCAGCCACTCCGGCAGCTCGCGCTCGATGCGCCCGAGGCCGTTCTTCACGGCCTCGACCTCTTCGTTGTCGTAGAAGACAAAGGTGACGTCGTGCCTCGGCTCCGCCAGCGTCGCGGCGAGGTGCAGGAAGACGGCGTCGCCGCCCTTCATGTCGACCGAGCCGAGGCCGTGCAGCGTCTCCTCGTCGCCGGCGCCCGAGCGCCGCGACGGCAGGTTGTCGTTCAACGGCACCGTGTCGAGATGCCCGGCGAGCACGATCCGCGACGGGCGGCCGAGATTCGTGCGCGCGAGCACGGCATCGCCGTTGCGCACCACTTCCAGGTGCGGCGCCTGCGCGCGCAACGCCGCCTCCACCGCGTCCGCCAGCTCGGTCTCCTGCCCGGAGACACTGAACACGTCCACGAGGGCGGCAGTCAGGTCGGCAGGATCGGCGCGCAGCTCGAGGGAGGTCATACCGGCACCGTACCCAGCGGGCGCGAGGGCTACCGTGAGGGACGTGCGCACGCGAAGCTCCCTGGTCGCCCTGAGCGGCATCCTGGCCTTGGCTCTCGCCGGCTGCGGCAACGAGGCAGGCCCCACCCCCGGTCCGAACCCCGGCACCGCCGGCCCGGACGCGCTGCCGATCAAGCTCGACGCGCTGTCCGCCGACGCCTGCTACGGCAGCCCGGAGACCCAGCTGCCGAAGGGGTGCGAGAAATACGTCACGGAGGTCGGCGGCACCGCGGGCGCCGTGCACCAGCGCGCGCAGGCGGGCAAAACCGTCGACCGGCCGCTCGACGGCGAGGCCAGCGGCCTGGACCAGGCGGTCAACTCGTTCCGCGCGGCGGGCTGCACCACCGTGCCGACCCCCGGCGGCGCCTGCACGAAGGCGCTCACGGACATCTCCGCGGCACTGGATTCGATCAAGAAAATCGTGAACCAGCAGGCCACCACGGGTTGAGGCGCGTCGCTCGGCTACCGTGACCGGCGTGAGCGAGCAGACCCCTGACCCCGAAACGACCGGCGCCGTCGGCGTCGGGCTGGCCACCGTCACCGCCGACGGGACGGTGCTGGACACCTGGTACCCGCACCCGAAGCTGACCGAAGCGGGCACGAGCGGCACCGAGCGGCTGTCCGCCGCCGAGACCGCCGAGCTGCTCGGCGAGGCCGCCGTCACCCTGCTGGGCCCGGACACCGACCGCGGTGTCGAGGTCGTCGCGGTGCGCGTGACGATCGGCCGCCTGGCCGAGGCCCCCGCCGACGCCCACGACGTCTACCTGCGGCTGCACCTGCTGTCGCACCGCCTGGTCCAGCCGCGCGGCCAGAGCCTCGACGGCATCTTCGGCCTTCTGGCCAACGTCGTGTGGACCAACCACGGCCCCTGCCCCGTCGAGGCCTTCGAGCAGACCCGGTTGCGGCTGCGCTCCCGCGGCGCCGTGACCGTGTACGGCGTGGACAAGTTCCCGCGAATGGTCGACTACGTGCTGCCCACCGGCGTGCGCATCGCCGACGCCGACCGCGCGCGTCTCGGCGCCCACCTCGCGTCCGGCACCACCGTGATGCACGAAGGCTTCGTCAACTACAACGCCGGCACGCTCGGCGCGTCGATGGTCGAGGGCCGCATCTCGGCCGGCGTGGTCGTGGGCGACGGCAGCGACGTCGGCGGCGGCGCGTCCATCATGGGCACGCTTTCGGGCGGCGGCACCGAGGTGATCTCGATCGGCGAGCGCTGCCTGATCGGCGCGAACGGCGGCGTCGGCATCTCGCTCGGCGACGATTCGGTCGTCGAGGCCGGCTTGTACGTGACGGCGGGCACCAAGGTCGTCGTCGAGGGCAAGACCGTCAAGGCACGGGAGATCTCCGGCATCTCGGGCGCGGTGTTCCGCCGCAACTCGGCCACCGGCGCCGTCGAGGTCGTGGCCCGCACCGGCGTGGGCATCGAGCTGAACGCGGCCCTGCACGCGAACTGAACCCCGGTCGCCTGTTCACCTGCCGTTCAACCGGATCCGACCGCCGAAGGGCGCGTTTCCCATCATGGAGCGCGCCCTTCGTCGTTTCGGCGAGGGGATTGTTCACCTACCATTCAGGTGGTGACCGCCGAAGCAGACCCCGTGACGCCGGCCCGCCGCCGTGCCCCGAAGCCGACGGCCGCGGCCGAGCTGGGCCTGCCCGACGAACCCGCGAAGGCCGGGCCGGGCGACCCGGCGGCCACCCACGTCCGCGCGAAGCTCGACCACGAGCTGCGTGAGCTGCTGGCCCGCGAGCCGGGCACCCGCGCCGGCGCGGATCCCGAGGACCTGCACCAGATGCGCGTCGCGCTGCGGCGGATGCGCAGCGTGCTGAAGACGTCCGGCGCGCTGGTCGGCCCGGGCGCCGAGCGGGCGCGCGCCGAGCTCGGCTGGCTGGGCCAGTCACTCGGCGAGGTCCGGGACTACGACGTGCTGATCGGCCACCTGCGCGAGGTGATCGCGACGTTCGAGGTCCGCGACCAGCCCGCCGGCCGCCGTCTCGTCTCGGTCTTCGTCACCGAACGCGCCGCCGCCCGCAAGGGGCTCACGCGCGCCCTGTCCAGCGCCCGCTACGCGAGCCTGCTGCAGAGCGTCGCCCAGCTGACCCGCGCCCCGGACCACGAGATCGACGAGGCCCCGGCCCCGGACCGCGACCTGGTCGCCGACGTCCGCAAGCCGTACCGCCGCCTGGAGAAAGCCGTGCGCGCCCTGCCCGCCGACCCGCCGGACGACGACCTGCACGCCCTGCGCATCCACGGCAAGAAGCTCCGCTACAACGCCGAGCTGGCCCGCTCCTCGGCGAAGAAGAAGCAGGCCGCGAAGCTCGCCGCGCTGGTGAAAGCGACCCGCAAACTCCAGACCGTCCTCGGTGACCACCAGGACGCCGTGGTGGCCACCGACCGCGTCCGGTCCCTCCTGCCCACCGCGGACGCCGACCTCGGTTTCGTCGCGGGCCGCATCGCCGAACACGAACTCCGCAAACGCACCGAGGCCCGTGCCGCCTGGCCGGCCGTCTGGGCCCGGATCCGGAAAACCGCACTCGCCACCGGCCCGGCCACCTGAACCGAGCGGACCTCAAGCGATCGACCGGACATACCCGTCCGGCCGCACCACCACGCGGCGACCGGGAGTGGCTTCGTACGCGGCGTACGCGTGCCCGCCTACGTCGACGAGGTCCGTGCCCGTCGCGATGGAGCCGGCAGGCCGGATGCGGTAGCCCGGGAAACCGGCGTCCACCGGGCCGTCGCCGAAGACCAGTTCGGTCGCGTGCGGGCCGCGAAAGAGTTCGAACAGCCGCAGTTGCTTGCCGTTCGCGTCGGTGAGCGGGGCGTCCGGGGCGCGGTCGCCGGGGCGCAGTTCGCCGGTGGCGGGCGCGGCCAGCGGGCCGCCGCGGTAGGTGATGTCCAGCTGCTGGGTTTCGGGGCCGCGGCGGTGGGCTTCCTCGTCGCCGTCGGCGTACTTGTCCATCAGCGCGGTCGACACCCCGAGCACGCGGGCGGCGACCGTCCGGCGCTCGGGCTCGTAGCTGTCCAGCAGCTCGGGTGAACCGTCGGCGAGCTTCCAGCCGAGGTTGTACGCGTCCTGCACGCCGGTGTTCAGCCCCTGGCCGCCGGTCGGCGGGTGGACGTGCGCGGCGTCGCCCGCAAGGAAAACGCGCCCCCGCCGGAACGACTCGGCCAGCCGGATGTTCGGCCGCCACACCGTGGACCAGGCCAGGTCGTGCAGCCGGATCCCGCCGCCGGAAACCGAGTCGAGCCGGGCCTGCAACGCCGCCAGCGAGGTCTCGTCCGCCAGCTCGCCGTCGCCCAGCGGCGCGCCGAACTGGAAGTGCGGCGTGCCGGCCAGCGGCGTGAACATGACGCCTTCCATGGGCTTCGCCGCGGGCGCGAACCAGTACGCCGCCGTGTGGTCCAGACCTTCGGCCCGCACGTCGCCGAGCAGCATCCGGATCGACTCGTCCGTGGTCCCCTCGAACGCGATCCCCAGTGTCTTGCGCACGACGCTCTTCCCGCCGTCCGCCCCGACCAGGCAAGCCGCGCGCACGGTCTCCTCCACGCCGCCGCGCGAGAGCACCGCCGTCACGCCGAGGTCGTCCTGGGTGAAGCCCGTCAGCGCCGTCCCCAGCTCGACGCCCACGCCGAACTCCGCCAGCCGCGCCCGCAGGATGCCCTCGGTCTGCGACTGGCCCAGGAACCAGATGTTCGGGTACGGCAGGGCGGGCGTCGGCTCGGCGGGCTCGCTCATCCACCGCTCGGTGACGTACTCGCCGTCCAGGTAGACCTTCGTCGGGTACTGCGGCGAACCAGCCGCGAGGACCGCGTCCAGCACGCCGAGGTCTTCGAAGACCTCCAGAGTGCGCGGCTGCAGCCCGTCCCCGCGCGAGCCGGCGAAGTAGGTGTCGGCCTTGTCGATCAGCCGGACGCCGACGTCGCGCCGCGCCAGCTCGATGGCCAGCGTCAGCCCGGTCGGGCCCGCCCCCGCGATCAGCACCGTGGTGTCCATGTCCCCTCCAATGAATTATGATTCAGTGAATCTGAATTCAGGATGCGCGCTGCTAGCGTTCCTGTCAAGGGAGGTGCCGCATGACGGCGACGAGCCGCAAGGAAAAAGCCGCCGAAACCGAGACCGCGCTGAAGGAGGCGGCCAAGCGCGTGTTCGCGCGCAAGGGCTACCTGAACACCAAGATCACGGACATCACGACCGAGGCCGGCCGCGCCGCGGGCTCGTTCTACAACCACTTCGCGGGCAAAGAGGAGCTGCTCGAAGCGCTCCTGGACGACCTGGCCGCGTCAGGCGACGAGCAGGCCGCCGAGGAGGGTCACCTCTCGGACTTCAGCGACCCGGCGGCCGTCCGCTGGCACGTGCGCCAGTACTGGGACTTCTACCGCGCCAACGCGGCCACCATGCAGGCCTTGCGCCAGGCCTCGATGGTCAACGAGGCCTTCGCGCGGACCTTCGGCGGCTTCGGCGTCGCCCAGGCCGCCGACATCACGGGCCACCTCGACCAGGTCACGGCGGCCGGCCACCGGCTGCCCGCGACGACCCAGCTCAGCATCGCGATGATGTACCAGCTGATCGACGGGTTCGCCCAGATGTGGCTGCTCGCCCCGGAACCCGAGGGCTGGACCGCGCCCACCGACGACGAGGCCGTCGAGGCGCTCACCCGCTTCGTCTACCGCGGCTTCACCGGCCGCGACTACTGAGCGACGCGGTTCAGGAGGCGAGCCGCTCGGCGGCGGCGTCGATGCGTTCGTCAGTGGCGGTCAGCGCGACGCGGACGTGCTTGCCGCCCGTCGGGCCGTAGAAAGTGCCTGGCGCCACGAGGATGCCGCGGTCGGCGAGCCAGCCGACGGTGGTCAGCGAGTCCTCACCGCGGGTGGACCACAGGTACAGGCCCGCCTCGGAGTGCGAGATCTCGAAACCGTTGTCCTGCAACGCTTTGCGCAGCACGATCCGACGGCGGAGGTACCGCTCCCGCTGGGCGGCCAGCGCCTCGTCGTCGGTCAGGGCGGCGACCATGGCCTCCTGCACCGGGCGCGGCACGATCATGCCGGCGTGCTTGCGGATCTCCAGCAGGTTCTTGACCAGCTTCGGGTCGCCGGTGACGAAACCCGCGCGGTAGCTCGCGAGGTTCGCCGACTTCGACAGCGAGTGCACGGCGAGCAGCCCGTCGAGCCGTCCACCGTGGACAGACGGGTGCAGCACCGACACGGGCTCGGCCTCCCAGCCGAGCGAGAGGTAGCACTCGTCCGACACCACGACGACGTCGCGCTCGCGCGCCCACTCCACGACCTTGCGCAGGTGGTCGACGCCGAGCACCCGGCCGGTGGGGTTGGACGGCGAGTTCAGCCAGAGCATCGCGGGGCGCCGCGGGCCGAGCTGGGTGAGGCCGTCGGCCCGGGCCACCTCGGCGCCGGCGAGCAGCGCGCCGACCTCGTACGTCGGGTACGCCAGCTCCGGGATCACGACCAGGTCGCCCGGCCCGAAGCCGAGCAGCCGCGGCAGCCAGGCCACGGCTTCCTTCGAACCGATCGTCGGCAGCACGGCGTCGGCCTCGATGCCTTCGACGCCGTGACGGCGGCCGAGTGCCTCGATGGCCGCGGCCCGCAGCGCGGGGGTGCCGTGGGTGGCCGGGTAGCCCGGGATGTCCGACACCGACGCCAGGGCGTCGCGGATCCCGGACGGCACCGGGTCCACCGGCGTGCCCACGGAGAGATCGACGATCCCCCCGGGGTGTTCCTGCGCGCGGGCCTTGAAGCCGGCGAGCGAGTCCCAGGGGAAGTCGGGCAGCTTCGCCGCGGTCATTCGCCCTGCGGGGGCAGCGCCTTGACGAAGGCGGGGTCGTGGCTGGTCTTGCCCACCTTCGAAGCGCCGCCGGGCGAGCCGAGCTCGTTGAAGAAGTCGACGTTCGCCTTGGTGTAGTCCGACCAGTTGTCGGGGACGTCGTCCTCGTAGTAGATGGCCTCGACCGGGCAGACCGGTTCGCAGGCACCGCAGTCGACACACTCGTCCGGGTGGATGTACAGCATCCGGTCGCCCTCGTAGATACAGTCCACGGGGCATTCGTCGATACACGCCTTGTCGAGCACGTCGACGCAGGGCTCGGCGATCACGTAGGTCACTGCGTACTCCTGCTTTTCTCTGCTTAGCCAGTCGCTGCGGACATTACGCGCTTCCCGCACCCCTGGTGGTGATTAGGCAACCCTTATCCATACCCCTGGTATGGCCCGGAGACGGCCCGTTCAGCGGTCCCGGCGCCGGGGTTTCGGCGCGGACCGGGCGTCACCCGTGATGACGAAGCCGGGGCTCTTCGGCTTCCCCTCGTCTTCGGGCTCCTTCAGCGTTCGCTTGAAGCCGTCGGCGATCTCTTCGACCAGGTCCTCGTTGTGCCGGTCGTCCTTGCGCGCCAAGCTCATCGGTTCTCCTGCGGTACTCGGGCCGGAGTCTCAGTCACAATCTAACCGTGAACGACGCGGAAAAGCTTGAAATCGTCTGTGCGCGGGCCTGGCCGCCGGTCGTGGAGCGGCCGCTCGGGCAGTGGCGGCTGCGGTGGGCCGACGGCTTCACCGGCCGCGCGAACAGCGCACTCGCCGTCGGCGACCCCGGGATCGCGGTCTCGGAGGCGCTGAAAGCCGTGTGTGACTTCGCCCACGATCTGGCGATCCCGGCGGTCGTCCAGGTGATCGAGGACGACGCGGCGGAGCGGGCGGTGGCCGCCGCGGGCTGGGTCGAGTGGACCGAGCACGCCGCGGGTCACCGGGTCTCGGTGCTCACCGGGCCCCTGCCGGACGGGCCCGCGCCGGACGGCGAGGTGCTCGACGAGCCGACGCCGGAGTGGTGGGAGCTGGCCGCCGGGGACCGGGATCCGAGCGACGCCGTGCGGCACGTGCTGACCACCGGGAAGGTGGGCTACGGCGTGGTGGAGGCCGACGGAGTCACCGCCGGGGCCGTGCGCGGCGCCGTGGTGGACGGCTGGCTGCACGTCTCACGGCTGGCGGTGCGGCCGGACTTCCGCCGCCGCGGGCTGGCGTCGGCGCTGATGCACGCGCTGGCGGGGTGGGGCCGCGAACACGGGGCCGGGTCGTGGGTCCTGCAAGTGGCGCTGGACAACGCCGGCGCACTCGCGCTGTATTCCAGGCTGGGCTGTACGGAGCACCACAGGTACCGGTATTGGGGCCCGGGCCCCGGCGCGTGCGAGGATCCGCAGTCGTGAAGATCGTCGTATTGGTGGGCGGGGTGGGCGGCGCCCGGTTCCTGCTCGGGGTGAAGACCGCACTGGGAATGCCTGCGATCGGGGCGGCTGAGTCACCGTCGCCGCACGAGGTGACCGCGCTGGTGAACACGGGTGACGACGTCTGGATGCACGGGCTGCGCATCTGCCCGGACCTCGACACCTGCATGTACACCCTCCGCGGCGGCATCGACGCCGAGCGCGGCTGGGGCCACGCGGGCGAGACCTGGGTGGTCAAGGAGGAGCTCGCCGCGTACGGCGCCGAGCCGACCTGGTTCGGGCTGGGCGACAAGGACATCGCCACGCACCTGATCCGTTCGCGGATGCTGCGCGCGGGCTACCCGCTCTCGGCCGTCACCGAGGCGCTGTGCGACCGCTGGCAGCCTGGCGTGCGGCTGCTGCCGATGTCGGACGACCGGGTGGAGACCCACGTCGTGATCGACGACCCGGAGCAGCCGGACCAGCAGAAGGCCGTGCACTTCCAGGAGTGGTGGGTGCGCTACAAAGCCGGGCCGCCGGCGCACTCGATCGTCTCGGTCGGCAACGACGAGGCGAAGCCGGGGCCGGGGGTCCTGGAAGCGATCGGCGAGGCGGACCTGGTGCTGTTCGCGCCGTCGAACCCGGTGGTGTCGGTGGGCACGACGCTGGGCGTGCCGGGCGTGCGCGAGGCGCTGGTGAAGTCACGGGCCAAGGTCGTGGGCGTCTCCCCGATCATCGGCGGCAAAGCGCTGCGCGGCATGGCCGACGCGTGCCTGACCGCGATCGGCGTCGAGACCTCGGCCGAGGCGGTGGGCCGACACTACGGCGCGCGCAAGGACGGCGGCGTGCTCGACGGCTGGCTCGTCGCCGAAGAGGACAGCGACGTGACCGTGCCGGGAGTGACCGTCCGGGCCGTGCCGCTGCTGATGTCCGATGTGGACGCGACCGCGGCGATGGCGCGCGCGGCCTTCGACGTTGCGGGGGTTTCCCTTGACTGAGTTCACCGACCACGCCTCGGCGAAGGTCGAGATCCTGCCCGTGCCCGGGCTGCCCGAGTTCCGGCCCGGCGACGACCTCACCGGCGCGATCGTGGCGGCGGCGCCATGGCTGCGCTCGGGCGACGTCGTAGTGGTCACCTCGAAGGTCGTGTCGAAGATCGAGGGCCGGCTCGTGCGGGTGCCGACCGACCCCGAGGCCCGCGACGCCGCGCGCCGCGCGCTGATCGAGCAGGAGTCCGTGCGCGTGGTCGCGCGGGTGGCGCGCACGCTGATCACCGAGAACCCGCTGGGCATCGTGCAGGCGGCGTCGGGCATCGACGCGTCGAACGTGCGGGGCGACGAGGTCGCGCTGCTGCCGGCGGAGCCGGACGCGTCCGCGCTGGCGCTGCGAAACGGCCTGCGCGAACGGCTCGGTGTCGAGGTGGCCGTGGTCATCACGGACACGATGGGCCGGGCGTGGCGCGTTGGGCAGACGGACGCGGCGATCGGTTCGTCCGGGCTGCGCGTGCTGCACGCGTACGCCGGCCAGATCGACTCGCAGGGCAACGAACTGGCCGTCACGGAGATCGCCGTCGCCGACGAACTGGCCGCGGCGGCGGACCTGGTGAAGGGCAAGCTCGGCAGCCTGCCGGTGGCCGTGGTGCGCGGGCTGACGCTCACCGACGACGGCTCCACCGCGCGGAACCTGATCCGGCCCGTCGACGAAGACCTGTTCCGCCTCGGCACGAACGAAGCGCTGGCGCGGGGCCGGCGCGAAGCCGTGCCGCATCGGCGCTCGGTCCGCTCGTTCAGTGACGAGCCGGTGGACCCCGAGGTGCTGCGCGGCGCCGTCGCGTCCGCGCTGACCGCGCCCGCGCCGCACCACACGCACCCGGTGCGGTTCGTCTGGCTGCGCGATGCCGGGCTGCGCAAGAAACTCCTCGACGCGATGCGCGACTCCTGGCGCGACGACCTGGGCGGCGACGAGTTCACCGAGGAGCAGATCTCCCGGCGGCTCTCCCGCGGCGACATCCTGTACAACGCGCCCGAGATGGTCATCCCGTTCCTGGTGCCCGACGGCGCGCACACCTACCGCGACCAACGCCGGAACGACTGTGAGCACACGATGTTCACGGTCGCCGCGGGTGCGGCGGTGCAGGGCCTGCTGGTCGCGCTGGCGGCCGAGGACCTGGGCTCGTGCTGGATCGGTTCGACGATCTTCGCGGCCGACCTGGTGCGGTCCACCTTGGGCCTGGACGAGCGGTGGGAGCCGCTGGGCGCGGTCGCGATCGGGCATCCCGCGGGTGGGCCACCGCCGGCGCGGGAGCTGCGACCGGCCGGTGACGGGCTGGTCGAGCTGTGAGCGGGCCGGTCGGCGCTGACACCGTGGGAACAGATGCCGTGCACTCGGATGCCTTGGCAACACTGACTTCCTGGGCGCCGTCGTCGACCTCGCAGGAAGCGTTGCGGCAGGCGTTTCTCGGCTTCCTCGCCTCGCGCGACGACACCTGCCGGCGTTCGTGCGAAGCGGGGCACCTGACGGCGTCGGCCGTGGTCCTGGACTCGACGGGGACGCGGGTGCTGCTGACGCTGCACCCGCGCGTCGGACGGTGGCTGCAGTTGGGCGGGCACTGCGAGCCGTCGGATGCTTCGCTGAGTGGTGCGGCGCTGCGAGAGGCCACGGAGGAGTCCGGCATGACGGGCCTGCGCATCGGCGCGGAGCCGGTGCACCTGGACGCCCACCCGGTCACCTGCTCGCTCGGCCTGCCGACGCGGCACTTCGACGTGCGGTACGTGGTGCGCGCGCCGGCCGGTGCGGAGCCCGTGCGCAGCGAGGAGTCGGACGACCTGCGCTGGTGGCCGGTCGACGCCCTGCCGGCGGACTCGGCGGACCTGGGCGAGTTGATGAGGGCGGCCGTTTCGTCCGGTTAGACTGATTGGCATGGACCTGTTCCTGGCCCGTCCGCACATCCACACCGGCGAAGGCGGCTACATCGGCCTGTGGGTGGTGCTGGCCGGGTTCGGGCTGGCGTTCCTGGCGCTGATCGTGGTGGTCGTGATCCGGCTGCGCAAGCAGCGGCGCCGCTAGGGTGGGCTGGGTGACCGTCAGCTTCGACAGCGCTTCGCCGGTGCCGCCGTACGAGCAGGTGCGCTCGTCGCTCGCCGCGCAGATCAACGACCGCACCCTGCCGGTCGGCACCAAGCTGCCCACCGTGCGCCGGTTGGCGGCCGACCTCGGCGTCGCGCCCAACACCGTCGCCCGCGCCTACCGCGAACTGGAAGAGGCGGGCCTGATCGAAACCCGCGGCCGCGCAGGCAGTTTCGTCGGCTCGACCGGCGACGAAACCCGCTCCCGCGCCCACGAAGCAGCCCAGGAGTACGCCGCCGTGACCCGCAGCCTCGGCCTCGCCCCGGCCGAAGCACTGGCCATCGCGAAGGCGGCGCTGGGCTGAGGCCCCTACCATGGGCCTTCTCGGTGAGAGGGGTGCTCATTCTGTGAACGCGATCCAGCCCTGGCACGTGCTGATCCTGCTGCTCTTCCTGGCCCTGGCCGGCGTCGTGACCGCGGTCGTGGTGGCGGCGACGCGGAAATCGGGCGGCCAGGGCCGGCCGGGCCCACCGTGGCAGGGCGGACCCGGGTATCCGCCTGGACCGGGGTACCCACCTCAGGCCGGGCCCGGATACCCGCCGCAGGCCGGGCCCGGATACCCGCAGGCCGGACCGGGCTACCCACCTCAAGCCGGGCCTGGGTATCCGCAGGCGGGACCGGGGTATCCGCCTCAGCCCGGGCAGGGCTATCCGCCACCCGGACCGGCGTATCCGTCCCAGGCCGGGCAACCGGGGTTTGGCCAGCCGCAAGGGTTTCCGCCGCAGCAAGGCGGTGAGCAGCAGCCGGCCCCGGACCACCAGCCGGATCAGCCGCCACTGGATCACCAGCCGCCCGACGGGCCGAAAGCCGACTGAGGTCCGGGCAAAGAAGCACCTCGGGGTCGGCAAGCGGCGCAGCTTGACCATGGGCGACCCACTACGGTCGCCGTTCGTTTCCGGGAGTCGAGAAGAGGAGTGCGGCCGTGGGCCATCTCGTGGTTGTTGTCATTCCGGCGCTGGCGGTGATCGCGCTGGCGATCATCGTGGTGCTGCGGATCGTCGGGGCGAACAAGTCGAAGCCGCAGCCGCCCGGTTATCCGCCGCAGCAGCAGTATCCGCAACAGCCACCGCAGTACCCGGCACAGCAGCCATTTCCGCCACAGCAGCAATACCCGCCCCAGTACGGCCAAGCGCAGCCGGGCCAGCAGCAATACCCGCCCCCGGCCCAGCCACCTCAAGCCGAGCAGCAGAACCCACAACAACCCCGCTGAACGCCGAACCCGGCGAGGGGCTTCACATCGCGCGATAGTCACGCAGTTCGATGCGCGGGCCGAAGCGGGGTTTGCGCGCGCCGGAGGCCTCCAGGTAACGGATGGCCCGCTGGCGTTGCGGCGCGTAGGGCTCCAGCAACTCCGCCAGGCCCTCGTCGTCGATCTTCCGGCCGAGCAGGGTGTGGCCGACCATCGACGGGATGTTGTAGTCGCCGAAGCTGACCGCGTCCGGGTCGCCCCAGGCGCGTTGCGCGATTTCCGACGCGGTCCAGACGCCGATGCCCGGGACCTTCCGCAGCAGCGCCCGCCCGGCGGTGCCCCGCAGCGCCACCGCCTCCTCCAGCCGAGGCGCCACGCGCGCGGCGTTGATCAGCGTCGTCCGGCGCTTGAGGTCGACGCCGACTCGGTGCCAGTTCCAGTCCACGATGGACCGGATCGCGACCGGGCCCGGCGGCACGCGCAGGCGGTCCGGCCCGGGGCCCGGCGCGCGGGTGCCGAACCACCGGCACAGCTCGGACCACGAGCGCAGCGCCTCCTTGCTCGTCACCTTCTGCTCCAGCACCGCGAGCACCAGCGAGTCCCACACCCGGCCGGTCGCGCCGAGGCGCAGGCCCGGGCAGCGACGGCGGGCCTCGGCGACCACGCCGTGGTGCGCGACGAAACCCGTGTCGTCATCGTCGGCGCCGAGCAGGGCCGGGACGCCGTCGAGCAGGAAGCCCGCGCCGTCGCCCCAGGCCTCGGCCTCGATGTCGCCGTCCGGGCGGTGCAGCAGCGCGAGCGTGCCGGGGCCGGCAGGGGTGTTCGCCGCCAGCCACCAGACACCGCGGTCGCGCTGGAAGTTCAGCGAGCCGCGCCCACGGCTGAGCGGCCCGAGCACCGAGCCCGGGTCGAGCGTGAACGGCGGCCGCCAGAGCAACATCGTTACGCGTCGCTCGAGAAGCGGATGCCGCCGTCGGGCAGCGTGATGCCGGGCCAGACCCGGGCGCCGTCGAGCAGTTCGCAGCCCGCGCCGACCGTCGCGCCGTCGCCCACCACCACGCCACGAAGCACGGCGCCCTCGCCGACGCGCGCGCCGCGGCCCAGCACCGAACGCTCCACAGTGGCCCCTTCCGCGACGGCGGCGTCGTCGAACAGCACCGAGCCGGTCACCGTCGCGCCCGCGGCCACCTCGGCCTTCGCACCGATCGTCGAGCCGCCCGAAACGACGGCCGTGTCCGCGACCCGCGCGCCGTCCAGCACCAGCGACTCGCCGGTCGGGCCGGCCAGCGCGGACGTCGGCGCGATGCCGCGCACCAGGTCGGCGCTGCCCCGCACGAACGCCTCGGGCGTGCCGACATCGAGCCAGTACGAGGAGTCCACGAAGCCGTGCAGGTGGGCGCCGGCCTCGAGCAGGCCCGGGAACGTCTCGCGTTCCACGGAGACGCGCCGTCCAGTCGGAATGGTCTCGACCACTGAGCGGCGGAACACGTAGCAGCCGGCGTTGATCTGGTCCGTCGGCGGGTTCGGCGTCTTCTCGAGGAAGGCCTGGACGCGGCCGTCGGCGTCGGTGGGCACCGAGCCGAACCGGCTGGGGTCGGGCACGCGCTGCAGGTGCAGGGTGACGTCGGCGCCGGAGTCCACATGGGTCCGCAGCTGTTCGCGCAGATCGGCGCCGGACAGGATGTCGCCGTTGAAGATGATCGCGTGCTCGGCGCGGAGCCGATCGTAGACGTTGCGGATCGCGCCGCCGGTGTCCAGCGGCTCGTCCTCGACGACGTACTCCAGTTCCAGGCCGAGCGCGGACCCGTCGCCGAAGTACTCCTCGAACACCTCGGCGCGGTACGACGTGCCGAGCACGACGTGGCGGATCCCGGCCGCGCGGATGCGCGAGAACAGGTGGCTCAGGTAAGGGGTACCGGCCGTCGGCAGCATCGGCTTCGGCGCGGACAGGGTGAGCGGCCGCAGGCGGGTGCCCTTGCCCCCGACCAGCACGACGGCGTCGACTTCGAGCTCGGTCGTCACAGAAAAACTCCTCTTTTATCACGCGCCGCTCAGCGACAAGCCGTGGGAAACCCTGACGGCGCGGGCTCCGAGGGCCTACCCTAGACAGGAAACAGGTGGGCCTTTCCCCAGAGGGCCCCGGGTCAGTCGGGAGGCCGAGGGGATGGACCCCCGCGATCGCGCGGACGCCTTGCTCGCACGTGCTCGTTCCCGCGGCGCCTTCGTGGTGACGCCGGACAACATGACGTCACCGATGGACGCCTCCAATACCCAGCAGATCGCCAGAGCCGTGGTCGCCGGGCTGGATCAGCAGGACCCCGACACGACGACGCAGCTGCCGGCGTCGCTGATCGAGGAGAACGATCACCCGCTGGCCGGCTACAACCCGACCACGCCGCTGGAACTGCCGGGCAGTTCGTCCGAGCAGGCCACCAAGCCGCAGCCAGTGGCGGCGCAGCAGGTGACCACGCCGCTGGTGCCGCGGCCGCAGGCCAAGCCCGTGCCCAGCCCGCTGCGCGAGCCGTCCGAGGAGGAGCTGACCGGGCTCGTCCCGACGGTCAAGCAGAACAACGGCCGCTCGAACCTGTCCCGCCGCCTCGACGGGCTGTGACCCCAGCGTTCGTGCACGAAAGTCAGGCGGCCCGGTGCTCACCGGGCCGCCTGACTTTCGTCAGCCCTTGCGGGTTTCCAGCTTGACGCGCAGGGCCAGCCCCAGCTTCACCGCGGCCAGCACCGGCTTCCAGCGCAGGCCCTGGTGCCGGTCGGCGAGGTAGCGGTAGGCGCTGGCGTGGTGCGCGCGCAGCATCTTCGCGGACGCGCGCGCCGTGGAGTGGCCGCCGATGTGCATCACGCTGGACGACGGCGCGTAGACGTTCAGCCAGCCGGCCTTGGCGAGGCGGTCGCCGAGATCGACGTCCTCGAAGTACATGAAGTAGCGCGTGTCGAAGCCGCCGACGGAGTCGAACGCCTCGCGCCGGAGCAGCTGGCACGAGCCGGACAGCCAGCCGGACGTCCGCTCGACGGGGGTGCCGGTCTCCTGGCGGTACTGGCGGGTCCAGGGGTTGCCCGGCCAGACCTTCGCGAACACGGCGTGCCCGATCCCGCGGCCGAACGACGGCAGCAGCCGCGCGGACGGGTAGACGGTGCCGTCGAGATCGTGGATGAGCGGCCCGAACGCGCCCCCGCGCGGCCACCGCTTCGCCACCTCCAGCAACGCGTCGAGCGATCCGGGCTCCCACTCGAGATCCGGGTTCACCACGACGATCCAGCCGTAGCTGTCATCGAGCGCCGCGACGCCACGATTGGCGGCCGTCCCGTAACCGACGTTCTCGCCGATGCTGACCAGCTGCACGTTCTCACGCTCCGCCGCCCGCTCCGGCGCGCCATCCGTCGACGCGTTGTCGGCGACGACGACCTTGACCTCACGGTCAGTCGCCTTTTCGAGCGTGTCGAGAAACTTCTCGAGAGTCTCGCCGGGAAAGTACGTCACGGTCACGACGGCGAGCCCGTCGCCGTAGCTGGGGTGCTCAGTCACCGCGCCATTGTCCCCCGGTCACCGACTGCGACTGCGGTACCCCGCGCTGCTCACTTCTGGGCGTCGCGACGGCGCTGTCGCCGAGCCGCGGCAATCGTGCCGCTGGGCGCGGAATAGAGGAGGTCACCGGGATTGACGTAGTAGGTGTTCGGATTCCGGTTGTGCGGTCCCCAGCCCGTCGAACCGCGAAGGAGCAGGACGCTCCCAGGCGCCGGATGACGACCTTTGAACCACGTGTCCTGGTGGTCCCCGGTCTCCTGCCAGCGGATCACCGCTTTCGCACCTCGGCGAGCGCGCTGGTAGACACGTTCTACGACCGCGACAGCCGCTTCATCACCAGCAAGAGCGCGTCTGGCCTGCAACTCCCGCCAGTGCTCGGCCAGCCGCTTGTCACGCCGCCTTCGGGCGAACACGGCCAGCAGCACCACGCCTACCGGAAACGCGCAACAAAGCAGGAGCCCCAAAGCCTGACCGAACGCCGCAAGCACGGACCCTCCCCGGTGCCGCTTGACCTCGATGAGTCAATCGTCAACCGAGCGGGTGGTCAACCTCGTAGTTCTCCGACACGTGTGTTTCGCGGGCGGCCGCGCGTCACCGATCCTGCAAATGCCGTGCCCAAGCCCGCCCATAAGCCTCACGATGACGCTCCGCCGTAGTAGCCCAAGAGAACTCCTTGGCCCGCTGCTGCGCCGCCGCCGCGAGTTCGGCGCGGCGGGAAGGGTCGTCGAGCAGTTCGGTGATCGCGGCGGCCACGTCGCCGGCGCCGACGCCGCAGTAGGCCACCGCGTCGCCGCCGACTTCGGGGAGGGAGAGGCGGCGGGTGGTCAGTACGGCGGCGCCGCAGGCCATCGCCTCCAGGACCGGGAGGCCGAAGCCCTCGCCGAGGCTCGGGTAGGCCACCAGTTCAGCGCCGCCGAGGAAGCCGGCCAGGGTGCCGAACGGGAGGTAGCCCGCGCGGATCACGCGCAGCCGGTGCGGCACGCCGTCGAGGGCGCGCTCCACCTGCGTGTCCCAGCCCGGCTGGCCGGCGAGCACCAGCGCGGGCGCGTCGGCACGGCCGGAGACGGCGCGCGCGTAGCCGCGGATCAGCGCCGGCACGTTCTTGCGCGGCTCCAGCGCGCCGAGGAATGCGATGTAGGGCGTCCGCCCGATGCCCATCGCCGCGCGGGCCGCCGCGATCTCTTCCGGGGACGGTGGGTGGAAGCGTTCCGTGTCCACGCCGTGGTGGATGATTTCCAGCTCCGCGCGCCGCACCGGGCTGACGCGCGCCAACTCGTCGGCCGTGGCCTGGCTCGGGACGACGCACATCGTCGCGCGGCGGAGCGCGGCCGAAGTCCACGCGCGGAAGAACCGGGCCTTCACCGACGAGTGCAGCACCGCGTCGGTGAAGAACGTCGCGTCGTGCAGCGTGACCACCGAAGCGGCCGAGCTGGCCAGCGGCATCGTGTAGTGCGGCGAGTGGACGACGTCCGCGGCGAGCTTGCGCACCAGCCTCGGCAGCGTCGCCTGCTCCCAGGTCAGCCGGGCCGTGCGGGTCGAGGTCGACGGCGACGCGGGCACCACCCGCGCACTCGGCGCGAGCCGGTCGTACAGCGGCAGGTCACGCGGCTGGCAGACGACCGTGAGCCGGGCGCCGTCCTGGTCGAGCGCCGCGACGAGCGAATCCACGTACCGGCCGACGCCACCCCGGTCCGCGGGCACCGCGGTCGCGTCGATCAGCACTCGGGGATCACCGGTCACTTGAGCAGAGTACGACCGTGACAGCGTGCGATGGTGGGGAACCGACAAACTGCTCCTCGCCTGGGAATGCCCGTGCCTCAGGACCGCCGCCGGTGAGCTGCCCAGACGGCCTCCGCGGCGGCGCGCCAGGTGAACGCGCGGGCCCGCTCACGGCCGAGCCGCGCCAGTTCCGCCGCGCGGTCCGGCGACCTCAGCACCGAACGCAGTCCGGCAGCCAACGCCGGAACGTCGCCGCGCGGCACCACCACGCCCGCGCCCCCCGCGACCTCGACCAACGCCGGGACGTCGGTGTGCACCACCGGGACGCCCGCGGCCATCGCCTCCAGCAGCGGGAGGCCGAAGCCCTCCGCGAGGCTCGGCACGGCCAGCACACTCGCGCCGCGCAGCGCGGTGGCCAGCTCGGCGTCGGTCACCTTTCCCAGCACCCGCACGTCGGACAGGCCCCGCTCGGCCGCCAGGCGCACCGGGTCGATGGCGCCCCAGCCGGGCTGGCCGGCGATCACCAGCGCGACGTCGCCGAGCTGCGCGACGGCGTCCACCAGCACGTCCATGCCCTTGCGCGGTTCGATCGTGCCGACGGCCAGCACGTACCGCTCCGGCAGGTCCAGCGGCGCCGCGCCCTGGGGCAGGGTCACGCCGTGCGGCACCACGCGCACCGGCACGGTCACGTCCACCAGCACTGCCAGCTCGTCCGCGACGGCCCGGGTCGGCACGATCAGCCCGGACGAGCGCCGCGCCGCCCGCGCGATCATCGAACGGTGCCAGCTGACGCCGCGCGCGGTCAGCGTCTCCGGATGCGTCCACGGCACGGTGTCGTGCACGGTCACGGTGAGTGTCCGCCCGGCGGGCGCGCGGGGCGGGGCGAACGGCGTGGGCGCGTGCACGGCGTCGCCGCCCGGCCACCACGGCACGCCGAGCTGCCATAGGCCGATCAGGCCGCGGGGCGGGAGTTTCAGCACGCGCGGGCCTTCGATGCCCTCGACCTGGGCGGCCGTGACATCCGCGTGGCGCGCGACCACGCTCGACACCGTCCACCCCGGCGGCGCGGTGCGCGCCAGCGCGGGGAGCAGTTCGGCGGTGTACCGGCCCGTACCACCCGGGACGGGGGCGAGCAGCTGCTCGGCGAGCACTACCAGTTCGGGCACGCCGCTATTCTCACCCAGGTGACCAGCGCGGAGCCCAGCACCACCGTCGTCGTGGTCACCTGGCGGGGCGCGGCCCACGTCACGGCCTGCCTCGACGCCCTCGCCGCCCAGACCCGTCCACATCGGACGCTGGTGGTGGACAACGCCTCCGACGACGGGACGGCCGGCCTGCTCGCCGCCCACCCGTCGCGGCCGCGGGTCCTCCGGCTGCGCCGCAACACCGGTTACGCGGGCGCGATGGCCACGGCGTTGGACCAGCTCGACACCCCGCTGGTGGCCTGGCTGAACGACGACGCGGCCCCCGATCCCGGCTGGCTCGCCGCGCTGGAGGACACCCTCGACGAGCAGACGCTGGCCGCCGCCGTCACGTCGCGGCTGGAACTGGCGGACGGCACGACGCAGTCCACCGGCGTCCGCCTGACCGCCGACGGCCGCGGCGCGGACCTCACCGAGCCCACCGACGAGGTCTTCGGCTTCTGCGGCGGCGCCGCGCTCCTACGCGCGGACGCGGTGCGCGAGGTGGGCGGCGTCCCGGCGGCTTTCTTCTGTTATTACGAGGACACCGACACGGCGTGGCGGCTGCGGCTCGCGGGCTGGCACGTCGTCGCGGCCGACCGTGCCCGCGTTCAGCACTTGCACGGCGCCAGCACCAAACCCGGCTCACCGCTGTTCCACCGCTGGAACGAGCGGAACCGGCTCCTCATGCTGTTGCGCTGCGCCCCGGCGGGGGTCGCCGTCCGGGAGGTGGCCCGGTTCGCCGTGCTCACGGCGGTGCTGCCACTACGCCGGATGAAACAACCGGCGGCCAACTTCGACCCGCGGCTACGGGCGCGGGTACTCGCCGAGGTCGCCGCGAGGCTCCCGTCGACGCTGCTGGCACGCCGTCGCATCACCCGGATCGCGGCGCTCGGCCGAGGCGCGATCTGGGAGGCATGGGCTGGCCTTTAAGCTGAGCCAGGCCCGACATCACGGACAGGAGCTCGTCTTGACGCAGGGGGACCCGCAACCGCTTGTCTCGGTGATCGTGGTGAACTACCGCGGCGCTGACGACACGATCACCTGCCTGCGGGCGCTCAGCTCCGAGCTGGACTACGAGAACGTCGAGCTGATCTGCGTCGACAACGCCTCGGGCGGTGACGACGCCGCCCGCATCCGGGCCGCGGTCCCGGCCGCGCGGCTGATCGAATCGCCGGTGAACACCGGGTTCGCCGGCGGCTGCAACCTCGGCGCGAAGCACGCCAAGGGCACGGTGCTCGGCTTCCTCAACAACGACGCCCGCCCGGCGCCGCGCTGGGTCTCCGCTGCCGTCGCCGAGCTGCGGACGCAGCCGACGGTGGCCGCCGTGGCCAGCAAGGTGCTCGACTGGGAGGGCACCGGCACCGATTTCGTCGACGCGGGCCTGACCTGGTTCGGCATGGGCTACAAGCGGCACGCGGGCAGCCCGCTGGCCGACGTCCCCGAGGCCGAGCACGAGCTGGCCAAGGACGTGCTCTTCGGCACCGGCTCGGCGATGTTCGTACGCGCTTCGGTGTTCGCCGAGCTGGGCGGGTTCGACGAGCGGTTCTTCATGTTCTACGAGGACGTCGACTTCGGCTGGCGGCTGAACCTGCGCGGCTGGCGGGTGCGTTACGTGCCGGAGTCGCTGACCTACCACCGTCACCACGGCACGATGGCCGCCGTCGACGCGCCGGAGACCGGCCGCGAGACGTTCCTGCTGGAGCGCAACGCGCTGGCCGCGCTGTACAAGAACCTGTCCGACGAGTCGCTGGCCCGCGCGCTACCCGCCGCGCTCGCGCTGGCCGTCCGGCGCGCGACCGCCCGCGGTGGTCTCGACCCGGATCAGCTGGACCTGGAAAAGGGCGTCAGCCCGGTCGAAACGGGCGACATCGCGGTGCCGCGGACGACGCTGGCCGGGGTGCTGGCCGTCGACCGGTTCGTGGAGCTGCTGCCTTCGCTGGCCGAATCGCGCGCGGTCGAGCAGGCCGCGCGGGTGCGCACCGATGCGGACCTGCTTCCGTTGCTGCGCAAGGCTTTGGAGCCCGCGTACCCGCTACCGGACTACCTGCGCGGGCACGAGATCCTGGTCGAGGCGTTCGGCATCGAGTCCGTGTTCGGGCAGCGGCGCAAGATCCTCGTGCTGACCGGCGACTCGATCACCGAGCGGATGGCCGGGCCCGCGATCCGGGCGTGGAACATCGCCTCGACGCTGGCCGCCGAGCACGAAGTGCACCTGATGACCACGAACCCGCTGGTCTCGCCGCCGCCGTCGGTCTTCCGCGTCAGCTCCGGCAAACACCGCGACCTGGACGCGCCGATCGAGTGGGCCGACGTGGTCATCCTGCAGGGCCACGTGCTGGAGCTGGCGCCTTCGCTGAAGAAGCAGCACGAGCACAAGATCGTGGTCGCCGACGTCTACGACCCGATGCACCTGGAGCTGCTGGAGCAGGGCAAGGGCGTGGCCGACGACCAGCGCGCGCTGGACCTCGCCGGGGTCACGAAGGTGCTGGACGCGCAGCTGGAGCGCGCGGACTTCTTCCTGTGCGCCTCCGAGCGGCAGCGGCACTTCTGGCTGGGCCACCTGGCCGCGCTGGGGCGGCTCTCACCGCGGCTGTACGACGCGGACCCGACCACGCAGTCGCTGCTCGCGGTGGTCCCGTTCGGGCTGTCGCCGCAGGCGCCGGTGCGGACCGGGCCGGGGCTGCGCGCGTCGCTCGGCATCGGCGAGTCCGACCGCGTGGTGCTGTGGGCGGGCGGGGTGTACAGCTGGTTCGACCCGCTGACGCTGATCCGCGCGTTCGACCTGCTGCGCGAGCGCCGGGACGACGCCCGGCTGGTGTTCCTCGGCATGAAGCACCCGAACCCCGAGGTCGCCGAGATGGACATCGGCGCGCGGACCGTACGGCTGGCCGATTCGCTGGGGCTCACCGACAAGCACGTGTTCTTCAACGAGCACTGGGTGCCCTACTCCGACCGGCAGAACTGGCTGCTGGACGCGAACACCGGCGTCACCACGCACTACGAGCACGTGGAGACCACCTTCGCGTTCCGCACGCGGGTGCTGGACTACCTGTGGGCGGGCCTGCCGATCGTCACCACGGACGGCGACGCGTTCGCCGACCTGGTGCGGGCCGAGGGGCTCGGCGTCGTGGTGCCGGCGGAGGACCCCGTCGCGCTGGCGGCGGCGCTGGAGAAGACGCTGTACGACGAGGAGTTCGCGGCCGGCTGCGTCTCGCGGATCACCGAAGTCGCGCGGCGGTACGCGTGGCCGGAGGCGCTGAAGCCGCTGGTGGAGTTCTGCCGTGATCCGCACCCGGCGGCCGACCGGCTGCCCGGCTCCGCGGACCTCACCACGACGCCACCGGTGCGGGGCCGCGAGATGGTGCGGCGCGACGTCGACCTGATCCGGGAGTACCTGACCGCGGGCGGGCCTTCGGAGCTGGCGCGGCGCGTCGGCGGCCGGGTCTCGAAGGTCGCACGCCAACGGCTGCGCCGTGGCTGACCGCCCCTTGCGGGTGCTGCTCGACGGCACTCCCCTGCTCGGCTCGCGGACCGGCATCGGCCGGTACACCGCCGCGCTGAGCGAGGAGCTGGCCTCGATGTCCGATGTGGACCTGCGCGCGGTGGCGTTCACCTTGCGCGGCTGGCGAAAGCTGCGTCACGTGCTGCCACACGGCGTGCGGGCGCGCGGCATGCCGGTGTCCGCGCGGCTGCTGCGCCAGACCTGGCTGCGCTCGGAGCTGCCGCCGGTGGAGCTGTTCGCGGGCTCGACGGACGTGGTGCACGGGACCAATTTCGTGCTGCCCGGCCGGCTGCGGGCCGCGGGCGTGCTGACCATCCACGACCTGGCGTTCCTGGACGCGCCCGACGAGCTGGCGCCGTCGGACCGCGACCTGCCGGAACTGGTCCGCCGCGGTGTCGCCCGCGCGAACGTGATCTGCACCCCGACGGCCGCCGTCGCCGACGCCGTCGCGACCCGCCTAGACGTGGACCGCGACAAGATCGTGGTGACCCCGCTGGGCGTCAACCCGGCCTGGTTCACCGCCCGCCCCCCGGACGACGGCCGGCGCGCGAAGCTCCGTCTGCCGGAGAAGTACCTGCTGTTCGCGGGTGCCGCCGGCCCGCGCAAGGGCCTGGACTGGCTGGCCCGCACCCACGCCTCGGCACCCGATCTGCCGCCGCTGGTCTTCGCGGGCCCGGGCCCGTTCGAACGGCTCCCCCGCTCCGGCCAGACGGGCTATCTGTCCGATGTGGACCTCCGCACCGTCGTCGCCGGCGCCGCCGCACTGGTCCTGCCCTCCCGCGACGAGGGTTTCGGCCTGCCCGTGCTGGAAGCCATGGCCTCCGACGTCCCCGTGGTATGCACCGACATCCCGGCCCTGCGCGAGGTCGCGGGCGACTGCGCCACCCTGGTCCCGTACGACGACGTGGACGCCCTCGCCGAAGCCCTCCGCACCGCCGTCACGGACCCCCACGCCACCGCGACATCCACCGCCCGCCGAACCCACGCCGCGAACTACACCTGGCGAAAGTGCGCGGACCTCACTGTCGGCGCTTACAAAAAAGCCATGGAGCGCTAAGTTTTACTGCGTGGCGAAATAAGCCTTCAACGCCTCATCCCAGGACCGCAGCGGCGTCAGCCCCGCCTCCCGCCAGGAAGCGTTCGACAGCACCGAATACGCGGGCCTCGGCGCCGGGAGCGGATAGTCCGCCGTCGTACAAGGCTTGATCCGTGACGGATCGGCCCCCAGTTCCGTGAAGATCGCCTTCGCGAAGCCGCACCAAGACACCTCCCCCGCACCAGTGCAGTGCAGGACAGACGAGGCCGGCGCACCGTCCTCCGCCAAGAAACCGGCCAGCTCCACCAGCCCGGCCGCCAAATCGGCCGACCACGTGGGCGAGCCCACCTGATCGTCCACAACGGACAGTGTGTCCTTCTCCTTCTCAAGCCGCGCCATGGTCTTCACGAAGTTCTTGCCGGACTTGCCGTACACCCAGCTCGTGCGCACCACCCAGGACCGCGCGCCGGAGCCCAGCACGGCGTCCTCGCCCGCCGCCTTCGTGCGGCCGTACGCGGTGTGCGGGCCCAATGTGTCAGTCACTTCATAAGGGCGGGAGGCGTCGCCGGCGAACACGTAGTCCGTGGACACGTGCACCAGCGGCACTCGACGGGACGCGCACGCCGCCGCCAGGACCCGCGGGCCGTCGACGTTCACGGCGAACGCGCGCTTCTCGTCGGTCTCCGCGGCGTCGACCGCGGTGTACGCCGCGGCGTTCAGCACCACCGGGAACGCGCCCGAGGCCGCCGCCCGCGAGGCCAGGGCGCCCACCGCGGACAGCACGTCGCCCACCGACGTCAGGTTCAGCTCGGCCGAGGGCGGCGCGAGCACCTCGACCTCCGGACCGGCCTTCGCGGCCAGGTCACGGCCGAGCTGGCCGGACCCGCCGGGCACGAGCAGAGCTAGCCGCATCGCTTACCTCCCAAGCAACCGCGAGAATCAGGACGCGCCGAGCGCGGCACGGGCCTTCAGCGGCTCCCACCACGCGCGGTTGTCCGCGTACCAGCGCACCGTACCCGCCAGACCGTCCTCGAAGGACACCCGCGGAGCGTAACCGAGTTCGCCACTGATCTTGGTGATGTCCACGGAGTACCGCCGATCGTGGCCCTTGCGGTCGGCCACCGGCTCGACCATGTCCCAGCCCACGCCGACCGCGTCCAGCAGCCGTCCGGTCAGGTCGCGGTTCGTCAGCTCCGTGCCGCCGCCGATGTTGTAGATCTCGCCCGCCCGGCCGCCGTCGGCGACGAGCTGGATGCCGTGGCAGTGATCGTCCACATGCAACCAGTCGCGGACATTGAGGCCGTCGCCGTAGAGCGGCACCTTGCGGCCGTCGAGCAGGTTCGTGACGAAGACCGGGATCACCTTCTCCGGGAACTGGTACGGGCCGTAGTTGTTCGAGCACCGCGTGACACAGACCGGCAGCCCGTGCGTGCGGAAGAACGAGCGCGCGATCAGGTCCGAGGACGCCTTCGACGCCGAGTAGGGCGAATTCGGCTCCAGTACGTGTTCTTCCGACCACGAACCGTCCGCGATGGACCCGTACACCTCGTCCGTGGACACGTGCACGAACTTGCCGACGCCGGCCTCCAGCGCCGCCTGCAACAGGGTCTGGGTGCCGAGCACGTTGGTCAGCACGAAGTCGGCCGAGCCGAGGATCGAACGGTCCACATGGGACTCCGCGGCGAAGTGCACCACCAGGTCGACGCCGCGCATCAGCCCGGTGACCAGCTCCGCGTCGCAGATGTCCCCCGGCACGAAGCGAAGCCGCGGGTCGGCGGCCACGGGGTCGAGGTTCGCCCGGTTGCCCGCGTAGGTGAGCTTGTCCAGCACCACGACCTCGGCGTCACCCAGCGTCGGGTACGCACCCGTCAGCGCCTGCCGCACGTAGTGCGATCCGATGAAGCCGGCACCGCCGGTGACCAAGACCCGCATGTCTGTACCCAACCTGTCCGTCTCTGCTGCCCGACCGGGCAATGAAAGCACCAGCCTACGGATCCTGTCGGGCGGACTCGGTAGAGTCACCTGAAGGCACACTGGTGGCCGGGGGGTTCGTCTTGCTGGGGGAGGAACACGTGACCGAGTGGCCTGGGGCACCCCTGCCGGTGCGCCCGGCGCACCGCAGTCGCGGCGTGCTCGTCGTGCTGCGGCGCGGCGGCAAGGTCGTGATGTCCGTGTTGTCGGTCGTCATCCTGGCGCTGACCTGGTACGGCTGGCAGTTCATCGGCGATCCGCAGACGGGGTTCACCACCACCGAGATCTTCGACCAGGCGCAGTCGCACGCCAAGCCGCTCGACGGCGCGATCGACATCCTCCTGGTCGGCCAGGACAGCCGCACCGACGCGCAGGGCAACCCGCTGCCGCGCGAGGTGCTGGACATGCTGCACGCCGGCGTCGCCGACGGCGAGCGCCAGACCGACACGATGATCCTCGTGCACATCCCGCAGAACGGGCAGCACGCCGTCGCCATCTCGTTCCCGCGAGACTCCTACGTCGACATCACCGGCGGGTTCGGCAAGCACAAACTCAACAGCGCGTACGTGTACGCCTACAACGACACGTTCAAGACACTTCAGGCGCACGGCGACGCCGATCTGAAGGACGTCGACGAGAAGGCGAAGGTCGCCGGCCGCAAGAACCTGGTCTCCACGCTGGAGAAGTTCATGGGCAAGCCGGGCATGATCGACCGGTACGCCGAAGTGAACCTGGCCAGCTTCTACGAGATCACCAACGCCATCGGCGGCGTCGAGGTGTGCCTCAACAACGCCGTGAAGGAGAAGAAGTCCGGCGTCGACCTGCCGGCCGGGCAGCAGAGCATCGAGGGCGTGCAGGCGCTGGCGTTCGTCCGGCAGCGTTACGGGCTGCCGAACGGCGACCTCGACCGCATCGGCCGCCAGCAGGCGTTCCTCTCCGGGCTGGCGAACAAGGTGCTGTCCTCGGACGTGCTGGCCAACCCGGTGAAGATCGCGCAGCTGATCGACGCCGTGAAGAAGTCCGTGGTGCTCTCGGCGGGCTGGGACCTCACCGAGTTCGCCGAGCAGATGCGCGGGCTCACCGGCGGCAACGTCGAGTTCCACACCATTCCCACGCAGGGCAACGCGACGATCGGCGGCGCCGACGTGCTGCGCGTCGACCCGGCGCAGGTGCAGGCGGAGGTCAGCCGGCTGACTTCCGACGGCGGCGCACCGCAGGACAAGCCCGCCTCGGCCACGCTGGCGGGCGCGGAGGCCGTCACCGTGGAGCTGTTCGACGGCACTGGCGCCGACACCGCCACCCAGGCGCACACTCTGTTGCAGGGCAAGGGATTCAAGCTCGCGGGCGACACCAAGCTGTCCACCCGGTCCAGCAGCGTGATCCGCTACAACCCGGCGGACGAGTCCGCGCTCGCGCTGGTCCGCGAGGCACTCGGCACCGAGGCCGAGGCCGAGCCGGACTCCGACGTCACCGCCGGGCACGTGCGCCTGCTGCTCGGCAAGGACCTGCGCGGCAAGCTGACGCCGGACACGTCGTCGAGCCCCTCGACGTCCTCCGCGCCGAAGACGCCGGTCGTGCCCGTCACCCCGACCGCGCCGCCGATTACGGCGGGCGGGGTGCCCTGCGTCAACTAAAGTCGGGCACTGAGCGTGGCGGCCGGGAGTGGACCGTCCGCGCGCCTTTAAGGTGGGGACCGGGGAGGTGCATGGGGTGCACGAGAACGAGGGCAAGTCCGGCAGCGCGGACGAGGCCGAGCCGACGTCGGAAACTGCCGGCGAGGAGGCCGCTTCGGCCGACAGTGTGACGGAGACGGCCGAGAGCGCGCCGAAGCCGGTCCTGGATCTGCCGCAACCGACAAAGCGGCCGGCTGTAGACACGGAAAGTGACGGGGAGCCGGTCTGGAAGCCGTCGCCGTTCCCCCGCACGCCCGGTCCCGCGCCGGTGGTCGTCACGCGCCGCGGCCGGGCCGGCCGCGCGGGCCGGGTGACCGCGCGGGTCGCGGTCGGCCTCGTGTCGGTGCTCGCGCTGGGCGCCACCGGCTACGCGTACGTCACCAAGGACCGGGTCCAGAACAGCGTGCCCACCACCGACGTGCTGACGCCGCGCGCGGGTGAGCCGCCCGCGCCGCCCGCGGACGACGGCGGCACGGACATCCTCCTGGTCGGCAGCGACGCGCGCACCGACGCGCAGGGCAACCAGCTGCCCACGAGCATGCTGAAGCAGCTGCGCACCGAGGAAACCCCCGGGATCAACACCGACACGATCATCCTGCTGCGGATCCCGAAGGGCGGCGGCAAGGCGTCGGGCATCTCCATCCCCCGGGACAGCTGGGTCGACATCCCCGGCCGCGGCCAGGCGAAGATCAACTCGGCGTACGGCGTCGCGAAGGCCAGGTTCGCCGCCGACGAGCGTGCGAACGGGGAGAAGGACCAGGCGAAGATCGAGCGCGACTCCGACGGCGAGGGCCGCCGCGTGCTGGTCCAGACCGTGCAGGACCTGACGAAGGTCCGGATCGACCACTACGCCGAGGTCAACCTGCTGGGCTTCTACCTGCTCACCGAGGCGCTCGGCGGGGTCAAGGTCTGCCTGAACCACGCGACCACGGACAAGGACTCGGGCGCGGACTTCCCCCGCGGCGTCCGGACCGTCTCGGGCGGTGAGGCGCTTTCCTTCGTGCGCCAGCGAAAGAACCTGCCGAACGGCGACCTGGACCGGATCGTGCGGCAGCAGGCGTTCCTGTCCTCCGCGCTGCACCAGGTGCTCTCCGCGGGCACGCTGACCAGCCCGTCGACGCTGAACAGCCTGATGGACGCCGTGCACCGCTCCATCGTGGTCGACGACGGCCTCGACGTGCTGGCCTTCGCGCAACAGGTGAAGGGCCTCACCTCCGGTGACCTGAACTTCACCACCATCCCGGTGATCACGGCCAACGGCCGCAGCCCCGACGGGCAGAGCATCGTCCAGATCGACCCGGCGGCGGTGCAGTCCTTCGTGGCCGGCCTGGTCGGCCGCGGCACCCCGAGCGGTGGCGGCGGGGCCGCGGCCGGTGCGCATGCCACGGCCGGGGCACGCGCGCTCACGCTGGATTCCGGCATCCCGGGCGTGCCCTGCGTCAACTGACTGGCCACGGACACTGATCGCGGCCGGGCCGGTCAGCTCAACTGCGAAGGCACGGCGCCGTAATGACGGACGTGACCCCGCGTCCAACCACGCTGGCTAGCCTGGAGCCATGAGCCTCACCGAGCAGCTGCTGCGCCCGCTACTGGCGTCGCCGGCGAAACCGCTGATCACGCATTACGACGACCGGCTCGGCAGCCGCGTCGAGCTGTCCGTGGCGACCACGGTGAACTGGGCCGCGAAGACGGCGAACTGGCTGGTCGACGAGTTCGACGTCGAGCCGGGTGACCACGTCGCGGTGCGCCTGCCCGCGCACTGGCAGACCGCCGGCGTGCTGCTGGGTGCGTGGTGGTGCGGTGCCCGCGTGGTCGCGGAGCCGTCCGGGGCACGGGTGGTGTTCGTCGGCCCGGACGAGGAAGTGGACGCGCCCGCGGTGGCCGTCGTCTCGCTCGACCCGATGGGCCGCGGCCTGAGCAACCCGCCCGGCGGCTCCGCGCTCGACTACCTCAACGAGGCCCGGCTGTCCGGCGACCAGTTCAGCCCGCTGTCCCCCATCCCCGGCGACACTCCGGCGCTCGGTAAGTCCACAGTGGACGAAATACTGACCGAAGCCAGGGCCCGCGCCGGGAAGCTCGGGCTCACCGCCACCGACCGCGTCCTGTCCACACTGGACTGGACGGTGCCCGAGGGGGTGCTCGACGGGCTGCTCGTGCCGTTGGCCGCGAGCGCCCACCTGGTCCAGGTGACCCACGCGGACCCGGCGAAACTCGACGCCCGCCGCGAGGCCGAGCGCACCACCGCCGACCTCTCCTGAACCCGACAATGGCCCCCTCCCACGGGAATCCCGGCGAGAGGGGGCCATCGCGTACGTCAGACGGTCTCGAGCTCCCCCGCCGGGATCCGCGCTTCGCGCTTGCGCCAGAACAGCACGTGGTCCAGCGAAAGCCGCCCGCCGTTGAAGCCCAGCGCGAGCGCGGCCAGGCCGAGCACCAGCACCAGCTCGTAGCCGCCGTTGCCGGTCAGGCCGTTCTGCGCGTGCACGGAGATCAGCGCGCCGGCCATGTCCACCGCGTAACCGATCGCGATCAGCGGCAGCAGGAAGCCCGCGACGAACGCGACGGATCCGAGGACCTCCAGCACGATGACGAAAACCGCCGCGACGGTCGGCAGCGGGATGCCCACGTGGTCGAACATGGTCGCGGTGGCGCTCACCCCGCCGTCCCACTTCTGCAAGCCATGGGCGAAGAACACCACGGCGACGCCGATCCGGCCGAGCAGCAGCGCGACGTCCTTGACTCGAGCGAACATAAGGTCTCCAGCTCCCCGATGGGTGAAAGTTCAACGTACTGAGCCCACGGTAGGGCACCTGTCGGCGATCACCGGGCTTCGGCGAGTGATCGACAGGAAACCGACAGGCACCATCGTTAACTCGCTGTACGCGCCCAGGCCCCGAGCAGTACCGTGCCGACGCCTGGTCAACCCCACCGCGAGGAGCCCCCGATGCGCCGACAGTCCGACCGACCCCAGTTCGGCCTGTCCACCGCATCCCTCGAGGACCTCGTCACCCATGACCACCCTGACCATCGGAACTCTCGCGCATGTCGACGCCGGTAAAACCAGCCTGACCAAGCGCCTGCTCTTCGAAGCGGGCGTGATCGGCCACCTCGGCAGTGTCGACGGCGGCGACACCCAGACCGACTCGCCGGAGCTGGAACGCCGTCGCGGCATCACCATCAAATCCGCCGTCGTCGCGCAGACCCGCGTCCTGATGCGCACGCTAACCCGGCTCGGCCTGCCCGTGCTGGTGTTCGTGAACAAGATCGACCGGATGGGCGCGCAGGAGGGCCAGCTGCTTGATGCCCTGCGCGCGAAACTCTCGCCGCGGTGCGTCGCGCTCAGCACGGTGACCGGGCTCGGCGATCACTGGCGCCGGCGTCGGCGAACTCGTCACGGCCGTGCGTGACCTGTTCCCGGCCCGCGCCCGCGACGGCGCCGGGCCGTTGGACGCCACGGTGTTCAAGATCGAACGCGGCCGCGCGTCGGCAGTGCGCGTGTACGAACACGGCGCGACTCCGCTCGAAGGCACGGCGCTGGCCGGTGACGTCGCACGGGTGTGGGGCCTGAAGGACGTCCACATCGGCGATCAGCTCGGCTCACCCGAACGCCTACCCGCTCAAGGGTTCTTCGCGCCGCCCAGCGTCGAGCTGTACACGGCGCTGGAACGACTGTCCGAACAGGACCCGTTCATCGGCATCCGGCGGCGCGGGCACGAGGTTTCCGTGCGGCTCTACGGCGAAGTGCAGAAGGAGGTCGTCCGCTCGACGCTGGCGGAGGAGTTCGGCGTGGACGTCCGGTTCGAAGAATCACGGACGCTGTACGTCGAACGGCTCTCCGGAACCGGCGCCTCTGTGCAACACCCGGCGCCGGACGAACGGGTCTACTTCTGGGCGACGGCGGGCGATTTCCGCGGGATGACGCAACTCGTGCTGCGGGAGGTCGTGCGCCGAGCCGGGACCCGCGTCCACGAACCCGTGAACACCTTCGAGGCCGAGGTCCCCACCGCCGCGGTGAGTGCGGTGCTGCGCAAGCTCGTGGAACTACGCGCGGTGCCGGGCGAGCCGGTTGCCCGCGGCTCAGTGTGCACTGTGGACGGAACCATCCCGGCCGCCTCGGTGCACGAGCTGGAGCAGGCGCTGCCCGCGCTGACGCAGGGCGAGGGGGTGTTCTTCAGCGAGTTCGGCGGGTACCGGCCGCGCTGAGCGGGCCTCAGACCGGGCGGCGGCGGGCCGAGTCGAGTTCGGCCCAGCCGCCGTGCCGGGCCAGCAGCGTGAGGACCTGCTCGGCGTGGTTCGCGAACCGGCGCAGGTCGTCGTGGAGGGTGCGGGCCCGCTCGAAGTCCAGCGGGGCGTGGTCGTCCCACCACAGGCCGATCACGGCGCTCGCGCACAGCACCAGGGCCTGCAGCAACCGGACGAATTCCTCCGACGGCTCGGTCGTCGCGGCCCGGTAGCCGGTCTCGATGTCGTCACACGCGTCGAGCAGCTCACGCAGCTGGTTGACGGCGTGCGCGGGCGTGCCGTCCCACGCCGCGCTCGGCCACGCGCGGTCGCTCAGCTCGAGCCAGAGCCGCCAGCCGGCGACCAGCTCGGCGTCGTCACTCGGCTTCCAGGTGTCCGGGACCGGCCATAACATGGGGTCGACTGTGACATCCGGCGTTCGGAAAGCACAACCGGAAACACCCGCCCGGCCCGAAAATGTTCGCGTTTTTACCCCGGCTTCCCTGTCCGCTTGCCCTGGCCGCCGGGCACTGGACTCGGCAATACTCACGACGGTGATCATCCGTGACGCGAGCGCGGCCGACTGGCCCGCCATCTGGCCGTTCCTGCACGACATCGTCGCCGCGGGCGAGACCTACCCGCTGCCCCCTGACCTGGGCGAACCCGCCGCGAAACAGCTGTGGCTGCTCACCCCGCCGGGTCGCACGGTGGTCGCCGTCGACGATGCCGGGACGGTGCTCGGCTCGGCGAAGATGAACCCCAACCGCGAAGGTCCGGGAGCGCACGTCGCGAGCGCGAGCTTCATGGTCGACCCGGCGCAGGCCAGTCAGGGTGTGGGCCGGGCCCTCGGCGAGCACGTGCTGGAGTGGGCCCGCGCCGAGGGCTACCGCGCAATGCAGTTCAACAGCGTCGTCGAGACCAACACCCGCGCGGTAGCCCTGTGGAAGTCACTCGGGTTCACCGTGATCGGCACGGTGCCCGAGGCGTTCCGCCACCCGGCCCACGGCTACGTGGGACTGCACGTGATGCACCAGTTCCTCAGCTGACCACCGGGGGCACGAAGACGCACTGCGGGGTCTTGGCGTGCGCCGGGTCCAGCGCGTTGAGCACCTCGCGCTCCGCGATCGGGTCATAGGGGATGCCGAGGTGGTCGGTGAAGTCCTGCGCGCAGACGTCCTGCAGCACGATGTTCTTGACGTTCGGCGCCGGCTTCAGGAACGCGTTGGCGTAAGGCGTGACCACGTCGTCGTACTTCGTCTGGATCACGGTGTAGTCGATGCCCGCCACGGTGTCGCCGCCGGCGTTCAGGGCGGTCAGGAACGCGGAGCCGGTGGACTGCTCGTTGCACGAGGCGCAGGCGAAGCCGACCAGGTCACGCACCGGCGGGATCGCCTGCACCGCCGTGAGCAGGCCGAACAGGCTGGTGCCGTAGTTCGACGGCGAGAGGCCGATCAGCTTGCCGATCTTCGAGGCGCCGCCGAGGTACTTGATCCAGTAGCGCGGGTTCATGCCGCCCTGCGAGTGGCCCACGATGTCCAGCTTCGACGCGCCCGTGGCGGCCAGCACCTTGTCGCCGAACGCCGCGAGCTGCGCCGCGGTGTCCGCGACCGGGCCGACGGTCTGCAGGAAGCTGCCGGGCGCGCCGCCGAAGTTGCCGGCGAACACGCAGTAACCGGCGTCGGCGAGCACCTGCGAGAGGTTCGCCCAGTTCTCGTAGGCGTTCGCGGTGGTGCCGTTGGACAACAGGACCGGGTCCGGGTGCTCGGCGCTCGGCTTGCAGTTCCAGTCGTTCGCGCCCGGCGGCGCGATCGTCGGCTGCAGCACCGAGTACACCGCCGCCGCGATGATGTTCGGCTGCACCGGCCCGGTCGGCTCCTTCACCGCCGCGTCCGCGGTGCCGGTACTCAGGGCGAATGCCCCGGCCACGGCCACCAGAACCACCACTCGACGCCCGAAAGCGCGCACGCCCATCCGCTTCACCTCTCTGTGAGCCGATGGTGACCAGTGTCACCCGACCACTTAACGCGCGAGTAGGTGAAGGGAAACGCCTCGGAGTGAGTTACTTTCCGGCCGCGTGCGCCGCGAGGAACTCCTTCAGGTGCGGGTTGATCTCCGCGGCGTGCGAGAGGCTGAGGAAGTGCGCGCCGTTCACGATCGTGACCAGCGGTTCGGCGTTCGGCAGCGCGGCCACGAGCGACTCGGCCCGCGCGATCGGGTACTCGCTGTCGGCGCTGCCGTGCAGCACGAGCACGGGAGCGGTGATCTCACCGACGCGCTCGAGCACGCTGTCCCGGCTGATCAACGTGGTCATGATCCGCTGGAACTGCTCGCCCGTCACCCCACGCCACTTCGCCTTCCACGAAGACGCTTCGTAGTCGCCGAGGCAGAACGTGGCCACGCCGTCGACCAGCGGCTCCGGTCCGGTCTGCAGCCAGGCCCCGATGAGCTGCCGGTAAACCGCGGCGGTCCCCTCGGCCTCCGGCTCGGCGGACGTGCCCAGCACGGCGAGCGAGGTGACCCGCTCCGGCGCGAGCAACGCCATCCGCAGCCCGATGAACCCGCCCTGGCTCGTGCCGACGACGGCGGCCCGCTCGACGCCGAGGTGGTCCATGACGCCGACGACGTCGCGGGCGACGTCCCAGTAGTCGAAGTCCGCGTCGGCCGGCGTGCCGCCCTGGCCTCGCTCGTCGATCGCGATCAGCCGGTACTCCGCGCCGAACGCCTCGACCTGCGGCTCCCACATGTCGATGTCCATCAGGAAGCTGTGCAGCAGCACGACCGGTGGCCCGTCGCCGCCGTAGTCGACGAAGTGGACCGGCTGCCCACCGTTCACGGTCACCGTTGCCATCGATACCTCCGTGTTAGACCGGTACGAAACCTTCTCTCACGCGGCTCGCGCTTTGGCAAGCGGGGCCGGCCGCTACCGCCGGCGCAGGCGCTTGTCCAGGATCGCCGGGGTGGGGCTGATGTAGAAATCACCCGAGTGGACGTCGACGCCCGGCGGGACGATCTCGTCGATCCGGTCCAGCACCTCGTCGTCCAGTTCGACGTCGGCGCCGGCCAGCAGGTCGGCGAGGTGCTCGGGGCGGCGCGGGCCGATCAGCACCGACGTCACCGCCGGGTGCGCGCGCACGAACGCGATGGCCAGGCGCGAAAGCGGCAGGCCCGCGTCGGCGGCCACCTTGGTCAACTTCTCGACGGCTTCGGCCTTCGCCTGGACGCCCGGCCGCGAGAGGTCGAACATCTGCGCGCCGAGGCCCGCGTTGCGGTGCCCGGCGGTCGGGTCGGCGCGGCCGGAGAGCCAGCCGGAGTTGAGCGGGCCGAACGTCAGCACGCCCAGGCCGTACCGCTGGGCCGTCGGCAGCACGCGGTTCTCGATGCCGCGGGTCAGGATCGAGTAGGGCGGCTGCTCGGTGCGGAAGCGGTGGTGGCCGCGGCGCTCGGCCGTCCACTGGGCCTCGACGGTCTCCTCAGGCGAGAAGAACGAGCTGCCGATCGCGCGTACCTTGCCCTCGCGCACGAGGTCCGACAGCGCGCCGAGCGTCTCGTCGATCGGGGTTTCGTGGTCCGGGCGGTGCATCTGGTAGAGGTCGATGTGGTCGGTGCCGAGGCGGCGCAGGCTGGCCTCCGCCGCGCGTTTGACCCAGCGGGGCGAGCCGCCGCGGTGGTTGGGGTCCTCGCCCATGGGGAGCCCGAACTTGGTGGCCAGCACCACGTCGTCACGGCGTCCCTTGAGCGCCTTGCCGACGATCACCTCCGACTCGCCGCCCGAGTAGACGTCGGCGGTGTCGACGAAGTTGAGGCCGGCGTCCAGCGCCGTGTGGATCATGCGGACCGACTCGTAGTGGTCGGTGTTGCCCATGGCGCCGAACATCATCGTGCCGAGCGCGTACTCGCTGACGGAAATGCCCGTGCCGCCGAGAATCCTGCGTTTCATCGCTGCCCTTCCCTGGTCGCTGGATTCAGCCAAGCACCGGTGGGCGATGGGTTGGGAGAGCCGCCCGTACCGGGGGTCCGGCAAACCCCCTTTCGTGGTTACGACCGGGCGTGATCTCGCTCTACGCTGGATTCATGAGCGAGCCGAACGCGGACCTGCGGGAGTTCCTGCGCTCGCGCCGGGCGAAGGTCACCCCCGAGGAGGCGGGCCTGCCGCCGTACCCCGGCGCGCGGCGCGTCCCGGGCCTGCGGCGCGAGGAGGTCGCCCAGCTCGCGGGCGTCAGCGTCGACTACTACGTGCGCCTGGAGCGCGGCCGCAACCTGAACGTCTCGGAGTCGGTGCTGGACGCCGTCGCGCGGGCGCTGCGGCTGAACGAACTGGAGCGCTCGCACCTGTTCACCCTCGCGAAGCCCCGCCGTGGCCGTCCGCGTGCCCTGCCGCCGCAGCGCGTCCGCCCCGGCCTGCGGCTGGTGCTGGACAGCCTCACGGAGGTGCCGGCGCTGGTCCTGGGCCGCCGGATGGACGTGCTGGCCGCCAACCGCCTGGCCCGCGCCCTGTACACGGATTTCGACGCCCTACCCGCGCGCTCCCGCAACATGGCCCGCCTGATCTTCCTGGACGACGCCATGCGCGCGGTGTACGCGGACTGGGAAGGCGCCGCGCGCGGCATCGTCGCGTCCCTGCACCTCTACGCCGGCCGCAACCCGCACGACCCGGCATTGGCGGACCTAGTCGGCGAACTCTCCGTGCGAGACCAGGACTTCCGCCACTGGTGGGCCGACCACGACGTCTTCGAACGCACCCACGGCGTCAAGCACCTCCACCACCCCCTCGTCGGCGAGCTCGTCTTGGGCTACGAGGCCTTCACCCCCGCCGACGACCCGGAGCAAACCCTCGGCATCTCGACCGTCGAACCGGGGTCGCCTTCGGAGGAACGCCTGCGTTTGCTGGGCAGTTGGACGGAACCGGCCACTTCGGACAGTTGAGTTCGCCCGGCTATGCCCCCTTCAGCTGCGCGATCATGGCCTCGCCGACCTCTTGCGCCTTCGGGCACGGATTCGTCTTCATCGACCCGGCACCGATGTTCGTGACCACGGACCAGGCCAGCTGATCAGTGACCCCGACCCACAACGTGCAACTACCCGATGCGCGCCCGTCCTGCGTGTC
>NZ_FOEF01000018.1 GCF_900110575.1 Amycolatopsis saalfeldensis
TCACCTGCCCAGGATCGAGTGCGTTCACCCGCGGCACCGAAGAATTCCTGGCCGCCCGCGGCATTCCCCTCCTACCCTGGCCGGAAGCGATCCGGACCAAATTCGACTGGGCTCTGGCCGCGAGTTACGGCGGTGACCTGCACGAATTGCGCGCGCCGTTGACGGTGGTGCCGCACGGAATGGGTTACAATAAATTCTTGGAAACCGGAAACCGGAAACCGGAAACCGGAAACCGGAAACCGGAAACCGGAAACCGGAAACCGGAAACCGGAAACCGGTCTTCGGGCTTTCCGAGCCTTGGCTGATGCATCGGGGCGAAGTCGTCCCCCGGCACATCGTGCTCTCCCACCGGGAACAGCTCGACCGGCTCCGGCACAGCTGTCCACCGGCGGCGGAACGTGCGGTCGTCGCAGGCGATCCCTGCCTGGACCGGCTTCAGGCAAGCAAGCCACTGCGGGAAACCTACCGACAGGCCCTCGGCGTCCGGAGTGGACAGAAGCTGGTCCTCGTCTCCTCGACCTGGGGCGCCGACTCCCTGTTCGGCCAAGCCCCTGACCTTCCGGCGAAAATCGCGCGGGAGTTGCCGGTCGACGAATTCAAGACCGTACTCGCCTTGCACCCGAACATCAGCCAGGGCCATTTCCCGTGGCAGCTGCGAATGTGGCTGGAGGCCTGCCGTCGCAGCGGCGTGGTGGTCCTGCCGCGCGAAGAACTGTGGCAGCCGGCTGCCGTCGCGGCTGATGTGACCATCGGGGACCAAGGATCGGTCACCTTCTACTCGGCCTGTCTCGGCACCCCGGTGCTGCTGGCCACAGCTCCGGAAGAGACCGTCGATCCTGCCTCCCCGATCGCCGCGCTGCTGCGAACCGCGCCCGAGCTGAAAGCCGACCACCTCGCCGACCAGCTCACCGAGGTCATCGCCCACCCACCCGCACTCGACGCCGTGACCGCGCTGGCCACGAGCGCGCCAGGCGAATCCGCGACCCGGCTCACCGAACTCGGCTACCGGGCGCTTCGCCTGTCACTGCCGGATCACCCGCCCGCGCTCACCACGTTCCCGCCACCCCGGATCCCGGACAGCCAGGCCGGCGCACACTGGGTGAGCGTCGTCGAAGATCAGGTGGTCCGCCACGCCGCGAACAGCGCCGTTTTCCCTCCGCAGGCACACTTGGTGGTCACCACCGACGCGCCGGACCCGCGGCTGTTGGAACAGGCGAGCGTGGTGCTCGGCGCCCGAGTGCCGGATCCGGTCCGCTGGATCGTGGAAACCCTGACCGCGCTTCCCGGTTGCCAGTGGGTCGCCTGCCCGGCGGAAACGGGCTGGCTCGCCGGCGACCGCGACGGGCGGCTGGTGCGGTTCACCACCCCGGAGCTGCCCGAGGTGGTCCCGTCACTCCTGTATCTGCGCGGCGACATCTCGGCCGAACTCCGTTTCGCCGCCGCCGGCGTTCAGCACGAGGTGCAGCTGAGCGTCGTCAAAAACGGGGTTGGTCCAGCCACTCCATGATGTCGAGCGCCTCGGCGGTGTAACCCCTCAGCCTGGCCACGTTCAGCGCATCCTCGGCGTGCGCCCGAGCCGAAGCCCGCTCCCCCTTGGCGAGGGCGGCCTCCGCGAGCGTGCGTCCGGCCATGATGCGCTCACGGTGCCAGCCGCCCTTCGCCGCGAGGTCCACCACCTCCAGCAACCAGGAAACCCCGTCGTCGAGGGCGCCGTCTTCGACCGCCTTCCGCCCGCGCCACAAGAGGACCTTCGCCCGATTGCCAGGCTCACTGTCCAGGAAGCCCGACGCCTCAGCCAGCAGCTCGGCCGCCTCCGCGGGACGCGCGACCTTGGCCAGGTGCATCCGGGCCAACGCCAGCCGACGATCAACGCCCAGCTGCTCGGCGAGGCCGAGGTTGAGCCGCAACCGCTCCTCCGCCGCGGCGAGGAGCCGCTCCGCCTCTTCCGGCTGGGCATGGGCGGACGCCTCGAAATACGCCAGCCCCAGCGACTCCACGGCCGTCGCCCTGGCTTCCACCGAGTTCGCCAGCTCGGCCAGCTCCGCGGCGCGGCCATGGTGCTCGTACGCAGTCGCCCAATCCCGGCGCTGCGCCGCGGCGAACCCCAGCTGCGTCAGCAGGATCGACTCGGCGAGCGGGGAGTTCCAGGCCCGTGCGGCGGACACGGCGTCCTGGTTGACCGCGACCATCTCGGCCGGATAGCCGCCGTCCTTGTGCTCCGCCCACAACGCGAGCGCCAGCCGGCAGACGTCCTCGAGCGCTCCCTCCTGGTACGCGGTTTCCGCCGCGGCCACGAGGTTCAGCCGTTCGGTCCGGAGCCACTTCTGTGCCCTGTCCCGGTCACGCCCGTCCGGCACGAAACCGGGCCAGAGCTGCCCGGCCCAGCCCCGGTCCAGCGCGTTCTCGGCGATCTCGAGGGCAGACTTCGCGTAGTACGCCACCACCTTCGCCGGCAGGTCCGCCCCCAGGGTGCCGGCGTGCAGCCGGGCCAGGTCGGCCATCCGGTACCGGTCGGCACCCATCGGCTCGACCAGCTTGGCGGCCACGAGATGGCCGACCGCGTCTTCGGCGTCGTCGATGTCCAAGCCCAGCACCGCCATCAGGGTTTCGAGGGCGACATCACCGTCGCCGGGGTGCGCGCCGAAGATCCGGTAGCAGGCCTGCGCGTCCTCGGGCAGCCGGTCGTACGCGACGTCGAACACCGGGCTCGCGAGGCTGCCCTTCCGGCGGATCCGGCCGATCAGCCGTTCCAGCGTCCAGTTCGGCGATTCGGCCAGCATCGCCCCCGCGACCGTCAGCTCGGCCGCGGAACCTGCGCAGATCCGGATCAGTTCGTTGCGCGGCTGTGACTCGGCATCAAGCCGCTCGACTCCCACCAGCTCGGCGAGCACCCCGTGGGCCGCCTCGTCGCTCAGCGGATCCAGCTCCACTTCTTGCGCCGAATGCCGGGTCTTCAGCTCGGTCAGCCGACCCGCCTCGACGACCAGCACCATCGACCCGGCCCCGGCCGGCAGGAGCGCACGGACTTCGGTGGCGCTCATCGCGTCGTCGACCAGCAGCGCGAGCCGCTGCTTCCCGGTCCAGGCCCGCCACATCGCGGACCGGCCCTCCAAGCTCTGCGGCCACTGCTGCGGCGTATACCCGGCGAGCGCCAGGAGATCGGCGAGCACATCCGTAACCGGCCGACGCCCCAGCCGCACCGGGAAGACCCCGTCGTCGAACAACTCCTGGTTGCGGAACGCCCAGCACTCGCACAACGTGCTGCGCCCACTGCCCGGCACCCCCCGCACGATCGCGATCCCCACCCCGCCCCCGGCCTCGGCCTCGGCCCGAACCCGGCTCAACTCGGCGAGCTGCCGCTCGTTGTTCCGATAGTGCCGCGGCGGCTCCAGCACCTGAACCGGCGGCACCACCTGCAGCGCCGGCTGCTGGAAGTGCACGCCGCCGTAGACGTCCCGGCCCTGGAACACACTGCCGGCCGAACCGTCGAAGAAGTTTCCCTCGCTCATCGCTCCCCAACTCCGAACTCGTCCACCCAGGCTACCCGAGCTGTCACAATCCGTGTTGCTCTCTTCACCGGCCGCCGGGGGACGCTAGGATTCGCCCGGTCATTTCGAGAACGGCTTGGTAGATTTGAATTGAGCAGCGAAGAAGAAAATGAGCAAAGCAGATGGGATACACACGCCTCGATTACGGTCCTCTGCGTCGCCCGCACCGGGGCCTCGGCGATCAGGCTGCTCGAAATCTGCCGGACTTTTCAAGATGACCTGCGATTCCGCTTTGTTTTCACCGTGCACCACGGCTCCGAGTTCGGCGACGGTGTCGAGGCACTGCTGTCTCGCGCGGGAGCTCGGCTGTACCCCTGGGACAAGATCGCGAGCTCGGGCTACGTTCTGACCCTGACGGCGAGCGAGAACATCGGTTTCACCTCTCTAAGCGGACCGGTCCTGGTCTTCCAGCACGGGGTCGGTTTCCACAAGTACGTGCCCGATTCCGAATCCAGCGGTGACCGGCTGTCCGGTCTGGTTCCCGAGGCTGCGCTGAAATCCGGCCAGGTCCGGATGGCGATTTCCCATCCATCCCAGGAAGTACAGCTGCGGGCGGCGAATCCGGCGACCGCCGGGACGACGGTGCTGATTGGTGACTCCCAGTTCGAGCAACTGCTGGACAGCGCCGGTCACCGCGGGCACTACCGACGGATCCTCGGCCTGGGCGATCGCCGTTTCGTACTGCTGAGCTCGACCTGGAAGAAGGGCTCGCTGTTCGGAACCCGCCCGCACCTGCCCACGGAAACCCTCGCGGCCATGCCGCACGACGAAACAGCCGTCGGGTTGGTCCTGCACCCCAATATCTGGAGCAAGTACGGGCCTCTTCAGTTGCGCGCCTGGTACGACGGGGCCAGGAAGGCCGGGCTGCTGCTCTTTCCACCGGAGCTGGGCTGGCAAGCAGCGCTCATCGCGGCGGATCTGGTGGTTGGTGACCACGGTTCGGTAAGCCTGCTGGCCGCGGCGGTCGGAAAGCCGGTGCTGCTCGCGGCCTCCGGCGACGAGGTCGTGCCCGGCACCAGCGCCGAACTGCTCTGTGAACAGGCCACTCGGCTACGCCGCGATCAGCCGCTGCGTCCCCAGTTGGAAGCAGCCGGATCGCAGCCGTGGCAGGAACTACTCGCCGAGCGGACCTTCGCCCACGCTCAGACCGCGATCTCACGACTGCATGCGCTCGTCTACGAAACGCTGGGACTGTCACCACGGCCGGCCCCGCAACTGCGCGCCGCCGACCCGGAGACCCGGCCGTCACCAGTGCTGGCGTTCACCACCTACCCGGATCTCACCGGCGCCGACGCCATCACACTCCACCGTTTTCCCCGTGCGGTGGAGCAATGGAAGCCCGAACCCGGCCGGGCGCCGGCTGACCTGCTGCACACGGTCGTCGACGAACGCGAGACCAACGTCGGCCGGATCGGCGAAGCCCTGGTGCTGGTCCGATCCACAGTGGACAATGAGCCGGAACAGTGGTGCCGGGCCACGCTGCGCCGTTACCCGCGCTGCGAGCTGGCTGCGGCCGCGACTCGCGACGGCTGTGTCGCCATCGCCCCCGACGGTGAAGCTGTCACGGCGACCGGAACAGCCGACACCGCCGCACTGGCCTCGACCCTCTACGCCTGCCGGGGCACCACGGACCGCACCGTTTCACTGCGCCTCGGCCGTGCCGTCACCACTGTTGTCATCCGGCACTGACCGAGCCAGCTCACCGGCCCGGAGGCTGCCGAGCTGCCGATACAGCTCGATCGCCCGCTTCAGGTGCGCCCTGGCCCGGTCCGGTTCACGTTCGGCCAGCTCCCGGTACAACAACTCCCGAGCGTCGGCCTCATAGGAGTACAGCCCGCTGCGTTCAAAGGCGTCCACAGCTTGCTCCACCGCTTCGAGCCCTAGCTGGTCATCGGAAAGCTTCAGCCGCAGCTTCCCGATGGCCAGCAACGCGCGCGCCGCCATCCGTGGATCTTCGTTGGCAGCGAACCACTGGTGCGCCGTCTCGAGTTCGCTCAGGCCGGCCGCATCGGCGAGCGAGTCGCCGAGGAACATCCGGGCCAGCGCGACTCCTCGCAGCTCGCCGGCCTGCTCGTTCAGCTCGATCGAAAGCCGGTACGCCGCCTGCGCCGCTTCCGGCTGCCCGGACTTGTCCAGGTAACGACCCTGGAACTCACGCACGGAAGCCCGCAGCACCGGAGGCCCCTCGAGATCGGCCAGCTCGATCGACCGGTTCACCAGTTCTTCCGCCTCCGCGAACCGTTCCAGGTCCGACAACGGACGGGAGGCGACGCTCGAAAGCCTCGCCTCGGCCGGGACGTTGCCCGCCGCGCGCGCCGCCTCGGCCCCGTGCAGGGCGACCTGCAGTGAATCGGCATGCCGCTTGCGGTTGAAGTAGTACGCCGTGAGTGATTCCGCGAGCTGCCAAGCCGGGTCCGGCAGGCCGATCTCCATCGCGATCGCCTGTATCTCGTGCAGCGTCCGCCGGTGCAGCTCGAACCAGGCCAGCGCCGCGGCGTTCCGTTCTTCCTTCGTCCCGGTGAACGGGTCCGTGGTCTCCGGCGCGGCTGCCACCCGGAACCGCGGCCCCAGCACGGCGACATCCGCGTGATAGGCGACGTCGCGGAAATTCACGACCACCCGCTGCAAGGCTTCGTGCTGCTCTTCGACGCCGGCCCGCGCGGCGCACACCTGCGCGTGATCGCGCACGAGCGGATGCAGGACGTACTGACCGTCCTCGTCGTCGAGGATCCGGAGCGAAACCAGCTCGGCCAGCGCGTCGGAAGCCTCGACCGAGTCGAGCGCGGCCAGCATCCCGGCCGTCTCGGCGGAGATCCCGCCCGCCGGGTACGCGCCGAGGAGCCGGTACATCCGCTGGGCCTCGCGGCCGGCCGCCTGGTAGGTCGCCTCGAACACCGACTCGCCCTTCTTACTGCCTTGCCACACCTTCATCAGCTCGTCCCGCGATTTCCGGAGCCGCTCGCGCAACGACTCCAGGGTCGGGCAGCGCTTGGCCAGAACGAGATTCGCCGCCTGCTCCAGCGCCTGTGGCAAGCCGCCGCAGTGCGCGAGCACCTCGTCTTCGACGTCGATTTCCACACCGCTGAGCCACCCGAACAACTCGGCGGCCTGCTCCGGCGCGAGCGGCTCCAGCTTGATCGTCTCGCCGCCGACGGCCCGGACGCGCACCTGTGCCTCCACCCGGCCGGCGGCCAGCACCACGCTGCCCTCGCCCCCAGGCAACAGCGCCAGAACCTGCTCCGCCTCGGTGACGTTCTCTACGAGCAGAAGGCATTCCCGCTCGGCCGACCGGCTACGCCACCATGCCGGCAGCTCCGAATCCGGCGGCATGACCTGCTCGTCGACCCCCACCGACCGCAGCAATCCGCGCAACGCCGACGAAACCACCTGTTCCCCGTCAACCAGACCGGTCGACAAATCCACATACAGCTGCCCACCGGAAAACCTGGAAGCCATCCGCCGGGACACGTACCGGGCCACCGCCCGCCGCCCCACCCCGCTCAACCCGTCGAGCACAAACAGCGGCGCCGACCCGTCCACACACCGCCGAATCTCCCGATCCCGCCCCACCAGCCGCCCCACCGCCCGCGGCAACTCCCGCGGCACCATCCGCTCAGGCACCGACGCAGCCATCGTCACCTGCCCGACGTAGTTGGCCTGGACCACCGAAGACCCGCCGGACACCTCGCCGACCTCGTTGCGCCCCTCCACACAGCCACCCCTCACACTAAGTGACCGCCACTCTACCGAGACCCCCGTCACAAAAACACCCAGCAAGAAGCCCACAAACCCGCCCAGACCGACCCGGCACCTGTCACCAGGCACGGGCGCCCCGCGCCCAATGCCGGTCCCGGCCCTACCTCACCTCGGGCGCAGGCGCTCCGCGCCTTATGCCCTCACCCCAGGCGAGGGCGCCCCGCGCCCTACGCCGACCCCCGCTGGTTCCGCCACCTGCCGCACCGTGGGGGTCCGGGGGCTCGGCCCCCGGGGCGAGGAACTCCCTCCCCAACGGGAAAGAGGCCCCTTCCGCGCAAGCGGGAGGGGCCTCTGAACACGGTGGGCGAGGAGGGAGTTGAACCCTCACGTCCTTTCGGACACACGGACCTGAACCGTGCGCGTCTGCCATTCCGCCACTCGCCCGAGTTGCTTCTCTCTGACAGCCAGCAAAGCTTAGCAGCCGGTTTTCGCGGGTTTCAGCGGGGGCCGTGTCGAGGCTTCCTCTCCCGGATAGGATCGGGGCGGAAGCACACGTGTGAGGAGGTAGTCCCCGGTGGGTCGCGTAGAGCGCTTCGACAGGCGACTCGAGAACCTCGTGGGGAATACCTTCGCGCGCATGTTCGGTGGCAACGTCGTCACGCAGGAAGTGGCGGTCGCGCTCGAGAGAGAAGGCGAGGAGAACGTTCGTGAGCTGGCAGGCGGTCGGCAGCTCGCCCCGAATCACTACATCGTGTCCTTGGGGCAAGCTGACCACGAACGCATGGCCGGCGACGAGCAGCGGGTCACCGGGGTTCTCGCGAAAGCCGTGGCGGAACACCTCGCCGAGCACGGCTGGGACACCTATGGTGACGTCGTCGTATCACTCGAGCGCAACGAGGCGCTGCATACTGGACAGTTCAAGACCCGTTCGTCCGTCGATCCCGACGCCCGCGCGAGTGGGGCCGGTGGCTCGTCACGGTCGGCACGACCCAGCAACGCAGGAGACCCAGCAATGAGCCAGCCCCCCGGCTACGGCCAATACGACCAGGGTGACCCGTACGGCCAGCAGGGCCAGTACGGCTACGGACAGCAGGGTGGCCAGCAGCCCGGGTACGACCAGGGTTACGGCCAGCAGGGCGGCTATGACCAGCAGGGTTACGGCCAGCAGCAACCCGGCTACGACCAGTACGGCCAGCCCCAGACGGGCGGTCAGCAGCAGCCCGGTTACGACCAGGGCTACGGCCAGCAGCCCCAGGGCGGCGGCTACGACCAGGGCTATGGCCAGCAGCCCCAAGGCGGCGGTTACGACCAGGGTTACGGCCAGCAGCCTCAGGGCGGCGGCTACGACCAGGGTTACGGCCAGCCCCAGCAGGGCGGCTACGACCAGCAGGGTTACGGCCAGCAGCAACCCGGTTACGACCAGTACGGCCAGCCCCAGCAGGGTGGCGGCTACGACCAGTACGGCCAGCAGGCGGCGTACGGCCAGCCGGCCGCGGACCCGTATGCCCAGGGCGGCGGGTACGGCCAGCCGGGTGCTCCCGCGGCCGGGCGCGCGCTGGCGGCGAGCCTTCAGCTCGACGACGGCTCCAACCGCACCTACTCGCTGAAGCAGGGCGGGAACGTGGTGGGCCGGGGCCAGGACGCGGACTTCCGGCTGCCCGACACCGGGGTCTCACGCCGTCATCTCGAGATCACCTGGGACGGCCAGAGCGCCACGCTCGCCGACATCGGTTCCACCAACGGGACCACGGTGAACGGGACTCCGGTGCAGACCTGGCAGCTCGCCGACGGCGACGTGATCCGGGTGGGGCACTCCTCACTGGTGTTCCGAACCCAGGGCTGACCGACCGACGGTGACGGGGTTCCCGCAGAATTGTCGTGCGGGGGGATCCGCGGTGCGCGTGCACCGCGGCTTGCAGGCAGAGTCGGGAGCGGACACAACAAGTGCCAGAGCTGGTCGTTCAACTCACCAGAGTGGGCTTTCTCGTGCTGCTCTGGCTCTTCGTGTTCGCCGCACTGCGGGTCGTGCGCTCGGACCTGTACGCCGCTTCGGGCCTGCGGGTCCAGGTGCCGACTTTCCGCCGTAACAAAGAGAAGAAGCCGCGGGGCAGCAAGGCCCCGCAACAGCTGCTCGTGACCCACGGGGCGCTGACGGGCACCCGCATCGCGCTCGACGGGCGGCCGATCCTGATCGGCCGCGCGGACGACTCGACGCTGGTGCTCGACGACGACTACGCGTCGACCCGGCATGCCCGGATCGCCCTGCGCGGTGAGGATTGGTACGTGGAAGATCTGGGCTCGACGAACGGGACCTACCTCGACCGGGCTAAGGTCACTGCACCCCTCCGGGTCCCGCTCGGAGTCCCCATCCGGATCGGCAAGACGGTGATCGAGCTTCGCCCATGACTCTCGTCCTCCGCTACGCAGCCCGCAGCGACCGTGGCCTGGTTCGTTCGAACAACCAGGACTCCGTGTACGCCGGCCCCCGCCTGCTCGCGCTCGCCGATGGAATGGGCGGCCACGCGGCCGGTGAGGTGGCCAGCAAGGTCGTCATCGCCTCGCTCGCCCCCCTCGACGACGACGAGCCGGGCGACGACCTGCTCGCCCAGCTCCGGGAGGCGGTGTCGAACGGCAACGGCGCCATCGCCGAACTCGTCTCCCAGGACCCGGACCTGGACGGCATGGGCACCACGCTCACCGCCGTCCTGTTCGCCGGCACCCGCCTCGGGCTGGTGCACGTCGGCGACTCACGCGCCTATCTGCTGCGCGGGGGGCAATTCGCGCAGATAACCCGTGACGACAGCTTCGTGAACGAGCTGCTGGAACAGGGCCGCATCACGCCCGAGGAGGCGGCGGTGCACCCCCAGCGGTCGCTGCTGCTCAAGGCACTGACCGGCCACGAGGTGGAGCCGAGCCTGACCGTACGCGAGGCGCGCGCCGGCGACCGGTACCTCATCTGCTCCGACGGCCTGTCCGGCATGGTCTCCGACGAGACCATGGCCGAGGCCGTGTTGATCAAGGACCCGCAGGACTGCGCGGACCGGATGATCGAGCTGGCGCTCAAGGGCGGTGGCACGGACAACGTCACCGTGATCATCGCCGACGTGGTCGACGTCGACTTCGGCGACGACGCCCCGATCGTGGGCGGCGCTGCGGGTGACGGCAGCGACGAGCGGCACCAGGGCGACTCGCCCGCCGCGCGCGCACGGGCGCTGACCCAGCCGCCGCCTCCGCAGCGGACCGAGCCGCAGCAGCTCGAAGAGGACCCGAAGGCCAAGCGCCGCAAGCGGTTCCGCTGGCTGGTCGGCATCGTCGTGGTGCTGGTGGTGCTGGCCGCGGCGGCGATCGCGACCCGGTATTTCGTGCTCAGCCAGTATTACGTCGGTGAAGGGCCGGACGAGGAGGTCGTGATCTACCGCGGCGTCCCCGGCAGCATCCTCGGCATCCAGCTGCACAGCTTCGAGCAGGGCTCGTGCCCGCCGGGCCAGCTGTGCACGGACAAGCTGCGCGTGCCGGCCCTGCAGGAGGACGCGCGGATCGCGGTGCGCAACGGCGTCAAGCGCGAGAGCCTGGACGACGCGCGCAAGTACATCGACGACTTCCTGCGCCTGAACAAGCAGCTGACCGACTGCAAGCCGGTCGCGCCTCCGGGCGGCACGACCTCGGGGGTGCCGACGGCGCCCGGCGGCCCGCCCTCGCCGAGTACTTCCCCGTCGGCCCCGGCCGGCAGTGTGCCGCCGTCGGCGAACCAGCCTGCGGGGAGGGACTGCTCGACGTCGAGTACGGCGCCGACAGGGGGCGGTAACTGATGGGCCAGCCGTTGGCCGACCCGGTGTCCGCGCAGTTCGCGACGAACCCGCCGCGCGAACTGCCCACGCGGCGGGGCACCGAGTTGCTACTGCTGGCCTTCGCGGCCTTCATCGTCACCCTCGCCCTGGTGATCGTGGAGGCCAACCAGGAGCAGGAGCTGACGCTCTCGATCCTGTGGCTCGGGCTCTCCTACCTCGCCATCCTGACCGTCGCGCACCTCGCCGTGCGCCGCTGGGCGCCCTACGCCGACCCGGTGCTGCTGCCGTGCGTCGCGCTGCTGAACGGCATCGGGCTGGTGATGATCCACCGCATCGACCTGGCCCAGGCCGAGAAGGCGCTGCAGGCGGGCAAACCGTTCAACCCGGCGGTCAGCAACCAGGTGCTGTACACGGTCATCTCGCTGGTGCTGTTCGTGGTCGTCCTGATCGTGGTCAGGGACCACCGCACCCTGACCCGCTACGGCTACACCGCGGGTCTGCTCGGCATTTTCGCGCTGGCGCTGCCCGCACTGCTGCCCTCCAGCCTCTCCGAGGTCAACGGCGCGAAGGTGTGGATCCTGCTCCCCGGCCTGTTCTCGATCCAGCCCGGTGAGTTCGCGAAGATCCTGCTGATGATCTTCTTCGCCTCGTTCCTGGTGTCGAAGCGCGATCTGTTCATGGTGGCGGGCAAGAAGTTCCTCGGGGTGGAGCTGCCGCGCGCGCGTGACCTCGGCCCGATCCTCATCGCGGCGGTGGCCAGCGTCGGCATCCTGGTGTTCGAAAAGGACCTCGGCACCTCGCTGCTGTACTTCTGCGTCATCCTGGTCATGCTCTACGTCGCGACCGAGCGCGTGATCTGGGTCGTGGTCGGCCTGAGCTTCTTCGCGGCGGGCTGCGTGATCGCCTACAACCTCTTCACGCACGTGCAGCAGCGGGTGGAGAACTTCCTGGACCCGCTGGGCCCGCGCTACGACGCGAAGGGCGGCTCGTACCAGCTCGCGCAGGGCCTGTTCGGCCTCGGCACGGGCGGGGTCGGCGGCACCGGGCTCGGCGCCGGCCGGCCGGACATCGTGCCGGAGGCGAACAGCGACTTCATCACCGCGTCGATCGGCGAGGAGCTGGGCTTCGTCGGCCTCGCCGCCGTGCTGATGCTGTATCTGCTGCTCGCGATGCGGGGTATGCGCAGCGCGCTGGCCGTGCGGGACACGTTCGGCAAGCTGCTCGGCGGAGGCCTCGCGTTCACCATGGTCATGCAGATCTTCGTGGTCGTCGGCGGGGTCACGGCCCTGATCCCGGAGACCGGCATCACCGCGCCCTTCCTGTCACAGGGCGGTTCCTCGCTGCTGGCGAACTACATCCTCGTCGCCCTGCTGCTGCGAATATCGGACGCGGCGCGGCGGCCTGCCGCGCGCCCGAAGCCGCAGCCGCAACCCCAAGCCCCACTCGCCGAAGCTCACACCGTGCTGGTGCAGCGCCCGCCGGCCGACGGCCTCATCAACGGTGACGGGAGCAAGTCGTGAACACGCCGCTGCGCAAGGTCGGCATGGCGATGCTCGTGATGATCGTGCTGCTACTGGCCAACGACACCTACATCCAGGTGGTCAAGGCGGACGCCTACCGCACCGACTCCCGCAACCAGCGGGTGCTCTACGACGAGTACTCGCGCCAGCGCGGCCAGATCGTGACGCCGGACGGCACCGTGCTCGCCGGCGTGCAGGCCTCGAACGACAAGTTCAAGTTCACCCGCACCTACACCGACGGCCCGATGTACGCGCCGGTCACCGGCTTCTACTCGATCAACTACGGCGCCGGCGGCCTGGAGCGCACCGAGGACGACGTGCTCAACGGCTCCGACCCGCGGCTGTTCGTCCGCCGGCTGTCGGACATGATCACCGGCCGCGACCCGCGTGGCGGCAACGTGAAGCTGACGATCGACCCGAAGGTGCAGAAGGCCGCGTACGACCTGATGACGCAGCGCGGCTACACCGGCGCCGTCGTCGCGATGGAGCCGAAGACCGGCCGCATCCTGGCGATGGTGTCCACGCCCTCGTACGACCCGAACAAGCTCGCGGTGCACACGCAGGACCAGACCACGGCGTACACGCAGTACTCCAAGGACCCGAAGAACCCGATGCTGAACCGGGCGATCTCGGAGACCTACCCGCCGGGCTCGACGTTCAAGCTGGTCACCGGCTCGGCCGCGCTGGCCGACGGGATCGGCCCGGACACCCCGGTGTCCAACGCGCCGAACGTGAAGCTGCCCGGCACCAACACCACGCTGGAGAACTACGGCGGCGAGACCTGCCCCGGCACCACGTTCAAGGAGGCGCTGGCGCACTCGTGCAACGTGCCGTTCGCGACGTTCGCCGGCCAGCTGGGCGCGGACAAGATGAAGGCGACTGCGGCCAACTTCGGCATCGGCCAGAACAACCTGGCCGTGCCGATGAAGGTGGCGACGTCCACCGTCGGCGCGCTCGACTCGCAGGGCGCGCTCTACCAGAGCGGCATCGGCCAGCGCGACGTCCGGATCACCCCGCTGCAGGACTGCATCCTCTCCGCCACCGTGGCCAACGGCGGCATGGCGATGAAGCCGCAGCTGGTGCAGTCCATCCTGGCGCCGGACCTGTCGACGATCGAGGACACGGAGCCGGAGCAGCTCACCGGCACCCCGGCCCTGACCTCGGCGAACGCCGCGATCATGACCGACATGATGATCGCGTCGGAGAGCTTCACCGCGGGCGGCGGCAAGAACCCGGCGCTGAAGATCGCGTCGAAGACCGGCACCGCCGAGCACGGCACCGACTCGAAGAACACCCCGCCGCACGCCTGGTACACCGCGTTCGCGCCGTCGGACAACCCGCAGATCGCCGTCTCCGTCATCGTCGAGAGCGGCGGCAACCGCGGCCTCGCCGCCACCGGTGGCTCCGTGGCCGCCGAAATCGGCCGGGCCGCGATCGCGGCGCACCTCGGGGGTGGATAGCGGATGCTGTCCTCGGGTCAGCTGCTGGCCGAGCGCTACAAGCTGACGAACCGGATCGCCGTCGGCGGGATGGGCGAGGTCTGGCAGGCCAGCGACACCCGGCTCGACCGGGTCGTCGCGGTGAAGGTGCTGAAGGCCGAGCTCTCCGGAGACGCCGAGTTCCTGCACCGTTTCCGCACCGAAGCGCGGATGACGGCTTCGCTCAACCACTCCGGCATCGCGGCGGTGCACGACTACGGCGAGACGGTCGACGAGGACCTCTCCATCGCGTACCTGGTGATGGAGTTCGTGGAGGGCGATCCGCTCGCGGGCATCCTGGCCAAGCACGGCCGTCTTTCCGCCGACTACACCCTCGACCTCCTCGAGCAGGCCGGCACCGCGCTGCAGGCCGCGCACGAACAGGGCTTGGTCCACCGCGATGTCAAGCCGGGCAACATCCTCGTCACCCCGGCCGGGCAGGTGAAGATCACCGACTTCGGCGTGGCCAAGGCGGCCGACGCGGCCCCCGTCACGCGGTCGGGCATGGTGATGGGCACCGCCCACTACATCGCCCCGGAACAGGCGCTCGGCCACGACGCCGAGCCGGCCAGCGACGTCTACTCCCTCGCCGTCTGCGGGTACGAATGCCTTTCCGGGCACCGGCCGTTCCTGTCCGAGAACGCCGTGACCGTCGCGATGATGCACATCCGCGACCTCGCGCCGCCGCTGCCGCCGGACGTCCCGCCGGGCGCTCGGGCGGTCATCGAGGCGACCCTGGTGAAGGACCCGAGGCAGCGGTACGCCAGTGGCGGCGAATTCGCCAACGCCGTCGCCGCGATCCGCGCCGGGCACCCGCTGCCGACACCGCTGGGGCTGGTGAACGCCGCGTACGCGGCCGGCCAGGTGCCGGTGACACCAGGGTCCGGGCCGAACCCGGTGCACCTCGCGGCCCCCATGAACCCCATCGGTCCTGGTTCCCATCCCGCGCTCCCCGCTGTCGCGCCGCCGAGGCCCGCGCCGCGGCGGCGAAGCCAGTGGGGCTGGTGGGTTCTGCTCGCGGTTCTGCTCATCGCGGTGCTGGTGGCCGGGGCGTTCTTCATCGCGAGAGTGGTGAGCCGGGGCAACGGTCCATCGGCGGGAAGCGTGAACACGAGTGAACCGCCGGGCAGACCGGCGCCGGCCGCGCTCGGGCCGAGCGAGAAGCAGGGCCAACAAGGCATCATGACCACACCTTGGACGGAATGGAACGGCACACAGAGATGAGCACACCCAGACTGCTCTCCAATAGGTACGAGCTGGGCGACACGCTCGGCTACGGAGGTATGTCCGAGGTCCATCACGGACACGACGTGCGTCTGGGCCGGGAAGTGGCGATCAAGGTCCTGCGCGCGGACCTGGCTCGCGACCCGCAGTTCCAGGAACGGTTCCGTCGCGAGGCGCAGAACGCGGCCGCGCTGAACCACCCGGCGATCGTCGCCGTGTACGACACGGGCGAGGCCAGCACCGATGTCGGGGCGCTGCCCTACATCGTGATGGAGTACGTCGAGGGCCGGACGCTGCGCGACATCGTCAAGACCGAGGGCCCGATGTCGCAGAAGCGGGCGATGGAGGTCATGGCCGACGTCTGCGCCGCGCTGGACTTCTCCCACCGCCACGGCATCGTCCACCGCGACGTCAAGCCGGCGAACGTGATGATCACGAAGAACGGCGCCGTCAAGGTGATGGACTTCGGCATCGCGCGCGCCATGCACGACGGCCAGTCGGCCATGACGCAGACGGCGGCCGTCATCGGCACCGCGCAGTACCTCTCCCCGGAGCAGGCGCGCGGCGAAGCGGTGGACGCCCGTTCGGACGTCTACGCGGCCGGCTGTGTGCTGTACGAGCTGATCACCGGCGAGCCGCCGTTCACCGGCGACTCCCCCGTCGCGGTGGCGTATCAGCACGTGCGGGAAGACCCGAAGCCGCCGTCGTCGGTCAACCCGGCGGTGACGCCCGAGCTGGACGCGGTGGTGCTGAAGGCGCTGGCCAAGGGCCCGGCCAACCGGTACCAGTCGGCCGCCGAGATGCGCTCCGACCTCGTGCGCACGCTCTCGGGCCAGCGCCCGTCGGCGCCGATGGTGATGTCCGAGGACGAGCGCACCCAGGTGATGAACACCGACCGGCGCCAGCCCCAGCGCTACGACGAGTACGCCGAGGAGCCGGACGAGGACCCACGCGCCAAGCGCCGTCGTCGCACGATCTTCGCCGTGGTCGCGACGCTGCTCGTGCTGGGCGTGGTGCTGCTGATCCTCTGGCTGTCCACCGATTTGTTCAAGAGCACCGCCAAGACCGCCACCGTCCCCCCTGTGGTGGGCCAGACGGTGACCGCGGCGAAGTCCCAGCTGAACGACTTGGGCTTCACGACGTTCGCGGCGGCGGTCCAGGTCCCGTGTGGGGTCGCGGCGCAGCAGCCCGGCCAGCTGACCTGCACCGACGAACAGGTCGACCACGTCCTCGCGATCGACCCGACCGCCGGCGCCAACGTGGCGACCAGCACGGAGATCAAGCTGACGGTCGGCGTCAAGCCCGGGAACACCACCGTGCCGGATCTGAAGGGCAAGTCCGCCGACGACGCCAAGACGGCGCTCCAGCAGGCGAACCTCACGTTGGGGAACACCAACACGGCGCCCGTCACCGACCCGAACGACGTCGACAAGGTGATCCTGCAGACGCCGACCGCGAACTCGACGGCCCCGATCGGCACCGCGGTCTCGATCACGATCGGCACGCAGCAGGCCCAGAAGGCGGTGCCGAACGTGGTCGGCCAGACCTTCGACTCCGCGAAGAGCGCGTTGCAGAACGCCGGCTTCAAGGTCGTCAGGCAGGACCAGGACTCGACCGCGCCGAAGGACCAGGTCGTCAACCAGCAGCCCAACGGCGGCAACCTGCCGCCGGGCGGCACGGTCACCCTGATGGTGTCGAAGGGCGTGCAGCAGATCCAGATGCCGAACCTCAAGGGCCAGACCGAGGATCAGGCCACTCAGACGCTGCAGAATCTGGGCTGGCACGGCAGCATCCAGACCCAGTCGGTCCACTCCGGCAATGCCGACCCGAACACGGTGGTGAAGACGACCCCGACCACCGGGACGACGATCGCCGCGGACCAGACGATCGTGCTGTTCGTCCAGGAGGACAGCGGCAGCACCAGCAGCAACCCGACCTCGCCCGGCGGCATCTTCCCGCCCAACTGAGGCCACCCGGCGGATTCCCGCCGGGGTGAAAGGGCCCGCACGGTTCGCCGTGCGGGCCCTTTCCGGTTGGTGCCTAAGGCTGGTCGAGGAATCCGCGGACGCTGGCGAGCACCGCGTCTGCGTCGCTGCCGGTGCCGCAGTCGAGGTCGAGCTCTTCGACGGCGCCGGAGCGTTTCACCTTGAGCCAGACCCGCTGGTCGCCGCGCCGCCGGCGCACCCAGCCGAACAGGGACCGGCACAGCGTCGCCACGGAGCGGCTGCTCACCAGCACCACCACGACGTCGCCGTCGGCCGCGACGGACCGTTCGGACAGCCGCACGCGGTCCTTCAGCTCGTCCTCGGTCCGCAACCAGGACGCCAGCTGTCGCAGCTCGTCCCCTGATCCGCCCACGGTGATCGCGGCGATCCCAGCCGTCACGGCTCTCCCCTCACGGGCCCGAACAGACGGCGCGAGGGTAACCCGGCCCGCCGCCTGCGAGGAAGACTCCAACACTCGATTGCCAGATGCAATTTGCAGATTACTCACAACGGACCAGGCACCAGCCCCCACCGGGCCGTGGGCGCGTCACGGGGATCAGTGGGGACTGGTGGTTCGGGGGCGGCGGTGGCATGAGGCCAGAGAGAGTAACGCGGATCGACTCCCGAAGGGAACATCCATACCGGTAATTGCGAGATGCAATTTGCAGATTCATCGAAACGAGGGTGCGTGGTTCAGGACCGGCGGGCCGCGAGCCGCCCGACCACCGTCGCGCTGACCAGCACCGCGACCACGGACGTGACGACGGCCAGCGCGAGCGGGCCACCGTAAGCGGCACCGTTCATGAGCGCCTGAAGCAACGGGTGGGCCAGCGGGACCCACTTGCCGAGCAGCACCACGCCGAGCACGAGCACGGCCGAGAGCACCGTCCAGCCGATCCGCGAAACCAGCAGCCGCGAGCACGGCAGCCCGATCGCGATGCCCAGCAACGCGCACGCCAGGTGGGTCAGCAGGCCGACGCCCAGCGCCCCCCAGTGCAGCTGCCACGGCTTGACCGCGGACCACCCGAGAGTGACCAGCGTGAGCACGGCCGAGCAGCCGGACACCGTCAGCAGGGCGCCGCCGATGGTCATCCGACGGCCGCCGGCGTTGCTCAGCGTGACAAGAACCTGGACCGGATCCTCGATGTCGAGCAGCGCGATCGTCAGCCAGCAGGCCACCACCATCAGCGCGCCGCCGCTCACGCCGTACAACGGCAACGGCGGCGAAGTCGGGTCGGAGTAGAGGATCACGCACAGCGCGAGGTACGCGAGCAGCGCCGGCAGGTAACGCTGCGAATGCCCCAGCAGCGCCAGGTAGTAGCGGCTCACGGCGAGCACGGCGCCACCTCCCGCACCGACCAGCCGCCCGACAACGCCCGCAACAGCAGGGCGTCGGCGCTGGTCGCATCCACGGTCAGCACGATCTGCGCGCCGTCCGCGACGACGTGGCGCACCCCCGGCTCGACGGACCAGTCGCCGCTCGGCCCGGACAACACGATCCGCGTCGCCGGCCCGGCCACGGCGACGGCCACCGGGGTGAGCCGGCCGCGCTCGATCCGGTGCACGTCGTCGGCGTACTCGCGCACCACGTCCGGCCGGTGATCGGTGAACACCACGCTCGCGCCGCGCGCCCGCGTCTCTGCCACCAGCTCGCCCAGCACGGCGTGAGTGCTGACGTCGAGCCCGGACCACGGCTCGTCGAGGATCAGCAGGTCCGGCCGTGGCAGCACCGCCTGTGCGAGGCCGACCTTCTGCGCGTTGCCTTTCGACAGCGTTCGCAGCTGCGCATCCGGGCCGCCGACCAGCGACAACCGCTCCAGCAACGGGTCTATTGTCGACAAGTCGACCAGCCCGCGGATCCGGGCCATGTGCCGCAGGTACGCCCGCGCGCCGAGCCGCTGGCCGCCCGGGAACCGGTCCGGCAGGTAGCCGATGGACGGACTGCCCTCGACGACGCCGGTGCTCGCGCGCGAGACGCCCGCCATGATCCGCAGCAGCGTCGACTTGCCCGACCCGTTCGCACCGAGAATCCCGATCACCCGGCCCGCGGGCACAGTCAGGTCGACGCCGTCGAGCACCAGCTCGCCGCCGCCGTACCGCTTGCCGACTCCAGCGAGCCGGAGCAGCGGGGCGGTCACGCAGCGGCGGCCTTCTGCAACACCTGGGTGGCACGCTCCAGCTCGTCGACCAGCTGCGGCTCGACCGGGTGCCCGGCCGAAGCCATCCAGGTGGCCAGCAGCCGGTGCCCGCCCTCGGTCAGCACCGACTCGGGGTGGAACTGCACCCCTTCCAGCGGCAGCGAGCGGTGACGCATGCCCATCACCACCCCGGACTCGGTGCGGCCGGTGATCTCGAAGACGTCCTCGGGGATCGTCTCCGGCAGCACGGTGAGCGAGTGGTAGCGGGTGGCCGTGAACTCGTCCGGCAGCCCGGCGAGCACCCCGGCGCCGGCGTGGCGGACCTGGCTGGTCTTGCCGTGCAACAGCTCCGGCGCCCGGTCCACAGTGGCGCCGAAGTGCACGCCGAGTGCTTGGTGGCCAAGGCAGACGCCGAGCATGGGTGTGCGCGTCTCGGCGCACTTCGCGATCACGTCGATGCTCTGCCCGGCGCGCTCGGGCGTGCCGGGGCCGGGCGAGACGAGCACCGCGTCGAACTCGGGGACGCGTTCGAGGTCGACCACGTCGTTGCGCCACACCGTGCAGTCGGCGCCGAGCTGCGCCAGGTACTGGACGAGGTTGTAGACGAAGCTGTCGTAGTTGTCGACGACGAGTACGCGCATACGCCCCAGCTTAGCGGCTCCCACCTGGTGGACCGTACGCCAGATCACAATGAAAATTAGGGCAGCCTAACTTAGCGTGGGCAGCGTGAGCCGACCTCTTCGCGTGGCCGTGGTGGGCGCCGGCCCAGCCGGCATCTACGCCGCCGACATCCTGGACAAGTCCGACAGCGCCGACGTGACGATCGATCTGTTCGAGCGCATGCCCGCGCCGTTCGGGCTGATCCGCTACGGCGTCGCCCCCGACCACCCGCGGATCAAGGGCATCGTGACCGCGCTGCACAAGGTGCTGGACCGCCCGAACATCCGCCTGCTCGGCAACATCGACTACGGCACCGACATCAAGCTCGACGAGCTGCGCGAGTTCTACGACGCGGTGGTCTTCTCGACCGGCGCGATGGCCGACCGCCCGCTGGACATCCCCGGCGTCGACCTCGACGGCAGCCACGGCGCCGCCGACTTCGTCTCCTGGTACGACGGCCACCCCGACGTGCCGCGCACCTGGCCGCTGGAGGCGACCTCGGTCGCGGTGCTCGGCGTCGGCAACGTGGCATTGGACGTCGCCCGCATCCTCGCGAAGACCGCCGACGAGCTGCTGGCCACGGACATCCCGGCGAACGTCCACGAAGGGCTCAAGGCCAGCCCGGTCACCGACGTGCACGTGTTCGGCCGCCGCGGCCCGGCGCAGGCGAAGTTCACGCCGCTGGAGCTGCGCGAGCTGGACCATTCGCCGAACGTCGAGGTGATCGTCCACCCCGAGGACATCGAGTTCGACGAGGGCAGCGTCGCGGCGCTGCGGGCGTCGAAGCAGGTCGACATGGTGGTGAAAACGTTGCAGGAGTGGGCGATCCGCGACGAGGGCACCCGGCCGAAGCGGCTGCACCTGCACTTCTTCCACTCGCCGGCCGAGGTGCTCGGCGAGGACGGCCGCGTGACCGGTCTTCGCACCGAGCGCACGGAGTACACCGGTGACGGCAGTGTCCGCGGCACCGGGGAATTCCACGACTGGGACGTGCAGGCCGTCTACCGCGCGGTGGGCTACCTGTCGACGCACCTGCCGGAAGTCCCGTTCGACCACGTCGCCGGCGTGGTGCCGAACCAGGCCGGCCGGGTGCTGGACCTGGACGAGAACCAGCTGCCGGGCGTTTACGTCACGGGCTGGATCAAGCGCGGCCCGATCGGCCTGATCGGGCACACGAAGGGCGACGCCGCGGAGACCGTCGCCAGCCTGCTGGCCGACGCCGACACCCTGGCCGCCCCGAAGTACGGCTCCCCGGACGCGATCCTCGACTTCCTTGCCACCCGCGGCATCCCGTTCACCACCTGGGACGGCTGGGCGAAGCTGGACGCGCACGAGAAGTCGCTCGGCGAGCCGCACGGACGCGAGCGCATCAAGGTCGTGGAGCGCGAGGAGATGATCCGCGTCTCGCGGGACTGAGCCGTTCAGCCGGCCGAGAGGTAGGCGAGCACGGCCAGCACCCGGCGGTTGGTGTCGTCCGAGGCGGCGATGCCGAGCTTGGCGAAGATGTTCGCAGTGTGCTTGCCGACCGCGCCTTCGCTGAAGTGCAGGCGCGTGGCGACGGCGGCGTTGGAGCAGCCCTCCGCCATCAGCGCGAGCACCTCGCGTTCGCGCGGGGTCAGCGCCGCCAACGGGTCGGAAGCGTTGCCCGCCACCAGTTTGGCGATCACCTCGGGGTCCATGGCCGTGCCGCCGGCGGCCACGCGGCGGACCGCGTCGATGAAGTCGGCGGCGTTGAACACCCGGTCCTTCAGCAGGTAGCCGACGGCGCCGGTGCCGTCCGCCAGCAGTTCGCGCGCGTACAGCTGCTCGACGTGCTGCGACAGGACCAGGATCGGCAGGCCCGGCTTCTCACGCCGGGCCGCCAGCGCCACCTGCAGGCCCTCGTCGGTGTTCGTCGGCGGCATGCGGACGTCCACAATGGACACGTCCGGCCGGTGCTCGCGGAGCGCGGCCGCCAGCTCGGGACCCGAGCCCACCGCGGCGACGACGTCGAAGCCGTGCGCGGTGAGCAGGTGCGTCAGGCCGTCCCGGAGGAGGTACTGGTCTTCGGCGACGACGGTTCGGGGTCGAGCTGACACGGAACCTCCACGATCGCCACGGTCGGGCCGCCCAGCGGGCTGGCGAGCGTCAACCTACCGTCGAAGCCGCCCAGCCGGCGCTCGATTCCCCGCAGTCCCGAGCCGCGCGCGGCGTCCGCGCCGCCCTTGCCGTCGTCGGTGACGGCCGCGCGCAGCAGCCCGTCGTCGTGCTCCAGCGAGATCGTGACCCGCCGGGCCGACCCGTGTTTCGCCGCGTTGCCAAGGAGTTCGCACACCGCGAAGTACGCGCACGCCTCCACCGGCTGCTCGACGCGACCCGCCAGCGAGCCCGTGACCTCGACCTTCAACGGGCTGTCCAGCGCCACCGCGCGCACGGCGTCCAGCAGGCCCCGCTCCGACAGCACGGGCGGGTGGATCCCCCGGACCAGCACCCGCAGCTCCGTCAACGCCTCCGCCGACGCGGTCCGCAGGTCCGCCGCCAGCTTCTTCGCCGCCGCCGGGTCGCTGTCGATCAACGCTTCCACCGCGCCCAGCTTCATGCCCATCGCCACGAGCCGCGACTGGATCCCGTCGTGCAGGTCGCGCTCGATCCGCCGCAGCTCGGCGGCCTGCGCCACGGTGACGTCGGAGCGGGTCTGGTCCAGCCGCCGCACGCGCTGCGCCAGCCGGATCGCCTCGGTCGGGCCGAGCACCAGCCGGGCGAACCTCGCCTGCTGCCGCGCGAGCCAGGTCGTCGGCGCCAGGCCGAGCACCAACGCGGCCAGCGCGACCGGCGTGACCGCGAGCGCCGGCCCGGTACTCGTGACCGGGGGAAGGCCGATCACCTCGAAGTAGTGCGTCGACGCCTGCTGCGCCGCCGGCCAGCCGCTGATGAACCGGCCCGCCCACAGCGCCGCCAGCCCGGCGATCCCCCAGAACGTCAGCACCACCGTGGGTATCAGCAGCACGGCCGAAACGACCGGCACCAGCACCGCGGCGGCGAGGTCGCGCCAGGTCGCGGGGTCACGCAGGATCCAGCGGAACCGCGCCCGCTGCACCGGCCGGCGCAGAGCCGATTGAGCTGCTTGCCCACCTGGAACAGCCCGTCGGCGCGCGGGACGGGCAGCGGCGGGGGCGGCAGGTACGGCCGGGGGATCCGCACGCCCGTCCAGTTGTGGATTTCGCGGCGGGCGGTGTCGGGCACCGTCCGGCTCGCCACCACCAGCGCCGGGAAGAACGGCAGCGCCAGCAGCTGCACGAACGCCAGCACGAGGTGGATCAGGCCCAGCACGAGGATCCCGATCTGGTGACCGAGCGACTCGGTGTGCCGGTGGAGCCACCGGTCCCGCGGCCGGGCCGGGTGGTGCCCCAGCCACCAGCGCGTCCACCGGCCGTAACCCCGCAGCGCGCGGGGACCGGACAGTACCGTGGCCACCAGGAGCACCAGCCCGGCGACCGGGTTGACCAGCTGCCACTGCAGTTCCCGCCCGACCGCGGGGTCGTCGAGCACCCAGTTGATCCGCCGGTTCGCCCGGATCCACCACGACCGCTTGAACAGCTGGTTCCCGTCGCGGTACCAGCCGTCGCGCTCCCGCTCCGGCTCCGGCGGCGCCGGCCGGTACGGGTCCGGGACCTCGACGCCGCACCACGAACCGGCCAGCGCCCGCGTCCGCCGGGACCGCCCACGCGCCCACAGGATGGCCGACGGCAGGAAGAAGACCAGCCCGACGCACAGCAGCACGAACGCGAACAGCTCCACCAGCACGTCGAACCAGCTCAGCAGCGCGAGCCCGGCCAGCACGAACGCCCGCCGCACCGCCGTCGGATACGTCATCGACATCCCTCCTCCCACCGGCTCAGTCTGACCGCTCGAAGCGGCGAAGCGCATTGGCCCGAGCCACCCGGCAGGGGTGGTGCTGGACCCACCCCCACGTCAGCAAAATCCCACCCGGGCTGGGGTTTCACGGCCATTCTGCCGGTCGCCGCGCGCTTCTAGCGTTTTCCGCATGCCACTCATCGAAGTCACCGAGCTGACCAAGCGGTACGGGAACCGGGTCGCGGTCGACGGGGTCTCCTTCACCGTCGAGCGCGGCGAGATCTTCGGGATCCTCGGCACCAACGGCGCCGGGAAGACCACCGCCGTCGAATGCCTCCAGGGACTGCGCACCGCCGACGCCGGCACGATCTCGGTGCTGGGCCTCGACCCGGCGCGCGACCGTGACGAGCTGCGCCGGCGCGTGGGCGTCCAGCTGCAGGAAAGCCGGCTGCCCGAAAAGCTGCGGGTGCGCGAGGCGCTCGAGCTGTTCGCGTCGTTCTACCCGCACCCCGCGGACGTCGACAGCCTGCTGCGGCGGCTCTCGCTGGAGGCGCACGAGCGCGCGTACTTCGGCCGGCTCTCCGGCGGGCTGAAGCAGCGGGTGTCCATCGCGCTGGCGCTGATCGGCGAGCCCGAGGTCGCCATCCTCGACGAGCTCACCACGGGCCTCGACCCGCACGCCCGCCGCGACACCTGGAAGCTCGTCGAAGGGGTGCGCGACGGCGGCGTGACCGTCCTGCTCGTCACCCACTTCATGGACGAGGCCGAGCGGCTCTGCGACCGCGTCGCGGTCTTCGACGCCGGCCGGGTGGTCGCCACCGGCACCCCCGCCGAGCTGCTCGGCACCACCGGGAAGTCCACTTTGGACGACGCGTTCGTCACCCTCACCGGCCGCGACTGAGAACCAGGAGAAACCCGTGCGCACCTTCACCAAGCTCGTCGCCACCGAGACGAAACTGTTCCTCCGCACGCCGATCTGGCCGGTGCTCGGCGTGCTGCTGCCCGCCGCGGTGCTGCTCGCCGTGGGCCTGATCCCCGGCTTCACGAAGCCGAGCGACGTGACCGGCGGCTACCGCTTCGTCGACCTGTTCGTGCCCTCGCTGGTGGTCATCGCGATCGCGATGCTCGGCCTGCAGGTCGCCCCCGGCGCCATTGCCGCCTACCGCGAGCAGGGCGTGCTCCGCCGGCTCGCCACCACACCCGTGCCACCGTCGTACCTGCTGCTGGCCCAGCTCGCGATCCACGCCGTGGTAGCGCTCGCGGGCGTCGCAGTCCTGCTGGTGGCCGGCCACGCCGCGTTCGACGTGCCGATGCCGCGCCACCCGCTGACCTTCCTCGTCACGCTGGCGCTCGGCCTCGTCTCGGTGTTCGCGCTCGGCCTGATCGCCGCGTCGCTGGCGCGGACCAGCAAGGGCGCGGGCGGGCTCGCGATGGTCGCCTACTTCCCGATCATGTTCCTCGGCGGCGTCTACCTGCCCCGGCCGCTGCTGCCCGCCGTGATCCAGCGGATCGGCGCGTACATCCCGCCCGGCACACAGCCACTGCAGGACGCGTGGGTGGGCAATGGCGTTCAGCCGCTGCAGTTCCTCGTGCTGGCCCTGTTCGCACTGGGCGGAACGGCGCTGGCGGTACGGCTGTTCCGGTGGGAGTAGTCCACCGAAGTGGTGATGAACATCGTTTTCTCTTGTGGCGCGGACGCCCCGGCGGTAGCCAGGAAAGGACCCACTGACCATGGAGGTTCTCTTGTCTCTGGACGTATCGCCCGCGCTGCTGGAAAAGGCCGAGCGCGGGGAGGTCTCCGACGCGGAGTTCGTGGCCTGCGTGCGGGAGTCCCTGCCCTACGCGTGGGAGGTGATCACCGGCGTGATCGCCGAGGCCGACGGCGCCGCGGACGGGTTCGCCGACAACGAGACGCCGCCACCGGACGAGACCGCCCGCGGGCAGCTGCTGCGGGCGTTGGCCTCCGACGCCATCCGCGGCGGCCTGGAGCGGCACTTCGGCGTGAAGCTGGCCTTCCAGAACTGCCACCGGGTGGCCGTGTTCCGCTCGACCGAGCTGGACGGCGACCGCTACCGCGCGTTCGTCTCGCCCCGCGGCCAGCTGCTGAATCAGAGCCCGGAACTGCGGGACTGCTGACGGGCCTGACGCCGTAGCGCGGGCAGCACCTCGGCGCCGATCCGCGCGATGTTTTCGCACGTGCCCTCCGGCGTGCCGGACGCTTCCACGAACATCACGACGTGGGCGACGCCGGTGCGCCGGAGGCTCGTTTCCAGCGTCGCCACGCAATGACCCGCGTCGCCGACGGGGTGGATCGCGCACAGCCGCTCGGTGTACTCGCCGGGGTCGCGTGACGGGCCGGGCCTGCCGTCCACCGTCACGTGCGCGCCGAGGCCGTCCGCCAGCCAGCCGGGCAGCGCGCGCCGCATCACGTCGGCCGCGTCCTCGCCGACCTGGCACAGCACCGTCGAAACGTGCTCCGCGGGCGCGCCGTAGGCCTCGACCGTGGCGGCCTTCTCCGCGTCGTCCGCGTGCAGGCCCAGCAGCATCGGCAGCCCGCGTTCGGCTGCCAGCCGCACGGCTTCGGACCCCGGTCCGCCGCAGGCGACGACCAGCCGCGGCCGACGCTCCGGCCGTGGCACGAACGGGACGGCACGGAACGCGAAGTGCTCGCCGTCCGCGCGCACGTCACCGCCGGCCATCGCCGACAGCAGCAGGTCCAGCGACTCGGCGAAACCGGTCTCGTACCGCGCCAGCCCGGTGCCGAACACCTCCAGGTCCTGCCACGGCCCACCGCGCCCGACGCCGACCCGCAGCCGCCCGCCGGACACGGCGTCGAGCATCGACCACTGCTCCGCCAGCGCCACCGGATGCGCGGTGGACAGCACGCTCACCGCCGTGCCGACGTCGACGCGCGAGGTCCGGCCCAGCACGTGCCCGGCGAGCGTGACCGCCGACGGGCAGACGCCGTACGGCATGAAGTGGTGCTCCGCGAGCCACACGTCGTCGAACCCCGCCGCCTCGGCGGCCTCCGCGGCGCGGACGGTCCGGCGCAGCACGTCGGCGTCCTCCTGCCCCGGAAACCGCCCGGAGACGAGGAAGACGCCGAACCTCAGTTGTTGACCGCGACGTCGTTGAACCACAGCAGCGGATCGATCCACGGGAAGATCACGAACATCAGCAGCGCGACCACGCCCAGCACCAGCACCACGGCGAGCGTCAGCTTCGCCGCGAACGGGCCGGGCAGGTGCCGCCAGATCCAGCCGTACATCAGGAGGCACCGCCGATCTGTGAGAGCAGCTTCGTGTAGTCCGGGACCTGCGACTTCGGCACCTGCTGGGTGAGCACGGAGGTGATGATCAGCCGCTGCTTCGCCGAGAACTGCGGGTGACAGGTGGTGAGCGTGAGCAGCGAGGCCTCCTGCGCCTTGGGCAGCACGTCGGACGGCTTGTACGGCACCGGGTTCACGGCGTCGCCCTGGCTGGGCAGCACCACCTTGCGGCCGAACGTCTGGTCGTACGCGCCGCCGCCCGCGATGCTCGGGTCTCGCAGCGTCGGGACGCCCTTGCACGCGGGCTGCGCGCCCTTGCCGCTGGTCCAGCCGTTCATCTCGTCGTCGTAGGGCAGCACCTTGTAGATGAAGAAGTCGGTCGCCGTCTCGATCACGATCTGGTCGCACGAGCTCAGGTTGTCCAGGTCGTTGAACGGCGCGCCCTTGCCGACGCGGTGGCCCGCGATGCCGAAGTTGCCGGGCTCGCCGGGCAGCGCCGTGCCCTTGTAGTGGCCGGGGCCGACGGCGAGCGAATCCTCGCCGGTGCCCTCCTGGATGGTGAAGTTGAAGTCCGCGCCGAAGCTGGGGATATGGATCCGGGCGAACGCCTTGCCGTCCACCAGCTCGGGGTGCAGCGTGCGGTCCTTCGCCCAGTCGCCCTGCAGCTGATCGCTGGCGACCGACTGCTTTTCGGCCGAGAACAGGTCGGTGACGTAGACCTCGTAAACCATGAACAACAGGACGATCACGCCGAGGGTGATCAGCACCTCGCCGGCGGTCCGGATCGCGAGACCGCCCTTGCCGAGCGGCGTGGGCTCCGGCTTCTCCTTCACTGCCGTGCTGCCGCCGTCCTTGACCGCCTCGAAGACCTCGGTCTCCTGGTTCGCCAGGCCAGGCCGCGACGGGCGGCGGCGCGGGTCCGGGCCGGTGCCGGGGCGCCGCAGCTGCTCGGTCGGCCGCGCCCGGCTCGGCTCGTCGGACCGCGCCTGGTTCGGGTCTTCGGCACGCCGCGCCCGCGGATCGCCAGGCCGTCCGCCCCGGCCCGGGTCGTCGGCGGACCCTGCCCGGTTCGGGCTGTCCATCGACCGGGTCCGGTTCGGGTCATCGGCCGGCCGCGCGCGATTCGGGCCGTCGGACCGTCCGCCCCTGGGCTGATCGGGTGATCTCCGCGGATCAGGCTGTCGGCGCGGGGGCTCCCCCGGCGCGCCGGGCCGCTGGGCCCTCGGCTGCGGCGAGCCGGACGGCGGGGTTCTCGGCGGTGGTTCACCGGGGGGCTGTCTGCGGGGTCTGCCGGCTCCGTCGGGGCCGGGCGCCCGGCGTCGTCCCTGGCCTTCCGGCCCTGGCCCGGAGCGCCGAGGGCGGTCTTCGCCCGGCCAATCCTGCGTTCCCACGCAAGCTCCTCTCGCGCCCGGCGTCGCACCCCGTGAGGAACGCTAGGTGGCGCTATTGTCACAGTCCGGAAATCCGACCGCTCCCGCCCAGTGCTCTGGAGCCGTCGTTTACGTTAACGTGTCCACGTGGCGCTGGTTGCGCAACCCGACAGCGGGGAACCCCGCGGATCAGGCACCGCCACCAGGAGAGCCCGAACAGCACGCGAGGAACACGATGCCGAAGTCCAAGGTCCGCAAGAAGACCGCGTACACCCCGCCTGCCGATCGCCGTACGCCGGTGAAGGTCAAGGCTGCGGGCCCGTCGAACCTGTTCTACAAGATCGTCATGTTCGGCCTCATGGTGATCGGGCTGCTCTGGCTCATCGTGAACTACATCGCCGGTCCCAAGATTCCGTTTCTCAACGACCTGGGCAACTGGAACTTCGCGATCGGCTTCGCCGCGATGATCGTCGGCCTGCTGATGACGATGCGGTGGCGCTGACCATTACTCCGGACGGCGGCTTGACACCGAATTACAACGGTGTGAGTCATCCCCACTGTGGATAACCTCTGTGGATAACTACCCCACCTCGTGGGCACCGCGCCGGTCGCTTGTGGTACTGGCCTGGTCCGTCGCCGCACTCCTGCTGGTGGGCGCGGTGACCGACCTGGTCTTCGGCGACGGCAAGGGCGCGGTGCTGCTGGGCGTTGCGATGCTGGCCGTCGGCGGGTTCGCCGTCCACTGGAGCCTCGTGCGGCCGCGCCTGGCCGTCGACGCCGAGGGCCTGGTGGCCCGCACACTCGGCGGCACCCACCGGCTGCCCTGGGCCGGCACCACGACCCAATTGCGCACCACCCGCCGGATGGGCCGCGACGGCGTGACGCTGGAACTGGAGCACGGCGACCAGCTCTACGTCTTCGGTCGCCTCGACCTCGGCGAGGACCCCCGTGACGTGATGGACGTCCTCAGCGCCCTGCGCCGGTGAAGAAACAGCTGTAGTCCGACCCGATCCCCTGGACCTGCTGGAACATGCAGTCAACGGGCGGAATCTGCGTGCCTCGGTAGATCACCAGGCCAACGAGCGCGACCACCAGGATCGCTGCCCCGATCGCCTGCCAGCGCACGCGGTCGCGCTCCGGCGCGTACAAGAACGCGACGGCGACCAGCGCACCCGTGACCAGGCCGCCCACGTGCGCGAGGATCGAGATGTTCGGGATCGAGAACGTGATGTAGGCGTTGATCGCCAGGTTGATCAACAAGCTGGACGGGTTCAGCTTGAGCTTCAGCACAATGACCGCGTAGGCGCCCAGCAGCCCGAACAGCGCACCCGACGCGCCCGCCGAGGCCCTGCCGGGCGCGTCGAACAGCAGCACCGCCGTGGACGCGCCGAGCATCGAGATGAAGTACAGCGCGGTGTAGCGCGCCTTGCCGAACACCTGCTCCAGGGCGCGGCCCATCATCCACAGCGAGAACATGTTCGCCGCGATATGGATGGGCCCGTAGTGGAAGAAGCCAGAGGTGAAGATCCGCCACCACTCGCCGCCGCCGAGGGTGGGATACGCCTGAAGCTGGCCGAGCAGGGACAGCTGGGAATTACCGTTGTCGAACAGGCTCTTGGCCTGGACCACGGTGATCAGGAAGATCAGCACGTTCACCGCGAGCAGCGTGGTGGTGACCACCACGGAGTTCGACGGCCGCGCGCCGGCGATGGTGCGGGCGCCCATGCCGGAGTCCTGGTACGAGCGGTGCTGCTGGCGCTGCTGCCGCGTGCCGGTGTGCACGCAGTCGGTGCACTGGAAGCCGACGGCGGCTTCGCGCAGGCAATCCGGGCAGGCCGGACGTCCGCAGCGCGCGCAGCTCAGACCGGTCGGGCGGTTCGGGTGCCACCAGCAACCGGGCTGCGGGGCCTGGGGGTAGGCGGAGGGATTCGGCGGTTGGTTCACGATGCCACCAACCTACCGAAATCCCTCCGGACCGGCCTCAGGCCTCGACGGTGACCTTCTCGATGACGATGTCGGACAGCGGACGGTCCGCCGGGCCGGTCGCCGCACGCCCGATCGCGTCGACGACGGTGCGGGACTCCTGGTCCGCCACCTCGCCGAAGATCGTGTGCTTGAAGTTCAGGTGCGTCGTCGGCGCGACGGTGATGAAGAACTGCGAGCCGTTGGTGCCGGGCCCGGCGTTCGCCATCGCCAGCAGGTACGGCTTGTTGAACTGCAGCTCCGGGTGGAACTCGTCGCCGAACTTGTAGCCGGGGCCGCCGCGGCCGGTGCCGGTCGGGTCACCGCCCTGGAGCATGAAGCCGTCGATGACCCGGTGGAAGATCGAGCCGTCGTAGAAGGGGCCGGAGTTCGTCCCCTGCGCGTTCGGCTGCGTGTACTCCTTGGAGCCGTCGGCCAGCCCCACGAAGTTCGCGACCGTCTTCGGCGCGTGGTCGGGGAACAGGTTCACGTGGATGTCACCCTGATTGGTGTGCAGGGTGGCCTTACGGGCGCTTTCAGTCACGCGGCCATCGTGCCATCCCTTCGCACATTTGGGGGGTTCAGGGGGCTTCGCCCGGCGGATGTGACCCGTCCGACTGCAGGAAGAGGCCCATTTCCGAGGTTTCGGCGATTCCCGAACGGGGAAGGCACAGCGGTACGCCGGGAAAAAGGGCACGATAGGTTGCAGGCAACAGAGCAGTACCACAACGATTGATGAGGTGAAGGCCATGACCCGGGCCGCAGATTCCGTGGAGTCCGGCACGCTCGGCCTGCGCAAGCGAGCCACCGAAGCGGGCAGGGCGGGGGCGGAGGCAGCCGCCAAGGCTGCGGAAGCCGGCGCCGAGGAGTTCGCGAAGCAGAGCCGCCGGGCGCGCAAGAAGCTGGCGAAGAAGACCGAGCTGACCCGCAAGGAGCTCAAGAAGAGCTCGGCCGCGGCACGCAAGGAGGCGCTGGCCCGCGTCGCCGAGCTGAAGAAGCCCGGTCGCAAGGCGAAGAAGGCGGCCATCAAGGCGGCCAAGTCCGCCGGCGAGTCGAAGCGCCGCGGCAAGAAGGACTTCAAGAGCGCGAAGAAGGACTTCCGGGCCGCGCTGGTCGAGGCGAAGTCCGCGGCCAAGGGCACCCGCAAGCGTCGTCGCTGGCCGTGGCTGCTGGGCCTCGGCGCGGTCGCCGTCGGCACGGCGGTGGTGCTGAAGTCGCGTCAGCAGGAGCCGCCGGTCGCCCCGGCCCCGCCGAAGGCGACGCCGCCGGCACCCCCGGCCAAGCCCGCCGCCGAAGCCAAGCCGTCCCCGACGGCGAACGGCAAGGCGCCGAGCACGCCGGCCGAGAAGAAGAACTGACCCGCCCGCGAAGAGGGCCCCGGGATCGCTCCCGGGGCCCTCTTGCGTTCGCTCAGGTCGATCAGACCGCGGCGGCGTGCTTGTCGATCAGCTGGCCGAGGCGGGGCAGCGCCTCCTCGACGTTCTTCTTGCCGTTCGGGCGCAGCTTCGAGTAGACCTTCTTGATGCTGTCACGGCTGCTGCGGTCCGCACGGCTGTCCGTGACGGTCAGCAGCGCGTCGGAGGCCTCGTCCGAGCGGCTGGTCAGGTAGGCACCGAAGTCGTTGCCGCCCTTGGCCTTGAAGTCGCCGTAGAAGGGCTCGAGCGCACCGGCGAAGTCGTCCAGCAGCGTGTCGACCGCGGACGGGATGATGCCCGGCTTGATCTTCTTGACCGCGGCGAAGCCGGTCTTCACCACGGCGCCGGAGACCCCGCCCTTGTCGGACACCTCGGCGTCCACGAGGCCTTCGAGGTCGGTCACGACCGTCGGGCGACGGCTGGAGTCGAGCAGGATTTCCTTGAGGGTGTCAGCCACGAATCTTGTCCTTGTCGTCGAATGGCGAAGTGCATGTGGTGCCGGACGGGCACCCGCCCGCGCGAGTGCTCCAGGCCTGCGCGTGACGCACAGGGTAATACAAGATCAACTTCACTCACCCGTGTGGAGGCATTACTCAGAGCTTCAGGGCAGCGATAGCATTTTTCGCCACTTTGCGTGCCTTGATGCTCTGCTTCTGGTTACTCGTCACGATGACGGCGGCGTCACCTTTCGAGACGGCGTACACCACCCCGTCACCGGAGGGCTGGTAGCCGCCCTTCCACCCCGCGGGGTCCGAAGCCGGGTTGGACGTGTCGATCGGCGCGACCTTGTTGACCAGCGCCGTCGCGACGTCCGCCTTGCCGACGTACACCTGCACGGTCAGCTGCAGATGCCCGTCGGGCCGGTAGAAGAAGCAGGCGGGGTGGGGCTTGTCGTCCGACACCCGCACCTTCGACACGTGCTGGCCGTTCGCGTCCTCCACCGCCAGGCTGTTCAGGTACGGGCAGTCGGCCGTCTTCGCGGGCTGCGGGTCGGGCGGCAGGCCCGCCGACGCCGAGCCGGTCGCCGAGGTGGGGGCGGGCGCGGGCGTGCCCGAAATCTGGGTCGACGCTCCGCAGCCGGCGAGGAGCACCAGGGCGGGCGCGAGAACGAGGATTCGTCGCATGGCGGGCACAGTCAATCATGTCCGCCTCATACGGGAGTGAAGGCCGAAGCTGACCGGGGCGTCCTGGTCGGGCGTGCGACGATATCCGGGCGGTCACGCCATTTCCAGGAGGTCGGGAGAGTTGCTCACGCCGGAGCAGTACCTGCAGGTGGTGGCCGAGCGCGTCCAGCGCAGCGGCGGCTGGCTCAGCAGCGTCCAGATCGGCCCGACGACGGCCGTGGTCGGGCTCTTCACCGAATCGATCATGCTGTCCACGATGAACTACTGCGTGGTGGCCGCCGCGTACCCGGACATCACCGCGCAGACGCTGTCCCAGTTCACCGGGCTGGCCACCCAGCACGCCCGCGCGAACGTGCAGGGCACCGTCGGCTGGACGGCCGCCTCGGTGGTCATCGCCGGCCTCGTCGGCCGCGTGTACCCGGACGCCGCCCAACTCGCCGCGGCCAAGACGACCAACCAGTTCGGCGGCGAGACCCGCATGGTCGCGATCGACCCCACCGGCCCGCGCTACGCCTGGATCGGCGGCAAACTGTGGGGCGCCGCCGTCCAAGGCGCGGTGAACGCGAAGCTGCAGTTCTGCTTCCCGGAGCCGGTGGAGGCCTACCAGCAGCTGCAATGGCAGGCGAGCCAGCCGGCCGGCGGGTATCCGCAGCAGCCTGGAATGGCTGGTGGGGCGGCGGGTTACCCGGGGCAGCAGCAAGTTCCGCCCGGGCAGCCCGGTTATCCGGGGCAGCAGGGTCCGTCCGGTTACCCGGCGCAGCAGCAAGTACCGCCCGCACAGCCCGGTCCCGGTTACCCGGGGCAGCAGCAGGTACCGCCCGCGCAATCCGGTCCCGGTTACCCGCAGCAGCAGGTTCCGCCCGGGCAACCCAGCGGCCCCCAGCCCGGTCCCGGCGGTTTCCCCGGCCGGCAGATCCCGCCCGGTGAGCAGCCGCAGACCGCGCCGCCGCCCGCGGCCGGGCCGCCCGGGCCGCAGCCGCCGCACTACCCGCCGCCGGGCCATCCGCCGTACGGTCGGTGACATGGTTTCGCTGCGCGGCTGGCCGTCCTTCCCGGCCGAACTCCCCGGCTTCGACCCCGACACGGCACCGGACTCCCCGGAAGACCTCTTCCTGACCTGGCTCACCGAGGCCGGCGAGCACGTGCTGGCCCCGCACGCCGTCACACTGTCCACAGTGGATGAAGAGGGCGCCCCCGACGCGCGGGTGGTGATCCTCAAGGACGTCGGCCCGGGCGGCTGGGCCGTCGCGACCAGCTCGGAAAGCCCGAAGGGACTGCAGCTCAAGGAAAACCCCCGCGCCGCGTTGACGTTCTTCTGGCCGGGGCGAGGCCGTCAAGTTCGCGTGCGCGGCACCGTCACCCCGGCCACGCGCGAAGTCTCCGACGAAGACTTCCTCGCGCGCCCGCCCGCCTCACGCGTCGAGGCTTTCATCGGCCACCAGTCGGAAGTCCTCACCGACCCGGAGAAGCTCACCGAGGCGGCCACCGCGGCTGAGCGTTGGGTCGAGGAAAACCCCGACACCGCACCGGAAACGTGGACGCGCTACCTCCTCGTGCCCACGGTCGTCGAGTTCTGGCAGGCGAGCCACGACCGCCGCCACCTCCGTCTCCGCTACCTGCGCGAGGACGAAGGCTGGACGCGCGAACGACTCTGGCCGTGACGCTTCAGCCGCGCCGGCTCCAGAAGTCGTGCGGCGTGCGTCCCGGATGGAAGCCGCACGACTCGACGAGGGCGGCCGCGTCCGCGAAGCCGTGGCCCACCAGCCCCGGCTCGTGCGCGTCACTGCCGAACGCCACGGCCCCGCCGCCGATTTCGAACCACCAGCGCACGATTTCCCTTGGCAGCGGGACTTTTGTGTTGACTTCCAGCACCCGCCCGCTGTCGGCGAGGGCACGCAGCACCGTGCGGAACTCCTCCTCGAAGTCCCCCGCCTCGAACGGCGGCTGCTCGGCAGGCCACGACCGCAAGCCGTAGTCGATGTGCGCCAGCACGGCGAAGTCCGCTGTGGACTCGACGAGGTCGAGCACCTCGGCGAGGTACGCGCGCATCACGTCGGCAGGCGGACGGTGGGAGATGACGCTCAGCTCGTGGTGGTGCTCGCCGTCCGGCAGTGAATGCACGGAACCGAGCACCCGCTCGAAGTCGTGCGCCGCCAGGAGCGCGTCGGCACGGTCGCGGTGCCAATGCGGCTCGCTCAGCTCGACACCGGACAGGATGCGCAGGTCGGGGAACCGTTCGCGGCACTCCTGCACCGCCGCCAGGTACCCGTCGACGTCGAGGTCCGGCGGCTCCAGCACCCCGTCGGGCCGCAGCCGCACGCGGAAGTGCTCGGGCAGGTGCGGCCGGATCGGCTCGGGGATCAGCCACGGCGTGAGGTCGGCGTGCTCGGTGAAAGCCAGCGACGGCAAGCCGAGTTCCAGCGCCCGCTCGCACGAGCGGACCATCGAGCCGGTGACGGTGTCCCAGGACCACTCGGTGTGCACGTGACCGTCCGGCGGCAGGGGCCTCAGCACGGCGCCGCCGGGTCGAGCCGGGAATTGGCCTTGAGCACGGAAATCGCGGCAACGGTGGCGTAACCGCGCCATTCGAGCGTGGCCGCGGGCGAGTAGCTGGCGAACACGACGGGCCAGCCGCCGTCGTCCTGCTGGCGTGCTTCGAGGGCGTCGAGCTCGGTTTCGACGGCCTGGTTGTCGAAGAGCTTCCGCGCCGGCCCGGGCGCCGGGGCGAAGTCGAGCGGGCGCATGAACTCGTCGTCCGCCCCGCCCGCGACGTGGAGGATTCCGTTGTCGGGCAGGAACTTCCCGAGGTGGTCCAGCAGTTCGTCCGCCTCCGGGCGGGTGGCGTGCGCCGCGTCGAGGAAACGGATCGCGAACGAAAGCTCGATGGCGTGCGGCGCGCTGTCGACCCGCCGAATGGCTTCGAGGCAGGTCTCGGTCGCCGCGGTCAGCCACGGGTGCTTCGCGACGGCCTGATCGTGCGCGGCGACCCGCAGCGCCGTGCCGGCGACAAAAGCCGTGCTCTGCAAGGAAAACGTCGGCGCCGACTGCAGCCAGAAGGGAGCGCACCCGGCGGGGTCGGCCACGGGGAACGCGAACGGCAGCCCACCGCCCGGCAGCGAAACGGACTCCAGCCAGTCGCACAGCTCGGCCGCCAGCGGCGTGGCCGTCGGCGCGACCTGCTCGAAGACCTCGAACGCGTGCAACGCCCCACCCGGCTGGCTCTCCGGCGCGCGCAGGTCAGGCTCGAGCCCCCAGCCGTACCCGCCATCGACGTTCCGATACCCCTCGACGGCCGCGAGCACCGCCTGCGGCTCCGTCTCCCCGGTAAGCAGTTCGAACCGCCGCCGGTCGAGCACCCGGGCGTGCGTGGCGAGGAAGGAGGCGGCGGCGTTCAGGTTCACAGTCACGTTGTTCACGGTGACACGGCGGCGGGTCGGGTGTCTTGAACAGTTCGGTCATCCCGAGCCTGGAAACACCCTCAGAAGTGTGGACCTTGCGGGTCCTTACTCGAACAAGGTGACCACCGCTGGGGGTCCGGGGGCGAAGCCCTCCGGGCGGGGCCTGGGGGTTGCACCCCCAGAAAACACTACGAGCGAGGAAGGTCCGCGCTTTCTGCGGACATTCCTCACTCACGAGCGTGTGGAGCTGAGGGGAATCGAACCCCTGACCCCCGCCTTGCAAAGGCGGTGCTCTACCAATTGAGCTACAGCCCCGGGTACGGGCGGCGAGAACCGCCGCCCGTCCGAAGGTCAGTTGTGCGAGGCGTCCGTGGCCTTGGCCGGCGTGGTGCCGTTCGCCGAGACCGGGCCCGTGGGAGCCGTGGCTTCACGCCACAGGTCAGCCTCGGCCTTGGCCGCCTTGTTGCGCTTGACGACGAACAGAACGCCGCCCGCGACGACCGCGAGTGCCAACAGCTTCTTCACCTGAAGCCCCCTTCTTCGACTTGCCGAGTTACCCCACGATGCTACTGCACCCGCCGAGCGCCCAGCCCGCCGGTTCCCAGCCCCCTGGTTCCACGTGGAACACGGGCGACCCACGTCACCCCCGACCCGGAATACCGACCCCCGCCCCACCGTTGAACCAGGTGGTCGCGAGCCGACCGCCACACACCCAGCCCTGCCGGCACTTCTCTTCCCGGCAGGGCTGACCCATACCCGGGCCATGGTGCTCGGCCCCGGAAACGAAGAAACCCGGTCACGTTTGCGCTTCTCAGCAAACATGACCGGGTCGATCGGGTGGGCCCACCAGGACTTGAACCTGGGACCTCTTCGTTATCAGCGAAGCGCTCTAACCACCTGAGCTATGGGCCCGTCGAACGAGAAGAACTCTACCCGACCCGGTTGCGTGGTACGTAACCGGGTTACTCCCGCTCGGACAGGGTGACCTCGAGGCCGCCCGCGAGGTCCGCCGACACGTTGTAGATGAAGGCGCTCACGGTGGCCAACGCGGACACCAGCACGATGTTGATCGCTCCCAGGATCGCGGCGATGCCGAACACGCGGCCCGCGCTGATCAGCGGTTGCGACGACGCGTTCGCGCCTTCGCCGCCGACCAGGGACGAGTACGTGCCGTTCAGTTTGTCCCACACGCCCATGCCGTCGAGGACCGTGTAGAGGACGCCGACGGCGACCAGCCACACGAAGAACATCGCGACGCCCAGCACGAGCGCCAGCTTCAGCACCGACCACGGGTCGAAGCGCTTGATCTGCAGGCTCGCGCGCCGCGGGCCGCGGCCCGGGCGACGCAGGGCGCTGGGGGTGGGGCGGGTGCGCCCGGCCGACGGGATGTCCTCCGCCGGCTCGGGCTGCACCGGACCCGAAGCGCCGCCGAACAGGCGGGGGGCCGCCGTGCCGGTCACCACGGGGTAGTCGCTCTCGCTCACGCGCGGTCCGTCCTGCTCATGATCCGAGTAGACCACACCCTCGGTGGCGATTCCGGTCGAGACCGTCGCCTCGGAGTCACCGCCGCCGTCCTTGGCGGTCCGCTGCCACGGAGGGGTTGCCGACGCGCCGTCGGCCTTCTCGGATGGTGTCACGAAGAGTCAGTCCTTACCCGTGCGTGGGGCGCCGCTCACTGCTCCGGCGCCGTGCCGTCTTCTGCCTCGGTCTCCTCGGGCGCGGTGGCCACCTCGCCGTCGATGACGTCGGGGGTTTCCACGTCCGCGGATTCCTCGCCATCACTGGCGACGTCCGAACCCTCGTCGGCGTTGCGTGCGACCGCGAGAAGAGTGGTTCCGTCGCCCAGATTCATCAGGCGCACCCCCTTGGTCTGCCGACCGGCCTTCCGCACGTCGCGCGCCGGCGTGCGGATGACGCCGCCGCTCGATGTGATGGCGAACAGCTCGTCGTCGAAGTCGACGATGAGTGCCCCCACTAGCCTGCCACGTTTGCGGTCGTGCTGAATGGTGAGCACACCCTTGCCGCCGCGGCCCTGCACCGGGTAGTCCTCGATCGGCGTGCGCTTGGCGTACCCGCCGTCGGTCGCGACGAGCAGGAACTTGTCCGGCTTGACGACGCTGATGCCGAGCAGTTCGTCACCGTCGTTGAAGCGCATGCCGAGCACGCCGGACGTCGCCCGGCCCATCGGCCGCAGCGCCTCGTCGGTGGCGTGGAAGCGAATCGACTGGCCCTCGGCCGAAACCAGCAGCAGGTCGTCCTCCGCCGCCGCCAGCACCGCGCCCATCAGCTCGTCGCCCTCGCGCAGGTTGACGGCGATGAGACCGCCGGCGCGGTTGGAGTCGAAGTCGGTGAGCTTGGTCTTCTTCACTAGGCCGCGCTTCGTGGCGAGCACCAGGTACGGCGCCACCTCGTAGTTCGGGATCTCGATGACCTGGGCGATCTGCTCGTCCGGCTGGAACGCCATGAGGTTGGCCACGTGCTGGCCGCGCGCGTTCCGGTTCGCCTCGGGCAGGTCGTAGGCCTTGGTGCGGTAGACGCGGCCCTTGTTCGTGAAGAACAGGATCCAGTCGTGCGTGGAGCAGACGAAGAAGTGCTGGACGATGTCGTCCTGCTTCAGCGTGGCGCCCTGCACGCCCTTGCCGCCGCGCTTCTGCGAGCGGTAGAGGTCGGTCTTGGTGCGCTTGGCGTAGCCGGTGCGGGTGATGGTGACCACCACGTCCTCGACCGCGATCAGGTCCTCGACCGAGACCTCGCCGTCGAACGGGATGATCTTCGTGCGCCGGTCGTCGCCGTACTTGTCGACGATCTCCATCAGCTCGTCGCGGATGATCGAACGCTGGCGCTCCGGCTTCTCCAGGATGTCCTTGAGGTCCGCGATCTCCAGCTCGATCTCGGCCAGCTGGTCGATGATGCGCTGGCGCTCGAGGGCGGCCAGGCGGCGCAGCTGCATGTCGAGGATCGCGGTGGCCTGGATCTCGTCGACGTCCAGCAGCTCCATCAGGGCCGGCCGGGCCTCGTCGGCCGAAGGCGAGCGCCGGATCAGGGCGATCACCTCGTCGAGCAGGTCCAGTGCCTTGACCAGGCCGCGCAGGATGTGGGCCCGCTCCTCGGCCTTGCGCAGGCGGAAGCGGGTCCGCCGGACGATGACCTCGACCTGGTGCTTCACGTAGTGCCGGATCATCTGGTCCAGCCGCAGCGTGCGCGGCACGCCGTCGACCAGCGCCAGCATGTTCACGCCGAAGTTCTGCTGCAGCTGGGTGTGCTTGAACAGGTTGTTCAGCACCACCTTCGCCACCGCGTCGCGCTTGAGCGTGACCACGATCCGCATGCCGGACCGGCTGTTGGACTCGTCCGCGATGTCGGCGATGCCCGTGAGCTTGCCGTCGCGCACCAGGTGCGCGATGTTCTCGACCAGGTTGTCCGGGTTCACCTGGTACGGCAGCTCGGACACTACGAGCGTGGTGCGGCCCTTCGCGTCCTCCTCGACCTCGACCACGGCACGCATGCGCACCGAGCCGCGGCCGGTGCGGTAGGCGTCCTCGATGCCCGAGGTGCCCAGGATCATCGCCTTGGTCGGGAAGTCCGGGCCCTTGACGCGCACGAGCAGCGCGGCCAGCAGCTCGTCGTCGGACGACTCGTAGTTCTCCAGCGCCCACACGACACCGGACGCGACCTCGCGCAGGTTGTGCGGCGGGATGTTGGTCGCCATCCCGACCGCGATCCCGGAACCGCCGTTGACCAGCAGGTTCGGGAACCGCGCCGGCAGCACGTCGGGCTCCTGCGTGCGGCCGTCGTAGTTGTCGGAGAAGTCGACGGTGTCCTCTTCGATGTCCGCCAGCATCTGCATCGCCAGCGGCGCGAGGCGCGACTCCGTGTACCGCATGGCGGCGGCGGGGTCGTTGCCCGGCGAACCGAAGTTGCCCTGCCCGTCGATCAGCGGGTAGCGCATCGACCACGGCTGGGCCAGGCGCACCAGCGCGTCGTAGATCGCCGAGTCGCCGTGCGGGTGGTAGTTGCCCATGACGTCGCCGACCACGCGCGAGCACTTGTTGTACCCGCGGTCCGGGCGGAAGCCGGAGTCGAACATCGAGTAGAGCACCCGGCGGTGCACCGGCTTGAGGCCGTCTCGCACGTCCGGCAGGGCCCGCGACACGATCACGCTCATCGCGTAGTCGATGTAGGACCGCTGCATCTCGTGCTGGATGTCGACCGGCTCGATCCGGTCGTGGTCCGGCGCCGGCGGCAAGGTTTCCGTCATGGGTTCCTTCTCGGTGGAAAGTCCTGGGGTGGCAGGTCAGGCGGACGGCTACACGTCCAGGAAGCGGACGTCCTTGGCGTTGCGGGTGATGAACGAGCGGCGGGCCTCGACGTCCTCGCCCATCAGCACGGAGAACAGCTCGTCGGCCTGTGCGGCGTCATCGAGGGTGACCTGGCCCAGCAGGCGGTTGGCCGGGTCCATCGTGGTCTCCCACAGCTCCTCGGCGTTCATCTCGCCGAGACCCTTGTACCGCTGGATCGCGTCGTCCTTGGGCAGCCGGCGGCCGGCCTCGACCCCGGCCTGGATGACGGCGTCGCGCTCCTTGTCGGAGTAGGCGTACTCCGGGTCCTGCCGCGGCCACTTGATCTTGTACAGCGGCGGCCGCGAGAGGAAGACGTGGCCGTGCTCGATCAGCGGGGTCATGAAGCGGAACAGCAGGGTGAGCAGCAGCGTGGTGATGTGCTGGCCGTCGACGTCGGCGTCCGCCATCAGCACGATCTTGTGGTACCGCAGCTTCTCCAGGTCGAAGTCGTCGTGGATGCCGGTGCCGAGCGCGGTGATCAGCGACTGGACCTCGGTGTTCTTGAGGACGCGGTCGATGCGGGCCTTCTCGACGTTGATGATCTTGCCGCGGATCGGCAGGATCGCCTGGTACATCGAGTCGCGCCCCTCTTTGGCGGAGCCGCCGGCCGAGTCGCCCTCCACGATGTAGAGCTCGCACTCGCCCGGGTTGGTGGAGCGGCAGTCCTTCAGCTTGCCGGGCAGGCCGCCGATCTCCAGCGCGCCCTTGCGGCGGACCAGGTCACGGGCCTTGCGCGCGGCCATCCGCGCCTGCGCCGAGGAGATCGACTTGGTGATGATCGTCTTGGCCTCGGACGGGTTGCGCTCGAACCAGTCGGCGAGCCACTCGTTCGACTGCTGCTGCACGAAGGTCTTGGCCTCGCTGTTGCCCAGCTTCGTCTTGGTCTGGCCCTCGAACTGCGGCTCGGACAGCTTGATGGAGACGATCGCGGCGAGGCCCTCGCGGACGTCGTCACCGGTGAGGTTCGCGTCCTTCTCCTTGAGCAGCTTCTTCTCGCGCGCGTACGAGTTGACCACGCGCGTGAGCGCCGCGCGGAAGCCCTCCTCGTGGGTGCCGCCCTCGATCGTGTTGATCGTGTTGGCGAACGTGTACACCGACGGTGTGAACCCGTTGTTCCACTGCATCGCGACCTCGACCTCGAGGCCGGGGCCCTTGGCGTCGAAGGAGATCACGCTCTCGTGGATCGGGTCCTTGCTGGCGTTGATGTGCCGGACGAAGTCCTCGAGCCCGCCGGGGTAGCAGTAGACCTTCTCCTTGACGCGGGCCTGCTTGCCCTGGGCGTCCTGTTCGGTCTCCTCGTCGGCGACGCGCTCGTCGCGCAGCGACAGGGTGAGGCCCTTGTTCAGGAACGCCATCTCCTGCAGCCGGCGCGAGATCGTCTCGAAGTTGTACGTGGTCGTCTCGAAGATGCCCGAGTCGGCCCAGAAGGTGATCGTGGTGCCGGTGTCCTCGGCGGGGCCGAGGTCCTCCAGCTCGCCGGCGATCTGGTCGGTGTAGAGCTGGCGCCAGCTGCGGCCGCCGACCTTGATCTCCGCGAGCAGCCTCGTCGACAGCGCGTTCACCACCGAGACGCCGACGCCGTGCAGGCCACCGGACACGGCGTAGGAATCGCTGTCGAACTTGCCGCCCGCGTGCAGGATGGTGAGCACGACCTCGAGGGTCGGCTTCTTCTCCTTGGGGTGCATGTCCACCGGGATGCCGCGGCCGTCGTCGACGACCCGCACCCCGCCGTCGGCCAGGAGGGTAACCTCGACCCTGGTGGCGTGCCCCGCCATCGCCTCGTCCACGGAGTTGTCCACCACCTCCTGGACCAGGTGGTGGAGACCGCGTTCACCGGTGGAACCGATGTACATGCCAGGACGTTTGCGGACCGCTTCGAGGCCTTCGAGCACGGTGATGGACGACGCGTTGTACTCGCTCTTGTTCTCGGTCACCGGCGTTGTTTCTCCTCGTCTCGCCCGAGCGGACGCTCGCTACCCGTCCAGTGTACTTGCCCGCGTACGCTGACATGCGGCAAGGACACCCCTCAGTGCGTCACAGAGGCGCGAAATTGCCCGAAGGCGAGTCATCTCGTATCCGGACCGGCTTGACGCGGTTCTCGGGGAACTCACCCGCCGACTCGCAACCCGGGTCAGCCGTACGTGTCACGAGGCCCGCGCCCGGGCACGTGACGGGGCCCTTTCCGCCAGCTCGGGGCGGTCGGGCCCTGGATCCGCATGCGCTTGACGACGCCGTGCCCGACGCCCGCGGCGATCTTCGCCAGCAGCTTCCCCTGGAGCAAACGCAGCTGCGTGGCCCACGCCGTGGAACTCGCGCGCACGGTCAGCTCGCCGTCCTTGAGCGCCACCGGCTCGGCGTGTTCGGCGACGTCCTCGCCGACGAGCCGCGCCCACTGGCCGAACACGCGCGCGTTCGTCATGGTGTCCTGCCAGCCGCTGTCGGAGATCAGCCGGGAGACGAGCCGGCCGAGCGGCTGCGGGTCGCGCGCGTCCGCGCCGGAGCCCGACCATCGGCGCCGGCGCGGGTTCTGGCCGCCGCCGCCGGTGATCCGCCCACGGCGCAGGTTCGGCGGGGCGCCCCGTTCCTTGGCTTTCGCTTTGGCCGCCTCGAGCGCGGCGTGCGCCAGGTCCCGTCCGGAAGTCGGGCCGGTGGGCGGTCCGTCGGCGGCGGGCTGGTCGGTGGGCCGGCGTTGATCGGCAGCGGACTGGCCGGCGGCGGCTCGGCCGTAGCCCGTCCGGCCGTCCGACGGCTGGCTGGAGGACTGGCCGCTCGCCCGTGACCGCGTCCCGGACGACCGGCCGCCCCACTTCTGGCCGCGCTCGGATTGGCCACTCTGCGCTCGACCGCCCTGGGCCGGACCACCGCGGGCCCGGCCGATCGAACGCGGCCACGCAGCGGCTCCGGCCGCCGGGTCGGTGGGCTGTTCCCCCGTCCCCGATGGCCCGGTCGCCGGCCCCCGCCCGTTCGGCCCAGCACCGTTGTCACGCTGAGTGGCAGACGGCACCTCCCCACGTGGGTGACTGACCGCGTGGGGGGTGTCAAGGCCCCCATCCGGCCGGTTGGTCACGCGCGGCGATAACCCGTTCACGGGTTTATCCACACTGTCCACAGGTTTGTCCCCAGATCGGTGGGTAACTGCTGTGGCCGCGGTCACTCCGCGTCGCCAGTTTGATCTTGCCGACGGTTCTTCAGGCACGGGTGACCTCGCCATCAGCCACAACGAACCGGCATCCGGCCAGTTCGGTGGGCACGTCCTCGTCGACCGCCGCCGTGATGAGCACCTGTTCGGCGCCCGCCGCGACCTCCGCGAGCCGGGCCCGCCGCTTGCGGTCCAACTCCGCGAACACATCATCCAGCAGAAGCACCGGTTCGCCGGCTTCGCCACGCAGGAGTTCGTAGCTTCCGAGCCGCAGCGCCAGTGCGAACGACCAGGACTCGCCGTGACTCGCGTAGCCCTTCGCCGGCAGGTCGCCGAGGATCAGGTCCAGCTCGTCGCGGTGCGGCCCGACCAGGCTGATCCCGCGTTCCAGCTCGTTCTTGCGCACGTCGGCCAGCGCCTTGAGCAGCAGCTCCCGCAGCACCTCCGCGTCGGCCCGCTCGCCGCCGGCGACACCGTACGAGGGCGGCAGCGCTTCGCCGAGCGAAGACTTGTACGCGATCTTCGCGGGCCGAGAGTCCGGCGCGACGCCCATGTAGGCCTCGGCCGCGTACGGCCCGAGGTCGGCGATCAGGTTCAGCCGCGCCGCGAGCAGCGCCGCGCCGGCCACCGAGAGGTGGTCGTCCCAGACGTCGAGCGTCGACAGCGCGTACGGGTCCTCGCGACCGGTCCGGCGCTTGCCGGCGGTCTTGAGCAGGGCGTTGCGCTGCTTCAGCACCTTCTCGTAGTCCGCGCGGACACCGGCGTACCGCGGCGCGCGCAGCACCAGCAGCTCGTCCATGAACCGCCGCCGCTCGCTCGGGTCGCCGCGCACGAGCGCCAGGTCCTCCGGGGAGAACAGCACCGTGCGCAGGATCCCGAGCACGTCACGCGGCCTGCCGACCGCACCGCGGTTGACGCGCGCGCGGTTGGCCCGGCCCGCCGTGATCTCGAGTTCGACCGTCAGCTCGCGGTCTTCGTTGACCACGGCCACCCGGACGAGCGCGCGTTCACAGCCGTGCCGGATGAGCGGCGCGTCCGTCGCGACCCGGTGCGAGCCGAGGGTCGCGACGTAGCCGATCGCCTCGAGCAGGTTCGTCTTCCCCCGGCCGTTCTGGCCGACGAGCACAACCGGCCCCGGTTCGAGGGCGAGGTCGGCCTGCGGCCAGGACCGGAAGTCGGTGACCTGGAGATGTCGCAGATACACGGGCGGGGACCGGGGCGGGAGCTAGCTCCCGGCCTTCTTCACGGCGTGGCCGCCGAACTGGTTGCGCAGCGCGGCCACCGCGCGCATGGCCGCGGAGTCCTTCTGCCGCGAGGAGAACCGGGCGAACAGCGCGGCGGAGAGCACCGGCGCCGGCACCGCGTGGTTCACGGCCTCCTCCAGCGTCCACCGGCCCTCGCCGGAGTCCTCGACGTAGCCCTCGAGGTCGTCCAGGTCCGGGTCCTCGTCCAGCGCGCGGACCAGCAGGTCGAGCAGCCAGGAGCGGACGACGGTGCCGCGCTGCCAGCCCTTGATCACGGCCGGCACGTCCTCGACGACGTTCGAGGCCTCGAGCAGCTCGAAGCCCTCGGCGTAGGCCTGCATGATGCCGTACTCGATGCCGTTGTGGATCATCTTCGCGTAGTGCCCGGCGCCGACGGAGCCGGCGTGCGAGAAGCCTTCCTCGCGCGGGCCCTCCGGGCGGAGCGCGTCGAAGATCGGCATCGCGCGGGTGACCTCGGTCGCGGCGCCGCCGACCATCAGGCCGTAACCGTTGTCCTTGCCCCAGACCCCGCCGGAGACGCCGCAGTCGAGGTAGCCGACGTTCTTGGCCGCGAGCAGGTCGGCGTTCAGCTTGTCGTCGGTGAACTTCGAGTTGCCACCGTCGATCACCATGTCGCCCTCGGACAGCAGGGAGCCGAGCTCGACGATGGTCTGCCGGGTCGGGTCACCCGCGGGGACCATGATCCAGACGATCCGCGGTCCGTCCAGTTTGGACACCAGATCGGCGAGTGAGTCGGAGTCGCTGACGTCCGGGTTGCGGTCGTAGCCGACCACCTCGTGCCCGGCGGCGCGCAGCCGCTCGCGCATGTTGAAGCCCATCTTGCCCAGGCCGACGAGACCGAGCTGAACCATGAGATCCCCTTAGGTAGTAACGAAAATCCGCGGTGTGAACGACGCGTCAGCCGGGCAGCCGGACCGGCATCAGCAGGTACAGGTAACCGGGGACGACGTTGCCCTCGGCGTCGGCGGGCTTGATCAGCGCCGGCCGGTTCGGGGTGGTGAACGTCAGCTCGGCGCGGTCGGTGTGCAGCGCGCCGAGGCCGTCGACGAGGTAACCCGGGTTGAAGGCGATCGTCACCGGCTCGCCTTCGTAGTCGACCTGCAGCTCCTCTTCGGCGCTGCCCTCGTCGTCGCCGCCGGCGGAAAGCCGCAGCGAGCCGTCGGCGAATTCGAGCCGCACCTGCGTGCCGCGCTCGGCGACCAGCGACACGCGCTTGATCGACTCGGCGAGCGCGGAGACGTCGATGACCGCGCGGGAGGTGTGGCTGGCCGGCAGCAGCTGCCGGTACGGCGGGAACTCCGCGTCGAGCAGCCGGGTGGTGGTGTACCGGCCGTTGCCGGACAGGCCGAGCAGGCCCTCACCGCTGGCCAGCGCGAGCTTGACCGTGGAGCCGGCGCCGCCGAGCGTCTTCGCGGCTTCGGCCAGCGTGCGCGCCGGGACGAGCACCGCGGCGTCGGCCAGGCCCTCGGTGGGCTTCCAGGTGAACTCGCGCATGGCGAGGCGGAAGCGGTCGGTGGCGACCAGGGTCAGCGTGCTGCCGGAGATCTCCAGCCGCATGCCGGTCAGCATCGGGAGCGTGTCGTCCTTGCCCGCCGCGGTGACGACCTGCGTCACGGCCTGGCCGAAGACGTCGCCGGTCAGCTCACCGGCGAACGCGGGCTGGGCCGGCAGCTGCGGGTAGTCCTCGACCGGCATGGTCGGCAGGCTGAACCGGGCGCTGCCACAGGTGATCGTCGCGCGGGCGCCGTCGACGGAGATCTCCACCGGCTGCGCGGGGAGCGCCTTGGTGATGTCGGCCAGCAGCCGGCCGGACACCAGCAGGCGGCCGCCGTCGGCGATCGTCGCCGGGACGCCCACGGTGGCGGAAACCTCGTAGTCGAAGCCGGAGACCGTGAGCGCGTCACTTTCGCCGTCCGCGCCTGCGTCGAGCAGCACACCGCCCAGCACCGGCACCGGAGGCCGGGAGGGGAGGCTTCTGGCCACCCAGGCGACGGCGTCGGCGAGCCCGTCGCGCTCGACGCGGATCTTCATGCGCGCATCCTTTCGACAGCCGAGCCCCTCGGCTCGTGAAGGGTCGACGGGTTACCGGCCCATGAGTACCGCGCGACCGGGTCCCCACCGTGCTGGCCCGGATCCCGGACCGGGGTCGGCTCGGGGTTCGGACCAGGTGCAGACATCCACGTTAGGCCGTCGCCGGGGTCGCCGTCACCTCGGCCTCCCCTTGAGTTTGTCGACAAGACGACAGCGTTTGCCGGTTGTCCCCAGTTTCGTCCATCGCCTGTTTTTGTTCTGTTCTCTTCTAAAAAAGATCTAAGGGCAGTAACAGTAATAGGGGCTGTGGGTTGTGTGGATAGAGCTCGTTCGCGCAGGTCGGAGCGGGCGCGGGGGTGTGGAGAGCCCTGGTGGTGGATCCGTGGACAGCTCAGGCCACCCGTGGATGGTTTCGGGCCATGGCCGATCTGTCCACAATCGGGCCCAGTTGTCCCCATGGTTATCCCCAGCTGTGAGCCGAGTTGTACCCAGGCTCTGTGGGTCCCGGAAGCCCTCCGGTTCGCCCTGGTGAGTGACGGGCGACGCATGTGGATCAAATGTGGGCAACCTGTGGAATCACCGTGGACAACCCTGTGGAAAGTCTGTGGATTCCGTGTGGGCGGGGTGTGGGTGGTTTCGACGTCGTCGCAGGCTGAGAACTTGTTGGGGCTGTGGGCAAACTGCGCACAGGGTGGGGAAAAGCCCTTGTGTATCAATGAGTTTCGAGATTCTTGTGTACGCGGGCGTACGTGGCCGAAGGCACAGCGGTTCGCTTCGCCGCTTCGTCCACGTGAGACCCGCGTACACAGCGAAGTGTTGTGTGGTAAGGGAAAGGTGCTTCGCGACGCGATTGGACGGCCGAAACGACAAAGCCGCGCGCCGGTGTCACCTGCCTCAGTGGACGGTGACGCCTCGCGCGCGGCTCAGCGGGTATTCGGGAAAGCGGCTACTGGCGGGCGCGCTGCTTGATGCGCGACGTCAGCTCCTGCACCTGGTCGTAGATGCGACGGCGTTCGGCCATCTCCTTGCGGATCTTCTTGTCCGCGTGCATCACCGTGGTGTGGTCGCGGCCGCCGAAGGTCTGGCCGATCTTCGGAAGCGACATGTCGGTCAGCTCGCGGCAGAGGTACATCGAGATCTGACGGGCCGTCGCGAGGGCCTTCGTCTTGCCCGGGCCGCAGAGGTCGTCGAGCGTGACGTCGAAGAACTCCGCCGTGACGCCCATGATGGTCGGCGCCGTGATCTCCGGGGCGTGGGAGTCGGGGATCAGGTCGCGCAGCACGATCTCGGCCAGGCCGATGTCGACCGCCTGCTGGTTCAGCGAAGCGAACGCGGTGACGCGGATCAGCGCGCCCTCCAGCTCGCGGATGTTCGCCTCGACCCGTGACGCGATGAACTCCAGCACCTCGCCGGGCACCGCGAGCCGGTCCTGCGCGGCCTTCTTGCGCAGGATGGCGATGCGGGTCTCGAGCTCCGGCGGCTGGATGTCGGTGATCAGGCCCCACTCGAACCGCGTCCGCAGCCGGTCCTCCAGCGTCTCCAGCCGCTTGGGCGGCCGGTCGGAGGAGACGACGATCTGCTTGTTCGCGTTGTGCAGCGTGTTGAAGGTGTGGAAGAACTCCTCCTGGGTGCCTTCCTTGCCCTCCAGGAACTGGATGTCGTCCACGAGCAGGATGTCGATGTCGCGGTAGCGGCGCTGGAAGGCGACCTTGCGGTCGTCTCGCAGTGAGTTGATGAAGTCGTTCGTGAACTCTTCGGTCGACACGTACCGCACGCGCATGCCCGGGAACAGCCGCTGCGCGTAGTGCCCGACGGCGTGCAGCAGGTGCGTCTTGCCGAGCCCGGACTCACCCCAGATGAACAGCGGGTTGTACGCGCGGGCCGGCGCTTCGGCGACGGCGAAGGCGGCCGCGTGCGCGAAGCGGTTCGACGCGCCGATGACGAACGTGTCGAAGGTGTACTTCTCGTTCAGCTTCGTCTTCGACGTCTGCGGCTGCGCGGGCGCGGTGTACGGCTGCCCGGCGGTCGGCTGCCCGGAGAAGGACGGCCAGATCTCGTGCACGGCGGCGAGGGCGTCGCCCTCTTCGTCGACTTCTTCCTCGGTGTCGTCGGAGTCCTCGGCGGACAGCTGCTGCTGACCGGTGGGCATCTGCTGCGGCGGCGCGGGCCGCGCTGGGCCGCCGGCGGGCATCAAGCCGTTGCCGTCGAACGCGGGCCGTGACGGCTCGGCGCGGTTCTCATGCCTGCCGTTCTCGAGGTGGCCGTGGCCGTTGCCGTTCTCGGGCCGTCCGTTTTCCACCCGTGCGGGTGACGGCGCATACCGCGGCGTGGGAGCCGGCGCGACGGTCTCGGTGCTGTCGACTTTCACGGCGAGCGAGACGGTGCGGCCGAGCCGGCGGGACAACGCGTCGGTGATCGCGCCGCGCAGCCCGCGCTCGATCGCTTCCTTCGCGAAGTCGCTGGGGGCGGCCAGCAGCGCGGTACCGTCGAGCAGCCCGATCGGCCGGGTGACGCGCATCCAAGCCCGCTGCTGGGGCGAAAGGGTGCCGTTGGACAGCTCCCGCACCACCTGCTCCCAGATGACACCTAGATTGTGCTGGTGCTCGGACACCTGTCTGGCTCCCCTCCCCTCGGCGGCGTGGACGGCGAAGTCACCCCCAACACGCCCGGTACTCTCCCTCGGACGTCATCTTGGACCGACCTGCGCGCGGGCACAGCGAATATCCACATAGTTGTCCACAGCTGTGCACTAATGTACGGCGGCCCGCAGCCACGCCACGTGCGGGTTCGACGTTCGCCTCGGGTGCCTCCACACCCTGGCAGTGATCCCGCCGGCACCTCGTCCGGTGACCCGAGAGAGGCACGCTAACAAGCCCTGCCCGTTGCCACAAGGCGTCGTCGCGCGCAAGCATTTCACGCTGTACGGCGTGTTGCCATTCGGTGTCGGGGCGTGCCGGAGCCTCCGGCCGGAACCCGGTCGCGGTGCGTGGCGGAGGGGTGCCTTCACGGCTCTCGACCGGGGTGCGTACCCTCGTAAGGTCTCCCGTAAGCGACGGGCGCGTTTCGCGTGCCCACGTATGTCGTCGCTCGTCGTGACGAGGCCACACGTTGGTAGGAGACACCAGAGACTGCCGTGCGACCGCACGACATGCCGGTAGACGGCCGAAAATCCGTCGCCCGACGGCCGACACACAGGAGAAGCAGTGAGCAAGGGTAAGCGCACCTTCCAGCCGAACAACCGACGACGCGCCCGGGTCCACGGTTTCCGCCTGCGCATGCGGACTCGTGCGGGCCGGTCCATCCTGGCGGCTCGCCGTCGCAAGGGCCGCGGCGCGCTGTCCGCCTGATCCGGCTCGTCGAGGCGCGCCGTGCTGCCCGTTGCCGCACGTCTGCGGCGGAGTGAAGACTTCCGGGTCGTCCTTCGCCGGGGGTCCCGGGCAGGCAGGCGTCATCTCGTCGTCCACGCGTTGACCACGGACCCGTCCGAGGCCGCACCCGATGCGGTCAGGGCGGGTTTTGTGGTGAGCAAGGCCGTCGGGAACTCGGTGGTCCGCCACCGCGTCTCCCGGCGGCTGCGGCATCTCGTTTTCGCGCGGCTCGGAACCCTGCCCGCCGGCAGCTCGTTGGTGGTAAGGGCATTACCTCCGGCGGCGTCCGCTTCCAGTGCGGAGCTCGGCGCCGACCTCGACGCGGCGTTGCGACGGCTCGGTCTCGCGCCGCACCGCCGTCCGGCCGGGGACGGTGCTCCCCGGCAGCCGCGTCAGCAGGACACGGCCCCCGACCACGGATCAGCGGTGTAACGCCTTATGCAAGCCAGCCCCGAGCACAGCGTCAGCGAGGCTCCCGAGGACCAGGCCCCGGCGGCCCGTCCCGGCCCGGTCGCCTGGGTGCTGCTCCTCCCCATCAAGTTCTATCGCAAGGCGATCTCCCCCTTCTTGCCGCCGGCTTGCCGCTTCTACCCGAGCTGCAGCGCGTACGCAGTCGAAGCCCTGACCCGGCACGGTGCCGGCCGCGGCTCCTATCTCGCGCTGCGCCGGCTGCTCCGCTGCGGCCCGTGGACGCCACCCGGCCGCGACCCGGTCCCCGAGAAGTTCTCGTGGCGACACCGCATGCCTGAAACACCGATCGAGGAGTAGCTCAGTGCTCGATTTCATCTACTACCCCGTGTCCTTCATCTTGTGGTGTTGGCACAAGGTCTTCGGCTTCGCGTTCGGCGACGCCTCGGCCATCTCCTGGATCCTCGGCATCATCTTCCTGACGTTCACCGTCCGCGGCATCATGTTCAAGCCGTTCGTGAACCAGGTTCGGTCGATGAAGAAGATGCAGGACTTCGCGCCGGAGATGAAGAAGGTCCAGAAGAAGTACGCGAACGACCGGCAGCGCCAGGCGCAGGAGATGCAGAAGCTCCAGCGCGAGCACGGCGTCAACCCGCTCGGCAGCTGCCTTCCGATGCTTCTCCAGATCCCGGTGTTCATCGGTCTGAACCACGTGCTCCGCGCGTTCACCATCCTGCCCGCCGGCGGTGGCGCGAAGACGGAGAACTACTTCTTCAAGCAGACCGACGTCCACTCCTACGTCAGCGCGAAGCTGTTCGGGGTCAACCTCGGCGAGGCCGTGAACAACGGCGTCGGCATGGTGAGCGGTGGCGTCGGCGGCAGCGGCTGGCACTGGAACGTGCTGCCGGTCGCCCTGCCCCTGATGATCATCGCGTCGATCGCCACGCACCTGACCGCGCGGCACTCGGTGGCCCGGCAGAACGCCGCGTCGGCCACCTCGCAGACCGCGATCATGAACAAGCTGACCATGTACGTCTTCCCGCTCGGTGTGCTCGTGTTCGGTGCGCTGTTCCCGCTCGGCCTGCTCTTCTACTGGCTGGCGAACAACGGCTGGACCCTGATGCAGCAGCGCCTCGTCTACACGAAGATCGACAAGGAAGAGAAGGCTCGCAAGGAGGAGGCCGCGGAGAAGCGCGCGTCGCTCGGCCCGAAGCCGGGCCAGAAGCCGACGGCGCCGAAGGTCGGTCAGAAGCCGGTCCAGCAGAAGAAGAACCAGTCGTCCGGGAGCGGGCAGCAGGGCAAGGTGACCAAGGCGGGCTCGGCCCACGGTTTCGCGCAGACGGCCTCGCCCTCCGGTGGCGTCCAGAGCAAGCCGTCCGCCACACCGGAAGACACGACCACCCCGTCCGAGCCGGCGAAGGAGCCGGCCCAGAACGGATCGAAGGAGAACGGCACCGGGGTGCCGGGGCTCCTCAAGGACTCGAACAGGAAGTCGGGCCGGAAGCGTCGCTGACGCCGATCCGGTTCGGAGAGGAGACGAATGATGTCGGAGACGGTCGACACGATCGAAGCCGATCAGGAAGACGTGGACGTGGCCGAGACCGCCGCCGCTCCCGCCGAGAAGCAGGGAGGTGCCGACGACACCCTCGTGCAGGAGGGTGACATCGCCGGCGACTACCTGGAGCGCCTGCTGGACCTGCTCGACTACGACGGCGACATCGACCTCGATGTCGAGGCCGGTCGCGCGATCGTGAGCATCGACGGCGGTGAGGACCTGGAGAAGCTGGTCGGGCCGCGCGGCACCGTGCTCGAGTCGCTGCAGGAGCTCACCCGCCTCGCCGTCCAGCAGGAGACCGGCTCGCGCAGCCGGCTCATGCTGGACATCGCGGGCTGGCGGGCGGACCGTCGCGAGGAGCTCCGCGAGCTCGGCCGCTCCACGGCCGAGTCGGTGCTTTCGAGCGGCGAGCGGGTGCGGTTGCAGCCCATGAGCCCGTTCGAGCGCAAAGTGGTGCACGACGCGGTCGCGACCGTGGACGGCGTCACGAGCGAGAGCGAGGGTGAAGACCCGAAGCGTCGTGTGGTGATCTTCCCGGAGGGCTGACGCCTTCCTGCTTTACCGAGCACTGAGCCGAAGCGGCCCGCTGGACATCCGTCCGGCGGGCCGCTTCGTTTTTGCTCACTGGACCGCCGCCCGGCCGACGGGAGCTGCGACTGGAACTGCTCGTCAACCCGATGCGTTCGTCTGGGCCGTTGACGGCGAGCGGGCTCCGGCCTACTGGTTCCCCTGTGCCTGCCCGCGCGTGATGGCGTGGACGACCCCGTCGACAACTCCCGAGGACTGCGCTCGCATCCTCGGTCCAGGCGACGCGACCCGGACGCACGCGATCGAGTACGCCTGGCTCGACAGGATGCGCACGGTTCACCTCTCCGCCTACCGGCTACCTGCCGATGCGCTCACGCCGCACGACTCCCCCGTCTTCGCGTTGCCGTCCCGCGGATGTAGCCCACCGGGTCGTTCGCGAGTTCGGCGTCGCGGAGCGAATTACACGCTTGGCGTTTCACGTGAAACGCGCGCCTCTTGGTCACGCTGACCTCCGCCGCGTTTCACGTGAAACTGGCACCGGTTGCCCACAGGGCTGAGCACCCGAGTGGAGTTGTCCACAGTTGCGGTCTGTCGGCTCGATTTGGGCTCGGCATCGGGGACAATCAAACGAGCGCGTTTCACGTGAAACGCGCGGATCGAGGAGTGGGTGTAGTGAGCTTGGACGGCGCCACCGGGACCGTGCGGAGTGCGGCGGCGGCAGTGTTCGGAGATCGCGTCGACCAGGCCGCCGGCTACGTCGATCTGCTGGCGACTCACGGGGTCGAGCGTGGGCTGATCGGGCCGCGTGAGGTCGAGCGGCTGTGGGATCGGCACGTGCTGAACTCGGCGGTCATCGGCGAGCAGATCCCTGAAGGCGCCCGCGTGGTCGACGTCGGATCAGGCGCCGGGCTTCCGGGCGTGCCGCTGGCGATCGCCCGACCGGACCTCGCTATCGTTCTCCTTGAACCGATGGCCCGCCGGGTTGACTGGCTGGCCGAGGTCGCCGAGAAGCTGGAACTCCCGATCACCATCGTCCGTGGACGGGCGGAGGAGCGGTCAGTGCGCGAACAGCTGGGTGGCGCCGACATCGTCACCGCTCGCGCTGTTGCTCCTCTCGCTCGCCTTGCGGGCTGGTGTCTTCCGCTGGTTCGCCCCGAGGGCCGTCTGGTCGCGCTCAAGGGCGCCAGTGCGGGAGAGGAGATCGAACGGGACCGCGACGCCGTGCGTAGGGCGGGCGGTGCCGATCCGGAACTCGCTGAGTGCGGCAAAGCAGTACTCGAGGTCCCCAGCACGGTCGTGATGATCCGCCGCCTGCCATCGAAGCCGTCCCGGCCACGAGGCAGGCGGAGCTAGCGCACGAGAATCAGCCGCGGCGTTCCACGTGAAACAACGCGGATTCGAACGCCATCGAATCGTCTACACAGAGGAGGTGTCGAGACCGGTGAATCCCCCACCGTCCGACCCTGCGAGCACCGGCCACGAGTTGGGCTGGACGCCGATCGCTGAAGAAGCCGTCCGAGCCGCCAGCGTTCTGCACCCGAAAGAAGGCGCGCTCCCCCGACCCACTCGGCGACGCGTGCTGACAGTCGCCAATCAGAAGGGCGGCGTCGGCAAGACCACGAGCACGGTCAACCTCGCTGCCGCGCTCGCCGTGCACGGACTCAAGACGCTGGTGATCGACCTCGACCCCCAGGGCAACGCCAGCACGGCGCTCGACATCGAGCACCGTTCCGGGACGCCGTCGATCTACGAGGTGCTGATCGGCGAGGTGTCGCTCGCGGAGGCGGCGGCCACCAGCGAGCAGTCCCCCAATCTCTTCTGCGTCCCCGCGACCATCGACCTCGCCGGCGCGGAGATTGAACTCGTCTCCATGGCGAGCCGCGAGACGCGATTGAAAGAGGCGCTCTCGAGCGAGGTGCTCGACCAGATCGGCGTCGACTACGTGTTCATCGACTGCCCACCGTCGCTCGGTCTCCTGACCGTCAACGCGATGGTCGCCGCGCAGGAGGTGCTCATCCCGATCCAGTGCGAGTACTACGCGCTGGAAGGCCTGGGGCAGCTGCTGAGCAACATCGAGCTCGTGCAGCAGCACCTCAACCGCGAGCTTCAGGTCTCCACGATCCTGCTCACCATGTACGACGGCCGCACCAAGCTGGCCGACCAGGTGACCAACGAGGTCCGGAACCACTTCGGCGACACTGTGCTGAAGACCGTCATCCCCCGCAGCGTGAAGGTGTCGGAGGCGCCCGGGTACGGCCAGACCGTGCTCTCCTACGACCCCGGTTCACGTGGCGCGATGAGCTACCTCGACGCGGCGAAGGAGATCGCGGAACGTGGTGCGAGCGAAGGAAGGAGCAACAGCGCATGACTGAGCGCAGAGGAGGGCTCGGGCGCGGGCTCGCGGCCCTGATCCCGACCGGGCCGGCCACCACGGCCGGCCCGGCGCCCTCCGGCAGAGAGGACGGCGCCCCGGCCGAGAAGGTGGGGCGCGAGGACAAGGGCTGGTTCCCGGCGAACGAAGCGGTGACGCCTGTCGGCGGCGAGGTCGCCGGCGCGGTCTACCGCGAGATCCCCGTGGGCTCGGTCAAGCCGAACCCGAAGCAGCCCCGTCAGGTCTTCGACGAAGAAGCGCTCAGCGAACTCGAGCACTCCATTCGCGAGTTCGGGCTCATGCAGCCGATCGTCGTGCGCGAGCTCGGGGAGAACGAGTACGAGCTCGTCATGGGCGAGCGGCGCCTGCGCGCGTCGCAGCAGGCCGAGCTGGAGGCGATCCCGGCGATCGTCCGGCAGACCGCCGACGAGTCCATGCTGCGCGACGCGTTGCTGGAGAACATCCACCGCGTCCAGCTGAACCCGCTCGAGGAGGCGGCCGCGTACCAGCAGCTGCTCGACGAGTTCGCGGTGACGCACGAGGAGCTGGCCGGTCGGATCGGCCGGAGTCGCCCCGTCATCACCAACACGATCCGGCTCCTCAAGCTGCCGCTGCCCGTTCAGCGTCGCGTCGCCGCGGGCGTGCTGTCGGCCGGGCACGCGCGGGCACTGCTGTCTCTCGAGGATCCCGAGAGCCAGGAAGAGCTGGCGGCGCGGATCATCGCGGAGGGCATGTCAGTCCGCGCGACCGAGGAAGCCGTCACGCTGAAGAAAAGCGAGAAGCCGGCCAAGCCGAAGCCCGCTCCCCGCAAGCCGATCCAGGCGCCGGGGTTGCAGGAACTCGCCAACCGTCTGTCCGATCGATTCGACACCCGCGTGAAAGTCGACCTCGGCCGGCGCAAGGGACGCATCGTGCTCGAGTTCGGCTCGGTGGACGACCTCGAACGCATCGTCGCGCTGATCGATGCGGAAGCGGGCGAAAAAACGGCGAATCGGACAGAGGAAACGGACTAGGGATCACCCAGGGTCGTTTCGTCACGGTGATGATTGCTCACCGGGACGCCGGACAGCACCCTGGGTGATCATCGGCCGGGAGTCAGCTGGCGCGGGTGACGGCGCGGGTGATGAGTTCGGCGAACACCGAGCCGAGCGATTTCCCCGCGGCCTCCACGGCCATCGGCACGGTCGAGGTCTCGGTGAGCCCCGGCGACAGGTTCACTTCGAGGAACTGCACCGTGCCGTCGGACATGATGACGGCGTCGGTGCGTGAAATGTCCCGGAGGCCGAGCCACTGGTGCGCGGCGACCGCGAGTTCGCTGACCGCCTTCGAGGCCTCGTCGGAGATCCGGGCCGGCGTGAAGAAATCCGTCAGCCCCGCCGTGTAGCGCGCGGTGTAGTCGTAGACGCCGCTCTCCGGGACGATCTCGACCGCGGGCAGGGCCTCGGCCCCGTTCTCCCCCTCGACGACCGTCACGGCCACCTCGACGCCGTCCACCAACCGTTCCGCGAGCACGGTGTCGCCGTACGCGAAGCAGCCGACCATCGCCGCGGGCAGTTCCGCCGCCTCGCGGACGACCTGCGTGCCGAGCGCCGAGCCGCCCTGATCCGGCTTGAGGATCAGGGGCAGGCCGAGCCGCTCGACCATCGCGTCGAGCACCGACTGCGCGCCGAGCTCGCGGAAAGTGCTGTGCGGCAGGACGATCCAGTCCGGCGTCGAGAAGCCGGCCTGCTGCACGAACGCCTTGGCGGTGGGCTTGTCCCACGCGCGGCGGCAGCCCTGGGAGCTGGTGCCGACGAACGGCACGTCGAGCATCTCCAGCACGGTCTGCACCGAGCCGTTCTCCCCTTCGCCGCCGTGCAGCGCGACGACGACGGCGTCGGGCCGCTGCGTCCGCAGGCGCTCCAACAGCCCGGCGTCGGTGTCCCACTCCTCGACCGTCAGCCCCTCGGTGCGCAGCGCGGCCGAAAGCCGGCGGCCGGAGCGAAGGGAGACGTCGCGTTCGTGGGAAAGCCCGCCGGCGAGCACGGCAACGGTACGGTCGACCACCGTGGGAACTCCTTAGCTGTGGGTGGAGCAGCGGTCGGTCAGACCGTGTCCGGAGACGGGGTTTCTGACCCCGGGATGGTGCGCGCCTTCACGCTACCGAAGGTGCGGCCGAGGTCCATTTCGGACTCCAGCACCGCGGCGAGCCGCCGCACGCCCTCGCGGATGCGCTCCGGCGTCGGGTAGCAGTAGGACAGTCGCATCTGGCGTGAGCCGAAGCCGTCCGCGTAGAAGCCGGTGCCGGACGCGTACGCCACGCGCGCGGTGACCGCGCGGGGCAACATTGCTTTGGTGTCAACGCCTTCCGGCACCGTGACCCACACGTAGAAGCCGCCGTCGGGGTTCGTCCAGGAGCAGCCGGGGGGCAAGTGCTGGTTCAGCGCGGACAGCATCGCGTCGCGCCGCTCGCGGTAGTTCTCCCGGAATTTCTTGATCTGGCCCTTCCAATCGTGCGTCGCGAGGTAGCGCGAGACGATCATCTGGTTGAACGTCGGCGGGCACAGCGTCGCGGATTCCGCTGCCAGCACGAGCTTTTCGCGCACCGCGTGCGGCGCGAGCACCCAGCCGACGCGCAGGCCGGAGGCGAACGTCTTCGAGAACGAACCGAGGTACACGACGTTGTCGGGGTCGATCGAGCGCAGCGCCGGGTAGGTCTGGCCGTCGAAGCCGAGCAGGCCGTACGGGTTGTCCTCGACGATCAGCACGCCGTACTCGCGGCAGATCTCCACGATCTCCGCGCGCCGCTCCACTGCGAGCGTGACGCCGGCGGGATTGTGGAAATTCGGGATGGTGTAAAGGAATTTGACCCGCTGGCCGGCCTTCTCAGCCTGCTTCAGCGCCTCCCTCAGCCCCTCGGGCACGAGCCCCTGATCGTCCATCGCGACGTGCACGACCTTCGCCTGGTAGGCGGAGAACGAGCCGAGCGCGCCGACGTACGACGGGCCTTCCGCGATCACGATGTCACCCGGGTCGCAGAACAGGCGCGTCACCATGTCCAGGCCCATCTGGGAGCCGACGGTGACGACGACGTCGTCCGGGTGCGCCTTGATGCCCTCGAGCGCCATCACTTCGCAGATCTGGTCCCGCAACGCCGGCACGCCGTGCGCGGAGCCGTACTGGAGCGCGACGAGCCCCTCTTCGGCGATGATCTCGCCGACCTGCGCCGACAGCGTGTCCAGGGGAAGCGCCGCGAGGTTCGGCATCCCCCCGGCCAGGGAAACCACCTCGGGACGGCTGGCCACCGCGAAGAGCGCTCGGATCTCCGAAGCGGTCATCCCCGCGGTGCGCGCGGCGTACCGGTCGAGGTGCGGGTCGAGGTTGTGGCGGCCGGCTTGCGGCTTGACAGGGCGGTTCTCGGTCATCGACGGCAACCTGGAGGGCTCGGTGGTACCTGCTGGTAGATCCATCGAGTGTAACCGCGGCCTCTTCGCGGTCCCCGCTCTTCCGGCGCTCGTCACATCGGCTTATCCTCGGTGTGGCTCTTCCGGTACTGCCTGCGCTCGCGCGGGCGAAGAGGCCGGTGGTGAGTTGTCGGGTGAGGCTTTCAGGAGGTTTCAGGTGTCGCGTCGCGTCGTGGGCGTCACCCTGGACAACCTGGAGCACCTGCCCAAGAGCTGCCGTCGGTGCGTGTACTGGGAGCTGGCGCCGCATCTGAAGGCGCAGGCCGAGGAGTTCGGCTCCACGGAGGTCGAGAAGGAGGCCTGGGTCTCCAGCGTGCTGCTGGAGTGGGGCTCCTGCGGCCGCATCGTCTACAGCGACACGCTGCCGGTCGGGTTCGTGCTGTACGCGCCGCCGAACGCCGTCCCGCGCTCGCTGGCCTTCCCCACCTCGCCCCCCAGCGCCGACGCCGTGCTGCTCACGGCGTTCCAGGTCCTCCCGGAATTCCGCGGCGGCGGCCTCGGCCGGATGCTGGTCCAAGCGGTCGCGAAGGACCTGACCAAACGCGGCGTCCGCGCCATCGAGGCTTTCGGCGACGCGAACCCGGACGAAGGCGACCCGATGGAGCAGCACACGTGCGTGCTGCCGGCGGCGTTCCTGCAGAGCGTGGGCTTCAAGACGGTCCGCCCCCACTCGAAGTGGCCGCGGCTGCGCCTCGAGCTGCGCTCGGCGATCAGCTGGAAGGAAGACGTCGAAGCGGCGCTGGAGCGGCTACTCGGCCAGGTGACGATCACGACGGCCGAGCCGAGCCTCGGGCGAGCTTGACCCTCAGCCTTCGAGCAGCTGCTTGAGCCGGGTGAGGCGGTCCCGCCAGTACCGCTTGGTCTTGTCGGCCGTCTCCTGATCAGGAAGGCGTTCGTGGGCGAGCGCAACCTGAGATCGTGTCCCTTTATCGACAAATCCGAAGTTGACTCGGGTGGTGCCGTCGCCCCAATCGAACCGGGCCGAACGGCGAGGTCGCGCGGTCCGTTCGGCGAGCAGACCGTCCGGCAGCCATCGTTCACGCATCCCGGCATCCGTGACGACCCGGAACAGCTCTTCCACGGGTGCGCCAACCGTCTTGCTGGCGCTCACGGTGTAGAGCCCGTCGCGTCCACTTCCGGCCGCCCGCAGCCCTCGCGCCCGCTAGTACTCGACAGTCACTGTCTGCGCCCACCAGCTACCGACACCACTCTCGGCCATGAGCCATCTCACGATCTCGCCATGGCTCCGCCCGAGCGCCCTCCAAGCGTCAAGTTCCTCACCCCACTCATCCCAGCTCAACCCGGTAGCCCTCCGCACGGCTCCACCCGAAGTCAGCTTCGTCTCGCCCATCCCGCTTCCTCCCGTCTCCCACTCCCCGCACACCAAGGACGTCGCCACCCCTTCCCCCATTTCGACACTCGCCACTCCACCCGCCCCGACCAGCTTCCATAACACTCCGCCCCGTGCCGGAAAGATCCGATTCCAAACGCTGTGCACAACTGTGGAAGAACCCCCGAGTTATCCACAGATTGCTGATAGAGGCCGTGGAAAACCTGTGGATGACTAGACTGGATCTGGGGACGCCCCCCGAGGAGGGCGGGGGCTGCCCCAAGGTGTGGTGGGTCTGGCGGGCGGTGATCGCAACGGGTTGTGGCGGTGCTTGAGACGGCGGAAGCGGGGTGGGGGCTCCGGTTTTGGTGTGGTGGGTGTGACTGGTGGGGCGTAGGTGGGTTGTCTGCTCAGTGGTGGGGCTTGGGGTGGTGAGGGGGCGGGCCGGCGGGGTGCTCGCGCGTGGGGGCGTGCGGCTGGGGATGACGGGTGGGTGGGGTTGGTCAGTGGTGGATGGTGAGTCGCTGAGTGTGGTGACGCTGGGTGACTGGGGTGCTTGGTGGTTCGTGATGGTTGGTGACTGGTGGAGTCGGGAGAGTGGGGTGCTGGGGATTTGAGGAGCTTCGGGGACGGTTGGGGTGGGGTGGCGAGGAGTTCGCGGTGGGCAGGAGGTCCGCGGCGCGGTGAAGGGGCGGCGGGAGTTATCCACGGAAGAGCTGGGTTCGGCTGGAGCGGATCGCGTGGTGGAGGGCCGCATGGCTGCCGAGGGGATGGGCTAGTGGCAGCTTGAGGGTGCGTAGCGGTGGTTCGGGCGATGCGTGAACGGGCGGTTTCAGTGGTGGGTGAACGGCGGCGCAGGTGATCGGATTGCAACGGTCGGCGGTGTGAGGCACGTTCCGGGTACCGGGTGGGGTGGGCAGACAGGGCGGCTGGACTGGGCAGGCAGGGGTGGCTGGCTGCTCTGGTTTGCCGGGAGCAGGCGATCGTCGGACTCGTCGTGCGGGGGCAGGCTGAGCTGGCATGACGTGTCGGGTCGGGCTGCGTTGGCGCGCGGGGGCTGGTTGGAGGGCGCCGAGTGGGTCCGGGGGTGCGCGGGGCCGAGGCAATGCGTCGGGCGAACGGGCAGGGGGTTGGCTGAAGCTGTCGCCTCAGCCGACCGGCCGGGAAGCAACCGGGTGGAAGCCACGCCAGTACAAGTCAGCCGAGCGGGCGAGCAATCGAGCGGCGGCCAGCTCAGCACAAGGCAGCTGAGCGGCGGCTGGCCCAGTACAAGTCGGCCGGGTGGTGGCCAGCCCAACACAACGCAGCTGAGCGGCGGCCAGCCCGCACAGGTCGGCCGGGTGGCGGCCAACCGAGCACAAGGCAGCTGAGCGGCGGCCGACCCAGTACAAGTCGGCCGGGTGGCGGCCAGCCCAGTACAACGCAGCTGGGCGGCCATCCCGCACAGGTCAGTCGAGTGGAAGCCACGTCAGGTCAAGCCAACCCAGCGGAAGCCAACCCAGCGGAAGCCAACCGAGCACAAGCCAGTTGAGCGGGAGCCGACCAGGCAAAGCCAAACTCGGTACAAGCCCGAGTGGCCGAAGGATTCCCTACTCGGCCTTGGCGAGTTCGTGGGCCAGGACGTCGGCGAAGGTGAAGGTGCCGGTGGGCTGGTCGCCTTCACCCAGGAGGTACAGGCGTTTCACCGCGATCAGGATGCCTTCGGCGACGATGTCGCGGAAAGCGGGGTCGCCCAGGTTGCGGGCGTCGTCCGGGTTGGTGAGGTAGCCGATTTCCACGCGGACGGCTGGGCAGCGGGTGCGGGTGAAGATCTCCCACGTCTTGTAGTGCGTGCGGCAGTCGCGCAGGCCGGTGCGGGCCGCGACCTCGCGTTGGATGAAGCCCGCCAGCAGTTCGCCCACCGTGGAGGTGGTGCCGTTGCCCGTGCCGAAGTGGAAGCTGGCCACGCCCTGGGCGCGCGGGGACGGGTTGCCGTCGTTGTGCAGGGACAGGAACAGGTCCGCGCCGGCGTCGTTGGCGAAGCGGGCGCGCTCGAAGTCCGTGGGGCTGTGGTTCGGGCCGCGGGAGATCAGGGCTTCCATGCCCGTTGCCTGCATGCGTCCTTCGAGCCGCCGGGCGAGGTCCCACGCGATGTCCGCTTCACGCAGGCCGCCGGCGACCACGCCGAGGTCTTCGCCGCCGTGGCCGGGGTCGATCACGATGCGCTTGCCGCGCAGCCGGGGGCCGGCGCGGCGGACCTGCTCCTGCTCGCGCAGGAAGACCGGGCGGCCGCCGCGGGCGCGCGGCGACGACAGGCGGTGCAGCTCACGGATCGTGGCCGGGCCGCAGATTCCGTCCGGGTTCAGGCGCATGTCGCGCTGGAACGTCATCAGCGCGCGCGCCGTCTGCGGGCCGAAGTACCCGTCCGGGCGGCCGGCGTCGAAGCCCAGCTCGGTGAGCCGCTCCTGCAGCGCGAACACGTCGTCACCCTGCACGGGCGAGGAGATCATGTGCGCCAGCGGACGGCTGCCCAGGTGATAGCTGGCGCCCTTGAGCGCCTGGAACGTCGCGGGGCCCACCACGCCGTCGGTGATCAGCCCACGCCGCTGCTGGAAGGCCCGCACCGCCTGTTCTACCGCCACGTCGAAGGTCTCGTACTGCTCGGTCTCGGTGACCGCAGGGAGCAGTTCCATCCCGGCGAAGATCGCCCTGATCTCGGCGACGTCCGGACCGGTGTCACCGCGGCGGAGTACCCGCATGCACTCCTCGCTCTTCACTAGGGCACCGAAACCAGCTCGATGCGATACAGAAACCTGGATGGGTGGTAAGCCCAGGCACCTATTGTGCCCTGTGAACTCTCGGTGAGCGCGCAGGCCCAGTCTGTGCGGCAAGCCGCCGAACGTGGTTCACGTCCGGGGACACGCCGTGCACCTGCGTGATCATGGCCACGGGCGGCTTGCCCGAACGTGCGAGAACCCGGGCCCGCGGGTGAATCACCGCAGGCCCGGGTTCTCAGCTACTGGACGGCGTGCCCTCCGTCAGAGGACGTCCGACAAGTCCGAAAGCAGCGCGGCCTTCGGCTTGGCACCGACGATCTGCTTCACCGGCTTGCCGCCCTGGAACAGGATCAGCGTCGGGATCGACATCACCTGGTAGTCACGCGCCGTGTTCGGGTTCTCGTCGATGTCGAGCTTGGCGACGGTGATCTTCTCGCCGTTCTCGGCCGCGATCTCCTCGAGCACCGGGGCGACCATCTTGCACGGGCCGCACCAGGTGGCCCAGAAGTCCACCAGAACCGGCTTGTCGCTGGTCAGCACGTCGTCGACGAACGACTTGTCCGTCACCTTCACGGTGTTGGTCATCGGGCTTCTCCTTCGAGTCGGTGGGAAAGGTCAGTGGGCGCCGGGGCCGTAGCCGCCGCCGACCAGTTCAGGGGCCTCGTGGGCTTCGGCGTCGCCGTGCTCGGCCAGCCATCGTTCCGCGTCGATCGCGGCGCTGCAGCCGGAGCCGGCCGCCGTGACGGCCTGCCGGTAGGTGCGGTCCACCAGGTCGCCGGCCGCGAACACGCCGGGCACGTTGGTGTAAGACGTGCGCCCCTGCGTGACGACGTAGCCGTCCTCGTCGACGTCGACCTGGCCCTTCACCAGCGCGCTGCGCGGGTCGTGGCCGATCGCGACGAAAAAGCCGGTCACGTCCAGCGTCCGCTCGTCGCCGGTCGCGGTGTCCTTGACCTTGAGGCCCTGGACCTTCCCCTCGCCCTCGACGCCGGTGATCTGGGAGTTCAGCTGCCACTTGATCTTCTCGTTCGCGCGGGCGCGCTCGAGCATGATCTTCGACGCCCGGAACTCGTCCCGGCGGTGCACGATCGTGACGGACTTGGCGAACTTCGTCAGGAAGGTCGCCTCCTCCATCGCGGAGTCGCCGCCGCCGGCCACGGCGATGTCGTGGTCGCGGAAGAAGAAGCCGTCACACGTCGCACAGGCCGACACCCCGCGGCCGAGCAGGTCCTGCTCGCCCGGCACGTTGAGGTAGCGCGCGGCCGCGCCCATGGCGAGGATCACCGCGCGGGCCGCGTAGCGCTTGCCGTTCGCGACGACGTATTTGACCTCGCCCGTCAGCTCCAGCGACTCGACGTCCTCCGCGCGCAGCTCGGCGCCGAAACGCTCGGCCTGCTTGCGCATCTCCTCCATCAGGTCCGGCCCCTGGATGCCGTCGCGGAAGCCGGGGAAGTTCTCGACCTCCGTGGTGGTCATCAGCGCACCGCCGAACTGGGTGCCCTCGAACACCAGCGGCTCGAGCTGTGCGCGTGCCGCGTAGACCGCGGCGGTGTAACCGGCAGGACCGGATCCGACCACGATCACGTTCCTGATTTCCTCGGCAGCCACCCGTGGACCTCCGCTCGTAGTGACCTGTGCATCAGGCTCAACACGATCGTAGGTGGCGGTGTTCCCGACGGTGACGCCCACTACTTACCGAAGCATTACCAGCCCCGACCAGCGGCTATTTCTTCCCGACGATCTTGTCGAACAGCTTGTCGGGGTTACCCGGGCCGCAGTCGGCGCCGAAGGCCACGATCCGGTACTGCGCGATCTTGCCCGTGGTGTAGATGACGAGCACGCCCGCCTTGCCGCCGACGTTCACCGGCCGGACGCCCGCCGGGCGCACGTTCGCGTCCAGCCCGGCCGCGGTGACGCACGCGTCGAGCCGCTGCTCGTCCTGGAGGGGGCCGAAGTCGCGGACGCCCATGGCGCCGCCCAGCAAGGCTTCGGCACCGCTGCCGTCGCCGCTGACCGACGGTCCGGACGGCGCGGGTGCCGCCACCCCGGGCGTCCCGGTTTCCTGCGACGAGCCGGGCACGGTGACGGCCACGACGACGATCGCCGCGGCGGCCGAGGTCAGCGCCCCGGCGCCCCACCCGAGCCGCCGGTTGCGCTTCCGCCGTGCGGCCGCGAGGTCCACCACGGGCGCGCCGCCGGCCGTCGGAGCTGCCGGTGCCGGTGCCGGGATCGGCGCGGGCCCGGGAAACGAGGCGGCCTGCCGGGTCGAGGCCTCCGCCGCCAGCGCCGCGTCCAGCCGCGCCGCGTACTCGGCGGGCATCGGCGGTACGGGCTCCAGCGTGAGCGACGCCAGGTCGGCTGTCGTGGCCTCCAGGGCCTCGATGACGGCGAGCGCTTCGGGGTCTTCGTTCACCCGGGGCCACAGCTCGGCGGCCTCGTGGTCGTCCAGCACGCCCGCGTGGAGGTCGGCGAGCAGGTCGACAGACCAGGGCGGGCCGGCGGCTCCGCCGACCCCCCGACTTTCGTCCGTCATCGTCCCTCCCCGTTCCCCGGCGAGCCGTTGGCCCGCCCGGCACTCCGGGACCCCTCCGAAGTGGCGCGCTTGCGTTTGCTTTCGTTAGTTGGGACGCCTCCGTGCGCATCGGGGTTCCGCAGATGCCCGAGAACCTTCGCGAGTTTCCCGCGCCCTCTGGCACATCGGCTCTTCACGGTGCCCTCGGCGATGCCGAGCATCTTCGCCGTCTCGGCCACCGAATAACCCTCGACGTCGACGAGCAGGATCGGCGCGCGCTGGTCCTCGGGCAGCTGGTCCAGCGCCGCGCGGACGAGCAGGCTCGTCTCCTTCTCCGCCATCGAGTCGCGCGGCGACGCCGGCTCGTTGAAGCCGGTTTCGGGCAGCGGGACGGTGGGCCGGGCCTGCCGCCGCCGGATGCGGTCGAGGCAGGCGTTGACGACGATCCGGTGCAGCCAGGTGGTCACCTGGGACTCGGCGCGGAAGTTGCCTGCCGCGCGGAAGGCCGAGATGAACGCCTCCTGCAGCGCGTCCGCGGCCTCCTCCGGATCCCGCAGTGTCCGCAGCGCGACCGCCCAGAGGCGGTCCCGATGTCGCCGGACCAGTTCACTGAACGCATGCGGATCCCCGGCGGCGTGCGCCGCTATGAGATCAGCATCCGTGGGAGCTGCAGCCGTCACCCGGGAGAGCCTACTGAGTGGGTAAGGAGCGTCACCCCGCAGGCAGGAAGCTCAGTTCCCCGATCTCGCTGATGAAGCCGCCGCCGCTGTCGTCACCCAGCTGGGTGATCCAGACGATGAAGTACTGGCTCTGCGTCGGCTGCTGGAGGCTGATGGTGGTGTCGGTCCCGTTCAGATCGCCGGAGCCGACCACCTTGGTGGCGTCGAGCTTCGGGTTCTTGCTGTCCGCGGACCGGATTTCGACCTTGGTGCCCGGGCTGTCGGCGGTGATCTTCACCTGGGCCAGGTTCACCGGGTTGTCGAACGAGACCACGATGCCGACGCCGGACTTCAGCACCGGCAGCTGCTGCTGGTACTGGTCGGTGCGCCAGGTCGTGCCGGGATCGCCGTCGATGGTGTTCTTCGCTCGTCCCGAGTTGTCGCCCGAGCCTTCCGGGTTGTAGACGCCGGCCGACTTCGGGGCGACCGCCGCGCCGATCTTCGGCTGGGCCGGCGAGGACGGCGGGGGCGCGGCCGAGTTCGCCGGCGGCGGCGCGCCCTGGCTGCTCGGCGCCGCGACGTTGATCGTCGGGCCGCTGGCCTTCGAGTCGCCCTGGAACAGGTTGATCAGCATCAGCCCGCCCCAGGCCAGGATCACCACGGTGGCGACCACCAGCACGGTGACGCCGAACGCCAGCTTCCGCCGCCGCGCGACGTCCTTCACCGGCTTCTTCGTGGTCCAGAGCGTGCCGTCGGCCGGGGCCTCGTCGCCCTCGCCGACCGCCTTGATCAGCTGGGTGCGCTCCTCCTCGTCGGCGACCTGGCCGAGCACGCGCAGGATCGCCGAGCTGGTCCGGATGCCGCCGTTGCCGCCGTCCTCGATCGTGCGGACGGCCAGCGAGGACAGCTCCGGGGGCACCGCGGGCACCAGCGTGCGCGGCGGCACGACCAGCCCCTGCGGGGTCAGCGGCGCCGCGGGGATCGCGGGCGGCCCGCCCGGCAACGCCCAACGCCCGGTGAGCAGCAGGTAGAGGACCGCGCCGAGCGCCTTGACGTCGTCACGCAGCGTCGCCTCGGGCAGCGGGCCGGGGAACGCGAGCTTCAACGCGCCGTTCGGCGTGAGCCGCAGGCGCTGGGGGTGGTCGAGGCCGAGGACCAGGCCGTTCTGGTGCGCGTGCTCCACCGCTTCGGCGAGCGCCTGCACCATCCGCGCGGCCGCGGCGGGCGCCACGGGCCGCTGCGCGACGAGGTCGACCAGGTCACTGCCCTTGGTCCACTCCGCGACGACCACGCCGAGCAGACCCTCGCTCGAGGTCACCCCGCTGCCGAGGCTCAGCACGTCGAGGACCCTGGCGACGCCGCCGTGGCCGAACTTCGACGCGTGCGCCGCGCGCTCCAGCGTCCGCCGGGCCAGCCTCGCGGCCTCCGGGTCCGCCGGGTCACCGACCAGCAGGGTCAGCGCGACGTCGCGCTTGAGCTGCCCGTCGCGTGCCCGCCACAGGTGCGCGGCGGCTCGTTCGTCCACCCCGAACTGCGCGAGCAGGCGGTACCGGCCGTCGCCGACGACTCGGCCGGGGGCCAGCGAGCCGCCCTGGGCACGTATGCCCGAACGGCTGGCCTCCCCTGCCTGTTCGCTCCGTCTCGTGTCCACCGCTTCTCTCCCGCGTCGCGCTCCCGGATCGAGGGTACCCGGATCAGCTCCGGGGGAAGCGTCGTGAGTCGTGAATCAATCGTTACCCGCGCTTGATCAAACGGGTGATTCTGGACGAGGCGGGCACCAGCTCCTCGACCTTCAGCGCCATGAGCACGCCGAACGAGACGCCGATGCCGACGATCCCCTGCAACAGCAGCTTGACCCAGGCGTGCAAAGTCACGCCCAGCGAGTCGGGCACGATCTGCCCCACGAGCCACGCCGCGGCCACGCCGAGCACGCTCGCGACGACCGTGAACAGGATCACCCCGATCACCCGCTTGCTCCGCAGGTTGCCCAGCGTCACCCACAGCCACACCTGGCCGAGGACCGCGCCGACCACGAACGTCAGCGCGTTCACCATCATCACGCCCAGCACGATGTTGTCCGGGGACAGCACGACCGGGCACAGGTACAGCAGCGGCACCTTGACCAGCGTCATCACGATCATGATCAGCGTGGGCGTGCGCGCGTCCTTCATCGCGTAGAACACGCGCATCTGCAGCATCACCAGCGCGTACGGCAGCAGCGCGAACGCCGAGATGGCCAGCGCCTCGCCGAGCCGCTCCGCGCTCTCCAGCGAGCCCTTGCCGAAGGTGAACAGCGCGACGCCGATCGACGAGCCGACGATGGTCATCACCGCCGAGATCGGCACCAGCATCACCGTGGAGATCCGCGACGCGTAGGACAGGTCGCCGATCAGCTTCCTGGTGTCGCCGTCGGCGGCCGCGCGGCTCATCCGCGGCATGATCGCCGTGAGCAGCGAGACGCCGATGACGCCGTAGGGCAGCTGGAACAGCAGCCACGCGTTGCTGTACGCGGTCACGCCGCCGGGCGTGCCCTTGGTCAGCACCCGGGTGGTGACCGTGTAGCCGACCTGGCTCACCGCCACGTAGCCGACGATCCACAGCGCCAGCCCGCCGAACTCCTTCATCCGCCGGTCGATGCCCCAGAGCCACTTCGGCCGGAAGCCGGACCGCAGCAGCGGCGGGACCAGCATGAACGCCTGCGCGACGATGCCGGCGGTCACGCCGAGGCCCAGCGTGAGCACCTTCGGATCGGTGATCGAAGGGTGGGCCTCGTCGATCGAGCCGGGCATGATCCACACGACCAGGATCGTGAAGATGACCACCATGTTGTTGACCACCGGCGCCCACGCGGTGGGGCCGAAGATCTGCTTCGCGTTCAGGATCGCCGAAAGCAGCGCGAACACCCCGTAGAAGAAGATCTCCGGCAGCAGCAGGTAGGCGAACGCCGTGGTCAGCTGCGGGCTGGCCTTGCCGGAGGAGTCGACGTACAGCGAGGTGAACGCGGGCGCGGCGATCACCGCGACGACGGTGCCGATCAGCAGCAGCGTGATCGCGACCGTGAGCAGCCGCTGGGTGTAGGCCTGGCCGCCGTCTTCGTCGTCCTGCGAGCGGACCAGCAGCGGCACCACCACGCTGGCGAGCACGCCGCCCATGAGCAGCTCGAAGATGATGTTCGGCATCGTGTTCGCGACGTTGAACGAGTCGTTCGAGATGCCCGCGCCGATCGCCGCCACCAGCAGCAGCTTCCACAGGAAGCCGGTGATGCGGCTGATCAGCGAAGCGATCGCCATCCGCCCGCTCGCCTTCGCGAGCGAAGGCGCCTTCGGGGTGACCGGCTGTTCGCCGGTCGAGGTCGGCTCGGCCGGGCGCACCAGCGGCGCGTCCCGGATCCGCGGCATGACCTGCGTGGCCAGCGCGTCGTACGGGCGCAGCACGTCCGGGTCGGCGGTCGGCCAGCGAGACGCGGCCATCGGGACGCCGGCGGTGCGCGGGATGAACCGCGTCGCCTCCGGGTCGCGGCGGGCCTCCTCCTGCCACGGCCGGATCGGCGTGCCCGGGCGTGGGCCGCGGCCGCGGTGCGGCGGGCCAGGGGGGATCTGCTGCGGTCCGGACGGCGGCCCCGAAGACGGCGCCTGCTGCGGCATCGCGCCCGAAGACTGTGGACCCGACGGCTGCGGCAGCGGACCCGAAGGCATCGGCCCCGAAGGCATCGGCCCGGACGGTTGCGGCAACGGCGGCCGCCCCTGCGGAGGCGGGGGCGGCGGTGGCACTTGTTGACGACGGGTGGGCGGCGGTCCGGCCGGCTTGCGCGGCGGCGCGCCCTGGCGGCCTTGGGGTGGTGGCGGCGGCGGGACCCGGCGCCCCGGCCGCTCGTCGGGCACGGGCATCCGCCGCGTCCGGCCGTTCGCGGGCGGCGGCTGCCTGCGCTCCGGCGGCGGCTGGCCCTGTGGCGGCGGCTGGCGACGGCGGCTCGGCGGTTCACCCCGCTCGTCACGCCGCGGTGGCGCACCTTCGCGCCGAGGACGGCTCGCACGCTCGGGTGGTAAGCCCGGCTCTTTGTCCAACGCGTGCCCAATCCTCGGTACTCGGGGTCCCTGCCATTGTGGCAGCGGTCGACCCAGGGTAATCGCCGAACGGGCCGAACACTCGGTCCCCCGAGGACAAGGCCGGAAAACTCAGCGCGCCTGGCGGCTCTCCTTGATCCGCCGGTAGATGCGGCGCGACGCCAGCAGGAGCAGCGCGCACCCGGCCACGACGGTGAAGATGATCGTGATCGGGCCGTACTCGGTCGAGGTCAGCTCGAACCGCGCGGTCGTGCCGAGCGAGGTGCCCGCGGGGGTGTTCAACGACACATCGACGCTGAGCAGGCCGGCGCGCAGGGCCTCGATCTGCAGGTACTCGTTCTTGCTGCCCCCGGCCGGGAAGAACAGGTTCTGCGCGGCCAGCGGGCGGATGCCGACGTTGTTCTTCAGCGCGACCTGCGCCTCGATGCCGACCGGCAGGTCGTTGCTCACGAACACCGGCAGCGGCGACGAGCCCGAGGCCAGCGCGATCGTCTGCTTCGGCTGCTCCACGGTCACCTGGTTGGCGATCGCGCCGAGTTCGGCGTTCGCGTTCGCCACCGCGGCGCCGGGCGCGGCCGACTGCCACGCCGTGGACGCGCCGCGCACGATCGCGTCACGCACCGGCGCGACGATGGTGTCGGGCTGCACCCGCCGGGTGGTGTCCATCCGCATGGCCGACAGCAGCCCGGAGGCCTGCGTGTCGAGGGTCGAAAGCGTGGCCGAGTCGCCGGTCCCGGCGGGCTGGTCGCGGTTGCCGGCCGACAGCGAAGCGGTGCCCGTCGGGTCGGTCTGCAGCTGCGACGTCAGCGGCGTGGCGGAGGCCATCCCGTCGCCGAAGAAGGTGCCGAGCTCGTTCAGGAACGAGGTCAGCTCGGACATCGGCGCGGCCCAGCGGCGCGGCGGCGCGACCAGCAGCCGCGCGTTCTGCTTCGCGTCCGCTCGGCCCAGGCCCGCTTCGTACGCGATGGCGGCCAGGCCGTTCTGCCCGGAGATCGCGGGCTGGGAGGCCGCGCCGACGGTGGTCGGGGCCTGCGGGTTCGGCGGGGCGCCGGTCATCGCGCTCGCGATCAGCCCGTCGATCGGCTGGGCGCGCAGCCCGCCCGTGGACAGGGTGACGGCGCCGGTGACCGGCGTCTTGGACTGGAGCTTCGAGCCGTCCGTGAGCACCGTGCCGAACCCGGCGCCGGCGATCGCGGTGAGCGCCTGCCCGTCCGGCGTCCCGTCCGGCCACAGCACGCCTTCCTGCGGCTGGACGCCGAGCAGCTGCCGGATCGTCGCGGCGCCGCCCAGCGCGGACTGGAGCAGGTTGGGGTCGGTCCCGGTGGCGGAGTGCACCTGGCCCAGCGTGGTGAGGTCGGCGTCGGCGAACGGCATGGTGACCACGCAGCGGTCCTTGACCAGCGCGCGAAGCGACGACAGCCAGTCACTCGCCGCGGCGGCGTTCTGGCCCTGCGCGCCGCCGACGAGGTAGCCGCGGGTCATCGCGTCGACGGTCCGCAGCAGGTCGGGGTCGAGCGCGAAGCACAGCGATTCGCGGACGTGGGGGTTGTTCTCCTGCGCCGCCCGCGCGGCGGAGACCAGGGAGTACAGCCGCCCGTTCGGCTTCAGCTCGTTCTCCAGCGTGTCGTCCGACAGCGTCAGCCGGCCGCCGTACGGCGTCGAGAGCACGTGCGGGGAGCTGTCGGTGATCGGCCAGAGGACGCTGACGTTCGCGTGCTTGGACGGCGGCGGCAGCGAGTTCCCGGACTTCCCGCCCGGCGCCGAGAGCACCGGCATCAGCACGCTGACGGCGGCGAGCCGAGCGGTGCCGCCGAACTCGGGCGTGCCGTTGACGTTCACCAGCATCGGGTACACGCCGGGCCGGTTCAGCGCGCTCTTGCCGGTGAGCGGGACCTGGATGTCGAAACGCGCGCTCTGGCCCGGCTCGAGCGAATCGGTGAGCGTGTTGAAGTCCGTCAGCGGGGTGTCCTGGATCGGCTCGCCCGCCAGCACGCCCGATATCGCGCGGTCGTTGGTCAGCCGCTCGCCGACCTGCAGCCGCGCCTGCGGGCGCGCGATCCGGCGGTCGCCGATGTTGGTCACGGTGCCGGAGACCGAAAGCGTCGTCGAGGCACCGGTGACGACGCGGGGGCTCAGCTGGGCGAGGTCGATCCGCAGCCGCGGGGGCTCCGGGCTCGGCTCGTCCTGGGCCTGCGCGGGCGCGCCGATCAGGGCGGCCACTGCGAAGAACAGCAGGGACAGGAAGAAGGCGGCCGGCCGCTTCACTCGGGTGCTCCCTCTCAGGCGCGGTCGTCGTGCGCGAAAAGTTCTTTGGCCTTGCGGACCAGCTTGCGCTCGTCCGAATAGGCGAGAGTGTGCTCCAGCTCGGCCAGCGGGACCCAGGCGACCTCGGTGACTTCGACGTCCTCGTCGGAGAGCTCGCCGCCCGTCGACTCGAGCAGGAAGTGGTGCACGGTCTTGTGCACCCGGCGTCGTTCGGCCACGAACCAGTAGTCGATGGTGCCCAGCGGGCGCAGCACCCGCGCCGAGATGCCCGTTTCCTCCTGCACCTCGCGCATCGCGGTCTGTTCCACCGTCTCACCGTCCTCGATGTGGCCCTTCGGCAACGACCAGAGCAGTTTGCCGTGCCGGTCGAGCCGCCCGATCAGCGCGGCATGCTCACGGGCCGGGTCGACGACCAGCCCGCCGGCCGAGGTCTCGTCCACGGTGGTCAGCCGCCTGCCGCGCTGGCGCCTGCGCCGCCTCCGCGGCTTGGGCGCTCCGGCGCGGCCGGCAGATCCAGGCATGCTGCGATGCTAGAGCAAACGGTTGCCCAGGTACGCTGGCTCTCCGTGTCCGTGTCCGACGGTGCCCGTAGTAGTGGCGCCACTTCCGTGGTGGGATCGAAGTGAACAACCTGGTCGCCCAGCAGAACGCGGTGACGGAACTGATGCGTGTGTCGCCTTTGGCCGATGAGCTGGCGGAGCGGTTCGCCCGCGCCGGCCACCGGCTGTACCTGGTCGGCGGCAGCGTGCGTGACGCGATGCTCGGCCGGCTCTCGGCCGACCTCGACTTCACCACCGACGCGCGGCCCGACCGCGTGCTGCAGATCGTCAGCGAGTGGGGCGACGCGGTGTGGGACGTCGGCATCGCCTTCGGCACCGTCGGGGTGACGAAAAAGGGCATGACGCTCGAGATCACCACGTTCCGCGCCGACAGCTACGACCGGGTGGGCCGCAATCCCCAGGTCACCTTCGGCGACAGCATCGAAGGCGACCTGCTCCGGCGCGATTTCACCGTCAACGCGATGGCGATCGACCTGGCGGCCAAGACGTTCATCGACCCGCACGGCGGCCTCGACGCGTTGCGGCTGAAGGTGCTGGACACTCCCGCGACGCCGCAGGAGTCGTTCGCCGACGACCCGCTGCGGATGCTGCGCGCGGCCCGGTTCGCCGCGCAGCTCGGCTTCGTCCCCGCACCGCGGGTGGTCGACGCGATGACGTCGATGGCGGACGAGATCACCCGGATCACCGCCGAGCGCGTGCAGACCGAGCTGTCGAAGCTGATGCTCGCCGACGACCCGCGCCCCGGCCTGGAGCTGCTGGTGGACACCGGCCTGGCCGACCACGTGCTGCCCGAGCTGCCCGGCATGCGGCTGACGATCGACGAGCACCACCAGCACAAGGACGTCTACCAGCACTCGCTCACCGTGCTCGCGCAGGCGATCGAGCTGGAGCGGACCCACGAGCCGCAGTCGGAGCCGGACCTGGTGCTGCGGCTCGCAGCGCTGCTGCACGACGCCGGCAAGCCGGAGACCCGCGAGTTCCAGCCGGGCGGCGGCGTGAGCTTTCACCACCACGAGGTGGTCGGGGCGCGGATGGCCCGCAAGCGTTTGCGCGCGCTGAAGTACTCCAAGGAGATCGTCGAGGCCGTTTCCCAGCTCGTGTTCCTGCACCTGCGGTTCCACGGCTACGCGAACGGCGAGTGGACCGATTCGGCCGTGCGCCGTTACGTCACCGACGCCGGCGATCTGCTGACGCGGCTGCACAAGCTGGTGCGCGCCGACTCGACCACGCGCAACCGCAAGAAGGCGGCCGCGCTGCAGGCGACGTACGACGACCTCGAGGTGCGGATCGCGCGGCTGAAGGAGCAGGAGGACCTGGACCGGGTCCGCCCCGACCTCGACGGCAACGAGATCATGCGGCTGCTCGGCCTCAAACCGGGCCCGGACGTCGGCCGCGCGTGGAAGTTCCTCAAGGAGCTGCGCCTCGACCGCGGCCCGTTGGACCACGACGAGGCCGTGGCCGAGCTGAAGCGCTGGGCCGCCTCCGAAGGGCTCACCGCCGGGGATTGATCTCGCACTCCGGGCACGGCCGGTCACCCTGGGGTGGCCGGATCCGGCGCCCGGCGAACACGAGTCGAATTCGTGATCGCGAATTCGCCCGTTTCCCCGTTCGGCCCCTGGATGGATACCCGGCGAGCGGGAATACTCGCTGCCCCGGGTGTGCCGTCGGGGGCGCGCCCCGATCTGGGGAGATCGATGGCGGCGCAGACGTCCGAAGGCCGCACCGCGAGCTTCCTGGTGACCCTGCTGCGACGCGGCACGCCCGCGCTGGCGACCGCGACCACCGGGCTCACCGACGAGATCGCCGACCCCACCCCGGTCCGGGCGCTGCAGCGGATCTCACGCATGGCCGGCCCGGTCGACGCGAGGTACAACGACGGCCTGCTGCTGCGGGCCGCGCGGTACGTGGTGCTGGTGCCGCTGGCCTACCGGATCGTCGCGGTGCCCGGCGCGTTCGGCGCGTTCGTGGTGGCGCACGGTGCGCAGGGCGCGCTGCCGGTGGGGCTGGTCGCGCTCTGCTCGATGGCGATGAGCGCGTTCGGCATGTTCTGGATGCTGCGCCGGGCCCCGTTCCGCAGCGGCCAGGCGGCGCGGCTGCTGATCGTCGACCTGGTCATCACGGTGGTGTTCCAGCTGGTCATCGGCCTGAGCGTGCCTTCGGCGGTGTTCCACGACGCGCTAGGGGTCGCCGAGAAGCACCTGCTGGGGGACATCGCGCTGCTCACACTCGCCGTCGGCATTCCGGCGGGTATCGGGCTGGCGGTGCTGAGCCTGCCCGTCCGGCTGCTGTCGGACTGGCTCAACAGCGGCTCGGCCGATTTCACGCAGGCCTGGTCGATTTACCCGACGATGTTCGGCGTCCTGTTCACCGGGATCGGCGGGCTGATCCTGGTGGGCCTCGGCACGCGGCTCGCGCTGGCGTACGGGATCCGCAACGGGCGGCTCGCCGAGCGCGCGCAGCAGCACCGGATGCTGCACGACACCGTGTTGCAGACGCTGGAGGCCATCTCGCTCGGCGGCGCCGGGGATTCCCGGGAGCGGCTCGTCGAGGTGCAGCGGCTGGCCCGCGCGCAGGCGATGGAGCTGCGGCAGACCATCGAGACGGCCGCCGCGCAACGCGCCGAGGAGGGCTCGCGGCCGCTGGGTGAGAAGCTCGCCGCGCTGGCCGCCGAGATGGCGCGTGACGGCTTGCGCGCGCAGCTGGTGATCTCCGAGCTGGACGACGACACGCTTTCCGAGGTCCGGCAGATCGCGATCCGCGACGCGGTGCGCGAGGCGCTGCGCAACACGATGAAACACGCGGGGACCGACAAGGTCGTGGTCCGGGTGGAGGAGCGCGACGGCGGCATCGCCGTGATCACGCGTGACCACGGCACCGGGTTCAGCACCGAGACGCGCCCCGCGGGATTCGGCATCAGCGAGTCGATCACCGCGCGGCTGGCCGAGGTCGGCGGCACGTCGCTGGTGGAATCGACGCCCGGCAACGGCACGCGGGTGACGTTGTGGGTGCCGTTTTGAACCCTGGCCTGCTAAACACAGCGAGGTGACCGACTTTCTCGCCGACGCGCTGGCCGCCTACCGAGCCGGGGACGCCGCCCGGGCCGCGACACTGGCCGCCAGCGCCGATTCCTCGCTCGGTGCCGAGCTTTCCGCCTATCTCGCCACGGACGGCTCCGGCCCGGTGTACGACCAGCCGCGCGCCTTCACCACGTTCATCCGCGGCGGCGGCAACGTCGGGCTGTACCGCCGGCTGAGCGCCGAGCTGGCCGCGCGGTACGACCGGCTGCGCCCGGAATCCTTGCTGGACTTGGGTTGTGGCGACGGGTTGGCCGTCGTCCCGGCGCTGGCCCAAGCGTCGTTCCGGCCGTCACGGGTCGACTTGGTGGAGCCGTCGGCCGGGCTGCTGTCCGCTGTGGACGTTCCCGGCGGCAACCGGTTCGAGTCGACCGCGCAGGACTTCCTGGCCGCGCACGGTTCCACGTGGAACCTTGTGCAGTCGACGTTCGCGCTCCAGTCCATTCCGCCGGCCGACCGCGAGGAAGTCCTTCGCACGCTGCGCCCCCGCACCGGAACGCTGTTGCTGGCGGAGTTCGACGTCCCGGACCTGACCGAGGGTTCGCCGGAGCACCTCCGGTCGCTGGCCGCGCGGTACGAACGCGGCATCGCGGAGTACGGCGAAGAGGCTTCCCTTGTCGCACAAGGGTTTCTCATGCCCGTGCTGCTCGGCGTCGCCGCCGGTGCGCAGCGCACGAACTGGGAGCAGCCGGCCGCGGGCTGGTCGGCGCAGCTCACCGCCGCCGGCTTCACTGACGTCACCGTCGAACCACTCGCCGACTACTGGTGGTCGCCCGCAGTCCTCGTCACCGCGCGCGGTTCACACGCGGGATAGCGCCCCGGCCTCCACGTGCTGCGCGATCGGGCGCGGCAGCAGGTACGCGACGGCGCCGCCGGGCATCGGGCCCCACGGCGCGGTCACGCCGGTGAGCACCCGCAGCGCCCGCTGCACCCGGTACTGCTGGTGTTCCCGCTCCCGCGCGGGAGTCAGCGAGGTCTCCTCGAACCGCGCGGACGCCGAGTGCACGAGGTTGCCCGTCTCGTTGCCGTAGCGCTGCACGGTGACGCCCGCGGGCAGCACGATCAGCCGCTTGCCGCGGTAGAAGCTCAACGGCGGCTCGCCGCGCTGCGGGAGGATCGGCCAGTCCGCCGGCTGGTCGGACTCGTCGGGCGCGCGCGGCGGCAGCATCAGCAGCGTGCCGAGCAGGTACCGCGCGGCGTCGGCCAGGTTCGGGAACGCAACCGGCTCCGTCGACGGCGGGCGCGAGATCTCCCAGCCGTTGTCGGCGCGGCGCAGCGTCCAGACATCGTCGACCGGCACCTCGTTCGCGCCGATGCGATAGGCGGAGGCGGGCACGCCGTGCTCCACCAGCCGTTGCTGAAGCAGCGCGAGCGTCTCGGCGGCCCGCAGCGGACGGCCTGGGTCTCCTTCGCGCGCGACGCGGGCCAGCGCCGTGTCGTCGGGAAGGTCGGCTTCGGAGCGCTTCGGCCGCGGCTGGCCGAGCACGTCGGCCTCCGCCGTGGCCCGCACCAGCTCACGCACCATCGGCGGCCGGAACCCGGCCGCGCGGATGTGCTCCACCAGCTCGGGTTCCGGTGGCACGCCGTACTTCCGCAGGTAGTGCGGGACGGCGGCGGGCCAGATCCAGGCGCCGTCGGTGTGGAAGGCCTGTGGCACGTCCGGCGGCCCGCCGGGCGCGAAGATGTCCGGCTGCGGCGCCGGGCGATGCATCGCGACGGGCGCGCGGAACAGGTAGTCGAGCACCCCGCGGACCTGGTCCGGCGGCACCGGCGGGCGGTTGACCACGGGCCGTTCGCCCTCGTTGTGGGCATCGACCACCCGGGCCTGGCGGAAGGCGATGTCGAGCGGCGTCTCGGCCTTCGCGGCCAGCCACTCGGGAAGCTGCTTCGGCGAGCGCGCGAAGTTCGCCAGCTCCAGCGCGTACGACTGGGAGTTCGGACGGCCGTTGTCGTGCGGCGGGAGGCGCCACACGGGTTCGGCGTCGGCGTCGAAGTCGAAATCGAACTGCGCCTCGGTGTCCAGCGTGAACGTGCCCTGGAACCAGGTGCCGCTCTCCGGCTGGTACATCGCGGCGCGCAGCTGGGCGAACAGCGTGGTCAGCTGCGGCGGCGCGGGCAGCGACACGGACACCGGCCCGTTCTCGTCGCCGATGGCGCGGACCTCCAGCTCCGAGTAGTCCCCGATCTGCCGGAACTGGGCGCCGACCCGCGTCCAGCCGCCGGGCACGGCGCGCAGCGTGCGGCCGATGGCGCGCAGCAGCTTGCTCTGGTCGCCGTCGGTCTCCTCGTGCGCCTCGGTGCGGTAGTCCCGGCGGGTCTGCCAGAGCCCCGTGAGCTGCTTCGCGGGGACCGTCACCGAGAAATCGGTGAGGCCGAGCTGGGCGGCGCGCACGGGATCGTGCTGCGTCCACCGCAAGGTCAGCTCGGTCTGCTCACCAGGGGCGACCTCGAACAGCTCGTTGTCGTACTCGCAGTACGACTGGAGCGTGAACGTCGCCGGGACCTCGCTCGCGAGGACCACCCGGGCCGGACGGCCTTCGTGCTCCCGGTCGAAGCCTTCGGGTGTGTCCTCGTCGTCCGGCAGCAGCGAAAGCAGCAGCGTGCCGTCGGTGGTCGACCGCTCGGCCGCGAACGTTCGCCCCTCCAGCGTCGCGTACAGCCCGTCCGGGCGTTCCGCCGCTTCGACCCGGTAGCGCACCTCGGTTCCTCCCCATCCCCTTGATGACCCGGAAGAATTTAGTCGACCGGGTAAAGCCTGGACCATCGGTCGTCGTCCGGCGCGTCCGGCCCGAGCTCGGCGACGGCGTCGTCGGCCAGCTCTGTGATCACGTCGCGCAGCTCCAGCTGGTTCAGCCAGCGGGCCGGAAGCGCGTCCTCGCCGTACATCGCGCCGACGAGGTTGCCGCAGATCGAGCCGGTGGAATCGCTGTCGCCACCGTGGTTCACCGCCGCGAGCAGCGCGGATTCGGCGTCTTCGGTGGTCAAGGCCACGTACACGGACATCGAGAGCGCCGTTTCCCCGACGTTGCCCTGCCCTAAAGTCCCCAGTCGTTCCGGCGTCGACGGTCCCGGCGCCGCCAGCGCCTGCTCCAGCGCGGCGTCGGTCTCCTCGTGGCCGGGGTGGCGCGCCAGCTCGCCGCGCGCGGTCGAGACGGCGTCGTGCAGGGGCTTGCCGATCAGCAGTTCGTGCATCACCACCGCGAAAGCACCGGCCGACAAATACCCGCTTGGGTGACCGTGGGTCAGCGCCGCGGCCTCGGCCGCGAGTCCGAACACCTCCGCCAGGTCGTCGGACCACAACGCGATGGGCGCGACGCGCATGACGCCGCCGCAGCCCTTGGAGTTGTTCACCGGCCGCTCGACGCCGCCGCGGATCCCGGACCGGCCGTACGCCTCCAGCTCGCCGAAGCAGGTCAGCCCCGGCGCGCGACGGCTGAACAGCTCGCCGTGCGTGATCAGCCGGCCGTCCGGCGCGGCGGTCGCCGACTGCGGCCCGCGCGCCCGCTCCCACGGCACGCCCTGCGTGTGCAGCCACCGCTGGTACGCCATCTGCAACGAGTGCACGACGTCGCCGGTCCCGGTCCGGCGCCGCTGCGAATGGGCGCGGACCAGGGCTTCGAGCGTGAACAACGTCATCTGCGTGTCGTCGGTGAAGCGTCCTTCGCCGCCGTACGCGGGGAGGTAACCGGTGATCCCGGCCGGCCCGGCGATCTCCCGGATCCGGTCCATCGAGTCGAATTCCGTGCCCGCGCCGAGCGCGTCGCCGATCGCCCCGGCGAGCAGGCTGCCGCGCAGCCGGTGTGCCTCCATGCCGCCCATCTTGCTCAGTGCCACGGCCCGCGTCTCGGGGACCACGGAATTCCCGGACCGGTCAGTGCCGCGGATACCGCTGTGCCCACTGGTCGCCGAGCCGGCTCAGCGCCGAATCGCGGTCGAAGTGCCACAGCGCGTCGGACGAGATCTGCTCGATCAGGTGCCGCAGCTCCAGCTGGTCGATCCACTTCTGCGGCAGGCCGGGCACCCCGGCGCGGGCGCCGAGCAGTGCGCCGGCGATCGCGCCGGTCAGCGCGCTGCGGCCGGAGTGGTTGACCGCGCGCAGCAGCGCCTGCTCCGGGTAGTTCTCGAAGCCGGACAATGCGGCGAAGGCGCGGCCGAGCACCGAAAGCGTGCCCTGGCCGTCGCCGATCAGCTCGGGCATCCGCAGGTCCGGGAGGCCGTGCTCGCCGAAGAACGGCACCGACTCCGCGACCATCGCCTTCACCGGCGCCCACTCCGGCCCGTTGACGAACGTGGTGTTGTGGTCGGTCAGGATCTCGCGCGAGAGGTTCCAGACGGGGTAGCTGAACGCCTCCTTCGTCAGCGCCGACTCGAACAGCCAAGCCAAGTACGTCGCCACGGTGAGGTCGTCTTCGTGCGGGTGCGTGACGCCGACGAGGTCGCGCACGGCCTGCCGGACGCCGCCGCTGAAGCCGGTTCCCGGGCCGGCCACCGTGAGCACCGCGGGCAGCGCGGCGATCAGCGCCGCCGGGCCCGACATCGGCACCGCGGACGGCGATCCGGTGGCCAGCGCGTGGTACGCGTTCAGCTCGGTGTCCTCGGCCGTGCGGCGGACGTGCAGGTCCGCCACCTTCACCAGCCAGCCGTCGGTTTCCTCGTGGGGCGCGCCCTGCGTGTGCAGCCAGCGCATCAGCGAGCCGCGCACGACGCTGGGGAACAGCTTTTCGACGTCACGCGATTCCGGCTGTTCGCGGTGCGGACTGCGGATCACGGCCTCGGTGTAGAACAGCAGCCGCTGCGTCAGCGAGCCGACGCGGCCCGGCTTGTCGAAGGCCACCGGCAGGTCGTCGACGCCGTCGGGGCCGAACTGGGTGACGATCTCGTCGAGCCGCAGCCGGTCGACGGCCATGCCCAGCGCCTCGCCGAGCGCGAAGCCGACGTACGCGCCCGTGACGCGCTGCCAGCCGAAGCGGAAGTTTTCCAGCTCCTGCTCGTGGTACTTGCCGAAGGTGTCCAGCCGCGGCACCAGCTGGCCGTCGTTGTCCCAGGACGGCGCGAGGCCGTTGGCGCGCAGGTCGTTCGGTTTGCTCCGGGGCCCTTCCGGCTGGGCCAGCCGCCGCAGCCACGACTGGCCGAGCACGGTCTTCTGGCACTCTTCGGCGGTCAGCTCGAAGCCGTGTCTCCGTGCCCGCTCCGCGGCGCCCAACGGCGGCGGCACGGGCTCTTCGAGGCCCATTCGCGCCGCCGTGTCGCGGGCCAGCCGCTCCAGGTCCTCCTCGGCCTCCGGGCAGCGGCCGTTGCGATCGATCCGCGGCTCGTGCCGGGGGAACCGCTTCGCGATCGCGGCCAGCTCGTCGCCCGTGACGTCCTCGAACGTCGCCGGACCGCCGTTGATCACCAGGTTCGGCGGGTGCTCGAACTCGGCCAGCGTGGCCAGGTCCACCCGCCACCAGGCGTGCTCGCGCGGCGGGAAGTGCCGGGTCGCGCTGAACACCTTGAGCTCGTTGCGGTCCTCGGAGAAGTAGAACCGGTCGGTCGAGCCGCTTTCGGCGTCGAGCGGCACGAAGACCTCGCAGCGCAACAGCCCGATCAGCAGCTGCTCGCGCGTCAGCCAGCCGACGCTCGCGAACGCCAGCAGCGTTTCCAGCGTGTTCTCCGGCTTCGGGTAGCCGCGGCGGATCGGGCCGGCCTTGTACTCGGGGTTCTCGCGCTCGTCGCCGGTCTGGTGGCCCTCGTTGTCGACCTTCACCCAGCCCGCGACGGCCTGCAGCGGCACGCCCAGCTCGCCCAGCCCGGCCTTCACGTACTCCGGGTCGACGACCTCGCGCCAGCTCTCCTGGCCGGGGAACGCGACCGGGATGCTCAGCCCGCCCGGGTGCGGATGCGCCTGGCGCAGCTCGCCGTCCGGCTCGCGCACGACCACCGACGGCGGCGGGAACAGCTCCTTCTCCGGGCGGCCGTCGTCGAGGAACGCGACGGTGTTGTACGGGATCGACCAGCCTTCGGGGATACGCAGCACCTGGTCGTGGTCCACCCGGAGGCCACCGGGGCCGACGACGTCGGGACCGTGCACAGCGCGCAGCCAGTTCCCGACCTTCTCCATCGCTTCCGCCGCTTCCACCTACTCGATCCTCTCCAGGCTTCCGTCGGACTCGTGCTCCGAGATCGGCTTCGGCAGCACGTACGCCACGGCCCCGCCCGGCAGGTTCGCCCAGGGCACAGTGACCCCGGTGATCACGTGGAGTGAGCGCCGGAGTCGATAGGTGCGGGCCACTCGCTCTCGTTCGAGTGGCAGTGACGTCGTAACGAACCGTACCTCGCCGTGATGTACCAGGTTGCCGGGTTCCTCGCCGAAACGCAGGACGACGGTACCCTCCGCCAACCGGGTGAGTCTCTTGTTGCGGAGCAGGGTGAGGGGAGGGTCACCCGGGGCCGCCTGGATCGGCCAGTCGTCGAGCACACGGGCGGTCTCGAGCGGCGTCTCCCGCCCGGCGGTCATGCGGGCAGGGTGCAGCAGCAGGGCGCCGAGCAGCTGCTGGGCGGCGCCGGCCAGGTGCGCGAAACGCTGTTCGACGCCGGTCGGGGATGTCACCGTCCAGCCGTGCCCGGCGGGTTCGAGGCACCACTTCCCCCGCTCGCGGGAGCCGATCCGGTAGGCCTGCGGCCACACGCCGGACGACTCGAGCCGCTGCTGCAACACGGTGAGCAGCTGGTCGTCGGTCAGCTCGGGGTCCGCGGCGGTCTCCAGCTCGGCCGCCTCGTCGCCGCCGGTCCGCTGGACATCGGCGGGTCCGGGACGGGGCCGCGGCTTCCCGAGCAGGTCGGCCTCGGCGGTGCGGCGGACGAGGTGCTCCACGTACGGCGGCTGGAAGCCCAGCGATCGGATGTGCGCGACCAGCTCGGGCTCGGGTGCGACGCCGGCGCGAAGCTGCTGGGACACGGCCTCGGGCCAGAGCCAGGTGCCGTCGGTGCGGTGCCCGTCGCCGACCAGCGGCTCGCGTTCGAGGTACTGCAACACCAGCGGCAGCTCGTCTTCCGGCAGCGGCTCGCGCTCCTCCCCCGTCTCGGCGGGGCGGGCGCGGCGGAACACGACGCCGAGGGGAAGCCCGGTGCGCAGCCGCCACCAGTCGGGGATGTGCTCGTCGTCGCGCGGGAACGTGGCCAGCTCGTCGGCGTACGCCTCGGCCTCGGGCGCGGTCGTCCACTGGGGGTCTTCGTCGGCGAAGAAGTCGAAGTCGAAGGTCGAATCGGGCGCGAGGACGAAGCGCGACTGCAACCAGGTGCCGCGGCCCTGCTGATACATCCCGGAGCGCAGCGTGCTGAACCGTTCGGTCAGCTCCGGCCCGGCCGTCGTGTTGCGCAGGCGTACCTCGGTGTGGCTGCCGACCTGGGCGAACCCGACTCCGGCCGGACCGGCGGGGTCGGACTGGTGGGCGCGGACCAGCTGGCCGATCTCGACGAGCAGGGCCCGCTGCTCGTCCGCGGAGAGGATTTGTTCCACGTGAATCAACGCATCCGGGACATGCGGGCTCAGAAGCCGCGGCGGCGGTTCTGGGGCACGGCGCCGCGCGGGCGCACCCGCCGCGGCGTGGGTCGCGGGGCCGTCGCCGGCAAGGACAGCCCGTCGGTCAGCGGGGCCTCGGCGAGCTGTTGCACCAAGGCCTGGACGGTGAACGCGAGCTGCGCCGGCGAGGTGCGCTCGAACGTGTCCGGGGCGAACTCGAGCTTCCCGAGCGTGCCGCCCACGCCGACGGTGGCCTGGACCAGCCCGTCCGGTGACGTCAGCACGGCAGGACCGACCTCGAGGCGCGCGCGATCGTCGCCGGTGGTGCTCACGGTGGCCCCCCGTGGTGGTTGAACTCGCCGGGGTTCACCCGGCCGGGTCATCGGTCACTCTAATGCCAATGGCCTGATCACAGTCGCCGTTCGGCCCAACGGTTTGCGGCAGCGAATCAGTTCGGCGTGGCGCGCCGGCGCGCCAGCACGTAGCCGGCGCCGCCCAGCACGTAACAAATCGTCGCCGCCACCATGAGGCCCGGCGAGTGCCCGTTGTCCGGCACGAAGACCGCGCCGATGGCCACGGCGGCCACCTGCGTGATGTTGAACAGCGTGTCGTAGAGGGCGAAGACGCGGCCGCGGGCTTCGTCGGCGACGTCGAGCTGGATCGACGAGTCGACACCGAGCTTCAGCACCTGCCCCGCGCCCGTGATCAGGAACGACGCGATGAGCGCGAGCGGCAGCAGCATCGGCAGGCCGAGCGCGGACTGCGCGAGCGCCGCCACGACCAAGGCGCCGAGGATCGCGCGGAGCCGGCCGAGCCCGCGGATCAGCCGCGCCGTGCACAGCCCGGCGACGAGGATGCCCACCCCGCCGAGCGCCACCATCTGGCCGAGCCCGGGCAGACCGGCCCGGAAGACCCCGTCGTCCACGAAGTAGTTACGCATCAACAGAACGGTGACCAGCAGTGAGATGCCATAAGCCGCGCGGTGCGCGAACAGCGCGATGAAGCCCGCCGTCACGCTCGGCGCGCGCCAAGCGTGCCGCGCACCGTCCGCGAGGCCGCGGGCGACGGCGAGGAACGGGTTCGGCGGCTCGTCGACCACCGTCGGCCCGAGCACGCCGCGACTGAACCTCCGGGCGATCAGCGCGGACGCCAGCGCGCCCAGCGCGGCAAACGCCGTCGTCTCGGCCGAGCCGACGTCACCCGCGCCGAACACGGCGCGCAGGAGGATGGCGCAGCCGCCGCCGACCACGGCCAGCCCGGAGCCCAGCGTCGTCACGAAGGCGTTCGCCGAAACCACGCTCGAAGCCGGCACGACGTGCGGCAGCGAGGCCGAAAGACCGGAGCCGATGAAGCGTGACGTGCCCTCGGCCAGCAGCGCGAGCGAGAACAGCCCGGTGCCGCCGAGGCCCGTCCCGACCGCGGCCGCCGAAGCCAGGATCGCGACCGCGCGCAGCACGTTCGCGAACACCAGCACCTTCCGCCGGTCCCATCGGTCGAGCAGGGCCCCCGCGAACGGCCCGACGATCGAGTACGGCAGCAGCAGCGCCGCGAACCCCTCGGCGATGGCGAGCGGGTCGGCGGCGCGCTCGGGATTGAACAGCACGGCCCCGGCCAGCCCGGCGCGATAGACCCCGTCGCCCCACTGCGCGGCGAAGCGTGCGTACAGCAGACGGCGGAATTCGGGGTCACGGAGCAGGAGCCGCGGCCCCATCCGTTCCGTGGTCGCCGCTCCGCTGATGGTCACGCGGTTCAGCGTAGCCATCAGAGGTGGCTGGTCAGAAGGTGCTTTCAGGGGGCGTGAGGGAGATATGGGGCCGGCGCACCGGTGGGGGTCCGGGGGCCCGGCCCCCGGTCGACACAGCAAGTGCGACTGCGGGGAAGCGGTGCTCCGCGACCAGGTGGCGGCCGGCGCACTTGGTCGCCTCTCGGCGGCTTGGCGCAGTGTGGCTCCAGCCGAACGGTATTCCACAAAGGCGGTTCTTCAGTGAGCCCGGGGGACACGGAGTGCGCCGGCCACTGTGTTCAACGGGGCGGGTGGGACTGGTGTTCCCCAGCCGCCGCGTTTTCTTGGAGCCGGGGGTGGGATCATGGCGGGCGTGCCAGCGGACGCCGAGGTAGAACCGGGAACGCTCCTGGTCGCCGCCCCCACGATGTTCGACCCGAACTTCAAGCGCACCGTGGTGTTCGTCATCGACCACCGCGACGAGGGCACGCTCGGGGTGGTGCTGAACCGCCCGAGCGACGTGCCCGTGCACGACGTCCTGCCCAGCTGGGGCGGGCACGTCGCGGAGCCGCAGTCGGTGTTCGTCGGCGGGCCGGTGGAGAAGAAGACCGCCTTGTGCCTGGCGGCGCTGCGCACGGGCGAGACGGCGGCGAGCGTGCCCGGCGTGATCGCCGTCCGCGGCCCGGTGGCGCTGGTCGACCTCGACACCGATCCCGAAGTGCTGGTGCCGAAGGTGCGCGGGGTGCGGGTCTTCGCCGGGTACGCGGGCTGGGACTCGGGGCAGCTCGCGGGCGAGATCGAGCGGGAGGACTGGGTCATCGTGCCCGCGCTGCCGAGCGACATCCTGGCCTCGCCGAGCCGTGACCTGTGGGGCCAGGTGCTGCGCCGTCAGGGCGTGCCGGTCGCGTTGCTGGCCACCCACCCGGGCGACCTGCAGCGCAACTAGCTGCCGTCGGCTTTCTGGAACACCCCGCAGCCACCCGCGCCGCAGGCGCAGCCACTGCATCCGGCGGGCGCGGCCGGCGCCGGGGCCGGCACGGTCAGCGCGGCGCGGGCGCCGAGCACCCCGCCGCCGACGACCATCGCGAGCAGGCCCAGCACGCCGACGAACGCGGCGGCGATCAGCCCGGCCGTGGTCGGCATGGCCAGCGCCGCGAGCCCGGCGACCACGGCCACCGCGCCACCGGCCAGCGTCGGCAGCCCGGCGATGCGGTTGGCCAGCTTGAACGCGGCCTCACTGCGCAGCGAGGCCGCCGTGCGGACCCCGGTACCGCTTTCCCGGGTCAGCCGCTCGCGGAAGCCGAGGAAGCCACCCCAGCCGACGACAACACCCAGCACGATCGGGACGAGCGCGATAGCGAACACCCCACGAGGATAAGCGTGACGTCCCGGCAACCTGCCGGATACCCTCATCCGCTGTGCTACAGCCCATGTCTTCACCTACGCGACGCCGGGTACTCGGCCTTGCCCTGACCGGGTTACTCCCGCTCGCCCTGCTGGCCGCCGCCCCGTCAGCCAGCGCCACGGAGAGTCACGCCCGGCCCATCCGCCTGATCGGCGAGCAGGTCGTGCCGAACGCGCTGCAGTTCCAGGGCACCACGGTCGGCGGCCTGTCCTCGATCGACTACGACCCGAGGACCGGCGGCTACGCCCTGATCTGCGACGACCGCTCGGCCATCAACCCGGCGCGGTTCTACACGGCGAAGTTCGACGTCGACGCCCACCACCTCGGGCCCGTCACCTTCACCGGCACCCGCCCGCTGCTGCGCCCGGACGGCACGCCGTACCCGCCGCTGGAGCGGAACGACCCGGCGGCGCCGCAGAACGAGCAGACGATCGACCCCGAAGAGCTGCGCGTCGACCCGTGGACCGGCGACTACACGTGGTCGCAGGAGGGCGAGCGCACCGCCACCACCCCGGCGACGCTGATCGACCCGTCGATCCGCCAGGCGCGCCGGACCGGCGAATACGTCCGCGACCTGCCGATCCCCGCGAACGAGAAGATGACCCCCGGCGCCGGGCCGCGGCAGAACCTGGTGCTCGAGGGCCTCACCTACGCCGCGTTCGGCACGCTCGTCGCCAGCGAGGTCGAGGGCCCGCTGCTGCAGGACGGACCGGAGGCGACCACCACGTCCGGCTCGCTTTCGCGGATCACGCTGCAGGGTCGCGCCGGCCCGGTGCTCGCCCAGTACGCGTACCCGCAGGAGAAGCTGTTCGCCGGCCCGGTGCCGCCCACCGCCTTCGCCACCACCGGCGTCTCCTCGATGCTCGCGGTGAACCAGGCCGACCCGACGAAGTACCTGATGATGGAGCGCTCGTTCGTCACCGGCGTCGGGAACAAGATCCGGATCTACGAGATCGACACCAGGGGCGCGACGAACATCCTGAACGTCAAGTCGCTGGCCTCGGCCACGGGCGTCCGGCCGGTCAAGAAGAAGCTCCTGCTCGACCTCGCCGACTACCCGTTGTCCACTGTGGACAACGTGGAGGACATGACCTGGGGCCCGGCGCTGCCCGGCGGCGAGCGCAGCCTGGTGCTGGTGAGCGACAACAACTTCGCCGCCACGCAGGTGACGCAGGTGATCGCTTTGGCGGTCCCGTCAGAACGGCTTTGACCAGGACGTTAAGATGGCGGTATGAACACGGCTCGGCTGCTCCTTAGCCTGCCGCGCTGACCAGGCCACCATGGCCACGGCCGGCGCGGCGACCCCTCACGCCTTCGGGCTTGGGGGGTCGAGTTGTTTCTGGAGTGGCTCGACACGGAGGAAAACGGCGATGACAGGGTCCACGGAAGCTCCGGTCCCGGCGGCCGGCGCGGCGGAAACACCGACGCCGCCCGGCGCTGAGCAGGCCCCGCCGCACCGCTACACCGCGGAGCTGGCCGGGCAGATCGAGCAGCGCTGGCAGGACTACTGGTCCGACCACGGCACCTACCACGCGCCCAACCCCACCGGCCCGCTCGCGGCCGAGGGCGAGCCGGTGCCGTCGGACAAGCTGTTCGTGCAGGACATGTTCCCGTACCCGTCCGGCTCGGGCCTGCACGTCGGGCACCCGCTGGGCTACATCGGCACCGACGTCTACGCCCGCTACCACCGGATGATCGGGCGCAACGTCCTGCACACGCTGGGCTACGACGCGTTCGGCCTGCCGGCGGAGCAGTACGCGGTGCAGACCGGCACGCACCCGCGCACCACCACCGAGGCGAACATCGTCACGATGCGCCGTCAGCTGAAGCGGCTGGGGCTGGGCCACGACGAGCGCCGCTCGATCGAGACGATCGACCCGGACTACTACAAGTGGACCCAGTGGATCTTCCTGCAGATCTTCAACTCCTACTACGACACCGAAGCCCAGAAGGCGCGGCCGATCGAGGAGCTGGAGAAGGCGTTCGTGGCCGGCGAGCGCCCGACGCCGGACGGCCGCCCGTGGGCCGAGCTGAGTGACGTCGAGCAGCGCAAGGTGATCGACGAGCACCGTCTGGTCTACATCTCCGAGGCGCCGGTGAACTGGGCGCCCGGACTGGGCACCGTCGTCGCGAACGAGGAGGTGACCGCGGACGGCCGCAGCGACCGCGGCAACTTCCCGGTGTTCCGCAAGAGCCTGCGCCAGTGGATGATGCGGATCACCGCGTACGCCGACCGCCTGGTCGACGACCTGGACCTGCTGGACTGGCCGGACAAGGTCAAGTCCATGCAGCGCAACTGGGTCGGCCGCTCGCAGGGCGCCCGGGTCGCGTTCACGGCCGGTGGCGAGAGGATCGAGGTCTTCACCACCCGGCCGGACACGCTGTTCGGCGCCACCTACATGGTGATCGCGCCCGAGCACCCGCTGGTGCCGAAGCTGACCGCCGCGCAGTGGCCGGGCGAGCACCCGGAGAGCTGGACCGGTGGCGCCGACACCCCCGCCGCGGCCATCGCCGAGTACCGCGCCGCCACCGCCCGCAAGTCCGATTTGGACCGTCAGGAGAACAAGGACAAGACGGGGGTCTTCACCGGCACGTACGCGGTGAACCCGGTCAACGGCAAGGAAATCCCGGTCTTCATCGGCGACTACGTGCTGATGGGCTACGGCACCGGCGCGATCATGGCCGTGCCCGCGCAGGACCAGCGTGACTACGACTTCGCGAAGAAGTTCGAGCTGGAGATCGTCCGCACCGTCGACCCCGGCCCCGGCTTCGAGGGCGAGGCGTTCACCGGCGACGGCGCCGCGATCAACTCGGCGAACGAGTCGGTCAGCCTGGACGGCATGGGCGTGGCCGACGCCAAGAAGACGATCATCGCCTGGCTGGAGGAGCACGGCCACGGCGAGGGCACCGTGCAGTACAAGCTGCGCGACTGGCTGTTCGCCCGCCAGCGCTACTGGGGCGAGCCGTTCCCGATCGTCTACGACGAGTCCGGCCTGCCGATCGCGCTGCCCGAGGACCAGCTGCCCGTGGTGCTGCCGGAGGTCGACGACTACTCGCCGAAGACCTTCGACCCGGACGACGCCGACTCCGAGCCGTCGCCGCCGCTGTCGCGGGCCACCGACTGGGTCGAGGTCACGCTGGACCTGGGCGACGGCCCGAAGAAGTACCGCCGCGACACCAACGTGATGCCGCAGTGGGCGGGCTCGTGCTGGTACCAGCTGCGCTACGTCGACCCGGACAGCAAGGACGTGTTCTGCGCGCCGGAGAACGAGGCCTACTGGATGGGCCCGCGCCCGGCCGAGCACGGCGTCGACGACCCGGGCGGCGTCGACCTGTACGTCGGCGGCGTCGAGCACGCGGTGCTGCACCTGCTGTACTCCCGCTTCTGGCACAAGGTGCTGTACGACCTGGGCCACGTGTCGTCGAAGGAGCCGTACCGCCGCCTGTACAACCAGGGCTACATCGAGGCGTACGCCTACACCGACGAGCGCGGTGTTTACGTGCCGGCCGAAGAGGTCGTGGAGCGCGAAGGCAAGTTCTTCCTGGGTGACGAAGAGGTCAAGCAGGAATACGGGAAAATGGGCAAGAGCCTGAAGAACGCCGTGACGCCCGACGAGATCTCGGACAACTACGGCGCGGACACCTTCCGGCTGTACGAGATGTCCATGGGCCCGATGGACATGTCGCGCCCGTGGGCGACCAAGGACGTGGTCGGCGCGCAGCGGTTCCTGCAGCGGCTGTGGCGCCTGGTCGTCGACGAGCAGACGGGCGAGCTGCGGGTCACCGCGGACGAACCGTCGGAGACCGACCGGAAACTGTTGCACCGCACCATCGCCGGCGTCCGCGAGGACTACGCGGAGCTGCGCTTCAACACCGCGGGCGCCAAGCTGATCGAGCTGAACAACCACCTGACCAAGGCGTACGGCTCGGCAGCGGCGACCCCGATCGAGATGGCGGAGCCGCTGGTGCTGCTGCTGGCCCCGATGGCCCCGCACATCGCCGAAGAGCTGTGGCGCCGCCTGGGCCACGTCGACTCGCTGGTGCACGGCCCGTTCCCGGTGGTGGACGAGAAGTACCTGGTCGAAGACTCGGTCGAATACCCGATCCAGGTCAACGGCAAGGTCCGCTCCCGCATCACGGTGCCCGCCGCCGCGACCAACGAGGCCGTCCAGTCCGCCGCCCTGGCCGACGAGAAGGTCGCCACACTGATCGGCGACAAGACACCGCGCAAGGTGATCGTCGTGCCCGGCCGCCTGGTGAACATCGTGCTGTAACGCGGCACCTGCCGAAGGCCGCCCCTCCCCGGGGCGGCCTTCGCCGTCTCCGGGCCCCTCCTCACCTCCGCCCCTCCGCCCCTCCGCCTCTCGCCCCCTCCGTCCTCCGGCTGTCCGCCCTTCTGCACCCTCCACCCGCTCCACCCGTCCACCCGCTCACCCCTCCGTCCTGTCGACCCCTCCGTCCTGTCGGCCTTTCCGCGCCGCCGCCCGCTCAGTCTCTCCGCCCCCTCTGTCCTCTTCGGCCCTCTCCGCCAACGCTGCAAGCCACTTGTCCACAACCACCCTCCGTTGTGGACAACTACGGCTTCTGCCCCGCTTTTCCCCGTCACCGTCGGACCCCGCCGATAGACTGGGCATGGGACGCCCCCAGGGGTCTGTCAAACGAACGGTGTAACTCGGGTTGAAGGGGAACTACTTGCGTCCGGCGGCCAGGCGGCCGTCGAAGGCGATCTCGAACGCATTCAACGCGGGTTTCCACCGCACCGTCCAGCGTTTCCGGCCGGCGCCGGTCGGGTCCAGGCTCATGATCGCCATGTAGACGCACTTGAGCGCAGCCTGCTCATTCGGGGAGTGCCCGCGGGCCTTCACGGGGGCGGATGCAGGCGTTGACGCTCTCGATCGCGTTGGTCGAGCAGATCACCCGCCGGATCTCCGGATCAAAGGCCAGGAACGGCACGAACTCCGCCCAAGCGTTGTCCCACAACCTGACGATGGCCGGGTATCGGGCGCCCCAGACCTCGACGAACTCCGCGAACCGCTCGCGGGCGGCGGCCTCGGTCGGCGCGGTGTAAACCGGTTTGAGTGCCCTGGCGATCGCGTCCCAGTGCTGGCGGCCTGCGTAGCGGAAACTGTTGCGCAGCAAGTGAACCACGCAAGTCTGGGTGATCGTGGCCGGCCAGACCGCGGCGATCGACTCGGGCAACCCGGTCAGCCCGTCGCAGACGACCATGAGCACGTCGGCGACGCCGCGGTTCTTGAGTTCGGTGAGCACGTGCAGCCAGTACTTGGCACCCTCGCCGCCGCCGCCGGCCCACAACCCGAGGATGTCGCGGCGGCCCTCGCAGGTCACCGCCAGGGCGACATAGATCGGCCGGTTGGCGACCTTGCCGTCGCGGATCTTGACGTGGATGGCGTCGATGAAGATCACCGGATAGACCGGGTCCAAGGGCCGGTTCTGCCACTCGACCATGCCCTCCACCACCTTGTCAGTGATCGTAGAGATCGTCTGCCGGGACACCTCGGCGCCATACACCTCGGCCAGGTGCGCGGAGATCTCCCCGGTGGTGAGGCCCTTTGCGGCCAAGGAGATCACCATCTCGTCCACGCCGCCCAGGCGTTTCTGCCGCTTGGCGACGATCTTGGGTTCGAAGCTGGCGTCCCGGTCCCGCGGCACGTCGATCTGCACCGGGCCGACGTCGGTGAGCACGGTCTTGACGCGGGTGTCGTTGCGGGAGTTGCCGGTTCCGCGGCCGGCCGGGTCGTGCTTGTCATAGCCGAGGTGGTCGGTGATCTCGCCCTCGAGCGGACTCCAGCAGCCGTTTCGTCACTGCGCCAGCACCCCGTTCTCGCCGGTCACCGCCAGCCCACCAGCCTTCGCGCGATCCACCAGCTGCGCGACGAGCTGCTCGTCCAGGCCACCCAGCCCGGACGCGGTGTTCAAGCCCTCAGCGTTCTCCACGCCGGACATCATGTCGGTCATCAGGTGCACTTCCATGATCGGGAGTTACACCGCTCGTCTTACAGTCCCCCCAGAGGAGGGCGGGGGCTGTGTCGGCGGGGGCTGTACTTCGGCTTTGGGCAGGCGCAGGCGACCCGGGTTCGCCCGTGAGCCGGGTTTGCGGCGGGTACTGGCGCGGCGGGCGGGCGGGCAGGTGGCGGTAGCCCCCGCAACGGTGCGGCGCGCCACCCAGCCGAGCGTCGCGGTCCAGGTAGAGGGGATCGAAGCGGCCTCGCACCGCAAGGCTCGCCCGAAGCTCGGACGCACCTCGACAACCCAAAGGCCAACGCCAAGACGGAAAGGCGCCAGTCCCGGGCCGATTCGATGGAGCTATCAGGAAAACGGCTTCAGCGAAGGAGAATTGCGGATGATCCTCGACGGCAAGGTGGCTCTGGTGACGGGCGGCAGCCGGGGCATCGGGGCGGCCACGGCGGTGCGGCTCGCCGAGGACGGGGCCGACGTGGTGGTCACGTATGCCGACAGCGAGCGGCTGGCGGCCGAAGTGGTCGAACGGATCAAGAGCCGAGGCCGAAGGGCGCTCGCCGTCCGGGCGGACAACGCCGACGCGGCGGCCGTGGAGGCGGCGGTGACGGCCACCGTCGCCGAGTTCGGGCGGCTCGACGTGTTGGTCAACAACGCTGGGGTGGGCTTCGTCGCGCCGCTGGAAGAGACCGCGCAGGACGACGTCGACCGGGTGCTGGCGGTGAACGTCCGCGGGGTGCTCGTCGCGTCGAAGGCCGCCGTCGCGCATCTCGGCGAGGGCGGGCGCGTGATCACGATCGGCAGCTGCGTCACCGACCGCGTGCCCGGGCCGGGGATGGTGCTGTACGCGGTGAGCAAGTCGGCCATGGTCGGGCTGACCAAGGCGCTCGCGCGCGAGCTGTCGCCCCGCGGCGTCACGGTCAACCTCGTGCACCCCGGCCCGATCGACACCGACCTGAACCCGGCGGACGGTCCGTACGCGGCCGACCAGGCGTCCTCCACCGCCGTCGGCCGTTATGGCTCAGCCGAGGAAGTCGCGGCGGCCGTCTCGTACCTGGCGGACCCGGCCAGCGCGTACGTCACCGCCGCGATCCTCTCGGTCGACGGCGGGCACGCGGCCTAGCGCGCGTCGAGGCCGACGTCGCGGGCGAGGTCGGCCAGCATCGCCTCGAACAGCACGTCCGGCTTCGACACGGGGATCGGGTAGTTGCCGAACACCTCGAGCGTGACGTGCCCGTAGAGCCGCGCCCAGAACTGGATCATCAGGTAGGTCAGGCCCAGGTCCAGCTTCTCCGGCGCGATGGCCCGCCCGGACTCCGCCAGCACCGCGAGCAGCTCCCCCTGGAACGCGGTGAGGTCGTCGCGGAGCTCGGGCGGGACCACGTCGTTCGGCGGCATCACCAGGTCGTGGATCGCCAGCACCTGGCCGGCGGCGGCGAGGAAGATCCGGCCGAACGGCTCGTCGAGGCGGTGCAGCGCGCTGCCCGCGGTGGTGCCGACCCCGCCCGTCGGCGACGCGAACACCAGCGTGAACTCCTTGGTGTGCGTCAACGCCCAGCGCCGGAAGCCCTTGCAGATGGCGAACAGCTGGAGCATGCCGTCGTCGGGCAGGTCGGCGATGTCCACGGCCAGCTCGGCCGCCAGATCGGCGCAGACGTCGAGGCGGAGGTTCTCCACCAGGTCGTCGCGGGACTCGTAGTAGCGGTAGAGAGCCGGCGCGGTGATGCCCAGCTCGCGCGCGATCGCGCGCAGGGTGACCGCGTCCGGACCGTCGTCCACCAGGAGTCTACGGGCGGTGCGGCGGATGTCCTGCTCGGTAGCCGCTCGCGCGCGGCCCCTTCGCGTGGGGCTGCTCATCCGGACATTCTAGGTGCTCGGGACACCTATTTCGGTACCAACGCGGCCGGAGAGCAGTCCGGCTTGTGCCGCGGTCAGCGGCCGGAGCAGCCACATCGCGGGAACAACCATGCCCAGCGCGCAGAAGAAGTGCACGATCCACGCCCCGGTCAGCGACGGCCCGCCCCACGAAGCGCCGGCGGTGGCGTCGTCCCAGAACAGGCCGTACGTCGCGATCCGCCACACCAGGAACCAGACCACCAGGGCGAACGGCCACGCCAGCAGTGCCAGCCCGGCCGAGGCGAGGGGACGAGGGGGACCTTCACGCACGGTGGTCCCCACCAGCCGCGCGGCGAGCCGCCGTCGGACCCGAGGGCCGGCGGCGAATGCGGGCAACGCCAGCAGGGCGTAGATCGAGCGCTTCCAGTCGGAGATGGTCATGCCTTGACGGTAGGAGGCTCTGACCGGCCGAAACAGGCGGGAAGCCGCCGTCTCGGGTAGGGAAAACCGGGGGCGGCTCCGCGGGTAGCGGGGCGCCGCCGACGCCGATCACTCGGGGGGCTACGTGATCGGCGCCGGCGACCCGATGCCCTCTCCGGTGCGCTTCCGGTCGGGGCAACGCCACTGGTCTCGAGGACAGTGACGCACCACAAGAGCGGAGCCCGTGTCAGAAGTGACGCCTGGGGGAGTTCTATCCCCCGATCGAGTGACGGGTTGTCCGCTGCTCGCCTGATTGTCGCACCCGGCGCGAGATAAGTTACAAAAACCTTCACTTTTGTGCCCGTACCGTCCTTGGCTCGCGTGACCAGGGGCTCGTGGCAGAGTGGCCGCCATGAGTTCTGCCGTTCTGGTCGTGGGATCCGCCAACGCCGACCTGGTCGTGCCGGTCGAGCGCCGTCCCGGGGGCGGCGAGACGGTGCTGGGCGGCGACACCACGCTGTCGCCCGGCGGCAAGGGCGCGAACACGGCCGCGGCGGCCGGGCGGCTGGGCGCGGACGTCGCGTTGCTGGGCGCCGTCGGCGACGACTCGTACGGCCGTCTGCTGCGTGATTCGCTCGCCGCCGCGGGCGTCGCGACCGGTCACCTCCGCACCGTCGGGCGGCCGACCGGCATCGCCTACATCACCGTGACCCCGGACGGCGAGAACTCGATCCTCGTCTCCCCCGGCGCCAATTCCGCGCTGGAGCCCGGTGACATCACCGACGACGTCCTCGACGGCGTGCGCGTCATGGTCACCTCGCTCGAGGTGCCGTTGCCGACGGTCGAGCACGCCGTCGCGCGCGCGAGCGCGAAGGGCGTCCGCGTGCTGCTCAACCTGTCGCCCGCCGCCGAGGTTTCACGCGAAACACTGGGCGCGCTGGACGTTTTGCTCGTCAACGAGCACGAGGCCGCGTACCTGCTCGGTACCGCGGGGGCGGACCCGCGCAAGCTGCTCGAGCTGGGACCGCGCGCGGCCGTCGTGACCCTGGGTGCGAAGGGTGCCGTGGTCGTCGAGGCGGACGGTTCGACGGAGGTCGCGTCGCCGAAGGTCGAGGCCGTCGACACCACCGGTGCCGGAGACGCCTTCGCGGGTGCGCTGGCCGCATCGCTGGCTGAGGGCGCGACGCTCGTCGACGCGGCGAAGCGGGCTGTGAAGGTCGCTGCTGTGAGCGTCACGCGACACGGCGCGCAGCCGTCGTACCCGACTCCCGACGAGCTGGAATGACCTGCGGCGGCCCCGTGTTGTCGTTCACGTGGGCGATTCGTTCGGTTCGGCCTGGTGGCGGGGGTACGCCGCCCAACTGAAGGCGATCGCGGACGCCCGGCGTCCCGACGCGCTGGCGATCATGTCGTTGTCGGAGACGCTGGCGGCGCTGGGCCGGCAGTCCGAGTCCGACGAGGGCGTGTGCGACGTCCCGCTCGAGGGCGTGGTCGGCACCGTCGCCCGCGGCGGCGACTTCGACCGTCAGTTCCGGCCGCGCAACCGCGCGTTGCGGGAGCGGTGGGAGGTGCTGGCGCGCACGTCGGCGGAGCTGCCGCCGGTGCGGCTCGTGCGGCTGGGCGACATGTACTTCGTGGAGGACGGCCACCATCGCGTCGCGCTCTCCCGCGCCCGGGGGTCGACGACGGTGCGCGCCCGGGTGCGCCGGATCTGCACCGTGGCCTGGGCGTTGCGCTGCCTGACGGTGGCGGACCTGCCGTCCAAGACCGCCGAGCGGATGTTCCTCGAACGCGTGCCTCTCGCTGACGACGTCCGCCTCGATCTCTGGCTCGACGATCCGGCTGACTGGTTCCGCCTCGCGGACTCGGCGGAGGCCTGGGGTTTCCGGCAGACTCTGCACGGCCGCCCGCTGGCCAGCCGCGAACAACTGGCCGAGGCGTGGTGGCACGAGGAGGTGCGGCCGGTGCTGGAGCGGGTGCGCCTGCGCGGATTGTGTGCGGCACCGCGAGATATCGAGACGTATCTGAGCTATGGTCTAGACCATGTCTGAGACCCTCACGGGCACCGCCGCCTCGGGCCAGCCCGCCGCGACCACCGAGTCAGCCGGAGTCACCGTGACCAACAACCCCGCCGTTTCGTCGTTGACCGGGGTCGCTGTGAGCCCGGGGCGCGCGAGTGGTCCCGTCGTGCGCGTCGCCGAGCCGCTCGGCGAGCCCGCGAGCACCCCCGCGCCGGCCGACCCGGTCGCGGAGGCCGCGCGGATCGAGCCCGCCGCCGCCGTTGTCGCCGCCCGGCTGGAGGCGCAGGCCGAGACCGCCGAGGGCGAAGCCGCCACGATCCTCATCACCACCGCCGCGATGGCCGCCGACCCGGCACTGGCCACGCAGGCCCAACAGCTGGTGACGGCGCAGAACCTGCCCGCGGCCCGCGCCGTCTACCAGGCCGCCGAAGGGTTCGCCGAAGCGCTCGCGGCGGCGGGCGGCTACATGGCCGAGCGGGTGCGCGACGTTCGCGACGTGCGTGACCGCCTGGTCGCCGAGCTGCTCGGGATCGCCCCGCCGGGCGTGCCGGAGCTGACGTCGCCGAGCGTGCTCGTCGCCCGCGACCTGGCGCCCGCCGACACCGCGGGCCTCGACCCGGCGAAGGTGCTCGCGCTCGTCACCGAGGAGGGCGGGCCGACCAGCCACACCGCGATCCTGGCCCGCGCGCTCGGCATCCCGGCCGTGGTCGCGGTCCGCGGGCTGCTCGCGCTGGACGCGCCGGCGCTCACCGTCGACGGGGACACCGGCCTCGTCGAGGTCGCCGACCCGGAGGCACCCGTGGTCACCGCCGTCGCCGCTGGCCCCGCGGAGTGGAACGGCACGGGCGCGACCGCCGACGGCCACGTCGTCAAGGTGTACGGCAACGTCGGCTCACCCGCCGACGCGCAGGCCGCCGCGGACGCGGGAGCCGAGGGCGTCGGCCTGTTCCGCACGGAGTTCTGCTACCTCGACGCCTCGGCCGAGCCGACCGTCGACGAGCAGCGCCAGGCTTACACCGCGGTGCTTTCGCCGTTCCGCGGCAAGCCGGTCATCGTCCGCACGCTGGACGCCGGCGCCGACAAGCCGCTCGCCTTCCTTTCGCCGGAGGCCGAGCCGAACCCGGCGCTGGGCGTCCGCGGCCTGCGGATCGCGTTCGACCGGCCGGAGGTGCTGGACCGTCAGCTGGCGGCCATCGCCGGCGCGGCCGAGGACTCGGGCGCGGTGGTTTCCGTGATGGCCCCGATGGTCGCGACGGCGGACGAGGCGGCCTGGTTCGCCGAGCGCGCCCGCGCCGCCGGCCTCGACCGCGCGGGCGTGATGATCGAGATCCCGGCCGCGGCCCTGTCGGCGCGGGAGATCCTGGACGCCGTGGACTTCGTCTCGGTCGGCACCAACGACCTGGCCCAGTACACCTTCGCGGCCGACCGCCAGCTCGGCGCCGTGGCCAAGCTCAACGACCCCTGGCAGCCGGCGCTGCTGCGCCTGTTGAAGCTGATCGGCGACGCGGCGACGGCGACGGGCAAGCCGGCCGGCGTCTGCGGCGAGGCGGCCGGCGACCCGCGCCTGGCCCTGGTGCTGGCCGGGCTCGGCCTGACCAGCGTTTCGATGAACGCCCCGGCGATCCGGTCCGTCGGCGCGAGCCTGGCGTCCGTCACCCTGGACGACGCCCGGTCACTGGCTGCTGCGGCACTGTCCACAGGCACCCCGGCCGACGCTCGGGCCGTGGTCGCCGCCGCGCTTAAGTAACTCCGAAAAGTGCCGGACCCACCCGAGGAGATGGAGGTGGGCCCGGCACCGGACGCCGGTCAGCCGAAGAAGCCCCGCCTGGGGTGCCGGATGACCAGCGAGCCTCCGTGGACCCGGCCGGTGAGGACGTACCGCGGTGTGCCGGGACGGCCGTTGCTGCCGGTTTTGTCGTCGAGGGAGCCGAACTTGATCTCGGTGATCGAGTTGTAGTCGACGGCGGCCTGGGCCGGGATGATGATCTCCACCGAGCCCCACTTCGAGTCCAGCTCGATCTCGACCACCGGCGTGGACGTGCGGGCTTCGGTGAAGTCCAGCTTCGTGCTGCCGTACTTGTTGCGCACGACCATCGCGGGCGGGACCTGCCACGGGCCGCTGCGATGCAGCGACGAGTACTTCGCGTTCAGCTCCATCCGCTGGCCCGGCGCCCACGAGCGCGTGTACGAAGGCGCGCCCGGCGCCGCGTACGGAGCCGGCGCGGCCTCCGGATGCGTGAGGCCCGGCAGGTCGGCCAGCACGGCGTTCAGCTCACCACGGGTCCGGGACGCCAGCGCGCGGTCGGTGCGCTCGGTGAACTCGTCGAGGTTGAGCATGCCGAGCCCGATGGCCTTCTGGAGCACGCCGACGACGTGCTCGCGCTCGTCGTCGGAGACCCGGATGTCGCGCGCGGTCAACGGCTTGGTCTCGGTCGCGGTCTCCGCGGCCGTTGTCTCTTCCTCACCCATGGTGTTGATGGTAGAACTCGATTCCGCCAGCCAGATCGGGGAAAAACCCTGAACAGACCCGTATTTCGTGCCGGCGCCGCCTTCGCCGCGGCGGGCCTCCTCCTGGCCTCTTGCACGAACGGGACCCCCGCACCCGTCACGACCCCGAGCCCGTCGACCGAGCAGAACCGGCCCGTCGAGCCGCCGCCCACCGGTCTGGACGGCGGGGTCGCGAACCGGCTCGACGTGCAATTGCTGCTCTCGACGTCCCCGCCCACCCTGTTCGACGCCGACACCGGCGCGAAGGGCACCGTGCCCGGCGTCCCCGGCGGTGACCGGCTCGTCTGGGTGCAGCGCGTCGGCCACACACCCGTCGTCCAGACCTCGCCCCAGTGCCAGGCCGACACCTGCGCCCCCGCCGACGTCTACGCCTACACCGGCCCGGGCACCGCGCCGGTTTCGCTCGGCCAGGCGTTCAGCGTCGCCCCGGGCGCGGACGGCGACAGCGTGTGGGTGATCCGCCAGGACAGCCCCGGCAACTGCCGTCTCCAGCACGTTTCGCTGGCCGGCTCCGCGCTCGGCCCCGGCACCGTGGCCAGCTGCCGCACGGGCGTCCGGCAGGAGACTTCACACGGCCTGCTGATCACCGTGGACAACGGCACCGCCGAGACGGTCGACGTGCTGATCGACCCCGCCACCGGCCGTTCCGTCGAGCAGGACCCGAGGATCCTCGCGGCCACCGGCGACCGGCTCATCCTCGGCGGCCTCACCGACCTCACCGTCGTCGACCTGCGGGACGGCGGCCGCGCCAAGGTCGCGCCGCCGGTGGTGCAGTCGACGCCGTACGTGCTGCCGAACCGCGACGGCAGCCTCGCCGCCGTCGACTTCGGCACGCCCGCCTGGCACAGCACCGACATCCAGACCCGCGACCTGTGGCTGCTCGACCTCCACGACCTCACCTGGCAGCAGGCGCCGTCGATGCCCTACACGACCTCGCACCTCAAGTCTTCCGGCCTCGACTGGTCCCCGGACGGCGACCTCCTCCTGGACGACGGCGTCGTCGCGGCCTGGCATCCCGGCGAGCCGGCGTGGCGGCTGGGCGCGGCGAAGATCCCCGACGCCCAGCAGTTCCCGGGCGTCTCGACCTCCTGAGCCTTCAGTCTTCGTCGAGCCCGTGCTCGATCGCGTATCGCGCCAGCTCCACGCGGTTGTGCAGCTGGAGCTTCCGCAGCGTCGACTGCACGTGGTTCTCCACGGTCCGGTGCGAGAGGACCAGCCGCTCCGCGATCTGGCGCGCGGTGAGCCCCTTCGCGACGAGCCGCAGCACGTCCGTCTCACGTTCGGTCAGGCGCGGCGGCTCGGCGCCGCCTTCGGGCGCGTCGGCCATCCGCCGGTACTCGCCCAGCACCAGACCGGCCAGGCCCGCCGTGAACACCGGGTCGCCGGCGGCCGTGCGGTGGACGGCGTCCACCAGCTCCACCACCGAGGCCGACTTCACCAGATAGCCGGACGCGCCCGCCTTCACCGCCTCCAGCACGTCGCTGTGCTCGCCGCTGGCCGAGAGCACCAGCACCTTCGTCTCCGGCAGCGCCGCCGTGATCTCGCGCGTCGCCTCCACCCCGGACGTGCCGCCGAGGTTGAGGTCCATCAGCACCACCGAGGGCCGGACGGTGCGCGCGATCCGGACGGCCGCGGGCGCGTCGGCCGCGGTGGCCCGCACGTCGAAGCCGTTTTCGGCCAGGTCGCGCGCCACCCCGTCGCGCCAGATCGGATGGTCGTCGACGACCATCACCGAGATCGTGCCGTCCGTCATCTCTCGCCCCTCGTCGCGCTCGGCACCCGCACTTCCCACTCCGTGCCGGTGCCCGGACCGGTCTCCAGGGTCGCGGTCCCGCCGAGATCGCGCACCCTCCCCCTGATCGACTCCACCACACCCAGATGCCCCAGGCGCGCCGCGCGTTCCAATCGCCCGGCGGGGATTCCGGGGCCGTCGTCGCGGATGCTCACGACCACCTCCGTGCCGAGGTCCTCCAGCAGGACCCACGCGTGCGCGTCCGGCCCCGCGTGTTTTTCTACATTGGACAGTGCCTCGCGCGTGACGGACACCAGCTCCTCGGTGACGTGCGCCGCCAGGTCGACGGTGCCCGCGGGCGTCGACACCTGCACCGACGGCGTGGCCAGCAGCTGCAACGCCGACCGCAGGTCCGAGAAGCCGTCGCCACCGCCCGCGCTCGCCCACGTCGGCTCCGTCGTGACGAGCGCGCGCAACGCGATCTCTTGCTCCCCAGCCAATTTCGCCAGCTCCGCCGCTTCACCACCGACTTCGAGGCCGCGCCGCCGTACGCGCGCGAGGACCTGGAGCACGCTGTCGTGGATCGAGCGCGCGAGCCGCTCTCGCTCCGCCGTGGCGGCTTCGGTGCGCAACGCACGCGCGAGTGCTTCGGCGGAACGCCGTGCCGTTGTCGCCGCCATGCCGATCAGCAGCCCGCTCGCGCACAGCAGCACACCGTCGCGGGCGACGTCGAGGTCCAGCTTCTCCCGCGCGAAGCCGGTGCCGACGGCGACCACGAGCCCGGCCAGCACCCCGCCGCCCGCCCCGAACCGCGTCGCCGCCGCCAGCGGCCCGGCGGCCGCCCACACCGTGGTGATCAGCGGGGTCGCCGCCGCGTACTGCTCGGGGGACAGGATCAGCGGCGACGTGAGCATCAGCGCCGTGGTGACCACGACGTCCAGCACCACCAGCCAGCTCCACCGGCTCGACGCGCGCCAGTACGCGACGCTCGTGGCCAGCGACCACACACCCATCGCGGCGACCACCGCCCACGCGAGCCACGGCCGTTCGAACTCGGCGCGGTGCCCGATGACCACGGCCAGCGCGAACAACCAGGTGAGCACGCGCAGCAGCACGACCCCGCGCCACAGCGGGGTCGCCGGGTCACGGGTGGCCGGCGAGGTCACTTCTTTTCGTTGTCCTTCTCGGCATCGGCCTCGTCGGGTTTCGCGTCGTTGGGCTGAGCGGCTTTGGAGTGCAGCGCGTCGACGGTCGCCGGATCCGGGTCGTGTTCGTGCAGCAGTGAGCGGATGCCCGCGTTCAGCACGGCGAGCAGCGGCACGGCGAGCAGCGCGCCCGCGATCCCCGCGGCCACCAGCCCGGTGGCGATCGCCAGCACCACGGCCAGCGGGTGCAGCCGCACGGCGCGCCCGAGCAGCAGCGGCTGCAGGATGTGGCTCTCCAGCTGCATCACGCCGATCACGATGGCCAGCACGATGACGGCGCCGATGAAGCTCTTGGTGACCAGCGCGATCAGCACCGCGACCCCGCCGGCCAGCACTGCGCCGATGATCGGGATGAACGCGCCGAGGAACACCAGCGTCGCCAGCGGGATCACCAGCGGCACGCCGACGATCCACAGGCCGATGCCGATGCCCACCGCGTCGACCACCGCCACCGCGGCCGTCGCGCGGATGTAGCTGACCAGCGACGCGAACCCGCGCCGCCCGGCGACGTCGACCCGGCGGCGCACCCGCGCCGGCACGCCGCGCACCAGGAACGAGTAGATGTTGTCACCGCCGGCCAGGAAGAAGATCGTGACGAACAGCGTGAGCACGAACCCGGTGAGGATCTCGCCGATCGTGCCCGCCGTGGTCAGCGCCGTGGTGGTGAGCGACGACTGGTTGTTCTGGATGAAGCCGATGGCCTGGTTGATGAAGTCCTGGATCTGCTCCTGGCGCAGGTGCAGCGGCCCGTTGATCAGCCAGTCCTTGATCTGGTTCAGGCTGTTGTTGAGCTGCTGCTGCAGCTGCGGGAGCCCGCTGGAGAACTGCGTGATGACGAACGTGAGCAGCCCGCCCAGCACGGCCAGCCCGGCGATCAGCACGATCCCCGTCGCCAGCCCGCGCGGGAACCGCCAGGCCACCAGCTTCGCCACGGCCGGCGCCATCAGCGCCGAGAGCAGCAGCGCGATCGAGACCGGGATGACCACCGCGGAGAGGTAGCCCATCAGCCAGACGACCGCGTACAGCGCGGCGATCACGACGATGAACCGCCACGCCAGCGCCGCCCCGACACGCAGGCCGCGCGGGATCAGACCGGTCACGTCGGACTCGTTGGTGAGAAACGGTTGTTCGCGCTGTTCGCGCCCAGGCTGGCTCACGAGATCAACCGTATCGGTCCCACCGACAATTCCGGGCGAAACGGAGTCGTCCGGGCATCGGCGCGTTCCACGCTTCGCCTGATAGGCCGCTTGACAGAGCGACTCCGGAGTAACCGGGCCCCGCCAGTTCCGATCACTTTTCGTGAGAATCGAACACACACTGTGTTGTTCACACGATGGTGGCATCAAGCCGTGTCAAGGGTGCGCTGCGGCGGTGGCTGCTGGTTGTCTCGGTTCCGCAACCAGCCGGCAGGACCCAGTTGAGGAGAAGCACGAGTGAAGGACGCGGCGAACGAGGGACGAGGCGCGATGCGCGCCGGTCGTCTCGCTTCGCGTGCGCTCCTCGTGCTCGGTGGCGCCCTGGCCGCCACCGCCGCCGCGTGGGCCGTTTCCGCCTCGGCCGCCTCGGCCGACACCGGAACCGTCAGCGTCACCCCGGTCACCGACGCCACGGTCGCCAACCTCGGCGACGTCACCCACGGCGTCTCGAGCTTCACCGGCGACATCGCCGGTGCCGCGGTCGGCACGGTCACCAGCGTGACCGCCTGCGAGCAGGACGCCACCACGTGGTCGGAGCCCGGCACCTCGCGGCCGATCTGCCCGCTCGACCCGCGTGACCATATCGGCGGCCCGCACACCGAGCAGGTCCGGACCACCGCCGACCACGAGGTTTCCGGCCGGGTCAGCGACGCCGTCGCCGACCTCGGCCAGGAGGCCGTCCTCCACCCGGTGCAGCGCACCCTCGGCGCGGCCGAGCACATCGCGCGCAAGCCGGAGGACACCCGCCAGGTCATCGAGCAGACCGTCGCCCCGTCGCCCGGGACACCGGACTTCGGCAGCAAGGTCTGGGGCCTGCTCGACCCGGACCGGCACGGCAAGCTGGTCGACCTGCCCGAGCTCCCGGCCTCGCCGCTCGAGCCCGCCCCCGACTCCGCCGCCACCGGCATCACCGGTGACCCGGCGCAGAACCTCGGCGCAGCCGCGGTTTCCACCCCCGGCGCCCTGCGCGCGATGTTCCCGCTCGCGGGCCTCGCGCGCACCGACGCCCCGGCCGACGGCCTCGGTGCCTCCTCGCACCACAGGGACCACCACAACCTGCCGCCGGCACCGTTCAGCCCGGGTCAGCTCCCGATGGCGCCCCCGAGCATCCCGACTGCCCCCGGCGGCGGCACGACCGCTCCCGGTGGCCACCTCGACGTGCTGAACTTCGGCGTCCCCTCGTGGGTCTCCGCGGCCGTCGACAACGCCGTGGCGGGTTCGACCCGCGCCGGCGTGCGGCACACGCCGCTCAGCCCGGGCGAGCAGCCCGGCGTCACTCCCGACTGATTCACCTCACCCGCGGGGTCGTTGACGCGCCCTGAAGCCAAGCGCCTTTTCGCGTGCCGGCTCGGCGTCACCGACCGAACCCGCGGGTTTCTCGCGTGCGCACTTCTCGCGCCCGCCGCCGCACCACCCCCTCCGGTGCGCTCCTCACTGTGCGAGCTCGCACGAGCGCACCCCCACAAGCCCGCAAGGGAACCCGAAATGAAGGAGAAAAACCCCATGCAGACCTGGGCAAAGCGCGGACTCCAGACCGCGTTGGTCACGGGTGGGTTGCTGATGCTGGGCACCGGCATCGCCTCGGCCGACGAAAACGTCAACCCTGACACCCCGGCCTCCCCGCTCGACCTGAACGTCACCGTCCCGATCGACACGTCGAACAACGCGATCGGCACGCCGCTCGGCCAGTACGACGTTCCGGCGTTCCAGAACGAGCTGAGCACCAAGCCGGTCACCTCCGCCGTCAAGGACGCGCTCGCTTCGGCGAAGTCGCCTGCCGGCGCCGGCGACCTGACGGACAGCCTGCCCAAGGCCGACGGGCCGCGTGACCTCACGCCGACCCACGACGCGGTCAAGGGCAACAAGGTCTCGGGCGACCTGGTCGTGCCGATCCAGATCGTGGACAACGCGGTCGGCGTCATCGGCGACGCGAAGGTCGACGGCACCTCGCACGAGCAGAACTACTCGCACAACCAGGACATCGCGACCTCCGGCAAGGACTCCGGGCTCGCGGGCAACGTCGTGGCCCTCGACTGGGCGCTGCCGGTGCAGCTCGCCGGCAACGGCGTCGGCGTGGCTGGCGGCAGCGGCGCGGTGCACGGCGGCTCGGCCTACCAGAGCGCGTCCGAGACCGGCAACATCGACACCACCGGCAAGGGCTCCGGCCTGTCCGGCAACGTCGTCGCGGGCCAGTTCGCCACCCCGGTCCAGGTGACCGGCAACGCGATCTCGTACCTGCTCGGCAACGCCTACAGCTCGTACGCCGCCGACACCTCCGCCACCTCCGGCGGGTCCATCCTCAGTGAGGGCAAGGGCGGCGCCGGCACGGGCAACGTGGTGGGCGCCCCCATCGCACTGCCGGTGAAGTTCAACGGCAACGCCGGTGGCGTGTGGGGCTCGGACGCCGACACGGCGTCGAACTCCTCGGCCGACGCGAAGGCCGGCGACAAGCGCCCGGGCAGCCTGTCCGGCACGCCGACCTACATCGAGACCGGCGGGGACAACTCGTTCCTGGCCGGCAACGCCGCCGCGGCGCAGCTCAGCCCGGTCGCCGACGTGGCCAACGTGGCCGGCTCGTGGATCGGCAACGCCACCACCGGCCAGGCCATCGACCGTGACAGCACGGCCGGCGCGACCTCCAGCACGGTGGACTCGGGCGGCTTCGTCAAGACCTCCGGTGACAACGCGGCCGGCGCGGCCAACGTGGTCGACCCCGCCGTGGCGCTCCCGGTCGACGTCTGCGGCGTCGGCGCGACCTACATCGGCAACTCCCACGCCGCGTGCGACAACACCGTCAACGCGAACGCCGGCAACGGCAGCTACACGCGTGGCAACGGCACCGTGCTCGGCGGCAACGTCGTCAACACCCAGGCCGCGGGCGCGCCCGAGGTCTACGGCATCGGCGCCAGCCACATCGGCAACGCGTCGGGCACGGCCAACGAGGACAAGACCGTCACGGCCGGTGGCTACGACGGCAGCCAGGGCACCGACTCCTCGGGCTCGGGCAACATCGTCCAGGTGCCGGTCGGCGTGCCCGCCGAGGTCTTCGGCGTCGGTGGCTCGTTCATCGGCCAGGGCTCGGCCGAAGCGCACGAGACCAAGGTGGTCCAGGGCGGCGGCGGCGGCAACACCGCTGACGACAACGGCTTCCTGAGCTCGAACCTCGGCACCGTCCCGGTGTCGACCCCGGTGCAGCTGTTCGGCATCGGCGGCGCGTTCGTGGGCCAGGGCCACGGCAAGGCCTCGAGCGACACCACCTCGGGCGCCGGCTCCGACGTGAACGCCACCGGCCCCGGCGGCGCCGGTGCGGGCAACATCGTCGAGGCCCCGGTCTCGCTGCCGGTGCAGGGCCACGGCCTCGGTGGCGCGGTCGCCGGCATCGGCACCGGTTCGTCGGACAACCTGACCGACTCGAAGGCGGGCGGCAACGCCAGCACCGACGGCAAGGCCGGCGGCATCGCGGGCAACATCGTGAAGGCGCCGATCGCGGGCGCGGTCAGCCCCTCGGGCACCGGGGTCGGGGGCGCGGCACTCGGCCACGGCGACGGCTCCAACGACGTCACCTCGGTGGCGGGCGGCAGCGTCCTGACCAACGGTGACGCGGGCGCGGTCGCCGGCAACGTCGTCGGCGCCGACCCGCTGGCGACGGTGCCGGTCGTGGCCGACGCGGTCTCGGCGGCGGGTGTGGCTTCGGCCGACAGCACCAACAGCCAGGCCATCACCAACGCCGGCGACGACACCACGTCGGGCGTCGAGGGCTCGGTCTCGGGCAACATCCTCGACCTCCCGGTCAGCGCGGTGCCGTACGCCGTGGCCGACTCGGTCACCGGTGCCGGTGTTTCGCACGCCGTCGGCGACAACATGATCACCGCCACCAACGGGGGCACCCCCACCACCGATGGTGACGGCAGCGCGCTGTCCGGCTACGACTTCTACCACCACCTGCCGGTCACCGTGCCCGTCTACGGGGTGCCGCTGGCGCTGCTGGGCACCGCGACCTCGGAGGGGACCGACTCCACCGAGGTGACGGAGCCGTCGCTCGACACGCCGCTCGGCAACGAGATGGCCGCTGACCAGCTGCCGGCGCTGCCGGACCTGTCGCAGGGCCTCCCGGCGCTGCCCAGCGGTGCCGCGATGCCGGCCCTGCCGCAGCTGCCGGCGATGTCCATGCTGCCCGTCCCGGGTGCGGAGCGCGCCGACCTGCCGCAGATCAGCGGGCTCTCGGCGCTGGAGCAGCTGCAGCAGCTCAAGGGCGCGGGTGCGCTCCCGTCGGTGACCGGTCTCGGCAACGGCGTGCACGCGCCGGCGCTGCCGGGTCTGCCGAAGCTGGCCGGGGTTCCGGCCCTGCCCGGGGTCCCGGCGCTGCCCGGCACCCCCGGCCGGTCCGACGCCTCGACCCTGCCGCAGCTGCCGACCCAGCTGCCGGTGAAGGCTTCGCTGCCGACGCTGAACCAGCTGCCCGCCGTGACGGCGCTCCCGGCCCTGCCGGGCGTGCCCGCCCTGCCGGGTGTGCCGACCACGATGCCGGCCCAGGTGCCGACCGCCGGTCTGCCCGCCCTGCCGGCGCTGCCCGTTGTCTCGGCCCTGCCGACCGCCGGTCTCCCGACCGCCGGCCTGCCGGCGCTGCCGACCGCGGGTCTGCCCACCGCGGGCCTGCCGGCGCTGCCGACCGCGGGCCTGCCCACTGCGGGCCTGCCGGCCGCGCAGGTTCCGGCGCTGGCCGGGATGGACTCGTCCCCGCTGGGTGCGATCCAGAAGCTGGCCGCGAAGGTGACCGGCTTCTTCAAGAAGTGAACAACTAGCCAGTACTGAAACGGGCCCGGAAGCAGCCAGCTTCCGGGCCCGTTTCCTTGTCCGCTCAGGAAAATTCGAGTGAGCGCTTGGCGAGGCCGTACCAGAACCCGTCGATGACGGTGCGGCCCGAGCCCTCGGCGGAACTGGCGCCGAGCGAGACGAACAGCGGTGCGAAGTGCTCGATCCGCGGGTGCGCCACGGCGGCGGCCGGGGCCTTGTGCCGGAAGTCGAGCAGCGCGTCGACGTCGCCGGCGCGCAGCACCTCGTCGCCCCACTGGTCGAACTCGGCGGACCACTGCGGCGGCGTTCCTCCGGTGCCGTCGACCTGGCGCAGGGCGCTGAGGTTGTGCGTGAAGAAGCCGCTGCCGATGATCAGCACGCCTTCGTCACGCAGCGGTGCGAGCTTGCGGCCGACGTCGAAGAGCGCCTGCGGGTCGAGCGACGGCATCGAGATCTGCAGCACCGGGATGTCGGCGCCGGGGTACATCTCGACGAGCGGCACGTACGCGCCGTGGTCCAAACCGCGCTCCGGCGCGTCGTGCACCGGCGTTGTGGTGGAGTGCAACAACTTCCGGACCTGGCGGGCCAGCTCAGGCGCGCCGGGTGCGGCGTACTCGACCTGGTAGTAGCGGTCTTCGAAGCCCCAGAAGTCGTAGACCAGCGGGACGGTGGTGGTCGCCCCGAGCGTCAACGGCGCCTCTTCCCAGTGCGCCGAGACGATCAGGATCGCCTTCGGCCGCGGCAGGTTCGCGGACCAGCCCGCCAGCTGCCGGGTCCACGTGGCGTCGTCGGCGAGCGGCGGCGCGCCGTGGCTGAGGTACAGGACCGGCGTTCGCGCCATCGTTGCCTCCAATATTTGAAACTTCAACTACAACGATACGTGACGTCGGCCAGTCCCGCGATATTCCCCGGCCGCGGCTCGCGTAGTTCGCTACGTTCGGCTGGCAGTCGCTTCAGTTGAAAATGCGCCCCCTGTTCAGGAGACCTCGCCATGCCGGAGCCAGGCATCGATGCCGTTGTGTTCGACGTGCTCGGCACGCTCGTCGACGAACCCGCCGGCCTCCGCGCCGGCATCCGGGACCTCGACCCGTCGCTCGACGACGCCCGGGTCGAGCAGCTTTTGCTGGTGTGGCAGCAGCACATCGAGAGCGAGCAACAGCGTTGCCTCGCCGGCCGCCGGCCTTACGTTCCCAGCGACGTCCTCGACGAGGAAGCGGCCCGGCTCGTCGCCGCCGAGGCCGGGGTCGACGACCCGGCCGCGGTGGCAGCGCTGGCTCGCTCGGGTCGCCGGCTCCCACCGTGGCCCGACACAGTGGCCGGGCTCGCCCGGCTCGCCGAGCGGTTCCCGCTGATCGGCCTCTCGAACGCGAGCCGGACCGCGCTGCTGGGACTCAACGCTTACGCCGGACTGCGCTGGCACCAGGCCCTGTCCGCTGAAGAGGCCCGGACGTACAAGCCGGCCCCGGCGGTCTACCGGCTGGCCGTCACCGTTTCCGGAGTCCCGCCGGAGCGGCTGGTGATGGTCGCCGCCCACGCGTGGGACCTGCGCGGCGCGCAGGCCCTCGGCTTCCGCACTGCCTACGTCGCCCGCCCCGTCGGCGACCCGCCGGCCTCCTCAGACCGGTTCGACTGGCACGCCGACGGCCTGGCCGACCTCGCCGATCAGCTCGAAAAGGACTGACGTCTCTGGGTTCTCATCTCGCCTGACATGTTGATCTTGTTTGACCACACCGGTCGTGGCTGTAACGGCTCATCGACTTCGTAGGAGCTCAGTTGGCTTGCGGCTTCCACGATGGCGGGGGACTCGGTCACCAGCCAATACAAGGCACTCCGCTCCTGCTGAAGATTCCAGCCACGATCGCTCGTCGGGATGCCGCGGCAGAATGGCATCACGCTTCCTGGATCACGGAGGCGACAGCGTCGTGGACGAGTCTGAGCTCGACGGCTAGGTCGTCGGTCGAGTGTTTCGTGAACTTGACGCCCGCCGTCAGTCGTGCGCGAGGTCGACGAAGCGGCTGTAGTGCAGCTGGTGCGCGACGACGATCGTGCTGGTCGGGCCGGCACGGTGCTTCGCCAGGATCAGGTCCGCCTCGCCGGCGCGCGGGTCGTCGCGCTCCCAGGCGTCCGGGCGGTTGATCAGGATGACGATGTCCGCGTCCTGCTCCAGCGAGCCGGACTCACGCAGGTCGGACAGCATCGGCTTCTTGTCGGTGCGCTGTTCCGGGCCACGGTTCAGCTGGGAGATCGCGATCACCGGTACCTCGATCTCCTTCGCCAGCAGCTTGAGCTGCCGCGAGAACTCCGAGACCTCCTGCTGCCGCGACTCGACGCGCTTGCCCGACGTCATCAGCTGCAGGTAGTCGACGATCACGAGCTTGAGGTCGTGCCGCTGCTTGAGCCGCCGGGCCTTCGCGCGGATCTCCATCATCGTCATGTTCGGCGAGTCGTCGACGAACAGCGGCGCCTCGGAGACCTCGCTCATCCGCCGGGCCAGCCGGGTCCAGTCGTCGTCGGACATCTTGCCACCGCGCATGTCGGCGAGGCGGATCTTGGCCTCGGCCGAGAGCATGCGCATGACGATCTCGGTGCGGCTCATTTCCAGCGAGAAGATGACGCTGGTCAGTCCGTGCTTGATGGACGCGGAGCGGACGAAGTCCAGGCCGAGTGTCGACTTGCCGACACCGGGACGGGCCGCGACGATGATCATCTGGCCGGGGTGCAGGCCGTTCGTCAGCTCGTCGAAGTCGGCGAACCCGGTCGGGATGCCCTGCGACTGCCCGCCGCGGGAGGCGATCGCGTCGATCTCGTCCATGGTCGGCTGCAGCAGGTCTTCGAGAGCGACGTAGTCCTCGCTCGTGCGCCGCTCGGTGACGTCGTAGATCGCGGCCTGCGCGCGGTCGACGACCTCGTCGATGTTGGCGCCGTCGGCGGCCGCCGCGCCGTAGCCGTACTGCACGATTCGCGTGCCCGCCTCGACGAGCCGGCGCAGCACCGCCTTCTCGGAGACGATCTCGGCGTAGTAGCCGGCGTTGGCCGCGGTGGGGACGGTCGCGATCAGCGTGTGCAGGTACGGCGCGCCGCCGACGCGGCCCAGCTCGCCCCGCCGCTCCAGCTCGGCCGACACCGTGATCGGGTCGGCGGGCTCGCCGCGGCCGTAGAGGTCGAGGATGCAGTCGTACACCGCCTGGTGCGCGGGCCGGTAGAAGTCGCCGGGGCCGAGCGCCTCGATGACGTCGGCGATCGCGTCCTTCGACAGCAGCATGCCGCCCAGCACCGACTGCTCGGCCGCGAGATCCTGCGGCGGCTGGCGGTCGAAGCCGCCGGACCCGGGGTCGCTCGGGCCCGGGTCGGACTCCGCGTACGTCGGACCGCGGTCGTCGGTCAGCGCCACCGCCCCGGACACCTCCTCGGCCGACCGCACCCCGGCCGGCTCACGCTTCACTTCTCGAACAGGTCATGTGTCGAACTGCCCGGCACCGGCCCGCGTCACGCAACCCGAGTCATGCGAACACCAGTTCGATTATGCCGGATCCTCCCCGGCTTTCCCAGTCGCCCGCCGAACCCCTCCTGATGATGTACGGCGTCCCTCCCGCCAGTGGACTGCCACGCCGGGCACCACCGTGAGTACTGGGCGACAGCGCACGCTAGATCCCTCATTAGGAGCAATGCAATTCCGGGTGTTGACCGTCCTGTGGACAACTTGTGGATGACTGGGGGCAACCAGTCACAGGCAGCCGTAACGCTGTGGACAAGTTGGGGACAAGGCTGATCGGCTTGGATAAACCCGCAGGTCAAGCCCTGTGCAGAGACTGTGGAGAACTTTGTCGAAACTCGTCCGGCGTGTCGCGCCCGGCGCGTCGTTCGGCGTGTCGCGGCCGGCCCGGTTCAGCCGCCTGTGGATGAATGCTACGGAGCGTAGAGCCATGACACGGTGGGCTGAACGGACGACGAGGCGCGGCACCGCCGGCCCTCCCACTCCGCTGTGTAACCGATGAGCGAGAAGCCGCAGGTAGGACCCCCGCCGACCACACCAGACACGAAAACCGGGTGGGGTTCACCCCCCGGCCATGTCGACTTGGCACGGCGGAAACCCCACCCGGCGTAGTGCGTCAGGTCAGCCCAAGGCGCTCTGCGCGGACCGCAGCCGCTCCGATATCGCTTGCCGCGACCCGGGGGTGAAGACGAGCAGCGACTCCCGGCCGGGTCGCTCCTCCATCAGCCAGCGGCCTTCGTTGGTGTCGATGAAGTTGATCGGCATGGGGATCCGCCGGCGCCGTCCGCCGTGGGGCCGCGTTGCGACGTAGAGGGTCCCGCCGCCGGTGCGCGGTGCGGCGAAGACGCGCTGCATCTCCTTGAGCGGCGAGGCCGGCTCGGCGCGCCCCGGCCCGTTCTGCATGATCGACCGCTGTGCCGTGTCCTCCGACGCGGCTGAGCGCCCGCTCTCGAACTCCTTACGGCTGGTCACAATCGGCTGCCCGGGAGCGGCCCGGCCTGCCGGGACGATGTCGAGGAAGGTCTCCAGCAGCAGGTCCGGCCGCTGCCGGGTGACCGTCACGTGTGGCTGGTCGGTGACCCGGACCAGGCCGAAGCCGCCGCCATTGCCACTGCCGACCAACGCACCGAAGTTGGCGGGGCTGCCGTCCCCGAACTGCCCGTCGAACCACCCGTAGTACTCGAGGTGCGGCTGGGAGAGGGACTCGATCAACGCCAGCAGATCGCGGTCCATCCCCCGCGGCCCCATCAGCCCGGCCTTGGTCAGCGCCGCGTTGACCTCCTGGTCGAGCTTGCGCTCGGCCCCCGGCTCGTAGAACGCCCCGGTTTCGGCGATGATCTGGTGCGGCTCGCCACCGCGCCGCCTGATCAGGTTGGACAGGGCGTACACGGTGAGAGTCACTGGCCCGTCGAGAGTGATCACTTCGTCAGGCCTCATTCACCGATCACGGGCGGCACCGTCAGCTGGTCGGAGCCGAAGAGTTCGTTGTTGTCCTCTTCCACCAGGTACTTGGTCTGGTGCTCCTGGTCCTCCTCGCCCTTCTTGCCGCCGCCGCGGCCACCACCCATACCACCCATCCCGGACGAACCGGCCTTGCCCGCCGCGCCGGCGCCCATGGCCCCGCCGCGCATGCCGCCGGCTGCTTCTCCGGCACCTCCGGCTGCCGCCCCGGAGCCGGCTCCGCCCGGCCCGAACCCGCCGCCGAACCCGCCCGGTCCGAAGGCCGCCGATCCGACACCGGACCCGGCGCCCCCGCCGCCGGGTCCGAAACCGCCACCGGCGCCCCCGCCTCCGCCAGGCCCGAAGCCGCTCGGGTTGAACGTGCTCGGGTCGACCGACGGCGGCACGTAGCTGGACGCCGACGTGTGGTCGTTCGGGAAGTTGGGCAGGTTGGTGGAACTCGGGTCGTGGGTGGGCACGTTCGGCAGGGTCCCGTGCGGAGTGGTGGGCACGTTCGGATTGAACGTGGGCACCTTCGTGTTGGGGTTGAAGCTGCCGCCCCCACCACCGCCGCCCCCACTGCCGAAGTGGCCGCCGCCCCCGCCGCCGGAAATGCTGTTGGGATTCCCGGTGCCGTCGGAGATGTTGTTGCCCTTCCAGACGTTGTACGTCGGCATTCCACCGGCGTTCTGGGCGCTGGAGGAGTAGTACGCGGTGTACGCCTGGACGTTGGCCTTGCTGTTGTCGTTGTACTTGTTGATCTCGTCGTCTTTGTCGCTCCAGGGCGCGTGGTCCCAGAAGCCCATCTTCGGCGGCGAGTCGGGGAGCTCGTGCACCTGACCCTGGACGGTGTGGAAGCTGTCCTTCTGATTGCCGAGGAAGGTGTGACTCGTCTGGAGGTTCTTCGCCGAGTCGTCGTGCCAGATGCTGAGCGCGTGCCCGCCGGCTTGCGCCGCGGCTGCACTGTTGCCCTGCCAGGCACCGTCCATCGCGCCGTTCAACGCGTCGATCTTGCCGACCCGGTCGGTGTGGACCGTTTCGAGGTCCTTGGCCGCGCTGATGCCACCGTCGATCGAGCTGGTGTTGCCGGTGCTGATCTTCTTGTAGATCGCGACGGCGTCGATCGACTGACCACCCACGTTGGCCGACTGCTGCTGGGCGGTCGGCCCGCCGCTGAACATGCTGACCAGGCCGCCGACCACAACGCCGCCGACGCCGCCGACCACGGCACCGACCGGTCCGCCGATCATGCCGCCGACAACCGCCCCGGCCGCCCCGTCCTTCAGGAGCTGACCCGTGTTGTTATTGGCGTCATTCCCCATGATGAGCCACTTCCTTTCGAGCTGACACGAGCTGCGCGGTGGTCACGCTGCTGCCTTGAGATGATCGACCATCGCGGTCGCGACAGTTCCCAGGAACCCACACGGGTCGTTTTTGTTCTTTCCGGTGCCGAATACCCCGCCGACCGAAACGGCCAGCTGGTCGGTGACTCCGACCCAGGCGAAACAGGTGCCGCTCGGGCGGTCGTCGCTCTTGTCCGCATATACCGCCGGATAGCCCTGAACCGTGGCCGGCTCGAAGTAGGCCTGTTGCGCCTTCTGCGCGTAGATGTCGCCGAGCCCGTTCTTGTTCTGGGTCATCGGCGCGACGCTGACCCCGTTCCCGGGGAACTGCGTCGAGGTCCAGTTGCAGCTCGCCGGTTGCCGGTTGTCGATCTTGCCCGGCGAGATGAGGCCGAGCTTGGCCGCGTCGGCGTCGCCGAGCGCACTGCACGGGTCGGAGACCAGCTTCTGGGTCGACAGCGGAGCCGGGACCTTGAGGCTCGGGTCGGTGCCGGGGGCACTGGCTGCGCCGGTCGGACTCGCGGGGGGCTCGCTCGCGCCACCGGTTGTGCCGCTGCAGGCGCTCAGCAAGCCGAGGACGGCGAGGCTCCCGGCAGCGAGGCGGACGGTGCGGTGCGGCATGTGCTGCTCAAGCTCCAGTCTGGTTCATCGCGTCGCGGTTCTGCTGCTCGGCGACGCTGATCTTGTTCTTCGCCGCCCGGAGCGCCATGAGGTAGTTGTTGGTGTAGTCGTACATGGCCTGGTGCTCGTCCTTCAGGGACTGGCCTGACGGATTGACGCCGGTCTCGACGAAGTTGCGACTGGCGGGCTCGTCGCCGGGCGGCAGCACCTCGGCGATCTCGGTCGCCTTCATCCGGTCGGTGCGCAGATCCGTGAGGAGGTCTTCCCACTTCTTGATGACCGAGTCGACCTCGTCGTCGCTGAACGCGTAGCCGCCGGGGCTCCCGTAGCCACCGACCATGATCGGTGCGACTGGCGGCATGTCGGACATCGCGTGTGGCCCCCTTTGACCGGCTCCCGCTCCCCATCCGGCGAGATCAGCACCTTGGATGGTAACTCAACGCGGTTGGTTCCCGCGCCCGGTTCGGAAACTGGAGAAAGCCCGGTCCGGCTGCTTGGTTACGCGCCCGAATGGGTGAACGCGGGAGCGGGGCGGCCCCGGGTGGGGGTCAGGCCGCGCCCTTGAGATGTTTGATCATCGCTTCCGCGACGTTCTGCGCGATGGCGCAGGTGTTCGATTTGGCGTCGTCGGAGGAGATCTGGGCGTTGACCGATACGGCGAGTTGGTCGGTGACTCCGACCCAGAGGCTGCAATTCCCCGAAGGGCGTCCGTCGTGCACATCGGTGAAGACGCCCGGGTACCCGGCAATCGTCGCGGGCTCGAAGTACGCGGCCTGCGCCTTCTGGGAGTAGATGTCGCTGATGCCGTTTTTGTTGACCGGTAGGGGCGAGATGAAGACGATGTTGCCGTCGTTCGACTTGGAGGCCCACTTGCAGTCCGCGGCAAGGCTTCCGTTGGCGGGTTCCCGCTTCGTGCCGGCGCCGGCGAAATTGAGCGCATCGAACTGGCTGGGCGCGATGACGGCGCAGGGGTTCGAGAGCAGGCCGCCGGTCGGTAGTGGGGCCGAGACCTTGAGGTTCGCGGCGACGTCGGCGCTCGTCGGACTAGGCGCGGCCGACGGTTTGTCGCCGCTGTCGGTCTTGGGGCTGCAGGCGGTGAGCACACACAGAGCGCCGAGGATGGCGCCGGTGAGTTGTACGGTGCGGGAGGTACGCACGAGAGTCCCCTCTTCTGTACTGAAGCGACTCGGATGCTAACGCAGCGTGGCTAGTGTTGCGCTGGTTTCGGATAACAGCAAAGTGGGGTGTCCCCTGGAGAAAGGGCGCGCCGTTTCAACGGTGGAGCAGGCGTCAGTTCGCGACAGCCTGTACATCGAGGTGGACGCCGATGGCGTTGGCCCCATTCCTATGAGGTGCCGCTTCTCCGGAGGCTCTCAGGCTCGTGGTGATCACGACTTCAGGTGCGTGATCATCGCGGTCGCGAACTTCTTCGCAATACCGCAGGGGTCAGTCTTGTTCGGGCCGCTCTGGATGTTCGGGATGACGGAGACCGCGAGTTGGTCGGTGACGCCGACCCAGAGTGTGCAGCTGCCCTGGGTGCGTGCGTCTTGGATGTCGGTGTAGATACCCGGGTAGCCGTTGACGTTGACGGGTTCGAAGTACGCAGCGCCCGACTTCTTGGTGTAGATGTCGCTGATGCCGCCGGTGTTCTGCGGCAGTGCCGTCAGTCCGACTTGGTTCACTTCCGTCGCCGAGGACTTCCACATGCAGCCGGGCAGGGTGCTCGTGCTGTCGTTCTTGCCGGGCGAGTTCAGGCCGACCTGGGCCGCTTCCGCGGTGGTCAGGATGCTGCACGGATCGCTGAGCAAGGCCTTGGTGGGCAGTGGTGCCGGTACCTTCGGGCCGTCGCCCGCTGAAGTGCTGCTTGGCGTCGAGGGCGGTGAAGTGGCTGTCGAGCCGTCGCAGGCGGTGAGTACGCACAGGGTGCCGAGGGCGGCGCCGGTGAGCTGCACGGGGCGGGAGATGCGCACGGAGAGTCTCCTTCACTACGGAAGCGACTCGGATGCTAACGCAGCGTGGCTTGGCCCGCCGCTGGTTTCGGAGAGCGACGAAAAGCGGGGCGCCCCCGAAAATTGGGGGCGCCCCGCTTTCGAAACGAGCAGTGCGTCAGTTCGCGACGGCCTTGACCTCGAGGCGAACGTCGACCTTGACGTCCGGGTGGAGGCGGGCGCCGACGGAGTGCTTGCCGACCGTTTTGATGTGGTCGCGCAGTTCCAGGACGCGCTTGTCGAGCAGGGGGCCGCCGGCGGCCTTGATTGCGTCGACGATCTCGCCGGCTGTGATGGAGCCGAAGAGCTTCTTCGAGCCCTCCGCCGCCTTGCCGGTCAGCGGGATCGCGCCGAGACCCTCGAGCGTCGCCTTGATTTCCTTGGCGTGGTCGAGGTCGCGGATGCGCCGGGACTCCTGTGCGCGCTTGATGGTGCGCACGTTCTTCTCGGCACCCTTGCTGGACGCGATCGCGTAGCCGCGGGGCAGCAGGTAGTTGCGGGCGTAGCCGTCCTTGACCTCGACGATGTCGCCGGGGCCGCCGAGGTTCGCCACGTCCGTGGTGAGAATGATCTTCGCCATGACGAGCCTCCTCAGCGGGCAGTCGAGGTGTAGGGAAGCAGGGCCATCTCGCGCGAGTTCTTCACCGCGATGGCGATGTCCCGCTGGTGCTGGCTGCAGTTGCCGGTGACGCGACGGGCACGGATCTTGCCGCGGTCGGAGATGTACTTCCGCAGCAGGTTGGTGTCCTTGTAGTCGATCGTCTCCGGGCGGCCCTTCTTCTCGGCCTTGCAGAAAACGCAGACCTTCTTCTTGGGCTTACGGATGGGTGGCTTGGCCACTGTGGTCTCCTGGAATCAAATCTTGGGTAATGAAATACGAGATCAGAACGGGGGCTCGTCGGCGAAACCGCCGCCGCCGCCACCTGCGGGGGGCGCGGAGCCCCACGGGTCGTCGGCGGGCGCGCCGCCTCCGCCACCGCGGTTGCCGCCACCGCCGCCACCGCCGTTGAAGCCGCCGCCACCGCCGCCGCCGAAGTCACCGCCGCCACCGCCACCGCGGCTGACCTTGTTGACCTTCGCCGTGGCGTAGCGCAGCGAGGGCCCGATTTCGTCGACTTCGAGCTCGACGACGGTGCGCTTCTCGCCTTCCTTGGTCTCGAAGGACCGCTGCTTGAGCCGGCCCTGCACGACCACGCGGGCACCGCGGGTCAGCGACTCGGCGACGTTCTCCGCCGCCTGGCGCCAGATGTTGCAGCGCAGGAACAGCGCCTCGCCGTCCTTCCACTCGCCCGACTGGCGGTCGAGGGTGCGCGGGGTGGACGCGACGGTGAAGTTCGCGACCGCCGCACCGGACGGGGTGAAGCGCAGCTCCGGGTCGGAAGTCAGGTTCCCGATCACCGTGATGACGGTGTCTCCAGCCACGGGTGGCGTCCCTTCGGATCAGGCCTTGGCGGCAGCGGGCGCAGCCGCAACAGCAGCAGCAGCGGGCTTGGCCGCGGCGCGCTTGACCTCGCGGCGCATGACCTTCGTGCGCAGCACGGTCTCCTGCAGCGACAGCTGGCGGTCGAGCTCCTTGACGGCGTCCGCGTCGGAGTTCAGGTCCAGCAGCGCGTAGATGCCCTCGGCGTGCTTCTTGATCTCGTACGAAAGGCGACGACGTCCCCAGACGTCAACCTTCTCGACGCTTCCGCCCGAAGTGCGGATCACGTTGAGGAAGTTGTCCAGTGTCGGGGCCACCGTGCGCTCGTCGAGCGTGGGGTCCAGGATGACCATTACCTCGTAATGGCGTGACATAACCACTCACCTCCTATGGGCTCGCGGCCACGGACTGTCCGTGGCAGGAGGGTTTGTCCAGGTAAGCGTACTCGGGGGCACCGACAGTCCCGCGCGGCGGGTCGCGCAGGCAGCGTCAGGCGGCCCGGCGCAGCACCCAGGTGCGGACCAGCCCGGCCGTCACGCCGGCGAGCACGATCACCGCGAGCAGCATCGGCAGCTGGACGTCGTTCGCGCTGCCCGGGGTCGCCAGCGACTCGGCGTTGCCGGCGTTGCGGATGTCCGGGCCCTGGCCCTCGCTGTTCTGACCGCCGAGCTGCGGGGCCGAGGCGTCACCGGGGAGGGCGCCGTTGGCCGGGTAGCGGATGCCGGGGGCGATCGCCGTGCCCGGCGTCGCGGTGGGGATGCCGTTGTAGTCGCGCTGCGGGGCGGTGCCGCCGTTGCTGCCCGGGACCAGGTTGGCGAGCGGGGAGCCGCCGGTGCCCGGGTTCGAGGACGAGCCGTTCGACGGGCTGCTGCTCGGCGCCGAGGACGACGGCGCGGTGTAGTTCGTGGCGAGCGTGGTCAGCGCGCAGGCCGACGCGACCTTGTTCTTGATCGCGGTCAGCACCTGGTTCTGGGTGCCGCTGGTGAGGCCGAGGCCGCTCGAGCCCTTCAGCGCGGTGGACACGACGGTGCCGATCGCGTCGCCGGCGATGGTGCCGCCCGCGGACTGCGGGATCTGCCCGACTTCGAGGTTTCCCTTGCCGGCGATGGTGTTCGCCAGCGCGTCCGGCCACACGGTGAGGAAGTTGAACAGGCCGACCTGCTCCTGCGCGGCCTGGCGGACGACGTCCTTCACCGAGGAGCCCGGCAGCGCGACGCTGTCGCCCATGCTGCCGCTCACCGAGCCCTTGCAGGTGCCGGCCAGCGTGGTCGCCGCCGAGGCGGTGCCGGAGCCGAGGAACGCGCCGCCCGTCACCAGGGCGGCCAGAGCGGTGACAGTGAGTGCTCGACGGGTTCTCTGCCAGGTGGGGGTCTTCCGCACGAGCACTTTCCTCCAGAGGTCCGGGGCGTCGGCCATTGTCACAGGAATAACGACCGGGACCTGCAAAAGATACTGGCGAGTCGGCCTAAACAGAAGCGGCCATTCGGCGGAGCACCCAGGTCCGCACCAGGCCCGCGCTGACTCCGGAGAGTGCCAGAACGGCGACCAGCATGGGCCAGTCCAACCCGTTCGTGTGAGAGTTGCCGTCGGTCGGTAGCGCCTCGGCCTGCCCGGCGTTCTGCACGCTCGCGCTGCCCGAACCCGGCCCGGCCGGGTTCGAGAGGCCGTACTGCGGCTGGTAACCCGGGATCTGGCTGCCGTACCGAAGCGCGGGAGACGGGGTGAACAGGCCGGCCATCGCCATCGGGATGCCGCTGTAGTCGCGCATCGGCGCGTAACCGGTGCTGTAGCCGAAGGGCAGGCTGGTGAAGTTCGGGAACAACGTCGACAGCGAGCCGGCACCACCGCCGGACGACGGCAGCAGCGGGCTGTTCGACTCCGGAATGGGGCTTTGACCGGCGGGCGCGCCACCTTGCGGGGCACCACTGTTCGGCGGCTGTTGCGGGCTGCCGCCGGGGCCGGGGCTCTGCGGTGCGGGCTTGCCCCCGCTGAGCGCGCTACCGAGGTCGCCGGTGGTCTTGCTCAGTCCGTTGGTGGTGCCCTGGACCGTCTGGTTGAGCGCACTCGCGGCCGGGGCGCCGAGCACCGGGACCGGCGCGACGACCGTGTCGACCACCTTCACGGTGACCTGGCACAGCCCGCCGAGCAGCCCGCCGACGAGGCTGGTCACGCCGTCCGTCACGGTCTTCAAACCGAAGGGCGTGGAAACGACGTCACCGGGCTTGACCGTGACGGTGTCCCCGCATTTCGCGGTGACGGTGTCCGCCGAGGCGGTGCCGGGCGCGGCGAAAACGGCCGACCCCGCCAGAACGAAGGCGGCGGCCCCCACCGCGGTGGCCCTCCGTGTCCGATGCTGCATGGTCGCCGACCCCTTCGCCGCATCCCGTGGAGCTTCTCTCCCCAGGACAACGACGGTAACGAAAACGAGTGACGCCCGCTCAGCCACCGATGTCAGGCATTCGGGTGGAAGCGGGCGTCACTCGTGGTGAGCAGGGCGGGGTCAGGCGGGCTTGCGGCGCAGCCAGGCGCGCACCAGCGCCGCGGCGACGATCGCCAGCGCGAGCACTGCGATCAGCATCGGCAGCTTCGCCGGCGGCGCCACGGCGGGCAGGGCCTGCGCGCTGCCGGACTTCTTCTCGTCGACCGTCGGGGGCTGGTCCGTCGGCACCTTGCCGGGGATGACCTGGGTGATCACCGGCGCCTGGACGAAGCTGGCGGGCAGCATCGCGGCGTTGGTGAACACGCCGGAGATGGAGTCGAGGCCGGCCAGCACGTCGCCGGGGCCGGTGGCCACCGGCTCGAGGCTGCCGCCGCCGGGGTTCGGGCCGCCCGGGCCGGGCTGGCCAGGACCAGGTTGACCCGGGCCCGGCTGTCCGGGGCCAGGGCTGCCCGGAGGCTTGGGCAGCGCGCCCTGGACGCCGCCGATCAGCGCCTGCGTGGTGTTGCCGACGCCGTTGGCCGTGTTCTGCACCACCGGGCAGACGGTGTTGCTCGCCGCGTCGCCGACCAGCGGGAGCTCGCCGGCGCCGAGGGTGCGGGCGACGTCGCCGACCGGCAGGTTCAGCAGGTTGTTCTGGCCGTCGGCCTGCTTCGACTTCGAGTCGAGGCCGACGGTGAGGCGGTTCGGGGCGTTGAGCGGGGCGCCCGCGTCGACGGTCAGGCCCTGGCCGGTCTTGCCGTTCTGCAGGGTGGCCGGGCAACTGCCGCTGATGGTGGGGCTGGTGTCCGCGGCGGCTGTCGCCGGGAGGGCGATCGCGGCGGACAGGACCGGTACCGCGGCGGCGATCCCCAACGCGGTGATCCGGGCGGCGTTCTTCCCCATACAAGCCCTCCGACGGCCCCAGACTGGATCACGGAACGCGCTCACGGTACTCCACGAGCGTGACGAACTGGGCCCTCCGGTGCGGATTCACTCGGGGGTAGCGTGCTCGCATGAAGATTGGCGCTCATGTCCGAGACGACGATCCGCTCGCCGCCGTCGCCGAGCGAGAAGCCGAGGTCGTCCAGTTTTTCCTGTCTGACCCGCAAGGATGGAAGGCGCCGAAGCCGCATCCGCACGGCGAAGCGATCAAGGCGGCACCCGTCGAGGTGTTCATCCACGCGCCCTATTTGATCAACGTCGCGTCGCTGAACAACCGCATTCGCATCCCATCCCGTAAGAACGTCACGCAGCACGCGGCCGGCGCGGCCGAGATCGGCGCGAAGGGGCTCATCGTGCACGGCGGTCACGTCACCGCCGGCGACGACGTCGAGGACGGTTTGGCCAACTGGCGCAAGCTCTTCGAGCGCGAAGCCGAAAAGGGCGGCTTCGCCGTGCCGATCCTGATCGAGAACACCGCGGGCGGCGAGAACGCGATGACCCGCGAGCTCGACGTGATCGCGCGGCTCTGGGACAAGGTCGGCGAGTTCGGCGCGGGCTTCTGCTTCGACACCTGCCACGCCTACGCCGCGGGCTGGGACCTGGCCGACGCCGTCGAGAAGGTCAAGGCCATCACCGGCCGGATCGACCTGGTGCACCTCAACAACTCCCGCGACGAGTTCGGCTCCAACCGCGACCGGCACGCCAACGTGGTCGAGGGCGACGGCACGATCGACCCCGAGGTGCTCGTCGAGGTCGTGCGCCAGGCCGGCGCCCCCGTGGTGGTCGAGACCCCGGGTGACGGGCAGGCCGCGGACATCGCCTACCTGCGCAAGCAGGTCGGCTGAGGCGACCCGTCACGGGCTTTCGGCGCGCCGGGGCGCCGCGTGCGCGGCCCTCGACGGGCGGCCGCGGAACCCCGGCAGCCGGACGCGGTCGCGCGTGCGTTCCAGGACGCCGCCGGCCGGGTCGTCGTCGCCGGAGAGGCGGACGAGGTCGGTGCGTGGCCGGTAGATCTCGCGGATCACCAGCACGCACAGCCCGATCACGGCGAGGTCGCGCACGACCACCGTGCCGAGGAACCAGCCCTCCGGCAGTCCTTTGTGGTCAGTGCCGAGGTAGTAGAACATCCGCGGCGCCCAGACCAGCGCGTCGAGCACCATCCAGCCGAGCAGCAGGCGCCAGCGCGGGATCGCGAGCACCGCCAGCGGCACCAGCCAGAGCGAGTACTGCGGGCTCCACACCTTGTTCGTCAGCAGGAACGCCGCCACCACCAGGAAGGCGAGCTGCCCGAGCCGCGGCCGGCGTGGGGCGGTCAGCCCGATGTACGCGATGCCCGCGCAGCAGGCCAGGAACAGCACCGCGACCACGATGTTGAGCCAGGTCGGCGTCTGTCCTTTTTGGAGTACGCCGTCGAAGCCGGTCCAGCCGGTGGCGTAGGAGAAGGCGTTGTAGAGCGAATCCGGGTCCATCGGCCGCAGGGTGTTGAGCCGGAAGAACTCCCACCAGCCGCGGGTCGCGACGAGGATGAACGGGACGTTCACGACCAGCCAGGCGAGCACGGTGAACAGCGCCGTTCTCCCCCACGCGCGCAGTTTCCCCGCGCGCAGGCAGAGCACGAAGAGCACGCCGAGCAGGAACAGCGGGTACAGCTTCGTGGCCGCGCCGAGGCCGAGCAGCACGCCGGCCACCTCCGGGCGACGGCGTGACCAGGCGAGCAGGCCGGCGGCGGTGAACGCCGTGGCGATGGCGTCGAAGTTCGTGAACGCGTGCACCAGCACCAGCGGCGAGGCCGCCACCAGCAACGCGTCCCACGGCCGGCGTTTCATCGTGCGGCCGGTCGCCCAGACCGTGACCAGCCAGGCGAGCGCGAGCCAGAACGCGGAGATGTCGAAGTAGATCGCCACCGGCAGCGCGCCGGGCAGCCAGCCGGAGTCGGCGAGCGAGAGCCAACCCGCCGCCAGTTTCGCGTTGACCCACTGGAAGAGCCCGCTGACCACCGGGTACTCCATGTACCGGGTCTGGTTTTCCGCGGTCTGCGTGTCCTCTTTCCACGAGGAGACGTACGGGAACGTGTGCGGGTCGTTCAGCCGCTCGGAGCTGTAGAGCGGGACGATGTCGGAGTAGCACATCGCGACGAACGGGCGCCCGGCCCGCCAGTCGAGCTGGTTGGTGCCGCTGGAGTCGGTGTACTGCTGGATGCACGAGGCCTTGCCGAACCAGCACAGGACCAGTGCCAGCATCGCGACCGCGAGGCCGACGCGCTGCGGTGACCAGAACCAGTGCCTGCCGATCGCGGCGTGCTCGCCCAAGGGGCCGCCCAGCGGTCTCGTCGCCGCGGCCGCCAGCGGGTCGGTCCAGCTGGGCACTATCCGCTCGGCTGGGGTCAGCGTGCGGGGAGCCGCGTCCGGCTCTTCGTCGGTGGCTTGGTCGGGCACGCCGCGGATGTTATCGGTACGCAGGTCAGGAGCCTGTCATTTCGGCGTTTCGTAGAACCCGGCAAGCACCTCGAATGCCCCGCCCAAGGCCACCGCGTCCTCGCTCAAGGTGCTCAGCTCGACGTCGATCCGCTGCCAGTGCGGTACCGGCAGCAGCTCGCGCAGCTCACCGGCGACGGTGTCGCGGTAGACCTCCGGGGCGGCGCGCACGGCCCGGCCGAACAGCACTATCCGCTCCAGGTCGAGCACCTGGACCAGGTCGGCGAGCCCGATGCCGAGCAGTCGCGCGGCCTCCTCCGTGGTGGCCGCGGAGTTGTGCAGCACCTCGACGCAGCCGCGCCGGCCGCACGCGCAGCGCGGGCCTTCGTAGGCGATCGTGGTGTGGCCGAACTCACCGGCGTTCGTGCGCGGCCCGCGGTAGACCCGCCCGTCGACCAGCAGCCCGACGCCGATCCCGGTGCCGACGAGCACCACGGCCGCGGACGGCACGCTCTCCTGCGGCCAGGCGTGCGCGAACGCCGCGGAATTGGTGTTCTTGTCGAGCGTGACGGGCAAGCCGGTGCGCTCGGCCAGCAGGTCGCGCAGCGGAACGTCGTGCCAGCCGGGCATGTTCGTGGCGTCGCGGACCCGGCCCTCGAGGTGATCGAGGGGGCCCACCGCGCCGACCCCGAGGCCCAGCACGCGCGCCGGGTCGACGTCGGCGAGCAGCTTGCGGGCCGCGTCGGTGAGCGCGGTGACGGCCTGCTCGGGCGTGAAGCCGACGGGCAGCGGGCCCTCCACGACGGCCTCGACCCCGCCGATCAGGTCGGTGCGCAGCACACGGAACTCGTCGCGGTCCAGCTGGGCGCCGAGGGCGCACCGCGCCGACGGCCGGATGCGCAGCTGCGTGCGCGGCTTGCCGACGCGGGTGGACGGCTGGCGTTCGACGTCCAGCAGCTCCGTCTCCAGCAGCTCGGTCACGATCTTCGACACCGCTTGCTGGGTCAGCCCGCTACGCTCGGCGAGTTCCACGCGGCTGAGGCCGCCGGAGCGCAGGATGTGGCCGAGCAGCATGGCCCGGTTGTGCCGCCGCAGCCCGCGCAGGTTGACCCCGGATTCCGTCATCCGGTGATCTTCGCAGAGCTGGCTAGTTTCGCAACAGTGTTGTTTAATAGGCCGTATGGCTGACTTACGAGTGGGGATCCTCGGCTACGGCATCGGCGGCCGCGTCTTCCACGCGCCGCTCGTCGCGGCGACCCCGGGTCTGGCGCCCGCGGCGATCGTCACCTCGAACCCCGAACGGGCCGCGCAGGCCCGCGCCGAGTACCCGGGGGCCGACGTGCTCCCCGGGCCGGACGAGTTCTTCGCCCGCGCGGGTGAGCTGGACCTGGTGGTGGTCAGCACCCCGAACCGGACGCACGTGCCGCTCGCCCTCCGCGCGATCGAGCTGGGCCTGCCGCTGGTGGTGGACAAGCCGTTCGCGCCGACCGCCGCCGAGGCGTCGCGGGTCGCCGACGCGGCGAAGGCCAAGGGCGTCGGGCTGACGGTGTTCCAGAACCGCCGCTGGGACTCGGACTTCCTGACCGTGCGCAAGGTGCTCGAGTCCGGCCGCCTCGGCGACGTCTTCCGCTTCGAGTCGCGTTACGACCGCTGGGTGCCGAAGGTCAAGGACAACTGGCGCGAGTTCGGCGACCCCGCCGAAGCCGGTGGCCTGCTCTACGACCTGGGCGCGCACATCGTCGACCAGGCGCTGCAGCTGTTCGGGCCGGTCGCCGAGGTGTACGCGGAGGTCGACCGCCGCCGCCCCGGCGTGGCCGTGGACGACGACGTGTTCGTCGCGCTGCGCCACGACAACGGCGTCCGCTCGCACCTGTGGGCCTCTGCGCTGGCCGCGACGCGCAACCCGCGCTTCCGTGTGCTGGGCGAGCAGGCGACGTTCACCAAATACGGCCTCGACGTGCAGGAGCCCCAGATCAAGGACGGCCTCCGCCCCGGTGACGAGGGCTGGGGCGTCGAGCCAGCCGCCGACGCGGGCTCGCTGGGCGTCGACGACGCCACCGAAACCGTTCCGACCGAAGTCGGCCGCTACCAGGACTTCTACGCTCAGGTCCGGGACGCTCTGAGCGGCGACGCGCCGTTCCCGGTCGACCCGGCGAGTTCCGTCGAGACCCTGCGCGTGATCGAGGCCGCGCACCGTTCGGGTGCGGAAGCCCGTGCGATCAGCCTGTCCGAAGGCTGACCCCAGTACCGGCCGTGGTCTTGGCGACCCCCAGCGACGAGACCACGGCTTCCTCCGAAAAATGGGGCGCCCCACCGGATTTCGGTGGGGCGCCCCATTTTTCCGTTATTGGTTGCCGGGGTTCGGTGGTCCGCCCGAGTCGGTCGGGCCGTTGGTCTGGCTGTGCTTCGGGGGCTTCGGAGTGCGCGACGGCTGGTTCGGGTTGTTGCCCGGGTCCCCCGTGGGCTGGTCGCCCGTGTTGGTCGGCGGCGTGGTCGGGTCGCCCTGGTTGTCCGGCGGCGGGGTGTTGGTGTCGGACGGTCCGTCGGACGGGGGCGCGGCCTCGCCGATGAGGGGCACGTCGTCGAACTTCTCGCTCGGCTTGCCCGCCAGGTAGGCAGTCATGAACTTCTGCCACAGGGGGCCCGCGATCGTGGACCCGAAGATCGGCGAGTTGTTCTTGCCGTGCAGGTTCTGGTCGCCGTCCGCGCCGACCCAGGCCGCGACCGAGACCGACGGGGTGTAGCCGACCATCCAGGTCTGGGCGTTCGCGTCGGCGGACCAGGCCGGCTCGTTCGCCCGCTTGGTGTGCTGCTGCGTGCCGGTCTTGCCGGCGCAATCGTGACCCGGCGGGCACTTCAGGTGGGAGAAGTCGATCACCGGCTTCAACGCCTTGGTCACGTTGCCGGCGATCTGCTTGCTCAGATCGGCGTCGCCGGCGAAGGCCGGCTTGCCCGCACTCGGCGTGGCCTCGTACGCGATCTCGTTCTGCGCGTTCGTCACCTTCAGCACGAAGTGCCGGTCGCGCTGGACGCCGTTCGCCGCGAACGTCGAATAGCCCGCCGCCATGTCGGCCGGGGTGATCCGGGTGTCGCCGCCGCCGAGGGAGATGTTGTTGTCCTTGGTGGAGATCTCGGACTTGCCGCCGTCGCTGGTGGTGCGGACGCCCGCCTCCTGCGCGGCCTGCTCCACCGGCACCTGGTGCGTGACGTTCAGGACCATGTCGTAGAACACCGTGTTCGCCGAGCGCATCATCGCCTCGGCGACGGTGCACTGCGTCGAGCAGCTGCTGCTCGGGCCGGCGTTGCGGACCTTGCGCCCGTCGAACACCCGGTTGTTGGACCCGTCGAAGGTCTTGTTGATCCCGTTGCCCATCTTGAGGAACGCGGTGAGGTCGTACGCCTTCATCGACGAGCCCGGGTTCTGCGGGGTGTCGGCCCAGTCGCGCGCGGCCTGCTTCTGGCCGTTCACGTCGACGGTCACCGGGCCGCCGTAGTACGCCAGCACGCCGCCGGTCTTCGGGTCGATGGCCACCAGCGCGTCGAGCAGGCGGTCGTCCACCTGGTCCTTCAACACGTCGGTGGCAGCCTGCTGGGCGGCGTCCTGCGCCTTCTTGTCGATCGTGGTCTGCACGGTGTAGCCGCCGGAGTAGTACTTGTCGTCCGGGATCCCGTGCTGCGTCATCTCCAACCGCACCTGGTCGGAGATGAAGCTGTACGGCGCGCCCGAGTCGCCCTTCGAGTCCGCCAGCGAGATCGGCGTCGGGAACTGCGCGCTCGCCCGCTGCTGCTGGGTGATGTAGTGGTTTTGCAGCATGCGGTCGAGCGCCGTGTTCCAGCGGCCGGTGGCCACCTTCGTGTTCTCCGACCGGCCAGGCTGCTGGATCAGGCCCGCGAGCAGCGCCGCCTGGGAGTAGTCGAGCTGGCTGACGTCCTTGTGGAAGAAGGCCTGCGAGGCCGCGCCGATCCCGTACGCCCCGCGTCCGAAGTAGATGATGTTCAGGTACGCGGTGATGATGTCCTGTTTCTCGTACGTCTGGTTCATCTTGAAGGACTTGGCCAGCTCGGTCCACTTGCGGGTGAGCGTGGGCGCGTCGTTGTCCGTGGCCTTCTTGATGTACTGCTGCGAGATCGTGGAGCCGCCGCCGCTGCCGCCGGTCACCTGGTTGTAGACGGCGCGCAGGATGCCCGTGACGTCGAAGCCGGAGTTGGTCTCGAACGACGCGTCCTCCGTCGCGATCACCGCGTGCTTCACGATGTCGGGGATCTGTTGCGAGGTCAGGATCTGCCGGTTGCCGCCGGAGGGCACGTCCTTGCCCATCGGGCTGCCGTCGGCGTAGAGGTAGGTGACGGCCTGGCTCTGCGTCGAGGCGACGCTCTGCGGCGAGGGCACGTCGACGCTGAAGTAGGTGATCACGAACGCGATCGCCGGGATCACGATGAACAGGCCGACAAACGCGTACAGCGAGCGCCGGATGATCTTCCAGCGGCGCTTCTTGCGCTGCGCGGCGGTGAGGACCGGTCTGCCCTTGGCGTCGAGTTCCGGCTCCTGCAGGAAGACGTCGTCGGGGTCCAGCGGGTCGTGGTCCCGAGCGCCGGTGTCCACAGTGCCGTTGTGCACGTGATGGGTCATCAGCTCGGGCTCGTGGTACGGCCCCTGCGGCGGCGGGCCGGGACGGCGGCCACCCGGCGGCGGCTGCCGGAAGCCGGGCGGCGGGGTGCCGGGCCGGCTCGGCTGGGCCCGCGGCGGCCGCGGGCCCGGGTTCTGGGGTGGCCGGGGGCCGGGGTTCTGTGGCGGTCCGCCCGGATTACGAGCCCACGGCGGCGTTCCCTGACCTCCGGCGGGGGGCTGACGCCGCGGGTCCGGATCCCGGTCGGGCCACGATCGGGTGCGGTCGTCGTTCACGTGCGGATCCTCCGTCAGGATTCGGGCGTGCTGCGGGCGCAGTGCCCCTCTCCTGGAGAGGACGCGCGTGCCGGGGGGCAGGTTCACTCACACGCGTGACTCTTCTGAAGTGTGCCCGGCCGGACACGCTGTGGCGTCACCGGTGCCGGACGCACGAAGGCTCCCCCTCGACGAGATGAGGGGGAGCCTTCGCAGGTCGGGTCCGGGCGCTACCCGGTCGGGCCTCTCGGTGGCTTGCCGCCGGCCCCGAGCCCGTTGCCGCCGCCGCCCGGCGGGTTCGGGTTGCCGCCACCACCGCCGAACAGCGTCGGCCGGGTCGGGGACTCGGAGACGCTCTTCGTCTCGGACGTCGTGGGCGTCGAACTGGACGTCGAGGGTTGGGTCGACGGCGGGGCGTCGCTGGTCGTCGCCACCCGGCTGCTCTGCGAGGTCGACGTGACCACCGTGCTCGCGTCCTTGCCGATCGGCTGGACCTTGTCGAACTTCTCCGCCGGCTTGTCCTTGAGGTAGGCGGTCATGAAGTCCTGCCACGTCGGACCGGCGATCGTGGCACCGAAGATCGGCTTGTTGTTCTTGTCGTGCAACGGTTTGTTGCCGTCGCCGCCGACCCACACCGCGGCCGAGATGGACGGCGTGTACCCCACCATCCAGGTCTGGGCGTTGCGGTTGTTGTACGAAGCCGGCACGTTCTGCCCGTGCGGGTCGAACTGCTGCGTGCCGGTCTTGCCCGCGCACTCGTGGTTCGTCGGGCACTTCAGGTGGGATTCCGCGATGACGGGCCCGAGCGCGTCGGTGACGTTGCCCGCGATCTGCTGGCTCTTCTGCGCGTCGGTGTCGAACGCCGGTTTGCCCTGGTCGGTCGTGTTGTCGAACTCCACCTCGTCCTGGGAGTTCGTCAGCTTCGCGACGAAGTGCTGCTGGTGCCGGACCCCGCCGGAGGCGAAGCTCGAGTAGCCCGCGGCCTGGTCCTCCGGGGTCAGGGCCGTCTCGCCACCGCCGAGCGCGATGTTGGCGTCGCTGATGCCCAGCCGGGCCTTGCCGTTCGGGGCCGCCTGGACGCCGGCCTCCTTCGCGGCTTCCGCGACCGGCGCGGGCTTCGTCACGTTCAGCACCATGTCGTAGAACACGGTGTTGGCCGAGACCTCCATGGCCTTCTTGACCGTGCACACCGGGCCGCAGCTGGCACTCTCACCCGCGTTGCGGACGACGCGGCCGCCGAGCTGCCGGTTGTTCGTCCCGTCGAACGTCTCGCCTAGGCCCTTGCCCATCTTGAGGAACGCGGTGAGGTCGTACGGCTTCATGGACGAGCCCGGGTTCTGTGGCGTGTTCGCCCAGTCGGTGGCCACCTGGTCCTTGCCGTTGCTGTCCTTCACCGTGGACGGGCCGCCGTAGTAGGCGATCACCCCGCCCGTTCTCGGGTCGACGGCGACCAGAGCTCCCAGGATGTCGGGGTCGGTTTGCCCCTGCATGTTGTCCTGCACGGCCTGGACCGCCATGTTCTGCGCGGCCGGGTCGATCGTGGTGTAGATCTTCGCGCCGGTGGCGTACAGCTTGTCCTCGTCGTAGCCCTTGGCCGCCAGCTCCGCCAGGATCCGCTGCTGGATGTGGTAATCCAGCGTGGCGTTGTCCTTCTGCTTCTGCGAGCCCTTCGGGATCAGCGTCGGGAAGGTCGCGGCGGCGCGGTCGGCCTGCGAGAGCCAGTGGTTCTGCACCATCTGGTCGAGCACGTACGTCCAGCGCTTCTTGGCGTACGTCTGGTCTTCCGAGCGGCTCGGCCCCTGGATCAGGCCGGCGAGCAGCGCGGCCTCCGACGGGTTGAGCTGGCCGACGTCCTTGCCGTAGTACGCCTTCGCCGCCGCGGCGATGCCGTTCGCGCCGCGTCCGAAGTAGACGATGTTGAGGTAGCCGGTGATGATGTCCGATTTGGACGTCGTGTTGTTGAGCTTGAACGACTTCGCCAGCTCGGTCCACTTACGGGTCAGCGTGGGCGCGTCGTTCGCCGTGGCCTGCTTGATGTACTGCTGCGAGATCGTCGAGCCACCGCCGGTGCCGCCGGTGACCTGGTTGAACGCCGACCGCGCGATGGCCATGACGTTGAACCCGGAGTTGGTCTCGAAGGTGGCGTCCTCCGCCGAGTACACGGCGTGCTTCACCACGTCCGGCACCTGGTTCGGCTGCAGCAGCTCGCGGTCGCCGCCCTCGGGGACGTTGCGGCCCATCACCGTGTTGTTCGCGTACAGGAAGGTGATCGGCTGGCTCTGCAACGCCTTGACGTCCTGCGGGGAAGGAACCGTCACCGCGAAGTACGTGATGACGAACGCGATCGCCGGAACCACCACGAACAGGCCGAACATCGCGTAGAGGACGCGCCGGATGATCTTCCAGCGGCGTTTCTTGCGCTGCTTGGGCGTCAGCGGCGGCTTGATCGGGTTGCCGTCCTCGTCGAGTTCCGGCTCGTCCTCGAAGTCCTCGTCGTCGGCGTACTGCGCGAGCTGGTGGTCTTGGTCGTACCGGTCGTCATACCGATCGTCGTACGGGTCGTAGCCGAAGCCGTCGTCGGTGCCGTTGTGCACCGCGTGCGTGATCAGCTCCGGCTCACGGTCCGGATAGGACGGATCCGGGGAGTACGGCGGCGGGGGCGGCATCGGCCGGCCCTGCGGCGGGCGGCGGTTCGGGCCGGAGGGGCCGCCCGGTCCCTGGCCGTTCGGTCCCTGGCCGTTCGGGCCCTGGCCCGGCGGCGGTGGCTGGCGGAAGCCCTGCGGCTGGCTGTTCGGGCCCGGCTGGCCGTTCGGGCCCGGCGGGCGGTTGCCGGGGGGCGGCGGTGGCGGCTGGCGGCGCGGCGGCATGCCGGACTGCGTCCGCCCGTCCACCGGCGCCTGGGGACGCTGTGGCGGCCGGCGGCGCGGGGGCTCGTCGGACGAGGGCCACTGCGGCTCGTCTCCGCTCGGCCACTCGGGACCGCCGCCGTTCGCGGCCGGACGGCGGGGAGCGCCGTTGCCGCGGGGCGGGTTCGGGCGCTGGGGACGGCGGGGGGCCTCTTCGCCCGGCCAGGCCGGACCGGGGTCCTCCCCCGGCCATTGGGCGCGGCGAGGTGCATCTGGCTCCTGGCCGGGCCAGGAGCGGTTGCGATCGTCGGTCACGAATGGGCCTCCCAGGCCGGCGTCCGGGGACACGCCGCCCTGCGCTCTGCAGCGGTTGTGGTACTCGTCACTGGCCCGCGGTCCTTCGCGGACGGGTGGGCTGGGGCTCACCCGTGCCGAGGACGTAGGACAGGACCAGGTGATTCCAGTGGCACGTCCGGCACACTTCCACGTCGTAGACGGTGAACTCGCCGAACATCCCCGCCATGCGGGTCAGCTCGTCGGGTGTCCTCGCCGATCCCGAGACGTGCTTGAGTTCGTCGCCGTAGACCCAGGACACCAGGGTCAACGGCGTCCGGCGGCACATCGGGCAGGCCCGTTCTTCCGGTCTGCCGTGGAACTTCGCCGCACGGAGCAGGTACGGGGTCGCGTCGCAGACTTCGTGGTCGCCGACGCGTCCGGAGCGGACGCCGGCCAGCAGCGCTCTGCGCTGTAAGGCGTAGTCCACTACCTGCCGCTGGTTTCGCACGAAGGACAGAGTACGGGCTCTTGCTGTGTGCGTGGTGCCCCCGGCACGAGGGCACGGTGGGCGACCGGACGGACACGCCGGTGATTCGATAACTGTCTGATGACTTTCGCCCCGCTCTGACCTCGAACGGGGGTTAGTTCCGCCACTTCGATGTATCGGCGCGATATAGTCGGCCAGTAGGTTGACCGAGCCGATCGACGTTGTGGCCAACGTCGGCGGCCGTGGTTTGTTCCCGTGAGGGGGTGCGGAGTGCTCGAGCTCGCGATCCTCGGGTTGCTGCACGAGGCGCCCATGCACGGGTACGTGCTGCGCAAGCGTTTGCACGAGACGCTCGGGACACTCCGGACGTTCTCGTACGGCTCGCTGTACCCGACCCTGCGTCGGTTGCTGCGGGCCGGCTACCTCGTCGAGGAGCTGGACGAGGCGGACGACCGGGCCTGGTCCCGGCGCGGCCGCCGCGTCTACAAGCTCACCGCCGAGGGCAAGGAGCGGTTCGCGGAGCTGCTCGGCGACGCGGGTCCGACGACCTGGGACGACGAGGGGTTCGGCGTCCACCTGGCGTTCTTCTCGCGGACACCGGCTGACGTCAGGATGCGCATCCTGGAAGGTCGGCGCCGCCGCGTGGAGGAGCGTCGCGAGGGTTTGCGCGACGCGCTGGGACGGGCCGAGGAGAAGATCGACCGCTACACCCGCGAGCTGCACCGGCTGGGGCTGGAGACCAGCGAGCGGGAGGTGCGCTGGCTCAACGAGCTGATCGCGCACGAACAAGCCGAGCAGCGCGGCCCACAGGAGTAGGGGCGCGCCGATCGGGCCGCAGCGTGGCGGCAGACCTGCATTTGAAGGAACGGATTAAGGAGAAACCGGCATGGGCGAGAACCGCCGCGTTCGGGTGGCCATCGTGGGCGTCGGCAACTGCGCCTCTTCGCTGGTCCAGGGTGTCCAGTACTACCGCGAAGCGGATCCCGGCACGCGCGTGCCCGGTTTGATGCATGTCCAGTTCGGCGAGTACCACGTGCGGGACATCGAGTTCGTCGCCGCGTTCGACGTGGACGCGAAGAAGGTCGGGCGCGACCTCTCGGAGGCGATCTTCGCCAGCGAGAACAACACGATCAAGATCGCGGACGTGCCGCCGCTGGGCGTCACCGTGCAGCGCGGGCACACGCACGACGGCCTCGGCCGCTTCTACCGCGAGACGATCGAGGAGTCCGACGAGTCGCCGGTCGACTTCGTCGCGGCCCTGCGCGAGGCGCGGGTCGACGTGCTCGTCTCCTACCTGCCCGTCGGCTCCGAAGTGGCCGACAAGTTCTACGCGCAGGCCGCGATCGACGCCGGCGTGGCGTTCGTGAACGCGTTGCCGGTCTTCATCGCGTCGGACCCGGAGTGGGCGAAGAAGTTCACCGACGCGGGCGTCCCGATCGTCGGCGACGACATCAAGTCCCAGGTCGGCGCCACCATCACGCACCGCGTGCTGGCGAAGCTGTTCGAGGACCGCGGGGTGCAGCTCGACCGCACGATGCAGCTCAACGTGGGCGGGAACATGGACTTCCTGAACATGAAGGAGCTGGAGCGGCTCGAATCGAAGAAGATCTCGAAGACCCAGTCCGTCACCTCGCAGGTCGACCGCGAGCTCGGCAAGGGCAACGTCCACATCGGACCGTCGGACTACGTGCAGTGGCTCGACGACCGCAAGTGGGCCTACGTCCGGCTCGAGGGCCGCGCCTTCGGCGACGTGCCGCTGAACCTGGAGTACAAGCTCGAGGTCTGGGACTCGCCGAACTCCGCGGGCATCATCATCGACGCCGTGCGCGCCGCGAAGATCGCGCTGGACCGCGGCATCGGCGGCCCGATCCTGTCGGCGTCCTCGTACTTCATGAAGTCGCCGCCGGAGCAGTACGACGACTCCACCGCGCGTGACGCCGTGGACAAGTTCATCCGCGGCGAGCTGGAGCGCTAGCGACCCCGGCGAAGGCCCTCTCCCCGTTGTGGGAGGGGGCCTTTCGCTGTTTCTACAGTCCCAGCGCGGCCGGCAGGTCGCGGATGTCGGTGACCACGGCGGTCGCTTTCGCGAGCACCGCCGGGTCCGGCGGGAAGTGCGGGTTCGGCACCGCGTACACGGCCATGCCCGCGGCGAGGGCGGAACGCAGGCCGTTGGTCGTGTCCTCCACGGCGGCGCAGGTTTCCGGGTCGACGCCCAGCAGCGACGCGGCGCGCAGGTAGACGTCCGGCGCGGGCTTGCCGGCGCCGACCTCCTCGCTCGACACCGCGACCGGGACCAGCTCCGTGAGGTCGCAAGCGGTCACGAAGGCCCGGATCAGCACGGGCGGCGACGAGCTGGCGATCGCGACCGGGCGGCTCGCGGCGACCGCGCGGACCGCTTCCGCCGCGCCGTCGATGACCGGCGGGCCCGAGGCGTACCGCTCGGCCATCTCCTCGACCACCACTCGCGCGATCTCGTCGGCGGTCAGCCGCGCGCCGAGAGTGTCCACCAGGTACGAAGCCCATTCCGGCGTGCTCATGCCCTGTTGCGCCCGCGTCGCCTCGGGCAGCCAGGTGCCGCCGTGCTCGGCGACGACGGCGCGGCGCACCTCGTCCCAGGTCCGCTCGGAGTCCACCAGCACGCCGTCGAGGTCGAAGATCACCGCGTCCATGGGCGGCAGCCTATCCTGTGAGGGGAATTACTTCGCGTAGCTAACTAAATTTGTTAGCCTGGCTAAGTGACTTCCCCGATCGTCGACCTCGCGCGCCGGCTCCGCCCGGTCGTCTTCCGGCTGTACTACCTGGTCCGCCGGGAGACGACGCAGGTGCTGACCCTGACCCAGGGCTCGGTGCTGGCCGAACTGGTCGGCGGCGGGCCCAGCCGGATGAGCCGCCTGGCGCGCCTGGAGGGCGTGCGGATGCCGTCGATGACCGACGTCGTCGGCCGGCTCGAGCGGCTCGGCATGGTGAGCCGCCGTCCGGACCCGGACGACGGGCGGGCCGTGCTCGTGGAAGCCACCGACGAAGGCCGGCGGTTCTACGCCGAGCTGGTCGCCGCTCGTGAGGAGCAGTTGCGGGAACGCCTGCTGGACCTGGACGACGCGGACCGCGCCGCGATCGACGCCGCCCTCCCGGCCCTCTCGAAGCTGATCCGCGACTTTCACCGTGAAGACCCGAAGGAGGAACTGATCCGCGATGAGCGCTGAGCACCACTCGAGCCTGCTGGACGCGGTCAAAGGCCAGCCCAAGCAGGTGTGGATCACCGCGTTCGCCGCGGTCATCGCGTTCATGGGCATCGGCCTGGTCGACCCGATCCTGCTGTCCATCGCCAAGGGGCTGGACGCGACGCCGTCCCAGGTCACGCTGCTGTTCACGTCGTATCTGGGCGTGCAGGTGATCGCCATGCTGTTCACCGGCTCGATGTCCGCGCGCTTCGGCGCCAAGCGGACCGTGCTGGTCGGGCTGACGCTGATCGTCGCCGCGACCGCTTTGTGCGCGGCCGCCGGCTCGATCGAGCAGCTGGTCGGGCTGCGCGCGGTTTGGGGCCTGGGCAACGCTTTCTTCATCGCCACCGCGCTTTCGGTGATCGTCGGCGCGGCGACGGGCGGCCAAGGCGGCGCGATCCTGCTGTACGAGGCGGCGCTCGGCGTCGGCCTCTCCGTCGGCCCGCTGCTGGGCGCGCTGCTCGGCACGATCTCGTGGCGCGGCCCGTTCGTCGGCACCGCGGTGCTGATGGCCGGCGCGCTGGTGCTGTGCTCGATCTTCCTGAAGAGCGATTCGCACGAGAAGCGGCCGCCGATCAAGCTGCTCGACCCGATCCGCGCGCTGAAGCACCCCGGCCTGCTCCGGACGTCGCTGGCTTCGGCGCTGTACACCGCCGCGTTCTTCACGGTGCTGGCCTGGTCGCCGTTCGTGCTGGGCTGGAGCGCGATCGCCGTCGGGCTGATCTTCTGCGGCTGGGGCCTGTGCGTCGCGGTCGCCGGCGTCGCGCTGGCGCCGAAGCTCGCCGCCCGGTTCGGCGAACGGCACGCGGCCGCGCTGGCCGTGGTCGGCTACACCGTGCTGATGCTGGTGCTGGCCATCCCGGACAAGACGGTGGCCGTGGTCGGCATCATCCTGTCCGGACTGGTCTCCGGGCTGCTGAACACGCTGTTCACCGGCACCGCGATGTCCATCAGCGACGCGCCGCGCCCGGTCGCCAGCGCGGGGTACAACTTCTGCCGCTGGTTCGGCGGCGCGGTCGCGGCCACGCTCGTCGGGCACATCGCCGACTGGCTCGGCTGGGAGCAGGGCCCGTTTGTCGTCGCGGCCGTGCTCTGTGTGATCGCCGCGGTGCTGCTCTCGATGCGGGAGAAGAAGGCCGACCCGCACGTGGTGCCGAAGGAGGCCGCGCTCGTCGGCGACGAGGAATTCTGACGCTCGGCGATCGCCCCCGGACTGTCCGTCCGGGGGCGTTCTTCGAGTTCGTCTCAATTGCGGTTAATACACCCGCTGTTCACCTTCTGGTCCGGTTTGGTCGGGTTTCGGCGTTTACGGTCGCTTCGTTCCCACCACACTGACCTGGAGGCCCTGTGTCCCTGGAGCCCGGGCGGCTGCTGCCCCTCTTCGCCGCGCACGACGGCGGCCGTTCCCCCATCACCTGCGAGTACCGCTGCGGCAACGCCTGCGCGCACGAAGCGCCGAACCCCACGGGCAACGAGTACTTCGGCGACGTCGCGAAGAACGTGGTCTCGCGCCGCGGCGTGTTCAAGGCGGGCGCGGTGATGGCGGCCGCGGCCGGCGGGTTCGCCGCGCTGTCCGGGACGGCCGCCGCCGCGCCCTCGGCCCCGCTTTCGCCCGCCCGCAGCGGACGCCCGGTGCCCGGCACCGACTTCGCCCCCGTGCCGCCGAACAAGCTGGACCGGGTGAGCGTGCCCGAGGGTTACGACCAGCACGTGGTGATCCGCTGGGGCGACGCCGTCGTGCCGGGCGCGCCGAAGTTCGACTTCCGCAAGCAGACCGCGGCCGCGCAGGCGAAGCAGTTCGGCTACAACAACGACTTCGTCGGGCTGATCCCGCAGGACCCGCTGGGGCTGGCGAACCTGCTGGTGGTCAACCACGAGTACACCACCGAGGTGCACCTGTTCCCGGCCGACCAGTACGACCCGGCGAACCCGACCGAGGAGCAGGTGAAGATCGCCTGGGCGGCGCATGGGCTTTCGGTGGTCCAGACGCTGCGCGACCCGATCGGCGGCGCGCTGCGCACCACGCCCAGCCCGCTGAACCGGCGCATCACGCTCGACACCGTTTTCGAGGTCCGCGGCCCGGCGGCCGGGTCGAAGTACCTGAAGACGTCGGCGGACCCTTCAGGGCGGAAGGTGCGCGGCACGCAGAACAACTGCTCCGGCGGCGTGACTCCTTGGGGCACCGTGCTTTCCGGCGAGGAGAACTTCCACCAGTACTTCGCGAACGCGGACAAGGTGACCGACCCGGAGCAGGCCCCGCGGCTCAAGCGCTACCTGATCGGCGCCGGCGAGAGCACCCGCAAGTGGGAGCGGTTCGACCGGCGCTGGGACGTCCCGCGTGAGCCGAACGAGCCCAACCGCTTCGGCTGGGTCGTCGAAATCGACCCGCACGACCCGCATTCGACGCCGGTCAAGCACACCGCGCTCGGCCGGTTCAAGCACGAGGCCGCGACCGTCAAGATCACCGCCGACGGCCGGGTCGCCGTTTACTCCGGCGACGACGAGCGGTTCGAGTACATCTACAAGTTCGTCTCGAAGGGCAAGTACAAGAAGGGTTCCAGCGCGCTCGCCCGCCGGCACAACTCGGCGCTGCTGGACGACGGCACGCTGTACGTCGCCAAGTTCACCGGCGACAGCCCGGGCCAGATCGACGGCAGCGGCAAGCTCCCCGATGACGACGAGTTCGACGGCGTCGGGGAGTGGATCCCGCTCGCCGCGGGTGGCAAGTCCTTTGTGGACGGCTTCACCGCCGAGGAGGTGTACGTCTTCACGCGCCAGGCCGCGGACAAGGCGGGCGCGACGAAGATGGACCGGCCAGAGGACATCGAGCCCAACCCCGTCAACGGCCGGATCTACGCCGCGCTGACCAACAACACCGACCGCGGCGCCGCGGGCAAGGCGGCCGCCGACGAGCCGAATCCTCGTAACAGCAACAAGAACGGCCACGTGCTGGAGTGGGAGGAGGCGCGCGGCGACGCGGCGTCCACCCGGTTCTCCTGGCGGCTGCTGCTGGTCTGCGGCGACCCGGCGACGGCCGACACCTATTTCGGCGGCTTCCCGAAGGACCAGGTCAGCCCGATCTCCTGCCCGGACAACGTCGCGTTCGACCGGCACGGCAACCTGTGGATCTCCACCGACGGCAACACCCTCGGCGCGAACGACGGCCTGTTCTCCGTGCCCGTCTCGGGTCCGGAACGGGGCCACGTCAAGCAGTTCCTGTCCGTGCCGGTCGGCGCGGAGACCTGTGGCCCGGTGGTGACCGACCACCTGGTGCTGGTCGCCGTGCAGCACCCGGGCGAGAACGCGGCCAGCTCGGCGAACCCGAGCTCGCACTGGCCCGACGGCGGGGCCGCGCAGCCGCGGCCCGCGATCGTCTCGGTGTGGAAGAAGGGGCACTTCGGCCTGGTCGGGCGGATCGGCGTCCGCTGACTCTTTGGAGTGAAGCCCGGCGCCGCGGCTCGGCCGGGGTCGGCGCCGGGTAATAGCTTCGCGGCATGAGGCGGGCACGGAAAATCGCGATCGGACGGTCGGCGGGCGCTTCGGCGGGCACGGTGGTGCTGGCCGGGGCGCTCGTCGTGTTCCTGCCCGGCTCGGCGCCGGCCGCCGACGCCCCGGCCTGCGGCGGGATCGCGCCGAACCCCAGCGTGGAGCAGGTTTCCGCGCCCGGCGGCCCGCCGCAGGGCTACCTGTTCACGCCCGCCGCGCCGGTGCCGCGCAGCACTCCGCCGGACAAGCTGCCGAAGCTCGTCACGGACAGCTCGCTCGCGGTCGACGGGCAGCTGAAGGCGAAGATCCAGACGCCGGACGGACGCGTCAGCTCCGCCAGCCAGACGGTGCCGTACGCGCCCGGCGGGCTGTACTCGCTGTCCGCCTGGACCGGCACCGTCGCCACCGCGCTGGCCGAGCGCGGCAACGCGCAGTCGACCGGACTGCGCTTCAGCGACTCGGCCGGGCGCACTCTGCTGGAGCAGGCGCAGGACGTCACGCACGACGTCGCGTCCGACAGCAAGCTGGCGCGCCAGGACTTCCCGGCCACGGCGGCGCCGGATGGCACCTCGTCGGTCACCTTCTTCGCCACGACGAACCGCAACTGGGTGATGTGGGACTGCGTGAACGTGCAGCTCGCCGCCTACTCGGTGAAGGAAGAGGTGCAGAACCCGGTGAACGGCGAGTGGGGCCCGTCCGCGAGCCTGCCCGCCGGGTCCACCGCGCACTACCGCGTCACGGTGGCGAACAGCGGCAGCGTGCCGCTCACCGGCCTGCTGGTGAAGGACCCCTGGTGCACCGGGCTGCCCGCGGCGTTCGACCTCGACGCGGGTGCGTCCAAGGCGCTGACCTGCGATCACCCGAACCTCGCGGAGAACGACAACGGCCACGTCAGCACCGCCACGGTCTCCGGGGTGACGTCGGCGAGCGGCAAGCTGGGCGACCAGAAGGCCACGGCCACCATCACCGTCACCCCGTTGCCGCTGATCGACAAGATCGGCGACCGCGTCTGGCGCGATCTGAACCGCAACGGCCTGCAGGACGACGGCGAGCCGGGCGTCGGCGGCATCCCGGTCACGCTCAAGGACGGCGCCGGCGGCACGGTGGCCACCGCCAAGAGCGCCGACGACGGCAGTTACCTGTTCGACAAGCTCAAGGACGGCACCTACCAGGTCTGCTTCGACGTCAGCGCGCTGCCGGACGGCCTCACCGTGACCACTCGCGGCGCGGGCGACCCGGCGAAGGACTCCGACGCCGACCCGGCCACGGGCTGCACCACGGCGTTCACCCTGGGCGGCGAGCACCGCGAGAACCCGGACGTCGACCTGGGGCTGGCCCCGCCGGAGCCCCCGGCGCCGGCGCCCCCGTCTTCGTCCACGGCCGTGCCGCCGCCCCCGCCTTCGCCGACGGCCGTGCCCTCGCCGAAGCCGTCGCCCTAGACTGAGCCCGGACACCCCCGCCCACCAGCGGCGGGGCCACGGGTGAAGAAGGGGGCCGGCGGAACCGATGACCGCGGCAGCAACGGCCGTCGCGGAGTCACCAGTTGCCTGGCACCGCCGCCCGTCGAACTGGGTCTGGGCCGGGGTCGCGGCCACCCTCGCGCTGTACGCCGCGCTGGCCTGGCGCCGCCGTTGGATGAGCGACGACGGGCTGCTGGTGCTGCGGACCGTCCGGCAGATCCTGGCGGGCCACGGGCCGGTGTTCAACGTCGGCGAGCGGGTCGAGGCCAGTACCAGTCCACTGTGGACCTGGCTGCTCGCCGGGGCGGGCGGGATCACCGGCGCCACGCTCGAGTGGCTGGCCGTCGTCCTCGGTTTGCTCTGCGCGGTCGGCGGACTGTTCTTCGGGCTGGACGGCGCGCGCCGGCTGTACGGCGGCGCGACCGTGGTGCCGGCCGGCGGGCTCGTGGTCTGCGCGCTGCCGCCGTTCCGGGATTTCGCCACCTCGGGCCTGGAAACCGGGCCGGAGCTGCTGTGGATCGGGCTGGCCTGGTGGCTGCTGGTGCGGGGGAAGGCGCCCATCGCGACCGCGGTGGTGCTCGGGCTCGGCCCGCTGGTGCGGCCGGACCTGGCGTTGTTCAGCATCGTCGCGTTCGCCGCGCTGGTGCTGCTGCGGCGGCCGAGTGTGCGCCGCGGCGCGGCCTGGCTCGGTGCCGGGCTGGTGCTGCCGCTCGGGTACCAGGTCTTCCGGATGGGCTACTACGGCCTGCTCGTCCCGAACACCGCGCTCGCCAAGGAAGCCGGCGACGCCAACTGGGCCCGCGGGTTCGCCTACCTGCTGGACCTGGTCGAGCCGTACTACCTCTGGCTGCCGATCCTGCTGCTGGCGGTGGTGGTCGCGCTGACGCGCCGGTCGCGGATCCTCACGCTCGCGCCCGTGGTCGCGGCGGTGCTGCTGACCGTTTACGTCGTGCGTGTCGGCGGGGACTTCATGCACGGCCGCATGCTGCTGCCTGCCCTCTTCGCCTTGCTGCTGCCGGTCATGGCGGTCCCCCTGACTCGGCGGACGGTGGCGCTGCTGACCGCGGTCGGCGTCTGGTCCGTGGTCGCGGCGGGCTGGCTGCGGGTGCCTTACGCGAACGAGCACCTTTCCACCGGCGTCACCGACGAGCGGGCGTACTGGTCCTGGGACACCGGCGACGCGCACCCGGTGCTCGCGTCGGACTTCCTCGGCCAGCCGATGGCGCTCGCGGCCGTGGACGCCGTCAACAGCGCGCGCACGCCGGCCGTGCTCGTGTACAGCTACGGCGAAAAGCGTTGGTACACCTTCCCGACCGACCGCCCGTACGTGACCATGGCGACCGACAGCATGGGCGCGACCAGCAACCTGGTGTCCCTCGACGTGCGGGTCCACGACGGTTACGGCCTCGCCAGCGATCTCGCCGCGCACACCGTTTCCATCCCCGGTGGCCGGCCGGGGCACTCGAAATGGCTGATCGCGGCGTGGGAGATCGCCGACGCGGGCCGCGGCGACGTCGCGACCGACGGGCAGCCGCACGTCTTCGCCCCGTCCGACATCGATGCCGCGCGGCAGGCACTGCGCTGCCCGGGCGTCCAGGACGTGCTCGCCTCGACCCGCGCCCCGCTGACGTTCAGCCGGTTCATCGACAATTTCACCGGCGCGACCGGGCGCACGCAGATCCGCTACGACCGTGACCCCCACGCGGCGGCCGCCTGCTGACCCATACGGTGGTGGGTATGACCGATCTTCCGCTCGCCTTGGTCACGGGTGCTTCCCGTGGCATCGGCGCCGCCGTCGCCCACCAGCTCGCGCCCACCCACCGGCTGCTGCTCGGCGGCCGTGACGAGGCGGCGCTCGCGAAGGTGGCCGAGGAGCTGCCGGGTGCGCGACCGTGGCCCGTCGACCTCACCGATCCCGCCGCGCTGGCCGAGGCCACCAGCCGGATCGTCGAGCTGGACGTGCTCGTCCACTCCGCCGGCGCCGCGCGGCTGGGTTCGGTCGCGGACTCGCCTGCCGACGTCTGGCGCACGAACCTCGAGGTCAACGTCGTCGCGGTGGCCGAGCTGACCCGGCTGCTGCTGCCGGCGCTGCGGGCCGCCCGCGGGCACGTCGTGGTGGTCAACTCCGGCGCCGGCCGGAGTGCCCGCGCGGGCTGGGGCCCTTACTCCGCAAGCAAATTCGCCGCACGCGCGTTCGCCGACGCCCTACGCGAGGAGGAGGGTCCGAGCGGTCTGCGGGTCACCTCGATCTACCCGGGGCGCACCGACACGGAGATGCAGCAGCGCGTCGTCGCGCACCTGGGCGGCGAGTACGACCCGGCGCGGTACCTCCGCCCGGACTCCGTCGCCACCGCCGTGCTGACGGCCGTTTCGGCCAGCCCGGACGCGCACCTGACCGAGCTGGTCCTGCGCCCCCGCTGAGTCAGGCGCGCAGCCGCGCGGCGGTCTCCGCGACGTCGGCCTGGATCTTGGCGCGGTCCACCCGCGTCGGCTCGGCGTCGGCGACCACCTGCTCGCCCGCGACCCAGACGTCGCGGACCCGCCGTGAGCCCGCGGCCCAGACCAGGTTGGACAGCAGTTGCTCGTCGGGCACGTCGAGCCCGGCGGCGAAGGCCGGGTCGTCGAGGTCGACGTGCACCAGGTCGGCCCAGCGGCCCGGCTCCAGCACACCGATGTCGTTGCGGCCCAACGCTTCCGCGCCGCCGCGGGTGGCCATCAGGAACGCGTCGGCCGCGGTCAGCACGGTGGAGTCGCCGGTGGCCAGGCGCGCGAGCATCGGCGTGAGCTGCAGCTCCTCCCACAGGTCGATGTCGTCGTTGGAGGCCGGACCGTCCGTGCCGAGGCCGACGGCGACCCCCGCCTCGCGCAGCTCCTTGATCCGCGCGATGCCGGACGCCAGCTTCGCGTTCGAGCCGGGGCAGTGCGCCATGCCGGTGCCGCGGGCGGCGAACAGCGCGATGTCCTCGTCGGAGAGGTGGATGGCGTGCGCGGCGAGCGTCCGCCCGTTCAGCATGCCCAGCGAGTCGAGCAGCTTCGGTACGGAGCCGTGTTCCTTGCGCTGCGCCAAATCCTCCGCCGCGGCCTCGGCCACGTGGATCTGCACGAGCGCGCCGCGCGCGGCAGCCGATTCCGCGGTGGCGCGCAGCCCTTCGGGGTTCAGCATGTACGCCGAGTGCGGGCCGTAGCCGAGCTCGATCCGCTCGCCCGGGCCGAACCGCAGGCCGTCGGCGTCGATCCAGCGGTCGATCGCCGCCAGCGACGTCCGCCAGTCCATGCCCGGCAGCTCCATCACCGGCGGCGCGACGAGCACCCGCCCGCCGGTGGTGAGCACGGCGTCGACCAGCTGCTCGCCCTCGAAGTACATCTCCGCGCTGGTGGTGACGCCGTGGCGCAGCATCTCCACCGAGCCGAGCAGCATGCCGGTGCGCACGTTCTCCGGGCGCAGCTTGGCCTCGGCCGGCCAGATGATCTCGTTCAGCCAGCGCAGCAGCGGCAGGTCGCCGCCCATCCCGCGCAGCAGCGTCATCGGGCTGTGCGCGTGGGTGTTCACCAAGCCCGGCAACAGGATCCCGCCCAGCCGGGTCACGTCGCCGGCGAACTCCGGCGCCGCGGACTCCGGCCCCACGTGCGTGATCCGGCCGGTGTCGTCGACGTCCACGACGGCGTCGCGCAGCAGGGAGCAGGCGGGGTCGGAGGGCAGGACGACGGGGGCGAGGAAACGACTGGACATGCGGAGATAGTACGGACGTCCCACTCACCCTCGGCAACAAGGCCGTGAGTGTTCAGGCCCGCTTTACTCCGCGTAAACACTCACGGCGATCAGTCGACCACTCCGCTGCGCCAGGCCCAGGCCGCGATCTCCACCCGGTTGCGCGCGCCGACCTTGCCCTGCACCGAGGCCAGGTGGGTCTTCACCGTCGAGAGCGAGAGGTACAGCTCGGCGCCGATCTCGGTGTTGGTCAGGCCCCGCGCCGCGGCCTTGACCACGTCCAGCTCCCGGGTGGTCAGCGGCTCCGAAGGCGGCGCGATGTCACGTCGCTTGGTCCCGCCGTCGAAGTGCTTCAGCAGCCGGACGGTGATCTGCGGCGACACCAGTGCGTCGCCGCGCTCGGCCGCGCGGATCGCCTCGATCAACAGGGCCGGGCCCGCGTCCTTGAGCAGGAAGCCGCTCGCGCCGTTGCGCAGCGCGGTGTGCACGTACTCGTCGAGGTCGAACGTCGTGACGACCACGACCTTCAGCGGGTCGGTGACGTCCGGGCCGGCGAGCTGGCGCGTCACCTCCAGCCCGTCGAGGCCGGGCATGCGGATGTCGAGCAGGCAGACGTCCGGTCGCAGCTCGCGGGCCCGGGACACCGCCGACACCCCGTCGGCGACGTCCGCCACCACCTCGATGTCCTCCTGGGCGTCCAGGATCATGCGGAAGCCCATCCGCACCATCTCCTGGTCGTCCGCGATCAGTACCCGGATCACTCGTCCTCATCCCCGTTCGCTTCGAGTGGCAGCCACGCTTCGACGCGCCAGCCGCCGTCCGGCCCGCGTCCCGTGGTGAGCCGCCCGTGCAGCAGGGCGACGCGCTCGCGCATGCCGACCAGACCGTAGCCGCCCGATCCGCCGGCCGGTCGGTCCACCTGCTCCCGGCCGTCGTCCAGCACCCGGATGTGCAGTTCCTTGCCGACGACCTCGGCCAGTACCAAGGCTTCGGTGACGCCGGCGGCGTGTTTGCCCACGTTCGTCAGCGATTCCTGGATCAGCCGCAGCGCCGAGCGGCCGACCTCGTGCGGCAGGTCCGGCGGCAGGTCGAGGCGCAGGGACGTCGGCACGCCGTGGCTCCCGCTCTCGACCAGGCGCTGCAGGTCGGCGGCCAGGTCGGTGGTGGCCTGCTCGCTGAACTCGGTCGAGCCGGACGGCGTGTCCCCGCGCATGCTGCGGACCAGCCGCCGCATCGCGGCGAGCGCCTCGACGCCGGCGTCCTCGATCCGGCCCATCGCGTCGACCGCGAGCTGCGGGCTCTTCTCGCCGACCATCCGCGCGGCCTGCGCCTGCACCACGATGCCGGTCACGTGGTGGGCGACCACGTCGTGCAGCTCGCGCGCCAGCGCCATCCGCTCGGCCGTCTGCGCGTCGGTGACCGCGGACTTCATCACCTGCTTGCGCTCGGAGTCCCGCGAGCGCAGGAACAGTCCGATCGCGATCGCGATGCCCAGCAGCAGCGCCGCGGCGATGGCGAACGAGGCCAGCGCCTGCGGGTCCGTCATCAGCCGGTACCGGGTGGTGCGGACGGAGTTCACCACCGTCGCGACGGCGACCACCGCGGACAGCGTCGCGATCCGCGGCCAGGCCCGCGCCAGCGGGACCGCGCGGACCAGGTTGATCACCACGCCGATGCCGGCCACGACCTGGGCCGGCGCCACCCCGCCCAGCAGCTCGTAATCCGAGCCCAGCCGCAGGAACGGCGTGACCAGGGTGGACAGCATCAGCACCCCGGCCAGGCCGAGGATCGCGTCGGCCGGACGGCGCGGCGACAGCACGGCGATCACCGCGGCCGCGATCGAGCAGAGCAGGACGGGGAAGCCCCGGACCGCGGTGCTGTAGGTGAAGGCGAACTCGACCAGCAGGGCGAACGACAGCAGGCCGATCAGCGGCCACTGGCCCCGGACCAGCTCGTTGAGCCGGCGGATCCGGCGCAGCCGTTGCTCGCGGGGGCCGGTGCGGGTGCGCCCGGCCGTGCCGATGACCACGGCCCCGGTGAGCAGCAGGCAGCCGAACAGCAGTCCTTGCACGGTCGTGGAGCTGGACATCTCGCCGTACGGGTAACGGCCGAAGACGGCGGTCAGCGCGCCCACCACGAGGGCGGCGATCACGGCGAACGCGACGCCGGGGCGGGCGCGGCGGGCGGCGTAGTAGACCATCTCCACCCCGGCCACCACCTCGGTGACGGCCAGGTTCGGCAGCACGCTCGAGTACGCCGGCGTGTGCAGGTAGTGGATGAAGAACGTGAAGAAGATCAGCACGGCCGCGCCGACCGCCGCCGCGACGGCCGCGCGCCGCCGGGACCACAGCGCGCAGGCCACCATCGCGAAGATGCCCGGCAGCAGCTCGAAGTCCACGAACCGCGGGCCGGAGTGGTCGAGCGCCGCGTTCGTCAGGAACAGCAGGTCGAAAACCAGTGCGCAGAGCAGCACGACCGTCGGCATGCCAAGCCGGCGCACCAGGTCGGAGGCGCGCGCGTAGAAGGCCTGACTGCGGGACGGAGCTTCGGGCACAGCAAAACGTTAGAGGATCCGGGGGCGCCCGCACCTTGGCCAGGTGGTTCGAGCCGCATCGGCCGATCGGCCGATGCCGGTGGCCGCCGGACTGGCCGTCTGCCCGAAGTGGACACCCGGGCCGATCCGTGAAGCTCATCCGCAACGAAGTCGCGTCAGCTACTCAGCTACGAGGAGAGACTCCCGGATGAGCAATCCACAGTGGACCAACGGGCCGGTGCTTTCGGGCCGTGGTCTGGTGAAGCGGTACGGCGGGCAGTACGCACTGGCCGGGGTCGACATCGACATCCAGCCCGGCGACGCGGTCGCCATCGTGGGCCCGTCCGGCTCCGGCAAGACGTCGCTGCTGCACGTGCTGGCCGGCATCCTGCGCGCCGACGGCGGTGAGATCCACCTGGCCGGCCAGCGCGTCGACCAGCTCGGTGAGAAGAAGCGCAGCGAGCTGCGGCGCACCGAGTTCGGCTTCGTGTTCCAGTCCGGCATGCTCGTCTCGGAGCTGACGGCGGAGGAGAACGTCGCGCTGCCGTCGCTGCTCGCGGGCAAGAGCCGCCGCGAGTCGGTGCAGGCCGGCCGCGAGTGGCTGGCCCACCTCGGCCTGGCCGGCAAGGAGGCCCGCCGCCCCGGCGAGCTGTCCGGCGGCGAGGCCCAGCGCGTCGCGATCGCCAGGGCGCTCACGCACCGGCCGAAGGTGATCTTCGCCGACGAGCCGACCGGCGCCCTCGACACCCGCACCGGCCGCGAGACCATGGACGCGCTGCTCGGCGCCGCCCGCGAGTCCGGCGCGGCCGTGCTGGTCGTGACGCACGACCGTGAGCTGGCCGAGTCGATGCCCAAGACCGTGGCCATCCGTGACGGCCTGATCGCGACGAGGCTCGCGGCATGAATTCGCTCCAGCTCGCCCTGCGCGTGCTCCGCGTCGACCGGCGGACCCGCACCTCGGCGATCCTCACCGCGGTCGGCGTCGCGGTCGCGACCGGGCTCGTGCTCCTGCTCGCCTCGCTGCCGTTCGCCACGCAGGCGCGTGAGCAGCGCGCCGAGTGGCAGACCGGCTACCACTACAACACCGGCGGCCGGCCGGTCATGATGGTCGGCGATTCGAAGGACTACTTCAACGGCCAGGAGATCGACCGCGTCGACGTGGCGGTCACCGGGAACACGGCGGGCCTGAAGCTGCCGGCGGGGATCCCGAAGCTGCCGGCTCCGGGCGAGGCGATCGTGTCGCCCGCGTTGGGCCGGATCCTGAACACCACGCCGGCCGACCAGCTCGGCGACCGGTTCGGCCAGCCCGTCGCCGCGCTCGGCGAACAGGCCCTGCGGTACCCGGAGCAGCTCGTCGCGTATGTCGGGCACACCCCGGACGAGCTGACCGGGGAGCACCCGAGGCCGGCCAGTGGCTTCCCCACCAAGGAGGCGAAGCCCGACGGCCTGCTGACGCTGCTGTCCTGGGTCGGCATCATCGTGCTGCTCGTGCCGAGCCTGGTGCTCGTCGCCTCCTCGGCGCGGCTCACCGCGGCCCGGCGCGAACGGCGGCTCGCCGCGATCCGCCTCGCCGGTGCGACGCCGGGGCAGGTGACGTCGATGGTCGCGAGCGAGACCGTGCTCTCGGCCGGCATCGGCGCCCTGCTCGGGCTGGGGATCAGCCCGGCGTTGCACGGGTTGGCGACCTTCGTCCCGTGGGCCGGCGGCACCTGGCTGGCCTCGGACTTCAGCCTGCCGGTCGGGCTGCTGGTGCTGATCGTCGTCGCGATCCCCGCGCTGGTGGTGCTGGCCGGGGTGCTGGGCCTGCGCCGCGTGCTGCGCAACCCGCTGTTCGCCACCGGCGGCCACAGCGTCAAGCCGCTGCGCTGGTGGCGGCTGCTCGCCCTGCCCATCGCGGGCGCGTTCTTCCTGTACGCGGTGGTGACCGCGGGCCACAACAGCAGCGGTCCCAGCATGGTGCTGTTCGGCCTGTTCCTGCTGGTGGCCTCCGCGATGGTGGTCGGCCCGTGGGTGACGTCGGCGGTCGGCGGCACGTTCGTCCGGATGTGGCGCCGCCCCTCGTCTCTGCTGGCCGGACGACGGCTGCGCAACGACCCGAAGGGCGCCTACCGCGCTTCGGCCGGGATCGTGCTCGCCGTGTTCACCGGCTCGATGGCGCTCACGCTGCTGCCCTCGTTCGACTCCCTCGCCGGCGGCGGGCGGCCGTACGTCGACTCCGTGCTGTACGCCGACGTCACCTCGACTCAGGCGAAAACGGTGGTGGACAAGGCAAACGCCGCGCTGGCCCGGTACGGCCAGCAGGAGCGCGCGCTCGCCGTCGACAGCGTGTACCTCACGCAGGGCTCCGGCCGGTACCAGAATTTCGAACGGGCACTGGTCATGTCGTGCGCGGACGCCGCGCGGCTCACCCGGCTCGGGATCACCGCGGCCGACTGCGCCGAGGGCACCGGCCTGTACGCGCCGTACCAGATGAACACGGCCGGCTACTCGGTGGTCGGCGAACCGTACGGGTCCGACCCCGGCAAGCCGCTCGGCAACGTGCCGATGAAGGCGTACAGCGAAAACAGCAAGTCCGACGGCTCGTACGTGCTCGACCCGGCTTCGGTGCCGGCCGGGGTGACGCCCAGCTACACCTCGGTGATCGCGCCGACCACGGACGCGAACCGCGAGATCGTGCGCACCGCGCTGACGGCCGCCGCGGTCGGGGTGGACATCGGCAGCCTGGACCAGCACCTGTCCGGTCAGCAGACCCAGCTGGACGACCTGCGCCGGGTGACCGTGATCGGCCTGATCGCCGCGGGCGTGCTCGCGGGCTGCAGCGCCGCGGTCGCCACGGCGGGCTCGGTGATGGACCGGCGCCGGACGTTCGGCGCGCTAATCGCGGCGGGCACGCCGGTGCGGGTGCTCTCGCGGGCCTTGCGGATGGAGGCCGCGCTGCCCGCGCTGGTCGCCACGATCGGCGCCGGGGTGGTCGGCGTCCTCGTCGGGGTGGGGCTGTTCAGCACGGTCAACTCGGGCAGCGTGGTGCTCAGCCCGTGGATCCTCGCTCCGGTGGTGCTCGGGATCGGGGTGGCCCTGCTCGGCGCGTCGGTCTGCACGCCCGCGCTCAAGCGGGTGCAGGCGGAGCCGCTGGCCGACGAGTAGGAGACGTCGTCCGTCCGGCTCGGGGGCCAGGCGGGCGCGGGGGTAAGAGGGAGAGGCTGTCGCCGGGCCGGGAACCCGGCGACAGCCCTTCTTTCGTTTCGGAAGAACGCCTCAGCGCTTCTCGAAGATCAGGTCGTGTGACTCGCGGCCCTCGACGTCGGCGCGCTGCTCGAACTTGGTCACCGGCCGCCACTGCGGCCGCGGGGCCCAGCCGCCCGGCTCGTCGGCGTGCCGGTTGCGCAGCGCGGGCTCGGCGGAGCACACCTCGAGCATCTGCTCGGCGTAGTTCTCCCAGTCCGTCGCCAGGTGGAAGGTGCCGCCGGGCCTGAGCCGCGACGCGACGAGCGCGACGAACGAGGGCTGCGCGATCCGTCGCTTGTGGTGCTTCTTCTTCGGCCAGGGATCGGGGAAGAACAGCCGGACGCCCTCGAGCGTGCCCGGCTCGACGTGCTCGGTCAGCAGGATCACCGCGTCGCCGTGCAGCAGGCGCAGGTTCTCCAGCCCGAGCTTCTCCGCGCGCAGCATCAGCTGGCCGAGCCCCGGCTCGTACACCTCGGCGGCCACGTAGTTCAGCTCCGGCGCGGCGGCGGCCAGCTGTGACGTGGTTTCGCCCATGCCCGAGCCGATCTCCAGCAGCACCGGCGCTTCCCGGCCGAACCACGCGCCGAAGTCCACCGGCCCCGGCGCCAGGTCGGTGACCGTCCGGCCCAGCCGGGGCCAGAGCTCGTCCCAGGCGCGCTGCTGGCCGACGGTCATCCGGCCGCCGCGTTTCACGTAACTGACCACGCTGCGCAATCGTGGCTGGTCTTGGTTCTCCACCGGACCAAGATACGGGCGGGCTAGCGGACCGCTTCGAACTCCCCGAGCCGGGAGCGCAGACCGGCCAGCCCGGCCACCGGGATCGGCTCCGGCGTGGTGCCGGAATGCGCGGGCAGCACGTCGATCCAGCCGCCGTGGCGGTCGGTGTTCACCACGGTCGTCGGGATGGAGTGGCCCGACTTGCCGCGTTCGGACGGCATGAACTCCCAGTACCCGGACTCACCGTCGGCGGCCCACGGGACGAACTCCCAGCCCGGCCGCCGGGTCAGCAGCTGGGCGATGCGGTCCTCGATGCGGAAGCCCAGCTCCCGCGATTCGAGCCGGCCGCTCGCCACGGCGCGTAGCCACCACGGGGCGGGCAGCGGGCCTTCGAGACCACTCGCTCTGCGGTACAGCGCCAGTACGACGTCTTCGGCCGCACGGTGTACCCACGCCTGGCGAAGATCGCCGGGCCGATCGGCCGGCAGGGCGAATCGCGGCAGCTCGATCGCCTGCGACCATTCCAGGTCCAGCATCGGCTCGAGCCGGGGTTGGGGGGCCGCTTCATCGCGGGCCGACGGGATGGGACTCTTCAATCCCTGACCAGCGTCCACCGTCAAGGTTCACCTCCGGGGAGCTGAGACGGATGCGCGCTCTACTTCGAATATCCTGGGGACTTTGACATTATGTCTGCTTCCTGTGAGAGAAGCCACAGGCTCTTAACGTGGTCTTAATCCGTTTGCCCGCTGTACAAGCAGATTGCACGTGCAGGCCGCATGTTCAGGCGTCGCGGCGATCCGTGGTGATCACTCCGGCCGCGAAGAAAACCACGCAGATCGCGGCGAAATACGCGAGATAACCCCAAGGTCCGAGAGGCGGGGACAGATTGAGTGCGGATCTCGTGAAATCCCCACCGGCGAACTGCGAAGCCGCGTAGAACGGCAGCCACTGGTAGATGTCGTCGCCGACCTTCGGGATCAGCAGCACCAGCCCCTCCACGAGCTGGGTCCACACCAGCACGAGCGTCAGCGCGAGCGCCGTACTGCGCAACAGCAGCCCGACGCCGACGCCGAGCAGGCCGGTGAGCGCGAAGGTCACCGTCTGGCCGAGCACCAGCCGCCAGTCCTCCGCGCTGTGCAGCCCGAGGTTGGCGTCCGGGCGCGCCAGCGAGGCCAGGCCCCATGAGCCGACGCCGGCGAGCAGCCCGAGCAGCGCGCACAGCAGGAAGACCACCGTGCCCTTGGCGAGCAGCGCCGGCACGCGCTTCGGCACGGCCTGGAAGGTCAGCCGCAGCGTGCCCCAGCTGGCGTCCGACGTCGCGGCGAGCACCGCCAGCACCAGCGCGACCGTGCGCCCGACGCCGGTGGCGAGCTGGGTGTTGCCGACGTTCGCGCTGATCTCCGCGCCGGTCAGCAGGAAGAACAGCAGGGTGAAGCCCAGCGGCGCGGCCACCGCGAGCAGGCTGCACCACCACGGCGCGCGGGTGCTGAACAGCTTGATGCGCTCGGCGCGCAGGACGTTCATCGCGATCCCCCGGTGGTGAACTCGGTCGCGTCGCCGGTCAGCTCCAGGTACGCCTGCTCCAGCGATCCGGTCAGCGGGCTCAGCTCGTGCAGGGTGGCGCCGGCCGTGAAGGCCAGCTCGCCGAGCGCGTCACTGTCCAAGGTGGACACAACGAAGGCGTTGGCCTCTTCGGTGAACTCCGCGCCGCGCTCACGCAACGCGGTCCGCATGGCGTCGGCGTGCGGGGTGCGCACGCGCACGCCGCGGGACCCGGCGCGCTCCACGAAGTCCTTCATCGTGCCCTGGTAGATCAGCCGGCCGCGGCCGATCACCACGAGGTCCTGCGCCGTCTGCTCCATCTCCGGCAGGAGGTGGCTGGACACGAACACGGTGCGGCCCTCGGCGGCGAGTGCGTGCATCAGCTGCCGGATCCAGTGGACGCCCTCCGGGTCGAGGCCGTTCACCGGCTCGTCGAACAGCAGCACCTTCGGGTCGCCGAGCAGCGTGGTCGCGATGCCGAGCCGCTGGAGCATGCCGAGGGAGAACTCGCCCGCGCGCTTCTTCGACACCGAGTCGAGCCCGACCAGTCCCAGCACCTCGTCCGCGCGGCGCTCCGGCAGGCCGTTGGTGGCCGCGAGCCAGCGCAGGTGCGAGCGCGCGCTCCGGCCGGGGTGGCGCCAGGTGGCGTCGAGCAGCGCGCCGACCGTCCGGAGTGGATCACGCAGCTCCCGGTACGGGCGGCCGTCGATGTGCGCGGTGCCCGCCGTCGGGGTGTCGAGGCCGAGCAGCAGCCGCATCGTCGTGGACTTGCCGGCGCCGTTCGGGCCGAGGAACCCGGTCACCCGGCCGGCCTCGGCGGTGAACGTCAGATCGTGCACCGCCATGGTGTCGCCGTAGGACTTCGTGAGCCCTCTCGTTTCGAGCACGCGCGCTCCCCTCCCGCTTCGCGCGAACTCTACCGGCATGAAGGAAATCCGGGTCGCCCCCCGAATTTGGCGACCCGGATTTTCCTTTATCCCCTTTTTTCCCCTGTTCGCACCGGTACCCGGCCCCCGCCTGGCGCGGGTGCGAACCTCCCTGTGATGGGTCCTAGGCGTCGCGCTTCTTCGCGACTCCGATGGCGATGGCCATCAGCGCCACCGCGAAGGCGGCGAAGTAGGCGAGTGACCAGCCCTGCGAGAGCACCACGTCCGAGGCGCTCTGGCCCGTCTGTCCCCCCGGCGCCCCGCCGTGGAGGAACTTGTCGGCGACGTTGAACGGCAGCCACTTGTGGATCTTCGGGCCGACGGTCGGGATCAGCTGGACCAGGTTCTCCACCGCCAGCACGTAGATCAGCAGCAGGGCGATGGCGCCGGCGCTGTGCCGGATCAGGATGCCGATGGCCACCGCGATCACCGCGGCCAGCGCGAACAGCACGCCGACCCCGGCCACGTCGATCCACTTGCCCGAGCTGTCGAGCACGAGCGCCGACGAGGGGCGGATGGCGTAGCCGAGTGCCCAGGCGCCGAACGCGCCGACCTCGCCGATCACCAGTCCGAGCAGCCCGACGACGACGGCCTTGGCGGCGAGCACCGAACCGCGGTGCGGGACGGCCTGGAAGGTGGTGCGGATGGTGCCGAAGCGGTACTCCGTGGTCACCGACAGCGCGGCCAGCACCATGATCACGGCGACGCCGAACTGGTAGCCGGCCTGGGTGGTGGATACCTCGATCGTCTCCCCCGCCGGCGAGGCGCTCGCGATGAGCGCGGCGAAGCCTGCGGTGAGGATGATGGCGATGATGGCGCACCACCACGGCGAGCGGGTGGTGAAGAGCTTGATGCGTTCAACCGCGAGCAGAGTCATGGTCTGATTCCTAGGAGAAAGAGTGGTCAGCGGGCGGTGGGCTGGAAGGCTTGCTGCGCTTCGGCCTCGAGCCCGGTGTGGTACTCGACGGAGTCGCCGGTGATCTGCATGAAGGCCTGCTCCAGCGAGCCCGTCTGCGGGCTCAGCTCGTGGAGCACGAGGTTCGCGGACGCCGCGATCTCGCCGATCTTGTCACTGTCCATTCCGGACACGATGAGCGCGTTGCCGGAGTCGGTGACCTGTGCGCTGGCGCGGACGAGCTGCTCGCGCAGCGCCGGAAGCTGCGGTGACCGCACCTTCACGGTGTTTTCCGCGGCACGGGCCACGAATTCCTCCGTGGTGGACTGCGCGATCAGCTGCCCCTTGCCGATCACGATGAGGTCGCTCGCGGTCAGCGCCATCTCCGAAAGCAGGTGGCTGGAGACGAAAACCGTGCGGCCCTCTTCGGCCAGCCGGTGCATGAACTTGCGGATCCAGAGGATGCCCTCGGGGTCGAGGCCGTTCACCGGCTCGTCGAACAGCAGCACCTCCGGGTCGCCCAGCAGCGCGGCGGCGATGCCGAGGCGCTGCGACATGCCGAGCGAGAACCCGCCGGCGCGCTTGTCCGCGACGCTGGTGAGGCCGACGGTGTCGAGTACTTCTTCCACCCGCGACGTCGGGATCCGGTTGGATTTCGCCATCCACGAAAGGTGCGCGCGGGCGGAGCGGTTCGGGTGCACCCACTTCGCGTCCAGCAGCGCGCCGACGGTCCGCAGCGGGTCCTTCAGCTCGTGGTAGCGCTTGCCCCCGATGACGACCTGGCCCGAGGTCGGGTTGTCCAGGCCCAGGATCATGCGCATGGTGGTGGACTTGCCGGCGCCGTTCGGACCCAGGAAGCCGGTGACCTTCCCCGCGGCCACTGCGAACGACAGGTTGTTCACCGCGACTGTGTTGCCGTAGCGCTTGGTGAGACCTGATGCCTCGATCATCCCTGCTCCCTCTGTAACGGCCCGATCGCCGTTCACCCTGGTGCTCTTACCCGGACTATCGTGACGCAGCGCGGCCGGTCTTGGCGTCATCCTGTGGGTCTAACCAGTCACCCGACTTGAGTAGTACCCAATCGTGTCTACGGTGGACATACGATCGGTGAAACCCCTGAGGCGACCCTGAAATCCCCCTGAGCCCAGCGCTCAGCCGAGTCCCGGCCGGGCCAGCCCGGTCTCGTACGCCAGCACCACGGCCTGCACCCGGTCCCGGAGGTCGAGCTTCGCCAGGATGCGGCCGACGTGCGTTTTCACGGTGGCTTCCGAAAGGAACAGGGACTCGGCGATTTCCAGGTTCGACAGGCCCTTCGCGATCAGCACGAGGACTTCGCGCTCGCGGTCGGTCAGCACGTCCAGCTCACGGACGTCGCGGACCGGGGCTCCACCCGTGCCGACGAAGCGGTCCAGCAGGCGGCGCGTGACCGAAGGCGAGACCACGGCTTCGCCGGACGCCACCGCGCGCAGGGCCGAGACCAGGTGGTCCGGCTGCGTGTCCTTGAGCAGGAAGCCCGACGCCCCGCCCTGCAGCGCCGCGTACACGTACTCGTCCAGGTCGAACGTGGTCATCACCAGCACCCGCGCGGTGCCGGCCGCGACGATCTGCTTCGTCGCCTCCACCCCGTCGAGCACCGGCATGCGCACGTCCATCAGCACCACGTCCGGGCGCAGCTCGGCGGCCAGCCGGATGGCCTGCGCGCCGTCACCGGCCTCGCCGACCACGTCGATGTCGGCCTGCGCGCCCAGCACCATCCGGAACCCGACGCGCATCAGCTCCTGGTCGTCGACGACCACTACTCGGATCACGGCGCCAACCTAACCGGCAGGACCGCCCGCACCTGCCACCCACCGGCCGGCGCGGGGCCCACCTCCAGCGTTCCGCCGTACACGTGCGCGCGCTCGCGCATCCCGATCAGCCCGTTCCCGCCCGCGACGGCCAGCCGCGGGGCCTTCTTCGACGGCCCGGCGTGCGCCGCCTCCAGCTGCCTCGCCCGCCCGGCGCCGTCGTCGCGGACGAGCACCTCCACCGTCTCCCCGTCGCGGTGCACGCGCACCTCGGCGCGCGCGCCCGTGCCCGCGTGCTTGAGCGTGTTCGTCAGCGATTCCTGCACGATCCGGTACAGCCCGAGCGAGACGCCGGCGGGCAGGTCGTCCAGGTTGTCGTCCACTTCCAGCTCCACCGGCACGCCGGCCGCGCGCATCCGCTCGGAGAGGTCGGCGAGCGCGCTCGCGTCCGGCTGGGGGACGCGGGGCTCACTGTCCCCGTCGTCGTTGCGCAGCACGTCGAGCAGCCGCCGCAGCTCGCCCAGCGCGCCGCGGCCGGTCTCGGAGATCGTCTGCAGCGCGCGGCCGGCCAGTTCGGGATTCGTCGGCAGCGCGAGCGAAGCGCCGTCGGCCTGCACCACCATCACGCTCACCGAGTGCGCGACGACGTCGTGCAGCTCGCGCGCGATCCGGCCCCGCTCCTCGGCGACGGCGATCCGGGTGGCCTGGTCGCGCTCGGTCTCGAGCAGGTGCAGGCGCGCCTCCACCTCGTCGTCGTACGCCCGCCGCGCGCCGACGAACTCGCCGAGCGTCCAGCACAGCGCGAGGCCGAAGAGCGTGAACAGCATTTCGGCGAACCACGAGTGGCTCTGGGCGGTGGCCGTCTGCACGATGTTCAGCACGGTGAGCGCGCCGAGGTAGATCAGCCCCTGCTTGCGCCCGACGTAGACGACGATCGAGTACAGGCTCATCGCCACCGCCACGGGGCTCGAGATGCCGAGCTGGAGCGTGGTGTGCGCGATGCTGATCAGCAGGACGGCGTAGGCCGACCACAGCGGGCTCTTCCGGCGGAACGCCAGCGGCGCCACCATCAGCACGTCGATCGGGATCGCGACGTACCACGGTTGCGGCTGCAAGCCCCCGTCGATCAGGGCGCCGCCCAGGAAGAAGGCCACGTCGATCAGGCCGAGAAGCACGGCGAGCAGGGTGTCTCCCGCCATCGGGTGGGCACGCATCCACAGACTCAGCCTTCGCACGCTTCAACCCTAGGTCGGCGACGGGCCCGGGCGCGTCGCCCGTCGGTAGCACCTTCGGTGCGACCCGAGGATGACCGGCATGGCACGATTTCCCCGGCGGGCTGGACAGACGAGTCGGGAGGGGGCCGGGGCCGTGACGGCAGCGGCGGAGCAGGGGCGCCTCGCGGGCCCGCTGTCGATGTCGGTGGCCAACCTGTGCCACCGGCTCCAGTCGCAGGTCTCCCCGCGCACGGCCGCGGGATTCGCCGAGGTGCTGCGCCGGCTGGGCGCGCCCTTGCAGGTGGCGGTCGCCGGGCGGATCAAGTCGGGCAAGTCGACGCTGGTCAACGCGCTGATCGGGCGCCGGGTCGCGCCCACCGACGTCGGCGAGTGCACCCGCCTGGTCACCCGGTTCCAGTACGGCACGGTGGACCGCGTCGAGGTCGTGTTCACCGACGGCCGCAAGCAGGTGCTGCCCTTCGCCGCCGACGGGTCGATCCCGGCCGAGCTGGGCGTGGACATCACCGAGGTCTCGCACCTCGAGGCGTACCTGACCAACGCCGTGCTGCAGGGCATGACGGTGATCGACACCCCGGGCCTCGGGTCGCTCGACGCCGCGTCCGTCTCGCGCACCGAGCTGTTGCTGGGCGCGGCCAAACAGAGCGGCGCCGACGAGGATTCCACCGAGCTGGACGACACCTCGCGAAACGCGGTCGCGGGCGCGGAAGCCGTGCTGTACGTCGTCACGCAGGGCGTACGCGCCGACGATCAGCAGGCGCTCGCCGCGTTCACCGCCGCCACCGCGAGCCGCGAAGCGGGCCCGGTCAACGCGATCGCCGTGCTGAACAAGGCGGACACGATCGTCGCCGAGTCCGTGGCGGGCTCCGACGGCGACGTCTGGAAGGCCGCGACGATGCTCGCGGAGAAGCAGGCGAGCACGCTCAAGCCGCGGGTGGCCGACGTGCTGCCGGTGATCGGCCTGATGGCCGAGTCCGCGGAGTCCGGCGGCTTCACCTCCGCCGACGCCGAGGCGCTGCGGCAGCTTTCCGCGCTGGACGAGGACATCCTCGAAACGATGCTGATCTCGGCCGACATCTTCACCAGCTGGGAGTGCGACGTCCCGTCCGGCGTCCGGCTGCGGCTGCTGGAGAAGCTGGACCTGTTCGGCGTCCGGTGCGCGGTCGAAGCGATCCGCGCCGAGCCGGCCATCACCGCGGGCGCGCTGCGGCGGACGCTGCTCGACGCGTCCGGTCTTGACGCCGTGCGCCAACGGCTCGCCATCGTCTTCGCCGCGCGCGCCGACGGGATCAAGGCCGCGGCCGCGCTTGCGTCCGTGACCGCGCTGGCCCACGCCTCCGGCGACGCGGGCGAGCGGCAACGGGTGCACGACGCGATCGAGGTCCTGCTCGCCAAGCCGGAGGCGCACGCGCTGCGGCTGCTGGAGGCGTTGACGCTGGTCGCTTCCGGCGCCGTCGACATGCCCGAGGACCTGTCGGAGGAAGTGCTGCGCGTCGGCAGCAACGCCGACATCGGCGCCCAGCTCGGCCTTCCGGGCGCGGCGCGGCCGGAGCTCGCCGCGCACGCGTTGGAGCGCGCGGGCTGGTGGCGGTCCTTCGCGTCGTTCGGCGCGACACCCGCGCAGAGCCGGGTCGCACACGTCGTCCACCGGGCTTATTTCCTGATCTGGCAACAGATCCGCGAGTGACAACGGCCGCCGGAGCGCCCGCCGTTTTCGGCGTAGGGTGGATTTCGTGCGACTGGAGAACACCACTTCGTGGCGGGCGTCCTGGGGGAGCGAGCACCAGATCGACCTCGCGCTGTACCTCCGTGATGTCCTCGCCCTCTCGGTCGACGACGACCAGGTGCTGCCTCCGGTGGAGCCGGCCGTGCCGGTGCACATCCCGCCCGCGATCAACCGGGCCGAGGTGCAGGCGCAGTGGTCCGGTTGGTGGACCGATCTCCTGACGTTCCTGCGCGGGCGCGGCGAGTCCAGCCCTCGCGCGCCGCGAACCCGCTTGCGCCGTCCCCAGCCGGGCGACGGCTCGGCGATCGACCTCGCCGTCCAGCATTTCGCGCCCGCGGCGTTGCGGCACTTCGCCGCCGCGCGCGGTTCGGGGCTGCGAGACGGTGCGCCGCTGTCCGCCCCCGGCTTCTACCGCCGCCACATCCTGGCCGGCGACCGGCTGGGCCAGCTCGTCCGCGAGACGGAGGTCCACCTCGGCCGCCGCGCGCACCCGTTCCGGCTGTCGGTCATCGAGATCTCCGTCGCGGGCCGGATCTGGACGCGCACGGCCGAGGACCAGATCCTCGTCTCGTCCCGCTTCGCCGAGGACCCGCCGGCCCTGGAAGCGGCCATGCGCACCGTGATCCGCGAACTCGCCTGAGCGCTCGGCAAACGCTTGCCGCAGACTGGTGGAATCCGTCCGGGCGGCTCGGCCGACGACCAGGGGTGAGGGTTTTGGCTTGGTTTCGCAGTAAGGAAGTTGATCCCGACGAGGGAACCCCGGTCGGCGAGGCCGCGTCGAACACCGGTGTGGACGTCGTAGCTGCCCCCGGTGACGAACTAGAGCGTGCGCTGGCCGACCGCCAGGCCCTCATCCAGCTGTGCCTGTACGCGCTGGACCGCGCCCGCAGCGGCGGGGTCGTCGAGCGGCTGGAGCACGGGCTGGCCGGCATCGGCGTCTGCGCGCTGCGCCCGGACGGCGAGCGCTTCGACCCGGCCCGGCACGAGGCGGGCGGCGCGGTCACGACCGACGACCCGGCGCTCGACGGCGTGGTCGCCGAGACCGAGGTGACCGGGTTCGCCGATCACGAGCGGCTGCTGCGCGCGCCGATCGTCACTGTGTACGCGAAGCGTGTCCCGTGACCGCGCCTACGCTGCCCGCGCAGGTCCAGGCCGCGCGTGAACAGCTGACGACCGTCGTCCGCGAGGCCGACCCACAGGCCGCGAAGTGGGTCGACGAGGTCCGCCGGGCGCGGCCGAAGAAGCCGTCCGTGGTAGTGGTCGGCGAGACCAACCGGGGCAAGAGCTCACTGGTCAACGCCCTGCTCGCGGCCCCGGGACTGTCCCCTGTGGACGCTGACGTCGCCACCGCCACGTACCTGGTGTTCGAGCACGCCGAGACCTGGGGCGCGCAGGCCTGTTACCCCGGCCAGTTCGCGTCCGTGCCGATCGACCTGCGTGAGCTGGTGAACTGGGTTTCGGCGACGCACGAGCTGCCGGCCGGCCAGCTCCCGCCGCGGTACGTCGAGGTCAGCGGCCCGGTCCCGTTGCTGGAACGCATGACGGTCGTCGACACGCCGGGTGTCGGCGGGCTGGACTCGCTGCACGGCGAGCTGGCCAAGGAGGCCGCGGCGGGCGCGACGGCGCTGGTGTTCGTGGTCGACGCGTCGGCCCCGTTCACCTCCACCGAGCTGCAGTTCCTCCGCGACGTCGGCGAGCGCGTCGAGACCGTGGTGTTCGTGCTGGCCAAGGTGGACATGTTCCGCGGCTGGCGGGAGATCCTGGAGGCCGACAAGCAGCTGCTGGCCCAGCACGCGCCGAGGTTCGCCGACGCCGTCTTCCACCCCGTTTCGGCCCGCGTGTTCGAGACGGCCGCGAAGGCGCCGAACGAGCAGGTGGCCGCGATGCTGCGGGAGAAGTCCGGCGTCGCGACGGTGCAGGTCGCGCTGCAGGAGCTGCTCGTCGGCCGTTCGGCCATGCTCGCCGAGGCCAACACACTGCGGGCGCTGTCCAGCGCGCTCGGCGAGATCAAGGCGAAGCTGCAGGCGGAGAGCCGCGCGCTGTCCGCCGGTGAGGCCGAGGCCGAGCAGCTGCGCGAACGCCGTGACCAGCTGCAGGCCGAGCGCCGCACGTCGACCCGGGGCTGGCAGCTCAAGCTGCGCGGCGAGGTCCAGCGCACCCGCGTCGAGGTCGGCCACGAGAGCAGCCGCGAGATGCGGGACGCCCAGACGCACTTCCGCTTGCGCATCGAGGCCGCGAAGCGCGACGAGCTGGCCGCGTTGCCGCAACAGGTGGACATCGCGCTGCAGACGACTTCGCAGTGGATCTCCATGCTGCTTTCCCAGCGCCTCAACCACGTCACGAACGTGGCGCTGTCGGAGCTGTTCTCCGCCGAGGAGCTGGACGTGATCCGCGCGCAGTTCGCGCGGGCCGGCGGACCGCCCGTGGTGCTGCGCCCGCCGGACAAGAAACCGCCGACGGCCGAGGACAAACTGCTGGTCTTCATGGGCATCTCGGGCGGCGTCGGCGGGGCCAAGATCGCCGCGCTCCCGCTGGCCGGCGTCGCCATCCTCAACCCGGTGGTGCTGCCCGCGACGATCATCATCGGCCTCGGCGCGGGCTGGTGGATGGCCCGCACCCGCAAGCACGCGTCCGACAAGCAGCACATGAAGCAGTGGCTGGTCGAGGCCATCGCCGACGCCCGCTCGACGCTCGACCAGCTGGTCGCCGAACAGCTCATCGAGGCGGAGCAGCAGCTGTCCATGGCGCTCGACGAGGCCCTCACCCGGCGCATCGAGTCCATCGAGGCCGAGCTGAAAGAGGTCGACAAGACGATCAAGATGGGCGCGCAGGAGCGGGCCAAGAAGATCGCCGTCGTCGCCAAGCGGCTCCGCGACGCCACCGAGGGCCGTGACCGGGCCGAATCCCTGCTCACCCGCATCCGCGCGCTGCGTGACGCGGCCCCGGTCACCGTGTGATCAGGTTGTGGTCGGGAACCGAACCGGCCTAACGTGAGTCTTAGGAGTTCGACAGCCGAAGCAGCCGGTGAGACCCGGTCGTAAAAGGGGGCTTTTCCCATGTGGGTCGACGAGAGTGGCGGCACCGACACCAGCGGCACCGACGCGATGACGGTCCACGTCGACGGCCAGGAGTACCAGGCCGAGGTCAACTTCGACAGTGACCACGACGGGGTCTCCGACACCGCGATCGTCGAGCACGACGACGGCAGCGCGCAGGCGTTCACCGACACCGACCACGACGGCACCGCGGACCACTACGCGGTCCTCGACTCGACCGGCCACGTCGTGGACCAGGCCGTGTACGACGAGGCGAGCGGCGCCTGGGTCGAGTCCGGCGGCGGCCACCCCGATTCCCACAGCCAGGACGACTCGACCACCGGCCACATCCACGCCGACCTGCCCGGCGGCGAGGTCGACGCCGGCGTCGCCACCATCGACACCAACCACGACGGCCATAACGACACCGCGATCGTCGACACCAAGTCCGGCGGCACGATCGCGTTCACCGACACCAACGGCGACGGCGAGGCCGACATCGCGGTGCAGATCGACGCCGACGGCACCACCACCACGTTCGACCACACCGGCGCCGGCCAGTGGACCGAGGAAAGCGGCGGCAACGGCGCGGCGGCACCCGCCGACCCCGCGGGCGATCACCTCTGGGGCGGCGACGGGACCCAGCTGCTCAACGGCGTCGCGAAAATCGACTCCGGCACCGGGCAGTGGATCAGCCCCAACTAGCGCATCTTGTGACTCGCGTCACACGGGCCCGGCCACGCATCAGCGTCGCCGGGCCCGTTCGCGTTTCCGGCGCAGCGCCCTTCGGTCGCGAATGCGACTCAGGCCACTCGAAAAGATTTCCGGTCATGGTCCGATTCAGTGACAACTGAATCGATTCCCTTATCGTTCTTGTGAGAGAACCAACAGGTCAGCTCTCGGTTACCTGCCGGTCATCCAGCTACAGTCGAGGAATCCCAAAAACCCGCACACCGGTCCGCCGCCGGTGGGCGAAGCCATTCGGTCGCCGGCAATGAAGCCCGCACCTGAACACAGTCGTTCGAGGTGTGGGCTCTTTTGTCGTCGGAAGTCAGGAGTAGAGATGACCGCAGTCGCCATCCCCGGACTGGACACCGCGCCGACGACGCACAGTGGCGTGCTGTCCTGGGTCCGGGAGGTCGCCGAGCTGACCACCCCGGACCGTGTGGTGTGGGTCGACGGGTCCGACGAAGAGGCCGCCAGGATCAACGCCGAACTGGTCGAGGCCGGCACCTTCGTGCAGCTGAAGGCCAAGCCGAACTCCTACTGGGCCACTTCCGACCCCGGCGACGTCGCACGGGTCGAGGACCGCACCTTCATCTGTTCGCAGCGGCCGGAGGACGCCGGGCCGACGAACCACTGGACCGACCCGGCCGAGATGAAGGCCACCATGACCGAGCTGTACCGCGGCTCGATGCGGGGCCGCACGATGTACGTGATCCCGTTCTGCATGGGCCCGCTCAGCGATGAGAATCCCAAGCTGGGTCTGGAAATCACCGACTTCGCGTACGTCGTGGCGTCGATGCGCGTGATGACGCGCGCCGGTCAGGCGGCCCTCGACAAGTTCGTCGACCCGGACGGCAGCGAGCGCGATTTCGTGCCCGCGCTGCATTCCGTCGGCGCGCCGCTCGAGCCCGGCCAGGAGGACGTCGCCTGGCCGTGCAACGAGACGAAGTACATCTCGCACTTCCCCGAGGAGCGCGCGATCTGGAGCTACGGCTCGGGTTACGGCGGAAACTCGTTGCTGGGCAAGAAGTGCTACTCGCTGCGCATCGCCTCGGTGATGGCGCGCGACGAGGGCTGGCTCGCCGAGCACATGCTGATCCTGAAGCTGATTTCCCCCGAGGACAAGGTCCACTACGTCGCGGCGGCGTTCCCGAGCGCCTGCGGCAAGACCAACCTCGCGATGCTGCAGCCGACCATTCCCGGCTGGCGCGCCGAAACCCTCGGTGACGACATCGCGTGGATGCGCTTCGGCGAGGACGGCCGGCTGTACGCGGTCAACCCCGAGTTCGGCTTCTTCGGCGTCGCGCCGGGCACCGACTGGCACACCAACCCGAACGCCATGCGCACCATCGAGCAGGGCAACACTGTGTTCACCAACGTCGCGCTGACCGACGACGGGGACATCTGGTGGGAGGGCATGGAGAACAAGCCCGAGCACGCCATCTCGTGGAAGCACCAGGACTGGACGCCGGACTCCGCGGAGAAGGCGGCGCACCCGAACTCGCGTTACTGCACACCGATGTCGCAGTGCCCGATCCTCGCGCCGGAGTGGGACGACCCGAAGGGCGTGCCGATCTCGGCGATCCTGTTCGGCGGCCGCCGCAAGACCACCGTGCCGCTGGTGAACGAGGCCCGCGACTGGCAGCACGGCGTGTTCATGGGAGCCACGATGTCGTCGGAGACCACCGCGGCCGCGGCCGGCGCCGTCGGCAACGTGCGCCGCGACCCGATGGCCATGCTGCCGTTCCTCGGCTACCACGCCGGCGACTACTTCAAGCACTGGCTGACGCTGGGCAAGAACGCCGACGCGAACAAGCTGCCGAAGATCTTCTACGTCAACTGGTTCCGCCGTGGCGACGACGGCCGGTTCCTGTGGCCGGGCTTCGGCGAGAACTCGCGCGTGCTCAAGTGGGTCATCGAGCGGGTCGAGGGCCGCGGAAACGCGACCGAGACGCCGATCGGCTTCGTGCCGAGCGCCGCCGACCTCGACATCGAGGGCCTGTCCGAGCCGGCCGAGGACATCCAGGCCGCGCTGAAGGTGGACCCGGCCGAGTGGCGCGAGGAGCTGCCGCTGATCGAGGAGTGGTTCGCGAAGATCGGCGAGGTGCCGACCTCGCTGCGCGACGAGCTGGACGCGCTGGCCCAGCGCCTGGGCTGACCCACCCGCCCCACCGGCTCGTGAGCGTTCGTGACGGTTCCCACCGGCCTGAACACTCACGAGTCCGGTGGGTAGCGTGGGGCCATGACCGCTCCTGGGGTGAAACCGTTCCGGTTCGGCGTGAATCTGCTCTTTCCGGACTCGCGTGCAGCTTGGGTGGCGAAATGCCGCCGCGCCGAGGAAATCGGCTACGACGTGCTGACGGTGGCCGATCATCTGGGCATGGCGCCGCCGTTCCCGGGGCTGGTGCTCGCCGCCGAGGTGACCGAGCGGGTCCGGCTGGGCACGTTCGTGCTCAATGTCGGCTTCCACCGGCCGGCACTGCTCGCGCGCGAGGTGACCGGCACCGACCAGTTCCTCGGCGGGCGGCTGGAGCTGGGCCTCGGCGCGGGTTACGTCAAGGCGGAGTTCGAGGCGGCCGGCCTGGAGTTCCCGGGCGCCGGACGGCGTGTCGACCACCTCGAGCACACGGTCAAGGAACTGAAGCGGCTCTACGCCGACCCCGAGCACCGGCCCGCGCCGGTGCACCCGGGCGGCCCGCCGTTGATGATCGGCGGCCGCGGCGACCGGGTGCTCACCCTCGCCGCCGAGCACGCCGACATCATCGCGTTCAGCGGCACCGCGAAGGTGCCGGACGGGGCCGGGATCGCGCTCGCCGCGCCGGACGGGGTCGCCGAGCGCGTCCACTTCGTCCGCGAGCTGCTGGGTGATCGCACCGCCGAGTTCAACCTGCTCGTCCAGTTCGTGATCGTGACCGACGACCGGCCGCGGGCCTTGGCCGGGCTGCACGAGCGCGTCAAGGACACGCTCACGTTCGACGAGCTGGCCGCCGCGCCGACGGCGCTGGTCGGCACCCCCGAGGAGATCGCGGAGCAGCTCCTCGCGCACCGCGAGCGGTTCGGCTTCTCGTACTTCACCCTGCTCGAGCCCAATATGGAGGCGTTCGCGCCCGTCGTCGAGCTGTTGCAGGGCCGATGATCGACGCGCGCGGGATCGGGGTGAAGGCGGGCGACCTCTGGCTGCTCGACGGCCTCGACTTCTCGGTCGACCCGGGTGAGTGCGCGGTGCTGGTCGGGCCCAACGGCGTCGGCAAGTCGACGTTGATGCGGTGCCTGTACGGCATGCAGCAGCCGCAGCGCGGACGGGTGCTGATCGACGGCCGGAAGCCGGACGAGCGCAGCCTCGACTTCCGCCGCAAGGTGTCCGTGCTGTTCGACGACTCGGACTTCTTCGCCGAGCTGACCCCGGTGCAGCACCTGCAGCTGCTGGCCGGCTCGTTCGGCGAGGACCTCGGCGACTTCGACGCGCTGCTGGCCGACGCCGGCCTGGCCGAGCGCGCCCGCGTCACGGCCGGGCACTTCTCCGCGGGTCAACGGCGGCGGCTGCTCCTGCTCGGCGTCACCGCGCGCCCGCACCGCGTGCTGCTGCTCGACGAGCCGGAGCGCGCGCTGGACACGGCGGGCAAGGAGTGGCTGGTGGACCTGATCGGCCGGTCGACGGCGGCGGGTGCCGCCGTGGTGGTGGCCACGCACCACCAGCCGTTGCTGGACGCGGCCGACAGCGTGCTCGAACTGTGGTGAGCCTCGGCGTCCGCCTGCGGGTGCCCGGCCGCAAACGGTTCGGCGGGGTGTTCAGCGGCGACAGCGCCACGTTTGTGCTGATCTTCGGCGGCGGCTTCCTGTTCACCGCGTTCTTCCGCACGGACTCCTGGCATCGGGTCCTTTTCGGACAGTCTCCTGTGGACTATCCGGCGGTGCTGGGCCTGGTCCTGCTGTGCTGCGCCGTCGGCTGGCGAAGCCTGCTGCGCCGCGGCTTCGTGTGGGCCGAGCCCGCCGAGCTGACGTGGATGGACTTCGCGCGCGTCGACCGTCGCCGCGTGGTGGCAGCGCGGTTCGCGGGCGCGCTGACCGGGTTCGTCGCGGTGGTCGCGTACGTGGCCGCGCTGATGCTGGCCGTCGGCGGCGGCGGGCCGGATCTGTGGCGCGCGGGGTTCGCGTTGATCGTGGGGAGCGCGGTGCTGGCCTTCGCGACGGCGCGGCGCACGGCGTTGCGGGTCGACCCGGCGGGCCCGCTGGTGCTGGCGGTCGCGGGGGTCGCGATCGCGGCGGCGCGCCTCGGGCCGTCGCCGGTGCAGTATGTCGGCGCGGCGGTGCTGCTGTGCGCGGTGGCGCTGGCGTTCGGCGGCGGGGCGGTGACGCGGGCGGGCCGCGCGGTGCTGCTCGACGGCTGGAACGCGCGGGTGCTGCGCTCGGTCGCGGTCACCTTCCTCGACCCGATGATGATGCTGCCGGAGTCGGCGCCCGCGGGCTCGTGGTCGCTGCGCCACCCGTCGGCGCTGCGGCTGGCCTGGGCGGGCGTCGTCGGCCGCTCGCGGTACCTGGGCGCGTTGCTGCTGGTGGCGCTGGCCGTGGCGGTCGGCCACGTCGCCGTGCCGACGTTGCCGGGCGCGGTCCTGGTGGGGCTGGGCGCGTACGTCGCATTGACACCGTTCGGCGCCGGGCTCGGCGTGCTTTGGCGCAACCCGGGCCGTCGGCGGTGGCTGGGCTCGTCCGACCTCGAACTGGTGGTGACGCACGGCGTGGCGCTGGTGGTGGTCGCCGTGGTGTGGTCGGTGCTGCTCGGCGCGGGGCTGCTGGCGCTGGGCACGTCCGTTTCGGGGCTGGCGTGGACGATGCTGCCAGTGGCCGTGCTGGCGGTGCTGCGGACGGTGACGCGTAAGCCGGTGGACTACAGCAGCGCGGGCTTCGTGGACACCCCCGCCGGTCCCCTGCCCGCGAACCTCGCGCGTCAGCTGTTCCGGGGCCCGGACCTGCTGGTGGCCGGGATCGTGGTGCTGTCGCTGATCGGCTGAGCCGGGCGCGGCGCGTTAGGCTCCACCCGGACGAGAGGAGTTCTGGTGGGCGGCGGACACGCACCGGGCACCGGGCGCAGGGCGACCACCGAGTTCCCGCCTGCCTGGAGCGACGAGCAGATCATCGCGGTCGTCAAGGACGTCGCGAACGACCCGGGCGAGCCGCGGGTCCGGCAGTACAACGGCCGCTGGCGCTGCGCCGGCGAGCGCTACGGCGTCCAGGTCGTGGTGCTGGTCGACGCCGAGGGCTTTGTCCACACGGGATACCCGCTCGCCGGCCTCGGCGTGGTCCGCAACCCGGACGCCGCGCGCGACCCGGCGAACCCCACCGTCGCCGACGCCGCCGAGAACCGCATCAGCTACTTCCTCGACAGCCTGCTGAGCCTGCTCGCCGACCGTTTCACCCCGGCCGAGCTGACCCACTACCGCAGCCTCCAGTGGTCCGGCGAGTGGGAGGAACTGGCGGACGCGCTGTCCGCCCACATCACCGTCGCCGACCTGCCCCTGACCCCGGACGAGCTTTCGGACTTCGAAAAGCTGCTGAACTCGTTCGACCTGCCGGTGAAGGATTGCTTGTACATCAACGATCGGGACCACATCCTGAACCGCCTGCGCGGCTGAGGTTGCGCGCAGGCTTCAGCTGGCTTGCGAGAACTCCCCCGCGCCGGCCCCAGCGCCCTCGGAACAAGCCTCGCGCAGCACGTCCAGCGGCATCGCCACCGCGTCGGCGATCGCGGCGACCGTGAAGAACGCCGGGGTCGGGATTCGGCCGGTCTCGATCTTCCGCAGGGTTTCCACCGAGATCCCCGCCTCGGCGGCGACGTCGACCATGCTCCGGGCGCCGCGGGCCGCGCGCAGCGCCACGCCGAGCCGCTCACCTCGTGAGCGTTCCTCTTCCGTCAGCGGCACCCGCACCATGCCCGGCAGTCTAGCCGAAAGTTGTCCACCGCCTGTGGATAACTCTGTGCACAAGCTGTGGGAAAGTGGCCCCGCCTGGGGAAAACCCGGTGGGTCCACAACACCTTGGGGCTCCACCCACCGGCCGCTACCGGCAGTGGGACACCCGACCGCTCATGATCGGCCGGCCCGAGGCCGTCCACAAGGCAGTCCTCCACGATCTTGTCCACAACCCGCGCCGAAACCCGCAGCCATCCCCAGCCACTCCGGCAAGCCAGTGAACGCCACCTTCGCCAGGCCCGTGACCAGCGCTGATCAAATCGATATCGGACACGCGTGACGCCCGGGAGGCCGAAGTTCTAGGGTCAGCCCGGTCGCGTGTTACGTGAGTGTTAGGTGAGGTTCGATGTCCACTGCCAAACAGGATGGGCGGGTGCGCGGGTTCCAGTTCAGTCCGTGGAACCTGCTGTTGATCATCCCGCTGCTGATCCTGGTCACCCCGCTGTTCAACTTCGACGGCCCGCGCTTGTTCGGGATGCCGTTCTTCTACTGGTTCCAGCTCGCGTTCGTCGTGATCGGCGTGCTCTGCACCGGCATCGTCTACTGGGCGACGCGCCAGAAGCCCGGCAGCACCGGCGGCAAGGACGAGCTGAGCGTGGACGATCTCGACGAGGGTGAGGCCCGATGACCATCCAGTGGCTCGAGCTGACGGTTTTCATCGTCCTCTTCCTGATCGTCACCGTGCTGGGCTTCGTGGCCTCGCGCTGGAAGGCCGGGGCGAACCTGGACCACCTCGACGAATGGGGCCTCGGCGGCCGCAAGTTCGGCTCGTGGATCACGTGGTTCCTGCTCGGCGGTGACCTCTACACGGCGTACACGTTCGTCGCCGTGCCCGCGCTCGTGTTCAGCGCCGGCGCGCTGGGCATGTACGCGCTGCCTTACACGATCGTCGTCTACCCGATCGTCCTGCTGCCCGCGCTGCGCATGTGGTCGGTCAGCCGGTCGCGCGGCTACGTGACGCCGGCCGACTTCGTCCGCGGCCGCTTCGGCTCGCCGACGCTCGCGCTGCTGATCGCGATCACGGGCATCGTCGCGACCATGCCGTACATCGCGCTGCAGCTGGTGGGCCTCGAGGCCGTGCTGCGCACGATGGGCATCAACGGCTCCGGCATCGTCGGGCACCTGCCGCTGCTGGTCGCGTTCCTGATCCTGGCGCTGTACACGTACCAGTCGGGCCTGCGCGCGCCCGCGCTGATCGCGTTCGTCAAGGACATCCTGATCTACATCGTGATCATCGTGGCGATCATCTACCTGCCCTCGAAGCTGGGCGGCTGGTCGCACATCTTCGACCAGGCGCAGACGCAGCTGGCCAAGCCGAGCAAGGCGACCGGCAAGCCCGCGGGCTCGCTGCTGCTGAACGCGAACAACCAGCTGCAGTACGCCACCCTCGCGCTCGGTTCGGCGCTGGCGCTGTTCCTGTACCCGCACTCGCTGACCAGCGTGCTCGCCTCGCGCGGCCGCAACGTCATCAAGCGCAACATGGTCGCGCTGCCGGCCTACTCGTTCGTGCTGGGCCTGCTCGCGCTGCTCGGCTACGTGGCGATCAGCGCCGGCGTCAAGCCGCTGACCAACAACGCCACCGGCAAGCCCGACGGCAACACGATCGTCCCGCTGCTGTTCGACTCGCAGTTCGCGCACTGGTTCGCGGGCATCGCGTTCGCCGCGATCGGCATCGGCGCGCTGGTGCCCGCCGCGATCATGTCGATCGCCGCGGCGAACCTGTGGACGCGCAACATCTACAAGGAGTACATCCGCAAGGACGCCACGCCGAAGCAGGAGGCGAAGCAGGCGAAGCTCGCTTCGCTGGTGGTCAAGCTGGGCGCGGTGCTGGTGATCATCCTGATCGACCCGCAGTTCTCCATCGACCTGCAGCTCATCGGCGGCGTGCTGATCCTGCAGACGCTGCCGGCGGTCGCGATCGCGCTGTACACCCGCTGGTTCCACAAGGCCGGCCTGATCGCGGGCTGGATCGTGGGCATGGGCTGGGGCCTGATCATGCTGTACGGCATCCCCAACCCGGCCAACGGGAAACAGCACTTCGGCGGCTCGGCGCTGGCGATGGGCAACCTGTCGATCTTCGGCTGGCACCCGTTCGCCGGCTCGACGGTGCAGATCTACCCGGGCTTCGTGGCGCTGGTCGCGAACATCGTGGTCGCCGCGGTCGTCACGGTGATCGCGCGCCGGCTGAAGTGGCAGTCCGGCACGGACGAGACCGAGCCCGCGGACTACCACGCCGACGAGCACGACAAGGACCTGCGGCCCATCGGCGTCCACTGAGGACAGTGAAGAGCCCCCTCGCCTACGTCGGCGAGGGGGCTTTTTCCTTGCTGATCATCGCCTTCGACACCACGTACAGCACCAGGGCGTTGAGCAGGTGCCACAGGAAGTGCGTGCCGGTCGGGAAATCGCCGCAGGCGACCCCGTCGATGCTGCGGAACGCCAGCGACAGTGCGAAAAGCGCGCCGGCGATCGCGAAGTGCGTCCAATACGGGTCTCGCGCGTACAGCAGCACGCCGGCGAACACCACCAGGCCCACGAGCGCCGGCAGGTACAGCCCGCCGCCGAGCGCGGCCATGGCGACGGTGAGCACCACGAACGCGGGCGCCGCCAGCCATGACAGCTTCAGCCTCACGCGCAGGAAGACGTGCGGGAACATCGCCGCGTAGTACAGGACGAACACGAGGATGAAGCCGGAGTCGGCGGCCCCGCCCCAGCGCGTTGCCGTCAGGTGGAACACCGTGCTGGCCAGGAACACCAGCCCGACGAGGACCGCCAGGGTGCGGCCGGTCCGCGCGCCGTGGGCCCGCCACCAGACCGCGGCCGCGGCGACCAGGAACGCCAGGTTGGTGAGGTCGTTGAGCGGCTCGCCCCACAGGCCGGGGGCGATGCGCTCGCAGTAACCGTCCACGTACGCGGTCCAGTCCACGAGGACACCTAACTCCTCACGGGTGCGCGCCCGGCGCCGGGGTCTCCTGGACCAGCCGGGCCCACGGCGCCGAGGCGTCGAGCCCGGGCGCGGCCCAACCGGGCGGCCAGGAACAGACCACCGGGCCCTCCCGATCCGCGCGGACCTTCGCCCGGCCGAGGTCGGGCGGCCCGGCGAAGGTCGCTTCGTCGAAGACGACGTCTCCGCAGAACTCGGCGCGCGTGAAGTTGGCGTGGACCGCGAAGCGGGTACGGCGGAACCCCGCGTAACCCGCGAAGGAAGCCGCCTCGAACTCGGCGAGCTGCGCGAAGGCCACGCGGTTGAACGTCGTGTAGTCCCCGAACCTCGTGCTCACGAAGCTGCCGATCCCGCCGAACTCGGCGCGCCGGAAGATCGCTCCCCGTTCGAATTCGGTGGCCGAGAAGGAGGTTTCGCCGGCGAAGACGGCATCCTCGAACTCGGCGTCGTCCGCGAAGACCGCGTAGCCGAATCTGGCCGGCCCGTCGAACCGGGCCCCGTCGAAACCGGCGGTCCAGGAGAACTCGGCGGCGCCGAAGTCCGCTTCACCGGTGACCTGCGTGTCCAGGAAAGACGCGCGCCCGGTGAGTTGCGCCGATCGCAGGCGGATCGTCCGGAGCCGGCACCCGCTCAGGTCGACGTCGACCAGCTCCGCGCCGGTGAGGTCCAGGTCGATGTCCGGCCAGAAGGCGCTGACCGGGTCCGGGCCGGGACCGGGGCGCGTGTGGTGCTCGAGAAGCCGTTGCGCGGTAAGGCGAACTTCGCTTTCCTGCGGCCACTCCCCCTCCGGCGGCATCCGCAGGTACGCGCAGATCACGTTGACGATCGTCTGCCGCAGCCGCGGATCGTCGCTGTCCTGGCCGAGCCGTTCCAGCGCGTACAGCCCGCCGAGCCGGACCGGGGCTTTGTCCGAACCGAGCTGGTCCACCCCCTTGCCGTACAGCTCGGTGATCCGCCGGGCCGTCGCGTCCTCGTGCGCGTCGGCGGCGAGGCGCAGCTGGTGGGCGTGGTTCTCCGCGGCCACCTTCTCCGTATGGGCGGCGGCGCGTTCCGCGAGCTGGTGCGCCTCGTACTTCTGCAGCAGGTCCAGCTTCGTCGACCGCTGTTTGCGCACCGCCAGCCACAGCGCGACCGCGCCGCCGAGGCCGACGCCGAGGGTGCCGCCGGTGCGGATGGCGTCGAGCTGGTCGCCGCCGAGGGCGAACGCGAGCAGCAGCCAGGTCACCGCCACCGCGACGAGCACCATCACCGGCAGCCCGACCGAGATCACCCAGCGCGGGATGGGTCGCAGAATCGGGCGCGGCTCGTCAGCGGTCACCCGACCACTTTGGCTCATCGAGGCCCGGCCCGGGGCCGGAACGCACGGGTTAGCGTGGAGCCATGAGCGATGCGGTGAGCCGGTTCCCGGTGACGGAACTCGAAGACCTGCCAGCAGACCTGCGCGAGCGAGTGGGCGCCATCGCGGAGAAGTCCGGGTTCACGCCCAACATCTTCCGCGCGCTGGGCCACCGCCCGGCCGAGCTGAGGGCGTTCCTCGACTATCACGACGCGCTTATGGAACGCGAGGGCGGACTCACCAAGGCCGAGCGCGAGCTGGTGGTCGTCGCGACGTCCGGCGCCAACCACTGCACCTACTGCGTTGTCGCGCACGGGGCGATCCTGCGGATCCGGGCGAAGGACCCCGAGCTGGCCGACCGGGTTTCGAGCAACCCGTGGCAGGTCGAGCTGGACGAGCGTGGCCGCGCGATCGTCGACCTCGCGCGGGATTCCGCGCTGTTCGGCGAGCCCGACCTCGAGGCGGCGCGCGACGCGGGGCTCACCGAGGACGAGATTTGGGACGTCGGCGCCATCACCGCGCTGTTCGCGATGTCCAACCGGCTCGCGCACCTGACCGCGCTCAAGCCGAACGCCGAGTTCTACCTGATGGGCCGGCAGAAGCGGTAGCTCAGAACCGGTAGAACGGCCCGGGCAGGTCGCGGCTCAGCTCGAACCGGCCGCGCAGCCATCCGCGCAGCCGGGCCACCGGCTTCGTCCACACGCGCGGCGCCGGGCCGAAGTACCGCGGGTCCTCGTGCGGGGTGAACGCGTCGCCGGTCAGCACGACGACGTCGTGGCCCTGCGGGCACCGGCCGGACACGGAGATCATGCCGCGGGTCAGGTTCTCCACCCAGTCGACCTCGTCGACGCCCAGCAGCGTGCGGCGTTCGCAGACGGCGCAGTACACAACGAACATCTACAACTCCAGCCGCCAGGTCTGACTCGTCACGGTCGGCCCGAAGCCGTCCGTCGGCTCCTCGCCGACCAGCTCGAACCCCGCCCGCTGGTAGATGCCGCGGGCGGCGTCGAGCACGGACACCGTCCACAGCTCCATGGCCGCGTAGCCGTGCGCGCGGGCGAATTCGATGCACTCGCGCACCAGCCGCTTCCCGACGCCGCGGCCGCGGGCGGCCGGCTCCAGCAGGAGGAGCCGCAGCTTGGCGGTCCGCTCGTCGGGGCCGGGCATGCAGAAGATGCTGCCGACGCGTTCGCCGTCCAGCTCGGCGATCCAGCCGGCTTGGCGCGGGTTGCCGCGGCCTTCGGCGAAATCGGCGACGACGCGGGCGACCAGGGTCTCGAAGCGCTCGTCCCAGCCGTACTCGTGCGCGTACAGGGTGCCGTGCCGGTGCACGACCCAGCCAAGGTCACCCGGACGGAGGGCGCGTAGCACGATCGTGTGGTCTTGCTCCCGCTCGTCGACCAGTGCCGTGATGGTCTTCATCGCGCCGAGCAGCCGGCGCTGGTCCTCGTCCGGGAACCGTTCGAGCAGGCCGCCGATCTGCTGCGTCGACCGGTCGTTGAGATCGGCGAACGCGGCCCGCCCTTCGTCGGTGAGGAAGACGAGCTGGCGACGGGCGTCGGTGCCGCTCCGCTCGCGCACGAGCAGGCCGCGGCCTTCGAGCCGGGCGAGCAGGCGGCTGGCGTAACCGGCGTCGAGATCGAGGCGTTTACGCAGGTCGCTGACGTGAAGCTGGTCCTGTTGGGCCAGTTCGAACAGCACCCGGGCTTCACTCAGCGAGTACTCGGCGTCGGCCGGTCCTTCGTCGAGGATGCCGATCACGCCGGTGTAGAGCCGGTTGAACGCGCGGACGGTGGCGACGCGGTCGGTCAGGCGCGAGTTGTTCATTGACCACCTCAACAGATTCGTTGACTAGGTCAAGGATCGCGCGATAGGCCATCTGCCGCAAGGGTTTTCGAGGAGCGGGCAAAGGGGCCCGGACATGTGGAAACCCCGTGATGCTGCCAGGTCGGGGGTCCGCCAGCATCACGGGGTCGTAGTGGGTATCGGCGCTACTCAGCGCGGCGTTACACCCACAGCACTCTGTGGTGTAGCTCACTCGTGTGAGTGACACACCAACTGGGTGTGCTCGGTCAGCGCATGAACGGCTGACGAGCCTGGGCGAGGGCGATGAGCTCCTGGCGCACCGTGGAGGTGGCCGCGGTGTCGATCGCCCGGTTCAGCGCCCGGCGAGTACGAACCTCGGCGCGACGGGCACGGAGCTTGGCGGCGATGTTGCTCATTGGTTTCTGCATCCCCTTAAGAGGTCTTCGGTTGTTGTGCCTTAAGTATGCACCTTTTTTCACAAGATCGCCAACGAATCCACGGTGATGCGGCGCACTGACCGATGAATCAACGGTGGCGAATGGGTGACGGCCGGACAGATTCCGTGTCGCCGATCACTCGTGGCTAACGCGCTAGCGCCATCTAAAGCTATCTAGCAAAATCAATACACAGTTCTAGGCGACGTCATAGAGCGGTAGCGAGTTCTAGAGGGCAATGCGCGGTAGCGAGTTCTAGAGGGCAATGCGCGGTAGCGAGTCCTATCGAGGGCCCTGCGGCCGAGTGCTCAGTCGCGCCCGAGCAGGTAGTGGCCGAAGTGCGGCACGGTGAAGGCGATCTGGCCGCGCTCCGCGGAGAAGACCAGGCCCTTCTTCATCAGGTTGTCGCGCGCCGGCGACAGCGAGGAGGGCTTGCGCCCCAGGTAAACGGCCACGTCGGCGGTGCCGGCGGGCTCGTCGCGGCCCTGCGTCAGCTCGGCCATCGCGATCAGGTACTCGCGTTCGGCGGGGGTCGCGCGCTCGTACCGCGAGCCGAAGAACCCCACGGCCAGCTCGGCCTCCGCTTCGGGCGCGGCGACCTGCACGTCCTTGACCGTGATCGGGTCGGCGGGCGCGGCGTCCCAGGCGGCCTTGCCGTAGGCCTGGATGAAGTAGGGGTAACCGCCCGACGCGTCGAACAGCGCGTCGAGGGCTTCCGGCTCGATGCCGGCGTCTTCGCGTTCGATCGGCGCCATCACGGCGAGGTCGGCGTCCTCGCGCTCGAGCCGGTCGATCCGGGCGTAGCGGAAGAGCCGCTCGGAGTACGACTTGGACGCGGACAGCACCGCCGGCACGTGCGGCAGCCCCGCCCCGACGACCACCAGCGGCGCCCCGGACTGCGAAAGCTCGTGGCACGCCGCGCACAGCGCTGAGACGTCGTCCGGCTGCAGGTCCTGGATCTCGTCGATCAGCAGCGCCACGCCGGTCCCGACGTCCGCCGCCAGGTCCGCGACGTCGGTGAACAGCTCGACCAGGTCGATCTCGATGTCGCCGGAGTCCGCGCGGCCCTGCGCGGCGGGCGCGTCGATGCCGGGCTGCCAGCGGTCGCGCAGCTTGGCGTCCGACTTGTTGGCCCGCAGCGCGAACGCCTTGAGCACCCCGAGCACTTCTTCCACCCGGTCCGGCGCGCGGTGCCGCACGGCGAGGTCCCGGATGGCCCGGTGCAGCGCGGCGGACAGCGGCCGCCGCAGCTCGGCGTCCGGGCGTGCCTCGATCTTCCCGGCGCCCCACCCGTGCCGGACGGCCATCGACCGCAGCTCCCCGAGCAGCACCGTCTTGCCGACGCCCCGCAGCCCGGTCAGCACCAGGCTGCGCTCGGGACGGCCGCGGGCGACCCGCTCCAGCACCACCTCGAAGGCCTTGAGCTCGCGCTCCCGCCCCGCCAGCTCCGGCGGCCGCTGTCCGGCGCCGGGGGCGAAGGGATTGCGGATGGGGTCCACTCTGCCACCGTATCGACGTATCTAGGGCAGGTCCGATATTCGGCCATACATCGCTAGGGCGTGTCGCCGGGCACGAGGGATGGCCGGGTCTGCAGCCCCGTCCATCCCTACCCCCAGCGACCACTCCGACGGACGCTCGGCCGTCCGGGTTCCCGCCTACCGTCATCTGAGGGAATCTAGGAAAAACGCGATACTCACGTATGCGCCGCTAGCGCGGTTCGGCGCCGGGCCCGCGGGGAAACCCAGGCGTAGGTTTGACCGGCAGACAGCCGACATCCCAGGAAAGGCGACGACCGTGATACTGCGTCGGGTGGCCCGTCCACTGCTCGCGTCGATCTTCATCTACGGCGGTATCGGCATGCTCCGCGACACCCAGGGGCACGCGAAGGCGGTCGAACCCTTCCTGACTGACGCGTTCGACAAGGTCGAGGGCCTGGTGCCGGACCAGGTGCCGCGCGACCCGGCGACTCTCGTCCGCATCGACGCGGTCGTGAAGATCGGCGCGGGCCTCGCGCTGGCGTCGGGCAAGGCGCCGCGGCTCGCGTCGCTGGCGCTGCTCGGCACGCTGCTGCCGACCACGCTGGCCGCGCACCGGTTCTGGGAGAGCAAGGAGCCCGCCGAAAAGCAGGCGCAGCAGGTGCAGTTCCTCAAGAACGCGGGCCTCGCCGGCGGGCTGCTGCTCGCCGCCGGCGACACCGCGGGCAGGCCGTCGCTGGGCTGGCGCGCCCGCCGTGCCGCCAAGAAGGCTGGCCAGGGCGCGGACAAGCTGGGCAAGAAGGCGAGCAAGCGCGCCGACAAGCTGAGCAAGAAGGCCGAGAAGGCCATCACCCACTGACTCGCGAAAACGGGCCGCACCCCGGCGTGGGATGCGGCCCGTTTTCCGCTCTACTTCTCCAGGATCGCGGTGACGCCCTGGCCGCCGGCCGCGCAGATCGAGATCAGCCCGCGGCCCGAGCCCTTCTCGTCCAGCAGCTTCGCCAGCGTGGCGACGATCCGGCCGCCGGTCGCGGCGAACGGGTGCCCCGCGGCCAGCGACGAGCCGTTGACGTTCAGCTTGGTCCGGTCGATCGAGCCGAGCGGCTCGTCCAGGCCGAGCTTCTCCTTGGCGAACGCCGGGTCCTCCCACGCCTTGAGCGTGGCGAGCACCTGCGATGCGAACGCCTCGTGGATCTCGTAGAAGTCGAAGTCCTGCAACGAAAGTCCCGCTCGCGCGAGCATCCGCGGCACGGCGTACGCGGGGGCCATCAGCAGTCCCTCGTCGCCGTGGACGTAGTCGACGGCCGCGGTCTGCGTGAACGTCAGGTACGCCTGCACCGGCAGCTTGTGCGCCTTCGCCCACTCTTCGGTCGCGAGGAGGACGGTCGACGCGCCGTCGGTGAGCGGTGTCGAGTTGCCCGCCGTCATCGTGCCGCCCGGGCCGCCGTACACCGGCTTGAGCTTCGCCAGCTTCTCGACGCTGGACTCCGGTCGCAGGTTCTGGTCACGGGAGAGCTTGAGGAACGGCGTCACCAGGTCGTCGAAGAAGCCCCGGTCGTAGGCCGCGGCGAGGTGCTGGTGGCTGGCCGCCGCGAGCTCGTCCTGCGCCTCGCGCGTGACCTCCCAGACCTTCGCGGTCAGCGCCGCGTGCTCGCCCATCGATAGGCCGGTGCGCGGCTCGGCGTTGCGCGGGATCTCCGGCACGATGTGGCCCGGCCGCAGCTTCGCGACGAGCTTCAGCCGGTCGCCGAGCGTTTTCGCGGCGTTGAACTGCACGAGGACCTTGCGCAGGTCGTCGTTGACGGCCAGCGGCGCGTCGCTGGTGGTGTCGACGCCGCCGGCGATCGCCGAGTCGATCTCACCGAGCGCGATCTTGTGCGCCACGGTGATCACGGCCTGCAGGCCGGTGCCGCACGCCATCTGCACGTCGGACGCGGGCGTGGCGGGCGAGAGGCGGCTGCCCAGCACGCTCTCGCGCGCCAGGTTGAAGTCCTTCGAGTGCTTGAGCACGGCCCCGGCGGCGACCTCGCCGATCAGCTCGCCCTGCAGCGAGAAGCGGCTGACCAGGCCGTCGAGCGCGGCGGTGAACATGTCCTGGTTCGACGCCTTCGCGTACGGGCCGTTCGACCTCGCGAAGGGAATCCGGTTCCCGCCGACGATCGCGACCCTGCGCACCGCGGCGGTTTTTCTGGTCGCCATGACGTCCACCTCTCTCAAGTCGTCCCTCTCACACTGTAACCTACTAGCCAGTAGGTTAGACTGCGACGTGACGCAGACGGCACGGGAGGCATCCGATGGCTGACAGGTACCAGCAGTTCACGAAAACCCCGGTGGGGAAGTTCGTGGTGCCGAAGCTCGGCCTGCCCAGCCCCGCCACCCTCCGCCGGTACCGGCCGGGTCAGCCTGCCCTCGAGGGTCCCGCACTCGTCGGCGCGGCGCCGGGCGGAAGGCTGGAGAAAACCCTCAAGAGCCAGCTCGCCGACGCCGGCATCGAGGTGGTCACCGCGCCCGCCGAGCGGCACGCGGCGCTGGTCTTCGACGCCACCGGCGTCAAGGACCCAGCCGAGCTTCGCGAGGTTTACCGCTTCTTCCACCCGGTGATCCGCAAGGTCGGCGCGTCCGGCCGAGTGGTGGTGCTCGGCACCCCGCCGGAGCTGGCCGAGGGCCGGGAGCGGATCGCGCAACGGGCGTTGGAAGGCTTCGTGCGCTCGGTCGGCAAGGAGCTGAAGCGCGGCGCGACGGCGCAGCTCGTGTACGTCGCCGAAGGTGCCGAAGAAGCGAGCGAGTCGACGCTGCGCTTCCTGCTGTCCGCGAAGTCCGCTTTTGTTGACGCGCAAGTGATCCGCGTCGGCACGCACGCGCTGGCCGCCGAAGCGCCGTCGAACTGGGAGAAGCCGCTCGACGGCAAGGTCGCGCTGGTCACGGGCGCCTCCCGCGGCATCGGCGAGGCGATCGCCGAGACACTGGCCCGCGACGGCGCGCACGTCGTCGCCCTCGACATCCCGGCACAGGGCGCGGACCTGTCCAAGGTCGCGAACCGGATCGGCGGCTCGGCCCTGCAGCTCGACGTCACCGCGGCCGACGCGCCGGCCAAGCTCGCCGAGTACCTGTCGGCCCGGCACGGCGGCGTCGACGTGGTTGTGCACAACGCCGGCATCACGCGCGACAAGACGCTCGGCAACATGACCGAATCGGGCTGGGACGCGGTGCTCACCGTGAACCTCGCCGCGCAGCTCGCGGTCAACGACAAGCTGCTCGCGGACAAGGTCCTCAATGCCAACGGGCGAATCATCGGCGTCTCGTCCATCGCGGGCATCGCCGGCAACGTCGGCCAGACGAACTACGCGACGTCGAAGGCGGGTGTGATCGGCATGGTGAACGTCGGCGCGCCGCAGCTCGCGGAGTACGGCGGCACGATCAACGCCGTCGCGCCGGGCTTCATCGAGACCAAGATGACGGCCGCGGTGCCGCTGTTCATCCGCGAAGCCGGGCGGCGGCTGTCCAGCCTCGGCCAGGGCGGGCTGCCGGTGGACGTCGCGGAAACCATTGCCTGGTATGCGAATCCGGCGTCGGCGGCGGTCAACGGCAACGTGGTCCGCGTCTGCGGTCAAGCCCTGCTGGGGGCGTGAACCGTGGCCGTGCGTGAACTCAGCGGCTCGCCCAGCCTGGCGACGCTGTATCCGAAGGCGCTGCTTCGCCGCGGCGGCGGTTCGACGCTGCCGGACCTCGAGCTGGTGCGTTCCGGCGTGGTCGTCGACCCGGCGCACGTGGCCGCGTACAACCAGGTCTGCGGCTTCCGTTTCGGCGACGAGCTGCCGGCGACGTACCCGCACCTGCTCGCGTTTCCATTGCAGATGGCGCTGATGACCGAGCCGGGGTTCCCGTTCCCGCTGCTCGGCATGGTGCACGTGGCCAACCGGATCACGCAGCGTCGCCCGTTGCGGCTGGGCGAGGTGTTCACGGTGCGGGTGCGCGCGGAAAACCTGCGGCCGCACGAGAAGGGGCGCCAGTTCGACGTCGTCAGCGAGGTTTCGGCCGGCGCCGAGACGGTGTGGACGGACGTGTCGACTTATCTGCGCCGGGGTGGTGGTTCGGGCCCGTCGGGGCCGCGTGAGCAGCTCGCGCCGCCGACGCCGAACGCGATCTGGGCGGTGCCGGGTGACATCGGCCGTCGCTACGCCGAGGTCTCCGGCGACCGGAACCCGATCCACCTGCACCCGCTGAGCGCGCGCCTGTTCGGCTTCCCCGCGGCGATCGCCCACGGCATGTGGACGAAGGCGCACGCGCTGGCGGCGTTCGAGGGGCGGCTGCCGTCGGCGTTCACCATCGATGTGCGGTTCAAGCAGCCCGTGCTGCTGCCCGCGAAGGCGGCCTTCACCACCTGGGCGACCGAAGACGGCTGGGCGTTCGAGCTGTGGAACGCGCGCAAGCCCAAGCCGCACCTCGACGGGACGATTTCAGCCCTCTGACGCGGTTTCGCCGGGCCGCGGCTTCCAGACCTCACCCTCGACGAGGTCGTTGAAGCCGAGCCAGACGAGGTTCATCAGCCAGGACGCGAGCACCCCGTCGGAGATCTCGGGGTGGTCGAGCGCCCAGTCGGCGAGCGATTCCGCGGCGCCGACCAGCGCGGCGGACAGTCCGGCGCCGGAGAACTCGGCCTGCTGGGCCAGGCCCTTGCGGGTGCCGGCGGAGACGACCAGCGCGGCGACCAGCTCGATCGCGCGGGTGCGCATGGCGGTGATCTCGGCGGCGAACGCGCCGCCGACCGTCAGCGCTTGGCGGTGCAGCACCGTCCACGATTCGCGGTACTCGGCGACGAAGCGGTAGAACGACCGAAGCCCGTGCCAGAGCTGCATGTCGGGCGGCAGGTCGGGCTGGACGCCGGCTTGGATGGCCTCGAGCAGCCGGGTCGCCTCGCGCTGGATGCTCTTGCCAAACAGGTCCTCCTTGGAGCCGAGGTAGGTGTAGATCATCGGCTTGGAGACGCCGGCGACCTCGGAGATCTCGTCCATCGACGCCGAGTGGTAGCCGTGGCGCGAAAACACCTGCACCGCGGCGTCCAGGATCTGCCGCTCGCGCACGGCGCGCGGTAGCCGCCGGGCCCGCTCGGGCGGGCGCTGCTCTTCGTCGGGCACTCCGACCTCCCTTTCGCCAGCACGAGACGCTACCTGCCACCGTGGTCGGCGCGTTCTTGCCCGCTTACCTACTCACGGGTAGCCTTACGCTGTAGCCGAGGGGAAAGGGGTGGCGCATGGCCGAGGACACCGATCTGGCGAACCTGCGTGGCACGGCGCTGCTCGACGCGCTGGACCGCGTCGACGGGCTGGGCCCGGAGGCCGGCGCGCTGGACGTCAACGAGCTGGCCGACGCCGTCGACCCCCGTGAGCTGGGAAAAGACGACTTCCGCCGGCTGCTGGCGACGTTGATCCGCCTCGCGGAAACGGCACCGGCGTTCTCCCTGGCGAAGGTGGACCCGACGCGCTTCGCAAACCTCGTGGCGCGCGCTTCGCGGGCCCAGCTGGAGGCCGTCGTCGGCGAGCGCGTGCTGTGCGAGCGGGTGCTGGACGAGATCTTCGCGCGCATGGGTGCGCACATCCGGGTGGACCGTGCGCGGTCGTTGCACGCGGTGGTGCACTGGCGCCTGTCCGGCGGCGTGGGCGACGGCGGTTACGACCGCTACGAGACGGTGATCTCGCGTGGCGCCTGCACGGTTTCACGGGAGATGAAGGAGAAGCCGCGCGTCACGATCACAGTGGCGCCGACGGACTTCTTCCGCATCATCACCCACCAGGCCACGCCCGCGGTCTTGTTCGTCACCGGGAAAATCAAGGTGAAAGGCGATCTCGCATTCGCGGCGGGCCTGATCGGCTATTTCGACCTTCCCAAACCGGCTTGAGCCGTTACACTCGATTTCCGTGTCCCGTATTCGCTGGCGACGGTTCTCCCGTCCGCACGCTTCGCCGGCCTCAGACCACGCGGTCAACGGTTTCGCGCGGAAGCTGGAGCTGGCGAAGCTGACCCCGGCACAGTTCGTGCAGGTCCTGGAAACCTTGCACATGCTGGGAAACGCGGGCGCCGGCATCGAACTGAGCGCCCTGTCCACCCAGGTCCTGGTCGACATCGTCGGCCACTCCTCCCGCGACCAACTCAAAGCGATCGCCGATCATCCGGAACTGCGCGCAGTATTCCTCGACGAGATCTTCCGCCGAATGTCGGAGCACTTCCTCCCGGCCCGCGCCCGCTACGTCAACGTCGTCGTTTCCTGGCGCTTTCCCGGCGGCGAATCGGAAGACGGCTACGACCGCTTCCAGACTGTAATCGAAGACGGCCTATGCGTTTCCAGCACCGACCTCTCCCGCACCCCGGACACCACGATCACCCTCTCAGCCGACGACTTCATCCGCATGGCCACCGGCAACGCCACCGTCGCAACGATGTTCGTCACTGGCCGCGTGAAGGTAAAGGGCGAGTACGCCCCGGCGGTCCGGCTGTCCAGCTACTTCAACATCCCTAAGCCGAGCGACGGGTAGTCTCGCGATCTCGCTGAAACTGTCGGTGTCACCCCATACAGTGAGTCCATGGGCCTTGGTGACATCGACCGCAAACACGTAGAGGCGGCGATCGACGAGTATGACCACCTCCGCAAGGGCAAGTTCTTCGACAAGCACAACATCCGAGCTGCGGAGCGCTTCTACGTCATGCAGGAGGACTGGGCGTACGAGGTCGAGGCCCTGCTGGGCATGTCTAACGCGACAGATATGAAGGCCGCAACTGCTCGCCTAGTTGACTTGGGTTTTGAAGTCCAGGACCGCGACTTGATTCCGCGCTTCGGGCCGATTCCCGGCATAGATGAGGGGCGCGCCTTCATCGATCGCAGGTCGGCCGCGGGACGGCAGGTGCATCGGGCGCTGCAGGCGGGCATCGTCGGTACCGCGAAAACAGGTGCCGAATCCATCGTCGTTTCGGGTGGTTACGACGAGGATCGCGACGAGGGGGACTTCATCCTCTACACCGGGCATGGCGGGCGGGACTCAGATACCGGGAAGCAGGTGGATGATCAGACGTTCGCTGCCCCCGGCAATGCCGCGCTGAAGGTAAGCATGGCCGAGGGCGATCTTGTTCGAGTGATCCGGGGAGCTCACCGAGGTTCGAAGCATGGTCCCGCTGAGGGTCTTCGATACGACGGTCTCTTCCGAGTCGAGTCCGCCTCCTACGGGCGCACCAGCGACGGCAAGTATCGGATCTGCCAGTTCGGGATGGTGAAGGTTGAGCTTCCGGGGCTTGACGTAGTACTCAACGCCAAGGATGTCAAGGTATCTGTTGAGGTTGCGCACTCTGACAAGCCCCTGGGCAATCTAGTGCCGGGACGCCGCGGAGCGTGGCGTCAGCGGATCGTGCGGAGCACCGCTGTGACTAAGAAGATCAAGAATATCCACGATGATCGATGTCAGATCTGTGGAGATCATCTGGTCGCCGGCGACGTGAGCTACTCGGAAGGCGCCCACATTCAGGGTCTCGGGAAGCCTCATGAGGGCCCGGATATCGAGAGCAACGTCCTCTGTCTTTGCCCCAGCTGCCATGTCCGGTTTGACCTTGGCGCGATAGTCATTCACGACGATCACTCGTTGTGGCTCAATGGTGTGCGCTACGGCGAACTACGCACTCATCCAAGCCACCACGTGGACCACAAGTATTTGGCCTGGCATCGAGCGGCGTACGAGAATTAGGCGTCCTAGCCCTCGATGATTCGTCCCTCGATCACCGGGTGCGGCTTCTCCGAGGGGCGCGGCTCAGGTTCCACGATCTCGCTGTCCACGACCATCACGGGGCCGCGGGCGCGGTTGGCGTAGCGGACGGCGCGCTTCTCCGCGCGGCGCAGCCACAGGCGGCGCGCCACGGCGCGGGACGGGGGCAGCATCAGGAGCAGGCCCACCACGTCGCTGACGAAGCCCGGGATCATGATCAACACGCCGCCCAGGGCGATGAGCATGCCGTCGGTCAGTTCTTTCTCCGGGTTGCGGCCGGATTGGGCCGTGGAGACGAACGCGCGCATCGCCTTGCCGCCCTCGCGGCGGGCCAGCCAGGAGCCGACGAAGGCGCCCACCAGCAGCAAGGCGATCGTGCCGAGCACACCGACGGCCGAGCCCACCGCCCAGATCGCGGCGAACTCGGCGATGACGTAGAGCAGGAACACGACAGCCATATCGAGTGAACGAACGAGCTGCCCGATTTGCTCCCGGGACCCGGGGATCTCGGCGTTCGGGGCCGCGAATTCGCAGGGACGGGCGGCCAAGACGACCAGGTCACATCGATTCCAGGGGCGCGGGAGCAGGCTTTGGGCAACGCGACCAGGTCACGCCGACTTCAAGTGAGTGGCGCGGGAGTTGGCCCGGGCGGCAGTTGCTGATGGGGACATATCGACCTCGGGAACGGCGCTCGGGTTGGCTCGGGTGGCGGCTGCTGCCGGGCGCATCGACCTTGGTGAGCGGCGCACGGGGGCAGCTGCTGCCGCGGCGCATCGGACTCGGTGAACGGTGCTCGGGTGGCGGCTGCCGAGGGGGCGCATCGGCCTAGGCGAGTGACCGACGGGGTGGCGCGGGACCGCGCCGGCTCAGGATGGCGCATCGGCCTCGGCGAGTGGCCGAGGGGGCGCGGGAGGGACACATCGGCCTCGGGCGAGCGGCCCACCGGTCGGCGCGGGCGACGCCGGCCGACGTGAGTACGTCAGCGAGCGGGGTTGCACCCGCAGACCCGAGGTCACACCGACCGCAAGAACGCCTCCACCTCGCGAGACGAACTCAGCAGCACCTGTCGCGCGGTCGGCGCCTCCGCTGCGATGCGGCTCAACAGTCGTGAACGGTGTGAGGTCCGCCAGGTCCAGATCCAGCGGATGAACTCGAGGTCCACCTTCGAGAGGCAGCCCGGCGCCTGGGTGTCCTGGCCGCGTTCGCGCAGCGTGCGGAGCAGCACGCGGCGCAGGCTCGTCCATCGCGAGACGTCGAGGAATACCACGGTGTCGGCCAGAGGGAAACGGATGTCCATAGTGCCGCTGTAGTTCCCGTCGATCACCCAGCCGTTCGTCTGCACGGCGGCTGCCTGGGCCGCGCGGAAATCCGACAGCGGCGCCTCCACCCAGTCCGGACGCCAGTACAGGTGGTCGAGATGGGTGACGGGGACGTTCAGCCGCGCGGCCAGTCGCCGGGCGAGGGTTGACTTGCCGCTGCCCGAACAGCCGAAGACCAGGACCCGCCGCAGCACGGGACAAGCGTAGTCAGCCGGGCAGGAAACTCGCTGCGATCAGGCCGACTAGCAGCACATCCGGGCCGCGGACGAGCTGGCGGGCGAGGCCCATCGGGACCAGCACGCCTTCGTACAGCACCAAGCCGAGCGAGCCGAAATCCAGCGCGCCACGCGTGACCGTCCGGACAACAGCCACCGCCGCCAGCAGCGCGGCCACCACGGCCCCGACGGTCATCGGCACGCGGAGGAGCGCGACGAAAGCCGTCCACACCACCGCGAGCACGGCCAGCACGACCACGGTGGTGGCCTTCAGCCGCAGGTCGGACGCGTCGAACCAACGGCGCAGGCCCGGCACGCGATAAACCTGCGCGACCGGCGCGGCGAACGGCAGCAGCGCCAGGTAACCGCCCATCCCGACCAGCCAGACGGACGTCACCGCGGGAAAAGTCACGTGCGCGGCGGCCACGGCCAGCGCCAGGAACAACGGCAGTCCGAGCTGGTGCCGGCGCGCGAGCACCCCCGTGACCAGGTAACGCGTGACGACGAACCGGCCGTCGAGCGCGGTCCGCCAGCGGACCGGGCGCCCGGCCGGCAGCAGCGCCCAGACGTCCAAAAACGCCGCCGACGTGCGTCGCACCATCCGCTCGGCGAAGTGGTGGACAAGTGAACGGCGGCCCGCCGTGCGCGCCAGCGGGGTCGACCAACCCAGCGCGACGGCCGCCGAAGCGGCCACCAAAGCGAGCGTCCACAAAGGAATGAACGGCAGCACGCCGAGCACTGGCACCAACGGCAACACGGCCTCGCCCCACACCCGCGCGCGGCGCGCCAAGGCCAGGGCGAGCCCGGCGACGCCGACGAACAGCCCCAGCGCGCCGCCGAGGTCCGCCGGGAAACCGATCAGCACACCGGCCATCGCGAACGCGTACCCGGCCGCGGCGAAGCGCGCGGCCCAGTCGACCAGCAGCCGCCGGGTGAGGGTGCGCGGGCGCGAGCCGTCGAAGTCCGACCAGGTCAGCGCGGCGGGATCGGCCCACAGGTGGCCGCGGCGCGTGGTCGCCCGCCAGGCCATCGCAAGCCCGACGCACAACACGGCGACGCCGCCCTGCACCCCGACCGGGGCGTCGCCGATCAGCTGCGAGCGGACCAGCGCGGTGTTGTAGAACGGTGATCCGAGCGCTCCGCCGAGTACGACCAGCGCGAGGATCAGGTCGGCCCGTTTCATGGTTGCACCGCGTAGCCTGCGACATAGCCCACCGGCGCCGGCCCACAGAACGGCGACCCGAGCAGAACCAGCGCGAGGACCAGGTCAGCCCGTTTCACAGCTCCACCAAGTAATCCGCGACCTCGTCCACCAGCGCCGCGTGGTGGCTCGCCGCAACGACCGCGGCCCCGCCGGCCTTGGCCGCGTCCACCAGCTCGGTCAGCCAAGCGCGCCCGGCGGTGTCCAGCGCGCGCTCGGGTTCGTCCAGCAGCAGGACCTCGTACGGCCGCGCCGTAGCCGCGAGCAGCAGCAGCCGGCGGCGCTGGCCCGCAGACAGATCAGCGGCCGGGACGTCGGCCCGGTCGTCCAGACCCGTCGCCGGTGGGATGCCGAACGAGCGTGCCAGCAGGTCCAGGTGCTGGCGCGGGGTCAGCTCGTCGAACAGTGCCGAGTCGTCCATCAGCACCGAGACCCGGCGGCGGAACGACGCCGTGCGCTCGTCCGGCGGCATCCCGCACACCAGCACTGTCCCCGACGTCGGCTGTTGCGTGCCGTAGAGGCACCGCAGCAATGTCGACTTACCGACCCCGTTCGCCCCCGTGACGACCACGCACTCACCCGCGTCGACCGCCAGGTCCAGGTCGCTGAACAGCTCCGTCTCCCCGACGCTGACGCCGAGCCCCCTCGTTTCGATCAGCACATCAGAGACTAACCCGGCAGCTCGTCGAGGTAGGCCTGCGCCTGCAAGGTGAACAGCTCCGCGTAGCCGGCGCCCGCGGCCATCAGCTCCTCGTGCGTGCCGTACTCCGCCACTTTCCCGTGGTCCAGCAGGAGAATCCGCTCGGCCTGGCGGACCGTGCTGAAACGGTGCGAGATGTACAGCGTGGTGCGGCCCTCGGCGAGCGAGCGCAGGCGGGCGAACAGGTCGTGCTCGGCCTGGGCGTCGAGTGCGGACGTCGGCTCGTCCAGGATCAGGATCGGGGCCTCTCGCTGGAAGGCGCGGGCCAGTGCGATCTTCTGCCACTCGCCGCCGGAGAGGGAGACGCCCTGGTCGAACCAGCGGCCGAGTGGGCTGTCGTAACCGGACGGCAGGCGTTCGATGCGCTCGTCGGCGCCGGCGCGGCGGGCGGAGTCCTCGATGTGCGGACGGTCCTCCAGCCGGGTCAGGTCGCCGAGGCCGATGTTCTCCGCCGCGGTGCCCTGGTACGTCACGTAGTCCTGGAACATCGCGCTGATCCGGGTGCGCAGCTCGTCCGGGTCGTACTCGCGGATGTCGACGCCGTCGAGCAGGATGCGCCCGCCGGTCGGGTCGTAGAGCCGGCACAGCAGCTTGAACAGGGTGGACTTGCCCGCGCCGTTCCGGCCCACCACGGCGATCGTCTCGCCGGGCCGGATCTCGAACGTGACGCCGGTCAACGCGGCCTCGTCGGCGCCGGGGTAGCTGAAGCTCACCGACTCGAACCGGATGTGTCCCTCCACAGTGGACGGCATCGGCCGCGGCGACGGCGGGGCCACGATCTCCGGCTCGGTGTCCAGGAACCGGTACAGCGTGTCCAGGTACAGGTTGTTCTCGTACATCCCGGAGAACGCCGTGAACAGCCCGGAAACCGAACTCTGCACGGATGTCGCGGCCGCCGTGTACAGCGCCAGGTCGCCCAGCGTCAGCTGCCCGCCGACGGCCTCCAGCGCGATGTACAGCGCGATCGCCGAGCCGACGAGGGTGCTCAACAGGCCCCAGGACGTCGAGCTGATGTTGCGGTTGATCGTCAGCTTCCGCTGCCGCTCGTACGACACCACGCCGAGCCGCCGGAACCGGTCCACGAAGTACGGCCCCAGCCCGAAGAGCTTGGTCTCCTTGGCATACGTGTCCGTGGTGACCAGCGAGGACAGGTAGTCCATCCGGCGTTTGATCGGCGACATCAGGAACGTCAACCAAAACGCGCGCGACCCGTACTTCGACTGCGAGATGAACGCGGGCACCGGCGCGAGCAGTGCGACCAGCGCGAGCAGCGGGCTGATCGAGACGAGCAGCGCGATCATGCTGCCGAACGTGATCGCCGTGCGCCCCAGCCCGAGCGCGGAGTTCATCATCGACAACGGCCGCGTCGGCGCCTCTTGGGTGGCCTGGCGCAGCATGTCGTACGACGTCGAGCCCTCGAAATACGCCAGGTGCAGTTCGCTGGAGTGCGCCATCACCTGGTGGCGGATGGTCAGCGCCATCCGCTCCTGCAGCAGTGACTGCGCGATGGTGGTGAACGCGCTGCTGATCGCCGTCGCGGCCAGCACGCCGAACTGGAACAGCGTGATCCGCACGATGTCGCCCGTGCCGCCGCGATGCTGGATCGCCGCGACGACCGAGTCCAGCAGCAGTTTCGCGATGTACGCGGTGGCCGTCGGCAGCAGGCCGGAGACCACCGTGACCAGCGTCAGCACGATCGTCAGCGGCGGGCTGGCCTGCCAGGTCAGCCGGGTCACCTTCGGCAGCCCGCGTACGGTCCCGGCCACCGAGACCTTCATGCGGGCGAAGCGGGACTTCAGGTCTTTCGGCTGCTCCGGCTGTTTCGGCTCCGGGATGTCGACCGGGCCGGTCAGACCGCTGTCCGGCACCGTCGACGGTGGGCGGCGCCGGCCCCGGCGGCCGACGAACACTCCGCCTCCTGGGATCACGCGGACACCGCGCCGTGGAGGAAGAGGTCGATCGTTTCGGCCGGCGACGGCCCGTCCGGCATCGGCCGGGACATCGAGAACAGCATGGAGAGGAACAGCGACGCGGTCTTGTCCAGCGGCAGTCGCAGTTTCGCGGCGTCGGGCTCGAACAGGCCCTCGATGGCCACCCGCATGGCGTCCACGGACTCGCGCCGGCTGTCCCCGCCCTTGGCCGCTTGGCTACGCAGGTGCTCGGGCCGCGCGCGTCCCTTGTGGACCGACGCCATCACCGCGCCGATCCGCTGCAAGTGCGCGGTGAGGGCCTCGACCGCCTCCAGCAGCCGTTTCTCCAGCGGCAGCTCCCCGGGGATCTCGCCGATGATCTCCAGCGATTCCCCGGGGTCGAGCGCGGCGACCACGCACGCGTCGATCAGCTCGTCCTTGTCCTTGAAGGCCCGGAAGATCGTGCCCTCACCGATGCCGGCCGCCCGTGCGATCTGGCTGGTCGTCACGGCGGCCCCGTGCTCGACGACCAGCGGCAGCACGGCGCGCACGATCATCTGCCGCCGGTCCTCCGGCGCCATGCCCGGCGCGCGGCGCTTGGCTTCTACGGGTGTCATGCGATCCAAGGTACGGAGTGAGTGCTCACTCCGTCAACTGGATTACGCGGGGGCGACCGGGTTGCCCTCGAACCGGCGCTGGGCCGGGACCGTCTCGCCGCGCATGACCAGGGAGTTCGCCCCGATCGAGCAGTCGTGCCCGAGGTGGGTGTCGAACAGGGCCACCGTGTGCGGCCCGAGGGTGGCGCCCGCGTCCAGCCGCACCGGGCCGAGCCGCAGGATCCGGTCCTGGAACAGGTGGGTCTGCACGACACAGCCGCGGTTGACCACCACCCCGTCGCCGGCGCTGACCAGGTCCGGCTCCGGCAGCCACTTCGTCTCGACGATGACGCCGCGGCCGATCTTCGCGCCGTGCGCCCGCAGGACCGCGCTGAACACCGGCGTGCCGAGCACCGCCGGCCCGAGCCAGCGCATCACCAGCTCCTCGTGGTAGACGGCCACCAGCTCGTTACGCCACACGAAACCGCTCCACAGCGGGTGCTCGGACGCGCGGACCCGCCGGTTGAACAGCCATTTCGCGGCCAGCGCCAGCCCCGTCGCCACCACACCGGCGCCGAGCAGGATGGGGCCGGAAAGCGCGAACGCCAGCGGGATCCCGAGCCCGGTCGAGACGGCTTCGATCAGCACGAACACCGCGTAACCGAGCATCGCGCCGAGCGCGGTCGGCACCAGCCGGGTCAGCTCGACGAGCGCTCGTCGCAAGACCAGGTGCCAAGACGGCGCGTACGTCCGGGCCGAGTCGGTCACGGTGGCACGGCGCGGGATGGCCATCGCCGGGCGGCCCAGCCACGACGTGCCGGGCTCACCCGTCGCCGGGGCGTGCGAGAGGACGCCGATCAGCGAGCCGGAGTGGACCGTGCGCCCGGGTGCGACCTCGGCGGAGTTGCCGATGAAGGCCTGGTCGTCCACCGTGGCCCGGCCGATCTCGACGCGGCCGCCGCGCAGCCGGTACGGCGCGAGCACCGAGTCGTCGGCCAGGAAGCTCCCGGCGCCCACGGACATCATCTGCGGCAGACCGACCACAGTGGACGCTTCGGTGCGGCGCCCGATCGACGCGCCCAGCAGCCGCAGCCACAGGCCCGTCACGAGGCTCGCGTACAGCGGGAAAGCGCTGTTCCTGGCGCTGGTCACCAGTCGCTGCACCAGCCAGGCGGCCCAGCCGGCGCGGCTGTGCACCGGGTGCGAGCCGGGCCGGAGCCCGCGACCGGCCAGCCGGACCAGCGCGGCGGTGAGGCCGGCGTTGAGCAGCAGGGTCACCACACCGAGCGGCGGCACGAGCCAGACCAGGCTGGACAGCGTGTCCCCGGTGGTGAGGCCGAGCCAGGTGTACACGGCGGCCGCGGGCAGCACGGCGATCAGCATGATCAGGCCGGACAGCACCGGGGTGAGCGCGTACGCCAGCCGCCAGCGGCTTCTGACCGGCGGTCGCTCGCCCGAAACGGCCGCACTGGGCACGGTTTCGCGGACGAAGGTCCCCGGCGGTACCACGGCGCCGTCGCCGACCACGCTGCCCGGCATCAGCGTCGAGCGGCTGCCCACGGAGGCGTCCGCGCCGACGTCGACGGTGCCGATGTGCAGCGTGTTCCCGTCCAGCCACCAGCCCGCGACGTCGGCCTCGGGCTCGACGGCACATCGGTCGCCGAAGCGCCCGAGCCCGGTGACCGGCGGCAGGGCGTGCAGGTCGACGTCGCGGCCGACGCTGTTGCCCAGCAGCCGCGCGTAACGCAGGTTCCAGGTTGTGCCCGGCAGTCCGGCGACACCGACCACGGCGGCGAGCCGCTCGGCCGTCCACAGTCGCATGTGGACGGACCCGCCCTTGCGGTACGCGCCGGGGCGCAGCCGGCGGAGCAGCAGCCGGGCGCCGAGTCCGGCGACGAGCACCCGGCCGGGCGAGGAGAACGCCAGCAGCAGGCCGCCCGCGATGGCGATCCAGCCGGCGAGCGGGACGGTCGCGTCGCCGGTCAGCGAGTCGAAGACGGCGGCGCCGGCGAGCACCGCGAGGGTCCACCGCATGCCGGGAATCCATTGCAGCAGCACGTAAAGCAGGGTTTGCAGGGTGCCCGATCGCCGGGACAGCGGGCGTACCGGCTCGATCACCTCGACCGCCGCGCTGCCCGCGCCGACCAGGTGCTCGGTCAGGTCCAGCAGCCCCGGGTGCTGGTAGAGATCGGTGATCGACGCGTCCGGGAAACGTGGGCGCAGCGCGGAAATCAGCTGCGCCGCGGCGAGGCTCGTGCCACCGTCGGCGAAGAAGTCCGAACCCGGCGCCGGGGTGACACCGAACAGCTCGGCCCAGCGTTGCGCGATCCACGCGAGGTCCGCGCGCAGTGGCTCGGGCACTTCGGCGTGCTCGGACGACGAGGGCGAGGCGGGCAGTGGCCACGGCAGCGCCTTGCGGTCCACCTTGCCGGCCGCGCTGAGCGGGAAATCCGGGAGGACGGCCAGCGTCGGCACGAGTCCGTGCGGCAGCCGTTTCGCCAGCTGGGCGCGCGCGGCCTCGGCGTCGAACGGGCCGTCCACCAGCAGGTATCCGACGAGCACCAGCCCGCCCCGGACCGCCGCCGCGGCCGCGGTCACGCCGGGCAGCGCCAGCAGCGCCGCCTCCACCTCGCCCAGCTCGATGCGCCGGCCGCCGATCTTCACCTGGTCGTCGGCGCGGCCGAGGAACACCAGGCCGGCCGGATCGGCCCGGACCAGGTCACCGCTGCGGTAACCCCGGTCCCAGCCCAGCCGCGGCATCGGCGGGTACGCGCGGGCGTCCTTGTCCGGATCGAGGTACCGCGCCAGGCCGACGCCGCCGATCATCAGCTCGCCGGTCGCCCCCTGCGGGACCGGCGCGCCTTCGGGGTCGACCACGGCGACCCGCCAGCCCGGCAGCGGCACCCCGATCCGTACCGGCTCCCCGGCGCGCAGCCGCGTCGCCGTGGAGACGACAGTGGCCTCCGTCGGGCCGTAGGTGTTCCACACTTCGCGCCGGCCGTCGTCGAGCCGGTCCACCAGTTCCGCCGGGCAGCCCTCACCGCCGAAGACCAGCAGCCGCACGCCGTCGAGCAGCTCGGGCGGCCAGAGCATGGCGAGTGACGGGACCGTCGAGACCACCGTGACCCGGCGTCGTGCCAGCCACGGCCCGAGGTCCGGGCCCGCGCGCACCACCGACCTCGGCGCGGGCACCAGGCAGGCACCGTGGCGCCAGGCCAGCCACATCTCCTCGCACGAAGCGTCGAAGCCGACCGAGAGCCCGGCCAGCACGCGGTCGGCCGGGCAGATCGGGCGCTCACGCAGGAACAGCGTCGCCTCCGCGTCCACAAACGCCGCGGCCGAACGGTGCGTCACCGCGACGCCCTTCGGCGTGCCGCTGGAGCCGGACGTGAAGATCACCCACGCGTCGTCGGACGGGCTCAGCCGGCGCCGGGCGCCCTCGGCGAGCGCGAGGTCCGGGCGCATCCGCAGGTCCGGGCGGAGCACGGCGCAGACACGTGCCTCGGAAAAGACCAGTTCGGCGCGTTCGGCCGGCTCGTCGAAGTCCGCCGGCACGTACGCCGCTCCGGCGGCCAGCACGGCCAGGATGCCCGCGTACAGATCGGCGGTGCCGGACGGGATCGCGATCCCCACCCGGTCCCCGGGGCCGATGCCGTGCGCGCGCAGCTTGCGGGCGGTCCGTTCGACGCGGTCGGCGAGCGCGCGGTAGCTGAACCGGGTGGCGCCGTCGTCGAGTGCGGTCGCGTGCGGATATCGGTCCACGGTCCGGGCGAAGATGTCTACCAGCGTGCGAGGCGGCGGCGGTGGTTCGGGAACGTGAGCTACCTGGGGAGCGGGCGCGGAATGGAGGGAGCGGCTCATGTCGGAAACTCCTGCACAGCTTGAGTAACTGCTGACAAACCCACGGTAAGATCGTTTTCTGGGCCGGTACTGTCAGTCGGCTGTGCTGGCGCTGTGCGGGAAATTCCTTTGCAGAGCAGGAAAAAGGGGCCTTCCGCGGACGGAAGGCCCCAATTCGGTTATTCGGTCAGTACGTGATCGCCACCGCCGGGTCGGCGAGCAGCGCGCCGACGTCGGCCAGGAACTCCGAGCCCTGCTGGCCGTCGATCACGCGGTGGTCGAAGCTCAGCGAGAGCTGCATCACCTTGCGCACCACGATCTCGCCGTCCACCACCCACGGGGTGTCGCGGATGGCGCCGACCGCCAGGATCGCCGACTCGCCCGGGTTGATGATGGGCGTGCCGGTGTCGACGCCGAAGACGCCGACGTTGGTGATCGTGAAGGTGCCGTTCGCCATCGCCGCGGGGGTGGTCTTGCCCTCGCGCGCGACGTCGGTCAGCTCCGTCAGCGCGAGCGCGAGTTCCTTGAGCGACAGGGAATCGGCGTCACGGATCTTCGGCACCACGAGACCGCGCGGGGTCGCTGCCGCGATGCCGAGGTGCACGTAGTCCTTGTAGACGATCTCCTGCGCCGCCTCGTCCCACACCGCGTTGACGTCCGGCGTGCGCTTCGCCGCCAGGCACACGGCCTTGGCCGCGAACGCCAGCGGGGTCAGCTTGGTGCCGGCGAACTCGCGCGACTTCTTCAGCTTCTCGCGCAGCTCCATCATCGGCGTGACGTCCACGGTCAGGAACTCCGTGACGTGCGGGGCCGTGAAGGCGCTCTGCACCATCGCGTTCGCGGTGGCCTTCCGGACGCCCTTGATCGGCACGCGGCGCTCGCGCGTGCCGGGGTCGTATCCGGCGTCCACAGTGGACGGTTGGACGACGGCCGATCCGTTGGCCGCGCGCTCGACGTCGTCACGCGTGATGACGCCGCCGGCCGTGCCGGACAGGGCGTGCAGGTCGACGCCGAGGTCCTTGGCCAGCTTGCGGACCGGCGGCTTGGCCAGCGGAACGTAACCGCCGCGCGGCTTTTCCGCGACGACCGACGCCGGCGCGGGCGGAGCGGCGACGGCCGCCACGGGAGCGGGCGCGGCGGGTGCCGAACCCTTGCGCTCCCGCCGCTTCGTGACCACGGCCTTGGAGCCGTAGCCGACCAGCGGCTTCATCTCCTCCTCGGCCGGAGCCTCCGGAGCGGCAGCGGCAGCGGCCACGGGAGCGGGCGCGGGCGCGGCGGTGCCGCCGGGATCAACGTCCATGGTCAGGATCGGCGTGCCGACCTCGACCGTCTGCCCCGGCTCCACGTGCAGCTCGGTGACCACGCCGGCCCACGGGATGGGCAGTTCGACGGCCGCCTTGGCGGTCTCGATCTCCACCACGATCTGGTTGACCGTGACCGTGTCGCCCGGCTTCACGTGCCAGGCGAGGATGTCGGCCTCGGTCAGCCCCTCAGCCGTGTCGGACAGGGGGAACTGTTTGTACTCGGGCATGAACCCCCCTCACCAGGCCAGCGAACGGTCGACGGTGTGCAGCACCCGGTCCAGGTCGGGGAGGTAGTACTCCTCGAGCTTGGCCGGCGGGTACGGCGTGTCGAACCCGGCCACGCGCAGCACGGGGGCCTCCAGCGAGTAGAAGCACTCCTGCTGGACGCGGGCGGCGATCTCCGAGGTCAGCGACGATTCCGACGGCGCCTCGCTGATCGCGATCAGCCGTCCGGTCTTGCGCACCGACTCGAACACCGGGCCGAGGTCGAGCGGCGAGAGCGTGCGCAGGTTGATGACCTCGAGCGACTTGCCCTCGTCGGCGGCGGCCGCGGCGGCGTCGAGCGCCACCTTCACGGACGGGCCGTACGCGACGACCGTGGCCGTGGTCCCCTCGCGCACCACCTGCGATTTGAAGACGCGGCCCGGCGACGTGCCGGTGTCCACCTCCATCTTGAGCGCGCCCGAGTGGTACAGCTTCTTCGGCTCGAAGAACAGCACCGGGTCGTCGGACTTGATGGCCTCCTGGATGCCCCAGTACGCGTCCAGCGCGTTGGAGATCGAGACCACCTTCAGCCCGGCGATGTGCGAGAACAGCGATTCCGGCGACTCGGAGTGGTGCTCCACCGCGCCGATCCCGCCGCCGAACGGCACCCGGATGACCACGGGCATCTTGATCTTGCCCTGCGTGCGGTAGTGCAGCTTCGCCAGCTGCGAGGAGATCTGGTCGAACCCGGGGAAGATGAAGCCCTCGAACTGGATCTCGCACACCGGCCGGAAGCCGCGGACGGCCAGGCCGACCGCGGTGCCGATAATGCCCGACTCGGCCAGCGGCGTGTCCAGCACGCGCTGCTCGCCGAAGTCCTTCTGCAGCCCGTCGGTGATCCGGAAGACGCCGCCGAGCTTGCCGACGTCCTCACCCATCATCAGGACCTTCGGGTCCTCTTCCATGGCCCGGCGCAGGCCGAGGTTGAGCGCCTTGCCGATGGTCAGCTTCTGGAGGTCCATCAGTGCTCACCCGCCGTGGCAAAACCGTCCAAATAGGACAGGAACTCTTCGCGCTGGGCGTCCAGCACCGGCGAGGGCTCGGCGTAGACGTTCGCGAAGATCCGCTCCGGCGGCGGCTCCGGCATGTTGAACGTGTACTCGCGCAGCTCGGCCGCGAACTGGTCGGCCTCGGCCTGGACCTGGTCGAAGAAGCCGTGATCGGCGCCGCCGCCGCGGGCCAGGTACGCCCGGACGCGCTCGATCGGGTCCTTCAGCTTCCACTCCTCCAGCTCGTCCGAGAGCCGGTAGCGGGAGGGGTCGTCGGTGGTGGTGTGGGCGTCCATCCGGTAGGTGAAGGCCTCGATCAGCACCGGTCCGTTGCCGTGCCGGCACTCCTCCAGGGCCCACCGGGTCACGGCGAGGCAGGCGAGCACGTCGTTGCCGTCCACGCGGATGCCGGGGAAGCCGTAGCCGCGGGCGCGCTGGTACAGCGGCAGGCGCGACTGGCGCTCGGTCGGCTCCGAGATGGCCCACTGGTTGTTCTGGCAGAAGAACACGAGCGGCGCGTCGTAGACCGCGGCCCAGACGAAGCCCTCGTGCACGTCGCCCTGCGAAGTCGCGCCGTCACCGAAGTAGCAGATGGTGGCTTCGCCGTCGTCGTCGCCGACCTTGCCCTCGAACTTCTGGCCCATCGCGTACCCGGCCGCGTTCAGGACCTGGTTGCCGATGACGATCGTGTACGGGTGGAAGCCGTGGGCCTTGTAGTCCCAGCCGCTGTGGTCCGTGCACCGGAAGATGCCCAGCAGGTCGCGCATGTCGACGCCGCGGGCGTACGCGACGCCGTGCTCGCGATAGCTCGGGAAGGCCATGTCCCGCTGTTCCAGCGCGCGGCCGGAGCCGATCTGCGCGGCCTCCTGGCCGAGCAGCGGAACCCAGATGCCGAGCTGGCCCTGGCGCTGCATCGCGTTGGCCTCACGGTCCGCGCGGCGCACCAGCACCATGTCGCGGTAGAGGTTCTTGAGCATCTCTTCGTCGACGTCGGCGACGTACTTGTCGAACTGCGGCGAAGGGATCCGTTCGCCTTCGGGGGTGAGCAGCTGAGTCAGCTCAGCGCCACCTTCACTTGTTGCTCGCAAACCGGCGATCACCTGTTCGGGGGATGGCTGGGCCGATACCGCGGCCGGTCCGTCTCCAGGTTCCGGGTGCGTCCACTGTTCGGACGGCATGCGCTGTTCTCCTCGGTGTCGGTGCCTCTGGCGGCCGCTTGTGGCGGCCACAGCGACTGCACCGGCGGGACCGGCGCCTCGGGTCCGAGGCGTCAGGCCACCGTCGGCGTTGACGGTTCTCGCCGACATCCTGGCACGAAGGTTAGGCCGATGGTGAGCGGTGGTTGCTGATTTGTTGCTGAGAAACCCCGCCTGAACAGCGAAAACGCTCGGACGCCCGAGTATGGGACCGACGATGGTCGGTCATCCCGACGGGCGTTCACCAGGCGTCACCGGGTGGCCGCCGGGCGCGCACGGGTGTCGCGCCTCACCGGCTCAGGCCCCTCCGTGACCTCCGTCACCGTGGCAGGATGGCTGGTGTGGAACAGAAATCCGTACGTGAAACCGTGGTCTCGACGTGGATCAGCGACGTCTTGCCGAGCTTGTCCGGTCTGGTCGCGATCCCGGCGCTGTCCCCGGCGTTCGACGCGGACTGGGTGAACTCGGGTCACCTGGCCGCCGCCGTCGAGCACGTGAAGACGTGGATCGAGGGCCGGGCGCTGCCGGGCGCGACGATCGAGGTCGTCCAGCTCGACGGCCGGACCCCGCTGCTTTACGTCGACGTGCCCGCGACCGCCGGCGCCGTCGACCGTGGCACCGTGCTGATGTACGGCCACCTCGACAAGCAGCCCCCGGTCGGCGGCTGGTCCGAGGGCCTCGACCCGTGGACCCCGGTGGTCCGCGACGGCCGGCTCTACGGCCGCGGCTCGGTGGACGACGGCTATTCCGGGTACGCCGCGGTGTCGGCGCTCGAGGCCGTGCACGCCGCCGGCGGTGAGCACGCGCGCGCCGTGCTGCTGCTCGAGACGGGCGAGGAGTCCGGCAGCCCGGACCTGCCCGCGTACGTGGCGCACCTGGCGGAACGGCTCGGCGAGGTGTCGCTGGTCGTCTGCCTCGACGCGGGCGGCATGGACTACGAGCGGCTTTGGCTCACCACCAGCCTTCGCGGCATGCTGCACCTGACCGTGAACGTGCAGCTGCTCGCCGCCGCGCAGCACTCCGGCCTGGCCAGCGGCGTGGTCGCCAGCTCGTTCCGCGTGCTTCGGCAGCTGCTGGAGCGGGTGGAGAGCGCCGAGACCGGCGAGATCAAGCTGGCGGAGCTGAACGTCGAGGTCCCGGCCAGCCGCCTGGCCGAGATCGAGGCCGTCGCCGAGGTCGCCCCGGACGGCCTGCGCACGGTGTTCCCGCTGGTCAGCGGCGGCAAGACGGTCAGCGAGGACGCGCTGGAGCTGCTGCTCAACAACTACTGGCGCCCCACGCTGTCGATCATCGGCGCGGACGGCTTTCCGCTGCCCGCCGACGCCGGCAACGTGCTGCGCGAGAGCACCACGCTCACGCTGTCCTTCCGTCTCCCGCCGACGGCTTCGTCGGACGCGGCGCTCGCGGCCGTCCGCGCGGTGCTGACCACGGACGTCCCGTACGGCGCGAAGGTGACCATCGCGGACGACGCCCAGGCCGAGGACGGCTGGAACGCCCCCGAGGAGGCGCCGTGGCTGACCGCCGCGCTGCGCCGCGTCAGCGACGAGGTCTTCGGCCGCCCGCACCGGGCCGCCGGCATGGGCGGGTCCATCCCGTTCATGGGCCTGCTCGGCGAGAAGTACCCGGACGCGCAGTTCCTGGTCACGGGCGCCTGCGGGGCCGACTCGAACATCCACGTCCCGGACGAGTGGCTGAACCTGGACTACGCGCACCAGGTCACCGAGGCCGTGGCGCACATCCTGGACGCCCACGCGCGAGGCTGAGCACCAGCCCGACTGCGGTCGCTCGCGCCGGCCGCGGCCGGGCCGATCTCGTTCGTCGCGCCCCAGCTCGCGCGCCGCCTGACGCGCCGGCCGGGCCCGAACCTGTCCGCCTCCGCCGCGTACCTGATCGGGCTGCGGCTCACCCGCGCCGCCGCGTCGCCTGACTCAGGCCAGCCGGGTCAGCTGCACCGAGACGTCTAAAGTGGACTGACCGCCGCCGGTGAAGATCCCCTTCAACGGTGCCACGTCCGCGTAATCCCGCCCGGTCGCGACCCACACGTGGCGCGGGCCGACCGGGATGCCGTTCGTCGGGTCGTAGGCCCACCAGCCGCCGGTCCAGACGTCGACCCAGGCGTGGCTCTCGCCCTCCACCGTCTCGCCGAGCTTGGCGTCGGACTTCGTGTGCAGGTAGCCCGAGACGTACCGCGCCGGGACGCCGATGGCGCGCAGCATCACCAGCGTGACGTGCGCGAAGTCCTGGCAGACGCCCTCGCGCGCCCGCCACGAATCGGTCGCCGTGCTGTGCACCCCGGTGGTGCCCGGCTGGTACTTCAGCTGCTGGTTCACCCACTCGCACACTGCCAGCACCGCGTCCGCCGGGTCGAGGCCCTTGCGCAGCTCACGGGCCTGTTTGGACAGTTCCTGGTCCCGCGGCGTGTAGTCCGTCGGCGTCAGGTACTCGGTGCGGTGGTCCACGACGGTCTCGCCGTGCAATTCCTTCCACGAAGCCGAACGCTGCGGCTCGGCCTCGTCCGCGGTCTCGACCACCGACGTCGCCAGCACCGTGAACTCGGTGTGCGGCGCGTGCAGGTCGAACGAGGTCACGACGGTGCCCCAGTAATCCGTGTACCGGTAGGCACGCGTGGCGGGCGTGGTCTCGATGCGCGTCGCCAGCGCGGTCTGCCGGCGGTCGGACCGAGGGGTCAGGCGAGCCTCGTTGTACGACTGCGTGGCCGGCGTCGCGTACCGGTATCCGGTCCGGTGCGTCACCCGGAGCTGCCAGGTCACAGCGAAACCTCCGCCCCGCTCCAGGCCACCCACGGCGACGTGTGGAAGTACTGCACCGAAACCGCCTCACCGAGGTCCTTGATCGTGGTCTGCAGCCCGCCGAGCCGGCGGGGCAGGTCGTCCAGCAGCGCCGACGGGTGCAGGAACTCCAGCTCGCTGCGCGCCCGGCCGACCAGCCGCAGCGCCTCGGACTTCTCGTTGCCGCGCGCGTTCACGCCCGGGTCGAGCTGGCGCAGGCAGTCCTCCGCCTGGCGCAGCGCGTGGAAGACCGAACGCGGGAACAGCGTGTCCCGCAACAGGAACTGCACCACCCGGCCGGCGTCGAGCGCGCCGCGGTTGGTGCGCAGGTAGGTGTCCTGCGCGCCGGCCGAGCTGAGCACCGTCATCCAGCCCGGCGAGGACGCGCGGTCCGAGACCCGCGAGAGCAGCAGCCGCACGACCATGTCCGCGCGCTCCACCGAGCGGCCGAGCACCATGAACAGCCAGCCGTCGTCGCGGCTCATGGTGGAGTCGGCGAGCCCGGCGAACATCGCCGCGCGTTCCTCCACAAAGGACAGGAACGCGTGCGGTCCGGCGCGCCGGGCGTACCGCTGGCGGTCCGGGACCGCGTTCCACGTCGCATTGAGGCACTCCCACAACTCGGTGGACACGACCTCGCGCGCGCCGCGGGTGTTCTCCCTGGCGGAGTTGATGGAGCCGACGATGGACGCCGGGTTGTCCTTCGCGTACGCCACCAGCTCGGTGAGCTTCCAGACGTCCAGCGAGTCCGCCCCGTCCGTCTTGATGCCGAGGACGGCGAGCAGCTGACGGCTCGCGTGGTCCGGGTCGACGCTCGCGTCTTCCAGCAGCTGGTGGACCGAGACGTTGAGGATGCGGGAGGTGTCGTCGGCGCGTTCGACGTACCGGCCGATCCAGTACAGCGACTCCGCGTTGCGTGCCAGCATTTTACGAACCTCCCTCAGCTCTGTTGCTGCTGCTGTTGCTGCTGGGCCGCGGACAGCTCCGGCCCCTGCTCGGCGGCCAGACCGTCCACTGCGGACACTTCGCCGAGCGCCGGGCGGTCCAGCTCGCGCTCCACTGTGGACGAGCGCGAGGCGAGCACCCAGGTGTCCTTCGAGCCACCGCCCTGCGACGAGTTGACCACCAGGCTGCCTTCGGGCAGCGCCACCCTGGTCAGCCCGCCGGGCAGCACGAAGATGTCCTTGCCGTCGTTCACGGCGAACGGCCGCAGGTCCACGTGCCGCGGCGCCAGCCGGTCGTCCACCTTGGACGGCACGGTGGACAGCTGCACCACCGGCTGCGCGATCCAGCCGCGCCGGTTCGCGCGCACCTTGCGGCGCAGCGCGTCCAGCTCCTTCTTGTCCGCCTCCGGGCCGAACACGATGCCGTAGCCGCCGGAGCCCTCGACGGGCTTGACCACCAGCTCGTCGGTATGCTGCATGACGTGGTCGAACTCGTCCGGCAGCCAGCACCGGAAGGTGTCCACATTGGGCAGCAGCGGCTTCTCGCCCAGGTAGTAGCGCACCATTTCGGGCACGTAGGTGTACATCAGCTTGTCGTCGCCGACGCCGTTGCCGATGGCGTTCGCGACCACCACGTTGCCGGAGCGGGCCGCGTTGAGCACCCCGGCGACGCCGAGCACGGAGTCCGGCCGGTAGTGCACGGGGTCGAGGAACTCGTCGTCGATCCGCCGGTAGATCACGTCCACCGGCCGCTCGCCCTCGGTGGTGCGCAGGTAGACGACGTTGTCGCGGCAGAACATGTCGCGGCCCTCGACCAGTTCCACGCCCATCTGGCGGGCGAGCAGCGAGTGCTCGAAGTAGGCCGAGTTGTAGACGCCCGGGGTGAGCACCACGACCGTCGGGTCGGCGACGTTCGGCGCGGCCGCCGCGCGCAGGGCCCGCAGCAGGTGGGACGCGTAGTCGCCGACCGGCCGTACCCGGTGCTGGGCGAACAGGTCCGGGAACACCCGAGCCATGGTCCGGCGGTTCTCCATCACGTAGGAGACCCCGGACGGATTGCGGAGGTTGTCTTCCAGCACGCGGAAGGTGCCCTCCTCGTCGCGCACCAGGTCCACACCGGACACATGGATGCGGACGCCGTTGGGCGGGTTGATGCCGTAGGCCTCGCGCTGGAAGTGCTCGCAGGAGGTGATCAGCCGGCGCGGCAGCACGCCGTCACGCAGGATCTGGCGGTCGCCGTAGATGTCCGCCAGGAACGCCTCGAGCGCACGCACCCGCTGCGCCACCCCGCGTTCGAGCTTGGCCCATTCGGCGGCCTGGATCACGCGGGGCACCAGGTCCAGCGGGAACGGCCGCTCCTGGCCGGACAGCGAGAACGTGATGCCCTGGTCGACCATCGCGCGGTCGAGCGCCGAGGAGCGGTTCGTGAGGTCGGCGGCGTCAAGCGAGGCGATGGACTCGTACAACGCGCGGTACGGCCCCCGCACGATGCCCTCGCCGTCGAACATCTCGTCGTACGCTCCGGCGTGCGGCCGCTCCGGCGCGAGATACCCGTCGAACTGCGCGCCGGGCTTCCCGGCGCGCCGCCCCTTCACCGCTCGCGCACGTCGCCCGGCCGGCGGCAGGCGGGGACCCGGGGAACTGTTCATGGTCGACATCCTGACGCACAGCGAGCCCCCGGCGCGACACTCACCGTCATACCTGTCCAGTGCGAAACGGCCCCGTAACGTACGGGTGCTGGGCATACCCGCTTACGAGTGGCAATATGCGTGCTCTCGACAGTTGAGAACTACGAGGAGTGACGAAGTGGCCCGAGGACACCAGATGAAGGCGCTCGCCCTTCTCCCTGCTTTCGCGCTGGTCGGCCTGACCATGGCCTGCGGTGCGGGCGGAAGCGGCGCGGGTGACGCCGGGGGCAATTCCTCCGCGGCGGCCCCGGGCGGCTCGGCGGACATCCCGGCGGCGGCCAAGGACGACAAGCTCGCGGCGATGGTCCCGGCCGCGATCTCGGCCGACGGCAAGATCCTGGTCGGCCAGGACCAGAGCTACCCGCCGAACGAGTTCCAGGACGAGAGCGGCAAGGTCAGCGGCTTCGACGTCGACCTGGGCACCGCGATCGGGCAGAAGCTCGGACTGAAGATGGAGTTTCAGAACGCCGCCTTCGACGGCATCATCGTCGGCGTTGAGGCAGGCAAGTATGAGATGGCGATGTCCTCGTTCAGCATCAACGCCGAACGGCTCCAGACCGTCGACATGATCAGCTACTACAAGGCCGGCACCTCGATGGCCGTGCTCAAGGGCAACCCCGACAAGCTGAGCGTCGACGACCTCTGCGGCAAGAAGATGGGCGTCCAGAAGGGCACCACGCAGGTCGACGACCTGCAGAAGCGCTCCGACGCCTGCACGGCCGCGGGGAAGCCGGCCATCGAGGTCACCCAGCTGCAGGCCCAGACCGACGTCAACCTGGCGCTCACGGCCAAGCGCGTGCAGGGCGAGCTGGCCGACTCCCCGGTCGTCGACTACGCGGTGAAGCAGACCGGCGGGCAGCTCGAGGTCGTCGGCGCGCCGTATGACACCGCGCCGTACGGCATCGTGCTGAAGAAGGGCAGCGGTGACTACGGCAAGGCGGTGCAGGGCGCGGCCCAGGCCCTGATCACCGACGGCACCTACAAGAAGATCCTGGAGAAGTGGGGTCTTTCGAGCGCCGGCGCGGTCGCCACGTCCGAGATCAACCCGGCTTCCTGAGGCCGTCTGAGATAGGACGTAGTTTCCCGTGTCCAGTTCTTCCGACGCGCCTCCGTCCGAGGCCTCCGTCGACACCGAACCCATCAAGGCCGTCCCGGTGCGCCATTACGGGCGCTGGGTGGCCGGGGTGGTCATCCTCTTCCTCGCGTTCATCATCGTCCGCAGCATCATCACGAACGACAACCTGCAGTGGCCGGTCGTCGGGGACTATCTGTTCAACGACCGCATCCTGCGCGGTTTGCAGAACACGCTGATCTTGACCGTGATCTCGATGGTCGTCGGCATTCTGGGCGGTGTTCTGCTGGCCGTCATGCGGCTTTCGCCGAACCCGCTGACCAAGGGTGCGGCGGGGATCTACATCTGGCTGTTCCGCGGCACGCCGCTGATCACGCAGCTGGTGTTCTGGAACTTCCTGGCGTACGCGTACCCGCGACTCGGACTGGGCATCCCGTTCGGCCCGGAGTTCGTGTCGTGGGACACGAACACACTGATCAACCAGTTCACCGCGTCGTTGCTGGGCCTCGGGCTCAACGAAGCGGCATACATGGCGGAGATCGTGCGCAGTGGTATCCAGTCGATCGACAGCGGTCAATTGGAAGCGGCGTCCGCGCTGGGCATGAAGCGCACCACGACGTTGCGCCGGATCATCTTGCCGCAGGCCATGCGCGTGATCGTCCCGCCGACCGGCAACGAGACGATCGCGATGCTGAAGACGACGTCTCTGGTCGTCTCGATCGGCTACTTCGAGCTGATGGTCGCGGCGCAGTCCATTTATGCACAGAACTACAAGATCATTCCCCTGCTCCTCGTGGCCGTGGTCTGGTACCTGTTCATGACGTCGATCCTGACGATCATCCAGATACAGATCGAAAAGCGGTTCGCGCGCGGCAGTTCGCGGGCGGTTCCCGTTCGCGCGGCCTGGCGTAACCGGCTGTTCAGCAGGGGCGGAGGCAACGTCACATGACCGCGGTCGTTTCCGCGCAGCGGATCTGCAAGAGCTTCGGCAGCCTCGAAGTGCTCAAGGGCATCGACCTCGAGGTGCACGACAGCGAGGTGCTCTGCCTGATCGGCCCATCCGGCTCGGGCAAGTCCACGCTGCTGCGCTGCATCAACCACCTGGAGAAGATCGACGCCGGCCGCCTGTACGTCGACGGTGTCCTGGTGGGCTACCGCCAGCGCGGCGACAAGCTGCACGAGCTGCGCGAGAAGGAAGTCGCGTTCCAGCGCAAGGACATCGGCATGGTGTTCCAGCGCTTCAACCTCTTCCCGCACATGACGGCGCTGGAGAACGTCATGGAGGCGCCGATCCAGGTCCGCCGCGAGCCGAAGGCGCAGGTCCGCGAGCGGGCGCTGGAGCTGCTGGAGCGCGTCGGCCTCGGGGACAAGGCGCCGAACTATCCGGCGCAGCTCTCGGGCGGGCAACAGCAGCGCGTGGCCATCGCTCGTGCCTTGGCGATGCAGCCCAAGCTGATGCTCTTCGACGAGCCGACGTCAGCCCTGGACCCGGAACTGGTCGGCGACGTCCTGGGCGTCATGCGCCAACTGGCGAAGGACGGCATGACGATGGTCGTGGTCACCCACGAAATGCAGTTCGCCCGCGAGGTCGCCGACAAGGTCCTCTTCATGGACGGCGGCGTGGTGGTCGAGGAGGGCCCGCCGGCGCAGGTGATCGGAAATCCTCAGCACGAACGTACGAAGGAATTCCTGGCACGGGTTTTGAACCCGAACGCTTGAGTTCCGTCTGACCGGTGTGGCCGCCTCTCGTTTCGGGGCGGCCACACCGGTTTCAGCGCCCGCTGCGCAGCTCGCCTTCCAGCTGCTGGACTTTCTTCGCAATGTCCTGCGGCCCGGCGCCCGCCAGGCTGACCCAGCCGGACTTGTCGACGCCGAACAGGATGCGGCCCTGCTCGGTGTCGACCCAGCCGGGCGGGTTTTCGTTGCGCAGGCGCTTTCCGCGGCTGTCGCGCACGGCGACGTACAGCCGTCCGAAGTAGGTGTGCGGGGCTTTCAGCCACTGCAGCACCTTCTTGGCGTCGCGGATGCTCGGGTTGCTGGTGCTGGGGATGTCGCCGCTCTTGATCAGGTTCAGGTCGGTGTCGGAGCAGTTCAGGGACGCAATGCGGGCGGCGGGCGCTTCCGGCAGCATCGCTGTGAACTCGCGTGCCAGCGCATCCGGCGTACACGGTGCCAAGTAGAGCGTCTGGTTCACCGCGACCACCGACACCGCGTCCCGCCCACTCGCCGCGACCCGGACGGTCCGCTCACCCTGGTCCGACTTGACCCACGAGTAGTACTCGACGCCGGGCCGCTGCAGGACGTTGAGCGTCTCGACGAAGTCGTCGTCCAGACGCCCGCCCCGCACCAGACCACGCTGAGCCAGCTCGGCGTCCGTGTCGGCCGCCAGCTGCCGCCGCTCGTCCGGCGAGTACCACAACGCGCCGCGAACGAGCGTCGGGTGGATGTCGCCGAGGTTCTGGCGTTCGAGCAGCACCTCGTAGGTCTGCAGGCTCAGCTCCACGGGCTTGCGCAGCACCGTACTTTCCCCTCCCCCTAGGTACGCCTAAGCCCCGATCACCGGTGGCGTCGGCTTGTCCCCGTCGTAACCGCCGAAGATGGAGTCCGGGTCCTCTTCGGACAGCAGGATCTTGCGCTGGTGCTCTTCGTCCTCCGCGCCCTTGCCGCCCTTGGCCCCCTGGCCCATGCCGCCCATCCCGGACTGCCCCTTGGCCCCGGCGGCGCCTGCGCCCATCCCGGACCTCGCGGCGCCGGCACTTTCGCCGACCGCGCCCGCTCCGCTGCCTGCCCCGCCTCCGATACCGGCACGGCCGCCCGTGGCCGCCCCGCCCCCGCCGAAGCCACCTGACTTGGATCCGCCGCCGCTGCCTGGCCCGAACCCGCCGCTGCCTCCGCTTCCACTTCCACTTCCGCCGAACCCGCCGACAGGCCCGAATCCACCGGAGAACCCGCCGCCGCCGGAACCTCCGCCGGGTCCGCTACCTCCAGGCCCGAACCCATTGCCGGCCCCACCGGCCACCGGACCGCCGTGCACAAGCGGCGGCGAAGGATTCGCCCAGGCCGCACTGGTGTGATCATCCCCAGGCGCCCCCGGCGACGGCACGTTCACCCCACCACCCGGCCCACCCCCATGACTCCCCGGCGGCGGAGGCGCCTGATACCCCGCCGCCCCCGGCGGCGCGTGGTAGGCGCTGGGACCGCCGCTGTAACCACCGGAATGGCTGGAGGAATGGCCGCCACTGCCAGAGCTGTGGTGCCCACCGGAAGTCCCGGGGCCAACCGGATCGGGCGTGACCCCACCAGCCGACACATTCGGATCATGCGCGGCGGGATAGTCCATCGGGAGCGTCTCGGTCCGCGGCTGACTGCTTTGCGAGTAGCCGTTGTAGATCTCGACGTTCTGCTTCGTTTTGTTGTCGTATTCGGCGGCCTTGATCTCGTCATCGCTCGCGCCGATGGACAGCCAGTCTTCGAGACTGTCGTCGTCCGGTCTGGTTTGGTCAACCGGAACGACGTTGTTCTTGGCGTAGTTGAAAGCAGCGGACTGCTGTTCGATGGATTGCCGCATGCTCTCCATCTTTTGCGCCGCAGTGCGAGACGTGACAATAAGCGGGGAGAGACCGGCCTTTCCGCTGTCGGCGGCCTTGCCTTTCCACAACGAGTCGAGTGCGGTCTGGCTATCGGTGAGCTTGGTGGCCACGTCCTCGTGGATCGTGTTCAGCTGACTGCAGCCGTGCCCCATCGCGTCCAGCCCGGTGGTATCTCCTGGATCGTGAAGCTGGTTGTAGATGTCGAATCCGCTTTGAGGCATTTCAGCTCGCCGCCTTCAGTCGCGTGATTTCCGCGGCAGCGATCTGTTCCGCCATCTTGCACGGGTCTGCAAGTGCAGGATTCCCGGTCCGGAGTTGGGTGTTGACCGTGTAGGTCAAGTCATCGCGAACTCCGACAGCCAGTGCGCACGAGCCCGCTCCCTCATCGCCGGCGCTGTACACGACCGCCGGGTAGCCCTCGACGGGTGCGTGCGGTTGGAAGGTTGAGAGGCGGCCGGCCTGGTTCTCCAGGTAGAGGCTGTTGAGGCCACGTTTGTTGCCGGCGTAGAAGCCTCCGCTGACATTCCCGGTGCTGCCGTCGAACGTCCACTGGCATGACTTGCCGACGATCGACTCGGCGATGCTGGTGCCCTTGACCTTTCCGCCCACCTTTTCGATCTCGCTGATAGGCAAAGCGGAACATGGGTCGGTCACGTACGGAGCCGTGTTTGTCAGAGGCTGCGACACTTTCGGGGCAAGCATCGGTTCAGCCCCTGGTGAGCTCGACGCCGCAGGCGAGGGCTGCCCGGACGTCGAACCGCCGCACCCGGTCAGCAGCGCTGCCGCCGTGCTGATGAGGGCGAGCTGACAGACGATTCGGATTCGCATCAAACGACCTTCCCTGGGCCGCGAAACGCGTCGATCGCGGCTTGGTCCTGCTTCACATACGCAGTGCGGATTTGCTTCAGGGTCTCTACGTACGACTGAAGGTAGTCGACGGTCCCGCGAAGAAACTCGTTGTATGCCGTCGTGGCACGGCCGGCGGCCGTCATGTAGTCCTTGCTGGCACCGTCCGAGCCCGGGTAGCCCAGCTGCGCGAACTGGTAGCCGATGGTTCGTGCCTGTGAGTAGTCGCTGTCGAGGCTGTCCTCGAGCTGCTGGATCACCTTGTCCATCGCCGCAGCGTCGAACTTCCAGCCGCCGTTCCCCGCAGCCGCGGCGAAGTCGGCTTTCGCCTGGCCGGCTCCCAGTGCCGTGAAGTCCGGTGGCGGCCCGCTCGTCGTGGTCTGGCCGACCACCGGCAAAGGCACTGGCGGGCTCCCCGGCGCAGGTGCATTTTGCCCCGGCGTGGTCAGCTCGTTCATCACGCCCGGGAGTCCACCCGTGGTTCCATCTGGCATTGTCGTGCCTCCCCGCACGGGCCGCTCAGGTCCTGGGGTGCGGCCTACCCTCTGTTCTCTTCCAGCTCCGGCTAGTGACCTTAGCAGGGATGGAACGGGCACATGTCCGGTTCCGGCAAGATCACCCGACTCAAGCGGCACCCGCGGGTCATCACCAAGAGTAGTCATGTGTCGAACGCCGGGTAACAACAAAGCCCAGCTGACCGGGCTACTCCATTAGGCCGCTTGCGTCCCCGGCGTTCATCCGATTCGCTGGGGGCCGATGCCCGGGGGAGTAAGGGAGCACGTGCCGACTGACACGACGTTGCCGCCGTTGGATCCGTTTGACGGGGTGCCCGACAAGCGGTACGAGGTGAAGGCCGCTGACCTGCTGAAACCTGGGAGCGGCGGGATCTTGCGGTGGCGCCGGCAGGCCACGAACGCGCCCATCGTGCAGGTCGAGGACGCGTACATCACCGGGACGCTCGATCTTCGGGCCGCGGACCTCAAATACCTGTTCCGCTTCGAGCGGTGCCGGTTCGAGCATCCGCCGGACGTGCGTGAGGCGACGTTGCTGGGGCTGGTCTTCCGCAAGTGCTGGCTGCCCGGGCTCAAGGCGCGCAATCTCCGCAGCCGCAACGACTTGCGGCTGATTCGCAGCATTGTGGAGGTCGGGCCGGAGGAGCGGGAGATCGAGGAGACGACCGTCCAGCGCGGGGACGATCGGGAGCGCGGTGTGCCCAACGCCGCCGTCAACCTCACCGACGCGGTCATCGACGGGTCCGTCGTGCTCACCCGCACCACCATCAGCCACCGGCACGGCAAGGCCATCCAAGGCGACCGCCTCGTCATCACCGGCGCGCTCCTCGCGTACCGCATGGTCGCGAACGGCGAGGTCCGGCTGCCCGGCATGCGCACCGGCGGCAACGTCAACTTCTCCGGCGCCACGTTCGACAACCCGGACGGCTTCGCGCTCAACGGCAACGGCCTCCACATCGGCGGCAGCCTGCTCTGCGAGGTGGACAGCTACGGTCCCGCCAGTGAGCGCAAACGCTTCTCCGCCAACGGGATCGTCTATCTTCCGAGCGCCACTGTGGACAGTGACATCGTGCTGCGCGAGGCCAAGCTGACGGTCGACCAGAGCGGGCCCGTGGTCGTGGACGCGTGGAAGTCCAACGACCCGTACCTCGACCCGCGGCCCGCGCTCGTCGCCGATCGGCTGAAGGTCGACGGGAACCTCGAGCTGTCCGACGGGCTCCAGGCGTTCGGCACGCTGCGCATGGTCAACGCGCGCATCGGCGGGTCCCTGCGCCTCGCGGGCGCCGAGATCAAGATGGCCCGCGGCCGCCAGGCGCCGTTCTACGACCGCGCCCTGCACCTCGACGGCTCCACCGTCGGCGGCGACATCGAGGCCACCAGCCTGCGGGTGCCGGTCGGCCAACTGCGGCTGGCGGACGTCACCGTCGGCGGCAACTTCCTCGCGTGGAACTCGATGTTCCTGCACCCCGGACGCGACGCGTTTTCCGCGCGCCGCACCAAGATCTCCGGGAACCTGCAGCTCACGGACGCCACGGTGCAGGGCACCCTGCGGCTTCAGGGCGTGGAGGTCGGGGGCAGCCTGAACCTGTGCGGCACCAGGATCACCGACCCCGGCCGGCGCACTTCCAGTAGCTTTTCGCTCGACGTCCGCACGGCGAGGATCGGCCGCGACGTCGTGCTCACCGAGGACAAGGACCGCCCGTTCCTCGCCGAAGGCGGCGTCAACCTCGACGGCGCGCAGATCGCGCGGCGCCTCGAACTGCGGGGCGCGCAGCTCGGATCCTTTGCCCCGCACGGGATCGCGCTCGACGCCAGCGACGTCGCCGCCGACGAGTTCCTGCTCACGCCCGCCGAGCCGCCCGCCGGTCGCGTCATCCTGCGCCGCGCGCACTGCGGCACCCTCGGCGACAACGAGCAGTTCTGGGCCTCCGCCGAAGGCATCGAGCTCGACGACTTCCGTTACGACGCGCTGAAAGTCGGCATAGCACTCGACGACGACCGGTCCCTCGACCACCGGATCGTCCTGCTGCGCAAGGCGATGCGCGGCTACCGGCCCGGTCCGTACGACCAGCTCGCGTCCACCCTGCGCGCGGCGGGCAACGAAGAACACGCGTCGACGGTGGGGCTGCGCAAGCAGCAGTTCCGCTACGAGGCGCTGGCCAAGGGCTTCAAGATCTTCGGCCCCGGGGTGCGCTTGTGGAGCTGGCTGCAGCGGTCGATGGTCGGGTACGGCTACCGGCCGGTGCGCGCGCTGGGCTGGCTGCTGATGTTGCTCGTGGTCGGCAGCCTCTGGTTCGGCCTCGGCACCGACGACTGCGTTACGCACCCCGGCCTCTACGCGATCAGTGACGGCAAGCGCTGCCTGGTCAACCAGCAGGACACCGGGCTGCAGTGGAATCCGGTGATCTACACGGCCGATCTGCTCGTGCCGATCGTGGACTTCGGCAACAAGTCGCGCTGGTACATGCACGGCGCGGACAACTGGGTGGCCGCCGGCATCACGGCGTCCGGCTGGATCCTGGCGACGACCGTCGCGGCCGGTGTCAGCCGGATGCTGCGTCGCGACAACTGATCCGATGCGTCGCAGGGTGAACGGGTCCTGACGCCACCGGCCACGTCGGGTTGCCGCGTCGGCTGCGAGAACGTCGTCGAACTGTGCCCGCCGGATCGCACCGGCTGCGTGGTGGGTGTCCCCCCACATTCCAGTCTACCGGCGGGCTCGGACAAAACCGGACGACGACGGAGGTGCGACCTTGAGTTGTCCACACTGGCTGGGGGTTGTGGACAAGGTAGCCGGCGGAGAGCGGTAAGGCGGCCGCGAGTGAGAAGGTCGGAGTGAGGAAGGAGGTGCGTGACGAAGCCGGGAGCCCGGATGGGCGCGCCGCGAGCCAACCGGGGCAACGGGACCCAACCCGACCGACGAACGCGAAAAGCCGGCTCAGTCCACGAAACGCGACCAGAACGGGACTTCCCGCACACCGTCGGACGGCGGCTCCCCCAGCGGCTCCCCGCCGAACTCGTGGCGCAGGTAGCCGCGGAGATTCCAGCCGTAGGGCACGATGTCCGTCTGATACACCGACAACACCGGATAACCCGACTCGCCGGGCGTGGCCGGGAGGTAGCGGTGTCCGCACACCGGCACCAGCTGCGGCACCGAAGCGAGGTGACGGCGCGCGGCCGCCAGCGCGTTCGACAGGACACGCGGGCGCGGCCCCCAATCGGGTACCCACAGCGCGCTGTGCTCGACGTCGTACAGGACGCCGTCGACGGGCCAGTCCAGGCGTTTGCGCAGCTGGTCCGGGTTGCCGCAGCGCCAGTCCGGCCAGCGGTCGCCGACCGGGACGCCCGCGCGCAGGAACACCCGGTGGTCGTCGGCGAAGCGGAAGCCGAATTGCTGCTGGACGTCGTCGAGTTCGGCGTCCGTGAGGCCGGGCCGCAAGGGTTCGCGGAGGTTCTCCTGAAGGCTCCGGGCCTCCTCCACGGTGAGTGCGCCGGCCGGGTGGACTGTCGACATGCGAAGAAGCGTACGTAGCGGAAGCATCGCGCCGCGCGTCCTTTTCCGCTCCGTTGACGCCTCCCTCGGCGGGGTGAGGTTCTTCTCTCAGACTGCGAATATGGGAACACAGCGTGAGCGGATGTAGTTCACTCGTCCCGTGACTACCTCACCGCAGCCCGCAGTGCCGCAGGCGCGGGTGCGCGCGCCCGAACTCGCCGGCGACGTCTGGCTCAACACCGGTGGCCACCGGCTCACCCTAGCCGAGCTGCGCGGACGCATCGTGCTGCTCGATTTCTGGACCAGCGGCTGCGTCAACTGCCTGCACGTCCTCGACGAGCTCCGGCCGCTCGAGGAGGAGTTTTCGGACGTCATGGTCACCGTGGGTGTGCACTCGCCGAAGTTCCTGCACGAGGGCGAACGCGCGTCGATCGAGGCCGCTGTCCGGCGTTACGAGGTGCACCACCCCGTCGTCAACGATCCGCAAATGCAGCTGTGGTCGCAGTACGCCGTGCGCGCGTGGCCGACGCTGGTGGTCGTCGACCCCGAGGGGTACGTCGTGCACGTCGCCGCGGGAGAGGGCCACGGTGAGGCGCTTCGCCGCGTCGTCGCCGACCTGGTGGTGAAACACGCGGCCAAGGGCACGCTCCGCCGCGGTGGCAACCCGTACGTGCCGGTCGAGGAGCAGGACGGCGAGCTGCGCTTCCCGAGCAAGGCCGTGGCCACCGCCGAGGGCCGGATTCTGGTCGCCGACACCGGGCACCACTCCATCGTCGAATTCGCTTCCGACGGCGAGACCGTGATCCGCCGCTTCGGCAGCGGCGAGCGCGGCGCGCAGGACGGCCCGTTCGACCTCGCCACCTTCACCGAGCCGTCCGGGATCGCGCTGCTGCCCAACGAGGTCGCCCAGCGCGCCGGGTACCACGCCGTCGTCGCCGACACGGCCGGCCACCGGCTGCGCGGCCTCGACCTCAACACCGGCGAGGTCAGCACCATCGCGGGCACGGGCCGGCAGTGGCGCGACGGCTCCGACACCGGCAAGGCCGTGGACGTCGACCTCACCAGCCCGTGGGACGTCGCGTGGTGGGCCCCCGCGGGCGGTGTCGTGGTCGCCATGGCGGGCAACCACACGCTGAGCGTGTTCGACCCGGCTTCCGGCGACATCCGGCGCTTCGCGGGCACCACCGTCGAAGGCCTGCGAGACGGCGACGTGCACGAAGCGTTCTTCGCTCAGACTTCCGGCCTCGCGCCCGACGGCGACAAGCTCTGGCTCGCCGACGCCGAAACGTCCGCGCTGCGCTGGATCGAGCCCGACGGCGAGTCGTTCACCGTGCACACGGCCATCGGCGTCGACCTGTTCTCCTTCGGCCATTCCGACGGCCCGGCCGACCAGGCGCTGCTGCAGCACCCGCTGGGCCTCGCCGTGCTGCCCGGAGACCGCATCGCCATCGCCGACACGTACAACGGCGCTGTACGCCGCTACGACCCCTTCACGCGCGAAGTCACGACGCTCGCCACCGGGCTCGCGGAGCCGCAAGGCCTCCTTCTGCACGACGGCGTGCTGCTGGTCGTCGAGTCGGCGGGCAACCGCGTCGTGCCGGTCGGCGTCCAGGCGACCACCGTCGCGGGCACCGCGCACGCCGTGCGACGGCCGCCGACCGTGCTGGCGCCCGGAAACGTCGAGTTCTCCGTCGTTTTCACCCCGCCGCCGGGCGAGAAGCTGGACGAGCGCTACGGGCCGTCGACGCGGCTGGAGATCAGCGCGTCGCCGCCGGAGCTGCTCGCCGACGGCGCCGGGGTCGGCACGGATCTGGTGCGCCGGGTCCGGTTCGCCGAGGGCGTAACCGAAGGCGTGCTTCAGGTTGTCGCGCAGGCCGCGAGCTGTGACGAAGGCGGCGAGCACCCCGCGTGCCGCATCACGCGACAGGACTGGGGCGTGCCGGTGCGGTTCGAGGCCGGCGGACAGAGACTGCTCAGCCTGGTCATGGCGGGCGAGCCGAAGGGGACCCCGCCGCCTCAGTAACATGGGGGCGTGTCCGACGGCCCCCAGCTCGAGATCCAGATGCTGCACGACCGGGTGCTCGTGCGGCTGTCCCCCGAGGAGGGCGAGCGACGCAGCAGCGGCGGCATCGTCATCCCGGCGACCGCGCAAGTGGCGCGCAGGCTCGCCTGGGGTGATGTACTGGGCGTGGGCAACAGCGTGCGCAACGTCAAGCCGGGCGACCGGGTGCTTTTCAACCCCGAAGACCAGTTCGAGGTCGAGATCAAGGGCGAAGGGCACCTGGTGATGCGCGAGCGGGACATTCACGCCGTCGCCACCGAGCGGACCGAACACGGCACGGGGCTGTACCTGTAGCTCCTGGCAGGGGGAGGGCAGGCGTGCGCGAAGACGAAACCTCGCAGGACCTCTTCTTCGACGACCTGCTGCATGGTTCCCGAGAAGACCGGGCTGCCGAAGACGGCTTCGTTTCCGAAGACGACCTGGCCACCGAGATCTTCGCCGTCGTCGGCTCGCCCCCGCCGCCCGATACGCCGGCGCGCCGGGTCCGGCGCAAGATCGGCCGCACGTTCATGATCGTCGGCGGTCTGATGGGCTTGTTCGTGCTGCTGTACGGCCTCGACCTGATCGTCAGCGCGGGCGACGTGCCGCGTGGGGTGGTCGTGGCGGGCATCGACGTCGGCGGTCTCTCGCACGCCGACGCCGAGGCCAAGCTGCGCGCCGAGCTCCAGCCGCGGCTGACGCAGCCGGTGCAGGTGCACGGCGGCGACGTCACGACGACGCTGCTGCCCGCCCAATCCGGCCTCGGCCTGGACTGGCCGGCGACGCTCGCGCAGGCCGGGCACCAGCCGTTGAGCCCGATCACGCGCATCATGTCGTTCTTCAGCACCCGCGACGTCGATGTGGTCACCCGCTCGGACCAGCAGGAGGTCCGCCAGGCCGTGCAGTCGCTGGCCGACGGGCGGCTGAACCACCCGCTGGTCGAGGGCAGCATCGGGTTCCTGCCGAAGGCCGGGACGGACGTGACGCCGTACCCCGTCGAGCCGCGACAGGGACAGTCGCTGGCGGACGTCCACGCGGCCGTGCAGGCGGTGATCGCGGACTGGCTCGCGCCGGGCGGCGTGTCGCTGCGGATGGACGTGACGCCGCCCAAGGCGACGTCGGCCGGCGTCCACGCGCTGCTGGACCAGGTGGTGGCGCCCGCGGTGGCGAAACCCGTGGTGGTGCACGGCCAGGGCAAGGACGCGACGCTGACGCCCGCCGCGATCGCTGCGTCGTTCCAGTTCGCGCCGCGCGACGGCGGCAGCCTGGAGCTGCGGATCGACCAGGGCAAGCTGCAGCAGGCCGTGCAGGCGGACCTCGTTTCGACCGAGACCGACGGGCGCGACGCGGAGATCGTGTTCACCGCGGGCGCGCCGGCCGTGCAGCCGTCCGAGGACGCGCGGAAGATCAACTGGGCCAACACTTTCAAGCCGATCACGCAGGTGCTGGCGAAGCCGGACGGGCGCGACCTGAGCGTGGCGTACGACGCGACGAAGCCGAGCGTGACCACGGAAGCGGCGTCGGCGCTGGGCATCAACGAGGTGATCGGCGAGTTCACCACCAGCGGCTTCAGCGGCCCGGCGGCCACGAACATCCAGACGCTCGCCGACCGCGTCTCGGGCGCCGTCGTGAAGCCGGGCGAGACGTTCAGCCTCGGCTCGCGCTCGGGCGCCCGGACTTCGGCGAACGGCTACGTCAGCGCCCCCGTCGACGAGGACGGCACGGGCCCTTCGGTGGTGGGCGGCGGAGTCTCGCAGCTCGCGTCCACTTTGTACAACGCCGCGTACCTGGCCGGTCTCGGCGACGGCGGCCACGCCGCGCACGACCACTACCTCGACCGCTACCCGGCGGGCCGCGACGCGGCGGCCGTGGACGCCGCGGGAAACCCGGTGGAGCTGAAGATCGCGGACACCATGCCGACGGGTTTCGCCATCCAGGCCTACGCCGGCGGCGGCTCGGTGACGGTGCGGATCTGGGGCACCAAGCAGTACCGCGTCGAAGGCCGCACGGGCGCCCGGACGAACCAGGTCTCACCGCCCATCCAGTTCGGCCCCGGCCCGGACGGCACCTGCCAGGCCTCGCCGGGCGCCACCGGCTTCAGCGTTTCGGACACCCGCGTCTTCTACGATTTGGCCACGGGCAACGAAATCCGCGAGGAAACCCGTAATACGACTTATGCCCCGCAGCCCATCGTCTTGTGCTGAGCGTGGCCTAGAACCAGCCCTGGAAAACGCCGATCCGGCCCGCCGTCAAGCAAAGCGGGCCGGACCGAGAGAAGCGAGTGTTACCGGTTGACGCTGCGCCGGCCGTAGATCCCGGCCACGAGGCTGACGCCGATCGCGGCGATCACCACCTGCGTGATGATTTCCAGCCAGTCAATGCCCTTCGTGTCGGCGTAGCCGATCCCGCGGGCGATCCAGGTGCCGACGAAGGCCGCCACGATGCCGACGACGATCGTCAGCCAGATCGGGATGGACTGCTTGCCGGGCGCGAACATCCGGCCGAGCAGGCCGAGGATCAAGCCGATCACGATGGCGCTGATGATGCCTGAGACGGTCATCGAAACTCCTCTGCCTGAAACGGAGTCCGCGGCACCGGCCACGGACGCTGTCGGGATTCCCCTCGCCGGAGCGGTCGAAACCTCGTTTCCAGGGGCATTACACCCACTTCGCCCCGCCGCCCCGCCAGTCACGACCGGCGAAGTCACCCGAAAGAAAAACCCCCGGTGCGCGGGCACCGGGGGAATTCCTCGCTCAGTGGCTCAGAAGGCCGCCTCGTCCAGGTCCATCAGCGTGTTGTCGGCGGCCTCGACGATCGCGCGGCGCGCGGTCAGCTCCGGCAGCACGGACTTGGCGAAGAACGAGGCCACGGCGACCTTGCCCTCGTAGAACGGCACGTCCTTGGCCGACGCGCCGGCGTCCAGCTTGGCGATGGCCACCTCGGCGCCCTTGAGCAGCTGCCAGCCGACCAGCAGGTCGCCCACCGACATCAGCAGCCGCACGGTGTGCTGGCCGACCTTGTTGATGTTCTGCGGGTCTTCCTGCGACGCGGTCAGGTAGCCGATCAGCGAGCCGAGCATGCCCTGCGTGTCCTCGAGAGCCTGCTTCAGCAGCGCGCGCTCGTTCTTGAGCCGTCCGTTGCCTGCCTCGGCTTCGAGGAACTTCGTGATCTCGCCGGCCACGTACGCGAGCGACTGGCCCTTGTCGCGGACGATCTTGCGGAAGAAGAAGTCCAGCGACTGGATCGCCGTGGTGCCCTCGTACAGCGAGTCGATCTTCGCGTCGCGGATGTACTGCTCGATGGGGTAGTCCTGCAGGAAGCCGGACCCGCCGAGGGTCTGCAGCGACTGCACGAGCTGCTCGGTCGCCCGCTCGGAGCCGACGCCCTTGACGATCGGCAGCAGCAGGTCGTTGACGCCGTGCGCCAGCTTCAGCGAAGCCTCGTCGCCTTCGCCGGTCCACAGCTGGTCCTGGAACGACGCCGTGTACAGGTACACCGCGCGCAGGCCCTCCGCGTACGCCTTCTGCAGCATCAGCGAACGGCGGACGTCCGGGTGGTGCGTGATCGTGACGCGCGCCGCGGCCTTGTTCAGCATGTTCGGCAGGTCGGCGCCCTGCACGCGCTCCTTGGCGTAGTCGCGCGCGTTCAGGTAGCCGGTGGACAGCGTCGCGATGGCCTTGGTGCCGACCATCATCCGGGCGTACTCGATGACCTGGAACATCTGCGCGATGCCGTTGTGCACCTCACCCATCAGCCAGCCCTTGGCCGGGGTGCCGTGCTGGCCGAAGGTCAGCTCACAGGTGGTGGAGGCCTTGATGCCCATCTTGTGCTCGACGTTGGTGACGTAGGCGCCGTTGCGCTCGCCGAGCTCACCGGTCTTCGAGTCGAAGTGGTACTTCGGCACCAGGAAGAGCGAAAGGCCCTTCGTGCCGGGCTTGGTCTCGATGCCGGGACCCTCGGGCCGCGCCAGCACGAGATGCATGATGTTCTCGCTCATGTCGTGCTCGGCGGAGGTGATGAACCGCTTCACGCCGTCGATGTGCCAGGAGCCGTCCTCCTGCTTGACCGCCTTGGTGCGGCCCGCGCCGACGTCGGAGCCGGCGTCCGGCTCGGTCAGCACCATCGTCGCGCCCCAGGCGCGGTCGATCATGATCTGCGCCCAGTGCTGCTGCTCTTCGGTGCCGTTGTTGTTCACGATCATCGCGAAGTTCGGGCCCGCCATGTACATGAACAGCGGGGCGTTCGCGCCGAGGATCAGCTCGGCCGCGGCCCACTGGACCGTCGGGGGGAGGCCGAAGCCGCCGAGGTCGTTGGTCAGCCCGAGTCGCCACCACTCGCCGTCCATCAGCTGCTGGTAGCTCTTCTTGAACGACTCGGGGATCTTGACGCTGAACGTCTTGGGGTCGTACACCGGCGGGTTCCGGTCCGCATCGGCGTAGGACTCGGCCAGCGGGCCCGTGGCGAGCTTGTTCAGCTCGGACAGCACCCCGCGCGCGGTCTCCTCGTCCGATTCGGCGAGCACGCCCTTGCCGAGGCGCTCCTGTACGCCGAGCACCTCGAAGAGGTTGAACTCCAGGTCTCGGACGTTGCTCTTGTAGTGGCCCATGTCGTCACTCCGTTTTGTGTTCGGCTTTCCGGCCGGGCGCAGGTTCCCTTACTCGCCGGTAACTTCAGGATATTACCTACGAGTAACGCCGGGCAAGCGAAACCCCGCCTTCAGGGGCGGAATTCAGCCGAAAAACCCACATCCACCTGGACGACAAGGTCAGGGGGTGCCGCGCGCCACGGCGGGCTGGGCGGCCGCGGGATTGTGCTCGTCGTCCGCGCGCGGGATCAGGATGCCGCTGCGGAACGCGATGGTCACGGCGTGTGTCCGGTCCCGCGCGGAAAGCTTGCGCAGGATGCTCTTCACGTGCGTCCGGACCGTCTCCACGGACAGGAACAGCAGCTTCGCGATCGCCGAGTTCTCCAGTCCTTCGGCCACGAGCTGCAGCACCTGGTACTCGCGGCGCGAAAGCGGCATCGCGCCCTTCGGCTGGGCCAGGTGGTCCGCGGCCGGCGCCGCTCTGGGCGACGGCTGGCGTTTCGGTCTGGCGGTGAGCGCCGCCAGCGTCGGGTCGATGTAACGACGGTCGGAGTGCGCGCGCCGGATGGCCTCCGCGAGCCGGCGCGGGTCCACCGAGCGCGGCACGATCGCGTGCGCGCCCGCGCCGATCGCGGTCGCCAGGTACTGCTGCGTCCGGTTGGCGTCGCGGACCAGCACGACCAGCAGCAACGCCGGATCGCCCGAGGCCAGCAGCTTGGTGAGGTGGCAGTTGGGGTCCAGCGCCGAGTCGAGGATGACGACGTCGGGGCGCACCTGCTCGCACAGCTGGAGCGCGGAGTGGTGGCTCGCCGCCTGGCCCGCCCAGTGCAGGCCGGGGCTGCGGTGCACCATCGCGGCCAGGCCCTCGCGGAAGATCGGAACGGGATCGACCACGGCGACCCCGAGGCTGCGGCTCGCGCCGGGCTGCCCCGGCATGGCGGTCGGTCGGTGGGGCTCGATGCCGCGCATCTCGGGCCTCCGTACTCCAGGTCGTCCCCGGGTAGCCGGACTGTGTGGCACGCCCCCCGGCGCGCCGTCCGGCACCACCCGGTCTCCCCTGCTGGGACCGGACGGGAACGACACCTTGTCTCTGATTCGAGTACCCCGTAGGCGTCTCGTGACGCGGTTTCCCCCTCATGGCCGTATCGGCCGGTCGCAGCAAACTCTCCGTAGAAAAGCGGCTGTGATCAGGGGCTATTCGACGACCTCAGGACGAGGTCGTTCGACCGACTGCTACTGAGGGTGTAACCCGTTGGATGGACGCTCGGTAACAAGCTGTGCACGGAGCGCGGCAAACTCCTCGGCCAGTCCGGCAGGCGTCCAATGGGCGTTGAGGCCGCTCGGGTTGGGCAGTGCCCACACGTTCGTCGCCCCGATCATGCCTGCTTGAGGCCCGACCCGGGCCTTCGACTCGCCGAACGCGAGGCGATAAGCCGTGATGCCCAGTACGGCCAGCCAGCGCGGTTTCGCCTGCCGGACCTTCGCGACGAGGGCCTGGCCGCCGTCGCGCAACTCGTCGTCGTCCAGCTCGTCCGCCCGCGCGGTGGCCCGGTCCACGACGTTGGTGACGCCGAGCTTCAGCGCGAGGAGTTCGTGCTGTTCGCTCGGGTCGAACTGCCGCGGTGTGAAGCCGCTGCGGTGCAGAGCGGGCCAGAACCGGTTGCCGGGCCGTGCGAAGTGCACGCCGAGCACGGCGGAGTAGAGGCTCGGGTTGATGCCGCAGAACAGCACGTCGAGACCGGGCGCCAGCACGTCCGGCACGGTCGTGCCATACGCGGCGGCGAGCTGCTCCTTCGTCGGCCGGGTGCTCATCCGCCCAGTCTCCGGCACGCTGGGCGCCATGGGTGTCACGGCCGACGGTTGCCCGGTGGAGGTCCCGCCGGTGGCGCTGGGCCACCGGGTCGTCGCGGTGGACGACTCACCGGAGATGCTCGCGCACGTGCGCGGGGCCGAGACGGTCTGCGCGCGGATCGGCGACCTGCGGCTGGGTCGGCGGTTCGACGTCGTGCTGCTCGGCAGCCACCTGCTCAACACCCCTGACCCGGCGCAGGCGCGGGCACTGCTGGCCACGGCCCGGCGACGTGGCCGTCGCCCTGGAGGACGTCGCCCGCGACGGTGACTTGCTGTCCGCGGCCGTCCGGTACCGCGTCGGCGGTGAGGCTTGGCGGCAGGAATTCACCTGCCGCCGGCTGTCTTCCGAAGCGCTCGGCGAGGTCCTGACCTCGGCCGATCTGATCTTCGACCGGTGGGTGACCGCTGACCGGGACTGGTTCTCCGCACACGGGGTAGCGAAGCCGCCACCAGGCTAGGTAGCCTGTGTGATCTCTCGCACAACGACGTCGGAGCGGAGGCCACGTGCCGGTTTCGCTCGTTCTCGGGCTGGTGGCCCTGGTCATCGCCGTCGCCGCGCTGATCGTGGTCCTGGAGGACCGGCGCGCCGCCAAGCGGGCGGCGCTGCGGCGCAAGGCCCGCTTAGCGCGCCTGGGCGAGGTCGACCCGCTCGCGCCGGGCCGTCTGCGCGTGGACCGCTGAAGGAACGGCGCGCAGGGCGAGCAGCAGGGCCGCGAAGAGCCAGCCGACGCCGGCGCCGAACGTGTTGGTCATGATGTCGTCGACGTCGAAAATGCGGTAGACGAACGGCGCGGTGCCGAAATTCGCGGTGAGCTGCGTGATCTCGATGGCGAGTGAGGCCGCGGCGCCGATCGCCAGCGTCCCGACCAGCCCGCGGCGCCACAGGATCCGCGCGAACACCCCCAGCGGCACGAACAGCAGCACGTTCAGCGCGACCTGCTGGAAGGTCTGCGTGGTGAACCAGTGCGACGCCGACAGGCCGTGCTTGAGCAGCTCACTGTGGATGTCGCTGATCCACTGGAACGGCCGCAACTGCACGGTCTGCTCGAGCCGCCGGCTGTGCGGCCCGGGCAGCGGCAGGAACACGACGGCGAGCGCCATGCACGCGTAGAACACGACGGCGGCCGTGGTCACCAGCCCGCGCACCCGCGGTCGCCCGTAGCGGGCGAACTGCAGCACCAGCTGCGGGACGAGGACCGTCGCCCACACCGCGAGGAAACCGATGAGGCCGTACTGCAGGGCCGTGACCTGTGCGTTCGTCATGGCTTGAACGTTATGGATCTTGGGGCCCGGTCACTTCGGTCGAAGAGCCGGGCGCTTTTGCCGGGGGTCGGCCATCTGGCCGAGGCGGCGTTAAGCCGATCGGCCAGGCTCTTCCTCGCGGTCGCGCTCCCGGTCTTCGGCCCGCTCGGCCCGCCACGCACTGAAGACCGTCCCGCCCACCAGGATCCCGACAACCACGATCACGAGCAGGACGATCTGCAGTTCCATCTGTTCCCCCGGGTGCGTTTTCGCGATGCGGCGTCCGGGTCATCGGTTCGGCTGGGGCGGGTGTTACGGCTGTGGCCGCCGTGTTCATGGGGCAGGGGTTGGTCGGTGGTGGTGCTTTTGTCCTGGGCTTCTGTTGGACCGGCCGTTGGAGTGCTCCGGTCGGTTGCGCCGAACTGTCGCGGTCGGACGGTCGCACCTCGGTCGTGCCGAGCTGTTGCGTTGCCGTGAGCTGTCGGCGGGCCGCCTCCATCGCTTGTGGTGCTGCCACCTTGCCGCGCCTCGTTGCTTGGCGCCTCGCTCTTGGTCAGGCGCGCCTTCCTCGTGTCTCGCGACGCCGGTTCCGGCTGTCGCACTGCCTGCCGCGCTGGCGCGCCACCCCAGCTCAGTGCCACCGCACTGCCGCCGACCGCACCTCCGCGACAACCCCGCCACGCGCCGCCTCAGCCTCGCTCCACAACCCGTTCCGCCCGCCGTCCCAGCTCCACGCGACTCCGCCCGACTAGCCAACTCCCGCTCAACAGCCGATCCCCACGCAACAAGCGCACCCTGTGCCCGGACGTCGCAAGGTCGAGTTGTCCACAATGAGGCCCAGGCTGTGGACAACTCGGAAGCAAAGAGGTGACCCGCCGTCAGGTGGACGCATGAGTAACTGTTACCCGAAGTACTAGAAATCCCCGCCACCAGCACTTACGCTCGGGATCATGGACGACGTCGTCTACACGCGGGTTGGCGAAGGCGCGCCGTTGGTGCTGATCCACGGGGTCGGGCATCGGCGGCAGGCGTGGGATCCCGTCGTGCCGTTGCTGGCGCCGCACCGGGACGTGATCGCGGTTGACCTGCCCGGGTTCGGGGAGTCGCCGCATCGGGATGGGGCGTACGGGATCGAGCCGGCGCTCGAGACGTTCGCGCGGCTGTTCCGGCGGCTCGGGATCGAAAAGCCGCACGTCGCGGGGAATTCGCTCGGCGGGCTGCTGTCCCTCGCGCTCGGGGAGGCCGGGCTGGTGCGCAGCGTGACCGCGCTGTCGCCCGCCGGGTTGTGGACGGCGTGGCAGCAGCACTACGCGCTGACCGTCCTGCGCACCCTGCACACGCTTGCGCGGCACACACCCGAGCGGCGCGTCCGACAGCTCGCCACCACGGCCGCGGGCCGGAAGGCGCTCACCGGTTTGATCTACGCCAACCCCGCGGTGCTCACGCCGCAAGTGGTTGTCGACGACGTCCGCGCGCTCGGCCGCGCCGAAGGGTTCCTGCCGACACTCGCCCAGGCCAAGGGCGGTTTCCACTTCACCGGGCCGGTCCGCGACGACGTCCCGGTCACCATCGCGTGGGCCGAGCGCGACCGCGTGCTCGCGCGCCCCAAAGCGGAAGCGCTCAAGGCCGTCGCTCCCCAGTCTCGCCTGATCACGCTGCGCGGTTGCGGGCACGTGCCCATGAGCGACGCGCCGGACGTCGTCGCGCGCGTGCTGCTCGACGGCAGCGCCAACGCCGGGTGACATTTCCCTATCGCCCTCCCTTTTCCTCTGGTGACGACCCTCCTCTTTGGGCAGACTGCGACGCCGTGCGCCCGTTTAGGGGACATCGGGCGCGAAACCGGAGGAAACATGAGGCTCTTCACCCGGCTCGCGGTCACCGCCGCGGCCGCACTGGCGACGGTGGCCGTCACGAGCGCACCCGCGTCGGCGGCCCAGACCACGGACGTCCGGATCATCACGTTCAACGACCTGCACGGAAACCTCGAGCCGCCCGCCGGTTCGAGCGGCCGCGTGACGCAGTCGGATGGCTCCACTGTGGACGCGGGTGGCGCCGCGTACCTGGCGACGCACGTGAAGCAGCTGCAGTCGCAGGTCCGCAACTCGATGGTGCTTTCCGCGGGTGACAACGTCGGCGCGTCGCCGGTGGTGTCCGCGCTGTTCCACGACGAGCCGACCATCGACTTCCTCAACATGCTCGGCGTCAAGGCGTCCGTGGTGGGCAACCACGAGTTCGACGAGGGCTACCAGGAACTGCTGCGCATGCAGTTCGGCGGCTGCAACAAGACCGACGGCTGCCAGTTCCGCAGTTCCTTCGACGGCGCGAAGTTCCCGTTCCTCGGGTCCAATGTGTACTTCACCAACGGCCTGCCCGCGCTGCTGCCGTTCACCGTCCAGTTCTCCGGCGGCGTGCCGATCGGGGTCATCGGCGCCACGCTGAAGGACCTGCCCACCGTCGTCACGCCGGAGGCCATCAAGGGCCTGAAGTTCGGCGACGAGGTGCAGGCCATCAACCGCACCGCGAACCTGCTCGACGCGCTCGGCATCAAGGCCCAGGTCGTACTCCTGCACCAGGGCGACAGCACCGAGGTCAACTCCGGGCCGAACGACTGCAAGCTCCAGGCGGACGGCCCCGCCGCGACCATCGCGAAGAACGTCAGCCCCAAGGTCGACGCCATCTTCACCGGGCACAGCCACCAGCAGTACAACTGCGTGATCAACGACCCCGCCGGCCAGCCGCGCGCGGTGCTGCAGGGCGCGTCGTTCGGGCGGCTGCTGTCCGTCCTCGACGTGAAGATCGACCTGCGCACCCGCGACGTCGTGCGGTCGCAGAGCAAGGCGCACAACGAGATCGTCACCCGTGACGTCACGCCGGACCCGGCCGTGGCCAAGCTCGTCGACGAGGCCAAGACCAAGTCCGCCCCGATCGCGAACAAGCAGGTCGGCACCATCACCGCGGACCTCAAGGCGGCCGGCGCGGCTTCGGGCGAGTCGACGCTCGGCGACGTCATCGCCGACGCGCAGCTCGAAGGCACCAAAGCCAACAACGCGCAGATCGCCATCACCAACCCCGGCGGCATCCGCGCGGACCTGAACTACGCGTCGTCGCCGAACGGCGAGGGCGACGGCGTGGTCACCTACGGCGAGGCGTTCACCGTGCAGCCGTTCGCGAACATCATGCAGACGATCACGCTCACCGGCGCGAACCTGAAGAACGTGCTGGAGCAGCAGTGGGGTCAGCCGGGTGGGACCAAGATCCTGCAGATCTCGAGCACGCTGCACTACACGTACTCGGCGTCGGCGCCGGTCGGCTCGCGCATCTCGAACCTCACCGTGAACGGCACGCCGGTGGACCCGGCCGCGACGTTCCGCGTGTCGGTGAACAACTTCCTCGCCGCCGGCGGTGACGGGTTCACCGAGTTCACCAAGGGCACCGACCTGGCGGGCGGCCCCGTCGACCTGGACGCGCTGATCGCCTACCTCGGCGCGCACCCGGGCGTCGCGCCGCCGCCGGCGGACCGGATCACGGTCACGCCGTAGTTTCGCGATTCACGGGAGCCCCGCCTCGGCACGCCCGAGGCGGGGCTCCCGTTTGTCCAAGACAACCGCGGCGCGGTCGGCGACGATGGAGCCATGGCGACCTGGGAAGAAGTGGTGGCGCTCGGGGCGGAGCTGCCGGAGACCGAGGAGTCCACCTGGTACCGCACACCCGCGTTGAAGGTGGCGGGCAAGGGATTCGCGCGGCTGCGGACGGAGGCCGAGGGCGGGCTCGTCCTGTTCTGCGGCCTCGACGAGAAGGCCGCGCTGCTCGCTGCGGGCGATCCGGCGTTCTTCACGACCCCGCACTACGACGGGCACGGCTCGATCCTGGTCGACCTGGACCGGGTGGACGGGCAGCAGCTGCGGGAGCTGCTGACGGAGTCCTGGCGGCGGAAGGCCCCGCGCCGGCTGGTCAGCTGAGCTCGAGTGCTCACTTGAGCTCCCCTTCGAGCAGGCTCATCAGGTACATGTCGTGGTATTTGCCGTCCTGGCCGCGGAAGCACTCGCGGTGCCGGCCGTCCTCGACGAAGCCGAGCTTGCGGTAGACGTGGCGGGCGCGTTCGTTCTCCGCGACCACCCACAGCGCGATCAGGTGCAGGCGCATCATCGCGAAGCCGTAGTTGCACATCAGTCGCAGCGCTTCGGTGCCGTAGCCGCCGTCCCAGTGGTCCCGGTCGCCGATGTAGATGTCGACCTCGGCGCGGCCCTGCTCGGGCTCGGCGTCACGCAGGTCGACAACGCCGAGCAGCTTGCCGTCGGCGATCTTCTCGATGCCCAGCACCACGAGTTCGTAGGTGTTGACCTTGCGGTCCTCGCAGCGTTTGCGGATCTGGTCGAGCGAGCGCGGATGGCTGTTGGTCATCCACTGGCCGAGCTCCCAGTCGTTGACCCAGCGGTACAACGACTCGGCGTCCGACGGCTCCAGCGCGCGCAGCCGGACCAGCTCCCCGGTGAGCATCCGCTCCCCCTCACTCCCGCTTGACCAGCAGGAAATCCTGAACGTCGAGCAGGCCGAGGAACTGCCGGACCGGAGTCGGCATCGACCGGCGGGACTCATCATGCACGAGTTCCGGCTTGGTGACGCGGTATTTCCGGTGCCGCGTGATGATCTCCGCGCCGCCCGCGGCCAGCACGTTCTTGACCCAGTCGGCGCCGGGGCCGTAGGTCAGCGCCACGGCGAAGCCGTCTTCGGTGCGGAACACGTTCAGCGGCGTCCGGAACTCCTTGCCGGAGCGGCGCCCTTTGTGCACGAGCAGCCCGAAGCCGGGCAGCCACCCGACAAACGGCCCCGAGATCCGGTTCGTCACCACGCGGTTGAAGCGGGCAAGACGTTCTGGCAGCACCATGCCCAAGACAGTAATCCAACCGGCGTCGAATTACCTCCTGACGTGCGGTGATTCGGTGCCGCGAGCCGTTGGGTGAGGCGGGGCACGCGGCCGGGTCGCGGGTCTGGTGGGATGTGCGCACACACCGGAACTACGCGGGGAGTGAGCATGTCGACCGAATGGCCGCTGCGACAGGATCCGGAGTCTCCGGTGATCTTCGCGCACACGCTGCTCGAGGACGCCGGCCAGCTGGCGTTCGTCGTCCTCGACGATGACGACGACTGGTTCATCAGCGACGGCGCCGAGTTCGACGAGGACATGGACGTCAACCGCGAGCAGTTCGGCGCCCTGCGCCTGCGCGAGGCCGTCGAGCGGATCCCGCAGCTCAAGGCGCTGGCCGACCTGCCGCCGGGCATGGCCGCGGACTGGGACCCGGACCGGGCCACCTGGCTGCTCAGCTCCGTCGCGGACTCCGACGACGAAGCCGAGGACGTCGCGATCCGCGAAACGCGCGTCGCCGCCTGGCAACACCCCGGCTCACCGCTCGAAGAGGTGCAGCTCAGCACCGGCCTCGCCGAGGTCGGCACGGGACCGGACGCGCCGCCTCGCGCCGTCCGCCAGGTGGTCCGGGAGGCGGACGGCACCTGGCTGTTCGTCGGCTTCGAGGTCCCGGAAGCCGAGGACTTCGAAGTCGAGGGCATGGAACTGGAACACGTCGTGCGGCTGTACCCGGATGTCGTGACCGTCCTGCAGGCCGCGCCGGGCCAGGTTTTCGACCGCGAGGCCCCGGGCGCGGAATGGGAGCTCGTCGAGGGCTAACCGGTATTCGGCGGGTGGAACTTTCGGGTCACTCATGATTCTTGTGATTCATTTACCGCATAAATTGTCAATTAATAACATCTTTTCCTGGTGATCTGGGAAACGGTATACAGAATTTCCTGGACCGTATTCCGTAACACGCGCTCGACTGAACGCGACCTGATGTTCTGTAAGTAACATCCGGTCGCGGGAGGTCCTGGAAATGGCGGATGACGCTGATTTCGCCCCGGCTTCAGGGTTATTGATCGAACCCGATCCGATGCCGCCGGAGAAGGTGACGGCTGCGAAGCCGACCGGTGTGGAACCTCGACCGTTGCCAAAGTGGGAAACGGCAGCCAGAGAACGCGCAAGGACGGCGGTCCGGAGGTTTTCCCGCCCGCTCGCCGACCTCGTCGAACGAGACGCCAACGAAGGCGACACCCGGCTGCTGGTCACCGATTTCCTTTGTGAGGGTCTCGGTTTTGACAAGTACGAGGACCTGACCACGGAGTATCAGGTCAAGGGTGAGTTCGCCGATTACGGCGTCCGGATCGACCGTCAGATGGTCGCGTTCATCGAGGTCAAGCGGTGTACGCAGAAGCTCGGAATCCGGCAGTTGCGGCAGGTGCAGATGTACGCCGTCAACGAAGGGGTCGAGTGGATGATCCTGACCAACGGGCAGGTGTGGCAGGTCTGGCACCTGACCGGCGGACTGCCGGTCGCCGTCGACCTCGCCCTTG
>NZ_FOEF01000036.1 GCF_900110575.1 Amycolatopsis saalfeldensis
GGTCTCCTGAGCACCGGCACCCAGCGGGTCGCGTTTCAAGCTTTGGCTTCACCGCAGGAAGATGCCTTGATCACCACAGATCCGGCCGAGCTGGCTCAGTACGCAGATCTCGAAGGTAGCACGGACGACAGCGGATTCGTCGACCTCGGCATCGAGGACGCCGGGCCAGGTCTTGATGCGGACGCGGACGATCACGTCGACCTCGACCGTGCCGCCTAGCGCAACTGTGGATTGCCTCAGCCACAACCGTTTCTGCTCTCTCTTTGTTTCCCGACTTTCGTTTCATGAGGTGAGGTATGTCTTCTTCCACCACCGTCTCCGGAGTTCCGGCGCGGCCGGGCCGGTTGCTGACGCAGAACCGGGAAATGCGCGCAATCGGTGTCTGGAACTGGACGCTGCCCGCGCTGGCCGCCCGGCTGCCCGACGGCCGGACACAGGTGACCTGTCCCGCAGCCTCGGCGTGCGCCCGAATCTGCTACGCCCGCAACGGAACCTACCTCTTCCCCGCGGTGAAAGCGAAGCACACCGCCAATCTCGCGTATGTTCTGGACGACCTGCCCGGGTGGGAAGCCGCCATGATCAGCGAGTTGTCGGCGCCCCGCTTCGCCGGGACATTCATCCGAGTGCATGACGCCGGGGATTTTTTCTCTGATGCCTACACCCTGGCGTGGCGCCGCGTGATGAAAGCGAGCCCACAGGCGACGTTTTACGCCTATACCAAGGAAGTCCGCCGGTTCAAGCGGTTGATCGAGCCCGACCCGCCCGGGAACTTCCTGTGGGTCTACAGCTACGGCGGTCGCGAGGACTCCGCCATCGACCCTGATCGGGACCGGGTCGCCGACGTGTTCCCCGATGCCGACGCGATCGCCGCGGCCGGGTGGTCCTCGCAGGAAGCCTCCGACCTGCTGGCAGTGCTCGGCCCCCGGCTGGTCGGGGTGACGGCAAACCGCATCCCGCAGTTCCTCAAGCGCATGGGCGAGCGGCGGCTCTCCGAATGGCAAGCCGAGATCGACGCCAAACGGGCACGCACGCGGCGCAGTCACCTCCGGCTCGTGCCCGGCGACCGGCCCACCTCGGCCCCTGCGCCCGGAAGCCGTCCGGGACCGGACGACGCCGAGCGCGACGCTGCCTGAACCCGCAGCCTCCTTCGGACTTTCCCTGCGCGAGAAGAGGTTCTTGATGTTTCCTGCTCAGTCTGTCGTCGCGCAGGCGGGGATGCTCGCCTCGCCGGTGCAGGACTACCTGCGCGATCCCGCTGGCGCGGTGCGCGCGGTGGTCACGGCGCTGCGGGACGTCGCGGTGTCCTGGGGCCCGGTCGCCGGCCCGGTCCTGGTGCTCGTGGTGACCGGTCTCGCCGTGGGGCGCCGGTGGTGGGCGCGCCGGTGCCATGACCGGATGGCCGCCGACGCCCGGGTGGTGACGGTGCTCGCCCCGCCCGCGGTCGATCCGGACGGTGCGGCGGCCTTGTACTCCAATTTGGTCGGGCTGCTGCGGTCCGGGTGGAAGCGCCGGATACACGGTCAGCCGCACGTCGTGTGGGAGTACGTGTTCTCCCACGCCGGAGTCGCGTTGCGGCTGTGGCTGCCGGGTGTGGTGCCGCCCGGGATGGCCGAGCGCGCAATCGAGGCCGCCTGGCCCGGCGCGCGTACCCGGACCACCCCGGCCAGACCACCGATCCCGCTGTCCCACCCGCCGGGGAAGTCGGTCGAGGCCGTGGGCGGCGAGCTGCGCCTGGCCCGCACCGAAGCCCTGCCGATCCGATCCGGCTTTCCGGTCGACCCGGTCCGGGCGCTGCTCGGCGCCCCGGTCGGGCTCGCCACCCACGAACGGGCCGTCGTGCAGATCCTCGCCCGCCCGGTCACCGGCGCCCGCGTCGGGACCGCGCGGCGGGCGGCCCGCCGAGTCCGCGCTGGCCGCTCCGCGACGCCGGCCGGGCGGGTGCTGGACCTGCTCACCCCGCACACCGGCTCCCGCACACCCCGCGCCACAGCGACGAAGCAGGTCGTCGATCACCAGACCTCGCTCGAAACCTCGGCGCAGGACCGGGTCATCGTGGCCAAACAGCGTGGCTCCCAGTACGAAACCCGCATCCGCTACGCCGTGGCCACCCTCGTCCCCGAGCACGCGACCAGCACGGAAAGAGGTCCGGTGCGCGAGCACCTGCGCGGACGCGGCCACGCCATCGCCAGCACGTTCGCGGCCTACACCGAGCACAACTACTACCGCCGCGCCCGCCTGTCCCACCCCGTGCAGGCCGTGGCCGAGCGGCGGCTCGGCTCCGGTGACCTGCTCTCGATCCCGGAACTGGCCGCGCTCGCGCACGTCCCGACCGACGAAGCGGTGCCCGGGCTCCAGCGTGCCGGGGCGAAAGCGGTACCGCCGCCGCCGGGCATCGCCACCGAAGGCCCCGGGGTCAAGCCGATCGGGATCACCGACTCCGGCCACTCCCGCCCGGTCGGGCTGCGCGTGGCCGACGCCCGCCACCACCTGCACATCATCGGCGCGACCGGGTCAGGCAAGTCCGAGCTGATGGCCCGGATGATCCTCGACGACGCCGACGCCGGCCGCGGCCTCGTCGTCATCGACCCGAAGGGTGACCTGGTCGCCGACGTCCTGATGCGCCTGCCGGTACGGCTCGGGGAGAAGGTCGTGCTCTTCGACGCCGACAGCCGGTCCCGCCCACCGGTGCTCAACCCGCTCGGCGGCGCCGACACCGCCCGTGCCGTGGACAACCTCGTGTCGATCTTCTCCCGCATCTACGCCTCCAGCTGGGGGCCCCGCACCGAGGACATCCTCCGCTCCGGGCTCCTCACCCTGCGCGCGCTTCCCGGTACACCCGTCCTGACCGATCTGCCGAAACTCCTCACCGTCCCCGCGTTCCGGCACCGCGCACTCGAACAGGTCTCCGACGACATCCTCACCGGCTTCTGGACTTGGTACGACGACCTGTCCGACGCCAGCCGGGCCCAGGTCGTCGCACCCTTGATGAACAAACTCCGCGGGCTGCTGCTCCGCCCGTTCGTGCGGGCCTCCCTCGCCGGCGGCGAGTCCACCGTGGACATGAGCGCGGTCCTCGACGGCGGGATCTGCCTGGTACGCCTGAACAAGGGCACGCTCGGCACGGACACCGCCCGGCTGATCGGGTCGATCATCGTCGCCCGCACCTGGCAGGCCGCCATGCAGCGAGCCCAGATACCACCGCGCGACCGCCGCGACGCGGCGTTGTACATCGACGAATGCCACAACTTCCTCAACCTCGCCTACCCGCTGGAGGACATGCTGCCCGAATCCCGCGGCTACCGGCTGGCGCTGATCCTCGCGCACCAATTCCTGCTCCAGCTACCGGCACCTCTGAAAGAAGCCATCTCCACCAACGCCCGCTCGAAGAACATCTTCGCGGCCTCACCCGAAGACGCACGTGACCTCGCCCGGCACACCGCGCCCCGGATCTCCGAACACGACCTCGCCAACCTCGGCCGCTACCACATCGCCGCACGGCTCGTGCTCGACGGCGAGGAAGCACCCCCGTTCACCGCGGTCACGGAGAAGCTCCCGCCCGCGATTCCTGGGCGCAGCAAGAAGATCCGGCACCTCGCACTAGTCAACACCGATCCGCCGTCCGCGCCGGAGCCCGTAGAGCACGTCCAGCCGGCGGCGTTCGACCCCCGCCGCGCAGCGTGACACCACCACGCGCTTTTCCTTTGCCCGCAAGCACCTTCTCACCCGGCCCGGACTGGTGAAGGGACGGTATTCCAACACTGCATTATTCTCTGACCTCGCCTGTCCTTGGCATGAGCGCGATGCTAAGCCCGACCATGGCGGCCTCGGCGTGATCGTCGACGCCTTCAGGAAGCGCGCCGACGCCGTACGGTTGCTCCGACTGCCAGCGGTAGCTCGCCCTCGCGGCTTCACCGAAGCCCCGCCACTGGATTGCGGTCGGCGAACCGAGCAAACCGGTCCGGTGCTGCGGCCTCGCAGCGCCGACCCGCGCCCGAACTGGGCCACCGTCCCACTCACACCATGTCGATATCCGTTACTCCCACCAGTCAGGGCAACGATCAGCTGGATCGTGGTTGGAACACGACAACCCATGGAGCATCTCGATCGCGAACACCGTGGATGACTGCTGCAGCGCCAGATCGTGACTCAACTCCCGCTCGTCACACGATTCGTTGCCCATCGTGGTGATGACCGGCATCCATTCGCCACCACCGGTGGCGTACTCAGCCCAGGTGTAGCCAGTGTCCACTCTGTTGTGGACAGCATGGTTACGTCTCTTCTGAGCTTTGCGTATCTGGCGTACGTGTGACTGCCAAGCGACCTTGTTATGGTTCGAAAGCTTGTCCCAAATTTTCTTCAGCAGTGCACCAGCCATCATTTTCCCAGGTTTTGCCAGTGGATCCAGCTTGCGCAGGATGCAGCCGAGCACGGCCTCGGTTTCAGCCGCTTGGGCCATGATCAGACCGCGAAGCCGTTGCATGGCGGACGTGTCAAAGCCGCCAGGCTCGCCGCGTCCGTCCTCGCTAGGTCGCCAGTAGATGTCATTGAGGATGTCCGACCACTCACGTAGCTGCTCACCGAACTGAGGCCTCTGAAGGTCCCGCCAGTCGCCGGGTGGCGAGTCGTCACGTAGATCATCCCATTCCGGCGGCACCGCCTGCTGTTCTTCCACACGGACAGTATGACCTGATCGTCATCTCAACGCCACTGAAATAACGACTGATAAAGGGTCGATGTTCTGTGAATGATTCCAGCATTCCGGTGTCCGGCTAAGGTGCACGCTTGTCATGTCAGCCTGGCCAGCAAGTACAGCGACTTCTTCATCTTATCCAATGCTGCACCAATGCAATTCCGCTCATTTCCTTGGAGGTATCCGTCATCGTGGTCAGCAATCCCACCCCGCAGCGCCAGTTGCGCACCCACCGGCCGGAACGCCCGGTGCAGCGTGTGCTCAACTCCGCCGAGCACCATGCGTGGCTGGCCCGGCATCTCACCGACCGCGACCGGTGGCTGTGCCGGATGCTGTTCGAGCACCACGTGCTCACCAGCACCCAGATCATCGACATCGCCTTCACCGGCCGCCGCGCCGCGAACCTGCGCCTGCGCAACCTCTACCAATGGGGCGTGGTGCACCGGTTCCAGCCGCACCGCGACCGCGGCTCACACCCGATGTACTACGTCCTCGACACCGCCGGAGCCGTCGCGCTCGCCCGCGAAGACGGCATCGACCCCAAGGAGCTCGGCTACCGCCGCGAACGCGAGATCGGCCGCGCCTTCTCCCTGCAGCTCGCGCACACCGTCGGCTGCAACGGCCTGTTCACCACCCTGGTCCACCAGGCACGCCAGCCCGGCGCCGCTGGACAGCTGATGGCCTGGTGGTCGGCGGCCCGGTGCGGGCGGCACTGGGGCGACATCGTCACCCCGGACGGCTACGGCCGCTGGCGCGAGGCAGGGCGGGACGTCGAGTGGTTCATCGAGTTCGACTTCGGCACCGAGCCAACTGTCCCGCCTGGCCGGCAAGCTGGCCCGCTACGAACGCCTGGCCGGCACCACCGGCATCACCACCCCCGTGCTGATCTGGCTGCCCAGCGCCGCCCGCGAATCCAACGCCCGCCGGGCATTGGCCGAAGCGCTGCGCGGACTCGACCGGCCTGCCCGGGTACCGGTGGCGACCACCAGCGGCGACGCCGCCGCCGACCCACTCGACATGACCGCGCCCCGCTGGCGACGGGTCGACGAACCCGGCGCCGCCGGGCGGGTGACACTCGTCGATTTGCCCGCGCGCTGGCCTGAACTGCGCTCTTCGGCGCCGGGCAGCGGGCAGCGTCCAACGGGCGTCAACCCGGCCGCCGAGCGCCAGGACCTAGCGCCGCCCTCGCCGATGCCCCCGCCCGATCCCGTACAGCCCTGGAGGTGACAGGCGCGATGGGCAGGATCGCCGCGGCCGGGGCCTCGTTAGTGTTCGTGCTCATCCTGCTCATCGGCGGCGGCACGATCGCCGTCGTCCAGGCCGTCTTCGGCAGCTCCGGCGGGAGCGCGAACTGCGCTCCCGCCGTTGCGACCGCGACCTCGGCCGCCGGATACGGCCCGCAGGAGATGACCAACGCCGCGACGATCGTCGCCGTCGGCAAACGCATGAACGTCCCCGAACAGGGCTGGGTCATCGCCATCACCACCGCGATCACCGAGTCCCAACTGCACAACCTCGACCACGGCGACCAGGACAGCGTCGGGCTGTTCCAGCAGCGGCCCTCGCAAGGCTGGGGCACCGTCGCCCAGATCATGGACCCCGCCTACAGCAGCGAACAGTTCTACCGGCACCTGCTCGCGTCGCCGAACTGGCAGACCATGCCCGTCGCCGAAGCCGCCCAAACCGTGCAGCGCTCGGGCTTTCCCGACCGCTACGCGACAAATGAGCAGACCGCCCGCCAGATCCTCGGCGCCGTGCAAGGCGCGACCTGCAGCACCAGCGACGCCACGCCTATTCCGGTGACCGGCCCGGCGAAGATCGTCATCGACGCGGCGCGCTCGCAACTCGGCGTCACTTACGCCTGGGGCGGCGGCACCGCCACCGGGCCCAGCCGCGGCATCCGCGACGGCGGCGTCGCCGACCAACACGGCGACTACACCAAGATCGGCTTCGACTGCAGCGGCCTCACCCTGTTCGCCTACGCTCAAGCCGGAATCTCCCTGCCCCACCAAAGCGGAGGCCAATTCAACGTAGGTACCCGGATACCCCGATCGGCTGGCCTGGCCGTGCTGAATCCCGCAGACCTCGTCTTCTACAGCCCTGAGACCATCCACCACGTCGGGATCTATCTCGGCAACGGGCAGATGATCAACGCCTACGAATCCGGCACCGTGGTCCGAGTCCAGCCCGTCGACCTGAGCGAGTACGCGGGTGCCGTCCGGATCTTGCAGTGAGACGATCAATCACCCGATGATCTCGATGGAGTCGATCCGTCGTGTGTGATCAACATCGTCGTGTTCGAACGTGCACAAAGGCTCACTGAGGACTTCGGGATTCTCGTGCAGCATCTCCCGCAGTTGCTGCGCTGTTGCGTCGGTGGCGGCCTGCTGGCGGGAACATGCGGCCTCCCAGAGCTGCGCCACCATCCGGCCTTTCGCGAGCGGGTCCGGCACGAACAACTCCCGGGCTTCATCCACGGTCAGTGTCATCTCGAAGGACTGCATGAACGTCCACGAGATAAGGAAATCCGGAGTACTCATCAGTCTCTTTCCTATCGGGGCAGTGGGTGTGGTCCGGTGCGGGGACGACCTCGCTTGCCCGTCCCCACACCGGATGCGTGCTTTGCTGTTCATGAGCTGGAAGTTGCCAGTAGCCGAGGCCGCGAGCGAGTGCGCTTTACTGGCAGGGCTTCGCGCTCGGGCCGTTCACTTGTCACTATCGATGCGAAGGAGTTCGGCCAGCGCCAGCGGTGGCTTCTGCACGGGCCGCGGGGCCGCCGTCAACGTCTCTGCGTTGGCGGCGGTGTGGAGTGCGTCCAGCTTGCGGCGAACGGCGCTGAGTGACTTGTACGGATGGCCCATGGATCCGTGGTCTTGCGCCGCCTGGCTCTGCAGAGAGCACACCAACATCAACGCTTCTAATGGGCTCATCTCGAAGACGGCTGTAGTCGCGGTGAGTCGCACAGTGGCAGCCTGCTTGCTGGTCATCGTTTCTTTCAGCGCGGCAATGTTGCCCTTGGTCAGTTTGGTGAGTTTCACTTCCGACATGACATTTCTTCCTTCTATTTTCCGATTGTCGTCATAGGTTTACTGATCCGAGTTACATCGGCCTACGCATCCATTCGAATGAGGCTCCGATGGAGTACCGGCCGTCGTCATCGGCGGAGATCCGGGCAGGCAGGTAACCGTCCTCACAGGTCGACTGATAATCGATCTGCACGACGTTGTCGCCGTCCCAGTAGGCGTCGTCGAACCCATCGGAGTTGTCGTTGATCCAGGCCACGACAGCCTCCGCGACCGGACGTCGGAAGCGTGGGCATCCGGCCTTGCTCCACCCACAGCCAGCTGAGGGCAGCGCGGGAAAGGCAGGCTCAACGCTGTCGATGGCGACCAGGATTTCATCGTCCTGCGGTGTAAGCCGTGCAGAGTCGGCCTGCGCCGCGGCATCGACCCGCGGGCCAGGGGTCGGCACAGTGAGTTCCCAGCACCATCGGCGGTAGCCGATCGCATAGCGGCCGTTCTCGTCGGGTTCGATCCGTTCCGGCCGGTGCCCTTCAGCCTCCAGAACGGTCAGCACCTCGCCGTCGAAGCTGGCGGTGTCTGGCCATTCGTCGGGATCCTGCGCGTGCATCGCGTTGATACACGCGGCCACAGCCTCAGCGACCGGACGTCGGAACCGAGGCACGGCGAAGCCGTTCCACCGCTGATGGTCGATAGCAGCCGGGAACGCCTGCGTGGCGTCGTCGAGCGCGACGTACACCTCGCCGTCGACGGCGGGAATACTGGGCGTGTACATAACAAATCCTTTCCATTATTATCAAGTGGCATTACAAACAGGCATAATGCAGGTATTCACCAGAAGTAATATTTCTCAAATTCGCCGCATACATTCGGACTTAAATCGACGATCCACAGATCCACACGGGAACGAATCAAAGACGCATTGCAAATGCATTCGAATCAAGATCAGCGATACTGGGCAATTCGTGCCGCGATGACACCCGAGAAATTCCGCAGCATCGTCTTCGTGACCTTTGCCTGCAAACTGGACATTCACCGCGCCAGTGAGGCGCGTCGAACCGAGGTCGGCCGGGCCGTTCGCCGAGATCGGCACTAGCCTGCGTCGGTCCGGACCGGTTCGTCACCGACTGGCCTGACGTTAGCTGTGTGGTTTGTCTGCGTATCGAGGAACGGGCAGCAGGGAGTAGCTGGTCATAGACGGCACCGCCAGGGCTACCGTCGTCACTTCGAAGCGACGGACTTCGTCAAGATGTCTCGAAGAGTCTTCTCAGGGAGGCCGACCGCCTTGCCCATTCGTTGTGTGCCCCAGTCCGGCCGAGCGGCAGACAACTCGGCGACTGCCGCGTCTCTGGCCTGCTGGTTCTCTCGCTCGTTGTCCTTGACTTGCGCCGTCCGGGCTCGGAGGGTCTTGTGCATATCCCGGCTGGCCTTCCACCGGGCTACCGCGCGGGCGCATCGCACGACTGCATCGTCGTCGGAGTCCCCGGTCTCGGTCGGCATCTCCGTCTCGACTCCGACGAGTTGGCCAGCCCGCGCGAGCCTGAGCAGCAGGTCGACCTGTTCCCGGACGGAGGACTGCAGCTCCGGCAGTTCGTCCCCGCTGTACAGCGCCTCCACCGAGGCGCCACCCCCGCCGACGATGAACTCCCGGCATGCTTCGATGACCGCCTGAACCTCCGGCGTCAGCTCCAGCGGTTCCACCGGGTCATCACCTGCGCTTCCCTGTCGCCGCATGTCCTTGCGGCGACCCCGTCGCCGTGTCGGTCGTCGAAGTGGTGACGCTGGCCGGGTCGTCGGTTGTTCGCCCTGTTCAGCCCACTTCGGGTGACACGTTAGCCGGTCCGGGGTGGTAGGCGCCGCCGGGCGTGCTGCGTAGCTGTCCATCCCGCACCATCCTCCGGCATGACTGCTTGACCCGGTCAGCGCCGAGGCCGAGACCGGCGGCGATCTCGGTCGGTGTTCCGCCGGGGTGCTCTCGAACCCACGTTGCGATCTGCTCTCGCGTCCGCTGCGGCTTCGGCCCGGTCTCGTCCTGCAGCTCGCTGGCGTTGTCTCTGGTGTTCGCCGGCGGCTCGTCGCTCCTGGATGAGCGCTGGTGCCGATTGATCAGGTCGGACTGGGCCGGCGGCAGGCTCGTGAAGCCATAGTGCCCGTGCTCGAGACACCAGCGGCGGCGTTGCTGGTCGTACTGCAGCAGGTGCGTGGCGTACGCCAGGCCTTGCTGGGTCACGGCCAATGCGGAGGCGTTGAAGCCGGGCCCTCCGGGTGTGCAGAACGCAACCTCGACCACCGTGTGCCCGTCCACCTGTTCCGGCACCGCCAGGCGGAAGCCGACCACGTCCTGACGGTCGCGCGGCCGGGGCTCTGGTGGCCCGACCTCCACGAGCATCTCCAATTCTGAGGTCTGCGCCTGCGTCACCCACTCGAAGAATTCGCTCAGCTCAGGGTAGGAATCCTTTCGGAGTGCGCTTTCGGCCAGCTCGACGATGTCAATGGCGTCGTCGGGCGTCTCGTATGAGTTGGTGTCGTCCATCGTTGTTCCTCCCATACCTGGTGTTCTGTGTGGCCGCGTGTTCCGTGTGGCCACGGCACGCGTGCATCAGCAGGCGGAGATGCACGCGACCGTGAGCGGCACGGCTTAGCTCCGGTGTCGTAGGTGGCTCTGTTGGTGCGGCACGCACGGCGCTACTCGTCCGAGTTGGATTCCTGTACCGCACGGATGATCTGGTGAGCCGTGGATGTCACCCGCTCGGCGGCTTCGGCAAACAGGTCGGTGTTGCCGTGCGCCCAGCTGGCGACGTCAATTCGGTCATACGACGCGGTGTCCAATCCAATGGCACCGGCCGCGAGTAGCGCCACCGACTGCGCCTGGGCCTCCAACTGGCCGCGGTGTAGTCGGTACTCTTTCGCGTCGTCGACGTGATTGAGCAGGATGTGCGCCAGCTCGTGGAGTGCCGCGAGCGCGGCGGCCGTATCGTCCAACGTGTCGCACACCCACACCTCGCGCGAGGCCGGATCCGTGTAACTGTCTACTCGGCCGGGTGGCCCACCTACCACGTTGTATCCGGTCGCCCGGATCTGAGCGGCAACCGCTTCCCATGCACCTGCAATCTCCTCGTCGGTGGCCAGGACCTGCGCCCCCGCGCCTGCCGGGGCCTGTTCCCCCTCGGTCTGGCTGATGTCGAATCGCGGGGACGGCCGGACGCCGCGAATCGTCATGCGCGGCTTGCCGTCGCTGTCGAAACCGCCCGGGCCTTCCTCCAGCGCCTCCTCCACCGACAGCCGGTACTTGATCGGCTCGAAGATGTAGAGCGCCTTCTCGCCGGTCTTGGGATGGCGCCCGAGCCTCTTCCAGGCTTCAAAGGTCTTCACCATCGACGGGGTGAATCCGCGCTCCGCAGCCTGCAAGGTAATCAACATGAGGTTGTTGAAGCTCCAGCTGGCCCCGAAGCCCTGTGCGGTACGCAAGAACGCCGTCCAGCGCTCACCGTCTACCATTTCGGCGATGCCCGCCTCAAGCTTGCCAGTCAGCGCGTCGACCCGATCTTGACGCTCCTCCGGCGTCAGGCGCTTACGCCTCCCCTTCTGCCCCTTCGCCGCAGTGTCCGGTGACTCCGGCTCACGAGGGGCGGGTTCAGGAGAGGTATCAGGGCGCGCCGCCGGTTCGACCGGCGCCGGAACGTCTGACTTGCTCAGCGCAGCGACAGTATCGGCCATTGCCGGTGCAAGGGCTTTCGGCACCTTCACCTCAAACTTCACGTCGCCGCCGAATTTCCGGACCTCGACAGAGCCGCTGACGCCGTCACCGTATGAACCGAAGTGAACGTTGTTCTGATCATGGCTGTGAGTCCGGCCGTCGAGAGCAACCGACATGGTCTCACGCATCGCGGCGTGTTCAGCGTCTCGGGCGTCACTCTCCGCCTTGTCGACACGCGCCTTTCCGAGCGCCTCCATTACGTTCGGAAGCAATCGCCGCCGGAGCTCAGCTGCGACGTCCCGACTCGTCCGATCCCGGGACACGCTGATCATGAGGCCACTCCGGACGAAGCGCCTCAAGTCACCTGTGACCGCTTCGGACAGAAACAGCCGGTTGTTCCCGGACTTCTTGTGATGGTCCGTGCCTATGCGGATTCGGATATCCTCCGGTCCTTGAAGGTAGGCGTCACTAGCGTCAGCCATGTAGCCGGGCTCTGCTCTCCATTCCTTGCCCAGTTCTACCGCGATAGAAGTTGCTACATGAACCACATTAACCATCGAAGAAATTCCTTTCATCTACAGCGAGAATTTAGGAGGTGCATGCACAGTGAAGGAACCATGCAGACAAGGACCACACAGCACCGACACGGCGCGAACACTTCCTCTCAGTCTTCCAAGATTCCCAGCAGTCGCAGGTAACCGAGTAACGCTTCCTGAACATTCGGAACGTCCACCTCAGAACGGACAGACGGAAGATAGATCGCCCCATCGTGGAGGTCTTCCTTAGGGTCGGCAGGTAGGCCGTATTTACGTCCTATATCCAGCGGCCCATGAAACCGCGATGGAATTTCGTGCATTGCAGGCAAAACTAGCGCACGAAGCATCGCCGGGTGACAGAATGCGAACATTATAAACGCTGGATCTACCGCATCATTCGACCCCTTAACCTGCACTCGGAATCGCCCGGAAAACTTTCCTTCACGACTCTTCTTTCCCTCACTGTTAATACTCACATCAGCCCACAGCTCTGAAGAAAATCCGAGTTTCGACAGCGCGAAAGCCAAAGCTGCGATACCATGGCCGCGCTTTTTGATACTGTCGACGGAAACGACGGAACTATACGCAACCGAAGCACAGAGCACGATTACGCGACCCGATCGCGTGGTTGGAACAATCTCATAGTTGATCATGTTTTCTGGCTCTTTCGCAAGATATCTCCCCACGTCAACCTCGCAACCTGCAACATCCCATATCGAGCGGAATCCTGTAAGATCATGCTCGCGGTCCACTAGGTCAACCGATTCCGCCGCAATCTCCATGGCATCCTCGGCTTCACTAATCCAACCTTCAGAGGCAAGTTTTCGCACCTCTTCACGGGAGTTGACTCCGTGCCAGTCCTCTCGAAAGTTGCGACCTTTCAGGAACACGTCGAGATAACTTAGCCCCACCTCGGCCATTTCGGAAATCGAGTCGTATACATATTCTACTTCATTCGATAGCTGATTTACACGCATTGATTACACCTCTTAAGGTAGAATCCGAATAATCGACGTAGAGTGCGGTACTTAGCTTGACCGAACTGGCCAGCGTCAGCACGCGGCGCGGAGCTTGTTCCAATCTTTTTCTCCCATGCCGCGATGCACACGGGACTCAACCGCCGCGTCCCAGGTTTTTCCAGCGGCAAGCAGGCGGCACATGCCAACGCTTGCACGGGGCGAGATGACAACCGTCATGGCGCTCTCTTCAGCGTTTTTTCGCAAGCGTCGGACGTAGTCGAGGACTTCGAGAGCTTTTTGCTTGTCAATCCCAGTAGCCAAGCACAACGACTGCTCTAGGGCTTCATCTACTCCTATTGTTTCGATGGAAAAGCGGTCAAGGGTAGCCGCGTCGACTTGCTGGCGTCCAACGTACGCACGGTCCGGGCCGCGCCCATAGGTGTTGGCCGACGCCACACAGCGAAAGTCAGGGTGACGTTTGACCATTTGATCCGGGAACGCCATGTGGCCATTCGCCAAACTTGCATTGATCACCGCGAGGACACTTGGGTGCCCGTTGTCGAACTCGTCGAAATGGAATACTCCACCGTGCTCGAACGCTTCCCGGAAAAGCGACCTGACGTACTCACCCTCAGCCTGCATATACCCGATAATTTGAGAGGCCGCAGTCATTGGAGAAAGACTGATTGAGTAGTAAGGAATGCCGATGCTTTCCGCCGCTTGCTCCGCAATGGTACTCTTACCGGTACCCGCCGGGCCGACCATCAGCACATGCTCGCCCGCAAGCAGGTCGGTAGTCACGTCAGCAAGCTTTTCGTGAGAATTTGGAATGATCCTACGCTCGCCGGAAGCTCGCTCCACTACAGTACGCGTCGGCACGATGATGTTATCCATCTCGGATTTGATCATTGCGGCAACCTCGTCCCGATCAACTTTCGGAGCAAGACTCGCCACCAGCGATTGAAATGCAGCGAAGGCGTCACCCGCAGGAGCAGACAGGGTAGGAACAGGGGTCGACACAGCTTTCTCCTCGTGCTCGTTGGCCGGTACGGCACTAAGCTTGTTGGGTGCTTTTTCTTCCACCGCACCCGAGGTGGTGACATCGTCTCCAGCACACTTGTGCAGTGTCCCGGCGGCGCCGATTAGCACCCACTTTCCGGAAGTATCGCAGTCCTCGCAATGGTCGCCGCCCTGCTCCGTGTCATGAGCCCAGTAAAGCGACCTGTTGCCACATTTCTTGCAACCGCTCCTTATTGTTCGCCTTGAATGCTTGACCAGCATCGTAGATCATCTCCTCACGGCTTTTCTTGGCGACTTTTTACTTTGTGCTCGCTGCCGGAATTGAACCGGTCTGCAGCCTGATAAGGCAGAGGCTTCCTAGCCAGCGGCACCCGGCCAAATGGCGGCCGATAGTTTAGAGTGTCCAATACGCGCCTGGCTCTTACTCACGTCGCGCACCTGTCCAGACCTACGGAGTAGCCGTGTTTACGGTCCGCTTGGCTTTCTATTTGCGCTGTTGGTGCTGTCACCGCCGACACGTGAATCATTCACCAGGGATGGGCACTTCGTTCTCAGCGTTCACGCCTGGTCTCACAAGCCGGACAAGTCGACGGCATGAACCATGAGCGGGACGCATTCCCGCGAACGTTTGTACGTATCCGTTCCATTGGGTCGAATACGGAACACTGAGAGCTGTCTCACTATTGAGATATCAAGCTTCTTTACTGCACAAGGCGCGATTACGCGCTACACAACGGACATCGCGGCGGGTTTCCACTTCGCACCGGACAATGATCCGGCATGAAGTGCACCGTGATGACACCCCTTCCCTTGCGGCTAGCTAGAGCTAGCGCCCCACGTCACGCACTTTAATCGCGTTGCGCGACACGGCAGGAATTCACTCTCCATCTTGGCCAGCAAGCGGTTTTCCGTTCAAATAACGGCGATCTAAGCCCAGGGGGTGGCCCGGTGTGCATGCAGTTCTCAAAGATCAAATACTGAATCGAATCGCCGCTCTTCGCGTCGGCGGGAGTCCTTCACCGGCTCCGCGTCAAGCGGTACGTCATATACATTGCCACCCCGTACGGGGATTTGCAAGATTCCCCGTACGTGATCCAAGTCACATCTGAAAACTTGCAGGTCAAGGCGCTTGAATCGCGCTTCCGTCAGCCAAATGGAGCAACGACGACGCCCAAGGGATGAGCAAGGAGGTGGGGTGGCCGTGGTTGAGACAGGAGTCAGACTCAGTGAGCAGGCGCGAGCTACGGCTAAGGGCTTAGCGTCAGAGCTAAGGGCGTGCGCAAGCTAAGGCTAAGCCGCCCAGACCCGGGCCCTAAGCAGTTCCAGGGGGCTTAGCGCGCTTACGCGCCTGTCGATCCTCTCACTGTCAGCGCTTAGCAGGTTCCAATTTATGTCCACAAAGGACACCTGGCGCCGGCGGTTGGGACGGGTAGCTGCACCACGCCGAACGGAGGCGGAAGAAGTGCTTCAGACGATGGAGTGCCGTGCTCACGAGAGGGTGACCTGCGCACTCAACATGACCCCGGAATCACAGAGGAGACAGCCGACCACCCCCACACCGACTCTTCACGTGCCTGCTGGCGACGAAGTCGGGGGGAGCGCCGGCACCGACGGTGCCTGATTGACCTGGGACAAGGAGGGAGGCTGCCCACTCCTCTCTAGAGGGATCCCGCAGGAGAAGCCAGACGAGAAGGAAGAAAGGAAGTTGGACAGGCAGACAACTTCGGATCCGAATTCGTATCTCCGCGACACCGGCCGAAGATGCTGATAGTGGCTCAGCTGGCTTGCCGGTTCTGGATGTTTGACTGTTGCAGGGCCGCGGCGAGGTTGAGAGTGCCTGGGTCCAGGCGTTGGTCGAGTCCTGCCAACGAGGTGGTGAGGATACTCAAGGTACGCGGGATGCTGTCGTGCTGGCCGAGGCGCGCTTGGACGCGCATGAGGTCGCGGTAGATCGCTTCGTTGTAGGGGTCGAGCCGGCGGGCGTGTTCGAGGAGGGCGAGTGCGCGCTCGGGGTCGTCGCCGCGGACGTGGCGGATCAGGGTGCTCAGCGCGTCGAGTACGTCGCGCCGGAGCGCTTCGCGGGGGCCGTCGATCCAGTCCGCGGCGATGCCTTCGGCGAGGTCTGCGCGGTACAGCTCGGTGACGCGGTTCAGCGCCGCGACCGCGTCGGTCGGCGAGCCCTGGCGGCTCGTGGTGAGCGCGTCCTGCAGCTGCCAGAGGTCGACGGTCACGATCGTCGGGTCGAGCCCGTAGTGGCCGTCCTGCAGGACGGTGAGGTCGAGGGTGTTGTCCTCGGTGGTTCGGCGAAGGCCGCGGCGCAGCTGGGACAGGGTGGCGTGGAAGCTGTTGTACGGGCGTTCGCCCGGCGCGTCCGGCCAGAGCGCGGCGGTCAGGGTCTCCCGGCGGCAGCCTGCGCGGTGCAGCGCCAAGTAGACCAGGATCTCGCGTTGCCGCGGCGCGAAGGCGCCGATGAGGTCGCGGGGCTCGGGGTCCGCGCGGGTCAGGTGAAGTCGGCCGAGTACCTGCAGATGCAGCCGCGTGGCCGGGTTTCCGGATGCCGGCGGGTGCCCCGCGGTCGTGGCGTCGTCGGGCACCGCGGATGGTGTGGCGAGCCCGGGCAGGTCATTGCCGGTACCCCGCAAGGACGGCCCGCTCCCCCTGGTGTCCACTGAGCTGGAGGGGACCGCCACCGGATGCCGGGCAGGGACGTCGAGGTCCGCCAAGGCAGACGCTGCCGCCGTTTCGTTACCGGGTGCTGCGGGGACGAACTCGTGCTCGGAGATGTTCTGCTCGGTTGCCGCCGGGCTCCCAGCCCGGCTCGGCCGCGGCGTGGCGGGGTCGTCGGTTGCGCCGGCGGGGTTGCGGCTCGGGCCGTCGCCGCTGGGGTCGGCCGCGTGCAGCAGCGCGAGGAGGTCACGGGCGTCGGTGCCGGGCAGGGTGAACAGCCGGGCTCCGGTCAGGTCGTCGCTCAGGGCGGGGCTGGTCGTCTCCACGGTGCCGTCGTCGCGGACGCGGACGGTGCCGCCGGGTCGCCAGGGGCCGAGGAACACCCCGGCCAGGCCGTAGCGCGCACCGTTCTCGAGGATGGTGTGCGCACGCGGGACCGTGTCCAGGGTGGGAGCCGCGATCACCAGGACGGTTCCGTTGCGCGGCTGCGGTGTGCGCGCGGGCGGGTCGTGCTTGGCGACGTCGGCTGCGTGGGTGCGCGCGAGCAGCTCGGCGTCCAGGACATCGAGGGCCGCGGGCAGATCTTCCACGATGCGAAGTTGTTGCGGTGCCCGGTCCTTGAGGTCGTGCCCCAACAGGGTGCGGGCGTCGGCCGCGGGAATCACGATAGTGGTGTCGATGCCGTCGCTGCTGGCGTGCGCGAGCACGGTCACGATCAGGGCGCGCGCGGCGGCGTGGGCGCCCGGGCCGACGAGCCCCAGCCCATGTGTGCGGGCGAGGTCGAGGGCGATGGCCTGTCCGTCGCGGACGCCGAGCGGCGTGTCCTGCGGCGTCGGCATCACGGCCCGGACCGTGGCCCGCGCCTTGTCGCGGGTCTGCATCTCGGCTGGGTGTACCCGTCCGGGCAGCGCGACCGCGGGCATGTCGTCTTCGTCGGGTGCTCGCGTGGCGGCATCGTGGGCGATGCGCAGCGCGCGGACCACCGGCAGCCCGGCCGGGTCAGCATCGTGCGCACCGGGCCGGTACCAGCGGCGACGCCGTATCCGCACGGTGATCATCGCGAGGGTGATCAGCGCGGCCAGGCCGAGGCCAACGAAGGCACCGGTCGAGAGTGAGACACCGTTGTCGACGTGGACGGCGGGCGCCGGCTGCGGCGCGTCTTGAGGCTCCGAAGGCGCCGGCTGGGCGACCGAGACGGGCGAGTCCGCCGAGGGTTCCGGGTCTGGCGCGAGTGACGGGGCGCGTGGTGGCGCAGCGGGTGTCTCGGGTGGATCCGAGGGCGGTGCTGGTTCGGCGGGGAGGACAATGTTCCAGCTGGGCAGAAGCCGATCGGGGTGGCGGAGCGCGCGGCCGTCGGGTTGGGTGCGGCCTTCGTTGAGGTCGAAGATTTCGGGCCAGGCGGTCGGGTCGCCGAGTTCTCGGTCGGCGATGCTGGAGAGGGTGTCGGCCGGTTCCACGGTGATGGTGCGGCCGATCGCCGTGGCGGTGTTGGCGGGGTTGGGCAGGCCGGTGGCGTCGGCTGGGAGGCGCAGCGTCCGGCGGGGTTGCAGATCCTCGGGTGTGCGCAGGGTGGGGTTGAGCCGCACGATCTCGTGGTAGCGGATACCGGCGCCGAGGTGGCGTTCGGCCAGTCCCCACAGGGTGTCGCCGTGCACGACCGTGTACGGGACCGTGTCATCCGGCGGCGCCGCGGACGCCGGGACATCAGCTGCACGGGCGGCGGGGTCGGGCCCGGTGCCGGTTGCGGTGGCGCGGGATGTGGTGGCGGGGTTCGGGTGTGGCCAGGGTGGTGCGGTGGCCGCGGCCGGTGCGGCGGGCGGGCCGGTGGCTGCGGCGGCGGTGCCGGCGGAGGACGCGACGACAACGGCGGCGACGAGTCCGGCGATCCACCGGCCGCGCGGAACCTGACCTGCCAGACCGCGGGCGGTACGGAGGCCGTGCCGGGTTTGGCGGAGTACTTCGGCGATCACGGAGATGGTCAGGGCCAGCCACCCGGCCCAGGCGACGGCGATGATCAGCCAGAGCGCGAGGTCGCCGGTGAGCCAGGCCCAGCGCAGGGCGTTCCAGATCCGCTCGGGCCATTGGCTGATCGGCACCGGTTCCGACCAGCGGCCGGGAATCAAGCGGGTGGGCCCGGCGTCGAGGGCGAGAAGTCCGCATGGGATTCCGGCGACGAAGGTGAGCAGGGCCAGTGCGGCGAGCACGCCCCGCACCCGTTGCGCCGTGCGGGATGTCATGGGAGGTTGCCGGTGCGGGTGCCGACGCCGAGGTCGGCCATGGCGGTGCCGGTGGCCTGGGCGCTGGCGCCGAGCAGGCCGATGGGGGTGGGCTCGGTGACCGTGACCGTCACCCGGACGGTGCGGGTGCTGGTGATGGTGATCTGGCCGGGGTGCCCAGTGCCGGCGAGGTAGTCGGCTGCGGTGCGGGCGGCGGTGGCGGTGTCGACCCCGACGGTCGGGCCGCGGGTGTCGACGGCGGTGTTCGCGGCGCGGGCGGCTTCGGCGGCCAGCGCGTCGGCGCGGGCGATCGCCCGCAGCCGCGCGGACCCGTCGACCACCAAAGCCAGCACGAGCAGCAGTGCGGGCACCAGGACCGCGATCATCACGCTCACCGACCCGGCATCCCGCGGCGAGGGCAGCGCTGCCGGGCCGGTCACGGGGTGCCTCGGTACGGGTCGGTCGGGCTGGTGAAGGTGCCAGTGATCGTCCGACCGCCAGGGAGCGGAAGAGCGAGGTCGCCGAGCGGAACTTGGCAGGTCACGCTGGCCCGGACCAGCCCGCTCCGGCCGACGGCGATCTGGCCGGCGTCAACCGACACGCTCGACGTACGGCAGGTGAGGCCCTCGCGCCCGAGCCGTTCACGGGCCACCGCCGTGCCGGCCTGGTGCGCTGCGGCGGGACTGCGGGCGAGCGACGCGGCTCGCGCCGCAGCGGCTGCGGCGTTGTCGACCGCCTGCTGCGCGGAGGAGATGCGGGCGCCGGCGATGATCAGCAGCCCGACGAAGAGCACGCCGGGCACGAGCACGGCGGCTTCGACGCTGACCGACCCGGCATCGCTCCAGCGCTGTGCCCTGAGCCGGAGGCCGCGTGCCGCAGCTCGGCGGCTCATGAGCCGTCTCCGTCGTTGAGGGGCACGGTGAAGCGCTCCTTGCTGGCCTGTGCGCTGACGCTGACCGGGAAGTCCAGGCCCGGGATCGGGAGCAGGCGGATCGCGGTGCCGGACACCGCGACCGCGACGGTGGTCGCGGTGACGGTGGCGTGGACCTGTGGTGCGGTGAGCACGCCGCGTCCCGCGCGGTCGGCGAACGAGCGCGCCGCATCGGCCGCCGCGCTGCTGGTGGCGCCGACTGGGCGGCCGGCGTCGACTCCGGCTTGGGCGGCTTGAGCGGCCACGGCATGCGCGTGCCACCACAGGCCACCCTGCACTGCGGAGAGGATCAGCACCAGCACGACGGGGAACACCACCGCCATCCCCACCGACTCCGACCCCCGGTCGGATGCCCGCACCCGGCGCAGCACGTCCCGCCACAATGTCCATATAGGACGTTCAATGCGGGCGATGTCATGGGACTGCATCACGGCACCTGTGCCATGGCCCGCGCGGGCGCGTCACCCGTGTGATCGACAGGCATGGAAGGGCCGCGCGGTGCGGATTCCTTTCCGGGCGGAGGCGTGGGCGGAGTGGACGGTTTCCGCTCGGCGACGGTCCGTTTCGTGCCGGACGTGGTGCCGGGGGCCTTCTTTCGCTTGGCCGGTGCGGGTGTGAGTGCATCGAGCCAGCGGGTGAGGTCGTCGGCGGGTACGTCGGTGAACTCGGCCAGCTCGTCGATCCGGATGATGCCGGCGGAGTCGGCGAGGACTTCGCCGAGCTGATGTTCGATGGCGGCGAGCTGGTGCGCGACGGACGCTCGTTGCTGCGCAAGGTCACCGACGCGTTGTGCAACGGTAGTGCGTTGCTCGGTCAGCGGTACGTCGTTCGCGCTCACGCGACGTCCGATTTCGTCGTTGGTGGTCATGACAGGCCGGTCCCTTCCCCAACGAGGCTGCGCTGGATGCCGGGACGCCGAGCGACCTCTGCGAGCCGGCGGCCCACGGCGCGGGGAGACCAGGCGCTGCGCGGCTGTTCCCAGGGGAAAGGCCCGCCACCGGTGAGGTCGCGGGCCGCGGTCACCCGGCAGAATGTCTGCAGCAGCAGCGATTCCGCCGCAGCCGTCAAGTCGTCCGGCGCGATCATCCGCGTTGATCGGAGTTCCTGTTCGCCATGGTGGCGTAGCTCGGCGTCGTGGAGAGCACGGGTCCACTCGCGGGCGAGGGTGGCGCAGCCGGCCAAAGCCTGTACTGCATCGTCGAGCCGGTGGTCGAGCGCGGCGATGGCCTCGGCGAGCGAGTCAGCCAAGTCACTGTGAGCCGGGCGCTGGGCGAGCTGGAGGGCCAGGATCCGCGCGGTGCGGGTGCGGTCCAGGCAGCCCAGTACCTCCCACGCCAGCCGGTGCGCCGTCGAGGGGAGAGCCGGATCGAGCCACGCGCGCGCCGGGGTGTCGCGCAACTCGTCGACCGCGTCGATCACCCGGGACGCGATGGCATGGGCCGAGGCGCCCATGCCCGTGAAGTCACGGCACCGGAACAACACGATGCCGGCCACTTCGTCGAGCCTGCACAGCCCGTCAAGATGGATACACCTGCCGATGACGAGACAACGGAGGTTGCCCAGCCCGACCCCGATGCCACACAACAACATCAGTGCGCCGAGCACGGCGAACCCCGAGCCGGCAGCGAAGCCGATCAGCACGAACAACCCGCCACCCACTCCCAGAAACGGGACGCCGCGAGAGAAGACGGTGCGCCGCATCTCCCAGGCGCGCCGGGCCGTGGACAGATGCGGGTTCCACAACACTCCATCCGGCTCCTCGTCGAAGCGGGCAGCCCTCACCCGTGCAGCGATGTCCTTGTGTGCCATGGTGTTCTCCCTCTCGGAATCGAGACCGGCGGTCATTGGAGCTGCCCTTGGTAGCGCACCACCACGGCCTTGATCGCGGCCACGAGCCCGATGGCCACGGCCAGGCACACAGCGGCGATCACGGCTTTCTCCACGGATTCCGACCCCTGATCGCCGGACGCTCGCGCCTGTTCCCAGCGGGTCCGCACGCCGGCGACCAGCATCAGGGCCAGCCCGGCCAGAGCCAGCGCAAGTTCCGCGGAGCGCCACGGGACAGCGAGCAGGTCACGATCTTTCCTGTCAGACATGGTTATCGAACTCCTTCGAGGTCGGAAATGGTTGCCCCATAACGGTTTTCTCTCCGATCTATCCACCACCTGTCATCAGGCGGATCATCGCCGGGTACAGGACCAGGAGCAGGAACGCGATCAGCAGCAGCGCCACCGGGAGCGCGAGCCGCTGCGAGCGGGCGTTGGCGTCGGTCTTCTCGGCGGCCAGCGCCGCGGCGCGCAGCGCGCCGGCTTTCGCGATCAGGGTGGTGTAGATCGCAGCGCCGTCCGCGGCGGTGGCGAGGATGTCGGCGAGGTCGGCGAGTTCGACCACACCCATCCGCTTGCCCAGCCGGGACAACGCGTCCCACGGGGTGTGGCCGGCACGGGCCGCCCGGCCCAGGGTGCGGCTGATCCGGGCGAACACCCACGAGTCCCCGACCGCCGCCTCGGCCAGCGCCTGACTGGGGGCGCGGCCCGTGGCGCGTTCCTGCGCCACCAGGTCGAGATAGGCGGCAGTGGCACGGCGGAACTCCGACCGCGCCCGGGCAGCGTCCTCGCGCACGGCCAACACCGGCACCACCGAACCTGCCCCCGCCACGGCCACGACGGCCAGCACCACCAGCGGGCCCGGGAACGCGAGACCGGCGAACCACGCCAGCCCCGCCACCGCCAGCACGCTGGCGGTGGCGCCAGCAGTCCAGGCCAGGCGGCGTACCAGGTAGCGGTCGGCGGTCAGGTCGAGGACATCGAGGTCGGCGGCCGGAATACCCCACCAGCGGTTCGACGACCGCGCCGAGTACCCGGCCAGCCGCTGCATCCGAGCCGACCAGCGCCCCTGGTCCGGGACGCCGTCGGCGCGGCGGCGGGCACGCCCGTCCAGCGCCGCGACCGCGGCAGCGACATTGACCGGTGCCGGGCGCAGCACCGCCAGCAGGACGCACACGACCGCCAGCCCGGCCAGCGCACCGAGCAGCACCGCCGCCGCCCCCGGGCTCATCGTGGCACCCCCGCACCGGAGCGGGAGACCGCGCTCAGCGCGCGTTTCGGTGTCCCGGGCGGGTTTCGTGACGCGGCTCCGAGCAGGCGTGCGGGGCGGCGGGTCCTCATCAGCAGGTGCATCCACCACCCGGCGACGCCCAGCAGCCCACCGATCCCGGCCAACACGCACTGGCCCAGCAGGCCGTTGAAGGGGGCCAGGAAGTCATGGGCGAAAACCACCAACCCGGTCAGCAGGACCGCGGTGATGCCGAGGATCGCACGGACATCCGTGCGCGGTTTCGCACGATCGGCTTCGATGTCGCGGCGGGCGACCACCTCGCGGTCCAGAGCGGTGGCGGTAGCGTCGAGGATGTCGACCAGACCGCGACCACCGGCGCGGGCACGCAAGATCAATGCGAGGGCGACTTCGTCGGCGGCCTCGTCGCCCACGTCGTCGGCGAACGCGCGCAACGCCTGTTCCAGGCCGCGGGTCCGCAGCCGTACCGCCAGGGTGTCGACCTCGGTGGCCAGTGCGGCGGGCGCGGTGCGCGCCGAGCTGACGATGGCCTGCTCCAGCCCGCCGGCCCCGGAGGCGAGCACGTCCGCCAGGCGCCGGACCCAGCTCGCGAGCGCATCCAGCCGGATGATCACCTGCTGGGCGTCGTGGCCGCGGGCCAGGACCGGCACGACCATCACCGCGGCGGCGGCCAGGACCGCGGCGACCGGCCAGCCGGTCGCCCACCACACCACCACGCCCACCGGCACTGCCACCGCTACCCGCCGCGCCGGAATCCGCGCCAGCGACTCCCGCCAGCCCGCTACCCGGCGCGGTGCAGCAGGCCCGGCCGTCCGCTCGGCCGGCGAGAGGACGGCGGCAGCCGCGCAGGCAAGGGCGAGGACCGCGGCCGCCCCGAGCGCACCCGCCCACACGCCCGTCATCGCACGCCTCCATGAGGGAAACCGGCCCCCGCACCGGCGGTGTCGAACAGGGAGCGGTCGAACCCCGCCCGCTCCAAGCGCTCCAGCAGGTCGCGGCTCGGCGGGAACGCCGGGACGGCGCGGCCGTCGGCCGGGCGGGGGGCGAAGATCCTTGTGGTGTCCGGGCGGCCGGCGTCACCGACCGGGCCGACCTCGATCACCTCGGTGACGAACCGCTCCCGCCGCCGCCCCGCGGAGCTGTCGTGGTCGGTGCGGGTGACGTGCACGACCAGGTCGATCGCCGAGGCGGTCCACTGGTGCGCGGCCTCGATCGCCAGCGGCGGGACGGCCAATTGCCCGAGTGCGGCGATCCGGTCGAACACCGCCGACCCGCTGGTGGCGTGCAGCGTGCACATCCCGCCCGCCGCGCCGTTCCCGAGGGCGCGGAGCATGGCGGTGACCTCGCCGGCGCGGACTTCCCCGACGATCACCCGGCTCGGCGAGTGCCGCAACGTCTGCTTCAGCAGGTCGTCTAAGGAGATCTCTCCGACCCCCTCCGAGTTCGCGGGCCGTGCTTCCAGCGGGGTCACCAGCAGCCGGGGGCCGAGGTGGAGGCCAAGTTCGTACTCTTCCTCGACGGTCACCACATGCTCGTGGTCCGGAATCTCGCTGCACAGCGCCCGCAGCAGGGTGGTCTTCCCCGCGGCCGGACCGCCGGACACGACCACGTTGCAACCCGCCCGCACCGCCGACCGCAAGAACGACGCCAGCAGCGGATCGAGGGTGCCGTTCATGATCAAGTCGTCCAGGCCGACGTCGACCAGTCGGTGGCGGCGGATCGCGACCCGCGGACGGTCGCTGATCTCCATCACCGCGGCCACCCGGGCACCGAGCGGGCCACCCGCGCCGATCCGCAGGTTCCCCAACGGCTTGCCGGCGTTGAACTCCCGCGAGGTTTGGCCGTGGCGGGCGAACATCGCCGCAAGCATCTCCACCAGCTCGGCGTCGGTGTCCGCGACCGGATGCGGCCACTGCTCGACCGACCCGTCCGCCAGCTCCAGCAGAACCCGGTCGCACCCGTGCACGTGGATGTTCTCGACATCGTCGCGGTCCAGCAGCTCCTCCAGCGCACCCAGCCCGGACAGCGCCGCCACCACCGCCCGGATCAACCGGCGCTCCTGCTCGACTGGCAGCGGCGCCTGCCCCGCGTCGGCGCGGCGCTGCACCCAGGCCGCAACTGCTTCCGCCACGTAGGCACGCATCCGCGCCTGCTGCTCCTGCACCGACAACGGAACGTCCACATGCGACTCCCCCGCGGCGACCCGTTCCAGCCGGGCCGCCACCGACTCCCGGATCGCCCGAACCACCTCCGGATCGAACCGCCCAACTGGCCCGCCATTGCGCGGCGCTCCGGGTAGGCGCGGGACCGCTGTGGCTTTCAGCGCACTGCGTCCCTGCCTCGGCAGGGTGGCCGGTGGCTCGTGGCCGGTCGGGCCGTTGACAGGGTGGTACCCGTTGTGCGGCAGCGTCATCGGACACCACCGGTAAGCAGCCGGGCCGACGCCGGCAGAGCCGGTATGCGCAGTTCGGCCGGCGTGTAGTGGTGATAGGTGCCGTGCAGGCGCCGTGCTGCGCGGCGCACGCCACGCAGCAACGGCGACCGCGACGGCACCGCGCCTGCGTCGGTGCCGTCGGAGAACACCGCCGCCGCCCGGACGTCCGCGGGAACCTCGACCGCGACCTCCCGACCCAGCGCCGCGCGAACCTCACGGGTCCCTGCGGGCGTCGTCGCGCACACCGCCAGGCCCAGCCGGGCCGGCACGATCCGCTCGGCGAGCTCGGCCAGCAGCGGGCGCGCGGCCAGCACGTGCCGCTGGGTCGGGCGCACCGCCACCAGCACCACATCCGCCGCCAGCAGCAACGACCACGGCGTGGCCGCGCTCATCCGGCCGAGGTCGACCAACGCGTCCGCCGGCTGGCCCGCCGTAGTGCGGAACGCAGCCAGCGCCGAGGTCAGGCGCGTCCAGCCCGCAGCGCCGACCGCCGCCTGCTGGCCCGGCGCGGTCAGCCCGGCCAGGAGGCCGACGTGCCGTGCGGACGGCACCGGTTGCACGTGCTCGATCAGCGTCGCCGGGTCCCCGGCCGTCGCGTGCCGGGTCGCGGTGGCGTGCGACAGCACGCCGCGGTCGGTGCGGATCGTGCCGTCCACGACCCACTGGCCCAGCCAGCCCGGCGCCAGGTCGCCCCCGGCCGGGTCGCAATCCGCCAGCAGCACCGGCGCCGGCCAGCCCACCGCCAACGCAGCCAGCGTCGTGGTCGAGCCCGGTGCACCCTTGCCCGAGATGATCGTGATCATCGCCATCACCCTCACCGTCCTTTCCCGACAGCCATCGCTTCCTCTCACGCACCCGGCCCGAGCTGGACCAGGACGACCTGGCCCGCGGCGGCGCTGGTCGCCGCCGCCGCGGCGTCCGCGCCGACCACGACATCGACCGTGACCACGCCGCTCGAGTCCGGGAGACCGACACCCAGCACCCGCGCCCGGAACGGCTCCACCGCCGCCGGCGCCAGTCCCGTGTCAGTCCCGGTGCCGGTCGCGACCGGGCTGACCTGCACCAGATCCCCGGCGGCTAAGCCACGCGCGGGCAGGTGGCCCGGTCTCACCGGGAGCCCGACCAGCCGCTCACCCGGGCCGGGGACCGGCTGCGCCGACAGCTGGCCAGGCGCCAGCACGCTGCCCGCAGGCAACGTCGAGCGCGCCACCTGGCCGACGACACCGGCGCGCTCGCTCGCGGGGATGGAGGCCAGCGGCTGACCGGGCACGGCCTTCGCCACCCCGAGATCGCCCTCGCCGATCTGCTGGCCCCAGCTCACGTCGCGGGTCAGCACCAGGACATCGACCCGGGCGTCCTGTCCCGCGATCAGGGCGTAGTTGCCGACGGCGACCACCGCGGCCAGCACTACCGCCGTACCCAGCAGCCACCAACGCCGTCGCCGTGGCACCCGCGGACCATCACCATCGTCAGGCCCTCCAGCAGCGGCCGTGTCACGGCCGTGTTGTCGCGGCGGCCGGGAAAAAGACAAAGCAGTACCCACGGGGGAGCTCCTTCCCCATCAAGAAATGCGGTTTTTGATTTTTACGGAATGCGAGTAACGTCTATCTCGCAGAATTCCGTGGTGTCGTTCTTAGTTCGCGCGCAGGGCTTGGACCTCGGCGACGGCGAACACGGATCTGGCGCGGGACAGCATCTGCGGGAAGTCGCCGCCCACCGGAGCATTGCCGTCCGAGCCGACCCAGCTGACCGACCACTGGATCGCCCATCCCGCGCTGGTCTGATCGTTCGGCTGCCCGACCGAGCTGCGGGTGTAGACGAACCCGCAATCCGGACTGGCCGCATGCAACCCGTACGAGCGCTCATACGGCGTGCCCGGCCCGGAACAGGTCATCGAGCCGCCGGTGCCCGAGGAGAACGTCATGCCGACCGGCGTCGCGGTCACCTCCGCCCACACCGGACCGACCTGAACCCGCTGCACAGCCGGATGCCACACACCGGAATCAGTCCAGATCCAGGTGTTCTCCCCGACGATCGTCGCGTCCCGCCCATCAGGAAGACGCACATCCGGCGAATGCCGCGGCACCGGCAACGGCAACCGCAACTGCTCAAAAGCCTGCGCCGCCAACTCCGCCGGGCTCGGCAACGGCGGAGCCGCTGGCGCGCCCGCCGGAGCCGGCGCGTTGTTGACCGGCAACGGCGGCAGGCAACGCATCCCGAACGCGCTGCCACCAGGGCGACCGGCGCCAGGAGCGCCACCAGCACCGAACCCGCCGACGAAACAACCCGGCGGAATCCCGCTCGGCGAATCGGCCGCTCCGCCCGGACCCGCCGCGGCCTGCTGCTCTCGACCGGCACCGGCCGACGTCGATCCCGGATCCCCCGGGCGGACAGGAGCCTGTCCCCGCTGGTCCAACGCCCGCATGTCGATACGTGGTGGGGCGTACTGACCGAACTGGTCAGAGTTGTTGGGTACGACAATGACCTGGCCGTCGTCATTCCGGTTGGGCTGCCTGGGCTCAGCCTGGGACGGTGTCCCAGCAAGCCCGACGGCGCAGCAGACAGCGGCAAGTAGACATGCTGAGCAGGCGAGCGAATGTCGGATGGTCATCAGCACGGCCCACCCGGATACTCAAGCTGTGACACCTTCCACCGACCGTCCGCTACATCCCGAACCAGGTGGGCGCGTATGGGAATTTGAGATGTACCAACGGTCTTCCGGTCGCCAGTCGCCGCATCCGCTTGCCCCGAACGAGATCCGTCCTGACAGTCGTTCAGCGTCGCGTGGTCACCATCGAGTTCAACACGACTGATGCGCGTCGTGACATCTCCATACGGCTTCACCCCAGCCTGCTTATTGCGACTCATCGCATCCAGGGTTATGGATAATTGCGGGTCTACCGCAAGTTCGGCCATGGCATTCCGCCAGGCGCTCTCCGGTGTGCCCGGAATAGCCAACGACCGAGGCCAGAACTGGGTGTAGGCCGCTTCTACTGCCTGCTTCTGGTCCTGCCCAGATGGATTCGGTGCCGAGGGAACCGGAGATGGCGCGGATCGGCTTGGTGGGGATGCCGGCGCCGGGTCGTCGCCGCCACATCCCGCGAGCAGCAGGGCTGCGGCGCCAGCCAGAGCGGCGCTCAGCAACGAACGATGAGCGTCGAGCTTGTTCACAGGTTCCTCCCCTTGCCTCCGATACCGAGCCTGCGTTTTCTCACCAGCCCAGTCACCTTCACCTATGCAAACAGGATGCTGATCGCCGCTCCGGCGAGCAGCGATGGCCCAGCCGGAAATCGCACGTTCGTGTGTCCCGAGCGCATCACGACAACCAGCGCGACCGCTGCGGTGAGCCCGCTGGCCACGAGCAAGCCCCGCAACAGTCCCTCCCAGCCGAACCAGCCGAGGTACATCGCAATGGCCCCGTAGAGCGCCGTGTCCCCTCCGCCGGTATGAGCGGGGACGCCAAGCTGCACGAGTCCGGCGATCAGGAGCACAGCGATCGACGCGCTGCACGCGAAGGCCAGCTGCCTCCAACCGCCATCGACGATCGCCCCGGCGAGGAATGCCCCGAACCCCCCAGCGGCCAACGCTCCCACCAGGGGGAAAGGAAGGCGCCGAGACCTGAGGTCCGTGATGGCCAGGCTGACTCCCAGCGAGCACGCCCAGCACCACGCCAGCAGCAACGGCGTGGCCCCCAGTCGAAGGCTTCCGACCAGGCACAGCCCCCCAACCGCAGCCGAAGCCGCCGCCATCGCGGCGCCTCGAGCCCCCCTTGCCCACGGCAGGGGCTTCCCGATCGCCCGCTCCGAGGCCATGATCGAAAGTGGGCCAGCCAAAAGACCCGCCGCACCGGCTGCCCATGGGACGAGCGTGGGCATAATCTCCCCCTTGCGGTGAACGCCGCAGACCCAACGGCACGTCGCTGCGCAATCGTCGATGGGCGAGGCCGGGCATGATGGGCGAACCGGCCGGCGTCGTCCGTGTTCGTCGACGCGGCACCAGCCGAGTCGACGTCGTTTGTCCTCCTGCACGAAGCTCTGCGCCGGAACGTTGATTGGGCATTCGAGGCTCCGTCCACCGCGGCTGGTGCGAGGTGCCCGGCCGATGTTTCGGCGCGAACGCGGATTCGGCGGCCGGGCGCCTCGCTGCTTCCATCCCCGGGAACCAGTGCCCCGAGTACGTCTGGTTTAGCCCGCTGACCTGCGGTGAGTTCAACGTAACCACCGAGTGAGTTTGAACTCACCGGCGGATATTCACCCGTTCGGCCCGAAGGAGCGTGTGCCGCGAGAGGAGGTTTGATGTCGCGCTGGCGTGGTGCAGCGTGATCGTGTAAGCAGCGGAGATGAACGACGGGGACGTGTCCTATCGGCAGAACCTCCACGACTTGCTTACCCTTCTGACCGGTCAGTGGACCGTCGCGATCATCGCCACGCTTGCCGTGGGTGAACGTAGATTCACTGATCTGCTGGCCGAAGTGAACGAGACCGAGGCACGGCTGGGCTGGATCAGCCACACAAAACCGCTCAGCAGGCGAGTCCTCACTGACACGCTCCGGAGGCTGGAGGCGGACGAGCTGGTCGAACGGCGCGCGGATGGTGAACATGAACAGTTCAGCAAGGTGTCGTACAGGCTCAGCCCGGACGGCCGGGCGTTGCTGGGGATGCTGAGGCCCTTGGCCAGTTGGGCCGGTCAGCGACGAGTGGGCGGTGTACAGCCCGATCCGCACTGACCTACATCGCCTCGCTGGCCTGAACCCGGTTCCGTCCGGAGTCCTTTGCCGCGAAGAGAGCATTGTCGGCGGCAAGGAGGACGTCGTCCAGGTCCGGCCCGGCAGCGGGGAATGCTGCGACGCCGATAGAAACGGTGACCTGGAGCGGGCTGTCAGTCGTGGGTGCGATTTCAGCGTTGGCGATGCGTTCGCGGATGCGGTGCGCGACGGCGAGGACGCCCGCAGCGTCGCTACCGGGCAGCATGACGACGAATTCGTCCCCTCCGAAGCGTCCGCACAGGTCGCTGCCGCGGACAAGGTCGCGGATGGCGGCGCCGGCCGCTTGCAAGGCGTCGTCGCCGATGAGGTGTCCATGGACGGTATTCACCAGCTTGAAGTGGTCGATATCGATCAGCAGGATGCCGAGGCTGGTCCCGAGGTTGCGGGCACGCCGCAGTTCGCTCTCCGCGAGTGCGCGCCAGCTGGCCGCGTTGAGCAATCCGGTCTTCGAGTCCCGGGTCGCTGCGTGTTCGAACTGCCGAACGAGCGCGCTGCGGTGCAGCGCATACAGCGGGACGAAAATCAGGACAACCAGCCACGGACGCAGAACGATCAGCATCGCCGCCAACGTCCCCATGCACAGGGTGGCCAGTTCGAGGAGGTTCTCGTTGAGTCGGCCGATCAGCAGCTTCGCGGTCCACGTTGGTTTCGAGAGCGCGATGACGGTCGCGACCACGGTTGAGTTCGCCAGGAAGTAGACCAGGATCACCGCGCTGAGACCGAGCGCGGTCCATGCGCCACGGTCCTGGTCGGTCGGCAGGACGTGCAGGCTGCGGGCGCACCAGGCTGCAAGCTGGCACGAAAGAATGGCGTTGCAGGCGCTGAAGAGCGTCCGGTGTGCGTAGACGCCGGCGACGCCTCGCCAGCTGCGCAGCCACAGGTGCAGGTAGAGCGCGACCACGACGGCTGCCGCCAATATGCCGGGGAGCACGAGCGCCGCGGCCAACGTCCACACCGACGAGAAGTTGACGTGCGGGGTGTCGGCGAACCGGCGGCGGCGGCGCTCCACCTGACGGGCCATCTCGGCGGCGCCGATGCCGAGGCCGACCACGACCAGGTACCCCAAGACGTCGTGGGCGGTCAGTCGCGCCAACACCAGGTTGGCCGTCACGATCGCGATCGTGACCAGTTCGACGGCAAGGACGAACCCGCGGACACGAGCAGGGAGCGACCAGAGGGCCCACCTTCTCACCCAGCCGGCCCGGGCAGGCTGCCCTGAATCGGTTACGCGCTGCATACTGATCTCGCTTCCGTTCCCATGGGGAGGGCCACGGCTTTCACGCTGACTCCTAGTTGCGGCCCTTCCTACCGCCGGTCTCCCGGGAGGGGGTCACAATGCGTAACAAGGACTGGTGACGTTAATCGGACTCCCGACGCGGGCTCGTCCTCGGCAGTTCTGACCTGACGCGGGCGAGCCCCCTTCCAGACGATCATCGCGCCAGCGGCCAGCACGGACGCCGTGGCGCCCGAGGCCGCCACCGTGATCACCGGTCCGACGCGATCGGCGGCAAGGCCTGCGCCCACGATCGCCACGCCTTGCGAGGTATACAGGCAGGTGCTGAGCCTGCCCATTACTGTGCCTCGCCGCGCATCGGGCACGATTTCCGCAACAACGGCCTGCAGCCGAATCAGATACATCGTCGAGAGGACGCCGGAGACCGCCCACAACACCGCCACCCCCACCAGCCAGGGCACTGCAGCCGAAGCCAGCAAAGGCAGCCCAGCCGCAATCGCTGGAAAGGCGACCGCTCGCGGCGAGACCACCGAGCTGGTCCTGCCTGCCCACCAGCCGCCGATGACGCTGCCGACCGGGTCCGCAGCCATCAGCCAGCCCACCGCGAATGATCCGGCCCCCAGCACTCCGGCGTAGGGTGCGGCGATGCCTTCGGGCACGACCAGCAGGCCAACCAACGAAATCAACAGCACCGGCCCAACGAGCCGGGAATCGACACGCCTACCAGCGTCCTCGGACACAGGCTCCCGGACAGCCGACCTGCTACGCGAGGCGGCGGGACGTGCCCGCACCCCAAGCAGCACCACCAGCGCGCTCACCAGAAACGTGCCGCTGTTCATTGCCAGCACGCCAACAGCACCGACCGTCGTGACCAGAATGCCGCCCGCGCCGAAGCCGACGACCTGGGCAACCTGAGTGCTGACCTGACGTAATCCGAGCCCGGCCTGGTAGGCGCCGTCCGGCAAGACGTCAGGGAGAAGCGACAGCTGTGCCGCCTTGAACGGCGCGCCGGCCAGCGTGAGCGCACCGACCAGGCACCAGAGCGCAGGCAATGGAAGGCCAGGAATCACCATCGAGAGCGCCAGGCAACCCCGGACAACGTCGGTCACCACGATGACGGTGCGCCGCGGAAACCGGTCGGCGAGGCCCGACAAGAGGAACCCGCCGATGACCGCGGGGGCGAACGTCAGAGCGTAGGTCAAGGCCGTGAGTAAAGCTGAGTTCGTCCGGCTGAAGACCAACAACGCAAGAGCAACCCGGGCCAGCTGGTCCCCGACGACGGATAATGTTTCGGCGAGCCACATCGCCCGAAACTCGGCACAACGCAGCGCCGGAGCAAACCGACCACGCTCGCCGAAAGCCATCAGCTCACCCCCTCCCCGCGTCCCGCAGCACCAGCCGGTGACCCTCCTTGCCAACAGCCTAGGGACAATCCAACGTATGCCCGGAGCGTGCTCAAATGGACACAAACGGCGACAGTTCACCCGGTTGGATCAGGTGACTACCCTGAGTAAATACTGAGTAGTTTCGACGTCAGAGCAGTCGCTATTACGGTGCGGCATTGCCCACACCAGGGCGGCCTCGAATCGCTGCACGGACCTACCTTGGCGCGTTCCGAGGCTTAGCGGAGACGGTTCGGCGCTGTCAAGATCAGGAGTGCTCCGTCGTCGTCCCGCTGACCCGACCGGCACGTTGCGGTGGCAGGATGCGGAAGAAGTCGTCGATCAGGCTGTCGTCCCACGCGAGGAAGTTCCGGATCTTGTGCCAGAGGCTGGTGGACCCGACCCACCATTCGTGGTCGCTGGGGTGGATGGCGACGTCTGCGCCGTGTCCGATTTCTCCGGCGACGAAGCTGTCTAGCGATTGCCTTCCCTGCCATGCCCAGCGAGAGAGCGCACACAGCACATCGTCCCAATCGAGTTCGTCATGGTCGAATTGGTCTTCGAGGAGCCAGGTGAACTGATGCGCAAGGTTTCCGCGAGCAGTTCTGTCCATGCGAATCACCCATATCTTCCCCGTGATCCCAGGGCCGATCATGGCGTCAAGATTGATGGCGTTCACTTCGATACGGTGCGCCTCGATGAAGTCCCTGCCAAGACGGCCGGGATGCGAATTAGTGTTCACGGTAGTTTACTTCTCTGCTAGTTCAACTTAATAGGGGAAACCTTAGCGGGGTTTACCGGCGGCCGGCCCTGACTACCTCCCCGCTCGGCAAGCCCACACTGGCGGCCGATGCCCCTGGGAGCCACAAGCGAAGCAACCTGGCCGGGAGGGCCACCAAGATCTGTTTTGCCGGGATTCCTCGGCGATGAGTCGTAATTGTGGGAACACGAACGCGACTTATTCGCCGAGGGGCCGGTCCGCGGCGGTATTTAGGCTTCATTCTGTTGCCTAGTCGTCGGCTCGGGGTGCCGCACCCGCCACACACCGTGAGGCGCGGCACCCCGAGCAGAGGGTCAGGTGGCGCTGCCGGTACGGGCGACGTGGTAGATCCAGTCCCGGAAGTCCGGGGAACTGGTGTAGACGTCGGGCGCGGTGCCGCAGAACTCGTTGGCGGTGCGGCTGGCGCTGCCGACGAGCTGGGGCACACCGTCGATCGTGGCGAGGGCCGGTCCGCCGGAGTCCCCGAAACAGCTTCCGTCGGTGCTGGAGGGATTGTCGGTGCAGATCTCGCCGGCGGATAGACCGATGTCGGCGCAGCGCGAGGGCGCGGTGACGCGGGTGTCGAGCTGCTGCAGCCGCAAGGGCAGCCCGGTGGAGGTGCTGTCGGGCTCAGTCACGCCCCAGCCGTACAGGCTGATCGTGCTGCCGCGCCGGGCGGTGTCGCGGGCGAGCTGCACGGTCGGTTGCTGGAGCAGGTGGTCGAGCTGGAGCATGGCGATGTCGAAGACCTGCTTCTTAGGCGCGCCCCGGGCCCAGTTCCAGCCCGGGTGGACCACGATCTTGGTCACGGTCGCGGTGTCCCCGCCGGAGAGCCGGTCGAGGCTGCCGACCCGGACGTGGAAATGTTTGTCCGCGGTCGGGATCGGTGCCGCGTCGGCGGTGAACCGCTGGATCGCGGACGACCTGGCCGCCGCGCCCGCGGGCGGGTCGGTGACACAGTGCGCGGCGGTGACCACCCAGCCCCGGAACACCAGGGCCGCGCCGCAGGTGTGGTAGTCGATGTACTTCTCGCCGTACGCGGGGGCGTCGTACTGCAGCGAGGTGATGCCCGGCGGCGCGGTCGCGGCCGGGTGACCGCCGATGATCCTCGGTGCGACCGTCGGCGGTGTGTCGGCGACGGCCGTCCCGGCGGGAGCGGTCAGCGCGGCGGCGATGCTCACCGTCACGGCTGCTGCGGACGACAGAATCTTTCTGTTCACGGACTAGTCTTCCCGTCTGAAAACAACATGGTCGGTTGTCTACAATGGATTTTCTGTAGCCTGGTTGCGGAGGCCCGCACCCGGGGTGAGCGAAGGGCATTGTCAGATGGCCGCGCTTCTTGTCTCCACGTTTCGAGACGAAAAATATGTGCAAATCCTGCTTCATTTCTTGCATGCGAGACCTACTTTTCATGGCACCTCCTCACTTATTTCGACGTGCTATCGAAGCAGGTGCGGACTGTGTACATCACTTTTCCGGCGTCGGGGATCACGGGAAACCGTGAAGGTGGCTGTTTCCAGGCGGCTGAGACGCGCGACGTGATCCGGGTTGGCGGCAGGGGTATCCAGCTCGCCCCGGTGATCCAGCGGCATCCCGGTGGAAGGGGTGTTGCGTGCTGCTCACGATCCACAGGCGAGGTCAGGACAATCCTGCGACCTGATGCCGCCACCACTGGACCGAGCAGCCGGGCGGTCTGGGCGGCGAACACCGTCTCCGGTATCTCCATCGCGTCGATTCCGTATCCGCACACCAGAAGCACCCCGTACGGTGCTTGCTGCCACCATGCGTCGACTTCGGCCACGGTCCAGACGGGTTCCCGCCACCAGGCCGGTGACAACGGCGTCAGTCCGACGGCATGGGGGTGGCCCATCCACCTGCCTCCGGTATCCAACTCGGGGTGCGTGGCGGGGGTGATCGGCCAGCCTCGGAGAGCAGCGTTGTGCGCCGCTTGCCAGACGCTGTGGTCGTCGCGCTCGTTCAGCATGGGCGCCGCCGACGTCGGCAGGTGCGTAGGCGAAGGATCAGCCCCGGGGCCACCACATCACCAGGCCGTACGCCGGGACGGCGATCAGGGCCACCATCAGCGGAGGGGATCCGATGCGGAGAACGCGGCGCCGGCGAGGCCGCAACGACACCGTGCTTGGCGTAGCGGACGGCCGCCACGCAGCCGAGCATGGTTCGCTCGGGCGGGCACCGCACTGGCAGGCGTGCAGCGCAGGTGAACTTCCCGCACATCAGGTGGGGAAGGTCGTCGGAATCGCCGACGTTCCATGCGTGAGCGGGCGACCAAGGGTCATCAGCGGGGACACACCACGCGATCGCCATGCCGGTCCTCACCTGCGCCGGGCCCAGGCCACCACGACAGGGACCGCATCAAGCAGGCTCGGCACCGTCGCGACCCGCTGGCCGCTGCCCTCCGGGTAGTGCGCTGGTTCGTCGCCGGGTCGGTGGATGTGGACGACGCGTGCCCCGGCGGAGAGGGCGCCGCTGACGTCGGCGTCGAGCCGGTCGCCGATGTGGATCACGGCCCCGATGTCGGCGCGGTGGTTCGCCGCGACGATCTGCCACAGCCACGGCTCTGGTTTCGCGCCACCGAGCTGGAAGCTCGTATACACCTTGGCCAGCACACCCGGATGAGCCGCGTGCACCGCCGCGACCCGTTGCGGCCCGCCGGTGACGGCCATGTTCGACAGCGCTACCACCGCGGCTATCTCGTTCAGCATCCACAACGCCTGGGCGGTGTCGTGGTAGGGCGTGTATCCGCGGTGCCACGTTGATTCGGCAGGGAAGTCCGCCGGCGAGATCAGCAGCCGCTGGCACACCCGTTCGATCAGCTCGTCGGTCAGCACCGGGGCGCGGTGCAGCAGGGACCGCACCGTCTCGGCGATCCGGTCCGGCCCGATGACGTGCGATGGCGCCAACTCAGCCAACCTGTCCTTAGTGGACACTCCGGTGAACACCCCGAGGGTCCTGCCGATATCGACCGTGATCAGTTGGACCTTGTTCCCCACACATGCTCCTGTTCATCGGACATTGTTGGTGTTCATGGTCATTCAGGTCGTCGTGGGTGGGCCACGCGATCAGGGGCTCGGGCATCTGGGCCGCCATCCATTCATGCAGCGGCCGGTGACGTGGCCAGGAGAACAGCGCACCGAGCACGATCGTCTGCTCGGCCGGAGATTCCGGCGGGGCGGCACCGAACTGGGTAGGCGCGGGCGGCCAGGGACTTCGGCCGGCGGCGCAGCGGGGGAACGGTGGCGTTTGCGCAGAAACGCGGAACCAGTCGTTCATCGCCCGAGACCCCTTCCTCGTGACGGCCGGGTCGGCTGGACATGTGCCCGCTGCTGTACTCCCGGGCCGCCGGGGGAGAAGCAGCGTGGACACCACGTGAACTCGTATCGCTGAGGGAGCGCCCGCCGCGGGAAGCACATGACGGCGCAGCTGCTCAGCCCGATCCACATGCGGTTCCAGCGCAGTAGCCGCATTTGTCCTACAGGGACTTTGTGCATGATGACGACGCGGCGGAGCAGGAACGAGGCCAGCGCGGGGCATTGCTCGAACGTCGGCGAGTGCCGGCCCGGCTGGCCGGGCATCACGCAGCGCTCAGGATGTCGAGCAGCTGCGGCAGCTCGACCCCGCACACCACGGCCAGCGCGTCCTGCGCGGACCGGGGAAGCGTCGCCAGCCCCGTGTCCGATGCTTCCGGTTCGGCCAACCGCAGCGTCGCCCACCGGGCAAGCTGCGGCTGCCCGCACCCGGCCAGCACGGCCAGGTCCACGATCACCGTGTCATCCGGCTGCCCGAAGACGCCCTGGTACACGCGATCGAAGATCTCGCCGGGCTGGACGCCGAGTACTGCGCAGTACTCGGCGAACTGGCACACTGACATCGCCCGAGTGCCTCGCTCGTGGCTCGCCAGCTTCTGCACCGAGCGGTCCAGGCGCAGCCTGCCGTTCATGATCTGGCGTGTCCACCCATGCTTCTGCCGTTCCTGGCGCAGCGCATCGCCGATGCCTGCGGCGAACTGCTCCAGCGTTTCCTCCGAGACGGGCGTGGCCCCCCGCTTCCCGCGGCCGCGCTTTCTCTGCCTGGCAGCGGATGCCCGGTCCGGCACACCGTCGGCGTCGGCCCGGCGCAGGACCCGGCGGATGCCCCCGATCGGGAATCCGAACCGGGCCGCGATGGCGCTGCGCGTCATCGCGGCCTCCACACACCGCAGCAGGAGCTGCTCCAGCAGCGGGCCCAAGATCGGGTCATGCTCAATGTGACGGAACTCCATGTTCGCCACCGCCCAGCCGAGATCGGGAACCGCCGTCGCGTCAGCCACGAGACCACCGCAGAACCTCGGCGATCACGTCCACAATGGACCCAGGTTTCGCCGTCTCCTCGGCAGGCGGCACGTGTTCGCCCGAAGCCTCGGCGAACGTCGTGGGCGCGGCCTCAAGGGGGTAGCGCGCGGCCATCGAGTAGGCGCCCTCGTTGAGCGCGAGATACACGAAGTCCGCGCGCTCACCCGCAGTGCGCACGTAGGTCAGCCGCTCCGGCGCGTCAACGGGGCCATCGGCGTGCACGAGCTGGAAGCCCGCCGCCGCCAGTTCGTTCATCGCCGTCGTCTCGGCCGCGTAGTCCGCTTCCGCGTTGTCCGTTGCGCCGAGGGTGGCGTCGGGCTCGCCGAATTCGCCCCACCAGAACCGCTCGGTGCCCCACATGCCGCACTCGCCCCAGACCAGGCATCCGGCCACCGCGTCCCGATCGATCTCCCGGGCCGCCCGCTCGGCCGCGTCGAGCAGATCCGGCAGCTTCGGGGCGTCCACCGGACACCAGTCTTCCCGGACGGCATGCTGCGCGCAGCCCGTGTGGACACCGCAGTGGCCGATGCGGACTGACCGGTCGGGCTGGATGCCGACCCGCAGCGTCACCAGGCCCTTGTCCAGCAGATCGTGCACCAGCAGATGCCGGCCACCGAAGGACAGGTCGTAGGTCCAGACGTCCCCGCCGTGCTCGCCGACGTATCCGGTACGCCAGCCCGGTCGCGTCCTCATCACCCGCCACAGCGCGAGATCCGCGACCAGCCGTTCCGGCTGATCGAAGGTCTTCGCGTGGTAAGCGCGGTATTCCTGCTCGGACACCATCCGCTCCGGCAACAGCGGCTTCGGCACGTCCGCGGCGGCCTCCGCCGGCCTCGGCTCGTCGGTGCTCATCGTGACGCCCTCCCGGCGTGTCGTGGATCGCGGCGAAGACGGAGGCGACAATGCCGCTGCGTTTGCCGATGCTGCGGGGCCCGCACCCGCCGGACAGGCACCAGGACAAGCTGTTGAACCTCGCGTTGCGCGGCTGGGGACTGACGCGCGATCAGCAGGCAGGCCCGGCAGGCGGGTCCGGGTGCCGTGGTGGTGAGAGACATCTCGACCTGGTGCCCACACACCGCGATCACCGGGACGCCTTGCTCCCGGGCCGCCTGAAATGCCTCATCGGTGACCTCGTGTTCATGCGCGTCACCCGCGCAGGTGCAGCGTGAGGTCCATATGCGATCGGCTTTGCTGGTCATGTCGGAACACCTCATCGAGGGAATGGAAGGCGGCGGAGGTGGCAGGTCGGGGCGCTGCCACCTCCGCCGCCGCTGATGGGCGGCAGGCGAACGAGGGTGCCTGGGCGCGCAACTCCGCAGATCCGGGGTGCGTCAGCCGTCGGGCTCAACCTCGTCCGCCCGCCACCAGGGATCCCCGGTGGCGCCTGCGTGCCAGCACGCGCGCCGGGGTGGCTGATCACGGCGTTCGCAACACCGGTATCGACCCTCATCGCCTCGCCCGTACCGGCGGGCGGATAACCGGCGCGGCCACGGGAGTTCAGCGTTCGGCGCCCGCAGCGCGCTTCTGGGTGACCGGCACGCTGGCGACCCGCCGGAACGTGACCGTGGGGTCCCACGACGGACATGCTCACGCCACCGACTTCGCGCTCGACACAGGCCTGGGCCGTGGGCGCAGGCCCCGGTAGGGCCGGTTTCGCGACGGGCGCCGCTGCTCCGGAATACCCCACACGGAGATCGACTCCGGTTCTGGCGCCGTGTCGGCGATGACCGCGAATCCGGTGGTCACCGCGTTCGCGTTCTCGTCCTCCACTGTGGGCCAATCCTCCGCAGACACCGAAGCCACCAGCCGCGCGTCCTCCTCGTCGGCGCGTCGCATGGCGGACTCCTCCGCCCTCGCGCAGAACTCCTGCCGGAAGGCGGCTTCCCGCTCCAGTTGCCATTCGAGGTGGTCACGAGCCTGCCGGGCCTGCAGCTGTGCCACCGTCAGGTAGAGCGAGCCTGCCGCCGTAGCCACCAGAGCAGATCGGCGCGCCTTGAACTGCCTGCGCAGGAGCCAGCCGGCGCTGATGACAACCAGTGCAGCCACCGCCAAACCGGCGACGATGCCCGGCTCCCACGCAGCGAGGGAATCCCCGAACGAACGTTGCATGCGATCAACCCCTCAAAGCGGCGGCGCCGAACTCAGCTGCGTCTCCGCGAATCCGTTGTCGTGGCCAGGCAGGCGGGGACGCCACGGAGGGAAGAGGTGCCATCTCCGCCTGCCTTCGGCTGGCTCGGGACCGGCGAGTGGCGGTTGCCATGGACGCCACCCGCCTACCGCCTGTCATCAAGCCAACACAACGCACGATAGACCCGCGCACGTGCGCTACGCAATATAAAAGTGCGCACGTGCGCGAATTAGCGCAAGCGCTATGCTCCGGGCCATGCCGACCGCAACCCGAGCAACGCGCCGCCTGGGTGCGTTTCTGAGGAAGAAGCGCGAAGCCGTCCCGCTCATCGCAGAGCAGGTCGGCAGGCATCTTGATCAATCGCCGTCGACTGTGAGTCGCTACGAGCTGGGTACGCTGCGCTTGACCTGGCCGGTGATCAAGATGCTCCTCGCCTTGTACGGCCACACCGAAGAAGGCGACCCGGTCGTTTTGGAAGCCTGGGCGCTCTACCAGGCGACGAAGGACGAACCGAAGCCGGTCCGGCTGCCCAAGGGTGCATCTCCGGCGTTCCGCCGCCTTGTCCAGGAGACGTTCGTCGCCAAAGGGTTTCGCGAGATCGCCACGAACCTCTTGCCGGGAATGCTTCAGACCGAGGGCTACATGAGGGCCCTGGCTCAGACGCTCCACGATCCGTCGCGACGTGACGACAAGACCTTCGAAGTTCGGAAATCCCGGCAGCGACGTCTCGACCCGGCTGACCCGAATCCGATCTTCTATCACGCCGTTCTCGACGAGATTTGCCTGACCAGGCTCGTCGGTGGCCCGGCTGTGATGCTGCCGCAACTCCGACACGTCCTGCATGTGGCTGAGGATTGGGACAACGTCACCGTTCAGGCCGTGCCCAAGGAGGCTGGCGACTACGGCGCCGCCACCGGCGGCCTCACGATCGTCGACTACGAAGAAGGGCAGCCGTCTTGGGCGTACTTCGAGTACCAGGCGGGCGCTGACCTGGTGGAGAATGAGGAGGACGTGCTGCGGTTTGCCAAATTGCACGAGGACGCCGCACGTGTCCCGGAGTCGCCCGACGAAGGGGCGATCGCCTTGTCACCCGACGAGACGATCAAGTTCATCCGCCGACAGATTGAGGTACTGGAAACCAGATGAGCAACCCCACGCACGACGCACCTGAGGCGTGGATCACGAGCAGCTACTCCGGGAACGACTCTGCCACCACGAACTGTGTCGAAGTCGGTTTCGGTAAGGCTGGCGCCCACGTGCGCGACAGCAAAGACCCTGAGGGAGGGTCCTTCTACCTTCCGGCCGAGGCCTGGACACAGCTCCTGGCTATCGCGTCGAAGATCCAGGTCCCTCCCGCCGAGTAGCCGACGCACCGACTAGGGGCGGGTCCCAACGTAAGCCCGGGGACCCGCCCCTTGCTGCGATCGGGCCGCCTGGCGCTGGCTTCTCCAAGCCCAGTCGGTGCGCCGGGGTGCGTTGTCCTGGTTGGAGTCCACGTGCTTAGGCGTCCTGCCAGGCGACGCCGGTGGGTCGGGTTCCGCCGATCCGTAGGAACTCGTGGGCAGCCTCCCTGGCATCCGCAGCGGGGATTTCCGCGTCATCAGGAAACTCGGTGTCGGCGGACATGCAGTAGTACAGGACGCCACCCTCGGGAGCAGTGAACCGCTGCTTCGTGGCCCTGCTGGTGGAGCCGCCCATGTCGTCCAGCCCGGCGTAGCGCAGGACGCCGCGATCCCCGTTGAGCCCCACTGCGAACTCGACCTGCTTCGGCTCGTCCGCGTCGTAGAACTGAACCAGTGCCGGGCCGTCGAGCGCAGCCACCGCGTCGAGCACGGCATCCAGCTCGGCCGGTGTCTCCACGATCGTCCCCTCGTCCGCGTCCTCGTCCCACCACGCTTCGAGCTTCACAGCGTCGCCCCTCCGGTGTAGCGCTTGATGATCCGCGTACCTGCCGGAGACTCACCATAGACGGTCAGGGCCGACCCCTCCGGTAGAAGCGCGGGGATCACCTTGTCGCAGCTCCAGGGCCCTTTGCACGGCACGTTGTTGATCGTCAAGGTGACGTCGGTGAGGCTGTTCGCCGCCATGTGCGCCGCGATCTTCGTCTCCACATGCGCGGCCACCGCGCCGTTCGCGATACCGAGGCCAGCCAACTGGTACTCGTCCTGCCTGCTCACGATGGCCTGCATGCCAGCAGCTCCGTCGCCCGCGGCCCAGCGGCCGTGGGTCTTCTGCCCGCTCCTCGGCTGCACCGGCGGCGCCACCTCCTGCCGGGCTTTCCTCACGTGCTCCGGCTCGTTCCGCGGCCCCGGCGGAACTGAAGGCGCCGGCGGCTTCGGCTCAACGCGCGGAGTGGTGGTCGCGGCGGAATCCCCGGCAAGCCCGGCCGCATACGCCGCGAGGTCCGCCGAGACCCGGCTTAGCAAGCCCATGATCCCGGGGATCGCCTGCGCTGCCTCCGCCGCCAGCCCCATCGCCTGGCCGACCTCATCGGCGGCGGTGCCCTGCGCTGCCAGCTCGAGCAGGCGTTGGAACTCGGCCAGCGGCTCCCCCGCGCTCGTGAGGTGCTTCGTCACCACGTTGACCTTCTCGACCGTCCCGCTGACGGGATCGACAACCTCCGCTCCAACCCCCGCCATCGAGCCCCTCCGAACAGCTTCTGCCGGCCCTGCTGTCACCCGGGCAAGTCGAACTCCCCATCCCGAACGCCTTTCACGAACGCGTCCCACTCCGAAGGCGTGAACACGAGCGTGACCCCGACCGCCCTCGACTGCCGCAGCGCTACGTAGGTGACTCCGTCGCTGTGTGGCACGAACGCGTACTCGGCCCAATCCTCGACGTCACCCGCATCCGCTGGGGCCGTCGAACGCCACTCGACCCGATCGAGGTCCAGTTCGTGCCGAACGTGGGCCTTGTCATCGGCCGGCGGAGTACTCATGAACGTCACCGTAGAACATGACTACGACCGACGAACGAGCCCACGTCGGCGATCTCGTCCCACTGGCCGAAGAGCACGACGAAGTGACGCGAAGCAGTTTCCTGCAAAGAAGGGCGGGCTCAGCGCACGAGGGGGAGGGATGCGCCAAGCCCGCGTGGTCGAGCGTAGCGGCCAGAAGCCACGTTCCGGGCGAGCGTCGCCTTCAGCTGTCTCGCCCGGCGGCGCCCGATCGGGCTCACCCGGGTGAGGTCCATCTCTGGACTGGGCCGTTCGATACCTCGCATACTCGAACGCGTGAGCGAGCTAGGCACGGTGGGTACCGCCCCGGACCCCGGCTACCCGTTTCGCTCCCCAGGCCCTCACACACGGTGCCTGAACGGCCACTCGCTCGACCTCGCTGGTCAAACCTTGCCGTATTACCACGTCCTGGACTTGGATGCCACGCTGTGTAACCTTTGCACCGAACTCCGCCTCGACCGGCCGGGGTGGTTCCCCCTCGACCACACCGCGGTCCGTCGCGTCGATGTGCCGCCGAAGTACCACCGCCCGATCGTCGAACTGGTCGCGCATCCACCGGACCAGCCCGCCGGCGTCGGCTACATCGCGCTGCAGATCAGCGAGCGCAGCGTCGCGGACATCGACGTACAGATGTGCGGCATCGACCGGCGCGGCGTCATCGAGCAGATCCGCGTCGACGATACCTACCGTCGACGGCGTATCGGCACGCTCCTGGTCGCCGCAGTCCTCGCACGCGGCCCAGGATTCCAGTGGTCGACGACGAAGGTCGACAACTCGGCGAGCGCGCGAGCCTTCTGGGCATCCCAGCACCCTGCCGGGTCGCTGAGCCTTGGCAGGCCGGACTATTGCCCGCACATGAAGATCGTGAACGGGGAAGGTCTTTAGCGCGGTGGTCGGCGTCGCTTCCCAGAGACGGCCTGCGCCAAGGCTCAACCGCGCGGCCTGGCCCAGTGCGTCACGCTCAGATCAGGAGTTCGTAGACGGCACGGTGCTTGCCGGGTCCTTTGTAGTCACTGATGACGGACACGCCCTCGATCGTCTGATCGCCGGGGACGTTGGTGAAACCTCGTCGTGTCCAGGTGGTGTGGGCTGTGGTGTTGTCGGGTTCGGAGGTGAGGTAGAGCCTGCGGGCGCCGAGAAGTTGGCTGCGTTCGCGGACCGCGTTCAGTAGGGCGGTGGTGACACCGGCGCGGCGGTGCTCGGGGTGGGTGATGACGTCCTGGAGGTAGACGTCGTCGGGATTGTCTTGGCTGCGGAAGGCCATGATCGCGCCGACGAGGTGATCGCCGTCGCGGGCGATCGGGCAGGTGGTGGAGAACAGGGTGGCGTAGAGCCAGTAGTCGGAGGCGGTGCGTGGCCGGATGTAGGGCGCGCCGAGGCTCATCAGCTCGATGACGTCGGCGATGTCGTGCTGGGTCAGTGGGCTGATCTTCATCGGTGCCTTTCGCTGAGGTGGACCAGTTCGACGAGGTTCTTGGCGGCGGTCGCGGGGTCGAGGGCGTCGACGACGCTGCGGCCGACGATGAGGATGTCCCAGTCCGGGCTGGCCAGCACCGCGGAGTCCGTGGTACTGAAGCCTCCGCTGACGGCGACGGGGAGCGCGGTCCAGTGCCGTAGTTCGCGTGCGACGTCGAGCGGGGTGGTGCTGCCGATGCCGACATCGATGTTGGTGGTGACGGTGAAGCCGTCGACGCCGGCGCGTTCCATCTCGGTGATCCAGCGGTGGCTGGCCTTCACCGGAACGTCGAGGAGGATGGGGACGGCGAGGCGGCGGCCGGCATCGACGGCGGCGCGGACGCTGGCGGTGGTGGCCGGTCCGATGAGCTGGACGATGTCCGCGCCAGCTTGGGCCGCGAGCACGACCTGGTCACGGCCCCAGTCCGCGGACATCATTTCGGCGATCACCGGTGTGTCCTCGACGGCGCTCTTGATCTGCTCGATGGCCCTGACTCCTGCTTCTTTGATCAGCGGGTCGCCGACCTCGATGAAGTCCGCGCCGGCGTCGGCCGCAGCTTCGGCGATCTGCACGGCGCCGGCAACGTCGTGCAGATCGAGTGCGATCTGCACCGACCGGTGGTTGCGGATGCGGCGGTACCGCTCGCGGACGCGACGCGGGTCGTCGTCCTCGGCAGGGTCGGTCATCGCGGCGTGTTCGGCTTCGCGGCGCACCAGCCACCGGTCGCTGCGCCGTCCGCCGTCGATGAGCCGGTCACGGACGTAGTCCGGAGGGGTGAGATGCCCGGTCCGGATCTCCCGCAGGATGGTGACGATCGCGCGGGGGTCGTGTGCGAAAGCGGCGGCCTCCTCGTTCGAGGCCGCCGCGTCACGGGGTGGCGCATGGAGAATACGGAGACGATCTTGGCTTGGACGGATGTGGCCGGGTGTTCGCGACCACGCTGGTTCGGTGGCCAGGATGTCCAGCGCGGCCTGGATGAGGTCGGGTCGTCGGGAGGGAAGTCCCAGCCGGTCCAGGCCTTGCAGCGCGCGCTCACGCACGTGCCAGTTGTCGTCGTTGAGCAGCACCGTCAGGTGCGTCACCGCGGCGTGGCCGGGTGCGCGTCCGACATCGGGAGCGATGGCCGCGCGGACCTTGTAGTCGGTGTCGTGCACGAGCCTGGTCATGACGGTCAGCCCGGTGTCGTCGACCGATACGGTGTCGTCGCCGAGCGCTTCGGCCAGGGCCGCGCGGACGCGCCAATCGGTGTGGCTGAGGAAGATCTCCAGGGTGCTGTTCGCGGCGTCGGCGAAGAAGAGATAGAAGTGGCGGGCGAAAAACGTTGCCTCGGCGCCGTCAGCAAGGTTCGCGAGGTCGAGGAAGGTGTACGCGTCGGTGCTGTCGAAGTTCTCCTCGACGAACGACGTGACCTCGGCCCACAGCGTCACACCGAACTGCCGAAGCAGAGCCAGCAGCCACCGGTAGCGGCCGGGACCAAGCGCGTGGTGCAGGCGCGGGTTCCCCAGCAGGGCACGGCTGAGCGCGGGATCGTTGTCGTGCTCCGCGCGAGCGGCACAGGAGCGCAGGACTTCGGGTGTCAGGAACCGTGCCGCCCCGGCCATCGACATCATCAGAGGCACGGTGGTTCTCAGTGATGCGGTGGGCGCGGTCGCGATCGCCTCCAGCAGAGCGGGGGCGAGCAGGTCGAGGCGCTCGAGGACGAGGGCGAACATGCTGCGGGCCGCGCCGGACGTTGATGCGCGGTCGGCCAGTTCATTGAGCGCTTGCACGGCTGCGACCGAGCGTCCCTGGCGATGGAGCAGATCGGCAATCCGAGTGCTGAGGAAAAATTCGCGCAGGACGTCGTGGGAGAACTCCACCTGCCGGTGCTGGGTCACCCGCAGCAGCGTTGCCGGCAGATCGGACGGCAGCTCGGGAACCGGGTGGGCCCCGTCGTCGAGGACGTTCAGCGCGGCGGGGAGATCGTCGTGACCGTAGCGGTGCGCAAGCTCGGTGAGCAGCGGGAAGTAGCGCTCGGTGCCGTCGGTGCCCAGGACGCGGCGCACGCAGTGATCCACGAGCGCGTAAGCACCGAGGTCGCCTCCGCCGGCCAGCGGTGGAGCGGCAAGAGCGAGCTTCATGTACAAGGGCGTGCGCACCAGATGCTGAATGCCCGCAGAGAGGCTGTCGAACGATGCGCTCGCGGCCCGCTCCCAGTGCGCGCGAGCTTCCCCGACCGGCCAGGGAGACAAGGCGTGACGCTCGTCGGCCGGAGTGAACAGGGAGGCATGCAGCAGCGGGTGGGCAGTGGTCTCGATCGCAGGCGGGGTTCGCACGGTCAGCAGGAACCGCAGCGCGGAGGCTGTGGCCTGGCGGAGAATCGCGTCGATCTGGCGGCCTACCGTCGCGAATGCCTCGTGGCTGGCGATGCCATCGACGAGCACGAGGCAGGGCCGGGTGAGCCGGGCGCTGTGTTCTTCCAGGGTGAGCAACGCGTCGTCGCCGCGTGGAATCGAGGCGTAGCGCAGGATCTCGGCTGCGATGTCCACTGTGGACATTTCCCAGCTGCCCACGGTCAGCAGTTGGCAGTCGGCCTCACGGGTGAACTGCTGGGCCAGGTGCCGGGTCAGGCTGGTTTTCCCGATGCCGGCCGAGCCGGGCACGAGGAAGACACGTGCCGAGGACTCCAGGAACAGCCGGGCGGAGCCGACGACGCCGGCTGGCGGGGTGTACGGGAGCGGAGCACCGGGCTCCGAATCGACAGTAGCCAGGATCGCGGCCGTCCTGACGGCCGACCCTGCACCGAGCCGGTGCACGACGACACCGCGCTCCTGATCGAATCGCTCCCGCCTGTCCGGTTCCAGGCGGCCGAGTTCCACATCGAGAACCTCGACCGTCTCGTGCTGCAGGGGTGCTGCCCGCTGCGGTTTCTCCCAGCCGACCACGGTGCTCTGGGCGTACCCCAGCCGCTGGGCGAACGCGCGCTGGCTGAGGTTCTGGACCTCGCGGAGCAACTTCACCTCGGGCGGCGTCCAGGTCGGGCGGCGGGTCACTGCACGTTCCTCCCGGCGGCGGTCTGATCGCACGAACTTAACGAATTCCCAGCGTAGCGGGCTGCCCACCGCCGGATGCCGATCACGACCGATCACCACCCGCTCAGCGAACCCTTCCTCGCACCGAACCCCGCCCGGCACGGTCATTCCACGCACTCGCCGTCCGTTCGGCGGCGCCGCCGTGCCGAGTGAGGAGCCGTGATGCCAGAGCCCGCACCGCCCGGAAGGCGCTCATTGTCACCGTCGTCGTTCCGCAGCTTCCACGACGCGTACGCCGCGGTGCTCACCGACCTCACCCGAGCGTCGGGACACATCAGCACCCGCGGCAACGCCGGGCCGGAACGGCTGAACGTGTCCTTCCAGCTAGGCAATCCCGCGGCGCGAGTCCCGATGTTCGCCTCCCGCAAAGCGAACATCGTGTTCAACCTGGCCGAGGTGCTGTGGTTCCTCGGTGGGCGCGATGACCTGGCGATGATGCGCTACTACGCGCCGAGGATGGCGGGCTACTCCCCCGACGGCGTCACCATCGCCGGCGCCGCCTACGGCACCCGCCTGTTCCGCACGCCCGGCCCCGGCCGGCGCTCGGCCTTCGACGCGACACTGGACCTGATCCGCGAGGATCCCGACACCAAACGCGCCGTGATCCCGATCTTCGGCGCCCACGAAGTCGGCGACGGCGAGCACCCCGACGTGTCGTGCACCATCGCGTTTCAGCTCTTCAAACGCGAGGACCGCCTGCACGCGGTCTGTTACATGCGCGCCAACGACGCCTTCCAGGGCTTGGTGTCCGACGTCTTCTCCTTCACCTTCATCCAGGAGCTGGCCGCGCGCCTGCTCGACCTGCGGCTGGGGACGTACACGCACCACGTCGGGTCGATGCACATCGGCGACCAGCACCTGGCGAAAGCCCGCGCCATCGTCGCCGAAGCCCGCCAGGCACGGCCATCGTCGCTGCCGGTGACGCCGATGCCGGTCAGTACCACGCGCGCGATGGTCGAGGAGGTCTGCGCGCAGGAAGCACAGCTGCGGGCCAACCGGATCAGCCACACCCTCGACTCCCTGGCCAAGACCGGGCTTCCGGCGTACTGGCAACGGCTGATCGCGCTGCTGGAGCTGCACCGCCACCTCATTCACGAGCCCGGGCGCCCGATCGACGAGGACATGCTCGCCTCGCTCGACCCCAGCCACTGGTGGCTACTGCACCACAAATGGCCGGCTCGGGTCCCCTCGCCCGACGTTCTCGGCTGGGACAGAGCATGACCGGCGTGCCCGTCGCCGCACCTGTGGACTGGACACAGTGGACTGTGGTGCTGCTCAAACCCGACTGCCTCGAACGTGACCTGGTGAACCCCGTCCTGGACCGGGTCGCCGCCGCGGTCACCCTCGTCGTAGCCGAGCGCATCACGGTGCAGGACTGGCAGATCTTCACCCACTACTGGGACCTGTTCGTCCACCGGCACCGGCTCGACGTCGATGTCGCCGGCTGCCTCCGGCACCGCTACGTCGGCCACCAGGTCGTCGTCGCCCTCGGCCACCACGCGCAAGGCGACGCGCCCGCGCGGGCCCGCGCCCTGCTCGGCGACTTCGACCCGATCGTCGCCAAGCCGGGGACCATCCGCGCCGATCTGGGCGCCGACAGCCTCGCCGCGGCACGCCGGGAGCACCGGCTGGTCGACAACCTCATCCACAGCTCCGACGACGCCACCGCGGCCTGGCGCGACTTCCACATCTGGCTCGGCGGGCACCGCGCCGCAGAACTACTCCGCCCACCCGCCACCGCACAGGACACTCCGGAGGTACCGCACCCATGACCCGTACACCCGTCGCGCTCGACACAGCCATCTCCCGCGGCACCCGCGCCCTGCGGATGATGCCGGCCGAACAGATCGCACGCCTCGACCCGTACATGGCCCAGTTCATCGGCTACCGCAAGAGCGGCCTGTCGATGAACAACATCATCGGCTGCCCGCTGGACTGCGCCTACTGCGTCCGCCACTTCTGGGGCAACTTCGAGCAGAAGATCCCGCAGCTGATCGAAACCACCGCCAACGCCGTGCAAGCACTCGTCGACCACCCCGGCTTCGCCCCGCACGTGACCCCCATCCAGCTCTACAACAAGGCCACCGACCCGTTCCTTCCCGCGGTCAAGCCCGAACTGTTCGCCGCCCTGCACGACCTGGACCGGCGCGGGCTGACGAACCTGGTCCTGCTGATCACCCGCTTCCGCGTGACCGACGCCGACATGGCCGAACTGGAGTCGCTCACCCACCTGCGCGTCACGCTGCTGTTCACCTACTCCGGGATCGAGGACACCCGGATCGAGCCCATCGCGAAAAGCTCCATCACCCTCACCTCCCTGCAGACCGCCGGCCGCACACCCGGCCGCCGGACCAAGGTCATCCTCTACTGGCGGCCGATCGTGCCGGGCTGGAACGACCACCCCGACACCATGAACCGTGTCCTCGACGCCGGCCGCGACGCCGACGGCATCGTGTTCACCGGCTACTACCACAAACCCGAGAACGCGGAATTCATCACCTCGCTCGGCATCCCGCTGCCCTACGGCCTCGACGACGTCGCACGCCGCAAGGCCATGCCCGCGGAAATCGACGAGAAAGTCGTCGCTGCGTGGAAGAAATCAGGCATCAGCACACCCTTGTACCGCAAGACATCCTGCGGTGTCGCCGCCGCCCACGGCGTCGCCGACTACAATGGACACTGGGGCGTCAACGACCTCTGCGACATCTGCCCGCTCGCCCAGCAGACCCTGTGCCGCGACGCCCACCGCGCCCCCACCACCAGTGAGCTGGACGCCATCTTCGACACCCTCGGGTACTCCTCGCCGGTCGCGTTCGACGACGGACACGTCTGGACCCGCGGCCTGAGCGAGCAGCAGCGCTACCCCATCCAGCACCAGACCGGCTACCAGATCTGGGACACGACCCTGCCGCACTTCCACGGCAACCACGGCCGCTCCCTCGTCGGATTCACCCCCGATGAGGCAGATCAGCACCACATCGCGGAGGTTCGCCGTGACCTGGAGCACCAGACCCGCTTCGATGACGAGTGACCACCCCCGCACTGCGAACGGAGCCACTCGTGCCGGACGACACCGCCCCCTGGACCGACGCCCACCTCGTCGCCATCGACGTCGAAGGCAGCGGCCCCCAGGACCCCGCCGGCGAAGCACTGCTGGAGATCGCCCTGGTCCCGATCCACCGCGGCACACCCGACGTGGACAACGCGTTCAGCACGCTGATCGACCCGCAACGCACCATCACCCGCGGGCCCTGGACCTCACCCGGCATCACCAACACCGTCCTCCGCGACGCACCCGTCCTCGATGAGGTCGCCCCCGCCATCATCGACCTGGTTGCCGACGCGACGCTGGTCGGGCACAACGTCCGCGTCGACTGGCGCCTCCTGCACACCGTCCTCCCCGAGGCCTCACCGATCGGCCTGGTCGACACCCTGCGCCTCGCCAAACACCGCCACCCCGAACTCCGCACAGGCCACGGACTCCAAGCCTGGCTCGACCGACTGTCCCTGTCCGACGACATCACCCACGCCGCACCCGGCAGCCAGCCGCACCGCGCCCTCTGGGACACCGTCGGCACCGCGGCCCTCCTGCGCACGTTCATGCACGACGCCACACCGGCGGAAGCCACGCTCGGTGGGCTCATGGCCGTGGCAGGCCTGAACCTGGACGGCACCCCCTTCTCCCCGCCATCCGACCAACACTCCTTGTGGGACAACCTATGAACGCCTCAACACGAACACCTGTCCTCGACACCTTCCTGCTCGGCGGGGACATCCCGGTCACCCGGCTCGGGCTCGGCACCATCCAGTTCACCGGCAACAGCGACCGCTGGGGCCCGCCCTCCGACCCCGCGCACGCCACCCGGGTCCTCCGCGCCGCTCTGGACGCCGGCCTCAACCACATCGACACCGCCGACTGCTACGGACCCCACGCCTGCGAAACCCTCATCGCCAACGCCCTGCACCCCTACGACAACACCCTGGCGCTCGCCACGAAGGGCGGCATCCGACGAACACGCCCCGGCGAATGGGACCACTACGGCCACCCCGACTACCTACGCTCCTGCATCGACCAAAGCCTCACCCGCCTCCGCCGCGACACGATCGACCTCTACTACCTCCACCGCATCGACCCGCGCATCCCGCTCAACGACCAAGTCGGCGCGCTGATCACCGCACGCCAGCAAGGAAAAATCCGCCACATCGGCCTGTCCAAAGTCACCCTGGACCAGCTGGCGCAGGCCGAAACCCTCACCCCGATCGCCGCGGTCCAGAACTACCGCGACCCTGCCAACCCCGACCACGCAGTCCGAAACCACTGCCAGCACAACAACATCGCCTACGTCCCCTACCGCCCACTCGCAGGCGGCCAAGCACTGCAACCGGAACTGCCTGTGCGAGAACAACTCCAGAACATCTTCAGGTTCCACCTCGACGATTCACCACACACGCTCCTGATCCCAGGTACAACCTCGCTGACGCATTTGAGCGACAACATGGCCACCCTCGCATCAGCGATCGCCCGTCAAGCCTCGTAACCTCCGGCAAATCATCTGTCACCCAAAGGTTGCGCTGTTCACGCGCTCGCTCATGAGGATTCTACGTCGGTGATCAGGGCGCTTGTGACATAGTCGCGAGCCGTCAACTCATCGAGTCCAACGACCTCGGGGCCAATGATGGTAAGCCCGTGTTCCTGGGCAGCGCCGTAGATCGATCCGACGATGCGCACCCACCCGCCCTCGTCAGGCTCCTCGCCGTCTTTGGCAAGCACGAAGACCGTGACAACCGATGGCGTCAGCGCGTCGTTGCACTGCAACCGGACCTCGTACACGCTCTGGTTCAGGGCGGCTCCGGCATCTGGCTCGGCGCGGACAGCGTCGAACAGCGGGCCGACGACGTGATCGAGCACGTCCTCTGGGAGATCGGGGCGTTGTCTGCGAATCGCCAGACGCTCAGACAGGCGCCGGTAATCGACCTCGTCAACGAACGGTTCGATCGGCTCGCGATCGAGGAGAGCGGACTTCTCAACGGGTAGTTCAAGACGGAGGTCAACGAACCAAGGCTCACCGTGAGTCCACGCGGCTGTCAGTGGCAGCAGATGCAGTGTTTTCCCGCCCCGCGCGCTACTGATCTGTTCAGGGGTGAGGCGCGTGCTTGCATCGTAGACGGGCGCCAGCGTGACCCACGGAATATTCTTACGCATAATGTCGCAACCCTGCGTGAGAATCATTGCGTGGTGAAGGATCCCGCCCGGCTCGACCGTAATCTCAGGCGGTCCGCTTCCTATGAGGTGGCGCGCGTGCTCCCACAACTCGGCAGCACCGAGGTTGGCGAAGAAAAGCGGTACGTCCTCGACAATGTAGCCTTGGCGAAAGCGGGCGAGTCGGTCGGCGAGTCCATCAGGCCAGTCGCCCGAGCGTCCCAGATCGGCGGTCATTCCGCCCGATCATTGACGGTGACCGACAGTAGCGGGTTCGGCTGAGGCAGAGGCACTTTGAGCAGTTCCCTGCGCACTCGCGATGAAACCTTGCGCAGCAGAACCAAATCGCCTTGGGCCGCAACCATATCGTCCAGCGGGGAAGGCTCGCCGGCGTGGAACCAGGCCCGCGTCACATCGACACCGACCGAACGAACGGCGGCCGAAACGAGGCCGTGCACCCGCAGCACCGCGGCGACAGTGGCAGGGCGGGGCGTGCTGTTGCGTTCACGCCAGGCGTAAACGGTTCCCCGGCTGATACCTACAGCTCTGACGACGAGAGCGAGACCGATGCCGAGCCAAGATTGAATCTCCCGCATGCTGGTATCCAGCTGCGCGGTTGCCTCCCCGGCCTCATCGGGCCGTTGGACAGCTGGCCGATGACCGAGCAGCCAGCTTGCGTCAGGGTCGCTCCATCCGGCGAGGAACACCGCCGGGGTGTCATGTACCAGCGTGCCGAACAAGGGTTCATGAGCGATTGGGTAGCTGCTGATACGTGTTGCTTCGAAGCGCGTGTCCTCTTCGGGAGCCAGCATCCGGTCGATCTGCGCGAGCAGGTCGTCGCACGCCGTTCCGAGTCGCGCGTCGGTTGCCGTGGTGTACGCACCGAGCGGCTCAGGTTCATCGAACGTCGTGATCCGTGTCGGAGACTTGAACATGACCTAGCCCCTCAAGATCGCGTACAACTCGTCTGTGAGACAGACGCGGAACAACGACCCCGCGTACGAATGAAGCCGGTCGGCGACATCACGGACCTTCTGGACGTCGAACGGTGACGGATGCTCGTTGAAGACGTCGTAGTCAAGCAAGTAGACACCCCCTGGCCGCTGGCGCTCATCCGCCATCATGCCATGACGAACGAGGCATCGGGCCTGGTCGTCGATCTGGAGCAGGTGTCGCTGCTCGGATCCCACGATGGCCTGGCCAAGCACTGGGTGAAGCCCTGCACCGAGGAGGGAATCCGGGATCAAACCCTGCCACGAATCACGTCCGTCGGGCAGGGGCACCTGATCCACATACCGGACCCCGACCCGCAAAATTTGTGCCGGGTCGAAAACCCCCGCCACCGCCGCTGCGATCGTAGTCAGCTTCTCAAACATGTCGTCCCAGCTCCGGTAGGAGCGAGTCTCCAGCGTCACGCTGTCGGGGTTGATCACGAGCGACCATGCCCCGTCCGCAGTGCCCAACCGATACGCGGATCGCTTGGGCTCATTCACCGCCCCCGTGGGCGTGAGTGTCGTCCTGAACTGGGGCGCGTTCTGCAAGACCGTCCACTCAGGGGGCATGCTCTTCTGCATGTCACGCGCTTGCGCGTGTTGCACGTCTTCGCCGACTTCTTCGAAGTTGATCTGGGCGGCAACGAGGACGAGGGGACTGTGGGCGAACTCGATGCTCTCGTATAGCGGCAGGTCCAAGCACATCTCGGTCGACTTTGTTGACACGAATTGAACATACCTGGCACATCCTGACTTCGCCAGAGCACTCGGCCAACGAGGCCCAACCGTGAGGACAATGTGACGACCGAGAACCGCGCCACCAGCACCGCCGACGACGCTCCTCGCTCCACCGTCGAAGTCGATCGATACCGTCCCCACGCCGAAGGTCGACGACTTTGTCCGGGCGGCCGCCTGCCGGCCGAACGTCTGCGCCGCGACCAGCAGCTCCTGCACAACCTCGATCGCATCGGACAGCTCCACGCACTGGTCACCCACAGATGCCCCTCTCCGCTCTCCGGAAGGAGCCAGGGCACTCACCCCGTTCGTCATCCGGTCTGCGCGGAATGCAGGGACACGCCCGCCACCTGCCCAGACCGGACCGCCGAGACCAGGCCCCGCGAGCGAGCCGCTCCGACGCCGAGTCGCTTCCGCAACGTCTCCGCCGAGATAGGACGCCGGTACTGCTTCCAGTGACGTTCGTCCTCCTCCCTCGCCCGATCCAGCAGATCGTCATCGACAGCCTCACCCCGAGGACACGAAGCCGGTCGTTCCTCCGGACCGCCTCGGACGTCTCCGCCCTGGGCATGGACCAACACGGCGCCAACCACTTCCCCGTCGCCGACCGCTGAGCCCTCCTCCGGGTGAAGACGCGACGGCGCCCGGCAGGTTTCGATCATCGCTTGCAGGAGGCCGGGGCCAGCCTCGGACCACCCGATCAACAGCAGCGGTCCCACGGCGTCGAACGCCGCCTTCCCGTAGTCGCCCGCAACGAGTGGATCCGCCACGTTCAACGCCAACGTGACCACGCTGGCGAAGATCAACAACCGACGGAGCGGACGGAGCACGTCAGCAGCAACGCCCCGGACCACGAGGTACCGAGTGCCCAGGAGGATTCCGAGGATGGTCAGGTCGACCGCGGGCGCGACGAGCGGCGCCACCCAGACAGGTACGCCCAGGCGGAGGGCAAGGCTGAGGACGTTGCCGAAGCCGAAGAGGAACGTGAGCCCGACGACCGTGCCCATGATCACCGTGACTGCCCGCACCGCTACATCAGGATCAGAAGCCGACGGAGCCTCCGAGTTCCGCTTCCCTGCGGTCATCAGGCGCCACCCACGCGGTCGCCGACCTGGAAACTGCCCTCAACCACCAACAAGCCGCTAGAAACCTGCAGGTCAGACGCGGGACCGTCTGCATGTAGCCCTGCCGAGGATTCGAACCTGCGACCAACATCAGATGATCGAGGATGGCCGCCTCCAGCTTCACACCTCGGCCCCATGAAGCAACACGCAGCACCCACGAAC
>NZ_FOEF01000032.1 GCF_900110575.1 Amycolatopsis saalfeldensis
GTGCGGCGGCAGGCACAGCGGGCGCGGCGGGCGCGGCGGGCGCGGGTGCGGCGGCGGGCGCGGCAGGTGCGAGTGCGGCGGCGGGCACAGCGGGTGCAGCGGCAGGCACGGCGGGTGCAGTGGCAGGCGCGACCAGCCACGGGACCTGGTCCAGCGCCAACCCCGCCACCCAACCGGCCGCAACCCAACCGGCCGTCAACCAGCCGGCCGCGGCCCAGCCGGGCACCCGGCAGGCGGGCACCCAGCAACCGGCGGGCTGGCCGTCGGCCGGGCAGCAGTTGGCATTTCAGTCGGCCGGGCAGCTGCCGGGGGCGGGACAGCAGCAAGTGACCGGGCAGGAGGCGGTTGGGCAGCAGCCGACCTGGTATCCCGTGCAGGCGGGGGACGGGGAGGCCGGCGCGGAGCAGCAGCTGGACGGCGGGAAAGCGGCTAAGCCGGCGAAGTCACCGAAGGCTGCGAAGGGGTTTCGGGCGTCGAAGGGGGCTATCGCTCAGACGCCTGGCTGGGAGCCCAAAGCGGTGGGCGACTTCCACACCAACCGGAGGACGACGGCGCCCAGTCCGGCCGATCTGAATCCCACCGATCTCCTCGATCTCTCCGGCGGGAACTTCGACAAGCAGGACAAGCCGCCGACGCCTGAGCTTCGTCAGCTGTGGGAAGAAGGGCCACCGCGGCGGAAGCGGCCGACGTGGCTGTTCCTCTCGCTCGGGGTGCTGCTCGCGCTGGCGCTGATCGTCGGGCTGACCTGGTACATCGGCAGCCAGCCGGACCAGCGGGGCACCGCGGACTCCGTCTCGGCGCCGCCGGTGCCTTCGCCGTCCGGGTCGGCCGACCCGTCGGCCACGCTCGAAGACAAGCTGCCGACGCTGACCGGGAAGCCGAGCCAGGACAACTCCACGATGTCCCTGGACAAGGCCGTCGAGCTGAAGGCGATCTCGCAGGCCGACGCCGACCTGATGAAAACCGCGGGCGCCAACGAGCTCGTTTACCGCTCGTACGCCGACTCCGACAACGGGACGATGCTGCTCGCCGTGCCCACGGGGTCGTCGGCGCAGGCCGAGGTGCTGGTGAAGGGACTGCAGGGGAACCTGGTCGGCGGCGGTTTCGAGAGTGCCGCGCTCGGGCCCGCGCCCACCGACCTCCTCTACTCCGCCAGCAGCCCGGCCGGACGGGTGCTGGCGTTCTGGTACACCTCCGGTCCGGTCGCGATCGGCATCGGCGCGTCCCAGCCGCTGGCCGGCGACGCGGCGGCCCTCCGGTCACGGATCGAGCAGATCCGCACCAAGGTGGCCGCGGCACTGCCCGCCGGCTGACGAACCGCAGCTCGCGGAAGGCGACCCGCGGGGTCGCGCGAGGCCACTGCCGTGCACAATGTCCACGTCGTCACACACATCGGGTCGCGGTGACGCACTGACGTCGCCTTGCCGACAGATAAGGGGGGCCCTGGTGTCCTGGCAGGAGGAGCTGCGCCGGCTGGACGAGGAGCTCGCGTCAGGGCGGCTGTCCGCGGACGATTACCGCATCCGGCGTGATCAGGTACTGTCCTCGGCCGTCGGCCAGCAGGACCCACCGGCGCCGCAGCAGGCGAGCACGAGCGCGGACTCGACGCAGGTGATCGCGCCGGTCAGCCCGCCGCACGGGGTTCCGCAGCCGCCGGCCCAGCAGCCCCCCGCCGACCAGGGCGCGGAGCGCACGCAGGCCGTTTCGTGGCAACAGCAGCAGCAACAGACGCCGCACGCCGACGTCAACCGCACCGAGTACGTGCAGCCGCAGCAGCAGCCGCCCCAGCCGCAGTACTCGCCGGCCGGTGGCTTCCCGCAGGCCACGCCGCAGTCGCCGCCCGCCGGGTTCCCGCAGGCGCAGCAGGCGCCGTGGAACGCGCCCGAAAGCGACCAGAGCCCCCCGTGGGGCGGCGGCAACGACATGGGCCCCCACGTCAGCGAGTCCAACTGGGGCACCAGCCAGGGCCCGGAGTTCTTCAGCGAAAAGCCCAAGAAGGGCAACGGCAAGAAGGTCGGCGCGATCGTCGGCGCCGTGGTCGTGCTGGCCGCGATCGCGTTCGGCGCGTACTGGCTCTGGGGCCGCGGCCCGAGCAGCAGCGGCAACGGGCAGCAGACCGCCTCCCCGACGCAGCAGGCGTCGTCCAGCGCGCCGAAGCCGCCGGACCCGATGGCGCTCGGCGCCATGCCCGGCCAGGCCGAGACGCACGACGACATCACGTCGTTCGGCCAGGTCGACGGGCTGAAGTACCTGAACCCGCAGGAGGAGTCGGCCTACCAGTCGGCGGGCGCGACGAAGGTCAAGTTCGTCGTCTACCACCTGGACAACGGTGACCGCATCACACTGTTACTGGCCCAGGCCAGCAGCGCGACGGCGGCGAAGACCGCGGCCGAGAAGCTGGAGCAGATCCAGGTGACCAACGGCGCGAAGCGCGACTCCACCGCGCCGGACGGCGTGTACGCCACCACGATCGACCAGAAGGACGGCCAGTCGGCCCAGGCCCGTGGGCACTACGCGCACGGCAAGGTGATCGTCCGCGTCGAGGCGTCCGGCCCCGGCAGCCTGAGCCAGGCCAAGACGGACTTCACCTCGGCACTGAACGCGCAGCTCACCGCCCTGCCCGCCAATGGCTGAGCCCGGTACCACCGCCTGCACGATCGTCGCGCGGAACTACCTGCCCGCGGCGCGCGTGCTGGCCAAGTCCTACCTGGAGCAGCACCCGGACGGCCGGTTCGTGATCGCGGTGATCGACGCGCCGCGGGACGAGGTGACCGTGCTCGACGACGGCACGCGCGTGGTCGGTCCGGCCGCGTTCGGCATCGACGAGGCCGACTACCTGCGCATGGCCACGGCCTACTCGGTCACCGAGCTGGCCACGTCGGTCAAGCCGTACCTGCTGCGCGAGCTGCTCGTGCAGACCGAGGTCGCGATCTACCTCGACCCGGACATCGAGCTGTTCGCGCCGATCCCCGAGGTCTCGGAGCTGGCGCTGGCGCACGACATCGTGCTCGCGCCGCACTTCCTCCATCCCCTGCCGCAGGACGGGCTGGAGCCCGACGACGCGGTGATCATGGGCACCGGCATCTTCAACCTCGGCTTCCTCGGGGTGGGTCCGGGCGCCGGGCCGTTCCTGGACTTCTGGGCCGGCCGCCTGCGCCACGACGCGATCGTGGCGCCCGAGCTGCAGCTGTTCACCGATCAGCGCTGGGTGGACCAGGTGCCCGCGCTGTTCCGCAATCACGTGCTCACCGACCCCGGCTACGACGTCGCCTACTGGAACCTGCACGAGCGCCCGATCGCCCGCGAGGCCGACGGCACGCTTACCGCGGGCGGCGCGAAGCTGCGCTTCTTCCACTTCAGCGGCTATCGGCCGGAGAAGCCGTGGCTGCTCAGCTTCCACTGCGCGCGCAAGCCGCGAGTGATGCTCTCGCACAACGCCGACCTTCGCGCCGTCTGCGACTCCTATGGCGCGAAGCTGCGCGAAGCGGGGTACGCCGAGTCGCTGGACTCGATTCCGTACGGCTTCAAGAACTTCCGCGACGGCACCGAGGTGCCGAAGCTCGCCCGTCGCGTGTTCCGCGAGGGCTGGATCAAGGCCGAGCGCAAGGACAAGCCGGTTCCGCCGCACGCGTACGGCGAAGACGGCGGCCTGGCCCTGCGCGAGTGGCTGGCCACACCCGACGACCAGGCGCAGGCCGCCGCGGGGCTGAACCGGCTGACGCACGCGATCTGGGCGTCGCGGATCGACCTGCAGATGGCGTTCCCGCACCCGTACGGCGCCGACGCGGAGAACTTCCGCTTCTGGTGCGCGGGCTCCGGCGTCAACGAGGCCGGGCTGCCCGAGTGGGCGCTGCCCGGCGAGCGCGCGGCCACCCGCCCGCCGTCCGACGAGTTCGGCGTGAACCTGCTCGGCTACCTGACCGCGGAGCTGGGCCTCGGCGAGATGGGCCGGATCGTGCTCCAGGCGATCGAGGACGGCGGCGTGCCGGTGGCCTCGGTGCTCGAAGAGAAGGCGGTGTCGAACCGCACCGGCATCGAGCGGCCCTCGACCGTCGGCGACCCGCGGTTCCCGCTCAGCATCCTGGCCGTGAACGCCGACCAGACCCGCGTGATCCTGACCAACCACCCCGAGGTCGGCGCCGGGCGCTACCGGATCGGGCTGTGGGCGTGGGAGCTCGAGGACTTCCCCGAGTGGCAGCACGAGGCGTTCGGCATGCTCGACGAGGTCTGGACGGTCAGCGACTTCTGCCGCCGCGCCATCGCCGAGCACTCGCCGATCCCGGTGAAGACCATCCCGGTGCCGGTGCGCGACCCGGGCGAGCCGTCGCCGCCCGCGCGGGAGCAGGGCGAGCCGGTGCGGTTCCTGTTCGCGTTCGACTTCAACAGCGTCGCGGAGCGGAAGAACCCTTGGGGCGCGGTCGAAGCGTTCCAACGCGCGTTCCCCGGCCGGGAAGACGTGCGGCTGACGGTCAAGGCGATCAACGCGAAGATGCACCCGCAGGCCGCCGAGCGGCTGCGCGCCGCGGTGGTGGGCGACGACCGGGTGGAGCTGATCGAGACCTACCTGACCGTGGCCGAGCTGCACGACCTTTACGAGCGCAGCACCTGTTACGTGTCCCTGCATCGCAGCGAGGGCTTCGGCCTGACCGTCGCCGAGGCGATGGCCCGCGCGATGCCGGTGATCTCCACGGACTACTCGAGCACGCGCGAGTTCCTCGACGCCACCACGGGCTGGCCCGTGCCGTACCGGCTGGTGCCGGTGGGCAAGGGCAACTACCCGTACCACGAGGCCGCGATGTGGGCGGAGCCCGATCTCGACGCGGCCGCCGCCGCGATGCGCGAGGTCGCGGACAACCCGGCCGAGGCCGCGAAGCGCGGCAAGCAGGCGCGCGAGTACATCCTGCGCGAACGCTCGATGGCGGCCGCCGCCGAGTGGATGCGGGCCGAGCTGGAGAACGCGCACCGCGTGTGGCAGGCGGGCAAGCACGCCGGCCGGCCCGCGCCGCCGCACCCGATCACCCCGCTGCACGAGGCCGCGCAGGCCCTGCACTGGCGGCCGGAGGCGGCCGCGCCGTCGCGACTGCCGCTGGCCCCCGCGTTGCGCAAGGCCGTGCTGCGCGCGATCGACCACTACGACGTGCACCAGCGCAAGGTGATGGGCGCGCTGCTGGCCGGCGTCGAGGCGAGCAACCAGCGGCTGCTGGAACGGATCGAGGCGCTGGAAGGCGGCCTCACCGATTCCCGCCGCACAGCCGACGCGGCCCGCGGGGCGGGCGAGAAGCTCGGCGAGCGGTTCGACGCCTTGCACGACACCGTCGAGGACCTGAGCCGTCGCAGCCCCGACATCAACCTGGCGCTGCGCAATCTCGAAGCCGACGTCGTGAAGCTTTCCGAGGGCTACGGCGGCTTCGGCGACGACCTCGAGGCGACCACGGCGTCGGTGCACCAGATGTTCAGCTCGCGCGACGAGCGCCTGGACGCCGACGAGAAGGCCATCCAGCGGGTGACCCTGGACGTCGGCGCGATGCGTGACGCCGCCCGGCTCGCGCACGCCCCGGTGCCGCGCGGCGCCGACGTGGTCCCGTGTGACGTCGGCGCGCTGCTCATGCCGGTCGACGAGGTCATGCTGCCGTGGATCGTCTTCCACCGGTCCTGGGAGGACAGCGAGGCGCGGCTGATGGCCTCGCTGGCTTCGGGCGCGTTCCTGGACGTCGGCGCGCACGTCGGCTACCACACGCTGCGCCTGCTGCGCGCCACGCCGGAGCTGACCAGGGTGGTCGCCGTCGAGGCGGACCCGGTGAACGCCGAATACCTGCGCCGCAACGTCGCGGCCAACCTGCCCGACGGCGCGGCCAAGCTGGTGACCGTGGTCGAGTCGGCGGCCTGGGACGCCCCGGGCACGGTGCACCTCACGCAGGCGACCGCCGGCAACAGCGGCGACAACCGGGTCAGCGCGGACGGCCCCGGCATCGCGGTCCCGGCCGTGCGGCTGGACTCCCTGCCCGAGGTGACGGCCCAGCGGATCGGCCTGGTGAAGGTCGACCTGCAGGGCCGCGACCACCGCGCGCTGGCCGGCCTGGACTCGGTGCTGCGCCGCGACCGCCCGCACGTGGTGTGCGAGTTCGACCCGTCGGCCATCACGGAACTCGGCGACGACCCGATGGCCGTGCTCGCCGGTTACCGCGAGCTGGGCTACACGCCGAAGATCGTCGGCGACAACGGCGTTTCCGGCGAAGGACTGTCCGATGTGGACCTGATCGCGGCGGCCCGCGCCGACGAGAAGGCCTTTGTCACGCTGTGGCTCTCGCCGGAGGCCTGAGCCCTACGGGTTCAGGTGCACGATCGCCATCAGGAAGGCGCCGTACCAGGCGCTGACCAGTGCTCCGGCGGGCAGCACCACCGCGAGCGCGCGGTTCGGCAGCTTCGCGAGCAGCAACGCGAGCGGGACCGTGAGCACAAAGGCGGGCAGCAGGAACCGGGCGCGGGACTGGAAGTAGTTCGACGAGCAGAGCGCGATGATCACGGTCAGCGTGCTGTAGATCTGCCACGGCAACGGCAGGCGCGTGCACCAGGCCCAGATTTGCAGGGCCACGGCGACCACCACGAACAGCGCGGTCACGGTGATCCAGCTCGACTCGTTCGAGGTCAGGCCCTCGCGGACTTGGATCCACGTGAAACTTCCGAAATCGAAGTGCATCTGCCAGCCGCCCTGGAGCCAGAACCAGCCGTCGGGACGGCCGGTGCGGAGGGCGACGTAACCGAGGTAGCCGAGCAGTCCCAGCGGCGCCAGCAGCCCGCCGAGCCACGGCCGCCAGCCGTCCTGACGCCGGACGATCGCCACGATCGCGGCGATGCCGACGGCCGCCACCAGCGCGCCGCCGCTCGCGCGGGTCAGGCCGGTGAAGATGGTCAGCACCCCCGCCAGCGGCCACTGCCGCCGGGACACCGCGACCAGCGCCCACGCGACGAGCGCCACGAGCAGGGATTCCGAGTAGGCCATGTGCAGCGCGGCCGAGCCGGGGCCGATCGACCACAGCACCGCCATCAGCAGCCCGACCCGCGGGCCGGCGAGGTCGCGCCCGAGCACGAACAGCCCCCACGCCGCGGCGCAGCCCGCGAGCAGCGAAACCGTCAGCGCGGCGGGCAGCGGCGGGATCGCGACGAGGCCCAGCAGGGCGATCAGCGCCGGGGACAGCGGGAAGAACACCAGGCTGTTCTCGCCGGGCAGTCCGTCCGGGCCCACCGTGACGGCCTGGTTGTAACCGTGCTCGGCCACCGACAGGTACCAGTTCCCGTCGAACGCGCCGACGAAGCGGCCGGGCGAGACCCCCGCCTTCCAGCTCAGCAGCCACAGCACACCGAAGGCGAGCAATTGGAAAAACACGTACAACGTGATCGCGGGCAGTGCCGGCCGGACGACAGTGGCGATGGTGGGGCGCTCGACGACTCGGTCGAGGGTGGACGGCTGCACGCGCGCCGGGCTCCTGAACTGCTCGGGTGAAAGCGGACGAAACTCTCCTCCGATCGTACCTGGGCGGCGCATAAGCCGAGGCCAGAACGCCTTCGTGGGCCTTTCGCGCATTCCGGCATATTTCGGGGAGTGCCCACCGCGGCCGGAGCAGGGCGCTACCCTTGTCGGGGTAGTCGGGCGAGCAGACGGGGGTGGTCGCGCTGGTGGAGCAGCCACCTGCTGTGCAGAAGAAGACCCGCATCGTCTTCATCGACATCGGCCGCGGCCTCGGCGCCCTGCTCGTGTTCTACAGCCACATCGCCCACCCCTGGGTGATCGCCAAGGGTGAGAACGCGCCGTACGTCAGCTTCATCGAGGCGCTGACCAGCGACCCGATGCACATGTCGAAGCAGGGCATCGGCCAGATCGCGGTGCCGTTCTTCTTCCTGGTCAGCGGATTCGTCGTGACGCCGATCGCCCTGCGCCAAGGCCAGGCGCGGTTCGCGTTGAACCGCTTCATCCGCGTGTACGCGCCCATGCTGTTCGTGGTGCTGCTGACCTCGCTGCTGCTGGTGGTGAACCTGCACCCGCCGTCGACCGGCCAGTCGCAGGAGCTGACCCCGCTCACCATCCTGACCAACACCACGTTGATCAACTACATCATCTACCCGCAGATCGTGCTGGTGCCGGTGGCGTGGACGATGATCGTCGAGGTCATCTTCTACCTGCTGCTGATGGCGATGCTGCCGTTGCTGCGCCGGTGGGTGTGGCTGGCGATCGCGGTGGAGCTGACGTTCATCTTCGTGGTGATGATGAGCCGCTCGCAGCTCGGCCCGTCGTACTCGCTGTTCGGGGTGAACGTCTCCTACCTGCCGGTGATGGTGATCGGCCAGATCATCTGGGCCACCACGTCGAAGAAGATCCCGTTGTGGACCGGCGCGCTGTACGGCGCCGCCGCGTGGTCGCTGTACGTGCTGGCGGACATCATCAACGTCGGGCGGATCGACGACTCGTACAACCTGTCGATGGCCTTCGCCGTGCTGTGCTTCCTGATGGGCATGTTCGCCGAGCCGAAGCTGAAGCAGCGGAAGTTCTGGACGATGGTGTCCGAGCGCAGCTACTCGATCTACCTGCTGCACATGCTCGTTTCGTTCGTGCTGCTGCAGTTGCTCCGGCCGCTGATGCCGCTGCCGCTCGCGCTGGTGATCGTGATCCCGGCGGTGTTCGGCGTGGTCGAGCTGAGCTACCGGTTCGTGGAGCGGCCGAGCCACACGCTGGCGCGGAAGCTCTCACACCGGTCGAAGCCCGCGCCGATCAAGGTGAGCAGCGAGATCACCATCGAGATCCCGCGGGTCGACGAGCGCCCGCTCGCGCCGGCCCGGCGGCCCGCGGCCCCGCCGCCGCGGCCCGGTGGCTCGGCGACCGACGGCTCGGTCCAGGGCAGCCTCACCGACGCCCCGCCCGCTCCCGGCAACGGCGTCCGCCCGAAGCCAAGGCCGCAGCCGCGCAACGACGACCAGCACACCGCGATCCTCAAGCCGGTCATGGTGCCGCGGCCGCCTCGGGAACCTCGGGAACCTCGTGAGCCACGGGAGCTGGAGGAGGAGGACCGCACCGCGGAACCACGTGTCCGGCGCCCCGCGCCGCGGCGCCGCTCCTCAGCCCCGCTTGAGCTGCAGCACCACTCTGACCAGGAAGACCACGGCCAGCACGGCGACCACGACGATCTCCCACGCCATGGGAGCTCCTTCCGCCGAACACCTCGGTGAGTAACCGATGCTCTGCCGGTTAGGCGTCCGAAGGTGGGATGGCGTTCACTGACACGGCGTAACTCACACCTTCGGGCTAGTGCCCGCCCGGCGTGACCAAGCCCGATTCGTATGCCAGCACGACCAGCTGAGCCCGGTCCCGCGCGCCGATCTTCGTCATGATCCGGCTGACGTGGGTGCGCGCGGTCGCGGTGGAAATCACCAGGTGGGCGGCTATTTCGTCGTTGGAGAGCCCGCCCGCGACCAGCGCCAGCACCTCGCGTTCGCGGTCGGTCACCTCGCGGACGGCGGACGGGTTGACGCGCCGGTGCTCCGGCCGTCCGACGAATTCGGCGATCAGCCGGCGCGTGACGGTCGGCGCCAGCAGCGCCTCGCCCGCGGCGACCACCTGCAACGCCCGCAGCAGCTCGACCGGCTCGGTGTCCTTCAGCAGGAACCCGCTGGCGCCGGAGCGCAGGGCCTCGTAGACGTACTCGTCGACGTCGAAGGTGGTCAGCACCAGCACCTTCACCCCGGCCAGCTCCGGGTCGGCGGTGATCCGGCGGGTGGCGGCGAGGCCGTCGGTGCCGGGCATCCGGACGTCCATCACCACGACGTCGGGCCGGTGCTCGGCGGCGAGAGCGACGGCCTGCTCGCCGTCACCGGCCTCGCCGACGACCTCGAAGCCGTCCTCGGTCTCCAGCAGCACCCGGAACCCGGCCCGGACCAGGGCCTGGTCGTCGGCCAGCAGCACGCGGATCGTCATCCGTCCCCCTCGACGGGCAGCTCGGCCCGCACCTCGAACCCGTCGCCGGTGACCCCGGCTTCCACTTGCCCGCCGAGCGCCGCCGCGCGCTCGCGCATCCCGCGCAGCCCGTGGCCGGGCGTCGGCTCCACGGTGCCACGGCCGTCGTCCCGCACGGTCAGCGCCAGCGCGCCGGGCCGCCGCTCCAGGCGGACGTCCACGCGACTGGCTTCCTCGGCGTGCCGGACGACGTTGGTCAGCGACTCCTGCAGGATCCGGTACGCGGCGCCGTCGACCGGCGCCGGCAGCTCCCCGGCCTCGCCGTGCAGCTCGACCTGCAGGCCCGCGGCTCGCGCGTGGTCCAGCAGCTCGTCGATCTGCGCGAGGCTGGGCGCGGGCGCCTTGTCCTCCCCCGAGCGCAGCACGGCCAGCGTCGCCCGCAGGTCGTTGAGCGCCGAAGCGCTGGCGGCCTTGATGTTGAGCAGCGCCTCCTTCGCCTGTTCCGGGCGCCGATCGGCGACGTGCGCGGCGACGCCGGCCTGCACGTTGATCATCGCCAGGCTGTGCGCGACGACGTCGTGCACCTCGCGCGCGATGCGCAGCCGCTCCTGCTCGGCCATCCGGTGCCGGTGCTCGTCGGCCTGCGCGCGCCGCGCCGTGATCGCCGCGAACTGGTACCGCACGGCCGTGCCGACGCCGATCACCGCGGCCGACCACAGCACCGCGACCCCGGCGCCGGCGTTGATGGCGAACGACCGGGTGGTGACCAGGTACGCGACGTACGCGGCGAAGAGCACGGCCGCCGCGGTGATCCCGGCGGTCATCGGCCCGCGCTTGCGCGTGAGCATGAACAGCGCCATCGCCGGCACCACGAGCACCGGCCCGCCGGGCTCGCCCACCGCGTAGTACGCGTACGCCGAAGCGGCGGTGGCCACGAAGATCGTCAGCGGGAATTCGTGCACCAGCAGCAAAGTCAGCACCGTCGCGGCGAGCCAGGCGACGCCGAGCGGGCCGAGCGGATGCGCGTCCGGCCGCCAGTGACTGGCGGCGCTGGTGGCGCCCAGCACGACGACCAGCACCACCACGGTCCGGAACACCCGTCCGACCCACGGGTTCCGCCCCCGCCACCGGTCCTGCCGCATGCTGCAGAAAACTACCCGGCCCGGCCGCCGCGCGCGTCCGTCCGGAGGCGGCTTCCCGGCGGCCGTCGTACGCGGTACTTCAGTCGAACAGCAGCGGGAGCTTCGCCGCCGTCTCCTCGTCGGCCGGGGTGTAGGTCGACATGGTGATCTCCGAGCGGCGGCCCAGGTAGACGTAGGTGAAGTCGAACTTCAGCAGGCCGGCCTCGGGATGCAGGTACTGCTTGGTGCGGACCGGATCGGGGTTCACGTCGTGCTGGTCCCACAGCCGCGCGAACAGCGGCGACTCGGCCTTCAGCCGTTTGACCAGGCACTTCCACGAGCTCTCGGCCACGTGCTCGGCCATCGCGGCGCGGAACGACGCGATCACGCGCGGCACGTTCGTCTCCCAGTCGAGCATCCGCTCCCGCCACCGGGGGTTCAGCAGGCACTGGACCAGCGTGTTGCGGTCCTCGAACGGCAGGTCGTCGACCTCGTCGCCCATCAGCCAGGTGTAGCCGCGGTTGTAGCCCAGCAGGTCGCAGCGCGCGTTGCGCACCACCACGGGATACGGCTCCAGCTTGGCCATCATCATCCGCATCGACGGCGTGACGGCGTTGCACTGCTTGTCCGACGGCGGCTCCGGCGCGCCGGCCAGCGTGAACAGGTGCAGGTGCTCGTGCGGGTCGAGGCGCAGCGTGCGGGAGATGGCGGTGAGCACCTGCTCGGACGCGTTGATGTCGCGGCCCTGCTCCAGCCACGTGTACCAGGTGACCCCGACGCCGGCGAGCTGCGCGACCTCCTCGCGGCGCAGGCCCGGCGTCCGCCGTCGGCCACCGAGGGGCAGCCCGACCTGCTCGGGGGTGATGCGCGCGCGGCGGCTGCGCAGGAACGCGCCGAGCTCGTCCCGGCGCAGGCGTTCTTCTACGGCGCTGGTCATGGTTCCAGGTAAGCACAGCTCCCAGCCTGTTACCAGGTAGTCGCACTACCAGGATAAGAGCGCACCTGGTACCAGGTTGGAGACGGTCGGATCGTGGTAGTCATGACCACGACAACCACCGCGCCGGCGACGACCACCGTCGCCGCCGGCGCCCCTGCCAGGCCGGGCCTCACCCCTGCCGGCCTGGTCACCGTGCTGCTGGGGGCGGCACTCCCGATCATCGACTTCTTCATCGTCAACGTCGCCCTGCCGACCATCAACGAGGACCTGCACACCTCCGCCTCCACGCTGGAGCTGGTGGTGGCGGCGTACGGCATCGCGTACGCCGTGCTGCTGGTACTCGGCGGGCGGCTGGGCGACACCTTCGGCCGGCGCCGGCTGTTCCTGCTCGGCCTCACCCTGTTCACTATTACGTCGCTCGTCTGCGGCATCGCCCCGAACGCGACGACGCTGGTGCTCGCCCGCGCGGCGCAGGGAGCGGCTTCGGCGCTGCTGCTGCCGCAGGTCCTGTCGATCATCCAGGCGGGCACGACGGGCCAGCACCGCTCACGCGCGCTCGGCATGTACGGCGCGACCGGCGGCATCGCGACCGTCGTCGGCCAGCTGTTCGGCGGCGCGCTGGTGGCCGCGGACCTGTGGGGCACGAGCTGGCGGCCGATCTTCCTGGTGAACGTGCCGATCGGCCTGGTCGGGCTGATCATCGCCCGGCGCACGGTGCCGGACAGCCGCGCCGCGAACCCGCTGGGCATCGACCGCTGGGGCACCGCGCTGCTGGCCGTCTCGCTGCTTTCGCTGCTGATCCCGATCATGGAGGGCCGCGCGCTCGGCTGGCCGTGGTGGACGATCGCGCTGCTCGCGCTGTTCCCCTTCGCCGCCTTCGCGTTCGTACGCGTCGAGATGCGGCTCCAACAGCGTGGCGGGATGCCGCTGTTGCCGCCTTCGCTGGTGAAGACGGCGACTGTGCGCCACGGGTTGATGGTCGCGGTGCCGTTCTTCTGCGGCTTCGGCTCCTTCATGTTCGTCTACGCGATGACGCTGCAGGACGGCCTGCACCTGGGCCCGCTCGGCTCCGGGCTGGCGCTGACGCCGATGGCCGTCGCGTACTTCACGACGTCACTGGTCACCACTCGGCTGGTGACCCGCTACGGGCAGAAGGTGGTGGCCATCGGCGGCGTGCTGCTGACGGTCGGCCTGCTGACGCTGGCGGGCTCGGCGCTGCTGGCCTGGCCGGACCTGTCCGTCTGGGACCTGGCGCCCGCGATGATCCTGATCGGGGCGGGCAACGGCATGGCGATGAGCACGCTGTTCCGCATCGTGCTTTCGCGCGTGCCGACCGACCTGGCCGGGGTCGGCGGCGGGGTGCTGACCACGACCCAGCAGACCTCGCTGGCCCTCGGCGTGGCGGTGTTCGGCAGCCTGTTCGCGGGGCTGAGCACGTCCGGATCCTTCGGCTTCGAAGGCGCGTTCGTGCTGGTCGTCGGGCTGCTGGCGGTGCTGGCCGTGGTGGTCACGGCGCTGTCGCGCAAGCTGCCCGACCCGCGCTGAAAATTCACCCGGCGGAAAACCCGGCCGCCGGACGACGATGAGGGTGTGACGGAACCTCGGGTGCGACCGGACCCGGCCTTCGCGCTGCTCGGGCTCTACGAGACCGCGCTGCCGGAGGTCTACGGGTACCTGCTCTCGAGGTGCGGCGACCGCACGCTGGCCGAGGAACTGACGTCCGAGACGTTCCTCGGCGCGGTCGCCGCCTGTCGCAAGGACGACGCGCCCGCGGTGAACGTCGCGTGGCTGATCGGCGTGGCCCGGCACAAGCTCGCCGACCACTGGCGGCGCCGGGAGCGCGAGGACCGGGGGCTGCGGCTGGTGCACGACTCCGAGCCCGACGTCAGCGACCCGTGGGACGAGCGGCTCGACGCCCTGCGCGCGCGGCAGGTGCTCGAGTCGCTCGCCGTACCGCACCGGGCCGCGTTGACGCTGCGGTACGTCGACGGCCTGCCGGTCGCCGGCGTCGCCGAGCACCTGGGCCGCACCGTCCACGCCACGGAGGCGCTGCTGACCCGCGCCAAGGCCGCGTTCCGGCGCGGCTACCAGGAGAAGGAGGGTCGCGATGCCTGAGCCGTTCGACGCGCTTCGCCGGCCCTCGGCGCCGGTCGACCCCGATCCGGCGTTCGCCGCGGAACTGCGCGACCACCTCAGTCGCCTGATCCTGAACGGAGCCGAGATGACCACCACCGAAACCCCGACCGACGCCCAGGTCCACGCCCTCGCGCCGTACCTCGTCGTGACCGACGCCCGGGCCGCGCTCGACTTCTACGTCGAGGTCTTCGGCGCGCGCCGGCGGTCCGACCCGATCCTGATGGACGACGGCCGGATCGGGCACGCCGAGGTGGCCATCGGCGACAGCGTGCTGATGCTGGCCGAGGAGTTCCCCGAGCTGGGCAACGTCGTCGCGCCGGTCGGCGGGCCGCTGATCCGCGTCGAGGTGGCGGACGTGCGGGAGTCCGCGCGCCTGGCCGTCGAGCGGGGCGCGGAGCTGCTGCGCCCGGTCGAGGACCGCGGTTACGGCCTCGGCGGGACGATCAAGGACCCGTACGGCCAGCGGTGGCTCCTCGGTCAGGCCGCACCGGCCGCCCGCGCCGATGCTCCGCCGGTACGCCACGGCGAGGCGGGCTACTTCACCTTCCAGGTCCCGGCGGCCGAGCCCGCGAAGGAGTTCTACGGCGCCGTGCTCGGCTGGCAGTTCTCGCCGGGCCGGGTCGACGGCAGCTGGGGCGTCGAAGGCAACGGCCTGAACGGCGGCGGGCTCTACAGCCGCCCAGGCCTCCAGGTGGGCTGGAAGGTGGTTTACGCCGTGGACGACCTGGCCGCCGCGCTCAGCCGGGTCCGAGCGCACGGCGGGACCGCGGGCGAGGCGGAACGGCGGCCGTTCGGGCTGCTCGCGGACTGCGTCGACAACCAGGGCATCGAGTTCGGGCTGTGGGAGCGGCCGAGCGAGTGAGATGGGCCTCGCCACGGGGGGTGTTCCGCGCCGCCGGGGCGCACACTCGGTCCATGGCCGGGCACTGGACGCCACACGACGACGCGGAGCTCACCGCCGCTTGGCGGCTGTGGCTGGAACTCGACTCGGGCAACTGGCCCGGCCCCGACTGGGACGGCACCCCCGCCGACGCCGTCCGCGGTCTGGAACGCCTCGTCAGCACCTGCGACGAGATCCTCGCGGACTACCAGCGCGGCGGCGGCCCGTCCGAGGCCGGGATCGCCGGGGTGGCTCGTTCGGTCTACCTGTCGTCGACCTGGACGATGAAGCTGTGGCGCGACGACACCACCCCGCTCGACGCCGAGCGGGCCGCCCTGCTGCACGCCGATCTGGCGGGCTTCGCCGACCACGTGACGGGAGTCCGGGCCCTGCTCGCCGCCGGCGGCGGGTGGGCTTCACTGCAGGACTCGTGAGTGGTTACCAGCGCTCGGGGCGGGCCAGTTCGGGCTCGTACGGCTGTGTGATCACTTCCATGCCATTGCCGCCCGGGTCGAGGAAGTAAACGCCGCGGCCGCCGTGATTGTGGTTGATTTCGCCGGGCTCCTTGCCCATCGGGTCGGCGTGATAGGTCACGCCGGTTTCCTTCAGCCGCGCGAAAAACGCGTCGAAATCGGCTTCCGGGATCAGGAAGCAGTAGTGCTGCAGGCGCAGGTCCTCGGGCGGGACGGTGGCGAAGTCCAGCCGCACGCCGTTGCCGACGTGGACGGGGATGAACGGTCCCCACTGCTCACCGGTTTCGAGCCCCAACAGGCGGGCGAGGAAATCGGCGGACTCCCGGTTGTCCCGGGACGGGACGATCAGATGATTCAATTCGACGGAAACTGACAAGGGAAATGCCTCCAGAAGGCATCCCGGCACCTCCATGTCTCACCCAGCCGGTGACCGACACGCGATGCCGCCACCCGAGCCTAGTCAGCGGCGCCCCGATTTCGCCAGTGACTTCGGCCGCGTCACCCGCGGGCGGCCCACGCCCTGCCAGGACAGCCCGGCGTCCAGGATCCGTTGCGGGTCAAGCAGGTTGCGGGTGTCGACGACGTCGTCGCCCTCCATCGCGTCGGCCATCAGACCCCAGTCGAGGCTGCGGAACTCGGCCCATTCGGTGAGGACCACGATCACGTCGGCGTCCTTCGCGACCTGGTACGGGTCGTCGACCACGGTCATCCCGTCGATGCCGCTGTCCACGGCCGGGTCGTACGCCGTCAGCTCCGCGCCGACCGCGCCGAGCACGGACGCGACGGCAAGTGCGGGCGAGTCGCGGAGGTCGTTCGTGCCGGCCTTGAACGCCAGGCCCAGCAGGCCGATCCGGGCGCCGGCCAGGCTGCCGCCGCAGGCGCCGGCGATCTTCGCGACGATCCGGTCGCGCTGGGCGATGTTCTCGTCGATGGCCGACGTGAGCATCCGGAAGTCGTACTTCACCGACTCGGCGACCTTCACCAGCGCGCTGGTGTCCTTGGGCAGGCAGGAGCCGCCCCAGCCGGGGCCGGGCTTGAGGAACGAGCGGCCGATGCGCCGGTCGTAGCCCATGCCCTCGGTGACCAGGTCGATGTCCGCGCCGAGCCGTTCGCACAGCTCGGCGATCGAGTTCACATAGGACAGCTTCATCGCGAGGAAGCAGTTGGCCGCGTACTTCACCAGTTCGGCACTCGCGGCGTCGGAGACGACGACGGGCGCGGCGAGGTCGCCGTAGAGGTCACCGACCCAGCGGGCGGCGGCGAGGTCGTCGGAGCCGACGACGATCCGGTCCGGGCCGAGGAAGTCGGCCACCGCCGTGCCCTCGCGCAGGAACTCCGGGTTCGACACCACGGGCACGTCCGCGCGGCCGAGCATGGCGCGGATCCGCTTCGAGGTGCCCACCGGCACGGTCGACTTGGTGATCAGCGCGCAGCCGGACGGCAGCACGTCGCCGATCTCGTTGGCCACCGCCTCCACCGCGCGCAGGTCGGCCGAGCCGCCGGCGCCCATTGGCGTTGGCACACAAAGGAAAACCCCGTCGGCTTCGGCCACCGCGGCGCGGGCGCCGACCACGAACGAAAGCCGTCCGGTGCCGATGCCCCGCACGACCAGGTCGGCCAGCCCCGGTTCGAGAATGTCCACTCTGCCGGCGGACAGGCGCGCGATCTTCGCCTCGTCCACGTCCACGCAGGTGACGCGATGCCCCAGGCTCGCGAGACATGCCCCCGTGGTCAATCCGACGTACCCCGTCCCCACCACCACGATCCGAGCTGCGCTCATGCTGCCGAAGGTGACAGCCGGAGTTGACTACCGCGCTAACGGAAGTGGGCGCCGCCGAATACTCCGCGCGACAGTGCAGAAGCAGCCCGGGGTGAGGCAGCACACGCGCCCCCGATGCGAACGGCCGTTAACCTGGGCCGGACGGTGCGCCGGCCGCGCCCGTGAGTCAGGAGAAGGGCAGAAGATGCAGATCACCGACACCGCAGCGCTCGTCACGGGTGGTGCCTCCGGCCTGGGCGGCGCGACCGCCAAGGCCCTCGCCGCGAAGGGCGCGCGGGTGTTCGCGCTGGACCTCGGCGGCTCGATCGAGAAGGCCGAGACGGTCGAGGGCGTCACGTATGTCGAGGCCGACGTGACCGACCCCGAGCAGGTGCAGGCCGCGGTGGACACCGCCGCCGGCTCGGGCGTGCCGCTGCGGACCGTGGTCAACTGCGCCGGCATCGGGCCGTCCGCGCGGATCCTGTCGAAGAAGGGCCGCCACGACCTGGCGCTGTACGCGAAGGTCATCCAGATCAACCTGATCGGCACGTTCAACGTGCTGACGATCGCCGCCGAGGCCATCGCCGCGACCGAGCCGCTGGCCGACGACGCGCGCGGCGTCATCATCAACACCGCCTCCATCGCGGCCTTCGACGGCCAGATCGGCCAGGTCGCGTACTCCTCGTCCAAGGGCGGGGTGGTCGGCCTGACCCTCCCGGCGGCGCGCGACCTGTCGACGTCCGGCATCCGCGTGCTGACGATCGCGCCGGGCATCGTCGACACCCCCATGCTGGCGACGGTGAGCGACGAGTTCCGCGCGACGCTGTCCGCGGGCATCCCCTTCCCGAAGCGCCTCGCCCGGCCGGACGAGTACGCGCAGCTCGCCCTCTCGCTGATCGACCACGACTACCTCAACGGCGAGGTCGTCCGCATGGACGGCGCGCTGCGCATGGCCCCGCGCTGACCCGCCCGCCGAGGGGACCGCGGTGCTTCGCGGTCCCCTCGCGGGGTCAGGCCGCCCGGGTGAGCCGGACCTCGAGGCTGATGCCCTCGGTGGTCACGGTGCACGTCCGGAACGCGCTTTCGGCCACCGTCGCGGTGAACTGCGCCGGCGTGTAGGCCCGCCGCCGCAGCCCGCCCAGGGTCTGCCGGGTGGTGAACGCGGCCACCTTGCCCAGCGCCATGCTCTCGACCTCGGCGTCGATCTGCGGGTTGGTCGCTTCCTTGCTCATGTCCTGCACCACCGCCACGCCACCGGGGCGCAGCACGCGGTGCATCTCGTCGAGCGCCGCCACGGGCCGCGCGAAGTTCTTGAACGCGGCCTGGCAGATCAGGAAGTCGAACGAGCCGTCGGCGAAGGGCATCGCGGCCACGTCACCCTGACGGAACTCGGCGGCCACCCCCTCGGCCCGCGCGTACTCCTGCGCCAGCCCGACGAACGTGCGGCTCACATCGAGCCCCGTGACGGCGAAGCCCAGCCGCGCCATCTCGACGGTGAAGTAGCCCGGTCCCGGCGCCACTTCGAGGACCGCGGCGTCGGCCGGGAGGCCTTCGGTGATCTCGGCGGCCTGCCGGCGGTAGAGCGCGAGCTGCGGAGCGGTGCCCCGGCCGCGCGCGTACGCCCGCGCGACCGGCCCTTCCATCTCCGGCAGCAGCTTGGTGCGGTGGTGTCTGACTTCGGTGTTCCCCATGACTGACTCCCCGTTCGGTGATCGACCGAACCGGCCCTTCGCGAGGTGCCCCCGTATCCTGTGTGTGCAGCCCAGGGCCGGGTTCGCTCGCGCGGAACGGTTCGAGGGTTTCCCGGTCCCGGTGGGGATGTGCCAGCATCACCGCCGGGGCCGGCCTTTTACTCCCCGCCCCCTTCGGCGAAGGCGGACAGGTCTTCCGGCAGCTGCCCGGTTTCCCGGAACAGCCGCCACTCGGCGACACCCGGCAGCGCGCCGGTGGTCAGATCGTGCAGCAGCGCGCGGACCCAGTCGATCTCCGCGCGCAGCAGCGCCAGCTCGTACTCGGCCTCGACCAGCATCAGCCGGGGCACGTCGGCTCGGTAGCCCTTGAGCGCTTCGGTGCGCGCGCGCAGCCGCTCCTCCAACACGCCCAGCCGGTCGCCCAGCTGTTCCGCCACCGTTTCCGGCCCGAGCGCGAGCATCATCGACAGCCCGGCCCGGAACTTCGGCGGCTCGAAGTCGGGCTCGCCCAGCAGCTCGCGAACCCAGTCCTCCACCTCGGCCCGGCCGGCCTCGGTGAGCCGGTAGATCGTGCGCTCGGGCCGCGCGCCTTCACGCACGCTCTCCACGGCCTCGACGAGCCCGTGCTTCCCCAGGTTGCCGACGACCGTGTAGAGCGAGCCCCACTTGATCTTCATGTCGTCGTCCTTGCCGCGTTCCCGCAGCACGGTGGCCATTTCGTACGGGTGCATCGGCCGTTCGAGCAGCACGGACAGCACGGCGAGGCCCAGCATGTTGCCGACCTTGCGACGCTTGGCCATCACCACTCCCCGGAGCCTATATTCGCAGACGAGTACTCGCCCACGAGTATAAGCACGACGAGGACTACAGGTCGAGCATGTACGGCACTTCGGTCTGCGCGCGATCGGACATCCACTCGCGCAGCGCCTTCGTGGCCAGGACGTCGTCCTCGTTGTAGCGCAGCAGCCGCTCGCGCTGGGCGTCGTCGGGCACCTCGCCGTCCATGCCGACGGCGTCGCGGTACCAGCGCATCGACGCCTCGCCGCCGGCTTCCGGGTCACGCCAGGAGAAGCCCGCGACCGGCGCGACCACCTTGAGGCCCTTGCCCCGCGAGCACAGGAACTGGTCGGTGACGCTGCGGAACAGGTCCACCCACTCCTCGGAGTCCACAAAGGACTGCACCGCCCGGCGGGACGGAACACCGGGGTGATCCCCGAACCGCTCCACCGAGCCGAACAGCCAGCGGTTCTCCGCCAGCGCGTTGTAGCAGTACGCGCGGAAGGTCAGCCCGGCCGCCAGCGTGCGCTCGCGGACGTCGGTGAACCACGCCCAGAACTCCGCGAACGAGCGCGCCTCGTCGTCGGTCGGCAGCGGGTCCCAGGTCGCGAAGGCGAGGTAGCCGCGCGGCAGCCCGATGTCGGCGCCGGAGAGCAGCGTGCCCCACAGGTACGCGCCCGCGTCGCCGAAGCTCTCCATGTCGACGTCGACCTCGACGTCCGCGCGCGGGACCTCGACCTCGGGCGTGCGGCGGACCATGGTGAGGTCGGCGAGCCAGGCGCGCGCCAGCATGATGGCGTCGGCGAAGGTGCCGCCGGTCCAGTTCATCGGCGGCGCGTCGTCGAGCGGGTCCAGCGCGGCCAGACTGTCCACAGTGGACACGCCGGCCTTGCGCAGCTCCGTGGCGTCCTCGCCGCGGACGACCAGGCTGACGTCGCGGGTCTCGGTGAGCAGCACCTCGCAGGTCGGCCAGAACGGGCAACGGCGGCACTCCAGCACGCGTGACGGCATGGCCAGCGGCTCGTCGCCGGTCGCGGCCGCGGTGGCGACGGCGAGGCGGTCGGCGAAGCGGGCGTCGTACTCGTTCATCGCGCTGCGGCCGCCCGGCCAGGTGCCCGCGGTGAGGTCGTGCCAGACGACCACGTCGGCGTCCAGCCCGATCACGCCGCCGACCGCGCGGCCGGGCTCGGCGCGGCCGTGCGTCTGCAGCATCCGGCGCAGGTGCGCGAGCCGCAGCTGGTCACGCGGCTGCGAACGGACCTTGCGCGCTTCGTCCGGCCCGCGGTGCGCCGGATCGAGGTCGGTCATCACGGTGGTCGACGCGCCGGAGCCGCGGTCGGTGATCCGGTGCCGCACCACCAGCACCGGCACGTACCCGGTGCTGGCGCGCACGAGCAGGTCGACGCCGCCGCGCCGGTGCTCGATCGAATCGGCGGGCAGCAACCCGCCCCAGATGTACTGGACGCCGTCGGCGAACGCCTGCTCGGTGAGCCGCACCCGCTCGGGCGCCGGGCGGTCCCGCCCGATCCGGGCCCACGTCGCCGCCGGCCCGGTGGCCTCGACGAGCCGGCGCAGGATCTCCTGGCGGTGCGCCGTGGCGTCGTCGATCCGCTGCTGCGCGGTCGGATCCGGCGGCGGCAGCGGCACCTCCCGCATCGCCGGGTCGTGCTCCAGGTGCACGCGGCGCCGGCACCGGCTGACGGCGCCCGCGTCGAGCAGCACCTCGTTACCCATACTGATCACCATAGTTCTGTTGTCTCCTCGCGAGCCGACATGCCCGCCACCACGGGGACCAGTAAGTTCAAGCCCGACACGTTGCGGGAGGTGGGCCATGGCGCGCAAGGCCAAGCAGGACACGGGTGAAGCTCGAGTCACCCCGAAGAAGGCGAAGAACGCGATCGCGGTGGCCAAGGTGCTGGGCCCGGCGGTGCTGCCGGTGGTGGCGCCGTATGCCGTTCGCGCGGCGGGCGCGGCCCGGGAGCTGTACGACCGGTACCAGGCACGCAAGCTCGGCGTGGCCGTCGACCAGCTCGGCGAGTACACCGGCCGAGGGGCCGCGCTGCACGCCCGGATCGCCGGGCTCGTGCAGGGGCTGGCGGAGCTGCGGAAGTCGTCGAAGTCCTCGGCGGCGGACACGAAGTTCGCCGACGAGACCCAGGGCACGCTGGAACAGCTGTCCGCCACCGTCCGCGCGGCCGAGCGCATGCCGGCGGCCCGGCGCAAGGCGGCGCACCGCGCGGTCGCCGGCGAGCTGGACCGGCTGGAGGAACAGCTGCTGCACCGGCTCGGCGTCTGAGCCGGCGGCGAGCCACCGGACGCGGACGGGCCGCCCACCTTCGCGGGTGAGCGGCCCGTCTTTTCGCACTGTCTCAGTACTCCTTGCGCAGCGGCTTGAGCGCTGCCGCCACCTGCGCCAGCTCGTCCAGCATCGCCTTGGCCGAAGCGCTCAAAACGTCGTTCGGCACGATTTCGCCGTCCTTCAGGAACTGCTGCACCATCGGGATCGACACGGCGTCGGTGACCGTCGTCATCCGCAGCGCGCCGAGCACCGGCTTGATCATCTGCGCGGCCCGCGTGCCCGCCGCGACACCGCCGTAGCTGGCCAGGCCGACGGCCTTGTACTTCCACTCGCGGGACAGGTAGTCGAGCGCGTTCTTCAGCACGGCGTTGAAGCCGTGGTTGTACTCCGGCATCACCAGGATGAACGCGTCCGCCTCGGCGACCTTCGCGCTCCAGTCCTTGGTGTGCTGGTGCTGGTAGTCGCCCAGCCGCGGGTGCTTGGGCTCGTTGAAGAACGGCAGGTTCACCTCGGCCAGGTCGACGATCTCGACCTCGTCGAAACCACCCTGGGCCTTCGCCTCGCCCTCGAGCCACTTCGCCGCGGGCAGGCCGACCCGGCCCGGGCGAGTGCTCGCCACGATGATCTCCAGCTTGCTCACGCCCGCGCCTCCCAGCGTCCCGGATTTGATCTCCCGGCAAACTTAGCATTGCTCAGGAGTTCGGCCGTCCGGGCGCCGAGAGGCGGGCGCGGGCCTACTTGATGAAGCCCTTCTTGAGCATCCAGTCGTGCGCGACCGTGCCGGCGTCCTTGCCGTCGACGTCGACCTGCTTGCACAGCTCGACCATCTGCGTGTTGTCGATCGCCGCGGCCACCTTCTCCATCGGGCCCCGGATCTCCGGGTGCGCGTTGAGGAAGTCGGTCCGCATCGTCACGGCGGCGTTGTACTGCGGGAACGCCTTCTTGTCGTCAACCAGCACCTTCAGGTTGAGCCCCGAGATCCGGCCGTCGGTGGTGAACACCTCGCCGATAGGGCAGGTCCCGTTGGCCACGGCCGAGTAGATGGTGCCGATGCCGAAGTTCTCGATCTTCGGGTTCTGGAAGCCGTACGCCTTGACCGCCGCCGGGAAGCCGTCCTGCCGGCTGGTGAACTCCGTCTCCAGGCAGAACCGCGCCTGATCCGGCTTCTGCTTCAGGAAGTTCGCCAGGTCGGTGGTGGTCTTCAGGTTGTTCTTCTCGGCGTACGCGGCAGTGGTGGCGAAGGCGTACTGGTCGTTCAGCGGGGAGTAGTTCAGCCAGGTGACGCCGTTCTTCTCCGCGTCCGCCTTCGCGGTCGCCTCGTACTGCGCCTTCTCCCCGCCGGGCACCGGAAGCTCGTTGCCCTGGTAGTTGATCCAGCCGGTGCCGGTGTACTCCCACGTCACGTCGGTCTGCCCGTTGAGCAACGCCTGCCGCGAGGAGTTCGACCCCTTGATGTCGGTCAGGTCGACGACATCGGCGCCGGCCGCGGTGAGCGCCATCTCCGACATGTAGCCCAAGATGATGTTCTCGGTGAAGTCCTTGGACCCCACCACCACCCGCTGACCGGCCAGCGCCGGGATCGGCTGGATCGAGCCGGGCTGGATCGAGTACGGCACCGACGTGTTGATGTCGAGGCCGCACGCCGAGAGCGTCCCGGCGAGCACGGCGGCCCCGACCAGCGCGCCCGCCTTCTTGAGGACGTGCATCAGCGGAGTCCCTTCGGTCCGAAGTACTGTTCCGCCACCGCGCCCAGCCAGTCGACCAGCAGGGCCAGCGCGACGGCCAGCACCGAACCGGTGACCAGCACCTTGGTGAGGTTCAGCTTGTAGCCGGTGTCGATCAGCAGGCCGAAGCCGCCGGCGTTGACGAACATGCCGAACGTCGCGGTGCCCACCGCCAGCACGAGCGCGGTGCGCAGGCCGGCCAGGATCAGCGGGATCGCCAGCGGGAACTCGACGCGCCACAGCACCTTCGAGGCCGACATGCCGATACCGCGGCCGGCGTCGATGAGCGACGGGTCCACCTGCTGCAGGCCCACCATCGTGTTCCGCAGCACCGGCAGCAGCGAGTAGAAGGCCAGCGGCAGCGCCGCGACCCACAGCCCGCCGACCGCGCCGGTGAAGATGAACCACAGCACCAGCACGCCCAGCGCGGGCGCGGCCTGGCCGATGTTCGCGATGGCCAGGAAGAACGGCGCCAGCCACCTCGCCCACGGCCGCGTCACCATGACCCCGAGCGGCACCGCCACCAGCACGACGATCGCCGTGACCACAACCGTCATCGCCAGGTGGTCACGCAGCGCGGTGAGCAGCGAAGACGCGTTCAGCGTCTCCTTCTCGGTGGCGGTCAGCCCGCTCCCGAACACCCAGATCAGCGTCACCGCGACGATCACGAGCACGGCGATCGGCTGGGCGAGCAGCCGGACCCGCTCGGCTCGGCGCGAGCCGGATTCGGTGCTGAAGCCCGTCTCGACGACTGCCGTCATACCGAGGCCTCCTCGGTGTGATCGTCGGCGTGGTCCTCGCGCAGCTGCTGGATCGTCGAGATGACGGTGTCCAGCTCGATCGTGCCCGCGAACTCACCACGCGCGCCGGTGACCGGCACCGAGCCGCCTTCGGCGAGCATCGCCTCGAGCGCGTCCTGCAGCGTCGACTGGAGGCTGACGATGTCGCGCAGCGGCTTTCCCGCGGTGGCCAGCGAAGTGGCCGAAGCCAGCTGACGACGGTGCACCCAGCGGGTCGGGCGACGGCGCGAGTCGAGGACCAGCACGAAGTGCCGGCGTTGCGCGTCGAGCTGCTTCGCGACCTCCGCCGGCGACTCGTCGAGACCGGCGGTCAGCGCGTCCTGCTTGAGCTCGACGTCGCGGACCCGCAGCAGCGTGAGCTGCTTGAGCGAAGCGCCCGCGCCGACGAAGCCGGCCACGGTGTCGTCGGCCGGGTTGGCCAGGATCGCGTCCGGGGTGTCGTACTGCAGGATCGACGACTGGTTGCCGAGCACCGCGATCTTGTCGCCGAGCTTCACGGCCTCGTCGAAGTCGTGCGTGACGAACACGATCGTCTTCTTCAGCTCGGTCTGCAGGCGCAGCAGCTCGTCCTGCAGGTTGCCGCGGGTGATCGGGTCGACGGCGCCGAACGGCTCGTCCATCAGCAGCACCGGCGGGTCCGCCGCGAGCGCGCGGGCGACCCCGACGCGCTGCTGCTGCCCGCCCGAGAGCTGGCGCGGGAAGCGGTCGCGGAAGTCGGCCGGGTCGAGCCCGACCAGGTCCATCATCTCCTCGACCCGGTTGGTGACCTTCTTCTTGTCCCAGCCCAGCAGCCCCGGCACCACGCCGATGTTCTGCGCGACGGTGAAGTGCGGGAACAGCCCGGCCTGCTGGATCGCGTAGCCGATCCGTCGCCGCAGCGTGTCGACGTCGAGCTTCAGCGCGTCGTCACCGCCGATGGTGATGCGCCCGGAGGTCGGCTCGATCAGCCGGTTGATCATCCGCATCGTGGTGGTCTTGCCACACCCGGACGGGCCGACGAAAACCACGATCTTGCCCGCGGGCACGACCATCGAGAAGTCGTCGACGGCGGCCTCGCGGGTGCCCGGGTACTTCTTGGTCACGTGCTCGAGTTCGATCTCGACGCCGGAAACCTCATCGTGCTCAGCCACGGACACCCCTCGAGATGGTCAATCGCTTGATCAGGACATAGATGCCGTCGAGGATGAGCGCGAGGATCACAACGCCGACGGTGCCCGTGAGGGCCTGGTTCAAAGAGTTCGCGCTGCCCGCGTTGGTCAGCCCGGAGAAGACCTCGGCACCGAGGCCGGGGCCCTTCGCGTACGCCGCGATCACCGCGATGCCCATCAGCATCTGGGTGGACACCCGCATGCCGGTGAGGATCGCGGGCCAGGCGAGCCGCAGCTCCACGCGCGTGAGCACGCTGATCCGGCCCATGCCGATGCCGCGCGCGGCATCGGTGATCGCGGGGTCCACGCCGTCGAGCCCGACGATCGTGTTCCGCACGATCGGGAGCAGGCCGTAGAGCACCAGCGCGATGACCGCGGTGGTGGAGCCGAGCCCCGACAGCGGGATCAGCAGCCCCAGGAGGGCGAAAGAGGGGACCGTGAGGATCGTGCTGGCCAGCGCCGTGGCCAGCGCTGAGCCGATCGGGCTGCGGTACACGACGATGCCGATCAGCACGCCGAGGATCGCGGCGAGGATCGTGCACTGCACCACCATGCTGGTGTGGAGGTAGGCCTCCAGCCACAGCTTGCTCGCCCGGTCCGAGATGTACTCGAAGAGGTTCATCCGTATTCGTTCTCCTGCCGCATGTGAGGACCCCCGAAATCACCCGTTCGGAGTAGCTCATCAACCGGCTGGGTGACTACCCGAAACGAATGCGGTTGAAACCTCCCTTGTGCTGATGGTCCGACCACCGTTCCGCATCCCGGGACGATCGGCAACCGGCGTCAGGGCCCTGGCCGGGGTGTTTTACCTGATCGAAATCGGTTTCCACGCGTTCGTGGGCCTGGTTTTTCCGGCCCGCCACCACCGTTTTCCACGGGTTTCTCCCGATCGTGAAGTGTTTTCGCGCAAAAAGGGCAACGATTTGAGACGACCGGACATCTCGCCGAATCTCGTAATCCTGCGAAGGCATTCGCGCACACACCGTGACCATTTGTCCCGGCCCGGGCTCACCAGGCGAGAGCGCTCGATCACCAGGTGTCGTGTCGATAAGCTGCCCCGGTGAGCTCCCCGACCCGGCACCGCGGCGCACTCGCCGCCGTCCGTGGCGGGCTGCTCGCCGTCAGCTCCGGCACCCTCGCCGTGACCGCGCACGCGGTCGCCGGCGGCGGCGTCCCGGACCCCGCGCTGACCCTGCTGCTGACCGGCCTGCTCGGCTGGACGGCCACCGCGGTCGCCGGCAAGGCCCGCGGCCCGGTCGCCACCGTCGTCGTCCTCGGTGCCGGCCAGCTGGTGATGCACCTCGTGCTCACCGTGCTGGCCGCGCACGAGATGCCCCCGGCCACCGGCTGGTCGGGCGGCTGGGCGATGACCGCGTCGCACGCCGTCGCCACTGTGCTCACCGCATTGCTGCTGGCGCGGGCCGACCGGATGCTGCTCGCCGTGCTGCACGTGGTGCGCGCGTTCCTGCCGCTGCTCACGCGGGCGCTGCCGGTGCCCGCCGCGGCGCCGGCCCCGATTCCGCCGCGACCCGCCCGGGCCGCCGCGCCGCTGCGCCTCGAGCTGAGGCGCGTCCACGGCCGTCGCGGCCCGCCCGTCTTCTCCTGAACCCCAGATCCCCCAACCCTTTTCCCGCGGAGCCCCGTTCTCCGCCGGACGATCCTGTTCAGGAGCAGTTGTGTCCCGTCATCACGTCTTCCAGCGCGCCGGAGTCCTCGCCGCCACCGTCGGCGCCGCCGGCCTGCTCGGCGCGGGCATCGCGTCGGCCCACGTCACCGCGAACGTCTACGGCGCGCAACCCGCCAAGGGCGGTTACGGCGCGATCTTCTTCCGCGTCCCCAACGAAGAGGCCAACGCCGGCACCGTCAAGGTCGAGGTCGACCTCAAGCCGGAGTACGGCATCGGCAGCCTGCGCACCAAGCCGATCCCCGGCTGGACCGCGGAAGTCACCACGTCGCCGCTCGCCCAGCCGGTGACCACCGCGTCCGGCACGAAGATCACCAAGGCCGTCACCAAGGTGGTCTGGACCGCGCAGCCCGGCAGCAAGATCGCCGCCGGCTCCACCGAGTTCCAGGAGTTCGAGATCAGCGCCGGGCCGCTGCCCTCGAACGTCGACCAGCTCGAGTTCCCCGCCATCCAGACCTACGAGGATGGCAAGGTGGTCCAGTGGAACCAGCCGACGCCCGCGAACGGCGCCGAGCCCGAGCACCCGGCGCCGGTCGTCAAGCTCGCCGCGGCACCCGGCGACGGTGACCACGCCGCCATGACCGCCACCACCAGCTCCACCGAAGCGGCACCGTCCTCTTCGGACACCACGGCCCGCTGGCTCGGCGGCGCCGGGCTCATCGTCGGCGCGCTCGGGCTCGGCGTCGGGGCGGGCGCGATCCTGCGCTCGCGCCGGCCCGCCGCGGCGCCCGGAAAGACCGAAGGAAACGAGTAATGCGGAAAGCGCTCCTCGCGCTGGCGATCACCGGGGTGGCCCTGCTGGGCACGGCCACCCCGGCGCTGGCGCACAACGTGCTGATCAACTCGGACCCGGCGAACGGCGCGTCCGTCGCCACCGGGCCGTCGAAGATCACGCTGACCTTCGACCAGTACGTGCAGAATGCCGACGTCAACCAGATCGCGGTGACCGGGCCGAACGGCGGCCAGTGGGCCGAGGGCCCGGTGACGGTGCAGGACAACGTGATCAGCGCGCCGCTGCGGCCGCTCGGCCCGGCCGGCAAGTACACCGTCGGCTACCGGATCCTGTCGGCCGACGGGCACCCGGTCTCCGGCGAGATCCCGTTCACCCTCACCGCGGCCGGCGCCGGCACCCCGGCGAGCGTCGACGCGGCGAAGGCCGCCGGTGCGCCCGCTGCCGCGTCTTCGTCCACTTCGTCGTCGACCGGGATCCCGATCTGGGTCTGGATCGCCGGCGCGGTGGTCCTGCTCGCGATCGGCCTCACCGTCGCGCTCCGCACGGGCGGGCGTGAGCCGGGACAGGAGAAGACGAAGCAGTGACCCAGGCCGAGACCACCGCGAACGTCCGCTGGATCACGCTGCTGTGCGTGGTCACGGCCGGGCTGCTGGGTGCCCTGATCGGCGTCGCGCTGACGGCTTCCGCACCCATCCCGGGTGTGGTGGAGCCCAGCGCGGTGGTCTCGACCGGCATCCCGATCGTGCGGGTGCTGCTGGACCTTTCGGCTGTCGCCACGATCGGCCTGGCGCTGCTGTCGGTGCTGGTCGGCTACGACCGGCCGAACCTCACCGAGCCGGTGCTGCGGCGGGCGCGCCCCGCCGCGGTCGCCGCCGCGCTGGTCTGGTCGGCCAGCGCGGTGGTGGCGCTCATCCTCCAGACCGCCGAGTACAAGCCCGGCTCGCCGACGCTGACGGCGTCCGACATCGGCACGTACATCGCCGAGGTCGGCGCCGGGAAGGCGCTGGTGATCGTCGCGGTGCTGGCGCTGCTGCACGCCGGGCTCGGGTTCGTCGCGCTGCGCCAGGGCGAGAAGGTGCCGGCCGAAGTACGCGTCGGCGTCGGGTTGTTCGCGCTGCTGCCGCTGCCGGTGACCGGCCACGCGTCGAACTGGAGCTACCACGACTACACGATGATCTCGATGGAGCTGCACGTGATGAGCGCGGTCGCCTGGTGCGGCGGCCTTGGCGCGATGACCGTGCTGCTCGCCTCGAACCGCACGCTGCTCGCGTACGCGCTCCCGCGGTTCTCCAAACTGGCCACGCTCTGCCTGGTCATCTCGGCCGTCACCGGCCTGTTCAACGGCGGCGTCGAGATCCTCGCGAACCCCACCATCGGCTTCTGGGCCGGCGTCTTCACCACTCCGTACGGCCGGCTCATGCTGCTGAAGCTGCTGTGCACGGGCGTGATCGCGCTGCTCGGCGCGCACCTGCGCTGGCGGCTGATGCCGCAGATCCTCCGCCACAACCGCACGGCGATCGCCTCCTGGGCGACGCTCGAGGTGACGGTGATGGGCCTGGCGTTCGGCTTCGCCGTCGTGCTGACGCGGGCGCCCGTCACCGTCTCCTGAGTCCTTCAGCGATCCGCCGGGGTGACAAAACGGCTGGTAGTGACGTCGAGTAGCTGCAATTTGCACTGTGGGATTAGCAGTAAGCCATCCGAGGCGACCTGTTGGGCCGAATTCTCTACTCGGAGACGCACCTGGTCAGCGGGTACCGGGCAAGCGACAAGCGGTCATCTGCAGGCGGCGAATGCACGTGCAAAATCCCAGTCATGTGTCTCAGGTCACTCGATCCCGATCATCGGAACAGGCGCCGGCGCCCTGGTCGAGAACGGGTAACGCTCAACGGTAGCGAGACCACCGGACGTCGGTGCGGCCATGCCTGAGGTCGTACAGCCGCCGGTGCAGCTCCGCGGCAACCTGCGGGTGACTGCGCAGGATCGGCAGCACGCTGGTGGTCAGTTTCAGCTCCCGCACGGCACGCAGCACGGAGAACCCCGGCCAGGCCGTCACGTCGAAGCCGTACGCCCGGGAAAACTCCTGGTAACCGCTCGGCGGGTCCCCGAACCGCTCGCGGCCGACGGCCAGCGGCGTCAGGTCCCACTCCGGCGGGCCGACGCAGGAGGAGTCGAAGTCACACAGCACCGGGCCGTCGGGGCCGGGGATGACGTTGCCGGGATACGCGTCGCCGTGGACAAAACCCCTGGCCAGCGGGAAATCCAGGTCGTCGAGGGCCGCCTCGACCTCGGCGCAGCGCTCCAGCAGGAACCGCCGGTCGCCGCCGGACAGCTCCTCCGCGTCCGACACCCGCGCCCGCACCGCGTCGAACGGCGCCCACTCGGCGAGGCCCTCGGGCGGCGGCAGCGCGTGGACCTGGCGAAGCAGGCCGGCGAGGTCCGCGGGCGAGGGCGGCCGGCCCACCGACGGCACCTCTCGCCACACCGTGACCAGGTGCTCGCCGACGTGCATCGGCTGCTCGACGCCGTCCAGCAGCCGGATCGCGGGAATGCCGTGGCGGGCGAAGTGCTCGGCGACGCGGACCACTGTGTGCACCCGGTGCCGCAGCCGCGTCGAGCCGACGATCCGGACCACCACCGGGGCCGTGACCAGCGCGTACACCGCGTTGTTGGTGAACCGCAGCAGCCGGGCGCCGACCGGGTCGAGCCCGAGCTGGGCACACGTCTCGGCCAGCGCCTCGCGCAGCTTGACGGAGGTGAACCGGCCGTCCACAAAGGCCTCAGCGGGGCTCGGCGACCTCAGGCGGCGTAGAAGATCTTGAGCCGGTCGGCCAGGTCACGGGCGTCGACGTTGTTGCGCCGCCGCTCGGCCTCGGCCTGCAGCGGGCGCATCCGGTCCTTGACCCGCTCCGACTTGATGCTCTCCGCGCAGTCGATGGCCTTGCCGCCGACCTTGACGCCGTGGTCGATGTCGCCCTCCAGCAGGTGGTTCGTGGCCAGCGCGCTCAGCATGAACGCCTTGCTGCGGGCCATGTCGTCGGTGTAGGACTCGACCGCCCTGGTCAGCGCCGGGATCGCGTACTTCGTGTGCTCGACGTTCTTCTGCGCGAGCACCGTGTGCACGGTGCCGGTCATCGCGTAGACGTCGGTCTCGTTGAAGAACTTGACCCAGGACTCGGCGTTCGCGAGGTCGGCGCGGGCGAACTCGTCCTTGCTCCGGCCGAGCAGCTTCATCGCCCGGTCCTCGTTGCCCATCAGCGCATACGCCCAGGCCTCGTTGGCGCAGAGCACGGCGACGGCCAGCTCGGAACCCGATTCCTGCGCGGCGATCTGCCCCAGCTGGAACAGCTTCAGCGCGTCGTTCGCCGCGTCCTGGTGCAGGTAGACGCGGCCCATCCGGTACAGCACGTTGGCCACCAGCGGGTGGCTGTCGCCCTGCTTGGCCAGGTCGAGCGCGTTGGCGAAGTGCCCGCGGGCGGAGTCCATCAGGCCGGTGTCGAACGAGGTCCAGCCGGCCAGGCTGTGCAGGTCGGCGAGCGCGACGAACAGGCGGGACTTCACCAGCTCGGTCGAATTCGACTCCAGCATCTGCTGTCCCCAGGACAGCTGCGCCACCACGGCGTCGCGGCAGAAACCGCCGCCGTACTGGTAGTCGAGGGAGCGCAACGCTCTGGTCGCCGCTTCCACCTGGCGCACGTCGGTCATCCCGATGCGCCCCGGGGCCGGCGTCCGCGCCGGGCCCGACGACCACGTCCCTGATTCCGGACCGAACACCGCCGCACCCATCGTGACCTGGGCGGCGTGCGCGAGGAACCTCCGTCGCTTCACGGACTCGTCCTCCTCAGCCTGCTGGCCGCCGGACGAACCGACGACCCGTATCGCCGTGGTCTCGTCGTACGCGAGACCCATGTATCCACGGGGGACACCCAGGCCGTCGGCGATTCTCGTGAGCACGTCGTAGGCCATGACCTGCCGACCCTTGAGGATCTCCGACACCTCGGACTGCGATTGGCCGGTCATCGCGGCGATCTGCCGCTGCGAAACACCGTGCTTGCGCAACAGGCGGTAAACCGAGCTGACCTCGCGGGCGGCCAGCGCCGCACGCATGTCAGCCTGCTCCCAGGCGTCCTGGGGCACCGGGTTGCCGGCACCGGATCCGTTGCCGCCAGTACTGGCGTCCATTGCGACCCCTCACCATCCGTCGGGCGTCGAAAACAGCCTAAGCACACCGTGAGAACCATGGGAAACGAGCGGTCAGAGGGTCTGATCGGCCCGGCCGAAGTCCACTGACCGCTTACCGTGGAACCCTGCCCGGTCACCGCTATGACGCGGTTTCGACCTTCTATCGCACTCGCTTTCACCTCACTGTAGTTGTCAGATCTCCGTCACCGACCGGACACCGGCCGCGATCACGGAGAGCTACGGAAACCGAGCTACAGGCACGACGTGGATGTGCATCCCGCAAGGTGCACGCGGACGAGAGAGCGGTGGAGGGCCAGTGGAGTTCGTGGACTCGCTCGCAGGAGGACATGCCGGGACCGCGATGCGCCCCGTGCGGCCCGGTCCCGCGGGAGGCCAGGGAGTCGCCACGGTGACCCGTCCGGTCACCCCGTCCGCCGCGGCCGACCCCCGCACCGTGGGCGTCCGTCACTACGAAGGCGGACAGCTGGTGTGGCGCGTGCAGTGCGGCGACCTGATCAGCCGCGAGCGCGCGGTGACGGTGTTCGTCGAAGACAACCAGGTTGTGGTCGTTTCGCCCCCCGGCGAGACGGCGCGGCTCACGTCCGGTCAGCTCGGCCAGCTCAGGGCCGCACTCAATGAAGCCGCCAAAATGGCGGAAAGGTAACGGTGAGCTCTCCATGGATCAGGTACTCGGGCAGGTCCTCCGCAATGCGGTCTGGGAACGCCTCGACATGCTGTCCGACCTGGCCACCCGCGCCGACGCCCAGTCGCTCGTCTCGGTGGCCCGCTCCGAACTCCCCCGCTTGACCGAAGCCTGGCGCTCGATGCTGCAGGCGCACGACCCGGACGAGCGCGGCGACTGCCCGACCTGCTCCACCCGCTGGCACCGCTGCAAGGCGCCGTGCTCGGTCTGGCAGGTCGCGCACGAGCACCTGGTGGCCGGCGGCCTCGCGCCGCAGCAGGCCGCGATGTCGGCGGACGAGCGACGGGCCGCCCGGCGCAGGAGCCCCGTGCCCGGCCAGACGCGCCGCGCCACGCCGCCGAGCCCCGCCGAGACCACCGGCCGGCACGCGCTGGTCACCCCCCGGGCCGTCACGGCCTGACCCGCAGACCGGCGAGCGCGCGGCCCGGGCCGATTGCCCCTTCGGGCCGGCCGCCGCGGCACCCTCGCCTGAGACGAGGGCTGGTTCGTCCGTCCCCCCGAACGCGACGAACCAGTCCTCGTTACCCGAATCTCTGCGCGATTAATCGAAAATTATCATCGGAAGGCCTAGCGGACCACGAAATCCGCCGCTAGGTTGAAGATCATCGAAGCCTGGCGAAGCTGCTGGCTGCGACCCATGACTCCGCGGACCGGTGCCGTTGCACTCCCCTCCCCCGACCGGCACCGGTCCGCGGTTCCACTTCCGTCATTTCCCCAGTCGGTGATTACTGAACCGCACGGACCCGGGTGACGAGCGCTCCCGCCAGCAGGGTCGCGATCGCCGCGGCCGCGAACAGGGCCGGATAGCCGCCGAGCCACTCGAGGATCAGCGTGGTCAGCAGCGGGGCCACCACCTGCGGCAGCGCGTTCGCGATGTTCACCACGCCCAGGTCCTTCGCCCGGTCCTGCGCGGTCGGCAGCACCTGCGTCAGCATGGCCAGCGCCACCGCCATGTAGATGCCGAACCCGACGCCGAGCAGCGGCGACGCGATGAGCGCCACCGGCCACGTCTGCCAGACCACCAGCAGCAGCGCGGCGAGCGCCATCACCCCCGAGGACACCAGCACGTACGGCTTGCGGCGCCCGGACTTGTCGGAAAAATGCCCGGCCAGCACCGCGCCGACCACCAGCGCGGCGCCGTAGAGGCCCATCATGATCAGCAGCCCGCTGTCCGGGTTCGGGTAGTGCACCGCGTCCTTGAGGAAGAACAGCAGGTAGAGCGTCCCGAACGCGTTGCCGAGGTTGATCATGAAGTGACAGGCCCAGGCCCACGCGAAGTCCGGGTGCCGGCGCGGGGAGACCCAGAGGTTCGCCAGGATCTCCTTGACGTCGCCGCTGGGCCGGTACGCGACGGGCAGGCGCGCGTCCGGCGTCCGCAGCACAAAGGCCGCGGCGCCGGCGAGCACGATCACGGCGCAGGCCGAGTACCCGAGCGGCAGCCCGGCGAGGTCCAGCATCACGACGACGACCACCGCGCCCAGCACCGTGCCGAGCATCTGCGCGATGCCGACCAGCCCGCCCACCTGCGCGCGCTGGCTCACCGGCACGCGGTCGGCGATGCCGGACATGAGCGTCGCGAGCATGCCGTTGAGCCCCGCCTGCACCAGGCACCAGCCGACGGTCATCAGCACGATGTTCGGCGCCACCGCGAGCACGAGCAGCCCGGCCGCGCCGATCACCGCGCCGGCCACGGTCCACGGGTGACGGCGGCCGAACCGTGAGCAGGTCCGGTCGGACAGCAGCCCGATGGCCGGGTTCGCGATCAGCGCCATCAGCGCGCCGATACCGGTGACGATGCCGAACACGGTCTCCTTGTTCGCCGCGTCGAGCATCTCGGCCTGCTGCGGCAGCAACACCTGGATCGGCGCGTAAACGCCGAGCCACAGCGCGATGTTCGCGAAGAACAGCAGACTCATCCACCCGGGCCGGACGCGGGTGACCGGTTCGGCGAGCGCCTCGGGGACCCCGGTGGCGGCAGTCGTGTCACTCATGTCGGACCAGCTTTCGGTACCAGGTGAAGGAATCCTTCGGCGTGCGGCGCTGAGTCTCGTAGTCCACGTGCACCAGGCCGAAGCGGGGCGCGTAACCCTTGGACCACTCGAAGTTGTCGAGCAGGGACCAGACGAAGTAGCCGCGGACGTCGACGCCGGCGTCCATCGCCTCGCGGACCGCGCGCAGGTGGCCGTCCAGGAAGTCGATGCGCTCGGGGTCGTGGACGAGGCCGTCCGCGCCGGGCTCGTCGTCGAAGCTGCAGCCGTTCTCCGTGATGTGGATCGGGGGAAGGCGCTGCTGGTACCGGTCCTGGAAGGACACCAGCAGCTCGCGCAGTCCCCGCGGGACGATCGGCGAGTCGTTGGTGGTCATCGGGTAACCCTCGACCGCGCGGAGTTCGAAGGGAAGGGGATTCCCCTCGCCGGGTGCCGCGACGCCCTGGGGCTCATAATAGTTGACGCCGTAGAAGTCGAGCGGCTGGGCGATGTCGGCCAGGTCGTCGGCGAAGTTCGCGGGCAGGTGCGGGTGGACCTGCTCCGGGTAGCTGCCGAGCAGCACGGGGTCGGCGAAGGTGCGGTTCAGCAGTGCGTCGAGCCAGACGGCCGCTTCGCGGTCGGCCTCGGTCTCGGCGGTTTCGGTGACGGTCCAGATGGGCGAGTGATTGTTGGCGGTGCCGATGCCCGTGGCCCCGGCGGCCCGGAGCGCCTGCACGGCACGGCCGTGGGCGAGGTTCTGGTGGTGCGCGGTGGGCAGCGCGTCGAGCAGCAGGAACTGGCCGGGCGCGTACTCGCCGATGCCGTAACCGTAAATCGACATGACCATCGGCTCGTTGAGCGGGATCCACAGCTTCACGCGGTCGGCGAAGCGCTCGCCCACGATGGCGGCGTACTCGCCGAAGCGCTCGGCCGTGTCGCGCGCGAGCCAGCCGCCCGCGTCCTCGATGGGCTGCGGGGTGTCCCAGTGGTACAGCGTGACGACGGGGGCGACGCCGGCCGCGCAGATCTCGTCGAGCAGCTTGTCGTAGAAGGCGAGGCCCTCCGCGTTCGGCTTTCCGGTGCCCTCGGGCTGGATCCGCGGCCACGCGACGGACAGCCGGTAGGCGCCGACACCGAGTTCGCCCAGCAACGCGATGTCCTCGGAGTAGCGGTGATAGTGGTCCGCCGCTACCTTGGCGTCCTCACCGCGCGCGATCTTGCCGTCGGTCGCGGTGAAGGTGTCCCAGATGGACGGTCCGCGGCCGCCTTCGGCCGTGGCCCCTTCGATCTGGAACGCCGAGGTCGAAACACCCCAAAGGAAGTCGGGCGGGAAGGTCGGGTAGTCCACCGGCACACGCACCTTTCTCGTCCGGCCACCTGGCCGGGTGAACATGAAAAGTTCTCATATGTTAGGTCGTCACTCGTCCGGAGGGAAGCCCACAGGGGCGCTAAAGTCCCAGATCAGACGAGTTCCGCCGCGGCAGGTGGGACGGGGAGCGTCAGCAGAGCGAGAAAGACCGAGGAACGAAAGTGTCCGAGACCCAGGCGGAGCCCACTCCCCTCCGGCGCAAGCCCGTGCAGCAGCGCAGCGCCAAGCGGGTGGAGCAGATGCTGGACGCCAGCGCCGAGCTGATCGACGAGCTCGGCTACGACGCGCTGACGACCACCCTCATCGCGAAGCGGGCCAGCGTCGCGGTCGGTTCGCTGTACCAGTTCTTCCCGGACAAACGGGCCGTCGTCCAGGCGCTCACGCAGCGGAACCTGGAGCGTTTCGTGGCCGCCGTGAACGAGCGGCTGCAGGAGCTGAGCCCGGAGCACTGGTGGAACATCGTCGACTCCGTGCTGGACATCTACCTGCGGATGCACCGGGAGATCCCGGGATTCTCGAAGGTCCACTTCGGTGACGTGATCGACCTGCAGCTGCTCGACGAGGAGCGGGACAACAACTCCGTGATCGTCGACTCGCTGGTGGAGATCCTGAGCCCCCAGGTCGACCGGCCGGCCGACGAGCTGCGGTTCGCCATCGCGATCGCCAACGAGACCGCGGACGCGTTGCTGAAACTGGCCTTCCGCCGGGACCCGCAGGGCGACGAGCGGATCGTGGCGGAGGCGAAAGACGTGGTGAAGGGCTACCTGGCGAGCAAGTTCGGGGAATGAAGCAAGGGGTACCGGAACGATTCCGGTACCCCTTGAGCCGCTGGGCTGCCTACTTCTGCTGACCGATCGTCGTGGTCGGCACACCCGGCACGCCGGGCACCGTCGGGAGGATCCAGCAGTGGATCGGCTGCGCCGGAACGCTCGGCGTGCCCGGCGGAACCGGCTTGGTCGGCGCGGTGCGGATCGGCTGGGCCGGCACGCTCGGCGTGCCCGGGGGAACCGGCAGGGTGATCGAGCAGGCCACCGGCGGATGGCCGGTGGGGTGGGCGCCGGTGGGACCACTGGCGGGCTGGCCACCGGTGGCGGCGAAGGCCGCGGAGCTGCCGAGACCGACCATCACGGCCGTGCCGGCGACGAGCAGAGCCATCCTGCGAAGAGCCGAAGACATGGGAAGTTCCTTTCCGTCTGACTGAGTGCGCTGACCGCCGTCCGCGGTCATGATCAGTAAGCCGGATCGGTCTTTCCGTCTGGATAAACAGATCTCCTTATCCAGACGATATGTTCAGCCGAAGTTCTGGCGCTCGCCCCGGTAGGTCGGCACGGTCTGGTCGACCTGGTTGCCCCGCACCAGGTGGTAGTCCGTGAAGCGCTCGGCCAGCTCTCCCGCCTTCGCGTGGCGGAGCCACACCCGGTCGCCCAGGCGCAGAGTGCGCGCGGCCGCTCCCGAGACCGGTGTCTGGACCTCGCCGGCGCCTTCGAAGCCCAGCAGCTTCAGCCCGGCCGGCAGGTACGGCGACGGCACACGCGAAGGGCCCGTCGGACCGGAAGCTATGTAGCCGCCCGAAAACAGCGTGGCGACGTCGCGCGCGGGGCGGCGGACCACCGGCAGCGCGAACAGTGCCGCAGGCCGCGGATGGAAGCCGGAGTACCCGTCGAACAGCGTGGGGGCGACCAGGCCCGAGCCCGCGGCGATCTCCGTGACGACATCCTCCGCACCCGTCGTCTCGATGCTGCCGGTGCCGCCGCCGTTGACGAATTCGAGGTCCGCGACCTCACGCACCGCGCGCACCACAGCGCCGCGTCGACGCGCCAGCTCGGCCGCCGAGCGGCGGTGCATCCACGCGATCACCGCGTTGTTCAGACTGCTGCCCGCGTTGTCGCCGAGGCCCGCGATCTGACCCTCGTACGCCATCAGACCGGCGAGCACGAAACCCGGCCGCTTCACCACTTCACGCGCGAACGCGACCGCCTGTTTCACGGTGAACAACGGCGAGCGCCGGGTCCCGACGTGCACGCCGGGCAGGGGCCGCCACGACGCGTCCAGTTCCAGGCACACACGGATGTCCGGGTGCCCGTGGCCGAGCGCCGCGTCGACGAGGTCCAGGTGCGCGGCCGAGTCGACCATGATCGTGATGGCCGCGCGGGCCGCGTCGTTCGCGGCGAGGCGACGCAGCGCACCGTGGTCCGCCGTCGGGTACGCGACCACGATGTCGTCCGTCGTGCCCTGCTCCACGTGCCACACGGCCTCGGCGAGCGAGTAGCACATCAGGCCTTCGAAGCCATCGCGCGCGAGCACCCGGTCGAGCAGGGCCCGGCAGCGCACGGACTTGCTGACCACCCGGATCGGCTTGCCCGCCGCGCGGCGCAGCAGGTCATCGGCGTTCGCGTCGAACGCGTCCAGGTCGACGATGGCGAACGGCGGATCGAGGTCCTTCGTCGCGAGGTCGTACCCGTTCGGAGAGGTGGTCACCATGCTTACGGTACGACAATAATGCTTGAAACGCGAATCCTATTCACTTACTGTTCCGACAACTACCGTATGGGCACACTCCTGAAGGACGACAGGTGCGCGCATGACTCCGTGGAGCAACTGGGCCGGCACGGCGAAGGCCTCTCCGCAGCGGGTGCATCAGCCCCGCAGCACAACCGAGGTCGCCGACGTCGTCCGCGGCGTCACCGAGGCGGGCCGCCGCGTCCGTCCCCGGGGCAGCGGCCACTCCTTCACCGCGATCGCCGCCGCCGAGTCCGACGCGCTCGACCTCCGGCACCTGACCGGCATCGAGCAGGCCGACCTGGCCACCCATCGGGTCACGGTCCGCGCCGGCACCACGCTCAAGCAGCTCAACGCCGAACTCGACGCGCTCGGCCTGGCCATGACGAACCTCGGCGACATCGACGCCCAGACGCTCGCCGGCGCGATTTCGACCGGCACCCACGGCACCGGCGCGCGCTTCGGCGGCATCTCGACGCAGATCACCGCGCTCCAGCTGGTGATCGCCGACGGCACCGTGGTCACCTGCTCCGCGGACGAGCGGCCGGACCTGTTCAACGCCGCCCGCGTCGGCCTCGGCGCCCTCGGCGTGATCATCAGCGTCACCCTGCAGTGTGAACCCTCGTTCGTGTTGTCGGCGCAGGAGCGGCCAGAGCCGCTGGAGCAGGTGCTCGAAGGCTTCGACGAGTTCGCCGCGACCAACGACCACTTCGAGTTCTACTGGTTCCCGTACGGCAAGAACGCGCTGGTCAAGCGGAACAACCGGCTGCCGCTGGACGCCGAGCGCAAGCCGTTGTCGAGGCTCAAGCAGTTCGTGGACTACGAGCTGACGGAGAACATCGCGTTCGGCGGCATCTGCCGGCTCGGCCGCACCGTGCCCAAGCTCGTGCAGACGCTCGGCGGGTTCGCGGCGCAGGTGCTTTCGGCGCGCGAGTACAGCGACCTCTCGCACCGCGTCTTCGTTACCCACCGCGGCGTCCGGTTCGTCGAATCCGAATACGCGATCCCCCGCGAGTCACTGCACCACGTGCTCGCCGAGCTGCGCGCGCTCGTGCCGCGACTGGAGAACCCGGTGATGTTCCCGGTGGAGGTGCGGGTCGCCGCCGCCGACGACATCTGGCTCTCGACCGCGAACGGCCGCGACTCCGCCTACATCGCCATCCACCAGTTCGTCGGCATGCCCTACCGCGAGTACTTCGACGGCTTCGCGGCGATCGTCGCCGAGGTCGGCGGCCGCCCGCACTGGGGCAAGATGCACGACCTCGACGCCGCCGCGCTGCGCGCGCGTTACCCGCGTTTCGACGATTTCCTGGCCGTGCGCAAGGAAAACGACCCGAGCGGGACGTTCACCAACACCTACCTGGACCGGGTGCTGGGCGGCCGCTGATCAGACCGGCTCGAACAGCGAGCTGACCGACTCGCCGTTGTGGATCCGCCGCATCGCCTCGGCCATGGCCGGTGCGATCGAGAGGATCCGCAGCTTGTCGGTGCGCTCCTCGACCGGCACCGGCACCGAGTTGGTGCAGACGATCTCGAGCACGTCCTCCTGGCTGCCGATCCGGTCCAGCGCCTTGTCGGCGAACAGCCCGTGGGTGCAGGCGACGCGGATCGAGCGCGGCTTCAGCTCCCGCAGCCGGTCGAGCAGCTCCAGCACAGTGCTGCCGCGCGCGATCTCGTCGTCGAGCACGATCACGTCCCGGCCGGCGACCTCGCCGATCACCGACGTGATCTGGACCCGGTCGTCGGCGTAACGCTGCTTCGCCCCGGCCGCGACCTGCACGCCGAGCAACCGCGCGAAGTGCGCCGCCTCCTTGGCGTTGCCCAGGTCGGGCGACACGACGGTGGTGTGGGAGAGGTCGTACTGGCGGAAGTGGCGCGCCAGCTCGTTCAGCGCGTGCAGGTGGTCGACGGGCACGCTGAAGAAGCCGTGGACCTGCGGCGAGTGCAGGGTCATCGCCAGCACGCGGTTCGCGCCCGCCGTGACCATCAGGTCGGCGACCAGCCGGCCGCCGATGGAGATCCGCGACGCGTCCTTCTTGTCGGAACGCGCGTACGCGTAATGCGGCATGACGACGGTGGTGCGCGCGGCCGAAGCGCCCCGCGCGGCGTCGAGCATCAGCAGCAGCTCGACGAGGTTCTCCTGCACCGGCTTGACCAACGGCTGGATCAGGAAGACGTCCCGCTCCCGGCAGTTGGCCTGCAGCTGGACCTGGAGGCAGTCGTTGGCGAACCGGTCGACCTGCACCGGGTACAGCGGCACGCCGAGGTGCGCGCAGATCTCCGCCGCCAGTTCGGGATGGGCACTGCCACTGAAAACCGCGATGTCCCGCAAGGACGTTCCCCGTTTCGCGTCATCCACCGAGTTCCTGCTGGAAGGACCAGGTCAGGCCCCTGAGATCGCCTCGTCGACGGGCGTCTCGCCGGAGATCAGCTCCAGCGTGCGACGCGCGGTGGCGGGTGCGTCGAGCAGGCCCACCAACGTGGCCGCGACGTCTTCTCGCGGCACGCTGCCGCGTCCGGTGTGATCGGCGATCTTGACCCGCCCGGTGCCCGATTCGTTGGTCAGCCCGCCGGGACGCAGGATCGTCCAGTCGAGGTCGCGGGCGCGCAGGTCGTCCTCGGCGGCCTTCTTGGCCCGGAGGTAGATCGCGAACGTCGGGTCGAGGCCCGGGGCGTCGGCGTTGTCCGCGCCCATGGAGCCGACCTGGATGAACCGGCGGACGCCCGCGCGCTCGGCGGCGTCCGCGAAAAGCGCCGCGGCACCACGGTCGACGGTGTCCTTGCGGGCGTTGCCGCTGCCCGGCCCGGCGCCGGCGGCGAACACCGCCGCGTCGGCTCCTTCGAGCACCGCGGCGACGGCGTCCACATCGGACTTCTCCAGGTCCAGCACCACGGTCTCGGCGCCGACCGCGGTCAGATCGGGCTCGTGCGCCGGGTTCCGGACGATCCCGGCGGCCTGATCACCCCGTTCGCTCAGCAGCTTTTCGAGGCGAAGGGCGATCTGACCGTGTCCACCGGCAATGACGACTCGCATGGCCCCGAGGCTAGTCCGATCGGGACCGGACGGCTCAGTCGACGGCGGCCGGCGTCTCGCAGGCGCGCAGCAGCTGGTCGTAGGCCATCTCGTTGACCCAGCGCGAGACCGGGTCCTCGGCGAGCAGCATGCGCTCGTTGTGGCCCTCGAGGTCGAGGTCGATCATGGCGTTCGGGTCGGCGGTGACGATCGCGAGGCCGTACGCGCGCGAACGCGGCAGGCAGTTCGCGACGTAGTCCTCCGTCAGTACGGCTGGCGATGGCAGAACCATCGCGGCCTCGCCGTAACGTGCGAACGGAACCGCTGAGGCCATCGCGGTCCGCCAGTGCCGGGCGACCGCGAGGACACCGATGATCTCGGCGGCCGGCGCGGGTGCGGTCGCGGCCAGCTCTGGCCAGGTCCAGGTGTCGACGGTGGCGCGGTCCGAGACGGGACCGACGCCCATCGCGATCCGCTCCGCGTGCACGTCGGTACGGAGCTTGGCGACGATGCTGACCTTGCGGCCGAGCAGAGTCGTCGCCGGCAGCACCACGCCGTTCCAGCCCAGCAGGGCCGCGGCCTTGTGCGCCAGCTCCTCGACGCTCGCGGGGAGCTCGATCGGCGGCACCACCCGGCTCGGCATCGACCGGCTGCGCTTCGCGCCACCGGCGACCGTCGAGCTCTCGGTGTTCTGAGGTGTAGCCGCCACGAGTCCGCCTCCTTCAACAACCTGTACCCCTGCGTGCCTGGTGAAACCGGCACATGACCTGACTACCAGTGCGGCGGCGCGGGGTCTTCGGGTAGCGGTGGTGACTGCGATCGACGGCGCTCAGCGGTCGGTGACCGGTCGGCGGGCGGTCGTCCGACTTCAGCCCGACCGTGCGGCCAACCGAGTGAGACGGAGGTGAGTGGTGTCACGGACCGGCCACGGGCGGCTACCGGTGGTGGGGTTCCCGGCGTGGCAAAGGGTCCAGCGGGTTAGACCGTTCGGCTCAACCGCAAGCGGTTCCACAGTGGACGCCGCAGGTAGCACGCCTGTCGCCGGAGCGACGGTGAGCTTCGCCGCAGCGGGCTTCACGCACCCGGGTTTAGGGTTACCCGTCAGTCAAATCACGGCCCGGGAGGACCCCACGATGCGCTCGCCGAAGGACTTCTTCGCCCCGCTCGCCCTCGGGGCGCCCGAACCGCCGCGGCAGATCCCGTTCCGCCCGTCGCGCATGATCCACTTCTTCGACCCGGGCAACGAGAAGATGGCCGCGAAGGTGCCGGACCTGGCGAAGAAGACCGACGTCCTGCTCGGCAACCTCGAGGACGCCGTGCGCGCCGACCGCAAGGAGGCCGCGCGCGCCGGGCTCGTCTCGATCGCGAAGGCCACCGACTTCGGCCGCACGCAGCTGTGGACGCGCGTGAACAGCCTCGACTCGCCGTGGGTGCTCGACGACCTGGTCACGCTGGTCACCGAGATCGGCGACAAACTCGACGTGATCATGGTGCCGAAGGTCGAGGGCGCGCAGGACATCCACTACGTCGACCGGCTGCTGGCCCAGCTGGAAGCTCGCGCGGGGCTGACGAAGCCGCTGCTGGTGCACGCGATCCTCGAGACCGCGAGCGGGGTGGCGAACGTCGAGGAGATCGCCGGCGCGTCGCCCCGCATGCAGGGCATCTCGCTGGGCCCGGCGGACCTGGCGGCGAGCCGTCGGATGAAGACCACGCGGGTCGGCGGCGGCCACCCCGGCTACCTGGTGCGCACCGACCCGGTGGGCGAGGACCTGACCGAGGGCCGCACGACCTACCAGCAGGACCTGTGGCACTACACGGTCGCGCGGATGGTCGACGCGTGCGCGATGCACGGGATCCTGCCGTACTACGGGCCGTTCGGGGACATTCGCGACGTGGTGGCCTGCGAGGACCAGTTCCGCAACGCGTTCCTGCTCGGCTGCGTCGGCGCGTGGAGCCTGCACCCGGTGCAGATCGACATCGCGAAGCGGGTTTTCTCGCCGTCTCCGTCCGATGTGGCCTGGGCCCGGCGCGTGATCGCCGAGATGGGCGACGGGACGGGCGCGGTGATGATCGACGGCAAGATGCAGGACGACGCCTCGGTGAAGCAGTGCCGCGTGGTCGCGGAGCTGGCCGACGAACTGGCCGCCGACGATCCCGAGTTGGCCGCCGCGTACGACGCCGCAACCAAGGAGTCCCAGTCATGACGTCCCTGCAACCGCGGCGCTCCGTGCTCTACATGCCGGGCGCGAACGAGCGTGCGCTGGAGAAGGCCAAGACGCTGCCCGCCGACGCGCTGATCCTCGATCTCGAGGACGCCGTCGCCCCGGACGCGAAGGAAGCGGCGCGTTCTCGCGTGTGCGCGGCCGCGGCTTCGGGCTCGTACGGCAAGCGCGAGGTGACCATTCGCGTCAACGGACTGGAGACGGAGTGGCACGACGCGGACCTGCGCGCCGCCGCGGCCGCCGGCCCGTCCGCCGTGGTGGTGCCGAAGGTGAACTCGGCGAGCGAGGTGCACAACATCGAGCGCGCCCTGGAACTCGGCGGCGCCCCGGACCAGACGAAGATCTGGGCGATGCTCGAGACCCCCGTCGCAATGCTGCACGCTGCGGAGATCGCCGCGGCCTCGGAGCGCCTGACCGTGCTGGTGATGGGCACGAACGACCTGGCGAAGGAACTGCACGCCGAATTCGTCCCCGGCCGCGGCCCGCTGCTGGGGGGACTCTCGCTGTGCCTGCTCGCCGCGCGCGCGACGGGGAAGGTGATCCTCGACGGCGTTTACAACAACGTGAAAGACCTAGAAGGTTTCGAGGCCGAATGCCGCCAGGGCCGCGAATACGGCTTCGACGGCAAGACCCTGATCCACCCGTCACAACTCGAACCGTGCAACCGCGTGTTCGCCCCTTCCCCAGAGGAGATCGACCGCTCGCGCCGCATCATCGCTGCTTTCGACGAGGCCCGGGTCGCCGGCCGGGGCGTGGTGACGGTGGATGGGCGGATGATCGAAAACCTCCACGTGGAGGAGGCACGGCGGGTGCTGGCGCTGGCAGAGGCAGTCGGGGACTGAGCCGGCTCGGCGCGTAAGGCCCCTTCAGCCCGCTCTTGCCTGCCGGGCGCTGTGGTTGCTTCACTGAGGCGTTGGGGAGGAATGGGGAGGTGCCTCGGTGAACGGCTGGACCGTTGCCCTGATCGGCTACGTCGTCATCGCTGTCGCGACATTCGCCCCGGTCGGCCACGTTCTGCTCAAGGACGTCGAGCTCTATCCAGGCGGTCCGTCGTTCGAGCAATCGCCATGGTTCACAGAGCAGGCCAAGAATCAGCTCTCACAGCACTATGAGCGTATCCGCGGAACACTGGCGTACTGGAAGACACAAACCGTCAAGTACCCTCCGACCCCCTTTCCAAGTGGATGGTGACGATCGTCGGAGCACACGCTGCGATCCTGCTGGCGTTCTCCGCGCCTTCCGGGTCGAGAACAACTACAAGGCGTTCCGGCACGGGGAGTCTGAGTTCTACGACCTATACCGGCGACTGCTCGACCGACCGATGCTGTTCGGCGGGACCGAAGCGGTGCAACTCGCTTCCTACTTCGAACAGGTCGAGGTGATCAGGCGGTCCATCCGGACCTCGGAGACGGACAATTTCCCTTCGGTCGAAGATGTCTCCCCGGTGCGGCCGGGAAGAGGCGACTCGCCCATCGGGCCGGAGGCCTGATCGCTTATGGGTCAGACCGGCCACTCACGCTGCTCCGGCCGCAGCCCCTCGTACGCCGCGGCCGCCCGTAGGACCGCGACGTCGGCGAAGCGGGGGCCCGCGATCTGGAGTCCGATGGGCTGCCCCTCCCCGGTGTAACCGCAGTTCAGGGCGACCGCCGGTTGGCCGGACATGTTGTACGGCACCGTGAATGGGATGTGCTCGAACGGCCGAGCCGGGTCGTTGGTCGGTGAGGCCCAGTCCGAGGGTGGGGCCGAGACCGCGCAGACCGGGGACAGCACCAGGTCGTACGGGGCGGTGGCGCGGAGGGTTTCGACGCTGATCGCGTCGATGCAGGCGAAGCCGCGGTAAGTGTCCACTCCGGACACCTCCGCGCCGCCGGCCGCCCACTGCGCGATGTAGGGCAAGACCTGAGCGCGTCGGGACTCCGGCAACGCCGCCAGGTCCGACCAGGCCCGCACGCGCCAAAACGTGTCCAGGCCGTCCAGCAGGTCGCGGCGCAGGAACGGCGCGACCGGCTCCACGACGGCGCCCGCGGCTTCGAACACGCGCGCGGCGGCCGTCACCGCTTCGAGGATGTCCGGCTCCACCGGCAGGCCGACACCCGCGTCCAGCTGCAGGCCGACGCGCAGGCCGTCGAGGCGTGGGTTCGAGACCGACCAGTCGAGCTGCTCGTACGGCAGGCTCAGGTGATCGCGCGGGTCCGGCGCCGACAGCACGCCCATCAGCAGCGCCGTGTCCGCGACGGTCCTGGTCAGTGGCCCGGCCACCCGGCCCAGGAACGGCGGGGCCACCGGCACCCGGCCGAAGCTCGGCTTCAGGCCGACCAGGCCGCACCAGCCGGCGGGCAGGCGGATCGAGCCGCCGATGTCGGTGCCGACGTGCAGGGGTCCGTAGCCCGCGGCGGCCGCGGCGGCGGCACCGGCGCTGGAGCCGCCCGGGGTGCGCGAGAGGTCCCATGGGTTCCGCGTCGCCGGGTGGAAGCTCGACAGGCCGGACGTCAGCATCCCGTAGTCCGGCATAGTCGTCTTGGCCAGCAGGATCCCACCGGACTCGCGCACCCGCGCCGCCGCCGGGGCGTCCGAAACTGCCGGGGTCAACGTGGTCGCGGCGGTCCCCAACGGCACCGGGATGCCGCGGGTCGCGATGTTTTCCTTCAGGGTCAACGGAACGCCGTCGATCGGCCCCAGCGGCGAGCCCGTCTGCCAGCGCGCCTCGGACGCCTTCGCGGCTTCGCGCGCCGACGAAGCGTCGTACGCGTACAACGCGCGCAGCTCCGGCTCTCGCGCCTCGACACGTGCGAGAACAGCGTCGGTCACCTCAACCGGCGACAGCGTCCCGGCGCGGTAGCCCGCCACCAGCTCAACAGCGGTCAGATCAGCAAACTCGGTCATCAGCAAGCCTCCGATTTCATGAAGCAGGCGGTTCGAAGCGGCCGTCGACCGCGGTCCAGCCCCCGTCGACAGCCAGCACAGAGCCCGTGACGAACGTCGAAGCGTCCGAAGCGAGGTACACGACGGCGCCGGCCAACTCGTCCGCGCGCGCCCAGCGGCCGAGCGCGCCCTTCGTCGCGTACGCGTCGTACCAGTCCGGGTTCGCCTTGATCTGCGAGGTCAGCGGCGTCTCAACGACACCCGGCGCGATCGCGTTCACCCGCACGCCCGACGGTCCGAACTCCGCCGCCGCCGTCCGGAACAGCTGCACCAGCCCGGCCTTCGTCGCCGCGTACGGTCCCTGACCGGGCTCGACGGTGGTGCCGCGGATCGACGAGAAGCCGATGATGCTCCCCCGCCCGCGCCGCACCATGCCCGCGCCGAACGCGCGGACCACCTCGAACGTCGCCCCGAGGTTCAGCGCCAGCACCCGGTCGAACTCCTCGCGCGTGTAGTCCAGCAGCCGCTTTCGCACGTTCATCGCGGCCGTCAGCACCACGATGTCCAGCTCGCCCAGCGCCGAAGCCGCCCGCGCCACCGCGCCGGGATCCAGCAGGTCGATCTCGTACGCCTCGGCGACGCCGGTTTCGCGAGCCGCCTCGACGTCGCGGTCCGCGCAGACCACGTGCGCGCCGTGCGCCGCGAGCGCCCGCGCGGCCTCGCGGCCGATCCCGCTGCCGCCGCCCAGCACCACGGCGCGGCGGCCGTCCAGCCGGAACAGGTTCGCGTAGTCCGTCACGGCCGAAGCACCGCCATCCGCGTCACGGTCAGCTCTTCCACGGCGAACCGCGGCCCCTCGCGCCCGATGCCGGAGTCCTTGACCCCGCCGTACGGCATCGTGTCGGACCGGAACCCCGGCACCTCGTTCACGATCACCCCGCCCACCTCCAGCTCGTCCAATGCCCGGAAAGCCGTGCGCAGCGAACGGCTGAAAACGGCGGCGTGCAACCCGTAGCGCGACGCGTTGACGGCCGCGAACGCTTCGTCCACATCGGACACCGTGCGCAGGCAGACGATCGGGGCGAAGACCTCCTCGTCCCAGCACTCGACGCCGTCGGGCACGTCCGCGAGCACGGTCGGCTCCAGCACGCCTTCACGCACAGAGCCGCCGGCCAGCACGCGCGCGCCCGCGGCCGTCGCTTTGTCGACCCACTCCAGCGCCCGCGAGGTCGAGCGCCGGTCGATCAGCGCCGAAACCCGCGTGTCGGACAGCCGCGGATCGCCGGTGACCACCTCGCCGAGCCGCGCGAGCACCTTCGCGGTGAACTCCCCGGCGACCGACGACACCACCAGCACCCGCTGCACCGAGATGCACGCCTGGCCCGACGCGTAGAACCCGCCGCGCAGCACGGCGTCGGCCGCCGCGTCGAGGTCCGCGTCCTCGGCGACCACCAGCGCGGCGTTGGAACCCAGCTCCAGCAACGTTTTCGTGGGTGCCGCGTCCCGGGCGATCCGGTGGCCGACGGCCGCCGAGCCGGTGAACGACACCGCGCCCACCCGCCGGTCGGTCACCAGCGCGGAGCCGACCGCCGCGTCACCGGTCACCAGCTGCACCATCGACGGCAGAGCGGTAAGACCGCGCACGAGGTGCACCAGCCAGAGCGTGGCCAACGGCGTCTGCGGCGCCGGCTTGACGACCACCGGGCAGCCGGCCGCGATGGCCGGCGCGATCTTGTGCGACGCCAGCAGCAGCGGGTAGTTGAACCCGGCGATCCCGACGACCACCCCGATCGGCTTGCGCTTCCAGAACCCGACCAGCCCGTCGCCCGAGGGCAGCAGGTCCAGCGGCACCGTCTCGCCGTGCAGCCGCGAGACCTCTTCGGCCGCCGCCTCCCACGTGACGATCGTGCGCGCGACCTCGACCCGGCAGTCCACCAGCGGCTTCCCGGTCTCCAGGACCAGCAGCTGCTCGAACTCCTCACGACGCTCGCGTAACGCAAGAGCGACGTCGTTCAGCACCGCCCGCCGGGTCCGCGACGGCAGCGCCGCCACCTCCCGTTTCACCGCCACCGCCTCGTCGATCGCCCTCGTGGCCAGCGAAACGGTGCCGACCGGCGCGGAGCCGATCACGCTGCCGTCGTAAGGGAAAAAGACGTCCGCATGATCCACTGTGGACACCCATCCGGCGCCGATCGGCAGGCCGTCGGGGTACTCAGGCATCGCTGTCTCCTTTCAGCCGGGCCAGCTCGGCGCGCAGGTTCGGCGCGGCCGCCAGCAGCTCGCGGGTGTACTCGTGCTTCGGCGCTTCGTAGACCTCCTCCACGTCGCCGATCTCGACGATCTCGCCGCGCCGCATCACCGCGACGCGGTCGCAGACGTGCCGCACCACGCCGAGGTCGTGGGACACGAACACGAGCGTCAGCGAGTACTCCGCGACCAGACGTGCCAGCAGGTCGAGGATCTGCGCGCGCACGGAGACGTCCAGCGCGCTCACCGGCTCGTCCGCGAGCAGCACGCGCGGGCTCGGCGCGAGTGCGCGGGCGATGGAGATCCGCTGCCGCTGACCGCCGGAAAACTGGTGTGGGTAACGCATAGCCGCGTCGGCGGGCAGCCCGACGGCTTCGAGCAGCTCCGCGACGCGCGCCGGGTCGCGACGGCCGAGCGGCTCGGAGACGATGTCGCGGATCCGCATCCGCGGGTCCAGCGAGCCCATCGGGTCCTGGAAGACGATCTGCAGCTCCGACCGCAGAAACCCCAGCCGCCGCTCGGGCTGGTCGTCGATCCGGCGGCCTTGGAACGACACCGTGCCCGCGGTCGGCCGGTCCAGCGCGGCCAGCAGCCGGACCAGGGTGGACTTGCCCGAGCCCGACTCGCCGACCACGCCGAACCGTTGCCCGGCCTCGACGTCGAAGCTCACTCCGCGCAACGCGTGGACGTCACGCCGGGCATAACGGCGTTCCAGGTCGCGGACCTCGATCAACGCGCTCATCGCTGTGCTCCGTCCTCTGGGGCCGAGCCCCAGGCCCCGGCCGGGGGACAAGCCCCCCTGGACCCCCCAACCCCGTCGAGGTCCGAAGAGCTCAAAAGCCGCCGCGTGTACTCGTGTTGAGGCGCCGTCAACACCGAGCGCGTGGAACCCTGCTCGACGATCTCGCCGTCCAGCATCACCAGCACCCGCTCGCAGACCGACGCGACCACCGCGAGGTCGTGCGTGATGAACAGCAGCGCGCTCTCGGTGGGCAGCGAAGTCCGGATCAGGGAAAGGATCTGCGCCTGCACGGTGACGTCGAGCGCCGTGGTCGGCTCGTCGCAGACCAGCAGCGACGGGTCGTTGGCCAGTGCCATCGCGAGCACCACACGCTGCCGCTGACCGCCGGAAAGCTGGTGCGGGTACGCGCGCGCGGTGCCGGGGAGCCCGACGTCGGCCAGCAGCTCCTCGGCGGACCGGCCGCGTCGGCCGTGCACCCGGAACGGCTCGGTGACCTGCCGTCCGACGCGCACCACCGGGTTCAGCGCCGTCATCGGCTCCTGGAAGACCATGGACAGCCCGTTGCCGCGCAGCCGCGAAAGGTCCTTTTCGGACGCTCCCAGCAGCTCTTTCCCGTTCAGCCGCACGGAACCGGAGGCGGACAGCTCGTCCGGCAGCAGCCCCATGATCGACAACGCGGTGAGCGACTTCCCGGAGCCGGACTCGCCGATCAGCCCGACGCGCTCGCCGGCGCCGATCTCGAACGACACGTCGCGCACCAGGTCCGCGACCCGCAGGTGCTCCACCGTCAGCGTCATGCCCGGACCGCCAATCGCGGGTCGAGGCGGTCTCGCAGGCCGTCGCCGAGGAGGTTGAACCCGAGCACGGCGACCGCGATCGCGATACCGGGCACCAGCGCGAGCCGCGGATGCGCCGTGAGCAGCTCCTGCGACTCCTGCAGCATCCGGCCCCACGACGGCGTCGGCGGCCGGGTGCCGAAGCCGAGGAACGACAGCGCCGCCTCGGCCAGCACGGCGATCGCGAACGACACCGACGCCTGCACGATCAGCAGGCCGGAGATGTTCGGCAGCACGTGCCGCGCGGCGATGCTCAGCCGCGACCGGCCGGCCGAGCGCGCCGCCAGCACGTACTCGCTGCTGCTCACCTGCAGCGTGCCGGACCTCGCGATCCGGGCGAACGAGGGGGTGGTCGCGATGCCGATCGCCACCATGGCCGTGAGCGTGTCGGCGCCGAACACCGCGCCGAACATGATCGCCAGCAGCAGCGCGGGAAACGCGAGCACCAGGTCGTTCACGCGCATCACGAACTCGCCGAGCCAGCGCGGCGCCAGCCCCGCCAGCACGCCCAGCGGCGTCCCGATCACCGCGGCGATGCCGACCGCCACCACGCCGACGTACAGCGTGGTGCGCGCGCCGACCATGACCTGGCTGAACACGTCCCGGCCGAACTTGTCGGTGCCGAACAGGTGCGAGCCGCTGAAGCCGAGCAGCCGGTCCGGCGCGTCGACCTGCACCGGGTCGTACGGCGTCCAGGCGAACGACACCAGCGCGGCCAGCACCACCAGCGCGACCAGCACGCCGCCGACCACGAGGTTCCCGTTGCGTGTTTTCATCACGAACCCCGCAGCCTCGGGTCGAGCACCGTGTAGAGGACGTCCACCACGAAGTTCACCAGCAGCACCCCGGCCACGAGCACCAGCACGATCCCCTGCACGGTGAGCAGATCGCGCGAGGAGACGGCGTCCAGCAGCAGGCTGCCCAGCCCCGGCAGCACGAACACGCGCTCCACCACCACCGCGCCGATCAGCAGCGTCGCCAGCTGCAGGCCGAGCACCGTGACGACCGGGACCGACGCGTTGCGCAGCCCGTGCCGGAACAACGCCTGCCCCGGCAGCAGGCCCTTGGACCGCGCGGTGCGCAGGTAGTCCTGGCCGAGCGTGTCGAGCACGGCCGAGCGGACGTACCGCGTGAGCACCGCGCCCTGCACCAGGCCGAGTGACAACGCGGGCAGCACGAGCCCGCGCAGGAACTCGCCCACGTCCTGGTCCGGCGGCGTCCACCCCCCGCTGGGCAGCCAGCGCAGCTGCACGGCGAAGATCTGCACCAGGATGATCCCGGCGAGGAACGCGGGGATCGCCACGCCGATCTGCGAGAGCCCGGAAACCGTCACACCGCTGGGTTTCCGGTGCCGGACGGCCGCGAAGGTCCCCACCGGCACCGCGATCACCAACGCGACGACCATGCCCGCGCCGACCAGCCACAGCGTCACCCCGAGGCGGTCGAGCAGCTGCGGACCGATGGCGTCGCGCGTCACGTACGAGCGGCCGAAGTCCCCGTGCAGCACGCCACCGATCCAGCGCAGGTACTGCGTGACCAGCGGCTGGTCGATGCCGAACTCCGCGCGGGTCTTCGCGAGCAGCGCCGGCGTCGCGTTGACGCCGAGCGCCACCTGCGCCGGGTCGCCGGGCAGCACGGCCATGAACAGGAACACCACGATCGACGCGACGAGCAGGCTGACCACCAGGATCGCCACCCGCCGGAGCACCTTCAGGGTCATCGCGGCCTCAATCCGGTGAGGTCGAAGGATTCGCTGACCTGGTTCGGCGCGAAGCCCGTCACCTTGGCCTTCGCGACGATCACGTTGGGATAGAGGAAGAGCCAGTCCGCCGCCGCGTCGGTGTTGAGCTGACGCGCGACCTGCTTCATGTCGGCGACCTGCTGTTCCGTGCTCCCGCTGTCGGCTTCGGCGAGCAGCTGCTGCACGCGTTTGCTGTCGTAGCCCCAGTAGTACGTCGGTTTGCCGAACGTGGTGATGTCGCGCGCCTCGACGTGCTGGACGATCGACAGGTCGTAGTCGTGGTCGGTGAACACCTGCTTGAGCCACACCGCCGGGAAGTCGAGCGGCTCGATCGTGGTCCCCACCCCGACCTCGGCCAGCTGTGACTGCACGACCTGCGCGGCCGAAACCGCGTACGGCAGGTTCGGGATCCGCAGCCGCAGGTTGAGGTTCTTCACGCCGGCCTGCGCGAGCAGCTGCTTCGCCTTCCCCGGGTCGTACGGGTAGACCTTCGACAGGTCCTCGTACCACGGGTCGGTCGGTGGGACCATGCTGCCGATCAGCGTGCCGCGACCGTTGAAGACCAGGTCCAGCACGGCTTTCCGGTCGATCGCGTAGGTGAGTGCCTGGCGCACGCGGGTGTCGTTCAGCGGCGCGCGCTTGTTGTTGAACGCGAGCGTGACCTCGCTGTTCGTGGTGCCCTGCACGACGGTGAACCGGGTGTCGCCCTGGAACTGCGGGATCGAATCGGCCGAGGTGAGCGACGAGATCACGTCGATGCCGTTGCTGAGCAGCGCGTTGTTGAGCGCGGTCGGATCGGCGATGTACTTGAGCACCACGGTGCGATACGCGGGTTTCCGGCCCCAGTACGCCGGGTTCTCCCGCAGCACGATGGAGTCGCCGCGCCGCCGGCTCGCCACCTCGTAGGGCCCGGTGCCGACCGGCTTGTTCGCGAGGTCGGCGACGCCGGTGGGGCTGAACATCGCGCCGATCCGGCTGGTCAGGCTGAACAGCCAGCCGTTGCTGGGCTTCGAAAGCACCACCCGCGCGTGCTCGGGCGAGACGACGTCCACGTGGTCGACCACGTCCATCGCGGACTTGACCGAGATCGTCCAGTCGGTCTTCACCCGCAGCAGGGAGAACTTGACGTCCGCGGCGGTGAACGGCGCGCCGTTGCTGAACTTCACGCCGGGCTGGAGCTGGAAGTCGTAGGTCTTCCGGTCCGGGCTGATGGTCCAGGACTTGGCGAGCAACGGCACGACGTGACCACTCGCGTCGAGCTTCACCAGGCCTTCGTAGACGTTGTACAGCAAGGCTTGCGGGATGGCGGCGCCGTCGGCGTGGGTGAAGTCGAAGCTCGCGGGCTCGGCCGTGAAGCCGACCGACAGCGTGTCGGGGCCGCTCGCCACACTCTCGCTGGACCCGGCCGAGCAGCCGGACACGACGAGCAGCAGCGCCAGTGCCGTCGCGTGAATCCGGGCTTTCATACCGCCTCCAACCCAGTACACTGGTCTGACCAGTAGCCCCGAGGTTCGCACCACCCGACGCCGAGGTCAAGCCATGGAGTTCGAGCCGGTCGCCCCCGTCCGCGCGTACGAGCGGATCGTGGCGCAGATCGAGGAGGCCGTGTACAGCGGGCGCCTCAAACCCGGCGAGCGGCTGCCCGGTGAGCGCGAGCTGATGACGCAGTTCGGCGTCGGGCGTTCGACGGTGCGGGAGGCACTGCGGGTGTTGCAGGCGGCCGAGCTGATCCGGTCGCGGCCCGGCGATCCGCGCGGGCCGGAAGTGCTGGCGGCCTCACCGGGCGCGCTGCAGCGGTCGATGCACCGGCTCGCGCGCGCCGAGCACGTCGGGCTGGCCGAGCTGCTGCAGTTCCGGATGGTGCTGGACGGTTCCTCGCACCTGCTCGCGGCCCAGCTGCGCACGGACGCCGATCTGTCCACTTTGGATGCCGCGCTGGCGGCGATGGCCGCGGCCGACGGCTACGCGGAGTTCAGCCGCGCGGACGTCGCGTTCCACGACGCCATCGCGCGCACGTCACGCAATCCGCTGCTGGTGGTGAGCGGCGAGGTGGTGCGCGGGGTGGTGCTGGAGCTGATCGAGGACAAGCTCTCCCACGCGCCCGACCGGACGTCGCTGATGGAGACCTGGCTGCGGCATCACGCGGAGGTGCTGGAAGCGGTCCGCGCCGCCGACGGTGCGTCGGCGGCGCGGCTCGCGCGTCAAGCCCTGTACGACAACTACGTGGAGTACGTGCCGGAAGACCGGCGCGCCCTGCTCACGCCCCTACTGTGACTAGGACACGAGGTTCGCGTACACCACGATGTTGTCCTTGTAACTGTGCTCGGCGTGGTCGAACACCCCGCCGCAGGTGATCAGCCGCAGCTGCGGCTTGTCGGCGTTGCCGAACACCGCCTGCGTCGGGAACGTGTCCTTGGGGACCTGGTCCTTGTGGTCCACCACGAACTTCAGCTTCTTGCCGTCGCTGCGCTCGACGTCGACCTCGTCGCCGGGGTTGACGTCCTTGAGCTTGTAGAAGATGCCCGGCTGGTGATTGCCGTCGACGTGCCCGAGCACGATCGCGGGCCCGACCTCACCCGGCACGGGCGAGAGGCGGTACCAGGCGGCCTGCATCGGAGTCTTCACCGACGGCACCGAAATCTGCCCGTCCTTGTTGGGCAGCACGGTGATCAGCGAAGACTTCGCGCCGATCTTCGGGATCTCCACCGACGTCGGCCGCAGCCCGACGAACGGCTTGGTCACCGGCACCGAGGCCGGGGGCTTCGCGGCGGGGGCCGGGGCGTCCGAGCCGCAGCCGCTCAGCGTGAGGGAAAGGAGCAGGGCGCCCGCGATCGCGGCGCCCTGCCCGTACTTCCTGGTCATCAGGCGGCCATGCCGCCGAAGCCGGTCTCGACGCCGCCCTTGGGGGCGTACTTGACCTGCGAGTCGCCGTGGCCACCCGTGGTGCCCGCGGAACCCGCGCCCGCGCCGCCCGCCGGCGGGACCGGCTGCTCGCCGCCCTTGTCACCACCGCAGGTCCAGAACGCGGTGACGTTGCCGGCGTCGAACGAAGCACCGTCGTGGCGCTTCACCAGCCAGGCCCAGTAACGGCCGTCGGTCTCGTCCTGGTGCGGGCCCTCGACGAGGTCGAAGTCGTTCGACGAGACGCCGGTCGGCTCGCCCGCGGCGCAGGCGATCACGAAGATGCCCTGGCCGCCGTCGAGGTCGACGCCGTAGGCGATGTCGTCCTGGTACGGCTCCTCCGGCGTGGTGGTCTCCGGCTGGGAGCTGGTCGGCTTCGTGGGCTCGCCGCTGCTGGTGGGCCCACCGGTGCCGGTCGGCTTGCCCGTCGGCGTGCCGGTGTCCGTCGGCTGCCCCGCGCTGGTCGGGGTGTCCGAAGTGGACTGGCCGGTGCTCGGCTCGGACGACGGCGTGTCCGTGACCGGCGCGTCCGACGCCGGCGGGGCGGCCTCCGAGGTCGTCACCACCGGTGCCGAGTCGTCCGCCATCGCCGAAGGCGTGACGGCAAGGCTGATCAGGGCGCCCGCGAGCACGGCGCCCGCGAGTCTGCCCAGCGTTTTCTTCAAATTGGTCTCCCCTGGAAGAAAGCGCGATGAACCCCATCGCGCTTGCTGCTTCATCGCCAGGTCAACCACGTTCGTTACGTTCTTTTACGGTGTATTTGGTTTCCCAGCCCGGGGCGAATATCGGTGAATTCTTTACGGAATTCAGCCCAGCGCCGCCAGCAGATCGCGCCAGAGGTCTTCGGGGTCTTCCAGGCCGACGCTCAACCGGATCAGCCCGGCGGGCACGCGTTCCTCTCCCGGTAGCCACGCGCGCCGTTCAACCAGGCTTTCCACGCCGCCGAGGCTGGTCGCGGAACGGATCAGCCGGACCGACGCGCACACCCGGTCGGCGGCCTCGGCGTCCGACAGCTCGAAGGCGGCCATCATCCCGAAGCCCGGATACCGGACCTTGGTGACGGCGGGATGTTCCGCGAGCCGGGACACCAGCAGCGCGGCGGTCTTCTCCTGCTCGGCCAGCCGCACATGCAGCGTCCGCAGCCCACGCAACGCGAGCCACGCCTCCAGCGCGCCCGGCGTGGTGCCGATGCGCGTCCGTGCCCCGCGCAACTCTTCGGCCACGGCGTCGTCCTTCGCCACGGCGATGCCGAGAAGCAGGTCACTGTGCCCGCCGATCAGCTTCGTGGCGCTGTGCACCACAACGTCAGCGCCCAGCTTCAACGGCTGCTGGTGCAACGGCGTCGCGAAGGTGTTGTCGACGACAACCCGTCCGCGCGCCCCCTTCGCGATGGCCTCGATGTCCATCACGTCGAGCGTCGGGTTCGTCGGCGATTCGAGCCACAGCAGGTCGGCACCGCAGTCGATCCAAGCCTGGGTGTCGGTGGGCTCGAGCTCGGTGACGGTGAGCCGCCCGAGTTTCTGCGCGTGCTGCAAGGCCCCGCGCGTGACGGCATAGCTGAAAGTCGGCACTGCCACCTGCGACCCGACGGGCAGAGAATCGAGCACCGCGGACAAGGTCGCCACCCCGGACGCGAACGCGAACGCGCGCCCGCCTTCCAGCGCACCGACGGCCTCCTCGAGCGCCGCCCACGTCGCGGTCCCGTCCGACCGCGCGTACACGAAGTCCCCACCGGCCTCGAACGTGCTCGTCGCGACAATCGGCGTGTTCAGCGGCTCGCCGGGGCCGTGCGGCCGCCCGGCCGCGATCGCCCGGGTGCGCGGGGTCCAGTCGTCCATGAGGCTCACCGTAACTTTCAACCAGGAGATTGAAAACCACGCGCCGACCGGCTATGGTCCTTTCAACCACAGAGTTGAAAGAGATCGAAGATGACCGCGGACGCGCTGTCCCAGACCTTCGCCGCACTGGCGGACCCGACGCGGCGCGACATGGTGGCCCGGCTGGCCGACGGCGACGCGACCGTGGGCCAGCTGGCCGAGCCGTACCGGATCTCGCTGCAGGCGGTCTACAAACACCTGCGGGTGCTCGAGGACGCCGGGCTGGTCAGCAGGCCGCCGGGCCCGCAGCCCCGGCCGGTGCGCCTCGAAGCCCAGGTGTTCGACCTGATGGACGGCTGGATCGAGCGTTACCGCCGTCGGTTCGAACAACGCTACCGCCGGCTCGACGCCGTGCTGGCGGAGCTGGAAGGAGACCACGATGGACAAGATCGCCGAGGCCCGGATCGAGGCCGACCCGAGCCTGCCGCTGATCCGGATGGCGCGTGACTTCGCGACGACGCCCGAGCGGCTCTTCCGCGCCCACACCGACCCCGGGCTGTTCGCCAAGTGGGTCGGCCCCGACGACACCACCACGCTGATCGACCACTGGGACGCCCGCACCGGCGGCAGCTGGCGCTACGTCTCGGTCGTCCGCGGGACGGAGTACGGCTTCCACGGCTGCTTCCACGAGGTGCGGCCGGACCGGATCGTGCAGACCTTCACGTTCGAGGGCGAGCCCGAGGGCGTCGCGCTGGAGACGCTGTGGTTCGAGGACCTCGGTGACGGCCGCGCGCGCCTGCGCTCGCAGTCCCTTGTGGACAGCATCGAGAGCCGTGACGGGATCCTGCGCTCCGGGATGGAAGTCGGCATCAACGAGGGTTACGCGAAACTGGATGGGATGTTGCACGATGGCACTGTCTGACCAGCCGGCCGAGCGGCACCGCGAGGTGGCCGGCCGTTTCACCGAACGAGTCCGTGGCACGAAGGACTGGGACGCACCGTCACCGGTCGACGGCTGGGCGGCGCGTGACGTCGTACGGCACCTGGTCGAGTGGTTCCCGTCGTTCCTCGCGGCGGGCGCGGGAATCGAGCTGCCCAAGGGTCCTTCGGCAAACGAGGACCCGGTCGCCGCGTGGCGAGTGCACAGCGAAGGCGTGCAGGCGTTGCTGGACGATCCCGATTCGGCCGACCGCAAGCTCAGCAACCCGCACATCGGCACGCTGGCGCTGCCCGCCGCGATCGACCAGTTCTACACCGCCGACGTGTTCATGCACACCTGGGACCTGGCCCGCGCGACCGGCCAGGACGACCGGCTCGACGCGGACTTCTGCGCGGCCCTCCTCGGCGGGATGGCCGGGATGGAGGACGTCCTGCGTTCGTCGGGCCAGTACGGCCCCCGAGTCGAGGTGCCGGCGGACAGTGACGTCCAGACCAGGATGATCGCCTTCATCGGCCGCGATCCGTTCTGGTCCGACCACGCCTGACTGCCCGCCGGCACCCGTTCTCAGTGCGCGTAAACCTCGAACTCGTACAGCGAATACCCGTACTTCGTCCCCCGCTGCTCGCCCGCGAGGCGGACGAAGCGGGCGTCCGAGGGTGCGAAGGACACGTTGTCCGCGCCGCCGTTGCCGTCCGTCACCGTCGCGGCATCACGCCAGGACTCGCCGTCCGCGGAGAGCTGCACCTTGTAGCCCTTCGCGTACGCCGATTCCCACGACAGCACCACGCGTGACACCTGCTGCACCGAGCCGAGGTCGACGGTGATCGACTGGTTGTCGCTCCAGTCGCTGGCCCAGCGGGTGGCGGGGTTGCCGTCGACGGCGTTCGAGGCGGGCGAGTTGTAGAAGCCCGTCTCGGCGCTGGTCGCGGAGACCGGCTTGCCCGCGGCGAGGTTCGAAACGTTGTCGCCGCGGTGGGCCGCGTACTCGACGACCTGCTGGAACGTCGGGCGGTTCTGCGTGCTGACCTTGCCGTGCGTGATGCCGCCGAGCGGGCGCTGGATCACGCTGTCGGCGCACCACTGGTCGCCGGCCGAGCAGTCCGAATCACCCGGGTAGACGGTGTTCGCGGGCTGCGCCGCGGCCGCCGTCAGCGAGTCGACGAGCGCGGTGCGGCAGGCGTCGAGGTTCCCGCCACCGCAGAACGTCGCGCCGAGCGGGCCCGCGACCGGCTGGCCGAGCACCGTGCGGATGTCCTTGCTGACGTAGCCCCACCAGCCGTGCTGGTACGAGGAGCCCTGGTGCGGCTGCCCGACGTGCTTGCCCGGCGTCTCGTTCTGGAACCCGGACGGGCTTTCGTTGATCTGCAGCACGTTGGTCATCGCGGTGAACGCGTCGTCGCCCATGGCGGGCTTGAACTCGTTCGTGACCAGCAGCGGCCACCACGCGTCCATGATCCGGATCGCGTCGGCGTCGTTGTAGGTCTTGCTGCCGGGCGAGGACTCGACGCGCTGGTGCCCGTTGGCCATCCAGACTTTGAGCTTCGCTTCGGCGTCGGCCGCGGCGCCGGTGAGCGGCGCCTTGTCGAGCACCTGGAGCAGCAACGGCAGCACCTTCTCCGCCCGCAGGTCGGCCAGCGCCGCGTCCTCCATGGCCTGGGTCAGGTTGACCCGGGTCACCTTGGTGCCGCTGGAAATCAGCGCCTTCACCCGCGAGTCGAGCAGGTCGGCGCGGTACACGGCGGACTTGTCGGCGCCGCCGGAGGCGTAACCCTTGGCCTGCGCGTTGTTCCAGCTGATGTAGTAGTCCTGGTTGATCGACTGCGGGTGCTGCGACATCGGCGTGTAGGCCGCGACGTTGCCGTCCGGCTTCCAGCCCTGCCAGTCGTAGCCCTGGTCGCCCCAGACCGGCATCATCGGGTCGACGGTCGGATTGCGCACCGGGTTCGCGCCCGAGTTGAAGTACGCGACGTCCTTCGAATCGGCGTAGAACCAGTTGAAGGTGAAGTTGACGTCGTTCGCGGCCTTCTCGAAGTCCGACGCCGAGTGGATGAAGTCCGGGTCGTTGAACTCCTGGAAGCCGATCAGCGAGTCCACCTCGTGGAAGTACGAGGACCGCAGCGAGGTGTAGGCCACCGGTTTGCCGCCGACCGTCGCACGGCTGGTCACCGGGCCGTATTTCGTGCGATAGCTGCGCAGGGTGTACGAGCCGGCCGCGGTGCCGTCGGCGAGCGTCGGGGTCCAGGAGTTCTTACGCTCCACGGTGTCCATCGGCAGGCACTGGCCCTGGTAGACGTAGTAGTTCGTGTCCTTTGTGGCCGGTTTGCCGCTCGGGTCGCACAACGGCAGCGCGTACGTGTCGATGATGTCCTGCGCCGAGGTGGTCGCGCTCCACGAGTAGTCCTGGCCGCGGCCGAGCAGCACGTACATGCTGATGCCGGCGAACGAGGCGCCGCGCGCGCTGATCCCCGGGCCCTGGAGCTCCTGCAGCATGAGCAGCTGCGGCGCGAAATACCCGGTCTGCGGGCCGAACACGGCCACCGGGTGCCCGCTCGCCGTCTTCGAGCCCGACACCACGAGCGCGTTGGACATGCCGTGCTTGTCCGTCATCATGTCGCCCGGCAGCACGCCGTTGTCGAACATCCCGCGCGCGGCTTCCTGGCCCTTCGGCGCGGGGACGTCCACCTTCGCCGGCGTCGCCGACGAGGCCGAGCCGGTGGGGTCGTACACGAGCTGCTGGTTCGTCACCGAACCCTTGTCCGGCAGCGCTTCGCCCTGCGGGTTCGCGGGCGTCATGCCGTAGTCGAAGGTCTGCCCGTCGTGCAGCGTCTTCACGGCCTCGGGGTCGTCCGCGGCGCGCAGGCTCTGCCACACCTTCTCGCCCTGCTGGACGCCGTACTTCTCCTGCAGCGCGAGCTTCGCGACCGCGTTCTGCACCTCGCCGCCGCCGCCGGCGCCGAACTGGGCGCCGACCACGGACGCCAGCACGACCAGGTCGGTCAGCTTGAACGGTTCGATGGTGCCGGCGTTGGTGATCGCGTCGACGTGCCCGGTGAGCACGTACTCACCCGGGAAGTAGCGGCCGTTGTGGGAGTCGGTGATGTACTTGTTGATCCCGTCGATGTAGGCCTGCGCGTCGGCCAGCCCCTGCTTGCCGCGCGGGCCGCTGTTGGCGGCGGCGTCGATCTGCGCCTGCAGCTCCTGCTCCGTGTACGGCGCGGCGGAGAAGAAGGACTGCTCGAGCTCGCGGTTCGCGGGCGCGCCCCCGGCGTACGAGGTCAGCTGCCCGCGGCCGACGCGGCGCATGATGTCCATCAGCCACAAGCGGTCCTGCCCGGCCGCGTACCCGGCGCCGAACTCGGTGCCGGAGCGCGTGGTGCCCTGGATGTGCGGCACGCCGGTGGCCTTGTCCCGGGTGATGGTCACGTCGGAGCGCGGCTGCAGCGTGCTGGCCACCTGGTCCGCGGGCACGCCGAACGACGAGTCGTTGAAGAACTTGCCGATCGTGTCCGTGGTCAGCGTCTTGTAGCCGCCGGCGAGGTCGGCGTACTTGCCGAGCTGGTCGTCGGCGTGGCCCGGCTGGGTGCCCAGCGCCTTGTTGGCGAGGATCTCCGCGAGCGTCGCGCTGCCGTTCTCGCCGGGCGGCAGGATGTCGTTGCACTGGCCGGCGCAGTAGTCGTTGCCCGGCAGCGCCGCGGTGGCGGGCGGGACGCCGGCCACCGCCTGGGTCAGACCCGCCGTGAGCACGGCCAGCGCCGCCACGGTCAGGATGCGGATGCGTCGTCGCATGCCCGAACTCCCGTCCACGAAGATCCCCCAGGGGGTGACGTGGCGCACGCTACCGGCGGGTAGAGACATTTGTGAAGACTTTTCGCGTTTAACCCACCGTTGGGCGTAGTCCGATCGGCGCAGCTCACAGGCCGTCGGTACGGTGTCGCCCATGACCTTGGAAAAGCCCGAAATCGACCGCCCGGACGGCCCCGCGCCGGCCGACCTCGAGATCACCGACCTCACCGTCGGAGACGGCACCGAAGCCCAGCCCGGCAGCGCGGTGAGCGTCCACTACGTCGGCGTCTCCCACTCCACCGGAGCCGAGTTCGACGCTTCGTGGAACCGCGGCGAGCCGCTGCGGTTCGCGCTCGGCGCCGGCCAGGTCATCCCCGGCTGGGACCAGGGGGTGGCCGGCATGAAGATCGGTGGCCGCCGCAAGCTCGTGATCCCGCCGCACCTCGCCTATGGCGAACGCGGCGCGGGCGGCGTCATCAAGCCCAACGAGACCCTCGTCTTCGTGGTCGACCTCGTCGACGTCAACTGAAGCCGCACCTCCTCGGCTGCCGGGATGGCCAATCGGGCAACCCGGCAGCCGAACACTTACGAGTGAACGCGCCTCCCCGCTAAGGTTCGGTAATCACCGACTCAGACCACCTGTAGGGGAAATTGATGCGTGTTCGTGCGGTGCTTTCCGCTGCCGTCCTGACGCTCGCGTGCACCGCGGGCGCCCTCGCCACCGCACTGCCGGCCTCGGCCGTCGCCAACGGGTCCGACGTGCCGCAGGGCCAGTTCCAGTTCGCGGCGAAGCTGACGATGACGAACATCCCGAAGCCGGACGGAACCCATTACGACAGCGCGTGTTCCGGCGCCCTGATCGCTCCTCAGTGGATCATCACGGCCGGGCACTGCTTCCACGACGTCAACCGCAAGCCGATCTCCGGGCCGGTGCCGTACGACACCTCGGTGCTGCTCGGGACCACCGTGCAGAGCGACGGGCTCGGCGTCACGCGCAAGGTGACCGACGTGCTTCAGGCCGGCACCAACGACATCTCGCTCGCGAAGCTCGACAGCCCGGTCACCGGGATCGCGCCGCTGACCGTCCAGCGCGACGCGCCGACGGTCGGCCAGAGCGTGACGCTCGCGGGCTGGGGCAGCCTGAGCTCGACCGACGCGAAGCCGTCCACGAAGATGCAGCAGGGCTCGATGGCGGTCAGCCAGGTCGACGCCACCACGGCGGGCGTGATCGGCGTGCAGCCGTCGAACACGACCAGCGCTTGCCTGTACGACTCGGGCGCGCCGTACTTCGTCCCCAACGAGACCAGCGGCCAGCTCGTGTCGGTCGAGTCGGACGGCCCGGACTGCCCCCACTCGACCCCCGAGACGACCGCTCGCGCCGACGTGATCGCCGATTGGATCGCCGCGAACGCAGTGTGAAAGTCAAGTACACGAACGGGCCCCGCGCATGCCGCGGGGCCCGTTTTCTTTCGCCCGACAAGGGAATTCCTCAGCCCGCCGGACCTGGTTAGCGTGGAGGGCCGATCATCGGCGTCCCGCCGGTGCCCCGGACGAAGGGACCTAATGCGCGTTCGCGCCGCAGTCACCGCAGCAGCCCTCCTGCCCCTCCTCACCGCCGCGCCGGCGTTGGCCGTCGCGAACGGCTCAGACGTCCCGGCCGGCCAATTCGGCTTCACCGCGAAACTGGCCATGGCGAGCATCCCGCGCCCGGACGGCAGCACGTATTCGAGCTTCTGCTCCGGCTCGCTCGTCGCCCCGCAGTGGATCCTCACCAACGGCCACTGCTTCCACGACGTGAACCGCAACCGCGTGTCCGGCCCGGTGCCGTACGCCACGACCGTGACGCTCGGCCTGGTCGACGAGGCGAAAGAGCAGGGGATCACGCGCAAGGTGACCGACGTGCTGCAGTCCAGCGTCAACGACACCGCGCTGGCGCACCTCGACAGCCCGGCCACCGGCGTCACCCCGCTGACCCTGAACCGCCTGGTCCCGGGCACCGGGCAGAGCCTCACCCTGGCCGGCTGGGGCAGCACCACGGCGAAGAACCCGGCGCCGTCGGCGAAGCTGCAGCAGGGCACGGTCGAGGTGGCGAACGTCGCCCCGACCACCCTCGGCGTCCGCGGGGTCAGCCCGGCCGCCACGACCAGCGCGTGCACCTACGACGCCGGCGCGCCGTATTTCGTCCCGTCGGGCTCGGGCGGCCAGCTCATCGCCGTCGAGATCACCGGCCCCGACTGCCCGCACGCCAGCGCGGAACTCACCGCCCGCGTCGACGTCATCGCGGACTGGGTCGCCGACCACACGAAGTGAGTACCGTGGACGGGAATCGTCGACCCGAGGAGAGCAGATGCCCGAGCCGATCCTGACCGCCATCGCCACGACGCTCGCGACCAAGGCCGCCACCGGCCTGTACGAACTGGTCAAGCGCAAGTTCTCGGGTGACAGGAAGGCGGCCGCGGCGCTGGAGGCGGCCAAGCCCGAGGACCCGGCGACGATCACGGCCCTCGCCGAGCGCCTGGACGAGCAGAGCCAGGCGGACCCCGCGTTCAAGGCCGCCCTGCACGCCGAGTTCGAAGTCCACCAGGACGCCCGCGGCGGCGGCGTGAACAACCACGTGGGCACCGTGGCCGAAGGGGCCAAGGTCGTCCAGCTACGTGACGTACACGGCAACATCAGTTTGTGAGCCGCACGGAGAGCAATCGCTAGGATTGCTCTCCGTGCCCTCTCCGTCGATCCCCGTGCCGCCGCGCTGGCGCACCGTGTCCACGGAACGGACCCTGCTGGCGGTGGTCCACAACGTCACCGCCGCCACCCGCCTCCTCGACGTCCTGACCCTCTTCGCCGGCGACCCGCGAATCCAGACGGTCTTCACCTGCCCAGGATCGAGTGCGTTCACCCGCGGCACCGAAGAATTCCTGGCCGCCCGCGGCATTCCCCTCCTACCCTGGCCGGAAGCGATCCGGACCAAATTCGACTGGGCTCTGGCCGCGAGTTACGGCGGTGACCTGCACGAATTGCGCGCGCCGTTGACGGTGGTGCCGCACGGAATGGGTTACAATAAATTCTTGGAAACCGGAAACCGGAAACCGGAAACCGGAAACCGGAAACCGGAAACCGGAAACCGGAAACCGGAAACCGGAAACCGGTCTTCGGGCTTTCCGAGCCTTGGCTGATGCATCGGGGCGAAGTCGTCCCCCGGCACATCGTGCTCTCCCACCGGGAACAGCTCGACCGGCTCCGGCACAGCTGTCCACCGGCGGCGGAACGTGCGGTCGTCGCAGGCGATCCCTGCCTGGACCGGCTTCAGGCAAGCAAGCCACTGCGGGAAACCTACCGACAGGCCC
>NZ_FOEF01000052.1 GCF_900110575.1 Amycolatopsis saalfeldensis
GTGGTGTAGGTGTCTGCGGTCACCGTGATCGAGGAATGCCGGAGCATGTTCTGCACCGTCTTCATGTCCGCACCAGCCGCGAGCGCCAACGTCGCCGCACCATGGCGAAGGTCATGCAACCGGATCGGCGGCAACCCAGCCAGACGCGCCAGCTCCTGGAACCTCGCCGTGACATCCGCCGGATGCAACGGACTGCCATCAGGCTGAGTGAACAACAGGCCACTCTCGACCCAATCCGAGCCAAGCCGGCCGCGGGCCGTGTCCTGGTCCGCCAGATGCTGACGCAGGACGAGCACCGTGTCGCGATCCAACGCGACCAAGCCTTCGGACGAGGTGGTCTTCGGCGAGGCCTGCCCGGTTTCCCACCCGTACTGCACGATCTGATTCGCCACCTCGAGCGTCGCTGCGTCGAGGTAGGTGTCGGAGCGGCGCTGTCCGCACGCCTCCCCGCGCCGCAGCCCGACATGAGCAATTAGATGGAACAACGGATACAGCAGGTCGTTGACCGCATAGTCGAGGAACCCGCCAGTCTGTGCCGGAGTCCACACCATCACCGGCGACGGGATCTCACCCGTCAGCCGCCACCGCGCTACCCGTTCTTCGGTCCATACCTTCGGTATCGGCCGGTTCGCCGGTGGCAACTCCACTAACGACGCCACATTCACCGTCAGCAGGCCTTCCTTGACCGCAGGGCTCAGGATCGCTCGTAAGGTTTCCCGGATCCGGCGGATCGACGTCGGACCGACCGGGCGCTGCCACTTCACCGCCGCGACCTTCCGCGGATCACCGCTGGCGCGGTATTCGGCGATCACATCGTTGTGCTCCACGATCGCGTCGAACATGCCGTCCAGATGCGCCACGGACAGCTTGTCCCGCCGGATGTGTGCGAGGTGCGGCCGAAGGTAGAGCCGCACGTGTGACTCGTAGGAGCGGTAGGTGTTCCGGCTGCGCGTCGCCTTCTTCTTCGCGAGGAACGCGGTGAACACCCCGTCCATCAACGGATGCTCCAGCACGGCGGCACCAGCCCGCACCAGCCGACGCATGTCCTCGACCTCCGGCAGCTTCTGCCGAGCCGAGATCGCCGCCGCGATCACATCCGCGATCTTGCGCAGCATGTCCTCGTCATCACCGGCTAGGGCAAGCAACTTCCCGACGTGATCCAGACCTTCCTGCGCCTTCTTCGCCGTCTCGAAGCCGCTACGCCGCCGCGGACGCCGATTCCCTGCACGGTCTTTGGGCAGCTCGACCCGGTAGCACCACTGCCCATGCCGGCTCTGCTCCAGCCGCGGGCACGCCGACCCCAGTTCGCGGCCGTTGCTGTCCCTGCAGGAACAGCGCTTGTACACCGATCCCTCCGCCATCCTTACTCACCATCTCTCGGTCGAATCAGCGGGTTGCCGCGATACTCGCGCTGCAGACCACCCTCGGGGAAGCCCGAGTCACAACAGATTCACCCGATGGACGGATCGAGACCGAGCACCCGAATAAGCCCCACGACCGGGACCCGGTACTCACCGCCCACCCGCAACACCGGACACGGGAAATCATCCGCACGCGCCAGCGAGTACGCAGTCGTCCGGCCGATCCGCAACGCCCGCGCCGCCGTCATCAGATCCACCACCGCAGGCAACGCCGCCAGCTCAGCCACCGTCATCACCGCCGACGCATCACCCTCCGGCACAGCCCCCTCAATTCTCATGACACCTCCGCAAGCCGGCGATACGCGAGGTCGTGGCAGGCCGGGTCCAGATCGACACCGACGAACGAACAGCCGTGCTCCAGTGCGGCCAGGCCCGTGGTTCCACTGCCACAGAACGGATCCAGCACCACGCCACCACGCGGGCACCCCAGCCGGACACAACGCCGGGCGACCTCCAACGTTCCCGCCGCCGGATGCCCCACCCCCGCACGCCTCGCCGGCACCCGCCACACATCCGCCGCAACCTCAGCACGCGGCCAGAGCCACGGCGACTCCGACCTGGTCAGCAGGAACACCATCTCGTAACGCTGGGCAAGCCGGTCCCGCGCGCTCTCCGGGCGCGCGTTCGGTTTCTCCCACACCACCGCGTTCCGCAGCACCCAGCCCCTCTCCTGCAACGAGAACGCCACCCGCCACGGCACACCGACCAGATCCTTACTTCGGTGAGCCGATTGCGGTGGCCGGTGCGCCCCATAGCTGGACGCGGACCGTGCCCGGGCGGTCCGCGCCATCGACCCGGTGGCCACATAATTTCCCCACGACCCGCCGAAGCTGTCACCGAGATTCAGCCACACCGTCCCGCCAGGAGACAGAACCCGGTGTACCTCGTCGAAAAGACCCGTCAGCCGCGCGACGTAACGACCCACAGTGGACTCGGCCCCGTACTGACCCTCGATCCCGTAGTCGCGCAACCCCCAATACGGAGGCGACGTCACCACGCAGTCCACCGATCCCGCCGGCATCCCCGCGACCACCTCCGCGGCATCCCCCACGCACAGCGTGACCGCCTTCGCCGTCAGCCCCATGTCCTCGGGCAGCTCCCCGCTCCCAGTTCCCGGATCAGAGATGGAAGGGGCGGCATCCTCGCGCCGGCGGCAGGGTGCGATGAAGGTTCTCATGCAGCCTTCACCGTGCCGTCCGTGGCGAGGCCGAGACGTCCGAGGCCGACGTCGTGGAACTGCGGGTTGAGATCTATCCCGATGTAGGAGCGGTCGAGCTGACGTGCGGCCACGCCGGTGGTGGCGGCGCCGCTGAACGGGTCGAGCACGACCCCGCCCTCCGGGCAACCGGCGGCGACGCACCGCAGCGGGATATCAATCGGGAAGGCCGCGAAATGCGCTTCCCGCAGTGGGCGGGTCGTGATGGACCAGACGTCGCCAGGGTTCTTGCCACGCTGGGGCACTGCGGTGTGCTGCGCCCCGGTCGGGCGCACCTCGTCGCGGTGCCCTCCCTCCGCGAAGGGGCTGGCATCGCGGTGCTTGCCGTACGCCCCGTGTCCGCGGTGCCGTGCAGTCACGTCGATCCCGGTAACGCGGTCTTTGTTCGAGCCGCCGATGAGCTTGCCCTCCCTGCGCGATGCAGGACGTGCGGGTGGTTCGCGGACCGGGTCGAGGTCGAAGAAGTACTTCTGCTGTTTGACAAGCAGGAACAGCATCTCGTACCGGTTGGACAGCCGGTCCCGGACGGATTCGGGCATGGCGTTGGGTTTGTGCCACACGATCGCGTTCCGCAGGATCCAGCCGTCGGTCTGCAGCGCGAACGCGACCCGCCACGGTATGCCAAGGAGGTTCTTGCGGGGCACGCTCTGGGTGCGGCGGACGCCGGCGCTGCGGACGGAGTCCCGCAGCGGTGCCGCCGCGGTCCGGCCGGACAGGGTGCTGGCCCGCATCGCGTCACCCCGGGTGGGGCCGGGCGGGTCGGCGGAGTAGGAATCGCCGAGGTTCAGCCACACCGTTCCGGTGTCGGCCAGCACGCGGTGCAGCTGCGCAAAGACACCTCGGAGCCGATCGACGTAGTCCTGCGGGGACGGCTCCAGGCCGTGCTGTTCGTCTTCGCGCCGGGCGCCGCACCGGCGGCAGTGCTGAGGCGCGGCACCGCGCTGCGCGGCCGACGCCGGATACGCCACGCGGGGGTGTTTCGGCTGGGGCAGGTTGCTGCCGCGGCCGGCCGCCGCCAGGTGCGTGCAGCCGGGGTCGCCGCCGGCCCAGGTGCCGGTTCCGTAGTCGCGCAGTCCCCAGTACGGCGGACTGGTGACCACGCAGTCCACCGAGCGGTCGGGCAGGCCGGCCAGGGTGGTGGTGGCGTCGCCGGTGTAAAGCGTGACCGCGTCGTCGCGGTAGTGGACATGCTGATTCACGCCGCCTCCTGGTGGTCGCTGTCGAACGCAGTGGTGCCGGTGTCCGGGCACGCCGGCGCTTCGCGGGACCGGTGGGTGTGGACCGCCCAGAACGCGGCCGGCAAGATCAGCGCCGGGTGGCTGCGCTGCCGGGACCAGGTCCAGCACTCCGGTGGCTGGGCAGCTCCGCGCACGGTGCGGTCACGGGTGACGTAGCCGAGGTAGGCGGGGTTGGTCAGGACGGTCCGCACGATCGCCCAGCTCCATGCCCGCGGCCAGCCGGAAACGGGGTCGACAGGCAGGGGGTGCTGCTGTTCGGTCAGCCGCCGGGCGATGGCGCGGTCGCTGAGGTTGCCGTGCAGGGACCAGGTGAAGATCAGCGGCACGACCGGCGCCCGCAGCTCGTCGATGACCAGCCGGGGCCGCCGGTCCCCGGCCCGGTGGCGTTGCAGGGTGTAGCCGTAGGGCGCGGGCCCGTGCCACCAGCCTTCGCGAGTCCTCTGCCGGAGCGCTCCGCGCGATCGCCGGGCCAGCTCGCGCTGGTACGCGCGAATCCCGCGATCCGCGATTTCCCGCCTCCCGCCGTCGTTGTCGTACGGGGCGGTCAATCGCTCGGCCAGGTATTCGCGCAGCCGCTGCCGCCGGCTCCGGAATTCCGAGTCCGGCGCGCGGTCCTGCGCGCCGGGATACAGCACGGGATCGCCCCGGCGTGGCACCCGATGCGGACGGTGCCCCCGCTCAGTCGTGGTGTTCATGACGGCCCCTTCGGTGCGGCCCCGTGGGGTTCGGAAACAGCGGTGCCGGCTCATGCCGCAGCCCCCACGGTGGTCTCCGGCCGAGCCCCATCCGGACGTGATCCGCGCACGCGCCGCTGCCGTCGTCGCGGTGCGGGCGGCAGCGGGAGAGACAGCGCCGGCGCCGGTTCGGCGGCGTCGGGGTCGGCCCTGAACACCAGCACAGTGTGGTGGGCAGGCAGGGCGACCGGGTGCCCGAGTGCGCGTTCCGCCCGGGCGGCGGCGCGGCGCTGGGCGAGGGTGGCGCGGGTGAAGGCCCGGCCCCGCCGCACCGTGGCGGTGAGCGCCAGGCAACGGGCGACCGGTGCCAGCCCCGCCGTGCTGCCGAGGAGGGCGATCTGGCCGGGGACGTCGAGCAGATCGTGCCGGACGGGATGGCGCAATGGAGGGCAGGTGATGACCACGTGCCCGCCGGGCCGCACCAACGACCGGTACTGCATCAGCAACTGGTTCAGCCGGTCCAGCGCACCGGTGAGATCGCCGTACGGGCCGGTGGGCCGAAGGGTGGTCAGCAGGAGATCGACGCGCCCGGTCAGCCCCGCCGTTGCCGCGGCGGCCGCGGTACCGGGGCGGCGGTCGAGAACGAGGACCATGCCGTCCACGAACACCCCGCGGGCCTTCGTCGCGGTCACGTTGGCGCGGGCCAGGCGCCACCACCGGCGCTGCCCGGTCAGCCCGATCGCGTGCCGCCCGCAGCGCAGCGCTTCAACGACGGTCGTGCCCGCTCCGCAGTCCGGATCGAGCACCACGCCCCCGGGCCGGGTCAACGCCGCGATCGCGTAGCGGGCGACCGCCGGAGCCATCAGCGCGGGGTCGGTGCCGGTGGCGTCGTGGTAGCCGTCGTCGTCCAGCTGGGCCGCCACGCTGGCTCTGCCCGTGGGCCAGACCGACGTCAGCACCGGCCCCTCGGGACGCTCCCCTATCGGCCGGGAGAACCACTCGTCGGCGTACTCAGACATCCGAAGTTTCCTTCCCGTCGGTGGCGCCGTCCTCCGGTGTGGTGGCCGGCAGCCGTCCGAACAGAACGACGTCGTGGTGCACCCGGCGAACCGGCGGCGGACCGGCGACGCCGGCGCGCGGCGATCGGCCGCGTGCAAGCGTCGCGGCTCCGGTCTGCTCGCCGACCGCGGAGCTGGCCACCCGGTCCGGTGCCGGCGCGGTGAGCACGGCGATGTGGTCGAGACACCGCAGCCCGTAACTACCCAGCGTTTCCACCATGACCGAGTATGGGTCGAGCAGCCGGCCGCCGTGCGAATCACTGTGCGTGACTGTCGCGGCGAGGCCGTGCGGGGTGAGCAGCGCGCCCCAGTCGGTGCACGCGAGCCAGTCGGTGGCGTGGGGGTCGAGCGCGGTGATGATCAGATCGAACCCGCCGTCCGGTCGGGTTCCGGCCGGGTCCCGCGGGGAGACGGAGTCGGGGTTCGGACCGGCCGACGGGCGCAGGCCGAGTCGGCTGAGTCGGGGTCGCGACCCCGACTCGGCTCCGGCGCGCCAGACCGACCTGATGTCGCCGTCGGGGTAGTCCGGACCGGGTGCTGCGGTCGCGGTGTCGACCCCGCGGCCGAGTCGGGCGACGGTCCAGACCGCTTCGGCGAGTCCGGCGTACGGGTCGCCCTCGTGCGTGCGGCAGGGGGCTCGCGAAGGAGGGCGCGGGGGCAGCGGTGGGGTGAGGAGAAGGACGCGGTCGCCGGGGCGGGTGTAGGTGGTGACGAGCGTGAGGATCGTGCGGCCGAGCCAGCCGGCGAGCAGCGCGGTGCCGGGCAGTACCTCGGCGTCGCCGAAAGGCCACAGCGTGGTCGGGCGGGCGGTCCGGATACCTCCGAGGGTGGTGGTACGGGAGCGCGTGCGGAGTCGGTCGCGGCCGGCGTGCGCCGCGGGAGTCGCGGCGCGGCGACGCAGGCGGCGGCGGGGGCGGTGTCCGGGTTCGGGGTGCGGTGTCGAGGTCATCGGTGGCCTTCCTCGCGGGTGGTCGGCGTGGTCTGCCAGGTCACCCCAAGAGGCCGGTTTCGGGCCGGATTTTCGACACCAAGAACGCAACTTTTTTCGGGACCACTCCGACGTGCCCGGCCCTCACCCTCGTGAGCGCACGTCAGCTACATGGGATATTCGCGCCCGAGCAGCACGGAAACCCGATTGTGGCGGCATCCACATTCACCAGATTGCCCGCACCCTTGACGTCGAAGCCGATGAGCGGGGCAATTTCACGGGTACCCGACGCCCGCCACCCGCAGGATGTGCGAGCCTCGAATCTCCACCTCAGGCGGTGGCCGGGCTACTAAGACTCGCCTAAAAGACCAGGCCAGACACTACTAAAGGTCGCGCGGGCGCACGCCGCCCACACCTGGCTCGGGAGTAGTCTGGATCGTTTCACCCGGGGCGGGTTTAGTAGCTTTAATAGCTCCCGAAAAGCTGGTCCTTGTTCTTTTCTTGTTCTTTTCTTGTTCTTTTCTTGTCGTCGTTCTGGCGTCCTGACGGGGCTGATTCCGACACCTCGAACAGGAGCAGGACCATGACGAACGACGACGCTGTTTCCGCGTCTATCCGGGGCGAGCACGAGGGTCACGAGTGGCTGCCGTTGGACACTGCGCGCGATGCCTTCGGCTGGCTGGTCACCGGGCCGGAGCCGATGGCGGTGCAGGGGTCCCGGTTCCCGGGGTTGCCGCGGCGGCCGGTGCCGCTGGACGAGTTGCGGGACCGGGTGATGAGTAAGCAGTGCCCGCCGCGGACGCGCGATGACGTGTGGGCTCATCTGGTGCTGCAGTCCCGGGCCCGCGGGGGCGCGTGGACGGTGGCGTGTGTCGGGATGGCGCTGCCGTCGCTGGCCTCGAGCGCGCGGTGGCTGGCCGCCCGGTACCGGGGCGAGCGGGCGGATGTGCACGCGGCCGTGCTCGCCGGGTTCGTCCAGGCGCTGGCGACGGTGGATCTGTCCGATCCCGGCATCGTCGTGCGCCTGCACTACGCGGCTCGGCGGGCCGGGCAGGCGGCGTTGGAGGAGTCGCTCGACGCGCCGTTGCCGGCCGGGACGGGCTATCGCTCCGCGGCGCCGCGTCCGCCGTATGGCCACCCGGACTTGGTGCTCGCGCGGGCGGTCGGGGACCGGATTCTCACCCCGGCCGAAGCCGAGCTGGTCTCGGCCACCCGGCTCGGTGAGACGTCGATGACCGACTGGGCGCAGCGCCACGGCACGGTCCTCAAGACCGCGTTCAAGGCGCGCGATCGGGCCGAGGACCGACTCGTCGCCTGGCTGCGGGAGCAGGTGAGCGACACCGACTCCGAGGACCCGGTCGCCGACGCCGCACTGACCGCCCTGCACCCCGGCACCCCCGACGCGCCGGTCAGCGAAGAACCGCGTTCGTCACGTGCTGTGAGTGGCCGTCCGCGGAACGGTAAACCCGCTGGTCAGAAGAAATCTTCACGCTTGGTGTCGAAAAACGACCCGAAATCCGGCCTCTTGGGGCGCGGGGAGACCCCCTCTGGCTCTCCGCGTACCGCCGAGCACGAGCCGACTTCGGAGGTGCGCCGATGCGCCTGACCCATCGCCCCCTAACCCAGCACACCCACTCACCTCTGTCCCCGTCCACGCCGGTCCCAGCGGGTCTGACCAGGCGACAGCCACGGGCGCGAGCTGCTGCCCGTCGCCGGTCAACCCTCCACCGCAGCCGGCATGGTCATCAGATCTTTCCTGCGTCGTCCGTGCGCAACACGGTCCTGCGGTTGATCGCCGCGGAGATCGTGGCTGCGGTCATGCTCAGCCTCCTGGCCGCCGATCCGGCGCAGGCCTCCACTCAGGTCCTCGCGATCGCGACCAGCATCGAGCAGGTCTTCAGCAACGTCCGCAATTGGCTCTTCGGCATCCTGACCGGGCTGGCGACGGCGATCCTGACTTTCGGCGGGGTCCGGTACCTGCTGGCCAACGGCGACCCCGCCGAAGTCGAGAAGGCCAAGGGCGCGTTCAAGTCGGCCGGATGGGGCTACGGGCTGGCTGTCCTGGCGCCACTCGTGGTCGAGATCCTGCGCGGGATTGTCGGGGCCTGAGGTCATGGCCGAGACCCGACGTCCCCGTGAGCCCGCACCCGATCGCGGCGCCCCCGGCACCGGCGTGCGCTCCGTTCCACCGGCACGCCGCAAGCGGGGCCTGCTCCGCCCCCACCACCCCCGAACGCGCCGGCCGCGGTTCCCGGCGGCGATGGCTGCGGCTGCTGGCACTCGGTCTGATCGTGGTACTCGCCGGTCTGCTGGCGATCAACGCATGGGCGGCGCCCGAACCTCCCGCACGGCCCGGCGCGCAGGAGGCTGCGCTTGCGCCGTCCGCGCCGCCGCTGCCTCTTCCCGCCGATCCGCCGGCGAACGCGTGCGCCCCGGATTCGGTGGACCCGGCGTGTCACTTGCCGACCGGGTCGCCGCGGCCGTCGGTGCCGGCAAGCCCGCTGCCGCCGGTCACCGCACTGCCACCGCCGGCGAGTTGCTTCCCCGGCCAGATCGGCTGCACACCCAGCGGCGCGAGCAGCGCGCCGAGTGCGAGCCCGGGGCCGCCGTGTGCCGGTGAAGACTGCATCCCGCAACCCGATCCCGCCCCGCCCTCCGCCGGGCCGGGGCAACCGGGTCCGAGCCTGCCCGGGGGCGACACGGACTGCGGGATCACCAACATCAGCGGCTGCATGACCGCGGCGATCAACGCCGTGTTCCGCGAACTGGTCACCTCGGCGCTCGACCCGCTCCTGAAGCTGCTCGGCGAGACCGCGTTCTCCACACCCACGCTGGATTCGCTGCCCGGCGTGACGAACCTGTGGAACCACTCGTGGCTGATCGTCTTGGCCTGCTACAGCGGGCTGATCATGGTCGGCGGAATCATCGTGATGGCGCACGAGTCGGTCCAGAGCCGCTACTCGATCAAGGAGATCGCGCCCCGGCTCATCGTGTCGTTCGTCGCCTCGATGCTGTCGCTGTTCCTCATCGACAAGGCGATCCGGCTCGCCAACGCCCTGTCCGCCGCCGTCCTCGACGGCGGCATCGACCCGCCGAAACTCGGCGACACCCTCGCCGGGGCAATCAACGGCGCCTACTCCGCCGCCGCCTCGGGCGGGTTGTTCCTGATCCTGATGCAAGGGGTTCTGGTCATCGCCGTGGTCGCGCTGCTGCTGATCTACGTGGTGCGGATGATCCTCACGCTGATCCTGATCGTCTCCGCGCCCTTGTGGGTCGCCTGCCACGGACTCCCGCACACCGACGGCATCGCCCGCTGGGGCTGGCGGGCACTCGGCGCGACCCTCGGCATCCAGATCGCGCAATCACTCACCCTGATCGTCGCGATCAACACCTTCCTCAACGGCAGCGTGCACCTGTTCGACTCGCTCGGCGGCGGCCTGATGATGCTCTTCGCCGCGCTCGGGCTGCTCTACATCCTGTTCAAGATCCCGTTCTGGTTCCTCTCCGCCACCAAGCTCGGCACCGGCCGCTCCTTCCTCGGCGGCCTGATCAAAACCTTCATCGCCGCGAAGACCTTCGGCGCCATCGCCGGCCGCGGCAGCCGATTCGCCACCTCCCGCACCCCCGCCATGCCCACACCCACCCGGAATCCCGGGATGGGCAGCCGGACCGGCGCCGGTGATCCTCCCTGGCCTCCGCCACCCCGGATGGCCCCGAACCCGGACGCGGTGAACAAGCGCATGCGCGAGCAGTACAACGCCGAGCGGCTACGCGCCGCCGGGCAGCCACGCCGGCCCTCGCAGGAACCGCGGTTCCTGCAACCCGGCCCGCAAACACCGACCCACGACCCCGCCCTGAAACTCGGCGGGCGGCAGGCCCTGCCCGAGTTCAGTTCCCCGGCCCGGCCCGCCACACCGATCCCGCCGCCGACGGCCAGGCACCGCGGGAAGCCCGCCACGACGCCGCGGTTCCAGGCACCCGGTGCGCCGGCCCGCGCGGGCAGCTCGACGCCTCCGGCGCGGCCGGTCGCGGTGGCGGCGGTCCCGCCGCACCTGCGGTTCCAGCCGGCCACCCCGGAGCCCGGGCACATGTCCCGGCCGGTCACTCCCGCAGCGCCGTCGCCTGCTGCCCCGGTGTTCCGGCCCGCGCGTCCCGAACCGCGTCTCGGCGACGCCCGGCCCCGCACCCCGTCCGTGCCGCCGCTCGCGTTCCGCGCCCCGGCCCCACCGCCGACACCGGCGCCCACGTCGAAACCGGCGCCGAAGTCTCCGTCCCGTGGAGGTACACCGTCATGACCCAGCAGCCCGTGCGCATCCCGTCCGATGTCGACCGCGAGGACCGCATCCTCGCCAACCTGACCGCACGGCAGCTGACGATCCTCGCCATCACCGGGATCGTCCTCTACGGCGCGTGGACCCTGACCCGCGAGGTCGTGCCACTGCCGGTGTTCCTCATCCTCGCGGTCCCGATCGGGACCGCGGCAGCGGTGCTGGTGCTCGGCCGGCGCGACGGCATGAGCCTGGACCGGCTCCTGCTCGCCGCGATCCGCCAGCGACTGCAACCACGGCATCAAGTGGCCGCACCCGAAGGAGTCCGGACCGCCCCGGACTGGCTGACCAGCCACATCACCACCAGCGATCCCACCGGCACAGCGGACGGCTGGCAGGTGTCCCCGGCGGCGCTGCGGTTGCCCGCCGAAGGCGTCACCGACGCCGGTGTCATCGACCTCGGGACCGACGGCGTGGCCATGGTCGCGGTGGCCTCGACGGTGAACTTCGCGCTCCGCACCCCGGGCGAGCAGGAAGCGCTGGTCGCGTCCTTCGGCCGGTATCTGCACTCGATCTCCGCGCCGGTGCAGATCCTCATCCGGGCCGAACGCCTCGACCTGAGCCGGCAGATCCGCGACCTGCACCAGGCTGCCCCTGGGCTGCCGCACCCCCGGCTCGAAGCCGCGGCCCGCGAGCACGCCACCTATCTCGATCAGCTGCGGCGCTCCACGGATCTGCTGCGCCGCCAGGTGCTGATCGTGCTGCGGGAACCGGTCCGCCCCGCCGGCCCGACGGACGGCCTCGGTGGCGCGTCCCCGCTCGCCGTGCTCCGCGCCCGCCGCGGCCGGACCCGGGCCGGCCAGGTCACCGACGCCGCGCGGCGTTCGGCGGAAACCCGGCTCGTGCGGCGGCTGGGGGAAGCGGTCGAGCTGCTGGCCCCGGCCGGGATCACCGTCACCCCGCTTGACGCCGGGCAGGCCACCGCCGTGCTCGCCACCGCCTGCAACCCAGACAGCCTGATCCCGCCGACCGCAGGCCTAGCGGGCGCGGATGAGGTGATCACCACCGCCGCCGATCCCGACGATGAACCCCCAGCCCCGCACCGGACGACAGCCGACCAGCGCGAACCCGGCAGCACGGCCCCGGCGATGGCGGCGCTCGACGAGTGGGAAGGCGGTGACTTATGAGCAGGAACCGCGGCATCCGGCGCCATGCAGGATCGCCGGCGCCTGCAGGCAGAGCCGGCGCGTTCACCCCGGACTCGCTCTCGGTCGCGCCCCGGCATCTGGAGATCGGCGGCGAATGGGTCTCCTCCTTCGCGGTCACCGGCTATCCCCGTGACGTGCACGCCGGGTGGCTGCAGCCGCTGCTGTCCTACCCCGGCCGCGTCGACGTGTCCCTGCACGTCGAGCCGATCGACCCGGTCACCGCCGCGAACCGGCTCAAGCGCCAGCTCTCCAAGCTCGAGTCCGGCCGCCGGCACACCAGCGACAAGGGGCGGCTGCTCGATCCGATGGTCGAGGCCGCCACCGAGGACGCCTACGACCTGTCCGCCCGCATCGCCCGCGGCGAAGGCAAGCTCTACCGCCTCGGCCTCTACCTGACCGTCCACGCCACCAGCGAGGATGACCTCGCCGAGCAAGTCGCCGCCGTACGGGCGTTGGCGGCGTCGCTGCTGATGAACGCCCAACCCACCACCTACCGGTCCTTGCAAGGGTGGGTGTCGACGCTGCCGCTGGCGCTGGACCTCATCGGGATGCGCCGCACCTTCGACACCGCCGCCCTGGCCGCCGCGTTCCCCTTCACCAGCCCAGACCTGCCCCCGGCCGACCCGACCAGCGTCGCCGCGCCGGACGGAGTCCTCTACGGGTTCAACATCGGCAGCCAGGGCCTGGTCCACTGGGACCGGTTCGCCGCCGACAACTACAACGCGGTCATCCTCGGGCGGTCCGGGGCGGGCAAGTCCTACCTGGTGAAGCTGGAAACCCTGCGCAGCCTCTACCGCGGCATCGAGGTCGCGATCATCGACCCCGAAGACGAATACCGGCGGCTCTGCGAGGCCATCGGCGGCACCTACATCCACCTCGGCAACCCCGAGGTCCGGATCAACCCGTTC
>NZ_FOEF01000005.1 GCF_900110575.1 Amycolatopsis saalfeldensis
CGGCGCAACCGTTGCAGCTCGGCCCGCTCGGCCGCCTCCAGAGGCTTGTCGCCGTGGACCTCGGCGGCGGTGATCCGGCGTCGTTCGTCTTTGACCCAGACGCTGAGCATGCCCGCGTCGATGCCCAGCTCGCGGGCGACCTCGGTGATCGTGCGGCCGGAATCGATCACCCTGTGGGCAGCCTCGACCTTGTACTCGGCCGTGTAGGACCGGCGCTTGCGAGGAGGCATGGGGACATCCTTTCAGCAGGACAGCTGGTCCTGCTAACTCGGTGTCCACTACCCGGGGTGAACCTCAAGCAGCGCGGAGCCGGACGTGCCGTGCCAAGGCATGCAGTCCGGGTTGGTGGCGTAGCGGAGCGAGTTGTCCTGCTGGTAGCCGCCCTCGCGCAGGTGCGGGACCACGGCCTCGGCGGTGCAGGCGAAACGGCGGCCGCTGTAGGCCATCGCCAGCGAGTCGCCCGGCCGCGCGGGGGTGGAGCTGAGCCGGAAGATCTTCGCGCCCTCGGCCGTCAGCTGCGCGTAGGTCTTGTCCAGGCGGTAGAGCGCGATGTCGGTGCCGGTCATCGTCGCGTACTCCAGGCGGTTCGCATGGGCGGTGGCACCGGGATAGCCCTGACGATCGTCGACGGACACCTTGCGGTCGGCGGGCTGATCCACCAGCGCCGCCCCCGGCGCGGGGCGCTGTCCCTGCACGCAGTGGCCGTTGGTGAGCAGCAACGCCGGATCGTCCGGCGCGGAAGTGGCGGTGCGGACCACCGAGCCCATGCAGCCGGACAGGTCCACCGCGCCCTCGACGTTCGGGATCGGGTCGTCGGGCGGCACATCGGTGCCGCTGATGATGCCGTTGATCCAGTCGACGTGTTTGGTGACGTCGGTGAAGAGCGTCGGCGCGTGGTCACCGCCGGGGCCGCTGACCACGCCGGCCAACGTCCACTGGCCGCGTTCGCGGACCAGCGCCGGCCCGCCGGAGTCCATGTTGGTCGCGGCGACGCTGCCATCGCGGCTGCCGACACACAGCTCTCCAGCGCTGGCCGACGGGCAGGTCGAGATCGGCTGCACGGCGGTGTCGGCTTCCCGCAGTCGCGTGGGGAAACACGCGGGGTTGTTCATGTCGTCGCAGGTCATGCCCCAGCCCAGGATGCGGGCGGGCGTGTTGTCCCGCGGCGTGGCCGAGGCGATCCGGATGGGCTTGGCCTTGACCGGGGCCTTCAGGTGCATCAGCGTGAGGTCCTTGCCCCAGATCCCGCCTTCGTCCTGGAAGTTCGACAGCCGGTAGAAATGGTCGACCCGGGCGACCTCGCCGCCGGACGTGGTGTCCAGAGACCCGATGCGCACCTGCCAATCACGGGGGACGCCCACCTTCGCCAGGGTCGGCGTCCTGGCGCAATGGCTGGCGGTCAAGACCCATTGCGGCGCAAGGACTTCCACTCCGCAGCCGTGCCCGTCCGCGCGCGGTGGCGCGGGATAGGCCGGCTGGAACGAGCCCATGAACGAGTACGCCTGGGTCGACTCGGTACCGCCGACGACGGCCTGCGCCGGGGCATTCAGCACGGTTGTGGTCAGCGCGAGAGCGGCGCCGACCGGTAGGAACAGAGATCGAATTCGCATGCACGGCAGCATGTTCGGCCGATGTCCGCGTGGTGCGATCGCAGTTCGACCGTTCCGTAACAGGCTCACCGCGAGCCGCCGTCCGGCTGGGAACGTGGTGCGTGGGTCGGTCGGATGGCCGGGGACGTCCGGCCGGAAGACCGATGCGGCCGGGTCCGCGGGACAGTTGACTCGGTCCCATGAATCTCATCGGGAAGAGGACGGTCCGGGTCGGCGCGGCGGTGGCCGGGGTGGCGGTGGCGAGCACGCTCGCGGGGTGCGGTCTCAGCGAGGCCGTCACCGAGAAGGCGAACGGCCACGTCAAGGCGGTCGACTACCGGACCGGCACGGAGGGCAAGGCCGACAAGGACGTCCAGCTGCCGGGCTGGGTGCCGGACCAGGCCCAGTCGGTCTCGGAGGCCATCCGGACGACCGGTTCGGAGCGGATCCTGCGCTACACCGCCGCCGGCACCAAGCTGCCGGGCACCTGCCTGCCGAGCGCCGCCCCGAAGACGGCGCCCACCCTGACCGCGGACTGGTGGCCGAACGGCCAGGAGACCAAGACCACCACCATCTGCGACGCGGTCTGGCACATCTCCACCGACGGCACCACGGTGTACGCGTACAAGCCGGAGACGATCGATCAGCGCGGCGCGAACTGACGCGGCACGGGAAAGCGCCGGGTTCGCCGGAACAAAGAAGGCCGGGGCCGCCCACTGCGGGCCGCCCCGGCCTTCCAGTCCACTGTGGTCAGTCCTTCGGTGGGGTCAGCTCGAGCACGGTGGCCTTCGCCTGGCCGCGCGGCGTGCGGTAGGTGATCTCGTCGCCCGCCTTGGCGCCGACCAGGGCCAGTCCCAGCGGGCTGTCCGAGGTCAGGGAGTCCACGTCCTCACCCGGGATGGTCACCACGTTGAGCACCTCCTCGTCGCCATCGGCGTAGCGGAGGGACACCCGAGTGCCGTCGGGAAGCAAGTTGCTGTCGTACGCGCCGTGCTCCAGCTTCGCGGACACGTCGGCGATCTGTCGTTCCAACCGGGCGGCGGACTCCGCGCGGTCGATCACGTCCGCCTGGTCCGCCGCGTCCCCCGTGCGTTCCTGTTCACCCGGCTGCGGCGCGAGCGCCGCCCGTTGAGCGCGCAGGTCGGCTATTTCCTTCTCCAGCTGCCGGCGCGCTGCCGGGCTGAGCCCCTTGTCCCCTGAGATCACCATGCCGCGCATTGTCCGCGTTGCGGACCGGGGTGGCCAATCCGGTTTTTCACCCGGGGGAGCAAGCTGGGACATCTGCCCTAGGATTCGGGCCTGTCGTCCTGAATAACGTAACGAGGATCACCGTGAGCGCCGTACCCGGTCGCAGCGCAGAGCTGTCGCCCAACCAGCTGCAGAAGCAGGAGCAGATCGTCGAGGCCGCGCGTGTGGTGCTGGCCAGAGACGGGCTCGCCGGGTGCACGGTCCGCGCCATTGCCGACGCCGGGCCGCTCACCAAGAGCGCGGTCCACTACTACTTCGCCGACATCGACGTGCTCATCGACCGCGCGATGGCCGCGCACATCAACACCTTCGCAGCCGGTTTGCGCACCGTCGCGGAGAAGCACGAGGACCCGCGCGATCGCCTGTTCGCCGTCACCGAGGCGTACCTCGCGGAGTTCGCCGAACGGCCGAACGGCGCGTTCCTCTGGTTCGAGTACTGGATCGCCGCGGGCCGCGCGCAGCATCCGCAGGCCATCGACGCGATGCTGACGTCGATCACCGAGCTGCTCACCGAACTGCTGTCCCCGCTGGACGTCGACGACCCGCGCGCCCGCGCCCGCGCGCTGCTGTCGTACCTGCTCGGCGCGGTGGTGCAGCAACGTGTGCGGCCGCGGCCCGTCGAAAGCCTGCGCGCCGACGTCGAGGCGCTCTGCTTCGCGAACTATCGCTGACGCCGCTTAGGGTGCGGGCATGCCTCTGTTCTCCTTCGAGGGCGCCAGCCCGCAGGTTCACCCGGACGCTTGGATCGCCCCCACCGCCACCCTCATCGGCGACGTGACGGTGGAGAAGGGCGCCTCCGTCTGGTACGGCGCCGTGATCCGCGCCGACTTCGGCCCGATCGTGATTCGCGAGGGCGCGAACGTCCAGGACAACTCCGTGATCCACTCCGGCGGCGGGACCCCGACGGAGGTCGGGAAGAACGTCACCGTCGGGCACCAGTGCCTGGTGCACGACTGCACCGTCGGCGAGCAGGCCCTGATCGGCAACGGCTCGACGGTGCTGGACAAGTCCGTGATCGGCCCGCGCTCCCTCGTCGCCGCGGGCGCGACCGTGACGCCGGGGACCGAGGTGCCCGCCGAGACGATCGCGATGGGCAGCCCGGCCAAGAAGTTCGTGCCGCTCACCGATTCCGCGCGGCTGTGGGTGGAGCACAACGCCGGCATCTACCAGGACCTCGCGCGGCGCCACCGCGACGGCTCCGAGCCTGTGTAGCCGATCCCGGCGTCGACTAAACTGCGGCACGCAGCTGCGACTGGCGCCATCAGAGGTGGAGCACCACCGGGAAGCGACGACGAGGCCGGCACCGCGCGCCTGGGTGAGGGCCACTGCAGAGCCGGAGTACGCCATGACCCATCAGCCTGCCCTGTCCGCACTCGCCGCGACGGACCCGAGGATCGCGGAGCTCGTCGAGGACGAGGCCCAGCGACAGCACGACAAGATCCGCCTCATCGCGTCGGAGAACTACGTCTCGCAAGCCGTGCTCGAGGCCACCGGCACGGTGCTGACCAACAAGTACTCCGAGGGGTACGCGGGCCGGCGCTACTACGAGGGCCAGCAGTTCGTCGACCCGATCGAGACGCTCGCCATCGAGCGCGCCAAGGCCCTGTTCGGCGTCGACCACGCGAACGTGCAGCCGTACTCCGGCTCCCCGGCGAACCTGGCCGCGTACCTCGCGTTCGCCCAGCCCGGCGACACCGTGCTCGGCATGGCGCTGCCCGACGGCGGCCACCTGACCCACGGCTGGAGCGTGTCCGCGACCGGCAAGTGGTTCAACCCCGTGCGCTACGGCGTGCGCAAGGAGACCGGGCGCGTCGACTTCGACCAGGTGCGCGACCTCGCGCGGCAGCACCGGCCGAAGCTGATCTTCTGCGGTGGCACGGCGATCCCGCGCACCATCGACTTCCCGAAGTTCGCGGAGATCGCGCGTGAGGTCGACGCCGTGCTGGTCGCCGACATCGCGCACATCGCCGGGCTGGTCGCCGGCGGGGCGCACCCGTCGCCGGTCGGCCACGCGCAGGTGATCACCACGACCACGCACAAGACCCTGCGCGGCCCGCGTGGCGCGATGATCCTTTCCGACGCCGACCACGCGAAGGCCGTCGACAAGGCGGTGTTCCCCGGTCTGCAGGGCGGCCCGCACAACCACACGACGGCGGCCATCGCGGTCGCGCTCGGCGAGGCGCAGCAGCCCTCGTTCGCCGAGTACGCGCACGCCATCGTCGCGAACGCCAAGGCGCTGGCCGACGCCCTGGTCGAGCGCGGCTACGACCTCGTCTCCGGCGGCACCGACAATCACCTGCTGCTGATCGACCTGACGAACAAGGCCGTGCCCGGCAAGCCGGCCGCGCAGGCGCTGGACCGGGCGGGCATCGAGCTGAACTACAACACGGTGCCGTTCGACCCGCGCAAGCCGTTCGACCCCTCGGGCATCCGGCTCGGCGCCTCGGCCATCACCACGCGCGGCCTCCGGCCCGAGCACCAGCCGCAGGTCGCGGAGTGGATCGACCGCACCGTGACGGCCGCGGCGGCCCAGGACGAGGCCGCCCTCGGCACCATCGCGGCCGAGATCCGCGAGTTCCTGACGCCGTTCCCCATCCCGGGCTACTCGGCCTGACGTTCACCGCCGAAAGGGCCGTCCGCTGTCGCGGGCGGCCCTTTTCGCTGGTCAGCGGCCGGAGACGAGCGTCACAGGCAATTTGCTTGCCCAGTACAAGCTTTTCGGGAACACTTGCACCCGGCAAGTAGTTGAGGGGTACAAGCAACTACTCCGGAACCTCAGGGAGACCCGATGAGCGACACCATTACCGCGGAAGGGGGCGCCGCGACGAACGGCAGGCTTTCGCACCGCCAGATCCTCACCGTGCTGTCCGGGCTCATGCTCGGCATGTTCCTGGCAGCACTCGACCAGACCATCGTCTCGTCGGCGATGAAGACGATCGCCGACGAACTGCACGGGCAGAGCCTCCAGGCCTGGGCCACCACGGCCTACCTGATCACCGCGACGCTTTCGACGCCGCTGTACGGCAAGCTGTCCGACCTCTTCGGCCGCAAGCCGATGTACCTGACGGCGATCTCGCTGTTCCTCGTCGGCTCACTGGCCAGCGGCATGGCGAGCTCGATGTACGAGCTGGCCGCGTTCCGCGCGTTCCAGGGGCTCGGCGCCGGCGGCCTGATGTCGCTCGCGCTGGCGATCATCACGGACATCACCGCGCCGCGTGAGCGCAGCAAGTACCAGGGCTACTTCATGGCGGTCTTCGGCATCTCGAGTGTCGCGGGCCCGGTCGTCGGCGGCTTCTTCGCCGGCCTCGACTCGTTCGCCGGCCTCACCGGCTGGCGCTGGGTGTTCCTGGTGAACGTGCCGATCGCGCTGGCCGCGCTGGTCGTCGTCAGCAAGGTGCTGAACCTCCCGCACGTGCGCGTCAAGCAGCGCGTCGACTTCCTCGGCGCCGGTGCGCTGGCGCTCGGCCTGGTGCCGCTGCTGGTCGTCGCCGAACAGGGCCGTGAGTGGGGCTGGGGCTCGCCCACTTCGCTGGCGATGTACGCGGTGGGCTTGATCGGCGTGGTGCTGTTCATCCTGCAGGAACGCCGCATGGGCGACGCCGCCCTGCTGCCGCTGCGGCTGTTCAGCCGTCCGGTGTTCCGGGTGGCCACGATGGTCACGGTGATCCAGGGCATCGGGATGTTCGGCGCGATGATGTCGCTGCCGCTGTACCTGCAGATCGTCAAGGGTGCTTCGCCGACCCAGGCCGGCCTGCAGATGCTGCCGCTGACGCTCGGGATCATGGTCGCCAGCCTCGGCAGCGGCGCGCTGATCTCGCGGACCGGCCGGTACAAGGCGTTCGCCGTGACCGGGCTCGGCCTGATGGCGGCGGCCCTGTTCGGGCTCGCGACGATCGGCGTCGACACCCCGCTCGGCGTGGTCATGGCGATCGCGTTCGTGATGGGGCTCGGCCTCGGGTCTTCGATGCAGACGCTGCAGCTGGCGGCCACCAACGACGTCTCGCCCCGGGACATCGGTGTGGCGACCTCGTCGGCCACGTTCTTCCGGCAGATCGGCGGCACGGCGGGCACCGCGGTGTTCCTCTCGATCCTGTTCGCCACGGTCGGCGACCGGATCGCGGCGGCCGTCCGCTCGGCGCTGGCCTCCCCGTCCTACGTGGCGGCGCTGGCCCAGCACCCGGAGTTCGCGAAGCAGATGGCGGGCGGCGTTGACGTCAACGACACGTCGTTCCTCTCCTCGCTCGACCCGGTGCTCGCCCGGCCGATCCTCGAAGGGTTCGCCAGCTCGATGAGCACGGTGTTCGTGGCCGGCGGGATCGTGCTGACGATCGGCTTCGCGCTGGTCTGGCTGCTGAAGGAGAAGCCGCTTTCGGACAAGTCGGCGATGGAGCAGCGCTCGGAGGAAGACGCCGCCCAGCTGGCGCTGGCGCACTGACCCGGCTCCGCTGAAACGCCGAAGGGCCGTTCACTCAATTGAGTGAACGGCCCTTTTCGCGTCGGCGGTCAGTGCTCTTCGCCGTTGATCTCCAGCTTGGCGAGGCGGTCGGTCTCACGCTCGTAGGAGCGCCCGATCTCGGCCTCGGCCTCGGCGCGCCCGACCCACGACGAGCCCTCGACGCTCTTGCCCGGCTCCAGGTCCTTGTACACCTCGAAGAAGTGCTGGATCTCGAGCTTGTGGAACTCGTTGAGGTGGTGGATGTCCCGCAGGTGCTCGAGGCGCGGGTCGTTCGTCGGGATGGCGAGGACCTTGTCGTCCGGGCCCTTCTCGTCGGTCATCCGGAACATGCCGATCGCGCGGCAGCGGATCAGGCAGCCCGGGAAGGTCGGCTCCTGGACCAGCACGAGGACGTCCAGCGGGTCGCCGTCCTGGCCGAGGGTGTCGTCGATGAAGCCGTAGTCGGCCGGGTACTGGGTCGCGGTGAACAGGGTCCGGTCCAGCTTGATGCGCCCGGTCTTGTGGTCGACCTCGTACTTGTTGCGCTCCCCTTTGGGGATCTCGATCGTGACGTCGAACTCCACGGCCGTCCTCGCTACTTCTCGAATCTCGGTATCCCACGCGTCGTGGGCGGCAACCGTAATCACCTCATTGACGTCACTAGTGTGGACTACGCCCCGCCGGTCGGTCCCATGGATGTCGGCTAGGCGGCATGTGAGCTTGGCCCCTCCCCGGGGCAGGTGAGAAGGAGTGGTGGGTGCCGGACAACGACCAGCCGATGTGGCCCGAGGGCGACGAAGACACGTCGTCACGCGGCGGCGGCGCGACGGCTCGCCTCCCGATCCCGAAGCCCGGCCAGACCGTCACCGACCGCCTCGCCGTGCCGAACGTCACACCGGGCCCGCCCGGCTCGTGGTTCAAGCCGAACGTCCCACCGGACCTGATCCCAGGCGTGAACACCCCCGACGACGGCGCGGCTGCGGCGGGTTCGCCGGGGGGTTCGCCCGGTGGTGGCGGGCCGGTGGCGGCGGGTTCGCCGGGGACTGGTTCGCCGGGGTCCGGTGGGCAGGCAGCTGGTGGCCAGTCGGGTTCCGTGGGGCAGCCCGGGTCGGGTTCTCCGTCGGGTTCTCCGGGGCTGGGCGGTCAGCCGGGTTCTGGCGGTCAGCCGGGGCCAAGCTCTCCGGGTTCCGGCAGCCGGCCGGGTTCTGGTGGTCAGTCGGGACTGGGTTCGTCGGGGCCGGGTAGTCAGCAGGGTGCCGGGGGTCAGTCAGGACCGGGTTCGCCTGGGCCGGACAGTCAACCGGGTTCGGGCGGTCGGCCGGGGTCAAGCAGCCAGCAGGGTTCTGGTGGGCAGAGCGATCAGCAGGGACTTGGCTCACCGGGGCAGAGCGGTCAGTCGGGGCGGGTTTCACCGGGGCAGGGTTCGGGGCAGCCGCAGCCGCCGTCGTGGGCGCCGATTTCGCCGTCGCCGCAGGGGGCGCAGGCTCAGCCCTCACCTCAGGCGCCGCGGCAAGAGCTCGCTGATCGTCTGGGTAATGACTCGCGCTCTGCCGACGCCGGTCGCGCGGGCGACCAGCAGCGTGCCCAATCGCAGTCATCGCAGAACTGGCAGCCACAGCAGTCCCAACAGCCACAGCAGGCGCAGGGGCAAGAGCCGGGTTCGGCGCAGCCATCGCAGGGGGACCAGGGCCGGTCGTCCCAGCAGAACCGGCCGGAGCAGCAGAACCAGTCGTCCCAGCAGAACCCGCTGTCTCGGCGGAACCAGCCGGAGCAGCAAAACCAGCTGTCCCAGCAGAACCAGCCGGGGCAGCAGAACCAGCCGGGGCAGCAGAACCAGCAGGACCAGTCGAACCAGCAGAACCGGTCGTCCCAAGGGCAGTCTCAGGCGGAGCGGCCGGACCAGTCGACGCAGCAGTTGCCGGTCCGTTCGCAGCAGGTGCCGTGGGTTCCGGTCGAGCGTCCGGCCCGGAAGGGTGAGGCGCAACGCGAGGAGGCTCGTCCGCCGTCGATCTGGACCGATCGTCGCGAGGAGCTGACCGGCGAGCCGCAGAGCCGTGGCGACCAGCCGGCGGAGTCACTGTGGACGGACCGGCACAGCGGCCGACCGGGCCAGGAAACCCAGCCCCGTCCGGACTCCCTCTGGATCGACCACCACACCAAGCACGCCGACGAGCAGCCGTCGGACAGCACCCGCAGCGAGGGGATCGGCCAGCGCCAGGACAGCGTCCCGGCCGGTTCGCGTCCAGACGGCCTCGGCAGCCAGCGCCCCGCCGGGCAGTACCCCGAGGGACAGCGCTCCGCCGGCCAGCGCCCAGACGACCAGCGACCTGACAGCCAGCGCCCCGGCAGCCAGCGGCCCGAGGGCCAGTGGTCCGACGACCAGCGCTCCGGCGGCCAGGGCCCCGGCAGCCAGCGGCCCGAGGGCCAGTGGTCCGACGACCAGCGCTCCGGCAGCCAGCGGTTCGACAATCAGCGACCTGAGGGCCAGCGACCCGACGACTCCCGGCGCGACGGGCCCCGCGAAGACCAGCGGTGGAACAGCTTCCGCAGCGAGGCGCCGGACCAGTTCCGCGATGACGGCCAGCCGGGTCAGCGGCCCGGTGACTGGTCACAGCAGATCGAACTGCGGGAGGGGCACGGCGACGAGCCCGGGGACCGGCGGGGTCTGCCGCCCGAGCCGCCGCGGGGGATGGTGCCCTCGGCGTCGTCTTCGGTGAACCAGGCTCGGCCGATGCGGATCGAGCCGTCGGGGGAGCAGTTCCCGGCGGAGGCGACCGTCGGGATCGAGCGGCCCAGTGAGGGCTTCCCGCTGCTTTCCGGCCAGCCCGGTCAGCAGAACCAGCCCGGTCAGCAGGGTCAGTACGTCCCCCATGGCCAGGACCACGACCCGGCCGACGACCGCGGATACGGCGACGGGCCGCCCCAAGAGCCGCCGTACGAGCCGTACTCACCCGCCGAGCCGCCGCGGAAACGCAAGCGTGGCAAGAAACTCGTGGTCATCGGCGCCGTTGTGGTGCTGCTGCTCGCGGCGGCCGGAGTCGCGGCGGCGATGCCGAAGGTGTCCACGAAACTCGGCCTGCCTTGGGCGCCGGCGAACGCGCCCAAGAGCGACATCCCGGATCCCGCGTCGGTCAGCCTCGCGTTGCACGGTCCGGACACGACGGGGCAGGGACCGTCGGCGGGCGGGGTGGGATCCGCGCTCTCCGGCCCGGCCGCCAACAAGGCGCTCGCCCAGCTCACCGGCAGCGTGATCGACCCGGCCACCGGCGATGTCCTCTGGGACCACGGGTCCACGACCGCGCTGACGCCGGCGTCGACCACGAAGATCCTCACCGTCTCGGCCGCGCTGCTTTCGATGGAGCCGACCAAGCGGCTGACCACGAAGATCGTCCAGGGCGCGCAGCCCGGCACGGTGATCCTGGTCGGCGGTGGCGACCCGAGCCTGACCACACTGCCGATCGGCACGGACTCGCCGCTGTACCCGGGCGACGCGCACGTCGACGACCTCGTCGCGCAGGTCAAGAAGGCCACCGGCGGCGACGTCAGCAAGGTGCAGCTCGACCTGAGCGCCTACACCGGCCCCCAGACCGCCCCCGGCTGGGAACCCGGCGACGCGCCGTCGACCTATGGCGCGCCGATCGTCCCCGCGATGACCGACGGCGGCCGCATCAACCCGAAGGTCGACGAGACGCCGCGCTCGGGCACGCCCGCGACTGCACTGGCCCAGCTGATCGCCGGCAAGCTCGGCGCGCAGGCGGGCGGCACGGCCAAGGCGCCGGACGGTGCAAAGGTCCTGGGCCAAGTCCAGTCCGCGCCGTTGCCGGACCTGGCCTACGCGCTGCTGCAGATCTCCGACAACGTCCTCGCCGACGCACTCGGCCGTCAGGTCGCCATCACGGCCGGTGCCGACCCGTCGTTCACGGGCGCGGGCGAGTCCGTGAAGAAGGTGCTTCAGGACCATGGGTTCGACGTGAGCAATCTGCAGCTGTTCGACACCAGCGGGCTGTCGAACCAGAACCGGGTGCCCGCGCGCCTGCTCGCGCAGATCCTGGCGGCGGCGGCCGCGCCGGACGGCAAGTCCGCGGACACCGCCAAACTCCGTCCGCTGCTCGCGGGCCTGCCGGTCGCGGGCAGCCCGGCCGGCACCCTCGGCCCGCGCTACCAGTCCGGTGACTCCGCGGCGGGCAAGGGCTGGGTCCGCGCCAAGACGGGCACCCTGACCTCCGTGAACACCCTCGCGGGCTACGTCCTGGACAAGGACAACCGGGTCCTGGTCTTCGCGTTCATGTCGAACGGCTCGGACAAGAACCCGGGCCAAGCCGCGCTGGACGTCCTGGCGACGACACTGCGCAACTGCGGCTGCCACTGACAGAAACCGGCGCGCCAGCGCGCGGCGACTGAACTGTGCTGCTGCGCTGCCGCTGGTCGGGGTGGCCTGGGTGGGGTTTTGTCGCTGGCCGGACCGACTGGCGCCGAGTGCTGCGATTGGCCGAGGCCACCGGGGTGGCGGCCTGCGGCTGGCCGGAGCTGCTGGGGCGGGTGCTGCAGTTGGCCAGAGTTACCAACACAGAGCGCCGCGAATGGCCGGGGCCGCCAGGACAGCGTCCCGCGACTGATCGGGGCGCCGGTGCCGGGTGCTGCCGTCGACCCGTAGCCGCCGGCGTCGGGTGCTGCCATCGACCCGACGTTGCAGAGGCAGGGTGCAGCGACCGGCCAGAGTGGCCCGAGCAAGGCACCGCTCTTCGCCGCAGTAACCGGTGCAGAGTGCCGCCGCCGGCTACAGCAGCCAGCGCGCAGTGGCCCGCGGCCGAACAACCAGGCAGGCCAAGGGCCGACCTCGGCGTGTTCAGGTTCCGGTCAGGCCCACGCACCCTCCCCGGTCTCAGCTCACCTCAGGCCACTTCCCCTGCAGCACAAGGGAAGTGGGCAAAGCCGGGCATTCCGCCTCCGTCGGGCCCGCTCCCCACATGCACGGCACTCGCACCGTCCCCTCGACTCAGATGATCACCACCTCGCCCTCCGCGCATGGTCCCGTTGCGAACCTCGACACCTGGTACCCCCTCATTTCCGTCATGGGACCAGTGCACCACCCGGGTACGACATTTTCCGGCGCCCGAGGATCCGAACGCTGCGCTCAGGCTGGAAAAGGGGCCGGGGCCGGGTAGCGTCAGAGGGGTGAGCCAGGAAACCGAGACCCGCCGGCGGCCGATGGTCGACTGGGACCTCGCGGCGTCCACTGGGGCGTTGCTCGTGCGGGGCGGACCGCAGGTCCCCCGCGACGTTGCCGAACAGGCGGTCGTCGACCTGCGCGAGCTGACCGTCGAGGCCGAGGGGCATGTGCGGGGGCTCACCGGGCTCGGCCGGGATCTGCCGTTGCTGCCCGGCACCGTCGTCGACCGGGCGGGGTGGGTGCGGGCGGCCGCGTCCGGGCTCGACGCGCTCACCGGGCGCGCGCTGCCCGAGGCGCAGAGCGGCCCGCTCGGGCCGATCCTCGCGGGCGGCGCCGGAGTGCAGACCGGGTTGGTGCTGTCCTTCCTCGCTTCTCGCGTGCTCGGCCAGTACGACCCCTTCGGCGGCCCCGAGCGCGAAGGCGAGCTGTTGCTCGTCGCGCCCAACGTCGTTGCCGCGGAGCGGGCGATGCAGGTGCCCGGCCGCGACTTCCGGTTGTGGGTCTGCCTCCACGAGTGCACCCACCGCCTCCAGTTCACCGCCGTGCGGTGGCTGCGCGACTACTTCGCCGACGAGGTCGAGCGCCTCGTCACCGGCATCGCCGGCAACTCCGCCGACGGCCTGTCCGACCTGGTCGGACGCCTTCCTGAGGCGCTCAAGCAGCGGGGCAAGGGCGTCGGCATCGCCGAACTCCTTCAGTCGCCGAAGGAGCGCGCCGTCTTCGACCGTCTCCTCGCTCTCTCGACGCTGCTGGAGGGCCACGCGGACTACGTGATGGACGCCGTCGGCCCGCAGGTCGTGCCCAGCGTCGACACCATCCGCTCGCGCTTCACCGCGCGTCGCAAGGGCGGTGGCCTCTTCGACCGGATGCTGCGCGCGTTGCTGGGCATGGACGCGAAGATCCGGCAGTACGAAGAAGGTGCGAAGTTCACGAAGCACGTCGTCGACGCCGTCGGCATGGACGGCTTCAACGCGGTCTGGCGCTCGCCGAACACCTTGCCGACCCGGGCCGAGATCACCGATCCCGCGGCTTGGGTACGGCGTCTGCACGGGTGAGCGCGGTCGCGGCGGTCCGCAAGGCGGTGCGGGATTTCCTCGGCACCGTCGAGCTTCCCGCCGAGTTGTGCGTCGCCGTCTCCGGTGGTGCGGACTCACTCGCGCTGGCCGAGGCGACCGCGAACGCCGGACGGCTCCGCCAGATCCCGACGCGTGCCCTCGTCGTCGACCACGGGTTGCAGCCGGGCTCCGCGAAGGTGGCCGAAGAGGCGGCGGCGCGGGCGAAGCAGCTCGGCGTCGAGAGCGCCGAAGTGTTGACCGTTCGCGTAGAGGGACGCGGTGGCCCCGAAGCAGCCGCGCGCACCGCGAGGTACGGCGCGCTCCACGAAGCCCGCGGCGAGGCTCTCGTGCTGCTAGGACACACCCTCGACGACCAAGCGGAAACCGTCCTGCTGGGCCTCGGCCGCGGCTCCGGGCCGCGGTCGCTCGCGGGGATGCGGCCGTACGACCCGCCGTGGGGACGGCCGCTGCTCGGCATCACCCGCGAGCAGACGCGGCTGGCCTGCGCCGAACTCGGCGTCGAGCCTTGGCAGGACCCGCACAACGCCGACCCGCGCTTCACCCGCGCCCGCCTCCGGGCCGAAGTGCTGCCGCTGCTGGAGGACGTCCTCGCCGGCGGGGTCGCCCCGGCGCTGGCCCGAACGGCCGCACAGCTGCGAGACGACACCGAGGCGTTGGACACAGTGGCTGACCGGATCCTCACCCGCGCGGGCGGCTCCGAAGGCCTGGACGTGGCCGTGCTGGCCGCCGAGCCCGCGGCACTGCGGAGGCGGGTTCTCCGCAGGTGGTTGCTGGACTCCGGGGTGCGCGAGCTCACCGACGCGCACCTGCGGTCGGTCGACGCGCTCGTCGTCCGCTGGCGCGGGCAGGGCGGCGTTTGGCTGCCGGGCAAGTTGGAGGCGAGACGGGGCCATGGCAGGCTCTCGCTGAACGGACCCGAACCCACCACCCGAGGGGAATGACCCGTGTACGAGGGCGAGATCGCCTCCGTGCTCATCACCGAGCAGCAGATCAACGAAAAGATCGCGGAGCTGGCGGCCAAGATCGCCGCGGATTACCCCGAGAACGGGCAGGGCGAACTCCTGCTGGTCGGCGTCCTCAAGGGCGCCGTCATGTTCATGACGGACTTCGCGCGGGCGCTGCCGTTGCCGACCCAGCTGGAGTTCATGGCTGTGTCGTCGTACGGCTCGTCCACGTCGTCTTCCGGGGTGGTGCGCATCCTCAAGGACCTCGACCGCGACATCGCGGGGCGGCACGTCCTGATCGTCGAGGACATCGTCGACTCCGGCCTGACGCTGTCGTGGCTGCTGAAGAACCTGGCGAGCCGGAATCCGGCGTCGCTCGAGGTCGTCTCGCTGCTGCGCAAGCCCGACGCCGTGAAGGTGGAGGTGCCGGTGAAGTACATCGGCTTCGACATCCCGAACGAATTCGTGGTCGGCTACGGCCTCGACTACGCCGAGCGCTACCGCGACCTGCCCTACATCGGCACGCTGGACCCGCGGGTCTACACGTCGTGACGAACGCCCGGTGAACCTCACCGGGCGTTCGCGCGTGTGGATGGCGGAGGCGGTTTGTCCACAGGTTCGCGGAACCTGTTGCGGCGATCACCCCCGGTACGGAACCCTGGGTCAGGCGATCGCGTCATAGGTGCCGACCAGGTGCGTTAACCTATGCGAAGACCTATTGCCATGCGGGCGGGGCGAGCTCGCGCGGGGGAACGGAGAGAGGGCAGATGGGCAACAGCAGCTTGGCCGACGCCAACGCGTTCAAGAACGCCGCCGCCAACGGTCAGGTCGGCATCGATCCTGACGCGGCACAGACTGTGCTGAACAAGATCCGCACCGGCAAGGACGCGATCGAGGCCCTGCTCAACAGCTCGGGCTCGCTGGCGCAGCCGCCGAAGCTGGGGGCCAACCCGGTCGGCCAGGCGATGGCGGCGAAGTTCGTCCAGCGCGCCGACGGCGGCGGCGACTCCTACGCCTCCGCGCTGAAGAACCTGCTCGACCAGTACGAGGCGGCCGAGCAGGGCATCGTCACGGCGATGTCGAAGTACCACGAGATCGACCAGTCCGCCGCCGACCCGTTCCGCAAGGCCTGACGTCCGAGGGGGATCACCAGTCATGGCACCGAATCACGACAACAGCGGCACCGGGCAGCAGCAGACGCCGCTCTCGCCGGGGACGTCCGGCACGCCCCTCGTCCCGATGGGCGACAACTCCGAGTCGCAGAGCATCGTCGCGTCCGCGCGCTCCAGCGCCGGCGGTTTCGAGATGGGTGGCGACCGCGCCATCGCCAACCCGCCGAACTGGAACTCGCAGCAGAGCCAGGAGCTCTACAACGGCGCGGTCACCGACAACGACCCCGGCACCGCCGAGGCCACCGGCCAGCAGTGGACCAAGCACGGCACCGAGCTGAAGCAGGCGTCGGACCACCTCTACAACGCGATTTCCGAGCTGGGCAACGCCTGGGTCGGCCATGGTGCTGCGGGTGCGCAGGGCGCGCTCGTGTCCATCGCCAACTCCGGCCAGCAGGCCTCGGACGCCGCGCACACGATGGCCGACCGCCTCGGCAAGCAGGCCTCGGCCGCCGCCGAGGTCAAGAAGATGCCGGCCCCGCGCGACTTCGACCCGAAGCAGGCGATGGCCGCCGCGCTGGCCGGCGGTCCCGCCGCGATGGCCGCGGACCAGAAGGTCCAGGCCGACGCCGCGAACGACGTCAAGGCGCAGCAGGTCGCGTTCTTCAACGCGTACACGCAGTCGATGAGCGAGGTCGACGGCTCGACCCCGAGCTTCGGCCCCGATTCGCTCGGCATGAAGCCCACTGCCTCGCACTTCAACGGCAACTCGTTCAACTCGCTCAACGGCGGCTCGCACTCCGGCAACATCGCCGGCGGGCCCGGCGTGGGCACCCCCGCTTTCGGCGGCCCGGTCGGCGTCGGCGCCGGCGGTCACGCCAGTGCCCTCGGCACCGGCGGCCCGCACGTCACCGGTGATTCGGGCACGTACGGCGCTTCCGGCGCGGCCCCGGCCGCCCTCCCCGCGGCGGGCTCGGGTGCCGGTGCGGGCGCGGTGAGCGGCGCTGCCGCGATCACCCCGTCGGCTCCGGCCGGCGGCGGCGGTGCCGGTGGGGTCGGCTCGGCACTCGGACTGGGCGCGGTCAGCGGCGGCCTCGGCTTCGCCGGCGCCAAGCTGGGCCAGGGCACCCGCAGCGGGTCTCGGAACAACGAGGAGAGCACGTCCGCGGCGGCCGAGCACCAGAACGGCCAGAGCGCGGCTTCGGCGGTTCCGCAGCAGGGCGGTGTGGTCCCCGCCGGCGGCACCATCGGCGGCCAGACCGCGGCACCCGGCATGGGCGGCAGCATGGGCGGTATGGGCGGCGGCATGGGTGGCGGCCAGGGCCAGGAGGACGAGGAGCACACGCACGCGTCGTTCCTCATCGAGCCGGACCCGGACGACGCCTTCGGCGCCAACGAGGCCACCCCGCCGCCGGTCATCGGCGCGTGGTCGGACGAAGACGACGACTGAAGCCTTTCCCACGGGCGCGCGGCCTTTCCGGCCGCGCGCCCGTGTTTTTCCTGAAACGCTGGTGTGACAAGGGGCTGGTCGATGCCGAACGCGGAGCTGCTCACCCCGCTCGAGCTGGACTTCCTGTGGGAGTCGGCCGGGATGGGGGAACTGCCGTACCCGCTGCGGGTGCGCTCCCACGGGGGCACCGTGGACGAACGGGCCGCGCTGCGCGGGCAGGCGCTCAACGGACTGGCACAACGCGGGCTGGCGGACGGGCGCGGGCGGCCGGAACCGCACGTCGAGGACTTCTTCGGCATCCTCGCCTCACCCGACCTGAGCCTGGACTCCGTCCAGCTGATCGACCCGAACGCGGAGCCGCTGCTGGCCGTCGCGGGCGCGCTCGGCGGCCAGGGACTGCTGGCCGTCCAGGACACGCGTGGACTGCACCTTCAGCCCTGTCCGGCGGACGGCCTCGCGACGGCGATCGTTTCGCTGCTGCCGGGCGCTCCGCGCGGCACGGAGAAGTCGATCACGGTGCCGTTGGAACAGCTCGTGGGCGCCTCGGGCGTCGACTTCATGCAGCGGCGCGGCAACCAGGTGGACGCGTCGGGCCGGGCCAGCGTGGACGAGGACCGCAAGGCCCTCGCGCGGCTGCACGCCCAGCCCCGGCTGCGCGGCGGCCAGGTCGGCGCCAACGCCCGCAACCGCATGGGCGGCCGGAGCCGCTCCCCGGTGCTCAGCTGGTTCGACACCGAGAGCGGGCGGTACTTCACGCAGGCCACCAGCGGCCGCGACGGGCGTGACTGGATCACCATCGCCCCGGCCGACGCCGCCACATTGCGCCACCGTCTCGGCGAGATGCTCTCCGGCGCGGCACAGGCGAGCACCGCCGCCTTCTGACGGTCCGGCCCGCGGACGGGCCGGTCCCTGTTCACGTGGAAAGCGTTGACCCGGGCCAGGCCCTCCGCGCTACGCTGAGCCAGAGTTCGATCCTGGAGAGTGAGCAGCACCGCATGCAGCAAGAGTTCTTCACCCCGCTGGCGTTCGACTTCCTCTGGGAGTCCATGAAGCTGGGCGAGCTGCCGTACCCGCTGCGGGTGCGGTCGCACGGCGCCACCGAAGACGAGCGAGTCTCGCTGCGGCACCGGGTCGACGTCGAGCTGAAGGCGCGCGGCGTCCGCGATTCCCGCGGTTACGTCGAGCCGCGCCTCGACGACTGGCTCGGCCTGCTCGCCCGCGGCCCGGTGTCGATCGACGCGGTGCACATCCCGCAGTTCCAGGCCCACCCCATCGCGATCCTCGCCGCGGGCGACGACCGCACCGGCGTGGTGGCGATCCAGGACGGCGACGGCATCTGGCTGCGCGGCGTCCCGTCGGACGGTTTGGCGTCCGCGGTGATCGACCTGCTGCCGGCGGGACCCCGCGGCAGCGAGGCCTCCGTCACACTCCCGCTCGACGAGGCGCTGAACACGCGCCCGATCCGCGTGCCCGTCTCGGCTTCGAGCGGGCCCGCCGAGGCCGAGGAGAAGGGGCGCCGGGGGAGGCGTCAGTCACTAAGCGAGCGCGTGACGGTCGACCCGAAGGAGACGTACGGGCTGATCTCGGGCCAGCCCCGGCAACGCGGCGGTCAGCTGGCAGCGAACAGCCGGTCGTCGCTCGGGAGCCGGCAGCGGTCCCGCGTGCTCGGCTGGTTCGACACCGCCACCGGGCGTTACCTGAGCCTCTCACGTGCGGGTTCGGACGGCCGTGAATGGGTGACGGTGGCTCCGGCGGATCCCAAAACACTGCGTACGCGGCTTGGTGAGATGGTGGCGTCTGTGGCGGTTGACACACGCTAGGGTGACCGGGTCCGGAACGATCCGGGAACCCTGGTGCGGTATCGCCCGTTGACCTGCGTGAGGCTCATCGGGGTCCAGCGTCCGCCCGGACGGTACCCTGATGTAACCGGTGCGGGAGCACCATGGGTTGTCAAGATCGTGATGGCGGGTATCACAGGAGCCGCCCAACCAGGGAGGGTCGAGGCCACCAGGGCCGAGTCGTATGAACCGGAAGAGCGTGCTCAGGAACCCACTGCTGTGGATCGTCGCGGGGTTGCTGGCGTTGTTCGCCTACAACACGATCTTCGACAGCGATCGTGGATACACCCAGGCTCCCATCTCAGTGGCTGATCAGCAGATCAAGCAGAACCACGTCAAGGAAGCAAGCCTCGAGGACAAGGAGCAGCAGGTCAAACTGCTGCTCACGCAGAAGATCGACGTCGACGGGACGCAGACCGACCAGATCGTCGCGCAGTACCCGGCGAACGCTTCGCAGGAGATCTACGACAAGATCCTGGCGGCGAACAACGGCGGTCAGCCGATCAAGTTCACCACCAAGGTCACGCAGCAGAGCATCCTGACGCAGATCCTCATCTTCGCGATCCCGCTGGCGCTGGTCCTCGGCCTGCTGATGTGGATGATGAACAACGCGCAGGGCGGCGGCAACCGCGTCCTCAACTTCGGCAAGTCCAAGGCGAAACAGCTGAACAAGGACATGCCCAAGACCACCTTCGGCGATGTCGCGGGTGCGGACGAGGCTGTCGAAGAGCTGTACGAGATCAAGGACTTCCTGCAGAACCCGGCGCGATATCAGGCGCTCGGCGCGAAGATCCCGAAGGGCGTGCTCCTGTACGGGCCGCCAGGCACCGGTAAAACGCTGCTCGCGCGAGCCGTCGCCGGTGAAGCGGGAGTGCCGTTCTACACGATCTCCGGCTCGGACTTCGTCGAGATGTTCGTCGGTGTCGGTGCCTCGCGAGTGCGTGACCTGTTCGAGCAGGCCAAGCAGAACGCGCCGTGCATCATCTTCGTCGACGAGATCGACGCGGTCGGCCGCCAGCGCGGCGCCGGCCTCGGCGGCGGGCACGACGAGCGCGAGCAGACGCTGAACCAGCTGCTGGTCGAGATGGACGGCTTCGACGCCCGCGGCGGCATCATCCTGATCGCGGCCACCAACCGGCCCGACATCCTGGACCCGGCGCTGCTGCGCCCGGGCCGGTTCGACCGGCAGATCCCGGTGTCGGCACCCGACATGCGCGGCCGCCGCGCGATCCTCGAGGTGCACGCCAAGGGCAAGCCGATCGCGCAGGGCACCGACCTGGGCAGCCTGGCCAAGCGGACCGTCGGCATGTCCGGCGCCGACCTGGCCAACGTGCTGAACGAGGCCGCGCTGCTCACCGCCCGCAAGAACGGGCACGTGATCGGCGACGTCGAGCTGGAGGAGTCGGTCGACCGCGTGGTCGGCGGGCCCGCCCGCAAGAGCCGGATCATCTCCGAGAAGGAGAAGAAGATCACGGCCTACCACGAGGGCGGGCACGCGCTCGCCGCGTGGGCGATGCCGGACATCGAGCCGGTCTACAAGCTGACGATCCTGCCGCGCGGTCGCACCGGTGGGCACGCCCTGCTCGTCCCCGAGGACGACAAGGAGCTGATGACCCGCTCGGAGATGATCGGCCGGCTGGTGTTCGCCATGGGCGGGCGCACGGCTGAAGAGCTGGTCTTCCACGAGCCCACCACCGGCGCGTCGGCCGACATCGAGCAGGCGACGAAGATCGCGCGCTCGATGGTCACCGAGTACGGCATGAGCGCGCGGCTCGGCGCGGTCAAGTACGGCCAGGAGCAGGGCGACCCGTTCCTGGGCCGCTCGGCCGGCCGCCAGGCCGACTACTCGCTCGAGGTGGCGCACGAGATCGACGAGGAGGTGCGCAAGCTCATCGAGACCGCGCACACCGAGGCGTGGCACGTGCTCAACACCTACCGCGACGTGCTCGACGAGCTGGTCATCGAGCTCCTGGAGAAGGAGACGCTGACCCGCAAGGACCTGGAGCGGATCTTCGCGACGGTCGAGAAGCGCCCGCACATCACCGTGTTCAACGAGTTCGGTGAGCGGACGCCGTCGGACAAGCCGCCGATCAAGACCCCGGGCGAGCTGGCGATGGAGCGCGGCGAGCCGTGGCCTCCGCCGGAGAAGGAGAACAAGCCGGTCCGCCAGCCCGAGCCGACCCCGGTCGGCACCGCGCCCGGAGCCGGCGACCTGCCCGGCGGGCCGCCGTACCCGGCCCCGGACCCGAACGCCAACCCGTACGCGCCGCCGCAACCGGGCGCGCACCCCAACGGCGGCCGTCCGAACGGTGGGCCGAACGGCACCGGTTACCGGCCCCAGTCGTATGGTGGTCAGCAGCCGGGCGGTCCGGCAGGCGGCTACTACCCGGGTGGCCCGGGTGGTGCGCAGAGCGGGCCGCCGAACTACGGTGCGCCCCCGGGGTGGACCCCGGCGACGTCGCCGGGCGGCAACCCCGGCCAGCAGTCCTGGCGTCCCGCCGAAGACCGTCCGTCTGAGCAGGGCTGGTTCGCCGATGGGGCGAACGGCCAGCAGCCGGACGAGGGGCAGCAACGGCGTGACGTGGACGGACCAGACAAGCAGTAACAACGGCGTGGCCCGCCCGGTCTTCGATCAGGACCGGGCGGAGAACGCCGTCCGCGAGCTCTTGCTCGCCTGCGGCGAAGACCCGGACCGGGATGGCCTCAAGGACACCCCGGCCCGGGTCGCTCGCGCTTACCGGGAGATGTTCAGCGGGCTGTACCTCGACCCGGCCGAGGTGCTGGACAAGACGTTCGACGAGTCCCATGAGGAGCTCGTGCTCGTCACCGACATCCCGATGTTCTCGACCTGCGAGCACCACCTGCTCTCCTTCCACGGGGTCGCGCACGTCGGCTACATCCCGAACGCCAACGGCAAGGTCACCGGGCTGTCCAAGCTGGCCCGGCTGGTCGACCTCTACGCGAAGCGGCCGCAGGTCCAGGAGCGGCTGACGTCGCAGGTGGCGGACGCGCTGGTGCGGAAGCTGGAGCCGCGCGGGGTGATCGTGGTGATGGAGGCCGAGCACCTCTGCATGTCGATGCGCGGGATCCGCAAACCGGGCGCGCGCACCACCACTTCGGCCGTACGGGGGCTGTTGCGGACGTCCGCGTCCTCGCGGGCCGAGGCGATCGAGCTGATCAAGGGGCGAAGGTGAGCTCGCTGCCCGCGCCGGGGCGGTGCGCGGTGATGGGGGTCCTCAACGTGACCCCCGATTCGTTTTCGGACGGTGGCCGTTACCTCGACACGGACCAGGCGCTCGACCACGCCCGCCGGATGTGGGCGCGCGGCGCGGACCTGATCGACGTCGGCGGCGAGTCCACCCGGCCCGGCGCGTTGCGCGTCGACGCCGAGACGGAGGTCGCGCGGGTGCTGCCGGTGATCCGGCAGCTGGCCGGTGAGGGCGTGGCGCTGTCCGTCGACACCACCCGGGCCGCGGTCGCGGCGGCCGCGCTGGAGGCCGGCGCGCGGGTGATCAACGACGTCTCCGGCGGCCTCGCCGACCCGGGCATGGCGCACGTCGCCGCGGACAGCGGGGCACCGTGGGTGCTGATGCACTGGCGCGGGCACAGCAAGGACATGAACGCGCTCGCCAGCTACACCGACGTCGTCGCCGAGGTGCGGGCCGAGCTGCTGTCCCGAGTGGACGAAGCCCTCGCGGCCGGGGTGAAGCCGGACGCCATCGTGCTCGACCCCGGTCTCGGCTTCGCCAAGCAGGCCGAGCACGACTGGGCGCTGCTGCACGGGCTGGACTCCTTGCTGGAGCTGGGTTTCCCGGTGCTCGTCGGTGCTTCGCGCAAGCGGTTCCTCGGCCGTCTGCTGTCCGGAAAGGACGGCGAGCCACGGCCGCCGTCCGGCCGGGAGGACGCCACTGCCGCCCTTTCGACGCTTGCCGCCGCGGCGGGTGCTTGGGGGGTGCGCGTGCACGAGGTGGGTGCTTCGCTCGACGCGGTCGCCGTCGCGGCCGCCTGGTCACGAGGACGGGCCGATGGCTGACCGCATCACACTCACCGGGCTGCGGGTGTTCGGCCGCCACGGCGTCTTCGAGCACGAGAAGCGCGACGGGCAGGAGTTCGTCGTCGACATCACCGTGTGGCTCGACCTCGGCCCGGCCGCGGCCTCCGACGACCTGACCAAGACCCTGCACTACGGCGAGCTGGCGGAGCTGGCGGCGGGCATCGTCGCGGGCGAGCCGTACGACCTGATCGAGAGCGTCGCGGGCCGGATCGCCGACGGGGTGCTGCTCGACGCCCGGCCGAACGCCGTGGAGGTCACCGTGCACAAACCGTCCGCGCCGATCCCGCTGACTTTCGACGACGTCGCCGTCACCGTCCGGCGGGAGCGGTGAGCCGCGCCGTCCTCTCGCTCGGCTCGAACCTCGGCGACCGCCTCGGGTACCTGCGCGGCGCGGTCGACGCCGTGCGGCCGTGGCTGGTCGCGGTGTCCGGCGTCTACGAGACGAAGCCGTGGGGGGTCGAGGAGCAGCCGGACTTCCTGAACGCCGTCTGCGTCGTCGACGACCCCGCGCGTGACCACTGGGCCTGGCTGCGCGCCGGGCAGGCAGCCGAACGGGCCGCCGGCCGGGTGCGCGAGCAACGCTGGGGCCCGCGCACGCTGGATGTCGACATAGTGACAGTCGACGGCGTCCGCTCGGACGATCCCGAACTGCTCCTGCCGCACCCGGGCACCCCGGACCGTGCGAGCGTCCTCGTCCCCTGGCTGGAGATCGAGCCGGCGGCGGTCCTGCCCGGCCACGGGCCCCTGGCGGACCTGCTGGCGCTGCGGCCGGAGTCCGATCGCGCGGGGGTCGTCCGGCGGCCGGACCTCTCGCTGGCCTGACGCCGGACTCCCGATTCGGGCGACGGCGCGCCAAACCGCATGCCCAGGGCCCCTCGGTACGGTGGGGCCATGCACTTCACCCGGCCCCGCGACCTGGTGGTGGCCGCGGTACTCGGCCTCGTCCTGATCTACGTGGTGTTCCAGTTCGCGTACGGCGACCTGCCGCAGCTCCCGCTGCTGGCCGGGGTCACCTTCGCGGTACTCGCTGTGATCGAGGTGATCCTGGCTTACTCGATCCGGTCGAGAATCCGTGGCGGACGAGTGGTCGGAGCGATCGGGATTGCACGCTCGGTAGCGCTCGCCAAGGCGTCCTCGTTGGCCGGGGCCTTCATGACGGGGGCCTGGGTGGCCGCGTTCGCCTATGTTTTTCCGCGACGTGACGAACTCGTCGCGGCCGTCTCGGACAGCCGCTCGGCGGTGGCCGGCGTGGTGTGCTCCGCGCTGCTGGTAGCTGCGGCTTTGTGGCTGGAGCACTGCTGCCGGACCCCCTCGGAGAGCGATCGGGGCGGCACTCGCGGGACGACCGGTTAGCGATCGAAATCGGCCGCTCGAAGTACCGACTAGGTCTCGTTCGGGTCACTGGAAGGTACGGTGTCAGGCATGACCGGCGTGGGTGACGACTCGCGCGGCCGCCTTCTGGGTAGGCCGTGGCTTGTTGTCGGATTCCTCCTCGTCATCGGAGCCACTCTCGCACTGGTGCTCAGCAACGACCTCCGGTTCCTCCGGCTGGGCATCGTCGCCGCCCTCTGGGCCGCCCTGATCGGCGCCTTCCTGGCCGTGAGGTATCGCAAGCACGCGGCACACAGCGAGGACACGGTCGCCGAGGCGCAGGCGGTATACGAGTTGGAACTGGAACGCGAGATCGCGGCTCGGCGTGAGTACGAGCTGGAGATCGAAGCCGAAACGAGGGAGGCCGCACAGGCCCATTCGCGCGAGGAGCTCGAAGCTCTGCGCGCCGAGGTGTCCGCGCTGCGGGACAGCCTGCAGTCGCTGTTCGGCGGCGAGGTGCTGCTCGAGCGGGTCGCGCTGACCGCGCAGGCCACGCGCATGCGCGCGCTGAACGACGAGCAGCGGCTCGTCTCCGCGGGTTCGGAGACCAAGAACGGCAACGGCAAGAAGCCGGCCCAGCTGATGGCGCCGAAGAAGCCGGCGGTCGAGGTCAACGAGCGGCCGACCGAGCTGATGGACCGCGTGCTCGACTCCGCGGCCGTCGAGCGCCGGCGCAAGCCGTCGAACGGCGCGGGCCCGCACGGCCCCGGCGGCCAGCAGGGGCCGAACGGCAAGCCGCCGTCCACCGTCAACACCCAGCGCACGCAGCAGATCTCGCGGCCGAAGCCGGGCAACCGCCCGCAGCCGGAACCGCAGGAGTCGGCCGCCGCGCGGGCGGTCAAGGCCGCCGAGTTGCGGGCCGAGGCCTCGCGCCGGGAGGCCTCCGAGTCACAGCCGACCCGCACTGTCGCGCCGGTCGCGAAGCCCGAGTCCTCGTCCGCCGAGGCGACGCGGCACGTGCCGCGCCCGCAGCCGCGTCAAGAGGAGCGGCCCGCCGAGGAGTCCCGGCCCGCGATGCGTCCGGCTTATCGCGCGGAGATGTCCCAGCCGGAGATGCGACGCGTCGAGGCTCGTCCGTCCGAGGCATCCCAGTCCGGGATGCGGCGGGTGGAGCAGCGTGGCGAGGCGTCGCAGTCGGACATGCGCTGGGTGGAGCCACGCTCGGCCGAAGCGTCGCAGTCCGGGATGCGGCGGGTGGAGCAGCGTGGCGAGGCGTCGCAGCCGAGCATGCGCCGGGTCGAGCCGCCCGTTTCGCGTTCCGAGGTGTCGCGGCCGGACCTGCCGCGGGTGTCGCCTGCCGCCGGTGAGGCCACGGCCACCTGGAAGCCCGCTTGGGACGGTGGCCGCAAGCCGGGTGAGAACCTCAGCGCCGCGTTCCAGAAGCGGGACGATTTCGCGGAGCGGCCGCGTCCGTCGGCGAAGCCGGACAACCCGCCGAAGCCGCGTACGGACCTGCCGTCGCTCGACACACCGGTGCACGTGCCGGACCCCGCGCCGCGCAAGCCTTCGCGGCTGGAGCAGTTCTCGCGCGCGGACCTTTCGCCGCTTTCGTCCGAGCCGACCCCGGCGCCCACGTCGCGGCACGGTGCGCACCGCTCGTCGGACGAGGAGCCGGCCGAGTCGTCGGTGAACCCGACGCTCCCGGAGGCCGTCCGCAGCAGCGTCGCGAACAAGGGCGGTGGCCGTCGCCGCCGCTCCGACGACGAGTCCACGCCGACGCCCGAGCCCACCGGTGGCGGCCGCCGTCGCCGCGCGGACGGCGAGCCGCCGTCGTGGGAGGGCATGGGGTCTTCGCCGAGCCACCGCGAGGCCAAGCCCGAGCCGCAGGAGCCGAGGCCGGCCCGTGGCCGCCGTTCCGCGGAGGACGCTCCGCAGAGCGGTTCCCACACCGCGGGCCGCTCCGTGACGGAGTTGCTGGCCGCCAACGGAGCCGACGCCCCGAGCCCGCGGCGTCGTCGCCGAGCGGAAGACTGACGCCGTTCTCGGCTGATCGCCTACACCGGGCGACCGGGCAGTTTCACGACTGCCCGGTCGGCCGGTGGTTTTTTCGGTGCTGACAAGGCGATTCCGACAGTTGGGCGACCAGGCACGACAGCACCTCCCCGCCCCCGTAGGGTGACTGCCCGTGAGCGGATCCCTCTCCAGCGCACCGGGCGCCGTCCGGAGCCGGCTGCCCCGCCGGGTCACCGTCCTGCTGCCCGTGCTCGGGCTGCTCGTGGTGGCCCTCTGCGGCCTGTTCCTGTTCGGCCTGGCGACGGCGCGGGTCGGCTGGCTCGCGGTGGCCATCGGGGTGGTCGCGGCGCTGGTGCCGGTCGGGGTGGTCGTCGCGGGATTCCTGTGGGTGGACCGGTGGGAGCCGGAGCCCGCGAAGCTGCTTCTGGCCGCCTTCGCGTGGGGTGCGTGCGTTGCGACGATCACCGCGCTGCTCATCAACAGTGGCGCCGAAGCCGTGGGCGACATGCTGCTCGGCAGCGGCGCCGGCAGCAAAGTCAGCGCGCTCGTTTCCGCGCCTCTCGTCGAGGAAGCGGTGAAGGGCGCTTTTGTCCTGTTCATCTTCTGGCGCCGCAGTTCCGAGTTCGACGGGATCGTCGACGGCATCGTGTACGCGGGCTTCAGCGCCGCCGGTTTCGCGTTCACCGAGAACATCTACTACTTCGGCCGCGCGTTCGCGGATTACGGCTTCGGCAACGGCGCCAACGCCGGCGTCCTCGCCGCCTTCTTCCTGCGCGGGGTGCTTTCGCCGTTCACGCACCCGCTGTTCGGCGTGATGACGGGCATCGGGTTCGGTGTGGCGGCGCGGACCAGGCAGAAGGCGGTGCGGATCCTCGCGCCGCTCGGCGGTTACGTCGTGGCCGTGTGCCTGCACGCGCTGTGGAACAGCTCGGCGATCCTCGGCGGCTCCAAGGCGTTCCTGACCGTCTACTTCCTGATCATGGTGCCGCTGTTCATCGGCGTCTTCTACGTGATCGTGCTGCAGCGCCGCCGGGAACAGCGGATCGTCGCCGCCGCGCTGCCGAGGATGGCCGCGGCGAGGTGGATCGCGCCGTCGGAGGTCGAGCTGCTGGGCAGTCTGTCCGGACGGCGGGCGTGGCGGCGCCAGGCCCGCCGCGAGTCCGGCAAGGCCGCGGCGAAGGCCGTCGGCCAGTACCAGGCGAGCGTCACCGAGCTGGCCTTCCTGCGCCGGCAGCGACTGCGGACCGACGACGACCGCCGGCGTCAGGACGAGCTGCTGCGGACGCTGAGGTCGGCGCGCGCCGAGGCCGTCCGTCTGGCGACGGACCCCACTGGGTGAAGCTGGTCACCTTCAACTCTGTCCGCCGGGCGGATCGGGGCTACTCTCGCGCCGTCGTCTGGTACCCGCGCCGTAAGAGCGGGACTGGAACGAGCCAAGGGAGTCAGCGAGCCATGAGCGTCCACAGGCGCACGCCATGATCGAGCCGGCGGATGGACCAGCCACGCCGAGCGTCAGCGAAGTGGGCCCGTGAACCGGCCCGCCCGCCTCGCCGTGGGCGTGGTGTCGACCGGCCGGGTCGGCAGCGTGCTCGGCGCGGCGCTGGCCCGCGCGGGCCACACCGTGGTCGCCGCGTCGGGGCTGTCCGCGGCGTCCGTCGCCCGGGCCGAGCGCCTGCTCCCCGACGTCCCCCTGCTGCCGCCCGACGAGGTCGTCCGGCGCGCGGACCTGGTGCTGCTGGCGCTGCCCGACGACGCGCTCGCGGGCATGCTGCGCGGCCTGGTGGCCACGGAGTCGCTGCGGGCGGGCCAGATCGTCGTGCACACCTCCGGCGCCCACGGCGTGGACGTCCTCGCGCCCGCCGCCGAGGCCGGCGCGCTGCCGCTGGCGCTGCACCCGGTGATGACGTTCACCGGCCGCGCCGAGGACCTGGAACGGCTGGCCACCGCCAGCATCGGCGTCACCGCGACGGCCGAGGACGAGGCGGCGTGGAACGTCGGCGAGGCGCTCGCCGTCGAGATGGGCGCCGAGCCGGTGCGCATCCCCGAGGAGTCCCGCGCGCTCTACCACGCGGCGCTGGCCCACGGCTCGAACCACCTGATGACGCTGGTCGCGGATTGCACGGAACTGCTCCGCAAGGCCGGAATCGGGCAAGCGGAACGACTCGTCGCACCGCTGCTTTCGGCGGCACTGGATAATGTCCTCCGACACGGCGACCGGGCCTTCACCGGTCCGGTCGCGCGTGGTGACCTCGGCACCGTCCGCAAGCACCTCGCGGTGCTGACGGAGGCGTCGCCGGAGATCGCCCCCGCCTACCGGGCACTGGCCCGGCGCACGGCGGAGCGGTCCCGGGCCGCCGGACAGCTCGACCCGGCGGCCGCCACCGAGCTCACCGAACTTCTCGACGACCCCGCCGAAGGACAGAACCCGTGACCACACCGAAGTTCCAGCGCGGCACGTTGAACACATTCCAGCCGCCCGAGCACATCAGCCAGGTGAGCCACGCGCTGCGCGCGGTCGGCCGCAAGGTCGCGCTCGTGCCCACCATGGGCGCCCTGCACGACGGGCACCGCGAGCTGCTGCGCCGCGCGAAGCGGGTGCCGAACACGATCGTCGCCGCGTCGATCTTCGTGAACCCGCTGCAGTTCGGCGAGGGCGAGGACTTCGAGGCCTACCCGCGCCCGCTGGACGTCGACCTCGCCACCCTGGCCGAAGCCGGCGTCGAGCTGGCCTTCACACCCAAGGCGTCGGACCTCTACACCGAGGGCGCGGCCGTCACCGTGCACCCCGGCCCGCTCGGCGACGAGCTGGAGGGCGCCGCGCGGCCCGGCCACTTCTCGGGCGTGCTGACCGTCGTGGCGAAGCTGCTCAACCTGCTTCGCCCGGACTACGCGTTCTTCGGGGAGAAGGATTACCAGCAGCTCGTGCTGGTGAAGCGGATGGTGCGGGACCTGAACATCGGCACCCACGTGATCGGGGTGCCGACGGTGCGCGAGCGGGACGGGCTCGCGCTTTCTTCACGCAACGTCTACCTGACGCCGGAGCAGCGGGAGGACGCCGTGGTGCTGTCCGCGGCGCTGTCCGCGGGGGCGCACGTCGGGCGCGACGGGGCGGAAGCGGTTTTGGACGTGGCCCGCCGGACTCTGGCCGCGCGTCCCCAGGTGGCGGTGGACTACCTGGAATTGAGGGGAACCGATCTCGGGCCGGCGCCCGTCGACGGTGAGGCACGGCTGTTGATCGCCGCCCGGGTGGGGAGCACCCGGCTGATCGACAACGTGGGACTGCTGCTCGGAAACGCGGTGGAGCATCCGAGCGTGGAGCTGGACGCAGGGGAATAAGGGAGAGTCCACGATGTACCGCACGATGCTGAAATCCAAGATCCACCGGGCCACGGTGACCCAGGCGGATCTGCACTACGTGGGGTCGGTGACCGTCGACGAGGACCTGATGGAGGCCGCCGACCTGCTGCCGGGCGAGCAGGTGTCCATTGTGGACGTCACCAACGGGGCCCGCCTCGAGACGTACGTGATCAAGGGCGAGCGGGGCAGCGGCGTGCTCGGCATCAACGGTGCCGCCGCGCACCTGGTGCACCCGGGCGACATCGTCATCCTCATCGCCTACGGGCAGATGGACAACGCCGAGGCGCTCGAGTACGAGCCGCGGGTGGTGTTCGTCTCCGAGGACAACCGGATCGTCGAACGCGGCGCGGACCCGGCGCACGTGCCGGAGGGCTCGGGGCTGCTGTCGGGCACCGTCCTGCTGCCGGACGAGGACATCATCGCGTTCCCGGTGGCGGAGACGGCCGACGCGCGCCGCCTGGACGCGCTGCTGCACGCGGAAAGCTGAATCAACCCCACCGCCACCGGCGGGAAAGCAGTAAAGGAAAACGCGTGCTGCTCACCGTCGACGTCGGCAACACCAACATCGTGCTCGGCCTGTACGAGGGGCAGCAGCTCGTCGGCGACTGGCGCATGCGCACCGACGCGCGCATCACCGCCGACGAGCTCGCGCTCACCATGCGCGGCCTGCTCGGCGCGCACGCCGACGCGGTCACGGGCATCAGTGCGCTGTCCACGGTCCCGGCGGTGCTGCGCGAACTGCGCGTGATGCTGGGCCGCTATTACGCGCGGCTGCCGAAGATCGTCGTCGAGCCGGGGGTGCGCACGGGCGTGCCCCTGCTCGTCGACAACCCCAAGGAGGTCGGCGCGGATCGGCTGGTGAACACCCTCGCCGCCCACCACCTGCACGCCACCGCCTGTGTGGTGGTCGACTTCGGCACGTCCACGAACGTCGACGCGATCTCCGCCAAGGGGGAGTTCCTCGGCGGCGCGTTCGCGCCCGGGATCGAGATCTCGGTGGACGCGCTGGCCGCGCGCGCCGCGGCGTTGCGCAAGGTGGAGCTGGTGCCGCCGCGGTCGGTGATCGGCAAGAACACCGTGGAGTGCCTGCAATCCGGCATCCTCTACGGCTTCGCGGGCCAGGTCGACGGGCTCGTCCGCCGGATCGTGCGCGAGCTGGAGCCGGACGGCGCCCGGCCGGTCGCGGTGATCGCGACCGGCGGGCTGGCGCCGCTGGTGCTCGGCGAGTCGGAGACGATCAAGGAGCACGTGCCGGACCTGACCCTGATGGGCCTGCGGCTGGTGTACGAGCGCAACGTGCGTTGAGCCTTCAGCGCAGCCCCAATGCAGCCCCTAGTGCAGCACCTTCAGCCCGACCACCCCGGCGACGATCAGGACCAGGCAGGCGATCCGGCCGAACGACGCCGGGTCGTGCTGGGCCACGATGCCGTAGACGGCGGTCCCCACCGCGCCGATCCCGACCCACACCGCGTAACCGGTGCCGAGCGGAATGGTGCGCAGCGCGTACGCGAGACCGCTCATGCTGAGCAGCAGCGCGACGCCGAAGGTGATGATCGGGATGGGGCGGCTGAAACCCTTCGCCGCGCCGAGTGCGGCAGCCCAAACGGTTTCGAGTACGCCGGAGACGATGAGCACGAGCCAGGACATGAGCGGAGCCCTTCGCAGTGACTTTTCAGGGGCACTGCGTCGTCTTGTCCTGACCGGGTACGACGCTCTCGTCCGGGACGCCGAGGCGTCACTGATGAAATTAGCACCGCCCGGGCCGCGCGGCGGGTGACCTTCGTCGCCGGGGTCAGAGCCGCCGGGCGCGGAACACGGTGGTGAGCAACGGCAGGTCGAACTCGCCGTTTCCGGTCGCCGGGTTCGAGAGCAGGTACGCGCGCGCCGCGGCGAGGATCCGGTCGCGCTCCGCCGGCTCGGCCACCAGCAGGTGCGAGTGGGTGGCGACCGTCGCCAGCAGCGAGTCGACCGTCCGCCGTTGCGCGTGGTGGAACCGGTTCTCTTCGAACGGCGCGAAACCCGGTGGCGTGTCCAGCGTCCGCTCGCCGCTGGCCCAGGCCTGGCTCACGCCGCTGCGCACGATGGCGGAGAACTCGGCGACCCACGGCACGCTCACGTCGTCGTGATTCCACAGCGGCTGCACGATCCCGCCCGGCCGCAGCACCCGCGCGATTTCGGCGAACGCGGGCTCCAGGTCGAACCAGTGCAGTGCCTGGCCGATGAACACCGCGTCCACCGAAACATCGGGCAGCGGGATTTCCTCGGCCTTGCCGAGCAGCGCGGTGACGTCCGGCAGCAGCCGGGTCAGCTCGGCCAGCATGCCCGGGTCCGGCTCCACCGCCGTCACCGAGACGCCCAGCTCCACGAGGCCCTGCGTGAGCTTTCCCGTGCCCGCCGCCAGGTCCAGCCCGTCCTTCGCCGGGTGCGCGACGCCTTCGAGGCCCCAGGCCAGCGCGGCCCGCGGGTAATCGGGCCGGTGCTCGGCGTAGGCGGCCGCCTCTTCGCCGAACGACGAGGCGCGCCGGGAGTGCAGTTCCGGGTCATGCGTGGGTTCGGTCACAAGATCTCAGCGTAATACTCGAAAGGCCCGGGCCCGCGGCGCGAAGGGTAATCCGGTTGGCGTAGGCGGCCATCGGCTTCGTACGCTATGCGCCATGACCGAATTCCCCGCGTCCGACGCGCTGCCCGATGACGACCTGCCCGAACAGATGCGGGTGCGCCGGGACAAGCGCGACCGGATAATCGCGGAGGGTGCCGATCCTTACCCCGTCGAGGTTCCCCGCACCCACTCGCTCGCCGAGATCCGGGCGGCGCATTCGGATCTCCCGGCCGACACCGGCACTGGTCAGACGGTCGGCGTCACCGGCAGGGTGATGTTTCTCCGCAATACGGGCAAACTGTGTTTCGCCACTCTTCGTGAGGGTGAGGGCACGGAACTGCAGGCGATGATCAGCCTCGCGAAGGTCGGCGAGCAGGCGCTCGCGGCGTGGAAGTCCGATGTCGATCTCGGTGACCACGTATTCGTCGAGGGCGAGGTGATCACTTCCAAGCGCGGTGAGCTTTCCGTGATGGCGGACAAGTGGCAGCTCACGTCCAAGGCCTTGCGCCCGCTGCCCGTCGCGCACAAGGAGCTGGCCGAGGAAACGCGAATCCGGCAGCGTTATGTCGACCTGATTCTGCGCGACCGGGCGCGTGATGTGGTGCGCACCCGCGCCGGCGTCGTGCGCTCGTTGCGCGAGTCGTTCCACCGGCGTGGATTCACCGAGGTCGAGACGCCGATGTTGCAGACCCTGCACGGCGGCGCCGCGGCTCGGCCTTTCGTCACGCATTCGAATGCGTTCGACCTCGAGCTGTACCTCCGGATCGCGCCCGAGCTGTACCTCAAGCGCTGTGTGGTGGGCGGGATCGAGAAGGTTTTCGAGATCAACCGGAACTTCCGCAACGAGGGCAGCGACTCCTCGCACTCGCCCGAGTTCGCGATGCTGGAGTACTACGAGGCCTACGCCACGTACGACACCAATGCCGTGATGACGCGGGAGCTGATCCAGGAGGCCGCGGAGAACGTCCTCGGTACCCAGATCGTCACCCTCGCCGACGGCACCGAGTACGACCTTTCCGGCGAATGGACGACGCTCGGGATGTACGAGTCGCTCTCGGCCGCGCTCGGTGAAGAAGTGACGCCGGAGACATCGGCCGAGGCGCTGCACAAGTTCGCCGAAGCGCGTGCTATCGAGGTCGATCCGAAACTCGGTCACGGCAAACTCGTGGAAGAACTGTGGGAACACCTCGTCGGCGACGATCTTCAGGCTCCCACTTTTGTCCGTGATTTTCCGCTCGAGACCTCGCCTCTGACCAGGCAACACCGCACTCGCGCGGGGGTCGCGGAGAAGTGGGACCTCTACATACGCGGTTTCGAACTCGCGACCGGTTACTCCGAACTGGTGGACCCCGTGGTGGAACGCCAGCGGCTGACCGAACAGTCCCGGCTGGCGGCCGGGGGCGATAGCGAAGCCATGCCTCTCGACGAGGATTTCCTCCGGGCCCTCGAGTACGGAATGCCCCCGAGCGGCGGTGTCGGAATGGGTGTCGACCGGCTGCTGATGGCGCTGACCGGGCTCGGTATCCGGGAGACGATCCTCTTCCCGCTCGTCCGGCCCGAATAGCCGTCGCGCAGAACCGCTGAGGTTTATCTCAATCGAGATTTGCACAGGTCGGGGTGAGCGGGTATTAATACAGGTGTCAAAGACTTCTGTCCCGGGGCTCGCCCCGTACCCAGATCATTCGCGTAAGCCCCCGCAGGAGGAAACAGATGGCACAGAAGGTGCTGGTCTCGCTGGTCGATGACCTCGACGGCAGTGAGGCTGAAGAGACTCTCGAGTTCGGTTTGGATGGCGTGAGCTACCAGATCGACTTGTCCTCGGAAAACGCCGAGGAGTTGCGCGACGCGCTCGCCCAGTACGTCGAGCACGCCCGCCGCGCCGGTGGTCGTAAGCGCGCGGCCCTTCGTCCGGTCGCGGGCGGGAAGGCGGCGGCGCGGCCGGCCACGGTCGACCGCGAGCAGAACCAGGCGATTCGCTCTTGGGCGCGTAAGAACGGCTACCAGGTTTCCGATCGCGGACGCATCCCGTCCGAGGTCGTGGAGGCTTACCACAAGAAGAACTGAGGGGCTCTGACGCTTCGAAGCGGCCGCCGGGTTATCTCCGGCGGCCGTTTTTGTTGTCCGTTTCCTGTCCGGTTCCGCGGTGTGCCGGCCGGTGCTCACGCCGCCGCCTCGTTCGGCCGGTATATCCGGATCACCCACGTGCCGGTCCGAGGCGCGCCGATCGGCCGCCATTGTTTACCCGGTGTCGGCGGTCGAGTACTCGACGAGTCGGCGTGCCCGACCGCTTTGCCGTCGGCAACTTGTCGATTGCAGCGATCATTTCCCCGCCGGGACCCCATTTCCGCACGGATTCCGCCAATTCGCCGCCGGGCCGCGCACCTGCGGGACCCCGCGAGTGGTGATCCGGCCTGGACCTGCTGGAAGTCCACCCGGCCGGGCTAATCCTTCAGCGGGCGCAGACCCGCGGGCACTCTCCGCACTCGGCTTCGCCGGGCAGCAGGTAGGAGAAGCAGCAGCTCTCGCGACGGCGAGCCCACTCGCGGTGGCCGTCCGGGCCGTCGGTGAGCCGCAGGGTCGAGGCCGAGGTCAACGGACGATGACGCTCGTCGAGCACCAGTGCCGCGTCGGCGACGCCCGCGCCCTCCGCGTCCTGGGTGCCGCCCTGGCGGCCGGCCCACCAGAGCGAGTTGTCGAGCGCGTCCGTCGCGGCGGCCCACAGCATGCGGCGGCCGAGCCGGGTTCCCGGCGCGTACGCGCGGACGAATCGGGCGGCGTGGGCCACGTACTGGGCCCGCAGCACGCCGGCCAGCGCGCGCTCGTCACGCACCACTGTCGCCTCCGGGCGGGCCGAGCCGGGATCGGTGGGCAGGCAGTAGAACGCGTCGCCCAGCACCGCCATCCCCTCCGGGTGCGGGCGGTCTTCGCCGAGGCCGAACGCGAGGAGTTCCGGTTTGAGGGAAGGAACCCGGCGCTCGTGGTGCAGCAGCAGCGCGCCGACGTACGCGGGCACGTGGAGGTACCAGGACATGACGTAACTGGCGGCGGTCTGCGAAGGCGCCGAGCCGTGCTCCCCGATCAGCCACGAGGACAGCACCTCGCGCCACTCGTCGAACAGCACCGGCCGCGCGAGCAGGTCGGCGCAGCGGAACCAGTCGGCCGGCACGTCGCGTCGCAGCTCCCCGCGCTCCTGCAGCCCCCCGACCCGCAGCAACGAGGAGGCGAGGCCGTCGCCGACATCGCGGGCATCGCGGAAGGACCGCTGCTGGTTCACCGCGGCCCTCCTGTCCGCCAACCTCATTAGGCCTGCCTAACCTTACAGGCGATCGCCGACTACGCCAATCGGGTGCCCAACTGGTGGAACTCGCAGCGCACAGGGCGTGTTCGCGGTGAGCGGACAGGGGGCCCCGAGCGGAATCCGGGTGGCGGTTCGCACGTTCTCCTTGACGTAAAGGTGCAGGGCAACCGGATGATGAGGGGTGACCGGACGGTCACCGGCCGGGTGCGAAAGGACCACCGAGAGCAGTAGTGGTACGTCAGCGCGACCGCGCGGCTACTACAGTGGTCTGCACGGTGCTGTCCGTCGTGGGTTCGTTCCACGAAGGAAACGGGCCGCCGACGCAGCAGTCGAGGGAGTGCGCATGTTTGAGAGGTTCACCGACCGCGCGAGGCGGGTGGTCGTCCTGGCCCAAGAAGAGGCCCGGATGCTCAACCACAACTACATCGGCACCGAGCACATCCTCCTGGGTCTGATCCACGAGGGTGAGGGTGTCGCCGCCAAGGCGCTGGAGTCGCTGGGCATTGCCCTCGAGGGAGTGCGCCAGCAGGTCGAGGAGATCATCGGCCAGGGCCAGCAGGCGCCGAGCGGGCATATCCCGTTCACGCCGCGGGCGAAGAAGGTGCTGGAGCTGTCGCTGCGCGAAGCGCTGCAGCTCGGCCACAACTACATCGGCACGGAGCACATCCTGCTGGGCCTGATCCGCGAGGGCGAGGGTGTCGCCGCGCAGGTGCTGGTCAAGCTGGGCGCGGACCTGAACCGGGTGCGCCAGCAGGTGCTGCAGCTGTTGTCGGGTTACCAGACCGGCGAGAAGTCGACCGAGTCCGGCTCCGGCCGCGGCGAGGGCACGCCGTCGTCGTCGCTGGTGCTGGATCAGTTCGGCCGCAACATGACCGTGCTGGCCCGCGAGGGCAAGCTCGACCCGGTCATCGGGCGCGGCAAGGAGATCGAGCGGGTCATGCAGGTGCTGTCGCGGCGCACCAAGAACAACCCGGTCCTGATCGGTGAGCCCGGCGTCGGCAAGACCGCCGTGGTGGAGGGGCTGGCGCAGTCCATCGTCAAGGGCGAGGTCCCGGAGACGCTGAAGGACAAGCAGCTCTACACGCTGGACCTGGGTTCGCTGGTCGCCGGCTCCCGGTACCGCGGTGACTTCGAAGAGCGCTTGAAGAAGGTGCTCAAGGAGATCAAGACCCGCGGCGACATCATCCTGTTCATCGACGAGCTGCACACGCTCGTCGGCGCGGGTGCCGCGGAGGGCGCGATCGACGCGGCGTCGATCCTGAAGCCGATGCTGGCCCGGGGCGAGCTGCAGACGATCGGCGCGACCACGCTCGAGGAGTACCGCAAGTACATCGAGAAGGACGCCGCGCTGGAGCGCCGGTTCCAGCCGATCCAGGTCGGCGAGCCCTCGCTCGAGCACACGATCGAGATCCTGAAGGGCCTGCGGGACCGGTACGAGGCGCACCACCGCGTCTCGATCACCGATTCGGCGCTGGTCGCGGCGGCGACGCTGGCCGACCGGTACATCAACGACCGGTTCCTGCCGGACAAGGCGATCGACCTGATCGACGAGGCCGGCGCCCGGATGCGGATCCGCCGGATGACCGCGCCGCCGGACCTGCGCGAGTTCGACGAGAAGATCGCCGACGTGCGCCGGGACAAGGAGTCCGCGATCGACGCGCAGGACTTCGAGCGGGCCGCGCGGCTGCGGGACGAGGAGAAGACCCTGCTGGGCCAGAAGGGCGAGCGGGAGAAGCAGTGGAAGGACGGCGACCTCGACGTCGTCGCCGAGGTCGACGACGAGCAGATCGCGGAGGTGCTGGCCAACTGGACCGGCATCCCGGTGTTCAAGCTGACCGAGGAGGAGACCACCCGGCTGCTGCGCATGGAGGAGGAGCTCCACAAGCGCATCATCGGGCAGGAGGACGCGGTCAAGGCCGTGTCCCAGGCGATCCGCCGTACCCGCGCCGGGTTGAAGGACCCGAAGCGGCCGTCGGGGTCGTTCATCTTCGCCGGGCCGTCGGGTGTCGGCAAGACCGAGCTGTCGAAGGCGCTCGCGGCGTTCCTGTTCGGTGAGGACGACGCGCTCATCCAGATCGACATGGGCGAGTTCCACGACCGCTACACGGCCTCGCGGCTGTTCGGTGCCCCTCCCGGCTACGTCGGGTACGAAGAGGGTGGCCAGCTGACCGAGAAGGTGCGGCGCAAGCCGTTCTCGGTGGTGCTGTTCGACGAGATCGAGAAGGCGCACCAGGAGATCTACAACACGCTCCTGCAGGTGCTGGAAGACGGCCGGCTCACCGATGGCCAGGGCCGCACGGTCGACTTCAAGAACACGGTGCTGATCTTCACCTCGAACCTGGGCACGTCGGACATCTCCAAGTCCGTCAGCCTCGGCTTCTCCTCCGGAGCGGACGTGTCGAACCGCTACGAGAAGATGAAGCAGAAGGTCAACGAGGAAATGAAGAAGCATTTCCGGCCGGAGTTCCTGAACCGGATCGATGACATCATCGTGTTCCACCAGCTCACCCAGGACCAGATCATCCAGATGGTCGACCTGATGATCGGGCGGGTGGAGAAGCAGCTCAAGGCCAAGGACATGGAGATCGAGCTGACCGGGAAGGCCAAGGCACTCCTGGCCAAGCGCGGCTTCGACCCGGTGCTGGGCGCGCGGCCGCTGCGTCGCACGATCCAGCGGGAGATCGAGGACCAGCTCTCGGAGAAGATCCTCTTCGGCGAGATCGAAGCCGGCCAGATCATCCTGGTCGACGTCGACGGCTGGAGCGGCAACCCCGAAGACCGCGACGACGAAGCCCACTTCACCTTCCGCGGTGAGAAGCGCCCGTCGTCCGTCCCGGACGCGCCGCCCGTCTCGATCGGGGCCGTCGGCCACGACGAGAACCACGAAACCGAAGCGGACTGACGTCTCGGCCGATCAGTTCACCAGGAGGGCGGTTCCCCATCGGGGAGCCGCCCTCCTGGCTTGTCCGCGCAGGGTCGCCCGTTCGTGAGACGATGCCCGAGGCCTTCGGGAGGGGAGCGAGTGGACGTCCTGTCGATCGATTTCGGCACTTCCAGCACGGTCGGCGTGCTTTCGGCGTTCGGCCGCGGGCCTCGGGCGATCGAGGTCGACGGTTCCGTCACCATGTCGTCCGCGGTGTACGCCGGTGACGACGGGCTGCTGGTCGTCGGGCAGGACGCCGAGCGCCGAGCGCGGCTCGACCCCAGCCGGTTCGAGCCGAACCCCAAGCGCCGGATCGACGACGGCCGGCTGCTGCTGGGCGAGCGCACCTACGACGTCGCCGACGCGTTCGCCGCCGTGCTCCGGCGGATGGGCGAGGAGACCGAGCGCCAGCTTTCGCGTGGGCCGGGGCAGGTCCGCATTTCCCATCCCGCGGGCTGGGGTGCCGCCCGGCAGCAGACGCTGCGTGACGCCGCGACGCGGGCCGGGTTCACGAACGTCCACCTCGTGCCGGAGCCCGTCGCCGCGGCCGCCCATTACGCGACGTTGCGTACCCAGACCCCGCATAACGGCCCGCTCGCGGTGTACGACCTCGGCGCCGGGACGTTCGACTGCGCTGTGGTCGGCATCGGCACCCAGGGCTTCTCGGTGCTCGCCGAGGACGGCCTGCCCGACCTCGGCAGCCTCGACATCGACCAGGCGCTGCTGGTCCACGTTGGACGGTCGGTCTCGCACGCCGACCCCGCGCAGTGGCAGCAGCTGCTGCGCCCGGAGAACACCGGCGACCGGCGCCGTCGCCGCGCGCTGCTGCAGGATGTCCGCGACGCCAAGGAAAGCCTCTCGCGCCACCAGCAGACCGAGGTGCCGATGCCCGACCCGTTCGGCGATGTGCTCGTCACGCGCGCCGAGCTGGAAGCGCTGGTGCGGCCGAGCCTGCTGCGCAGCGCGGAGCTGCTGGCCGCCACGATCCGCCGCGCCGGCCTGGCGCCCGGGCAGCTCGGCGGCGTGTACCTGGTCGGCGGGCCGAGCCGGATGCCGCTGCTGGCCGGGCTGCTCGGCTCGACCCTCGGCGTCGTCCCGACCACTCAGGACCAGCCGGAGACCGCGGTCGCGTTCGGGCTGCACCACGTGCCACTCGGCGACGGCGGACCGAGCCTCACCGTGCCCGCCTTCGCCCCGGTCCGCCCGCCCGCGGCCCGGCCGGATCAGGCCTGGCCGTCGCCGCGGCAGAGCCAGCCGGTGGCCGCCTATCCGGCGCCGCACCAGAGTCAGCCGGTCGCCGTGCAGCAGAGCCAACCTGTTGCGCCGCAAGCGTTTCAGCCGCCTTCCCAGCAGTCGCCGGTGCAGTTGTGGCAGCCGCCGAAGAAGAGCGCCAAGAAGCCGATTCTGATCGGGGCCGGGGCGCTGGTGCTCGTCGCGATCGTCGCGGTGGTGCTGGTGCTGACGCTCGGCGCCGGCTCCGGCACTCCGGCCGTGGCGAGTGGCTGCGAGCAGACCGGCGCCCCGGACAGCCTGGGGTTCACGCCGTGCGTCCGCCCGCTCGCGGGCACCGTCGCCAGCCGGTCGTCGTGCGCCCCCGCGGAAGTGCTCGCCCGCACGGTCTCCGCGCAGAACGCCGTGACCTGCGAGTTCGGCTCCGGGACCGGGGCGGGCAAATCCGTGACGTACTACCAGGGCCTCAGCCTCGACGTGCTCGAAGCCGGCGCGCAGACGCAGATGGGCGGCGGCAGCAAGATCGTCCGCGGCACCTGGTCGGGCGGCGGGATGCAGGGCCGGTACGTCGCGGGCATCGGCCAGCTCGCCGGCCTGCTGATCTTCGAAGCCGACGGCCGGCCCGCGTGCGGGATGCTGGTGAGCGTCGACGCCGCCAAGGCCAAGGAAACCCCCGAGGACCTGGTCCGGTTCTTCACCGAACAGCTCAAGCCGGGTGTCGCCTAGTTCAGTGTCCCGGCGGACACCGTGAGGTCCTCACGCACGGACAGGACCGTGTCGACCACCGCGTTCAGCGCCGCCGCCGACTGCTCGACCGGCAGGCTCGGCCCGCCGTCGGGCACCTGGTCCGGTGACGAGGGCACGTGCACGAAACCGCCGCGCAGGCCGGGGAAGTCCGTGGCCAGCAGGTGCATCAGGCCGTAGAAGACCTGGTTGCACACGTACGTCCCGGCGGTGTGCGAAACCGAGCCGGGCAGGTTCGCCGCGCGGATCGCCGCCACCGCGGCCTTCACCGGCAGCGACGTGAAGTACGCCGCCGGGCCGCCCTCGACCACGGGCACGTCCACCGGCTGCGCGCCGGCGTTGTCCGGGATGCGCGCGTCGACGAGGTTGATCGCGACGCGCTCCGGCGTCACGTCCGCGCGGCCGCCGGCCTGACCGACACAGACGACGACGTCGGGCCGGTGCCGTTCGATCGCGGCCCGGAGCGCGGGCAGCGACGCGTCGAAGGCGCACGGCAGCTCCACGGCCACCACCTCCTCGCGCCGCGCGGCCACCAGGGAGACCGCCTCCCAGGACGGGTTGGTCGCCGAACCGCCGAACGGCTCGAACCCGGTCAGCAGCACCGTCATCCGTGTTTCTCCCTCCGAACGCCGTGAAGGCCTCCCCACCAGAGTAGGGAGGCCTTCACGAACCGGCGGGGTCAGGCGGTGGGCTTGAGGCCACCCGGGTAGAGGTACTGGTCGGCGGGCTTGCCGCTGCCGTAGATCCACGCGTCGAAGAACCCCTGCAGGTTCTTGTGCGACACCGACTCCGCGTAGTGCTGGAACTCCTGCATGCTCGCGTTTCCGTTGTGGTGCAAGCTGTTCCAGGTCTTCAGCACCCGGTCGAACGCGGCCTGCCCCATGTACTTGGACAGCGCGTGCAGCGCGAGCGGGCCCTTCGAGTACACGTAGGTGAACTCGTTGCCGGGGCCCATGTCGTACAGCTTGCCGTTCCAGAACGCGGTGCTCGCCGTCTTGACCTGGTCGAGGTACTGGGCGTCGAGGTCGACCCCGTCCTTGGCCTGCGACCACAGCCACTCCGCGTACGAGGCGAAGCACTCGTTGAGGCAGACGTCCTTCCAGTGGTCCACGGCCACGGTGTCGCCGTACCACTGGTGCGCGTTCTCGTGGACGATCGTGTCGACGTTGCCCGCGCGGCCCGAGTAGATGGGGCGGCTCAGCGTCTCCAGCGAGAACCCGATGGGCTCGGCCAGGAAGATGCCGCCCGCCGCGTCGACCGGGTACTTGCCGAACTTCGACTCCAGGAAGTCGAGGATCTCCGGCAGCTTCGCCTCGGCCTGCTTGGTGGAATCGGGCGTGCCGGGCGCGAAGGCGCTGACGATCGGCGTGCCGTCCTGGCGCTTCTGCCGGTCGAACGTCCACTTGTCGATGGCGACGGTGGTCATGTACGGCGCCACGGGCGTCGACTCGGCCCACATGTGGGTGGTGCCGTTCGCCGTCTTGTGCGAGCCGACCTCACGGCCGTTCGCGATCACACCCCACTCGTCGGGGACGGTGATGGCGAGGTGGAAGGTCGCCTTGTCGCGCGGGGTGTCGTTGACCGGGTACCAGGTGGTGGCCGACTTCGGCTCGCCCGCGGCGAACGCGCCGCCGGACTTGCCGAACTGCCAGCCGTTGGCGCCCAGCGACGGGTCCTGGATCGGCGCCGGCACCCCGTGGTAGGCGATCACGGTCCGGAACTGCTGGCCGCGGAACAGCGGCCGGGACGGCTTGATCACCAGCTCGTGGTCGCCGGTGCGGCTGAACTCCGCGGTGCGCCCGTCGACCTTGACCGAGTCGACGGTGAGGCCCCTCAGGTCGAGGTCGAACGAGCTGAGCGACTGCGTGGCCCGGGCGGAGACGGTCTGCAGGCCGGTCAGCTGGTGGGTGTCCGGCGCGTAGCCGACCTTGAGGTCGTAGTCGGCGACGTCGTAGCCGCCGTTGCCGTCCTGCGGGTAGTAGCTGTCGCCGGCGCCGTCGGACCCGGGCGTCGGCGCGCCCCAGCCGTCCTGGCCCGCCGAGGCGACCCCGCTGGTCAGGCTGAGCGCGGCCAGCGTGGCCGCGGCCATCACGGCCGGACGACGCCAGCGGTGCTGCAAAGTCATGGACGCTCCTGTCTGCACATCTGCTGCGTGGAACCCGGCTGCAACTTATCTCCCGGCCCGGCCCACACTCAGCTGGTTCGGGCTTTTTGTCGTAAAAGTCCACACTTCCGTCGGTTCCCGCCCGGCCGTTCGTGCTCCGTCCGGGCGACGGTCTGGAAAGCTGGTGTCATGCGCCTGGCGCTGCTGGGGCCGCTGCGCGCGGCCGGTGAAGACGGCACCCCGATCGACATCGGCGGGGCCCGCCTTCGCATGCTCCTGGCCCGGCTCGCCCTGGACGCCGGCCGGGCCGTTTCCGCGGAGGCGCTGATCGACGGCCTGTGGGGCGACGAGCCGCCTTCGGACGCCGCGAACGCGCTGCAATCGCTGGTCTCGCGGCTACGCCGGGCGTTGCGGCCGGCCGGCGCCGAGCTGGAGTCCGGCTCCGGCGGTTACCGGCTGGCGCTCGAAGCGCGGGCTGTCGACGTACACCGCTTCGAACGCCTGGCGACCGAAGGGCGGCGCGAGCTTTCCGCGGGCCACGACACCCGCGCGGCCGAGCTGCTGCGTGAAGCCCTCGGCCTGTGGCACGGCGACGCGTTGGCCGACGTCCTCGACGCGCCCTTCGCGCCCGCGCCCGCGACGCGGCTGGAGGAGTTGCGTACAGAGGTCACCGAGGACCGGTTCGAGGCCGAACTGCGCCTGGGCGGCCATGCCGACGTGCTCGCCGACCTGACCACGGCGGCGGAGGCGCATCCGTTGCGTGAGCGTCTGGCCGGCCTGCGGATCCGGGCGCTGTGCGCGGCCGGGCGGCAGGCCGACGCGCTCGCCGTCTACGCCACCCTGCGGGCGACGCTCGCCGACGAGCTGGGCGTCGACCCGTCGGCGGAGCTGCAGGAGGTGCACCTCCAGGCGTTGCGCGGTGAGTTCGCCCCGGCTGCCCCGGTCGCGGACCGGCTGCCGGTGCGGCTGACCAGCTTCGTCGGCCGTGACGACGAGCTCAAGCTGCTGGCCGAGCTGCTGGCCGGATCCCGGCTGGTGACGCTGGTCGGGCCGGGCGGCGCGGGCAAGACGCGGCTGGCGACCGAGGCGGCCTCGCGGCATCCCGCGCACGGCCGCGGCCGCGTCTGGTTCGTGCCGCTGGCCGGCGTCCGCGACTCCCACGACGTGCTGGGCGCGTTGCTCACCGCGCTCGAGGTCCGCGACATCCGCGCCGGCGAGGCCGAGGTGCTGCGGCGGCCGGTCGACCTGCTCGACCATGCCGTGGAGGCGCTGACCGGCGGGGATTCGTTGCTGGTGCTGGACAATTGCGAGCACGTGGTGGACGTCGCCGCGCAGCTGGCCGACGATCTGCTGCGCCGCGTGCCCGGGCTGCGCATCCTCGCCACCAGCCGGGAGCCGCTCGCGATCACCGGGGAGGCGCTGTGCCCGCTCGGTTCGCTGGAGGTGCCGGCGGAATCGGCGTCGCCGGGCGAAGTCGGGGTGCTGGACTCGGCGCGGCTGTTCCTGGACCGCGCCGTCGCCGTCCGGCCGGATTTCACCCTGAACGAGTCCACAGTGGACGCCGTGATCCAGATCTGCCGCCGCCTCGACGGGATGCCGCTCGCGCTGGAGCTGGCCGCGGCGCGGCTGCGGTCCATGCCCGTGGCCCGGATCGCCGAGCGCCTCGACGACCGGTTCCGCCTGCTCACTTCGGGCAGCCGCACCGCGTTGCCGCGCCAGCGGACCCTGCGCGCGGTCGTCGAGTGGAGCTGGGACCTGCTCACCGACGCCGAGGTGACGCTCGCCCGGCGGCTCGCGGTGTTCGCGGCGACGTTCGACGAGACCGCCGTCGAGCAGGTCTGCGCCGACGACAAGCTGCCCGCCGGCGAGATCGGCTACGTGCTGGGCTCGCTCCTCGAGAAGTCCATTGTGGACACGATTGACGTCGGCGGCGAGCAGCGGTACCGGATGCTCGAAACGCTGCGGGTCTACGCGACCGAGCGGCTCGTCGACGCGGGGGAACGGGAGGCGCTCCAAGCCTCGATGGTGCGGTACTACCTCGCACTGGCCGAGCGCCTCGACCCGATGCTGCGCTCGGCCGCCCAGCTCGAGGCGATCGACGTCTACGAGCGGGAGAACGACAACCTGACCGGTGCGCTGCGTGCCGCGATCGAGATGTCCGACGCCGATTCGTCCGGCCGCCTGCTCTTCGGTTTGGTCTGGTACCTCACGATTCTCGGCCAGAGCGAGCGGGCGCGGGCCTACTCGGACGAGGTGCTGGCCTTCGGCGACCGGTTGCCCGCGGACACCGCGGCGGGGCTGCGGCTGATCCGGATGATGATGCGGGCGGTGATGGGGCCGGAGCAGCTGGAGGGTGCCGAGGACCTGATCGAGGACTGCGTCCGCACCGGCGCGGTGGACCGGAACCCGTGGTTGTGCGTCGCGCTGCCGATGGTCGCTTTCCTCAGTGGACACCGGGAGCTGGCCCGCCGGGAGATCGAGCGGGCGCTGAACACCTCGGACGACTGGGGCCGGGCCGCGGGCCGCTGGGCGGAGAGCTTCCTGCTCAGCGACCTCGGCGAGCTGGAGGCGGCGGAACAGGCCCGCGAGGAGGCGCACGCGGGGTTCGCTGCGGTCGGGGACCGGTGGGGGCTGGCCATGACGCTGAGCTTCCGCGCGAACAGCCTTTCGGAGCGCGGCGATCGTGAAGGGGCCATCGCGGCCTACACCGAGGGGCTGCGGCTGGCACTGGAACTGCGCTCCGACGACGACGCGGTGCAGCAGTGGTGGCGGCTGGCCATCGAGCGGTCCCGCGCCGGGGACCACGCCGGGGCCTGGCGGGAGCTGGAGGCCGCCGAGCGTTACGCGGCGGGGAATCGTCAGCTGCTGATGCTCCTGTCGTTCGGCCGGGCCGAGATCCTGCTGCGCGAGAAGCGGCTGCCCGAGGCCTGGGCCATGACGCGCGAGATCGAGGCCATGGCCGGGACCTGGCCGTTCCCCAGTGAGTTCGAGGCGGAGTGGCTGGGGCTCTACAGCGCGGCGATCCACCTGACCGAACACCACCCGGACCTCGCGGAGCCCGGTGCGGTGGCGGTGATCCGGTCGGTCGTCCGGCGATCGGACATGCCGGACCTGGCCCGGGTGGTGGAGCTGCTCGCGCAGATCCGCTTCCAGCAGGGCCGGGGCGAGGTCGCCGCCCGGCTGCTCGGCTTGTCGGCGGCGGTCCGCGGGCGGTTCGACCTCGGCAACCCCGAGGTGGTCACCCTGATCGGCGAGCTGGAGGCGGCGCTGGGGCCGCGGTACGCCGAGATCGTCGCGGAGATCCGGGCGCTGCGGCGCGAGGACGGGATCGCCTGGCTGATGTCCGAAGTGGACACTGACGCCTGAGCCGCGGACGGCGGCGGGCGGTCTTCCCGGCACCCCCGCGCCAGGAAGACCGCCCGCTCCGGCACCCCCGTGCCGCCCCCTTCACACCCGCCGGCGGTAGGCCCAGGTGGCCAGCGGGAAGAAGACCAGGATCAGGCCGACCATCCAGGCCAGCGCGCCGCCGAGCGGGCCGGCGACCGCCCCGCCGTTCATCAGTCCGCGCAAGGCGTTGGCCATCAGGCTCACCGGGCTGATGTCCGCCCAGGCGGCCAGCCAGCCGGGCATCGTGGCGGTGGAGACGAACACGTTGCTGCCGAAGGTCAGCGGCATGACGAACACGAACATCAGGCCCTGCGCGGCACCCGGGGTCTTCATCAGCATCCCGACGAACACCGAGGCCCAGCAGAAGGACAGGCCGAACGCCACCACCAGCAGGATCGCGACGACGAACTGGCCGGGGTCGGTGCCAAGCCGGTAGCCCATGATCGTCGCGACGATCATCAGCACGGCCAGGCAGACCAGGTACCGCACGATGTCCGCCAGCACCGCCCCGATCAGCGGCGCCGACCGCGCGATCGGCATGCTGCGGAAGCGGTCGAACACGCCCTTGTTCACGTCGGTGTTCAGCTGGACGCCGACGCTCAGGCTGGCCTGCAGGATGTTCATCACGATCACGCCCGGCACCAGCGTCTGCAGGTAGTTCGTGATCGAGCCGCCGAGGGCGTTGCCGAACAGGTAGGTGAAGATGAGCAGGAAGATGATCGGCATCAGCGTGACGTCGGCCAGCTGCTCCGGGTTCTTGCGGATCTTCAGGATTCCGCGCCACGCCAGGGAAAGCGCGTGCTGCGCCCCCTTCGCCGGGCTGATGTGCCGCGGCGGCTCCAGTGCCAGGGTCGTCACGACGGGGTCCTTTCCAGTGAACGGTCCGAAGCGGGCTCTTCGGCGGTGTGGCCGGTCAGCGCCAGGAACACCTCGTCGAGGCTCGGCAGGCGCAGGGCCAGCTCGTCGGAGGTGATGCCGGCCTCGTCGAGCTTGCGGACGAGCGTGGACAGCAGCACCGGGTCGGACACCGGGGCGGTGAGCAGGCCGGTGTCGTCGTCGCGCGTCGGGCGCACGCCGGTGAGGTTGGCCAGGATGCGGAAGACCGCGTCCAGGTCGGCCATGGAAGTGGGCCGGACCTGCAGGGTCTGGCCGCCGGTGCGGCGCTTCAGCTCGTCCGCGCGGCCGTCGGCGACCACGCGCCCGCGGTCGATCACGGTGATCTTGTCGGCCAGCTGGTCGGCCTCTTCGAGGTACTGCGTGGTGAGCAGCACGGTCGCGCCCTCGGCGACGAGGTTGCGCACCACCGCCCAGACTTCGTTGCGGGCGTGGGGATCGAGCCCGGTGGTCGGCTCGTCGAGGTAGAGCACCTCGGGCCTGCCGACCAGGCTCGCCGCCAGGTCGATCCGGCGCCGCATGCCGCCGGAGTAGGTGCGGACCGGGCGTTTCGCCGCGTCGGACAGCTCGAACCGCTCCAGCAGCTCCTTCGCCCGGGCCCTCGCGTCGGCCCTCGAATAGTCGAGCAGCCGGCCGATCAGCATCAGGTTCTCGGTGCCGTTCAGGTCCTCGTCCACCGACGCGTACTGCCCGGTGAGCCCGATCAGGCCGCGGACGCGGACCGGGTCCTTGACCACGTCGTAACCCCCGACCGTGGCGTGCCCGGAATCCGGCTTGAGCAGTGTCGCGAGGATGCGCACCGCCGTCGTCTTGCCCGCGCCGTTCGGCCCGAGCACCCCCACCACCTTGCCGAACGGGACCTCCAGGTCCACCCCGTCCAGCGCCTTCGTCTCCCCGAAATGCTTGACCAGGCCCTCGGCCCGGATCGCATGCGACATTCTTGGTGCCTCCTCCTGCTGTCGCTTGAGTACCACTGTGGGCGGGGGCGCTGTCAGCACGCGCACAGCGCGCTGTCAGCCGCTGTGAAGGTCTGGTGGAGGAACGGTGCGGTCCCCACCCGTGGCGAACGGGGGTCGGCATACTCAAGGCCATGGTGATCGACAACGAGGTGCGCGTGCGCCGGCCGCGAAACCGGCTGGTCACGGGCCTGCTGCTGCTCGCCGGGGTGCCGTTTGCGCTGCTCACGGCCCTGCGCACGGTCGGCTACGACGGCGGCTGGTACACGCTGGCGCTGCTGTCCCTCACGCCGTACGCGGTGGTCTACGGCCTGCTGCTCGGCGGGCTGGCGCTCGCGCTGCGCCGCTGGTGGACGGGCGGGATCGCGCTCGCGATGGCCGTCCTGCTGGCGGTTTTCGTCACCCCGCGGGTGCTGGCCGACGACCAGCCCGCCGTCACCGGTCAGACGCTGCGCGTGATGTCGTCGAACCTCTACCTCGGCCGCGCCGACCCGCAAGCGATCGTGAACCTGGTCCGGGACAACCACATCGACGTGCTCAACCTGCTCGAGCTGACGCCGGCCGCGGTCGCCGGGCTGACGCAGGCGGGCCTGTTCGCACTGTTGCCGAATCGCGTGCTGCACCCGGCTTCCGGCGCGAACGGCTCCGGCATCGTCTCGCGGTTCCCGCTCACCGAGGAGAACTACACGGGCGATTCCGCCGCGAAGCAGCCCGGCGCGCTGGCCGACCTCGGCGGGGGCACGACGGTGGAGCTGGTCGCGGTGCACCCGCTGTCCCCGGACAGCGGCGCGGACCAGTGGGAGGCCGAGATCAAGGACCTCTCGCGCGCCGCCGGCGAGCACGGCCTGCGGATCCTGGCCGGCGACTTCAACGCGACGCTCGACCACGCCGCGTTGCAGACCGTCCTGACCCGCGGCTACCAGGACGCGGCCGATCAGCGCGGCGACGGCCTGCTGCCCACCTGGCCCGCCGGCCGGGTCCCGCTGGTGACCCTGGACCACGTGCTGGTCGACAAGCGCGCGGCCGTGCAGGACTACCGCGTGCTGGACGTGCCGGGCACCGACCACCGCGCGGTGTACGCGCAGGTGCGGCTGCCGTGAGCGTCGAGCTGAGGTCCGCTCGAGGACCGGCGGAATTCCCGAGGCTGCTGGAGATCTGGCGCAGCGCCGTCGAGGCCACGCACGACTTCCTGACGCCCGAAGACGTCGAGTACTACGCGGCGCTGATCCCGGGTTACCTGCCGGAAGTGGAGCTGACCGTGGCCGTGGTGGACGGGCAGGCGGTCGGCTTCTCCGGCACCGGCGGCGGCGAGCTGCACATGCTCTTCGTGCACAACGACTTCCGCGGGCGCGGCGTCGGCACGGCACTGTTGCGTGCGGCGCTGGCGCGCTACCCGGCGTTGACCCTGGACGTCAACGAGCAGAACCCGCAGGCAGCCGGTTTCTGTGCGCGGCAAGGGTTTGTGGTCGCGGGCCGGTCTGAAACCGACGGTGAAGGCCGCCCGTTCCCGTTGCTGCACCTCAAGCGGCCGCTCACCCGAGACTGAGCAACGTCTCCAGCGCCCCGGCCGCGATCGAGACGCCGCGGCCGTGCCGGACTTCGGGCTCACGCGGGTTGATCCGGACCAGCGCGCCGTTCGCGGCACTGGCCAGCTCGGCGTACCGGCGGACGGTGGGCACGGCCTGCCCGGCGCCCAGCTCGACCACCACGAGGTCCCGGTGCTCCCGCCGCCACGCGGTCAGCTCGTCGAGCTGCTCCTCGCTGCGGTGCGGCACCCAGGAGAAGTCGCCGAACATCAGGATGTTGGGCCGGGCCAGGCCGCCGCAGCGTGGGCAGGACGGGAGCGGCGGCCGGGCGCGCATGGTCGCCTCGTCGATGTCGATGTCCACATCGGATGCCGGCCAGATCTCATCCGCGCAGCCGTCGACGCACTGGAGGTGGTGGATCGAGCCGTGCGCCTCGGCGACGCGCGGGAAGCCGGCCGCCTGGAACTGGCCGTCCACATTGGACGTGAACACGCGCGCGCCGCCGGGTTTCGCTTCGCCCCACGCGCGCAGCAGCTCGAATCCGCGATGCGGCACGGTCCGGCGGTACAGCGCGAGCCGGTGCCCGTAGAAGCCCCACGCCAGCTCGGGGTCGTCGGCGAAGTGCCGCGGGTCGGCCAGCTCTTCGAAGCGCAGGCCGAGCTGGGCGTACGGCGGGTAAGCCCGCCAGAACCCCTCGCCACCGCGGAAATCGGGCAGCCCGGAGTCCACGCCCATGCCGGCACCGGCGCAGACCAGCAACGCGCCGGCGCCGTGGATCAGCTCGGCCGCGCGGGTGAGTTCCTCACTCACCCGGCTTGGACGCCTGGACCACCTCGAACTCCAGCAGGTTCGCGCCGGAGGAAACCGGCTTCGCCCGCTCGCCCGCGTGGGCCTCGCGCGCCGGTCCGGCCGCCCAGGCCTGGTAAGCCTCTTCCGTCTCCCACTTCGTGTAGACGAAGTAGCGCGTCTCGCCGGAGATCGGGCGGAGGAGCTCGAAGCCGAGGAAGCCCTCCTGGTTGTCGACGGCGTGCAGCCGCGCGGCGAAGCGCTTCTCCAGCTCGGGGCCGGCGCCTTCGGGGACCTCGATTGCGTTGATCTTGACCACTGCCATGCCCCCAGCCTACTGACCCTCCCCGACAGTCGGCCCGGCCTGAGGGGTCCGATCCGTGTCACCATGGGAGGCATGGGGGAAGAACACGAGCTCGCCCGCGACTTTCAGCGCCTCGTCAAAGCCGCCGCCGATTCGGTCGCGGGAGGCCAGTCCAACGAGCTGATCGACCGGGTCACCGGGCACCTCGGCGTGCCGCTGGCGCAGGCGCTGGTCGTCACGCGCGTCTTCGAGGACTGGGAGCACGCGAACATCCAGGCCGGCGTCGACGCGTACCTCGCCGAGCACGGCACGGTCACCGACTGGTTCGGCATCGCCGGCGGGCAGCGTGGCCACGAGGACCTGGTGGGCATGCTGGTCGCCGGGCGGAACCACGGGCTGTACGAGCTGGGCGCGGTCGACTACCGCACGGCGGCGGTCGGGCCCGAGGCGGCGGCGGACGTGGTGCAGCTCGGCCTGGTGGGCACCGTCGCGCCGGACGGCGCCCGGGTGCTGATCGGCGTCCGCGGCGCGAATCCCCAGTACGGCCAGATGCAGTGCCGGCTGGAGGTGCTCTCGGGCAGTCGCGCGGCGGCCACCGCGGCGCGCGACCGCATCGAGCAGCTGATGGTCGAGCACGACGTGCTGCGCGGCCAGGTGCTGGCGTTCGGCGTCAGCGAGCACCGTGGCAACGAGCTGCTCACCTTCCTGCCCCGCCCAGCGCTGGACGAGGGTGAGGTGGTGCTGCCCGAGGGCGTGCTGGACGCCGTCGAGCGGCACACCATCGGCATCGCCGAGCAGGGCGCACGGCTGCTCGCCGCCGGCCAGCACCTCAAGCGCGGCCTGCTGCTGCACGGGCCGCCCGGCACCGGGAAGACCCACACCGTCCGGTATCTGATGGGGCGGCTGCCCGGCAGCACGGTGGTGGTCCTGACCGGCACGGCGATGCGTTTCGTCGCCAAGGCGGCCACTCTCGCGCGCCGGCTCCAGCCGAGCGTGGTCGTGGTCGAGGACGTCGACCTGATCGCCGAGGACCGCAGCCACCACTCGGGCGGCGGCCCGCTGCTGTTCAGCCTGCTCGACGCGATGGACGGCGTGGGCGGCGACGCCGACGTCACGTTCCTGCTCACCACCAACCGCGCGAGCCAGCTGGAGAAGGCGCTGGCCGACCGGCCGGGCCGGGTGGACCTGGCCGTCGAGATCCCGCTCCCCGACGCCGCCGGCCGCGCCGCGCTGCTGCAGCTGTACTCCCGCGGGTTGAACGTGACCGCCGACCTGGCGCCGATCGTCGAGGCCACCGCGGGCGTCACGGCTTCGTTCGTGAAGGAATTGCTGCGCCGCGCGGCTCTGCGCGCCATCACCGTCCGGCCGGACGACCCGCAGGTCACGGTCGTCGACGCCGACCTGACGGAGGCGCTGGCCGAGATGAAGGACGCTCGTGGCGCGCTGACCCGCTCGCTGCTCGGCAGCTCCGATCAGGAACGCAGGGAGCCGGGGTAGAGGTCGGCGTCGTCCGGCCGTTTCGCGCCGCGGAACCAGTCGTCGACGAACGCGGTCAGGTTCTGCCCGCTGACCTTCGACACCAGCTGCTCGAACTGGTCCCACGTCGCGTTGCCGTGGCGGTGCTCGGCGGGCCACTCGTGCAGCAGCCGGTCGAACGCCGTCTCGCCCATCCGCCGCCGCAGCGCGTGCATGGCGAGGATGCCCTTGTCGTACACGCCTTCGAACTCGTGGCCGGCCCCCATCCCGGTGAGCTTCTGGCTCCAGAAGTCCGTGCTGTCGTGGGTGATTTCGACGGCCGCGCGGTAACGGTCGTCCAGGTTCTGGCCCTCGCGCTCGGCCCAGAGCCACTGCGCGTACGACGCGAAGCACTCGTTCAAGCAGATGTCCGACCAGGAATCCAGCGAAACCGAATCGCCGAACCACTGGTGCGCGTTCTCGTGCACCAGGGTGAGCAGCTCGGCCCACTTCGCGTACGTCGGACGCGTCTGCGTCTCCAGCGAGAAGTGGATGTCCTCGTCGAGGTAGATCCCGCCGGCGGCGCTCTGCGGGTACGGGCCGAACTTGCCGGCCAGGAAGGCCAGCACGTCGGGCAGCTGGCTCCCGGTGCCTTCGCGGGCCTCGGCGCCCGGCGCGTACGCGGACACCACGGGCGTCCCGTCCGGCAGCGTCGAACGCTCCACGGTGAACTTGTCGATCGCGATGGTGGTGAGGTAGCTGGCGATCGGGTTCGGCTCGGTCCACGTGCTGGTCGTCTTCCCGGCCGTCGTCGAGCTGCCCTGCTCACGGCCGTTGGAGATCACCGTCCAGCCCGCCGGCACGTGCGCGGTAAGGGTGAAGGTCGCCTTGTCACGCGGGGTTTCGTTGACCGGGAACCAGAACGCCGCCGAGTGCGGCTCGCCCACCATGTACGCGCCGCCGTCCGCCGAGCGGCTCCAGCCGTTCTCGCTGGCGCCCTCGTGCGCGGTCTTCGACGGGTCCCCGCCGTAACGGACCCGGGTGTGGAACGTCGTTCCCGCGCGCAGCGGCGAAGGCGGCGTGACCACCAGCTTGAGGGCCTTGTCACGGCTGAACTTCGCCGGGCCGCCGTCGATCTCGACCGACTGCACGTCGAGGCCGCGCAGGTCGAGGTCGAAGCGGCTGAGGTCCTGGGTGGCCTTCGCCGTCACCGTGGTGTCGCCGTCGAGGCGCCCGCTCGCCGGGTCGTAACCGACGCCGACGTGGTAATCGAGCGCGTCGTAACCGCCGTTGCCGTCGCCGGGGTAGTACGGATCGCCCGCGCCGGCGGCGCCCGCCGTGGGATGCATCGGCGGCGGATCGTCCGTACTGCACGCGGAAAGCGCGAGCACGCCGACGAGGGCGATGGCGACGAGGCGGCGGCTGCGCATCGTTCCACCCTAAGCGGTGCGATGTGATTGGCTGGCTGGCAAACGGGCGGGAGACACGATGCGACCAGGGCTGATCCACTTCGGCGGCGACTCCGGCACGGGCGTGTCGGTGGTCTTGCTGCACGGGCTGATGGGCCGAGCCCGGACGTGGTGGCGGGTCGCGCAGTGGCTCAAGCCGTACGGCGAGGTGTACGGCCTCGACGCGCGGGGCCACGGCCGCGCGCCGCGCACCGGGCCGTGGACCACGGAGCAGTTCGCCGCCGACGTCGCCGAGGTGCTGCGCGAGATCGGCCCGAGCGTGCTGATCGGGCACTCCATGGGCGGGCTGCACGCGTGGGCGACGGCGGCGGCGCACCCGGACCTGGTGCGCGCCGTGGTCAGCGAGGATTTCGCGCCCGACCAGCGCGGCCGCACCGTGGAGACCTGGCGGGGCTACTTCGAAAGCTGGCCGTCGGCGTTCGAATCGCTCGCCCACGTCCGCGAGTTCTTCGGCCCGGCGGGCGACTACTTCACCGAGTGCGTCGAGGAGCGCGACGACGGGTACCACCTGCTCGCCGACCTGCCGGACCTCTACGAGATCGCCGCCGAGTGGGGCCGCCGCGACTACTGGTCCATTGTGGACGGAATCCGGTGCCCGCTGCTGGTCGTGGAGGGCGAGGACACGGCCATGCCGGCCGGCCAGCAGGCCGCGGTCGCCGAGCGGGTGCCGGGCGCGCGGCACTTCGTCGTCCCCGGCTCGGCGCACCTGCCGCACGCCGAGGCGCCGGAGACCTACCGCGGGGCCGTCGAGGCGTTCCTGGCCGGGCTTTAGGGCCTGGCCCGGTCGGCCACGTGTACCGCCCTCGCTGGCACACGTGACCGCCGGATCAGCGTGACGAGGCCAGCTCGGCCCGCCACGCCGCTGTCGAGCGGCCGGACGGCACGATCAGCGGCCAGACGTCCGAGCCGAGGAAACCCGATTCGTCGGCCGCTTTCGCCGCCGTGCAGCTGTCCCGGGAGAGGCCGTGCGCGGCGGCCAGCGCGGTCACGGCGTCCTTTGTGGACCGGCCGAACACCCCGTCGGCCGGCACGCCGAACCCGGCGGCGCGCAGGAACGTCTGCGCGGTACGCACGTTCGGTCCGGTATCGCCGGGTTTGAGCAGGGGCCACTCCGGCGCGTCCGCACGCGAGACGGCCACGCCCAGCACGCCGCCGACCGCCGTCCGCAGCTCCGGGAGCCGGTTGTAGAGCACCTGGCCGCAGCACTCGGTGGAGTTGAAGTCGCGGTGGCCCTTGATGAAATCGGGGGTGATGCCGTACTGGTCGGCGATGTAGGCGATCAGCTTGACCAGCGAGTTCCACAGCGCCACCGGCACGTCGACGCTGGTGTACAGGCCCTCGTTCTCGATGCCGAGGCACTCGCTGTTGTGGTCGGCGACGTTCGCGCCCTGCACGTGCTGCGTGCCGCCGCGCAGGATCTCCAGGCTGCGGTGCCTGCCCTCGGTGACGTACCCGCCGCGGCTGTTCGTGAACTGCTGGCCGGTGTCGATCCAGCCGCGGGTGTCCATGTGGAAGTTCTGGATGTCGCGGGAGATCTGCAGCGCGTGGGCCAGCGAGTAGTCGGTGTTGTTGCCCGGGTCGACGGTGTGGTGCACGACGATGTAGGTCGGCTTGTGGTTCTCCACCACGATCGCGCCGGACGCGGGCCGCGCGTTCCACTCCGACGTCGGGTGGATGTCCGGCACGGCCTGGTCACTGGCGCTCGCGGTGCGCGCGGCGGCCAGCCCCAGCGCGCCGGCCGCGGTGATCGTGAGCCCGCCCCGGAGAACGGCGCGGCGAGTCGGTTCCCCCATTGCGAAATCCCTCCGCCGGAACTGCGTCGGGGGGAAACTAACCCGGAGGCAAGATCATGACAACTTCTTACCGACTTTCGTCGTAACGCGTTAGTGTTCCCCGGGCAGCGCGAACAGCCCGCCGGACGTCTGTTCCAGCAGCCCGTCGACCAGCAACGAGTCGAGGCACCGGTCGCGCTGCCCGGCCTCGTGCCAGACGAGGTCGAGGCGGCCCTTGTCCACCGGGCCTTCGCTGCCGCGCAGCACGTCGAGCAGCAGACCGCGCACCTGCCGGTCGGTGCCCGCGAACTTCTGCACAGGCTTGGCCGGCCCGGCGTACGCGGGTTTGCCGGCGCGCTGCCACGCGCAATCCTCGTAGATCGGGCAGTCGGCGCAGCGCGGCGAACGCGCGGTGCAGATCAGCGCGCCCAGCTCCATCAGCGCGGCCGACATCTTCGCCGCGGGCGCGTCCTCCGCCGGCAGCAGCACCTCGACGTCGGCCATGTCGCGGGTGTTGGACGCCGGACCCGCGTCGCCGGCGCCGTGCACGGCTCGCGCGACCACACGTCGCACATTGGTGTCCACCACCGGCGCGCGCTTGCCGTACGCGAAGGCCACCACCGCCCGTGCGGTGTAGGCGCCGATGCCCGGCAACGCGAGCAGAGTGTCCACATCGGACGGCACGACGTCGCCGTGCTCGGCCGCGACCACCGTGGCCGCCGCGTGCAGCCGCAGCGCGCGACGCGGGTAGCCGAGCTTGCCCCACGCGCGCACCACCTCGCCGGTGGTCTCCGCGGCCAGCGCCGAGGGCACCGGCCAGCGCGCCATCCACTCCAGCCAGATCGGCTGGACCCGCGCGACCGGCGTCTGCTGGAGCATGATCTCGCTGACCAGCACACCCCACGCCGTGCAGTCCGGCTCCCGCCACGGCAGGTCCCGCCCTTGTTCGGCGAACCAGTCGAGCAGCACATCCGCGTCCACAGTCACCCGGACAGTGAAGCCGATGCGGTTCACTCCACCTCGGTCAGGCTCCCGGTCTTCACGTCGTAGACGAAACCGCGCACGTTGTCGGTGTGGGCCAGGAAGTCGCTGCGCCGCACCCGCTCGATCGACACCCGCACGCTGTCCTCGACCTTGCGGAACGCCTCGACCGACCAGGTCGGGCGCAGCCCGGTGGCCTGCTCCAGCTCGTCCTTGAAGTCGTCCTCGGTGACCATCGAGAGGCCGCAGTTGGTGTGCTGGACGATCAGCACCTCGCGGGTGCCGAGCTTGCGCTGGGAAAGCGCCAGCGAGCGGATCATGTCGTCGGTGACCACGCCGCCGCCGTTGCGCAGCACGTGGGCCTCGCCTTGGATCAGGCCGAAGATCTCGAACACCCGCACCCGGGCGTCCATGCAGGTCAGGATGGCGACCTGCAACGAGGGCTTGGGCGAGGAGCGGTCGCCGGGCACGACGTTGCCGAGTTCCTCGTTACGCTTGAGCAAGATGTCGATGGAGGTCATGGTCACCTTCCGGCCACACTTCCCCGACTACGCGGGCGGTCCCTCCCATGGAACCCGGCCGCGGCCCCGGACACAATGCGATAGGTGCGAAGTCACGGTGAATCAGGGGGCCGGGAGGGCGGTCTCAGCCGCCGAACCAGGGCTCCTCGACCGTGCGCGGCGGCGCCGAAGTACGGCCGATCCGCAGCTCGGTGGGCAGGGTGATCACCTTCGGGCCGACCCGCTCGGCCGAGCCGAGCAGCAGCCGTCCGGCCACCTTGCCCTTCTCCAGCACCGGCTGGTGGACGGTGGTGAGGCCGGAGCGCTCGGCCTCGGAGATGCCGTCGAAGCCGGTGACGGTGAGGTCCAGCGGCACGCGCAGGCCGCGTCGCTCGGCCTCGGCCAGCGCGCCGAGCGCGAGGATGTCGGAGGTGCAGATCAGGGCCGTGACCTGCGGGTACGCGTCGAGCAGCTGGCGGGCGCCGGACGCGCCGTCGTCCACCGTGTGGTCGAAGCGCTCGACCACCGGCACGCTCGCCCAGTCGACCCCGGCCTCGGAGAACTCCGCGGCCAGCGCCTCCAGCCGGGTGCGCTGCACGTGGAAGTGGGCGCTGCTCTGGCGCTGCGGGTTGACGAAGTCGTCGTTGCGCTCGCGGCCGAGGCGCATGCAGAGGACCCCGACCTGGCGGTGGCCGAGTGAGACGAGGTGCGAGGCGAGCTTGGTGACGGCGGCGGCGTCGTCCGGGCCGACGCGGTCCACACCCTCGACGCGGGGCTGGTCGATGATCACCGTGGGCACGGGCCGCTCCAGCACCGCGGCCAGATGCGGGTCGTCGTCCGGCACGGAGTAAACGACAAAACCGTCGACCCCGGCGCGGTGCACGGCCGCGACGTCCTCGCGGCCGGGGCTCGCCGGCACCAGGTGCAGGCCGACCCCGGCGTCCTCGCAGGCGAGGGCGAGGCCTTCCAGCACGCCGACGGCGGCCGGGTCGCGGAACGCGTAGGAGAGGTTCTCGGTCAGCAGCAGCCCGACGGCGCCCGCTTTGCGCGTGCGCAGCGATCGGGCCACCGGGTCGGGACCGGGATAACCGAGCCGTCGCGCGGTCTCGAGGACCCGGCGGCGTAGTTCCGGGGACAGCTGGTCCGGCCGGTTGTAAGCATTGGAAACGGTGGTCCTGGACACCCCGAGTTCCGCCGCGAGCGACGCCAGTGTCGCCTGCCTCCGGGTGCGAATAGGACGTCCCATCAGCAAACCGTAACGGTTCAGATCGTTTTCCAGAAGCGACACCCCTGTGGTGAGGGTCTCGATCCGCACAGTGACGAGACCGGGCTCCGGCACCCGGTCGAGCAGCGTTGTCATCCGGATGGGGTAAAGTGAATCTGACAACGGTTTCCATTAGCTGTTCGGCCCCGACCCAGGAGAGTTCTCGATGAGTTCCCGCCGCACCAGGAGCGTGCTCGCCGCCGCTTCGGCTCTGACCGTGTTCGCGCTCGGCGCGTGCTCCAGCACCGGCACTTCGGACGGCTCGGGCTCCGGGTCCGGTTCGGGCTCGGGCGACCAGATCAAGGCCGTCGCCGCCACCGACGTGTGGGGCAGCGTGGTTTCGGCCGTCGGGGGCGACAAGGTGCAGGTCAAATCGATCATCCACGATCCGTCGGCCGACCCGCACTCGTACGAGTCGACGGCGGACGACGCGCTCGCCGCGCAGACCGCCCAGCTCACGCTCGCCAACGGCGGCGGCTACGACGACTTCTTCGGCAAGCTGACCGCGCAGGCGAGCGGCGCCAAGAAGCTCGTCGCCTACGACATCGCCGCGACCGGCGACGAGAACGAGCACATCTGGTACGACCTGCCCGGCGTCGAGAAGGTGGCCGACCAGGTCGCGAACGCCCTCGGCGAGATCCAGCCCGCGTCGAAGCAGCTGTTCCAGGACAACGCCAAGGCGTTCAACGGCCAGGTCGAGGGCCTGCTGAAGAAGGCCGTCGACCTGGGCGCGGCGCACCCGGGCACGAAGGTCGTGGTCACCGAGCCGGTGGCGCACTACCTGCTGGAGAGCGCCAAGATCACCGACTCGACGCCGAAGGCCTTCTCGGACGCGGTGGAGAACGACACCGACGTGCCCGCCGCCGCCGTCAGCCAGTTCACCCAGCTGATCAAGGGCAAGCAGGTGAAGGCGCTGGTCAACAACGTCCAGACGGTCACCCCGCTGACCCAGCAGGTCGTCGGCGAGGCGAAGTCCTCCGGGGTCGCCGTGGTCGATGTGGCCGAGACGCTGCCGGCGAGTGTCACGGGCTACATTGACTGGATGACCAAGGAAGTGGACTCGCTGTCCGGGGCGCTGAACAGCTGATGTCCGCCGCGCTTTCGCCGGTCCGCCCCGCGGTCCGCGTCCGCGGGGCCGGGCTGGCGTTCGGCCGCCGCACCCTGTGGTCCGGCCTGGACCTCGACGTCGAGCCGGGCGAGTTCCTGGCCATCCTCGGGCCCAACGGCTCCGGCAAGAGCAGCCTGCTGAAGGCGTTGCTCGGCATGCAGGGGCTCTCGTCGGGCAGCGTCGAGATCGCCGGCGGCCGCCCGGGCGGCGCCAACCGCAAGGTCGGCTACATCCCGCAGCAGCGCGCGATCGACGACGCGCTGACGCTGCGTGGAGTCGACCTCGTCGGTCTCGGCCTCGACGGGCACCGCTGGGGACCGGGTTTGTTCGGTCACGGGGCCAGGCGGCGCCGGGTCGCCGAAGCGATCGAGGCCGTCGGCGCCACGGCGTACGCGAGGCAGCCCGTCGGCCGGCTTTCCGGCGGCGAGCAGCAACGGCTTCGGGTGGCGCAGGCGCTGGTCGGCGACCCGTCCGTGCTGCTGTGCGACGAGCCGTTGCTCTCGCTCGACCTGGCGCACCAGCGCGCGGTGAGCGAGCTGATCGACCGCCGTCGCCGTGAAGCGGACACCGCCGTGTTGTTCGTGACGCACGAGATCAACCCGGTGCTGTCGTTCGTCGACCGCGTGCTCTACCTGGTGAACGGGCAGTTCCGCATCGGCAAGCCCGACGAGGTGATGAACACCGAGGCGCTGTCCGAGCTGTACGGGACGCGGATCGAGGTGCTGCGCGTCGGCGGGCAGATCCACATCGCCGGTGCGCAGAGCGCGTTGTGCGAGGAAGAACCGCACCACCACGAACAGGAAGTTGCAGGCTGAGTTGTGGACGGCATGTTCGACTTCGCCAAGACCTGGCAGCTGATCACCGCACTGCCCAGCGTGCAGACCGCGCTCATCGCGGCCGCCGTGCTCGGCCTGGTCGCGGGGATCCTCGGCCCGCTGATCGTGATGCGCCGGATGTCCTTCGCCGTGCACGGCACTTCGGAGCTGGCGTTCACCGGCGCGGCGGGCGCCCTGCTGATCGGCGTCGGCGTGGAGTACGGCGCGCTGGCCGGCGCCGTGGCCGCGGCCCTGCTGCTCGGCATCCTCGGCACCCGTGACGCCGACCGCGACTCCGTGATCGGCGTGATCCTGTCCTTCGGCCTCGGCATGGGCGTGCTGCTGCTGTCGTTCTACAAAGGACGGTCGGCCAACAAGTTCGGCATCCTGACCGGCCAGATCATCACCGTGGACAGCACGAACCTCACCGCGCTGGTCATCTCGGCGGCGGCCGTGCTGCTGGTGCTCGCGTGCGTCTACCGGCCGCTGCTGTTCGCGAGTGTGGACCGCAACGTCGCCGTCGCGCGCGGCGTGCCGGTGAAGACGTTGACGGTGGTGTTCGCCCTGCTCGTGGGGGTTTCGACCGCGCTGAGCGTGCAGATCGTCGGCTCGCTGCTGGTGGTCGCCCTGATGGTGACCCCGGCCGCGGCCGCCGCCCGCGTCACGGCCAGCCCCCTGCGCGCCACGGTGCTGTCCGTCGTCTTCGCGGAAGTCGCCGCACTGGGCGGGATCATCCTTTCGCTGGCCCCCGGCAAGCCGGTGAGCGCCTTCGTCACGGCGATCTCGTTCCTGATCTACCTGGTCTGCCGCGTGATCGCCTGGGCCCGCGACCGCCGCACCGGCGTCCGCTCCAGCCCGGCCGACACCGTCGAAACGGCGCCGGTGCCGGTCGGCTGAGTGGAGCCGGTCAGTACCCCTGCACCCACGCGGTGCAGACGACTTCCTGGTTGTACGTGATGGGGTTCTGGAACCACGCGCAGGCGCGGTAGCGCAGCCCGCCCTGCCTGGGCGTGAACTGGGTGTAGCCCTGCCCGACGGCGAGGTGGTTGGCCTGGTTGCTGTCGATCCACACGTCCTGCGGGGAGCTCTTGGCCGCCTTGACGATCCCGGCCGGGTAGGCGGTGACGCTGACGAACCCGCCGTTGGCGTCGGTTCGGCAGTTCCGGTAGTCGCCGTGGTCGATGCAGCCCTGCAGGGCCGAGGCGGCCGGCGCGGTGAGGGCGGCTCCGCCGAGGAAGGCACCGGCGATGACCAGCGTGGACGCGATGATGTTCGGCTTCTTCATGAAAACGATCATGACATCCCGATGATCTTCGCGTAGGCGTTTTACCCGGATTGGGTGCCCTCAGCGCACGGGATGCGCGGCCAGCGCCGTCTTGACCGCCGAGATGAACCCGTCGTCGGTGAACGGGACCAGCCCGCCCGCGACGTTGCGCTCCACCGCCTCCAGCACGACCACCTGCGAGTTCACGAACTGGTCCACCGCACCGGCCTGGGTGGTCTTGTCGGTGGAGTAGGCGAGGTAGGTCAGGTTCGTGAACGCCGCGTCGAGGTACCGCGAGGACGCCAGGCTGAACGAGTCGCCGTAGACCAGCGTCGGCTTGTTCACGGTGCCGTCGAGCGGGCCGGACTTGCGCTGCACCGGCTGGTCGATGCTGCCGATGAACCCCGTCGCGCGATCGTTGACGCCGTCCGGGAGCAGGCTGTACTGCGTGTTCGTCTTCACGCCCGACTTGCCGAGCAGCAGCGGCAGATCGGCGACGGCGTCGTACTGGCCGTCCGGGGCGGACATCCACGAACTCGTGCTGCCGGGCTGCACGGCCTCCGCCAGCGCCCGGGTCAGGACGAGACCGCCCTCGTCACGCCAGTGCGTGTCGTTCGGCGCGTAGATCGGGTGGCCGACGTGTGCCGCGGACGCCGCCAGCGCCGGGCGCAGGTCCAGCGAGCGGCCGACGGTGGTCATCTTGTACCAGTCGTTCGGCGCCGCGGCCTGCGAGCACTCCTTGCCCGGGTAACTGCCGGGCAGGAACTGCGGCACCATCGTCGACTTGTCCGGCGTCACCGCGAAGACGAACTTCCGCCCCGACGCCTCCACCGCGTCCCGCAGCTCGTTGACCTTCTTCAGCGTGGTGTCGATGTCCTGCGTCGGCGTGCACTTGGCCTCGGCGTCGTAGCCGTAGTACAGCCAGCCGTCCAGGCCCTGCACCACCTTGCGGTAGCCGGCCTGGTTGCTGCCGGGCACGCTCGGCGCCGTCGGGCCCGTGTTCGGCGCGCCGGGCTGCTGCAGCGGCGGCGCGGGGATCGGGCCCGCGTTGGCGGCCGGGCCCTGGTCGAGCGGCGCGTCCTCGCCGAAGAGCGAGCGGCTGATCCCGTCGGCGGCCGCGATCGCGCCCGCCCGGAACGACAGCTGGTCGGTGGCCCAGGTCGGCAGGTCGGTGAAGAAGTTGAACCCGCCGGCCAGGCTCGGGAAGCTCGCGAGCTTGTGGTTTTCGATCTCGCCGGGCCGCACTCCGAACACCCACAGCAGCGTCGGCGTGGTGAAGAACAACAGCGCCGCGACCAGCGCCGTCATCTGCCGCTTGCCGTGCCGCGGCCGGTGGAGCGCGTGCTCGCGAGGCAGGTAGGCCTCGTGGACGGCGGGCAGCTGTTGCTGGTGGTGTTCGGGCGGCACGCGTTCACGGTAGCCACTCGGGGTGAACCGGGTGTGGGCAACCGCCGAACTCAGCCGAGCATGAGCAGGACCTGCAGCTCGCCGACCAGGAAGCCGATCACCCCGCCGACGGCGATCAGCTTCCACTCGTCCTGCCGGAACGCCGGGCGCAGCAGCCCCTCGAACTCCAGCGGGGTCAGCGCGAGCATCCGCTGTTCCACCATCTTCGCGACGTCCATCGCCTCGGTCAGGTAGCCCTCGGCGTAACGCGCGGTCTGCGGCAGATCGGTCAACGCCCGCGTCGCCGCCGCGTGTTTCATCTCCTGCAGCCGCCGCCCGCCGACGGCCAGCGCGAGCATCGGCTTGGCGACGCTGGCCTGCTCGTCCACGGCGTGCCCGACGGTCCGCTCGACCATCGCCACCAGCCGGTCGGACTTCGGGCCGCGCAGCAGCGCGTCGAGCAGGTTCGGCACGGTGAGCACCTCGTTGGCGATCAGCTCGCCGTACTGCCGGGCGACCTCGGCGCGCCGGCGCTGGAACTTGCCCTGCAGGATCACCCGGCCCACGCGCACCGGCTCCCGCGGCACGAAGATCAGCTTGATCGCCAGCCAGTCGGTGAACAGGCCGATGCAACCGCCGAAGATCGGCAGCACCAGGGGCTGGCGGGTGAGCGCCCAGACGATGGCCTGGACCAGTCCGAGCCCGAAGCCGAAGAAGATCCCGGCCCGCGCGATGAACGTCATCTCCGGCCGCGAGGTCTCGCGGATCAGCCGGACCAGCAGGGCCTTGTCGCGGGTCAGCCGCTCGACGGTCATGTGCCGGACGTCGAGGACCTCGTCCAGGTTGTCGCGCACCTCGTCGAGGAACTCCTGCACCAGCCGCGGCGCCGACGCCTGCACCTGCTTGATCAGCATCTCCTGCGCCAGCGTCGGCAGCACCTCCCACAACCGGGGGTGGTGCTCCTCCAGCACGTCGCGCGCGATGCCGTCGACGGCGCGCAGCAGGGGCTGTTCGAGCTCGCGGGTGATGATGACCGGGTCGATCTTGCCGAACACCTCGTTGATGTCCAGCAGGTTCGCGGTGAGCAGCTCGGTGGCGACCGCCGCCATCCGACCGCCGTGCTTGGGGACCACGCCCTGCCAGCCCAGCAACGGCTTGATCCCGACGAACTCCAGCGGGCGGAACATCATCTCGATCGCGACGCGCTTGGTGACGTAACCGATCAGCGCGGCGATGAACGGCATCGTGGCGTACACCGGCCAGTGCCGCGCGAGGTCGTCCAGGACCGCGTCCACCCGGCCTCCTCCCCGCATTCGCCGGACGAACCGTATCGCACGGAGGCGGGTTCAGTGCAGCAGCAGCAACGCCTGCAGCTCGCCGACCAGGCCGCCGATCACCGCGCCGACGGCGATCAGCTTCCACTCGTCCTGCCGGAACGCCGGCCGTAACAGCTGCTCGAATTGCAGCGCGTTCAGCCGGCGCATCCGGTCGACGATCGTGTTGCGCACGTCGAGCGCGTTGATCGCGTAGTGCTCGGCGTGCCGGATGGTCTCGGGAACGCGTTCGGCCGCTTTCCCGGCGGCGGCCTGTTTCATTTCCTGGAATCGTTTCGTGCCGACGGCAATCGCGACGAACGGCTTCACGACACTCGCCTGCGCGTCGATCGTCTTCTGCACTTCGCGGGTGATCAGGGTGAAGAGCCGGTCGGACTTGGGCCCGCGCAGCACGGCTTCCAGCAGGTTCGGCACCGTGATGATCTCGCGCGCGATCATGTCGCCGTAATCGGCGGCGACCTGGTCGCGGCGCTTCTGGAAGACGCCCTGCCAGGTGTAGAGGCCGAAGAACCGGCACGGCTCCCGCGGCAGGAAGATCATCTTGAGCGCCAGCCAATCGGTGAACCAATGAACCGCATCTCCGGCCGCGAGATGTCGCGGATCAGCCGGTTCAGCAACGCCTTGTCCCGCACCAGGTTCGTCACCACCATGTGCTTGAGGTCGAGCACGTCCTCGATGTTTTCGGAGATTTCCCGCATGATCTTGGTGATCGCCCGCGGCGCCTCGGCCTGCACGCGTTTGAGCAGCAGTTGCTGCGCGGTCGCGGGGAGGACTTCCCACAGCCGTGGCTGATAGGTCTCCATCACCTCACGGGTGACGTCCTCGACCACCCGCAGCAACGGCTGTTCGATCTCCTTCGCCACCTGCGCGGGGTCGAGCCGGGCGAAGATCTCCTTGGGGTCGACCAGATTCGTGGTCAGCATCTCGGTCGCGGTGCTCGCCATCCGCTCGGCGTTCGCCGGCAGCACGCCCTGCCAGCCGAACACCGGCCGGATCCCGGCGAACTCGACGGGCCGGAACATCATTTCGATCGCCACGCGTTTCGTCACGTACCCGATCAACGCCGCGACAAACGGCATGGTCGCGTAGACCTGCCAGTGCTGCACCGCCATTGCCTCCCCGTGTCGATCAACCGGCACGGTAGCTGGCACGGTTCAGTGCAGCAGGAGCAGGACCTGCAGTTCGCCGACCAGTCCGCCGATGATCGCGCCGACCGCGATGAGCTTCCATTCGTCCTGCTTGAAGGCCGGGCGCAGGATTCCTTCGAACTCGATCGGCGTCAGCTGCCGCATCTTCGTGACGACGGTGTTGCGAATGTCGAGCGCGTCGGTGGCGTAACCCTCCACGTATTTCACCGTTTCGGGAAGGTACTCGATGGCTTTCGCGGCGGCGGCTTTTTTCATCTCCTGGTACTGCCGCCCGCCGACGGTGAGCGCCACGAGCGGTTTCGCGATGCTCGTCTGCGCGTCGATGGTCCGCTGCACCTCACGCGTGATGAGCGAGAACAGCCGGTCGGCGCGCGACCCGGTGAGCACGGCCTCCATCACGTTCCGCACGGTGAGGACCTCGTCGGCGATCAGGGCGCCGTAGTCGGCGGCCACCTGCATCCGGCGTTTCTGGAACATGCCCTGCCAGGTGAAGAAGCCGAACCGGCGCGGCTCACGCGGGTAGAAGATCATCTTGAGCGCCAGCCAATCCGTGACGAAGCCGGTGACGAAACCGAAGATCGGCATGATCAGCGGCTCCTTCGTCAGCGCCCACGCGACGAACTGCACCAGCCCGATCACGAACCCGAACCAGATGCCGGACCGGGCGATGAAGCGGAACTCGGGGGTGGCGACGTCGCGGATCAGCCGGCAGGTGAGCGTTTTGTCGCGGACCATGGCGTTGATCAGCATCTCGTTGACGTCGAGGACGTCGTCGATGTTGGCCGAGACCTCACGCAGCAGCCGCTTCACGACCTCGGGCGCCTGCGCGCGGACCTGGTCGACGAGCAGTTGCTGGGCGCGCGTCGGGAGCAGCTCCCACAGCCGCGGCTGGTAGGTCTCCATCACTTCGCGGGTGACGTCGTCGACGGCTTTGAGCAAGGGCGTTTCGAGTTCCTTGAGCATTTCCTCCGGGTCGAGCCGGGCGAAGACCTCGCGGGGATCAAGCAGGTTCTTGGTCAGCAGGTCGACGGCGGTGGCCGCCATCCGCCGGGCGTTCGCCGGGATCACGCCCTGCCAGCCGAAGACCGGCTTGATCCCGACGAACTCCAGCGGCCGGAACATCATCTCGATCGCGACCCGTTTGGTCAGGTAGCCGATGAGCGCCGCGATGAACGGCATGGTCAGGTACACGTGCCAGTGCGTCGCGATGTCGTCGAGGATCCCCGTACCGTCCATTCAGGTCTCCCGCTCGTTCACCTGTTCTTCGGTTGACCAAGGATGCCATGCGTGACGAGGGGTTAGGCGTTTCGTAATGCAGCCGTTTGGCGGTACGCGCCGAAGGACCCCGGCTCACTAAGGTGGCCCGATGGTCGCGCCCGAGAAGTCCGAGCCCACCCCGAAGAGCGCCCCCTTCGCCGTCACCGTCAGGGGCTACGACAAGCGCCAGGTGGATGAGCGGCTCAACGAGATCACCAAGGAACTCAGGGAGGCCGCCCGCAGCCGCGACGAAGCGATCGCGACGTCCGGCGAGCTGTCGAAGGCCCTCAGCTACGCGCAGAACGAGCTGGGCGAGACGAAGGCCGCGCTCGTGCGGCTGAGTTCGAGCCCGTCCGGTGCCGGCGCGATGGCCGAGCGGGTCCGCATGATGATGCAGCTCGCGGAGGAGGAGATCGACGACCTCCGCAAGGCCGCGGAAGCCGACGCCGCCTCGACCCGCGCCGAGGCCGACAAGTACGCCCACGAAAGCCAGCGCACCACCGAGAAGCTGGCAAAAGACGCCGAAGCCGAACGCGAACGCCTCCTGGCCGAAGCCAAGTCGGACATCGAGTCGCGTACCGCTGCGGCGGACGCGGACATCGAATCCCGCACAACGGCGGCGAACGCCGACATCGAGTCGCGCACGGCTGCCGCCAACGCCGACATCGAGTCCCGCACCACCGCTGCCGACCGCGCCCGCACCGAGGCCGACGAGGCCGCAGCCGCCGCCCGCGCTTCAGCCGACGCGGCCGCCGCCGAAGCCCGCGCTTCGGCTGACGAAGCGGCGGAAGCCGCAGCCGCCGCCCAGCGCGCCGAAGCCGACCGCGTGGCCTCCGAAGAGATCACGACCAAGAAGTCCCAGGCCGACGCCGCCCTCGCCGACGCCCTGCAAAAGCAGACCGAGGCCACCGAACAGCGCACGCTGGTCCTGAGCCTCCGCACGAAGGTCGCCGACCGCCTGGCTGCCACCGACGCCGCCGTCCAGGAAGCCATCCGCCTCCTGACCCCGTCCGACGAGCCAGCCGACCCGACCGCGGACTCCGCCGACTCCGCCGACTCCCCAACGACCGACGCTGCTCCCGCTTCTGCTCCCGCCTCTGCTTCCGCTGGCGCCACATCGGCCGAAGCTTCCCCGTCCGACAACTCAGCCCCCGCTTCCGACACCACCTCGAAGAAGACCGCGTCCTCCTCGACCCGCTCTGCCCCGCAGGCCAAGTCCGCGAAGCCGACCGCCACAGCCAACTAGCCAACCACGACGCCAACCAGCACCCACTCCAACGGCCGACTGACTCCGACCACAATCCTCATTTGACCCAACGCGCGGGCCCACCCTCTTCCAGGGCCCGCGCGTTTCTGCGCCCAGCCCTCCGCGACGGACATCGCTCCGCTGCTTTCCCGCACGACCCCGGGCGGCACAGTCCGACCCGAGAGCACGAAGGTGGTCTACGCCCCTCTCCCCTCGCCCCTCGCCTGCGACCGGTGCTCCGCGCCTCAGCCCAGCGCCAGCGGACGCGCCCAGACCCGCGCCCCTCACCCGCGCCCCTCATCCCCACCCGCGACCAGCGTTCCGCGCCCCCGCCCAGCGGCGGTGGGCGCGCTAGCCCGCGAGCCTCACCCTCACCCTCACCCTCACCCTCACCCTCACCCGCACCCTCACCCGGTGCTCCGTGCCTCTGCCCTGCCTCGGCGGACGCGCCCTGTCCAGCGACCCGCACCAGTGCCCACGCCCAGCGCCACTGCCCGCGACCCAGCTCGGGCTCGGGCTCGCAGAGTGTCGGCTGGCTCCAGCTCCGGCCCGCGCGGTGTCGGCTTGCCTGCTCGGGCTCAGAAAGCGTCGGCGGCTCCGCTCCGGCTTGGGCCCGCAAAGCGTCGGCTGGCTCCGGTTCCGGCTTGGGCACGCGCGGTGTCTGAGTGCCCGGCTCGGGTTCGGAGAGTGTCGGCTGGCTCCGGCTCGGGCGGTGTCGGCTTGCCCGGTTTGGGCTCGCAAAGTGTCGGCCGGCTCCGGTTCCGGCTTGGGCACGCGCGGTGTCTGAGTGCCCGGCTTGGGTTCGGGCTCCCGCGGTGTCGGCTTGCCTCGCTCGGGCTCGCAGAGTGTCGGCTTGCTCCGGCTGGGCACACGATGTCCGCTTGCGCGGCTCGGGCTCCGGCTCGCGCGGCTCCGGCTGGCCTGTGTCGACCCGTGTCGGTGTCGGCTCACCGGTGTCGGTCCGCCGGGCGTCAACTCGGCTCGGCCTCGAGGTGCTCCATCCAGGCTCGCCAAAGCCCCGGCCGGCCCGGTCAATGGCTGCCAGCCCCGGCACCCGGTCCAGGCGTCGCGCATTCAGCCCATGGCCGTCGCGTGTAGCTCGTCGTCGATCCACCCCCTTTGGTGGAGTGCGGTGCAGAAGTGGCGGTAAGAGGCCGACAGTGCCTCCCGCTCCGCCGGCACCGGTTCGACCAGCGTGTCCTCCTGCGGTGCCACGCAGGCCTCGGTGAGACCGCCCGGCAGGATCCCGGCAGCGGCGAGCAGCGCGGCGCCGTAACCGGTCTCCGCGTGGGGTGCGACGCGAATGCCGAGGCCGGTCGCGGTAGCGCGAATCTGCGTCCACAGTGGACTCCGGCTGCCGCCGCCCGCCGCCAGGAGCGGCCCGTGCACGGAGATCCCGAGGCGTCGCAGGTGGTCCAGCGCCAGTCGCTCGACGAACGCCACTCCCTCCAACCTCGCGCGGTGCAGCTCGACTTCGTCGGCTGGTTCGCCGAGGACAAAACCGGCCGCGCCGGCACTGGCAAACGGGAACCGTTCCCCCTTGCGCCGCAATGGAAACACGACCACGCCGGCCGGTCCACGCGCCTCCGCGGCAGCATCCAGCGCGGGCAACCCGGCGCTGGCGGACACCGCCTCGCCGCCTGTGTTCGACGCCCCGCCCGGCAGCCACCAGCCGTCCGGATGACGGTGGCTGTACATCACCCCGGTGGGGTCCGGGACCAGCGACTCGGTGACCCCCTTCAGCACATACGTGGTCCCGAGAATCCCGACGAACCGGCCCGGCGCCACCGCGCCCGCCGCCAGCTGGCCCGCGCACCCGTCGGTCATGCCGGCCACCACGGCGCACCCTTTGGGCAGCCCCCCGACCGGCCGGGCCACGAGGCCGAGCACCGTCGTCGGCGCGACCACGGGCGGCACCATCGCGGACGGCACCCCCAACCCCTCGAACACCTCGCCTGGCCATTCACCGGCGAGTGGGTCGTAGCCGCTCTTGAGCGCGTGTGACCAGTCCGCGGCGACGGGGCCGCCGACGAGCTTCGCCGCGACGACGTCCGCCGTGTGCCGCACCGCGACCGCGCCGGTGTGCTCGGCCAGCCAGGCGATCCGCCCGAGCGCGGCGGTCGGTGCGACGCCGGATCCCAGCGCCTGCCAGCGTTCGGCACCCAGCTCGGCCGCTTTGGCGTTGTAATCCGCGCCGCGACGGTCGTCGTACATCAGCGCCGGCGTGACCGGCTCACCGTCGGCATCGACCCCGACGATCGTTCCCGAGGTCGCGGCCACCGCGACGGCCGCGACCTCGGCACCGCGGCCCGGCAACGCCGCGGTCACCCGCGACAGCGCCGATTCGACGGCCGGCCACCAGGCCCTCGCGTCCTGCTCGCTGTGGCCGGGCACGGAACGCGCCGGTGCCGGCAGCTCGGCCGCGGCCGTCGCCAGCACCACGCCGCCGCCCACCGCGAAGGCCCGGACCCCCGCGGTGGCGACGTCGATCCCGATGGTGACCGGCTCGTTCACGCGGTACTGACCTGCTCCCCGGCGTCCTGCAGGCTGACGTCGCGCGTGATCGCCTGCTCGGTTTCCTTCGGCAGCTTCAGGAATCGCACCAGCACGGCGGCGACCAGGTACAGCGCCGCGAAGATGATCACCACTCCACCGGCCCCGGCCGGCCCGAGGAACAGCGACACGATCGCCGGGCCGACAAACGCCGCCGCGCCGGCGCCCAGGTTCAGCAACGCCATCGCCCCGCCCTTGTGCTCTGGTGCGAGCGAGGGCAAGAGCGCGGAGATCGGCACGAACCCGGCGAGCGTCGCCCCGTACAGCGCGCCGACGATCAGTGCCAGCCAGTAGTACTGCGCGCCCATCGCGATCGGGACGAAGTACAGCAGCAGGATCGAGATCGCACAGCCGATCGCGCCGAACCAGAAGATGGTGGTGCGCCAGCCGATCCGGTCGCTCAGCACGCCGAAGATCAGGTTGAAGAAGATGTTCGTCCCGTAGATCACGGACACCAGCAGCAGCCAGCGGTTCTCGCCGAACCCGATCTGGCTGATGAAGATCGTCGGGAAGAACACCAGCATGCCGAACTCGGGCGCGGTGTTGATCACCCGCACCAGCATCCCGATGCCGACCCGCGGGTTCTTCCACGCGATCGAGACGCTGGAAACGAGGCTCTGCACGGGTTTCACGTCCGGCGGTGCGAGGCGCTGGAAGCCGGTGCGCTGCCGCACGCCGAGCACCGCGATCAGCCCGCCCAGCGTGAGCAGGCCGACCGACACCCACAGCGTGCCGTAGTGCCCGAACAGCGGGTTGGTGAAGCTCGCGACGAGCGCGCCCAGCGTCGGCAGGCCGCCGGTGAACGCGAAGTAGAACCAGCCCACCGCCGCGCCCAGCCGGGCCACCGGCGCCACCGCCGTGATCCACACCAGGAAGCCGAACGCGAACATCGGATAGCCGAAACCCCTGATCCCGTAGCAGATCAGCATCAGGGTGTAGTTCCCGCCGCCGAGCCCGACGGTCAGGAACAGCACGTCGAACACCAGCCAGACGGCCAGCCCGATCAGCATCACCCGGCGTGGTCCCCACAGCTCCGACAGCGCACCGGACAGCCACGACGCCAGCATCACCGCGACGCCGTACACCGTGATCACATACGAGGCCTTGATCTCCGTGCCCGCGCCGTTGTCCGCCATGTACGGCGCGATGAAGCCCGACTCGACCCCGTCGCCGATCATGAACAGCAACAGGCCGACGTAGCCGAGGAACAGGGGGGCGGGCAGCCCCCATCGCGTGAGCAGGCGGGTGAAGCCACCCTCTGGCCGGGACAACCCCGCTGTTGCCGACTGGTTCATACACGCCTCCATGACGTCGAATCCAACGTATCATGGACCGTGTTAACTTCGCACGCAAGAGTGTTAGCGAAACCGGCTCTTCACTCGCGCTCGGAGGCGACCTGCACCCGGACCCGACTCCGCAGCTCATCGACCAGATGCGCCTGGATGTCGTAGTCGATGATGAGCTGGTCGAAATCCTCCAGTGGCGCGAGCCGGTGCAGGGCCGAGCGCTCCATCTTGGTGTGGTCCATCAGCAGGACCTTCTTCCGGGCGCTGGCCAGCATCGCGCGCTTGATCATCACGATCTCGGGCTCCTGGTGGAACGTCATCTGCGAGTTCATCGCCGAGGTCGAGACGAACGCGACGTCCACCGAGAGCCGTTCGATCGCCTCCAGGCTCTGCATGCCGAGGAACGAGTCGTGGGTGATCGAGTAGTCCCCGCCGATGCAGATCAGCCGGACCTCGTCGACCTCTTTCAGCTCGTCGATCGCGCCGAGGTAGTTGGTGGCGACGGTCAGCGGGGTCACGTTGTGCAGCAGCCGGGCCAGCGCGAGCGCGCTCGTCGAGTCGTCGAGCAGCACGGACATGCCGGGCTCGACGTGGTCCAGCGCCTGGAGTGCGATCAGGCGCTTGGCGGTGGCGTTGGCGCTCATGCGGTACTCGGCGTTGCTTTCGAAGACGGTCGACGGCATGGCGGAAACGCCGCCTCGGTATTTCCGCAGCAGGCCGCGGCGGGCGAGTTCGTCGACGTCGCGGTGCACCGTCATGTTGCTGACCCCGGTGAGGTCCACCAGTGCGTTGATCGACGCCGAGCCCTGGCGGAACACGTAGTCGACCACCGTTTGCTGACGGGTTTCGCGCGTGTGCGCGACGGGTTTCTCACTCGACATGACGTGATTATCGCGTGTCGAGTGGCAGGTTGAAGCGCAGCAGGGCCGTGCGGTCGCCGTCGATCTCCAGTTCGGTCACGGCGGCGTTGCCCAGCTGGGGGAACACGGTGCGGTAAGCGGCGAGCGGGATGCCGAGCAGGTGGCAGAAAGTCAGTCGCAGCAGCGTGTTGTGCGCGACCACCAGCGCGAGCCCGTGGCCGTGCCGCGCGATCTCCCGGACCGCGCGCGCCCCGCGCCGGGCGGCCACGTGCGGGTCCTCGGCGCCGGGGAACGAGCCGGCGACCGGATCGGCCAGGAACCGCTCGATCACCCCGGGGTCGACGGCCCGCACCTCGTCCCTGGTGCGTCCTTCGGCGATTCCGAAGTGGGTTTCCCGCAGGTCGTCGACGATTTCGGGGGTCAGGCCGAGTGCCTCCGCGGCGGGCGCGATCGTGCGGCGCGCCCGGTCTTGCGGCGAGCAGAACAGCGCGGTCGGCTTCACCTCGGCGGCGAACCGCGCGAGCGCTTCGGCCTGGCGAAGACCTTCCGCCGTCAACGCCACCTCGCTGCTGCCGGCGTACCTGTTCTCGGCGTGCCATTCGGTCTGTCCGTGCCTGGCCAGCAGCACTCGTGCGCCCACGGGGTTGCTCCTTTTCGTGTGAACCACCCTTGCGAACTTCTCATCATCGATGTTAACTTAACATGGTCCGTGTGAAGCGGTCGGCTCTTGCGAAAGGATCTGGTGGATGACGCTCGAAGCGGTGGTGTTCGACCTCGACGGTGTGCTGGTCGACAGTGAACACCTCTGGGAGGAGAACTGGGTCGCGTACGCCGCCCGTCACCGGGTCGAGTGGACGGCCGAGGACACGGCTTCGGTGCAGGGCATGAGCGCGCCCGAGTGGGCTGCCTATCTCGCGCGCCGCTGCGGGGTTCCGGAGCGGGCCGAAGAGGTGGAGCGCGCGGTGGTCGACGGCATGATCGCCGCCATCGAGGCAGGCGAGGCCCCGCTGCTGCCGGGCGCCGGCGAGATGGTGCGCGAGGTCAGCGCCCGGGTGCCGGTGGCGCTCGCGTCTTCGGCGGCGCGCCGGGTCATCGACGCCGTGCTGGACAAACACCAGCTGACCGCCGAATTCACCGCCACCGTCTCCAGCGCCGAGGTCGCGCGCGGCAAGCCGAGCCCGGATGTCTACCTCGAAGCGGCCGCACGGCTGGGGCGCTCCGGCGAGGACTGCCTCGGGGTGGAGGACTCCGGCAACGGCATCCGGGCGGCGGCCGCGGCCGGGCTCACCGTCGTCGCGCTGCCGAACCCCGCCTACCCGCCGAAGCCGGACGCGCTGGAGCTGGCCAGCGTGGTGGCCGAGGACAACCACGACGTCCGCCGGAAGCTGCTGGCCTACCTGGCCGGCGAGCCAGTGGCGGCGAGGGACTGACCATGACCACCTTGGGCACCGCGGACACGTTCAAGCGGCAGTGGCTGGACGGGTTCGTCACCGCGTACGGCCGCACTGTCCGCAAGGTGCCGGACGCGTACGGCGTGATCCGGCGGGAGGGCGGCACGCGGCCGGGCAAGGTCGCGGTCGTGATCGGCGGTGGCTGTGGGCATTACCCGGCGTTCGCCGGGCTGGTCGGGCCGGGCCTCGCCGACGGCGCGGTGGTGGGAGACGTCTTCACCAGCCCCAGTGCCGAGCAGGTCTACCGCACGGCGCGCGCCGCCGATACCGGTGCGGGCGTGCTGTTCGGCTTCGGGAACTACCAGGGCGACGTGCTGCACTTCGGCCTCGCCGCGCGAAGGCTGGCTGCCGAGGGCGTCAAGAGCCGCACGATCCTGGTCACCGACGACATCGCGAGCGGCCCGGCCGCCGAGCCCGAGCGCCGCCGCGGCGTGGCGGGCGACTTCCTCGTCTTCAGGATCGCCGGGGCGGCGGCGGAACGCGGCGACGACCTCGAGTCGGTGCACGCGGTCGCGGAGAAGGCGAACGCGCGCACCCGCACGTTCGGAGTCGCGTTCGGCGGCTGCACACTGCCCGGCGCCGCGGAGCCGCTGTTCACCGTCGCCGACCGCGAGATGGAGGTCGGGCTCGGCATCCACGGCGAGCCGGGGGTCCGCACGGTCGGCCGGCTCTCCGCGGCCGAGCTGGCCGACGAACTCGTCGACGGGCTGTTGCCGGAGCTGCCGGCCGGCGGCCGGGTGGTGGCGCTGCTGAATGGGCTGGGCCGCACCAAGTACGAGGAAATGTTCGTCACCTACACGCGGGTGCACGAGCGGTTGGCCGAAGCGGGCCTCAGCCCCGTGCACACCGAGGTCGGCGAATTCGTCACCTCGCTCGACATGGCCGGGGTCTCGTTGTCGATCCTGGTGCTCGACGACGAACTGGCCGAGCTGTACGCGGCGCCGTGCGACACGCCGGGTTACCGCACCACCGGCGCGGAGCTGTCACAGGTGCCGCTGGAGTCCACAGTGGACGAACTGCTCGCGGAGACCGAGCCCGGCACCGGGCTCGTCGACCGTGTCCTCACTGCCGCGCTGCGGAGCATCGAGGAGAACGAAGCGGAGCTGGGCAGGCTTGACGCGGTCGCCGCGGATGGTGATCACGGGCTCGGCATGACCCGCGGGATGCGCGCGGCCGTTGTCGCCGCACGGCGGAACGAAAGAACGGTGTCCGAAGCCTTGCTCGCGGCGGGAACCGCCTTTGCCGACGCCGCGGGCGGTGCTTCCGGTGCCCTCTACGGTGTGCTGCTCGCCGAGACAGGCGCGGGCCTGAGGGCACTCGCCGCGGAGGAGATCACCACGGCTGCACTCGCCGACGCCGTCGATGGTGCGGTCCGGGCGTTCACCGAGCTGGGCAAGGCCGAGCCGGGGGACAAGACGATGCTCGACGCCATCGAGCCGTTCCGCGCCGAACTGCGTGAACGGGCCGGGGCAGACGTCGTCGAGGCTTGGCGGAAGGCGGCGCGGGCGGCGGTGACCGCGGCTGAGAACACCGCGCATCTGTTGCCGGCGAAGGGGCGTGCGGCACGGCTGGCGCAGCGGAGCAAGGGGCACCCGGATCCCGGTGCGGTCTCGTTCTCCCTGCTGGTGACGGCCGTCGGCGAAGAGCTGGGAAGGAGCGTGGGCTGATGCGGATCGTGGTGGCGGCGGACAACGCCGGGGTGGAGCTGAAGAACCAGCTGCGGGACCAGCTGTTGGCCGACGACCGGGTCGAGTCGGTGGCCGACCTCGGCGTCGCGGATGCGGAGGACGACCGGGCCTATCCGCTGCTGGGCCTCGCCGCGGCCGAGGCGATCGCCGGCGGCGAGGCGGACCGCGGGGTGCTGGTGTGCGGCACCGGGATCGGTATGGCCATCTCGGCGAACAAGGTGCCGGGCGTACGGGCGACCGTCGCGCACGACTCCTATTCCGCCGAGCGCTCGATCAAGTCCAACAACTGCCAGGTGATCACCTTCGGCGCGCGCGCGATCGGGCCCGAGGTGGCGAAGAAGATCGTCGCCGAATGGGTCGGCTACCGCTTTGACCCCGCTTCGGCCAGCGCGAGCAAGGTCGAGCACATCACCAAGTACGAGAACGCCCGTTGAACCGGGGCCAGGTCGTTCAGTCGGCACAGAGCGAGTGAGGGAGCAGAGTTGCACATTCTCGCTGCGGGAGACCATTTCGTCGGCCCCGGTCTGCTGGCCGGCGCCGTCCGCGCCGAGCTCGGCGGTGGCCATGAGATCACCGAGCTCGCCCTGCCGTGGCCGGTGGAGCCGTTCGGCCCGGTCGGCACGGTGCTCGAGGCCAGCGGCACCGAGGCGCAGGTGATCGAGGCGCTCGCGGGTGCCGAGGTCGCGGTGACGCAGATGGCGCCGTTCACCAAATCGGTGTTCGCCGCCGCGCCGGGGCTCAAGCTGGTCTCGGTGTGCCGGGGCGGGCCGGTGAACGTCGACCTCGCGGCGGCGACGGAGGCCGGTGTCGCGGTGACGTACGCGCCGGGCCGGAATGCCGGTGCGGCGGCAGAGTTCGCCGTCGGCATGATCCTCGCCGCGATGCGGCGGATCGCGACGTCGTCGGCCGAGCTGCTGCGCGGCGCCTGGCGCGGCGACTACTACGCCTACGACCAGACCGGGCTCGAACTGGGCGGCACGACGGTCGGGCTAGTCGGTTACGGGGCCATCGGCTCCCGCGTCGCCAAGGTCTTGCTCGCGTTCGGTGCCGAAGTACTGGTCGCCGACCCCTTCGCGGACCCGGCGGCGATCGCGGCCGACGGCGCGCACCTCGTGGGGCTCGACGAGCTGTTGCGTCGCAGCTACGTCGTCAGCCTGCACGCGCGGCTCACCGAGCAGACGCGGCACCTCATCGACGCGAGCAAGCTGGCGCTCCTTCCCGAAGGCGCAGTGCTGGTCAACACCGCGCGCGGCGGCCTGCTGGACTACGCGCCCCTTCCAGAGGCCTTGCGCTCCGGCAAGCTCGGCGCGCTGGCACTCGACGTGTACGACGTCGAGCCACCGCCCGCCGACTGGGCGCTGCGCGAAGCTCCGAACGTGATCGCCACCCCGCACCTCGCCGGGGCGAGCCGGCAGACAGCGGAGCGGGCGGCGGCGATCGTGGCGGCCGAGGTCGGCCGGTACGCCCGCGGTGAGCGACCGGCGAACCTCGCCAACCCCGAGGTGTTCGGGCGGCAGCCATGATCGTCGGGGTCGACATCGGCACGTCGCTCACCAAGGCCGTGGTGTTCGACGAGGACGGGACGTCCGTCGCGAGCGCGTGCACACCGTCCGAGGTGCACCACTTCGCCGGCGGCTGGGTCGAGCAGGATCTCGACCAGGTGGTGGCCACGGTCGTCACAGTGGTGCGGGAGGTCGCCGCCCGGTTGCCGGGCCCCGTCACCGCGCTGGCGCTCACCGGGCAGGGCGACGGCATGTGGCTGCGCGACGAGTCCGGGGCCGCGGTGCGGCCCGCGATCTCGTGGCTCGACGGCCGGGCCAACAGCCTGCTCGCGCGGTGGCAGGCCGAGGGCGTAACCCGGGAAGTCTTCCGCCGCACCGGATCCGGTATGTTCCCGGGCTGCGCCGCCGCGATCATGTCCTATTTGGACACCCACGAACCCGAGGTGCTCGACCGGGCCGTTGTCGCCGGCTACTGCGTGGACGCGGTGCTGCAGCGGCTCACCGGCGAGATCGCCGTCGACGTGTCCGACGCGTCGCTGCCGTTCCTCGACCCGGTCACCCGGCGGTACGACGAAGCCGCCATCGAGGCCTGCGGGCTCGGCCACCGGCGGGCCCTGTTCGCCGAGCCGGCGCCGGCCAAGTCGGTGTTCCGGCTCGACGCGCGAGGGGCGGCCCTGCTCGGCCTGCCGGTGGGGCTGCCGGTCACCGCCGGGCCGTTCGACCTGCCGGCCAGCGCGATCGGGGCCGGCGTGCGGGAAGCAGGCGACGGCATCCTCACGGCGGGCACCACGCTGGCGTGCCAGGTGCTCACGGCCGACACCACGTTCGACGCCGAGGGCGAGCCGGCCGGGATGTTCCTCTGCACTCCCGACGAGGCCGAGTACTTGCGCGCGATGCCGGCGATGGTCGGCACCGCGGGCATCGACTGGGTGTGCGCGCTGCTGGGCATCGAGGTCGCCGAGATCGACCCACTGCTGGCGAGCAGTGAGCCGGGCGCGCGTGGGGCCAGGGCGTTGCCGTTCCTGTCGGTGTCGGGTGAGCGCGCGCCGTTTGTCGACGCCGGCGCGCGGGCGCAGTTCGCCGGGATCAGCCTCGAGACCGGGCGGGCGGACCTGGTGCGGGCGCTGTGCGAGTCGATCGCGTATGCGGCGCGGCACTGTTTCGAAGCGGCTGGGCTGTCTGGCCGGCTGTATGCCTGCGGTGGCGGTGTGCGGTCACCGGAGTGGATCCGCATCTTCGCGGACGTACTCGGCCGGCCGATCGTCATCCCGAGCGACCCGGGGGTGGGGGCGCGCGGCGCCGTGCTCACCGCCGCGGCAGCGCTCGGCACTCCGTTCGACCGCGAGCGGTGGGCAGCGAACTCGCGTGTGGTGGAGTTCCGGCCCGAGAATGTGACTGCGTACGAGCGCGGTTACGCCGACTACCAGGCATCCCTGTCCGCCGCGCGTGGTCTCTGGAGGCTGTGAATGATCCTGGCGGAGGAACGAGCGGCGGTCTGTGAGTACGCCCGCCGGATGACGGCCGACGGGCTGGTGGTCGGGACGTCCGGCAATGTCTCGGCGCGAGACGGGGCGCTGGTCGCCGTCACGCCCACGGGAGTCGACTACGCCGGGCTCGAGCCGGCCGATATCCCGGTCGTCGGGCTGGACGGCGAGATCGTCGAGGGGGAGCTGAAGCCGACCAGCGAGCTGCCCATGCACCTGGCCGTCTACAACCGGGCCGTGGACCCGGACGGTGCTTCGGTGACGGCCGTCGTGCACACGCACTCGGTGCACGCCACCGCGGTCTCGACACTCCTCGACGAGGTGCCGCCGATCCACTACATCCTCGCGACGATCGGGCCGACCGCGCGGGTCGCCGAGTACGCGACGTACGGCACGGAGGAGCTGGCAGCCTCGATGCTCAAGGCCCTCGACGGCCGCCGTGGTTGTCTGCTCGCGAACCACGGCACCGTGGCGTACGGCGACAGTCTCGGCGCGGCGTACCACCGGGTGCAGCAGCTCGAGTGGGTCTGCCGGCTGTGGCTGCTGGCCCGGTCCGCGGGCAGCCCCACGCTGCTGCCGCCCGCGGAGATCGAGCGTGTGGTCGAGAAGCTGAGGGGGTACGGCCAGGGCTGAACCGAATCGGGTCAGGACGCCGCGAGCGTGCTGTCCACGGCGTGCACGGCGTCGAGCAGTTCGACCACCGTCGGGTCGTCCACGGCTTCCTTGATGCAGCGCCACAGCTGGAGGTTCGCGGTGGCCCAGCGGGAGTACGTGGCGCTGGCCGCCGGGTTGTAGAAGTAGTAGCCGTTGTCGTGGACGTCGCACTGTTCGCCGACGATCTTGTGAGCGAGGTCCCGGAGGCTGACGTTGTTCTCCTGCAGATAGCGGTGCGCGAGCACCACGGGGGTCACGGGCAGCGCCTTGAACAGCGTGTCGGCGTCGCTCAGGGCCTGCGCTTCCAGCGAGATGTGCCGGCCGCGGTTGGCCATCTCGGCCTCGTCGATGAGATCGTCGATCCAGCCGGCGACGTCGTCGGGCACGCCGCAGTCGGCGAGCAGGCCCAGCCGCAGGTCGCTCCCGGCGGCGGCGGGCGAGTTGCGCAGGACGAGGTAGTTCACGTCGTGGACCAGAGCGGCCACCTCGACCACGGCCGCGTCGGCGCCGTTGGCCGTCGCGAAGCCGACCGCCTTCGCGCGGACGAAGCTGACGTGGTGCCAGCCGTGGAACGGCAGCCGTTCGGCATACCGCCAGCACAATTGCTGGACGCGGTTCTCCACCGCGGTGATGGTCGCCGGGGCGATCGTGGCCGCGGCGACGGCCGGTGCGGCGACCGTCGGCTGAACGGTGTTCTTTTGCGCGCGCATACATCTCTCCGATCCCGGCTTCGGCATTCAAGCGGGTGGAGCAATGGTATGCGCCCGTGACGGCGGGGTGTAGCTAGAGTCGGTCGGCCAGGTCCCCCAATCGGACCTCCACCGGAACGTGACGATGCCCGATTCCTGTGGCCGGGTCGTAGGAGAGACTGGAAATGCTCACCGGGTGTGATTTCACCAGGAAAGTCATGGTTCCTTCGGCGGCTTCGGGAATCCGGTGGAACTCGTCGGCGAGCATGATCGAACACGCGCCTGTCCGGCACAACGTCCGGCGCCGGAGTTGCGCGGACGTGATCAGGCCGCTGTCCCCGTCGCGGGTCGTGGAGTAGCGCTCGTGCAGGTAGTTGCCGCGAAGAATGGTGGTGCAGAAGTGATACCTGTGGTTGTGCACGGAATCGGCGTAGCCCTCGCGCCAGTCCTCCTGCGGTTTGTATTCGTGCAGCCAGAACGAGAACGGATCGTCCGGATCATCCCGTAGGCACCAGGCGAAATGGGTTGTCGTCTCGCGGGAGCTGCGGAGGATGGCCGCGGCGTTTTCCGGGTTCGGCGCCCGTAGCAGTGCGCGCAGCTCATCGCGCAACGCCGTTTGCGAAGCCCATTTTCGGAACCAGACGTCCACGGTGCGCCAGTCCTGGGCCAGCGGGAAACCCGCCGTGCGCAGCCGTGTGGCCAGGTGATCCAGTGGGGACAAGCGAGTGAGCAAGACGGCTCAGCTCCCTAGTTCGGCTCGTGCGGAGAACTCCGCGCGGAAGGCGTGGAACCTTCCCTCCAAGTCACGGAAATTCTCCTCGGACAAGTCGGATCCGGTGATCTTTTGGAACAGGACAAGGAAATCGGCCCGCGTCGTCGAGGAGGTGATGCGGAAGTGGCGGCCGGTCCGCGATTGGGAGAGGCGCAGGAACTCGGCGCGTTCCATGTTGTAGATGAAGGAGCCCTCGGTGAACCGCAGCGACCGCGGGTACAGCTTGGTCGCGCCGCGCACATCGCTGTACAGCGTGACCCACACGCTGGCGTCGAACATCTCCAGCCGGTCCAACGGCGGGTCGGCGACCACGGTGATGTCGACCTGCGCGCACCGGCTGCGGGCCAGGAACAGCCCGACGAGTCCAATGTGGATCTCCTCGTGCAGGCCGCTCTGGATCGCCTCGTAGTCGACCTCCGCCGCCTCCCGCCGCAGCAGGTAACGCGCGCGACCGCTGATGGAACCGGCGTCGCGCGGGTCGGCGATCACGGCGTGCAGCTCACGATCGGTGCGGGTCAACAGAAGCCGGGCGGCCGCGTGCCGTCCGGAGAAGCCGCGGAAGAAGTACTGGCGCGTGTTGTCCAGGTCCGACATCAGCATGCGGTTGAACGCGGGGTCGGGGTCGGTCGTCGCGTCGAACACGTGCGTGGGGAAGAACTCCTTGTTGAGCGACCGGTATTCGGCGCTGAGGTCTTCGAGCGCGCGTCGGCTTTCTTCGATCAGCGGAGTCACCATCGCGCGCTGCGACGCGCTGGCGGTGATCAAGGTTTGTCCGAAGCCGACCAGCGCGGAGATCAGTGTGCCGGTGCCCAGGGAGGTGACGAGCGTTTTCCCCGTGCCGGCGTCCATCATGCTGGAGATCCACAGGCTCAATACCGCGATCACGACGAGCACGGTCAGTAACAACGTGGTGCGGGTCCAGAAGATCTCCTGCAGGGAACTCCGGTGCGGACGGCCGGCTTCCGCGACCACGGTTCACCTCCTTGAACCACTCGAACGGACGAGTGCGTTGCGTATCGGTTCGAGCGCGGGGAGTTACTTTACGCGCTTGGGGTGACCGGCGAAATAAGAAATTCGGGGGACAATATTCCAGGTGCAAAGTGACTCTGGGCAAGAATTTTCACGTTTTGCGGTTTTCTCCGAAACGCCGAAAACCCCGTCGGAGGGAGCCGGGCGAACCTCCCCGCGCGGGCGGTGCCCCCGTGTCACCGAATGCAGACAGTCACCGGGACTTTGCTGTCAGAATTGGTAGTAGAGGAATGGGCTGAACGTCCCCGTCGCGACCAGGATGGCGGCGTAGACGAGGCCGACGGTCATCACGCCGACGCGCAGGGCCGTCGCGCCGCGGCTGCGCGAGGATTCCAGCAGCGGGCCGGTGACGGGGTGCGCCGGGAGGAAGAAGACGGCCAGCGCGGCGATGAGGATGAGCAGCCGCTGGTTGGTCAGTGCGCTTTCGACGACGTCGCCGAGGCCGCCGAAGTCCGGCAGGAGCATGTGGCCGATCATGGCGAGCGCGTGGCCGAGGTCGGCCGAGCGGAAGAACACCCAGCCGAACACCACGAGCAGCAGTGTCAGCGCGCGGCGCGCGATCCGGGCGACCGGGCCGGCCGGCGTCTCGGCGAGGTTGAAGCGGCGTTCGATCACCAGCAGCGCGCCGTGGTAGCAGCCCCAGATCAGGAACGTCCACTGCGCGCCGTGCCAGAAACCCGTCAGCACGAAGACGATGCACAGGTTGCGGTACGTGCGCCCGGCGCCGGAGCGGTTGCCGCCCAGCGGGATGTAGACGTAGTCGCGGAACCAGCGTGACAGCGACATGTGCCAGCGCCGCCAGAATTCCGTGATCGTCACCGACGAGTACGGGCGCGCGAAGTTTTCCGGCAGCCGGAAGCCGAGCATCCGGCCGAGGCCGATCGCCATGTCGGAGTAGCCGGAGAAGTCGAAGAACAGCTGCAGGGTGTAGCCGATGGCGCCGAGCCAGGCCGTCGCGAACGTCATCTGGTCCGGCGGCGTCGCGAAGCACGCTTCGACCATCGGGCTGAGCGAGTCGGCGACGATGGACTTCTTGCACAGCCCCAGCGCGAACCGCGGGAAGCCGGCCGCGATGTCGTCGAGCCGGTGCGACCGCTGCTGCGGCAGCTGGTCGGCGATCTCGCGGTACCGCACGATCGGCCCGGCCACCAGCTGCGGGAACATCGCGATGTACGCCGCGAACGCCACCGGGTTGCGCAGCGCGCGCCGCTCGCCGCGGTAAATGTCCACGACGTACGAGATGTGGTGGAAGGTGTAGAAGGAGATCCCGATCGGCACCACGATGTTGGCGACGTCGAGGTCCCCGCCGAACCAGTGCGAGACGGCCGCGATCTGCTGCGTCGCGAACCCCGCATACTTCCAGATCACCAGCACCAGCACGTCGAGCGTGACGACGCCGATCAGGATCCGCCGGCGCCGCGTCCCCCGCAGGTCCCACGGGCTCGGCTCGAGCGCGGGCCCGGCGAAGAAGTTGACCGCCATGCACAGCAGCAGCAGGAAAATGTACGGCCCGGCGCCGATCACGTAGAACAGCAGACTCGCGACCGCGACGATGCCGTTGCGCCAGCTCCGCGGACACACCAGCACGGCGACCAGCACCGTGGGCATGAAGTACCACAAGAACAGCGGCGAAACGAACGACATCGGTGACGGACCCCCTCGGTTCCGGAGCTGACCTTAGCCCGAGTGGGTGTCGCGATGGAGCGAAGCCCGCAGTATCCCGGCGCGAATCACGGAGCGTGCCCGACGGCTCCCCCCGGCTCCGCCCGCAGCCCCCGCTCCGACCGCCGCTCCCGCCCTCGAACCCAGCCTCCGCCCTCGAACCCAGCCTCCGCCCTCGAACCCAGCCCCCACCCTCTCCTGGGGGGCGTCCCCAGTCCAGTCTATCGGCGGGGGCCGACGGGAACTGCCGAGAGCGAGATGGCGGGCGGAGTTGTCCACAACTGGGGCTGGGTGTGGATGATTCTCGGCTGGGGCTGGGGCTGGGGCTGGGGCGCGGACGGGCTGAGGCTGAGGTGGGATTGGACCGGGTACGGAGTTGGGGGCTGAAGCCGGGCTGTTGGAGCTAAGGCTGGGGCTGGAGTTGGGGGCCGTGGCTGGGCTGGGGTAGGAGCCAGGGCCGGGCACGGAGTCGGGGCTGAGACTGGACCAGAGCTGGGCCATCGCCATGGGCTGGGCTGGGGTTGGGCAACGGCTGGCGCTGAGGTCGGACCGGGGCTGGGCTCAGCCGGGGTCGGACCGTGGACTGGGCTGGGCATGGGGACCGGGATCAGGGCCGGGCACAGGCGACCTGGACTGGGCAACGGACCGAAACTGGAGAAAGGACCGGGGCCGGGCAAAAGGACCCGGGCTGGGCACGGGACCCGGGGTTGGGCGGGGACCGGGGCTGGGCACGGGACCCGGGTTGGGCAGGGACCAGGGCTGGGCAGGGGACTTCGGTTGGGCAGGGACCGGGGTTGGGCGGGGCCCGGGTTAGGCAGGGACCAGAGCTGGGCAGTGGACCGGGTTGGGGCCGGAGAACCGGACTGGGCAGGGGACTTCGGTTGGGTCGGCGACCGGGCTGGGCAGGGGACTTCGGTTGGGCAGGGACCGGGTTGGGCAAGGACCGGACCGAGCAAGGGACCGGGAATGGCCAAGGACCGGACCGAGCAAGGGACCGGCCACAGGACCAAGACCGGAAACGGCCCCCAGACCCGAACCCGACACCCGCAGCCAAAGCAACTCGAGCCGCGCCCCGGGCAAGGGCGCGGCTCGAGAAAGACCCCAGGGAGGCGCGTGTGCGAGGCCCCAAAAGGACCCGCAGCGAGCAGGGGATCGGAAGAGTCAGATGCGGCCGGCCAAGCGGCGGCGGCGGGCGACTTCCGCGAGGAGGACGCCGGCGGCGACGGAGGCGTTCAGGGATTCCACGCCGGCGGCCATGGGGATCGAGACGGTGGCGTCGCAGGTTTCGCGGACCAGGCGGGACAAGCCGCGGCCCTCCGAGCCCAGCACCACGACCAGGGGCTCCGACGCCAGGTCCAGCGCGTCGATGTCCACGGTGCCGTCCGCGTCCAGGCCGACGATCATCAGGCCGCTTGACGCCCATGACTTCAGTTGGCGCGTCAGGTTTGTGGCGACCGCGATGGGCAGCTTCGCTGCCGTTCCCGCGCTCGTGCGCCACGCCACGGCTGTCATGCCCGCGCTGCGGCGCTCCGGCAACAGCACGCCGTGCGCGCCGAACGCGGCGGCCGAGCGGATGACGGCACCGAGGTTGCGCGGGTCCGTCACGCCGTCGAGCGCGACGAACAGCGGGGTGTTGCCCGAATCGCGCGCGGCGGTCATCAGGTCGTCCGGGTGCGCGTACTCGAACGGCGGCACCTGCAAACCCAAGCCCTGGTGCATGGCGCGGTTCGTCTTGCGGTCGAGTTCCTCGCGCGGGATCTCCAGGATCGAGATGCCCTTGTCGCCCGCCAGGCGGACGGCCTCGTTCACGCGGTCGTCGATCTCGATGTTCAGGGCGACGTACAGCGCGACACCCGGCACGTCCGCCCGCAGCGCCTCGACGACCGGGTTGCGGCCCGCGATCAGCTCCGGCTTGTCGGCCTTCTTCTGCCGCGACTGCTCACGCGTCTTCGCGGCGTTCGCGGCGCGGTACGCCTTGTGCCCGGGCCGGTCCTCGGCCTTGGGCGTGGGGCCCTTGCCCTCGAGCGCCTTCCGCCGCTGCCCGCCGGAGCCGACGACCTGGCCCTTCTTGGTCCCGGTCTTGCGGATGGCGCCCTGACGCCGTGAGTTGCCTGCCATGTAACGAGTCCTTAATCCGCCGCAGCGGCGATCAGGAGTTCCTGACCGTCCACTGCGGACCGTTCGGGGTGTCCTCCACCACGATGCCCGCCTGCACCAGGCGGTCACGGGCGGCGTCCGCGCGCGCGAAGTCCTTCGCCGCGCGGGCCTGCTGCCGTTCGGCGAGCAGGCTTTCGACGAGCTCTGCCAGCGCCTCGCGGACCGGGGTGTCGGAACCACCCTCGGACCAGCGCGCGGACAGCGGGTCGAGACCGAGCACATCGGTCATCGCACGCACCGAGGCGGCGAGTTCGAGCGCCTTGGGGGTGTCGCCCTCGTCGAGGGCGGCGTTACCGTCACGCACCGTGTTGTGCACCACGGCGAACGCGGCGGGGGTCGCGAGGTCGTCGTCCAGCGCGGCGGCGAACTCCGGCGCCACCCGGCCCAGCGGCACTTCGCCGGCCGAGGCCGCGCGCCGCAGGAAGCCCTCGATCCGCCGGTAGCCCTGCGCCGCCTCCGCGACCGCGCCGTCCGAGTACTCGATGGTGGACCGGTAGTGCGGCTGCACCAGGTAGTACCGCAGCTCCGGCGCCCGGTAGCGCTCCAGCATCGCCGGGATCGACACGGTGTTGCCCAGCGACTTCGACATCTTCTCGCCGGACATGGTCACCCACGCGTTGTGCAGCCAGTACCGCGCGAAGCCGTCGCCGGCCGCGTTGGACTGCGCGCGCTCGTTCTCGTGGTGCGGGAACACCAGGTCGACGCCGCCGCCGTGGATGTCGAACTCGGCGCCGAGGTAGTTCGTCGCCATCGCGGAGCACTCCAGGTGCCAGCCCGGGCGGCCGTCGCCCCACGGCGTCGGCCACGAAGGCTCGCCCGGCTTCGCGCTCTTCCACAGCGTGAAGTCGCGCGAGTCACGCTTGCCGCGCGTCGGCGTCTCGCCCTGCTGGACCTCGTCGAGCTGCTGGCCGGACAGCGCCCCGTAGCCGTCGAAGGACTTCACCGAGAAGTAGACGTCGCCGTCCGCCGCGTACGCGTGGTCGCTGTCGATCAGGCGCTCGATCAGGTCGATCATCTGCGTGATGTGACCGGTCGCGCGCGGGTTGACCGACGGCGGGAGGCAGCCGAGCGCGTCGTAGGCCTGCTCGAACTCGCGCTCGTGCTTGGTCGCCCACTCCCACCAGGGACGCTCCGCCTCGGCGGCCTTGGTGAGGATCTTGTCGTCGATGTCGGTGACGTTGCGCACCAGCAGCACGTCGAGTCCACTGTGGAGCAGCCAGCGGCGCAGCACGTCGTAGTTCAGCACCCCCCGCACGTGCCCGATGTGGGGCACGCCCTGCACGGTGGCCCCACACAGGTAGATGGACGCCGTTCCGCTGCGGACGGGAACGAACTCCCGGGGGGCACGGGTCGCGGTGTCGAAGAGGTGTAGGGCCACCCTGAGAGGGTACGGGGTCGGTGTGGGCGACGTCGCAGGCCCAAGGGCTCGTGAGTGTTTACGACGGTTGGAACCGTCCTAGCCACTCACGAGTCGGTCAGCGCAGGCCGTGGGCCCGCAGTGCGCCGAGCAGGGCGTCCGGACGCTCGGTGGTGGGCAGCGGGTCGACCAGGGCGAACTCGCAGCCCAGCGCGCGGGCGCCGCCGTCGGCCTCCTCGCTGTCGCCGACCATCAGGGTCTCCTCGGCGCGCACGCCGAGCCGGTCCAGCGCGGTCCGGAAGATCTCCAGCTCCGGCTTGATGGCCCCGACCTCGAACGACAGGATGAACTCGTCCACGTGCGCGTCCCAGCCGCGCTGCGAGAACGCCGGCCGGATGTCGAACGCGATGTTGCTCAGCACCCCGACCTTGCGGCCCTGGCCCGAGACGGCCTTCAACGCCGCCTCGGTGTCCGGGTACGGCGTCCATTCGCCCGGCGTGATCAGCCGCCGGTACAGCGCCTCGGCCTGCTCGGGGCGGGGGACGCCGGAGCGGCGCAGCACCTCGAGGTACACCTTCCGGTGCAGCTCCGGGTCGCGGTCGCGCTGGTGCCACGCGTACTGGTGCTCCTCGTCGAGTTCGACGACCTGCCCGACGGGCGCGGTCATGCGCCGCATCAGCTCGGTCTGCGCTTCGACGTCGAGCGCAGTGCCGTCGGCGTCGGCGAGCCCCTCCAACCAGAAAGCGTTCTGCTCGAGCCGGAAGAGCGTGCCTGAGAAGTCGAACATCACCGCGTTGATGGCCACGGGCCAAGCCTAGCCAGAAAACCGGGCGTTTCGCCGCCGGGTTGTGGCGTCCGGCTCATCCCGGCGGCGAACTCATCCCGGCGGCGAACCCGGCTCAGGCGGCGTTGCCGGTGATCTTCTCCGGGATCACGCGCACGAGCACGCGGACGTTCTCCGGCGGCTCGGCCGGGTAGTCCTTGCCGGTGTACTTGTGCGCCAGCTCGTTGATCAGCTCGCGCCCGCCCTCGTCGGTCATCTCGACGCGGCCGCGGATCTCGACGTAGTTGTACGGGTTCCCGGTGTCGAAGACCGAGACCGAAACGCGCGGGTCGCGCGCCATGTTGCGTTCCTTGAGGCGCCCGCGGACGGTCGCGAAGATCAGCGTGTCGCCGTCGCGCTTGGCCCACAGCACGGACGTCTGCGCGGAGCCGTCCTTGTTGATGGTCGCGACCACGGGGAAGTTGTTCCCGTCGAGCAACGCCTTGGTGGCGTCGTTGAAAGTCAGTGCCATGGCTTGAAGCCTAAGCGATCAAGGCCGGACGAGTAGCGCCGTCGCCACCGCCGCGATGCCCTCGCCGCGACCGGTGAGGCCGAGCCCGTCGGACGTCGTGCCGGCCACGCTCACCGGTCCGCCGACGGCCTCGCCGAGCACCTTCTGCGCCTCGTCGCGCCGCTTCCCGACGCGCGGGTGGTTGCCGATGATCTGCACGGTCGCGTTGGCCACGCGCCACCCGTCCGCCTCGACGAGCGCGCGGACCTCCGCGAGCATGCCGGCGCCGTGCGCGCCGTCCATCCGCGGGTCGCCGGTGCCGAAGACCGCGCCGAGGTCGCCGAGCCCGGCGGCGGACAGCAGCGCGTCGCACAGCGCGTGGGACGCGACGTCGCCGTCGGAGTGCCCCGCGCAGCCGTCGACGCCCGGCCACAACAGCCCGGCCATCCAGCATTCGCGGCCGGGCTCGATCGGGTGGACGTCGACGCCGTTGCCGACGCGCAGGTCGTTCACAGGGGCTCCTCGTGACCGTGCAGGGCCACCAGGGCCTCGGCGAGGGTGAGTTCGAAGGCGCTCGCGACGCGCATCGCGTCGGGATGGCCGGGGACGGTGGCGGCGCCGGCCAGGACGGCGGCGTCGAGGACTTCGTCCGTTACGAGCGCGGCCCGGAACTCCGGCAGGGGGAAGCCGACGGGGGTCTGCGCGGTGCGGAGCCCGTCGCGGTCGACGGTGCCGGTGATCAACCTCGCCTCGCCGGTGGACTTCACGGTGTCGGCCATGGGCAGAACCGGGACGACGACGCGGCCGGCACGCACCGCGCCCAGTACGTCACGGATCGTCCCTTGTGGAGTGAACGCCCGGAGCGCGTCGTGCACCAGCACCACCGCGTCCGGGGAAAGCGAAGGCTCGACGGCGGCGAACGCCGACCGGAGCGAAGGGCCGGGGACGATCCGGGCGCGGGCCGGCAGATCCCCGAGCGCCCCCGAAAACGAAGCAGCACACCGCTCGGGGACCACCACGGCCACCAGATCGATCTCCGGTGTGCCGAGCAGCCCCCGCACGGTGTGCGCGAGGAGAACTTCACCGTTCACCACGGCCAGAGCTGCCTCTGGATCCGCGGTCCGGTGTGCGACAGTCACGAACACGACGCTCTGCACCAGCTGGCTCATCAGGTCGTGATCGTAGAGAGGCGGCTGCCCGGTGCCTCCGCCGGGCGAGCCGGATGACCCGGGGGTCAGACCGTCGCGGTTTCCAGAACCTCGTCGAGGAGGACTTCCGCTTTGTCCTCGTCGGTGCCCTCCGCGAGCGCGAGCTCGCTGACCAGAATTTGCCGCGCCTTCGCCAGCATCCGCTTTTCACCGGCTGAAAGTCCGCGGTCCTTCTCTCGCCGCCAGAGGTCGCGCACCACTTCGGCCACCTTGTTCACATCGCCGGAGGCGAGCTTCTCGAGGTTGGCCTTGTACCGACGAGACCAGTTCGTGGGCTCTTCGGTGTGCGGAGCACGCAGCACGTCGAAAACCTTGTCCAGTCCTTCTTGCCCGACGACGTCACGCACACCGACGATCTCGGCGTTGTCAGCAGGCACGCGAACCGTAAGATCCCCTTGCGCGACTTTGAGGACGAGGTACTTCTTCTCCTCGCCCTTGATCACGCGGGTTTCGATGGCTTCGATGAGTGCGGCACCGTGGTGCGGGTAGACGACGGTCTCTCCGACCTTGAAAACCATGTGTCCTCTGCCCCTTTCGCTAATGCCATCTTAGCACGGTCCTCCGAAGCCCACCTAGTGCCCCGGGATCGTCGTCGCAGGTCAGCGGCCTGGGCGGGGGTTGACAAATCTTCCGGCCCCGTGCTCATGCAGGTGACGGGAATGCGCTGATCAACAGCAGCGAATTCCTAATTGGACGGTTGATCTTCGATGGCGCCGCGCCCGCAAGGCGGACCGGTTCCGCGCACGCGAGGGTCCCCGGCTAGTCTTCGTCGTGACGAGGCCGTGAGATGGAAGGACTCCGACGTGAGGCTGCAGAATCGCCGCGTGTTCGGCGCAGGTGTGTCGGCGCTCGGCGCCGCGCTCGTGCTCGCCGGCTGCGGAGCCGGTCAGATCACCCAGACCGACACTCAGCAGCCCGCGGTCAACGGCACCTACGCGCAGGTGAAGACGATCGTCCTGCGCGACGCCGCGGTGCAGTACCCGGCACAGGGCGCCGCCTACTCGGCCGGCCAGTCCGCGCCGCTCACGCTGACGTTGGTCAACCAGGGCCCGAAGGACGACAAGCTCGTCTCGGTCACCTCCGACGCGACCGACGGCCCGGCCACGGTCAGCGGCTCGACGGCCATCGTCGCCGGCCACTCGCTGGTGATCGGCCCCTCGGACGCCATCGAGGCCACGAACCAGCAGGACGCGCCGTCCTCTTCTTCGGTGCCGTCGAGCAACACCGCGCCGCCGTCCGACACCGCCCCGCCGTCCTCGACCGGCGAGACCGCGGCGCCCACGTCTTCGGCGCCGACCCAGGTGGGCGTCGGCTCCGTGGTGTTGCAGAACCTCAAGCAGCCGCTGTGGCCGGGCCAGACGATCAAGGTCACCTTCACCTTCCAGAACGCCGGCCCCGTGGTCGTCACGCTGCCGGTCGCCGCGCCGGCCCACGACCAGGCCCAGGGCAACGCCGCGGCGGGTCACTGATTTCTGTCGGTGCCCACCGCTAGCCTCGGCGCGTGGTGAAGAAGAGCAGCACTGTCTACCGGTGCGCCGAGTGCGGGCACGAGGCCGCGAAATGGGTCGGGCGCTGCCCCGAATGCCAGGCCTGGGGCACGCTCGAGGAGCGTGGCGGCGCCAATCCGGCGATCACGAGGGTCGCGGCCGGGGCGCCGAGCGCGCCCGCGCGGCCGATCGCCGAGGTCGACGTGGAATCGGCCCGGGCCAAGTCCACCGGGGTGCCCGAGTTCGACCGGGTGCTCGGCGGCGGGCTGGTGCCGGGCGCGGTGGTCCTGCTGGCCGGTGAGCCCGGCGTCGGCAAGTCGACCCTGCTGCTCGAGGTGGCCTACCAGTGGGCGGTCACGGCCGGGCGGTCCCTGTATGTCACCGGCGAGGAGTCGGCCGGGCAGGTCCGGCTGCGGGCCGAGCGCACGGGCAACGTGCACGGCGAGATGTTCCTCGCTGCCGAGAGCGACCTGGCGGCGATCCTCGGACACGTCGACGCCGTGAAGCCCGGGGTGCTGATCGTCGACTCGGTCCAGACCATGGCGTCGCCGCAGGTGGAGGGCTCGCCGGGCGGGGTCACGCAGGTCCGCGCGGTCACCGCGGGGCTGGTCGCGCTGGCCAAGGAGCGCGGGCTGCCCGTGGTGCTCGTGGGGCACGTCACGAAGGACGGCTCGGTGGCCGGGCCGCGGGTGCTGGAGCACCTGGTCGACGTCGTCCTGCAGTTCGAGGGCGACAAGCACTCGACGCTGCGGATGGTGCGCGGCGTGAAGAACCGCTTCGGCGCGGCCGACGAGGTCGGTTGCTTCGAGCTGACCGAGGGCGGCATCGTCGGTGTGCCGGACCCGTCGGGGCTGTTCATGAGCCGCACCGCGGAGCCGGTGCCGGGCACGGCGATCACCGTGGCCGTCGAGGGGAAACGGCCGCTGCTGGGCGAGGTGCAGGCGCTGGTTTCGAGCACGAGCATGCCGCAGCCCCGGCGCGCGGTGAGCGGGCTGGACTCGGCGCGGGTCGCGATGGTGCTGGCGGTGCTGGAAAAACGCGGCAAGCTCAAGCTCGGCGACAAGGACGTGTATGTCGCCACGGTCGGCGGCATGAAGATCACCGAACCGGCCATCGACCTCGCGCTGGTGCTCGCCCTGACCTCGTCGCTGCACGAGGTCGCGCTGTCGCCACGGCTGGTGTCGCTGGGCGAAGTCGGGCTGGCCGGCGAGGTCCGGCGAGTGCCGAACGTCGCCCGCCGCCTCGCCGAGGCGTCCCGGCTGGGCTTCACCCACGCGCTGGTGCCGCCGGATTCGGGCAAGCTGCCGGACGGGATACGGGTGCTGGAGGTCGGCGACGTCGCGAGTGCGCTGAACGCCGCCAACCACGCCCAGTAGCGGGCTCAGTCCCCGGAGCCGTCGGTGATGTCGTAGCGGTAGGCCGAAGTGCTGATGGCCCGCCCGGCGGAGAGGCCGTAGACGCTGTTCGTCGCGACGGTCGAGGCACGCAGGACGGTCGACGTCTCCGCGTCGACGGTGATGAGCAGCTCGTGGTCGCCGGCGGGAAAGGCGAAGTTCACCGTCCCACCCGTGCCGGTGGTCTTCACCCCGTGCATCTGGGCCAGCGCCGTGACGAGTGCTTGGCGCAGTGGCCGCGGGGCCAGGCCGCTGGTGAGCACCGAGAGCGCCAGCCCGGCCTGCCCCTCGGAGCTCCCCGCCGGGGACGGATTGAGCGGCGTCGTCACGGCCGCCGGCGGGCTGATCGGGAACTCGCTGGCCGGGGAGATGGTCCGGTTCGACGTGACCGGGGGGACCGCGCCCTTCGACATGGCGGTCTCGACATCGACGTTGACCGGCTGGAACAGCGGGACCGGGCCGCCGGGGAACGGGCCGGCCTCGGCGGCCTGAGCGATGCGCAACAGCAGCTGCGCCGGATTCGACGGCAGCCCGGCGATGAACTCCGCGGTCGGCTGATGCCAGCCCTCGGGCGCGGCGGTCCAGCCGGGGGAACCGGGAATCGATTCGGTGAACACCCCGGCGGCGGCGGTCTGGACCTCCGACGCGGGGCCGGGCAGCGCCGCCTGGTCGGCGGGCATCCCGCCGATGATCGTCGCCTGGCCGGTCCGGGTCCACCGGCGTTTCCAGACCTCACGCGGGTCGGGCGGGATCCACACTTCGAGGCGCTCCCGCACGGCGAAGACGCTGCGGTGGCTGACCCATTCGAGCACCGTGTAGTCGTTGGTGACGTGGGTGTACTGGCCCGCGACCGGCCGGTTGTCCGAGGTCGGCGTGGTCGCGGGCCGGACCTCCGACGGGTCGCCGAGGTTGCTCGCCACGACCACGCCGCCGGTCAGCACGGCGACCGCGGCGGCCACGGCGATCCAGCGCCAGGCGCCCGAACGCTTCTTCGACGGAGACGCCGGGGCGGTCAGCCCGTCGCCGCTCTCGCCTGCCGCCGCGCGCAGCAGTTTCGCCCGGGCGCGGTCGAGTTCGCCGGCATCGGTGTGGACCTGGGGGTGCAACGCGGCGAACGCGTCGTCGAGTTCGGCTTCGGACCACAGGTGCCGGATGTTGTCGTCGCTCACAGGTCGATCGCCTCCTCGGTTCTTGCCGTTTCGGCCGCGTTCGCGCGCAGCCACCGCCTCAGCCGGTGCAGCCGGGAGCGGATCGTGCCGGGTGGCACGCCGAGTGCTTCGGCGACCTCCGACGGTTCGAGGCCGGCCCAGGCGACGAGCAGCAGCGTGTCGCGGTCGGCCACGCTGAGCTTGGCGAGCGCACCCGCCAGCTGAGCGGCGCGCGTCTGGGCGTCGACCTGCTCCGCGACCCGGCTGTCGTGCCCGGCCGTGCTGCCGTCGCCGGTCCGCGCGAGCCGCGCGGTCGCCCGCAGCGCGCGGGTCTCGCTCCGCACGTGGTGGCGCAGCAGGTTCGTCGCGATGCCGTACAGCCAGGACCGCGCCGTGCCCAGCTCGGGCCGGTACGAATCGCGCCGCCGCAACGCGACGAGGAACGTCTCCCCGACGAGGTCGTGCGCCGGCTCGTCACCGATCCGCCGGGCGAGGTAGCGGTGCATCGACCGCGCGTGCGCGTCGAAGAGCCGCCCGAACACCGGCCCGGGGTCGGGCCCGCCCAGGTCCGGCCGGTCGAGCGCGTCCGGCTCTCGACCCTCGGGGATCACCTGCATGCCCGGTATCGCCCGCAGCGGCCCGGAGCGTTCACGGGCGGCCTGCTTTCGTCGTTATCGGAACATCAAGGATGTTTCGCCCAGAACTACCAGATCGGGTGATCGCTGAAGCGTTGCAGCGTCGCGACCGAGGGGCGGACGTAGAACAGGCCCGCACCGTAACCGAGCACGCCCAGCGCGAAGTTCGCGCAGGTGGCCAGCAGGTCGCTGGCGCCGAGGCGGTTGTGGTCGTGCCAGAGGTCCACCAGCGCCGACGCGGTGAGGGCCAGCAGGCAGGTCACGACCAGCGCCAGGAAACAGGCGCGCAGCAGGGTGCGGGTGAACCGGGCGCGGGGGACGACGAGGTAGTCGCCCAGCAGGCATCGGCGGGCGCTCAGCACCACGGCGGCAGTGGCCAGCACGGACAGCACCGGCAGCAGCAGGGCGACCCGTCCGACGAAGGCGTCCGGCAGCGCGTGCCCGTGCAAAGGACCGTTCACGAACACCGTCAGCGCCAGCACCAGAATCGTGCCGACGGCCAGCGCGACCCCCGTGACCAGCGATCCTCCGCGGACCCGGGCGGCGAACAGCGGTGGCAGCGGCGCGTACCCCTCGGCCTGCTGACCGTAATACTGCTTCACCGCCCACCTCCGTGCCGAGACGAAACGAACGTGCAGATGCCCGTGAATCCCAGCTTAAGCGACCATGACGTAAGGAGCTCACCACTCTTGGGCCATGTCACCGGGCCGTGCTAACGACGAGGAGCCCGTACCGCCGACTGGCGGAACGGGCCCCTCGAAGTGGAAAACGGCGTCAGGCCTTCTCCGCCAGCAGGTTCGCGCAGCGGATCAGGCCGAGGTGCGAGTACGCCTGCGGGTGGTTGCCCAGCGAGCGTTCCGCGATCGGGTCGAACTGCTCCGGCAGCAGGCCGGTGGGGCCGGCCGAGCTGACGATCTGGCTGAACAGCTCCTCGGCCTCGTTGCGGCGGCCGGTGTGCAGATAGGCCTCGATCAGCCAGGCCGCGCAGATGTGGAAGCCGCCCTCGCCGCCGGGGAGGCCGTCGTCGCGGCGGTAGCGGTACACGGTCGAACCGCTGCGCAGCTCGGCCTCGATCGCCGTCACCGTGGACTGGAAACGCTCGTCGGCCGGGTCGATCAGGCCGGTGAGCCCGACGAACAGCGACGCCGCGTCGAGGTCCGTGCCGTCGTAGGCGGTGGTGAACGCCTGGACCTCGTCGTTCCAGCCGTGCTCCAGCACGTCGGCCTTGATCCGGTCGCGCAGCTCGGGCCAGGCCCCCGGCACGCCGCGGCCGTACTCGTTGCCGAGCTTCACCGCGCGGTCGATCGTCACCCAGCACATCACCCGCGAGTACACCCGGTGGCGCGGCACATGCCGTTCCTCCCAGATGCCGTGGTCCGGCTCGTTCCAGCGCCGCGTGACGGCCTCGGCCATCGCGCGCACCATCTGCCAGTCCTCGTCACGCAGTTCGCCGCGCACCTCGGCCAGCGTCGTGACGAGTTCGACCACCGGGCCGAACACGTCCAGCTGCACCTGGTGGTTGGCCAGGTTGCCGACGCGCACCGGCCGCGAGCCGGCGTACCCGGGCAGCGACTCGATCACGGCCTCGGCGCCGATCACGCTGCCGGACAAGGTGTACAGCGGGTGCAGCCGCTCCGGACCGGCCAAAGTGGACAGCACGCCGTGCAGCCACTCCAGGTAGCCCTCGGCCTCCGCGGTGGAGCCGAGGTGCACCAGCTCGCGCACGGTCATCGCGGCGTCGCGGACCCAGCAATAGCGGTAGTCCCAGTTGCGCACGCCGCCGATCTCCTCCGGCAGCGACGAGGTCGCGGCCGCCAGCACCCCGCCGGTGTCGGTGTTGACCAGGCCGCGCAGGGTCAGCGCGGAGCGCCGGACCAGCTCGGTCTGCACCGTCGGCAGCTTCAGCTTGGCCGCCCAGTCGCTCCAGTAGCGGCCCGCGCGATCACGACGGTCCATTTCGGACAGTTCGTGGGCGGTCAGGTCCGTGGTGCCGCAGCGCAGCTCCAGCACCACCGGGTTGTCCGGCTTCGGCTGCACCAGCGCGGTCGCGGTGTCGTGCAGGCCGTCGGAGGTGATGGTCCACTCGATGCCCGGCGCGCGGAGCACAAACGGCTCCGACGTGCCCAGCACCCGCAGGCCCTCGCCCTCGGCCACCAGCTTCACCGGCACCCCGCCGAACTCCGGCCGCGGCGCGAACACCACCTGCGCCGCCGCCTCACCCGAGATCACGCGCACGATGTCCGTGCGGTGCGAAGGGCTTTCCGGCTCCAGGTAGTCCGTGACGAGCAGACGCGACCAGCGCGTCTCCACCGTCATCGTGTTCGGCAGGTACCGCTGGCCCAGCGGCAGGCCGTTGCGGTGCGGCTTGATCGAGAAGACCCCGGCCCCCGGCCCGCCGAGCAGGTCGGCGAACACCGCGGGGGCGTCCGGGCCCGGGTGGCAGAGCCAGGTCAGCTTCGCGTCCGGCGTGACGAGCGCGACCGAGCGCTCGTTGGCCAGCATCGAGAGCCGCTCGATCGGCGGCGCCGACTCGCCGTAGAGCCAGTTTCGCCGTTCTTCCAGCACAAACGCGAGCACCAGCGCGACGTCGACGGTGTCCGGCACGCGGTAGGCGGCCAGCGTCTCGCCGTCGCCCACCTTGATGCCGAGGTCGGGGCCGGACAGGCGGGCGAACGCCTTCTCGTCGGTCACGTCGTCGCCGAGGAAGATCGCGGCGGTCGCGCCGACCTGGTGGCGGAGGGTGTCGAGCGCGTTGCCCTTGTCCGTCTGGACGACCGCGAGCTCCACCACCTCCTTGCCGTCTGTGGTGGACACGCCCGGCCAGGTGCACGGGCCCTCGTGCACGTCGGAGAGCACGCGGCGGCCGGCCTCGTGCTCGGCCCGGCGGACGTGCACCGCGATGCTCGCGGGCTTCACTTCGAGCGACACACCCGGCACGTCGAGCACCAGCGACTCGAGTTCCGACTCGAGCCGGCGGTGCAACGCACGGGCCTCGTCGTCGAGGGCGTGGATGAACCCGATGTCGAACTCGGACCCGTGGCTGCCGACGAGGTTCACCTCGGACGGCAGCCGCGACAGCGTCGCCAGGTCGCGCAGCGCCCGGCCCGAGATGACCGCGGTCGTCGTCTCGTGCAGGCCGGCCAGCGATCTGAGCGCCCCGACCGACTCGGGCAGCGGCCGGGCTTCGTCCGGGTTCGCGGTGATCGGAGCCAATGTGCCGTCGTAGTCGCAGGCGACCAGCAGGCGCGGGGTACGGGCGATCTGCACGATCGTGCGCCGTAACTCCGCAGGCAACGCCTCGGCGGTCAACACTCCTCCTAAGGAGGTCCAGCGCGGTACGGGGGGAGGGTCAGTCGACCGGCTCCGCACCCAGCGCCTGCAGGAACGAGCGCGCCCACCGGTCGACGTCGTGGGTGAGGACCTGTCGACGCATGGCGCGCATCCTGCGTCGGCCCTCGGCGGGGTCGAGCGTAATGGCAGCCTCCAACGCGTTCTTCACCCCGTCCAGATCATGCGGATTGACCAGGAACGCACTGGTCAGTTCGGACGCCGCGCCGGCGAACTCGCTGAGCACCAGCGCGCCGCCGAGATCGTGGCGGCAGGCGACGTACTCCTTGCACACGAGGTTCATCCCGTCGCGCAGCGGAGTCACCACCATGACGTCCGCGGCGGAGAAGAACGCGGCCAGCTCGGTGCGGTCGACGGATTGGTGCAGGTAGTGCACGACCGGGTGACCCACGCGGGCGAACTCGCCGTTGATCCGGCCGACCATCTGCTCGATCTCGCCGCGCATCCGCTGGTAGTGCTCCACGCGCTCGCGGCTCGGGGTGGCCAGCTGCACGAAGGCGACGTCCTCCGGCCGCAGCCGCTCCTCGTGCAGCAACTCGTGCATCGCCTGCAGGCGCAGGTCGATGCCCTTGGTGTAGTCGAGGCGGTCGACGCCGAGCATCACGGTCTTCGGGTTGCCGAGGTCGCGGCGGATCTCCTTGGCGCGTTCGATCACGCCCTTCGTGCGCGCCAGGCTGTCCAGGCCGGCGGCGTCGATGGAGATCGGGAACGCGCCGACGCGCACGGTGCGGTCGCCGACCTGCACCATGCCGGGCCGGGACCGGACGCCGACGGCGCCGCGGGTCGGCTCGAGGCCGACCAGCTGGCGGGCCAGCCAGAGGAAGTTCTGCGCGCCGCCGGGGCGGTGGAAGCCGATCAGGTCCGCGCCGATCAGGCCGCGCACGATCTCGGCGCGCCACGGCAGCTGCATGAACAGCTCCACCGGCGGGAACGGGATGTGGAGGAAGAAGCCGATGCGCAGGTCGGGTCGCAGCTCACGCAGCATCGTGGGCACCAGCTGCAGCTGGTAGTCCTGGATCCACACGGTGGCGCCGGTGGCGGCGACCTCCGCGCTCGCCTCGGCGAAGCGGCGGTTCACCTTCACGTAGCTGTCCCACCAGGCCCGGTCGAACACCGGGCTCTCGACGACGTCGTGGTAGAGCGGCCAGAGCGTGGCGTTGGAGAAGCCTTCGTAGTAGTCCCGGACCTCCGCCGAGGAGAGCGACACCGGGTGCAGCACCAGTCCGTCGTCGTCGAACTCGTCGACGTCCACGTCGGGCACGCCGGGCCAGCCGACCCAGGCGCCCTTGCGCGATCTCAGGAACGGCTCCAGCGCGGACACCAGTCCACCGGGGCTGGCCGTCCAGCGCTGGCCGCCCTCCGAAGTGCGTTCCAGGTCGACCGGCAGCCGGTTGGCCACCACGACGAAGTCGGCCGACGGGGTGGTCTTCTGCTCTGCAATCGCTTCGGTCACTACAGCTGCTCCCTCGTTCTCCTCGGGTCGCGGCCCCAACCGAACCCTATCGCGCACAGGGTGACCGGACAGTGACCAACCGATTACTCCAAACGCCGGTCCGACGGCTCCATCGGCCCGGCCATCCGCGGTCCGGCCAGCTTCCGCTCCAGCCGGCCGAGGCCCGTCCGGACCGGCTGTGCGAGGTATTCGCCCAGGACAACACCGGCGGCGAGCGCCAGTCCGACGGCGACAGCCGTCATCAAGGTGGAGATGTTGCCGCCCGGCTCGACCCCCAATTGGTATAGACCACGATAGGTGGAAAGGCCGGGGAGCAGCGGAGTGATCCCGGACACGGCTACGACGAGCGGCGTAACCCGGAGCCGCCGCGAGAGCACGCCCCCGCAGAAGCCGACGAGGGTCGCCGCGATGGCCGACGCGCTCACGGCCTGGAAGTGGACGAGGACCAGACCGCCGTACACAAACGCGCCGATGGCCCCGGCGGCCGCGGCGACGAGCAGCGCGCGCAGCGTCGAATACGAGGCGAGCGCGAAGCAGGCGGCCGCGCCGGCGCCGCCGAGCACGACAACCGGCAGGTGCTGCAGGGTCGAGTTGGTGACTTCCGGCAGCGGCGTGCTGGGCAGCTTGAACATCACCGCGATCTTCAGCGCGAGCACGACGCCGGTGATCAGGCCGGCACTCATCAGCGCCGTTTCCATGGTCCGGCCGGCGGCTGTGACGTAGTAGCCGGTGATCGCGTCCTGCACCGCCGAGACGGTGGAGAGCCCGGAAAGCAGCACGGTGACCGCCGCGGCGACGACCAGCGTCGGTTTGTCCGTGGTGAGCAGGCCGCTGTTCACGATCACCATCGCGGACAGCGTCGCGACCAGGCCGCCGACCACCTGCTGGAAGAAGAACGGCAGGTTGAAGCGGTTGAGGTACCGGCCGAGCCGGTCGATCACCGACGAGATCACGAACGCCACCGCGGCGATGTCCGGCCCGCCGCCGAGCAGCAGCGTGATGAACGCGGCCAGCCCGCCCCACGCGACGGTCGCGACCCAGCGCGGGTACGGGTGTGACGCGGAGGTGACGCGCTGCAGCTCGGTCTGCGCCTCTTCCGCGCCGATGTTGCCGCGGACGATCTTGCGGACGAGGATTTCGGCCTCCGTCAGCCGCGTGTAGTCCAGGCTGCGTGAGCGCACGACGCGCAACGACGTGACGGGCGCGAGGTCGGTGCCGCGGTGGCAGGTGACGGTGATCGACGTGAAGATGACGTCGACCTCGCAGTGCGGCAGCCCGAGCGCGGAGGTGAGCGCGAGGATCGTGGCGGTGACGTCGGACGCGCCGGCGCCGCTGGCCATCTGCACCTCGCCGATGCGGAGGGCGAGGTCCAGGACGAAGTTGACGGTCGCGTCGTCGGGCGGCTGCGGGCCGAGCGTTTCCCCGCCGTCGACGGCGGGCTGCTCGGCCGTCGGCGCCTCCAGGATGTGCCACGCGCGGCGGCGCAGCAGGTTCGGCCGATGGCGCTGGCTGGACCGCGGGTGCGGAGGCTCCAGGATCGGCCATCGTCTGCGGTGAGCCCCCTGGTCGGCGTGCTCGTTGATCTTCATGATCGATCCCACCTCCTCGTCGTTCCGCCAGGACCATCGGCCGTCCGGCCCCGACCGTTGCACGGATCCGGAAGTGGCGTCCACCACGTTCTGCGACGATCGTGCCGCAGCGGCTCCGGACGCGCTGTTTTCGCCGCTGGGGGCTGGGAGCCGACGCCCGTTCCCGGGTGTCGATATACTTCGGCCCGCGCCTCGCGGCGCAGGCCGACATAGCTCAGCTGGTAGAGCAGCAGTCTTGTAAACTGCAGGTCAGGGGTTCGAGCCCCCTTGTCGGCTCCCTACTTCATTTCACCGGGAAGTAAACGGCGACGTCCGCCAGAGCGTCCAGCGTGCACGGCGGCGATCTCGAGCGGAACCCCACGCGCACGACCGAGACCACGGCGGCGTCGCCGTGACCGTCGCCGACCGCCATCAGCATCCGGTCCAGTGCGGTGCACGGCGTACGCGCCAGGAACTCCCGCACTTTCCCGTCCGACGCCGCGAGGCAGTCGAATTCGTGTTCGGCCTGCTTCTTGAGCCGTTTGAGCTTGAACCGGCCCAGCGCCTCGTCGGGTTTCCCGTTCTTCGCCGACTTCTGCGCTTCGGCCTTGCGCGTCTTGAGCGAACGGCCGGGCAGCGAGTCGACGACGTCGCCCGCCAACGCGATTCCCCCTCGTTTCGTTCGTGAATCAGCACCTGCGTGTTCCCATTCTCGGTGCTTTCCCGGCGGCCGGACTCGTCGGTTAATGGACAGAAACGTGACACCGGCATTGTTTCTGCAACGGGTCCGCGGTGCGTGCCGATTAACGGTTCATCAGTGGCGGAAATCGTCGGGGAGTGAGTATGGAAATCGTCAGCAGCGCGCCGGCTCCGGTGCTCCGTGAGTCGGACGGGGCGGTCGACGGCTACGTCGCGCTCGGGTCCGCCCCGCGCCCCGAGGGGCTTGACCGTGAACTCGCGGACGCCGTGGCCGCGGCCCGCACTGGCGACGCGGCGGCCGTGCAAGCGTTGCTGCGCTTGATCAAACCGACGGTGGTGCGGTACTGCCGGGCGCGGATCGGCGGGCGGGACCTGTCCTACCTGTCCGCCGACGACGTGGCGCAGGAGGTGTGCCTGGCGGTGCTGAAGGTGCTGCCCTCGTATCAGGACCGCGGGGGCTCGTTCCTTTACCTGGTGCGGGCGATCGCCGCGAACAAGGTGGCCGACGCGTTCCGCGCGGTGGCGCGGGACCGGTCGAACCCGGTGCCGGAGCTGCCGGACCGCCCGCTGGTCTTCAACGAACCGGAGGCACACGCGTTGCACGACGACCTCGGCGCCCAGCTCGGCCGGTTGATGTCGGTCCTGCCGCGAGTGCAGCAGGAGATCCTGGTGATGCGGATCGTGGTGGGCCTGTCCTCGGCCGAGACGGCGGTCGCGCTCGGGATCTCGCCGGGGAACGTGCGGATTTCGCAGTACCGCGCGCTGACGAAGCTGCGGGCGATGATCGGGGACCGCGACCGGGATCTGTGAGCGGCGACGGCTAGTCGGATTCGAGGATTTCGGCCAGCCGGAGGGTGTCGGCCAGGTATCGGTCGTAGGGGAAACCCTGCTTCAGCAAGGCGAGCCGGAACGCTTCGGCGAGGGGTTTCCCGTTGGCGTGGTAGGCCTCGCGACCGGTGGCGGTGAGTTCAACGAGCCGCCTCCGCGCGTGCAGCGGGTCCTGGGTGACCCGGACCATCCCGTCCTGCTCGAGTGGCCGCAGCGCGCGGCTGATCGCCGGGTCGGAGACCCCCAGCGATTGGGCGAGCCGGTGCTGGGTGGCCGGCTCGACGTCTTCGAGGGCGCCCAGCAGCCGCAGCTGGCTGTACGTGAGTTCGCCGTCCTGCCCGGTGTGCCGGCGGGCGGCGTCGCCCATCAGGGAGACCACCCGGTGCAGCAGGTCTGAAAGTCCATCGTCCACGACGTCAGCCTACCTCAGTGTTGACGAGTTAATATTAACCATGCAAGACTCATCGGCATGACAGCAACGACCTACCTCGCCCAAGCCGCGTTCCCCCTCATCTGGATGGTGATCCCGTGCGTCGGGGCGCTGGTGCGCACCCGCCGCGTCCGCGATCGCGCCGAGCGGCTGGAGATCTGGCAGCGGTGGTGGGCGATCGGCGCACTCGGCTTCGGCAGCCTCTGGATGACCTTCTCGTTCCTGGCCATCCCGGACGCCATGGCGGAGGCGATCGGCTTCACCCGCACCCCGTTCACGTTCGAGATCGCTTTCGCCAACCTCGGCCTGGCGCTCTTGGGCTTCCGGGCCGCTTCGGCCTCTTACCGCGAGCGGATGACGATCGGCTTCAGCTCCGGCATGTTCCTCTGGGGCGCCGTGATCGGCCACCTCTACCAGTGGATCGCCAACGGCGACACCGCTCCGGGCAACGTCGGCGGCGTGCTCGCCAACGACATCCTCATCCCGGCGGTCGTGATCGTCCTCGCCTGGCGGTCGCGCTCCGCCGCGCAGAACGGCTTCGCGGACCGGTCGGACGCGCCTCGCGGCGAAGCCTCCCGGCCCGTCGCCGGGTGACCGGTCAACGGAAATCCGCCCCAGATCCCCCAGGCCCGGATCCCCCAGCGCCCCGGGACCGCGATCGCGGCCCCGAGGCGCTTTCTCGTAGCAAACCGGCTCCCCAGCCGGGAAAAGGAAAAGCGGTCAGGAGGCCATGGCGAGGCGGACGCGGCGGGTGCGCCGGTAGGAGACCAGCTCGCGGACGTCGTCGGTGGTGATGATGCGGACGGCGTCGGCGGTCAGCTCCGCTTCGGCGACCTGCAGCTGCCAGGACTTCAGGCCCGGCGCCGGCTCGTGCCAGAACCACTGGCCCCGCGTGAGCTCCTCGGCGGCCACGGTGGTTTCTTCGGTGTTCATGCCCGGAGCCTATCCAGCACCACCGACAGAAAACGGCCCCGGTGGCCCCGCGGCGATCAAGTGGCTGATCACGGCGTCGGCCGGTCCCGCGGAGCCGGGCCGGCCGTGACCGCGGCCACCTCCCGGGCCCGGGTGTTCGCCCACCGTCCCGCGTTCCGGCCACTGGTTTTTGCGGCCCGCCCGTCACTGGCCTAGGCTGCGCCGGTCACCGGAAGAACCGGAAGAACAGGAACGGCGCGATGCCCCTGCCCGACTCCGGGTCGTACCGAGATGTCGACCTGCCGACGATCCTCCGCATGGAGCGCAGACTGCCGTGGCTCGGCTGGCCGCACCTGCCGCTCGGGCTGCTGGTCTGCGTCGCCGCGATCCTGGCCGCCTACCGGATTCCGGTGGCCTACCAGACGATCACGGCGCTGGTCGCGGGCGCCGGTGCCGCGGGCGGGTTCTGCGGGTACGTCTGCGGTCTGGTCATGGTCAGCCAGCCAGATCTGGTGAAGACGGGACGGCTGCGCTGGCGCCGCACCCGTTTCCTGCGCGCGGTGCTCTTCCTGATGGCCGTGCTCTCGGCGGCGTCGCTGGTGGTTTTCGTGGTCTGCCACATTTCGCTGCTCGCGGGGGCGTCCGGCGTCCGGCCGTTCACGTTCTCCTTGCCCGCCGGGGTCTACCTCGTGCTGGCGCTGGCCAACACGGTTCTCGCGGGCGTCGAGACGCTCAAGGTTTCGCGGGTGCTCGGCAGCACGGCGCGCGAGACTCCGGAGCCCGCGCCTTCGCCGGTGCCGCGGGTGCGGCTCGGGAACTGAAGTCCGCTGTGGACTAATAGCTCAGATTCGGTGCCGTAGCAGGACTTCCTGCGTCACGGACGCGGCGAGCCGGCCGTCGGTGGTGAAGAACTCGCCGTGGGCCAGGCCGCGGGTGCTCGCGTAGGTGGGGCTGTCCATGTCGAACAGCAGCCATTCGTCCGCGCGGAACGGGCGGTGGAACCACACCGCGTGGTCCAGCGAGGCCAGCTGCGGGGTGCCCGGGTCGCCGCGGTGCGGGAGCCAGGCCGTGCCGGCCAGCCGGATGTCGGAGATGTAGGTGAGCGCGCAGACGTGCGCCAGCGGCGTGTCCGGCAGGCTGTCCTTCGCGCGCACCCACATGCGCTGGCGCGGGCCGTGGCCGATGTCCGGCAGGCCCTCGACCGGGTCGGAGATGAACCGGACCTCGATCGCGGCCAGCACGATCGGCGACTCCTCGGTCTCGATCACGGCGATCTCGTCCGGGCCCGGCACCTCCGGCATGCGCGCCTGGTGCTCGCTGCTCTCGGCCGCCTTCTGGAAGGACGCGGACAGGCTGAAGATGCTCTCGCCGTTCTGGATCGCCACCACCCGCCGGGTGGTGAACGAGCCGCCGTCACGGGTGCGCTCGACCTCGTAGATGATCGGCATGTCCGTGCGGCCGCCGCGGATGAAGTAGCCGTGCAGCGAGTGGACGCCGCGCTCGGCGGGCACCGTCGCACCGGCCGCGGTGAGGGCTTGGGCCGCGACCTGGCCGCCGAACGCCCGCTGCGGCGAGCCCTGGTGGCACGAGCCGCGGAACAGGTTCTCCTCGAGTCGTTCCAGCTTGAGCAACTGGGCCATGCCGAGGTGTGCGGGGTCCGTCATCACGCGCCCCATCCTAAGCGCCCGCTCAGTCTTCGCTCGGGGAGAGCCGCTCCAGCAGCGTGAGCAGGGCGGCGGGGTCCTCGACGTGGGCGTTGTGGCCGAGGCCGGGCAGAGTGACGGCGTCCGCGGCCAGCGCTCGCAGCTGTTCCGGCCGGGACATCGGGTCGTCCGCGCCCGCGGCGAGCACCACCGGACAGCGCGCGCCGGCCAGCAGCCGCGGCAGATCCGGCGCGCCGACGCCGAACGCGGCCTGGTCCAGCGACAGCCGCCAGCCGTCGGCTTCGGTGACGCCGGCTGGGTCGGCGGGCGCGAGTCCGGTCAGGCCGGCGACTTTGAGGTACGCGACCTCGGCGTCCGCCCTGGTTTCGAACACCCTCGGCGGGCGCGCCGCCATCGCCGCCGCTTTCGCCAGCTCTTCGACGCTCCACTCGACCTTCACCCCGAGCGCGAGCACCCCGGCCACGTCGAGGCCGTACCGCCCGTTCGCCAGTTCCAGCGCGACGACGCCACCGAGCGAATGCCCGGCGACGACCACGGGACCGGCCTCGTCCAGGCCCTCGGCGACCTCGGCCGCCAGTGCCTCGAACGAGTACTCCGGCAGCGGCGCCGACCCGCCGTGGCCCGGCAGGTCGGGGACCAGCAGCCGGCGCCGCAGCAGCTCCCCGAGCCGGTCCCAGACCGCGCCGGTGGCGCCGAGCCCGTGAAGCAGCAGGAAGGGCGGCTCGCCGGATCCGCCGGCCCGGAGCTTCAGCTTGTCCACCAGTCGGATCCTGCCCGAAGCCGACGTCGGACGGCTAGGGTCGAAGCGTGTCGAGCGCCGCGATCGCCGACCCGGACACGTATGTCTCGGGCGTGCCGTACGAACTGCTCGCTCAGCTGCGCCGGGAAACCCCGGTGACCAGGATCGGCGACTTCTGGGCGGTGCTGCGCCACTCCGACGTCCGCCACGTGCTGCGTAATCCGCAGACGTTTTCCTCGCAGCTCGGCGGCACGCAGATCCGCGACCCGGCCACGGCCGAAGACCTGCGGTACGTGCGCCGGATGATGCTGAACATGGACGCGCCGGACCACGGCCGCCTGCGCGGGCTGCTGACGAAGGCGTTCACGCCGCGCGCGATCGGCAGGCTGACCGAGCGGATCGAAGGCTGGGCGCACGGGCTGGTCGCCTCCGTCGCGGACCGCGGCGAGTGCGACTTCGCCAAGGACATCGCCGCCGACCTGCCGCTGCTCACGCTGGCCGAGGTGTTCGGCGTGCCCGAGCGCGACCGCCGGCTGATGTTCGACTGGAGCAACCGCGTGATCGGCTACCAGGATCCCGAGTACGCGGTGAGCGCGACCGTGCGGCCCGAGGACGTTACGGAGATCGCCCGCGCCGCGCTCGCCGTGCGCCCGTCGCCCGGCCCGGACGGCGCGATGCCGGACCCGCGCACGCGCGCCGGGATGCCGGACCTTTACGCGTACGCGAACGCCCTCGGCGAGCACAAGCGCGCCCACCCGGGCGACGACGTGATGAGCAACCTGATGCGCCACGTCGACGACGAGGGCGGCCGCGTCTCGATCGACGAGTTCGAGAACCTGTTCTGGCTGTTTTCCGTGGCGGGCAACGAAACCCTGCGCAACGGCCTGCCCGGCGGGATGTTCGCGCTGCTCTCGCACCCGGAGCAGTACCGGACGCTGCGAGAGGACCGTTCGCTGCTGCCGGGCGCCGTCGAGGAGATGTTGCGCTGGTGGACGCCGGTGATGCACTTCCGCCGCACCGCGCTCACCGGCACCCGTCTGTCCGATGTGGACATCAAGGCCGGGGACAAGGTGGTGGTCTGGTTCTCCGCGGCGAACCGCGACGAGACGGTGTTCGACGACCCGGACGCCTTCGACGTCACCCGCGCCCCCGGCGACCACCTGACTTTCGGCCACGGGCCGCACTTCTGCCTCGGCGCGCAGCTCGCGCGCGTCCAGATGCGGGCCCTCTTCACGGCCGTGCTCGACCAGCTGGGCGAGGTCCGCCTGGCCGCGGACCCCGTCCGGCTGCGGTCGAACTTCCAGAACGGCCTGAAGAGCCTTCCGATCCGGTGGGACTGAACGTCTTCGGATCGTCAGCGCTGTTCGTTGAGCTTGCTGACCACATCCTGAACGTCTTGCCGCAGCGTGGAAAGCGTGTCCTGCAGCTGCGTGACGAGGCCGTGCGACGAGCCGTCGACGGCGCCGGGCACCGGGTACACCTGGTTCTCCGCGGGCAGCGGGACGCCGGGGCAGGTGGTGCTGCCCGGGCGGGAGTTCTTGGTGAGGAAGGTGTTCACCAAGCCGTCGACACACGGATTGCCGCTGAGCGCGTACTGCCCGTGGAACGGCGAGTTGTCCACCGACACCAGCGGGACCCCGGCCGAGCGCGCGGCCGCCTTCGCCTGCTCGTACCCGGTCTGCGGGTCGAATTCCCCTTGCACCACCAGCACGTTCGGCCGGACCTGGGCCGGCAGGTCCGGCAGCTCGTGCTGCGGCGCGTCGGACCAGAAGCCGCACGGCTCGGTGATGCCGTAGGACCAGCCGTACAGCGGGTCCACCGGGCCCTGCTGGTCGCTGAGGTGCTTGTACCAGCTTGACGAACGCGTCGGCTGGTCGCCACACGCCACGGCGAAGCGGGTTCCGCCCACCTGCGAGTAGTCCGGCGCGGGCGAGCGACTGACGATATTTGCGACCGTCAGGTCGGCGGCCGGGACGCCGAACGTCGCCCGTGATTGCGTGTCGAGCTGGCCCGCCAGCGTGGCCGGGGGTGTGGCCGCGGTGCCGTTGAGCGCGGCCGCGCCCTTCGTCAGCACCAGCACGCCGAGCAGCCACTGGATCCGGCTGCCGTTGCCGACGAAGAGGTGGTCGAAGTTGTCCGGCGCAAGGCCCTTCGTCTTGTAGTACGCGCGGATCTTCTCCCACGTCTGCTTGACCTCGGCGGGGGTCTTGCCCAGCTGCGCCGGGAACTGCCGGGACAGCCACGGCAGGTAGACGTCGTCGAACTGGCGCTGGTCGATCACCGGGAACGCCTCGAAATCGGCCTGCAGGCGGCCCTGGAAGTTCACGCTGGAGTCGAGCACGACCTTGCCCGCGTGCTCGGGGAACATCGACGCGTACTTCGCGCCCAGCCAGGTGCCGTAGGAGTAGCCGAGGTAGTTCAGCTGCTGGTCGCCCAGCAGGGTGCGGATCAGGTCCATGTCGTGCGTGGTCTGCCAGGTGGTGATGTACGGCGCGAGCGCGTCGCTCTGACAGGACTCCGCGATGGCGCGTGCGGTCTGCTGGTGCATCGCGATGCTCGACGCCGAGCGGTCGCGGGCGTCCAAGGGCGCCTTCGGCAGCCGCCCGTTGGGCACGTCGCACACGAAACCCTTGTCGGCACCGCCTTCCTGGCCGGTGCCACGCGGGTCCATGCCGATCAGGTCGTAGAGCTGGTTGACCGACGGCTCCAGGCCGGCCAGCGCGCCCGCGAGCGAGGTGCCCTGCCCGCCGGGGCCGCCGGGGTTCACCAGCAGCGAGCCCTGCCGTTCGCCGGTGGCCGCGACCCGGCTGATCGACACCTTGAGGTCGACGCCCGCGGCCGGGTCCGCCCAGTCCCGCGGGACGGTGATCTCCGCGCACTGCGCGGGTTTCGCGCCGTTCGCGGGCTTGAACGCGCAGCTGCCCCAGGTGATCTGCTGGCCCGTGTAGGGCGCAAGCGGATCACCGGCCGCGAAAGCCGCGGCGGGCAGCGCGGCCGCCACGACCGCCGCGGTGACCGCGACCAGCCCTGCTCTGGAAGTTCGCACCGGAGTTCCTTTCGTCCGTCGGTCGGATCGGGTTCGAGTCTCGCGGGCGCGCGGACGCGGATTATCGGCCCGAAGTACGAACTTCCGTTGCCCCATCAGCCCTGAGAACGAGGACCGGCGCGCGCCCGGCGGCGGCAGCGGTGATGATGGGGCCATGACCACTTCCCGGCCTTCTGAAGGGCGCGGGCTCGGCGTGGTGGGCCGGCGGATCGTCCAGTACGCGCTGGACCAGCTGCTCGTCGCCGTCCCGCTGGTGCTGCTCGCGACGCTGGTGGTGCTGCTGTTCCGCCCGGCGGGCCTGGCCGCGCTGGTCCCGTTCCTCACAGTTGTCGCCTTCACGGTGCTGGTGCTGGACTTCGCCGGCCTCTGGTTCTTCGCGATCTGGTGGCCGCACCGCCACCACGGTCAGACGCCCGCCATGCGGTGGCTGCGCCTGCGCGTCGTCACGCTGGAGGGGGAGCAGCCCCCGTTGCGGGCGTTCGTGATCCGGACGGTGCTCATGCTGGTGGACGGGTTCGCCTGGGGTCTGGCGGGAGCCGGGCTGATGCTGTGCACACCCCGGCGCCAGCGGATGGGCGACCTCGTCGCCGGGACCGTGGTGGTGAAAGTAGCGCGGGCGCACGAAACCGGGCCGGAGTCAGCGGACGAGGCCGCTCTCCCACGCCCAGATGGCCATCTCGGTGCGGTTGCGCGCCCGGAGCTTGCGCTGGGCCGCGGCGAGGTGCGTTTTGACCGTTGAAAGGGAGACCACCAGCGATTCGCAGATCTCGGCGTTCGTCTGACCGCGCGCGACTGCCTTGACAACGTCCACTTCGCGCTGTGTCAGCGGACTGTCCGGTTCGGACTGTTGACGCGGGACGCTGCCGACGAAGTGGGACAGCAGCCGCGTTGTGATGGCTGGCGATACCAGCGCTTCGCCGTGTGAAGCGGCGTGCACGGCCTCGATGAGCAGCGTCGCGCCGGCGTCCTTCAGGAGGAAGCCGCACGCTCCGGCGCGAAGGGCCGCGTGCACGTTCTCGTCCAGGCCGAACGTGGTCACCATGACCACGTGCATCGGGTCCGCGACCTCGGGCCCGGCCAGCAGCTTCGTGGCCTGAAGCCCGTCGATGCCGGGCATCCGGATGTCCATCAGCGTGACGTCCGGGCGCAGCTCGCGGGCGAGGCGGACGGCGTCCTGGCCGTCCGCGGCCTCGCCGACCACCTCGATGTCCGGCTCGCCCTCCAGGATCAGCCGGAAGCCGGTGCGGACCATCGCCTGGTCGTCGGCGATCAGGACGCGAACCGGCACTGGGGGCTCCTCGAAGACGGGGTCACGCGGGTCCGAGCGGGAGCCGCGCGGCCACGCGCCACCGGTGCCCGGCCTCCGGCCCGGCCTGAACCGTACCGCCGACGGCGCTGACCCGTTCGGACATGCCGATCAGCCCGTAACCACCGGGGCGCGCGGGCCGGGCGGCCCCGTCGTTGACCACCTCGACGGTGAGGCTGTTGCGCTGGTCGTGGCCCACGCTCACGCGCACCTCGGTCGCGCGCGGCGCGTGCCGCCGGACGTTCGTGAGCGATTCGGTGATCAGCCGGTGCACCGTCGTGACCACCTCGGGCGCGGCGGTCAGGTCGGCGAGACCGTCCGGGACCTCGAGGCGGACGCTGCCGTCGTCGGGCACCGCACGGTCCACGGCCGAAGCGAGCCCGGACGGTGGCGCGAACAGGTTCTCCTCGTCCGTGCGGAGCGTGCCGACGAGCCGTCGCATCGACGACAGGGCCTCCGCGCCGGCCGTCTCGATCTCGGCGAACGCCGTGGTGTCGCCGCCCTGGCGCTCGGTGACGCGGTGGGCGGCCTGGACCCGCACGACGATGCCGGTGATCTGGTGGGCCACCAGGTCGTGCAGCTCGCGGGCCAGGCGGAGGCGTTCGGCGGTGCGGACTTCGACGACCTCGGCGCGGGCGCGGGCGTCGGCGTCACGCAGGATCAGGCCGACGGCCAGCGCGGCGCCCCAGGCCAGCGCGGCGGCCGCGGCGAAGAGGGCTTCGGGCGAGCCGATCCCGTAACGGAGGATCGGCGCCGCCACGGTGGCCAGCCCGCCCAGCGCGGCCTGGACGAAGGCCGGTTTCGGCGCGAGCCGGTGGCAGGCCGCGCCCACGACGAGCGCGATGGCCAGCGCTTCGGCCGTGCTCGGCTGGGGCGGGAGGCGCTGGCCGAGCGCCGCGATCACCGCCGTGATCACCGTGCCCAGCAAGGAAAGCGCCGAAACCGCGGTGGCGACCGTGGCGGTCTGCTCCGGGAACCGTCGGCGAAGCACGGCCAGCACCGCGACCACCGGGGCCAGCCCGGGGACGAACACCATGGCGATCCCGGCCAGGCCGCCCACTGCCGGGCCGGACCGGAGGAACAGGACCGAATCGAGCACGACCAGGACGCCGAGCGCGACCGACTCGGCGAAGAGCGGACCGCGACGGCCGGTCCAGGGGAGTTGGCCGATCATCGGGCCCCGGGCGTGGTCATGGTGTCGATCGTGCCCGCTTCGCGGCCCGGCTGCCTCCTGCGTGGGACCGAAACCGGGTCGGCCGCGGGTACGAGGTCGTCAGCCGAAGCTCACCTGGGACAGGTAGAAGTCGAGGAAGTCGGCGTCGCCGGTGAGAAGTGCGGTTTTGCCGGCTCGGCGGCCGTAGCTGATCAAGAGCAGGTCGGTGACCGGCGCTTCGACGGTCACGGTGGGCTCGGCGGGGGCGCCGGGGTGCCAGGCGAGGAGGTCGCCGGTGAGGTCGATGGTCCAGCCCTTGCCGCTGTCGGTTGGTGACAGGTGGACGGTGCGGCCTTCGCCGAGCAGGGCGCGGCGCTCGGGGAAGTAGTCGAGCATGACGGGCAGGGAGCCGAGTTCCAGCCACTCTTCCATGGCGTCCACCGCGACGTCGTGGTCCAGCGTGAACTCCGCGCCGACGGCCAGGGTCGCGTCCGCGCGGTGCAGGGCCGTCTCGTTCATGAAGCGCCGCGCGTAGAAGGCGGCGCGGGGCGGTCCGGCGGGGACCGGGGTGACCACGCGGGCGTCCGGACCGGCTTCGCGCAGCGTGGCGGCCAGGGCGCGGGCGCCGTCCGGCAACCAGGACGGGGCTTGCGGGGTCGAGCCGAGGTGCCGCAGCTCGTCGTCGGGCGGCAGGTTTTCCGCGCGGGTGCGGACGGTCTCCTCCGCCCAGCGGTGCCCGGCGCATATGTGGTTGAGCAGCTGCCCCAACGTCCACTCCGGGCAGGAGGGGACGGTCGTGCCCAGGTCCGCCCCCTCGACGGTGGCCTGCAACAACTCGGTCTGCGCGACGATGGCGGCGCACTGGCTGGGGAAGTCCATCACTGCGGTGTCCTCTCCGTGATCCGGTGATTCACGGGTTGGTCGGAGCCGCCGCGGCCGTCCGGACACGGGTGGGAGGTTATTTCTCCGTGCTCCACGCGTCGCCCCACTCGGCGTCACGGGCGGCGCGGTAGCGGGGGCCCTGCCGTTTGGACACGGTGCTGCCGGGGGCGAGGCCGTCCACCGTGCACAGGTCGAGCTGCACCCAGCCCTTGTGCTTGCGCGGGTGCCGCAGGATTCGCGCGTCCGGGCGGTCGAGGCTCCGGACGGCCGACGCGACGACGTACGAGAACTTCTCGTCTTCGAAGCCCAGCGTGCTCGCCTTGATCCGCCGGTGCAGGCCCGAGCGCGGCAGCCGCGCGGCGAAGTGACACCAGTCCTCACCCGGGCGGATCGGGCACTCGCCGTCGTGCGGGCACGGCGCCACGACACGGCGGTCCATGCCGCGCAGCACCTCCCGCGCCGCGCGGATCCGCGCGAAGCCCGCGGGCGTGCCCGGCTCGATCAGCGCCACGGTGCCGGCCTTCGCGGCCAGCCAGCGGACGACCTCCTCGCGCCCGCGCTCGGGCAATTCGCCCAGCACGTACGACATCGTCACCAGGTCGGCCTCCGGCGCGGCGGACGCCGGGTCCACGAGCCCACGCTGCCAGGTCGTGCCCCGGACAGCCGCCGAAACAGCCGTCGACGCGAGCTTCCGCCCGAGGGTGAGCGCCCCGGCGACCTGCTCGATCACCGTGCACTTCTCCAGCGACGGCCACACCTGGGCCGCCGCCCAGACCGCCGCGCCCGTGCCGCCGCCGATGTCGATCTGGGTCCGCGGCGCGAAGCCCGGAGCGGCCGCCGCTGCTTCGTCGAACGCCGCGGCGACGGCTGCGTACGTGGCCGGCATGCGATAGCCGGCGTACGCGGCGACGTCGATTTCCGAGGACAGGATCGGCGACGTCGCGGCGTCGCCCTGCCGGTAGCGCGTGCTGAGCTTGTCGACCGCCTGCGCGAGCCGTGCTTCGGGGAACCGGCCCAGTTCGCCCTCGAGGGACGAGCGGAGGTCGTCGGGGAGTAGCGCCACGAGCGGGAATTCTCCCACGCCCCTTCCACCCCTCGGACAGCCGTCTGACCTGCTAGTTTCGGCTCCGGGAAAAAAGTTCGGCCGCCGTGTCGATTTGGCGGCCGGCCGATCGACGCGTCAGTGAAGGCAACCGAGAGAGAGGATCTTCCGATGCGGTTCATGGTGATCATGAAGGCCAGTGAAGAGAGCGAAGCCGGCCAGATCCCGAGCACCGAGTTGCTCACGGAGATGGGCAAGTTCAACGAGGAGCTGGTCCGCGCCGGGGTCATGCTGGCCGGCGAGGGGCTCACGGCCAGCGCCGATGGCGCGCGCGTCAAATTCGGGGGCACGGCCGAGCCCCAGGTCGTCGACGGGCCGTTCGCGGAGACCAAGGAGCTGATCGCCGGCTTCTGGATCCTGCAGGTCCGCTCGAAGGAGGAGGTCATCGAGTGGGTCAAGCGCGTGCCGAACACCGACGGCGCCCACCACGAGATCGAGATCCGGCGCATCGCCGAAGCCGAGGACTTCGGCGACAACATGACCCCCGAGCTGCGTGAGGCCGAGGAGCGGCTGCGGGCGGAGAGCGCGAAGAACTGAGCCGTCCCGAACGGGGTGACGGCGTGCCCGCCCGAGGGTTGCCCTCGGGCGGGCGGCCCTGTGTGATGGGCCGGTGGAGACGCAGGGGGCGGTTCGGACGCGCGGCGCCGTCGAGGCGGTGTGGCGGATCGAGTCCGCACGCGTCATCGCGGGGCTCGCGCGGATGGTGCGTGACGTCGGGCTGGCCGAGGAGCTGGCGCAGGACGCGCTGGTCGCCGCCCTGGAGCAGTGGCCGGAGACCGGGGTGCCGCGCAATCCCGGCGCGTGGCTGACGACCACGGCGAAGCGGCGCGCGATCGACCACTTCCGGCGGAACGAGAACCTCGGCCGCAAGCTCGACGAGCTGGGCCGCGAACAGCGCGTCGGCGAAGGCGTGCTGCCGGACTTCGACGCCGTGCTCGACGAGGAGCACATCGAGGACGACCTGCTGCGCCTGGTGTTCACGGCCTGCCACCCGGTGCTGTCCACCCAGGCCCGCGTGGCCCTCACCCTCCGGATGCTCGGCGGGTTGACCACGGACGAGATCGCCCGCGCGTTCCTGGTGAAGGAGTCGACGATCGCGCAGCGGATCGTGCGCGCGAAGAAGTCGCTGGCCGACGGATGCGTCCCGTTCGAAGTGCCGGTGGGCGAGGAACGCGTCGCGCGGCTTTCGTCGGTGCTGGAAGTGATCTACCTGGTCTTCAACGAGGGCTACTCCGCCACCCGCGGCGACGACTGGATGCGCCCGGCGCTGTGCGAGGACGCGCTGCGCCTCGGCCGGGTGCTCGCCGGGCTGATGCCGTCGGAGCCGGAGGTGCACGGGCTCGTCGCGCTGCTGGAGATCCAGGCGTCGCGCTCGGCCGCGCGCACCGGGACCAACGGCGAGCCGGTGCTGCTGATGGACCAGGACCGCGGGCGCTGGGACCAGCTGCTCGTCCGCCGTGGCCTCGCCGCGCTGGCCCGCTCGGAGGAGCTGGCCGGCGGCGCCTACGGCCCGTACTCGGCGCAGGCCGCGATCGCCGCCTGCCACGCGCGCGCCCGGACCCCGGACGAGACGGACTGGGTCAGAATTGCTGCCCTATATGAAGGTCTGGCCCAGATCACGCCCTCGCCGGTGATCGAGCTGAACCGGGCCGTGGCCGTTTCGATGGCTTCCGGCCCCGCGGCCGGGCTCGAACTGGTGGACCGGCTGCTCGACGAGCCGGCGCTGAAGGCCTACCACCTGCTGCCCAGCGTGCGCGGCGATTTGCTGCTGAAGCTGGGCCGTCCCGCGGAGGCCAGGGCGGAGTTCGAACGCGCCGCCGGGCTCACCGGCAACGCGCGGGAACGCACTCTGCTGCTGGGCCGCGCGGCGTCCTGCTGAGACGTTCGACGAGGGGCTGGCGTGCGTCTCGGTTTCGGAGGGCCGCGTCAGGGAATCATGAACTCCAGCACGGTCGCCTGAAGCAGTGAGATGACGCCGACCACGGCGGTCAGCGCGATCGACCACAGGAACGTCTGGCGCAGCAGGGATCCCTCCTTGCCGCTCTGACCGATCGCGGTCGCGCCGATGGACAGGTTCTGCGGCGAGATCATCTTCCCCATCACCCCGCCGGAGGTGTTCGTCGCGCCGGCCAGCACCGGGCTCAGGTGCAGCTGCTGCGCGGAGATCACCTGCATGGGGCCGAACAGGCTGTTGGTCGAGGCGTCCGAACCGGTGAGGAACACGCCGAGCCAGCCGATGTAGGCGGAGAACAGCGGGAAAACGGCGCCGGTGGTGGCGAGCGCGAGGCCGAGCGTCTGCGTCGCGCCGGAGTAGTTCATCACGAACGCGATCGCCAGGATCATGAAGATCGTCGCCAGCGCCCAGCGCATCTGGTACAGCGTGGCGCGGTACGCGGCCAGCAGCTGCTTCGGCTTCGCGCCCAGCACGAACCCGGCGATCACCGCCGCGATCAGGGCCACGGTGCCGGGTGAGAACAGGAAGTCGACGGTGAAGGCGGCCGCGTACGGCGTGTCCTTGGGCGTGATCGGCGCGTGCTGGATCACCTGGTTGTGCAGGCCCGGCCAGGCGAACACCCAGTCGGCCCGGTGGAGCAGCTTCGTCAAGTCGAGCCAGGACGGCAGGTGCGTGAAGATCGTGCCGATGCGCGAGGCGAAGATCGCCACGATCAGGATGATGTACGGCGTCCACGCGTAGAGCGCGCCGCGTTCGGACTTCTCCACGGCCGTCTTGACCGGTTCCTCGCCATCGAAGCGCCATACGGTCTTCGGCTGCCAGAACCGCGTGAGGACCCACAGCGCGGCCATCGCGGCGAGCGCGGCGAGCACGTCCACGAGGCTGGCGCTGATGTAGTTCGACGCCGCGAACTGCATCAGCGCGAACGCGACCCCGGCCGTCACGACGGCGGGCCAGACCTCCAGCATCTTCTTCCAGCCGGCCAGCACCACGACGAGGAACGCGGGGATGATCACGGCCAGGAACGGCACCTGGCGCCCGACCATCGACGAGAACGCCGCGGTCGCCTCGTCCGGCTTGAGGTGCATGATCGGCGCGGTGATCCGGCCGAGCACGATCAGCGGGTTGCCGAGCCCGCCGAACGCCACCGGCGCGGTGTTCGCGAGCAGCGCCAGCACCACGGCCTTCACCGGCGGGAAGCCGAGCGCGGCCATCATCGCGGCGGTGATCGCGATCGGCGAGCCGCCGCCCGCGACGCCTTCCAGCAGCGCGCCGAAGCTGAACGCGATCAGCAGCGCCTGCAGCCGCCGGTCCTCGCTGAAGCCCGCGAGCACCCGTTTGATGTGGGTGAACCGGCCGGTGGTGACCGTGACGTTGTGGAAGTACACGGCGTGGAACGCGATCCAGGCGACCGACCACACGCCGAACAGCACGCCCATGGCCGCCGAGTCGAACGCGAGCCCGGCGGGCATCCGGTACAGCAGCAGCGCCACCAGCAGCGCGGTGACCAGCGCCAACGCCGCGGAAAGGTGCGCGGACAGCTTGACCACGCCCAGCGAGACCAGCAGCACGATGATCGGGAGGGCCGCCAGCAGCGCGGAGAACCACAGCCCGCCCGCCGGCTGGTAGTCCTGGATCCAGGTCACGGGTCAGCTCCTTTGCCGCTCCTCGGCCGAAAAGGGTCTAGCGGCTGCGGACGTAACCGAGCCGGAGCGACAGTGCCGCGGCGGTGCCCGCGACGGTCGCGCCGAGTTCCTCGACCCGTCGCAGCACCCGTTGCGCCGGGCCCGCGACGCTGATGGCGGCGATCGGACGGCCGGAGTGGTCGCGCACCGCGGCGGCGACGCAGCCGACGTCGGGCTCGTTCTCGACGTCGTCGATCGCCCAGCCGCGGCGGCTCGCCTTCGCGAGGTCGTCCAGCAGCCGGCCGGGGTCGATGATCGTCTTGAGCGTCAGGCTGTCCAGCTTCATCCGGCGGATGCGCTCGAGCCGGTCGGGCTCGGGCAGCGCGGAGAGCCAGGCCTTGCCCAGCGACGTCGCGTGCTGCGGCCGCCGGGTGCCCAGCCGGCAGGCGAGCGTGACGGCGCTGGCGCTGCGTTCGGTGGCCACGTAGACCATGGCGTCGTTGTCCGGCACCGCGAGGTAGGTCGTCTCACCGGAGCGCTCGGCCAGCGACGCGAGGTAACGCGGGGCGCAGCGGTGCAGGTCGGTCGCGGCCATCGCGCGGGCGCCCAGCTCGACCAGCCGGGTGCCGAGGCGCACGCGCCCGGTGACGCCGTCCGCCTCGAGGTATTCGAGCTTTTTCAGGGTCCCGACGATGCGGTACGCGGCGCTGCGGGAAAGACCCAGTTGCCGCGCGATCGCGTTGGTGGAAATCTCCTGGTGCTGCCCGACGTGCTCGAGCACGGCGAGTCCGCGCTCCAGCGTGCCGCTCTGCTCCAACCCGCGTTCCGTCTCCACGTCGGCCTCCACCAGGTCGTCTTCCCGTTCAGCGGTACGTGTTTCCGCTAGGCGGGGTTGGACGTTAACACCTCCGATGTATGGGCGGAAGATCTTTCACATACCTCTCTTGCGCAGGGCTGAGAGTTGCCCTGAATGGTTCAACCTCCGATCGTTAGGGAAACTAACAAACGCGAGGGTGAGACTGGAGTCACGCTCTCAGGGAAATCACAACGCTTGGGGGTCATGGTCTGGTCCTGATGCCCCCTACCCACTTGCGCACCCGCATGTCCGTCGCCACCGGGCGGCTGACCGCACGGCTCTCCCGCGCCACCGGCCTCGGCCGCGGCGGCGTGATCGGCGGGCGGGTGACGTTGAAGCTCGATCCGGACGTGCTGCGCCGGCTCGGCCGCGAACGCACCGTCGTGCTCGTCACCGGCACCAACGGCAAGACGACCACGGCGTTGATGCTCACCCGTGCGCTCGAGGCGCTCGCGGACGTCGCGTCGAACGGCGACGGCGCGAACATGCCGGACGGTGTCGTCGCGGCGCTGGCCGCGCGGCCCGACGCGCCGTACGCGGTGCTGGAGGTCGACGAGGCGTACGTGCCCTGGGTGGCCGCGCAGGTGCGGCCCGCGGTGCTCGTGCTGCTGAACCTGAGCCGTGACCAGCTCGACCGCGTGGGCGAGGTCCGCGGCATCGAGCGTGACCTGCGGGCGGCGATCGCGTTGCTGCCGCGGACGGCGGTGGTCGCGAACTGTGACGACGTGCTCGTGACGTCGGCCGCGTCGGCCGCCGCGCGTCCGGTCTGGGTGGGCACCGGCCGTCGCTGGTCGGGTGACGCGACGACCTGCCCGCGCTGTGGCAGCGCGGTGCAACACGCCGCGGCGACCTGGCACTGCGAGTGCGGTTTCGCGCGCCCGCAGCCGTCTTGGGTGCTGGAGGGTGAGCTGGTGACGACGCCCGGCGGCCGGGACGTCGACCTGGACCTGCGGCTGCCCGGCGAGGCGAACCGGGCCAACGCGGCGCTGGCGCTGGCGGCCGCGCACTGCGTCGGCGTCCCGCCGCACACGGCCGCGGCCCGGCTGCGGACGATCACCGACATCGGCGGCCGGTACCGGACCGTGCGCCGCACGCGCCATTCGGTGCGGCTGATGCTGGCCAAGAACCCGGCCGGCTGGGCGGAAACGCTGCGGGTGCTGGACGAGGACACCCCGGTGGTCGTCGCGGTCAACGCGCAGGAGGCCGACGGGCGGGACCTGTCCTGGCTGTGGGACGTCCACTTCGAACGGTTGCGCGGCCGCCAGGTCGTGGTCACCGGCGAGCGCTCGGCGGACCTCGCCGTGCGGTTGTGTTATGCCGAGGTGGCGCACTGGACCGCGGCGGACCCGGTGCGTGCCATCGATTCCCTGCCGCCGGGCGGGGTCGAGATCGTCGCGAACTACACCGCCTTCCGAGACCTGGTGGACCGGCTCCCCAGTGGCTGACTCGACCGTCCGGATCGGACTGCTGCTGCCCGAAGTCCTTGGCACCTATGGGGATTCCGGAAACGCGCAGGTGCTGTGCAAGCGGTTGCAGTGGCGCGGCCACGAGGCGGAGGTCGTGCCCGTGGCGCTGGACAGCGCGGTTCCGTCCACATTGGACGTGTATTTGCTCGGCGGCGGGGAGGACACGGCCCAGGTGCTGGCCGCGCGCCGCCTGCTGGCCTCACCCGGCCTGACCCGCGCCGCGGAGACGGGGGCGACGGTCTTCGGCGTCTGCGCCGGCCTGCAGATCCTGGGCACCCGCTTCCGCGGCCTCGACGGCGCCGACCACCCGGGCGTGGGCTTGCTGGACGTCGTCACGGCCCCGGCCCCCCGCCGCGCCGTAGCGGAACTCGCGGTGGTCGGCGGCCTGATCGACACCCCCCTGACCGGCTTCGAAAACCACCAGGGCACCAGCACCCTGGGCGAAGGCAGTGTCCCGCTGGGCCGCGTCGTCCGCGGCACCGGCAACGGCGACGGCACGGAGGGCGCCGTCACGGGCCACGTCGTGGGCACCTACCTCCACGGCCCGGCCCTGGCCCGCAACCCGGAACTGGCGGACCTCCTGCTTTCCTGGGTCCTCGGGCACGAGCTGGCCCCTTTGGAGGTCTCGGAAGTAGACGTCCTCCGCGCCGAACGCCTGGCCACCCTGCCCCGCCGAATCCGATGACAGCCTGGCCCTTCCGCAGACAAGCCCCGCACTCCTCGGGGGGCGTCCCACACCCAGCCTACCGACGCCCCCCGACGAAAAGCGGGTTCGGGCGGAGTTGTCCACAGGGGTGCCCGGATGTGGATGACTGAGCCGCTGCCTGCCGATTCGGCGGGCTGGGGCCGTTACGCTGCGTATGTGAAAGTTCTCGCCGCTACCGGCGTTCGGATGCGCACCACCGCGGTTGCCGTGGTGGCGCTGGCGCTCGCCATCGCCACCGCGTGTGTCGTGGTGGTGCTGCTGCTCGAGGAGTCGCTCGACCGCAGCGTCACCGAGAGCGCGCGCAGCACGGGCCGCCAAGTGGCGATCCAGCTCGTCCGGGAAGGCACGCGTGACCTGTCCGCCAGCGACGTCGCCAGCACCGGCGACACCGAGGCCGTCACCCAGGTGCTCGACGCGCGGGGCAAGCCCATCGCCAGCGACCCCGCCATCACCGGGCAGCCGCCGCTCACCAGGGCGCGGCCGGCGCTGGGGCACGAAACCGTCGAGACCCTGCCGCTCGGGCTGAACGGCGACGGCAGCGAGTACCGCGTCGTCTCGCAGGAGGTGAGCGGGCCGGGCGGGCCGTTCACGGTCATCTCGGCGCGGTCGCTGGAACCGGTCACCGAGGCGTCCACCCGGCTGACCCTGCTGCTCGCGTTGATTTCCTTGCCACTGCTGGGCATCGCGGGCTTCGCGGTGTACCGAGCGGTCGGCTCGGCGCTGCGGCCGGTCGAGCAGATGCGCCGCACCGTCGCGGAAATCTCCACGCGAGACCTCGCCTCGCGCGTGCCGCTGCCACCCGGCGGGGACGAGGTGTACCGCCTGGCCGTCACGCTGAACGGGATGCTCGGCCGCCTCGCGTCCGCCCAGGCCGCGCAACGCCGTTTCGTCGCCGACGCCAGTCACGAACTGCGCTCGCCGCTCTCGACCATCAGCACCGCGCTCGACGTCTCGACCCAGCACCCCGAGACCACCGGCGAGCTGGTCCCGGTGATCACCCGCGAGACGGCGCGGCTGCGCGAACTCGTCGACGACCTGCTGGTGCTCGCGCGCACCGACGACACCACCGACCGCCCGTCGCGCACCGAAGTGGACCTCGACGACATCGTCCGCGCCGAGGCCGAGCGCGTGCGCGCGGAAGGGCCGGTCGAGATCGAGGTGCGCGCCGGTCCCGCGAAAGTGCACGGCAGCGAGGCACAGCTGCGCCGCGCGGTGCGCAATCTCGTGGACAACGCCCGCGGCCACGCCCGTGAACGGATTCGCGTCGCAAGCTCGGTGCACGGCGACGTCGTGGTGGTCGAGGTCAGCGACGACGGGCCCGGCGTCGCCGAGGCGGACCGTGAACGGATTTTCGAGCGTTTCGTCCGCCTGGACGCCTCGCGCCAGCGCGGGCACGGCGGCACCGGCCTCGGGCTGCCGATCGTCGCCGGCATCGCGGTGCGCCACGGCGGTCACGCGCGGTACGCCGACGTCCATGACCCCACTTATCCCGGCGCGCACTTCCGCATCGAGCTGCCCCGGCTCGACCTTTCGGAGGAGGACTGACCATGCGGTTGCTGATCGTCGAGGACGAGCGTGAACTCGCGGAGACCCTGCGCCGCGGCCTGGTCGCGGAGGGCTTCACGGTGTCCGTCGCGCACACCGGCCCCGACGGGCTGTGGTCGGCCACCGAGCACGACTACGACGCCGTGGTGCTGGACATCATGCTGCCCGAGCTGTCGGGGTACGACGTGCTCAAACGCCTTCGCGCGGCCCAGAACTGGACGCCGGTGCTGATGCTCACCGCCAAGGACGGCGAGTACGACGAGGCCGACGCGTTCGACCTCGGAGCCGACGACTACCTGTCCAAGCCGTTCTCGTTCGTCGTGCTCGTCGCCCGCCTGCGCGCGTTGCTCCGCCGCGGCGCGCCGGCCCGTCCCGCCGTGCTCGAAGCCGGTGACCTCCGGCTCGACCCGGCGGCGCGGACCGTCCACAGAGGAGAGAAGCGGATCGAGCTGACCGCGCGCGAGTTCGGCCTGCTGGAGTTTCTGCTGCGGCGCCAGGGCGCGGCGCTGACCAAGAACGACATCCTCGGCCACGTCTGGGACGCGCACTACGAGGGTGACGAGAACGTGGTGGAGGTCTATGTGGGCTACCTGCGGCGCAAGATCGACGCGCCGTTCGGGACCCACACCATCGAGACGGTCCGGGGGGTGGGCTATCGGCTCGTGACCTGACCCGGGAGCCGGTGCCGAATGCCGCAATGCCCAGCCGCGGCCCGGTTCACGGCGCAGCCGGCCGCAGTCGCCCGGCGCAGGTCAGTTCTTCGAGATCGCCCCGACCGCCCGGACCACGGCCGTGCAGCGGTCCTCGACGTACTCGAGGCCCGCGTCCTCCGCGATTCGGCGTGCCTCGGCGGAGACGATTCCTTGCTGCAGCCACAGTGCTTTCGCGCCGATGGCCACGGCGTCCGCCGCGATGCCCGCGGCTTCGCGGGACGGGCGGAAGACGTCGACGAGGTCCACCGGCTCCGGGATGTCCTTCAAGGACCGGTAGACCTTCTCGCCCAGCAGCTCCGTCGCCGACGGGTGGACCGGGATGATGCGGAAGCCGTGTGCCTGCAGGGTCGCCGGCACCCCGTGGGCCGCCTTCGCCGGGTCGCGGCTCAGGCCCACGACCGCGATCGTGTTCGCGCTCGCCAGGATCTCTTCGGGGGTCATGCCGGTGGAACGCCCTCGGCGGGGCGGGGATTCCGCGGGCGGGTCACAGCTTCCACAGCCGCAGCCCGCGGACCCGGTAAACCGGCCAGACCAGGTGCCAGGGCTTGCGTCGCAGGAACGCGCTCGTGCAGGTCAGGATGTTGCGGGCCGAGGTGGTGGCGACGTCGTGCCGGTCCGGCCACACCTCGCCGCTGACGCCGAGGGCGATGCGGAACACCGTGGCCAGACCGCGGCCCTGCAGGTCGTAGCGGGCGCCCGTGTCGCCGGAATCCGGGGCGAGGCGGGCGATCTCCGTGCGGAAGCCGCGGACGGCCTCGGCCTGCGCGCCGGCCGGCACATCGGCGACGCTGCCCACGATTGCCTTGCCGTGCAAGCGACGGGCGAAGCGGACGAGCAGCCGCCGCTCCCACCACGGGAGCACCCGCCGGTGGCTGAGCAGGGCCGCGCACTCGCCGTGGCCGGTGGTGAAGACGTCGGTGAGCTCGTCGTACGCGCTCAGCGCGGCGGGTTCGTTCAGGTGCAGCCGCACCTCGAAACGGATGCGGGCGACCAGTTCGTCCAGGTGCTCGCGGTGGTCCACTCGCGCCTTCGCCCGGGATGAAGACCAATCGGACATGGCTCTCCCTCTTCTCGCGCCACAGGGTAAGCGAGGAAGGCCGCGCCGACCACGGCTTCAGCCGATCTTCGAGCCGTACATCTCCCCGAGGTCGTCGGCGATCAGCTCGATGCGGGCGCCGTCCGGGTCGGGGAAGTAGATCGACGTCTTGCTTTCCAGCTGGTAGGCGACGCCGGCGTCGTCGAGCCGGCTGCGCAGCTCCGCCCAGCGCTCGGGCGGCACGGACAGCGCGAGGTGGTGCAGCCCGCCGAGCACTTCCGCGTACGGGCCGAGGTCGAGGCCCGGCAGGTCGAAGAAGGCGAGCGCGTTGCCGTTGCCGACGTCGAAGAAGAAGTGGCTGGACCCCGGGTAGTCGCGGTTCTCGAACAGCTCGGTGAGCGGGAAGCCGAGGATGTCCTGGTAGAACGCGATGGTCCGCTCGACGTCGCTGGAGATCAGCGCCGTGTGGTGGATGCCGCGGCCGCTGGTGGCGGGCCGTTCGGCCGCGGGGTGAAGGTGCTTGTCCCGCAACCGGTCGCGGGCTTCGGCGAGCTTCGCGACTTCGGACTCGGTGGGTGCCATCGGGGTCACGTCCTCTCTGGGGCCTGTGTTCCGAAACGGTACGCCAGAAATCTCTCGCGAGCAAGAGATTGCTGAGCGAGAGGATTTTCGTCCCGTCCAGCGGAACGGAGGTGTTGCCCGCGCGGACCCGGCGCGGCAGAGTTCGCCGGGTCGGAAGGGGCTCATGGACGCCAGCGAACTGAAGGAAGCCGTCGCCCGGCTGGAGCGCGCGCACGAGACGCGCGAGCCGATCGATCCTCTTGTCGACGCCTTCCCCGGCGCGACCGCCGAGGACGCGTACCGGATCCAGCAGGAGCTGGTGCGCCGCTGGGCCGACGCCGGTGACCCGGTCCGCGGGCACAAGGTGGGCCTCGCCTCGGCCGCGATGCAGCGGCAGATGGGCGTCGACCAGCCCGACTACGGGCACCTGACCGGGTCGATGTTCCACCTCGAGCACCAGCCGATTCCGACCACGAGATTCCTGCAGCCGCGGATCGAGCCGGAAGTGGCGTTTGTGCTCGGCGCGCCGCTGCGCGGGCCTGGGGTCACGGTCGCCGACGCCGTGCGAGCGGTCGACTTCGTGCTGCCGTCGCTGGAAATCGTCGACTCACGCATCAAGGACTGGCGCATCGCGCTCGTCGACACGATCGCCGACAACGCTTCGTCGGGCGGCGTGGTGCTGGGCAGCCGCCCGACCGCACTCGGCGACGTCGACCTCCGGCTCGCGGGCTGCACCCTGCACGTGAACGGGGAGCTGGTCGCGACCGGCGCGGGCGGTGCCGTGCTGGGCTCGCCGATCAACGCGCTCGTCTGGCTGGCCAACACCGTCGGCCCGCTCGGCGTGACCCTGGAGCCGGGGCACGTGGTGCTGCCGGGCTCGATGACCCGGGCGCATCCGGTGCGTCCCGGCGACACTGTTGTCGCGACGATGGCCGGCCTTGGCAGCGTGACTGCCGTGTTTTCCGGGGAGGACGCATGAGTTCCGGCATCCGCGAGGCGGCCGCGGAGCTGCTCTCCAGGACGGAAGCACGCGCGCCGTTGACCGAGTCGTGGCCCGAGCTGGACGTCGCGACGGCGTACGCCATCCAGGACGAGGCCCTGCGCCTGCGCCGGGAGCGCGGCGAAACGCTGGTGGGCGTCAAGCTCGGGCTCACCTCGCGCGCGAAACAGCAGCGCATGGGCATCAACGAGCCCTTGCTGGGCTGGCTGACCGACGCGATGGTGCTGCCCGCCGGCGTTCCCGTCCCGCGGCTGATCCACCCGCGCGCCGAACCTGAGCTGATCTTCGTGCTGGGCCGTCGCCTCGCGGGGCCGGGCGTGACGGCGGCGACGGCGCTGGCCGCGGTCTCCCACGTCTACGGCGGGATCGAGATCATCGACAGCCGCTACACCGATTACCGGTTCACCCTGCCGGACGTGGTGGCGGACAACGGTTCGTCCGCGTCGTTCACCCTCGGCCCGGTCGGCCTGCCACCGTCCTCAATGGACCTTTCGTTGGAGGCCGCGCTGCTGGAAGTCGACGGCCAGATCGTCGACACCGCGACGGGCGCCGCCGTCCAGGGCCATCCCGCCGAGGCACTCGCCCTCGCCGCGAACGCGCTGGGAGCCCGCGGCCTCGCCTTGGAACCAGGCTGGCTGGTGCTGACGGGAGGCCTCACCGACGCGGTGGACCTGCGCCCGGGCTCCCGCGTGGCTGCCCATTTCTCCCACTTGGGATCGGTGACGCTCGCCGGGTGACCCTGTTGGCGTCCAGAGTTCGGGTCAGGGATTGGTGGCGGGCCGGTCGGCGATGCGGGTGATGCCGTCGATGACGCGGGGCCAGGCTTCGCGCGGGAGGTCGTGGCCCATACCGGGGACGACGTCCAGGTCGGCGCGCAGGGCGCGGGCCGTGGCGCGGCCGCCGGAGACGTGGACCAGGGGGTCCTGCGTGCCGTGGACGACGAGGGACGGGACGTCGAGCCGGCGCAGCGCGGACGTGCGGTCGCGGGTCGAGACGATGGCGGCCAGTTGGCGGATGGCGCCGCCAGGGTGCACGCCGCGGTCGAAGGTTCGTTCGGCGCGCTCGCGCATTCGGTCCTCGTCGAACGGGTAGCCCGGCGAGCCGATCAGGCGGAACGTCTTGAGCAGCAGCGCGACGTACTCCTCGCGTGTGCGCGGTTGCGCTGCCAGCATCATCGCCGCGGCGCGGGGGCTGGGGCGGCCCACCAGCCGGTTGCCGGTGGTGGACATGATCGACGTCAACGACAGCACGCGCTCCGGCCGGCGGATGGCGAGCGTTTGCGCGATCATGCCGCCCATCGACGCGCCGGCTACGTGCGCTTGCTTGATGTCGAGCGCGTCGAGCAGGCCGGCGGCGTCGTCGGCGAGGTCGGCGATCGTGTAAGGGGCGGATCGCAGCAGGTAGGCGCGCGGCAGGTTCGCGCGCCCGGCCATCCGTGACGACCGGCCGACGTCCCGGTTGTCGAAGCGGATGACGCGGAAGCCGCGGGCGGCCAAGCCTTCGCAGAACTCGTCGTCCCACCAGATCATCGGTGCGGCCAGGCCCATGATGAGCAGCAGCGGCCGCCCTGAGGGGTCGCCGAACGTTTCGTGACAGAGCGTCACGCCGTTGGCCTCGATCATGGACTCGCTCATGGTTTCAGTGTTTCACTCCTCGACCGCGTTGGGCTGCTCGGCTTCGCGGGTGTAGCGGGCGCGCAGGAACGGGGTGAACTCGGTGGCCTGGCCGAGGTTCACGTCGATCTCGTGGGTGAGGACGTCGCCCTCCGGCGTCAGCCGATGACGGGCGACGCCGCGTGGGGTCGTCTTTTCCAGGTGCAGCGTGCCTCCCGTCCACCCGCCGCGACCGGGTGCGGCGGGTGGGAAACCGTAGCTGTCGAAGCCGTACCAGAGGGTCTCGCCGGTTTCCGGGTCGACGGTGAAAATGTTGTGGCCCAACAGTTTTGATCCGTCTTCGCGTGTCTGCTCGTAGTCCTGCAGCACGGCGAAACCGTCGAGCGCCGGCCGGTACTGGCAGGTGGCCGTCGCGATGGCGGCGGGCGCCCACGGTGACGCGGCGAGCTCCTCGGTACCGGCCCAATCGCCGACGAGCGCGGTGAGGGCTCTGTGCGCTTCGCCTCGGGTGGGGTTGTTCATCGGTCGGCTCCGTTCATTTCGACAGGTGCCTGTCGATGTGCGAGGCTAGCAGGTATGACACGGAGGTCCGCCCGAGCCGAAACACTCACCAGACTCGTCAACGAGGTCTTCCTCTCGAACGGCGCCCTGCTGGCGGCCGGCGACGTGCTGGCGGGCGAGGTCGGGCTGACTGCGACGCAGTGGCAGGTGGTCGGCTTTCTGGAGGACGGCCCCGTCTCCGCCGCCGAACTGGCCCGCCGCCGCGGCTTGCGGCGCCAGAGCGTGCAGGAGACGGTGAACCGCTTGCTGCGTAACGGAATGCTGACGCGGCTCGACAATCCCGCCGACGGTCGCGCGCCATTGCTCCACCTGACCCCGGCAGCCCGCGCCGCCCTGTCGACCTTGGGCCGCCGCCAAGCGAAGTGGGCGGATGGGGTGGCGTCTGGGATAGCGCCGGACGATCTGGCGGCGACGCTGCGGACCTTGCGGGCGCTGCGGGAACGACTGGCTGATGGGGTGGCGGAGTAGAGGGTGGCGAGTGGCTGGGGCCGGGCTGCGGTGGAGAAGTCGGCTTGCGCCATGTGGCTACTGGCGTGTGGTGGTTGGGGGTGCGGCCGCGGTAGGCGTCTAGTCGGGCTGTCGCGGTGGCTGAGGTGCGGTGGCCGCGGCGGTTTGGCGGGTGCCCGGGGTCCCTGCGACTGGCTTGCGGCGACGGTGGTTGGGGTGCGGCGGCGGTGGGTGCGCAGGTGTGTGGACGTGGTGACTGGCTTGTGGTCGTGGTGGCTGGGGGTGGGGCCGCGGTAGGCGTGCTGTCGGTTTTCGCGGTGGATTGTTTGTGGTGGCGGTGGCTGAGTTGTGGTGGCAGCGGGCGCGCGGATGCCGACCGGTGTGCGCCCGCGGCGTTTGGCTTCCGGACGTGGCGGCGGGTTCGCGGGCATGGTGACTGGGCTTGCGGTCTTCGCGGCTGAAGTGCTGACTCGGTGGGTGCAGGCGCGCCGGCATAGTGGCTGGTGAGTGGTGGCGGGCATGCGGACATGGCGGGCGGGTGTGCGGACATGGTGGCTGGCGAGCGGCCGTCGTGGCGGGCGTGCGGGCGCGGTGGCTGGTGAGCGGACATCGTGGCTGGTGTGTGGGCATGGTGGGCGGTGCGCGGCCGCAGCGGTTGGGATGCGGGCGCGGGGGGCTGGAGTGTGGAGGCGGGGACTGGAGTGTGGAAGTGGGGGCTGGAGTGTGGAGGCGGGGACTGGAGTGTGGAAGTGGGGACTGGCGGGCGGAAGTCGGGACTGTCTTGCGGCGACTGTGCCAGCGCTACTGCCAGCGCAGGCGCAGGCGACGGCGAGTGTGAAGGCGGGCGGGAGCGTCGGCGGGTTGAGTTGTTGGTGAATTGCTTGCCGCCTAAAGGAATTCCGACACGCATGGACGGTTCGTCCAGTGGGGCGTGCGCGGCTGCCGCGCCGTGGCGGGTGGCAGGTGGGGTTGCTGGTAAGGCAAAAGAGGGTGAAAGTGCCCGGTGGGAGAGCGTGGAAGGCCGGAGCGGTGAAGGCATGAGCGTGGCGGCGCGGGAGGTGGCGCCGAAAAGAGCCGGGGATGTCGATCGTGGTAACAGGGTGGTGACTTGAGCTAGTCTCCGGCTGGTGACTCGTGACCTGGACGCCCTGTTGAACGAGCTGGACCTCGAGACCAAAACGCGCCTGCTTGCCGGGGCGTCCGTCTGGTCGTTGCCGGCGGTGCCGGGGATCGGGCTTGGGGCGGTGGTTTTCTCGGATGGGCCGGTTGGGGTGCGTGGGGTGCAGTGGAGTGCCGACGATCCCTCGGTGACGTTGCCGAGCCCGACGGCGTTGGCTGCCACGTGGGATCCTGCGCTCGCGAGGCGGGTTGGCGGGCTGCTTGCGGGCGAGGCGCGGCGCAAGGGGGTGCACGTGCTGCTCGCGCCCACCGTCAACCTGCATCGGTCGCCGCTTGGCGGGCGGCACTTCGAGTGCTACTCCGAGGATCCGCTGCTGACCGGGCTGATCGGCGCCGGGTACGTGATCGGGGTGCAGGCGGGTGGGGTGGGTGTCACCGTGAAGCACTTCGTGGCCAACGATTCCGAGACCGAGCGCCTCACCGTGGACGTGCACGTGGCCGAGCGCACCCTGCGCGAACTCTACCTCGCGCCCTTCGAAACCATTGTGCGCCAAGCAAAGCCCTGGGGCGTGATGGCCGCCTACAACAGCGTGAACGGCCGCACCATGACCGAGCACGACGCACTCGTCAACGGCGTGCTGCGCCGCGAGTGGGGCTTCGACGGGGTGGTGGTCTCGGACTGGCTCGCCGCGCGCGACACCGTCGGCGCGGCCCGGGGCGGGCTCGACATCGCGATGCCCGGACCGAACAGCGTCTACGGCGAGCGCCTCGCCGAGGCCGTGCGCGCCGGCAAGATCAGCCCGAAACGGGTGGACGCCATGGTCCGGCGGGTCCTGCTGCTGGCCGAGCGCACGCACGCGTTCACCGACCAGAAGCCGCCGAATCCGTCCGAAGTAGACGGAAACGCGCTGGCGCAGGAAGTCGCGCAGCGGTCGTTTGTGCTGCTGCGCAATGGGTTTTCGCACAAGGAAAGACCCGTGCTCCCGCTCGAGGAGCCGAAAAGCATCGCGCTCATCGGCGCCCTCGCGGCCGACCCCAAGATCCTCGGCGGTGGCAGTGCCACCGTGTTCCCCGAACACATCGTCTCCCCTCTGGACGGCCTGCGGGCCGCTCTTCCTCACGGCACCGAGCTGCGTTACGCCGTCGGTGCCGACCCGCGAACGACGTTACCGCCGGCCACCGACAATTTCCGGCTCCGCGCGATGGTGCACGACGCCGGCGGCTCCGAGCTCGCCACTTTTGCCCTCAGAGAAGGGAAAATCGACTGGATCGGCGAGCTGCCGCGCGGCCTCGAACTGGCCACGCTCGACTCGGTGGACATCGCCGGCACGTTCACCCCGACGGTCTCCGGCGTCCACACCTTCGGCATCACCGGCCTCGGCCACCTCACGCTGCGGGTCGGCCGCCAGACGCTGTTCGACGGCCCCAGCATCCCGTCCGGCGACATCTTCGCCGCGATCATGAAGGTGCGCGAGCACCGCCGGGAAATCGAGCTGGCGGCCGGAAAGCCGGTCGACGTCCGGCTCACCTACCGCGTGCCCAAGGAGCTGCGCGCGTTCGCCCAGGGTTCGTTCGCGTGGCTCGTTTTCGGGCTCGGGCACCAGGAACCGGCGCCGGACGAGGACGCCACGCTGAAGGAGGCGGTCCGGCTGGCCGGGCAGTCCGAGGTCGCGGTGGTCGTCGTCGGCACCACCGCGGAGGTCGAGAGCGAGGGCTTCGACCGCGCTTCCCTGCGGCTGCCCGGGCGTCAGGACGAGCTGGTGGCGAAGGTCGCCGCGGCCAATCCGAACACCATCGTGGTGGTCAACGCGGGCGCGCCGGTGGAGCTGCCGTGGCGCGAGGACGTCGCCGCGATCCTGCTCACCTGGTTCCCCGGCCAGGCCGGCGGGGCCGCGCTCGCGAGTGTCCTCTTCGGACACGAGGAGCCCGGCGGCCGCCTGCCGACCACCTGGCCCGCGACGCTCGCGCAGAGCCCGGTCACGAATGTCCAGCCCCACCAGGGAATCCTCGAGTACGACGAGGGTGTCTTCATCGGCTACCGCGCCGCACCGCCGGACACCGCGTACTGCTTCGGCCACGGCCTCGGCTACACCACCTGGAGTTACGACGACCTCGCCGTCGCCCCGACGCCCGAAGGCGGTGCGGCCGTTCGCGTGCGGCTGCGCAACACCGGCGACCGCGCGGGCCGCGAAGTCGTCCAGATCTACCTCTCCCCGGCGCAGCCCGACGCGGAGCGACCGGTCCGCTGGCTCGCGGGTTTCGCGTCGGTCGAAGCCGGCCCCGGCGGTGGCGTCACCGCGCTGATCCACGTCGAGCCGCGCGCCGCGGAGACCTGGCGGGCCGGCGCCTGGCGGCACAACGGCGGCGAGTACGTCTTCGAGGCCTCCCATTCCAGCGTCGAACCCCGGCTCAGCACCACGGCGACGCTCGGGAAAATCCGTTGACCGCACGGGCCGGCACCTTCGCGAGACCAGAAGGGAGGTGGGGCCGGTGTCCGGTTACTCGTTTTCACTTCCCTGCCCACCACCGGTCTCGTCGGCCGCGGCCTGCTCGGGCAGGACTACGCCGAACAAGCCGCCCGCGGTCAGTACCGCCCGGAGTGGGCCTGGGTCGCGCTGCGTGAAGGCGTGGTCGTGGCCCGCGCCGCCTGGTGGGGCGAGCCGGACGCCGAAGTCCCCGTCGTGCTGGACTGGCTCGACTTCACCGACTTCGACGCCGCCGTCCACCTCCTCCGCACCGCGGCGTGGCGGGCCGAGTTCTCCCTGCTGACGCCGCCGGGCTGGCGTGACCGCGCCGACGTCGCCGAGGAGGTCGCCGAGCGGATCCAGGCGGTCGAGGCCGTCGGGCTGGAGTTCCTGGTCGAGCGCTACTTCTACGACTGGACGCCCGAGCACGGCCTGCCATCGAAACCCGGCCTCCTCACCTTCCGGCCCGAGCCGGACGACGACGTGGTCCTCGAGGTCTTCCGGCGCATCCACGTGGGCAGCCTCGACGCCCACGTCCGCCGCACCGTCGAAGAGCATGGCCTGGACGCCGCCGCGCGAGAGGATCTGGACATCCTGCGCGGAATGCCGGGCCCACGGGACTGGTGGCGCCTCGCATACGCGCGCGAGGGCGACCTCGTCGGCCTCATCGCGCCCACCAGGAATCCGCACGCCCACGTGGTCGGCTACGTCGCTGTGGTGCCCGAACACCGTGGCCACGGCTACGCCTACGACCTGCTGGTGGAGACGACCCACGAGCTGACCGGACACGGGGCCGAGCGGATCGTGGCGGGCACCGATGTCGCGAACGTCCCCATGGCGGCCGCGTTCGCCAAGGCCGGTTACCCCGTGCGGGCCCATCGGATCGATCTGGTCTGACGGTGTGAGCAGCGTGTACTCTCCTCGCTAGAGCGATCTATCTAGTCGTCAGGGGGCGAGGAATAGTGGACGTTCTCAAGGAAAAAGGCCTCACGCCGTTGCGGGTGATCCTGGGGTTCACGCTGCTCAGCACGGTCCTGCACTACTCGCACAATGTCGTCCGCGCGCAGGACTACCCGCAGATCCAGGGCATCAGCGTCCTGGCGACGCAGATAGTGGTCGCGTTCGGCTGGGTCCTGTTCACGACGTTCGGCGTGCTCGGCTACCGCGACTACCGGCACGGCCGCTACTGGCGCGCGCTGGCGTTCCTGCTGGTCTACTCGCTTTCGGGGCTCGCCAGCGCCGGCCACTTCCTGGTGGGCACGCTGCACATCCCGGCGTTCTGGTACGCCACGGTCTTCACCGACGCGGCCTCCGCGCTGGCCCTGTGGATCTTCGTCTGCTGGGCGGCCGTCCGGCTCAACCGGGTGAGTGCCGTCGATCAAGTCCTACAGAACATTGACGTTGGTCACTGATGTGTAGACAATCGATGGGGTGACGACCCACACACCGGTGACCTTCGAGCGCCACCCGGACCGCTACCGGCACTGGCGCCTGACCGTGGACGACGACGTCGCCTGGCTGGAGATGGACGTCGATGAGCAGGGCGGCATCGTGCCCGGGTACGAGCTGAAGCTGAACTCGTACGACCTCGGCGTCGACATCGAGCTGTACGACGCGACCCAGCGGCTGCGGTTCGAGTACCCCGCGGTCCGCACGGTCATCCTGACCAGCGCGAAGGAGAAGGTGTTCTGCGCCGGCGCGAACATCCGCATGCTGGCCGCGTCGGAGCACCACTGGAAGGTGAACTTCTGCAAGTTCACCAACGAGACCCGCAACGGCATCGAGGACGCCACCGAGCACTCCGGTCAGCGGTACCTGGCCGCGGTGAACGGGAGCTGCGCGGGCGGCGGTTACGAAATCGCCCTGGCGTGCGAGAAGATCCTGCTCGTGGACGACAACTCGTCGACGGTCGCGCTGCCGGAGGTGCCGTTGCTCGGCGTGCTGCCCGGCACCGGCGGCCTGACCCGGTTGGTCGACAAGCGCCGCGTGCGCCGCGACCGCGCGGACGTGTTCGCGACGCGTTCCGACGGCGTCAAGGGCAAGACCGCCGTCGACTGGCGCCTGGTCGACGAGCTGGTGCCGCGTCAGGAATTCCGCGAGACCGTGCTGTCGCGCGCGCGGGACCTGGCCGACGAGTCGGACCGCCTGCCCGCCGAAGCCGGGATCGAGCTGACGCCGTTGACCTGCGAGGTCACCGAGGACGGGCTGAAATACCGGTTTGTCGACGTCGTCTGCGACCGTGCGGCGGCGCTGGCCACGCTCACCGTCCGCGGTCCGCGGGACGACCCCGGCGACCTGCACGAAGAGGGCGCCGGCGGCTGGCTGCTCGCGATGACCCGCGAGCTGGACGACGCCATCCTTCGCTTGCGCACCAACGAGAACGAGCTGGGCACCTGGGTGCTGCGCACCGAGGGGGACCCGGCGAAGGTGCTCGCGTGCGAACAGGCCGTGTTCGGCGCGAAGGACTGGCTGGGCAACGAAATCCTGCACTACTACAAGCGCACGCTGAAGCGGCTCGACGTCACCAGCCGCACGCTCATCGCGTTGATCGAACCGGGCAGCTGCTTCGCCGGAGTGCTGCTGGAGCTGGCGCTGGCGGCCGACCGTCAGTACATTTTGGACGGTCCGCCGATCGACGACGAGGATAGCGACGAACGAGCGTCGATCACCTTGTCGGAGGCCAACTTCGGCCCGTTCCCGATGGGCAACGGCCTCACCCGGCTCCAGTCGCGCTTCTACGGCGACGACGACCACGTCGCCTGGCTGGCCCGCGAGCGCGGCCACGCGCTGACCCCCGCCGAGACCGTCGAGCTGGGCCTGGTCACCGACGCCCCGGACGACCTCGACTGGGAGGACGAGATCCGGATCGCGCTGGAGGGCCGCGCCTCGCTGAGCCCCGACGCGCTCACCGGGATGGAGGCGAACCACCGGTTCGTCGGCCCGGAAACCATCGAAACCAAGATCTTCGGCCGGCTCACCGCCTGGCAGAACTGGATCTTCACCCGACCGAACGCCTCCGGTCCCGAGGGCGCCCTGCGCCGCTACGGCACCGGTCAGAAGGCGGTCTTCGACAGGAAGCGGGTCTGAGCAGATGCCCGAGCGGATCGACTACGACGCCAAGATCCCGAACAACGTCAGCCTGGCCGACGACCGGCGGCTGCAGCGGGCCCTGGAGGGCTGGCAGCCGAAGTTCATGAACTGGTGGGGCGAGATGGGCCCGACGCTCGAGACCCAGGGCGTCTACCTGCGCACCGCCGTCAGCGTCGGGCGGGAGGGCTGGGCGCACTTCGACCACGTGAACGTGCCGGACTACCGCTGGGGCATCTTCCTCGCCGAGCGCGAGCCGGACCGTCGCATCGCCTTCGGCGAGCACGCGGGCGAGCCGGTGTGGCAGCAGGTGCCGGGCGAGTACCGCGCGGACCTGCAACGGCTGATCGTGATCCAGGGCGACACCGAGCCCGCGTCGGTCGAGCAGCAGCGCCTGCTCGGGCTGACCGCGCCCAGCCTGTACGACCTGCGGAACCTGTTCCAGGTGAACGTCGAGGAGGGCCGTCACCTGTGGGCGATGGTGTACCTCCTGCACGCGTACTTCGGCCGCGAGGGCCGGGACGAGGCGGAAGGCCTGCTGCTGCGCAACTCCGGCAGCCCGGACACGCCGCGCATCCTCGGCGCGTTCAACGAGGAGACGGCCGACTGGCTGGCCTTCTACATGTTCACCTACTTCACCGACCGCGACGGCAAATACCAGCTGGGCACGCTCAAGGAAAGCTCGTTCGACCCGCTTTCCCGCACCTGCGAGTTCATGCTGAAGGAGGAAGCGCACCACATGTTCGTCGGCACCACCGGGGTCGACCGCGTGGTGCAGCGCAGCGCCGACCTGGTGCGCGAGCACGACACCCTCGAAATCGGCTCGCACGGCGGGATCCCGCTGGCCATCATCCAGAAGTACATCAACTTCCACTACACCGTGTCGCTGGACCTGTTCGGCAGCGAGACCTCGACGAACGCGGCGAACTACTACACCGCGGGGCTCAAGGGCCGCTGGCAGGAGGGCCGCCGCAAGGACGACCACAAGCTCACCGACGACGCCCGCACACTGGACCGCCCGCGGGACGACGGCACGTGGACCTCGGAGGAGCTGCAGGCGATCCTGTTGCTGAATCTCGACCTGCGCGGCGAGTACATGGCCGACTGCCAGACCGGCGTCAAGCGCTGGAACAAGATCCTCGACGACGCCGGCATCGGGTTCCGGTTCAAGCTGCCGCACCCTGGCTTCAACCGCGAGGTCGGCATAAACTCCGGCCACCATGTCACTCCCGACGGCACCATCGTCGACGAGTCGACCTGGCAGGCCGCGAAACACCAGTGGCTGCCCACGACCGAGGACCTCACGTTCGTCCGCTCGCTCATGCACCCGGTGTACGAGCGGGGGAAGATCGCGAGCTGGGTCGCACCGCCGCGGCAGGGCATCAACGGCAAGCCCTTCGACTACGAGTACGTGCACCTCACCTGAGGGGGGCCCATGACGGTTCCGTCGAGCGGCGGGTTCAACGCCGCCGAGTACCTGCTGGGCGCGGGGCGGCCCGAGGCGCCCGCGGTCGTCTCGGCGCGGCGGACGCTCAGTTACGCCGAGCTCACGGCGGAGGCCCACCGGGTCGCCTCCGGGCTGCGGTCGCTGGGCGTGCGGCCGGAGGAGCGGGTGATGCTGTGCATGGTCGACGACGTCGAGCTGCTCACCGGGATCCTCGGCGCGATGCTCGCGGGCGCCGTCGCGGTGCCGGTGTCCACCATGGTCACGGGGCTGGAGCTGGGCCGGGTGCTGGCCGATTCGCGGGCGCGGGTGCTCGCGGTGTCCGGCGAGTTCGCCGCGCAGGCGGTGGCGGCGCTGGGGATCGCGCCGGAGGTCACCGACGTGCTGCTCGACCGGGCGGACCCGGGCCAGTTCCCGGCGGGCGTCCGCGCGCACCAGTGGACCGAAGTGACCACTGTGGACGATCCGGGCGTCCGCGCGGCGCGCACGTGGGAAGATTCACCGGCGCTGTGGCTGTACACCTCGGGCACCACCGGGCAGCCGAAGGGCGCGATGCACCGGCACGCCAGCATCCGCGCGGTGTGCGAGACCTACGCCAGGGAGATCCTCGCGACCACTTCGGCCGACCGGTTCCTGTCCGTGCCGAAGCTGTTCTTCGCCTACGGGCTGGGGAATTCGGCGTTCTTCCCGCTCGCCGCCGGCGCGACGACGCTGCTGGAGCCTTCGCGTCCGACACCCGCTCTGTTCTCGGCCCGTGCGAAAGCCGACAAGCCGACGTTGTTCTTCGGCGTCCCGACGTTCTTCGCGGCGCTGCTGGCCAGCGACGTCCCGGACGACTCGTTCGCCTCGGTGCGGTACGCGGTTTCGGCCGGGGAACCGTTGCCGGCGGCCATTTTCACGCGTTTCCGCGAACGCTTCGGGGTGGAGATCCTGGACGGGATCGGGTCCACCGAGGCGATGCACATCTTCCTGTCCAACCGCCCCGGCGCGATCCGGCCGGGCAGCACGGGCACCGCCGTGCCCGGATACCAGGTACAGCTGCGCGACGAGGCCGGTGAGCTGATCGAGGCCGCCGGGCAGCCGGGTGAGCTGTTCGTCTCCGGCCCGTCCACGGCGACGGGCTACTGGGCGCGGTACGAGGCCACGAAGTTCGTGTTTCAGGGCGAATGGCTGCGCACGGGCGACAGTTACGTGCGCAACGAGGACGGCACGTACACCTGCCTCGGCCGCTTCGGCGACATGCTGAAGGCGGGCGGGATCTGGGTGTCACCGTCCGAAGTGGAGGAACGGCTGCTGGAGCACCCCGCCGTCGCCGAGGTGGCGGTGGTCTCGGCGCCGGACGCCGACGGGCTGGACAAGCCGGTGGCGTGTGTGGTCGCGGCACCGCACCAGAAAGTGGACGCGGACGAGCTGATCGAGTTCTGCCGGGCGGGGCTGGCGGCGTTCAAGCGGCCGCGTGGCGTGGTGGAGCTGGCCGAGCTGCCGAAGACGGCCACCGGCAAGGTCCGGCGGAACGTGATCCGCGAGCTGGTCCGCGAGTCGCTGCTCGTGCCGGAGCCCCAGCCGTGATCGACTGGCGCGCATGATCGACGGTCGTTTCGTGGTCGACGCCCACGTCCACACCCCGCGCCTGCCCACGCTGAAGCCGGCCTGGATGGACTGGGCCCGCGACTTCGCCGGCTCGTACCCGTGGCGCACGGTCTACGACGAGGACGGCGCGGTGATCCCCGCGGCCATGGACGAGCTGATGGACGCCGAGGGCGTCGACCGCGTGCTGCTGTTCTGCGAGTACAGCCCGCGCGCGACCGGCATTCAGCCGATCGAGGACAACCTCCCGCTGGTGGCGCACAATCCCGAGCGCTTCCGCCTGGTGGCGAACGTGAACCCGCACCTGCACCACCCGCTGCGCGACGAGGCGGCGCGGCAGCTCGACCTCGGCGCGGTGGCGCTGAAGATCCACCCGGTGCACGGCGCGTTTTCCCCGGCGGACAAAGAGCTCTACCCGGTGTACGAGCTGTGCGCGGCACGCGGGGTGCCGGTGATCCTCCACTCGGGACTCTCGGTGTTTCCCGGCGCCAGGGCGAGCTTCGGCGACCCGTCGCTGCTGTCGGACGCGGTGGAGGACTTCCCGACGGTGGACTTCGTCTTCGCCCACGGCGGCCGCGGCTGGTGGTACGATGTCGCCGCCTTCATGGCCCAGTCGCGGCCGAACGTCTGGCTGGACCTGGCCGGCCTGCCCCCGAAGAAGCTCCCGGAGTACTACGCCCGCTTCGACCTGGTGCGGCTGGCGCGCAAGTGGATCTTCGGCACGGACTGGCCGGGCGTCCCCGGCACCGCGGTGAACGTGCGCGCGGTGGCCGATCTGGGGCTGCCCGAGGACGTGCTGGAGGGAGTCCTGTCGGGCAACGCGGTGCGGTTGATGCCGGGAATCCGGTAGTTCACCCGTTTCGGCGTTTGTCCCTTTTTTCGGGATCCGGGCCTGGGTGAGCGGCGTCTGCGTTCGGTGACACGGCAATGAAGGGACTGCCCAGTGACCGATCACCGAAGACTCTCGGCCCTGGTCGTCCGGGTGCTCGCCGCCGATCCGGGGGCTGCGGGGTGACGCGGAGGACGCCTGCCAGTCCGCGTGGCTCGACTTCCTGCGGCGGCCGCCGGCGCTGCGTGATCAGACCCGCCTCGGTGGCTGGCTGGCCGCGGTCGCCCGCCGCCACGCGGCCCGCGCCGTCGCCCGCCGCACGCGGGCAGCGCCGGCGCCGGACTCCCCGCCCGCGCCGTCCCCGGAAGCGGTTTTCCTTGCGGCGGAACGGAATACGGCGTTGTGGCGCGCGATCGACCGCCTGCCCGCCCGCCATCGTCAGCTGCTGGTTCTGCTGGCCTACCGCCCGGACCTCTCGCCTCTCGAGGTGGCCGCTGCGCTGGGGATCGCCCCGGGCAGCCTTTCGGTGCTCCGTCGCCGCTGCCTGGCCACCCTGCGCCGCCGGCTGACGTCGGAAGGCTTCAGTTATCCGTGAGCGGCTTCAGCTGTTCACCGAGCGCAGCGTGCGCATGGCTTCCGCCAACGCGGGCGCGTCCTCGCCGAGCGGGGTCAGGACGATCCGCCGCAGGATTTCCGCGCAGGCGGCCCGCGCGCGATCGGCGACGTCGAGGCCGTGGTCGGTGAGGGAGGCGAACGTGACGCGCCGGTCGTCCGGGCTGGGGACGCGGCAGATGAGGTCCGCGGCGACCAGGCGGTCCGCCACCTTCGTGAAGCCGCCGCTGGAGAGGGCGGCCTCGGTGGCGAGCCGGGTCATCGGCATCCGGTGCTCGGGGGAGCGCACCAGGCGCATCAGGATGTCGAACGACGCCGGCGCCAGGCCGAACCGGTCCGCGATCTCGCCCATCAGCTTGTCCTGTGTGGCCAGGTAACCCTCGATCACCAGGCCCCACCAGGTCACGACCTCGTCGTCGTCCGTGTTCGGATCAGGGGTCACGGAGTCACGGTACCGCACAATCTCACCGGAATATATCTTGCGCGCGAGAGAGATGGAGAGGGCTCCCGGACACCGCCCATAAGCTCGGCTGGGTCGAAGCCGAAAGGGAGCCGCACGTGGCCTGCGAGCTCTGCGGTCAGGAGGTCCGGGTCCGGCTGTACAGCGTCACGCACGCCATCCGGCTGCGGCGTCGCTGGCTGGGAGTCTCCGGTGCCGGGCTGGTGGTGCTGGGCCTGGCCTTGTTCGGCCCGTTCGGCCCGGGCCTGGTCCTGCTGGACACCGCCGGACTGGCCGTGCTGTCCGCGTGCGCGGCCGCCGTCGGGTTCGCTCAAGCCCACGGTCCGGCCACACCACAACCTCCCGCGACCCGGACGTCTAGGGTCGAGGGCATGACTTCCGGGGCGCTCGAGCGTGCGACGAACCTGCTGGACACCACGATCCTGGCCGACGGCCACAACGACCTGGCGTGGGAGCTGCGGAGCCAGGCCGGGCCGAACCCGGTCGAGGCGGCCGCCGCGCTGGACCTGACCGTGCGGCAGCCGTCGTTGCAGACCGATTTTCCCAAGCTGGCGCAGGGAAAGCTCGGCCTGCAGTTCTGGTCGGTGTACGTGCCGTGCCAGTTCGAGGGCGACAGTGCCGTGACGGCCGTGCTGGAGCAGGTCGAGCTGGTGCACCAGCTGGCCGAGCGGTACCCGGACCGGCTGCGGCTGGTGGACACGGCGGCCCAGGCCGAGGCCGCGTTCGCCGACGGCCGGATCGCGTCGCTGCTGGGCGCGGAGGGCGGCCACAGCATCGCGGAATCGCTCGGCGTGCTGCGGAGCCTGCGCCGCCTCGGCGTCCGGTACATGACGCTGACACACAACCTCAACACCACGTGGGCCGACTCGGGCACCGACGAGCCGGCGCACGGCGGGCTCACCGAATTCGGCCGCGAAGTCGTGCGCGAGATGAACCGGATCGGCATGCTCGTGGACCTTTCCCACGTCGCGCCGAGCACGATGCGCGACGCGCTGAAGGTGTCCAGCGCGCCGGTGATCTTCAGCCACTCTTCGTGCATCGCGGTCAACAACCACCCGCGCAACATCCCCGACGACGTGCTTTCACAGCTGCCCGCGAACGGCGGCGTCGCGATGGTCACCTTCGTGCCCGGCTTCATCTCCGCCGCGGTGACGGCGTGGGACGAGCAGCTCAAGGCCGCGATGACGGCGGCCGGCCAGAACTTCCTCGACCTCGGGCAGCGCGGCCGGTTCGCCGAGGCCTGGGACGCGCCGCCGAAGCCGACGGCGACCGTGGCCGACGTCGTCGCGCACGTCGAGCACGCGCGTGAGGTCGCGGGCATCGACCACATCGGCCTCGGCGGCGACTACGACGGTGTCGGCACGCTGCCCGACGGGCTCGAGGACGTTTCCAAGTACCCGGTCTTGTTCGCCGCGTTGATGGAGCGCGGCTGGAGCGACGAGGAGTGCGCGAAGCTCGCGGGCCGCAACACGCTGCGGGTCCTGCGGGACACCGAACTCACCCATTAGGGGAACAGCGACAGCGTTTGTGCTCGTGGAGGCGGACAATCGAGGCATGTCCCACGCGCGAGGCGACAATCCCACCGATGCCGGCGGCACCGTCAGTCCCGAGGTCCCCGAAGCGCCGCCGGGCTCGCTCGAACCGGCCGGAGACCAGGCCGGCGACGTCCGGCCCGGCCCAGAGGAAGTGCGGCCGCCTTCCGCCAAGCCCGCGAAGATCAAACGGACGCGGGTGAGCGGCACCTGGATCGCGGTGATCGTCGCGATCGTCGTGCTGGCCTTCCTGCTGGTCTTCATCCTGCAGAACCTCGACACGGCGACCGTGCACTTCCTCGGCGCCCAGGGCAGCATGCCGCTGGCCGTGGCGATGCTGTTCGCCGCGATCGCGGGCGCCGCGCTGGTCGCCCTGATCGGCGGCGCGCGGATCCTGCAGCTGCGCAAGCAGGCTCGGCGCCCGCGTCGTCGCTGATCCCGCCGAGGGGTCAGACGATGATCGACACCATGCCCAGCACCGTCGCGCAAACGCTTTCGTCGCCGCTGACCTCGATGTCCGACGCGACGTCCGCGGGCTTCACGGCGCGCGTGCAGAGCCGCCAGAACGTGTCCGGGTCCGTGGCCACCGCGGCGAGCGGCGAGCGTGAGGTGGGCGCGCCGCGGTCCAGGGTCCAGCCGGTGCCGGTCGAGTGCGCGGTCCACCGGCCGCCGGACGGGCCGGTCACCGTATAGCCCACCTGGCGGCCGGCGCGGGCGGTCACCGAGCGGAGGGTGAACGGCAGCGCGCGCATGAACGTGTCCAGCACCGGCGCCCGGAACTCCGGCTCGTCGAGCGGCGCCGCGCCCACGGCCTCGCGGATCTGCTGCTGGTGCACCCAGTACTCGGTGTACTCCCGCGCCACGTCCAGCCAGATCGGCGCCGGCTCCGGGCCGGCCCAGCTCACCGGCCCGCCCAGCTCGTCCAGGTCGAGCCGCTTCCACAGGTCGGTCAGCTGCGAGGTGCTGTCCACCAGCATCGCGAACAGAACCTCGGGCGAAAGCCGGCGCAGCGCGAGCACCCACTCCGCGTTGATGCGGTTGATGAACGCCGGGAAGGCTTCGCCCGGGCGCGGCTCGTCGACGTGGTAGCCGTCGCGGTCGCGGGAGAGGCGGCCGAGCTTGTCGCCGAGGATGTGGGCGACGAGGTCGTGCACGGTCCAGCCGGCGCACGCGGTGGGCGCGGCCCACTGCTCGGCGTCGAGCCCGGTCAGCAGGCCGACCAGTGCCTGCTCCTCCCGCGCGAGCAGCGGCAGGACGTCGATCGGCGGTCCCCAGTGCGTCGCGGTCATGGGCGCCATCCAAACAGCACCCGGGAGCCGCCCGTCACAGGGCTGTTCGGCCTACTCGCAGGTAGCATCAGCGCGAGCACAGAGGGGAGGCCGCCCGTGGACAACCAGCGACCGAACGACGTCGCGGACCTGGCGCGCCGGGCCGGGCAGCTGGCCGGCTGGGCCGCGCGCACCGGCTTCCAGTTCAGCCGGAAGCTGCCGGGGATCGACACCGCCGAGCGCGGCATCCGCCAGGTCGAGCGGACCCTGCTGGGCGAGCTGCGGCGCCGGCTCGACGAGGTCGACGACCCGTACCACGCGGCGCTCGCCGCGGCGTCCGCGATGAACCGCAACGACGGCAGCCCGCGCGTGGTCGAGGCGAGCGTGACGCTCGTGCCCGCGCGCGACCACGTCGAGCCGCTGCGCGCCGCGATGGCCGAGCTGCTGAACCACTCCATCGGCTTCGGCCGCGACCGGGCCCGCGAGTACCTGTATGCGATCATCCTGCGCCAGCTGACGCCCGACGAGGCGCGCATCCTTTCCGCGCTGTCGGACGGTTCGCCGTTCCCGGCCATCGACGTCGCCGAGCGCACGGCCATCGGCGCCGCCGGGCGGATCGTGCTGCGCAACGCTTCCACCGTCGGCAAGTCGGCCGGGGTCTCGCTGCCCGATCAGGTGCCCGGGTACCTGACCCGGCTGATCGGGCTGGGCCTGGTCGAGCTGGACGAGGAGGTGCCCTCGCTCGAGACGCAGTACGAGATCCTGCTGACCGACGAGGCCGTGCGCGAGGTGGAGAAGCAGGTGAAGCGGATCAAGGTGATCCGCCGGACCGTGCACATCTCCCGGCTCGGCGCGCAGTTCTGGCAGGCCTGCGACCCGAGCCTCGGCTAGATGGGCGCCTTCCTCACCGGCATCTTCGACGACTTCGCCCGGCACTGGCCGCTGTACGTCTCGATCCCGGTGGTCGCCGCGCTGATCGGTTACGGCACCAAGCTCGTGGCCATCCGGATGATGTTCCAGCCCGTGGAGTTCATCGGCATCAAGCCGTTCCTCGGCTGGCAGGGCATCGTGCCCAAGCGCGCCGCGCGGATGGCGAGCATCGCCTGCGACACGATGACCGAGCAGCTGCTGCAGCCCTCGGAGGTCGTGGCCCGGCTGGACGCGGACCGGATCGCCCGCGAGATCGAGAAACCGCTGCTCGCGGCCGTCGAGGACATCGTGCGCGAGGTCGCCGGGCACTACCAGCCGGGGCTCTGGGAGTCGCTGCCGGTGGGCGTGCAACGGCTGGTGATCCAGCGGGTGCAGGCCGAGTCGCCGCACATGGTCAAGGCCGTGCTGGAGCTGATCAAGTCCGATGTGGACAGTGTGTTCGACCTCAAGGGCATGGTCGTCACCAGCCTGGTGAAGGACAAGCGCCTGCTCAACCGGATCTTCCAGGAGGCGGGCGCGGAGGAGTTCAAGTTCATCGCCCGGGCCGGCCTGGTCTTCGGCGGGGTGATCGGCGTGATCCAGATGATCGCCTGGGTGCTGTTCAAGTTCCCGCCGATCATGCCGGTGTTCGGCCTGTTCACCGGCTGGTTCACCGACTGGCTGGCGCTGCGGATGATCTTCTACCCGCTGGAGCCGAAGCGGTACTTCGGCGTGCAGTGGCAGGGGCTGTTCCTCAAGCGGCGCGCGGAGGTGGCCGAGGCGTACGGCGAGCTGATCGCGAAGGAGATCATCACGCCGCACAACGTCATCGAGGCCGTCCTCCGCGGGCCGCTGTCCGATCGCGTGCTCGCGCTGATCCAGCGGCAGCTGGACGCCGAACTCGGCCGCGCGGCGAACGTCGCCAAGCCGCTGCTGGTGTTCGCCATCGGCAGCCGCCGTTACCAGGACATGAAACTCTCCATCGCCGGGCAGATCATGAACCGGCTGCCGGAGACGATGCGCTACATCGAGGAGTACGCCACCGACGCGATGGACATCCGCAACGTGCTGGTGGACAAGATGAAGGAGCTCTCGCCGGAGGAGTTCGAGCAGCTCCTGCGCCCGGCTTTCCAGCAGGACGAGTGGATCCTGATCGCGACCGGCGCGGTGCTGGGCTTCGCCGTGGGTGAAGCCCAGGTGTTGATCCTGGAACAACTCGCCACCTGAGCCTTGTGGCGGCCCCGGCCCGGCCGGGACAATCCCCGGCATGACCGAGGGGGCGGTCCCATGGCCGCAGGAGATCCGGCTGGCGATGACGATGGTCGGGGGCGCGAGCCTGGCCGTCTGGATGGGCGGGGTGGCGACCGAGGTTTCGGCGCTGCTGCACGCTTCGCGCACACCGGACGCCGAAGGCGGCTACCGGAAGCTGCTCGACCTGCTGCACGCGACCGTCTGCCTCGACGTGCTCACCGGCACGAGCGCGGGCGGCATCAACGCCGCGTGCCTCGGCCTGGCGGAGGCCTACCGCACGACCCCCGAGGTGCTGCGGGACACCTGGCTCCACACCGGCTCGATGGACAACCTCATCCGCGACCCCGGCGAGCGGCAGCCGCGATCGCTGCTCGACGGGGACCGGGTGCTGCTCGGCGGACTGGAGCGGGCGCTGCACCGCATCACCGACGGCCGCCCGATGCCCGTCGGCGATCCCGACATCACCGTGCTGCTCACCGGGACCATGGTCGACGGCGAGACCACGCGGTACGACGACGCGCTCGGCAACATGATCCGCGATAGCGAGCACCGCATGCTCTTCCGCTTCGACGGTCCACAGTGGAAACAACAGGTGCACGGGCCGCTGGCGCTGGCGGCGCGGTCCACGGCGTCGTTCCCCGGCGCGTTCGAGCTGTCGCGGCTGCCGATCGGCAAGACCGGCACCGACCCGCTGCACCCGGACATGACCGAGTACACCGAGCTGACGCGCTCGCACTGGCTCACCGACGGCGGGGTGCTGGTCAACAAGCCGCTGCGGCCGGCGTTGCAGGAGATCTTCGAGCGCCCGTCCTCGGCCGACGTCCGGCGGCTGCTGCTCTACGTCGTGCCGACCACGGAGGTCGAGACCACCGCGCTCCCGTGCGACCCGGCGAATCCGCCGCTGCTCGGCGCGGCGCTGGCCAAGGTCGTGTCGACGGTGATGAACCAGACGATCAGCTCCGAGCTCGACGAGCTGACCCGGCACAACGACTCGGTCTCCCGGGCCCGTGACACGCGGGTTTCCCTTGCCGCGCTGGGACTTCAGGGCAGTGACCTGGTCGATCCGCGGATGATGGCCGCCTACCTCGACCGCCGCGTCGCCGACGACGCGGCGGAGCTGGTGCGCTCGGCCGTGCGACGGTATGCACTGTCCGATATGGACAGTGCGGACGCCGGTACCGCGGAGTGGGCGTCCGGCATGTCCGAGGGGCTGCGTGAAATCGCCGCAACGGGGTTGAAGGACGGTATGGCGGTGGACCCGCCGCCGGCTTCGTGCACCGTCGAGCAGCTCGCGGCCTACCGGTCGACGGCGCTCGACGACGCTGTCGCCACCGGGTTGCAGCTGGTCAATGCCGGTTTCCGGCTGGGACCGGACGCGGCGCGGGCGGCGCAGCTCAACGAAGCCCGCGCGGAGCTGCACAAGGCCCGCCAGACGGCCGCCCGTGGGATGCGGCTCTCGGCTTGGGTGGCCCATCACGAGCCGCCCGCGCAGGGCACGTCGCTGACCGCATGGATCGGCGGGCTGGCGCGGGAATGGGCGAAGATGGGCGCCACGGAGGCGTTGCTGCGGGCGTGGCCGATGGTGACCGCCGCACTGCGCGCCGCCGCCCCGCCGTTGCGCTCGCTCGCCACCGATCCGGCGAACGACGCGGCCGAGATCGTGACCACGCTGCTCCGCTGGTTCGGCTTGGCCGGCTCGGAAGCCGCCGAAGGTGCGGCAGCCAGCGAAAGCGCCGAACTCCCGGCTCCGGCTTCGGTAGACGACGGGCTGCTGCGTTCCCGGCTGCTCCGGCTGCACATGGCGACCCGCGGGCTGCTCGCCCAGCCGCCGTCGGTGGATCAGCGGGTGGACCTGGTGCAGGTCAGCGCGGACACCCGCACGTTGCTCGACCTGGGCCGCCGGCGCAGCCGGGACAAGCTCACCGGGATGCAGGCCGACTACTTCGGCGCGTTCTACAAGTCGTCGTGGCGGGCCAGCGACTGGATGTGGGGCCGGGTGGACGGCGCGGGCTGGCTGACGCAGTGTCTGCTGGATCCGAAGCGGCTCAAGGCTTTGCGGGACATCGTCGGCGCGGAGGCCTTTCGCGGTCAGGTGCGCGACACGTTCAACGCGATCGGCTGGCGGCCGCCGGACGCCGCGGACAACGGGCCCGCCGACGAGCTGTCGTCGCTGCTGGCCCAGCTCGGTGCGGAGCTGGCGTTCCTGGGCCTCGACGCGCAGCTGGGCGACGTCGCGTTCGGCGATCGGCTGCCGGCCAGCCTTCCGGTGACGTCGATGGTGCTGGCGCGGGCGCGGCAGTCGCAGATCGCGCGCGCGGAGCTGCCGGAGGTCGGCAAGCAGGCCGAGGCCGACGCCGTCGAGGGCAACGGGAAGCCGTCGGAGAACTTCCGCGCCGTGGCCGCCTCCGTGTTCACCGACCAGAATTCGGCGGACGACGACGTGACCCAGCGGGTTTTCCAGGCCTGCCAGGTTTCCGCCGAGCGGTTCGAGCAGGAGCGCGGCTCGACGCTGCTGACGAAGACGCTCGTCAAGGCGGGCGCCGCGGGCCTGAACGCCGCGGCGGGGGCCACGCGGGTGCCGTCGTCGTTGCAGCCGGCGGCGAAGTTCGCCCAGCTCACCGGTCGCAGCGCGTGGTGGGTCACGCTGGGCGCGACCCGGCTCGGCCGCCCGTGGAACCTGCTGGCGGGCGTGGTCACCATGCTGGCCGGGCTGGTCCTCGGCGGCAATGGCGGTGTTGTGCTCCAGTGGGTGGGCCTGCCGCTGGCCGCGGGCGCGCTCGTGTTCCTGGTGGTGAGCCTGCTGTCGCTGCGCCGCACGTGGCGGATGGTGCTGACGCTGCTGGGCGTGCTGGTGACGGCCGCGTTGCTGTTCGCCGCGTTCCTGCCGCCGATCGCGCACCCGCTGTTCGGCTGGCTCGGTGACGTCGTGGCGGGCTGGCGCCGGGGCGAGGCTCCGGTGTGGTGGCTCGCCGTGGTCCTGCTGCTCCTGCTGCCCGCGCTCTGGTCCCCGATCGCCGCCTGGCGTCGTCGTCGCCGCTGATTCGAAAGGGCGGTTTTCCTGCGGGGTCTCGCGGACAGTCGCTGTTCCGACGCGCCGGGTGACCAGGCCGGTCAGTCGCTCGTCTTGCGGTGTGGCGGTTTTGGGTTCATGGTCGGGAACCAGCGGAAACGCTTGAGGCCGCCTACCTCGGTGGGCGGCCTGGTCGCACGGCATACCCCGCCTGGCTCCGGAGCAAACGTGTTTGTGGGGCTCCTCACCGGGGTACCCGCGTTCCCCCTGGTAACAGGGGTGGGCGCGAGCCGCGTCGCTGGCGGCAGGAAAATTCTCTGTTACGTTTCCTTGGTATGTCCGGAAAGCACTTGATCGAATCGCCGACCAAGGCCGATGGCGCCGCGCTCTGGCGAATCGCGCGCGATTCGCAGAAGCTCGATCTCAACTCGCCGTACGCGTACCTGCTGTGGTGCCGCGATTTCGCGCAGAGTTCGGTGGTCGCCCGCGTCGATGGTGAGGCGGTGGGATTCGTCATCGCCTACCGGAAGCCGTCGGAACCCGAAGCCGCACTCGTGTGGCAGGTGGCCGTCGACTCGTCTCAGCGCGGGAAGGGCCTGGCCGGGCAGCTGCTCGACCGGCTCTACGAGCGTTTGGTGGACAACGGGGTCCGCTACCTGGAAACCACGATCACCCCCGACAACGAGGCCTCCATCCGGCTGTTCGCTTCCTTTGCGAAGCGGTGGAACACGGACCTGGAGAGCAGCCGCTTGTTCGAGGCCGGAGATTTCCCGGAAGACGGCGAAGGCGGGCACGAGCCCGAGGACCTTTACCGCATCGGACCGCTGACCCGCCAATAATCCGCTTTTTTCGGGGCGAGTAGGAGCAAGGAAACGTCATGAGCATCTTCGAAGAGCTCGAATCGGAAGTACGCAGTTACAGCCGCGGCTGGCCGGTGGTCTTCGACCGCGCCCAGGGCAGCTGGCTGCACGACGAGGGCGGCAAGCCCTACCTCGACTTCTTCGCCGGTGCGGGCGCGCTGAACTACGGGCACAACAACCCGAAGCTCAAGGCCGCGCTGATCGACTACATCCAGCGCGATGGCGTCACGCACGCGCTGGACATGTTCACCGTGGCGAAGCGGGACTTCCTGGAGACCTTCAAGGAGAAGATCCTCGGTCCCCGCGAGCTGGACTACAAGGTCGTCTTCCCCGGCCCCGGCGGCGCGAACGCCGTGGAGGCCGCGCTGAAGCTGGCCCGCAAGGTGACCGGCAAGGAGTCGGTCATCAACTTCACCAACGCGTTCCACGGCATGACGCTGGGCGCGCTTTCGGTGACCGGCAACTCGATGAAGCGCGGCGGCGCGGGTGTCCCGCTCGTGCACGCCACGCCGATGCCGTACGACCGCTACTTCGACGGCGCGATGCCGGACTTCATGTACTTCGAGAAGCTGCTCGAAGACTCCGGCAGCGGCCTGAACGAGCCCGCCGCGGTGATCGTCGAAGGGGTGCAGGGCGAGGGCGGCATCAACGCCGCGCGGCTCGACTGGCTGCGCGGGCTGTCCGACCTGTGCGAGCGCCACGGCATCCTGCTGATCCTCGACGACGTCCAGATGGGCTGCGGCCGCACCGGCGCGTTCTTCAGCTTCGAGGACGCCGGGATCAAGCCGGACATGGTCTGCCTGTCGAAGTCCATCAGCGGGTACGGCATCCCGATGGCGCTGACGCTGATCAAGCCGGAGCTGGACGTCTGGGAGCCGGGCGAGCACAACGGCACCTTCCGCGGCATCAGCCCCGCGTTCGTCACCGCCACCGAGTCGCTGCGCACCTACTGGAGCGACGACGAGCTGGAGAAGTCGACCAAGGCCAAGGGCGAGCGCATCGCCGCCGCCTTCAAGGACATCGTCGAGGCCCACCCGGACGCGAACCTGTTCGCCAAGGGCCGCGGCCTGGCGCGCGGCATCGAGTTCGCCGACGGCGACCTGGCCGGCGCGGTGTGCAAGGCCGCGTTCGAGCGGGGCCTGCTGATGGAGACCTCCGGCCCGAACGGCGAGGTGATGAAGTTGCTGCCGCCGCTGACCTTGACCGACGATGAGCTGACCCAGGGGCTGTCGATCATCGACGAGTCCATCACCACGGTCCTGAGCAAGTAGCGAGCAGGCCGGAACAAGTTAGGAGCCGCCAGTGCTGGTCCGCACCCTCGACGAGGTCACCGACACCGACGCCGACATCAAGACCCCGAACTGGCGCAGCAAGCGCATCATCCTGGCCAAGGAGGGCGTGGGGTTCTCGGTGCACGAGACCACGCTCTACGCGGGCACGGTGAACGACTTCTGGTACGCCAACCACATCGAGGCCGTGTTCATCACCTCCGGTGAGGGCGAGATCGAGGACCTGGCCACCGGTGAGGTCCACCCGCTCAAGCCGGGCACCCTCTACCTGCTCAACGACCACGACAAGCACCAGGTCCGGCCGAAGACCGAGATCAAGTGCGTGTGCGTGTTCAACCCGCCGGTGACCGGCCGCGAGGTGCACGACGAGAACGGCGTGTACCCGCTGGTCACCGAAGACCCCGTCTGAGAGACAACGACAGAAGATCAGGAGGCGAGCCACTGTGACGCTGATGGACACCCGGGTCGAGGACGGCTACCCGACCCGGATCACCGGTACGCCGGAGCAGCTTCCGCGCGTGCATCCCACGGTGTGGGGTACCGAGGCAGACGGCCCGATCGACGCCGCCACGCTGGCCCATCACGAGGTCACCGGCTACACCGTCGACGAAGGCCTGCTCTCGCCCGGTGAGGTCCAGACGTACTGGCAGGAGCTCGTGCGCCTCTCCTCCGACGAGGAGCTGCGCGCCGACGAGCGGGTGATCACCGAGGCGAAGACCGGCGAGGTCCGGTCGGTCTTCGACGTGCACGTGCTGTCCGACCTGATCCGCGAGCTGGTCCACGACCCCCGGGTGCTGGACCGCGCGCGGCAGATCCTCGGCTCCGAGGTGTACATCCACCAGAGCCGCGTGAACTACATGCCCGGGTTCAAGGGCACGGGGTTCTACTGGCACTCGGACTTCGAGACGTGGCACGCCGAGGACGGCATGCCGTCGCCGCGCGCGGTCAGCTGCTCCATCGCGCTGACCGACAATTACCCGTACAACGGCGGTCTCATGGTCATGCCGGGCTCGCAGCGCACATTCGTGCAATGCGCGGGCGAGACGCCGGAGGAGAACTACAAGGCTTCGCTGAAGGACCAGCGCGTCGGGGTGCCCGCCGAGGACGACATCATGAAGATGGCGGCCGAATACGGCATCGAGCAGTTCACCGGCACGGCGGGTTCGGCGCTCTGGTTCGACTCGAACATCATGCACGGCTCGTCGAACAACATCACGCCGTATCCGCGGTCGAACATCTTCCTGGTCTTCAACAGCGTCGAGAACGAGCTGCAGGAGCCGTTCGCGGCGAGCGCGCCCCGGCCGGCGTTCATCGCGGGCCGGGACAGCACGCCGCTCAAACGGTGATGGTTGTTACCACCGTGCCGCGGCGGGTCGGAAGTAGCCGGGGAAACGCGCCCTGTTACCTTCTTGCCACTCCGCTCCGGCCCTGGAAGGCCGCTGCGGAGCAGTTGTCCACGGCCGTCCGGGATTCAAGCTCGGGGTGAGCCCCCCGCCCGGCCGGGACAGCGCGAAGTCGGGTGGACCGCGCCCCCTGGCGGCCCGGCCGACGTCACCGAGTCCGGCCCCGCACCATCAGTTCGGGACTGATGGTGCGGGGCCGGATTCGTTTTTCCCGGACTTTCCCGGCGTTTCCGGATTACGGGTTCCTGCTCCGAATCCCGTCCCGCGTTACGACATTCGGGGTAATCGCCGAGCCGGGCTGCCGAAGTGGGCGTACTGACGGTGAAACAGCGGCCAATCGGCGGTTGCCCGGCGGTGATCGTTCACGAAAGAGCTGTATCTGTCAGCTCCCGATCACGGTAGGTTGACGTTTTTGGCGGACAGGCGCCGGACCAGCCCGGGGAGGTGCGCGGGAGCATGGCCGAAAACGGAGCCGGCGCGCGCGTCGAGCTGCTCGGACCGGTGCGCCTGCTCGACGGCGCCCAGGCGGTCGCCATCGGCGGTCCCGGGGTCCGGGGCCTGCTCGCGCTGCTGGCGTTGAAGGTCGGCAAAGTCGTTCCGCTGGAAGAGATCATCGACGCGCTGTGGGGCCACGACCCGCCGGCCACCGCGCGGACCATCGTCCACGGCAACGTCTCGCACCTGCGCCGGGTGCTGCGGGACATGGCCGACGGCCCGGTGGCGGAGATCCTCACCAGCCCGCCCGGTTACCAGCTCGCGATCGACCCGGAGCGGATCGACGCGCACCGCGCGCGGGCGCTGCTGGACCGCGCCGCGCTGGAGCCGCCGGCGCGGGCTTCGGCGCTGCTCGCGGAGGCGCTCGCGCTGTGGCAAGGGCCCGCGCTGTCCGGTGTGCCCGATTCCGTGCGGGCGCCCGAACTCGAAGACCTCCGCCTGGCCGTGCACGGTGCCCGGGTCGACGCCGACCTGGAGCTGCGCCGGCACAACGAGCTGATCGTCGAGCTGAGCCCGATCGTCCGCGCCGACCCGCTCGCCGAGCGCCCCGCGGGCCAGCTCATGCGCGCGCTCTACCGCGCGGGCCGCCGCGGCGACGCGCTCGAGCTGTACCGGACGGTTTCCCGGGCCACCCTGCGCACGCTCGGCGTCGAGCCCGGCAGTGAGCTGCGCTGGCTGCACGAACGGGTGTTGAACGACGACCTCGGCGCGCGCAGTGTGGCCGCGCCGAGCCCGGCCGAGCCCGGGAAAGCGCCTTCCCAGCTGCCCGCCGCGCTGCCCGCGCTGGCCGGCCGCGACGAGGAGCTGGTGTGGCTGGACAGGCTGGCCGAGACGGCCGAGAGCGCTGTCGCCGTCGTCTCCGGGACAGCCGGGGTCGGCAAGAGCGCGCTGGTCGTGTGGTGGGCGCACCACGCGGAGAAGCGCTTTCCGGACGGCGTGCTGTTCGCGTCGCTGCGTGGTTTCGACGCCCGTGACGCCCCGATGGAGCCCGCGGACCTGCTGACCCAGTTCCTGCTCGGCCTCGGCGTGGCGGCCGGCGAGGTCCCGGAGCGGCTGCACGAACGCGTCGCGCTGTACCGGTCGCTGATCGCCGGACGGCGGATGCTCGTGCTGCTCGACGACGCGCGCACGGCCGAGCAGGTCCGTCCGCTGCTGCCGCCCAGCTCGCGCTCGATGACCGTGGTCACGAGCCGCTCGAGGCTGGAGGGGCTGGCCGTTTCGCACGCCGCCCGGCTGCGGGTGCTGGGCACGCTCGCGCCCGAGGACGCCGTGCTCGTGATCGAGGAGCTGGCCGGTCCCGGCGACTTCGACCTGAACCACGCGCTCGCCCGGCTCTGCGGCTACCTGCCGCTGGCGTTGCGGATCGCGGGCGCGCGGCTGTCGTCCAGTCCACAGTGGACTACGAAGGACCTGGTCGACGAGCTCGGCAACGAGCGCACCCGCCTCGCCGCGCTCCAGGTGGACGGCGCGGACGACGGCGTGCGGGCGGCGTTCGACGTCTCGTACCGCGGCCTGCCCCCGGAACTGGCCCGGCTGCTGCTGTGGCTCGGCGCCCTGCCCGGCGAAGCGGTGGGCCCGCACCTGATGGCCGCGGTGGCCGGGATCCCCGTCGCGCAGGCGCGGCGAGCACTGCGGACGCTCGCGACACACAACCTGCTCGCCGAGACCGCGCGTGACGTCTTCGTCTCGCACGACCTCGTCCGGCTGTACCTGTGGGAGCTGGCACAGTCCGAATTGGACACTGACGAGCGCGCGGGCGTGCTGGCCGGTGCCGTGCGCTACTACCAGGCCGCTTCGGACACGGCGCGGCGCCGGATGCTGCGGATCGTCGACTCGCTCGACTTCACCGGCTCGCTGCCGGCCGAAGCGCTGCCGCCGTTGCGGACCTACGACGAGGCACAGGACTGGTTCGCCGCCGAGTGGCCGAACCTGCTGGCGGTGCTCGACGCCGCGTACACCGCCGCGCGGTACTCCGACGTCTGGCGGCTGGCGCGGGTCGCGCACACCTACCGCGTGGTGCACCCGCTTTTCGACGACTGGAACCGCCTGGTCGACCTCGGGCTGGCCGCCGCCGAGGCCGCGGGCGAGGTGCTCGGGCAGTGCTGGATGCTGATCTCCCGCTGCGCCGTCGCGTTGACCTTCGAGCTGCCGCAGGGCTGCCTCGCCGACGCCGAGCGCGCCCTCGACCTGGCCGGCGGGCTGGGCGACAAGCGATTGGTGACGTCGGCGAACATCCACCTCGGCAGCGCGCTTTCCCTGCTGTCGCACCATGACGAGGCCATCGAGCGGCTGCGCGAGGCCGTCGCGGAGACCGAGCGGACCGGCGACCTCGAGCTGCGCGGGCAGGCGCTGGCGAACTGCGCCGAGACGGAGAAGCGCGCCGGCCGCGTCCAGGACGCGATCGCCCACCAGCTCGGCTCGCTGGAGATCGACCGCGAACTGGGCGACGACAGTTATGCCGTGGTGTCCTTGAACAATCTCGCCGAGCTGCACCTGCGCGCCGGCGACCGGGCCGCGGCCGAGCGCTACACGCGCGAAGGCGTCGAGCTGGCCACGGCGCGTCAACTCGAGCTGCAGGAAGGCATCCTGCGCGTCACGCTCGCGCGCATCCTCCGGGCCGGGGGCAGCGTGGACGCCGCGCGGGAGCAGTACGGGCTCGCCTTGGGGCTGTACGAGTGGACGAACCCGGGCCGGGTCTCGGACCTGCGGGCCGAGGCCGCGGAACTGGATTAGGCCTTCAGCCGAGTTCTGCGGCGGTGGCGCGCAGTTCGTCGACCGCCTGGTGGGCGAGTTTCGCGTAGGCCTCGCCGGCCTTCGGCTCGATCCAGCGGGTGAAGGCGAGGTGCAGGGCGAGGCCGCCGAATTCGGCGGCGAGGTTCGCGACCGGTTCCGGGTCCCCGCGCTCGCGCAGGGCGGCGGCCATGGCCGTGGTCAGGACGGTGCCCTTGAGCAGTTCTCGTTCCCGCAGCTCGACGTTGGCCGCGATGATCGCCTGGCGCTCCCGGGCCAAGACGCGCCGCTCGTCGTCGAAGATCGAATCGAGTGCCGTCAGCGCGGCGGTGATCGCTTCGAGCGGGGTCGCGGACGTCGGTGCGGCGGCGATCGCCTCGGCGATCAGCCGGGTGAGCTGCTCCTGGCCGCTGAACAGCAGCTCCCGCTTGTCGGCGAAGTGCCGGAAGAAGCTCCGCTTGGTCAGGCCCGCGCGCTCGGCGATCTCCGCGACGGTGGTGCCGTCGTAACCGCGCTCGCGGAACAGCTCGAGGGCGGCCAGCTCCAGTCGCTCACGTGCGTTCGGTTCCCATCGGCCCATGTCCGCATTCTAGGTGATGGCACCCGGTGTCGTCCGATGCTATAGTCATGGCACCAGGTGTCATCACCTGGACGGGCCGCGGCCCGTTTTCCCAGGAGGAGTTCTCATGCGGGTTTTCATCACCGGCTCGTCCGGTCACGTCGGCTCGGCCGTGGTCGCCGAACTCGTTTCGGCCGGGCACGAGGTCGTCGGCCTGGCCCGGTCGGACGCGTCGGCCGCCAAGGTCGAGGCGCTCGGCGCCGAGGCGCGCCGCGGCGACCTGGACGACCTCGAAGGCTTGCGCGAAGCCGCTTCGGCGGCCGACGGCGTCATCCACCTCGCCTTCAAGCACGAAGCGATGATGAGCGGCGACTACGAGACCGCGATCAAGGACGACCTGACCGTCGTGCGGGTTCTGGGCGAAGCGCTGGCCGGTACCGGGAAGCCGTTGGTGACGACGTCGGGGACGGCCATGCTCGCCGGCGCCGGGCTGGGGCGCGCCATCACGGAGGAGGACACGCTCGAGTCGGGGCCGCGGATCGAGTCGGAGAACACCGTGATCGGTTTCGCCGAGCGGGGCGTCCGGTCCTCGATCGTCCGGCTCCCGCCGACTGTGCACGGCCCGCTGGACCGCCACGGCTTCGTCAAGATGCTGGTCGAAACCGCCCGTGCGAAGGGAATCTCCGGCTACGTCGGCGACGGCGCCAACCGCTGGCCCGCCGTCCAGACCACGGACGCCGCCCGCCTTTACCGGCTGGCATGGGAATCCGCCCCGGCCGGCTCGCGGCTGCACGCGGTGGACGACGAGGGCGTCCCGCTGCGCCGGATCGCCGAGGTCATCGGCCGGCGCCTGGGCGTGCCCGTCGCCCCCATCGCCGACGAGGCCGCGCCGGCGCACTTCGGCTTCCTCGCCCCGATCGTCGCGGCCGACAACCCCACGTCCAGCGCCCGCACCCGCAAGCTGCTGGACTGGGCGCCGGAACTGCCCCGCCTGCTCGCCGACCTCGAACTCGACCACTACTTCGCGGTGGCCGCGGTTTAGCCCGCTCTCGGGCGGCGCCGGTCCGGTGGCGCCTGAATCCGTTTCACCAGCGTTTCCGCAGGTGGTCCATACCCTGGCCGGGCATCCTTAGTGGTTTCTTAGCGTGATCGGAACGGGGCCGCGTAGGGTCCGTCCGGTGCCGGGGGAGCCCTAGGGGAGGGGCAGGCTGGGAAGCCGGCACCACGGCCCCGCGACCGTCCGCGGCCCGGGTCCGGAAGAGCCGCCAGGAGCGGTTCGGTGGCGGTTGGCCGGCCGAAATGGGGGTAGGCCGGCCGGCCGCCAGGCCGCACTCTGCTGGTCTCGGACGGTGCTGGTCTCGGACGGTGCCGGTCTCGGACGGTGGTTGTCTCGCGCGGCGGTGGTCGAGGGCAGTAGTTGTCCCGCGCGATGTGCTCAACGAGTACCGTTCGCGCCGCCCGGCTGGGATCATCGGCCGATGATCCTGTTGCCGATGCCGAGCAGCCCGGCCTTCATGATCTTCTTCGCCACGCTCTACGGCGGCTTCGGCGGCCTCCTGGTTTACGGCGGGCTGGCGTTCAGCGGGCTGTGGCCCATGCTGATCATGGGCGTACCGCTGGTCGTGCTCGCGGTGATCATCTTCGTGCTGGCGATCCGTTCCGTCCGGAAGGGACACGGGTGGTTTCGGCCCATGAGGTGACGCGCCCGGCTAACCCACGTTGGCCGTGCACAGCGCGATCGTCGTGCCGCTGTTCTCCGCGACGGTCTTGCCGTCGACCACGATGGCGCAGCTGATCTCATTGCTGACGCCCGCGTTCGAGCTGTCGGCGGTGAGGGACAGGATCGGCGCGCCACCGTTGTAGGAGGCCTTGCCGTGCCACTGGTCGGTGCTCGGGGGAGCCGAATCGGTGCGCTGGTCATTCAGCGTGCCGTAGCGGACGGTCGCGCCGCCGGCCGAGGTGACCACGTAGTCCACCGAATGCTTGTCGCCGGAGACCGGCGGCAGGTGTAGCTCGCTCGCGCCGCCCGCGCCGAAGGCCGACGGGAACAGCAGCATCGCGCCGGACAGCAGGGCCGCGGCCACCGACACCAGCAGGCTGAGCACGGCGAGGCCGCGTCCCCGCACCACGTTGCGGCCGGCCAGCACCAGGCCGACGAGCGAAAGGACCAGGCCGACGCCCACAAGCGGCCACGCGAGGTAGCTGTAGTCCGGCATGAAGGCCACAAGAATCGCCGCGAGACCGCACAGCAGGGCGATCACGGCGAAGAAGTTCAGCTTGGGTCTGGCCGGCGCGCGGCGCTGCGTGACGGAGACGGGCGCGGGCGGGCGGCCGTGGCGTGCGGGGGCAGGCGGGTACCGGGGGTCGGACGTCATGCGTGGGGCCCTTCGGGTTGAAGTGCGACGACGTTAACCCAAAAGCATGGCGGTAGACGAAATCGTTACATACTGGAAAACGTCAGCATTTCACCGCTTCGGCCGGACTCCGGTCATTTACTGGCGCCACGCCCCCATGATGACCTGCTGGAACGTGCCCGAAAAGGATATTCCGCCATGATCAAAATAGGGCGTACGCAGGGTAGGTGAAATCCCCGCGGAATTCACGGTGGTGAATGGCAGCGGGATCAATCAATGATCGAAGAGGTTCACTTCGGGCGTGATCTCCAGCAGCTCGTGCACCGGACGCCCACGCCGGCCGTCGATGGTGGTCGTGCGCACCACGCGCAGCCGCGCCGTCACCGGGCGGTCGAGGTTCTCCTTGATCTGGTCCAGCAGGTCCGGCGCCACCGCGCCCTGGATCGTCCCGCCCGATTCGCGCTCCAGATAGAAGATCCGCCGTCGCGTGCGGACGCCGTCGAGCCGTCCGCTCACCGTCTCGTAGCCGACGGCCTCGCGCGATTCCCGCAGGCTGCCCTGCAGCACCCGCGCCTGTTCCGTGGTCATGCTGCGCGTCAGCTGCTCGCCCGCCGTGGGCGTGAGCGCCATGCCGATGCCGGCGTGTTTGCTGACCGCGTTGACGACGTCGCTCACCGCGTTGCGGACCGTGTCGCGCTGCAGCAGCACGGCGTCGAGCGCGCCGTCGTCGGAGCCGTTCGCCGGGAGGAAGTCGCACAGTTCCTTGACCGCGCGCTCGGACAGCGTCTCGATCCCGTCGTGGATCAGCGCGTCTTCGAGGGCCGGCTCGGGGAAGCCGAAGAAGATCGCGTTGCCCGCCTGGCCGCGCTGGATCAGCGGCGCCTTGTCCCGGTCGGCCTGCTGGACGAACGTGACCTCATTGGACGGATTGCGGATGATGTGGCCGATTTTCGCCGTCGCGTCCTGCAGTGCGCGGCTGATGTCGGAGAAGGTGTACGCGTCTATGTGCGTCTCGCCGATCACCGAGACGTGCAGCAGCGGCGAGCGCGAAGTGCGCTCGAACTTCGCGTTGGCCGCCATCGCGGACGCGCGGGCCAGGTCGTCGAGCCAGGTGCCGCCGGGGACCTCGTCGGCGATGCGGCGGAACTCGTTCCTCACCAGACCATCTCCGGGAACCCCTTGCCGCCGTCGGCCCACACGGCCTCCCACACGTCCTCGTCCCCCGGCCGGCACAGGAATCCGTCGAGCATGCCGCCGACCGGCTGCACCTGGTCGAGGTACATCGCGGGCTGCCCGACGATGATGCCGCGCAGGGTGAGCAGGCCGTACAACGCGGTGCGCCCGTGGTCGTCGAGCCGCTTGAGCGCGCCCCACTCGTCCGGGATCAGCACGACGTCGAGGCCCTGCGGCGGGTGTGGCGTCGTCCGTGTCACGAACGCGCCGCTGACCCACGCGCGCCCGGACGAGATCACCCGACGGGCGACACCGAGGTAGCTGTTGAGGGCGCTGAACAGGATCTCGCGCTCGTTCTGATACGGCGCGTCGAAGACCAGCCGCTCGTAGACATCGGCCAGGTCCGCGGGGTGACGGCCCGGCGGCAGCAGGTTCTGCGGCGTCCAGTGCGGGAGCGCCATCGGACCTCCTGACCTCGTCCGGGGCTCGCCGGCTCCCGCTCACAGTGCGTAGCCGAACTTACCAGGTGGGTGTCAGCCACCGCGCCCAGGCTGCCGTGGTGAAGGCCGGTCCGTCCGCAGCCACTCGCCGGTCGTCTCCGCGTCGGTCTCCGCCGCGGCGGGCCAGCCGAGATCACCCGACAGGCGCGCTTCGGGCTCCGGCAGGCGGCCCTCGGAGTGGTCCTCCGGCTCGTAGGGCTCGTCGGGGTCGACCTCCGGGTAGTCGTTGTAAACGCGCTCGGGCTGCTGCGGGTCCTCGTGGTCGTAACGGCCGACCGGGATGTACTGCGTCCGCTCGGCCTCCAGCGGCGCCGGCACGTCGAGCGGTTCCTCATCCACCTCGTCGTAATCGTGGATTTCGTGCTCCGCCAACGGTTTCGGCCGCGCCGCGCGCATCAGCAGCCACATCACCGCGGCCCCGAGCAGGAACGCGATGAGCAGCCAGAGCCAGATCTGCCCGAAGAGCCAGAGCATCCGCCGTCACCTCTCTTCGACTGTGATCTCGACGCGCCGGTCGTCGCCGCCGGAGCCGCCGCCCGGTGCGGTCACGCTGGTGCCGCGGGCGAGGAGCCGGTTCGCGGGCACGCCCTCGTCCGTGAGCAGCCGCACGACGGTCCGTGCGCGGTTCTGCGCGAGCTTGAGCGCGGCGGTTCGCCCGCCCGGTCCGTCGGCGACGTGCCCGGTGATGCGGTAGCGCAGGCTGTCCGGCGCGGCCGAAAGCAGCTTCGCGATTCCCCGCGCGGCCTGGTCACCCTCGTCGGTGAGCTGCGCGCTGTCCGGCTTGAACGTGACGGGGGTGCTCGCCAGCTGCTTGTCCAGCGCGTCCTGCATACCGGCGCGGTCCGTCGGCGGCGCGGGCGGTGGGGTCGGGGTGGCGCTCGGGCTCGGCGGCGCGCTGGTGGTGGGCGGCGCGCTGCTCGGCGACGGCGCGGGCGTGGACGGCGTGCCCCCGCCGGAGACCTGCGCGGATTGGACCCCGTCCACTCCCCGGACGATGCCGAGCGCGCGGCCGGCCTGCTCGGCGGGGAAGCCGGACAGCGTCGCTTCGCGCCCGGAGAATGTCACGTCGCCGCCGGTGATCCCGGCCGCGGTGAGCGCGGAGCGTGACCGCTCGCCGAGGCCGGACTCGATGCCGGACCCGCTCACCCACGTCGCCAGCCCCGCGAGCAGGGCCGTCACGACCACCGCGAGGGGGATCAGGCGGAGCCAGCCGCGTGCACCGGACATAAGGGGACCATAGGCCGGTGCACTCCCGTTGGCGACCTGGTCGGGCCCGCCGTTCGGGTGGCCCTTCCTGCGTGGAAGGCCCCCTCACGAAGGCGAGGGGGCCGACCGGGAAGGGGAAACGGCGTCAGGACGCGGCGGCGTTGTCGCGGAAGTTGCGGACCTCGATTTCCAGCGCGGCGGCCTCCGCTTGCACGAGCGGGGACAGCTGCGGCCGCTTCGGTGACAGTCCGTCACCCATGGACTCGCCCTTGATCTGGCGGCGGATCCACGGCAGCAGGTGCGTCTTGGTCCAGGTGAGGTCCGAGCGGCGGGAGGTGATCCAGGTGGCCGGCTCGGTGCTCGCGGGGTACGGCACGCGCCAGTCCTCGTCCACGGGCACGCCCAGCACCTCGGCGGTGTGCAGCGCGATGCGGCGGTGCGCGTCCGGCGTGAAGTGCAGCCGGTCGTCGCTCCAGGCGCGGCGGTCGTGCAGCGGCTCCATCGCCCACAGGTCGACCATCTTCGCGCCGTGGCGCTCCGCGATCGCCCACAGGTGCGCGTTGTAGATGCCGACCTTGCCGCGCAGCACGCTCATCACGGACAGGGACTTGGTGTCGGGGCCGTTGAAGATGACCACCGGGATGCCGGCCGCGCGCAGCTTCGCCACCCCGGCCTCGAGGCGGGCGGCCACGGCGTCGACGTCCGCGCCCGGCACGATGATGTCGTTGCCGCCGGCGCACAGGGTGACCAGGTCGGGCTTCAGCTCGAGCGCGATGGGCAGCTGCTCGTCGATGATCTCGTCGAGCATTTTGCCGCGCAGGGCCAGATTGGCGTATTGGAAACCCGGCTCACCCCCGGAGAGGACCTCCGCGAGCCGATCCGCCCAGCCCCTGAAGGAGCCGTCCGGCAGTCCGTCGTTGAGGCCTTCGGTGAAGCTGTCACCGATAGCCACGTAACTGTCGATTCCGTACACGCTGGGTTCCCCTTCCCATCTCGCCGCGCTTGCCCCCGACATGTAGTTGTACACCCCAACTAACAGTCGGACGTCCCCGTATCCTTCCCGGAAGCCACCCCTGATTCAGCTGGATGTCACAGTCTCTTACCTTGTCGGTCCGATTCGCCCCCGTATTACGCGAACTTCACCACTCGGCAGGCCCGTGAACCGCTCGCCCGGGGGCCAATCGGACATCCGATGTGGTGAAGGTCTCCCGGCCGGGAGGGTCCGGCCGGGATCCGGCAGGCTGTGAATGTGACCGACGAGACGACGCCCGCGCGCGAATCGCTCACGCAGATCCTCGGCGGCCGGCGAGGGGCGATCGACGCGAGCATCCCGCCGGCTGCCTTCGTGATCGGCTGGCTCGTGACCGGGCGTTCGATCGCGTGGGGCGCCGGCGTCGCGATCGTCGTCGCGGTGCTGCTCGGCGGCTACCGGGTGGTGCGCGGCGGCAAGGCGCGCGCGGTGGTGGTGAGCCTCGCCGCGGTGGTGATCGCCGCGCTGATCGCGCTGCACACCGGGCGCGCGGAGGACTTCTTCCTGCTTCAGCTGCTGTCCAACGCGGCGAGCGCGCTGCTCTTCGCGGCCAGCATCGTGGTGCGCTGGCCGTTGCTCGGCGTGATCGTCGGGCTGCTGCTCGGCCAGAAGACCCGCTGGCGCCGCGACCCCGCGCTGCTGCGCGCCTACTCGTGGGCGAGCTGGGTGTGGGTGCTGCAGTACCTGCTGCGCGTGGTGGTCTACGGCCTGCTGTGGTGGGCCGGGCAGGTGGTCGTGCTCGGCATCGCGCGCACCGTGCTTTCCTGGCCGCTGGTGGCGGCGACGGTCGCGGTGAGCGGCTGGGTGCTGTACAAGTCGCTGCCGCCGGAGCATCCGGGCCTGCGCCTGGCCCGCGAACCCGGGGCGGACGAGCGACCCGGGACATAAGGCGGCCCCCGGCGAGGGGGGAGGGTCCGGGGGCCGGTGCCTACGGTACCCGGATCACCGGGCCTGAGTCGACGCTTTCGACCCTTTGAACCAATTTTCGGTCGCATTCACTCCCGGGAAGGCCGCGGGGCCGTCTCGCCCCACGCGTCGACCGCGGCCAGCCAGGTGGCCCCCAGTACCCCGTCGGAGCTGGTCAGCACGTCGAGTCCGGCGAGACCGGCCCGTACGGCGGCGCCGACCGGACTGTCCTCGGCGAGCACGCTGCCCACGAGAACCAGGGGGGTCGACTCGCCGGGCTCGCGCGTGGCGAGCGCCAGCGAGACCAGGAAATCGGCCGCGCGGGCGACGATCTCCATCGCGGCGGGCTCCCCGGCGATGGCCGCGGCGCTCACGAGCGGAGCGAACCGGGCCAGCCGGACGGGCGGTTCGGCGTTGGCCTTCGTGATGAGCGCGCTCGCGGTGGCGACGCGGTCCGCCTCCGTCTCCACGGGTCCGATGTGGAAAGTCGCCTGACCGGAAGCGGGAGAGTCCACAGCGGACGGTCCGGCCGCGGCCGCGAGCACGGCGGCCGGCAGCCCGGTGAGGTCGGCGCCGCCGCGCAGTGCGGCCAAAGTGGACCGCACCGCCTCGCGGCCGAGCCAGTACGCCGAGCCCTCGTCGCCCAGCAGCCAGCCGTAGCCGCCCGCTCTGGCCGCGGTGCGGCGTTTGCGGATGCGGCAGGCGATCGAGCCGGTGCCGGCGACGAGCACGGTGCCGTCCGGGGCCGACGTCGCCGACGCGTACGCGACCTCGGCGTCGGCCACCGTGCGGACCACGCCGCCGAGCCCGACCCGCTGCCACGCCGCGTCGAACACCGCCGCGACGGCCGGGTCGGAGAGCTTGCTCACCCCGGCCATGCCGACCACGGCGGCGACCACGCCGGTCCGCCCGCCGAGCGCGGCGGCGATGGCGTCCGCGATCCGGCCGGCCGCCACCTTGGGTGCGTGGGCGTTCGGGTTCGCGCCCTCGCCGGCGGCCGAGCCCAGCACAACGCCGGCGGCGTCGACCACGATCGCCCGGGTCGACGTGCCGCCGGCGTCCACGCCTACGACGAAGCTCACCGGGTCTTGGTGACCTTCAGCAGGCCGCGCGGGCTGTCGGGGTCGCCGCCGCGGGCGAGCGAGAGGCCCAGCGCGATCCGCTGGATCGGCAGGATCTCCAAGATCGGCGCGAGTTCTTCGGCCGACGGCGCCACCGGGATCCGCAACGCGGCCGGCACGTCCGCGGAGGCCGAGCCCACCGCGAGCACGTCCGCCCCGCGCTTGCCGACGGCGTCGAGCACCTCGGCCATCGCGTGGCCGCCGTGGCCGGCGCTGGTGACCGCGAGCACCGCGGTCTCTCCGTCGACAGCCGCGACGGGACCGTGAAGCAGGTCCGCTCCGCTGTACGCGCGGGCCGCGAGGTAACTCGTCTCGGCCAGCTTCAGCGAGCCCTCCAGCGCGGTCGCGTACGAGTAGCCGCGGCCGGTGGTGAGCACGCGGTCGACGAAGCGGTAACGGTCCACCGCGCGCTGTACGCCTTCGGCCGCGCCGTCGAGCGTCTGCTGTGCCAGCTCGCCCAGCTTCTCCGCGTCGGCACCCTTGCCGCCGCGGATGGCGTCGATGAACAGGTACAACGCGAGCAGCGTCGCGGAGTACGTCTTGGTCGCCGCGACGGCCTTCTCGACGCCGGCACCGATGTCCACGCCCAGCTCCGCCGCCGCGCGCAGCGGCGAATCGAGCGTGTTCGTGACGGAGACGGTCAGCGCGCCTTGCCGACGCGCCGCCTCGGTTACCTCGATCAGGTCCGGGGAGCCGCCGCTCTGGCTTACGGTGACGAAGAGCACGTCACGCAGATCCGGGCGCGCGCCGTAAAGGGTTGCGGTGGACGGCGACACTAGACCCGCGGGCAGGCCAAGGAGTACCTCGATCAGGTACTTCGCGTACAACGCAGCGTGATCACTGGAACCACGGGCGGCGAGCAGAGCGAAACGCGGGGGGTTTTGTGAAATCTTTTCAGCTACTTCCGCAATTCCGGCCTGCCGCTCGACGAGCCCGGCCAGTACGGCAGGCTGCTCCGAGATTTCCGCGGCCATGTGCTCGCCGGGATGTTGTTGGGTCATCACTTTCCTCTCCGCCGGGAACGAGGTCCCGGGTTGTGCAAAGCGGCGTGCGGTCAGGTCTAGACCAATGCTAGCCGGGCGGAGCGTTTGTGGTGAAGGGTACGTTTCCTGATGGGGAAGTGGCGCGTTAGTGAGGGAGCCGTTCATGTTGGAGACATCCCCCGCGGGTGAGGCGGGGACAGCGGCGGGTGTGCGCGGGCAGCGCGAACCCAAGTACTGGGCGCTGAAGCAGCACCTGCTGGACCTGCTCGACGCCTTGCCGCCGGGCTCGCCGATCCCGACGGAGCGGGCGCTGGCGGGCGAGTTCACCGTGTCCCGCACGACGGTGCGCCAGGCGCTGGCGGACCTGACCGCCGAGGGCCGGCTGCACCGCGTCCAGGGCAAGGGCACTTTCGCCGCCGAGCCGAAGCTCGCGCAGCGGCTCCAGCTCTCGTCGTACACGGAGGACATGCGCAAGCAGGGCCTGAAGCCGTCGTCGAAACTGCTCGAGGTCGAGGAGCTGGCCGTCGAGGGCGAGCTGTCGAAGCTGCTGGCGATCCGCGCGGGCGCGAAGATCCTTCGCCTCCGGCGGCTGCGGCTGGCCGATTCCCAGCCGATGGCGTTGGAGACCACGCACCTGCCGCTCGGCCGGTTCCGCGGGCTGCGCAAGCACATCACGGCGGGCGGCTCGCTGTACGCGGTCCTGCGCGAGCACTACGGAGTCGAGCTGGAGCGCGCCGAGGAGACGATCGAGACCTCGCTCGCCGGGCCGCAGGAGGCCGAGATGCTCGGCGCGGACGTCGGCATGCCGGTGCTGATGCTGACCCGCCACTCGTTCGCCACCGACGGCAAGCCGGTGGAGTTCGCCCGGGCGATCTACCGCGGCGACCGCTACAAGTTCGTCACGACGCTGCTTCCGTAAGCCCGATTCGGGTGCTTGCGCCCGAACCGCCGCCGGGCCACCGTGTGCGCATGAACCTGAAACGTGCCCGGTGACCGCGGCCGAGGCCACCGGGATCCGCTGGGGCACCCCGATGGCGAGGGGCGTGCTCTGGACGACGATCCTCGGCTCGGGCATGGCGATGCTCGACGGCAGCGTCGTCAACGTCGCGCTGCCGCGGATCGGCGAGGAGCTGCAGGCCTCCGTCGCGGGCCTGCAGTGGATCCTCGACGGCTACCTGCTCGCGCTGGCCGCCCTGATCCTGGTCGCGGGCTCCCTCGGCGACCGCTACGGGCGGCGGCGCGTGTACCTCGTGGGCGTGGTGTGGTTCGGCGTCGCCTCCGGGCTGTGCGCCGCCGCGACGTCCACCGAGATGCTGGTGGCGTTCCGCATCCTGCAGGGCATCGGCGGCGCGCTGCTCACCCCCGGCTCGCTGGCGATCCTGCAGTCCTCGTTCGCGCACGACGACCGGGCCCGCGCGATCGGCGCGTGGTCCGGGCTCGGCGGCATCGCCTCGGCCGTCGGCCCGCTGGTCGGCGGCCTGCTGGTGCAGGTCTGGTCGTGGCGGCTGGCGTTCCTGATCAACCTGCCGGTGGCCGTGATCGTGGTGCTGATGGCGCGCCGTTACGTGCCGGAGTCGCGAGACACCGCCGCCACCGGCCACCCGGACTTCGGCGCCGCCGCGCTCGGCGCCCTCGGGCTCGCCGGGGTGACGGGCGCGCTCGTGGAGGCGCCCGGCCGCGGCATCGGCGACCCGATCGTGCTGGTCGCGCTGGTCGTCGGCGTGCTGGGGCTCGGCGCGTTCGTCTGGCTCCAGCACCGCTCGCGCGAGCCGCTGGTGCCGCCCTCGCTGTTCCGCGACCGCACGTTCACGCTGTCCAACGCGCTGACGTTCGTGGTCTACGCCGGGCTCGGCGGCGTGCTGATGCTGATGGTGATGCAGCTGCAGGTCTCGCTGGGCTACTCGCCGACCGCGGCCGGGCTCGCGGGGCTGCCGATCACGATCATCATGCTGCTGCTCTCGGGCCGCTCCGGCGCGCTCGCGCAGCGCATCGGGCCACGGCTGCAGCTGGTCGTCGGCCCGATCGTGGTGGGGGCCGGGATGCTGCTGCTGATGCGCGTCGGCCCCGGCTCGTCCTATCTCGGCTCGGTGCTGCCCGCCGTGGTCGTGTTCGGCCTCGGCCTGGCGACGGTGGTGGCCCCGGTGACCGCGACGGTGCTCGCGGCGGCCCCGGACCGCTACGCCGGCGTCGCGTCCGGGGTCAACAACGCGATCGCCCGATCGGGTGGACTTCTGGCGGTGGCCGTGCTGCCCGCCGCGGCCGGGCTGACGGGTTCGGCCTACCGCGACCCGGTCGCGCTGACCGCGGGCTGGCGGATGGCGCTGCTGATCTGCGCCGTGCTGGCGGTGGCCGGCGGCCTCATCGCGTTGGGGATTCACAACGGCGTGCTCGGCGCCGGGCCCGCCGAGACCGACGCCGCCGACGCCGACGACACCGCGGCTGCCACGACGCATCCGGCCGAGGAGTCACCGCACCCGGGCGATTGCTTCCACTGCGGCGTCGAAGGCCCGCCGACCTACATCCGTCCGGTGAAGAGCTCGTAAGCCCTGCTACGCGAGCAGCTCCGCCAGCAGCGCGGGGTCGATGTTCCCGCCGGAGACCACGGCCACGGTGCGCCCGCCCGGCAGCTCGCCGGAGTGGTGCAGGAACGCGGCGGTGGCGGTCGCCCCGCTCGGCTCGGCGACCAGGCGGGCCTGGCGGGCAAGGGCGCGCACGGTGTCGCGGATCTCGTCCTCGGTCACCGTGACGATGCCGTCGAGCACCTTCCGCAGGTGCGCGAACGTGAGCTCGGAGGGCTGCGCGCGCAGGCCGTCGGCGATGGTCCGGGCTCGCCGCTCCATCGGCCACTCGACGCGCCGGCCGATCCGGAGGCTCTCGGCCGAGTCCCCGGCCAGCTCCGGCTCGACGCCGTAGACCTTCGCGCCCGGGCGCAGCGCCTTGATCGCCGTGCCGATGCCCGCGGCGAGGCCGCCGCCGCTCACCGGCACCAGCACGGTTTCGACATCCGGCAGGTCGGCGGCGATTTCCAGGCCGATGGTGCCCTGGCCGGCGATCACGTCGAGGTGATCGAACGGCGGGATCAGGGTCAGCCCGCGCTCCCGCGCGATGGCCAGGGCGGCCGGGGCCTGCTCGGCGATGGGCACCTCCACGACCTCCGCGCCCCACCGGCGGGTGGCGTCCACCTTGAGCCGGGGCGCCACGTCCGGCACCACGATCACGGCCGGGATCCCGAAGGCGTGCGCCGAGTAGGCCACCGCCTGCGCGTGGTTACCACTCGAATACGCGACGACGCCGCGAGCGCGGTCCGCGTCTTCGAGCGCGGCGATCGCGTTGTACGCGCCGCGGATCTTGAACGCGCCGATCTGTTGCAGGCTCTCGGGTTTCACCCACAGCTCACCGGAAGCCCAGGGCTGGCGAAGCAGCGGAGTGCGCACGGCGGTGCCCGCCACCCGATGGGCGGCCGCCTCGATTTCGGAGATCGTCACGAGTCGCATGTGCCGATTATGTCAGGAGAATGTGAGCTTTAGTCCGTCCACTATGGATAGTCAACGTGGCGTCGCTCACCTCTGGGCAACGAAGGGAGTCCCCCGGACGACTTACACGTTGGAACCATCAAGGGAAAACTGGGCGGGACAAGCAGATCGGGATCATGAGCGAGGAGCAAGAGAAGGCGTCCGGGCAGAACGCCAAGAAGGGTTTGCGGCTGACGCCGGTGCTCGCCGCCGCGCTCGCGGCGGTGACGGCGGCATTGCTGGGCTCGACGCTCGGCGTGGCCGGGACGGTCGTCGGCGCCGGGGTGGCGAGCATCGTCACCACCGTCGGCGGCGAGCTGTACCTGCGTTCGCTGCAGCGCACGCGTGACGCCGCGCTGAAGGCGCGCTCCGTGCTGGCCACGGCCGGGCAGCGGCGCGGCACCAGCGGCGGCTTGGAGCCGGTGGAGGACCCGGCCCAGCTGCCGACGATGTACCTGTCGACCCGTATCCCGGCCGACCCGTCGGAAATGCCGACGGTGCGACTCTCGAAGCCCACCGGCCCGGAGAACACCAGCGCGGGGGAGACCGAGCCCGAGCCGGCCGGTTCGCTCGCCGACAAGCTCCGGAAGCTGCGCTGGCCCTTGATCATCGGCACCAGCGTGGTCGCCACGGCCATCGCGATCGTGTTCATGCTCGGCCTGGAAGGCGCCACGAACGGCAAGGCCGGCGCGGGCTTCTACCACAAGCCGGACACCAGCCAGCAGCAGAACCGCGAGGACACCACGCCGACGACGTCGCAGAACACCGCGCCGCCGACCGAGACTTCGTCCGGCACGCCGACGTCCTCGGAGCAGCCGCCCACGTCGTCCACCACGTCGATCTCGCCGACCACGGACAGCAACCCGCCGTCGACCTCGGCGCCGAGCACCGGGACGTCGCAGCCGCCGACCCAGCAGAGCCAGCCGACGAAGGCCGGTGCGCCGACGAACGCGAACTCCTGACGGCGCTCAGCCCAGGCGGCTCTTCAACGTCCGGGCCGCGGCCTTCGGGTCCTCGGCCTCGGTGATCGCGCGGACCACCACGATCCGCGACGCGCCGGCGTCGAGGACCTCGGGCAGCCGCTCCAGGTCGATTCCGCCGATGGCGAACCAGGGCCGCCGCGGCCCGGCCGCCGCGGTCGCGCGCACCAGGTCGAGGCCGGGGGCGAACCGGCCGGGCTTGGTCGGCGTCGGCCAGCACGGGCCGGTGCAGAAGTAGTCCACGCCGTCCTCGGCCTCGGCCGCCCGGGCCTGCTCGACCGAATGCGTCGAACGGCCGATCACCACGTGTTCGCCGAGGATCCGGCGGGCCAGCGGCACCGGGATGTCGTCCTGGCCCAGGTGGAACACGTCGGCGCCGACGGCGAGGGCGACGTCCGCGCGGTCGTTCACGGCCAGCAGCGCGCCGTGCCGTGCGCAGGCCTCCGCGAGCACTTCGAGTGCCGCGATCTCCTGCTTCGCTTCGAGTGGCGCACCGTTCGTCTTGTCGCGCAGCTGGACGATGTCGACTCCGCCGGCGAGCGCGGCGTCGACGAACTCGGCCAGGTCGCCGCGGGACGCGCGGGCGTCGGTGCACAGGTACAGCCGGGCGTCGGCCAGACGCGCGCGGATCCGGTCTCCGGTCAAGGCGGGCATGGCGGCGACGTTACCCGCGCGCTACGGTGGACTGGTCCGCACGGGAGCCCGGGACACGGGCTGAGAGGGAGCTGCCGCTCCGACCGTGGAACCTGATCCGGGTCATGCCGGCGCAGGGAGCGTGATCCCCTTGAACGAGAACTTGACCGTCGTCGGCGGCGGTGTGATCGGGCTGTCCGCGGCCTGGCGCGCGGCCCGGCGCGGCCACCACGTCACGGTCTTCGACCCCGAGCCCGCGCGCGGCGGGGCGTCCTGGCTGGCCGGCGGCATGCTGGCGCCGGTGACCGAGGCGTGGCCCGGCGAGGAGCACGTGCTGAGCCTCGGCGAGGAGTCGCTGCGGCGCTGGCCGGCCTTCGCCCGCGAGCTGGCCGAAGAGGGCGCCGACCCGGGCCTGGCCGGGCACGGGACGATCGTCGTCGCGTTCGACAGCGCCGACGCCGGGCACCTGGACATCCTGGCCGACTACCTGCGCTCGCTGGGCCGCGACGTCGAGCAGCTCACCGGGCGGGAGGCGCGGCGGCTCGCGCCGGGCGTCGGCGCCGTCCGCGGCGGCCTGCACGTGCCCGGCGACCTGGCCGTGGACAACCGGAAACTGCTCACCGCGCTGTTCGACGCCTGTGTCCGGCGCGGGGTGGAATTCCGCCGGGAACGGGTGGAGAGCCTCGACGGCCTGGGGCCGGTGGTGCTCGCCGCCGGGGCCTGGACCGGGCGGCTGCACCCGCTGCTGGAGTCCGCCGTCCGGCCGTTGAAGGGCGAGATCCTGCGGCTGCGCCCGCGCCGGGGCTGCCTGCCGCCCCCGCCGTACACCGTGCGCGCGATGGTCGAGGGCCGGCCGATCTACCTCGTCCCGCGCGCCGACGGCGAGCTGGTGCTGGGCGCGACGCAGTACGAAGCGGGATTCGACCAGGCCGTCACCGCGCGCGGGGTGCGTGAGCTGCTGGAAGGCGCGGAACGGATCCTGCCCGGCATCACCGAGTACGAGCTGGTCGAAATCGCCGCCGGGCTGCGGGCCGCGAGCCACGACGCCCTCCCGTACGTCGGGGAGCTGGGCGAAGGCGTCTTCGCGGCGACCGGGCACCATCGCAACGGGCTGCTGATGGCCCCCGTGACCGCGGACGCCGTGGTCGCGTGGCTGGCCGGGGAGCCGCCGCCGGACGAGATCGGCGCGGCCACGCCCGCCCGCCTGTTGGAGAAGGAGCGAGTCTGATGGAGATCAAGGTCAACGGCAGCTGGTGCGAGTTCCCGGACGACACCACGGTGGCCGACGTGCTCGACGCGAAGGGGGCCGCGCGCCAGGGCGTGGCCGTCGCGGTGAACGGCGAGGTCGTCCCGCGCGGCGCGTGGGCGGGTTCCGTGGTGCCGAAGGGCGCGAGCATCGACGTGCTGACCGCGGTCCAGGGAGGTTGAGCATGACGGACGGGGACCAGCTGGTCATCGGCGCGCACAAGCTTTCGTCACGGCTGATCATCGGGACCGGGGGCGCGGCGAACCTCGCCGTGCTGGAACGGGCGCTGGTCGCGTCCGGCACCGAGCTGACGACGGTCGCGATGCGCAAGGCGGACGCCGAAGGCGGTTCCGGGGTGCTCGCGCTGCTGCGGCGTCTCGGCATCGGGCTGCTGCCGAACACCGCGGGCTGCCGGACGGCCGCGGAGGCCGTGCTGACCGCGCGGCTGGCGCGCGAGGCGCTGGAGACGGACCTGATCAAGCTCGAGGTCCACGCCGACGACCGCACCCTGCTGCCGGACCCGGTCGAGACGCTGGACGCCGCCGAGCAGCTCGCCGCCGACGGGTTCACCGTGCTCGTGTACACGAACGACGACCCGGTGCTCGCGCTGCGCCTGGAGGAGGCCGGCTGCGCGGCGGTGATGCCGCTGGGCGCGCCGATCGGCACCGCGCTGGGCATCCGGAACCCGCACAACATCGAGCTGATCGTCTCGCGCGCCTCGGTCCCCGTGGTGCTGGACGCGGGCATCGGCACCGCCTCCGACGCCGCCTTGGCCATGGAACTCGGCTGCGATGCGGTGCTTCTGTCGACGGCGGTGACCCGCGCGTCCGACCCGGAGCGCATGGCGTCGGCAATGCGTTCCGCCGTGGTGGCCGGTCGCCTGGCCCACGGCGCCGGGCGGGTGCCGCAGCGGTTCTGGGCGCAGGCGTCCAGCCCGCCCCGGTGAGCCGGGCGTGTCCACTGTGAATTGACCGGCCGGGCGCAAACGGGTAAGCCGATAGGTGCGTTCGGACCGCGTCGAGTGTGGAGAGTGGTGATTCAGCCCGCGTTTAACGCGGATCGAGCACGGTCAGGCCGTATGGTTGACGGCACCTTTCCGGCGCACCAGCGGCGGGCAAAGCGGCAAAGGAGCCAGCCGTGACCCTCACCTCGGTCCAGGATGTCTCGGGCAGGCTGTACCTCGCCGTCGGCCGGCTTTCCCGATCGCTGCGGCAGGCGGGGGTCCCCGGGCCCGGCCACGGCGCCATCTCGGCGCTCGCCACGCTGGTGCACTCCGGGCAGCTGCGCCTCGGCGACCTCGCGGCGAAGGAAGGGGTCGCGGCGGCCACCATGTCGCGCATCATCGCCACGCTCGTCGAGTCCGGGTACGTGACACGCGAGTCCGACCCCGTCGACCGGCGCGCCTGGCTCGCCCGCGCGACGGAGGAGGGCGAGCGGCTCGTCTCCGGCGTCCGGTCCACCCGGGTGCAGGAGCTGAACCGTCGCCTCGACCGGCTCGCCCCCGAGGACCGAGAGGCCCTCACGGCCGCGCTGCCCGCGCTGGAAGCCTTGCTCTCCGACGAAGCCTGACGCCTACCGTTCCTCCGGGGCCAGCCGCCAGAAAGCCGACACGGGCCCGATCTTCGCGCCCATCGGGTACGCGTGCTCGACGGCGTGGGAGACGAACCACTTGCCGTACCGGGCGGCCTCCACCACGGACATGCCCTTGGCGAGGCCGGCCGTCAGCGCGGACGCCATCGTGTCGCCCGCGCCGTGGGTGTGGGGCGTCTCGTAGCGGCGGCCGGGCAGCTCCACGAACGACGAGCCGTCGAAGAGCAGGTCGACGCACTCCGGGTCGGACCGCAGGTGGCCGCTCTTGACCAGGACGTACTTCGGGCCCAGCCGGTGCAGCGTCACGGCGGCGGCGCGCATGCCCTCGCGGTCGGTGACGGTCAGGCCGGTGAGCAGCCGTACCTCGTCGAGGTTCGGGGTCAGCACGGTGGCGCGCGGTAGCAGCTCGTCGCGCACCGCCGCGAGGCCCGCGTCGTCGAACAACGGCTTGCCGTGCATCGACGCGGCCACCGGGTCGACCACGAAGGGGACTCTCGCGTCGCGCCCGATCTCCGCCCGGTCACAGGCCGCGGCCACCGCGTGGATGATCTCCGCGGACGCCAGCATGCCCGTTTTCGCCGCGCCCACGCCCATGTCCGTCGAGACGGCCTCGATCTGCCCCGCCACGATGTGCGGCGGGATGTCGGTGCGGTCGTGCACGCCGAGCGTGTTCTGCACCGTCACGGCGGTGACGGCGACGAGCCCGTGCACCCCGCAGGTGAGGAACGTGCGCAGGTCCGCCTGCAGCCCGGCGGCTCCGCCCGAGTCGGAGCCGGCGATGGTCAGCGCGGAGGGCGGGGCCGGGTTTTCAGTCATGGCACGTTCCGACTTCTGGTCTAGTCCATTTGGTCAGCTGTCCTTCATCCACAGTCCATCACGGTGGCACAGTGTGAAAGCCATTGCACTACCGGTGGGCGAAGGGGCCAGGATGAAGATTTCCTCAGTGGTCGTGGTGATCGGCGCGCTCGTCGCGGCGGCACTGACCGGGGCGACCGCGGCGAGCGCGGACAGCCCGAAGATCTCGCACGTGACGACGGTCGGCGTGCACAACACCTACGACCCCGCGGCGTACCCGTATCTGGCGCAGGCGCTGGACAACGGCTCGTCGCTGATCGAGCTGGACGTCTGGCCGGACATCATCACGCACGAGTGGAAGGTCAGCCACTCCAACCCGCTGGGCAACTCGAACAACTGCGTCGCCGCGTCCTCGGCCGCCGACCTCTACTCCGGTGGCACCAACAAGGACCTCGAGTACTGCCTCGACGACATCCGGATCTGGCTCGCCGCCCACCCCGGGCACACGCCGCTCACGCTGAAGCTCGAGATGAAAACGGGCTTCTCGGCCAATACCGGGCTCGGCCCGGACTCGATCGACGCCGCCTTTCGCGCGCACCTCGGCGGCGCCGTGTTCAAGCCCGCGGACCTGCTCGGCAGCTACGCGACCCTCGACGATGCGTCCAAAGCAGACAATTGGCCGAGCGTGGACTCCTTGCGCGGCAAGGTGCTGACGGAGATCATCCCGGGCACCGTCGAGGAGGGGAACCCGACCGACACCCTGCACACCGACGTCGAGTACGGGAACTACCTGCTGGCGCAGAAGAACGCCGGGAAGCTGGGCGACGTCCAGATCTTCCCGACCGTGCACGGCGCGGCCGGCGGCGACCCGCGGGACAAGTACACCGCGGACCTCAAGCCGTGGTTCGTGGTCTTCGACGGTGACGCCAGCGCGTGGGTCACGCAGACCGGTCCCGGCTGGTACGACGACAACCACTACTACCTCGTGATGACCGACGGCCAGAACGTGTCGCCCGCGATCGACGACCACAACCCGACCGTCGACCAGGCCAACCAGCGCGTGGCGGACCTGGCGAAGCAGCACGCGTCGGTGGTCACATCTGATTGGACGAGCCTAACGAGTGTCCTGCCGCAGGTGCTCACCCGCGGTTGACGCCGCTTTGGGGCCACCGTTTTGCCGCGGTGGCCCCAAAGCCGTCAGACGGTGGTGAGGACCAGCTTGCCCGTGACCCGCCCGGCTTCGCCGACCTCGTGGGCCTTCGCGACGTCTTCGAGCGGGAAAGCCTGGTCGACGTGCACGGTGAGCCGGCCCGCCTCGACCAGCTCGACGAGGCCGAGCAGCCCGATCTGATCGGGCTCCACGAGAATCCCCTCCGCGCGCACGCCTCGTCGCGAAGCCTCGGCCGCGGCCCGTTCGCCGACGCCGCCGGGCACGGAGACCAGCAGGCCGCCGTCGTTCAACGAGGGCAGCCAGCGCAGGTCGTTCTCCTCGCCGACCAGCCCGAGGAGGAGGTCGACGTCCGTGGCCGTCGCGCTCTCGTCGCGGTAGTCGATCGGCTCGTCGACGCCGATAGAACGCAGGAACTCGTGCTTCGCCGCGCTGGCCGTGCCGAGCACGTACGCGCCTCGCGCCTTGGCGATCTGCACGGCGAGGTGGCCGACACCGCCCGCGGCCGCGTCCACCAGCACCCGCTGTCCACTCTGGACTCCCGCCACGTCCACGAGCGCCTGCCACGCGGTCAGCCCGGCCAGTGGCAGACCCGCGGCCTCGGCGTGCGAGATCCCGGCCGGCTTGCGCACGAAGTGCCGTGACGGCGCCGTCACGTACTCCGCGTACGCCGCCGCCTCGCGCGGAAACCACGGCATGCCAAGGACTTCGTCACCTTCGCGCACGCCGGTGGCGCCGAAGCCGACTTCCTCGACGACGCCGGAGACGTCCCAGCCGAGCATGTACGGCGGCTCGCCGAGGAACACCGGGTGGGCGCGGGTCTTCCAGTCCACGGGGTTGATGCCGGCCGCGTGCACGCGCACCAGCACCTCGGTCGGGCCCGGCACCGGGCGGGCGGCCTCGATCACCTGCAGCACCTCCGGGCCGCCGAACTCCCGCTGGGTCACCACGCGCATCTCGGTCTCTCCTTCTTGTTGTCGTTCGTGAACCGCTCTCCTATGCTCGGGTTGTTCGTCACTTTTCGCTAGAAGGCACTTCTCGGTAAAGTAGGTACCTGATGGAAACTAGCTGCGACCAGGACGGACCCTGGGATGTCTATCTGAAGAGCTGCCCGTGCCGCGACGTGCTCGACCTGCTCGCGAACAAGTGGACGGCGCTGGTCCTCGGCGCGCTCGCCCGGCGCCCGCACCGTTTCGGCGAACTGCGCCGGGCCGTCGACGGCATCAGCCAGAAGATGCTGACGCAAAACCTGCGCACCCTGGAGCGCGACGGCTTCGTCACCCGCACGGTGTACCCGACCACCCCGCCGACGGTGGAGTACGCGCTCACTGAGATGGGCGCCGAGGTCGGCTCGCACCTCATCGCCCTCAGTTCGTGGTCCCAGGCGAACTTCGACCGCATCCGCGACGCCCGCTCGACCTACGACGACCGGACGTTGGAGCCGGTCACCTAGGGCTCAGCCGAACCGTGGGCCGACGTTGAGTTCGCGGGCTCGCAGGTCCGCGAGGTCGCGGCTTTCGGCGATGCCGGGAGACGGGGTGAGTCCCGCTTTGCGGAGCAGCTTGATCACAGACGCCGGCTGGTGGGCGGTGACCAGCCGGTCGACCTCGGTTCGCAGGTCTTCGGGCAGGCTGTCCCACAGGGCGCGGGTGCTGGTTTCGTCGGTCACGGGCCCAGTGTGGCCGCCCGGCGCGCGAGCTGCCACCACACGCTCAGTCCGCGAGCCGCCAGAACGGCGAGACCGGGCCCACCCCCGCGCCGAGCGGGTACGCCTCCGCGACGCACCGTTCGATGAAGCGCTTCGCCTCCGCGACGGCCGTCGGCACGTCGGCGCCCTTCGCCAGCGAAGACGTGATGGCCGACGCCATCGTGTCGCCGCCGCCGTGGGTGTTCTCGGTGTTGATGCGGGCGCCGGTCAGCTCGATCGGCTCCGTGCCGTCGTACAGCAGGTCGACGCAGGTGTCGGTGTCGCGCATGTGGCCGCCCTTCACGAGCACCCACCGCGAGCCGAACTCCAGCAGCGCCTCGGCCGCCGCGCGCTGCGTGGCCGGATCGGTGACGGTGATGCCGGTGAGCAGCCGCACCTCGTCGAGGTTCGGCGTGATCAGGGTGGCGCGCGGGAACAGTTCGGTGCGGATCGCCTCGAGCGCTTCCTCGCGCAGCAGCGCGTGCCCGGTCATCGACGCGGCCACCGGGTCGACCACGAACGGCGTGCCCGTGTCCCGTCCGATGTGGACCTCGTCGAGCGTCTTCGCCACCGCCTGGATGATCTCGGCGGTGGCGAGCATGCCGGTTTTCGCCGCGTGCACCCCCATGTCCGAAGCGACGGCCTTGATCTGCGCGGTGACGACGTCCACCGGGATCTCGGTGAAACCCTGCACGCCCAACGAGTTCTGCACCGTGACGGCGGTCAGGGCGACCAGCCCGTGCACCCCGTTCGCGAAGAACGCGCGCAGGTCGGCCTGCACGCCCGCACCACCGCCGGAGTCGGATCCGGCGATGGTGAGGGCGGTCCTCGGAGCTGTGTTCATGGCCCCTCCGCGGGAAAGAGCACGTCGGGGCGAGTCACTGCCCGACCACGGGCAGGTACACCTTGTTGCCGTGCTCGCCGAACTCGGCCGACTTCTCCGCCATGCCGGCCTCGATGGCCTCCACAGTGGACAGACCGTGCTCCTCGGCGTACTTGCGCACGTCCTGGGTGATCCGCATCGAGCAGAACTTCGGGCCGCACATCGAGCAGAAGTGCGCCGTCTTGGCCGGTTCCGCGGGCAGCGTCTCGTCGTGGAAGGAACGCGCGGTGTCGGGGTCGAGCGACAGGTTGAACTGGTCGTTCCAGCGGAACTCGAAGCGCGCCTTGGACAGCTCGTCGTCCCACTCCTGCGCGTGCGGGTGGCCCTTGGCGAGGTCGGCGGCGTGCGCGGCGATCTTGTACGTGATCACGCCGGTCTTCACGTCGTCGCGGTTGGGCAGCCCGAGGTGCTCCTTCGGCGTGACGTAACACAGCATCGCCGTGCCGTACCAGCCGATCTGCGCGGCGCCGATGGCCGAGGTGATGTGGTCGTACGCCGGCGCGATGTCCGTGGTGAGCGGGCCGAGGGTGTAGAACGGCGCCTCGCCGGTCAGCTGCTCCTCGAGCTCGACATTCTCCTTGATCTTGTGCATCGGCACGTGGCCGGGGCCCTCGATCATCACCTGCACGTCGTGCTCGCGCGCGAGGTGCGTCAGCTCGCCGAGGGTCTCCAGCTCCGCGAACTGGGCGCGGTCGTTCGCGTCGGCGATGGAGCCGGGGCGCAGGCCGTCGCCGAGGGAGAACGTGACGTCGTACTTCCGCAGGATCTCGCAGAGTTCCTCGAAGTGCGTGTACAAAAAGGACTCCTGGTGGTGCGCCAGGCACCAGGCGGCCATGATCGAGCCGCCCCGGCTGACGATGCCGGTGACCCGGCGCGCGGTCAGCGGGATGTAACGCAGCAGCACGCCGGCGTGCACGGTGACGTAGTCCACACCCTGTTCGCACTGCTCGACGATCGTGTCGCGGTACACCTCCCACGAAAGCTTTTCCGGGTCGCCGTCGACCTTCTCCAGCGCCTGGTAGATCGGGACGGTGCCGACCGGCACGGGTGAGTTGCGGATGATCCACTCGCGCGTCTCGTGGATGCGCTTTCCGGTCGAGAGGTCCATGATCGTGTCGGCGCCCCACCGGGTGGCCCACACCATCTTGTCGACCTCTTCCTCCACAGAGGACCAGACGGCCGAGTTCCCCATGTTGGCGTTGATCTTCACCAGGAACTTCTTGCCGATGATCATCGGCTCGGACTCCGGGTGCCTGCGGTTGACCGGGATCACCGCGCGCCCGCGCGCCACCTCGTCGCGCACCAGCTCGGGGGAGCAGCGTTCGCGCGCCGCGACGAACTCCATCTCCCGCGTGATCACGCCGGCTTTCGCCCAGCCCAGCTGGGTGTTGTGGGTGCGCCCGTCGGCCCAGCCGGTGCGCAGCTGGTGAAGTCCATTGTGGACGTCGATCTTGGCGTCCGGATCGGTGTACGGACCGGAGGTGTCGTACACGTCGAAATGCTCATCGTTCGACAGGTCGACCCGCCGGGCCGGCACCCGGAGGCCGGATTCCGTCTGGTGGTAGACCTTGTGCGAACCGGTGATCGGCCCCGTGGTCACGGCAGGCGTGATGGCGGCCTTGTTCTCCAGCGTCGTCAACGACGTTCACTCCCTACGCCGGCATTACCCGGTCAGGTTCATGCGGTCGGTGACGCCGGGTGCCCACAGACAGACACCAGTCACCCTCTCAGCCCGCCAAGGCGCGAGCTCCCGCGTTTTTGAGTTGAGGTTGCGCCACCGACCATGCCACGGCGGCGCGGGCGGCACAAGGCTGTCGCCTTTCCGGCTGGTGGCTTGTTCACCGGATCGGACCATGCGAGCGGCAGGGATCGACGTAACAATCGCAGGGCTTTGCGCAACTGTGCGCGCTACGTCTCACCTGGGGTCGATATGCGAAAAGTCTTACTCCCGGCGCTGGCGACGCTGCTGGTGACCAGCCTGGTCCCCGCCGTCGCGACCGCCGCGGGCAGCGGTGGTGAAGCACCCGGCGCGCCGGGCACTCACCCGAGCTGGCTGCCCGCCGACAAAACCGGCTTCGGCACGGCACGCGAGGCCGGCAGCGACATCTGGTTCACCCTGCAGGCCGGGCGGATGTCGGAGGTCTACTACCCCGACCTGTCCACGCCGAGCGTCCGTTCGCTGGAGCTGGTGGTCAGTGACGGGCGGAGCTTCGCGACCGTCGACTCGTCCGCCCGCGCGCAGCAGGTGCGCCGCGTCGACTCCGGCAGCCTGACCTACGAGCAGACGATCACCGACGACCAGCACCGCTGGCGCCTGCGCAAGACCTACGTGACGGACCCGGCCCGGGCGAGTGTGCTGGTGGACGTCGACTTCACCTCGCTCACCGGGCGGCCGTACCAGCTGTACGCCGTCGCCGATCCGGACCTCACGAACGACGGCTCCGACGACTCGGCCCGCGCGTCCGGCCCGCTGCTCACCGCGAACGACGCGAAGACCGCGGCAGCGCTGACCGCGGCACCGTCGTTCACCAGCACGACCGTGGGCTACGACGGCGCGTCCGACGGCATCACGCAGCTGACCAAGACCCGCAGGCTGACGCCGTATGCCAGCGCCAGCAAGGGAAACGTCGTCCTGACCGGGCAGACGGCCGCCGACGGCGTGCGGTCGCGGCACGTCACGCTCGCGCTCGGGATGGGCGCGAACAGCTCCGCCGCGGCGGCCAACGCACAAGCGTCGCAACGGCGCGGCTTCCGTGACGCCGAACGCGCCTACGACCGCGGCTGGGCGGGCTACCTGCGGACGGTGAGCCGGCCGCCGTCGTCGCTGAAGACCGGGAGCGAGCGGGACCTTTACACCGCGTCCGTGCTGACGCTGGCGGCGAGCGAGGACAAGCACCACCCGGGCGCCTTCATCGCGTCGCCGAGCATGCCGTGGCGGTTCGGGAACAACGATCCGGCGTACTCGCCGTCGGGCACCTACCACCTGGTGTGGCCGCGTGACCTCTACCAGATCGCGACCGGCCTGCTGGCCGCCGGCGACCGCGCGGCCGCGAACCGGTCCGCCGACTACCTGTTCGGCACCCAGCAGCTGCCGGACGGGCACCTGCCGCAGAACAGCAACGTCGACGGCAAGCCGTACTGGACGTCCGTGCAGCTCGACGAGACGGCGTTCCCGATCGTGCTGGCGCAGCAGCTCGGGCGCGCCGACCTGTGGCCGGGAGTGAAGAAGGCGGCGGATTTCCTGCTGGACTACCGCGCGGACAACGGAAAAGCGTCGCCGTACACCCAGCAGGAACGCTGGGAGGAGCAGGACGGGTACTCGCCGTCGACGATCGCGGCGGTGCTCGCCGGCCTGGTCTGCGCGGCCGATCTGGCCTCCCGCAACGGCGCCGCGGCCGACGCCCGGCGGTACCTCGCGGCGGCGGACGCGTTCAAGGCCGGGCTGGCGAAGCAGACCATCACGACGAACGGGCCGCTGTCGAAGGACCCGTACTTCGTGCGGCTGACCAAGGACGGCGACGCGAACGCCGGGACGAAGTACAACCTCGGCAACTCGTCGGTCACCATGGACCAGCGGGCGGTGACGGACGCGGGCTTCCTCGAGCTGGTGCGGCTCGGCGTCTACGCGCCGGACGACCCGGTGATCCGCAACAGCGTCAAGGTCACCGACGCGGACATCTCGTACACCACGCCGAACGGCCAGTTCTGGCACCGCTACACCAAGGACGGCTACGGCGAGCAGGCCGACGGCTCACCTTGGGACTACACGTTCCCGTCCGAGAGCCGCACGACGTTCGGCCGGCTCTGGCCGCTGCTGGCCGGCGAACGGGGCGAGTACGAGCTGGCCGCCGGTGACCGCGCCGCCGCGGCCGGGCGGCTGCGCGACCTCGGCCGGGTGGCGAGTTCCGCGGACACCATGCCGGAGCAGGTCTGGGACGAGAACCCGCCGTCGGGCGAACCCGGTTTCGCGCCCGGCACCCCGACCGGCTCGGCGACGCCGCTGGCCTGGACCCACGCGCAGTACGTCCGCCTCGCCTGGGCGGTGCGGGACGGCTCGGTGATCGAACAGCCCGCGGTGGTGCGCTGCCACTTCCTCGGCTGCTGACCGCCCCTGGGTGTTCATGACGGTTCTCGCCGTCATGGACACTCAGGCGTCGGCGGGTTCCTTGGGCGGGGTCCAGCTCAGGCCGGGGACGCCCCACTTGTTCTTCTTCAGCATCTTCTTCGCCGCGCGGGCGTGGCGGCCGACGAGGCGGTCGAGGTAGATGAAGCCGTCGAGGTGGTCGGTCTCGTGCTGGAGGCAGCGTGCGAAGTACCCGGTGCCCTCGACCTCGATCGGGTTGCCGTCGACGTCGAAGCCGGTCACCTTGGCCCACGAGGCGCGCCCGGTCGGGTAGGACTCGCCGGGGGCCGACAGGCAGCCCTCCCAGTCGTCGTCCGGGTCGGGCATGGTCTCGGGGATCTCCGAGGTCTCCAGCTTCGGGTTGACCACCGCGCCGCGGTGCTCGACCCCGTCGTCGTCCGGGCAGTCGTAGACGAACAGCCGCAGGTCGAGGCCGATCTGGTTGGCGGCGAGGCCGACCCCCTCGGCGGCGTACATCGTTTCGAACATGTCCTCGACGAGGGTGCGCAGCTCGTCGTCGAACTGCGTGATCTCGCGGGTCGGCTGGTGCAGCACCGGGTCGCCGGCGATGCGGATGGCGTGGACGGTCACGAGCGGCGAGTTTAGTCGGACCCCTCTGGTACACCTGGATCGGACCGTGACGCGCCGGGTCGGATGCCCATGTCGAGACTGGGTTCCGTGGTTGAATGGCGCCCGCGGAAGGACAGCCGAAACCGAGCACGAGGAGCCGCATGGACGCCGCGGAGTCGATGGCTGAGGACCAGCCGTCGCCGCCGGAAACCGTGGGTGGCCTGACCGAGCGCGAGATGCAAATTCTCGCCTTCGAGCGTCAGTGGTGGCGTCATGCCGGCGCCAAGGAGAACGCCATTCGTGAGCGCTTCTCGCTGTCCTCGACCCGCTACTACCAGCTGCTGAACACGCTGCTGGAGAAGCCCGAAGCAGTGGAGGCCGATCCGATGCTGGTGAAGCGGCTCCGCAAGACGCGGGCCGCGCGGCAGCGTAAACGCGGCGCCCGGCGGCTGGGGATCGAGCTGTCATGAGCTTCTTCTCGGGACTGTCCCGGCCCCTGCGGGCCGCGGCCGTCGCCTTGATCGGGGTGGCCGTGGTCGCCGCGGTGATCGGCGGCGTCACCCTGGCGACCAGCGGCGGGTCGAACGACAACACCGCCGGTCCCAGCAACTCGGCCGGGCCCTCCTCTCCGGCTTCGTCCGGTGCGCCGTCGTCGGCGCCGGGCTCGTCGAGCGCGCCGCCTTCGTCACCGAGCGCGCCGCCGTCCTCCTCGGCCGCGCCGGGCTCGTCCTCGGCGGTCCCGCCGGGCGGCCAGCCCACCGGTCAGCCGGGCCAGCCCGGTGGCCAGCCGGGGACCGACCAGCAGGCGTCCAACAAGTGGGTCACCGTGCGGGTCTACAACAACTCCCTGATCAAGGGCCTCGCCGAGCAGGCCGCGAACGACTTCCGCGGCGCGGGCTGGAACGTGCCCGAGGTCGGCAACTACTCCCAGGGCGTGATCGACCACACCACGGCCTACTTCCGCCCCGGCACCGACGAGGAGGCGGCCGCGAAGCAGCTGGCCACCGAGTTCGGCTTCCAGGCGCAGCCGCGGTTCGACGGCATCCAGAACTCGAGCCCCGGCGTGATAGTGATCATCACCAAGGACTACCAGAGCGGCCACAAGGGCAGCTGACCAGCGCGAACGTGAAAAGGGGGCCACCCAGCCGGGCGGCCCCCTATTCAGCGTTCCTGCTGCGCCTGGGCGTACGCCTCCAGCGTGGCCAGCTGCGCGGGATCCAGCGACGGCCGCACGGCCTCGCGGGCCTTGGCCAGGTGCGCGGAGGTCACCTCACGGGCCTCCAGCGACTCGCGCATCGCGGTGAGCGCGGCCTCGCGGATCAGGGCGGCGCAGTCGGCCGCGGAGTAACCGTCCAGGGTGGACGCCAGCCCCTTGAGGTCCACATCGGACGCCAGCGGGGTGTTCTTCGAGGTGGCGATCAGGATGGCGGCCCGCGATCCGGCGTCCGGCGGCGGCACGTAGACGCGCCGTTCCAGCCGCCCGGGCCGCAACAGCGCGGGGTCCACCAGCTCGGGCCGGTTGGTGGCGCCCAGCACCACGACCTCGCGCATCGGCTCCACCCCGTCCAGCTCGGTGAGCAGGGCGGCGACCACGCGGTCGGCCACGCCGGAGTCCGAGGACTGGCCGCGCCGCGGCGCGAGCGCGTCGATCTCGTCCAGGAAGATCAGCGACGGCGCGGCGTCGGCGGCCCGCCGGAACAGGTCGCGCACCGCGCGCTCCGACTCGCCGACCCACTTGTCCAGCAGCTCGGCGCCCTTGATCGCGAAGACGTTCAGCGCGCCGGTGCCGGCCAGCGCGCGCACGAGGAAGGTCTTGCCGCCGCCGGGAGGCCCGTAGAGCAGCACACCGCGCGGCGGGTCGACGCCCAGCCGTGCGAACGAGTCCGGGTAGCGCAGCGGCCACAGCACCGTCTCGGTCAGCGACTGCTTGACGTCCACCATGTTGCCGACGTCGTCGAGCGTCAGCCCGCCGGTGGCCAGGTTGTCCGAAGTGGACAGTGAGATCGGCCGGACGGTGGCCAGCGCGTCGAGCAGGTCCTGCTGGGCGATGCGCGGCTCCTCGGCCTCACGCTGGCGCAGCGCGGCCCGCAGCGCCGCGTCCCGGCGCAGCGCGATCAGGTCCGCGGCGACGAACCCGGGCGTCCGCTCGGCGAGCACGCCCAGGTCGGCGCCCGGTTCCACCGGCACGTCACGCAGCAGGATCCGCAGCAGCTCGGTGCGGGTCTTCGCGTCGGGCAGCGGCAGGCCCAGCTCGCGGTCGAGCAGCTCCGTGGTGCGCAGCCGGGGGTCGGCGGACTCGGCGCGCTGGGTCGTCGCCACCAGGGCCAGGCCCTCGTGACGCAGCGCCGTGCGCAGCTCCTCCAGCAGGACGGTGGCCACGGGCGGCGGCTGGGTGGCGGGCAGCAGCGCGTCGACGTCGTTGATCAGCAGCACGGCCGGCCCGTCGCCGTCGGTCGCGCGGGTGATCGCCTCTTTCAGGCGGGCGTGCGCGGCATTCGGCTCCAGCACGGCGATGTTCGGCGCGGCCAGCGACACCACGCGCACCTTCTCGGCCTTGGCCACGGACCGTACGAGCGACGCCTTCCCGACGCCTTCCGGCCCGGACAGCAGCACTCCGAGGTGGGCTGTGGTGCCGAGCCGCGCGAGCAGCTCCGGGCGGTGGAACGCCAGGTCGAACCACTCGGCGAGCTTGCGGGCCGCGCTTTCCGCGCCGACCAGGTCGGTCACCGGCGGCACCGGTTCGGCCGCCTCCACGGACTCGGCGACCACCACCTCCTCGATGACCTCCGCGTCGATGTAGTCCTCGGCCGCGGTCACGGCCGTGCTGCGGACCAGCGCCGTCGCGCTGCGCGTCGAGGGCTCGCCGCCGGCCGGCTCGCCGGTGCGCGCCCCGCCCCGCCAGCTGACCACAGTGGACGGCCCGATCGCGACCACGCCGGCCGGCTCGGTGGCCGTGACCGTGAGCAGCTCGTTGGTCCAGGTGGCGCCGATCGCGCGGGAGAGCTGGCCGCGCACGGCGATGACGTCCGCCCCCGGAACCGGGGAAAGGTCTTGCGGCAGCAGGGAAACCGCGTCGCCGAGGGTGACCACCTTGCCGGTCAGCGCCAGCCGCAGGGTCTGCGGCGGCACCGACGCGCTGGCCAGCCGGGAGCCCGCGACCGTCACCGTCTTCGCCGCGGCCACGTCGGCCGGCGCGACGACGATCTCGGCGCCCTCGGTGATGCCGAGGTTCGACATCGTGACGTCGTCGGTCAGCACCACGCCGGGGGTGCCCTCCTCGTCGGACGGCGCCGCCAGCGCGGCGCTCCGGCGGGCCCCGGTGAGGTGCACGGCGTCCCAGGCACGCAGGCCCAGCGCGTCGAGCACCTCCGGGTGCAGCCGCACCACCCCTCGCCGGGAGTCGAGCGCGGACGGCGTGTGCCGGACGGTCAGCGTGATCTGGGGGTCGCTCACGCTGCTCACCCTAGCGACGCGGGCCCGCCCAGGCGTCGAACGACAGGATCTCTTCGACCGGCGGCCGGGGCGCGGGCGAGAACTCGGCCTGCTTCGAGTAGGCCACCGCGATGAGGCCGATCTGCGTGAAGCCCTCGGGGATGCCGAGCAGCTTCGCGACGTCCTCCTCGTGGTCCACGACGTGGTACGAGCACATCGAGCTGGCCAGCCCCCGGGTCCGCAACGCGAGCTGGAAGCTCCAGACCGCCGGGTAGATCGAGCCGTAGTACGCCGACTGCTCGGCCGGTGAAGACGGCGGACGGCCGGGCATGCACGGGATCACCAGCGCGGGCACCTGGCCGATGTGGTCGACCAGGTGCCGGGCCGACACGAACATGCGGCTGTCGACCTGGTCGGCGTAGTGCGCCCAGGCGGCGTGCGCGGACCGCTGGACGAGCGGGGCGATCCCGGCCCGGATCGCCGGGTCGGTGACGGCGATCCAGCGCTGCGCGGTGAGCAGCCCGCCCGCGGCCGGCGCCTGCTGGGCGACGCGCAGGCAGTCCGCGATGACCTCGTGGGCCACGGGCCGGTCGAGGTCCAGCTTCCGCCGGACGGAGCGGGTGGTGGTGAGCAGCGTCTCGGTGTCCATGGGTTCCCTCCGGAGCTGATACTTACGACGTAAGCGTACACCGTAAGTACTTACGACGTAAGCTACGCTGGCCGACGTGGTCCGGGAGACGCTGACACGCGAGAAGGTGCTGGAAGCGGCCCTGCGCCTGGTGGACGAGCACGGCATGGGCGCGCTGTCGATGCGCAAGCTGGCGGCGGAGCTGGGCGTCGAGGCGATGTCGCTGTACAACCACGTCAAGAACAAGGGCGATCTGCTCGACGGGATCACCGCGCACGTCTTCGAATCCGTGCCGCTGCCGGACGAGGGCTGGGGCTGGGAGACACGCGTCCGGCACCTCGCGGAGGGGCTGTACACGGCGTTCACGCGGCATCCGGCCGTGGTGCGGACGCTGGCGGCGGAGGAGGCGAACCCGCGTTCGCCGGGCGCGCTGCGGGTGATCGACGCGCTGGTGGGCGCCCTGCTCGACGGCGGGCTGGACGAGGCCGCCGCCGCCCGCGGCTACCGCTCGCTGATGGGACTGACGTTCGGCGCGGCCCTCGCGGACTCCGTCGGGCTGGCCGGCACCCCGGCCGAACGCGAAGAACCGGTCGACGACTGGTTCTCGCGCATGGTCGACCCGCGTGAGCACCCGAACCTGCTGCGGGTCCTGCCCGCCCTGCGGTCAGTGGACTGCGTGCAGGACTTCCAGGCGCAGCTTGCCTTGCTGGTGGCCGGATTGCGGGTTTCCGCGGCGCGGTGAGCGGTTACTTGCGCCGGATCCCGATCCGCCGCCAGCTCCGGCGGCGCTGGGCGGGACCGGAGCCCGGGCCAGCGCCGGTGGTGGTGCCGTGGTCGCGATCGCGGTGGGCGCGGGTGGCCCGGACGAAGTCGGAACCGTTGCGGGGCAAGCGAACGGCGCGCATGGCGGCCCCCGCGACCCGGCGGGAGGCCGGGCGCAGCCGGAGCCGTCGCTGGCTGCGGGCACGGCGGATGGCGCGGCGTTCGCGCGGCGGGACCGTCCAGGCCTCGGGGTGCGCGGCGAGCCAGCGGTTCCGGTAGACCGCGTACGGGATGTGCAGCAGGTACAGCACCAGCGCGGCGGCCAGCGCCACCAGCGGGAACTGGATGATCGCCGCGGCCAGCAGCCCGACGCCGACCAGCAGCGGCGCGATCGCCTTGGCGGGTGCCTTCACGGTCTTCAGCGACAGCGTCGGGATGCGGCTGATCAGCAGCACGGCGACGGCGATCGTCCACGCCAGCACCACGTACTGCTGCGACCACCAGCCCTGGCCCCACTGCAGCGTCATGATCAGCGGCAGCATCGCGACCAGGCCGCCGGCCGGGGCGGGCACGCCGACGAAGAACTCGCCCGCGTAGGCCGGCTGGTCGGTGTCGTCGAGCAGGGTGTTGAAGCGCGCGAGCCGCAGGATCATGCAGACCGCGAAGATCAGCGACGCGACCCAGCCGATGCGGTCGCCGCCGGACTGCCACACGTACAGCACCAGCGCGGGCGCGACGCCGAACGAGATGCCGTCGGACAGCGAGTCGAGTTCCGCGCCCATTTTCGACGTGGCGTCGAGCAGGCGCGCGATGCGGCCGTCGAGGCTGTCCAGCACGGCGGCGATGCCGATCGAGGCGATCGCCATGGCGTAGTTGTTCGTGAGCGCGAACTGCACCGAGGAAAGCCCGGCGCACAAGGCGAGCACGGTGATGGCGTTCGGCAGCAGCCGGATGCCCGGGGTGGTCACGCGGACCATGGTCAGCCTTCTCCAAGCGCGGGGAGTTCGGCGATCACTGTCTCGCCGCCGACCGTGCGCTGGCCCTTCGAGACCAGGACGCGGCTGCCGGGCGGCAGGTACAGGTCGACGCGGGAGCCGAACCGGATGATGCCGTAGGTGTCGGCGGCGGCCACCTTGTCACCCTCGCGGATCTCGCACAGGATGCGGCGCGCGACCAGCCCGGCGATCTGCACGACGACGAGCTCGTGGCCGTCGGCGGTGCGCATCAGCACGGAGTTGCGCTCGTTGTCCTCGCTCGCCTTGTCCAGGTCCGCGGACAGGAACTTGCCGGGCCGGTAGGCCACCTTCTCGATCACCCCGGTGGCCGGCGCGCGCTGGACGTGCACGTCGAACACCGAGAGGAACACGCTCACGCGCATCCGCGGCTCGGCGGGCAGGCCCAGCTCGGGCGGCGGCACGGCCTCTTCGAGCAGGGAGACGAGTCCGTCGGCGGAGGCAACGGCGACGTTGTCGCGCGCGGGCGGCACCCGCTTCGGCTCGCGGAAGAACGCGGCGGTGGCCGCGGTGGCGAGCGCGCCGACGACGCCGAGGCGCTTGGAGAACCGGCGCAGCACCAGCGTCGCCGCGAGGCCGCCGAAGACGAACGGGCGGCCCGCCGGGTGCATCGGCGGCACGGTTTCCCGGGCCAGCTGGACTGCGTGCGCGAGGGGGTTGCCGGTGGGCTTGCCGCTCATGGGTCGGTTTCCCCGCTGTTCGTCATCGGAGGGAGGGAAGGGACGGGATACGTCCGATTCGGGCTTCACCACGCTACCGCTCGTCGGCGGGCGGACACGCCCGCCCCTGGTGGGCGAGGTGCCGGACCCCCCGCAAGGGTTTCCCCGCCACGGGTGGGAGCGACCACAATCCGCTAACGTTCAGTGGAAATTCTCGATAACTCTCGGTAGTTGACGCCGCTCGGGGCTGGTCCCCGGGCCGACCTGCCGAGGTGACGATGAGCGTTCCGGATTCGCTGACGGAGCTGTTGTGCGCCTGGCGCCGGGACGTCGCCTCGGTACCGCTGCCGATGCTCGTCGACCCGGCCCGGGCGGTGCTGGTCCTGCGCCACGCAGCGCGGGTGCATGCATCCCCCGACGACGCATGCACCCGCGTGCGGAACGACTCAGCTTAGTGGTTCACGGCGTTTGCTGACCGATCGTCGGCAAACCGTTACAAACGGTCACGGTCACGATGGCGGCCCGCGGCGCTGACCAGGCGCAGGATCGCCAGCAGCACGATCGCGCCGAGGATGGCGACGCCGAAGCTGGGGAAGTCGAACCCGAACCGCTGGTGCTCGCCGGTGGCGAGCTGGTAGACGAAGCCGCCGAGGGCCGCGCCCAGCACCCCGACCAGCACGCTGACCAGGCAGCCTTGCCGGCGCCGGTCCGCGCCGCCGACCACGATGTTCGCGATCCAGCCGACGAGCGCGCCGAAGATGATCCAGGTGAAGAAGCCCATGGCGGCCAGGATACCGGGGCTCGGTTTGCTCAAGAGATATTGTACAAGAGTAATTGTGCAACTAGTCTTGTGCGTATGGCCGAACGCGAAGTCCACGAGATCCGCGACTCCCGGGTGCTGGCGGCGATGTCGCACCCGCTGCGCCGCCGCCTGCTCGACATCCTGAAGCTCGACGGCCCGGCGACGGCGTCCGTGCTCGCGGAGAAGACCGGCCAGGCGGTGGGGAACATCAGCCACCACTTGAAGGTGCTGGCGGGCGCGTCGCTGGTGGAAGAGGCGCCCGAGCTGGCGCGCGATCGTCGCGAGCGCTGGTGGCGACGGCGTTCGCGCGCCCTGTCGTGGTCGTCGGAGGATTTCGTCGGTGACCCCGTCGCCGACGCCGCGGAGACCCTGAGCCTCGACCGGCAGGCCTCCCTCGCGCGCACGTGGCTCGCCGCGATGGAGACCGAGGCCCCGCAGTGGCGCGATTCGTGGTTCGACAACGAAACCTGGGCCCGGCTGTCCGCCGCGGAGCTGGACGAGCTGAACTCGCGGGTGATCGCGCTCTTCTCGGAGTACTCCGAACGCGACTTGCCCGAAGATGGCGTTGAGCGTCGCCCGGCGTTCCTCTTCGCCCGCGGCTTTCCCGCCCAGCCGTGACTCGTCGGCTGGGACGGGATTTCCGGCTGCTGTGGGCCGGTGGGCAGATCCGCGCCGGTCGGTTCCTCGCGCCAGCGCGGACTTTCGGCTGAGCCGCGCGCTCTTGCCGAGTTGTCCACATCGCGGTGGTGCTGTGGACAACTCGGCGAGCTGGGCCTTTTCGTCGGTGGGCACCGATAGACTGGACAAGGGCCGTCCCCCGGAGGATGGGCGGGGGCTGCGCTGGCGCCGAAGCGGCCGGTGATGGCGGCCTGCAACACCGTCTCCATGGTCGTGTTCGCGAGTGTCCCGCTCGCGCAGCTGGCCGGGGTGCTCTCGGTGCCGTACCTGCTCGGGGTCGCGCTGGCGGCGGGCACCGCGAAGGTCTTCTTCTCCGTTGCCTATCGCAGTTATCTGCCGGTGCTCGTCGAGCGGGAGCACCTGCTCGCGGCCAACACCCGGTTGCAGGGCAGCGAGTCGGCCGCGCAGGTCGGCGGGCCCGGGCTGGCCGGGGTGCTGGCGGCGGTCTTCGGTCCGGTGAGCGGGATTCTGGCCGACGCCGTCAGCTTCGGGGTTTCCGCGCTGTGCCTGCGGGCGATCCGGCAGCGGGAGGCGAAACCCGCTGCCGCGGCACGGGTCCGGCTGCGGACCCAGGTCGCGGAGGGACTGCGGTTCGTCGCCGCGGATCCGTACCTGCGGACGCTCGTGGCGTTCGGCGCGGTGTCCAACCTCGCGCTCGACGGGTACGCCTCGATCCAGGTCGTCTTCCTCGCGCGTGACCTCGACGCCGGGCCGGGCACCATCGGCCTCGTGCTGGCGGTCGCCGAGGTGGGCGGCGTCGTCGGCGCACTACTGATCGGGCGGCTGGCCACGCGGTTCGGCACGGCGCGGGCGTTTCTGCTCTGCGAGGCCTTCGCCGCCCCCGCGATGCTGATCGGCCCGGCGGGCGGCCTCCTCTGCTTCGTGGTGGCCGGAGTCGCGGTCAGTGGCGGGCTCGTCGGGTCCAATGTGGTCGCCGGCGCCTTCCGCCAGGGCTACTGCCCGCCCGAGCTGTTCGGCCGGATCACCGCGTGCTCCGCCGTGGTCAACTACGGCACGATCCCGCTGGGCGGGCTGCTCGGCGGGATCCTCGGGCAGACCCTCGGCGTGCGGGAGACGATGGTCGTGATGGGCGCCGTGCAGCTGGCCGCGCTCGCGATCCCGGTCTTCAGCCCGGTGCGCCCGCTGCGGGATTTCCCGCAGCGCCAAGGAGAACGCGACCTGGTGTAGACGCTAGAGCAGCAGCACGTCCACCTCGTCGCCCTCGGCCACCTCGGTGACGTCCTCCGGCAGCACGATCAGGCAGTTCGCCTGGGTGAACGCCGCGAGCAGGTGCGAGCCGGGGCCGCCGCGCGGGCCGACCTGGCCGGTGACCTCGCCTTCGGTGGGCGTGTAGAAGCCGCGGCGGAACTGGCGGCGGGCGGCGGGCGAGGACATCGGCTCGGTGAGCCGCGCGCGGACCCGGCGGCGGTCGACGTCCGTGTGGCCCATCGCCGACAACAGGGCCGGGCGGAGGAACGCCTCGAACGACACCAGCACGCTCACCGGATTCCCGGGCAGCGTCACGACCGGCACGCCGTTCCAGCGCCCGCAGCCCTGCGGCCCGCCGGGCTGCATCGCGACCTTCCGGAATTCCACGCCCTGGCCGGTCAGCGCGTCCTTCACCACTTCGTACGCGCCCGCGGACACCCCGCCGGACGTCACCAGCAAGTCGGCCTCGGCCAGCTTCGGCTCGATGACCGCGCGGAACTCCGCCACGTCGTCCACCACACTGCGCACCACGTCCACCCGGCAGCCCAGCCCGCGCAGGGCGGCCGCCAGCATCACGCTGTTGGACTCGTAGATCTGCCCGTGCCGCAACGGGTTCGGTGCCTCGACCAGCTCCGTGCCGGTCGACACCACCAGCACCGACAGCGGCCGGTACACCGCCAGCTCGGCCAGCCCCACGGCCGCGGCCAGGCCCAGCTGCGAGTGGCCGAGCACCGTCCCCGCGTGCAGCGCGAGAGTCCCCTTCACGACGTCTTCGCCGGTGCGCCGCACGTGCGTGCCCGCGGCCGGCGCCGCCGAGATCACCACCGACGACGTGCCGCCGTCGGTGTCCTCCACCATCACCACCGCGTCCGCGCCGGGCGGCAGCGGCGCACCGGTCATGATCCGGTGCACCGTGCCCGGCTCCAGCGGGGCGACGTCCACGCGGCCGGCCGGGATGTCGTCGGCCACCGGGAGCGTCGCGGGCCGCGCCACGCTCGCCCCGGCGATGTCGGCCGCGCGCACCGCGTAGCCGTCCATCGCGGAGTTGTCGAACGGCGGCAGCGACACCCCCGCGTGCACGTCTTGGGCCAGGACGAGACCGGCTGCCCCGGCCAGCGGGACGGTGGTCACAGGCGCGCGTCCGAGCAGGTCGGAGACGGTGCCGCGATAGGAGTCGACGGAGATCACGCGGACCATCCTCCCTTGCCGCGGCGGCCGTGCAACACTCTCCCGCGGCAGGAGTCAGGGATCAGGGGAGTGATCATGCAGGTTTCGGTCCGCCACCGGCCGTCGTTCGCGGTGGCGCGGTTGACGCCGGCGCCAGGGGAGCCGGCACAGGTCGAGTCCGGCGCGACGATGGCGACCGGCTGCGGCGTGACCCTCCGGCCGCCGGCCCCGGGCGGAACCATGAACGGCCCCGGGCCCTTCTCCCACCAGCCTTCCCGCTCCTGACATGCGCGTCCACACCAGGCACACCCCCAACTTCGGCGTCGCCCGCGTCCTGCTGGCGCCGGGCGAAGCCGTGCAGTCGGCGGGCGACACGATGCTGGCGACCAGCTTCGGCGTGACCGAGTCCGCGCCCTCGCGCGGCGGCGCGCGCAAACCGGGACTTTCGCTGTTCACCGCGCCCGCCGAGGGCGGCTGGGTCGACCTCGCGCCGATCGGGCCCGGCGACGTCTACCCCCTCGAGCTGACCGGCGCCACCGGCTGGTCGGTGCACCGCGGCGCCGTGCTCGCGCGCCCCGCGTCGGTGCGCCACGACCAGACCTGGGCGCCGTTGCAGCAGCTCTTCGGCGCCGACTCGGGATTCCTCGACCACTACAGCGGCACCGGCCCGCTCGTGCTCACCGCGCCCGGCCCGGTGGACTCGTTCAAGCTGTCCGCGGGCGAGATGGTCACCGTCCGGCCCGATTACGTGCTGGCGTACCCGGACACCCTGCAGTGCCGGCTGCGCGCGGTCGACCCGAGCGGGCCGCAGTCGCTCAAGACCGGGGAAGGGCTGGTCCTGGACTTCGCGGGACCCGGCACCGTGCTGGTGCAAGCCAGGAACCGGCGGGTTTCGCACGCCTGACGGGCCGTCGGATTGCCCATTGCCGAAGACCGTAATTCCGGTAGCGTGAACTGCACTTCCAGCCGCTACCGGGGCAGCGGATCTTGTCCACAGGGAGGGCGCCGTGGCTGTCGGCACCGTCAAATGGTTCAACTCGGAAAAGGGCTACGGATTCATCGAATCCACTGAAGGCCCGGACGTCTTCGTGCACTACTCGGCGATCCAGGCCGACGGTTTCCGCACGCTCGACGAAGGCGATCGCGTGGAGTTCGAGGTCCAGTCCGGCCGCGACGGCCGCAGTCAGGCCGCGGACGTCCGGAAGGTGTCTTGAATCCGGGCTCCTGACCAGTTGGGCGAACCGGGGGTGGCTGCGGATTCCCGGGCGTTAAGCTGCGCAGCGTGACAGGCGACGTGTCGGGGGACCTCACCGGTCGACGGCTGGGCAACTACCGCATCGACTCGGTGCTCGGCAAGGGCGGCATGAGCGTGACCTACAAGGCCACGGACGTGCGCCTGGGCCGCAAAGTGGCGCTGAAGATCATCGGTGACCACCTCGGCGCCGACGCCGAATTCCGCGAGCGCTTTGTCGACGAAGCCCGCAACACCTCCGCCATCGACCACGCCAACATCGTGCCGCTGTACGACTTCGGCGAGCTCGACGGCATGCTCTACATCGCCATGCGCATGGTCGACGGCGGCGACCTGGCCGGCCTGATCTCCGGCGGCCCGATCGCGCCCGCGCGGGCGCTGTCCCTGCTCGACCAGGTCGCGGACGCCCTCGACACCCTGCACAACCGTGGTCTGGTCCACCTCGACGTCAAGCCCGCCAACGTCCTCGTCACCAGCCGCGAGACCTCGCGCGAGCACGTCTACGTGGCCGACTTCGGCCTGACCCGCCGCGGCGCCACCGGCCACCGCACCCGCGGCGGCGACTTCCTCGGCTCGCCCACCTACGCCGCGCCCGAACACCTGCGCGGGGAGCCGCTGGACGGGCGCACCGACCAGTACGCGCTGACCTGCGTGCTGTTCGCCTGCCTCACCGGCAGCCCGCCGTTCAAGGGCGATGTGCCGACCGTGATCAAGGGCCACCTCAACGGCGAGCCCCCGTCGGTTTCGCGCGTGGTGGCGCTGCCCGCCGCGGTCGACGACGTCGTCCGCAAGGGCATGGCCAAGAGCCCGGCCGACCGCTACCCGAACTGCGTCGCGATGGTCGCCGCCGCGCGGACCGCGCTCGGGCCACTGGCCACTTCGGACACTCCGCCCGGGCCGCCGGGCACGCTCCCGGCCGCCGCGGCGCCGGGCGAGATGGCCGCCATGCAGCCGTACGGGGGACAGCAGCCGCCCCCGGGCTACGGCCAGCCGGGAGTCGGCCAGCCGGGGCCCGGTCAGGGCGCTCCGGGTGCTCCGGGGCAAGGCGGCATGGACGGCGCGAGCAGCCAGAGCGGCGCGATGGCCGCGTGGTCCGGACCAGGTGGCGTGGACGCCGCGCACAGCCAGGGTGCCGGGAACGCCGGGTGGTCCGGCCAAGGTGGCCAGGGTGGTCTTGGTGGCCCTGGCGTGGCCGGATCTGGTGGCCAGGGCGGACTCGGCGGTCCCGGCGCGGCTGGACCCGGCGGGCCTGGCGCGGCTGGACCCGGTGGGCCTGGCATCGGTGGTTCCGGCGCTACCGGGCCTGGTGGTCAGGGCGGACTCGGCGGTCCCGGCGCGGCTGGACCCGGCGGGCCTGGCGTCGGTGGTTCCGGCGCGGCCGGACCCGGCGGACCCGGTGGGCCCGGCGTCGGCGGTCCAGGCTGGGCTGCTCCCGGCACGTCGAACGGCCCCGGCGGCCCGCAGCACGGCACGCCGCAGCAAGGCCCACCCCCCGGTTACGGCGGTTACCCCGGCCAGTCCGGCATGCCGCCCCAGGGATTCCAGCCAGGACCCCAGCAGCCGGGACCCCAGCAGCCGGGTTACGGCTACCCGGGTCAGCAGGCTCACCCGGGCCAGCCCGCGTACGGCGGGATGCCGCACCCGGGTTACGGCCCTCCCGGTGAACCGATGCGGTTGCGGCCGCCGTCTCCCGCGGGCGGGCCCAGCGCGTTCCAGCAGTCGAAGAGCGGCGGGCTGAAGTGGCTGTGGATCGGGCTGGGCGTGCTGGTGCTCGCCGGGCTGGTCGTCGGCGCGATCTTCCTGTTCGGCGGCGGCAGCGGCAGTGGCGGGGGCACGAACCCCACCACCGCGCCCAACATCCCCGTCGGCCCGGGTGGATCGCAGTCCAACGCGCCGGCGACCTCGCTCAAGGCGCCGCCGACGTCGATCTCGATCCAGCCGAGCCGCTGACGCTGACCTGCACTTCTTGCACTCTCACCCCGCGAGTGCTAAACACGGACCTGGCACTCGACGCCGTTGAGTGCCAGGTGGGCGGTCACCGACCGCTCGCCTGAAGGTCGGGACGGTGAGGCTGGCCCCAGTGGCCGGTCGTCCGTCGCGGGCACCGAGCCTGGCCGAGGAAGAGTCCTGCTGCCGCCGCTGCTGGCACCACAGAGCGCAGCGCGGCGGTGGCGCCCAATACCGGAGGACCACACCGTTATGGCCAAATTGATCGCGTTCGACGAGGACGCCCGCCGCGGTCTTGAGCGCGGCCTGAACATCCTCGCCGATGCCGTCAAGGTGACGCTCGGCCCGCGTGGCCGGAATGTCGTGCTCGAAAAGAAGTGGGGCGCGCCGACCATCACCAACGACGGTGTCTCCATCGCCAAGGAGATCGAGCTCGAAGACCCGTGGGAGAAGATCGGGGCCGAGCTCGTCAAGGAAGTTGCCAAGAAGACCGACGACGTCGCGGGTGACGGCACCACCACCGCCACCGTGCTCGCCCAGGCGCTCGTGCGCGAGGGCCTGCGCAACGTCGCCGCGGGTGCCGACCCGATCAGCCTCAAGCGGGGCATCGAGGCGGCCGTCGAGGCCATCACCGAGCAGCTGCACAAGGCCGCCGTCCAGATCGAGACCAAGGAGCAGATCGCTGCTACCGCCTCGATCTCGGCCGCTGACCGCACCATCGGCGAGCTGATCGCCGAGGCGCTGGACAAGGTCGGCAAGGAAGGCGTCGTCACCGTCGAGGAGTCGAACACCTTCGGCCTGGAGCTCGAGCTCACCGAGGGCATGCGCTTCGACAAGGGCTACGTGTCCGGTTACTTCGTGACCGACCCGGAGCGTCAGGAAGCCGAGCTGGAGGACCCGTACGTCCTGCTCTTCGGCTCCAAGATCTCGAACGTCAAGGACGTCCTGCCGCTGCTGGAGAAGGTCATCCAGTCCGGCAAGCCGCTGCTGATCATCGCCGAGGACGTCGAGGGCGAAGCCCTGGCCACCCTGGTCGTCAACAAGATCCGCGGCACCTTCAAGTCCGTCGCCGTCAAGGCGCCGGGCTTCGGTGACCGCCGCAAGGCCATCCTGCAGGACATCGCGATCCTGACCGGTGGCCAGGTGATCTCGGAGGACGTCGGCCTCAAGCTGGAGAACGCGGACCTGTCGCTGCTGGGCCGTGCCCGCAAGGCCGTGATCACCCGTGACGAGACCACGATCGTCGAGGGCGCGGGCGACGCCGACCAGATCCAGGGTCGCGTCAACCAGATCCGGGCGGAGATCGAGAACTCGGACTCCGACTACGACCGTGAGAAGCTGCAGGAGCGGCTCGCGAAGCTGGCCGGCGGCGTCGCCGTCATCAAGGCCGGTGCCGCGACCGAGGTCGAGCTCAAGGAGCGCAAGCACCGCATCGAGGACGCGGTGCGCAACGCCAAGGCCGCCGTGGAAGAGGGCATCGTCGCCGGTGGCGGCGTGGCCCTGATCCAGGCCGCCGAGGTCGCGTTCGCGGGCCTGAAGCTCGAGGGCGACGAGGCCACTGGTGCCAACATCGTCAAGGTCGCCGTCGAGGCGCCGCTCAAGCAGATCGCGATCAACGCCGGCCTCGAGGGCGGCGTTGTGGCGGAGAAGGTCCGGTCCCTCCCGCAGGGTCACGGCCTGAACGCCGCCACGGGTGTCTACGAGGACCTGCTCGCCGCCGGCGTGCCGGACCCGACGAAGGTCACCCGCTCCGCGCTGCAGAACGCCGCCTCCATCGCGGCGCTGTTCCTGACCACCGAGGCCGTCATCGCGGACAAGCCGGAGAAGGCTTCGGCCGCTCCGGCCGACCCGTCCGGTGGCATGGGTGGCATGGACTTCTGAGTTCGGGCTACTGCTTCACCGGGAAAGCCCGGTCCGCTTCGGCGGGCCGGGCTTTTTCTCTTATGCGGTAAGGAAAGCGAAGGCCACGGCCGGGACCAGCAGCCCGGCCGCGAGCAGGCCGAGGCCCCAGCCCCAGGCCGTCCCGGCCCGCCGGGCCCGGCAGACGACCACGATCGCGGCGACGGCGGTCGGCAGCACGGCCCCGATCGGGCTGAACGCGAACGCGACGGCGCCCGCGCAGTCGCTGGTGTCGCCGTCGTCGGTGCACATCGCGCTGAACCCCAGCAACAGCAGCGATACCGCGCCGGCCCCGAGGACGAGCAGCCCGCCGAGCGTGCACACCACCGCCCGAGCGGTGACGACGGAAGCCGGAGCCGGCGAGTGGGTCATGACGGTCGGACGCGGGCGCGGCGGTCCCCGTTCCGGCGTGAACGCGTGAGCGCCGCGGGGGACTGCTTCATCGCGTGCGACACGGGCCCGGAGGCCCGGTCCGCGCATGAGGAAGGGCCCGGACGCCTCCCCTGGCATCCGGGCCCTTCCGTCCTCCCCCTTGGGGCGTGCACCCCGTTTCCCCTTGTCCCGCACCACGACCCCCGTCTGCGGTGCGGGTCGGGCGCCGGACCCCCTGCGGCCGGCGCCCAGGTGGGTCAGGCGGCCGTCTCGGCCGGGGCCGTCGCGTCGGCCGAGTCGGGTGTCAGGAGGGCGGCCGCGGCGTAGACCGGGAGGACGACGCCGGCCGAGAGCACCGCGCCGGCCACCGCGGCGATGCGCACCATCGACGGGTCGACGCCGAGGTAGTCGGCCCAGCCGGCGCAGACGCCGGTCAGCTTGCGGTCGGTGCTGCTGCGGAAGAGCTTCTTGGTTTCCGGGGTGTACACGCTGTTCGTCATGTCTTCATCCTGCGGCGTCAGCGGTTCCGCCACATCGGGGAACGGCCCGGAGACCGACCCTGGACTCCGACCCTGAGCCCGGCTCAGGGAAAACCGGATGCCCGCTGGTCCGCGGTGGCGGGCAAGATGGCCTGATGGTCAAAACGAGGGTGGTCGCGCTCGGAGTGGTCCTGCTGGTCGTGCTGGGCGTCGGCGCGGCGGCAGCGGCCCCCGGAGGTGACGGCGCCGGGTGGTCCGGTGCTGGACGGCTCGGTGAGATCGTCGCGCGCGGCGAGCTGCGGGTCTGCGGCACCGGCGACTACCGGCCGTTCACCTACCTCGACTCCGACGGCCGGTGGAGCGGCATCGACGTCGACCTCGCCGCGGATCTCGCGCGGCGGCTCAGCACGCGGCTCACCCTCGTCCGGACCACCTGGGCGAAGGTGGCCGTCGACGTCGGGAACCGGTGCGACCTCGTGATGGGCGGGGTTTCCGTGACCCCGGCCCGCGCCCGCACGGCGCTGTTCACCACGCCGTACCTGGGCGACGGCAAGACCCCGATCACACGCTGCGCGGACGTCGCGAAGTACGCCACGCTGGCGCAGATCGACCGCGCCGGCGTGCGCGCGATCGTCAACCCCGGTGGCACCAACGACCAGTTCGCGACGGCGAACCTGCACCACGCGACCATCGTGCGCTACCCGGACAACAACACGATCTTCGAGCAGCTCCTCGCCGGTCGCGCGGACCTGATGATCACCGACGCGTCCGAGACGCGGTGGCAGGCGCGGCAGCACCCGCAGCTGTGCGCCGTGCACCCGGACCAGCCGTTCACCCAAGACGAGAAGGCCTACCTCCTGCCCCGCGGCGAGGACGCCTTCCGGCAGTTCGTGGACCGGTGGCTGCTGGAGGTGCGCGAGGACGGCACGTACGCGCGGGTCACGCGGCCTTGGCTCGGTTGAGCCGTTTCAGCGCAGGGCGCGGACTCGGGACAGCCGGCTTTCCCATACCGCGGCGACGTCCGGCGAGGCCGGGAACGATGTGAAGCGGTCCGGCTCCGGCGCCTGCGGCAGGACCGGCAGGTAACCGTCCACAGGGGACAGTGAGCGGCCGCAGACGTCACCGGTCAGCAAGGAGATCGTGCCGAGGCCGCACGCGAAATCGAGTTCGGGCAGCGCCCCGGCGAGCGCGAGCCCGGCGGCCAGGCCGACGCTGGTCTCCACCGCGGACGACACCACACACGGCAGCCCGCAGGCCTCGGCCACCTCCAGCGCGCGGCGGACCCCGCCCAGCGGCGCGACCTTCAGCACGGCGAGGTCCGCGGCCCCGGCGACGGCGACCTTCAGCGGGTCCTCGGCGCGGCGGATCGACTCGTCGGCCGCGATGCGCACCGAAACCCGGCGGCGGACGGCGGCGAGGTCTTCGATCGTCGGGCACGGCTGTTCGGCGTACTCCAGGCCGCCCGCGGCCCGATCCAGCTCGGTGAGCGAGCGAACGGCGGTGTCGACGTCCCAGGCGGTGTTCGCGTCCACGCGGAGGGCACCGGCGGGGCCGAGCGCGTCCCGGACCGCTTCGACGCGCGCGCAGTCTTCGGCCAGCGTCGAGCGCTTGTCCGCGACCTTCACCTTCGCCGTCCGGCAGCCGGAGGCCCGGACCAGCTCGTGCGCGCGCTCCGGCGTTACGACCGGGACTGTGGTGTTCACCTCGACGCGATCGCGCACCGGCGCGGGCCAGCCCGCTTCACTCGCCTCCAGCGCGGCGGCGAGCCACGGCGCGCTTTCGGCGTCCGAATAGTCCGCGAACGGGCAGAACTCACCCCAGCCGGCGGGCCCCTTCAGCAGCAGGCCCTCACGGACGGTGATACCCCGGAACTGGTTGTGCAGCGGCAGCGCGTAGACCTTCATCGCCCCTGATCATGCCATCGCCGCCGGGTGGGGAACTCGGATGCCGATCGGCCGGGTACCCACCAGAATGGGAGAGGTGGACGGCCTGGACTTTCGCGTACTCGGCCCGGCCGAGGTCGTGGCCGGCGGCCGAGCCGTGCCGCTGGGCGGCAGCCGTCCGCTGATCGTGCTGGCCGGGCTGCTGCTGCGGGCCAACCGCGTGGTGTCCGTCGACGAGCTGGGCCGCTGGCTCTGGGACGACGACCGGCGCCGGTCCAAGGGCGCGCTCCAGACGTACGTGCTGCGGCTGCGCCGCGCGCTCGGCGAAGGGGTGGTGATCCGCACCGAGCGCGGCGGCTACCTGCTGGAGGTCGACGAGGCGCTGGTCGACCTGGGCCGGTTCCGCGCGCTCGCCGCCCGCGGGCGCGAGGCCGCCGAGCGCGGGGAGCACCGGGCCGCGGCCGAGCTGTTCGCCGAAGCTCTCGGTGAGTGGCGGGGGCCGGCGCTGCAGAATGTCGAATCTGAGGCCCTGCACCGCGACGAGGCCGGCCAGCTCGCCGAGGAGCGGACCCGCGTGCGCGAACTGTGGGCCGACGCGCTGCTGGCGATCGGCGAACACGCTGCCGTCATCCCCGTGCTGACCCGGCTGACCAAGGAGAACCCGCTGCGGGAGCGGCTGCACGAGCAACTGGTGCTCGCGCTGTTCCACTCCGGCCGCCAGGCCGAGGCGCTGGCGGTCTACCGGCGGATCCGCGACGTGCTGGCCGACGAGCTGGGGCTCGACCCCGGCGCGGGCCTGCAACTGGTGCACCGGCTGGTGCTCAACGGCGCGGAACCGGACGACCTCGCGCTCCGCCATCCGGCCGCCGAGCCGCGGGTGCCGCGGCAGCTGCCGGCCGACCTCGGCGCGTTCGCCGGGCGCGAAGCCGACCTCAAGGCGTTGCACGCGCTCCTGCCCGAGGCACTGGACGACGGCACCTCGACTCCCATCGCGTCGGTGGAAGGCATGGGGGGTATAGGAAAAACAACGCTGGCGGTCAATTTCGCCCACCGGATCGCGGAGCAGTTCCGCGGCGGGCAGGTGTACCTCAACCTGCGCGGTTACGGGCCGGGCGACCCGGTGGAGCCGATCGCGGCGCTGGAAACGATGATCCTGGCGCTCGGCGTGCCGTGCGACCAGATCCCCGCGGACCTCGACGGCCGCGCCGCCACCTGGCGCACCCACACCGCCGGCCGGCGGCTGTTGCTGGTGCTGGACAACGCGAACAGCACCGAGCAGGTGCGCCCGCTGCTGCCCGGCCCCGGCTGCCTGGTGGTGGTCACCAGCCGCTGGCAGCTGCGCGCGCTCGTGGCGACGCACGGCGCGCGGCGGGTCGCGCTGGAGCAGCTCGGCGAACAGGACGCGGTGGAGCTGCTGGCGTCGGCGATCGGCGTGGACCGCGTGAACGCCGACCCGGCGGCGACCGAGCGGTTCGTCCGTTACTGCGGCGGCCTGCCGCTGGCGATCCGGATCCTCGCCGTGCGCGCGGCGCAGTTCCCGGACTTCCCGCTGGGCGAGTTCGTCTCGGCGCTGGACGCGGAGCCGGACCGGCTGGGCTCGTTCGACCTCGGCGACGGCGAGGAGACGAACATCCGCTCGGTGTTCTCGTACTCCTACCGCGCGCTGGCGCCGCCGGCCGCGCGGCTGCTGCGACTGCTCGGCTTGCCCACCGGCCCGGACTTCACGGCCGGGGCCGCGGTGGCGCTCGCCGGCCGGGACCCGGTGAGCACCCGGGCGGCGCTCGACGCGCTCGTCTCGGCGCATCTGCTTTCGCAGCCGCAACCCGGGCGGTACCAGTTCCACGACCTCATCCGCGTGTACGCGGGGGAGCTCGCGCACCACGTGGACGACGAGGAGTGCCGCGCCGCCGCGCTGGACCGCCTGCTGGACTGGTACCTCGGGTCGGCGCTGAACGCGTCGCGCGCGATGCGGCCAGACCGTTTCTACCGTTCGCTCGGCCTCGAGGGCTGGGCCGTCGGCGTGGAGTTCGCGGATTACCACGCCGCTCTCGGGTGGTTCGCCGCCGAGTACGGCAACCTCGTGTCGGCTGTGCATCTGGCGTTCCGGCAGCGGCGGTACGCGCACTGCTGGAAGCTGACCTGGCTGTTGCAGACGTACTTCGCCGGCCGCGCGCGGATCAACGACTGGCGCGCGGTGTACGCGCTGGCGCTGCGGGCCACCCGCATCTCCGGCGACCGCGACGGCGAGGCGGGCATCCTCAACGGCCTCGGCGTGATCGACGGGGTGATGCGCGACTACGCGTCTTCGCGGAACTACCTGGAGCAGGCGCTGGCGATCCAGCGCGAGCTCGGTTCGCGCGAGGGCGAGGCGCGGGCGCAGTACAACCTCGCGATGGCGGCGAACAATCTCGAGGACTTTCCCAGCGCGTACGAACACGGCACTCAGGCCCTGCAGATCGTCCGTGATCTGCGGCTCGGCGGTTTCGAGGCCAACGTGCTGCGCGCCCTCGGCGACCTCTGCACCACGATGGGCGACCATCCGCGCGCGCTCTCCCTGGCCGACGAGGCCCTGGCCCTGACCCCGCCCGACGGCGATCCACGTGAGGGCCGGTACTCCCTGCACACCCGCGGCCGGGCCCTGCTCGGCCTCGGCCGCCACCGCGAGGGCATCGAGTGCATGTCCGACGCCGTCGACATGTTCTTCGCGATGGGCGAACAGTACGAAGCCGCGGACGTCCTGGCCCAACTCGGCTCGGCCCACCTGCGCCTCGGCCACGTCGCCGCCGCCCGCGACTGCTGGCTCCGCTCAGTGCGGCTGCTGACCGACATCGGCCACCCCGACGTCGATGACGTGCGCGCCAAGCTGGCCGCACTGGTCTCTGTCCACTGAGGACTGGCGGGTGGCCGTGCTGCCACGCGGCCGTGCCGCCGCACCTGCCAGGTGCCGCGCTGCTGCGCCGCGGTGCCGCCGGGCGGCGGTGCCGCCGCACCTGCCAGGTGTTCGCGCTGCTGCGCCGCGGTGCTCTGCTGAGGCGAGCGCTGTGTCGAAGTATTGCGGCGCGCTACTGGGGCCGCTGTGCTGTGCCCGGAGGTCGGCTACCGGTGCCGGGCTGCGGCGCTGTGCGGCTTGCTGGCGGCGGCGAGCTTGACGGCGGTCGGGCGGGCACAGTCGGGGTTGGTGCGGCGGCCGGGCGGGCGCGGTCGGGCTGGTGCGGAGGTCGGGTGGGCACAGTCTGGTTGGTGCGGCGGTCGGTCGGGTGCGGCGGTCGGGTGGGTAACGGCGGTCGGGTGGGCGCGGGTGGCGGTCAGGTGGGCGTGGCCGGGCAAGGGGCCGGTGAGCCGGAAGAAGGAGAAGCGGAGGGCGGCCGGGCGCGGTGGTCGGGTGCGGCGGTCGGGTGGGTAACGGCGGTCGGGTGGGCGCGGGTGGCGGTCAGGTGGGCGTGGCCGGGCAAGGGGCCGGTGAGCCGGGAGAAGGCGGTGCGGCGGTCTGCGTGCCGACCCCCAGAGACAGCAGGCAGACCACCGGCATCCGTACGCCTCACTCAATCGGAAGCCGCTCACTGTTCGCTCACTGTGGGTCGGAGGGAGGGCTGCCGCTCTGGTCGTTCGGTGACTGGTGTGATGCGAGCATGCTGGAATCGGGCGCGAACACGAAGTCCGACGGCGTCCCGTCGAACCATGCCTGCCCCGGCCGTTGCCGCGAACAGAACGGCCCGTTGGCCCTCACGGCGTTCAGCTGCCGCGAGAGGCATTCCAGCCCACGCTGCGGTACCAGCACCACCGGACAGAAATCCTTGCGCCACAGCGGATATCCCCGAACCGAAGGGTCGCTTCGGGTTTTTCGCCGCGGGCGGTTCCGGTAGACCCGCCCGCGCGGCTCTCTCCCGGACACCCGCACCACGTTCCGGGACATTCGACCCAACTGTGGGGACGCCCGTCTCACCGCCATCGCGCAGCTGGGTTCGAGCTGAAATCTGCGCCGGGACGACCGAGCTGGACGGGCTCGCGACCGCGCGGCCCTGGCGCCTTCAGGCCCACGAGAACCTCCACAACCTGGACTGGACCAGCTCGGCCGCGTACTCCCGGAGGTTGCCGGGCTGGGCGAGGTACGTGGGCAGGCTGAAAGCACGGTGCTCGGCCGCGACGGTGAGGGCGCGGGCCTGGTTGCGCGGCGGCGCGGAGACGGACAGCACCAGCGAGTCGAAGCCCACGCTGAGCAACGTGGCCCCGAACCGGTCCTCCCAGCTGCGGAGGACGGCGGAGAGCTCGGCGACCTGGTCGGTCAGCTTGATCATGCCCGTCCAGCCGAGGTGGGCCGGGATGTCGGCGGGACGGCTGGTCTGGACCAGGCCCAGCCGGTGCGAGGTGCGGGTGGACAGGATGGAGCCGGTGTTGCCGGCCTCGGCCAACGGGTCGGACCGGCGGTGGGAGCGGCGGGCCAGGCCGGGGAACCGCGTGCCGAACGGGCGCAGGCAGGCGCCGTCGCAGCAGGAGCTGTCCCACCAGCGCGCGAGCACCTCGGCCGGGTCGGCGGAGCCGACGCGGTGCCCGGCCGGCGCGAGATGGCCGCGGTCGTCCAGCCAGTCTTCACCGCGCGCGGCGAAGCGCTGGTCGTGCGGGATCAGCACCGGCCAGAGGCCGGACCGGTCGAACTCCGCGACACAGCTGAGATACCGCTCGGGCCGGGCGAGCGGCTCGTCGGACACCCAGATGCGCCCGTGCCACCGCCCGGGCGGCAGGGTCTGGACCGGCGGTGCCCCGAGGCCGGGGCGGAACGGTGCGATCGTCATGGCTTCCCCTCGAACTGGTGTTCGGTAGTGCATGTCGAACAGTAGTTCGAGGGTCCGACAATTTCCAGGGTTCTGGTCGCTCATCCGTTCGAGTGAATCCAGAAAAAGGCAGGTCAGGGCGCCGGCAACCCAAAGCGAGGGAAGAAATCAGTTTCGGACGGGGCTCCTGTGGCTGCTGTGAACGATGCGGCAAGCGGGTGACGACCAGTCCCGCGACGGGCCCTACGACGTCGCCGGCACGAGCCCGCGGAGCAGAACGCCGAGTGTGAAGTCGAACCGGTCGTGCTCGTCGCCGTGGGTCAGCTCCCGCGCGTACGCGACCGTGGTCGGAAAGCGGCTCTCGGGCAGCATCTTGAACCGCTCGATGAGCTCGGCCCGGTCGGCGCCGTCGCCGTCCTCCTCGGGCCGCTGCCTTAGCGACGCCTCGAAGCTGTGCGCGCTGACGTAGAGGAACGCGGCGTCGCTCGCCCAAGCGGCGGACTGCGGCGAGACCCCTCCGGTCAGCAGGATCGTGAGCAGCCCTTCGCCGATGCGAAGCGTGTCCAGGCTGTTCGGGGTGCCCGCCAGCGCGGCGCGCGAGATGCCCGGGTACCGGAGGTACTGGTCGCGCAGCTGGCGGCAGACGTCGAGGACCTGCTCCTGCCACCGCGCCGGGTCCGGCGTGGGCAAGGTCACCTTGGCGCACAGCTCGCCGATCAGCAGGTCGTCCAGCTCCGCCTTGTTGCGCACGTGCGCGTAAAGCGACGACGGGCCGGTCTGCAGTGCGGCGGCGACCCGGCGCATCGTCAGCGCCTCGAACCCTTCGGCCTCGACGAGCTGGAACGCGGTGTCCACGATCCGGCCGACGGTGATGGGCGCCTTGCGGGACCGCGACGTGGCCCGCGTGTCGCCTAGGGCCGCGATCTGTGCCGCCCACTGGTCACGGGAAACGGTGCCGCGCGAAGCGCTCCTGTCAGCCATGGCCCGACTATAGCACTTGACACGAACAGTGTTCAGACATAGAACAGTGTTCGTATCGAATCCGCGGAAGGAGCGCCCATGAGCGTCGAAAGCCCCCCGATCCAGGCCTCGCCCCGATCCCTGCGCGAGGCCTGGATGGCCCTGGCCGGGCTGTCCGCGGTGTTCCTGTTCGAGATGCTGGACAACTCGATCCTGAACGTCGCGCTGCCCACGATCGGCCACAGCCTGCATGCCTCGACCGTCGCGCTGCAGTGGGTGACCGGCGCCTACGCGGTCGTGTTCGGCGGCCTGATGCTCGCGTTCGGCGCGATCGCCGACCGGTTCGGCCGGCGGCGGGTCATGCTCGTCGGCCTGGTGCTGCTGGGCGTCGCGAGCCTGGCGACCGCCTTCGTCACCACCGCGGAGCAGCTGATCGCCGTCCGGGTGGTGATGGGCGTCGCCGCGGCGATGACCACCCCGGGCTCGATGGCGCTGGCCTTCCGGCTGTTCGAGGCGGACAGCCTGCGCGTGCGGGCGATGACCGTCATCTCCACCGTGGGCATGGCCGGGCTCGCGCTCGGCCCGACGGCGGGCGGCCTCGTGCTCGCCATCGCGCCGTGGCAGGTCCTGCTGCTGGTGAACGTGCCGATCGCCGGGCTCGCGATCCTCGGCATCCGGGCCGGCATCGCCGCGGACGATCCGGCGGATCTGCACCGGGACCCGGTGGACGTGCCCGGGGCCGTGCTGGGCACTGCGACGGTCCTGCTCGCCCTCGCCGCACCCACGCTGTTCGTGAACGAGGGCGCCGGCTCGTGGATGCCGTGGCTAGCCGCCGCTGCGGCCGTCGTGGCGGCGATTCTCTTTGTCCGGCGCCAGCTTTCGGCGCGTTACCCGCTGCTCGACCTGAGGCTCGTCGCCCGCCCGCTGGTTTCCAGCGGCCTGGCCTACAAGGCCGCGTCCGGGCTCGCGACGGCCGGCCTCGGCTACCTGGTGACGCTGCAGCTGCAGCTCGCCTGGGGGTGGTCGCCCACGCTCGCGGCCATCGGCATGCTGCCGCAGGTGGTGGTCCTCCTCGCGGGCGGCCGGTTCGTGAATCCGTTCGTGGAACGGGTCGGCCTCGACCGGGCCGCCTGGCTCAGCGCCTCGGCGGTGGTGCTCGGGCTCGCCGTCTACGCCCTGATGAACAGCTTCGGCTACGTGTGGGTCGCCCTCGCGCTCGTGATCGAGGCCGCCGGGATGCGCGTCGTCGGCGCGGTCGCCGGGGTCAACGTGCTCCGCGGCCTGCCGAAGAACCGGAGCACGATCGGCGCGGCGCTGGTCGACACCGCCACCGAGGTCACCTCCGCCGTCGGCATCGCCGTGACCGGCACGATCCTCGCCGCGCTGTTCACCGGCAGCATCGCCACGTCGAACTGGAGCGCGCGGCAGACCACGCAGTTCCAGACCGCCGCGACCCTCTCCGGCCTCGTGCTCACCGTCGTGGCCGCGGCGCTCGTCGGCTGGGCGATCCTCCGCATGCGGGGTACCTCGGACGAGCCGGAATCCCTGTAGCCCAAGGAGAAACTACAGCGGCCGCCGCAGGTCCTCGGCGTCCACGATGTGGTAGGCGTAGCCCTGTTCGGCCAGGAAACGCTGGCGGTGGGCCGCGTACTCGGTGTCGACGGTGTCCCGCGAGACGATCGAGTAGAAGTGCGCCTGCCGGCCGTCGGCCTTGGGCCGCAGGAGCCGGCCGAGGCGCTGGGCCTCCTCCTGGCGCGAGCCGAACGTGCCGGAGATCTGGATCGCCACCGAGGCTTCCGGCAGGTCGATCGAGAAGTTCGCCACCTTGGACACCACCAGCGTCCGCAGTTCGCCGCGGCGGAAGCGGTCGAACAGCTCCTCGCGCTCCTTGTTCCTCGTCGAGCCCTGGATCACCGGGGCGTCCAGCTCGTCGCCCAGCATCTCCAGCTGGTCGAGGTACGCGCCGATCACCAGGGTCGGCTCGCCGGCGTGACGCTCCACAATGGACCTGATCACCGGGGTTTTCGTCATGGCCGTGGCGGCGAGCTTGTAGCGCTCCTCCGCCTCCGCCGTGGCGTACGCGAGGCGCTCCGCGTCGGTGAGGGTGACCCGCACTTCGGTGCACTCCGCGGGCGCGATCCAGCCCTGCGCCTCGATGTCGCGCCACGGCACGTCGTAGCGCTTCGGGCCGATCAGGGAGAACACGTCGCCCTCGCGGCCGTCCTCGCGGACCAGCGTGGCCGTCAGCCCGAGACGGCGGCGCGACTGGAGGTCCGCGGTCATCCGGAAGACCGGGGCGGGCAGCAGGTGGACCTCGTCGTAGACGACCAGCCCCCAGTCACGGGAGTCGAACAGCTCCAGGTGGCGGTACTCGCCCTTGGTCTTGCGCGTGACCACCTGGTAGGTCGCGATGGTGACCGGCCGGATCTCCTTCTTCTCCCCGGAGTACTCGCCGATCTCCTCCTCGGTCAGCGAAGTGCGCGCCACCAGCTCGCGCTTCCACTGCCGTCCCGCGACGGTGTTGGTCACCAGGATCAGCGTGGTCGCCTTGGCCTGCGCCATCGCGGCCGCGCCGACCAGCGTCTTGCCCGCGCCGCACGGCAGCACGACCACGCCGGAGCCGCCCGCCCAGAAGGCCTCGGCCGCGCGGCGCTGGTAGTCGCGCAGCTCCCAGTCCTTCTCGTCGAGGTCGATCGGGTGCGCCTCGCCGTCGACGTAGCCCGCGAGGTCCTCGGCCGGCCAGCCGACCTTCAGCAGCGCCTGCTTGAGCCGCCCGCGCTCGGACGGGTGCACGACCACGGTGTCCGGGTCGACGCGCGCGCCCAGCATCGGGCTGATCTTCTTGTGCCGCGAGACCTCCTCCAGCACCGCGCGGTCGGTGGTCGACATCACCAGCCCGTGCGCCGGGTGGTTGGCGATCTGCAGCCGGCCGAACCGGCCCATCACGTCGACGACGTCGATCAGCAGCGGCTGCGGCACCGGGAAGCGGGAGTACGTGGTCAGCGCGTCGACGACCTGCTCCGCGTCGTGCCCGGCGGCACGCGCGTTCCACAGCGCCAGCGGCGTGATCCGGTAGGTGTGGACGTGTTCGGGGGCGCGCTCCAGCTCGGCGAACGGCGCGATCGCGATCCGCGCGTCGTCGGCCTGCGCGTGGTCGACCTCGAGCAGCACGGTCTTGTCGGACTGGACGATCAGGGGGCCATCAGTCACCTGTCCTTTATACGTTCCATCCGCGGCCGTCCTCCCGCCGCGGGCCCGCGGGTGCCAAGATGATCGCCAGGACCATTGGGAGGGGCCCCTTGAGCACACCACCGTTCGGCGTCCCGTCGGCAGCCAATCCGTTCCAGCCCCCGGGCTACGCGCCGCCGCCCCCGCCCCAGCCGGGGAGGCCGGGGCCGCTCGGCGCCAGGACGAAGGCGCTGCTCGGCGGCGCCGTCGTGGTCGCGCTGGGGCTCGGCTCGCTGGGCGCGTTCGGGGTGGCCGCGATCGCGCACTCGGCCGGCCCGCCGTCGGCGGGCAGCTGCCTCTACCTCAGCCAAGAGACCATCGGCACCCAGTCGTACCACGGGGTCGGCTGTTCGGATCAACGCGCGACCTACCGGGTGGACAACGTGGTCCACGGGTCCTCGACCTGCCACGGCAGCGATTACGTCCGGTTCCAGGTCTTCGGCGGCTCGTCCCGCAGCACCGGCTCCACCCCGGACGAGACGCTCTGCCTCGCCCTGAACGTCTCCTCGGGCGACTGCCTGCGCAACGTCGACGACGAGACGTCCGTGCGCAAGGTGACCTGCACCGATCCGACCGCGCAGGCCCGCGTCAGCGTGCACGACGGCGACGACAGCCAGTGCGACGCCGCGGCCACTGCCCTCGCGTACGCGGGCCCGCCGGCCCGGACGGTCTGCCTGATCCCGTCCGGCGAGAACATCTAGCTACGGCTGGTCTTCCTCCGGGAGCATCGCCTGCACGTCCAGCCGGTTCGCCAGCTGTCCCGCGGTGTGCATCAGGTCGGCGACCCGCTGCAGCCGGGTCGCCGACAGCGTCGTCGGGTAGCTGCCCAGTGAGATCAGCGCCGCCGTGGTCGCGTCGATGTCGGAGAACGTCGGCAGCGCGTCGCGCACGGTCGCCGAGTCGCCCGCGGTCAGCTGGGCCTGCATGAGCACCCGGCGGAAGGCGGCGAGCGTGTGCGGGGCGGCCTGCGCGAACGCGCCGGTGGCGGTGTAGCCCGAGGCCGGGAAGTCCAGGGTGGCGCCGCTGGAGCCGTCCGCGAGGATCTGCGCGCCCAGCTCCTTCTCCGCGCGGGTGATGAACGGCTCGACCATCAGCGCCGCGTCGGCGTCGCCGGACTGGAGGGCCTGCGGCATCTGGTCGAACGGGCGCGCCACGTAGCGGATCTTGGCCCGGTCGACGCCGGCGGTCGAGAGCACGGAGCCCGCGGTCAGCGCGCCGATGTCGTCCGGGGTGTCCACCGCGATCTTCGGCGACTTCTTGGCCGTGGGCTCGGTGTAACCGGAGCCGGGGAGCGTGACCAGCGCGATGGTGTTGCTGCCGGAGGTGTAGGCCTCACCCTGGAGCTGGAGGGTGGTGCCGCCGCTCGCGGCGCGGAACAGCGAGACGTCGCTGCCGAACGTCACGTCCAGTTGACCGGAGGTCAATTTGGCCAGCCCGTCGTTCGCGCCCAGCTCCACCAGGTCTACGTTCAGCCCGGCTTCGCGGAACTTCCCGGCGGCCACGGCGATCCGCAGCGGCGCCGTGTCGATCGGGTTCGCGACGCCGACGCGCAGGGTGGTCCGCTCCAGCGCCGGCGGCGGCGCTGAGTCACCGGAAGTGAACAGGGAGCAGCCACTGGTGGCCAGCAGGACCGCCACCAGTGCCAACGCCAGTCCGCGTACGTTCATCCGCTCTCACCTACCGAGAGAATCTGCTCATCATGCTGGAGCTTATGGTCCGCTGCCCATACCATCGCGGACAGGGCCGTGGCCCCGCCAGAATGGCATCCCGATCTGCCCGAGGTGACCTACTCTTCAGTAGGTTCGAGCTGGAGAACCCGATGCCGTCCGTGGGTGAGGTCCCGCGGTGAAAAGGAAGCCCAGGTGACCCGTCGCGACAAGCGTCCCCGCAAGGGCGACGCGACGGATTCCGCTGCCCGGCAGAAGGACGTCACGGATTCCGTTGCCCAGCAGCAGCTCGGGGGCCGTTGGCGGCTGCGCAACTGGCGGTTGCGCACCAAGCTCTTCGTCGTCCTGCTGATCCCGGCGCTGGCCGTGGTCGGCCTGGTCGGCCTCCGCGTGAGCAGCGACCTGCGCGACGCCCAGCAGCTCGCCGAGTTCGCCGCGCGGGGCCGGGTGGACAGCGCCGTGGCCGAGGTGTTGCACCAGCTGCAGCGCGAGCGGGACGTCACGGTCCGGTTCGTGGCCGGCAACCGGCAGGGCAACCCGGCCGACCTCGCCGGCCAGCGCACGCGCGTGGACCAGGCCATCGGCGCCTTCGAGCGGACGCTGGCCGACAGCAAGCCGCGGCTCGCCGCCTCCGCCGCCAGCAGCCTGCAGCAGAGCGACGACCGGCTCCACGTGCTCAGCGGCCTGCGGTTCTCCGCCGAGCACTCCGCCTACCCGGCCGACGCCGTGCTGCGGTCCTACAGCGAGCTGATCTCCGGCCTGCTCGACATCAGCGACACCGCCGCCGCCGACGTCTCGGACCCGCAGCTCGCGCGGCTGCGCCTGGCCGGCAACGCGCTGGCGCGGATCAAGGACCAGATGTCGGTCAAGCGCGCGATCATGGCCGAGGCGCTCGCCGAAGGCAGCCTGAACCGCGATCGCACGCGCGCGCTGCTGGGCGCCGAGGCCGAGCTGGCCGCCGCGCGCAACGACTACCGCACCTTCGCCACCCCCGACCAGCAGCGGATGTACGACGACACCGTGATCGGCCTGGTCGTCGACATCGGCAACGACCTGGTCGAGTCGGCGCTGACCCGCACCGAGAACGGCCAGTCGCTCGCCGGGCTCGACCCGGACCAGTGGGACACCGCGGCCACCTACACGGTCAACCTCACGCACCAGGTGCAGGAGGCGCTGCTCGTCCAGCTGCAGGAGCAGACCGACGCGATGGCCGCCCGCGCCCGCACGTCGACGATCTGGGACGGCGGCATCGTCCTGGCCGTGCTGCTGGTGGCCGGCGTGCTGTCGGTGGTCATCGCCCGCTCGCTGCTGCGGCCGCTGCGCGTGCTGCGGCGGACCGCGCTGGAGGTCGCCGACCACCGGCTGCCCGAGGCCGTCCAGCGGCTGCTCACCGACCCGGACCCGGCGCCGGAGAAGATGCGGCACCGCGCGGCCGTCGCACCCGTGCCGGTGTTCACGCGCGAAGAGGTCGGGCAGGTCGCTCGGGCCTTCGACCAGGTGCACGGCGAGGCGGTGCGGCTCGCTGCCGAGCAGGCGCTGCTGCGCGAAAACGTGAACGCGATGTTCGTCAACCTCTCGCAGCGCAGCCAGGACCTCGTCGAGCGGCAGCTGTCCGTGCTCGACCGGATGGAGGCGGACGAGCAGGACCCGGACACGCTCGCGGGCCTGTTCGAACTCGACCACCTGGCCACGCGGATGCGGCGCAACAGCGAGAACCTGCTGGTGCTCTCGGGCACCGACCTGGTGCGCGAGGACACCGGCGCGGTGGTCGCGGACGAGATCATCGGCGCCGCGCTCAGCGAGGTCGAGCACTACCAGCGGATCGAGCTCGGCCCCGGCCCGGCGCTCGCGGTGCGCGGCGAGGCCGTGAACGACCTCGTGCACGTGGTGTCGGAGCTGCTCGAGAACGCGACGCGCTATTCCGACGAGCGCACCATCGTCACCGTCGAAAGCGCCCGGACGGCGGACGGGGCCTGGCGGATCGACATCACCGACCGCGGCGCCGGCATGCCGCAGGCCGAGATCGACCGCACGAACGCGCGGCTGGCCGACCCGCCGGACGTCGACGTCGAGGTCTCCCGCCGGATGGGCCTGTACGTGGTGGCGACGCTCGCGGTGCGCCACGAGATCGAGGTCCGCCTGCATCCGGCCGAGGGCACCGGCCTGCGCGCGACGGTGCTGGTGCCGGCCGCGCTGATCACCGAAGCCCCGGTGCCCGCACCGGCCTCGGTCTCGGCCGAACCCGAGCCTTCGCCCGAGCCGGAGCCCATGCCGGAGCTGCTGGCCCCGCTCGCGCCGCTGACCCCGGTGGCCGAGCCGGTGCCGGACGAGCCGGCCGACGACGTGCTGCTCACGCCGGTGCTGGAGCCCGGGCCGCCGCGGCGCGCGCCGGTGGTGGAGAGCAGCCCGCCGTGGCCGCCGGCCGCGGAACAGCGCTCGCACCTGGAGTTCGACGCGCCCACCGAGCGCATGCCCGCCTACCGCGACGTGCTTTCGCGCTGGTTCGACGCCGTGTCCTCGTCCCCGGACGCCCCGGCGCCCACACCCCCGGAACCGCTCCCGATCGCCCCGGGACACGAGACGCCCCGCGCCGAGGCCGAGCCGCCGCGGCACGCCATGGCGGTGCCGGAGCAGCTGGCGTTCCCGGTCGCCGACCCGGAGCCGGAATACCCGGCCGCCGAGCCCGAACCCCCCGAGCCCGGGTATCTGGAAGCCGAGTACCCGGAAACCGAGTTCTCGGCGTTCGAGGAGCCCGCGTACCCGGCCGATGAGCCGCCGTACCCGACGGAGGAGCCGGACGCGGACCCGCAGTGGCCGACGCCCGACGAGCTCGAGCAGGAGGACGGCGCCGAGGACACCTGGCCCTTCCTGCGGGTTTCCGACGTCGAGGACGGCCCCGGGCTGGTGCCGGAGCAGCGGCCGATACTCTCGCTTTCCCCCGAAGCGGTGCGCGAGCGGATGACGAGCCTTCAAGGCGGGTTCCGCCGCGGTCGCCACGCGCGGGGGGACGACACCACGCACCCTGATTGAACGGACGACGCATGAGCTCGAAGACCGCCCTGCTGGAAGTGATCGCGCTGGGCGCCGAGGACGCGCAGCGCGCGCAGGAGGGCGGGGCGGACCGTCTCGAACTGGTCGCCGACATGGCGAGCGACGGGCTCACCCCCTCGGCGGCGACGGTGCGCGAAGTGCTCGCCGCGACCGACCTGCCCGTGCGGGTCATGCTGCGGGGCGCCAACTCCTTCGCCGCCGGTGACCTCGACGCGCTGCGGGCCGACGCGGCGAAGCTGGTGGAGGCCGGCGCACGCGAGTTCGTGTTCGGCTTCCTGACCGAGGACAACGAGGTCGACGCCGAGGCCTGCCGCTCGCTGCTGAAGGAGCTGGACGGCCTGGCCTGGACATTCCACCGCGCGATCGACCGTTCGCGCGACCCGATCGCGGCGTTCGGCGTGCTGGCCGAGCTGGGCTGCGACACCGTGCTGGCGGCGGGCCACCCGGCCGGGGTCGGGAGCGGCCTGTCCGTGCTGCAGCGGCTCGCGCGCCGCGAAGACGGCCCGGCGCTGCTGGTCGGCGGCGGCCTGCGCGCCCAGCAGGTGCACTTGCTGCGCGCGGGCGGGGTGCGCGGGTTCCACGTCGGCAGCGCGGTCCGTCCCGGCGGCTGGCAGTCCACTGTGGACGTGGACGCGGTGCGCCAATGGGCTGACCTGGTCAAAGCGTGACCTGACAACGGCCGGATTGCTCTACAGTCAGCGGCGGGGTTTCCGGCGGGCGAACAAGTCACGGGAGGTGGCCGGCTTGACCGAAGGGCGGCTCCTGGAGACGTTCGTCGAACTGGCCGACACGTTGATCGACGACTTCGACGTCATCGAGTTCCTGCACCTGCTGTCCGGCCGCTGCGTCGAGTTGCTGAACGTCGACGCGGCCGGTCTGCTGCTCGCGAACGCGGCGGGGGAGCTGCAGCTCGTGGCCAGCTCGGACGAGGAGGTCCGGCTGCTGGAGCTGTTCCAGCTGCAAGGGGACGAGGGGCCCTGCCTGGACGCGTACCGGCTCCGCCGCGAGGTGACGAACGCCGACCTGGCGGCGCTGTCGGGGGAGTGGCCGAAGTTCGCCGCGGCCGCCGCGGACCACGGTTTCCGCGCGGTGCACGCCCTGCCGGTGCGCCTGCGGTCGGAGGTGATCGGGGTGCTGAACCTGTTCTCCTCGGCGCCGGGCGAGCTGGGTGCCGGGGATCTGCGGGCCGCCCGCGCGATGGTCGACGTCGCGACGATCGGGCTGCTGCAGGCCCGCATGATCCGGCACCACGAGGTCCTGGTCGAGCAGCTGCAGACGGCGCTGTCCAGCCGGGTGATCATCGAGCAGGCCAAGGGGTTCGTCGCCGAGCGGCTCTCGCTGGAGCTGGACCAGGCCTTCGCCGTGCTGCGCCGATACGCGCGCAGCCACAACCGGAAGCTGAGCGCGGTGGCCGGCGACGTCGTCGCCCGGTCGGCGACGGTGCGCGAGCTGTTCGAGCGACCGGCCGGACGCTGAAGGCCGGGTTGTCCATCCGGTGAGAACCGGTTCGCCCGGTGGGCTGGACTTCACCACCACACCCCGATCGATGGCCGCCGTAGCGTCCGCGCGCGGCTATCGTTTGAAGTCTCCCGTCCCTGACCCCCGGCGGCAGCAACGTCCGATCGCAGGTGCAGGAGGCGCGCCATGGGCGTGCGCATTCATTTCGGGCTCCCGGCCGAGGCCGGGCGCCGTGATCCGGCCACGCCCGTGAAGCGTCCGCTGACCGGCGTGCGCGCCCTGCTGGCCAAACGGGAGCCGCGCACTCTGGGCCCAGCCGGGCCCGGGACCAAAGCCGTTCACTCGGACTGATTCGCCGCCTTGGCGTTCATCAGCTGCCGCAGCTTGGACAGCGACCGATGCTGGGCGACGCGCACGGCGACGGCGCTCGGCAGGCCCAGCGCCTCCGCGGTCTCTTCGGCGGTGAAGCCGAGGACCACCCGCAACGTCAGCAGGTCCCGGTGCAGCGGCGGCAGATGGCTGAGCAGCTCCCCGATCTGGAGGCGCGCGTCGGTGCGCGCGTATTCGTCCGGTGCGGCCAGTGAGCTTCCGGCACGGGTGTCGCCGGGATCGGCGAACGGCTCGGACAGGTCACGGCTCTGGCGCCGGTATGCGTCGGCGACCTTGTGCGCGGCGATGCCGAAGACGAACGAGAGGAAGCTGTCGGTCTCGTAGCGGTAGCGCGGCAGCGCGAGCAGCACCGCCATCAACGTCTCCTGCGCGCAGTCCTCGGCGCCGAAGCTGCTGCCGAGCCGTCCGCGGCAGTAGCGCAGCACCAGCGGGCGAAGGTCGGCGAGCAGCCGGTCCACTGCCGTCCGGTCGCCCTCGATCGCGGCCGCGACCAGACGGGCGTCCAGACGCGGCGCGGGCGGGCGCTCGTCGGTGGACATCCAGTGCCGCCCCGGGGTTCGACTCGGTGATCGCGTTCAGCAAGAGTCCTCCTTCCTGACCGGGATGTCCATCTCGGTCAGGCGTGCCCGGCAAGCCGGGCAACTGCGACATATCCGGTCAAAAGCGCCGGAAATTGCAGCGGTGGCACATAAACGGAACAAGAAAAGGTCAGACAAAAGTAGGTTCCTTGACGGCTTACGAATTTCTTAAGCTTCCTCTGCCGTCGGAGCACGGGGCCCTGAGTGTGTTCCGGCGCGGTCCCCCACCGTTTGAGAGGAATTGCCATGCGCTTGCGCAAGCTCGTCGCCGCAGCGGTACCGCTGCCGGCCTTGCTGTGCCTTTCCCTGGCCCCCGCCGCCAACGCGGACCCGCTGGTCACGATGGCTGCCAACGCCGCCCCGCTGACCCAGAGCGACCGCACCGGCGACGTCGGAGCCGATCAGCAGATCCCCGCGGCGCTGTCACTGAAGCTCCACAACCAGCAGGCGCTGGACCAGTTCCTCTCCGACGTCCAGAACCCCGCCTCGCCCCAATACCACCACTTCCTCACGCCCGCTCAGTTCAATACTGCATTCGGCCCAACACAGGCCGACGTGAACAAGGCCGTTGCATTTCTGAAACAAAACGGCGCGTCCGGAATCGAGGTTTCCGGCAACCGTCAGGCGATCACGTTCACCGGTTCGGCCGCGCAGCTGGAATCCACGTTCCACACGCGGATCGGCAATTATCTGGACAAGATCACCGGCCGTAAGTTTTTTGCCAACGACTCGGCCCCGTCGTTACCTGCCTCCGTCTCGTCGGTGGTCGGCTCGGTCGTCGGCCTCGACAACCACGCCGTGAAGCAGCACTCGGCCACCACCGCGGCGCCGCACGTGGTCAAGGCCGTGACGCCGCCCATCCTCAAGAGCGCCTACGGCACCAGCGGCCTCTCGGCCACCGGCGCGGGCGTGAACGTCGGCTTCGTGGAGTTCGACGGGTACAAGAAGGCGGACATCACCAGCTACGACACGAAGTACGGCCTGCAGGCCGGCAGCGTCTCGACGGTCTCGGTGAGCGGCGCCAACTACGACTCGAGCCCCGGCCAGGGCGAGGTCGAGGTCGACCTGGACATCGAGGTCGTGCACGCGCTGGCCGCCGCGGCCAACGACTACGTGTACGAGGCCCCGAACAGCAACGCCGGCGAGCTGGCGATGTACCAGAAGATCGCCTCCGACGCGAAGGTCAAGGTCGTCTCCATCTCGTGGGGCTCGTGCGAGGCGGCCGAGGGCTCCTCGGCGGCCAACAGCGTGAACAGCGCGATCTCGACCGGCACCGCGGAGGGCATCAGCTACTTCGCCGCCGCGGGTGACGACGGCACCACCGACTGCGCCCGCCAGACCGGCAGCTACTCGAAGGCCGTCGACTTCCCGGCGTCCAGCCCGAACGTCTCCGGCGTCGGCGGCACCCAGCTGACGGTCACCTCGTCCAACGGCTACAGCAGCGAGAAGGCCTGGAACGACGGCTCGAACGGCGCGGGCGGCGGCGGCATCTCGACCGTGTTCAGCGCCCCGTCCTGGCAGTCGAAGCAGAGCACCACGAAGCGCAAGGTCCCGGACGTCGCGGGTGACGCGGCCATGGGCTCGGCCTACACGATCGTCAGCGGGGGCAGCACCGGCAACGTCTGGGGCACCTCGGGCGCGGCCCCGCTGTGGGCGGGCTTCGCCACGCTGCAGAACCAGGTCCACGGCGGCGGCCTCGGCAACCTGAACCCGACCTTCTACAGCATCGGCAACGGCAGTTCGTACGGCACCGGCTTCCACGACGTCACCACCGGCAACAACAGCCTCAACGGCACCACCGGCTTCACCGCCGGCACGGGCTACGACCAGGTCACCGGCTGGGGCTCCTTCAAGGGCACCGGGCTCTCGGGCCTGATCGGCTGACCCACCCCGGTTGCGCCGAGGGCCCCTTTCCCCGTGGGAGAGGGGCCTTCGGTCCGTTTTGCCGGGCGTGGTTCAACCCGGGCCGGAGCCGGGATAGCGTGGGGGCCATGGGAAATCGCACCGTCCGGGACGCCACTCGCGAGCTGCTCCGGAACCTCGGCCTGACCACCGTGTTCGGCAACCCCGGCACCACCGAGGTCGCGTTCCTCACCGACTGGCCCGACGACTTCACCTACGTGCTCGGGCTGCAGGAGTCGGCCGTGGTCGCGATGGCGGACGGCTACGCGCAGGCCACCCGCAAGCCGGTGCTGGTCAACCTGCACTCGGCGGGCGGGGTGGGCCATTCGCTCGGGCACGTGTTCACCGCGTTCCGCAACCGGTCGCCGCTGATCGTGCTGGCGGGCCAGCAGACGCGGTCGCTGCTGCCGGACGAGCCGTTCCTCGGGGCGGTGCAGGCGGTGGACTTCCCCAAGCCGTACGTGAAGTGGAGCATCGAGCCGGCCAGGGCCGAGGACGTGCCCGCGGCGATCGCGCGGGCCCACCACGTCGCGACCCAGGCGCCGCAGGGTCCGGTGTTCGTCTCGGTCCCGGTGGACGACTGGGACCGCGAGGCGACCATGCCGCTGCCGTCCGGGCACCGGGTGCCCGGTTTCGCGCCCGATCCGGACGCGCTGGCCGAACTCGCCGCGGCGCTCGACGGCGCCGAGCGGCCCGCGCTGGTGGTCGGCGCGAGCGTGGACGCCGAAGGCGCGGTGCCGGAGCTGGTGGCACTGGCCGAGAAGCTGGGCGCCGGCGTGTGGGTCGCGCCGATGTCGTCCCGCTGCTCGTTCCCCGAGGACCACGAGCTGTTCCTCGGCTTCCTGCGCCCGGAGCGGCGCGCGGTGGCCGACGCGCTCGAGGCCCACGATCTGGTGGTGGTGCTGGGCGCGCCCGCGTTCACCTACCACATCTACCGCGGCGAGCCCGAAACCGCGCTGCCGCCGATGCACGTGATCAGCGACGACGAGCAGGTCCTCGCGCGCGTCGCGATCGGCACCGGGATCCGCTCGACGTCGAAGCTCGCCATCCGCGCGCTGGCGGAGCGGGTCCGGCCGGCCGGGCGCACGGTCGCGCCGCGCGCCCCGAGGCGGGCCAAACCGGCCGAGGTCACGCCGATCTCACCGGACTACGCCTACTCGGTGGTCGCGGATCTGTTGCCGGACAACACCATTGTCGTCGAAGAGACGCCGAGCCACCGCAGCAGCATGCACGATCACCTGCCGATCACCGCCACCGACACGGGTTTCCTGACCGTCGCCAGCGGCACCCTCGGCTACGGCCTGCCCGCGGCGGTGGGCGCGGCCATGGGGCGCCCGGACCGCAAGGTGGTCGCGGTGCTCGGCGACGGCTCCAGCATGTACTGCGTGCAGGCACTGTGGACGGCCGCGCGCGAGCACGTGCCGGTCACCTTCGTGATCCTGGACAACGCGCAGTACGCCGCCGTGCGCATCCTCGGCGAGAACGCGGGCGGGCGGAAGATGCCGGGCACCGAGCTGGGCGGCATCGACTTCGCGCAGCTGGCCCGGAGCATGGGCTGCACGGCCAGCACGGTCGAGCAGCCCGGCGAACTGCGCCCCGCGCTCGCCGCCGCGCTGGCCTCGGCCGGGCCGAGCCTGGTGCACGTCAAGGTGGACCCGAACCCGCAGACCATCTACTGAGCCCGCTTTCCCGGGGCCGGGCCGCATTGACCCGACCGGGTGACGCTGTTTGGATGTCCGGGTGCAGCCTCTACTCACTCCCGGACAGCAGGAACTCGTCGACCAGGCCGGAAAGCTCGCGGACGTGTTCGCCGAGCGCGCCGCCGTCCACGACCGCGAGAACACCTTCCCCCACGAGAACTACGAAGACCTGAGGGAAGCGGGTTTCCTGCGGCTTTCGGTGCCCGAGGAGCTGGGCGGCTTCGGCGCCGGGCTGCCGGAGATCCTGCCGGTGCTGGAACGGCTGGCGATGGGCGACGGCGCCACCGCGCTGGCGTTCACCATGCACCTCTCGCCGCTGGGGCAGTGGGCCAGCGTCTGGCGGCGGACGAAGGCGCCGAGACTGGCCGAGATGCTGGTGAAGGCCCGCGAGGGCGACCTGGTCTGGGCGTCGATCACCAGCGAAACCGGTCTGCGCAACGACATCACGGACTCGAAGACGTCCGCGGTGAAGGTCGACGGCGGCTTCGAGCTGACCGGCCGCAAGAGCTTCGCGACCAACTCGGCCGTCGCCACGCACTGCTCGACGACCGCGCGCTACGAGGACGCCGACGGCGGACCGCGGCTGCTGCTCTGCCAGATCGCGCTGGACCAGCCCGGCGTCACGATCCACCCGACGTGGAACACGATGGGCATGCGCGGCACCCAGAGCAACGACGTCGAGCTGGACAAGGTGTTCGTCGAGGACGCGGCCGTGGTGCACTCGCTGCCGGTCAAGCACCTCGACGCGCGGGTGCTGGAAACCGTGTGGGCGTGGGCGATGCCCGCCTTCTCGGCCGTCTACACGGGAATCGCGGCGGGCGCGCTCGACTGGACCGTGAAGTCGTTGCGGCAGCGGGGAAAGACCGGCGACCCGGTGCTGCAGGACGTGATCGGGGAGTGCCAGATCCTGATCGAGGCCTCGCGTGCGCTGATCTACCGCCACGCCGAAGAGGTGACCAGCCGCCGCCTGTTCACCGGTGACGTGCAGGACGGCGTCGCGCGCTGCTCGATGGTGAAGTACGTGGCCGCCAACAACGCGGTGCAGGTGATGCAGCGGCTCGTGGACGTGCTGGGCGGCATGTCCTACACCAAGGCGCTGCCGTTCGAGCGCATGTGGCGGGACGTGCAGGCGAGCACCTTCATGCCGATGGGCAACCTGGCCACGCGCAAGCTGGTCGGCGCGAACGTGCTCGGCGTGCGGACCCTGCCGGAGATCAGCCCGGACGAGACGGGCCACGACTCGCGGGCCAAGGCCTGAAGCCTCGTGAGTGTTCCAGCCGGTTCCAACCGGCCGGAACACTCACGAGCTTTGCATGTCCTCGGTGACGGCTTTCTCGGTCTTCTCGGCGGCCGAGGCCAGCTCCCACTCGGCGGCGTCCGCGGCCGCGGCCTGCGCCGGGCTGCCGTGCAGCAGGCGGGCCACCTCGCCGCGCAGGGCGACGAACTCGGCCGACTCGCGGGTGGTGATCTGGTCGCGTGACGCAGGCAGGCCGACGGGCAGGTCCGCGACGATCCGCGCCGGCGACTTCGACAGCACCAGCACCCGGTCGCCCAGGTAAACGCTCTCGTCGATGTCGTGCGTGACCAGCAGGACGGTGGTGCCCTGCTGGGCCTGCACGCGGCGCAGCAGGTCCTCCAGCTCGAACCGGGTCTGCGCGTCGACGGAGGCGAACGGCTCGTCCATGATCAGCAGCGCCGGGCGGCTCGCCAACGCGCGCGCGATGGACACCCGCTGCTGCATGCCGCCCGAGAGCTGCCACGGGAACTTGCCGCCGACGCCGGAAAGGCCGACCGCGTCCAGCGCCGACGCGGCCTGGGCGCGCCGCTCCGCCTTGCTCAGCTTGCCCCAGCGCAGGGGGAACTCGACGTTCTTCGCCACGGTCAGCCACGGGAAGAGCGAGCGGCTGTAGTCCTGGAACACCACGGCCAGATCGTCGGGCACGCCGTCGACCCGGTCGCCGTGCAGGCTCACGGTGCCGGACGTCGGCGGGAGCAGCCCGGCGATCGCCCGCAGCAGCGTCGACTTGCCGCAGCCCGACGGGCCCACGATGCACGCCAGCTGGCCGGCCTCGACCGTGAACGACAGCTCGTTCACGGCGGTGTGCGCCTGGTCGCCGGTGCCGTAGCGGTGGCTGAGGCCGGAGACCTCGAGCATGGTCGACATTTCTGCAACTACCTTCCGGAACCTAGTGACGGCCGGGCTGCCACGCGAGCACCCGCCGCTCGACGGCGAGCAGGGCCGCGTTGAACCCGTAACCCAGGATGCCCAGCAGCACGATCCACGCCCACATCTGGTCGAGGTCGTAGGAGCGCTGGGCGAACAGCAGCGCGTAGCCGATGCCGTTGAGCGCGCCCACCAGCTCGGAGATCGCCATCAGGATCAGCGCGATCGACAGCGAAAGCCGCAGGCCGGCGAAGATCTTCGGCAGCGCCGCGGGCAGCACCACGAGCCCGATCCAGTACCGGCGGGGCGTGCGGAACGCGCGGGCGGTCTCGGCCTTCACCTTGTCCACCGAGCGCGCGCCGTCGACCGTGTTGAGCACGATCGGCCACAGCGAGCCGAAGATGATGGTGGCGACCTGCATGCCGGGTCCGATGTGGAACAGCACGATGAACACCGGCACCAGCGCGGGCGGCGGGATCGCGCGGAAGAACGCGAACAGCGGCCCCACGTAGTCCATCCCGGTGCGCGAGCGGCCGAGCGCGACGCCGAGCGCGACGCCGATCACGACCGAGATCAGCCAGCCGCCGAGCACCCGCTCGAGGCTGGGCACGACGTGGTCGAACACCGCGTCGCCGAGGAAGATGTGCGAAGCCGGGCCCGAGAACCACAGCTTCGCCGCCGCGACAGCGATCTTGCTGGGCGGTGGGAAGAACACGTTCTGGCTCAGCCGCGTCGCGATCTCCCAGAGGACCACGAGCACCACGAGCACCAGCCACTTGCGGGCGAACCCGCTCAGCCCCCGGCCGACGCGGCCCCGGGCCGTGAGCACCGAAGGCTTTTCGACGACGGTCATGCGGCGGCCCCCTCGTCGGCGGTGCTCCAGCGGAAGAGCCGCCGGCCCAGCCGCTCCAGCCCCTCGTTCACCAGGAAGCCCAGCACACCGGCGACCACGGTGCCCGCGAGCACCAGGTCCATCCGGTTCTCGCCCGAGGACGCCTCGAGGATGAACTGCCCGATGCCGAGCTTGGCGCCGGCCAGGAACTCGGTGCTGATCACCAGGATCAGGGAGATCGCCGCGGACATCCGGATGCCGGTGAACACGAACGGCGCCGCGTGCGGCAGCGCGACGGACGTGAGGATCCGGGACTTCGGCGTGCCGTACGTCCGCGCGGTCTCGGTCAGCAGCGGGTCCATTTCGGACAGTGCGTAGATGGTGTTGAAGAGAATGGGCCACACCGCCGCGTACACGGCGAGGGCGATCTTCGACTCGGGCCCGCCGCCGATCAGGATCAGCACCAGGGGGATCAGCGCCACGGACGGGATGGGCCGGAGGAACTCGACGACCACCCTCGTCGCGTCGCGCAGCCAGCCGATGCTGCCGAGCAGCAGGCCCGCGGGGACCGCGATGGCGATCGAGATGACCAGCGCGATCGCCCAGGCCAGCACCGACGCGATGACGTCGCGGACGAACTCGGTGTCGCCGAGCAGTTCGCCGAGCCGGGCGAACACGACGGTCGGCGGGGGGAGGTCGTTCTGATTGACCAGGCCGGCCCGCACGACTACCTCCCAGAGCAGGAGAAAGCCGAGCAGGCCGACCAGATTGCGGACGATCCTCACGTCAGGATGCGCTCGCCTGCGGCACGATCATCGAGGCCACGTCGATCTTGCTGGGGATGGTGCCGAACTGCTGCATCAGGTCCGGGACGCGCTGCAGGCGCCGCGCGTCCAAAGTGGACTGGAAGGTGAGCAGCGCGGTCAGCGAGGCGGTGGCCTGGTCGACCTTGGAGAACTGCACCATCAGCGGCTCGATCTTCGAGCGGTCCGCCGATTCCTTGGTGGCGCGCAGCATCGCGCGCTGGAAGGCCGCCACGGTCTTCGGGTTCGCCGAAGTGAACTTGCCCAGGGAGCCGTAGCCCGCGGTCGGGAAGTCCTGGGTGGCGCCGGAAGCGGTGTCGACGATCGGCACCGTGCCGTTGGTCTTGGCCGAGCTCGTGATGAACGGCTCGGTCAGGAAGCCCGCGTCCACGTCGCCGCGCTTGACCGCGCCGCCGATCAGCGGGAAGCCCATCGAGACCCACTTGATGCCGGTGAAGTCCACGCCGTTGTCGCGCATGACCGACTTGGTCAGCGTGTCGCAGATCGTGTTCTGCGCGGTGATGGCGATCCGCTTGCCGGCCAGGTCGTGCACGTTCTTCACGACGCCGCCGGGCATCGCGACGATCTCGGTGCTCTTCGGGCCGGCCGACGAGGCGTCCGACACGAACTTGATGTCGGCGTTGGCCTTGCTCTTCGCGACGAAGAACGGGGTGTAGCTGGAGTAGGCGATGTCGACCTCGCCGGACTGGAGCTTCTGCAGGGAGGCGTCACCACTGGCGGCGTCAACGGTCTCGACCTCGAGGCCCTCGGCCTTGAAGTAGCCGTTCTGCACCGCGAGGTGGAACGGGGCCACGTCGATCGTCGGCATGATCGACACCTTGATCTTCGGCTTCTCCAGACCGGAGCCGGTGTTCGTGCTGCCCGAGTCGTCCGAGCCGCCGAGCAGGCCGCAGCCGCTCGCGGTCAGTGCGACGCCGCCGGCCATGGCGAGCGAGAGAAAGCCGCGCCGCCCGAGTCTCGGCTGGCTGCTCCCGGCTGAATCAAACAAGGCCGCTCCTTGGAAATGAGGTCACGTGTGGCTGACCAGTGGGTTGGAGTGTGGCTCATTGTCCGGAGTCACGCGGCTACTGTAGAGAAGCGATCTTGCGATCACAATGGGTGGTCAAAAACGTTGCCCGAGTGGTTTCAGTCACTCGTACAGGTGATCGAAGGTCCCTGCGTGTGCCCGATCTGGCCCATCATGGTGCTGCCCGATTGGTCTTGATCGGCTGTACGGGTGCTCCCATGCGGCTGTCAAGAGGGTTACAAATCGGCCAGTCGTTCGCTACCCTCTGCTCCGGCAGAGTGAGGTATGGACCACCGATGTAGTGAGAGTTTGCCTCGTCAAGAGGCATTCTGCGCGGGCCGTTGCCAGTCGGCGACCTTGTGGCTTAGGCCGAACGGACCAGTGATCGACCAGTGCGGGGAACGAACGTCATGCAAGTGCTGAACCGATTCCGCGCCGGGAGGTGCGGTGAACCGCACCTGGAAGTCGATCTTCTCACTCGTAAGGGTGTAATGACGCGGTCATGTCCGGCGCTCCGACCCCTCGGAGAGCCGGGCCGCCTGCCGGGAGTGTGCGGATAGTGGTCCCGGGCTCGGCAGGCTTCAATTCACAGGGTCCTTCGGGGCCGGACAACGATGGTGGTGCGGCGGTGCCGGACGAAGACACCGCGGGGTCGGGAGGGGCCTCCGCGAGCGAAGGCGGGGCAGTGGCTCCCGCGCGGAAGGGCTCGGTCTTTGCGCTGGGCAACTGGCGGCTGAGGTCGAAGCTCGCCCTGATCCTGATCATCCCGACGCTGACCGCGCTGGTGCTGGGCTCCCTGCGCGTGGTGGACGACATCCAGCAGACGGTGCAGTTCGGCCACACGGCCGACCAGGTCGCCTTCGCGGTCAAGGTCACCACCGTGGTCCACGACCTGCAGGGCGAGCGCGCGCTCGCCGTCGCCCGGCTCTCCTCCGGCGACTCGCTCCGCCAGACCGGCCTGGACGCGCAGATGGCGAAGGTCGACCGTGACGTCGACGACCTGCGCAACGCCGTGGTCACGCTGAACACCGACACCCAGGCCACCAGCGACCGGTACGCGCGCGGCCTCCAGCGCCTCGACGCGCTGCAGCCGCTGCGCGCGGCGATCAGCACCTCTTCTTATTCGGATGTTGCGGTGCTGGACACCTATTCGTCCATCCTCGACTCGCTCATCCAGCTGGGCCGCGAGGTGACCACCGCGGTCACCGACCGGGACCTGCTGCGCCTGGGCAACAGCACGCAGTCGATCAGCGAGGCCAAGGAGTTCATCGTCCGCGGTGACGCGGCGCTGCAGATCGCGGCCTTCCGCGACGGATTCCCCGGCGACCTGCTCGACGAGGCGCGGGCCTCGGAGGCCAGTGGTGACGCGTCGGTCGCGGCGTTCCTCGCGAACGCCACCGACGACCAGGTCCAGCTGTACAACGACACCGTTTCGGGCCCGGAGGTCGACGACCGGCGCCGGATCCAGACCTCGTCGTTCTCCTTCGCGCAGCAGGGCGCGCCGCTCAACATCAACCCCACCGAGCTCGGCCAGGACAGCACCGTGGCGGCGGACAAGCTGCACGCGGTGGAGAGCAGCCTGCTGTCCCAGCTCCGCTCGCAGGCCGACGGCCTGGCCTCCAACGCCGTGCGGTCGGCTTGGATCGGCGGCGCGGTCGTGCTCGCCGCGCTGATCGCGGCCCTGATCCTGATGCTCGTGATCGCCCGCCTGATGCTGCGCCCGCTCCGGGTGCTGCGGACGACGGCGCTGGACGTCGCCTACACCCGGCTGCCGGAGACGGTGCAGTCCATCCTGGACGACCCGGACCCGGTCAACGCCTCGAAGAAGGCGGTCGCCCCGGTGCCGGTCACCTCCCGCGACGAGATCGGCGAGGTGGCGCGCTCGTTCGACGTGGTCCACGAGCAGGCCGTCAAGATGGCCGCCGAACAGGCACTGCTGCGCGAGAACGTCAACGGCATCTTCGTGAACCTCTCCCGCCGCTCGCAGCGGCTGGTGGAGCGCCAGCTGGGCGTGATCGACCGGCTGGAGGCCGACGAGCAGGACCCGGACCACTTGGCCAGCCTGTTCGAGCTCGACCACCTCGCCACTCGGCTGCGCCGGAACGGCGAGTCGCTGCTGGTGCTCTCGGGCGCCGGGCTGGCGAAGTCCGTGCCCAAGCCGGTGCCGGCCGCGGACGTGATCGGTGCCGCGGTCTCGGAGATCGAGCAGTACGCGCGCATCGAGGTCGGGATCGTGCCCGAGGTCGCGGTGCAGGGCCTCGCCATCCACGACCTCGTGCACGTGCTCGCGGAGCTGCTCGACAACGCGACCTACTTCTCCGAGCCGGAGACGAAGGTCACCGTCCGCGCCGTCATCACCCGCAAGAAGGCGCTGGCCATCCAGGTCACCGACCACGGCGTGGGCATGGGCGACGACCGGCTCGCCGAGATCAACCAGCGGCTGGCCGACCCGCCGGACCTGGACGTGTCGGTGACCCGCCGGATGGGCCTGTACGTGGTCGCCCGCCTGGCCCAGCGCCACGGCATCGAGGTGCGGCTGCGCGAGAACGAGGACATCGAGGGCGGCGTCATCGCCCGGGTCGTGGTGCCGGCCGAGCTGCTCACCCAGATCCGCGTGGCCACCCCGCCGCCGCGGCACACGCCGCCGCCGGTCAACCGCAGCGAGGTGTCGCACCCGAGCTTCCCGCCGGTCAACCGGCCGCTCGAGCGCGGGCCCGAAGCCACTCCGCCGCCCCCTTCGGCCCCACCGCCGCCGCCCGCGGCGCCGGCCCCGTCGAACGGCGGCCTGGTCCCCCTCGACCAGCCGATCAGCCTCGACGACCTGGTCGCGGGCAACCGCGCCGCCGGGCCGTTCCTCAGCCCGGAGATGCCGGTCCCGGAGAGCCCGGCGTGGCCGACCGCGGAAGATCTGGCGCCGCTCACCCAGCAGCCCAACGGGGACGGTGCGAGCCTGGCGGAGACGGAGTTCCCGCCGCTGGTGCTGCCGAAGCGCGAGCCGAAGTACCTCGCGCCGGAGGAGCCCCAGCGGGCCGAGCCCGTCGCCGACGACAGCTCTTCGGCCCTCGAGGACGACGTGCCCACCCGGCGGCTGCCGATCTACCAGTCGGTGCTCTCGCGGTGGTTCAGCGAAGGCAGCGACGGGGGCGACGGCGAGCCCGGTTTGGCCGAGGACCTCACGGCCATGCCGTCGAAGGCCGAGACGCCCGCGGAGCCGGAACGGACCACCGCCCCGGCCCCGGCGGAGAGCAGCAACGGCACGCACGAGCCCCGTCAGGAGGAACCGATCGAAGCGACGCCGCTCTACCCTGGTTCCGACGACGGCTCGGACGAAAGCTGGAGCAGCGCCTCCGACGAGGGCTGGCAGGCCGCGCAGTCGTTGCTCGAGACCAAGAACGAGGAGGTGACGACGGCCGGGTTGCCCAAGCGCGTCCCGAACGCGTACCTGGTCCCGGGCTCGATCGGCAGTCCCTCGGAATCCTCCGAGCCGCACAATTCCTTCACCGACGCGACCTCCGGGCTGCCCGGAACGGGTGCGATGACCCGCTCGGCCTCCGCGGCTCGCAGCAGGATGGCAAGCTTCCAGCGTGGGTACACCTCCGGGAGGCACGCATTGAAGGACCGACCGGCCGACGACAGGCTCGGCGAGGACGGTGTTCCGGTGAGTGGATCCGGGTACTTGAGCGACAGCAGTGAGGAGCGACAGTGACACGGGCGGGTGCAGTGCAGCCGGGAGGCGGCTCGGCGCAGCCGAACGGCAGGGCGGCAGGCGGCGCGGCGGGTAGCTTCGCGTGGCTGATCACGGACTTCGTGCACCGGGTGCCGGGTGCGGCCCACGCGGTCGTCGTCTCGGCGGACGGGCTCCTGCTGGCCGCCTCGCGCGGCCTGCCGAAGGACCGGGCCGACCAGCTGGCGGCGGTCGCGTCCGGGCTGACCAGCCTGGCGCGCGGAGCGGCGAAGGTGTTCGAAGGCGGCCCGGTCGCGCAGACCGTGGTCGAAATGGCCAATGGCTTCCTGTTCCTGATGTCGGTTTCCGACGGCTCGTGCCTCGCGGTGCTGGGCTCGCCGGAGAGCGACATCGGTTTGGTGGTGTACGAGATGACCCTGCTCGTCGAACGGGTCGGCCAGCAGCTGACTCCGGAGATGCGCGCGCAACTGCAGGGCTCGGCGGTCCGCCGCTAGGCGGGCCGGGAACTTCAGGAGCAGACCGTGGACGACGGGCGCTTGAGGGGCGATGGCCGGCTCGGTGACGACTTCACCGGCGGGTGGGGCGAGCGGGACGACGGGCGGGAGGACTGGAAGTCCTTCCGCGACCGGGTCGACCGCGAATGGCGCGCCCGCCGCGTCCAGGGGTCGGACTCGGATCCGGTGCGGGAGCCGCCGAACTGGCTGACCGACAGCAATGCCGGTCAGGGACCGGACGTCACGGGCGTGCCCGGCTACCGCGACCGCCTGCTCGGCGGGCCGGGGGCCGAGCTGTTCGGCGGGGCCAGCGGGCCGCTGTACGACTCCGCCGAGTTCGCGGCGTTCAGCGCGGAGCAGGACGGCTCGCCCGGACCGTCGTCGAACGAGCTGGCGGCGGCGCTGCCGATGCAGGCGTCGGCCGAGCCGCCGGTCACCGAGGTGGAGACCTCCGGTCTGGTCCGGCCCTACTTCCGCACCCGCGGCCGGACGAAGCCGACGTACGACCTCGCGATCGAGGCGCTGATCTCGACCAGCGAGCAGGGGCGCGTGCTCGACCGCGTGCGCGTGCCCGAGCACCGGTCGATCTGCGATCTGTGCCTGGACACCCGCTCCGTGGCCGAGGTGGCGGCGCTGCTGCGGCTGCCGCTCGGCGTAGTGCGAGTTCTGATTGGTGACGTGGCCGGCCTCGGCCTGGTGCTGGTGCACTCGACCAGCGACACGGCAGTGGGCGACCGCCCGAGTATCGAGTTCATGGAAAGGGTGCTCAGTGGGCTTCGGAGAATTTGACTCCGACGCGAACGCGCCGCAGGTGACCGGTCCGACCTCGTCGGCCAAGATCGTGGTCGCCGGCGGGTTCGGTTCGGGCAAGACGACGATGGTCGGGGCGATCTCGGAGATCGACCCGCTGACCACCGAGGCCATGATGACCGAGGCGAGTGTCGGCCACGACGACACCACCGCCACGCCGAACAAGACGACCACCACGGTCGCCATGGACTTCGGCCGGATCTCGCTCGACTCGGACCTCGTCCTGTACGTGTTCGGGACGCCGGGCCAGCACCGGTTCTGGTTCATGTGGGACGACCTCGCGGTCGGCGCGATCGGGGCGGTGGTCCTGGTGGACACGCGGCGGCTGGCCGACGCGTTCCCCTCGATCGACTTCTTCGAGAACCGGAAGCTGCCCTACGTCGTCGCGATCAACTGTTTCGACCGGTTGCTGCACCACCAGATCGAAGACGTGCGGCACGCGCTGACGATCTCGCCGTCGGTGCCGATCATGGCGTGCGACGCGCGGGAGCGGGATTCCGCCAAGCAGGTGCTGATCTCCGTCGTGCAGCACGCCATCGCGCACGACTCGGCTCTGCGGGCGGGTTAGGACCGAAATACCCCCGCCAGTCGGATGCGGCCGTTGGAGTGAACTCGACGGGCTTCACCCGCTTCGGGGAGTGGTGTATCCGGCCGGAGCCGGGTCGACTGGACCCGGCTCGCCACGGCCGGGGGCCGACCAAGCCGGACCGGCCGGTCGGCACGTCGATGACCTGCGCGGACACCCCTCCGCGACGGGTTGCCGATGCCACCACCGGGTGACCCACGAAGGCGTGGTCCGGATGGGGTCCGCGCGGTGCGCACTCGCCTGAGTACGTACGGTGCGCACCACTTCGACCAGTGGGACTCGACACCGTCGGCCAGGTGAATACGCTGGGAACGGCATCTTCACGGGGCGGCCGTGATCATGGCGAGCGGTGAGTTTCGGGATCGGCAGCTGCGGCAGCGAGGAGGGACAGTGACCGTGTCCGGCCAGGAAGAGGGCCAGCGCACGTTCGGTTGGCTGATCACGGACTTCGTGCGCCGGGTGCCCGGTGCCGCGCACGGGGTGCTGGTGTCGGCCGACGGTCTGCTGCTCGCGCCTTCCGAGGGGCTGCCGCAGGAACGGGCCGAGCAGCTCTCGGCGGTCGCCTCGGGCCTGATCAGCCTCACCCACGGAGCCGCCCGCTGTTTCGAGGCGGGCGGGGTGAACCAGACCGTGGTCGAGATGGAGCGCGGGTACCTGTTCCTCATGTCGGTCTCCGACGGCTCGTCGCTGGCGGTGCTGGCCGCGCCGACCTGCGACATCGGCACGGTCGCGTACGAGATGACGCTGCTCGTGGAGCGCGTCGGCCAGCAGCTCACGCCGGAACTGCGCGCCCAGCTCCAGGGCGGGGTGCGTGGTTAGTAGATGAAGATCTCCGGATTCGGCGAGAGCGACACAGGGGCCTGGGACGCGCTCCACCGCGGCACCGACCGGGAGTCGTTCGACTCGCCCAGCCACTACGAGCTGAGCACCTTGAAGACGATGCTGCCGCACCGCCGCCCGAGCACCCCGCCGCCGCCGGCCGCGCCTCAGGAAGCACCGGAATCCGACGAGTGGGCCGGCGCTTCGGACTACTACGACGACGAAGGCCGCACCTGGCAGGACGACGGGGAATCCGGCCACTGGGCCGAGGACGCCGGTCCGGCGGCGCAGGAAACCGGTTACTACGGCGCGGATTACTACGACGCCGAGCCTTCCGGTCAGGCCGCGCCCGCTGGTTACCGTTCGGCCGCTTACGACACCGGGTACGAGCGCTCCCCGTACGACTCGGGTCACCGGCAGACCGCGGCCGAGACGGACTACCACTCGGCCCCGCTCGACTCGGCGTACCGGCCCGCGCCGGCCTACGAGCCCTACACCGCGGAACCCGAGCCCGGCCGTTACGCCCAGCATCGCTTGGCGGAGCCCGAATACGCCGAGCCCGAATACGCCGAGCCCGGACGGTCCGAAGCCGCCGCGGCCCACGACTGGTCCGAGACCGAAGCCGCCGACTACGACTGGCAGCAGCCGGAGCCGGCCCGCCGGAGCACGCACGCGGCCGACGACCGGCAGTCCCGCGGCGGCCGGCATTCGTACGCCGCCGACGAGCCCGAGTGGCAGTCCGAACCGGACCCCGTGCAGCCGGAATACCTTGCCGCGCAACAGGATTGGGCACCGGAGCCGACCGGGCGCACCAGTCACGCCGCCGAACAGGATTGGGCCCGCGAGCCCGCGTACGCGCCGGCCGCGGAACCTCTTTTCGAACCCACCGTCGAACCCACCGTCGAACCGGCCGTCCAACCCGCCGTGGACGCACCGGCCAAGCCGGCCCGCTCCCGCGTCCGCCCGTACGCCCGCACCGGTGGCCGCACCCGGTCCGACCACAACCTGGCGCTCGAGGCGCTCGTCTCCACCAGCGACGACGGCCGCCGGTACCGGGGCGTCCGGTCGATCGAGCACCGCCGGATCTGCGACCTCTGCCTGGACACCCGTTCGGTCGCCGAGATCGCCGCGCACCTGCGCCTGCCGCTGGGCGTGGTGAAGGTGCTGGTCGGCGACATGGCCGACCTCGGCCTCGTGCTGATCCACCAGACGGAGCTGATCCTCGGCGACCGCTCGTCGCGCGAGTTCATGGAACGGGTGCTGCAGGGCCTGCGCGCCCTCTGAAAGAAAGCTCAGTCTTCGACGAGCGCGGCGGAAGTGATGCGGTGCAACGGATACCGCTCGTGGTCCGTGCCCTCCAGCACCCCGCCGCCGACGCGGACCGGGCGCACCACGCGCTGGCTCGCCGTGCCGCGCGAGTCGACGAAACCGATCCACACCTCACGGCGTTCCAGGGTCGCGAGCGAAAGCAGCTCCAGCGTCGCCGAAGTGTCCGCGCCACCACCGGTCGGCGCGCTCACCGAAGAGCCGCGTCGCCGGGCCGAAGCCGCGTCGCCCGCGCGCAGGTTCGAGACGATCCGCGAGGCTTGATCCTCCGACAGCACCGCCTGCTCGCCCGGACGGGCGCGGGCCGCCCGCGCTCGCGCGGGGAGACGGCGGCCGCTCGGGCGGATGTCGACCACCCGGCCGTCCGGGCCCTCCGCGGCCGGCGCGAAACCCGCTGACCGCAACCCTTCCATCACCTCGCCGAGCGGCGCGGAGCTGATCAGGACGGTCGAGGCGATCATCCGCAGGTCGTACTCCGCCGCGACCGGATTGGCGAGCACCTCGGCGAGCAGGGCTTCGTCGTCACAGCGCAGGAAGGAGCCCGCCGTGCCGCCGCGGAGCCGACCGTGGCGGCGGGCGACGTCGTCGATCAGGTAGGTCAGGCCCTGCGGCACGGGGGTCGCGGACTTCGCGCGGAACATCGCGTGCAGCTCGTCGGCCGTGCGGCCGGTGTCGAGCGCCCGGCGCACGGAGGTCTCGGTGACGCGGTAGACCGTGGCGTGCCCGGCCGACTCGACGTCCGCCACCGCCGCCATGTCCGCCGCCAGCTCGGGCTCCAGCGGGCCGGGCGCGACCACCGTCAGGTCCGCCTGCACCAGCACGTGGTCGACCGGCGCGGGCAGCGCGTCGTGCATCGCCTCGACGGCGCCCGGGCGATCGTCTTCCAGCAGCAGCCGGGCGGCCGAGGTCAGCCCGCCCAGCCCGACGAGGCCGAGCGCCGTCGCCTCGGCCATCGTCCAGCGCACGGTCTCGTCGCGCAGCCGTCCGCCCCTCCGCGGCGCGCGCCACGCGAGCACGGCCACCAGCTCGTCCACGCTCTTCACCCCGGCGCCGGACGGCAACTGCGCGAGCGCCGTCAGCACCCGTCGCCGGGCCACCGGCGCCAGCGGCCTTCGCGGCTCCTCGGACAGCGGCGCGATCGGCTTGTCCTTCGCGTCCCGGCCGCCGGCGAGCCCGGGCAGCCGCGGCAGTTCGAGCCAGGCCTGGGCCAGCGTCATCCAGCGTTGCACGGTCGGCGACGCGAGCCAGGAATCGGTGAGCGTGGTCGGCACCCACTCCGGCCCCGTCGTCTCGCTGTCGGCGACCAGCCCGGCGCCGACGGCCAGCTCGGCCACCAGCATCGCGCGCGCCTCGTCGACGTCCAGGTCCTTGGCCAGCTTCCGCAGCTCACGCACGCCGAGGCCGCCGGCCTTCAGCACCGGAGCGGGCACCGCCGACCACGAGCGCAGCAGCGCCTCGGTCTGGCGCAGGAACTCCATCGCCTCGCCGGCCGCGGTCTCGTCCACAGTGGCCGTCCGGTGTGGATGGACGGGCAGCTCGGGCTCGGTCAGCGTCGCGGGGTCGAACGCGACGCCGCCCCGCAGCCGCAGCCCCAGCTCGCGCGGCAGCTCCACCGTCTGGTCGTCGCGGCGCAGCAGGAGACCGCGGGCCAGCAGCTTCTGCACGGGGGTGGAGGCCTCGCCGAGGGAGACGTCGAAACTCGCGTCGCGGGTGCGGCCGATGGGCGGTCCCGCCGCCAGCTTGGCCAGCACGGCCCGCTCGTCGTCGCCGACCTCGGCCAGCCGCGCGGCGAGGTCCGTGGCGGCCAGCACGGGCGACGGCGCGCCCAGCCCGGCCGGGAACGGCCCCAGCGCGTCCCGCGCCGAGGGCGGCACGCGCAGCTCGTCGTCCCCGCCCCACACCAGCGCGCGGGCACGCAGCCGCGTCAGCTCGTCCGAGACGTCGGCGCCGACCAGCGCGCGCACCTCGGCCAGCGGCGCGGGCACCACGTCGGCCCCGGCCACCAGCAGCGCGTCGAGCACCGCGAGCGTGCGGGTGTCCAGGTCTTCGCAGGCACGCGCGACGGAACCCGGCGTGCCGGCGCGGGTGGCCAGCACGGTGCTGTCGGACGGCGGCGGGGTCGACAGGTCGCGACGGGTGCGCAGGAGCTCGGCCAGTGCGTCGTCGGATTCCGCACGCAGCCAGTCCGCCAATGAGGTCGCGGGCATAGACGTCCAGGGTACCGGGCGGGTGCGCGGGCCCCGGGGGTGTTCGGGCACACTGTGTGCGAATCGGTTGGACCGGCCAGTGGAGGGTGTTGTGGCGAAGGCCGAGAACGGCAAGAAGAAGGGTGTCGACCCCACCTGGCCCGCGGAGGACGGTGAGCACCCTGTGTCGGAGCTCGCGTCCGACCGCCAGGGCGCGCTGTCGCCGTTCGGCGACCTGACGTTCCCGCTCGACACCGTGCCGTACGTGCACCCGGAGACCGAAATCAACCGCTGACTCCCCCTCCGCGGGGAACTCCTGAAGTTACCGGTGGGTCACCCGACTGGGGTCGGGTGGCGACGGTCACGGGGCTAGGGTTCGGAACGTCCCAGTCACAGGTTTTCCAGCGGGGAGTTAGTGCCATGCCGGTTCCCGGTCCCGGGTATTCCATCACTGTCCGGGTCGAGGCCCCGGCTTCGTCCTCGGCCGCCGGTGACCTCACCACCGCGGTCGGCCGGGTGGGCGGGGTGCTCACGGCGTTCGACGTCGTCGAATCGCACCCCGAGTCCATCGTCGTCGACATCAGCGCGAACGCGTTGTCGGAGAACCACGCGCAGGACATCACCCAGACGCTGGACTCGCTGCCGGGGGTGAAGGTCCGCAAGGTCTCCGACCGGACGTTCCTGATCCACCTCGGCGGCAAGATCGAGGTCACCCCCAAGGTCGCGCTCCGCAACCGTGACGACCTCTCCCGCGCGTACACGCCGGGCGTGGCCCGCGTCTGCCAGGCGATCGCGGCGAACCCCGACGACGCGCGCCGGCTGACCATCAAGCGCAACACCGTCGCCGTGGTCACCGACGGCTCCGCCGTGCTGGGGCTGGGCAACATCGGCCCGGCCGCCGCGCTGCCCGTGATGGAGGGCAAGGCGGCGCTGTTCAAGAAGTTCGCCGGCGTCGACGCCTGGCCGGTGTGCCTGGACACCCAGGACACCGAGGAGATCATCAAGATCGTCAAGGCGATCGCGCCGGTGTACGCGGGCATCAACCTCGAGGACATCGCCGCGCCGCGCTGCTTCGAGATCGAGGCGCGGCTGCGCGAGCAGCTCGACATCCCGGTGTTCCACGACGACCAGCACGGCACGGCGATCGTGGTCGTCGCGGCGCTGCGCAACGCCCTGCGGGTGGTCGGCAAGAACATCGAGGACTGCAAGATCGTGGTCAGCGGCGTCGGCGCGGCCGGCTCGGCGATCATCCGGCTGCTGCTGCGCAAGAACCCGCGTGACATCGTGGCCGCCGACATCGACGGCATCGTCCACCCGGACCGCGGCAACCTCGACGACAACCTGGCCTGGATCGCGGGCCACACCAACCGCGAGAAGCAGGCGGGCACGCTGCACGAGGCGCTCGTGGGCGCGGACGTGTTCATCGGCGTCTCGGCCCCGAACCTGTTCGGCGCCGAGCAGGTCGCCACCATGGCGGACGACGCGGTGGTGTTCGCGCTGGCCAACCCGGACCCGGAGATCGACCCGCTGGAGGCGCAGCAGCACGCCGCCGTGGTCGCCACCGGCCGCAGCGACTTCCCGAACCAGATCAACAACGTGCTCGCGTTCCCCGGCGTCTTCCGCGGCCTGCTCGACGCCGCCGCGCGCAACATCGACGACAACATGCTGCTCGCCGCCGCCGACGCGATCGCGGACGTGGTGGACAACGGCAAGCTGAACGCCTCGTTCATCGTCCCGAGCGTGTTCGACACGGCGGTCGCCCCGGCGGTCGCGGAGGCCGTCCGCGCCACCGCCCGCGCCGAGGCCCGCTGAAGCGAAGCGGCGCAGTAGCCTCCTGAAGGTGAGTGAACTCAGCCACGTCGATTCCGCCGGCGCCGCGCGGATGGTCGACGTCTCCGCGAAGATGGCGACCGCCCGCACCGCGCTCGCCGGCGGGACCGTGCACACCACCGCGGAGGTCGTCGGCCTGCTTTCGGCCAACGGCCTGCCCAAGGGCGACGCGCTGGCGACCGCCCGGATCGCCGGGATCATGGGCGCCAAGCGGGTGCCGGAGCTGATCCCGTTGTGCCACCAGATCGCGCTGTCCGGCGTGAAGGTGGAGTTCGAGCTCGATGCAGCCGCCGTGCACATCAGCGCGACCGCCAAGACCACCGACGTCACGGGCGTCGAGATGGAGGCGCTCACGGCCGTCGCAGTCGCCGGGCTGACGCTGCACGACATGATCAAGGCCGTGGACCCCGCCGCGACCCTCGACAACGTCCGGCTCATCCGCAAGGACGGCGGCAAGACCGGCACCTGGGAGCGGCAGTCATGAAGAGGGCACGCGTGATCGTGGCGTCCAACCGCGCCGCGAAAGGCGTTTACGAGGACAAGACCGGGCCGGTGCTCGTCGCCTGGCTGGCCGAGCACGGCTACGACGTGCCCGCGCCGGTGGTCGTCGAGGACGGCGAGCCGGTCGGGAAAGCCTTGCGCACAGCCGTTTCCGACGGTGTCGCGGTGGTTTTGACCACCGGCGGCACGGGGATCTCGCCCACGGACCGTACCCCGGACGTGACCGGCGAGGTCCTCGACTACGAGCTGCCGGGCGTCGCGGACGCGATCCGCGCCGCGGGCCTGCCGAAGGTCCCGACGGCCGTGCTGTCCCGCGGGGTCGCGGGCGTCGCGGGGCGGACCCTGGTGGTGAACCTGCCCGGCTCGAGCGGCGGGGTGAAGGACGGCCTCGGGGTGCTCGGGCCGATCCTGGACCACGCCGTCGACCAGCTCGCCGGCGGTGACCACCCCCGCCCGGCCGCGCCCGCCGAGCCTGCGGCGACGGTCCGGGTCCTGCGGGCGGAAGTCAGTGAACAGCTGCTGTCCGTCGAAGAGCACGCGCGCCTGGTGGAGGACGACGCGGCGGGAGCTGTGGTGACGTTCGCCGGAGTGGTGCGGGACCACGACGGCGGCAAGGGCGTCCGCGATCTCACCTACGAGGGCCACCCGACCGCGAGCGACGTGCTCGCCCAGGTCGTGGCGGACCTTTCGGCGCGCTGGACGGGGGTGCGCGCCGTGGCGGTGAGCCACCGCGTGGGCGCGCTGACGATCGGTGACGTGGCGCTGGCCTGCGCGGTCGCCGCCGAACACCGTGGCCAGGCCTTCGCGGCCTGCGCCGAACTCGTCGACGAGGTGAAGGCCCGGCTCCCGATCTGGAAGCACCAGCACTTCACCGACGGCAGCGACGAATGGGTCAACTCGCCCTGACCGAGCCCGTTCCACCCGCCTGAGCGCGCCGCTGACGGCACCGGGGTGGTCCAGACCGCCCGGAACCCGTATGGGCGCCGCTCAGCGCGTTTGCGCCGGCCTGAGCCGGGTCGAACGGTCCAGTGACCACGAAGGGCCCCACCGCCGGGGGAAAGTCGCGGTGGGGCCCTGTCGGGTCACAGTCGAAGCTGCGCCAGGTGCCGCAGAGCCCTCAACGGGCCTGGATCACTTGGTGGCGAGCTTCTGGCCGACGACGATGAAGTCGGCGTTCGGCACGTACTGCTTGTTCAGGTCCTGCAGCTTCTGGAAGCCGCCCTGGACGTTGAACTGCTTGGCGATCTTGGACAGCGTGTCACCCGCGACGACGGTGTAGTCACCGTTCGGGTTGGAGCTCGCAACACTCGCCGCCGGGGCCGGGGTGGCCTTCTTCGGGGTGCTCTGCTTCGGGGTGACCTTCTTGCTGCTCTTGGCAGTCGACTGGTGCGACGACGACGCGGTCGAACCGCTGCCGCCCTTCTTGCCGCACACCGGCCAGGCGCCGATGCCCTGGCCCTGCATGACCCGCTCGGCCACCGCGATCTGCTGCTCACGCGACGCGCCCTGCGGGCTGCCGGTGCCGCCGTAGGCCTTCCAGGTGCTCTGGGTGAACTGCAGGCCGCCGTAGTAACCGTTGCCGGTCGACGTGCCCCAGTTGCCGCCGCTCTCGCACTGCGCGATGGCGTCCCAGTTGGTCGCCGACGCGGGGGTCGCGGCGATTGCGAGGGGCGCGCCGACCGCGATGCCAGCGACAGCGACGCGGGCGATCGTGCGGGTGGCAGCGGACATCTTGCGGTGCTTGCCTCGGTAAGACATTTGAATGCTTCTCGGCTTCCTGCGCCTACGAGCCCGAAGGCTGAGGGCCGGGTTGGGAGCCCGTCCGCCCGTTGCCGGGCGGCAGACGCGGATGACGCTCAGTGCGTCGTCTTCGTCCCCTCGTCCCTGTCCTGGAATGCTTTCGCTCGGGGTATGGGTCCGGGGATCCGGTGGACAGGGCTAGGCGCTACGGATTCCCGGTCTTGCTCGGTTGGTTCGGGGCCAACCGAAAAGCGACGGTACGTAACGACGGCCGTGATCGGAAATCAATCGGCATGTGACCTACGTCACAGTAACGGCAAACAACCTGTCGCGACAGGGATGTTTCAGCAGGTCAGAGCGCCGTTATCTGTCCGTTTTCTGGCCGAGATATTTCACGGATCGTGAGGCTTGGGTCACGTCTATAAGGCGTCAGCGGGCCTTTCGTACCGTCATTGAGGCGGCACCCTAAACCACCATCGGCAAAGTCCGCCAGTGCACTTGGAGTGGTTCTGTGTAGCCACTTGAATACGCCGTGAGCGAACCACTTCGGAGGGTGGTTATAAACAAAGAAAGCCACTCAAAGCGCAGGAGTGGCCGCTGAGCGTGGTATGGACTTACCGCCCGAAGGGGAGGTTTCCGGCGCCTGGCGGGCCGCTGAGCTGGGCAGACGTGCCCCGGGCGGTCGCGCGCCGAGCGGCGGGCTCACCGGCCGCATACACGGATCGGGCCGCTCCGCGCGGGGACGGCCCGGAATGGATCGGGGGACTTGATTCAGCCGCCGGCGAACGGCGGGAGCACGTCGAGTTGCGCGCCGTCACTCAGGGCGCGAGTCTGATCACGGACGGCAACCTCGTTCAGCAGGAAGCTCGCCGCGTCGAGGATGCGGGGCAGCTTTTCGGGATGCAGCTCGCGCAACACGCGGGCTGCGTCCGCGACAGTCGCACCCTCGGGCAGCTTCACCTTCTCCTCTTCTACGCCGGCCGCGGCGCGCGCGGCGGCGAAGTAGCGGACGAGCAGGGTCATCGGTTCCAGTGACTGGGGTGCCATCTCGTCATCCGCCGATCGCGCTCATGGGCCGGATCGGCTGCGCGAACCCGGCTTCGTTGATCTCGTGGCCCGCGAGCTTGCCCCACATGGTCGCCCGCCAGGCGTCCGCCACCTCTTCATCACGCGCGCCCGCGCGCACGAGGGCGCGCAGGTCCGTTTCGTCGTTGGAGAACAGGCAGGAGCGGACGGCGCCGTCGGCGGTCAGCCGGGTGCGCTCGCAGGAAGAGCAGAACGGCCGGGTCACCGACGCGATCACGCCGACGTCGCCGGGTCCGCCGTCGACCAGCCAGCGCTCCGCGGGCGCGCCGCCGCGGGCCACCGGGAACGGCGAAAGCTCGAACTCCTCGCCCAGCATGGTGAGGATCTCCGCCGCGGTGATCATGTCGCCGCGGTTCCAGCCGTGCTGCGCGTCCAGCGGCATCTGCTCGATGAACCGCAGGTGGTAGCCCTCGGCGAGGCAGAACCGCAGCAGCGGCAGGGCGTCGCGCTCGTTCAGCCCGCGCATCAGCACCGAGTTGATCTTCACCGGGTTCAGCCCGGCGTCGCGGGCGGCGGCGAGGCCGGCCAGCACGTGCGGCAGCCGGTCGCGCCGGGTGATCTCCTCGAACCGCGCGCGGTCGACGGTGTCGAGGGACACGTTGATCCGGTCCAGCCCGGCCGCGGCCAGCCCGGTCGCGCGCTTGGCGAGCCCGATCCCGTTGGTGGTCATGGAAATCCGCGGCCGCGGGGTGAGGGACTTGACCCGCCCGACGATGTCTTCGAGGCCGGCCCGCAGCAGCGGCTCGCCGCCGGTCAGCCGGATGTCGGTGACGCCGAGCAGCTCGACGGCGATGCGCATGAGCCGCACCAGCTCGTCGTCGGTCAGCACCTGCTCGCCCGGCAGCCAGTCGAGGCCTTCGGCCGGCATGCAGTAGGTGCACCGGAGGTTGCACCGGTCGGTCAGCGACACCCGCAGGTCGGTCGCGACGCGGCCGAAGGTGTCGATCAGCCCGGGGTGGTCCGGGCGGGGCGCCGAGGGCGTGCTTGACGAACCTCGTGTACCGGGGACGCGAGGAAACCCGAGATCTACTGCCTTCATTACCGTCAGGGTAACCCCGGGCGGGTCCGCGCCGTCGGTCGCGGAACCGAATAACGGGCTCGCTAAAGTCCTTGACGCAGCGAGCCGCTCAGCGGCCGAAAGATCTCGGCGACGTCCGTGGAGGCCCTCGTGAGTACCGCGGAGACGACCTACCCGCTGCCGGCCGAGGAGCTCGCGCGCTTCGCCCGGCTCGGCCGCGAGACGAGCACGATGACCGTGCTGCGGCACGCCAGGATCGCCGAGCGGATGGGCCTGTCCGGAAGCGATCACAAGGCCCTGGACCTGGTCGGACAATCCGGCGGACCCCTTACCGCAGGCCGGATCGCCGAGCTGACCGGACTGTCCACAGGAGCGGTGACGGGGGTCATAGACCGGCTCGAGAAGGCCGGTCTGGTGCGCCGCGTGCGTGATCTCGAGGACCGGCGCAAGGTGCTCGTGGAGGTCGTCCCCGGCGGCACGGACCGGTTCGCCGGGCTCTTCGAGTCGGCCTTCGACGGGATGAAGGGGATCCTGGAGCAGTTCTCGCCCACTGAGCGGAAAGTTCTCGAGCGTTATCAGAATGCAATACTCGGTGAGTTACGCGATGAGATCCTCGACAATTCCCGTTTGACATAGCTTTTCCTCAACTGCGGAGATAATCTTCCCGCCATGCCGCAATTTCGGTTGTCCGAGGCCGCTCGGCTCCTCGGCGTCAGTGACGACACCGTCCGGCGCTGGGTCCGGGCCGGTCAGCTGACCGCGACCGACGACGCCGCCGGCCGGAAGGTCGTGGACGGCGCCCAGCTCGCCGGGTTCGCCCGGGCGCAGGCCGTCGGCCTCGAGGACCCGTCGGCGGTCGGGCGCTCCGCCCGCAACCGGTTCGTGGGGCTCGTCACAGAGGTCATCGCCGACAAAGTGATGGCGCAGGTCGAGCTGCAGTGCGGGGCGCACCGAGTGGTGTCATTGATGAGTACGGAAGCCGTCCGCGAGCTCGGGTTGCGCCCGGGTGTCCTCGCGGTCGCCGTTGTGAAGGCGACCACCGTCGTGGTGGAGACCCCGGAAGGAAACAGATGAAGAAGCTCGCCATCGCCGTGGCGGCAGTCGCGTTGTTCGCCGGCGCGTGCAGCTCCAACGACCAGGCCAGCACCAACCCCAACGCGAGCAGCGCGCCCGCGCCGGCTCCCGGGGGCAGCGGCGGGGGCACCCTCACCGTGTACGCGGCGGCGTCGCTGACCGAATCGTTCAACGCGCTCGGCAAGCAGTTCGAAAGCGCGCACCCGGGCGTCACGGTGAAGTTCGACTACGAGGGCTCGTCCGCGCTCGTGCAGAAGCTCGACAACGGCGCGAAGGCGGACGTCTTCGCTTCGGCGGACCAGGCCAACATGGACAAGGCCGTGCAGGGCGGCGTGATCGACGGCCAGCCCACGGTCTTCGCCACGAACAAGCTGACCATCGCCGTCGCCAAGGGCAACCCCAAGGGCATCAAGTCGTTCTCCGACCTGACCAAGAGCGGGCTGACCGTGGTCGTCTGCGCGCAGCAGGTGCCGTGCGGCTCGGCGACGCAGAAGGTGGAGAAGAACACCGGCGTCACGCTCAAGCCGGCGAGCGAGGAGCAGGACGTCAAGCAGGTGCTCGCCAAGGTGCAGTCCGGTGACGCCGACGCCGGCCTGGTCTACGTGACCGACGCGACGTCGGCCGCGGGCAAGGTCGACAAGGTGGACTTCCCGGACGCCGCGGGCGCGATCAACAACTACCCGATCGCCGTCGTGAAGGACGCTCCGCAGGCCGCGCTGGCCAAGGAGTTCACCGACTTCGTGCTCGGCGCGCAGGGCAAGGCCGAGCTGACCCAGATCGGGTTTGGCCCAGCCCAGTAAGGGACGGCGACGTGCGGCGGCCGCCGATCAGCGGCCGCCGCACGCGCGTGTCCCCCTCGTGCTCTGGCTGCCGGCCATCGTCGCGCTGGCGCTGGTCGTGCTGCCCGTCATCGGGCTGCTGGTGCGCTCGGACGTCACCCGGTTCCCCTCGCTCCTGGTCACCTCGTCGTCGCTGAACGCGCTGAAGCTGTCGGTGGTGACGGCGGCGCTGTCCACAGTGGCCTGTGTGATCCTCGGCGTGCCGCTGGCCGTGGTGCTGGCGCGCTCGCGGGTGCCCGGCGTCCGCCTGCTGCGCTCGATCGTGCTGCTGCCACTGGTGCTGCCGCCGGTGGTCGGCGGTCTCGCGCTGCTGTACCTGTTGGGCCGCAAGGGTTTTCTCGGCATGCTGATCATGACGCTGACCGGGCAGCAGGTGCCGTTCACCACCGCGGCCGTGGTGATCGCGCAGACCTTCGTGGCCATGCCGTTCCTGGTGGTCAGCCTGGAGGGCGCGCTGCGCGGCTCCGGCGACCGTTACGAGCAGGTGGCCTCGACACTCGGCGCGCGCCCGTGGACGGTGTTCCGCCGCGTGACGCTGCCGCTGCTGCTGCCGTCGCTGGGCTCCGGCGTCGTGCTGAGTTTCGCCCGCGCGCTGGGGGAGTTCGGCGCGACGATCACCTTCGCCGGCAGCCTGGAGGGCGTCACCCGCACGCTGCCGCTGGAGGTCTACACCCAGGCCGAAGTGGACATCGACAGCGCCGTCGCGCTCGCGCTGCTGCTCATCGTGGTCGCGATCGTGGTGATCGCGGTGGCCCGGCCGCGGTCGTGGGAAGGCAGGCTCCGATGACGCTCTCGGTGCGGCTCTCGCTGTCCCGCGGCTCGTTCGACCTCGACGTGGACTTCACCGTGCCCGACGGCAGCGTGCTCGCCCTGCTCGGGCCGAACGGCTCGGGCAAGTCGACCGTGCTCGGCTGCCTGGCCGGGCTGGTGCAGGCGGGCACCGCCGACATCAGGCTCGACGGCCGGATGCTGGCTGGCGACGGCGTCGACCTGCCGCCGCACGCCCGGGGCATCGGCCTGCTCTCGCAGGACGCGCTGCTGTTCCCGCATCTGTCCGCTTTGGACAATGTCGCCTTCGCGCCGCGCTCAGCCGGATCCGGGCGCGCGCGGTCGCGAGAGGTGGCCACGCGGTGGCTGGCGGAGGTGGACGCGGCGGAGTTCGCCGGCCGCCGCCCCGGCCGGCTCTCCGGTGGCCAGCAGCAACGGGTGGCGATCGCGCGGGCGCTGGCCGCCTCGCCGTCGCTGCTGCTGCTGGACGAGCCGTTCGCCGCACTGGACGTGGACTCGGCCCCGGCCATCCGCGGCCTGCTGCGGCGGGTGCTGCGCACCGGCCCGACCACGGTGCTGGTCACCCACGACCCGCTGGACGCGCTCGCGCTGGCCGACCACGTCGCCGTGCTGGCCGAGGGCCGGATCGTCGAGCGCGGGCCGACCCGCGAGGTGCTGGCCGCGCCGCGGACGCCGTTCACCGCCCGGATCGCCGGGCTGAACCTGGTGGCCGGCACGGCGTCGGCGGACGGCATCCGGACCGCCGGCGGTGCCCTCGTCGCGGGCCTGCTCTCGCCGGACGCGGTGGTGGGCGAGCCGGCCGTGGCCGTGTTCGAACCCAGCTCGGTGGCCATCCTCCCGTCCGGCGACGAGCACCGGGGGAGCCCGCGCAACACCGCCGAAGCCGTGGTCGCCACCCTCGAACCGCACGGCCCGGTCATCCGGGTCCGGCTGGCCGGCGCGGGCTGGGCCGGCGGCCTCTCCGCCGACCTGACCCCCGCGGCGGTCGCGGAGCTGGCCCTGGAGCCGGAGACTCCGGTGACGCTGTCGGTGAAGGCCGCGGCGGTGGCCGTGCACCCCGCGGCGCCGGGCTGAAGCAGCGGTCGGCGCGGTTTTCGGTGATACGGTTCGGTTGCTCTGACCTGTGATCAAGAAACGAGGACGGGTGACGGTGACCGAAGGCCGCTGGACCTACCTGAGCGACATGGACGGCGTCCTGGTTCGCGAGGAGCACCTCGTGCCCAGGGCGGACGAGTTCCTCGCCGAGCTGCGGGACAACGGGATCAAGTTCCTGGTGCTGACCAACAATTCGATCTACACCCCGCGGGACCTGCGGGCGCGGCTCGAACGCACCGGGCTGGACATCCCCGAGGAGTCGATCTGGACCTCGGCGCTGGCCACCGCGAAGTTCCTGGACTCGCAGCGGCCGGGCGGCTCGGCGTTCGTGATCGGCGAGGCCGGCCTGACCACGGCGTTGCACGAGGTCGGTTACGTGCTGACCGACCGCGACCCGGACTACGTGGTGCTGGGCGAGACCCGCACGTACAGCTTCAGCGCGATCACCCGCGCCATCCGGCTGATCGAGGGCGGCGCGAAGTTCATCGCCACCAACCCGGACGCGACCGGCCCGAGCGTCGACGGCTCGATGCCCGCCACCGGCTCCGTCGCGGCGCTGATCGAGAAGGCCACCGGGCGTTCGCCGTACTACGTCGGCAAGCCGAACCCGTTGATGATGCGTTCGGCGCTGCGGCGCCTCGGCGCGCACTCGGAGTCGACGCTGATGATCGGCGACCGGATGGACACGGACGTCCACTCGGGCATCGAGGCGGGGCTGCAGACGATCCTGGTGCTCACCGGCATCTCCACTCCGGAGTCGGCCGAGCGCTATCCGTACCGGCCCACGATGGTGATCGACTCGGTGGCCGACCTGATCGGGCGAACCATGGACCCGTTCGGCGAAGGCTGACCGACACCGGCCCGGGAGCGGGGCATATCGTCGAACGATGAGCGTGTATGTGGTGGGCGACGTCCACGGGCACCGTGATGCCCTGGCCGACGCGCTCCGCGCCGAGGGCCTCGTCGACGACGAGGGCAACTGGGCCGGTGCGGAGGACCAGCTGTGGTTCCTGGGGGACTTCGTGGACCGCGGCCCCGACGGCGTCGGCGTGATCGACCTCGTCCGCGAGCTGCACGGGCAGGCGCCCGAGGCGGGCGGCTCGGTGCAGATGCTGCTGGGCAACCACGAAATCCTGCTGCTGGGCATGTACCACTTCGGCGACCGGCAGGTGCCGTCCGACTTCGGGCCGCGCAGTTTCGCGCGCAGCTGGGAGATCAACGGCGGCCTGCTGTCCGATCAGGACCGGCTGACCCCGGAGCACATCGAGTGGCTGAGCGAGCGCCCGCTCGTCGCGCTCGCCGACGAACACCTGCTGCTGCACTCGGACACCCTCGAATACCTCGACTGGGGCGAGGACATCGAGGCGATCAACACCTCCGCGCAGGAGATCCTGTCCGGCAGCGACATCGAGTCCTGGTGGGAGGTGTGGCGCCGGATGACCACGCGCTACGCCTTCCGCGGCCCGGCCGGCGAGGAGAACGCGCAGAAGCTGCTGGACGCACTGGGCGGCGAGCGGATCGTGCACGGGCACAGCGTGATCGCCGACCAGCTGGGCATCCACCCGGCGCAGATCGAGCGCCCGTACCTCTACGCCGGCGGCAAAGCGCTCGGCATCGACGGCGGCCTGTTCGTCGGCGGCCCGTGCCTGGTGGTGAAGCTGCCGTTCGAGCCGGAGGACTAGGGCAGGTCCACGATCTCCTTGCCCAGCGGCATGAGCGAGACCGGGACGAGCTTGAAGTTCGCCAGGCCCAGCGGGATGCCGATGATGGTGACGCACAGCGCCACCCCGGTCAGGATGTGCCCGATCGCGAGCCACAGCCCGGCGAAGATGAACCAGATGACGTTGCCGAGGGCTGAGCCGACCCCGGCGTCGCGCCGGTCGACCACCGTCCGCCCGAACGGCCACAGCGCGTAGTTCGCGATCCGGAACGACGCGAGGCCGAACGGGATCGTGATGATCAGAATGCAGCAGACGACGCCCGCGAGCAGATAGCCCAGCGCCATCCAGAAGCCGCAGAGCACGAGCCAGATGATGTTCAGCAGCAGACGCATCAGACGTGCAGCTCCCCGCTCACGATGGTGACGGCCTGACCGCGCAGGACCACGCGGTCGCCCTTCAGCTCGGTTCTGACGATCCCGCCCCGCGCCGAGGCCTGCTCGCCGATGAGTTCGGTACGTCCGGTCCGCCCGGCCCAGTACGGCGCGAGCGTGCAGTGCGCGGACCCGGTGACGGGATCCTCGTCCACCCCGACGCCGGGCCCGAAGAACCGGCTGACGAAGTCGGTGCGGTCGCCCTCGGCGGTGATCACGAGCCGGCCCTTCCAAAGGGCGCGCAGGGCGTTGAGGTCGGGTTCGGCGTTCCGCACGGCGTCGGCGTCTTCCAGCACGGCGAACAGGTTCTCGTGCCCGCGCCCGGTGAAGGTGATCTTGGTGCCGGGCAAGATGTTCTGGAGGTCGTCGCCGGTTTCCCGGGGCGGATCGGCGGGGAAGTCCAGCTCGACCCAGCCGTCCCGGCCCTCGCAGGTGAGGATGCCGCTGCGAGTGTCGAACCGTTGAACGCCGCCGAGCACATGGGTGGTGGCAACGGTGGCATGCCCACAGAGGTCGACCTCCGCCGTGGGCGTGAACCACCGGAGCGACTTGGGCTCACCCCGCCCCACCACGAACGCCGTTTCGGAATGCTTCATCTCAGCGGCCACGGCCTGCATCCACCGCGCATCGGCAGGCTCGTCGAGGACGACGACCCCAGCCGGATTCCCGGCGAAGGCCCGATCAGTGAAGGCGTCGACGAGATAGAAACGCATACCGCCAAGCATGCCGGACGAATGCCGGCCGCCACATCGGGGAAGGCCCCTGATGTTCGGGTCAGGGGTTGCTTGGTGTCGCCTTGTTGGGTTGCGGTTGCGCTGGTGCCGGGTGTGCTGCCTTGTCGGGTGCTGGGCTTGCGGTGGTGCTTCGCGGTGTCGGGTCGTTCAGTCTTGTCGGCTGCTGTGGTGGTGCTTCCGCCGTCGGGCCGCTGCCTTGTTCGGGTCGGACGTCCCCGGCGCTGGGTTGTCGGCTTGTCGACTTGTTGGGGCGGGGCTGGCGCGGTACTTCCCGGTGCAGGGCCGCGCCGCCTCGTCGATTGCTGAGGGCCGAGGGGCGCGGTGATGCTGCCTGGTTTTGCGCTTGTACTGCCCGTGTCGGCTGCTGGGGTCCGGGCCGCGGTGGTGTTTGAGGGTGTTGGGCCGTGCCGCGATGTCGGTTGCTCGGGCCGGGGCTGCGGTGGGTGCTTCACGGTGGCGGGCTGTGTTGCTCGGGTCGGTTGCTGGGGTCGCGGTGGTGCTTGACGGTGTCGGGCTGTGTTGCTCGTGTTGGTTGCTCGTGTCGGTTGCTGGGGTCGCGGTGGTGCTTAACGGTGTTGGGCCGTGCTGCCCGTGTTGGTTGCTCGGGTCGGGGCTGCGGTGGTGCTTGAGGATGTTGGGTTGTGCTGCCCGTGTCGGCTGCTGGGGTCGGGGCTGCGGTGGGTGCTTGACGGTGGCGGGCTGCGCTGCCGTGTCGGCCGCTGGGGTCAGACTGCTCCGGTACTTCCCGCTTTGCTGCCTGGTCCACCTGGGGCCTGGCGCCGGGCCGCGCCGCCTCGTTGATTGTCAGGGCCTGGCTGCCCTGTTGCCGGGCCGTGCGCCTGGCCTGGCAACAGGGCTGCCGTTGCGATTCCCGCGGCCTGGCCGTTCTGCTGTGTCGACCGATGTCTGCCAGCTGGCTTGGGTTCGCCGTCCCGCGAAGCTCCCCGAGCGCTGGCTCACCCACCAGCTGTCCCGGCCTCGGAACAGCTGGTGGCCCGTCTCTTCCGCGCTGTCAGCCGCCGATCACCGGTGGGGTGATCTTCTCGCCGTCTGGGCCGCGTTCGGGTCGGACTTCGAAGACCTCGTCGGGGTCGACCTGGGTCGGGATCTTGTTCTTGTGTTCCTTGTCCTCTTCCTTCTTCTTGCCGGCGGCGTTGCCCGCGGCTCCGCCCGCGCCCGCTTTGCCGGCCTTGCCCGCGTTCGCCGCCGCAGTGCCCCCGCGTTCGAGCCGCTCGGCGGCGCCCTTGCCCGCACCGGCGCCCTTGCCGGGCTCTTCGACTTCGCCGGGCTTGTAACCGCCGCCGGACACGCGGCTGCCCGCGAACCCGCCACCGGACCGCCCGGTCCCGATCCCCGGCCGGCTGCGGGTGATGTCCCCGCCTCCGCTGCCGCCGCCCCCGGTCGGACCGCCCATCGCCAACGCGTCGGGGGTGACCCGGCCGAAGCCGCCGCCACCGCCGGGGCCGCGGAACCCGCCGCCACCCCCGGGCGGGCCACCCACGTTGCCTGCCCCGGTACTGGCACCGGACCCAGGCGTGTACGACGACCCAGCTCCGGTACCCACTCCGGGCTGCCCGCCACCCGGCTGCCCGCCCGCCGGGTTGTAACTGCTGCCCCCGGGCGCCCCGACACCGGAGCCGTGCGTGCCGATCCCGCCGCCGGGCTGGGCACTGCTGATGTGCGTGCTGCTGTCCGGCGCCCCCGGCTGCGGGGGCGGCGCGTAGGTCGGCTGGGTGGTCGCGGTCCCGTGATAGGTGCTGTCCAGCCCCTGCATGACCTGCACGGCATGCTGATGCGCGGCGTCCGCCTGCTGCTGCTTGTCCGCGACGTTGTTCATGGTGAGCGCGCTGGCGACGGGATCGCCGTTGTTGAGCTGCGCGGTCGCTTTACTGATCTCGGCTTGCTGGTTGAAGCCAGTCGGCTCGGGCATGTTCTTCTGCGCGTAGTCCGCGGCCGCCGACTGCTGCGAGTACCGGTTCGACACGAGTTGCATCGCGTTGCCGGTCTGCTCGGTGTGGCTGGCGGTGCTCTGGAAGAACGAGTTGGCCTGCGAGGCCGCCCCTCCCTGCCAGGACGCGCCGGCCGTGTTCGCGGCGTCGCGGAAGGCGTTGGAGGCGTCGGCGAGCCAGTTGCCGTAAACGTTGGTGACCCGGCTGCGCTCGTTGATCTCTTGGAGGTTCAGGCCGTCGTGGACCATGTTGTAGAGATCCTCGTGCGGCTTGGCCGCGTAGTTCTCGTCCGGCGCGGGGGCGTCTCCGCGGGTGTTCTGACCCTGGAGCAGCTGGTTGCCCTGAGTGACCGAGTAGGCGGAAGCCTCTTTCTGGGTCTCGCCGGTGATGCCCTTTTCGGCACTGGGCCGATCCTCCGAGCCGAAGCGCGCGGCGTTCTGCTGCAACCGCTGCTGCGTCTGCGCGTAGTAGTCCCCGGCGGACTGCTGATGCTCTGCCCGGTGTGAGTCACTCATGGCGTGGACCCCCTCAGGTGTTCTTCGGAAGCAGCGGTTCGAGTTTTTCGGCCAGGCTTTCGGCCGTTTTGCAGGCCTTGTCGGTGTCTGAGTTGACACTGACCGAAATCAGCGCGCGTGAGTTCGGCTTCACCTCGATGGCGATCGAACACTGGCCCTTGGCGCCGACGGGTTCGCGCTCTTCGACGGCGGCGCGAGGCCCGACTGTGCCCGGGCTGGCTTGACTGGGATTGCTGATGTTGTCCTTGTAGCTTTGCCCGTCCTGCAGCGAGAGCCCGACGTCGAGGCTGTCCTCCGGTCCGGTCGGGGGCTTGGCGGAGTGGCAGCTTCGTTGTGGATCGGCGACAGTTGGAGCGGCCGGCTGCATCCCCTGACCGGCGAGCGCTTCATCGAGGGTCTTGCACGGATTCAGCGCGCCGAGGGGCGCGCCGGGATCGGCCGAGGATGCTGGTGTCAGCGGAGCGGAAGTGATGCTCGACGTCTGAGTCTGACCGCCGACACCGGTGTCGCATGCCGTCGGGAACGCTGCCGATCCCGTAACGGCGGCCATGATTCCGAGACGTCCGATGATCCTTGTCCGCCGATTGGATTGACGGAAGTAACTCGGTTCTCGCCCGTCGGGCCGTTGCTGCTCGAGCAGGCTGGAGGTAGGGCATTCGCTGGCGTCATTGCCTGGAGCTCTAGGTGTCGGCGGACCCAGAGTGACAGAGTGCGAGCCTGACACGATGCCCTCCTGTGCGGCCAATGACCACCCAACGTGGTCTCTTGGCACTGTACTAGTGACGATCGGTGCATGTCAGCGGTTCGCCTGGTCTCACCTATATGTCGAGCGGACGGCCGCGAGGCCCCACGTGGTACGGGTCACGGCCAAACCCTTCGGGGGAAGCTGATCTCGTCGGCCTTGTTGGTGTGGCTCAGCCGTTTGGGAGCAGGGGTCCGACCTTGTCGGCGTACTTCTCCGCGAGGTTGCACGCGTTTGCGGTGTCTGAGCCTGAGCCGACGATCAGCAGGGCTCGTGATGAGGGTTTCACTTCGATATGCACCTCGCACTGGCCATCTGACCCGAGCGGGGTCGGTACCTCTATCGCTGCGCGCTTCTGTACGTGGCCGGTCTTGGCTTGGGCGGGATTGTCGACGTTCTCGTCGTAGCGTTGCCCTGCTTGCAGCGACAAGGCCACGTCGACGGCTGTCGGGTTGCCGGGTATGACATTCTGCGAACGGCAGCTGTGCTGCGCGTCGGCTACTGTCGGGGTTGCGGCAGGAAACCCCTCTCCATTCAAAGTCTGGTCCAGAATGGTGCACGGATTCACGCCGTCGAAAGGATTTGCGGAGGACGAGCTCGGAGTCGTGGACGCCGCCGGGGGAGTACTGACGGGGCTCGCACCACCGTTGACTCCGGTATCGCAGGCTGCGGTCAGGATTCCCGCCATTGCCACAACGGCCAAGGCTGTCGACGTGCGATAATTCACGAGTTCTCGATTTTCCTGTTCATTTCAGCAAATGAGATACTGTGGCTGTCGTCGGCCTGCTTGTAGTTTTTCAAGGCGATGTCCAACGCTTCGCGTGCCTGCTCGATCCCTTTGCGCATAAGGTCGATGTTCGGAAGCATCGATTCGGGATCGCCGTTAGCCACCTTGACGTTGAACTCCGCGACGCTATGGGCATACGTGCTTGACCCCATGGCTGCTTTGGAGGCAAGAATTCGCAGATCATCCGCCATTCGGGTGTAGCCTTGGAGAAAGAAGTCGCAGGCCTTTGCATAAGCCTGGTGGCCCTCTTCGTTGATGGCGAACCCTTGTCCTTCCGCGAGGGCCTTCAGATGGGCACCCTCGGTCTGCACCTGCTTCGCGGCAGCTGAGTCTGTCGGGCCGGCGAGTACGCCTGACAGGAAGTCCGAACCTGCCTCTCCCGGCACGGTCGGCGGCGTCGCACTCGACGGCGGCGGACCGAACTCCGTATCAGCCAAAGTGCCCTCCCACGCGCACACGGCGACCACCGAGTGTGGCCACTTCGCACTGTACTAGTGACGCCCTGGGGGTGTCACCGGTTTGCCGCGGGCGCTCCAGCACAGCTACCTGTGGTCGTCGTGACCGACACGATCGGTGGCAAACTCGGCCGGTGTTGCTGGCGGCGAGAGTCGCAAAGCTGCAGGTCACAGCTCATGCGCGACGGTGAAGTGGATGCCCGTGCAGCAGAGCCTCACCGCCCGCCTTCCTCAATCGTCTCCAGTAGCCAGCGCCGCAGGTGAGACCCGTCAGACGGGGTGAACCGCAGTCGGACATCGCCGTCCGGCAGGGTGTTCATGAAGGTCAGATATCGCCCGCCGTCCGTGTCGACGAAAGTCGTCGTGCCGGCTGGGCGGAGGGTGCCTTGGCCGTGGCGCAGGGAGAGTTCCACGGTGCCGTGGCGGTGCAGGGGCCAGTTCGAGTACGGGGCCAGCGCGTCGCGGTCGCGGCGGCTGGGGCCGGGGGCGTCGGTCGTGAAGTCGCGGTCCGAGTTGTCGGAGTTGTCCGGGAGGTCCGATCGGCGACGGGTGGGGGCCTTGTGCTGCGTGATCGTCACCGGGGCGACCGGCAGGGGGACATACGGCGGGAACATGCTCAGCACCGTCTCCACCAGCCGTTCGGGGCGGAGTTGCAGGAAGCGGATGCCGTCGGGCAGGGCCTCCGAGAAGACGCCGAGGCCGTCGCCCGCGCAGGCGCGGTACAGCACCGTACCGCCGGCCAGCTCGGCGGCGCGGACGATGATCAGGACCTCCGGGCGCGTCCAGGCCCGCAGGGTGGCCGCGACCTCGTGGTCCAGCTTGTCCGCGTCGGCGAGGCCGCGGGCGCGCATGGCGTCCCAGGCGGCGTTCGACAGGCGCTCGTGCTCGTCGAGCGTGTAGCCCGCGCTGCGGATCTCGAAGGGGTGCCACGAAGCGGGCAGCCCCGTGCGCCGCACCGCGACGTCGACCTCGGTCCAGCCCAGGGAGAATTCCTCCGGCACGTCACTGATCCCCTCGTGAACGACGAACCCGGAACCGAGGGTAGCGGAACCGGCGCCCCCGCCCGCTGGTCGTGTGGCCCGCGGCTTCCTAGACTCGGCACGTCGACGAAGACCCGCCACCGGAGGCACCCATGCCCGACGCGCCCGCCCTGCCCAGCTACGCCTCCGGGACCTCCGAAGTCCCGCTCCTCGGCGACACCATCGGCGACAACTTCGACCGCACCGTCGCCGCCTTCGGTGACCGTGACGCGCTCGTGGACCGCGCGGCCGGCCTGCGCTGGACGTACCGCGAGCTGGCCGACGACGTCAACACGCTCGCCCACGGCCTGGTCGCCACCGGCATCGGCAAGGGCGACCGCGTCGGCATCTGGTCGCCGAACCGCGCGGAGTGGACGCTGCTGCAGTACGCGACCGCCAAGGTCGGCGCCGTCCTGGTCAACATCAACCCCGCCTACCGCTCGCACGAGCTGGCGTACGTGCTGAAGCAGGCGGGCGTCCGGATGCTGGTCGCCGCCGAGGCGTTCAAGACCTCCGACTACGCCGGCATGATCGAGCAGGTCCGCCCGGAGTGCCCGGGCCTGGAGCACGTCGTGCTGCTCGGCACGGACTCCTGGACCTCGCTGCTGGACGCCGGCCGCGGCGGCGACCCGGCCGTGCTGGCGAAGCTGCAGGCCGCGCAGTCGGCCGACGACCCGATCAACATCCAGTACACCTCCGGCACCACGGGCTTTCCCAAGGGCGCCACGCTGTCGCACCACAACATCCTCAACAACGGCTACTTCGTCGGCGAACTGGTCGGCTACACCGAGCAGGACAAGGTGTGCATCCCGGTGCCCTTCTACCACTGCTTCGGCATGGTGATGGGCAACCTCGCGTGCACCAGCCACGGCGCGTGCATGGTGATCCCGGCGCCGGCGTTCGAACCGAGGGCGACGCTCGAAGCGGTCGCCGCCGAGCAGTGCACCTCGCTCTACGGCGTGCCCACGATGTTCATCGCCGAGCTGAACGACCCGAGCTTCGCCGAGCACGACCTGTCCTCCCTGCGCACCGGCATCATGGCCGGCTCGCCCTGCCCGGTCGAGGTGATGAAGCAGGTCATCGACCGGATGGGCATGACCGAGGTGTCCATCTGCTACGGCATGACCGAGACGTCCCCGGTGTCCACGCAGACCCGGGTGGACGACTCGGTGGAGCGCCGCGTCTCCACCGTCGGCCGCGTCGGTCCGCACCTGGAGTCCAAAGTGGTCGATCCGGAAACCGGCCTGACGCTGCCCCGCGGCGAGCCCGGCGAACTCTGCACGCGCGGCTACTCGGTGATGCTCGGCTACTGGGAGCAGCCCGACAAGACGGCCGAGGCCATCGACGCCGCGCGCTGGATGCACACCGGCGACCTGGCCGTGATGGACGACGAGGGCTACCTCAACATCACCGGCCGCATCAAGGACATGGTCATCCGCGGCGGCGAAAACGTGTACCCGCGCGAGATCGAGGAGTTCCTCTACACCCACCCGGACGTCCTCGACGCGCAGGTGATCGGCGTCCCGGACGAGAAGTACGGCGAGGAGCTGATGGCCTGGATCCGCGTGCGCGAAGGCGCCGAGGCGCTCACTGCGGAGTCCGTGCGCGAGTTCTGCACCGGCAAGCTCGCGCGCTACAAGATCCCGCGTTACGTGCACATCGTCGACGAGTTCCCGATGACGGTGACGGGCAAGGTGCGCAAGGTCGAGATGCGCGAGCAGTCCGTCACCCTGCTCGGCCTGGAGGCGGCCGCGGCGCAGAAGCACGCCTGACGGCGCGGCCCGGCCCCCGCCCACTGTCCGCTCAGTGGACGGGGCCGTCCCTCCTCGTCAGGAAGCGGTGGCGGCCGCGGCGGCCTCGGCCAGCGCCTTCTCGTCTTCCTCGCCGAAGGTGTCCTCGAGGCGTTCCGGCGAGTAGTCCAGGTCGATCTGCTCGACGGGGGTGCCGCGGGCCGATTCGATGGCGCCCAGCCGGCGCTGCGCGCGGTCGGCGGCGTACGTGATCAGCTCCTGCGGGTCGTTGTCGAACGGCGTCTCGTCGAACTGGTCGGTGACCCACTGGATCATGTTGAGCGCGTGCGGCAGCAGCTCTCCCATGCGCTGCTGGACGGCGTCCCACAGCGAGTCGTCCGCGGCGACGTGGCGGCGGCAGGTGAAGGTGCCCCACGCCATGTGCCGCCGCTCGTCGTCGCCGATGCGGCGGACCAGCTCCTGCATGCCGGGCAGGATCTGGTGCTGCGTGCAGATCAGCTGCCACGAGTAGTAGCCCGTGAGCGCCAGGCTGCCCTCGATCACGTGGTTGTACGTGACACTCGCGCGGATCTGGTTGAGGGGACTGGGATCGTCCTCGAGCGCGCGCAGCGAATTCGGCAGCTCCTCGTAGAAGAGCTTGCGGTAGTGCGGGTTCTCCGCGACGTACGGGTGCAGGTCGGCGTCCAGGCCCACGGCGTCCATCCAGCGCCGGAACACCTCGACGTGCTTGGCCTCCTCGAAGCAGAACTGCGTGAGGTACATCTCGTCGCCGAACCGGCCGGTGGCCGACATCGCCCGCATGAACGGCTGGATGTCCTCGGTGACGGCCTCCTCGCCCGCGATGAACTGCGCCACCAGGTACGTGGTGGACCGGCGCTGCTCCTCGGTGAGGCTCTCCCAGCCTTCGCGCTCCCGGCTGAAGTCGAGGTCGGCCGGGTTCCAGAACTTCTTGTTGCCCTTGACGAACAGGCGCAACGGGAACGAGTCCCAGTTGAGCCCGCCCTCGCGCAGCGAGGAGAACCCCGTGCGGAGCTCGGGCAGTGTCTCGGTCATGACTGGCCCTTTCGTGTCACTCCGTTGTGGACGAATCGGTCGACGGCGGGGGCCAGCACCGCGAGCACGGCGTCGGCGGCCTCCACCGCGGAATGGGTGGGCAGCACCAGGTGGCTCAGCGACAGGCGCACGACCGTCTCCGCCAGCAGCGCGGCGGCTTCGGGCGAGAGCGCGGGCTCGAGTTCGAGGTACTGCTCGGCGGCCAGGTCGGCCGCGGCGGTGAGGATCGGCTCGCCCCGGCTGGTCAGCAGGGGCAACAGGTCTTCCGCCGCGTCGGTGCCGAGCGCGGCGGCGACGAGACGGTTCTCCCGGGCGTGCTCGATGGTGTAGACGACGGCGAAGTGGATGCCGTCCAGCAGGTCGCCGGCGTCGGCGAAGCGCTGCCGGATGCCGTCGAGGAACTCCGACGTCGTGCGCAACGCGACGGCCTGGGTGAGCGCCGCCTTGTTGCCGAACTCGTTGTAGACGGTCTGCCTGCTCACGCCCGCGCGCGCCGCCACGTCGGCCATGCGCAGCGCCGCGTGGCCACGGTCGGGGAGCAGGTCCGCGGCCGCGTCGAGCAAGGCTTCTCGCAAGGAAGCCTTGGTGCGCTCGGTGAAGCTGGTCACATTGTCAGCTTGACATAGAACGTTCTGGTGTCAAGAACCTTTACCGACCACAATCGGATGTACAGCGGTGGTCAAAACCTGTCGGTGGGTCCGGCTACCGTGGCGGGTGTGGGCATCACCGTGGGGTTCGACCTCGACATGACACTGATCGATCCGCGGCCGGGCATGGCCGCGGCGATGAACGCGCTCGGCGCGGAGTCCGGCCTGCCGCTGGACGGCGAGAGCTTCGCCGCCAACCTCGGCCCGCCGCTCGACGACATCCTGCGCGGCTTCGAGGCGCCGGAAGAGCGGATCCCGGGGCTGGTCGACCGGTTCCGCGCGCTGTACCCGGAGATGGTCGTGCCGATCACCGTCGCGCTGCCGGGTGCCGCGGAGGCGCTTCGGGCGGTGCGCGCCGCGGGCGGGCGCACGCTGGTCGTCACGGGCAAGTACGGGCCCAACGCGCAGCTGCACGTCGACGCGCTGGGCTTCGAGGTCGACGACCTCGTGGGCGAGCTGTGGTCCACCCGAAAGGCGGGCGCCCTGCTGGCCCACGGCGCCCAGGCCTACGTCGGCGACCACCTCGGCGACATCCGCGGCGCCCTGGCCGCCGACGCGATCGCGGTGGCGGTGGCGACCGGGCCGTGCACCCGGGAGGAGCTGGCCGCGGAGGGCGCGGCGGTGGTGTTCGAGTCGCTGGAGGAGTTCCCGGACTGGTTCGCGCGGACGTTCGCCGGGAGCGCCGTCTAGCCGGGGCGACGGTGGGGTGCAGGTGCGGGCGTGGACTCGCGGGGGCAGGGCCGCGGCCACGACGCCAGGGGCCGATCGCTGGTGACCAGCCCCTGGCGACGGGCGGGGTCACGGCTGGTTGGTCGCACGGCTGGTTGGTCGCACGGCTGGTTGGTCGCACGGCTGAGCACCGCGCGACACCGCGGTCGACTGGTCAAGTGGCGGAAGTCACCAGGCCGGTGCCGGGTCAGGAACCGGCTGGGTTCCGGGAATCGGCTGGGTTTAGGGGCCGTCTCCAGCCCGGAGCCGGCTTGGTTCCGAAGTCGTGCGGGTGCTCGCGGGGCGGTTAGCCGTGTTTGCCGGCGCGGGCCTCGCGGACCAGGGCGATCAGGCCGAGCAGCAGGCCGAGCGGGGTGAGCACCCCGGCGACCGCGCTCAGCCACACCGGGAGGTTCTCCAGGCCGGCGGCGAACATCACGAACACCGCCAGCACCGCGAGCATGCCGATGGCGAAGAGGCCGATGCCGATCCGCATCAGGATCGGTTTGCCGGTAGCAGCCACGGCGGTCTCCTTCGTAACGCTGTCCATGGCGCTGAGGGTATCCGCCGTATCCGCTTCTCCCCAGCGCATGTGGCGAGATACGCTAGGCGGACGCGCGCCCTGGGTACGCCCGGGGCGCGTTCGTCGTGAGCAGGACAGCAGAAGGACTGGTGAGGGAAGTGCCGACCGGCAAGGTCAAGTGGTACGACGCGGAGAAGGGGTTCGGGTTCGTCACGCAGGACGGCGGGGCCGACGTCTACATCCGCAAGGCCGCGCTGCCGCAGGGCGTCGAGGGACTGAAAGCCGGGCAGCGGCTGGAGTTCGGCGTCGCCGACGGCCGTCGTGGGCCGCAGGCGCTTTCCGTCCGGCTGCTGGACCCGCCGCCGTCGGTGGCTGAGGCGCGCCGCCGTCCCGCCGAGGAGCTGCACGGGCTCATCGAGGACATGATCAAGCTGCTCGAGCTGAAGGTGCAGCCGGACCTGCGGCGCAACCGCTACCCGGATCGCAAGCACACCAAGCAGATCGGCGAGATCATGCGCGCGGTCGCCCGGGACATCGATCCCTAAACCCCCACACAGAACGGAAACGGGCCCGTTTGCTCAGCGAAGGGGCCCGTTTTCCCGCGCTCAGGCGGGGCGCACCTGCAACGACCACAGCGCGGTCGTGATCGGCTCCGCGTCGTTCGGGTCGCCGGTGCGGCTGATGACCGTGGCCTGCGCGATCTCGACCACCACGATCTGGTCGTCCTTGGTCGGGGGCGTCGCTGTGTACGCGTAGCGGTCGCGGGAGGTGATGATGTCCTCCTTCAACGGCTGGGGCTGCCCCTTGCCGTTGACGTACTGCACGGTGATCTTCCACGGCGTCTCGGCGACCTCCTTGGGCACCGAGACCTGGACCGAACGGCCCGGCCGCACCTTCAGCGTGCCCGCGGCGCCGGGGTCGGCCGCGCAGACGCCGGTGGTGATGTCGCAATTGCCGATCGGGCCGACGCGGATCGTGTGCCCGTCAGCGTAGAAGGTCACCTCGGCCGGTCCGGGCGCGGAGCAGCCGGCCACGGCGAGACCACCGGCCGCGAGCACGGCCACCACACGGGAACGTCGCATGGTCGCCAAGATTACCGGCGGGTCCCCGGCACACCCTGCGCGGGGAAGCTGCCGGTCGGCTCGGGGCGCAGCGGCCGGTCGCCGCCGAGGCCCGGGATCAGGGAGCCGCCGCGGCGCACCAGGTAGGTCTGGACCAGCCCGACCGCCAGCACGATGGTGACCACCATGAAGCCGATCCAGTACGTCGGGGGCAGCAGCAGCCCGACCGCGCCGCCGAAGCACCACGCCAGCTGCAGCACGGTTTCCGACCGGCCGAACGCCGACGCGCGGGACTGCTCCGGCAGGTCCTCCTGGATCACGGCGTCGAGGCTGATCTTCGCCAGCGCGCTCGCCGTCGAGCCGACCAGGCCGACGATGGCCGCCGTCGCGAGCCCGGGCAGCAGGGTCGCCACGAGCGTGGTGACCACACAGGCCGCCACGCAGAGCACGACCACCTGGTCCGGCGAGCCGAAGTGCAGGCGCGAGCCCAGCGCGTTGCCGATGAAGCCACCGGCTCCGGCGGCGGCGCCGATGATGCCGAGCAGGAGCAGCTGCATGAACGGGCTGTGGCCGGTGCCCTCGGTCTGCTGCTTGACCGCGAACGCGGCGAACATCATCAGGAAGCCGGTCAGCACGCGCACGGAACCGTTGGCCCACAAGGCAACCACGATGTGCCGGCCCATCGGCTGGCGCTGTTTGCGCGCCTTCGGCTCCGGCCTCGCGGACAGCGACGTGGGCACCTCGCCCTCGGTCACCTCGACCCACGACGGGATCCGCATCGACTGGACCGCCGCGGCCACGCAGATCATCGCCGTGAACCACAGCGCGCCCGAGGCACCCCAGAGGCCGTTGACGCCGCTGGCCAGCGCGCCGAACACACCCGCGGCGACCAGGCCGAACACGGTGATCCGGGCGTTGGTCTTCGACAGGGTGATCTCCGGCGGCACCACCCGCGGGGTGATCGCGGCCTTGAGCACGGTGAACGACTTGGACAGCACCATCATGCCGAGCGCGGCCGGGTAGAGCAGCCAGTCGTCGAAGTGCAGCGCCATCACCACGGCCATCAGGCCCTGGCCGATCGACGCCACGCACATGGCGAGCCGGCGGCCGTGCTGGATCTTGTCCAGGGCCGGCCCGATCACGGGCGCCACGAGCGCGAACGGCGCGATGGTGATCAGCAGGTAGAGCGCCACCTTGCCCTTGCTCTCGCCGCTGGTGGCGGCGAAGAACAGCGTGTTCGCCAGCGCGATGGCCATGGCGGCGTCGCTGGCGTAGTTCAGCATCACCGCGTACATCAGCGACGTCAGGCCGGACTTGTCCGCGCCGTCGGCCTTGGTGGCGCGCTGGAACATGCCGATGGCCTGGCCGCTCAGCTGACGGCTGCGCAGCGCGGCGACCCGCGTGACGGTCAGCTTCTTCGGCAGCCTCGGGATCGAGCCCGCGCCGGGCGCCGCCGTGGTGCGAAGGTCCTCTTCGCGATCGGCGTCCGGGTCGACGCGGGGCTCGCCCGCGTAACCGCCGGTGTCGTAGTGCTCGTACTCGCCGCTGCCGGGACGGTCGTCGTAGTGGCCACGCGGGCGCACGGGCTCGGTGCGGTGATCCTGCGGCGGGAACGGCCGCGCCCCCCGCGGTGGCGGTGGCCGCCGGCCGCCGGGGACGGCGGTGGTCGGCGGCCCGTCCGCGGGGTGGGGCGCGGCGTCGTCGTAGAACCGGCTGCCACGGGGCGGGCTCGGCGGGTACGCGGCGTCCCCGGCGGAGGGCCGGGCGCGCGGAGCGTCCGGTGAGGCGTGCCCAGTGCGCGCCTGCGGGCCGTCGGCGCCGAAGCGATCCGGTCGCGGCGCGTCGGCCGGGAAGTGCGGGGCGCGGGCCCGGGTCGGGTCGGCGGCGAGGGGATCCGGTCGCACTCGGGCCGGGTCCGCGGCGAACGGATCCTGTCGCGCCCGGGTCGGGTCGGCGGGGATGTGGTCCGGCCGTGCGCGCGGCGGGTCTGCGGGGATGTGGTCTGGCCGTGCGCGCGGCGGATCCGCGGGAATGCGTTCCGGTCGTGCTCGGGGGGCGTCGCCGGGGCGGGGGGCGTCCGGTGGGAGGTGCTCGGTGCGCGGGGCGGCGGGGACGTGCTCGGGCCGCGCGCGCGGCGGCTCGACCGGGTACTCGACCCTCGTGGCCTGCAGCTTCGGGGCCGGCTGGTCCGGCGGCGGGGGCTCCCGCCATGAGCGGGCCTGCGCGGCGCCGGGCTCCGGCGTCCACCGGCGCTTGGACTTCCGGCCGCGGCCCTGACCCGGCCGGCCGGAGCGCGTGCCGTCGGGTTCGGAGCGGGAACCGAAGAGTGCCACCTGTCAATCCTGCCTCATCCGGGCGGCGTTCCGCCCGATCACGGGCCTTTTGGCGCGGATTCGGGGACGAACCTCACCCGGAACATCGTCGGCCACAGCTTCCCCGTCACCAGGAATTCGTCGGTGCCGGGGATCGCGGCGATGCCGTTCAGCACGTCCTCGCCCGGCTCGACCGGGGTGCGCAGGCCGCCGGCGTCGATGCTGCCGGTGACGTGGCCGGTCTTCGCGTCGATGCGGAGGATGGTGCCGGTTTTCCACACGTTCGCGTACACCGTGTCGCCGACGCACTCGAGTTCGTTCAGCTGGTCCACGCCGACGTCGACACTGCCGGTGACCGCAAACGTCTGCGGGTCACGGAAAGTGAGCGTCGACGAGCCGTTGCTCATCACCAGGCGGCCGTCGGGCTGGTGGCACAGGCCCCAGCCCTCGCCCTCGAACGGCACCCGGCGCAGCTCGGCGAGGGTCTTCGAATCACGCTCGATGGCGAAGCCGTCCTGCCAGGTCAGCTGCCACAGCTTCGGCCCGAGCACGGTGACGCCCTCGCCGAACAGCGGCGACGGCAGCGCCACGCGGGCGGTCGGCGCCTGCCCGGCCGGGCCCGCGGTCAGCGCCGACTGCCCGTCGAGGCCGCGGCTCTCGTACAGCGTGGTGCCGGAGAATTCGAGCCCTTCGGTGAACGCGGACGTGTCGTGGGGCAGCGTCCCCAGCACTTGGACGGTCAGCCGCTCGGGCTGCGCGGCCGGCGCCGCCTGGGTGCCCGCGCAGCCGCCGACGAGGGCGAGCGCCAGCAGCGGCCAGATGATCGGGTTTCGCACTAGAACAGCCTGGCACGGGCGGCGCGGATGCGTGCGGCACAATTGGGGGCATGACGCTGCTGTTGACCCTGGACGACGGCTCGATCCACCGCAAACTCGCCGACGCCGTCGACGTGGCGCGCGCCGCCGTGCTGGCGGACGCCCCGGCCGACCAGGTCGGCGAGCACGCCGGCGTCGAACGGGAGGACGCCGTCTCGGCGAGTCACCTGTTCGAGGCCTCGGTGCCCGGCTACCTCGGCTGGCACTGGTCGGTGACGGTCGCGCTGGCCGGCCCCGACGAGCCGGTCACGGTCAGCGAGCTCGCGCTCGTCCCCGGCCCGGCGGCGCTGGTGGCGCCGACCTGGGTGCCGTGGGAGCGGCGGGTCCGCGCGGGCGACCTCGGCGTCGGCGACATCTTCCCGGTGGACAAGGACGACGCGCGCCTGGTGCCGGCGTACCTGCAGTCCGACGACCCGGCCGTCGAGGAGGTCGCGCACGAGGCCGGCCTCGGCCGCGTCCACGTGCTTTCGCGCTTCGGCCGGCAGGACGCCGCGACCCGCTGGCACGACGGCGAGTTCGGCCCCCGCTCGGACATGGCCCGCAGCGCCCCCGGGACCTGCGGCGCGTGCGGGTTCTTCGTGCCGCTCGCGGGCTCCCTGCGCGGCTCCTTCGGCGCCTGCACCAACGACATCTCCCCGGCCGACGGCCACATCGTCGACGTCGAGTACGGCTGCGGCGCGCACTCCGAGGTGGAGGTCGAGATCACCTCCTCGATCCCCGTCGCGGAACTCGTGTACGACGACTCGCTCCTGGACTTCGCGCCGGCCCCGGCGGCCGCCGCCGCGGACCCGGTGGAGGCCCCGGCCGAGACGGTCGCGGAGGCCGAGGAAGCGGTGGCGGAGGAGACAGTCGCCGCCGAGACGGTCGAACCGGAAGCCGCCGCGGCCGTCGCCGTGGAGGAAGCCGTCGAGGAGCCGGTTGCCGAGGTCGAACCGGACCAGCACGTCGAGAGTTCCGAAAACGCCGGTGACGAGCGCGGCTGAGCGGGATCCGTTCGGGACTGAGCGGTTGCGCGCGGCGATGCTGCGCGCGTGGCAGGACTCCCCGACACGGCTCACCGAGGACACCAACGCCGAGCGGGACCTGCGGGTCGGCGCCTATCGGGATCGGCTGTTCGTCGAGCTGGCGCAGAACGCGGCCGACGCGGCTTTCGCGGCCAAGACGCCCGGGCGCGTTCGAGTGTCCGTTGTGGACGGTGAGCTGCGGGTGGCGAACACCGGTGCGCCGTTGGACACACGCGGGGTCGAGTCGCTGGCTTCGTTGCGGGCATCGGCGAAAGAGCAGCAGGAGACGGTCGGACGGTTCGGCGTCGGGTTCGCGGCTGTGCTGACCGTGACCGACGAGCCGCGGGTGGTTTCGACCACCGGCGGGGTCGTCTTCTCCGCCGGCCGGACCCGGCAGGAAGCACAGCGGGACGGCGAAGTCCCGGTGCTGCGCCTGCTCTGGCCGACCGACGAGCAGCCGCCCACCGGGTACGACACCGAGGTCCGGCTGCCGCTGCGCGAGCCGGAATCAGGCAAGGCCCTGCTCGACGGCCTCGCCACCGAGATCCCGGACCTGCTGCTGGCACTGCCGTGGCTGGCGGAGGTGGACGTCGACGGCCGGGTCTGGACGCGCAGTGGCGACCAGCTCGTCGAGATCCACGGCCCGGGCGGGGACCGTCGCTGGCTGACGCACGAGGGCTGGGCCATCCCGGTCGACCCGGACGGCGTCCCGCTGCCGCTGGAGGAGGACGTCCTCCACGCCCCGACCCCCACCGACGACGCGCTTTCGCTGCCCGCGCGGCTCATCGCGCCGGTGCCTGTCGAACCGTCAAGGCGACGCGTGCTGCCCGGTGCGGCCCTGACCGCGGCGCTGGAGGCGGCCGCGAAGGACTACGTCGGCCTCGTCCGCGAGATCCCGGCGGAGCACCGCTTCTCACTCGTCCCCGCGGCCGGTTTCCCTCGATCCACAGTGGACGCACAGATGCGCGACCTCGTTTTCGCCGTGCTGGAAGAAGAACCCTGGTTGTCCACTCAGGACGGCGCGGAGATCAGCGGGCGCCGGGCGCGAGTGCTCGACGTGGACGTGCCCGGGCTGCCGCCGCTGCTGGCCGACCTCGTGCCCGGGCTGGTGCCCGCCCCGCCGGGCGCGGCCCGCGTGCTCAAGCCGGTCTCGGCCCAGCCGCTCACCATCGAGGACGTGCTGGACCTGCTGACCGGGATCGGCCGTGAACCCGAGTGGTGGCACCGGCTCTACGCGGCGCTGGCCGTCGCGGTCGACACGCACGACGTCTCGCCGGCGCAGCTCGACGGCCTGCCCGTCCCGCTCTCCGACGGCCGCACGCTGCCCGGCGCCCGGGGCGCACTGCTCGTGGACGGCTCGAACGAGCTGCTCGCCCTGTTGTCCGATGTGGACGTTCCGGGCTTGCGCCTGGTGCACCCCGCGGCCGCGCACCCGTTGCTGGAACGCCTCGGTGCCAAGCACGCCGACGCCCACCAGCTGCTCGAAGCCGACCAGGTGCAGTTCGCCGTGGAGCGCAGTGTCGAGGACGTCCGGTCCGGAATGGACGGGATGAACCTGGCCGGCGCCGTGCTCCGGCTGATCGCCGAGTGCGGTGACCAGGCCCCGGAGTGGGCGGGCGCGCTCGCGCTGCCCGCCGAGGACGGCTGGCGGCGCGCCGACGAACTCGTGCTCCCCGAATCGCCGCTGCTGGACGTCTTCGATCCGGAGGTGTTCGAGGAAGACGGCGCGATGTCCGTCCTCGACGACGAGTTCGCCGAGGACTGGCCGCAGTCCACTTTGGTCGCCACCGGGGTGCTGGACTCGTTCGCCGTGGTCCGCGACGAGGAGCCGCACGAGCCGGACCACGGCCTGCCCGACGAGGAGTCCTGGTGGGACTCGCTGGACCGGCCGCCGCTGACCGTCGCGGCGGTCCGCGACCTCGACCTCGTCGCCGACGACGCGTGGCCCGCCGCGCTCCGGCTGCTGGCCGCCCGGCCCGAGACCTGGCAGGCGCTGCACACCCCCGACGGGCACGCCCGCTGGTGGCTCGCCCGGTACGCGCTGCTGGCCGGTGAGGCACCGGGCTCGTGGCGGCTGCCCGGGGCCGCCGAGCTGACCGGGCTGTACGACGAGGTGCCCGATCTCGGCCTCAGCGAAGACCTCCTGCTCGCCGCCGGGGTCCGGACCGGGCTGGGTCTGTCCACTGTGGAGGACGCGGCCGATCTGCTCGACCGGCTCGGTGACGCCGGCCGCACGCTTTCGCCGGGGCTCGCCGCGAGGGCGCACCGCGCACTCGTGGAGTCCGATGTGGACGTCGAGGAGCTGGGCGCGCCCGCCCGGGTCCGCGTCGCCGACGGGTCCGTGGCCGAGGCCGAGCACGCCGTGGTCCTCGACGTGCCCTGGCCGGCCGCGGCGCTGGACGCCGCCCGGATCGTCGCCGCGACGGAGGATCCCGAGCGGCTCGCCGAGCTGCTCGACCTGCCGCTGGCCTCCAGCCTGACGGCCGAGGTCACCAGCACCGGCGAGTACGTCCCGTGGGCCGGCCTGCCCGCGCTGCGGCTGGTCGCCGACCAGCTCGGCCTGGTGCTGCCGGACGGCGGCCCGCTGCTGCACGACTCGCTGACCGTCACGCTGGACGGTGCGGAGCACGACGTTCCCTGGTGGACGGACGGGCGGCTGCACGCGGCCGACACCTCGGAGGGTTTGGCGCGGGCGTTCGCCTGGGCCGCCGGGCACTGGGCGGAGCGCTACCGCATCACCGCCCTGCTCGACGACCCATCGCCGCGCACGCTGCTGAACTAGACCGCCGAGGCCGTGTTCAGGGCTGCCAGCTCGGCGTCTGAGAGCTGCACCTCGTCCATCGCGAACAGCGCCGGCAGCTGCTCGACGGTGCGGGCGGACGCGATCGGCGAGGTGACCGTCGGCTGCCGCGCGAGCCAGGCCATGGCCACCGTGGCCATCTCCACGCCGTGCGCCGTCGCGACGTTTTCCAAGGCCTCGAGCACCTTCACGCCGCGCTCGGTGTCGGCGTAGCCGCCGGCCATGCCCGGGATCGCCCGCACGTTCTCGACCGTCTTGCCGGGACGGTACTTGCCGGTGAGGAACCCGGAGGCGAGCGCGAAGTACGGGACGCAGGCCAGCCCTTCACGCTGCACGATGTCCCGCTTCGGGCCTTCGTAGGTGTCACGCGAGACGAGGTTGTACTGCGGCTGCAGCGCCACGTATCGGGCCAGGCCCTCGCGGTCGGAGAAGGCCAGCGATTCGGCGAGCCGTTCGGGGCTGATGTTGGACGCCGCGATGGCGCGCACCTTGCCGGCCTGCACGAGCTCGTCGAGCGCGGTGATGATGTCGCCGACCGGGATGGACTCGTCCCGGTCGAAGTGGGTGTAGTAGAGGTCGATGTGGTCGGTGCGCAGACGCCGCAGGGACTCCTCGGCGGCGGCCTTGATGGTGGCGGGCTCCAGGCCCAGGTACTCCGGGTGGTCGCCGACCTTGGTCGCCACGACCACGCTGTCGCGGTCACGGCGGGCGAGCCAGTCGCCGATGATGGTCTCGGACTGGCCCGGCTGGTTGCCCTGCTCGAGGAAGTAGTTCATGTACGAGTCGGACGTGTCGACGAAGTTGCCGCCCGACTCCGTGTAGGCGTCCAGCACCGCGGCCGACTGTTTCTCGTCGGCGGTCCAGCCGAAGACGTTGCCGCCGAGGCAGAAGGACGAAACACGGAGTGAGGACGAGCCGAGGGCGCGAAGATCAGTCATACCGCGATGATACGAAGATCAGCCTGCGCCGGGCACGGGGAACTTCCGCCGGGCCGTCAGACCCGCTGGGCCGACTTCGAACCCCGCTTGGCGGCCGCGCGCTGCCAGAAGATGATGCCGAAGCCGATGAAGCCGAGCACGATCCCCGAGAACGCGGTCCACACCCACACGCCCTGGGCCACGAAGAACAGGACCACCAGCGCGACGACCCAGGTCGAGGTGCCTACGATCACGACCGGCGTCAGGTCGGTCAGCCGCTTCGGCAGGTCCGGCGTGTGCCGCAACGAGCCCGTAACCTCCGGGGAATTGATCGGTTCATCCACATGGTGAAGGGTACCCCCGGGGCCACGCCCGGGAAGCCTCTCCCGCGGTGGCGGGCCGGGCACACAGCACAGAGATAGGCAGGCGGATGTCGGAGCAGTCGCAGCGGCCGGAAGAGCGCGGCGTGTCCACTCTGGACCGGTTCTTCAAGATCAGCGAACGGGGCTCGAGCGCGGGCCGGGAGATCCGCGGCGGCGTCGTCACGTTCGTGACCATGGCCTACATCGTGGTGCTGAACCCGTTGATCATCGGCAGTTTCTCGGCCGGCACCCCGTCCGCGCACAAGGACGTGCTCGGCAACATCCTGCCGGTGCCGCAGGTCGCGGCCGTCACGGCGCTGGTCGCGGGCGTGCTGACGATCCTGATGGGCCTGGTCGCGAACTACCCGTTCGCCATCGCCACCGGCCTGGGCATCAACAGCCTGCTCGCCGTCACCATCGCGCCGCAGATGACCTGGCCCGAGGCCATGGGGCTGGTGGTGATCGAGGGCGTGATCATCGTGCTGCTCGTGCTCACCGGCTTCCGGACGGCGGTGTTCCGCGCGGTGCCGCCGGCGCTGAAGTCGGCGATCGCGGTGGGCATCGGCCTGTTCATCTGCCTGATCGGCCTGGTCGACGCCGGGTTCGTGCGCCGGCTGCCGGACGACGCGCACACCACGGTCCCGGTCGGCCTCGGCATCAACGGCTCCATCGCGTCCTGGCCGACGGCCGTGTTCGTGGTCGGCCTGCTGCTCACCGCCATCCTCGTGGCCAAGAAGGTCAAGGGCGCGATCCTGATCGGCGTCCTCACCTCGACGGTGCTGGCGATCGTCGTCGAAGCGATCGTGAAGGCCGGGCCGTCGAACGGCACCGACCCGAAGGGCTGGAACCTCGGCTACCCGGCGCTGCCGGACCAGGTGGTCGGCCTGCCGAACCTGTCGCTGGTCGGCGACGTCTCGTTCGGCGCCTGGAGCCGGCTGCCGATCATCACCGTGGTGCTGCTCGTGTTCACGCTGGTGCTCGCCGACTTCTTCGACGCCATGGGCACGATGACCGGGCTGGGCAAGGAAGCCGGCCTGATCGGCAAGGACGGCCAGCTGCCGAACGTCGGCAAGGCGCTGTTCGTCGAGGGCCTCGCGGGCGCGGCCGGCGGCTTCGGCTCGGCCAGCTCGAACACGGTGTTCGTGGAGTCCGCGTCCGGCATCGCGGAGGGCGCGCGCACGGGACTGGCGAACGTCGTCACGGGGGTACTGTTCCTCGCCGCGATGTTCCTGACGCCGCTCTACCAGGTGGTGCCGGTGGAGGCCGCCGCGCCGGCGCTGGTGGTCGTGGGCGCGCTGATGATGACGCAGGTCAAGGAAATCGACTTCACCGACTTCTCGATCGCGCTGCCGGCGTTCCTGACGATCGTGGTCATGCCGTTCACCTACTCGATCGCCAACGGCATCGGCGCCGGTTTCGTGAGCTACGTGGTGATCCGCGCGGCGACGGGCAAGGCCCGCCAGGTCCACCCGCTGATGTGGATCATCGCGGTGGCCTTCGTCGCCTACTTCGCCGTCGGGCCGATCCAGGCGGTGTTGAGCTGACCGTGATCACGCGGGGTGGCGGGGTTCACCCCGGGGTGACAGTTTCGTAAGGTATGCTAACTATATGTCCGGCGACATGCACGAGCGCTCCCTCGCGAGCCGCCTGCGTCTCGCGGTGGTCCGGCTCAACCGCCGGCTCCGGGCACAGCGGGTGGGCGACGACGTCACGTTGACGCAGGTCGCCGCGCTGTCCACCTTGCACAAGTGCGGTGCGCTGACCCCGGGCCAGCTCGCCGCGAAGGAAGGCGTCCAGCCGCCCTCGATGACGAGGGTGATCGCCGCGCTCGAGGAGATGGGGTTCGTCGAGCGGCGCCCGCACCCGACCGATGGCAGGCAGGCCATCGTCGAGCTGTCCGAGGACGGGCTCGCGTACGTGCGCAAAGCCATCTCGGTGCGGGAGGCGTGGCTGGACCGGCAATTGGCCGAACTCGGCGAGGAAGAGCTGGAAGTGCTCTCCCGCGCCGCTGAGATCATCGACAGGATGGCGGGGAACTAACACCGGTGACCACCACGGGTAGCGAAACAGACAGTACGGCCGATACCACTGCTACCCGGGAAACGGCACCGGCGCCGTCGAGCCCGCCGACATCCGCTCCACCCGGCGACACCGGGACGCCCGCAGGGTCGTCGAAACCCTCGGCGGGCAAGCGCGGCATGTTCTCGTCGCTGGGAGTGCGCAACTACCGGCTGTTCTTCAGCGGCCAGGTGATCTCCAACATCGGCACCTGGATGCAACGCATCGCGCAGGACTGGCTGGTGTTCACCCTCAGCGGCAACAACCCGCTCGCGCTCGGCATCGCGGTCGCGCTGCAGTTCACCCCGACGCTGCTGCTCTCGCTGTGGGCCGGCGTGCTCGCCGACCGCGTCGACAAGCGGCGGATGCTGATCGTCATCCAGGTCGTGAACACCGTGCTGGCCGGGTCGCTCGGCCTGCTGGACCTGACCGGCGTGGTCGCGCTCTGGCACGTCTACCTGCTGTGCGTGCTGCTCGGCGTGACCTCCGCGCTCGAGGTGCCGACCCGCCAGTCGTTCGTCGCCGAGATGGTGGGCCGCGACCAGGTGACCAACGCCGTCGCGCTGAACTCCTCGATCTTCAACATGGCGCGCATCGTGGGCCCGGCGATCGCCGGCTTCGCGATCACCTGGGTGGGCACCGGCTGGCTGTTCGTCGCGAACGCGGTGAGCACCGTCGCGGTGGTCGTCGGGCTGGCCATGATGAACCCGGCCAAGCTGTTCCGCGGCCCGGCGATCCCGCGGGCCAAGGGCCAGCTGGTGGAGGGCCTGCGCTACGTGCGCCGTCGCTCCGACCTGGTGACGGTGATGGTGCTGATGTTCTTCGTCAGCACGTTCGGCATCACCTACTTCACGTCGTTGCCGATCGTGGCGGCGAACGTCTTCCACACCCAGGCCGATGGCTACGGGCTGCTGTCCACGCTCGTCGCGGTGGGGACCTTCACGGGCGCGCTGGCGTCCGCGCGGCGCGGGATCAAGAGCCGGCCGCGGGTGCGGCTGATGCTGGTCTCCGGCGCGCTGCTGGGCCTGTTCGAGCTGATCACGGCGTTCATGCCGACGTACCTGGCGTTCGGGCTGGGCCTGATCCCGCTCGGCTTCGCCACGATCACCTTCCTGAACACCGCGAACGCACTGGTGCAGACGTCGGTCTCGCCGGAGATGCGCGGCCGCGTGATGGGCATCTACGTCCTGGTCCTGATCGGCGGCAACCCCATCGGCGGCCCCATGACGGGCTGGATGGCCGACGCCTTCGGCGGCCGCTCGCCGTTCTACATCGGCGGCGCGGTTTCTCTGGTGGCCGCGGTGGTGTGCGCGTTGGTACTCATCCGGCGCGGGGGCGTGAGTCTGCCGGTCCGGCGGTTCGGCAACGGGCTGCGGGTGCTGAAACGCGAACGCGTCTGAGAGCTGCTCGAACGAGTGAGACCCGCGTCTCCGGCAGCACGGGCTTGCGGAGCCTGCTGAGGTTAGGCTAACCTCATATACGTCCGCTTCGTGGTGGGAGCGGCAGTCAGTTCGGGAACGGACGGAGCCTCACACCCGGGAACCCCGGGGGCGGGGCTCCGTTCATTTACGGCAACGGAAACCAGCTCCCCCAAGGGCTCCTCAAGTCCGGTTCATGGTCGGGTCCGGGGTGGGCGTCGTCAAGGGGTGCTCACCCGGTCGCAGCGGCAGCCGCGGGAGGGGCAGGCCGAAGTACACGCGGTAGGCCATCCGCACGGCGGACTCCGAGGGCAGCAGGACCTCGTGGCGACCGCCGTCCACCGTTTCGATCAGGCGGTCGCCCGAGAGGGTCACGCGGCCCTGGGAGGTGGGGCGCGAGCAGGTCAGGTTCTGGGTGAAGTGCGAGGTCGGCGAGGTCGAGTGCCACCACGCCATCGGGACGAAGTCGGGCAGCGTCCGGGGGCGGCGTTCCAGGCGGTAGACCGGTTCGCCGTCGCGCAGGACGTCGATGTCGCCGTGTGGGGCGTCGAGCATCAGGAACTCGCCTTCCGCGTCCGATTGCGGCGCGACGGCCGTGAGGGCCAGCGGGGCCTGGCTGAAGCTGCCGAAGCCGACGTCCACCAGCCACGGCTCGTCCAGTTCCACGATGATCGCGGCGTGGTCCAGTGGGGCGCCGGGAGTGCCGTCGGCGTGGAAGACCTGGGAGCCGTGCAAGGTGGCGGCGAAGCCGAGTTCGCGCAGCAGGGCGGCGAAGAGGCCGTTCAGCTCGTAGCAGAAGCCGCCGCGGCGACGACGCACGATCTTGTCGAACAGCGCGTCTTCGGTGAGCTCGATCGGCTCACCGAGGTGCACGCTCAGGTTCTCGAACGGCACCCGCTCGAGGTGGCGCGCTTGCAGTACCCGCAGGGCGGCCAGATCCGCGGCCACCGGCAGGGCGAGATCGAGGCGGGCAAGGTAGGCGTCGACGTCCATGCGCTTACTCTCACACCTCCAGTGCACTCCAGGTCAAGCGAAAACCGGGGCCCTCCCACTGAAGGGAGGACCCCGGTTCGCTTCGGTTGTGAGAACTCAGCCGAGCAGCAGGCCGTTGCCGCCGGCGACGGCGTTGTCGAAGCGCTTGCTGATCTCGGCCCAGTTGAAGATGTTCCACAGGGCCTTGACGTAGTCCGGCTTCACGTTCTTGTAGTCCAGGTAGAACGCGTGCTCCCACACGTCGACCAGCAGGATCGGCGTGGTCGGCAGGATCAGGTTGTTGTGGTGGTCGCGCAGCTGCTGGGTGATCAGCGTCTTGCCGATCGGGTCCCAGGACAGCGCGCCCCAGCCGTTGCCCTGGATCGTGGTCGAGACCGCGGTGAACTGGGCCTTGAACTTGTCGAAGGACCCGAACGCCTCGTCGATCGCGGCGGCCAGCTCGCCGGTCGGCTTGTCGCCGCCTTCGGGCGAGAGGATCTTCCACCACACGACGTGGTTGGCGTGGCCGGCCAGGTTGAAGGCCAGCGTGGTCTCCAGCCCGACGATGTTGCCGAAGTCGCCGGCTTCACGGGCTTCGGCGATCTTGTCCAGCGTGTCGTTCGCGCCCTTGACGTAGGTCGCGTGGTGCTTGCTGTGGTGCAGCTCGTTGATCTCGCCCGAGATGTGCGGCGCGAGCGCGCTGTAGTCGTAGTCGAGATCGGGCAGCTCGTACCGGGCCATTGGCCCTCCTTCTGTCTTCGACACAAGTTTCTGATACCGAACCTAGTAGCACACCCACCTCCCCGGCGAGCGGGGGCGGCGTCGTCACCACAGGGTGGGACCACTCGTTCGTCAGGGGCCTACCCGGGGGCCTCCCCTGCGAAACCAAGCCTTGTACCTCGACCAAACTGGAGGTCAACCGGCTGTGACCGGACTCATTCAGGCGACCCGGTAACGGTCGAGGTCCCGCGCCAGCTCGTCGAAAACGGCGACGTTGCACTCGAACGCCACCGCCGTCTCGTTGATCACCCGCGCGCGCTCGGCTTCGCCCCACGGGGCGGTGTCGAGCTTCGCGCGGTAGCGGTCGCGGAACGCGGGCGCGCTGCCGATCGCGTCGAAGTGGTAGAACGTCGTCCCCGCTTGGTCGAGGCCGAACTTCTGCTCCAGCAGACGGCGGATGACCTGGCCGCCGGCGATGTCGCCGAGGTAGCGCGTGTAGTGGTGCGCGACGTAGCCGCCGGCCCACGAAGCCGCTTCGCCGATGCGCGCCGCGTACGCCTCCGTGCTCGCGAGCGGCCGGATCTCGGTCCGCCAGCCCGGGCCGACGAGGTGGGCGAGGTCGGCCTCCAGCGCGGGCAGCCGGCGCAGCTCGTCGAACACGAACCCGCCGCCGACGGTGTCACCGGCCATCTGGTCGCTGACGCGCTCGATCGCCTGGTAGATGAAGTAGTACTGGATCGCCAGCCGGGTGTAGCCGGCCAAGGACAGCTCGCCGCCCAGCAGCGCGTTCATGTACTCGGAGTGGTTGGCCCGGTCGTGCAGCACCCTGGTCGAGGCGCGCAGCGTCGCGGAGAACGGGCGGGTGTCGAGGTCCGTGGTCACCGGCATGAGGACGCCTCCAGCGATCGATCTGACAGCCTGTCAGAAAGATCGTAGGGCACGATGACGACTTAGGCTACCCTAAATCGGACGTGGATCCGGGACTTCACCCGTCCCCAGCGCCCGCAGGACGAAGCCGACGGCGGCCTCGATCGCGGCGTCGAGCCGATCGGCAGGCACGTCGATCACCTGACGGCTGCCCAGCGCGGCGGTCACCATCGGGACGACGACGTCCACGTCCTGGGCCGGCCAGCACCCGGCGTCGACGCCCGCGAGCAGCACCGCGCGCAGCTGCCCGGTGATCGGGTCGGCGTGCGCGCTGATGCGCCGGTACGCCGAGGGCGCGAGCGCCGACTCCAGCGCCCCGCCCGGCGGCAGGTGGTACTCGGCGAGCACACGCAGCTGCAGCCGGACGAACGTGGCGAGCTGCCGGACCGGATCGGCCTCCGCCTCGACGGCTTCGCGCAGCCGCGTGACGTAGCGCGCGGCCTCGTCCTCCACGAAGGCGACTAGCAGGCTTTCCTTGTCCGGGAAGTGGTTGTACAGCGCGGTGCGGCCGAGCCCGGCTTCCGCCGCGATGCCGGACAGGGTGATCGCGTCGAACCCGCGCTCGTAGAGCTGCGCGCGCAGCACGTCGAACACCCGGGCACGGACCTCGCGCCGGTGCGCTTCGATCGAGCCGCCGAGCACCTTCGGCATCCGTCTCACCCCCCGCCGGTCGCTGTCACCTTGATTTCTTACCAGAGCGACCGCCCACGAGACGCTAATTTGGGAGCTCCCCGAAGCAGAGGAGAGCCCCGTGGGCAAGGTGGTCATGTACAGCTCGGTGTCGGTGGACGGCTTCGTCGCGGACGGGAACGACCAGCCCGGGCCGCTGTTCGACTGGTTGTCCAACGGCGACGTCCCGTTGGACGAGAGCGGTGTGGTGAGGGTGTCGCAGACCTCCCACGACTACACCCGGTCGTACTGGGACCAGATCGGGGTGACCCTCGTCGGCCGCCACGTCTTCGACATCACGGACGGCTGGGACGGGAAGCCGCCGGGCGGGATCGACCACGTGGTCGTCGTGACGCACCGGCCGGCGCCCGAGGGCTGGGACCCGGAGGCGCCGTTTCACTTCGTCGCCGGCGTCGCGGCAGCCGTGGCCAAGGCACAGGAGCTGGCCGGTGACCGCATCGTCGAGGTCGCCGCCGGCGACGTCGGCGGCCAGGTGCTGGCCGCGGGCCTGGTCGACGAGGTGCGCATGGACGTCGTGCCCGTCGTGTTCGGGTCCGGCAAGCGCTACTTCGGATCGGTCGACGCGCAGCACCTGCTGGCGGATCCCGACGTGGTGATTCAAGGCGACCGGGTGCTTCACCTGCACTATCGGGTGCGCCGTTGACCGATCCGGGCAGGCACGCGAAGCCCGCTCAGCCGGTGAGCGGCCAGGTGTGCACGGGCTCGCCCTCCGCGGACAGCTCCAGGTAGCGGCCCAGCATGCGGTTCAGCGCCGTCTCGCGGTCGTCGCCGCGGTTCTGGGCGCGCTGCACGTAATCACGTTGCCAGGTCGAGCCGCTGCGCCGCGCCAGGCACCGGCGCTCGATGATGCCGAGGTACTTCACCCGTGCCTCGTCGGAGACCTCGGAGCGGCGCAGGCCCTCGTGCGCCAGCGGCAGCAGCACGCGCAACGCCAGCTCGTCCGGCGGGATCCAGCCGATGCCCGGCCAGTACAGCTGCGCGTCGAAGCTCTTGCGCGCGCCCGCGTACAGGTTTTCCTCCGCGGCCTGGAACGACATCTGCGTCCACACCGGCCGCTCCTGCTCGGCCAGCGCCCGTTGCGCGCCGTAGAAAAACGCCGCATTGGCAACGATGTCGACCACAGTCGGCCCGGCCGGCAGCACGCGGTTCTCGACGCGGAGGTGGGGCAGGCCGTCGACGACGTCGTACACCGGGCGGTTCCAGCGCCAGATGGTGCCGTTGTGCATCCGCAGTTCGGTGAGCTTCGGGGCCTGGCCCGCCTCCAGCGTTTCGATCGGGTCTTCGACGTCGGTCTCGGGCAGCAGCCCGGGGAAGTACCGGACATTTTCCTCGAACAGATCGAAGATCGACGTGATCCACCGCTCGCCGAACCACACGCGCGGGCGCACGCCCTGGTTCTTCAGCTCCTCCGGCCGGGTGTCGGTGGCCTGCTGGAACAGCGGGATGCGCGTCTCGTGCCAGAGCGCCTTGCCCAGCAGGAACGGCGAATTCGCGGCGAGCGCGATCTGCACGCCGGCCAGGCACTGCGCGGCGTTCCAGTGCGCCGCGAATTCCTCGGGCGCGACCTGGAGGTGCAGCTGAACCGAGGTGCACGCGGCTTCCGGAAGAATGGATTCCGAATAGCTGCGGAGTCTTTCCGGCTGCGCGCCGGGAAGCGCCGCGCCCTCCATGGAAAGCGAGATCCGCTCGCCGCGCGCGGCGAAGATCTGGTCGTTGAGTGACGAGTAACGCGTTTTGTTGGTGAGCCATTTTTGATCGAAGTGCTCTTGGCGCAGGGTGGGCAGGATGCCGATCATGGCCAGCGTCGAGCCGGTGTCCGTGGCCTTCGACGCCGCCTTGCCGAGGTACGCCTGAAGGTCGTCTTCCAGCTGTAGAGCCGAATCCCCGGCCAGCGGCCGCGGCGGCACGTTCAGCTCGAGGTTGTGCTGGCCCAGCTCGGTGGTGAACGACGGATCGTCGATCGCCTCCAGCACCGCGGTGTTCGTCATCGAGGGGCGCAGCCTGCCGTCGACCAGGTTCAACTCCACTTCAAGCCCGATGTTCTTGCGGGGAAAGGAAAAACTTCCATCCGTGAGCATGCGGGCCAACGTGTCGAGACAACGCTGGACCTTACGGCGATACCGTCCGCGGTCGAGCTGAGCCGACGGTTCGGCCGAGAGATCCGTACCCATGTGTGACGCGCTCCTTGGCTGCGATCCGCGGGTGTCCGGGCGGGGACTGCCAGGGCGCCCACCGTTGCACAGTGCGACACGGCGGGCTAGCGGCCAAACTGGTGCTCTCTGTCACGGCGGGTTGACTCACCGCAAAAAGGGCCCGTTCGTACCAGGGAATGCCAGTCGTTCGGACCAGCCGGGCGGGCCGCGGGCGGATGTCACACTGTGCGGGTGGCCGAACTGATCTTCACCGAGGACCGGGCGAATCCGGGGCTCGACGATTTCCGCGACCTGTCCACAGCGGACCGGCGCCCGGACCGTCCCGGTGGACGGGGACTGGTGATCGCCGAGGGGACCGTGGTGGTCGGGCGGATGCTCGCTTCGCCTTATCCGGTGCGCGCATTGCTCGGCGTGGAACGGCGATTCCGCGAATTGGCGGACGAGCTCGATGGGGTCGACGCGCCGGCGTACGTGACGTCCGCCGAGACGATGGCCGAGGTCGTCGGCTTCCACCTCAACCGCGGGGTGCTGGCCGTCGCCGACCGCCCGGCGCCGCCGACGGTGGCCGAGGTGGTCGCGGGCGCGCGTGTGCTCGCCGTGCTGGAGGGGGTCGGCGACCACGAGAACCTCGGCGCGCTGTTCCGCAACGCCGCCGCGCTCGGTGTCGACGGGGTGCTGCTGGCGCCCGGCTGCTCGGATCCGCTGTACCGGCGAAGCGTCCGCGTTTCGATGGGCCACGTGCTGCGTGTCCCGTTCGCGACGTTCGACGACTGGCCCGGCGGGCTGGATCTGCTGCGGGTAAACGGTTTCCGGGTCGCGGCGCTCACCCCGCGGGCCGATTCGGTGCCGTTGCGAGGTTTGCGCGCGCAGGTGCCGGGCCGCATCGCGCTGCTGCTCGGCGCCGAGGGGCCGGGCCTTTCGGCGGAGGCCATCGCGGCCGCCGACCTGGCCGTGCGGATCGAGATGGTGCCGGGCGTCGACTCGCTGAACGTCGCCACCGCGGCCGCCGTCGCGTTCCACGAGGTGGCCGCCACCGGTTGACGAGGTGCGACGCCGCGGGGGCGCCCACTACTAAGGTGACACACGCTGATGGTGATTCACCGGCGTGGAAGGACACTATGGAGCTGCGGATCCGCGGCGAGCGCGCGGTGCTCGCCGGTCCGGGCGGCGAGCACGCGCGCGAAGTCGACCCGCGCCGGCTCGCGATCGGTGCCGACCTGGCGCAGGCGCTGCACGAATGGGCGCGCGTCGCTTCGGCGGTGTCGCGCACCGGGCCGGACACCGAAGTCGCGGGCTCGGTGGTTTCGCAGCGCGGCCGCCAGCTCGCCGGGCGGCTGGCCGCGGTGATGGGGACCCCGGTGCGGTTCGTCGACCCGGTGTCGGGCGTGGAGACGGTGGTGGAGCCCCCGCCGCCGGCGCCCGGTGAACGCGAGCCGCGGCGCGCCCGTCACCGCCGTGAGCCGGTGCCGTGGTTCACGGGGCTGACGGTGTCCGCGTTCGCCACCGTGCTCGTGGTGGTCGCGATGCTCGCGCTGGCCGGCACGCTGGCCCGCGAGACCAGTGGATGGCTCGCCGTGCTGGCGGCGCTGGTGGTGACCGGCGGTATCGCGCCTTCGCTCTGGCTGGGCCGGAACCTGCCGATCCTGCGCTGGGCGGTGCTCGGCGCCGGGGTCGGCCTCGTGGCGGCGTGGGTCGGCGTGCTGGTGATCGTCTTCTGAGTGGTGGCCAACCTCCGCGGCCCGGCCGATACTGGCGCGATGGCCCCTGTGGACGAACTCCGGAAACGCTGCCTGGCCCTGCCCGAGTCCTCCGAGCGGCTGAGCCACGGGGAGCCGACGTGGTTCGTCCGGGAGAAGAAGGCGTTCGTCCGGTTCGCCGACAACCACCACGGGGACGGGCGGCTCGCGTTCTGGTGCCCGGCGCCGCCCGGTGCGCAGGAGGAACTCGTGCGCACCGAGCCGGGCCGGTTCTTCCGGCCGCCGTACGTGGGGCATCACGGCTGGCTCGGGGTGCGGCTGGACGTGGACGTCGACTGGGCCGAAGTGGACCGCATCGTCCGCGATGCCTACCGGCTGGCCGCGCCGAAGGCCCTGGCCGCGCTCGTCGAGCGGGACTAACCGCGCTGCGAGCGGACGCCCAGCAGGACGTCCTCCCACGACGGCACGATCGGGTGGTTCTTCTTGGCCTTCGTGCGCTGGCCCTCGTCGGACTCGGCGCCGCTGTCGTCTTCGTCGTTGTCGGACGGCGGAACGCGCGGGATCTCCCGCGTGTCGTCGTCCTCGCCCTCGTCCGGCCGGGTGGGGGCCTCGATGACGCGCACCTCGTCGGTGACGGCCCGCTCTTCATCAGCGGAGTCGAGCGTCGGCTGGACCGCGGTGTCGCGGGCCGGCTCCAGCGCGCGGACCGTGCGCGGGGCGCGGTAGGCGTTGGGGTTGAGCAGGACTTCGGCGTTCTCGTCCAGCGCCTGCACGGTGCCGCCGTGTGCGCCGGGGGAGAACGACCAGTGCGCGCGGTTGTCCGAGCGGCCGGCCTTCCACCGCAGCACGACCACCCACTTGCCGTCGTCGCCGCGCCAGGAGTCCCACTTGGCCTGGGTGTAGTCGTGGCCGCGGACGCCGAACGCGTACGCGATCACCTCGCCCAGCGTCTGCACGTCGGGGCCGTCCTCGCGGACGGGGTGCGCGCTCTGCGCCAGCTCCGCGGTGCGGGAGCGCTCGAGCAGCACGGGGTAGGCGAAGCGCTCGACGCGCTGCGCCGAAACGCCGGAACCGCCCGCCACCTGCTCGACGGACTCTCCCGCGCGGATTCGCGCCTGGATCTCGCGTGGCCGCATCTGGCTCTCCAACTCGATTTCGATCTGGCCCAGCCGGGCGATGTCACCCCTCGCCGCCGCGCGCAGTCTCTCATCGGCCGGGAGCAGGAAGCGCGTACGGCTCGCCGGGTCTTCGAGCACGATGGACTTGCCGTCCTCGTGCAGCCCGATCACCCGTAGCGCCCGCATTTCTCGCCTCCCCGATCTTCACCTTTGTGGGTGCTTACGTTAGTTCGGCGCGTCGACTTGACGTGCGAGGCGCGCCGATGCTTCACCCGCTTGCTGTCTTTTCGATTTGATCTTCGACATCCTCTCAGGCCGGCCCGGTCAGTGGATCGCGTGACACGCCGACCACGTTCTGTCACGAATGAGTGGAATAACCGCTGGGCGGCAACCGGATCTCGACCACGAGCCCGCCCCGCGGCCCCGGCCTCGCCGCCGCCTCGCCGTCGTGGGCCAGGGCGACCGACCGCACGATCGACAGGCCGAGTCCGGCGTTGCGCGAGTTGCCGGTCCGCTCGGTGGAGAGCCGCCGGAACGGCTCGAAGACCGTGGCCGCCGCGTCCGCGGGCACCACTGGGCCCGAGTTCCGGACGGTCAGCGCCGGGTCGCCGCTGATCTCGACGTGCACCCAGCCGCCTCGGGTGTTGTACGTGATCGCGTTGACCACGAGGTTGGTCACCAGGCGTTCGAGCAGCACCGGGTCGCCGGCGACGGTCCGCGCGCGCAGGTTCGGCTCGACGACGATCCCGGCCTCCTCGGCCTGGGCGGCGGTCGCGGTGAGCACGGTGCGGACCACCTTGTCCAGGCGCACCGGCGAGCGCGAGGGCAGCCCGCGGTCGCTGCGCGCCAGCACCAGCAGGCCCTCGATCATGCGCTCGCTGCGCTCGTTGGTCAGCAGCAGGTGCTCGCCGAGCTTGCGCAGCCCGGGCCCGGCCTCCGGGTCCGCCAGCGCCACCTCGATCAGCGTCCGCTGCACGGCGAGCGGGGTCCGCAGCTCGTGGGAAGCGTTGGCGACAAAGCGTTTCTGGCTGTCGAAGGACTCGCCGAGCCGGTCGAGCATGCCGTCGAAGGTGTCGGCCAGCTCCTTCAGCTCGTCTTCGGGACCGTCGAGGTTGATCCGCCGGTCGAGCCGCCCGGCTTCGAGCTTGCGGGCAGTCGAGGTGATCGTGTGCAGCGGCCGCAGCGTGCGGCTCGCCATCACCCAGCCGAAGAACACCGCCAGCGCGGCCGCGATCAGCAGGGCGACGGCGGACCCGACGAGCAGGGTGGACAGCGTGGCCGAGCGGTAGTCGGTGAGCGCCGTCTGCGTGGCCGCCACGATCTTGAGGCTCGACGGCGTCCGCTCCACCGGGATGGCCGGCGTGACCGGGTAACTCAGGCCTTCGGCGCGCGTCCCCTGGACCGCCGTCGTGGCGAACTGCGCGGCGTCCGGCAGCGAGCCGTTCACCAGCGCGTAGTTGATCAGCAGCAGCACGAGCCCGGCGAGCAGGAACAGGCCGCCGTACATCGCGGTGAGCCGGTTGCGGACCGACAGCCGGGGGCGCCTCACGCGCCGAACCGGTAGCCGGCCCCGGGCACGGTCTCGATCACCGGCGGCTCGCCGAGCTTGCGGCGCAGCGTCATCACCGCCACCCGCACGGCGTTGGTGAACGGGTCGGCGTGCTCGTCCCACGCCTTCTCCAGCAGGTCCTCGGCGCTCACCACCGTGCCTTCGGCCCGCATCAACACCTCCAGCACGGCGAACTCCTTCGGGGACAGCGGCAGGAACCGCCCTGCGCGGGCGGCCTGGTGCCGGGGCAGGTCGAGCACGACGCCGCCGCGCTCCAGCACCGGCGGCAGCGCGGGGCGCGCGCGGCGGCCCAGCGCCTGGACGCGGGCGACCAGCTCGGCGAACGCGAACGGCTTGGTCAGGTAGTCGTCGGCGCCCAGCCCGAGTCCGGCGACCCGGTCGGTGATGTCGGCGGCGGCGGTCAGCATCAGCACCCGGGCCTCGCCGCCGGTCGCCAGCACCGCCGAGCACACCCGGTCGCCGTGCACCACGGGCAGGTCGCGGTCCAGCACCACCACGTCGTACGAGTGCACGCCGACCCGTTCCAGCGCCTGGCCGCCGTCGTAACAGACGTCGACGGCCATCGAGAACCGCCGCAGTCCCTCGGCGATCGAGTCCGCCAGCAGTTGCTCGTCCTCTACCACCAGTACGCGCACCGGCCCAGTCTGCCCGGCCCGGGGATAAGGGCCGCATAAGCGGTTTCGCTTAGCCCGCCGGAATCACCCGATCCGTAGAACTTCGGGCCGGAGCCGGGACCGGCCGGCAAGAGGAGGAGTCATGCGGAAACGACAGGTGGTCGTGGTGGCGGGGCTGGCGGCGCTGCTGCTGGCGGGCTGCGGCGGCGGGGGCGGCGGGAACGACAAAGTGGCGTCGATCTCGGGCCCGCCGAGCACTTCGGCGGCGAAGGACGTGACGGGCGGCGGCGGGAAAGCCGACCCGGAACAGGAAAAGCAGATGTTGCAATTCGCCAAATGCATGCGGGACAACGGCATCGACATGCCGGACCCGAAGCCGGGCTCGGGCGGGATGTCGATCGCGCTGCCCGCCGGCAAGGCCGGGGACATGGACAAGATGAACAAGGCGCAGGACGCCTGCAAGAAGTTCCTGCCCAACGGCGGCCAGCCGAAGCCGCTCAACCCGCAGCAGCTGGACGAAGCGCGCAAGCGGGCGCAGTGCATGCGTGACCACGGCGTCGACATGCCGGACCCTGACGCGAACCACGCCGGTACGATCAACCTCGGCGGTTCGGGTGACCAGGCCAAGACCGAGGCCGCGATGAAGGCCTGCGGCTTCGGCGACGCCGCCATGCCGGCCGCGCCCGCGGCGGGTTCGAAGTGACCGGACCGGAACGGCCACGCCGTCGTCGCGCCCGCTGGTTCGTCGCGGTCGCCGTGGCCGTGGTCGTGCTGGGCACGACCTCGGTGGTGGTCCTCACGCGCGTCGCCGAAGGCACCTCGGGCCCGGCCGCGGCCCCGCCTCAGGTCGAGACGGCCGAGGTGACCAAAACCGACCTGAGCGACGCGGAGGAGGCCGACGGCACACTCGGCTACGGCGCGGAAACCTCCGTCACCGGCCGGAAACCGGGCACGCTCACGTCGCTGCCGGCGGCGGGCTCGACCATCTCGCAGGGCAAGACGGTCTACAGCGTGGACGCCAAGCCGGTGCCGCTCTTCTACGGCACCCTGCCCTTCTACCGCGACCTGGCCGACGGCGTGGACAAGGGCCCGGACGTCAAGGAGCTGGAGCAGAACCTCCAGGCGCTGGGCTTCGGCGGCTTCGGCGCGCCGGACACGAAGTTCACCTCCGCCACCGCGGCGGCCGTGAAGAAGTGGCAGAAGTCGTTGGGCGTCGAGCAGACCGGCACCTTCGGCCAAGGCGACGTCGTGCTGTCGGCCGGTGAGGTCCGCGTTTCCGCCGTCACCGGTCAGCTCGGCGGGCCGGGCACCGGCGAGGTGCTCAAGACCACCGGCACCGGACGGTCGGTGACCGTCAAGCTCGACGCCGCCAAGCAGGCGCTGGCCCAGGTCGGCGCCAAGGTCGGCCTGACCGTCAACGGCGCCGAGACCACCGGCACCATCACCGATGTCGGGCACACCGCGGAGCAGGGCAAGGACGCCTCGGGCCAGCCCAACGGCACGTTGACGATCACCGTCACGGTGAACCTCGACGACCCGAAGGCGGCCGGCTCGCTCGACTCCTCACCGGTGACCGTCCGGTTCACCAAGGACGTGCACAAGGGTGTTCTCGCGGTCCCGGTCGGCGCGTTGCTGGCGCTCGCCGAGGGCGGTTACGCGGTTGAGGTCGACGACCACGGGAAGCGGCATCTGGTCGCGGTCAAGACCGGGATGTTCAGCGCCAGCTTGGTGGAGGTGTCCGGGGCCGGGCTCGCCCCGGGCGTGCGGGTGGTGACGACCTCGTGACCCCGGTCCTGGCCGCGCGCGGGGTTTCGCGCACCTACCCGGGCGGGGTGGCCGCGCTGCGCGACGTCTCGCTTTCGCTCGAGGAGGGCGAGCTGGCCGCGATCGTCGGCCCGTCCGGTTCGGGGAAGTCGACGCTGCTGCAGCTGATGGGCACGCTCGACCGGCCGACCGCGGGCCGGGTCGAGCTGCGCGGCCACGACGTCGCCACCCTGCCCGACCGGAAGCTCGCCGCGCTGCGCTCGCGCTGGATCGGGTTCGTGTTCCAGCAGTTCTTCCTCGACGACGGGCTCAGCGCGGTCGACAACGTCTGCACCGGGCTGCTCTACGCCGGGGTTTCGCGAAGGGACCGGCGGCGCCGGGCGCTGGCCTCGCTGGAGCGGGTCGGGCTCGGGCACCGCGCGTGGCACCGGCCGGGCGAGCTGTCCGGCGGAGAGCGGCAGCGGGTGGCGATCGCGCGGGCCGTGGTGAACGGGCCGTCGATCCTGCTCGCCGACGAGCCGACCGGGAACCTCGACACCGGCACCGGCGCGGCGGTGCTCAGCCTGCTGGCGGAGCTGAGCGCGGACGGCACGACCATCGTCGTGATCACCCACGATCGCGAGATCGCGGCGGGGCTGCCGCGGCGGATCGAGCTGCTCGACGGCGTCCTGCGCCTCGACACGGGGCTGGTGGTCCGATGATCACCGCCGACGCACTCCCTCCCGCGGAGGGGGCATCGGGCACCGTCGCCCCGCCGCCGGTGCCCGACCCGGCCCGGCTCGGCCCGCGCGACGTGCTGACGCTCGGCGCGCACGGCATGCGGACCCGTCCGGTGCGCGCCGTGCTCTCGGCGCTCGGCATCGCCATCGGCGTCGCCGCGATGGTCGCCGTGCTGGCGATCCCGGCGTCGAGCGCGCAGGCCCTGCACGACCGGCTGGCCGCGCTGGGTACCAACCTGCTGGTCGCGGCCCCGGGCCAGACGCTCTTCGGGAAGCCGGCGAAGCTGCCGGACGAGGCCGTGGCCATGGCGAAGCGGATCGGCCCGGTGACCGCGGCTTCGGCGCTCGGGCTGACGTCGCAGACCGTCCGGCGCAGCGACCGCATCCCGGCCGAGGAGACGTCCGGGCTGTCGGTGTTCGCGGCGACGCCGGACCTGCTCGGCGTGCTGGGCGGGCAGGTCCGCGCCGGCTCGTTCCTCGATGCGGCGAACCAGAAGTTCCCGGTGACGGTGCTCGGCTCGGAAGCCGCCGCGCGCCTCGGGATCGACCACATCGACCCGGCGAAGCCGCCGCAGGTGTGGCTCGGCGGGCGCTGGTTCACCGTGGTCGGCATCCTCGGCCCGATGCCGCTGGCACCGGAAGTGGAGCGTTCCGTGCTGGTCGGCTGGGACGTCGCGAAGGCGTTGCTGGGCTTCGACGGCCACGCCACCACCGTGTACGCCCGCGCCGATGAGTCCCAAGTGGACAGTGTGCGCGGGGTGCTCGGCGCGACGCTCAACCCGGCCTCGCCGGACCAGGTCAACGTCCGCCGTCCGTCGGAAGCGCTCGAGGCGCAGCAGATCACCGACAACAGCTACAGCGCGTTGTTCCTCGGCCTCGGCGGGGTCGCCCTGCTGGTAGGCGGCGTCGGGGTGGCGAACACGATGGTGATCTCGGTGCTCGAACGGCGGCGTGAGATCGGCCTGCGCCGGGCGCTCGGCGCGACCCGCCGTCAGGTGCGCGGGCAGTTCCTCGCCGAATCGGTGCTGCTGTCCGGGCTCGGCGGGCTGGTCGGGGTGCTCGTCGGGGTGCTGGTGACCGCGGGGTACGCGCTGAGCCAGGGCTGGCCGGCGATCCTGCCGCCGCTCGCGCTGGCCGGCGGAGTCGGGGTGGCCGCGCTGGTCGGGGCGATCGCGGGGGCCTATCCGGCCGCCCGCGCGGCGCGGCTGCCGCCCACTCAGGCACTCGCCTGAGAGAAGCGAAGGACCCCTTCCATCGGGGGGAAGGGGTCCTTCGCTTTGCCGGGCTCGGGCTCGGGTCAGCCGAGGCGCTCGACGACGTACTCGATGCTCTGGGTCAGCTTGGTGATGTCGTCCGGGTCGATCGCCGGGAACAGGCCGACGCGCAGCTGGTTGCGGCCCAGCTTCCGGTACGGCTCGGTGTCGACGATCCCGTTGGCGCGCAACACCTTCGCCACCGCGGCGGCGTCCACCTCATCGGTGAAGTCGACGGTGCCGACCACCTGCGAGCGCAGGCTCGGGTCCTGGACGAACGGCGTGGTGTACGAGGTCTTCTCGGCCCACTCGTACAGCCGGGTCGAGGACTCCTTGGTGCGCGCGGTGGTCCAGGCCAGGCCGCCCTGGCCGTTCATCCACTCGATCTGCTCGGCGAGCAGGAACAGCGTGGCGACGGCGGGGGTGTTGTAGGTCTGGTCCTTGCGCGAGTTGTCCAGCGCGGTGGTGAGCGACAGGAACTCCGGGATCCAGCGGTCGCCGCCGCCGATCTCGCCGATGCGCTCGACCGCGGCGGGCGAGGCCAGCGCGATCCACAGGCCGCCGTCGGAGGCGAACGACTTCTGCGGGGCGAAGTAGTAGACGTCGAAGTCCTCGGCCTTGACCGGCAGGCCGCCGGCGCCGGAGGTCGCGTCGATCGCGACCAGCGCGCCTTCACTGCCTTCCGGGCGGCGGACCGGCACCGCGACGCCGGTCGAGGTCTCGTTGTGCGCCCAGCCGACCAGGTCGGCGCCGGACTGGTAGGCGATCTCGGGCGCGCTGCCCGCATCGGCCTTCACGACGATCGAGTCGGCCAGGAACGGCGCCCCGTTGGTCACGGTCGCGAACTTCGAGGAGAACTCGCCGTAGGTGAAGTGCTGGGCGCGCTCGCGGACCAGCCCGAACGCGGCGGCGTCCCAGAACGCGGTGGTGCCGCCGTTGCCCAGGATGACTTCGTAGCCCTCGGGCAGGGAGAACAACTCGGACAGGCCCGCGCGCACCCGGCCGACCAGTGACTTCACCGGCTTCTGGCGGTGCGACGTGCCGAGGTAGGTGGAGCCGGACTCGGCCAGCTTGGCGAGCTGCTCGGCGCGGACCTTCGAGGGTCCGCAGCCGAAGCGGCCGTCCGCCGGCTTGAGGTCGTCGGGGATGCTCAACTCCGCTGCGTCGGTCATGTGCGCAGTCTCTCAGGTCGGGACGCGCCTGCTAACGGCGGTGGCCTGGTGTCCGACATGTGGAATCGTGAGCAGACAGCCCTTCCGGCACGATCCCGGCGAACGGGACAGCGGCCGCTTCCGTCCGCGGTGGTGGTGGTTCACGCTGTTCGCCGTGACGGTGGCCGGGCACCTGCCCTTCGGCTGGGACTCGACGGCGGCCGTCGGGCTGCCGCTGGGCTTCGCGGTGACGCTGGTGCTGGTTTTCGTGCCCCGGCTGCCGCGGTGGCTGACCCGGGCCGGCGAACCCGGGGATTCCGGCGAGCGCAAGCGTTTGCGGCCCGGTCCGGCGGGGCGGGGCTGCTTGGTGCTGGTGGCCATGGGCGCGGTGGGCGCGGTCGCGTACGGGACGGTGACCGAGCCGCCGGAGCCCGGGGAGGTGGGCGCCGCGGTGTTCGTGTGGGTGGTGGCCGCCGGGTTCCTGCTGGCGTCGGTGGGCTGGCTGCTGCTCGCGTTCCGGCGACCCCGGGAAGCGAAGACGCCCGGTTTCCCGCGGCCGGGCACGCTGCCCGAGGTGGTCCCGTCCGAGACCCCGCGGGGCATCGCCGTGGCCGTGCGGGTCGGCGACGGGGACACCAGCCAGTGGGACTGGCGGGGATCGGTCCGGCCGGTCCGGCTCACGGTCACCTTGCCGGACGGCCGGCTCGGCTACCTGACGCTGCCGCGGGCTCCCGGTCCGCTCGCCCTCGCCGTCGTGCGAACCGGGAAGCTGTGGCTCACCGGCGGCGGGCTCGACCGGCCGGACCCCGGCGGCCGGGTCGCCGCCGAGCACGGGAAGTTCACCGCCGCCGGGCTGCTCACCACCGACCCGGCCGGCCACGTGCCGGGGCGCCGGCGCCGCCCGTGGGGAGCCTCGTTGCGCGTGCTGGCCTGGCTCTACCGGCTGCGGGTGCCGGTGGTGGTCCTCGCCGGGGCGGCGGTCGTGGCGGTGCCGGTCGCCGGGATCGCCTGGTCCGGCTGGGCGTGGACGCTGTTGTTCCCGGCCCTGCTCGCGGGGGCGACCGCCGCGTTCTGGTCGTCGGAGGTACGGGACGAGTACCGCGAGGCCGGCGAGGGGCCGTTGACCCCGATCGACGTGCGGCTGGCCGACGACCACGTCTGGCCCGGCGGCGAGGTCCGGGCCTGGGCGGTGCTGGAGCCGGGCCGGCCCGCGCGCCTGGACATCGCGGCCTGCCCGCCGGAGATCGCGGCCGAACTGCTGGCGCACCACCGGGTGTGGGTGTTCGGCGGGCCGCGCCCGGGGCCGGTGCTCCTGGGCCGGCCGGGCCACCGCGTCTACACCGCGGCGTTCTTCTGGGACCGCCGTCAGCGCCAGCCGGCCTCGTCGACGCCGCCGGGCACCGGGGCCGAGGGGTCGTAGGGCGTCCGGGTGAAGATGAACGTGGCCAGGTTCAGGTGGTTCGCCACGCCGTCGCCGGTCCGCCCGACGGTCAGTGTTTCGCCCGCGTAGTAGCCGTCCAGTCCCAGCCAGGTGTCCGGGCCGGTGGGCCGGAACCGCGACGCCCGGCCGGAACCGTTGACCGGCTCCAGCGCGATCATCCCGTCGCCCAGCACGCGCAGGGTGTACGGCGTCGGGCCCCAGTGCCACAGCCCGGTCAGCGCCAGCAGGCCCGGGTCCACAGTGGACGGCTGCCACTCGTCCGGCAGGGCGGGCTCCAGCTCCTCGGCCATGGTCAGCAGGTCCAGTGACAGCTGGACGATCCCGACGCCCGCGGTGGAGTTCGTCAGGCACAGCGCGCCGGTGCCGGTGTTCGCGTCCACCAGCGTCGTGGCCAGGAAGCCCGGCATCGAGCCGGTGTGGCCGGCCAGGTGCCGGCCCTGGTAGCGGACCACCATCAGGCCGAGGCCGAAGCCGGTGGTCCACACCTCGGTGTCGTCGACGGTGTTCATCAGCCGCATCTCGGCGACGGTGTCCGCGCTCAGCACGCCGCCGGTGTGGCCGCCGAGGAACGCGGTCCAGCGGCCGAGGTCGGTGACCGTGGACCACAGCTGGCCGGCCGGCGCCATCGCGCCCGCGTCCGGCGCGGGCTCGGGGTGCAGCACGTCCGCGAACGGGTGCACGGCGAAGCCGTCGGCGTGCGGGGCCCGCGGGTGCGGGGTGGTGCGCGTCATGCCCAGCGGCGTCAGGATCTCGTCGGTGACCACGTCGAGCCACGGCCGGCCGCGGTGGCGCGCGACCAGCTCGCCGAGCACGCCGAAGCCGACGTTCGAGTAGTGGAACTTGAAGCCGGGGCGCAGTTTGGTCGCGCCGGTGTCGAGGCTCGCCACCAGCGTGGCCCAGTCGCCGCCCGGCGCGCGCTCCCACCACTGGCCCGGCGACTCCGAGGTCAGGCCCGAGGTGTGCGACAGCAGCTGCGCGATCGTCGTCCCGCCGAACGCCGTGCCGGGCACGTGCTTCTCCAGCGGGTCGGTCAGGTCGAGCCGGCCCTCGTCACGCAGCCGCAGGACGGCCGTGGCGACCATGGTCTTGGTGATCGAGCCGAGCCGGTACTGGGTGTTGTCGTCCGGGCGGGCGTCGCCGACCCGGCCCCGCGCGCCCGACCAGACGACCTGCCCGTCGCGCACCACCGCGGCGACCAGCGACGGGGCGCGGCACACCGCCTGTTCACGGGCGAGCCGGCGGTACAGGGCGAGTTCGGTGGAGTCGAGCATGACGGCCATTCTGCCTGGCCGCCTTCCTCAGCCGAGCAGATGGCGGTCCAAAGCCGTGGTGACCGCCGCGGTGCGGTCCGAAACGCCGAGTTTCCCGAACACCCGCAGCAAGTGCGTCTTCACGGTCGCCTCGCCGATGTGCAGCGCGCGGCCGATGTCGGCGTTCGTGTGTCCCTTCGCGACCAGCCGCAGCACCTCGACCTCGCGAGCGGACAGCGGCGAAGCGGGCGGCGGGTTCCGGACGCGGTTCACCAGTTTCCCCGCCACCGAAGGCGCCAGCACGGTCTCGCCGCGCGCCGCGGCCCGGATCGCGCCCGCCAGCTCCGCGCGTGACGCGTCCTTCAGCAGGTAGCCCGCCGCGCCGGCCTCGACCGCGCGCAGGATGTCGGCATCCGTCTCGTACGTGGTGAGCACGACGATCCGCCGGGCCGGGGTTTCCTCGAGGATCTCGCGAATCGCGCCGACCCCGTCGAGTCCCGGCATCCGCAGGTCCATCAGCACCACGTCCGGCTGCTTCACGCGGTCCAGCGCCACCGCCTCGGCGCCCGAGCCTGCCTCGCCGACGACGGTGAGATCAGCCTCGGCTTCGAGCATGCCGCGCAGCCCTTCGCGCACCACGGGATGGTCGTCCACCAGCATGATCGTGATCACGCGGGCACCTCCAGTTCCAGCTCGGTCCCGTCGCCGCGGCCGCTGCGGACGGTCAGGTGCCCGCCCACCTGCTCGACGCGCGAGCGCATCCCCCGCAGGCCGAAGCCGTCCGTGGGCTCGGCAGCGGCGAAGCCCGCGCCGTCGTCGCGCACCAGCAACCGTACGCCAGCGTCCACAGCGGACAGCCGGATCAGCACGGCGGTGGCCCGTGCGTGCTTGCGGACGTTGGTCAGCGCCTCCTGCGCGCCGCGCAGCAACACCACTTCGGCCGCCGTCTTGAGCGACGGCAGTGGACTGTCCACATCGCACTCGACGATCAGCTCGGTCTCGTCCGTCAGCCGGGATGCCTGCCGCCGCAACGCCTCCTGCAGCGATCCCGAGGCCAGCTCGGACGGCGCCAGCGCGGCCACCATCGCGCGCGCCTCCGCGAGGTTCTCCCGCGCGGTGCGGGCCGCGAGCGCGAGGTGGCGGCGCACGGCGTCCGGGTCGGTGTCCAATTCGGACTCGATGGCCTGGGTCAACGTGACGATGCTGGTGAACCCCTGCGCCAGCGTGTCGTGGATCTCCCGCGCGAGCCGCTCCCGCTCGGCCGCGGTGCCCGCCTCGTGCGAGAGCCGGGTGACCTCGGCCTGGCTGTCCTCCAGCTGCCGGATCAGCTCGGCCCGCGCGGTGCTCTGCTTGATGATGTCGGTGGTGAACTTCCCGGCCAGCGCGCTGAAAACGACCAGGATCGCGGTCATCGGCAGCAGGATCGACAGGCTCGGGTCGCCCCAGCCGCCGCGCACCACGGCGGAGACCGGGTCCAGCAAGATGACCAGCGTGGTGACCGCCGAAGCCGCGCGGACATCCAGCAGCATGAACAGCAGCGGGCAGACCATGAACAGCACGAAGCTCGAGGTGGTGTCCGCGAAGATCGCCGTGCCGGCGGTGGCGACCAGCACCCCGGTGTAGACCACGGCCGGGAGGCTGTTGTCCTCGCGCTTCACCAGCCGCCGCCCGGCCGCCAGGTAGGAGAGGGCGAGCGCGGCGAGCGCGATCTCCGCCACCGTTTTCGAAGCGGTGGTGACGTCGTCGAACAGCACCAGGAGCGCGGTCGCCACGTAGGCGACCGCGAACAGCACCTCCCAGAACCAGAACGAGCGCTGCCAGGCGTCGGTCACGGCTTCTCGTTCGTCCACCGGAACGTCAGCCTCGCCAGCACCAGCCCGACCACGCACCACGCCGCCAGCACCAGCGCCACCATCGGAAGTTCCCACGATCCCGCCATCTCCTGTGTCGCGGCGTCCGCCGGCAGGAACACCGAGCGGAAGCCCTGGCAGATCCATTTGAGCGGGAAGAACGACGCGATGTCCACCATGATCTTCGGCAGGTGGGTGATGGGCGAGACGAACACCCCGGAAATGAACTGCAGCACCAGGTACACCAGCTGCACCACGGCCACCGTACCGGTCGCCGTGCGGGTGAGCGAGCTGATCGAGATGCCCAGCAGCGTGCACGAGACGATGCCGAGCAGCAGCACCCACACCAGCGTCAGCCACTTGGCCGGGTCGCTCGGCAGCGACAGGCCGAACAGCAGCATCGCGACCGCCGCCATCAGCACCGTCTGCGCCACGCTCGTGACGGCCACCATGATCATCTTGCCGATGAAGTACGACGCCGGCGGCATCGGCGTGCCGTGCAGCCGCTTGAGCGCGCCCATCTCGCGGTCGGCCGCGATGCCGATGCCGACACTGTTGAACGAGGTCGAAACGATGCCCGAGCCGATCATCCCGGCCGCGAGCAGCTGTCCCGAGGAGACGCCGGTCTGCCCGGTCGGACCGTCCAGAATGGACCCGAGCAGGATCATCAGCACGGCGGGCAGCGAGAAGGTGAAGACCACCTGCTCCCGGTTGCGGAAGAACTGGCGCAGCTCGGCGCCGCCCCGGGCGAACCCGAGGGTGAACGTGCCCGACAGGGCGAGGGTGGCGGTCACAGCTTCTCTCCGATCAGCTCCAGGTAGATGTCCTCCAGGCTCGGCCGCGTCACGGTCAGGCCGGCGAGCTCCCTCCGCCCGCCGGACAGCTCGTTGACGACCTTGGTCGGGAACGCCGTGCGCTCCACGTGCTCCCCGCGTTCGTCGGTCCACCGCACGGTGGCCTCGGCGTGGCCGCGGCCCCCGAGCGTTTCCGGGGTCCCCTGCGCGACAATCGATCCCCGCGCGATCACGACCAGCCGGTCGGCGAGCGCCTCGACCTCGTCGAGGTAGTGCGTGGTGAGCAGGATGGTGGTGCCCTCCCGGGCGAGGTCGTCGATCAGCCCCCAGAACTGGCGCCGCGCCTCGGGATCGAAGCCGGTGGTCGGCTCGTCCAGGAACAGCAGTTCGGGACGGCCGATGATGCCGAGCGCGACGTCCACCCGCCGTCGCTGCCCGCCGGAAAGCGACTTCACCCGCGCCCCCGCTTTCTCGGTGAGGCCGACCTTCTCGATCACCTCCTCGACGTTTCGCGGATTCGGGTAGTACTTCGCGAAGTGCCGCACCGTTTCCACCACGCTCAGATTGGCGGCGTCGGTCGCCGTCTGGAGCACGATGCCGATCCGTGAGCGCCACGCGCGCCCGGCTTTGCCCGGGTCCTCGCCCAGGACGTCGGCCTCGCCCGCCGTGCGCTGCCGGTGCCCCTCCAGGATCTCGACCGTGGTCGTCTTGCCCGCGCCGTTCGGGCCGAGCAGCGCGAACACCTCGCCCTGGTGGATGTCCAGGTCGAGCCCGGCGACCGCCAGGTGCCCCGGGTACTCCTTGCGCAGTCCGCGCACTCTCACCGCTGTGGTCATGGACTGATCCTGCGGCCACGGACCGGGTCCGCGGGACGTCCGGCCAGTGGAATCCGCCTGTCCACCGAACGGTGGACAGCGGTGTCAACGGGCCGCGAACACCATGCCGATGTCCGCGGCCAGCTGTACCGGATTCTGCTCCACGTCGACGGCGAAGCCGCGCCCGAGAAGGATCTCGCGAACTGCGTCGCGGTTCTGCCGCCAGCCTTCGACCTCGACGACGACCTGCTGGATCAGCGGCCAGTGCCGCTCCTCGACACCCCGCAGTACGTCGAGCTCGGCACCCTCGACATCGATCTTGAGCAGATCGACGCGACCGATGTCCTGCTCGTCGAATACCGCGGACAGGGGCCGGACCAGGACCCGGTGCGTTTCGAGGTGCCGCAGCACCCGCAGCTTGCGGCTCATCAGACCGCGCAGGACCGGAGCGGGCACGCGGCGAAGTACCGATCCCAGGCCGCCCTGCCGGATCGCCTCGACCATGCTGGCGGTGACTCGCCGTCGCTCGGCCTCAACCGTGTCCTCGCCCCGCCAGGACGACGAGAAGATCGTCGCGGCCGGAAAATAGCTGAAGTCGAACTCCTCGTCACGGTCGGCGAGTCCGTACGGCAGTGCAGCGGCTCGAAGGCGTAGATCCGCACATCGCCGTCCAACCGCTCGTAGACGGCGGCCGAGAAGACGCCGATGTTGGCGCCGACGTCAAGCACGGTCGCCCCCGGCGCGAGCTCGACGCCATGGGAGAAGTAGCCAGCAGCGTCATGGTTTCCCGTGGAACCAGCGAAAACACTGTCATGAACAGCGAAAAGGCGGTGATTCACGAACGTCTGGCGAAGCGGAACCGCCACTGAGGTGAACCACCTTGTTGACAAGTTGTCTAACATGACAGGATGTCTCACAAGCAGGTGACCGCCAGTGACGGTGTCCGCCTCTCGGTCCGCGTGACCGGTGCCGCGGACGGGCCCACGGTCGTGCTCGTGCACGGCTACCCGGACAACGGCTCGATGTGGGACGGGGTGGCCGCCGAGCTGGGCCGCCGTCACCGCGTGGTGGTCTACGACGTGCGCGGCGCGGGGGAGTCCGACAAACCGCGCAGCCGCAGTGCGTACCGGCTCGACCAGCTGGCCTCGGACCTCGCCGCCGTGGTCGACGCGGTGCAGCCGACCGGCAAGGTGCACCTGCTCGCGCACGACTGGGGCTCGATCCAGACCTGGCACGCGGTCACCGGCGACGAGCTGCGCGGCCGCATCGCGTCGTTCACCTCGATCTCCGGCCCGAGCCTCGACCACGCCGGCGCGTGGTTCCGCGCGCAGCTCAGCCGGCCCTCGCCCAAGCGGCTCGGACATGCCGCGCGCCAGTTCCTGCACTCCGGCTACATCCTGTTCTTCCAGCTCCCGGTGGTGCCGGAACTGTTGTGGCGCACCGGTTTCATGCGGGCGATGATCGGCAGGCTCGAGCCGGCCGAGGCCCCGCCGTCCACAGTCGACGGCATCCACGGGCTGAAGCTCTACCGCGCCAACATGATGACCAGGCTGACCCGCCCGGTCCCGCGGCCCGCGGACGTCCCGGTGCAGGTGCTCGCCCCGTCCCGCGACGCGTACGTCACCACGCCGCTGCAGACCGAGGTCGAACGCTGGGCGCCGGACCTGCGGGTGCGGCGGATCACCGGCTCGCACTGGGTCACGCGCAGCCGGCCGGACGTGATCGCCGGCGCGGCGGCCGAGCTGATCGAATACGCCGAGGGCGGCGACGAATCCCGCGCGCTGAAGCGGGCGCGCGTCGGCGAGAAGCGCGGCCGGTTCGCGCACAAGCTGGTCGTGGTCACCGGCGCGGGCAGCGGCATCGGCCGCGCCACCGCGCTGGCGTTCGCCGACGAGGGCGCGGACGTGGTGGTCACCGACATCAACTCGGCCGCGGCGGTGGAAACGGCGAAACTGCTGCGGGAGCGCGGAGCCGCCACCGGTGAGTACACAGTGGACTCCTCGGACGGCGAGGCCGTCACCCGGTTCGCCGAGCAGGTGCGCGCGGACTTCGGCGTGCCGGACATCGTGGTGAACAACGCGGGCATCGGCATGTCCGGGCCGTTCCTCGACACGTCGTTGCGGGACTGGGAGAAGGTGATCGACGTCAACCTGTGGGGCGTGATCCACGGCTGCCGCGCGTTCGCGCCGATGCTGAAGGAGCGCGCGGAGGGCGGCCAGATCGTCAACCTCGCCTCGGCCGCGGCGTACCTGCCGTCGAAGATCCTCACCGCGTACGCCACCACGAAGTCCGCGGTGCTCACGTTGAGCATCGGGCTGCGCGCCGAGCTGGCCGCCGACGGCATCGGGGTCACCGCGATCTGCCCGGGGCTGGTGCAGACGAACATCACCAACACCACGCGGTTCGTCGGCGTCGACGCCGCGGAGGAAAGCCGTCGGCAGAAGGCGTCCACGAAGCTGTACGCGCGGCGCGGGTTCGGGCCGGAGAAGGTCGCGCGCGACATCCTGCGCGCGGTGGAGAAGGACGTCGCGATCCAGCCGTCCACCCCGGAAGCCAAGGCGGCGCTGGTGCTTTCGCGGCTGACGCCCGGTGTGCTGCGCGCGGCCGCGAAGCTGGACCTGACCCCGTGAGCCGGCCGCGCCGGATGTCGCCACAGGCCCGGCGCGACGAGCTGATCGCCGCGGCTCTGGACCTGTTCGGCAGTCGCGCGCCGGAGCTGGTGACGGTGGACGACATCATCGGGCGCGCCATGGTGTCGCGGCCGCTGTTCTACCGGTACTTCTCCAGCCTGCGTGAGCTTCAAGTCGAGGCGCTGCGGACGGTGACCGTCGGCCTCGTCGACGGTCTCGCCGGTCTGGAGGAGGGCCCGCCGCCGGAACGGCTGCGGGCCGCCGTGCGCGGGCTGGTCGACGTCGCCGACCACTACCGCGCGGGCTACGTCGCCTTGCTGCGCAGCGGTTCCGTGATCGCGACGTCCGAAACGGACGCGGCCATCGACGAGGTCCGCAACCGGGCGGTGGAGCTGATCCTGGACGCGCTGGCCGTCACCGAGCCGTCGCCGTTGCTGCTGCTGACCTTGCGCTGCTGGACGGCGGTCGTCGAAGGCGCGTTGCTTTCCTGGCTGCAGGAACGCACGGTGCCACGGGAGTCCCTCGACGGCTGGCTCGTCGACCAGCTCACCGCGATGCTCTCGGCCACCGCGGCCCACGACCCGACAGTGCCCGCGGCCCTGACGCCGTAAAGGCCTCCTTCGCCGCGCAGAACGGGGTGAAGGAGGCCTTCACGGGCAAGAGATTCAGTGCTTGGTGACGCTGTCCCAGCCCTCGACGTCCTCGGGCTTGCGCGGCTCGGGGCCGACGTACTTCGCCGACGGGCGCACGAGCCGTCCGGTCTGCTTCTGCTCCAGGATGTGCGCGGCCCAGCCCGCGGTGCGGGCCGAGGAGAACATGGCCGGCATCATGTGCGGCGGCACCTGGGCGAAGTCCAGGATCACCGCGGCCCAGAACTCCACGTTGGTCTCGATGGGGTGATCCGGGCGCCGCTCGCGCAGCTCGGCCAGCGCCGCCTGCTCCAGCGAGGCCGCCACCTCGTAACGCTCCGCGCCGAGTTCCTTGCAGGTACGGCGAAGCACGCGGGCCCGCGGGTCCTCCGCGCGGTACACGCGGTGGCCGAAGCCCATCAGCCGTTCCTTGCGGTCGAGGATGCCCTTGACCAGACCACGCGCGTCACCGGTCCGCTCGACCTCTTCGATCATCGGCAGCACCCGCGCCGGGGCGCCGCCGTGCAGCGGTCCGGACATCGCGCCGATCGCGCCCGACATCGCGGCCGCGACGTCCGCGCCGGTCGACGCGATCACGCGGGCGGTGAAGGTGGACGCGTTGAGGCCGTGCTCGGCGGCGGAAACCCAGTAGGCGTCCAGCGCGCGGACGTGGGCCGGGTCCGGCTCGCCGCGCCAGCGGATCATGAACCGCTCGGTGATCGAGGCGGCCTCGTCGACCCGCGCCTGCGGGACGGCCGGCTGGCTGATCCCGCGCGCGGACTGGGCGACGTAGGACAGCGCCATCACCGAAGCGCGCGCGAGCTGCTCGCGGGCTTCTTCGTCGGTGATGTCGAGCAGCGGGCGGTAGCCCCAGATCGGGGCCAGCATGGCGAGCGCGGACTGGACGTCGACGCGCACGTCGCCGGTGTGCACCGGCAGCGGGAACGGCTCGGCCGGCGGGAGGCTGTGGCCGAAGCGGCCGTCGACCAGAAGCGCCCATACGTCACCGAAGGTCACCTTGCCGGCGAGATCCTCGATGTCGACGCCGCGATAACGCAGCGCCCCGCCGTCCCGGTCCGGTTCGGCGATTTCGGTGCGGAAAGCGACCACGCCTTCGAGGCCCGGTCGGAACCCGTCGTCGGCTTGGTCGGAACCCGTCTTGCTGATAGTGGAGGTTGTCACTCTCGCAAAACCTTTCGATGCGCATTTCCCCGGCTTGGTCGTACTCGCGCGGACGGGATACACGCTGGAGGTGGCGCGCCTCATCGCACGGTTGGACAAACCTTGCTCCTCCGAAGCCCCCCGGGCAATGAAAGATGTGGTGGTTTCGGTCACGATTACGAGAACGATTCAGTCCAGGCAGCCCGCTTGCCACAAGTTCTCCGGCAACGGGCTGTGATCGGCCCGGTGGACCGCAGGTAAATCCTGTGTTTCGGGAGCGGGCGCGCGCGCCCGCGCGGTGATAGACCTAGCCCATGCACCTCAGCCCCCAGGAGCGCGACAAGCTGTTGGTCCACGTCGCGGCTGATGTGGCCCGCCGGCGGCTGGACCGCGGCGTGCTCCTCAACTACCCCGAGGCCGTCGCGCTGATCACCGACCACGTGCTCGAAGGCGCCCGCGACGGCCGCACGGTGAGCGAGCTGGTGGCGAGCGGACGTACGGTGCTCGCTCGCGCGCAGGTGCTCGGCGGGGTGGCGGAGATGGTCGACTCCGTCCAGGTGGAGGCCACTTTCCCGGACGGCACGAAGCTCGTCACCGTGCACGACCCGATCGTCTAGGAGGCGGGCGAGTGCGACCAGGAGAGATCATCCCCGGCGACGAGCCGGTGGAGCTGAACCCGGGACGCGAGCGGGTCCGGCTGATCGTGCGCAACCTCGGCGACCGGCCCGTGCAGGTCGGTTCGCACTACCACTTCGCGGCGGTGAACCCCGGCCTGGAGTTCGACCGCGACGCCGCGCGGGGGCACCGGCTCGACGTGCCCGCCGGCACGTCCGTGCGCTTCGAACCGGGCATCGAACGCGAAGTGGACCTCGTTCCGCTCCGGGGCCGTCGGCGGGTGCCGGGATTACGCTCCGAACACGCTGGGGAGTGCTAGCCGATGCCGCAGATCGACCGCGCCCGTTACGCCGAGTTGTTCGGGCCGACCACCGGCGACCGCATCCGGCTCGCCGACACCGACCTGTTGATCGAGGTGACCGAAGACCGGTCGATGGGCCCGGGCGGCTCGGGCGACGAGGTGCTCTTCGGCGGCGGCAAGGTGATCCGCGAGTCGATGGGCCAGGGCATGGCCACCCGGGCCGAGGGCGCGCCGGACCTGGTCGTCACCGGCGCCGTGATCCTCGACCACTGGGGGGTGGTGAAGGCCGACGTCGGGGTGCGCGACGGCCGGATCGTCGGCATCGGCAAGGCGGGCAACCCGGACACCATGGACGGCGTCGACCCGGCGCTGGTGATCGGCCCGTCGACGGAGGTGCTGTCCGGCAACGGGAAGATCCTCACCGCGGGCGGCATCGACTGCCACGTGCACTTCATCTGCCCGCAGCTGGTGGACACCGCGCTGGCCGCCGGGCTGACCACACTGGTCGGCGGCGGCACCGGCCCGAACGAGGGCACCAAGGCCACCACCGTCACGCCCGGCGCGTGGAACCTCGGCCGGATGCTGTCCGCCATGGACGGTTACCCGGTGAACGTGTTGTTGCTGGGCAAGGGGAACACCGTCCGGCACGAGGCGCTGCGCGAGCAGCTGGCCGCCGGCGCGGGCGGGTTCAAGCTGCACGAGGACTGGGGCTCCACCCCGGCGGCGATCGACGCCTGCCTGAGCGTGGCCGACGAGTCCGGCGTCCAGGTGGCGATCCACACCGACACGCTCAACGAGGCCGGCTTCCTGGAGTCCACTGTGGACGCCATTCGCGGCCGGTCGATCAACGCCTACCACACCGAGGGGGCCGGCGGCGGGCACGCGCCGGACATCATCGAGGTGGTCGGGCTGCCCAACATCCTGCCGTCCTCGACCAATCCGACGCGCCCGCACACCGCGAACACCCTCGACGAGCACCTCGACATGCTGATGGTGTGCCACCACCTGAACCCGTCGGTGCCCGAGGACCTCGCGTTCGCCGAAAGCCGCATCCGGCCGACCACGATCGCTGCCGAGGACGTGCTGCACGACCTGGGCGCGATCTCGATGATGAGCTCGGACGCGCAGGCGATGGGCCGGATCGGCGAGGTGGTCATCCGCACCTGGCAGACCGCGCACGTGATGAAACGCCGCCGTGGCGCGCTGCCCGGCGACGGCGCGGCCGACAACCTGCGTGCCCGCCGTTACGTCGCGAAGTACACGATCAACCCGGCCATCGCGCACGGGATGGAGGAGCGGATCGGCTCGGTGGAGGTCGGCAAGCTCGCCGACCTGGTGCTGTGGGAGCCGAAGTTCTTCGGCGTCCGGCCGCACGTCGTGCTCAAGGGCGGCTTCCCCGCGTGGGCGGCGATGGGTGACGCGAACGCGTCGATCCCCACGCCGCAGCCGGTGCTGGCGCGGCCGATGTTCGGCGCCGTCCCGCCCGTCGCGGCCGCTTCGAGCCTGCACTTCGTGGCGCCCGAGGCGCTGGGCTCGGGCCTGGCCGAGCGGTTCGGCATCCGACGCCCGCTGGTCGCCGTGGCGAACACCCGCGCGCGGACCAAGGCGGACATGGTGCTCAACGACGCGACGCCGGACGTGCGCGTGGAGCCGGACAGCTTCGCCGTGCACGTGGACGGCGAGCTGATCGAGCCGCAGCCGGTGACGGAACTGCCGATGGCCCAACGCTACTTCTTGTTTTGATGGAGCCTGTTCTGATGGACCTGTCCACGCTGATCCTGGCCGACTCGCGCTTCCCCGGCGGCGGGCACGTCCACTCGGGAGGCCTGGAGGAGGCCGTGAGCCGCAAGCTCGTGGTGTCCGAACGGGACCTGCCGGGGTTCCTCTTCGGACGGTTGCGTACGGCGGGCTCGCTCGCCGCCGTTTTCGCTGCTGCTTCAACCCATGCCGCCGCTCGTGGTGTCCAAGGTGGACACTGGCGACGGCTGGACGTCGAGCTGGACGCGCGCACGCCTTCACCTGCGCAGCGTCAGGCGTCACGGGCGCAGGGCCGCGGCACTGCCCGCGCGGGCCGGGTCGCGTGGCCTTCGCCGGTGCTCACGGGTTTGCTGGCCGAGACCCCGCGCCCGCACCACCCGATCGTCCTCGGCGCGCTGGTCGGGGTGTCGGGTGGCTCGCCGTTCGACGCCGCGATGGCGGTGGCGTACCTGGCGGTCAGCGGTCCGGCCAGTGCCGCCGTCCGGCTGCTGGGCCTGGATCCCTTCGGGGTCAACGCCGTGGTCGCGCGGCTCGGCGACGAGGTGCGGCGGGTGTCCGAGCACGCCGCCGGCGTCGCGGGGCTCGACCCGGCGGACCTGCCGGCGCCGGGAGCACCCGCGCTGGACCTGTTCGCCGAGGCCCACGCCCGGCACCACGAGGAAGAGGTGCGTCTCTTTGCCAGTTGAGCACACAGGCCATGGCCACGGGCACGTGCACCCGGTCAACTTCGACCCGGCCGCCGCGGAACCCGACCACTACGACGCCGCGCCGACGGCCGGGCGCGCGTACCGGATCGGCATCGGCGGCCCGGTCGGCAGCGGCAAGACCGCGCTGACGGCCGCGCTCTGCCGCGCGCTCGGCGACGAGGTGAACCTCGCCGTGGTCACCAACGACATCTACACCACCGAGGACGCCGACTTCCTGCGCAAGGCCGGTGTGCTCGACCCGGCGCGCATCGAGGCCGTGCAGACCGGCGCCTGCCCGCACACCGCGATCCGCGACGACATCACCGCGAACCTCGACGCGGTGGAAAGCCTCGAGGAGCGGTTCCCCGGGCTGGAACTGGTGATCATCGAAAGCGGTGGCGACAACCTGACCGCGGTGTTCAGCCGGGGCCTGGCCGACAGCCAGGTGTTCGTGGTCGACGTCGCGGGCGGCGACAAGGTGCCGCGCAAGGGCGGACCCGGGGTGACCACCGCGGACCTGCTGGTGATCAACAAGATCGACATCGCGCACCTGGTCGGCGCCGACATGGACGTGATGACGTCGGACGCGCACCGGATGCGGGGTGAGCTTCCGGTGATCACACAGTCTCTTGTGGACACTCCCGACGCGCCCGCGGTCGCGGACTGGGTCCGCTCGCTCCTCCCTGCGGCACCGCGGGTGTGAAGGCGCACGCACGCGTCGTCGCGTGTTTCGAAGGCGGGCGAACGATCTTGCGCGAGCTGCGTTCGATGGCGCCGCTGACGTTGTTTCCCCGCCGCCACAACGGCCGTGACGCCGTCGTGCACCTCGTCAGCTCCGCCACCGCGCCGCTGGGCGGGGACGAGCTGCTGCTGGACATCCGGGTCGGGCCCGGCGCGACCTTGCACCTCTCCGGCGTCGCGGCGACGCTCGCGCTGCCCGGGCTCCACGGTGAGCCCAGTACGTCCACTGTGGACATCGAGGTGGCGGACGGCGGCTCGCTGGAGTACCGGCCGGAGCCGACCGTCGTCACCGCGCGGGCGAACCACACCGCGGTGCTGCGCGCGGCGCTGGCGGAAAACTCCTATTTCCGCACCCGCGAGGTGCTGGTGCTGGGCCGCGCGGGGGAGCGTCCGGGCCGGCTCACCACGACCGTCGCGGTGACTCGCGGTGACCTTCCGGTGCTGCGCCAGACCCAGTCCATCGGAGACCCCGGGCTCGACGCCAGCCTCGCGGTGCTGGCGGGCCGCCGGGTGCTCGCCACCGAGCTCGAGGTCGGCGGCGAGCCGCGGCCCGCCGCGTCCGGCGAATGGTGGTCGAGGGTGCCGCTGGCGGCCGGGGCGACGATCACGACTTCGCTGGCCGCGGACGCCGTTGTTGCCTTGAAAGGCTTGGGCTGCTAATACTTCCCCCTTCGGTTCGTCAGGCGGAGTTTCCCTGACGCGCCAAGGATTTCGGCATGGGCCAGCAAAGCCGTCCGGTGTGGGAAGGGGCCTGGGCGCACGCCGTGTTCCCGCTCTCGCTAATGTCTGCCCGCGCGAAGAGGCAAATCGACGAGCGCGGCGACGCCGGGACCCGGTGGAACCGTTGGCCCGGCGTTGATTTCGGTAATCGGCTTTTTCGCAAGGCAGGGAAGGGAGGGGCCGGGTGGCCCGCACCTACGGTGGTGTCCCGCCGGAGCAGAGACGGGCCGAGCGCCGCGAGCGCCTGCTGACGGCGGCGCTGGAGCTCTTCACCTCGGTGGGCTTCCGCCAGGCGAAGATCACTCAGCTGTGCACCCGGGCGGGCGTCTCGACGCGGAACTTCTACGAGGAGTTCGGCAGCAAGGAGGAGGTCCTCCGCACCCTGCACGACCAGATCAACTCGCTCGCGCTGCGGCACGTCGCCGCCGCGCTGGAAGAGGTCCGGGACGCCGACGCGATGACCCGGATCGCGCGGCTGCTGGACGTCTTCGTCAGCACGGTCACCCTCGACCCCCGGATGCCGCGCCTGAACTACGTCGAGACCGTCGGCGTCAGCCCGGAGCTGGAACTGCAGCACCAGGTCTGGGTCGACCGCTGGGCCACCTTCATCGAGGAGGAGGCGCGGCGCGCCGCCGAAGCGGGCGCCGCGCCCGACCGGAACTACCGCCTCACGGCGATCGCGCTCGTCGGCGCCGCGACGGGCCTGCTGCGCGAATGGCAGGCGCACGACCCGCCGTTGCCGGTGGAGGACATCGGGCGGGAGCTTCGCGGCGTGATGCTGTCGGCGATCACGCGGGCCGAATGAAGCCCTCTCGGTACCAGAAGCCGGGCGTGAGGCCGGGAACGAGAAGAGCGCGAACCACCAGTACGCACTGCGTGGCGCCCGGCTCACCCCTCCGGCTCGGTCCGTCCGAAGGCAGGGCGCTCCGCCGGGACCCCTCCCGCGATGGGGGCGTGTCAGCCGGTGCGGAACGTCGGCTCCGGCAGCGCGACCGGCCCGGCTTCCCGGCACATGTCGTGACAGGTGCTGTCGAGCGTGCAGCACAGTGAGCAGATCGCGCCGCCCTGTTTGGCGCAGTCCGCGATGTCCGGCAGCTCGTACGGGTCGCCGCAGACCGAGCAGACGTGCGTGGCCCGCAGGTCCGCCTCGACGCCCGGTCCGCTGACCGTGTTGGGGCGCACCAGGTAGTACTTGCCGCGGGTCGCGATGGCGAGCGTCGGCACCAGCACCACCGCGATCACCACCGCCAGCAGCGGGCTGAAGGCGGCGAGCACCGGCCCGAACGCGCCGAAGTAGGCCACGATCGAAACCACCGACGCGATCAGCATCGAGCCGAAGCCGACCGGGTTGACCTTGTGCAGGTACGCGCGCTTGAACTCGATGTACCGCGGCGAAAGGCCCAGCGGCTTCGCGATCACCAGGTCCGCGCAGACCGCGCCGATCCACGCGATGGCGACGTTCGAGTAGAAGCCCAGGATCTTGTTGAGGAAGGCGAACGCGCCGAACTCCATCAGCGCCAGCGCGATCCCGCAGTTGACCAGCACGTACCAGGCGCGGCCCGGGTGCTTGTGCAGCACGCGGGAGAAGAAGTTGGCGAACGACAGCGAGCCGGAGTACGCGTTGGTGGTGTTGATCTTGATCTGCGAAACGACCACGAACAGCGCGGCGAAGGTCAGCGCCACCGGTCCCAGCGCGGGCTTCACCGCGTCCAGGTACGGCGCGATCGGCTCCAGCGCGGCGGTCTTGCCGACGGCGCCCAGTGCCAGGAACGCCAGCAGCGCGCCGCCGATCTGCTTCGCCGCGCCGAGCACCACCCAGCCCGGCCCGGCGGCCAGCACCGCGGCCCACCAGGAGCGCTTGTTCGACGCCGTTTTCTCCGGCATGAACCGGAGGTAGTCGGCCTGCTCGCCGATCTGGCCGATCAGCGACAGCGCGACCCCCATGCCGAAGCCGAACCCGATGGCCGAGAACCCGGAGCCGGCGCCCTCCGTGCCGCCGAACGCGGCGAAGTCGGCGAACCGGCCCGGCTCGCGCACCAGCACGACGATGAACGGCAGCACCAGCCCCGCGATCCACAACGGCTGCGTCCAGGTCTGCATCTTCGCCACCGCGCCCATGCCGTAGAGCGCGAAGGGCAGCACGATCAGCGTGGCCAGCAGATAGCCGATCGGCAGCGGGATGCCGAGCGCGAGCTGGAACGCCTGGCCCATGATCGAGCCTTCGAGCGAGAAGAAGATGACGGTGAAGCTCGCGTACACGAGCGACGTCAGCGTCGACCCGAAGTAGCCGAAGCCGGCGCCTCGGGTCAGGAGGTCCATGTCCACTCCGTACGTCGCGCACGCACGCGCGATGGGCACGCCGGTCACGAAGATCACGACGGCCGCGGCGAGGATCGCCAGCATGCCGGACGTGAAGCCGTACGAGAGCACGATGCTCGCGCCGATCGCGAAGTCGGCGAGGTAGGCGATGCCGCCCAATGCCGTCGTCGCGACCACGAAGGGTGACCATTTGCGAAACGATTGGGCGGCGAAGCGCAGCGAATAGTCTTCGCGGTTCTCGTTGGCCGCGAGGGCGGCGTACCGGCGTTGGGGCGGAGTGGTGGTGTCAGCGGTCTCACTGTCGGAATCGGACAGGATTTCGGTCATGGCCTGCCTCCGTGGTCGGTGGGGAACGGGCACCGGGGCAGCCAGACGGTAGGACTCGGCTTTATCGATTCGGGTCCGCGCGGTAAACCGGGGGTTACGGTTCGCGGTCCGGCGGTTACGGGTTGATGAGCGCCGGCGGCGTGGCAGGAGTCACCGTTCGGTGGGTTTCGCCGCAGCTGAAGAGCCAATACCGTCGGCGGAACACCCCGAATGTCGAACGCCCGCGGGCACGGAGGTTGGCACATGATGCCGGAGATCGACGAGGCCGACGTAACGGACGCGGTCGTGCGGCTGCCCGGGATGCGGGTGGCCTACGACGGCGCCCCGTTCGACGAGACCGCGCTCGCCACGACGTGGACCGAGCAGCTGCAGAACTGGCTGGGCCAGGCGGTCTCCGAGGGGATCGCCGAGCCCAACGCGATGGTGCTGGCCACCGCCGACACCGACGGCAGGCCGTCTTCGCGCACGGTCCTGTGCAAGGGGCTCGACGAACGAGGGGTCGTCTTCTACACGAACTACACCTCGGAGAAGAGCCACGACCTCACGGCCACGCGCTACGCGTCGGTCACCTTCCCCTGGTACGGGCTCCACCGGCAGGTCACTGTCCGTGGCGAGGTGGAGAAGGTCGGCTCGCGCGAGACGGCCGAGTACTGGGCCCAGCGGCCGCGCGGTTCGCAGCTCGGCGCGTGGGCCTCCCCGCAGTCGCGGATCGTCGACGGACGGCGTGCCCTCGACAACGCGCTGCGCGGCATCGAGCGCCGCTTCGCCGACGTCGAGCAGATCCCGGCGCCCCCGCACTGGGGCGGCTGGCGGATCCGGCCGGACTTCGTCGAGTTCTGGCAGGGCCGCGAGGACCGGATGCACGACCGGCTCCGCTTCCACCGCACCGACGACGGCTGGCACGTCGAACGGCTCGCTCCCTGATCCTGGCTTCACCGCACGAACGGTCCTTTTCGCTCGAAAAGGACCGTTCGTCCGTTAATCCCGCGATGTGGCCGCGGGAGGGGAAAATCACGCGCGCCGGATTAGTTAGCACAGCTAAAGTGATCCGTTGTGAGTTCTGACCCGGGGACGCTGCCTCCCCGCACTGGGGCGCGGAAGATCCTCGGCCGCATCGTCGTCGACACCCGGCCGCTCAAGATCCCGGCGTTCCGCAGGCTCTGGATGTCCACCGCCGTCACCGCGGTCGGCTCCCAGCTGACCGCCGTCGCGGTGCCGAAGCAGATCTTCGACCTCACCGGCTCGTCCGGCTACGTCGGCCTGACCGGCGCCGTCGCACTCGTCCCGCTGCTGGTGTTCGGCCTGTGGGGCGGCGCGATCGCGGACGCCGTGGACCGGCGCAAGCTGTTGCTGGTCACGAACGTCGGCGTCGCCATCACCTCGGCCCTGCTGTGGCTGCAGGCTTTCGCGGACTTCCGCTCGGTGTGGCTGGTGCTGGTGCTGCTCGCGGCGAACCAGGCGTTCTTCGCGATCAACATGCCCACCCGCGGCGCCGTCGTCGCGCGGCTGGTGCCCCCCGAACTGCTGCCGTCGGCGAACGCGCTCAACACCACGATGAGCACCTTCGGCGCCGTTTTCGGGCCGCTGTTCGGCGGGGCCCTGATCCCGGTGATCGGGCTGTCCACGCTGTACCTGGTCGACGTCTGCGCGCTGATGATCACGCTGATCGCGGTGTGGCGGCTGCCGCCGATCCCGCCGCTGAACGGGCCTTCGCGGCGCGCCGGGTTCAGCGACGTCGTCGACGGATTCCGGTACCTGGCCAAGCAGAAGGTGCTGCTGGCGTCGTTCGTCGTGGACATCATCGCGATGGTCGCGGGCATGCCGCGCGCGCTGATCCCGGAGATGGCGGAGCGCACCTTCGGCGACCCGCCCGGCGGCGGCCCCGCGCTCGGTTTCCTCTACGCGGCGCTGCCGGCGGGCGCGATGCTGATCGGCCTGTTCTCCGGCTGGCTGCACCGGGTGCGCCGGCAGGGCTTCGCCGTGGTCATCTCGATCTGCGCGTGGGGCGCGGCCGTCGCGGCGTTCGGGCTCGCGCATTCGTTGTGGCTGGCGGTGATCTTCATGGCCGTGGCCGGCGGCGCCGACATGGTCAGCTCCGTCTACCGCCAGGCGATCCTGCAGACGGCCACCACCGACGAGATGCGCGGGCGCCTGCAGGGCGTGTTCACCGTGGTCGTCGCCGGCGGGCCGCGCCTCGCCGACCTGACGCACGGCTGGGCCGGCGCGCTGTGGGGCACCAAGGCCGCCGCGACCGGCGGTGGCCTGCTGGTGATCGTGCTGGTACTGGCGTCGATGCTGGTGCTCCCGGGCTTCTGGCGGTACCGGGCGCCGACCGGTTAGGCCGTTCGGACTAGTGTGCCGGGCATGCGTGCTTACCCGGTTGCCCTGTTGCTCGCCGCCGCCGCTGCTCTGACTGCCTGCTCGTCGGGAGACCAGCAGGCCGCGGCGCCGTCCTCCGCGCCGCCGTCGTCGAAGCCTGCTTCGCCGTCCTCACAAGCGAAGCAGAAGCAGGAGCCGTGCACGCTCCTGTCCGCCAGTGAGGTCAGCCAGGCGATCAACATCCCGGGCGTGACGTCCCAGAAGGGCCCGGACCAGACCAACGCGGCCAGCGGCGGCCAGGCGACCAGCTGCGAGTACCTGGTCGGCGGCAAGCAGGCCGGCGCGCTCGCGGTCACCCGATACGAAGGCCGCCAGGCCAAGCCCGCGGACATGATCGCGGCGATCAAGAAGGCGAAGCCCGGCGCGGTCGACGTCCCCGGTTTCCCGGACGGCGCCGTCTTCTACCTCGACGAGCAGAAGACCGCGACGCTGGCCGCCGCCAAGCTCTCCGGCGGCGTGCCGACGCTGGTCAACTACACCGGCCCGGTCAAGATGACCCAGCAGATGATGGTCCCGCTGGTGAAGACCGCGGTCACCGCCGCCTGACTCACCGGAGCAGGGCCCGGAACTCGACCGGGCTGTGCGAGCTGAACACGGTCACCTCGTCGGGGTGATCGCGGGTCAGCGTCCGCAGTCGCTCCTCATTGGACAGTCGACGGCGGCGGTCGGTTTCGTTGAGGCGCTGGAGCAGCCGCAGGGCCGGCGGGCACGACGGGCGGACCGGGTTGAGCTGGCCGTGGAAGAAGTACGAGTCGCCCGCGTGCAGCAGCCAGCCCTCGCCGGTGTCGACGGCGACGCCGGAGTGGCCGATCGTGTGACCGGCCAGCGGGACCAGCAGGATCTCCGGCGTCAGGCCCCGCAACGGGCGCACCGCGTCGAAGCCGAACCACAACTCGCCCGCGTCCGGGTAGCTGCTCCACAGCGGACTGTGGGCGAACTGCGGCGCCCGGTACCGCGTTTTCTCCGCGAACCCGCGCGCCCCGGCCGCCGCCTTGCGCTCCGCTTCGCTTACGTGCACGACCGCCTGCGGGAAGTCCGCCAGTCCGCCCGCGTGGTCGACGTCCAGGTGCGTCATCACGATGTGCCGCACGTCCGCCGGGTCGAGGCCCAGCGCCCGGATCTGCGCGACGGCCGACTCCTCGTACGTGGGCTTCGCGCCGACCATCGCCCGGAAGCCCCGGCCGAGCCAGCCGTCCGGGTCCGTCGCGGCGTGGGTGCCGAAGCCGGTGTCCACCAGCACTAGCGAGTCGGGTGTTTCCAGAAGCAGACAGTGCGCCACCATCGAACTACGGCGGGCCAGACCGGGCTGCCCGTCGAACGGCCGTCCGCCCCAGGGCCGCATCGTGCCGCAGTTCAGATGGTGCACCTTCATAACCTGCTCCTCTGGCTCAACCGCTCGAAGTCGGTCAGGTCGTGCGAGGCGAAGATGGTCACCTCGCCCCCGTGGTCGCGGCGCAGCTCGCGCAGCCGGCGCTGGTTCTCCACCCGCGGGCCGCGCAAGGTCTGCACGTGCTTCTCGAAGATAGCCAATCCGGCCGGGATGAACGCCGGCTCGTCGATCTCGCGGTGGAAGAAGTACGAGTCGCCCGCGTTGAGCAGCCATCCGCTGCCCGTGTCGACGGCCACCCCGGAGTGCCCGCGCGTGTGCCCGGCCAGCGGGACCAGTGCGACGTCCGGCACCCCGGGCAGCTCGCGCACGGCCTGGAAGCCGAACCACGATTCGCCGGCCTCGGCGTGGCTGATCCACTGTGGACCGTGGCTGAACTGCACCGGCCGGTACCGCCGTTCACCCGCCTCGAGCGCGGCCAGCTCCGTCGCGTGGACGTGCACCCGCGCATCCGGAAAGTCGACCAGCCCGCCGGCGTGGTCCAGGTCCAGGTGCGTGAGCACGATGTCGCGCACGTCCGCGGGATCCAGCCCCAGCGCGCGGATCTGCGCCGCCGCCGTCTCCTCCGGGCGGTTGAGCGGGTTCGACTGCCGCAGGAACCCCGGGCCCAGCCAGCGCGCCGGATCGATGACGGCGGGCGAGCCCATGCCCGTTTCGATCAGCACGAGCCCGGTGTCCGTTTCCAGCAGCAGACAGTGACACACCAAGGTGGCCCGCCGGAACAGGCCCGGCCTGCCGTCGACGAGGCTGCCGCCGACCGGCCGCATGGTCCCGCAGTTGAGGTGGTGGACGCGCATCAGGAGAACTCCCGTTCGACGGTGGTGCGGAGGTGGGCGGCGATGTCGCGCAACGGCTTGACGTCGCGGCGGATCTTGGCGAACAGCAGCGCGCCCTCGATCGAGGCGAGCACCACCGTCGCCAGCGAGGCGGCGCGCTCGGCGGACAGGCCCTGCTCGGCGAAGTAGCCGGACAACGCGTCCTGCCACGAGCCGTACCCGTCTTCGCAGGCCGAGCGGATGACGTCGCTTTCACCGGCGGCGTCCAACGCAATCGTCGCGAGTGGACACCCGCGCTCGAAGCCCGATTCGGTGAGCGAGGCCGCGAGCGCGTCGACGACCCGGTCGACCGCGGTCGCGGGGTCCGGCGCGGTGGTGGCCAGCGTGCGCAGGTCGTCGCACAGCCGCTCGCCGGACAGGCGCACGGCCTCGGCGGCCAATTGTTCTTTGCCGCCGGGGAAGTGGAAGTACAGCGAGCCCTTCGGGGCGCCGCCGGCGGAGGTGAGCTGGGTCAGGCCGGTGGCGTGGTAGCCCTGCGACTGGAACAGCTCGGCGGCGGATTCGAGCAGGCGCTGGCGGGTTTCGGTGCGTCGGACCATGGGTGAACCGTAGCTCAAACTATGACGACCGGTCTAGTTAGTTTCGGCCCCGGTCCACCACCGTCCGGGCGCCGGTAACCTCTGCGCCATGGCGAATCCCACCGGAGAGCAGTTCGAGATCACCCGCGGCAACGCCCGCGCCGTCGTCACCGAAATCGGGGCCGGGCTGCGTGTGTTCGAGGTCGGCGGCGTGCCCTACGTCGAGGAGTTCGAGGCGGACGAGAAGTCGCCGAAGGGCCTCGGCCAGGTGCTGCTCCCGTGGCCGAACCGCACCAAGGGCGGGCTTTGGGAGTTCCAGGGCGAGCCGCAGCAGCTGGAGATCACCGAGGAGGCGCGCGGCAACGCGATCCACGGCCTGACCCGGCACCTGGAGTGGGAGCTGGTGGAGCACGCCGAATCGTCGATCACCCTCGCGGTGGACGTCGAGGTGCAGCCCGGCTGGCCGGTGCCGCTGCGCGCCACGATCACCTACGAGCTGGCGCCGCGCGAGCTGACCATCACCCACGAGATCCGCAACGAGGGCGAGCAGCCGATCGGCGTCGGCCTCGGCACGCACCCCTACTTCCGGATCGGCGACGCGCCCACCGACGAGCTGACCCTGACCCTGCCGGCCACGCGCGTGCGCCCGTACCTCGCCGACGAGCAGATGCCGTACGCCGAGGAGGAGGACGTCGAGGGCACGGAGTACGACTTCCGCGGCGGGCGGCTGCTCAAGGGCGTCGACCTGGACACGGCGTTCGGCGGGCTGACCCCGGCCGAGGACGGCACCCACCACGTCGAGCTGTCCCACGGCGAGCAGCGGCTGCTGGTCTGGACCGGGCCCGACTTCCACTGGGCGCAGGTGTTCACGCCGGACGAGCTGGTCGGCCGGGGCCGCGCCGTCGCGATCGAGCCGATGACCTGCCCGGCCGACGCGCTCAACACCGGCACCGACCTGATCGAGCTGGAGCCGGCCACCTCGTGGTCGGGCAGCTGGGGCATCCGCGTCCCGTGACGCCGTTGCTGCTGGCCGAGGCCGACGCCGGCGAGCTGCTCACGCTGCAGCGCGCCGCGTTCCTCAGCGAAGCCCGCGCGCACCGCAACCTCGAGCTCCCGCCGTTGCTGGAGACGCTGGAGCAGGTGCGCGCGGCGCTGGCCGACCCGGCGTATCCGGTGTGGGGAGTGCGCGACGCCGGGCGGCTCGTGGCGACGGTGCGGCTCCGGGTGGCCGGCGACGTCGGCGAGGTCGTCCGGCTGGCTGTTGCCCCGGATCGCCAGGGCGAGGGCCTCGGCCGGGCGCTGCTGCTCGCGGCCGAGGCGGCGGCGCCCGCGGGCGTCACGCGATTTCGGCTCTGCACAGGCGAACTCTCGGCCGGGCCCCTGCACCTGTACGCGAAACTCGGCTACCGCGAGACGCACCGCAGCCCGGAGGCGGACTACCAGCTCGTCCACTTGGAAAAGCCCCGTGCTGACGGCCCGGCGGCAATTCGTTAGCGTGTCAAACTATGGCTGATAAGGCGATTGTGGGGGGCTACGTCGTCCCCGTCGGCGCTGCCCCCATCGAGGGCGGCACCGTGCTCATCGAAGACGGCAAGATCATCGCGGTCGGCCCCGAGGCCGACGTCGACATCCCCGAAGACGCCGAGCTGGTCGACGCGTCCGGCAGCTGGGTGCTGCCGGGCTTCATCGACGCGCACGCGCACCTGGGCGTCCACGAGGACGGCGAGGGCTGGGCCGGCAACGACACCAACGAGATGACCGACCCGAACGGCGCCCGCTTCCGCGCCATCGACGGCATCGACCCGTACGAGCCGGGTTTCGACGACGCGCTTTCCGGCGGCGTCACGAGCGTGGTGATCAAGCCGGGGTCGGGCAACCCGATCGGCGGGCAGACCATCGGCGTCAAGACCTGGGGCCGCAGCATCCTGGACATGGTGTTCGCCGAGCACGTCAGCGTGAAGAGCGCGCTGGGCGAGAACCCGAAGCGCGTGTACGGCGAGAAGAAGCAGACGCCGTCGACCAGGCTGGGCGTGGCCGCGATCCTGCGCGAGGCGTTCACGAAGGCCCGCAACTACCAGGCCAAGCGCGAGCACACCGCCGGCGAGGGCAAGCCGTTCGAGGTCGACCTGACGAACGAGACGCTGGCGAAGGTCCTGGACGGCGAGCTGTACTGGGACCAGCACGTGCACCGCGCCGACGACATGGTCACGGCCATCCGGCTGGCCGACGAGTTCGGCTACAAGCTGGTGATCAACCACGGCACCGAGGGCCACCTGATCGCGGACCTGCTGGCCGAGCGCGACGTCCCGGTCATCCTGGGCCCGCTGTTCACCACGAAGTCGAAGGTCGAGCTGCGCCACCGCTCGCTGCGTTCGCCCGGCATCCTGGCGCGCGCGGGGGTGAAGATCGCGATCACCACCGATCACCCGGTGGTGCCGATCAACTTCCTGGTCTACCAGGCCGCGCTCGCCGTGAAGGACGGCCTTGACCCGGAAACGGCGCTCAAGGCGCTGACCCAGCACCCGGCCCAGATGCTCGGCCTGGACGACCGCGTGGGCACCCTGACCCCGGGCCTGGACGCCGACGTGGTGCTGTGGTCGGGCGACCCGCTGGACGTGATGAACCGCGCCACGCGGGTCTTCGTCCGAGGCCGCGAGGTCTACCGCTTCGACGAGTCGGCCGGCGAAGGCGTCGTCGAGGACCGGCGGTACCGCGAGAGCCGCTGACGCTTGGGGCTCACCGCTTGGGGTTCGCGCCTCAAGCGGTGAGGTCCAGCTTCACGGGGTAGCCCAGCTCCCCGGCCTGATGACCAGCGAGACCGGGTCGCTCAGGTCGACGATCCGTCAAGCGCCCTTCAACGACCGGGCGATCAACATCCGCTGGATCTGATTCGTCCCCTCGAAGATCTGCGGCACCTTCGCCTCCCGCATGTACCGCTCCACCGGGAAGTCACGCGTGTAGCCCGCGCCGCCGAGTACCTGGACCGCGTCCGTTGTCACCTTCATCGCGCCGTCGGTCGCGATGAGTTTCGCGATGGAGGACTGGCGTTGGAAGTCCAGGCCGCGGTCGCGGCGGCGGGCGGCGTCGAGGTAGGTCGCGCGGGCCGATTCGACGGTTGCGGCCATGTCGGCCAGCAGGAATTCCAGGCCCTGGAACTCGATGATCGGGCGGCCGAACTGGGTGCGGCCCTTCGCGTACTCGACGGCTTCGTCCAGGGCGGCCTGCGCCAGGCCCACCGCGCAGGCCGCGATGCCCAGCCGGCCCGAGCTGAGTGACGACAGCGCGATGCGCAGCCCCGCGCCCTCTTCGCCGATCAGACGGCCGGCCGGCACCGCGGTGTCGTCGAAGATCAGCTGCGCGGTCGGCGAACCCGTGAGGCCCATCTTGCGTTCACGCGGCGCCGCCGAGAGACCGGTTGTCGACGAGTCGACCAGCAGGCACGAGACGCCGTGGCTGCCTTCGCCGGTGCGGACCATGGTCGTGTAGAAGTCCGCGACGCCGGCGTGCGTGATCCACGCCTTGGTGCCGTTGACCAGGTACTCGTCGCCGGCGAGCCGGGCCCGGGTGGACAGCGCGGCCGCGTCGGAGCCCGCCTGCGTCTCCGAAAGCGCGTACGCGCCCAGCAGCTCGCCGCCCAGCATGTCCGGCAGCCAGCGGTCGCGCTGCTCGTCCGTGCCGTAGTGCGCCAGCGCGTAACAGGACATCGTGTGCACCGACAGCCCGACGCCGACGGTCATCCACGCGGACGCGATCTCCTCAAGCGCCTGCAGGTACACCTCGTACGGCAGCTCCGCGCCGCCCCAGCGCTCGGCGTACGGCAGCCCGAGCAGGCCCGACTTGCCGATCAGCGTGAACAGGTCACGGGGGAAGTTCTCGGCCTCTTCGTCCGCGGACGCCCGGGGCTTCAGCTCGTCACGGGCGATTTCGGTGACCAGCGCGAGCAGGTCCTCCGCCTCGGGAGTGGGCAGCAGTCGTTCGGCCGGCATTGTTCCCTCCAGGACCAACCTGTACTGAAAACAGTACTGCGGACTGAACGAGAGTACCGTAAGGAGGCCGGAGTTGTCCCCGACTCGTGAGGGATAGTGGTCCGATGCCCGCACTCGAAGCCCGACGCCGGCCGACCGCTCGGCAGCAAGCGCTGCTGGCCGAGCTCGAGACGCTGTTCCTCGCGGAGGGCTTCGCCGGTTTCACGCTCGACGACCTCGCCTCCCGTCTCCGCTGCTCCAAGTCGACGCTGTACGCGCTCGCCCCCAGCAAGGAGCAGCTCGCGGTCAAGGTCGTGGCCCACTTCTTCCGCGGCGCCGCCGAGCGGATCGAGGAGCGGATCAACGGCATCGACGACGCGCGCAAGCTGATCGGGGAGTACCTCGCCGGCGTCTCGGCCCACCTGAACCGCGCGTCGGCCGCGTTCATGACCGACATCGCCGAGTTCGCCCCGGCCCGCGACACCTATCAGCTCAACAGCCGGGTCGCCGCCCGCCGCATCCGCGCGTTCATCGACAAGGGCGTGGCCGACGGCGTCTTCCGCGACGTGCACGCCCGGCTGGTCGCCGAGATGACCGGGCTGATCGTGGAGGGCATCCAGACCGGCGTGCTCGGCCGCCGCACCGACGTTTCCGACGCCGAGGCATTCACCGCGCTGGGGGAATTGCTGCTCGGCGGCTTGACGAAAGACCACTGACGCCGGTTGTCCGGTCGCAGGACACGAATTGTCACCGGCTTGTCCTCTACACTCTCGCTCGTGATCGTGGTGGGTGGAGAGGCGCTGGTCGACCTCGTTCCTGGTGAACCGTTGGATTCCCCTGTGTCTAATTCCACAGTGGACGGTGGCTTGCGCGCGCTGCTGCCCCGCCTCGGCGGCGGGCCGTACAACGTCGCGCTGGCGGCCGGGCGGCTCGGCGTGCCGACGTCGTTCCTGTCCCGGGTTTCCACCGACCGCTTCGGCGGTGCGCTCGTCGAGCGGCTGGTGGACTCCGGTGTCGACACTTCGCTGATCCAGCGCGGGGACGAGCCGACCACGCTCGCCGTCGTCGCGCTCGACGAGAAGGGTGCCGCGCGGTACACGTTCTACGTCGAGGGCACGGCGGACCGGCTGGTGCGCGACCCCGGAACCCTGCCCGACGAAGCCACCGCGCTTTCCCTCGGCACGCTCGGCATGGTGCTGGAACCGGGCGCGAGCGCCTACGAAGCCATGCTGCGCCGCGAGTCCGCGCGCGGCACACTCACCGTGCTGGATCCGAACATCCGCGAAGCGCTGATCGGCGAACCGGGCGCGTACCGGGAGCGGTTCGCCTCGTGGCTGCCCGATGTCCGGTTGCTGAAGATCTCCGACGACGACGCCGCCTGGCTCACCGAGGGCGCCGATCCGGTGGCCGCCGCGAAGGCGTGGGTCGAGTCCGGAGTGGACGCCGTGGTGCTCACCCGTGGCGCCGAAGGCATCTCGGTGATCACCGCCGCAGGTGAGCTGGCCCACGTGCCGTCGCGGCGGGTCGAAGTGGTCGACACGATCGGCGCCGGCGACACCGTCCAGGGCGCGCTGCTCGCCTGGCTGCACACGCGCGAGGTGCGTGACCTGGCCGCACTGGACGCGGCCGCGTGGCGCGAGGCTCTTTCCTTCGCGGCGAAAGCTGCTTCCATCACGGTTTCGCGCAGTGGCGCGGAGCCGCCCACGGCCGCGGAGATGGCATCCACCGTGTGAACCTGGTCCCAAAGGGGCCACTCAAGGCAACGCATCGAGTGCGCGGGAGTCCTTACCTCGACTAACGTGGGGGTCGAATTCATACCCCAGCGGGGCGGTGTGCAGCGAGGCGCGTGTTTCCTCGCGTGAACACGTGGCTACCTGTGAGATCTACAGGCGCCGCCGGCCCGTGCCCAACGTGAGAGGGACCTGCATGTCCGACGCGACAGATGCGGGGCAGTCCGGCGGCGAATCCGCGACGCTGCGCCTGCCGAGTGGCGAGCACGAATTCAAGGTTGTCCGCCCGGTGGAGGGTGCACCGGGAATCGAGCTGGGGAAACTGCTGGCGTCGACCGGGTACATCACCTACGACCCCGGATTCGTCAACACCGGTGCCGCGTCTTCGGCCATCACCTACATCGACGGTGACGCCGGCATCCTGCGCTACCGCGGGTACCCGATCGAACAGCTCGCCGGGAAGTCCACCTTCATCGAGGTGTCCTACCTGCTGATCTACGGGGAACTGCCGACTGAGGCCCAGCTGGCCGACTTCACCGAGAAGATCCAGCGGCACACGCTGCTGCACGAGGACCTGAAGGCCTTCTTCTCGGGCTTCCCGCGCGACGCGCACCCGATGCCGGTGCTCTCCAGCGCGGTCTCGGCGCTGTCCACCTTCTACCAGGACTCGCTGAACCCGTTCGACGAACCCAATGTCGAGCTGTCGACCATCCGCTTGCTGGCGAAGGTCCCGACGCTGGCGGCGTACGCGTACAAGAAGTCCGTCGGCCAGCCGCTGCTGTACCCGGACAACTCGCTCGGCCTGGTGGAGAACTTCCTCCGGATGACCTTCGGCTTCCCCGCGGAGCCGTACGAGGTGGACCCCGAGGTCGCCAAGGCGCTCGACCTGCTGTTCATCCTGCACGCCGACCACGAGCAGAACTGCTCGACCTCGACGGTGCGCCTGGTCGGCTCGTCGGAGGCGAACCTGTTCGCCAGCATCTCGGCGGGCATCAACGCCCTGTTCGGCCCGCTGCACGGCGGCGCGAACGCCGCGGTCCTCGACATGCTCGAGGGCATCCGCGACGACGGCGGCGATGTCGCCCACTTCGTGAACCGGGTGAAGAACAAGGAAAAGGGTGTGAAGCTCATGGGCTTCGGGCACCGGGTCTACAAGAACTACGACCCGCGCGCGAAGCTCGTGAAGGCCACCGCCGACGACATCCTCGGCAAGCTCAAGGGCGGCGACCAGCTGCTCGAGATCGCCAAGAAGCTCGAAGAGACCGCGCTTTCCGACGAGTACTTCATCGAGCGCAAGCTGTACCCGAACGTGGACTTCTACACCGGCCTCATCTACCGGGCGCTCGGGTTCCCGACGAAGTACTTCACCGTGCTGTTCGCGCTCGGCCGGCTCCCCGGCTGGATCGCGCACTGGCGCGAGATGATCAGCGACCCGCAGACCAAGATCGGCCGCCCGCGGCAGATCTACACCGGTCACGCGTCGCGTGACTACGTGCCGATGTCGGAGCGCTGAGTTCCGCTCCGGCGAACGCCCCGTCGTGCCTCGGCACGGCGGGGCGTTTATCGTTGGGCCCCATGACGATGGAAGCGCCGGTGGTGCTCTGGTTCCGCCGGGACCTCCGGCTCGGTGACCACGCCGCGTTGCACGAGGCGGCGAAGCACAGCAAACATGTGCTCGCGCTGTACGTCCTCGACGAGGCGCTCATCAAGCCTTCGGGCGCGCCGCGGATGGCCTTCCTGCTCGGCTGTCTGAGCGAGCTGGACAACGCGCTGGGCGGCCGGCTGATGATCGTCACCGGCGACCCGGTGCGCGAGGTCGTGCAGGCCGCCCGTGACATCGGAGCCTCGGCTGTGCACGTCAGCTCCGACACCGGCCCGTACGGCCGCCGCCGGGACGCCGAGGTGGCGAAAGCGTTGGCGGACAACAACATCGGGTGGGTCGAGACGGGCTCGCCGTATGCTGTCACGCCCGGGCGCGTCACGAAGCCGGACGGCGATCCGTACCGGGTCTTCACGCCGTTCCACCGCGCGTGGACGCGGCACGGCTGGCCGCGGCCCGCGGAGACCGGACCGTCTCTTGTGGACTGGCTGAAGCCGGGGAAGTCCGCGAAGCTGCCGAAACCGCCGTCGCTGGGGGAGATGCGGCTGCCCGCGCCGGGCGAGGAGGCGGCGCTGGACGCGTGGCACACGTTCCTCGGCTCCGGCATCGAAACCTATGACACCGACCGCGACCGGCCCGATCGCGAGGGCACCACGCGGCTCTCGCCGTACTTGCGCTGGGGCGCGATCCACCCGCGCACGATGCTCGCGGACCTGGCCGGAGACGAGCGGGCGGGCGCGAAGTCCTTGCGCGCCGAGCTGTGCTGGCGCGAGTTCCACGCCGACGTCCTGTGGCACCGCCCCAAAACGGCGCGCGAGAACTACGACCGCCGTTTCGACCGGTTGGTGTGCGAAACCGGTGCGGCGGCGCGACAGGCGTTCGACCAGTGGTGCGAGGGCCGCACCGGCTACCCGGTGGTGGACGCGGGAATGCGCCAGCTGCTCGCCGAGGGCTGGATGCACAACCGGATCCGGATGGTCGTCGCGAGCTTCCTGGTCAAGGACCTGCACCTGCCGTGGCAGTGGGGCGCGCGGCACTTCATGCGCCACCTGGTGGACGGCGACCTCGCCTCCAACCAGCTCAACTGGCAGTGGGTCGCGGGCTCCGGCACCGACGCCGCGCCGTACTTCCGCGTCTTCAATCCCCTTACGCAGGGCGAAAAGTTCGACCCCGTCGGCGATTACGTCCGCAAGTACGTGCCGGAGCTGCGCGGTGTCGAGGGCAAGGCCGTGCACCAGCTGAAGCAGCGCCCGGCCGGGTACCCGGAGCCGATGGTGGAGCACGCCCACGAACGCCAGGTGGCGTTGGCGCGGTACGGCGCCATCACCGGCTCCTGAGCCTCACCGGGTGATCGCGTCCGCGATCTTCCCCACGATCGCGGGCTGGCCCTCGGTTTCCTTCGAGGTGGAGTTGACGCCAGTTATCGGCCCGCCGCTTCAGGTCACGGGTGGCCCAGACGCCGTTGGTGTAGCCGTAGCGGGTGCCGGTCTTGCCCCAGACGGTGATCCCGTTGACCGTGGAGGTCATCAGGCCCTGGCTGTAGTACGCGTCCTGGTCGGTGCCGAACATCTTCACCCCCGGCACGGTGAACATCCGCGCCAGCTGGGGCGCCGGCAGGAGCTGCCCGCGGAAGAGCGCGGTGAGGAACGTGTCCAGGTCGGCCGCGGTGGAGATCATCTCGCCCGCCGCCCACGGGATCGACTGGTTCATCCGGGTCAGGTCCACCAGCTGCCCGTTCACGGCGAGGTAGCCGTGCGCGTACGGCGCGGGCAGCTCCGGGTTGTTGCCCGGCACGGAGGTTTCACGCAGGCCCAGCGGCCGGATCACCTGGTCGCGCATCACGTCGGCGTACGGGCGGCCGGTCAGCTTCTCCACCAGCAGGCCCGCGACCAGGTAGCTCGTGTTCGTGTACTGCTGCGCGCTGCCCGGGGCGAAGACGATCGGGTGCCGGAACGCCGTGGCCAGCACCTGTTCCGGGGTGAACACGGTGTACCGGTGGTCGAAAGTCCACTGTGGATCGTCGGGCAGGTCCACGCCGGGCAGGCCGCTGGTGTGGTTGAGCAGCTGGGCGACGGTGATCGGCGGGTAGCCCGCGGGCAGCAGCCCGGGCAGGTACCGCTGCACCGGGGCGTCGAGGTCGACGCGGTGCTGTGCGGCCAGCTGCAGCACCAGCACGGCGGTGAACGTCTTGGTGATGCTGCCGATCCGGAAGTGCGCGTCGGCCGGGACCGGCGCCCCGGTCTTCAGGTCAGCCGTCCCGGAGGTCCCGGCCCAGGCGCCCGCCGAGCCGCGGACCTGCAGCAGCGCGCCGGTCTCGTCGGCGTTCGGCAGCCCGGCGATGGCGGCCTGCAGCGCTGCGGGGTTCAACGGCGGGAGTGGGGTCCTCGCCCCGGCGGCGGGCTGTGACACCGCCCCGGAGCCGGCGGCGAACGCGGCCGGCGCGGCCGTCACGGACAGCAGGGTGGCGGCGGCCAACGTCGCCGCCAGCCCGCGGATCAGTGGATTTCTTTTCATGCCAACGAGTCTTTCGGCTCCCACCCGGTCCGCCATCGGGGAGATACCCGGACCCGGCCACCTAGGGGGCGGCCGGGTCAGCGGCGCAGCGCCTCGGCCAGCTTCACGCGGCTGCCGACGCGCAGCACGCCGTTCTGGTAGATCCGCGCGCCCAGCCAGGTGACCAGCGCGATCGACGCGATCGTCAGCACCAGCGACGTCACGATCTCCCAGGGTGCCGCCGCACCGGTGGCGATCCGCGCCGGCATCAGCACCGGCGAGAGCAGCGGGATCAGCGAGACGACCCGCGTCGCGGTGCCGTCCGGTGACTGGGTGAGCAGGTTGATCCCCACGATGAAGCCGATGATCAACGCGATGTTCACCGGCCCCACCACCGTCTGCGTGTCCTCCTGCCGCGAGACCAGCGAGCCGGCGGCGCCGTAGATCATGGCGTACAACAGGAATCCCAGCAGGTACCAGACGATGCCCCAGACGGCGGCCCCCGCCGCGACGCCGGATACCGACAGCACGCCGGTCCCGGTGGCCACGGCCAGGCCCACCACGGCGAGGATGCCGAGCTGGACGAGCCCGACCACGCCGAGCCCGATCACCTTGCCCAGCAGCAAATGCCACGGCCGCACGGTGGAGAGCAGGATCTCCACCACCCGGCTGGACTTCTCCTCCACCACGCCCTGGGCGACCAGCATCCCGTAGGTGATGATGCTCATGTACAACAGGATCGCGACGACCAGCCCGATCACGAGCTTCTGTCCGTGGTCGGCGTCGCGCGGCTCCAGCGGCGGTGCGACGTCGACGTGCGCTGCCGAGACGGTCTGTCGCACCTGCACCGGGTCGAGGTGGGCGGCGGACAGCTGCGCATCGAGCACCTGCTGCTGCACGATGCCGTCGAGTACGGCCTGCAGTTTGGTGTCCAGTGTGGACTTCACGGTGACGCGGAGCCGGGAGGCGCTGCCGGACACGAGCGCGTTGGCGTCCCCGGCCCGGACCTGAGCCTGTCCGTCCTCTTCGGACGCCGCGGTGACGGTCTCGAACTTGTCCCCGACCTGTGCGCCGGCCGCCTGCAACTCCTGGGCGATGCCCTGGGCCTGGCCGGTGAGGGCGATCGTGGTCGTGCTGGAGGAACTGGCGAGGAACGCTTGCAGCGCGACATAACCGCACAGCAGCACCAAGAGCACCGCGGTGCTGACCACAAAGGAGCGTGTCCGCAGCCGGGTGTTCAGCTCGCGCTTGGCGACCAGCCGGACGGCGCGCGCGGGGCTGATGCGGGTCATGCCGCGTCTCCTTGGTTCGTGGCGCCGGTGTCGCGGAACAGCTCGGTGAGCGAGCGGCCTTGCCGGCTGAACTCCGTGACCGGCCCGGTCGCCAGCGCGGCGGCCAGCACCGCCTGGTCGTCCGCGCCCGCGGTCAGCTCCAGCACGGTCGTCGGCCCGCGCTCTTCGAGGACACGCACCCCCGGCACCGTCGAAGCCCAGCCGGGCCGGGTGCCCGGCGCCGTGACGACCAGCCGGCTGCTCGCGCCGCGGGTCAGCTCGGCCACCGTGCCGACGGCGGTCATCCGTCCGTTCCGGATGATCCCGACGCGGTCGCACAGCCGCTCGACCAGGTCCAGCTGGTGACTGGAGAACACCACGGGCACGCCGTTCGCGGCCTTCTCGCGCAGCACCCCGCTCATCACGTCGACGGCCAGCGGGTCGAGGCCGGAGAACGGCTCGTCGAGCACCAGCACGGCCGGGTCGTGCACCAGCGCGGCGGCGAGCTGCACCCGTTGCTGGTTGCCGAGGCTGAGCTTCTGCACCTCGTCCTTGCGCCGCTCGCCGAGGCCGAGCCGGGCCAGCCACAGCTCGGCGCCGCGGTGCGCTTCGTTGGTGCTCAGCCCGTGCAGCTCGGCCAGGTAGACGAGCTGGTCGAGCACCTTCATCTTCGGGTACAGGCCGCGTTCCTCGGGCATGTACCCGATGCTCGTGCGGGTCTCGTGCGTGATCGGCCGCCCGTCGAACCGGACTTCCCCGGAGTCGGCGGCCAGCACCCCCAGCGCGATCCGCATCGTGGTGGTCTTGCCCGCGCCGTTGCCGCCGACGAACCCGAACAGCTCACCGGCGCGCACGTCGAACGTGACCTCGTCCAGCGCGACTTTTTCCCCGTACCGCTTGGAGATCCGGTCGATCTCCAGCGCCGGCCCGGTCATGCCGGGACCTCCGGTACGTCGAGGAAGTCTTCGGGGTCGTCGTCCGGCAGCGTCCAGCCGAGGATCAACGACGGGAGGGTGGACCCGGTGACCAGCAGCGCGGCCAGCATCGTCGCGCCGCGGACCGCGCCGTCCGGCTGGCGCATCATGGCCAGCGCGTAGAACAGTGCGATCAGCATCAGGTAGATCATCACCTGGTAGGCGAGGAAAGTGGTGCGGTGGCGCCATTCGCGCTCCCGCTCGTCGAGCAGCCGCGAGAAGCTGTCGCTCATCTTGCCGGTGACGATGCGCTGCGGCACGAAGCCGGCGCCGGTGATCAGGAATCCCACGCCCCACAACACGGGGAACAGCCAGATCGGGACGAACGTGATCGCCGCCGCCGCGCCGATCAGGATCAAGTTCCCGGCCACCGTCACGCCGACGAGCTGGCGCCGCCGCTGCCGAGTGCGCCAGCCGCGGAGCTTCAACGCCCGCTTGGCGGCCTGCTCCTCGGCCTGGTCGAGCTGTCGTTCCCAGAAGGCGGCGAGGCGCCCCCGTTTCGTCGTCATGCTCCCCCCTCTCGATAAACCTGCGTGGACAACGGCGCGAACGGCTCGCGGCTGAACACCGCCTCCACCGGCAGCCCGAACACCGCGCAGATGCGGAACGCCAGGTCAAGACTCGGGTAGTGATCCCCACGCTCCAACGCCCCGATCGTCTGTGGGTTGACCTCCACCGCTTCGGCCAGCGCCGCCCGGCTCAACCCCCGCTCCACCCGAAGCACGGGCAACCGGTTGTGAATCGGCAGCTCTTTGCCGCGTCTTACCGGGCTCATGCAACGTACTGTTGCAAAAACCCAATGGGTCGTCAAGTCTGGTGAACGGTCTTGGTGCGGGGGCGCTTCAGGACAAGCCGGCCAGTGCCTTCGCGACGAGTTCCTGGACCACGGGCCGTGCGGCGGCCGCGTCGGTGGGGGCGAGGGAGAGGCGGGTGCGGCGGTCGAGGACGTCTTCGGCGTTCAGGGCGCCCTCGTGGCGGACGGCCCAGACCACTTCGGCGGCGGTGATCTCCGTGCCGTCGAACAGGGGGGCCGCGAATTCCGGCTCGACCTGGCCCAGGGCGGCGACGCGGGGGGCCTCCGTGCCGTACTTGGCGACGAGGCGCGCGGGAGCGTCCACAAGGGACAGATGGTCGCGCGGTGCGGCGCCCAGCAACGACAGCCGGGCGGTGCGGGACGGGCCGGCGTGCAGGTTCGCGCGCGTCAGGGCCGCGTCGACGGCGTCCTCGGCCATTCGCCGGTACGTGGTGAGCTTGCCGCCGACGACGGTCAGGACGCCGTCGGCGCCGGTGACCACCGCGTGTTTGCGCGAGAGGTCCGCGCTGCGGCCGCCGGAGCCCGCGATCAGCGGACGCAGGCCGGCGAACGAGCCGATCACGTCCTCGCGGGTCAGCGGCCGCGCCAGTACCGAGGAGGCGACCGTCAAGAGAAACTCCACATCGGACTCCGGCACCGAAGGCACGGGCGGGACCTCGCCGTCCAGCGGCTCGTCCGTCAGTCCCAAGTAGACGCGGCCGTCGGGCTGGGGCAGCAGGAACACGAAGCGGTTGGTCTCGCCGGGCACCGGCACGTTCACCGAAGTCGCGCCGACCGACGCCGAGCCCGGCGCCAGCACCAGGTGCGAGCCGCGCGAAGGGCGCAGCCGCACGGAGTCCGTGAGCGTGTCCGCCCAGACTCCGGTCGCGTTGATCACCTGGCGGGCGCGCAGGTCGTACTCCGCCGAGCCCTCGCGGACGCGCACACCGTCCGCGGTCAGCGAAAGCGCTTCCACCCGTGTCAGGATTCGCGCGCCCAGCAAGGCGGCCGTCCGCGCGAGGGTCACCACCAGGCGCGCGTCGTCCACCAGTGCGCCGTCGTACGCCAGCAGCCCGCCGCGCAGGCCGCTCGGCGTGAGCCCAGGGGACAGCGCGAGCGCCTCGGCCACCGGGACGGGCCGCGGCCGGGGCAGGACCGACGAGGGCGTCCGCGCCACCCGGCGCAGCACGTCGCCCGCCTGCAACCCGGTGGCGATGACCGTCTGCTGGGCCCGGGAAGTGCCGGGGTACAAGGGAAACAGCTGCGGCATCGCCCGCGTCAAGTGCGGCGCCGTGCGTGTCATCAGGATGCCGCGCTCGACGGCGCTCTCGTGCGCCAGCCCCAGCTCACCCTTGGCCAGGTACCGCAGGCCGCCGTGCACGAGCTTGCTCGACCAGCGCGAGGTGCCGAACGCCAGGTCGCGCGCCTCCACGAGCGCGACCGACAGCCCGCGCGCGGCCGCGTCCAGCGCGATCCCGGCCCCGGTGACCCCACCGCCGACCACGATCACGTCCACCCGCTCGCCGCCGGTCAGCCGGTCCAGCTCACGCTCGCGACGACGCGCATTGAGCGAGCCGGTACTCATGCCGCCTCCGCGGGAACGAGCGCGTCGGCGGTGCTCACGGCCGCAACGAAGCGTCGAGCACGTGCCGGAACTCGGCCAGCAGTGCCTGCTCGTCGACGTCCGCCGTGGCGGGCCGCAGCGAGAACGCGAACGACTGCACCACCAGCAGGATCGAGCGGGCCTGCGTGACCACGTCGGCCCGCCGGATGGAGCCGTCCTGGTGCCCGGCCTCCAGCAGGTGCCGCAGCACCTGCTCGGCGAAGTTCTGCGTCGCGCCGAGCCGCTCCACGATGTAGGGCAGCACCAGTTCCGGGTCGACGTCCAGCAGCGTGCGGAACAGCGGGTCGGCGGACAGCGCGGTGACGGCGGCCGCGGCGATGCGCACCAGGCGGTCCCGCAGGTGCACCGCCTCGTCGCCGGCGTGGTTCGCCTGTTTCAGCAGGCCGCTGAACTCGCGGGTCATCAGCGCGGCGAGCACACTGCGGACGTCCGGGAACCGCCGGTACACCGTCATCCGGCTGACGTGCGCGGTGCGGGCGATCTCGGCGAGCGTGGTCCGCCGGACGCCGACCGCGAGCACGCACGCTCGGGCGGCGTCGAGCAGCACGTCGTCGGAGACGCGCGCCGAGGTCTGGCGGCTGCGGGTGCCTGCGAGCGCGGAGGAAGCTTCTTCCGGCTCGGAGTGACGTTTCACGTCCATATGTCACACTATAGTCGTGAACGATCTCATTAACCACCGTATCCGGGACTCGTGGGCGGGCGACGGAGCCGGCGTGCTGCCCGATCGGGCCGTCCGGTGGCTCGGCCAGCGTATCGGCCGGGTGGGGGTGGATCGAGGGCATAAGGTGCACCCTGTCCCGAACCTGACCGATTCGACGCTCGCCGAGCCCGCCCGGGAAGCGCTCGCGGCCGTGGTCGGGGCGGAGAACGTGCTGGTGGACGGCCCGGAGCGGCTCGCCCGTGCCAGTGGTCTGTCCTATCTGGACCTGCTGCGGCGGCAACGCCCTCAGCCCGGGGACCCGGTGCCGGCGCCCGACGCCGTGGTGCTGCCGGCCGACCCGGACCAGGTCCAGGCCGTGCTCGACGCCTGCGTGCGTCACGACGTGGGCGTGGTCCCGTTCGGCGGCGGCACCTCGGTGGTCGGCGGCGTCTCCGCGCTGCGCGGGGACAAGGCCGCCGTGATCGCGCTCGACCTGGCCCGGCTCGACGAGTTGGTGTCGGTCGACCCGGTTTCGCACCTCGCCGTGCTGCAGGCCGGCGTGCGCGGGCCCGAGGCCGAGCGGCTGCTGGGTGAGCACGGGTTCACCCTCGGTCACGTGCCGCAGTCCTTCGAGCGGGCGACCATCGGCGGGTTCGCCGCGACGCGCTCGGCCGGGCAGGCGTCGTCGGGCTACGGCCGGTTCGAGGACATGGTGGCCGGCGTCCGGCTGGCGACCCCGCGGGGTGAGTGGCGGCTCGGGGTCGCGCCCGCGTCGGCGGCCGGGCCGGACCTGCGCCAGCTCGCCGTCGGCAGCGAGGGCACGCTGGGCGTGATCACCGAGGTCGCGCTGCGCGTCCGGCCGGTGCCGCGGGAGCGGCGTTACGAGGGTTACGTCGTGGACGGCTGGGCGGCCGGCGCCGAGACCGTCCGGCAGCTGGCGCAGGAGCACGTGCTGGCGGACGTCACCCGGCTGTCCGATGTGGACGAGACGGCGGTGTCTTTCGCGCTCAGTGGTGGCTGGAAAACGGCTCTGCTACGCGGTTATCTCGCCGCCCGCGGGATGAAACGCCCGTGCCTGCTGATCGTCGGCTGGGAGGGCGACGTCAAGGCCAGGCAACGCCGGACGGCCGCCGTGCTGCGGCGCACGGGCGCGCTCCGGATCGGCCGCGCGCTCGGCGAGACCTGGCGCCACGGCCGGTTCAACGGCCCCCGGCAGCGCGACGTGCTGATGGGCCTCGGCGTCTGCGTCGAGACGCTGGAGACCGCGGCGTACTGGTCGAACCTCGACGACCTGCACGACGCCGTCCGCGCAGCGCTGACCGCTTCGCTCGGCCGGGCGATCGTGATGTGCCACGTCTCGCACGCGTACGAGACGGGCGCTTCGCTGTACTTCACCGTGCTGACCTCGCGGGACGACGCCGATCCGGTCGGCCAGTGGCAACGCGCGAAGCGGGCCGCGTCGGAGGCCATCGTCGGCCTCGGCACGATCTCGCACCACCACGCCGTGGGCGTCGACCATGCCCCGTACCTGCCCGCGGAGATCGGCGCGCTGGGCGTGGACGTGCTGCGCGCGGCCAAACACGCGGTCGACCCGACCGGCATCCTCAACCCCGGAAAACTGATCGGCTGAGCCGCGCCGGCCCGGCAAACTGGGGCGATGACCGACACCGTTGGCCCCGGCCTCTGCGCCGAGGAGCTGGTGGCGCGGGGCGCGAGCGTGACCGGGTTCGACCTGAGCCCGCGCATGATCGAGCTCGCCCGGGAGCGGGTCCCCGAAGGTGAGTTCCGCGTGCACGACCTGGCTGAGCGGCTCGACTGGCTGCCGGACGCGTCGGTGGACCTGGTGCTGTTCGCGCTGGCGCTGGAGTACGCCGACGACCGCGTGGCCGTGCTGCGCGAGCTGCGCCGGGTGCTGCGTCCGGACGGCGCGCTGGTGGTGTCCCGCATGCACCCCACCGGCGACTGGCTGCGTCACGGCGGCAACTACTTCGACGTGCGCCTGGTCGAGGAGACGTGGCATCAGGGCTGGCGGGTCCGCTACTGGCTGGCCCCGCTGGAGCAGACCTGCGAGGAGCTGCGTGCGGCCGGGTTCCTCATCGAGCGGCTGGTCGAGCCGAGGCCGCTGCCCGAGGCCGAGCGCGTCGACCCGGTCCGGCACGAGCGGGTGACCAAGCAGCCCAAGGGGTTTCTCGCGCTACGGGTGGTGCCGGACCCACGCGTCAGCTGAACGTCCGCGTCGGGGCCAAGACCTCGCACGGCACGCCGTGGCCGGGCGCCGGGACGCCGGTGAGCGCGGCCGCGCGGGCCTGCCCGACGTCCGAGACCCGCACCGGCCGCCCGTCCACGAGCAGGGGAAAGCGGATATCGGAATTCCCGACGTAGGCGTGCACACCGTCGAGCCGGGTGCCGTCTTCGAGCCGGATGTCGGCGCCGGTCAGCCGCGCGAGGTCGTACCGGTTGCCGCGGCCCTCGCACACGTCCAGCACCGCGAGCTGGTCCGGCGTGGCGAACCAGACCGCGTGCTCCTCGACGCCGGGCATCGCCGCCAGCGTGGCCGGGCGCTGGCCGTCGCGTTTGCGCAGGCCCGCCGCCCACACCGCGGCCAGCCCGGCGCAGCGCACCTTCAGCACGACCACCGGCCCGGCCAGCCCGAGGTGCTCCCGCAGCCAGGTGATCTTCGACGGGCACGCGTTGGACCCGTACGCGAGCACGGGGGTGCGCTCGCGCCACCCCGGCGGCGCCGCCATGAGGTCGTGGCCGGCGCCGTCGAAGTGGACGTACGAGCAGTCCGGCCGGGTCCCGGGGTACGGGTCGGCCGGGTACGCGGCGTCGGTGAAGAGGATCAGAACTCCACCACGCTGCGCAGGACGTCACCGCGGTGCATGTGCTCGAAGGCCGCCTCGACGCCGTCCAGGCCGATCCGCTCGGTGACGAACCGGTCCAGCGGCAAGCGGCCCTGCAGGTACAGGTCCACGAGCATGGGGAAGTCGCGCGAGGGCAGGCAGTCGCCGTACCAGGACGACTTGAGCGAGCCGCCGCGGGCGAAGAAGTCGATCAGCGGCAGGTCGTTCAGCCGCATCTCCGGCGTCGGGACGCCGACCAGCACCACGGTGCCCGCCAGGTCACGGCCGTAGAACGCCTGGCGCCAGGTCTCCGGCCGTCCGACGGCGTCGATCACCACGTCCGGGCCGAACGAGCGGGTCGCGTCCTGCATCGCGGTGACCACCGCGTCCTCGCCGAGGCCCTTGCTGTTGACGGTGTGCGTGGCGCCGAAACCCTTGGCCCACTCGAGTTTCCGGTCGTCGGTGTCGATCGCGATGATCGTGGTCGCGCCGGCCAGCCGGGCGCCCGCGATGGCGGCGTCGCCCACCCCGCCGCAGCCGATCACGGCCACCGAGTCCCCCCGCCCGACGGCGCCGGTGTTGATCGCCGCGCCCAGCCCGGCCATCACGCCGCAGCCGAGCAGGCCGGCCACCGCGGGCTCGGCCTCCGGGTTCACCTTCGTGCATTGTCCACTGTGGACGAGTGTCTTCTCCAGGAACGCGCCGACGCCCAGCGCCGGCGAAAGCTTGGTGCCGTCGGTGAGCGTCATCGGCTGCTCGGCGTTGAACGTGGAGAAGCAGTACCACGGCTTGCCGCGCTTGCACGCCCGGCAGGTGCCGCAGACCGCGCGCCAGTTCAGGATCACGTAGTCGCCCGGCGCGAGGTCGGTGACGCCCGCGCCGACCTTGTCCACCCGGCCCGCGGCCTCGTGGCCGAGCAGGAACGGGAACTCGTCGTTGATGCCGCCCTCGCGGTAGTGCAGGTCGGTGTGGCAGACCCCGCACGCCTGGACCGAAACGACCGCCTCGCCCGGCCCCGGGTCGGGCACCACCACCGTCTCCAGCGCGACCGGCTCGCCCTTCGCCCGCGACACGACTCCCTGGACCTCGTACGGCATGCGCACACCCTTTCCCGGCACCGTTGCTCTCGGGCAGCAGCTAATCACGGATCATGCGCGCCTCGCCATATCTCAGGCGGGGGTGACGAGGTAGACCACGCCGCCGGGGCCGCCCGCCACGCTGCCGGTGTCGGTGTAGCGCTTGGTGCGCTGCCAGATCTTTTCGAACTGGTCCCGCTTGTAGACGTTGCGCACCCGCGAGTCGGAGCTGGACGCCGGGTCGTTCACGATCACGTCACCGGTCTTGGTGAAGCCGACGACCACCATGATGTGCCCGGACGTGCCGTATCCCGCGCCGTCCAGTTCAGAGGAGAGGAACGACTGCGAGGTGATCACCGGGATACCGCGCGCGATGTAGCCCTCGAGCTCGTTCAGGTCGTGCAGACGGGTGATGTGGCCGCGCAGGCCGAGCGAAGCCGCGTACGCGGTGTTGAACGGCCAGTTGCCGGTGCCGTCGTACGCGTAGTCGTAGGTGTTGCGGGCCGCGTACACGACCGCGGGGTCGACGTAGTCCGACGGGATCCAGCTCATCTGCTGCGCGGTCGGCTTCTTGCCCCAGTACTCGGCCACCATCTCGGTCGAGGTCGGGCTGCACCAGGCCTCGCCGCCCCCGCCGTACTGCGGGAACTGTCCTTTGTGGATGTTCTGCGCGTACTCCGGGACCTTCAGCTCGATGCCGCTGGCGACGCCCGGCTTGGTGGTCCGCACGTCGAAGCGGTCCGGGACGTTGGAGGTCATCGCGCCGAGCGTGGACAGCGTCGGGGTGACGCGGGTGCCCGCCTCGCGGTAGAGGCTCACCCGCAGCTGGTACGAGCGCAGCGTGACGCCGGTCTTGGTCTCGAGCGTGTCGACGTCGACCGAGGCGTTGTCGTCGCTCTGCCCGTCGACGCTGGTGCGCTGGATGTCGCTGTCACCGCTGGCCCAGCGGCCCATCACGTACCAGGCGGTCTCGACGCCGGTGGACGTGCGGCCCTTGGCCTCGACCTCCAGCCAGGTCTTGGCCGGCGTCTGCGCGTTCCACGACGCGATGAGCTGCGTGGCGTCGAAGCCCGGGCGGAACACCGGGGAGGTCCAGGTGCCGTAGTCGTAGGTCTTCGTGGTGCCGAGGCCGGGCTCGCTGTGCTCGACCGTGCCGGCCGGGTGCGTGATGCGCAGCCCGCCGGGGCCCGGCCCGAGCCCGTCGAACCGGCCGGCGAAGTACCCCGGGCCGGACCACTCGTGGTAGTTGATGGCTTCGTCGTTCGCCGGGCGCGCCGGCGCGGCTTCGGCGTACTGCGTCGCCCCCGCGGTCAACATGGCGATCGACATTAGCGTGACCAGTCCGCGTGCGCGCATTCCGGCTCCGTCCCCAGGCTCGGTTGTTAGCCAGGGATTTTCGCCTGCCGCGGCGATTAAGTAAACAGGTGGCTAGAGCACGGCCTGCGTCTGTGTCACTTTCGCGACCAACTTCCCGTCGTCACCGGTCACCTCGGTCTCGACGACGACCACCCGCCGTCCCGCGTGCAGTGGTCTGGACGACGCAATGGCGTAGCCCGAACGGACGCTCCGGAGGAAGTTCGTCTTCGATTCGATCGTCGTGGTCGCCTCGGCGCCCTCGGGCAGGTTGAGGAACGCGCAGACGGCACCGGTCGAGTCGGCCAGCGCCATCAGGGCCCCGCCGTGCAGCGCTCCGCCGATCGTGCAGAGTGACTCGTCCCAGGCCAGGCGGCTGCGGACGAGTTCCTTGCCGTGCTCCAGGACCTCGATGCCGAGCCGTTCGCTGAACGGCATGGTCCGGTGGAAGAGCCGCGTGCCCTCGGGGTCGGTCATGCGCCCCAGTCAACCCGGTCCGGGCGCTTGGGGTCCATTACCTCGGGGGTAAGGCCACTCACCCGAGCGGGTTGGCCAGCAGCAGCTCGGTGTTGTGGTCGCCGGCCGCGCCGACCCGCCCCAGGTTCACGTGGATGTCGTTGTACGCCAGCTCCCGGTACAGCGACGCCAGCGCCGAAGGCGTCCGCGCGGAATAGTCCACCGCATAAGGGGATTCGGCTTCGATCAGCGTGGTGAACACCGACAGGGTGCCGTCGCCGTTGTCCGCGAGCTCGATGATCCGCGCGTGGTGCGGGAAGTCCACGTGGGAGGCGGTGTTGATCTCCCAGAAGCTCTGCGCCGGGGTCTTGCCGACGTGCGGCGTGATCTTGTTCAGGTGGGTGTGCCCGTTGACCCACGCCACCACGTTCGGGAAGCGCTGCAGCAGGCCGACGAACGCTTCGCCGTTCAGGCGGGGCTCCAGCAGGTGCCGGCCGTCGGGCAGGAGGTTGCCCATGGTGTCGCTGGTGTGGTGGCTGAAGAGGACGAACAGCTCGTCGGTGACCGAATGCGTGACCTTGCCGCCGAAGAAGTCGTAGTACACCGAGGTGCCGCGCTTGAGCGTCGACTCGAGCCAGGTGAACTGCCCGAGGCCGATCGAGCCGTCCGCGAAGCCGCCTTGGGTGGTGGTGTCGAGGCTGATGCCGGTGACGCCGTCGGCGATGCGGAAGGTGTAGTAGACGTTCCGGCCGTCGGCGTTGCCGTCGGTGAACCCGTGGCCGTGCGGGCCGGGGCCGGTGTTCGCCGCGGCCAGGTGGGCCTGCACGAACTCCGCGGTGCTGAACGGGCGGCGGCGCGGGTCCGGCGTGACCTCGCGGATCGTGCCGCTGCCGCCGAACAGCTCGCCGAGCGGGACGCTGGAGCCGTTCGCGATCGCCGTGCCCAGCTTCTTCCGGGTGCCCTCGTCCTTGCCGATCACCTTGTAGCGGCCGGTGTACCAGCCCTCGATGCCCGGGATGCCCTCGGGCAGTGTGCCGACCACGCTGTCGTCGTGATTGCCGAACGTGCAGTACCAAGGCACGTCCAGCCCGGGCGCGGTGAACGGCGCGATGGCCGCCTCCAGCAGGCCCGGCAGCTGCGGGAAGCCCTTCTTCGAGTAGTCGTCGTCGAGCGGGGTGGCCGGGTTCCAGAACTCGTTGTTGCCGGAGCTCTGCACGCCCTCGTAACGGCTCGGGTCGCCGGAGTTCGGGGTGACGGCGCCGCCGTTGAGGGTGGTGAGGAACCAGTCCAGCTCGATCAGCTCGTGGTTGTCGCTGTTGTCGCCGGTAGTCACCACGAAGTCGAACGGCCGCCCGGTGAACGGCCCCGCGCCGACGCTGTTGACCCGCTCCACGAGCGCGCTCGTCGCCACCGTGCCGAGCGCCTCCTGCGGCCGGTGCGCCGAGCCGATGAACGGGTGCAGGTACTCGAACCGCGCGGGCGATTCGGTGTCGGTGATGTGCAGGTCGGTGAACTGCACGAACGAGCCCAGCGCGTGGCGCCGGTCGTCGCGCCCGGACTGCGGCGCGGCCAGTTCGGCGCGCACCACCAGTGGCCAGCCGGGTCCGCCGGTGAGCCGGGTGTACGCCGTGGTCCCGGGGCTGACGGCGGTCGCCACCTGCTCCAGCGTCGTGCCGGTCGTGCGGACGCTCCGCGTCGCCGTGCGGCGCAGCGCCCGGTCCAGCGCGTTGGCGGTCGGGGTGCACAGCAGCAGCCCCGCCCCGGCGACCCCCGCCGCGGTGAACGCCCGCCTGGTCAGCTCGGCCATCTTCACTCCCGTTGTCGGCTCGCCCGGCACGCTGCCGGACGACGGTGGCGGCCCGATGAACAGGGGGAGAGCTGAACGTGAAGACCACTCATGTTCATCGTGACATTGTCGAGGACTTTGTCACAGTCGGACGGGGCGGCATACCGCCGAAGGTCGTGGTCACTTCTCCCGGGGGAACGCTTCCCGGATCGGTGGCCGGAGACCAGGCGTTACGTCCGCCTCAGCCCTTCAGCCCCGATTCCGTCACCCCGCGCACCAGGTACCGCTGCAAGAACGCGAACAGCAGCACGATCGGCAGGATCGACACCGCCGCGGCCAGGAACAGCAGGTTCAGCTGGGGGTTCTGCGAGGTCAGCAACCCGGACAGCGCGACCTGCACCGTCCACGAGTCCGGGGACTGCGCGATGATCAGCGGCCACAGGAACGCGTTCCAGCTGCCGATCACGGTGATCACCGCGATCGCCGCGAAGAACGGGCGGGAGTTGGGCACGACGATGCGCCGGAAGACGCCCCAGCGGGTCAGGCCGTCGAGCTGGCCCGCCTCCTCCAGTTCGCGCGGGAAGTCCAGGAAGTACTGCCGGAACAGGAACACGCTGAACCGCTGAACAGGCCCGGGATCACCAGCCCGCGGAAGTCCGAGAGCCAGCCCAGGGTCGACACGACGACAAAACTCGGCACGAACGTCACCGAGGTCGGGATCATCAGCGTCGCGATCACCGCGTACAGCACGGCTTTCGAGTGGCGGTACGGGATCCGCGCGAGGCCGTAGCCGGCCAGCGAGCACACCAGCAGCAGGCCGACGGTCTGCAGCACCGCCACGATCACCGAGTTCAGCAGGCTGCGCGCGAATGGCACGTCCTCCTGCGAGAACAGCTTCGAGAAGTTCTCCCAGTGCAGCTTCGACGGGAACAGCGTCCAGCTCGGCGCGGTGATCTCCGAGCGTGACGCGAGCCCGTTGCGCAGCAGCAGGTAGAACGGCACCAGGAACAGCACCGCCGCGACGATCAGCGCCGTCCAGCGCAGCGCGGCCCTCACGCGTCACTCCCGCCGAAGCGGAACAGCTTGCCCTGCAACAAAGTCACCACGGCGATGAGCAGTGCCAGGATCACCGCGCCGGCGCTGCCGCGGCCGAGGTCCTGCCCGCCGGAGCCCAGCGACGTGTAGTAGAGGTACACCAGCGGCGGCCGCGCGAACGGCGGGTAGCCGCGAGCGTCGCCCATGATGTTGTAGAACTCGTCGAAGGCCTGGTAGGCGTTGATCAGGTTGAGCAGCAGCACGGCCACCGACGTCGCGCGCAGCTGCGGCAGCGTGATGTGCCGGAACACCGGCCAGCCGGGCTTCGCGCCGTCCAGCCACGCGGCCTCGTAGAGGTGCTGCGGGATCCGCTGCAGCGCGGCCAGGAACAGAATCATGTAGAAGCCCAGCTGCAGCCACAGCCGCGCGGTCACCAGCACGATCCAGTACAGCGGCGGGTGGACCGTGCCCGTCCACGCCACCGGGTCGACGCCGAACAGGCCGAGCACGGTGTTCATCAGTCCATATCGGACACCCGAGAACAGCGACGTCTTCCAGATCAGCGAAGCCACCACGTACGAGCAGGCGAACGGCAGGAAGAACACCGAGCGGAAGAACGCGCGCGCGAACTTCAGCTGGTGCACCCCGACCGCCAGGGCCAGCGACACCACGAACGTCAGCGGGACGATGAACAGCGCGAACACGCTGAACGTGCCCAGGCTGCTCACGAACGGCCCGTCGGTCAGCATGTGCGCGTAGTTGTCGAGCCCGACGAACACACTCGGCGTCACCGTGTTGCGCGCGTCGAAGAACGACAGGTACACGCTCCAGCCGATCGGCAGGTACGCGAACACGGCCAGGCCGATCAGGAACGGGCCGACGAACCCCCAGAACGACAGCGTGTCCCGGGTCTTCCGGGACAGCGTCATCCGAACAGGCGCTTCAGCTCGGCCTGCGCGACGCCCACCGCGGTCTTCGTCGTCGCCACCGGGTCCGCGCCCTCCTTGGCGATCTTCGCGACGGCGTCGGACAGCGCCGTGTTCGACGCCTGTGTCCACACCGGACCGCCGACGAGATGGCTGTTCTCCTGCACGAACTTCGCGACGTCGGCCCCCACACCGGAGCTGAGGTTGCCGGCCTTGGCGACCAGGCTCTGGCGGGCCGGCAGGTGGAAGCCGAAGCGGGTGGCGAACTCCAGCTGGTCGTTGGTCTGGTCGATCCAGAGCCACTTCACGAACGCCTTGGCCTCGTTCACGTGCGCGCTCTTCGCGTTCACCATCGCGCCGTACGCGCCGACCGGCACCGAAGGCGCGCCGCTGTTGTCGAGCTTGGGGAAGGCGAGCACGCCGAAGTCCTCGTCGAGCGCGTCGCGGATCTTCGGCACGTTCCACAGGCCGGTCCACTGCATGGCGGCGAGGCCGTCGATGAACGCGCCGGGGTCGGACCAGTCCGCGGGCGCGCCGAGAAGCAGGGAACCGTTGGCGTTCAAGGTGTGCAGCTTGCCGAACGCGGTGGCCGCGCGCGGGTCGTCGAAGCCGACCTCGCGGTTGTTGTTCTTCAGGTAGTCGAGCCCGGCCGACCACAGCAGCGGCCCGGTGAGCGTGGCGACGCCGCCGTCGTTGCCGACGAACAGGCCCTTCACCCCGTCCTTGGACAGCTTGCCGGCGGCGTCGATCAGCTCGTCGACGGTCTGCGGCGGCTGCACCCCGGCGGCCTGCAGCAGGCTCTTGCGGTAGAAGAGCACCTGCGTGTCGACGGCCTGCGGGATGCCGTAGACCTTGCCCTCCACGGTCTGCGCGGCGAGCACGGCGGGGCTGAAGTCGTTCTTGACCGGCGCGATGAGGTCGTCCAGCGCGACGACCTGGTTCTGCCGCACCCAGTCGATCTTCACCTGCGCCTCGAAGACGTCCGGCACGGCGCTGTTCTGCAGCGCGGTGACGATCTTCGAGTCGTAGTCACCCGGGTTCCACTGGACCTTGACCAGCGAGTTCGGGTACGAGGCGGCGTAGTTCTTCACCGCGTCCTGCACGCCGTCTTCGCCGTACGCGTGATACCACTGCTGCAGCGTCACCTTCGGCGCGCTGGTCGAGGGCGGCGGCCCGGCCGAAGCCGCGGTCGACGGCGGCGGGTCGCCCGGCCGCCCGGTGTCCGACCCGCACGCGGCCGCGACGGCCCCGACCGCGCCCATGCCCGCCAACGTCAGGAACGACCGCCTGTTGCGCTGCTGCATCCCCAGAACTCCTCCGACGTGCGTGGGGGTCACCTTGAGAAACCACAGGCTCTCTCAAGGTGACCCCCGCCGTGAGAACGACTCGCCGGAGATTAACCGCTTAGAACTGGGAGATGTCGAGCTTTCCCTCTGAGTAGGACGCGCGGATCCGCTTCTTGTCGAACTTGCCGACGCTGGTCTTGGGGACTTCGTCCACGAACGTCCAGTTCTCCGGCAGCTGCCACTTCGCGACCTTGTCGGCGAGGTACTCGCGCAGCTGTTCGGCGGTGACGCTCTGGCCCTCCTTGACCACGACCGCGACCAGCGGCCGCTCGTCCCACTTCTCGTCCGGGATGCCGACGACGGCGGCCTCGGCGACCGCGGGGTGGCCCATCACCTGGTTCTCCAGGTCGACCGAGGAGATCCACTCGCCGCCGGACTTGATCACGTCCTTGGCGCGGTCGGTCAGGGTGAGGTAGCCGTCCGGGCTGATCTTGCCGACGTCACCGGTGCGCAGCCAGCCGTCGTGGAACTTCTCCGGGTCCGGGGTCGGGGCGCCGTCCTCGCCGCCGTAGTAGGCGCCGGCGATCCACGGGCCCTGGACCTCCAGCTCGCCGACGGCCTCGTTGTCCCACGGCAGCACCTCGCCGTCGTCGCTGATCAGGCGCGCGGAGACGGAGGCGGGGAAGCGGCCCTGGGTGTAGCGGTAGGCCCAGCGCTCCTCGCCGGTGGCGGACCCCGGCGGGCGGGCCACGCTGCCCAGCGGCGAGGTCTCGGTCATGCCCCAGGCGTGCAGGATCGGCACGCCGTAGCGCTCCTCGAACGCGTGCATCAGCGAGGGCGGCGCCGCCGAGCCGCCGACCACGACCTCCCGCACGTGGGTGATGTCCTGCGGGTTCGCGTCGAGGTGGGCGAGCAGGCCCTGCCAGATGGTCGGCACCGCGGCGGCGAAGGTCGGCTTCTCGGCGGCCAGCAGCGCGGCGATCGGGGCGGGCTGCAGGAAGCGGTCCGGCATCAGCAGCGACGCGCCGACCATCAGCGCCGCGTACGGCAGGCCCCAGGACATGGCGTGGAACATCGGCACGATCGCCAGCGCGGTGTCCTCCTGGGCCAGCCGCATGCTGTCGGTCATGCACACCTGCATCGAGTGCAGCCAGATGGAGCGGTGCGAGTAGACGACGCCCTTCGGGTCACCCGTGGTGCCGGAGGTGTAACACATCGCGGCGGCGGAGCGCTCGTCCACTTCCGGCCAGTCGAACTCGTCGGACTGGCCGGCCAGCAGCTCGTCGTAGGCGTGCACGGTGACGCCCTCGGGCGCCTGCAACGCCGAGGCGTCACCGTTCGCGACGATCACGTGCTTGACCGTGGTGAACGTGGGCAGCTGCTTCGCGAGCAGCGGGACCAGGGTGCCGTCGACGATGACCACCTGGTCCTCGGCGTGGTTGGCCACGAACGTCAGCTGCTCAGGGAACAGCCGGATGTTCAGGGTGTGCAGCACCGCGCCCATCGCCGGGACGGCGAGGTAGGCGGCCAGGTGCTCGGCGTTGTTCCACATGAACGTGCCGACGCGCTGGTCGCCGGTGATGCCCAGGCCGCGGAGCGCGTTCGCGAGCCGCGCGGCGTGCTTGCCGAGCTCCGCATAGGTCTCACGGCGGGCTTCTGAACCGGTCCAGGTGATCACTTCGGACTTCGCGTGCACCGTCGTCCCGTGGCGCAGCAGCTTCGCCAACGACAGCTGCCCGTCCTGCATCGTGCTCAACATCGGTACTCCCGGGGGTCGTTCGCCGGTGAACTGGGGTGACGCCGACTCTAATCGGGATCGGGGGTGGTGGGCATGGTCAACTTCGGCGGCCGTCCGTCCCGCGATCGGGTGGCGGGCCCCGCGGGCCAAGATCAACTTCGTGGAACGCTTTTCCTTGCAGGGCAACAAAACGTGTTGTGTTAACTGTGCCGAAATAGTGGCTCTTTCGGGTGACCGAATGGGCTGGGAAAGGAGGGACGTCCGACGTTTCCGCAGGCCGCGGGGGTGCTCTGGTGGCTTGCCTCACGGGTGGCCGGAGGGTGATAAGTGCGTGTCGGTTGCGCGCTCTTCGAGGGTGTGGCGTTTACTGGGGCCGTGGTAAGAGACGGCTGGCCAGCGCTTGCACTTGCAAGCAACGGGAAAAAGCCGTCGGCCGCGTAAGCGGAGACCTGAGAGGAAAGGACACTACGTTGGCTCTGCCCACGTTGACTCCGGAGCAGCGCGCTGACGCCCTCGCCAAGGCGGCAGAGGCACGTAAGGCGCGTTCGGAGCTGCTCGCGTCGATCAAGTCCGGCAAGGAGAGCATCGAGAAGGTGCTCAAGCAGGCCAAGGAGAACAAGACCATCGGGAAGACGAAGGTCACCCAGCTGCTCAAGGCCGTGCCCGGCCTGGGGGCGGTCAAGGTCGCCGCACTGCTCGAGCAGGCGGGGATCGACCCCGACCGCCGGGCCGCGGGCCTGGGCGAGCGTCAGCGTGAAGCGCTGATCGACGCGCTCAAGTAGCACGATCCCGGCGCCCGCGGGGAAGGTGCGCCCCGGACACCGAAGGTGTTCTTCCGGCAACACTTTCCCCGCGGAGCTCCCGGATCCTGGGACGCTGGGGTGGTGCCGACCAGTACCGCACCGGCGACCCCGGTCGAAACCACCGCCCGTTACCAGCGTGGCGACTTTCTGTTCGCGACGGCCCGGCGCGCGCTGCTCGCCAAGGGCTCGGTCGGGACCGTCACGGACACCGACCCGCGGCGGCTGGCCCGCTCGGTGGCCGAGGAGCTGAACCGCTCCGGCGTGCCGCTGGCAGTCGGGGCGCTGCCCTTCGACACCGGCCCGGACACCACCACGCCGGGTCATCTGGTGCTGCCGCGGACCGTGCACCGCGCGCAGGCGGAGACCGCCGCGTCGGCGTCACCGCCCGCGGAAGACCTGCCCGCCCCCTCGGCCACCCGCGAGGTGCCCTCCGAGGCGGGCCACAAGGCGAACGTGCTCGCCACCGTCGCCGCCCTGCGCGATCGCGATCTCCGTAAAGCCGTGCTCGCGCGGGCGCTGGACCTCGATTTCGAGACGCCGATCCAGGTTGAGCGGATCGTGCGCAATCTGGCCGCGGGCAACCCGCGCCACTTCACGTATGCCGCCGAGCTGCCCGGTGGGCGCACCCTCGTCGGCGCGACGCCGGAGCTGCTGCTCTCCCGCGCCGGCGATTCCGTGTTCACCACCCCGCACGCCGGGTCCATGCCGCGCTCCGCCGACCCCGGGGCCGACCGGGCGAACGGGGAAGCCCTGCTGGCGTCGGGCAAGGACCAGGAAGAGCACGCGGTGGTGGTCGAGTACGTCGTCGAGGCGCTGCGGCCGTTCTGCCGGAGGCTCGACGTGCCCGCCGCCCCCGAGCTGGTCTCGACCCCCGCGATCTGGCACCTGCGCACCGCCATCACCGGCGAGCTGACCGACCGCGACGTCACGGCGCTGGACCTCGCCGCCGCGCTGCACCCGACCCCCGCCATCTGCGGCACGCCGACCGCCGCCGCGCGCGATCTGGTGCAGGAGCTGGAACCCTTCGACCGCGGCTACTACGCCGGCACCGTCGGCTGGGTCGACGCTTCGGGTGACGGCGAGTGGGCCGTCGCCGTCCGCTGCGCCGAGATCGCGTCGTCGACCATGCGGCTCTACGCGGGCGGCGGCATCGTCCCGGCCTCCGACGCGCAGGCCGAGTTCGACGAGACGGTCGCCAAACTCCGCACCCTGCTCGGCGCGATGGGCCTCGACTGACCCGTTGTGCTCAGGGGAGCCAGTTCTCCTCGGTGACCACGAGGTCGTCCGAGGTCAGTGCGGCGACGGCCGCGCGGTGGCCGTCGGCGGCCTTGAGGTCCGCCAGCCGGGTGCGGGCCGGGTCCAGCGCCGGGTCGCTCGAGGCGACCAGCTCCGCGGGCGCGTTGTACGGCGAGAAAGTGATGCTCTGCAACGGGATCTTCAGGCCCTTGCCGGTGGCCTTCATGACGGCCTCCTTCCGGGTCCAGTAGACGAAAAACGCCGCCGAACGCTCGGTGTCGGGCAGCCCGGCCAATGCCTCCTGCTCGGCCGGGCTGAGCGCGTACTCGATCAGCGACGCGTCCGCGCGGCGGCTGGAGCTCTCGACGTCGAGGCCCACCGGCACCCCGGCCGTCGCGGCGACGCCGATCAGCTCACCCGAGTGGGAGATCGACAGCACCAAGTCCGCGCCCGGCACCCGGGGACGGCCGTGGGGCTTGCCGCAGTCCGCACAGGTGGCGTCGAAGACCACGGTTTCCACCGGCACGCCCAGCCGCTCGGCCGCGAGCGTCTTCGCCAGCACCCGGCCGGTCAGGAACCGGCGCTGGTCCAGCTCCAGCCGGTACGCCTCGTGCCGGCCGCGCTCGACGTCGTCGAGCAGCCGCAGGAAGCGGTCTTCCCCGGGCAGCGGCCGCGACCAGCGGACCACGATTTCCGTCACCTGGAACCCTCCTCGTCCACCCCCTGATCCTCCCGGGCCGGCGGCGAGTTGTCACGGTGACCTACGAGGTACTGGGGGGAACCCCAGCCGGGGACGGAACGAAAACAGGCCCCCGTCCGCATCGACGGGGGCCTGCTCCGGGTTCGTGGGGTCTAGTCGGTCTTGTTGCGCATGGCGATCGGGACGCCCGCCAGATCCTCCTCGTTGCAGAGCACCTTCACGTCGTAATAGGGCGAGCCCTGCCGGTCGTCGTAGTCGAGGTGGATCGCGAGCACGTCGAGCGGTTCACCGAGCCACTCCTGAGCCTGACGTAGCCACACGGCACAACGTTCCAGTGCGGTCGGCAGATCGTCGTCGCGAAACTCGACCGGGCGATACGGCACGTCCTGTACCTGATCGCGGGGGTGCGTGGGGGCTGGCAGGCCTGGTGCGAGACCCGAGTCGTCCAGTTCGAGTTGGATCGTTTGCTCAGTCACCCTTCGAGCGTCCCCCACGTTCGCCGTTCGAGCAAGGCGTAGGAGCCTAAAAGCCCCGCTACGGTGCTGGTAGACACCAAACCGATCGAAAGTAAGCAGTTGGCGCAGGCCTTCGCCTTCCCCGGTCGGCTTACTTTCGATCTTTTTGGTGGGGCACGTCCCACACTTGGGCGACCACTTCGAGGCAGGGTCGCAGATCGGTCACGGCCACTTCGCCCGGGTGTCCCAGCGCCCGTAACGCCAATTCCGCGTAATGCCGGGCGAGCCCGTCCAACGGCAGCGGGCCGCGGGGCGAATACCACCGTGCGACACCACTGCACATCTCCAGCAGCGCCAGCCTGGTCACGGCCGGGTGCGCGGTGTGGAACACGCCCGCGGCCACACCGTCCTCGATGGCCTGTGCCCAGAGCTCTTCGTATTCGTCCCGCAGCGCGACGACACGGGCACGCGCGGCGTCCGAAAGCGCGTCGACTTCGTTGTCCACCACCCGGGTTTCGGCCGGCTGGGCGGCGTGCGCGAGGACGTGCAGCGCGACCAGCGCGCGCAGCCGGGCCACCGGATCGCCGGCGCCGGCCGTGGCCTTCGCCGCGGCGTCGAGCAGGCGCCGCAGCGACGTCGCCATGATCTCGACGAGCAAGTCCTCCTTCGTGCCCATGTAGTGGTAAAGGCTCGCGGACGACAGCTCCGCCTCCTGGGCCAGATCCCGGATGCCCGTGCCGTGGAAACCCTTGGCGGCGAACAGTTTCACCGCCGCCGCGCGCACCCGTTCGCCACTGCTCACAACCACTCCCCGGTGCTGCGGTCCCAGGCTCCGGCGCGCGGGTTCGGCGTCTTGCGCAGCTCGCCCTTCGCGACGCGCTCCGAAGGCGTCAGCGGCAGGTCTTCGGCGAACGCCCAGAAGCGCGGCACCTTGAAGTAGGCCAGCTTGTCCGCGCAGAACTCGGCCAGCGCTTCGGGTTCCGGCCGCGCGCCTTCACACACGATGTACGCCTTCACCTCTTCGCCGCGCAGCTCGTCCGGCACCGCGATGACGGCCGCGAGCCGTACCGCCGGATGGAGCAGCAACGCGCGCTCCACCTCGTCGGCCGAGACGTTCTCGCCGCTGCGCCGGATCATGTCCTTAGTACGGCCAACGAAATACACCCGGCCTTCGGCGTCCATGCGCGCCAGGTCGCCGGTGTGGAACCAGCCGCCCGCGAACGCGCGCGTGGTCGCCTCGGGATCTTCGTGGTAGCCGTGCATCAGGCCGATGCCGCGGATGAGCAGCTCGCCGGTTTCCCCGCGCGGCAGCGGCTTCCCGTCGTCGCCGGCGATCATCACCTCGCGGTCGCGGGTCGGGCGCCCGATGCAGCCGGTGCCGACGGCGGCTTCGTGGTCCGCTTCGGACACCCGGATGTCGCCGCCCGTCTCGGTCATCCCGAACGCCTCGTACCACGGCACGCCCCAGCGCTCTTCCAGCTCCGCGTGCAGTTCGCGCGGGATGGCGGACGCGCAGACCGCGCGCACCCGGTGGTTCCGGTCGTCCTCGTGGGGCGGCTGGCGCAGCAGCAGCGTCGGCATCAGGCCGAGGCAGTAGAACCAGGTGACGCCGTGCTCGCGGACCTTCGCCCAGAACGTCGACGGGTGGAACCGGTCCAGCACCACCAGGGTGGCGCCGCCCGCGAGCCCCAGCGCGACGTTCCACTGTGGATCGATGTAGTGGAACGGCTGGGCGGTGAGCAGCACGTCCTCCTCGCCGACGGCCGGGAAGTCCGCGGCCAGCCCGATCGCCAGCGTGGTCCAGTAGCGGTGCGGCAGCACACAGCCCTTGGGCGCGCCGGTGGTGCCGGAGGTGTACTGGAGGTTCACGGGCTGCTCGGCGACCACCGGGGCGGGCTCGTACGGCTTGGTGGCTTGTAGTTCGTCCGCCGTCAGGACGCGTTCCAACGCGGTGTCCGGCGCGATCTTCCGCAGCAGCTCGACGAATTCCCCGGCCGCCACGGCGAACCGCGCGCCGGAATGACGCAGCACGTGGGCGCCGTCGAACTCGCGGTAGCTCGTGTTCACCGGCACGAGCACCGCGCCGAGCTTCGCCAGCGCCAGCCACAGCAACGGGAACTCGGGCTGGTTGCGCAGCATCACCGCGACCCGGTCGCCCGGGCGGACGCCCAGCCCGTGCAGCGCGGCGGCGAAGGCGGTGCTGCGGGTGTCCACGTCCGCGAAGGTGAAGCGCTCGCCGGTCACGTCGAAGACCCACGCGGTGCGCTCCGGCCAGAGCCGCGCGGCCCGCGTGACCAGCTCGACGAGGGTGTCCGCCTGGGCGAGCGACGTCACGACCGGCTCCGGAACGCCTCGGTCGACGCGCGGACCGCGGCCGAGTGCTCGGTCACCAGCGCGTGGCTGACTTCCAGCTCCAGCGCCGATTCCAGGGCGTGGTCGATCCCGGCGTCGAGCGCGCGCTTGGCCATGGTGGCGGCCTCCGCGGGGTGGTGCGCGATCTTCTCGGCCCAGCCCTGGGCGAGAAGCATCAGCTCGGCGGCCGGGACGGCGGCGTTGACCAGGCCGAGGTCGTGCGCGCGAAGGCCGTCGAAGCGCTCGCCGAGCAGCAGCAGCTCCTTCGCCTTCATCGGGCCGACCAGCAGCGGCAGCAGCCGTGAGGCCGCGCCCGTGACGCTGAGCCCGAGCGACACCTCGGGGAACGCGAACACGGCGTCGTCCGCGGCCAGCACCAGGTCGCAGCCCAGCGCGAACTCCGCGCCGGCGCCGATCGCATAGCCGTGCACGGCGGCGATCACCGGCTGCGGCAGTGCGCGCAGCCGCCGGGTGACGTCCTGGAGCCGGTCGAGCCGGACGCGCGAGTCGCCTTCCGGCGTCGGCTCCTTCAGGTCGTGCCCGGCGCAGAACGCCCGGCCGTTGCCGGCCAGCACGACCACGCGGGCGTCGCAGCGCGCGACGCCGTCCAGCGCGGCGAGGAAGTCGTCCACCAGCACGGGGGCGACGGCGTTCAGCCGCTCGGGCCGGTTCAGCCGGATCTGCGCGATGCCGCCTTCGACGGTCAGGTCCACGGTGCTCATGGCGGCGAGCCTAGACGTTCGATCGATCGATCGATAGTGTCAGCGGCATGCGGGTCGACGCGGTTTACGAGAACGCACACCTGATCACCGGCGAGAGCGCGCTGGCCGTGCTGAACGGCCGGGTGGTGGCGCTGGGCGAGGACGCCGAGGGGCTTTCGGCGCGCCGCCGGGTCGACCTCGGCGGCGCGTACGTGGTGCCCGGCTTCCACGACGCGCACAACCACATGGCCTGGTACGGCATGGGCCTGGACGACGTGCCGCTGAGCGGCTGCCGCAGCGTCGAGGAGGTCTACGACGCCGTCGCGCGCCGGGCCGCCGGGCTGCCTGCCGGGAGCTGGGTGATCGGCAGCGGTTACGACCAGAACAAGCTGGCCGGCGGCCACCCCGACCGGCACGGCCTGGACCGCGCCGCGCCCGGCATGCTGGTCCGGCTCAAGCACACCTCCGGGCACATGACCGTGGTCAACTCGGCGGTGCTCGACCGCCTGGACCTGGCGAATGTGCCGGTGGGCGGCGACGTGGTGCTCGACGCCGCGGGCTCGCCGACCGGGCTGCTGCGCGAGCAGGCCCAGCTGCTGCTGCGACCGTTGACCTATCCGACGCCGCTGGAGTCCGTGGTCCGCGGCCTGGACCGGGCGGGCGAGCAGTACCTGTCCGAGGGCATCACCAGCGTGCAGGAGGCCGGGATCGGCGGCGGGCTGGTCGGCGAGACCCCGGCGGAACTGGCGGCGTACCAGCTGGCTCGCTCGCGCGGGCTGCTGCGCGTACGGAGCACCGTGATGGTGGCCGCGAGCGTGCTGCACGACCTGCCCGACGGCGCCGGTTTCGGCCTGGACCTCGGCCTGCGCACCGGCCTCGGCGACGACTGGCTGCGCGTCGGGCCGATGAAGCTCTTCGCCGACGGCTCCCTGATCGGGCGGACCTGCGCGATGCACGAGCCGTTCGCCGGCACCGGCCCGGATGCCGGGGCTGCCGCAAGCTCCGGCGCGGCCGCTGGTTCCGGAGCTGCCTCAGCTCCCCGCGCTGCCTCAGCTCCCGGCGCTGTCTCGGATCCCGGCGAGGCACAGAACCGCGGCTACTTCCAGGTGCCCGAGGACGAGCTGGCCCGCACCATCCGCCTCGCGCACGAGGCCGGCTGGCAGATCGCGACCCACGCCATCGGCGACCGTGCCGTGACGGTGGTGCTCGACGCGTACGAAGCCGCTCTGGCCGCTTCGCCGCGCGCGGATCACCGGCACCGCATCGAGCACTGCGCGGTGCTTCAGCCCGCAGAGCTGAGGCGGCTCGCCTCGCTGGGCCTGATCGCCTCGCCGCAGGGCCGCTTCGTGAACGAACTCGGCGACGGCATGCGCGCAGCCCTGGGCGAGCACCGCGTGCCGTGGTGCTACCGGCTGCGCAGCGTCCTCGACGCGGGCGTTGTCCTACCCGCCAGCTCCGACCGCCCCGTGGTCAACGGCGCGCCGCTGCTCGGCCTGGCGGACATGGTGCGCCGCCGGACCTCGTCGGGAGCACCGTTCTCCCCCGAGGAGGCGATCACCCCCGCGGAAGCCCTGCGCGCGTACACGTACGGCTCGGCGTACGCGACCTTCGCCGAAGACCGGCTCGGCACCCTGGAGCCGGGCAAGCTGGCGGACTTCGCCGTGCTCTCCGGCAATCCCCTTGACGAGTCCGGAATGGACGATCTGCGCGTGCTCGCCACCGCGATCGACGGCGAACTCCGTTACGAGGCCCCATGACCGATCGGTCCATGACTCAGCACCCCATCATTCACCTCCCGCCGACGAACGCCAGCGCCTCGCGAGCGAGCGCTTCCCACTGGTACGAAGATTCGGTGTCGAGGGTGAACCACTCCTTCATCGGCGTTCCTTTGTTGGCGTCGAACCGGATTCCGTGGCCCTCGTCGACCAGCGCGTCGACCCGGGGCCGCGGCAGTTTCAGCACGAGGTGCCCGCGCACGAACTTGGCGAAGATCCGGTTGTCCACGCGCAGGGCGTGCGAACCGAACCCGCGCCCGGGCGTGGGCGGGGTGACGCCTTCGGCACCCAGCATCTCGTCGATCAGGTCCTCGAACCGCTCCTGCGGAGTCATGCCAGCACGATAACCACGACCACCGACAGAAATGAGGCTGCTCGCCGATGCCCGTTCGCGAAGCCGTGTTCGAAGACGCCGAAGAAATCTGCGCGCTCATCGAAGAACACGCTGTCTACGAAGACAAACACGACCTGAAGCTGGACCGCGCCGAGATGAGCGGGCACCTGTTCGGGCCGGAGCCGAAGGCCTGGGTGCTGATCGCCAGCCCACCCGGCCGCCCGGACCTGGTCGCGGGCTTCGCCTTCTGCAGCTGGAACTTCTCCACCTGGGAGGCCCGCCCCGGCATCTGGCTCGACGATCTGTTCATCCGCCCGGAGCACCGTCGCCACGGCCTCGGCCGGGAGCTGCTGAACGCCCTGCGCGAGCGCACCGCCGGCCGCGTCGAATGGGACATGCAGGCCGGGAACGAAAAGGCCGCGGCCTTCTACGCGCAGCTGGGCGCCGAGCCCGTGCCCGGCTGGACCCGGTACCGCTGGCGGCCGTGACGCGCCCGCGCACCTCGCGCCGGACGGCAGGAGTGTCGGGGCGGCCCCGTATCGTATGCGGCATGGGAGATGGTTCCGTCCGGAGGTCGTCGTCGGTCGAGGACTACGTGCGGGTGATCTACGGGCTGGTCGAGCGAGGTGAAGCGGTCACGAACGCGTCGCTGGCGGGGCGGCTCGAGGTCAGCCCCTCGTCGGCCTCGGGCATGGTGACGAAGCTTTCCCAGCTCGGCCTCGTGGCGCACGTGCCGTACCGCGGCATCGAGCTGACCGCCGAGGGGCGGCTGCTCGCGCGGTCCGTGCTGCGCCGGCACCGGCTGATCGAGACGTACCTGGTCTCCGAGCTGGGCTACACCTGGGACGAGGTGCACGCCGAGGCCGACGCCCTCGAGCACGCGGTGTCCGATTGCCTGGTCGAGCGCATCGCGGCCAAGCTCGGCAACCCCGTCCGCGACCCGCACGGCGACCCCATCCCCGCCCCGGACGGCAGCGTCGAGGAGCTGCCGATGCGCATCCTGGACGACCTCCCGCCGGGCGCCGTCGGCGAGATCGTGCGCGTCTGGGACACCGACCCCGAGCTGCTGCGCTACCTGACCGAGCACGCGATCGGCCTCGGCGAGCGGATCGAGGTCGTCGAGCGCCAGCCCTTCGGCGGCCCGATGGTCGTGAAGGTCGGCCAGCCGCCGGACGCCGCCACCCACGCCATCGGCAAGGAGATCGCGCAGGCCCTGTCGGTCGCGGTGCGCTGAGACTGCGTCGCCGGACGTACGCCGGGGTGACGTCGCCTGGCGGATGTGCCCGCACCCGTCGCGGGCCGAGGATGACGTCCATGACCACCAAGCCGTTCCGCTTCGGCATCGTCTCCGGGTTCGCCCCCGACCTGGCCGCCTGGACCGCCCAGGCCCGCCGGTTCGAGGAGCTGGGCCTCGACACGATGCTCGCCACCGACCCCGTCGGCGACCTCGACCCGCTCACGCTCGTGCCGGCCGCCGCGGCCGTGACCAGCGAGCTCACCCTCGGCACATTCGTGCTGGCCGAACCGTTCCGCGACCACCGGCAGCTCGCCTGGGCGGTGCGCACGCTGCACCAGAGCACCGGCGGCCGGTTCGAGCTCGGCCTCGGCGTCGGCCGTCCCGACGCCGGCGTGCGCGCCCAAGCCTTGGGTCGCGCGTTCGGCTCGCCGGGCGAACGGATCGCGCGGCTGGCCGACACTGTCGCATTCCTGAAGGAGACCCCGGACCGGCCGCGCCTGCTGCTGGCCGGCAGCGGGCCGAAGATGCTCGCGCTCGCCGCCCGCGAGGCGGACGTCGTCACCCTCTCCTGGATGCCCCGGACCACCGAGGCCGAGGCTGACTCCATTGTGGACAGATTCCGCGAACTCGCGGGCAACCGACTGTCGGACATCGAACTGTCCATGAACTTGATGGCCATCGGGGACCGGCCGGCGCCGCACGTCGCGCGCTTCGCCGGGGTGGACGTGCCCGAGCTGGTCGCGGGTGGCGCGGTCACGGTCCTGCCGGAAAACGTGGCTGCGGCTGGGGAAACCCTTCTCCGCTGGCGCGAACGGTGGGGGATTTCCTACGTCACGGTCAATTCCGGCTATGCGGAACCCTTCGCCGCGATCGCCCGATCGCTGCGCGCACCCGGGTGAGAGCCCTTCCGATCAAGCCCGGACCCGGCCTACGCTCCTGTGTTTTCGAGGCGACTTGGTTCGGAGCGTGTTAACCATGACCGGTCAGCGGACACCGACAGTCGACCGGGGGGAACAAGCGGAGCGGGAGCTCGGGCGGCTGCTCGAAGTGGGACCGTTCGCCGAAGCCTTGCGGGCGGCCATCCGGGCCCGCGGCCTCGGCCTGGAGCGCATCAGATATCGCCTGCGGGGCCGGGGGACCTCGCTGAGCCTGGCGACGCTGAGCCACTGGCAGTCCGGCCGCTGCCGCCCGGAGCGACCGGAATCGTTGCAGGCGCTCAGATATCTGGAGGAAATCCTCCGCGTACCGGACGGTTCGCTGCGGAGACTGCTGGGCCCGCCGCGCTCCCGCGGCCAGTACCACCAGCCGGCACCGCCGCTCGGCTGAGCTCACTTACGATCGGGCGCATGCGTGCCGTGGTGATCGAGGAGTTCGGGCTGCTGCCCCGGGTGGTCGAGGTGCCGGACCCGGTCGCGCCGCCGGGTGGCGTGGTCGTCGCGGTGGACGCGACCGGCGTCTGCCGCAGCGATTGGCACACCTGGCAGGGGCACGACCCGGACGTCTCGCTGCCGCACGTCGCCGGGCACGAGCTGGCCGGTCGGATCGAGGCGGTCGGTGAAGGGGTGCGGGGCTGGGCGGTCGGCGCGCGCGTGACCGTCCCGTTCGTGTGCGCCTGCGGCGTCTGCGCCCAGTGCGCCCGCGGCGACCAGCAGATCTGTGACGACCAGTTCCAGCCCGGCGCGACGCACTGGGGCTCGTTCGCCGAACTGGTCGCCATCGAGCACGCGCAGGCGAACCTGGTGGCGTTGCCGGACGGCCTGTCCGCAGTGGAGGCGGCGGCGCTCGGCTGCCGCTTCGGGACGGCGTTCCGCGCGGTGGTGCGCCAGGGCGGCGTGCGCGCCGGGCAGTGGGTGGCGGTCTACGGCTGCGGCGGCGTCGGCATCTCCGCGGTGCTGCTCGCCGCGGCCGCGGGCGCGAAGGTCGTCGCCGTGGACGTCTCGCCGCACGCTCGCGCGCTGGCCGAGCGGTCCGGCGCCGTGCTCAGCGTCGACGCCGGCGCGTTCGACGGGCCGGAAGCGGTGGCCGCGCACGTCCGTTCCCTGACCGACGGCGGCGCGCACGTTTCGCTCGATTGTCTTGGCTCGCCGCAGACGTGCGCCGCGTCCGTCGGCAGCCTGCGCAAACGCGGCCGTCACGTGCAGGCGGGGCTGATGCCGCCGGGCCAGGGCGTCGCGCCGATCCCGATGCACCGCGTGATCGGCGGGGAGCTGGAGATCGTCGGGATCCACGGGCTGCCGGCGTACGAGTACCCGGAGCTGCTGAGCGTCGTCGAGACCTCGGGCATCAACCTCGCGGCGCTCGTCGGAAAGCGGATCGGGCTGGACGACGTGCCCGCCGCGCTCGAGGCGATGAACGACCCGGTGCCGGCGCAGGCGGGCGTCACCGTGGTCGAATTTCCTTGATGGAGCTGCTGCCCCGCCCCCGGCGGGAGGTCGCGCCCGGGGCGGTTCACGTGCCGGACTGGCTGAATCCCGAAGCGCAACGCGAGCTGGTCGAGTCCTGCCGCGGCTGGCGCGGCTACCGCGCGACGCGCCTGCCCGGCGGCGGCGTGATGTCGGTGCGGACGGTCTGCCTCGGCTGGCATTGGAGGCCGTACCGGTACACGCGCACGGTCGACGACGGCTCGCCCGTGCTGCCGTTCCCGGGCTGGCTGGCCGACCTCGGCCGTCGCGCGCTGGCGGAGGCGTACGGCGCTGCTGCCGACTATCGCCCGGACGTCGCGCTGGTGAACTTCTACGACGCCGCCGCCAAGATGGGCCAGCACCAGGACAAGGACGAGCGCGCGCTGGACCCGGTCGTGTCGCTCAGCCTCGGCGACACGTGCGTATTCCGCTTCGGCAACACGGAGAACCGCAACCGGCCCTACACGGACGTCGAACTGCGCTCCGGCGACCTGTTCGTCTTCGGCGGCCCTTCGCGGCTGGCGTACCACGGCGTGCCGAAGACGTTGCCCGGCACGGCGGAGCCGGAGCTGGGGCTGAAGGGGCGGCTCAACCTGACGTTGCGGGTTTCGGGGTTGTGAGTTCTTCCTCGGGCAGGACGACGAGCCGGATGGCCATCTCGCGGGCGTCGGGGCTGTCGGAGTTGTGGTACTTCCACAGCAGCGCCCGGTAATCCTCGACGAAGCTTTTGACCTGCTCTTTCGTCAGGGTGAGCCCGCTGCGGTAGATCTGGTTCCAGCCCTCGGCTTCGTCGTAACCGGCGTATGCGCGCACGACGAGGTTCAGGTCGTGGCTCATCTTCAGCACGCCGATCTGCATCGCGGCCTCGCGCTCGTCGGGGCTCATCGGGATGCCGGGCGGGGTGTAGATGTCGGTCATCAGCGACCGCCACCACCGCTCCCGCCCCGCCGACCGCTCGACGACCTCCGTGATCAGCCGGAGCTCCGCCAGCTTGCGGAGGTGGTAACTCGTCGTCCCGGTGCTCTCGCCGAGCGCCTGCGCGACGCTCGTCGAGTTGGCCTCCCCGTGTTTGCCCAGGTAGGTGAGGATGTCGCGGCGCACGGGGTTGGTGAGGGCCTTCTGCAACGCCTTGAGGTCAGCGCCGGTGAGGACGCGCTGTTCCGGTGGCTCCGGTTGTTCCGCCATGGGGGTGAGGGTACTGCAGAGAAGTGCTGCAGAGAAAGTTTGCAGAAAGTCTCTGCAGTTGGCTATGGTGGGGCGGTGACGAAGGGGGACGTTATGGAGCAGGCGATGGAGGACGGGCGTGGAGCTGGTGGCGCTGAGGGCGCTCGGCTTCGGCGGGGCGGGGACTCCGCGGGTTCAGTGGGTTCGGCGGACGCCGGTGGGTTTGCCGCAGGGGCGGCGGGGCGCGCCGGTGAGACTGGGGTTGCGGGCGAGGCGGCTGGGCCGAGGGAAGGTTCCGGTGAGGCTGGGGTTGAGGTTGCGCGAGATGGGCGGGCGGCCGGTCGTGCTGGTGAGGCTGGGGTTGTGCCGGGTGCGTGGCAGGTGGGTCGTGTGGGTGAGGCCGGGGTTGCGCGAGGTGCGGGGCGGGCTGGTCGTGCTAGTGAGGTCGAGGTTGCGCGGGATGCTCGGTGGGCTGGTCGTGCCCGCGAGGGCGGGGCTGCGCGTAGCGCGGGTCACGAGGGTGAGGCCGCGGCTGTCCGAGGTGGGCGGCGGGTGGGTCACGAGGGTGAGGGTGGGGCCCGGCGAGGTGCCCGGTGGGCTGGTCGCGTGGATGAGGCCGGGGGTGCGCGGGGTGTGCGGCGGGTGGGTTACGAGGGTGAGGGTGGGGCCCGGCGAGGTGCCCGGTGGGCTGGTCGTGTGGGTGAGGCCGGGGTTGTGCGGGGTGTGCGGCGGGCGGGGCACGAGCGCGAGGGCGGGGCTGTCCGAGGTGCCCGTTGGCCTGGTTGGGTTCGTAAGGCTGAAGTTGCATGGCGCGCCTGTCGGGCGGGCCGCGCACGTCGGGCCGGGGTGGCGCGAGGTGGGGTGTTCGCCCGGTGGATGCGGCGCGTCGGAGTCGGGTGGGTGGTGGGGGTCGCCGGGGTGGCGATGGTGCCGTGGCTGGGGGTCCTGGCAGCGACGTTGCCCGACACTTACCCCGCGCAGCATTGGCGGTTCGCGTGGGTCGGGCTGGACGTGCTCGAGATGTCCGGATTGTTGGCCACCGCGTGGCTTCTTCGCCGTCGGGACCACCGCGCGGCGCTTGCGTCGGCCGGGACTGGGGTGTTGCTGATGGCCGATGCGTGGTTCGACGTCACCACTGCTGGGCCGGACGTCGGGGAGTCGCTGCTGATGGCCGTGGGGTTCGAGTTGCCGTTGGGGGCCCTGTGCGTGATCACGGCGCTGCGGGTCGCCGGACGTTCGGCGCGATCCCCGCTGGTCTCAAGCGAGGGTGAAACGCAGCCGTTGACCCGGTCTGAGCTGGGCGGCGATGTCCAGGTCGGGCTCCTCGACGACGGCCGGGACGGGATAGCCGCCCGTCACGGGATGGTCGGCCAGGAACAGGATCGGCACGCCCGACGGGGGGACCTGCAGGGCACCCGGCACGCAGGCCTCCGGGGCCAGTTCGCCGGCGCGGGCGCGGGTGAGGGCGGTCCCGGCGAGGCGGATGCCGATGCGGTCCAGCTCGGCCGTCACCGTGTACGGCGTACTGACCAATGTGGACAGTGCGGCCGACGTGAACCAGTCCAGCCGGGGGCCCGGGGTGACGCGGAGCGTGGGCTCGTCGGGCAGACGGCCGCGCGGCGCCAGGTCGACGGCGGGCGGCGGGCCGGCGACATCGCCGATGGGCAGCGTCATCCCGGGCGTCAGCACCGCCGGGCCGAGCCGGCCCATGGTGTCGGTGGAGCGCGCGCCCAGCACCGGCCGGACGTCGAAGCCGCCGCGCACCGCCACGTAACAGCGCAGGCCGCGGTCGGCTGTGCCCAGCGTCAGCTCCTCGCCGGGGCGTAACGCGATCGGCGCGTTCGGCGCGGCCGCCCGCCGTCCCGCGCGCACGGGCACCTCCGCCCCGGTGACGGCGACGGTCGTGTGTTCGGAAACTCGCAGCCGCAACCCACCCAACGTCACCTCCAGCGCCGCATGCCCCTCAGGATTCCCGACGAGCCGGTTCGCCAACCGCAGCGAGCCCCGGTCCGCAGCGCCCGCCCGCCCGACGCCGACCGCCGCCAGCCCCGGACGGCCGAGGTCCTGGATGGTCGCGAAGGGGCCGGTGGTGAGGATTTCGGCTTTGCCGCTCATGTAGGGGTTCCGTGGGCTGGGTCGGGTTGCCGGGTACCGGTTGCCGCCGGTTCTGGGTGGGTGACGATCTCCGCTTTGCCGCTCATGACAGGGCTCCGTGGGCTGGGTTGGGCTGCCCGGTGCCGATCGGCGCTGGGTGGGTGGTTGCGAAGGGGCCTGTCGCGACCATCGGCGCGAGGGTGGGGTGAACGGCGGCTTGGTCGGCTCCCCAGATAGCGGGCATCGATCGACCGCCTGCCGTCGCCGGCAGGTTCCGGCCGCCGGGGCTCGGGCGGACGTCAGCCGCCGACGGGCTCACGACGGCAGCCGTCGCTGGCGGCGCCACGAAGACGGCGGTCCCTGGCGGCGCCACCAGGGCGGTGGTGGGCGGTACCGCGACGGCGGTGGTGGTGGGTGGTGTCGCGACGGCGGTGGTGGTGGGTGGTGTCGCGACGGCGGCGGTCGCTGGCGGTGCCGCGATGGCAGTGGTTGTGACAGGCCCCGTGACGACGGCGGTCGCTGGCGGTGCCACGACGGCAGCGGTCGTGACAGGCCCCGCGACGACGGTGGTCGTGGGTGGTGCCACGACGGCGGCGATCGTGACAGGCCCCGCGACGGCAGCAGCCGCGGGCAGCGCCGCGAGGGCGGCGGTCGTGACAGGCCCCGCGACGGCAGCGGCCACGGACGGCCTCGCGGCCACAGCCGTCGCGGGTGGTGGCATCACTGGAGCACCTCGAACCGCACCCGTGTCCCCGGTACCAGCAGGTTCGGTTGACCCCGGTCGGTGTCCCAGACCGGGGTCATCGTGTGGCCCAGCAGGTGCCAGCCGCCCGGGGAGGGGTGGGGGTAGACGGCTGTGTAGGCGCCCGCGATGGCGATCGCGCCGGAGGGGACGCGGGTGCGCGGGGTTGGGCGGCGCGGCAGGTGCAGGGCCGGGTCCAGGCCCGTCAGGTAGGCGAAACCCGGGGCGAAACCACAAAAAGCCGCGACGTACGTGACTGACGAGTGCCGCTGTACGACCTCCGCAGCCGTCAGCGAAGACGCGGCCGCCACCAAGTTCAAATCACTGCCGTCGTAACGCACGGGCAGTGTCACAGTGGCGGGAGAAGCAACCGAAGAGTCCACAGAGGACACAGAGCGCAACGACGAGGCCAGCGTGTCCCAGGAAGTCGCCGAAGGGTCGTAGCGGACCAGCAGGGTTTGCGCCGCCGGGACCAGTTCCACCACGCCCACCAGTGGCGAGAGTTCCAGCGCGGCCTGGAAACCCAGCACGTCCGACGTCTCCACCAGCGCCGCGGAACCGCCGTACCGCAGAACCTCCGTCATGCGAACGGCGCCAGCGTCACGCCCGCGGCCTCCAGCGACTCCCGGATCCGCCGCGCCAGCTCCACCGCGCCGGGCGTGTCCCCGTGCACGCACAGGGAATCCGCGCGCATCGTGAGCTTTCCGCCGGACGCGTCGAGCACCTCGCCCGTCGTCGCCATCGTGACGGCGCGCGAGGCGACGGCCGCCGCGTCGTGCAGGACCGCGCCCGGTTCCTTGCGTGACACCAGGCGTCCTGAAGGCGTGTACGCGCGGTCGGCGAAAGCCTCCGCGTGGCCGGTTAAGCCCGCTGCCACGGCCGCGTGCAGCATCGCCGAGTCCGGTGGGCACAGCAGCGCCAGGTCCGAGCCGTAGCGGCGTACGCCCTCGACGAGCGCCGCCGCCTGCTCCGCGTCCACCGCCGCCGTGTTGTACAGCGCGCCGTGCGCCTTCACGTAGCGGACGCGGCTTCCGGCCGCGCGCGCGAACGCGTCGAGCGCGCCGATCTGGTACAGCACGTCGTCGGCCAGGTCCTCCGGCGCGATGTCGAGCGCGCGCCGCCCGAAGCCGGCCAGGTCGCGGTAGCCGACGTGCGCGCCGATCGTCACGCCCCGCTCGGCCGCGCGCTCGCACACCCGCCGCATCACGCCCGGGTCGCCCGCGTGGAAGCCGCACGCGACGTTCGCGCTGGTCACGATGTCGAGCATGGCTTCGTCGTCGCCCATTTTCCAGGCGCCGAAGCCCTCGCCGAGGTCGCTGTTGAGATCCATGTCAGTCCACCCGGTAGTCGCTGTCGAGCTTGTCCGTCACGAGCATGTACCCCGGCGCGTGCGTGATGGCGAACGGTGGCCGCGAAGCCATCAGCGCCGCCTGCGGGGTGACGCCGCAGGCCCAGAACACCGGCACGTCACCGGGTTCCGGCAAGGCGTACTCACCGAAGTCCGGCCGCTGCAGGTCCGTGATGCCCAGCTTCGCCGGATCCCCCACGTGCACCGGCGCGCCGTGCACCTCGGGCATCGCGGCGGTGAGCCGCACCGCGTCCGCCACGCGCGCGGCCGGGATCTGCCGCATCGACACCACCATCGGCCCGTGCAGCCGCCCCGCGGGTTCGCACGGCCGGTTCGTCACGTACATCGCGACGTTGCGGCCCTGGTCCACGTGCCGCAGCGGCACGCCCCCGGCGCGCAGCGCCGTTTCGAACGTGAAGCTGCAGCCGATCGAGAACGCCACCATGTCGCTGCGCCACAACCCGGTCGCGTCCGTCACCTCGCCGGTGAGCACGCCGTTGTGCCAGATCCGGTAACGCGGCAGGTCGGTGCGCAGGTCCGCGCCGGGCGCGAGCCGGGTGGCCGGGTCGCCGGGCGCGCTGACGTCGAGCACCGGGCAGGCCTGCGGGTTGCGGACGCAGAACAGCCGCACGTCCTCGGCCCAGTCCTGCGGGACGGCGATCAGGTTCGTCTGCGTGTACCCGGCCGCCCAGCCGGTGGTCGGCCGCTCGGTGCCGGCGCGGAACAACGCGCGGGCAGCGGACGGCGCGAGCGTCGCCGGGTTCTCGAACGTGGTCATGATCCCTCCTGCGCCACAACGCTTTCCGGCAGCTCGGTGCCGCGCGTCTCGGGCAGCCCGAGCAGCGCGAGCGCCGCGATGACGTAGCCGACGGCGCCGAGCGCGATCGCGCCGCCCGCGCCCATGAACCCGACCACGGCCGGGAACGCCGCCCCCACCGCGCGGCCGAAGTTGTACGTGAAGCCCTGTCCGGTGGCGCGCAGCTCGCTCGGGTACAGCTCCGCGAGGTAGGCGCCGAAGCCGCTGAAGATCGCCGATGTCGAGAAGCCGAGCGGGAAGCTGATCAGCAGCATCAGCCCGTTCGCGCCGTAGGGCAGCTGCACGAACAGCAGGATCAGCGCCGCCGAAAGCACCGAGAAGAGCAGGAAGGTTTTCTTGCGCCCCAACAGGTCCGCGAGGTAGCCACCGCAGACGTAGCCGACGAACGCACCCGGGATGAGCAGCGCGAAGTACCCACCGGTGCCGACCACGGACAGGCCGCGGCTGACCTTCAGGTAGTTCGGCATCCAGGTGAACAGCGTGTAGTAGCCGCCCTGGACGCCGGTCGCGAGCAGCGCGGCGAACAGCGTGGTGCGCAGCAGACCGGGCCGGAAGATCCCCGCGAGAGAGCCGCGGACGGGTGCTTTCTTCCGTCGTTCCGTGACCGCCGGCGCGTCCTCGACGCTGCGCCGCACCCACAGCACGAGCAGTGCCGGGATGACGCCGACCCAGAACAGCACCCGCCACGCGACGGCCTCGTCGAGCACGCTGAACAGCACCGTGTAGACGATCACCAGCAGGCCCCAGCCGACGGCCCACGCGCTCTGCACGAACGCGACGGTGCGGCCGCGATAGCGGGCCTGGCAGTACTCCGCGACCAGCGCGGCGCCCACCGCCCACTCGCCGCCGAAGCCGAGGCCCTGCAGGCCGCGCAGGACCAGCAGCGTCTCGAAGTTCGGCGCGAAGCCGCAGAGCACGGTGAAGATCGTGTACATCGCGATGGTCAGCTGCAGCGTGCGGACGCGGCCGATCCGGTCGGCCAGCACGCCGGCGCCGATGCCGCCGATCGCGGACACCACCAGCGTGGTCGTGCCAAGCAGGCCGGCCTCACCCGAGGAGATGCCGAAGTACGCGGTGATGGCGGCCAGCCCGAACGGCAGGGTCTGGTAGTCGAAGGAATCGAGCCCGTAGCCGCCGAACGCGCCGGCGAAGGCCCGTTTTCCCTTGTGGCCAAGGGAATGGAACCAGTCGAACGGCCGGGTGGCGGAGCTGGCTGTCACGTTCATGGGGTACCTCGCAGGGGGAGCACTCATCGTGGCACGGGTCACATGGCCACCACCGTACGGATCGTTCAACAATCCCACAAGACTCCGATTGCATTGTTCTCATCGCGCTGGCTAGGCTGGGTCCGTGGTCAACGAGGACGCCCCCTTGGGCCTGGAAGCCGACCGCGGCCTGCTCAGCCGCACGAGCACCGCGGAGCGCGTCGCGGGAGTGCTGCGCACCCGCATCGCCGAGGGCTATTTCCTGCCCGGCGGCCGGCTTTCCGAGCAGGACATCGGCAACGCGCTGGGCGTCTCCCGCAACACGCTGCGCGAGGCGTTCCGCCTGCTGACCCACGAGCGGCTGCTCACCCACGAGCTGAACCGCGGGGTGTTCGTGCGCGTGCCGACGGTCGAGGACGTGCGTGACATCTACCGCGTGCGCAAGATCGTCGAATGCGCCGCGGTCCGCGGGATCACGGTCAAGCCCGGTTCGTACGCCAAGATCGCGGGCACCGTGGCGGACGGCGATCTCGCCGCGAAGCACGGCCGCTGGCAGGACCTCGGCACGGCCAACATCCGGTTCCACCGCGAGCTGGTGGCGCTCACCGGCAGCGAGCGCGTCGCCGAGCTGATGCAGGGCCTGGCCGCCGAGCTGCGGCTGGTCTTCCACGTGATGGCCGACCCGCGCCGGTTCCACGAGCGCTACCTGCCGCGCAACCACGAGATCCTGGTGCCGCTGGGCGCCGGGGACGGGGCGCGCACGGCGGAGCTGCTGGACCAGTACCTCACCGACGCCGAGGCTCAGCTGGTGGAGGCGTACGCGGAACGCTGAGTTCCAGCGGCGTCGCGCAGTTGCTTCACCTGGCGAAACTCCGCACGGATGGGCATTCGCCGGTGTCCGATCGGGTCGTCCGGCGCCCGGGTGCCTGCCGCGGGCGGGTGGGGCTGGCTACCGTCGGCGGCAGGTCGCGTGATTCGAAGCCGTCCCGGGCCCTGGGCCCCCAGCCGGGGCGCGGGACTTCGAAGCGCCGGATCGGCGCTGGTCGCCCCAGGCCGGTCCGGCGCCACGCGACCAGGGAGATGGTGGAGGGCAGCGGCGGACCGTGAGCCAGGGGGGTGTACACGGTCCGCCGTCTGCGTTCTCGATGCTATCCATTAAGGACAGTGCCAGGCCTTCAGCCCGCGTACGAGGCGAAAGCCCTGGTGTAGTCCCAAGCCTGCTGGGACACACCGGAACAGCTGTCCGCCGGGCCGCCGGTGCAGGGCCGGTCCCGGTTGGCGGACCAGAAGGTCAGGCGCGCCAGGTGGTGGGAGTTCGCGTAACCCAGGATGGTGCCGAAGTCCGCCACGGTGACGATCTCGTTCTGGTCCGTGACCCCGTTCATGGACGAGATGCCCATGTGCCGGTACGCGGTGTCGTCGCTGTAGCCGTAGGCGTTCTTGACGACCGTCTTCAGCCCCTCCGCCGCCCGCGTGGTCAGCGTGCCCATGTTCTGGCCGGCGCCGCCGAAGTCGAACGGCATGATCACCCAGCCGTCCACGGTCAGGCCGGACGAAGCGGCGCGGTTGACCAGGCTCGAGTCCGGGCCGTTGGTCCCGGTGCCGAACGTGACGTAGATCTTGATGCCGGAGTTGTTGGCCCGGATGGTTTTCAGCGCGTCGACGGTGCGCTGCTGCACGGTCGGGTTGCTGTAGGCGTCGGCCTCGATGTCGATGTCGATCGCCTTCAGGCCGTACGCGCTGATCACCTTCTGGTACGCCCCGGCCAGCTCACCCGCGCTGCCGCAGGACGACTCCAGCTTGTTGCCGCTGTAGCCGCCGAACGACGGGATGATGTCGCCGCCCCCGGCGCGCACGGTGTTGACCGTGCCCTGGTCCACCCCGCCGGTCAACGCTCGCGCGCCGTCCCACTGCGGGTTGCAGTAACCGTTGGACAGCACGAAGGCGAGCGTGAACCACTTGACGCCGGTCGCGTTCGTGATCGTGGACGGGGTGGGCGGGCTGCCCCAGCCGTTGTAGAGGTACGGGGCGACGGCCATGGCGCCGGACGACGGGGGCGGGGTCGTGCCGCCGCCGGGCGCGGTCCATTTCTGGTTGGCGCCGCCGCCGCAGGTCCAGATCTGCAGGCGGGTGCCGTTGGCGGAGCTGTTTCCGGTGGCGTCCAAGCATTTGTTGGCCGCGGGGTTGACGATGTCGTGGGCGGCGGTGACGACCCATTGCTGGGCGCCGGTGCCGTTGCAGTCGTAGAGCTGGACGGGTGCACCGTCCGCTGTGGACGCTGCGGTCACGTCCATGCACTTGCCGAGCGCGCGGATCGTGCCGTCGCTGCCGACGTTCCACTGTTGCGCGGCGTTGCCGTTGCAGTCGGTGATCTGGATCGGGGTGCCGTTGGCGCTGTTGGCTCCGGCGACGTCGACGCACTTGCCGCCGATGCCGGTGATCGTGCCGGTGGCCGCCTGCGCGCTGGCCGGGACCAGGGTGACGACGGTCGCGGCCAGCAGGCCGCCGATCGCCGCGAGGGCTCTTCGTCTCATCGGATTCTCCTAGGCAGGCAGAGCGGGATCAGGGTGCGGTCCACTTCTGGTTGGCGCCGCCGCCGCAGGTCCAGATCTGCAGGCGGGTGCCGTTGGCGGAGCTGTTTCCGGTGGCGTCCAAGCATTTGTTGGCGGCCGGGTTGACGATGTCGTGGGCGGCGGTGACGACCCATTGCTGGGCGCCGGTGCCGTTGCAGTCGTAGAGCTGGACCGGCGCACCGTCCGCTGTGGACGCTGAGGTCACGTCCATGCACTTGCCCAGCGCGCGCAGGGTGCCGTCGCTGCTGACGGTCCAGCTCTGGGCCGCGTTGCCGTTGCAGTCGGTGATCTGGATGGGCGTGCCGTTCGCGCTGTTGGCTCCGGCGACGTCGACGCACTTGCCGCCGATGCCGGTGATCGTGCCGGTGCGCCCGGTCGGCGGAGTGCCGCCACCGCTGTCGGTGGTCACGTGGACGTAGTCGACGACCAGCTGCTGCGGGAACTGCGTGTTGCCGTCCGGGTCACCGGGCCAGTAGCCGCCGACCGCGAGGTTCATGATGACGAAGAAGTTGTGGTCGTAGACCCAGCGGTTGCCGTTCAGATCGGCGGGGGTGCGGGTCTGGTAGGCGTTGCCGTCGACCGACCAGACGATCTTGTTCGGCGACCAGTCCACGGCGTAGGTGTGGAAGTCGTCGGAGAAGTTCGGGCCGTTGTACGCGGCGCCGATGCCGTTCGCGCCGGAGTAGCCGGGGCCGTGGATGGTGCCGTGCACGGTGTTCGGCTCGAAGCCGACGTTCTCCATCACGTCGATCTCGCCGTCGGTCGGCCAGTTCCCGCCGCCGAGCATCCAGAACGCCGGCCACATGCCCTGTCCGCGCGGCAGCTTCATGCGGGTCTCGAAGTGGCCGTAGGCCTGGCTGAACTTGCCGGAGGTGTTGAGCCGCGCGGAGGTGTACTCGCAGCGGCCGTACCAGCAGTTGTAGTTGCCGGGGTTCTCCTTCTTGGCGGTGATGACCAGGTGGCCCTGGCCGTCGAGCGCGGCGTTGTTCGTGCCGGAGGTGTAGTACTCCCGCTCGTGGTTGTTGACGTTGTCGCCGGTTTCGTAGTTCCACTTCGAGGGGTCCGCGGGGCTGCCGGCCGGGCCGTTGAAGTCGTCGGTGAAGCTGGCCGCGGCCGACGCTTCGGGCGGGGCGATGGCGGCGGGCGCCACTTGGCCCGCGAGGGTCAGCAGGGCGGCGGCCGCGAAGAGACCGGCCCAGCGGGTGCGTCTCAGTGAGCGCGAGAAGGACATCATTGTCACCTCGGTCTGCGGAGGGACCACGCTTTCACGCGCGCAGCACGAAAACGCGGTGGGGCGGAGGAGAGATGGTGTGGTGCGCGGCCGGGCGCTTCGTGTCCACTCGGGGTGGACCGCAGGCGGGCGGCCGGTGGGGACCAACCAAGGGCTTACTTTGTTGTGGCGGCCAACAAAGTAAGAGAAGTATGCATGGTCCGTACCACTTGCGGCAATGCTCCGCTGCACGAAAATCTTTAACTCGAATTAAGGCCGGGGAGTTACCCCCGGTCGTGGTCAGGCGACGCCGGTCCGGTCCGCGGACCTGGCCCGCAGCCGCGGGTCCGCGCCCTGCTCCAGCAGATCGGCGACCGGCAGGGTGGCGGCGCCGGTGGCCACCGCGTCCAGGCCGAGCTGGGCCAGCCGGATCGTGGTCTGGCCGAACGGGTGGCGCAGCGCGTGGGCGGCCGCGGTCGAGCGGACCAGCGGCAGCAGGTCCTCGCCCAGCGCCAGCCCCACCCAGCCGCCGACGACGATGCGCTCCGGGTTGAACAGATTGATCAGGTTGGCGATGCCGGCGCCGAGGTAGCCGGCCGTCTCCTCGATCACCTTCTGCGCCGTCTTCGACTTCGGCACCGCGGCCAGCAGCGCGGCCAGCTGATCCTGCTCGTTCTCGCCGGAGGCGGGCTTGCCGCGCGCCCGGCGGTACCGCTCCAGGATCGCCTCCGCGCCGATGTACGCCTCGAGGCAGCCGTGCGAGCCGCAGCGGCAGGCCTGCCCGCCGTAGACGATGGTGGTGTGGCCCCATTCGCCGGCACTGCTGGTGGAACCGCGGTAGGTGGCGCCGTCCGCGATCACGGCGGCGCCGACGCCGGAGCCGATGAGGACTATCACCGCGTGCCGTGCCCCGCGGCCGGCGCCGAACCACATCTCCGCTTGGCCTTGGGTCTTGGCGCCGTTGTCGATGAACAGCGGCAGGCCGATGCCCGCCGCGCGCAGCTCCTCGCCCAGCGCCACGGCGTCCCAGCCGATGGTCGGGGCGTGCACGAGCACCCGTTCGCCCTGCTCGACGGTGCCCGGCACGCCGACGCCGACGCCCAGCACCGCGCTCTCGTCGACCTCCGCGGTCGCGATCACCTCGCGCAGTCCCGACACCACGGCGGCCACCACGGCTCCCGGTTCGGTGCGCGCCGGCGACAGCTCGTGTTCCACCAGCGCCAGCCGCTGCATCGCGAGGTCGAACAGCTCCACTCGGACGCCCGTCTCGCCGATGTCGACGCCCGCGACATGCCCGTACGCCGGGTCCACGCGCAGCAGCACCCGCGGCCGCCCGCCGTCGGATTCCACCAGCCCGGCCTCGGTGATCAGCCGTTCCTCGCCCAGCTCCGCGGTCACATTGCTGACCGTGGCGGCCGACAGGCCGGTGAGCCGGCTCAGCTCGTGTCGCGAAAGCGGGCCGTCGAAGTACAGTTTCGACAGCAGCAGGGAACGGTTGTGCCGCCGCAGATCGCGGACGGTGGTGCGCTTGCTAACCATGTATGCCCATCCGGCCCTTGAAGTGTCCCGACACCAGAATGCCTGATCACCGTAAGTTGTTGCCATGTATTAACTAGTGAACTAAGTCCCGAACGTTTGGTCGTCTGGCAGAATCCCCTGGGTGACGAGGGTGTTGCGGCAGACGACCCGGGACCTGAGGCGGCGCAACCGGGCGGTGCTCCTGTCCTCGCTCTACCTGCGGGGGCCGGTGAGCAGGCTGGAGCTGGTCGCGGAGTCCGGGCTCAGCCCGGCGACCGTGACGAACGTGGTGGCCGAGCTGATCGGCGACGGGGTGGTGGCGGAGGCGGGCTCGGTGGAGTCCGACGGCGGCCGTCCTCGCACGCTGCTGCGGGTGCGGCCCGAATACGGCCAGGTCGTGGGCGTGGACGTCGGCGAGACGCACGTGCGCGTGGGCCTGTTCGACTGCGCGCTCGAGACGCTCGCGACGGTGCAGCACCCGCTGGGCGGCACGAGCCTGGACCCGGTCGAGGTCGTGGAGCTCGTGCGCACCGGGGTGGCCGAGGTGCTGGCCGACAGCGGGGCGGACGCGTCGGGGGTGTTCGGCGTCGGCGTCGGGGTGCCCGGCGCGGTGCGTGAAGGCGGCATCGTGCACGCGCCGACGCTCGGCTGGGACGGCGTCGGATTCGCCGATCTGCTGCGTGCCCACCTGCAGTTCGCCGCCGCACCGCTGCACCTGGACAACCGGGCCCGCACGCTGGGGCAGGCCGAGATGTGGCGTGGCGCCGGCCGGGGTTCGGAACGCGCGGTGATCGCGTTGCTCGGGGTGGGCGTCGGCGCGGCCTTCGTCACCGGCGGCGGCTCGTTCCCCGGGATCACCACCAGCGAATGGGGGCACACCGTGGTCCAGGCAGCGGGCGCGGCCTGCCGCTGCGGCTCGCGCGGCTGCCTGGAGGCGTACGTCGGCATGGAGGCGGTGGTGCGCCGTTACGGCGAAATGCCCGGTGCGGAACCGGTGCTCGGCGTCGAGAGCGAGGCCCGGCTCGCCGAGGTCGTCGCCCGCGCCGGGGTGCCGGGACCGGCCGCCGAAACCCTCGCGGAAACCGGCGAGTACCTGGGCATCGGCATTGCCAACCTGATCAACCTGCTGGCCCCGGACCGGGTGGTGCTGGCCGGCTCGGCCGGGGCGGTGATGGGCCCCGCGATCCTCGCGCACGTGCGTGACGCCGCCTCCCGGCACGCGCTCGGCTACCTCGCCGAGAGCACCTTGGTGGAGCTCGGCCAGCTCGGGCCGGAGGCGGTGGCCCTCGGCGCCGCTACCCTGCCGGTCGCGGCACTGCTGACCTCGGGCGGCCGTTCAGCCGGCTGAAATTCCTTGCCGGGCAAGGGGTTCGACAGCCGGCCACCGAGTGTGACCCTTTCTTTCAGTACTTAAACTTAGGTACAAAATGTTACCGCCGTGTTATTGACGTGACCCGAGTCACCCGGGTTGACTCCTCCTGTCGTGCGGCCGGTCCGAGCCCTGGAGTCAGTTGATGGCGGGGGCGGGGGCGAGGCCCGCAGCAGGACCCGTTTCCGGACCTAGGAGGACGAATGCGAGTCAAGCGCTCCATCGTCGCAGCGCTCGCCGCCGTGGTGGCGACAATAATGCTCGCCGCCTGCGGTGGCGGCTCGGCGAACGCCGGGGGCGGCAACGCCGCGGCCGTGTTGAACGTCGGCATGCCGAACGGCCCGCAGGCCGAGAACAACAACCCGTTCCTGGAGACCTCGGCGGCCGCCTCGCTGGGCTACCGGTATGTGATCTACGAGCCCCTGGTGATGCTCAACCGGGTCAAGCCGCAGGATCCCGGCAAGCCCTGGCTGGCCACCAAATGGGACTGGTCGGACAACTACAAGAAATTGGTCCTGACCATCCGCGACGGGGTGAAGTTCTCCGACGGCACGCCGATGACCGCCGAGGACGTGGCGTACACCTTCCAGCTGCTGCGCGACAACAAGGCGCTGAACATCGACTCGGTCCCCTACAAGGACATCACGCCCAGCGGGAACCAGGTCACGCTGGCGTTCGACAGCTCGCAGTTCGTCAACCAGGTCAAGATCCTGCAGACCATCGTGGTGCCCAAGCACATCTGGTCCACGATCAAGGACCCGACCACCGACACGGTGAAGAACCCGGTGGGCACCGGCCCGTACACGCTGAAGTCGTTCACGCCGCAGACCATCACGGTCTCGCAGCGCACCGGCTACTGGCAGGAAGCGCCGAAGGTCAAGGAGATCCGCTACACCTCCTACAACGACAACAACGCGCAGGTATCGGCGCTGACCAGTGGTGCGGCCGAATGGAGCTTCGTCTTCATCCCGAACTACAAGACGGTCTACGTGAACAAGGACCCGCAGCACTACAAGCTGTGGTTCCCGGCCCAGCTCGCCGTGCACGGCCTGTGGTTCAACACCGAGAAGGCGCCGTGGAACAACGCCACGCTGCGCCAGGCCATCAACAAGGTGATCAACCGCGACGACATCTTCAACCAGGGCGAGGCCGGCTACTTCTACCCGAAGAACGACCAGGCCACCGGCATCCCGTCGCCGGCGGGCGACCCGTTCATCGCGCCGCAGTACAAGGGCCAGACCGTGAAGGTCGACGTGGCGGCCGCCAAGGCGCAGCTCACCGGCGCGGGCTTCAAGCTCAACGGCAACCAGCTCGTGGACCCGGCCGGCAAGCCGGTCACCCTCAAGCTGTCGGTGCCGTCGGGCTGGTCGGACTACATCACCGACCTGGAGATCATCAAGGACAACCTGGCGCAGATCGGCATCACCGCCACGGTCGACAAGATGAACCAGGACGCGTGGACGAAGTCGGTCGACACCGGTGACTTCGAGGGCGTGCTGCACTGGACCAACGACGGTGCGACGCCGTACGACATGTACCGCGACGTGATGGACGGCAACCGCTACAAGCCGACCGGCCAGGGCGGCATCAACGGCAACTACGGCCGGTACAAGAACGACGCCGCGACCGCCGCGCTGCAGACCTACGCCAACGCCGCCGACGACGCGAGCCGCGCCACGGCGATGGCCACGCTGCAGCAGATCATGATCAGCGAGCAGCCGATGATCCCGCTGATGGCGGCCAACTCCGGTGGCGAGTACAGCACCCGCAACTGGACCGGCTGGCCGGACGAGAACAACCAGTACGGCCCCGCGCAGCCGACCCTGCGCAACGCACTGGACATCGTCCTGCACCTGAAGCCCGCGGCCTGACCTATGGCGGAAGAGAACACCGTCGCCACGGAACAAGCTGTGGCCGACCGGGAAGCCGCCCCCGCTACGGCGGGGGCGGCCGCCCCGGACGACGTGGTGCTCGAGGCGTCCGGGCTGACCAAGCACTTCGCCGTCCGCAAGCGCGGCCGGGACCTGCTCACCGGCACCAAGCGCAGCGTGCGGGCGGTCGACGACGTCGACCTGGTCCTGCGCCGCGGCCGGGTGACCGCGCTGGTCGGCGAGTCGGGCTCGGGCAAGTCGACCGTCGCGCGGCTGCTGGCGCAGCTCTACCCCCGCACCGGCGGTGACATCCGGTTGCACGGGAAGTCGGTGACTGTCAAGGGCGGCAAGGCTTTCCGGGCGTACTGCCGGCAGGTCCAGATGATCTTCCAGGACCCGTTCGCGTCGCTGAACCCGGTGCACACCGTGCGCTACCACCTGACCCGCGCGCTGAAGATCCACGATCGCGCGGGCGAGGACGTCGAACAGGCTCTGCACGACCTCCTCACGCGGGTGCAGCTGACCCCGCCGGAGCGTTATGTCGACAAGTTCCCGCACGAGCTGTCCGGTGGCCAGCGGCAGCGCGTCGCGATCGCGCGGGCGCTCGGCGCGGACCCGGAGGCGCTGCTGGCCGACGAGCCGGTGTCCATGTTGGACGTTTCGATCCGGCTCGGCGTGCTGAACCTGTTGCGGGACCTCAAGGAACGGCTGCACCTGGCGATCCTCTACATCACCCACGACATCGCCTCGGCGCGTTACTTCGCCGACGACACGTTGGTGATGTACGCGGGCCGCATGGTCGAGGGCGGGGACAGCGAGACCGTCACGCAGTCGCCCGCCCACCCGTACACGCGGCTGCTCATCGAATCCGCGCCCGACCCGGACCGGCTGGACCCGGGCACCGGCAAGGAACCCGGCGAGGTGCCGGAGGAGAAGGGCGCCGGCGAGCCGCCGAGCCTGATCGCGCCGCCGTCCGGCTGCCGGTTCCACCCGCGTTGCCCGGCCGCTATGCAACGGTGCGAGACGGACCTGCCGCCGCGCTTCGAGGTGGACGACAGCCCCGGCCACTGGGCCGCGTGCTGGCTGTACGACTCGGCGGTGACGCCGTGAGGTACCTGCTCCAGCGGCTCGGCTTCTACGTGTTCACCGCGTGGGCCGCCGTCACGATCAACTTCTTCATCCCGCGGCTGATCCCCGGTGACCCGGTGCAGTCGCTGATCACGAAGAACCAGGGCAACCTGAGCGCGGACGCGATCCAGTCGTTGTATGTCCTTTTCGGACTGGACAAGAACGAAAGCCTGATCACCCAGTACTTCCACTACTGGGCGCAGCTGTTCCGCGGCGACCTCGGGCTGTCGTTCACCTTCTTCCCGACGCCGGTCACGTCGGTGATCGGCGACAGTCTGCCGTGGACGATCATCCTGGTCGGCATCACCACGGTGGTCGGCTTCCTGATCGGCACCTCGCTCGGCGTGGTGGCGGGCTGGAAGCGCGGGTCCTGGGTGGACGGCCTGCTGCCGGTCACCACGTTCCTGTCCTCGGTGCCGTACTTCTGGCTCGGCCTGATCGCGATCACCCTGCTGGCCGGCCCGGGCAGCTTCTTCCCGTCGTCCGGCGGTTACGACCCGGGGCTGGTGCCCGGCTGGGACGGCACGTTCATCGGCAGCGCGGTCCAGCACAGCCTGCTGCCCGCGCTGACCATCCTGATCAGCTCGATGGGCAGCTGGATCCTCGGCATGCGCAACATGATGGTGACGGTCGCTTCGGAGGACTACATCACCGTCGCGCACGCCAAGGGCCTCAAGGAACGCCGGGTGATGGTGAGTTACGCGGCGCGCAACGCGCTGCTGCCGAGCGTCTCCGGTTTCGCGCTGGCGCTGGGTTTCATCGTCGGCGGCACGCTGCTGGTGGAGATCGTGTTCTCCTACCCCGGCGTCGGCTACGAGCTGTTCCAGGCGGTCGGCTCGCAGGACTACCCGCTGATGCAGGGCATCTTCCTGATCATCACGCTGTCCGTGCTGGTGGCGAACCTGCTCGCCGACGTCGCGTACCTCGTGCTCGACCCGCGCACCCGGAAGGAGGGCTGAATGGCACTCCCCGCAGCCGACTTCAAGGCCGTCGCGCCGCTGCCGGCCGAGGCGATCGCCGGGCCCGCCGCGAAACGCCGCCGGTTCCGGTTCCTCACCGGCGGCAAGACGCTCACCGGCCTGATCGTCCTGGCCTTTTTCGTGGTGATCGCGATCATCGGGCCGTGGATCGCGCCGTTCGACCCGTCGGCGCGCAGCAACGACCTGCTCGAATCGCCGTCCGGCAAGCACTGGTTCGGCACCACGCACCTCGGCCAGGACATCTTCAGCCAGGTGATCGTCGGCACCCGCAGCGTGATGCTGGTGGGGCTGACCGCCGGGATCGTGGCGACGATCCTGGCCGTGCTCGTCGGCGTCACCTCGGGGTACCTCGGCGGGAGCGCGGGCGAGGGGCTTTCCGCGCTGTCCAACGTGTTCCTGGTGATCCCGGCGCTGCCGCTGATCATCATCATCGGCACGGCGCTGCCCAGCGGCGGCGACTACCTGGTGGCCGTCATCATCGGCTTCACCTCGTGGGCGTGGGGCGCGCGGATCCTGCGGGCGCAGACGCTTTCCTTGCGCAGAAGGGAATACGTCGAGGCGGCGCGCGCGAGCGGCGAGTCGACGTGGCGGATCATCTTCTTCGAGATCCTGCCCAACCTGACCGCGGTGATCGCTTCGAGCTTCGTCGGCACGGTGGTGTTCGCGGTGATGTCGGAGATCACGCTGGCGTTTGTCGGCGTCTCCAGCTTCTCGGAGTGGAACTGGGGCACGATCCTGTTCTGGGCGCAGAGCCAGCAGGCGCTGGCGCAGGGCGCCTGGTGGTGGTTCGTGCCGGCCGGGCTGGCGATCGCGATCCTCGGCACCGCGCTCTCACTGCTCAACTTCGGCATCGACGAGTTCGTCAGCCCGCGGCTGCGCTCGGGCGGCAAGACCAAGGCGAAAAACGCGGCGGGCAAGACGGTGCGCCTGCGCGTCGGCTTCACGCCGGTGCTCGGCCGGGAGAAACCATGAACGAACCCGTACTGGAGATCAAGGGCCTCGACGTCGACTACGGCGTGGGCGCCGAAGCCGTGCACGCCGTGCAGGACGTGCACCTGACGCTGCACCGCGGCGAGGTGCTCGGGCTGGCCGGGGAGAGCGGCAGCGGGAAGTCCACTTTGGCCTACGGCCTGACCCGGCTGCTGCCGCCGCCCGGCGTGATCCGCGGCGGCGAGGTGATCTACCACCCCGACGACGGCGAGCCGTACGACGTCTTGCAGCTCACGCCCAAGCAGCTGCGCGACTTCCGCTGGGCGGAGACGTCGATCGTGTTCCAGGGCGCGATGAACTCGCTCAACCCGGTGCACAAGGTCTCGACGCAGCTGATGGACGTGATCAAGGCGCACGACCCGCGCAGCACGCGGGCGTCGCGGCTGGCGCGGGCGCGTGAGCTGCTGCGCCTGGTGGGCATCGCGGCCGACCGCCTCGACGCGTACCCGCACCAGCTCTCCGGCGGCATGCGCCAGCGCGTGATGATCGCGATGGCGCTGGCGCTGGAGCCGCGGGTGGTCATCATGGACGAGCCCACCACGGCGCTCGACGTGGTGATGCAGCGGCAGATCCTCGCGCAGCTGGTGGAACTGCGGGAGCGGCTGGGCTTCTCGGTCCTGTTCATCACGCACGACCTCTCACTGCTGGTGGAGTTCTCGGACCGGATCGCGATCATGTACGGCGGGCGGATCGTGGAGCAGGCCCGCGGCGTGGACCTCTACCGCGACGCGCTGCACCCGTACAGCGACGGCCTGCTGCACTCGTTCCCCGCCCTGCGCGGCCCGCGCCGCGAGCTGACCGGCATCCCCGGTTCGCCGCCCGACCAGCGGTCGCTGCCGCTGGGCTGCGCGTTCGCGCCGCGGTGCCCGCACGCGTTCGAGCCGTGCGCCGGCCACGTGCCGGTGCTGGGCGCGCCCGCCGACCGGGACGACACCACGCGGACCGTCGCGTGCTGGCTGCACCCGGCCGAGGACGACGCCACCGCCACGTTGTCGCTGTCGTAGTCGTAGAGAAGGAGAACCGTTGACCGAGACCACCGACGCTGCGACCCGTGAGCAGCAGGCGTTGATCGACTCGCTGCCCCAGGACTTCCGGTGGGGGGTGGCGACCGCGGCGTACCAGATCGAGGGCGCGGTGGCCGAGGACGGCCGCACACCGTCCATTTGGGACACTTTCTGCCGGGTGCCGTCGGCCATCGACAACAACGACAACGGCGACGTCGCGTGCGACCACTACCACCGGATGCCCGAGGACGTCGGGCTGATCAAGGAACTCGGCGCCGACACGTACCGGTTCTCCGTGGCGTGGCCGCGGATCCAGCCCGGCGGCAAGGGCCCGGTCAACGAGGCCGGGATGGCGTTCTACGACCGGCTCGTCGACGAGCTGCTGGAGAAGGACCTCGCCCCGTGGCTCACGCTGTACCACTGGGACCTGCCGCAGGAGCTGGAGGACGCGGGCGGCTGGCCTTCGCGTGACACCGCGTACCGCTTCGCCGACTACTCGATGCTGGTCTTCGACCGCCTGTCCGACCGCGTCAAGCATTGGACCACGCTGAACGAGCCGTGGTGCTCCGCGATGCACGGTTACGTGCACGGGGTGATGGCGCCGGGCCACCGTGACTTCGGCGCCGGCGTGCGGGCCGTCCACCACCTGCTGCTCGGCCACGGACTGGCGACGCAGCGGATGCGCGCGGCGGCGCCCGAGGGCACGCAGTTCGGCATCACGCTGAACATGGGCACGTCCGACGCGGCGTCGGACAGCCTCGCGGATCGCGAAGCGGCCCGCAACGCCGACGGCATGGGCGTGCGGATCTACCTGGACCCGCTGGTGCACGGCCGTTACCCGTCCGACGTGCTCTCCGATATCGCGGTGCGCGGCGCCGCCCTGCCGATCGAGGACGGCGACCTTTCGGTGATCTCGACGCCGCTGGACTTCCTCGGCGTGAACTACTACTTCGGCCAGCAGTACTCCGGCGTCGACGAGCAGGGCAGCGCCGTCGGCGAGGACGGCTTCCCGGCGCAGCGCCCGATCCCGTTCGGCGAGCCGACCACGGCCATGGGCTGGGAGATCCTGCCGGGCAAGTTCACCGAGCTGCTCACCCGCATCGGCCGCGACTACCCTGGTCTGCCCATTTTCATCACGGAAAACGGCTCCGCCTTCGACGACGAGCCGGACGAGTCCGGTTTCGTGGCCGATGAGGGCCGCACCGCCTACCTGGCCTCGCACCTGGCCGCGGTCGCCGCGGCTCGCCAGCAGGGCGCCGACATCCGCGGGTACTTCGCCTGGTCACTGCTGGACAACTTCGAATGGGCGTACGGGTACGCGAAGCGCTTCGGCCTCGTACGCGTGGATTACGAGACGCAGCAACGCACGATCAAACAGAGCGGCTACTACTACCGCGACACGGTCCGCCGAGTCCGCGGCTCCTGACCCTCGGGGGAGGTGGGTGGAGAAGGGCGTCCTTCGGGGCGCCCTTTTTCACTGTTCCGGAGGCAGGCGGCCGCACCCGGACGGTCCGCGTCAACCCGGTCGCCCAAGATCCACCCGTCCGAGGGTAAGGCTTTCCCCACCCCCGGAACGCAGGCGCGCACCATGGTTGGCCACCCCTATCGGCCCCTAACGTCGTCACGGTCAGGAGCAACCACCTGGGGCAGAGGGAGCGTGGCGAGCATGACGGCGGGGACAGACCTACGACCACCGCGAGTGGAGCCGGCTCGGGCGACGGAGCCGAGGCGGCCGTGGTGGCGACGCCCGTGGGTCGGGCCGTTGGGGCTGGTCGTGGTCGCCTTCCTGGCCTACTCGCTGCCGCCGTATCTGGCGTTCGACCCGGCGCAGTCGCGGGTTCCGGCGCCGGAGGGGTTCGCCGCGCACTACTGGTTCCTGGTGGCGCACGTGTTGTTCGGGTCGATCGCGATGATCGGCGCGCTGGTGCAGGTGTGGCCGTGGGTCCGGCGCCGGTTCCCGCAGGTGCACCGCTATGCCGGGCGGGCGTACGTGTTCGCCGGGGTGCTCCCGTCCGGGCTGATGGCGCTGACCATCGGCGCGGACAGCCCCTTCGGCCCCGCCACCCGGGCCAGCGACGTGATGCTCGCGGTGCTCTGGCTCGGCGTCACCTGGGCCGGCTGGCGCGCCGCCCGCGAACGCCGCTTCGGCGACCACCGCCGGTGGATGGTGCGCAGCTTCGCGCTGACGATGTCCATCATCCTGAACCGGCTCATCTCGCCGATCGCCGTCCTCGTGCTGGAGCCGCAGATCGGCTCCACCTTCGGCGGCAGCGAGGTCGCGTTCATGCAGTCGGTGGCCGCGATCGCGGCCTGGGTGAGCTGGACGGTCGCGCTGATCGGGGCCCAGCTTTGGCTGGACCGCAAGCCGAAGAAGCTCAGCGCGCGCTGAACCCCGCAGGTCCACCAGCCGGTACGGGCTGCCGTCGTCATCCGCGACGGCGAGGCGGGCTATCTCCGACGACGGAACCCGTGGTACTCCGGGCCCCTGCCGAGGTGGGGTTCGGGCACGCTTCGCCGGGACGGATGGCCGTCCCGGCGGCCGGGTCATAGCTTCGAGGTGACATCCGCAGCAAGCTCGCCGGAGAAGGAAACGACTTTCATGAAAATCGGTTTCAGCATTCCGCAGTACGCCAGGCTGGCCTCGGACGCCGGGCAGACCGCCCGGTTCGCCCGCGAACTCGAGGCGGCGGGCGCGGACAGCCTGTGGGTCGGCGACCGGCTGTTCGCGGCCGTGGACCCGCGGGTCGGCTACGGCGGGATGATGGACACCATCCCCGAGGAGTTCAACTCCGCGCTCGACCCGTTCACCCTGCTCGGCGTCGCCGCCGGGGCCACCGAGCGGGTGCGGCTCGGCACCCACGTGCTGGTCGCCACCTGGTATCCGCCGGTCGTGCTCGCGCGGGCGCTGACCACGGTCGACGTGGTCAGCGGCGGGCGGCTGCTGCCCGGCCTCGGCGTCGGCTGGTCGCCCGAGGAGTACGAATCCGTGGGGCTGGAGTTCCGGCAGCGCGGCAAGCGGCTGGACGAGACGCTGGACGCGCTCGAGGCCATCTGGACCACCGACCCGGCCGAGTACCAGGGCAAGCTGGTCACCGTGCCCCGCCACCACGCGAACCTCAAGCCGGTCCAGCGGCCCCGGCCGCCGATCTACCTCGGGGCGTTCTCCGAGGCCGGGCTCCAGCGGGTCGGCCGTCGCGCCGACGGCTGGCTGCCGATCCTGATGCCGGGGCAGCCCGACATCGACGGGCTCCGCGGCCAGCGGGCGATCGTCGAGAAAGCCGCGGTCGAGGCCGGTCGCGACCCGAAGGCGATCGAGGCGATCGTCCGGGTCAACCCCGCGAAGGGCGACGCCCCGCAGACGATCGTCGACGACATCAAGCGCGTCGCCGAAGAACTCGGCTTCGAGCACTTCTTCATCGAGCAGATGTACACCGACGACACCGTGGACCAGGCCATCACCTCGGCCAAGGCACTGCTCGACCTCCTCGGCGAGCGCTGAGCCGTCAGCGCAGTGACCGCGCGATGATCGTCCGCTGGATTTCCGACGCGCCTTCGTAGATGCGCGGCGCGCGGACCTCGCGGTAAAGGTGCTCCAGCAAGTGCCCGCGCCGCAACGCCCGCGCGCCGTGCAGCTGCACGGCCGCGTCCACGACGTACTGAGCGGACTCGGTGGCGAACAGCTTAGCCATGGCTGCGCGCCCACTGAGGTTCTGCTCGCCCGCGTCGTACGCCGAAGCGGCCGCGTAGACGAGCAGGCGCGAAGCCTCGGTACGGGTCGCCATCTCGGCGAGGGTGTGCGCCACCGTCTGCTGCTTCGCCAGCGGGCCGCCAAAAGCGACGCGCTGCCCGGTGTACTCGACCGTCGCGTCGAGGGCCGCCTGCGCCATGCCGACGGCGAACGCGCCGACGCTCGGCCGGAACAGGTCCAGCGTCCGCATCGCGACGGCGAAGCCGCGGTTCTCCTCACCCAGCAGCTCTTCGCGGTGCACCCGCACGCCGTCGAACGTCAGCGTGCCGATCGGATGCGGGCTCACCAGGTCGAGGTGCTCGCCGGACAGGCCCGCGCGGTCGCCGGGGACGACAAACGCGCTGACACCACGGGAGCCCGCGTCCGGCGTCGTGCGCGCGAAAACGGTGTAGAAGTCCGCTTCCGGCGCGTTCGAGATCCACATCTTCTCGCCGGTGAGGCGCCAGCCGTCGCCGTCGGGCTCGGCGGCGAGGCTCAGCGCGGCCGCGTCGGAGCCCGCGTCCGGCTCCGTCAGCGCGAACGCCGCGACGGCGTCACCCGCCGCCACCGCGGGCAGCCAGCGCCGGACTTGTTCGTCCATTCCGGACTGGAGAACGGGGTAACTTCCCAATCCCTGCAACGCGAGCGCCGTCTCCGCCTCGGTGCTCTGCGTAGCCAGCGCCTCCCGCAGCAGGCACAGGTCCGTCGCCGCGGCCTGACGCGCCGGGCTCCCGCTTTCGACGCCCGGGAACAGCCGCGCGAGCAGGCCCAGCGAGCCCATCGCCTTGAGCAGCGGCCGGTTCACCGCGCCCTCCTCACCGGCCTCGGCGAGCGGGCGCAGCTGCTCCGCGGCGATTTCCTTGACCGAGCCGGCAAAAGCGCGCTGCTCGGCGGACAGGGCGAAGGCGTTCATCGGTCACTTCCCGGTCGCCAGCGGGCATGGGCGGTGTGGTGGCCGCCGGTGCGGACCAGTTCCAGCCGCGGCTCGGGCCCGTCCGTGCGGCCGGTCTGCGGCTTGCGCTTTCCCGCGGCCCACGGCTTCGGCCACGGCATCGCGTAATCCTGCTCCGCCGCCGCGTGCAGCGTCCACTGTGGATCGTAGAGGTGGCTGCGGCCGATCGCGCACAGATCGGCGCGCCCGGCCAGGATCAGCGAGTTCACGTCGTCGTAGGAGGAGATGGCGCCGACGGCGATCACCGCCATCCCGTGTGGTAACCCCACCTCGTTGCGGATCCGGTCGGCGTACGGGGTCTGGTAGCTGCGCCCGAACTGCGGCCGCTCCTCGCTCACCACCTGGCCGGTGGACACGTCGATCGCGGCGGCCCCGTGCTCGGCGAAGGCGCGCGCGATCGCGACGGCCTCGTCGGCGCCGATCCCGCCGTCGTGCCAATCGGTGGCCGAGATGCGGACCGTCATCGGCCGCTCGGCCGGCCACACCGCGCGGACGGCGTCGAACACCTCCAGCGGGAATCGGAGCCGGTTTTCCGGGGAGCCGCCGTATTCATCGGTCCGGTGGTTGGTCAGCGGCGAGAGGAACGACGACAGCAGGTAGCCGTGCGCGCAGTGCAGCTCCAGCAGGTCGAACCCGGCCCGCGCGGCTCGGTGGGCAGCGGCCACGAACTGTGCACGGATCTCCGCCAGCTCGTCGACGCTCAGCTCGCGCGGCGTCTGACTGTCCACTCGGTACGGCAGCGGCGACGGTCCGCAGACCTCCCAGCCGCCTTCCGGCAGCGGGTCGTCCATGCCGTCCCACATCAGTTTCGTGGCGCCCTTCCGCCCGGAATGGCCCAGCTGCAGCCCGATCTTCGCCGGCGTCCGACCGTGCACGAAGTCGACGACGCGGGCCCACGCGCGTTCCTGCTCTTCGGTGTAGAGCCCGGGGCAGCCCAGCGTGATCCGGCCCTCGGCCGAAACGCAGATCATCTCGGACATCACCAGCCCGGCGCCGCCGAGTGCCTTGCCGCCCAGGTGCACCAGGTGGAACTCACCGGGCACCCCGTCTTCGGCCGAGTACATGTCCATCGGCGAAACGACAATGCGGTTCGGCAGTTCCAGCTCGCCGATCCGCACCGGCTGGAACATCGGCGGCGCCACGGCGGTGCCGAGCGTGCCGGCGAGCCATTCGTCCAGCGCCGCGGCGAATTCGCGGTCACGCAGTTTCAGATTGTCGTAGGTGACGCGGCGGCTGCGCGTGAGCAGGTTGAACGCGAACTGCTCCGGCGCCTGGTGCGTGTACTGCGCCAGGTTCTCGAACCACTCCAGGCTTGCCTGCGCCGCGCGCTGCGTGGACGCGACCACCGGGCGCCGCTCCTCCTCGTACGCGGTGAGAGCTTCAGGCACCGACGGCTGCTCGTGCAGGCACGCGGCCAGCGCGAGGGCGTCCTCCATCGCCAGCTTCGTGCCGGAGCCGATGGAAAAGTGCGCGGTGTGCGCGGCATCGCCCAGCAGCACGACGTTCTCGTGCACCCAGCGCTCGCAGCGCACCGTGCCGAAGGTGCCCCACTTCGAGTTGTTGGCCAGCACCCGGTGCCCGTCGAGCACCTCGGCGCACAGCTCGCGGATCAGCGCGATGGACTTCTCGTCGCTCTCGCCCGGCGCCAGGTCCGTCGCGGCGATCGGCGCGAACGCGCGCTGCCAGACGTCCTCGTGCAGCTCCAGGATGAACGTGCTGCCCTCGCGGCCGTACGGGTAGCCGTGGATCTGCATGATCCCGTGCGGGGTTTCGAGGACGTGGAACTTGAAGGCGTCGAAAACCAGGTCGGTGCCGAGCCAGATGTAACGGCAGCGGCGGGTTTCGACGGTCGGCGCGAAGGACTCGGCGAACCGTGTGCGGGCCGCGGAGTTCACGCCGTCGGCCGCCACCACCAGGTCGTACTCGCGGGACAGCTCGGCCACGTCCGGCGCGCCGGTGCGGAAGCGGACGTCGACGCCCAGCTCCCGGCAGCGCTGCTGCAGGATCGCGAGCAGCCGTTTGCGGCTCATCGCGGCGAACCCGTGCCCGCCGGAGGTGGTGACCGTCCCGCGGTAGTGCACGTCGATGTCGTCCCAGCGCGCGAACTCGCGGCTCATCGCCTCGTGCACGCCCGCGTCGGCGTGCTCGATGCCGCCGAGCGTCTCGTCGGAGAACACCACGCCGAAGCCGAACGTGTCGTCCGGCGCGTTGCGCTCCCAGACCGTGATCTCGTGCCCGGGCCCGAGCTGCTTCGCGAGGGCGGCGAAGTACAGGCCCGCCGGGCCGCCGCCGAGAACCGATATCCGCACGACGATGAGGATATGTCGTCTGCCCTACGATCGTCAAGAATGCGATAGATGGGTTAGGCTCGGCCGCATGGAGCGTTTCAACCCGCCCGAGCTGGGCCGTCCGTCGGGCTTCTCGCACGCCGTGGCCGCCGAGGGCCGGGTGGTTTTCCTCGCCGGGCAGACCGCGCTGGACGCGGGCAACAAGATCGTCGGCGAGGGGGTGGTCGAGCAGTTCGAACGCGCGCTCGGCAACCTGCTGACGTCGCTGCGCGCGGCCGGCGGCGAACCGGCCGACCTCTGCAGCGTGACGATCTACCTCGTCGACATGGACGACTACAAGGCGCACGCGCGCGAGATCGGCCAGGTGTGGAAACGCTTGGTGGGCAAGGAATACCCGGCGATGGCGGGCATCGGCGTGAGCCGGTTGTGGGACGTCGAGGCGCTGGTGGAGGTGCAGGGCTTCGCGGTCCTCAGCCGCTGAATTGTCAACCGCCGAGCGTCTCCAGCAGATACGCGCGCGCCGGGGCTTCGAGACGCTCGTGCAGCGTGAAGAACACCTCGGCGGCGCGGATGCCGGACCAGCCCGCGGGCAGCAGCTCGGCGGGCAGGCCCGGGTCGAGGTAGGGCATGCGGCGCCAGCCGGTGAGCACGCGGATGTAGTCGGCGAACGCTTCGTCGCCCGGCGTGGCGCGGCGGCGGCGCCAGCGCTCCAGCACGGGCGCGTGCTCGTCGAGGAAGGCCGTGTACAGCTGGTCGAGCTGGTCGAGGTCCCACCATTCGCGGACCTTGGCGGCGGGGTCGCCGAAGGCCAGGTGCTCGGCGCGGAACAGGTCGGCGTATTCGGCCAGGCCCAGCCGCGTCAGCGTCTCGGCGGTCACCCGGTGCAGGTGCGCCGGCGCGATCCAGACGCCGGACGCCGCGGTGCCGAAGCCCAGCCGCGCGAGCTGGGTCCGCAGCACGTGCCGTTTGTGGCGCTCGGCCTCGGGCACGGAGAACACGGCGAGCAGCCAGCCGTCGGCGACCGTGGCCCGGTCACGGCGGAAGATACGGTCGTCGCCCTCGCGCAGGATGTCCAGCGCGGTCTCGGAAAGCTCGTACCCCGCGGTGGCCTCGTGGCGGATCGCTTCGAGGATGCCGCGCCGCTTGAGCCGCGAGATGGACGAGCGCACGGCCGGCTCGTCGACCCCCACCGCCGCGAGCAGCCCGATCAACGCGGCCACGGACAGCCAGCCACCCTCGCTGCGGTGATAGAAGCCGTACACGGACACGATCAGCTGCCGGGGTTGGGCCGCCCGCCCGGCGTCCGCCTCGGTTGACTCCGGCACGACCGTCATCCGCTCACCATAACCAATCGGCTGCGGAGATTCTCCAGGTCCGCGGAGCTCACACCGGCGTCAAGCAGGTACTTCTCCGCATCGAAGCCGTCGAGGGTGCGTAAGACGGCTTCCCGCCTGGTGGTCCCGTGCTCGGCGAGCATCGACTCGATCAGCGGTCCTTGGTCCTCAACGCCCAGCGTGGCGTAGAGGGGCCGCACCCCCTCAGTGGACAGCTCGTAGTCCGCCGCGATGGCCTCGGGCTCGACTCGGGCCAGTCCCAGCAGCATCAGCGAAACCAGGCCCGCCCGGTCCCGGCCGGACCCGCAGTGGAAGAGGACGCCGCCGGGATCTGTCCGGGCGAGCGCGGTGATGAGCGCGGCGCAGCGCTCGGGCTTCCGCTCGAGGAAGACGCGGTAGTAGAGCGGGCTGCCGTCCAGATGCTCATCGCTGATGTGCTGCCACAGCTCGACGTCTTCGACATCGTCGAGGGGGATTTCGACGCGGGTGATGCCGGACGGGGCGGTGGTGCCCGCGGCCGCGGTGAACCGGGCCGAACCCGCCGGGGTGGCGGAAGACTCCGCCGTGGGCCGGATTTCGGCGGCGTTGCGCAGGTCGACGACGGTCCGGAGGCCGGCTTCCCGGGCCTGGGACCACCCCGCTTCGGTGACGAACCGGAGATCGGCCGAGCGGAAGAAGGCGCCATGGCTGGTCAGGGGACCCGGCCGGGTCGGGAGGCCGCCGAGGTCTCTGGTGTTGAAGAAGCCTTCCCAGCCCACTGTTCTGCTCGCGTCCATGGGTTGAGCATTGTTCCGGCCTGATCCACGCCCGAGTACCATTTCCCGCGAGATGGCGAACGTGTCCGAAGCACCGCTGTTCGGCAGGCTGACCCGCCGTGGCCGGTTGATGGCGAAGCGGACCTGCGATCGGCGCGGGCATGCGTTCGCCCTCGGCCGGTTTCTTTTCCGTACCCCCACGGCGTGGGAGTACGCGGCGGCGGTGGCGTGCGGCAGCGACCCGGCTGCGCAGCGCTGGCTGGGCTGGCTGCCCGATTCGGTGGTCGAGGAGTCCCTGCGCGCGGAGGCCATGCGGGTGGTGCCGGGCACCGGCCCGGACTGGGCGACGCCCGACCCGCATTCGGTGGACATCGTCGCGATCGACCTCGGCGCCGGCCGGTGCGCCGGGCTGGTGAGCGTCCACTCCGGCGAGGACGGCGGGCCCGAGACCGGCGGCTACCTCGCCCCGGGCTACCGCGGCCAGGGCCTCGGCCGCGACCTGTTCGCCGCGGGCCTGCTGCTGGCCCACGAGCACCTCGGCCTGTTCCGCGTCCGCGCCGGAGCCGAGGTCGGCAACGTCGCCAGCGGCCGCTCCCTGGAAGCCGCCGGCCTCCGCCGCGCCGCGGGCCCGCCCCGCTACACACTGCCGAACGGCCGCGTCAGCGAAGCCTGGTGGTATCAGCACGACAGCCCGCGGCCGCACCGCTGCACCGGGCCGCAGGCGCAGTGGCTGGCCGGCTGAAATCGTTGTGCCGCAGTGATTTCCGCGCGTTTGTCAGCGGTCTTCCGGACAGCAGTCCCCGACGTCCTGCTCGTACGCCCGCAGCGTCGAGATCACCAGCTGCCGCTCTGCGGGGGTCAGCGGCGCCAGCGCGCGTTCCCAGGCCTGCGCGCCGCGCGCCAGCCAGGCGTCGACGGCGCGGCGCTTGTCTTCCTTGATGCTCACGATGGTGCGGCGCCGGTCGCCCGGGTCTTCGGTGCGGTCGAGCAGGCCCTGGCGCGCCAGGTCGCCGACCATCAGGCTGGTCGTGGTCGGCGCGACCTTCAGCCGGCCGGCGAGTTCGGTGACCGTCATCGGGCCGTCGAACAGCAGGTAGGAGAGCAGCGAAAGGTGCCGCGGCGCGAGCGACAGGTCGGCCAGCTGCGCCGGCACCGGCGCCCGCTTCGCGCGCCCGACCAGGCGCGGCATCAGCAGGAGCAGCTCGCGGACCCCGTCGGCCACGCTCAGCCCGGGCTTGCTCTCCTCGGGGTCCACACGATCACCTCTCCAGCCGGAGACCATACCGGCCGGCTGCCGGGCCCCGGGTTCGTTGACTTCGTCTTTGCTGGCAAACTACGTTTGTTGTCAACGTCAACAACTTGGGAGAGGTACGCATGTCGGACTGGAACCAGCAGATCATCGACGAGTTCCACGCGAACGAGGGCAAGGTCGGTGGCATGTTCGAGGGCAAGAACATGGTGCTGATCACGCACACCGGCGCGAAGAGCGGCAAGGAGCGGGTCCTGCCGCTCGTCTACACCACCGACGGCGACCGGTACGTCATCGCCGCGTCCAAGGGCGGCGCCGACACCAACCCGGACTGGTACCACAACCTGATCGCGAACCCGAAGGTCAAGGTCGAGATCGGCACCGAGAAGTTCGACGCGACCGCGAAGCTGATCGAGGACCGCGCCGAGCGCGACCGCCTGTACGCCGGCATGGTCGCCCACAACGAGGGCTTCGCCGAGTACGAGAAGAAGACCACGCGCCTCATCCCGGTGTTCGTGCTGGAGCGCTGAAACACCCCCAGCCGCTCAGCCGACGGTGGCCTCGATCCGGGGCTCTTCCACCACCGCCGGCTGGGCGGCTTTGGCGTTCCCGCGGGTATGGCGCCACGAGATCAGCCGCTTCCCGGTGGCGATCAGCGGCTGCTCCACCCAGCGGTGGATCAGGTCCGCGATGGCGAGCGCCACCACGAACACCGTCACGGCCGAAACGAGCCGGTTCTGCGCCAGCGACGGCACCGCCTGGATCACGGCGAAGTGCACCGGCCCCTGCAGCAGGTACAGCGAGTACGAGCGCTCCCCGACGAACCGCATCGGCCGCGTCGCCAGCAGCCAGCGCGCCGGTCCCGGCGACAGCAGGACCACGAGCAGCAGCATGGTCGCCGCGGCGTAGGCGACGAGCAGCAGCAGGTTCTGCCGGGTCTCGTTCCACAGCGAGTCCAGATTCGTGTGCAGCACCAGGAACCCGGCGACGATCACCAGGCCGGCGACCGGGTGCGTCAGCGGCCGCAGGAGCGCGAAGCCGCGCCGGTGGTGCAGCACGATCGCGAGCAGGCAGCCGCTGAGCAGGATGAAGTAGTGGATGCTGGAGCGGTAGACGCTCGGGGTGAAGTCCAGCAGCCAGCCGTCGGTGGTCAGCGGCACGAGCGCGAGCAGCACGATCATCGCGCCCAGCACCAGCGCGACCTTCCGCCGGGCCGCCCCGATCCCGATCGCGACCAGCAGGAACGGCCAGACCAGGTAGAACTTCTCCTCGATGCCGAGCGTCCACGAGCCGGAGAAGAAGTTGTCCGAGCCGTTGCCGCCGGAAGCGGGGAAGAACTCGTTGAGGAAGGTCAGGTAGTACTTCAGCGCGTGCGGGAAGTCGCGGGCGAGGAACTCCCCGCGCAGCAGCACGAACGCGATGATCCCGCCGAGGATCACCAGGTACGGCGGCAGGATCCGGAACACCCGCCGCAGGTAGAAGTCCGCCAGCGAGATCCGCCCGGTGCGGTCCTGCTCGCGCAGCAGCAGCGTGGTGATCAGGAAGCCGGACAGCACGAAGAAGACGTAAACGCCCACCCAGCCCGAAAGCCAGGACCACTTGGGCCCGGCGAAGTGGAAGAACACGACGATCGTCGCGGCGATCGCCCGCAGCCCGTCGAGGCCGGGAAACCTGCGCATGCCGAGGTACTCGTCATGGCTCATGGTGCGCACAGGCTGGACCCCCGTCGACGGTTCGGTGGCGGAAGTATAAATGGGGCGTTTGGGGCCCGTGACGTGCGCGGTGCACTCGGGTTGCCTCCGTGCGGACGATCCCACAACGGCGCATCCCCACGGGGGTGGTGAGCATCTACCACTGTGAAGGCGATCGAGGTGAATGAATCACCAGCGGATCGCCTGCCCCGGGCGGAGCGTCCGCCCGGGCCCAGCAGGAGGGGAAAACCGATGAACACTCTTCGCCGCACTGTCGCCGCCCTCGCCGTCGCCGGTGCCACCGCCGGGCTGACCGCGCTGGCCGCCGGAACCGCGAACGCGATGCCGACCGACTTCACCTGCACCTCCGGCCAGCTCACCACCAAGCTCGTCTACGGCGGGGCCGGCGCGGGCAACCGTGAGGGCTTCATCCAGTTCACCGCCAACCCGGGCGAGACCTGCACGCTGCCCGCCTCGCTGCCGGTCGACCTGGTCGGCGCCCACGACGTGCTGCTGAACCAGCAGGTCCCCGCCGAGGCCCCGGCCGTGCACCTGAGCAACGGGTCCTCGGCCTACATCCCGCTGCACTGGACGGCGATCGAGGCCCCCGCACAGCAGCAGACCCCGCTGGCGATCGACGTCACGGCGCCGCAGGAGACCACGCCGCGCGGCGATCAGAGCGACCCGCGGATCGCGGTGCCGTGGAGCCTCGGTGACGTCGACGCCTCGCCGGAGAGTCACACCATCGACGTCGGCGCCGTCACCGCGGGCTTGGCGCCCGCCGTCTGACGCTTCCTGGGCATGGTCCAGAAGTTCGTGCGGGCCGGTTCCGCGCCGGCCGGGACGCTGAGCCGGGCCCCGCGGCCGCGGGGCCCAGTGCGACCTGGCTGCCAGCCTCAACGTGCCGATGAGCAAGCTGATCGCGTTCGGTCAGAGCGGCTGCCCGTAGACGAAGCTCGACAGCCGTCCCGTCGTGTCGGGCCCGAACGCTTCGAACAGCTTCTCCTGCCCGGAGGTGTCGGCGGGGTCGGACAGGGCGCGGACCGCGTACCGGGAGTTCGGGGCCAGGTGGCGGCCCGGGGCGTAGGCGCCGCCGAGGAGGTCCAGGATCTGCACGACCGGGGCGTCCGTGGTGGTGAGGATGGCGTCCACGGATTCCTCGGACAGGGTGGACAGCGTCCGGTTGTCGCCGACGTAGGCATGCGGGTTCGGCGGCTCGGCGGCGATCGTGCCGGACTTCGTGAACGGCAGCGTCGTGAGGGTGTCCATGACCGGGCCGAGCGCGCGCAGCGGGGCGACCAGGCGTTCGCCCTCCTCCGGCGAACCGAGGTAGGCCACGCGGATCTGTGCGATGTGCTTGCCGCGCAAGGGTTTTGGGATCATCGGGAGGTCCGGGTACGGGACCAGGGCCAGTGACGTCGTCAGCGCGTCCGGCAGGTCCGCGGTCCAGTCTCGCCAAGCGCGGAGCGCGGTTTCCTGCGTGGTGAAGGAAAGCGCGCCGCCGTAGAGCGTGGTGACGGGGAACAGGCCGAACTCCAGCGACGTCACCACGCCGTCGAGCCCGGTGCCGAGAGTGCCGTCCGGGGCGACGGACTCGGCGGCGGCCACGTGGTCCGCGGCGAGGCCGTGCCGGCGGCCCATCAGGCTGAACCCGCCGCCGAGCGTGTAGCCGACCACGCCGACGCCGGGTGCCGAACCGCTCAGCGGAGCCAAACCGTGCCCGGCCGCGGCCTCGATCACCGCGCCCCAGGTCGCGCCGGCCTCGACCCGGGCGACCGCGCGCGCCGGGTCGATCGAGACGCCCGTCATGCGGCGCGTCGAGATCAGCACGCCGGTGGCCGGTTCACGCAGGCCGTGGCCGGTCGCTTGCACCGACACCGGCAGGCCGTGCTCCGCGGCGTACCGGACGCCCTCCGCGACGTCGCCGGTGTTCGTCGCGCCGACGACCAGCCGCGGCCTCGACGGCACACCGGTCTGGAAGCCGGCGATCTCGGTCTCGTACCCGTCCTGACCAGGGGTGAAAGTGAGCATGTCCCCAGCCTGACGCGGGATCTGGAAGAAGTCCAAGAGATGTTGCTTCCCCTGTCTAGAATCAATGCTTATGGAACTGCACCAGCTCGAGTACTTCGTCGCCGTCGCGGAGGAAGCCGGTTTCACACGGGCCGCGGCGCGGTTGCACGTCGCGCAGCCCGGCGTCAGCGCGCAGGTCCGGCGGCTCGAACGCGAGCTGGGGCAACCGTTGTTCGACCGGTCGGGCCGCGCGGTGCGGCTCACCGACGTCGGCGCCGCCGTGTTGCCGCACGCGCGCGCCGCGCTCGCTTCGGTGAACGCCGTGCGCGAGACGGTCGCGGAGTTCGAGGGGCTGGTCCGCGGCCAGGTTGCGATCGGCATCGTCACCTCGGCCGGCCCGGTCGCGTTGCCGGAGTTCCTGGCGGGCTTCGCGGAGCGTTACCCCGGCGTCGAAATCACCCTGGCCGAGGCGAACTCCGACGTGATGGTGGAAAAGCTGCGTGACGGGCGGCTGGACCTCGCGGTGATCGGCCTCGCGGACGGCGAGCCGGCCGGGCTGGCCACCCAGACCGTGCTGGACGAGGCGCTGGTCGCGGTCACCGGGCCGCAGGACGCGCTGGCCGGCCGTCGCGAGGTGACGTTCGCCGAACTGGCCGAGCGGTCCCTGATCTGCCTGCCCAAGGGCACCGGCCTGCGCGGGGTGCTCGACCGCGGGTTCGCCGCGGCCGGCCTGCGGGCACGGGTGACGATCGAGGCCAGCGACCCGGATGTGCTGGCACAGCTGGCAATCCGGGGCCTCGGCGTGGCGCTGGTGCCGGAGTCGCTCGCGCGGTATTACGCGGCCGAGCTACACACGCTGCAGCTGCGACCCCGGCTGCGCGGCAAACTCGCGCTCGCCTGGCGCGACGGCGGACCGGCCGGGCCCGCCGCCCGCGCACTGATCGACTTCGCCAGGACGACCGTGCGTGAACCCGACGCTGGGTGAATCCGACGAAAGTAGGATGATCCCTCGCTAATGTCGGAGTGGTCCCGGCTTTTCCGGCAGAAGGGTCCCGCGTGCGGAAACTGCTCACCGTCGTTTTCGCGGCCACGGTCGCGCTTGTCGTCCCCGCACTCCCGGCTTCAGCCGCCGGAATCGACTGGAGCCCCTGCTCGGACGGGCAGAACGTCGAGTGCGCCACGGTCGGGCTGCCGGTCGACTGGAACCAGCCCGACGGCGCGAAGGTCGGCATCGCGATCAACCGGCTGAAGGCGGCGAAACCCGCGCAGCGCAAGGGAGCCCTGCTGGTCAACCCCGGCGGCCCGGGTGGCTCGGGCCTCAGCTTCGTCTACTCGGCCTCGGCCGGGAACTACTTCTCCCAGTCCATCCTGGACTCGTTCGACCTGATCGGCTTCGACCCGCGCGGGATCGGGCAGAGCAGCGAGATCCAGTGCGACAAGGCAGTGCTGTCGCAGCCGGTCGAGCTGATCCCGACGACGAAGCAGCAGTACTCGGACCTGCTGGCGCACAACGGCGCGGTCGCCCAGGACTGCGCCAAGCACAACGCCGGGCTGGATTCCCATGTGGACACCGAGAGCGTCGTGCGCGACATGGACGGCATCCGCGCCGCGCTCGGGGAAGAGCAGATCAGCTTCTACGGCGTCTCGTACGGCACGCAGATCGGCCAGCAGTACGCGGAGCTGTTCGGCTCGCGGCTGCGCGCGCTGGTGCTGGACTCCAATATGGACCACAGCGTCCAGTCGGACGGCTACCTGACCGCCGCGAACAAGGCGTTCGAGAACTCGTTCACCGACTTCGCCGCGTGGTGCGACCGGACGACGTCGTGCGCGCTGCACGGCCAGGACGTGCTGGCACTGTGGGACAAGCTGTACGCCCAGGCGTCGGCGGGCAAGCTGATCGACCCGGGCACCGGTCAGGTGCTGCCGGTGGAAGCCTTGCGGGACAACGCGTTCGGCGCCATGTATCACCCAGACGGGCAATGGAGCGGGCTGGCGGGCCGCCTCGCGACGCTGGCCGGGACGGGCGCGCCGGCGGCCTCGGCCCAGGCGGAGCTGATCGGCAACAGCTACCAGGCCATCTGGTGCTCGGACTGGACCTGGCCCGAGGTGGGCGACTTCGCGAGCCTGAGCAAGCTGCGGGAGAACGTCGAAGCCCTCGCGCCGCACACGCATTTCAGCGGCTTCTTCTCCGACATCACCAACTGCCTCGGCTGGACCGGCCCGGTGCGGAACCCGCAGCACCGGCTGCACGTCACGCAGGCCCCGCCGATCCTGATGACCAACGGCGTCCACGACGTCGCCACCCCGTACGAATGGGCCACGAACGTCGCGAAGCAGCTGCCGGACACGGTGCTGCTCACCTACGACGGCACCGGCCACGGCGACTACGGCAACAGCACCTGCGCCCGCGACGCGATCGACACCTACCTGCTGACGCTCGCGCGCCCGGCCCCGGGCACCCACTGCGCCGCCGAATGGCCCACCGGCGCCGCGCCGCGGACCGCGCCCCATCCGGTGACCCGCGTCTACTGAGCAGACTCACGAGCTAGGAAAGGCTGCGGTGGAACACGATCCGGTCCACCCCGGGCCCGTCGTAACCGGCGACCGGGCCGGTGACGCTGAAGCCCATCGCCCCGTGGAAGGCGATCGAGGTGGCGTTCTGCGGTGAGGTGACCGCCCGGACGTACGAGCGGCCGTCGGCCTCGGCGAGGGAGAAGAACCGGTTGTAGAGCTTCCTCGCCAGGCCCGCGCCGCGTAGTTCCGGTGCGACGCCGAGGAAGTGGATGTAGGCGGCTTCGGGGTCCGAGTCCGACAGCAGCCCGACGAGGAAGCCGGCCAGCGAGCCGGCTTCCTCGGCGATGAGGCTGGTGCGGAAGAAGTGGTCGAGGAAGAGCCGGGGCAGGATCGCGCTGACCGGGCGCCCCCACCACTCGTCGGCAACGGTGATGATCCGGTCGTAGTCGGCGGGCTCGGCTTGTCGCAGCTGCACGTCCATGCCCGGTATTCGACCAGACCGGCCGGTCGGCCCCGGCCCGCGGTCAGCGGAAGTCCGCCACGTGGTCGGCGGCCCACCGCGCGAACGTCCGGCCCGGCCGGCCGGTGACCGCCTCGACCACCCCGGTCGCGGGCGCGGAGGTCGCCAGCCCACCGAGGTAGACGTCGGCGATTCCGGGCGGCATCACCGGCTCGATCCGGCGGCGCAGCTCGTCCGGGCCGATGTCCACCCAGCGCAACGGCCGGCCGAGTGCGGCGCCGATGGCCGCGACCTGGTCGATCTGGCTGATCGGCGCCGGCCCGCTGAGCAGGTGGCAGGCGCCGTCGTGGCCGTCTTCGGTGAGCGCGCGGACGGCCACCGCCGCGATGTCGCCCTCGTGGATCAGCGGCTGGGCCTGATCGCCGTGCGCGCCCTCCACGACGTCACCCGCGCGGATCTGTTCGGCCCAGCTGAGGGTGTTGGTCGCGAAACCGCCGGGGCGCAGGAAAGTCCAGCTCGTGCCGGACGCGCGGATCGCGTCCTCGACCACGGCGTGGGCCCGGCCGATGACGTTGGGCTGCTCGGCCACGTCGTCGACCACGGCGGCCGAAGACAGGAAAACCAGCCGCCCGGCGTCGGCCAGCACCTCGACCGCCTCGCCGACCTCACCCATGCGGTTCATCAGGAAAACACCGGTGACGTCGGCCATCGCGGCCTTGAGCGTGTCCGGCCGCTCCAGATCGCCCTGGACGATGTCGACGCCGTCCGGCAGCTTCGCCTTCGCCTTGGCCGGATCGCGAACGAGCGCGCGCACGGCCTCGCCGCGTTGGTGCAGCTGCCGCGTGACCTCGCCGCCGACGTGACCGGTGGCACCCAGTACCAGGAACATTCAGCTCTCCTTCGTGCGCTCGGCGGTGCGGTGGACAACGGGCCGGAACCGCTGGACGTCGCCGCCCACCACCCCCGGGAATGCCTTCACGTCCTCGAACTTGGGCGACTTCCCGACCGCGCCCTGCCCGGACGACTCGATCGCGTCGAGGTGGTCGGCCGCGCTCCGCCACTCGGCGTAGTTGGCGATGCGGGTGCCGTCGTCGCTGAGGTGGAAGTGGGCGGAGATCCCGCCGGGGTGCGGGGTTTCCTCGTCGCCGAGGGCCTCGAACACCAGGTCCACCCAGCGCTTCAGGCGGTCCTCGTCCGGGCCGTCGAACTCGACGGAGACGAGCACGATGCAGCCGGGCACCGGCGCGTCCGGCCGGGTGCCGCTGCGGTGGAGCCGGAACTCGCTGCCGTCCGGCTCGGGTTCCGTGGCCCACTGCTCGTAGCTGAACCAGCCGTTTTCGTTGGTGTAGCCGGTGAAGCTCAGCAGGCCCTCGGGCCACGGCGTTGGCTCGAAGTCCGGCTCGCCGTCGCCGCGGCGGATCCGGACGACGGCGACATCGGGACGGGTCGGATCGGGCAAGCCGGCGCGTTCGGTCTGGATGCTCATGGGGACAGCGTGATACTTCAAGTTCTGTTGAAGTCAAGCGCACTCTTGACATGTGGTAAACAGCCGCGTTCCCTGGAGCCCAGGAGGTGCCGGTGTGGGCGACGCGCTGAGGGAGTCCCTGCTCGGGGCCGGGCTGCTGGCCGGGAGCGCGAACGTGATCATGCAGCTGGGCCGCCCGCCCGTGGGCTACGGAGTGCTGGAGAGCCGGGTGGAGAGCGGCAGCCTGTTCCGGCATCCGCTGAAACGCGCGCGCACCACCAACACCTACCTCGCCGTGGCCGTGTTCGGGACCGATGAAGAGCGCGCCGCGTACCGGCGGGCGGTGAACACCTCGCACGTCCGGGTGCGTTCGACGGACGAGAGTCCCGTTCGCTACAACGCCTTCGACACTGAGTTGCAGCTGTGGGTGGCCGCCTGCCTGTACCGGGGGATCGAAGACATCCTCGAGGCCATGGGCCGCCCGTCACCCGAAGGGCTCTACGAGCAGGCCGCGGTGCTGGGGACGACCTTGCAGGTGCGGCCGGAGATGTGGCCCGCCGACCGGGCGGCCTTCGCGGAGTACTGGGCCGCGGGACTCGAGCGGGTCGAGATCGACGACCGCACCCGCGCGTACCTCGTGGACATTGTGGACCTGCGCTTCCTGCCCCGCCCGTTCTCCGTCCTCTTCGGACGGTTTCACCGGTTCGTGACTACGGGGTTCCTGCCCGGCTGCTTCCGCGAGCAGATGCGGCTGCCGTGGTCGGCCGCCGACCAGCGGCGGTTCGAGCGGCTGATGCGCGGGATCGGCTTCGTGGTCGAACGGCTGCCGAGGGCGGCGCGGCGGTTCCCGTTCAACGTGTACCTGTGCGATCTCCGTCGGCGCCGGCGAGACGGCCGCCCGCTCGTGTGACCGGTTGACCGGGCGTCGGGAGTGGGCAATGGTGGGCCGATGACCAGCCAGGATGTGCGTGAGGGTGTGCCGCTGACCAACCTCGACCAGCAGCTGTTCGCCGAGTCCGGCGCGACCAAGCGCGACCTGCTGGACTACCTCGACGCCGTGTCGGCGCGGCTGCTCCCGGTGCTGGCCGACCGGCCGCTGTCCGTGGTGCGGGTGCTGCGCGGGCAGGACGCGTTCATGCAGAAGAACCTGCCGAAGTACACCCCCGAGTGGGTGCCGCGGGTGAAGCTGTGGGCGGAGACTTCGAAGCGGAACGTGTCGTACGCGCTGTGCAACGACCGTCGCACGCTGCTGTGGTTCGGGAACCAGCGCGCGATCGAGTACCACCCGACGCTCACCCGGATCGACCACGAAGCCGGGCCCACGCACCTCATCATGGACCTCGACCCGCCGGAGGGCGCCGCGTTCGGCGTCGCCGTCGCGGGTGCGCAGCTCGTGCGCCGGGCGCTGGCCGACGCCGGGCTCGCGGGCGCGCTGAAGACGAGCGGTTCCAAGGGGGTGCACGTTTTCGTGCCGCTCGCCCCGGGGCAGGCGATGGACGACGTGGCCGCGGCCACCCGCGCCGTCGCGGCCCGGGCCGAGCGGCTCGACCCGGACCTGGCGACCACGGCGTTCATCCGCGAGGACCGCCACGGCAAGGTTTTCCTCGACTCCACCCGGGCCGGCGGCGCGACGGTGGTGGCCGCCTACAGCCCGCGGGTACGGCCGGGCGTGCGCGTCTCGTTCCCGGTGCCGTGGTCCGACGCGGAGAACGTGACGCCGGACGACTTCACCGTCCACAGTGCAGTGAAACTGCTCGGCGGTGACGATCCGTGGGTCGCGGAGATGCCCGCGCCGCAACAGCTTCCGGCCGATCTCGTCGAGGAGGGACACACCATCCCGATCGCCCGCGTGGCCGCGATGCACGAGGGCAAGCGGCGCGCCCGCGCCCGGCGCGAGTCAGGGGAGAGCGAGTAGGTCCTCGTGGTGCACGGTGACGGCGGCGGGCGGCTGGTCCCGGTAGTGCGCCAGGCTCGGGTCCTCCTCGGCCGCCGCCGCGACCCAGCCGTGGAACCAGGCCGTGATCAACGCGGAGTCCGCCGGGCCGAGCCGCCAGACGCTCGGCGCGCGGCGGACCGTGTAACCGCGGGCGGCGAACTCTTCCGCGGCAACGGAAACCGCTTCCGGACCGAGTCGCCCGTCGCGGCGTTGGTGAGTGTTGAACGCGGCCGTGACGGTTTCGTCCAGCGGGTCCGTGGGTGACAGCTCCACCCGGCCGACCACGGAAAGCGTCAGCAGCGCCGGGCAACGCGCGCCCGCGCAGGCGTCGACCAGACGGTTGATTTCCGCGTGGGTGAACAGGTCCAGCAACGCCGAAGCCGTGACCAGCGACGTTTCCGCGAGGTCCGCGGCGGTCAGCCGGGTGACGTCGAGCTGCTCGGTCTCGGTGGTGACGCCGTCCGGGAGGCTGCGCGCGGCCAGCGTGAGCAGCCGCGGGTCCTGGTCGTGCAGGATCCAGTGCTGCGGCCCGGGCAGCCGTCCGGCCAGCCAGCGGCCCATCGAGCCCGTGCCGCAGCCGAGATCGCGGATCGTCGACGGCGGTCGCAGCGCGAGCTTGTCCACAAGGGACGCCGAGCGGGCCGCCGCGTCCGCGCCCTCGCGCAGGCGAAGCCACTCCGGCGCGTAACCGGAAGCGTCCACTGTGGTCACAGGTCGCGCTCGTAACCGGCCGAAGCGACGTGTGATTCGTGCAGCGTCACCGAAATCGAGGCCAGGCCGTGCGCGCCCTCGCCGAGGTCGCCGGCGTGCACTTGGCCCGCCAGCCGGTCCGCGATCACCTTGGCCAGGAACTCCGTGGACGTGTTGACGCCCTTGAACTCCGGCACCTCGTCGAGGTTGCGGTAGTTGAGGTCGGCCAGCACCGCGCCGAGCCGCTCGGTGGCGAGGCCGATGTCGACCACGATGTTGTCCGCGTCCAGCTCGGCGCGGCGGAACGTGGCGTCGACGACAAAGGTGGCGCCGTGCAGGCGTTGCGCGGGCCCGAAGACCTCGCCGCGGAAGCTGTGGGCGACCATGATGTGGTCTCGCACGGTGACGCTGAACAAGGTTTTCTCCTTTACGGGTAAACGATCCGGTGGCCGAGTCCCGGCAGCGACCCACCGGCGAGGCGGGTGAGCAGTCCGGGCAGTTCGTCGAACGCCGACTCGCCGGTGATCAGCACGTCGAACGCCGGGTCGGCCAGCAGCCGCAGCGCGAGCGCCAGCCGGTCCCCGTACGTGCGGCGGGCCGCGCGGGCGGGGGAAACGGTGCCGACCTGGCTGCCGCGCACGGTCAGCCGTCGCGAGTGGAAGTTCTCACCCAGCGGCACGCTCACCCGGCGGTCGCCGTACCAGCTCAGCTCCACCACCGTGCCCTCGTGCCCCAGCAGTTTCAGCGAGCGGGCGAGCCCGGCTTCGGACGCGCTGGCGTGCACCACCAGGTCCAGCCCGCCTTCGGCCTCGTCCGGGGTGGCGAAGCGGATGCCGAACGCTTCGGCGATCTTCGCGCGTTCCGGGTCGACGTCCACGAGCTGGACGTCCACGCCCGGGAAGCGGGACAGCAGCCCGGCGACGCTGCTGCCGACCATGCCCGCGCCGACCACCGCGATCCGGTCGCCGACCAGCGGCGCCGCGTCCCACAAGGCGTTCACCGCCGTCTCCACGGTGCCCGCGAGCACCGCGCGCGCGGCCGGCACGGCTTCGGGCACGACCGTGACCGCCGTCGCGGGCACGACGTACTCGGTCTGGTGCGGGTAGAGGCAGAAGACGGTGCGGCCGACGAGGTCCGCGGGCCCCTCCTCGACGCGGCCGACGTTCAGGTAGCCGTACTTGACCGGCCACGGGAAGTCACCCTCCTGGAACGGCGCGCGCATCACCTCGTGCTGGCTCGACGGCACCCCGCCCCGCAGCACCAGGCTCTCCGTGCCACGGCTCATGGCCGAGAACAGCGTCCTGACCAGCACCTCGCCGGGCCCGGGCGCCGGGAGCACGGCGTCCCGGAGCTCACCGGTCCCGGCGGCGGTGAACCAGAGGGCCCTTGCCTTACGTGTCATGGATGTCCACCTGTCCGGCGGGATACCCGCACCCGCGGCGAGATCGAGGGGTTCGATGGCTGTCACCACCACTACACGATCACACCCCGGCGTGGGTTCAGTCGCGCTCGCGCAGGCCGCCGGCGCGGGTGTCCAGCTGGCCCTGCTGGCGGTCCTCGGGCTCACCACCGGGCTCGGCGCCGTCGGCTGGGTCGCGGGCCTCGTCTACACGGCGGGGCTGTGGGCCCTGCTCGCGGGCGCCGCCCGGCGGGCCGGCGCCCGGTCACTCGGCCCGGCCGACCACGTCACGCTCGCCCGCGCCGTGCTGATCGGAGGCGTCACGGCGCTGGTCGTGGATCACCTGAACGGGGGAGCCCCGGTGGCCGTGGTGGTCCCGCTCGCGTCCGTCGCGCTGGCGCTGGACGCCGTGGACGGCCGGGTCGCGCGCCGCACCGGCACGTCTTCGGCGCTCGGCGCGCGGTTCGACATGGAGGCGGACGCGTTCCTGATCCTCGTGCTGAGCACGCTGGTGGCCGGTTCGCTCGGCCAGTGGGTGCTGGCCATCGGCCTGATGCGCTACGCCTTCGTGGCGGCCGCCCGGGTGCTGCCGTGGCTGCGGGCGGAGCTTCCGCCGAGCCGCGCGCGCAAGGTCGTCGCGGCGCTGCAGGGAGTGCTGCTGGTGACGGCGGGCTCCGGGCTGCTCCCGGCCGGTTTCGCCTTCGCGGCCACGGTTTCCGCGCTGGGGCTGCTCGTCTGGTCGTTCGGGCGTGACGTCGTGTGGCTGCGCCGCCGGGAGCTGGTGACACGGCCCGCGCTTCAGCTCCAGTGCGCCGGCACCGTCCTCAGTGGATAGAGCACAGCGCGGCCCGTGGTGACGCGGCGGTGACGGCGCTCGGTTACACCGTTCCCATGACCCGTCACTTCGACCCGCAGGCGGCGGCCGTCCACGCGCCGAAGATCGTCGACGAGGTGGTCCGCGCGCCTGGTGAGCCGCTCTCCGAGGCCGCTCTCGCGCCCCGGCTCGGCGGGGATTTCAGCCAGGTGCGCGTGCACACGGGCGGGCGTGCGGCCGAATCGGCCCGCGCGGTCGGCGCGGACGCGTACACCGTGGGCAACGACATCGTCTTCGGCGCCGGTCGTTATGCCCCGGGAACGAGCGAAGGCGACCGTCTGCTGGCCCATGAGCTGGCCCACGTGGCCCAGCACCGCCAGTCCCCGTCGGCTCCGGCCAACGCCCTGAGCGGTCGGCCCGTGCTGCGCCGCCAGGTCTCGGCCGCGCCTGCCGCCGATCTCGCCGGCGCGCCGGGCTGGCGGCCCTGGACACCGAGGCCCGCGGGCAGCTCCGGTCGGCCGCGGTGCGGCTCGATCCGAGCCCGGGCAACCAGTTCGTGCCCGAGATCGAAGGCATCGAGACGGCCTCGCCCGCGCCTCGGCGCATCCAGGCCGGGCCCGACGTCTCGGCGATGAGCAGCCCGGACAAACTGCTCAAGGTCTGGGACTACGCGAAGCCGCGGCTCGGCCCGGACGTGGTGGCACAGCTGGAAGCGCTGTTCACCCGCCAATCCCTCGGCATGCTGGCGGCGTTCGCCGTGGTCTACCTCGCCGCGCAGCTGACCCCGGCCGGGTGGGTCGCCGACGGCATCGCGCTGGCGACCCTCACGGTCAGCGCGGTTTTCGTGGGGATGACGGTGTTCCGGGTGGCCGCGAACATCGGGCGGTTCTTCGCGGCGGTGGACGCCACCACCGATCAGGACCTGCGCGCGGCGGGCGAGGCGCTGTCGCAGGCGATCGCCGAGGGCGGCGTCGGCCTCGCGATGGCCCTGCTGACCAGGTCGCTGGGCCGCGGTGGCGGTGGTGGCCGTCCCTACGAGGGCCCGCCGCCGACCGGGTACGTCGAGGCGCTGACCGAGGTGGGACTGGTGCGGATGCCCGTCACCGCGGCCGCCGCGGTGCCCAAAACCGCGTCGGCGGCGCAACGGCTGGCCTCCTTCGCCGTGATGACGCCGCCGGTTTCCGGCGGGCCGGGCCCCAGCGGGGGCTCCGGGCCCGTGTCGGGCAAGCCGCCGAAGGGCCCCGAGATCTGGGAGGAGATCAGCAAGGAGCTGAAGCTGGATCCGGCCAGGGCCGAGGCCGCCCCGGTCGACGTCGCCGGTTCGGTGCGCGACGCCCGCGCCGCCGGGCTGACCGGTCCGCCCGGCCGGCCCGGGACGGTCGACCTCGCGACCCAGCCGCATCGGACCGCCCCGGCCGCGCGCGAGGGCTACGGCGTCTCCGGGAAGGACGTGCAGTCCGCGCATATCGCGCCCACCTCGTTCCTGCGCGACCTGCCCGGCTACCGCCGCGGCGGGGCGGACACCGTGCTGCTGGACCGCGCGACGCACGCCGCCTTCGACCAGTACTGGAAGGACTGGGCGATGGAGCAGCGCCGGAACGGCCGGACGGAGGTCACGGTGTCGCAGCTGTACGCGAAGATGCTCGACGCGATCGACCAGATCCCGAACATGGAGCAGCGCACCAAGAACGCGATGGCGTGGCGGCTGCAGCTCGAACTGTTCCGCGATCTCGGCCTCGCGCCGACGGACAGGGTCACCCTGCCCTACGCCAACGTGACCCCGGTGCCCTGACCTCCGATGGCGGTCACGGCTCCAGCTTCGCCTCGAGCAGGTCCGCCTCGCGGATCCGCCGGTGTTCCCGGTAGAGGTCCCGCGCCTGCTTCCACGCGGCGCGCGCGTCGTCGGCCTGGCCGAGTGACGCGTGGGTGTCGCCGAGGTTGGCGAGGATGCCGGGCTCGTCGTAGACGTCGTCGGTGTCGCGGGCGAGCGCCAGCGCCGAGCGGTAATGGCCGAGGGCGACGACGTACTCGCCGAGTTCCTGCGCGATGTAGCCCAAGCTGTCGAGTGTCACGGCTTCGGCGCGGCGGTGATCGTGCCGGCGGCAGAGCTCCAGCGCCCGCGTGCAGAAGTCCCGGCCCTCGCGCAGCCGGCCGAGGCGGGCGGAGTACCAGCCGAGGGTGTTGAGCGCGTCCGCCTGGCGCAGCCCGTTGCCGGCGGCGCGGTAGTACGCCAGCGCCTCGGCGGTGTGCCGCAGCGCGCCGGTGAAGTCGCCGCTCTGGCCCAGCGTCCAGCCCAGAGCCCGCTGCGCGTCCGCCTCCACGGCCGGGGATTTCGCTTCCACCGCAAGGTCAAGCGCCGCCCGCCCGTGCCGGATCGCGGAGTCGTGCGAGCCGACGCGCGTGTGCGCCGTGCCCAGGTACATGTGCGTGATGGCCAGCGGCTCCGGCCGTCCCAGCGCCCGCGCGGCCGCCACCGCCGCGCGCCAGGCCGCCAGGTCCGCGACCAGCTGCCCGCGGATCACGTGGAACCCGCTGACGCTCCAGGCCAGTCGCCACACGTCCTCGTGCGCGCCGCGCTGCACGGCCGAGTCCAGCACGGCCATCAGGCACGCGTGGTCGTCCGCGAACCAGGCCGCCGCTTCGGCCCGGTCCGCCAGCGGCAGGGGCGCGCCGCCGGGCGCGGGCGGGGCCAGCTCGATCGGCTGGCGCTCCGGGCGCAGCAGCGGCGTCGCGGCGCAAGCGGTGTGGAGGTAGTGATCGACGAGACGGCGCAACGGTTCCGGCCGTTCCGCGTCGTCCACCAGCTCGTCGACGTACAGTCGCAGCAGGTCGTGCATCCGGTACCGGCCGGGCACGTGCTCCTGCACCAGGTGCGCGGCGCCGAGCCGGCGCAGCAGCGCGCGCACGTCCGGCGTCCGCAGCCCGAGCAGCGCGGCCGCCGCGGCCAGGCCGATGTCCGGCCCGGGCGCCGCGCCGAGCAACCGGAACGCCCGCGCCGGCTCGGCGTCGAGTGCCTGATAGGACCACGAGAACACCGCGCGCAGGTTCGTGCTCAGGTCACCCGCGTCGAGCGCGTCCAGCCGGGCGGACTCTTGGCGCAGCTCCTTCGCCAGCACCTCCAGCCGGAAGCGCGGGTTCGCCCCCGCACGGCTCGCGACGATGCTGATGGCCAGCGGAAGCCCGCCGCACCAGCGGATCAGGTGGTCCACCGCCGTCGGCTCGTCCGCCACGCGCGCCGCCCCGAGGTGGCGCACCAGCAGCTCCCGCGCCTCCGTCGACCCGAGCACGTCCAGGTCGAGCAGCCGCGCGCCGCGGACACCGAGGCCGGCGAGCCGGTGCCGGCTGGTGACCAGCACCGTGCACGTTTCGCTGCCCGGCAGCAGCGGCTCGACCTGGGCCAGATCCCGCGCGTTGTCCAGCACGACCAGCAGGCGCCGTCCCGCGGCGAGGCTGCGGTAGAGCGAAAACTGGCCGGTCGTGTCCGCCGGGACCGCCGCGGGGGCCACGCCCAGCGCGTCGAGGAACTGCCGGACCACGGCCTCGGGCGGCAGCGGGCCGTCGGACGGGTCGAAGCCACGCAGGTTCACGTACAGCTGGCCGTCCGGGAAACGCGCGAGATTCCGGTGCGCCCAGCGAAGCGCGAGCGAGGTCTTGCCGATGCCGCCGGGGCCGCCGATCGCGGACAGGGCGAGGGTGCCGCCGCGGCTTTCCATCACGTCGTCGAGCGCGGCCAGCTCGGGGTCGCGGCCGACGAACCAGCGCGGCGGCGCGGGCAGCTGCCGCGGCACGGCCGTCTCCGTCGGCGGCGCCAGCGCCGGGTCCGTGGTGAGGATGCGCTGGTGCAGCTGACGCAGCGCGGGCCCGGGATCGGCGCCGAACTCGTCGGCCAGCCGCCGCCGGATCCGGTCGAACTCCTCGAGCGCGCCCGCCTGCCGCCCGGCGCGATACCGCGCGAGCATCAGCTGGCCCGCCACCCGTTCGTCCAGCGGGTGTGCCGCGGCCCGTTCCGCCGCCTCGGCCAGCACGGCGTTGTGGCCGCCGTCCTCCAACGCGAGGTCCGTGCGGTCGAGCTGGGCCGACAGCAGCTCGGCGGCGAGCGTCTGGCGGGCGGTGTCGGCCCACGGCGTGTCGAGCCCGGTGAACGGGTCGCCGCGCCACAGCGTCAGCGCTTCGTCGTACAGCGCGGTGCTGCGCCGCGCCCGGGCTTCGGCGACGAGCGCGCGGAACCGGTGCACGTCCACCGCCTCGGGCGGGACGCTGAGCACATAGCCGGCCGGCCCGTGGCGGATCGCGACGTCGCAGGCCGCCGCGAGGACGCGACGCAGGCGGGAGAGGTAACTGGCCAGCAGCCGGTGCGCGCGGTAGGGCGGCCGGTCCGCCCACACCCGCTCGGTGAGCCGCTCGGTCGACACGGGCCGGTTGGCGTCGGCGAGCAACGCCGCGAGCACCCAGCGTTGCCGCGCGTGGCCCAGATCGACGGCCTCGGCGCCGACGTGCGCCTCGACGGTCCCGAGCAGTCCGAACCGGACACTGGTCATGCCCCTTGCATACCGCACCCGGTCCCCGCGGTCGATCCGGTAAGCCGGGGCGAACCCGTCCTGGCGGGAAAGTCCTTTGCCCGCCCGCGAAATCGAGCCCGCGCCCGGCCGGACCCCCCGCGTCAGCGCCCGGCCGCGGCGCCGGGCCCGCTGCCGGGGTGGGCCATCCCGTCGGTCAGGACCTTCGCCCACCGCGGTTCCGTGCCGTCGCCGCCGGTGAGGTCGGCGAGGCCGGCGGCGACGATGAGGTGGCAGAGCTGGCCGTACGCGATGAACTGCTGGATCGCGGGGTCGGGCGCGCCGGTGCGTTCCTTGAGGAGGGTGACGGTTCGCTCGAGCCCGCGTCGGGTGGCCGCGGCGATCTCGGGGACGTCCACCGAGCTGAGCGCGTGGACCTGCAGCATCAGCAGGTCGCGGTCGGAGATCAGCTGGGCGTACGCGTCACCCATCGCCGACAGCACCGCGCCGGGTTCCCCGCCGGGCATTTCGTCCGCGACCTTGGTCAGCGTCTCGATCACGCGCTCGTGGCAGTGCTCCAGCGCGGCCAGGAACAGGCCGAGCTTGCCGTCGTAGAGCCGGAACACGTACGCCGGGGAGATGCCGGCCTCCTTGGCCACGTCCGCGACCGGCGTGGCCCGGTAGCCGCTGCGGGCGAACACCTCGACCGCCCGCCGGGTGATGATCGAGCGGCGGGCGTCCGCGGTGGATCGGAACGGTCCGGGCTCGGTCGTCATGAACGGCTCCTCTGCGAGTGCTCGGGCCAGAGTAACTGACCAGTCACAAACTAGGTAACCGCGGGAGTGCGGCTTTGTCAACAGCGCGCTCGGCGGAGACCTTTTCTTCACATTAGCGAATTAACGTTAGCGAATTCGCCGGAAATGGCCGCGGAAATTCACTTATGGAAATGTCGTGAACTGCGGGAAGGCCTTTTATGACGCGTTATGGGGAACCTTCGGGCACATCCGGCTCGAATATCACCGGGGGGACTGAGGCCGCCGGTCCGCGTGTGGTGGAGTGTCTGCTGTGAGCGGTAAGGTGGTTTGCAGGTCGCGGCCGGTCGGGTGCGGGAGCGCCGGCCGGATTCCCTTCGCCGGTGCTCCCGGTGTGTGGTGAAGCCGTTGTCCTCCCCTTCTCCGGTGCCTGTGCGGCAGGCACCGGTTTCCGTGCCCGAGGACGTCTTGGGCGTTTCCCTCGTGGAGCTGTTGTTCTCCCGGGCCGATGATCACCGGCCCGCGTTCACCCACCAGGACCACGCCGCCGGCGTGGACGAGACGCTGACCTGGGCCGAACTGGTCGCGCGCGTCGGCGTGGTGGCGGGGCGGCTGCGGGAGAAAGCGGCGCCGGGGGACCGGGTCGCGGTCATCGCCGCGCAGGAACTCGCCTACCCGGTCGCGTTCTTCGGCGTGCTCGCCGCGGGGATGACGGCCGTGCCGCTGATGGACCCGGCGAGCCCGGGGCTCGGCAAGCGGCTGGCCGGGATCCTCGCCGACTGCTCCGCGTCACTGGTGCTGACTTCGCGGCGAGCCGTGAAACGGGTGCGCGAGTTCGTGCCGGCCGGGCAGCTCGTGATCGTGGAGGACTTGGACGGGCCGCCCGCCGAGCCGGTCCGGCCCGAGCCGGAGGCTCCCGCGTACCTGCAATACACCTCCGGCTCGACCCGCGATCCGGCCGGCGTGGTGATCCCGCACCGGGCGCTGGCCGCCGCCTGCTGGCAGGCCTGCCTCGCGTACTCCGTCGGCCCCGGCACCACCTGCGCGGGCTGGATCCCGTTCTTCCACGACATGGGGCTCGTGCAGTTGCTGTGCGTCCCGGTGCACGCGGGCTGCCGGTCGGTGTTCATGTCGCCGGTCGAGTTCGTGCACCGGCCGGAGCGCTGGCTGCGGCAACTGGCCGAGCATCCGGACGTGTTCACCGCGGCGCCGAACTTCGCGTTCGACCTGGCCGCCGCGGCGCCCGTGCCGGAAGGCCTCGACCTCTCGAGCGTGTCGATCGCGCTGAACGGCAGCGAGCCCGTCCGCCCCGCGACGGTCGCCCGGTTCCAGGAGGTGTTCGGCCCGCTCGGTTTCCGGCGTGAGGCGCACCGTCCTTCGTACGGTTTGGCCGAGGCCACGGTGTACGTGACGAGCGCCGGCCCGGAAGGACCGACGAGCGCCGTCTTCGACCGCGAGGCGCTGGCCGCCGGCGAGGCTGTGGAGGTCGAAGGGGGCCAGGAGCTGGTGTCCGTCGGTCACCCGGTCGGGCAGCAGGTGCGGGTGGTGCGCGACGGCGAAGTGGCCCCGGACGGCAGCGTCGGCGAGGTCTGGGTGCACGGCCCGCACGTCGGCACCGGCTACTGGGGCCGCGAGGACAGCACGTTCGACGCGTGGCTGGAGGGCCACGGCGGCTGGCTGCGCACCGGCGACCTCGGGGTCTGGCACCGGGGCGTGCTGTACCTGACCGGGCGGCTGAAGGACCTGATCGTGGTCGACGGCCGCAATTATCATCCGCAGGATCTGGAAGTGACCGCGGAGCAGGCACATCCGGCCGTCCGGCGCGGCCGGGTCGCGGCCTTCGGGGTCGACGGGGACGAGGGGGAGGGCGCGATGGTCGCGGCCGAGTGGAACGGGGAGGCCGACGAGACCGAAGTCCGCCGGGCCGTGCTCCGCGCGGTGTCCGGCGAATACGGCCTGACGCTGCGGAGGGTCACTTTGGTCGCGCCCGGAGGCCTTCCGCGCACATCAAGCGGCAAAGTCGCACGATCGGCGGCGAGGGGGCGGTACGGTGACGGTCGTGGATGATCTCTGCGCCGAGGTCGCGAAGGTCGTGATCGACACCTTCCGGCTCGACCCGGGACTCGTGTCGCAAGACAGCCCGCTGGAAGAGCTGGGCATCGACTCCAAGGGCCGGGTCCGGCTGCTCGCAGCGCTGGAAGTCCACCACGATGTCACGATCGACCTCGATCAGCTTGACCGGTTCACGGACATCACCGCCGTGGCCGAGGTACTCGCCGAAGCCTTGAACGAACGCACCGGCACCGGCCGGGCCAGCTAGGGAGAGAAGCGCACATGAGCGGCAGCGGGGGCTACACCGCGTCCACCGAGGCGATAGCGACAGCGTCGAAGAAGGTCACCCAACTGGGCAAGGACCTGCTCGACGCCAACCCGGACCTGGCGACCACCGAGGTCACCAAGGAGGGCTTCGGCAGGGCGCACCAGGACCACGCGCAGAAGTACCTGGACGGGGCCAAGGCGTTGTCGGACTCGGTCAACGGCTACAACGGCGCACTCACCACGTTCGGCTCGAGCCTCGAGCAGGCCGGGTCGCAGTACGCCGGCAACGAAGACAATCAGTACGGCCAGATCTATGGTGCTGGGGGGACCCTCTGATGGCCAAGACGTGGGAAGAAATCAAGAAGGTCCTCGACGATCCCGCCGTTCCGAGTGACGACAAGAAAACGTTGCTCGCCAGCGCCATCATGGACGGCGTCTCGATTCCGGACGACGAGTCGGACAAATACCAGAAGGCCTATCTGCCGAACGGCGCCTTCTCCGCCGATTACAAAAAGACCGACGACGCCTACAACGATGCCAAGGGCGCCGGCGATCAGGCTGCATACAACGAAGATATGCAGAAGAAGGCGGTCGACGACGGCAAGAAGGACCTCGACGGCAAGAAGCCGCCCACGTCCGACGGCGGCGGCACGAAGACGTCGGACGAGGTGTTCGACACGGCCGCGCCCGCGCTCAAGCTGTACGAGACCTTCGGCTCGCTGATCGCGAAATTCCCGGACGACTGCCGCGGCAACACCCACGCGATCGACCTGGACAAGGACATCCGCGGCCCGTTCGACGAGCAGCGTGGGATCTCGTTCAAGAACTTCATGGACGACGCCGCGCATTTCCAGACCGGCGCGGACAGCGTCGACAAAACCGCCAAGGACACCACCACGGCCCTGACCACCCTGCAGCAGGACTGGAAGGGCAAGGGCGCCGACGCGGCGTGGGACCACTACAACGACGACATCGGGCCCAAGGCGACCAAGCTCCACACGACGCTCGACGGCGCGGCCAAGGCCACCATCGCCGCGGCGACCACGGTGTTCACGCTCTGCAAGGGCAAGGCCGACAAGGTCAACCAGGATTACACCGAGTACGTGGCCAAGGCCGACTTCACCATGGCCCAGCGGATCGTGAACGTGGCGAACGGCTCGGCCGCCAGCGACGACGACCTCACCGCGATCGCCGGCTTCCTGGACATGAACTTCGGCACGAACCTCGTGGCGACGCTCAACGACCAGGGCTGCTGCGACAAGGGCGACATGAAGGCCGAGGGCGAGAAGCTCGCCAAGCAGTGGATCACCAACTACTTCATCCCGGACATGTGGGACCGGCTGTTCCAGGGATTCGTCAAGAATTGCAAGGACACCAAGGACCTGGTCGACCAGGCCTATGACGAGCTCGACAAGGTCATGGGCAAGGTCAAGAACGAGTTCGGCACGGGGACCGACGGCTCGGGCTCCGGTTCCGGCGGCTCCGGTTCCGGCTCGGGCGGCTCCGGTTCCGGTGGCTCGGGCGGCGGCTCCGGTTCTGGTGGTGGCTCGGGTTCCGGTGGTGGCTCGGGTTCGGGTGGTGGTTCCGGTTCCGGTGGCGGTTCCGGTTCGGGTGGTGGCTCTGGTTCCGGTGGCGGTTCCGGTTCCGGCGGGGGCTCTGGCACGGGCGGTGGTTCCGGTGGCGGTTCGGGCTCGGGCGGTGGCGGCGGGAACGTGCCGCCGGTCCCGAACACGGATGTGCCCCAGGGCGCACCCGGCGGCGGTTCCGGTTCTGGCGGCGGCTCCGGCAGCGGCGGCGGCACGCCGAAGGTCCCGGACGTGAACCTGCCCCCGGGCGGCGGCTCGGGCGGTGGCTCGGGCTCCGGTGGCGGTCCGGGCTCCGGTGGTGGCGGGAGCATTCCGCCGATTCCGGACCCGACCATGCCGCAGGGCGACACCGGCGGCGGTTCCGGTGGTGGCTCGGGCAGTGGCGGTGGCACCCCGAAGGTGCCGGACCTGAACCTGCCTCCCGGCGGCACCGGTGGCGGCTCGGGCTCAGGCGGCGGTTCCGGCTCCGGTCCGGGTTCCGGTGGTGGCGGAAGCATTCCGCCGATTCCGGACCCGACCATGCCGCAGGGCGACACCGGCGGCGGTTCCGGTGGTGGCTCGGGCAGCGGTGGCGGCACCCCGAAGGTGCCGGACCTGAACCTGCCTCCCGGCGACACCGGCGGCGGCTCGGGCGGCGGCTCCGGTTCGGGTGGCGGTCCGGGCGGCAGCGTGCCGAAGATGCCGGACCTGAACCTGCCCCCGGGCGACACCGGCGGCGGCTCCGGCCACGGTGACACCGGCGGCTCGAACGACCCGAATTCGCCCGACGGCAAGGGTGACCACGGCGGCGGTGGCTCGGGTTCGGGCGGCAGCGGCGGCTCGGACCCGAACGCGCCCGGCGGCGACGGGAAGGACGGCCACCAGGAGACGCTGAAGGTCGAGCAGAACGGCAAGACCTTCGAGATGACCGAGCCGGGCAAAGACGGCCAGATGGACATCAAGGTCGGCGAAGGCCACGGCGACCCGAAGGACTTCAAGCTCGACTGGTCCGACGACGGCAAGGGCGGCGCCGGGCACCACACCGGCACCGGCCCGGACGGCGGCGGCGACGGCGGTGGCTCGGGTTCCGGGCACGCCTACCACCCGGGTCCGGACGGCAAGATCCACATCCAGGACGGTGACGTCAAGATCACCGCGGAGCGCCCGGACGGTCCGGACGGCCCGACCAAGGTGACCGTCGACGACGGCACGGGCCACCCGTCCACCTACACCCTCGGTGAAAAGGACACGCCCGGCAGCAGCGGGCACCCGTCGATCAGCGATCACGGCCCGCAGATGCCCAACGGCATCCCGGGCAAGCCCGATGGGCCGGGTTTCGTCGATCACGGCCCGCAGATGCCCAACGGCACCCCGGACAAGCCCGACCTGTCGCCGATCAGCGACCACGGGCCGCAGATGCCGAACGGCACCACCGGCCAGCCCCTGCAGCCGTTCGACGGCACGCAGATGCCGGCCGGGGACCACCCCGATTCGGCCCCGCTGCACGCGGTCGACGGCACGCAGATGCCGGTCGACGGCACCTCGGTTCCCGCGCAGCACGTGGGCGACTCCGGCTCGGCCGTCCCGGCGGGCATGCCGGACGGCGGCACACCGCCCATCCACGCCGGCGGGGCGGGTGCTCCGGGCGTTCCGGCGCACCTGACCGACGCGGCTTCCGGGCAGTCGCTGGGCTCGGCCCCGATGACCGGGGTGAGCCACGAAGGGGTGCCGCAGCACAGCGGCGCGGACACCTACCCGGCGCAGCAGGGCCAGCCCGCGACGCCGGCCGGGGCCCCTGGCCAGTCCGGTGGCGGCATGATGGGCGGCGGCATGATGGGTGGCGGTGGCGCCGGCGGCGGTGGTGGCGGTGGCGACCACGAACGCGGTTCCCGGGCCTACAATGTGGACGGCGGCGTCCTGTTCGACGCGGGTCCCGAGCCGTCCCAGCGGATCACCGGCTCGCTCGACGACGACGAGGATCTGTCGCCGACGTTCCGGACGAGGAGGTAGGCCAGCGATGGACGACTTGAACGCGATGCAGGCCCGGATGGACGCCCTCGTCCGGGAGCAGAGCGATCGCCGGACGCTGACCGAGCAACGCGGCGAGGAGATCAAGGCCAGCGCGCACGAGTTCATGACCAAGCAGGCGAAAGCCGCCGAACGCTACGTCATGCACCGTCGCGAGCTGGGCAAGCGGCAGGACGAGAAGGGCCGCCCCAAGCCGCAGGGGGTGTCGGAATTCGACTTCGAGCCCGAGGGGCACCAGGCGGAGAACGGCTCTCAGGGCATCGAGGACATCGTCCCCACCGGCCCGAGGACGGGCGGTCGTCACGCGGAGCCGGTTCCGCCGACGCCACCGGCCCCGACCCCGGCTCCGCCCCCGCCGCCGCTTCCCCCGGTCCCGTCGGCGCGGCCCGCGCCGGGCAACCGGCGCCGGATGAGCACGGAGGAAATCGACGACGAGGACGATGCTTTCCTGAACAACCGCTGGCGCGGTTGAGCTGAAGGCGCGAAAAGCGGGTACGGCCGGTGGCCGTGCCCGCTTTTTGTTTGCGCGGAACCGTTTTCGCCGCTGAGCCGGGCACCCGCGTTTTGTCACAGAACCCGGACACGATCATGACGGGACCTGGAACCCCGCTTGCCACGATGGAACTCATTCGCCACACAATTGCGCGAGGACGAGTTTTCTCATGGCTCTTTACCTACCCCCGGCGCCGGTCGTCGAAGTTCCGTCTCCCTGGACGGATTCGGCGAGACCGCACTGGAATCGGGCGATCACCGTGACCGCGGTGGTGCTCATCGCGATCCTCGGCTACCTGACGCGCTGGATCTGTGACGACGGCCTGATCTTCACCCGCGCCGTCGAACAGATCCTCGCGGGCAACGGCCCGGTCTACAACCTCGGCGAGCGCGCGGAGACCTCGACCAGCGCGCTCTGGCAATGGCTGCTCGCGCTGGCCGGATTCGTCTTCCGGCAGCCGGACACCTCGACGATCTCCTGGATCCTCGGGCTGGCGCTCACCGCGGGCGGGTTCGGCCTCGCGGTCGACGGCGCGCGGCGGTTGCACAGCGGGCGTTCCGGCGCGCTGCTGCTGCCGTTCGGCATCCTGGTGCTGCTGGGCCTGCGCCCGGTCTGGGAGTACGCGACGTCGGGCCTGGAGACCGGGCTCAACACGTTCTGGATGGCCGTCTGCTGGTGGCTTCTGGTGCGGCTGCGCGAAAACGGGTCGTCGAGGGCGGTGGTCTGCACGGCGTTCACGATCGGCCTCGGCCCGCTGGTCCGGCCGGATCAGGCGCTGGTCGCCGCGGTGTTCCTCGTCGCGTTGTGGCTGACCGTCCGGCCGGCGTGGCGCCTGACCCTGGCGGCGGCCGGCGCCGCGGCCGCGCTGCCGGTCGGGTACGAGATCTTCCGCATGGGCTTCTACGGCATTCTGGTGCCGATGCCCGCGCTCACGAAAAACGCAGGAGAATCGTTGTGGGGCCGTGGTTTCGCTTATCTCGCGGACTTCGCCGATCCCTATTTCCTGTGGCTGCCGCTGGCGCTGGCCACAGTTCTGCCGGTCGTCCTGTTCCGGCGCCTGCCCGCTCGGCGCGACCTGGTGGTGGCCTTCGCCCCGGTGGCGGCCGGGCTCCTGCACCTGGTTTACGTGGTCAAGGTCGGCGGGGACTACATGCACGCGCGCATGCTGCTACCCGCCCTGTTCCTGCTTCTCCTGCCGATTCTCGTGATCCCGCGGTCGAGGCGCCTGGGTGCGGTCACGATGGTGATCGCGCTGTGGGCCGCACTTTCCGCGGGCTTCCTCCGGTATCCGGCCCCGGACGGCTCTGTCCGCCCCATCGACGACGAGCGCGCCTACTACGCCGCGTGGACCGGCCGGCCGAATCCCACGGACTCCGGCGATTACGTACCGAAACTCCAGGGGCTGGGTAATGCCGTCCGGGCCGCGTCCGGGCAGCGATCCCTGATCTACCAGGGGGTGGACAACAGGATCCTCACCACGCCGTTGCGCGCGGGCTTGCCGGAGCAAGTGATGGTGGTCGGCGTTTACCTCGGTACGGCCGGGATGCTGGCGCCCGAGCAGGTGGGGATCGTCGACTTCTGGGGCCTGGCCAACCCCATCGGCGCGCGGCTCGACTTCCCCACCCGCAAACCGGGGCACTCGAAACCACTGAGCAACGCCTGGCTGCTCGCCGACTACGCGGATCCGGCGGCGCCGGTCCTGCCCCCGGGCAATTTCGCGATCAAGAGCGACGTGACGCCGGCCGAGGTGGCCGCGGCGCGGCACGCACTGTCCTGCGGGGACCTCGCCGAGATCCAGCGGTCGGCCCGGGAGCCCATGTCGTTCGGGCGGTTCTGGCGGAACCTGACCGGCGCGTGGCACCGGACCCAGGTCACCGTGCCGCCGGATCCCTTCGAGGCGGAGCGGAAGTTCTGCGGCTAGCCGGCGACCACGGTGTTGTCCGCGCCGGCAGGGCGTCGGGGGCGAGCAGCTTCTCCAACGTGGTGGGCACCGTCCGGTGCGAGCGGGGGTAACGCCTCGTCGAGGCTGGGACCACCATCGCGCGACCAGGGGAGTCGCCGCGTCCGTGAGAATTACGCAGACCTGCGGGTAACGTCGGGTCATGACCGGTGCCGAAGCATTCCTGGAGGCGTTCGCGGCGAGTGGCCTGCCGCCCCTGCGCGGCCGCCGGCAGGTCGGCGACGGCTTCCGCGCCGGCGTGGTGGCCGGTGATCTGGGGCCGTTACGGCTGGCCGAGCTGGTCTCCCCGGAGGGCGAGTGCTTCCGGGACGCGCGGTCCGCGCGCGAGGCCGACAGCGGGTCGTGGCAGATCGAGCTGGTGACGCGGGGACGGGTGCGCGCCGAGCAGGGCGGCCACATCGCCGTGCTCGAACCCGGCGACCTGGTCCTGATCGACCCGGTGCGGCCGGTGCGGTTCGCCAGCTCCGAGACCACCAGCGTGACCATGCTGGTGCCCCGGCAGGCGTTGCGGCTCGGGCCGGACGACGCGGCGAGGCTCGCCGGGGTGCGCATTCGCGGCGACCGCGGGCCCGGTGCGCTGGTGTCCTCGCTCGCGCGGGAGCTGGCGCGGTCGCTGGCCGGGTTCCGCGCCGACGAGGCGGACCGGTCGGCGGCCGCGGTGATCGAGCTGATCGCGGTGGCGCTGTCGGCTCAGCTGGGCGAGGTGCCCCCGGCCCCCGACGAGGCGCTGCGCCACCGGATCGTCGGCTTCATCGAAGCGAGACTGTCCGATCGGGACCTGACGCCGGCGAAAGTCGCCGCGGCGCACCACCTTTCCGTGCGCCGCCTGCACAAGCTCTTCGAGGACGAGCCGCTGACGGTGGCGGCGCTGATCCGCCGTCGCCGCCTGGAGCGGTGCCGGGCGGACCTGGCCGGGAGCGGGCGCACCGTCGCGGCCGTCGCCGCCCGATGGGGGTTCGCCGATCCGGCGCACTTCAGCCGGCTGTTCAAGGCGACCTACGGGTACAACGCCGCGGCGCTGACGTCCAGCAACCGTGCGCGGATGATCAAGGCGATCGGCGCGATGCCCGGCGAGAATGGCGGTCACAGCACAGAAAGGTGATCGCATGCAGCAGTCGGTCGAGGCGATGAGCGCCATTCCGGGCCGGATGAACGAGGGCTGGAACGCCGGTGACGCCGCCGCGTTCCTGGCCGATTTCGCGGACGACGCCGAGCTGGTGGACTTCGAGGGAACCATCCACAAAGGACGCGACGAGATGATCGCGTTCCACCGGCCCCTGTTCGACACGGTGCTGAAGGGCACTCGGCTGGTGCGCGGCGACGTGAAGTTCGCGCGGATCGTCCGGCCGGGCTGGGGCGTGGTGCACCACCGCATGGCGATGGTGCTGCCGGGTGAGCAGGAGCCGCCCGCGCACCGGTTCTTCCTGCAGCTGTTCGCCGTGGTGTGGCAGGACGGCCGCTGGGAGGTCGCGGCGCTGCAGAACTCGCGCCTGGTCTCGCTGGAGACCGCGACGACCCTGGAATCCTTGGCGGCCGGATAAAACACTGCTCCGTCCGGAACTCGCGGCACGTTCCGGACGGAGCAGCCGGTCCGTCGATCAGAAGTCGATGATCAGCTTCCACTGCGTGGACGGGACGCCGACCGGGGCCGCGCCGACGTCCACACAGTGGAAGCCGTGCGCCTCGCCCTGCTGCGCCAGCGCGTTGCCCGCCGCCATGCACTCGCCGTACGAGCCGTAGATCCGCGGCGGGCTGGCGCCGGCACTGGCGGTGCCGGCCGCCGCGATCGCGACCGCCGTGGACACGGCGACGAGCAGACCGGCCGCCCCCGCCTTGCGCAAGATACTCATTCGTGGACGCTCCTTGGGTGAATTCCGTGCCGTCCGGTGCGGACGGCCGCTGGGGCTGATCCGACGCTGCCATCGCCGGTCACGGGAGTTCAACAGCTGCGGCGATCTCTGCCCGAACGTCTTCTCAGCGGCCCTGGGTGAGGATGGCCAGCGGGTCGCCCTGGCAGGACAGGAGCGCCTGACGCAGGGCGCTGAGCCGCCGTTGTTGTTCGGCGGCCGGGAGCGCGTGCAGCACGGGCCAGAGCGGGGCCGTCTCGGCGTCGAAGGTCACCGCCGGCTTCCCGAGCAGCATCGAGGCCGACAGTTCGCGCGCCGAGAACTCGCGGTCCAGCCGCTCCATGGCCTCCCGGTTCCGCTGTTCCTCTGGGGGCAGGACGGTGCACCAGGTCGTCCCGGCGCCCTCCAGCATCCGGGTCTCCAGCTGGTCCGCGGACACCGTCGGCTGGGACTTTTCGTTCAGGTCGGCGGAATACAGGTCGAACGTGACCACTCCGGACGGCTGGGGCTTCGCGCCGTTGTCGTCGGGGCTCAGCGTGCTTTCCGCGACCGAGGCCGGCGCGGAGGCCAGCGGTGCCAGCCGGCGCAGGGCGTCGCGGGCGGGGCCGGTGACGTCGTCGAGCGCCTCGGCGTGGGCCTTGGTGACGCAGACGCGGGGCGCGTCCGTGGTGCAGACCGGTTCGGCCGCGCCGGCGTCGATGGCGTAGGCCGCGTTCCGGGTGGCCGGGAACAGCGGCAAGGCCACCGCGAGCCCGACGCCGATCGCCAGCAGCGCCAGGTAACGGCGCCGTCCGGTGGCCATGACCAGCACCAGGCCGCCCACGGCCAGCCCGGTGAACCAGCACGCCTGGCCGAGGGTGACCTCCGGGGTGAAGGTCAGCAGCTGGCTGCGCAAGTGCAGGCCAGGGCCGAGCAGCGACGTCGTCCCGGTGACCGCGAACGCCAGTACCCGCAGGAGGGCCAAGCTGACCACGATCAGGATCGGCGTGGTGTACACCGAGGGCAGCACAGTGCCGATGCCCAGGCCGAGCCACACCGCCGCGAGCAGCGCAAGCTCGCCGACGAGCAGCAGCGGGAGCCAGCCGAGGTCCTGGTAGGAGGTGTTGCCCGCGACCTGGACCGCGCCGAAGGCGAACACCAGCAGGTACGCCACCGTCAGCGTGATCGCGAGCGCCCCGGCGACGGGCAGCGCGCGCCGCCAAGCGGGCCGCGCGGTGGTCGTGATCAGCTCGGCCACCTCGGGTCGGCCCTCCCGCCGCCCCTGCCAGGCCCCGGCGCCGAGGGCCACCGGGCAGAGGAACTCGAGGGCGTCTCGCAACAGGCCGGTGAAGGTGGTCCACTGGCCGAACGCCGGCTCCATCCCGACCAGCAGGTACAACACCGAGACGAGCCCCAGCACCAGCGCCAAGGCCCCGGCCGCCAGCGCGGTCGACCGGCGCAACTCGATGCCGAGCACCCGCGCGTTCCCCTGTGGCTGATGTTCCACGCGTTCCGTGCCGAGTACCCGTGTCGTCACCGGTCTCCCCTGCCTGTCGCTCGACTGCCTGATTGCCCGAGCCCCCGCTCGGTCATCCGGGAAGACGCCGGCACCGGCCGACCGGTTCTCTGATTACTGTGTCCTGCGTCACTCGGAGGCGATGGTTGGATGTGACCATGTCCCGGTGCGGCGAAATTCGACTGAACGCCGAAGGCACTCCAGCGCTTTCCTACGATCGGCGGGAATTCGCGGGCAAGCCGTGGGCGGATCGGGTGGCAGTCCTCGGTCCCGATGCCGCCGCTGTCATGCTCCGCGAAATGCCGGGCTGGACGGCGACCACTCCCGCAACCCTCGCCGGGCAGCTGATCGAAGGCGGTGCCCGGCTGGTGCGGGCCTCCCATCGCATGACCCGCGACCTGTCGGCGAACCGCCCGCCGAGCGAGTGGGCGGACCTGCAGCCGTCACCTCCGCTGCGGCCCGAACCGCTGGACCACCCGATCGAGGACCTGCTGCCCGCCTGGCGCGCCGCGTACCCACCCGAACATCCCGACTACCGGCCGGAATACGACGAGACCGACGGGCTGTACAACCGATTCCGCTCGATCCTGGCCACCCCGACGTTCGGCTCGCCCTCCCCGCTCAGCGCCGTGATCAGCGACAACGGCCAAGTGGTGGCCGGTCTGCTGGTCAACCTGGTCGAAGGCCCACCACCCTGGGGCGGCCCACTGATCACCGACCTGTTCCGGCACCCGTCCCACCCGGGAACCGGCGCCGTCCTGCTCCGCCGGACACTGGCGCGCGCCGCCGCCGATGGCTACCCCGCGATCGGACTCGTGGTCACAGACGCCAACCCGGCACGCCGCCTCTACGAACGGCACGGCTTCGAGATCTTCGACAGCCCGGTGACCGTCCGCATCCCCTGAAGCGAGGTCGACGCCTTCCCGCCCGGATACCACCGGCGCGGTTCCGGTACGGATCGAGCCTAGCCAGTCCTCGACCATCAAGCGGTGCTGTCGTAGTAGCTCTCGTTGCCCGTCCGCTTGATCTCCGCCGGGGTCCAGACGCGGCAGCCGCCCTCACCGGTGTCGTAGTCGACGAAGCCCTCTGCCGGGTGGCGATGCACGGCGACACCGGACGTACCGCAGCGGCCTGATTCACCGAAGCCGCAAGGGTTCGCTACCAGCCGGCTTCACCGGGATCATCCGCAAGCAACCGCTCGGTCGCCAGGGAGCCACGGTCGATGATGATCCCGTCCTTGATCACGTCGCGGATCTTGCGGTAGTTCTCCGGGGCGGCCAACGGGTCCCCATCGAGTATCACCAGGTCGGCGGCTTTGCCGGGGTCACGGTGCCGTAGCGGTCGCTCGTGCCGTACGCCTCCGCGGTGTAGGAGCTCGCGGAGCGCAAGACCTCCATCGGTTCCATACCTCGCTCCCAAGCGGCCTGGATCCACCGGAAGTGGGCCGACCCGAGGTGAGTCGCATGTCCGGCACGGAGTCGTGCCCTGGAGCAGGAGTCAAATGTCTTTTGAACCTTACGGCGAGCGCGCCGTTAACACCGCCGTGGCGCTGGTCAACAGCCTCGTCCTCAGCGACGGGATCGACGGCCTGCCGGATCTCGACGCCTGCGCTGAGCTCCTTGGCGAGCACGGTTGGATCGTCGACGATCTGACTTCAGCCGACTTGAAGTTTCTTCGGGCGCTGCGGCCCCGGCTGCGCTTTGCGTTCGAGGCTCAGGACGAGCGGAAGGTGGTGGCGCACCTCAATCGGCTGTTGTCCGAATGCGAGGTGCTTCCCCAGCTCACCGATCATGACGGCGCTTGGCACTTCCATTACGCCCGTCCCGGCGCGACGCTGGCGCAGCGAGTCTTTGTGACGAGCCTGATGGCGCTCTTGCTCGTGGTTCGGGACCGCGGATCGGACCGGCTCAGAATCTGTGCCACCGACGGCTGCGCAAACGCGCTCTTCGACACGACCAAGAACCACTCTCGTCGTTTCTGTGATGCACGAACGTGCGCGAACCGTGCCCATACAGCGGCGTATCGCCGTCGGCAACGTGTGAAAGCCATCGCGTCGGATGGCTGACCGTGACCTCACCGGCGCGGCGTCAGCCCCCTTGCGCTATTTCTCGAAAACGACGCGGCCGTCGACAACGGTGCGGATCACCTCGATGTCCTTGATGTGCTCCTCGGCGGTCCTCAGGTAGTCGGCGGAGAGCACGGCGAAATCCGCGAGCTTGCCCGGCGTGATCGTGCCTTTGACTGTTTCGTCGCGCGTCGCGAACGCCCCCGACGCTGTGTATGACCGCAGTGCTTCCTCTCTTGTAACGGCTTCGCCGGGTCCGTATGCGACACCGCGCAGGTCCTTGCGGGTGACCGCGAGCTGTAAGCCGAGGAACGGGTTCAGGTCGTTGACGGGGAAATCGGTGCCCATCGAGACGCTGTCGATGCCGAGCACGTCGAGCGCGGAGCGCATCGGGATCGCGCGGCTCGCGGTCGCGGTACCGAGGGCCTTCTCGATCGTCGCCGCCTTGCCCCACAGGAACGCGGGCTGCAGTTCGAGACGCACACCAAGCGCACGGGCGCGTTCGAGCTGCTCGCGCCGGGCGAGGCTGCCGTGGATCAGGGCGAAGCGCCGATCTGCGATCGGCCCGACGCGGTTGGCCGCTTCGAACGCGTCGAGGACATGGTCCACGGCCCGGTCGCCGACGCAGTGCACGCCAAGGCGCCAGCCGAGTTCATGCGCGATGACCACCAGGCCCGTCAGATGTTCGGGCGACATCGTGGCCATGCCGTGGTCGTGCCCGTCGCCGGGGTATTCGTCGTGCATCAGCGCCGTGCGCAGGGTCATGCCGCCGTCGAGGAAGATCTTGATGCCGACGAGCTTGAGCCATTCGTTGCCGAACCAGGACGACACGCCACTGGCCTCGACCGTGCGGCGCCACTCGTCCAGTGACACCGACGGGTCCGGTTTCCACATGGCCCCGACGCGGGCAGTCAGCCTGCGGTCGAGCCACAATCGTTGCAGGGCCTGGATTCCGCGCGGGTCCAGCCAGGGCTGCAGCACGCTCGTGATGCCGAAGCTGTTGGCGCGCGCCAGTCCGGCGGCGAACTGGACCTCCAGTTCCTCGATCGTCCAGCCCGGTTTCACGGCTGTGACGAGGTCGATGGCGTTCTCATAGAGCACGCCCGTGGCCCGGCCCGCGGCGTCGCGGTCAATGGTTCCGCCGGACGGGTCGGGGGTGCTGTCATCGATGCCGGCCCGCTCCAGGCCACTCGAGTTCGTCATCGCCACGTGCCCGACCGTCGGGAGGAAAACCGGGTTGTGCGGCGCTGCGTCGTCGAGGTCGGCCCTGGTGAGGTAGCGCGCTTCGACCAGCTGCGCCGGCGGGTGCCAGCCGCTGCCCGTCACCCACTCGCCCCCGGCGCGACCGGCGACGAACTCGCGGATCGCGGCGAGCGCTTCCGCGACCGTGCGCACACCGGAGAGGTCGATGACGAGCTCATCCTGTCCGGCGAACTCGATGTGGCAGTGGCTGTCGTTGAAGCCGGGCACCACAGTCGCTCCCGCGAGATCGACGACCTCGGTGTCCGGTCCGGCGAGGGCGCGCACGTCCGCGTCGGCACCAACGGCGACGAAGCGGCCGGCTCGGATCGCCACGGCCGACGCGGCGGGCACGTCGGGATCCAGGGTGATGAGGTTCCCGTTCAGGTACACGGTGTCGACAGTCATGATCGTTCCTCGGGGATTGTCGAGTCGATGCCGGCCAGGCTCTTGCCGGCGAGCCACACCTGCTTGATGTCCTGGGTCGCGGAAATGTCGTCGTACGGGTTTCCCCGGACGACGAAGAACGACGCCGGCGCACCCGGCACGATGTCGGTGAGCGCCGTGGCGAAGATCCTCTGAGCGACGTCGAGACCGGCCCTGAGGCAGAACTCCGTGCTCAGGCCGGCCTGACCCAGCAGTTCGAGCTCGCGATGCTCGGCGAAGCCCAGGAGCTTGGCGCGGAATCCGGCGTCCGTTCCGAGTCCCACGGCGATTCCGCGCCCTTGGGCGCGAGCGACGTTCTCCAGAGCGATCTCCAGGCGGTGCCCGGGGTCGGCCGGATCGAACTCCAGACGCAGGGAGCCGAGGCGCGCCAGGCGTGCCGGGCCGGCGACGGTTCGGAAGAGGGGAACTTTTGGATACGGGTTCTCGGGCAAGGAGAATGACAGCTCGGCGTCCTCGCGCGACAGAGTCGGCACAAGCGTCGTTCCGCTCCGCGCCATCGCGTCGAGCAGGTCCTCGCTCAGGAGCCGATCCCGAACCGAGTGAGCCAGGACGTCGATGCCGAGTTCGACCAGTGCCTCCGCGTCGACGTGGTTCTTCACGTGCGCGAACGTGGTGATGCCCGACTCTCGGGCCTCCTCGACGATCGGCTCCGCGATGGCGACAGGAGTTTTCGGCACCGACCCGCCAAGATCGTCGATCCAGATCTTGAGCGTCCGGACGCCCAGGCCCGCCATGTCTCGCACCAGCCGGCGAGCATCGCCGGCCTCCACCGGGCGGAACCGCGGTTCGGGAGACGTCAGCTCAGGCGGCCATCCGCCGACAGCTCCGAAGCCGATGCCGGCGCTGTAGCCGTAGGCCCTTCCTCCTGGTTCGCCGGCGCGGAGACGCCGGATCAGCCGGGTCGTCAGCCAGCGCTGGTCGGTGCCGAGCGAGTGCACGTGTCCGATCCCGAACCGCGCGGCTTCGCCAAGTTGGCGGTCGATGTGGTCGAGCGTGTGGAAGTCGCCGCTCTCTTCGACACCGTCCGAGAGCCCGAGGTGGGCGTGGGCGTCGGCCAAGAGCGGAATCGCCGTCCGTACCTCGCCGCCCGGCGAGGCCGCTGCCCGGTCCGAGACCGACGCGATCTCGCCCGAGGAATCGATCCGGATGACCGCAGGACCGCGATCCCGCCCGTCGAGGCCGACCCGATGGTCGACGGTGATGTCCGTGAGGGTCATGCCTGGCACCTCTCGATGTAAGTACCGATCGGTACCTAGTTGAGAAAGTACCGATCGGTACTATGATTGTCAATCACACGACCCGACGGATGGGGACAATGCGATGCCGGTCAAAATCGGAGAGCCGATCGACCCCGCGGCGACGAAGCGCCGCATTCTCACGGTGTCCGAGCGGATCTTCTACAACCGCGGCATCTCCTTGGTCGGCGTGGCCGAGATCGCCGACGCGGCCGGCGCGTCGAAGGCGACCCTGTACAAGAACTTCGGCTCGAAGGAAGGTCTCGTCGAGGCCGCTCTCCTCGATCGCAGTGAACGCATTCACCGGTGGTTGCGCAACGGAGTGGCGGATCTGGCGCCGGGCAGGGCGCGCGTCCTGGGCGTGTTCGACCTGCTGCTCGACTGGTTCTCCGGCGACGACTTCCACGGGTGCGGCCTCGTGAGCGCCGCGGCCGAGCAACGCGCTTCCGATCCTGTCGTCACCGGCCTTGCTCGTCGACACCTGCAGGCGTACCGCGACCTGCTCACGGAACTGCTTGCGGAAATGCCCGAGACGAGCGCGGCCAGGCAGGATCCCGACCTCTTCGCCGGCCGGCTCCTCCTGCTGATCGAAGGCGCGACCGTGATCAGCTCCGTCGACGGAAACCCCGAAGCCGGTCTCACCGCACGCGCCTGGGCCGAGTCACTACTCGACTGACCGCAGGCCTCTCGAATGCCGCGACGCACCGGTTAGCCGTTCGCCGCCATGCGGTTCAGCAGAAAGACGGTCGTCGTCACCGGCGGTGGCGCGTTCAACCTGGCCGGGGACTCGCTGTCGAGCCCCAGGTGTGTCGCCACCTGATCTGGACACGACGCGCCTTGCAACCCTGACCGGGCGGCCCCGGTCGCCGGGGCCGAGCCGGTGGCCTCTGCACCACGATCCACTCGGCGGTGCCGGGCGGCTCTTCTGATGTCGTTCGCTGTTCAGCGCGGTCGGTAGCGCAGAGGCATTCGGCAGTGCCTTCGACGGCGGAATACGTGCAAGGCAGTCCAGGAGCGGACCTCCGAGAAGGACCGTCTGCGTGGTGCCCCCGGCAGGATTCGAACCTGCGACACCGGCTTTAGGAGAGCCGTGCTCTATCCCCTGAGCTACGAGGGCAGATGTAGCCACCCGAAGGTTACCGGGTGCGGCCCCCGTGTAGGGCAGGTGGGCACACGACCCAAGTAGTCGCCCATGTGGGGGACATCCGGAGGGCTGGACCTGGCTACGGAGGCGCCCATGCGGACCAGTCCCATCACCTGGTCGTGTCTGGTTTCGAAACCCTGAACAACAGTAGGTAATCTTCCTTAACGGGATGCGGGGAGCCGCCTCCACCACCGGCTGCCGGAGGGCTTCGTTGATCAAGCTCATGTTCGCCGACGACGAGGAACTGGTTCGTTCGGGGCTGCGCGCCATGATGTCCGGAGCTGCGGACATCGAGATCGTGGGCGAGGCGAGCGACGGCAGATCCGCGGTGGAGGTCGCGCGCCGGTATCACCCGGACGTGGCCCTGCTGGACATCAAGATGCGGGCGCCCGACGACGGCATCCGGGCGCTGCGGGCCATCCTCGCGCTGCCCGACCCGCCGACCGTCGCGATGCTGACCACGTTCGACATCGACGAGTACGTCAGCCTCGCGCTGCGGCTCGGCGCCAACGGGTTCCTGCTCAAGGACATCGACCCCGCCGCGTTGCTGCGCGCCGTGCGTGACCTGGCCAAAGGCGGCGCCGTCCTCGATCCGGGGGTGGCCGCGCGGATGGTGCAGACCCACCGCGACGAGCAGCGCGCCGCCCAGCCCGCGCGGAAGCTGCTCGCCTCGCTTTCGGAACGCGAGCGGGAGGTCGTCGCGCTGATCGGGCAGGGGCTGTCCAACGCGGAGATCGGCGGGCGGCTGCACCTGTCCGAGGCCACGGTCAAGGGGTACGTCTCTGCGGTGCTCTCCAAGATCGGCGCCGCCAACCGCGTGCAGGCCGCGCTCCTGGCCTACCGCGGCGGGCTGCTCGACCAGTAGATGGCGCTCACCGCGCTCGAGTTCCTCGGGCTCGTGGCCTTCGCGGCCTCGGGCGCGCTCGCGGCGGTGCGGGCCCGGCTCGACGTGTTCGGCGTGGTCGTCGTCGGGCTCACCACGGCGCTGGGCGGCGGCGTCATCCGCGACGTGCTGCTGGGCATCCACCCGCCGACCACGCTGCGCAACTGGCCGTACCTCGCGGTGTGCGCGGCCACGGCGCTGGTCGTGTTCGCGTTCCACCCGCAGGTCGCCCGGCTGCGGCGCGCCGTGCTGCTCGCCGACGCGCTGGGGCTGGGCGTCTTCGCCACCAGCGGGACGACGATCGCGCTCAACTCCGGCGCCACCGTGTACGCCGCGTGCCTGATCGGCATGACGACCGGCATCGGCGGCGGCGCCGTGCGCGACCTGCTGCTGCGCGAGATCCCGCTGGTCCTGCGCAAGGAGATCTACGCGGTCGCCGCGCTGGCCGGGGCGGTGCTCGTCGCCATCGGCCACGAGCTGCGCTGGCCGGCCGGACCGGTCACGATCGTCGCGGCCGCCGCCGTGGTCGCCGTCCGCATGCTCGCGCTTTGGCGCCACTGGAACGCGCCGGTGGCCAGGCCGCCCGGTCCGGAACTCCGAACGTGACTAATCCTTTGTGTGTTCTGAGTGTGTTCTTAGGCGAGTCTCAGCACGCTGCGTAAGACTGACGCCATGCGCATCCTTGTGGTGGACGACGACCGCGCCGTCCGTGAATCGCTCAGGCGATCCCTGGAGTTCAACGGCTACCAGGTGGAACTCGCCGGCGACGGTGCGCAGGCCCTGGAAGCGATCATCGCGAACCGGCCGGACGCGATGGTGCTCGACGTGATGATGCCGCGCCTCGACGGGCTCGAGGTGGCGCGCCGCCTGCGCAGCACCGGCGACGACCTGCCGATCCTCGTGCTGACCGCCCGCGACACCGTCTCCGACCGGGTCTCCGGCCTCGACGCCGGCGCCGACGACTACCTGCCCAAGCCGTTCGCGCTCGAAGAACTGCTGGCCCGGCTACGGGCGCTGCTGCGCCGCGCCGTGCCGGACACGGAGCCGGGCGAGACGTCGGAAGTGCTGTCGTTCGCCGACCTGACGCTGGACCCGGGCACCCGTGAGGTCCGCCGCGGCGGCCGCGAGATCAGCCTCACCCGGACCGAGTTCGCGCTGCTCGAACTGTTTCTCTCGTACCCCAAGCACGTGCTGACGCGGGGAAGGATTCTGGAGGAAGTATGGGGTTACGACTTCCCGACGTCGGGCAACGCGCTGGAGGTCTACGTCGGTTACTTGCGCCGCAAGACGGAGGCGGACGGGGAGCCGAGGCTGATCCACACGGTGCGGGGCGTGGGGTACGTCCTGCGCGAAACCCCGCCGTGACCGGCGCCGTGCCGGTGGTCGACGTCACCGACCCGCGCGGCGACCGCTGGAGCACCCGCCGGTTCTCGCTGCGCGGCCGGGTGACGCTGCTGGCCGCGGCCTGCGTGGCCGGCGCCGTCGCGCTCGTCTCGCTCGGCGCGTACATGATCGTCTCCAGCAACCTCTACCAGCAGCTCGACGACAACCTGCTGGCCCGCGCGCAGGCGGCGGTCGACTCGCCGCCGGTGCAGGCGCAGCTGAAGCAGGTCCCCGGCGCTTTCCTGGCGAGCGCGGACCTGCAGATCGGCCAGCTCAACGCGTTGACGAACGAGCTGACGTACCCGCAGGCCGGCTCGCCGCCGCCGTACGGGTCGCCCGAGCTGGCCGTGGCCGCGGGGCAGTCGCCGCAGTCGCTGCGCACGGACGTCGCGACGGACACGCGGGTGGTCGCGCTCCCGTCCGGGCACGGCGAGGCCATGGTGCTCGCGCAGTCCATGGAGCCGACCAAGCGGACGCTGAACGAGCTCGCCGTGGTGCTGTTCCTCGTCGGCGGCGCCGGGATCGTGGTGGCCGCTGGCGCGGGCACGGCCGTCGCGCGCGCCGGTCTGCGGCCGGTGGACCGCCTGACCTCGGCCGCCGAGCGCGTCGCCGCCACCGGCGACCTGCGCCCCATCCCGGTCAGCGGCGACGACGAGCTGGCGCGGCTCACGCAGAGCTTCAACACGATGCTCGGCACGGTCGCCGACTCGCAGGAACGGCAGCGCCAGCTCGTCGCCGACGCCGGCCACGAGCTGCGCACCCCGCTGACTTCCTTGCGCACCAACCTGGAGCTGCTGCTCTCGGCCGGACGGCCGGGCGCGCGCACGCTGCCGGCGGAGGACCGCGCCGACATCGAGGCCGACATCCGCGGCCAGATCGACGAGCTCACCCAGCTCATCGGCGACCTCGTGGAGCTGGCCCGGCAGGACGAGCCGCGCGAGCACACCGAACGCGTCGAGCTGGTCGAGGTCGTCGAGCGCGCGCTGGACCGCGCCCGCCGCCGCGCCGGGGAGATCGAGTTCGACGTGGCGCTGGAGCCGTGGGTGCTCACCGGCGACAACAGCGGGCTGGAACGCGCGGTGCTCAACCTCCTGGACAACGCGGTCAAATTCTCGCCGCCGGGCTCACACGTGCGGGTCTCGCTGCGCGCGCTGGGCGACGGCACGGCGGTGGTCGAGGTCGCCGACGCCGGCCCCGGCATCGCCGACGAGGACCTGCCCAAGGTGTTCGACCGCTTCTACCGCTCGTCGGAGGCCCGCACGCTGCCCGGCTCCGGGCTGGGGCTGGCGATCGTCAAGCACGCCGCCGAACGCCACGGCGGCAATGTCTACGCGATGCGCGCTCCCGAGGGCGGGGCTCTGCTCACCATCCGGCTGCCTGGCGCGCCGGGCTGAGCCATCGCGTTGAACGGCCGTCGACGCCGCCCGGAACCTTCGGCTCCGGGCGGCGTCCCAGGTAGTGGGGCCCCGAGCATGGGCTCGCCCGCGCGGGTGGCGCGTCCCGCGCGGGACATGTTGAATCGTGTAGGATTTTGTGTAGTTGATGGTTTCGGTTGACGCCTTGTATTGAGGAGTGGCGGTGCTCGCGCGGCAGCGACAGGCGGTGATCCTCGAAGAGGCACGCCGGACCGGTGCGGTCCGGGTCAGTGACCTCGTGACGAGGCTGGGCGTGTCCGACATGACGGTGCGCCGCGACCTCGATGTGCTCGCCGGCCGCGGCCTCGTCGAGAAGGTCTACGGCGGCGCGACCTCCGTGGTCGGCAAGAGCACCGACGAGCCCGGCTTCGAAGCGAAGTCCGTGCGCCAGCGCGCGCAGAAGGAGGCCATCGCCACGGTCGCCGCCGGCCTGGTCAAGCCCGGCACCGCGATCGGCCTCTCCGCCGGCACCACCACGTGGACGCTCGCCCGCGCGCTCGACGCCATCCCGGGCCTCACCATCGTCACGAACTCGATCCAGGTCGCCGACGTGCTGCGCGCGTCGACCCAGCCCGAGCGCACGGTGGTGCTCACCGGCGGCGTGCGGACGCCGTCGGACGCGCTCGTCGGCCCCGTCGCCGTGCACAGCCTGCGCTCGCTGCACCTCGACCTGGTCTTCCTCGGGGTGCACGGCATGGCCGAGGGCGCGGGCTTCACCACGCCGAACCTCACCGAGAGCGAGACCGACCGCGCGCTGGTCGAAGCCGGCCGCAAGCTCGTGGTGCTCGCCGACCACACCAAGTGGGGCACCGTCGGCATCTCGACCATCGCCGACCTCGACGAGGCGCACGTGGTGGTCACCGACGACGGCCTTTCCGATTCCGCGAGGGAGACCCTCGCCGAACGCGCAGGAGAAGTCATGATCGCCGAGACGGCGGAGAGTTTCGAGGCTGAAGAAGCGTGAAGCGCACTTTGCGACACCTGGCCGACGGCCGGGAGATCATCTACTTCGACCAGCCCGGCGCGCCCGAGCGCGTCGCCGAGGACACCCGGGACCTCCCGCCGGTGGCCGCCGCGTCGGAGATCCGCCTCGACCCGCTGACCCGCGAGTGGGTCGCGATGGCGGCGCACCGCCAGACCCGCACGTACAAGCCGCCCGCCGACCTCTGCCCGCTGTGCCCGACGCGGCCCGGCAAGCCGAGCGAGGTCCCCGAGGCCGACTACGACGTGGTCGTCTTCGAGAACCGCTTCCCGTCGTTCTCCCAGAACGTCTCCGGCGAGCCGTCCAGTGTGGACGGTCTGGGCCTGGTGCCGACGGCGCCCGGCCGCGGCCGCTGCGAGGTCGTCTGCTTCACCAGCAACCACGACGGCGCGTTCTCGAGGCTGAGCCCCGAACAGGTGCGCCTGGTCGTCGACGCGTGGGCCGACCGCACCACGGCGCTGGGCGAGACCCCGGGCGTCGAGCAGGTCTTCCCGTTCGAGAACCGCGGCGAGGAGATCGGCGTGACGCTCTCCCACCCGCACGGCCAGATCTACGGCTACCCGTTCGTCACGCCGAAGACCGAGCGGATGCTGGACGTCGCGCGCGCGTACGCCCAGGAGCACGGCCGCCCGGTGATGGGCGACGTGCTGGCGGCGGAGCAGAAGTCCGGCGCCCGGGTGATCGCCTCCGGTGAGCACTGGACCGCGTTCGTGCCGCCCGCCGCGCGCTGGCCGGTGCACATCCAGATCGTGGCGCACCGGCAGGTGCCCGACATCCCTTCGCTGACCGCCGAGGAGCGTGACGACTTCTCGCGCGTGTACCTCGACGTGCTCCGCCGCTGCGAAGCCCTTTACGGCCGCCCGTTGCCCTACATCGCGGGCTGGCACCAGGCGCCGGTGCACCGCGACCGCGACCTGGGCTGGCTGCACCTCGAGCTGTTCTCCGTGCTGCGCTCGAAGGACAAGCTGAAGTACCTGGCCGGCTCGGAGTCGGGCATGGCCGTGTGGATCAACGACGCGACGCCGGAGCAGATCGCGGAACGGCTGCGCGCGGCGGGCTGAGCGGGCACCGGGGTGGCAGACTCATCTCCGAAACACAGGTTCGGCTCAGGAACCTCTCAGGCCCACCCGCTTAGGTGAAGGACATGACCGAGAACGACCCCCACGCGCCGGACTCCGCGGCGGGTCGCCAGAACCCGGGTGCCCAGCCGGGCACCGAGGGCCAGGCGGCCTGGAGCCAGTCACCCGGTACCCCGCCCGCTTCGGGCGAACCCAACCCGTACCAGGCTCCGGCCGAGCCGACCTACCCCGCGCCCACTGGTGGCGACGCGGTGTACGGCGCGCCGAGCCCGTGGTCACCCCAAGGCGCGCAGGCCGGTCCCCAGGTCCAGCCGGGGCAGCCGGCCCAGCCCCAGGTTCCGCCGGGCCAGCCCCAGACCGGTCAGACGCAGGCCCAGTACAACCCGTACCCGCCGACCGGTGGCACGGCGCAGCCCACGAACCCGTACGCGGCTTCGGGCGCCCAGCCGCCGAACACCTCGATCTACGCCGCGGCCCCGGCGCAGCCCAAGAAGTCCGGCCCCGGCCGGCTGCTGGCCGGTGTCGCCGCGATCGCGCTGGTGATCGGCGGCGTGGCGGGCGGCACCGTCGGATACCTGACGGGCGGCTCTTCCGGCCCCACGGTGAACGCGCTCGACCAGCCGAAACCGGCCCAGCAGACCGGAAACGCGCCGGCCGGGTCAATCGAGTCGGTGGCGCAGAAGCTCTCGCCGAGCGTGGTCGAGCTGCAGGTCTCCGGCCGCACCGCCGCGGGTGAGGGCTCCGGCTTCATCCTCAGCACCGACGGCTACATCCTGACCAACAACCACGTGGTCGAGGTCGCCGCGAACGGCGGCCAGATCCAGGCCGTGTTCCAGGACGGCAAGAAGGCGACCGCCCAGGTGGTGGGCCGCGACCCGACCACGGACATCGCCGTGGTGAAGGTCGGCGGGGTCAACGGGCTCACCCCGGTCGAGCTCGGCCGCTCGGACGACCTCAAGGTCGGCCAGCCGGTGGTGGCCATCGGCTCGCCGTTCGAGCTGGCCGGCACCGTCACGTCCGGCATCGTGAGCTCGCTGCACCGGCCGGTGCAGGCGGGCGGCGACCAGACCGACCAGACCACGGTGATGGACGCCGTCCAGACCGACGCGGCGATCAACCCGGGCAACTCCGGCGGCCCGCTGGCGAACATGAACGGCCAGGTCATCGGGATCAACTCGGCGATCTACAGCCCGCAGTCCGGCCAGGGCGGCCAGGGCGGCAGCCAGCAGGGCGGCAACGTCGGCATCGGCTTCGCCATCCCGATCGACCAGGCCCGCCGCACCGCCGACGACATCATCAAGACCGGCCACGCCACCCAGACCTACATCGGCGCCAAGGTGCAGGACGCCCAGAACGGCGGCGCCCAGCTGGGCGACATCACCCCGGGCAGCCCCGCCGAGAAGGCCGGCCTCAAGTCCGGTGACGTGGTCACCAAGATCGAGGACCGCACCATCGACAGCGCCAACACGCTGATCGCGGCCATCCGCACCCGCGCCCCGGACGAGAAGGTGACCTTCACCCTCTCCGACGGCCGCACGGTGCCGGTGACCCTGGGCGGCCAGCCCGTGCCGTCCAACTAGATCGCTCGGCCGCCGAGCCGCGGCCGAGACCAGCCAGGCTCGACCCCCTGGACAGGGGCCGAACCTTTGCAGGCCACGCGCGACCGAGCTTTCGACGCCGGTCGCGCGTGGCCGTTTTTCCGCCCTGGTGAAGTCGCTGACCAGCGGTTTCTTTCGCCCCGGAAGATTTGTGGGCATTTCACGTTTGGGGCTGGTGGGGCGTGGGCACCTCACGCCCCACGGAGGTCTTTCCGTACCGAGTCGGAGGCGGTACGGGAAGGCCTCCGGTTTTTGCCCCCGCCCCCGGCGATGGTGCGGACGACACCGGTCAGCACCACCAGGGCCCAGACCACCGCGAGCGTGACGAGCAGGCCCCGCCAGGTGTTCCCGTCGTGCAGACCCGGTTCCGGCGCCGTGCCGTAGGTCCGCCAGAGCAGCGGGAACGCGAGGATGCCGAGCACGGCGGTCAGGACGGTCCCGGCCATCACGGGGGCCTTCCACACGACGGGCACCACCCGGCTGAGCAACAGCCCGCCGACGCCGACCACGGGCGCGATCACGGCGTCGTGGAACACCGGCGCCCCGACGAGCCAGACGAGCGTCTTGAAGACGTCCGGCCGCAACGGCAGCGCGTAGTCCAGGAACAGCGACACCCCGAAGCCCAGCGCGGCGAGCCCGCCCAGCGCGAGCAGGATCCGGATCGCTTTCACAGCACCTCCAGCTTCGAGACCCACTTGGTCTGCAGCACCCCGGGCCGGCTGGGCGCGATGATCCGGCAGGGGAACCCGTGGTCGATGTCGAGCACCTCGCCGTTCAGCTCCAGGGCCAGCAGCGTGTCGTTGTCACTGGTGTGCTCGCCGGGAAGCATGCTGACGTTGTAGAGCCCGTTCTTCTCGAGCGAGGACACCCGCAGGTCCACCCCCGGCCGGCTGCCCACGGCCTGCAGCAGCGAGGGCACGGTGATGCCCCGCCAGACCGCGGACTGGCTCCACCCTTCGACACAGGCGATCGGCAGCATGACGGTCGTTTGCGGCAGCGCGCGAAGCTCCTCGAGGGAGAACTTCTTCGTGCCCGCGGCCGTGACGACAGACAGCCGCCACGCCGCGTCCCGAGCCGTCCGCGTCACGCCGGCCGCGACGGCGGTGCGGTTCACCGGGAGGCCCTGCGTGCCTTTGCCCGTCTTCCAGGACAGGCCGGAGACGTTGCGCAGCAACGGAACGGTGGCCCCCGCCGTCGCGACCACAGCCACCCCGGTCGCGATCCAGGTGGTGCGCAGGAAACCACGGCGGGACAGGCCATCCGGCCGGCCGGCGGTCTCCAGGCGGTCGGCGGTCTCCGGCCGGTCGGTGGTCTCGGAGTGGTCGGCGGTTTCGGGGTGGCTGGTCGTTCCCGCTCCGGCCGGCAGCTCCCGGGTCAGCGCCCGCCGCACGACCGGCAGCTTCACCGCGATGTGCACCAGGATCGACCCGATCGCCAGCCACGCCACCGCGTAGTGCACCTGGGGAAAGTAGAAGCCCCACGGGTAGTTCTGCGCGACGTTCAGCAGCCCCGTGCTCAGCTCGAAGAACGCGGACCCGGACAGCACCAGGATCGAGAGCCGCTCCAGCGCGTGCGGCAACGACCGCACGACGGGCCGCCCGAACAGCTTCGGGAACACACTCCACAACTTCGCCAGCAGCAACGGAATCGACGCGACGCCCGAGATCACGTGCGCGCCCTGCGTCACCCGGTACAGCCAGATCGGCCGGCTGGGCCAGAAGAACCACTCCGGCGGATGCTGGATGAGATGGCTGAGCAGGCCGGTGATGAAGCAGACGGTGAACGTGACGGCCAGCATCAGCCCGATCCGCGCCGTCACCCGCTCGTTGTGCGCCGCGGCCTTGAACTGCTTCTCCTCGGGAATCGGCAGCTTCTCGATCCGCTCGTCCAGCCGCGCCCGAACCTCGGCGATCCGATCGCGCGCCCGCGGCTTGGCCAGCACGGCGACCGACCCGGGCGCACTGCTCGATTCCGGTGCCGCACCTGATTCCGCGGCCGGCCCCGATGTGGCACTCGGCGCCGTCGAGGCAGCCGATTCCACCGTTGCGGCTGGCAGTGGCACAGCGGCGGTTTCGGCTGTGGTCGGGGGCTCCGCTGTGGGGACCGGCTCTGGCCTGGCTGTTTCGGCTGCTGTAGCCGGATTCTCCGGTGCAACAGTCGATTCGGCGGTGGCCTCGGTTTCCGAGGTGGCGGTCGATTCAGCCGGCTCCAGTTCGCTGCCCGGCGTTGGTGCGCCGCCCTTCGACGTGTCCTCGGAGACTGGGGCGGTGTCGGCCGCGGTTGGCTCGGCATCCACCGTCGAGTCCGGTGCCTGCGGTTGAGAGTCGGGGGTGTCTTCGTTGTTCACGACCGCTCCAGCCGCGCGAACCAGCGGTGACCTCGGCTCGTCGTCCAGGCCACCCGGAAGCCGGCCCGGGCGGCGACCTCCGCGATCGCGTCCGCGCCGACCCAGGCCCAGGTGAACCAGGTTCCGGCGGGGTTCGGGTGGAGCCGGACGCGGTCGTGTCGCAGGCCCTGTCCGGGCGGGTCCAGTTCGACCATCGCGTCGCCGCCGGGGGCGAGCAGGTCGCCGATCCGGCGCAGCAGCGCGACGGGGTCACCGCCGATGCCGATGTTGCCGTCCGCCAGCAGCGCGTGGTGCCAACGGCCCTCGCCCGGAAGCCGGTCGAAGACGTTGCGCAGCAACGCTATGCCGCCGCGCTGGTGCGTCAACCGGACGGCCGTCGGCGAGCTGTCCACGCCCAGCGCCGCGACGCCGCGCTCGGCCAGAGCCGTGGTGAGCCGTCCCGGGCCGCAGCCGATGTCGAGTGTCGGGCCGGCACACCCGTCGAGCAGCACGGTGTCGCCCTGCACGCAGCCGTCCGTCCAGCGCTCGACCGGCAGCTCGATGCGGTCGCCGTTCTTCAGCTCCAGCCAGCACTGCCTGCCGAGCAGCCCCTGGTCGAACTCCTGGCCGAGAGGCGCCAACTGCGCGGTCATCGGACGGTCACCGCCTCCGCCACGGCCCCGACCGCCCGGGCGAACCGGCTGCCCGGCCGCACCGCCGCGACTCGCCCGGCATCGGCCATTGTGTCCACATCGGACAGTACGGCCACCGTTCCCGGCTTCAGCCCCGCGGAGGTCAGGGCGCGGCGCGTCAGCTCGCCGGTGTCGTCCTGCGACATCGGCACCTGCGCCAGCACCTCCGCGTGGCGCGGATCCCGGAGCCCGAGCGCCCACCAGCCCCCGTCCTCGGCCCCGCCCAGCACGGCGTCGTGCGTGCCGGCCAGGACGGGTTCGATGGCCGACGCCAGCAGGTCCGGCGTGACCTGCGGGGTGTCCATGCCGATCTGCAGCACGGGCAGGCCGGCGTGCACCGCGGCCGTGTCCGCGTGCGCGTTCGCGAGCCGGGCGCCGAAATCCCAGCCGCGCTGGGCGATCACGGTCGCCCCGCGCAACGCCTGGCCGATCTCCGCGCCGCGGGTGGCCGCGCCGAGGTCGCCGGTCATCGCGACCACCGGAACCGCGCCGGGAGTGGCGGACACGGCATCAAGCGTGTCGAGCAACGCCGCCGCCGCGATCTCCGCCGCCTGCTCCGGCGTAGCGGGCGGGCACAGTCGGGTCTTCGCGAATCCCGGGACCGGCGCCTTCGCCACCACCAGCAGGCAGAACCGCGCGCTCATCGGGCCAGCACCTTCCCGAAGTCGCGGATCGCGCGCAGCGTGCCCCGCAGCGAACCCGACACCTTCGACTTGGTGCCCTTCGCCCGTTCGCCGTAACTGACATCGGACTCCCACACCTGCCAGTCCGCCCGCTGTGCCTTGATCAGCAGTTCGAGCGGATAGCCGAAGGCGCGATCGGTGACGTCGAGGTCGAGCAGCGCCCGGCGTCGCACCGCACGCAGCGGCGCGATGTCGCGCACCGGCAGCCCACGGCTGCGCAGCAACAGCGACAGCACCGCGTTCCCCGCCCTCGCATGCCACGGCCAGACGCCGCGGTGCGTCGGCACCCGGCGGCCGACGGCCAGATCGGCGCCTTCGCGGACCGCGGCCACCAGCCGTGGCAGGTCGGCCAGGTCGAGCGAGCCGTCCGCGTCGGCGAAGCAGACGATGTCGGTGGTGGCGGCTTCGAGACCGGTGTGCACCGCGGCGCCGTAGCCACGCCTCGGCTCGTTGACGACCTTCGCGCCGAGACCGGCGGCCACCTCGGGGGAGCCGTCGCTCGAGCCGTTGTCGACCACGATCGCGCGGTATCCGGGCGGCAAGGCGGCCAGCACACCCGGCAGGGCCCCCGCCTCGTCGAGGCAGGGGAGTACGACGTCTACCTGAAGATCGATCACAAGGTGTACCGTAAGTCCGCAGTGGATGGTCCAGAAGCCTTACGCTGCTTACGGATTCCTGACACTAACCCAACAGGTGACGAGTTCTTACCGAGTTCTCACGGCTGGCCGCCAGACTGCGCGCGCCGGGCCCCGCGGCGTTACCCTTCCGGCGATGAGCGAGTCGACTCCAGCCGCTCGGCTCGCTGAGCCGCGCGCGCCCGAACCCCCCGCCCGCACCAGTCGCGGCCTGCGCCCCGACCTGGTCGCGGTCGGGGCGGCCGTGGTGCTCGTCGCCGCGGCCGCGGCAGTCGGCTTGTACTACAACCGCCCGAACTCCGGGGTGGTGATCTACGCGTCGACCCCGCCCCTGTTCGCCCTCTGGCTGCCGCACGTCGGCCCGGGCTCGGTGTTCGCCGTGCTGATCGCCGCCGCGACCGTGCTCTGGGGCCCGACCGTGGTGACGCGCCTGTCCTGGCGGCGCGCCCTGGTCGCCGGGTACGCGACGGCACTCGCCTGGATCTTCGCCCTAGCGATGGTCGACGGCTGGTCCCGCGGCTTCACCGAACGGCTCACCACGCCGCAGGAGTACCTGCACGAGGTCCCCGGCATCACCGACATCCCGCGGTTCCTGCACGAGTTCTCCTCCCGGATCCTCGACTTCCAGCCGAACTCCTGGACCACCCACGTGTCCGGGCACCCGCCGGGCGCCACCCTCGTGTTCGTCTGGCTCGACCGCCTCGGGCTGCCCGGCGGGGCGTGGGCGGCGACGGCCGTCGTGCTGATCGGTGCGCTGACCGCGGTCGCGGTGCCGGCCACGGTCGCGCTGCTGGGCCGGCCGGACGCCGCGCGTGTGGTGCTGCCGTTCGCCATCCTCTTTCCCGGCGCGGTGTGGATCGGCGTCTCCGGAGACGGGATGTTCGCGGGCGTCACGGCCTCCGGCATCGCTCTGCTCGCCTTGTCCGCCAAGGCTTTCGAGCACCGCCGCGGCTACGCGGTGGCCGTCGGGCTCGGCGCCGGGGTGCTGCTCGGCTTCGGCATCTTCCTGTCCTACGGCCTGGTGCTGCTGGGCCTGGTCGCGCTCGCCGTCGCGTTCGTCGGCCGGCAGTGGCGGGCCGCCGCACTGGCCATCGTCGGAGCCCTCGCGGTGGTCGCCGTCTTCGCGCTGGCCGGCTTCTGGTGGCTGGACGGCTACCACCTCGTGGTCGAGCGCTACTACCAGGGCGTCGCGCTGGTCCGCCCGTACTCGTACTGGGTCTGGGCCGACCTCGCCGCGGTCGCCGTCGCGGCCGGGCCCGCCGTGATCGCCGCCGCCCGCCGCGGCGTGGCCGGCGCGTTCCTGACCAAGCCCCGCCGCGAGCTGCTGCGTGATCCGCTGCTGCTGATCGGCGTCGCGGCGCTGGTCACCATCCTGTTCGCGGATCTCTCCGGCCTGTCCAAGGCCGAGACCGAGCGGATCTGGCTACCGTTCGCTGTGTGGTTGCTGCCGATGACCGCGCTGCTGCCGGTCCGGGGCCGCCGCTGGTGGCTCGCCGCGCAGGCCGTGACCGCGCTCGCGGTGAACCACATCCTGCTGACGAACTGGTGAGGTGAGGGATGGAGGACCAGGCCGGCCGCGTTCTGGTGGTCGACGACGACGAGACGGTGCGCGACGTCGTGCGCCGTTATCTCGAGGTCGCCGGCTTCACCGTCGACGTGGCGGGTGACGGTGCCGCGGGCTTGGCGCTGTTCGCCCGGCGCGAGCCCGACCTCGTGGTGCTCGACGTGATGATGCCGGGCATCAACGGCCTCGAGGTGTGCCGCCGGCTGCGGCAGGTCAGCCAGGTGCCGATCGTGATGCTGACCGCGTTGGGCGAGGAGGAGAACCGGATCGCCGGACTCCAGCTCGGCGCCGACGACTACGTCACGAAACCCTTCAGCCCCAAGGAACTCGCGCTGCGCGTCGCCTCCGTGCTGCGCCGCGCCCGGATGCCGCGGCCCGTGCCGCCCGCGGCGGAACTGGTGGACGGCGACCTGCGCCTGCAGATGACCGCCCGCCAGGCGACGCTGGCCGGCGCCGAGCTCCCGCTCACCACCCGGGAGTTCGACCTGCTCGCGTTTTTCCTCGCTCACCCCGGCGTCGCGTTCTCCCGTGCCGACCTGCTGGAGAAGGTGTGGGGCTGGGACTTCGGCGACCAGTCCACGGTGACCGTCCACGTGCGACGGTTGCGCGAGAAGATCGAACGCGATCCGGCCAAGCCGGCCAGGGTCGCCACCGTCTGGGGCGTCGGCTACCGCTATGACCGAGGTCAGTGATGATCGAATCCAGTGAGTCGTTCCGGGAAATGCTCGACCATGTCCTGCACATCCTCCCGTTCGCGCTGTTGTTCGCGCTTCCCGTCGCGGCGCTCGGCGGGCTGGCGCTGTATCTGCTGCGCCGGCGCTCGCTCGCCAGCACCATGACGGTGCTCGTGCTGACCCCGGTGGTCACCACGCTCGCCGGGGTGCTCGGCATCAGCGGGTTCATGTTCACCCCGGCCCTGACGACGATGCTGCTCGTCTGCCTGCTGGTCGCCCTGGTCACCGTGCCCGCGGCGATCGTCCTCGGCCGCGCGATCGCGCGCCGCAGCGTCTGGGAGCGTGAGGCCCGGGAACGCGAGCGCGCGGCCGAGCAGTCGCGGCGCGAGCTGGTCGCCTGGATCAGCCACGACCTGCGCAGCCCGCTGGCCGGGATCCAGGCCATGGCCGAAGCCCTCGCGGACGGCGTGGTCTGCGAACGCAGCGAGGTCGCGGACTACGCGCAGCGCATCAGCGGCGAGAGCACCCGGCTCTCGGGCATGGTCGGCGACCTCTTCGAGCTGTCCCGCATCACCGCCGGCGCGTTGCGGCTGACCATGTCGGCCGTGCCGCTGCGAGACGTGGTGAGCGACGCCGTCGCCGCGCAGTCGCCGGTGGCCGAGCGCAAGCGCGTGCGGGTGCTGGAGAACGGCGAGGCCTGGCCCGTGGTCTCCGGCAGCGACCCGGAACTCGCGCGGATCGTGCGCAACCTCGTCTCCAACGCCATCCGCCACACCCCGCCCGACGGCACGGTCGCCGTCCAGATCGACATCGACGGGGACCAGGCCCTGCTCGCCGTGGACGACTCCTGCGGCGGCATCCCGGACGACGAGATCGGCCGGGTCTTCGACGTCGCCTTCCGCGGCACCCAGGCCCGCACCCCCGAACGCAGCGGCACCACCTCCGGCGGCGGGCTCGGACTGGCGATCGCGAAGGGCCTCGTGGAGGCTCACCGCGGCCACATCGGCGTGCACAACCACGGTCCCGGCTGCCGGTTCGAGGTCCGGCTGCCGCTGGCCGTCTCCTGAATCCGTCCACTGAGGACGGTTGTTCGGCGGCCCCCGACCGGCCGCCGGCGAACCGTCCTCAGCCGGCGGAGACCGCGGACACCGGCTGGGCCACCCGATCGGCGCTCACCCGGAAGAACTGCATGCCGGGGAAGTGCGCCGGCGCGATGACCGTTTCGGTGCCCTCGACCTCGCGAAGCCACCGCTGGCGCGTGAAGTGCGCGAGCGAAGGGTCGGTGTCGGCGCTGGAGCGGATGCCGGAATCGGCCAGCTGGGCCGGCGTGTGCAGGACGTCGCCCAGCAGCACCGCGCGACGCCCCTCGGAGACGATGTCCAGCACGTAGTGGCCCGGCGTGTGCCCGGGAGCGTGGCGGGCGGTGATGCCCGGCGCGAGCTCCACGTCGCCGCGCAACGGGCGCAGCTTTCCGTTGGCGCGCACGGCTTCCAGGCCGATTCGCGCCCAGTCGTGCCGCCCGGCCGGCTCGACCACCTCCGCCCAGTCGGCCTCGCCGTAGCGCACCTCGGCGTTCGGGAAGTACGGCACCCCGTGCGGGGCTACCCAGCCGACGTGGTCGGAGTGCAGGTGCGTCAGCAGGAGGGTGTCGACGTCCGCGGGGCTGACCCCGGCCTCGTTCAGGGCCAGCGGCAGCCCGCCGCCCGCGCCCATGTCGCCGTCGTCGGGCTGAACGCCTTCGGCGAAGCCGATTTCCCGCGGGCCGAGCCCGGCGTCGACCAGGATCGTCCGCCCGCCGCCGCGGACCAGGTACGCGCCCGTGGGCACGTGGACCGTGCCGTCCGGCGCGACGACGTCGGGGTGCCGCCCGACGTCGAGTCCCGGGAAGAAGGTCGTCGGCAGCCGGATCCGGCCGTCGGCCAGCGCATGGATCTCGATGTTCCCCATCTCGATGGACCGCATGCCCTGCACCAAGACCCGCGCGCCCGATTTGATTCCGGGAAGTGACCTTCGTCTCAACCGCCGACGGGCGCGCGCAGCTCCGCGGTCGCGAAGGCGGTTATGCCTTCCTCGAACGAGGTTTCGGCCGTGAAGCCCAGCAGTTCGCGCGCCAGGGCCGGGTCGGCGACCACGTGCCGGACGTCCGCCGGCCGCGCTCCGCCGGCGATCCGCGGCGCCGGTCCGGCACAGGCGCGGGCCAGTTCCGCCGCCAGTTCACCGACGGTGTGCGGCTGTCCGGAACAGACATTCAGCGGCGTGATTTCGCCTTCCGCGCCTTCGGTGCGCAACGCGAGGACATTCGCCCGGGCCACGTCGTGGACGTGCACGAAGTCCCGCTGCTGCCTTCCGTCCTCGAGCACGGTCGGCGCCTCACCTCGGACCAGCGACGAGCGGAACAGCGAAGCCACCCCGGCGTACGGCGTGTTCTGCGGCATCCGCGGGCCGTAGACGTTGTGGTAGCGCATCGCCCAGACCGTGCCGCCGGTCTGGCGCGCCCACGCGCCCGCGAGGTGCTCCTGCGCCAGTTTCGTTGCCGCGTAAGTACTCCTGGGCATCAGCGGCGCGTCTTCCGGCACCAGCCGCCAGCCGAGTTCCGCGCCGCATTCCCCGCAGGCCGGCTCGAACCGGCCTGCGTCCACATCGGACTGACGACGGGGCGACGGCGGCACGATCCCGTGCTCCGGGCACTCGTACCGGCCCTCGCCGTAGACCACCATCGACGACGCGAGCACGAGCTTGCGCACCCCGGCCGCGTGCATGCCGGCCAGCAGCACCGCCGTGCCGTAGTCGTTGTTCAACGCGTACGACGGCGCGTCGGACGGGTCGATGCCGTGCCCGACCACCGCGGCCTGGTGACAGACCGCGTCGACGCCGTCGAGGAGCTCGGCCACCAGCTCCGGGTCGGTGACGTCACCGCGCAGGAACCGGTGCCGCCCGGTGTAGCCCGGTGGCACGGTGGAGCCGTGGGCGGTGGGCAGCAGGCTGTCCAGCACCACGACCTCGTCGCCCGAATCGGCCAGCTGGTCGGCGATGTGGGAGCCGATGAACCCGGCCCCGCCGGTGATCAGTACGCGCACCCGCCTGACGTTAGGGCGAACCACCGGCCTCGCGCGCGGCCGAACCGGACCACGTCACCGAATCGTCAGAAATGACCGGCCCCGCGGCGGCGGAGAGGTGCCTTCACCGGATACGGTGTCGGCATGGAACGGAGCGCACAGCGGCTGGGCCGAGCCCTCGTGGTGATCGTGGACGACCGGGTCGCCCACGGGGAGCACGAGGACAACACCGGACCGCTCGTCACGGAGCTGCTCGAAGAGGCCGGCTTCATCGTCGACGGCGTGGTGGTGGTCGAAGCCGAGACCGCCGGCATCCGCAACGCGCTCAACACGGCCGTGATCGGTGGCGCCGACCTGGTGATCACCGTCGGCGGCACCGGCGTTTCGCCGCGCGACCGCACCCCCGACGCCACCTCCGGCGTGCTCGACCGGCCGATCCCCGGCATCGGCGAGGCGCTGCGCGCGTCCGGCCTCGCTGCGGGCGCGGTCGACGCCGGGATCTCCCGCGGCCTCGCCGGCGTGTCCGGCAGCACGCTCGTGGTCAACCTGGCCGGCTCGCGCGCCGCGGTGCGCGACGGCATGGCCACGCTCTCCTCGCTCGTGCCGCACGTGATCGACGAGCTCTCCGGCCTCGAAGAGGTCTAGAGCCGTATCTCTCTGCAGTTGTCAAACAGCGGGTGGGACGATGGACCCATGCCGCGTGACGATCGACGGGACGCCGAGGCCGCCCGCCGCCGGATCGACGAGATCTTCGGCGACGTGCTGCCCGAGACGACCTCCGACGAGCGGGACGAGGGAGGCCAGGCCCGGGAAACCCCGGACTCCTGGTACCTCGAGAACCGGCCGCCGCATCACGACCGGTGACCCTCAGCTGCCGTTCTTGCCGGTCGCCTGTGCCCGCAGCAGGTCGCGGATCTCGATCAGCAGCTCCACGTCGGTCGGCTCGGCCGGGCCGGGCTCCTGGCCGCGCTTGCGCCGCTCCTGCAGGTGCTTGACCGGCAGCACGATCAGGAAGTAGACGACCGCCGCCACGATCACGAAGTTGATCGCCGCGTTGATCACGCCGCCGAAGTCCATGAACGTGGACGGGTTCGCGCCCAGGATCTTGAAGCCGAGGCCCTGCGCCGCGTCACTGCCGCCGATGGCGTTGATCAGCGGTTTGATCAGGCCGGTCGTGAACGCCGTGACGATCGAGGTGAACGCGGCGCCGATGACCACCGCGACCGCGAGGTCCACGACGTTGCCGCGCATCAGGAAGTCCTTGAAGCCTTTCAGCACTGTCACTCCTCAAGCTGGGGGCGGGATCCGGCCGCTCACTTCGGTGGGGACGGCGTCGCCCGCTGGAACCGAAACGGGTTAGCGGAGAGTAACCGTAACGGGTCGCTCCAGCGAAGTAGCAGCCACCTGTGTCGCCACGCTCACGGGGAGTGAGAGCAGGACCAGCGGGCCCTTGTCGGACGGCCCCAGCACTCGCCCGCCGCCGGCCTCCGGGCGGCTGACGGTGACCACGCTTACGTCCTCGGCCAGCACAGATGCCGGATGCAGAGCGTCTGGCGCCGCGACGACGTCGACGTGCTGGCCGGGCCGGAGCAGGTCCGCGACGCCCGCGTCGGCGAGCCGGACGGGCACGGCCGCCCGGCCGGACTCACCCGTGCCGGGGATGCCGAGGACTCGGGCGTCGGTGAGGGGTTCCCCGGCTCGCGCGGCGCCGGACAGCAGCCGGCCGGCGGCCTCGTCGATGCGGCCGAGCGCTCCGGTGGGCCGGATCCGGTCCGGCAGGTCGGCGAGCCGGAGGTCGGCGGCGCGCAGGGTGGCGCCCGCGGGCAGATCGCGGGCGGAGACGACCGTGGCGGTGCCGGGTGCGCCACGGGCGGAGGCGGGGTGGATCAAGAGGAGCGAGCCGGCCAGCAGCAGGGCCGCGGCGAGCCAGCGGCGCACGAGCCGGGCCCGGCGGCCGCGCAGCCGGCTCAGATCGGGCAGCGCGGGAAGGCGGCTGAGCAAGGTGTCCACGGTCGTCCCCTCGTCGGTTCCTCGTGCGGCGTGGTGCTGCACGAAACCGACGTTAGGGACGCTGGACGGCCTGCCGAAAGGGGCGGATCCGCGATCTGTGGACAACTACCCCCGTGTGGACAAACCGGGGATCAGGAAGCGGCGGCAGCCGTTTTCGTCGTACCCGAGGAGGACGATGGGGAGGAGCTGCCGCTGTCCGAAGACGACTTGGCCGACGGCTTCGACTCGGACTTCGATTCGGACTTGGTCTCCGACTTGCCCTCGCTCTTCGTCGGCGTGGCCGAGGTGCTCGACTTGGCGGCCTCGCGGGAGTCGGTGCGGTAGAAGCCGCTGCCCTTGAAGACGACGCCCACCGAGCTGAAGACCTTGCGCAGCGGGCCGGAGCACTGGGGGCAGACCGTCAGGCTCGCATCGGAAAAGGACTGCACTGCTTCGAACCGGTGGTCGCATTCCTTGCAGGCGTACTGATACGTGGGCACTGGTGCTCCTCCATGCGCTGGCACTCGTCCGACGAGAGTGCTAGCAATAAACGGTACCGGCGTATTCCCGCGCTGGTCAAACGTGGTATCGACCCGTCGTGCGGACCGTTCGCGCGGGTTGGCGCTCCGTGCCTGTTCCGCGCCCGGATGCCCCGGGCGGCGCAGCGAGGACGTGACGAAGGTAACGCCGGCCGCCGTGAGGCGTTCCCCTCTCTATTTTAAAGGTCTGGACCTGGCTCGACGCTGTCCGGCGCCTCACACCGGGGCAGCCGGATCAGGCCGGCCGGGGTCAGCGCCCCGTGCATCGGCACGTCGTGCGCCTGGCCAGGGAGGCGTTCCACCAGCTCAGCGGCTCGGACGACGGCCAGCAGCGACGCGCTCGGGGCCGCGAAGACCAGCGAACGGTCGTAGTAGCCGGCGCCGCGGCCCAGCCGGACGCCCCGGTGGTCCACGCCGAGCGCGGGCACGAGGGTGACTTCCGCCGCTCCCACCGCCTCGACGCCGAGCCGGGCTCCGGACGGTTCGCGAACGCCGCGAAGCCGCCCCGGGACCAGCTCCCCGGCACCGGTGTAGACCGCCCAATCGAGGGGGCCGGGGGCGTTGGGGATCACCGGCAGCAGCACGCGAGAACCGGCTCTGACCAGGGCATCCAGCAGTGAGACGGAGCCCGGTTCGGTGCCGAAGGGCAGGTACGCGCAGACGGTCGCAGTGGCCACCGAGGACGCCGCCTCGGCCAGCGCGGCCGCCTCCTCGGCGTGCTCCGAATGGCTCAGCGAAGCGCGCGCCCGGAGAATCCGCTTGCGCCACTCCGCCTTGCTCAGGTGCTCATTGCCCGGCGCCCGCATGCGACCAGGTTAGGCTTTGCGCCCATGACGGGCGCCGCATCCACCCAGACGTTCAGAACCGCCATCGTGCCTGCCGCCGGACTCGGCACGCGATTCCTGCCGACCACCAAGGCCGTGCCGAAAGAGCTGCTGCCCGTGGTGGACACCCCGGGGATCGAGCTCGTCGCTTCGGAGGCCGCCGCGGCCGGGGCGAAACGGCTGGTGATCGTCACCTCGCCGGGCAAGGACGCCGTGGTCAGGTACTTCGAGCCGCAGCCCGAGCTGGAGAAGACGCTCGAGGACAAGGGCAAGACCGAGCTGCTGGAGAAGGTCCGCCGCGCCACGGAGCTGCTCGACGTCGAGGTGGCCATCCAGGAGCAGGCGCTGGGGCTGGGCCACGCCGTCGCGCAGGCCGAGGCGAACCTGACGGACGAGGACACCGCCGTCGCCGTGCTGCTGCCGGACGACCTGGTGCTGCCCGTCGGGGTGCTGGACCGCATGTCCGCCGTGCGCGCGAAGCACGGCGGCAGCGTCCTCTGCGCGTTCGACATCCCCAAGGAGCAGATCTCGCCGTACGGCGTCTTCGACGTCTCCGACACCGACGATCCCGACGTCAAACAGGTGCACGGGATGGTCGAGAAGCCGAAGCCGGAGGACGCGCCGTCGACGTACGCCGCGGCCGGCCGCTACCTGCTGGACCGGGCGATCTTCGACGCGATCCGGCGGATCGAGCCGGGTGCCGGCGGTGAGCTGCAGCTGACCGACGCCGTGGCCCTGCTGATCGCCGAGGGGCACCCCGTGCACATCGTGGTGCACCGCGGCGGCCGGCACGACCTGGGGAATCCGGGTGGTTTCCTGCGCGCCGCCGTCGATTTCGCGCTGGAAACGCCCGAGTACGGGCCATCGTTACGGGCGTGGCTGACCGAACGGATCGGGACCGAACGCCCATGACGGATTCCCTCGACGCGGCCAAGGCCGACGAGAGCGCCGAGCCGGCCGAGGCTTCGGCGGAGTTTCGCTCCGTCGACGCGCAGATCGCGCTGACGCTGGACGCGGCCGTGCGCCCGCGTCCCGTGCGCGTGGCGATCTCCGAGGCGCAGGGCTTGCTCTGCGCGGAAGAGGTCGTCGCGGAGCACGCGCTGCCCGGGTTCGACCAGGCCGCGGTGGACGGCTACGCGGTCCGCAGCGTCGACGTCCGCACCGCCGGGGACGAGCCGGTGCAGCTGCCCGTGGTCGGGGAGATCCCGGCCGGCTCGCGGCAGCCGCGACGGCTCCAGCCCGGCCAGGCGGTGCGCGTCGACACCGGCGCGCCGCTGCCCACACTCGCCGACGCTGTCGTGCCCACCGCTTACACCGACGGCCACCAGGCCAAGGTCAGCGTGCACCGTTCCGTGCCGTCGGCGGGTTACGTGCGCCGCGCCGGCGAGGACGTGCAGATCGGCGACGTCGCCGTGCGCAAGGGCGACACGATCGGTTCCGCGCAGGTCGGCCTGCTCGCGGCGGTCGGCCGGGCGAAAGTGCTGGTCTACCCGCGGCCGCGGGTGTCGATCGTGTCCGTGGGCGACGAGCTGGTGGACGTCGACCGCACGCCTTCGGTCGGGCAGGTCTACGACGTCAACTCGTACGCGCTCGCCGCGGCCGCCCGCGACGCCGGGGCCGAGGTGAGCCGCGTCGGCATCGTGTCGAGCGACCCGAAGCGGCTGCGCGAGATCGTCGAAGGCCGGCTGCTGATGTCGGAGATCGTGGTGGTCGCGGGCGGTGCCGGCGGCATGAGCGGTGACGAGGTGCACGGCGCGCTGTCCGAGCTCGGCCGCATCGACATGACGCGCGTCGCCATGCACCCGGGCTCGGTGCAGGGCTTCGGCCGGCTCGGCCCGGACTCGGTGCCGACGTTCCTCATCCCGGGCAACCCGATGAGCGCGTTGGTGGTGTTCGAGGTGCTCGTGCGGCCGCTGATCCGCGCCGCGCGCGGCACCCGCAACCCGCACCGGCGGATCGTCGGCGCGCGCCTGCTTTCGCCGATCACGTCGACCAAGGGCCGGCGCGGCTACCTGCGCGGGCAGCTTCTGCGCGACGAGGCGAACGGTGAGTACCTGGTCCAGCCGCTCGGCACGTCCGGGGCGCACCTGCTGGCGTCGCTCGCCGAGGCGAACTGCCTGATCAACGTCGACGAGGACCTCACCGAGGTCGCGGCGGGCGAGCAGGTCAAGGTCACCTTCCTCGCGCAGCGGGCGTAACGGGCTCATCGGTGGCTGCCGTGACCTACCCGGTGGAGAGCCGGCATCCCGGCTGGCCGGGCAAGCCCGGACGGCTCCGGGTGCCGGCCGGGATCGTCGAGGTGCGCCCGGTGCGCCTGCGCGACGCGGGCGAGTGGAGCCGCATCCGGCTGCGCGACCGCGCGCACCTGGAGCAGTGGGAGCCGACGGGCATCGGGCCGTGGCCGGACCGCAACGCGTTCTGGTCGTGGCCCTCGCAGTGGGCGGCGCTTCGGGGGCTCGCGCGGCGCGGGCAGTGTCTGCCGTTCACGATCACGGTCGACGGAAGGTTCGCCGGCCAGATCACGGTGGGTAACGTCATCCGCGCGTCACTGCGCTCGGCCTGGATCGGGTACTGGGTTTCGTCCGAAATCGTGCGTGGCGGAGTGGCCACGGCGGCCGTCGCGCTCGTGACGGATCACGCCTTCGAAGCCGCCGGGCTGCACCGTCTCGAGGCCACTGTGCGACCCGAGAACAACGCCAGCTTGCGCGTGCTGATCAAGGCCGGTTACCGGCAGGAGGGCCTCTTCGAGCGCTACCTCGACGTGGCCGGCGCGTGGCGTGACCACCTCTGCTTCGCCGTGACGAAAGAGGAGACCGGCGACGGCCTCGTGCCCCGCCTCGTGTCGGCGGGCCGCGCGGGCTACCCCTGACCGTCACCCTTCGTGGTGACTAGGGGTCGGGGTCCGATCACGCGTTACCACATACTGTGAGATTCACCTAATCCGGTGGCGGTTTTTCGTGATCGAAGTCGGCGAGTCTGCGCCTCCTGTGTGACTGTTGTGGCTAGCGTGACTACAGCAGAGGATCGGGGGAGGTGACGGGGGATGCCCAGTTCGGTGATCATCGTCGCGCTCGCCGCGGCATGGCTCGTCGTTCTCGTGCCCATGGTGGCCCGGAAGCGCCAGCAGGTCGCGCGAACGCCTACCTCCGCGCTGGCCGCGCGGGTCGTGCGCAGCGGGAGCTCTCGCAACGAGGGACAGGAGGAGTTCGCCATGTCCGAAAGTGCGAAGCCTTCGGTGGAGGAAGACCTCGCCGAACTCGAGGCGGAGCTCGACGCCGACCTCGACGAGGACGAGGAGCTCGAGCCCGATCCACTGCCGCAGCCCTCGCGGGCGGTCCGGGACGAGCCCGTGCGCGAGCGCCGGGCGAGCTACCGGCCAGGCCGAGGCGGGTTCGATCCCGAAGCCGCGGACATCGCCGCGCGGGCCAAGTACGCCTTCCGCCAGCGGATCGTGGTGATCCTGCTGGTGGTCGCCGCCGGTTCGGCCGCCTTCGCGGGCTTCGTGCTGCCCATCGTCTGGTGGGGGCACGCTGTTGTGGACGTGGTCCTCGTCGGCTACCTCGGCTACCTGCGCCGCCAGGTCCGCATCGAGGACGAGATCCGGCAGCGTCGGATGGCGCGTTACAGCAGCACTCGGGCCCCGCGCCGCGCCGGCGAGCGCCCGATCGCCGACGAGGAGCCGGCCGCACGCCCGGCCGCCCCGCGTCCCGCTGCCTCGCGCCCCGCCGCCGAGCGCGACGAGCCGGACGACGTCGAGGTCGTCGCCCCGCAACGCCGCGAGATCGTGGAGCGCAAGCCGTCCCCGATGTCCCGCATCCGCCGCCAGGCCGTCGTGGTCGACCTGGATGACGAGGACCCGGCCTTCGAGGAACTCGACGAGCCCGGGACCGGCCCGTACCGCCGCGCCGTCGGGGAGTGACCCCCGACGCGAGGTGCTCGTAGCGCGCTGATAAGCTCTACGAGCACCAAGTAAGGGCTCAAGTTTTACCAGGGGCTGTAGCGCAGTTGGTAGCGCGTCTCGTTCGCATCGAGAAGGTCAGGGGTTCGATTCCCCTCAGCTCCACCGCACGTCAAAGGCCGTCCACTGTGGAGTGGACGGCCTTTTCGTCGTCGTGACAGCTGCGAAGTAAAGCAGCGCTAGTCGCCAAGGCGCTTGAGTGCGTTCCGGGTCTTCTTCGAGGACGTCCGGATCCTGGCTCAGACGATGCCGTCCTGTACCGGATAGTCGATGACTACCGCGCCACCGGTGGCGTAGTTGGCGACGTCGGCGGACACCTGGCGGCCTTGCGGAGACGACCTCGCCGCGGTCATCGCCGTGGCGTCAGCGAACTCGGCTTCGAAGATTGCGAAGTACGGCGGCTGTCCCTGCGTTGTTGTCACGTCGAAGCTGTAGCGCCACGCGAGCAGGCCGGGCATCTGCGTGACCAGGGGGAGGTGGTTGGTCACGTAGTAGTCGCGGAAGTGGTCGGGATCGGCGGGCTTGGGGTACAGGACCACGAGCTTGTGCATGAGAACCTCCGTTCAGCGGCGAGCGACCATAACACCCCAAGAAGTCGCCATACGGGCGCCGCGGCAACGGCTCTGTTGGTTCACTCGCGGGCAATCGGACTGGTCACAATGCCGGCGCCACTCGAGGTCGAAGAGGCCATCCACTTGCAGGGGAGAAGGGGTAAGCGATCACTGCCCGGCGGATGACGACTGCTCGCCCTCTTTTGCGCAGCTCGCCCGGCCGTGAAAGTCCGGGGCTGGGTGGTGTGGGAACGGTGGGGAATCTGCATCCCGAGCGGCATGCCGTGGCGCCGATGTTGTTGCGCGGCGAAGTCCGGTGTCTGATCCAGCTTCGACGAATGCCCTGCGACGGTCCTCGGTGCCCGCGATAGTCGACCGCGACCGTGCCCATATAGTCAGATAAACTTACTACATTGGCAACGGGGTGGCGCCGGCCGCAACCACGACAGGTGCGTCGAGGGGCGGACGGTGCGTGGGTCGCTGTGAGGCGCGCGGTCAAGACGGAGTCCGTGGCAATCGGCGGCGTTGACATAGGGTGTAAGCCCGCGGGATCAGAGTGTGATGGAACTGGGCGGTATGGACGACGAGCAGCGGATTGATCTGGGGATGTCGTTGTTCATCCCGTATCGGTATATGGAGGACCGGATTTTCCGGGCTCTGCAGGATGCGGGGTTTGATGACTGGACCCTTGCGCAGTGCCGGGTGTTTCAGCGTGTGGCCGCGGAGGGTTCGCGTTTGACGGATCTGGCTGATCAGGCGCAGATGAGTAAGCAAAGTGCTGGTGTGCTGGTTGATCAGCTGGAGCGGCTTGGTTATGTCCGCCGGGTTCCGGATCCGGTGGATGGTCGTGCGCGGTTGATTGTGATCGAGCAGCGTGGCCGGCGGGCGGTCGAGGTGGTCGGGGCGACCCTGGGCGAGATCCTGTCGGAGTGGGAGGCCTATCTGGGTACCCGTAATTTCGCGTTGCTGCAGCAGATTCTGGAGCAGTTGCGCGAGATCGCCGACCCGTACGCGCGGTAAGCCTGCCCGGTCGTCTCGGGGTGGGGTGCGGCACGGCCTTGACGTGGTCAGCTTCATTGACTATATTGTCAATGAAGCTGACGATGTTCGGTCGTCGGGCCGTCTTGGAGGGAACCTCATGTCCACTGTCATCACCGGAGCCTCGGGCCATCTCGGCGGGCTCGTTGTCGAGCAGCTCCTGGCCGCCGGGACATCGCCGGCGCAGCTCGTGGCCACGGGCCGGGACGTCGGCGCCCTCGCCGGCCTCGCGCAGCGCGGGGTCACGGTGCGGCGCGGGGATTTCGCCGACCCGGGCACGCTGGATGCGGCGTTCGCGGGCGCGGAGGCGGTGTTGCTGGTGTCGACGACGACGGTCGGGGAGCGGTTCGCGAATGCCCGCACCGCGATCGACGCGGCGGTGCGGGCGGGGGTGTCCCGGGTCGTGTACACCAGCCTGGTCAACGCCTCGACCGCGCGGATGACCCTCGCGGGCGAGCATCACCGCACCGAGGACTATCTGCGGGGCAGCGGGGTGCCGTTCGTGATCCTGCGCAATGGCTGGTATCTGGAGAACTACACCGACCAGCTGCCGATGATCACCCGGTACCGGGCGTTGCTGGGCAGTGGGCGCGAGGGTCGGGTCAGCGGGGCCGGGCGGGCGGATCTGGCCGCGGCGGCGGTGGCGGTGCTGACGCAGGAGGGGCACCTGGGGGCGACCTATGAGCTCGGTGGGGCACCGTTCACGCTGACCGAGCTGGCGGCGACGTTCAGCGAGGTCCTGGGGACCCCGATCGTCTACCGGGATGTGTCGGTCGC